>CP170191.1:0-4805535 GCA_042434945.1 Enterobacter hormaechei
CTTTCAGGCCGGCAGATTCGACGATCGCCTGCACGTTTTCCAGCGACTGACGCGCCTGCGCCGCTACGTCGGCTGGCACTTCACCGGTTTTTGGGTTCACCGGGATCTGACCAGAAGTGATGATCATGCTGCCCAGATCAACGCCCTGAACGTATGGGCCGATAGCCGCTGGTGCATTTTCCGTCGCGAGTACTTTGCTCATTTTTTCTCCAGAATTACAGCGTTAAGAATGTTCCCGGCCATTATAACAGCCGGGATTTCATTACCAACCTCAATTAGTTGGCCAGCACCACATAATGAGAAAACTCTTTTTCGCAGTATTTGCATTTGAGTGCAATGTCATTGGCGCGTTTTTTCACTGCGAAACTGGAGGAAACCGGCTCAGCATGACTGATGCAGTTGCTGTTCGGGCAGACCAGCACGCTTTCGATGCGATCCGGCAGGCTTGGGCGGGATTTGCCCACCACGTCGTAATCGTCGATGCGGTTAACCGTGGCGTCCGGCGCGTACAGAGACAGCTGGTTGACCTGCTCGTCGGTCAGGAAAGTGTTCTCGATCTTGATCAGGTCTTTACGGCCCATTTCGCCCGACGGCAGGTTCAGGCCGATGGTGATGCGCTGGTCGGTTTCAGTCAGTTTGAACAGCGTCAGCAGCTTAAAGCCCACCTGCGCAGGGATGTGGTCAATCACGGTGCCACGCTTGATGGCTTCAACCTGGAGTTTGTTATCGTGTGTCATGGTCGTCTCCCCTTACAGAGCTAATTCGCGATTCAGAACCAGTGCCAGTAACGCCTGGCGGGCGAAGATGCCGTTTCCGGCCTGCTGGAAGTACCAGGCGTGCGGCGTTTTATCCACGTCTGTGGTGATCTCATCGATGCGCGGCAGCGGGTGCAGCACCTTCATGTTGTCGCGCGCGCCCTCGAGGTCGCTGGCGCGCAGGACGAACTGCGCCTTCACGTTGGCGTACTCGGATGGGTCAAGACGCTCTTTCTGCACGCGGGTCATGTAGAGAATATCCACGTTGCCCATCACTTCTTCGATGCTGGCGTGCAGGCTCCACGCGATGCCTTTTTCGTCCAGCATATCGAGAATGTACTGCGGCATCGCCAGCGCGTCCGGCGCGATGAAGAAGAAGCGGTTGCCGTTAAATTTCGCCAGCGCCTGGGTCAGGGAATGGACGGTGCGGCCATATTTCAGGTCGCCGACCATGGCGATGTTCAGGTTCTCAAGCGTGCCCTGCGTCTCCCGAATGGTGAACAGATCCAGCAGGGTCTGCGTCGGGTGCTGGTTGGCACCGTCACCGGCGTTCAGCACCGGAATGCCGCCGGAAAACTCGGTCGCCAGACGCGCCGCGCCCTCCTGCGGGTGGCGCATCACAATCGCGTCCACGTAGGTACTGATAACCGAAATGGTATCCGCCAGGGTCTCGCCTTTTTTGCCCAGCGACGTGTTGCTGCTGTCCGAGAAGCCCACCACGCTCGCCCCGAGGCGGTGCATGGAGGTTTCAAAGGAGAGGCGGGTGCGGGTGGAGGCTTCGAAGAAGCAGCTCGCAATCACCTTGTGCTTCAGCAGCTCCGGTTGCGGATTGGCCTTCAGTTTTGCCGCGGTTTCCAGAACCAGTTCCAGCTCTTCGCGGCTGAGGTCGTTTATGGAAATGATGTGTTTTTGATAAAGCGGATTCATGTTTATCTCCTGACGCCGGGCAAAAAAAAGCCCCTCAAATGAGGGGCTCTGGGAATAGGTTTAGCAACGGGAAGAAAAACGGCAGGCCAGCGTCTGATTTCAGACGCGGTAAGACGATATGTCGTACACGCTTGACCATGCTTCCTCCCGGCAAATTGTCGGGCATTATACGCAGCTCGCTTTTGGGATCAAGCGATTTAATGCACGCTTTACTCAATGCAAACGGTTCTTTATGAATATTAATGCGTTCTTAGTAAATAATTAATTTGCTTATGCACCAGCGCGGTGCGCTTCACCACGCGGGGCGCGACCCAGACAATACTGCTTCCGGCCACCACGCCTAAAATTTCCGGTAACTGGTGATAATCCAGAATACGCGCCACCGCGCGGCCATATCCGGCGACGGTATGGATAAGGATAAATTCGCTGTTGTGCTCCACGCTCACCACCATTTCAGAGACGGTACGCGCCGCGTCGGGGGCCGGGCGCAGCTGGGGATTCAGCGAATAAATCTTTAGCCCTTTGGCATTGCGAATTTTTATGACACCGAGCAACTTGAGCAGACGTGAAACGGTGGACTGGCTGATGGTCTCAAAACCCCGCTCCTGTAAGTCGCGGCGGATCTCCTCCTGGGAGAGATAGCTCTTTTCCGCGATCAGACGCTGGCAGACCGTTAGCTGTAGTTGCTCTTTGGGAGAGTACTCTTCGTAATCCATCATAGTTCCCATATCAGTTCCCGAAATAACCGGTGGCACCGCACCGATCCGTAGGCCGGATAAGCGCAGCGCCATCCGGCAAATTACAACAGGGCGCCCAGGCTTAACGCCACCATAATCACCACCGTTAAAATCCCCAGCAGCGGCGCGACCCATTTCAGATAGCGCACGTAGGGCACGCGGGCGATAGCCAGCCCGCCCATCACGACGGCAGAGGTGGGAGTGATCAGGTTAACGATGCCGGACGCCGACTGGTAAGCCGTAACCACCAGGTCGCGGTTGACGTTAGCGAAATCGGCAAGGGGCGCCATGATCGGCATCGTCAGAACGGCCAGGCCGGACGAAGAAGGCACAAGAAACGACAGCACCACTTCCAGCCAGTACATCACGTTGATGAACGCCACCGTCGACAATCCGGTGACCATTCCCTCGGCGCTGTGCAAAATGGTGTGGGTAATCATGCCCTTATCCATGATCACTACGATACCGCGCGCGATGCCGATAATCAGCGCGACGCCCAGCAAATCTCGCGCGCCGTTGATAAAGGTTGAGGTCAGCTCCTCTTCGCTCATGCGGGCGATCAGCCCGACGATAATCGCGCTGGCGAGGAACACCGCCGAGATCTCCGCCATCCACCAGCCCAGCACCGCCACGCCGTAGATCATCACCGCGAAGGCGAGGGCGAAGATCACCAGGATGAGTTTGCGCACCGGGGTAAACTCCAGCGACTGCTCGCCCTTGTTGCCGAGGAAGTGGGCGCGGTTCTCTTCCTGCTTATCCGCCACGATCGACAGCGACGGATCCTTGCGCACCTTGCGGGCATAGCGCATTACCCACGCCACGCAGATGATCCAGCCGATCACCAGCAGCGCGATGCGCAACATGATGCCGTTGGTGAAGGGGATCCCGGCGGCGTTGGCGGCGATCACCGTGGCGAACGGGTTGATGGTGGAGCCGAGGGTGCCGATCCCCGCGCCGAGCAGCACGGTGGACGCAGCAACCACCGGATCGAACCGCGCCGCCAGCATCACCGGCACCAGTAAGGTATAGAAGGGCAGCGACTCTTCTGCCATGCCGTAAATCGTGCCGCCTGCGGCAAACAGCGCCATCAGGATCGGGATCATCCACTCTTCGCGGCCGCGTAGTCGGGTGGTGACGCGCTCGATCCCGGCGTCTATCGCCCCGGTTTTAGTGACGATCCCGAGGAATCCCCCGATGATCAGAATAAACAGCGCCACGTCGATCGCCCCGGCCTGGCCGGATTCCGGATCGTAGAGCCCGGCAATCGGCGCCATCAGCACCGAAACCAGCCCCTGCGGGTGCGCTGCCACGTGCGCGTAGGTGCCAGCAACCGGCACTTCTTTACCGAGCGCCTCGTTCATTGCCATATGGTACTGCCCGGCCGGAACAATCCACGTCAGCACGGCAACCACGGCAATCAGAAAAAAGAGAATGGTGTAAGCGGAGGGAAACTTGAACTTGCCCATGATGTTCTCCTGAACCCGGCGCACCCCGCGGCGCGCCGGGCGGTGATTAGTCGCCGAGTGTCGCCACCATGACCGCTTTAATGGTGTGCATGCGGTTCTCTGCTTCGTCGAAGACGATGGAGTTCGGTGATTCGAAGACCTCTTCCGTCACTTCCAGCCCCTTCAGGCCGTACGCCATTTCGATTTCGCGGCCCACTTTGGTGTGCTCGTTGTGGAACGCCGGCAGGCAGTGCATGAACTTGACGTTCGGGTTACCGGTGGCCTTCATCACGTCCGCGTTGATCTGATACGGCTTCATCAGGCTAACGCGCTCGGCCCAGGCTTCCTTCGGCTCACCCATGGAAACCCACACGTCGGTGTAGAGGAAATCGGTGCCCTGCACGCCTTCCTCCACGTCGTCGGTGAGGGTGATGCGCGCGCCGGTCTCTTTGGCGATGGCGCGGCACTGCTCAACCAGGCCCGCCTCCGGCCAGAAGGATTTCGGTGCAACCAGGCGGATATCCATCCCCATTTTGGCCGCGCCGACCATCAGGGAGTTGCCCATGTTGTTCCGCGCGTCGCCCAGGTAAGCAAAGCTCAGCTCCGGCAGGGTTTTGCCCGGAGAGTGCTCCAGCATGGTCATCAGGTCGGCGAGAATTTGGGTGGGGTGGAACTCGTCGGTCAGGCCGTTCCACACCGGCACGCCCGCGTACTCGCCCAGCTCTTCAACGATGGCCTGGCCGTAGCCGCGATACTCGATGCCGTCATACATGCGGCCCAGCACGCGCGCGGTGTCCTTCATCGACTCTTTGTGGCCAATCTGCGAACCGCTTGGGCCGAGGTAGGTGACCTGCGCGCCCTGGTCGAACGCACCCACTTCGAAGGCGCAGCGGGTGCGGGTGGAGGTTTTTTCAAAGATCAGGGCGATGTTTTTCCCGACCAGGGTTTGTTTTTCGCGTCCGGCTTTTTTGGCGGCCTTCAGCTCGATGGCGAGATCGATCAGGTACTGGATCTCCGCCGGGGTGTAGTCCAGCAGTTTCAGGAAGTTGCGGTTTTTCAGGTTAATGGTCATGGGGAAATCCTTTTTAAAATTTGTGCTGTCTGATGCCCTCACCCCGGCCCTCTCCCTTTGGGAGAGGGTTAGGGTGAGGGGAAAACGACTCAGTTACGAATCAACGTGCCTTTCTCGCCCGCCAGGATCTCCGCGCCGTCATTCAGCGCGCCGATCCCGGCTATCCCATTGCAGGCTTCAACGAACTCGCGGCAGGCGGCCACTTTCGGCCCCATCGATCCGGCGTCGAACTGCATGCCTCTGAGCAGCTCCGGCGTCACCTGCGCCAGCGGGCGCTGGGTTGGCTTGCCCCAGTCGAGGTACACCGCGTCGGCATCGGTGAGGATCAGCAGGGCATCGGCCTCGATCTGGCGCGCCAGCAGGGCGGCGGAGAGGTCTTTGTCGATCACCGCCTCGATGCCGCGATAGCCGTTGGCGTTTTCCACCACCGGCACGCCACCGCCGCCGTTGCAGATCACCAGGTGGTCGCGCTGAATCAGCGCCGTGATGGCGTCACTCTCGACGATGCGCTTCGGCTGCGGCGACGGCACCACGCGGCGGAAGTAGCTACCGTCGGCCTTAAACACCCAGCCTTTTTCCGCGGCCAGCGCTTTAGCCTGGGCTTCGCTGTAGACCGGGCCGATGTACTTGGTCGGGTTGCTGAACGCCGGGTCGGCGGCGTCCACTTCCACCTGCGTGAGCAGGACGCTGACCTCGCGCTGGGGCAGATTGTTTTTCAGCGCCTGCTGGAGCATGTAGCCGATCATTCCCTGGCTTTCGGCGCCAAGAACGTCCAGCGGGTAGGGAGTGACTTTGTCGTAGGCGCTGTTTTGCAGCGCCAGCAGTCCGACCTGCGGGCCGTTGCCGTGCACCAGCACCACGCGCCACTGTTCCGTTAAGCCGGCGATGGTGCGGGCGGCCTGCTCAATGTTCTGGCGCTGGATGTCCGCTTCAAGCGGCTCGCCGCGCTTGAGCAGCGCGTTGCCGCCAAGGGCCACAACCAGAGTGGGTTTTCGTTCCATGATGGCTCCTTTAAATTCCGTCGCGTTCCAGTGGGCAGCTCATGCAGCGCGCGCCGCCGCGACCGCGTCCCAGCTCGTCGCCCGGGATCGGCAGCACGGTGATGCCTGCTTTGTCGTACTTCTCGTTGGTCCAGACGTTGCGCTCGTAGCCGATCACCACGCCCGGGCGGAGGGTCAGGACGTTGTTAGCGTCGTTCCACTGCTCGCGTTCGGCTTCAAAGGCGTCGCCGCCGGTGGTGATCAGGCGGACGTGGTTAATGCCGAGGGCTTTCTCGATGGCGTGCAGCAGGTCGGTTTCCTGGGTGCGCAGCAGGCCGCCGCGTCCGTCCGGGGTGAGCGTCCAGCACTGGGCGTCCTTGCGCACCACTTCCGGGTAAACGGAGAAGGTGTCCACGTCGATGTGGGTCATCACGGTGTCGAGGTGCATGCAGGAGCGGTGTTTCGGCAGCTCAACGGCAATCACGCGCTCGGCCTGGCGATGTTTAAACAGGCTGTTGGCGAGGAACTCCACGCCCTGCGGCGTCGTGCGCTCGGACATGCCGATCAGTACCGCCCCGCGACCAATCACTAATACGTCGCCGCCTTCTAATGTGGCGTGGTCGTAATTAATATTCTCGTCGCCGAAATACTTAATAAACTCGCCGTCGGCAAATGCGGGGTGCCAGCGATATATTGCCCGCAGGTTATTGGTTTCACGCTGGCGGGCGGGTTTCGCCATCGGATTAATGGAGACGCCGTTATATATCCAGCAGGAGGTATCGCGGGTAAATAAGTGGTTCGGCAGCGGCTTCATAATAAAATCATTCGCCGTGTGGGTATCGACCACCATATTTTTAATGGCCGCCGGAATTTCACCGTAGGTTAATCCGCCGCTTAATCTGCGCGCCAGTTCGCGGTGCGGCATATCCGCCAGCCAGCCGCGCACGTCGGCGGCAAAGGTTGGTCCCAGGCGATAGTCGGAGATTTGTGTTTCAAGAAGCCAGGCTTTTGCTTCAGCAATATCAAGCGTTTGCGTAAGAAGGTCGGTCAACAGCAGGACTTCCACACCCTGCTCGCGCAGCGTGTTTGCGAAGATGTCATGCTCTTCACCCGCCCGTTCAACCGAGAGCACGTCATCAAATAGCAGCTCCTGACAGTTTGAGGGGGTTAACCGTTTCAGACTTAAATTAGGACGGTGCAGCATAACGCTACGCAATTGACCAATTTCAGAACCGACGTAATGCTTTTCCATAATTATTCCTTTAACTTTTTTTCAGAATAAAAAGGGCATGCGCCATGTGATGTGTTTAATTTCATGGCGGCTAAGCTCAATTGATTTCGTGATTTATAGTAGGCGCTTAAATAATGGTTATTGTGACATTGCTCACGCGAAAACCGATATTGAGCAGTTTATTTTCAATTGCATGATTCGTATCAGATAATGATTAATTTCATATTATTAAGGGATGAATAGCTAAGCAGGAACGGGTGGCAATATTTGAAGTTGTTATTATTTTGTAGAATCACATGCTTTGAAATATTTAGTTATGTTGTTGATTTTAATGGATAAAATGTTGTCACGGGAATAGCTATGCAATAATGACAGTTAACTATTTTTCACTTAAGAGAAATCAATAAATAATTATGGATTTTTAAAGGAAATAACCAAAGTGGTAAAGTGTGATACACCAACAGGTTTTGTGAGCTATGTTTTAAATTCAGTGAGTTAGATCCTGTGTGCAAAGTGCATGAAATGAGGTTATGCATAACCACTGCATAAATGCCTGTGTGCAATTAACAGTGGATTAACACATTTCCCGATAAACATGCGCTGACGCAAATCTTGTCAAAAAAGGGCTGGTATGGAAGAGGCAATTCTCGTATAAAACATAAAAATGAAACAATGTTTTAATCTGAGGGTTGTATCATGATTATTGGCAATATTCATCATCTCCAGTCCTGGCTGCCAGAAGAGCTGCGCCAGGCCATTGAGCACGTTAAGGCCCACGTCACCGACGCAACGCCGACCGGTAAGCACGACATCAATGGCAACAGCCTGTTTTATCTGGTTTCGGAGGACATGACCCAGCCGTTCGCCGAGCGTCGCGCTGAATACCATGCACGCTATCTGGATATTCAGATTGTGCTAAAAGGTCAGGAAGGGATGACCTTCAGTACCCTGCCGCACGGTACGCCGGACACCGACTGGCTGGCGGACAAAGACATCGCGTTCCTGCCGGAAGGCGAGCAGGAGAAAACCGTGGTGCTGAGCGAAGGGGATTTTGTAGTGTTCTGGCCGGGCGAAGTGCATAAGCCGCTGTGCGCGGCGGGAGCGCCGGCGCAGGTGCGTAAGGTTGTGGTGAAGATGCTGGTAGAGTAACCCCTCACCCCGGCCCTCTCCCAAGGGGAGAGGGTGTAAAAGTTCCCTCTCCCCTTGGGAGAGGGTTAGGGTGAGGGAACCAGACCGCACCCACGCATAATGTGATCCAGCTTAAACTTCCCGCACTCCCTCCTCATCTCCCATTTACCTGCGCTTTTTCTGCGTCATAGTATGATCGTTAGATTAATGAACGCTGTTCTATAATGTAGAACAAAATGATTCAGCAAGGAGATCTCATGCCGCAGTCCGCGTTGTTCACGGGTATCATTCCCCCTGTCTCCACCATTTTTACCGCCGATGGCCAGCTCGATAAACCGGGTACCGCCGCGCTGATCGACGATCTGATTGCTGCGGGCGTCGACGGCCTGTTCTTCCTGGGCAGCGGCGGCGAGTTCTCCCAGCTCAGCGCCGAAGAGCGTAAAACCATTGCCCGCTTTGCGATCGATCATATTGATCGTCGCGTGCCGGTTCTGATCGGCACCGGCGGCACCAACGCCCGCGAAACCATTGAGCTGAGCCAGCACGCGCAGCAGGCGGGCGCGGACGGCATCGTGGTGATCAACCCTTACTACTGGAAAGTATCGGAAGCGAACCTGATCCGCTATTTCGAGCAGGTGGCCGACAGCGTCACGCTGCCGGTGATGCTCTATAACTTCCCGGCGCTGACCGGGCAGGATCTGACCCCGGCGCTGGTGAAAACCCTCGCCGACTCGCGCAGTAACATCGTCGGCATCAAAGACACCATCGACTCCGTCGCTCACCTGCGCAGCATGATCCACACCGTTAAAGGCGCCCATCCTCATTTCACGGTGCTGTGCGGCTACGACGATCATCTGTTTAATACCCTGCTGCTCGGCGGCGACGGGGCGATCTCGGCCAGCGGCAACTTTGCCCCACAGGTGTCGGTAAATCTTCTGAAAGCCTGGCGGGATAACGACGTGGCGAAAGCGGCTGAGTATCATCAGACCCTGCTGCAAATCCCGCAGATGTATCAGCTGGATACGCCGTTTGTGAACGTCATTAAAGAGGCGATCGTGCTCTGCGGTCGTCCGATTTCTACGCACGTCCTGCCGCCAGCCTCGCCGCTGGACGAGCCGCGCAAGGCGCAGCTGAAAACCCTGTTACAACAGCTCAAACTCTGCTGAGCCGGACGATAACGATGACCATTGAGAAAATTTTCACCCCACAGGACGATGCGTTTTATGCGGTGATCACCCACGCGGCGGGGCCGCAGGGCACGCTGCCGCTGACCCCGCAGATGCTGATGGAATCCCCCAGCGGCAACCTGTTCGGTATGACGCAGAACGCCGGGATGGGCTGGGATGCCAACAAGCTCACCGGCAAAGAGGTGCTGATCATCGGCACCCAGGGCGGCATCCGCGCCGGAGACGGACGCCCGGTCGCGCTGGGCTACCACACCGGACACTGGGAGATCGGCATGCAGATGCAGGCGGCGGCGAAGGAGATCACCCGCAACGGCGGGATCCCGTTCGCCGCCTTCGTCAGCGATCCGTGCGACGGTCGCTCGCAGGGCACGCACGGCATGTTCGACTCCCTGCCGTACCGCAACGACGCGGCGATCGTGTTTCGCCGCCTGATCCGCTCCCTGCCGACGCGCCGGGCGGTGATCGGCGTGGCAACCTGCGATAAAGGGCTGCCCGCCACCATGATTGCGCTGGCTTCCATGCACGATCTGCCGACCATTCTGGTGCCGGGCGGGGCGACGCTGCCGCCCACCGTGGGGGAAGATGCGGGCAAAGTGCAGACCATCGGCGCGCGCTTCGCCAACCATGAGCTCTCCTTGCAGGAGGCCGCCGAGCTGGGCTGTCGCGCCTGCGCGTCGCCGGGCGGCGGGTGTCAGTTCCTCGGTACGGCGGGCACCTCGCAGGTAGTGGCGGAGGCGCTGGGTCTGGCGCTGCCGCACTCTGCACTGGCGCCGTCCGGGCAGGCGGTGTGGCTGGAGATCGCCCGCCAGTCGGCACGCGCGGTCAGTGAACTGGATAACCGTGGCATCACCACGCGCGATATCCTCACCGACAAAGCCATCGAAAACGCGATGGTGATCCACGCGGCGTTCGGCGGCTCCACCAATTTACTGCTGCATATTCCGGCCATCGCCCACGCAGCGGGCTGCACTATTCCGGACGTTGAGCACTGGACGCGCGTCAACCGCAGGGTGCCTCGCCTGGTAAGCGTGCTGCCCAACGGCCCGGACTATCACCCGACCGTGCGCGCCTTCCTCGCGGGCGGCGTGCCGGAGGTGATGCTCCACCTGCGCGATCTCGGCCTGTTGAATCTGGACGCCATGACCGTCACTGGCCAGACAGTGGGCGAGAACCTCGACTGGTGGCAGAGCTCGGAGCGCCGTAAGCGCTTCCGCCAGTGCCTGCGCGAGCAGGACGGCGTGGAGCCGGATGACGTGATCCTGCCGCCGGAGAAGGCAAAAGCGAAAGGGCTGACCTCGACGGTCTGCTTCCCGACGGGCAACATCGCGCCGGAAGGATCGGTGATCAAGGCCACGGCGATCGACCCGTCGGTGGTGGGTGAAGATGGCGTTTACCGCCACACTGGCCGGGTGCGGGTGTTTGTCTCGGAGGCGCAGGCGATCAGGGCCATCAAGCGGGAAGAGATTAAGCAGGGCGATATCATGGTGGTGATCGGCGGTGGCCCGTCCGGCACCGGCATGGAAGAGACCTACCAGCTTACCTCCGCGCTGAAGCATATCTCGTGGGGCAAGACGGTGTCGTTAATCACCGATGCGCGCTTCTCGGGCGTGTCGACGGGGGCCTGCTTCGGCCACGTATCGCCGGAGGCGCTGGCGGGAGGGCCGATTGGTAAGCTGCGCGATAACGACATCATTGAGATTGCCGTGGACCGCCTGACTCTGACCGGTAGCGTGAACTTCATCGGTACCGCGGACAACCCGCTGACGCCGGAAGAGGGCGCGCGCGAGCTGGCGCGGCGGCAGACGCACCCGGACCTGCACGCTCACGACTTTTTGCCGGACGATACCCGGCTGTGGGCGGCATTACAGTCCGTGAGTGGCGGCACCTGGAAAGGCTGTATTTATGACACCGATAAAATCATTGAGGTAATTAACGCCGGTAAAAAAGCACTCGGCATTTAATTATTTTCTGAGAGAAAGTCGTCTGCGGAAAATATTCCGCGGGCGGTTTTTGCTTGTCTTTAATTTTATAATTTAAACAATGACTTATGATATATCGTTGGCGTCACAAAAGCGAAATAACGTAATTCAGAAATAAGATATGACCATTGCTGGTTAATTGAGCATCTCATTACACTCCATTAACACGATGTTGTAATTCAGCACACTACATAAGGGTGTAATTCTGATGACGCAATTAACCATGAAAGACAAAATTGGCTACGGGCTGGGTGATACCGCCTGCGGCTTCGTCTGGCAGGCCACGATGTTCCTGCTGGCCTATTTCTACACCGACGTGTTCGGTCTCTCCGCGGGCATAATGGGGACGCTGTTTTTAGTTTCCCGCGTGCTCGACGCCGTGACCGATCCGCTGATGGGGCTGCTGGTAGACCGCACCCGCACCCGCTACGGCCAGTTCCGCCCGTTCCTGCTGTGGGGCGCCATCCCGTTTGGCATCGTCTGCATGCTGACCTTCTACACGCCGGACTTCTCCGCGCAGGGCAAAATCATCTACGCCTGCGTGACCTACATTCTGCTGACTCTGGTCTACACCTTCGTTAACGTCCCGTACTGTGCCATGCCGGGGGTGATCACCGCCGACCCGAAAGAGCGTCATGCCCTTCAGTCCTGGCGTTTCTTCCTCGCCGCCGCTGGGTCGCTCGCCATCAGCGGCATCGCGCTGCCGCTGGTCAGCATCATCGGCAAAGGGAACGAGCAGGTGGGCTATTTCGGCGCCATGTGCGTGCTGGGTCTGAGCGGCGTGGTCCTGCTTTATGTCTGCTTCTTCACCACCAAAGAGCGCTACACCTTTGAAGTGCAGCCTGGCTCGTCGGTGGCGAAAGATCTTAAGCTGCTGCTGGGCAACGGCCAGTGGCGGATCATGTGCGCCTTCAAGATGATGGCGACCTGCTCCAACGTGGTGCGCGGCGGGGCGACGCTCTACTTCGTGAAATACGTGATGGATCACCCGGAGATGGCGACCCAGTTTTTACTCTACGGCAGCCTCGCCACCATGTTCGGCTCGCTCTGCTCGTCTCGTCTGCTGGGCCGCTTCGACCGCGTCACCGCCTTTAAGTGGATCATCGTCGCTTACTCTCTGATTAGCCTGCTGATCTTCTTCACGCCGGCGGAGCATATTGCCCTGATTTTCGCCCTCAACATCCTGTTCCTGTTCGTCTTTAACACCACCACGCCGCTACAGTGGCTGATGGCCTCTGACGTGGTGGATTACGAAGAAAGCCGCAGCGGGCGACGCCTGGACGGGCTGGTGTTCTCCACCTACCTGTTCAGCCTGAAGATTGGCCTGGCAATTGGCGGGGCAGTAGTGGGCTGGATCCTGGCGTACGTGAACTACTCCGCCAGCAGCAGCGTGCAGCCGGTCGAGGTGCTGACCACCATCAAAATTCTGTTCTGCGTGGTGCCCGTGGTGCTCTATGCGGGCATGTTCATCATGCTGTCGTTTTATAAGCTCACCGACGCCCGCGTGGAGGCCATCAGCCAGCAGCTGATCAAGCACCGCGCGGCGCAGGGCGAGGCCATTCCCGACGCCGCGACAGCCGCATCCCATTAACCGGAGGCAACATGGAAATCACTAACCCGATACTCACCGGCTTCAACCCGGACCCGTCCCTGTGCCGCCAGGGCGAGGACTACTACATCGCCACCTCGACCTTCGAGTGGTTCCCGGGCGTGCGCATCTATCACTCCCGCGACCTGAAAAACTGGTCGCTGGTCAGCACCCCGCTGGACCGTGTGTCGATGCTGGACATGAAGGGCAACCCGGACTCCGGCGGTATCTGGGCACCGTGCCTGAGCTACGCCGACGGCAAATTCTGGCTGCTCTACACCGACGTGAAGATTGTCGATTCGCCGTGGAAAAATGGCCGCAACTTCCTCGTCACCGCGCCGTCCATTGAGGGGCCATGGAGCGAGCCGGTCCCGATGGGCAACGGCGGGTTCGATCCGTCCCTGTTCCACGACGACGATGGCCGCAAATACTACCTCTACCGCCCGTGGGGGCCGCGCCATCACAGCAACCCGCACAACACCATCGTGATGCAGGAGTTTGACCCGCAGACCGGCACCCTCTCGCCCGAGCGCAAAACGCTGTTTACCGGCACGCCGCTCTGCTACACCGAAGGGGCGCATCTTTATCGCCACGCGGGATGGTACTACCTGATGGTTGCCGAAGGCGGCACCAGCTACGAGCACGCCGTCGTGGTGCTGCGTGCAAAAACCATCGACGGGCCGTACGAGCTTCACCCGGACGTGACGATGATGACCAGCTGGCACCTGCCGGAGAACCCGCTGCAAAAGAGCGGCCACGGCTCGCTGCTGCAAACCCACACCGGGGAGTGGTATATGGCCTACCTTACCAGCCGCCCGCTGCGCCTGCCCGGCGTGCCGCTGCTGGCCTCCGGCGGACGCGGCTACTGTCCGCTGGGGCGCGAGACCGGCATTGCCCGCATTGAATGGCGCGATGGCTGGCCGTACGTGGAAGGCGGCAAGCACGCGCAGCTGACCGTGAAAGGCCCGCAGGTGGCGGAGCAGCCTGGCGCCGCTCAGGGTAGCTGGCGGGATGATTTCGACGGCAGCACGCTTGACCCTGAATTGCAGACTCTGCGCATTCCGTTCGACGACACCCTCGGCTCGCTCACCGCGCGCCCCGGCTATTTACGGTTGTACGGCAACGACTCGCTCAACTCGACCTTTACCCAGTCGACCGTGGCGCGCCGCTGGCAGCACTTCACCTTCCGGGCCGAGACGCGGATGCAGTTCTCGCCGGTGCACTTCCAGCAGAGCGCGGGGCTGACCTGCTACTACAACAGCAAAAACTGGAGCTACTGCTTTGTGGACTACGAGGGGGGGCAGGGCAGAACGATTAAGGTGATCCAGCTTGACCACAACGTGCCGTCGTGGCCGCTGCACGAGCAGCCCATTCCCGTGCCGGAGAGTGCGAAGAGCGTCTGGCTAAGGGTGGATGTGGATGCGCTGGTCTACCGCTACAGCTACTCGTTCGACGGCGAGACGTGGCACACCGTGCCGGTGACGTATGAGGCGTGGAAGCTGTCGGATGACTATATCGGCGGGCGCGGCTTCTTCACCGGCGCGTTTGTGGGACTGCACTGCGAGGACATCAGCGGCGACGGCTGCCACGCTGACTTCGACTACTTCACCTACGAGCCGGTCTGACGGCTCAGGCCGGGTAGCCCAGCGCGCGTGAGAGCTGGAGCCCGGCCTGCTGAAGCTGCTCGCGGAAATTAGCCAGCTCGGCGTCGTCCACGCGGGAGGTCAGCGTCGACAGGCTCAGGGCGGCGATGACGCGGGACTCGTGGTTCCACACCGGCACCGCCACGCAGCGCACGCCCTGCTCGTTCTCTTCGCTATCCAGGGCGTAACCCTGCTCGCGGGTCTGCGCCAGGGCGCTCATTAAGGCTTCGCGAGAGGCAAGGGTAGAAGGGGTATAGGTGGTGTACTGATAGCCCTCCAGCAGGGCGTTCAGCTCGGCCTCGCCCAGCCAGGCAATCAACACTTTGCCGATGGCGGTGGCGTGAACCGGCAGGCGGCGGCCGATGCGCGAATAGGCGATGGCGGCCAGCTTGCCTTCAATCTTCTCGATATAGACCCCTTCACGCCCGTCCAGGATCCCCAGATGGGTAGTCTGCCCGGTTCGCCGGGACAGCTCCGTCAGCCAGCCTTTCGCCTTCTGCCGAATATCCATCGAGCCCACGACAAAATGACCGCGCTCGACCAGCTTCATGCCGAGGCGATACTTACCGTTCTCCGGGTTCTGATCGATATAGCCGTGAAGCTGGAGGGTTTTCAGCAGCGAGTGGAGGGTACTCTTGCTCAGCCCCATCAGTTTGCTGATGTCGGTGATCTTAAGCTCGGTGGCCTGCTCGTTGAACAGGTCGAGGATCTGCAACGCACGTTCAACAGACTGAATAATCGGCATAATGCTGGTATGTCCACGCTGGAATTAAGGCGAAAACGTACCTTTTTCGGGGTGAAAAATCAATTGAGTAGAGCGGGTTGTGGGAGAAAGGGCATCAGCCGCATCGTCGCCTGATTTGCCCGGCGGCGCTGCGCTTGCACGGGCCTACGGGCTGGGTTTTCTCCCTCTCCCTGTGGGAGAGGGCCGGGGTGAGGGCACCAACGCGCAGAGGACTCAACCCCCAAGCGTCGCCACCATCACCGCCTTAATCGTATGCATCCGATTTTCCGCCTGGTCGAACACGATGCTCGCCGGCGACTCAAACACCTCGTCCGTCACTTCCATCCCGCCGTGCAGATCGAACTCTTTCGCCATCTGCTTGCCGAGCGTGGTCTGGTCGTCATGAAACGCGGGCAGGAAGTGGAGGAATTTGACCTCCGGGGTACAGTCAACTGCATCATCTTGCTGTTCACTGATAATCACGCAGCAATGCAATCCGTTCCGCCCCATTTCTCTTTTGCTTCACCATCGACACCCATACATCGGTATAGATAAAGTCAGCACCTTCAACTCCTTTGGTACATCTTCCGTCAGCGTAATATCCCCCGCCATTTCTGCTGTGCCAGGGCGCGGCATTCCGTAACCAGCGCAGCTTCCGGCCGCATGCCTTTGGCGCGACCAGACGCAAATCCAGACCGGTAAGCGCCGCAGCTTCAAGCATCGAGTTTCCCATGTTGTTACGTGCGTCACCTGCATAGACCAGCGTCATTTCGTTGAATGTTTTACCGGGCAAATGCTCCTGCATGGTGAGAAGATCCGCCAGCAGCTGGGTGGGGTGGAACTCATTGGTCAGGCCGTTCCATACTGGCACGCCAGCGTATTCCGCCAGTGTTTCGACAATCTCCTGACCATAGCCGCGATACTGAATACCGTCATACATGCGACCCAGCACGCGGGCAGTGTCTTTAATCGACTCTTTATGACCAATCTGGCTGCCGCTTGGGCCGAGATAAGTAACGCGAGCACCCTGGTCATATGCGGCAACTTCGAAAGAGCATCGGGTACGAGTCGAGTCTTTTTCGAAGATGAGCGCGATGTTTTTACCAGTGAGTTTGGCTTCTTCTTTACCACTTTTCTTATCGGCTTTCAGCTTCGCGGCTAACTGCAGCAGGCTGTTGAGTTCAGCTGGCGTGAAATCGAGTAATTTCAGGAAATGCTTATGATAAAACCCAGACATAGATCCCTCCTGTGGCTAACGCCTCAATGAATTAAAATTCAATTTATATGGATGGTTATTCATTTGCAAGTCTAAAGCATAAATCTTTGTCACAAAGGTGGAGGCAATGTCAGTGGTGTGTGACAATAAGAGTATCGGCAGACATTAAGAGGAATGAGCCATGGCAAACCCGGAACAACTGGAAGAACAGCGTGAAGAAACACGTTTGATTATTGAAGAATTACTGGAAGATGGCAGCGATCCGACGCGCTGTACACCATCGAACACCATCTTCCGCAGACGATCTGGAAAACCCTGGAAAAAGCAGCAGTTGAAGCGTTTAAACTTGGTTATGAAGTGACCGATCCAGAAGAGCTGGAAGTTGAAGATGGTGATATCGTGATTTGCTGCGACATCCTCAGCGAGTGCGCGTTGAATGCCGATCTGATCGATGCCAGGGTTGAACAACTGATGACGCTGGCGGAGAAATTGACGTTGAGTACGACGGTTGGGGCACTTACTTTGAAGATCCCAACGGCGAAGACGGCGAAGAAGGCGACGACGAAGATTACGTCGACGAAGACGACGACGGCGTGCGTCACTAAGCGTTTCAGGCGGTGGCGCGCGCCACCGCTTTTTCAAGGCAGAACCATGGATTACCCGCAGATACTCGCCCCCGTACTCAACTTCCTCCAGTGCCCGACTCCGCAAGCATGGATTGATAAAGCCCGCGACCCGGCGAACCTGCCGCTGCTGCTCACCGACCACATGGTGTGCGAGCTCAAGGCCGCCCAGACCGCGCTGCTGCTGGTGCGTAAATACGTCGCCGACGAAAGTGGTGCCGACGCGCTGCTCGACTGGCTCAAACCCTACGAACAGTTCACCTTTCGCGACGGCCCAGAGCCGGACTTCATCGCCCTGCACAGGCAGATTGGCAAAAGCGTGATGCCCAAAACCGACGACCCGTGGGGCCAGGCGCTCATCGACAGCATGGTGCTGCTGATTAAAGAGGAGCTTCACCACTTCTGGCAGGTGCGTGAGGCGATGCTGGCCCGCGACATTCCGTACGTCAAAATCACCGCCAGCCGCTACGCCAAAGGGATGCTGAAGGAAGTGCGCACCCACGAGCCGCTGACGCTGATCGACAAGCTCATCTGCGGCGCCTACATCGAAGCCCGCTCCTGCGAACGCTTCGCCGCGCTGGCCCCGTTCCTCGACGACGACCTGCAGAAGTTCTATCTCTCGCTGCTGCGCTCGGAAGCGCGGCATTATCAGGACTACCTGACGCTGGCCCAGCAGGTGAGCGACGACGATATCTCACCGCGCATAAAGCTTTTTGGCGAAATTGAAGCCACACTTATCTCGACACCGGATAACGAGTTTCGCTTCCACAGCGGCGTGCCGGTGTAAACCGGCATAACTCAAGGATAAGGATGCGAGATGAATAAAACGTGGACCCGTATTGTGATTGTCGTCATTGCGGCTGCCGCCGTGGCGTTCTGGGTGTTTTTCGACAGGCAGCGCGCCCCGGAACGGCAGATGGATAACGCCCTTAACGCGATGCCCGCCTGGCAGGTGATTAAGGAGCAGGAACCCGCGCTGCATCAGCGCATCCTCGACCAGATGGCCGCCCTGCAAAAAGCGGGCGAGCCGGAGCAGCAGATTATCGACACCATCCAGCCGCAGATCCTGCATCTGCAGATGACGCGCCTGCAAAACGCCCCGGACGCCAATGTGGTGAACTACATGACCATCAACATGGAGCAGACCGCCGCCATCCAGAAGGTGAGCGACGACGCCTGCTTCCGCTTCCTCTACCCGATGGTGAAGGGCGGCGTGAACCCGATGCGCATGCTGGATAAAGACCTGATGGCGCGGCGCATGCAGGCCGACGCCGACATGATGCGCGCGGCCTACGGCAAAAACCGCCACACCGTGACCCAAGCCGAGCGTGAGGCGGCTGTCGAGGATGTGCGGCCGATTATGAGGGCACTTGCCGATAAGTACGGCGAGGACATCCAGCTGCTGCAGACGCCCGAGAAGGCGGTGGGCAAAGAGAAGCTCTCCTGTGATATGGTGCAGGAGATGTGGGCGAAGGTGCTGGCGCTGCCGGAGCAGAAGGCGGCGAGGGTGATTCGGCTGGCGGTGTCTGAGCTGGACTGACGGTAGCGCTGGTTTTTTGGGCACTTAGCGCGGGTTTCGTGCGTCGTCGCTTGCATGGTGGCGTGCGACAGGTATAATCCACAACGTTTTCCGCATACCTCTTCAGTGCCGAAGTGGCGAAATCGGTAGACGCAGTTGATTCAAAATCAACCGTAGAAATACGTGCCGGTTCGAGTCCGGCCTTCGGCACCACATCGTATGCAAATCGAGTCGCTCAAGGGCGGCTTTTTTTGTGTCTAAAATCCGGTAGCCGCAAGGCCTTGCCCCGCTTTTCAGTCAAATGACGTCAATCTGAGTTACCCACATCAACATGCTTGTGAGTATAGAACCGAATATATATGTTGGTTCCATATCCGAAGGAGACCAGTAGTGATGCTGTTACTGCTGATTAATGACACGCTTATTTTTTTGTCTATTTTTTAAATATGCGTTATGTCTCTCGGGGGTAATCCTATGCTAAATATTGATAGAGCCAGTTTGTCACAATGAAGAACCGAACAAACTATTGATTTAACAATGGTATTTACTTAGCTGTTCTGACCGGTTTCTGCGATACAATGTTACCAAGTATGTAACTAATTCTAAGCAAAGGTGCTTTATAATCGAGAGGCGATTGAATGGATGCTTTAAGGGCTACAACATCGACAAATTTCAGTTTTCTCGCTGAACATGACCCGCTGTTTCTACAAATCGCCACTGCTGCAGAAAACGCCTTCTCAGGCGATCCCAACACCACCTTGATTAAGTTGCGCCAATTAGGTGAAGCCTTAGCACAACATATTGCTGCGCTGGTCGGGCTCACGTTTGATGAACCGCCCACTCAGGCTGATTTACTCTACCGCCTCAATCGCGAGCTAAAATTTGAACCCACGGTACGCGAGCTATTTCATCTATTGCGGATAGAGGGCAACAAGGCCACTCACCAGTTCAAAACCAAGCACAAAGAGGCGCTAGATGGCTTAAAAGTGGCGCGAGCGCTAGCTATCTGGTTCCACCAATCTTTCGGCAAGCAGGGCGCGGCCTTTAAACCCGGCGCTTTTATTGCTCCTCCAGACCCGAGCAATCAGCTTAGGCAACTCCAAACGGAAATCGATCGCCTCAAAAGTGAGCTCACTACCGCCAACATACAGCTAGATTCCAGCCAACAGCTGCAAAATTTGCTGGTGCAGGAAAAGAGTGAATATGAAACGCTGGCGCTAGCCATGGATGATGAAACTAAGGTGTTAGCATCGCAGGCGAAAGAGCAGGAAATTGCACTCGAACAGCTTCGACAGCAATACGAAGAAAAATTAAAAATCCTGCAAGCGCAGCTGACTGAAAAAGATGAAAAGCAGGCCCGAACACAACGGCTTGAGTTTGCCCAGAAGAGCCGCCGTGCCAGCCAACATATTGCGTTAAATGAAGAACTCAACCGTATACTGATTGACCAAAACTTAAATGATGCGGGCTGGCTTGCTGACAGTCAGGAACTGACCTGGGCTAACGGAACTCGCCCTGAAAAGGGGATAAACAAAGCCATTGCCGAATGGCCGACGGAGCATCAGGGTAAAAAAGGTCGCGCTGATTACGTTCTGTTTTGCGGATTAACTCCGCTGGCCACAGTCGAAGCCAAAAAAGAAAACACCGATGTTGCGGGAAAAATTCCGCAGGCAGAACGCTACAGCAAAGGCTTCAAAATCACTTCTCCCATGATCGGTGCATGGGAGCGGGAAGGCCGAACTATTGCATGGGCGGATGAAACTGACGGGCATTACATTATCCCGTTTGTATACTCCTGCAACGGTCGCCCCTATGTGCCACAGTTGGCCGAGTCATCAGGAACTTGGTTCAGAGACGTGCGCGAACCGTCCAACATCCGCCGTGCGCTGCAAAAGTTTCATACCCCGCAAGGCTTGCTGGATAAGCTCGATCGCAGCAAAGACAGCGCCGAACAGAAGCTAAAGCAAGAAGGCTTCGCTTACCTCCGGTTACGCGATTATCAGCAAAAGGCCATTCTCGCCGTTGAAAGCACATTGGCGCAAAACATCCGAAATGCCCTGCTGGCGATGGCGACCGGCACCGGGAAAACACGCACTATTGTTGGCTTGATGTACCGTTTTCTGAAAACGGAACGCTTCAAGCGTATCCTCTTTCTGGTTGACCGCACGGCTTTGGGAGACCAAGCCATGGACACCTTCAAAGAAGCTCCGCTGGAGCAAAACCAGACGCTGTCTCAGATTTACAATATCGCTGAGCTCGGCGATATGGCAACACAAGCAGAAACCCGAGTACAGGTCGCGACGGTACAGGCCATGGTTAGTCGCATTTTTGCCTCGGACACACCCCCGCCGGTGGATGAATTCGACTGCATCATCGTTGATGAAGCCCACCGAGGTTACACCTTAGATCAGGAAATGACGGAAGGGGAAGTCTCGACCCGTGACGCCAGCCAATACCTCTCTAGTTACCGTCGGGTGCTCGATTATTTCGACGCGGTAAAAATCGGCCTTACCGCCACCCCGGCGAAACACACCAGCGATATCTTCGGCAAACCGATTTACATCTACTCATACCGAGAAGCCGTGGCGGATGATTGGCTTATCGATCATGAACCTCCAATCCGTTATGAAACGCTGCTGACGCAAAATGGCATCCACTTTAACAAAGGGAGTCAGGTACATGCTATTAATACCCACACCGGAGAGGTTGAGATTGACCAGCTAGAAGACGAGCTGGATTTTAACGTCGATGCATTTAATCGTGGCGTCATCAGTGAAAACTTTAATCGGGTTATTTGCCAACAACTCGTGAAAGAGCTCGACCCCTTTGGCGAAGAGAAAACACTGGTTTTCTGCGTCACGGACAAACATGCCGACATGGTCAAACGCCTGCTGGATGAAGCGTTCTTTGCCGAATATGAAAACTATAATCAAGCGGCCGTCGAGAAAATCACCGGTGAAAGTGACAAAGTCAAACAGCTGATCAAACAGTATAAAAATGAGCGCTATCCGAATATTGCAGTCACCGTTGATTTGCTTAGCACCGGCATTGACGTGCCGAAAATTTGTAATCTGGTTTTCATGCGTCGGGTGAAGTCACGTATTTTATTTGAACAGATGATAGGCCGAGCAACGCGCCGCTGTGATGACATTGGCAAAACGGTCTTCCGTATTTACGATCCAGTAGATGTTTATGAGGCTCTCAGTGACGTTAACACCATGAAACCGCTGGTCAAAGACCCCAATATCACACTTGAACAATTGGTAAGCGAGCTAACCGATACTGAACAGCTCGAAAAAGCGCTCAACAGCCCCGGTGAACATACAGGTGAAACTCAGGCTGATGTGGTGCTCAGTCAGTTAAGCCAAAAGGTGATGCGCATCCTACGTAAGGCGGAAAAACGGGCAGAAAGTCGCCCAGCGGTGAAACTAAAATTGGCTGACCTCCATCAACTGTGGGGCGTTGAGCCAAAACAGCTGCATCAACATCTGCATCACTTAGGGCCGCGTCAGGCGGCAGCCTTCATCCAACAACAGCAAGGGCTAATTTGCCAGCTCAACGAGATAACTACATTAATCGGAAGTGAATACCGGCCGATTATTTCTGAACATCATGACCAACTACAGGAACGTAATCAGAGCTATGGTAGCCATCAACGGCCAGAAGATTACCTAGAAAGCTTTGCGGATTTTATTCAGCAGCAGCTTAACCAATCCACTGCGCTGGCCGTGGTTGTCAACAAACCCCGCGACCTAACTCGTGAACAGCTTAAAGAGATCCGCTTATTATTAGACGGTGCGGGCTATTCCGAAGCTAAACTACAAACCGCCGTGCGTAATCAAACTAATCAGGATATCGCCGCCAGCATTGTCGGCCATATTCGCCGTGCTGCACTAGGGGAACCGCTTGTGCCTTTTGCACAGCGCGTATCACAGGCAATGATCAACATTTATAACAGCCACACATGGACAACGCAGCAACGAAAATGGCTGGATCGTCTGGCAAAACAGCTGGTTCATGAAGTGATCATTGACCACCAGTTTATCAACAGCAGTTTTGCTGATGACGGCGGCGTAAAACAGCTTAATAAGATCTTGGTAGACCAACTGGACAGCGTGCTGGATGAACTTAACGGTGCGATCTGGCCACAACAAAGCGTCTGATTCTGGTAAAATTCGCTGGCGAAACTCGCCTTTTTAATCGCACTTGCGGTATTTCCGTGTGCGAATGCAGGAAAAATAATGAGTAATATTAACGATATCGTACAAAAACTGTGGAACCTGTGTGATGTACTACGTGACGACGGCATCAACTACAGCGATTACGTCACCGAACTAGTGCTACTGCTGTTTATCAAAATGGTGCATGAAAATACTGAAGCAGGATTATTAGATCAGCACACCTTACCGCAGGGCTGCCGCTGGAATGACCTCAGCAGTTTATCGGGCCTCAACCTGCTCAATCATTACAAACAAATGCTGTTGAAGCTCTCCAGTGGCAAAGACGCTGAAGGTAATTCGGTTCATGCCGACCCGCTGATTAGCGCCATTTATGCCGATGCGCAAACTCGCCTGCGTGAGCCTCGTCATCTCGAACAGATGATCCGCACCCTCGACCAAATTGACTGGTTTAGTGCTAAAAAAGACGGTCTCGGTGATCTTTATGAAGGTCTGCTGGAGAAAAACGCCGGAGAAACAAAATCTGGCGCAGGACAATATTTTACGCCGCGAGCTTTGATTAACAGCATGGTACGTTGCATTAAGCCACAGCCTGGAGAAGTGATCCAAGATCCCGCTGCGGGCACCGCAGGATTTTTGATTGCCGCTGATCAATACATTAAGCAACAAACCGACAACCTCTACGACCTGACGGCCAAAGCCAGAACCTTTCAAAAAAATAAAGCCTTTGTTGGTGTAGAGCTGGTTCCGTCTACGCGCCGCTTGGCACTGATGAACTGCCTGCTGCACGGTATGGAAGGGGATGACGAAGGCGTCGTGCATCAGGGCAACGCGCTAGGCATGGCGGGCGCTAGCTTGCCCAAAGCCGATATCATTCTCGCTAACCCTCCGTTCGGTACGGCGAAGGGCGGTGAAGCCAGCATTACTCGTGATGACTTAACCTACCCAACCAGTAACAAACAGCTAGCGTTTTTACAGCACATCTACCGTAACTTAAAACCGGGTGGCCGTGCAGCCGTGGTGCTACCCGACAACGTCCTGTTTGAAGCGGGCATTGGCACCGATATACGCCGCGACCTGATGAACAAATGTAACCTGCACACCATTTTACGTTTACCCACCGGGATTTTTTACGCCCAAGGGGTGAAAACCAACGTTTTGTTCTTCACCAAAGGCAGCGCCAACGACAAACATCAGGATGAAAATTGTACCGAAAATGTCTGGGTTTATGATCTGCGTAGTAACATGCCAAGCTTTGGCAAACGCACCCCGTTTGGTGAGCAACATTTAAAACCCTTTGAAGCGGTTTACGGTGACGATGCCAACGGTCAAAGCCAGCGCAGTGAAGGGGAATGGAGCTTTAACTCTGACGAACTCGACGCGCCCGATAACGCCGAAAATCAGCACGTTGACGACCGCATGGCGACCAGCCGCTGGCGCACATTCAGCCGCGAATGGATCCGCGATGTTAAAGGTGATTCATTAGATATTGCATGGTTGAAAGATAACAACAACGTTGATGCGACTAACCTGCCTGAACCTAGCGTATTAGCGATTGAAGCAAAAGAAGAATTAACCACTGCTTTAGCAGAATTGGATGCTTTATTGACTGTATTAGGAGCAACTCGCTGATGGGTGAGATTATTCTACCTGAAGGGTGGTCCAATTGTACTCTTGCAGACATTGCTGAAGTTAATCCTAAAAAAATAGAGGCTGAACAAGACCTAAAAGCAGGTTTTGTTCCTATGTCCCATGCCCCAACAAACTATAATGGGAAATTAGAATTTGAAGAAAAAACGTGGGGTGAGATTGGTAAGTCTTACACTAACTTTAAAAACGATGATGTGATTTTTGCAAAAGTAACACCCTGTTTTGAAAATGGCAAAGCAGCAATTGTAAAAGACATGCCAAATAATATCGGTGCAGGCAGCTCTGAATTTTATGTTATACGCGCTCGTAATCACGAGATACCAGCCAGTTATTTACTTGGGATTATTAAGACCAGAAAATTTATGCAGGAAGGTGCAGGAAGTATGACAGGTGCTGTTGGTCTGCGCCGTGTTCCAAGGGCTTTCGTTGAAAGTTTTCCTTTGATACTTCCCCCTCTTGCTGAACAAAAAGTAATCGCCGATAAACTCGATACTCTGTTAGCACAGGTCGATAGCGTCAAAGCGCGTCTTGAGCAAATACCACAAATCCTAAAGCGTTTTCGTCAGGCGGTATTGGCGGCAGCTGTGAGTGGAAAATTAACTGAAACATGGCGAACAAGAAATCCTAATAAAACAACACAAAATTTATTAAAAAATCATATTCCTTTACCCAGGCCAGCACGCTGGAAAACACGTTCTACTTCCTTAATACAGGGTGTGCATGCAACAGCTGTAGGTAATCCCAAAGAATCACCAGTAGCAGAGTGGGAGTGGGTTCCCTTGGTTGATGTTGCCCGTATGGAGTCCGGCCACACTCCTAGTCGTAACAAACCAGAATATTGGGGGGGGGAAGTTTGCTGGATTGGAATTCGGGACGCTAACAGAAATCATTCGTCAACTATATTAGATACCGAGCAGAAAACTAATGAACTTGGTCTTGCAAACTCTGCAAGTAGGTTGTTACCAAAAGGGACCGTTTGTATAAGCAGAACAGCATCTGTCGGTTATGTCGTCAAAATGGGGAAACCTATGGCAACCAGTCAGGATTTCGTAAACTGGGTTCCCTCCGATGTGATTGATGCTAATTGGTTAAAATGGCTTTTTGTCTCAGAAAGAGAGTCATTATTTAGATTTGGTAAGGGGTCAACACATACAACAATCTATTTTCCTGAATGGCTTTCGTTACACATTTTATTGCCGCACCTATTGGAACAACAAGAAATCGTCCGCCGAGTAGAACAACTTTTCGCCTACGCCGACACCATCGAAAAGCAGGTACAAAATGCCCTTGAGCGCGTCAACAACCTCACACATTCGATCCTGGCTAAAGCATTTCGCGGGGAACTCACAGCGCAGTGGCGGGTAGAAAACCCCGATTTAATTAGCGGTGAAAATAGCGCACAAGCATTACTGGCAAAAATTCAACAGCAGCGCAAAAGCACAAAAACTATCAAACGCAGCAAAGGTAATAGCTGATGCGACTAATTTCTTTAGATTTGAGTGGCAGCTACAAAGGCTTGAAAGATCAATTTTTTGATTTTAGTTATGCCCAAGATAATATATTTGCATTGATTGGCCTTAATGGTTCTGGTAAATCTCAATTGCTTGAGTTAATCGGGGAAACTTTTGCTTATCTAGAGCGATGGCAACGTGCAGAGTTCAAGAATAAAACATCGTTAGGTTTTAGCGTCGCGGTACACTATCAATGGGATCTTAGAAATGATAGTGCTGTTATGTCTTACCCAGACGAGCTCATGAATTATGGTGAGAGTATTGAGTTAAAGGTAACAATTAAGCTTGACGGCGATGTGGTTTTAAATATACGTGGTACTGATGAGTGGCATGTTATACATCTTGGTGAGCGTCATTTTCCCATCCCTCTTGTGGTTGGTTATGCTTCGGGGCTAAACGAAAATTTGCAACGAAGTTTTATGAAAAATGCTGTGCAATATTTTGAAGTTCGTCGAATTAGTAGCCAGCGTCTAAAAATGCTATCACGAGAAATCAATGATGAACAGTTGGCTGAAATCAATAAAAAGTATCTTAAAAAATACCCACACATATTTGATCCTTTATCAGAAGGTGATTTTATTCCAAATTATCACCTGAATTTGAGAGAAGTGAACCCTGTCCCTAGCAATTTTAACTATCTTGATTACGATAATATTGGGCTCTTAATTTTATCGCTATCGATTCTTCCGGCTGGGACAGTATTTCAGCTATTAGATGAAATAACATATAAATATCCAGTCAAAGCCGTACTTCATTACGACTTTCGTTCTGGCATCATAGAAGATGATGCCATTCGTGATGTGAAGATGTTGATCCGTATAGCAGGCTCCGATCAAGTAAAGCCAACAGGAGGTCGAACTACAGATAACCAGTATGAACTTTATGAGTTAGAATATCTGTCAGGAGAAATCACTCTCGTATTAAGTGATGAGGCTGTTTTAAACCGACTTCGTGAAGATAACTACTATGATTCTTTCGCATTATTTAAAAGACTTAATAGTATTCAACAGCTTGGCATAAAGAACTGGAATCGTACATCTCGTTTGAAATTGATGAAAGATGATTTTATAGGTACGGTAAAAAAACCGCTTCAGTCAAGATTACCTTTATCTGTTGTTGAGTTATTAATGGCTAATGAAGAGGGTGATACCGTGAAGTTTGATGATTTATCTGACGGTGAAGCTCAATTGATTCAGGTTGTCGCGGCAACAAGGATATTCAGTCAGGTTCAAGCGCTATTTCTTTTTGATGAGCCAGAAACACACCTTAATCCGTCTTGGCGTACCTATTTTCATCAGCGTTTAACTGAAGCATTTACACCAAGAAACGAAAGGAAAGGTCAATCGCAATTCTTTTTATCTACCCACTCACCATTCATGATTTCCTCGCTCAAACGCGAGAATGTATTTTTCTTCGAGCGTAGTGATATGGGTAGTATCATTATGGAACCGGTGTCCAGCCAGACTTATGGCACATCATTTGATGTCTTGGTTAAGAACCACTACGGTTTGCGTTCCCTTATTTCACAGACAGTGGTAAAGGATGTTAAAAATCGATTACCAGAAGATAATAATCCTGAAGCAGTTATAGCTGCGCGACTCTGGATTGAGGAAAATCTGGGAGAGTCAATGGAGAAGGCTTATCTGCTAAGGAAACTAGAGAGCTAATGTTATTTTCACTTAATCCGCAGACGCCTCAATGTTCAGTATTTGCATTTCTTAATGCGGAATTTCTTCATTTTTTGCAAGCTACTATTAATGCTGATGTATTCTCAGAAAACTTATTCCGAACTTTTCCTGAGATGACTGAAGATATAGAAGTACTTGTCCCTAGTGTATGTTGGAGTAATGAGCCCACAAGAGAGAAATTTCTTGGGTTATGGGAAGCGCGACCTACGACCGTTGCGCAGCGACGGGAGTTGTCAGACCAAATAAGTCAGGCTCAGGATATTAATTTATTTTTCAACAATACCCAAGCTGTATTGCCGCAATTAGTACCAGACTCCTTATTCGAAGCATGTAAGGCGTTAACAACTCATTTGTTTACACGTACCAAAGATCTAGCTCAAGCAAAGTCACAATCCAATAGTTCTATTGAAAAACATTATCAGAATTTCGTCAGAGAAAATAATAATAGCCATCTATGTCCTATTTGTGGCACTGCACTTCTCTCTCAAAATCGAGAAAGCGTAGCAGAGGAAGAACAATGGCGATCAGATTATGACCACATTCTTTGCAAAGATAAATATCCAGTTTACAGTGTCCATCCAGGAAACTTCATTCCAACTTGCCATATTTGTAATAGTAAAGCTAAAGGGGCAAGGGACTTACTGAACACTGTTGATCTCCAGAGACGATTAGCGTTTTATCCACTTCCCCCATCACAAGAGTCATGTGAGCAATTTGTTGTGGTATCGCTTCACCTTAGTGACCGTAGAGATTTAATTGTGAATAGTTGGGAAACACCGTTGGAGTCAGCATCCATTTTATTCCCCAGAGCTCCAGCTGACATAGTAGATAAAATAGGTGTATGGAAAGAAGTTTATAAAGTACCAGAAAGAGTTGAACAGCATCTTAAGGTCAACTTTTGCGAGCGTGTGGCCGCTGATCTACGACCAGTAAGCTTTGATGATTTCTGTGAGCAATTACATAGATATTCGAGACAAATGCCAGCAGACTATAGAAAATCGGAATGGAGGTTTTGGTGGCAGAAAGTCTATGAATTCTTATCAGATCAAAATAGAGACTATTTACATGATGTGTGGATATTAATTGACTGGAAGTTAAGGTTATCAAATGATGCTGATATGGCTGATACTTTTAATCAAATTTAAATATTACTTCAACAGGGTGAGAGTATTGTTACTCTCTCTTTTTAAAATTCATTGTAGAAGGTGCGCTTATTACTACGCAACCATCAATACCTTTTATCTTCAATACCCCTTCCTTGAATTTAACATGTTCTTGTGTTGCTCGAGTGCAGTCCCACAGGAAGCTGATGATATAAGAATCCTTATATTTTTCGTCGACACGATAAAGTGACGCATCTTCTGCAATTTCTCCTATTAGTGCAGGAAAGGATTTCTTTGTATCTTTTCGGTATTTTACTTCAATAATTGTGTGCAGTGATGGCAGATAAAGGTCTATGCGGGGGTTTTTTTGCCCGACAGGCTGAAGATTCACCTCATCTGCAATATCATTGAATATTGGTGCAAGTAGGATATAAAGCAGATTCTGAACATGATATTCATTTTCAACTTGCCACTTTACGGGCTCTGCGGCTCTAGTTCGACCTGAGTCCTCCCATGTCCACCGTTTTAACCCAGCAGGGATATGTTCCAGAAATCCTAGCAGGTCATCCAGTGTCCATCCAGACGGTGGAGCAATGGCAATTTCCTGATTAATTTGATTAAAAACGTAAAGCATTACGCACAAGAGAGTAACTGAAGGATTTTCTGTAGCTTGTGCTTGAAATTCGCTCATGAAACGTCCGACAAGAGAAAGTCGGTTCTGATGGCTATTGATCTTCAGTAACTTTCGATAATGAAGGAAGAGTGGTATGCAGGCACTACAAAAGGAGGCTGATTCGCTGTTACTGACATATGCCGCGATATCTTTCTCGAAGATACTTAGATGGTTGCTTTCAATCTGCTGAGCCAGAAACCCTGAAATCCACTTTTCGAACTCGTGATCTATGCTCTCATCTTGCATCTGTGCGGTTAGCCATTTCACTGCCATTACACCGAACATATCCGATACCCAAGGTCTCGGTGTTGAATCTATCTTGGGAGCTTGTCCGAGCAGGCGAGAGACATCCTGGACCGAGACAGTTTCATCTAGAATACCTAAACCTGAAATTGCACAGCGTTGGTATAAAGATAGGTCCGCAAAGCTAAAATTCGTAATGTAGCTTTTAACTCCTTCCAGTAGACTAAAAAAGCAGGACTTAAATGGATCAATGTGAGCGGATTCGATGACCTTACTGTGAAAATAGTCGCGTAGCTGATAAACGTTTTCTTTCTCTATAGGAACCATTGTGAATGCCCTATTTTTCCAATCATGACTGAGTCACTCCAGCCCGGAAGCTGATTCAACCATCCTAAATTATGGGCGATAAGATCGGAATAAGTGATGGTAACTGGCATGGGATTGGGGAAGTAACTACGCCAGGAGTGTGATGCGAAACTGTAGAGCTGAGCACTCAAATACTTAATATCTTTGAAGGTCGAGTCTTTATGAACGTTGACGATCACACCACGTGGATGACCGTCCGTTTCTTGTCGTAATTCACGTTGGCCGATCAGGTAAACAAGCATTTCGTTTTTAGAAAGCTTAAACGTTTTTCCGCGTTGTGTCGCCAGGCGTCCTTTCGACATGGTCGCCGTTGAAGAGTCGAACATGTGGAGTCCGTGATTCTCTGAGATTTTTACGAAGGCATACTCGATCTGGTAATCTCTATACTTGTCGATTACCGCACGGACTGCCTGAATCTCTTCCTTATTGAACTTTTTTACTTGTACATGGAAAATTAAGCGAATCGTATCGCCTTTCTGCCAGTTCATTCGCCTTTGTATTTTTTCTATATTCTCGGCTAGAACAGAGGTTAGAGCGCCGCAGTAAGCTTCCGGTACAACGGCTTTGGACGTACTCGAGACAATGTAACTACCGTCTCCCGAAAATACGGTGGTGATTCCCATAATGCGCTGATTATGGGCACCACGCTCTTGGACGATATTTGCACTGCCAATACCGATCACGAGTTCATGGGATAGTGTTGGCGATGATTTGAGTAGCCACGGGACTCCACCCATCTTCGCATAGCAGGCCAGTGACATGTTATTAAGCGAGTAGCCGAGTGAATAATCAGACTGCGTTAGCAGCTCTATTGTGAAATCCTGTACAGGAACTTGGTGCAAGTAAAATAGGCTTTTACCAAGATAGTAAGGATTATCAGCAACTTTGAGTTTTTTAAATGACTGCCGCACCTGTACGAGGGCCAGATCCCAACGTCCTCCGTCATCAGCTTTTTTGCGTATTGCAGCTTCGATGGCATTTTTGTATGCATCGACGCTGTCTGTGGATGTTTCGAACACTTCAACACGACTGGTTCCAAGTGCAAATTTACCCTCAAGGCCATTTCTGAAATATTTGCTATTAGCCATGCCTTTCAGAAGTTTACGGACGAACTGCTCGACTCGCCCTTTGTCATGTTGGGCGCAGATCACGCAGATTGATGGATCGTTCCTATCGAAGGTACGTTTTGTATAGGGGCCATTTTGTGTAAGACCCTTCTCCGTCCAATCTGCTTCACCGTTATCGTTGAAGACGAACACCGGCTTTTGCATCTGTGCACAATCTTTTTGAATGTCGGATGGATCCTCAATTTCGATACGCGTTCCATCGAGCAGCGAGATGTTTGTCGTTTGGATATACCTCTTAAGGGCGTCGATGCGGTCTTTTTTATTCTCGCCTCCGTTGAAAATGGAAACGGACTGCCGAATATGTTCGACAATGGCGTCTTTCTTCGTACCATGCGTATGAAGGATGTAGTCGTCAAAATTCGCTCGACTAGCTTCGAGATAAACGTCTTTAGCCTCAGCATGAACTGCTTGGCCGTCGGGACGAATGACACTCAGAGTTCTCCCTTCGTGGCAGCTTTCTACAAACCCTAAAAGTTTTCTAAATCCGTCGTCCTGCTCGGTGACGACGTAGCGACCAATAACATTGAATCCGGTTTTTAGGAAAAACAGGCAGTTCTCTTTTACTACACGACGTGTTGAGCAATCAATTATAAGACACGGTTGACCCTGGACAGTACGAGTGTCGATTGAATACTTGGCACAAATTTTTAAGGGATAAGCCTCACCAAGAATTGAGGCTAAAAGATTATCTTTTGCTTTGGCACTTACCACCTCGATAGGATTGAAGCCGCAAGGAGTTCGACCCAACCCAGCGAAGTGCTTGATCAGACCATCTTTAACCAGAGAGCAAAAGGTTCCCAAATTATCCTTTAGTTGCAGTGTCTGCGGTGTACCAGATTTGGGGAACGTACCATCACTCGAAAAGATCTGAATATTGTCACCCTGACGCCGGAAGACGTGCGTCGCTTTATGGGAGGAGCGGAGGCTATCTAGAGTCGTCTTGTCGTAGGGTATCTGGACAAATTTCAACTCCATTTCAGGGACTTTCAGTGGAAACGCATTCAGGACAATCGGCAAGACCCACCCCTTTTGTGTTAGTGAAAAATCCAACATACTGCGTCTTGATAATTATTCCCAGTTAGGGATGCGCTGGCACCTGACTGGCACTCGCTGTGGGTTCCCTCCATCCGACTCTGGAAATAACTGTTCAACAATTAATTTTCCTACACTGTAGCGTAAATTTTCTTAAGGCTCCCAAAGCGATTATTTAACTCTTTAAGCTAATCTAATGTAAAGACTAGGGAAATGATACGAGTGTAGTCTATGTCTTCGCTGTGATGAGGATCTATTCTTCGGTGTACATAGGGGTACTTAAGTTCCGATATAATGAATCGCCACAGGTTTAATAGACACCTCAGAGTCATTAAGATGAGCTTAAAGAGAGGTGCCCATGAGCGGTAAGCGTTATCCCGAAGAGTTTAAAATTGAAGCAGTCAAACAGGTTGTTGATCGCGGTTATTCTGTTGCCAGCGTTGCAACACGTCTCGATATCACCACCCACAGCCTTTACTCCTGGATAACGGACATAACTTACATCAGGACCCACGAAGGCTGGCTGTATCTTGCCGTAGTTGTTGATCTGTTCTCACGAAAAATTATCGGTTGGTCAATGCAATCCCGGATGACAAAGGACATTGTCCTGAACGCACTGCTGATGGCTGTATGGCGGCGTAATCCTCAAAAAGAGGTACTGGTTCACTCGGATCAGGGCAGTCAGTACACAAGCCATGAGTGGCAGTCGTTCCTGAAATCACACGGACTGGAGGGAAGTATGAGTCGTCGCGGTAACTGCCACGATAACGCGGTTGCAGAAAGCTTTTTCCAGTTGCTGAAACGCGAACGGATAAAGAAAAAGATCTACGGAACGCGGGAAGAAGCCCGCAGTGATATTTTTGATTACATCGAAATGTTTTATAACAGTAAGCGTCGGCATGGTTCTAGCGAACAGATGTCACCGACAGAATATGAAAACCAGTATTATCAACGGCTCGGAAGTGTCTAGATTATCCGTGGCGATTCAGTTTCCTCAAAATCAATTACGCAATGATACATTGATGTATAGTTTACCACTTAGGTGCTTTCTATGTCCTAAATCATCGCTTGATCAAACTTAAACTATGGTATCTGCGCCTTACTGCCGATCATCTTCCCGTCCTGTTCGCCTGCGCTGCGGATATCACCGACCGCGCTGCCCATCACCCCAGTGATGGCCGCGCCGATCCTGACGCCCTCCCACGTTAGCGTGCCCAGCCAGAATGCAGGTAACACCAGGAACATCTCGCCCATAATTACATTCACATTCAGATCGTCCGAGGTGTTTTGCAGGCTCCAGAGGTTGAAGTACGAGTGGGTGTCGCTATCGTATATCATCTGCATCAGCCAGTTATCCAGCCAGCGGGCCAGTTCCCACCAGAAGGTGAGGAAGAACAGGTCGAACTGCACAAAGCTCAGCGTGATGACCCCCATGCCGAGAAGAGCAGGAGCACTGGAATACAAATTACCAGCGCCATTTCGAGGAAAGACTGCACCATCGGCAGCGCCTGGCGGACATTATCAAACGCCGGAAAAAGAGTGTAGCTGGAAAGTCCCGCGCCGATAATTCCGCCAACGTGGCTGAGCAACTGCGCCTGGCTGAAATGATTTCCCGCATTCTCACCAAACCCGTTGTACACCAGCCCGCCCTGCGACACTTGCATATTGCGCGAGCTTACCAGAGAGCGCAGCACTGCTTCTTTTGTTTTTCTGTGAGTATTAATATTATGGTTCATCAGTTTGTGCGTTATTTTAAGTGGTACATGATTTATCTGTTCTGTGGGGCGATTCAAACGTAACCTTATTACTAAACTTTAATAAATGTAAATACTCTATACTAAAATGGGTTTAGGGCTTGAAAATCAAAAATAACTTTCACGTATCGAACGGATGGGGGGATTCAACTGAATCAGAAGTTAAAAATCATAATTTATAGGTGGCAGGTTTTTTATATTCCTGCATCATATCTCTGATGCAGGAACAGGAACAGTGAATGGCTATAAATTATTAGTAAACAGAATGTCTATCTCTCACCTGCATGGCGGTACTTATGAATAGGCTCACCTGTTTGGGCGTGCACAGCTAGAACAGGATAGACAAAGGAGCCGTGGCTGCTGGCGTCAGTAGCTTGTGCATATTCATCATCTGTTTTAGGCAGATTGTTTTCAGGGCATAAATAAAAAATCATTGGTGCACGAATACTGAATTCAGATGGTTCAAGTATGTAGTCCCGCTTAATTACCTCTTGTTGCGCTTTGTTTAGTGTTGGATTGGCTATAAAACGCACGGGGATTACGACTTCCCATGCGGTATCTTTGCGCGGAGGGAGGGGGGCAGGAACAATCAGTTCCGGCGAGTCCAGAAATCGCGCCAAAACAAAGTCCTTAAACGCCGAACTGCCCCAGTCATAGGCTCGCACATGCTGGCGCCCGTTAACGGTGATAATTACCGTAGGGCTTAGTGTACGGGATATGCCTTCCGGGTTTTCCATTGACGCATAAGTCACTTTTACTTGCCCCTTCTGTTCGATTGCTGACAAAAAAATTGCCAGCGTGCGGCTATGCACTGCGCGATGGATGAGCGGGATTTCCTGCGCGTGGGCCGCTTGCGGCGGTTGAAATTCTACCGTCGCACGCCAGACCAGATCGTTGTCTCCCAGCAAAACAGGCGTAAACGTCGTACTGGGGAAATACCCTTTTCGGCCGGCCCCCTTCTCAATAGCATTGCCTGGAGCGACCTCCATATAGGTTCTTACATCAGTACGAGCTTGTTGCGCCGAGACGCCAAACTCTTCAGCAATCATGCGCGAAGTGACTTTTCGTTCCCACAGTAGCTGGCGCTCAATATAGCGCAAGCGCAACCATTGTGCGTGGCTGAGGGGGGATTTGTGTTTATCAAGAAACATTGAGTAGTACATATCAGTTTTATTCTTATTTGCAGGTTAATCAATTGCGGTTTGATATACGGACTAAGTATAGAAGGCGAATAACATCAAAACAAATAACATTGTTATCAAAGAAAATTAAGCAAAGTTTCTTTGCTTAATTGGGCAGGGAGTACTATAGTGACTTCCGTCTCAGAGGGAGAATGTTATGTCACTAGGGTTTTTGGAGCAGGCTCGTAATGAATCTATGGCACGCCGCGAGCTGACGATTCAATCTCACGCGTTGCTGGTAGTGCGGACGCTGGATTCAATATACAGCGCCTTACAGCGCAATCCGTTTGATGGCTTCGAGCTTGATGCACTGGCGGCAATTATGTATCTCTTTGACGCCATGCTTTATTATGCTGACCGCGAGCGCCAGCCAGGTATGACGCGTAAAGAAGCGGAGCTATGTCTGGTTGGGCACTTCAATGAAGCCTATCCGGGACAAGAAGCGTCCGACTACGCGCAAGTTGCCAGCAAGATTTTTGCGGCGATCAAAGACCCTTTCCGTCTCAGTTATTACGACTTCTCGCAACGAACGCATTCCGAAGAGCAGATAGTCCGTCTGGTACGCTATGACCAGCTATCCGGCTCAGATGATATTCTCTGGTCGCTGACTGATGAAGGTATGCTGTTCTATACCCTCCGTTTGGATGAAACGCCGATAGAACGCGCTGCGATTCTGGCCTGGCGCACGCTTAAAACCATCCGTCGCGGTGAGATCGACAAGGCAGTACACCAGATCCAAGCAACGCAGCGGCAACTGGAGCAATATCTGATTGGGATGCGGATGAAAGTGCGTGCTGCCCAGTCTGGTGATTTGAGTGCATCTTATGCACACGATATCCGTCCCGTACTCAATGATTCCTTTGATAAAACCCGAGAGGTTTTGGAACATATCCAGAACTCAATGTCGGCCATTACCGAAATGCTGGTTGAAGGAAGTTCGAAATTAAATCCCGACAAATTAAATAAGCTACGTAAGGCACAGGAGATTTTTGCTGAGGTCTGCGCTTTTACGCAGCGCTATCAAGACTGCTTACTTGATGTTAACAAAGATTTTGAGCGAGCTCGTCTGAAACTCATTATTCCCAGAGATAATACCCTTTTCCGGGAAACGCTTGAAAAAGGTGTACTCAAGCCCTTGCTGTCTCATCCCCCCGACACTGTCGAAAAGGAAATCGATGGTCTCACCGCACGCCTGTTGGCTCCCCGAAGACAGGATGATGATCGGCACATTCTGTTTGACCTTGAGGCGCTGCTGAACCTTTACCTCGATAGATTTGAACAGGCGCTTCCACATGAGATACAGGACCTCACCGATCAGCCTGTAGCTATTGAAACCAACCTGCGAGGTATCCCTGAATCTGTCATTAAAAAATGCAGCGATTGGGTTAGTGACCGATTGAAGAATTGGGGGCATGTGAGCTTTAGAGATGTTTTCGACGCCTATGAGTGCGAAGAATTATCCGAACAAGAACAACAGGTTTGTTTACTCCATATTGGCAGTCTGGCAGCTAACAGCGATCCCGCAATAGAAGTAGAGATAGACGACGCTATCGAAACAACGCTCTGGCGGGCTAACAATATCAAACTGTTAACGGTCGCTCCCTTACACCCCTTTGAGGAGTAGTTATGTACGACAACGCGCATCAACAAGCGAAACGCTACGCCGAGATTGCCACGCAGGCAATTATGAATTCACTGGGATATAAAATGGGGGATGAGCTGATTCAACGTGCGCTTGATCTGCAAGGTGATGCCCTGTTCACAGAAATTATCCGTGGCGTCGCGACAGGTATGAAATTGCGGTATCTCGGGATTCATGAGACCTACGGGGTATTACTGGCTGCAGATGGCCGAGGTCCGTTTTCCCCATCTTTGGGTTGGCTGAACAAACGCTTGCTACCTGAAACAATGGCTGAGCAACAGAGTAAGGAACGGAAAGAACAGCGCCTGTTTGCAGGCTTAACTCTGATTGCGTTGCTGGCTGATTTGTTTCCAACTCCAGACACCGTTCGTGTCGAGTTCGGTCAGAGTAACGCCATTAATGCCGCCTCGGTGGTAGCCAGGCTCAATAATGTTGCCGACCAGGTGATTGCCCAGCGCAAGGCCGAGGGGGACGATACCGTAGATGGCCTACTTATGGCGGCCCGGTTTGTGCAGGAAGAACGTATTCCCCGTATTCACGACGAAAAGGTGGGGCGTGTCTCGAGTATTCGCTCACAAACAGAAATGGCAACGCGCTGGATACAACTGCTGCAGGAGGAAGGCTTTCTGGCCGAAGACAGCAGTTTGTCGGGAGAGTCCGACTGGTATCCGACCCAAAAACTCAAACATTATCTGCGCCATACTGGCATTGAAGAGACGGTGCGTTTTGTCATGAGCATCAGTCCAGCCGTAGAAGAACGGTCGTCAGACTTAGTTGAAAGCGATATTGCAGCATTAGCAGATACCCTGGAGTTTCCTTCGCTCAATGAACGTCCAGTTACAGCTGGAACCACAGAAACACAACGTTTGACGGAGATTTAATCATGTGGCTGATTAAGCGGGTTTATATGGATGGCGCAGGCCATGAAGAAGCTTTCTACAAGGACCTAACACTGGACTATATTGGCCTGTCTCAAGCGGTCGGTAGCCCTGTTGTTGAAGGCCTGCGCTCGCCCGTCAGGAATGCGAAGGTGGTGACCAGTACTTATCAGCAGCTTGTGAATGGGGGCGGTAAGTCAACTTACATCGCGCTGCTGTTATCGATTTTTGAGCCGTCCGTTAGTGACTTCACCCAATATCTGGCAAATCATCGTCAGAGTGAATACCACTACCGCAATTACTTCTATAAAGAACTCTCTGTTGTTTTGGTTGAGATGGTCAATGAATCAGGACAAACGTTATTACTGGGGCATGCTCATCAGCGTAATGGAGATGATGTTGACCGCACACTGTTTATTTGTGATGCGCCCGACTCCCTGATGGGCGCGCCGTTTGATGAAGTCCCTTCTTATTCCCGCGCGGAACGCAATTCTGAACTACGTCCCTATGCCAATAGCCTGCGCAGTTTTGATAGCTGGCTTAATCTTAAGGCCGGTAGTGAAGGCGGCATTTATTGGCGTAAAACCACCAGACAGAACGAGTGGCGCGCATTTTTGCTGGAACAACAAATTAACGTTGATCTTATCAAAACAATGGTGACCTTCAACTCCGAAGAAGGTGGCCTGACCCGTTTTATCGAATACAAAACTGAACATGATTTCCTTGGCGCGTTTTTCGCCTGCACCATGTCTAAAGATGCGGCTGAGCGGCTGCGGGAACTGGTAGCGCATGAAGTTGAACGTCAGGGAGAGTTAGAGGGGATCCGTCGTAACGAGTCCTTCCTGAAGGATGTGCTGGCTAACTGGCTGGCGTTTCTTGATCCGGCTAAACAGCTGGAAAGCATCCAGGCGCAGCAGCAACTGCTGGATGATGGCTTCCGAGAAGCAATGCGCGATCTCGCTGCCTATGTCAGAGATGCTCAGGTTGAACAGACGCAGCTTGAAGTTAACATGGATAGTTTGCAAACGCATATTGGCCAGGCGATGTCTCTGCGTGAGCAGTTAGGTAAGCGCAGAGCACTGCTTGAATATGATCTTGTGCAGCATCATTTCGACAAACAAAAAGCGATAGTCGATGCGCTTCAAGACAAAGCCGATACCAATCAGCGCCAGATTGAGATTACTCACGCTGCTATAGACTACAAAGCTTATGCTAAGGCCCTGAATGAGTACCGCCAGGCAGATGAAGATCTGAAGGTATTCCAAAGTGAAACGGAAAGGCCGCTACAGGTTATTTTCGAGCGTACTGCTGGCGAAGCCTTGGGCACATTAGAGTGGGCGATCGACAGACATCGCCAGCAGGAGGTTACGCTTGAGGAAGAATTAGGGCAGATTGATAGGGAAAGTAATATCCTTAAACAATCATACGACGATCTACAAAAGATGCTGGGTGGCCTGGAGGCGGATCGTGAGAGATATAAAAGAGACAAACGGCAGGGCGAATCGCAACGGAATGAATTATGTGAAGCTGGGTTGATCCAGAAGGATGAAACACCAGTAGCAGCCCAATACCGACTGGAATTAACCTTACGCGATGCAAAGCAGAGTGAAGAACTGGCTAATACAATTCTTCATCAGAAAGAGCAGGCGCTGGAAGCACAGCTGAATGTTGTGCGGGAGGCATCAATTGAGAAAAGTGAGGCCCAGCAAAAACTCACTCTGGCTGAACAGAAACACCAGTCAGCTGTGGATAGTGCTTTAGTTTTAGCAAAAACCTATCAAAAACTGCCAACGTCAATGCAACATGATCTAGATATTGAAGACGCGAGTTGGCACAGCGAGCTGTGTGGATTGCAGCTCGATAAGGTATTGAATGCGAACTCTCAAACGCTGAATGGAATGAAAGAGCGTTTACTGCAAGCCCGGCACGGACTGGACGAGTTAAGGATGACGGGACATGAACTAGTCGCTAAGCAGGTCAATGAGGCACTTGAAGCGTTTTATGCGGCGGGCATTACACGGGATAAGCTCTGGACATTTCCACACTATTTAGCCTCTGTTTACAACGACGATGCACAAAAGATTGCAGCGGTGATCGATCAAAACCCTGGCCGCTACCTGAGCCTGGTCGCACTCGATAATGTAACGTTTGAACAGGTCCATAAAATTAGTGAGATCCTGCGCTGGAAGAAGGCACCTATCGCTATTTACTTGCTGGATGAAGTACAAGATCTCCGCCGAGAAACGTCTGAATTAGTACAGGTCGTCCTCTCAAACCCCGATAAGCACGGATATAGCCAGGCCGCTTACGAAGCCCGTCTGCAAGACCTGGAGAATATCGTAGCGTCGCAGGAAATCAGTGTGAAGGCTGCGGAGAGCGCCCTTAATGTACTGGAATCTTTCAGGAATGACTGGCGTCTGCATTACGAACAGTATGGTAAGCATTGGGCGGGACTGCTTGACCAACGGGAGCTGGCTCTTTTAATACTGGAAAATGCTGATGCAGCGCTTAAGCAAGCTGAGCATGATGAGCAAACACTGCGTGACGAGAAGATAAATATCCAGGAGCGGTTAAGCAACGCCCGACAGCAGAAAATTCAGGCAGAAAAAACACATGATAAACTGAGACTTTTTGTAGAAACAGAATGGGCGAAGCGTGAAACGGCGATAATGAAACTGGAGCAGTTAGCTGCACAGATTCAGCGAAACAAGGACACTCTTTGCACCCAGAAAGAGAGACTGGAACGACTGAGCGAGATCGAGAAGAACAAGTTCTCTGAGAAAACCCTTTTAAATATCCAGATGGGCAACTGGAGTAATCTGTGTAACGAGCCGTTCTATTCAGAGATTACGGCGACTGAAGGGATGGCAGGACAAAGCCCCGAAGATGCCCATGAGATGGCAGCTCAGGCGCACAAAAAATTGCTCGAAGCAGCCAACGGTGATCAAGTGACCGCTCTCAAGCAACAACTGAAAGATACTGAAAAGGCACAACGTTACGCCTCTGAGCGTTTGACCGCTCAACCCACCTACAATACATATCCGGACGAGGTAAAAGCGGCGGCTATCAATGAGCTAACGGTAATTAATAGCCACATCGTACGCCTCAACGAACAGCAGAAGCAATTCACGCAAAATCTGATTAATTCTCAGGTAACTCTGCAAAATTTATCCCAAAGCTGTGAGGAGGCTGGTAAAGCAATTGACGAGGATTTTATCTGGGAAGAGAAGCCCATTGAGATAGAGACAATCCAAACGTTTCTAACTGAAATCGTCAACAGCCTCCATGAAATTGAATACCAGATAAAACTACAACTGGAGCAAAAGAAGCTGCAGTTGCAAAAGATGGAAAATGTGAAAGAACGGCTGCAGAAAGCCAGAACAGCCCAAGCAATGATCCAGTCCATTACGTCGACCCCTGCAGCGGGTCTACCTGGCAGGATCCAGAGCATCACTGAATATGCTGACGATCTGGCGACACAATGCCGAAAGTATGCCGGTCTAAATGAAGCGCTAAAACAGCAAAATATATGCGTCTCTACGGTCTGGGGAAAATTCCGCAAACGGATCGAAGAAGAGTTGGCCAAGGATCCAGATACCCGAGCCAGTCAGGAATACTTACGGCAGTTGGACTCAATCGCAACTTATCATGAAGTGCTGGGCGATTTGGACAGGATCGGTACAGGGATCACGCAGGTATTTGAAGCTGTGCAGGATAGCTTGGAACAATTCCAGCGTTCGATTGATCTGACTGTCACCCATCTGACTGCTCATCTGGAAGGGGCGATTAAACTTCTCAAGCGCGCGATGTCGGTCAAAATTCCTGAGGATTGCCCCGTACTGCCTGGCCGGCCCATTATCAAAATGACCGACCGGCTGAATGATGTTGCCGCTGATCTCAGGGGTTTTGCCAGCAGCCGCTTGCAGCAGTGGATAGCCAAGGGACAGATACCCCGAGCGCCCAATCGGGACGCCTTGACGGCTGATTTGGTTCAGTCGGTATTTGGCGAAGGGGAGCTGGAGGTGCGTTTGCTGAAGACGAATGCCAGCCGTCCACAATGGACTCCTGTCACCCGACTTGAAGGTTCGGGTGGACAGCGCCTTACATCTGCCTTTTTACTGTTTGTGACGGTTGGTAAAGTACGAGAGTACGATACGGGTATTTCAAGTGCAGGATTCTTGTTAGCCGATAACCCGCTGGGTAAATCGAATGCCGATGATCTGATGCGCATTCAAACCCAAATGGCCAAAGCCTATAAAATCCAGCTCATCTACCTGACTGGTATTTCGGATGAAAACGCCCAATCAATGTTTGATAACCATCTCTTCCTGAATAAAGTTCAAAAACTGAGGCGGCGCGATTTGGTAACCGTTGATAAAGAGCGCCATGCCCTGTGGGCGGCTTCTCTGGCTGCTAAGCCAAAGTTCGATCCCGTCATTTAAGGTTGATATGAGATGAGTAGCGTAATGATCTGGCTATCCCGACTGGAGTCGACAGCCAATAAACATCGTCTTGCCGCTGGTAAGGCCCTCCGTACAGTGAAAGCTAATGCGGTGCTGGATGAGGTATTACGGGCACACAACCAAGAGGCCTTAAGCCAGGAGGTGCCTGATTTGCTGAGTCAGGCTATTACGCAACTGCTTGAGAGGGGCTGGCGGGCTCAGCCTAAGCACAAAGCGAGTTGGCAGCGCTACTGGCGGGGTATGAGCCTGCCAAGTACTTTTGTTTACGAAGGTGCCATCGTTCCTTCGAAGACAACATCAGAAATAGCCTGGCATCCTTGGTTGGCCCGACGTATTACAGGACAACTGACCCAACCAATCAAGGCACGCTTACAACAGCTGAATACGTATCTTTTTCGCCAAACCGAGGGAGACAAGTCACTATTCCCGGGCTTGCTTGGGCATCGTGAGCGGTCTCTTCTTATATTTGGTGACGAAAAAGTGCTGGACTCCTTGCCACCTGATGGCTGGAAGCATGTCACTCTGACTTTGGCTGATATGGGCGCATTTCGACGTGCACCGCCTTTACCGTATGAGTCATCATGTTGCCATGATCTTCCGGCGATCATTGTTGAAAACTCCGATGTGTATTATCGACTTTGCCAACTTAATCGAGTTCAGACTCGCTGGTCACTGGTCATTTATGGCGCAGGTAACAAAGTGTCCGGCCAGGCGGAGTGCGTGTCACAACTCCTTGAGGTCGAACAGGTAAAACAGTTACTTTATTTTGGCGATCTGGATGTAGCGGGCTTAAAAATCGCCCATCAGTTGCAGTGTAAGCTGCTTAGTGATTACGGTATCAGCTTACATTTGGATGAATGGCTTTATAATGAACTGATCTTAAATGGTCTAATGACGCCAGAAGGGAACGCCAACAACGAACGGTTTGATTTTGAATTGCAGTGTAGGTGGATGCCACAGTTTGTTTTACGAGAAATGAAGACTCTTCTGGCGATCCATCAGCGTCTACCTCAAGAAGGTGTGGCTTCTTTAGGTTTAGTCATATAGTTCGAATCCCAATGTGTTTTTTAGGGGATAGCCTACTTATAATACAGGTGGGCACTCCTATCGGAGAGTAACCTTTACTGCTGATTTATTATTCATCGTGACCGATGATATATATTTGCTAATCATATTGGCTCCATTTATTGAGAATAAAGATCCAACTTTGTGATCTTCCACGCAGTATTCAATTTTATGTCCCATTATGGGGGCAAACCCCCAAAGAAAAATCTAACAACTCATTAATTTTCAATAAACTAAACGAAAAGGCGAGTCCGGCCTTCGCACTCATCCTCTAAACACCTCCCTACGATGCCACTCCACATATCCCTCCTTTGGATAGTTCCCTTTCACCACCGGCAGCGCAATTTGCTTTCCTGCAAAATCCCAGAACAACCGCCCAACAATCCCATTCCCATTCACCGCCTCAGACACGAGCACCCGCATACTCTCATCCAGCCCAATAGATCCTTTATCAAACGCCTTATGATGAATTGCACACAACGCCAGTCCGTTCGGGATCTCACATGGTCCGCCAAACTGCTTCCATTTAATATGCGCGGCTTCAAGTCCAACGGAGGCGTTATCATGTCGCATGTTGAATCCGCAGATGGCACATTCATAGTTATACGCACGCAGCACCTGCTGGCGAAATAGCGGGTCGCGAATCTTACGGAACTGGTGAATATCAAAGCCCATCTCATCCGCGATCTCTTCCTGAATGCTTTCCGGAAAATGCGCTTCAAGAATTTGCTGCGCAAGCGAGCCGATCCGGTTTTTGTTCTTACTCAGCAGCGCAAAGTGTTCTTCATCAAACCCGCCTGCGACGTTATGTTCCACAAGTTCTTTAACAGGCGGTTGCTTACTGCCAGTGGTCGAACAGAACTCAGTATTCTTCAGATCCCAAAACCCGTCCCCCTTGAGCCGCCAGAAAGGCATATTCGGGTAATGCGCCTTCCTCTGTGGGCCAAAGCGTTCTAACAGGCCAAGCAGCTGCTCGTGGACCTCGGTTCCATAATCAAACAGTCGCGCATGCCCCTGCTGATAGTTCGCCAGCACGTACAGAAGCAATAAAGGCTTATGTGGTGCGCGCTGTTCGCCTTTGCGCCAAATGGTGATATCGGCAATTGCCTGTTCGAGAGTTTTGCTGGAAGCCATCGCGTTACGGAAGAGGGTAAATAATTGCGATAATGCTCGCAAAACCCAGACCAATCAACCCACAATCAACAAAAACATGACCTTACCGCACAGAACTCTATTTTCTGAATCCCCCTCGCAAATTCCAAATTTACCCTACCCAAAACCGCTGTATTTATATTCAGCTCTGTATAATAGTCACCAGAAATTACGCCGAACGGCAAAGGAAGTATCGAAGAATATTTAAAGAAGAATTCGCGATATGAAGGTGCTGCAACACCCCCATACCGCTAACCACTAGCAACTGAAAAGGAGTTGAAAATGGCTGCGACGAATTTTAAGCCAGAGTTTACTGTTTGCAAAACAGAATCAGACGCTTTCACCGGCATGATTGAAAACCGCGAGCTGGTACGCAAAAACAGCGCCCGCCGTCTGCACGGCAACCCGCCCAACGCGGCGCCCGTCCATCCCCGCGCCGAAACGCCGCAGGACAGTGCCGCCTGTTGCGAACTGTATGCACGCATAGACATGAAATACCTTCTTCTGGGCGGCGACTGGTTAACCCGCGCGGGCTTTATCAACGGTATGCCCGTAAAAATCCGCGCCATGAAAGACTGCATTGTAATTACGCCCCAGCATACAAGAGAATTATGGGGATGCCTGGAAGGTATGAGTGTGGTGAATATCAATAAACAGAAAGTCGCGCAGTGGCTAAAGACGTTTCCGGGGGCGCTGAATGATACCGGCGATATACCCGTTGTGAAGCGGGGAATCGGGCATGCGATGCCTGAGTAGTTTCTGGCTTCCTACCTAATGTATCCTTGGAGCAATAAAACGATACGGGCATGTCATCCCATGCCCGTATTAGGGAGTCTCAAAGATTGTTATTCTTTAAATCCGGATTTACCATTTTCTTTACGCCACTTCTTAACTTCTCTAACAATGCCTTCCGGACTATAATCTTTACCCTCTTCAGGATAAAAAATCAGGTCAGAGCCTGCGGGGTGCTCGGTAAGTCGTTTAAATTCTCTAACCAATCGATTCTCATCTTCTTCAGTTGGTGCGTCCGCATTGCAAATTTTGCGTACCAGTTCTAAAAATTCTTTTTCTGTGTAATCGCTTAACAGTCTCATATCATTCTCCCTTATGAATTTTGATGTGATGTTTTGGAGTGGTTATTCCCATATTATCAACGACATACACCTTACCGCCCTGACTGATAGGTTGTATGTGATGAATTTCATAACGTTCTCTTTTTCCAACCGAGTCAGGTGTGCGTGTAAAAGGGGCGTTTCCTTTACGCATACTTGCGCGGTTATTGCTGATAAATTGCTCAAGCAGTCCCGATTCCCTCGATACCTCCAGCCAAAATGCCTTACGAAACTGGTCAAAGTCCGTAAATGTCTGCCCACGTAATCGATCCGCTATCTGGCTTGGAATAGGAGACCCATTCCCCGTATTTGCATCAGATAACCAAATGCCGCTAATCTTCTGTCCCTTGCCTGTGACCTGTCCGGGATTGTGGCGGATATAGACATAAATCGGCGGCACACCGCCCACCGGCAGAATCAGAATATAATCCGCAAACGTCTTCTCTTCCGGTGTCGGGCTGGTCGTCGCACCAATCCCCGCATCCTCCGGCAGCGGATCAACCACAACCGGGTTCGGTATCCTTACCGGGTTATGATTGCCCGTATCCCACGGCTTACTCTCTCCGGTGCGGTCCGGTGTCCAGATGAGGGTGATGCCGGGGTCTTCTTCGGTGGTAAAGGTGTACGCCTGGCGTTGACTATCCCACTCCATCCTGCGAACGCGCACGCTGTCTTTGCCCGGCGGCGTATGCCAGCCGCGCGGTGTCGGGTTACCGCTGGCGTCGTTCTCCCAGGTGAAGCGAACGCGGGTAGGGGCTTCCCGCATCTGTTCGGCACGCATCCTGTCGATGAAATCCTGCTCGCCGTCGTTCAGCTTGCCGGGATACATCCCTATGAGCAGCCCTGCGACAGGTGCACCAAGGCCTCCCGTGGCTATCTCGCCAAGTGCAGCGCCGCGCACGGCCCATGTGCCGGAAGTAATGGTACGCCCGCCAACCAGTACGAGTTCGCTGGCATCGGCGATCGCGTTCCGTGCGGTCCAGTCCCTTTCTTCGGCCGCAACGGCAGCCTGATAGTCCATCTCCTCGTGATGCCCGTTCCACCAGAGATAAAGCGCGCTGCGTTGCTTCGGCTTTGGAATCGCCTTACGCTTTGCCGCCTGGGCGTGCTGCGGGGCGTTGTTGGGCATGGCCTGGTAAAATGCCATCTCGGCAAAGTTGGTGTGCGGCTCACTTTCGGTGCCTGCATCGTTACAGCCTTCACCGCGCAGGCAGGATTTCGCAAAGACCCGGTTGCGATCGCGTTCTTCTGCTTGTCGCTGTGCTTCGGCCACTTCCTTTTTTCGGCGTGTCGCGAGCATGGCCTGATGCTTTTCCTGTGCGATCTGTTCAGGAGAGGGACCGGAGCCGAGCCACTGTCCCGATGGGGCGATCACGCGGTTGGTTCCGTGTGGGCAGCCACAAATGACGACAGAACCATCGACGGCTGAGGCTTGCCCCATCCAGTTAACGCGAGGTTCGCCGTCTGCAACAACGCCCTGCTTGCCGCATTTAGGGCATGCCGTAGTTTTATCGCCAACGCGGATAACGCCGCGACCGTGCTCGGTGCAGTTGGGCAGAGTGCTACAGCATATTGCGCCGGTGGTCGTTCTGTCGCCGTGCAGCGCCTGACCGCGGCCGTAGTTCGTAGAACGGTAGCCCATGGCCTATTCTCCGGGCAAGGTTAAGAAATCCTCTTGAGGTGGAATCCCTTCGCGGGTGACCAGATAAGTACTGCCGAGCGGTGTGCTGATAATCTCGTCATCGTTATCAAGCAGGCTGCCTACCAGGGCAACGCCGTGTCCTTTCCACGTAAACGCTTCGCCAGCTGAGGTCATAATCGTGGCGAGCGTTCCATCCGGATAGGCCACACAGTCGCCTTCGACAATGACGCTGGTGTAACTCCCATCGTCCATGAGCATTGTGGCTTCACGATCGACGGGAAGTACCATGCCGCCCAGTCGGGTCTGGCTGCCAGCCGTGGCAATCCGCCAGATTGCGGTGACGGGATGTTGTCGATGAAAGGCTTCCTGTTCGGCAATAATGGCGCGCGCGTCCTCAGGCATGGCGGCCAGTTGTTCATCGGAAAAAGGCGAACGATCTATTTCCGCTTTTAACTCAGCGGTAAATTCATTGGTATAAAGCTGCATGACAATTCCTTGTAGGGGCAGAGGAGTAAATGCAGCAATGCTAGGTTTTAGACTGTAAGGCGAATATACATAAAGTGGTTAATCAGTCGGGCTAAAATCCGAAATAAATAACCAGATTGATATTGGTCATCTTTTAAAAAAGGGATAGCAATGGTTCCTGTTAATTATAAATGTAATACTCGCTGAATTGCCGGTAAATAATATTATGCAGCGCATGTATTATTTAAATACATACGCTGTATGACGTTATTTTAAAACACCGGCACCCCCAGCCCAACCTTCACCTCCCTCAACGTCTCCTGCGTCACCCCCTGCGCCCGTTCGGTCCCGCGCTTCAGCATCGCCATTAACTCCCCCTTATCCCGCATATACATCGCCCTCCGCTCCCGCATCGGCGCAATCAGCTCCTGCAAACACGCCTCCAGCTCGTTCTTACATACCCGGTCGCCCAGCCCGCCCGCCTGATAGTGCGCCTTCATCGCCGCCACTTTCTCCTTGTCCGGATGAAACGCGTCGAGGTACGTAAACACCACATTCCCCTCAATCTGCCCCGGGTCGCTCACCTTCAGATGGTTCGGGTCGGTGTACATGGCGCTGACCGCACGGTGAATGGTCTCTTCACTGGCCGAAAGGTGCAGCGTGTTGCCCAGCGATTTCGACATCTTGGCACCGCCGTCGATGCCGGGCAGGCGGCTGGTGTCGCTCAGCATCGCCTTGCAGTGGCGCAGCACCGGGGCGGGCAGCAGGCTATTCATCTTGTGCACAATCTCGTTGGTCTGCTCAATCATCGGCAGCTGGTCGTCGCCGACGGGCACGCACTCGGCCTTGAACGCGGTGATGTCCGCCGCCTGGCTGATGGGGTAGGCCATAAACCCGACCGGCAGCGAGCGGGCGAAGCCTTTCTGCACAATCTCGTTTTTCACCGTCGGGTTACGCTCCACGCGGGCGACGGTGACGATGTTCATATACAGCATCGTCAGCTCGGCAAGGGCGGGCAGGGCGGATTGCAGGCAGATCGTGGTCAGGTTCGGGTCGATGCCCGCGGCGAGGTAGTCGGCCAGCACTTCGGGGATGTTGTCGCGAATTTTTTGCGGGTTGCTGCCGTTGTCGGTCAGCCCCTGAAGGTCAGCAATCAGCACAAACTGGTTGTGGGTGTGCTGGAGCGCCACGCGCTGGCGCAGCGATCCGACAAAGTGGCCGAGGTGCAGCGGGCCGGTTGGGCGATCGCCGGTGAGGATGGTGGGTGCGTTCATAAAGACTCCTTAATGTGCAGTAGCCGAAAGGGTCTTAGAAAAGTGAAAGCCGCCTTTCGGCGGCTATCTGAAAATGAGGAAAACTACTCCGTGCCGCCTTTAAGAAGGCAGCCACCAGCGGTTTACGGTGAGCACGGCGTGGTTTATGTTCATCTCTTTACCGTACCATGTCCGGCGCGAAAAACAAAAGGGCACGTCATGCTGCAATCACTCAACCACCTGACCCTCGCGGTCAGCGACCTGCAAAAAAGCGTCACCTTCTGGCACGAGCTGCTGGGGCTTGCGCTGCACGCCCGCTGGAATACCGGGGCCTATCTCACCTGTGGCGACCTGTGGGTCTGTCTGTCGTACGACGAGGCGCGCCAGTACGTGCCGCCGCAGGAGAGCGACTACACCCACTACGCGTTTACCGTCGCGGAAGAAGATTTTGAACCGTTCTCGTACAGGCTTGAGCAGGCGGGCGTCACCGTCTGGAAGCAGAACAAAAGCGAGGGAGCATCGTTCTATTTTCTCGACCCGGACGGGCACAAGCTGGAGCTGCACGTGGGCAGCCTCGCCGCGCGGCTGGCGGCGTGTCGCGAGAAGCCCTACGCGGGCATGGTGTTTACCTCAGACGAGGCTTGAGGCGCGCACCTTCAGCCTGCCCGCCAGCGTCACGTGCGTGGCGGCATCTTCCTGATTGCACAGGTACTCCACCGCCAGCCGTCCCAGCTCGCTGTAGGGCAACTGGATGCTGGTCAGCGGCGGGGTGAGCTGCTCGGAAATCTTCTGGTCGTCGTAGCCCGCCAGCAGCATGTCCTGCGGGATGCGCACGCCGTTCACCGCCAGCGCCTGATAGCAGCCAATCGCCAGCCAGTCGCTGGCGCAGAAGATAGCGTCCGGGCGCTCGGCCAGTTCCAGCAGGGAAGCCGTCGCGGTAAAGGACTCGCTGAACTGCCAGTTGGTCTGGCGCACCAGGCCGTCGTCGCACGCGAGTCCGGCCTGCTGTAGCGCCGCCCGGTAGCCCGCCAGACGCTGGCGCGAGGCCTCCATCCAGCTCTCGCCGGTGATGTGGGCGATGCGCGTGGCGCCGCAGGCGATGAGGTGTCTGGTAACCTGGAAAGCGTTGGCGTAGTCGTCCGGAATAAACGACGGCAGCAGCGGCGAGCCGGGGTCGCGCTGGTTGAGCAGCACCAGCGGGATGCGGGTGCAGTCCTGGAATGCCGTCATATCGACGACGTTCGTGACCGGAGAGGCAAGGATAATCCCGATGCAGTTGCGCTTGTCCAGCTGGCGGATGATGTTCAGGGCCAGCTCCATGTCGTCGCCGTAGTCGTAGACGGTGAGCAGGGTCTCGTTGCGCCACGCCGCTTCCCGCGCCTGGCTGATGGCGTCGATAAACGGGTCGAAGCTCTGCATGGAGCTGACCAGCAGGGCGATCTCCTCCTGGTTGCGCGGGGCGTGAACGGCGGGGAGGCGGTCGTAGCCGAGCTCGGTAGCCACATTAATCACCCGCTGGCGGGTGTCGTCGCTGAGCTTGATGTTGCGGGACTGGTTGAGCACCAGCGATACCGTCGCCTGCGACACCCCCGCCGCCCGCGCAATATCGTTCATCGTCACTTTTGTTTTTCGCTTCATCCGTCCTCTCCCTTTCGCGAATTTGCATCATACCCTAACCGCGTGCTTCCGCGCCGTCGATCACGTTTCTCATTCATCGAAGCGTGAACTTTGTGAGGGCCGTCGCTTTTCTAAATGCCGTGATTTGCGCATTTATCCCGCAGCTAATATTTATTAGCTAAATAATATCAGTAAGAGGATGCGTAATGAAAGAGCAGTGGAGCAGGGAGCAGGCACAGGCGTGGTATCAGCAAAAAGGCTGGCTGTGCGGGTTTAATTACCTGCCGTCGACGGCGGTGAACTGGACCGATATCTGGCAGGAAGAGACCTTCGATGCCGCCACCATCGATCGCGAGCTGGGCTGGGCGGCGGAGGCGGGCTATAACACCCTGCGCATTAATCTGCCGTTTATCGTCTGGGAGCACGACCGCGACGGGCTGATGGCGCGCATCGACCGCTTTTTGACGATTGCCGACGGTCATGGGTTCAGCACCATGCTGACCCTGATGGACGACTGCGGGTTCTCCGGCGACGAGCCGTACCTCGGCCCGCAAAAGCCGCCCGTACCGGGCAAGCACAACAGCCAGGCGGCAGCGAGCCCGGGACGCGATAAGGTGTGCGATCGCGACTGCTGGCCACAGATTGAGCGCTATATCCGCGACGTTGTGCGCCAGTTCCGCGAGGATAAGCGCGTATTGCTCTGGGATCTGTATAACGAGCCGGGCAACCGCGGCATTTTCGCGACCGGCACGGAGGAGGTGTTGTACGACGAGAAGCTGGAAACCTGCGCGCACGAGTTGATGAAGCAGGCGTTCCGCTGGGTGCGTGAGGAAGACCCGACCCAGCCGCTCACCGTCTGCGCGTGGCGTCTGCCGGCGGAAGAAGAGGGCGAGACGTTTTACCAGCACCCGCTGGACCAGACCGCGCTGGCGCTGTCAGATGTGGTGAGCTACCACGCCTATACCAATACCGGGCGCATGACGGCGATTATCCAGCAGCTTCAGGCGCTGGGCCGCCCAATCTTCTGCACCGAATGGCTGGCGCGTCACGTGGGCGGCACCATCGAAGAGCAGCTCCCGCTGATGTACATGGCGAAGGTCGCGCCGTATCAGTGGGGGCTGGTGCGCGGTAAAACCCAGACCTGGCTGCCGTGGCCGGTAGTGATGAAGGAGTCCACGGACTACTGCCGCCTGTGGTTCCACGACGTGTTTGAGGAGAACGGTATCCCGTTCTCACGCGCTGAAATCGCGCTGATGAAGAAGCTGCGCAAAATCGCCCCGAATCCGCAGGGCTAATAATAATGACCCGGCGCGCTGTCGCCGGGCAACCAGGTACGCACTATGGCAATGACAATGAAAATACCGTCTCGCGAGTTGTGGTCTTACTTTGGCTATGGTTTAGGTCAGTGTTTTAGCTTTGGTTTAGTGGGTTCGTTTATTAACTATTTTTACACCGACGTGCTGGGGATCTCGGCGCTGGCGGCAAGCACCATCTTCCTGATTGCCCGTGCGTGGGATGCGGTTCACGATCCGCTGTTTGCCAGCATTATGGACACCATTAACAGCCGGTTCGGCAAGTTTCGCCACTTTTTACTGATCGCCCCGCTGCTGATCACCGGGGTCACCCTGCTGGCGTTCTATAAAATCGAAGCGGATATGACCACCAAAATCCTCTACGCCGGGGTGACGTATATCCTGTGGGGGACGCTGTACGCCATCTCCGATATCCCGTTCTGGTCGATGTCGTCGGTGATGACCAACGACTCCGGCCAGCGCACCCGCGCGGTAACGGCGGCGATGCTCGGGGTGAACGCGGGGATTGCCTGCGCCAACATCTTTTTCCCGAAGCTGGCAGCGTTTTTCGCCCAGTACAGCAACGATAAAGGCTACTTTATGGCGGCGCTGGTGATGATGCTGGTGGGCCTGCCGCTGATGCTCAACGGCTTTATGCAGATCAAAGAGCGCGTGCCGCCGAGCCCGGAAAAGGTGACCATCCGCGACACCTTCCATAACCTGCGTCAGAACAAGCCGCTGTTTATCGTCCTGCTGTCGTTCTTTTTCTGCGTGTTCCATAACGTGGCGGGCGGTCTCTATATCTACTTCTTTATCAACAATATGGGCGACGGCAGCCTGCAAATGGCAATTGGCGTAATGGGGATAGTGGCGGCGGTGCTGTGCCTGGTCGCCCCGCTGCTGACCCGTCGGATGCAGAAGCGGAAGCTGTTTATGATCCTCTGCGGGCTGGACGTGGCGGTGCGCGTGGTGATGTGGTTCACGGGCTATCAGCACACGGCGTTGCTGTTTATCCTGCTCGGCCTGAGCACGCTGTTCGTGATGATGACCAACATCCTCACCTCGTCGATGATTGCCGACACCATCGAGTATGCGGAGTATCACACCCACAAGCGCTGCGCGGCGATCACCTTCTCCGGGCAGACCTTTACCGGCAAGATGTCGGTGGCGGTGGGCGGCGGGCTCATCGGCGTGTTTCTGACGATGATCGACTATGTGCCGCAGGCGCAGTCACAGAGCGACAGCGTGCTGGCGGGGCTGTTCTTCGGGATTTGTTTGTTACCGGCGATAGGCTCGCTGATCCGAATGGGGTTTATGTCGCGCTTTACCTTTACCGAAGAGAAGCATGCGGAGATTTGTCGGCTGCTGGCGGAGCGGAATGCGTCTGCGAAAGCGCCGGGTAGCGGCTGCGCCTTACCCGGCCTACAGGACCAGCCCTTGTAGGCCTGATAAGCGAAGCGCCATCAGGCTTCGCGTAATGACTTACAGCGACTTCACAAACGCCAGCAGATCTTCGTTGAGCTGGTCCTGGTGGGTCAGCGCGAAGCCGTGCGGCGCGTTGTCGTACACTTTCAGCGTGGCGTTTTTGATCATCTCTGCCGCCAGCTTGCCGGTCGTTTCAAACGGCACGATCTGGTCGTTGCTGCCGTGGATCACCAGCGTCGGTACGTCGATTTTCGCCATATCCGGGCGGAAGTCGGTTTCGCCGAAGGCGGTCACGCAGTCGATGGTGCCCTTCAAAGACGCCAGCAGGGCGATGTTCAGCGTCTGGGTGAGGGCACCGGCAGAGACGGTCTGCCCGGCGTTGATGCCGTAGAACGGTGTCGCGAAGTCGCTGATGAACTGGGCGCGATCTTTACGCAGCCCGTCGCGAATGCCGTCGAACACGCTCTGATCCACTCCCTGCGGGAAGGAGTCGGATTTGCCGAAGATCGGCGTCACCGCGCCCAGCAGCGCCAGACCGGCCACGCGCGCGCTGCCGTAGTTGTTAATGTAGCGCGTCACGTCGCCGCCGCCCATGGAGAAGCCCACCAGCGTCACGTCGCGCAGATCCAGCGTGGTGATCAGGTCGTTAATGTCGGATGCAAAGGTATCGTAGTCATAGCCGTTCCACGGCTGATCTGAACGTCCAAACCCGCGACGGTCAAAGGCGATGGTGCGGTAGCCGCGCTCGGCCAGGTGGTTCAGCTGGCTGTCCCACATATCCCCATCCAGCGGCCAGCCGTGGCTGAAAAGAACCGGTTTGCCCGCGCCGCAGTCTTTGTAATAAATCTGCGTACCATCTTTTGCCTTAAACGTTGCCATAGTGTGTTCCTCTACAGGTGATTGTTATGTTCAGACCGGCGCGACCAGATAACGAATTGCCGGTGATGTTGTGCCCTGATGAAAAGCCAGAACGCGGCTCTGCAACAGGAGGTCATTCATGGTGTGGCGCTCCTGCTGGCGCAGATGCTCGATCCAGGAACCCATCAGGAAGGTTTCGATAAACAGACCCGGACGTTCAATATCTTCGTACACCGCCCAGCTCATCGCCCCGGCGCGGCGGCGCACCCGGCGTAGCTCGTGCACGGCCTGCAAAAACGCTTTCGCGTTCTGCGGGTCGATGATGTACTCATGCGAGACCAGCACCGGGCCACGCTCGTTCGGGAGTTCAATCTCCACCCCGTCCAGCGGCTGCCCGCTCAGGTCGAGATTTAAATCCGGATCTTTCTCCAGCTTCCAGCGGAACACCGTCATGCTCGCCAGCACCATCCCAAGCGTGGCGACAACCAGCGAAGCCGGAGTGCCGAACTGCGAGGCGATCTGGCCCCAGACGGCGCTGCCTGCGGTCATCGAACCGAAAAAGACCGTCAGATACACCGCCAGCGCCCGGGCTTTTACCCAGCGTGCGGCGCTGCGCTGCGCGCCAAGGTTGAGGGTGGAGAGCACCGCAATCCACGCGAAGCCGGTAAAGAACTCAGACAAGTTTAGCAGCCAAAAGTGACGTACAAATGCCAGCGCCAGCATGGTGATCGCAAACGTCAGGCTGGCGGCCACCATCAGCCGATCGGCGTTCAGCCGCTGGCGCAGACGCGGCAGCAGGATGGCCCCGGCAATGGCGCCAAGGCCGATACACGCCAGCATCACGCCGTAGCCCGCCGGGCCTAAGCCCAGCTCGCGGCGCGCCACCAGCGGCAGCAATGCCCAGCCCGCGCTGCCGAAAACAAAAAAGGCCACGGTGCGCACCAGCACGTTGCGCAGCACCGGCGCGGCGTGCACGTAGCGAATCCCGGAGCGCACCGCAGAGAAGAAGTGCTCCGGTGGCAAACGCTGCACGGACGGTGCCGGACGCCAGCGCCACAGCACCCACGCCACGCCCATCACGGACAGCGCGTTCAGGGCAAACACCATCCACGGCCCGGCAAGCGACAGCAGAAAACCGCCCAGCGCAGGGCCAATTGCCCGGCTGATATTGACCCCGAGCGAGTTAAGCGCCACGGCGGAACCCAGCTCGGGCTTGCTCACCAGGTCAGGGACAATCGCCTGAAACGGCGGCGAACTCATGGCCGCACCCACGCTCAGCAGAAACGTCGCCGCCAGCAGAACGGTGGGGGTGACGTGTCCGGTAAAAGAGAGCAGCGTCAGCCCGGCGGCGGCAATGAACACCCACAGCTGGGAGAAGAGCAGGTATTTACGTCGATCAACGATGTCCGCCATCACCCCGGACGGCAGGGCGAAAAGGAACATCGGCAGGCTGCTCGCCGCCTGCACCAGCGCGATATCCAGCGGATCGGCGCTGAGCGTCAGCATGCTCCAGTTGATACCGACGTCGCTCATCCATGAGCCGACGTTAGAGACCACCGTGGCGATCCACAGCATGCGGAACACCGGCTGGCTCAGCGGCTGCCAGGGTGAAACCGCGGGGGCGGGCGTCGTCTCGACGTGTGCGTCGCGAACGTCGTTTACCTGGGTCATGCGAACCTCTCCGTTGTTTTACGCTGCACTCGCCACTGGCCCGGCCCGGTAAGGGCGAGGGTGGTGAAGATAATCAGCAGCAGCCAGCCAAACTGCCCCTCGGCAATCGACCAGTTCGGGTGGACCGCCAGCATCGCCACCAGCAGCACGGCGATAATCGGCAGGCACGCCAGGCGGGTGTAAATCCCCGCAATGATAAACAGCGGGCAGATCACCTCGGCGACGATCGCCGGGATCAGACTGGCATACGGCCCAAAACCAAACGGATCTTCGATGCGCGTCAGCTCTTCGCTGAAGTGCAGCACCTTCGGCAGGCCGTGCACGTAAAGCAGCAGCAGACTGCCGGTCAGGCGCAGAAAGAACAGCCCCGGATCGATCCGGGGCGAAGCGTCATTTTGTTTCATCAGAATGCAAAGCAGCTGCAACCCAGCGCCCCCCAGAAAGCGTTATCGTCGGATACCGGCATCTCTGACGTGCGGGCAAAGTCATGCTGGTGGTTGTGAACCCCGCACGGGCCGCTACAGTGGTGAGCCACACTCATACCCACGCGTGCGGCCTGCGGCGGCGCGCTGCGGTAGTGGCCCGGCACCTTCACCACCGGGGACCACTCGGGCAGGACCGGAATGGCGGGCGGCGCGAGTGGGCCAAAAGCGCCTGCGGCATAGACGATATCGCCGTTCACCACGGTGAGGACGGACTCGATGCCCTTGATCTCCTCCTCCGGCACGCGGAAGTAATCTTTGCTGAGCACCGCCAGATCCGCGAGCTGGCCCGCTTTGATCTGCCCCTTCTGATTCTGCTCGCTGGAGAACCACGCGCTGCCCTGGGTCCAGAGCATCAGGGCGGTATCGCGATCCAGACGGGCGCTGTGGTCGTACATCTGCATCCCGCCAACGGTGCGCCCGGAGACCAGCCAGTAGAGCGCGGTCCATGGGTTATAGCTCGCCACGCGGGTGGCGTCCGTTCCCAGGCCCACCGGCACGCCGGTCTCGAGCATTTTCGCCACCGGCGGCGTGTGGCGGGTGGCTTCGATGCCGTAGCGCTCGGCAAAGTACTCGCCCTGGAAGGCCATGCGGTGCTGGACGGCAATGCCGCCGCCGAGTGCTTTGATGCGGTCAATGTTGGCCTGCGACACGGTTTCAGCGTGGTCGAAGAACCAGTGCAGGCCGTTGAACGGAATGTCACGGTTCACCTTCTCGAACACGTCCAGCATGCGGCTGATGGATTCGTTATAGGTGGCGTGCAGGCGGAACGGCCAGCGGTGCTCCACCAGATGGCGCACTACGCGCTCCAGCTCGTCCTCCATGCCCGGTGCGAGATCCGGGCGCGGCTCGAGGAAGTCTTCAAAATCGGCGGCGGAGAAGACCAGCATCTCGCCCGCGCCGTTGTGGCGGAAGAAATCGCTGCCCTGGCCCGGCGTCAGCATGTCGGTCCATTTTTCAAAGTCTTCCAGCTCGTGGCCCGGACGCTGGGTAAACAGGTTGTAGGCGATGCGGATGGTCATCTGCTTTTTCTCGTGCAGCTCGGCAATCACCTCGTAATCTTCCGGGTAGTTCTGGAAGCCGCCGCCCGCGTCGATGGCGCTGGTCAGCCCCAGACGGTTCAGCTCGCGCATGAACTGGCGCGTGGAGTTAATCTGCTGCTCCAGCGGCAGCTTCGGCCCTTTCGCCAGCGTGGCGTACAAAATCATGGCGTTCGGACGGGCAATAAGCATTCCGGTCGGGTTGCCGTTGGCGTCGCGCTGGATCTCCCCGCCCGGCGGGTTTGGCGTGTCTTTGGTGTAGCCGACCACCTTCAGCGCGGCGCGGTTGAGCAGGGCGCGGTCGTACAGGTGGAGGATAAACACCGGGGTGTCAGGCGCGGCGTCGTTAATTTCGTCCAGGGTCGGCATGCGGCGCTCGGCGAACTGGAACTCGCTCCAGCCGCCCACCACGCGCACCCACTGGGGCGACGGCGTGCGCAGGGCCTGCTCTTTTAGCATCCGCAGGGCGTCGGCCAGGGACGGCACGCCTTCCCAGCGCAGCTCGAGGTTGTAGTTCAGGCCGCCGCGGATCAGGTGCAGGTGCGAGTCGTTCAGGCCGGGGATGGCGGTGTGGCCTTTTAAGTCGACCACCTTAGTGCCGTCGCAGTGGTGTTGCATCACCTCGGCGACGGTACCCACTTCCAGAAATTTTCCGTCGCGCACGGCAACGGCTTCCGCGACAGGATTCTCGCGATCGACGGTGTGAAACTGGCCGTTAACCAGAATGAGATCGGCTTTACCGAGGGTAACCATAATAGCTCCAGACTAAGAGGGGAATGGTCAGGATTATGGGAACCGGTTTCGGCAAAGATCCAGTTATACAATAGGATAGGTATACCAAAGTATAACTATACCTAAGGTTAACTATACGAAGAGATAATTACACCACAGCGCTGTGGGTCATAGGATGAACGCGATTTTATCGGCGTGCTGTTCGCGGCGATTTTAACCTTTAACCTCACTGGATAATCTTATGACCACTTCTAAGCTCGAAGTCTTAACCCCTGCCAACTGTCAGATCATCTTCATCGATCACCAGCCACAGATGGCGTTCGGCGTGCAGTCTATTGACCGCCAGGTGCTGAAAAACAACACCGTGGCGCTGGCGAAAGCGGCTAAGGTGTTCAACATTCCAACCATCATCACCACCGTTGAGACCGAAAGCTTCTCCGGCAATACCTATCCGGAGCTGCTGGACGTGTTCCCGGGCCAGGACATTCTGGAGCGTACCTCCATGAACTCCTGGGACGACCAGAAGGTGCGCGACGCGCTGAAGACCAACGGCAAGAAGAAGGTGGTTGTCGCTGGCCTGTGGACCGAAGTGTGCAATAACAGCTTTGCCCTGTGCGCGATGCTGGAAGGCGACTACGAAATTTATATGGTGGCAGACGCCTCCGGCGGCACCTCCAAAGAAGCCCACGACTTCGCGATGCAGCGCATGATCCAGGCGGGCGTGATCCCGGTGACCTGGCAGCAGGTGATGCTGGAGTGGCAGCGTGACTGGGCGCGCAAAGAGACCTACACCGCGGTGATGGATATCGTGCGCGAGCACTCCGGTGCCTACGGAATGGGTGTGGATTACGCCTACACCATGGTGCACAAAGCGCCGTCTCGTCAGAAGAGCGAGCACCACACCTTAGCGCCGGTTCCGGCACGCTAAGTCCCGCTGGCGGGCTGGTCCCTCATCCGGCTCGCCGCTGCCTTTTTCTCTGGAGTTCACAATGAGTACAGGGTTGATATCCCTCGCGGCAGGCGTGTTGATTGGCCTGATGTATGCCGTGCTGAAGGTGCGTTCCCCCGCGCCGCCCGCGCTGGCGCTGATTGGCCTGCTGGGGATGCTGGCGGGGGAACAGGCGATGCGTCATCTTTTATCCCGCGACAATCCCGCGGGCGTGCAGGTGACGGTTCCCCACGTTCAGCACCTGTCCGGAGCGTCATCATGAAGGCCTGGATTATTTCGCTGGTGTGCGGGGTCGCGGCTGGGGTACTTTACGCCCTGCTCGACGTGCATTCCCCGGCGCCGCCGGTCGTCGCGCTGCTTGGCCTGTTCGGCATGCTGGTGGGTGAACAGCTAATCCCCATCGGACGGCGTCTGGTGAGCCGCGAACCGTTGACCCTGGCCTGGTTTCGTCATGAATGCGTACCGAAGATCAGCGGTACCGCGCCCCCAGCGCCCGCGAAGGAAAGCCGCGACGCGTAACGATTTGTTTGAGGAAAGACAGCATGACGCTGCCGTGGCGCATTGCCATCATTGATGACGAACGCTCTGTTCGCAGCGGGCTCAGTAACCTGCTGCAATCGGAAGGGTATGCTACCGATACCTTCGATTCGGCAGAGGTGTTTTTGAGCCACCCTCTCGCCCTGTCCGGCGCGTCGCTGGTGATCACCGACATCAAGCTACGCGGCATGAACGGCATCGAGCTGTTTGAGAAGCTGCGGTTGCTGGCCATGCCGCCACCGCCAATACTGTTTATCTCCGGCCATGCTGATGAAAATATGCAGCGGTATGCACTCAGTCTGGGCGCCGCTGCATTTTTGCGTAAGCCGATTAACATCGATATTCTGCTGGATCATATTCAGCGGGAGCTGACCCGCCGACAATAAGGATCGCGGATGAACGAACATACGTCGCCTGCATTTTGGCCCGCCCGGGGAAGTCTCCATGAAGGGCGGGCTTTTGTTCTGAAAGAGGATGTCATTTTTACCGTGCTGGCGCAGGAGGGCGGCATCTCCTGGATGAACGGGCGACATCCCCAGTCCGGCGGTTCGTTTATTATTGCCACCGCGGTCAGCGATGAAGAAGAGGAGCGGGCCACCCGGCTGCTGAAAAACGAGTTTGCCCTGCGCGATCGGCTTCATGACGGCTGGGCTATCCGGCCCGTCGCTTCAACCCAGTACCGTGGACGTTTTGCGCTGGTCTACGCGCCGTTCTGCTTTGAACTGCTGGCGTGCCGGGCAGGTAAGGCGATTTCCGGGATCGCCCGCTTTATCGAAATGGCGATCCGCATCTGCGGTCCCCTGCGCCAGATGCATCTGCACAACCTGATCCACGGCGATATCAAACCCGGGGCGTTCTTCGTTCATCACGACGCCACCTGCCGTCTGTGCAGCTTCGGTCTTTCCTGCGGCACCTCCGACGCGTTCACCCAGTCACGGCTTGCCGCGTCTGGCGGCACGCCCGCCTACATGTCACCGGAACACACCACGCGTACCCGGCGCGCCGTCGACAGCCGGAGCGATCTCTACAGTCTGGGTATCGTGCTTTATGAACTTCTGACCGGGCGATTGCCGTTTGAACTGAGCACTGATGACCAGACCAACTGGGCGCATTACCACATTGCCTCTGAGCCGCTTGCGCCGGGGCGGGTGCGCCCGGACGTACCCGGCATGCTGTCGACCATTATCCTTAAGCTGCTGGAGAAGAATCCGGAGAATCGCTATCAGACCGTCGACGGGCTGATTGCCGACCTCAGGCGCTGCCAGGCGACGCTGACCGCCGAAGGTGAGATCGTCGACTTTATTCCCGGCCAGCAGGATCGCTCTCCGGCGATCCATCTTGCCGATTCGCTTTTCTCTGCGCATCCGCAGGCCAGCGACGTCATCGCCGCGTTTGAGCGGGTCAGCCAGAGCGGTGCGCCGGAACTGGTGACTATTGGGGGGCCTTCGGGGATCGGCAAATCTTCCGTGATCGCCACCACGCTGAAATCGCTGCAACAGCGCAAGGTGCTGCTGGCGGTGGGCAAGGTCGATCAATATTCTCCCACGCTGCCCTACGGCGTGCTGAGTTCGGCGTTTCGGACGCTCACGCTGCACCTGCTCGGGCTGCCAGCCGGGGAGGTAGCGACGTGGAAAATCCGCCTGTCGCGCGCGCTGGAAGGCTTCGAGGAGCTGGCCGTTAGCCTGGTGCCGGAGCTGAATTTACTCCTTGAGAACAAACCGCGTTTCTCTGCGGATACCTTTTCCATCGACGCGCGGGCGCGCTTCAGCCATATGATGCTGGCGCTGGTGAAAACCTTCGCCACCCAGGGCGCGCCGCTGGTGCTACTGCTGGATAATGTGCAGTGGATCGACGCCGCCAGCCTGCAAACGCTCGATCACCTGCTGCGCGCCTGCGGCGCCATCCCGCTGCTGGTGGTGGTGGCGCACCGCGATCTCAGTTCGCTTTCTGAGCCCACCTTGCAGACCGCGCTGGCGAGCCTGCCGGAGGCGGCGCAACACGCCACGACGATCGTGCCGCAGCCGCTGTCGGTGAAGGCCGTGGCGCGCTGGCTCGGGGGGATTTTTCATGCCCGCAGTACCGGTACCGCCGATCTTGCCACGCTGATCCATGAAAAAACCGGTGGCAACCCGCTGTTCGTGCAGGAGTTTTTCCGCCGCATCGTCGATGACGGACTGGTGGTGCACAACAAATATCAGGGGAAATGGCATTACGATCTCCAGGCCATCCGCGCCCGGCACTACACCGAGAACGTGGTGACGCTGGTGCTTGAACAGCTCAAGGAGATGCCCGACGAGACGCGCCGCCTGCTGGGCAGCATCGCCTGCCTCGGCTGCACGGGCGAGCTGGAGATGCTGTGCCGCGTGGTGGGGCGGTCGGCGGCGGAAATCCGCTACGCGCTTCATCCGGCGGTGACCGCTCAGCTGATTGTGCTGACGGAGAAAGAGTACGCTTTTACCCACGATCGGGTGCAGGAAGCCGCCTTTGCCCTGCTGGATGAGGGCGAGAAAAGCCATCTGCACCTGACCACCGCCAGCCTGCTGGCGGATGCCGCGCGGCAGACGGCGGGCAACGAACTGCTGTTCCGCGCGGTTCACCACGTCAGCGCCGCGCTGGACTGCATCCAGCCTGCACCCCAGCGGCAGCGATTCCGGGAGCTGAGCCTTCAGGCCGCACGGCGTGCGAAGCGTACCGGCGATTACCTTTCCGCCTTGAGCTATATCCAGACCGCCAGAGCGCTGGGGAATGCGGACCCGGTCTCGGACTTTATGCTGGATATCGAAGAGGCGGGCTGTGAGTTTGCGCTCGGACACCTGGAGCGCACGCGTGCGCTGTGCGATGCGATCCTCGGTTCACCGGGCGGGCTGACGGAGAAAGCGCTGGCCGCCAACCTGCTGGCGGAAGTTTATATGCGCCAGTCGGAGATCCGCCTGGCGCTGGAGGCGTCGTTATGCTGGCTGGGCGTGTTCGGGATCCAGATCAGCCGCTACCCGGAAAATGCCGAATGTGACGAGGCCTGGCAGCAGTTCTGTCAACGCACCGCCGACGCGCCGCAGAATCCGTTTTCTCAGCTTAAGCTGATGGAGAACGCAGAGACCGAAGCGGTGATGAACCTGCTTTACAGCGCCAGTATTTTCGCCAGCTTTACCTGCCCGCGCCTGCACTTTTTACTCCTGTGCCGGATGATGCACCTCACGCTCGATCACGGCATAACCGGTGCTTCCACCACGGCGATGGCCTGGTTTGGCGTGCTGATTGGCCACCGCTACGCCGAATACCGTCTCGGGTTTGAGTACGGCACGCTGGCTCGTGAGCTGGTGAACCGCCACGGCTATGATGCCTATGAAGCCAAAACTCTGCTGCCGCTCGACCAGCTCAGCGTCTGGACCCAGCCGCTGTCGTACACTATCGAGTGCGCCAAGGCCTGCTTTACCTCAGCGGTGACCCACGGCGACATGACGATGGCCTGCTTCGCGGCCTGTCATCAGATCATTAACTTCCTCTCCCGGGGCGATCATCTGGATGGCGTGCTGACCAGCATCGATCGCGGTCTGGCCTTTGTGCGCAAAACGGATTACCAGGACATTGAAACCGTTCTGCACATTCAGCGCCGCTACGTGGAGTTTTTACGCACGCCGGTGACGGGCCCATGGAGCTCCGCCCAGGCGCTGCCTGACGATCTGCTGCCCGCGCCGCCGGAGCAGGCGCCCGAGCAGACCTCGACCATGCTCTTCTGGTACTGGCTCTATCGCGGGATGGCGCACTTTTCCTGCGGCGAATACGCCGACGCACAGGCGGATTTAGAAATGGCGGGCTGGTATGCGTGGTCCGCGCCGGGTCATATTCATCTGCTGGATTACCATTTTTACAGCGCGCTGGCGCTCTCCCGCCAGCTCACGCCGGAAACCTTTTCGGCGGATTATCGCCGCAGTATTCATCACCATTACGACAAAATTGCCCTCTGGGCGCGGATCAATCCGGGCACATTTGCCGATAAAGAGGCGCTGATTTATGCCGAAATCGTCCGTCTGGACGGCATGAACAGCATCGCGCTGGAGCAGTATGAAAAAGCGGTGCGACTCTCGCGGGAGGGCGGGTTTAACCCGATCAATGCCCTGGCGCACGAGCTGGCCGGGCGTTTCTCGCTGGCCTGCGGCTACCCGACCGCCTCCGACGCCCATTTCCGCGGCGCGATTGCCGCCTGGGGGCGCGTCGGGGCGCAGGCCAAGGTGCGCCAGCTGGAGCAGGATTTCCCCCATCTGCTGGCCTCCGGGCAGAGCCGCGCGTATGACACGGCGGCGTTTGCCCAGAACGAGGTGATCCGCGATTTACAGAGCGTCATCAAAGCCTCACGCGCCTTATCCGAAGAGATCAACCTTGAACGTTTAATCGAAAACCTGATGACGCTGCTGCTTGAACGGGCCGGGGCGCAGCGTGGCCTGCTGCTGCGTGTCAGCGATAATCACATCCCGGAGATTGAAGCCAGCGCCTGGACCAGTACCGACGGCGTGCGGGTGCGCATCCTGAAAGCGTCACCGATGGCGACGGACATGCCGCTGTCGGTGCTGGCCGCGGTGATCCGCACCGGGCAGGAGATCCGCACCGGCAAACCGGAGGAGTTCCACCCGTTCAGCCAGGATCCGTATCTGGTGACGTCCGGCGCCGCCGTGATGTGCGTGCCGATGTTCAAACAGGCGCGGCTGGTGGGGATTCTGTATCTGGAAAACCGCCTGATGCCGGAGGTGTTTACCGCCGAACATTCGCGCGTGGTCAGCCTGCTGGGTGCGCAGGCGGCGGTTTCGCTGGAGACGGCGCGGCTCTACGCCGAGCTGCTGGCGGAAAACATCCAGCGCCGACGGGTGGAGAAAGAGCTGCGCGCAAGCCAGACCTCGCTGATGCTGGGCGAGCAGATCAGCCATACCGGCAGCTGGCGCTGGGAGCTGGTGCAGGATCTGATGTTTATGTCCGAAGAGTACGCCCGTATCCTTGGCCTGCCGGAGCAGCAAAAGATGATCTCAATGGCGGAGTTTTTGACCTTCGTGCATGAGGATGATTATGGCCGGATCAGCACCCTCGTTAATCAGAGCGTGCGTGACGGGCTGTCGATGCGCGCGGAGTTTCGCATCATCCGCACCGACGGCTCCGTTCGTTACATCCTCGGGATTGGCGATCCGGTGGGGGTGGGCAGCGAGGTGAATGAGTATTACGGCATCATTACCGACATCACCAGCCAGCGGGCGGCGGAGGATGCGATGCGGGTGGCGCAGGCGGATCTGGCGCGGGTCTCACGAGCCACTACCGTCGGGCAACTGACCTCCTCGATCGCGCACGAGATCAACCAGCCGCTGATGTCGATTGTCTCGAACGCCGGCGCGAGCCTGCGCTGGCTCAACCGCGATCCGGCGCGGCTGGAAAAAGTGCGCGAGGGGCTGGAGGAGATCGCCGCCGAGGGCGAGCGGGCAGGGGAGATCATCCGCAGCATTCAGTCTCTGACGCGCAAACAGGACCCCACGTTTACGCGAATCGATCTGCACTTCCTGATCCACCACATCATTATGCTTTCCCGCAGCGAACTTGAGCTGCGACACATAAGCGTTGATTATCTTCTGAACGCTGACGACAGCTTTATCATCGGCGACAGCGTGCAGATCCAGCAGGTGTTGCTTAACCTGGTGATGAATGCGATGGAAGCGATGGCGGAAGTGACGGATCGCCCGTGCAGCATCACGATCGCCACCGCGAACTGCGCTGAGGGGAAGGTGATCTTCGAGATCGCCGATACCGGCAGCGGCATTGAGCCGGAGCTCACCGAGCGGATCTTTGACTCGTTCTATTCGACCAAAGCGCAGGGAATGGGCATGGGGCTGACCATCAGCGCCAGCATCATTGAACGGCACCGGGGGAAACTGAGCGCGCGCCGCAGAGAGCCGTACGGCACGGTGTTTACCTTCGCGTTGCCGCTTGCCGGACAGGAGATGTAACGTTTATTCCGCTGGCTGATGTTTGGTCAGGCGCTCGACGGCCCTGACCAGTTCAGCCACGGAGCGGACCTGCATTTTCTCCATCACCCGGCGGCGGTGCACTTTCACCGTAATCTCACTGACGCCCAGCTCGGCGGCGATCTGCTTGTTGAGCTTGCCGCTGACGGCCAGCTCAAGCACCTCATGCTCGCGCGGCGTGAGGGACAGATGGCGCTGTTTCAGGGCGTAGTGCTCTTTGACGCGGGCGGCGTTGTGCTGTGCCAGCCTGAGCGCGGATTCGATGGAGCCGATGAGCGCGCTGGATTCAACGGGCTTAGTGAGAAATTCGTAGGCCCCGCCTTTGATCGCCCGGACGGACATAGGGATGGTGCCGTGGCCGGTGAGAAAGATGATCGGTATTTCCCGCCCGCTGTCTTTCAGCGCATCTGCGACATCAAACCCGGTTATCGTGGGCATTTGCATATCGAGGATCACGCAGGAGGGCAGATCCTCAAAGGGATGGCTGAGAAAGGCCTCTGCTGAGGAAAAGCCAAGGGCATGTATATCCGCAGATTCCAGCAGCCTGACAACGGACTGCCTGACTGTGTCATCGTCATCAACCACATAAACAATGTGTTCCATTCACCGCCCCGGTGTTGATTTAAATGTCGAGGATGTAAACAGTCACTATGGCTACGTAAGAGACTGTTTATGCTGACTTTCATCTTAACACATTAAATATCATTATCATTTAGCAATATGATAACCATATGAAGTATAGCGAGCTGGAGCGGAGGCGATGAAGGAACGAAACGCTGTTTTTATGCACCGACAAGCTCAATACGGTTGCCGTCCGGGTCCGCAATCACCGCTTCATAGAAACCGTCCCCGGTCATACGCGGGGCGCTGAGCAGGGAGCCGCTTGCCTGCGCCTGCGCTGCCATACTGTCCACCTGCGCTTTGCTGCCGACGTTGATGGCGATATGCGCCCAGCCGACAAATTCCGGGTGCGAAGGTGCACTGGGCAGGCCCGGCAGCGTCATCAGCTCGATGGTCGGCCCGTCATCCAGGGTAATAAAGTGAGATTTAAACCCCGGACGATTTTTGCTGACGTAGCGGTCATTACTGCGGCCGCCAAACACCGTTTCCCAGAACTGAACCTGCGCGTCCAGGCTGCGGGTCCAGAGTGCGACATGTGCAATATTCATAAGATCCCTCGTTATTTGTCTGTGAGGACTTTCACCGGTAAAACAGGCTACACTCTGGTTTTGAGCGCGACAAGCTGAGGAAACAACAATGCACTACACACTGAAAGAAAGCGACAAGGAAAAAGCGGAAGGAACAAACGGCGCGGGCGCTCTACAGCAAAAACTGCTGGAATCCCGTTCGATTGTCATCTCCGGAGAGATTAACCAGGAGCTGGCCCAGAAGGTCATCACTCAGATGATCCTGCTGCAAAGCGTCAGCAACGATCCGATCAAGCTGTACATCAACAGTCAGGGCGGCCATGTAGAAGCGGGCGACACCATCCACGACTTCATTAAGTTTATCCGTCCGGAAGTGCATGTGATCGGCACCGGCTGGGTGGCGAGCGCCGGGATCACCATCTTCCTGGCGGCGAAAAAAGAGCACCGCTACGCTCTGCCGAATACTCGCTTTATGATCCACCAGCCGCTGGGCGGCGTGCGCGGTCAGGCAACGGATATCGAAATCGAAGCGCGCGAGATCATCCGCATGCTGGAGCGCGTGAACAAGCTGATTGCTGACGCCACCGGCCAGCCGCTGGAGAAAGTGAAGAAAGACACCGACCGTAACTTCTGGATGTCACCGGCGGAAGCGCTGGACTACGGCATCGTGGGTAAACTGATTACCCATTATGACGAGCTGAACCTGGATTAAGTTTAAGCCCGCGTGTGCGTCGGGTGACGGCTTCGCCTTACCCGACCTACGCGCGCTCGATTGACCCATGACAAGTTCCCCCCTCGCTGTCTCTTCTATAATCGCGCCTGTCTCCCCTCTCACTGGTGCTACCCATGGCGTATCAACTGAACCTGAACTGGCCGGAATTTCTTGAAAAATACTGGCAAAAACAACCCGTTGTGCTGAAAAATGCCTTCCCGAATTTTGTCGACCCCATTACCCCTGATGAACTGGCGGGTCTGGCGATGGAGCCGGAAGTTGATAGCCGCCTGGTAAGCCATGCTAACGGCAAGTGGCAGGCGAGCAATGGCCCGTTTGAGCATTTCGATAACCTCGGTGAAACCGGCTGGTCCCTGCTGGCGCAGGCGGTGAACCACTGGCATATGCCCGCAGCAGAGCTGGTGCGTCCGTTCCGCGTCCTGCCGGACTGGCGTCTTGATGACCTGATGATCTCCTTCTCCGTCCCGGGTGGCGGCGTTGGGCCGCATATCGATCAGTATGATGTGTTTATTATCCAGGGGATGGGCAGCCGCCGCTGGCGCGTGGGGGACAAGCTGCCGATGCGTCAGTTCTGTCCGCATCCGGCCCTGCTGCATGTCGATCCGTTTGAGCCGATCATCGACGAAGATCTGGCGCCGGGCGATATCCTTTACATTCCGCCTGGATTCCCGCATGACGGCTTCACCCATGAAACCGCGCTCAACTACTCTGTCGGTTTCCGCGGGCCGAACGGTCGCGATCTGATCAGCAGCTTTGCCGATTACGCGCTGGAGAACGATCTGGGCGGCGAACATTACAGCGATCCGGATCTGACCTGCCGCGAACACCCTGGCCGCGTGGAGCAGTACGAGCTCGATCGCATTCGCCAGATGATGATCGACATGATTAGCAAGCCAGATGATTTTACGAAATGGTTTGGCAGCTTCGTCTCCACGCCGCGTCACGAGCTGGATATTGCCGCCGCCGAGCCGCCGTATTCCGCAGAAGAGGTGCTCGACGCGCTGCAAGGGGGCGAAACGCTCTCCCGCCTGAGCGGGCTGCGCGTGCTGAACATCAACGGCAGCGTCTTTATCAACAGCGAACAGCTGGAAACGGCGGATGTGAACGGGGCGGATGCGCTGTGCCGCTTCACCGAGCTCGGCCAGGCTGAGCTGGGCGATGCGCTGAATAATCCGGCGTTTGTGGAAGAGCTGACCGGTTTGATTAACCAGGGCTACTGGTTCTTCGACGAGTAACAGCAGGCGGCGTTTAGTCAGGCTAAACGCCGCCAGGTTCAGACCAGCATATTACAGGCCTTCCAGTAGTTAAGAAGCCGCTCATCGTCGCGCTCTTTCTCCGCTTTGATTTTCATCGCCTGGGCGAGATTTTCTCGCGATACTTCATGGCCTTTTTGCACGATGTCTAAAACCGCTTCACCAAGAGCCAGTGAAATTTCTGCCCGATTATTGCGAATCGTCATAAATACCTCCTCGTTGGTTGCCATAATCTAATTATGAACGGGAAATAATCAGTCGGTAATAATTCATCTCATTCTTATTTTTCCATTTCGGCATTAAGTAGACTTAATATTCAGTTCTGTCAATGATGTTTCAAAATGCTAACAGGACGTTTAAGCCTGAATTTATGCGCTACAGTTAATTTCGTGCAACAGGCAAATAACCGAAACAGGAGAATAATTATGGTAGATAAAAGCGCAATTAAGGATCACACTCAGGTTGTCGCCAGCTGCGGAACGCACGTCGGGGTTGTGGACCATCTTGATGGTGAGCGTATCAAGCTTGCGAAGAGCGATCCGGAATCGGGCGGCAAACACCACTTTATTCCTCTCGGCTGGGTTGATAAGGTCGAAGATAATAAAGTTGTCCTGACCAAAAACCATAAAGAGGTTTTTGCTGAGTGGCAGGAAGCATAAATATATTTCTCGCAAGGAAATATATGCCTTCGCTCCGGCTTCGTCCGGAGCGTAATAGTGTCTGCGCCCGGTGATTGCTGCCATTACAAATGGATGATACTGTTTTGCCTGTCCTTTCCCCGATGCAGGCCCCGAATGATGCTCCAGAGTGAAAATAGATCAGCGAAACGCATATTTTTTGTTGAAGATTTTCAGGTATTCGGCGAGCGCTACGGCATCGACTACCGTTTCCCCCAGTTAAATGAGGCGCAGGTCAGCGGTAGCCCCGTGTTGCAGGGGAATGTTGAAGAGATGATGCTCTCGTCCGGCATTTCGCTGACCCACTCCGACGTACGTGTATTACAGCCCTATGAAACCACCTCTCGCCACAGCAGCCCGCTCTATATGCTGGTGGTGCTGGAAGGGTGCGTGACGCTCACACTCAATGGTATCAATTATCCCGTCCGCCCGGGCATGGCGTTCAGCTCACGTCTGAGTGAAGATCAGGTGATGAGCGCGCGTCACGATGCCGATAGCACGCTGAAAACGCTCTCGTTTGGCGTCTACCCGCACGATGCCGGACGTGAAGCCCTGCTTGAGTCATTGCTTCTGGAATGGCAAAGCCTGAATGCACCCGCGTTTGTCTGGCAGGTTCCCGAGTTTGTGATGTCAGGTATTCTGCATGCGCAGCGGCAGGGGGGAAGCGTGCTCTCACGCAAGCTGTTGCTGGAGGGGCTGATGTATCAGCTGCTCGGCCATGGCCTCAACCAGCGCCAGCAGCCTTGCCCGCGGCGGCCTGAGCATGCGCGTCTTGAACGCGTGCGGAGCCTGCTGGAACAGTCTCCTGAACGGGATCATACTCTCGCGCAGCTGGCAGCCCTTGCCGCAATGAGCCCAAGCAGCCTGCGCAGCAAGTTCCGTCAGCGCTACGGCTGCACGCTTTTCGATTACCTTCGCGACTGTCGCCTTGCGCTGGCGCGCCGCTATCTGCTGGAAGGCCACAGCGTGCAGCAGGCGGCTTGGATGTGCGGGTATCAGCATGCCACCAACTTTGCCACCGCGTTTCGTCGTCATTACGGGATTTCACCGGGGGACGTGCGCAAACTCCGCTAACGTAATTTCTCCTGTCGCGCGAATGCATTTCGTGTGGTTTAGCATCGCGCATACGTAACCTGGCGGCACGCATAGCCGTTTGCACTCTCAAAAAGGTAATAATTCTTATTAACAATAAGAAATATCTCTGGAGAGGGTTATGTTTGCTAAATCGCGTCTGGCACTGCTGGTGGGATGGGTTACCGGTAGCGTTGCTTTTCCTTTACTGGCGCAGGATGCCCAAAAAACTGACACCGTGGTGGTGACCTCGCAGATGCAGTCTGCGGCCACCAAGCTTGAAACACCGGATATTGAAACCCCGCAGTCGGTCTCTATCGTCACTCGCGAGCAGTTCGAAGAGCAGGGCGCAACCAGCGTGCGTCAGGCCGTGAGCTACACGCCGGGGGTCTACAGCAACCAGATCGGGGCGTCAAACCGCTTTGACTACATGGTGCTGCGCGGCTTCTCGGACGGCAGCCTGGACAACGTCTACCTCGACGGCCTGAAGATGATGGGCGACACCAACTCCCACAGCTCGCTGGTGGTTGACCCGTGGTTCCTGGACAGTATCGAAGTCGTGCGCGGTCCGGCCTCCGTGCTCTATGGCCGCTCATCGCCGGGCGGGATTGTGGCGCTCACCTCCCGTAAGCCATCGTTCGATCCTGGCGGGGAGATCAAGCTCTTCGCCGGTAACAATAACCAGCGTGGGGCGATGTTCGACGTCACTGGCCCGGTTGATGATAACGACCGCGTGGCGGTGCGCCTCAGCGGGATGACCCGCTATGCCGATTCCCAGTTCGATCCGCTGAAGGAAGAGCGTTACGCCCTGATGCCGAGCCTGACCTGGCGTATCACCGACAACACCCGTCTGGATCTGATGGCCTACCTGCACCGCGATCCAGAAGGCGGCAGCCACTCCGGCCTGCCATATGAGGGCACCGTTGTACCGCACAGCGGTAAGAAAATCTCCAACACCTTCTTCGAGGGCGAGGACGATTACGACAAGTACGATCGTCGGGAAAACATGGTCGGCTATAACATTGAGCACCTGTTTGACAGCGGCTGGTCCGTGCGCCAGAAGCTGCGCTACCTGCACACCAAAGTCGAGCTGAACCAGGTGTATGCCGCAGGCTGGCTGAATGACACCGAGCTGAACCGCGGCTATTCCGGCTCCGACGAGAAGATGAACGCCATCACCCTGGATAACCAGGTCGACGGCAGCTTCGATACCGGGGCGGTAAACCACCGCGTGCTGATCGGCATGGACTACCAGGACCGCACCAACAACGTCACCGGCTACTACGGCGGCTTCCCGCCGATTGACGCTTTCCATCCTGTTTACGGCGCGAAGCCGGACTACATCACCCAGTACAGCAGGGAAAAACACAAGCTGCGCCAGACCGGCTACTACCTACAGGATCAGATGTCCATTGACCGCTGGCGCCTCACGCTGGGCGGGCGTTACGACCAGGTGAGCGTGTCGAACGTCGACAACTTCAACCACACCCGCAGCGATCTGGATAAAAATAACTTCAGCAGCCGCGCGGCGCTGCTGTATCTGTTTGATAACGGCGTCGCGCCGTACGTCAGCTACTCTACCGCCTTTACGCCGACCAGCTTTGCCGACGAGCAGGGCAACATTTTGGATCCGATGAAGGGCAAGCAGTGGGAGGCGGGTGTGAAGTATGAGCCGGAGGGGATGAACAGCCAGTTCAGCGCCTCGGTGTTCCGCATTAACCAGAAGAACATTGCCACTAAAGAGGAGCCGACCGATCCGTACCGTTCCATCGGTGAAATCGAATCCGAAGGCGTTGAACTGGAGGCGATTGGTCAGCTGACCGACAGCCTGCGTATGCAGGCCGCGTACACCTACACGGATATTCGCTACAAGAAGAGCAGCCCGGAAGAGGAGGGCAAGCGCGCCGTTTATGCCCCGCGTAACATGGCCAGCGCCTGGCTGAGTTACGACGTCAAAACCGGCCCTCTGGACGGCCTGACCGTCGGCTCCGGCGTGCGCTATGTCAACGGGATCGCCAGCGATCGCCAGAACACCCATACGCTTCCGTCGTACACGCTGGTGGATATGACCGTGGGGTATGACCTGTCGAAAGTGGGGCTCACGGGCGTGAGCGCGCAGTTGAACGTCAATAACCTGACGGACAAAAGCTACGTCGCGGCGTGTAACTCGCTCTCTTACTGCTACTTCGGTGCAGAACGCAGCATTGTTGGCAGCGTTTCGTGGAAGTTCTGAGTCGTTGACCATTGCCCGGTGGCGGTTTCCACCCTCTCCCTTTGGGAGAGGGTTGGGGTGAGGGCAACCGGCCGCACTACTCCTCCATCGCAATCACAATTGCCTCGCCCATCTTCCTCAGCGCTTCGCGGTTCTTCTCCGTCGGCGGCAACGCCACGTTGATCCGCAGGCAGTTGCGGTACTTCCCGGAGGCAGAAAACAGCGACCCGGCCGCAGCCTGGATCTTCAGACGGCACAGCTGCTTGCTGACGCACACCATATCGACCGTCTCCGGCAGCTCAACCCACAGCAGGAAGCTTCCTTGCGGGCGGGTGACGCATATCTCTGCCGGAAAATACTGCCGCACCCAGCAGGTATAGGTTTCCATATTCTGCTGATAAATCTGACGCATACGGCGCACGTGGCGATGGTAATGGCCGTCGCGAATAAACGCCGCCACCGCCATCTGCGTGCCCGGCACGTTAAACCCGCCCGCGGCGTACTTCATGTGCATCACCCGGTCGTAATAGCGCCCCGGCACGATCCAGCCGACGCGCAGGCCCGGCGCCACGGTTTTGGTAAACGAGCTGCATAAGAGCACGCGGCCATCTATGTCCATAGAATGAATGGTGCGCGGACGCGGGTACTCCGCCGCCAGCTCGCCGTAAATGTCATCCTCAACAATCACGATATCGTGCCGCTGTGCCAGGGCTAAGACCTGCTTCTTGCGAGACTCCGGCATGATAAACCCGAGCGGGTTATTGCAGTTCGGCACCAGGATCACCGCCTTGATCGGCCATTGCTCCAGCGCCAGCTCTAACGCCTCGATGCTGATCCCGGTCTCGGGATCGGTGGGAATTTCAATGGCCTTGATGTCAAAGCCGCGCAGCATCTGCATGGTGCCGTGAAACGATGGTGACTCGACCGCCACGATGTCACCCGGCTTGCACACCGAGAGCAGAGCGATCGACAGCGCGCCGTGGCAGCCGTTGGTGATGACAATCTCGTTTGCCGCCACGGTGGAGCCGCCATCCAGCATCAGACGGGCGATTTGCTCGCGTAGCTCCAGTCGCCCGTCGAGCACGTCATAGCTCAGCATTTCGCCCGGATTATGCTGCGCAATGCGGCTCATCTCACGCCACAGCGGCTTCAGGCTCGGTTGGTTAATGTCCGGTGAGCCGCCGCCAAAGGAGATCATCTCTTTGTCGGCGCGGGCGTCCAGCAGCATCATCACTTCGTCCCACTGGGTGACGTCCACGGGGCGCTGTACCGGGCGCGTCATCGCCGGGACGGGCGGCTGGGCTTTGCGTTTCGAGACAAAATAGCCGGAGCGCGGCTGAGGCGTAATCAGCTGGCGGTTTTCGAGGATCTGGTAGGCCTGCTGTATGGTGCTGATGCTCACGCCGTGCTCCTGGCTCAGCGTGCGTACCGACGGCAGACGTTCACCGCTGCGATACAGCCCTTGTTCGATACGTTCCGCCAGGAGGTTGGCCAGATGTTGATAGCGCGTCATGCTGTATCCTTTTTTTTCACCATACAGAGCATTAAACCAGTACAGATTGATGGGTAAACCACCATGCAGATACCGTTTTAGCGGATCTGTATGGTAAACAAAAGCAGTTTTTGAATCTGTATTGTACTGGCCGTTTTCCATGATGATAACTCCACTGGCACAGCGAGGAGAGCATCATGGAATTCTACGAGAATCGTTCAAAACGTCCGTTTATCGCGTTTGTCTGGATAGCGAAAACGCTGCGTAACTGGTATCGCATCAACCGTACCCGCCGTATTCTGAGCCAGATGAGCGACGAGCAGCTCAAGGACGTCGGGTTATCGCGATATGATGTGTAAGCCACGTCGCCGGGTGGCGGCTACGCCTTACCCGGCCTACTCGAGCCCGTAGGCCCGGTAAGCGTAGCGCCACCGGGCGATTTTCAGCTCAACAGCGCAAGCGTCTGCCGTTTCGGCCTTTCCAGCAGCTCAACCGCCTCCTGATATGACCGCACGTTGTTATAGCCCATCACCAGCCCGTAGCGTTTGCCCGACCCGCGATACCACGCCGAAAGCGCATTGACCTGCAATTGCTGTTCCTGCCAGCAGCGGGCGATCTCCCGGTCAGCGCTTCCCTTTGCGAGGAACGCGACAATATGCATTCCACCGTCGTTTTGCTCGGTGAAGAACAGATCACCATAGACCTCACGCAGGGCGGCAATCATCCAGTCGCGGCGGGTTTGATAGAGCGCGCGCATCTTTTTCAGATGACGGAAAAAATGCCCCTCGTTGAGAAAGGCTGTGAGGATCTTTTGCGTCAGGACCGGCTGGCCGCTGGTGAGGATGTCCGCGCTGTCGGTAAACGCGCCGACGGTGCTGGCGGGCATCACCACGTAGCCCATGCGCAGTGAAGGCATGATGGTTTTGCTGAAGGTGCCCATAAAGATCACCCTGTCATGCTGGTCGAGGCTTTTCAACGACGGCAGCACTTTGCGGGTGTAGTGAAATTCGCCGTCATAGTCATCTTCGATAATCCACGCCTCGTTTTGTGACGCCCAGTCGAGCAGCTGCTGCTTGCGCGGCAGGGAGAGCGTCACCGCCAGCGGGCTCTGGTGCGACGGGGTAACGATGGCGAAGCGGGCATCGTGGTGATTACGCAGCAGGTAGTCCGTATCCATCCCTGCGCGATCGACCGGCACGGTGTGCAGGCGGGGCACAATGCGCTTGAGCAACTGCTGGCCCATAAAGTAGCCCGGATCCTCAAATACCACCTTATCGCTGCGGCTGGCGAGCGTGTCGAGGATCAGGCGCAGGCTGCCGCTGTAGCCGCTGGTGATCAGCACCTGTTCTGCGGTGCAGGACAACCCGCGCGAGATATTGAGATAGCGGGCAATTGCCTCGCGCAGGGGATACCAGCCCAGCACCGGCGGGTTGAGCATTTCATCCTGACGCATGGCGCGCGTCGCCTGGCCTGCCAGCAGCAGCCATTTTTTATAGGGGAAGCTGTCGAGCGCGGGAATGCCGGGGCGCAGAAAACCGGCCCGTTCGCGCTGGCTAATCAACGACGCCGGCAGCGTGCCGGTCGCTTGTTCTGCCGGAGCGTTTTGCGCGGGCAGCAGAAGATCCGGATTCACCCGCGTGCCGCGCGCGCCCTGGCTTACCAGATATCCTTCCCCCGTCAGAATGGCATAGGCTGTTTCAACGGTTTTTCGCGCCACCTTCAGCTCTTCAGCCAGCACGCGGATGGCAGGCACTTTGTCGCCGGGCTTCAGTACGCCGCGCGTGATGTTATCGCGATAGCGGGTATAAATGTCGTGATAGCCTGGCTTCATGTCCTACCTCATTTCAGGTTTTTTGTGTCTTTTTACTATGTCATTAACGGCGTAGATTTGCCTTATCGCATGATAAAAACCGCACAAAAAAGAGGAAAGACAATGAGCACCCGCGTAAACCACCACAAAGCCACACCTGCACTCGCCAACGCGCTTTCCGCCCTGAGCATGGAAGTGGCGAAAACCTCCATTGATCCGGCGCTAAAGCACCTGATCGATATTCGCGTCTCGCAGCTGAACGGCTGTACCTTCTGCCTGGATATGCATTCGAAAGAGGCCAAAATTGCCGGCGAGCGCGAGCTGCGCCTGTACCATCTGGCGGCGTGGCGGGAGTCGCCGCTGTTCAGCGCCCGCGAGAAAGCCGCGCTGGCCTTCACCGAAGCGCTGACCCAGATTGGCGTTCACGGCGTGAGCGACGCGCTGTACCGCAGCGTGGCGGAGCACTTCTCGGACGTGGAGATTTCAGAGCTGAACTTCGCCATCGTAGCGATCAACGCCTGGAACCGCCTGGGCATTACCTCCCGCATGGAGCCGGGCTCGCTGGATGCGGCATATGGGCTGAACAAGGCTAACCTGGAGTAATCCCGCGCCCGCGGATTATCGCCACCAGCGCCCGTAAGCCTGGCGGGACGTGACGATGGCGAGTGGGGGATTCGGGCGTTTATGGAGCCGAGGTCGATTGTGGGTTAAACCCTGCCCGGTGGCGCTACGCTTACCGGGCCTACAAAACACCGTAGGCCGGATAAGCGCAGCGCCATCCGGCAAACACTTCGCTCCATACCGAAGCATCCACACCATTAGTCCCGCATTCTCTCCATATCATCACAACGGAGAGACCTTCATGATCGCAGTCCTTTTCGAAGCTAAAGCTGCACCGGCGCATCAGGCGCGCTATCTTCAACTTGCCGCAGAGCTTAAGCCTTTGCTGGCCGATATCGACGGCTTTATTGATATCGAACGGTTCCAGAGCCTGACGACCGACGGCAAAATCCTGTCCCTTTCCTGGTGGCGGGATGAAGAGGCCGTCCGCCGCTGGAAGCAGAATGTCTTCCATCAGGCGGCGCAGGCCGAAGGACGGGCGTCGATTTTTTCTTTCTACCGTATTCGCGTGGCGCAGCTGATGCGGGAGTACAGCTCCGAAACGGGAGGGCACGCGGATGTATGACGTTCATGTGATTTTCGACAACAGGCCCGGCGAGCAGGGTGAAATTGCGGCGGCGCTAGAACAGGCCATTGCCGCTGTAGCGGCTACAATGGCCGATCCGTCGCGCGTGAAGATGCTCTGTGCTCTGATGGACGGGCGGGCGTGGACGGCTACAGAGCTGAGCGTGGCGGCAGACGTTGCGCCGTCGACCGCCAGTGGGCATCTGGCGCGGCTGGTGGAGGGAAAGCTGATTACCTGCCTGTCTCAGGGGCGGCATCGCTACTATCGCCTGGCGGGACACGACGTGGCGGCGCTTGTCGAGCAGATGATGGGGCTCTCCTGGAGCCGCATCACGCCGCCGGAAACCTCCGCGCCAAAAGCCCTGCGCGAAGCACGAACCTGCTACGACCATTTTGCCGGAACGGTGGCGGTGCATATCTATGAATTCATGCAGGCGGAAGGCTGGCTTGAGGCAGACGGTTCAGCGCTCACGCTACATGGCCGCGAGCAGTTTCTGAAGCTTGGTATTCCGTTAAATCCCAATACGCGTCGCAAGGCGTGCTGCGCCTGCCTGGACTGGAGCGAGCGGCGGTTTCATCTGGGGGGAGAGGCCGGCGCGGCGCTGCTCATCCACATGGAAAGCAAAGGCTGGATCCAGCGGGTGGCGGGGTACAGGGAGGTGGTGGTGACGGCTTCGGGGAAAAGTGCCGTCAGGAAGCATTTTAGCCGCTAAACGCCGCTGCGGGCTGATGCCCTCACCCCGACCCTCTCCCACAGGGAGAGGGAGAACATCGTTTCGCAATTCCTGCGCTTTAACTTCTCGTTTCTTGATACTTACCCTGATAACTATTATCGTAATGGCGTACTACGAGAGGATTCCCCATGAGTGAAGAAGATCTGTTTAACCGCAGGCCGATGGGCATGCGGATGGCGATGATCGTGCGTCAGTGGCGCGCAGTCATCGACGACGCCATTCTCGACACCGGGTTAACCCAGTCGAGCTGGACGGTGATGATGCAGCTTCATCAACTCGGGGATAACGTCTCGGTCAGCGAGCTGGCGGAAGTGCAGGGGATTGAACTGCCTCCGCTAATGCGTACGCTGACACAGCTGGAAAAGCAGGGCTACCTGCTGCGCACCGTCTCGCCGTATGACAAGCGTATCCGGCTGCTGACGCTGACGCCTGAGGGAAAAGCCATTCTTGAAAGGCTCTCTCAGGTGATTGAGACGTATCAGGCGCGCGTATCGCAAAACATCGCGCCGGAACATATCGATATTTTCAGCGCCACACTCAATCAAATCGCCTGCAATTTGCGGACAATCCGCGAAGAAGATAATAAGACCGAAAAATAATGACTCCTGAACAAAAGTTTGCCCGCTGGGTAAGGGTGAGTATTGCCTCTTTCCTGCTGATGTTTGTCTACTTTATCGTCGCGGATATCTGGATCCCGCTGACGCCGGACTCCACCGTGATGCGCGTGGTGACCCCGGTGTCTGCCCGCGTCTCCGGGTATGTGGCGGCGGTACATGTCCACAACAATAGCCAGGTTAAGAGAGGCGATCTGCTGTTTGAGCTCGACGCCACGCCGTTTCGCAATAAGGTCGAAGCGGCGCAGATTGCGCTGGAACAGGCGCGTCTGTCTAACGATCAGCTGGACGCGCAGATTGCCGCGGCGCAGGCCAGCCTGAAAACCGCGGTGCTGACGGCGCGTAATGACAAAGTTACCTTCGACCGCTACCAGAAACTGAGTACCTTGCAGAGCGTGTCGCAGGCGGATCTGGATAAGGTCCGTACCACCTGGCAGAGCAGCGAGCAGTCCGTCAGCTCGATTCAGGCGAATATTCATAACCTGCGCATTCAGCGCGGCGAGCGGGATGAGCACCGCAACGTGACGCTGCAAAAATACCGTAACGCGCTGGATGAAGCGGAGCTGAATCTTGGCTGGACGAAGGTCTACGCCGAGGCGGACGGCACGGTCAGTAACCTGCAATTAAGCCCCGGTTTTTACGCCTCGTCCGGTTCGGCTGCGCTGGCGCTGGTGAACACCCGGATCGATATCGTGGCGGATTTCCGCGAGAAGAGCCTGCGGCATACCCACCAGGGGACCGACGCCGCCGTGGTGTTCGACGCCTTCCCGGGGCAAGTTTTCCGTGCCCACGTCACCAGCAGCGACGCGGGGATCCTCGCCGGACAGGAGGCCGTAAACGGTCAACTTTCTGAACCGGAAACCTCCAACCGCTGGGTGCGTGATGCCCAGCGTATGCGCATTCACGTGGCGCTGGACGAAGCCTTACCGAAGTCGCTGCCGACCGGCGCGCGCGCCACCGTGCAGCTCTACAATAGCGAAGGGCCGTTTGCGCGATTCTTCTCCGGGATGCAAATCCATCTGGTGAGCCTGCTTCACTATGTCTATTAGCACCCTGGCGCGGGTATTTACCCCGCACGGCAACATCGTCTATACGGCAAACGACTTTCGCCAGACCCTGCGTATCGTCTTTGCCGGGATGATTGCGCTCAGTATTTCGAGTTTCTACAACACCAGCTACGGCGTGTTTTTTGTGGTCTATCCGATCATGCTGCTCTCGCTGGTGCCGGTGTTTAACCGCCACGTGGCGAAGCAGTTTATCTTCAGCGCCTCGCTGAACTGCATCGAAATGGTGTTTATCATCGGCTATCTGTCCCAGTGGCCGGTCATTATGACGCTGGTGGTGTTTGCCCTGTACGTGATGCGTTTTCGCTTTATGAGTAAGGGGCCGCTGTTCCTGTTCGGCTCGATGGGCGTGGTTTGCCAGAGCGTGATGCTCAACTTTATGAGCTACCCCACCACCAACTGGCACACGCTTTTATTCTCTAACATCGAAGCGAGCGTGATGGCGGTGTGCCTGAGCGCGCTGATGAACTACCTGCTGCCGGACGTGGAGCCGCGTAAGCCGCCGCCGCTGATCGAGAAAGATGACGCCCGCGTGCGCCACGAGTCTCTGCTCTCGGGCACCGTGGCGACGCTGATTTTCGTGGTGTTCCAGATGAGCGACTTAAGCGATTCGCTTTCGGCGCTGATGGCGGGCATTCTGATCCTGTTCCCGATGCACTATCGCGGCTCGGTTATCAGCTCCATCTGGCGCGTAGTCGGCGTGGTGCTGGGGTGTCTCTATATCCTTGTCGTCCAGCTTATCCTCTACGATCACAGCAGCCATATGCTGCTGATGATGCCGCTGATTGGCCTTGGACTGGCGTTTGGCGCGCGTCTGCACGTAATGGAGAAGGTCGGCGCCGGGGTAGGCTTCGCCAGTATCACCACCATCGGCATTATGTTCGGGCAGAACATGCACCCGGACAGCGACCTGGTGTTCAGCGATCTGTACCGCATCACCTCCGTCACCTTCGCGCTGGTGGTCACGCTGACGATGGTCTTTCTGGTGCACCTGATCCTGAACCGCTTCGAGGCGACGCGCTACGTTATCGCGCCGCCAAAAGCGGATTAATGCCCCAGCACGGCAGGCAACTGCGAGAGCAGAAACAGGATCAGGCCAATTGTTCCGCCCACCAGGGTACCGTTAACGCGAATGAACTGAAGATCTTTACCGATATTGAGTTCTATCTGGCGTGACATGTCTTTGGCATCCCAGCTTTTCACCGTGTCGCTGATATGGCGCGTCAGGAACGCGGCGAAATCCGGCGCCACGCGGTGCGCGGCCTGCTCCAGATGCTCATTCAGCGACGCCCGCAGGCTGGCGTCGTTGGTCAGCGTTTCGCCAAACCACAGCCCGGCGTTGGCGATACGCTGCTTCACGCGGGAATCATCGCTCTGCATGTCATTTTTCAGCCACTGGCGCAGGTCAGCCCACATTTCCCCCAGATAGCGGTTAAAGGCTTCGTCATTCTTCAGGTAGTGTTTGATATTCTCGGCTTTCGCCGTCATCTCCGGATCGTTTTTCAGATTGTCGATGAATTTGATCGTGGCGCGGTCAAACGCCTGACGGATCTGGTGCGTGCGGTCGTGGCTGATATCGTCCAGCAGCGTGTTCACCGCGTTCGACACCATCTCCGCGCTTTGATCGCCCAGCCACTCGGTGGGCAGCACCATCGCCTTGCGCGGATGCTCGGTCTTAAGCCAGTGGACGATCTGGTCGGCAATAAATTCCCGCGTGCTTTCCCGCTGAATCAGGGTAATCAGGCGGTTGATGATGGCGTCCAGCAGCACCTGGTGACGGTTGTTTTTGGTCATGCTTTCCAGCATGACGGCGCTGGTCTCGGTTAGATCGACTTTGTCGATAGCCTTGTGCACGGCGCGTTTGAGCAGGCGCTGAATGCGTCCATCGTCGGTAAGTTCCAGAAAACCGCTCATCACCTGCACCAGATGCTGCCCCACGCGCCGGGCGTTATCGGGCTGGCTGAACCAGGTCCCAATCATCTGTGCGGGCTCGTAGCGACGGATAAGATCGACAAGGGATTGCGTATCGAGAAACTTTTCCTGCACGAACTGGCCGAGATTGTCGCCGATGCGGTCTTTATTGCGCGGGATAATCGCCGTATGGCGCGAGATAAAGGGAATTGGCACCCGGCGGAACAGCGCGACAACGGCAAACCAGTCCGCCAGCGCGCCGACCATCGCCGCCTCGGCAATGGCCTTTACGCCGCGCACCCAGAAGGTTTGCGGCAGGAACAGAGTGGTGATAAACGCTGCGACGGCAATCAGCAGCAGCGACAGCGCGAGAAGCTTGGCGCGTTTGAGTTCGGTATGTTTTTCCATGGGTTAAGGATAGAGGGATACGGGGGAAAAGTGCAAAAACCGCCACAGCACCCACCCACCAAACCCCATCAACACCACCCCCGCCGTGCGCTCTATCAGCCAGAGCGAACGGCTGAGCTTTCGCTGAACCGCCGGTAACCCCATCAGCGATATCAGCGCCAGATCCCATACCAGCACCACCATCACCATCCAGACGCCGCAGGTCGCCTGCTGAAGCAGTGTGACGTCCGGCCCGAGTAACGCTGTCATTAGCGCCAGGTAGAACAACGCGTTTTTGGGATTTAACAGCGCCGAACCCAGCCCCAGCAGGATTTGCTTCCGCAGAGAAGGGCAGCGCTGGCGGGTTTCTTCCAGCGCCAGCGGCTGCGGGCGGCTGCGCACAAGATGCGAGCCAATCCACAGCAGGTACAGCGCGCCGGACAGTTCGATAAGCGTAAACAGCCACCCAAACTGGCGCAGCGCGCTCCAGCCGATAATCACCAGTAAGATATACAACCCGTTACCTGCTGCGATGCCGAGACACAATCCGGCGCTGCCGCGCAGCCGGTAGCGGGCGGCGTAGCCTACCAGCAGGAAGAAATCCGGGCCCGGGCTTAACAGGGCAACAAAATGCGCCAGCGCCAGGGCAAGAAAGGCGGAGGGAAATAACAGTTCCATAGCGACCTCAGTGACAAATCTGAGGTCACCTTACGACGTTACGTATCCTGATTATTGTCTGATATTGATCGGCCCGTGGCGTACTGGCGCGGCGTGGCAGCGGTATAATTCACGAAGGTCTTATGAAAATGACTCTGATCGGCAAACCCGCTCTGGTAGCCCACGTCGGCGATATTATCCCCCGCACGCAGCCGCGCTTTGGCGTACTCCACGCGCGAAATGTTGAGGAAACTGCCCGGCGTCAGGCCGGTATCCTGCCTGAAAGTGCGGATCAGCGTCTCCTTGCGCAGTGAGAATCGTTGGGCGAGTTCGTCAAGGGAAGGCGGTGCGGCAAGGTCGGAGAGTAACGCCTGCTGAACCTGCTGACTGGTTGAGCGAGGTGCATTCATCTCACCCGCGCAACGGGGAAGGGCAGAAAGCAGGGTCTCCACGGATGCGGAGGACATCGTCCCGACAACGGCAAGAAAGTGCTTAAAGAGCGTGGGATCGCGAATAACCTGTAGCGCCAGGGGAAGATCGGTGTCGATATAGAGCATATGGTAACTGCGCGGCTTCCCGACAACGGGGTTGCAGCTGTGCGGGGCATAAGCCGGGATCACGATAAGATCACCGGGATCAAGAACGTACGCATTGCCATGACTTACGCAGCAGGTCTGGCCTTCCACAATCGCGCCGATGGAGAGCTGTGGATGGCAATGACGTTTATATGCCCGGGTGCTTTGCCACGTACTGCGCAGCTCAAGGCCTGCTGCGCGGTTAAAGGTCTGGCGGATGTGGCGGGTATCGGTCATAGGAACTCCATTGATGAGCATTTTTTATACCATGTCTGCGCATCGCCTGGCAGCGTCTTGTTAAGAACCCTCCGTATATACCCAACTTTACCTTCAAAGCCAGTCAGATTGACTACCCTTAATACCCTAAGCGGTAAAACAAGGAGATTCGATATGGCTTACCAGACAGTAAATCCTGCCACGAACCAGCTCATCAAAGAATATCCCTCTCACACTGACGCAGACGTTGAAGCGGCGCTGAAGGCAGCCGATGCGCTCTATCACTCCGACTGGGCGAAAGGCGACATAAGCCAGCGCCTGCCGGTGCTGCATAAGCTGGCGGACCTGATCGACGAACGCGTGGAGGATCTGGCGAAAATCGCCAGTCAGGAGATGGGTAAGCTCATCGAACAAAGCCGCGGCGAAGTGAAGCTGTGCGCGCAAATCGCCCGCTACTATGCGGACAACGCGAAGCAGTTCCTGGCCCCGGTGAAGTATGACTCTGAACTCGGGGAAGCATGGGTTGAACATCACCCCATCGGCGTGCTGATGGCCGTCGAGCCATGGAACTTCCCGTACTATCAGCTGATGCGCGTTCTGGCGCCAAACCTGGCAGCGGGCAACCCGGTGATCGCCAAGCACGCCAGCATCGTGCCGCACTGTGCAGAGACCTTTGCACAGCTGGTACGTGAAGCGGGCGCGCCGGAAGGGGCGTGGACCAACCTGTTTATCTCGTCCGAACAGGTGGCGAACATCATCGCCGACGATCGCGTACAGGGGGCGGCGCTGACCGGTTCAGAAAAAGCGGGTAGCGTGGTTGCGGCACAGGCTGCGAAGCACCTCAAAAAATCGACCCTGGAACTGGGCGGGAACGACGTGTTCGTGGTGCTGGACGATGCCGACCTGGATAAAGCCGTGAAGATCGGCGTTAACGCGCGGCTGAACAATGCCGGGCAGGTCTGTACCGCGGCGAAGCGCTTTATCCTGCATGAAAAGATTGCAGACGCCTTCCTGAGCAAATTCACCGAGGCGTTTAAGCAGGTGAAAATTGGCGATCCGCTGGACGAAAGCACCACGCTGGGGCCTTTGTCATCCAAAGACGCGCTGGAGACGCTAACTAAACAGGTTAACGAGGCGGTGAAAAATGGCGCGAAGCTGCACCATGGCGGCAAGCCGGTTCAGCGTGACGGAAGCTTCTTTGAGCCGACCATCCTGACGCATATCTCGCGTGATAACCCGGCGTACTTCGAGGAGTTCTTCGGTCCGGTAGCGCAGGTTTACGTGGTGAAAAGCGACGACGAAGCGGTCGCACTGGCTAACGATTCCCACTACGGTCTGGGCGGCGCGGTGTTCAGCCAGAACATCGAGCGCGCGAAGAAAATGGCGTCGCGCATTGAGACCGGGATGGTGTACATCAACTGGCTCACCGACACTGCGGCAGAGCTGCCGTTCGGCGGCGTAAAACGTTCGGGTTACGGACGCGAGCTGTCGGACCTGGGGATCAAAGAGTTTGTGAACCAGAAGCTGGTGGTCGTTCGCAAGTAATGCGGTAATAAAAAAAACCTGCCATCCGGCAGGTTTTTTATTAACGGTCGCATCGCCTTTCTTGCCGGGTGGCGCTGCGCTTACCCGGCCTACAATGTGCAATAATTTTAATACATTGCACCCTTCATTGTAGGCCCGTGCAAGCGTAGCGCCGCCGGGCGAAACGCGCAAACAGGCTTAGAAGGACACTCCACCGCCTACATATGCACCATCGATCAGCGTGTGGTTTGGACGACCGTCTTTACCGTCTACGCTCACGTGGCGATAGCCCACTTTCAGCGTGACAGGTTTGACTGGCGTCCAGCTTACGCCGCCGTTAGCTTCAACATAGTTCTTCACGCTGTTGTTCAGGCCGTCTGGCGCCACATAACCTTCACCAAACACGTGAATGCTGTCCGTAAGCGCAACGTTAACGCCGCCGCCAATCGGGAATGCCACGCCGTTATCGCCTTTTTTCGGGCCGATGTAGATGGCTTTCGCGCCAGCATTCAGCATCACCGGACCCACTTCCAGGTTGTAGCCTGCCCCAACGCCGCCGGTCTGGGTGCCGTCATCGGTGTTTTTCAGCCAGTTGCTCTCCGCATACAGGCCGGATGAGGATTTCCCCATTTCCAGATTGAGGTTAGTAAAGTTTTTACCCTGCTCAATGCTGCCACCCATGGCCAGTGCGGAGCCCGATACGGCGGTCAGAGCAGAAAGGATCAGGATGTTAAGTTTTTTCATGAGTGTTTCCTCGTCATTAAATTAATATGAGGGCACCTTAACAAGCGATGTTTATGACTGCAAATGTGATATGTCTCGCATTTATATGCTGTTTGTGTTGGGTTTTTGAATAGTAAATGTTGATGAGTTGTTTATATGGCAAATCGTCAATGTCCAATACATTCGCGTTTAGGGACAGTTTACATTCCTGGCTAAACGTAAAATGAACGAGGCGCAAATAGTCCTTCGCCATGAATTAATTGGGTTTCTAATAATTTCCAAAAGTATTTCAGCTGACACAGATAAAGACAGAGGTTTACATTTCTGGTGATTGATATACGTCCGTACGCGCCGCTTCGTTGCCATTACATGTCATTTTTCTGACACGTTTCTTCATTACGTTGTTGGCTTCACTTACTGGATGCTAACAATATGAAAAGAAAAATTATTCCTGTGCTAACCGGTTGTGCGCTCTCTTTCTCTGGCCTGGCGGCACAGCCAACCGCGGAGCGCTACGTCGTCAGCTTTCCCGAAGGCGCGCATGTCAAATACAGCGGTGCGTTTGCCAGCGCATTCCCGAACGGGCTCCCGGTGGGGATTGGTTCGGGTTTGTTATTCACGGGCAAGCAGGGCGATGCGCTGACGTTTGCGACCGTGACCGATCGCGGTCCTAACGCGGATTCGCCAAAAATGGGGAAAAACGATGCCAAAATCTTTGTTACCCCTGATTTCGCCCCGCTGCTGATGACGATCCGTGTGCTAAACGGCAAAGCGGAGGCCGTGGACGCGCGACCGCTGCATGATGATAAAGGCGAGATCAACGGCCTGCCGCTGCAAAGCGGCGTGATTGGATCTACCAATGAAGTCGCGCTAAGCGACACCCTAAAAGTGCTGAAAGGCGATAACCGCGGGCTGGATACGGAAGGCATCACGCCGGACGGGAAGGGCGGTTACTGGCTGTGCGATGAGTATGGCCCGTTCCTGATTAACGTCGACAGTAAAGGGAAAATCCTCGCGATCCACGGTCCGCAGGCGACGGAAGGGGAGAAATCCATCGCGGGCGGTCTGCCAAACGTTATCAAATGGCGTCAGGCAAACCGGGGCTTTGAAGGGCTGACCCGCATGCCGGACGGACGCATTATCGCCGCCGTGCAAAGCACGCTGGATATCGACGGGAAGAGCAAAAAACAGGCGCTGTTTACGCGTCTGGTGAGCTTCGATCCGGCGACCGGGAAAACCGCGATGTACGGCTACCCTGTCGACAGCGCGGCCTACAGCAAAAACAGCGACGCCAAAATCGGCGACATAGTGGCGCTGGATAACCACACCATCCTGCTGATTGAACAGGGCGAGGATAAAAACGACGCAATGCGTAACCTCATCTACAGGGTTAATCTGAGCAAGGCGAGCGATCTGGCGGCCTTCGACAAGCCGGGCGAATACCCGGAGTTTGATGATGAGAAAACGCTGGCGCAGCGCGGCATCACGCTTGCGGAAAAAACGCAGGTGGTCGATCTGCGTGCGCTGGGCTGGCAGCAGGAAAAGGCCGAAGGGCTGGCGCTGATTGACAGCAAAACGCTGGCAGTGGCGAACGATAATGACTTTGGCGTGAAGGTGGCGATGCAGAAGCCAGTCGAAGGCAAGAAGCTCAAGGATTATCGGGTGAACGCGCAGGGGGCGCTGACGCTGGATGACAAACCGGTTGAAACCACCCTCAGCGTGAAGCCGTTGAAGAAACCGGAGTCCGACAGCGAGCTGTGGATTGTGACGCTGCCGGAGGCGTTGAAATAAGTTTCCCCCTCACCCTAACCCTCTCCCCGCGGGGGAGAGGGGATAATCGGTGCGGTTACTTCCTCAACCCCGCAAACGCCGCCCGAATCTCTTCCTCCGGCAGCTGAATCCCGATAAACACCATCGTGCTATGCGGTTTTTCATCGCCCCACGGGCGGTCCCAGTCGGCGCTGTAGAGGCGCTGGACGCCCTGGAACAGCAGGCGGTTAGGTTCGCCGTCAATCCATAGCATCCCTTTGTAACGCAGTAGTTTATCCGCCGATTCCAGCAGCAGGTTTTCCATCACCCGGGAAACTTCGCTGATATCTACCGGGTAATCCAGTTCTACCACAATCGACGAAATATCGTTTTGTTTATCCGCGATAAAGTGGAAACGCGGTTTGGTGCTGACGACGTTTTCTTCCAGCATAAAACCGTTGGTGTTGAACAGCAGGCCCAGGTCGATGTCGCCGTGGGTAACGGTGTAGACCGGTGCACGGGCGTTGATGCGCGCCAGGCGTTCGCGCAGTTTTTCTGCTTCGCCTGCGACGTCGGTTTTAGTCAGCAGAATACGGTCGGCGTAGCCAACCTGGGACTGGGCGATGGTGAACTGGTTCATCTGCTCATCGGCATGTACCGCATCCACCAGCGCAATCACGCCGTCCAGCAGGTAACGCTGGCATAAAATCTCATGGGAGAAAAAGGTCTGAATAATCGGGCCGGGATCGGCCATGCCGGTGCATTCAATGACCAGACGGTCGAACTGAATATTGCCCTTGTCGAGATTATCCAGCAGGTCGAGTAGTGCGTCTTCCAGCTCGTTGGAGCGCGAACAGCAGATGCAGCCGTTGGTCAGCGTTTTGATCTGCGTGGCGCGGTCGCCAATCAGTTGATCATCAACGGAGACTTCGCCGAATTCGTTTTCAATCACGGCAATCTTGTAGCCGTGTTGTTCATTAAGAATATGGCGCAGCAGGGTGGTTTTGCCCGCGCCTAAAAAACCGGTGAGTAGGGTAACTGCAATCGGGTTCATGCTCTCTCCATTAACAACAGCGCATACCGCCTTTACCATCGCCGCCGTAGCGCGCGTTCTGGCGTTCGCGGAAGAATTCTTCATAGCTCATGTACGGCTTGTCGGGATGGTTGGTCTTCATATGCTCGACGTAGTTGTCGTAGTCTGGAATGCCAATCAACATCTTCGCCGCCTGGCCGAGATATTTTTTTGCCTGTCCTAAGTTACCAAACATAGTTCACTCTGATAAGAACAAAGCCCCGCCGAAGCGGGGCTAAACACGGTTAGTGGTGCGAAGAGATCTTCACGCCGCCTTCCGGGATTGGAACGTACGGTGTTTCTTTGTCAGTACGTTTGTCGCTGTTACGCACCGCAAGCCAGGTTTTGAAACCGTAGAAGATGATGCTGTACACCACAATCAGGAACAGAATACTCAGGCCCGCGTTGGTGTAGTTGTTCACAACGATGTGGTTCATGTTGGCAATCTGCTGCGCCGTCAGGTCAGTACCGTTAGCAATCTTCTCTTTGTACTGGCTTGCCATGTAGAAGAAGCCTTCCATCTGCGGGTTGGTGCTGAACAGTTTCAGGCCCAGCGCCCAGGTGGTGCAGATAAGCAGCCATACGGCCGGAACAACAGTTACCCAGATGTATTGGGTGCGCTTCATCTTAATCAGCACAACGGTGCCCAGTACCAGCGCCACGGCTGCCAGCATCTGGTTGGAGATACCGAACAGCGGCCACAAGCTCTTAACGCCGCCCAGCGGATCGACCACGCCCTGATACAGCAGGTAGCCCCACAGACCCACACAGCCCGCAGTACCGATGATACCGGCAACCAGAGAGTCGGTTTTTTTCAGGAACGGGATGAAGTTACCCAGCAGGTCTTGCAGCATAAAGCGGCCAGAACGGGTACCAGCATCCAGCGCGGTCAGGATGAACAGGGCTTCGAACAGAATACCGAAGTGATACCAGAAGCCCATGTCAGCCATCGGCAGCACTTTGTGGAACACATGAGCGATACCTACCGCCAGCGTCGGCGCACCACCTGCACGGTTCAGGACAGAAGGCTCTCCAATGTCTTTCGCGGTTTGCAGGATCTGCTCTGGCGAAATCACGAAGCCCCAGGAGCTGACGGTCGCCGCCGCGTGTGCGGTAACGTCTTTCAGCTGCGCCATGATGATCGGCGCATTCTCGCCACCCATTTCATGCAGGTTAGGCATGGTGATGCCAAGGCCAGCAGGTGGGGTGTTCATCGCGAAGTAAAGACCCGGTTCGATGATGGACGCAGCAACCAGCGCCATAATCGCCACGAAGGACTCCATCAGCATTGCGCCGTAGCCAATGAAACGCGCGTCGGTTTCGTTAGCCAGCAGTTTCGGCGTCGTACCGGAAGAGATCAGCGCGTGGAAGCCAGATACCGCACCACAGGCGATGGTGATGAACAGGAACGGGAACAGAGCGCCTTTCCACAGCGGGCCAGTACCGTCAATGTACTGGGTCATCGCTGGCATTTTCAGTTCCGGGTTCAGCACCACGATACCCAGCGCCAGGCCGACGATAACGCCGATTTTCAGGAAGGTTGCCAGATAGTCGCGCGGTGCGAGGATCAGCCACACCGGCAGCAGTGCGGAAACAAACGCATAGCCAATCAGCGCGAAGGTAATGGTGGTGTCTTTAAAGGTCAGTGCCGGACCCCAGTACGGATCGTGAGCAATCACGCCACCGAAGTAGATAGAGGCAACCAGCAGCACGATACCAATAACAGAGACTTCACCCACACGCCCCGGACGGATAAAGCGCATGTAGATACCCATAAACAGCGCAATCGGTACGGTTGAGCAAACGGTGAAGACACCCCACGGACTTTCGGCCAGGGCTTTAACCACAATCAGCGCCAGAACGGCGAGGATGATGATCATGATTAAGAAACAGCCAAACAGCGCGATAGTCCCCGGTACTGGTCCCATCTCTTCTTTGATCATCTCACCGAGAGATGCGCCGTTACGGCGAGAGGAGATAAACAGCACCATAAAGTCCTGAACCGCACCGGCCAGTACTACCCCCGCCAGCAGCCACAGCGTGCCAGGCAGGTAGCCCATCTGTGCGGCGAGAACCGGACCGACCAGCGGACCGGCACCGGCGATAGCGGCGAAGTGGTGACCAAACAACACGTAACGGTTGGTCGGAACGTAGTTCAGACCGTCGTTGTTAATAACCGCAGGCGTCGCGCGCGTAGGGTCGAGTTTCATCACCTTCTGGGCGATGTACAGACTGTAGTAGCGATACGCCACCAGATACACCGACACAGAGGCGACCACGATCCACAGGGCACTGACGTGCTCCCCCCGACGTAATGCAACTACCGCGAGGCAGAATGCACCGATGATTCCGAGAATCACCCAGGGTATGTGCTTGAATAGTTTTTTCGTATCCATAGTAAAACCTGGTTTTTTATGTAAAGAAAAAAGGGTCAGGGTTCGTTGTGAGGAGGTATTGATTAATGCTGGAGCGATCGTGCCAGATCCTCGCGCGTGTAAAGCACGGTAAATGGGTGAGTGGTTGAAAGCGATGCGTGAGCGGTCAAAAGCGAGGGTGAGTGGTTAAGGCTCACCCCCGGTGGGAGAAAATATGTGATTGAGATCACTGAGAATAATTTAGCCCTGTGGGCTTTTGTCGTTCGCTTCAGGGCAGTGCACGCAGCGGCAGGGCTGATACGCGGGCAGCAGCTGATAGCGCCCTTTGCCGTCGTGTTCAATAATCGGGGAAAGCGCCTGTAAATCGCGGTACACCGTGCGTTCGGTAATGCCAAATTTTTGCATCAGATCGCGGCGATTAACGCTTCCGTTGCGATGCAGGGCAATAATGATTTCAACCAGACGTTCAGCCGAGCGGCTTCGGGGTGAAGGGGCCATAAGACTTTCCAGCGTTAAGGGGGCGGCTGACGACGTTGCCAGCCGCCCCGGAAAATTTATCTTATGGATAGTTAACGGCGCACCTTTGCGGAAACCTTAGCGTTTTTTTGTGCAACGGGATCAAATCGCGGCTTCCATCTCCATCATCACCGGGTGGAAACGGCGTTTGAAGTAGATCAGGCCGTGCCCCTCGCTGCTGAGGATGATGTTCTTAATCTCCACAAGGTAGACCAGATGGGTGCCGATGGTTTGCACCTGGGTTATCTCACCTTCCAGGCTTGCCAGAGCGCCTTTCAGCACCGGCTGCGCCAGCGGTCCTTTCTGCCAGCAGGAGAGAGCAAAGCGCTCCTCCATTGCCATGCCGGTCATCCCGGCAAAGTGGCGGGCCATGATCTCCTGCTCGTGGTTCAGCACGTTGACGCACAGTTTGCCGTTGCCCTGGAAGACCGGGTTCATGGCGCTGTTGGCGTTGATGCAGACCATGACCGAGGGCGGGGTGTCCGTGACCGAACAGACGGCGGTGGCGGTAATGCCGCAGCGACCCGCATCGCCCTCGGTAGTGACCACATTCACCGCCGCCGACAGGCTGGCCATCGCGTCGCGAAAACGCAGGCGTTCTTCAGATTGCATTGAAACCTCCCGCTGCGTTATTTCAGCAGCTTATCCAGCATATTGATATCAGTGTTGTTGTGCAGGTGCGGTACGGTCCAGCCGTGCTGGTCGTACTCGGACATGCAGCGGTCAACCATCGCCATCATCTTGTCCATGTTGCCGGAGCTTTGCGCCTGACGCAGGCATTGCAGGCGGATCTCATCCTGGCTACCGGAGTAGTTGATTTCGTACAGCTCGTGACGTCCGCCAAACTCGCTGCCGATGGCATCCCACATCAGTTTCAGAATCTTGATGCGTTCGACATGATCCATCCCGTTGGAGCCGCGCACGTACTTCGCCAGGTACTGGTCGATCTGCGGGTTGTTCAGGTCCCGCGCGCTGGACGGCAGGTAGATCAGCCCGGAGGTCACGTTACGTTCGATGATGTTCTTGATCTTCGCATAGGCCATGGGTGCCATCACGCGGTAAGTCTGTAACGCCGCGTGGTCAGGCAGATACGCGCCGTTTACCCACGGAGTGGCTTCGGAGCACATGGAGTCGCTCAGCGCCCAGAACATGTTGCGCCACGCCACCACTTCGCCGAGATCCGCCTGCACGCCGCGGAACTCGAGGGTGCCGGTACACTCCAGCGACTTCTTCAGCAGAGCGGTGATGAAGTCGAGCTTCACTGCCAGACGCACGCAGGCCTGAAGCGGGTACATGCGGGCGAAGCCACCTTCCATCGTCCAGCGACGGCAGCGGTCGAAATCGCGGTAGATCAGCACGTTTTCCCATGGGATCAGCACATGATCCATTACCAGAATGGCGTCGTTCTCGTCAAAGCGGCTGGAGAGCGGGTAGTCGTACGGAGAGCCTGTCGCCCCTGCCACCATCTCGTATGAGGCGCGGGAGATCAGCTTCACCCCTTCGGCATCCATCGGCGCGACGAACATCAGCGCGAAGTCCGGGTTTTCGCCCATCACCTGCGCAGAACCAAAACCGATCATGTTGTAGTGGGTTAATGCCGAGTTGGTGGCCACCACTTTCGCGCCGCTGACGATGATCCCGGCGTCGGTCTCTTTCTCCAGCTTGATGTAAACGTCTTTCACCTCGTCCGCCGGTTTATGGCGATCGATCGGCGGGTTGACGATGGCGTGGTTAAAGTACAGGCCGGTTTCCTGAATACGGGTGTACCAGTTGCGGGCGTTCTGCTCGAACTGACCGTAGAAGGCGGGGTTAGCGCCGAGCGCGCAGCCGAACGCGGCTTTGTAGTCCGGCGTACGCCCCATCCAGCCGTAGCTCAGGCGCGACCACTCGGCGATGGCGTCACGCTGCTGGCGCAGATCGTCGGCACTTTTCGCCACGCGGAAGAATTTATGGGTGTAGCCGCCGCTGCCGGTATCGGTACCCCAGCAGAGGGTATCCTGCATGTCTGGCTTGTGCAGGGCATCGTACATCTGGGCGATGGACGCCGCCGCATTGCGAAATGCCGGGTGGGTAGTGACGTCCTTAACGCGCTCGCCGTAGATATAAATCTCACGGCCATCTTGCAGGCTTTTTAAATACTCTTCACCGGTTAACGGACGTTTGGCATCAGCGCGGAAATCTTCAGGCTTCATAGGGACCTCGTATCGGAAGATGGTTGTTAAATTTATGTTTTGTTTTTGTTGTTTAATTGAAGCGTGAGAGGGGCGGAACGTGAAGGGACGATTGGGACAACGGCAGGTACTTTTCGCGAGAGATCGCAGAGTGTGATTTCCCTCACCCTAACCCTCTCCCAAAGGGAGAGGGGACGGTTACTCCCTCTCCCTTTGGGAGAGGGCAGGGGTGAGGGGAACAGGCGATACCGGTACTTTCTGCGCCCGGTATGCGCTGGGTGAGCACCCCGTCAGTCGGTTAAAAAAACGGGCGAAATAGGCCGGATCTTTAAACCCCAGCTGCCAGGCAATTTCGCTCACTGTGCTGTCGGAAAACAGCAGCAAACGCCTGGCTTCCCGCAGCTGGCGGTCGAAGATCAGCCGTTTCGGCGAGCGGTTGGCGAAGCGGCGACAGATATCGGTCAGGCGAGATTCGGTGAGATGCAATTCGCTGGCATACTCCGGAACCGTCCAGTGCTCGTGGTAATGAGCATCTGTCAGCTGGTTAAAGCGCTGAAAAAGCTTCAGCTCACCGCGCATGCCGCCTGACGCGTGGTCGTCGAGCTTCGCGTTGCGCAGCAGCAGGGTAAAAACGGCCTGGGCCAGCAGGACCAGCGTATGCTCGCGACCGGGCAGTTGTTCCGTGGATTCCCGGGCAATCAGCTGCCAGTAGTGCTTCAGCGCCGCCAGCTCGTCAGGCCTGTCGGCAAGCGACAGGCAGATCCCCGGCAGGCCGAACGCTTCCCGCGTACCGGGGTAGAGCACTTCTAACAGCGGCCAGATGAGATCCTCGCGCACCGTCAGCACGTGGCCGTCGCTGTCGGATTCGGTAATAAACGCGTGCGGCACCGACGGTGGTGTTAGCACGAACAGCGGCGCCTGCACCGAGTAACGGTGGTCGTCGAGCTGGAGCTCAATCTGCCCGGTGTCGAGAAAATGCATCTGAAAATACTGGTCGTGGCGGTGCGCCTGCATGTCGCGGCCAAAAAAGGCCGCCATGCGGGCAAACGACTGGTAGTGCACATCGTCGGTGCCCAGACTTTCGTCGTAATCCTTGCTGATATCAATGTTGGCGATGGGGCTCTGGCACATGATCGTTCCTCTGTTGATCCCGCTGCGTCATCGGAATGCGCGTCAGCACCAGCGCGCCCACCACCAGCAGACCCGCCACGAACCACAGTCCCGAGCTGAAGCTGCCGGTCGCGTCGCGCAGAATACCTATCAGCAATGGGCTGACGGCAGACCCGACGTTGCCGATGGCGTTGATCACCGCCAGCGCCACCGCGCGGGATTGCAGGCTAATAACCTGATCCGGCGTGGTCCAGAATATCGCCATGGCGGTAAACGATCCGGTTGAGGCCATGATGATGCCAAGCAGCTGGATCAGGCTGTGATCGGTCGCCGAGGCCAGCATCCATCCCGCCGCTGCAAACAGATACGGCAGGATGGTGTGCTTTTTTCGCTCTTTCAGCCTGTCGGAGCGGCGGCTCCACCAGATCATCCCGAGGATGGTGCAAAACTGCGGGATCGCCGCCAGCAGGCCAATCACGATATTGCTGCTGCCGGTGTTGAAGCTTTGCAGGATCTGCGGCGTCCAGATGTTGATCGCGCTCAGCGTATTCGTCAGGCAGAAGTAGGCCAGCGTGTAGAGCAGCACGGCGGGCGTCAGCACCTCGCGCAGCGTCGATCGCGGCGTGGCGGCGTGCGCAATGGCCAGCTCCTGCTCGCGGGCGATCATCGTTTTGAGTGCCTGCTTTTCGTCATCATCCAGCCAGGTGGCCTGTGCCGGGGTGTCGTTAAGGTAGAACCAGGTCACCACGCCGAGCACCACCGATGGCAGCCCCTCCAGCAGGAACAGCCACTGCCAGCCCTTCAGGTTCCACAGCCCGTCCATCGCCAGAATGTACCCGGAGAGGATCGAGCCGAGCATCATGGTCACCGGCATGGCGATCATAAACAGCGCGTTGGCGCGGGCGCGGTGATACGCCGGGAACCACCAGGTGAGATAGACCAGAATGCCCGGCAGGAAACCGGCTTCGGCAATGCCCACCAGCATGCGCAGGACGTAGAGCGTTTCGGGGCTGGTGGCGAACATGGTGCAGGTAGAGGCGATGCCCCACACCACCATGATCCCGGCGATCCAGCGGCGGGCGCCGACCTTCGCCAGCATGATGTTGCTGGGGATACCGCACAGCACGTAGGTCACGTAAAACAGCGTCGCGGCCAGGCCAAACATGGTTGACGTGAGGCCCAGATCTTTGCCCATCGTCAGCCCGGCAAAGCCGATGTTGATGCGATCGAGAAACGAGAAAACAAACAGGATAAAAAGAAACACGATCAAACGACGGAACAGCTTATTAATAACGCGATGTTCAACAGCTTTATTATGCAGGGTTGAGGTCGTCATGTTGCGCTCCACATCGTACGTTTAGTAGACGGATTTATTGTTATCAACTGCTGTGGTGACGTCGGTAAAGCGGGCCGCCAGCGCTTCGGCGCTGCGGGCGAGCAGGGTGGTATCCACGCCGACCGCGACAAACAACGCGCCGAGGCTGAGATAGCGTTTTGCCAGCTGTTCATTCGCCATCAGGATGCCGGGCGCTTTGCCCGCGCTGAGGATCTGCGCGATCGCCTGTTCAATGGCGGCCTGCACCTCCGGGTGCTGCGGATTACCGGCGAAGCCCATGTCGGCGCTCAGATCCGCCGGGCCGATAAACACGCCGTCCACCCCTTTCACGTCCAGGATCTGCGGCAGGTTTTTCAGCGCCTCGCGAGTTTCGATTTGCACCAGCACGCACATGGCGTCGTTAGCCTGATGCAGATACTCCGGGATGCGGTTCCAGCGCGACGCCCGCGCCAGCGCGCTGCCGACGCCGCGAATGCCGGCAGGCGGATAGCGGGTGGCGCTGACCGCCAGACGGGCTTCGTCGGCGTTTTGCACCATCGGCACCAGCAGGGTTTGCGCCCCCACGTCCAGCAACTGCTTGATCTGCACCGGATCGTTCCACGACGGGCGCACCACCGGCTGGCTGGGATAAGGGGCGATGGCCTGTAGCTGAGTCAGGACGGTTTGCACGCTGTTCGGCGCGTGCTCTCCGTCGATCAGCAACCAGTCAAAACCGGCCCCGGCCAGTAGCTCAGCGCTGTAGCTGCTGGTCAGCCCCAGCCACAGGCCGATTTGTGGCTTTCCGGCTTTCAGCGCGGTCTTAAATGCGTTTTCCATGGTGCACTCCTACACAAAGCGGCAACTGATGGAGCCCATGTTGCCGTAGTCGACGTGGAAGGTGTCGCCTCTGCTGGCGGCAACCGGGCGGGTAAACGAGCCGCCGAGGATGATCTGGCCTGGCTCAAGCTGCACGTCGTATGGCGCGAGTTTGTTAGCCAGCCACGCCACGCCGTTCGCCGGGTGGTTAAGCACGCCTGCGGCGACCCCGGTCTCTTCGATCACGCCGTTGCGGTAGAGCAGGGCGGAGATCCAGCGCAGATCCAGCTCGTCGGGTTTAATCGGGCGGCCGCCGAGGATCACGCCCGCGTTGGCGGCGTTATCGGAGATGGTGTCGAACACCTTGCGCGGGCGCTGGGTTTCCGGGTCAACGTTATGGCAGCGGGCGTCGATCAGCTCCAGGGCGGGGATGACGTAATCCGTGGCGTTGTAGACGTCGAAGATCGTGCAGTTCGGGCCGCGCAGCGGTTTTGCCAGCACGAAGGCCAGCTCCACTTCAATGCGCGGGACGATAAAGCGATCCACGGGGATGTCGCTGCCGTCGTGGAAGAACATATCGTCCAGCAGCGCGCCGTAGTCCGGCTCGCTGATCTGCGAGCTGGCCTGCATCGCTTTGGAGGTAAGGCCGATCTTGTGGCCTTTCAGCACGCGGCCTTCGGCGATTTTCAGGCTCACCCATTCGCGCTGGACGGCGTAGGCGTCTTCAATGGTGATCTCCGGGTACTCCAGCGAGATCGCGCGGATCTGCTCCCGGGATTGTTCCGCCTGATGCAGGCGGTGGGCGATCAGGGTATGGGTGTGTTTGTCGAGCATGGCGTATCCTTTGTGCGGCTGTTGCCGGGTGGCGCTTCGCTTACCCGGCCTACGGTTCGGTGCTGCTGTTGCCGGGTGGCGCTGCGCTTACCCGGCCTACGGTTTGGGGCCGTTGTAGGCCCGGTAAGCGCAGCGCCACCGGGCGAGCAAACGGCTACTTAAACAACGCATGCACGTTGTTCTGCTTGTAATTAAGCGTCGGGTGCAGCTCGTCAAGCTCGAACGACAGCGCCAGATACCGGCTGTTCATCAGCGCTGCGAAATGATCTTTAATCAGCGCAAACAGCATTTCACCGACCTCTTTCCGGCTTTCCAGGCTGCGCCCCGTGCCGATCTTCAGCGTCATATGCACAAAGGCGTAATCGTGCTTACCGTCTGCCATCTGCCAGGTGTCCAGCCAGTGGGCGCGGCTGCGGATACCGCCGATGGGGAAGATGCCCGTGGCGGCGAGCGCCTCGTTCACTTTGGCGAACAGCCCTGGCAGGTCGGCCTGCTCGCGGATGTTGTCGGTACATTCAGCAATAAAGTGCGGCATGGCGGCTCCTTACGCGGGCAGCGGGAAAACGGCGTTGACCTGGCCGGTGCCGGAGCTGGCGAACAGCTCGGTGAGAAACTCCACCTTACCGTCGTATTTGTCCCAGCCGAGCATCCCCAGCAGCATCACCGTGTCGTGCATATTGCCCTCGCCGTAGCAGTAGTCGGCGTACTCCGGCAGCATGCTGCAAAACTCCTTGAACTGACCCTCGCGCCACAGCTTCACCACGCGCTCGTCCATCTGACGGTCAAACTCGCGGGTGTAGCTGTTCATCCCTTCCTCCGCGCGCTGGTCGTCGATAAAGCGGTGCGAGAGCGAGCCGCTGGCAAGCACCGCCACGGTGCCGTCGTATTTTTCGATGGCACTGATGATGGCCTCGCCCAGCCTGCGGCTGTCGGCGAAGTCGTGAACCGTGCAGAACGCCGAGATGGAGACCACTTTGAAGTGCTTATCCGCGTTCATGTAGCGCATCGGCACCAGCGTGCCGTACTCCAGCTTCAGGCTCGGGATGTTGTGCGCCTTGGCGCGAACGCCAAGCTTCACCGCTTCGTCGGCAATCAGCTGGCCGAGTTCCGGGTTGCCGTCGTAGTCGTAGGTCATGTCGCGAATAAAATGCGGCAGCTCGTTGCTGGTGTAGACGCCCGAAAAATGGTCCGCGCAGTTGATGTGATACGCGCTGTTCACCAGCCAGTGGGTGTCGAAGACGATAATGGTGTCCACGCCCAGCTCGCGGCAGCGCTTGCTGATCTCTTTATGCCCGTCGATGGCCGACTGGCGGCAGCCGTGGTTTTTGCCCGGCAGTTCAGAGAGATACATTGACGGAACGTGTGTGATTTTTGCCGCTAACGCTAATTTACCCATGGTCAGATCCCCCACTTTGGAATCGGATGGTCGCCCATGGAGATACAGACGTTCTTCATCTCCGCGAAGACCTCGAAGCTGTACTCGCCGCCCTCACGCCCGGTGCCGGAGGCCTTCACGCCGCCAAACGGCTGGCGCAGGTCGCGCACGTTCTGGGTGTTGACGAACACCATGCCCGCTTCGATGCTGCGCGCCAGACGCAGCACTTTGCTGACGTCCTGGGTCCAGATGTAAGATGCCAGGCCGTACTCCACGTCGTTCGCCAGGCGCAGGCCTTCCGCTTCATCCTTAAACGGCAGCAGGCAGGCCACTGGCCCGAAGATCTCCTCCTGCGCCACGCGCATGCGGTTATCGACATCCGCCAGCACGGTTGGTCGCAGGAAGTTGCCGCCCTTCAGGTGCGCAGGTAGATCGGTCGGTTTGTCCGGGCCGCCCGCCAGCAGGGTTGCCCCCTCTTCAATGCCGAGGCGGATATAGCCGGAGACTTTTTCCCAGTGCTGCTGGCTGATGAGCGCGCCAATCTGGGTGTTCGGATCGGTCGGGTCGCCCACGCGCAGGCGGTTGGCGCGCTCGGCAAAGCGTTTGACGAACTCCGGGTAGATGCTCTGCTGGATGAAGATGCGCGAGCCGGCGGTGCAGCGTTCGCCGTTGATGGAGAAGATGGTAAACAGGGCGGCGTCCAGCGCGCGCTCGATGTCTGCGTCTTCGAAAATCAGCACCGGCGATTTGCCGCCCAGCTCCATGGAATACTTCTTCAGCCCGGCGTTTTTCATGATGTTGCGCCCGGTGGCGGTACCGCCGGTGAAGGAGACGGCGCGCACGTCATGATGACGCACCAGCGCGTCGCCCGCCGTGGCGCCATAGCCCTGCACCACGTTGAGCACGCCCGCCGGAATGCCCGCTTCGAGGGCCAGCTCGCCCAGACGGTCAGCGGTCAGCGGGGAGAGTTCAGACATCTTCAGCACCGCGGTATTCCCTAAGGCCAGGCACGGCGCGACCTTCCAGGTGGCGGTCATAAACGGCACGTTCCACGGCGACACCAGCGCGCAGACACCCACCGGCTGCACCAGGGTGTAGTTGAGCATCTTGTCGTCGACCGGGTAGGTTTTGCCGTTCATCTGCTGGCACACCTCGGCGAAGAACTCGAAGTTGTGCGAGGCGCGCGGAATGAGCACGTTTTTGGTCTGGTGGATCGGCAGGCCGGTGTCGGCGGTTTCCATCGCGGCAATGTCCGGTACGTTCTGGTCAATCAGATCCCCCAGGCGACGCATCAGGCGCGCGCGCTCCTTCATCGGCAGGTTGGCCCATTTCGGAAACGCCTCTTTGGCGGCGGCAACGGCCTGATGGATTTCGGCTTCGCCGCCTGAGGCCACTTCTGCCAGCACCTCGCCGGAGGCCGGGTTAGTGGTTTGAAAGTACTCACTTCCGGCGACGTTTTTACCGTTGATCCAGTGGTTAATCTTTTTCATTTTGCAGTCTCCTCACTGACAATTCGGTTTACCAGACGGCCTACGCCTTCCACTTCCACCACTACCTCATCGCCCGGCACCACGTCGGACAGCCCCTTCGGCGTGCCGGTGGCAATCATGTCGCCCGGTTGCAGGGTCATGAAATCACTCAGATACGCAATCAAGTAGGGGATGCTGAAGATCAGGTCTGCCGTGGTGCCTTCCTGACGCAGTTCACCGTTGACGTAGGTGCGAAGACGAAGGTTGTGCGGGTCAGGAATGGCTTCTTTTGGCACTACGTTCGGGCTGATTGGGGTCAGCCCGTCGCGGCTTTTCACCCGCAGGTTCGGGCGATAGTAGTTTTCGAGATAATCGCGGATGGCGTAGTCGTTGCACACCGTGTAGCCCGCAACATACTCCATCGCCTCGGCTTCACTGACCTTGCGCGCGGTTTTGCCGATGACCACCACCAGCTCGGCTTCGTAATGCATGTATTCAATGTTGTTTGGGCGCACCGAGGTCTGGTTGTCGCCGTTAAAGGTGTTTGGCGCTTTGATAAACACCAGCGGCTCGGTGGGCGGTTTGAAGTCCAGCTCGCTGGCGTGATCGGCGTAGTTCAGGCCGAGGGCGAACAGCGTGGCGTGCGGCGGCGTGCGCGAAGCGATGGCAACGTCGCGTTCCTCCACCACCGGGTTTTGCAGCGGCGGAAATCCTTCTGCCAGAATACGTACCCGATCGCCCGGGCGAACTTCGACGCGGCTTTGCGGAGTGCCGAGCAATATCGCATCGCCGGGGTTCAGGGTGGCAAATTCGCTCAGGGCGCTCAGCAGTTCGGCGGCGTTGCGGTGCAGATCGGCCGTGTTCCAGTGGTCCGCTTCGCGGCCGTTGATCTCGGTGATGATGGTCAGATTATCCACGTTATCAACGGCGACAGGTTCGCCGAGCGGGCAAAATCCATCCCGGCATTTGGCCTTGATCGCCGGACGGTAGAAGCTCTCTTCCGGCAGGCTGATTTCGTTAGCCAGCGCGTAGCCGGCGATGTACGCCGCTGCCTCTTCAACGCGTACTTTGCTGGCGGTTTTGCCCACCACCAGCGCCACCGTCGCGCCGCTTAACACGGTTTCTCCCTGCGGGAAGGGAATCGGTTCGCCTGCGCGGATAACAGCGTTATGTGGCTTGATAAACCACACCGCCGTTTTTGGCGGCGCGTTATAGGGGGCTTTTTCAAACGCCTCAGCCCAGGCCACACGCTGGCTTTGGTGGTTTAGCGCTACGGCAAAAACAGTACCTTTCATTCCCATACTCCTCAAACCGGCTGTCCGGTTTTGATTTCATTAATATGTTAATGATCTGGTTTTATGCTTTTGCTGTTCGTTTCGCAATCAGAAGTGAATAATTTGTGATGCAAATAACAATAAATTTACATAAAAGGGTTAATATATATTTAAATCAATAAGTTAAAAAAATAGCTTTGTTTCTGTTAGACTTTTTGGGTTAAAACGTGTTGTCTATAAAAGCATCTGTTTTTAATTGTTTATTTGTTAATGATGTAAGGGGTAGATGATGCATGACTCATTAACCATCGCGCTGTTGCAGGCGCGTGAAGCGGCGATGGGCTACTTCCGCCCGATAGTGAAGCGGCATAATCTGACCGAGCAGCAGTGGCGTATCGTCCGCGTGCTGGCCGAGCATCCCTCCATGGATTTTCACGATCTGGCGTTCCGCACCTGTATTTTGCGCCCAAGCCTGACCGGCATTCTGACGCGGATGGAGCGCGACGGTCTGGTGCTGCGCTTAAAACCGGTGACTGACCAGCGCAAGCTGTACGTGTCGCTGACGAAAGAAGGCAACGCGCTGTACCAGCGTGCTCAGGCTCAGGTGGAAGAGGCGTACCAGCAGATAGAGGCGGAATATACGCCTGAGAAGATGAAGCAGCTCACGGCGCTGCTGGAAGAGTTTATTGAACTTGGAAACCGACATATCGCCGCGAGGGACGAAGCGTAAAAACCCTAAATTCCAGGATGATTTTCGTAAAGTTTTCTCATGCCAGGCCGAATATTCTGTATCTGCCTGAGGAAAGAGAAAACATGTTAAACCGAATCAAGATTGTCACCAGCTTACTGCTGGTTTTAGCGATATTTGGCCTTTTACAACTCACGTCTGGTGGTCTTTTCTTCAATGCCCTGAAGCATGACAAAGAGAATTTCACCATCCTGCAAACCATTCGCCAGCAACAATCCACCCTGAACGGTAGCTGGGTGGCGCTGCTGCAAACCCGTAACACCCTGAACCGCGCGGGTATCCGCTATATGATGGATCAGAACAATATCGGCAGCGGCTCAACCGTCGCCGAGCTGATGCAGATTGCCTCTGCGTCTCTGAAACAGGCGGAAAAAAACTGGGCGGATTACGAAGCGCTGCCGCGCGACCCGCGTCAGAGCGACGCTGCGGCACTGGAAATCAAACGTAATTACGATATTTACCACGGCGCGCTGGCTGAGCTGATCCAGCTGCTGGGGGCGGGCAAAATCAATGAGTTCTTCGACCAGCCGACCCAGAGCTATCAGGATGGCTTTGAGAAGCAGTACGTCAACTATCTGCAACAGAACGACGCGCTGTATCAGACCGCGGTTGAAGACAGCAACAGCTCTTACCGCCAGGCTATCTGGGTGCTGATTAGCGTGCTGGCTGCGGTGCTGGTGGTGATTGTTGCCGTCTGGCTGGGTATTCGTCAGGCGCTGATTTCGCCGCTGAACCGTCTGATTGACAGCATTCGTCATATCGCCAGCGGCGACCTGGTGAAGCGCATCGACGTGGAAGGCTCCAACGAGATGGGTGTACTGGCTGACTCCCTGCGCCATATGCAGGGCGAGCTGGTGCGTACCGTGGGTGACGTGCGTAACGGCGCCAACGCTATTTACAGCGGTGCGAGCGAAATCTCGATGGGCAATAACGATCTCTCATCCCGTACCGAACAGCAGGCTGCCTCTCTGGAAGAGACCGCCGCCAGCATGGAACAGCTGACTGCCACCGTGAAGCAGAACGCCGAGAACGCCCGTCAGGCGAGCAACCTGGCGCTGAGCGCGTCTGAAACCGCGCAGAAAGGCGGCAAGGTGGTGGATAACGTGGTGCAGACCATGCGTGACATCGCCGGCAGTTCGCAGAAAATCGCCGATATCATCAGCGTGATCGACGGGATTGCCTTCCAGACCAATATTCTGGCGCTGAACGCGGCGGTAGAAGCGGCGCGTGCGGGCGAGCAGGGGCGTGGTTTTGCGGTGGTTGCAGGTGAAGTCCGAAACCTGGCGCAGCGCAGCGCCCAGGCGGCTCGCGAGATCAAGAGCCTGATTGAAGACTCCGTGGGGCGCGTGGAAATTGGTTCAACGCTTGTTGAAAGCGCGGGTGAAACCATGGGTGAGATCGTGAATGCGGTAACGCGCGTGACGGATATCATGGGCGAAATCGCGTCTGCGTCTGACGAGCAGAGCCGCGGTATTGACCAGGTTGGGCTGGCGGTGGCTGAGATGGATCGCGTGACGCAGCAGAACGCCTCGCTGGTGGAAGAGTCTGCGGCGGCGGCCGCGGCACTGGAAGAGCAGGCGAGCCGTCTGACGCAGGCCGTTGCGGTGTTCCGTATTCAGCAGGAACAGATGAAGGCGCGCGAGTTCGCCTCGGCGAAAAGCGTTGCCGCACCGGTAGTAGCGCGTAAACCGGCTACCGCAGATGCGGGCGATAACTGGGAAACGTTCTGACGCTGTGCGTTTTGCCGGGTGGCGGCTGCGCCTGACCCGGCCTACGGATTGTGCGTTTCGCCGGGTGGCGGCTGCGGAATTGGGTTTTGTAGGCCCGGTAAGCGCAGCGCCACCGGGCGATCTTACAGAGGCAGGCGCATGGCGCAGCGGGAACCATACGCTAAACCGTGCGCCGTCTCTTCCTCGCGTTTCTGGCGCAGTTCCGGCGTCAGCGTCGTCATCATTTCAAACCCTAATCGCCTGTAGAAGGGCGCATTCCACGGGACATCACGAAACGTCGTTAACGTCAGCGAGTTCAGCCCCAGACTGCGGGCATGCGCGGCGGCACGGGCGATTAACTGGCGTCCAAGACCTCGTCCCTGACAGTCCAAGTGAACCGACAGTTCCACAATAAACAGCGACGATGGATGAGCTTCGGCGAGAATAAAACCCACGGGCCTGTCGTCAGCCAGCGCCAGCCAGCTTAATCCGCGTCCGGCGTAACCGAGGTGATCTTCAACAGAAATAACCTCATTGTCTGCCAGCCAGGCCAGCTCAGGAACGTCGCGAAACCGCTGCCCCGCCGCGCGTTCAATGGCGGGCAGGGCAGCGACGTCGTCGATGCGCGTCGGGCGAAGAGTTAACGCCGTCATCAGCCAGCGCTGCTCACAATTTTAATCTCCACCATGCCGATCCCCAGCTTGCGCGGAGCGTGACCGAGAATATTCCCTTCGTTAGTGGACTGCGGATCGGGTGGCACAATGACCAGCGTATTGCTGCGCGTTGGGTTATCGAAGTGCAGCGTGCTGGTGGTGACGTCATTGCTCAGCGTCAGCGTCTGTTCTTTATCACCGACGCGCACCGGTATAGGACGGTTTGCGTTGGGACCAAATGCCCTGGCGGTGATCACCAGATCGAATTTCTCCGGCAGCGGATGGGTATACTCAATTTTCACCTCATCGCCCAACTGCGCGTTAGACCAGCGCCCCCAGGATTCCGGCCGTGAAATACCGCTGAACTGCTTCACCTCTTCCGGTGCGCCGGCAACATTAAAGATGAAGCTGTCTGCTTTATAACGAATGTCGTTGTCGACGATTTTCAGCAGGTCTACGTTGCGCTGATAGCGTGCGGTATCAATAACCGTATCTTTAAACGCGGTTTTTCCCTGCCACTGCGGTTTGTCAACGTGTTGCACGGTCTGCTCGCCGCCGAGTTGCCCCTGAGAAACGCACCAGTCGGTGGACAGCGACAGCTGTTGCGACCAGAGCTGGCCCATTTTGTAGCATTTGTCGACCCAGACGAAATTATCGCGCGGGGCAAATTCCGCCAGCTGGAAGCGCAGTGGCGCGGAGTATTCGCTTTCCGGCAGCGGCTCGACGCGGTTATCCGACACGCGCAGCAGCAGCGGCAGGCGGAAATGGCTGCCGGAGAACGCGATCATTTTTTTATCCTGATCGATGGTGAAGTCTTTTATCTCTTTCGGGAAGTTCCACAGACGAATGATATCCGGCTTCCAGGCGAGGATTTTTTCCTTCATGTTGAGGAAGATTTCCGACAGGGACTGGCCCGACAGCGTACTGCGGCCCAGGCCAATGAAGTTATCGCCACCCAGAATATCCAGCACGGTAGCGCCGTTATCCATCGAGTTACGTTTAGCGGCAATGATCTCCTGCTGCGGTTTATCGCCGCGCAGCACAAAAAACAGGTTGCTGCGATCCAGCTTATTCAGTTCATCCCAGGCGCTGTTTTTCATCGCCAGATGGTCAGATGAGACGACGATGACCGTATTTTTGAAATACGGCGACGCTTTGATTTTCTCGATTAACGCCGCGATATGCTCCTGGCTACAGGTCACGGCGCTGAACGACTTGTTGTTTTTACCGTCAATGTCATAGCCCTGACGTTTACAGGTGCGTGAGACGAAACCATCCGGATGATGCGTGTCAACGGTCAACGCAAACAGCGAGAAGCGTTTACCGGCGCGGGAAAGCTCCTCGAATTTCTTCCAGGTTTCATCCAGAACGGTATCGTCGTAAAAGCCCCAGTCGTTGCGGTAGGCCGGATCGGCCACCGTGGTTTTCAGCTCTTCGGAACCATACAAGTGATCGAAACCGTGGGATTTCAGGAACACATCTTTCCCGGCAAAGCGCAGGTTAGCGCCCTGCATAAAGTAGTTTTCATAGCCCGAGTTTTTCAGGATATCGCCGAGGCAAATGTTCTGCGGGAAGAAGCTCGACATTGAGGCGGAGGCGTTGCCTTCAAACGGGGCGAACAGCGGAATGCCGCACTGGGAGGCCACCATCCCTGCGATGGTGTAATCCGTGCCAGGGAGCTGCATGGTGTGGCTGAAGTCGAGGCCCTGGTTTTTCAGTGCGCCAAGCTCTGGCGTCAGGTTCGGGAAAGCATCGTTATCAAAATAGGTGCGTTCCAGACTTTCGCCGTAGATATAGACCAGGTTGAGTCTGGGATTGTCGATCTTCTTCGAGGGTTCTTTGTAATAGGCCGCAAAGTCCGGATCGCCATCACGCGACTGGGATTTTACCAGCTCGGTAATTTGATGGAATGCCGGGCTGGCATCCACGGAGGCCAGCGCCAGGCACAGCGCCAGCAGGCTGTAGCCATGATGATGCGGACGGTGACGGCGACGGCGCAGAACCCAGGCCAGCGCGGCGAAGATGCCCACCAGGGCGACCACCAGCCCCAGACCCGGAAGGATGTACTTACCCACACCAGCGCCGGTCAGGCTGTTGGTCAACGTGTAGAGCACCGCGTCGTTAATACCGTCGCCGGTAAAGTAATCGCTGGCATATAACGTAATGTTTAAAACAATAAAAATGCCGAGCACCACCAGGGTGGCCACAAACCACCAGGTGTGACGACCGGCTTTCCAGGCATAAACGCCGATGGAAGCCAGGAAAAGGACAAGGGACATTAACTCTGACAACAGCAGATCCTCATCATGCCGGACGCTTAGCCGGCTAATTGCTTATTTTTTGGGTAATACAATGTAATTGCGATGTCGCTTAGCTGCAATTTTAGTGTCACGAAAGTGTGCTGTTGTTAGGATTTGGTTTATAAAATCGGATTTTTGAATACAGTCGCATCGTGGCACACGGAGGCTGAGGTGGTGGCAGGGGGTAAAAAAACGCACTTCACGCCGCGGTGTAAGACTAACGTAATAAACCCGGCGTGTTGTGGCAGAAAATGGGAGGCGATCAGGAGAGGAAATTAACGCCTTGTTTCAGCACCAGATCGCAGGCTTTCGTTTTCACCTGTTTCGCCAGAGATGAATTTCCAAGGGTGCTGAGGTTCAGCTGCTGGCCATTTTGCGCATTCAGCAGACCCTGAATACCGTCCATATAGTTGGTGTCCGCTTTCTGCTCCTGGGTGTCCAGACCCAGTTTACCCAGCACCTGGTTTTTGATGTTTTCGGTATCGGTGACGGAAGCCAGTTTCTGCTTCGCGCAGTATTCCAGAATGCCCGCCGCGTTGTTCATCGTTCCGGCGCTCAGGCTTTGGGAGCTGTTACTCAGCAGGCCGGTGAGGGACGAGGCTGACAGCCCGCCCTGGGAAGTGCCGCTCTCTTTGGTTAACTCACTTGCTGCGCTGGAGAGCGACTCCTGCCATGATGCGGCCTGCGCTGCGCCAGTCACCAGCAGGGCGCCAGTAAGGATGCTGATAAGGAACTGTTTTTTCATAATGATTTACTCAACAAGGTCCGTTTTGGGCCAAAAGTGGGTTCAGTATATACCTCTGCTCTTCCGGTGCTCCCTGGAAATATCTTAATACTCTTTGCCGGTGACGCGGCTGCGATAGCTGTCCCAGTCGAAGATGACGTACAGGCTGTTACCCAGCTTCATGCGATCCATCACCCGCTCGCCAAGAAGTCGGGTCATCTCGTCGATATTGTGGTTGGTCAGCATCCCGGTTGGGCGTTTGGAAGAAGAGCGGCGATCGACGATCTGGTTGATGATCACTTTTTTCGTATTTCGATTCGGTCTGCACGCCGATCTCATCGATCACCAGCAGATCAACGTTGCTCAGATCGTTAAGCAGTTGTTCTTCGCTGGTACCGCTATTCCTGAAGGTATCTTTCATCGCCGACATAATATCGGCCACGGTGATGATCAATACGGATTTACCGCGTAGCAGCAGCTCGTTGCAGATTGCCGCCGCCAGATGGTTTTTGCCGGTTCCTGGCTTACCAGAAAAGATGAAGCTGGCGATGTTGCCGTCAAACTCTTCGACATACTGGCGCGCTTTGCTTAACGCATTCATCTGCCCTTCACACTCAACGCGATAGTTCTCAAAGGAACAGTTCTGATGCAGTGGACGAATACCGGAGCGGTTAAAGGTGCGCTGCATTTTCATCGCCCGATTTTCGCGGGCGAGGGCAGCCGCGCGAATTTTACCTTGCTCTTTTTGCCATGCCAGCAGCTCTTCACCGGTGGTGAAGGCGGGCTTCACGTTGGCGGGCATCATCTTCTGCAAACGTTTCATCAGGTCGCCGACGTTTTTCATTTCGCACCTCGGAATCCATCAGGGATTTTTTTGTCCGGTTCTGAAAAGGCATTGATATCACGTTTTGGCTGGCCATTGTTGCTGGCGCGGTTGATTTGCAGACTGCGCGCGAACTTTTGCTGCCACTGAACATGGTGGAAGACTTTTCCTTCAGCCTGCCAGTAAGCGGTAAAGGCCGCCAGCTCTTCTGGCGTCGCGGGCTGCGCGAGGGCTATTCCCCATAAGGCCGCCTGCCGCTGAAAATCGGCGTCCGGCTGCCAACCGGCGTACATGGGAAATTTCCCCATTGGAACGGCCACCGGGGCGCTGGCGGGTTCGTCAAAAAACTGATTATCCAGCATGACATCGCTCGCCGGACGCGACAGCTTCGCTTCAATTTCCAGAAGCTGCGCCAGACGTTCCGGCGTGACCGCATAAAACGCCGGGGCGTTGTCGGCAAATACCGCGAGCGTGCCGCCTTCGGCGTGCGTCAACACACCGCGAGGATCGCGCATAAAGGCATCAATGCCAGCAATGCTGGTGGTCAGGATTCTGGAGGACATAACACTTTCTCAACTGATTACTACGGACGTGATTGAGGGTTATGGTAGCACAGAGAGAGGAGAGGAAAGGAGAGGATTTCCCCGGCGGCGTTACGCTTACCGGGGCTAAAATCACAAGGGCTGTTTACGCGATGATGTTCAGCGTCACGTCGATATTGCCGCGCGTCGCGTTAGAGTACGGACAGACGATATGCGCTGCATCCACCAGTTTTTTAGCTTCCGCTGCGTCCATCCCTTCAACGTGGATGTTCAGCTTCGCTTCGATACCAAAACCGGTTGGCAGCGGGCCAATCCCCACTTCGCCTTCAATAAAGGCGTCTTTTGGCAGAGCGAATTTGTCGCGTGCCGCAACGAACTTCATTGCGCCCAGGAAGCAGGCGGAGTAGCCCGCAGCGAACAGCTGTTCAGGGTTGGTTACTTCACCCCCCATGCCGCCCATCTCTTTTGGCACACCCAGTTTGACATCCAGAACGCCATCGGAAGACGTTGCCCGGCCATCACGGCCTCCGGTTGCTTTGGCTTTGGCAGTGTAGACAACTTTTTCTAAAGACATGGCAGGTTCCTCATCTTACGTTTATATGCACTATTAAATAGCGCGCGATGTATTAACTTAAAATCAGACGCGTAAAGTATAGCCTTACGCGCGATGCAGCTGTTGGCGCAAAAGTTCGAGCTGGTGCTTGAGCGCCAGCATGGTGTCGGTATCACACTGCGCTGCGCAACCCACGGCGTGGGGTATCGTCACGGCCTGCTGTTGCAGCGCCCGACCCGCGTCGCTCAGGGTGACGGCGACCTGACGCTCATCCTGACGGGAACGCTGGCGGAAGATTAATCCTGCGCTTTCCAGGCGTTTCAGCAGGGGAGTCAGCGTGGCGGAATCCAGGAACAGCCGCTCGCCAATGTCTGACACCGTGATATCATCCTGCTCCCACAGCACCAGCATCACAAGGTATTGCGGGTAAGTCAGGTTAAGCGGCGCCAGCAGTTGCCGGTACAGCTTGTTAAGCGCCAGATTTGCCGAATAGAGGGCAAAACAGAGCTGGTTATCCAGCAGAAGCGCGTTGGTAGTGTCGTTCGTTTTTGCGTCCATGAAATGAATATAGATAGCGCACGATATAATTGCAAGCGATTTTATTATACGCGTGGACGTTTGCGGTAAAGCCATAATCCGGGGATCGACAGGCCGATGGAGAGCGCGCCCACAATCGACGAGGCTTTAAGGAAATTGCTCAGAAGCAGGATCATCTGCGGTTCGCTGTAGCCAAAGTGGCTGATTTTGACGGCGGAGATCATCGCCGTATAGGCTGAAATGCCCGGGAACATAGGAATGACTGCCGCCACGGTGAACACTTTCGGGTGCGCCAGATACCAGCGGGACCACTGAATACCGATGCTGCCGACCAGCATGGAGGCGATAAACGTCGACCATTCGATATTAAAGCCCGAGGTCATCATGATCATACGTGAGCCGTGGCCAATGGCACCCAGCAGCGCACACCAGGGTAATGCACGCTGTGGGACGTTAAACACCATCGCAAAGCCAACGGCGGGAAGGGCTGCCAGGAGCATGTCCTGCGCCAGTGCGAGCAGAAAATCCATCACGCCCATCCGCGTAACCCCCAGAGTGTCATGGCCATTACCACCCCGATACAGGTCGCCAGCGTCAGCAGGCTGGCTATCGCCCAGCGCGCCAGACCGGTGTTGATGTGGCCTTTGAACATATCAGCGACGGCGTTGATTAAGGGAAAACCCGGCACCAGCAGCAATACGCTGGCGGCCATCGCAACAGTAGGCGTGCTGGCGAAGTAAGGCTGGCGCAAAAGCAGGCCGGATACGGTTGTCGCCACGAACGCCGTGATGCAGAAGTTAATTTGCGGATGCAGTTGCCTGTGCGTCAACAACTGGCGGACATACATCGCGATGCTGCTGGCAAAGAAGGTCACGACAGCGCCGTCCCAGCCGCCCGCGTTGAGCTTGCAGAAGCAGGCGCAGGAGAGTCCCACCATCAGCACAACCAGCCAGCGTGGATACCGGAGAGGTTTGATCTGGTTGAAGCGTTTCTCTATCTCCCTCAGATCGAGCAGCTTGTGTTCAGCAAGGATCACGATGTGCTGCACTTCCGTCACGACGTGCATGTTAATACCGCGGTCATGATTTTTACGGGTGGAGGTCAGGCACTGTCCGTCTTTAATGGTGGTCAGCACAATGGCATTTGACGAGATGGAGCTCTCAACGCTGTCCATCCCCAGCGCCAGCCCAAGGCGTGTGGAAAGTTCTTCCACGAGGGCGCTTTCTGCCCCGTGTTGTAAGAGAAAAAGCCCGCACTGAATACATAGCCGCGTGGTAGCACGTTGCGTAGACCGATCTGCCTGCATGAAACGCCCTGAAGAGAAGAGAGATTGCTTACTTTTAACACAAAGGGCAGGGCCCTTTGCGCTGGGCCAGATCAACATTTGTGCAATCAGTCGCGTGAGCAGGGGGAGAAAACCGCACTTTCTATTTGTTTAATGAATATAAAAATAGAGATTTATAAAGACAATATATTAAGTATTTCTAATTTCATATTTTCAATCTTTTCACGCAATCTTAATTAAAGTTTTGTGGTCTTTATGCGATATTAAGCCAGTATTGGGCGTTTCTTAACCCATGTGATATTTCTTCTGATTTGCGAGTATTAAGCCGTTTTGTACTGAGGGATGCAAGCGTGTTTAAACTCGTAGGGTTAGTTCGTTCTTAAATAATGAATTCATGACAGGGAGGGTCTATGTTGCCATTGAATGGTAAACACGGAGTGGTGATTAGTAGAGTGCCGGTTATGCAAAATGGGCTAGGTGGCGTCATGACGCGTCATTTTCCTGATTTTGAAATAACGTACTGCCGTTCGATGCAGGAGTTGACGCTACTACAATTGCGTCGCGCTGGGGTCGTTATTGCCGATATTTCAGGTGAGTATCGTAATCCTCGCGGCACGCTTGAGCAGTATTATGGATTAATGAATCAGTATCGGGACATTCACTGGATATTCCTTGTCTCGCGTCCCCTTTATCCACTTGCAGTAGAGCTTCTTATGCGTCCGGAAAGCACGCTGCTTTCGGATATGGAACCGCTTGAAGGCGTTATTAACGCTATTCGCGCGGGCAGTGAACGTGCCGAGCGAATAAGCCAGACGTTATTAATACCGGAAACGTCCGATATTGAAGAAGAGAGTGAGCAAATGATTGCACTCACCCACTCTGAACGCAAGGTGTTGCGTTTATTAGGTAAAGGTTGGGGAATCAACCAAATAGCCACGCTGCTGAATAAAAGTAATAAAACGATCAGTGCACAGAAAAACAGTGCAATGCGCCGCTTATCACTTCGCAGTAATGCCGATATGTACGCGTGGATAAGCAGTACCCAGGGAATGCGAGAACTCAGTTTAATGTCGGCTTATGGAGAGTTTGAGGAATGGAAAAGACCACTGCAACAAGACATATCGCCGTCATCGAAAGCTGCTCAATGAGCGCTGTAGGGCTGAAGCATCTCTTTGCGATGCCCGCCCTGAGCCATTATCAGGTGCATCTGTTTAGCAGATTCGCCAGCTTTAAAGCGGCGCTCTCGGATATCTCATTCTATGCGGTTATCTATTCACTGTCTGATGAGCGTGAAGAGCGGAGAAACTGTCTGGCCTGTTTACGGGATCTCACCTTCACCCACAGCGACGTCCAGCGTATCGTGCTGGCCTCTGACGAAATGGAGGCGAGGCTGGTCAGCCATCTTTCGCCTTCTCGCTTGCATGGGATAATCAGTAAATCGGTTCCGCTAAAGCAGCTAATGGAGGGGCTGGAGACATTACTCAGCGAAACGCATCAGGTGAATGACAACATGTACAATCACTGGTGTGTTAGCCAGAATCGTATGTTAAGCCCAACCGAAAGGGCAATACTGCGTTATATGTCATCGGGATTTTCAATCCCTGAAATTGCGGCGCAGCTTGAACGCAATATTAAAACCATCCGGGCGCATAAGTTTAACGCAATGGTAAAGCTGGGCGTCAATTCTGACGTGGGATTACTGGATGCGGCGGATATCCTGGCGCATCTCCCTGCCCGGGAAGTGCGTCGTTCAGCTCTCACCGTTCCTTCATTCTCTCAGCGTTAAGTGGTGCGCCAGAGTTCTTCTGGCGCAACGTTTAAATGCAGACATCGACCCATTTTGCTGCGGTCAGCTCCGCCATTCTGTCGGGCGATATACGCACCGCACTGTGGATGGCACCCGCTGCGGGTAACACTTCCGCGTACTGTTTTAATGTGATGTCACAGTAAACAGAGAGCGGATTTTCCAGTCCGAAAGGGCAGACGCCGCCAACAGGATGACCCGTCAGGGTGACGACCTCATCGCTGCTGAGCATGCGGGCTTTTGCGCCGAATGTCTCTTTAAGCTTTTTGTTATCCAGACGCGCATCGCCTTTTGCAACCACCAGAATCACGTCATTTTTAATTTTCAGTGACAGCGTTTTGGCAATTTGGCCGGGTTCAACGTTGTGCGCGGCAGCAGCAAGGGCAACAGTCGCTGTGCTTTGGTTAAGCTCAATGATCTCTATATCCGGAGCGTGTTCGGCAAAAAACTGTTGTACAGACTGCAAACTCATTGATTCCTCCTGACAAATATCCTGCGTAATCTGTCATAAGAATTTAGTCGCTGTAAATATCCCTTAAGTAACAAATATCCGTCAGGGGCGATTTCTGGATCGCCTTCACATTCACAGAAACCGGTTACAGTAACCGGTTGCAGAGCGTGATGCAGAGATTAATACTAAGTGTGTAACTTCCCCTGTATCTAATAATAAGAGCTAATTATGAAACCATTCCGTTTGAGCAGTACCGCAGGTACACGATCCGGCAAGGTTGTGACGCTGATGTATGGAACAACGTGTGACGTGAGAGCGTCCAAAACGAACGTCTGACAGGAGATCTGCTATGTCTGCCAACCACGCTGCATTTAATCTGATTTTCCGCTTCGTTGAAAATTATGTCAGCCCTATTGCCGGGCGCATCTCTTCCCAGCGTCACGTTATGGCTATTCGTGACGGGTTTATCTCAGCGATGCCGTTTATGATTGTGGGTTCGTTTTTATTAGTATTCGCTTACCCGCCTTTTTCGCCTGATACCACCTGGGGTTTTGCTCGCGCCTGGCTGGATATGGCGAAGCAGTTTGAAGGTCAAATTCTGACGCCGTTTGATATGACAATGGGGGTGATGTCCCTTTATATCTGTGCGGCTATCGCCTACAACCTGGGCAAACATTACGTTAAAACCCATCAGCTGGATCCGTTCATGTGCGCGATGCTGTCGCTGATGGCGTTCCTGCTGGTCGCCGCCCCTAAAACCAAAGGCGCTTTACCGGTGGATAGCCTGGGAGGGACCGGTATTTTCACCGCGATTCTGGTGGCGATCTATTGCGTTGAGATGATGCGTTTCCTGAAAGCACACAATATCGGGATCCGCCTGCCAGACCAGGTTCCGCCGATGATCAAAAACTCGTTTGACCTGCTGATCCCGGTGCTGGTGGTGGTGCTCACGCTATACCCGCTGAGCCTGCTGATCCAGTCGCAGTTCGGTATGCTAATCCCACAGGCCATCATGTCGATATTCAAACCGCTGGTCTCTGCGGCTGACTCGCTGCCTGCGATCCTGCTGGCGGTGCTGATTGGCCACCTGCTGTGGTTTGCCGGGATCCACGGCGCGGCGATTGTCTCCGGGATGCTGCAAATGTTCTGGCTGACAAACCTGGGGGCGAACCAGACCGCGCTGGCGGCGAGCCAGCCTTTGCCACACATTTTTATGGAAGCCTTCTGGACGTTCTTTATCGTTATCGGCGGATCGGGGGCGACGATGGGGCTGGTGTTCTGCTATCTGCGTAGCCGCTCCGCGCACCTGCGCTCCATTGGACGTCTGAGCGTGGTACCAAGCATTTTCAATATCAATGAACCGGTGATTTTCGGTACGCCGATTGTGATGAACCCGGTGTTCTTTATTCCTTTCCTGCTGGCGCCGATGGTTAATGCCGTGCTGGCATGGGCAGCGATGAAGTTTGATCTGATTGGCCGCGTGATTTCCGTTGTGCCGTGGACGGCACCGGCTCCGGTTGGTGCCGCCTGGGCGCTGGGCTGGGATTTCCGTGCAGCCATTCTGGTGCTGGTTTTGGCCTGCGTTTCCGCCATTATCTATTTCCCGTTCTTCAAGGTGTACGAGAAACAGTTGCTTCAGCAGGAAGCGGAAGAAGCACAGCGTAATGGAGAAGAGGAAAATCAGCAGGTCGCTTAGGTAAAAGCAAAACGGCAACGCAGGTTGCCGTTTTTAATGTTTGTTCCCTCTCTCTGCGGGTTTCAGGCCGGGCCAGACTACTTAAGCGTGCAATCGCCACACTGCTGCACGTCCGGCAGACGGTAGCGCTGACAGCAGGTACGACGTACCAGAAGTCCCTCACGCGGAACCACGGTGCGGTAAAGAGGGTTATCCCGTCCATCCGACAGCTGTCTGGCAAAGAAACAGCTCTGACGCAGTGCATCCACTTTCTCGTCGCCGAGCAGCGGCTTCATCTCCGTTAAATACCAGTGGATAAGATACCCGGTATTACTCCAGATCAGTTTGCCGTTAATCTCTCCCGTCGCTTCCAGCGCATCAATGACCGGAACCAGCGCTCTTGTAATCAGCCGTTCCATACGCGCCTGCGCTGACAGGTGTCTCGCGCTCGGATCTTCATGTACATCAATCCAGAAACAGGCAGCGCGCCCGGTTTCATGAAACTCAACATGGAAATGTTCCGACGAGAGATCGAGCATCGTTTCCTGGGTCAACAGGGCCAGCATGACAGGCGGCACCATCAGCCCGATATACCACTGTGCCCAGAGGGATAACAGCGGTTTGTTTTCCCGCTTCAGGGTAGGTTGGTTACGATAAATATGGTCGGAATAGGTTGCCAGCAGTGACCGCAGCTCCGCAGGGCGTTGCCACTCAGTCAGCGTCAGAGCATGATGCGGCGGTGCTTCATCCAGTTTGATGAAATCCAGCAGATGAGCGCGCGTTACGGCAATTTTTTCCCGAATGGCATCCGCAAGCGTCGTTTCCCCGGCGGAGAGTGGAGCTCGCCAGAGCAGGGGCTCAACGATGTGTGCGGTACGAGTCGCCATAGTGTGGATTACAAATCTAAATGATAATGATTGCCAATCCTAACTATAGATAAAACCGAGCGCAAGCGTTTTATCCTGGCGCTGTGAAGGCGGTTTCAGGCGGTATGAAGCTCTTCGCTCAGCAGAATGCTGTTACGTCCCATATGCTTGGCTTCATAGAGGGCTTTATCGGCTTTCGCCAGCGCGCCTTCAACGTCTTCACCCTCGAACATGGCGATGCCGATGCTGATGGTCACGTTAGTGGCGACGCTTTCGTTAAACATATGGGGGATTTTAAGATCGTAAACCTTCTGACGTATGCGTTCAGCCGTCTGTCGCGCTTGCTCCAGCGGGATGTTACTCAACAGCACCATAAATTCTTCCCCGCCAAACCGGGCGACAACATCGCGTGAGCGCACGGCGTCGCGTATCGCAGCCGAGACCCTGATCAAGGCCTGATCGCCCATCATATGGCCATAATGGTCGTTGTAGGCTTTGAAGTGGTCGATATCCATCAGCAGCACGAAGTGCTCGCCAGCGTCAGGCCTGGGAAGATTCTCCAGCCGGCTTTGCAGCCCGCGACGGTTATATAGGCCGGTGAGCGGGTCCATCATGCTGAGATCGGTCAGGGTTTCGCGCTCCTCCAGCAGTTCGGAAAGCAGCTCCTGGGCGAAACGGTCATTGCGCCGCTGAAGAACATGATGGATACCAATGGCGACCACCGGCAGCGCGAAAAAATAGGCCATTCTCAGCCAGTTTTCGGACGGACTAAGCCACAGGCAGGATATAAAAGCGGGAAATGAATGTAACGTAAAGGCTTTAATATTACTTGCGAACGCCAGAGACCCTATAAAAAGCACTGTTAATAGCGCCATCATTAAATAGGTCGCGTGATCGTGCGTGATTAACAGAAATTTAGAGACGATCTGCCAGGCCCATAAAAGACCAAAAATAGCTGAAACAACAGGGATATTTATTTTTCGCGTGCTGTTTTTCCAGTGCCAGATAAGTAAGCCTGTGCTGATAGTCAGTACGGCAAAGAGCGGGACTGATAACACACGCACGGAATAGAGAGGGTTTGTTACCGAGAACAATGCTGATGCGGCGTTCAGAAATAAAAACAAACGTAAAGATAGCTGATATTTCTTGTTGACTAAAGACAGCCAGGATTGTGATGTCATATGCGTGCGTTTTTATTAAAACTCAATTAAAACAATGAGCAAGGTGTTGTTGTGTAATATTGGGCGCTACAAAATTGAATTTTTATTATCAGAAAAACTTTATCGGAAGTTAACAGGTGGGCAATTTATCACCTTACACATTCTCTGTCATTATGGGAAAGCAATTGCTGGCGCAATTTCTTACGTCGCATGCTGACAAGTGATAATTACTATCATATGATACTGGTTATCATTATCAGTGCGAGAGGTGAAACCATGTTGAGCAAAGCGCTGGGAAGTGGGTGGGGAATATTACTGCCTGGTTCCATTATCGGTGGGCTAATGTTTGCCGATCTCCCCATTGATGTCTGGAAAGCAATGATTGTTTCAGGCTTGCTGGTGACATCCGCAATGATCTGGCACAAACAGTTACGGCATTACGTGCTGCTGCCATCATGCGTTGCGCTAATCAGTGGACTGCTGGTGATTTTGATGAGTTTGAAATAAATGGGAAAAACAGGAGGCACTGCTGAGGGGAAGTAAGATAATTGGTGCGAGGGGGGGGACTTGAACCCCCACGTCCGTAAGGACACTAACACCTGAAGCTAGCGCGTCTACCAATTCCGCCACCTTCGCACAGTCATCTTACTTTTTTTGATATCGCCTCGTTTGGTGCGAGGGGGGGGACTTGAACCCCCACGTCCGTAAGAACACTAACACCTGAAGCTAGCGCGTCTACCAATTCCGCCACCTTCGCCCAGTGCGAGCAATATCAACGTGGTTTTTGGTGCGAGGGGGGGGACTTGAACCCCCACGTCCGTAAGGACACTAACACCTGAAGCTAGCGCGTCTACCAATTCCGCCACCTTCGCATACCATCAATTCTTAAAAAGAATTGCTACCACGGAGGCGCATTCTAGTGGTTTTCAGCTTTTCGTCAACAGAAAATTGCGCACGTTGTTTTGATTGCTGCAAAAATGGGCGATGTCACGCCGCATCCGACACGGTATTCGGCGAGATAATTAACCTTTCTTCGCCTGGCGGGTCATAATGGCGCGATACACCTTGAAGCGCCCGGTTTGCGCGATAACTTCATGGAAGCCAAATGTCTCATCCAGCACGTCCGGGTAAGGCAGGAAGGCGTTCGCTACAATTCGCAGCTCGCCGCCGCTATTAAGATGACGCACCGCGCCGCGAATCAGCGTTTGCGCCGCATCCAGGCTGGTTTGCATCCCATCGTGGAACGGCGGGTTGGAGATGATCATATCAAAACGACCTTTCACCTCGGAAAAGACGTTGCTGGCAAAGACTTCACCTTCAACACCGTTGGCCGCAAGTGTTGCGCGGCTGGCTTCTACCGCCGGGGCAGAGACATCGCACAGAGTGAGACGAATTTTCGGCGAATGGCGCGCAAAGGCAACCGAAAGCACGCCCGCGCCACAGCCGACATCCAGCACTTTACCTTTCGTGTGCGGGGTTAACGTCGAGAGCAGCAACTGGCTACCGACATCCAGACCGTCGCGGCTAAACACGCCAGGCAGCGTTTTGACCGTCAGGCCATCGACGCTGTATTCGCCCCAGAATTTATCGGCATCAAATACCGGCTGTTTTTCCAGACGACCAAAATAGAGGCCACAGCGACGGGCGCTGTCGACTTTATTCAACGGCGCATAATCTGCCAGTATCTGCTCTGCGCTGCGCACGCCGCTGCGGTTCTCGCCAACGACAAAAATATCCGTGCCCACCGGCAGCAGAGAAAGTAAATTCATCAACTGGAACTGGGCTTCCGGTTTGTTCTTCGGCCAGTAGTAAATCAGCGTATCGCAATCTGCGACGTCATCCGCCGTGGCGACCAGACTAAAACGGGCGTTATCACCCATCTGGCGGCTTAACACCTGCCAGTGATGGAATTGCTGGGTATGAGCACGGCTGGTCGCGGTATCTAAACGCGCGGGCAGGTCATCCTGTAAGTCTCCGGCAAACAGAATACGGCTTTGTTCGAAATCATCACTGTGACGCAGCAAGACTTCACTTGCCGGGGTAAATGCAGACATGGAATGCTCCTCAATTGATACTGGCGGCGATTATAGCCATATGTTGGCGCGGTATCGACGAATTTGCTATATTTGCGCCCCTGACAACAGGAGCGATTCGCTATGACATCCCGACGAGACTGGCAGTTACAGCAACTGGGCATTACCCAGTGGTCGCTGCGTCGCCCTGGCGCGTTGCAGGGGGAGATTGCCATTGCGATCCCGGCACACGTCCGTCTGGTGATGGTGGCAAACGATCTTCCCGCCCTGACTGATCCTTTAGTGAGCGATGTTCTGCGTGCATTAACCGTCAGCCCCGACCAGGTGCTGCAACTGACGCCAGAAAAAATCGCGATGCTGCCGCAAGGCAGTCGCTGCAACAGCTGGCGGTTGGGTACTGACGAACCGCTATCACTGGAAGGCGCTCAGGTGGCATCACCGGCGCTCACCGAATTACGGGCAAACCCAACGGCACGCGCCGCGTTATGGCAACAAATTTGCACATATGAACACGATTTCTTCCCTCGAAACGACTGATTTACCAGCGGCTTACCACATTGAACAACGCGCCCACGCCTTTCCGTGGAGTGAAAAAACCTTTGCCAGCAACCAGGGCGAGCGTTATCTCAACTTTCAGTTAACGCAAAACGGCAAAATGGCGGCGTTTGCGATTACGCAAGTGGTGCTGGATGAAGCTACATTGTTCAATATTGCGGTCGATCCTGAATATCAGCGTCAGGGATTGGGAAGGGCGCTGCTGGAACATCTGATCGACGAACTGGAAAAACGCGGCGTGGCGACACTATGGCTGGAAGTCCGTGCTTCAAACGCTGCCGCCATTGCCCTGTACGAAAGTTTAGGCTTTAACGAGGCGACGATTCGCCGCAATTACTACCCCACCACGGACGGTCGCGAAGACGCCATCATCATGGCGTTGCCAATCAGTATGTAAGACAAGGTGGAATAATGAAGTGGGACTGGATTTTCTTTGATGCCGATGAAACGCTGTTTACCTTTGACTCATTCACCGGCCTGCAGCGGATGTTTCTTGATTACAGCGTCACCTTTACCGCTGAAGATTTTCAGGACTATCAGGCCGTTAACAAGCCACTGTGGGTGGATTATCAAAACGGCGCGATCACTTCATTACAGCTTCAGCACGGGCGGTTTGAGAGCTGGGCCGAACGGCTGAACGTCGAGCCGGGTAAACTCAACGAAGCCTTTATTAATGCGATGGCGGAAATCTGCACGCCGCTGCCGGGCGCGGTTTCTCTGCTTAACGCCATTCGTGGCAACGCCAAAATCGGCATCATCACCAACGGCTTTAGTGCCTTGCAACAGGTGCGTCTGGAACGCACGGGCCTGCGTGATTACTTCGATTTGCTGGTGATTTCCGAAGAAGTTGGCGTTGCCAAACCAAATAAGAAAATTTTCGATTATGCGCTGGAACAGGCGGGCAATCCTGACCGTTCACGCGTGCTGATGGTTGGCGACACTGCCGAGTCCGATATTCTCGGTGGCATCAACGCCGGGCTTGCGACCTGCTGGCTGAATGCACACCATCGCGAGCAACCAGAAGGCATCGCGCCCACCTGGACCGTTTCTTCGTTGCACGAACTGGAGCAGCTCCTGTGTAAACACTGATTGCCTCCCCCCCGTTGATGGGTAAAATAGCCGCAATTTTTCGTTTTCAACAAGCGCGGCGCGATGCCGCTTACTCAAGAAGAAAGAATTATGACGTTGTCTCCTTATTTGCAAGAGGTGGCGAAGCGCCGCACTTTTGCCATTATTTCTCACCCGGACGCCGGTAAGACTACCATCACCGAGAAGGTGCTGCTGTTCGGACAGGCCATTCAGACCGCCGGTACAGTAAAAGGCCGTGGTTCCAACCAGCACGCTAAGTCGGACTGGATGGAGATGGAAAAGCAGCGTGGGATCTCCATTACTACGTCTGTGATGCAGTTTCCGTATCACGATTGCCTGGTTAACCTGCTCGACACCCCGGGGCACGAAGACTTCTCGGAAGATACCTATCGTACCCTGACGGCGGTGGACTGCTGCCTGATGGTTATCGACGCCGCAAAAGGTGTTGAAGATCGTACCCGCAAGCTGATGGAAGTTACCCGTCTGCGCGACACGCCGATCCTCACCTTTATGAACAAACTTGACCGTGATATCCGCGACCCGATGGAGCTGCTCGATGAAGTTGAGAACGAGCTGAAAATCGGCTGTGCGCCGATCACCTGGCCGATTGGCTGCGGCAAGCTGTTTAAAGGCGTTTACCATCTTTATAAAGATGAAACCTATCTCTATCAGAGCGGTAAAGGGCACACCATTCAGGAAGTCCGCATTGTTAAAGGGCTGAATAACCCGGATCTCGATGCTGCGGTTGGTGAAGATCTGGCACAGCAGCTGCGTGACGAACTGGAACTGGTTAAAGGCGCGTCTAACGAGTTCGACAAAGAGCTGTTCCTTGCGGGCGAAATCACTCCGGTATTCTTTGGTACTGCGCTGGGTAACTTCGGCGTTGATCATATGCTGGATGGCCTGGTGGAGTGGGCGCCTGCGCCGATGCCGCGTCAGACCGATACCCGTACCGTAGAAGCGAGCGAAGATAAATTTACCGGCTTCGTATTTAAAATTCAGGCCAACATGGACCCGAAACACCGCGACCGCGTGGCGTTTATGCGTGTGGTGTCCGGTAAATATGAAAAAGGCATGAAACTGCGCCAGGTGCGCACTGCGAAAGATGTGGTGATCTCCGACGCGCTGACCTTTATGGCGGGTGACCGTTCGCACGTTGAAGAAGCGTATCCGGGCGATATCCTCGGCCTGCACAACCACGGCACCATTCAGATCGGCGACACCTTTACCCAGGGTGAGATGATGAAGTTCACCGGTATTCCGAACTTCGCACCAGAACTGTTCCGTCGTATCCGCCTGAAAGATCCGCTGAAGCAAAAACAGCTGCTCAAAGGGCTGGTACAGCTTTCCGAAGAGGGCGCGGTGCAGGTGTTCCGTCCAATCTCCAACAACGATCTGATCGTTGGTGCAGTTGGTGTGCTGCAGTTTGATGTGGTGGTAGCGCGCCTGAAGAGCGAATACAACGTTGAAGCAGTGTATGAGTCAGTCAACGTTGCCACTGCCCGCTGGGTAGAATGTGCAGACGCGAAGAAATTCGAAGAGTTCAAGCGTAAGAACGAAAGCCAACTGGCGCTTGATGGCGGCGATAACCTCGCTTACATCGCTACCAGCATGGTCAACCTGCGCCTGGCACAGGAACGTTATCCGGACGTTCAGTTCCACCAGACCCGCGAGCATTAATTCTTGCCTCCAGGGCGCGGTAGCCGCTGCGCCCTGTCAATTTCCCTTCCTTATTAGCCGCTTACGGAATGTTCTTAAAACATTCACTTTTGCTTATGTTTTCGCTGATATCCCGAGCGGTTTCAAAATTGTGATCTATATTTAACAAAGTGATGACATTTCTGACGGCGTTAAATACCGTTCAATGCGTAGATATCAGTATCTAAAGCCGTCGATTGTCATTCTACCGATATTAATAACTGACTCAGAGGCTGTAATGGTCGTTATTCATCACTCATCGCTTTTGTGATGGCGACCATTGACTTCTGTAGAGGGTGAAGTCTCTCCCTATTCAGCAATGCAACCTCGTGTTGCCAGGCTCAAATTACGAGCAAACATACAGGAATAAATCGATGACTATGACAAGACTGAAGATTTCGAAAACTCTGCTGGCTGTAATGTTGACCTCTGCCGTCGCGACCGGCTCTGCCTACGCGGAAAACAACGCACAAACTACCAATGAAAGCGCAGGGCAAAAAGTCGATAGCTCTATGAATAAAGTCGGTAATTTCATGGATGACAGCGCCATCACCGCGAAAGTGAAGGCGGCGCTGGTGGATCATGACAACATCAAGAGCACCGATATCTCTGTCAAAACCGATCAAAAAGTCGTGACCCTGAGCGGTTTCGTTGAAAGTCAGGCCCAGGCCGAAGAGGCAGTGAAAGTGGCGAAAGGCGTTGAAGGCGTGACCTCTGTCAGTGACAAACTGCACGTTCGCGACGCTAAAGAAGGCTCTGTGAAGGGCTACGCAGGTGACACTGCCACCACCAGTGAAATCAAAGCCAAACTGCTGGCGGACGATATCGTCCCTTCCCGTCATGTGAAAGTTGAAACCACCGATGGCGTGGTTCAGCTCTCCGGTACCGTAGATTCTCAGGCACAAAGTGACCGTGCTGAAAGTATCGCCAAAGCGGTAGATGGTGTGAAAAGCGTTAAAAATGATCTGAAAACTAAGTAATTCGTCGTAATTCGTCCTCCCGAACTTTGTCGGGAGGCGCGATGTGCACCACACTAAAAATATCGCATTGAGTGATTTTCACGCTCATATCAAGCGGTGACATTAACTATGGTAAAGGAGACGCTTATGTTTCGTTGGGGCATCATATTTCTGGTTATCGCGTTAATCGCCGCCGCACTTGGGTTTGGTGGTCTGGCCGGTACCGCTGCAGGCGCAGCTAAAATTGTCTTTGTCGTCGGGATTATTCTGTTCCTGGTGAGTTTGTTCATGGGCGAAAACGACCCTAGATTTCAGACCATTAAGAAAATTTATCCAAAGCCAGTCCAGCGGACTGGCTTTTGCGGTTTTAGCGAATAATAAATTGCGTTACTTTGTCTTTCTTTCACAACAAAAACAGGAAGGCAGAAGTGGGGCAGCGAATACCTGTAACGCTTGGTAATATTGCGCCGTTGTCGCTAAGGCCGTTCCAGCCTGGACGAATAGCTCTGGTGTGCGAAGGCGGCGGGGCAGCGTGGAATTTTCACGGCTGGCGGTGCTGGATGAGTTTATGCGCGCGCAGTTTAATCCTTTCGACTCTTTATCTCGGGCACCTCTGCCGGGGCGCAGACCCTCTCGGCGTTTATCTGCAATCAGCCCGGTTTACGCGCGCAAAGTCATCAAGCGCTACACCACCTCCAAAGAATTCTTCAATCCGGTACGCTTCGTACGCGGCGGGAACCTGATCGATCTCGACTGGTTACTGGATGCTACCTCCAGCCAGATGCCGCTGGCCATGGATACCGCGTCACGTCTGTTCGATACCGGCAAAGAGTTCTGGATGTGCGCCAGCCGTGGCGATGACTATTCGCCGGGTTACTTTTCGCCGCAGAAAGAGAACTGGCTGGATATCATCCGCGCGTCCAGCGCGATCCCGGGATTCTACCGCACCGGCGCCCTGCTGGAGGGGATAAGCTATCTTGACGGCGGTATCAGCGACGCGGTGCCGGTACAGGAGGCGGCGCGGCGCGGGGCAAAAACCATTGTGGTGATCCGCACGGTGCCTTCGCAGATGTATTACACCCCACAGTGGTTTAAGCGGATGGAACGCTGGCTGGGCGACAGCAGCCTGCAACCGCTGGTGAATATCGCGAAGCAGCATGAAACCACCTACGGCGCGATGCAGCGTTTTATTGAAAAACCACCGGGCAAGCTGCGCATCTTTGAAATTTATCCGCCTAAGCCGCTGTTGAGCATGGCGCTGGGCAGTCGGCTGCCTGCGTTGCGTATGGATTACAAAACGGGGCGGCTGTGCGGGCGTTACTTCCTGGCGACAGTCGGGAAAATGCTGGCGGAGCAACCGCCTCTTCATCGGCATAAAAGCATCATTTTGCCGCCTGCCGTTGTGGCCAATGACGCGTTGGCGATGCCGCTGGTGGACGCGCCGCAGGCCAACGATGGCTTACTCGATAACGAGGATCTGGCGTGACGCACTGCTTTATCGATACCCATTGCCACTTTGATTTCCCGCCGTTTAGCGGGGAGGAAACATCAAGTATTGCGCGCGCGGCTGAGGCCGGTGTGAGAGCCATTATTGTGCCCGCTATTGAAGCGGCGAGATTCGACAAAGTTCTGGCGCTTGCCCGGGAGCACGATGCGCTGTATGCCGCGCTGGGTCTGCATCCGATCGTTATTGAGCACCATCTTGATGACCATCTCGACAGGCTGGATGCCACGCTGCAAAATGCGGATACGAAGCTGGTTGCCATCGGTGAGATCGGCCTCGATCTCTATCGTGAAGATCCGCAGTTTGAGCGCCAGCAGACGATCCTGGATGCGCAGCTCCGGCTGGCAAAGCGCCACGATCTGCCGGTGATCCTCCACTCCAGACGTACCCATGACAAACTGGCGATGCACCTGAAGCGTATCGACGTGCCGCGCAGGGGCGTGGTCCATGGTTTCGCTGGAAGCCTTCAGCAGGCGCAGCGTTTTATTGAGCTGGGCTATAAGATTGGCGTCGGTGGCACCATTACCTATCCGCGTGCCAGCAAAACCCGTGATGTGATGGCGCAGCTCCCGCTGACCTCGCTCCTGCTGGAAACGGATGCGCCTGACATGCCGCTGAATGGTTTTCAGGGCCAGCCCAACCGCCCGGAGCAGGCGGCGCGCGTTTTTGATGTGCTGTGTGAGCTGCGTCAGGAGCCTGAAGATGTGATTGCCAGCGCGCTGCTGGAAAACACCCGCGCGGTCTTCGGCATCACGCTATAAATAAAGGGCCGGGCGGATCACCGTGATCTGCTGCCGTTCCAGGGCCTGCGCCAGCGGCTCGATGTCCTCCGGCGTGGCGCTCCGCCATCGCGCCGCCTCCCCGTAAACCCCATGAGCATGAAACGCGTTGATCCGCACAGGAACGTTCCCCAACGCGTGGATAAAAGCGGTCAGCGATGGCAGATGGTGCAGATAATCACACCGAGCGGGGATCACCAGCAGGCGCAGCTCCGTCAGGCGATGACGATCGGCCAGCCAGCGGATGCTCTGCTTGATCTGCGTGTTTTCGCGCCCGGTCAGAAAACGGTGATGTTCATTGCCCCAGGCTTTCAGATCCACCATCGCGCCGTCAAACACCGGTAACAGCTTTTGCCAGCCGGTTTCGCTTAACAGGCCGTTGCTGTCCACCAGGCACGTCAGATGGCGCAGGGACGGTTCGGCTTTGATCGCGGTGAACAGCGCAACCAAAAACGGCAGCTGCGTGGTGGCCTCACCCCCGCTGACGGTCACGCCCTCAATAAACGGCGCGGACGTGCGAACCCGGGAGAGGATCTCCTCGACGCTATAGCGCTGCGCCATCGGCGTCGCCTGCTGCTGACACAGGTGCAGACAGGTGTCGCACTGCTGACAGTGACTCTCCTGCCACCAGACGCGCCCGGCCTGAATTGCCAGCGCATCATGAGGACAGTGGGGAACACAGTCGCCGCAGTCATTGCAACGTCCCATCGTCCACGGATTGTGACAGTTTTTGCAGCGCAGATTGCAGCCCTGCAAAAACAGAGCCAGACGACTGCCTGGCCCGTCAACGCAGGAGAAGGGGATAATCTTACTGACTAAAGCGCATCTGCTGTTCATGGCTTATCACGCGCGGCTGGCGTTCCAGAATACGAGTGTTGCGTGCGGCTTCTTCGCCCAGCCAGGTGGTGTTGGTGCGTGAACCTTCGGCGCGATATTTTTCTAAATCCGACAAACGCACCATATAACCGGTAACGCGAACCAGATCGTTACCGCTGACATTGGCGGTAAATTCACGCATTCCGGCTTTAAAGGCACCGAGGCAAAGCTGTACCAGCGCCTGCGGATTACGTTTGATGGTTTCGTCGAGCGTCAGAATGTCGCTGATGCCGGAATAATAATAAGCATGATGCGGGGCGACAGTTTGCAGATGGGTGATCGGATCTGGCTCATCGCCATACGGCAAACGCGCGCCCGGCGTGGTGCCGATATCGGAACTGATCCCCGACTGTGCGTGTAACATGGCGCGTTTTTGCCAGCCATATTTCACGGGGGTATTGGCGACAAACTCCGCCAGTTGCGCGCTGATGCGATAACCCACTTCATTTGCGGCGGCTTCTTTACCGTAGCGCGCGGCAATCCCTTCTTTCTCACACAGCAAGTTAACCGCTTCCGCCAGCCCATACATGCCAAACATTGGCACAAAACGTTCAGGGTTAATCAGCCCTTCTTTCACCAGGAAGCTATTCTCAAAGAAGTGTGATTGTTGATAGAGGAATTCACACCGCGCATCGATGATGGCGATCTGCTGCTGGCAGTAGTGCGGTAGAGTGCGCGTAAAGAAGTCATCCAGCGATTCGCTGCGCTCGGCAATGGCTTTCAGGTTAAGGCGTACCAGCGTGCTGCCACCACCCGCCAGCGGCAGTGAGTTGTAACAGCTCACAATCCCGTAGCCCCCTTTTGTGAAAATTTTATCATGCACCGGACCGTTGGCGATGTGCGGTTTGCTACATTCACAGATGTTCTTCGCCACTTCCAGCAGCAGGTCATCAGGGGTGATTTCAGGATCGTAGATAAAGGTCAGGTTCGGTGAAACCTGCTTCAACTCTGCGTCTGCACGTAAGATCGCGCGGGTAATGGGCGAATCAGACGGGCCGATATTGGCGTGCATAAAGGCGTCTGGCAGGGTTCTGTCGAGGTAACGCCAGAAACGTTTTATTCGAACATCGATCTCGTCTTGTGTTAGAATTCTAACATACGGTTGCAACAACGCATCCAGTTGCCCCAGGTAGACCGGCATCGATGTGACCGACGGTACGTGGTGGTAAAGAATGGTCAGCAGAGAGAGTGCGTCATCAAGATCTTTCGCGCCTTCCAGCTCCAGCCATTCGGAACCGTTCGCCAGAAAACGGGCGTAATCGGGTAAGACATAGCGCGGTTTGTACGGCGCATGACCTTCAAACATATCGCAGATTACACCTTCATCCAGCGCGCGGCGGGCTTCGGCAGGAAGCTGTGGGTAAGGCAGATTGTTTTCTGCTTCCAGTGCCAGAAAATGGCGCTTCTGCTCCGGGCTAAGCACTGGGCTGGTGACAATTTGCTGGCAACGTTGTTGCAGTGCATTTTCATGAGAAGTGGGCATCTTCTTTTCCTTTTATGCCGAAGGTGATGCGCCATTGTAAGAAGTTTCGTGATGTTCACTTTGATCCTGATGCGTTTGCCACCACTGACGCATTCATTTGAAAGTGAATTATTTGAACCAGATCGCATTATAGTGATGCAAACTTGTAAGTAGATTTCCTTAATTGTGATGTATATCGAAGTGTGTTGCGGAGTAGATGTTAGAATACTAACAAACTCGCAAGGTGAATTTTATTGGCGACAAGCCAGGAGAATGAAATGACTGATCTGAAAGCAAGCAGCCTGCGTGCACTGAAATTGATGGACCTGACCACCCTGAATGACGACGACACCGACGAGAAAGTAATTGCTCTGTGTCATCAGGCCAAAACTCCGGTCGGCAATACCGCCGCTATCTGTATCTATCCTCGCTTTATCCCGATTGCTCGCAAAACACTGAAAGAGCAGGGCACCCCGGAAATCCGTATTGCTACGGTAACCAACTTCCCACACGGTAACGACGACATCGACATCGCACTGGCAGAAACCCGTGCGGCAATCGCCTACGGTGCTGATGAAGTTGACGTTGTGTTCCCGTACCGCGCGCTGATGGCGGGTAACGAGCAGGTTGGTTTTGACCTGGTGAAAGCCTGTAAAGAGGCTTGCGCGGCAGCGAATGTACTGCTGAAAGTGATCATCGAAACCGGCGAACTGAAAGACGAAGCGCTGATCCGTAAAGCGTCTGAAATCTCCATCAAAGCGGGTGCGGACTTCATCAAAACCTCTACCGGTAAAGTGGCTGTGAACGCGACGCCGGAAAGCGCGCGCATCATGATGGAAGTGATCCGTGATATGGGCGTAGAAAAAACCGTTGGTTTCAAACCGGCGGGCGGCGTGCGTACTGCGGAAGATGCGCAGAAATATCTCGCCATCGCAGATGAACTGTTCGGTGCTGACTGGGCTGATGCGCGTCACTACCGCTTTGGCGCTTCCAGCCTGCTGGCAAGCCTGCTGAAAGCGCTGGGCCACGGCGACGGTAAGAGCGCCAGCAGCTACTAAGTAAGATGCTTTACGCCTGATGCGCTGCGCTTATCAGGCCTACGAGACGTATCTACCCGTAGGCCGGATAAGGCGTAGACGCATCCGGCAAAAGCCGCCGCCTCATACTCTTTTCCTCGGGAGGTTACCTTGTTTCTCGCACAAGAAATTATTCGTAAAAAACGTGATGGTCATGCGCTGAGCGATGAAGAAATTCGTTTCTTTATCAACGGTATTCGCGACAACACTATCTCCGAAGGGCAGATTGCCGCCCTCGCGATGACCATTTTCTTCCACGATATGACAATGCCTGAGCGTGTCTCGCTGACCATGGCGATGCGAGATTCAGGAACCGTTCTCGACTGGAAAAGCCTGCATCTGAATGGACCGATTGTTGATAAACACTCCACCGGTGGCGTCGGCGATGTCACTTCGCTGATGTTGGGGCCGATGGTCGCAGCCTGCGGCGGCTATATTCCGATGATCTCCGGTCGTGGCCTCGGTCATACTGGCGGTACGCTCGACAAACTGGAATCCATCCCTGGCTTCGACATTTTCCCGGATGACAACCGTTTCCGCGAAATTATTAAAGACGTCGGTGTGGCGATTATTGGCCAGACCAGCTCACTGGCTCCGGCAGATAAACGTTTCTACGCGACCCGCGATATTACCGCAACCGTGGACTCCATCCCGCTGATCACTGCCTCGATCCTGGCGAAGAAACTGGCGGAAGGTCTGGACGCGCTGGTGATGGACGTGAAAGTGGGTAGCGGCGCGTTTATGCCGACCTACGAACTCTCTGAAGCCCTTGCCGAAGCGATTGTTGGCGTGGCTAACGGCGCTGGCGTGCGCACCACCGCGCTGCTCACCGACATGAATCAGGTACTGGCCTCCAGTGCAGGTAACGCGGTTGAAGTTCGTGAAGCGGTGCAGTTCCTGACGGGTGAATATCGTAACCCGCGTCTGTTTGATGTCACGATGGCGCTGTGTGTGGAGATGCTGATCTCCGGCAAACTGGCGAAAGATGACGCCGAAGCGCGCGCGAAATTGCAGGCGGTGCTGGACAACGGTAAAGCGGCAGAAGTCTTTGGTCGTATGGTAGCGGCACAAAAAGGCCCGACCGACTTCGTTGAGAACTACGCGAAGTATCTGCCGACAGCGATGCTGACGAAAGCAGTCTATGCTGATACCGAAGGTTTTGTCAGTGAAATGGATACCCGCGCGCTGGGGATGGCAGTGGTTGCAATGGGCGGCGGACGCCGTCAGGCATCTGACACCATCGATTACAGCGTCGGCTTTACTGATATGGCACGTCTGGGCGACCAGGTAGACGGTCAGCGTCCGCTGGCGGTTATCCACGCGAAAGACGAAAACAGCTGGCAGGAAGCGGCGAAAGCGGTGAAAGCGGCAATTAAACTTGCCGATAAAGCACCGGAAAGCACACCAACTGTCTATCGCCGTATCAGCGAATAACGGTATACTGATCTGATCATTTAAATTTGAAGCACTGAGTACGGAGAACATATGAAACGTGCATTTATTATGGTGCTGGACTCATTCGGCATCGGCGCTACAGAAGATGCAGAACGCTTTGGTGACGTCGGGGCTGACACCCTGGGTCATATCGCTGAAGCTTGTGCCAAAGGCGAAGCTGATAACGGTCGTAAAGGCCCGCTCAATCTGCCAAATCTGACCCGTCTGGGGCTGGCGAAAGCACACGAAGGTTCTACCGGTTTCATTCCGGCGGGAATGGACGGCAACGCTGAAGTTATCGGCGCGTACGCATGGGCGCACGAAATGTCATCCGGTAAAGATACCCCGTCTGGTCACTGGGAAATCGCCGGTGTCCCGGTTCTGTTTGAGTGGGGATATTTCTCCGATCACGAAAACAGCTTCCCGCAAGAGCTGCTGGATAAACTGGTCGAACGCGCTAATCTGCCGGGTTACCTCGGTAACTGCCACTCTTCCGGTACGGTCATTCTGGATCAACTGGGCGAAGAGCACATGAAAACCGGCAAGCCGATTTTCTATACCTCCGCTGACTCCGTGTTCCAGATTGCCTGTCATGAAGAAACTTTCGGTCTGGATAAACTCTACGAACTGTGCGAAATCGCCCGTGAAGAGCTGACCAACGGCGGCTACAATATCGGTCGTGTTATCGCTCGTCCGTTTATCGGCGACAAAGCCGGTAACTTCCAGCGTACCGGTAACCGTCACGACCTGGCTGTTGAGCCGCCAGCACCGACCGTGCTGCAGAAACTGGTTGATGAAAAACACGGCCAGGTGGTTTCTGTCGGTAAAATTGCGGACATCTACGCCAACTGCGGTATCACCAAAAAAGTGAAAGCGACTGGCCTGGACGCGCTGTTTGACGCCACCATCAAAGAGATGAAAGAAGCGGGTGATAACACCATCGTCTTCACCAACTTCGTTGACTTCGACTCTTCCTGGGGCCACCGTCGCGACGTCGCCGGTTATGCTGCGGGTCTGGAACTGTTCGACCGCCGTCTGCCGGAGCTGATGTCTCTGCTGCGCGATGACGACATCCTGATCCTTACCGCTGACCACGGCTGTGATCCGACCTGGACCGGTACTGACCACACGCGTGAACACATTCCGGTACTGGTTTACGGCCCGAAAGTAAAACCGGGCTCACTGGGTCACCGTGAAACCTTCGCGGATATCGGCCAGACTCTGGCAAAATATTTTGGTACTTCTGATATGGAATATGGCAAAGCCATGTTCTGATGGATTTGGGCGGAGCGTTGACTCCGCCTTTGTTATGTCACAAAAAGGATAAAACAATGGCTACCCCACACATTAATGCAGAAATGGGCGATTTCGCTGACGTAGTTTTGATGCCAGGCGACCCGCTGCGTGCGAAGTATATTGCTGAAACTTTCCTTGAAGATGCCCGTGAAGTGAACAACGTACGCGGTATGCTGGGCTTCACTGGTACTTACAAAGGCCGCAAAATTTCCGTAATGGGTCACGGTATGGGTATCCCGTCCTGCTCCATCTACACCAAAGAACTGATCACCGATTTCGGCGTGAAGAAAATTATCCGCGTTGGTTCCTGTGGCGCTGTTCTGCCGCACGTAAAACTGCGTGACGTGGTGATTGGTATGGGTGCCTGCACCGATTCCAAAGTTAACCGTATCCGCTTTAAAGACCATGACTTCGCAGCTATCGCTGACTTCGACATGGTGCGTAACGCAGTAGATGCAGCTAAAGCACTGGGCATTGATGCTCGCGTGGGTAACCTGTTCTCCGCTGACCTGTTCTACTCTCCGGACGGCGAAATGTTCGACGTGATGGAAAAATACGGCATCCTCGGCGTGGAAATGGAAGCGGCTGGTATCTACGGCGTCGCTGCAGAATTTGGCGCGAAAGCCCTGACCATCTGCACCGTGTCTGACCACATCCGCACTCACGAGCAGACCACTGCCGCTGAGCGTCAGACCACCTTCAACGACATGATCAAAATCGCACTGGAATCCGTTCTGCTGGGCGATAAAGAGTAATTGTGTTTCGCTGCAAGGCGATTAAGCCGGAGTGGGGGACTGCTCCGGCTTTTTAGTATCTATTCACGAATCTATTCATTTATGTTCAGCCGTCATCCAGGAAGGGCATATCAGCAACTCTGGTGGACAACCATAAATTTCTGCCATTTTGCTTTTGATGTTTGAGCTAAGCCGTTCCGTCTTTTCGATCTGTTTTAGAGAATTAATCGAGATACCTAACATTTTACTTACTTCAGCAAGCGATAATTTATGCCTGATACGCACGGCGGCTAGCCAGGAAATACGCTGGCTGAACATTAAATTGATAATCTCCCGTTCCTGGTTTTCCAGATCGATCATATTTCCTTCCTTGGATATTTTAATCAGCGAGTTACCTTACCGCCCCAGCCATCCATGCCGATAACTCCCGTAGCTCTTTTTCCTGTTCCGGGAAGTCAACCAACAGCGCTTCGCACTCCTGTTGCAGCATATCTGCGCGGTACAGGCAGCCTTGGAGTCGTCCGGCGAGGGCTTCCAGCGGCGCGGGGTTGAGGCTGTCGGTAAACACCTGGGCGCGGGTGATATGGCCTTTTTCAACGTCGAAATGCAGTTCCACGCCGCCCCAGGTAAAGCGTTCATCCAGCAGATGCGAGAATGCCGGAGCCTGACCGAAGTTCCATTCCCAGCTACTCTGACGGGCAAAGGTTTCGGCGAAGTTTGGCAAGTCTGGCGTTTTGTCTGGGGAGATGATTTCCGCTTCTACACGCTCGCCATAATGGGCGAAAAAGGCCTTGGTTATGGCCTCGCAAACCTGCTCATGGGTGATCCCCGGCAACAGCTCGGTGAGGTTGGTCACGCGGGAACGCACTGAGGTAATGCCTTTCGCCGCCAGTTTCTTTTTATCCGGATTGAGATAGTTTGCCAGGCGGCTGAGGTCGGCATTGAGCAGCAAGGTGCCGTGGTGGAAGCCACGATCTTTGGTTTCGCGATAGGCCGATCCTGAGACTTTGCGGTCGCCTTCGGCGGTTTTCACCACCAGATCGTTACGTCCGGACGCTTCGGCGCTGACGCCGAGCGCGTTCAGCGCATTGAGCACAATCGACGTGGAGATGGTTTTATCGTACTCCGGCTTGCCAGCCATAAAGGTAAAACAGGTATTGCCGAGATCGTGGAACACCGCGCCGCCACCGCTACTGCGCCGCGCCAGGCGGACGTTATCTTCTTCCATCCGCCGGGTATTACACTCTTTCCACGGGTTCTGCGCGCGACCAATTACTACCGTGTCGGCATTGCGCCAGAGAAACAGAACGCGCTGCGTGGCGGGCATTTGGCGAAAAATACACTCTTCCACCGCCAGGTTAAACCACGGGTCGTAAGAGTCAGAGATGAGCAGGCGTAATGTGGACATAACGATTTCCTTTCTTGTAGTAATGGGTCACTCTTTTTTCTCGCTTTCTTCCTCTTCCGGCACCGGTTTGCTGGCGGTTAACAGGAAGGGCGATTGCTGCCAGCGGGTACGTTTACCCTGTAGCAGCGTGCGGGTCAGCACTACGCCGATTGCCAGTGAGAGCAGCAACATCAGGCGTAAAATGTTAGTGGTGTTATCCACCTGTTGGGCTTCGGTGGCGAGCGTATGGGTGTCGAGCGTCAGGCGCAGATAGCCGAGCGGTCCGTTTTTCCCGGCAATGGGTTCGACAATCTGCTGGTTAAAATAGCCGCCCGCTTTTTTGCCGTCGAGCGCCAGCCGGTCGCGCACTTCGACGCTTTCGCCAGAACGGGCGATAAGATCGCCTTGTTCGTCATACACACCCGCGTCGAGGATACGGCTTTCATCCGTTAACTGATCGAGGATCGCCTGAATGCGTTTTTCATCCGGTGAGTCGGTACGCATCAGCGGTGCAACGTTCAGCGTCACCTGACGCGCCAGGGTGCGGGCCAGTTCTTCCAGCTGTGGATTACGCTGTCGCTGGTGGTTTTGACTAAACCATGACGCCCCCTGCATCAGTGCCACTAACAAGGCAAGACAGAACAGGACAATCACTGCCCGATGTAGCCGGAATTTCAGTTTTGTGCGAGCCATCTTCCACCCTTTGAAAATTTGAGACTTAATGTTGCCAGAAGCAATGGATACAAGGTAGCCTCATGCGTTATTTTCCCTGCTTCGAACGATTTTACAGGAGCCTTAATGCCTAACATTACCTGGTGCGACCTGCCTGAAGATGTCTCTTTATGGCCGGGTCTGCCTCTTTCATTAAGTGGTGATGAAGTGATGCCACTGGATTACCACGCAGGTCGTAGCGGCTGGCTGCTGTATGGTCGTGGGCTGGATAAACAGCGTCTGACCCAATACCAGAGCAAACTGGGTGCGGCGATGGTGATTGTTGCCGCCTGGTGCGTGGAAGATTATCAGGTGATTCGTCTGGCAGGTTCACTCACCGCACGGGCTACACGCCTGGCCCACGAAGCGCAGCTGGATGTCGCGCCGCTGGGAAAAATCCCGCACCTGCGCACGCCGGGTTTGCTGGTGATGGACATGGATTCCACCGCCATCCAGATTGAATGTATTGATGAAATTGCCAAACTGGCCGGAACGGGCGAGATGGTGGCGGAAGTAACCGAACGGGCGATGCGCGGCGAACTCGATTTTACCGCCAGCCTGCGCAGCCGCGTGGCGACGCTGAAAGGCGCTGACGCCAATATTCTGCAACAGGTGCGTGAAAATCTGCCGCTGATGCCAGGCTTAACGCAACTGGTGCTCAAGCTGGAAACGCTGGGCTGGAAAGTGGCGATTGCCTCCGGCGGCTTTACTTTCTTTGCTGAATACCTGCGCGACAAGCTGCGCCTGACAGCCGTGGTAGCCAATGAACTGGAGATCATGGACGGTAAATTTACCGGCAATGTGATCGGCGACATCGTAGACGCGCAGTACAAAGCGAAAACTCTGACTCGCCTCGCGCAGGAGTATGAAATCCCGCTGGCGCAGACCGTGGCGATTGGCGATGGAGCCAATGACCTGCCGATGATCAAAGCGGCAGGGCTGGGGATTGCCTACCATGCCAAGCCAAAAGTGAATGAAAAGGCGGAAGTCACCATCCGTCACGCTGACCTGATGGGGGTATTCTGCATCCTCTCAGGCAGCCTGAATCAGAAGTAATTGCTCGCCCGCCATCCTGCGGGCGGCACAGCATTAACGAGGTACACCGTGGCAAAAGCTCCAAAACGCGCCTTTGTTTGTAATGAATGCGGGGCCGATTATCCGCGCTGGCAGGGGCAGTGCAGTGCCTGTCATGCCTGGAACACCATCACCGAGGTGCGTCTTGCTGCGTCGCCTACGGTGGCGCGTAACGAGCGTCTCAGCGGCTATGCCGGTAGCGCCGGGGTGGCAAAAGTCCAGAAACTCTCCGATATCAGCCTTGAAGAGCTGCCGCGTTTTTCCACCGGATTTAAAGAGTTCGACCGCGTACTAGGCGGCGGCGTGGTGCCAGGAAGTGCCATTCTGATTGGCGGTAACCCTGGTGCGGGGAAATCCACGCTGCTACTGCAAACGCTGTGCAAACTGGCCCAGCAGATGAAAACGCTGTATGTCACCGGCGAAGAGTCGCTGCAACAGGTGGCAATGCGCGCTCATCGCCTTGGCCTGCCGACTGACAATCTCAATATGTTGTCGGAAACCAGCATCGAACAGATCTGCCTGATTGCCGAAGAAGAGCAACCGAAGCTGATGGTAATTGACTCGATCCAGGTGATGCATATGGCGGATGTACAGTCATCGCCTGGTAGCGTGGCGCAGGTGCGTGAAACGGCGGCTTATTTGACACGCTTCGCCAAAACGCGCGGTGTGGCGATTGTCATGGTGGGGCACGTAACCAAAGATGGTTCGCTGGCTGGCCCGAAAGTGCTGGAACACTGTATCGACTGTTCGGTGCTTTTGGATGGCGATGCCGACTCCCGTTTTCGCACCTTGCGCAGCCATAAAAACCGCTTCGGCGCGGTGAATGAGCTGGGCGTCTTCGCGATGACCGAACAGGGGCTGCGTGAAGTCAGCAACCCTTCGGCAATTTTCTTAAGTCGCGGAGATGAAGTGACCTCCGGCAGCTCCGTGATGGTGGTGTGGGAAGGAACGCGTCCGTTGCTGGTGGAGATTCAGGCGCTGGTCGATCACTCGATGATGGCGAATCCGCGCCGCGTGGCAGTGGGGCTGGAACAAAACCGTCTGGCAATCCTGCTGGCTGTCTTGCACCGTCACGGTGGTCTGCAAATGGCCGATCAGGATGTGTTTGTGAACGTGGTCGGCGGCGTAAAGGTAACCGAAACCAGCGCCGACTTAGCGTTACTGCTGGCGATGGTTTCCAGCCTGCGTGACAGACCGCTACCGCAGGATCTGGTGGTGTTTGGTGAAGTCGGGCTGGCAGGGGAGATCCGCCCGGTGCCCAGCGGTCAGGAACGAATCTCTGAAGCGGCGAAACACGGTTTTCGCCGGGCGATTGTTCCGGCGGCTAACGTACCGAAAAAAGCGCCGGAAGGGATGCAGATTTTTGGCGTTAAAAAACTCTCCGACGCGCTTAGCGTGTTCGACGACTTATAATGAGAAATACGGAGGGAGATATGTCGTCATTTGATTACCTGAAAACTGCCATCAAGCAACAGGGCTGCACGCTACAGCAGGTAGCTGATGCCAGCGGTATGACCAAAGGGTATTTAAGCCAGTTACTGAATGCCAAAATCAAAAGCCCCAGCGCGCAAAAGCTGGAGGCGTTGCACCGTTTTTTGGGGCTTGAGTTTCCCCGGCAGAAGAAAACGATCGGTGTCGTATTCGGTAAGTTCTACCCACTGCATACCGGACATATCTACCTTATCCAGCGCGCCTGTAGCCAGGTTGACGAGCTGCATATCATTATGGGTTTTGACGATACCCGTGACCGCGCGTTGTTCGAAGACAGTGCCATGTCGCAGCAGCCGACCGTGCCGGATCGTCTGCGCTGGTTATTGCAAACTTTTAAATATCAGAAAAATATTCGCATTCATGCTTTCAACGAAGAGGGCATGGAGCCGTATCCGCACGGCTGGGATGTGTGGAGCAACGGTATCAAAAAGTTTATGGCTGAAAAAGGGATCCAGCCGGATCTGATCTACACCTCGGAAGAAGCCGATGCGCCACAGTATATGGAACATCTGGGGATCGAGACGGTGCTGGTCGATCCGAAACGTACCTTTATGAGTATCAGCGGTGCGCAGATCCGCGAAAACCCGTTCCGCTACTGGGAATATATTCCTACCGAAGTGAAGCCGTTTTTTGTGCGTACCGTGGCGATCCTTGGCGGCGAGTCGAGCGGTAAATCCACCCTGGTAAACAAACTTGCCAATATCTTCAACACCACCAGTGCGTGGGAATATGGCCGCGATTATGTCTTTTCACACCTCGGCGGTGATGAGATCGCATTGCAGTATTCTGACTACGATAAAATCGCGCTGGGCCACGCTCAATACATTGATTTTGCGGTGAAATATGCCAATAAAGTGGCATTTATCGATACCGATTTTGTCACCACTCAGGCGTTCTGCAAAAAGTACGAAGGGCGGGAACATCCGTTCGTGCAGGCGCTGATTGATGAATACCGTTTCGATCTGGTGATCCTGCTGGAGAACAACACGCCGTGGGTGGCGGATGGTTTACGCAGCCTCGGCAGTTCGGTGGATCGTAAAGAGTTCCAGAATCTGCTGGTGGAGATGCTGGAAGAGAACAATATCGAATTTGTGCGGGTTGAAGAGGAAGATTACGACAGCCGTTTCCTGCGCTGCGTGGAGCTGGTGCGGGAGATGATGGGGGAGCAGAGGTAAAAGATTTACCCCTCACCCTAACCCTCTCCCCAGAGGGGAGAGGGGACTTTAATCTCCCTCTCCCTGTGGGAGAGGGCCGGGGTGAGGGTTCAATACTCAACCACCACCTTCCCACGCATATGCCCCTCCAGCACCCTGCGGTGCGCTTCGGTAATGCTTTCCACGCTTAGCCCGTGCAGCGTTTCGCTGAGCGAGCTTTCCACCACGCCGTTATCCACCAGCTTCGCCACCTCATCTAAAATCTCACCCTGACGCGCCATATCCGTGGTCTGGTACATGCTACGGGTGTACATAAATTCCCAGTGCAGGGCGGCAGATTTGGACTTCAGCTTGTCCTGGTTCAGCGGATGCGCGTTTTCAACGATGGAACAAATGTCTCCCTGAGGGGCAATCAGATCGCTGACCGCATCCCAGTGCCCGTCGGTATCGTTGAGGATAAAAATGTAATCCACAAAGGTGAGCCCCTGTTTCGCCAGTTCTCCCTTCAGGTCGCGGTAATTTACAACAATGTCAGCCCCGCGATCGCGACACCACCGGGCGGAATCTTCTCGTGAAGCGGTTGCGACGATCTTCACCTTGCTGTTGTGCTTCGCAAACGGGATCGCCAGCGATCCGACTCCACCCGCGCCGCCAATTATCAGCAGCGTTTTATCTGCGTCGGCATCCTGAATCTTCAGCCGTTCAAACAGGCCTTCCCACGCGGTAAGCGCCGTCAGCGGCAGTGCTGCCGAGGCGGCCCAGTCAAGGCTTGCAGGCTTGTGCCCGACAATGCGCGCATCGATCAGCTGATGCGTGGTATTGCTGCCCGGGCGGGTGATGTCCCCCGCGTACCACACTTCGTCACCCGGTTTGAATCCGGTGACGCCAGCCCCAACGGCTTTTACGATACCGCTGGCATCCCACCCGAGAATGCGCGGCTCCTTCAGTCCGCTTTTGGCAATGCCTGCATGTACCTTGGTGTCCACCGGGTTTACGGAGACGGCTTTTACCTCCACCAGCAGATCGTGTTCACCGGGCTGCGGCATCGGCGGAGTGATTTCAACGAAGGTGGACGGATTTTCCGGGTTAACGGCAATGGCTTTCACTGACATGGTGTGCTCCTCAATGGCATGCGTTTTGTTGAGGCTAGTCTATTAAGTGGTCAGCTGCATGATAAGATGGACAATCCAGAACTCAGCGTTCGTACAGGGTGAACAATCATGTTTAAACAGCTTCAGGATATGGCGCTGTTTGCGCTGGTGGCCGAGATGGGCAGCTTTACCGCGGCGGCGCAGAAGGCGGAACTGCCGAAATCCAGCGTCAGCCAGCGGATTAGCCAGCTGGAGCAGCAGGTGGGGATCCGTCTGTTGAATCGCACTACGCGCAGGATCAGCCTGACGTTTGCAGGCGAGCACTATCTGGTGCACTGTCGCGAGATGCTGGCGGCCAGCGAGCGCGCGGAGTATGCCATTCAGCGGCTGCGCGAAAACCCCAGCGGGCGGCTGCGGATCACCTGTCCGGCGGGAATTGGCGCGACGCTGCTGGCGCATATGAATGCCGAGTTCCAGCTTCGCTATCCGGACGTGTCGCTGGATGTGTCGATCTCAGACGACGTGGTGGATCTGGTCGAGTCTGGCTTTGACGTGGCGCTGCGCACCGGCAAACCGCAGGATTCTTCCCTGATTGGCCGCATGATTGGGCACTGTCCGCGCTACATGCTGGCCTCGCCCCACTACCTGGCGCGTCGGGCGCCGTTAATCCATCCCCGACAGCTGGTGGAGCACCGCTGCATTACGCACCGGGCATGGTCGGAGTGGCTTCTGCGAAGCGAGAGTGAGGATTACCGCTACCTGCCGGATAACGCCCATATGACCGATAACCTGGTGTACGCCCGGGAATGCGCCATTGCCGGGGCGGGGATCACGCTGTTACCCGCATTCCTGCTGGAAGATAAGATCGAAAAGGGCGCGCTGGTGAAGGTGCTGCCGGCGTGGAGCGTTGAGGGAAACGATCTCTGGCTGGCCTACCCGAGCCGTAAGCTCAATTCGCCTGCGCTGATGAGCTATATCGACTTTGCGATGCAGTTTGATGAGGTGAAGCGGTATTACGTGGGCAAATAAAAAAGCCGGGTGGCGGCTTCGCCTTACCCGGCCTACACACTGTGCGGCCTGATGCCCTCACCCTGGCCCTCTCCCACGGGGAGAGGGTACAAACATAAAAAACGGCAACCGAAGTTGCCGTTTAGCTTTTACTTCGCAATACGCTTGTACTTGATACGCTTCGGCTCCAGCGCGTCTGCGCCCAGCGTGCGTTTCTTGTACTCTTCGTACTCGGTAAAGTTACCTTCGAAGAACTCAACTTTACCTTCATCCTGGTAGTCCAGGATGTGCGTGGCAATACGGTCGAGGAACCAACGGTCGTGCGAGATAACCATCGCGCAGCCAGGGAACTCCAGCAGGGCGTTTTCCAGTGCGCGCAGGGTTTCGATATCCAGGTCGTTAGTTGGTTCGTCGAGCAGCAGCATGTTGCCGCCAACCTGCAGCAGCTTCGCCAGATGCAGACGACCGCGCTCACCACCGGAGAGTTCACCAACGCGTTTACCCTGATCAACCCCTTTAAAGTTAAAGCGGCCAACGTAGGCGCGGCTTGGCATCTCGGTGTTGCCAATCTTCATGATATCCAGCCCGCCGGAAACTTCTTCCCAAACGGTTTTGCTGTTATCCATTGAGTCACGGAACTGATCAACCGATGCCAGTTTCACCGTTTCACCCAAAGTGATGGTGCCGCTGTCCGGCTGTTCCTGACCGGAGATCATACGGAACAAGGTCGATTTACCCGCGCCGTTCGGACCGATGATCCCGACGATCGCCCCTTTCGGGATCGAGAAGCTCAGGTCATCAATCAGCAGGCGATCGCCGTAGGATTTACGCAGGTTGCTGACTTCCAGCACTTTATCGCCCAGACGCGGTCCAGGTGGAATAAACAGTTCGTTGGTTTCGTTACGTTTCTGGTATTCGGTGCTGTTCAGCTCTTCAAAGCGTGCCAGACGTGCTTTACCTTTCGACTGGCGGCCTTTAGTTCCCTGACGTACCCACTCCAGCTCTTTCTCGATCGACTTACGACGCGCCGCTTCTTGTGAAGCTTCCTGCGCCAGACGCTGATCTTTCTGCTCCAGCCAGGAGGAGTAGTTACCTTCCCACGGAATACCTTCACCGCGGTCAAGTTCGAGGATCCAGCCCGCAACGTTATCGAGGAAGTAACGGTCGTGGGTAATCGCCACCACGGTGCCTTCGAAGTCGTGCAGGAAGCGTTCCAGCCACGCCACGGATTCGGCATCCAGGTGGTTGGTCGGTTCGTCGAGCAGCAGCATGTCTGGTTTTTCCAGCAGCAGGCGGCACAACGCCACGCGACGACGCTCACCACCGGAGAGGTTAGCGATTTTCGCGTCCCAGTCCGGCAGACGTAGCGCATCCGCCGCACGCTCCAGCTGTACGTTCAGATTATGACCGTCGTGAGCCTGAATGATCTCTTCCAGACGGCCTTGTTCAGCGGCCAGCTTGTCAAAATCGGCATCCGGATCGGCGTACAGCGCATACACTTCATCCAGGCGTTTCAGGGCGTTAACCACTTCTGAAACCGCTTCTTCAATGGACTCACGCACGGTGTGTTCCGGGTTCAGCTGCGGTTCCTGCGGCAGATAACCAATCTTGATGTCTGGCTGCGGACGCGCTTCACCTTCGATGTCTTTATCAATGCCTGCCATAATGCGCAGCAGGGTGGACTTACCCGCGCCGTTCAGACCCAGGACACCAATTTTTGCCCCAGGGAAGAAACTCAGAGAGATGTTTTTCAAAATATGACGTTTCGGCGGAACAACTTTGCCGACACGATGCATGGTATAAACGAATTGAGCCACGTTGGACTTCGCCTCTATGTTTATCGTGATAATGAGTTTTCAAAGGCGAAGTGTAGCCTTTTTCCCCGCCTAATCCCAGTTGGTCCATCACCTTCGCAGTAAAAGTAAAAAAGTGTCCGTAACGTGGCGTAAACGGCAATGACTGGTTAGCATAAATCTATTACGCGGCATGACGCTGCATTGATGTATTTACACTTAGAGGATGCGCTTGTGGAAAAAGCCAAACAAGTTACCTGGCGGCTGTTGGCTGCCGGTGTCTGTCTGCTGACGGTCAGCAGCGTGGCGCGAGCCGACTCACTGGATGAGCAGCGTAGTCGTTACGCGCAAATCAAGCAGGCCTGGGATAATCGACAAATGGATGTGGTCGAACAAATGATGCCTGGACTGAAGGATTATCCGCTTTATCCCTACCTGGAATACCGCCAGATCACCGATGACCTGATGAATCAACCGGCGGTGACGGTCACTAACTTTGTTCGCGCTAACCCCACGCTTCCTCCCGCTCGCACGCTGCAATCTCGTTTCGTCAATGAACTGGCGCGGCGTGAAGACTGGCGTGGCTTGTTAGCCTTTAGCCCGGAAAAGCCCGGAACTACCGAAGCGCAATGTAATTACTACTATGCGAAATGGAACACCGGGCAGAGTGAAGAAGCCTGGCAAGGGGCGAAAGAGCTGTGGCTAACCGGCAAGAGCCAGCCTAACGCCTGTGACAAGTTATTTAGCGTCTGGCGTGCGTCAGGTAAACAAGATCCGCTGGCGTATTTAGAGCGTATCCGTCTGGCGATGAAAGCGGGTAACACTGGCCTGGTAACAGTGCTGGCAGGGCAGATGCCTGCCGATTACCAGACTATCGCCTCGGCAATCATTTCACTGGCGAACAACCCTAATACGGTACTGACCTTCGCGCGTACAACCGGAGCGACCGATTTTACCCGTCAAATGGCGGCGGTGGCGTTTGCCAGTGTGGCGCGGCAGGATGCTGAAAATGCACGGCTGATGATCCCGTCGCTTGCCCAGGCGCAGCAGCTTAATGAAGATCAGATTCAGGAGCTGCGCGATATCGTCGCCTGGCGTTTGATGGGCAACGATGTCACCGACGAGCAGGCGAAATGGCGCGATGACGCCATTATGCGCTCGCAATCCACGTCGTTGATTGAACGCCGTGTGCGAATGGCGCTTGGCACTGGCGATCGTCGCGGCCTGAATACCTGGCTGGCGCGTTTGCCGATGGAGGCGAAAGAGAAAGATGAATGGCGTTACTGGCAGGCGGATTTATTGCTGGAACGCGGACGTGAAGCTGAAGCAAAAGAGATTTTGCATCAACTCATGCAACAGCGTGGTTTCTACCCGATGGTTGCAGCGCAACGCATCGGAGAAGAGTATGAGCTGAAGATTGATAAAGCGCCGCAGAATGTTGACAGCGCCCTGACTCAGGGGCCGGAGATGGCGCGCGTGCGCGAGTTGATGTACTGGAATCTCGATAACACCGCGCGTAGCGAGTGGGCCAATCTGGTGAAGAGCAAGTCAAAAACAGAGCAAGCTCAACTGGCGCGGTATGCTTTCAACAACCAATGGTGGGATCTTAGCGTTCAGGCAACGATCGCCGGGAAGTTGTGGGATCATCTGGAAGAGCGATTCCCGCTGGCTTACAACGATCTTTTCAAACGCTACACCAGCGGTAAGGAGATCCCGCAAAGCTATGCGATGGCGATTGCCCGTCAGGAGAGCGCCTGGAATCCGAAAGTGAAATCACCGGTAGGGGCCAGCGGCCTGATGCAGATTATGCCGGGCACGGCGACCCATACGGTGAAGATGTTCTCTATTCCTGGTTATAGCAGCCCTGGGCAATTGCTGGATCCGGAAACGAATATCAACATTGGCACCAGTTACCTGCAATATGTTTATCAGCAATTTGGCAATAATCGTATTTTCTCCTCAGCAGCTTATAACGCCGGACCAGGGCGGGTGCGAACCTGGCTTGGCAACAGCGCCGGGCGTATCGACGCAGTGGCATTTGTCGAGAGTATTCCATTCTCCGAGACGCGCGGTTATGTGAAGAACGTGCTGGCTTATGACGCTTACTACCGCTATTTCATGGGGGATAAACCGACGTTGATGAGCGCCACGGAATGGGGACGTCGTTACTGATCCACACGTTTATGATATGCTATCGTACTCTTTAGCGAGTACAACCGGGGGAGGCATTTTGCTTCCCCCGCTAACAATGGCGACATATTATGGCCCAACAATCACCCTATTCAGCAGCGATGGCAGAACAGCGTCACCAGGAGTGGTTACGTTTTGTCGACCTGCTTAAGAATGCCTACCAAAACGATCTCCATTTACCGTTGTTAAACCTGATGCTGACGCCAGATGAGCGCGAAGCGTTGGGGACTCGCGTGCGTATTGTCGAAGAGCTGTTGCGCGGCGAAATGAGCCAGCGTGAGTTAAAAAATGAACTCGGCGCAGGCATCGCGACGATTACGCGTGGATCTAACAGCCTGAAAGCCGCGCCCGTCGAGCTGCGCCAGTGGCTGGAAGAGGTATTTTGTAGGCCTGATAAGACGTGGCGCATCAGGCATCGTGCACCGAATGCCGGATGCGGCGTGAACGCCTTATCCGTCCTACAAATACCCGTAATTTCAATATGTTTGGTAGGCATGATAAGACGCGGCAGCGTCGCATCAGGCGCTTAATACACGGCATTATGAAACGGACTCAGCGCCAGGATCACCGCCTGGTGATAGACGCTGGCGCGAGTGAGTTTCCCGGCGGTAAACACGCCGATCGCCCCTTCCTTACGACCAATCTCATCAATACCGGTATAACGCGACATCACGGGACCAAGCGCTTCACCTTCACGCACTTTTTCCAGAATCACCGCAGGCAACGGCAAAGTAGCCGAACGCGCCTCGCCGCGCTGGCTGGCGTTTTCAATCACCACCCAACTGAAAGTGCTGTCGCCATCAATGCCAGCTTCAATCGCCACCCAAAAATCAGCCTCTGGAAGTAAACGGCGGGCATTTGCTACCCGATTTCGTGCGCCAGCGCGCGTTTCCTCACTGCCAAAGGGCTGTTCCGGTACACCGCTCTCGACGGCAACGGATGCAATATGGCAGGATCCTTCGCCGAAGATCTCGTGAAATGCCTGCAGAATGGCCTGAATTTTAGCGGGATTGGTGGTCGCACAGACAACTTGGTGCATAATCAGTATTACTCAGAAAATTAACGTTACAGCAGTATACGGAAAAAAAGCATGTTACAGGTATACCTAGTCCGCCACGGTGAAACGCAGTGGAACGCCGAGCGACGTATTCAGGGCCAGTCTGACAGCCCGCTGACCGCCAAAGGTGAGCAACAGGCGATGCAGGTGGCAACCCGTGCCAAAGAGCTTGGCATTACGCATATCATCAGTAGCGATTTAGGACGCACCCGGCGTACGGCGGAAATCATCGCCCAGGCCTGCGGCTGTGACATCATCTTTGATTCTCGCCTGCGTGAATTAAACATGGGTGTGCTGGAAAAAAGACATATCGATTCTCTGACCGAAGAAGAAGAGAACTGGCGTCGGCAGCTGGTCAATGGCACCGTTGATGGGCGTATTCCTGAAGGCGAGTCAATGCAGGAGCTCAGCGATCGCGTCAATGCGGCACTGGAATCTTGCCGGGACTTACCGCAGGGAAGCCGACCGCTGCTGGTGAGCCATGGTATTGCACTGGGATGTCTGGTGAGTACGATTCTCGGATTACCAGCATGGGCAGAGCGCCGCTTACGTCTGCGTAACTGTTCTATTTCGCGCGTGGATTATCAGGAAAGCCTGTGGCTGGCGTCTGGCTGGGTCGTTGAAACCGCAGGGGACATCTCGCATCTGGACGCCCCTGCATTAGATGAGCTGCAGCGTTAACGGCGGATAGGAATCAGCAGTTCACAGCGCAGATTAATTGGGCGATCTCCCGCTTTGGCGTCTTCTGCCGGGTAGTATCGCTCAATATCCTGACCTTTACGGCGCGTCAGGTTGAGCATTGGCATGCACGTTCCGTATACCGTCAGGATAAACTCCTGCACGCCGGTTCCCAGACCTTCATAGGTAAACATCACATATTCGCCGCCCTGCAGCATCACCGGATGCCCCGTCAGTACATAGCCATCTGCCTGATCCTGGGCTAACGCGGTGGTATAGAATACCTCTTGTTCGTCGTCTTTATCCTGACTCGGACGCGTTTCATTCAGGCCGTAGAGCACTGGCGGAATGGTCGGCGCGTTGCCGAGAAAATCGTGCCAGAACTGATAACGCATTTCATGGCGGAAATCAGAGATTTGCTCCAGCGAACAGGAGTAGCTCTGGGTAACACCAATCAGCGGCGTATCTTCCAGGGTGACAAATTTATGCTCTGGCATAGTGAATTCACCCAGACGCAGCGGCGGGCGAATACCAAAGGCGCTCCATTCAGGAGAACGGCGGTAAAGTGCAGGAGTCTGGGCAAACTGCTTCTTGAATGCGCGGGTAAATGTCTGTTGAGAGTCGAAGCGGTATTGCAGCGCGATGTCCAGAATCGGACGCGCAGTCAGGCGTAGTGCGACCGCCGATTTCGACAAACGACGAGCACGAATATACGCGCCAATAGCATGGCCAGTGACATCTTTAAACATTCTCTGTAAGTGCCACTTGGAATAACCTGCTTTCGCCGCTACATTGTCGAGCGACAGGGGCTGATCCAGATGACCTTCCAGCCAGATTAAAAGGTCGCGAATAATGCCGGCCTGATCCATAAAATATCCTCATCCTTTCAACAACGAGCACCTGACATCAGGTAATTGGATAATAGCATTTTTTGCTGTTTTAGCATTCAGTGTTTTTTTCTTAGTAGAGTATGTTTTAGGTCTTGACGGAAATAAAAGTATTGAGATTTTGTTCTTAATCAATATGTTATTTACCGTGACGAACTAATTGCTCGTGTAATAGATAAAAATGGTAACAATATGAAATACAAGCATTTGATCCTGTCTTTAAGCCTGATAATGCTGGGGCCATTGGCTCATGCAGAAGAGATTGGTTCGGTCGACACCGTATTTAAAATGATCGGCCCGGATCACAAAATTGTTGTGGAAGCCTTTGACGATCCCGATGTGAAAAATGTCACCTGCTATGTCAGCCGGGCAAAGACCGGCGGGATTAAAGGCGGCCTGGGGCTGGCTGAAGACACGTCTGACGCGGCCATCTCCTGCCAGCAGGTTGGCCCGGTGGAATTGAGTGATAAAATCAAAAACGGCAAAGCGCAGGGCGACGTCGTATTCCAGAAACGGACCTCGCTGGTGTTCAAAAAGCTACAGGTGGTCCGTTTTTATGACGCGAAGCGTAACACCCTGGCTTATCTGGCTTATTCCGACAAAGTCGTGGACGGCTCACCGAAAAACGCGATAAGCGCGGTACCGATTATGCCGTGGCATTGATAAAAAAAACGGCGCAAATGCGCCGTTTTTTACTGCGTGACGGGAGAATTACTCCTGGAGGTCACCGCAGAAACGATAGCCTTCACCATGGATCGTGGCGATGATTTCCGGCGTATCCGGCGTAGATTCGAAGTGCTTACGAATACGACGGATGGTTACGTCAACGGTACGATCGTGTGGCTTCAACTCACGGCCGGTCATTTTCTTCAGCAGTTCAGCACGAGACTGAATTTTGCCTGGGTTTTCACAGAAGTGAAGCATGGCGCGGAACTCGCTGCGCGGCAGCTTGTACTGCTCGCCATCAGGGCCGATCAACGAACGGCTGTTGATGTCCAGTTCCCAACCATTGAACTTGTAGCTTTCAACGCTACGACGTTCTTCGCTGACAGTACCCAGATTCATGGTACGGGACAGCAGGTTGCGTGCACGAATCGTCAGTTCACGCGGGTTGAACGGTTTGGTGATGTAGTCATCTGCACCGATTTCGAGGCCGAGAATTTTATCGACTTCGTTGTCACGGCCAGTCAGGAACATCAACGCAACATTCGCCTGCTCGCGCAGTTCACGCGCTAACAGAAGACCGTTCTTACCCGGCAGATTGATATCCATGATCACCAGGTTGATGTCATATTCAGAGAGGATCTGATGCATTTCCGCGCCATCTGTCGCTTCGAAAACATCATAGCCTTCCGCTTCGAAAATACTTTTCAACGTGTTGCGTGTTACCAACTCGTCTTCAACGATAAGAATGTGCGGGGTCTGCATGTTTGCTACCTAAATTGCCAACTAAATCGAAACAGGAAGTACAAAAGTCCCTGACCTGCCTGATGCATGCTGCAAATTAACATGATCGGCGTAACATGACTAAAGTACGTAATTGCGTTCTTGATGCACTTTCCATCAACGTCAACAACATCATTAGCTTGGTCGTGGGTACTTTCCCTCAGGACCCGACAGTGTCAAAAACGGCTGTCATCCTAACCATTTTAACAGCAACATAACAGGCTAAGAGGGGCCGGACACCCAATAAAACTACGCTTCGTTGACATATATCAAGTTCAATTGTAGCACGTTAACAGTTTGATGAAATCATCGTATCTAAATGCTAGCTTTCGTCACATTATTTTAATAATCCAACTAGTTGCATCATACAACTAATAAACGTGGTGAATCCAATTGTCGAGATTTATTTTTTATAAAATTATCCTAAGTAAACAGAAGGATATGTAGCATTTTTTAACAATTCAACCGTTAGTACAGTCAGGAAATAGTTTAGCCTTTTTTAAGCTAAGTAAAGGGCTTTTTCTGCGACTTACGTTAAGGATTTGTAAATTCGCACCGCGTAATAAGTTGACAGTGATCACCCTGTTCGCGGTCATTTGGTCAAGAAGAGTGGCAATATGCGTATAACGATTATTCTGGTCGCACCCGCCAGAGCAGAAAATATTGGGGCAGCGGCGCGGGCAATGAAAACGATGGGGTTTAGCGAACTGCGGATTGTCGATAGTCAGGCACATCTGGAGCCAGCCACTCGCTGGGTCGCACATGGATCTGGTGATATTATTGATAATATTAAAGTTTTCCCGACACTGGTTGAATCGTTACACGATGTCGATTTCACTGTCGCCACCACTGCGCGCAGTCGGGCGAAATATCATTACTACGCAACGCCAGTAGAACTGGTGCCGCTGTTAGAGGAAAAATCTTCATGGATGAGCCATGCCGCGCTGGTGTTTGGTCGCGAAGATTCCGGGCTGACTAACGAAGAGTTAGCGTTGGCTGACGTTCTTACTGGTGTGCCGATGGTGGCGGATTATCCTTCGCTCAATCTGGGGCAGGCAGTGATGGTCTATTGCTATCAATTAGCAACATTAATACAACAACCGACGAAAAGTGACACAACGGCAGACCAACATCAACTGCAAGCTTTACGCGAACGAGTCATGGCATTGCTGACGACTCTGGCAGTGGCAGATGACATAAAACTGGTCGACTGGTTACAGCAACGCCTGGGGCTTTTAGAGCAACGAGATACGGCAATGTTGCACCGTTTGCTGCATGATATTGAAAAAAATATCACCAAATAAAAAACGCCTTAGTAAGTATTTTTCAGCTTTTCATTCTGACTGCAACGGGCAATATGTCTCTGTGTGGATTAAAAAAAGAGTGTCTGATAGCAGCTTCTGAACTGGTTACCTGCCGTGAGTAAATTAAAATTTTATTGACTTAGGTCACTAAATACTTTAACCAATATAGGCATAGCGCACAGACAGATAAAAATTACAGAGTACACAACATCCATGAAACGCATTAGCACCACCATTACCACCACCATCACCATTACCACAGGTAACGGTGCGGGCTGACGCGTACAGGAAACACAGAAAAAAGCCCGCACCTGACAGTGCGGGCTTTTTTTTCGACCAAAGGTAACGAGGTAACAACCATGCGAGTGTTGAAGTTCGGCGGTACATCAGTGGCAAATGCAGAACGTTTTCTGCGGGTTGCCGATATTCTGGAAAGCAATGCCAGGCAGGGGCAGGTGGCCACCGTCCTCTCTGCCCCCGCCAAAATCACCAACCACCTGGTGGCGATGATTGAAAAAACCATTAGCGGCCAGGATGCTTTACCCAATATCAGCGATGCTGAACGTATTTTTGCCGAACTTCTGACGGGACTCGCCGCCGCCCAGCCGGGATTCCCGCTGGCGCAATTGAAAACTTTCGTCGACCAGGAATTTGCTCAAATAAAACATGTCCTGCATGGCATTAGTTTGTTAGGGCAGTGCCCGGATAGCATCAACGCTGCGCTGATTTGCCGTGGCGAGAAAATGTCGATCGCCATTATGGCCGGCGTGTTAGAAGCGCGTGGTCACAACGTTACCGTTATCGATCCGGTCGAAAAACTACTGGCAGTGGGGCATTACCTCGAATCTACCGTCGATATTGCTGAGTCCACCCGCCGTATTGCGGCAAGTCGTATTCCGGCTGATCACATGGTGCTGATGGCAGGTTTCACCGCCGGTAATGAAAAAGGCGAACTGGTGGTGCTTGGACGTAACGGTTCCGACTACTCCGCTGCGGTGCTGGCTGCCTGTTTACGCGCCGATTGTTGCGAGATTTGGACGGACGTTGACGGGGTTTATACCTGCGACCCGCGTCAGGTGCCCGATGCGAGGTTGTTGAAGTCGATGTCCTACCAGGAAGCGATGGAGCTTTCCTACTTCGGCGCTAAAGTTCTTCACCCCCGCACCATTACCCCCATCGCCCAGTTCCAGATCCCTTGCCTGATTAAAAATACCGGAAATCCTCAAGCACCAGGTACGCTCATTGGTGCCAGCCGTGATGAAGACGAATTACCGGTCAAGGGCATTTCCAATCTGAATAACATGGCAATGTTCAGCGTTTCCGGCCCGGGGATGAAAGGAATGGTCGGCATGGCGGCGCGCGTCTTTGCTGCAATGTCACGCGCCCGTATTTCCGTGGTGCTGATTACGCAATCATCTTCCGAATACAGTATCAGTTTCTGCGTTCCGCAAAGCGACTGTGTGCGAGCTGAACGGGCAATGCAGGAAGAGTTCTACCTGGAACTGAAAGAAGGCTTACTGGAGCCGCTGGCGGTGACGGAACGGCTGGCCATTATCTCGGTGGTAGGTGATGGTATGCGCACCTTGCGTGGGATCTCGGCGAAATTCTTTGCCGCGCTGGCCCGCGCCAATATCAACATTGTCGCCATTGCTCAGGGATCTTCTGAACGCTCAATCTCTGTCGTGGTAAATAACGATGATGCGACCACTGGCGTGCGCGTTACTCATCAGATGCTGTTCAATACCGATCAGGTTATCGAAGTGTTTGTGATTGGCGTCGGTGGCGTTGGCGGTGCGCTGCTGGAGCAACTGAAGCGTCAACAAAGCTGGCTGAAGAATAAACATATCGACTTACGTGTCTGCGGCGTTGCCAACTCGAAGGCTCTGCTTACCAATGTGCATGGCCTAAACCTGGAAAACTGGCAGGAAGAACTGGCGCAAGCCAAAGAGCCGTTTAATCTCGGGCGCTTAATTCGCCTCGTGAAAGAATATCATCTGCTAAACCCGGTCATTGTTGACTGCACCTCCAGCCAGGCAGTGGCGGATCAATATGCCGACTTCTTGCGCGAAGGTTTCCACGTTGTCACGCCGAACAAAAAGGCCAACACCTCGTCGATGGATTACTACCATCTGTTGCGTCATGCGGCGGAAAAATCGCGGCGTAAATTCCTCTATGACACCAACGTTGGGGCTGGATTACCGGTTATTGAGAACCTGCAAAATCTGCTCAATGCTGGTGATGAATTGATGAAGTTCTCCGGCATTCTTTCAGGTTCGCTTTCTTATATCTTCGGCAAGTTAGACGAAGGCATGAGTTTCTCCGAGGCGACTACTCTGGCGCGGGAAATGGGTTATACCGAACCGGATCCGCGAGATGATCTTTCTGGTATGGATGTAGCGCGTAAGCTATTGATTCTCGCTCGTGAAACGGGACGTGAACTGGAGCTGGTGGATATTGAAATTGAACCTGTGCTGCCCGCAGAGTTTAACGCTGAGGGTGATGTTGCCGCTTTTATGGCGAATCTGTCACAGCTCGACGATCTCTTTGCCGCGCGCGTGGCGAAGGCCCGTGATGAAGGAAAAGTTTTGCGCTATGTTGGCAATATTGATGAAGATGGTGCCTGCCGCGTGAAGATTGCCGAAGTGGATGGTAATGATCCGCTGTTCAAAGTGAAAAATGGCGAAAACGCCCTGGCCTTTTATAGCCACTATTATCAGCCGCTGCCGTTGGTCCTGCGCGGATACGGTGCGGGTAATGACGTTACAGCTGCCGGTGTCTTTGCCGATCTGCTACGCACCCTCTCATGGAAGTTAGGAGTCTAAAATGGTTAAGGTTTATGCCCCGGCTTCCAGTGCCAATATGAGCGTCGGGTTTGATGTGCTCGGGGCGGCGGTGACACCCGTTGATGGTGCATTGCTCGGAGATGTAGTCACGGTTGAGGCGGCAGAGACATTCAGTCTCAACAACCTCGGACGCTTTGCCGATAAGCTGCCGTCAGAACCACGGGAAAATATCGTTTATCAGTGCTGGGAGCGTTTTTGCCAGGAGCTGGGCAAGCAAATTCCAGTGGCGATGACTCTGGAAAAGAATATGCCGATCGGCTCGGGCTTAGGCTCCAGCGCCTGTTCGGTGGTCGCGGCGCTGATGGCGATGAATGAACACTGCGGCAAGCCACTTAATGACACCCGTTTGCTGGCTTTGATGGGCGAGCTGGAAGGGCGTATCTCCGGCAGCATTCATTACGACAACGTGGCGCCGTGTTTTCTTGGTGGTATGCAGTTGATGATCGAAGAAAACGACATCATCAGCCAGCAAGTGCCAGGGTTTGATGAGTGGCTGTGGGTGCTGGCGTATCCGGGGATTAAAGTCTCGACGGCAGAAGCCAGGGCTATTTTACCGGCGCAGTATCGCCGCCAGGATTGCATTGCGCACGGGCGACATCTGGCTGGCTTCATTCACGCCTGCTATTCCCGTCAGCCTGAGCTTGCCGCGAAGCTGATGAAAGATGTTATCGCTGAACCCTACCGTGAACGGTTACTGCCTGGCTTCCGGCAGGCGCGGCAGGCGGTTGCGGAAATCGGCGCGGTAGCGAGCGGTATCTCCGGCTCCGGCCCGACCTTGTTCGCTCTGTGTGACAAGCCGGATACCGCCCAGCGCGTTGCCGACTGGTTGGGTAAGAACTACCTGCAAAATCAGGAAGGTTTTGTTCATATTTGCCGGCTGGATACGGCGGGCGCACGAGTACTGGAAAACTAAATGAAACTCTACAATCTGAAAGATCACAATGAGCAGGTCAGCTTTGCGCAAGCCGTAACCCAGGGGTTGGGCAAAAATCAGGGGCTGTTTTTTCCGCACGACCTGCCGGAATTCAGCCTGACTGAAATTGATGAGATGCTGAAGCTGGATTTTGTCACCCGCAGTGCGAAGATCCTCTCGGCGTTTATTGGTGATGAAATCCCGCAGGAAATCCTGGAAGAGCGCGTGCGCGCGGCGTTTGCCTTCCCGGCTCCGGTCGCCAATGTTGAAAGCGATGTCGGTTGTCTGGAATTGTTCCACGGGCCAACGCTGGCATTTAAAGATTTCGGCGGTCGCTTTATGGCACAAATGCTGACCCATATTGCGGGCGATAAGCCAGTGACCATTCTGACCGCGACCTCCGGTGATACCGGAGCGGCAGTGGCTCATGCTTTCTACGGTTTACCGAATGTGAAAGTGGTTATCCTCTATCCACGAGGCAAAATCAGTCCACTGCAAGAAAAACTGTTCTGTACATTGGGCGGCAATATCGAAACTGTTGCCATCGACGGCGATTTCGATGCCTGTCAGGCGCTGGTGAAGCAGGCGTTTGATGATGAAGAGCTGAAAGTGGCGCTGGGGTTAAACTCAGCTAACTCGATTAACATCAGCCGTTTGCTGGCGCAGATTTGCTACTACTTTGAAGCAGTTGCGCAGCTGCCGCAGGAAGCGCGCAACCAGCTGGTTGTCTCGGTGCCAAGCGGAAACTTCGGCGATTTGACGGCGGGTCTGCTGGCGAAGTCACTCGGTCTGCCGGTGAAACGTTTTATTGCTGCGACCAACGTGAACGATACCGTGCCACGTTTCCTGCACGACGGTCAGTGGTCACCCAAAGCGACTCAGGCGACGTTATCCAACGCGATGGACGTGAGTCAGCCGAACAACTGGCCGCGTGTGGAAGAGTTGTTCCGCCGCAAAATCTGGCAACTGAAAGAGCTGGGTTATGCAGCCGTGGATGATGAAACCACGCAACAGACAATGCGTGAGTTAAAAGAACTGGGCTACACCTCGGAGCCGCACGCTGCCGTAGCGTATCGTGCGCTGCGTGACCAGTTGAATCCAGGCGAATATGGCTTGTTCCTCGGCACCGCGCATCCGGCGAAATTTAAAGAGAGCGTGGAAGCGATTCTCGGTGAAACGTTGGATCTGCCAAAAGAGCTGGCAGAACGTGCTGATTTACCCTTGCTTTCACATAATCTGCCCGCCGATTTTGCTGCGTTGCGTAAATTGATGATGACCCGAGCGTGATTGTGCTGCCCGGTGGCGGCTTCGCCTTACCGGGCCTACAACGGCGAACTCATCGTAGGCCGGGTAAGCGCAGCGCCACCCGGCTTTTTTGTGAAGAAATTAAGGAGAAAAACAGCAGGAAAAAAGCAGAAATTCCCAATAAATGCGGTCACTTAGCGTTTAGGATTGCAGAGAATAACATCCCCCGTTCCCATCACGTACTCTCCTTACATCGGCCCACGTTGGGCAAGAAGAATAAGGAGTCACCTATGTCTACACTGAAACCTGCACTTATCGCGCTTTCACTGATGCTGGTCGCTCCCATGGCGGTGCAGGCAGCTGAGATCACCCTCGTGCCAGCGGTAAAACTGCAAATTGGCGATCGGGATAATAACGGGCACTACTGGGATGGCGGCCGCTGGCGCGACCATGACTGGTGGAAAGCGCACTATGACTGGCGCGATAACCACTGGCGTCCGCACGATGAACATCGCGATCGTGACGATCACCACCGTCATGACGATCGTCGCCCGGGCCCGGACCGGAAGCACCATTAACACAAACCCCGCCAGCTGGCGGGGTTGTCTTTTTATTGCTCGTGACGCTTAAACACCAGCTCGTTTTTTCCTGACGATGCCTCGTCGAAAAAATACCCTTCACTGTTAAAGCCAGTGAGCTGCTCTGGCTTCGTCAGCCGATTTTCAATAATAAAACGACTCATCAGACCGCGTGCTTTCTTAGCGTAGAAGCTGATTATCTTAAATTTGCCGTTCTTCTCATCGAGGAACACCGGCTTGATAATCTCGGCATTCAATTTCTTCGGCTTCACCGATTTAAAATACTCATCTGACGCCAGATTAATCACCACATTATCGCCTTGTGCTGCGAGCGCCTCGTTCAGCTTGTTGGTGATGATATCTCCCCAGAATTGATACAGATCTTTCCCTCGGGCATTCTCAAGACGGATCCCCATTTCCAGACGATAAGGCTGCATTAAATCGAGCGGGCGCAGTACGCCATACAAGCCGGAAAGCATTCGCAAATGCTGTTGGGCAAAATCGAAATCGTCTTCGCTGAAGGTTTCGGCCTGCAAGCCGGTGTAGACATCACCTTTAAACGCCAGAATCGCCTGGCGGGCATTCTCCGGCGTGAAATCTGGCTGCCAGTCATGAAAGCGAGCGGCGTTGATACCCGCCCAGTTTGTCGCTGATGCGCATCAGCGTGCTAATCTGCGGAGGCGTCAGTTTCCGCGCTTCATGGATCAACTGCTGGGAATTGTCTAACAGCTCCGCAGCGTATAGCGCGTGGTGGTCAACGGGCTTTGGTAATCAAGCGTTTTCGCAGGTGAAATAAGAATCAGCATATCCAGTCCTTGCAGGAAATTTATGCCGACTTTAGCAAAAAATCGCCCTGAATTGATCGATAGCTGTTATTGCCGCGGCAAATCATCCCAGGTGCCAGGGGCAATTTGTGACTCGATTTCGGGATAGCGTGAGGCGTCAAAGACGGGCGGTACGCCGAGCTTGCGCTGACGCAGATAATCGCGCGCGATCAGCGCCACAACCGGTGAAAGCAGCAAAATGGCCGTCAGGTTCGTGATGGCCATCAGCGCCATAATGACGTCCGCTATTTGCCAGATCATCGGCATGCTGAGCAGGCAACCTACAAACACCATCGCCAGCACGCCCGCGCGAAGGATGTTGCGGGCCAGACGCGAGTCAACTTTCAGGAAGATAAGGTTGTTTTCGGCATAGATATAGTTCACCGCAATGGAACTAAAGGCAAAAAGTCCCACGACAAGTGCGACAAGGCCCGCGCCCCAGTCGCCGACGAGGGAGACCAGCGCCTGTTGTACCCAATGAATGCCTGCCGTACTACCGGACGGTTGTTCAGCGGCACCGGCCAGCAGCATTATCATCGCGCTGGCGGAGCAGATAACAATGGTGTCTGTGAAGACGCCAATCATCTGTACAATGCCCTGCGCGGCGGGATGTGGGGGCCAGGATGCGGCCGCTGCGGCGGCATTCGGCGTGGAGCCCATTCCCGCTTCGTTGGAGAACATACCCCGCTGAAAACCCGCAGTGAGTGCCTGGCTAAGGGTGTAACCCAGCGCGCCGGAAGCCGCTTCGCGCCAGCCGAACGCGCTTTGGAAAATGGTGACGATGACGTTCGGCACCTCGTCGATATGTATCGCGCATACCATCAGGCTGGTGGACACCCACAGCAGCGCCATCAGCGGAACCAACCACTGCATCAGGCGGGCAACCCCTTTGAGCCCGGTCTCAATGGTCAGCAGGGTGAGAAGGGCAAGCGCGCCGCCCGTCAGCCACTCCGGACAATTGAAGGCAAAGCGCAGCGCGTGGGCGACGGAATTTGCCTGAACGGTATTGAAAATTATGCCGTAGGCGATGAGCAAAAAGACGGCGAACAGAACGCCCATCCAGCGCATCCCCAGCCCGCGCGCCATATACCATGCCGGTCCGCCACGAAACTGCCCATTGGCATCACGTTCTTTATAAAGCTGTGCGAGGGAACATTCGGCAAACGAGGTCGCCATGCCGATAAACGCGGCAACCCACATCCAGAAGACGGCTCCAGGTCCACCGGCGGTAATTGCCAGCGCAACGCCGGCCAGGTTGCCGCTACCCACGCGCGCCGCAAGACTGGTACACAATGACTGAAATGAGGTTAAACCGCCTGGCTGTGGATGAATGCTATTTTTAAGACTTTTGCCAAACTGGCGGATGTAGCGAAACTGCACAAATCCGGTGCGAAAAGTGAACCAACAACCTGCGCCGAAGAGCAGGTAAATCATTACCGATCCCCAAAGGACGCTGTTAATAAAGGAGAAAAAATCTGGCATGCATATCCCTCTTATTGCCGGTCGCGATGACTTTCTTGTGTAAACGTTACCAATTGTTTAAGAAGTATATACGCTACGAGGTACTTGATAACTTCTGCGTAGCATACATGAGGTTTTGTATAAAAATGGCGGGCGATATCAACGCAGTGTCAGAAATCCGAAACAGTCTCGCCTGGCGATAACCGTCTTGTCGGCGGTTGCGCTGACGTTGCGTCGTGATATCATCAGGGCAGACCGGTTACATCCCCCTAACACTGTTAAAGAGAAATACTATCATGACGGACAAATTGACCTCCCTTCGTCAGTACACCACCGTAGTGGCCGACACTGGGGACATCGCGGCAATGAAGCTGTATCAACCGCAGGATGCCACAACCAACCCTTCTCTCATTCTTAACGCAGCGCAGATTCCGGAATACCGTAAGTTGATTGATGATGCTGTCGCCTGGGCGAAACAGCAGAGCAACGATCGCGCGCAGCAGATCGTGGACGCGACCGACAAACTGGCAGTAAATATTGGTCTGGAAATCCTGAAACTGGTTCCGGGCCGTATCTCAACTGAAGTTGATGCGCGTCTTTCCTATGACACCGAAGCGTCAATTGCGAAAGCAAAACGCCTGATCAAACTCTACAACGATGCTGGTATTAGCAACGATCGTATTCTGATCAAACTGGCTTCTACCTGGCAGGGTATCCGTGCTGCAGAACAGCTGGAAAAAGAAGGCATCAACTGTAACCTGACCCTGCTGTTCTCCTTCGCTCAGGCTCGTGCTTGTGCGGAAGCGGGCGTGTTCCTGATCTCGCCGTTTGTTGGCCGTATTCTTGACTGGTACAAAGCGAATACCGATAAGAAAGAGTACGCTCCGGCAGAAGATCCGGGCGTGGTTTCTGTATCTGAAATCTACCAGTACTACAAAGAGCACGGTTATGAAACCGTGGTTATGGGCGCAAGCTTCCGTAACATCGGCGAAATTCTGGAACTGGCAGGCTGCGACCGTCTTACCATCGCACCTACACTGCTGAAAGAGCTGGCTGAGAGCGAAGGGGCTATCGAACGTAAACTGTCTTACACCGGCGAAGTGAAAGCGCGTCCGGCGCGTATCACTGAGTCCGAGTTCCTGTGGCAGCACAACCAGGATCCAATGGCAGTAGATAAACTGGCGGAAGGTATCCGTAAGTTTGCTATTGACCAAGAAAAACTGGAAAAAATGATCGGCGATCTGCTGTAATCATTCTTAGCGTGACCGGGAAGTCGGTCACGCTACCTCTTCTGAAGCCTGTCTGTCACTCCCTTCGCAGTGTATCATTCTGTTTAACGAGACTGTTTAAACGGAAAAATCTTGATGAATACTTTACGTATTGGCTTAGTTTCCATCTCTGATCGCGCATCCAGCGGCGTTTATCAGGATAAAGGCATCCCTGCGCTGGAAGAATGGCTGACATCGGCGCTAACCACGCCGTTTGAACTGGAAACCCGCTTAATCCCCGATGAGCAGGCGATCATCGAGCAAACGTTGTGTGAGCTAGTGGATGAAATGAGTTGCCATCTGGTGCTCACCACGGGCGGAACTGGCCCGGCGCGTCGTGACGTAACGCCCGATGCGACGCTGGCAGTAGCGGACCGCGAGATGCCTGGCTTTGGTGAACAGATGCGCCAGATAAGCCTGCATTTTGTACCAACTGCGATCCTTTCGCGTCAGGTTGGTGTGATTCGCAAACAGGCGCTGATCCTTAACTTACCCGGTCAGCCGAAGTCTATTAAAGAGACGCTGGAAGGTGTGAAAGCCGAGGACGGCAGCGTTATCGTCCACGGTATCTTTGCAAGTGTACCGTATTGTATACAACTGCTTGACGGTCCGTACGTGGAAACTGACGGCAATGTGGTAGCAGCATTTCGCCCTAAAAGCGCTCGCCGCGAAACAATCTCCTGAAATTCTTTAAAATGTGACATTAGCGCCAGCCGCTGTAGCGTGTAAATGGATTTACGATATAGTAATTTTTTCTTTACGATTACTGTAAAAAATAATCCACAACACATGCACAATGGTTCGCTATGTCACATAACACCCGACCTCTGAATCGACAGGACTACAAAACCCTCACGCTCGCTGCTCTGGGCGGCGCGCTGGAGTTTTACGACTTCATCATCTTTGTCTTCTTCGCCGCCGTTGTGGGGGCGCTGTTTTTCCCGGCGGATATTCCGGAATGGCTGCGTCAGGTACAAACCTTCGGCATTTTCGCTGCCGGCTATCTGGCGCGCCCGCTGGGCGGCATTGTCATGGCGCACTTTGGCGATCTGGTCGGGCGCAAGAAGATGTTTACCCTCAGCATCCTGCTTATGGCCGTGCCGACGCTGGCGATTGGGCTTTTGCCTACCTATGAGTCGATGGGCATTATCGCCCCGTTATTGCTGCTGCTGATGCGTATTCTCCAGGGCGCGGCCATCGGCGGGGAAGTGCCGGGCGCCTGGGTGTTTGTCGCTGAGCACGTCCCGGTGCGCCGCATCGGCATTGCGTGCGGAACGCTGACCGCAGGGCTGACGATCGGGATCCTGCTTGGCTCCGTGGTTGCAACCATCATCAATACCAGCATGACGCAACAGGCCGTTCACGACTGGGGCTGGCGTATACCGTTCCTGCTGGGCGGGGCGTTTGGGCTGGTGGCAATGTACCTGCGACGCTGGTTGCAGGAGACGCCAATATTTCTGGAAATGCAGCAGCGGAAGGCGCTGGCGCAAGAACTGCCGGTGAAAACCGTAGTAGTGCGGCATAAAAAAGCGGTAGTGGTGTCGATGCTTCTGACCTGGCTGCTGTCTGCGGGGATCGTGGTGGTCATTTTGATGTCGCCGGTCTGGCTGCAAAAACAGTACGGTTTTGCGCCTGCCGTGACGTTACAGGCGAACAGTATCGCGACAATTATGCTCTGCTTTGGTTGTCTGGCCGCCGGGCTGGCGGCGGATCGTTTCGGCGCAAGCGCGACCTTTATTGTCGGCAGTTTGCTTCTGGCCGCGTCGAGCTGGGCATTTTATCATCTTGCGGGCACCCATCCTGAACAGCTGTTCCTGCTGTACGGTGTCGTCGGGCTGTGCGTGGGCGTCGTTGGCGCCGTACCGTACGTAATGGTCCGCGCCTTCCCGCCGGAGGTACGCTTCACTGGGATCTCTTTCTCTTATAATGTCTCGTATGCCATTTTCGGTGGGCTGACCCCGATTGTGGTGACGGTGTTGATGGGGGTGTCACCCCTTGCACCTGCGTGGTACGTGCTGGCGTTATCGCTGATGGGACTGGTTTTGGGGGTGTGGCTTCGCCAGTCAGAGGGACGTCGTGCCCGCGACGCGGGCACGACAGAGGGATCAGTGTTTTTCACCAATCGGTAGAATGGTGCGGTCGAACTGCTCGTTCAGCACTTCACCCATGGCCAGGTAGATTGCGCTTGCGCCGCAAACCAGACCTACCCAGCCGGCAACGTGTACGATGCCTTCGTTATCCGCCAGGTGACCAATGGCCAGCAGAGCGAACAGTACGGTCAGGCTCAGGAAGACGAATTGCAGTGCGCGGTTCGCCTTAAGGGTACCGAAGAACATGAACAGGGTGAACACGCCCCACAGTCCCAGGTACACGCCCAGGAAATGGGCGTTTGCCGCCTCTGCCAGGCCCATTTTAGGCATCAGCAGAATTGCGACCAGAGTCAGCCAGAAGGAACCGTAAGAGGTAAAGGCGGTTAAGCCGAAGGTGTTGCCTTTCTTATATTCCAGCAGGCCCGCAAAGATCTGTGCGATACCGCCGTAAAAAATGCCCATCGCCAGGATAATGCCGTCCATCGGGAACATCCCGATATTGTGCAGGTTCAGCAGAATGGTGGTCATGCCAAAACCCATCAGGCCCAGCGGAGCCGGATTAGCCAACTTAGTGTTGCCCATAAGTCCTCAAAAAAATCATCATTAATATGGTGAAATGGTTAAACCCGCGCCAGTTCTACCTGACGGGGCGCGGCATCATAATGGGCGGCATCGACGCCGTCTATGATCTCACCGGGGTGAAATTAAAAAATTTTTGCATCTCCCCCTTGATGGACGTGGGTTACGACCCCATTTAGTAGTCAACCGCAGTGAGTGAGTCTGCAAAAAAATGAAATTGGGCAGTTGAAACCAGACGTTTCGCCCCTATTACAGACTCACAACCACATGATGACCGAATATATAGTGGAGACGTTTAGATGGGTAAAATAATTGGTATCGACCTGGGTACTACCAACTCTTGTGTAGCGATTATGGATGGCACCACTCCTCGCGTGCTGGAGAACGCCGAAGGCGATCGCACCACGCCTTCTATCATTGCCTATACCCAGGATGGTGAAACTCTGGTTGGTCAGCCGGCTAAACGTCAGGCAGTGACGAACCCGCAAAACACCCTGTTTGCGATTAAACGCCTGATTGGCCGCCGCTTCCAGGACGAAGAAGTACAGCGTGATGTTTCCATCATGCCGTTCAAAATTATTGCTGCTGATAACGGCGACGCATGGGTCGAAGTTAAAGGCCAGAAAATGGCACCGCCGCAGATCTCTGCTGAAGTGCTGAAAAAAATGAAGAAAACCGCTGAAGATTACTTGGGTGAACCGGTAACTGAAGCTGTTATCACCGTACCGGCATACTTTAACGATGCTCAGCGTCAGGCAACCAAAGACGCAGGCCGTATCGCTGGTCTGGAAGTAAAACGTATCATCAACGAACCGACCGCAGCTGCGCTGGCTTACGGTCTGGACAAAGGTACTGGCAACCGTACTATCGCGGTTTATGACCTGGGTGGTGGTACTTTCGATATTTCTATTATCGAAATCGACGAAGTTGACGGCGAAAAAACCTTCGAAGTTCTGGCTACCAACGGTGATACCCACCTGGGTGGTGAAGACTTCGACAGCCGTCTGATCAACTACCTGGTTGAAGAATTCAAGAAAGATCAGGGCATTGACCTGCGCAACGATCCGCTGGCAATGCAGCGCCTGAAAGAAGCGGCAGAAAAAGCGAAAATCGAACTGTCTTCCGCTCAGCAGACCGACGTTAACCTGCCGTACATCACTGCAGATGCGACCGGTCCGAAACACATGAACATCAAAGTGACTCGTGCGAAACTGGAAAGCCTGGTTGAAGATCTGGTAAACCGTTCCATTGAGCCGCTGAAAGTTGCACTGCAGGACGCTGGCCTGTCCGTATCTGATATCGACGACGTTATCCTCGTTGGTGGTCAGACTCGTATGCCAATGGTTCAGAAGAAAGTTGCTGAGTTCTTTGGTAAAGAGCCGCGTAAAGACGTTAACCCGGACGAAGCTGTAGCAATCGGTGCTGCTGTTCAGGGTGGTGTTCTGACTGGTGACGTGAAAGACGTACTGCTGCTGGACGTTACCCCGCTGTCTCTGGGTATCGAAACCATGGGCGGTGTGATGACGACGCTGATCGCGAAAAACACCACTATCCCGACCAAGCACAGCCAGGTGTTCTCTACCGCTGAAGACAACCAGTCTGCGGTAACCATCCATGTGCTGCAGGGTGAACGTAAACGTGCGGCTGATAACAAATCTCTGGGTCAGTTCAACCTGGATGGTATCAACCCGGCACCGCGCGGCATGCCGCAGATCGAAGTTACCTTCGATATCGATGCTGACGGTATCCTGCACGTTTCCGCGAAAGATAAAAACAGCGGTAAAGAGCAGAAGATCACCATCAAGGCTTCTTCTGGTCTGAACGAAGATGAAATCCAGAAAATGGTACGCGACGCAGAAGCTAACGCCGAAGCTGACCGTAAGTTTGAAGAGCTGGTACAGACTCGCAACCAGGGCGACCATCTGCTGCACAGCACCCGTAAGCAGGTTGAAGAAGCAGGCGACAAACTGCCGGCTGACGACAAAACTGCTATCGAGTCTGCACTGACTGCACTGGAAACTGCTCTGAAAGGTGAAGACAAAGCCGCTATCGAAGCGAAAATGCAGGAGCTGGCACAGGTTTCCCAGAAACTGATGGAAATCGCCCAGCAGCAACATGCCCAGCAGCAGACTGCCGGTGCTGATGCTTCTGCAAACAACGCGAAAGATGACGATGTTGTCGACGCTGAATTTGAAGAAGTCAAAGACAAAAAATAATCGCCCTATAAACGGGTAATTATACTGACACGGGCGAAGGGGAATTTCCTCTCCGCCCGTGCATTCATCTAGGGGCAATTTAAAAAAGATGGCTAAGCAAGATTATTACGAGATTTTAGGCGTTTCCAAAACAGCGGAAGAGCATGAAATCAAAAAGGCCTACAAACGCCTGGCCATGAAATACCACCCGGACCGTAACCAGGGTGACAAAGAGGCCGAGGCGAAATTTAAAGAGATCAAGGAAGCTTATGAAGTTCTGACCGACTCGCAAAAACGTGCGGCATACGATCAGTATGGTCATGCTGCGTTTGAGCAAGGTGGTATGGGCGGCGGCGGTTTTGGCGGCGGCGCAGACTTCAGCGATATTTTTGGTGACGTTTTCGGCGATATTTTTGGCGGCGGACGTGGTCGTCAACGTGCGGCGCGCGGTGCTGATTTACGCTATAACATGGAGCTCACCCTCGAAGAAGCTGTACGTGGCGTGACCAAAGAGATCCGCATTCCGACTCTGGAAGAGTGTGACGTTTGCCACGGTAGCGGTGCAAAACCAGGTACACAGCCGCAGACCTGTCCGACCTGTCATGGTTCTGGTCAGGTGCAGATGCGTCAGGGATTCTTTGCCGTGCAGCAGACCTGTCCACACTGTCAGGGCCGCGGTACGCTGATCAAAGATCCGTGCAACAAATGTCATGGTCATGGTCGTGTTGAGCGCAGCAAAACGCTGTCCGTTAAAATCCCGGCAGGGGTGGACACTGGAGACCGCATCCGTCTTGCGGGCGAAGGTGAAGCGGGCGAGCATGGCGCACCGGCAGGCGATCTGTACGTTCAGGTTCAGGTTAAACAGCACCCGATTTTCGAGCGTGAAGGCAACAACCTGTATTGCGAAGTCCCGATCAACTTCGCTATGGCGGCGCTGGGTGGCGAAATCGAAGTACCGACCCTTGATGGTCGCGTCAAACTGAAAGTGCCTGGCGAAACCCAGACCGGTAAGCTATTCCGTATGCGCGGTAAAGGCGTCAAGTCTGTCCGCGGTGGCGCACAAGGTGATTTGCTGTGCCGCGTTGTCGTCGAAACACCGGTAGGCCTGAACGAGAAGCAGAAACAGCTGCTGCAAGAGCTGCAAGAAAGCTTCGGTGGCCCAACCGGCGAGCACAACAGCCCGCGCTCAAAGAGCTTCTTTGATGGTGTGAAGAAGTTTTTTGACGACCTGACCCGCTAACCCGCTAGCTGGTTACTATCCTTTAAAGCCCGGAAGCAATTCCGGGCTTTTTGTTTATAGCGTTATTCCTCGGTTAAACTGAATATATACCCAATATTAATCTGTTTTTACCGATCTGTTTGCGCTGATATTATGGTTTTACCGAGGTATTGTTGTAAAAGAGAGTTTAAACGTGAAATTACTACACCGTTTCTTTAGCAGTGAGGCATCCGGCGGCGTCATCCTGATTATTGCTGCTGCGGCCGCTATGCTGCTCGCCAATATGGGCATGACGCGCGATCTCTATCACGCATTTCTGGAAACGCCCGTCGAGCTGAAAGTCGGGGCGCTGGAAATTAACAAGAACATGCTGCTGTGGATCAACGATGCGCTGATGGCGGTGTTCTTCCTGCTGGTGGGTCTGGAGGTTAAACGTGAGCTGGTGATCGGTTCGCTTGCCAGCCGTCAGCGCGCGGCGTTTCCGGTGATCGCGGCGATTGGCGGGATGATCGTTCCGGCGTTGCTCTTTCTCGCGTTTGCGTGGCAGGATCCGGTTGCGCGTGACGGCTGGGCGATCCCGGCTGCAACGGATATCGCGTTTGCGCTCGGGGTCTTAGCCTTGCTCGGTAGCCGCGTCCCGGTAGCACTGAAAATTTTCCTGATGGCGCTGGCGATTATCGATGATCTGGGCGCTATCGTGATTATCGCGCTGTTCTACACCAGCGATCTGTCGGTTCTGTCGCTGAGCGTGGCGGCCGTGGCTATTGTGGTGCTGGCCTTGCTGAACGTCTTCAACGTCCGACGTACGGGTATTTATATTCTGGTGGGCATGGTGCTGTGGACGGCGGTGCTGAAGTCTGGCGTGCATGCCACGCTGGCGGGCGTCATCGTTGGCTTCTTTATTCCGCTGAAGGAGCAGGACGGCAAATCGCCAGCCAGACAGCTGGAGCATGTGCTTCATCCGTGGGTGGGCTTTATGATCCTGCCGCTGTTTGCGTTTGCCAACGCGGGAGTTTCCCTGGCCGGGGTTACCATGGACGGACTCACCTCCGTGCTGCCGCTGGGTATCATCGCCGGTCTGTTTATCGGTAAGCCGCTGGGTATCAGCCTGTTCTGCTGGCTGGCGCTGAAGCTGAAGCTGGCGTCATTGCCAAACGGGACCACCTTTAGCCAGATTATGGCCGTCGGCGTGCTGTGCGGTATTGGATTCACCATGTCGATCTTTATCTCGACGCTGGCGTTTGGCGCAAACGCGCCTGAGCTTATCGTCTGGGCAAAACTCGGCATTCTCATCGGGTCATTACTGGCCGCAGTCATTGGTTATACCTTGTTGAAGGTGAAATTGTCCGGACAGGCTGTCCAGGCATAACAGGAAACCGGGAGAAGGGAAGCCTTCTCCCGATAAACTATCAGGGAGTGAAAACGTGATGTCTCATTTGAACTATAACCATCTCTATTACTTCTGGCATGTCTACAAGCAGGGCTCGGTCGTGGGTGCCGCAGAGGCGCTCTACCTGACGCCACAGACTATCACCGGGCAAATCAAAGCCCTGGAAGAGCGCTTGCAGGGAAAGCTTTTTAAGCGGAAAGGGCGTGGCATTGAGCCGAGCGAGCTGGGTGAACTGGTATTCCGCTATGCGGACAAGATGTTCACCCTGAGCCAGGAGATGCTGGATATCGTCAACTACCGCAAAGAGTCTAACCTGCTTTTTGACGTGGGGGTGGCGGATGCGCTGTCCAAACGGCTGGTGAGTGGCGTGCTGGATGCGGCGGTGGTGGAAGATGAACAGATCCATTTACGCTGCTTTGAGTCCACTCACGAGATGCTGCTGGAACAGCTGAGCCAGCATAAGCTGGATATGATTATTTCGGATTGCCCTATCGATTCCACGCAGCAGGAAGGCTTGTTCTCGGTGAAAATTGGCGAATGCGGCGTCAGTTTCTGGTGCATCAATCCGCCACCGGAAAAACCGTTTCCTGCCTGCCTGGAAGAGCGCCGCTTGCTGGTGCCGGGTCGGAGGTCCATGCTCGGACGGAAGCTGCTGAACTGGTTTAACTCGCAGGGGCTGAACGTAGAAATTCTCGGTGAGTTCGACGATGCGGCGCTGATGAAAGCCTTTGGCGAAGCGCATAACGCTATCTTCGTTGCTCCGACGCTGTACGCGCACGATCTCTATTCAGACGACAAAATAACCGAGATCGGCAGGGTGGATAACGTGATGGAAGAGTATCACGCCATATTCGCCGAAAGGATGATTCAGCACCCGGCGGTGCAGCGAATCTGCAATCGCGACTATTCGGCGCTTTTTACGCCGCCGGCAATCTGAAGGCATAAAAAAACCCGCTTGCGCGGGCTTTTTCACAAAGCTTCAGCAAATTGGCGATTAAGCCAGTTTGTTGATCTGTGCAGTCAGGTTAGCCTTATGACGTGCAGCTTTGTTTTTGTGGATCAGACCTTTAGCAGCCTGACGGTCCACGATCGGTTGCATTTCGTTAAATGCTTTCTGTGCAGCAGCTTTGTCGCCAGCTTCGATAGCTGCGTATACTTTCTTGATGAAAGTACGCATCATAGAGCGACGGCTTGCGTTGTGCTTACGAGCCTTTTCAGACTGAATGGCGCGCTTCTTAGCTGATTTGATATTAGCCAAGGTCCAACTCCCAAATGTGTTCTATATGGACAATTCAAAGGCCGAGGAATATGCCCTTTTAGCCTTCTTTTGTCAATGGATTTGTGCAAATAAGCGCCGTTAATGTGCCGGCACTCGTTACGTAGTGATGGCGCAGGATTCTACCAGCTTGCGGGGTGTGAATACAGCTTTTCCGCGATAAAAATTGCAGCAGGCGGTCAGTTTCTTCCCGTGATTTGCGCCATGGCAATGAAAAGCCACTTCTTTCTGATTTCGGTACTCAATCGCCGGTTAACCTTGACCGCTGTACAAGGTATACTCGGACGATTTTCACTGTTTTGAGCCAGACATGAAGCTGATACGCGGCATACATAATCTCAGCCAGGCCCCGCAAGAAGGGTGTGTGCTGACTATTGGTAATTTCGACGGCGTGCATCGCGGTCATCGCGCGCTGTTACAGGGCTTGCAGGAAGAAGGGCGCAAGCGCAACTTACCGGTGATGGTGATGCTTTTTGAACCTCAACCACTGGAACTGTTTGCTACCGATAAAGCCCCGGCACGGCTGACCCGGCTGCGGGAAAAACTGCGTTACCTTGCAGAGTGTGGCGTTGATTACGTGCTGTGCGTGCGTTTCGACAGGCGTTTCGCGGCGTTAACCGCGCAAAATTTCATCAGCGATCTTCTGGTGAAGCTTTTGCGCGTAAAATTTCTTGCCGTAGGTGATGATTTCCGCTTTGGCGCTGGTCGTGAAGGCGATTTCTTGTTATTACAGAAAGCTGGCATGGAATACGGCTTCGATATCACCAGTACGCAAACTTTTTGCGAAGGTGGCGTGCGTATCAGCAGCACCGCTGTGCGTCAGGCGCTGGCGGATGACAATCTGGCTCTGGCAGAAAGTTTACTGGGGCACCCGTTTGCCATCTCCGGGCGTGTAGTCCACGGTGATGAATTAGGGCGCACTATAGGTTTCCCGACGGCGAATGTACCGCTACGCCGTCAGGTTTCCCCGGTGAAAGGGGTTTATGCGGTAGAAGTGCTGGGCCTCGGTGAAAAGCCGTTACCCGGCGTGGCAAACATCGGAACACGCCCAACGGTTGCCGGTATTCGCCAGCAGCTGGAAGTGCATTTGTTAGATGTTGCAATGGACCTTTACGGTCGCCATATACAAGTAGTGCTGCGTAAAAAAATACGCAATGAGCAGCGATTTGCGTCGCTGGACGAACTGAAAGCGCAGATTGCGCGTGATGAATTAACCGCCCGCGAATTTTTTGGGCTAACAAAACCGGCTTAAGCCTGTTATGTAATCAAACCGAAACACGGAACCGAGAATCTGATGAGTGACTATAAATCAACCCTGAATTTGCCGGAAACAGGGTTCCCGATGCGTGGCGATCTCGCCAAGCGCGAACCGGGAATGCTGGCGCGTTGGACTGATGATGATCTGTACGGCATCATCCGTGCGGCTAAAAAAGGCAAAAAAACCTTCATTCTGCATGATGGCCCTCCTTATGCGAATGGCAGCATTCATATTGGTCACTCGGTTAACAAGATTCTGAAAGACATTATCGTGAAGTCCAAAGGGCTTTCCGGTTATGACTCGCCGTATGTGCCTGGCTGGGACTGCCACGGTCTGCCGATCGAGCTGAAAGTCGAGCAAGAATACGGTAAGCCGGGTGAGAAATTCACCGCCGCCGAGTTCCGCGCCAAGTGCCGCGAATACGCGGCGACCCAGGTTGACGGTCAACGCAAAGACTTTATCCGTCTGGGCGTGCTGGGCGACTGGTCGCACCCGTACCTGACCATGGACTTCAAAACTGAAGCCAACATCATCCGCGCGCTGGGCAAAATCATCGGCAACGGTCACCTGCACAAAGGCGCGAAGCCGGTACACTGGTGCGTTGACTGCCGTTCTGCGCTGGCGGAAGCGGAAGTTGAGTATTACGACAAAACTTCTCCGTCCATCGACGTTGCTTTTCAGGCGGTCGATCAGGATGCACTGAAAGCAAAATTTGCCGTAAGCAACGTTAACGGCCCAATCTCGCTGGTGATCTGGACCACTACGCCGTGGACTCTGCCTGCGAACCGCGCAATCTCTATTGCACCTGATTTCGACTATGCGCTGGTGCAGATCGACGGTCAGGCCGTGATTCTGGCGAAAGATCTGGTTGAAAGCGTAATGCAGCGTATCGGCGTGACCGATTACACCATTCTCGGCACGGTAAAAGGTGCGGAGCTTGAGTTGCTGCGCTTTACCCATCCGTTTATGGGCTTCGACGTTCCGGCAATCCTCGGCGATCACGTTACCCTGGATGCCGGTACCGGTGCCGTTCACACCGCGCCTGGCCACGGCCCGGACGACTATGTGATCGGTCAGAAATACGGCCTGGAAACCGCTAACCCGGTTGGCCCGGACGGCACTTATCTGCCGGGCACTTATCCGACGCTGGATGGCGTGAACGTCTTCAAAGCGAACGACATCGTCGTTGCGCTGCTGCAGGAAAAAGGCGCGCTGCTGCACGTTGAGAAAATGCAGCACAGCTATCCGTGCTGCTGGCGTCACAAAACGCCGATCATCTTCCGCGCGACGCCGCAGTGGTTCGTCAGCATGGATCAGAAAGGTCTGCGTGCGCAGTCACTGAAAGAGATCAAAGGCGTGCAGTGGATCCCGGACTGGGGCCAGGCGCGTATCGAGTCGATGGTTGCTAACCGTCCTGACTGGTGTATCTCCCGTCAGCGCACCTGGGGCGTACCGATGTCACTGTTCGTGCACAAAGACACGGAAGAGCTGCATCCGCGTACCCTCGAACTGATGGAAGAAGTGGCAAAACGCGTTGAAGTTAACGGCATCCAGGCGTGGTGGGATCTCGATGCGAAAGAGATCCTCGGCGACGAAGCTGACCAGTATGTGAAAGTGCCGGATACTCTCGACGTATGGTTTGACTCCGGATCTACCCACTCTTCTGTTGTTGACGTGCGTCCGGAATTTGCCGGTCACGCAGCGGACATGTATCTGGAAGGTTCTGACCAGCACCGTGGTTGGTTCATGTCTTCCCTAATGATCTCCACCGCGATGAAAGGCAAAGCGCCGTATCGTCAGGTACTGACCCACGGCTTTACCGTGGATGGTCAGGGCCGCAAGATGTCTAAATCCATCGGCAACACCGTTTCGCCGCAGGATGTGATGAACAAACTGGGCGCGGATATTCTGCGTCTGTGGGTGGCATCAACCGACTACACCGGTGAAATGGCCGTTTCTGACGAGATCCTGAAACGTGCTGCCGACAGCTATCGTCGTATCCGTAACACCGCGCGCTTCCTGCTGGCAAACCTGAACGGTTTTGATCCAGCAAAAGATATGGTGAAACCGGAAGAGATGGTGGTACTGGATCGCTGGGCCGTAGGTTGTGCGAAAGCGGCACAGGAAGACATCCTCAAGGCGTACGAAGCATACGATTTCCACGAAGTGGTACAGCGTCTGATGCGCTTCTGCTCCGTTGAGATGGGTTCCTTCTACCTCGACATCATCAAAGACCGTCAGTACACCGCCAAAGCGGACAGCGTGGCGCGTCGTAGCTGCCAGACTGCGCTGTATCACATCGCAGAAGCGCTGGTTCGCTGGATGGCACCAATCCTCTCCTTCACCGCTGATGAAGTGTGGGGCTACCTGCCGGGCGAACGTGAAAAATACGTCTTCACCGGTGAGTGGTACGAAGGCCTGTTTGGTCTGGCAGACAGTGAAGCAATGAACGATGCGTTCTGGGACGAGCTGTTGAAAGTGCGTGGCGAAGTGAACAAAGTCATTGAGCAAGCGCGTGCCGACAAGAAAGTGGGTGGCTCGCTGGAAGCGGCAGTAACCTTGTATGCAGAACCGGAACTGGCGGCGAAACTGACCGCGCTGGGCGATGAATTACGATTTGTCTTGTTGACCTCCGGCGCTACCGTTGCAGACTATAACGACGCACCTGCTGATGCTCAGCAGAGCGAAGTACTCAAAGGGCTGAAAGTCGCGTTGAGTAAAGCCGAAGGTGAGAAGTGCCCACGCTGCTGGCACTACACCCGGGATGTCGGCAAGGTGGCGGAACACGCAGAAATCTGCGGCCGCTGTGTCAGCAACGTCGCCGGTGACGGTGAAAAACGTAAGTTTGCCTGATGAGTCAATCGATCTGTTCAACAGGGCTACGCTGGCTGTGGCTGGTGGTAGTCGTGCTGATTATCGATCTGGGCAGCAAATACCTGATCCTCCAGAACTTTGCTCTGGGGGATACGGTCCCGCTGTTCCCGTCGCTTAATCTGCATTATGCGCGTAACTATGGCGCGGCGTTTAGTTTCCTTGCCGATAGCGGCGGCTGGCAGCGTTGGTTCTTTGCCGGTATTGCGATTGGTATTAGCGTGATCCTGGCAGTGATGATGTATCGCTCGAAGGCCACGCAGAAGCTAAACAATATCGCTTATGCGCTGATTATTGGCGGCGCGCTGGGCAACCTGTTCGACCGCCTGTGGCACGGCTTCGTTGTCGATATGATCGACTTCTACGTCGGCGACTGGCACTTCGCCACCTTCAACCTTGCCGATACTGCCATTTGTGTCGGTGCGGCGTTGATCGTGCTGGAAGGGTTTTTACCTTCTAAAGCGAAAAAACAATAATAAACCCTGCCGGATGCGATGCTGACGCATCTTATCCGGCCTACAGATTGCTGCGAAATCGTAGGCCGGATAAGGCGTTTACGCCGCATCCGGCAAAAATCCTCAAATATAAGAGCAAACCTGCATGTCTGAATCTGTACAGAGCAATAGCGCCGTCCTGGTGCACTTCACGCTAAAACTCGACGATGGCACCACCGCCGAGTCTACCCGCAACAACGGTAAACCGGCGCTGTTCCGCCTGGGCGATGCTTCTCTTTCTGAAGGGCTGGAGCAACACCTGCTGGGGCTGAAAGTGGGCGATAAAACCACCTTCTCGCTGGAGCCAGATGCGGCGTTTGGCGTGCCGTCACCGGACCTGATTCAGTACTTCTCCCGCCGTGAGTTTATGGATGCAGGCGAGCCAGAAATTGGCGCAATCATGCTTTTTACCGCAATGGATGGCAGTGAGATGCCTGGCGTGATCCGCGAAATTAACGGCGACTCCATTACCGTTGATTTCAACCATCCGCTGGCCGGGCAGACCGTTCATTTTGATATTGAAGTGCTGGAAATCGATCCGGCACTGGAGGCGTAACATGCAGATCCTGTTGGCCAACCCGCGTGGTTTTTGTGCCGGGGTAGACCGCGCTATCAGCATTGTTGAAAACGCGCTGGCCATTTACGGCGCACCGATATATGTCCGTCACGAAGTGGTGCATAACCGCTACGTGGTCGATAGCCTGCGCGAGCGTGGGGCTATCTTTATTGAGCAGATTAGCGAAGTGCCGGACGGCGCAATCCTGATTTTCTCCGCACACGGTGTTTCTCAGGCGGTACGTAACGAAGCGAAAAGCCGTGATTTGACGGTATTCGACGCCACCTGCCCGCTGGTGACCAAAGTGCATATGGAAGTCGCCCGCGCTAGTCGCCGTGGCGAAGAATCTATTCTCATCGGTCACGCCGGGCACCCGGAAGTGGAAGGCACGATGGGTCAGTACAGCAACCCGGAAGGGGGAATGTATCTGGTTGAATCACCAGACGATGTGTGGAAACTGACGGTCAAAAACGAAGAGAAACTCTCCTTTATGACCCAGACCACGCTGTCGGTGGATGACACGTCTGATGTGATCGACGCGCTGCGTAAACGCTTCCCGAAAATTGTCGGTCCGCGCAAAGATGACATCTGCTACGCCACGACTAACCGACAGGAAGCGGTACGTGCCCTGGCCGAACAGGCGGAAGTTGTGCTGGTGGTCGGTTCGAAAAACTCCTCTAACTCCAACCGTCTGGCGGAGCTGGCCCAGCGTATGGGCAAAAGCGCGTTTTTGATTGATGATGCGAAAGATATCCAGGAAGAGTGGGTGAAAGAGGTTAAATGCGTCGGCGTGACTGCGGGCGCATCGGCTCCGGATATTCTGGTGCAGAATGTGGTGGCACGTTTGCAACAGCTGGGCGGTGGTGAAGCCATTCCGCTGGAAGGACGTGAAGAAAACATTGTTTTCGAAGTGCCGAAAGAGCTGCGAATCGACGCCCGCGAAGTGGAATAATGTCCTCTCAATCTTCAAAATGCCGGTGGCGAAAGCCTCCGGCATTTTTGTTTCTGGTTAACTGTGATTCACCATCAATATTGACGCTTTTATCACTAGGTTAATCGCTTAATCTGCCATCATGATATTGCTGTTCTCCTCGGGCCGGAGAGCGATATGAATTCAGACATCTTTTTGCCACCTCAGTTGACGTGGGCTACCGGCGCGCTAGCCGGCGGGCCGCTTATCCGCAAAACGACTCGTCTTGCGGATCTTCCTGGGATCTTCGCAGACGGCGAGGCGTGGAAGTGCGGCAATCCTCAAAAAAGTGTGTATGACGTAGACGTACTGGGCTCGCCCGTAGGGGAAGGGGCACTCTTCGTTGGGGTAACTCACCTGCGTGCGGGTAACGTGGGCGATGAGTTCTTTATGACTCGCGGTCATTTTCATCAGCGCCGCGAACAGGGCGAGGTCTATTTTGGCCTGCGCGGATGTGGCTTGTTGCTGCTGCAAACGGAGGCGGGCGACGCGCGGCTTGAGCAGGTGACGGCTGGCTCCGTGCATATTATTCCTCCTTTTACAGCGCATCGTTTGATTAACACTGGCAACGAGACGCTATCCTCCCTTGCCGTCTGGCCGAGCATTGCGGGACACGACTATGCGGCGCTGGCAGAGGGCTTCACCCTGCGGATCTTTGCCTCTGGGGAAGGTTACGAGGTGCGCCATGGCTAACTATGGCCTTGATATGACCATCACCCGTCAGCCGCTCGGTTTTTGCTACGGAGAGGATGTTACCGGGCCGATGCCGGAGATCAGAACGCTGGATCAGATCCGCCCGTCGCTGCGCAATCCGGACTGCGAAGGGCCTGAACAGGTATATGCCATCGCGATGGACGTGGCGCGTCTGGCGGACAGGCCGGAGCTCGAAAAACGCATGCTGCTTTTTGGTGTGGTCACCTACGCGGCAGGCACGCTTGGCGATGAGCCGGTCCGCAGCCAGGGACATGTTCACCGTATTAGCCAGCACAGCGGATGGTCGCCCCCTGAGCTGTACGAAATCTGGCAGGGTAAAGCGATTATCTACATGCAGGAGTATGTGGACGACGATCCGGGACGTTGTTTTGCGGTACTCGCGGGGCCGGGTGAAAAGGTACTGGTCCCTCCCGGATGGGGCCATGCGACGATTTCGGCCTCGCCCAATGAGCCGCTGACGTTTGGTGCGTGGTGCGATCGGGAATATGGCTTTGAGTATGAGGCCGTTCGTGCGCGAAAAGGTCTGGCCTGGTATCCCTTAGTTCAGGGTAATCATATTGTCTGGCAGCATAACAGTCACTACAGACCAGGGCGCTTGCAGATGATTACGCCGAGAAGTTATCCGGAATTTGGCATTACTGATGCGCCTGTTTATCAGCAGTTTATTGATGACCCCGCACGGTTCCAGTTTATTTCGCGTCCGGATAAAGTCGCAGAACTGTGGAATAACTTCCATCCATAAAGAAGCCGGGGCATTGCCCCGGTTTTCTTATCCTGCAAACAACCCGGACGCCACGCCAAGCGCTGCCAGTATAAGCAACAATATCATGGCTTTTACCGGCGACACGCCGCGTTTTGCCATCAGATACCAGGTCCCCAGCACCACCGCCAGCGGAAGCAGCTGCGGGAAAATACCGTCCAGCATCTGCTGAACGTGAATGTTAACCCCGTCCCGGGTGATGAACTCCAGCCCGGTGCCGAGCTTCACGTAGCTGGCCGCCACGCCGCCCATGACAAATACGCCCAGTAGCGAGAGCGCTTCCCGTAGCCGGGTAGATTTGCTGCTGACCAGCATCTCCACGGAGCCTGATCCCATCTGGTAGCCTTTGAGAAACAGGAACCAGGAGCCAGGGATAATGATGGCCAGCCAGGCAACGGTATAAAACAGTGGACCGAGGATATTTCCGCCTGCCGCCAGCGCCATCCCAATGCTAAGCAGGATCGGGATCAGCATGCCGGGGATCATCGAATCGCCGATCCCGGCAATTGGCCCCATCAGGCCTACCTTCAGGGTATTTATGGTTTCACCGTCAATCGGCTCGCCGTTGGCTTTTTTCTCCTCCAGCCCCAGCGCCATACCGTTAACGATCGCGCCAATCTGTGGCTCCGTGTTGTAGAACGACGCGTGACGGCGCAGCATCTCGGTACGTTGTACCGGGTCGGGATAGAGCTTTTTTGCGACCGGCAGCATGCTCAGGCAAAAGCCGAAGGATTCAAGGCGTTCAAAGCTCATTGAGGAGAGGTTGTGCATCATCCACGCTCGCCAGCAGCGGCGCAGATCCTTGCGGGTGAGTTTACGTTCTTCCATCAGAATTCATCCTCGACGTCAGGGACAGGTGCTGAAGCCACGGCCTGCGGTGCCTCGGGTTTATAGTTGTAATGAATCAGTGCCAGCAGGGCGCCCACGATCACCAGCGCGACCATATTGAGTTTCAGGAAAACGATGCAGACGAAGCCCACCAGAAAGTAGATAAGCATGGTATAGCTTTTGATGATCTGCTTAAGCAGGATGGCAATACCGACGGCGGGCAAGATGCCGCCCAGCACATTCATGGTGGAGAGGACGATGTGCGGCAGGCTGTCCATAAACCCGCTAATGTACTGTGCGCCAAAAAAGACGGCGATAAAGGTAGGCACAAAGCGCAGCACAAAATTCATCGCCTGCGGCCAGATGGCGCTGTTGAGGTAGATCCCGCGCTCGTCGCCGTTCTCCAGCGCCACATCCGCACGATGGTTCCAGAAGGAGTTCAGCACCATCATCGCATTGAAGAGAATGGTTCCGGCGATCCCAATAGTCGCCGCCAGCGCGACGGCAACCTCAGGTCCTTTGCCGGAAAGTATTCCCAGTGCAATGGCCGGATAAGCCACAAAGTTTAAATCTGCTGGCATCGAGCCGCCGGGTGTCACCATTGCGATATAAACCGCCTGCACCGCTACGCCAATCATAATCCCGGTTTTGATATCGCCCAGGATCAGGCCAACCAGCATCCCGGAAATGAGCGGTCGGGAGATGAGATACCAGCCGCCCGTCAGCCCTAAAAGCCACGGACTACTGAGTGCGCCCAGATAACACAGCAGGCCAATTAAAGCCGCTTCGATAATCATGATCTGCTCCTTATTTCAGCTTTTGTCTGGCATCCTGCCAGGTATAAAAACTGGCATCAGGAACCAGGCGGAATTCAATCGCGTGTCCCTGCCCGGTCAGCCACTCGAACGCCGCCGCTTCATCCTGGGTTACCGATTGATTCGGGCCGATGGTGATCGTGTTAGCCCGGGCGCTCATCGGGCCCACGTTAATTTTTCCATTGCTGTTTTTCAGGCTAATGCCCGCCTGCTCAATGCGCTGTAGCGTGAGTGGAGATTTGCCAATCACGAAATAGCGCTTTTCGCTGGCAATCACTTTTGGCAGTTTTTCGATCGCGGTTGCCGTATCGAACAGCCACACTTTGGTATCTGATACGGCCCCTTTCATGACCGACGATAACAGCGGATCGGCCGCAACGGCATCGTCAATGGCAACGATGCCGTCGCAGGGCAGCTCCCTGGCCCAGCGTGTAATGAGCTGCCCGTGGATCACGCGATCGTCAATGCGTACAAAAGAAATACTCATATGCGGCTCCTTAAAAATCGTCTGTCTGTGCAGTATCTGCCGGTTTCGCCTGTACCAGCGTCGGCAGAGTAAGTTCGATAAGCTGCCCGGCAGCCTGATGAACATCGCGAGCCATCATCACCTCTTCGGTTTGCAGCAGCATCGGGAAGTTGACTCCAGCCACCACGGCGACCGGCGGCTGCGTATGTGGGTTAAGCGCGGCCTCACAGGCCACGTTCCACGGCGTGCCGCTTTGCATGTCGCACAGCACCAGCACGCCGTCAGCGTTGACGCTTGCCGCTTCAAGTGTGGAGATGAAATCCTGCCGGAAGCCCTCTATTCCCGCCTGTTCGGTCAGACAAATGGCGTGTACGCCGGGGAGCTCGCCGTATACCATCCGGCCGCTCTCCAGCAGCGCGGCGGCTAACGGCCCATGAGTGGCGACAATAAAATGAATCATCGTTAGCTCCTTACCCAGGCTTTGATAGTCGCGAGGGGGTGTCCGGAAGCACGGGCTGAAGGTGAAATGCGATAGTCACCTACGCTTGCCGGAATGATGAAGGTTTCGGCGTAATGGACGGTAAACGGCTCAAATGCACCGGTTGGGCTGTCGACAATTGCTTCGTCGCCCTCTACCAGATTCAGCACGTTCACGCCGCCGCCGGTGTGGTGCAAAACGGGTTCGCTAAACCAGTGGCGGCGGGTTTCGATAAATTCACGCTCGTGCAGGCCAGTACGCTCTTCACGCCAGCCGTTTCCTTCCGCGACAGGTTCGAACTGATTCACCAGATGCTGATGTACCCACTGCGCGTCGCGCTGCCAGTCGATCACCTTTTCACCGTGCTCCAGGTGTACCGGGCGCGGCAGCCCGTCCAGGCCCAGGCGGCCCCAGTCCCACAGTTTGAAGGTGAAGATATACGGCGTAGCGCTGATCTCCAGCACCATGGTTCCCGCGCCGGAGCAGTGCACCGTCCCAGCCGGGATCAGGAAATGGTCGTGCTTTTTCGCCGGGATCTGATTAACGAAGCGGTCGTCATCAAACGGTTTTTCACCGCGACCCGCGCGCCTGAGATCGTCCATCATGGCCTCAGGGTCTGTGCCGGTTTTTGTCCCCAGATAGACGACGGCACCCGGCTCCGCTTCCAGAATGTAATAACTCTCATCCTGGGTATAGTGCATCCCAAACTGCTGCTGGATGTACTCGGTAATGGGGTGGACCTGGAAGCTCAGATTCTGGCCACCCATGGTGTCGAGGAAGTCAAAACGGATCGGGAATTCCGCGCCGAAACGTGCGTGAACTTTCTCGCCCAGCAGAGCACGGGGCTCAAGCAAAACCAGATCCTGAGAGGGGATCTCGATCCGCACTGCGCCAAAACGCAGTAACAGGCTGTTCTCCTCGGGCACGCAGTCAAAACACCACGCGTAATTGGGTGCAGAGGGATCGAGATCGAATTGCTGTTTCATCCACTGGCCGCCCCAGACGCCAGGATCGAAAAAGGGCGCCACGCGGAAAGGCTGGGTGGTAGTTTGCTTCAGCCCGGCTCGCAGGGCCTCGCCGCTGACCATCGCGGGCTGGTTCGTCTGGGTTGTATCCAGTAAAAAATCGGTGCGCCTGAGCAGCGGCGTTTTGTGGCGATCGAAGACGCGCCATTCGACAAAAAAGGCGCGCTTGTAGCGACGAAGCATATCTTCCTGCTGATTATCTGCGCCCCAGTTCCCAGTCTCACCCCGGCGCATACGCTGCTGGATCTCCCAGCGCGGCAGATCGGCATACACCAGCACATCACCCGGATGGACAAGCGTCGCACCGGGACCGTAGATCACAATCAGCCCCCCGGAACACTGGCTCACCCGAACCTGCAAAGCCTCCAGACGCGCGGGATCGAAAAACTCTCCAAGCTGGTGGCAGGAGAGAACGCCAAAGACGCGATCGTCTGTGAGGTTGCGTGCCAGCATCTCATGAATGGCACACTCATCCCGTCGCGCCTGTTCAGCATTGATCGCCAGCGTCGGGCGTAGACGCGGCAGCACGTTCTCTTCAAGCTCGGTCATGCGCACGCCCGGATAGCAGTCAATCACCAGCACCGTGCGGCTGCGCTGTTGGGTTTTTGACTCAAGAACGCGGGTTATTGCTTCCCAGCCTTGCCAGGCGCTGTCATCAAAACCCTGTATCGCCACCGTGGGGAATTTGTCGTAGGTTGTCATTGTATCCTCCGTAATCGTTATTTAAGGTTATTCGATTAACCGTATTTGAGAAGAGTGGTTAACGCGATTAACCCGCCATAAATGCGAATCGAATCCAGAACAACAGCGGTAATGTGAAGAGTCTCACAGGGAAAAATGCAAAAAACAGGTTATTCGATTAACCTGTAGTGATGATGAAGGAGACAACATGACGGGAATTACACTGGCCGATGTCGCGAAACGCGCCGGCGTGTCAACGGCGACGGTCTCGATGGTGCTCTGCAACAAAGGCCGCATTTCGCAAAGCACGCGCGAACGTGTGCTTAAGGCGCTGGATGAATCCGGCTATGTCTATAACCAGACGGCAGCCAATTTACGTAACCGCAGCAGTAACCAGGTCGGGCTGCTCTTGCACGATATCACCAACCCTTTTTACAGCGAGATGACGGCAGGGCTAAGTCATGAAATGGAGCGCCACGAGCTGATGCTTTTTCTTGCGAATAGCGAGGAATCGGCAGAGCGACAGCAAAAATTTGTTGATTCACTGATGCGTAATAACGTCGGCGGTATGGTGCTGTGTGCGGCTCGGGAAACGCCCCAGGCCTTTTTTGAGGGTCTGAAGCGGCGCAATATTCCGGCTATCATGGTTGTGCGACCGCTGAACGATCCGGATTTTGATTTTGTCGGAACGGATAACTTCTTAGGCACGCAGATGGCGACGGAGCATCTGCTCAGAATGGGCCATCGGCACATTGCGTTCATTGGAGGGAGCCAGAATTCGGGCTCTCGGGCGCAGCGTATCGGGGGCTTTACCAGCAAGCTGCTGGAGTACGGCGTGACGCCGAATCCTGCCTGGATCAGAACCTCTCACGCCAGCCAAAGCGACGGCGCGCGCGTGGCAGAGGCGTTACTTCTCGAGCATCCACACATCAGTGCGGCGATTTGCTATCAGGATGTTGTGGCGCTGGGGGTGATGCAAAGCTTACGCAAGATGGGCCGTGAGCCGGGACGTGATTTTGCGCTGGTCGGTTTCGATGATATTACCGAAGCGGCTCTGGTGCAGCCCGCATTGACCACCGTATCGGTGGCGGCGAAAGAGATTGGTCGTAAGGCAGGGGAGTTACTTTACAGCCGCATACAGGGCAACGACGAACCCGCCAAACGCATCATTCTGCCGCCTGCGCTGGTGGTGCGGGAATCATGTGGTTTTCGCTGACGATCATGTCTTTCACTGATATCCCTCCCTGTTTATCATTAATTTCTAATTATCAGCGTTTTTGGCTGGGCGGCGTAGCGATGCGCTGGTTACTCTGAAAACGGTCTATGCAAAATTAACAAAAGAGAATAGCTATGCATGATGCAAACATCCGCGTTGCCATCGCGGGAGCCGGGGGGCGTATGGGCCGCCAGTTGATTCAGGCGGCGCTGGCATTAGAGGGCGTGCAGTTGGGCGCTGCGCTGGAGCGTGAAGGATCTTCTTTACTGGGCAGCGACGCCGGTGAGCTGGCCGGAGCCGGGAAAACAGGCGTTACCGTGCAAAGCAGCCTCGATGCGGTAAAAGATGATTTTGATGTGTTTATCGATTTTACCCGTCCGGAAGGTACGCTGAACCATCTCGCTTTTTGTCGCCAGCATGGCAAAGGGATGGTGATCGGCACTACGGGGTTTGACGAAGCCGGTAAACAAGCAATTCGTGACGCCGCTGCCGATATTGCGATTGTCTTTGCTGCCAATTTTAGCGTTGGCGTTAACGTCATGCTTAAGCTGCTGGAGAAAGCAGCCAAAGTGATGGGTGACTACACCGATATCGAAATTATTGAAGCACATCATAGACATAAAGTTGATGCGCCGTCAGGCACCGCACTGGCAATGGGAGAGGCGATCGCCCACGCCCTTGATAAAGATCTGAAAGATTGCGCGGTCTACAGTCGTGAAGGCCACACCGGTGAACGTGTGCCTGGCACCATTGGTTTTGCCACCGTGCGTGCAGGTGACATCGTTGGTGAACATACCGCGATGTTTGCCGATATTGGCGAGCGTCTGGAGATCACCCATAAGGCGTCCAGCCGTATGACATTTGCTAACGGCGCGGTAAGATCGGCTTTGTGGTTGAGTGGTAAGGAAAGCGGTCTTTTTGATATGCGAGATGTACTTGATCTCAATAATTTGTAACCACAAAATATTTGTTATGGTGCAAAAATAACACATTTAATTTATTGATTATAAAGGGCTTTAATTTTTGGCCCTTTTATTTTTGGTATTATGTTTTTAAATTGTCTATAAGTTCCAAAAATTACATGTTTTGTCTTCTGTTTTTGTTGTTTTAATGTAAATTTTGACCATTTGGTCCACTTTTTTCTGCTCGTTTTTATTTCATGCAATCTTCTTGCTGCGCAAGCGTTTTCCAGAACAGGTTAGATGATCTTTTTGTCGCTTAATGCCTGTAAAACATGCATGAGCCACAAAATAATATAAAAAATCCCGCCATTAAGTTGACTTTTAGCGCCCATATCTCCAGAATGCCGCCGTTTGCCAGAAATTCGTCGGTAAGCAGATTTGCATTGATTTACGTCATCATTGTGAATTAATATGCAAATAAAGTGAGTGAATATTCTCTGGAGGGTGTTTTGATTAAGTCAGCGCTATTGGTTCTGGAAGACGGAACCCAGTTTCACGGTCGGGCCATAGGGGCAACAGGTTCGGCGGTTGGGGAAGTCGTTTTCAATACTTCAATGACCGGTTATCAAGAAATCCTCACTGATCCTTCCTATTCTCGTCAAATCGTTACTCTTACTTATCCCCATATTGGCAATGTCGGCACCAATGACGCCGATGAAGAATCTTCTCAGGTACATGCACAAGGTCTGGTGATTCGCGACCTGCCGCTGATTGCCAGCAACTTCCGTAATACCGAAGACCTCTCTTCTTACCTGAAACGCCATAACATCGTGGCGATTGCCGATATCGATACCCGTAAGCTGACGCGTTTACTGCGCGAGAAAGGCGCACAGAATGGCTGCATTATCGCGGGCGATAACCCGGATGCGGCGCTGGCTTTAGAAAAAGCCCGCGCGTTCCCAGGTCTGAATGGCATGGATCTGGCAAAAGAAGTGACCACCGCAGAAGCCTATAGCTGGACACAAGGGAGCTGGACGTTGACCGGTGGCCTGCCAGAAGCGAAAAAAGAAGACGAGCTGCCGTTCCACGTCGTGGCTTATGATTTTGGTGCCAAGCGCAACATCCTGCGGATGCTGGTGGACAGAGGCTGTCGCCTGACCATCGTTCCGGCGCAAACTTCTGCGGAAGATGTGCTGAAAATGAATCCAGACGGCATCTTCCTCTCCAACGGTCCTGGCGACCCGGCCCCGTGCGATTACGCCATTACCGCCATCCAGAAATTCCTCGAAACCGATATTCCGGTATTCGGCATCTGTCTCGGTCATCAGCTGCTGGCGCTGGCGAGCGGTGCGAAGACTGTCAAAATGAAATTTGGTCACCACGGCGGCAACCATCCGGTTAAAGATGTGGAGAAAAACGTGGTAATGATCACCGCCCAGAACCACGGTTTTGCGGTGGACGAAGCAACATTACCTGCAAACCTGCGTGTCACGCATAAATCCCTGTTCGACGGTACGTTACAGGGCATTCATCGCACTGATAAACCGGCGTTCAGCTTCCAGGGTCACCCGGAAGCCAGCCCTGGGCCACACGACGCAGCGCCGTTGTTCGACCACTTTATCGAGTTAATTGAGCAGTACCGTAAAACCGCTAAGTAATCAGGAGTAAAAGAGCCATGCCAAAACGTACAGATATAAAAAGTATCCTGATTCTGGGTGCGGGCCCGATTGTTATCGGTCAGGCGTGTGAGTTTGACTACTCTGGCGCGCAAGCATGTAAAGCCCTGCGCGAAGAGGGTTACCGCGTCATTCTGGTGAACTCCAACCCGGCGACCATCATGACCGACCCGGAAATGGCCGATGCGACCTACATCGAGCCGATTCACTGGGAAGTAGTACGCAAGATTATTGAAAAAGAGCGCCCGGACGCGGTGCTGCCAACGATGGGCGGTCAGACGGCGCTGAACTGCGCGCTGGAGCTGGAGCGTCAGGGCGTGTTGGAAGAGTTCGGCGTGACTATGATTGGTGCGACCGCCGATGCGATTGATAAAGCAGAAGACCGCCGTCGTTTCGACGTAGCGATGAAGAAAATTGGTCTGGAAACCGCGCGTTCCGGTATCGCACACACGATGGAAGAAGCGCTGGCGGTTGCCGCTGACGTGGGCTTCCCGTGCATTATTCGCCCATCCTTTACCATGGGCGGTAGCGGCGGCGGTATCGCTTATAACCGCGAAGAGTTTGAAGAAATTTGCGCCCGCGGTCTGGATCTCTCCCCAACCAAAGAGCTGCTGATTGATGAGTCGCTGATCGGCTGGAAAGAGTACGAGATGGAAGTGGTGCGTGATAAAAACGACAACTGCATCATCGTCTGCTCTATCGAAAACTTTGATGCGATGGGCATCCATACCGGTGACTCCATCACTGTCGCGCCAGCCCAAACGCTGACCGACAAAGAATATCAAATCATGCGTAACGCCTCGATGGCGGTGCTGCGTGAAATCGGCGTTGAAACCGGTGGTTCCAATGTCCAGTTTGCGGTGAACCCGAAAAACGGTCGCCTGATTGTTATCGAAATGAACCCACGCGTGTCCCGTTCTTCGGCGCTGGCGTCGAAAGCGACCGGTTTCCCGATTGCTAAAGTGGCGGCGAAACTGGCGGTGGGTTACACCCTCGACGAACTGATGAACGACATCACTGGCGGACGTACTCCGGCCTCCTTCGAGCCGTCCATCGACTATGTGGTTACTAAAATTCCTCGCTTCAACTTCGAAAAATTCGCTGGTGCTAACGACCGTCTGACCACTCAGATGAAATCGGTTGGCGAAGTGATGGCGATTGGTCGCACGCAGCAGGAATCCCTGCAAAAAGCGCTGCGCGGCCTGGAAGTCGGTGCGACTGGATTCGACCCGAAAGTGAGCCTCGATGACCCGGAAGCGTTAACCAAAATCCGTCGCGAACTGAAAGATGCTGGCGCAGAGCGTATCTGGTACATCGCCGATGCCTTCCGTGCGGGCCTGTCTGTGGACGGCGTGTTCAACCTGACCAATATTGACCGCTGGTTCCTGGTACAGATTGAAGAACTGGTGCGTCTGGAAGAGAAAGTAGCGGAAGTGGGCATCACTGGCCTGAACGCTGAATTCCTGCGCCAGCTGAAACGCAAAGGCTTTGCCGATGCGCGTCTGGCAAAACTGGCGGGCGTGCGCGAAGCGGAAATCCGCAAGCTGCGCGACCAGTATGACCTGCACCCGGTTTATAAGCGCGTGGATACCTGTGCGGCAGAGTTCGCCACCGACACCGCTTACATGTACTCCACTTATGAAGAAGAGTGCGAAGCGAATCCGTCTACCGACCGTGAAAAAATCATGGTTCTCGGCGGCGGCCCGAACCGTATCGGTCAGGGTATCGAATTCGACTACTGCTGTGTACACGCCTCGCTGGCGCTGCGCGAAGACGGTTACGAAACCATTATGGTTAACTGTAACCCGGAAACCGTCTCCACCGACTACGACACTTCCGACCGCCTCTACTTCGAGCCGGTAACCCTGGAAGATGTGCTGGAAATCGTGCGTATTGAGAAGCCGAAAGGCGTTATCGTTCAGTACGGCGGTCAGACCCCGCTGAAACTGGCGCGTGCACTGGAAGCCGCTGGCGTACCGGTTATCGGCACCAGCCCGGATGCTATCGACCGTGCGGAAGACCGTGAACGCTTCCAGCACGCGGTTGACCGCCTGAAACTGAAGCAACCGGCGAACGCCACCGTTACCGCTATCGAAATGGCGGTAGAGAAGGCGAAAGAGATTGGCTACCCGCTGGTGGTACGTCCGTCTTACGTTCTCGGCGGTCGGGCGATGGAAATCGTCTATGACGAAGCAGACCTGCGTCGCTACTTCCAGACGGCGGTCAGCGTGTCTAACGATGCGCCAGTGTTGCTGGACCACTTCCTCGATGACGCGGTAGAAGTGGATGTGGACGCCATCTGCGACGGCGAAATGGTGCTGATTGGCGGCATCATGGAGCATATTGAGCAGGCGGGCGTGCACTCCGGTGACTCCGCATGTTCGCTGCCAGCCTACACTTTAAGTCAGGAAATTCAGGATGTGATGCGCCAGCAGGTGCAGAAACTGGCCTTCGAATTGCAGGTGCGCGGCCTGATGAACGTGCAGTTTGCGGTGAAAAACAACGAAGTCTACCTGATTGAAGTTAACCCGCGTGCGGCGCGTACCGTTCCGTTCGTCTCCAAAGCCACCGGCGTACCGCTGGCAAAAGTGGCGGCGCGCGTGATGGCTGGCAAATCGCTGGCTGAGCAGGGCGTAACCAAAGAAGTTATCCCGCCGTACTACTCGGTGAAAGAAGTGGTGCTGCCGTTCAATAAATTCCCGGGCGTTGACCCGCTGTTAGGGCCAGAAATGCGCTCTACCGGGGAAGTCATGGGCGTGGGCCGCACCTTCGCTGAAGCGTTTGCCAAAGCGCAGCTGGGCAGCAACTCCACCATGAAGAAACACGGTCGTGCGCTGCTTTCCGTGCGCGAAGGCGATAAAGAACGCGTGGTGGACCTGGCGGCAAAACTGCTGAAACAGGGCTTCGAGCTGGATGCGACCCACGGCACGGCGATTGTGCTGGGCGAAGCAGGTATCAACCCGCGTCTGGTAAACAAGGTGCATGAAGGCCGTCCGCACATTCAGGACCGTATCAAGAATGGCGAATATACCTACATCATCAACACCACCTCAGGCCGTCGTGCGATTGAAGACTCCCGCGTGATTCGTCGCAGTGCGCTGCAATATAAAGTGCATTACGACACCACCCTGAACGGCGGCTTTGCCACCGCGATGGCGCTGAATGCCGATGCGACTGAAAAAGTAATTTCGGTGCAGGAAATGCACGCACAGATTAGCAAGTAACACATATTGCCCGGTGCCATCCGGTTACCGGGCAATTTTCTCATCTTAAGAACCTTCTGGTTTTTCATCCGCTTTCAGTCAGTTAGCCTAAAATAGTTAGGTCGATAACGAAAATTCAACTGAGAGCAGGGGAATACACCATGCAAAATAAACTACTGATCGCTTCCGTTCTGGCTGCCACCGCAATGTTCACCGTGGCGGGCTGTTCGTCCAATCAGGCCGTAAAAACCACCGATGGCAAAACGATTGTTACTGACGGGAAACCGCAGGTGGATGACGATACCGGTCTGGTATCGTACAAAAACGCCGAAACCGGTCAAACTGAACAGATTAACCGTGACCAGGTTAAATCAATGGGCGAGCTGGATAACTAAAAAAAAGCAGTGGCACATGCCACTGCTTTTTTGCTTCAGGATGATCGATTACCAGCGATGGTTTAACAAAATATGACCGCCGTAGGCGGCATAGCTGTTTTCACCCCACTCGCCGCTGGCACGCAGGGAGATCGTCGTGGTTTCGTTCAGGTTGCCGGTTAAGCCCAACTCTAACTGACCACGATCTTCCGGCGTATCGTTGCTGACGGTCTCGTCGTTGAATGCCAGATCGTTTTGACCAGCACCTTTCAACCAGTTAACCGCAACGTACGGCTGCCAGGCCTTGACGTCCTTCTGCTGGAAGTAGCTTGCTTTAACGCCGAGACGACCAAAGACGCTGTCATTGTCCAGGGTAGTGACGCGTACGCCGTCGCGATCGGTATGATTTTCCTGATCGAGATAGCTGTAGATCACCTGCGCCTGCGGCTCGATCTTCCAGGTGCGTTCATTTTCAGACTGGATTATCCACGCGTGGCCGACTTCAACAGACGCGGCGAAACCTTCACTATCGTAGTCTTCATCGTTGCGATTGCTGGTGACGTTGCTGTTGTACCAGCTGTAAGCGGCCCAGGTATCAACGTAGCTGCCCAGACGTAATTTCTGATCTTCCTGCCAGGTGGCGTACAGCCCAACATTGAAGCCATCAACCTTACCCTGTGCGTCACGTACGTTGTGCTTCGCATCAGAGTGGGTCTTCGCCTGGCCTGCACCGAACATCCCGCCAGCACGCAGGATGCCGTTATCCATTGGCTTGCTCATGAAATCGCTGCCGACTTGCAGTACGGTGGTGGTGGTGTCGTAGCTGACTTTATCGCCACCCGCATCGTTCTCGTGATAGCGACCCTTAACGTACATCCAGGTGTTCAGGTCGTCTTCATTGCGGAAGGTGATCTGGTCGCGATCGTCACGCTTATGCAGGAACATGCCCTGTGCGGCAAGGTAGTTACCTAAGTAAGCACCCACTTCAGGTGCCATGACTTCCGGCGTATTATTACCGCCGTTGTCAGTGTTGCCGCCATTATCGGTGCTGCCGCCGTTGTCGGTGCTACCGCCGTTATCGGTGTTGCCGCCGTTGTCGGTGTTGCCGCCGTTGTCGGTGTTGCCACCGTTGTCGGTGTTGCCGCCGTTGTCGGTGCTGCCGCCGTTGTCGGTGTTGCCGCCGTTGTCGGTGTTGCCGCCGTTGTCGGTGTTATCGCCATCATCAGTATTGCCACCGTCATCGGTGTCGTCGGAAGGCTCATCAGAAGGCGTCGCCTTTGATTCCAGATACCAGTTGCCGTCACTGTGCTGGTAGAGGCTATATTCCCAGGCGCCTGCAACGACTGGTTTTGCCAGCGTCAGTTGGGCTTCGGAACTGCCGCCGATGCTGACAATTTCCATACCGTTAATGGTTTGCGCGCCTGCGCCGCCAATGTTGGTGATGCTGATGCCGGACTGACCGAAGCTGCTGCCCGTAATAGTGAGGTGATCAGTTGGTGAATTATCTTCACCCAGGGTGCTGTTCATCACGAGCTGGCTACCGTCAGAGCCGGTGTAGTCGCCATTAATCGTAAAATTATTGCCAACGCTATTATTAGCCGCACTGAGTAACAGCGTGCCGCCATTAGTTACGTTGCCGTTGATGGTATCGACGCCGGAAGCGCTGAGCGTGGAGTTACCCTGGACTGCATTCCATGCCGCCAGCGTACCGCCGCTAAGAACCGCGATGTTGTTGTTCACTTCGCCTGCGGTGGCAAAGGTCGCGCCATTTTCAACGGTAACGGTGGCGTTACTGCCCTTGACGCCGAGCGTTGCGTCGGTGGAGACCAGCGTGGTACCGCCGTGCAGAACCGTATCCCCTGTATAGCTATTTTTGCCCGTCAGAGTCAGGGTGTTGGAATCGACTTTTTCGACGTTACCGCTACCGGTCATGTCGGTGGCGAAAGTGAAATCGCTTCCCTGGTTAAAAATGACGGTACCGTTGTTGGTGAGCCCACCGCTGAGGGTCGCGGTTTTTTCGCCATCGCCCAGTTGCAACGAAGCATCTTTGGCCACCCGTGTATTACCGGTATTCGATACCGCGCCTGACAGGGTTAACGCGCCCGTGTCTATCAGCAAGGAATCGCCAGAGCCAATAATATCGAGATCGCCCGACAGCGCCCAATTTTCGCCCATCATTTTTATACTGGCAAAACCGTCGCCTTCGTTCAGACCCACAAAGTTACTGTCTTCCGTACCGGTGCCGATCAGGGTAAGAGTGTTTCCCGTGGAATTGGTGGAAATAACGTCACCGATAAGAGTGGAACCCGTATCAAGCACCAGGGCGTTATTTTTATTGCTGGCAAACATAATAGCGTTTGTTTTACCACTAATCGTTCCGCTATTCTTGATATCCATTTTTGCAGTATCTTTTACATTGATACCGTTCTCGGTTCCCTGCACAAAGGCACTGTTAAAAAGTTTGGTGTTACCATTAGTTGCCGTAATAGCATCACCATTTGTACCGATAATTGCGCCACTATTATTAATGCCAATACCATACTGAGTCCTCAGACCCGTTTCTCCTTTTATCATTCCGGTGCTGGTATTAATAATGTTTACTGCGGAAGAATTTTCGCCGACAAACATGCCATTTTCCGCACCGATAATATTTCCACTGTTACTGAAATCACCGAGCATTGACTGAATATTAACAGCATTCGCGGTGGTGGAAGAAATGGTTGCGCCGAAGTTGTTATTAATCACTATACGCTGTTCAATAGTATTAATATCCAGGCCATTTCCCGTGCCAGAAATATTCCCATTATTAGTGGCGTTAGTGGTAGTAAACCCAGTGACAGATACCGCCGCTTCACTATCTGCGGAAGATATCGTCACGTCTTTATTAATAACATATTCAGCATCGGCTGAGAAATCTTGAGGAACAGAAGTTGATTGGTCAATCGTTGCAGAAAACGCAACCGCAGGGGTGCATATCAACAAGGCAGGAAATATCTTTCCCAGAGTTTTGGTTGTATTATTTAATTGGGAGGGTTTGTTGCTCATGTACACATCCATTTGAGTGAGAAGGAATATTCGACACGTGTGTAAAACGTATATCGACCGCCTAAATAATGAGCTCAAAACAAAGAGCGTAAAATTATTATTTTTTCAATGGGTTATGTACAGACTGTTTTATTAAAGAATGACTTAAGGTCCTCTAAAAATATCTGTTGGCAATATGAGTTGTTACTATTATTTTGCGGCATGAATTTGTCGTACGCGTCGTTTTCTTTCTTTAGCGCCGTAATCGCTGTTAAGGTGGTGATGATTGCCAATACTTGCGATTTACTTTGAAGCGTAAGATGACCCCTTTAAGTCGGGGTGGTAACTGTCTACACTCATTGCTACAAGAAAAGTAAAAGACGGGCATATACATGATTCTTATAATTTATGCGCATCCGTATCCGCATCATTCCCATGCGAATAAACGGATGCTTGAACAGGCAAGGACGCTGGAAGGCGTCGAAATTCGCTCTCTTTATCAACTCTATCCTGACTTCAATATCGATATTGCCGCCGAGCAGGAGGCGCTGTCTCGCGCCGATCTGATCGTCTGGCAGCACCCGATGCAGTGGTACAGCATTCCTCCGCTCCTCAAACTTTGGATCGATAAAGTTTTCTCCCACGGCTGGGCTTACGGTCATGGCGGCACGGCGCTGCATGGCAAACATTTGCTGTGGGCGGTGACGACCGGCGGCGGGGAAAGCCATTTTGAAATTGGTGCGCATCCGGGCTTTGATGTGCTGTCGCAGCCGCTACAGGCGACGGCAATCTACTGCGGGCTGAACTGGCTGCCACCGTTTGCCATGCACTGCACCTTTATTTGTGACGACGAAACCCTCGAAGGGCAGGCGCGTCACTATAAGCAACGTCTGCTGGAATGGCAGGAGGCCCATCATGGATAGCCATACGCTGATTCAGGCGCTGATTTATCTCGGTTCGGCAGCGCTGATTGTACCCATTGCGGTACGTCTTGGTCTGGGATCGGTACTTGGCTACCTGATCGCCGGCTGCATTATTGGCCCGTGGGGGCTGCGACTGGTGACCGATGCCGAATCTATTCTGCACTTTGCCGAGATTGGGGTGGTGCTGATGCTGTTTATTATCGGCCTCGAACTCGATCCACAAAGGCTGTGGAAGCTGCGTGCGGCAGTGTTCGGCGGTGGCGCATTGCAGATGGTGATTTGCGGCGGCCTGCTGGGGCTGTTCTGCATGTTACTTGGGCTGCGCTGGCAGGTCGCGGAATTGATCGGCATGACGCTGGCGCTCTCCTCTACGGCGATTGCCATGCAGGCGATGAATGAACGCAATCTGATGGTGACGCAAATGGGTCGCAGTGCCTTTGCGGTGCTGCTGTTCCAGGATATCGCGGCGATCCCGCTGGTGGCGATGATTCCGCTACTGGCAACGAGCAGTGCCTCGACGACGATGGGCGCATTTGCTCTCTCGGCGTTAAAAGTGGCGGGTGCGCTGGTGCTGGTGGTATTGCTGGGGCGCTATGTCACGCGTCCGGCGCTGCGTTTTGTAGCCCGCTCTGGCTTGCGGGAAGTGTTTAGTGCCGTGGCGTTATTCCTCGTGTTTGGCTTTGGTTTGCTGCTGGAAGAGGTCGGCTTGTCGATGGCGATGGGCGCGTTTCTGGCGGGCGTACTGCTGGCAAGCTCGGAATACCGTCATGCGCTGGAGAGCGATATCGAACCATTTAAAGGTTTGCTGTTGGGGCTGTTTTTCATCGGTGTTGGCATGTCGATAGACTTTGGCACGCTGCTTGAAAACCCATTGCGCATTGTCATTTTGCTGCTCGGTTTCCTCATCATCAAAATCGCCATGCTGTGGCTGATTGCCCGACCGTTGCAAGTGCCAAATAAACAGCGTCGTTGGTTTGCGGTGTTGTTAGGGCAGGGCAGTGAGTTTGCCTTTGTGGTATTTGGCGCGGCGCAGATGGCGAATGTGCTGGAGCCGGAGTGGGCGAAATCGCTGACCCTGGCGGTGGCGCTGTCGATGGCAGCAACGCCGATTCTGCTGGTGATCCTCAATCGCCTTGAGCAATCTTCTACTGAGGAAGCGCGTGAAGCCGATGAGATCGACGAAGAACAGCCGCGCGTGATTATCGCCGGATTCGGTCGTTTTGGGCAGATTACCGGACGTTTACTGCTCTCCAGCGGGGTGAAAATGGTGGTACTCGATCACGATCCGGACCATATCGAAACCTTGCGTAAATTTGGTATGAAAGTGTTTTATGGCGATGCCACGCGGATGGATTTACTGGAATCTGCCGGAGCGGCGAAAGCGGAAGTGCTGATTAACGCCATCGACGATCCGCAAACCAACCTGCAACTGACAGAGATGGTGAAAGAACATTTCCCGCATTTGCAGATTATTGCCCGCGCCCGCGATGTCGACCACTACATTCGTTTGCGTCAGGCAGGCGTTGAAAAGCCGGAGCGTGAAACCTTCGAAGGTGCGCTGAAAACCGGGCGTCTGGCACTGGAAAGTTTAGGTCTGGGGCCGTATGAAGCGCGAGAACGTGCCGATGTGTTCCGCCGCTTTAATATTCAGATGGTGGAAGAGATGGCAATGGTTGAGAACGACACCAAAGCCCGCGCGGCGGTCTATAAACGCACCAGCGCGATGTTAAGTGAGATCATTACCGAGGACCGCGAACATCTGTCATTAATTCAACGACATGGCTGGCAGGGAACCGAAGAAGGTAAACATACCGGCAACATGGCGGATGAACCGGAAACGAAACCCTCATCCTAATAAAGAGTGACGTAAATCACACTTTACAGCTAACTGTTTGTTTTTGTTTCATTGTAATGCGGCGAGTCCAGGGAGAGAGCGTGGACTCGCCAGCAGAATATAAAATTTTCCTCAACATCATCCTCGCACCAGTCGACGACGGTTTACGCTTTACGTATAGTGGCGACAATTTTTTTTATCGGGAAATCTCAATGATCAGTCTGATTGCGGCGTTAGCGGTAGATCGCGTTATTGGCATGGAAAACGCCATGCCGTGGAACCTGCCTGCCGATCTCGCCTGGTTTAAACGCAACACCTTAAATAAACCCGTGATTATGGGCCGCCATACCTGGGAATCAATCGGTCGTCCGTTGCCAGGACGCAAAAATATTATCCTCAGCAGTCAACCGGGTACGGACGATCGCGTAACGTGGGTGAAGTCGGTGGATGAAGCCATCGCGGCGTGTGGTGACGTACCAGAAATCATGGTGATTGGCGGCGGTCGCGTTTATGAGCAGTTCCTGCCAAAAGCGCAAAAACTGTATCTGACGCATATCGACGCAGAAGTGGAAGGCGACACCCATTTCCCGGATTACGAGCCGGATGACTGGGAATCGGTATTCAGCGAATTCCACGACGCCGATGCGCAGAACTCTCACAGCTATTGCTTTGAGATTCTGGAGCGGCGGTAATTTTGTATAGAATTTACGGCTAGTGCCGGATGCGACGCCGGTCGCGTCTTATCCGGCCTTCCTGTATCAGGCTGTGTTTAAGACGCCGCCGCTTCGCCCAAATCCTTATGCCGGTTCGACGGCTGGACAAAATACTGTTTATCTTCCCAGCGCAGGCAGGTTAATGTACCACCCCAGCAGCAGCCGGTATCCAGCGCGTAAATACCTTCCGGCGTACCTTTGCCTTCCAGCGATGCCCAGTGACCAAAGGCGATGCTGTATTCTTCAGCGACAGGGCCAGGAATGGCAAACCACGGTTTCAGTGGGGCAGGGGCCTCTTCCGGCGATTCTTTGCTGTACATATCCAGTTGACCGTTCGGGAAGCAAAAACGCATACGGGTAAAGGCGTTGGTGATAAAACGCAGTCTTCCCAGCCCCCGCAATTCCGGTGACCAGTTATTTGGCATATCGCCGTACATGGCATCAAGAAAGAAGGGATAGGAGTCACTCGATAGCACCGCTTCTACATCGCGTGCGCACTCTTTGGCGGTCTGCAGATCCCACTGCGGCGTGATCCCTGCGTGGGCCATCACCAGCTTTTTCTCTTCGTCGATTTGCAGCAGAGGCTGGCGCCGCAGCCAGTTAAGCAGCTCGTCGGCATCCGGCGCTTCCAGCAGCGGTGTCAGGCGATCTTTCGGTTTATTGCGGCTGATCCCGGCAAATACCGCCAGCAGATGCAGATCGTGATTGCCCAGCACCAGACGTACGCTGTCGCCTAAGGATTTCACATAGCGCAGAACATCCAGCGAACCCGGCCCGCGCGCGACCAGATCGCCCGTCAGCCAGAGGGTATCTTTCCCAGGGGTAAATTCTACTTTATGCAGCAATGCGATCAGTTCATCGTAACAACCATGAACGTCGCCAATAAGGTATGTCGCCATATTCTTTTAATGAATGAGTGTGGGAACGGCGAGTCGGAATACGGGAATGTCGATGCTGAAAGGGACGCCATTTTCATCGATCATTTCGTAGTGACCCTGCATGGTGCCCAGCGGGGTTTCAATGATTGCACCGCTGGTGTACTGGTACTCTTCGCCAGGCGCGATAAGTGGCTGGACGCCAACCACTCCTTCGCCCTGGACTTCGGTTTCACGGCCATTGCCATTGGTGATCAGCCAGTAACGCCCCAACAACTGCACTGGCGCTCGCCCCAGATTGCGTATGGTTACGGTATAAGCAAAAACGTAACGTTCATTATCAGGTGAAGATTGAGCCTCAATGTAGACGCTTTGAACCTGAATACACACTCGGGGCGAATTGATCATCGTTAACTCTCCTGCAAAGGCGCGTTCTCCGCCAGATAGTTCGCCATCTGGCAATATTGCGCGACAGAGATATTTTCCGCTCGCATCGCCGGGTCGATCCCCATTCCCGTTAACACCTCGACGCTAAACAGGTTGCCGAGGCTGTTACGAATGGTTTTACGACGCTGGTTAAAGGCTTCGGTGGTGATGCGGCTCAACACACGAACATCTTTAACCGGGTGAGGCATCGTTGCATGAGGAACCAGGCGCACGACGGCGGAATCCACTTTGGGTGGTGGTGTAAAGGCTGACGGCGGTACTTCCAGTACCGGGATCACATTGCAATAGTATTGCGCCATGACGCTTAATCGACCATACGCTTTGCTGTTCGGTCCTGCAACCAGACGATTCACCACCTCTTTTTGCAACATAAAGTGCATGTCGGCAATGGCATCAGTATAGCTAAACAGATGGAACATCAACGGCGTGGAGATGTTATAAGGCAGGTTGCCGAAAACACGCAGCGGCTGACCCATTTTCTCGGCCAGTTCACCAAAGTTAAAGGTCATCGCATCCTGCTGATAAATCGTCAGTTTCGGGCCTAAGAATGGATGCGTTTGCAGACGTGCCGCCAGATCGCGGTCAAGTTCGATGACCGTCAGCTGGTCCAGACGTTCGCCGACCGGTTCGGTCAATGCCGCCAGACCGGGGCCGATTTCGACCATCGCCTGGCCCTTTTGCGGGTTAATGGCAGACACAATACTGTCGATCACGAACTGATCGTTGAGAAAGTTTTGCCCGAAGCGTTTACGGGCTAAGTGGCCCTGGTGGACTCGATTATTCATTGGGTGTTAACAATCATTTTGATGGCGAGATTAAGCGCCGTAATAAAACTGCCGACATCGGCTTTGCCACGTCCCGCCAGTTCAAGCGCGGTGCCGTGGTCCACTGATGTGCGAATAAAGGGCAGGCCCAGCGTAATGTTCACACCGCGCCCGAAGCCCTGGTATTTTAGCACGGGAAGACCCTGATCGTGGTACATCGCCAGCACGGCGTCGGCGTTATCAAGATATTTCGGCTGAAACAGGGTATCGGCAGGCAGCGGCCCGTTGAGTTTCATCCCCTGCGCCCGCAGCTCATTGAGCACCGGAATAATGGTGTCTATCTCTTCCGTACCCATATGACCGCCTTCGCCCGCGTGCGGATTCAGCCCGCAGACCAGAATGCGCGGTTCGGCAATACCAAATTTGGTCCGCAAATCGTGATGCAAAATAGCAATCACTTCGTGCAAAAGTGCAGGGGTGATAGCGTCTGCGATATCGCGCAGCGGTAAATGCGTCGTTGCCAGCGCCACGCGAAGTTCTTCGGTCGCCAGCATCATCACCACCTTTTTCGCCTGCGAACGCTCTTCGAAAAACTCGGTATGACCGGTAAAAGGAATGCCAGCGTCGTTAATAACGCCTTTATGCACCGGACCTGTGATCAGCGCGGCAAATTCGCCGTTCAGACAACCATCGCACGCTCGCGCCAGCGTTTCCACCACATAATGCCCATTTTCAACCGCTAACTGCCCCGCAGTGACAGGTGCACGTAGCGCGACAGGAAGTAGCGTTAATGTGCCCGCAGTTTGCGGTTGTGCAGGGGAGTTGGGGGAATAAGGGCGGAGGGTGAGCGGCAAACCGAGCATCGCTGCCCGGTTGGTAAGGAGAGTGGCATCGGCACAAACAACCAGTTCGACCGGCCACTCACGCTGTGCAAGCTGGACAACTAAGTCCGGGCCAATCCCGGCGGGCTCGCCGGGAGTGATCACAACACGTTGGGTTTTAACCATTAGTTGCTCAGGATTTTAACGTAGGCGCTGGCACGTTGTTCCTGCATCCAGCTTGCTGCTTCTTCCGAGAACTTACGGTTCATCAGCATGCGGTATGCACGATCTTTCTGCGCAGCGTCGGTTTTATCGACATTTCGGGTATCCAGCAGTTCGATTAAATGCCAGCCGAATGAAGAGTGAACCGGTGCACTCATTTGACCTTTGTTCAGGCGGGTCAGGGCGTCACGGAAAGCCGGATCGAAAATATCTGGTGTAGCCCAGCCGAGATCGCCGCCCTGGTTAGCAGAGCCTGGATCCTGCGAGAACTCTTTCGCTGCGGCAGCAAAAGTCGTTTTACCACTCTTGATATCAGCAGCAATCTGTTCCAGTTTCACGCGGGCCTGTTCGTCAGTCATGATCGGCGACGGTTTCAGCAGAATATGGCGAGCATGAACTTCGGTCACCGAGATATTTTTGCTTTCGCCGCGCAGGTCGTTAACTTTCAGAATATGGAAGCCAACGCCGGAACGAATCGGGCCAACAATGTCGCCTTTCTTCGCGGTGCTTAATGCCTGGGCGAAGATCCCCGGCAACTCCTGAATACGGCCCCAGCCCATCTGGCCGCCATTCAGCGCCTGCTGGTCGGCAGAATGAGCAATCGCCAGCTTACCGAAATCAGCGCCGTTACGCGCCTGATCGACAATGGCGCGCGCCTGGCTTTCCGCTTCGTTCACCTGATCAGAGGTCGGGTTTTCCGGCAGCGGGATCAGGATGTGGCTCAGGTTCAGCTCAGTGCTGGCGTCGTTTTGGTTACCCACCTGCTGCGCCAGGGATTCGACTTCCTGCGGCAGGATGGTGATGCGACGACGCACCTCGTTGTTACGCACTTCAGAGATAATCATCTCTTTGCGGATCTGGTTACGATAGGTGTTGTAGTTCAGTCCATCGTAAGCCAGACGGCTGCGCATCTGATCCAGCGTCATGTTGTTCTGTTTCGCGATGTTAGCAATCGCCTGATCCAGCTGCTCATCGGAGATTTTCACTCCCATTTTCTGCCCCATCTGCAGGATGATTTGATCCATGATCAAACGTTCCATGATTTGGTGGCGCAGCGTCGCGTCATCAGGAAGCTGCTGCCTTGCCTGAGCAGCGTTCAGTTTTACCGATTGCATTAATCCATCAACGTCGCTTTCCAGCACGACGCCGTTATTGACGACGGCTGCGACTTTATCGACTACCTGGGGGGCAGCGAAACTGGTATTCGCGATCATGGCGATACCGAGAAGCAGCGTTTTCCAGTTCTTCATACTTTTTCCATTTCAATTAACCGCACTGCGGATTACGTGGTAAATCAACAAATCACAAAGTGTTTTGATACGGCAGAATGTTCGAACGCAGCATCTCTTGCGTACCCAGACCGTAGTTGGAGCTCAGGCCGCGAAGTTCGATGTTAAAGCCGATTGCGTTGTCATATACCGCATGTTGTTTATCGTTATCCCAACCGTTCAGCTTCCGCTCGTAACCGACGCGAATTGCATAGCAGCAGGAGCTGTATTGCACACCTAACATAGAGTCGGCTTGCTTGTTCGCATTGGTGTCGTAGTAGTAGGCCCCAACAATGGACCAACGATCGGCAATTGGCCAGCTGGCGACAGCACCTACCTGCGAAATACCATTCTTATATTGCTCAGCAGTGGAATAGTACTTAGGCAGCGTAGCCTGAATATATTCCGGGCTGGCGTAACGGTAATTCAGCTGTACCAGACGGTCTTCATCCCGACGGTATTCAATGCTGGAGTTACTGGTCGCTACGTTATCCAGACGTGTATCGTACTGAATCCCGCCACGCAATCCCCAACGCTCGGAGATACGCCAGTAAGTATCGCCTGCCCACACCAGTGAACCCGTTTTGTCGTCATTCTCCCATGTTATGTTGTCATCGCCAGTGCGAGACTCCGTGAAATAGTAGATTTGACCAACGGAAATATTAAAACGTTCAACGGCAGCATCATCATATATGCGAGATGTGACACCGGTCGTCACCTGGTTAGCGGAGGCAATACGGTCAAGACCGCCGTAAGTCCGGTCCCGGAACAGGCCAGAGTAGTCAGATTGCAGCAGAGACGAGTCGTAGTTATAGATGTCGCTCTGATCGCGATACGGCACGTACAAATACTGCGCGCGCGGTTCCAGCGTTTGGGTATAACCCGGAGCCAGCATTTCCATATCGCGTTCAAAGACCATTTTGCCGTCAACTTTGAATTGCGGCATTACGCGGTTAACGGATTCGTCCAGCTTGGTCGTGTTTCTGGAGTTATACCAGTCAAGATTGGTTTGCTGATAATGGGTTGCCAGCAACTTCGCTTCGGTATTGATGCTGCCCCAGTTATTAGAGAGCGGCAAATTGATGGTCGGTTCCAGGTGAACACGGGTTGCTTCAGGCATGTCGTCTCTGGTGTTAACAAAGTGCACTGCCTGGCCGTAAATACGCGTATCAAACGGACCAACATCATTCTGGTAGTAATTAACGTCTAACTGCGGCTCTGCCGAGTAGCTACTGGTGTTCTGTTCGCTGAAAACCTGGAACTGCTTGGTTGAAACGGTGGCATTGAAGTTTTGCACCGCATAGCCAACGCTGAATTTTTGCGTTGCGTAGCCGTCAGTACTGGAACCGTACTTGTTATCGAAATCATTGAAGTAGCTAGGATCGCTGACCTTGGTGTAGTCGACGTTGAAACGCCACACCTGATCCATGACCCCGGAGTGGTTCCAGTAGAATAACCAACGACGTGAACTGTCATCGTTCGGGTGTTCATCTTCATAGACTTTATCTGAAGGCAGATAGTCCAGTTCCATCAAGCCAGCGCCCGCCTGGGAGAGGTAGCGGAATTCGTTCTCCCACATGATGTTGCCACGACGATGCATATAATGCGGCGTGATGGTGGCATCCATATTTGGCGCGATGTTCCAGTAATATGGCAGGTAGAACTCAAAGTAGTTGGTGGTGGTGTACTTGGCGTTCGGGATCAAGAAACCAGAGCGACGTTTGTCACCCACCGGCAACTGCAAATAGGGGCTATAAAAGATCGGTACCGGACCCACCTTAAAGCGGGCGTTCCAGATCTCCGCAACTTGTTCTTCGCGGTCATGAATAATTTCGCTACCTACCACGCTCCAGGTGTCAGAACCCGGCAGACAGGAGGTAAAGCTACCGTTATCCAGAATGGTATAGCGGTTTTCGCCACGTTGTTTCATCAGGTCCGCTTTACCGCGACCCTGGCGACCCACCATCTGGTAATCACCTTCCCAGACGTTGGTATCTTTGGTGTTCAGATTCGCCCAGCCTTTCGGCCCTTTGAGGATCACCTGGTTATCGTCGTAATGGACATTACCGAGCGCATCAACGGTTCGTACCGGCTCCGGTTGTCCTGGTGCCTCTTTTTGATGGAGCTGCACTTCGTCGGCCTGCAGACGGCTGTTACCCTGCATGATATCCACGCTGCCAGTAAACACGGCGTCATCCGGGTAGTCCCCTTTCGCGTGGTCAGCATTGATAGTCACGGGTAAGTCATTGGTATCGCCCTGTACCAGAGGACGGTCATAGCTTGGCACGCCCAACATGCACTGTGAGGCGAGGTCGGCTGCCAGTCCCTGTTGACTATAAAGGGCGGTGGCAATCATGGTGGCCAGGAGAGTGGGGATACGTTTTTTCATACGTTGATTTTATTGTTCCATCATCGGTAACGTTGCGCGTGACAAACGGTCAGAGACTAACGTACTCGTCATCTCTACGCTAGTGTTAATCCTGTCCGAATAGCGTCAGTGGTGTTAGGCACGGCATTGAATGACAGGTATGATAATGCAAATTATAGGCGATGTCCCACAATTGACCGCAGCCGGAAAACGGTAAAAGCACCTTTATATTGTGGGAGATAGCCCTGATATCCGTGTGTCGATTTGGGGAATATATGCAGTATTGGGGAAAAATCATTGGCGTGGCCGTGGCCTTACTGATGGGCGGCGGCTTTTGGGGCGTAGTGTTAGGCCTGTTAATTGGCCATATGTTTGATAAAGCCCGTAGCCGTAAAATGGCGTGGTTCGCCAACCAGCGTGAGCGTCAGGCGCTGTTTTTTGCCACCACTTTTGAAGTGATGGGGCATTTAACCAAATCCAAAGGTCGCGTCACGGAGGCTGATATTCATATCGCCAGCCAGTTGATGGACCGAATGAATCTTCATGGCGCTTCCCGTACTGCGGCGCAAAATGCGTTCCGGGTGGGAAAATCAGACAATTACCCGCTGCGCGAAAAGATGCGCCAGTTTCGCAGTGTCTGCTTTGGTCGTTTTGACTTAATTCGTATGTTTCTGGAGATCCAGATTCAGGCGGCGTTTGCTGATGGTTCACTGCACCCGAATGAACGGGCGGTGCTGTATGTCATTGCTGAAGAATTAGGGATCTCCCGCGCCCAGTTTGACCAGTTTTTGCGCATGATGCAGGGCGGTGCACAGTTTGGCGGCGGTTATCAGCAGCAATCTGGCGGTGGTAACTGGCAGCAAGCGCAGCGTGGCCCGACGCTGGAAGATGCCTGTAATGTGCTGGGCGTGAAGCCGACGGATGATGCGACCACCATCAAACGTGCCTACCGTAAGCTGATGAGTGAACACCATCCCGATAAGCTGGTGGCGAAAGGTTTGCCGCCTGAGATGATGGAGATGGCGAAGCAGAAAGCGCAGGAAATTCAGCAGGCATATGAGCTGATAAAGCAGCAGAAAGGGTTTAAATAAAAAAATGGCCCGACAGTGTCGGGCCATTTTTTCAGAAGTCCACCGGGGCTTTGAACGTCATGGCGTTGCCGAAAGCAGGGTGGGTGATAGTGAGCGTCTGCGCATGCAGTTGCAGGCGCGGCGCTAACGCCAGCGCTTCCGGCGGCGCATAGAATCTGTCGCCGAGAATCGGATGACCCAGCGCCAGCATATGCACACGCAATTGATGCGAACGCCCGGTAATCGGTTTTAACACCACTCTTGCCGTGTTATCCGCCGCATACTCCACCACTTCATATTCCGTCTGCGCAGGTTTACCCGTTTCGTAACAGACTTTCTGTTTCGGGCGGTTTGGCCAGTCGCAAATCAGCGGCAGATCCACCAGACCTTCTGCGGGGGATGGATGCCCCCAGACGCGGGCCACATACTGCTTTTTCGGCTCGCGCTCGCGGAACTGGCGTTTTAACTCCCGCTCCGCGGCTTTGGTCAGCGCCACTACAATCACGCCGCTGGTAGCCATATCCAGACGATGCACCGATTCTGCCTGCGGATAATCACGCTGAATGCGCGTCATCACGCTGTCTTTGTGCTCTTCCAGACGACCCGGCACTGACAACAAACCGCTCGGCTTGTTGACCACCATAATATGGTCATCCTGATACAGGATAACCAACCAGGGTTCCTGCGGTGGATTGTAGTTTTCCATCCCCATTTTCGGCTCCGTTACTGATGCGTTACAACGATCAAACGCAGGGCATCCAGACGCCAACCTGCCTGATCCAGGCTTTCCATTACCTGCTGACGGTTGCTCTCAATGGCGGTCAGTTCGTCGTCACGAATGTTCGGGTTCACTGCACGCAGAGCTTCCAGACGAGACAGCTCGGCAGACAGTTTTTCGTCGGCTTCGTTACGCGCTGCATCAATCAATGCACGGGCAGATTTCTCGATCTGCGCTTCACCCAGTTGAAGGATAGCGTGAACATCCTGCTGCACGGCGTTAACCAGTTTGCTGCCGGTGTGACGGTTAACCGCGTTAAGCTGGCGGTTAAAGGTTTCAAACTCTACCTGCGCCGCCAGGTTGTTGCCGTTTTTATCCAGCAGCATACGTACCGGCGTCGGTGGCAGGAAGCGGTTGAGCTGCAACTGCTTCGGAGCCTGGGCTTCAACCACATAAATCAGTTCCACCAACAGCGTACCTACCGGCAACGCTTTGTTTTTTAACAGTGAAATCGTGCTGCTACCGGTATCGCCAGAAAGGATCAGATCCAGACCGTTGCGGATCAGCGGATGCTCCCAGGTAATAAACTGTGCATCTTCACGCGCCAGCGCCACTTCACGATCAAAGGTGATGGTGATGCCATCTTCCGACAGGCCAGGGAAGTCCGGCACCAGCATATGATCGGACGGCGTCAGCACGATCATGTTGTCGCCGCGATCGTCCTGATTGATACCGATAATATCGAACAGGTTCATGGCGAAGGCGATCAGGTTGGTATCGTCATCCTGCTCTTCAATGCTTTCTGCCAGTGCCTGGGCTTTTTCGCCACCGTTGGAGTGGATTTCCAGCAGGCGGTCACGACCCTGTTCCAGCTGTGCTTTCAGCGCTTCATGTTGCTCGCGGCAGTTTTTGATCAGATCGTCAAAGCCTTCGGTTTGATCCGGTGAAGCCAGATAGTTAATCAGATCGTTGTATACGCTATCGTAAATAGTGCGTCCGGTCGGGCAGGTGTGCTCAAATGCATCCAGACCTTCGTGATACCAGCGCACCAGCACCGACTGAGCGGTTTTCTCCAGATAAGGCACATGGATCTGAATATCGTGCGCCTGGCCGATACGATCCAGACGACCAATACGCTGCTCCAGTAGATCCGGGTTGAATGGCAGGTCAAACATCACCATGTGGCTGGCGAACTGGAAGTTACGTCCTTCAGAACCGATTTCCGAGCACAGCAGTACCTGTGCGCCGGTATCTTCTTCAGCAAACCAGGCGGCAGCGCGGTCACGCTCAATAATCGACATGCCTTCGTGGAACACAGCAGCGCGGATACCTTCACGTTCGCGCAGTACTTGCTCCAGTTGCAGCGCAGTGGCAGCTTTAGCGCAGATCACCAGCACTTTCTGAGAGCGATGGCTGGTCAGGTAGCCCATCAGCCACTCAACGCGCGGATCGAAGTTCCACCAGGTGGCGTTATCACCTTCAAATTCCTGATAAATACGCTCCGGGTAGAGCATATCGCGAGCACGATCTTCCGCACTTTTACGTGCGCCCATAATGCCGGAGACTTTAATAGCCGTCTGATACTGCGTCGGTAGCGGCAGCTTAATGGTGTGCAGCTCGCGTTTCGGGAATCCTTTCACACCGTTACGGGTGTTACGGAACAGCACGCGGCTGGTGCCGTGGCGATCCATCAGCATCGAAACCAGTTCCTGACGGGCGCTCTGGGCATCTTCGCTGTCGCTGTTTGCTGCTTGCAACAGCGGCTCGATATCCTGCTCGCCGATCATCTCGCCGAGCATGTTCAGTTCGTCATTGCTCAGTTTGTTACCTGCCAGCAGCATGGCAACGGCGTCCGCAACCGGACGATAATTTTTCTGCTCTTCAACGAACTGCGCAAAATCGTGGAAACGGTTCGGGTCCAGCAGACGCAGACGGGCGAAGTGGCTTTCCATCCCCAGCTGTTCCGGGGTCGCGGTCAGCAGCAGAACGCCCGGCACGTGCTCTGCCAGTTGTTCAATGGCCTGATATTCACGGCTTGGCGCATCTTCGCTCCACACCAGGTGATGCGCTTCATCGACCACCAGCAGGTCCCATTCGGCTTCACAGAGATGTTCCAGGCGCTGTTTGCTACGACGGGCAAAATCCAGCGAGCAAATCACCAGCTGTTCGGTGTCAAACGGGTTGTAAGCATCGTGCTGAGCTTCGGCATAACGCTCATCATCAAATAGCGCAAAGCGCAGGTTGAAACGGCGCAGCATTTCTACCAGCCACTGATGCTGTAAGGTTTCCGGGACGATAATTAGCACACGTTCAGCAGCGCCAGAGAGCAGTTGCTGATGCAGGATCATCCCGGCTTCAATGGTTTTCCCTAAACCCACTTCGTCAGCCAGCAGGACGCGCGGCGCGTGGCGGCGACCAACATCATGAGCGATGTTGAGCTGATGCGGGATCAGGCTGGTACGCTGACCGCGCAGGCCGCTGTACGGCATACGGAACTGTTCGCTGGAATATTTACGCGCGCGATAACGCAGCGCAAAGCGGTCCATACGGTCAATCTGCCCGGCAAACAGACGGTCCTGCGGTTTGCTGAACACCAGTTTGCTATCAAGGAAAACTTCACGCAGGGCTACGCCGGACTCTTCAGTATCCAGGCGAGTACCGATATAGGTCAGCAAGCCATTTTCTTCTTTTACTTCTTCGACTTGCATCTGCCAGCCGTCATGGCTGGTAATGGTATCACCAGGGTTGAACATCACGCGGGTCACGGGGGAATCACTGCGTGCGTACAGACGGTTTTCACCAGTAGATGGGAAAAGTAAAGTGACAGTTCGCGCATCCACCGCGACAACGGTTCCAAGTCCCAATTCGCTTTCTGTATCGCTGATCCAGCGTTGACCAAGTGTAAAAGGCATATGTGTTCGGCTCTATATCTTTAATTGCAGGCAATAACCACCCGCTACCGTGCTTATGAGGTAGTGGTGTTATTCAGGTCCAGGAATGGAAAGGGCGCTATGGTACTGGATGGCAAAGCATTCGTCAAAATGGTATCTGGCGAACTCTTTTTTTTGCTCAAAATAGCCCAAGTTGCCCGGTCATAAGTGTAGCAAAATTATCCTCAATAAAAGGGAGTATTCCCTCCGCCACGGGTTGTAGCTGGCGGGTCAGATAGTGTTCGTAATCCAGTGGTGAACGTTGGTAGTCCAGCGGCTCCGGGCCGTTGGTGGTCCATACGTACTTAATGGTGCCGCGATTCTGATATTGCAAGGGGCGACCACGCTTTTGGTTTTCTTCATCGGCAAGGCGAGCGGCGCGTACATGAGGCGGCACATTACGCTGATACTCGCTCAGCGGACGGCGAAGGCGTTTACGGTAAACCAGTCGCGCATCCAGTTCACCCGCCATCAGTTTGTCGATGGTTTCGCGTACATATTCCTGATATGGCTCGTTGCGGAAGATGCGCAGGTATAGCTCCTGCTGAAACTGCTGGGCCAGCGGCGTCCAGTCGGTGCGCACGGTTTCCAGCCCTTTAAACACCATCCGCTGCTTGTCGCCCTCCTGAATCAGTCCGGCATAACGCTTTTTACTGCCGGTATCGGCTCCGCGAATGGTTGGCATCAGAAAACGGCAGAAATGGGTTTCATACTCCAGTTCTAATGCGCTGGTCAGCCGTTGTTTTTGCAGCGTTTCCGCCCACCAGGCGTTAACGTGCTGCACCAGTGCACGACCGATTTTCGCCGCTTCTTCTTCCGAATGTGCGCCTTTCAGCCAGACAAACGTTGAGTCGGTATCGCCGTAGATAACGTCGTAGCCCTGTGCTTCAATCAACGCTTTGGTTTGCCGCATGATCTGATGACCACGCATGGTGATCGACGATGCCAGCCGCGGATCGAAGAAGCGGCAGGCGGTGGTGCCGAGCACGCCATAAAAGGCATTCATGATGATTTTCAGCGCCTGCGACAGCGGTTTGTTACCCTGGCGTTTGGCTTCATCGCGCCCGTGCCAGATGTTAGTCACAATCTCCGGCAGGCAATGTTTTTCTCGCGAGAACCAGGCATCGAGAAAACCTTCGGTACTGTGCTCTGGATCAGGCTGCGCCATGCCTTCCACCAGCCCGACGGGATCAATCAGAAAGGTGCGGATGATCGACGGGTACAGGCTTTTATAGTCCAGCACCAGCACTGAATCATAAAGCCCTGGCCGTGAATCCATCACGTAGCCGCCAGGGCTGGCGTGCGGCGGCACTTCGCCGAGATTAGGCGCGACATAACCAGCGCGATGCATTCGCGGAAAATAGAGATGACCAAATGCCGCCACCGAACCGCCGTGTCGGTCCACCGGCAGGCCGTTCACCGTTGCCCGTTCGAGTAAAAATGGCATGATTTCAGTTTTGTGGAAGATCTGCGTCACCAGCTCGCAATCTTTCAGGTTATAAGTTGCCAGCGCAGGTTTATCTTCGGCGAAACGGCGGTCAATTTCGTCCATTCGATCCCACGGGTTATCGATAGATTTTCCTTCGCCTAATAGCTCCTGAGCGACAGTTTCCAGCGAGAATGAAGAGAAATTCCAGAACGCGGATTTCAGCGCCTCGATACCGTCGATAATTAGCCGACCTTTAGCCTGGGCAAAAAAGACGCCGTTTTTAAAGCCGTGCTCGCGCCACTCCAGCTCGCTATTATCGCGCCCAAGACGCAGCGGAAGACGGTAACGCTCGGCATGTTTTTGCAGCATTCGCAGATCGAACTGCACCACGTTCCAACCGATGATCACATCAGGATCGTAGTTGGCAAACCAGGCGTTGAGTTTTTCCAGCAACTGCGGGCGGCTGGCGACGTATTCCAGTTCGAAATCAAGCGAGGAGGCGTCGCCATTCTCCGGCCCCAGCATATAAACGATGCGCTGCCCGCAGCCTTCCAGGCCGATGCAGTACAGCTCACCGTGGCGGGTGGTTTCAATATCTATAGAAACCCACTTGAGCGGCGGACGATAGTCGGGATGCGGTTTCAGACGGGCATTAACGATAGTGCCATTGTGCATATCACCCTCGACCCACACCGGTGAGGTGATAAACCGCTCCATCAGATAGCGTTCTGGCGGACGCACATCGGCCTCGTAGACGGTAACGCCACCTTCACGCAGGCGCTTTTCGTAATTCATCAATTGGCGATGGGCGCGACAGTAAAGGCCATACACCGGCTGGCGGTGAAAATCCTTTAACGCCAGCGGTGTCAGGCGAAAGCCTTGTTCACCCTGCAAAATATGCTGAGCGCGGGGAACCTGATCGGCGGGAATAAACGCCACGGACTCTTGCGGTGCAAGCGTAACCTGCAACGGCCCGTTGTCCGTCGCCAGCCAGAAGGAGACTTCTGTCCCTTGCGGGGTGTCCCGCCAGTGTCGGGTTAAGATAAAACCTGCCTGCGCCACGCTGAAAATCCATCAAAAAACCAGGCTTGAGTATAGCCTGGTTTCGTTTGATTGGCTGTGGTTTTATACATTACTGCCCGTAATATGCCTTCGCGCCATGCTTACGCAGATAGTGTTTATCCAGCAGCGTTTGCTGCATATCCGGTAACTGCGGCGCTAACTGACGGCAGAATATCCCCATATAAGCGACCTCTTCCAGCACGATGGCGTTATGCACCGCATCTTCGGCATTTTTGCCCCATGCAAACGGGCCGTGGGAATGGACCAGAACGCCGGGCATTTGCGCTGCATCGATACCCTGTTTTTCAAAGGTTTCTACGATGACGTTACCGGTTTCCCACTCATATTCGCCGTTGATTTCTGCGTCGGTCATTTTGCGGGTGCAGGGAATGGTGCCGTAGAAATAGTCGGCGTGGGTGGTGCCGGTTGCTGGAATCGACTGACCCGCCTGCGCCCAGATGGTGGCGTGGCGCGAGTGCGTATGCACAATGCCGCCAATGGAGGGGAATGCCTGATAGAGCAGCCGGTGAGTTGGCGTGTCGGAGGAGGGCTTTTTCGTACCTTCAACCACTTCACCGGTTTCGATGCTAACCACGACCATATCGTCAGCGGTCATGACGCTGTAATCGACGCCGGAAGGTTTGATCACAAAGACGCCGCGCTCGCGATCAACGGCGCTGACGTTGCCCCATGTGAGCGTGACCAGGTTGTGTTTTGGCAGCGCCAGGTTGGCTTCTAATACCTGGCGTTTGAGATCTTCTAACATGTTGACTCCTTCGTGCCGGATGCGCTTTGCTTATCCGGCCTACAAAATCGCAGCGTGTAGGCCTGATAAGACGCGCCAGCGTCGCATCAGGCGTTGAATGCCGGATGCGCTTTGCTTATCCGGCCTACAAAATCGCAGCGCGTAGGCCTGATAAGACGCGCCAGCGTCGCATCAGGCGTTGAATGCCGGATGCGCTTTGCTTATCCGGCCTACAAAATCGCAGCGTGTAGGCCAGATAAGACGCGTCAGCGTCGCATCAGGCGTTACATACCGGATGCGGCTACTTAGCGACGAAACCCGTAATACACTTCGTTCCAGCGCAGCGCGTCTTTAAACGCTGGCAGGCGTGTGTCGTTATCAATCACCGTGATTTCAATGTCGTGCATCTCGGCGAATTGGCGCATATCGTTGAGGTTCAGTGCATGGCTGAAGACGGTATGGTGCGCGCCACCAGCGAGGATCCACGCTTCGGAAGCAGTTGGCAGATCCGGTTGCGCTTTCCACAGCGCATTCGCCACCGGCAGTTTCGGCAGGGAGTGCGGTGTTTTCACCGTGTCGATGCAGTTAACCAGTAGACGGTAACGATCGCCGAGATCAATCAAGCTGGCGACAATCGCTGGGCCGGTTTGGGTATTGAAGATCAGGCGGGCAGGATCGTCCTTACCACCAATACCGAGATGCTGAACGTCGAGGATCGGTTTCTCTTCTGCGGCGATCGACGGGCAGACTTCCAGCATATGGGAGCCGAGCACCAGGTCATTACCTTTCTCGAAGTGATAGGTGTAGTCCTCCATAAAGGAGGTGCCGCCCTGCAGACCGGTTGACATCACCTTCATGATGCGAAGCAGGGCGGCAGTTTTCCAGTCGCCTTCGCCCGCAAAGCCGTAACCCTGCTGCATCAGACGCTGTACGGCCAGACCAGGAAGCTGTTTCAGACCGTGCAAATCTTCAAAGGTGGTGGTGAACGCGTGGAAGCCACCTTGTTCCAGGAAACGCTTCATCCCCAGCTCAATACGCGCCGCTTCCAGCACGTTCTGTCGTTTTTTGCCGTGGATTTGTGTGGCAGGCGTCATGGTGTAGCAGCTTTCGTACTCATCGACCAGCGCGTTAACATCGCCGTCGCTGATGGAGTTCACCACCTGCACCAGATCGCCAACCGCCCAGGTATTGACGGAGAAACCGAACTTGATCTGTGCGGCAACTTTATCGCCATCGGTGACCGCCACTTCACGCATGTTATCGCCAAATCGGCAGACTTTCAGATGACGGGTATCCTGTTTAGAGACCGCCTGACGCATCCAGGAGCCGATACGCTCATGGGCTTGTTTATCCTGCCAGTGACCGGTAACCACGGCATGTTGCTGACGCATACGCGCGCCAATGAAGCCGAACTCGCGACCGCCATGTGCAGTCTGGTTCAGGTTCATAAAGTCCATATCGATACTGTCCCACGGCAGCGCCGCGTTGAACTGGGTGTGGAATTGCAGCAACGGTTTGTTGAGCATGGTCAGGCCGTTGATCCACATTTTGGCCGGGGAGAAGGTGTGCAGCCACACCACCAGACCAGCGCAACGATCGTCGTAATTCGCGTCGCGGCAAATAGCGGTGATTTCATCCGGCGTGGTGCCCAGCGGTTTCAACACCAGTTTGCAGGGCAGTTTCGCTTCCGTATTCAGCGCATTAACAACGTGCTCGGCATGTTGGGTGACCTGACGCAGGGTTTCCGGGCCATACAGATGCTGGCTGCCAATGACAAACCACACTTCATAATTATCAAAAATCGTCATTATCGTGTCCTTATAGAGTCGCAACGGCCTGGGCAGCCTGTGCCGGGGCGGAAGTTGGAAGATAGTGTTGTTCGGCGCTCATCGCCCATTGCTGATAGCGGCGATAAAGCTGTTCAAAGCGTTGTGCCTGTTCGCTGCGCGGTTGCAGGGTTTTCTCTACCGCACTGGCCATTTTTTGCTGGGCTGATGGGATGTCTGCGTGCACTTTCGCGGCGACGGCAGCAAAAATCGCCGCACCGAGCGCACAGCACTGGTCAGAGGCAACAATTTGCAGCGGGCGATTCAGCACGTCGCAGCAGGCCTGCATAATGACCTGGTTTTTCCGCGCGATGCCGCCCAGCGCCATCACGTTATTGACGGCGATCCCCTGATCGGTAAAGCACTCCATGATTGCGCGTGCGCCAAAGGCGGTGGCAGCAATCAAACCGCCGAACAGCAGCGGAGCGTCGGTAGCGAGGTTAAGATCGGTAATCACCCCTTTCAGGCGTTGGTTAGCGTTCGGTGTGCGGCGGCCGTTAAACCAGTCGAGCACCACCGGCAGGTGATCCAGAGACGGATTTTTGGCCCATGCTTCGGTCAGCGCCGGAAGCAGTTGTTTCTGGCTGGCGTTGATTTGCGTTTTCAGTTCCGGATGCTGGGCGGCAAGCTGTTCCAGCGGCCAGCCGAGTACGCGACCAAACCAGGCGTAGATATCACCAAACGCCGATTGGCCTGCTTCCAGACCGATAAATCCAGGCACCACGCTGCCATCAACCTGACCGCAAATACCTTTAACTGCCCGCTCGCCAACGCTCTGTTTGTCGGCAATCAGAATGTCGCAGGTGGAAGTACCGATAACTTTTACCAGTGCGTTAGGCTGTGCGCCTGCGCCAACTGCGCCCATATGGCAGTCAAACGCGCCGCCGGAAATCACCACGCTTTCAGGCAGGCCGAGACGCTGCGCCCATTCCGGGCATAAGGTGCCCACCGGAATATCGGCAGTCCAGGTGTCAGTGAACAGCGGGGAAGGCAAATGGCGATTGAGGATCGGGTCCAGCTCATCAAAGAAACTGGCTGGCGGCAGGCCGCCCCAGCTTTCGTGCCACAGAGATTTATGCCCGGCGCTGCAACGTCCGCGACGAATATCCTGCGGGCGGGTGGTACCGGAAAGCAGAGCTGGCACCCAGTCGCACAGCTCAATCCACGATGCGGCAGATTGCGCCACGGCGCTGTCCTGGCGAGTCACATGCAGGATTTTTGCCCAGAACCATTCGCTGGAATAAATACCACCAATGTAGCGGGAGTAGTCAACGTTGCCCGGCGCGTGGCACAAACGGGTAATCTCTTCCGCTACTTCAACCGCAGTGTGGTCTTTCCACAATACGAACATCGCGTTCGGGTTTTCGGCAAACTCCGGGCGCAGAGCCAGCACGTTTCCGTCGGCATCAATCGGTGCGGGCGTCGAGCCGGTACTGTCAACGCCAATCCCGACCACAGCTGCGCGCTGTTCGACGCTAAGCTCTGCAAGCACGGTTTTCAGTGCCGCTTCCATTGACTCAATGTAGTCACGCGGATGATGACGGAACTGGTTATTCGGGGCATCACAAAATTGCCCTTTCTGCCAACGGGGATACCACTCTACGCTGGTGGCGATCTCTTCACCGGTAGCGCAGTCCACCGCCAAAGCTCGCACAGAATCACTGCCAAAATCGAGGCCAATTGCAATCGCCATCGTTTCACTCCATCCAAAAAAACGGGTATGGAGAAACAGTAGAGAGTTGCGATAAAAAGCGTCAGGTAGGATCCGCTAATCTTATGGATAAAAATGCTATGGCATAGCAAAGTGTGACGCCGTGCAAATAATCAATGTGGACTTTTCTGCCGTGATTATAGACACTTTTGTTACGCGTTTTTGTCATGGCTTTGGTCCCGCTTTGTTACAGAATGCTTTTAATAAGCGGGGTTACCGGTTGGGTTAGCGAGAAGAGCCAGTAAAAGACGCAGTGACGGCAATGTCTGATGCAATATGGACAATTGGTTTCTTCTCTGAATGGTGGGAGTATGAAAAGTATGGCTGAAGCGCAAAATGATCCCCTGCTGCCGGGATACTCGTTTAACGCCCATCTGGTGGCGGGTTTAACGCCGATTGAGGCCAACGGTTATCTCGATTTTTTTATCGACCGACCGCTGGGAATGAAAGGTTATATTCTCAATCTCACCATTCGCGGTCAGGGGGTGGTGAAAAATCAGGGACGAGAATTTGTCTGCCGACCGGGTGATATTTTGCTGTTCCCGCCAGGAGAGATTCATCACTACGGTCGTCATCCGGAGGCTCGCGAATGGTATCACCAGTGGGTTTACTTTCGTCCGCGCGCCTACTGGCATGAATGGCTTAACTGGCCGTCAATATTTGCCAATACGGGTTTCTTTCGCCCGGATGAAGCGCACCAGCCGCATTTCAGCGACCTGTTGGGCAAATCATTAACGCCGGGCAAGGGGAAGGGCGCTATTCGGAGCTGCTGGCGATAAATCTGCTTGAGCAATTGTTACTGCGGCGCATGGAAGCGATTAACGAGTCGCTCCATCCCCCGATGGATAATCGGGTACGCGAGGCTTGTCAGTACATCAGCGATCACCTGGCAGACAGCAATTTTGATATCGCCAGCGTCGCACAGCATGTTTTGCTTGTCGCCGTCGCGTCTGTCACATCTTTTCCGCCAGCAGTTAGGGATTAGCGTCTTAAGCTGGCGCGAGGACCAACGCATTAGTCAGGCGAAGCTGCTTTTGAGCACTACCCGGATGCCTATCGCCACCGTCGGTCGCAATGTTGGTTTTGACGATCAACTCTATTTCTCGCGAGTATTTAAAAAATGCACCGGGGCCAGCCCGAGCGAGTTTCGTGCCGGTTGTGAAGAAAAGTGAATGATGTAGCCGTCAAGTTGTCATAATTGGTAACGAATCAGACAATTGACGGCTTGACGGAGTAGCATAGGGTTTGCAGAATCCCTGCTTCGTCCATTTGACAGGCACATTATGCAAGCATTGCTGGAACACTTTATTACCCAATCCACCGTGTATTCATTGATGGCGGTGGTGTTGGTGGCCTTTCTGGAGTCGCTGGCGCTGGTCGGTTTGATTCTACCCGGTACGGTGCTGATGGCGGGGCTGGGAGCGCCTGATTGGCAGCGGCGAGTTAAGTTTCTGGCACGCCTGGCTGGCAGGGATTATTGGCTGCTTGATGGGCGACTGGATTTCTTTCTGGCTGGGTTGGCGTTTTAAAAAGCCGTTGCATCGCTGGTCATTTCTGAAGAAAAAAACAAAGCACTACTTGATAAAACTGAACATTGCGTTGCATCAACACAGCATGTTCACCATTCTGGTCGGTCGTTTTGTTGGCCCGACCGCGTCCGCTGGTGCCAATGGTGGCGGGAATGCTGGATCTGCCGGTGGCTAAATTTATTACGCCGAATATTATCGGCTGCCTGCTGTGGCCGCCGTTTTACTTCCTGCCGGGATTCTGGCCGGGCGCGGCGATCGATATTCCTGCCGGAATGCAGAGCGGTGAGTTTAAATGGTTGCTGCTGGCAACAGCGGTCCTGCTGTGGCTGGCGGTCTGGCTCTGCTGGCGCCTGTGGCGCAGCGCGAAAGCCAGTGTTGATCGCCTGACGCGCTATCTTCCGCGCACGCGCCTGCTCTGGCTGGCCCCGCTGACGCTGGGAGTGGCTGTCGTGGCGCTGGTGGCGCTGATTCGCCACCCGCTGATGCCGGTGTACGGTGAGATCCTGTTGAAGGTGGTGAGCCGTTAAGGTGTTTTCCCTCTCCCTGTGGGCTAAGGGTTCCCCACAAAATAATGCCTGCACAGACGGCCACCTCTCCCTTGAGGGAGAGGGCTGGGGTGAGGGGGAACATACGGCTCTGGTGGTCATTCCGTTCACTTTATGTTCCTTGCTACTCTGTCACGACATGAGCGGTGAACGTGCCAGGGTGGCTCAGTCGCCACCACCCTGGCGACCCGGGCTTCCGGCGGAAAATCGCCGCTTCGCGGTACCTTCGGCTTATTCCTTCCGGCTTATCGGGGACGGGCGGAGGTAACATCCCTGTAAAGCCCGCCCTCTCGGCGCATCCCTGCGCCTCGCCCCGGCCTACAGGAAACGCCTCAGCGATTTACAGCCGTACCAGGGCATCGCTGAAAGCCCTCAGTTATTCTGAAGGCAACGTTATCGCTTTTGCTTTCAAATTACTGGGGATCCCTCTCCCTGTGGGAGAGGACCAGGGTGAGGGCATCAGACCTCACGAATACCTAAAAGTGAAGATGCCCCCGCCTTACCACTCAGAAGTTCTTCTGTTTCCCCATCCCACAAAATACGTCCCTCCGCGATCACCACCGATCGCGGCGCGATGCGTGCGGCATCTTCGATGCTATGCGAAACCATCAGCATCGTCAGTTGCTCGCGCTCGCAAACCTCCTCAACCAGCGAGAGCATCTCCTGACGCAGGGCCGGGTCGAGCGCCGAAAAGGGTTCGTCGAGCAGCAGCAGCGGCTGCTTGCGCACCAGACAGCGTGCCAGCGCCACGCGCTGGCGCTGGCCGCCGGAAAGCTCACCCGGTAGTCTGTTGATAAACGCAGCCAGGCCCATTTGTTCGGCGATCGCCTCCAGCGTCTGACGCTGCGCAACACTGAGCTTTAACCCCGGATCCATACCCAGCCCGATGTTCTGCGCGACCGTCAGGTGACTGAACAGGTTGTTTTCCTGAAACAGCATCGACACCGGACGGCGTGACGGCGGCGTCGTGGTGTGATCAACGCCGTCGATAGTCAGCGAACCGCTGGCTGGCGTCAGAAAACCGGCGATCAAGTTTAGCAGGGTACTTTTACCTGCGCCGCTTGGCCCGAGGATCGCCACCTGCTCGCCGCGTTCTACCGTTAAGCTAAAACGCATCGGCAAATGTTGGTAAAGCCAGGTGATATCAGTCAGTTTTAACATCTCGCCCCGGTAGTTTTTCAATCACGGTAAACAGCAGAAAACAGAGTAGCAGCAGAATTAACGCGGTGACCGCGCCGTCCTGGCTGCGATAGGAGCCAATTTGCTGGTAGAGATAAAACGGCAGGGTGCGGAAATCATCGTTACCGAACAACGCCACCACGCCAAAATCACCAATCGACAGCACGCAGGCAAAAGCCAGCGCCTGCGCCAGTGGACGTTTCAGGGCGCGCAGCTCGACCACTTTTAAGCGCGACCAGCCTTCAATGCCCAGCGACTGACACAACATACTGTAGCGGGCGGTGATATCGCGCATCGGGTTTTCCAGTACTTTCAGCGCATAAGGGATCGCCATTAACGCATTGGTGAAAATCACAATGCCGTCAGCAGATTGCGGCAGGCCAATGGTGTTGTTGAGCAGTAAAAAGAAGCCGGTAGCCAGCACAATCCCCGGCATGGCGAGGATCAACATGCCGCTCATCTCCAGCGCCTGACCCGCCAGCATTTTCTGCCGCGCCCGAAGTTCGCGACTGCTCCATAGCAGCATCATGGTCAGCACTACGCACAATACACCTGCCGCCAGCGCAATACGCAACGAGGTCCACAGCGCCTGCCACAGCACCGGTTGTGCCAGCACTTCCGGCAACTGGCGATTTAGCCCATCGACGATCACCGCCAGCAACGGTGGCAGCAACAGCAGCAGCGCCAGCACAATTAACACCGTGTCGCAAATGCGGCTATGCAGACGATCGTCCGGGTCGCGCCAGCCTTGCAGCAGCGTGGTGCCGGGCGCAATGGCCTTACTCAATCGCTGACTCAGCAGCACCAACCCGAGGCAACACACCATCTGGATCAGCGCCAGCATCGCCGCGCGGGCAGGATCGTAGTCGTAACTCAGCGCCTGATAGATTGCCAGCTCGATAGTGGTTGCCTGCGGACCGCCGCCCAGCGATAGCACGGTGGCGAAGCTGGCGAAACAGAGCATAAAGATAAGTGCAGCAACCGGCGGGATTTGTCGCCGTAACCACGGCCATTCGACGAAGCGGAAAAAATGCCAGCCGCGCATCCCAAGCTGGGCGGCAAGCTGACGTTGTTCGCCGGGAATGTTTTCCAGTGCCTGGAGTAATAAGCGGCTCGCCATCGGTAGATTAAAAAATACGTGGGCCAGCAAAATACCTTGCAGGCCGTAGGGCGAAAAGGTCCACTCCAGACCGAGCGATTGGCAGAGTGTTGCCAGCCAGCCCTGGCGACCATAGACGCTAAGAATGCCGAAAACAGCAACCAGCACCGGGAGGATTAAGGTCATTGCGCACAGACGCAACAGCGCCAGCCGACCCGGAAAGCGCCTGCGATAGAGCGCGCGGGCGAGGAATATCGCGGGTACGACAGAGAGCAGCGCCGAGAGAAACGCCTGCCAGAAGGAGAAGCGCACCACATGCCACAGGTAGCTGTCCTGCCAGATTGCCGCCCAGCTACCCTGCGGTGCGTTCCACCACAGGGCGAGAAACGCCGCCAGCGCAACCGCTACCACCAGCGTGGCGGCGCTTACACCTGGAATTAACCAGCCGGGAATTAACGGCTGACGGCGCGTTGCCATTCGCTAATCCATGCCTGACGTTGTGCCGCCACTTCAGCTGGTGTGAACTCCAGCGTGGTGGCCGGTTTGGTCAATTGTTCAAACCCGGCAGGCAGTGTGACATTTGCCACCGGATACATCCAGTTACCGGTTGGGATCGCATTCTGAAAAGCCGGAGAAACCATAAACTGGAGGAATTTTTGCGCCAGCTCCGGCTGCTTGCTGGCAGCGGTGCGGGCGGCGACTTCCACCTGCAGATAGTGACCTTCGCTGAAGTTCGCAGCGGCGTAGTTATCTTTCTTCTCTTCGAGAATGTGATAAGCCGGAGAGGTGGTGTAACTCAGTACCAGATCGCTTTCGCCTTTTAAAAACAGGCCGTAGGCTTCGCTCCAGCCTTTGGTGACGGTGACGGTTTTCTTCGCCAGTTTCTGCCAGGCTTGCGGGGCGTTATCGCCATAGACTTTTTGCATCCATAGCAACAGACCCAGCCCCGGCGTACTGGTGCGCGGATCCTGATAAATCACCCGCCAGTTTTGATCGCTCTCAACCAGCTCCTTCAGGCTTTGTGGCGGGTTTTTTAGTTTGTTCTTGTCATAGACGAAGGCGAAGTAGCCGTAATCAAACGGTACGAAAGTGTCATTATTCCAGCCGCCGGGAACGTTAACGGCATCCGCTGCCACACCGCTTTTGGCAAATAGTCCGGTTTTACTGGCGGCGTCTAACAGATTGTTATCCAGCCCCAGCAGCACATCGGCTTTACTATTTTTGCCTTCCATCCGTAGACGGTTGAGAAGCGAAACGCCATCTTCCAGCGCCACCAGTTTCAGTTCGCAGTTACAGTCGGCTTCAAAAGCTTTTTTGATCTTTGGACCAGGCCCCCAGTCGGCGGCGAAGGAATCGTAGGTATAAACAGTCAGAACGGGTTTAGCGAAAACGGGCGCTGTGCACAGCAACAGCAGGGGAAGACATTTTTTTAACACTTTGCACCTCAAAAAAGAGTGGCAAAGGACTTGAGAAGGAGCCTCAAATCCCTTCGCCGGCGTTATCCGGATCAGGTTCGACGGGTATTTTCTCAGCGCACGCGTTTGCGTGGCACCCCGTTGAGAACGGCGTTAGTGTAGTGATTTTGTTATCTACCAGCAATCATGGATCCGGCGGCGCAAACCACGCTGATTTAAAATCGAACCAGCCGAGGGTATTCATGCGCAGGCCGCGCATACTGCGTTGCCCCTGAATGATCAGCCAGTGGTGCAATAATGGCACCATCGCTTTGCTGGCGACCAGTTGCTGGCACCAGTTCGCCAGATTCATCTCGCCATTGCGCCAGCGAGCAGCGTCGGCTTGCCAGTCAATGGGAATGCAATGTTGTAGCAGTGGCACTTCGCATAAATGTGCGAAAACAGAGAAGTCCAGCGGCAGGGTAAAGTTGGCGCTGTTTAGCCAGATATCACTTTCGATCTCTCCTGTATGCCACTGATCGTAGTCGATCTCTTTGATTTTCAGCGTGACCTGGTGACTTGCAGAATCTGCTGCATGATCCCGGCAATCACCCGATGCTCACTGTGATCTGATAAAAGGTTAGGGTGAGGCTTTCCAGGCCAGCCGGTTTTTCGCTCTTTATGGTGCGGGCATGGTGCCAACGGGGAGCAGTCCATAAGCCGGGAACCACAGTTGCTGGTACTGTTCCTCAGCGAAATAGACCAGATTAGTTGGAGAAAGCACATAGCTTACCCAGTCCCTGACTTGCTGATTCGCCCCGCGATGGGTGCGGCCTGTCGAACAGTAAATAGTAGCAACCTTCCTCCAGGCGGCTTTCGAACGCCTTTTCACCGGCTGTTGGCCCTTCCAGGGTCAGGCCTGCGCTCAGCTCTTCGTTGAGATCCGGTAACACCCAGACGTTCACTTCGTCGATCAACGCCCTATAGCCAAAGTAATCATCAAAGGCGCGGATCTTAAGCTGATTACTGTTATTGCGCGTAACGGAGTAGGGGCCCGTACCAATCGGCTGGCTGGAAAAATTGTTCAGGGATCGCCACTCGGCAGGCAGGATCATTGATGGCACGTAGCCCAGAAGCCACGGAAGCCATTTGTCCGGCTGCGAAAGCTCAATATCCAGCGTCCAGGCCGTTGGGGAGTGGATCCGCGTGATATGCGAATAGAGCGGCAGCGTGCGGGCGCGCTCTAAAGAGGCGATAACGTCGCGCATCTCCAGCTCGCGTCCATGGTGGAAATGAATGCCGGGGCGTAGAAAGAAGCGCCAGTGCAGCGGAGACACCTGTTGCCAGTGATGGGCAATATCCGCTTCCAGTTCCCCGTTTTCCTCATTTATCCGCGTCAGGCCGCTGAAAATCTGCCGGGCCATGTGGGTTTCAGAGCGACGTAACGCCGTACCGGGCAACAGATTTTTCATTGGGCGGTAGTAAAGTACCCGCAGAATGTGGCGTCCCTGACGAAAGCTGCGTCCCAGATGCGAGACCAGCATCTGGCGCACGGCGGCTTTGTCGCCCACCAGCTGGACCAGCTGATCGATGCGGTCCTGCTCCAGCAGATCCTCCGCTCGCTGTTGCTGTAACGCCAGGCCGGTATAAAGGAAAGTCAGGCGCGAACGCTTGCCGCGTCCGGCTTCGGCCTCCCAGTTTAGCCAGCCCTGCTGCTGCATGGTATTAAGGAGCGTGCGCATATGACGCCGGGAGCAGTTGAGGAGCTCGGCCAGCTCGTTCAGCGTGGTCTCCTGCGATTGCCCCTCGCAGCACTGCCAGAGGCGGATAAATTGTTGTTGCAGACGACCGGAAGGCATAAAAGGGGAACTCCTGACAAAAAACCAGCAATTTATTTATCCCTATATTAGGCCAATAATTCTCCTCGATGAAGCGAGGAGGTAAATTATGAAGAGGTCTACCGCACGTCAGTTTTATCAGCAGTACTTTTCAGCGACAAAGGGATCGTCCTGGCTGGCCCGCCGGTGTGCAGAGCAACGGCTGAAAACGTTAGAAGAATTGATGCAGTGGGACGTTACAACACCGACCTCTTCTCGCTAACTCGCCTCGATCATGTGTGACTGAGTATTGGTGTAAAATCACCCGCCAGCAGATTATACCTGCTGGTTTTTTTTATTCTCGCCGCGCTAAAAAGGGAACGTATGATCTGGATAATGACGATGGCTCGCCGTATGAACGGTGTTTACGCGGCATTTATGCTGGTCGCTTTTATGATGGGGGTGGCCGGGGCGCTACAGGCTCCTACATTGAGCTTATACCTGAGTCGTGAGGTTGGCGCGCAACCTTTCTGGATTCGGACTCTTTTATACGGTGAATGCTATTGCTGGGATCGGCGTAAGCCTCTGGTGGCAAAACGTTCTGACAGTCAGGGCGATCGGCGAAAACTGATTATATTTTGACTGTTTGATGGCTATCGGCAATGCGCTATTGTTTGCATTTAATCGTCATTATCTGACGCTTATCACCTGTGGTGTGCTTCTGGCATCTCTGGCCAATACGGCAATGCCACAGTTATTTGCTCTGGCGCGGGAATATGCGGATAACTCGGCGCGAGAAGTGGTGATGTTTAGCTCGGTGATGCGTGCGCAGCTTTCTCTGGCATGGGTTATCGGTCCACCGTTGGCCTTTATGCTGGCGTTGAATTACGGCTTTACGGTGATGTTTTCGATTGCCGCCGGGATATTCACACTCAGTCTGGTATTGATTGCATTTATGCTTCCGTCTGTGGCGCGGGTAGAACTGCCGTCGGAAAATGCTTTATCAATGCAAGGTGGCTGGCAGGATAGTAACGTACGGATGTTATTTGTCGCCTCGACGTTAATGTGGACCTGCAACACCATGTACATTATTGATATGCCGTTGTGGATCAGTAGCGAGTTAGGATTGCCAGACAAACTGGCGGGTTTCCTGATGGGGACGGCAGCTGGTCTGGAAATACCAGCAATGATTCTGGCTGGCTACTATGTCAAACGTTATGGTAAGCGGCGAATGATGGTCATAGCAGTGGCGGCAGGAGTACTGTTTTACACCGGATTGATTTTATTTCATAGCCGTCTGGCGTTGATGACGCTGCAACTTTTTAACGCTGTATTTATCGGCATTGTTGCGGGTATTGGGATGCTATGGTTTCAGGATTTAATGCCTGGAAGAGCGGGGGCAGCTACCACCTTATTTACTAACAGTATTTCTACCGGGGTAATTCTGGCTGGCGTTATTCAGGGAGCAATTGCACAAAGTTGGGGGCACTTTGCTGTCTACTGGGTAATTGCGGTTATTTCTGTTATCGCATTATTTTTAACCGCAAAGGTTAAAGACGTTTGATGACGTGGACGATAGCGGAAAGCCCGGTCATTTGACCGGCAAGGGTTAATTCATAAACGCAGGTTGTTTTGCTTCATAAGCGGCAATGGCGTCGTCGTGCTGCAAGGTAAGCCCAATACTGTCCAGACCGTTCATCATGCAGTGGCGGCGGAAGGCATCGATGGTAAAGCGATAGGTTTTCTCTCCCGCTTTCACCTCTTGCGCTTCCAGATCCACGTCGAAATGGATCCCCGGATTGGCTTTCACCAGCGCAAACAGTTCGTCCACTTCTGCATCGCTTAATTTCACCGGCAGCAGCTGGTTGTTAAAGCTATTGCCGTAGAAGATGTCAGCAAAACTCGGCGCAATCACCACTTTAAAACCGTAGTCGGTCAATGCCCAGGGCGCGTGCTCACGCGAAGAGCCACAGCCGAAGTTTTCTCGTGCCAGCAAAATGGAAGCGCCCTGATACTGCGGGAAGTTCAGCACGAAGTCCGGGTTTGGCTGTTGGCCTTTTTCATCCAGAAAACGCCAGTCGTTAAACAGATGCGCGCCAAAACCCGTACGGGTCACTTTCTGCAAAAACTGTTTCGGGATGATTGCATCGGTATCGACATTGGCGGCATCCAGCGGAACCACCAGGCCTGTGTGTTTGATAAATTTCTCTGCCATGGTGTGCTCCTTATTTAATGTTGCGAATGTCGGCGAAATGTCCGGTCACAGCAGCAGCGGCAGCCATTGCCGGGCTGACCAGATGCGTGCGCCCGCCGCGCCCCTGGCGGCCTTCAAAGTTACGGTTGCTGGTGGAGGCACAACGTTCGCCCGGATTCAGACGGTCGTTGTTCATCGCCAGACACATTGAGCAGCCAGGCAAGCGCCATTCAAAACCGGCTTCAATAAAGATTTTATCCAGACCTTCCGCTTCCGCCTGGGCTTTTACCGGGCCAGAGCCGGGAACCACCAGTGCCTGCACGCCTGGCGCGACTTTTCGCCCTTTGGCGATCTCCGCTGCCGCGCGTAAATCTTCAATGCGCGAGTTGGTACAGGAACCGATAAACACTTTGTCGATAGCCACTTCGGTCAGCGGAATACCCGGTTTCAGCCCCATATAGGCCAGCGCTTTTTCTGCCGACGCGCGTTCAACCGGATCGGCAAACGAAGCCGGATCGGGAATATTGTCGTTCACGGAAATCACCTGGCCGGGATTGGTGCCCCAGGTGACCTGCGGTGAAATTTCTTCTGCTTGCAGAGTGACAACGGTATCGAAAGTTGCGCCTTCGTCGGTTTGCAGGGTTTTCCAGTAGGCAACGGCGTCGTCGAAATCTTTGCCTTTCGGCGCATGCAGACGGCCTTTGACATAGTTAAAGGTGGTTTCGTCCGGTGCAACCAGACCGGCTTTTGCGCCCATTTCGATTGCCATATTGCACAGGGTCATACGACCTTCCATGCTTAAATCACGGATTGCTTCGCCGCAAAACTCCACCACATGCCCGGTGCCGCCTGCGCTACCGGTTTTACCGATAATTGCCAGCACGATATCTTTTGCGGTAATGCCCGGCGCGGCTTTGCCCTGGACTTCAATTTTCATGGTTTTTGCGCGGCCCTGTTTCAGGGTTTGCGTTGCCAGTACGTGTTCAACTTCGGAAGTGCCGATACCAAAGGCCAGTGCGCCAAACGCGCCGTGGGTGGCGGTATGCGAGTCGCCGCAGACAATGGTCATCCCCGGCAAGGTGACGCCCTGTTCCGGCCCCATTACGTGGACGATCCCCTGATACGGGTGATTCAGGTCATACAGTTCGACGCCAAATTCTTTGCAGTTTTTGATCAGTTCCTGCATCTGGATACGCGCCATTTCACCGCAGGCATTAATGTCTTTGGTCTGGGTAGAGACGTTGTGATCCATGGTAGCGAAGGTTTTGCCCGGCTGACGTACCGGGCGACCGTGGGCGCGCAGACCATCGAACGCCTGCGGTGAGGTCACTTCATGCACCAGGTGGCGGTCGATATATAACAGTGGGGTTTCGTTTTCGGCTTCGTACACAACGTGAGCGTCGAACAATTTTTCGTATAACGTCTTAGCCATGATTACACCCCTTCTGCTACATAGCGGGCAATGATATCGCCCATTTCATCGGTACTAACGGCGGCAGCGCCACGGGCTAAATCCCCGGTGCGAATGCCTTCTTCTAATGCGCGGTTAATGGCGCGTTCAATGGCGCAAGCCGCATCATCGGCATCCAGGCTGTAACGCAGCAGCAGTGCCAGCGAAAGGATTTGTGCAATCGGGTTGGCGATGTTTTTGCCTGCGATATCTGGTGCCGAGCCGCCCGCCGGTTCATACAGTCCAAAACCTTGCTCGTTCAGGCTGGCGGAAGGCAACATCCCCATCGAGCCAGTGATCATTGCGCACTCGTCAGACAGAATGTCGCCAAACAGGTTGGAGCACAGCAGAACGTCAAACTGTGATGGATCTTTAATCAGCTGCATGGTGGCGTTGTCGATGTACATATGCGCCAGTTCGACATCCGGGTATTCCGTGGCGATCTCGTTAACGATCTCCCGCCATAAAATAGAGGATTGCAGCACGTTGGCTTTATCGATCGACGTCACTTTGTGGCGACGCTTGCGAGCAGATTCAAACGCGATGCGGGCGATACGTTCGATCTCAAAACGGTGATACACCTCGGTATCAAAGGCTTTTTCATATTGTCCGCTACCTTCGCGGCCTTTTGGCTGACCGAAATAGATGCCGCCGGTCAGTTCGCGCACACACAGGATGTCGAAGCCGTTTGCGGCAATGTCTGCACGCAGCGGACAGAATGCTTCCAGCCCCTGATACAGTTTTGCCGGGCGCAGGTTGCTGAATAATTTGAAGTGCTTACGCAGAGGCAGCAGCGCGCCGCGTTCTGGTTGCTGGTCTGGTGGTAAATGTTCCCACTTCGGGCCGCCTACCGAGCCAAACAGCACGGCATCGGCTTGCTCACAACCTTCAACCGTCGCAGGCGGCAGTGGTTGCCCGTGGTTATCAATGGCTGCGCCGCCTACATCGTAATGGCTGGTGGTGATGCGCATCGCAAAGCGGTTGCGCACGGCATCCAGCACTTTCAGCGCCTGGGTCATCACTTCCGGACCAATACCGTCCCCCGGCAATACGGCAATATGGTAATTCTTCGACATCACACGGTTTCCTTGTTGTTTTCGTTGTGTTGAGCTTTGCGTTGCAACTCTTTTTCGACTTCTGCGGCACGCCAGATATTGTTCAGAACGTGCACCATGGCTTTGGCAGATGACTCGACAATATCGGTAGCCAGGCCGACGCCGTGGAAGCGGCGACCGTTGTAGTTAGCGACGATATCCACCTGACCCAGCGCATCTTTACCGTGGCCTTTGGCGGTCAGGCTGTATTTCACCAGTTCGACGTTATATTCAGTGATGCGGTTAATTGCCTGATAGACGGCATCGACCGGACCGTTACCGTTGGCGGCTTCTGCTTTGACTTCTTCGCCACAGGCCAGTTTGACGGCGGCGGTGGCGATATCGTTAGAGCCAGACTGCACGCTGAAGTAATCCAGACGGAAATGCTCCGGCTCTTCTTGCTGCTTACCGATGAAGGCCAGCGCCTCCAGATCGTAATCAAACACCTGACCTTTTTTGTCCGCCAGCTTCAGGAAAGCATCGTACAAATTGTCTAAATTATATTCACTTTCTTTATACCCCATCTCATCCATGCGATGTTTCACCGCCGCACGCCCCGAACGAGAGGTCAGATTCAGCTGGATTTGGTTCAGACCAATAGATTCTGGTGTCATGATTTCGTAGTTTTCGCGGTTTTTCAGCACGCCATCCTGGTGTATACCGGAGGAGTGTGCGAATGCGCCGCTGCCAACAATGGCTTTGTTTGCCGGGATCGGCATATTACAAATCTGGCTAACTAACTGGCTGGTGCGCCATATCTCCTGGTGATTAATGGCGGTGTGGACGTTGAGAATATCCTTACGAACTTTGATCGCCATGATGACTTCTTCCAGGGAACAGTTTCCGGCACGCTCGCCGATCCCGTTCATTGCACCTTCCACCTGGCGTGCACCGGCATGTACCGCCGCCAGTGAGTTGCCGACCGCCAGGCCTAAATCGTCGTGGGTATGTACGGAAATAATGGCTTTGTCGATGTTAGGTACGCGTTCATACAGGCCGCTGATGATTCCGGCGAACTCAAACGGCATGGTGTAGCCCACGGTGTCCGGAATGTTGATGGTGGTGGCACCGGCATTAATCGCCGCTTCGACCACTCGCGCCAGATCGGCAATGGGTGTACGCCCGGCATCTTCGCAAGAAAATTCAACATCATCGGTGTAATTACGGGCGCGTTTCACCATATAGATAGCGCGTTCGATCACTTCATCCAGCGTGCTGCGCAGCTTGGTGGCGATGTGCATTGGCGAAGTGGCAATAAAGGTATGAATACGGAAGGCTTCGGCGACTTTCAGGGATTCGGCCGCCACGTCGATATCTTTCTCCACGCAGCGAGCTAACGCGCATACGCGGCTGTTTTTAACCTGGCGGGCGATGGTTTGCACTGATTCAAAATCACCCGGCGAAGAGACGGGGAAACCGACTTCCATCACGTCAACACCCATACGCTCAAGGGCCAGCGCAATTTGCAGTTTTTCTTTCACACTCAAGCTTGCCTGTAACGCCTGTTCACCGTCGCGCAATGTGGTATCGAAAATAATGACTTGCTGGCTCATGGTTTGGGTCCTTGTCTCTTTTAGAGCGCCTCGCTTCGGGCATAAAAAAACCCGCGCAATGGCGCGGGTTTTTTGTTTGACTGCGTGCTGGCTTAATGCTGGATGCCGCTCACTCGTCTACCGCGCAAAGAAGATGCGTTTAGTAGTAGACCGATAAAGCGAACGATGTGAGTCATTAAATCAGCTCCAGATGAATGCGATATGCTTTTAGAGTTACTGGATACGCCGACTCATGTCAACCCCTCTCAGGCAAAACGGCCACTCAGCGCAGGATAAACACATTAGCTAATTGTGCTGGTTTTTACGCTGTTAACCGATTTAATTGTCTATTATTGGACTTGAGATTCATCTCTGGAATAATTTGAATATAATTGGTAGCAATTGAACACAGTATTTTTACCGATGTGCTGTGAAATGGAATGTGTTTTATTTCATTGAGTTATAAGTTCTATGAATGAATCGCGGGCGGGAAAGTTATCAATATTGATATCATTTTGTTAATGAAATCGTGGTGTATGCTCTTCATAGTTTAATAATACTTAAGTTATTATTAACTAAGGCGGTGATTGTGTATTTGCCTGCTTTATGGTTTCATGCCTGCATTAAAGTTTTAGATATCATTTGAACGATTTTTAGCTCTTCATTCAGGGAATGCTTAATGCCATCTCTTGAATGAGGGTTCTTTATATATTCTGAATTTTAAATAATTTCCTTTCGCTTGTTGTATATGCATGGTAAATCATATTTTTCGAAGTTATTACTGTACTTTGGCAAAGGGAATTTAGCGTGACAGTGGAGTCAGAAATGCCAGAAAATAATATTAACCAACCACAGCCTTATGATGGGGTTAAGCCTCAGTTACGCACAGTGGATCTCAACCTGTTAACTGTATTTGATGCAGTTATGCAGGAGCAGAATATTACGCGAGCAGCGCAATCTCTGGGAATGTCTCAACCTGCCGTGAGTAATGCCGTAGCCAGACTTAAGGTGATGTTTAACGACGAGTTATTCGTCCGGTATGGAAGAGGTATCCAGCCCACGGCGCGTGCATTCCAGCTATTCGGTTCGATTCGTCAGGCGCTACAGCTGGTTCAAAATGAGCTTCCCGGCTCAGGGTTTGAACCTTTAAGCAGTGAGCGGGTTTTCCATCTCTGTGTTTGCAGTCCGTTAGACAATTATTTGACGTCTGTTATATATAATAAAGTTGAACAGATTGCTCCTAATATTCATCTTGTTTTTAAATCATCTTTAAATCAAAACACTGAGCACCAGCTTCGTTATCAGGAAACGGAGTTCGTTCTGGGCTACGAAGAGTTTCGCCGTCCAGAGTTTGCCTGTGTTCCGTTGTTTAAAGATGAAATGGTGTTAGTCGCCAGCAAAAAACATCCACGCATGAATTCGCCGCTGCGTGAAAGCGATGTTTACAGCGAGCAGCATGCCGTTGTTGCTCTGGACAGATATGCTTCGTTCAGTCAGCCGTGGTATGACACTGCCGATAAACAAGCCAGCGTGGCCTATCAGGGGATGGCGATGGTCAGCGTTTTAAATGTCGTTTCTCAGACGCAGCTAGTCGCTATTGCACCGCGCTGGCTTGCTGAAGAGTTCTCCGATTCGCTGAGCCTGCAAATTTTACCTCTGCCGCTCAAGCTGAATAGCCGTACCTGTTATCTTTCCTGGCATGAAGCGGCGGGGCGGGATAAAGGGCACCAGTGGATGGAAGAGTTGCTGATCAATATTTGTCGTCGATAAGTCAGGGTGAATAAACCGCATGGTGCCATGTGGTTTATTCTGTGATTTTTTATGCAGGCAATATTTTGTTCTGTGCGAATTTTTTCAGACGCTCAGGGCGGCTTAAAAATAGATGATTTCCTGATCCATCCTCTTTTTAAGAGATGAATTATTAGCGTCTCCCCTCATACCAGACGAATCCACCATATTCGTGTCTGACAGCTATTTTTTCTGCTTTTATTGCCCATTCCCGCATTCCGTTTGCTAATTGCCTGCCTCATAACGAGCGGTTAAGGTATCCCTCACTCTGCACATTATAAGATGGGTTTATCCTGTCAGAAGACGGCGCGGAAATGAATTCTGTTGACCGTCTATAACAAAAGCCTGGAGGCAGGCATGGAGATGTTGTCTGGAGCCGAGATGGTCGTCCGATCGCTTATCGATCAGGGCGTTAAACAAGTATTCGGTTATCCCGGAGGCGCAGTCCTTGATATTTATGATGCATTGCATACCGTGGGTGGTATTGATCATGTATTAGTTCGTCATGAGCAGGCGGCGGTGCATATGGCCGATGGCCTGGCGCGCGCGACCGGGGAAGTCGGCGTCGTGCTGGTAACGTCGGGTCCAGGGGCGACCAATGCGATTACTGGCATCGCCACCGCTTATATGGATTCCATTCCATTAGTTGTCCTTTCCGGGCAGGTAGCGACCTCGTTGATAGGTTACGATGCCTTTCAGGAGTGCGACATGGTGGGGATTTCGCGACCGGTGGTTAAACACAGTTTTCTGGTTAAGCAAACGGAAGACATTCCGCAGGTGCTGAAAAAGGCTTTCTGGCTGGCGGCAAGTGGTCGCCCAGGACCAGTAGTCGTTGATTTACCGAAAGATATTCTTAATCCGGCGAACAAATTACCCTATGTCTGGCCGGAGTCGGTCAGTATGCGTTCTTACAATCCCACTACTACCGGACATAAAGGGCAAATTAAGCGTGCTCTGCAAACGCTGGTAGCGGCAAAAAAACCGGTTGTCTACGTAGGCGGTGGGGCAATCACGGCGGGCTGCCATCAGCAGTTGAAAGAAACGGTGGAGGCGTTGAATCTGCCCGTTGTTTGCTCATTGATGGGGCTGGGGGCGTTTCCGGCAACGCATCGTCAGGCACTGGGCATGCTGGGAATGCACGGTACCTACGAAGCCAATATGACGATGCATAACGCGGATGTGATTTTCGCCGTCGGGGTACGATTTGATGACCGAACGACGAACAATCTGGCAAAGTACTGCCCAAATGCCACTGTTCTGCATATCGATATTGATCCTACTTCCATTTCTAAAACCGTGACTGCGGATATCCCGATTGTGGGGGATGCTCGCCAGGTCCTCGAACAAATGCTTGAACTCTTGTCGCAAGAATCCGCCCATCAACCACTGGATGAGATCCGCGACTGGTGGCAGCAAATTGAACAGTGGCGCGCTCGTCAGTGCCTGAAATATGACACTCACAGTGAAAAGATTAAACCGCAGGCGGTGATCGAGACTCTTTGGCGGTTGACGAAGGGAGACGCTTACGTGACGTCCGATGTCGGGCAGCACCAGATGTTTGCTGCACTTTATTATCCATTCGACAAACCGCGTCGCTGGATCAATTCCGGTGGCCTCGGCACGATGGGTTTTGGTTTACCTGCGGCACTGGGCGTCAAAATGGCGTTGCCAGAAGAAACCGTGGTTTGCGTCACTGGCGACGGCAGTATTCAGATGAACATCCAGGAACTGTCTACCGCGTTGCAATACGAGTTGCCCGTACTGGTGGTGAATCTCAATAACCGCTATCTGGGGATGGTGAAGCAGTGGCAGGACATGATCTATTCCGGCCGTCATTCACAATCTTATATGCAATCGCTACCCGATTTCGTCCGTCTGGCGGAAGCCTATGGGCATGTCGGGATCCAGATTTCTCATCCGCATGAGCTGGAAAGCAAACTTAGCGAGGCGCTGGAACAGGTGCGCAATAATCGCCTGGTGTTTGTTGATGTTACCGTCGATGGCAGCGAGCACGTCTACCCGATGCAGATTCGCGGGGGCGGAATGGATGAAATGTGGTTAAGCAAAACGGAGAGAACCTGATTATGCGCCGGATATTATCAGTCTTACTCGAAAATGAATCAGGCGCGTTATCCCGCGTGATTGGCCTTTTTTCCCAGCGTGGCTACAACATTGAAAGCCTGACCGTTGCGCCAACCGACGATCCGACATTATCGCGTATGACCATCCAGACCGTGGGCGATGAAAAAGTACTTGAGCAGATCGAAAAGCAATTACACAAACTGGTCGATGTCTTGCGCGTGAGTGAGTTGGGGCAGGGCGCGCATGTTGAGCGGGAAATCATGCTGGTGAAAATTCAGGCCAGCGGTTACGGGCGTGACGAAGTGAAACGTAATACGGAAATATTCCGTGGGCAAATTATCGATGTCACACCCTCGCTTTATACCGTTCAATTAGCAGGCACCAGCGGTAAGCTTGATGCATTTTTAGCATCGATTCGCGATGTGGCGAAAATTGTGGAGGTTGCTCGCTCTGGTGTGGTCGGACTTTCGCGCGGCGATAAAATAATGCGTTGAGAATGATCTCAATGCGCAATTTACAGCCCAACATGTCACGTTGGGCTTTTTTTGCGAAATCAGTGGGAACCTGGAATAAAAGCAGTTGCCGCAGTTAATTTTCTGCGCTTAGATGTTAATGAATTTAACCCATACCAGTACAATGGCTATGGTTTTTACATTTTACGCAAGGGGCAATTGTGAAACTGGATGAAATCGCTCGGCTGGCGGGAGTGTCGCGGACCACTGCAAGCTATGTTATTAACGGCAAAGCGAAGCAATACCGTGTGAGCGACAAAACCGTTGAAAAAGTCATGGCTGTGGTGCGTGAGCACAATTACCACCCGAACGCCGTGGCAGCTGGGCTTCGTGCTGGACGCACACGTTCTATTGGTCTTGTGATCCCCGATCTGGAGAACACCAGCTATACCCGCATCGCTAACTATCTTGAACGCCAGGCGCGGCAACGGGGTTATCAACTGCTGATTGCCTGCTCAGAAGATCAGCCAGACAACGAAATGCGGTGCATTGAGCACCTTTTACAGCGTCAGGTTGATGCCATTATTGTTTCGACGTCGTTGCCTCCTGAGCATCCTTTTTATCAACGCTGGGCTAACGACCCGTTCCCGATTGTCGCGCTGGACCGCGCCCTCGATCGTGAACACTTCACCAGCGTGGTTGGTGCCGATCAGGATGATGCCGAAATGCTGGCGGAAGAGTTACGTAAGTTTCCCGCCGAGACGGTGCTTTATCTTGGTGCGCTACCGGAGCTTTCTGTCAGCTTCCTGCGTGAACAAGGTTTCCGTACTGCCTGGAAAGATGATCCGCGCGAAGTGCATTTCCTGTATGCCAACAGCTATGAGCGGGAGGCGGCTGCCCAGTTATTCGAAAAATGGCTGGAAACGCATCCGATGCCGCAGGCGCTGTTCACAACGTCGTTTGCGTTGTTGCAAGGAGTGATGGATGTCACGCTGCGTCGCGACGGCAAACTGCCTTCTGACCTGGCAATTGCCACCTTTGGCGATAACGAACTGCTCGACTTCTTACAGTGTCCGGTGCTGGCAGTGGCTCAACGTCACCGCGATGTCGCAGAGCGTGTGCTGGAGATTGTCCTGGCAAGCCTGGACGAACCGCGTAAGCCAAAACCTGGTTTAACGCGCATTAAACGTAATCTCTATCGCCGCGGCGTGCTCAGCCGTAGCTAAGCCGCGAACAAAAATACGCGCCAGGTGAATTTCCCTCTGGCGCGTAGAGTACGGGACTGGACATCAATATGCTTAAAGTAAATAAGACTATTCCTGACTATTATTGATAAATGCTTTTAAACCCGCCCGTTAATTAACTCACCAGCTGAAATAATTAAGTGATATCGACAGCGCGTTTTTGCATTATTTTGTTACATGCGGCGATGAATTGCCGATTTAACAAACACTTTTCTTTGCTTTTGCGCAAACCCGCTGGCATCAAGCGCCACACAGACGTAACAAGGACTGTTAACCGGGGAAGATATGTCCTAAAATGCCGCTCGCGTCGCAAACTGACACTTTATATTTGCTGTGGAAAATAGTGAGTCATTTTAAAACAGTGATGACGATGAGGGATTTTTTCTTACAGCTATTCATAACGTTAATTTGCTTCGCACGTTGGACGTAAAATAAACAACGCTGATATTAGCCGTAAACATCGGGTTTTTTACCTCGGTATGCCTTGTGACTGGCTTGACAAGCTTTTCCTCAGCTCCGTAAACTCCTTTCAGTGGGAAATTGTGGGGCAAAGTGGGAATAAGGGGTGAGGCTGGCATGTTCCGGGGAGCAACGTTAGTCAATCTCGACAGCAAAGGGCGCTTATCAGTGCCTACCCGTTATCGGGAACAGCTGCTTGAGAACGCTGCCGGTCAAATGGTTTGCACCATTGACATTTATCACCCGTGCCTGCTGCTTTACCCCCTGCCTGAATGGGAAATTATCGAGCAAAAATTATCGCGTCTGTCGAGCATGAACCCGGTTGAGCGCCGTGTGCAGCGCCTACTGTTAGGTCATGCCAGCGAATGTCAGATGGATGGCGCAGGTCGATTGTTAATCGCGCCAGTACTGCGGCAACATGCCGGGCTGACAAAAGAAGTGATGCTGGTTGGACAGTTCAACAAGTTTGAGCTGTGGGATGAAACAACCTGGCATCAACAGGTCAAGGAAGATATCGACGCAGAGCAGTTGGCTACCGGAGACTTATCGGAGCGACTGCAGGACTTGTCTCTATAAAATGATGGAAAACTATAAACATACTACGGTGCTGCTGGATGAAGCCGTTAATGGCCTCAATATCCGTCCTGATGGCATCTACATTGATGGGACTTTTGGTCGCGGTGGTCACTCACGTCTGATCCTCTCGCAGCTTGGCGAAGAGGGACGTTTGCTGGCGATCGATCGCGACCCGCAGGCTATCGCCGTTGCGAAGACTATTGATGATCCGCGCTTCTCCATCATCCACGGACCTTTCTCCGCGCTGGGCGAATACGTTGCCGAGCGCGATCTTATCGGCAAGATCGACGGCATTCTCCTCGATCTTGGCGTCTCTTCACCGCAACTTGATGATGCTGAACGTGGCTTTTCCTTTATGCGCGATGGTCCGCTGGACATGCGTATGGACCCAACCCGTGGGCAGTCAGCCGCTGAATGGCTACAAACCGCAGAAGAAGCCGATATCGCCTGGGTATTGAAAACCTATGGTGAAGAGCGTTTTGCCAAACGCATTGCCCGCGCCATTGTCGAGCGTAACCGCGAACAGCCGATGACCCGCACCAAAGAACTGGCGGAAGTCGTGGCTGCTGCAACGCCGGTGAAAGATAAGTTTAAACATCCCGCGACCCGTACCTTCCAGGCGGTGCGCATTTGGGTAAACAGTGAACTGGAGGAGATAGAGCAGGCGCTAAAAAGCTCGCTCAACGTGCTGGCCCCGGGTGGGCGGCTTTCGATCATCAGCTTCCACTCGCTGGAAGACCGTATTGTGAAACGTTTTATGCGTGAAAACAGCCGCGGTCCGCAAGTTCCGGCAGGGTTACCGATGACTGAAGAGCAGCTCAAAAAACTGGGTGGCCGTCAGCTGCGAGCACTAGGCAAGTTAATGCCGGGCGAAGAAGAGGTGGCTGAGAACCCTCGTGCCCGTAGTTCAGTTCTGCGTATTGCAGAGAGGACGAATGCATGATCAGCAGAGTGACAGAAGCTCTAAGCAAAGTTAAAGGATCGATGGGAAGCCACGAGCGCCATGCATTGCCTGGTGTTATCGGTGACGATCTTTTGCGATTTGGGAAGCTGCCACTCTGCCTGTTCATTTGCATTATTTTGACGGCGGTGACTGTGGTAACCACGGCGCACCATACCCGTTTACTGACCGCTCAGCGCGAACAACTGGTGCTGGAGCGAGATGCTTTAGACATTGAATGGCGCAACCTGATCCTTGAAGAGAATGCGCTCGGCGACCATAGCCGGGTGGAAAGGATCGCCACGGAAAAGCTGCAAATGCAGCATGTTGATCCGTCACAAGAAAATATCGTAGTGCAAAAATAAGGATAAACGCGACGCATGAAAGCAGCGGCGAAAACGCAGAAACCAAAACGTCAGGAAGAACATGCCAACTTTATCAGTTGGCGTTTTGCGTTGTTATGCGGCTGTATTCTCCTGGCGCTGGCTTTTCTGCTCGGACGCGTAGCGTGGTTACAAGTTATCTCCCCGGATATGCTGGTGAAAGAGGGCGACATGCGTTCTCTTCGCGTTCAGCAAGTTTCCACCTCCCGCGGCATGATTACTGACCGTTCTGGTCGCCCGTTAGCGGTGAGCGTGCCGGTAAAAGCGATTTGGGCTGACCCGAAAGAAGTGCATGACGCTGGCGGTATCAGCGTCGGTGACCGCTGGAAGGCGCTGGCTAACGCGCTCAATATTCCGCTGGATCAGCTTTCAGCCCGCATTAACGCCAACCCGAAAGGGCGCTTTATTTATCTGGCGCGTCAGGTGAACCCTGACATGGCGGACTACATCAAAAAACTGAAACTGCCGGGGATTCATCTGCGTGAAGAGTCTCGCCGTTACTATCCGTCCGGCGAAGTGACTGCTCACCTCATCGGCTTTACTAACGTCGATAGTCAAGGGATTGAGGGCGTTGAGAAGAGTTTCGATAAATGGCTTACCGGGCAGCCGGGTGAGCGCATTGTGCGTAAAGACCGCTATGGTCGCGTAATTGAAGATATTTCTTCTACTGACAGCCAGGCAGCGCACAACCTGGCGCTGAGTATTGATGAACGCCTGCAGGCGCTGGTTTATCGCGAACTGAACAACGCGGTGGCCTTTAACAAGGCTGAATCTGGTAGCGCCGTGCTGGTGGATGTCAACACCGGTGAAGTGCTGGCGATGGCTAACAGCCCGTCATACAACCCTAACAATCTGAGCGGCACGCCGAAAGAGGCGATGCGTAACCGTACCATCACCGACGTGTTTGAACCGGGCTCAACGGTTAAACCGATGGTGGTAATGACCGCGTTGCAACGTGGCGTGGTGCGGGAAAACTCGGTACTCAATACCATTCCTTATCGAATTAACGGCCACGAAATCAAAGACGTGGCACGCTACAGCGAATTAACCCTGACCGGGGTATTACAGAAGTCGAGTAACGTCGGTGTTTCCAAGCTGGCGTTAGCGATGCCGTCCTCAGCGTTAGTAGATACTTACTCACGTTTTGGACTGGGAAAAGCGACCAATTTGGGGTTGGTCGGAGAACGCAGTGGCTTATATCCTCAAAAACAACGGTGGTCTGACATAGAGAGGGCCACCTTCTCTTTCGGCTACGGGCTAATGGTAACACCATTACAGTTAGCGCGAGTCTACGCAACTATCGGCAGCTACGGCATTTATCGCCCACTGTCGATTACCAAAGTTGACCCCCCGGTTCCCGGTGAACGTGTCTTCCCGGAATCCATTGTCCGCACTGTGGTGCATATGATGGAAAGCGTGGCGCTACCAGGCGGCGGCGGCGTGAAGGCGGCGATTAAAGGCTATCGTATCGCCATTAAAACCGGTACCGCGAAAAAGGTCGGGCCGGACGGTCGCTACATCAATAAATATATTGCTTATACCGCAGGCGTTGCGCCTGCGAGTCAGCCGCGCTTCGCGCTGGTTGTTGTTATCAACGATCCGCAGGCGGGTAAATACTACGGCGGCGCCGTTTCCGCGCCGGTCTTTGGTGCCATCATGGGCGGCGTATTGCGTACCATGAACATCGAGCCGGATGCGCTGACAACGGGCGATAAAAATGAATTTGTGATTAATCAAGGCGAGGGGACAGGTGGCAGATCGTAATTTGCGCGACCTTCTTGCTCCGTGGGTGCCAGACGCACCTTCGCGAGCACTGCGAGAGATGACACTCGACAGCCGTGTGGCTGCGGCGGGCGATCTCTTTGTAGCTGTAGTAGGTCATCAGGCGGACGGGCGTCGATATATCCCGCAGGCGATAGCGCAAGGTGTGGCTGCCATTATTGCAGAGGCGAAAGATGAGGCGACCGATGGTGAAATCCGTGAAATGCACGGCGTACCGGTCATCTATCTCAGCCAGCTCAACGAGCGTTTATCTGCACTGGCGGGCCGCTTTTACCATGAACCCTCTGACAATTTACGTCTCGTGGGCGTAACGGGCACCAACGGCAAAACCACGACTACCCAGCTGTTGGCGCAGTGGAGCCAACTGCTTGGCGAAACCAGCGCGGTAATGGGCACCGTTGGTAACGGCCTGCTGGGGAAAGTGATCCCGACAGAAAATACAACCGGTTCGGCAGTCGATGTTCAGCATGAGCTGGCGGGGCTGGTGGATCAGGGCGCGACGTTTTGCGCAATGGAAGTTTCCTCCCACGGGCTGGTACAGCACCGTGTGGCGGCATTGAAATTTGCGGCGTCGGTCTTTACCAACTTAAGCCGCGATCACCTTGATTATCATGGTGATATGGAACACTACGAAGCCGCGAAATGGCTGCTTTATTCTGAGCATCATTGCGGTCAGGCGATTATTAACGCCGACGATGAAGTGGGCCGCCGCTGGCTGGCAAAACTGCCGGACGCGGTTGCGGTATCAATGGAAGATCATATTAATCCGAACTGTCACGGACGCTGGTTGAAAGCGACCGAAGTGAACTATCACGACAGCGGTGCGACGATTCGCTTTAGCTCAAGTTGGGGCGATGGCGAAATTGAAAGCCATCTGATGGGCGCTTTTAACGTCAGCAACCTGCTGCTCGCGCTGGCGACACTGTTGGCACTCGGCTATCCACTGGCTGATCTGCTGAAAACCGCCGCGCGTCTGCAACCGGTTTGCGGACGTATGGAAGTGTTCACTGCGCCAGGCAAACCGACGGTGGTGGTGGATTACGCGCATACGCCGGATGCACTGGAAAAAGCCTTACAGGCGGCGCGTCTGCACTGTGCGGGCAAGCTGTGGTGTGTCTTTGGCTGTGGTGGCGATCGCGATAAAGGTAAGCGTCCACTGATGGGCGCAATTGCCGAAGAGTTTGCTGACGTGGCGGTGGTGACGGACGATAACCCGCGTACCGAAGAACCGCGTGCCATCATCAACGATATTCTGGCGGGAATGTTAGATGCCGGACATGCCAAAGTGATGGAAGGCCGTGCTGAAGCGGTGACTTGCGCCGTTATGCAGGCTAAAGAGAATGATGTGGTACTGGTCGCGGGCAAAGGCCATGAAGATTACCAGATTGTTGGCAATCAGCGTCTGGACTACTCCGATCGCGTCACGGTGGCGCGTCTGCTGGGGGTGATTGCATGATTAGCGTAACCCTTAGCCAACTTACCGACATTCTCAACGGTGAACTGCAAGGTGCAGATATCACCCTTGATGCTGTAACCACTGATACCCGAAAACTGACGCCGGGCTGCCTGTTTGTTGCCCTGAAAGGCGAACGTTTTGATGCCCACGATTTTGCCGACCAGGCGAAAGCTGGCGGCGCAGGCGCACTACTGGTTAGCCGTCCGCTGGACATCGACCTGCCGCAGTTAATCGTCAAGGATACGCGTCTGGCGTTTGGTGAACTGGCTGCATGGGTTCGCCAGCAAGTTCCGGCGCGCGTGGTTGCTCTGACGGGGTCCTCCGGCAAAACCTCCGTTAAAGAGATGACGGCGGCGATTTTAAGCCAGTGCGGCAACACGCTTTATACGGCAGGCAATCTCAACAACGACATCGGTGTACCGATGACGCTGTTGCGCTTAACGCCGGAATACGATTACGCAGTTATTGAACTTGGCGCGAACCATCAGGGCGAAATAGCCTGGACTGTGAGTCTGACTCGCCCGGAAGCTGCGCTGGTCAACAACCTGGCAGCGGCGCATCTGGAAGGTTTTGGCTCGCTTGCGGGTGTCGCGAAAGCGAAAGGTGAAATCTTTAGCGGCCTGCCGGAAAACGGTATCGCCATTATGAACGCCGACAACAACGACTGGCTGAACTGGCAGAGCGTAATTGGCTCACGCAAAGTGTGGCGTTTCTCACCCAATGCCGCCAACAGCGATTTCACCGCCACCAATATCCATGTGACCTCGCACGGTATGGAATTTACCCTACAAACCCCAACCGGTAGCGTCGATGTTCTGCTGCCGTTGCCGGGGCGTCACAATATTGCGAATGCGCTGGCAGCCGCTGCGCTCTCCATGTCCGTGGGCGCAACGCTTGATGCTATCAAAGCGGGGCTGGCAAATCTGAAAGCTGTTCCAGGCCGTCTGTTCCCCATCCAACTGGCAGAAAACCAGTTGCTGCTCGACGACTCCTACAACGCCAATGTCGGTTCAATGACTGCAGCAGTCCAGGTACTGGCTGAAATGCCGGGCTACCGCGTGCTGGTGGTGGGCGATATGGCGGAACTGGGCGCTGAAAGCGAAGCCTGCCATGTACAGGTGGGCGAGGCGGCAAAAGCTGCTGGTATTGACCGCGTGTTAAGCGTGGGTAAACAAAGCCATGCTATCAGCACCGCCAGCGGCGTTGGCGAACATTTTGCTGATAAAACTGCGTTAATTACGCGTCTTAAATTACTGATTGCTGAGCAACAGGTAATTACGATTTTAGTTAAGGGTTCACGTAGTGCCGCCATGGAAGAGGTAGTACGCGCTTTACAGGAGAATGGGACATGTTAGTTTGGCTGGCCGAACATTTGGTCAAATATTATTCCGGCTTTAACGTCTTTTCCTATCTGACGTTTCGCGCCATCGTCAGCCTGCTGACCGCGCTGTTCATCTCATTGTGGATGGGCCCGCGTATGATTGCTCATTTGCAAAAACTTTCCTTTGGTCAGGTGGTGCGTAACGACGGTCCTGAATCACACTTCAGCAAGCGCGGTACGCCGACCATGGGCGGGATTATGATCCTGACGGCGATTGTGATCTCCGTACTGCTGTGGGCTTACCCGTCCAATCCGTACGTCTGGTGCGTGTTGGTGGTGCTGGTAGGTTACGGTGTTATTGGCTTTGTTGATGATTATCGCAAAGTGGTGCGTAAAGACACCAAAGGGTTGATCGCTCGTTGGAAGTATTTCTGGATGTCGGTCATTGCGCTGGGTGTCGCCTTCGCCCTGTACCTTGCCGGCAAAGACACGCCCGCAACGCAGCTGGTGGTCCCATTCTTTAAAGATGTGATGCCGCAGCTGGGGCTGTTCTACATTCTGCTGGCTTACTTCGTCATTGTGGGTACTGGCAACGCGGTAAACCTGACCGATGGTCTCGACGGCCTGGCAATTATGCCGACCGTATTTGTCGCCGGTGGTTTTGCGCTGGTGGCGTGGGCGACCGGCAATATGAACTTTGCCAGCTACTTGCATATACCGTATCTGCGACACGCCGGGGAACTGGTTATTGTCTGTACCGCGATAGTCGGGGCAGGACTGGGCTTCCTGTGGTTTAACACCTATCCGGCGCAGGTCTTTATGGGCGATGTAGGTTCGCTGGCGTTAGGTGGTGCGTTAGGCATTATCGCCGTACTGCTACGTCAGGAATTCCTGCTGGTGATTATGGGGGGCGTGTTCGTGGTAGAAACGCTTTCTGTCATCCTGCAGGTCGGCTCCTTTAAACTGCGCGGACAACGTATTTTCCGCATGGCACCGATTCATCACCACTATGAACTGAAAGGCTGGCCGGAACCGCGCGTCATTGTGCGTTTCTGGATTATTTCGCTGATGCTGGTTCTGATTGGTCTGGCAACGCTGAAGGTACGTTAATCATGGCTGATTATCAGGGTAAAAATGTCGTCATTATCGGCCTGGGCCTCACCGGGCTTTCCTGCGTGGACTTTTTCCTCGCTCGCGGTGTGACGCCGCGCGTTATGGATACGCGTATGACACCGCCTGGCCTGGATAAATTACCCGAAGCCGTAGAACGCCACACGGGCAGTCTGAATGATGAATGGCTGATGGCGGCAGATCTGATTGTCGCCAGTCCCGGTATTGCACTGGCGCATCCATCCTTAAGCGCTGCCGCTGATGCCGGAATCGAAATCGTTGGCGATATCGAGCTGTTCTGTCGCGAAGCACAAGCACCGATTGTGGCGATTACCGGTTCTAACGGCAAAAGCACGGTCACCACGCTAGTGGGTGAAATGGCGAAAGCGGCGGGGGTTAACGTTGGTGTGGGTGGCAATATTGGCCTGCCTGCGTTGATGCTACTGGATGATGAGTGTGAACTGTACGTGCTGGAACTGTCGAGCTTCCAGCTGGAAACCACCTCCAGCTTACAGGCGGTAGCAGCGACCATTCTGAACGTGACTGAAGATCATATGGATCGCTATCCGTTTGGTTTACAACAGTATCGTGCAGCAAAACTGCGCATTTACGAAAACGCGAAAGTTTGCGTGGTTAATGCTGATGATGCCTTAACAATGCCGATTCGCGGTGCGGATGAACGCTGCGTCAGCTTTGGCGTCAACATGGGTGACTATCACCTGAATCATCAGCAGGGCGAAACCTGGCTGCGGGTTAAAGGCGAGAAAGTGCTGAATGTGAAAGAGATGAAACTTTCCGGGCAGCATAACTACACCAATGCGCTGGCGGCGCTGGCGCTGGCAGATGCTGCAGGGTTACCGCGTGCCAGCAGCCTGAAAGCGTTAACCACATTCACTGGTCTGCCGCATCGCTTTGAAGTTGTGCTGGAGCATAACGGCGTACGTTGGATTAACGATTCGAAAGCGACCAACGTCGGCAGTACGGAAGCGGCGCTGAATGGCCTGCACGTAGACGGCACACTGCATTTGTTGCTGGGTGGCGATGGTAAATCGGCGGACTTTAGCCCACTGGCGCGTTACCTGAATGGCGATAACGTACGTCTGTATTGTTTCGGTCGTGACGGCGCGCAGCTGGCGGCGCTACGCCCGGAAGTGGCAGAACAAACCGAAACTATGGAACAGGCGATGCGCTTGCTGGCTCCGCGTGTTCAGCCGGGCGATATGGTTCTGCTCTCCCCAGCCTGTGCCAGCCTTGATCAGTTCAAGAACTTTGAACAACGAGGCAATGAGTTTGCCCGTCTGGCGAAGGAGTTAGGTTGATGCGTTTATCTCTCCCTCGCCTGAAAATGCCGCGCCTGCCAGGATTCAGTATCCTGGTCTGGATCTCCACGGCGCTAAAGGGCTGGGTGATGGGCTCGCGGGAAAAAGATACCGACAGCCTGATCATGTACGATCGCACCTTACTGTGGCTGACCTTCGGCCTCGCGGCGATTGGCTTTATCATGGTGACCTCGGCGTCAATGCCCATAGGGCAACGCTTAACCAACGATCCGTTCTTCTTCGCGAAGCGTGATGGTGTCTATCTGATTTTGGCGTTTATTCTGGCGATCATTACGCTGCGTCTGCCGATGGAGTTCTGGCAACGCTACAGTGCCACGATGCTGCTCGGATCTATCATCCTGCTGATGATCGTCCTGGTAGTGGGTAGCTCGGTTAAAGGGGCATCGCGTTGGATCGATCTCGGTTTGCTGCGTATCCAGCCTGCGGAGCTGACAAAACTGTCGCTGTTTTGCTATATCGCCAACTATCTGGTGCGTAAAGGCGACGAAGTACGTAATAACCTGCGCGGCTTCCTGAAACCGATGGGCGTGATTCTGGTGTTGGCAGTGTTACTGCTGGCACAGCCAGACCTTGGTACGGTGGTGGTGTTGTTTGTGACTACGCTGGCGATGTTGTTCCTGGCGGGAGCGAAATTGTGGCAGTTCATTGCCATTATCGGTATGGGCATTTCAGCGGTTGTGTTGCTGATACTCGCCGAACCGTACCGTATCCGCCGTGTTACCGCATTCTGGAACCCGTGGGAAGATCCCTTTGGCAGCGGCTATCAGTTAACGCAATCGCTGATGGCGTTTGGTCGCGGCGAACTTTGGGGGCAAGGTTTAGGTAACTCGGTACAAAAACTGGAGTATCTGCCGGAAGCGCACACTGACTTTATTTTCGCCATTATCGGCGAAGAACTGGGGTATGTCGGTGTGGTGCTGGCACTTTTAATGGTATTCTTCGTCGCTTTTCGCGCGATGTCGATTGGCCGTAAAGCATTAGAAATTGACCACCGTTTTTCCGGTTTTCTCGCCTGTTCTATTGGCATCTGGTTTAGCTTCCAGGCGCTGGTTAACGTAGGCGCGGCGGCGGGGATGTTACCGACCAAAGGTCTGACATTGCCGCTGATCAGTTACGGTGGTTCGAGCTTACTGATTATGTCGACAGCCATCATGATGCTGTTGCGTATTGATTATGAAACGCGTCTGGAGAAAGCGCAGGCGTTTGTACGAGGTTCACGATGAGTGGTCAAGGAAAGCGATTAATGGTGATGGCAGGCGGAACCGGTGGACATGTATTCCCGGGACTGGCGGTTGCGCACCATCTAATGGCTCAGGGTTGGCAAGTTCGCTGGCTGGGGACTGCCGACCGTATGGAAGCGGACTTAGTGCCAAAACATGGCATCGAAATTGATTTCATTCGTATCTCTGGTCTGCGTGGAAAAGGTATAAAAGCACTGATAGCTGCCCCGCTGCGTATCTTCAACGCCTGGCGTCAGGCGCGGGCGATTATGAAAGCGTACAAACCTGACGTGGTGCTCGGTATGGGAGGCTACGTGTCAGGTCCAGGTGGTCTGGCCGCGTGGTCGTTAGGCATTCCGGTTGTACTTCATGAACAAAACGGTATTGCGGGCTTAACCAATAAATGGCTGGCGAAGATTGCCACCAAAGTGATGCAGGCGTTTCCAGGTGCTTTCCCTAATGCGGAAGTAGTGGGTAACCCGGTGCGTACCGATGTGTTGGCGCTGCCGTTGCCGCAGCAACGTTTGGCTGGACGTGAAGGTCCGGTTCGTGTGCTGGTAGTGGGTGGTTCTCAGGGCGCACGCATTCTTAACCAGACAATGCCGCAGGTTGCTGCGAAACTGGGTGATTCAGTCACTATCTGGCATCAGAGCGGCAAAGGTTCGCAACAATCCGTTGAACAGGCGTATGCCGAAGCGGGGCAACCGCAGCATAAAGTGACGGAATTTATTGATGATATGGCGGCGGCGTATGCGTGGGCGGATGTCGTCGTTTGCCGCTCCGGTGCGTTAACGGTGAGTGAAATCGCCGCGGCAGGACTACCGGCGTTGTTTGTGCCGTTTCAACATAAAGACCGCCAGCAATACTGGAATGCGCTACCGCTGGAAAAAGCGGGCGCAGCCAAAATTATCGAGCAGCCACAGCTTAGCGTGGATGCTGTCGCCAACACCCTGGCCGGGTGGTCGCGAGAAACCTTATTAACCATGGCAGAACGCGCCCGCGCTGCATCCATTCCGGATGCCACCGAGCGAGTGGCAAATGAAGTGAGCCGGGTTGCCCGGGCGTAATTGTAGCGATGCCTTTTGCATCGTATGAATTTAAGAAGTTAATGGCGTAAAGAATGAATACACAACAATTGGCAAAACTGCGTTCCATCGTGCCCGAAATGCGTCGCGTTCGGCACATACATTTTGTCGGCATTGGTGGTGCCGGTATGGGCGGTATTGCCGAAGTTCTGGCCAATGAAGGTTATCAGATCAGTGGTTCCGATTTAGCGCCAAATCCGGTCACGCAGCAGTTAATGAATCTGGGTGCGACGATTTATTTCAACCATCGCCCGGAAAACGTACGTGATGCCAGCGTGGTCGTTGTTTCCAGCGCGATTTCTGCCGATAACCCGGAAATTGTCGCCGCTCATGAAGCGCGTATTCCGGTGATCCGTCGTGCCGAAATGCTGGCTGAGTTAATGCGTTTTCGTCATGGCATCGCCATTGCCGGAACGCACGGCAAAACGACAACCACCGCGATGGTTTCCAGCATCTACGCAGAAGCGGGGCTCGACCCAACCTTCGTTAACGGCGGGCTGGTAAAAGCGGCGGGGGTTCATGCGCGTTTGGGGCATGGTCGGTACCTGATTGCCGAAGCAGATGAGAGTGATGCATCGTTCCTGCATCTGCAACCGATGGTGGCGATTGTCACCAATATCGAAGCCGACCACATGGATACCTACCAGGGCGACTTTGAGAATTTAAAACAGACTTTTATTAATTTTCTGCACAACCTGCCGTTTTACGGTCGTGCGGTGATGTGTGTTGATGATCCGGTGATCCGCGAATTGTTACCGCGAGTGGGGCGTCAGACCACGACTTACGGCTTCAGCGAAGATGCCGACGTGCGTGTAGAAGATTATCAGCAGATTGGCCCGCAGGGGCACTTTACGCTGCTGCGCCAGGACAAAGAGCCGATGCGCGTCACCCTGAATGCGCCAGGTCGTCATAACGCGCTGAACGCCGCAGCTGCGGTTGCGGTTGCTACGGAAGAGGGCATTGACGACGAGGCTATTTTGCGGGCGCTTGAAAGCTTCCAGGGGACTGGTCGCCGTTTTGATTTCCTCGGTGAATTCCCGCTGGAGCCAGTGAATGGTAAAAGCGGTACGGCAATGCTGGTCGATGACTACGGCCACCACCCGACGGAAGTGGACGCCACCATTAAAGCGGCGCGCGCAGGCTGGCCGGATAAAAACCTGGTAATGCTGTTTCAGCCGCACCGTTTTACCCGTACGCGCGACCTGTATGATGATTTCGCCAATGTGCTGACGCAGGTTGATACCCTGTTGATGCTGGAAGTGTATCCGGCTGGCGAAGCGCCAATTCCGGGAGCGGACAGCCGTTCGCTGTGTCGCACAATTCGTGGACGTGGGAAAATTGATCCCATTCTGGTGCCGGATCCGGCGCGGGTAGCCGAGATGCTGGCACCGGTATTAACCGGTAACGACCTGATTCTCGTTCAGGGGGCTGGTAATATTGGAAAAATTGCCCGTTCTTTAGCTGAAATCAAACTGAAGCCGCAAACTCCGGAGGAAGAACAACATGACTGATAAAATCGCGGTCCTGTTGGGTGGGACCTCCGCTGAGCGGGAAGTTTCTCTGAATTCTGGCGCAGCGGTGTTAGCCGGACTGCGTGAAGGCGGTATTGACGCGTATCCTGTCGACCCGAAAGAAGTCGACGTGACGCAACTGAAGTCGATGGGCTTTCAGAAAGTGTTTATCGCGCTACACGGTCGCGGCGGTGAAGATGGTACGCTGCAGGGGATGCTCGAGCTGATGGGCTTGCCTTATACCGGAAGCGGAGTGATGGCATCTGCGCTTTCAATGGATAAACTACGCAGCAAACTGCTGTGGCAAGGTGCCGGTTTACCGGTCGCGCCGTGGGTAGCGTTAACCCGCGCAGAGTTTGAAAAAGGCCTGAGCGATAAGCAGTTAGCAGAAATTTCTGCTCTGGGTTTGCCGGTTATCGTTAAGCCGAGCCGCGAAGGTTCCAGTGTGGGAATGTCAAAAGTAGTAGCAGAAAATGCTCTACAAGATGCATTAAGATTGGCATTTCAGCATGATGAAGAAGTATTGATTGAAAAATGGCTAAGTGGGCCGGAGTTCACGGTTGCGATACTCGGTGAAGAAATTTTACCGTCAATACGTATTCAACCGTCCGGAACCTTCTATGATTATGAGGCGAAGTATCTCTCTGATGAGACACAGTATTTCTGCCCCGCAGGTCTGGAAGCGTCACAAGAGGCCAATTTGCAGGCATTAGTGCTGAAAGCATGGACGACGTTAGGTTGCAAAGGATGGGGACGTATTGACGTTATGCTGGACAGCGATGGACAGTTTTATCTGCTGGAAGCCAATACCTCACCGGGTATGACCAGCCACAGCCTGGTGCCGATGGCGGCACGTCAGGCAGGTATGAGCTTCTCGCAGTTGGTAGTACGAATTCTGGAACTGGCGGACTAATATGTCGCAGGCTGCTCTGAACACGCGAAATAGCGAAGAAGAGGTTTCTTCTCGCCGCAATAATGGAACGCGTCTGGCGGGGATCCTTTTCCTGCTGACCGTTTTAACGACAGTGTTGGTGAGCGGCTGGGTCGTGTTGGGCTGGATGGAAGATGCGCAACGCCTGCCGCTCTCAAAGCTGGTGTTGACCGGTGAACGCCATTACACGCGTAATGACGATATCCGGCAGTCGATCCTGGCATTGGGTGAGCCGGGTACCTTTATGACCCAGGATGTCAACATCATCCAGACGCAAATAGAACAACGCCTGCCGTGGATTAAGCAGGTGAGCGTCAGAAAGCAGTGGCCTGATGAATTGAAGATTCATCTGGTTGAATATGTGCCGATTGCGCGGTGGAATGATCAACACATGGTAGACGCGGAAGGAAACACCTTCAGCGTGCCGCCAGATCGCACCAGCAAGCAGGTGCTTCCAATGCTGTATGGCCCGGAAGGCAGCGCTAATGAAGTGTTGCAGGGCTATCGCGAAATGGGGCAGATGCTGGCAAAGGACAGATTTACTCTGAAGGAAGCGGCGATGACCGCGCGGCGTTCCTGGCAGTTGACGCTGAATAACGATATTAAGCTCAATCTTGGCCGGGGCGATACGATGAAACGTTTGGCTCGCTTTGTAGAACTTTATCCGGTTTTACAGCAGCAGGCGCAAACCGATGGCAAACGGATTAGCTACGTTGATTTGCGTTATGACTCTGGAGCGGCAGTAGGCTGGGCGCCCTTGCCGCCAGAGGAATCTACTCAGCAACAAAATCAGGCACAGGCAGAACAACAATGATCAAGGCGACGGACAGAAAACTGGTAGTAGGACTGGAGATTGGTACCGCGAAGGTTGCCGCTTTAGTAGGGGAAGTTCTGCCCGACGGTATGGTCAATATCATTGGCGTGGGCAGCTGCCCGTCGCGTGGTATGGATAAAGGCGGGGTGAACGACCTCGAATCCGTGGTCAAGTGCGTACAGCGCGCCATTGACCAGGCAGAATTGATGGCAGATTGTCAGATCTCTTCGGTATATCTGGCGCTTTCTGGTAAGCATATCAGCTGCCAGAATGAAATTGGTATGGTGCCTATTTCTGAAGAAGAAGTAACGCAAGAAGATGTGGAAAACGTCGTCCATACCGCGAAATCGGTGCGTGTGCGCGATGAGCATCGTGTGCTGCATGTGATCCCGCAAGAGTATGCGATTGACTATCAGGAAGGGATCAAGAATCCGGTAGGACTTTCGGGCGTGCGGATGCAGGCAAAAGTGCACCTGATCACATGTCACAACGATATGGCGAAAAACATCGTCAAAGCGGTTGAACGTTGTGGGCTGAAAGTTGACCAACTGATATTTGCCGGACTGGCATCAAGTTATTCGGTATTGACGGAAGATGAACGTGAACTGGGTGTCTGCGTCGTCGATATCGGTGGTGGTACAATGGATATCGCCGTTTATACCGGTGGGGCATTGCGCCACACTAAGGTAATTCCTTATGCTGGCAATGTCGTGACCAGTGATATCGCTTACGCCTTTGGCACGCCGCCAAGCGACGCCGAAGCGATTAAAGTTCGCCACGGTTGTGCGCTGGGTTCCATCGTTGGAAAAGATGAGAGCGTGGAAGTGCCGAGCGTAGGTGGTCGTCCGCCACGGAGTCTGCAACGTCAGACACTGGCAGAGGTGATCGAGCCGCGCTATACCGAGCTGCTCAACCTGGTCAACGAAGAGATATTGCAGTTGCAGGAAAAGCTTCGCCAACAAGGGGTTAAACATCACCTGGCGGCAGGCATTGTATTAACCGGTGGCGCAGCGCAGATCGAAGGTCTTGCAGCCTGTGCTCAGCGCGTGTTTCATACGCAAGTGCGTATCGGCGCGCCGCTGAACATTACCGGTTTAACGGATTATGCTCAGGAGCCGTATTATTCGACGGCGGTGGGATTGCTTCACTATGGGAAAGAGTCACATCTTAACGGTGAAGCTGAAGTAGAAAAACGTGTTACAGCATCAGTTGGCTCGTGGATCAAGCGACTCAATAGTTGGCTGCGAAAAGAGTTTTAATTTTTATGAGGCCGACGATGATTACGGCCTCAGGCGACAGGCACAAATCGGAGAGAAACTATGTTTGAACCAATGGAACTTACCAATGACGCGGTGATTAAAGTCATCGGCGTCGGCGGCGGCGGCGGTAATGCTGTTGAACACATGGTGCGCGAGCGCATTGAAGGTGTTGAATTCTTCGCGGTAAATACCGATGCACAAGCGCTGCGTAAAACAGCGGTTGGACAGACGATTCAAATCGGTAGCGGTATCACCAAAGGACTGGGCGCTGGCGCTAATCCAGAAGTTGGCCGCAATGCGGCTGATGAGGATCGCGATGCATTGCGTGCGGCGCTGGAAGGTGCAGACATGGTCTTTATTGCTGCGGGTATGGGTGGTGGTACCGGTACAGGTGCAGCACCAGTCGTCGCTGAAGTGGCAAAAGATTTGGGTATCCTGACCGTTGCTGTCGTCACTAAGCCTTTCAACTTTGAAGGCAAGAAGCGTATGGCATTCGCGGAGCAGGGGATCACTGAACTGTCCAAGCATGTGGACTCTCTGATCACTATCCCGAACGACAAACTGCTGAAAGTTCTGGGCCGCGGTATCTCCCTGCTGGATGCGTTTGGCGCAGCGAACGATGTACTGAAAGGCGCTGTGCAAGGTATCGCTGAACTGATTACTCGTCCGGGTTTGATGAACGTGGACTTTGCAGACGTACGCACCGTAATGTCTGAGATGGGCTACGCAATGATGGGTTCTGGCGTGGCGAGCGGTGAAGACCGTGCGGAAGAAGCTGCTGAAATGGCTATCTCTTCTCCGCTGCTGGAAGATATCGACCTGTCTGGCGCGCGCGGCGTGCTGGTTAACATCACGGCGGGCTTCGACCTGCGTCTGGATGAGTTCGAAACGGTAGGTAACACCATCCGTGCATTTGCTTCCGACAACGCGACTGTGGTTATCGGTACTTCTCTTGACCCGGATATGAATGACGAGCTGCGCGTAACCGTTGTTGCGACAGGTATCGGCATGGACAAACGTCCTGAAATCACTCTGGTGACCAATAAGCAGGTTCAGCAGCCAGTGATGGATCGCTACCAGCAGCATGGGATGGCTCCGCTGACCCAGGAGCAGAAGCCGGTTGCTAAAGTCGTGAATGACAATGCGCCGCAAACTGCGAAAGAGCCGGATTATCTGGATATCCCAGCATTCCTGCGTAAGCAAGCTGATTAAGAATTGACTGGAATTTGGGTTTCGAGGCTCTTTGTGCTAAACTGGCCCGCCGAATGTATAGTACACTTCGGTTGGATAGGTAATTTGGCGAGATAATACGATGATCAAACAAAGGACACTTAAACGTATCGTTCAGGCGACGGGTGTCGGTTTACATACCGGCAAGAAAGTCACCCTGACGTTACGCCCTGCGCCGGCCAACACCGGGGTCATCTATCGTCGCACCGACTTGAATCCACCGGTAGATTTCCCGGCCGATGCCAAATCTGTGCGTGATACCATGCTCTGTACGTGTCTGGTCAACGAGCATGATGTACGGATTTCAACCGTAGAGCACCTCAATGCTGCTCTCGCGGGCTTGGGCATCGATAACATTGTTATCGAAGTTAACGCGCCGGAAATCCCGATCATGGACGGCAGCGCCGCTCCGTTTGTATACCTGCTGCTTGACGCCGGTATCGACGAGTTGAACTGCGCCAAAAAATTTGTTCGCATCAAAGAGACTGTTCGTGTCGAAGATGGCGATAAGTGGGCTGAATTTAAGCCGTACAATGGTTTTTCGCTGGATTTCACCATCGATTTTAACCATCCGGCTATTGATTCCAGCAACCAGCGCTATGCGATGAACTTCTCCGCTGATGCGTTTATGCGCCAGATCAGCCGTGCGCGTACGTTCGGTTTCATGCGTGATATCGAATATCTGCAGTCCCGTGGTTTGTGTCTGGGCGGCAGCTTCGATTGTGCCATCGTTGTTGACGATTATCGCGTACTGAACGAAGACGGCCTGCGTTTTGAAGACGAATTTGTGCGTCACAAAATGCTCGATGCGATCGGTGACTTGTTCATGTGTGGTCACAATATTATTGGTGCATTTACCGCTTATAAATCCGGTCATGCACTGAATAACAAACTGCTGCAGGCTGTCCTGGCGAAACAGGAAGCCTGGGAATATGTGACCTTCCAGGACGACGCAGAACTGCCGTTGGCCTTCAAAGCCGCCTTCAGCTGTACTGGCATAACGACATTTATACTGTCGTATAAAATTCGACTGGCAAATCTGGCACTCTCTCCGGCCAGGTGAACCAGTCGTTTTTTTTTGAATTTTATAAGAGCTATAAAAAACGGTGCGAACGCTGTTTTCTTAAGCACTTTTCCGCACAACTTATCTTCATTCGTGTGGACTGCAGGCTTTAATGATAAGATTTGTGCGCTAAATACGTTTGAATATGATCGGGATGGCAATAACGTGAGTGGAATACTGACGCGCTGGCGACAGTTTGGTAAACGCTACTTCTGGCCGCATCTCTTATTAGGGATGGTTGCGGCGAGTTTAGGTTTGCCTGCGCTCAGCAACGCCGCCGAACCAAACGCGCCCGCAAAAGCGACAACCCGCAACCACGAGCCTTCAGCCAAAGTTAACTTTGGTCAATTGGCCTTGCTGGAAGCGAACACACGCCGCCCGAATTCGAACTATTCCGTTGATTACTGGCATCAACATGCCATTCGCACGGTAATCCGTCATCTTTCTTTCGCAATGGCACCGCAAACACTGCCCGTTGCTGAAGAATCTTTGCCTCTTCAGGCGCAACATCTTGCATTACTGGATACGCTCAGCGCGCTGCTGACCCAGGAAGGCACGCCGTCTGAAAAGGGTTATCGCATTGATTATGCGCATTTTACCCCACAAGCAAAATTCAGCACGCCCGTCTGGATAAGCCAGGCGCAAGGCATCCGTGCTGGCCCTCAACGCCTCACCTAACAACAATAAACCTTTACTTCATTTTATTAACTCCGCAACGCGGGGCGTTTGAGATTTTATTATGCTAATCAAATTGTTAACTAAAGTTTTCGGTAGTCGTAACGATCGCACCCTGCGCCGGATGCGCAAAGTGATCAACATCATCAATGCCATGGAACCGGAGATGGAAAAACTCTCCGACGAAGAACTGAAAGGGAAAACCGCAGAGTTTCGTGCACGTCTGGAAAAAGGCGAAGTGCTGGAAAATCTGATCCCGGAAGCTTTCGCCGTGGTACGTGAGGCAAGTAAGCGCGTCTTTGGTATGCGTCACTTCGACGTTCAGTTACTCGGCGGTATGGTTCTTAACGAACGCTGCATCGCCGAAATGCGTACCGGTGAAGGAAAAACCCTGACCGCAACGCTGCCTGCTTACCTGAACGCACTAACCGGTAAAGGCGTGCACGTAGTTACCGTCAACGACTACCTGGCGCAACGTGACGCCGAAAACAACCGTCCGCTGTTTGAATTCCTTGGCCTGACTGTCGGTATCAACCTGCCGGGCATGCCAGCACCGGCAAAGCGCGAAGCTTACGCAGCTGACATCACTTACGGTACGAACAACGAATACGGCTTTGACTACCTGCGCGACAACATGGCGTTCAGCCCTGAAGAACGTGTACAGCGTAAACTGCACTATGCGCTGGTGGACGAAGTGGACTCCATCCTGATCGATGAAGCGCGTACACCGCTGATCATTTCCGGCCCGGCAGAAGACAGCTCGGAAATGTATAAACGCGTGAATAAAATTATTCCGCACCTGATCCGTCAGGAAAAAGAAGACTCCGAAACCTTCCAGGGCGAAGGCCACTTCTCGGTGGACGAAAAATCTCGCCAGGTGAACCTGACCGAACGTGGTCTGGTGCTGATTGAAGAACTGCTGGTGAAAGAGGGCATCATGGATGAAGGGGAGTCTCTGTACTCTCCGGCCAACATCATGCTGATGCACCACGTAACGGCGGCGCTGCGCGCTCATGCGCTGTTTACCCGTGACGTCGACTACATCGTTAAAGATGGTGAAGTTATCATCGTTGACGAACACACCGGTCGTACCATGCAGGGCCGTCGCTGGTCCGATGGTCTGCACCAGGCTGTGGAAGCGAAAGAAGGTGTGCAGATCCAGAACGAAAACCAAACGCTGGCTTCGATCACCTTCCAGAACTACTTCCGTCTGTATGAAAAACTGGCGGGGATGACCGGTACTGCTGATACCGAAGCTTTCGAATTTAGCTCAATCTACAAGCTGGATACCGTCGTTGTTCCGACCAACCGTCCAATGATTCGTAAAGATCTGCCGGACCTGGTCTACATGACTGAAGCGGAAAAAATTCAGGCGATCATTGAAGATATCAAAGAACGTACTGCGAAAGGCCAGCCGGTGCTGGTGGGTACTATCTCCATCGAAAAATCGGAGCTGGTGTCAAACGAACTGACCAAAGCCGGTATTAAGCACAACGTCCTGAACGCCAAATTCCACGCCAACGAAGCGGCGATTGTTGCTCAGGCAGGTTATCCGGCTGCGGTGACTATCGCGACCAATATGGCGGGTCGTGGTACAGATATTGTGCTCGGTGGTAGCTGGCAGGCAGAAGTTGCCGCGCTGGAAAATCCGACCGCAGAGCAAATTGAAAAAATTAAAGCCGACTGGCAGGTACGTCACGATGCGGTACTGGAAGCAGGTGGCCTGCATATCATCGGTACCGAGCGTCACGAATCCCGTCGTATCGATAACCAGTTGCGCGGTCGTTCTGGTCGTCAGGGGGATGCTGGTTCTTCCCGTTTCTACCTATCGATGGAAGATGCGCTGATGCGTATTTTTGCTTCCGACCGAGTATCCGGCATGATGCGTAAACTGGGTATGAAGCCAGGCGAAGCCATTGAACACCCGTGGGTGACTAAAGCGATTGCCAACGCCCAGCGTAAAGTTGAAAGCCGTAACTTCGACATTCGTAAGCAACTGCTGGAATATGATGACGTGGCTAACGATCAGCGTCGCGCCATTTACTCCCAGCGTAACGAACTGTTGGATGTCAGCGATGTGAGCGAAACCATTAACAGCATTCGTGAAGATGTGTTCAAAGCGACCATTGATGCCTACATTCCACCACAGTCGCTGGAAGAAATGTGGGATATTCCGGGGCTGCAGGAACGTCTGAAGAACGATTTCGACCTCGATTTGCCAATTGCCGAGTGGCTGGATAAAGAACCAGAACTGCATGAAGAGACGCTGCGTGAGCGCATTCTGGCGCAGTCCATCGAAGTGTATCAGCGTAAAGAAGAAGTGGTTGGTGCTGAGATGATGCGTCACTTCGAGAAAGGCGTCATGCTGCAAACGCTTGACTCCCTGTGGAAAGAGCACCTGGCAGCGATGGACTATCTGCGTCAGGGTATCCACCTGCGTGGCTACGCACAGAAAGATCCGAAGCAGGAATACAAACGTGAATCGTTCTCCATGTTTGCAGCGATGCTGGAGTCGTTGAAATATGAAGTTATCAGTACGCTGAGCAAAGTTCAGGTACGTATGCCTGAAGAGGTTGAGGAGCTGGAACAACAGCGTCGTATGGAAGCCGAGCGTTTAGCGCAAATGCAGCAGCTTAGCCATCAGGATGACGACTCTGCAGCCGCAGCTGCACTGGCGGCGCAAACCGGAGAGCGCAAAGTAGGACGTAACGATCCTTGCCCGTGCGGTTCTGGTAAAAAATACAAGCAGTGCCATGGCCGCCTGCAATAAAAGCTAACTGTTGAAGTAAAAGGCGCAGGATTCTGCGCCTTTTTTATAGGTTTAAGACAATGAAAAAGCTGCAAATTGCGGTAGGTATTATTCGCAACGAGAACAATGAAATCTTTATAACGCGTCGCGCAGCAGATGCGCACATGGCGAATAAACTGGAGTTTCCCGGCGGTAAAATTGAAATGGGTGAAACGCCGGAACAGGCGGTGGTGCGTGAACTTCAGGAAGAAGTCGGGATTACCCCGCTTGGCGCAACGCTGTTCGATAAGCTGGAGTACCAGTTTCCGGATCGTCACATCACGCTGTGGTTCTGGCTGGTTGAAAACTGGGAAGGTGAGCCGTGGGGAAAAGAGGGGCAGCCGGGTAACTGGATTGAGCTTCAGGCCAGCGATGCGGAAAAATTTCCGCCTGCCAATGAGCCTGTGATCCTCCGGCTGGCCGCACAACCGTAGGCCTGCTAAGCGAAGCGCCAGCAGGCTTTGAACGTTACTGCTGGTTTTCGCTCCAGTCATCGCTATCCGAGAGATCGCCTTCGCTCGGAATGCGTTTCTCTTCCGCCGCCCATTCGCCCAGGTCTATAAGCTGACAGCGCTTGCAGCAGAATGGGCGAAATGGACTCACTTCTCCCCAGACGACAGTTTTCCCACAGGTTGGGCAGTTTACGGTGGTTACGTCAGACATTGGCACTCCTTAACAACAGGCCAGTTCAAAATCGAGGCGTTCCGGCACGGTGCCATGTTCACTGTCCAGCGGCATAAAGCGGATCGCGAAACGGCTTTTATGCCCGGAAATTTGCGGGTAAAGCTGCTCGCCAAGAGACAGGTTCAGGCGCAGAAGATCGGCGTCGTCGCCGTTATCCTGATAGAAACCGTTGAGACTGGTTTGTTTGCGGAACGGGGCAGAGTTACGCACAAGATCGAGGATCAGGGATAACGTCTGATTCATCGGCTCCAGGCTGCCCAGCCAGCTGTTCACCTGGCGATCGCGCTGTTCCTGCGGCATGTGCAGCCACATATGCAGCGTTGGCAGGTCAAAGCTACAGCATCCGCCCGGTATGCTCAGGCGCTGGCGCACCAGCGCAATCAGACGATCCTCTCGTAAAAACTGGCCAACGCGCGGCGCGGCCATCAAGGTCGTGCTGCTGTTTTTTAGCTGCTGGCGTAAAGCGTCAATTCGACTTTGATCCACGCCCGGTACTTCGGCCCAGGCCTGTAATTTACGCTGCTGGCGCTCCAGCTCTTTCAACAGCTCAGTGCGGACGTCGCCGCGTTCAATCACATCCAGCAGATCGCCCACGTTGCGGAAAAAATGCAGCGCGGTGGCGTGATCGTTGACAGGCAGATGTTGTGAAAGCTGTTGAATAAGAAATTCTATGCGTAGCCAGGTACGCATTTTTTCGTTAAGCGGATGCTCAAAAAGGATATGAGTCGACATTATGGTTTTTCCTGTGCAACGGCCTGCGCGGCGAAGGTCAGATACTGCGCGTGCAGACGAGCAACATCCGATGCAATGGCATCTGGTGCGCCGTTATTATCAATAACATCATCCGCAATGGCGAGGCGCGCTTCGCGCGTGGCCTGTGCGGCAAGAATTTGTTCAGCATGCTCGCGTGAAACATGGTCACGCGCCATGGTTCTCTGGATTTGCGTTTCGCGGGAAACGTCAATCACCAGCGTTCTGTCTGCTTTATTTTGAAGCTGATTTTCCACCAGTAACGGGACCACCCATAACACATAGGGCGAACTGGCTGCGGCAATCTGACGCTGAGTTTCCTGGTGGATAATGGGGTGGAGCAGGGCATTAAGCCAGGCTTTTTCCGCTGGATCGGAAAATATGCACTCACGCAGCTGCCGACGATTCAGGGTGCCGTCAGCCTGTATCACGGGGCGACCAAAATGCGCTTCGATGGCGTTTAAGGCGGGTGTATTGGGTTCTACCACCTGACGGGCAATGATATCGGCGTCGATAATCGTGATGCCGAGACGAGCAAACGCGTGCGCAACGGTGCTTTTACCACTACCGATGCCGCCGGTTAATGCGACGATATACCCCATTAAATCAGATCCTGGGAATTATTCAGTTTTAAAATCAGTTGCTTAAAATTCAAACTTACAACAGCCAATGTTTAGCTCTCTTTACCCGCTTTTTACCAGGTAAATTTATAGGATTGTAGCGTAAAAAAAGAGAATTTCGCAGTCTTGCGGAGCAGGTATTAGTGCGTATGATAGCGTCACTGGAGTTGTGCTTTTAATATATTTGCCTCTAACCCCAGGAATCCGCACATGCGTATCGAAGAAGATCTGAAGTTAGGTTTCAAAGACGTTCTTATCCGCCCTAAACGCTCTACACTGAAAAGTCGCTCAGACGTTGAACTCGAACGTCAATTCACCTTTAAGCATTCCGGTCAGACGTGGTCTGGCGTGCCGATTATCGCGGCCAACATGGATACCGTCGGGACCTTCGAGATGGCGACCGCACTGGCGCAATTCGACATCCTTACTGCGGTACACAAACACTACAGCGCTGAAGAGTGGGATGCGTTTGTCGCCTCCGCCTCGGCTGACGTGGTGAAGCATGTGATGGTCTCGACCGGTACCTCTGATGCAGATTTCGAGAAAACCAAACAGATCCTGAACGCCAATCCGGCGCTGAATTTTGTCTGCATTGACGTGGCAAATGGTTATTCCGAGCATTTCGTTCAGTTCGTCAGCAAGGCACGTGAGGCCTGGCCAACCAAAACCATCATCGCGGGCAACGTGGTGACCGGTGAAATGTGTGAAGAGCTGATCCTCTCCGGGGCCGACATTGTAAAAGTTGGCATTGGCCCGGGGTCCGTTTGCACCACGCGCGTGAAAACCGGTGTGGGTTATCCGCAGCTGTCTGCGGTAATTGAATGCGCTGACGCTGCGCACGGTCTGGGCGGCCAGATCATCAGCGACGGTGGCTGCACCATGCCAGGCGATGTCGCGAAAGCCTTCGGCGGCGGCGCGGATTTCGTGATGCTCGGCGGCATGCTGGCAGGCCACGAAGAGAGCGGCGGTACCGTGGTGGAAGAGAACGGCGAGAAATTCATGCTGTTCTACGGAATGAGCTCTGAATCCGCGATGACCCGTCACGTGGGCGGTGTCGCGAAATACCGTGCGGCGGAAGGCAAAACCGTTAAGCTGCCACTGCGTGGTCCGGTCGAAAACACGGCGCGCGATATCCTCGGCGGTCTGCGTTCTGCCTGCACCTACGTTGGTGCTTCCCGCCTGAAAGAGCTGACGAAACGCACGACGTTTATCCGCGTTCAGGAGCAGGAAAACCGCGTATTTAATAGCCTCTGACGGCTACGGCTGGCGCGCGTCCGTGCGCCAGCGTTACCCCGCGCTCATTGCATCCCCCAGATGGAAAATCGGCAAATACATTGCCACCACCAGCGTGCCGATAATCAGACCCGTCACGACCAGTAGCAAAGGCTCAAGAAGCGCTGCCAGATTGTCTGCCTGCTGAAATGTCTGTTCCGTATGGTGGCGGGCCAGATTCATCAGCATCACATCCAGTGAACCCGACACTTCTCCGGTGCGAATGAGCTGAATACACAGTGGCGTAAAAACAGAGGCCTTCTGGAAGGAGGACCACACGGGCATCCCCTGTTCGATATCGCTGCGTATCTCACGGAGTTTCTCCTGCCAGTAGCCCCTCTCAACGGTCTCCTCCACACTCTCCAGTCCTTGTAAAAAGGCAATTCCGGCCTGCTGGGTTAATGACAGCACGGTAAAAATCTGCCCCAGTTTTTGCCCGCGCGTCAGCGTGCCCATCACCGGTACGTGTAACAAGACATACTGCCAGCGTGGATGCCGCCGCAGCTTACAGGCGATGACAACCATTGCCACGAGCAGGGTCAAAAGGGTGAGGATATGCGCCTGAACCAAGGCCGCCAGCCCCATGACTGCCTGCGTGAGCAAAGGGAGCGGGGTGTTGAACGTTTTGTAGATTGCAGCAAACTCAGGCAAAACCAGCGTGACCATCGCCAGCACCACGAAAACGGCCAGCGTCAGGATGATCAGCGGATAGCGCAGCGCTTTCTTTACCTTCGCACTGAGCTGCTGCTGGGATTTTTGTTGCTGCGCAAGCTGACGGCAGCAGGCTTCGAGCTTACCCGTCAGCTCACCCGTCTTCACCATTGAGACATAAAGAGGGCTAAACACCTCTGGCCATTTCTTCATGGCCTCTGACAGGGCGCAACCTTCGCTCAGGTCATCAGCAAGACTGTGCAGCAGCGCCTGCCAGTGCTGCAAAGGATGCTGTTCCGCAAGCATGTGCAGGCTTTGGGATAGCGTGAGTCCAGCCTGTAGCAGCGTGGCGAGCTGGCGAAAAATATCGTAGCAGTGCTGCACCTGCCATCGGTGGCGCTGCTGACAGCGTTTTAGCGCCAGCGGGTGCAGTTGTTTAAGCACCAGAGCCGTGTAAGCTGCGCCACGGTCGATGGCCCAGAGGGTGCCGGTTTGCACCTCCCCCTCGGTGTTCAGGGCACGCCAGCGCCAGAGCGAATTAGCAGCCATCGGGCATTCCCAGGACGCGCAACAGCTCTTCGAGCGTGGTCAGCCCTTGTTCTACGGCCATGCAGCCATGCTCAAACAAAGAGGTCATTCCCGCCTGACGAGCGCTGGACCCAATCACCTCCGTGCTTGCTCCGCTGGCGATGGCCTGCCGCAGCGTGTCGTCGATGACGAGCACTTCAAAAATGGCTACGCGACCATAAAAACCGTGGTAGCAGCGATCGCAGCCGGTGGGTTGCCAGCGAGGAAGCGGCCGGGGCCACAGCGTGCGGGGTAATTCGGTGTGGCGGCTGGCTTCCTGTCGGCAGTACGGACATAAACGGCGCACCAGTCGCTGGGCAATCACCATCGAGAGCGCCGAAGAGATCATCCAGCGCGCGACGCCCATCTGTTGCAGCCGTACCAGCGTTTCAGTCGTCGAATTAGTATGGAGGGTGGACAGCACCAGATGCCCGGTTTGCGCCGCCTTAATGGCAATTTCTGCCGTTTCGCCGTCACGAATTTCACCCACCATAATGATGTCAGGATCCTGCCTGAGCAGGGCACGCAGCACGCTCTGGAAGGTCAGCCCCGCGCGCGGATTAATCTGCGTCTGGTTTAAGCCTGCAAGCGGGATTTCAACGGGATCTTCCACGCTGCAAATATTGACGTCAGGGGTATTTCGCACCTGTAACGCGCTGTACAGCGTCACTGTTTTCCCGCTACCGGTCGGGCCGGTGACCAGAATCAACCCCTGAGGGCTGTTAAGCGCCCCGGCAAAACGGGCCTGCTGGTCTGCGCTCATCCCCAGCTGTTCAAGCTCCAGTGCCTGCTGTACCTGGTGAAGCAGACGAAGCACGATTTTTTCTCCACCGCTACAGGGAAGGGTTGCGATACGAAAAGAGACGGGGACGCTTGCCAGCTCCACCGTAAACTGGCCGTCCTGCGGCAGCCGGCGCTCCGCAATATCCAGTTGACCCAGCACCTTCAGGCGTGCGGCAAGCGTCGTCCCGAGGGTGGCAGAGATCGGCAGTTGCGGGTAGAGAACACCGTCGATTCGCAAACGGATTTGGTAGCCGTGCTCCGTCGGTTCAATATGGATGTCAGAAGCCCGCTGGTTTACTGCCTGCTGCAAGGTTGTACTGAGCACGTCAGCGGCTGAGTTTGGCGCTATGCCCGGCAGGTGTGATGATGAGAGGGACTGAAGCCGTTTTTCCATCCGTTCGGCCGTCCAGCACTCAATATCAATACGCTTCTGCGTGGCGAAGCGTAACGCTTCCATCAGCTCAGAGGCAGGATTACCCACTACCGCAATGCTGATCATGTCGGTGTCGCTTGCGAGTAGCAGTGCGTGATGGCGCTGACAGAGCGTCATAAGCTGTTCAGTATTCATTGTCCACTCCTGTCAGTTGTTATCGAAGCGGAAAACATCTTCACAGGCTTGTCTGAGCGCCGTGTCGGACGCAATTTTGCAGTCACGCGTCCAGCCCGTCATTCCGTTACCGTCGCTCCAGATCGGTGTCATGAGCACTTCAAGTCCGTTAAGGCTTTCCTGCCCTGTTAACGATACGACCCCCTTCGCCACGCTCATCGCTGAAACGTAACGTGTGGTTGTCGGGGAGGGGATGCCATTGGTGCCTGCGTCGCAGCGATCCACACCACCACGATCCAGGGCGCAAAGCTCAATGGCGGTGCGGTAGGGGATGAACGTTTGCAGCATATCGGTGAGCGCCGCTTTTCGCAGGTAGTTCTGATAGGCCGGAACGCCAATGGCGCTCAGGATGGCAATAATGCCAATGACCACCATTAGCTCAATCAGGGTAAATCCTTGTTGTCTGTTCATGTCTGCTCCTTACGTTAAGTGGCGCTACTGTGGCAGTGCCAGCATGCAGAAACGAGGGACAAAAGCGTGAACGTGAAGGGGCTTTCAGGGAAATGATTCAGTGTTGCAGAGAAGGACAGCGTAATTGCGAGCGGTTTCGTATTTCCCCTCTCCGGGCGGAGAGGGGAGGCTAATTTATTTGAAGCGCATCGAGAGGTCGAGGGCGCGGACGTGCTTGGTCAGGGCGCCAACGGAGATGTAATCGACGCCGGTTTCAGCAAATTCGCGGATGGTGTCGAACGTCACGTTGCCAGACACTTCCAGTAGCGCCTTGCCGTTGGTGCGTTTGACGGCTTCGCGCATCTGTTCTGTTTCGAAGTTATCCAGCATGATGATATCGGCTCCTGCTTTCAGGGCTTCATCAAGTTCTTCCAGATTCTCTACTTCGACTTCTACTGGCGCATCCGGGTGCAGCCAGGACGCTTTTTCGACCGCCTGGCGCACTGAGCCGGAGGCAATAATATGGTTTTCTTTGATCAGGAAGGCATCAGAAAGCCCCAGACGGTGATTCGCTCCGCCGCCGCAAAGTACCGCGTATTTCAGAGCTGAACGCAGGCCGGGTAAGGTTTTGCGCGTATCCAACAACTGCGTGTTGGTGCCTTCCAGCAATTCGACATAGTGGCGTACCTTACTGGCAACTCCTGAAAGGGTTTGCACAAAATTAAGCGCAGTGCGTTCGCCCGTTAACAGCACGCGGGATGGGCCTTCAAGTTCGAACAAGGATTGATTGGCATTGATGACATCGCCGTCATCCACATGCCAGATTATGGTGACATCGTCGCCTGCCAGTTGAATAAACACCTCTTCAACCCAGCGTTTGCCGCAAAAGACGCCATTCTCGCGGGTGATCACCGTGGCATGAGAGCGAGAATTTTCCGGTAAAAGTTTTGCCGTAATATCATTGTTGGCATCGACTGTTCCGCCTAAATCTTCCCGCAGCGCCTGGGCCACCGCGCCGGGGATATCGAGATTAATGCGTTCCAGCAGCTCGTCACGTCGGGTGTCAGGGTTATAGCGGCGAGGCGGCATGTTAAAACTCCAGATAGCTAACGAATCATAAGGTAGAAACATGCTACTCTGAACCGGGTATTAGCACCACATATAAGGAGATCCTGCATGTTGTTAGAACAGGGGTGGCTGGTTGGCGCGCGCCGCGTTCCCTCACCACATTACGATTGCCGCCCGGATGACGAAACACCCACCCTGCTGGTGGTGCACAATATTAGCCTGCCGCCAGGCGAGTTTGGCGGTCCGTGGATCGACGCATTATTCACTGGAACTATTGATCCGCAGGCACATCCTTTCTTTGCTGAGATCGCCCATTTGCGCGTCTCCGCTCACTGTTTGATTCGCCGTGATGGTGAAATAGTCCAGTATGTTCCTTTCGATAAACGTGCATGGCATGCGGGAGTCTCTCAGTATCAGGGGCGCGAACGCTGCAATGATTTTTCTATTGGGATTGAGCTTGAAGGAACGGACACCACGCCTTACACCGATGCGCAATATGAGAAACTGGTTGCTGTAACGCAAACGTTAATCGGGCGCTATCCCGCCATTGCAGACAATATTACAGGGCACAGCGACATCGCCCCCGAAAGAAAAACCGACCCCGGCCCGGCGTTTGACTGGTCCCGGTTTCACGCCATGCTTACCACGTCGTCAGATAAGGAGATAACATGACGTTGTTTACCATGCTGCTGGTTATGATCGCTGAACGCCTGTTTAAGCTCGGCGAGCACTGGCATCTGGATCATCGGCTGGAGGTGTTATTCCGCCGCATCAGGCATTTTTCCATGCTGCGCACGCTGCTGATGGCGGCAGGCGTGATGGCGATTACGTTCCTGTTGCTGCGCTCGCTTTACGGCCTCTTTTTCAACGTGCCGCTGCTGGTGGTGTGGATCCTGCTCGGCGTGCTGTGTATTGGCGCGGGCAAGGTGCGTTTGCACTATCACGCGTATCTGAAAGCCGCTTCCCGGGATGATGCCCACGCGCGCGGCGCGATGGCGAGCGAGTTGACGATGATCCACGGCGTACCGCCGGATTGCGATGAACGCGAGTTTCTGCGGGAGCTGCAAAACGCGCTGCTGTGGATTAACTTCCGTTACTACCTGGCGCCGCTGTTCTGGTTCGTGGTGGGCGGACCCTGGGGGCCAGTTCTGCTGATGGGTTATGCGTTCCTGCGCGCCTGGCAGACCTGGCTTGCCCGCTATCTTACGCCGCATGAACGTCTACAGTCCGGCATTGATGCCATCCTGCACGTGCTCGACTGGCTTCCGGTGCGTCTGGTAGGCGTGGTCTATGCCCTCATCGGTCACGGTGAAAAGGCGCTGCCCGCGTGGTTTGTCTCCCTTGCAGACCGCCATACCTCGCAGTATCAGGTTTTAACCCGACTGGCACAGTTCTCGCTGGCGCGTGAGCCGCACACGGATAAAGTCGCAACGCCAAAAGCTGCCGTCTCGATGGCGAAGAAAACATCCTTTGTGGTGGTGGTGATTGTGGCGCTGCTAACGATTTACGGCACGCTGGTCTGACCCAGCGCGCCGAAGCCGTTACGGCGTATCCGCGGGCGGGATGCCGAAGTCAGGCATCCCGTTTTCGTTCCAGCGGACGAGTTTCAGGCGAGTATGGCGATTGGGATCGTAAAGCGGATCGCCTTCAATTTCAGTGTAGTTTCGCGCGTGGTAGACCAGCACATCTTCGCCTTCCGGCGTCTGCGTAAAGCTGTTATGGCCTGGCCCATACTGACGGTTTTCGTAGCTGGTGACGAACACCGGGCGCGGGGATTTATGCCAGTTAGCCGGGTTTTGCGGATCGGCATTCAGGTCTGCCCACAGTAATCCCATGCAGTAGTTCTCGTCGGTGGCGCTGGCGGAATAGCTGATAAACAGCTTATCGCCATGGAACAGCACCGCCGGGCCTTCGTTGACCCAGAACCCACGGCACTCCCAGTCATATTCCGGTTTACTGAGCATCACCGGCTCGCCTTTCAGCGTCCACGGATTTTCCATTTCACACAGGTAAAGATTGGAGTTACCGGAAATGTCCGGGGCTTTTTGCGCCCACAGATACCAGCGTTTACCCTGATGAACAAAGGTGGTGGCATCCAGCGCGAAGGTGTCAAACGGGGTTTTGATTTGCCCTTTTTCCACCCACGTACCGGTGAGCGGATCGCGATCTGCACATTCAATGGCAAACATGCGATGCTGGAACATCCCGAGCTGATCGAGCGCCTGGGTATGCGTGGCGGCAAAATAGATGTACCACCTGCCGTCGATATGATGCAGCTCCGGTGCCCAGATCAGCTGGCTCATCGGGCCGGTGTCGGGCTTGCGCCAGGCAACCACCTCTTCGGCATCGCGTAAACCTTCCAGCGAGTCCGCGCGGCGGATCGCCAGCCGATCGTACTCCGGTACGGAGGCGATAAAGTAATATTGCCCATCGTGACGCAGGATATACGGGTCGGCGCGTTGTTCAATAAACGGGTTTGGCCAGGTTTGCATTCGGCTTTCCTTATTTAGTCTCAGCGGCTTTGAGTTCCTGATAATCGTTCAGCTCGCGATAGTTGGTGCGACGCTTTTCCAGATCGGACTGGATCTGCTTCATGGTCTCACGGTCCACTTTCAGCAGACGTACTACGCCCGCGGTAATTAAGTATCCAATGCCGGGAATGACGGTAAACAGCAGCACGATCCCGTTGATGGCATCCGCGCTCTGCGCTTTTGCGCCCGCGTCGTAACCGTACCAGGAGAGCAGGAAGCCGACCATTGCCCCGGCAATCGCCAGACCCAGCTTCAGGAAGAAGATGTTGCCGGAGAAGCTGATCCCGGTGATGCGTTTCCCGGTTTTCCACTCGCCGTAGTCATCCACGTCGGCCATCAGCGACCAGTGCAGCGGAGACGGAATTTGATGCAGGATATTCAGCAGGAAGTAGAGCACGACAATGGTTGTCGTCGCTTTCGGGTCGAAGAAGTAAAAGGCGCAGGAGAAAATCGCCAGCACGATGTTGGTCCAGAAGAAGACCTTCAGCTTACACCAGCGGTCGGTCAGCACTTTCGCCAGCATACTGCCGAACATCATGCCGACCACGCCCAGGCTGATAAACAGCGTGGCGAAATGGGTGCTTTGCCCCATGACCCAGGTGACGTAATACATGGTGGCCGCCATGCGGATAAAGCCAGGGCAGACGTTGCACAGGGTTAACAGCAGGATCCGCACCCACTGGTCATTCTTCCACACGTCTTTCAGGTCGTTTTTCAGTTCGTCATGAGTTTGCACCGCCGGACGCACGCGCTCCCGCACCGTGGCGAAGCAGAACAGGAACATGCAGGTACCAATCAGCGCCAGCACGGTCATCGCCATCTGGTAGCCTTTGGCTTTGTTATCCCCACCGAACCAGTCGGCCATCGGCAGGAGCGTCAGCGACAGCAGCAGCGTGGCGATACCAACCATAACAAAACGGTAGGACTGGCAGGCAACGCGCTCTTTCGGGTCGTTGGTGATCACGCCGCCCAGCGAGCAGTAGGGAATGTTGATAGCCGTGTAGGTCAGCGACAGCAGGAAATAGGTGACAAACGCATAGATAACTTTGCTGTTATAGCTCCAGTCAGGCGTGGTAAACATCAGGATGCTGAACAGCGCGTAGGGGAAGGCAATCCACAGCAGCCATGGACGAAACCGGCCATATTTGCTGCGGGTACGGTCGGCAATCGCGCCCATAATTGGGTCCGTGACGGCATCAATGACGCGTACGGACAGGAGTAAAACGCCAACCAGTGCAGGAGCCAGACCAAAAATATCCGTATAAAAGTAGTTAACAAATAACATGATGGCGCCAAAGATGATGTTGCATCCGGCGTCACCCATGCCATAGCCGATCTTTTCTTTTACTGACAGTTTGTTGTTATTCATCGACAGCTCTCCGGGTTTCGGTATGGAGAGAATTATTCGCTGGCAAACGAATATATGCGTTGCAATATAAAGGCGGTGATATGGAGGATTTTGCTGTGGGCGCGAATTTGTGAGGAAGGTAACAAGACGCTGTACCCGCAACCGCGAGTACAGCGAGAAAACACTTAGTGCGCTTTCACCGTTTTGGCATTTTTCTGTTTCACCATATAACCCACGCCGAGGATCGCAAGCCATACCGGGATCAGGTATACCGAAATCGCCATTCCTGGGGTCATCAGCATAATCACCAGTACCGCCGCCATAAACAGCAGGCAGATCCAGTTACCCAGCGGATAAAGCAGAGCAGGGAAGCGAGTTACCACGCCTTGTTCCTGCTTGGCGCGACGGAATTTCATATGCGCCAGGCTAATCATCGCCCAGTTGATTACCAGTGCAGATACCACTAGCGCCATTAACAGTCCGAAAGCGGACTCTGGGGCAAGGTAGTTAATCAGTACGCACAACGCCGTTACCAGTGCAGACACCAGAATGGTATTTACTGGTACACCACGTTTATCGACAGACGCCAGCGCTTTTGGCGCATTACCCTGTTGTGCCAGACCAAACAGCATACGGCTGTTGCAATATACGCAGCTGTTGTACACGGAGAGCGCCGCAGTCAGTACCACGATGTTCAGCGCATTCGCCACAAAGGTATCGCCTAACTCGTGGAAGATCAGCACAAACGGACTGGTATCGGCGGTAACGCGGGTCCACGGCATCAGTGAGAGCAGAACGGCTAACGAACCAATATAGAAAATCAGGATGCGGTAGATAACCTGGTTAGTTGCTTTCGGTATACTTTGCTCCGGGTTATCAGCTTCTGCTGCGGTGATCCCCACCAGTTCCAGACCACCGAACGAGAACATGATAATCGCCATCATCATCACCAGCCCGGTGAAGCCGTGCGGCAGGAAACCACCCTGATCCCACAGGTTGCTAACGGTCGCCTGCGGGCCGCCGTTGCCACTGAATAGCAGCCAGCCGCCGAAGATGATCATCGCGACCACCGCGATAACTTTGATAATGGCAAACCAGAACTCCATCTCGCCAAACACTTTAACGTTGGTCAGGTTGATGGCGTTAATCACCACAAAGAATACGGCGGCAGAAACCCAGGTGGGGATTTCCGGATACCAGAACTGAATGTATTTACCCACGGCAGTCAGCTCAGCCATGGCAACTAAAACGTACAGTACCCAGTAGTTCCAGCCAGAGGCGAAACCGGCAAAACTGCCCCAGTATTTATAAGCAAAGTGGCTAAAGGAGCCTGCGACAGGTTCTTCGACCACCATTTCACCCAGCTGACGCATGATCAGAAAGGCGATAAAACCAGCAATGGCGTAACCCAGGATAATCCCTGGCCCTGCGGACTGTATTACGGAGGCGCTACCCAGGAATAACCCGGTCCCTATCGCGCCACCCAGCGCGATAAGCTGAATATGGCGGTTTTTAAGGCCGCGCTTTAGCTGCTCGCCGTGCTGTTGACCTTCCATCATGAAACCTCGTGCGGTGGTTGTTTTTTTGATCTACGCAGTGATGCGTGTGTAAGTTTGCAATTCCGTTTGTTGTATTAATTTGTTTACATCAAAGAAGTTTGAATTGTTACAAAAAGACTTCCGTCAGATCAAGAATAATGGTATGCGGCAGCGAATGCACCCGCTTTATGCATGGTTGAAGATGAGTTGCTTAAAAAGAAACCGTTTGTAAAGCTCAGCCTCAATCCCTCTCAATATGTAGAATGAATTTAAATTCGTTTTAATTGAATTAAAAATCACAAAATTGGTAAGTGAATCGGTTCAATTCGGATTTTTATAGTTTAATAATCGTTAAAAAACTCCTTTCCTACGTAAAGTCTACATTTGTGCATAGTTACAACTTTGAAACGTTATATATGTCAAGTTGTTAAAATGTGCACAGTTTCATGATTTCAATCAAAACCTGTATGGACATAAGGTGAATACTTTGTTACTTTAGCGTCACAGACATGAAATTGGTAAGACCAATTGACTTCGGCAAGTGGCTTAAGACAGGAACTCATGGCCTACAGCAAAATCCGCCAACCAAAACTCTCCGATGTGATTGAGCAGCAACTGGAGTTTTTGATCCTCGAAGGCACTCTCCGCCCGGGCGAAAAACTCCCACCGGAACGCGAACTGGCAAAACAGTTTGACGTCTCCCGTCCCTCCTTGCGTGAGGCGATTCAACGTCTCGAAGCGAAGGGCTTGTTGCTTCGTCGCCAGGGTGGCGGCACTTTTGTCCAGAGCAGCCTATGGCAAAGCTTCAGCGATCCGCTGGTGGAGCTGCTCTCCGACCATCCTGAGTCACAGTATGACTTGCTCGAAACACGACACGCCCTGGAAGGTATCGCCGCTTATTACGCCGCGCTGCGTAGTACCGATGAAGACAAGGAACGCATCCGTGAACTCCACCACGCCATAGAGCTGGCGCAGCAGTCTGGCGATCTGGACGCGGAATCAAACGCCGTACTCCAGTATCAGATTGCTGTCACTGAAGCGGCCCACAATGTGGTTCTGCTTCATCTGCTAAGGTGTATGGAGCCGATGTTGGCCCAGAATGTCCGCCAGAACTTCGAATTGCTCTATTCGCGTCGCGAGATGCTGCCGCTGGTGAGTAGTCACCGCACCCGCATATTTGAAGCGATTATGGCCGGTAAGCCGGAAGAAGCGCGCGAAGCATCGCATCGCCATCTGGCCTTTATCGAAGAAATTTTGCTCGACAGAAGTCGTGAAGAGAGCCGCCGTGAGCGTTCTCTGCGTCGTCTGGAGCAACGAAAGAATTAGTGATTTTTCTGGTAAAAATTATCCAGAAGATGTTGTAAATTTTTCTGGTAAAAATTATCCAGAAGATGTTGTAAATCAAGCGCATATAAAAGCGCGGCAACTAAACGTAGAACCTGTCTTATTGAGCTTTCCGGCGAGAGTTCAATGGGACAGGTTCCAGAAAACTCAACGTTATTAGATAGATAAGGAATAACCCATGTCAGAACGTTTCCCAAATGACGTGGATCCGATCGAAACTCGCGACTGGCTCCAGGCGATCGAATCGGTCATCCGTGAAGAAGGTGTTGAGCGTGCTCAGTATCTGATCGACCAACTGCTTGCTGAAGCCCGCAAAGGCGGTGTCAACGTAGCCGCAGGCACCGGTATCAGCAACTACATCAACACCATCCCCGTTGAAGAACAACCGGAGTATCCGGGTAATCTGGAACTGGAACGCCGTATTCGTTCAGCTATCCGCTGGAACGCCATCATGACGGTGCTGCGTGCGTCGAAAAAAGACCTCGAACTGGGCGGCCACATGGCGTCCTTCCAGTCTTCCGCAACCATTTATGATGTGTGCTTTAACCACTTCTTCCGTGCACGCAACGAGCAGGATGGCGGCGACCTGGTTTACTTCCAGGGCCACATCTCCCCGGGCGTTTACGCTCGTGCTTTCCTGGAAGGTCGTCTGACTCAGGAGCAGCTGGATAACTTCCGTCAGGAAGTTCACGGCAATGGCCTCTCTTCCTATCCGCACCCGAAACTGATGCCGGAATTCTGGCAGTTCCCGACCGTATCTATGGGTCTGGGGCCGATTGGTGCTATTTACCAGGCTAAATTCCTGAAATATCTGGAACACCGTGGCCTGAAAGATACCTCTAAACAGACCGTTTATGCGTTCCTCGGCGACGGTGAAATGGACGAACCGGAATCTAAAGGTGCGATCACCATCGCTACCCGTGAAAAACTGGATAACCTGGTCTTCGTTATCAACTGTAACCTGCAGCGTCTTGACGGCCCGGTCACCGGTAACGGCAAGATCATCAACGAACTGGAAGGCATCTTCGAAGGTGCTGGCTGGAACGTGATCAAAGTGATGTGGGGTAGCCGTTGGGATGAACTGCTGCGTAAAGATACCAGCGGTAAACTGATCCAGCTGATGAACGAAACCGTTGACGGCGACTACCAGACCTTCAAATCGAAAGATGGTGCGTACGTTCGTGAACACTTCTTCGGTAAATATCCTGAAACCGCAGCACTGGTTGCAGACTGGACTGACGAGCAGATCTGGGCACTGAACCGTGGTGGTCACGATCCGAAGAAAATCTACGCTGCATTCAAGAAAGCGCAGGAAACCAAAGGCAAAGCGACAGTAATCCTTGCTCATACCATTAAAGGTTACGGCATGGGCGACGCGGCTGAAGGTAAAAACATCGCGCACCAGGTTAAGAAAATGAACATGGACGGTGTGCGTCATATCCGCGACCGTTTCAATGTGCCGGTGTCTGATGCAGATATCGAAAAACTGCCGTACATCACCTTCCCGGAAGGTTCTGAAGAGCATACCTATCTGCACGCTCAGCGTCAGAAACTGCACGGTTATCTGCCAAGCCGTCAGCCGAACTTCACCGAGAAGCTTGAGCTGCCGAGCCTGCAAGACTTCGGCGCGCTGCTGGAAGAGCAGAGCAAAGAGATCTCTACCACTATCGCTTTCGTTCGTGCCCTGAACGTGATGCTGAAGAACAAGTCGATCAAAGATCGTCTGGTACCGATCATCGCCGACGAAGCGCGTACTTTCGGTATGGAAGGTCTGTTCCGTCAGATTGGTATTTACAGCCCGAACGGTCAGCAGTACACCCCGCAGGACCGCGAGCAGGTTGCTTACTATAAAGAAGACGAGAAAGGTCAGATTCTGCAGGAAGGGATCAACGAGCTGGGCGCAGGGTGTTCCTGGCTGGCAGCGGCGACCTCTTACAGCACCAACAATCTGCCGATGATTCCGTTCTACATCTATTACTCTATGTTCGGCTTCCAGCGTATCGGCGATCTGTGCTGGGCGGCTGGCGACCAGCAAGCGCGTGGCTTCCTGATCGGCGGTACTTCCGGTCGTACCACCCTGAACGGCGAAGGTCTGCAGCACGAAGATGGTCACAGCCACATTCAGTCGCTGACTATCCCGAACTGTATCTCTTACGACCCGGCTTACGCTTACGAAGTTGCTGTCATTATGCATGACGGTCTGGAGCGTATGTACGGTGAAAAACAAGAGAACGTTTACTACTACATCACTACGCTGAACGAAAACTACCACATGCCGGCAATGCCGGAAGGTGCTGAGGAAGGTATCCGTAAAGGTATCTACAAACTCGAAACCATTGAAGGTAGCAAAGGTAAAGTTCAGCTGCTGGGCTCCGGTTCTATCCTGCGTCACGTCCGTGAAGCGGCAGAGATCCTGGCGAAAGATTACGGCGTAGGTTCTGACGTTTATAGCGTGACCTCCTTTACCGAACTGGCGCGTGATGGTCAGGATTGTGAACGCTGGAACATGCTGCACCCGCTGGAAACTCCGCGCGTTCCGTATATCGCTCAGGTGATGAACGACGCGCCGGCAGTGGCATCTACCGACTATATGAAACTGTTCGCTGAGCAGGTCCGTACTTACGTACCGGCTGACGACTACCGCGTACTGGGTACTGATGGCTTCGGTCGTTCCGACAGCCGTGAGAACCTGCGTCACCACTTCGAAGTTGATGCTTCCTACGTGGTTGTAGCGGCGCTGGGCGAACTGGCTAAACGTGGCGAAATCGATAAGAAAGTGGTTGCTGACGCAATCGCCAAATTCAACATCGATGCAGATAAAGTTAACCCGCGTCTGGCGTAAGAGGTAAAAGAATAATGGCTATCGAAATCAAAGTACCGGACATCGGGGCTGATGAAGTTGAAATCACCGAGATCCTGGTCAAAGTGGGCGACAAAGTTGAAGCCGAACAGTCGCTGATCACCGTAGAAGGCGACAAAGCCTCTATGGAAGTTCCGTCTCCGCAGGCGGGTATCGTTAAAGAGATCAAAGTCTCTGTTGGCGATAAAACCCAGACCGGCGCACTGATTATGATTTTCGATTCCGCCGACGGTGCAGCAGACGCTGCACCTGCTCAGGCAGAAGAGAAGAAAGAAGCAGCTCCGGCAGCAGCACCAGCGGCTGCCGCGGCAAAAGACGTTAACGTTCCGGATATCGGCAGCGACGAAGTTGAAGTGACCGAAATCCTGGTGAAAGTTGGCGATAAAGTTGAAGCTGAACAGTCGCTGATCACCGTAGAAGGCGACAAGGCTTCTATGGAAGTTCCGGCTCCGTTTGCTGGCACCGTGAAAGAGATCAAAGTGAACGTGGGTGACAAAGTGTCTACCGGCTCGCTGATTATGGTCTTCGAAGTCGCGGGTGAAGCAGGCGCGGCAGCTCCGGCGGCTAAACAGGAAGCGGCTCCGGCAGCGGCCCCTGCACCAGCGGCTGGCGTGAAAGAAGTTAACGTTCCGGATATCGGCGGTGACGAAGTTGAAGTGACCGAAGTGATGGTGAAAGTGGGCGACAAAGTTGCCGCTGAACAGTCACTGATCACCGTAGAAGGCGATAAAGCGTCTATGGAAGTTCCGGCTCCGTTTGCAGGCGTCGTGAAGGAACTGAAAGTCAACGTTGGCGATAAAGTGAAAACTGGCTCGCTGATTATGATCTTCGAAGTTGAAGGCGCAGCACCTGCGGCAGCTCCTGCGAAACAGGAAGCGGCAGCGCCGGCTCCGGCAGCAAAAGCTGAAGCTCCGGCAGCAGCACCGGCTGCGAAAGCGGAAGGCAAATCTGAATTTGCAGAAAACGACGCTTACGTTCACGCGACTCCGCTGATCCGCCGTCTGGCACGCGAGTTTGGCGTTAACCTGGCGAAAGTGAAGGGCACTGGCCGTAAAGGTCGTATCCTGCGCGAAGACGTTCAGGCTTACGTGAAAGAAGCTATCAAACGTGCAGAAGCAGCTCCGGCGGCGACTGGCGGCGGTATCCCAGGCATGCTGCCGTGGCCGAAGGTGGACTTCAGCAAGTTTGGTGAAATCGAAGAAGTGGAACTGGGCCGTATCCAGAAAATTTCTGGTGCGAACCTGAGCCGTAACTGGGTGATGATCCCGCATGTTACTCACTTCGACAAAACCGATATCACCGAGCTGGAAGCGTTCCGTAAACAGCAGAACGAAGAAGCGGCGAAACGTAAGCTGGATGTGAAGATCACCCCGGTTGTCTTCATCATGAAAGCCGTTGCTGCAGCTCTTGAGCAGATGCCTCGCTTCAACAGTTCGTTGTCGGAAGACGGTCAGCGTCTGACCCTGAAGAAATACATCAACATCGGTGTGGCGGTGGATACCCCGAACGGTCTGGTTGTTCCGGTATTCAAAGACGTCAACAAGAAAGGCATCATCGAGCTGTCTCGCGAGCTGATGACTATTTCTAAGAAAGCGCGTGACGGTAAGCTGACTGCGGGCGAAATGCAGGGCGGTTGCTTCACCATCTCCAGCATCGGCGGCCTGGGTACTACCCACTTCGCGCCGATTGTGAACGCGCCGGAAGTGGCTATCCTCGGCGTTTCCAAGTCCGCGATGGAGCCGGTGTGGAATGGTAAAGAGTTCGTGCCGCGTCTGATGCTGCCGATTTCTCTCTCCTTCGACCACCGCGTGATCGACGGTGCTGATGGTGCCCGTTTCATTACCATCATTAACAACACGCTGTCTGACATTCGCCGTCTGGTGATGTAAGTAAAAGAGCCGGCCCAACGGCCGGCTTTTTTCTGGTAATCTCATGAATGTATTGAGGTTATTAGCGAATAGACAAATCGGTTGCCGTTTGTTGTTTAAAAATTGTTAACAATTTTGTAAAATACCGACGGATAGAACGACCCGGTGGTGGTTAGGGTATTACTTCACATACCCTATGGATTTCTGGGTGCAGCAAGGTAGCAAGCGCCAGAATCCCCAGGAGCTTACATAAGTAAGTGACTGGGGTGAGGGCGTGAAGCTAACGCCGCTGCGGCCTGAAAGACGACGGGTATGACCGCCGGAGATAAATATATAGAGGTCATGATGAGTACTGAAATCAAAACTCAGGTCGTGGTACTTGGGGCAGGCCCCGCAGGTTACTCCGCTGCCTTCCGTTGCGCTGATTTAGGTCTGGAAACCGTAATCGTAGAACGTTACAACACCCTTGGCGGTGTTTGCCTGAACGTCGGCTGTATCCCTTCTAAAGCACTGCTGCACGTAGCAAAAGTTATCGAAGAAGCCAAAGCGCTGGCTGAACACGGTATCGTCTTCGGCGAACCGAAAACCGATATTGACAAGATTCGTACCTGGAAAGAGAAAGTGATCAATCAGCTGACCGGTGGTCTGGCTGGTATGGCGAAAGGCCGCAAAGTCAAAGTGGTCAACGGTCTGGGTAAATTCACCGGGGCTAACACCCTGGAAGTTGAAGGTGAGAACGGCAAAACCGTGATCAACTTCGACAATGCGATCATTGCAGCGGGTTCTCGCCCGATCCAACTGCCGTTTATTCCGCATGAAGATCCGCGTATCTGGGACTCCACTGACGCGCTGGAACTGAAAGAAGTACCAGAACGCCTGCTGGTAATGGGTGGCGGTATCATCGGTCTGGAAATGGGCACCGTATACCACGCGCTGGGTTCACAGATTGACGTGGTTGAAATGTTCGACCAGGTTATCCCGGCAGCTGACAAAGACATCGTTAAAGTCTTCACCAAGCGTATCAGCAAGAAATTCAACCTGATGCTGGAAACCAAAGTTACCGCCGTTGAAGCGAAAGAAGACGGTATTTATGTGACGATGGAAGGCAAAAAAGCACCCGCTGAACCGCAGCGTTACGACGCCGTGCTGGTAGCGATTGGTCGTGTGCCGAACGGTAAAAACCTCGACGCAGGCAAAGCTGGCGTGGAAGTGGACGACCGTGGTTTCATCCGCGTTGACAAACAGCTGCGTACCAACGTACCGCACATCTTTGCTATCGGCGATATCGTCGGTCAGCCGATGCTGGCACACAAAGGTGTTCACGAAGGTCACGTTGCCGCTGAAGTTATCGCCGGTAAGAAACACTACTTCGATCCGAAAGTTATCCCGTCCATCGCCTATACCGAACCAGAAGTTGCATGGGTAGGTCTGACTGAGAAAGAAGCGAAAGAGAAAGGCATCAGCTATGAAACCGCCACCTTCCCGTGGGCTGCTTCTGGTCGTGCTATCGCTTCCGACTGCGCAGACGGTATGACCAAGCTGATTTTCGACAAAGAATCTCACCGTGTGATCGGTGGTGCGATTGTCGGTACCAACGGCGGCGAGCTGCTGGGTGAAATCGGCCTGGCAATCGAAATGGGTTGTGATGCTGAAGACATCGCACTGACCATCCACGCGCACCCGACTCTGCACGAGTCTGTGGGCCTGGCGGCAGAAGTGTTCGAAGGTAGCATTACCGACCTGCCGAACCCGAAAGCGAAGAAGAAGTAAGTTTCTTCAGATGAAAAAAGCGGCCTCAGGCCGCTTTTTTTATGCGCCGCGTTCAGGGGGTGACAGGCTGCCAGGTTTTATCCGGGTGGTATGCAGCGAGCGCCTGCGCTTTTTGTGCCGAATCGTTGCCGAGATTTGCCTGATGCACCTTGTCATCCTGGTTAACGACAAAGCTCATTACCCCCGTCTGACCATAGCTCACGGGCCAGGCAACCATCGCAAAGCCATTTTTATCCGGCAGAATGCGGAACCGATAGCCGTGATAGCCCATACCCGACTCCGGCGGGCTGAAGGCGGGACCCAGCGGGCTTGGCGCTTCGCCCGGCGAGATGGGCCAGTACAGGCCGTCTTTTAGCCCTGGCGTGCTGACAATCTTCTGCGCATAGCGGTGGTTCATGGCGTAGTAGCTCTGCTGTGCGTCGACGTAGGCGTGCAGCGCTTCGATAGCCGCGAGTTCGTTGCGGCCGATTTCGCGGGTCAGGATCTCATCCGCCGCTTTCTGCATATCAAATTGCCAGCCCACTTTTTTCTTCACTACCGGTATGGGGAGTTGCCAGCCGTTATCGCCAACTGACAGATGGGCAATATCGCCGCTGATTTCGGTACGATGGTTAATCTTCCAGTCACGCAGGAATCGAGCTACCGCCTCCGGATCAACCCCTTCAGGTGGCAGATAGTCGCGCCAGTTATCCCCCAGCAGGTCGGCCATCGCGCTCTCATTCTGCTCGCTGATGGCCTTCGTCAGGGCATTGGCCGCCTGCTCAGGCGTGGAGAAAGATTGCTGGGCGCAGGCGAAGGTGGATACCATCAACAACAGCATTCCACCGATCGGTTTCATGTTCATAGCGGCTCCCTTAACGACGGTGGAATTCACGGTGTTCGGTATGGTGTTCGGACAGCTGCTGGCGGAAGCTGGCACGCTGCTCACTGTTCAGCGACGCGTGCTGGCGGCTTTGCAGCCCGCGCTGGTGCTGGGCCTGCCAGCTGGCCGAACGGCTGTCGTTGCCGCTCAGGGCGTTTGCCCGCAGCGGCTGATGCTGAACCTGCGTCGGGCGTCTGGTTTGCGCAAGAGTATTATTCATCTGTTGTGCGTGTGGCCGCGCGCTGTCGTAGCCGCGATAGTTGCTGCGCTGAGAGAGCTGCTTCAGCTGCTGCGCGGACGCTGAATGTTGCGGGAAATGCGCGTCGCCATGCTGTAGCTGTGTGAGGGTTTTGTCCGTCGACTGCTGTACCTGCGCCATCGCAGCCTGCCGCTGGCTATCGCGGTTGACCGGCTGCTGCCGGGTAGCGCTCAACCCGCCCGGCACTGAAGTCTGATGATAGCGGCTGGCAAGCTGGCTATTGGCGTAGGGCACGCCGTTGCGGTAGGCCGGATTATGCTGCCAGACCTGATGATTATCGGTAAGGTGCTCGCCGGTGATCTTATTGAAGTTATTAACATTAATATTAATGTTATCGCCGTTATGCGAATAACCGCCGTGGTGATCGTCATCATGATCGTGATGGTGATCGTCGTCATCGTCCCAGTCGATGTTACTGAACAGCGCATAGGTAGTGGCTACGCCGAGGCTATAGCCGAAGCCTCTGACAAAACTATTGGTAAACTGCTGGCCGGGAGACGGGGGCAGATACACCGGCGGATAGCTGGCGTTTGGCCACGTACCGTAAACGGTGGAAGGGTTGTAGGTAGGGACATAAACCACCTGTGGATCGGCTGGCTCAATTTTAATCACCGTCGGACTAGCCGACGTTGACGTCGCGGCTGTACTGGTGGAGGCTGGCGCAGATTTTTTCACGGTGGTGACGGTCTGCTGCGGGGTGGATTGCAACGTGCCTGTCTGCTGCGCCAGCAGGCGCAGACGCTGCACGGAATCCATCACATCCTTTGGCTGGGCCAGAAAGGCGTCGCCGAGGCTCTGTACCCACGACGGGTTTTCCCCCATCAGCGATATTAACTGCGGAAAGGCGACCAGCGATTTTACGCTGGCATCCCATGGCTGCCCGCTGACCGCCTGAATGGCGGCATCGCCCTGCATTTTAGGGTTGTCCTTTGACCACTGGGCGGCCTGAATCACGCTCGCCGGATAGGTTGAGGCCATCAGAATTTGCGACAGCAGCGCGTCGGGGTAGAGCGCAATAGGCGCGGTCCACTGATCGATCTGCGCGGCGGTATAGGCCGGAGTCGCCACCGGGGCAGGTTGTGCTGTCGGGGCGGGGAGCTGCGGGGCTACCGGCGCAAGTGCGGGAGCGGGTTCCGTTGCGCGGCTTTTAACGAACATGACGCCCGAGGCGGCACAAAGCCCGGCACTGCAAATTAGCGCCAGCACATGGGGTTTAAACGGCAAAGTCATTTTCATAATTCGGATCTCAAGGAAATCGCAATGGTCGGCGAACTGCCACCCGCAGGTGCTGTGAATCCGAGTATAAAGAGGCGGTAGTTTAAATTTTGACTAATCTTGGGATTCGTTGAGAAAGGTGATTATCACCATGCGAATTAACGAAGTTTTTACGGAGGGAAACAATCTCTAGACCATCCTTAACGATTCAGCCACTTTTTTATGTTGCTTTTTTGTAAACAGATTAACACATCGTCAAAATCCTGCTATTCTGCCCGTTGCGGTACTGGGCATTTACCCTACAAACTGCTGTCTCACAGGAGCGTGAAGAGAATCGCCTGCCGCACTATGACAATGAGAGCGAGGAGAACCGTCGTGCTAGAAGAATACCGTAAGCACGTAGCTGAGCGTGCCGCTGAGGGGATTGCGCCCAAACCCCTGGATGCAAACCAAATGGCCGCACTTGTAGAGCTGCTGAAAAACCCGCCCGCGGGCGAAGAAGAATTCCTGTTAGATCTGTTAACCAACCGTGTTCCCCCAGGCGTCGATGAAGCCGCCTATGTCAAAGCAGGCTTCCTGGCTGCTATCGCGAAAGGCGAAGCCAAATCCCCTCTGCTGACTCCGGAAAAAGCCATCGAACTGCTGGGCACCATGCAGGGTGGTTACAACATTCATCCGCTGATCGACGCGCTGGATGATGCCAAACTGGCACCTATTGCTGCCAAAGCACTTTCTCACACGCTGCTGATGTTCGATAACTTCTATGACGTAGAAGAGAAAGCGAAAGCAGGCAACGAATATGCGAAGCAGGTTATGCAGTCCTGGGCGGATGCCGAATGGTTCCTGAATCGCCCGGCGCTGGCTGAAAAACTGACCGTTACTGTCTTCAAAGTCACTGGCGAAACTAACACCGATGACCTTTCTCCGGCACCGGATGCGTGGTCACGCCCGGATATCCCACTGCACGCGCTGGCGATGCTGAAAAACGCCCGTGAAGGTATTGAGCCAGACCAGCCTGGTGTTGTTGGTCCGATCAAGCAAATCGAAGCTCTGCAACAGAAAGGTTTCCCGCTGGCGTACGTCGGTGACGTTGTGGGTACGGGTTCTTCGCGTAAATCCGCCACTAACTCCGTTCTGTGGTTTATGGGCGATGATATTCCACATGTGCCGAACAAACGCGGCGGTGGTTTGTGCCTCGGCGGTAAAATTGCACCCATCTTCTTTAACACGATGGAAGACGCGGGTGCACTGCCAATCGAAGTCGACGTCTCTAACCTGAACATGGGCGACGTGATTGACGTTTACCCGTACAAAGGTGAAGTGCGTAACCACGAAACCGGCGAACTGCTGGCGACCTTCGAACTGAAAACCGACGTGCTGATTGATGAAGTGCGTGCTGGTGGCCGTATTCCGCTGATTATCGGGCGTGGCCTGACCACCAAAGCGCGTGAAGCACTTGGTCTGCCGCACAGTGATGTGTTCCGTCAGGCGAAAGATGTCGCTGAGAGCGATCGCGGCTTCTCGCTGGCGCAAAAAATGGTAGGCCGTGCCTGTGGCGTGAAAGGCATTCGTCCGGGCGCGTACTGTGAACCGAAAATGACTTCTGTAGGTTCCCAGGACACCACCGGCCCGATGACCCGTGATGAACTGAAAGACCTGGCGTGCCTGGGCTTCTCGGCTGACCTGGTGATGCAGTCTTTCTGCCACACCGCGGCGTATCCGAAGCCAGTTGACGTGAACACGCACCACACGCTGCCGGACTTCATTATGAACCGTGGCGGTGTGTCGCTGCGTCCGGGTGACGGCGTCATTCACTCCTGGCTGAACCGTATGCTGCTGCCGGATACCGTCGGTACCGGTGGTGACTCCCATACCCGTTTCCCGATCGGTATCTCTTTCCCGGCGGGTTCTGGTCTGGTGGCGTTTGCTGCCGCAACTGGCGTAATGCCGCTTGATATGCCGGAATCCGTTCTGGTGCGCTTCAAAGGCAAAATGCAGCCGGGCATCACCCTGCGCGATCTGGTACACGCTATTCCGCTGTATGCGATCAAACAAGGTCTGCTGACCGTTGAGAAGAAAGGCAAGAAAAACATCTTCTCTGGCCGCATCCTGGAAATTGAAGGTCTGCCGGATCTGAAAGTTGAGCAGGCCTTTGAGCTAACCGATGCGTCCGCCGAGCGTTCTGCCGCTGGTTGTACCATCAAGCTGAACAAAGAACCGATCATCGAATACCTGAACTCTAACATCGTCCTGCTGAAGTGGATGATCGCGGAAGGTTACGGCGATCGTCGTACCCTGGAACGTCGTATTCAGGGCATGGAAAAATGGCTGGCGAATCCTGAGCTGCTGGAAGCCGATGCAGATGCGGAATACGCGGCAGTGATCGACATCGATCTGGCGGATATTAAAGAGCCAATCCTCTGTGCACCGAACGACCCGGACGACGCACGTCCGCTGTCTGCGGTACAGGGCGAGAAGATCGACGAAGTGTTTATCGGTTCCTGCATGACCAACATCGGTCACTTCCGTGCTGCGGGTAAACTGCTGGATGCGCACAAAGGCCAGTTGCCGACGCGCCTGTGGGTGGCACCGCCAACCCGTATGGATGCCGCGCAGTTGACCGAAGAAGGCTACTATAGCGTCTTCGGTAAGAGCGGTGCGCGTATCGAGATCCCTGGCTGTTCCCTGTGTATGGGTAACCAGGCGCGTGTAGCAGACGGTGCGACGGTGGTTTCCACCTCTACCCGTAACTTCCCGAACCGTCTGGGGACTGGCGCGAATGTCTTCCTGGCTTCTGCGGAACTGGCTGCTGTTGCGGCGCTGATTGGCAAACTACCGACGCCGGAAGAGTACCAGACCTACGTGGCGCAGGTGGATAAAACTGCCGTTGATACTTACCGTTACCTGAACTTCAACCAGCTTTCTCAGTACACTGAAAAAGCCGATGGTGTGATTTTCCAGACTGCAGTTTAAAAAGTCAGCGCACGCGCTGCGCATAAACGACACAATGCCCGGTGAATGAGATTCCCGGGCATTTTTTATTTCTAGACCATCGCCGTTCCGCTGTTTTTCTCCGGTAAGGCTGCGATAATTACATCAATGGCGCAATGCGATTTCGGCGCATTGCCGGGAGCAGAGGAACACACTATGGATTACGAATTTCTGCGCGATATTACCGGAGTAGTAAAGGTGCGTATGTCCATGGGGCATGAAGTGGTCGGGCACTGGTTTAATGAAGAGGTGAAAGAAAACCTGGCCTTGCTTGATGAAGTGGAACAAGCAGCGCACGCACTGAAAGGTAGCGAACGGTCCTGGCAACGGGCAGGGCACGAATACACCCTGTGGATGGACGGTGAAGAGGTGATGGTTCGCGCCAATCAACTGGAATTCGCTGGCGATGAAATGGAAGAGGGGATGAACTACTACGACGAAGAAAGCCTGTCGCTATGCGGCGTTGAGGATTTTCTGCAGGTCGTGGCGGCTTACCGCAATTTCGTGCAGCAGAAGTAAATAAATCTGGCGGAGCCTGGGAGCTCCGCCAGAGCCGTTAAACAGCTGGCATATTGCGCCCGTAATAAATCTCGCGCATTTCTTTCCACAGCGCAGCGGTAATTTCCTGGCGCTCGCTGTCGGTTAAATCTTCCGGTTTGGTGTGGAACATGTAGTGCTTAAGGTCGAACTCTTTAAGCAACATCTTGGTATGGAAGATATTTTCCTGATAGACGTTCACATCCACCATGTCATACAGCGCCTTCATATCGTCAGACATAAAGTTCTGAATCGAATTAATCTCATGGTCGATAAAGTGCTTCATACCGTTAATGTCGCGGGTAAAACCGCGCACGCGATAATCAATGGTTACGATATCGGACTCAAGCTGGTGGATCAGGTAATTCAGCGCCTTCAGCGGAGAAATCACGCCGCAGGTAGAGACTTCAATATCGGCGCGGAAGGTACATAAACCGCCTTCAGGATGACTTTCCGGGTAGGTATGTACGCAAATATGACTTTTATCGAGATGGGCAACCACCGTTTCTGGCAGTGGGCCGGGGTGTTCTGTTTTGTCGATGAGTTTCGGGTCAACCGGTTCTTCACTCACCAGAATAGTGACGCTGGCACCCTGTGGTTCGTAATCCTGGCGGGCGATGTTAAGAATATTGGCCCCGATAATGGAACAGGTTTCTGACAGGATTTCGGTCAGACGGTTGGCATTATAGAGTTCATCGATATAAGCAATATAACCGTCGCGCTCTTCGGCAGTTTTGGCGTAGCAGATATCGTAAATACAAAAACTCAGACTTTTGGTCAGATTATTAAAGCCATGCAGTTTCAGTTTTTTCAATTTCTTATCTTCTCCTTAGGACGGCTGTGAAGCCAGTGCGTCTTGCAGATACTGAGGTAAGGCAAAAGCTGCCGTATGGATTGCCGAATTGTAATAACGGCATTTCAGGCCAGAAGCGAGAAAACGCGCCTGAATAATTTCGGTTGAGAGATGGCGTAAGGCGTCGTTATCTGTCGCCCATGCAAAAGTCATGATACCGCCGTAATAGGTCGGGATCGCCGCCTGATAAAAGCCAACGTCGCTGAAGTAATGGCTGAGTTTGCGATGGCTGTCGATGGCTTCTTCCTGCTGTAAAAAGCAGACGCCGTTTTGTGCGACGAAGATACCGCCAGGATTCAGGCAACGTTTGCAGCCTTCATAAAATGCCGAAGTGAAAAGGCTTTCGCCGGGACCGATAGGATCGGTGCAGTCGGAGATAATGACATCAAAGGTCTGGCTGGTTTGATTAACGAAATTGACGCCATCGTCGATCACCAGCTTAAAGCGCGGATCGTCGTAGCTACCGGCGTTATGGTTGGGTAGATACTGACGGCAGAACGATACGACACCCGCATCGATTTCCACCATCGTGATTGACTCAACGTTTTTATGTCGGGTTACTTCACGCAGCATGGCACCGTCGCCGCCGCCGATAATCAGCACATGTTTCGCGTGACCGTGGGCCAGTAGCGGAACATGGGTCATCATCTCATGATAGATAAACTCGTCGCGCTCGGTGGTTTGTACTACGCCATCCAGCGCCATTACGCGACCAAATGCAGCGTTCTCAAAAATGATCAGATCCTGGTGATCGGTCTTTTCATGATACAGAACGTTATCTACCGCAAAGTACTGCCCAAACTGGTCGTGTAGCGTTTCATGCCACTGTTTTTTTTCGGCCATGGGTTGATACCTCCTTTGTTAACACCCGTAAAAGGGCGCAACATAATAGCTAACATTGACCGCGGATGCACGGTCAATATTTCTACAAAAAGGTATCAGGGATTATTTGACGTAGGCAAGCAGGCTTAAGGAATCGCGGGCCAGGGCTTTGCATTTTTTAGCGACAGGAATGCCAATGCCGCTGAGATCGCGGTAGCTGTCTTCACCGAGAGCTTTCATGTCGAAGGTGTCGTAATTACTGAGATCCCACTGGTTTTGCTGGGCGAAAAAGACCAGTGCGCGACGAATTTGCCCGTTAGGTAAGTTCTGGTAACCACAATCGTTCTTCAGAAAGACAAAAACTGCCGTTAAATCGGCCATATCTTCGGCTTCAGACTCGCTGAGCGCGTAACTGTTTGCGCAAACGGCCATCAGGCTGCCGAATAACACTGTTCTGAAAAACGTCTTCATTGCTTCTACCAGGGGCTTAAAGAAGATAAACGTTAGCACACTGCGAGCGAGGCGACGACCATTATTGTCGATTAAATTGTGTCTGCGGCTTGACCTTCCCGTAAGGGGAAGGACTATGCTCAACGTTTGATTTCGTTTCGCCTGCTTAAGAATAAGGAAATAACTATGCAACGTCGTGATTTCTTAAAATATTCCGTCGCGCTGGGTGTGGCTTCAGCCTTGCCGCTGTGGAGCCGCGCAGTCTTTGCGGCGGAACGCCCAACGTTACCGATCCCTGATTTGCTCACGACCGATGCCCGTAATCGCATTCAGTTAACTATTGGCGCAGGTCAGTCTACCTTTGGCGAGAAAACTGCAACTACCTGGGGCTATAACGGCAATCTGCTGGGGCCGGCGGTGAAATTACAGCGCGGCAAAGCGGTAACGGTTGATATCTATAACCAACTGACGGAAGAGACGACGTTGCACTGGCACGGGCTGGAAGTACCGGGTGAAGTCGACGGCGGCCCGCAGGGAATTATTCTGCCAGGTGGCAAGCGCTCGGTGACGTTGAACGTTGATCAACCTGCCGCTACTTGCTGGTTCCATCCACATCAACATGGCAAGACCGGGCGACAGGTGGCGATGGGGTTGGCTGGGCTGGTGGTAATTGAAGATGACGAGATCCTGAAATTAATGCTGCCAAAACAGTGGGGTATCGATGATGTTCCGGTGATTGTTCAGGATAAAAAATTTAACGCTGATGGGCAGATTGATTATCAACTGGATGTGATGACCGCCGCCGTGGGCTGGTTTGGCGATACGCTGCTGACCAACGGTGCAATCTACCCACAACACGCTGCCCCGCGTGGTTGGCTGCGCCTGCGTTTGCTCAATGGCTGTAATGCCCGCTCGCTCAATTTCGCCACCAGCGACAATCGCCCGCTGTATGTGATTGCCAGCGACGGTGGTCTGCTACCTGAACCAGTGAAGGTGAGCGAACTGCCGGTGCTGATGGGCGAGCGTTTTGAAGTGCTGGTGGAGGTTAACGATAACAAACCCTTTGACCTGGTGACGCTGCCGGTCAGCCAGATGGGGATGGCGATTGCGCCGTTTGATAAGCCTCATCCGGTAATGCGGATTCAGCCGATTGCTATTAGTGCCTCCGGTGCTTTGCCAGACACATTAAGTAGCCTGCCTGCGTTACCTTCGCTGGAAGGGCTGACGGTACGCAAGCTGCAACTCTCTATGGACCCGATGCTCGATATGATGGGGATGCAGATGCTAATGGAGAAATATGGCGATCAGGCGATGGCCGGGATGGATCACAGCCAGATGATGGGCCATATGGGGCACGGCAATATGAATCATATGAACCACGGCGGGAAGTTCGATTTCCACCATGCCAACAAAATCAACGGTCAGGCGTTTGATATGAACAAGCCGATGTTTGCGGCGGCGAAAGGGCAATACGAACGTTGGGTTATCTCTGGCGTGGGCGACATGATGCTGCATCCGTTCCATATCCACGGCACGCAGTTCCGTATCTTGTCAGAAAATGGCAAACCGCCAGCGGCTCATCGCGCGGGCTGGAAAGATACCGTTAAGGTAGAAGGTAATGTCAGCGAAGTGCTGGTGAAGTTTAATCACGATGCACCGAAAGAACATGCTTATATGGCGCACTGCCATCTGCTGGAGCATGAAGATACGGGGATGATGTTAGGGTTTACGGTATAAAAAGACCGTATTCGGAAATATGCCCGGATCTCTCCGGGCATTAAACTGATGACAAACGCAAATCTGCCTGATGCGCTACGCTTATCAGGCCTACGCTAGCTGTGCAATCCATTGATTTTGCACAATTTTGTAGGCTGGATAAGGCGTTCACGCCGCATCCGGCATGAACAACGCGCACGTTGTCAGCAATCTGAGCAAGTCTTACTTCACATCATCCGGCAGCGCATAAGCCACAATATAGTCGCCCATCTTCGTACCAAATGAACCGTGACCGCCTGCGGAGATCACCACATACTGCTTACCATTCACTTCATAGGTCATTGGCGTAGCCTGACCACCCGCTGGTAAACGACCCTGCCACAGTTTTTCACCGTTGCTCATGTTGTAAGCGCGCAGGTAGTTATCTGCCGTAGCGGCGATAAACAGCACGTTACCCGCCGTGGAGATTGGCCCGCCCAGCATCGGCATACCCATATTGAACGGCACCGGAACCGGCATCGGGAACGGCATACTGTCCTGCGGCGTACCAATACGTTTCTTCCACACCACTTCATTAGTTTTCAGATCCAGCGCCGAGATATAACCCCATGCTGGCTGTTTACATGGCAGACCAAATGGTGAGAGGAACGGGTTGAGCGTGACACCATACGGTACACCGTACTGTGGCTGAATGCCGGATTCCGTACCCGTGCCTTTGGCATCTTTCGGCTGCTCCATCGGGTTGCCAGGACCACGCGGGATCAGTTTCGAAACAAACGGCAGTGCCATTGGGTTGGCAATCGCCACTTCACGATTTGGATCAACGGAAATCCCGCCCCATTCGAACATCCCCAGGTTACCCGGGAAGACCAGCGTACCCTGTTCAGATGGCGGGGTGAAAATGCCTTCATAGCGCATCTGGTGGAACATCACGCGGCACACCAGTTGGTCAAACATGGTGGCTCCCCACATATCCGCACCGCTCAAATCTTTCGTCGGACGGAAGCTCAGTTCAGAAAACGGTTGAGTTGGGGTTACGTAATCGCCTTTCGCTGCACCTTGGGGAACCGGTTTTTCCGGTGCCGGAACCACCAGTTCGCCATTACGACGATCGAGCACAAAAATGTTGCCGGTTTTCGCCGGAGCGTAAATAACTGGCACTTTCTGACCATTAACGGTGATGTCCGCCAGCGTCGGCTGTGCCGGAAGATCCATGTCCCACAGGTCGTGGTGAACGGTCTGGTAGCTCCACGCCAGTTTCCCGGTAGTGGCATTCAGCGCCAGAATCGAGCTGGCATAACGTTCCTGTTCCGGTGTGCGGTTACCGCCCCAGATATCCGGCGTGGTCACGCCCATCGGCAGATAGACCAGATCCAGCTTCGCGTCATAGGCCGCTGGTGCCCAGGAGTTTGGCGAGTTAAAGGTAAAGGTGTGTTCGTCAGACGGGATTGCGTTCGGATCTTTCGCGCCGGGATCAAAAGCCCACAGCAGCTCCCCGGTGTTGACATCAAAACCACGGATCACGCCAGACGTTTCGCGGGTTGAGAAGTTATCGGTAACTGAACCGGCCATCACGATGGTTTTATCGGTGATAATCGGTGGCGAAGTCGGTTCATACAGACCCGGTTTGGTGTCTGGCATATTGCTTTGCAGATTGAGCACGCCTTTATTGGCGAAGGTTTCGCACAGTTTGCCGTTTTCAGCGTTAATCGCAATCAGTCGACCATCATTGACCGGAAGAATGATACGACGCGGGCAATCCGCCATCACTTCCGGCGAAGCGGTTTCTGCTTTGGCTTCATGATAAGAGACACCACGGCAGGTTACGTGCTGGAAAGACTCGTTGGTTTTCAGCTCAGGATCGTAATGCCATTTCTCTTTGCCGCTGGCGGCATCAAGCGCAAACAGGCGCTGGTGAGCGGTACACAGGTAAAGGGTGTCGCCCACTTTAATCGGCGTCACTTCATTGGTGATTTCACCCGGATCGTTCGGCTGCTTCACATCGCCAGTACGGAACACCCAGGCTTCTTTCAGATTATGGACGTTATCGGCGTTAATTTGTTTCAGCGGCGAAAAGCGTTGACCTTCCTGATTACGACCATAGGCAGGCCAGTCCTGATCGGCTACGGGGGAGATAGCTTCAGCAGGTGTGGCATCGGCGCTTAAGGTGCCGTTGATCTCCTGCGGATCGTTAAATCCGGCCCAGGTCAGGATACCACCGCTAATCAGCAGTGCGACCACCAGTGCGGCAACTGCGCCGCTGGCAGGAATGACCAGGCGACGCCAGACAAACGGCAGGATCAGCCAGATGCCGAAGAAGACCAGAATGTCGCTGCGCGGAGTCAGCGCCCAGAAGTCGAAACCAACTTCCCAGACGCCCCAAATCATGGTGCCGAGCAGCAGGGCTGCGTATAGCCAAAGCGCGGCGCGTTTACTGCGCCACAGCATCCAGGCGACGCCGAGCATCACAAGGCCAGCGATAGGGTAGTACCAGGAGCCGCCAATCGCGACCAGCCAGCCTCCGCCAATGAGTAGATACAGCCCGCAAAGCGCTGCAAAAAGGGCTGTTAGCGTGACGAGTAATCGTCGCGAGCCTGTATTGTTAATTGCCATAAAGAGACACCATTTCAATTCATTAATATTTTAGTAGCAATTAATTATAGGTTTTAACATGTGTGATCGTCATCACAATTCGAGCTTTATTAACAGATTCCGCGAATGAATAGTTTTACTGGTATACTGCGTGTCTTGCGCTTTGTTGCGGTGCCAAAACCTGCCCGTGCGAAGTGATTTGTTTTTAAATCATATGGTTAGAGATATGAAACATACTGTAGAAGTAATGATCCCCGAAGCGGAGATTAAAGCGCGTATCGCCGAACTGGGTCGTCAGATTACTGAGCGTTACAAAGACAGCGGCAGCGATATGGTGCTGGTGGGTCTGCTGCGAGGCTCATTTATGTTTATGGCGGACCTGTGCCGTGAAGTTCAGGTATCTCATGAAGTCGACTTTATGACCGCCTCCAGCTACGGTAGCGGCATGTCCACCACCCGTGATGTGAAAATCCTCAAAGATCTGGATGAAGATATCCGTGGCAAGGACGTGCTGATTGTTGAAGATATCATCGACTCGGGGAATACACTGTCGAAAGTGCGTGAGATCTTAAGCCTGCGCGAACCGAAGTCGCTGGCGATTTGTACGCTGCTGGATAAACCGTCCCGTCGTGAAGTGAACGTCCCGGTAGAATTTATCGGTTTCTCGATCCCGGATGAGTTTGTGGTGGGTTACGGCATTGATTACGCACAGCGTTACCGTCATCTGCCGTATATCGGCAAAGTGATTCTGCTGGACGAGTAAGTGTGAAGTTGCCGGATGTGTTGCATCCGGCATGGCATTTTTATTTGTGGTTGGCGTGTTTCAGCTTGAGGTTGGAAATCCCGTGACGGTAACGTTGCTCAAGGGTTTCGCGGTTGGTGGCGGTAACATCCAGATCACGCAGCAAGCCGTCGTGAATGCCGTAGGCCCAGCCGTGAATGGTAACTTTCTGCCCGCGTTTCCACGCTGATTGCATAATGGTGGAGTGGCCCAGGTTATACACCTGTTCCATGACGTTCAGTTCACACAAGGTATCCAGACGGCGCTCTTGCGGCATTTCGCCGAGCAATGAGCTATGTTTGAACCAGATATCGCGGATATGCAGCAGCCAGTTGTTGATAAGCCCCAGTTCCGGGTTTTCAACTGCGGCTTGTACGCCGCCGCAACCGTAGTGGCCACAGATAATAATGTGTTCAACTTCGAGTACATCCACTGCATACTGAACCACGGAAAGGCAGTTCAGGTCAGTGTGAATGACCAGGTTAGCAACATTACGGTGAACAAAGAGTTCGCCCGGCTCAAGACCGGTTAAACGTTCTGCAGGAACGCGACTGTCGGAACATCCAATCCATAGAAAGCGCGGTTTTTGCGCTTGTGCCAGTTTCTCAAAAAACCCGGGATCCTCTTCCACCAGCATTTTTGACCATAGTGCATTGTTGCTGATGAGTGTATCTATGTCTTTCATGGAGGTTAACGACCTGTAACCAAATAATTACGTTTGGCTAATATAGGGCAACTCCGGGACGATTTAAACCACAGATAAAGTGTAAGAACGTAAGGTAAGTAAAAATTTATGACCATTGCACTGGAACTTCAACAGCTTAAAAAAACCTATCCAGGCGGCGTTCAGGCGCTTCGTGGGATAGATTTGCAGGTCGAAGCGGGTGATTTTTATGCGCTTCTCGGGCCGAACGGGGCCGGGAAATCGACCACTATCGGTATTATCAGCTCTCTGGTAAATAAAACCTCCGGGCGGGTCAGCGTATTTGGTTACGATCTCGAGAAGGATGTCGTGAACGCTAAACGTCAGTTGGGACTGGTGCCGCAGGAATTTAACTTCAACCCGTTTGAAACCGTGCAGCAAATTGTGGTGAATCAGGCAGGGTACTACGGCGTGGAGCGCAAAGAAGCGTACATCCGCAGCGAAAAGTATCTTAAACAACTCGATCTATGGGGAAAACGCAACGAACGTGCGCGTATGTTATCTGGCGGGATGAAGCGCCGTTTAATGATTGCCCGTGCGTTAATGCATGAACCTAAACTACTGATTCTCGACGAACCGACCGCAGGCGTGGATATTGAACTTCGCCGCTCAATGTGGGGCTTTTTGAAGGATTTAAACGACAAAGGCACCACCATCATTCTCACCACACACTACCTGGAAGAAGCAGAAATGCTGTGCCGCAATATCGGCATTATTCAACACGGTGAGCTGGTGGAAAATACCTCGATGAAGGCGCTGCTGGCGAAGCTGAAATCGGAAACCTTTATTCTCGATCTCGCACCGAAAAGCCCGTTACCGAAGCTCGATGGCTATCAGTATCGACTGGTCGATACCGCGACGCTGGAAGTTGAAGTGCTGCGTGAGCAGGGGATCAACAGCGTATTTACGCAGTTAAGTGAGCAGGGCATTCAGGTATTAAGTATGCGTAACAAAGCTAACCGTCTGGAAGAGCTGTTTGTTTCACTGGTTAATGAAAAACAAGGAGATCGCGCATGATGCATCTTTACTGGGTGGCGCTAAAAAGCATCTGGGCGAAAGAGATCCATCGCTTTATGCGTATCTGGGTGCAGACGCTGGTGCCGCCAGTCATCACCATGACCCTTTACTTTATTATCTTCGGTAACCTGATTGGTTCGCGTATTGGCGATATGCATGGCTTCAGCTATATGCAGTTCATCGTACCGGGGCTGATCATGATGTCGGTGATCACCAATGCCTACGCCAACGTTGCGTCATCATTTTTTGGTGCCAAGTTCCAGCGTAATATTGAAGAGCTGCTGGTAGCGCCGGTTCCGACTCACGTCATTATTGCCGGATATGTCGGCGGTGGCGTGGCGCGTGGTCTGTTTGTTGGCATTCTGGTGACGGCAATTTCACTGTTTTTTGTGCCATTTCAGGTGCATTCGTGGGTATTCGTTGCCTTAACGCTGGTGCTCACGGCGGTGTTGTTCTCCCTTGCGGGTTTGCTGAACGGTGTGTTTGCCAAAACGTTCGATGACATCAGCCTGGTGCCAACCTTTGTGTTAACGCCACTCACGTATTTGGGCGGGGTCTTTTACTCACTGACTTTGTTGCCGCCGTTCTGGCAAGGGCTGTCGCACCTGAACCCAATCGTTTATATGATCAGTGGTTTCCGCTACGGCTTCCTCGGTATCAATGATGTTCCGCTGGTCACTACCTTTGGCGTACTGGTGGTCTTTATTGTGGCGTTTTATTTGATCTGTTGGTCGCTGATCCAACGTGGACGTGGTTTGCGTAGCTAATCTTCTGCCCGGCGACGTTCTGTTTGCCGGGCACTTTCTTTGACAGTTATCACCGTAAACTAACCTTCACCTGGATAAACTACTCGCCTGCTAAGGAGAGACGTTATGCTGGGATGGGTTATCACCTGCCACGATGAAGAGGCACAGGAAATGCTCCTGAAGCTGGAGGCCCGATTTGGCCCTCTGGCGCAATGTCGTGCGGTAAATTACTGGCGAGGGCTGAGCACCAATATGCTAAGCCGGATGATGTGCGACGCGCTGCATGAAACCGACACCGGTGATGGCGTGATTTTTCTCACCGACAGATCGGGCGCGGCGCCTTACCGTTCAGCGGCGTTAATGAGCCATAAGCATGATAACTGTGAAGTGATCTCCGGTATCAGCCTGCCTTTACTCGAAGCGATGTATCCGCTGCGCGCAACGTTGAGCAGCGCTGAGTTTCGTCACGCCATTGTGGCGCAGGGCTCGCCGGGCGTGAGCAGCCTGTGGCACCAGCAGCAGAAGAATCCGCCTTTCGTTCTGCTTCACGATCTGTATAAGCATTAAACATTGGTATTGATGTCGCTTTTGCTACAATGGCGACTGATTTTCCGTATCGATTTATATCCCATGCTCATGCGCGTTATCTTTATCCTTCTGCTACTGGTCTCCGGTGGTGCGTCTGCCAGCCTGACCAGTCAGCAAGGCCTTCCTGCCCAATATATGCAAACCACCGAAGATGCAGCCATCTGGGCGCAGGTGGGAAATGCTGTCGTGAACGTGGGCAATGTCCGCGCCGGGCAGATCCTCGCCGTCTTTCCGGCCGCGGCGGATTACTATGAATTTCGTTTCGGATTCGGTACGGGGTTTATTGATAAAGAGCACCTGGAAAAAGTGCAGGGTAAGCAACGCGTCGAGGATAGCCTGGGCGATCTGAACAAGCCGCTCAGCAATCAAAACCTCATCACCTGGAAAGACACGCCAGTGTATAATGCCCCCAGCAGCGGAAGCGCGCCCTTTGGCACCTTAAGCGCCAATCTTCGCTATCCGATTCTGAATAAGCTGAAAGATCGCCTGAACCAGACCTGGTTTCAGATCCGCATCGGCAATCGTCTGGCGTGGATCAGCAGCCTGGATGCACAGGAAGATAACGGACTGCCGATTCTGACCTACCACCATATCCTGCGTGATGAAGAGAACACCCGTTTTCGACATACCTCCACGACAACCAGCGTACGTGCGTTTAATAATCAGATGGCCTGGTTACGCGATCAAGACTATACCACGCTGACAATGTACCAGCTTGAAGGGTACGTGCGTAACAAGATGAACCTCCCCGCGAAAGCGGTGGTGATCACTTTTGATGATGGCCTGAAATCGGTGAGCCGCTACGCGTATCCGGTGCTGAAAGAGTATGGCTTCAACGCGACGGCGTTTATTATTTCATCCCGAATCAAAGGTCACCCGCAGAAGTGGGATCCCCGATCGCTACAGTTTATGAGCGTTCAGGAAATCAAGGGCATCCAGGATGTGTTCGACATTCAGTCTCACACCCACTTCCTGCATCGCGTTGATGGGTATAAACACCCCATCTTATTGAGCCGCAGCTATCACGTGATCCTGTTCGATTTTGAACGCTCACGTCGTGCACTGGCGCAGTTCAACCCGCGCGTGCTGTATGTTTCGTACCCGTTTGGCGGGTATGACAATAAAGCGATTAAAGCCGCGAATGATGCCGGTTTTCATCTGGCGGTGACAACGGTGAAAGGGAAGGTGAAGCCGGGGGATAATCCGTTCTTACTGAAGCGGCTGTATATTCTGAGAACGGATTCGCTGGAGACGATGTCGCGGCTGATCAGCAATCAGCCGCAGGGGTAGGTTATTCGTACGTGGTCTGAATGGTCACGGTGGTACCGAATACACCAACGGTTACCGGATCGCTACCGGTTTTGACCAGCCTGGCCCAAAGTGATCTGTCAATAATGCTAACGGGATCTCCAATAATCTCTCCTACAGCTATAACACGTTGGAAACTGTCTGCCGGCACGGGGTAATGATCATTTTCAGAATCCGTAATCATGACGCCGACGCCTCCTGCCGCAGTAACACCACCTGTATTCTCGACGGTATTGGTAAAATATTTTTTATCTGCGGTGGTATGTGTAGAGGATAACGTATAGTAAACAGCGGTCGTATTTACACATGTACCCGTAACATGGAACTCGACTTTGCTGGTATTCCCGTTTTCGACTTCTGCGGGATACCAGTCACCAAGGTTTACCGTTGTGGGCGCACGTAAGACACAGGTCGGGCGATTTAATGGCATGCTGAATGACATTTCGCTCATGTTCACATGGGGACGAGGATGATCGGATTCAATAGTTCCGTTTGGATCGCCCAGAATGATCTGACCAATCGGGCCTGCACCGGCCGTTAAAAAATTAACATCCGAAGGAACACCCTGAAATCCATTGGTTTGATAGATTTCCATGCGCACATGCCAGGTTTTTTCGTCAAGCAGCTCTTCGTGATCGTCATCAGGTGCGGTTATATACCAGGACCCTGCGTTGGGCGGGAACCACGCGGTGACGCCGTTACCATCGGGATACATCGCCAGGGTATAGACAATACCCGGAATATTCGTCCGGAAGGTGGCTTTGTTATCTATGTAGCCTGCCAGCATTGAGTTGTCAGTAATCTGATAGGTGTTTTCACCGTCATTTCCCCCAGCACAGTGAGATTTTAACGCAGGCGTTGTTTCCATAATGATCGTATTACTGATCTGTATGGGAGTTGTTACTGTGCCCACAGGCAGAGGAGTGATAACCGGTTGTGCACCTGGAGACATAATCTGCAGGTCATCATGACCGTAAAATTTGCACTCTTCTAAATTAGCCTTTGCTGCGCCAGACATTCCGAGCGCCGCGAACGCTAATATGCTGAGATATTTTTTCATTCTAAATCCCTTTATTCGTAGCTGACATTAACCAGAACATTACTCATAACCACACCGCTGGTGATCGTTCCAATATTCTGATAACGTGCGTAAAAGCCATAATCCTTTATATAGTTCTCACTACTTCCACCGACATCGTAAGTAACGTTTGATGTCCCGTCGCTATTCAGGACGTTAGTTTTGAACGCATCTGAAAAAATAACGATACCCACATTTTCAGCCGCACCGGCTGTGGCATCGTTTTTAAACACCTGGTTGTGATTACTCCAGAAACCATTTTGCGGAGCAAAACTAAATTTCAGTTTGTTAATCGTTGCGCCTTCTGTACTGCTCGCGTAGCAGTTATCTACGTGGATCGTAAAAGGCGTTCCTGCTTCATCATCGGTTGGCGATAGACGATCGCTCTTGTCGCTGTTATAAAACCAGTCTCGTGTCACGGTCGGCAAAGTGATCTCTCCGCCGTTTTCGACGCTTAGCCGACAGGTATTATTAACAATATTTGCTGTCAGGTTTACATCCACGCCTGAACCTGCCTGGCATATGCCAGGCAGAGTGCTACCAGCCAGACCGATAAGCAACACAAGACCGGGCTGGTGTAAATTAAACGGTGATTGTTGCATGATGGTTCCTGGAATTATTGATAGGTGACGGTGAAGGTTACTGGCGCGGTAACCGCACCTGTGCCAACATCACTAATCGCCATGCCTTGGCCTATGACAATACGAGAGTTCATCGGGAATTCACCCGCGCCGTCAGTAATGGTGACTTCCTGAGCCGCCGGAGGCGTGTTACAGCTCATCAACAAGCCTGTATCGACAACGCCAGACCAGATTTCAAAGCCCGTTGCTAAGCCGCCGGAGAAAGAATCGCCATTTTTGGCTGTACCACTACATTCTCCGCCAGCGCCTTTTGCGGCAGCGACCGTTGCCTTCGTTACCCCAGAACAGTTGGTGAAGCTAATTTTGAGCGGCTCGACGCGGGTTTTATTCACCAGATCCGATTTGTATACATCGCCAAATGCAATTTCAGTGGATGCAGTACCTGCGCCGTTGAGCACTTTTGCTGTACAGGTGCCTGAAACTACCTTTGTTTGAATCGTCATACTGACACTATCGGTGCCTGTAATTGCAGCGCTTACCACTCCAGGGAAGAGAAGGGTAGAAACGGACAGGGCGATTAAAGTTGATTTAAATTTCATAATATTGCTCCGTTTTCCTGCGCCAATTACTCGTAGCTAAACTCGAAAGTTGCCACGGCCTGGAAATCACCAAGGGTCATCTTGCCCGTCTGGGTTTCACGCAATGTGGCTACCAATGGAACTTCTTTATTCTGGATTTCTGTTCGGGTCCAGACCAGGCGCTCCGAATCGTCATCGGAGTTAATGATAAACGGGGCATTCGGTGAGCTGGCTCTGGCAATTTCAACAGCAGAGAAGTCTGCGCCTCCGGCGGTTTTTAATATTGAGTTAACAAGGCCGGAGAATAAATAACCAGAGCGTGTTCCCGATACTGTGGTTTTCAATGAGGTCAGAGATGCCGGGCACTCAACGATCACGATTTTGAAATTGGCATTTGCGGTGCCAGCTTTGACATCGTCAAGGCGCACCTGACCGCCACCGATTTTCAGCGTTTGCTGAGTATCGGAACCCTCACCACCAACCAGTTTCATATTACAAGTGGTTTCACGGATATTAGCCGTGAAGTTAACATCGAGATTCGTGCCCTCGGCGAGCGCCGAACCTGATAACGCCAGCATCGTCATGGCAACGGCTGACAGGCTATAAAGATTTTTTTTCATACAAACTCTCGTCTATTTTCCCGAATAATTACATCTGGCACACTTGATTGCTGAGTACCGTTGTAAGTCCTACTTTTTGAGCATGTGATGAGACGTTATAATGCACGTCACACTTACTGTCTTTATCGCTTCCCCAGACAACATGAAGCGTGCCTTCATCTTCAATGCCGCGGACATAGGCTTGCCCCGCCTGCCCCACGGTGCCAATTGATTCATTTTTTTCATTTAAAACATCAGCGCCTAAAGGAATAAATCCGTTATCGGTGCGCTTAAGTTCTAAAATTAATGAACGACCTTCATCGGTTGCAAAATCAACCAGCACGACGGAACCACTGCGGGGAACCGTAATTTCACTGGTGTTTTTAATTTCAACATCGTTTTCCAGCGTGCTGATATCAAGGTATACGCGGTTTTCACGGTAGGCGGACATATAAGGCAGAATGCCATAGCCGGAACTGCCTATTTCACTGTTACCAAAGCCGATACCGGCACCTTTCGCGCCACTCGCTTTGACCAGCGCCAGCGCATCGTTGTCACCAATACTCCCTGGCGCAAATGCGATGCCCCCTGAATGCAATACCATGCCACCGCTATAGGAGGCAGAATATTGTTTACTGTTGTCATCGCCAAAAGAGGCAGATAAACCCAGCGGGCCATATTCACTGTTATAGGACCCGTAGCCGCTTATCTGATTCAGGTCACCATAATTACCGCTGTTTGACGAGGCGCTAACGGAATAACTCACCTTATTATCTTGCGTATTTCCACCCGCGGACGTGTTAAAGCTTGTGCCGCCTTTAAGGTCGGAACGTAATCCCATGTTGATGTTCGAGAATCCACCAGAATTCCCTCTATCTTTTGAGAATACACTTAATGGAATGCTCAGGCTTAAATAAACGCTGTCGTCTTTCTTGCCGTTCTGATCATAGGTTCGCTGTAATGACAGGCTGTAGCTGCCATAGGTGAAGCTATTGTTATACCCAATATTATAATTGGAAGTTGAACCCGTAGCGTTCCAGTAATCCTGCCAGGTGCCGCTTACATACAGGGAGCCATAATTGTCCTCTCCGGATGTTAGCGGTTGGTTAAGACTAATTTGCACCTGATTTTTGGTGCGCTGATAGTCTGCATATAACGCTTCGTTTGAGTCATAGCTACGGTTTGAGTATTTCTGGTGCTTAATACTGTCCTGAAGTTGCGCCGCATCGTTAAGCGTCAGGTAGTCTTCCGTCGAGAAACGATAAGCCGCAACGTTAAAGGAAGTATTCGTCGACTCAATCATTTTACTGTACGTTAAACGATAACTTTGACCGCTTAATTTATCCAGCCCCTCAATATCTGCATATGATTGCGTAACGTCGAATGCAAACGCACCAACAGGGGTATTCATTGCCACGCCGAGAATACCGGCATAAAAATCCATATCGGTATATTGTGCGCCAATATAACCCGTGAACGTATTATTCAGGCCATAGTAAAGGGTACCGTAACCCACTTTAGGCGCATCAATCAGTGAATCGTCATTTAATTCACCTAAACCGACGTCCCAGCGAGAGGCTCCCGGACGGAGCATCTGGGTAACGGATGAAAAGGGTACGGTAAAGGAGCGTTTGCTGCCGTCCGCTTCTTCAATCGTTACCAGTAAATCATTACCGTAACCTGTGGTACTCAGGTCGTTTATTTCAAACGCGCCTGGTGGCACCGAGGTTTCATAGATCTTATTGCCGCTCTGCGTGACGCTGACCTTCGCGTTACTGTTCGCGACACCCCGGATGACAGGAGCGTAGCCTGTGGACCCCATTGGCAACATGCGATCGTCACTGTACAGGCGTGCACCGCGAAGGCTCATAGAGTTAAATGCCTCGCCACGCGTGTAAGAGTCGCCGATGACAAACTGGGCGCTCAACGGTGTAATATCGCGCTGCAAATAGACATCCTGACTGGAGTATTTTGTGCCGCTATCTTTGTCCCAGTTAAAATTGCCACGCGAGCGCAGACGCCATGGTCCCATATTCAGACCATAGCGTAATCCGACATATGCACTTTCTGATGTACTGCCGTTGCTCTCGCTACGCCAGCCGTTCATGTCATAAGAGAGCAGAGCGGCAGGGATCCCGTTATCCCACAACGATGGATCGACATAGCCTGCCGGGCGTTTCAGCACATAAATCTGCGGAAAATTAAAATCCATTGCCTGCTTGCCACTGTCATAGCTAACCGTAGCGCCAGGGAAGGATTTTTTAATATCGACGCAGGTTTCATCGTCTTCCGGTCCGTCAGGCAATGTGCTGGTGTCGACACCCGATTGTGACAGCAGCAGTTTTGTTATGCATGGGGTCGCACGAGGTGTTCCGTTATCTTTAAACGTGACCTCCACGGTAGACTTCAGTTTACCGTTCAGGTTGATCTTAGTGCGATAGGTCCCCGGTAAAACCGGGTTGCCATGTGAAAAACGATTAATATCAATATTAGCGCTGCCATTTAAAAGAAATTGATCGTTAAACTCGACCTCTTCTTCATTATCAGGCAGATCTTGTGCTGGCGTGATATTTTCTGCGCAAGCATAAAAAGGTAATGCTGCGCTTATCGCAAGACATAAAAGAGAACGTTTAAATAACATGGCACATCCACTTAATCAGTGTAGAGAGGGTGCTCTCTACAGAGTTAATGCTATCAATTATTATGTGTATTAAAGGGTGCTCTATTTAAGTCCAGCTTCGTGATGGTCTGTGCCGCCATAGTCATTAATGGTATCAAACTCGACTTTACCATTTACGGCAGAAGCTAAACCTTTCACCGTCATTGTGGTATCACTAAACGGTGGAACGGCCTTATGATCAACGCCGTATGTTTTTTGACTGGCTTTAATGGTTACCGCCGAAACGGAGACGTTATAGGGTGAGTTATTATGGGCAACAAGCTTAACTGCGTTCCCCTCTTTTTTCTGCGTCCATGTCAAATGCTCAGCGGCTTCACCTGCCGAGCCTTTTAACCCGTCTGGTCGGTAAAAGAATTTAATACGCGTTCTGAATGCCAGCTGAAGCTGGTTAAGATTTTCTTTATTTGCAGCTTTTGATTTTGGCGGAATCTCCAGGACATTGAACCAGAAAAGCGATTCACGATCCTGTGGCAAAGGTGTACCTGTGTAGGTAATACGTACGGATTGGCCTTTTTTCGGGTCAATACGGGATACCGGAGGGGTAATGATAAAAGGAAGCTTCAACTCTTCCGGGTTTACGCCATCACGCCCATCATCAAGCCAGGTTTGAACCAAAAGCGGTTTGGTTCCATGGTTATCGAGATTAACGACGACATCCTTCGATGACTGTGGATAGATAATACGGGTGCCGGAAATAACAATGTCCGCACTAGCATTCGATGCGGCCAAAAAAGCAGTTGCGAGCAATGCGGCTTTAAAACTTTTAATGAAGATTGAATGAGACATTTTTCCACTTCCTTTTGGAATTACACAAGCAATCCCTCATTTCTCATGAAGGATTGCTTAATTTAAAGTTTACGAATCTCTTATTCGTAAATCATGGTGAAGGCAACCTGTGCCTGCACGGTACCAGCAGCTACTGGGTTGTTTGTTGCATCCCAGCCCTGACCCTGGGTGTATGCTACGCGGTAGTACAGGTTTCCTGCGCCAGAAGTTGCATCAATAGTTGCTTTCTGAGTGTTGTTGGTCTGGTCAATTTTAATCTGATCGGTAGCTGAGTTACCGTCGTTTGACAGCACCAGGTTAACGTTCTTAGCAGAACCCTGTGCATTGCTTGGTGGCACCAGCAGACCGCCTTCTGTAGAAGAAGAACCCGCCCATGAAGAGAACTGGGCAGACGCTCTTTTCGCAGTTGCGGTATCACAACCAGTCAGAGAAAGGGTGAATTTCTTTTCACCCAGGGTGCTGGTGGTACCCAGTGCGGTTGCAAAATCACGTACAAATACGGTGTCCAGGGTTACGTCAAAATCGTTACCGTTTTGATCGATTTTCTGGTCAAGGGAGACCTGGCAAGTATTGTTAGAAACCATGCCGTGGAAAGTGATGGTGCCCGTGTCATCTGCTGCTACTGCTGAACCCGCAGCCAGAACGCTTGCCATTGCAATTGCCAAACCATATTTTTTAGAAATCATTTCAATATCCATATTCGTTGAGTAAATAATAAATGCCCGTAAAGCTTTTATTTGAAATTAAATTTCGTGGCGGATTATATTGTTAATTTCAATGAAATATAGATATTGTGCGTGATTTAAACTAAATGAATACTTTAGTAAATTTAAAATTATTTGTTATCAATGTGATGGGTTTGTCTGGTGAATCGGAGAGAGTTTGAATATTAATTAAATAAATGCATTTTAATGACCCATTCATTTAATAAATACGCAGGAATGGGTCATGGGATAAATATTATCAGGCTACCTGTACCGGAATGGCTTTCGCAGTACGTTTCATCTCGTTGTCGCCTTCAAAGTACGCCACTTTAGGCTGCCAGCGGCGCGCTTCTTCATCGGACATCATGACAAAGCTGGCGATAATGACGATATCACCTACGTCCGCGCAATGTGCAGCCGCGCCGTTAACGGAGATGATTTTAGAACCGCGCTCGGCAGCAATCGCGTAGGTTGAGAAACGTTTGCCGTTGTTAACGTTCCAGATATCAATGGCTTCGTTTTCGAGAATACCCGCCGCGTCGAGAAAATCCTGGTCGATCGCGCAGGAGCCTTCATAATGCAGGTCGGCCTGAGTGACTTTCACACGGTGAAGTTTACCTTGCAGCATTTTGCGAATCATTACGTTTACCTTTCATCTTCCGGGTAGAAAAACTACGCCAGCTCAACCACTTTGTTATCGATAAGGCGGGCCTGGCCGAGCCATGCCGCCACCAGAATTACCGCACGTTTGCTGGTCTCTGTAAGTGCCAGAAGCGTATCGGCATCCCGAATTTGAACGTCGTCAGCACGAAGACCTTTCTCGTTCAGCGCCTGTTCAGCCAGGGCGATAATCTCTTCTGCTGTTAACTCTTTTGCCAGCAGTTGCTCTGCCATCGTACTCATGACTTTGCTTAAGCCCGGCGCAATTTTGCGTTGTTCCGCCGTCAGATAACCGTTACGGGAACTTAGCGCCAGACCGTCTTTGGCGCGCATAATTGGCACACCGACAATCTCAATATCGAAGCCCATATCGGCAACCATTTTGCGGATCAGCGCCAGTTGCTGAAAATCTTTTTCACCGAAGCAGGCGATGTCCGGCTGGACCAGGTTGAACAGCTTGCTGACAATAGTCGAAACGCCGCGAAAATGTCCCGGACGGCTGGCACCTTCCAGCATGGTCGAAAGGCCAGGAACGTCAACGTAAGTGTGGGTTTCAGTACCGTTCGGGTAGATCTCTTTTACCGAAGGGGCGAAAACTAAATCCACTTTACGTTTGTTTAGCTTCTCGCAGTCCTCCTGCAAGGTCCGTGGATAACGAGCCAGATCTTCCGGGCGGTCGAACTGCATCGGGTTAACGAAAATACTGACGACGACCACATCGGCGCGGGCTTTGGCTTCGTCGACCAGCTTCATATGGCCATCGTGCAGGTTACCCATGGTAGGCACCAGCGCCACGCGCTTGCCTTCCATACGCAGGCGGCGAATTTGCTGACGCAGCAGCGGCAGGGTTTCGATAATTAACACAACGTGACTCCTTAATGGAAACTGTGTTCTTCGCCCGGATAAACGCCGGACTCCACTTCAGCCATATACTGCCGCACAGCCGCGCGGATGTCGCCCGTTTCGGCGAGGAAATTTTTAGCGAATTTAGGAATGTGACCGCCGGTAATACCAAAGGCGTCGTGCATCACAAGGATCTGCCCGTCAGTGACGTTGCCTGCGCCAATGCCAATAACCGGGATCGCCAGTGCTTCGGTAATACGTTTTGCCAGTTCAACCGGCACGCATTCCAGCACCAGCAGCTGTGCCCCAGCAGCTTCTAAGGCTAATGCATCGCTGAGCAGTTGATCGCCCGCTTCATCGCCGCGCCCCTGAACTTTGTAGCCCACCGAAAATATTCACTGACTGTGGTGTTAAACCTAAGTGACCACATACAGGAACGGCACGTTCGGTCAGCATTTGTACGTTTCTACCAGCCACTCACCGCCTTCAATTTTGACCATGTTAGCACCGGCTCGCATAACCGTTGCGGCGTTTTCGAAGGCTTGTTCCGGCGTGGCATACGCCATAAACGGCAGGTCAGCCAGCAGCAGGCAGTTTTGGTGCGCCGCGACGTACGGCGGCAGTGTGGTAGGCGATATCGGCAACGGTAACTGGCAGGGTGGAGTCGTGCCCCTGAACCGTCATGCCCAGCGAATCGCCCACCAGCATGACGTTAAGCCCTTCACAGCAAAGAGTTTGGCGAAGCTATAGTCATAAGCGGTGATGGTCGCGAAACGTTTTTTTTCCTGTTTGTACTTCTGCAGTAAGGAGATGGTGGTTGGTTTCATACTGTTTCCTGATGGCCCAAAAGCGAATCTTTGCGCATTTTAACAGTAACATTTGAGGGAACAATGATTTTAGGCAATCGATTAACCGCAAATAAGGAATGGTTAATCGATGCGGAGGCGGGATTACCAGCGGGCCGGTTTATCCGCGTTGAGATTTTGCAGAACGGCTTGCAGCGAGGAGCCGTCAGGGAAGGTGAGATCGGGCGCGATTTCAAACAGCGGCCACAGCATAAATCCACGATTCTTCATATCGTAGTGCGGAACGGTCAGGCGTTCAGTATTTATCACTTCATTACCAAACAGCATGATGTCGAGATCCAGCGTGCGTGGTCCCCAGCGTTCAGCTTTGCGGACGCGACCTTGCTGCAATTCAATACGCTGTGTGTGATTGAGTAGCTCTTCAGGTGCAAGAGAGGTTTCCAGCGCCACGGCTGCGTTTAAGTAATCGGGTTGATCTTGCGGCCCCAGCGGTGGGGTGCGGTAAAACGAAGAAACGGTAAGAATGTGGCTTTCAGGGATATCGCCTAATGCTTTCAGGGCAGCATTGACCTGCTCCAGCGGAGAGGCCAGATTGCTGCCTATGGCAATATACGCCACTGTCATGCGGTACCCTCACGACGTGGTGCGCGTTTGCGTGGACGACGAGTACGACGACGCGGTGACGGTTCTTCATCCAGCTCGTTGAGCATCCCTTTTTGGTCTGGTGGCGCGGAAACCTGGAACTCACCCCACCATTTCACCAGACGCTGCAGTTCAGCGTTACGCTCAACTTCAGCTCGCAAGGCCAACAGGTCATAAGCCGCACGGAACTTAGGATGCTCCAGCAGTTTCCATGCGCGTTTACCCTGACGACGGGACATACGCAACTGCAACTGCCAGATATCGCGGGTTAATGTCGTCAGACGTTTCGGGATTGCCAGTGAACGGCAGGCTTCGTCCAGCACGTCGTTCATCGCCAGCGCGAAAGCGTCGTGATAGGTCAGGCCGCTTTCCTGGGCGATCTTCTGTGCCGTCTCCAGCAGTGGGTACCAGAACATGGCGGCAAACAGGAACGCCGGGTTCACGCGCATATCGTTATGGATACGCGTATCGGTATTCTTCAGCACCTGTTCAATGATCCGCTCCATCGGGCTGTCGCCATTTTCCGTGAAGTAGCGGGTAATGGTCGGGAACAGCGGCTGGAACAGATGATATTCACACAACAGCTTATAGGTTTCGTAACCGTAGCCCGCTTGTAGCAGTTTAAGCGATTCTTCAAACAGGCGTGCCGGTGGGATATCGTTCAGCAGGGTAGCGAGGCGAGGGATCGGTTCTGCGGTTTCCGGGCTGATGCGCATACCCAATTTGGCGGCAAAACGTACCGCGCGCAGCATACGTACCGGATCTTCACGGTAGCGCGTTTCCGGGTTACCAATCAGACGGATAACGCCGTCCTTCAGATCCTTCATGCCGCCAACGTAATCACGGACGGTAAAATCCGCTACGCTGTAATACAGGCTGTTGATAGTGAAATCGCGGCGCTGGGCGTCTTCTTCGATGGAGCCGAAAATGTTGTCGCGCAGCAACATGCCGTTTTGCCCGCGTTGGGAGGTCGTGCGGTCGCTGACGTTACCTTCGTGGTGTCCACGGAAGGTCGCAACTTCGATAATCTCCGGGCCAAACATTACATGAGCCAGACGGAAACGGCGACCCACCAGGCGGCAGTTACGGAACAGTTTGCGCACCTGCTCAGGCGTGGCGTTAGTGGTTACGTCAAAATCTTTCGGCTTTTTGCCAAGTAACAGGTCGCGCACGCCGCCGCCAACCAGCCAGGCTTCGTATCCCGCTTTATTGAGCCTGTACATTACCTTCAGGGCATTTTCACTGATATCTTTGCGGGAAATAGCATGCTGCTCACGCGGGATCACCGTCACCTGTGGACGGGCGACTGCCTGTTCAGCCTCGCTTTCCTCGCGGCTTAGCACCTTGCGGCAAAAATTAGCGACTCGGGTAAAAATAGTACACCTCGGTAGTGTCAAACATCATTCAGGACAAAAAAATAGCGGCTAATCATAGCTCAGCATGACGCATTTGAGAATGTTGAATTTACAATTGCCGACTCGGGCACGGCGGTAAGCCGCCAGTTTTTGACGGCTGACTGAAGGATTTGCTCGACGCTGAAATCCTGCCAGTGTGCTTCTGCCTGCTGCCCCAGAAATTGAAGTGCCGCGATTAGTACCGGGCGTGGATCGCCTTTCGGCAACGCAGGCGCATGATTCTGCTTGGAAAGTTTAGCGCCTTGTGGATTAAGCGCCAGCGGCAGATGAATGTAATCTGGCACTTTCCAGCCAAAAAGCTGGTACAGCGAGATTTGCCTTACTGTTGGTTCAATCAGATCAGCCCCACGCACTATTTCTGTAACGCCCTGGAAATGATCATCAACCACAACAGCCAGGTTGTAGGCGAACAACCCATCACGGCGATGAATGATAAAATCTTCCCGTGCCAGTTTTTCGTCGGCGTGAATAATGCCGCGCAGCTGGTCAGTAAATTGCGTGACCGGATGCTGCTGGCGGATACGCACTGCGGCGTTGTCTGGTCCATGATGCAACACCCGGCAATGACCGTCGTAAATACCGCCAATGCTTTGAATACGCGCACGCGTACAGGTGCAGTAATAACTTAGTCCTTGTTCATGTAACCAGGCGAGTGCTTCACGATAGGCGTCGTGACGTTGCGATTGCCAGAGAACATCGCCGTCCCAGTGCAGACCGTAATGTTCCAGCTGGCGCAGGATAGTTTCTGCGGCACCGGGAACTTCACGAGGCGGGTCGATATCTTCTATGCGTACCAGCCAGCGACCTTGCCGGGCGCGAGCCTGCAAATAGCTGCCGAGCGCGGCGATCAGAGAGCCAAAATGAAGCTCGCCGGAAGGAGAGGGGGCGAAGCGGCCAATATACTGTGTGTCTGTCATCTCTTTGAACAAAAAATAAGGCGGGAGCATTTCCCGCCTGTGGTAAACGTGATGGAACGGCTGTAATTAGCCAGCCATCTGTTTTTCGCGAATTTCAGCCAGCGTTTTGCAGTCGATGCACAGATCGGCTGTCGGGCGCGCTTCCAGACGGCGAATACCAATTTCAACACCGCAGGATTCGCAGTAGCCGAAATCTTCGTCTTCCACTTTTTTCAGCGTCTTCTCGATCTTTTTGATCAGCTTACGCTCGCGATCGCGGTTACGCAGTTCGAGGCTGAACTCTTCTTCCTGGGCTGCACGGTCTACCGGGTCCGGGAAGTTGGCTGCTTCATCCTGCATATGTGTAACGGTGCGATCGACTTCATCCCTGAGTTGATTACGCCATGCTTCCAGAATACGACGGAAGTGCGCCAGCTGGGCTTCATTCATATACTCTTCGCCCGGCTTCTCCTGATATGGTTCCACCCCAGCGATGGCGAGAATACTCAGGGACGATGTTTTACGGTTTTGCCCTTCTTGCATGTTGCTTCTCCTTAACACGCACTATCGATCCCCATGTTCGGGGGAAAAATGAGGCCGCTATAAATAGCAGATGCTTTTCCGGATAGCAATTATCTAAACGTAACACTTGACAACTGTGTGAGGAAAAGCGTATTTGCGCACGCGACCAGAACACTTATTAGTCAATCGTCTAATCCCTTATAAGACAATGGGAAGAGAGGATCTCAGAGTCATATTATCGGCAGAAAGTTCCGCTTTATAAGCGAAAATCTCTACCCCCTGCTTTTGTGCCTCATTCAACAATTGCGCGTATTTAGGATCAATATGACGGGCCGGGGAAAACCGTTCAATGGCTGAATGCAGAACCGCAAACAGCAACACGGCGCGCTTGCCCGCCGCCGCTACACTCATTAGCTCTCGCAGATGCTTCTGGCCACGTAGCGTTACCGCATCCGGAAAGAAGCCGTTTTCCTGTTCCGCTAACGTCACTGATTTCACTTCAATATAGCACTCAGGGCGCTCTTCCGCCTGTAACATAAAATCAATTCTGCTGCCTTCATCGCCATATTTCACTTCGCTTTTTTGCGTGCCGTAACCCACCAGTTCAGGAAGCATTCCATTTGTCAGGGCTTCCTTAACCAGCTGATTTGCGCGCAGGGTATTCACGCAAATAAATGCCCCGCTTTGCGTCTCGGTCATTTCCCAGGTATGAGGATATTTGCGTTTAGTATTTTCTGATGTGGAATACCAGACCGTGTCACCCGGCGTGGCGCAACCGGTCATGGCGCCGGTGTTAGGGCAGTGCAGCGTGAGCGTTTCGCCCTCAGGGGTGATCACGTCAGCGAGAAAGCGTTTGTAACGCTGGATCAGCGTGGCGGGCTGGAGTGCAGGGCTAAACTTCATCAGGATTCCTTAACGTGTCGCCCAGCGTCCAGCGCTGAAGCGGAGTATAGCGGGTGCGTCCTTGTACAAAGGCAGATTCGTACAGCGCAAATTCATTCACCTGAAAGGACCAGTGAAAGCCCGGTGGCGGGATGGCAACGGCCTGACCCGCATCGCGCAGCAGGGTAATGTGGGGATGAAACGGCTGCGGGCTCTGATAACAGCCGCTGCGCGCGGCCTGCGCCCGCAGCATGTTGGCGAGCTGTAGCAGTCCGCGAGGGGGCTGCCGCGTCCCCAGCCAGACCACCCGAGAGCGCAGCCATTGCCCGGCATCGTCAAGATGCAGCGTAAACCCCGGCTGCGAAATGCGTCCGGCCATTGCGCTTAACGCGCGCTGCTTTTCAGCGCTTACTTCACCAAGAAAGGCTAACGTCAGGTGCATATTGGCGGCGACGACGGGGCGGCCCGCTTCCGCGGGGAAGTGGCTGGCGCGCCAGCGAACAATCTGCCGTTGAAGCGTGGTGGGTAATTCAATGGCGAAGAATAGCCGTTTTGACTCAGACATGCGCAAGACTCGGTAATGATATGCGCCGATGCTACAATGTACGCCGATTAATGTTAACCCTCTGGAGCCGTAAGTGTCCTCTTTGCCCGTCGCCGTCGTCCTTCCTGAGCTTCTCGCAGCCTTAGAACATGCGCCACAGGTTTTGCTCAGCGCGCCCACCGGAGCGGGTAAATCCACCTGGCTGCCCCTGCAAATTCTGCGCGAGGGGAGCATCAGCGGGAAAATTATCCTGCTGGAGCCACGCAGGCTGGCCGCGCGCAATGTGGCGCAGCGCCTGGCTGAACTGCTGAATGAAAAACCGGGCGAGACGGTAGGGTACCGGATGCGCGCCGAAACCTGCGTTGGACCGTCCACGCGGCTGGAGGTGGTCACCGAGGGTATTCTCACCCGTATGCTGCAAAACGATCCGGAGCTGACCGGCGTCGGGCTGGTGATCCTTGATGAATTTCACGAGCGCAGCCTCCAGGCCGATCTGGCCCTTGCGCTGCTGCTCGACGTTCAGCAGGGGCTGCGCGACGACCTTCGGCTGCTGATTATGTCGGCGACGCTGGATAACGAGCGGCTCCGGCAGACGCTCCCTGACGCGCCGATGATCTCCTCTGAAGGGCGTGCGTTCCCGGTCGAGCGCCGCTATCAGCCGCTGCCTGCCCATCAGCGTTTTGACGAAGCGGTTGCCATCGCCACCGCCGAATTGCTCCGTCAGGAACCCGGCTCGCTGCTGCTGTTTTTACCCGGCGTAGGCGAAATCCAGCGCGTACAGGAGCAGCTGGCATCCCGGGTGAACAGTGACGTTATGCTGTGCCCGCTCTACGGCGCGCTGCCGTTGGCTGACCAGCGCAAGGCGATCCTTCCCGCACCGGCGGGGCAGCGCAAAGTGGTGCTGGCAACCAATATCGCGGAAACCAGTTTGACCATCGAAGGCATTCGCCTGGTGGTGGACAGTACGCAGGAGAGGGTGGCCAGTTTTGATCCGCGTACCGGGCTGACCAGGCTACTGACGCAGCGCATCAGCCAGGCCTCAATGGTGCAGCGCGCAGGGCGAGCAGGGCGTCTTGAGCCGGGTATTTGCCTGCATTTAACCAGCGCCGAGCAGGCGGAGCGTGCGGCATTGCAGAGCACGCCTGAGATTTTACAAAGCGATCTCTCCGGGCTGGTGATGGATCTGATGCAGTGGGGCTGCCCGGACCCTGACCAGCTCACCTGGCTTAATCCTCCGCCTGTCGTGAACCTTTCCGCCGCGCGCAGCCTGCTGACCCAGCTTGGCGCGCTGGAAGGCGAGCGACTGACGGCGCGCGGTCAGAAAATGGCGGCGCTGGGCAACGATCCGCGTCTGGCGGCAATGCTGGTGGCAGCACAGGGCGACGATGAAATTGCCACGGCGGCAAAACTGGCGGCTATTCTTGAGGAGCCGCCGCGCGGTGGCAGCAGCGATCTGGGACAGGCCTTTTCTCGCCATCAGGGAAACTGGCAACAACGCGCGCAGCAGCTGTGTAAACGCCTGAATTGCCGGGGCGGTTCGCCTGACAGCGATAAAGTTATCCCTCTGCTGGCCCAGGCCTTCCCGGACAGGATTGCGCGCCGTCGCGGGCTGGATGGTCGCTATCAGCTGGCAAATGGGATGGGCGCGATGCTGGACAGCGATGACGCCCTGACGCGTCACGAATGGCTGATCGCGCCGCTCTTGCTCCAGGGCAGCCACTCCCCGGACGCGCGTATTTTACAGGCGGTTGCCGTGGATATTGACGCGCTGACGCGTGCCTGCCCGCAGCTGCTTCAGCAATCTGACATCGTGGAATGGGATGATGCCCAGGGCACGCTGAAGGCGTTCCGTCGTAGCCAGATTGGCAAACTGACGCTCGGGACGAAACCGCTGGCGAAGCCGTCGGAGGAAGAGTTACACCAGGCGATGCTGAACGGCATTCGGGAAAAAGGGCTGAGCGTACTGAACTGGACGCCGGAGGCCGAACAGTATCGCATTCGCCTGCATTGCGCCGCGAAGTGGCTGCCGGAACAGGGGTGGCCAGCGGTGGATGATGAGACGCTGCTCGCGACGCTTGAACAGTGGCTGTTGCCGCAGATGAACGGCGTACACTCGCTGCGCGCCCTGAAGGCGCTTGATGTTAAGGCAGCGTTACAGAATTTACTGGACTGGTCGTTACGTCAACGTCTGGATAGTGAATTGCCTGCGCATTACACTGTGCCGACGGGGAAGCCGGATCGCCATTTCGTTATCATGAAGATATCCCCGCCCGCGCTGGCGGGTGAGAATGCAAGAGATGTTTGGCGAGGCCACCAATCCGACGATTTCGCCCTGGGGCGCGTGCCGCTGGTGCTGGAGTTGCTTTCACCTGCCCAAAGGCCATTACAAATCACACGAGATTTGAGCGCCTTCTGGAAAGGAGCGTACCGTGAGGTGCAAAAAGAGATGAAAGGGCGTTATCCCAACATGTCTTGGCCGGACGACCCGGCAAATACTGCACCGACGCCGACGGACGAAAAAGTATTCGTAAGGTTGGTTTTCTCCCTCTCCTGTGGAGAGGGCCCGGGGGTGAGGGCATCAGCGCGCGCACGTTCACCCTCACCCTAACCCTCTCCCCTCAAGGGAGAGGGGGACCGATGTCGAGCACAAATTTTGAGAGATATCTTCTTCTGTCTTGTAACAGAAGAACAGAAAATCGGGCTTTTGCGCCTGAATATTGCGGAGAAAAAGCATGGCCGGGAATGACCGCGAGCCAATTGGACGCAAAGGGAAACCGACGCGTCCGGTCAAACAAAAGGTAAGCCGTCGTCGTTACGAAGATGACGATGATTACGACGATTATGATGACTATGAGGATGAAGAACCGATGCCGCGCAAAGGTAAGGGCAAAGGCAAAGGGCGTAAGCCTCGTGGCAAACGCGGCTGGCTATGGCTACTGCTAAAACTGGCTATCGTTTTTGCCGTGCTGATCGCCATTTACGGCGTTTATCTCGATCAAAAAATTCGTAGCCGTATTGATGGCAAGGTCTGGCAACTGCCTGCGGCAGTTTATGGCCGAATGGTCAATCTTGAGCCAGACATGACCATCAGCAAGAACGAGATGGTGAAGCTGCTGGAGGCGACCCAGTATCGTCAGGTGTCGAAAATGACCCGTCCTGGCGAATTTACCGTGCAGGCCAACAGCATTGAGATGATTCGCCGTCCGTTTGATTTCCCGGACAGTAAAGAAGGACAGGTGCGCGCGCGTCTGACCTTTGATGGCGATCATCTGGCGACGATCGTCAATATGGAGAACAACCGTCAGTTCGGTTTCTTCCGTCTTGATCCGCGTCTGATCACCATGATCTCTTCGCCAAACGGTGAGCAGCGTCTGTTTGTGCCGCGCAGTGGTTTCCCGGATTTGCTGGTGGATACTTTGCTGGCGACAGAAGACCGTCATTTTTACGAGCATGATGGAATCAGTCTCTACTCAATCGGACGTGCGGTGCTGGCAAACCTGACCGCCGGACGCACGGTACAGGGTGCGAGTACGCTGACGCAACAGCTGGTGAAAAACCTGTTCCTCTCCAGCGAGCGTTCTTACTGGCGTAAAGCGAACGAAGCTTACATGGCGCTGATCATGGACGCGCGTTACAGCAAAGACCGTATTCTTGAGCTGTATATGAACGAGGTGTATCTCGGTCAGAGCGGCGACAACGAAATCCGTGGCTTCCCGCTGGCGAGCTTGTATTACTTTGGTCGCCCGGTAGAAGAGCTAAGCCTCGATCAGCAGGCACTGTTAGTCGGTATGGTGAAAGGAGCGTCCATCTACAACCCGTGGCGTAACCCGAAACTGGCGCTGGAGCGACGTAATCTGGTGCTGCGTCTGCTGCAACAGCAACAGATTATTGATCAAGAACTCTATGACATGTTGAGTGCGCGTCCGCTGGGGGTTCAGCCGCGCGGTGGGGTAATCTCTCCACAGCCAGCCTTTATGCAATTGGTGCGTCAGGAGCTGCAAGCGAAATTAGGCGATAAGGTAAAAGATCTCTCCGGCGTGAAGATCTTCACTACCTTTGACTCGGTGGCCCAGGACGCGGCAGAAAAAGCCGCCGTGGAAGGCATTCCTGCACTGAAGAAACAGCGTAAGTTGAGCGATCTTGAAACTGCGATTGTGGTCGTCGACCGCTTTAGTGGTGAAGTTCGTGCGATGGTCGGAGGTTCTGAGCCGCAGTTTGCGGGCTACAACCGTGCGATGCAGGCGCGTCGTTCGATTGGTTCCCTTGCAAAACCAGCGACTTATCTGACGGCCTTAAGCCAGCCGAAAATCTATCGTCTGAATACGTGGATTGCGGATGCGCCAATTGCGCTGCGTCAGCCGAATGGCCAGGTCTGGTCACCGCAGAACGATGATCGTCGTTATAGCGAAAGTGGCAGAGTGATGCTGGTGGATGCGTTGACCCGTTCGATGAACGTGCCGACGGTAAATCTGGGGATGGCGCTGGGGCTGCCTGCGGTTACGGAGACCTGGATCAAACTGGGCGTACCGAAAGATCAGTTGCATCCGGTTCCGGCGATGCTGCTGGGGGCGTTGAACTTAACGCCAATCGAAGTGGCGCAGGCATTCCAGACCATCGCCAGCGGTGGTAACCGTGCACCGCTTTCTGCACTGCGTTCGGTAATCGCGGAAGATGGCAAAGTGCTGTATCAGAGCTTCCCGCAGGCGGAACGCGCTGTTCCGGCGCAGGCGGCGTATCTGACACTATGGACCATGCAGCAGGTTGTACAACGCGGTACGGGTCGTCAGCTTGGGGCGAAATACCCGAACCTGCATCTGGCAGGGAAAACAGGGACTACCAACAATAACGTAGATACCTGGTTTGCGGGCATTGACGGCAGCACGGTGACCATCACCTGGGTAGGCCGTGATAACAACCAGCCGACCAAACTGTATGGAGCCAGCGGGGCAATGTCGATTTATCAGCGTTATCTGGCTAACCAGACGCCAACACCGCTGAATCTTGTTCCGCCAGAAGATATTGCAGATATGGGCGTGGACGCATCGGGCAACTTTATCTGCGGTGGCGGGATGCGTACGCTGCCGGTCTGGACGACTAACCCGGATGCGCTGTGTCAGCAAAGTCAGCCAGAAGAACCGACAGGTAACCCGTTCGATCAGTCTTCTCAACCTCAGCAGCCGCAGCAACAGCCGCAGCAGCAGAATGAGAAGAAAGACAGCGACGGTGTCGCCGGCTGGATCAAGGACATGTTTGGCGGAAACTAATTAGTTTCCTGAATAAAAGGCCGCTTAATGATTAAGCGGCCTTTTTTTATGTTTACATTCATTTATATTTAAAATTATTAAATTTAAAATGTAGAATTATTAATTTTTGCTTTTTTTCATCTAAAACAGAAAGTTGTGTCCGATTATTCGGGTGTTATCATTTTGCGATCTAGACGTGATGAAGAATAATCTGATTAAATCCTCTCCAGAAATTTACTGACCTCACAGGATATTCCTTAGAGGACTTCCCAACATTTTTGTATATATCAAGAATGGATATCTTCATCATCACATATAAGGATATTGTTATGAGTAAATATGTTGTTTCAACGGTGTTGGCCAGCACGCTTATGGCTGCACTCTCTCTGCCGGTATTTGCAGCGAATGATTCTGGTACGGTAAATTTCGCCGGAAAAATTGTGGCGGATACCTGTGAAATTGATGTTGATGGCTCGGGGTCCAATACTTCCACCGTCACATTTGCAGATACTTACCCTTCTGATTTTGGCACTGACGGTCAGGTCGGGACGTCGAAGGCCTTTAAGATTGAAGTGAAAAAATGTGATCCGCTGGTTGCCAAACTGAACCTCAAGTTCAGCGGCACCACAACGGATGCGGAATACAAGCGCCTGAAGAACGATCTTTCCGGCGCTGGCAATGCGACCAACGTTGGCATCATTGTCAGTAATGAAAATGGGACTAAGGGCGACGTGGTTTTCAACGGATCAGAACCGGAAGCCGGTACCGATGTTGCGAACGATGCCACTGGCACCACAGCATCTGTCTTTAATTACACCGCGAAAGTTATTCAGGTTGGTGATAACAAACCAACAGCAGGTCACTACTCCTCATCTGCAACGTTCGAGGTTGTTTATCGCTAAATCTATTTTGGCAGCCTGAAAGGGCTGCCTTCTGGAACGTAGTATGAATTATTTATTAAAATTGTTAGGTGGATGTTTGATTATCTCTTGCTGTTCAGTACAGGCAAGTGTGGTTCTCGGTGGCACGCGAATTATTTATCCATCGAATAAATCCGAAGTACAAATAGCACTCAAAAATAAAGACCCTCATACTCGATATCTGGTGCAAAGCTGGGTGAGTTACCCCAACGATGCAAAAGCACCTTTCATCATTACGCCGCCTGTCTATAAATTACAGGAAAATCGTCAGACCCTTTTGCACATCATTTTTACCGGCGATAAAAAAAATCTGCCCGCAGATCGCGAATCTTTATTTCTGGCGAATGTGAAATCCGTCTCGGCGTTATCACCTGACTTAAAAGACAAGAATACGCTGCAATTCGCGATGAAAACGCGTCTGAAACTGTTCTGGCGCCCTGCTGATTTGAAAGAAGCCGATGCCCTACAGGCCTATGAAAAAATCACGTTCCTCCGCCAGGGTAACAGGCTCATTGCGAAAAACCCAACGCCGTTTTACGTCTCCTTTGGCGAGCTGGCCGTGGGCGGGAAAAGTGTCCCTGTGACTGACACAAAAACCACGCCGGGGGCGATTTCAATGATGGTCGCACCTTTCAGCGAGCAATATTTTTCTGTGCCTCAATCTGCAAACGGGCCCGTGACGTGGACTGCTATTAGCGATTTCGGCGCGCAAACCTCCCAGCGCAAGCAGGCTCTTTAAACACACAATGCTGGTACCCTATGTCGTCATCTCCACTCTACAAACAGGTTCTGAAGGGAATCGCGTTAGCGCTGCTCGCGATGATCCAGCCTGTGAGTGCAGATGACGAATTTAACCTGCGGATCCTTGAGATGGACACTCCGCTGGAAAACACCTCAACGCTAAAAAATTTCATCAATGATAATGGCTTACTGCCGGGAAACTTTCTGACGACCATTATGTGGGATCGGGATGTTCTGGATAAACGCACGGTGAGTTGGATCTTGTCTGACGATAAGCAGCGCCTGTTACCGGAGCTGACCAAAGCGGATCTGCGTGCATTAGGGGTAAAAGTCGACACGATCCCGGATATGAAAGATCTGGATGATGCGGTGATAATCGATGACATCTCCCATTTTATTGATAATGCCCGCTACGATTACGACCAGGATAATCAGACCCTCAAGCTGGTGATCCCGCAAAAATACCGCGATCAGGCTGCGGCCGGGGCTATCGAGCCTAAATTCTGGGATGACGGTGCTCCCGCCGCCTGGACAAGCTACCAGTTTAGCGGCTCTCAGCAGCACTACCGTTCTGGTGAAACGTCATCTGCATGGCTTGGTCTGGAGTCGGGGATCAACCTCGGGGCGTGGCGGTTGCGTAACAACAGCACCTGGAGTGACAACGCCGGTTGGGATGCAATCGCCAGTACGCTGCAACGTGATATCAAAACCCTGCAAAGCCAGCTTGAGATAGGCCAGACGTACACTAACGGCGAGCTTTTCGACAGCGTCCAAATGACCGGCGTGAAGCTGGAAACGGATACTTCCATGCTGCCTACCAGCCAGCAGGGGTTTGCCCCCGTGGTGCGTGGTATCGCAAATAGCGATGCAAAAGTCACCATCAGGCAAAACGGCTACACCATTTATCAAAGCAACGTCTCTCCGGGGCCATTTGAGATCCGCGATTTAAGCCAGGTCACATCCGGCGCGGATCTGGAGGTGACGGTGGAAGAGGCCGACGGCAGCGAACACAGCTTCATCCAGGCCAGTGCATCGGTTCCGGTGCTACAGCGGGAAGGAGCATTTAAATATTCGCTGGCAGCAGGGCGTTATCGCGGTAATGAAGGTGAGGACGAGCCCCCTTTTCTGCAAGGGACGGTCATTTACGGCCTGCCTTATGGCGTAACAACATACGCCGGCGCGCTCGTTGCATCGTCGTATCAGGCTATGCTGGCGGGAACAGGGGCCGATCTTGGCCGTTTCGGATCGGCATCCGTGGATGTGACCGCCGCCCGTACGGCTTTTGATGATGGACGAGATGATGCCCGCGGGATGTCATGGCGTGCGCAGTATTCCAGGGATATTCCGGATACAGACACCACCGTGACGCTTGCCAGCTACCGTTATTCCACCTCAGGGTTTTATACCTTTCAGGAAGCTGTCGACCAGCGTGACAGCGAGATTGACGATGGGATTTATACCTATCGGCGAACCAATAATCGGCGCAGCCGCATGCAGGTTAATCTTTCCCAACGCGTTTCGGACTGGGGATCGGCTTACCTTAATGGCTATCAGCAGGATTACTGGAACATGGCAGGACACGAGCGCAGCGTCAGTGCGGGGCTAAGCTCCGGCTGGCGCGGTATAACCTGGTCGATAAGCTACAGCCTGACGCGTACGCCGGACGCCAATACCAATCGGCAAATGGCGTTGATGGTCAACGTACCTCTTTCACGCTGGCTAGCGAACGCCTGGTCAACTTACAGCGCCAACACTGCCAGCGGTGGATTCGTTTCGCATCAGGTAGGGATCGGCGGCACGGCACTTGAGAACAATAACCTCAGCTATAACCTCCAGCAGACCTATGCCAGTCACGATACTGGCTATGGTGGCAGTGTATCCGGGCGCTACCGGGGATCTGCCGGTGATGTCGGGCTGGGGTATAACTACGGGGGCGATAACCGACAGTGGAACTACAGCGCGCAGGGTTCAATTGTTGCGCATGAACATGGAGTAACCCTGGGGCAATCCGTCCGCGACGCCTTTGCCATTGTCCATATCAAAGATGGCGATAACGTCAAAGTACAGAACGGGCGAGGGATCTACACCGATCGCTTTGGTAACGCGATTGTCCCTTCCCTGACGGCTTACCGGAAAAACGGTATTACGGTCAACACCCAGGATCGTGAAGATATTGAAATTGCCGCCGCTACCCAGGATGTTGTCCCAACAAAAGGTGCGGCCATCTCAGCGAATTTTGATGCACGAGTGGGGAAGCGTGCGCTTATCACGCTGCTTTTCCACGGCAAGCCGGTACCTTTCGGCGCCATTGTCACGCAGGAAAGTGCAACGGCTATCGTCGGTGATGAAGGAGAAGTCTGGCTTACCGGTCTGCATGAAGCGGTTTCCCTGAATGTGCAGTGGGGTGACGGGCGCGATCAACGGTGTGCGTGGGCGGGGGATCTCCCTCCCGGGCGCTCAGCAACTATTTTGAAAATGACGGTAGATTGCCAATGAGGCGTAGCAAAGAACTATTCATCAGCGCAATGGCTGGCCTAATCATGCTGTTTTCAGCTCCGGCCTTCGCAACTTGTACATTTACGGGAGGCGGGAGTAGCGGGGGAATTGTTACCTTCAATATTCCCGCTGTCATACAGCTTGAGCCAGATGTCCAGGTCGGTACGATTATTTACGACGCCAGCGTGGAATCAGGTGAGATCTCGCAAAGCTGTGATGATGATTCCGTTCGGGTACGTAGAGGCTATCTCTCATTGAGTGGTGCTGATGCGCGTGAAGATGTTTTACCCGGAGTGTACAAAACCAACTTGACCGGAATTGGGGTTCGCGTTGCAGCGTCTACAACCCAGTTCCCCAGCTATACCGAAGAAGACATTATCAGGCCGGAAACTTATCTTGGCACGATAAGAAGCTTTTCAACGAATTACAACTTCCGGGCTACCGCTCAGTTGATCGTTATCGGTGAGGTCGAAGAGGGCGATCTTAATACGTCCCTGTTAACCTCACATGAGACTTACGATAACCATGTGATAGGCGAAATCCGCTTTTCACCAACCAGTGTACATATCACAACAAACACCTGTAACCTGGTGGATAAAAACATCTACGTGCCGCTAGAAACGGTCAATGTGCACGATTTTAACGGTCAGTATTCCGACATCCTGACCGACAGTCGTTTCAGGATTGATATTAAGGACTGCGCAGCCGGAACAAAAATTGATTATCAGTTCACCAGTGCAGGGTCGACTGGCGTAACGGATGGTAATATCCTCAACATTGCTACCGGAGACAACGCTGCAAGCGGCGTAGGCATTCAAATCCTCGACAAGAACGATGCAGTGCTCCAGTTCGACCAGAGCTACACGGCAATAACCCGTACCCAGGACAACGTCCCGGTTGAGATCCCACTCAAAGCCCGTTACATCAAAACGGGAGAGGTTAAAGCCGGGAAAGTCGACGCCGTCGCGACTTTCGAACTCTTCTATCGTTAAGCCCTCCGGCCCGTTTCGGCGGGCTTTAGCGATCATTTCGCTAACTTCATTAACCCTCTATTTTCATCTGGTTAATTCTTAAACCCTTAAATCTTGTAGGGCCGCATACTGCTTGCTATGCAGCCAACGTTTCGCATATTATTCTGCGGTCATAATAATAATTCTCGTTTACGTTATCATTCACTTTTCCATCAGAGATCCATCATGGCGCTTTCCAATACTGCTCAGCCAATTAACACGTCGCTGCGTAAAATCGCGGTCGTCGTAGCCACAGCGGTTGCCGGCATGTCTGCTTATGCTCATGCCGCCGAAACCCCGAAAAAAGAAGAAACCATTACTGTTACTGCCGCACCGGCTGCGCAGGAGAGTGCCTGGGGGCCTGCACCGACGATTGCAGCAAAGCGCACTGCAACGGCGACGAAAACCGATACACCGATCGAGAAAACCCCGCAGTCCATTTCCGTGGTCACACGTGAAGAGATGGACATGAAACAGCCGGGGACGGTTAAACAGGCGCTGGCCTACACGCCGAGCGTTTTCGCAACGCGCGGCGCCTCAACGACCTATGATGTGGTTTCGATTCGTGGGTTCACCACCTCCAGCACCGTGAATACCAACCAGTATCTGGATGGTATGAAGCTGCAAGGGGATAACTACTCTGAAGCGTCGATGGACCCATACTTCCTGGAGCGCGTAGAGCTGCTGCGAGGCCCGACGTCCGTACTGTATGGCAAAAGCCACCCTGGCGGCGTAGTGAGTATGGTCAGCAAGCGTCCAACCACGGAACCGTTAAAAGAAATTCAGTTCAAAATGGGGACGGATAACCTGTGGCAGACTGGGTTTGACTTCAGCGACGCGATTGATGATAACGGCGTGTGGTCCTACCGTCTGACCGGCCTGGGACGCAGTGAAAATGCGCAGCAGGAGATGGTGAAGTCTACTCGTTACGCGATTGCGCCGTCTTTCAGCTGGCGTCCTGATGATAAAACTGATTTCACTTTCCTGAGCAACTTCCAGAGCGATCCGGATGCGGGTTACTACGGCTGGCTGCCGCGTGAAGGTACCGTTGTGCCTTACTATGATGCTAACGGAAAGGCGCACAAACTGCCGACCGATTTCAACGAAGGCGATGAAGACAATAAGATCTCCCGTCGTCAGAAAATGGTGGGTTACAGCTTCGCGCATGAATTCAACGACACCTTCACCGTGCGTCAGAATCTGCGTTATACCAAAATCAATACGCTTTACCGTTCAGTTTACGGTAATGGCTATATCGCTCCGGCCCAAATCAGCCGTGCGTACGTGCGCTCAGATGAAGACCTCAACTCGTTCACGGTTGATACACAGCTCCAGTCGAAATTCGCGACCGGTGCCGTTGACCATACGCTGCTGACGGGGGTGGATTACCTTCGTATGCGCAATGATATTGATGCTGACTACGGTACCGCCGATCCGATCAGCATGAACAATCCGCAGCACGGCAATGCGAACGTCAATGTGAACTTCCCGTATGCCATGCTCAATCGCCAGGAGCAGACCGGGCTCTATGCGCAGGATCAGGCGGAATGGGATAAGTGGGTACTCACCATGGGTGGCCGCTATGACTTTGCAAAAACGTCTGCCTTTAACCGTAATAACGGGACCACCGCGGAAATTAACGATCAGGCATTTACCTGGCGCGGGGGGATTAACTACCTGTTCGACAACGGGATTACCCCATACTTCAGCTACAGTGAATCCTTTGAACCGCTCTCTGGCACCACCCAGGGCGGCAAACCGTTCGATCCGGCGCGCGGCAAGCAGTATGAAGCGGGCGTGAAGTATGTTCCTAAAGATCTGCCTGTTGTGGTGACGGCCGCGGTATATCAGCTGACCAAGAACAACAACCTGACCGCCGATCCGGCGAACCCGACCAGCGGCTTTAGTGTGCAGGGCGGTGAAATTCGCTCCCGTGGCTTTGAGCTAGAAGCGAAAGCGGCGGTGTCGGCTAACGTGAACGTAACGGCGGCCTACAGCTACACAGATGCGGAATATACCCACGATACCTGGTATGAAGGTCGTCGTCCGGCAGAAGTACCGCGCAACATGGCATCCCTGTGGGCGGATTACACCTTCCACGAGACGGCGCTGAGTGGCCTGACCGTCGGTGCGGGCGCGCGTTACATCGGTAACACGGTGACGTACTACTCCTCAGCGTCGCCTAAAGCCTATGAGTCCTTTAACGTCGCGGGTTATGCCCTGGCGGATGCGACCGTGAAATACGATCTGGCGCGCTTTGGTCTGCCGGGATCTTCCGTCGGCGTCAACGTGAACAACATCTTTGACCGTGAATACGTCTCCAGCTGCTACAGCGAGTATGCATGCTACTGGGGAGCAGGACGCCAGGTTGTTGCCACCGCGACCTTCCGCTTCTAACCTCTTTATGGGCACGGTTCGCCGTGCCCTTTTTATTTAAGTTGGCTGACATGCAGGATAATAAAACGCAATCCGACTCCACCTTCACGCTTAACAATCTCTCCTTTCGCGTACCCGGGCGCACCTTGCTGCATCCGCTCTCTTTGACGTTTCCCGCAGGTAAAGTGACCGGTTTAATCGGGCACAATGGTTCCGGTAAATCGACGCTGCTGAAGATGCTGGGTCGTCATCAGCCGCCGTCCGAGGGCGACATATTGCTGGATGACCAGCCGCTGGCGAGCTGGAGCAGTAAGGCCTTTGCCCGCAAGGTGGCCTATCTGCCGCAGCAGTTGCCGCAGGCGGAGGGGATGACGGTGCGCGAGCTGGTGGCGATTGGACGTTATCCGTGGCACGGTGCGCTCGGGCGTTTTGGCGTCGCTGACAGAGAGAAAGTGGAAGAGGCGATCGCGCTGGTTGGGTTAAAACCGCTGGCGCATCGTCTGGTGGATAGCCTGTCCGGTGGCGAGCGTCAGCGCGCATGGATCGCGATGCTGGTGGCGCAGGACAGCCGCTGCCTGCTGCTCGACGAACCCACTTCGGCGCTGGATATTGCTCATCAGGTTGACGTCCTGGCGCTGGTGCATCGCTTAAGTCAGCAGCGCGGCCTGACGGTGATTGCCGTTCTGCATGATATCAACATGGCGGCACGCTATTGCGACTACCTGGTAGCGCTGCGCGGCGGTGAAATGATCGCTCAGGGTACGCCTGCCGAACTGATGCGCAGCGAAACGCTGGAACATATCTACGGTATTCCTATGGGCATCCTGCCTCACCCAGCCGGGGCTGCACCCGTGAGCTTTGTCTACTGATGCTGGATTCAACATTCATTAGCCGCCGTCGCCTGCTGACGGCCATGGCGCTCTCACCGCTGCTGTTAAAGATGGGCCCGGCCCGCGCTGCGGCTATCGATCCGCACCGCATCGTGGCGCTGGAGTGGTTGCCCGTCGAACTGATGATGGCGCTTGGCGTGACGCCTTACGGCGTGGCCGATATTCCCAACTACACCCTGTGGGTGAATGAGCCAAAACTGCCGGACTCCGTCATCGACATTGGCCTGCGTACGGAGCCGAACCTTGAGCTTCTCACCCAGATGAAACCGTCTTATTTATTCTGGTCTGCGGGGTATGGCCCGTCGGAAGAGACCATGGCGAAGATTGCGCCCGGACGGGGCTTTTCCTTTAGCGACGGCAAAAAGCCGCTGACCATGGCAAAAAATTCCATCCACGAGATGGCGCAGTTTCTCAACCGTGAGGCTCAGGCGAAAAAACATCTCGATGAATTTGATGCGCTGATTGATTCCCTCAAGCCGCGCTTTGCCCACCGTGGCGATCGGCCTTTGCTGATGGTAACCCTGCTGGATGCCCGCCATATGCTGGTCTTTGGAAATAACTGTCTGTTCCAGGAAGTGCTCGACAGCTTTGGCATTCGCAATGCCTGGGAAGGCGAGATGACATTCTGGGGCAGTACCGCCGTGGGTATTGACCGTCTGGCGGCGTTTCGTGATGTGGACGTGCTGTGCTTCGATCACGGGAACGAGCGCGAGATGCAAACCCTGATGGCGACCCCGCTCTGGCAGGCAATGCCGTTCGTCCGCGAGCAGCGCTTCCTGCGCGCGCCAGCGGTATGGTTCTACGGCGCGACGCTGTCGGCAATGCATTTTGCCCGCGTGCTGGACAATGCACTGGGAGGCAAGGCATGAGCACGCGTATGGCCCGTTTCCCGATGTTACTGTTAGCGCTCATTTTTCTGGCTGCCCTGGTGTTAACCGGCTTTAACCTGACCACGGCGTTACCGCGCGATCAGTGGGCAGCCGCGTTTGCCGCACCGGATATCGATAATATTCAGCAAATGCTGTTCCACTACAGCTTGTTACCACGTCTGGCGATTTCTCTACTGGTGGGCGCGGGCCTGGGGCTGGTGGGCGTGCTGTTTCAGCAAGTGCTGCGTAACCCGCTGGCGGAACCGACGACGTTGGGCGTTGCTACAGGCGCGCAACTGGGGATTACCGTCACCACGCTCTGGGCGATCCCCGGTGCTATGGCGAGCCAGTTTGCTGCGCTGGCAGGGGCTTGCGTTGTTGGCTTAATTGTCTTTGGCGTCGCGTGGGGGAAACGGCTTTCGCCGGTTACGCTGATTCTCGCGGGGCTGGTAGTGAGCCTTTATTGTGGGGCAATCAATCAGTTACTGGTTATCTTCCATCATGACCAGTTGCAAAGCATGTTTCTGTGGAGCACTGGAACGCTGACGCAAACCGACTGGGGCGGTGTTGAGCGTTTATGGCCGCAGTTGCTGGGCGGTGTGATGCTGACGTTGCTGCTACTTCGTCCGTTAACCCTGATGGGGCTTGATGATGGCGTGGCGCGCAATCTCGGGCTGGCCTTGTCGCTTGCGCGTCTGGCGGCGCTGTCGCTGGCGATTGTCATCAGTGCGCTGCTGGTGAACGCTGTGGGGATTATCGGCTTTATCGGGTTGTTCGCGCCGCTGCTGGCAAAAATGCTGGGGGCGCGGCGTCTGCTGCCACGACTGATGCTGGCGTCGTTGATTGGTGCGCTGATCCTCTGGCTTTCCGATCAAATCATCCTCTGGCTGACTCGCGTGTGGATGGAAGTGTCCACCGGTTCGGTCACTGCGTTGATCGGTGCGCCGCTGCTACTGTGGCTGTTGCCGCGTTTACGCAGCATTAGCGCGCCGGATATGAAGGTCAACGATCGTGTCGCGGCTGAACGCCAACATGTGCTGGCGTTTGCCCTCGCGGGCGGCGTGCTGCTGTTGATGGCTGTGGTGGTGGCGCTGTCGTTTGGTCGTGATGCGCACGGCTGGACGTGGGCGAGCGGGGCGTTGCTCGAGGATTTAATGCCCTGGCGCTGGCCGCGAATTATGGCGGCGCTGTTTGCGGGCGTCATGCTGGCGGTGGCGGGCTGTATTATTCAGCGACTGACCGGAAACCCGATGGCAAGCCCGGAAGTGCTGGGGATTAGCTCCGGCGCGGCGTTTGGCGTGGTGTTGATGCTGTTTCTGGTGCCGGGTAATGCCTTTGGCTGGCTGTTACCTGCAGGCAGTCTCGGCGCGGCGGTGACGCTGTTGATCATTATGATCGCCGCCGGCCGCGGTGGATTTTCCCCACACCGTATGTTACTGGCGGGGATGGCGTTAAGCACCGCGTTCACCATGCTTTTGATGATGTTGCAGGCAAGTGGTGACCCGCGAATGGCGCAAGTGCTGACCTGGATTTCCGGTTCGACCTACAACGCGACCGATGCGCAGGCCTGGCGCACCGGAATTGTGATGGTGATTTTGCTGGCGATTACCCCGCTGTGCCGCCGCTGGCTGACCATTTTACCGCTGGGTGGTGATACCGCCCGAGCCGTAGGAATGGCGCTGACGCCGACGCGAATTGTGCTGCTGCTGTTAGCGGCTTGCCTGACGGCGACCGCGACGATGACTATTGGACCGTTGAGTTTTGTTGGTTTAATGGCACCGCATATTGCGCGGATGATGGGCTTTCGACGGACGATGCCACACATCGTAATTTCGGCGCTGGTGGGTGGTTTACTGCTGGTGTTCGCTGACTGGTGTGGGCGGATGGTGCTGTTTCCATTCCAGATCCCGGCGGGGCTGCTGTCAACCTTTATCGGCGCGCCATATTTTATCTATTTGTTGAGAAAGCAGAGCCGTTAATAAAAGTAAACGGCAATCCTTAGATTGCCGTTTTCGTGTTTGCTCCCTCTCCCCTGTGGGCTGAGGGCTCCCCACAAAATAATGCCTGCACAGACGGCCCCCTCTCCCTTGAGGGAGAGGGCTGGGGTGAGGGGGAACATACGGCTCTGGTGGTCATTCCGTTCACGTTATGTTCCTTGCTACTCTGTCACGACATGAGCGGTGAACGTGCCAGGGTGGCTCAGTCGCCACCACCCTGGCGACCCGGGCTTCCGGCGGAAAATCGCCGCTTCGCGGTACCTTCGGCTTATTCCTTCCGGCTTATCGGGGACGGGCGGAGGTAACATCCCTGTAAAGCCCGCCCTCTCGGCGCATCCCTGCGCCTCGCCCCGACCTACAGGAAACGCCTCAGCGATTTACAGCCGGACCGAGGCATCGCTGAAAGCCCTCAGTTATTCTGAGGCAACGTTATCGCTTTTGCTTTCAAATTACTGGGGAACCCTCTCCCCCTGTGGGAGAGGGTTGGGGTGAGGGCATCAAGCCGCACATTTTACAGCTTCGCAAACACCTTACGCGCTGCGTCGATGGTGTTATTGATATCTTCTTCGCTGTGTGCCACGGACATAAAGCCCGCTTCAAACGCTGACGGGGCCAGATACACGCCTTCTTCCAGCATCAGGTGGAAGAAGCGTTTGAAGCGTTCCACGTCGCATTTCACCACGTCCTGATAGCAGGTCACGGTTTTCGCATCGGTGAAGAAAATCCCGAACATCCCGCCGACGTGGTTTACCACCAGCGGAATACCCGCGTCTTCTGCGGCTTCCAGCAGGCCGTTTGCCAGCTGCGTCGTCCGGTCCGTCAGGGTCTCGTGGATACCCGGCTGCGCCACTTCGGTCAGACAGGCAAAGCCCGCCGCCATCGCAATCGGGTTACCGGAGAGCGTACCCGCCTGGTAAACCGGACCGGTTGGCGCCAGCGCGTCCATCACGTCCTTACGGCCGCCAAACGCGCCGACAGGCATGCCGCCGCCAATGATTTTACCGAGGCAGGTCAGATCCGGCTCTACGCCGTAGTATGACTGCGCTCCCGACAGCGCGACGCGGAAACCGGTCATCACTTCGTCGATGATCAGCAGCGCGCCGAACTCATCGCACAGTGCGCGCAGGCCCGGCAGGAAATCCGGCTGCGGTGGAATACAGTTCATGTTGCCCGCCACCGGTTCAACGATGATGCAGGCGATCTCCTGCGGATACTGCTCGAACGCGGCGCGAACGGTGTTCAGATCGTTATAGGTGCAGGTCAGCGTGTGTTTCGCGAAATCAGCCGGCACCCCCGGGAGTTCGGTTGACCGAGCGTCAGCGCGCCGGAACCGGCTTTTACCAGCAGGCAGTCGGCGTGGCCGTGATAACAACCTTCGAACTTGATGATCTTGTCACGACCGGTAAAACCGCGCGCCAGACGGATAGCGCTCATGGTCGCTTCGGTACCGGAGTTCACCATACGCACCATGTCCATCGTTGGCACCAGCTCGGTGACCAGCTCCGCCATTTTGACTTCCATCTCGGTTGGCGCGCCGAAGCTCAGGCCGCGCTGAGCGGCTTCAATCACCGCGTTGCGGATCGCCGGGTGGTTGTGCCCCAGTACCATCGGGCCCCAGGAGCCGACGTAATCGACATAGGCTTTACCATCCACATCATACAGATATGCCCCATCCGCACGTTCGATAAACAGCGGGGTGCCACCCACGCCGGTAAAGGCGCGCACGGGTGAGTTCACGCCGCCTGGGATTAGCTCGCGGGCTGCGCTGTAGAGGTTTTCAGACTTGCTCATGGCGTCGTTCCTGGTTCGTAGAAATAAGTTAAGGCAACTATTCTAAGTGATTCGGAAGAGGTTATAAAATTTTTGCCCCTCAGAAGGCTTAACAATTGTTAAGTATTTTTCAGGGGACGAGGGGATTGTCTCTGGTAGAATCCCTGCGGCCTTTTGTATGACGAAACAGAACAGGTAATGAACGAGAACACACCTTCTTTTGAACAACAACAGTTTACGCGCGCGAAGCACCGGGTCAGTATCCGGCGGCTGCTCAACCGTGACAAAACCCCGTTAGCCATTCTGCTGGCAGCCGCCGTGGTCGGTACGCTGGCCGGGCTTGTGGGGGTCGCATTCGAGAAAGCGGTCAACGCGGTGCTCAACTGGCGCATAGGTACCGTCGCCAGCTTTGCCGATCGGGAATGGCTGGTCTGGGTGTGGGCCTTTGGCCTTTCGGCGCTGTTTGCCATGGTGGGGTATTTTCTGGTGCGTAAATTCGCACCTGAAGCAGGTGGCTCGGGGATCCCTGAAATTGAGGGGGCGCTGGAGGAGCTACGCCCGGTTCGCTGGTGGCGGGTGCTTCCTGTGAAATTTATCGGCGGGATGGGAACCCTCGGGGCGGGCATGGTGCTCGGTCGGGAAGGGCCAACGGTACAGCTGGGCGGTAACGTCGGGCGCATGGTCGGCGATCTGTTCCGTATGCGCAGCGCCGAAGCACGGCATACGCTGCTGGCGACGGGGGCCGCAGCGGGGCTGTCTGCGGCGTTTAACGCGCCGCTGGCGGGTATCCTGTTTATCATTGAAGAGATGCGCGCCCAGTTCCGCTACAACCTGATCTCCATTAAAGCGGTGTTTACCGGCGTGATTATGTCGAGCATTGTCTTTCGCGTCTTTAACGGCGAAGGGGCGGTGATTGAAGTTGGCAAGCTGACCAATGCGCCGGTCAATACCCTGTGGCTGTATCTGGTTCTTGGGATGATTTTGGGCGTCGTCGGCCCGCTTTTTAACACCCTGATTTTACGGGCGCAGGATATGTTTCAGCGCATCCATGGCGGAAATACCACGAAATGGGTGCTGGTGGGAGGCCTGCTTGGCGGCGTGTGCGGGATCCTCGGTTTCATCGAACCGAATGCGGCGGGCGGCGGTTTCGGCCTGATTCCCATTGCCGCGGCGGGGAATTTCAGCGTAGGCCTGCTGCTGTTTATGTTTATTTCACGCGTCATCACCACGGTATTGTGCTTCTCCTCTGGCGCCCCGGGCGGCATTTTTGCTCCGATGCTGGCACTGGGGACGCTGCTGGGTACGGCGTTCGGGATGGCGGCGGCGGCAGGTTTCCCGGCCTACCATCTGGATGCGGGGACGTTTGCGGTTGCGGGAATGGGGGCGCTGCTGGCGGCCTCCCTGCGCGCGCCGCTGACCGGGATCGTACTGGTGCTGGAAATGACCGACAATTACCAGCTCATTTTGCCAATGATCATTACCTGTCTCGGCGCGACACTATTAGCCCAATTCCTGGGTGGAAAACCGCTATACTCCACCATTCTTGCCCGTACCCTGGCGAAACTGGAAGCTGAACAGGCCCTGAAGCAGAATACTTGAATGAATTACCAGGGTATTAGATAATGACAAAAAGAATTGGGTGATTTTTGCCCAATAGCAGTCGCAGTATTCATGGGAGCATAAGATGAGTGATGACGTAGCGTTGCCGCTGGAATTTACCGAAGCAGCAGCGAAAAAAGTGAAAACCCTGATTGCCGACGAGGACAATCCGGATCTGAAACTGCGTGTTTATATTACCGGCGGCGGCTGTAGTGGCTTCCAGTATGGTTTTACCTTTGACGATCAGGTTAACGATGGTGATATGACTATCGAGAAACAGGGCGTCGCGCTGGTGGTTGACCCGATGAGCCTGCAATATCTGGTGGGCGGTTCAGTGGACTACACTGAAGGTCTGGAAGGTTCGCGCTTTGTGGTGACTAACCCGAATGCGACCAGCACCTGCGGGTGTGGTTCTTCGTTCAGTATTTAAGCCTGAATGCAGATTGTAGGCCCGGTAAGCGAAGCGCTACCGGGCTTATAAACGACGCCTATCTTGAATTTTCATCCAGCGCAAACGTCGGCAGCTTCAGGTGCCAGCGTATCGCCGCTAAACGGATCACCAGCGTGACCACCATCCCCAGCATCGCCGCATTCTCCAGCGGGACAGCAAAGGTGTAATACGCCGTGGCGTGAACAATCCCCCCGATGATACAGGCCGTCGCGTAGATTTCCGTTCGCAGGATCATCGGGACTTCTCGCGCCAGTATGTCGCGAATAATCCCTCCGCCCACGCCGGTTAACACGCCCATACAGATCGCCACCAGCGGGCCAGTCCCGGCAATAAAGGCTTTATTCACGCCTATTCCCACAAAGACCGCCAGACCGACGGCATCCAGTACCGGCAATATCCATTTTGGCAGTCTGCGAGGCTGACGAACCAGCACGATGGTTAACAGGCAGGTGACCATCGCCACCACCAGATCCGTGGGATCTTTTACCCAAAATACCGGGCCATTTGCCAGCGCCATATCGCGGATCGTTCCGCCTCCCACCGCCGTAACAACGCCGAGCACCAGTACGCCAAAAGGGTCCATGCGCAGTTTTCCGGCAAGCAAAACGCCGGAGATAGCAAAAACGGCTGTGCCAAGAATATCCAGCCAATACACGAGCATCGTTAAATCCTCGAAGGGGGTATTTATCTGTTTGAGTGACTCTCTGCCAGTTCGGCGCAGAGTTGTTTTGCGGCGAGGATAATACGCGGGCTGGCGCGTTCAAACCAGTCGCTGTTGAGTGCGATGACCGGAATTTTAAGCTGCCGATGCCAGAATTGTTCTATTTTAGGAATCTCGCTCGCATTTCCGACCACCACAATGGCCTGCGGTTGTCGCGCAAGAACCTGCTCACGACTGACCTGGGGCCAGGGAACCCGGCTTTCGGCAAAGATATTTTCACCTCCACAGGTTTCAAGCACCTGGTTCTGGATCGAGCCTTTCCCGGTAGTGAACAGCGGCTGGCTGCCAAATTGCAGAAAAACGCGTTGTTTCGGTTGCGTGCCGTATCGGGCTTTTAGCGCGGCATAGTCGTTGAGCATCTGCTGTGCAGCCTGCCCGGCGCGTTGGGGGGTAGGGCTGAAAGGCGCGAGGTCACGGAGGGTTTGCGCCACCTGTTCGATGCTCACCGCGTCCACCCATTTTACCGTTATTCCCAGCGAAGCCAGCTGGTCAACCTGCCGCTCGGCATTACCTCCACGCCAGGCAATCACCAGATCGGGTTTCAGCGCGACAATGCGTTCCAGATTCATCCCCTGCCAGGTGGAAACCTGCTCAATCTTTTGCGCTTGTGGAGGATAGTCGGAATAGCTGCTGACCCCAACCGGCGTGATCCCGGCGGCAAAGGCAAGTTCAGTGTTGGCGGGAGAAAGCGTGATGACGCGCGGCGCGGCGTTGAGCCACAGTGGCGCAAGAAAAGACAGGGCGACCAGCGCCCTGAACAGTGACTTAGCCATGTGCAAGTTTCTGCACCAGTGACTCAACCATCAGGCTGGACTGTTTAGCGGCAACAGCCAGGAACTCATCGAAGCTAAGATGAGACTGTTGATCGGCCACGTCGGAGATGGCGCGTACGACAACAAACGGGACGTTGAAATTGTGGCAGACATGGGCGATTGCCGTCGCTTCCATCTCTACAGCAATGGCCTGTGGGAAGTTGTGGCGGATTTTCGCCAGACCAACAGAACCGTTGATGAAAGCGTCGCCGCTAACAATCAGGCCACGTACAGCGTTAAGATTCAGTTCGGCAATGCAGGCCTCAGCGGCAGCGATCAGTTTATCGTCAGCTTTAAAGCCTGCCGGACAGCCTGGTAACTGACCGTATTCATAACCAAATGCCGTGACATCCGCGTCGTGATAACGTGCTTCGTCCGAGACAACGATATCGCCCACTTTCAACGTTGGTGCCAGGCCACCGGCAGAACCGGTGTTAATAATCACATCTGGCTTGCAGTGTTCCAACAGCAAAGTGGCACCCAGCGCCGCAGCGACTTTACCGATGCCCGATTTCAGAAGCGCAACCTCGGTTCCATTCAGTTGGCCGGTATAGATTTCGCAACCGCCGAGACTGATAGTTTGACGGTTTTCGATTTTGTCACGCAGCAGCGTAACTTCTTCTTCCATTGCACCAATGATGCCGATTTTCATAGATTTACTCGCGATAAGCCCGATTTGAAGGCATAGTTTACCATGCGCTTACGGGGAAGCGTATTTCTCACGCGGGAGAGGACATGGCACAGATTGATTTCCGAAAAAAAATAAACTGGCATCGTCGTTACCGTTCACCGCAGGGCGTTAAAACCGAACATGAGATCCTGCGGATCTTCGAGAGCGATCGCGGGCGTATCATCAACTCTCCGGCAATTCGTCGTCTGCAACAAAAGACCCAGGTTTTTCCACTGGAGCGCAATGCCGCCGTGCGCACGCGTCTTACCCACTCGATGGAAGTCCAGCAGGTGGGGCGCTACATCGCCAAAGAAATTTTAAGCCGTCTGAAAGAGCTTAAATTACTGGAAGCATACGGCCTGGATGAACTGACCGGTCCCTTTGAAAGCATTGTTGAGATGTCATGCCTGATGCACGATATCGGCAATCCGCCGTTTGGTCATTTTGGCGAAGCGGCGATAAATGACTGGTTTCGCCAACGTTTGCACCCGGAAGATGCCGAAAGCCAGCCTCTGACTGACGATCGCTGCAGCGTGGCGGCACTACGTTTACGGGACGGGGAAGAACCGCTTAACGAGCTGCGGCGCAAGATTCGTCAGGACTTATGTCATTTTGAGGGGAATGCACAAGGCATTCGCCTGGTGCATACATTGATGCGGATGAATCTCACCTGGGCACAGGTTGGCGGTATTTTAAAATATACCCGTCCGGCGTGGTGGCGTGGCGAAACGCCTGAGACACATCACTATTTAATGAAAAAGCCGGGTTATTATCTTTCTGAAGAAGCCTATATTGCCCGGTTGCGTAAAGAACTTAATTTGGCGCTTTACAGTCGTTTTCCATTAACGTGGATTATGGAAGCTGCCGACGACATCTCCTATTGTGTGGCAGACCTTGAAGATGCGGTAGAGAAAAGAATATTTACCGTTGAGCAGCTTTATCATCATTTGCACGAAGCGTGGGGCCAGCATGAGAAAGGTTCGCTCTTTTCGCTGGTGGTTGAAAATGCCTGGGAAAAATCACGCTCAAATAGTTTAAGCCGCAGTACGGAAGATCAGTTTTTTATGTATTTACGGGTAAACACCCTAAATAAACTGGTACCCTACGCGGCACAACGATTTATTGATAATCTGCCTGCGATTTTCGCCGGAACGTTTAATCATGCATTATTGGAAGATGCCAGCGAATGCAGCGATCTTCTTAAGCTATATAAAAATGTCGCTGTAAAACATGTGTTTAGCCATCCAGATGTCGAGCAGCTTGAATTGCAGGGCTATCGGGTCATTAGCGGATTATTAGAGATTTATCGTCCTTTATTAAGCCTGTCGTTATCAGACTTTACTGAACTGGTAGAAAAAGAACGGGTGAAACGTTTCCCTATTGAATCGCGCTTATTCCACAAACTCTCGACGCGCCATCGGCTGGCCTATGTCGAGGCTGTCAGTAAATTACCGTCAGATTCTCCTGAGTTTCCGCTATGGGAATATTATTACCGTTGCCGCCTGCTGCAGGATTATATCAGCGGTATGACCGACCTCTATGCGTGGGATGAATACCGACGTCTGATGGCCGTAGAACAATAACTAGGCTTTTGTAAAGACGAACAATAAATTTTTACCTTTTGCAGAAACTTTAGTTCGGAACTTCAGGCTATAAAACGAATCTGAAGAACACAGCAATTTTGCGTTATCTGTTAATCGAGACTGAAATACATGAAAAAAACCACATTAGCACTGAGTGCACTGGCTCTGAGTTTAGGTTTGGCGTTATCTCCGCTCTCTGCAACGGCGGCTGAGACTTCTTCAGCAACGACAGCCCAGCAGATGCCAAGCCTTGCACCGATGCTCGAAAAGGTGATGCCTTCAGTGGTCAGCATTAACGTAGAAGGTAGCACAACCGTTAATACGCCGCGTATGCCGCGTAATTTCCAGCAGTTCTTCGGTGATGATTCTCCGTTCTGCCAGGAAGGTTCTCCGTTCCAGAGCTCTCCGTTCTGCCAGGGTGGCCAGGGCGGTAATGGTGGCGGCCAGCAACAGAAATTCATGGCGCTGGGTTCCGGCGTCATCATTGATGCCGATAAAGGCTATGTCGTCACCAACAACCACGTTGTTGATAACGCGACGGTCATTAAAGTTCAACTGAGCGATGGCCGTAAGTTCGACGCGAAGATGGTTGGCAAAGATCCGCGCTCTGATATCGCGCTGATCCAAATCCAGAACCCGAAAAACCTGACCGCAATTAAGATGGCGGATTCTGATGCACTGCGCGTGGGTGATTACACCGTAGCGATTGGTAACCCGTTTGGTCTGGGCGAGACGGTAACTTCCGGGATTGTCTCTGCGCTGGGGCGTAGCGGCCTGAATGCCGAAAACTACGAAAACTTCATCCAGACCGATGCAGCGATCAACCGTGGTAACTCCGGTGGTGCGCTGGTTAACCTGAACGGCGAACTGATCGGTATCAACACCGCGATCCTCGCACCGGACGGCGGCAACATCGGTATCGGTTTTGCTATCCCGAGTAACATGGTGAAAAACCTGACCTCGCAGATGGTGGAATACGGCCAGGTGAAACGCGGTGAGCTGGGTATTATGGGGACTGAGCTGAACTCCGAACTGGCGAAAGCGATGAAAGTTGACGCCCAGCGCGGTGCTTTCGTAAGCCAGGTTCTGCCTAATTCCTCCGCTGCAAAAGCGGGCATTAAAGCGGGTGATGTGATCACCTCACTGAACGGTAAGCCGATCAGCAGCTTTGCCGCACTGCGTGCTCAGGTGGGTACTATGCCGGTAGGCAGCAAACTGACCCTGGGCTTACTGCGCGACGGTAAGCAGGTTAACGTGAACCTGGAACTGCAGCAGAGCAGCCAGAATCAGGTTGATTCCAGCTCCATCTTCAACGGCATTGAAGGCGCTGAGATGAGCAACAAAGGCAAAGATCAGGGCGTGGTAGTGAACAACGTGAAAACGGGCACTCCGGCTGCGCAGATCGGCCTGAAGAAAGGTGATGTGATTATTGGCGCGAACCAGCAGGCAGTGAAAAACATCGCTGAACTGCGTAAAGTTCTCGACAGCAAACCGTCTGTGCTGGCACTCAACATTCAGCGCGGCGACAGCACCATCTACCTGTTAATGCAGTAATCTCCCTCAACCCCTTCCTGAAAACGGGAAGGGGTTCTCCTTACAATCTGTGAACTTCACCACAACTCCATACATCTTCATCATCCTTTAGGCATTTGCACAATGCCGTACGTTACGTACTTCCTTATGCTAAGCCGTGCATAACGGAGGACTTATGGCTGGCTGGCATCTTGATACCAAAATGGCGCAGGATATCGTGGCACGTACCATGCGCATCATCGATACCAATATCAACGTAATGGATGCCCGTGGGCGAATTATCGGCAGCGGCGATCGTGAGCGTATTGGTGAATTGCACGAAGGTGCATTGCTGGTACTTTCACAGGGACGAGTCGTCGATATCGATGACGCGGTAGCACGTCATCTGCACGGTGTGCGGCAGGGGATTAATCTACCGTTACGGCTGGAAGGTGAAATTGTCGGCGTAATTGGCCTGACAGGTGAACCAGAGAATCTGCGTAAATATGGCGAACTGGTCTGCATGACGGCTGAAATGATGCTGGAACAGTCGCGGTTGATGCACTTGTTGGCGCAGGATAGCCGTTTGCGGGAAGAACTGGTGATGAACCTGATTCAGGCAGAGGAGAATACTCCCGCACTTACTGAATGGGCGCAACGGCTGGGGATCGATCTCAATCAACCGCGAGTGGTGGCTATTGTTGAGGTCGACAGCGGTCAGCTTGGCGTGGACAGCGCAATGGCGGAGTTACAACAACTGCAAAACGCGCTGACTACGCCCGAGCGTAATAATCTGGTGGCGATTGTCTCGCTAACCGAAATGGTGGTGTTGAAACCGGCGTTGAACTCTTTTGGGCGCTGGGATGCAGAAGATCATCGTAAGCGAGTTGAACAACTGATTACCCGCATGAAAGAGTACGGCCAGCTGCGTTTTCGCGTTTCACTGGGCAACTATTTTACCGGTCCTGGCAGTATTGCCCGATCCTATCGTACGGCGAAAACGACGATGGTGGTGGGTAAACAGCGGATGCCAGAAAGTCGCTGCTATTTTTATCAGGATCTGATGTTACCTGTGTTACTCGACAGTTTGCGTGGCGACTGGCAGGCCAACGAACTGGCGCGACCGCTGGCGCGGCTGAAAACGATGGACAATAACGGCTTGCTGCGACGAACGCTGGCGGCGTGGTTTCGCCACAATGTGCAACCGCTGGCAACGTCAAAGGCGTTGTTTATTCATCGTAATACCCTGGAGTATCGGCTTAATCGTATATCGGAACTGACCGGGCTTGATTTGGGCAATTTTGATGACAGGTTGCTGCTGTATGTGGCGTTACAACTGGATGAAGAGCGGTAGGTTATGCGTTAAGGTTGAGGCGGCGCTGGCTCATTCCCCTCAGCCCGAAGGGTAGAGGGGAATGCCCGAATTAACCGTCAGTTCGGGATTATTTACGCGTTAGTTTTTCCAGATCGGCTTCAATCTCGCTGATCTTATTGGTTACGACTGACTCCAGGTGACGTAAGTCGTCGAGGATCTTACGCTTAAGATCAACTTCGCTGCGGTCACGCTGGCAGATTTGATCAAGCTCATCAATGATATACCGTAGATTCGGGCTGATTTCCTGGACTTCTTTATAACCCTGACCCACACCATCAGCGACGACCGTTTTACGCTGACGCGGATATTTAAACTTAACGCTCTTGGCGAAAAACTCGCCTTTGTCTTTCTGGAAATAGATTTTCAGAATATCGTTGTTGGCTTCCTGCCGGAGGCTGTAACGATCAATTTCTTCAGGATTGGTAATACCCAGACTTTTCAGATTGTCGTACATAGCGTTACCTCAAAATGAGTCAGTAAATTGTGCTTATTTTAGCATTTGGCCTGGCCCGCCCGGCTCGACTGTGATCGCAGAAAGCCTTTTTCTTCCAGACTTCTATCATGGCGTAAAAATCAAAAAATTACCTGCTTTATTCTGGTGATAAAATTCACGATCTACACCAGTTCCAGCATCGTTACTTCCGGGCGGCAGTTCAGACGCAAACCATACAAACTGCCCACGCCACGGGTTGTGTAGATGTGTCTTTCGCCAAAGGCATTTAATCCGGCGACGTAACGTTTATCTTCGACAGGGGCAAAAGGTTCACCAACCAACGGTACGCGCAGTTGCCCGCCGTGAGTATGGCCGCACAGCATCAGATCCCAGGGTTCATCACGCATGACTTCTTTGCTGTCGGGATTATGCGCCAGCACCAGTCTTGGCAGATTGGCTTCGCTGGCGGGAGGCGGTTTGCATTGTCCGGCCCATAAGTCACCAGTGCCTACCAGTTCGAATTGCCTGTTCGGCGTGGCGATCACCGTAGCCTGGTTAAACAACACCGTGATGCCCGCTGATTTCAACGTCTCGCCAATTAAGTGATTTTTTTCTGTACCAACAGGGCGATCGTGGTTGCCGAAGCAGGCAAACGTCGGCGCACATTCGGCAAGGGGGGAGAGTACGTCACTAAACGCCGAAAAATTCAGCGACATATCAAATAATACGTAATCGCCGCCCAGTAATATCAAATCGGGCTTTTGTTCTATGCCAAGAGCAATCGCGTCAGAAATCAGGCTTAAAGGAACAAAACGAGAGTAATGGAGATCGGCCAGAAAAAGAATTTTGAATGGTGCTGCGTTGTCTTTAAAAAAGGCGAGGCGGTGACGGATTAATTCAAACCAGCCTGGCTCACAGTAATGCATATAACCGAAACCTGAGCTCGTGGCTATCGTCGCGGCAGTAGCCTGCAAAAATCGGCGGCGTGAAATCATCGCTCATCCCTGCAAAAAAATCGGGCAGCGTCGTGCTGCCCGTGTGCATACTTTTAGTCGATGGTACGCAGCAGTTCGTTAATGCCGACTTTGCCGCGAGTTTTCGCGTCAACTTTCTTAACGATAACCGCACAGTAGAGGCTGTATTTGCCATCTTTTGACGGCAGATTACCTGAAACAACCACAGACCCCGCCGGAACGCGACCGTAGTGGATTTCGCCGGTTTCACGGTCGTAAATACGGGTGCTCTGACCAATGTATACGCCCATGGAAATGACGGAACCTTCTTCGACAATCACCCCTTCAACCACTTCAGAGCGCGCGCCGATGAAGCAATTATCTTCAATGATGGTTGGGTTAGCCTGCAGCGGTTCCAGCACGCCGCCGATGCCCACGCCACCGGAAAGGTGGACGTTTTTACCAATCTGCGCACAAGAACCGACGGTCGCCCAGGTATCAACCATGGTGCCTTCATCAACATATGCGCCGATGTTGACGTAAGACGGCATCAGCACGGTGTTACGGGCAATAAACGCACCCTGACGTACCGCCGCTGGTGGCACAACGCGGAAGCCTTCTTTCTGGAAACGTGCTTCGTCGTAGTCGGCGAATTTCATCGGCACTTTGTCGAAGTAGCGGCTTTCTGCCCCTTCGATCACCTGATTATCATTAATACGGAAAGAGAGCAGCACCGCTTTTTTCAACCACTGATGCGTCACCCACTGACCGTCAATTTTTTCCGCTACACGCAGTGCGCCGGAATCCAGCAGGGCGATCACCTGATTTACCGCTTCGCGGGTAACGGTGTCTGCATTGGCTGGCGTGATCTCGGCACGGCGTTCAAAAGCGGTTTCAATAATGTTCTGTAACTGCTGCATTGTTAAACTCTTTTCATATCAGTAAACACATCACCCTTTATCGTTTGGATTGAGGGCCTCTGTCAACCGCTGATGCACTTCCTGCTGCAACTCGTTATTAAGCGCACGCCGGTCAGCGGTGGCAATTATGAATAAATCTTCTACTCGCTCGCCAATGGTTGTAATTCGGGCACCATGAAGCGAAATTCCCAGATCGGCAAAAATTTTCCCGACTCGCGCCAGCAGTCCAGGTTGGTCGAGGGCGATCAGTTCGAGGAACGATTTGCGGTCGGTATGGGTCGGCAAAAACGTTACTTCGGTTTCAACAGTAAAATGGCGTAATTTGGCGGGTTGGCGACGGGGCTGCGGTGGCTGCCAGCTACTTTGCGTCAGTACTTGCTCCAGACCAAACCGAATAACCTCATGACGATCTGCGGACAGCGGGTTGCCATCGGGTTCCAGCACGATAAAGGTATCCATCGCCATACCGTCGCGAGTGGTGAAAATTTGTGCGTCGTGAACACTTAAATTGCGGCGGTCTAATTCGGCACAGACGGCGGCAAACAGATAAGGGCGGTCCGGGCTCCAGATAAAAATCTCGGTGCCTCCACGCGTAGCCTGCGGGCTAAGCAATACCAGCGGTTTGCTTAAATCATGCTGTAATAAATGGCGGGCATGCCAGGCCAGTTGATTTGGGCTATGGCGGACAAAATAGTTAGCACGACAGCGTGACCAAATTTGGTGCAGCGCCTCTTCGTCGATGTTATCCATGCGCAGTAGTGCCAGTGCCTGGAGTTGGTGATGGCGAACCCGTTCGCGCATATCCGGCGTGTTTTGCATTCCGCGTCGTAGCTGCTTTTCGGTGGCAAAGTAGAGCTCACGCAACAGACTTTGCTTCCAGCTATTCCACAGCGTTTCGTTGGTGGCGCAAATGTCAGCCACAGTCAGGCATACCAGATAGCGCAGACGATTTTCCGTTTGCACTTCTTCGGCAAACTGCTTGATGACTTCCGGGTCCTGAATATCGCGGCGTTGGGCGGTCACCGACATCAACAGGTGCTGGCGAACCAGCCAGGCGACCAGCTGTGTTTCGCGTGAGTTCAGCCCGTGGAGTTCGGCAAAATGCACTACATCCTGAGCACCGAGAATGGAGTGGTCGCCGCCGCGTCCTTTGGCGATATCGTGAAACAGCGCGGCGATGAAAATCAGCTCAGTTGACGGCAGGCGCGGCCAGACGTCCACACACAACGGATGGCGCTGGCGCGTTTCTTCACTGGCAAAACTCTCCAGTTTCAGCATCACGCGGATAGTATGTTCATCCACCGTGTAGGCGTGGAACAGATCAAACTGCATCTGCCCGACGATATGCGACCATTGCGGCATATACGCGCCGAGCACGCTATGGCGATGCATTGGCAATAGCCCGCGCCGCACCGCTCCGGGGTGACGCAGAATGCTCAAAAACAGTTTTCGTGCTTCCGGAATATTACACAGCGGTTGTTGCAGATGGCGACGGGCATGGCGTAACTGGCGCAGCGTGGTGGAGTAAATGCCGGTGATCGCACTGTTGTGCACCATGGTGTAGAACATACGCAAGATGGCTTCCGGCTGGCGCATAAATAGTGTTTCATCACGCAGGTCGATTAGCGTACCGCGTAGCTGAAACTCATCGTCGATTGGACGTGGTTTTTCGTCGGCGGGAAGGGCGAGGATGGCTTCATCGAACAGTTGCAGCAGCATCTGGTTGAGTTCACTGACGCGGCGTGTAACGCGGAAGTAATCCTTCATCATCCGCTCGACCGGTTCGTTACCTTCACCACTGTAATTCAGACGCTGGGCGACGCTAAGCTGGCGATCGAATAACAGGCGATTATCGTAACGGCTGACGACCAGATGCAGGGCAAAGCGAATACGCCACAATATATGCAGACATTCGTTTAATTCCGCCCGCTCCGCTGAGGTTAAGAAGCCAAACCCGACCATTTCATCCAGCGATGTTGCGCCAAAATGACGGCGGGCCACCCATTGCAGAGTGTGGATATCGCGCAAGCCGCCAGGGCTGCTTTTGATGTCTGGTTCAAGGTTGTAGCTGGTGCCATGGTAACGCTGATGGCGCTGGTTCTGTTCTTCAACTTTCGCCGCGTAGAACTTGTCGGAAGGCCAGAATCCTTCGCTGAAAATATGTTTTTGCAGTTCGAGGAACAGCGCAACATCGCCAATTAATAAGCGGGATTCGATTAAATTGGTGGCGACGGTTAAATCCGATAACCCTTCCAGCATGCACTCTTCAAGCGTGCGCACGCTATGACCGACTTCCAGCTTTACATCCCAGAGCAGCGTTAACAGCTCGCCCACTTTTTGCGCCTGATCGTCCGGGAGCTTTTTACGGCTTAAAATCAGTAAATCGACGTCTGAAAGTGGATGCAGCTCGCCACGACCGTAGCCACCGACGGCGACCAATGCCAGGTCGGCAATCTGGCTGAATCCCGCTTCAATCCATAATCGTTGCAGGAGCTGGTCGATAAACTCGGTGCGCGCCTCAATCAACTGTTCTGCAGAGATCCCATTGTCAAAGGCATCACCCAGCCAACGCTGGAAAGTATCGATATGGGCTTTTATCCCACCGACGGTTAATTCATCACGGGGCCAGACGCATGGATTTTGCGGTTGACCGGGCAGGGTGGGGAGAGCGGTGTTTGCGTACTGTTCTGGAAGGGTATTCATTGTGCGCCACCCATAAGATTAAATTATCGCATTAAAAAAGCCGGCATTCGCCGGCTTCATCTTATTCGTCGTGCGAGATTATCGCCGGGATGGTGTCATCCTTGCGTAGCGTCAGAATTTCGCAGCCGTTATCAGTCACCACAATAGTATGCTCATATTGTGCAGACAAGCTGCGATCTTTGGTTTTTACCGTCCAGCCATCTTTCATGGTGCGGATCTCTTTTTTACCCGCGTTGACCATTGGCTCGATGGTGAACGTCATCCCAGGTTTCAGTACGACGTTGGTTTCACGGGAGTCATAGTGCAGCACCTGCGGTTCTTCATGGAAGCCGCGACCAATACCGTGTCCGCAATATTCACGAACGACGGAGAAGCCTTCTGCTTCGACAAATTTCTGAATCGCCGCACCGATTTCGCGCAGATTAATGCCTGGTTTTACCATGCGTAGCGCCAGGTACAGGCTTTCTTGCGTGATGCGGCACAGACGTTCGCCCATGATGGTCGGCTTACCGACGATAAACATTTTCGAGGTATCGCCGTGGAAACCATCTTTGATTACGGTGACATCAATGTTAACGATATCGCCATCTTTCAGCAGCTTAGCATCGTCCGGGATACCGTGGCACACCACTTCATTAATAGAGATGCAAACGGATTTCGGATAGCCGTGATAGCCGAGGCAGGCAGAAACCGCGTGTTGTTCATTAACAATGTAATCATTACAGATGCGATCCAGCTCGCCGGTGCTGACGCCCGGTTTAACATACGGTTCGATCATCTCCAGCACTTCGGCAGCCAGTCGGCCAGCGACGCGCATTTTTTCGATATCTTCTGGGGTCTTGATTGAGATAGCCATTAATTCTGTCCATCAGCGTCGGTGATACCGACAATATATATGTAAGTGCCGTCAATGGTATCACACCCGGGCAAATTGAGAATCATTCTGAATTTCGCCAAACGTGCCACTGAAGGTTTTCTATAATAGAAAATTCGACGTCTGATGCTGTACACAGCGCCAACAATTATTGGTGTCCACGACGTATTTGTGGTATAAAGCGCGCCGGACTTCCGATCCATTTCGTATACACAGACTGGACGGAAGCGACAATCTCACTTTGTGTAACAACACACACGTATCGGCACATATTCCGGGGTGCCCTTTGGGGTCGGTAATATGGGATACGTGGAGGCATAACCCCAACTTTTATATAGAGGTTTTAATCATGGCAACTGTTTCCATGCGCGACATGCTCAAGGCTGGTGTTCACTTCGGTCACCAGACCCGTTACTGGAACCCGAAAATGAAGCCGTTCATCTTCGGTGCGCGTAACAAAGTTCACATCATCAACCTTGAGAAAACTGTACCGATGTTCAACGAAGCTCTGGCTGAACTGAACAAGATTGCTTCTCGCAAAGGTAAAATCCTTTTCGTTGGTACTAAACGCGCTGCAAGCGAAGCGGTGAAAGACGCTGCTCTGAGCTGCGACCAGTTCTTCGTGAACCATCGCTGGCTGGGCGGTATGCTGACTAACTGGAAAACCGTTCGTCAGTCCATCAAACGTCTGAAAGACCTGGAAACTCAGTCTCAGGACGGTACTTTCGACAAGCTGACCAAGAAAGAAGCGCTGATGCGCACTCGTGAGCTGGAGAAACTGGAAAACAGCCTGGGCGGTATCAAAGACATGGGCGGTCTGCCGGACGCTCTGTTTGTAATCGATGCTGACCACGAACACATTGCTATCAAAGAAGCAAACAACCTGGGTATTCCGGTATTTGCTATCGTTGATACCAACTCTGATCCGGACGGTGTTGACTTCGTTATCCCGGGTAACGACGACGCAATCCGTGCTGTGACCCTGTACCTGGGCGCTGTTGCTGCAACCGTACGTGAAGGCCGTTCTCAGGATCTGGCTTCCCAGGCGGAAGAAAGCTTCGTAGAAGCTGAGTAATAAGGCTTGATAACTCCCCCAAAATAGTTCGAGTTGCAGAAAGGCGGCAAGCTCGAGAATTCCCGGGAGCTTACATCAGTAAGTGACCGGGATGAGCGAGCGAAGATAACGCATCTGCGGCGCGAAATATGAAGGGGGAGAGCCCTTATAGACCAGGTAGTACACGTTTGGTTAGGGGGCCTGCATATGGCCCCCTTTTTCACTTTTATATCTGTGCGGTTTAATGCCGGGCAGATCACATCTCCGAGGATTTTAGAATGGCTGAAATTACCGCATCCCTGGTAAAAGAGCTGCGTGAGCGTACTGGCGCAGGCATGATGGATTGCAAAAAAGCACTGACTGAAGCTAACGGCGACATCGAGCTGGCAATCGAAAACATGCGTAAGTCCGGTGCTATTAAAGCAGCGAAAAAAGCAGGCAACGTTGCTGCTGACGGCGTGATCAAAACCAAAATCGACGGCAACTACGGCATCATTCTGGAAGTTAACTGCCAGACTGACTTCGTTGCAAAAGACGCTGGTTTCCAGGCGTTCGCAGACAAAGTTCTGGACGCAGCTGTTGCTGGCAAAATCACTGACGTTGAAGTTCTGAAAGCACAGTTCGAAGAAGAACGTGTTGCGCTGGTAGCGAAAATTGGTGAAAACATCAACATTCGCCGCGTTGCTGCGCTGGAAGGCGACGTTCTGGGTTCTTATCAGCACGGTGCGCGTATCGGCGTTCTGGTTGCTGCTAAAGGCGCTGACGAAGAGCTGGTTAAACACATCGCTATGCACGTTGCTGCAAGCAAGCCAGAATTCATCAAACCGGAAGACGTATCCGCTGAAGTGGTAGAAAAAGAATACCAGGTACAGCTGGATATCGCGATGCAGTCTGGTAAGCCGAAAGAAATCGCAGAGAAAATGGTTGAAGGCCGCATGAAGAAATTCACCGGCGAAGTTTCTCTGACCGGTCAGCCGTTCGTTATGGAACCAAGCAAAACTGTTGGTCAGCTGCTGAAAGAGCATAACGCTGAAGTGACTGGCTTCATCCGCTTCGAAGTGGGTGAAGGCATCGAGAAAGTTGAGACTGACTTTGCAGCAGAAGTTGCTGCGATGTCCAAGCAGTCTTAATTATCAAAAAGGAGCCGCCTGAGGGCGGCTTCTTTTTGTGCCCATCTTGTAAATTCAGCTAACCCTTGTGGGGCTGCGCTGAAAAGCGACGTACAATGTCGCTAGTATTAATTCATTTCAATCGTTGACAGTCTCAGGAAAGAAACATGGCTACCAATGCAAAACCCGTCTATAAACGCATTCTGCTTAAGTTGAGTGGCGAAGCTCTGCAGGGCACTGAAGGCTTCGGTATTGATGCAAGCATACTGGATCGTATGGCTCAGGAAATCAAAGAACTGGTTGAACTGGGTATTCAGGTTGGTGTGGTGATTGGTGGGGGTAACCTGTTCCGTGGCGCTGGTCTGGCGAAAGCGGGTATGAACCGCGTTGTGGGCGACCACATGGGGATGCTGGCGACCGTAATGAACGGCCTGGCAATGCGTGATGCACTGCACCGCGCCTATGTGAACGCTCGTCTGATGTCCGCTATTCCATTGAATGGCGTGTGCGACAGCTACAGCTGGGCAGAAGCTATCAGCCTGTTGCGCAACAACCGTGTGGTGATCCTCTCCGCCGGTACAGGTAACCCGTTCTTTACCACCGACTCAGCAGCTTGCCTGCGTGGTATCGAAATTGAAGCCGATGTGGTGCTGAAAGCAACCAAAGTTGACGGCGTGTTTACCGCTGATCCGGCGAAAGATCCAACCGCAACCATGTACGAGCAACTGACTTACAGCGAAGTGCTGGAAAAAGAGCTGAAAGTCATGGACCTGGCGGCCTTCACGCTGGCTCGTGACCATAAATTACCGATTCGTGTTTTCAATATGAACAAACCGGGTGCGCTGCGCCGTGTGGTAATGGGTGAAAAAGAAGGGACTTTAATCACGGAATAATTCCCGTGATGGATAAATAAGGGTAAGATTCCGCGTAAGTATCGCGGGGGCGTAAGTCTGGTTATAAGGCGTTATTGTTGCAGGCAGTTTGGTCACGGCCAGCGCGCAGCAACCGGAGCGTACAAAAGTACGTGAGGATGGCGAGCACTGCCCGGGGCCAAAATGGCAAATAAAATAGCCTAATAATCCAGACGATTACCCGTAATATGTTTAATCAGGGCTATACTTAGCACACTTCCACTGTGTGTGACTGTCTGGTCTGACTGAGACAAGTTTTCAAGGATTCGTAACGTGATTAGCGATATCAGAAAAGATGCTGAAGTACGCATGGACAAATGCGTAGAAGCGTTCAAAACCCAAATCAGCAAAATACGCACGGGTCGTGCTTCTCCCAGCCTGCTGGATGGCATTGTCGTGGAATATTACGGCACGCCGACGCCGCTGCGTCAGCTGGCAAGCGTAACGGTAGAAGATTCCCGTACACTGAAAATCAACGTGTTTGATCGTTCAATGTCTCCGGCCGTTGAAAAAGCGATTATGGCGTCCGATCTTGGCCTGAACCCGAACTCTGCGGGTAGCGACATCCGTGTTCCGCTGCCGCCGCTGACGGAAGAACGTCGTAAAGATCTGACCAAAATCGTTCGTGGTGAAGCAGAACAAGCGCGTGTTGCAGTACGTAACGTGCGTCGTGACGCGAACGACAAAGTGAAAGCACTGTTGAAAGATAAAGAGATCAGCGAAGACGACGATCGCCGTTCTCAGGACGATGTACAGAAACTGACTGATGCTGCAATCAAGAAAATTGAAGCGGCGCTGGCAGACAAAGAAGCAGAACTGATGCAGTTCTGATTTCTTGAACGACAAAAACGCCGCTCAGTAGATCCTTGCGGATCGGCTGGCGGCGTTTTGCTTTTTATTCTGTCTCAACTCTGGATGTTTCATGAAGCAACTCACCATTCTGGGCTCGACCGGCTCGATTGGTTGCAGCACGCTGGACGTGGTGCGCCATAATCCCGAACACTTCCGCGTAGTTGCGCTGGTGGCAGGCAAAAATGTCACTCGCATGGTAGAACAGTGCCTGGAATTCTCTCCCCGCTATGCCGTAATGGACGATGAAGCGAGTGCGAAACTTCTTAAAACGATGCTACAGCAACAGGGTAGCCGCACCGAAGTCTTAAGTGGGCAACAAGCCGCTTGCGATATGGCAGCGCTTGAGGATGTTGATCAGGTGATGGCAGCCATTGTTGGCGCTGCTGGGCTGTTACCTACGCTTGCTGCGATCCACGCGGGTAAAACCATTTTGCTGGCCAATAAAGAATCACTGGTTACCTGCGGACGTCTGTTTATGGACGCCGTAAAGCAGAGCAAAGCGCAATTGTTACCGGTCGATAGCGAACATAACGCCATTTTTCAGAGTTTACCGCAACCTATCCAGCATAATCTGGGATACGCTGAGCTTGAGCAAAATGGCGTGGTGTCCATTTTACTTACCGGGTCTGGTGGCCCTTTCCGTGAGACGCCATTGCGCGATTTGGCAACAATGACGCCGGATCAAGCCTGCCGTCATCCGAACTGGTCGATGGGGCGTAAAATTTCTGTCGATTCGGCTACCATGATGAACAAAGGTCTGGAATACATTGAAGCGCGTTGGCTGTTTAACGCCAGCGCCAGCCAGATGGAAGTGCTGATTCACCCGCAGTCAGTGATTCACTCAATGGTGCGCTATCAGGACGGCAGTGTTCTGGCGCAGCTGGGGGAACCGGATATGCGTACGCCAATTGCCCACACCATGGCATGGCCGAATCGCGTGAACTCTGGCGTGAAGCCGCTCGATTTTTGCAAACTAAGTGCGTTGACATTTGCCGCACCGGATTATGATCGTTATCCATGCCTGAAACTGGCGATGGAGGCGTTCGAACAAGGCCAGGCAGCGACGACAGCATTGAATGCCGCAAACGAAATCACCGTTGCTGCTTTTCTTGCGCAACAAATCCGCTTTACGGATATCGCTGCGTTGAATTTATCCGTACTGGAAAAAATGGATATGCGCGAACCACAATGTGTGGACGATGTGTTATCTGTTGATGCGAACGCGCGTGAAGTCGCCAGAAAAGAGGTGATGCGTCTCGCAAGCTGAGGATAATCCGGCTACAGAGAGTCGCGCTATTTGTTAGCGTAGGGCTTCAGTGATATAGTCTGCGCCATCTGATCGTAAGTAGTTGGCTTTATAAGGTCAGGTATGCCGTGGTTTTACACGGCTTTTTTTTGTATAGGCTTCAGTATTCCTGAGTACCGTAAACCCTGTCAGGGAATAAAAAACGCGTGATGTTGTCTGCTACTCAACCACTTAGCGAAAAATTGCCAGCGCATGGCTGCCGTCATGTTGCGATCATTATGGACGGCAATGGTCGCTGGGCAAAAAAGCAAGGGAAGATTCGTGCCTTTGGGCATAAAGCCGGGGCAAAATCCGTCCGCCGGGCTGTCTCTTTTGCGGCCAACAACGGTATTGAGGCGTTAACGCTGTATGCCTTTAGTAGTGAAAACTGGAACCGACCAGCGCAGGAAGTCAGTGCGTTAATGGAACTGTTTGTGTGGGCGCTCGATAGCGAAGTAAAAAGTCTGCACCGACATAACGTGCGTCTGCGTATTATTGGCGATACCAGTCGCTTTAACTCGCGTTTGCAAGAACGTATTCGTAAATCTGAAGCGCTAACAGCCGGGAATACCGGTCTGACGCTGAATATTGCGGCGAACTACGGTGGACGTTGGGATATAGTCCAGGGAGTCAGGCAACTGGCTGAAAAGGTGCAGCAAGGAAACCTGCAACCAGATCAGATAGATGAAGAGATGCTAAACCAGCATGTCTGTATGCATGAACTGGCCCCTGTAGATTTAGTAATTAGGACTGGGGGGGAGCATCGCATTAGTAACTTTTTGCTTTGGCAAATTGCCTATGCCGAACTTTACTTTACAGATGTTCTCTGGCCCGATTTCGATGAACAAGACTTTGAAGGGGCGTTAAATGCCTTTGCTAATCGAGAGCGTCGTTTCGGCGGCACCGAGCCCGGTGATGAAACAGCCTGATGGGGGTCGCTTTTGCTGAAGTATCGCCTGATATCTGCTTTTGTGTTAATACCCGTCGTCATCGCGGCGTTGTTTCTGTTGCCGCCGGTGGGGTTCGCCATTGTAACGCTGGTGGTCTGCATGCTGGCAGCGTGGGAATGGGGACAGCTTAGCGGTTTTACCACTCGTTCGCAGCGAGTATGGTTGGCGGTGTTATGCGGGTTATTGTTGGCGCTGATGCTTTTTCTGTTGCCGGAATATCACCGAAATATTCATCAACCGCTGGTTGAAATCTCACTTTGGGCTTCGCTGGGTTGGTGGATTGTCGCGCTATTGCTGGTGCTGTTTTACCCAGGTTCCGCAGCAATCTGGCGTAACTCTAAAACATTGCGCCTTATTTTTGGCGTGCTAACCATTGTTCCCTTCTTCTGGGGCATGCTGGCGTTACGGGCCTGGCACTATGACGAGAATCATTACAGTGGCGCAATATGGCTGCTCTATGTCATGATCCTGGTATGGGGCGCTGACTCCGGCGCATATATGTTTGGCAAATTGTTTGGTAAACATAAGCTGGCACCGAAGGTTTCTCCGGGTAAAACTTGGCAAGGCTTTATCGGTGGACTCGCTACTGCAGCGGTAATCTCATGGGGTTATGGCATGTGGGCGAATCTCGACGTCGCTCCCGTCACCTTACTCATTTGCTCTATTGTCGCAGCGTTAGCCTCAGTGCTCGGCGATCTGACCGAGAGTATGTTTAAGCGTGAAGCAGGAATTAAGGACAGCGGTCATTTAATTCCAGGACACGGTGGTATTTTAGATCGTATTGATAGCCTGACGGCTGCGGTACCGGTCTTTGCTTGCTTGTTGTTACTGGTATTCAGGACGCTTTAACGGAAGGTAATATGCTGAGTTTTCTCTGGGATTTGGCTTCGTTCATCGTTGCACTGGGTGTACTTATCACCGTGCATGAATTTGGTCATTTCTGGGTTGCCCGGCGTTGTGGTGTTCGCGTTGAGCGTTTCTCAATAGGGTTTGGTAAGGCGCTCTGGCGGCGAACTGATAAGCTCGGCACCGAATATGTTATCGCCCTGATCCCGTTGGGCGGTTATGTCAAAATGCTGGATGAGCGCGCAGAACCGGTCGTTCCGGAACTCCGCCACCATGCCTTCAATAATAAATCTGTCGGCCAACGAGCGGCGATTATTGCCGCAGGTCCGGTTGCAAACTTCATTTTTGCTATCTTTGCCTACTGGCTGGTTTTTATTATTGGTGTGCCTGGCGTACGTCCGGTGGTTGGCGAAATAGCAGCCAATTCGATAGCTGCGGAAGCACAAATTGCACCAGGTACGGAACTAAAAGCCGTAGATGGTATCGAAACGCCTGATTGGGATGCCGTGCGTTTGCAGTTGGTCGATAAAATTGGCGATGAAAGCACCACCATTACAGTAGCGCCATTTGGCAGCGACCAACGGCGGGATGTAAAGCTCGATTTACGTCACTGGGCGTTTGAGCCTGATAAAGAAGATCCGGTATCTTCGCTGGGGATTCGTCCTCGTGGGCCGCAAATTGAACCTGTACTGGAAAATGTGCAGCCAAACTCGGCGGCAAGCAAGGCAGGTTTGCAAGCAGGCGACAGGATCGTTAAAGTCGATGGTCAGCCCTTAACGCAGTGGGTGACCTTTGTGATGCTTGTCCGGGATAACCCGGGTAAATCCTTAGCGTTAGAAATCGAAAGGCAGGGGAGTCCCTTGTCTTTGACATTAATCCCGGAGAGTAAACCGGGTAATGGTAAAGCGATTGGTTTTGTCGGTATTGAGCCGAAAGTCATTCCTTTGCCAGATGAGTATAAAGTTGTACGCCAGTATGGGCCGTTCAACGCCATCGTCGAAGCCACGGACAAAACGTGGCAGCTGATGAAGCTGACGGTCAGTATGCTGGGAAAATTGATCACCGGTGATGTGAAACTGAACAACCTCAGTGGGCCGATCTCTATCGCCAAGGGGGCTGGGATGACAGCGGAACTCGGGGTTGTTTATTACCTGCCGTTTCTTGCGCTTATTAGCGTGAACTTAGGGATAATTAACCTGTTTCCGTTGCCCGTACTTGACGGGGGGCATCTGCTGTTCCTTGCGATCGAAAAGATCAAGGGCGGACCGGTATCCGAGCGGGTTCAAGACTTTTGTTATCGCATTGGCTCGATTCTGCTGGTGCTGTTAATGGGGCTTGCACTTTTCAATGATTTCTCTCGGTTATGAGAGTTAGTTAGGAAGAACGCATAATAACGATGGCGATGAAAAAGTTGCTCATAGCGTCGCTGCTGTTTAGCAGCGCCACCGTATACGGTGCTGAAGGGTTCGTAGTGAAAGATATTCATTTCGAAGGCCTTCAGCGTGTCGCCGTTGGTGCGGCCCTCCTCAGTATGCCGGTGCGCACAGGTGACACGGTTAATGATGAAGATATCAGTAATACCATTCGCGCTCTGTTTGCTACCGGCAACTTTGAGGATGTTCGCGTCCTTCGTGATGGTGATACCCTTCTGGTTCAGGTAAAAGAACGTCCGACCATTGCCAGCATTACTTTCTCCGGTAACAAATCGGTGAAAGATGACATGCTGAAGCAAAACCTCGAGGCTTCTGGTGTGCGTGTGGGCGAATCCCTCGATCGCACCACCATTGCCGATATCGAGAAAGGTCTGGAAGACTTCTACTACAGCGTCGGTAAATATAGCGCCAGCGTAAAAGCTGTCGTGACCCCGCTGCCGCGCAACCGTGTTGACCTAAAACTGGTGTTCCAGGAAGGTGTGTCAGCTGAAATCCAGCAAATTAACATTGTTGGTAACCATGCTTTCACCACCGACGAACTGATCTCTCATTTCCAACTGCGTGACGAAGTGCCGTGGTGGAACGTGGTAGGCGATCGTAAATACCAGAAACAGAAACTGGCGGGCGACCTTGAAACCCTGCGCAGCTACTATCTGGATCGCGGTTATGCCCGTTTCAACATCGACTCTACCCAGGTCAGTCTGACGCCAGATAAAAAAGGTATTTACGTCACGGTGAACATCACCGAAGGCGATCAGTACAAGCTTTCTGGCGTTGAAGTGAGCGGCAACCTTGCCGGGCACTCCGCTGAAATTGAGCAGCTGACTAAGATCGAGCCGGGTGAGCTGTATAACGGCACCAAAGTGACCAAGATGGAAGATGACATCAAAAAGCTTCTCGGTCGCTATGGTTATGCCTATCCGCGCGTACAGTCGATGCCCGAAATTAACGATGCCGACAAAACCGTTAAATTACGTGTGAACGTTGATGCGGGTAACCGTTTCTACGTGCGTAAGATCCGTTTTGAAGGTAACGATACCTCGAAAGATGCCGTCCTGCGTCGCGAAATGCGTCAGATGGAAGGTGCATGGCTGGGGAGCGATCTGGTCGATCAGGGTAAGGAGCGTCTGAATCGTCTGGGCTTCTTTGAAACTGTCGATACCGATACCCAACGTGTTCCGGGTAGCCCGGACCAGGTTGATGTCGTCTACAAGGTAAAAGAGCGCAACACCGGTAGCTTCAACTTTGGTATTGGTTACGGTACTGAAAGTGGCGTGAGCTTCCAGGCTGGTGTGCAGCAGGATAACTGGTTAGGTACAGGTTATGCTGTTGGTATCAACGGGACCAAAAACGATTACCAGACCTATGCTGAACTGTCGGTAACCAACCCGTACTTCACCGTAGATGGCGTAAGCCTCGGTGGTCGTCTCTTCTATAATGACTTCCAGGCAGATGACGCCGACCTGTCCGACTATACCAACAAGAGTTATGGTACAGACGTGACGTTGGGCTTCCCGATTAACGAATATAACTCGCTGCGTGCAGGTCTGGGTTATGTACATAACTCCCTGTCCAACATGCAGCCTCAGGTTGCGATGTGGCGTTATCTGTACTCTATGGGTGAACATCCGAGCACCTCTGATCAGGATAACAGCTTCAAAACGGACGACTTCACGTTCAACTATGGTTGGACCTATAACAAGCTTGACCGTGGTTACTTCCCGACAGATGGTTCACGTGTCAACCTGACCGGTAAAGTGACCATTCCTGGATCGGATAACGAATACTACAAAGTGACGTTAGACACGGCGACTTATGTGCCGATCGATGACGATCACAAATGGGTTGTTCTGGGGCGTACCCGCTGGGGTTATGGTGATGGTTTAGGCGGCAAAGAGATGCCGTTCTACGAGAACTTCTATGCCGGTGGTTCCAGCACCGTGCGTGGCTTCCAGTCCAATACCATTGGTCCGAAAGCAGTTTACTTCCCGCATCAGGCCAGTAATTATGATCCGGACTATGATTACGAATGTGCGACTCAGGACGGCGCGAAAGACCTGTGTAAATCGGATGATGCTGTAGGCGGTAACGCCATGGCGGTTGCCAGCCTCGAGTTCATCACCCCGACGCCGTTTATTAGCGATAAGTATGCTAACTCGGTTCGTACTTCCTTCTTCTGGGATATGGGTACCGTTTGGGATACAAACTGGGATTCCAGCCAATATTCTGGATATCCGGACTATAGTGATCCAAGCAATATCCGTATGTCTGCGGGTATCGCATTACAATGGATGTCCCCATTGGGGCCGTTGGTGTTCTCCTACGCCCAGCCGTTCAAAAAGTACGATGGAGACAAGGCAGAACAGTTCCAGTTTAACATCGGTAAAACCTGGTAAGTGTTCTCCACAAAGGAATGTAGTGGTAGTGTAGCGATGACTTTAGGCGATCAATATAAGATCGCCGGGCCACGCAAAGAACTGCACCCTCCGGTGCAAATGGGATGGTAAGGAGTTTATTGTGAAAAAGTGGTTATTAGCTGCAGGTCTCGGTTTAGCACTGGCAACTTCTGCTCAGGCGGCTGACAAAATTGCAATCGTCAACATGGGCAGCCTGTTCCAGCAGGTAGCGCAGAAAACCGGTGTTTCTAACACGCTGGAAAATGAGTTCAAAGGCCGTGCCAGCGAACTGCAGCGTATGGAAACCGATCTGCAGGCTAAAATGAAAAAGCTGCAGTCCATGAAAGCGGGCAGCGATCGCACTAAGCTGGAAAAAGACGTGATGGCTCAGCGCCAGACTTTTGCTCAGAAAGCGCAGGCTTTTGAGCAGGATCGCGCACGTCGTTCCAACGAAGAACGCGGCAAACTGGTTACTCGTATCCAGACTGCTGTGAAATCCGTTGCCAACAGCCAGGATATCGATCTGGTTGTTGATGCAAACGCCGTTGCTTACAACAGCAGCGATGTAAAAGACATCACTGCCGACGTACTGAAACAGGTTAAATAAGTAATGCCTTCAATTCGACTGGCTGATTTAGCGCAGCAGTTGGATGCAGAACTACACGGTGATGGCGATATCGTCATCACCGGCGTTGCGTCCATGCAATCTGCACAAACAGGTCACATTACGTTCATGGTTAACCCAAAATACCGTGAGCATTTAGGCTTGTGCCAGGCGTCCGCGGTTGTCATGACCCAGGACGATCTTCCTTTCGCGAAAAGTGCCGCACTGGTAGTGAAGAATCCCTACCTGACTTACGCGCGCATGGCGCAAATTTTAGATACCACGCCGCAGCCCGCGCAGAACATTGCACCCAGTGCGGTGATCGACGCGACGGCGAAGCTGGGTAACAACGTATCGATTGGCGCTAACGCGGTGATTGAGTCCGGCGTTGAACTGGGCGATAACGTGATTATCGGTGCCGGTTGCTTCGTAGGTAAAAACAGCAAAATCGGTGCAGGTTCGCGTCTCTGGGCGAACGTAACCATTTACCATGAGATCCAGATCGGTCAGAATTGCCTGATCCAGTCCGGAACAGTGGTAGGCGCAGACGGCTTTGGTTATGCCAACGATCGTGGTAACTGGGTGAAGATCCCACAGATTGGTCGCGTAATTATTGGCGATCGCGTGGAGATCGGTGCCTGCACAACCATCGATCGCGGCGCGCTGGATGACACTATTATTGGCAATGGCGTGATCATTGATAACCAGTGCCAGATTGCACATAACGTCGTGATTGGCGACAATACGGCGGTTGCCGGTGGCGTCATTATGGCGGGCAGCCTGAAAATTGGTCGTTACTGCATGATCGGCGGAGCCAGCGTAATCAACGGGCATATGGAAATATGCGACAAAGTGACGGTTACGGGCATGGGTATGGTGATGCGTCCCATCACTGAACCAGGCGTCTATTCCTCAGGCATTCCGCTGCAACCCAACAAAGTCTGGCGCAAAACCGCTGCACTGGTGATGAACATTGATGACATGAGCAAGCGTCTGAAATCGCTTGAGCGCAAGGTTAATCAACAAGACTAACGTTCCATCTTTTGTTCGCCAAACTTTACGGCCTGTCTCATTCTTACGATTGCGGCAGGCCGTGTTATTATTGTCGTTTCTTATATTTTGACAGGAAGAGTATCTTGACTACTAACACTCATACTCTGCAGATTGAAGAGATTTTAGAACTTCTGCCGCACCGTTTCCCGTTCTTACTGGTGGATCGCGTGCTGGATTTTGAAGAAGGTCGTTTTCTGCGCGCAGTAAAAAATGTCTCTGTCAATGAGCCATTCTTCCAGGGCCATTTCCCTGGAAAACCGATTTTCCCGGGTGTGCTGATTCTGGAAGCAATGGCACAGGCAACAGGTATTCTGGCGTTTAAAAGCGTAGGAAAACTGGAACCGGGTGAGCTGTACTACTTCGCTGGTATTGACGAAGCGCGCTTCAAGCGCCCGGTCGTGCCTGGCGATCAAATGATCATGGAAGTCACTTTCGAAAAAACGCGCCGCGGCCTGACCCGTTTTAAAGGGGTTGCTCTGGTCGATGGTAAAGTAGTTTGCGAAGCAACGATGATGTGTGCTCGTAGCCGGGAGGCCTGATACGTGATTGATAAATCCGCCTTTGTGCATCCAACCGCCATTGTGGAAGAGGGCGCGTCAATTGGCGCGAACGCACACATTGGTCCTTTTTGTATCGTTGGACCCCATGTCGAAATTGGTGAGGGTACCGTACTGAAATCTCACGTTGTCGTGAATGGTCATACTAAAATTGGCCGCGATAATGAGATTTATCAGTTCGCCTCCATCGGCGAAGTTAACCAGGATCTGAAATATGCTGGCGAACCGACCCGTGTGGAAATCGGCGATCGTAACCGCATTCGCGAAAGCGTCACCATTCATCGTGGCACAGTCCAGGGCGGTGGATTGACGAAGGTGGGCAGCGACAACTTACTGATGATCAACGCGCACATTGCGCACGATTGTACGGTAGGTAACCGCTGTATTCTCGCCAACAACGCAACGCTGGCGGGTCACGTATCGGTTGACGACTTCGCGATCATCGGCGGCATGACCGCAGTCCATCAGTTCTGCATCATTGGTGCGCACGTGATGGTTGGCGGCTGCTCCGGTGTGGCGCAGGACGTCCCTCCTTATGTCATTGCGCAGGGTAACCACGCAACGCCGTTCGGTGTCAATATCGAAGGGCTGAAGCGCCGCGGATTCAGCCGTGAGGCGATTACCGCTATCCGCAATGCGTATAAGCTGATTTATCGTAGCGGTAAAACGCTCGATGAAGTGAAACCGGAAATTGCTGAACTGGCGGAAACATATCCGGAAGTGAAAGCCTTTACCGATTTCTTTGCACGCTCAACGCGCGGTCTGATTCGTTAATGACTGAACAGCGTCCATTAACGATTGCCCTGGTCGCCGGAGAAACCTCCGGCGATATCCTGGGGGCCGGTTTAATCCGCGCTCTGAAAGAACATGTGCCCAACGCCCGCTTTGTTGGTGTTGCCGGGCCACGAATGCAGGCTGAAGGCTGCGAAGCCTGGTACGAAATGGAAGAACTGGCGGTGATGGGCATTGTTGAAGTGCTCGGTCGTCTGCGTCGCTTACTGCATATTCGTGCCGATCTGACAAAGCGTTTTGGCGAACTGAAGCCAGATGTTTTTGTTGGTATTGATGCGCCTGACTTCAATATTACTCTTGAAGGTAACCTCAAAAAGCAGGGTATCAAAACCATTCATTACGTCAGTCCGTCAGTCTGGGCGTGGCGACAGAAACGTGTTTTCAAAATAGGCAGAGCCACCGATCTGGTGCTCGCATTTCTGCCTTTCGAAAAAGCGTTTTATGACAAATACAACGTACCGTGCCGCTTTATCGGTCATACCATGGCTGATGCCATGCCATTAGATCCAGATAAAAATGCCGCCCGTGATGTGCTGGGGATCCCTCACGATGCCCACTGCCTGGCGTTGCTACCGGGGAGCCGTGGTGCAGAAGTTGAAATGCTTAGTGCCGATTTCCTGAAAACGGCCCAGCTTTTGCGCCAGACATATCCGGATCTCGAAATCGTGGTGCCACTGGTGAATGCCAAACGCCGCGAGCAGTTTGAACGCATCAAAGCTGAAGTCGCGCCAGACCTTTCAGTTCATTTGCTGGATGGGATGGGCCGTGAGGCGATGGTCGCCAGCGATGCGGCGCTACTGGCGTCGGGTACGGCAGCCCTGGAGTGTATGCTGGCGAAATGCCCGATGGTGGTGGGATATCGCATGAAGCCTTTTACCTTCTGGTTGGCGAAGCGGCTGGTGAAAACTGATTATGTCTCGCTGCCAAATCTGCTGGCGGGCAGAGAGTTAGTCAAAGAATTATTGCAGGAAGAGTGTGAGCCGCAAAAACTGGCTGCGGCGCTGTTACCGCTGTTGGCGAACGGGAAAACCAGCCACGCGATGCACGATACCTTCCGTGAACTGCATCAGCAGATCCGCTGCAATGCCGATGAGCAGGCGGCACAAGCCGTTCTGGAGTTAGCACAATGATCGAATTTGTTTATCCGCACACGCAGCTGGTTGCGGGTGTGGATGAAGTCGGACGCGGGCCGTTAGTTGGCGCGGTCGTCACCGCTGCGGTGATCCTTGACCCGGCGCGCCCGATTGCCGGGCTGAATGATTCCAAAAAGCTGAGCGAAAAACGCCGTCTGGCGCTCTATGAAGAGATCAAAGAGAAAGCGTTGAGCTGGAGTCTGGGCCGCGCGGAACCCCACGAAATCGACGAGCTGAACATTCTTCATGCGACCATGCTGGCGATGCAGCGTGCCGTCGCTGGGCTGCATATTGCGCCGGAATATGTGTTGATTGATGGTAACCGCTGCCCGAAATTACCGATGCCTGCGATGGCTGTGGTGAAAGGCGATAGCCGCGTACCGGAAATCAGTGCCGCGTCTATCCTGGCGAAAGTGACGCGTGACGCCGAAATGGCGGCGCTGGATATTGTTTTCCCGCAATATGGTTTTGCCCAACACAAAGGGTACCCAACCGCTTTTCATCTGGAAAAACTGGCTGAACACGGCGCGACCGAACACCATCGGCGCAGCTTTGGGCCTGTCAAACGCGCACTGGGACTTGCGTCCTGATTCTTGTGTCGAGATTAAGTAAACCGGAATCTGAAGATGTCTGAACCACGTTTCGTACACCTGCGGGTGCACAGCGACTACTCGATGATCGATGGCCTGGCCAAAACCGCACCGTTGGTAAAAAAGGCGGCGGCGTTGGGTATGCCAGCACTGGCGATCACCGATTTCACCAACCTTTGTGGTCTGGTGAAGTTCTACGGAGCGGGACATGGCGCAGGGATTAAGCCTATCGTCGGGGCAGATTTTAACGTCCAGTGCGACCTGCTGGGTGATGAGTTAACCCACCTGACGGTACTGGCGGCGAACAATACCGGCTATCAGAATCTGACGTTGCTGATCTCAAAAGCGTATCAGCGCGGGTACGGTGCCGCCGGGCCGATCATCGATCGCGACTGGCTTATCGAATTAAACGAAGGGTTGATCCTTCTTTCCGGCGGACGCATGGGCGACGTCGGACGCAGTCTTTTGCGTGGTAACAGCGCGCTGGTAGATGAGTGTGTCGCGTTTTATGAAGAACACTTCCCGGATCGCTATTTTCTCGAGCTGATCCGCACCGGCAGGCCGGATGAAGAAAGCTATCTGCACGCGGCGGTGGAACTGGCGGAAGCGCGCGGTTTGCCCGTCGTGGCGACCAACGACGTGCGCTTTATCGACAGCAGCGACTTTGACGCACACGAAATCCGCGTCGCGATCCACGACGGCTTTACCCTCGACGATCCTAAACGCCCGCGTAACTATTCGCCGCAGCAATATATGCGTAGCGAAGAGGAGATGTGTGAGCTGTTTGCCGACATCCCCGAAGCCCTTGCCAACACCGTTGAGATCGCCAAACGCTGTAACGTAACCGTGCGTCTTGGTGAATACTTCCTGCCGCAGTTCCCGACCGGGGACATGAGCACCGAAGATTATCTGGTCAAGCGTGCAAAAGAGGGCCTGGAAGAGCGTCTGGCCTTTTTATTCCCTGATGAGGAAGAACGTCTTAAGCGCCGCCCGGAATATGACGAACGTCTGGAGACTGAACTTCAGGTTATCAACCAGATGGGCTTCCCGGGCTACTTCCTCATCGTTATGGAATTTATCCAGTGGTCGAAAGATAACGGCGTACCGGTAGGGCCAGGCCGTGGCTCCGGTGCGGGTTCACTGGTGGCCTACGCGCTGAAAATCACCGACCTCGATCCGCTGGAATTTGACCTGCTGTTCGAACGTTTCCTTAACCCGGAACGTGTCTCCATGCCTGACTTCGACGTTGACTTCTGTATGGAGAAACGCGATCAGGTTATCGAGCACGTAGCGGACATGTACGGTCGTGATGCGGTATCGCAGATCATCACCTTCGGTACAATGGCGGCGAAAGCGGTGATCCGCGACGTAGGCCGCGTGCTGGGGCATCCGTACGGCTTTGTCGATCGTATCTCGAAACTGATCCCGCCCGATCCGGGGATGACGCTGGCGAAAGCGTTTGAAGCCGAGCCGCAGCTGCCGGAAATCTACGAAGCGGATGAAGAAGTTAAGGCGCTGATCGACATGGCGCGCAAACTGGAAGGGGTCACCCGTAACGCCGGTAAGCACGCCGGTGGGGTGGTTATCGCGCCGACCAAAATTACCGATTTTGCGCCGCTTTACTGCGATGAAGAGGGCAAACATCCGGTCACCCAGTTTGATAAAAGCGACGTTGAATACGCCGGACTGGTGAAGTTCGACTTCCTTGGTTTGCGTACGCTCACCATCATCAACTGGGCGCTGGAGATGATCAACAAGCGGCGGGCGAAGAATGGCGAGCCGCCGCTGGATATCGCTGCGATCCCGCTGGATGATAAGAAAAGCTTCGACATGCTGCAACGCTCGGAAACCACGGCGGTATTCCAGCTTGAATCGCGCGGCATGAAGGACCTGATCAAGCGTCTACAACCTGACTGCTTCGAAGATATGATCGCCCTAGTGGCACTGTTCCGCCCCGGTCCGTTGCAATCAGGGATGGTGGATAACTTTATCGACCGTAAACATGGTCGTGAAGAGATCTCCTATCCGGACGTACAGTGGCAGCATGAAAGCCTGAAACCGGTACTGGAGCCAACCTACGGCATTATCCTGTATCAGGAACAGGTCATGCAGATTGCGCAGGTGCTTTCTGGTTATACCCTCGGTGGCGCGGATATGCTGCGTCGTGCGATGGGTAAGAAAAAGCCGGAAGAGATGGCTAAGCAACGTTCTGTATTTGCTGAAGGTGCAGAAAAGAACGGAATCAACGCTGAACTGGCGATGAAAATCTTCGACCTGGTGGAGAAATTCGCTGGTTACGGATTTAACAAATCGCACTCTGCGGCCTATGCTTTGGTGTCATATCAAACGTTATGGCTGAAAGCGCACTATCCTGCGGAGTTTATGGCGGCGGTAATGACCGCCGATATGGACAACACCGAGAAGGTGGTGGGTCTGGTGGATGAGTGCTGGCGGATGGGGCTGAAAATCCTGCCACCAGATATAAACTCCGGTCTTTACCATTTCCACGTCAACGACGACGGCGAAATCGTGTATGGTATTGGCGCGATCAAAGGGGTCGGTGAAGGTCCGATTGAGGCCATCATCGAAGCCCGTAATAAAGGCGGCTACTTCCGCGAACTGTTTGATCTCTGCGCCCGTACCGACACCAAAAAGTTGAACCGTCGCGTGCTGGAAAAACTGATCATGTCCGGGGCGTTTGACCGTCTTGGGCCACATCGCGCAGCGCTGATGAACTCGCTGGGCGATGCGTTAAAAGCGGCAGATCAACACGCGAAAGCGGAAGCTATCGGTCAGGCCGATATGTTCGGCGTGCTGGCCGAAGAGCCGGAACAAATTGAACAATCCTACGCCAGCTGCCAACCGTGGCCGGAGCAGGTGGTATTAGATGGGGAACGTGAAACGTTAGGCCTGTACCTGACCGGACACCCTATCAACCAGTATTTAAAAGAGATTGAGCGTTATGTCGGAGGCGTAAGGCTGAAAGACATGCACCCGACAGAACGTGGTAAAGTCATCACGGCTGCGGGGCTCGTTGTTGCCGCGCGGGTTATGGTCACCAAGCGCGGCAATCGTATCGGTATCTGCACGCTGGATGACCGTTCCGGGCGGCTGGAAGTGATGTTGTTTACTGACGCCCTGGATAAATACCAGCAATTGCTGGAAAAAGACCGCATACTTATCGTCAGCGGACAGGTCAGCTTTGATGACTTCAGCGGTGGGCTTAAAATGACCGCTCGCGAAGTGATGGATATTGACGAAGCCCGGGAAAAATATGCTCGCGGGCTTGCTATCTCGCTGACGGACAGGCAAATTGATGACCAGCTTTTAAACCGACTCCGTCAGTCTCTGGAACCCCACCGCTCTGGGACAATTCCAGTACATCTCTACTATCAGAGGGCGGATGCACGCGCGCGGTTGCGTTTTGGCGCGACGTGGCGTGTCTCTCCGAGCGATCGTTTATTAAACGATCTCCGTGGCCTCATTGGTTCGGAGCAGGTGGAACTGGAGTTTGACTAATACAGGAATACTATGAGTCTGAATTTCCTTGATTTTGAACAGCCGATTGCAGAGCTGGAAGCGAAAATCGATTCTCTGACTGCGGTTAGCCGTCAGGATGAGAAACTGGATATTAACATCGATGAAGAAGTGCATCGTCTGCGTGAAAAAAGCGTAGAACTGACACGTAAAATCTTCGCCGATCTCGGTGCATGGCAGATTGCGCAACTGGCACGCCATCCACAGCGTCCTTATACCCTGGATTACGTTCGCCTGGCATTTGATGAATTTGACGAACTGGCTGGCGACCGCGCGTATGCAGACGATAAAGCTATCGTCGGTGGTATCGCCCGTCTCGATGGTCGTCCGGTGATGATCATTGGTCATCAAAAAGGTCGTGAAACCAAAGAAAAAATTCGCCGTAACTTTGGTATGCCAGCGCCAGAAGGTTACCGCAAAGCACTGCGTCTGATGCAAATGGCTGAACGCTTTAAGATGCCTATCATCACCTTTATCGACACCCCGGGGGCTTATCCTGGCGTGGGCGCAGAAGAGCGTGGTCAGTCTGAAGCCATTGCACGCAACCTGCGTGAAATGTCTCGCCTCGGCGTACCGGTAGTTTGTACGGTTATCGGTGAAGGTGGTTCTGGCGGTGCGCTGGCGATTGGCGTGGGCGATAAAGTGAATATGCTGCAATACAGCACCTATTCCGTTATCTCGCCGGAAGGTTGTGCGTCCATTCTGTGGAAGAGCGCCGACAAAGCGCCGCTGGCGGCTGAAGCGATGGGTATCATTGCTCCGCGTCTGAAAGAACTGAAACTGATCGACTCCATCATCCCGGAACCACTGGGTGGTGCTCACCGTAACCCGGAAGCGATGGCGGCATCGTTGAAAGCGCAACTGCTGGCGGATCTGGCCGATCTCGACGTGTTAAGCACTGAAGATTTAAAAAATCGTCGTTATCAGCGCCTGATGAGCTACGGTTACGCGTAATTCGCAAAAGTTCTGAAAAAGGGTCACTTCGGTGGCCCTTTTTTATCGCCACGGTTTGAGCAGGCTATGATTAAGGAAGGATTTTCCAGGAGGAACACATGAACATCATTGCCATTATGGGACCGCATGGCGTCTTTTATAAAGATGAGCCCATCAAAGAACTGGAGTCGGCGCTGGTGGCGCAAGGCTTTCAGATTATCTGGCCACAAAACAGCGTTGATTTGCTGAAATTTATCGAACATAACCCTCGAATTTGCGGCGTGATTTTTGACTGGGATGAGTACAGTCTCGATTTATGTAGCGATATCAATCAGCTTAATGAATATCTCCCGCTTTATGCCTTCATCAACACCCACTCGACGATGGATGTCAGCGTGCAGGATATGCGGATGGCGCTCTGGTTTTTTGAATATGCGCTGGGGCAGGCGGAAGATATCGCCATTCGTATGCGTCAGTACACCGACGAATATCTTGATAACATTACACCGCCGTTCACGAAAGCCTTGTTTACCTACGTCAAAGAGCGGAAGTACACCTTTTGTACGCCGGGGCATATGGGCGGTACCGCATATCAAAAAAGCCCGGTTGGCTGTCTGTTTTATGATTTTTTCGGCGGGAATACTCTTAAGGCTGATGTCTCTATTTCGGTCACCGAGCTTGGTTCGTTGCTCGACCACACCGGGCCACACCTGGAAGCGGAAGAGTACATCGCGCGGACTTTTGGCGCGGAACAGAGTTATATCGTTACCAACGGAACATCGACGTCGAACAAAATTGTGGGTATGTACGCCGCGCCATCCGGCAGTACGCTGTTGATCGACCGCAATTGTCATAAATCGCTGGCGCATCTGTTGATGATGAACGATGTAGTGCCAGTCTGGCTGAAACCGACGCGTAATGCGTTGGGGATTCTTGGTGGGATCCCGCGCCGTGAATTTACTCGCGACAGCATCGAAGAGAAAGTCGCTGCTACCACGCAAGCACAATGGCCGGTTCATGCGGTGATCACCAACTCCACCTATGATGGCTTGCTCTACAACACCGACTGGATCAAACAGACGCTGGATGTCCCGTCGATTCACTTCGATTCTGCCTGGGTGCCGTACACCCATTTTCATCCGATCTACCAGGGTAAAAGTGGTATGAGCGGCGAGCGTGTTGCGGGAAAAGTGATCTTCGAAACGCAATCGACCCACAAAATGCTGGCGGCGTTATCGCAGGCTTCGCTGATCCACATTAAAGGCGAGTATGACGAAGAGGCCTTTAACGAAGCCTTTATGATGCATACCACCACCTCGCCCAGTTATCCCATTGTTGCTTCGGTTGAGACGGCGGCGGCGATGCTGCGTGGTAATCCGGGCAAACGGCTGATTAACCGTTCAGTAGAACGAGCTCTGCATTTTCGCAAAGAGGTCCAGCGGCTGCGGGAAGAGTCTGACGGTTGGTTTTTCGATATCTGGCAACCGCCGCAGGTGGATGAAGCCGAATGCTGGCCCGTTGCGCCTGGCGAACAGTGGCACGGCTTTAACGATGCGGATGCCGATCATATGTTTCTCGATCCGGTTAAAGTCACTATTTTGACACCGGGGATGGACGAGCAGGGCAATATGAGCGAGGAGGGGATCCCGGCGGCGCTGGTAGCAAAATTCCTCGACGAACGTGGGATCGTAGTAGAGAAAACCGGCCCTTATAACCTGCTGTTTCTCTTTAGTATTGGCATCGATAAAACCAAAGCAATGGGATTATTGCGTGGGTTGACGGAATTCAAACGCTCTTACGATCTCAACCTGCGGATCAAAAATATGCTACCCGATCTCTATGCAGAAGATCCCGATTTCTACCGCAATATGCGTATTCAGGATCTGGCACAAGGGATCCATAAGCTGATTCGTAAACACGATCTTCCCGGTTTGATGTTGCGGGCATTCGATACTTTGCCGGAGATGATCATGACGCCACATCAGGCATGGCAACGACAAATTAAAGGCGAAGTAGAAACCATTGCGCTGGAACAACTGGTCGGTAGAGTATCGGCAAATATGATCCTGCCTTATCCACCGGGCGTACCGCTGTTGATGCCTGGAGAAATGCTGACCAAAGAGAGCCGCACAGTACTCGATTTTCTACTGATGCTTTGTTCCGTCGGGCAACATTACCCCGGTTTTGAAACGGATATTCACGGCGCGAAACAGGACGAAGACGGCGTTTACCGCGTACGAGTCCTAAAAATGGCGGGATAACTTGCCAGAGCGGCTTTCCGGGCGAGTAACGTGCTGTTAACAAATAAAGGAGACGTTATGCTGGGTTTAAAACAGGTTCACCATATTGCGATTATTGCGACGGATTATGCGGTGAGCAAAGCTTTCTACTGCGATATTCTTGGTTTCACGCTGCAAAGCGAAGTCTATCGCGAAGCGCGCGACTCATGGAAGGGGATTTGGCGCTTAATGGGCAATATGTGATTGAGCTTTTCTCATTTCCGTTCCCGCCAGCGCGTCCTTCACGCCCGGAAGCCTGCGGCCTGCGCCACCTGGCCTTCAGCGTCGATGACCTGGACAGCGCGGTAAAACATCTGGAAGCCCACGGCGTGGCCTGCGAAGCGATTCGTGTCGATCCCTTTACCGATAAACGTTTCACTTTTTTCAACGATCCGGACGGCCTGCCGCTGGAGCTTTACCAGCAGTAATCGCCGTCATGTGTGATAATGCCCGTTCAGTTCGGGCATTTTTTATGTGTAATTTCCTATGACCTTACCTGCTATCGCGCACGCCGTTTCACCCTATCGCCAGCTGCTGGTGGGGTTCAGCGGTGGCCTGGATTCCACCGTTTTGCTGCACCGCCTTAAGCTCTGGCGCGACCGTGAGCCTGACGTCCAGCTGCGGGCGATGCATATCCATCACGGCTTAAGCCCCCATGCCGACGACTGGGTAGCGCACTGCGAAGCGGTGTGTTCAGGGTGGGCGATCCCGCTGATCGTTGAACGCGTCACGCTTGAGGATGAGGGGCTGGGTATTGAGGCGCAGGCGCGGAAAGCCCGCTACGCCGCGTTTTCCGGCGCATTACAGCAAGGGGAAGCGTTGGTCACCGCGCAGCATCTGGACGACCAGTGCGAGACGTTTTTACTGGCGCTCAAGCGGGGCAGCGGGCCTGCGGGTTTATCCGCCATGCCTGAGCGCGCTGATTTTGCTGAAACAGAGCTCATCCGCCCGCTACTGGGTGAGACGCGCGCATCACTGGAAGCCTGGGCGCAGCAGCATCATCTGTGCTGGATTGAAGACGAGAGCAATCAGGACGACAGTTATGACCGTAACTTCCTGCGCCTGCGCGTCTTACCGCTGCTGAGTGAGCGCTGGGCGCATTTTTCCGAAGCGGCGGCCAGAAGCGCCATGCTGTGTGCTGAACAGGAAAGCTTGCTGGATGAGTTGCTGAGCGAGGAGCTGGATACGCTGACTACCGCTGACGGTGCCCTGAACATTGCGCCGTTGAAGGTGATGAGCCCCGTGCGCCGGGCTGCTCTGATTCGTCGCTGGCTGGCTTACCACCGTGCGGTTATGCCGTCCCGGGCGATGCTCAACCGTATCTGGGAGGAAGTTGCACAGGCGAGGGAAGATGCCGCCCCGTGTATACACCTGAATGGTTATGACGTCAGGCGCTATAAAGGGCAACTCTGGTGGGTAAAATCTGTGCCGTCGCTGGCTGACGTTGTGCTCGACTGGCCGTCGCCGGAAAAAGCATTAACGCTACCGATGAATGCCGGTGTCGTTGCGTTAAGCCATTCGGGCAATGTGCGTCTACCTGAGCCGGACGAGAACGTTACCATACGCTTCAGGACCAGCGGCATGCTGCATATCGTCAGTCGTAACGGCGGGCGTAAGCTGAAGAAAATCTGGCAGGAACAGAACGTTCCGCCCTGGCGACGTGATACCACGCCGCTTCTGTTTTACGGCGACACGCTCATCGCGGCGGCAGAGGTGTTCATCACTGAAGAGGGGTGGGCTGAAGCGGGTGTTAATTTTGAATGGAAAGCGTAACGGGCAGCCTGGCTGCCCGTTGGTTATCAGGATTCGCTCACCACAACGGTGCCGATTTCCGGATGGCTGAAACTGGCAATTTTGTCGAGGCGTAGCTCACGCGTTGCACCTGCATCTTCCACAACCAGGTATTCCACATTTTTACGGGAAACCAGATCGCTGGCCTTTGCCTTTAGCACTTCGCCATCTTTTAACTCCAGCGTCAGTATTAAATGATGCTGGCAGGCGAGTTCGAGGTTGTCATAGTCATCACAATTGATGGGTTGATAGGTATCATTCATCGACATAATCGCTCACCAGTAAATTCGCCGCAGCATACGCTGCTTTTTCCCTGACCGATTCAGAAAGGCTCTCATCAGAGGCCACTTCATTTAGCACGTTCAATACACAGCCCAACGCATCCGGAATGTACCCCAGATCTCCGCTGGCGATCTCCGCATACCGTCTGCGAATCAACTCACAATAATTATTCACATCACCTCCTGCCAGCGTACTGACTTACTGTGAGATATCATTAAGCCTACGAAGTTAAACTCGGTTTAGCAAGGTGACTATACCATACTCATTTAAGCATTATCAGCGCCTTGATAAGAGGGAGACACCACCTCGTAACAGCCTTTTGCCGCGGTTTTCGCTACAATGTACGCCTGATTCGAAAGGAGTTCTCTCATGGCGCTGAAAGCGACAATTTATAAAGCTGTGGTCAATGTGGCGGATCTTGACCGTAACCAGTTTCTGGATGCGTCATTGACGCTGGCGCGTCACCCTTCTGAAACCCAGGAGCGCATGATGCTGCGCCTGCTGGCGTGGATTAAGTATGCCGACGAGCGTCTGCAATTTACCCGTGGTTTAAGCGCGGAAGATGAACCGGAAGCCTGGCTGCGCAACGATCATCTGGGTATCGATTTATGGATTGAGCTTGGCCTGCCGGATGAACGCCGGATCAAAAAGGCCTGCACCCAGTCTGCTGAAGTGGCGTTGTTTGCCTACAACCAGCGAGCGGCGGAGATCTGGTGGCAACAAAATAAAAATAAATGTGCGCAGTTCAAAAATCTTACCGTCTGGTATCTGGATGATGAACAGCTGGCGCAGCTGAGTGCGTTCGCCAGCCGGACGATGGCGCTACAGGCGACGATTCAGGACGGCGCCATCTGGCTTTCCGATTCTCAGAATAATCTGGAAATTCATCTCACAGCCTGGCAGCCCGCATCATGATTGTATTGTCCCGAAACGTCAGCATCCCTGATAACGAGCTGGAGATCACCGCCATCCGGGCCCAGGGAGCAGGGGGACAGCACGTTAACAAGGCCTCAACGGCTATCCATTTGCGCTTTGACATTCGGGCCTCCAGCCTGCCAGAGTATTATAAAGAAAGCCTGCTTGCCGCCAGCCATCACCTGATCACCAGCGAGGGTGTGATGGTGATTAAAGCGCAGGAGTATCGCAGCCAGGAGCTTAACCGGGAAGCGGCAATAGCCCGGCTGGTCGCGGTCATTAAAGAGCTGACGGCTGTACAAAAAAGTCGCCGGGCAACACGTCCAACGCGGGCATCGAAAGAACGTCGGTTGTCATCGAAGGCGCAGAAATCCACCGTAAAATCACTGCGTGGCAAAGTCCGTCACCCATAATGTGACGAAAGGGATACCCTTTTTCATAAGGAAAGTATTGTGAAAAAAGCATTATTATCAGCGCTGGCCGTGACAAGCCTGTTCGCGCTTTTTGGCTGTAATAACCGTTCAGAAACGCAGGTACTACAGCCAACGCAAAATGAAGAATTAAAGCCGATGCAGCAAAGCTGGCGCGGCGTATTACCGTGTGCAGATTGCGAGGGCATCGAAACCTCTCTGTTCCTGCAAAAAGATGGCACCTGGGTCATGAACCAGCGTTACCAGGGGGCGAAAGAACCGTCTTCTTTTGCATCTTACGGAACATGGGCGCGTACGGCTGAGAAGCTGGTATTGACGGATACCACGGGCGATAAAACCTTCTTCCGCGCCAAAGGCGAGGGGATGGAGATGCTCGATCGCGAAGGCAATCCGATTGAATCCCAGTTCAACTACGCGTTGGCCCCGGTGAAAGCGACCCTGCCAGCCACCCCAATGGCGATGCGAGGGATGTATTTCTACATGGCGGATGCGGCGATCTTCACTGACTGTGCAACCGGGAAGAAAGTCAGCGTGGCGAACAATGCCCAGCTGGAGCGAGACTATGCCGTCGCGCGCGGCAACGACAGTAAGCCAGTGTTGCTGACGGTTGAAGGGCATTTTACGCTGGAGCCAAACCCGGATAGCGGCGAGCTGGTGAAAACGCTGGTGGCAGATAAAGATGCGAAGTTTGCTGCGGGGAAAGACTGCGGAAGCAAATAAGATATAGCCATTAAAAAACCCCGCACTGGCGGGGTTTTTTGTTTCTTAACCTTTGATGGCTTTCACCAGATAATCGACGATGTCACCAGTCTTAATTAACTGTTTCTCGCCGTTGCGACGATATTTATATTCGATATCGTCGTTGTCGAGGTTACGGTCGCCCAGCACAATAGTGTGCGGAATACCGATCAGTTCCATATCAGCAAACATCACGCCCGGACGCTCTTTGCGGTCATCCAGCAGCACTTCGATACCTTGTGCACGCAGTTCGCTGTACAGTTTCTCAGCAAGCTCTTGTACGCGGAAGGATTTGTGCATGTTCATCGGCAGAATCGCCACCTGGAACGGCGCGATAGCGTCAGGCCATACGATGCCTCGTTCGTCGTAGTTCTGCTCAATCGCCGCAGCTACCACACGCGTTACCCCGATACCGTAGCAACCCATCGTCAGGATTTGGTTACGGCCATCTTCACCCTGTACGGAGGCTTTCAGTGCTTCGGAGTACTTGGTACCCAGCTGGAAGATGTGACCAACTTCGATACCACGTTTGATCAGCAGCGTACCCTGGCCATCCGGGCTTGGATCGCCAGCCACCACGTTACGGATATCTGCAACTTCCGGGGTAGCGACATCGCGATCCCAGTTGATGCCGAAGTAGTGTTTACCATCGATGTTAGCACCAGCAGCGAAATCACTCATCGCCGCAACGGTACGGTCAATCACCACCGGAATCGGCATGTTTACCGGACCCAGTGAACCCGGACCGGCTTTAACCACGGCACGAATTTCTTCTTCAGTCGCGAAAGTCAGCGGGCTTGCAACCTGCGGCAGTTTTTCTGCTTTAACTTCGTTCAGCTCGTGATCACCGCGCACCAGCAGCGCAACCAGCGGGAAGCTGCTGCCTTCAACCGCTTTAACCAGCAGAGTCTTAACCGTTTTCTCAATCGGCAGATTGAACTGTTCAACCAGTTCCGCGATGGTTTTCGCGTTCGGCGTATCAACCAGCGTCATTTCCTGGGTAGCAGCAGCGCGCGGTTCTTTCGGCGCGATAGCTTCTGCCAGTTCAATGTTCGCTGCATAGTCAGAGGTGTCGGAGAAGACCACATCGTCTTCACCGCTCTGCGCCAGCACCTGGAATTCGTGAGAGGCGCTGCCGCCTATAGAACCGGTGTCGGCTTGTACGGCGCGGAAATCCAGCCCCATGCGGCTGAAGATTTTGCTGTAGGCCGCATACATTGCATCGTAGGTTTCCTGCAGGGATTCCTGAGAAGTATGGAAAGAGTAAGCATCTTTCATCAGGAATTCGCGGGAACGCATGACGCCGAAACGCGGACGCACTTCGTCGCGGAACTTGGTCTGGATCTGATAGAAGTTCAGCGGCAGCTGTTTGTAAGAGCTAAGCTCGTTACGAATCAGGTCAGTGATAACTTCTTCATGAGTTGGGCCGAGTACGAACGGACGCTCGCCACGGTCAACAAAACGCAGCAGTTCCGGACCGTACTGTTCCCAACGACCACTCTCTTGCCACAAATCGGCTGGCTGAACCACCGGCATCGACACCTCGATTGCACCGGCGTTGTTCATCTCTTCACGCACGATGTTTTCGACTTTTTTCAGAACGCGCACGCCGGTCGGCAGCCAGGTATATAACCCGGAGGCCAGCTTGCGGATCATCCCGGCGCGCAGCATCAGCTGATGGCTGATCACCTCGGCGTCGGCAGGTGTCTCCTTGAGAGTGGAGAGCAGGTATTGGCTAGTACGCATGTTGTTACGGTTCCAGTTGGAAGGTAGAACAGGCTCAAGGCGAGCCTGGGACAAAAAAAGTGATTTAGTTTACCAGTGCAAAAGAAATGTCAAAAGAGAAGGGCGTGAATTTAACGCGGTTCCAGCGCAAAGACTTCAAAACCTGCGTCGGTGACGCGCCAGCGAACGTTAAAATCATGCAGCCAGACGGCATAGGTTTTGCCCGTTTCCTCACCTTTACGATAGGCCGGGCGCGGGTCCTGCGCCAGTACTTCGCGGATAAACAGCGTTAACTGCGGATAACGCTTCTCCAGCGTCAAAAGCTGCTTTTCGACCTCTGCGGTAAAACTCACCGCCATCTCTGCAGCTGGCGCACTTTGCGCATAGCTGGCACTGGCATCGGGAAGCGATTCGGCAAAGGGGAGATACGGTTTGATATCCACTACCGGCGTACCATCGACCAGATCCAGACTGCCGAGCTTTAGAATCACGCTGTCTTTATGGCAAACAACCTCTTTCAGCTCTACCAGCGACATACCAATTGGGTTAGGGCGAAAAGTGGAGCGCGTAGCGAAAACCCCCATTCTGGCGTTACCGCCGAGGCGCGGTGGACGCACAGTCGGACGCCAGCCGCCTTCCATCGTTTGATGAAAGACGAAAAGGATCCATAAATGGCTGAACGCTTCCAGGCCGCGAACGGCGTCGGCCTGGTTGTAGGGAGCAATGAGATGCAGTTCGCCGTTGGCGCTTTTTACCAGACCTGGCTGGCGCGGAACGGCGAATTTTTCTTTATAGGGCGAGCGAATAACGCCTATTTGCTCGAACTGGAAACTGCTCATTTCGCCGTAATGTTAAGCGCAGAGCCGATACATACAGCCTGACGATAGCAGCCCGGCGTACCGCTGGTGACTTCGCAGCTATGCAGTAATACAGCATTGGCTTTCATTTTAGAGGCGTTGATTTGCATCCGCTTACGTGCGGTTGGAATGCTCGGCGGAGAGTCCTGATTAGAGGCCTGGCAAGAGTCGCCACTGACTTCACCGAGATCGCGGAACGGTTTGCCGACTAATTCTTCTGCATTGGTATAAATTCGGACCGGCGTGGCGCGCGGCGCTTTCGGCTTTGCAGGCTCCGCTTTCGGCTGGGGTGCAGTGCTTTGAACGGGTTCGACAGGGGATCTGCTTAACATGGAACAGCCGCTTAGCATGAGTGCTACTAAACAGATCGGTAAAGCACGCATAGTATTTCCTCAATGTATGATCAAAACGTCAATATTGAATCAGGAGCTTGTAAAAATGACAAGACGGGCAAGCGCCCGTCCTGAATGATATTACAAATTGTGGAAACAGCCTAAAAATTACCAGCCTTTAACAGCGCCGCCGTTAAACACTTTGTTTGCTGCTTCGTAAACTTCGTCAGACTGATAAGCCTGGACGAATTTCTTCACGTTCTCGGCGTCTTTGTTATCTTCACGCGTTACGATCAGGTTTACGTACGGGGAGTCTTTATCTTCAACAAAGATACCGTCTTTCGCTGGAGTCAGGCCAATCTGGCTGGCATAGGTGGTATTGATAACTGCCAGAGCGATTTGCGCGTCGTCCAGAGAGCGAGGCAGCTGCGGTGCTTCCAGCTCAACAATTTTCAGATTTTTTGGGTTCTCAACAACATCAAGTACGGTCGGCAGCAGGCCAACGCCATCTTTCAGTTTGATCAAGCCCACTTTTTGCAGCAGCAGCAGTGAACGACCAAGGTTAGTTGGATCGTTTGGCACGGCAACCTGCGAACCATCCTGCAGTTCATCCAGTGATTTGATTTTCTTGGAGTAACCAGCAATCGGATAAACAAAAGTGTTGCCTACTGCGACCAGTTTGTAGCCACGATCTTTCAGTTGCTGATCAAGGTACGGTTTATGCTGGAAGGCGTTGGCGTCGATATCGCCTTTGCTCAATGCTTCGTTTGGCAGAACATAGTCGTTGAAGGTTACCAGCTCAACGTCCAGGCCATATTTGTCTTTCGCAACTTTCTGCGCGACTTCTGCAACCTGCTGTTCGGCACCAACAATCACGCCGACTTTAATGTGGTTTGGATCTTTTTCATCCTGACCGCAGCCTACCAGTGCCAGTGATCCAATCAGGGCTCCCACTGCCGCAAAGGTTTTGAATTTGAACGCCATACCTTATTCCTTCTTCAATTATTTATGTTGTGTTGAACGTTACTTGCGAGTGACAGCCCGGACGATGCGGTCGCCTGCGAACTGAATTAAATAAACCAGAATGACCAGCAATACCAGTACCGTATTCATCACCGTCGCGTTATAGCCGATGTAGCCATACTGATAGCCAATCTGACCTAAACCACCGGCACCGACTGCACCACCCATCGCGGAATAACCGACCAGGGTAATCAGGGTGATAGTTGCCGCATTCACCAGACCAGGCAGCGCTTCCGGTAACAGCACCTTACGGACGATCTGCATCGGCGTGGCACCCATTGCGCGGGAAGCTTCAATTAACCCGGTTGGGATCTCCAGCAGAGCGTTCTCGACCATACGGGCAATAAACGGTGCTGCACCAACGGTTAACGGAACAATCGCTGCCTGCAAACCAATCGATGTACCGACAATAACGCGGGTAAACGGAATCATCCATACCAGCAAGATAATGAACGGGATGGAACGGAAAATGTTCACAATCGCAGAAACGGTACGATACAGCTTCGCGTTAGCAATAATTTGCCCCGGACGCGTGACATAAAGCAGAACGCCAACCGGCAGACCAATCACAAAGCCAAAAAAACCGGATACGAAGGTCATTGCCAGCGTTTCCCATACGCCACGAACCAGCAGCCACATCATCGGCTCAGACATAACCCAGTACCTCTACTTTTACATGGTGTTCCTGCAGCCAGGCAATGGCGGCTTGCGTATCTTGTTGTGTGCCGTGCATTTCAGTCAGCATGATGCCGAACTTAACGCCACCGGCGTAATCCATCTGCGCGCTAATAATGTTGTTGTTGACGTTGAAACGACGCGCGGTTTCAGAAAGCAGTGGGGCATCGACCGATTGGCCGGTAAACTCCAGACGCAGCATCGGCACGCAGTCAGTAAATGGCTCCGCTTGCAGACGTTCCTGGTAATCTTCCGGGATATCCAGATGCAGGGTCGACTGAATAAATTTCTGCGCCAGCGGCGTTTTCGGATGCGAGAACACTTCACTTACCGTGTCCTGCTCGATCAGTTCGCCATTGCTGATGACCGCCACGCAATCACAAATGCGCTTCACAACGTCCATTTCGTGAGTGATCAACAGAATCGTCAAACCCAGACGGCGGTTGATGTCTTTCAGCAGTTCGAGAATAGAACGTGTCGTTGCCGGGTCCAGCGCGCTGGTGGCTTCATCACACAGCAATACTTTGGGATTGCTGGCTAACGCACGGGCAATTGCCACGCGCTGTTTCTGCCCACCGGAAAGGTTCGACGGATAGCTATCATGCTTATCACCAAGACCAACCAATGACAGCAATTCCGTCACGCGACGTTTGATCTCGTCTTTCGGTGTGTTGTCCAGCTCCAGCGGCAGAGCCACGTTGCCAAAAACAGTACGCGAAGAGAGCAGGTTAAAATGCTGGAAAATCATACCAATCTGGCGGCGAGCTTTGGTCAACTCGGATTCTGACAGCGTGGTCAGTTCCTGGCCATCGACCAGCACGCTACCCTCGGTTGGGCGCTCCAGCAGGTTTACACAACGTATAAGCGTACTCTTACCCGCGCCTGAGGCACCGATAACGCCATAAATTTGTCCAGCTGGCACATGCAGGCTGACGTTGTTCAACGCCTGGATGGTGCGGGTGCCCTGGTGGAACACTTTGGTGATATTCGAAAGTTTTATCATTGATTATTTATTATCGTCATTAAGTTAGTCGTGGCATCTCGAATGCCTGAAACGGGCAACGCCGTCAATGAAATGGATGTTAAGGCATCCAGACGTCTAAATCAATCAGGTTTATGCGAAGAGCACTTTCTTGCAGGTCGAAACATGCGATACTAGCGTCACATGCCTTATTAAGGAGCTATAAAAGGTGGCGAAGAGCGTACCCGCAATTTTTCTTGACCGTGATGGCACCATTAATGTCGATCACGGCTATGTCCATGAGATCGACAACTTTGAATTTATCGACGGTGTTATTGACGCTATGCGCGAGCTAAAAAAAATGGGCTTTGCGCTGGTGGTAGTAACCAACCAGTCTGGCATTGCTCGCGGTAAATTTACCGAAGCACAGTTTGAAACGCTGACCGAGTGGATGGACTGGTCGCTGGCGGACCGAGATGTCGATCTGGATGGTATCTATTATTGCCCGCATCATCCGCAGGGTAGTGTTGAAGAGTTTCGCCAGGTCTGCGATTGCCGCAAACCACATCCGGGGATGCTTTTGTCAGCACGCGATTATTTGCATATTGATATGGCCGCTTCTTATATGGTGGGCGATAAATTAGAAGATATGCAGGCAGCGGTTGCGGCGAACGTGGGAACAAAAGTGCTGGTGCGTACGGGTAAACCTATTACACCTGAAGCAGAAAACGCGGCAGATTGGGTGTTAAATAGCCTGGCAGACCTGCCGCAAGCGATAAAAAAGCAGCAAAAACCGGCGCAATGATTAAAAGATGAGCGGTTGAAATAAAAATGCATTTTTCCGCTTGTCTTCCTGAGCTGACTCCCTATAATGCGCCTCCATCGACACGGCGGATGTGAATCACTTCACACAAACAGCCGGTTCGGTTGAAGAGAAAAAATCCTGAAATTCAGGGTTGACTCTGAAAGAGGAAAGCGTAATATACGCCACCTCGCGACAGTGAGCTGAAAGCCGCGTCGCAACTGCTCTTTAACAATTTATCAGACAATCTGTGTGGGCACTCGAAGATACGGATTCTTAACGTCGCAAGACGAAAAATGAATACCAAGTCTCAAGAGTGAACACGTAATTCATTACGAAGTTTAATTCTTTGAGCATCAAACTTTTAAATTGAAGAGTTTGATCATGGCTCAGATTGAACGCTGGCGGCAGGCCTAACACATGCAAGTCGAACGGTAACAGGAAGAAGCTTGCTTCTTTGCTGACGAGTGGCGGACGGGTGAGTAATGTCTGGGAAACTGCCTGATGGAGGGGGATAACTACTGGAAACGGTAGCTAATACCGCATAACGTCGCAAGACCAAAGAGGGGGACCTTCGGGCCTCTTGCCATCGGATGTGCCCAGATGGGATTAGCTAGTAGGTGGGGTAACGGCTCACCTAGGCGACGATCCCTAGCTGGTCTGAGAGGATGACCAGCCACACTGGAACTGAGACACGGTCCAGACTCCTACGGGAGGCAGCAGTGGGGAATATTGCACAATGGGCGCAAGCCTGATGCAGCCATGCCGCGTGTATGAAGAAGGCCTTCGGGTTGTAAAGTACTTTCAGCGGGGAGGAAGGGAGTAAAGTTAATACCTTTGCTCATTGACGTTACCCGCAGAAGAAGCACCGGCTAACTCCGTGCCAGCAGCCGCGGTAATACGGAGGGTGCAAGCGTTAATCGGAATTACTGGGCGTAAAGCGCACGCAGGCGGTTTGTTAAGTCAGATGTGAAATCCCCGGGCTCAACCTGGGAACTGCATCTGATACTGGCAAGCTTGAGTCTCGTAGAGGGGGGTAGAATTCCAGGTGTAGCGGTGAAATGCGTAGAGATCTGGAGGAATACCGGTGGCGAAGGCGGCCCCCTGGACGAAGACTGACGCTCAGGTGCGAAAGCGTGGGGAGCAAACAGGATTAGATACCCTGGTAGTCCACGCCGTAAACGATGTCGACTTGGAGGTTGTGCCCTTGAGGCGTGGCTTCCGGAGCTAACGCGTTAAGTCGACCGCCTGGGGAGTACGGCCGCAAGGTTAAAACTCAAATGAATTGACGGGGGCCCGCACAAGCGGTGGAGCATGTGGTTTAATTCGATGCAACGCGAAGAACCTTACCTGGTCTTGACATCCACAGAACTTTCCAGAGATGGATTGGTGCCTTCGGGAACTGTGAGACAGGTGCTGCATGGCTGTCGTCAGCTCGTGTTGTGAAATGTTGGGTTAAGTCCCGCAACGAGCGCAACCCTTATCCTTTGTTGCCAGCGGTCCGGCCGGGAACTCAAAGGAGACTGCCAGTGATAAACTGGAGGAAGGTGGGGATGACGTCAAGTCATCATGGCCCTTACGACCAGGGCTACACACGTGCTACAATGGCGCATACAAAGAGAAGCGACCTCGCGAGAGCAAGCGGACCTCATAAAGTGCGTCGTAGTCCGGATTGGAGTCTGCAACTCGACTCCATGAAGTCGGAATCGCTAGTAATCGTGGATCAGAATGCCACGGTGAATACGTTCCCGGGCCTTGTACACACCGCCCGTCACACCATGGGAGTGGGTTGCAAAAGAAGTAGGTAGCTTAACCTTCGGGAGGGCGCTTACCACTTTGTGATTCATGACTGGGGTGAAGTCGTAACAAGGTAACCGTAGGGGAACCTGCGGTTGGATCACCTCCTTACCTTAAAGAAACGTACTTTGCAGTGCTCACACAGATTGTCTGATGAAAATGAGCAGTAAAACCTCTACAGGCTTGTAGCTCAGGTGGTTAGAGCGCACCCCTGATAAGGGTGAGGTCGGTGGTTCAAGTCCACTCAGGCCTACCAAATTACGGCAAATTTGAAGAGGTTTTAACTACATGTTATGGGGCTATAGCTCAGCTGGGAGAGCGCCTGCTTTGCACGCAGGAGGTCTGCGGTTCGATCCCGCATAGCTCCACCATCTCTGTAGTGATTAAATAAAAAATACTTCAGAGTGTACCTGCAAAGGTTCACTGCGAAGTTTTGCTCTTTAAAAATCTGGATCAAGCTGAAAATTGAAACACTGAACAATGAAAGTTGTTCGTGAGTCTCTCAAATTTTCGCAACACGATGATGAATCGCAAGAAACATCTTCGGGTTGTGAGGTTAAGCGACTAAGCGTACACGGTGGATGCCCTGGCAGTCAGAGGCGATGAAGGACGTGCTAATCTGCGATAAGCGTCGGTAAGGTGATATGAACCGTTATAACCGGCGATTTCCGAATGGGGAAACCCAGTGTGATTCGTCACACTATCATTAACTGAATCCATAGGTTAATGAGGCGAACCGGGGGAACTGAAACATCTAAGTACCCCGAGGAAAAGAAATCAACCGAGATTCCCCCAGTAGCGGCGAGCGAACGGGGAGCAGCCCAGAGCCTGAATCAGTGTGTGTGTTAGTGGAAGCGTCTGGAAAGGCGCGCGATACAGGGTGACAGCCCCGTACACAAAAATGCACATGCTGTGAGCTCGATGAGTAGGGCGGGACACGTGGTATCCTGTCTGAATATGGGGGGACCATCCTCCAAGGCTAAATACTCCTGACTGACCGATAGTGAACCAGTACCGTGAGGGAAAGGCGAAAAGAACCCCGGCGAGGGGAGTGAAAAAGAACCTGAAACCGTGTACGTACAAGCAGTGGGAGCACGCTTAGGCGTGTGACTGCGTACCTTTTGTATAATGGGTCAGCGACTTATATTCTGTAGCAAGGTTAACCGAATAGGGGAGCCGAAGGGAAACCGAGTCTTAACTGGGCGTTAAGTTGCAGGGTATAGACCCGAAACCCGGTGATCTAGCCATGGGCAGGTTGAAGGTTGGGTAACACTAACTGGAGGACCGAACCGACTAATGTTGAAAAATTAGCGGATGACTTGTGGCTGGGGGTGAAAGGCCAATCAAACCGGGAGATAGCTGGTTCTCCCCGAAAGCTATTTAGGTAGCGCCTCGTGAATTCATCTCCGGGGGTAGAGCACTGTTTCGGCAAGGGGGTCATCCCGACTTACCAACCCGATGCAAACTGCGAATACCGGAGAATGTTATCACGGGAGACACACGGCGGGTGCTAACGTCCGTCGTGAAGAGGGAAACAACCCAGACCGCCAGCTAAGGTCCCAAAGTCATGGTTAAGTGGGAAACGATGTGGGAAGGCCCAGACAGCCAGGATGTTGGCTTAGAAGCAGCCATCATTTAAAGAAAGCGTAATAGCTCACTGGTCGAGTCGGCCTGCGCGGAAGATGTAACGGGGCTAAACCATGCACCGAAGCTGCGGCAGCGACGCTTATGCGTTGTTGGGTAGGGGAGCGTTCTGTAAGCCTGTGAAGGTGTACTGTGAGGTATGCTGGAGGTATCAGAAGTGCGAATGCTGACATAAGTAACGATAAAGCGGGTGAAAAGCCCGCTCGCCGGAAGACCAAGGGTTCCTGTCCAACGTTAATCGGGGCAGGGTGAGTCGACCCCTAAGGCGAGGCCGAAAGGCGTAGTCGATGGGAAACAGGTTAATATTCCTGTACTTGGTGTTACTGCGAAGGGGGGACGGAGAAGGCTATGTTGGCCGGGCGACGGTTGTCCCGGTTTAAGCGTGTAGGCTGGTTTTCCAGGCAAATCCGGAAAATCAAGGCTGAGGCGTGATGACGAGGCACTACGGTGCTGAAGCAACAAATGCCCTGCTTCCAGGAAAAGCCTCTAAGCATCAGGTAACATCAAATCGTACCCCAAACCGACACAGGTGGTCAGGTAGAGAATACCAAGGCGCTTGAGAGAACTCGGGTGAAGGAACTAGGCAAAATGGTGCCGTAACTTCGGGAGAAGGCACGCTGATATGTAGGTGAAGTCCCTCGCGGATGGAGCTGAAATCAGTCGAAGATACCAGCTGGCTGCAACTGTTTATTAAAAACACAGCACTGTGCAAACACGAAAGTGGACGTATACGGTGTGACGCCTGCCCGGTGCCGGAAGGTTAATTGATGGGGTCAGCGCAAGCGAAGCTCTTGATCGAAGCCCCGGTAAACGGCGGCCGTAACTATAACGGTCCTAAGGTAGCGAAATTCCTTGTCGGGTAAGTTCCGACCTGCACGAATGGCGTAATGATGGCCAGGCTGTCTCCACCCGAGACTCAGTGAAATTGAACTCGCTGTGAAGATGCAGTGTACCCGCGGCAAGACGGAAAGACCCCGTGAACCTTTACTATAGCTTGACACTGAACATTGAGCCTTGATGTGTAGGATAGGTGGGAGGCTTTGAAGTGTGGACGCCAGTCTGCATGGAGCCGACCTTGAAATACCACCCTTTAATGTTTGATGTTCTAACGTTGACCCGTGATCCGGGTTGCGGACAGTGTCTGGTGGGTAGTTTGACTGGGGCGGTCTCCTCCTAAAGAGTAACGGAGGAGCACGAAGGTTGGCTAATCCTGGTCGGACATCAGGAGGTTAGTGCAATGGCATAAGCCAGCTTGACTGCGAGCGTGACGGCGCGAGCAGGTGCGAAAGCAGGTCATAGTGATCCGGTGGTTCTGAATGGAAGGGCCATCGCTCAACGGATAAAAGGTACTCCGGGGATAACAGGCTGATACCGCCCAAGAGTTCATATCGACGGCGGTGTTTGGCACCTCGATGTCGGCTCATCACATCCTGGGGCTGAAGTAGGTCCCAAGGGTATGGCTGTTCGCCATTTAAAGTGGTACGCGAGCTGGGTTTAGAACGTCGTGAGACAGTTCGGTCCCTATCTGCCGTGGGCGCTGGAGAATTGAGGGGGGCTGCTCCTAGTACGAGAGGACCGGAGTGGACGCATCACTGGTGTTCGGGTTGTCATGCCAATGGCACTGCCCGGTAGCTAAATGCGGAAGAGATAAGTGCTGAAAGCATCTAAGCACGAAACTTGCCCCGAGATGAGTTCTCCCTGACTCCTTGAGAGTCCTGAAGGAACGTTGAAGACGACGACGTTGATAGGCCGGGTGTGTAAGCGCAGCGATGCGTTGAGCTAACCGGTACTAATGAACCGTGAGGCTTAACCTTACAACGCCGAAGCTGTTTTGGCGGATTGAGAGAAGATTTTCAGCCTGATACAGATTAAATCAGAACGCAGAAGCGGTCTGATAAAACAGAATTTGCCTGGCGGCCGTAGCGCGGTGGTCCCACCTGACCCCATGCCGAACTCAGAAGTGAAACGCCGTAGCGCCGATGGTAGTGTGGGGTCTCCCCATGCGAGAGTAGGGAACTGCCAGGCATCAAATTAAGCAGTAAGCCGGTCATAAAACCGGTGGTTGTAAAAGAATTCGGTGGAGCGGTAGTTCAGTCGGTTAGAATACCTGCCTGTCACGCAGGGGGTCGCGGGTTCGAGTCCCGTCCGTTCCGCCACTTATTAAGAAGCCTCGAGTTAACGCTCGAGGTTTTTTTTCGTCTGTATATCTATTATTGCCAGAATCGCAAAAATCCTCTGCATTTTACGCTCTTTTTCCTCAACAGTCTGAAGCCCATAATCACCTCAGTTAACGAAAATAGCATTAAAAGAGGCATATTATGGCTATCCCTGCATTTGGTTTAGGTACTTTCCGTCTGAAAGACGACGTTGTTATTTCATCTGTGATAACGGCGCTTGAACTTGGTTATCGCGCAATTGATACCGCACAAATCTATGATAACGAAGCCGCAGTAGGTCAGGCGATTGCAGAAAGTGGCGTGCCACGTCATGAACTCTACATCACCACTAAAATCTGGATTGAAAATCTCAGCAAAGACAAATTGATCCCAAGTCTGAAAGAGAGCCTGCAAAAATTGCGTACCGATTATGTTGATCTGACGCTAATCCACTGGCCGTCACCAAACGATGAAGTCTCTGTTGAAGAGTTTATGCAGGCGCTGCTGGAAGCCAAAAAACAAGGGCTGACGCGTGAGATCGGTATTTCCAACTTCACGATCCCGTTGATGGAAAAAGCGATTGCTGCTGTTGGTGCTGAAAACATCGCTACTAACCAGATTGAACTCTCTCCTTATCTGCAAAACCGTAAAGTGGTTGCCTGGGCTAAACAGCACGGCATCCATATTACTTCCTATATGACGCTGGCGTATGGTAAGGCCCTGAAAGATGAGGTTATTGCTCGTATCGCAGCTAAACACAATGCGACTCCGGCACAAGTGATTCTGGCGTGGGCTATGGGGGAAGGTTACTCAGTAATTCCTTCTTCTACTAAACGTAAAAACCTGGAAAGTAATCTTAAGGCACAAAATTTACAGCTTGATGCCGAAGATAAAAAAGCGATCGCCGCACTGGATTGCAACGACCGCCTGGTTAGCCCGGAAGGTCTGGCTCCTGAATGGGATTAAGCCTCTCTGACAGCTCCTCCGGGAGCTGTTTTTACATGCTCGCTAAGGAAATCGATAAAAGCCCGGATGCGCGTACTTACCGCACGGTCGCTGTAATACACTGCGCTAAAAGGCATCTCTACAGGTAAGCGTTTGTCAGCCATCAGTTCTACAAGCTGACCCGCAGCTATTTCCTTATCAATCATATAGTCTGATAAACAGGCGATCCCATTTCCTTCAAGACAAAGCTGTTTCAGCGTTTCTCCGCTATTAGACGAAAGTCCGCAAGTGATCTCATGAAGTTGTCCGTCATGACAGGCCACGGGCCAGGTGTTCAGCGAGACAGGTTCCGTAAAGCCCAGGCACAGGTGCTGCTTCAGCTCCTCAACGGTCTCCGGTTTGCCATGCTCTGCAATATATTGCGGTGACGCGATAATTTTGCGGTAGCTGGTGAACAGTGGGCGAGCGCGTAAACTTGAATCCGTCAGGGTTCCCGCGCGGATCGCCACATCAACTTTACGCTCAATCAGGTTAATAAACGTCTCTGAAGAGACCAGGGACAGAGTCATCTCCGGATAACGTTCCCGGAATGGCTTGATTAACGGCATCAGAAAATGAAGCACGACCGGCGTCGCCGCATCAATGCGTAGCAATCCACGCGGAGTGCTACGCGACTCCATTATTTCCGTCTCAGCTGCCGCCATCTCCTGCAAAACGGATTGTACGCGGCGAAAATAACGTTCACCTTCTTCCGTCAGGCTGAGCTGCCGCGTTGTTCTGTTGAGCAGACTTACCCCGAGCTTCATCTCCAGCTTTTTCACCGAGCGGCTGATGGCGGAGTTCGCCTGCCCGAGCTGTTCGGCCGCACGGCTGAAGCTGCCGCTTTCAACAACGGCAACAAAGATAGTCAGTTCTTCCGATGTGGCTTTCATTATTGCATCATCCGCAAAATTCTATTGAGATTCTAACCATTTTTGTTATTTAAACACTGGCGCATACTGCCTGTCATCTTAATCCTGAAGAGACGGAGTATTTATGCCACTGGCGCTTCTTGCCCTGACGATCAGTGCCTTCGCAATTGGCACGACCGAATTTGTTATTGTAGGACTTGTTCCCACTATTGCTGAACAACTCGCCATTTCGCTGCCTTCTGCCGGGCTGCTGGTATCTATTTACGCGTTAGGCGTCGCTGTTGGGGCGCCTGTGCTGACCGCACTGACTGGACGCTTTCCACGTAAACAACTGTTAGTTGCCCTGATGGTGCTCTTCACCGCCGGCAATATTCTGGCGTGGCAGGCTCCGGACTACACCACTCTGGTCATTGCCCGTTTGCTGACTGGCCTCGCACACGGTGTCTTCTTCTCCATCGGCTCCACGATTGCAACCAGCCTGGTGCCAAAAGAGAAAGCGGCGTCAGCCATTGCGATTATGTTTGGCGGCTTAACCGTCGCGCTGGTCACCGGCGTGCCGTTAGGAACGTTTATTGGGCAACATTTTGGCTGGCGAGAAACCTTCCTTGCGGTATCGCTGTTGGGCGTGATTGCTCTGGTAGCCAGCCTGCTGCTGGTGCCCTCCAGTATTCCGGGGCGCGCGAGCGCCAGCCTGAGCGATCAGGTTAAGGTTCTGACACACCCGCGCCTGCTGCTGATCTATGCCGTTACGGCTCTGGGTTATGGAGGTGTGTTCACTGCGTTCACTTTCCTTGCACCGATGATGCAGGAACTGGCTGGTTTTTCTCCGGGCGCAGTGAGCTGGATTTTACTGGGCTACGGTATCTCCGTCGCAATCGGCAATATCTGGGGCGGCAAGCTTGCAGATAAGCATGGTGCGGTACCGGCGCTAAAATTTATCTTCGCCGCGCTGGTTGTCCTGCTGATGATTTTCCAGTTCACCGCGTCGATACAATACGCAGCGCTGGTAACTGTGTTGGTTATGGGAATATTCGCGTTTGGTAACGTACCGGGATTGCAGGTCTATGTTGTACAGAAAGCCGAACGCTATACGCCCAATGCGGTGGATGTCGCATCCGGCCTGAATATCGCCGCATTCAATATCGGTATCGCACTCGGATCGGTTATCGGCGGGCAGACGGTTGAACACGTTGGATTAACCCAAACGCCATGGATTGGTGCGGTAATTGTGCTTGTCGCTTTCCTGCTTATTGGTCTGAGTGGACGACTTGATAAACCCGCTCGTATCGCGCTTGGATAAGTATCAGTAAGTGCTTGCTTACAAAACTGGAAAGCGGTTTCTCAGTAATTGCGTTGAAAGTGTGACCTAAAATCCCTATAACATTAGAACCAGTCCGTTTTCCGGGCTGGTTCATGTTACAGAGGTCGTTTCCAAAAGTGCGAAAAAATACCTATGCCATGCGTTATGTTGCCGGAATGCCCGCGGAGAGGATCTTGCCTCCGGGGTCGTTTGCGAGCCTGGGTCAGGCATTACCAGCGGGCACGCCATTAAGCAATGACGAAAAAATTCGCGTACTGGTGTGGAACATCTTTAAACAACAGCGTGCGGAGTGGTTATCCGTACTTAAAAATTTTGGTAAAGATGCGCATCTGGTTCTGTTACAGGAGGCGCAAACCACGCCTGAGCTGGTCAGGTTTGCAACGACAAACTATCTTGCAGCCGATCAGGTGCCTGCCTTTGTTCTGCCACAGCATCCTTCTGGGGTGATGACCCTTTCAGCCGCACATCCGGTCTATTGCTGCCCGCTGCGTGAACGTGAGCCAATCCTGCGTCTGGCAAAATCGGCGCTGGTCACGGTCTATCCGTTGCCCGACACCCGTCTGCTGATGGTGGTAAACATTCATGCGGTGAACTTCAGCCTGGGTGTTGATGTGTACAGTAAGCAGTTACTACCCATTGGCGATCAGATTGCTCATCACAGTGGGCCGATCATTATGGCCGGGGACTTCAATGCCTGGAGCCGTCCACGTATGAACGCGTTGTACCGCTTCGCGCGTGAAATGTCGCTGCGTGAAGTTCGTTTTAACGATGACCAGCGCAAGAAAGCGTTTGGTCGTCCTCTCGATTTTGTCTTCTATCGGGGTTTAAGCGTGCACGACGCCTCCGTTCTGGTGACGCGCGCCTCCGATCATAATCCTCTACTAGTTGAATTCAGTCCCGGCAAACCTGATAAATAATGGTGCGTCAGGTCTGCCGTGGGGCAGGCCTGTGCGGGTGCTGCCCTTTATTTTTTAACCCATAAAAGGACAGCAACATGACAACAACACACTCCCATCATGACAACGTCGAAAAACAGTTTGGTTCTCAGGCAAGTGCCTACCTGAGCAGCGCCGTGCACGCCTCTGGCCGCGATCTGGTACGTCTCGGCGAACGGCTCGCCGCGTTTCCTGACGCGCACGTGCTGGACTTAGGCTGCGGGGCGGGGCACGCCAGTTTTACCGCCGCACAGCAGGTTGCTCAGGTGACGGCATATGACTTATCGAGCCAGATGCTGGATGTGGTTGCTGAAGCGGCGAAAGCGAAAGGGCTGAATAACGTCACGACGCGCCAGGGCTACGCTGAATCTTTACCCTTTGAGGATGCGTCGTTTGAGGTTGTGATTAGCCGTTACTCTGCACACCACTGGCATGATGTGGGGCAGGCATTACGGGAAGTGAAACGCGTGCTCAAACCGGGCGGAATCTTCATCATCATGGACGTGATGTCTCCCGGACATCCGGTACGAAATATCTGGCTCCAGACGGTTGAAGCGCTGCGTGATACCTCGCACGTGCAAAACTACTCCAGTGGAGAGTGGCTTACGTTTATCACCGAAGCCGGCTTGATTTCACGCTCATTGATAACCGACCGTTTGCCGCTGGAGTTCACATCATGGATTGCACGGATGCGCACACCCGAGGCATTGACTCAGGCGATCCGATTGTATCAGGAGAGCGCCTCTGCTGACGTGAAGGCGTACTTTGAACTGCATGATGATGGTTCGTTTACCAGCGACACCATTATGGCTGAAGCGCAAAAAGCGGCATAAATAAAAAAGGCACCGGGGGAATCGGTGCCTTTTTATTATCTGGTTTGTCAGGAATCTGGCATGTTGTTGTTTTTCACAAACAACGTCAGCTTATCGCCTGGTTGCAGATTCGCAGTGTCGCTGTTCCAGCGCATCACATCTTTGATGTTCACGCCGTGGCGTTTAGCAATGCTTGAAAGCGAATCGCCTTTGCGCACACGATACGTAATGCTATCGCTGTTGTTTGCCAGTCGCTGTGCGCTACTGCCTGCACCAATCGTCAAACTTTGGCCTGGCTTCAGCTTAGATCCGCGCAGTTTGTTCCACTGCTGCAAATCTTTGGTGCTTACGCCGAGACGTGAAGCGATACTTGAAAGCGTGTCGCCAGAGCGTACGGTGTAAACACGGCTGTTAAGCGGCGTATTGTCGGCAACCAGCGTCGACTGTACAGCAGCAATTTCGCCTGAAGCCAGAGATTCACGCAGTTGATCTGCATGCTTCTTTGGCACCATCACGTACTGCGGGCCACTTGCGCCCAGCGTGGAGCCTTTTACGCCAGCGTTGAATGTCTTCAGCTTGCTGACGGAAATCCCCGCCATATCTGCTACCTTCGCCATTTCAACCGGGCTGCTCAGGTGCACACGCGCCAGAGCACGGCTTTCATCGGTCGTTGGCAGACGTACGCCATAACGCTTGCTGTTTTTGAGAATATCACTCAATGCCAGCATTTTAGGCACGTACTGCTTCGTTTCCTGCGGCAACGGTAACGACCAGAAGTCCGTGGATTTCCCACGCGCTTTGTTGGTTTTAATTGCCTTCATGACCCGACCTTCGCCGCTGTTATAAGCCGCTACGGTCAGAAGCCAGTCGCCGTCAAACATTTTGTTCAGACGCTGCATCATATTCAGCGCGGCAGTTGTTGAAGCAACAACATCGCGACGCGCGTCATAATTGCGGGTCTGTTTCAAACCATAATTGCGCCCCGTGCTCGGAATGATCTGCCAGATGCCTGCGGCATTGGCGCCAGACGTTGCGTGAGGATCAAAAGCGCTCTCCACTATGGGTAGTAGTACCAGTTCCATAGGCATGTTACGTTTTTTAACTTGCCCTGCTATCCAGTACATATACGGCTCTGCCCGTAAAGTTACATCGTGGAGATAGCTCTTATTGCGTAAATATTTCTGTTTCTGTTCGCGAATCCGGTCATTTTCCGGAATTCCCATCTTTAGCTCGTCGCCAATGAAAGCCCACAAGTCACCATCTGGCGCGATAGACGTCCCATCGTCCATCCATCGTGCCTGACTTGTAAACTTTGCTGCTTCCCCTTGACCAGCTGCAGAAAGGCTCTGTGCGTGCTGTTGAACGTTGCCGGTACTCTGGCAACCCACGAGCAGGACAGAGGCGAGTAATATCGCTTTTGCCTTCATGTGTGTGTCAATAGTTGCTTAAAAGACGACCGATCATAACGGCGAACGGAGCCGATGACAAGAAAGTTTTATCAGAACCTATCTTTCTTTGACCTTAACCATGCAAAACGCTCTTCAGGTTGTTGCAATAATGTTTCTTCATTAATTACATTAATTAAATCAATATCTTCCGTTCTTAAAAAAACATTAATTTGCCGCTCATTTTTCAGAATTACGGGTAGTGTTATTTGATTTTTTGCCCGTAACTCCTTAACTTTACGATAATAATCGTGAATCGCCCGATCCTCAGGCAGCACGCTTGCAGCAAACTTCATATTCCCTAATGTATACTCATGTGCGCAACAAATTACGGTGTCGGCTGGCAGCGCATTAATTTTTTGTAAAGATTGATACATCTGTTCTGGCGTGCCTTCAAACAGCCTTCCACAGCCGCCAGAAAACAGCGTGTCGCCACAAAACAGATAAGGTTTGCTGTAGAAACAGAGATGACCGGAAGTGTGACCTGGCGTAGCAAATACGGAAAACTCCCACCCGAGGATGAGGATACTTTCGCCTTCTTCAACAACTTGCGTCGTACCCTTATCCTGTGTCTCTGCTGGTCCGTAGACGAGTAGATGGGGATAGCGTGCAAGGAGATCGGGAACACCGCCGACATGATCGTGATGGTGATGGGTAAGGAGGATCGCCTCCGGCTGCCAGCCGTTTTCTTTAATCGCGTGCAGGATCGGTGCGGATTCGCCTGGATCAACAATGATGCATCTGCGATCGTCGTCGACTAAAACCCAGATGTAATTGTCCTGAAAGGCGGAAATACTGATAAGATTCATGCATTACCTCTTATAGCGTGGCGGGTGTTTTGATGAAACCGGCAAGGATACCTCAGACTGTCGCACCACCGGAACGTTGGGCAGAGTTGCCCTGGGGTGAATATTATCGCGAGGCCTTAGAACTTCAGCTTAAACCCTGGCTCGCGAAAATGTATGGTTTTCACTGCTTAAGATTGGCAATTTAAGCGCAGAAATCAATTGCGAAGCGTGCGCGGTTTCTCATCAAGTGAATGTTTCTGCGCAAGGAATGCCCGTCCAGGTACAGGCGGACCCACTTCATCTTCCTTTTGCCGATAAATCCGTGATGTTTGTCTACTGGCACATACATTGCCGTGGTGCACCGATCCGCATCGTTTATTGCGTGAAGCCGATCGGGTATTGATTGATGATGGCTGGCTGGTCATTAGTGGCTTCAATCCCATCAGTTTTATGGGATTACGCAAACTTGTGCCGGTATTGCGCAAAACCTCGCCCTATAACAGCCGGATGTTTACTCTGATGCGGCAGCTGGACTGGCTCTCTTTGTTGAATTTTGAAGTGCTACACGCCAGCCGTTTCCACGTTCTCCCGTGGAACAAACACGGAGGAAAACTATTGAATGCGCATATTCCTGCGCTTGGTTGCTTACAACTTATTGTTGCCCGGAAACGGACTATTCCTTTAACGCTAAATCCGATGAAACAGAGTAAAAACAAGCCACGAATTCGCCAGGCGGTTGGAGCCACCCGGCAATGTCGTAAACCACAGGCTTAAACTTCAACTTGGTAGCCTGTATCTTCCAGTGTGGGATTCATCGCCGCGGCACGAGCCAGTTCATCACAGCGTTCGTTTTCCGGGTGTCCGGCATGGCCTTTAACCCATTCCCATTTGATTTGATGCTGCCCCAATGCAGCATCAAGACGTTGCCAGAGATCGACATTTTTTACTGGTTTTTTGTCTGCGGTTTTCCAGCCACGTTTTTTCCAGTTATGGATCCACTGGGTGATACCCTGGCGGACATACTGGCTGTCGGTACTCAAAATGACTTCGCAATGTTCTTTTAACGCCTCCAGCGCGACAATAGCGGCCATCAACTCCATACGGTTGTTGGTGGTGCGGGTGTAGCCAGCGCTAAAGGTTTTCTCGCGTCCGCGATAGCGTAAAATAGCGCCGTAACCCCCAGGTCCTGGATTGCCCAGACACGAACCATCGGTGAAAATTTCTACCTGTTTAAGCATCTCTGGTAGACTTCCTGTAATTGAATCGAACTGTAAAACGACAAGTCTGACATAAATGACCGCTATGAGCACTGCAATTACACGCCAGATCGTTCTCGATACCGAAACCACCGGTATGAACCAGATTGGTGCGCACTATGAAGGCCACAAGATCATTGAGATTGGTGCCGTTGAAGTGGTGAACCGTCGCCTGACGGGCAATAACTTCCATGTTTATCTCAAACCCGATCGGCTGGTGGATCCGGAAGCCTTTGGCGTACATGGTATTGCCGATGAATTTTTGCTCGATAAGCCCACGTTTGCCGAAGTAGCCGATGAGTTCATGGACTATATTCGCGGCGCGGAGTTGGTGATCCATAACGCAGCGTTCGATATCGGCTTTATGGACTACGAGTTTTCGTTGCTTAAGCGCGATATTCCGAAGACCAATACTTTCTGTAAGGTCACCGATAGCCTTGCGGTGGCGAGGAAAATGTTTCCCGGTAAGCGCAACAGCCTCGATGCGTTATGTGCTCGCTACGAAATAGATAACAGTAAACGAACGCTGCACGGGGCATTACTCGATGCCCAGATCCTTGCGGAAGTTTATCTGGCGATGACCGGTGGTCAAACGTCGATGGCTTTTGCGATGGAAGGAGAGACACAACAGCAACAAGGTGAAGCAACAATTCAGCGCATTGTACGTCAGGCAAGTAAGTTACGCGTTGTTTTTGCGACAGATGAAGAGATTGCAGCTCATGAAGCCCGTCTCGATCTGGTGCAGAAGAAAGGCGGAAGTTGCCTCTGGCGAGCATAAATACCTGTGAAAGGCGCTAAAAATAGCGACTTGGGCGATTTTTGCAGCAAACGATTCAAAAGATGAGAAAAACCGTTGACGAAGGTCGAGGCAATCCGTAATATTCGCCTCGTTCCCAACGGAACACAACGCGGAGCGGTAGTTCAGTCGGTTAGAATACCTGCCTGTCACGCAGGGGGTCGCGGGTTCGAGTCCCGTCCGTTCCGCCACTATTCAGAAAGCCTGAGTCAGAAATGATTCAGGCTTTCGTCGTTTTATAGTCCCTCGAATATTGTTTATTCCTCTTTTTATTTCCATTAACAAAAAGTTAATAAATACGGTGCATTTTATTAACAAATGCACGATTTTAGTGCATTATTTGCACTGTTTTTGTGCGTTTTTTGCTCATCCTTACCTTCGCGCCCATCTTCTTATGTAATAATTATGTAAAATAATTGGTAGGAAATCATTCGGTTACCGATCATTTTTCAGAAAATTAACGAACCAATACGCTATTGGTTCGTTAATTGCTTAATTACTAGCACGTTAAGTTCTGCGTCATATCAATAACTTATTATTAATAAAAATAAAGCAATGATGAAAGCGAGCGAACCAATATGGAAAAGCCTTCACGGTTTTTAGCTAATTCCAGTACCGCGCTTGAGCAGCTGCGCGGGCTTATCAACCAGCACGAGTCAACACCAGGCATTCCGCTGCCCACTGAACGTGAGCTGTCGGACACTCTCGGCGTAGGCCGACGTGAAGTGCGTCGCGCGCTGGACGTGCTGGAAGAGGAAGGGCGTATCTGGCGCAAGCAGGGCAAGGGTACCTTCATTGGTCCATCTGCCCCGGTTGAGCCGTTGGCGCTTCAGGGATTGGTTCAGCAAACCAACCTGCTGGAAGTCATGGAAGCTCGACTACAGCTCGAACCCGGCTTAGCCCGACTTGCGGCACTGCGTGCCACGAGGGAAAACCTCGCGCTCATGCAGCGTATGCTGGAACGCATTAATAAGGTCAGCCCGGATGACCGCGATCTCAACGAACTGTGGGATAGCGCCTTCCACCGCGCCATTGCGGAGGCAGCAGGTAACCGCCTGATGCTTGGGCTTTTTGATGCGATAGATGCCGTCCGCCGGGAGCCTGGCTGGCAGCATTTACGCGAACTTGCCCGCACCCCTGAACGTGTCGATAGCTACAACGACCACCATCACAAAATCATGTCAGCGATTATTCATCGCCAGCCTAACGAAGCAGCTGCCGCCATGCGCGAACACCTGCTCAGCCTGCAAACCGCCCTGATTCAGGCTATCCACCTTGAGGACGATTCCACGCTATGACGACGATACCCTTTAAGGACTCCACGCCCGTACTGCGGCTGCAAAACCTCAACGTTAAATTCGCGGGCTCGCCGGTGAGCGTGCTCGACGATATCTCGCTGACGGTCAGGGCGGGAGAAACGCTGGCGCTGGTAGGCGAGTCCGGCTGCGGTAAAAGCATCACTTCCCTGGCGCTGATGGGGTTATTACCTGCCAGCGCCCGGATCGTCAGCGGGGAGATGAATTTCCGCCGCCAGGATCTGCGCAAGCTCTCGCCGCGGGAGTATGCCGATCTGCGCGGCAGCGAGCTGGCGATGATATTCCAGGAGCCCATGACCTCGCTCAACCCGGCCTTCACGCTTGGCGATCAGCTCAGTGAAGCGGTGATGCGCCATCAAACGATCTCCCGGGCTGAGGCGATGACGGTTGCGCTACAGATCCTGGAGAAGGTGCAGATCCCGGCCGCAGAGATGCGCCTTAAGGCTTACCCGCATCAGCTTTCCGGCGGTATGCGCCAGCGCGTGATGATAGCGATGGCGCTGATAAACCATCCCAAACTACTCATTGCTGACGAACCCACTACCGCTCTGGACGTGACCATTCAGGCGCAAATTCTCTCCCTGCTCAATACTTTAAAAGAAGAAACGGGCACGGCGGTGCTGATGATCACCCACGATTTAGGCGTGGTGGCTGAAGTCGCGCAGCAGGTGGCGGTGATGTATGCCGGACAGGTAGTGGAGCAGGGGAGTGTTGAAGCCCTGTTTGCCGATCCGCAGCACCCCTATACCATTGGCCTTATGGGTTCCCTTCCTTCTATGGGTGCGCGTAAAGGCCAGCTATCAACTATTCCCGGATCGGTCCCGCTGCCGGAATCCATGCCTCAAGGCTGCCGCTTTGCCACCCGATGTCCCTTCGCGCAGACGCGCTGTCATGCTGAAAAACCACCGCTCACTACGCTCGGTACGGGCCATCAGGTTGCCTGCTTCCGCGTGCCGCTCGAACACCACATTGCCCTGGGAGAGACCGCATGACTATGCCCATTCTTGAAGCCCGCGATCTGAGCAAGCTTTTCCCCGGCCCGAAAAAACTGTTTACGCCGGCCCGCTTTGTCACCGCTGTCGACCGAGTTTCGATGTCGGTGATGCCTGGCGAAACGCTGGCAATTGTCGGCGAGTCGGGTTCCGGGAAATCCACCCTTGGTCGTCTGCTGCTGCGCCTGCTGGGCGCCAGCGAAGGGCGGGTATTTTATCAGGGTGAGGAGATCACCCACGCCTCGGGCGCCCGTCTGAACCAGCTCCGGCGTGAGCTACAGATCATCTTTCAGGATCCCTTCGCTTCGCTGAACCCGCGCATGACGGTGGAGCAAATTGTCGGTGAGCCGCTGTGGCTGCACCAGAACATGAAAAAAACGGATCGCCAGTACCGCGTCTCCGAGCTACTCAGGACGGTCGGCTTGCCCGCGGCCTGGGCCGGGCGTTATCCACACGAATTTTCCGGCGGGCAGCGTCAGCGTATCGGCATTGCGCGCGCGCTGGCGTCAGGCCCAAAGCTGCTGCTGGGTGATGAGCCGGTTTCTGCGCTGGACGTTTCCGTTCAGGCACAGGTGGTTAATTTACTGGAAAGCCTGAAGCACCAGTTGGGGCTAACGATGGTGATCGTCGCCCACGGGCTGGCGGTTATCCGTCATATGAGCGACCGCGTGGCGGTAATGTATCTTGGGCAAATCGTCGAGCTGGCCACCGTCGACGACATCTTCGACGCACCGTTGCATCCTTATACCCAGGCGTTGATTGCCTCAGCGCCGCAAATGCAGCCAGGCGTAGCGCGGGATACGCCGCTGTTGCAGGGTGATTTACCGAACCCGGCTAACCCGCCGTCCGGCTGCCGTTTCCACACCCGTTGCCCCTACGTTACAGATGAATGCCGCCAGATCGAGCCGATTAATCAGGTGCTCGACGGCGGACGTCAGGTTGCCTGCCATCGCTGGCAGGAGATCAATCGCGATCGCAGCGTTATCCAGATCGCACCGCCATCCGCCGCTTTTCTGCGCCGCCGCGCGCTGTTTGAACACGCGGCCACTCACTCCTCCCTTCCTTCAAGGAACTCATGATAATGACAATGCGTAATTCTCTTTTGACCGTACTGGGAAGTGTTATGTTGCTTGGCGCGGCGCTGCCCGCCCATTCTGAAAGCGTGCTGCGGATCGGCCTGGGGGCCGACCCGGATATGCTCGACCCGCATCTGGCGCGCACCTACTATGGCCGTTTCGTGTTTGCCTCCCTGTGCGACAGGCTGGTGGACGTCGACGAGCACCTGAAAGTGGTGCCGGGTCTGGCAAAATCCTGGGCCTGGAGCGAAGATGGCAAAACGCTGACTATGGATCTACGCGAAGGTGTGACCTTCCACGACGGTGAAAAATTTGATGCCGCTGCGGCAAAATACAACCTCGACCGCGCCCTGACCCTCAAAGGCTCCTTGCGTAAAAGCGAGATCTCATCCGTTGAATCGGTCGAGGTCACCGGCCCGATGCAGATTGCGCTGCACCTGAAAACACCGGATGCCGCGCTGCTAATGCAGCTCACCGACCGCGCGGGCGCGATGATGGCACCCGATGCGGCGAAAAAGCCTGACTTTGCCGCCCATCCCGTCTGCTCCGGTCCATACAAATTCGACAGCCGCGTGTCGCAGGACCGCATCGTTCTGACCCGCTTCGACAACTACTGGAACAAAGACGCCTATCACTTCGACAAAATCATCTATCTGCCGATCCCGGATGCCTCCGTGCGTCTCGCGAACCTGCGCGCGGGCGATCTCGACCTGACCGAAGGCATTGCCGCCAGCGACGTCAAAACCGTCGAAGCCGACAGCAAGCTGGCGCTGGCGAAGGTCACCGGTCTGGGCTATCAGGGGATCACCTTCAATATTAACAACGGCAAGGTGCCGGCCAACGATCCGTTCAAAGATGCCCGCGTGCGCGAGGCATTTTCTCAGGCAATCGATCGCGATGCCTTAAACCAGGTGGTCTTTGAAGGGCTCTACACCCCGGCAAATCAGGCGTTTTCACCGGTCAGCCCGTACCACGTTAACCTGCCGGTCCCGCCGCGCGACGTAGATAAAGCCAAAGCGCTGCTGAAAGCCGCCGGTGTAACCACGCCGCTGAGCGTCAATCTGCTGGTGCCGAACAACCCAACCTCGCAGCAGGTGGGACAGGTATTGCAGGCGATGGTGGCAGAGGCGGGCTTTAACCTGAACCTGCAAATGACCGAGTTCGCCACGCTGCTGGATCGCCAGCAGAGCGGTGACTACCAGTTGAGCTTCTCCGGCTGGTCGGGGCGCCCGGATCCGGATGGCAGCATTTACGGCTTTATCAACAGTAAAGGCACCCTGAACGACGGCCGCTACAGTAACGCGCAGATCGATGAATGGCTGACTCAGGCGCGTCAGAGCACCGACCAGGCCGCACGCCAGCCGCTGTACGACAAGGTGGTGAAGCAACTCCAGACCGACATGCCGATTGCCTACCTCTACTTCGAGCCGCGCATTTTTGGCCTGAACAAAAGCGTGCAGGGCTTTAAGCCGTACCCGGACGGCATCGTGCGTCTGGCCGGTTTGACGCTGGCAAAATAAACGTCCTGAGGAGAACCCATGCTGGAACTGATTTGCAAACGTCTGCTGCTGGCCGTCCCGACGCTATTGCTGGTGAGCATGATGGTGTTCGGGCTGCAAAAGCTGCTGCCCGGCGACCCGCTGATCGCCATGGCCGGGGAGGAGCGCGATCCGGCGGTCATTGCCCAACTGCGTGCTGAGCTTAATCTGGATGCGCCGATCCCCGTGCAGTATTTCCATTGGCTAACGCGTGCGCTGCAGGGCGATCTGGGCGTCTCCTTGCGCACGCATGAACCGGTCACGCAGCTGATTGCCAGCAAGCTGCCGGTCACGCTGGAGCTGTCGCTGCTGGCGATGATCATCGCGCTGGTGTTTGGCATCAGCATGGGGATCCTTGCGGCGGTGAATAAAAACAGCTGGGTCGATCATGGGGCGAACTTTGTGGCGATCTCGGGGATATCAATTCCGCACTTCTGGCTGGGGATCCTGCTGATTCTGGTCTTTTCGGTGAACTTGCAATGGTTACCTGCGTCCGGTTATGTGCCATTCAGTGAAGATCCGATCCAGAACCTGCGCACGCTGCTGCTACCCGCGTCCGTGCTCGGAACCGGACTGGCGGCGACGCTGATGCGCCATACCCGTGCGTCGATGATTGCAGTGCTGAAAGCGGATTACATCCGCACCGCGCGCGCTAAGGGGCTGCTGCCGAAAGCAGTGATCCTGAAGCACGCCTTTCGCAACGCGCTGGTGCCTGTAATCACCCTCACTACGCTTCTGTTCGGCGAGCTACTGGGCGGCGCGGTGCTGACCGAGCAGGTCTTCACCATTCCGGGCTTTGGCAAAATGATCGTCGACTCGGTGTTCAATCGTGACTATGCGGTGGTGCAGGGCGTGGTGCTGATCGTGGCGATCGGCTTCCTGATGCTCAATCTGCTGGCCGACGTGCTCTACGTCCTTATCAACCCGAAAATGCGAGGTTAACCATGGCGGAACTGACGACGCAAACCGTTGCCCCCACGCTGCCGCGCGCGCAGAACCGGGTGCTGAAGAAATTTCTCGGCAATAAAAGCGCGGTGATTGGCGCGCTTGTGGTGGGCTTTTTTGTCCTGGTGGCGCTGCTGGCGCCGTGGATCGCCCCCTTCGACCCGGTCAAAGCCAACTTCCTGGCGGTGCGCAAAGCGCCGTCGGCGATGTACTGGTTCGGCACCGACGAGCTGGGGCGTGACATCTTATCCCGCATTATTTGGGGGGCGCGCACCTCGCTGATGGCGGGCTGTATGTCGGTCATTATTGCCGTGGTCATCGGCGTGCCGCTGGGGCTGGTGGCGGGCTACTTCCAGAAGATGTGGGACGGCGTGATCTCGCGCTTTATTGAGGCCTTGCTGGCCTGTCCGTTCCTGATCATGGCGATCGCGCTGGGGGCATTTTTGGGCCCAAGCCTGACGAATGCGATGATCGCCATTGGTCTCTCGGCAATGCCGATTTTCGCCCGGCTGACGCGCGGCCAGGTGATCGCCATTCGCAACGAAGAGTATATCGACGGCGCGCGGGCGATTGGCCTGCCGGATCGCTGGATCATCATTAAATATGTCCTGCCAAACGTGATGTCGCCGATCCTCGTGCAGGCCACGCTGGCGATCGCCTCGGCGATTATCGCCGAAGCCAGCCTGTCGTTTTTGGGGCTGGGACAGCAGCCGCCAAATCCGTCCTGGGGCTCCATGCTCAACACCGCGAAAGGGTTTCTGGAGCAGGCTCCGTGGATGTCCATTTTCCCCGGCGTGGCGATTTTCCTTGCCGTGCAGGGCTTTAATCTACTCGGCGACGGGCTGCGCGATGCGCTCGATCCGCGCCACGACTAAGGAGTCATGATGACCAAAGCGCTTGATTTTACGTCCGGTTACGATTCACGCCGCCCGCCGATGCTGGGCCATAACGCGGTTGCCACGTCGCAGCCGCTGGCGGCGCAGGCGGGGAAGAAGATGCTGCAACTGGGCGGCAATGCCGTCGATGCAGCCATTGCCACCGCGATGGCGCTGACGGTGGTTGAGCCGACCGGCAACGGGATCGGCAGCGACGCCTTTGCCATCGTCTGGGACGGTGAAAAGCTTCACGGCCTCAACGCATCAGGCCGCTCGCCGGCCAGCTGGCATGCGGATCTGTTTGCCGGAAAAAGCGCAGTGCCGGAAATTGGCTGGGACGCGGTGACCGTGCCGGGAGCGGTATCCGGCTGGGTCGCGCTGGCGGAGCGCTTCGGCACGCTGCCGCTGACCACGCTGGCGCAGCCTGCCATTGACTACGCGCGCAACGGCTTTCCCGTCTCGCCGCTGATTGGTCATCTCTGGCAGCGAGGCTATAGCAAGCTGAAAGATCAGCCGGGCTTCAGCGCCTGCTTCGCGCCGGAAGGCCGCGCCCCGCGCGTGGGGGAAATCTTCCGTAACCCGGCGCAGGCCAGCTCGCTGGAGCTGATTGCCAAAACTAACGGTGACGCGTTTTACCGCGGCGAGCTGGCGCAGAAAATTGCCGCCTTTGCCAAAGAACACGGTGCGCATCTGACGGCAGAGGATCTGGCAAACCACCGCGTGGACTGGGTAGACCTGCTGTCGCGCGACTTCGCGGGCGGTTCGGTGCAGGAGCTGCCGCCTAACGGTCAGGGGATCGCCACGCTGATTGCGCTCGGCATTCTTGAGCAGTGCGGCATTGAGAAGCATCACCCGGATTCCGTGCAGTCTCTTCATCTCTCCATCGAGGCGATGAAGCTGGCGCTGGCGGATCTCGACCGCTACGTTGCGGATGAAGAACATATGGCGTTCGCGGCAAAAGAGCTGCTGAGTGACCATTACCTGAAGTCGCGCGCCGCGCTTATCAACCACGATAGCGCCTCTGATTTTGTGTACGGATCGCCGACGCAGAGCGGGACTGTTTACGTCAGCACCGCGGATGCGAGTGGGATGATGGTCTCGTTTATTCAGTCCAACTATATGGGATTCGGTTCAGGGATCGTGGTGCCGGATACCGGGATCAGCCTGCAAAACCGGGGCTGCGGCTTTGTGCTGGATCCTGCGCACCCGAACGCGCTGGCGGGCAGCAAGCGCCCGTTCCACACCATCATTCCGGGATTTGCGATGGACGGCAACGGCAAGCCGCTGATGTCCTTCGGCGTGATGGGCGGCCCGATGCAGGCGCAGGGGCACATGCAGATGGCGCTGCGCATTATGCTGCACGGGCAAAACCCGCAGGCGGCAATCGATGCACCGCGCTGGCGCGTGGTGCAGGGCAGGGAGGTGATCGTCGAATCAACGTTCGATCGCAATACTATCGCGGCGCTGCGCGAGCGCGGGCATCAGATCGTGGTGGAAGATCCGCTTCAGGATTATAACTTCGGCGGTGCGCAGGTGATTTACCGTATGCCGGAAGGGCACTACGTGGCCGCGACGGAAAGCCGCAAAGACGGGCAGGCGCTGGTGAGTTAATTAACGCCCGGTGGCGCTGCGCTTACCGTGCCTACGCTGTGCTTTTTGTAGGTCGGGTAAGGCGCAGCCGTCACCCGGCTTTTTTTCAACCAATGCTAAACGGATCTGCATCCTGCCAGGCCGGAAACTTCTCCCGATACTCCTTTAACGCCATTAACGAGATCTCAGCGTCAATTCGTGTTGCCTGATGCGGCTCGGCGGTGGCAATAATCTCACCCTGCGGACTTATCACCCGGCTGTCACCGCGATAGTGATGCCCGTTGCCGTCCGTTCCCACGCGGTTACAGCCAACGACATAAGCCTGATTTTCAATCGCGCGCGCGGTCAGTAAAGCCTGCCAGTGCAGGGAGCGTGGGGCGGGCCAGTTGGCGACGTACAACGCCAGGTCATAATCGTTGCGGTTGCGCGACCACACCGGGAAGCGCAGGTCATAGCAGACCAGCGGCAGAATACGCCAGCCGCGCCATTCAAATACCACGCGTTCGCTTCCGGCTTCATAATGTTGATGTTCATCCGCCATGCGGAACAGGTGGCGCTTATCGTAGAAATGGACTTTTCCTTCCGGCTCGACCAGCAGGAAGCGGTTGACCGGTCCGCGCCCGGTCTGGAGTGCGACGCTACCGGCAATCAGCGCATTTGTTTCCTGCGCCCTGGCGTGCATCCAGGCCACCACCTCGTCCTGCGGCATGGACTGTTTTGCTGCCTCCATCGCGAAACCTGTGGTAAACATCTCCGGCAGGACAATCACATCGCGTCCGGTAATCTCTTCCAGCTGGCGATCAAAATGGCGAAGGTTGGCGGGGCCGTCCATCCACACTAAAGGTTGCTGCAAAACAGAAATCTTTAAACCAGGCACGATACAGGCTCCTTAATAAACACTTTTTGACACTGTAGCACGTCATTACCAGAAAATGTGGCAATAAAAAACCCCGCGCGGGGCGGGGTTTGTGGGAGCAAAAGGCCTTATGCCGCTTCAGGTTTGCGGTGCTTCTCCGGCAACTTTACCGGCTTCGTCGCCAGCTCTTCCGGATCAAAGTCATCAACGTTAATACTGCGCAGACGGCTTTCTTCAGCTTTCACCAGAATAGCGGCTTCATCTTTATCAATCAGCCCCTTCACCAGCGCGTTGTGCGCCAGTTCATCCAGACGGGTAAACGGCAGGTTTTTACCCAGCTCTTTACAGATCCGCTGATGAATTGGGTCGGCGGCAATCACATCCACCAGCGCCTCTTCCAGCAAGCCAACCGGATTATGCTCGCTCGGCGTCAGGTACTGACCGCGACCAATGCGGGAACGGGTGGCGTTCGGCACTTGTAAAATCTTCGCCACTTTATGATCCAGCTTGTCAGAAGGTGCCAGATAATGACGTCCGGTCGGGAAGATCACCACATTCAGCAGCCCGGCAACCACGCGGTTCGGGAAGTTTTGCAGTAAATCATCCATCGCCTGTTCAGCCTGATACAGCGCATCTTGTACGCCCCAGTGCACCAGCGGCAGGTCGGCTTCATTACGGCCTTCGTCGTCATAACGCTTCAGCACGGCAGAGGCGAGGTAGAGCTGGCTTAAAATATCCCCCAGACGGGCCGAGATGCGCTCGCGACGTTTCAGGCTGCCGCCCAGCACTGCCATCGAGACATCAGAAAGCAGGGCGAGGTTGGCGCTCAGGCGGTTCAGGTGCTGATAGTAGCGTTTAGTGGCATCGCCGGTTGGCGTGCTGCTGGTTAAACCGCGCGTCAGGCCCAGCCAGAAGCTGCGAACTTTGTTGCTACCGACGTGACCGATATGTTTGAACAACAGTTTATCGAACGCGTTGACGTCATTGTTCTTCGCCGCTTCCATCTCTTCCAGCACGTACGGATGGCAACGAATCGCTCCTTGTCCGAAGATCATCATGCTGCGGGTCAGAATGTTAGCCCCTTCAACGGTGATGGCAATCGGTGCGCCCTGGTAAGCACGCGCCAGGAAGTTGCTTTGCCCGAGCATAATGCCTTTACCGCCGGTAATATCCATCGCATCAATAATCGACTGCTGCCCGCGGTGGGTACAGTGATACTTAACGATAGCCGACAGCACGGCAGGTTTTTCGCCGAGCATAATGCCGTAGGTAATCAGCGATGCCGCAGCATCCATCACGTAGGCATTACCGGCAATACGCGCCAGCGGCTCTTCAATCCCTTCCATCTTACCAATAGAGATTTTGAACTGACGGCGAATGTGAGCATACGCGCCGGTTGCCAGCGCTACCGATTTCACGCCGCCGGTTGAGTTGGAAGGCAGGGTGATGCCGCGGCCTACCGAGAGGCACTCCACCAGCATCCGCCAGCCTTGCCCGGCCATTTTCGGCCCGCCGATGATGTAATCGATCGGCACGAAGACATCTTTACCGCGCGTCGGTCCGTTCTGGAACGGTACGTTCAGCGGGAAGTGGCGACGACCAATTTCCACGCCCGGCGTGGTGGTTGGGATCAGCGCACAGGTAATGCCTAAATCTTCTGCACCGCCGAGTAATTTTTCCGGGTCGGAGAGTTTAAACGCCAGCCCAAGCACGGTCGCAATCGGTGCCAGCGTAATGTAGCGTTTGTTCCAGGTCAGACGCATCCCCAGCACCTGCTGGCCCTGCCATTCGCCCATGCAGACAATCCCGGTGTCCGGAATCGCGCCCGCATCGGAACCCGCTTCCGGGCTGGTCAGTGCAAAGCAGGGGATCTCCTGACCACGCGCCAGACGCGGCAGATAGTGATCTTTCTGCTCGTCAGTGCCGTAATGTTGCAACAGTTCGCCCGGGCCTAATGAGTTTGGCACGCCGACGGTAATCGCCAGGATCCCGCTCACGCCGGAGAGTTTTTGCAGCACGCGAGACTGGGCATAAGCCGAGAACTCCAGCCCGCCGTACTCTTTTTTGATGATCATCGCGAAGAAACGATGCTCTTTAAGGTACGCCCACAACTCCGGCGGCAGATCCGCCAGCTCATGGGTGATCTGGAAATCATTCGCCATCCGGCAGGCTTCTTCTACCGGGCCGTCGAGAAACGCTTGCTCTTCGGCGGTCAGGCGCGGCTGCGGATAGTTATGCAGCTTTTTCCAGTCCGGCTTGCCCTGGAACAAGTCGCCCTCCCACCAGGTGGTGCCCGCATCAATCGCTTCTTTCTCAGTGCGCGACATCGGCGGCATCACCTTACGGAAACCGCGAAATACCGGCGCGGAAATCATCGACTTACGCATAGGCGCAAAGTTAAATGGCACGAGGATAATGGCCAGAGGCACCAGTACCCACGCCGACCACAGACCAGCAACGCCGAGGGCGGCTGTCCAGGCGAGCAAAATCAGACTGCTGATAAATAAGCTCACGCGGTGATAGAACAACGCGCCGAGCAGGACAACCGTAGCGAGAATACTCAAAATCATCATAACGAAAAGCCCCTTACTTGTAGGAGGTCTGACCACTTGTGATGATATGGTTGTAGTGGATGTAAAAACATTTAGCAATATGTTTACAATATAATTACAACAAAGCTCACATTGTTGCTGTTTTTATCCGCACTTCAGGTCAAAAAGTCCTGGTCATAGCACCTGCCCGTACTTCTCGCTTTTGGCGGTATCCGGTACACTGCATTTTGTCTATTACATTTATGCTGAAGGATATCCTCATGTACCAGGATCTTATTCGTAACGAACTGAACGAAGCGGCGGAAACGCTGGCTAACTTTTTAAAAGATGACGCCAATATTCACGCCATTCAGCGCGCGGCGGTCCTGTTAGCAGACAGCTTTAAAGCCGGTGGCAAAGTGCTTTCCTGCGGCAACGGCGGTTCCCATTGCGACGCTATGCACTTTGCCGAAGAGTTGACCGGTCGCTACCGTGAAAACCGTCCGGGCTACCCGGCGATTGCTATTTCTGACGTTAGTCATATTTCCTGCGTCGGTAATGATTTCGGTTTCAATGATATTTTCTCCCGCTACGTTGAAGCGGTAGGTCGCGAAGGCGATGTACTGCTGGGGATCTCCACCTCCGGTAACTCTGCAAACGTGATCAAAGCGATCGCAGCGGCGCGTGAGAAGGGAATGAAAGTGATCACCCTGACCGGTAAAGACGGCGGCAAAATGGCTGGCACGGCGGATATCGAAATTCGCGTACCGCACTTTGGTTATGCCGACCGCATTCAGGAGATTCACATTAAAGTGATCCATATCCTGATCCAGTTGATTGAAAAAGAGATGGTTAAGTAAGTCTGGCGTAGGCCGGATAAGACGTTTACGCCGCATCCGGCATTTGTGCGCTGATGCCTGATGCGACGCTGACGCGTCTTATCATGCCTACAAATCTGTACGCGAACCGTAGGCCGAATAATGCGTTCACGCCGCATCCGACCTGAAAATTCTTAAATCAATCTTCGCCGGGGGCCATGCGCTCCCGCTGTTGTGGAGGTTACCCATGTGCGAATTGCTCGGGATGAGCGCCAACGTCCCTACCGATATCTGCTTTAGTTTCACCGGGCTTGTACAGCGTGGTGGTGGAACCGGGCCACATAAAGATGGCTGGGGCATTACCTTTTACGAAGGTAAAGGCTGTCGCACATTTAAAGATCCACAACCCAGCTTTAATTCCCCCATCGCCAAACTTGTCCAGGACTACCCGATAAAATCCTGTTCGGTGGTGGCTCATATTCGCCAGGCTAATCGGGGCGAGGTGGCGCTGGAAAATACTCACCCATTTACCCGCGAGTTATGGGGGCGTAACTGGACTTATGCCCATAACGGACAACTGACGGGCTACAAATCACTGGAAACCGGCAACTTCCGCCCGGTAGGCGAAACCGACAGCGAAAAAGCCTTTTGCTGGCTCCTGCATAAATTAACGCAGCGTTACCCGCGCACGCCGGGCAACATGGCGGCAGTGTTTAAATATATCGCCTCACTGGCGGATGAACTGCGGGCGAAGGGCGTTTTCAACATGCTGCTTTCGGACGGTCGCTATGTAATGGCGTATTGCTCGACTAATTTACACTGGATCACCCGCCGCGCGCCGTTTGGCGTGGCAACGTTGCTGGATCAGGATGTGGAAATCGACTTCAGCTCGCAGACCACACCGAATGATGTGGTCACGGTGATTGCAACACAGCCGCTGACGGGCAATGAAACCTGGCAAAAGATTATGCCAGGCGAATGGCGCTTATTTTGCCTCGGGGAGCGTGTAGTTTGATGCCAGTTGTGGCTGCACAACTTCGTGGCTTAACGGCTTGCTGACCACGTAACGACCATTGACCACAGAAACGGTTGGTGGCTTACGGGTTTGCTCAAAGTAGTCGTAACCCGGCTTCAGCTGCTCCCAGAAGTCCTTAAAGTTGGAATATTTATGGCGCTTCATATTGGCGTCGGTCATGCGGAACGGGTAAATACTCACTTGCACGCTCGGCTGACCAAACACCAGCGCACCAGTAACGAACTGGAATATCTCATCAATACCCTGATTGGTCATTGCGTAGCAGCCGATGGAAACACAATCGCCGTGGATCATCAGGTATTTCCCTTCATAACCATGCGCACGGTCATAGGCATTGGGGAAACCAATATTAATCGCTTTGTAGTAACGGCTGTCTGGTTTTAACTGATTACGCTGGACGCTATAAAACCCTTCCGGGCTTTTGAAATCGCCCTGACGCTGTTTTGGCCCTAAGCCGCCGGAATATTTACAGATTTTATAGCTGTCGAGCAGTTGATATTGCTCGCCCATTTTGACGTAGAGATCGAGCGTACGTTCTTCCTTGAAGATCTGGATGTAGACAGGGGATCCCATCAACTGCTGCTTATACTCTTTGCTCACTGGCGTGGTCGAGCTACTGCTGCCCAGCAAACCGGCAAACGAAACGCACGGGATCAACAACATCGCAAGAATTAATGCGATTTTACGCATACTGCTTATTCCTTGATAAAACGGTTACACTCGCCAGGACGGCAAAAGACACCCGAAATCAGACTAATCTGGACAGGAGCGCTCACATTAGCACCGATGGAGATTTTCGCAAGAGCCAACCTTTGCGTTTACAAATTAGTTTTACTTTATAACCCATTCATAATGTCCTGACTCCAGGAACTTTGCGCAATAGCTCGCATTTCGGCGCGCCAGACGGCGGATTTGCTGCCCCTGGCAGGGCCGAAAATGGTACACTCCGGCCTCTCTGGATTGTTGTTCATGGATACCTGCTAACCACATGTTTAGAATCAGAAAAGGACTCGATCTGCCAATCTCTGGCGTGCCTGAACAGCACGTCACCACCGGCGCCAGTATTCATCATGTCGCTATTGTAGGTGATGATTACGTGGGCATGCGTCCCGCGATGCTGGTACAGGAAGGCGATCGCGTAATAAAAGGTCAGGCGCTCTTCGAGGATAAAAAAAATCCTGGCGTTATGTTTACAGCCCCAGCCAGCGGCACCGTTGTCGCCATCCATCGTGGTGAGCGTCGCGTCCTGCAATCGGTTGTTATTCAAATTGAAGGCGATGAGAAACGCGAATTTGCGCGTTTTGACGCCGCCGATCTTGCCACCCTCAGCCACGACGCGGTGCAGACGCAACTGCTGGAGTCGGGACTGTGGACGGCGCTTCGCACGCGCCCCTATAGCAAAACGCCCGTGCCTGGCACTGTGCCGGCCGCTATCTTCGTCACGGCCATCGACACCAACCCGCTCAGCGCAGATCCGCAGCCTCTTATCCTGGCTGAACGCAAAGCTTTCGATGCCGGCCTCACCGTGTTAACGCGCCTGACGCCGGGCAAAGTGCATGTCTGTCAGGCCAGCGGCGGTAAGCTGGGCGGGCATCCGCAAGGGCAGGTAGCCTTTAATGAATTTGCCGGCCCGCATCCGGCCGGGCTGGTGGGAACGCATATTCATTTCCTGGAGCCGGTAAGCCTGACGAAACAGGTCTGGCATCTTAATTATCAGGACGTGATCGCTATCGGTAAGCTGTTCACCACGGGTGAGCTGTGCGCAGAACGCATTATTGCCATCGGCGGCCCTCAGGCAACCCAACCGCGTCTGGTTCGCACGCTGCTTGGGGCGGACCTGACGGCGCTGTTGGCTGGCGAAACGAAAGAGGGTGAAAACCGTATTATTTCCGGTTCGGTGCTGAGCGGAAGGCACGCGACAGGCCCGATGGCCTGGCTGGGTCGTTTCCATCTTCAGGTGAGCGTGGTGCTTGAAGGGCGGGAGAAAGAGCTGTTCGGCTGGGTGCTGCCTGGCGCAGAAAAATACTCGGTAACCCGCACCACGCTCGGCCACTTCCTGCGTCGTAAGCTGTTTAACTTCTCCACCAGTACCAACGGCGGTGAGCGCGCCATGGTTCCGATTGGCAACTACGAACGCGTGATGCCGCTGGATATTCTGCCCACCGTGCTGCTGCGCGATCTCCTGGCCGGCGATACCGACGGTGCCCAGGCGTTGGGCTGTCTGGAGCTGGACGAAGAAGATCTGGCGCTGTGTACCTATGTGTGTCCAGGTAAATACGAATATGGACCCGTATTGCGCGAGGTGTTAACCCGCATTGAGCAGGAAGGATAACCATGGGCTTAAAACACCTCTTTGAAAAAATTGAGCCGCACTTTACCGAAGGGAAGCTCAAAAAGTACTACCCGCTGTATGAAGCGACAACGACCATTTTCTACACGCCGGGTCTGGTGACGAAAGGCGCGGCGCACGTTCGCGACGCCATCGACCTCAAGCGAATGATGATTCTGGTCTGGTTTGCGGTCTTCCCGGCCATGTTCTGGGGGATGTATAACGTTGGGTTGCAAACTATTCCGGCGCTGCACCATATGTACGATGCAGAGCAGCTGGCGCAGGTGATTCAGTCTGACTGGCACTATCGTCTGGCGCAGTCGCTGGGGGTGAGCTTTGCGGCAGATGCCGGCTGGATCAGCATGATGACGCTGGGCGCTGTCTTTTTCCTCCCCATCTATATGACTGTCTTTATCGTCGGCGGTTTCTGGGAGGTGCTGTTCGCTATTATTCGCAAACATGAGATCAACGAGGGCTTCTTTGTTACCTCTATTCTGTTTGCGCTGATTGTCCCGCCAACGCTGCCGCTCTGGCAGGCGGCGATGGGGATCAGCTTTGGCGTGGTGATTGCCAAGGAGATCTTCGGCGGGACCGGACGCAACTTCCTCAACCCGGCACTGGCAGGGCGCGCGTTCCTGTTCTTTGCTTATCCGGCGCAAATCTCGGGCGACCTGGTGTGGACGGCAGCAGACGGATTCTCCGGCGCGACGCCACTTTCACAGTGGGCGGCAGGCGGCGGCGAAACGCTGGTCAACAATGCAACCGGACAGCCTGTCACCTGGTTTGATGCGTTTATCGGCAATATTCCAGGCTCCATCGGTGAAGTGTCTACCCTGATGATTTTGATCGGCGGGGCCATCATCCTCTTTGGCCGCGTGGCGTCCTGGCGCATTGTCGCAGGCGTCATGCTCGGGATGGTACTCACCGCCACGCTTTTCAACTTCATTGGTTCAGACACAAACCCGATGTTCTCCATGCCGTGGTACTGGCACCTTGTGCTGGGAGGCTTTGCGTTTGGCATGATGTTCATGGCCACCGATCCGGTCTCGGCTTCGTTTACCGACAGAGGTAAATGGTGTTACGGCGCGCTCATTGGGGTGATGTGTGTACTGATTCGCGTGGTCAACCCGGCTTATCCGGAAGGGATGATGTTGGCCATTCTGTTTGCCAATCTGTTTGCGCCGCTGTTCGACTACCTGGTCGTGCGCGCCAACATTAAGCGGAGGAAGGCGCGTGGCTGAGATCAAAAATAACGACAGCATCAGCAAAACGCTGCTGGTGGTGCTGGTACTGTGTCTGGTCTGTTCCATTGTCGTGGCCGGTTCTGCCGTAGGGTTAAAGCCGCTACAGCAAGAGCAACGAGCGCTGGATAAACAGCGTAACATCCTGGCCGTGGCCGGGCTGATGCAGGAAGGCATGACGAAGGATGACGTCGCAGCGGTGTTTGCCGAACGTATTACCGCACGGCTGGTGGATTTAAAAACCGGGGAGTTAATGGATAAAGACCCGGCGAAATACAACCAGGCGCTGGCGCTAAAAGATCCGCAGATGAGCACCACGCTTGACGCCTCGCAGGATCCGGCAGGCATTAAGCGCCGCAGCAATGTCGCGGAGATTTACCTCGTCCGTGACGAGCAAAAGCGCATCCAGGAAATCGTGTTGCCCATCTATGGCAACGGTTTATGGTCAATGATGTACGCCTTTGTGGCGCTGGATACCGATGGTCGTACGGTCAAAGGCATTACTTATTACGATCAGGGCGAAACACCAGGGCTGGGGGGCGAAGTTGAGAACCCTAACTGGCGGGCACAGTTTGTTGGTAAAAAAGTGCTCGACGACAACGGCCAGCCTGCGCTGAAGGTGGTGAAAGGGGGCGCGCGTCCCGGCGATGAATTTGCCGTTGATGGCCTTTCCGGCGCCACGCTCACCTCTAACGGTGTGCAGCACAGCTTTGATTTCTGGATGGGTCAACTGGGCTTTGGTCCCTTCCTGAAGAATGTACGTGAAGGAGCGCTGAATAATGGCTGATACGGGTGAATTGAAAGAAGTTAAAAAGGTGCTGATTGGCCCGCTGTTAGCCAATAACCCGATAACGCTACAGGTGCTGGGGGTGTGCTCGGCGCTGGCGGTGACCACCAAGCTGGAAACGGCGGTGGTCATGACGCTGGCGGTAACGCTGGTGACAGCGTTTTCCAGCATGTTTATCTCAATGATCCGCCACCACATACCCAACAGCGTGAGGATCATCGTGCAGATGGCGATTATCGCCTCGCTGGTGATCGTGGTCGATCAGCTCCTGCGCGCCTTCGCCTATGAAACCTCGAAGCAGCTTTCGGTGTTTGTCGGCCTGATAATCACCAACTGCATCGTGATGGGGCGTGCTGAAGCCTATGCGATGAAAATGCCACCGCTGGCGAGCTTTATGGACGGTATTGGCAACGGCCTGGGTTACGGCGTGATCCTGTTGACGGTTGGTTTCCTGCGCGAACTTATTGGCAGCGGCAAGCTGTTTGGCATTCCGGTGCTGGATACGGTACAGAACGGCGGCTGGTATCTGCCGAACGGCCTGTTCCTGCTGGCCCCAAGCGCATTTTTCATTATCGGTTTGCTGATCTGGCTGATTCGTACGTTGAAGCCTGAACAGCAGGAAAAGGAGTAACCGACAATGGCTCATTACCTGAGTTTATTTGTGCGCGCGGTGTTTGTTGAAAACATGGCGCTCGCTTTCTTCCTGGGCATGTGTACGTTCCTTGCCGTTTCTAAAAAGGTATCGACGGCATTTGGTCTGGGCGTGGCAGTTACCGTTGTGCTGGGGCTTTCCGTTCCGATTAACAACCTGGTATTCAACTTCGTGCTGCGCGATGGCGCGCTGGTGGAGGGGGTTGATCTTAGCTTCCTGAACTTCATCACCTTTATCGGAGTGATTGCGGCGCTTGTTCAGATCCTGGAGATGATCCTCGATAAATACTTCCCGTCGCTGTACAACGCGCTGGGGATCTTCCTGCCGCTGATCGCCGTAAACTGCGCCATCTTCGGTGGCGTCTCGTTTATGGTTCAGCGCGATTACAACTTCAGTGAATCGGTTGTGTATGGCTTCGGTTCCGGTATCGGCTGGATGCTGGCGATTGTCACCATGGCGGGGATCCGTGAAAAAATGAAATATGCCAACGTACCTGCGGGGCTTCGTGGCTTAGGGATCACCTTTATCACCACCGGCCTGATGGCGTTGGGCTTTATGTCCTTCTCCGGTGTGCAGCTATAAGGGCTAACAGATGGAAATTATTCTTGGCGTGGTGATGTTCACGCTGATAGTACTGGTGCTGTCAGGGCTGATCCTGGCGGCGCGTGCGAAGCTGGTCAATTCCGGGGATGTGATCATTGATATCAATGACGATCCGCAGAATCAGATCCGTACCCCGGCAGGGGATAAGCTGCTTAACACGCTCTCCGGCAACGGGATTTTTGTCTCGTCTGCCTGTGGCGGCGGTGGCTCCTGTGGCCAGTGCCGTGTGACGGTCAAAGAGGGCGGCGGTGATATTCTGCCAACGGAACTGTCGCATATCACGAAGCGTGAAGCGAAAGAGGGATGCCGTCTGGCGTGCCAGGTCGCTGTGCGCCAGAACATGAAGATTGAGCTGCCGGAGGAGATCTTCGGCGTGAAAAAATGGGAATGCGAAGTTATCTCTAACGATAACAAAGCCACGTTCATCAAAGAGCTCAAGCTGCGTGTCCCTGAAGGGGAGAGCGTCCCGTTCCGTGCGGGTGGGTATATCCAGATTGATTGTCCGGCACACACCGTCGCGTATGCTGACTTCGATGTGCCTGAGGAGTACCGGGCAGACTGGGATAAATTTAACCTCTTCCGCTTTGTTTCCGAGGTAAAAGAGCCCGCGCTTCGCGCCTATTCCATGGCTAACTATCCGGAAGAGAAGGGCATTATTATGCTCAACGTGCGTATCGCCACGCCGCCACCGAATGTGCCTGATGCCCCTCCTGGCGTCATGTCGTCGTATATCTGGTCCCTCAAGCCTGGCGACAAAGTGACGATTTCCGGCCCGTTCGGCGAATTCTTTGCCAAAGATACTGACGCGGAGATGGTCTTTATCGGCGGCGGTGCGGGTATGGCGCCGATGCGTTCGCATATTTTTGACCAGCTCAAACGACTTGGCAGCAAGCGTAAGATCAGCTTCTGGTACGGGGCGCGTTCACTGCGCGAAATGTTCTATGACGATGAGTTTGAACAACTGGCGCGTGATAACCCTAACTTTACCTTCCATGTGGCGCTATCCGATCCGCAGCCGGAAGATAACTGGACAGGCTATACGGGCTTCATCCACAACGTGCTGTATGAAAATTACCTCAAACAGCACCCGGCACCGGAAGACTGCGAGTTCTATATGTGTGGTCCACCAATGATGAACGCCGCCGTGATTAAGATGCTAAAAGATCTTGGCGTGGAAGATGAGAACATCATGCTTGATGATTTCGGAGGCTGATTATGCTGACTTTTCTGGCGACCTTTGCGGTGTTTGTGCTGGTGATCTTCGGCATGTCCTTAGGCTGGATCATCAAGCGTAAAAGCATTCAGGGCAGTTGCGGAGGCATCTCTTCCATCGGAATGGAAAAAGTGTGCGATTGTCCGGAACCGTGCGATGCGCGGAAAAAGCGGATGGCTCGCGAGCAGCAACGCATTCTTTAGTCTTCCAGGTCGGGTAAGGCAACGCCGCCACCCGACAATTCCTGCGCGCACTTCTCAACCCTCATTTGTTTACTGTATACTTATCCAGTGATAAGTGAGGGCTTACTATGCGCAAAATAATCCATGTCGATATGGACTGCTTTTTTGCCGCAGTGGAGATGCGTGACAACCCGGCGCTGCGGGATATTCCGATCGCCATTGGCGGCAGCCGGGTTCAGCGCGGTGTCATCAGCACCGCCAACTATCCTGCTCGCAAATACGGTGTACGCAGCGCTATGCCGACAGCGATGGCGCTGAAACTGTGCCCGCATCTCACTCTTTTGCCCGGACGTTTTGATGCCTATAAAGAAGCATCGAGCCACATTCGGGAGATCTTCTCCCGCTACACCTCACTGATTGAACCGTTATCGCTGGATGAAGCCTATCTGGATGTCACCCACAGCGTGCACTGCCACGGCTCCGCCACCCTGATGGCGCAGGAGATCCGCCAGACTATTTTTAACGAGCTGAACCTGACGGCATCGGCAGGCGTCGCGCCGGTCAAATTTCTCGCCAAAATCGCCTCCGATTTAAATAAGCCCAACGGCCAGTACGTCATCACTCCGGAAGAGGTTCCGGCGTTTTTAAGGACGCTGCCGCTCAGCAAAATCCCCGGCGTGGGCAAAGTCTCCGCCGCGAAGCTGGAAAGTATGGGGCTACGCACCTGCGAAGACGTTCAGCGCAGCGATCTGGCGCTGCTGCTTAAGCGTTTTGGCAAGTTTGGCCGCGTACTGTGGGAACGCAGTCAGGGCATTGATGACCGGGATGTGAACAACGAACGGCTGCGTAAATCGGTCGGCGTTGAACGCACGCTGAGCGAAGACATCCATGACTGGACCGAGTGTGAAACCATTATTACGGAACAGCTTTATCCTGAGCTTGAACGACGCTTACTGAAGGTCAAACCGGATCTGCTTATTGCCCGACAGGGCATCAAACTGAAATTTAACGATTTTCAGCAGACGACGCAGGAGCACGTCTGGCCACGCCTCAACAAAGAGGATCTTATCGCGACGGCGAAAAAGGCGTGGGAAGAACGGCGGGGCGGACGAGGAGTGAGGCTGGTGGGGCTGCACGTCACCTTGCTGGATCCGCAGCTGGAGCGTCAACTGGTGTTGGGACTGTAGATTACGCTAATCGTAGGCCCGGCAAGCGTAGCGCCACCGGGCATCAAACGGCTAATTACTTCGCCGGAATTTCTTTCAGCAGTTCAGTCAGCAGTGTCCAGTAATGACCTACGCTTTTGATGTGAACTTGCTCATCCGGAGAGTGTGGACCGGTGATAGTTGGCCCGATAGAAACCATGTCCATTTCCGGATACGGTTTTTTAAACAGACCACATTCCAGGCCCGCGTGGATAATCTGGATGTTCGGCGTCTTGTTGAACAGGCGCTGATAGGTTTCACGTACCAGATGCATCACCGGAGAATTAGCGTCCGGCTGCCAGCCAGGATATGCGCCTTTCGCTTCGGTTTTCGCGCCAGCCAGTTTACCCAGCGAATCCAGCATGCTCACCACGTAGTCTTTACCGCTGTCGATCAGTGAACGGATCAGGCAGTGAATTTCTACGTTATTGTCAGTCATGGTCACCACACCGACGTTCAGGGAGGTTTCGACCACACCTTTTGCCACGTCGGAATTGCGGATCACACCGTTCGGGGTGGCGTTCAGCAGACGAATAAAGGTATCGCGAGATTTCGCAATCAGAGCAGCTTTATCGTTCGCTACAGAGTCCAGCAACAAGGCCAGATTCTTCTCTTTCTCTGCCAGCTCGTTTTTCAGGATGTCCTGATAGGTATTCACCAGAGATTTCAGGGCGTCGACTTTATCAGCTGCGACAGCAATGGTCGCAAAGGCTTCACGCGGGATGGCGTTACGCAGTGTGCCACCGTTGAAATCGATAAGGCGCAGGTCCAGCTCTTCCGCATGACCCGCCAGGAAGCGCACCAGCAGTTTGTTGGCATTACCCAGGCCAACGTGGATTTCACCGCCGGAGTGACCGCCTTTTAGACCTTTTAAGGTTAACTTGAAGGTTTCAAAGCCAGCTGGAACCGCTTCACGATCCAAATGCAGGTTGGAGGTGAAGTCGATACCCCCCGCGCAACCCATGTAGATTTCACCTTCTTCTTCGGAGTCGGTGTTAATCAGAATATCAGCCTGCAACCAGTTGCTCTGTAAGCCGAACGCACCGTCCATACCGGCTTCTTCGGTCATGGTCAGCAGCACTTCCAGCGGGCCGTGAACCACGTTTTCGTCAGCCAGAACCGCCAGCGCAGACGCCATACCAATGCCGTTATCTGCACCCAGCGTGGTGCCGCGCGCTTTAACCCATTCGCCATCAATATAAGGCTGGATAGGATCTTTCGTGAAGTCATGCACGGTGTCGTTATTTTTCTGCGGCACCATATCGAGGTGGGCCTGCAAGACGACCGGTTTACGATTTTCCATACCTGCGGTGGCAGGTTTACGAATCAGGATATTACCTACCTGATCGCGTTCGACATGGAAACCTTTCTCTTTTGCCCAACCAACAATGTATTCAGCGAGTTGCTCTTCATGATAGGACGGGTGAGGAATAGAACAGATTTTGGCAAAAATATCCCACAGCGGCTGTGGAGATAATTGAGACAGTTCAGACACGTTAAGTCTCCTTGTCGATCACCCGCAAAACAGTATTGCAGGTCACAGGGTTAGCAGAAAATGTTGTCAACACAAGACAGGCTTGCGAGATATGTTTGAGAATACCACTTTATCCCGCGTCAGGGAGAGGCAGTGCGTAAAAAGACGCGGACTCATGTGAAATACTGGTTTTTAGTGCGCCAGATCTCTATAATCTCGCGCAACCTATTTTCCCCTCGAACACTTTTTAAGCCGTAGATAAACAGGCTGGGACACTTCACATGAGCGAAAAATACATCGTCACCTGGGACATGTTGCAGATCCATGCACGTAAACTCGCAAGCCGACTGATGCCTTCTGAACAATGGAAAGGCATTATTGCCGTAAGCCGTGGCGGTCTGGTACCGGGTGCGTTACTGGCGCGTGAACTGGGTATTCGTCATGTCGATACCGTTTGTATTTCCAGCTACGATCACGACAACCAGCGCGAGCTTAAAGTGCTGAAACGCGCAGAAGGCGATGGCGAAGGCTTCATCGTTATTGATGACCTGGTGGATACCGGTGGTACTGCGGTTGCGATTCGTGAAATGTATCCAAAAGCGCACTTTGTCACCATCTTCGCAAAACCGGCTGGTCGTCCGCTGGTTGATGACTATGTTGTTGATATCCCGCAAGATACCTGGATTGAACAGCCGTGGGATATGGGCGTCGTATTCGTCCCGCCAATCTCCGGTCGCTAATCTTTTCAACGCCTGGCACTGCCGGGCGTTGTTCTTTTTAACTTCAGGCGGGTTACAATAGTTTCCAGTAAGTATTCTGGAGGCTGCATCCATGACACAGGCAAACCTGAGCGAAACCCTGTTCAAACCCCGCTTTAAACATCCTGAAACCTCGACGCTAGTCCGCCGCTTTAATCACGGCGCACAACCGCCTGTGCAGTCGGCCCTTGATGGTAAAACCATCCCTCACTGGTATCGCATGATTAACCGTCTGATGTGGATCTGGCGCGGCATTGACCCACGCGAAATCCTCGACGTCCAGGCACGTATTGTGATGAGCGATGCCGAACGTACCGACGATGATTTATACGATACGGTGATTGGCTACCGTGGCGGCAACTGGATTTATGAGTGGGCCACCCAGGCGATGGTGTGGCAACAAAAAGCCTGTGCGGAAGAAGATCCGCAACTCAGTGGTCGTCACTGGCTGCATGCGGCTACGTTGTACAACATTGCCGCCTATCCTCATCTGAAAGGAGATGACCTGGCCGAGCAAGCGCAGGCTTTGTCAAACCGCGCCTATGAAGAGGCCGCTCAGCGTCTACCGGGCACGATGCGGCAGATGGAGTTTACCGTACCCGGCGGTGCGCCCATCACCGGCTTTTTGCATATGCCGAAAGGCGATGGCCCGTTCCCGACAGTATTAATGTGTGGTGGTCTGGATGCGATGCAGACGGACTATTACAGCCTGTACGAACGTTATTTTGCGCCGCGCGGCATTGCGATGCTGACTATTGATATGCCGTCGGTGGGCTTTTCTTCAAAATGGAAGCTCACCCAGGACTCCAGCCTGTTGCATCAGCACGTCTTAAAGGCGCTGCCTAACGTACCGTGGGTGGATCACACTCGCGTCGCGGCCTTTGGTTTCCGTTTCGGCGCTAACGTTGCCGTGCGTCTGGCATACCTTGAATCGCCGCGTCTGAAAGCGGTTGCCTGTCTTGGTCCGGTAGTTCATACCCTGTTGAGTGATTTTAAGTGCCAGCAACAGGTGCCGGAAATGTATCTTGACGTTCTGGCCAGTCGTTTGGGGATGCATGATGCTTCCGACGAAGCGTTACGCGTGGAGCTGAATCGTTATTCATTAAAAGTGCAAGGATTGCTGGGACGTCGCTGCCCAACGCCAATGTTATCAGGCTACTGGAAGAACGATCCGTTCAGCCCGGAAGAGGACTCACGCTTAATCACCTCATCATCTGCTGACGGTAAATTATTAGAGATCCCATTTAACCCGGTGTATCGGAATTTTGACAAAGGTCTTCAGGAAATCACCGACTGGATCGAAAAACGATTGTGTTAAAAATTTGCTAAATTTTGTCAATTTGGTAAAACAGTTGCATCACAACAGGAGATCGCAATGACGTTACCGAGTGGACACCCGAAAAGCAGATTGATCAAAAAATTTACCGCACTAGGCCCGTATATTCGTGAAGGTAAGTGCGAAGATAATCGATTCTTTTTCGATTGTCTGGCTGTATGCGTCAACGTGAAACCAGCGCCGGAAGTGCGTGAGTTCTGGGGCTGGTGGATGGAGCTTGAAGCGCAGGAATCCCGTTTTACCTACAGTTACCAGTTTGGTCTGTTCGATAAAGCAGGCGACTGGAAGAGTGTTCCGGTAAAAGACACTGAAGTGGTTGAACGACTGGAGCACACCCTGCGTGAGTTTCACGAGAAGCTGCGTGAACTGCTGACGACGCTGAATCTGAAGCTGGAACCGGCGGATGATTTTCGTGACGAGCCGGTGAAGTTAACGGCGTGAGTGAAATGTGCCGGATGCATCACATCCGGCACCATTAAAACTGATAGGTCATGCCAACCGCGACAATATCATCATTATTAATATTCAATTTGTTATCGCTATCCAGTTGGTTGATTTTATAATCAACAAACGCTGACATATTTTTGTTGAAATAATACGTAGCACCGACGTCGATATAATTGACCAGATCTTCATCACCGATACCTTCAATATCTTTCCCTTTCGATAAGACATAACCCAGCGATGGACGCAGACCAAAGTCAAACTGGTATTGAGCGACCGCTTCAAAGTTCTGTGTCTTATTGGCAAAGCCGCCAGTTATTGGCGTCATTTTGCGTGTTTCAGAATAGAAAGTTGCCAGATAAATATTATTGGCATCGTATTTCAGACCTGTTGCCCATGCTTCTGCACGCTTGCCTGTGCCACGGCTTTGCAGGTTCTGCTCGTTGGTGCGATCTGAGTTGGTATAGGCCCCACTAATGGCGAAATCGCTGCCGCCAAAGTCATATGTCAATGACGTACCGAAGCCATCGCCGTTTTGCTTTTTAACGTCGCGGTTTTCGTTTTTCCCTTGATATTGCAGGGTTAAGTTCAGGCCATCGATAACGCCGAAGAAGTCGGTGTTCCGATACGTCGCCAGACCGCTGGCGCGTTTGGTCATAAAGTTGTCGGTCTGCGCCGAGGAGTCGCCACCAAATTCCGGGAACATATCGGTCCAGGCTTCCACGTCATACAACGCGCCCAGGTTACGACCATAATCGAAAGAACCCAAATCTTTATATTTCAACCCGGCAAAAGCGAGACGCGTTTTTTGCTGTGCAGTATCACTCTCTGCTTTATTACCGGCAAACTCTGCTTCCCAACGACCATAACCAGTCAGTTGATCGTTAATTTGTGTTTCGCCTTTAAAACCAAAACGGATATAACTCTGGTCGCCATCTTTACTGTCGTTATCACTCATATAATGCATGGCTTTAACTTTGCCATAGACATCCAGTTTATTACTGTCTTTGTTATATATTTCTGCGGCCTGTACGGATGCAGATGCCACAATGCCCATCACCACTAATGCCAGAGTGCTCTTTTTCATTTTCATTCCTGATTTTAATTAACGCGCGAATATTCAGCGGGAGAGTCCCGTTGAAAACAGGAAAGTTTTTAACCTGAGATTGTTAAAGATATATTACAGATTAATAATATTCTTAAAATGTGGTAATTTATTAAATCTGTAATAAAAGCGTAAACAACTGCCGCTAGGCTTGCTGATCCCGCGCAACAAAACGCCATGCTTTGCTCGCAGATGGTTGGCAACCGACGACAGTCCTGCTAAAACGTTCGTTTGATATCATTTTTCCTAAAATTGAATGGCAGAGAATCATGAGTGACAGCCAGACGCTGGTGGTAAAACTCGGCACCAGTGTGCTAACAGGCGGATCGCGCCGTCTGAACCGTGCCCATATCGTTGAACTTGTTCGCCAGTGCGCGCAGTTACATGCCGCCGGGCATCGGATTGTTATTGTGACGTCGGGCGCGATTGCCGCCGGACGTGAGCACCTGGGTTACCCGGAACTGCCAGCGACTATCGCCTCGAAACAATTGCTGGCGGCGGTAGGGCAGAGTCGACTGATTCAACTGTGGGAACAGCTGTTTTCGATTTATGGCATTCACGTCGGGCAAATGCTGCTGACCCGTGCTGATATGGAAGACCGTGAACGCTTCCTGAACGCCCGCGACACCCTGCGAGCGTTGCTCGATAACAATATCGTTCCGGTAATCAATGAGAACGATGCTGTCGCTACGGCAGAGATTAAGGTCGGCGATAACGATAACCTTTCTGCGCTGGCGGCGATTCTTGCGGGTGCCGATAAACTGTTGCTGCTGACCGATCAAAAAGGTTTGTATACCGCTGACCCGCGCAGCAATCCGCAGGCAGAACTGATTAAAGATGTTTACGGCATTGATGACGCACTGCGCGCGATTGCCGGTGACAGCGTTTCAGGCCTCGGAACTGGCGGCATGAGTACCAAATTGCAGGCCGCTGACGTGGCTTGCCGTGCGGGTATCGACACCATTATTGCCGCGGGCAGCAAGCCGGGCGTTATTGGTGATGTGATGGAAGGCATTTCCGTCGGTACGCTGTTCCATGCCCAGGCGACTCCGCTTGAAAACCGTAAACGCTGGATTTTCGGTGCGCCGCCGGCGGGTGAAATCACGGTAGATGAAGGGGCAACTGCCGCCATTCTTGAACGCGGCAGCTCCCTGTTGCCGAAAGGCATTAAAAGCGTGACTGGCAATTTCTCGCGTGGTGAAGTCATCCGCATTTGCAACCTCGAAGGTCGCGATATCGCCCACGGTGTCAGTCGTTACAACAGCGATGCATTACGCCGTATTGCCGGACACCACTCGCAAGAAATTGATGCAATACTGGGATATGAATACGGCCCGGTTGCCGTTCACCGTGATGACATGATTACCCGTTAAGGAGCAGGCTGATGCTGGAACAAATGGGCATTGCCGCGAAGCAAGCCTCGTATAAATTAGCGCAACTCTCCAGCCGCGAAAAAAATCGCGTGCTGGAAAAAATCGCCGATGAACTGGAAGCACAAAGCGAAATCATCCTCAACGCTAACGCCCAGGATGTTGCTGACGCGCGAGCCAATGGCCTTAGCGAAGCGATGCTTGACCGTCTGGCACTGACGCCCGCACGGCTGAAAGGCATTGCCGACGATGTACGCCAGGTGTGTAACCTCGCCGATCCGGTGGGGCAGGTAATCGATGGCGGCGTACTGGACAGCGGCCTGCGTCTTGAGCGTCGTCGCGTACCGCTGGGGGTTATTGGCGTGATTTATGAAGCGCGCCCGAACGTGACGGTTGATGTCGCTTCGCTGTGCCTGAAAACCGGTAATGCGGTGATCCTGCGTGGTGGCAAAGAAACCTGTCGCACTAACGCGGCAACGGTGGCGGTGATTCAGGACGCCCTGAAATCCTGTGGCTTACCGGCGGGTGCCGTGCAGGCGATTGATAATCCTGACCGTGCGCTGGTCAGTGAAATGCTGCGTATGGATAAATACATCGACATGCTGATCCCGCGTGGTGGCGCTGGTTTGCATAAACTGTGCCGTGAACAGTCGACAATCCCGGTGATCACAGGTGGTATAGGCGTATGCCATATTTACGTTGATGAAAGTGTAGAGATCGCTGAAGCATTAAAAGTGATCGTCAACGCGAAAACTCAGCGTCCGAGCACATGTAATACGGTTGAAACGTTGCTGGTGAATAAAAACATCGCCGATAGCTTCCTGCCCGCATTAAGCAAACAAATGGCGGAAAGCGGCGTGACATTACACGCAGATGCAGCTGCACTGGCGCAGTTGCAGGCAGGCCCTGCGAAGGTGGTTGCTGTTAAAGCCGAAGAGTATGACGATGAGTTTCTGTCATTAGATTTGAACGTCAAAATCGTCAGCGATCTTGACGATGCCATCGCCCATATTCGTGAACACGGCACACAACACTCCGATGCGATCCTGACCCGCGATATGCGCAACGCCCAGCGTTTTGTTAACGAAGTGGATTCGTCCGCTGTTTACGTTAACGCCTCTACGCGTTTTACCGACGGCGGCCAGTTTGGTCTGGGTGCGGAAGTGGCGGTAAGCACACAAAAACTCCACGCGCGTGGCCCAATGGGGCTGGAAGCACTGACCACTTACAAGTGGATCGGCATTGGTGATTACACCATTCGTGCGTAAATAAAACCGGGTGATGCAAAAGTAGCCATTTGATTCACAAGGCCATTGACGCATCGCCCGGTTAGTTTTAACCTTGTCCACCGTGATTCACGTTCGTGAACATGTCCTTTCAGGGCCGATATAGCTCAGTTGGTAGAGCAGCGCATTCGTAATGCGAAGGTCGTAGGTTCGACTCCTATTATCGGCACCATTAAAATCAAAGAGTTACCCTGCATTCCAGTAAATCTCGTTTTCAGACCATGGCAGCAAATGTTGCTAATGGCTGCACATTTTCGCGTCATCGTTTTGTACCTCAAAGAAGTTGATCGGCGGCATAACCCTAAAGGCTATACCGCCAGCGCCATATTATCGCGCCATTAACGCAAACACTCCCCAGCCAAAGTACTCCCGCGTGTACGTCACATGACGTTCAGGCGCTATCGTCAGCTCCGCCCGAACCTCCTGCGCGAAGTCATCGTCTGGGTTTTCCTCCAGCCAGCGACGCATGGTCATCCATTTTGCGGCTTCGTACCTGTCCCAGCCTTCCTGGTCAGCCAGCATCATTTCAACCAGGTCATAGCCCTGTTGATCGAAAGACGCAACCAGACCGGGCAGAGTGAGAAAGTCTGCGATCGACGAGACGCCGCAGGCCTGGGCTGTCTCCTCCGTCGCGGGTACCTGACGCCAGTACGGTTCGCCGATGAGCATTATTCCCCCGGGCTTGAGGCTTTTTGCCAGCAGATCCATCGTCCCGGCTACGCCCCCCGCAATCCAGGTTGCGCCAACGCAGGCCGCCACGTCACATTTTTCATTCGCGACGTAGCCGGCCGCGTCGTTATGAATGAAATGGACGCGTTCGCTGACGCCGAGTTCCTCTGCGCGCCGCGTGGCCTGCGCGGTGAAGAGCGGGCTCATGTCGATGCCGGTACCGGTAATACCGTAATCACGTGCCCAGGTACAAAGCATCTCTCCCGAGCCGCTGCCGAGATCGAGAATGCGTGTGCCTGGCTTCATGCGTAACACGCGGCCCAGCGTCGCGTACTTCTCTGGTGTAAAGGGGTTATGAATGCGGTGTTCGCTTTCGCTAACAGTAAAAATACGTGGGATATCCATCATCCTCTCCTTAACGATTATCAGGCTGAGCGCGAACGTTGTTCAGCCCGGTGGTGTTAATGCGGTAGGGCTGACCGTTAACGGATTTGATCAGCTTTTTGGTTTTGAGCTTTTTGAAAACGGCGAGCGTGCAGTCAGCCAGCAGTAGCCCTTCGCGGCTATAGCATTCAACGGCGGTGACGCGGCCGGAGGTATCGCGGACGTGCACAATACGGCCACCTTTGGCGAGAACGTGTAAGGTACGTTGTTCCTGACGGGATAAATTCATACTGGAAAACCTGTTTAATCATCATGTGCAAAACGTGCAAACACACAGCGGTGTCCGCATACGATTTCGGCGCATTGATAATCAGTCCGGCCTGGAAAGGTCGGGAAGCTGATTATCGGATGATTACATTCTCCAGCATCAAAGCCTCGGATTGAGTTGATAGGTATTTACGGGGTGAATGATAACACCTGGTTATTGTCAGTGAATACCCAGGGGTGAAAAATGTGATCCCGGTTGGTATCGGGCTGAGGAGAGGGGATCATTCCTGGCCGCTCTTAATTTTGCTGTCGACCTGAGGCTGTGGTTTGCTGAAAAGATATCCCTGCACAAGCTCGCAACCCAGAGCCTGAAGCCGCTCAAGCTGCTCTTCGGTCTCAACGCCCTCGGCAATGACGCCCATATTAAGGCTTTTAGCCATACCGGTAATCAGCTTCACAATATTAAGCGCATCTTCCTGCGTAGATATCGGATTGACAAAAGATTTATCGATCTTGATTTTATCAAAATTCAGTTCGCTGAGTCTGGAGAGCGACGAATAACCTGTGCCAAAATCATCAATAGAAATTCTTACGCCCAGTGAGCGTAGTTTTTTGAGGATCGCAATGGGGTTATTTCTGTCACTGAAGAGGGAAGACTCTGTGACCTCTAACTCAAGACGGTTAGCCGGGAGCCCGGTCTCAGCCAGAACGGACTGCACCGTATTAATAAATGATTTGCTGCCCAATTGAACAGGCGAGACGTTGACGGAGATCCTGGCCGGAACAGCCCAGGAGACCGCCTCCCTACACGCCAGTTTAAGTACAGTTTTACCTATCTCGTTGATCATGCATGTTTTTTCAGCGGCGAAAATAAAGCTATCCGGGGAGAGCATCCCCTTGACGGGGTGCATCCAGCGAATAAGCGCTTCATAGCCGTAAATTTCCTTGCTGACGGAATTCACAATAGGCTGGTAATAAACAATAAACTCATCATTCTCTATTGCTCTTGCCATATCATTTTCAAGGGTTCTGCTTTCCTGCAACTTCTGTAGCATTCGCTGGCGGAAGACTTTGATTTGCTGAGAACCTTCTTTCTTGGCTTCATAGAGCGCCAGATCGGCAAATTTATAAAGGTAATCTGAACGTCGTTCATTATCCGATAAAACAATACCCACACAGGTGGCTATTTTGATGAGTTGATTATTAATTGTATAGGGCTTGCTGATGCTATCACTGATTTCTCGCGCGCGTGAAACGGCTGCGGCTTCGGTTAAGCCACTGGAGAGAAACGCAAATTCGTCGCCGCCCAAACGATAAAATGTCTCTGAAAAGCGGCTCAAAGCGTTAAGGCGCGTGGATACCTCACGTAACAGTAAATCGCCAGCATCATGACCGTAGGTATCATTCACCTCTTTGAACCGGTCTAAATCGAATAACATCACCGTGACCGAAATATGTTTTTCCTCAGCCTGTAGATTAAGTTTATTGAGATCATCCCAGAAGAAAAGACGGTTTTTCATGCCGGTAAGGGAGTCATGATAAACATCGTATTCCAGTTTTGTATTCTGGATTTGCAGGGTTTCTTTGGACAGCTGAAGTTCTTCAGCCAGCGTTTTAACCTGTGTATGTGCTTTGAGAATGTTTTTATTTTGATAGATAATCAAAAAGCCCAGTATGAAGCTTAAAATAACCAGTAACAGCGAAAGTGCTGAATAAATATAATACAGAACCTGTATTTTTAGGTTAGTTTCATTGATTGTATTAACATCTTTTGTTAAAGCCGTTGATGAAAGCTGGCTTAGCGGTGCATCCAGTAAATGCATATTTTTCAGATAGAGCTTTAACTCTGAACGGCTCATTTTCTCAAGATGACCATCCAGATAGTTCAGTATATTTTCCAGGCGTAAGGCGAGCACCTGATGCGCTTTCGCGCTGTTTATATAACGACCCAGGCCGCCCTCTTTCAATAAATCATTCTGGCTCAGCATGATTTCCAGGCGCATGCGAACCTGGTCTACCGTAACGTCATCAGTCTCGGTTGCGTACAGTCCAATCCATGATTCAAATCGGTAATATTCAGATACCAGTTGGGCTACAGACCAGGACTCAGTGTAATGAGTCAATTTTTGCAACTCCTGCTGACGGTCGTAGACAAGAAAGGCTATATATCCCGTAGTGATAAAAAGAGAAAAAATGATACCAACCAGTATCCTGTTCATTATGTTCTCCTGAACTACTATTCAATCTTCATTTTGCTGACCTGCCAGGCCGATCGCGAGTAATAAATCTGATTATTGAGTTCAGGAAGACTGTCATAAGGGTAGACGATGAATGACGGACCTTTATCGCGGATGCGCATATATTCGCCATTGACCTTTAACGCCAGGATGGCGTTGTATTTCTGGAAGTCGCTGAGAGGGATGACGGTAGTATAATCATTGAGTGCAACCACATTCAGAACAGAACCCTTAGCACCCACATACTCCATGAGTTTGCGCATCGGGATACCCTCAAACTTCGTGCGGCCATTATACCAGGGAGAGGTCGTCTGGAAACTCACCATCCCCAGTTTTTCCAGGCTGGCAATATCAAAAACGGCTTTTCCATTTTCGTTCGTATTTTCTATATTACCGGTAATGGTTAAGATGGGTTTGCCCACAGGCTTTGGCAGTTCGCCAGCCCAGCTTAAACTTTGTACCAAAAAGCAGCACAGCATTAGGATTATTCGCATATTGGCCTCCTCTTTTTAACAGAAGTATAAGAATTATAAGTTATTTATCCTATAAGTTTGTCTATTTTGTTGAACGCCATGGCTTTTTGCAAACGATACTTCATTAAATGTATTAAAATCAAATGGATAATCGTTGTTTGCCCCGTGATTGCAGACCTCTGGCTGGAGCTTACGTTTTTTAAAACATAAAAACTCAGTGTAATTAGCCACCGGGTTTAAAAAATGATCGCTTTGATTATTGATATATTTACGCACCCCCATTTTTTATCAATGGTGGCATCGTTAAGATTGATTTATATGTACAAAGAATGATAACGCACCCTCAATGTGAGGGAATAAGAGAGTGCGCGTACCTCTGACGTCGTTGGCAGGGATTTTCGGTTAACCCGTCTCCAGCATACTGAAACTGACGATCCGCGAGCGCCCCAGCTCTTTCGCCCGGTAAAGCGCCACATCTGCCGCGCGCAGCAGGTCGTCGCTTTGGGCGTGCTGCGGGTAACTGGCGATCCCGATCGACACATCCACCGGGCCAATTTCAGCAAGCCCATAGCGCAGCGACAGCGTATGGACGCCGTTATATATCTCCGTTGCGCAGGCGTGAGCCGCTTCCTCATCCGCACCCGTTAGCAGCACCAGAAACTCTTCGCCACCAAAGCGGAAGGCCAGACCTGCATCATGCACGGCACGCTGAACAATTGTCGCCACGCTCTTAATCACATGATCGCCAGCCTCATGGCCGAAGCGATCGTTAATGCTTTTAAAGTGATCGATGTCGATCATCATGCAGCTCACCGGCTCATCATTGCGCATTGCCTGAGCTATCTGAGTGCGCAGGGTATCTTCCAGGTGGTGACGGTTACGCAAGCCGGTGAGCGGGTCGAATAGCGCTTTTTCCAGCAGGGCATCGCGCAGACGCTGGTTGGCCAGCGCCAGACCCAGGGCTTCCGCCATTAATTCGAGATATGCGCGGGACGGCGCCGTTTCAGGCGTGATGTTCTGAAACGACAGCAAACCAATGGCTTCCCCCTGCGCAATGAGCGGCACGCACAGTGAGCTGTCTTTTTGTGATTCAGGCAGATGCTGGCAACCGATATCCGGCTCGCCGTTGACCGGTGGGTGGCTCTGACCACGGCGTATGGCCCAGCATTGATCGGGGTGGAAAGCATTTTTTTCTCCCTGTGGAGATAACCATTCCGCCGCACAGCGCATCTCCCACGGGTTTCGATCCAGGATATACAGACGTCCGGCGATACCCGGCGCAATGTTGGGAGCAAACAGCTCTGCCACCTCAATCACGTCGCTGACGTTCTCGCACCCCTGCAAGCGCTGGGTCATTCGCGCGAGCAGCTCGCGGATGGCCCAGTCTGCGTCGCGTTCTTTTTCAAGCCGCTGCCTTGCCAGCCCGTTCTCGCGGAAAATGCGAATGGCCTGCGCCATATCGCCTATCTCATCGACCTGGTTGAAATTGGGCGTTTCGACGCCGTAATCCTGTGAGGCCAGGCGGTGAACCACATCGCTGAGGCGCACTACCGGGCGCAGCACGCGGTGCTTGAGAATAAAGCCCATCACGAATAAGAAGAGCAGGGCGGTCAGGCCGACCATCACCTCTGAGGCGGTACGCAGCGTTTTCGACGTGTTGGTCGCTGCCTGGACATCGGCAATAATGCGCTTATCCAGCAGCATACGAAAATGGTCAATCTTGCTCTGGGCGCGTTCCGTTTCAAGTTCGTAGATTTTGCCGAAGAGTAACGCAATGGCCTGTTGTTCCTCACCCCGGGCGACGCTGGCAATTGCTGCCTGCTGTTCATCCTGTAGGCCATCAACAATCTTCAGCCCTTCATACAGCAGCGCCAGCTCTTCGCCCGTTGCGCCCGTATCTTTTAACTGTCCCACTTTGTGTTCAATATTCTTCAGTTCACCTTCTTTCGCCTGGTACGCTTTCAGCACATCGGGCTCTTTTTTGATGGCGTAAAGGCGCGCTAAATCGGAGAGCATCCAGGTTTCTGCCTCAATCTCTTCCGTAAGCTGGTCAAAAATTTGTCGTTGCTTAACAGCCTGACGCTCTACGTTGTCGGCATGGGAAGCCATCAGCATGACGATACCGGAGGCAATGGTCAGGCACACCGTGACACCATAGGCCCAGTTTGTGATCGTGGCGATTCGCACCTGTTGGATCCTTCTACGACAAATGTGGAAGAGCGTTCATTACAGATTATAGAAAACCCCTGATTTATCGCGAAAAAAAAGGCGGCACAGGGCCGCCTGACAAAACGCGTTTCGTTAGAGATCCGGAGGGTTTTTTCCCTCTTCGATAAAGTCTGCGTCCAGCTCCTCGGCGTTGCCTGCGTGGTCGCGGCCGGAGAAGAGGTTCCAGCAGGCGATAAACAGGGCGGCAATCAGCGGCCCAATAACAAAACCGTTAATGCCGTACAGCTCCATACCGCCGAGCGTGGTGATCAGTATCAGGTAGTCCGGCATTTTGGTGTCTTTGCCCACCAGCAGCGGACGTAAAAGGTTGTCCACCAGCCCGACGATAATGACAAAAAAGCCCACAATGAACAGACCCTGCCACAGCTGGTGAGTGGCAAACAGGAAGATCGCGGCGGGAACCCAGACGATAGCCGAGCCGACGGCGGGCACCAGGGAGAGAAACGCCATCAGCGCTCCCCACAGTACGCTACCGTCAATACCGACGATGGCAAAGGCGATACCGCCAAGCGTACCCTGAACCACTGCCACGACCGCCGTACCTTTTACCGTGGCTCGCGAGACGCCGACAAACTTAGCGAACAGGTGCTGTTTGGCGAAGTCAGACAGCGGCAGCGAGTCGAGGATCTGGCGCACCAGATAGGGCCCGTCTTTGAGCAGGAAAAACAGCAGGTACAGCATAATGCCGAAGCTAATAGCAAAGCCGAACGTCCCTTTACCAATCAGGAACGCGCTTCCCGCCAGATACTGTCCACCCTGTAACGCGACATCGGAAAGCTTTTTCTGAATCTGCGCGGCGTTGGTCAGGTTGTGATCCGCCAGGAAGCCGCTGGCCCAGTCCGGCAGTCGGTTGAAAATACCGGCGATGACTTCCGGGAACTGCGTGTTGTTCTGTTGCAGCTTGGTGTAAACCATGTTCAGTTCCACCGCGAGCGAGGAAAGGATCACCATCAACGGAATAAACACGATCAGGCAGATAATGCCGAGTGTAAGGAGGGAAGCCAGCCCGTTGCGATCGCCCAGCGCGGTACGCAATTTGTTTTTCACCGGGTTGAAAATGATGGTCAGGATCGCGGCCCACAGAATCGCCGAGAAATAGGGTGACAGCACGTCAAAGAAAGCCCAGGTAACAAGGGCCAGGATGAGAATAAAGAAACCTTTGGTCAGTCCGTTAAATCGCATAGTGAGTCCTGGTGAAGAAGAAACTGTGTCGACTATAGAACTGATTTAAAGATTTACCAATAATTGCGCCGAAGTCGTGCCGGGTGGCTTTTTGTTAACAATCGCGGTATAACACCCTTCTTTGGATGTTTAGATGTCCATACGTTTAGAAGGTAATATGCAAACAGAACAACAAAACGGGCAGCTTAAGCGCACCATGAAAACCCGTCACCTGATTATGCTCTCGCTGGGGGGCGTTATCGGCACAGGGTTATTCTTCAATACCGGATACATCATTTCGACAACCGGCGCGGCGGGCACGCTGCTGGCGTATCTTATTGGTGCGCTGGTGGTTTGGCTGGTTATGCAGTGTCTGGGCGAGCTTTCCGTAGCAATGCCGGAAACCGGCGCGTTCCACGTCTACGCCGCTCGTTATCTCGGCCCGGCGACAGGGTATACCGTGGCGTGGCTCTACTGGCTTACGTGGACAGTGGCGCTGGGATCGAGCTTTACCGCAGCCGGGTTCTGTATGCAGTACTGGTTCCCGCAGGTTCCCGTCTGGACGTGGTGCGTCGTCTTTTGCGTGGTGATTTTTGCTCTTAACGTCATTTCCACGCGCTTCTTCGCCGAAGGGGAATTCTGGTTCTCGCTGGTGAAAGTCATCACCATCATCGCCTTCATTATTCTCGGCGGGGCGGCGATCTTCGGTTTTATCCCGATGCAGGACGGTTCACCGGCGCCGGGCTTAAGCAACCTTACTGCCGAAGGCTGGTTCCCGCACGGCGGTCTGCCGATCCTGATGACCATGGTGGCGGTCAACTTTGCCTTCTCCGGAACGGAGCTTATCGGCATCGCGGCAGGAGAAACGGAAAACCCACACAAGGTTATTCCGGTTGCTATTCGCACCACCATCGCCCGGCTCATCATCTTCTTTATTGGCACCGTATTTGTGCTGGCGGCGCTGATCCCGATGCAGCAGGCTGGCGTGGAGAAAAGCCCGTTCGTGCTGGTGTTTGAAAAGGTCGGCATTCCGTATGCGGCGGATATCTTTAACTTCGTGATCCTGACGGCGATCCTCTCGGCGGCGAACTCGGGCCTGTACGCCTCTGGCCGTATGCTGTGGTCTCTGTCTAACGAGAAAACGCTGCCACGCTGCTTTGCCCGCGTCAACAAAAACGGCGTGCCGCTGACGGCGCTCTCCGTTTCCATGCTGGGTGGCGTGCTGGCGCTGTTCTCCAGCGTGGTTGCGCCGGATACGGTGTTTGTGGCCCTGTCAGCCATTTCCGGTTTTGCGGTGGTGGCGGTGTGGATCAGCATCTGCGCGTCACACTTCGTGTTTCGTCGCCGTCACGTGCAGTCCGGGCAGCCGCTTTCGGCGTTGCAGTATCGCGCGCCATGGTATCCGCTGGTGCCCGTGCTTGGCTTTATCCTCTGCCTGGTGGCCTGTGTCGGCCTGTGGTTTGACCCCAGCCAGCGTATTGCCCTTTATTGCGGGCTTCCGTTTGTCGCCCTGTGTTATGGTGCGTACTACCTGACCCGAAACCTGACCACGCAGGAGCCTGAACATGTCGCAGAATAATCCGCTTACCGCCCTCCTTGAAAACCAGCCGTTTGTCGTGCTGGATGGGGCGATGGCAACGGAGCTGGAAGCGCGCGGTTGTAACCTTGCCGACAGCCTCTGGTCGGCCAAAGTGCTGATGGAAAACCCGGAGCTGATCCGGGACGTGCACCTCGACTATTACCGCGCGGGGGCACAGGTGGCGATCACCGCCAGCTATCAGGCCACGCCTGCGGGCTTTGCCGCACGCGGGCTCGACGAGGCGCAATCCCGGGCGTTGATTGGCAAAAGCGTAGAGCTGGCACGCAAAGCGCGGGAAGCGTACCTGGCAGAGAATGCGCAGGCGGGCACGCTGCTGGTGGCGGGGTCGGTAGGGCCGTACGGCGCGTACCTTGCCGATGGATCTGAATATCGCGGCGATTATGTGCGTCGCGCTGAAGAGTTCACCGCGTTCCACCGTCCCCGCGTGGAGGCGCTGCTGGATGCGGGCGCGGATCTGCTGGCCTGTGAAACGCTGCCTTCTTTCCCGGAGATTAAGGCGCTGGCGGCGTTGCTGACGGCGTATCCTCGCGCCCGGGCATGGTTCTCATTTACCCTGCGTGACAGCGAGCATCTGAGTGACGGGACGCCGCTGCGGGATGTCGTTTCTGCGCTCGAAAGCTATCCACAGGTTGTCGCGCTGGGGATCAACTGTATCGCGCTGGAAAACACCACCGCGGCGCTGACGCATCTGCACAGCCTGACGTCGCTGCCGCTGGTGGTCTATCCGAATTCCGGCGAGCATTATGATGCGGTGAGCAAAACCTGGCATCACCATGGTGACGCCTGCGAGACGCTGGCGGGGTATTTACCGCAGTGGCTGGATGTCGGTGCGAAGCTGATTGGCGGCTGCTGTCGCACCACGCCGCAGGATATTGCGGAGCTGAACGCACAGCGGTAATCCTGACTCCCGGTCAGCGGTTACGCAGGCCGGGAATAATTCTCTTTATACACTTCCCGATATTTCTTTCTGGCCAAATAAGATGCCTGTCCCCAATGGATAACATCAGTTCGTGCACGAATGATATTATCCCCTGACCTCGTTTCTTATTGAATAAATGTAATTACTTTTCATACTCCAGCAACAAATTCGCGTTGATAATTTCGTGTTTATGACTGTCATTGTGGGTTAAAAAGTTAAGTTTTAGATTGATAATCTATCATTCTTGGTTAATAAAGTATAAAAATCTAACTGCTGGTGGATTCATTTTTATTATTCTAATTAAACCTATTATTTAAGCATGTCTTTTGTTTTTGTTCTTGTAGGGTATTTTGCCTTTTGTTTTTTCATCGTCGGGTTACTATTTATTGCATCAGCGAAGCGCAGGGAGATATGCGTAAGTTCAACTGAATTTGCTGATGACGATGTTTAAGAGATTATTTGATTGCTGAGTAATTTAATTAAGCCCAATTTTCGGGCGGGGCGCATATTGCCCAAATTCAGCCATCAAAAATCTTCTGTGTGTGTCATTCACTTAATTTACAGGACGATTTTTATGAAAATGAACAAACTCTTTACTGCACTGGTTCTGGCTTCTGGTATGGCTGCTTTCGGTGCTCAGGCAGACCAGGGTAGCGGCGTTGTGACCTTCACTGGTTCCGTTATCGACGCGCCATGTTCAATCGCGGCAGGTGACGAAGATCAGACCATTAGCCTCGGCCAGGTTTCCAGTTCCGCAGTGGCGAACGGCGGCACCTCTACGCCGGTTCCGTTCTACATCCACCTGGAAAACTGCTCTGTTGAGACCGCTACCACTGTGACCACCACCTTCTCCGGCGCGGATTCCAGCGTTGACGGAGCGGTGCTGGGCGTGACCGGCAATGCAACCGATGTTGGCGTTGTGATGACCGACGGCGACAGCAACACCATCACCCTGGGTGAAGCCACGACTGGACAGAACGTGGTTAATGGCGACAACACCCTGACCTACTCCGCGTACATCATCGGTGGAGAAGCGCCAACCGAAGGTGATTTCACCGCTGTGACTAACTGGACGCTGGCCTACGAATAAGCCCTGACCTTATTTCGATGACCCGTCAGGCGGCCTTAGCTGGCCGTCTGATATTCGAAACCGACTGAATAAGTGAAAAGGGTTTGCTATGGGTTATATATTTTCGAATACAACAAAAATAGTTAAAACACTCCCTTTTCTCCTGTCTGGTTGTTGCCTGCCTTTATTCGCTGCAAATCAGGGGGAGGGTGCCGTCCTTATTCAGGGGGCGGTGCTCTATACACCCTGTGCAATTGATCTTGGTAGCCGCGATCAAACCATTGATATGGGCGATACGCCCGTGTCGGAGATTGCCACCAAAGGCTATGGCCCCACACGTGCGTTCACCGTTCGCTTAATTAATTGCCTGATGCTGCCGACACCCGGGAACGGAAGATATGACTCCGAGTACTACCAGATAACGTTTGAGCCAATGACGGGCGCAGACCGGTTTTCCGTGCGTGGAGACGCACAGGGAATTGAGCTGGCGATCCGCGATACCGACGGCAATATCGCCGCGCCCGGCGTGGCCTTTCCCGCCAGAGAGGTCACGGCGGGCAGCATGAACCTGAATTATTCGCTTCAGCTTGTCAGCAACGGACAGCCGCTCAAAGCCGGGGATTACCAGTCTCTGATCCGCTTCAGAATGGATTACAACTGAGATGAAAAAAACGATACGGACATTCCGACGCTCAACGCTCAGCGTGCTGATTTTGGCTCTAATCGTGCCGGTGGCGAAAAGCGGGGCCGACGATGACATTCAGTTTAATACTGACGTGCTGGACACGCAGGACAAGAGCAATATCGATCTTAGCCACTTTTCGCGTCGCGGCTACGTCATGCCCGGCGACTACACCTTTAGCATCATGGTGAACAAAGAGATCCTGCGCGAGGAGCGGATTGTGGTCTATCCCGAGGGTGAAAACGGCCGGGACAGCCTGATCTGCCTGACGCCAGAGCAGCTCTCTCGCTTTAACCTGAAGGCCAGCGTCATGGACGATCTTCGCTGGCTGCGCGACGGTGAGTGTCTGGACAAAGCCAGCCTCGAAGGACTGGATATGCGCGTCGACCTGGCAAAGGACACGCTTTATCTGTCGATCCCGCAGGCGTGGCTGGAGTACACCGCGCCAAACTGGGATCCGCCTTCGCGCTGGGATGAGGGTATCCCTGGTGTGATTGCCGACTACAACCTCAATCTTCAGGCGCAGCAGAATCAAACCGGTTCAGACAGCCAAAATATCAGCGGGAATGGGGTCCTGGGGGCCAATCTGGGACCATGGCGCGCCCGCGCCGACTGGCAGACCAGCTGGAACAAGCGTGACGGGAAGACGGACAAGGATTTCGCCTTTAGCCGTTACTATCTCTACCGCGCCATTCCTTCACTGAAAGCGAAGCTGACGGTGGGGGAAGATTACCTCAGCTCCGATATCTTCGATACCTTCCGCTTTAGCGGCGTTAGCCTGAATTCCGATCTCAGTATGTTGCCGCCGAGCCTGCGTGGCTACGCGCCCGAAGTGACGGGCATCTCCCGTTCGGGCGGCAAAGTGACCATCAGCCAGCAGGGACGCGTGATACACGAAACGCAGGTGGCCGCCGGGGCGTTTCGCATTCAGGAACTGAATGATGCCATCTCTGGCACGCTCGACGTAAGGGTGGAAGAGCTGGACGGCAGCGTGCAGGTCTTTCAGGTCACGACGGCTTCGGTTCCCTACCTGACGCGCCCGGGTGCGGTGCGCTACAAGCTGGCGGCGGGTAAACCCTCTGAGTGGGGGCATAGCATGACCGGGCCGATGTTCACCTCGGGCGAAATCTCCTGGGGCGTGGCCAACGGCTGGACGCTGTACGGCGGCTCGGTGATCGGTGGTGACTACAATGCCCTGTCGGTGGGGATCGGGCGCGATCTCTTCATCCTCGGCGCGCTGGCCTTCGACGTAACGCAGTCGCGGGCGGTATTGCCTTCTGAAGGCACGCTGTCCGGTACCTCTTACCGGGTGAGCTACTCAAAAACCTTCGACGAGTATGACAGCCAGGTCACCTTTGCCGGGTACCGTTTCTCCGAACGCGACTTTATGAGCATGTCGGAGTACCTCGATACCCGCTACGGCAGCGGCACGTCGCACAGCCCGAAAGAGAAATACACGGTGTCGTTTAACAAACGCTTCCGGGATGTCGGGCTGAGCGCTTACCTCAACTACAGCCATCAGACCTACTGGAACAGCGCGGATAACGATCGCGTAAGCCTGTCGCTGTCGCGCTATGTCGATCTTGGTCCGTTCAGGAACATGAGCGTATCGCTCACGGCCTACCGCAGCGAGTACTACTCCCTGAAGGATGACGGGGCCTACATTTCGGTGTCGCTACCGATAGGTAACGGCACCTCGCTCAGCTATGGCGCCACAATTAACCGCACCGATAACACCCATCGCGTGAGCTATTACGGCCGGGTGGATGAGCACAATAGCTTCCAGGTCAGCAGCGGCCTTTCCCGCAGCGGCCCGACGGCGTACGGCTACTACACCTGGCAGGGCGATAGCGCGCAGGTGCAGACCAACGCCAGCTATCAGTCCGGCAGCTATACCGCGCTGGGCATGAACGTGACCGGCGGTCTGACCCTGACCACCGAAGGGGGCGCAGCGCATCGCTCGAACGCGCGGGGCGGCAGCCGCGTGCTGGTGGATACCGCAGGCGTCAGCGGCGTGCCCGTTAAGGGATTCGGCGCCTCGGTGAAAACCAACCGATTCGGGAAGGCTGTGATTGGTGATGTGAACAGCTACTACCGCAATCCGATCCGCATTGACGTCGACAAACTTGATGAAAATGCTGACGTCACCCGATCCGTCTCGCAGGCCACGCTCACCGAAGGGGCGATCGGCTATCGGCAGTTTGACGTGATTGCGGGTGGTAAAGCGATGGCCTTTATCCGTAAGGCTGACGGGAGCTTCCCGCCGTTTGGGGCCTCGGTGATGAACGAGAAAAACCAGGAGACGGGGGTGGTGAATGACGAAGGAAGCGTCTGGCTAAGCGGCATTCAGCCAAACGGCAAAATGACCGTCAAATGGGATGGACAAGCCCGCTGCGTGGTAAACCTGCCGGCCACGCTGCCAGCCGTGCTGGAGAACCTGCTTTTAACCTGTTCGCCGGAATAACCGGCCTGAAAAACGAGATGAGTTAATCAAGATGACAATTGTGCGAATTTCCGCCCTGACGGGCCTGGCGCTGATGGTTTCAGGCGTGGCAACAGCCGCCGTATCGCTGGACAGAACCCGGGTTATTTTTGACGGCGCGGCAAAATCCGTGAGCCTGCGCCTGACCAATGAAAATAAAACGCTGCCGTATCTGGCGCAGGGGTGGGTAGAAGATGCTCAGGGTAAAAAAATTACCGATCCGCTGGTGCTGCTGCCGCCGGTTCAGCGCATTGAACCGGGTGAGCAGAGTCAGATCAAGGTGCAATCCACCGCGGGGATCCAGCGCCTGCCACAGGACAGGGAGTCGCTGTTCTATTTCAATCTGCGCGAGATCCCACCCAAAAGCAGCAAGCCTAATACGCTTCAGCTTGCGCTCCAGACCCGCATCAAGCTCTTTTATCGCCCGGCCGCTATTGAAGTGCAGCGTGCTGATTATTCCACGCCGTTTCAGGAACAGCTGACTCTGGCGCGGGAAGGGGATAAATACCGCGTGAATAACCCGACGCCGTATTACATCTCGCTGGTCAATGCGTCTTCGACGCTCACCGGCAAAGCGGCGGCAGGCTTCAAGCCGATTATGGTTGAGCCGAAAGGTCAGCTAGTGCTGGCACCGTCCGCTGCTGCGCTCGGCAGCGCGCCCGTGCTGACTTATGTCAACGACTTTGGTGGCCGCGCAAAGCTCATCTTCAGCTGTGGCGGCAGCGAGTGCAAAGCCGTGCCGCAGGAAAAGAAAAAGTAACCGCCGGGAGAGTGGCATGACTATCGCGTACTGGAAAAAGGGGAGCGGGCTCGCGCTGATGCTGCTGGCAGGATCGCTAAGTGCCGCGGACGAATTGATCGATGGGAGCTATGGGCTGCTGCACGTGCGCGGTGCGCTGACGGAAAGCGCCTGCCGTCTGGAGATGGACTCCGCGTGGCAGGAGGTGGACATGGGAACGACGGCAACGGGGGCGCTTAAAAAACCGGGCGACCAGGGTACGCCGGTGCGGGTGGAGATCCATCTGGAGGATTGTATGCCGTCACCTACCTCAGTACGCGATGCGTGGAGCGGCGATCTGCTCTGGAGCCGGGATCAGCCCTCGGTCACGGTCAGCTTTGTTGCACCGGGAGAGTTGTTTAATCCGGGGTTGGTCCGCGTGAGCGGAGCCAGCGGGGTGGGGCTACACCTGACCGACAGGCTGCATCGTTCGGTTCGTCTTAACGATGAGGGGCATCCGCTGCTGCTGGAGTCAGATGACAACACGCTTTTTTATTATCTCGCACCGGAACGTACCTCTGCACCGCTGGTGGCGGGGGCATGGCAGGCGCTGATCCACTTCAGGCTTAATTATGACTAGTTCACGTTTTGCTCTGCTTATCGCTTTGTTGCTGGCCAGTCCAGCGGCATGGTCATCCCTGACGGTAAACGTCACCGGCGTGGTCGTGGAGGGGGTGTGTGAAATCAACAACGGTGAAACTGTTCACGTGGATTTTGGCAGCAACCTGCAGGCGCGCCAGCTGGACGGTGAGAACTTTATGAAAACCATCGACTATTCGCTGGTTTGTGAAGATCTGACCTCTAACGATCTGGAGATGCAGTTTGAAGGCACGGCCACCTCGTTTAGCGACGACTATCTGGCCACCGACCGCGAAGGGCTGGGGATCAAATTGTATATGAACGGAGAATCGATGCCGCTAAATACCTGGATGCCGTTTACCTGGCCGGAGGTGCCTGTTTTGCAGGCCGCGCCGATAAAAGATGACGCATCTACCGTGGAAACGGGCGTGTTTAGCGCGTCAGCCACGCTGAAAATTCAGTATCAATAACAGGTTAACGGTGATGAATATAATGCTCCGAACGATCCTTGCTATGCTGGTTCTTGTTGCTACTCAGCCCGCTTCAGCCTCTGTCTGGAGCTGGATTGATTCCATTACGCAAAATAGCAGCATTAATTTTGACTATAACTTCACGCTTGCTGATTGGGATGAAAATGACTCAACGCCAAATCCTTGCTATGGGCTTAATGCCTGCACCATTTTTATCAGCCACAGGCATGATGCTTCAGGAACATCAGGCTGGGGGGTTGTTCAAGGATGGGGGGTTGCGGCTTATCCCTTTATAAGCAGTAGTGAAACACTCGGTGAGGTGGGCAAGGAGTTAAAAAAAGTATTTCCTCTGCCCTACAGTGGTACGACTAACCATAACGGTACCGTCAATTTTGAAGAGTGTGTCGGTTTTTTTTATGCGCCAGGCGTCAACATGGGGACAAGCGGCCCCGTGGTCGATCAGAAATATGCAGGATACAACATACTGCCAGGCAGCATTTGCGGTACTGCCCCACAGCCCAGTGGCTCCTGCGATTTCAATCAGGACGTACTGACCCTCGATCATGGCACGCTGACGCGTCAGGAGCTTGACGGGCATGAAGTCAGTGAAAACGTCAGTATTAACTGTACGACATCACAGACGCTCAAGCTGTATATCTACTCCGCAGACAACGTGCAGCTGCGTGACGACGGCAGTCTCTATTCCGAGCTTTATATGAATGACAACGTGCTCGGCACGTCGGGCTTCACTCTGGACGTCGCCGAACAGGAAAATGTCGTTGTGAAATCAGTTCTTCATACAAATGGCAGCGTGGCGGCAGGTGAGTTTGCGGGCTCCACTGTGATGCTGATTACGGTGGAGTGATGACAATGACTGCGTTGCCCTTGAACAATATCGATCTCTACTGCGCGCTTATGATGGGTGAGATCGTTCCCTATTATCAGCCGCTGATTAACAGCCGGACCCAGCGGTTGTACGGGCTGGAAATATTAATGCGTTGGTCACTCTCTGAGGAAAATGTCTCTCCCCTGGCGCTTATCCGCGCATTTGATGAGAACGGCTTGTTGCCAGAAATGACGCAACACCTGCTGCGCCAGGTTGCGGCAGATATTAACGAACTGGATGCATTGCTGCCTGACGGTCTTCATCTTTCGCTTAATGTGAGCCCTTCTCAGGTCGCGAAGCCCGGTTTTGTGTTTGATACGCTTTCGTTTCTGGCGGCTATTCCTCTGGAAAAATACTGTCTGGTGGTCGAGGTCACTGAAGAACAACCATTACCGCCTACGCCTGAGGTTACGGGCGCTTTTCTGAAGTTGCAGCTGGCGGGGGTCGAGATCTATCTGGATGATTTTGGTACCGGCTGCTCGAATCTGGCATACCTTGAGCAATTTAGCGTGGATGGGGTGAAGGTTGACCAGCTTTTCGTTAAGCATCTTTCCTCTGATAAAGCGACAACATCCATTGCAGCGAGGGTTGCGGACCTGGCGAAAGCGCGGGGTCTTGGCATCATTGCTGAAGGGGTGGAAACCCCTGAACAATCACAGCTGCTGCGCGATATGGGGATTGTTATTCAGCAGGGCTATCTTTTTTCCTGCGCATTAAGTCGATCGCAGTTACGGGAGTATCTTGCCGCCAGAAGGTTGCATTTCCAGATGAAAAATAGGGAATAAAAGCGTCGTTGGTTATTATTTGTCATGACGTAAGTAAAAATTTCCAGTCAGTAAGATACGCAATTGAATGGGTATTTTGTCACTTTATCCCAATACGCTAAACTAGCTATCGGCATTAAAGCCATGAAGAGTGTGGATTAATATTGGAGCTGGTGGCAGTGTTATGCATTTCATAATAAACAACAATGTCTCTTTCAACGTTGCTGAAAGGACGGTGTCGGACGGAAACACGCAACATGTGCTTTCTAATCCGGCATGCAGACTTCTTCTCGTACTCCTGGAAAATAATAACCGGCTTATGACCAGAGAGGATCTTTTGCAGAAGGTGTGGGGCGATTTTGGATTAACCCCATCGAGTAATAGTTTGAACAATAATATCAGTACATTGCGTAAGATTTTTACAGAGTTTGAAATTCATGATGTGCTCAAAACTGTCCCTAAACAAGGCTTTGAGTTGGCGCTGAATAACCTTCAGTTCAACGAAAAATCCAGAGACTATTTGGTGATGCAGGCGATTTCAACACCTGATAAAGAGCCCAGTGTAAATAAGACCAGGTTGATTAAATGGACCGGCGTGTTGTTCATTATTATTGGGGTAGCAATCGCTTTATATCTCAATTTTTTCGACAAACGCGAGGATGTCACGCTTTTAAAACAAGTTCAGCAGTGCAAAATCTTTTATCACAGCAAAGTGAATGCAAAGAGAGTAGAACACTTTTTTTCTGAAGGCAAAGGGATGAAATTGCTGACGAAGTGTTCAACGCCTGCCTATATTTTTTACGATGACAGTAGAGTACATGAGAAAACCGAGCTTCTTGAAATCTTTGTCGCAAAATGTACGGTCGATAGTGAAGGGGAATTTAGTGAATGTAAAAACTTCGTCTCGACTAAAGTGGGCTAGCCTTGCTGTGCTGTTGATTCTGGTGTTTATTGGCGCGCTGCTGTACGTGCCCAAGGATACCCGCGCGCTGGATTGCATAACGGATATGAATCTTGAGCTGGGCAAAGATAATGACAAGATCGTTGCCAACATCCACCTTGTCGTTCACTTCGTTCCAGATGCGCTCAGCTACATTACCGAGTATGGGATCGTGACCTACAACAACCAGCGCTATATCGTCGATCGCTATGCCCGACTGCGTTATTCCGGAGATAACACTCACTCTTTTACTGAATTTAAAAGAGAAGGCATAGAGAAGAACAGTAGCGAAACACTACCTGAGTTTTTATCAGAAAAACTGACTTCAGCCCAAAAGGTCTTTTTATTTAAGGTGCGGAAGTTACAGGGTGAAGTATGGAGCATCAGCGATTTGCGGCGTACGGTATTAGTGTGCGCTAAATCAGACTGACGCCGTTATTTTTTAAATTATCTCTCCGCCTCTTAATGCTAAGAGGCCGGAATCTTTTTGCCGGTAAAACGCATTTGGGTGTAAATATCATGCCATTAAACGTTCTGATAACACAGGATAGTTATCTCTTTCAGGGGTTAAAGCAGTGTATTTCTCTTGTGCATATTCAGGATCTTACGCTGTTTGAAACCCCTCATCGTGAGTGTGTGGTCCTGGTAGACAGCAGAATGCCGATGAACGATCTTGAGCACGGGTGGCGTGTTGTCTCGGCTATGTTTGAGCAAACTAAGGCTATAATGCTTTGTATGAATCAACCCGCGAGCTTGCCCTTCAGCGTAAACCCCTGTGGGGACACTGTTGACATGAAAACCAGCCCAGAAAATATTACGCTAATGATCATCAATAAAATTCCTGTTTTAATGTCGGATAAACGGTCACAGCCGGTGAAAATAAAAATAGAAGAAAAAGAGATGGCATTAATTAACGCATTTCTGTGCGGAAAGGATATCGAAGAGATGGCAAAGATGTTTTGTTGTTCTCAAAAGCAGGTCTATAGACTCAGAGACAAAATTTGCCAGCGGCTTAACGTCAGACATTTTTATCTTGCCTGCCTGTATATTTTTCGCCATGGCTTACTGCAACAATCTTATACATTACCCGAAACCTGGTTACGGGATTAAAAGTGAAGACGCGAAACGGCAACCCGCGTTACCGTTTCGCATTTCATTAAGCCGCCTCCGCCAGTACAAACATCCCGTACGGGTGGATCTCAAGATAGTACGCATTGCCCACGTCCGGCTGCAGGCGCGTGGCGTTCACCTGTAGTAAAATCTCCTGTCCGTGCCAGTCGACAATCACCTCATACTGCGGACCCATATAGGCGACGTGGCGGATAGTGCAGTGCTGGCTCGCCTCGCCGTGCTGGCTGAGCGTAATCGCCTCCGGACGCACGCCGACGGTGCCTTCGCCCTGGGTAGCAAAGTGCAGCGGACGCGGCAGACGATAGCCGTGGATTTCCACGACATCCTCGCTGAAGCGGGCCGGGAAGAGGTTGGCATCACCCATAAAACTCGCCATAAAGCGAGACGCCGGCTGGCGATAGAGATCCTGAGGCGAACCAATCTGCATAATGTTGCCCTTGTTCATCACCAGCACGGTGTCGGAGACCGCAAACGCCTCGCTTTGATCGTGCGTCACGTACAGTGAGGTGATGTTGAACTGCTTTTGCAGCTCGCGGATTTTGTCCCGCATGCTGCGCCTGAGGTTCGCATCGAGGTTGCTCAGCGGTTCATCGAACAGCAACACTTTGGGTTTGAGGATCAGAGCGCGGGCCAGCGCTACGCGCTGCTGCTGGCCGCCAGAAATCTGATCCACGTAACGATCTTCAAACCCCTCAAGATCAACCATCGCCAGGGCTTCTTTGACCCGCGTTTTTATCTCTGCGCGCGAAACGCCCAGCATCTTCAGACCGTAGCCCACGTTCTCGCCCAGCGACATATGCGGGAAGAGCGCGTAGGACTGGAACACCATACAGATATCACGCTGCTGAATGGAGCGGTGGGTCACATCCTCACCATCGATGTAAATGTGCCCTTCGGTCGGTTTTTCCAGCCCGGCAACCAGGCGCAGCACGGTGGTTTTACCGCAGCCGGACGGGCCGAGCAGCGTTACCATTTGTCCCTGCGGGATCGCCAGGTTGATGTTTTCAATTACCGTGTTTGCGCCAAAGCGTTTGGTCACGTTGCGCAGTTCAACAAAATGTTTCTCAGTCATAGTGTTACGCCTGGTTTTTGGCTTTTGAACGGGAGATACGCGCCTCGCCGATCAGCCAGTCAAAGAGGAAAATGATCGCCAGCATGACCACAATCAGGATCGAGCCGTAGGCAATCGCCACGCCGTATTCGCCGTCTTCCACGCGGTTCAGAATGTAGGCCGTTGCCACGCGGGTGTCCGGCGTGACGAGGAACACAATGGCGCTGACGGTGGTGATGGCGCGCACAAAGCTGTAAATCAGTGCTGATAAAATGGCCGGACGCAGCAGCGGCAGCAGGATGTGGGTGATGGTGCGCAGGCTTCCGGCACGCAGGCTCAGCGAGGCCTCGTCCAGTGACTTGTCGATCTGCCCTAATCCCGCGATCCCGGCGCGAATGCCCACCGGCACGTTACGCATCACCATGGAGATAATCACGATGGCGGCGGTGCCCGTGAGGTACACCGGCGCGCTGTTAAAGGCCAGAATGTAGGACACGCCCGCCACGGTACCCGGTACGGCAAAGCACAGCATGGTGGTGAACTCGATGGTCTTTTTACCCCGGAACTGCTGGCGCACCACAACCCAGGCAATCAGCAGTCCGAAGGCGGCGGTGATCGGCGCGGCAATCCCGGCGTAGAGCAGAGTATCGAGCAGCGAAGGCCACGCGCCGTCGCTCATCCCCTGGCCGAACAGCTTGATAAAGTTATCCAGCGTCAGGGTGTAATCCACGCCCCAGTTGACGGTAAAGCTGCCATAGAAAATGCTGCCGTAGAGCAGGGCATTAAAGGCGATCCACACCGCCAGCAGGGCGATCACGCTCCACACCAGCGTCACCGGCAGCGGCTGCACGTCGCCGCGGTACGATTTACCGGACACGGTGACGTAGGAGCGCTTGCCGATCCACATGTACTGGATGCAGAACACCAGCAGCGAGAACAGCAGCAGGAAGGCCCCAAGGGTACTCGCTGCCTGATAATCCAGCTGTGAGCCGGTAATGTAGAAGTAGATCTGCGTGGCCAGCACGTCGAAGTTCCCGCCCAGCACCAGCGGGTTACTGAAGTCGGCCAGCGACTGCACAATCACGATTAAGAACGCATTCGCCAGCGCCGGTTTCAGCAGCGGCACGAAGACGCCGTTAAAGGTCTGCCAGCGGCTGGCGCGCAGGGTGTACGAGGCCTCTTCCAGCGACGGGTGGATGGTTTTGATCGCGCCGTCGAGGATCATAAAGGCCATCGGCGTGAAGGCCAGCACCTGCGCCAGCCAGATGCCGGTGAAGCCGTACAGCCAGTTGGTATTGGTTAACCCAAACCAGTCCACCATCAGCTCCGTCATATAGCCAGAGCGTCCCATCATCAGCGTAACGCCCAACCCCACCACAAACGGCGGGGTCACGATGGGGAGAATCGAGAAGATACGTCCAATGATGGCGCTGCGTTTAGCGATGCGCGTGGTGTAGATCGCCAGCACCAGGCCAAAGAAGGTGCAGCCGACCCCGACGGCTATCGACAGCAGAATCGAGTTGATGATGACCTGGATAATGTGCGCCTGCGACAGCACGTTCATAAAGGCCAGCGGGGCGAATTCACCTGCGTCGTTGGTGAACATCGGAATGAAAATGGCGATGCTCGGCCAGACGATAAAAATGCCGATCAGCGCCACGATGGTAATCAGCGAGCCGATGACAAAGCGATCGCCGCCCAGCCACTCCAGGCGGGTGAGGGCCAGCGTCATGATGGCGCCCAGGGCAACAAACAGCACGATGGTGGCATAGCCTAAACCGCGTCCTTCCACGGTGGCGCTGATGACCACGAACGCCATGCACAGCAGCGCCCAGCCCGCGTCAAGGTAGTGGCGGCTGCGCTGCTCGCGCTTTGCTTCGTTAAACGGGCGCACCAGCAGCAGGCTCGGCATCAGATACCACAGCCAGCTGATGTTGAAGTGCGACCAGCCGTAGGCGTCGAGGATCTCATCCCCGGTAGATTCCAGCAGGCCGTAATCAAGGCTCCAGCTCGGCAGCAGGGCAAAGGCCAGCCAGCCAACGAAAACCCAAAGGAAGACCGCATCCCGTTTTTTCACGGGATGAAGAGCGAGTGTCTGTGACATAGCAATTCCGGGTGTTAAGGAAATTGTAGGCCGGGTAAGCGTAGCGCCACCCGGCAATTACCGCGGTAGTGAGCTTATTTACCCATCTTCACGTCGCTGACCCATTTATTGATTAGCGCTTTACGCACGTCCGTGGAGCCGTATTTGTCCATGTCATAGCTGATGAGCTTCAAATCATCGAGCTTGAGCGAGTTCGGCGAAGTTTCCGCCGTGGTGTTGGTCAGGATTTGGTAGGACTTGCCCTTCTTCCACGCCAGCTCCTGCGCTTCTTTCGAGAGCACCCAGTCCACGAACAGCTTCGCGTTCTCTTCGTTGCGCGCGCCCTTCAGAATGCTCACGCCGCCAATTTCATACCCGGTGCCTTCGCACGGAGAGATCAGCTCCAGCGGCGCACCCTGCTCTTTTTCCAGCGAGTAGTCGTGCAGGAAGCCGATGCCGATGGCGGTTTCACCGCGCGCGGCGTTACGCGCCGGGGCAATACCGGATTTGGTGTACTGAGATACGTTGCCGTTCAGCTGTTTCAGGTAGTCGAAGGCCTGGTCTTCCCCCCACAGCTGGACGAAGGTCGCCAGCGCGGTATAGGCGGTGCCGGAGCTTTGCGGATCGGCGATCTGGATCTCGCCCTTGTATTCCGGTTTGGTCAGATCCTTCCAGCATTTGGGGACCGGCAGGTTTTTCTCTTTCAGGCGCTGGGTGTTGACGCCAAAACCTAAGATCCCGACGTAGACCGCTGAGGAGAGGTTGCCCTTCACCTTGGCCGGATCGCGGAATTTCTCCATGATCTGTTCCAGGTTTTTCGATTTATAGGGCTGGAGTAGCCCCATTTCACCGGCCTGGGACTGCGGATCGAGCGTGCCGCCGTACCAGACATCGGCCTGCGGGTTTTTCTTCTCGGCATCCACCTTCGCCAGCGTGCTGCCGGAGCCGTTGCGGATAAACGAGGTTTTAACATCGTACTTTTCACCGAACGCTTTGGTTTCGACTTCGCACATTTCGTTGGTGGCGCTGCAGTACACCACCAGACGGCCTTTGGCTTGTGCGGCACCGGTTAAAGTAGCCAGTGCGATCCCGGAAGCAATGAGGGTAGAGAGAAGCGTTGTTTTCATTATTCAGCCCTTTTTATGACGTTATGTGACTGCGAGAAGCGGTGATGCCTGCCATCAGCAAGGGCATCAGTAATAAACCCATCAGGACGGCGGCAATCGAGAGCAAACTGAACATCCCCGACCAGCCGTAGCGTTCAATCACCTGCGACAGCGGCCACCCGGCCAGCGATGCGCCCAGATAGGCAAATACGCCCAGAAAGCCGGTAATCGAGCCTGCCGCCTGTTTATGTCCACACTCAACGGCGGCAAGGCCAATGAGCATCTGCGGGCCGAAGACGAAAAATCCGACCGTAAAAAAGCACATCGCCAGCAGGGCGTAGTGGTGCACCGGTGCCAGCCACAGCGCGGCGACAGACACCATCAGCCCCAGCGTGAACAGCAAAATCATCGGTGCACGCTGGCCGCTGAACAGCAGGTCTGATCCCCATCCAGCAAACAATGCGCCCAGTAACCCGCCCACTTCGAACAGCATCACCGTGGCGTTGGCGCTGAGCAGGTTCACGCCGTGGCTTTCTGCCAGCCAGATGTTGCCCCAGTCGTTCAGAGCGATGCGGATGAGATACACCAGCACATACGACGCCCCGAGCAGCCAGATCATCGGGTTTTGCAGCATGGTGGTGCGCAACATCTGCCATAGCCCCATTGGCGGGCTTTGCTGCTGCTGGCGCAGCTCCAGCGGATCGCTCCGCCACTCCCCGACCGTGGGCAGACCCTCTTCCTGCGGTGTGCCCCGCAGCTGTGTGGTCAGCCACAGGCCGAGCACGATGCTGATGATCCCCGGTGTCAGCATCGCCGCCTGCCAGCCCCATCGGTGGGCGGCAACGGCGCAAATCAACGGAATAATCGCGCCACCGATATTGATGGAGGTATTCCAGTAGCCCCACCAGAAGCCGCGCTCGTTACGCGAATACCAGTGGGTCAGCAGCCTGGCGCAGGGCGGCCAGCCCCAGCCCTGAAAGAAGCCGTTCAGCGTCCAGATAAACAGCAGCAGCGGGAAAGCATCGCTAAAGCTGAACAGCACGTTCAGCACGCCCGTTGCCAGCAGCCCGATGCCCATAAAGGCGCGCTGTCCGTGGCTGTCGTGCCAGAGCCCCGCGGCGAATTTGGACAGCCCGTAGCTGAGATAAAACAGCGAGCCGATAAGCCCGATATCGCCCTTACTGAGCCCCAAATCCAGCTGCAGCGCGGGTAAAACAGTGTTCAGACTTTTTCGCGTCAGGTAAAACGCGGCGTAGCCAATCACCATACAAAGGAGCAGCCTGGGGCGCAGCGACCGGTAACGTTGTGAAACCTCTTCAGCAGACAGTGCGTGCATGGCGTTCTCCGTTTGAGATGACTGTAGGGAAGTGCGGCATAAATGGGATGAGACAAAGTCTGGAGTGACTAAGACTTTTTCCTGGTCAGCGCGGTGTTTGTTGCAAATTTGTGGGCAGGTTAACAATTACGCGCGTCCCGAGACGGGATTCCAGCGTCAGTTCGCCGCCGAGCGCCGAGACGCGTTCGCGCATGCCCTGAATGCCGAAGCCGGGCTGCTGCTGCGGGCTGATGCCGCTGCCGTTATCGTGCACCTCGAGGTAGAGCTGCGCGTGACGCTGGCAGAGCAAAATCGTGACTTCGCTGGCGTTGGCGTGTTTGCAGACGTTGTTGAGCAGCTCCTGGAGCAGGCGATACAGGGTAAAGACCAGCGTTTCGCTCTCCGGCGGGGTGGGAAGCCGGTAATCAAAACGGCAGCGGATCCCGCGTTCAGCAAAGGCGAACTCGTTGACCAGATGGTGCAGAGCCTCCTGGAGCGACAGTTCGTCCAGCACGGGTGGGCGGAGCTGGCGCAGCAGCTGGCGCGTGGAGTGGTGAATACGCCGCGCGAGGTCGTTGATCTGCCCGGCGGCCTCAATGGCGAGCGGCGTATCGCTCGCCCGCTTCACCAGCTGAGACTGGATCTGGATAGCGGTGATGTTCTGGCCGATTTCGTCGTGAAGCTCGCGCGCCAGCTGCTTGCGGGTGTCCTCTTCGGAATGGATCAGTTTTTCCGCCAGCGCCCGTCTGGCCTGAAGTTCACTCTCAAGCCGATGGCGATAGCGTTCGAGGTTCATCGCCAGATGCTGCTGGCGGCTGATGGCGATCCCCAGGCCAATCCCCAGCAGCGACTGGGTAGAGAGAAAAATTTCCAGTTCGAGAAGGTCGCTAAACCCGACGCCCACCTGGCGGGCAATGGTGATCATCATGCTGCCGAGCAGCCCGGAAAGGACACCGCCCTGCCAGCCAAATTTCCACGCCATCACCACGTTGGGCAGGAACACGACAATCAGCAGCAGCCGCTCCAGCGCCGGGGAGAGCACCATCTGCGTGCCAATGCCGATAATGAAAAACAGGCTGCACCAGATAATCAGCGAGGTGCGCAGCGGCGGATTGCTGGTGTCCAGCCCCAGCAGATGGTAACGATGCTGCTGCCGTAAAAATTCGAAGACCAGATAGACGAACGGCGTAAGCAGTACGCCGCCGGTAAAGGAGCCGAGCAAAAGCAGCGTGGCCGGGCTGTCCAGAAAGGGCGACAGGAGCAAGGTTTGCAGCAGGGCATTCACCGTCACCGCCGCAATCAGCGTCGACAGCCGCTGCCAGTAGAGCGGGAAGCGATGCCAGTACTGCTGCGCCAGCCAGGCGCTGACGATGCCGATAAGCGGCACGGCCAGCATCAGATAACGCGTGAGGAGCTGCTCACCGTGCAGCCACAGAATGGCGGCAAGGGGGGGGAGAATTAATGCAGGCCAGTAGCGGCGTGAAAGTAAAAATCATCAGCGCCAGCCACACCCCCTGCGGCAGAAACAGCACCGCCTGCTGGCCGTTGTGGGTAAGGTAGAAGCTCAGCGTCCACAGCATCAGCCAGCCGGTTCCCCAGGCCAGCATAATGAACAGGGACAGGATCAGATGCCGGACAGCGCGCCGCATCAGTGGCCCGTGAGCAGTTGGTTATCAAGCGCGAAGTGCACCAGGTCGATGGTGCTGCTGCACTGAAGCTTGCCCAGCACGTTGGCGCGATGGACATGAACGGTTTTATGGCTCAGCGAAAGCGTATAGGCAATCTCCTTCACGCTTTCGCCTTTCACCAGCAGCTCAAACACTTCGCGCTCGCGCGGAGTGAGCGCCTCAAGCACTTTTGGCATCGGCTCGCCGCCGCGCAGCGCTTTTACCGCATCAGCACACAGGTAATGCCCGCCCATGCCGACGGCGCGCACGGCCTGCACCAGCTCCTCCGGGCCGCAGCGCTTGGTCAGATAGCCGCTGGCGCCCGCATCGAGGGCGCTCTGCACAAAGGCCGGGGTGTCGTAGATGCTCAGGATGATGGCGCGAAACGTCGGCCGCTGCTGGCGCAGGCGCTTGAGCAGGCTAAGACCGTTTTCGTCCGGCATCGCGACGTCCATCACCGCCACGTCGATATCGTTGCGCGACAGGGCGGGCCACGCCTCCGCCGCGCTGCTAAACTGGCCCTCAACGATCACATCTTCTTCCAGATTTAACAGCTGGGCGAAACCGGAACGCACTACCACGTGATCGTCCACCAGCACCACTTTAATCATCTCGACACCTTTTGCTCATTCGTTGACCTATGATGCCCGTTGCCGGCGGGCTGGCAATCCTGCGGCTGCGGTTATGTAACCGATGTAACAAAATTGCAATAAAGCCACAGCCCACTTTTTAACTATCCTTTGCCGGTTTTTTTCTAAAAACGATTCGGAATGAGCGATGCCTTTTTATTCCTTTATCAAAATTCCCGCGCCGGAAATACTGCTCCCATAACAAGACAGGGGAGCAGACAATCATGGCAATTTCATCGCGTAACACACTTCTTGCCGCACTGGCATTCATCGCTTTTCAGGCACAGGCGGTGAACGTCACCGTGGCGTATCAAACCTCAGCCGAACCGGCGAAAGTGGCTCAGGCCGACAACACCTTTGCTAAAGAAAGCGGAGCAACCGTGGACTGGCGTAAGTTTGACAGCGGAGCCAGCATCGTGCGGGCGCTGGCTTCAGGCGACGTGCAAATCGGCAACCTCGGTTCCAGCCCGTTAGCGGTTGCAGCCAGCCAACAGGTGCCGATTGAAGTCTTCTTGCTGGCGTCAAAACTGGGTAACTCCGAAGCGCTGGTGGTAAAGAAAACTATCAGCAAACCGGAAGATCTGATTGGCAAACGCATCGCCGTACCGTTTATCTCCACCACCCACTACAGCCTGCTGGCGGCGCTGAAACACTGGGGCATTAAACCTGGGCAAGTGGAGATTGTGAACCTGCAGCCGCCCGCGATTATCGCTGCATGGCAGCGGGGAGATATTGATGGTGCTTATGTCTGGGCACCGGCGGTTAACGCCCTGGAAAAAGACGGCAAAGTGCTGACCGATTCTGAACAGGTCGGGCAGTGGGGCGCGCCGACACTGGACGTCTGGGTGGTGCGCAAAGATTTTGCCGAGAAACATCCTGAGGTCGTGAAAGCGTTCGCTAAAAGCGCCATCGATGCTCAGCAACCGTACATTGCTAACCCAGACGCGTGGCTGAAACAGCCGGAAAACATCAGCAAACTGGCGCGTTTAAGCGGCGTGCCTGAAGGTGACGTTCCGGGGCTGGTGAAGGGAAATACCTATCTGACGCCGCAGCAACAAACGGCAGAACTGACCGGACCGGTGAACAAAGCAATCATCGACACCGCGCAGTTTTTGAAAGAGCAGGGCAAGGTCCCGGCTGTAGCGAATGATTACAGCCAGTACGTTACCTCGCGCTTCGTGCAATAAAAGGAGGCGCAGATGCTGCAAATCTCTCATCTCTATGCCGATTATGGCGGCAAACCGGCACTGGAAGATATCAACCTGACGCTGGAAAGCGGCGAGCTACTGGTGGTGCTGGGGCCGTCCGGCTGCGGTAAAACCACCCTGCTGAATCTGATTGCCGGTTTTGTGCCTTATCAGCATGGCAGCATTCAACTGGCGGGTAAGCGTATTGAGGGACCGGGAGCAGAGCGCGGGGTGGTTTTTCAGAATGAAGGGCTGCTACCGTGGCGCAATGTACAGGACAACGTGGCGTTCGGCCTGCAATTGGCAGGTATAGAGAAAATGCAGCGACTGGAAATCGCGCACCAGATGCTGAAAAAAGTGGGGCTGGAAGGCGCAGAAAAACGCTACATCTGGCAGCTTTCCGGTGGTCAACGTCAGCGGGTGGGGATTGCCCGCGCGCTGGCGGCGAATCCCCAGCTGTTATTACTCGACGAACCGTTTGGTGCGCTGGACGCCTTCACCCGCGACCAGATGCAAACTCTGCTGCTGAAACTCTGGCAGGAGACGGGCAAGCAGGTGCTGTTGATTACCCACGATATAGAAGAAGCGGTGTTTATGGCGACTGAACTGGTTCTGCTTTCATCCGGCCCTGGCCGTGTGCTGGAGCGGCTGCCGCTCAACTTTGCTCGCCGCTTTGTTGCGGGAGAGTCGAGCCGCAGCATCAAGTCCGATCCACAATTCATCGCCATGCACGAATATGTTTTAAGCCGCGTATTTGAGCAACGGGAGGCGTTCTCATGAGTGTGCTCATTAATGAAAAACTGCATTCGCGGCGGCTGAAATGGCGCTGGCCGCTCTCGCGTCAGGTGACCTTAAGCATTGGCACGTTAGCGGTTTTACTCACTGTATGGTGGACGGTGGCGGCGCTGCAACTGATTAGCCCGCTGTTTTTGCCGCCGCCGCAACAAGTACTGGCAAAACTGCTCACCATTGCCGGACCGCAGGGATTTATGGACGCCACGCTGTGGCAGCATCTGGCAGCCAGCCTGACGCGCATTGTGCTGGCGCTACTCGCGGCGGTGGTGATCGGTATTCCGGTCGGGATCGCCATGGGGCTAAGCCCGACGGTGCGCGGCATTCTGGATCCGGTAATCGAACTTTATCGTCCGGTGCCGCCGCTGGCTTATTTGCCGCTGATGGTGATCTGGTTTGGTATTGGTGAAACCTCGAAGATCTTACTGATCTATTTAGCGATTTTTGCACCGGTGGCGATGTCGGCGCTGGCGGGGGTGAAAAGCGCGCAGCAGGTTCGCATTCGTGCCGCCCAGTCGCTGGGTGCCAGCCGTGCGCAGGTGCTGTGGTTTGTCATTTTGCCCGGCGCGCTGCCGGAAATCCTCACCGGATTACGCATTGGTCTGGGTGTGGGCTGGTCTACGCTGGTAGCGGCGGAGCTGATTGCCGCGACGCGCGGTTTAGGATTTATGGTTCAGTCAGCGGGTGAATTTCTCGCGACTGACGTGGTGCTGGCGGGAATCGCGGTGATTGCGATTATCGCCTTTCTTTTAGAACTGGGTTTGCGCGCGTTACAGCGCCGTCTGACGCCCTGGCATGGAGAAGTACAATGAGTGAACGTCTGAGCATTACCCCGCTGGGGCCGTATATCGGCGCACAAATTTCGGGTGCCGACCTGACGCGCCCGTTAAGCGATAATCAGTTTGAACAGCTTTACCATGCGGTGCTGCGCCATCAGGTGGTGTTTCTGCGCGATCAAGCCATTACGCCGCAGCAGCAACGCGCGCTGGCCCAGCGTTTTGGCGAACTGCATATTCACCCTGTTTACCCTCATGCCGAAGGGGTTGACGAGATCATCGTGCTGGATACCCATAACGATAATCCGCCAGATAACGACAACTGGCATACCGATGTGACATTTATTGAAACGCCACCCGCAGGGGCGATTCTGGCAGCTAAAGAATTACCTTCGACCGGCGGTGATACGCTCTGGACCAGCGGTATTGCGGCCTATGAGGCGCTCTCTGTTCCCTTCCGCCAGCTGCTGAGCGGGCTGCGTGCGGAGCATGATTTCCGTAAATCGTTCCCGGAATACAAATACCGCAAAACCGAGGAGGAACATCAACGCTGGCGCGAGGCGGTCGCGAAAAATCCTCCGTTGCTACATCCGGTGGTGCGAACGCATCCGGTGAGCGGTAAACAGGCGCTGTTTGTGAATGAAGGCTTTACTACGCGAATTGTCGATGTCAGCGAGAAAGAGAGCGAAGCCTTGTTAGGCTTTTTATTCGCCCATATCACTAAACCGGAGTTTCAGGTGCGTTGGCGCTGGCAACCGAATGATATTGCGATTTGGGATAACCGCGTGACTCAGCACTATGCCAATGCCGATTACCTGCCACAGCGGCGGATTATGCATCGGGCGACGATTCTTGGGGATAAACCGTTTTACCGTGCGCCTTGATTGCCGGGTGGCGGCGTTGCCTTACCCGGCCTACGTTTAATTGTAGGCCCGGTAAGCGCAGCGCCACCGGGCAACGGAGCTAAAGGTGTGCTTCTATATACCGCTGATAGCGGTTTGCCTTCAGATAACACAGATCCACCAGCACCAGCCCGTCGATACAGTTATTGAACGCCGGATCGCTGCCGAAATCGATAAACTGCACGCCGCCGGGTTCGCATAGCTCGGAATACTGTTTGTAGAGCGGCGGGATGCCGCAACCCAGGTTGCCGAGCAGGGATTTCAGCTTTGTCAGGTCATCCACGTAATCCACTCCGCCAAACTGTGCCAGCACGTCCGGAAGTGAGGCCGGGTAGGGTTGACGCGAGGCGGCTAAGGGATGGCTGGCCGGAAACCAGAGACGATAAAACGCCACCAGCAGATCCCGTGCGGCAGGCGGTAAGCCGCCGGAGATGGACACCGGACCAAACAGGTAACGGTAATGGGGATAGCGTGCCAGATAGGCGCCAATGCCTGACCACAGATAGTCCAGACCGCGACGCCCCCAGTAGCGCGGCTGTATAAAGCTGCGCCCCAGCTCAATACCGTGCTCAAGTATGTCCTGCATTTTTTCGTCGTAGTGGAACAGGCTGTAGCTGTACAACCCCTCGACGCCGCGCTTTTCCACCTGCATGGCCGTTGGCATAAAGCGGTACGCGCCGACAATCTCCAGGTCATCGTCATCCCACAGAATAAGGTGCAGATAGTCATCATCGTAGCTGTCGGTATCCCGGCGCTTCCCGCTGCCTTCCTCCACGGCACGAAAGGCAATCTCGCGCAGCCGCCCCAGCTCGCGCAGCAGAGGCGCCTCTTCCTGCCCGTTGCGCTGCCAAAGATAGATGGCCTTACCATCGCTGGTTTTGCCCAGACACTCGGCCTGCGCCAGTTCGCGCTTGAGCGTCGCCCTGTCTTCCGGGCGGGCAATGGCGCACTGGGTTTTAAAGACGCCAGGCAATCCCTTGCCAAGACGTATCACGTGCTGACGACACTGCTCGGCCATCTCACGCGATGAAAGGGTAGAACTAAACCGGTCATTCCAGGCAATCTGCTGGCCGATTTTGATCGGCAGCTGACTGTGACGGCGGCGAAACATCTGTTGCATCAGCAGCAGCATGGATACCGTTGGCGAGACCAGGGTACTGGCATAAAACAGCAGGCTATTGTGCGCCTGGATATGTACCGGGAGTAGCGGCACCCGTAGTTTGCCGGCCAGCTTGATAAAGCCCGGATGCCATTTTTTATCGCGGATGCCTTTGCGCGTTGGGCGGGAAACTTCGCCCGCCGGAAAGAAGATCAGCACGCCGGCGTTTTGCAGGTGCTGCTCCATCTGTATCAGCGAGGCTTTTGCGGTTCTGCCGCCCATATTATCTACGGGAATAAACAATGAACTGAGGGGCTCAAGGTGGGACAGCATCCTGTTGGTAACAACCCTCACGTCGCGTCGCACGCGGGAAACGGCATACAGCAGCGCCAGCCCATCCAGGGTGCCGGTGGGGTGGTTCGCTATCACAATGAGTGGGCCGTGTTCGGGGATTTGTTCGAGGTCGCGGGCGGAAACGGAGCAGTGAATATCAAGGTGTTCCAGAACCTGCTCCACCATATCCAGCCCTTTCAGGTGACGGTGGCTGGCGGCAAACTGCTGAAATTCGTCTTCGTGAAGCAGTCTTTTTAACAGACTTTTTTGCCAGGGTGCGGGCCTCGCCTGAGGCCAAAGGTCATCAAGAACGCTGTCGAGACTAAACATTGATCACTCCTCCTGCCGTCTTGCCCAGACAGTAGAAGGAGGAGATGTCGTTTGTATTGCAGTTTGGTGAAGATTAGTGCAGAGAGCAGGCCGGGTAAGGCGAAGTCGTTACCCGGCGCTAAAGCGGATTAACGCAGAATTTTCTTCTCAGCCAGATCCAGCGCGAAATAGCTGAAGATCAGATCCGCGCCCGCGCGTTTGATCGCCCCCAGGCTTTCGAGGATCACTTTCTCTTCGTCGATGGCACCCGCCTGCGCGGCGAATTTGATCATCGCGTACTCGCCGCTCACCTGGTAGGCGCCCAGCGGCAGTTCGGTGCGTTCGCGAATGTCGCGCAGGATATCCAGGTATGCGCCAGCAGGTTTCACCATCAGGCAGTCAGCGCCCTGGGCTTCATCCAGCAGAGACTCACGAATCGCTTCGCGGCGGTTCAGCGGGTTCATCTGATAGGTTTTACGATCGCCTTTCAGCGCCGTGCCGGCTGCTTCACGGAACGGGCCGTAGAAAGAGGAGGCAAATTTGGTGGAATAGGACATGATGGCGGTGTCGGTGAAGCCCGCAGCGTCCAGCGCCTGACGGATCGCCTGTACCTGCCCATCCATTGCCGCAGAAGGCGCAATGAAATCCGCACCCGCAGCGGCGGCAACTACCGCCTGCTTGCCCAGATTCAGCAGGGTCGCATCGTTGTCCACGCCGTGATCGCACAGCACACCACAGTGGCCATGAGAGGTGTATTCGCAGAAGCAGGTATCGGACATGACGATCATCTCCGGCACACTCTCTTTGCAGATGCGCGACATACGTGCGACGAGGCCGTCTTCTTTCCAGGCATCGCTGCCGGTCGCGTCAGTGTGGTGGGAGATACCGAACGTCATTACCGAGCGGATGCCCGCATTCGCAATGCGTTCGATCTCGCGGGCCAGATGCTTTTCAGGAATGCGCATCACGCCCGGCATCGCGTCGATGGCTTTGTAGTCATCGATCTCTTCTTCAACAAAAATCGGCAACACCAGATCGTTTAAGGTCAGTGTTGTCTCTTCAAACATGGCGCGCAGTGCGGGAGACTTGCGCAGGCGACGGGGACGTGCAATTAAATCGGTCATGGTATGCCTGATGTTTGTGGAACAAAGAGGTATAGTGTACCTGAAAGCAGGGAGCGGTGTTTTACTAAAGTTGTCTTTTAGATTTTCGAAATCGACTAATATTCGCTGTATGTATTTTGTCTATATTATAAAACTTATTCTGGTGTTCAGCGTGGTGTTTAATATTGGTGAGGTTTCTATATTGGTTCGGGATTATAAATATAAATGATTTATTGCTTTTTATTATATGTGCCGAAGCAACTAAAGTAGTTTGCAATCAGTTGAATTTATAATATTTATTCATAATGATTGATATTTCCATGGTTTTATAAGCTTATTTGTCTGAATACGGACTTAATGGAATCATTCATTGAACCTTTTCGAAGTGAAACTGCATAATTCCTTCCGCAATTTAATGTTGCTAAATGATTTGATGGACAAACTTGCTTACGTCCCTGAGGAGGGATGACCCAATGCAAACATGGAAAAAGAAACTGGTTGTATCACAACTTGCATTAGCCTGCACACTGGCTATCGCTTCTCAGGCCAATGCGAAAGATATATCCGGCACAACATATAATACTTTTGGCTATGACAATACCGCGTCCACGCCCTGGTATTATGGTTATGCTGACTGGGATTATTCAGATGCCACACATGATGGTGACATTTATCCAGTCATCAATAAATCAACCGTAAACGGAGTTATTTCGACATACTATCTTGATGATGGTGTCAATGGCCGTGCGAACGCGTTGAGTATTTCTAACAGCACCATTAACGGCATGATCACGTCAGAGTGTATGACCACGACGTGTGCAGATGGCGTGGATACTGACGGTACCACTCATACCCAGTATGATCGTTTTAGCCTGACTGTTGATAACTCCACCATCAACGATACCTACGAGCATTACGCCTACGATGTCGTCAATGGTGAAACCACTGAAACGCATTATCTGGACACCTATGGTCTGGGTAACGCGATCACGCTGGACGTTGAATCTGATATCGTTATTCAGAACAACTCCCATATCGCGGGCATCACGCTGACGCAGGGTTATCAGGAGCTGGATAACACGCCATACGACGGTGTTGAAGGGGTTGCTAACAGCAGCAATATCTTTACCGATACGCTGGTGGTGAAAGATTCTGTGCTGACCTCTGGTGCGTACAGCGATCTGGGTACCAGTGGCTTCTACGGTCAAACGGCGAAGCCGAGCGACTACGGTGAAACCAACGCCACGGCTGCGGATGATGCGGCGCTGATCGTTGTTGCTGGCGCGTCTGATAACGCTATGCAGACCACCGCTACCTTCGATCACTCTACCATTACCGGCGACATCCTTTTCGCCAGCACCTTTGATAACAACTTCTACGAGAATGGCGATCCGGTAACGGATACCACCGATGACGGCGTCTATAACCCAACTACCAACGGCTGGGATGATACCGACAAGCTGGATGTCACGCTGACCAACGGCAGTAAATGGGTTGGCGCCGCGCAGTCCAGCGTTGAAGCCATCGGCACGGCGCAGATGTATGGTGAAGGCTACAGCGATGTAGACTGGCACACGCTTTCTCCAAACAGCATCTGGCCTGATTCTACCTTTGACAGCAACGGTCATGTTGCAGGTGAAGAAGTTTATCAGAGCGGCCTGTTCAACGTGGCGCTGGATAACGGTTCCGAGTGGGATACCCGTAAGATCTCCAACATCGACGCGCTGACGGTGAACAACCAGTCTCAGGTCAATGTTGAAAACTCCGGCCTGCTGGCAGATTCCATCACCCTGACCAATGCGTCTAGCCTGAATATTGGCGACAGCGGTGGTGTGGCTACCGACAGCCTGTATCTGGATAGCTACAGCCGTGCTGCACTCACTGAAGAGACAGCTGAGCTGTATGCCAACACCATTACCGTGGACAACGGTGCAGAGCTGGCGCTGGGTCTGGGTCAGGTTGATACGCACAATATGGTGCTGACCGATGGCGGTGTGCTTAACGTTGCCAGCCGTGATTATGTGCTGAACAGCGACCTGAACAACGCACGCTATATCACCAACGATCGCTCTAAAGCGGACTACGACTATGGTGTTGTCGCGCTGAACTCTGACGGCCATCTGGCGGTGAACGGTGACGTTGCCGGTAACTATAAAGTGCGCATCGACGATGCGACCGGCGCAGGCTCCGTAGCTGACTACGAAAACAAAGAGATCGTTCGCGTCTATGACAATAACGCGGATACCGCTGCCAGCTTTACTGCGGCAAACAAAGCTGATTTAGGTGCATACACCTATCAGGCGCAGCAGAAGGGCGACACCGTTGTTCTCCAGCAGGAAGAGCTGACTGACTACGCCAACATGGCGCTGAGCATTCCTTCTGCTAATACCAACATCTGGAATCTGCAACAGGATACCGTGGGTACCCGTCTGACCAACAGCCGTCATGGCCTGGCAGATAACGGCGGCGCATGGGTGAGCTATTTCGGCGGCAACTTTGACGCGGATAATGGCACCGTTAGCTACGATCAGGACGTAAGCGGCATTATGGTAGGTCTGGATACTCAGATCGACGGTAATAACGCGAAGTGGATTGTCGGTGGTGCGGCTGGTTTCGCAAAGGGTGATATCAGCGATCGTACTGGTCAGGTCGATCAGGACAGCCAGACTGCGATGATCTACGCGTCGGCGAAGTTCATGAACGACATCTTCCTCGACAGCTCCCTGAGCTACACCCGCTTCAACAACGACCTCTCTGCTACCATGAGCAACGGTCAGTATGTTGACGGTAATACCACGACTGACGCCGTTGGTTTCGGGATGAAACTGGGCTATGACTGGAAACCAAACCTGTCTGGCTACGTCACGCCTTACGCGGCGATCTCTGGCCTGTTCCAGTCCGGTGATGACTACCAGTTAAGCAACGACATGCGTATCGATGGTCAGTCTTACGACAGTATGCGTTATGAACTCGGCGTGGATGCAGGTTATACCTTCAACTACGGCGGCGAGCAGGCATTAACGCCTTACTTCAAACTGGCTTACGTGTATGACGATGCCGACAACAATGCTGATATCAACAATGACAGCATTGATAACGGCGTGGAAGGCTCTGCGGTTCGCGTGGGACTGGGCACTCAGTTCAGCTTCACGAAAAACTTCAGTGCTTACACTGATGCGACTTATCTGGGCGGCGGCGACGTTGACCAGAACTGGGGAGCAAACCTGGGTGTGAAATATACCTGGTAAGAGAAAAGCGCGGGGGATTTTTCCCCCGCTTTTTTATGTGCTTTAAAAATAATAAAGAACCGACAGATACAGATGACTTGAGGTATGCATGAACGTTAATGCGAAACCACTTTCTGAATTAAGCCGGCTCATAAAGTGTCTGGAAGTCGCCGGTACCCCATTTAAGATCGAACCACAACAATTAATAACGACCGGCAATAATGATGATGAACCATTGACCGTTGTCATACAATCCGGCCTGACGGCCGTCCACCGTAAATCAGACGAATTACTTATGGGTATTGCGCGGGCACCGTATATCCACGGTTTAAGCGCATGGATAAATGAAAACTATCTTGAATATTCTTTGATGGCACAGACGCCTTGTACCGGATTTTATTTACCGGCATCTGACGCGTACCAGCTTATTCAGGACGCGCAACTTTGGCAAGAGGCTTTCTGCTGGCTGTCATGGCTTAACCATTTATTGGGAAAACGTGACATGCAGTTGGTCGGAAATAATTCCTATAGCCAAATCCGGGCGATGCTGATCAATATGGCCGAGTGGGATGACACGCTACGTTCAAAAATTGGTGTTATGAATCATATTCAGCGTAGCACTCGTATTTCTCGTTCGGTCGTTGCTGAGGTTCTGGCGGCGCTGCGACAGGGGAACTACATCAATATGAGCCGGGGCAAACTGATCAGTATCAACCGTTTGCCCACGGACTATTGAGATCAGTTAGAGGCCGTAAGCACCTGCGCTTTATTGGCGCTCAGCTCGGCCACCAGGTTATTTATGCCATCACTCATATTCACGAAGCGTGTATTTGGCGACCGGGTGACCACCACAAAAGCGCCTACGTTTGATTGCGGAATCATCGCCATGTAGGTGATGAATCCGCCACCTCCACCGGTTTTTTGAATAATCCCAGGTCGGCCATCTTTTGGCGCCATATACACCCAGCCCATGCCGAGGGCATCGGCTTTACCTGGAACATCCATGCCAATGACGCGTCGTAGCTGAGCACGCTGGTAGATGAGCGTCTGCATTCGGTCGGCCTGATTGCTACGCGCGTAAAAATCCGATGAGAGGAACTGTTGCATCCAGCGCATCATGTCGCCAGGCGTAGAGTAAACGCCACCGCTGCCAATGGCAGCCAGCGTGTTATTGCACGGGCTGGCCCCTTTTTCCGCCACCATCAGACGCTTGCACTGGTCCGGGGAAGGGGTGTAAGTGGTATCTTTCATCCCGAGCGGACGCGTGATCTGCTCTTCAAACAGTTGAGGGTAAGGCTTACCCGACGCCGTCGCTAAAGCGTCGGCCAGCAGATCAAACGCCAGGTTAGAATAGCCGGCCTGCGAGCCCGGGGCCGATTTCAGGGTTGCTGTGCTCAGGTAGTTCCAGCGTTGCTCGCGGGTTGGCCAGACAAAGACAGGGCGATGCGCAGCGCCACCGGGCTGTTCTCGCGGCAGGGCGCTGGTATGGGTCGCCAGATTCACCAGTCTGATCGGCGTTCCCTGATATGTCGGAACGCGAGCGCCGGGCGGTGCATATTTGCTGAGCGGATCGTCGAGTTTCACCACGCCCTGATCGAGCAGTTTCACCAGCATTTCGCTGGTCATCAGCTTGGTTATCGATGCGACACGGATAACGGAATCCAGCTGCGGACGAATGTTATTTCCCGGTCGTGTTTCACCGAAGCTGCGAAACACCCGCTGGTTACCGTCGATCACGACCAGCGCCATTCCCGTCGCACCGCTGCCGTAATAAATAAGGTTGGCGTAGCGATCGGCAATGTCAGAGGCCAGAACCGGGGCCGTCAGAGGCTGTGCTGCCTGGGCGGTGGACAGGCTCACCGCACACAGCGCGGCGATAGAGAGCAGACAACGTTTCAACGAAAAGCATCCATCAAGTGAATAAGGAAAGTTACGGGTAGTTATACTACTAATCGGCGTCGGGCAATGGCCCGATTTGCATAACGATAGCGAGAAAAACGTAACCGTGGGTAAATTTGAACAATTTACTTGCGGCGTGGCTCCCATTTTGTGACATCGACCGTATGATAGACGCTACGATCGCTGTTGCGAATGAAACGCACCGAAACAATTCCTGAAAACTGTGAAGCGAACTAATAATTCACCCGCAGGTCTCACTTTTTTGCCTGAGCCGGGAGTCTGGCACAGGCAAGGTTTCGTGTGGCGATATGTTGAACACAGCAACAGCCATAACAACAAGAAGGAAGCACAATGTTTAAGTCTTTTTTCCCAAAGCCGGGGCCCTTTTTCCTGTCGGCATTTATTTGGGCACTGCTGGCTGTCATTTTCTGGCAGGCCGGTGGCGGCGCGTGGCTGACCCGTCTTACGGGGGCAACGGGCGACATTCCCATTAGCGCAGCGCGCTTCTGGTCCATGAGCTATCTGCTTTTCTACGCTTATTACGTGCTCTGCGTAGGGCTTTTTGCCATGTTCTGGTTCGTCTATTCTCCTCACCGTTGGCAATACTGGTCAATACTCGGTACTGCACTGATCATCTTCGTCACCTGGTTTTTGGTGGAAGTCGGGGTCGCCGTCAACGCCTGGTATGCACCGTTCTATGATCTGATTCAAACCGCGCTAAGTTCGCCGCATAAAGTCACTATCGAACAATTTTACCGCGAAGTGGGCGTCTTTCTGGGGATTGCGCTGATCGCTGTGGTGATCAGTGTGCTGAACAACTTCTTTGTCAGTCACTACGTGTTCCGCTGGCGTACGGCGATGAACGAATATTACATGGCGAACTGGCAACAACTGCGTCATATCGAAGGGGCCGCACAGCGTGTGCAGGAAGACACCATGCGTTTTGCTTCAACGCTGGAGAATATGGGCGTCAGTTTTATCAACGCCATCATGACGTTGATCGCCTTCCTGCCGGTGCTGGTAACGCTCTCCACGCATGTGCCGGAGCTGCCGATTATCGGGCACATTCCGTATGGTCTGGTGATTGCCGCTATCGTCTGGTCGCTGATGGGGACCGGATTGCTGGCAGTGGTAGGGATCAAACTGCCGGGGCTGGAGTTTAAAAACCAGCGAGTAGAGGCCGCCTACCGTAAAGAGCTGGTTTATGGTGAAGACGATGCCACGCGTGCGACGCCGCCTACGGTACGCGAGCTGTTTAGCGCCGTGCGGAAAAACTATTTCCGCCTCTATTTTCACTATATGTATTTCAACATCGCCCGCATTCTCTATTTGCAGGTCGATAACGTTTTCGGTTTGTTCTTGCTGTTTCCGTCAATTGTTGCCGGTACGATTACGCTCGGCCTGATGACGCAGATTACCAACGTTTTTGGTCAGGTTCGCGGTGCTTTCCAGTACCTGATTAACTCATGGACCACACTGGTTGAGTTGATGTCTATCTACAAACGTCTGCGCAGCTTTGAACATGAACTGGACGATAAGGACGTGCAGGAAGTCACCCATACATTAGGTTAAAAAGGAATTGCTATGCCATTTGCCGTACCACGTGCATTACCGCTGACGTTACTCGCCGCTTTTGTGCTGGCGGGCTGTGCCGAAAAAGGGGCTGCCCCGCTCAAAGAAGGGGAGAAGCCCGTTGATGTGGCGAGCGTGGTGCGGCAAAAAATGCCCGCCAGCGTGAAGGATCGCAGTGAGTGGGCTGATGCGCTGGCCGCGACCTTCAAAAGCCAGAAGATCGCGCCTACCGAGGAGAATATCTGCTCGGTGCTCGCGGTGGCGCAGCAGGAATCGATGTATCAGTCAGATCCTGTAGTGCCTGGCCTGAACAAAATCGCCTGGAAGGAGATCGACCGCCGGGCCGAATCGATGCATATCCCGGTTTTCCTGGTGCATACCGCCCTTAAAATCACCTCGCCAAACGGTAAAAGCTACAGTGAACGGCTGGATACGGTGAAAACCGAGAAACAGCTTAGCGCCATTTTCGATGATTTCATCAATATGGTGCCGATGGGGCAGAAGCTGTTTGGCTCGCTAAATCCGGTGCATACCGGCGGTCCGATGCAGGTCAGTATCGCATTTGCGGAAAAGCATACCGACGGCTATCCGTGGGATATCGACGGTACGGTACGTCAGGAGGTCTTCTCCCTGCGCGGTGGGCTGTGGTTTGGGACGTATCACCTGCTGAATTATCCGGCCAACTACGATAAACCGCTGTATCGCTTTGCCGACTTTAACGCGGGCTGGTATGCCAGCCGAAATGCAGCCTTCCAGAATGCGGTAAGCCGCGCCAGCGGTGTGAAGCTCGCTTTGGACGGCGATCTCATTGCTTACGGCAGCAGTGAGGCCGGGACCACCGAACGTGCGGTGCGAAAACTCTCGACGAAGCTGGAGATGAGCAACAGCGACATTCGCCGACAGCTGGAGAAGGGCGACAGCCTGGCGTTTGAGAAAACGGATCTGTATAAGCAGGTCTTTGCGCTGGCCGAGAAGAAAAGTGGAAAGGCTTTACCCAGAGCCATTCTGCCAGGCATTCAGCTGGAAAGCCCGAAGATCACGCGTAACCTGACGACCGCCTGGTTCGCGAAACGCGTTGACGATCGTCGGGCACGCTGTATGGGACTGTAATCAGTGGCGGTTGCGCCAGCGCAGGACAAGGGCAATCACGCCCAGAACCATGCTGCCCGCGAGGAAGGGAATGAGTCCAAATACGGTGCTCACGCCTAAACCGATTTCAACGCGCGGGCGGCCTGTATCCTGCACCTGCATCAGATGCTCATACACGCCAGGGGCATGCACCAGCATATTCAGCAGTTGGGTTCCTGCCCAGAAACAAAACAGAACAAACAGGGCATAGGCAATATTCCCCGCCGTGGAGGTTTTTGGTTGTTTTCCGCCAAAAATCGGTTTCGACAATGTAAAGTCTGCCATAAGACCTCCCGATAATATCACTCTGTTTTAATACGCGTCGTACAGGGTGAGTGTGACAGGTCATAGCATTTGTCAATATCAGAATCGTGGGAAATTCGGCTCAGGATTTCTCCTGGATTGTCGATTTCTGCATCACGTCACAAATTGATAACATAAGTGAAACTGCGCTGCATTTCAGAATTTACGTATCCGCCACAGACGCCATTATCAAACTGTGAGAGGATAGTTTTTTTTCTGCCGGAGTTGTCATGAAGCTCACTTCCAAATTACGCCGTGACTGGCATTACTACGCCTTTGCGATCGGGCTGATCTTTATTCTCAACGGTGTTGTCGGGCTGCTGGGATTTGAAGCGAAAGGCTGGCAAACCTATGCGGTTGGGCTGGTAACCTGGGTAATCAGTTTCTGGCTGGCGGGATTTATTATCCGCCGTCGTCCCGATGAGACGACGACGGCAGAGAAAGCTGACTAAGCGTTAGTTAACGGAACTTTTCAGGGCGCTGTCAGCGGCGTGGCTCTCCAGTGCCAGTTCAATCAGGCGGGTGATCAGTTCCGGATAGCTTATCCCGCTGGCCTGCCACAGCTTCGGGTACATGCTGATATTGGTAAAGCCCGGCAGAGTGTTGATTTCGTTAATCACCACCTCGTTATCCGGCGTCAGAAACACGTCGACGCGCGCCATCCCACAGCATCCCAGCGCCTGATAGGCTTCAACGGCGATCGCCCGGATCTTGTCGTTAACGTCGGGATCGAGCGCGGCGGGAACCACAACCTGGGCACCTTTATCGTCAATATATTTGGTGTCATAGGAATAGAAGTCACTGTTCAGTACCACTTCACCACAGGTACTCGCCTGCGGGAAGTCGTTGCCCAGTACGGCGCACTCAATTTCACGACCGTTAATTCCCTGCTCAACCACCACCTTATGGTCAAACTCAAAGGCCAGACGAACGGCATCGTTAAACTGCGCTTCGCTGGTGACTTTGCTGACGCCGACGGACGAGCCCTGATTCGCCGGTTTCACAAACAGCGGCAGGCCGAGTTGCGCCTGGATCTGCGCGAAGCTGTGTTTATCGCGGTTGGCGCGAGTGAGCGTCACGAACGGCGCAATATTCAGACCGGCGTCGCGCAGGAGACGTTTTGTGACGTCTTTATCCATGCAGGCGGCAGAGCCCAGCACATCGGAACCGACAAACGGCAGGTTCGCCATCCGCAACATGCCTTGCAGGGAGCCGTCTTCGCCCAGCGTGCCGTGAACGATAGGGAACACTACGTCAATCTGTGCCAGCGCCTGCGCGTTCCCGGCATCGATAAGCTGTCCCTGTTCCACGCCTGGAACCGTTGCGACGCTGACATCAGAAGGATTAAGGGCAATGTGCGCCGGATCGTCAGCGTGTAACAGATACTGGCTGGCATCGTTAACATGCCACTGGCCCTGTTTATCAATGCCCAGCAGCACCACGTCAAAACGGCTTTTATCAATCGCATCAACGATATTTTTAGCCGATTGCAATGACACCTCGTGCTCTGCCGATTTTCCCCCAAAGACAATACCTACGCGCTGCTTTGCCATCTCACTCTCTTCCAGTCTGACGAAAAGCCCATAACATACCACGATGCCCGGCGGGTTTCGCGGCCTTCTGCCATAATGTTTTGGGGATGCTGAAGGGGGGCGCGTGAAAGGAAAAGGTCTGCTTATTCTTATTGTTATTGCCGGGATCGCCACGGTGGGCTACCGCTGGTTGCCGCCGTATTACAATCCTTTCGTGCCGCTTACGCTTGACGATCCGCCCGGAAAAATAACCCAGTTTAAACTTCGACGTTTAACACCGCAGGCATGCGAAAGCCTGTTAGCGCAGGCGAATCAACGCCAGCTTATCCGTACCCAGGCTGTCGCTGACAGCGCCGGTGAGTGTCCGCTGAGTAACGTGGTGCGCGTGCGCGATTTTGGCCCGGTGAGCCTGAACAGCAGCTTTCTGGCCAGTTGTCCGCTGGCGTTAAGTTCGGCGCTGTTTGTCAGCCAGCAGGCCCGACCGCTCACCAAAACCTGGACCGGAAGCGAGCTTACTCGTATTGAACATCTGGGCAGCTTCGCTTGCCGCAATATCTACAGCCGCCCGGATGCGCGGCGCAGCGAACATGCCACGGCGGATGCGCTGGATATCAGCGCTTTCAGGCTGGCAAATGGACAGCGCGTTACCGTCCTGAACGGCTGGAAAGCGGAAAAGACGCAGCCCTGGCTACAGGCCCTGCTCTTGGCAAGCTGTGGCTATTACGGTAACGGTCTGGGGCCGGACTATAATGCCGCCCATGCCAACCATTTCCATCTGGGGATGCGCGGCTATGGATTATGTCGATGAAGCATAATCTTCCGCCAAAAATTGGATAAATTGTGACTTATTTCACAAATATGATGACTGGGAAGATAAAACACCAAAGTCTGCAAGGCCGCATCTCTGGCGCTATGTCATTGCGCGTAACTTGCTAATCTGTCGGCGAATTCGCCTAAAAATGAAGACTATTTCTGTTATGGAATCCTGGAAAGTTAATCTCATTTCAGTCTGGTTCGGCTGCTTCTTCACCGGACTGGCTATCAGCCAGATATTGCCCTTCCTGCCGCTGTATGTATCGCAGCTGGGAGTGACTTCCCATGAAGCGCTCTCGATGTGGTCCGGCCTGACGTTCAGCGTGACGTTTCTGGTCTCCGCCATTGTGTCGCCGATGTGGGGCAGCCTGGCGGATCGCAAGGGGCGCAAGTTGATGCTGCTCCGCGCCTCGCTGGGGATGGCGATAGCCATTTTGCTCCAGGCCTTCGCCACCAACGTCTGGCAGCTGTTTATTCTGCGGGCGATAATGGGGCTGACCTCCGGTTACATTCCGAATGCCATGGCGCTGGTGGCCTCACAGGTACCGCGTGAGCGAAGCGGCTGGGCGCTCAGCACGCTTTCCACGGCCCAGATCAGCGGGGTCATTGGCGGCCCGCTGCTCGGCGGCTTCCTGGCGGACCATGTCGGGCTGCGTGCGGTCTTTATCATTACCGCGATCCTGCTAACGATCAGCTTTCTGGTCACCCTTTTTCTGATTAAAGAGGGCGGGCGGCCTGTTGTCAGTAAATCCGAACGCCTGAGCGGAAAAGCGGTTTTCGCCTCGCTGCCTTATCCTGGCCTGATGATTAGCCTCTTTGTGACGACGATGGTGATCCAGCTCTGTAACGGTTCGGTAGGGCCGATTCTGGCGCTGTTTATCAAGTCGATGGCGCCGGACAGCAGCAACATTGCTTTTCTGAGCGGGATGATTGCCGCGGTGCCGGGCGTGTCGGCGCTGATGTCTGCTCCGCGTCTGGGGAAACTGGGCGACAGGATCGGTACGGCACGTATTCTGATGGCAACGCTTATCATTGCGGTGATCCTTTTCTTTGCCATGTCATTCGTCACCACACCTCTTCAGCTCGGCATCCTGCGCTTCCTGCTTGGCTTCGCAGATGGCGCCATGCTGCCCGCTGTTCAGACGCTGCTGGTGAAATATTCCAGTGACCAGGTAACCGGCCGCATTTTTGGCTACAACCAGTCGTTCATGTATTTAGGCAACGTAGCGGGCCCGCTTATCGGCGCCTCGGTCTCGGCAATGGCGGGTTTCCGCTGGGTATTTGCCGCGACGGCGGTGGTGGTCCTGCTGAATATTATTCAACTGGCCTTTGCCTTGCGACGCCGCAGGCGAATCTCCGAGGCAAAGTCGGCCCGGTAAACACGATAATATATTATTTATTCTTATGAACGCCGCATTTTTATATAACGAAATGCGGCGCCTTTCTTTCAGGAAAACGTTTCGCTTTCGCGCTGAAATATCTTTTTTGGCAGCGATGTCACTTTTGCATAAGATAAAGCCAATCCATGCTTTTCATTATTCAGAGAGGGTGTTAATTTCAGGGGAAATCACATAAGGAAATAGCACCATGAAAAATCTCATTGCTGAGTTGTTGGTTAAGCTTGCCCAAAAGGAAGAAGAGTCGAAAGAGCTGGTTGCCCAGGTCGAGGCGCTGGAAATCGTTGTGACGGCGCTGCTGCGACAGATGGCAAAACCGGAGCAGGAGGCGTTGATCGACAACGTTGAAGGCGCGCTGGAAAAAGCGCGTCCTGATTCCCAGGTGCCTGCGGAAGATGCGGAGCTGCTTCAGCAATACGTAAAGAAGCTTTTAAGGCATCCTCGCAGCTAACCTGTCTGAGGTGAAATGACGTGTCACAGAATTGTCATGCAGGATGCCTGGCGTCGCTCTGTTTTTATTTTTACACATTTATGCAGGGAAAATTAAATTGAGACAGAGCACACCTTTCACCGCATAATTTCTGTTATTAATTACCGCCTCCCCCCCGGCGAAACCGGTTAATGAATATTGTGCCGATACAGGGCTGAAATAACCGCAGAGCCCGGCGAAAATCAGAGTCGCAGGGTGGTTTTTTTCCCGTAACGAGCCAGACTTAACGTGGAACTTCACATAAAGGATGGTGCAATGAAAACAACAATACTGGTTACCCTGCTCTCTGGCCTGTGTCTGATCGCCTCAGTACACGCGGAAGAGAAAACGTTAACGCCCCAGCAGCAGCGCATGACGACCTGTAACCAACAGGCGACATCGCAAAGCCTGAAAGGGGATGCCCGTAAAACGTACATGAGCGACTGCCTTAAAAATGGTGCGGCTAAACCCGGTGAAAAAAGCCTGACCCCACAGCAGCAAAAAATGCGTGAGTGCAACGCCCAGGCGACACAGCAGATGCTGAAAGGCGACGATCGCAGCAAGTTTATGAGCGCGTGCCTCAAAAAACAGGCGTAGTGCTAACGGGTGAGTCACGGCTGTGGCTCACCCAAAATTTCATACTTTCCCCGCTATCCCCCTCTCTATAATTTGGGAAAATGTTTCAGAATATTCCCAAAAATGATGAATGATGAGTTTTATGACAATCACGAGAACATTCGGGAAGCGTGGCACCAGCAGCTTTCTCAGGATGATTCATACCGTTCCGGTCTGCGATTTGCCCGGCGAATACGGCTGGCACGCATCGTTGGTCTGGCGGCGCTATTTGTTCCGCTTGCCAGCGTCCTGGTGAGCCAGTTTCTTTCCGGCGTCTGGTGGTTATTGCTGGTGGGCTGGGTCTTTGTCTGGCCCCATCTGGCCTGGCAGCTGGCTTTTCGTTCGGCTGAACCCCACAGCAGTGAAATTGTTAATCTGAAAATCGATGCCATTATTGCCGGTGTCTGGATGGGGCTAACAGGGTTCAATGCGCTACCAACGGCGGCGCTGATCGTGATGATTGGCATGAATATGATGGGATCGGGGGGATGTCGGTTATTTCTGACAGGACTGGCGCTGCTTGCTCTGTCTGCTCTGCTCACCGTGCAATCCACGGGTACTCCTGTGGTATTGACCTCTGAACCGCTGGCGTTGTGGCTGACGCTCCCCGTGCTGGTGGTCTACCCCATACTGTTTGCCTGGCTCAGCCACCGCACGGCGATCCGTCTGGCAGAGCATAAGCGTCGGCTTGAGCTGATGAGTACCCGCGACGGAATGACCGGCGTATTCAATCGCCGTCACTGGGAAACGCTGCTGCGTAACGAATTTGAGGCCTGCCGTCGAAGCCATCGACAGGCGACGATACTGCTCATCGATATCGATCACTTCAAGACGATCAACGACACCTGGGGGCATGACGTGGGGGATGAAGCGATTGTCGCCATCACGCGCCAGCTTCAGATGACCCTGCGCTCAGGCGATTATATTGGCCGTTTTGGCGGGGATGAGTTCGCGGTGATCATGTCCGGCACGCCTGCCGACAGCGCGATTGCAGCGATGTCGCGCGTCCACGAACGGCTGGTCAACATGCCGCTGCACGGAGCACCTATGGCGAGGTTGTGTATCAGCGCTGGGGTTGCCCCCTGGGGGGCGCAGTTCACCCACTATCGTGAATGGCTAAAGGCGGCGGACGTGGCCCTCTATAAAGCCAAAAATGCCGGACGGGGCCGCACCGAAGTGGCCGCCTGACGCCCGGCGTAGCGCATCAGGACTTACTGAGCTTCTCTGATTTTTCCATGCATTTTTCCATCGCCTCGATCACGGCGGAGCGGAACCCGCGATCTTCCAGCACGCGCACGGCTTCAATGGTTGTGCCCCCCGGTGAGCACACCATATCTTTCAGTTCGCCCGGATGTTTACCCGTTTCCAGCACCATTTTGGCCGAACCCATCACCGCCTGCGCTGCAAATTTGTAGGCCTGCGCGCGCGGCATTCCACCCAGTACGGCGGCATCGGCCATGGCTTCGATAAACATAAAGACATACGCCGGGGCAGAGCCGCTCACGCCGACTACCGGGTGGATCATCGGTTCGGCAATCACTTCCGCTTCGCCGAAGCAGCGGAAAATATTCAGTACATCCGCCACGTCTTCAGATGTGACCAGCGCGTTCGGGGTAACGGATGTCATACCGGCATTCACCAGCGACGGGGTGTTTGGCATGGCGCGAACAATCTTACGGTCGTGGCCCAGCGCGCGGGCGAGCTGATCGAGGGTCACGCCTGCGGCAATCGATACCACCAGGGTCTCTTTGTTAAGGCTGGAGGTGATCTCGCTCAGGACTTTAATCATGATATTCGGCTTAACGGCGCCAAAGACAATATCCGCCACCTGAGCCACGTCCTGTGCGCTTTCGGCAGCGTTGACACCATACTCATCACGCAGCGCCGCGACTTTATCCGGGGATGGGGTATAGACCCAAATCTGCCCCGGCAGCACCTGCCCGCTGGCAATCAGTCCGCCGAGGATAGCTTTGCCCATATTTCCGCAGCCGATAAACCCGATTTTCTTATCCATCACGTCTCTCCGTTATTATGCGTTGTTATCTCTCATTGATAGCTTAACAACGAAATGCAGGCGACAATAGTCACCAGAATCATAATGGGGAGAGACTATGGCGATTTGGGTTGATGCGGACGCGTGTCCGAATGTCATCAAAGAGATTTTATTTCGTGCTGCCGAGCGCGTGCAGATGCCGCTGACGCTGGTGGCGAACCAGAATATCCGCGTGCCGCCCTCCAGATACATCCGTTCTCTGCGCGTTCCGGCCGGGTTTGACGTGGCGGATAACGAGATAGTACGCCTGTGTGACGCAGGAGATCTGGTGATCACCGCGGATATCCCGCTGGCTGCCGATGTACTGGCGAAAGGGGCGGCGGCGCTGAACCCGCGCGGAGAACGCTATTCGCCGGCAACGATCCGCGAGAAGCTCACCATGCGTGATTTTATGGATACGCTTCGTTCCAGCGGCGTGCAAACCGGTGGGCCGGACAGCCTGTCGCAGCGCGATCGCCAGCAGTTTGCCGCCGAGCTGGATAAATGGCTGCTGGAAGTGAAGCGCCGCCCGGCGTAGCCCACCTCCGGGCGGTTTTGTGGTACAGTGTGGCTTCCACAGGCTTGTCATTCCGTACCGCTTTGCAGTAAAGTTAGCGCAACATCTACTGCAATCATTTCTTTACAGCCTTCAGTTATCCGGCAGCAAGGGGAACACCTGGTTATGAACCCACCCATCTTTTTAGTTGGCCCTCGCGGCTGTGGGAAAACCACCGTTGGTCTGGAGCTGGCGCGTCTGTGCCAGAGTCAGTTTGTCGATACTGACCACTGGCTCCAGGAGAATGCCGGTAAGACCATCGCCGATATCGTTGAAGATGAGGGTTGGGAGAGCTTTCGTGCGCGTGAAACGGCCACGCTGGAAGCGGTGACCGCGCCGTCAACCGTGATCGCGACCGGTGGGGGCATTATTCTGGCACCGTATAACCGCCAGTTTATGCGCGAAAAGGGTGTCGTGATCTACCTCTGTGCCCCGGTCTCTACGCTGGTGGGGCGGCTGGAGGCGTTTCCGGAAGAGGGACAGCGCCCGGCGCTGACCGCGAAACCGCTGAGTGAAGAGGTCAGCGATGTCCTCGCCGAACGCGATGCACTGTACCGCGAGGCGGCACACCACGTTGTGGATGCGTCAGCGTCACCCGAGAAAGTTGCGATTCAGATTATTACCGCCCTGCGTTTGGCTTGCGCCAGCTAACAGCCGTCTATACTCATAGCTCAGACATAAAAAAAGGATGAGCTATGCCAACCAGACCTCCCTATCCACGTGAAGCCCGCATCGTTACCGTTGAAAAAGGTAACGGCGATCAGACCGTAACCTGGTACCAGCTGCGTGCCGATCACCCTAAACCTGATTCGCTGATCAGCGAACATGAAACCGAACAGGAAGCGCTGGATGCGAAACGGCGCTATGAGGATCCTGAGAAGTCCTGACAGGAATCCGAATTCGTTACAACCGTGCCTGAATCACACTTTTAACATATCGCTGATGTTAAGCAGCAGTTAATATTTAGTTATTACAGGTGGATTCGGAAAGGCCAGTCGATCTTTACATTACGGTGTAGAGATCCCCTGCTACCCTTGGTGCTGTTTTGTTGAAAAAATGAACAGTGCAGCGTAGTGAGCCTGTACTTATGTGGCAGTTGTGGTAGTAACGGAAGGCGATCAAAATGAAGGCGACGTTGGCGATCCTCACGATTGGTGTGGTGCCTGTAAGCGAAGTATTACCGCTCTTAACCGAGCATGTCTCTGAACAACAAATTACGCATCTCAGTCTGTTAGGGAAGCTCAGTCGGGAAGAGGTCATGGAAGACTACGCGGTCGGAGAGGGGGAAGATCCCCTGGCAACGTTACTCAGTGACGGTAAACTGGCGCATGTGTCACGCCAGAAAATCGAGCACGCGCTACAGGGCGTGATCGAAGTGCTCGACAATCAGGACTATGACGTTATTTTGCTGATGAGCACGGCACCCGTTAAAGGGCTCAGCGCGCGTAATGCCATTCTGCTCGAACCGATGCGGATTATCCCCCCGCTGGTGGCCTCAATTGTTGATGGTCATCAGGTTGGGGTCATCGTTCCCGTTGAGGAACTGCTGGATAACCAGACGGTGAAGTGGGCCGCGCTGGAGCACACCCCGCTGTACGCACTGGCAAACCCGTTCTGGGACAGCGAAGCGAAGCTGATTGCGGCCGGGCAGGAGTTGATCGACAGAGGGGCGGATGTCCTGATGCTCGACTGCCTGGGCTTCCATCAGCGGCATCGTGATTTACTGCAAAAGGCGCTGGATGTTCCGGTGCTGCTCTCTAACGTCCTGATGGCGCGCCTGGCGTCAGAATTACTGGTGTAATGATTTTGCGTGACAGGTCATGAGCATGGCCCCTATAGTGGATTTTTCTCAATAAATATAAGGGCCAGTTCATGCTTCAAAGTAACGAATACTTTTCCGGTAAAGTGAAATCCATTGGTTTTACCAGCAGCAGCACTGGCCGCGCCAGTGTCGGCGTAATGGCGGAAGGGGAATACACCTTTGGCACCGCAGAAGCGGAAGAGATGACGGTGGTCAGCGGCGCGCTGAACGTCCTGCTGCCGGGTGAAACGGAGTGGAAAGTCTACAGTGCCGGGCAGGTCTTCAACGTGCCGGGCCACAGCGAGTTCCATTTGCAGGTTGCAGAGCCAACCTCTTATCTGTGCCGCTATCTGAAATAAAAGCATGCCGGGTGGCGCATTCGCTTACCCGGCCTGCGTTTTGCCTGTCAGCGCTGCGCTTCGCCACCTAATCCTTCAATCAGGTTTTGAATTAACGCTACCAGTTCACCAGTCATCAGGATGAAATCGGCATCAAAACGCTGGGCGAAATCTTCACGGTCGATATCTTCGTTTTGATCGCGCAGCTCGTCGCAGAACTTCAGACGCTTGAGCGAACCATCGTCGCACATCACAAACTGAATGCGCTGCTGCCAGTCGAGCGCCAGTTTAGTCACCACTTTTCCGGCTTCAATGTGATTGGTGATCTCTTCGCTGGTCAGATCTTGTTTCTTCGCGCGGATCACGCCGCCATCTTCCAGCAACGATTTCAGCTCGGCTTCATCAAGCAGCTGGAAGCCCTGTGCCGCACTACCGGAACGTACCCATTCGGTCAGCGTCAGTTCAATCGGGTTTTCCATGCTCAATGGTACAACCGGTAACGACCCCAGGCTTTTACGCAGTAATGCCAGCGTATCTTCCGCTTTTTTGGCACTGGCGCAGTCCACCATAATCAAACCGTTAACCGTGTCGATCCACATCATTGTCTGGCTAAAACGGCTGAAAGCACGCGGCAGCAGAGAGTGCAGCACTTCGTCTTTCAGCGAATCTTTTTCGGTTTTCTTCAGCTTACGCGCCTGTTCCGCTTCCAGTTTGGCGATTTTCGCTTCCAGCGCCTGTTTAATCACCGGAGACGGGAGGATTTTTTCTTCTTTGCGCGCGCAGATAACAATTTGACCATTGGCAACGTGCGTTAACGCATCGCTGTGCGATCCCATCGGAGGAACCCAGCCCATCTTCGCCATGTCCTGGCTGCCGCATGGGGTAAATGCCATCGAGGCTAGCTGTTTTTCCATCTCTTCTGCACGCAGCGAAATCTCGCGGCTAAGACGGTAAACCATTAAATTTTTGAACCACAGCATGATAATTTCCACGGCCTTGTCGTTAAATTTAGCGGGCATGATAACGAATTGTCGGCGGCCTTGCATTGCCAATCCGGTTGTCCGTCTCTACGCTATTGATATTGAAAAAAATAAGGAGAGTACCGTGCGTATAGGTATCGATTTAGGCGGCACCAAAACTGAAGTGATTGCACTGGGCGATGCAGGGGAGCAGTTGTACCGCCATCGTTTGCCCACGCCGCGTGATGATTACCGGCAGACTATTGAAACGATCGCCACGTTGGTTGATATGGCGGAGCAGGCGACGGGGCAGCGCGGAACGGTAGGTATGGGCATTCCTGGCTCAATTTCGCCTTACACCGGTGTGGTGAAGAATGCCAATTCAACCTGGCTCAACGGTCAGCCATTCGATAAAGACTTAAGCGCGAGGTTGCAGCGGGAAGTGCGGCTGGCAAATGACGCTAACTGTCTGGCGGTTTCAGAAGCAGTAGATGGCGCGGCAGCGGGAGCGCAGACGGTATTTGCCGTGATTATCGGCACGGGATGCGGCGCGGGCGTGGCATTCAATGGGCGGGCGCATATCGGCGGCAATGGCACGGCAGGTGAGTGGGGACACAATCCGCTACCGTGGATGGACGAAGACGAACTGCGTTATCGCGAGGAAGTCCCTTGTTATTGCGGTAAACAAGGTTGTATTGAAACCTTTATTTCGGGCACGGGATTCGCGATGGATTATCGTCGTTTGAGCGGACATGCGCTGAAAGGCAGTGAAATTATCCGCCTGGTTGAAGAAAGCGATCCGGTAGCGGAACTGGCATTGCGTCGCTACGAGCTGCGGCTGGCAAAATCGCTGGCACATGTCGTGAATATTCTCGATCCGGATGTGATTGTCCTGGGGGGCGGGATGAGCAATGTAGACCGGCTGTACGCCACGGTGCCAACGCTGGTGAAACAGTGGGTATTTGGCGGCGAGTGCGAAACGCCGATCCGCAAAGCCGTCCACGGAGATTCCAGCGGAGTGCGCGGCGCGGCGTGGCTCTGGTCGGAATAAACGCAAAACCGTTTTTGATGTTTGTGCCCTCTCCCCGTGGGGAGAGGCTACCCCAGTAATTTGAAAGCAAAAGCTATAACGTTGCCTCAGAATAACTGAGGGCTTTCAGCGATGCCTCGGTCCGGCTGTAAATCGCTGAGGCGTTTCCTGTAGGCCGGGGCGAGGCGCAGGGATGCGCCGAGAGGGCGGGCTTTACAGGGATGTTACCTCCGCCCGTCCCCGATAAGCCGGAAGGAATAAGCCGAAGGCACCGCGAAGCGGCGATTTTCCGCCGGAAGCCCGGGTCGCCAGGGTGGTGGCGACTGAGCCACCCTGGCACGTTCACCGCTCATGTCGTGACAGAGTAGCAAGGAACATAACGTGAACGGAATGACCACCAGAGCCGTATGTTCCCCCTCACCCCAGCCCTCTCCCTCAAGGGAGAGGGGGCCGTCTGTGCAGGCATTATTTTGTGGGGAACTCTCAGCCCACAGGGAGAGGGCCAGGGTGAGGGCACCAGAGCGCATCATCCCCCATTTACTGCACCGCAAACTCCCTGTCCAGCCTGCTATATCCCAGCCCGTTGATCTTCTTCACTTTGATCTGCACCGGAATGCGCTCTTTCATTGCCTCTACGTGGCTGATCACGCCGATAGTTTTCCCGGTGGCGTTCAGCGCGTCGAGCGCGTCCAGCGCGGTGTCCAGCGTTTCGCTGTCGAGCGTGCCGAATCCTTCATCCAGGAACAGCGAGTCAATGCGCGTTTTGTGACTGACCAGATCGGAAAGCGCTAGAGCCAGCGCCAGACTGACCAGGAAACTCTCCCCGCCGGAAAGGGTACGGGTATCGCGTACCGCATCGGCCTGCCAGGTATCGACCACTTCCAGCTCCAGCGCGTCGCTGGCTTTACGCTGAAGCAGATAGCGGCCATGCAGACGGTTGAGTTGCTGGTTGGCAAGCCACACCAGATTATCCAGCGTCAGCCCCTGGGCGAATTTACGGAATTTATCGCCGGTGCTGGAGCCTATCAGCGCGTTGAGATAGCCCCAGTCGTCGGCCTGACGCGCCGCCTCCTCAATCTGCTGCATAAGCGCCTGCTGGTGCAGACGGTTATCGGCGTCCTGTTTGAGCTGCTGGCGGATCTCCCCCTGATGCGTGGTGTTGTCCCGAAGCTGTTGCGCCAGCTGGTGTAACTGCGCCTGAAGCGTTGCGGCATCGGTTTCCAGCCCCTCGGGGCGCTGTGCCTGATGCGCCTGAAGCTGCTGGCTTGCCTGCACCGAAAGCGCCGTGGCCTGCTGGAGCTGGTTTTCCAGCGTCTGCTTTTGTTGTTCAAGCTGGTGGATCGACGTTTCATCCAGCAGGGCGGAGAGAAATGCGTCCCGATCGGCAAAGCAGCTCGCGGTCAGCGCGGCGTTGAACTGAGCCTGTGATTGCTGGAGCCGTTCACGCTCAAGCGTCTCCTGTTGCTGTAGGGTGGTGAGCTGACTTTGCAGCGACACGCATTCGTCGTGGATGCCGCGCCAGTTCTCAGGGATAACCGCGTCGGCTTCTGCATCATTGGTAACCGGCAGCGTCTCCAGAATGGGCATCAGGGCGTTAATACCTTCCTGAATCGTACCGTGCTGGGCCTGTTTTTCCTGCCACAGGGTATATTCGCTTTCGCGCGCGCTCAGCCAGGCGCTTTCAGCCCCTTCATCGGGCACGCTAAGCGACAGCGATTGTAACGAGGCCGCCAGCGCCTGACGCGTCGCCGTCAGCTGCTGCTGGTACTGGCGCGCCTGACCTTCCTGTTCATTGAGCTGGTTTTGCAGCGTCAGACGCTGGCTGAGCTGATACAGCTGGCGTTCATACTGTTCCTGTTCGCTCATCCAGGGGGCAATATCAGCCTGAATATTCAGCGCTATGTTCAGGGAGGCGCAGACCTCCAGCCACTCTTTAGTGAGTGCTTGCTCTTCCTCAGAGAGAGCCTGTGCTTCCTCAGTCTCGCGCTGGATCTGCTGGGTCAGCGCATTCACCTGCCCGAGCACCAGCAATCCTTCCTCTTTTAGCGCAGCAACCTCTTTCTCCAGCGCGTCGCGGCGGCGCTGATTGTCAGTCAGTTCAAGCGCCTGATACTGCACAACTGCCGGATGTTCGCGTGAACCGCAGAGCGGGCAAGGCTTACCCGCTTCGAGCTGTGCACGATAGTTCTCAAGATCCTTGATTGTCGCCTCACGCTCACAGAGCGCTTTCAGGTCAGCATAGTGCTGATTTTTCTCTTTGAACTGCTGACGCCGCAGGATCAGCGTTTCATTGAGCTTAGCCTGCTCAGCCTGCGCTTTCTGCACGCTTTCCGCATTCTGGCGCAGCCGTTTTTGCAGCGGCTGAAAGCGAGCGTGAAGCGCTGTCAGACGCTGGCGGAGCGCCCGCGACTGTGCCTGTTGCTCCATTGCCGTCGCGAGATCCTCAGCCGTCAGCGTCAACCTACTTTCAGGCATCTCAGCCAGCTTCTGACGAAGCTCAGCCATGCGCGCTGACTGGGCAACAAGCTGATTTTTATCGCGACCCAGTTGCGTAAAATGCGCCCGCCAGCCGGCAATTTCCTGCCCCCACTGACGGAAACGATCGTGTTCGGTCAGCCACTGCGTCAGTACCTTGTGCTCTGTCTGCAACTGTTCACGGTTGCGCAGTGCACCGTTGCGAATACGCGAGCGCTGCACCGCTCTGTCGAGTAAGCGAGTATTTACTTCAACAATTCGCTCTGTTGTCTGCGCCAGGCGGGTGGTCTGCTCCTGCTGATACTCCCATAGCGGACGTAGCTGGGCGGCGGGCTGCGCCAGCTGGAGTTTCGCCAGTTGGGGCGCGGCGTCTGTCAGAGCCTGTTGCGCCTGCTGCTGCGAAGCGGCTGAACGCTGCTGCTCACGTATCAGTTCGTCGTTACGCGTAAGCCACTGAAAATCTTTCTGTTGGCTTTGCTGCTGTGCCAGCAGGACTTTTTCTTCGTCAGTAAGTGCCTGCAAACTTTGCTGCAAGTGCTGCTGCTGTTCCTCGCTCAGCAGCACAACCCCTGCGGCCTGCGCTTGCAGCTTCTCCAGCTCTGTGCGGTGCCGATTTGTGCTGCTCAAAAACCATCGCCGAGATTTGCCCGTAGATTTCAGTGCCGGTTAACTCCTCGAGCAATTCCGCGCGTTCTTTGGGTTTGGCATTCAGGAAGGCAGCAAATTGCCCCTGCGAAAGCAGCATCGAACGGGTGAAGCGCCCGTAATCCAGCCCGGTTAACGTCGCTGTCAGTTCCAGCTTATCTTTCACTTTGTCGGCGAGAATTTTGCCGTCGGCGCAGCGCGCCAGCTCTACGCGTGGCACCTGCAAATTACCGTCGGGTTGGTTACGCGCCCGATTCTGGCTCCAGAATGCACGGTACGCTTCACCTTTCACTTCAAACTCCACCTCCGCCAGACATTCGGCGGTATCGCGGGTCATGAGATCATTTTGCGATTGTGAAACGTTAGAGAGACGCGGAGTTTCGTGATACAGCGCCAGACAAATGGCGTCCAGCAGGGTGGTTTTCCCCGCACCTGTTGGGCCGGTAATAGCAAACAGCCCGTTGCTGGCGAACGGCTCGCGGGTGAAATCAATCTTCCATTCGCCTTTTAATGAGTTCAGGTTTTTCAGGCGCAGGCTGAGAATTTTCATGCTTCGTGTTCTCCGGCGAGGGTATGCAACGTCGTGGTGAAAAGATGCTGCAGACGTTGCTGCTGCGATTCATCCAGTTCTTCCAGTGCCAGACGGCGATTGAACACCTCTTCGACGCTGAGTTCGCTGAGGGTTTCACGCTGTTGGCTGGCTAACACACGCTCGCGCTGTTCACGACTCCGACGTACCAGCAATACTTCGACAGGCAATGATTCGGTTAATGCCTGGATTTTGCGCTGAATATCATGCAGATACTCATCAGTAGTGATTTCGATATCCAGCCAGACAGGTGGCTCCTGCGATACATCGCGCCACTGTTCCAGCTGTGCGGTAATCGACGCCAGATCGCCTTTCAGCACTGCCATGGGTTGCGTTACCGGTACGTTCAGGTTTTCCACGCTCTCTAATTTGCCGTTTGAAAATGTCACCAGATGGACATATTTACTCTTACCGCATTCATCAAAACTCAGTGGAATGGGGGAGCCGCAATAGCGAACATGTTCCATGCCGCCAATAATCTGTGCGCGGTGAATATGCCCGAGCGCGATGTAGTCGGCTGGTGGAAAGTTTTGTGCCGGAAACGCGTCCAGCGTGCCAATATAAATGTCACGCACGGCGTCACTTTTACTGGCCCCCACGGTCGTTAAATGTCCCGTGGCGATGATGGGCAGAGGCTGATCGCCGCGCAGTTTGCAGGCATCGGCATAGTGTTGTTGGTAATAATCGGTAATCGCTGTCAGTAAATGCTGCTGTTTTTCAATACCGTTAAGCCCCGCCTGGCTGGTAATAATGTCACGCGGACGTAAAAACGGAATGGGGCACAGCACTGCGCCTGGCGTCCCGTCGCGACGAGGCAAGATTTGCGGCGCATGTCCGGCGCTGGCGACCACGGTCGTATTGAGGAACGCCATGATATCGCGCGATTCATTCAGCGTGGCGACCGAGTCATGGTTTCCTGCCAGTACCACCAGATGACAGCCAGTTTGCTGTAAATTGACAACAAAACGGTTGTATAACGTGCGGGCGTAACTGGGCGGCGAGCCGGTATCGAAAACATCACCAGCAACAATAATCGCATCCACCTGATGGGTTTGTGCTGTTTCCAGCAGCCAGTCAAGAAAAGCCTGATGTTCAGCTTCGCGGCTTTTACTGTAGAAGTTCTGGCCGAGATGCCAGTCTGAGGTGTGAAGGATGCGCATAACGGTTCCCTGGCGAAAAAGCATGGGCGCGATTATACCCAAACAGATGTGCCATTTGCTTTTTTCTGCGCCACGGAAATCAATAACCTGAAGATATGTGCGACGAGCTTTTCATAAATCTGTCATAAATCTGACGCATAATGACGTCGCATTAATGATCGCAACCTATTTATTACAACAGGGCAAATCATGGCGAGACGTATTCTGGTCGTAGAAGATGAAGCTCCAATTCGCGAAATGGTCTGCTTCGTGCTCGAACAAAATGGCTTTCAGCCGGTCGAAGCGGAAGATTATGACAGTGCTGTGAATCAACTGAATGAACCCTGGCCGGATTTAATTCTCCTTGACTGGATGTTACCTGGCGGCTCCGGTATCCAGTTCATCAAACACCTCAAGCGCGAGTCGATGACCCGGGATATTCCAGTGGTGATGTTGACCGCCAGAGGGGAAGAAGAAGATCGCGTGCGCGGCCTTGAAACCGGCGCGGATGACTATATCACCAAGCCGTTTTCGCCGAAGGAGCTGGTGGCGCGAATCAAAGCGGTAATGCGCCGTATTTCGCCAATGGCGGTGGAAGAGGTGATTGAGATGCAGGGGCTAAGCCTCGACCCGACATCTCACCGGGTGATGGCGGGCGAAGAGCCACTGGAGATGGGGCCGACAGAATTTAAACTGCTGCACTTTTTTATGACGCATCCTGAGCGCGTGTACAGCCGCGAGCAGCTGTTAAACCACGTCTGGGGAACTAACGTGTATGTGGAAGACCGCACGGTCGATGTCCACATTCGTCGCCTGCGTAAAGCACTGGAGCCCGGCGGGCATGACCGCATGGTGCAGACCGTGCGCGGTACAGGATATCGTTTTTCAACCCGCTTTTAACGCCTTGCTCATCGGACGCAGAGCAGGGCTTATGATTTCTTAACTGGAGTATCTTACGTGCTGGAACGGCTGTCGTGGAAAAGGCTGGTGCTGGAGCTGCTACTTTGCTGCCTCCCGGCTTTCATCCTGGGTGCATTTTTTGGTTACCTGCCCTGGTTTTTGCTGGCATCGGTAACGGGACTGCTTATCTGGCATTTCTGGAATTTATTGCGCCTTTCATGGTGGCTGTGGGTGGATCGTAGTATGACCCCGCCACCGGGGCGTGGTAGCTGGGAGCCGCTACTATACGGCTTACACCAGATGCAGCTGCGAAATAAAAAACGCCGCCGTGAACTGGGCAATCTGATTAAACGCTTTCGTAGCGGCGCGGAGTCGCTGCCCGACGCAGTGGTGCTGACCACGGAAGAGGGCGGTATTTTCTGGTGTAACGGTCTGGCGCAACAGATTCTTGGTTTGCGCTGGCCGGAAGATAACGGGCAGAACATCCTTAACCTGCTGCGTTACCCGGAGTTTACGCAATATTTGAAAACGCGTGATTTTTCTCGCCCGCTCAATCTGGTGCTCAACACCGGGCGGCATCTGGAAATTCGCGTCATGCCTTATACCCACAAACAGTTACTGATGGTGGCGCGTGATGTCACGCAAATGCATCAACTGGAAGGGGCGCGGCGTAACTTTTTTGCCAACGTGAGCCATGAGTTACGTACGCCATTGACCGTGTTACAGGGTTACCTGGAGATGATGGATGAGCAACCGCTGGAAGGCGCGGTACGTGAAAAAGCGTTGCACACCATGCGCGAGCAGACCCAGCGGATGGAAGGGCTGGTGAAGCAATTACTGACGCTGTCGAAAATAGAAGCCGCACCGACGCATTTGCTCAATGAAAAGGTTGATGTGCCGATGATGCTGCGCGTTGTTGAGCGCGAGGCTCAGACTCTGAGTCAGAAAAAACAGACATTTACCTTTGAGATAGATAACGGCCTCAAGGTGTCTGGCAACGAAGATCAGCTACGCAGTGCGATTTCGAACCTGGTCTATAACGCCGTGAATCATACGCCGGAAGGTACGCATATCACCGTACGCTGGCAGCGAGTGCCGCACGGTGCCGAATTTAGCATTGAAGATAACGGACCGGGCATTGCACCGGAGCATATTCCGCGCCTGACCGAGCGTTTTTATCGCGTTGATAAAGCGCGTTCCCGGCAAACCGGCGGTAGCGGATTAGGGTTAGCGATCGTGAAACATGCGGTGAATCATCACGAAAGTCGCCTGAATATTGAGAGTACAGTAGGAAAAGGAACACGTTTCAGTTTTGTTATCCCGGAACGTTTAATTGCCAAAAACAGCGATTAATCCGCCTTTGTCATCTTTTATTGCCATAAGCCAGCCGATGCTGGCTTATTTTCTTTGCAGTCAAAATATGGGCGTTAGATTTTACAACGGTTGGTGGTTTTTTGTTCGCATGATTAGCCATGTCTTTTTCACGGAAATAGTGTTTTATACTGGTTGGTGATTTCTTATCGCTATATACCTCTGGTTTTTAGATCCCTCCTTGCTTTAAAACGTTATAAGCGTTTAAATTGCGCTTCAGGTGCTGTCATACTGACTGCATTAACGCGGTAAATCGAAAAACTATTCTTCGCCGCGCCTGGTTGGGAGTATTTCCCGCTAAAATTGTTTAAATATACCGCTGTATCATCCCCAGGGATTGGCACAAAAATTTAACGTTACAACACCACATCCACAGGCAGTATGATTTATGACCCATCAATTAAGATCGCGCGATATCATCGCTCTGGGCTTTATGACATTTGCGTTGTTCGTCGGCGCAGGTAACATTATTTTCCCTCCAATGGTCGGCTTACAGGCAGGCGAACACGTCTGGACTGCGGCATTCGGCTTCCTCATTACTGCCGTTGGCCTGCCGGTATTAACGGTAGTGGCGCTGGCAAAAGTTGGCGGCGGTGTTGACAGCCTCAGCACGCCAATCGGTAAAGTCGCTGGCGTACTGCTGGCAACGGTTTGTTACCTAGCGGTGGGGCCGCTTTTCGCTACGCCGCGTACAGCTACCGTTTCTTTTGAAGTGGGGATTGCGCCGCTGACGGGTGATTCCGCGCTGCCGCTGTTTATCTACAGCCTGGTCTATTTCGCTATCGTTATTCTGGTTTCGCTCTATCCGGGCAAGCTGCTGGATACCGTGGGCAACTTCCTTGCGCCGCTGAAAATTATCGCGCTGGTCATCCTGTCTGTTGCCGCGATTGTCTGGCCGGCGGGTTCTATCAGCACGGCGACTGAGGCTTATCAAAACGCTGCGTTTTCTAACGGCTTCGTTAACGGCTATCTGACCATGGATACGCTGGGCGCAATGGTGTTTGGTATCGTTATTGTTAACGCGGCGCGTTCTCGTGGCGTTACCGAAGCGCGTCTGCTGACCCGTTATACCGTCTGGGCTGGCCTGATGGCGGGTGTTGGTCTGACTCTGCTGTACCTGGCGCTGTTCCGTCTGGGGTCAGACAGCGCGTCGCTGGTCGATCAGTCTGCAAACGGCGCTGCTATTCTGCATGCTTACGTTCAGCACACCTTTGGCGGCGGCGGTAGCTTCCTGCTGGCGGCGTTAATCTTCATCGCCTGCCTGGTAACGGCAGTTGGCCTTACCTGTGCTTGTGCAGAATTCTTTGCCCAGTACGTACCGCTCTCTTATCGTACGCTGGTGTTTATCCTCGGCGGCTTCTCGATGGTGGTTTCTAACCTCGGCTTAAGCCAGCTGATCCAGATCTCCGTACCGGTGCTGACCGCTATTTATCCGCCGTGTATCGCACTGGTTGTATTAAGTTTTACACGCTCATGGTGGCATAATTCGTCCCGCGTGATTGCTCCGCCGATGTTTATCAGCCTGCTTTTTGGTATTCTCGACGGGATCAAAGCATCTGCATTCAGCGATATCTTACCGTCCTGGGCGCAGCGTTTACCGCTGGCCGAACAAGGTCTGGCGTGGTTAATGCCAACAGTGGTGATGGTGGTTCTGGCCATTATCTGGGATCGCGCGGCAGGTCGTCAGGTGACCTCCAGCGCTCACTAAATCACTGAACATTTGTTTTAACCACGGGGCTGCGATGCCCCGTGGTTTTTTATTGTGTTGATGGGTTAGGAATTGATGGAAAGTAAGAACAAGCTAAAGCGTGGGCTAAGTACCCGCCACATACGCTTTATGGCACTGGGTTCAGCAATTGGCACCGGGCTGTTTTACGGTTCGGCAGACGCCATCAAAATGGCCGGTCCGAGCGTGTTGTTGGCCTATATTATCGGTGGTATCGCGGCGTATATCATTATGCGTGCGCTGGGGGAAATGTCGGTACATAACCCGGCCGCCAGCTCTTTCTCGCGTTATGCGCAGGAAAACCTCGGCCCGCTGGCAGGTTACATTACCGGCTGGACCTACTGCTTTGAAATCCTTATTGTCGCCATCGCCGATGTGACCGCTTTTGGTATCTATATGGGTGTCTGGTTCCCGACGGTGCCGCACTGGATTTGGGTACTGAGCGTGGTGCTGATCATTTGCGCCGTAAACCTGATGAGCGTGAAGGTATTCGGTGAGCTGGAATTCTGGTTCTCGTTCTTTAAAGTCGCCACCATCATCATCATGATTGTCGCCGGTTTCGGCATCATCATCTGGGGGATTGGCAACGGCGGGCAACCGACCGGTATTCATAACCTGTGGAGCAACGGCGGCTTCTTCAGTAACGGCTGGCTTGGCATGGTAATGTCGTTGCAAATGGTGATGTTTGCTTACGGTGGGATCGAAATTATCGGGATTACCGCCGGTGAAGCGAAAGATCCTGAGAAATCGATACCGCGTGCGATTAACTCCGTGCCGATGCGTATTCTGGTGTTCTACGTCGGTACGCTGTTCGTCATTATGTCTATCTACCCGTGGAATCAGGTTGGCACTGCCGGTAGCCCGTTCGTGCTGACGTTCCAGCATATGGGCATTACCTTTGCCGCCAGCATTCTTAACTTTGTTGTGCTGACTGCTTCGCTGTCGGCAATTAACAGTGATGTATTTGGCGTAGGCCGTATGCTCCACGGTATGGCAGAGCAGGGCAGCGCGCCGAAAATTTTCAGCAAAACGTCGCGTCGCGGTATTCCGTGGGTTACGGTGCTGGTGATGACTACCGCGCTGCTGTTTGCGGTGTATCTGAACTACATCATGCCGGAAAACGTCTTCCTGGTGATCGCTTCGCTGGCAACCTTCGCCACGGTGTGGGTGTGGATTATGATCCTGCTGTCGCAAATTGCCTTCCGTCGCCGTTTGCCGCCAGAAGAAGTTAAGGCGCTGAAATTTAAAGTGCCGGGTGGGGTAGCAACGACCATCGGCGGGCTGATTTTCCTGCTCTTTATTATCGGGTTGATTGGTTATCACCCGGATACGCGTATCTCGCTGTATGTCGGTTTCGCGTGGATTGTTGTGCTGTTGATTGGCTGGATGTTTAAACGCCGCCACGATCGTCAGCTGGCTGAAAACCAGTAATCCTTGCGTTCTGTAAGCCGGTTCAGGAGGAAATCCTGATCCGGCTATTCCGAAAGTTATCCGCCCCCGTCCTCCTCCCCCAAATATCCTTCAGATGATGAGTGATCCTGCATTAGGCTATGGCAAGGTGATCAGATTTTCATCACAGGGGAATTATGATGTTAAATGCATGGCACCTGCCGGTGCCCCCATTTGTTAAACAAAGCAAAGATCAACTGCTCATTACACTGTGGCTGACGGGCGAAGACCCACCGCAGCGCATTATGCTGCGTACAGAACACGATAACGAAGAAATGTCAGTACCGATGCATAAGCAGCGCAGTCAGCCGCAGCCTGGCGTCACCGCATGGCGTGCGGCGATTGATCTCTCCAGCGGACAACCCCGGCGGCGTTACAGTTTCAAACTGCTGTGGCACGATCGCCAGCGTTGGTTTACACCGCAGGGCTTCAGCCGAATGCCGCCGGCACGACTGGAGCAGTTTGCCGTCGATGTACCGGATATCGGCCCACAATGGGCTGCGGATCAGATTTTTTATCAGATCTTCCCTGATCGTTTTGCGCGTAGTCTTCCTCGTGAAGCTGAACAGGATCATGTCTATTACCATCATGCAGCCGGACAAGAGATCATCTTGCGTGACTGGGATGAACCGGTCACGGCGCAGGCGGGCGGATCAACGTTCTATGGCGGCGATCTGGACGGGATAAGCGAAAAACTGCCGTATCTGAAAAAGCTTGGCGTGACAGCGCTGTATCTCAATCCGGTGTTTAAAGCTCCCAGCGTACATAAATACGATACCGAGGATTATCGCCATGTCGATCCGCAGTTTGGCGGTGATGGGGCGTTGCTGCGTTTGCGACACAATACGCAGCAGCTGGGAATGCGGCTGGTGCTGGACGGCGTGTTTAACCACAGTGGCGATTCCCATGCCTGGTTTGACAGGCATAATCGTGGCACGGGTGGTGCTTGTCACAACCCCGAATCGCCCTGGCGCGACTGGTACTCGTTTAGTGATGATGGCACGGCGCTCGACTGGCTTGGCTATGCCAGCTTGCCGAAGCTGGATTATCAGTCGGAAAGTCTGGTGAATGAAATTTATCGCGGGGAAGACAGTATTGTCCGCCACTGGCTGAAAGCGCCGTGGAATATGGACGGCTGGCGGCTGGATGTGGTGCATATGCTGGGGGAGGCGGGTGGGGCGCGCAATAATATGCAGCACGTTGCCGGGATCACCGAAGCGGCGAAAGAAACCCAGCCGGAAGCGTATATTGTCGGCGAACATTTTGGCGATGCACGGCAATGGTTACAGGCCGATGTGGAAGATGCCGCCATGAACTATCGTGGCTTCACATTCCCGTTGTGGGGATTTCTTGCCAATACCGATATCTCTTACGATCCGCAGCAAATTGATGCCCAAACCTGTATGGCCTGGATGGATAATTACCGCGCAGGGCTTTCTCATCAACAACAATTACGTATGTTTAATCAGCTCGACAGCCACGATACTGCGCGATTTAAAACGCTGCTCGGTCGGGATATTGCGCGCCTGCCGCTGGCGGTGGTCTGGCTGTTCACCTGGCCGGGCGTACCCTGCATCTACTATGGCGATGAAGTGGGGCTGGAGGGGAATAACGATCCGTTCTGCCGTAAAACCTTCCCGTGGGAGAGTGAAAAACAGGATCAGGATCTGCTCAGCCTGTACCAGCGTATGGCGACGCTGCGCAGGCAGAGTCAGGCCCTGCGCTACGGGGGCTGTCAGGTGATGTACGCCCACGATAACGTAGTGGTGTTTGTCCGCGTCTATAACCAGCAGCGCGTGCTGGTGGCGATCAACCGGGGCGAGGCGTGTGAAGTGGTGCTGGAAGATTCACCGCTGCTGAAAACGTGGAAGATCAAAGAGGGTAAAGCGACGTTCCAGGAGAGCGTGCTCACGCTGCCCGCGATCTCCGCTGCGGTCTGGTTCGGCAGCTAAGCGCAGGCAGAATGGTTTTCACCTTTTAAGATGGCGCAAATGCAACGATTTGTGTCAATCTTAGCGGATCGTTTACGGTGAAGGTGGAAACATGGACGAGCTTTACATCCTTGGCTGTTTGTTCCTGGTTTTTGCGCTGGTCGTGGCACCCGTGCTCGCGGTGATAGGTTTTAACCGAAGCACGGCGGCGCGGCAGGAGATCGCCCGGCTTCGCCAGCGCATTGAGGCGCTTGAGCAGCGCGGTGTCACTGAGAAAGCGCCGGAGCCGGTGCAGACCGCCGCGCCGGTGGAGACGCCAGCGTCGGTGGCAGAAGCCGTTACCGCACCTGTCGATCCCTGGCGTCCCGAACCGCCCGTCACTGAAGCAGAACCAGCGCTTGTACCGGCGGCAAAACGGCCTTCCGCCTTTGGCGGCATCCTGTCCTCGCTGACGCGCTGGTTTATGCAGGGCAATCCGCTGGCAAAACTGGGGATTGTACTGCTCTTCCTCGGCCTCTCTTTCCTGCTGCGCTATACCGTTGAACATTCACTGTTTCCGCTTGAGCTGCGTCTTGCCGCCACGGCGCTGTTTGCCATGGTTCTGCTGGCCGTTGGATGGCGGCTGCGGCACAGGCAGCGGATCTACGCGCTGATCCTCCAGGGCGGGGCGACCGGCGTGCTTTATCTAACCGTCTTTGGCGCATTCCGGCTGTGGCAAATGCTGCCGATGACGCTGGCGTTTGCGCTGCTGGTGGTGATTTGCGCGGCGAGCGTCGGGCTGGCCGTGCTGCAAAAGGCGCTGAGCCTTGCCATGCTGGCGAGCCTCGGCGGATACCTTGCGCCGCTGCTGTTGTCTACCGGAGGCGGCAGCGTTGTGGCGCTGTTCTCCTTCTATCTCCTGCTTTCCATCGGCATTCTCGCCATCAGCATCTGGCAGCACTGGCGCGAGCTCAACCTGCTCGGGCTGCTCTTCACGTTTGGCGTTGGCGGGGTATGGGGGCTGAGCGACTACCAGCCTGAAGACTATGCTATCTGTCAGCTGTTCCTGATTGCCAATACGCTTATTTTTGGCGTGTTTAGCGTGGCGCTGTCGCTGCGGGCGCAGGAAAAAGGCAAACAGATTATTGACGGCGCACTGCTGTTTGCTCCGCCGCTGATTGGTTTTGGGATGCAGTATGGCATGACGTCTCACTGGACGTACGGCCCGGCGCTCAGCGCGCTGGGCTATGGTGCGTTTTATCTCTCACTGGCGTTTCTCGCACTGCGACGCTATCCGTCTGTCGGGCGGCCACTGGTTATGGCGGCGCTGGCGATCGGCGGCGGGTTTGCCACGCTTGCCATACCGCTGGCGCTTTCAGCGCGCTGGACGGCGATGGCCTGGGCGCTGGAAGGGCTGGGTATTCTCTGGCTGGGCGTGCAACAGCAGCAGCGGCGCATGAGCTATAGCGGGACGGCGCTGCTGGTGCTGGCGCTCGGCAGCGCGATATGGGCGCAAATGGACGGCGTCACCTCGTTGAGCCTGCTGCTTATTTTCGCAGTGCTCAGTCTTTGCTGGCTGGCTGCGGCCTGGCTGTGGCAGAAAATCGCACAGCCGGGCAGTTGGGCATTGCTGGCCGGTGGGCTGCTGTTCTGGTTAGTGGCGCTGCTGGGCGCGTCGCAGCTGTTCCTGAAGCAGGAGTTATCGGTTCTGGAAGGCGTAATGGCGCTGACGGCGGCGTCGGCCTGGGGATGGCGGCAGGCTGCCGCTCGTCTGGCGTGGCGGGAGCTGGATGCCAGCAAATGGCTGCTGTGGCCGGTGATGCTGCTGATGGTGCTGTATCAAATCTGGCAACAGCAAATCCTGGTGGCCGGCTGGGCAAATCTGGCCTGGGCTATTGCGCTGCCTGCCGCCCTGATGCTGCTGCGGCGCGACGAAGATAAACTTCTGCCGCGCATCTCAATGGGACTGCATCTGTCGCTGGTGTGGATGATTTTACTCGCCATAGCCGCCGAGCTTTACTGGTTTGCCCGCTCCCTGCCGTGGGGCATGGCGGCCTGGGGAAGCGGCATTGCGATGGCTGTTGGCGGTGGGGTGATTATGGCGCTCTCCGCGGCCGTACGGCGTCGCGGGTGGCCGTTCCGGGTATGGCCTGCGCTCTACGCCTGCCTTGCCGCGATCCCTGTGGTTGTGGCGCTGGTGGTATTGCTGGTCGTGACCAATTTGCAGGACGGTGTGGTCTATCAACAGACATGGCTGCCGCTGGTGAACCCGCTTGAGGAAGGGGCGGCGTTCGCGCTGCTGGGGCTGGTGGTGTTTTATCGGGAAGTGGATCGCTACTATCCGGCATCGCTTGCGCAGTCCCGTCCGTGGCCCGCCGTTGTGCTGATGGCCCTGGGTTTCTGGTGGCTTAACGGCGCATTGCTGCGCGCGCTGGCGTGGTACGGCGAGGTGGCCTGGAATTGGGAGTCGTTGTGGCATTCGCGGCTTATCCAGACCACCTTTGCCCTGTTCTGGATGTTGTGCGCGCTGGTGGTCATGATCCGCGCCACCCGTCACGCCTCCCGTCAGCAGTGGCTTGGCGGTGCGGCGCTACTGGGGGTGGTCATGCTCAAACTGATGCTGGTGGACAGCGCGGGCGGTGGCGGCCTGGCGCGCGCCGTCGCGTTTATTGGCGTGGCGATCCTGGTCCTGATTGTGGGCTATTTCTCGCCGCTACCGCCTAAAGCAGGAGAAGAAAAATGAAATGGATGAACGCGGTTGTTTGTGCGGCACTGCTGGCCGGGGCCGGTCCGGCATTCAGCGAGGGCGCGCCAGCGGAATCCCCGCGGGATTATGCCTATGGCCTGTCCCTTGATACCTCTGCCTCTTCGCCGTGGTATCGGGTCATGCTGCCGCTGGCGGTTTATCAGCAGAGCACATCGCCCGATCTGCGCGACGTGCGCGTGTTTAATCAGTCGGGCGAGCCGGTACCGTTCAGCCTGGTTACCACGACGCGTCCGCAGCCGGCACCGACCACCACGGCGCTGCGCCTCTTTGCGCTTAACGCCTCGCCGGGCGGAGAAGAGGACAGCGGTGATAAAATTATGCTACGGGCCAGAAACGGCGTGGAAATTGTGCTGGAAGGGCAACACGCGGCGGCTGCCGGACAGCACTATCTGCTGACCCTGCCGGAAAACGCGACGGAGGTTCCGCTCTCTCAGCTCCAGCTTTTCTGGGACACGCCGCAGGGCTCGTGGCAGGGGACGGCATCGGTCTATTACAGCGAGGATCTGAAAAACTGGTATACCCTGCGCGAAGAGATGCCCCTGCTGGAAGTAATGAGTGGACAGGATCGCCTGAAGCTCGACCGCATCGATACCGATCTGGTGTTATCGCCTGAGGCGAATCGTTATCTGCTGCTGGTGCTGAACACGGGGCGTTCTGCCCTGACGTTAACCGGCGTCAACGCGATTAACGCGACTGAACAGCCGGAATCTGAGCACATTAGCCTGGCGGGAGAGGGGGAGCGGTTATCCGAAAGCGAAGCCGTGTGGCGCTGGAAACATCCGCAGCCTCTGAGTGCGATCGGCTTCATGCTGAATGGCGACGGCGTTCTCCCGGCAGAAATAGCCTGGCGGGAGGCGGATAAGGATCGGTGGCATACGCTGAAAAAAGAGGTGATCTACCAGCTCGGCGGCAAAACGTCTGAACCTGTTCCGCTTCCTGGCGGGCTGGTCGAGGCGGTAAAAATTAAGACCCTCAATGCGCGACTGCCTGAGAATCTGCCTGGCGTGACCGGGCAACGCGTGCGCTACGATCTGGTGTTTAACGCGCAGGGGAAGGGGCCGTACCTTCTCGCGTGGGGGAACGGGGCTGCGAAACCGGCGAGCGTGGAGACGGATATGCTGATCCCGACCGAACTGCGTAAAACCTACGATCTGGCAGCCCTGCCGATGGCGGATACGCTGGAACCTGTCCCGCTGGGTGGCGAGGCGCGTTTAACCGCGACGTCTGCGGCTGAGCAGGAAAGCAGAATGAAAACGCTGATGGTCTGGGGCGTACTGATTGCGGGGGTGATGGTGCTTGCGGGTATGGCATGGCGCATCTGGCGCGAGGTAAAAAAAGACGGCGCAGCATAAGCCATAAAAAAACCCGCGTATTCGCGGGTTTTTTGGTAAACCGTGCCGATTACAGGCTGGATACGTTCTCAGACAGGTATTTAGCTACGCCGTCTGGGGAAGCCGCCATACCTTCTTTACCTTTTTCCCACTGAGCCGGGCACACTTCACCGTGCTCTTCGTGGAACTGGAGCGCGTCAACCATGCGCAGCATTTCGTCGATGTTACGACCCAGCGGCAGATCGTTCACAACCTGGTGACGAACGATGCCGTTCGCGTCGATCAGGAAAGAACCACGCAGTGCAACGCCAGCGTCCGGATGTTCGATACCGTAAGCCTGCTGGATTTCGCGTTTGATGTCCGCAACCATCGCGTATTTCACTGCACCGATGCCGCCGTTTTCGACAGGGGTGTTACGCCATGCGTTGTGTACAAATTCAGAGTCGAAGGAGACGCCAACCACTTCCACGCCACGCTTCTGGAATTCTTCGTAACGTTTGTCGAACGCGATCAGCTCAGAAGGGCAAACGAAAGTGAAGTCCATTGGCCAGAAGAACAGAACGGTCGCTTTACCGTTGGTGTGCTGTTTGAAGTTGAAGTTTTCAACGATTTCACCATTGCCCAGAACGGCGGCAGCTGTAAAATCCGGAGCCGGACGAGTTACCAGAACCATATGATTCTCCTGTAGATACTAAGGTTATTTGGAACGCAACGCGGGCCAGTATAGAGGCAGTACGGGAATAAGACAAAGAGGTGGTAACAATCGTTCCACCAGCTTTTACCTATCAATCGAACCGACTTCACAGTTCTTTATTTTTCGCCTGCGTCATCATACGCGGGTAGAACTGCCAGAAGCGGGTTTCCAGCGCATCATAATGTTCATCCAGGTCATGCCATGAGTCGCGCAGCGCGTCCAGACGCGGTCGACGGCTCGCCATGCCGTTCAGGACGTTCTGAATGAAATCCATCTCGCGGTATCGCTCCAGCCAGCGTTCAGACCAGAGATAGTTATTCAGATTCACAAAGCGCGGCGGGGAGTCCGGCAAAATGATCGACACCTGCGCGTGGGCGTAGCGCACAAACTCAGGCAGCGACATATCAGGCGACAGCCGGGACCAGTGGCGCGACAGGAAATGATCCCACATGACGTCGAGCGTGATCGGCGCCACGCGTCGGGTTTCGGGGCGGAACCAGGCTTTGGCTTCCGTCACTTCCGGCAGGTTATCGGTCAGCACGTCGATGCGGCGGTGCATAAAAATCCCGTCGACAACCTCAGGGGAGTACGCTTCCGCGGGGTTGCCGCGTACAAAATCGGCCAGCAAATTGCCGGAGAGGGAGCTGTCCGCGAGATGAGCGAGATGCAGATGAGCGAGAAAATTCATGCGTTTTCGTTGTCCGGTGGCGGCTAGTTGTTGCAGCAAAAGGGTGTGAGCACTAGACTACCCGCCTCTTATTTTAGTCTGAGTCAGTGTCATGCGCGTTACCGATTTCTCCTTTGAATTGCCCGAATCCCTGATTGCCCACTATCCCATGCCTGAACGCAGTAGCTGTCGTTTACTGTCGCTGGACGGGCCGACGGGCGCGCTGACGCACGGTACTTTCACCGATTTACTTGATAAGCTCAACCCCGGCGATCTTCTGGTTTTTAATAATACCCGCGTGATCCCGGCGCGCCTGTTTGGGCGTAAAGCCAGCGGCGGCAAGATTGAAGTGCTGGTTGAACGGATGCTCGACGACAAACGCATTCTTGCGCATATTCGCGCCTCGAAAGCGCCAAAACCTGGCGCAGAACTGCTGCTGGGCGATGACGAAAGTATTAACGCAACAATGACCGCGCGCCACGGCGCACTGTTTGAAGTCGAATTTAATGATGAACGCTCGGTGCTGGATATTCTCAACAGCATCGGCCATATGCCGCTGCCGCCGTATATCGACCGTCCGGACGAAGACGCTGACCGCGAACTTTATCAAACCGTTTATAGCGAAAAACCGGGCGCGGTTGCAGCCCCGACCGCAGGTCTGCATTTTGACGAGCCTTTGCTGGAAAAATTGCGCGCCAAAGGCGTGGAGATGGCGTTTGTGACGTTGCACGTTGGTGCGGGCACCTTCCAGCCGGTGCGCGTCGACACCATTGAAGATCACATCATGCACTCGGAATACGCTGAAGTACCGCAGGATGTGGTAGACGCGGTACTGGCGGCGAAAGCGCGCGGTAACCGGGTGATTGCGGTTGGCACCACTTCAGTACGTTCGCTGGAAAGCGCGGCTCAGGCAGCGAAAAACGATCTCATTGAACCGTTCTTCGACGATACCCAAATCTTTATCTATCCGGGCTTCCAGTACAAAGTGGTCGATGCGCTGGTGACGAACTTCCACTTGCCAGAGTCGACGCTGATTATGCTGGTTTCGGCCTTTGCCGGTTATCAACACACCATGAACGCCTATAAAGCAGCGGTAGAAGAGAAATATCGCTTTTTTAGTTACGGTGATGCGATGTTTATCACGTACAATCCGCAGGCAATTAATGAGCGCGTCGGGGAGTAATTCCGCGGCGCTGGTTTAAAACGTTGGACTGTTTTTCTGACGTAGTGGAGAAAAAATGAAATTTGAACTGGACACCACCGACGGTCGCGCACGCCGTGGCCGCCTGGTCTTTGATCGTGGCGTAGTGGAAACGCCTTGTTTTATGCCTGTTGGCACCTACGGCACCGTAAAAGGGATGACGCCGGAAGAAGTTGAAGCCACTGGCGCGCAAATTATCCTCGGCAACACCTTCCACCTGTGGCTGCGCCCGGGCCAGGAAATCATGAAACTGCACGGCGATCTGCACGATTTTATGCAGTGGAAGGGGCCGATCCTCACCGACTCCGGCGGCTTCCAGGTCTTCAGCCTTGGCGATATTCGTAAAATCACCGAACAGGGCGTGCACTTCCGTAACCCGATCAACGGCGATCCGATTTTCCTCGATCCTGAAAAATCAATGGAGATTCAGTACGATCTTGGTTCGGATATCGTCATGATCTTTGATGAGTGTACGCCGTATCCTGCTGACTGGGATTACGCAAAACGCTCCATGGAGATGTCTCTGCGTTGGGCGAAGCGTAGCCGTGAGCGTTTTGACAGTCTCGGAAACAAAAATGCGCTGTTTGGTATCATTCAGGGCAGCGTTTACGAAGATTTACGTGATATTTCTGTTAAAGGTCTGGTAGATATCGGTTTTGATGGCTACGCTGTCGGCGGTCTGGCTGTGGGTGAGCCGAAAGCAGATATGCACCGCATTCTGGAGCATGTATGCCCGCAAATTCCGGCAGACAAACCGCGTTACCTGATGGGCGTTGGTAAACCAGAAGACCTGGTTGAAGGCGTACGTCGTGGTATCGATATGTTTGACTGCGTAATGCCAACCCGCAACGCCCGAAATGGTCATTTGTTCGTGACCGATGGCGTGGTGAAAATCCGCAATGCGAAGTATAAGAGCGATACTGGCCCACTCGATCCTGAGTGTGATTGCTACACCTGTCGCAATTATTCACGCGCTTACTTGCATCATCTTGACCGTTGCAACGAAATATTAGGCGCGCGACTCAACACCATTCATAACCTTCGTTACTACCAGCGTTTGATGGCGGGTTTACGCAAGGCTATTGAAGAGGGTAAATTAGAGAGCTTCGTAACTGATTTTTACCAGCGTCAGGGGCGAGAAGTACCACCTTTGAACGTTGATTAATATTAATAATGAGGGAAATTTAATGAGCTTTTTTATTTCTGATGCGGTAGCGGCAACGGGTGCACCGGCGCAAGGTAGCCCGATGTCTTTGATTTTGATGCTGGTGGTATTCGGTCTGATTTTCTATTTCATGATCCTGCGTCCACAGCAGAAGCGCACCAAAGAACACAAAAAGCTGATGGACTCCATTGCCAAAGGTGATGAAGTTCTGACGAACGGTGGCCTGGTTGGTCGCGTAACCAAAGTAGCGGAAAACGGCTACATTGCTATCGCGCTGAATGACACCACTGAAGTAGTTATTAAACGTGACTTCGTAGCTGCCGTCCTGCCGAAAGGCACCATGAAGGCGCTGTAATTAAAATTTTTCCCTAAGGGAATTGCCGTGTTAAACCGTTATCCTTTGTGGAAGTACGTCATGCTGATCGTGGTGATTGTCATCGGTCTGCTGTATGCGCTTCCCAACCTGTTTGGTGAGGATCCGGCTGTTCAGATCACTGGTGCGCGCGGAGTCGCCGCCAGTGAGCAAACGCTGATCCAGGTCCAGAAAACGTTACAAGAAGAAAAAATAACTGCTAAGTCTGTGGCACTGGAAGAGGGCGCTATTCTTGCGCGCTTCGACTCCACTGACACCCAGTTGCGCGCTCGTGAAGCATTAATGGGCGTTATGGGTGACAAATACGTCGTGGCGCTTAACCTTGCCCCGGCAACGCCGCGCTGGCTGGCAGCTATTCACGCTGAGCCGATGAAGCTCGGCCTTGACCTGCGTGGCGGCGTTCACTTCCTGATGGAAGTGGATATGGACACCGCGCTTGGCAAACTCCAGGAACAAAATATCGATAGCCTACGCAGTGACCTGCGCGAAAAGGGCATCCCGTATACCACTGTTCGTAAAGAAAACAACTACGGCCTGAGCATCACTTTCCGCGATGCTAAAGCTCGTGATGAAGCCATTGCGTATCTGAGCAAGCGCCATCCGGACCTGGTGATTAGCAGCCAGGGCAGCAACCAGCTGCGTGCGGTAATGAGCGATGCTCGTCTGAGCGAAGCGCGTGAATATGCGGTGCAGCAGAACATTAATATCCTGCGTAACCGTGTAAACCAACTTGGCGTGGCGGAGCCGGTGGTTCAGCGTCAGGGTGCTGACCGTATCGTTGTTGAACTGCCAGGTATTCAGGACACTGCGCGTGCGAAAGAGATTCTGGGTGCGACGGCAACGCTGGAATTCCGTCTGGTAAACACCAACGTTGACCAGGCCGCTGCGGCATCCGGTCGCGTACCGGGCGACTCTGAAGTGAAACAGACCCGCGAAGGTCAGCCAGTTGTGCTGTACAAACGCGTAATTCTGACCGGTGACCATATCACCGACTCCACTTCCAGCCAGGACGAATACAACCAACCGCAGGTTAACATCTCGCTCGATAGCGCTGGTGGTAACATCATGTCTAACTTCACTAAGGACAACATCGGCAAACCGATGGCAACCCTGTTTGTGGAGTACAAAGACAGCGGTAAGAAAGATGCAAATGGTCGTGCGGTTCTGGTGAAACAGGAAGAGGTGATTAACATCGCCAACATCCAGTCTCGTCTGGGTAACAGCTTCCGTATCACCGGCATCAACAACCCGAACGAAGCCCGTCAGCTGTCACTGCTGCTGCGTGCCGGTGCGTTGATCGCGCCGATTCAGATTGTTGAAGAACGTACCATTGGCCCAACCCTGGGTATGCAGAACATTGAACAGGGGCTGGAGGCTTGCCTTGCCGGTCTGCTGGTTTCTATTCTGTTCATGATCATCTTCTATAAGAAGTTTGGTCTGATTGCGACCAGTGCTCTGATTGCCAACTTGATCTTAATCGTCGGCATTATGTCGCTGTTGCCAGGCGCAACGCTGAGTATGCCAGGTATCGCGGGTATCGTCTTAACCCTTGCGGTGGCGGTCGATGCGAACGTACTGATCAACGAACGTATTAAAGAAGAGTTGAGCAACGGACGTACTGTTCAACAGGCAATTGATGAAGGTTATCGTGGCGCATTCAGTTCTATCTTCGATGCGAACATCACCACGCTGATTAAAGTCATCATCCTGTACGCAGTGGGTACCGGGGCAATTAAAGGGTTCGCGATTACTACCGGTATCGGTGTGGCGACGTCGATGTTTACCGCGATTGTCGGTACGCGTGCCATCGTAAACCTGCTATATGGCGGCAAGCGCGTCAAGAAGCTGTCAATCTGAGGAGTGCGATGTGGCACAGGAATATACTGTTGAACAACTAAACCACGGCCGTAAAGTCTATGACTTTATGCGCTGGGACTACTGGGCTTTCGGCATCTCTGGTCTGCTGTTAATCGCTGCTATCGTTATTATGGGCGTGCGCGGCTTTAACTGGGGGCTGGATTTCACCGGTGGTACGGTTATTGAAATTACGCTCGAAAAACCGGCTGAAATTGACGTAATGCGTGATGCATTGCAAAAAGCCGGTTTTGAAGAGCCGATGCTGCAAAACTTTGGTAGCAGCCATGACATCATGGTCCGTATGCCGCCTGCTGAAGGCGAAACCGGCGGTCAGGTGTTGGGCAGCCAGGTTCTGAAGGTGATTAACGAATCCACCAATCAGAATGCAGCAGTGAAGCGTATTGAGTTCGTCGGTCCGAGCGTGGGGGCAGACCTTGCGCAAACCGGTGCGATGGCGTTGATGGCAGCGCTGCTGTCTATCCTCGTGTACGTAGGTTTCCGCTTTGAGTGGCGACTGGCGGCAGGGGTGGTTATTGCGCTGGCGCACGACGTTATCATTACGCTGGGTATTTTGTCGTTATTCCATATCGAGATTGACCTGACCATTGTGGCATCGTTGATGTCGGTTATCGGTTACTCGCTTAACGACAGTATCGTGGTATCGGACCGTATTCGTGAAAACTTCCGCAAGATCCGTCGCGGTACGCCTTACGAAATCTTTAACGTGTCCTTGACCCAGACGCTGCACCGTACCTTGATCACATCCGGTACTACCTTGATGGTTATCCTGATGCTGTACCTCTTCGGTGGTCCGGTACTGGAAGGCTTCTCGCTGACCATGCTTATCGGTGTTTCCATCGGTACTGCATCTTCCATCTATGTGGCATCTGCGTTGGCTCTGAAACTGGGTATGAAGCGCGAACACATGTTGCAGCAGAAAGTGGAAAAAGAAGGGGCGGATCAGCCGTCAATTCTGCCGTAAGAGTCTTATGTAGTATCGAAATCCCGGCCTGTTGGCCGGGATTTTTTTTGTCTGCATCTCACAAACACTCCTGACAGTATGCTGTCAGGAGCCCTGTCGTAGACTCCTTCTGAACCCTAACAGCAGGCAGGAGGACGTATGAAAAGTGTTATTAACTGGTTTGAAATTCCGGTCGCCGATATGGATCGCGCCATCAAATTTTATGAGTCGGTGATGCAGGTCGCGCTGCGGCGCGAGAAGATGGACGTGGCTGATCTGGCGATTTTCCCGCACGAGGATCCGGCCACCGGCGGCGCGCTGGCGAAATTTGACGGCGTTACACCGTCTTCGCAGGGCGCTATTATTTACCTGCATACTGACAATCTGGCGGCCACGCTCGATCGTATTGCTTCTGCGGGCGGTGAGTGCGTGTTTGGCCCGCTGGAACTGCCGCAAGGCATTGGCACTATAGCCCTGTTTACCGACAGCGAAGGTAATCGCGTCGGCCTCCATCAACCGGTATGAGAGTAAACCGATGACCCGACGCGCTGACCGTTTGTTCCAGATTGTGCAGATCCTTCGGGGCAGGCGTCTGACAACGGCAGCGCATCTGGCGGAAAGGCTTGGCGTGTCCGAGCGCACGGTGTACCGCGATATCCGCGACCTGTCGCTTTCCGGCGTGCCGGTGGAAGGCGAGGCGGGAAGCGGATATCGGCTGATGTCGGGTTTTGATTTACCCCCGCTGATGCTGACCAACAAAGAGTCCGAGGCGCTGATGGTGGCGATTCGCCTGCTCAAAACCTGGGGCGGGGAATCGCTGTCGCGCGAGCTGGAGTCGGCCCAGGAAAAAGTGCTGGCGATCCTGCCAGAAGAGAGCCGCCGCAAAGCTGAGCAGACGCGGATTTACGCGCCGGATATTGCCCTTCAGCCCCATTCCCGTAGTGGTTTCGACGTGATCCATCAGGCGATTTCCGCCCAGCGCGTGCTGGCGCTGCATTATCGTGATGAGGCCGGGCAGTTAACCTGGCGTGAGGTGCAGCCGCTTGGGCTGTTCTTCTGGGGGGAGCACTGGCTGTTGGCTGCGTGGTGCGAGCGACGCGATGACTACCGCTGTTTCCGGCTCGACCGATGCCTCAATATTGTGCAGACGGAGAGGCGGTTTAGCGAGAGTGCGGACAGGTCATTGGCAGATTTTTTGCGCAAGGTGAGGCAGTAAAAAGCCGGGGGGCGGCTACGCCTTACCCGGCCTACATTCGGATCGTAGGCCCGGTAAGCGTAGCGCCACCGGGCGGAATCCGCACTGATTAGAAGTTGTAACCTACTACCAGGTAACCACCCCAGCCGGTAGAGCGAACGTTGAAGTTGCCGTTGCCGAAGTTCAGTTCTGCATCGTCGTTCCACTGACCACCGTCGTGCCAGTAACGAGCTACGACAGAGTAGTGCCAGTGATCGTAGTTCAGAGCCAGAATATGGCTGGAAGCGATAGAGTTATTAGTACGGGTCTTAATACCGTTGATTGCGTTACCGCTGTCATCCCCTAAATCGGAACCCCAGTCGAAGTTGGTGAAGCCGATGTAGCTCAGCTGACCGCCCCACAGATCGGTAATCGGCACAAAGTATTTAATTTTGAAACGGTAACCGTCCCACTCGTTTTCGTTCGCTGCGCCATAGTTCTGCCACTGGTATTTCGCATAGACGTTCATGGACAGGCTCATCGGCAGGCCAGTGTCGATATCGGTACCCAGACCCATGTACCAGGTGCTCTGGCGACCATCTTTATTACGACCCATGTCGTAAATGTAGTTGTTCGCGAAGTACCACTCTTTGAACGGACCGAAGCTAAGGTCAGTATTGGTCAGCTTGTCGATGGAGAAACGTGGTTCGATTTCCATAAACAGCGGAGAACCGTGGTTCCAGATACCTTTTGCATCGGAGTTACCGCCGAAGAATACCGGCGCATCCGCATAACCATAGAAGTCGAACCAGTCTTTTTTAGCGAATGCTTCGTACTCAAGGTAGGTATCGTTGCGGATCTGCGGTCCGAAACGGGTGTGATAGCTTCCGACAACGTTAACGCTCTGGTGCCACCAGTCGGAAAGATACTGCGGTTTGTCGTTTTCAGCTGCGTTGACAGTAAAAGACGAAGAGAGCGCCAGTACCGCACCGGCTGCCAGTAATGTTTTTTTCATATGTATGCCACTGTTTGAAAATCCCTTGCGGGAGTGAAAAAGGCGCAAATTGCGTTTCTAAATATTTCGTATACAGAGGAGCCTATTATAAAAATCATTGCTCACAAAAATATGTTTCGTTTCACAGTTCTATCATTTACGTAATCGATTGCGTTCACGTTTCGTACTTTAGACGGGCGGGATTGTAGCGGCAATCATTTATGTTGCCAATCCATACGAAATGTAAATGTTAGCGGAGTGACATTTCACTCCGCTAGAAGGGCGGGTTATTGCGCGGCGGGTTGAATGTCGTGAATACGGATAAAGCCCAGCTGTTCTGGGGTCAGTCCGCTCAGCTGGAGCGGGATATCAACATCGCTCGGCGCCAGCGTGCTGGCGGGGGCGGTGAAGAGCTGATTCTTCACGTTCACTTCCTGATAGCTCTCCGTGGTGCCCTGAATCTGGCCCCACTCTACGGTGCCGCTGAACGCGGGAAGCGGATCGTTGGACTCACCCTGAATGCGTAATGTTGCGCGAGTACCATCGGCATTCGCTGCAACATTCACCACAGACATCTTTAGCGTGCCAATCTGGCTGTTCAGACGCGCGGGCGTGTTTGCACCTGGCAATAAATAAACGCCATTGCTGGATTTGGCATTCAGCGCGTTCTGCTGGGTGATCTTCACGGTTTCTTTGTTAAGTTTGTCCATCGCCACGTTAAGCGTATTCACGCTTTGTTTCATCTCACGGACTTCGCTTTGCTGTGCGCAGGCGCTGAGCGTGAACAGGCTCCCCACCAGCACTATTTTCAGGTAACGTCTTGTCATTGCGTTTAATTCCTTGAAATCACAGATTGCTGCAATGGTAGACAGGATAGTGCCGTCAGGCATCGATCCTTTATCTCAAAAGCGTTGCGCCTTTGTTGTATCGTCAGTTCAGGGTAAAATAGATTTCCGTTAACCACCTGGTCAGGACGCCGTATGCATTGCCCATTCTGTTTCGCCGTGGACACTAAGGTAATTGACTCTCGTCTCGTGGGCGAGGGTTCATCCGTACGCCGCCGTCGGCAGTGTCTGGTGTGTAATGAACGTTTCACCACCTTTGAAGTGGCGGAGCTGGTTATGCCGCGTGTTGTAAAAAGCAACGACGTGCGTGAACCGTTTAATGAAGAGAAATTGCGTAGCGGAATGCTGCGGGCGCTGGAAAAACGTCCGGTGAGTTCCGATGACGTCGAAATGGCAATCAATCATATTAAATCGCAGCTGCGCGCCACCGGTGAGCGCGAAGTGCCGAGCAAGATGATTGGCAATCTGGTGATGGAGCAATTGAAAAAGCTCGATAAAGTCGCCTATATCCGTTTTGCCTCTGTCTACCGCAGTTTCGAAGATATCAAAGAATTTGGCGAAGAGATCGCGCGCCTGGAGGACTAAGCCGTGCAGGACGAGTATTACATGGCGCGGGCGCTAAAGCTGGCGCAACGAGGACGTTTTACCACGCATCCCAACCCGAATGTCGGGTGCGTCATTGTCAAAGATGGCGAAATTGTCGGTGAAGGTTACCACCAACGTGCGGGTGAACCACATGCCGAAGTACACGCGTTGCGTATGGCGGGTGAAAAAGCCAAAGGTGCGACCGCCTATGTCACACTCGAACCCTGTAGCCATCATGGTCGTACGCCACCGTGCTGTGACGCACTCATCGCCGCTGGCGTAGCGCGCGTGGTTGCCTCGATGCAGGATCCTAACCCGCAGGTCGCTGGGCGTGGACTTTACCGTCTGCAACAGGCTGGCATTGACGTCAGCCACGGCCTGATGATGAGTGAAGCCGAGCAATTGAATAAAGGCTTTCTCAAGCGGATGCGCACCGGCTTTCCTTATATTCAGTTAAAACTTGGCGCATCGCTTGATGGTCGCACGGCGATGGCGAGCGGCGAAAGCCAGTGGATCACTTCGCCCCAGGCGCGGCGTGATGTACAACTACTGCGCGCGCAAAGTCATGCCATTTTAACCAGCAGCGCCACGGTGCTGGCGGATGATCCTGCCTTAACGGTGCGTTGGTCTGAACTGGATGAACAAACTCAGGCGCTCTATCCGCAACAAAATCTCCGTCAGCCGATACGTATTGTGATTGATAGCCAAAATCGCGTGACGCCGGTACATCGCATTGTGCAGCAGCCCGGCGAAACCTGGTTCGCGCGTACGCAGGAAGATTCTCGTGAGTGGCCGGAAACGGTGCGTACCTTGCTGATTCCAGCGCATAAAGGTCATCTGGATCTGGTTGTACTGATGATGCAACTGGGTAAACAGCAAATTAACAGCATCTGGGTGGAAGCGGGGCCAACGCTCGCTGGCGCATTGCTGCAGGCGGGTTTAGTCGATGAGCTGATTGTCTATATCGCACCTAAACTATTAGGCAGCGACGCCCGTGGATTATGCTCGCTGCCAGGGCTTGAGAAATTAGCCGACGCCCCCCAATTTAAATTCAAAGAGATACGTCATGTAGGCCCGGATGTTTGCCTGCATTTAGTGGGTGCATGATCTCCCGGCTCGAAAGGGAAGCAGCGCACAAAATATTATGCTAAAATCCGCCCCCCTGCGGGGCCATACTCGAACCCGAAGGAAGAAAATGAACATTATTGAAGCTAACGTTGCTACCCCGGACGCTCGCGTCGCCATCACCATCGCGCGTTTCAACAACTTTATCAATGACAGCCTGCTGGAAGGTGCAATTGATGCACTGAAACGTATCGGTCAGGTAAAAGATGAAAACATTACCGTTGTTTGGGTGCCTGGTGCCTATGAGCTGCCGCTGGCGGCGGGTGCACTGGCTAAAACCGGTAAATACGACGCGGTGATTGCGCTGGGTACGGTTATTCGTGGTGGCACTGCCCATTTTGAATATGTCGCTGGTGGTGCAAGCAACGGCCTGGCGCATGTTGCCCAGGACAGCGAAATTCCGGTTGCTTTTGGGGTTCTGACCACTGAAAGCATTGAACAAGCGATCGAACGTGCTGGCACCAAAGCTGGCAACAAAGGTGCAGAAGCTGCACTGACCGCGCTTGAAATGATTAATGTATTGAAAGCCATCAAGGCCTGAAATTAGTAAGGGGAAATCCGTGAAACCTGCTGCTCGTCGCCGCGCTCGTGAGTGTGCCGTCCAGGCGCTCTACTCCTGGCAGTTGTCCCAGAACGACATCGCTGATGTTGAATACCAGTTCCTGGCTGAACAGGATGTAAAAGACGTTGACGTCCTGTACTTCCGTGAGCTGCTGGCCGGGGTGGCGACTAATACCGCATACCTCGACGGACTGATGAAGCCATACCTGTCCCGCCTGCTGGAAGAACTGGGACAGGTAGAAAAAGCAGTACTGCGCATTGCGCTGTACGAACTGTCTAAACGTAGCGATGTGCCATACAAAGTGGCCATTAACGAAGCGATCGAACTGGCGAAATCGTTCGGCGCAGAAGACAGCCATAAGTTCGTCAACGGCGTACTCGATAAAGCAGCACCTGTGATTCGCCCTAACAAAAAGTAATATCCAGGCCGGTAGATTCACGGAAGACTGTTCCATGATCGCCGGCCTTTTCTTTTTTACCTGCTGAGGCATAACGTATGGCATGTGGCGAGTTCTCCCTGATTGCCCGTTATTTTGACCGTGTAAGAAGTTCTCGTCTTGATGTCGAACTGGGCATCGGCGACGATTGCGCTCTTCTCAATATCCCCGAGAAACAGACCCTGGCGATCAGCACTGATACGCTGGTGGCGGGCAACCACTTCCTCCCTGATATCGATCCTGCTGATCTGGCTTATAAAGCACTGGCGGTGAACCTAAGCGATCTGGCAGCGATGGGGGCCGATCCGGCCTGGCTGACGCTGGCATTAACCTTACCGGACGTAGACGAAGCGTGGCTTGAGTCCTTCAGCGACAGTTTGTTTGATCTTCTCAATTATTACGATATGCAACTCATTGGCGGCGATACCACGCGTGGGCCATTATCAATGACGTTGGGTATCCACGGCTTTGTTCCGATGGGACGAGCCTTAACGCGCTCTGGGGCGAAACCGGGTGACTGGATCTATGTGACCGGTACACCGGGCGATAGCGCCGCCGGGCTGGCGATTTTGCAAAACCGTTTGCAGGTTGCCGATGCTAAAGATGCGGACTACTTGATCAAACGTCATCTCCGTCCATCGCCGCGTATTTTACAGGGGCAGGCACTGCGCGATCTGGCAATTCAGCCATCGATCTCTCTGACGGTTTGATTTCCGATCTCGGGCATATCGTGAAAGCCAGCGACTGCGGCGCACGTATTGGCCTGGCATTGCTGCCGTTTTCTGACGCACTTTCTCGCCACGTTGAACCGGAACAGGCCGCTGCGCTGGGCGCTCTCTGGTGGCGAAGATTACGAGTTGTGTTTCACGTTGCCGGAACTGAACCGTGGCGCGCTGGATGTGGCGCTAGCGCATCTGGGGGCGAAATTTACCTGCATCGGGCAGGTAATGCCGGAAAGTGAAGGGTTGCTGTTTGTCCGCGACGGCGCCCCGGTTACGCTTGACTGGAAAGGGTACGATCACTTTGGGTGAGTGTTTTGCCGGGTGGCGGCTTCGCCTTACCCGGCCTACGATCGCACTTTATTTGTAGGCCGGGTAAGCGCAGCGCCACCCGGCAAGTGTTTACTTAAACCCTACCACCGGATGCTGCTGATACGGCGTCTCCAGCTCGGCAATCTGCTCCGGCGTCAACGATAAGTCCACCGCACTCAACAACTCATCCAGCTGTTCTTCCCGCGACGTGCCCACAATCGGCGCGGCGACACCGCGCTTGCTCAGCAGCCACGCCAGCGCCACCTGCGCGCGCGTTGCACCGATATCGTCGGCGATCCCGGCTAAGCGTTCGGCAATTAACGCATCGCTGGCTTCTGTATCGTCATACAGGTTTTTACCCACTTCATCCGATACCAGCCGGGCGGTAGTTTCCCCCCACGGACGGGTTAACCTTCCGCGCGCCAGCGGGCTCCACGGGATCACCGCCACGCCTTCCTGGTAGCAGAGCGGCAGCATCTCGCGCTCTTCTTCCCGGTAAATCAGGTTGTAGTGATCCTGCATAGTGACAAAGCGCGCCCAGCCGTGCTGCGCCTGGAGATCGAGCGCCTGGGCAAACTGTGAGGCATGCATGGACGATGCGCCGATGTAGCGCGCTTTACCGGCTTTCACAACGTCGTTCAACGCTTCAAGCGTCTCTTCGAGCGGGGTGTTGTAATCCCAGCGGTGGATTTGCAGCAGGTCGACGTAATCCATGTTCAGGCGTCTGAGGCTGTCATCAATGGAACGCAGGATCTGCGCGCGAGAAAGGCCTTCCGCCAGATCGCCTGACGGGTAGTACACCTTAGTGGCGACCACAACGTCATCACGACGGGCAAAATCTCGCAGGGCGCGGCCCACAATCTCTTCGCTGCTGCCGTCTGAGTAGCTGTTGGCGGTATCGAAGAAGTTGATGCCGCCGTCAATGGCGCGCTTGATGATAGGGCGGCTGCTCTCTTCCGGCAGCGTCCAGGCATGATTTCCCCGGTCAGGCTCGCCAAACGTCATGCATCCCAGGCAAAGCCGGGACACCTTAAGGTCCGTTTTTCCTAATGTCGTGTATTGCATGGTTCCGCTCCTGCTGTTTAAACAATACGTTTAAGCATAGCAGGAGCAGAAAAGGGGAGGGATCAGGCCAGCCAGGTGCGGATTTTAGCTTCGATACCGGCGGCGTCCAGACCAATGTCGGCGCGCGCCTCATCCTGGGTGCCTTGCGGGATGAAGTGGTCAGGGAGGCCGAGATTAAGCACCGGAACGGCTTTACGGTTCGCCATCAGCACTTCGTTCACGCCGCTGCCTGCGCCGCCCATAATGGCGTTTTCTTCTACGGTGACCAGCGCTTCATGGCTGGCGGCCATTTCCAGAATTAACGCTTCATCAAGCGGTTTCACAAAACGCATATCGACCAGCGTGGCGTTCAGCGATTCGGCGACTTTCGCCGCTTCTGGCATCAGCGTACCAAAGTTAAGGATCGCCAGTTTCTCGCCACGACGCTTCACAATGCCTTTGCCAATTGGTAGTTTTTCCAGCGGCGTCAGTTCCACGCCGACCGCGTTGCCACGCGGGTAGCGCACCGCTGACGGGCCATCGTTATAGTGATAGCCGGTATAGAGCATCTGGCGACATTCGTTTTCATCGCTCGGGGTCATAATGACCATTTCCGGTATGCAGCGCAGGTAAGAGAGATCAAAAGCACCCTGATGGGTTTGACCGTCAGCACCAACAATGCCCGCGCGGTCGATGGCGAACAGGACCGGAAGCTTTTGAATCGCCACGTCATGCAGCACCTGATCATAGGCGCGTTGCAGGAAAGTGGAGTAAATCGCGACAATGGGTTTGTACCCACCAATCGCCAGACCCGCAGCAAAGGTCACCGCGTGTTGCTCGGCAATTGCCACGTCGAAGTAGCGATCCGGGAATTTACGTGAAAACTCGACCATGCCGGAACCTTCACGCATCGCCGGAGTAATCGCCATCAGCTTGTTGTCTTTCGCTGCCGTTTCGCACAACCAGTCGCCAAAGATTTTTGAATAGCTCGGCAAACCGCCGCTACTTTTCGGCAAACAACCGCTGGAGGGATCAAATTTAGGCACGGCGTGGAAAGTGATTGGGTCTTTTTCTGCCGGTTCATAACCACGACCTTTTTTGGTCATGATATGCAGGAACTGCGGGCCTTTCAGGTCGCGCATGTTCTTAAGCGTGGTGATAAGCCCCAGCACATCGTGACCGTCAACCGGGCCGATGTAGTTAAAGCCCAGCTCTTCAAACAACGTGCCAGGCACTACCATGCCTTTAATATGTTCTTCGGTGCGTTTGAGCAGCTCTTTAATTGGCGGAACGCCAGAGAAAACTTTTTTCCCGCCTTCGCGCAGTGAAGAGTAAAGCTTACCGGAAAGCAGCTGCGCCAGATGGTTGTTGAGCGCGCCGACATTTTCGGAAATCGACATTTCATTGTCGTTGAGAACCACCAGCATATCAGGACGGATATCGCCCGCGTGATTCATCGCTTCAAACGCCATGCCTGCGGTAATCGCACCATCGCCGATTACACAGACGGTGCGGCGATTTTTGCCTTCTTTCTCGGCAGCAACCGCAATACCAATTCCGGCACTGATGGAGGTTGATGAATGCCCGACGCTTAATACGTCATATTCGCTTTCGCCGCGCCACGGGAACGGGTGCAGACCGCCTTTCTGACGGATGGTGCCGATTTTGTCGCGGCGTCCGGTCAAAATTTTATGCGGATAAGCCTGATGCCCCACATCCCAAATCAATTGGTCAAACGGGGTGTTGTAGACATAGTGCAGCGCCACGGTCAGTTCGACCGTGCCCAGCCCGGAGGCGAAGTGCCCGCTGGAACGGCTCACGCTGTCGAGTAAATAGCGGCGCAGTTCGTCGCAGAGTTTCGGTAAACTCTCTTTCGGCAACAGTCGTAACTCCTGGGTGGAGTCGACCAGTGCCAGGGTCGGGTATTTGGCAATATCAAAACTCATCAGGGGCCTATTAATACTTATTGTTTATTTATTACGCTGGATGATGTAGTCCGCTAGCGCTTCCAGTGCCGAGGTATCGAGTGACTGTTCAGCCAGTTGTTTCAGCGACTGACGGGCATCGTCGATCAGATCCCGGGCTTTCTTCCGGGCTTGCTCAAGACCCAGAAGTGCAGGGTAGGTACTTTTACCAAGTTGCTGGTCGGCACCCTGGCGTTTTCCCAACGTTGCAGTATCTCCCACCACATCCAGGATGTCATCCTGAACCTGGAAGGCAAGGCCGATGCTCTCTGCATACTTGTCGAGTACCGGCAGAGCACGACGTCCTTTATCTCCGGCGCTTAATGCACCAAGGCGAACGGCGGCGCGAATCAATGCGCCGGTTTTATGACGATGAATACGCTCAAGCGCGTCCAGAGGTACGTGTTTGCCTTCCGCGTCTAAATCTAATGCCTGACCACCGCACATTCCGGCAATACCACTGGCGCTCGCCAGTTCAGAAATCATCGAAATTCTGTCGCGGTCCGACACTTCCGGCATATCGGCATCGCTTAAAATCGAGAACGCCAGCGTTTGTAAAGCGTCGCCAGCGAGAATCGCGTTTGCTTCGCCAAACTTCACATGGCAGGTTGGCAAACCGCGACGCAGATCGTCATCATCCATTGCCGGTAAATCATCATGAATTAATGAGTAAGCGTGGATACACTCAACGGCGGCAGCGGGTGCGTCCAGCGTGTTTGTGCTAACGCCGAACATATGACCGGTGGCATAAACCAGGAAAGGTCGCAGGCGCTTACCACCTAATAATGCGCCATACTGCATGGTTTCGACCACGGGAGTGTTCTGAAAGGGCAGTGGGGCGATAAAACGGCTCAGCGCCTGGTTGGCCTGCTTAACGCAGGCTTCGAGTTGCTGCGGAAAGTCCATTACTCATTGTCCGGTGTAAAAGGGGTTAGAGAGGCGTCTTCATTGTCAGACAGCAGAATTTGTACGCGCTGTTCGGCTTGTTGTAATTTGGCCTGCCCCTGACGTGCCAGCTGCACGCCGCGTTCGAACTCGTTCAGCGCCTCTTCCAGCGGCAGGTCGCCACTTTCCAGACGGGTTACAATCTGTTCCAGCTCGCTCAGCGCCTTTTCAAAGCTGGCGGGCGCCTCATTTTTCTTCGGCATAATGAATGTCTGACTCTCAATATTTTTCGCCCCGTCATGGTAACGGACTCAGGGCAAATAGCAAATAACGCGCAATGGTAAGGTGATGTGCACAGCAAAGCGATGTTAGTGGTATACTTCCGCGCCTGGATGCAGCCGCAGGTGTGGGCTGCTGTATTTTTCCCTATACAAGTCGCTTAAGGCTTGCCAACGAACCATTGCCGCCATGAAGTTTATCATTAAATTGTTCCCGGAAATCACCATCAAAAGCCAATCTGTGCGCTTGCGCTTTATAAAAATCCTTACCGGGAACATTCGTAACGTTTTAAAGCACTATGATGAGACGCTCGCTGTCGTCCGCCACTGGGATAACATCGAAGTTCGCGCAAAAGATGAAAACCAGCGTCTGGCTATTCGCGACGCTCTGACCCGTATTCCGGGTATCCACCATATTCTCGAAGTCGAAGACGTGCCGTTTACCGACATGCACGATATTTTCGAGAAAGCGTTGGTTCAGTATCGCGATCAGCTGGAAGGCAAAACCTTCTGCGTACGCGTGAAGCGCCGTGGCAAACATGATTTTAGCTCGATTGATGTGGAACGTTACGTCGGCGGCGGTTTAAATCAGCATATTGAATCCGCGCGCGTGAAGCTGACCAATCCGGATGTGACTGTCCATCTGGAAGTGGAAGACGATCGTCTCCTGCTGATTAAAGGCCGCTACGAAGGTATTGGCGGTTTCCCGATCGGCACCCAGGAAGATGTGCTGTCGCTCATTTCCGGTGGTTTCGACTCCGGTGTTTCCAGTTATATGTTGATGCGTCGCGGCTGCCGCGTGCATTACTGCTTCTTTAACCTCGGCGGCGCGGCGCATGAAATTGGCGTGCGTCAGGTGGCGCATTATCTGTGGAACCGCTTTGGCAGCTCCCACCGCGTGCGTTTTGTCGCTATTAATTTCGAACCGGTCGTCGGGGAAATTCTCGAGAAAATCGACGACGGTCAGATGGGCGTTATCCTCAAACGTATGATGGTGCGTGCCGCATCTAAAGTGGCTGAACGTTACGGCGTACAGGCGCTGGTCACCGGCGAAGCGCTCGGCCAGGTGTCCAGCCAGACGCTGACCAACCTGCGCCTGATTGATAACGTCTCCGACACGCTGATCCTGCGTCCGCTGATCTCTTACGACAAAGAGCACATCATCAACCTGGCCCGCCAGATTGGCACCGAAGACTTTGCTCGCACGATGCCGGAATATTGTGGTGTGATCTCCAAAAGCCCGACGGTGAAAGCAGTTAAATCGAAGATTGAAGCGGAAGAAGAGAAGTTCGACTTCAGCATTCTCGATAAAGTGGTTGAGGAAGCGAATAACGTTGATATCCGCGAAATCGCCCAGCAGACCGAGCAGGAAGTGGTGGAAGTGGAAACCGTCAATGGCTTCGGCCCGAACGACGTGATCCTCGATATCCGTTCTATCGATGAACAGGAAGATAAGCCACTGAAAGTCGAAGGGATTGATGTGGTTTCTCTGCCGTTCTATAAACTGAGCACCAAATTTGGCGATCTCGACCAGAACAAAACCTGGCTGCTGTGGTGTGAGCGCGGGGTGATGAGCCGTCTGCAGGCGCTCTATCTGCGCGAGCAGGGCTTTAACAATGTGAAGGTATATCGCCCGTAATTTTGTGGTTTTTACGTCGCATCTGGTCAGATGCGACGTTTGCCGCATCCGACACTACTCGTAATAATTATAAATCCCTGCCGCCATCACCAGTTGTGATGCCACTTCATGGGCTTTTTCACGCCCAACCAACAGGTCGATAATTTTCAGACCAAAGTCGATAGCTGTACCCGGCCCCTGGCTGGTCAGCAATTTTACCCGTGCATCCCAGACGACGCGCTTGTCCAGCCATTGTTCGGCGGGAATTTTGTCTTTCAGCGTCGGGAAGCCGGTCATATTACCAATCGGGAAGATATCGTGCGGCACCAGCACGGTGGCTGGCGCGGCGCAAATAGCCGCGACGATACGCCCGGAACGGTGGAACTGTTTAACGGTTTCAACCAGCAGAGTGCTATCGCGAAAACACTCCGCGCCTTTAATGCCACCAGGCAGCACGATCACGTCATATTCGCCATCAGCCACTTCGACCAGCGGCGCATCCGCCAGCAGCTTCACGCCGCGCGAGCAGGTAATCGCCAGGTTACCATCGCTGGCGACGCTGGCAGTGGTGACTTTGATACCGCCGCGAACCAGCAGATCGATAGTGGTGACGGCTTCAGTCTCTTCACTACCAGGGGCGAGGCAAACCAGTGCCGATGCGCTCATATTCACTCTCCTTTCTTTTTACCATTTCAAACAGGCGGGTGTTTTCCGGTACGGCAATCCCATGCGCGCGGGCGCGGCGTAAGAGAAAACCATTGATATAGTCGATTTCGGTGTGGCGCAGCGCGCGGATATCCTGCAACATCGACGAGATATTTTCCGCTGTGGCATCAATCACCTGCATCACGTAATCACGCAAATCTTCCGCTGAAGTATGATGCCCTTCGCGCTCGATCACTGCCGCGACTTCTTCGCATATTTGCATAATTTCTTGCGGATGATGACGTAATTCACCGTTCGGGCAATTCCAGATGGCAGTCAGTGGATTAATCACGCAGTTGACTGCCAGCTTGCGCCACAGCTCGGCGCGAATATTGTTATGCCAGGCAACGTCAGGCAACACGGTTTGCAAAATATCCGCCAGATAACTGTAATCCCCGTCCTGTTGCCGTGCCGGGCCAATATGCGTGATACCGTTTGCCACATGAATAATGACATTGCCGTCGCGGCGGGCTGCATGGGTGGTGGTGCCCATCAGTAATCGCTGCTGAATGTTTTGCAACTCTTCGATGGTGCCCATGCCGTTGTGAATTAACAGTATTGGCGTAGTTACAGGCAGTGTGGACGCGAGGCTTTTGACGGCATCGGAAACCTGCCATGCTTTCAGCGTCACCAGGAGCAGATCGCTGGTGGCGAGAAAATCGGGATCGTTGGCGGTCAGCGATTCGTTAAATATCGAACCATCTGTCTCAACCAGATTCACGCTACAATAAGGTTGCGGTACGCGCAGCCAGCCCTGAACTTCATGACCCTGTTTGCAAAGTGCTGTAAGCCATAATTGCCCTAAGGCACCGCATCCCAATACGGTAATTTTCATTGTTCCTCCTCACCCGCAACCACTCCGGGTGTTCAATAAGGCTATCCCTTAATTGTGCATGCTGTTGCGACTATGCACAATTAAGGGATACGTCCTGGTGCAGGACTGTCGGTTATTTAACTTTGCGGGTATTATGCTTCGCATCAAAAATGAAGGGAGAGGAAAAGATGCCATCTTTCGATATTGTCTCTGAAGTTGATCTTCAGGAAGCACGTAACGCGGTCGATAACGCGAGCCGCGAAGTGGAGTCCCGTTTTGACTTCCGTAACGTTGAAGCCTCATTTGAGCTGAACGACGCCAGCAAAACCATCAAAGTGTTGAGCGAGTCCGATTTCCAGGTCAATCAGTTGCTGGATATTCTGCGTGCCAAGCTGCTGAAGCGCGGCATTGAAGGCAGTTCGCTGGATGTACCGGAGAATATCGTTCATAGCGGTAAAACCTGGTTTGTGGAAGCGAAACTGAAACAGGGCATTGAGAGCGCGACCCAGAAGAAAATCGTCAAGATGATCAAAGACAGCAAACTGAAAGTGCAGGCGCAAATTCAGGGCGATGAAATCCGCGTAACGGGCAAATCTCGTGATGATTTGCAGGCTGTCATGGCGATGGTACGTGGTGGCGATCTCGGTCAGCCGTTCCAGTTCAAAAACTTCCGCGATTAATCGCGACTATGTGCGTTTTGTTCATGTCAGATGCGGCATGAACGCCTGATTCGGCCTACAAAGGTTTGTAATTCAGAAACTTTGTAGGCCTGATAAGCGTAGCGCAGCAGGCAATTCGCCGCGTTTTTTATGCCTTTGCCTGTTCTATCTCAAAGCGATTCGTCACTTTGCTGTCGATTTTCACATAAGCTGAATGTTCTTCTTCTGCAATCAACACTTCTTTGATGCCTTCAGTTTCTAGCAAACGCACTTTTAACGCCTCGTTTGCGGCAATGTTCGCCGGGATTTCAATGCGCAAACTGCTGACATACGGCGGTTCTTTCATGGTACTGGCGACTGTCAGCCACACTGCGGCCAGCATTGCGCCAGCGAGAAATACCCCCTGACCGTCAAACATGCCGTTAATCCAGCCGCCCAGCGAACCGCCAATCGCCACGCCAAGAAACTGGCTGGTGGAGTAAACACCCATCGCCGTACCTTTGTAACCTGCTGGCGACTCTTTACTGATAAGTGAGGGCAGGAGGGCTTCCATCAAATTAAACGCCACAAAGAAAAGCTGCACGCCGACCACCAGTTGCCAGAACTGCGTTTGCGCGTTCCACAACACAATTTCCGCAACCACGATCAACCCGACGCAGAAGACAAAGACTTGCTTCATTTTGCGCTTAACTTCAGCGTAGATAATGAAAGGCACGACCGAGCCAAAGGCGATTAGCATTGTCGCCAGATAGACCTTCCAGTGTTCAGCCGCCGGGAACCCTGCATCAGCCAGTTGTCCGGGCAGGGCAACAAACGTCGACATCAGCAAAATATGCAGACACATAATGCCAAAGTTGAGTTTCAGCAGCCGCGGTTCCGCCAGCACTTTACTGAAACTGCCTTTCACCATTCCGGACTCACGATTAAGTACGTGAGTGCTACTGTTGGGCACAACCCAAATGGTCAACGCAATGCCGGTCGTTGCCAGAATAGCGATCATCCAGAACAGCGCGTGCAGCCCAAGTTTGTGAGTGATGATCGGGCCAAGCACCATCGCAATGGCAAAGGTAATGCCAAAGCTCACGCCGATAAACGCCATCGCTTTGGTGCGGTTTTGTTCGCGCGTGAGATCGGAAAGCAGCGCCATAACGGCGGCGGCAATTGCTCCAGAGCCTTGTAGCGCCCGGCCCAGAATAATTCCCCAGATGGAGTCGGAAAGCGCAGCGATAACGCTACCGGCGGCAAACACCGCCAGCCCACCGACAATTAATGGTTTGCGACCAATGCGGTCGGAAAGCAGGCCAAACGGAATCTGAAAAACGGCCTGAGTCAGACCATAAATACCAATGGCAATACCGATTAATGCTTCGCTGGCACCTTGCAGAGCCATGCCGTACGTGGTCAGAACCGGCAGAACCATAAACATGCCCAGCATGCGCAACGAGAATACGGTCCCTAAACCCCAGGTCGCGCGCCTCTCACCTGGCGTCATTTTATAATCGTTCATTACCACCTCTACCAAAAAGCAGGCCATAGTTTAGGCGGGGTGATAAGTGCGGTAAATAGGTGTTTGTTTAAGAGATATTACGAGGGTGTGATAAAAGCACCCCCGGATAAAAAATTACGCCTCGACGCGCAATCCGTAGCTTTTGAATTTCTCAAGAACAATGGCAATTTCATCGTCACTGAGTACCGGAACGGGATCTACTATCGCCAGCGTGGCCAGGTAGAGTTTTGCCAGCACCTCTACCTCCTGCGCCAGCCACAGTGCCTTTTCAAGATTTTCTTCGCAGGTTATCAGGCCGTGGTGCTGTAAGAGCGTCGCTTTGCGATTGCGTAATGCGACCGCGACATGCTCTGACAGCGCGCGCGTCCCGAAGGTCGCGTAAGGGGCGCAGGGAATGGAGTTTCCCCCGGCGGCGGCAATCATATAGTGAATAGCAGGAATGGGGCGGTTGAGTATCGAGACGGCGGTACAGTTAACCGCATGGTTATGGACGACGGCGTTAGCATCCGGGCGGGTCTGATACACAACCTGATGAAAACGCCATTCGCTGGAGGGCAGTTTATCTTCTTCGTGTCGCCCCTGTGCATCTACATAAACGATACTCTCTTCGGTCAGATGCTCGTAGGGAATTCCGGTCGGCGTAATCAGCATGCCGTCGCGATAGCGAACGCTGATATTGCCGGCGGTGCCCTGATTTAACCCCATGCGGGTCATCTCAAGGCAGGTGTCGATAATGTCTCTGGCTAATCGGGCTCGTTCCATTTTTTATTCTCCGGGTACAGTTTTATTTTTACTGGCGGGAACGTTTGACCAGCTTCATATCGACTTTCGCCGTCTCGTTAACCGCTTCGCCGTCGATGGCTCGCTGCATCAGTTCAAACGCTTTTTCCGCCCAGGTATCTTCATCCTGCTGCATGGACCAGACGCTGTTAGGCAGGAACCCCAGCATGGGGTGCTCATCGAAGGTGCCGATATTGATGTGTTGGGGCACGGTGCCGGTACGCGTCCGCAGGGCTTCAATTGCCCCTTCCAGCACGGGTAACGATGAGGCGATAAACGCCTGCGGAACACCCTGGCTGTCGATAAGCGAATCCATCAGGGCATATCCGCCCTCCGGCGTATTGTCCGGCCCTTCGATGACCCACTCGCGATGGTGAATACCGGCTGTTTTCAGGGCCTGTAAGTAGCCGTTCAGACGGTCCGTAATACTGGGCAGTGCGGTATCGCCCACAAGGAACCAGAGCGGCGTTTTTCTCTCTGCCAGCATGTTGCGGGCCAGTTCATCCCCCCCGGCCTCGTTATGACTCTCAACCAGCGCGTTGTCAGTAAAGCCAAAATCCCGGTCGAGGAGCACCAGTGGTTTTTGGATCTGCCGCAAATGATGCTGCTGGTTTTCCAGCGTCGAGGGAACGATAAACAAGCCGTCCACGTTGCGCGCCATCAGGGCTTTGACCAGCTTATTTTCGTAATCCACATCGTTGTAAGTACAGCTGATCATCAGCTGGTAGCCCGAACGGCGGCAGCGCAGTTCGAGTTTCTCGGCGAGCGTTGCAAAGAACACGTTCGAGATGTTGGGCACGATGAGTCCCAGCGTCTCGGTTTTGTTTAGCTTAAGACTGCGCGCCGAATGGTTGAGGGTATAGCCGAAGCGCTCGACGTGTTCATTAATTCGGGACTGTGTTTTCACGCTGATCCGATACTGTTCGGCTTTCCCGCTCAGTACCAGCCGCACGGTGGTGACGGATAAATTCAGATCCTTCGCTATCTGTTCAACTGTTTTGGCCATCGCTACGCCTCAATCCTTAACGTACGTAAAAAACTGCTGATAAAGCATACGCATCCTGCCATTACATTTCCTGTTGCATCAGGAGATTAAGCGCCTGCTGCTGGGTCCACAGCATCAGGTACGCCTCATATTTTTGCCTGTGGAAAGCCGCGGTTTCCGGCCGACGGGTGATGATGTCGCCGGCTTTGACCATTTCCCGGGTGGCATCGGTGAGCGTTGCCCATGCACCGCTCGCCACAGCGCCGCAAATGGCCGCGCCGAGAGTGACGGCATCTTCTTCGGCTAAGAGATGAATATCGCAGCCCGTGGCATCGGCATACTCCCGCAGCCAGAGCCGGTTATGGGTGGCTCCTCCACAAATGACAATGCGCGACAAGGTGTGCCCGTGATGTTTCAGGGTATCCATAATATGTCGTGTGCCATAGGCTATGGCCTGTAGCGTGGCCAGATAGAGCCTCGCCAGCGCACGTTCACCGATTTCTAATGTCAGACCAACCACGCTGCCCCGCGCATCCGGACGCGAACGCGGCGAGCGGTTGCCGTGGTGATCGGCCAGAATGTGCAGGTTGCGGGTGGGATATTTTTCTTCCTGTTCAAGCGCGGCTACCCAGTCGTTGAGCAGCGCCACCGGATGGCGTTGCGCCGCTTCTGCTTTTGCAAACAGGTCTGCGCTGGCTCCGTGCTCGCGCAACGTCCAGTCGACCAGCGCCCCGGCAGCACTTTGCCCGCCTTCCGTCAGCCAGTAGCCCGGCAGCATGACGCTCCAGTAAGGCCCCCAGACGCCGGGCGTATGGATCTCCGTCTGACTGGCAAGCATATGGCAGTTCGAGGTTCCGCTGATGAGCGCCAGCGTGCCCTCCGGGTGTGAGCCCGTCAGCGCCACGCCACCCGCGTGGGCATCGATCATGCCGCTTGCCACAACCACCTCTTCGGGCAACCCCAGAGCTTGCGCTGCCTGTGGGCTGAGTTTCCCGACGCATTCAGCGACGTCCAGAATAGTATCGGGAATTTTTGTCAGTAAGGTCTCCAGCCCCACCTCCCTGAGCAGCGATTCGCTGAACTGCGCCTCATGCGCAAGGTAGTTCCATTTGCAGGTGAGGGTGCACAGGCTGGCGGCGTCCTGGCCCGTCGCTTTCCAGACCAGAAAATCGGCAAGGTCGAAAAAGCGCCAGGCCTGATTCCATGTTTCAGGATGATGTCGCTGCAACCACAGCAGTTTTGGCAGTTCCATTTCAATACTCACCTCGCCGCCCACGTAGCACAGGGCAGGATCGCGTGTGGCATTGATGCGAACAGTTTCTTCGTGAGCACGATGATCCATCCACATAATGATGTCCTGCGATGCCGGACTGTCGGGGGACACGCTCAGGCCGTTACCCTCAGCATCCAGCGCGACCAGCGAGCACGTGGCGTCGAAGCCAATCGAACGAATGGCGTCGGGTGAGATCCCAGAGGAGTCGACGGCTTCCCGCACCACCGCGCAAACCTGCTGCCAGATCTCCGCGGAGGACTGTTCCACGCGCGCGTTGCTGGCGTGAAACTGCGAAATCGGACGGGTCGCGAAGCTCAAACGCTCGCCTTGCGCAGAGTAAAGCCCAGCACGAACGCTGGCTGAACCCACATCGACCCCGAGGAAATAGCCGTCACTCATCATAAACTTCCTTATTTTTTACCAAACGGATGTAACAGTTTATCAATTTCAGGGGTGTTGATATTCTGCGCATTGACATATTTCACTGGAATATCAATTTCCTTAGCCACCGTCTGTCCGGAAATCACCGCGTTCAGCGCCTTTATGCCCTGATAACCAATCTGGTACGCGTCCTGCACCACGAAGCCCTGAATCACGCCGTTTTTGAGGAAGTTAATGATGGCTTCGGTGCTGTCAAAACCGATGACTTTCACTTTGCCCTTCAGATTCTGGCTGTCGATAGCGTTCGCAACGCCCAAGGTTGAGCCTTCGTTGGTGGCATAAATACCGGCGATATCCGGGTTGGCCTGAACCATATCAATGGTTTTATCCATCGCCTTTTGCGGGTCGCCATCGCTATATTGCACCGGCAGTACCTGAATATTCGGGTACTTCTCTTTCATTCGCTCGCTGAATCCTTCAGAGCGCTCAATGGCGGACGTCGTTCCGGCTACGTGGGCGATAATACCCACTTTCCCCTTCTGGCCTACCTGCTCCGCCAGCGCATCCGCAGCCTGTGCGCCCGCCTTACGGTTATTGGTGGCGACAAAGCTGGCCGGGATATCGGAGTTCACGCCCGAGTCGAAGGTCACCACTTTGATCCCCCGGCTGTTGGCGGTTTCGACCAGCGGGGCAAGGGCGTTTGCATCAAGCGCGGCCAGCAACAGGCCGTTTGGCTTTTGTGCCATGGTGTTTTCGACTAACTGGATCTGCTCGGCGATTTGCGTTTCATCGGCAGGGCCAACGTAGCTGGTTTTGTCACCCAACTCTTTTGCGGCAGCTTCCGTCCCCATTTTGACCGTCTGCCAGAATTCGTGCTGGTAACCTTTACTGACTACCGGCAGGTTCAAATCTTTTGCCAGCGCGCTGCTGGACAGGATGGCAACGAGCGACAGGGCGCTCAGGATATGGCTGGTTTTCATTATTTGCTCCGTTGTAGGGTTGGCAGGGCTTGTTGTATCGAGAACCTAACGCATTCTTTTACGTAACGTGTCCAGGTAGACGGCGGCAACGACGACCACGCCCATCGCCACCATCTGCCAGAACTGGGACACGCCCATGAGATTGAGGCCGTTTTTCAGCACGCTCATAATGAACGCGCCTATGATGGTGCCGCCAATCGTGCCCACGCCGCCCATCAGACTGGTACCGCCGATCACTACCGCCGCAATGGCTTCCAGCTCATAACCCACGCCTACGGTTGGCTGGCCTGAATTGAGACGAGAGGCGAGGATCACCCCGGCCACGCCGGTTAACAGGCCGCATAAGGCGTAAACGAAAATTTTCACTCGCTGGACTTTGATCCCGGAAAGATGTGCCGCCGTTTCATTGCTGCCGACAGCGTAGATATAGCGGCCCATCACCGTTTTCTTCAGGATCCACATGGCGATCAGTGCCACGATGACCAGGTAGAACACCGGGTAAGGCAGGACGTCGAACAGGCGACCCTGCGCTAGCAGCTTGAACTGCGGGTAGTCAGAAAAATAAATCGCGCGGCCATCGGTCATCACCATATTGATGCCGCGTACCGACATCATTAAGCCGAGGGTGGCAATAAACGGTGGTATGGTCATTTTGGTGACCAGAAACGCGTTCACATAGCCGCAAAGCCCGCCGGCGAGCACGCCTGCCAGAATACAGACCGGCAGCGGCATACCAAACCCGGCGGCGATGCCCACCGCAACCCCTGAGAACGCCACCACCGATCCGAGCGACAGGTCGATCCCGGCGGTAATAATCACAAAGGTTACGCCAATGGCCATGATGCCAATCACCGCCGTTTGCAGGGCGATAGTCATGATATTTTCAGTATTAAAGAAGAACGGTGAGCTGAAGCTGAAAAACAGAACCAGCAATACCAGGCTAAAAAGAGGCGCCAGACGCATCAGGAGCGCTTTATTTATTTTCATCGTATGACTTCCGCTTTGCGGCGATGGAACGGTAACGGACATGATTAATCCTCCAGCGTGGCGTATTGCATGATTTTTTCCTGGGTGGCGTGCTCAGCCTCTATTTCGCCGGCAATGTGGCCGCTGCGCATCACAAGTATGCGGTCGCACATTCCTAATACTTCCGGCAGTTCGGATGAAATCATGATGATCGATTTACCTTTAGCGACAAGGCGGTTCATTAGTTCATAAATTTCCAGCTTGGCGCCAACATCAATTCCCCGGGTTGGCTCATCAAAAATTAAAATATCGGTATCTTTACAGACCCAGCGGGCAATAATGATCTTCTGTTGATTACCGCCGCTTAAATTCAGTGCCGCCTGTTCCAGATGCGGCGTTTTTATTCGCAGCGCATCCACCAGTTTCTGGCTGGACTCCCGGCAGCGTTTTTCATCGACATTACCCGCGGCGCCGGCGTAGTCCGGGTAATTGCCGAGCATAATGTTCATCTCAACGGAAAGGCCGAGGGCGAGTCCCTCTTTTTTGCGGTCTTCTGTTAAATAGCTGATGCCTTTCTCAATGGCGTCAGCCACGTCTTTAATCCGTGTGGGGGTGCCGTTCAGCGTCAGGGTACCGGCGTCGATCGCATCGGCGCCAAACAGGGCCCGGCCCAGTTCCGTTCGGCCTGCGCCCATTAAGCCAGCGAGGCCGAGGATCTCACCGCGCCAGAGGGTAAAGTTGATGTCGTGCAGTACACCATTTCGCGTCAGGCCATTCACCTCCAGCACTTTTTCTCTGCGCTGATGCGGCGGGCGTTTTGGGTAGATGTTATCGAGATTGCGGCCAACCATCATGGCGATAAGCTCGCCGATCTGAACCGTTTCATAATCTACGGTGGCGATGTATTGTCCGTCGCGCATGACGGTCGCGCGATCGGCGATCAGCGCCAATTCTTCCAGACGGTGCGAGATGTAGACTATCCCCGTGCCCTGAGCCTTGAGCATCCGCGTGACGTCAAATAAACTCTCGATTTCACTTTCGGTCAGCGCGGCGGTGGGTTCATCCATGATTAGCACTTTGGCATTGACCGAAATCGCTTTGGCAATTTCCACCATCTGCTGCTGGGCTACGGTTAATTCACTGACGCGGGCGTCCGGGGCGATTTTTAAATTCAGCGTGTGCAGTATTTTCTCAACCGCCTGTCGCTGGGCGCGTTTATCTAACTGCCAGCGACTATTTTTGCAGAATTCACGGCCAATAAATATATTCTCTTCCACGGTTAAATCGGGAAAGAGATTAAATTCCTGATGGATAATCGTAATACCTGCGTGCTGAGCACTTAGCGGATCGCTGAATGATACGGATTGCCCTTCAAAGCGAATTTCACCGGAATCGGGTTGGTAAACACCGGATAATATTTTCATCAGCGTCGATTTGCCGGCACCGTTTTCACCTAACAGGGCATGAACTTCGCCGCGGCGTAAATCGAAATCAACCTGATTCAGCGCCAGCACGCCGGGAAAGCGTTTGGTGATGCGCGTCATCTGAATAAGAGTCTCTGACATTGCAAAATTCCTGTGTTGGAAAGGCAATGAATCACAAGCCACAGTGATTTAGTTATTAAGCTAACTCGACTTAGCTTTCGTCCTTAAAAGCTATTTTAGGGTCATAATTTAGCCAAATCATTTGTATTCAAATTGTGACGTCGTGCAAAGGTATTTTGTTATTTAATTGAATTTAAACGATATGTTTAGTTTTTGCTGAATCGTAATACCTGACGCTGATCGAATTTTGACCTCTCATCGTGAAACTGCTCACAGATCCTGCACATTTATCTTGTCTCATTTTTAGTGAGAACCCTAAGCTAATTCGAGTTAGCAAATTTCACCGCTTTCCGTTCACGGTGCTGCCCGGGCGCTTTTTCACGGCTATGCCCCTGAGACGGATAGGTTAACCAACGTGAGGAAGGGCTATGAAAACGATAAAAGCGTTACCCCGGATTGGCATTCGACCTGTTATTGATGGCCGCCGAATGGGCGTACGCGAGTCTCTGGAAGAGCAGACCATGAACATGGCGAAAGCCACGGCGGCGCTACTCAGTGAAAAATTACGCCACCCCTGCGGTACGCCCGTAGAGTGCGTAATTGCCGACAGCTGCATTGCCGGAATGGCGGAATCCGCCGCTTGCGAAGAGAAGTTCAGCACGTGCCACGTTGGTCTGACGATCACCATCACCCCCTGCTGGTGCTATGGCAGTGAAACCATCGACATGGATCCAACCCGCCCGAAGGCCATTTGGGGCTTTAACGGCACTGAACGCCCCGGCGCTGTTTACCTGGCAGCGGCTCTGGCAGCTCACAGCCAGAAAGGCATCCCAGCATTCTCCATTTACGGTCATGACGTTCAGGATGCCGATGACACATCGATTCCTGCCGATGTTGAAGAAAAACTGCTGCGCTTTGCCCGCGCCGGTTTGGCCGTCGCCAGCATGAAAGGTAAAAGCTATCTGTCGCTGGGCGGCGTTTCGATGGGTATCGCCGGTTCCATTGTTGATCACAACTTCTTTGAATCCTGGCTGGGAATGAAAGTCCAGGCGGTGGATATGACCGAACTGCGTCGCCGTATCGATCAGAAGATTTACGACGAAGCCGAATTGGAAATGGCACTGGCCTGGGCTGATAAAAACTTCCGCTATGGCGAAGATGAAAATAACAAACAGTATCAACGTAATGCCGAGCAAAGCCGCGCAGTTCTGCGCGAAAGTTTACTGATGGCGATGTGTATCCGCGACATGATGCAAGGCAACAGCAAACTGGCCGATATTGGTCGCGTGGAAGAATCACTTGGCTACAACGCCATCGCTGCGGGCTTCCAGGGGCAACGTCACTGGACCGATCAATATCCCAATGGTGACACCGCCGAAGCGATCCTCAACAGTTCATTTGACTGGAATGGCGTGCGCGAACCCTTTGTCGTGGCGACCGAAAACGACAGTCTTAACGGCGTGGCAATGCTAATGGGTCACCAGCTCACCGGCACCGCTCAGGTATTTGCCGATGTGCGTACCTACTGGTCACCAGAAGCAATTGAGCGTGTAACGGGGCATAAACTGGATGGACTGGCAGAACACGGCATCATCCATTTGATCAACTCCGGTTCTGCTGCGCTGGACGGTTCCTGTAAACAACGCGACAGCGAAGGTAACCCGACGATGAAGCCACACTGGGAAATCTCTCAGCAAGAGGCTGACGCTTGCCTCGCCGCTACCGAATGGTGCCCGGCGATCCACGAATACTTCCGTGGCGGCGGTTACTCTTCCCGCTTCCTTACCGAAGGCGGCGTCCCGTTCACCATGACTCGTGTCAACATCATCAAAGGCCTGGGACCGGTACTGCAAATCGCGGAAGGCTGGAGCGTGGAATTGCCGAAGGATGTGCATGACATCCTCAACAAACGCACCAACTCAACCTGGCCAACCACCTGGTTTGCACCGCGCCTCACCGGTAAAGGGCCGTTTACGGATGTGTACTCGGTAATGGCGAACTGGGGCGCTAACCATGGGGTTCTGACCATCGGCCACGTTGGCGCAGACTTTATCACTCTCGCCTCCATGCTGCGTATCCCGGTATGTATGCACAACGTACCGGAGGCGCTGATTTATCGGCCGACGGCCTGGGGCGCTCACGGTATGGATCCGGAAGGGCAGGATTACCGCGCCTGTGAAAATTACGGACCGTTATACAAACATTAATCCGGCCTGCCAGCCTGCTCCGGCGGGCTGGCAGCCTGTGGGGACCGCGATGAAAAAATGTTTTCTGGTTCTCGATTGTGGCGCGACGAACGTGCGCGCCATTGCGCTGGATCCCGAAGGGAATATTGTGGCGCGCGCCGCGGTGGCGAACGAAAGCGAAAGCGCCGCTGAAAATCCGGCCTGGCACCAGTGGTCGCTCGACGCCATCATGCAACGGTTTGCCGTCTGTTGTCAGAAAATCAGCGCAGCGCTGAGCGAGCATCACCTGTGCGGAATGAGTGTGACGACCTTTGGCGTGGATGGCGCACTGGTAGATGAGCGGGGAGAACTGCTTTACCCGATCATCAGCTGGAAGTGCCCGCGGACCGTGCCGGTGATGGAAGCGATTGCCCGTTCATGCTCCCCGGCAGAACTACAGCAGATCACCGGCGTTGGACAGTTTAGTTTTAACACGTTGTATAAGCTAGGCTGGCTTCAGGACAACCATTCCGATCTGTTACAGCGTGCTCACGCCTGGCTTTTTATCTCCTCGCTAATCAACCATCGCCTGACCGGAAAGATGACGACCGATCTCACGATGGCCGGTACCAGTCAGATGTTCGATCTGCATCAGCAGCGCTTCAGTGAAACGATCTTAAGCAAGATCGGCGTGCCTCATTCCCTTTTCCCGCCGCTGGTTTCCCCCGGAGAAAGGATTGGTGAATTGCGGCCCGACGCTGCATCCAGGCTCGGATTGCCTTGCGGTGTGCCGGTGATCTCCGCCGGGCACGACACGCAGTTTGCCCTTTTTGGCGCCGGGGCGGGAATTAATGAGCCAGTTCTCTCTTCGGGTACCTGGGAGATTTTAATGGCGCGCACCACGCAGGTTGATACCGCTTTGCTGGGGCAATACCCGGGCGCAACCTGCGAACTGGATAGCCGGACGGGGCTCTATAATCCGGGAATGCAATATCTGGCGTCTGGCGTACTGGAGTGGATCCGCGCGCTGTTCTGGTCGCCTGGTACCGACTGGGACACTATTCTGGCTCAGGCGGCGGCAATTCCGAACGGCGCGGATGGCGTCACGATGAATACCCAACTGCTCGATTCTCCACTCGCCGGCTGGCAGGGCGTTACGCTCACCACAACGCCAGCCCATTTTTACCGCGCAGCCCTGGAAGGACTCACGGTGCATCTGCAAGAAAAATGCCTGGCGCTGGAGGCGATCGCGCAATTTAAGGCGCGTGAACTCCTGCTGGTGGGGGGAGGTAGCCGCAATATGCTGTGGAATCAGCTCAAGTCCAATGCGCTTGGGATCCCGGTGAAGGTTCTTGAAGAGGCTGATACGACCGTGCTGGGGGCGTCTTTGTACGGATGGTGGGGCGTCGGAGAAACGGCCAGCGCTGAGGCTGCTCGCGATCGGGTCCACTATCGTTACCGTTATTTCTATCCTGAGGAGCAACCTTGTGCTTAAAACGATATCCCCTCTGATTTCACCCGAGCTGCTGAAAACGCTGGCAGAAATGGGTCATGGTGACGAGATTATTTTTGCAGATGCTCACTTTCCCGCGCACAGCCTGGGGCCAAAGACGATCCGCGCAGATGGCCTGCTCATCAGCGATTTGCTGGCCGCGGTGATACCGCTGTTTGAACTGGACAGCTATGCGCCACCGCTGGTGATGATGGCCCCTGTCGACGGGGATACGCTCGATATACAGGTAGAAGCGCGCTATCGCAACGCACTTTTTGGTGAGGCGGAAGGGGAGGGGATTACGCGTATTGACCGTTATGCGTTTTATGCGCGGGCACAGAAAGCGTACGCCATCGTGGTGACGGGCGAGACCGCGAAATACGGCAATATACTGTTAAAGAAAGGGGTTACGCCGTACCAATAAAAAACGCCGGGCTAAACCCGGCGTTTTTACATCAGTCTTCTTACCAGACGTAAGTCAGCAGGTGTTGTGAATCTGGTACCATAAAATCAACGGACATCATCACCGAGAGGGCAGTGATGGCGATGATAGAGAAGCCGAACAGCTTGCGCGCCCAGATTCTGTCATCAGCAACTTTATAACCGCGCAGAGCCATACCTAACCACCAGACGCTAACCGCCGCGGCGACCACCAGATATTTATACCCAGCGTAACCGCCAAGAGAGAGCATCAGCGTGGCAACGGCAAAGGCGATGATATACAGCGTGATGTGATTCTTCGCCACCGAAATGCCTTTTACCACTGGCAATACCGGAATGTTTGCCGCCTGGTAATCCTTAAAGCGGAAAATGGCGATGGCATAGGAGTGAGGCATCTGCCACAGGCTGAAGATAGCCAGCAGGATCGCTGCGCCGCTATCGAACTCACCGGTTACCGCACAGTAGCCGATCACCGGCGGCGCAGCGCCGGAGAGCGAACCAATCAACGTGCCGTAGACAGAGTGGCGTTTCATGTACAGGCTATAAACGCCGACATAAACCACAAAGCCCATCACCCCCAGCCAGCAGGCCAGCGGATTCGCGCCAAACCACAGCAGCATAAAGCCAGCAATACCCAGCAACGTGGCGTACACCAGCGAGACAGCAGGAGAGATCAGGCCTTTCACCAGCACCCGATTCTTCGTCCTTTCCATCTTTCTGTCGATATCCCTGTCGATGTAGTTGTTAAACACACAACCCGACGCCACAACCAGTGACACCCCAACCAGCGTGTAGATAAACAGGGGATAATCAATGCTGCCCTTTGAGGCCAGCAGGAATCCCCCAATCACCGAGATCAGGTTGCCAAAGATGATGCCTGGTTTCGTTACTTGCAGGTATTGCTTAAACATCATAACCGCCGCTCTTAGTGCATCATCATGTTGTAGTTGAGGTTCCACATAATCCAGATGGAGCCTACAACCAGGATAGCGATGATTAGCACGGTGAAGACAAACGCCGTCATGTTCCAGCCTTCATCTGATTTGGTATTCATGTGCAGGAAGCACACCAGATGCACCAGAACCTGTACCACTGCCATTGCCAGGATTGTTCCCAGAATTACGGCCGGAGAGGCAGCTCCTGTCATCACCATCCAGAACGGAATCACCGTCAGAATGATCGACAGGATAAAGCCTGTCATGTAGGTTTTTACGCTGCCATGGGACGCGCCGCTGTGATCGGTAGAATGACTCATTACATCGCCCCCATCAGATAAACAACAGTGAACACACAGATCCAAACCACATCCAGGAAGTGCCAGAACAGGCTCAGGCACATGATGCGGGTACGGTTAGTGCTGGTCAGGCCGCGACGGGCGATTTGCACCATCAGCACCGCCATCCAGATAAGACCAGAAGTGACGTGCAGACCGTGCGTGCCGACCAGCGCAAAGAACGCTGACAGGAAGCCGCTGCGATCCGGACCCATGCCGTTAACAATCAGGTGATGGAATTCATAGATTTCCATCCCGATAAATCCGGCACCAAACAACCAGGTCAACGCCAGCCAGGAGATAACCTGGCTTTTGTTGTTTTTGTACATGGCGATAGCCGCCATGCCGTAGGTGATGGAGCTGAACAACAGCAAGAAAGTTTCAACCAGAACGAACGGCAGTTCGAAAATGTCCTTACCTGTCGGGCCGCCTGCGGTGCCGTTCACCAGAACGGCATAGGTAGCAAACAAGATAGAGAACAGAATGCAGTCGCTCATCAGGTAGATCCAAAATCCGAAGATTTTGGTTCCGCCTGCATCGTGGTGCCCGTGTTCGTGCGCGTGGGCAGTCGCGTGCGTCAAAGTATCAGTTGCCATTTTTCAGCCCTGCCTTAGTAATCTCATCGAAATGCTGGTTTTCCAGTTTTTCGATTTCTGCCACCGGCACGTAGTAATCCACGTCCTCGTCGAAGCTTTTCACGATCCAGGTGATGATCATGCCTGCGAAGCCAACAATCGCCAGCCACCAGATATGCCAGATCATGGCGAAACCGAAGATGGTGGAGAAAGCTGCAATGACGATACCTGCACCGCTGTTTTTCGGCATATGAATTTCTTCATAGTGGTCAGGCTTTTTATACGCTTCGCCTTTCTCTTTCATTTCCCAGAATGCATCACGTTCGTGAACGTGCGGCACTACGGCAAAGTTATAGAACGGAGGCGGGGAAGAGGTTGCCCACTCCAGCGTACGGCCACCCCACGGGTCGCCAGTCAGGTCACGGTTCTGGTCGCGGTCGCGAATAGAAACGTACATCTGAATAACGAGGCAGAGAATACCCAGCGCAATCAGTACTGCACCGCTGGCTGCAATCATCAGCATGGTGTGGAACTGCGGGTCAATCTGCTGGCTCAAACGACGGGTCATGCCCATGAAGCCCAGCGCATACAGTGGCATAAAGGCAACGAAGAAGCCGATGATCCAGAACCAGAACGCGCGTTTACCCCAGGTTTCGTTCAGTTTGAAACCGAACGCTTTAGGCCACCAGTAGGTCATCCCTGCGAAGCAGCCGAAGACCACGCCGCCGATGATCACGTTATGGAAGTGCGCAATCAGGAACAGGCTGTTATGCAGAACGAAGTCCGCGCCCGGTACGGCCAGCAGCACGCCAGTCATCCCGCCCACCGAGAAGGTGACGATAAAACCGATGGTCCACAGCATCGCAGAATGGAACACGATGCGGCCCTGATACATGGTGAACAGCCAGTTGAAGATCTTCACCCCGGTCGGGATGGCGATAATCATTGTGGTGATACCAAAGAAGGCGTTTACGTTCGCGCCCGCACCCATCGTAAAGAAGTGGTGCAGCCAAACGATGAACGACAGCACGGTGATACAGACGGTTGCCCATACCAGCGAGGTATAACCAAACAGACGTTTACGCGAGAAGGTTGCCGCAATTTCGGAGAACACACCGAAAACAGGCAGGATCAGGATGTAAACTTCCGGGTGGCCCCAGGCCCAAATCAGGTTGATGTACATCATCATGTTGCCACCCATATCGTTGGTAAAGAAATGGGTGCCCAGATAGCGATCCAGGGTCAACAACGCGACGGTAACCGTCAGAATTGGGAAGGAAGCAATAATCAGTACGTTCGCGCACAGTGATGCCCAGGTAAATACTGGCATCTTGAACATGGTCATGCCCGGTGCGCGCATCTTCAGAATGGTAACGAAGAAGTTGATACCGGTAAGCGTCGTACCTATACCGGATAGCTGGAGACTCCATATCCAGTAATCGACACCGACTCCCGGACTGTACTCTATTCCCGATAGCGGTGGATAGGCCAGCCAGCCGGTCTGCGCAAATTCGCCCACGCCGAGAGAAACGTTAACCAGAATCACACCAACAACGGTAAACCAGAAGCTTAAGTTGTTGAGGAACGGGAACGCAACGTCACGCGCGCCGATCTGCAGCGGAACCACCAGGTTCATCAGACCGATAACGAAAGGCATCGCCACGAAGAAGATCATAATCACGCCGTGCGCGGTAAAGATCTGATCGTAGTGGTGAGGTGGCAGGAAGCCCGCTTCGCCCGCCGAGGCAAGAGCCTGCTGGCTACGCATCATAATGGCGTCAGCAAAACCACGCAGCAACATCACAATCGCCACGATGATATACATGATACCGAGGCGTTTATGGTCGACGGAGGTCAGCCACTCTTTCCACAGGTAGGTCCACTTACCGAAGTAAGTGATCAGGCCAACGAGCGCCAGACCTCCCAAAATAATGCCAGCGATCGTAACCATGACGATAGGTTCATGGAACGGGACTGCATCAAGTGATAATTTTCCGAACATCTTTATTCTTCCTCAACCCCTTTAATGGGCGGATTCCGCGTGGCTCATGTCCATGCCTTCCATACCTTCGTGTGCGCTGTGCTCACCTTCTGGCTGGGTCATGTCCATGCTCTTACCGTGAGCCATAAACTTGTTAATTACATCGGCAAACAAGTCTGGTTTCACGTTGGAGAAATATTCCACCTGGTTGTATTCGCTAGGCGCGGCCAGTTTTTCGAACGCAGCCATGTCAGACATGGTGTTCGGCGACTGCTTCGCTTTTGCGACCCACTGGTCGAATGCGGCGCGATCCGGTGTTGCAATAGCTTTGAACTTCATGCCTGAGAAGCCCGGGCCGCTGTAGCTGGCGGAGATACCGTCATAAGTGCCGGGTTCGTTGGCGATCAGATGCAGGCGAGTCTGCATACCGGCCATGGCATAAATCTGGCTACCCAGACGCGGAATGAAGAAGGAGTTCATCACGGAGTTGGAGGTCACTTTGAAGTACACCGGAGTGTTCGCCGGGAAAGCGATTTCATTCACGGTAGCAATGCCCTGTTCCGGGTAGATGAAGAACCATTTCCAGTCCATGGAAACCACTTCGATGGTAATGGGCTTCTCGTCGTGTGCCAGCGGCTTGCTAGGCTCAAGAGCGTGAGTGGTTTTCCAGGTCAGTACTGCAAGGAAGATGATGATTAAGATAGGTACCGTCCAGACCACAGCTTCCACTTTATTGGAGTGTGACCAGTTCGGGCTGTACTTAGCATCTTTATTGCTCGCACGGTACTTCCAGGCGAAACCAACAGCCATCAAGATTGCGGGAATAACGACAATCAACATCAGGCCAAATGCCGTCAGTATCAGTGAACGTTGCTCCAGACCAATCTGTCCTTTGGGATCTAACAGCGCAGAATTACAGCCACTGAGCAATACAGTGCCTGCAAATAATGACAACCATCCCAAACTTTTATTGTATTTCCTGAGTCTCATTTAACGACCTCAATTCCACGGGATCTGGTGGCGTTTAAAGTGTGTGGGCATTTTACGGGAAGGTTACATTACTGTAAACATGATTAGCCCTGTGTCAGGAAGGTGTTACCGGGTTCTGCCGCACATGTCACAAGTGTTGCAAATTATGTCGCGTTTTCCGGGGGAAGCCGCACGGAGCGGGCGTTATAACGAAAGGGTGCCCCAGCATACCGCAAAAGGGACAATTGGTATAACCATTGTGAAAAACACACAAATAATTAACAATTAATTATCAATAAAAAGACAACTAAAAAACGAAAATTCAATCTTTCGAATGCTGAATCGTTTAACGGAAAATAGCGTAGCGAAATAAGCTCCAATAATTTCCGAATGCTATCCCGCACAAAACAACAAATATTTTTTTTGCCGATGGCGGTTATTTCGCCGTTATAATTTCGTGTCGTTATTACAACGGGAAATAACCTTTCGCTTTTTACTTCATGTCATCTGCGTTTTCCGCAATGACATGAAATCCAGCATCCCACCGGTCAGGATACCCACAATGGCGAGTAACACCCCTGCATCAAGCAGCTGGGTTTCAAACGGAAGCGACAAGGTGGTCGTCGCATTCAAGATGAGTACCGCGAGCCACACCACCAGCGCAAGACAACCAGCCATCAGCAGACGCAGGGCAAACCGATAGGCAGCCTGATATTCCGTGCGCGGCATGAAGTGTTCCGTCCGCTGGGTATATTCAAGCGTCTGGCGGCAAACCAGCAGCAAAATAAGCCCTGGTACGGCAGCGGCGACGGAGAATAGATAGAATGTCGACCAGCCGTGTGCTTCAACAAACCAACCCGCCACGGGGCCGACATAAACTCGCCCTACAGCAGAAAGCGCTGAGAGCAGGGCAAATTGAGTAGCGGAAAATGACTTATTACATAGCGTCATTAACAGCGCGACAAAGGCTGATGTGCCCATCCCGCCACAGAGGTTTTCGAAAAAGACGGCTGCGCCCATGCTGTAGAGATGCTTATCAGTAATCGACAGCAGCCAGTAACCGGCGTTAGACGCACCTTGTAAAATGCCGAAAATCAGCAGTGCCCGGAACAGTGACAGGCGCTGCATCAAAATCCCACCGTACAATGCGCCAACAATGGTCGCTAGTAAGCCAAGCGTTTTGTTAACCACGCCTACTTCACCCGCATCAAACCCGACGCCGCGAATCAAAAACGTGGTTGTCAGGCTCATGGCGAATGCGTCGCCCAGCTTATACAGCACGATAAGAAGCAAAATAAGCCAGGCATTATTGCGACCAAAGAAATCTCGCAGAGGTGCAACAACCGCTTGTTCCAGCGTTTTTGGCACAGGAATGGTGTCGGTCGGTTCTGGTGCAAGCAACGTCGCGATAATACAGGGGATCAACAGCGCCGCCATCAACCAGTACATGCCCTGCCAGCCCAGCCATTTATCTGCCAGCCACAGGGCTAGGCCGCCGGAAACCAGCATCCCTAAACGGTAACCCAGAACGCTGATTGCCGCGCCCGCACCACGTTCTTCTGCCGGGAGCACATCGGTTTTCCACGCATCGAAGACAATATCCTGGGAGGCAGAGCAAAAAGCGATCACCACCGCCAGCGCCGCCATCCAGCGGAGTTGGGTGCCTGGTTCGAGAAAACCCATCGCCGCAATGGCGACTAATAACAGGATTTGCGTGGCGAGCAGCCAACCGCGTCGCCGCCCAAAAAATGGAGGCGTGTAGCGGTCCATCAGCGGTGACCAGAGGAATTTAAAAACGTAAGCCTGGCCTACCAGAGAGAAGAAACCAATGGTTTTGAGATCAATATTCTCGACCGTCATCCAGGCCTGTAAGGTACCGGATGTCAGGGCGAGCGGTAGCCCGGAAGCAAAACCCAGGATCAGCAATATGGCTGAACGCGGCTGTTGAAAAATACGTAAATATTGACTGGACATGGGCGTCTACAGGCCCGGCTTGCACCGGGCCAGAGGGCAGAAATTAACGCGCGTTCTGCTTGATGAATTCGTGGATGCTGGTGTCCTGAGACATATCAGCGATGGTATCGGTCAGCACACTGTTAACCGCATCGGCGATATTTTTGTTGGAGGCCTGGAACGCACCTTCAACGTTGTAGCTGGCACGATAGTTTTTGGTCATTTTGTTGCCATTCTGCGCGGTAGCGATGACGGCGATATCCGCTTTGGTCGCGATGTTGTAGCGCACGTTGCCCTGGGACACGTCAGCATACAGTTGGCTAACGATGATTTGCAGATTAACCGGGCCATTCGGACCAACCATGTAACCACGCGCGGTCATCTGTTTTTCCAGCACTTCTTGCAGCAGGAAACGCAGATCGCGGGAGGCGGTCAGGGTAACGATTTGATTATCGCGGGTGACTTTTGCCAGCGCCTGATCGGTACGCTGATCGGCACCATTAATGCTTACGGTGACGCCCATCAGGCTTGGATCCTGCTGTGGCAGTGTAATCGTCGGGGAAACTTCAATAGTTGTTGGCGGTTTTGCGCATCCTGCAAGCATAAACAGAGCAACTAACGGGAAGAGGATTTTTTTGAACATGTTCGGGCTCTCAGAGACTCTTAAGCGTGTTTGGTAAAAATTCCCGCCATCATAACATTGCCAACGGCGAGGGGAAGTGGGTAAGGCATGTAAATTCATCATGTTGACGAAATAATCGCCCCTGGTAAAAGAAACACTGATGCGAGGCCTGTGTTTCAATCTTTAAATCAGTAAACTTCATACGCTTGACGGAAAAACCAGGACGAAACCTAAATATTTGTTGTTAAGCTGCAATGGAAACGGTAAAAGCGGCTAGTATTTAAAGGGATGGATGACATCTCAGCGTTGTCGGAGGAGATATTTCATGATGATACGTGAGCGGATAGAAGAAAAATTAAGGGCGGCGTTCCAACCCGTATTCCTCGAAGTAGTGGATGAAAGCTATCGTCACAATGTCCCAGCCGGCTCTGAAAGCCATTTTAAAGTTGTGCTGGTCAGCGATCGTTTTACGGGTGAACGTTTTCTGAATCGTCATCGAATGATTTACAGTACTTTAGCGGAGGAACTCTCTACTACCGTTCATGCGCTGGCTCTGCATACTTACACTATTAAGGAGTGGGAAGGGTTGCAGGACACCGTCTTTGCCTCTCCTCCCTGTCGTGGAGCAGGAAGCATCGCGTAAAAACGCATTTGCAACTGTCGGCGCTTTTCCAGTATGTTGCTAAAGATTTTATGAAAAACGGCCTGCGGGCCGTTTTGTTTTGTCTGGATTTTGCGCTTTTTGCCCAGCATTCAGACGAAAATTGCCCGGGAATTGTGAAAAAATACGCGACAGCGCGCAATAACCGTTCTCGACTCATAAAAGTGATGCCGCTATAATGCCGCGTCCTATTTGAATGCTTTCGGGATGATTCTGGTAACAGGGAATGTGATTGATTATAAGAACATCCCGGTTCCGCGAAGCCAACAACCTGTGCTTGCGGGGTAAGAGTTGACCGAGCACTGTGATTTTTTGAGGTAACAAGATGCAAGTTTCAGTTGAAACCACTCAAGGCCTTGGCCGCCGTGTAACGATTACTATCGCTGCTGACAGCATCGAGACCGCTGTTAAAAGCGAGCTGGTCAACGTTGCGAAAAAAGTACGTATTGACGGCTTCCGCAAAGGCAAAGTGCCAATGAATATCGTTGCTCAGCGTTATGGCGCGTCTGTACGCCAGGACGTTCTGGGTGACCTGATGAGCCGTAACTTCATTGACGCCATCATTAAAGAAAAAATCAATCCGGCTGGCGCACCGACTTATGTTCCGGGCGAATACAAGCTGGGTGAAGACTTCACTTACTCTGTAGAGTTTGAAGTTTATCCGGAAGTTGAACTGCAGGGTCTGGAAGCGATCGAAGTTGAAAAACCGATCGTTGAAGTGACCGACGCTGACGTTGACGGCATGCTGGATACTCTGCGTAAACAGCAGGCGACCTGGAAAGAAAAAGACGGCGCTGTTGAAGCAGAAGACCGCGTAACCATCGACTTCACCGGTTCTGTAGACGGCGAAGAGTTCGAAGGCGGTAAAGCGTCTGATTTCGTACTGGCGATGGGCCAGGGTCGTATGATCCCGGGCTTTGAAGACGGTATCAAAGGCCACAAAGCTGGCGAAGAGTTCACCATCGACGTGACCTTCCCGGAAGAATACCACGCAGAAAACCTGAAAGGTAAAGCAGCGAAATTCGCTATCAACCTGAAGAAAGTTGAAGAGCGTGAACTGCCGGAACTGACTGCAGAATTCATCAAACGTTTCGGCGTTGAAGATGGTTCCGTAGAAGGTCTGCGCGCTGAAGTGCGTAAAAACATGGAGCGCGAGCTGAAGAGCGCCATCCGTAACCGCGTTAAGTCTCAGGCGATCGAAGGTCTGGTAAAAGCTAACGACATCGACGTACCGGCTGCGCTGATCGACAGCGAAATCGACGTTCTGCGTCGCCAGGCTGCACAGCGTTTCGGTGGCAACGAAAAACAAGCTCTGGAACTGCCGCGCGAACTGTTCGAAGAACAGGCTAAACGCCGCGTAGTTGTTGGCCTGCTGCTGGGCGAAGTTATCCGCACCAACGAGCTGAAAGCTGACGAAGAGCGCGTGAAAGGCCTGATCGAAGAGATGGCTTCTGCGTACGAAGATCCGAAAGAAGTTATCGAGTTCTACAGCAAAAACAAAGAACTGATGGACAACATGCGCAATGTTGCTCTGGAAGAACAGGCTGTTGAAGCTGTACTGGCGAAAGCGAAAGTGACTGAAAAAGAAACCACTTTCAACGAGCTGATGAACCAGCAGGCGTAATTTACGCAGCATAACGCGCTAAATTCGCACAAAGGCCCGTCACCGCCAGGTGGTGGGCTTTTTTTGTCATGAATTTTGCATGGAACCGTGCGAAAAGCCTCTTTCGGTGTTAGCGTAACAACAAAAGATTGTTATGCTTGAAATATGGTGATGCCGTACCCATAACACAGGGACTAGCTGATAATCCGTCCATAAGGTTACAATCGGTACAGCAGGTTTTTTCAATTTTATCCAGGAGACGGAAATGTCATACAGCGGCGAACGAGATAACTTTGCACCCCATATGGCGCTGGTGCCGATGGTCATTGAACAGACCTCACGCGGTGAGCGCTCTTTTGATATCTATTCTCGTCTACTTAAGGAACGCGTCATTTTTCTGACTGGCCAGGTTGAAGACCACATGGCTAACCTGATTGTGGCGCAGATGCTGTTCCTGGAAGCGGAAAACCCAGAAAAAGATATCTATCTGTACATTAACTCCCCAGGCGGGGTGATCACTGCCGGGATGTCTATCTATGACACCATGCAGTTTATCAAGCCTGATGTCAGCACCATCTGTATGGGCCAGGCGGCCTCGATGGGCGCTTTCTTGCTGACCGCAGGGGCAAAAGGTAAACGTTTTTGCCTGCCGAATTCGCGCGTGATGATTCACCAACCGTTGGGCGGCTACCAGGGCCAGGCGACCGATATCGAAATTCATGCCCGTGAAATTCTGAAAGTTAAAGGGCGCATGAATGAACTTATGGCGCTTCATACGGGTCAATCATTAGAACAGATTGAACGTGATACCGAGCGCGATCGCTTCCTTTCCGCCCCTGAAGCGGTGGAATACGGTCTGGTCGATTCGATTCTGACCCATCGTAATTGATGCCAGAGGCGCAACTGTGCCGCTATACTTATCCAGGGCGGCACAACGCTGTAAGCGGCTTGCGCCTGAGAATGGCATTTGCGTCGTCGTGTGCGGCACAAAGAACAAAGAAGAGGTTTTGACCCATGACAGATAAACGCAAAGATGGCTCAGGCAAATTGCTGTATTGCTCTTTTTGCGGCAAAAGCCAGCATGAAGTGCGCAAGCTGATTGCCGGTCCATCCGTGTATATCTGCGACGAATGTGTTGATTTATGTAACGACATCATTCGCGAAGAGATTAAAGAAGTTGCACCGCATCGTGAACGCAGTGCGCTACCGACGCCGCATGAAATTCGCAACCACCTGGACGATTACGTTATCGGCCAGGAACAGGCGAAAAAAGTGCTGGCGGTCGCGGTATACAACCATTACAAACGTCTGCGCAACGGCGATACCAGCAATGGCGTCGAGTTGGGCAAAAGTAACATTCTGCTGATCGGTCCGACCGGTTCCGGTAAAACGCTGCTGGCTGAAACGCTGGCGCGCCTGCTGGATGTTCCGTTCACCATGGCCGACGCGACTACACTGACCGAAGCCGGTTATGTGGGTGAAGACGTTGAAAACATCATTCAGAAGCTGTTGCAGAAATGCGACTACGATGTCCAGAAAGCACAGCGTGGTATTGTCTACATCGATGAAATCGACAAGATTTCTCGTAAGTCAGACAACCCGTCCATTACCCGAGACGTTTCCGGTGAAGGCGTACAGCAGGCACTGTTGAAACTGATCGAAGGTACGGTAGCTGCTGTTCCACCGCAAGGTGGGCGTAAACATCCGCAGCAGGAATTCTTGCAGGTTGATACCTCTAAGATCCTGTTTATTTGTGGCGGTGCGTTTGCCGGTCTGGATAAAGTGATTTCCCACCGTGTAGAAACCGGCTCCGGCATTGGTTTTGGCGCGACGGTAAAAGCGAAGTCCGACAAAGCAAGCGAAGGCGAGCTGCTGGCGCAGGTTGAACCGGAAGATCTAATCAAGTTTGGTCTGATCCCTGAGTTCATTGGTCGTCTGCCGGTTGTCGCAACGTTGAATGAACTGAGCGAAGAAGCTCTGATTCAGATCCTCAAAGAGCCGAAAAACGCCCTGACCAAGCAGTATCAGGCGCTGTTTAATCTGGAAGGCGTGGATCTGGAATTCCGTGACGAGGCGCTGGATGCTATCGCTAAGAAAGCGATGGCGCGTAAAACCGGTGCCCGTGGCCTGCGTTCCATCGTAGAAGCCGCACTGCTCGATACCATGTACGATCTGCCGTCCATGGAAGATGTCGAAAAAGTGGTTATAGACGAGTCGGTAATTGATGGTCAAAGCAAACCGTTGCTGATTTATGGCAAGCCGGAAGCGCAACAGGCATCTGGTGAATAATTAACCATTCCCATACAATTAGTTAACCAAAAAGGGGGGATTTTATCTCCCCTTTAATTTTTCCTCTATTCTCGGCGTTGAATGTGGGGGAAACATCCCCATATACTGACGTACATGTTAATAGATGGCGTGAAGCACAGTCGTGTCATCTGATTACCTGGCGGAAATTAAACTAAGAGAGAGCTCTATGAATCCTGAGCGTTCTGAACGCATTGAAATCCCCGTATTGCCGCTGCGCGATGTGGTGGTTTATCCGCACATGGTCATCCCCTTATTTGTCGGGCGGGAAAAATCTATCCGTTGTCTGGAAGCGGCGATGGACCATGATAAAAAAATTATGCTGGTCGCGCAGAAAGAAGCTTCAACGGATGAGCCGGGTGTAAACGATCTTTTCACCGTCGGGACCGTGGCCTCTATATTGCAGATGCTGAAGCTGCCTGACGGCACCGTCAAAGTGCTGGTCGAGGGGTTACAGCGCGCGCGTATTTCTGCGCTCTCTGACAATGGCGAACACTTTTCTGCGAAGGCGGAGTATCTGGAGTCGCCGACCATTGATGAGCGGGAACAGGAAGTGCTGGTGCGTACTGCAATCAGCCAGTTCGAAGGCTACATCAAGCTGAACAAAAAAATCCCACCAGAAGTGCTGACGTCGCTGAATAGCATCGACGATCCGGCGCGTCTGGCGGATACCATTGCTGCACATATGCCGCTGAAACTGGCTGACAAACAGTCCGTTCTGGAGATGTCCGACGTTAACGAACGTCTGGAATATCTGATGGCAATGATGGAATCGGAAATCGATCTGCTGCAGGTTGAGAAACGCATTCGCAACCGCGTTAAAAAGCAGATGGAGAAATCCCAGCGTGAGTACTATCTGAACGAGCAAATGAAAGCTATTCAGAAAGAACTCGGTGAAATGGACGACGCGCCGGACGAAAACGAAGCCCTGAAGCGCAAAATCGACGCGGCGAAGATGCCGAAAGAGGCAAAAGAGAAAGCGGAAGCAGAGTTGCAGAAGCTGAAAATGATGTCTCCGATGTCGGCAGAAGCGACCGTAGTGCGTGGTTATATCGACTGGATGGTACAGGTACCGTGGAATGCGCGCAGCAAGGTCAAAAAAGACCTGCGTCAGGCGCAGGAAATCCTTGATACCGACCATTATGGTCTGGAGCGCGTGAAAGATCGAATCCTTGAGTATCTTGCGGTTCAAAGCCGTGTCAACAAAATCAAGGGACCGATCCTCTGCCTGGTAGGGCCGCCGGGGGTAGGTAAAACCTCTCTTGGTCAGTCCATTGCCAAAGCCACCGGGCGTAAATATGTCCGTATGGCGCTGGGCGGCGTGCGTGATGAAGCGGAAATCCGTGGTCACCGCCGTACTTACATCGGTTCTATGCCGGGTAAACTGATCCAGAAAATGGCGAAAGTGGGCGTGAAAAACCCACTGTTCCTGCTCGATGAGATCGACAAAATGTCTTCTGACATGCGTGGCGATCCGGCCTCCGCACTGCTTGAAGTGCTGGATCCAGAGCAGAACGTAGCGTTCAGCGACCACTACCTGGAAGTGGATTACGATCTCAGCGACGTGATGTTTGTCGCGACGTCGAACTCCATGAACATTCCGGCACCGCTGCTGGATCGTATGGAAGTGATTCGCCTCTCCGGTTATACCGAAGATGAAAAACTGAACATCGCCAAACGTCACCTGCTGCCGAAGCAGATTGAACGTAATGCACTGAAAAAAGGTGAGCTGACCGTCGACGATAGCGCCATTATCGGCATTATTCGTTACTACACCCGTGAGGCGGGCGTGCGTGGTCTGGAGCGTGAAATCTCCAAACTGTGCCGCAAAGCGGTTAAGCAGTTACTGCTCGATAAGTCATTAAAACATATCGAAATTAACGGCGATAACCTGCATGACTACCTCGGTGTTCAGCGTTTCGACTATGGTCGCGCTGATAACGAAAACCGTGTCGGTCAGGTAACCGGTCTGGCGTGGACGGAAGTGGGCGGTGACTTGCTGACCATTGAAACCGCATGTGTTCCGGGTAAAGGCAAACTGACCTATACCGGTTCGCTCGGCGAAGTGATGCAGGAGTCCATTCAGGCGGCGTTAACGGTGGTTCGTGCGCGTGCGGAAAAACTGGGGATCAACCCTGATTTTTACGAAAAACGTGACATCCACGTCCACGTACCGGAAGGTGCGACGCCGAAAGATGGTCCGAGTGCCGGTATTGCTATGTGCACCGCGCTGGTTTCTTGCCTGACCGGTAACCCGGTTCGTGCCGATGTGGCAATGACCGGTGAGATCACTCTGCGTGGTCAGGTACTGCCGATCGGTGGTTTGAAAGAAAAACTCCTGGCAGCGCATCGCGGCGGGATTAAAACAGTGCTAATTCCGTTCGAAAATAAACGCGATCTGGAAGAGATTCCTGACAACGTAATTGCCGATCTGGACATTCATCCTGTGAAGCGCATTGAGGAAGTTCTGACTCTGGCGCTGCAAAATGAACCGTCTGGTATGCAGGTTGTGACTGCAAAATAGTGACCTCGCGCAAAATGCACTAATAAAAACAGGGCTGGCAGGCTAATTCGGGCTTGCCAGCCTTTTTTTGTCTCGCTAAGTTAGATGGCGGATCGGGCTTGCCCTTATTAAGGGGTGTTGTAAGGGGATGGCTGGCCTGATATAACTGCTGCGCGTTCGTACCTTGAAGGATTCAAGTGCGATATAAATTATAAAGAGGAAGAGAAGAGTGAATAAATCTCAATTGATCGACAAGATTGCTGCAGGGGCTGATATCTCTAAAGCTGCGGCTGGCCGTGCGTTAGATGCTATTATTGCTTCCGTAACTGAATCTCTGAAAGAAGGGGATGATGTAGCACTGGTAGGTTTTGGTACTTTTGCCGTTAAAGAGCGTGCTGCCCGTACTGGCCGCAACCCGCAGACCGGTAAAGAGATCACCATCGCTGCTGCTAAAGTACCGAGCTTCCGTGCAGGTAAAGCACTGAAAGACGCGGTAAACTAAGCGTTGTCCCCAGTGGGGATGTGACGAAGTTCAAGGGCGCATCTACTGATGTGCCTTTTTTATTTGTATTCGGTGACTTTCTGCGTCTTGTGGGCTGACAATTGCCCCCGTTTCTTGTCACAATAGGCCTTTGCGCGCATCGATACGTTGCGTGAGGTACACAGTCATCTACAGCGGAGTGTTGTTACACCATGATGGACAGCTTACGCACGGCTGCAAACAGTCTCGTGCTCAAGATTATTTTCGGTATCATTATCGTGTCGTTCATATTGACCGGCGTGAGTGGTTACCTGATTGGCGGAGGCAATAACTACGCCGCAAAAGTGAATGACCAGGAAATCAGCCGTGGGCAATTCGAGAACGCCTTCAACAGCGAGCGTAATCGCATGCAGCAACAGCTGGGCGATCAATACTCCGAGCTGGCAGCGAACGAAGGCTATATGAAAACCCTGCGTCAACAGGTGCTGAATCGTCTGATCGACGAGGCGCTGCTGGATCAGTACGCACGTGAGCTGAAACTGGGTATCAGCGATGAGCAGGTTAAACAGGCGATTTTCGCGACCCCAGCCTTCCAGGTTGACGGCAAATTTGATAACAGCCGCTATAACGGTATCCTCAACCAGATGGGGATGACCGCCGATCAGTACGCCCAGGCGCTGCGTAACCAGCTCACTACCCAACAGCTGATTAACGGCGTTGCCGGTACCGATTTTATGCTGAAAGGTGAAACCGACGAGCTGGCGGCACTGGTCGCGCAACAACGCGTGGTGCGTGAGGCGACTATCGATGTTAACGCGCTGGCGGCGAAGCAGCCTGTGACCGAACAGGAGATTGCCAGCTACTACGAACAAAACAAAAACAATTTCATGACGCCGGAACAATTCCGCGTGAGTTACATCAAGCTGGATGCCGCAACGATGCAGCAACCGGTTAGCGATGCGGATATCCAGAGCTACTACGACCAGCATCAGGATCAATTCACCCAGCCGCAGCGTACCCGCTACAGCATCATCCAGACCAAAACTGAAGATGAAGCGAAAGCGGTACTTGATGAGCTGAATAAAGGCGGTGATTTTGCTGCATTAGCCAAAGAAAAATCTGCCGATATTATCTCTGCTCGTAACGGCGGCGATATGGGTTGGTTAGAAGATGCCACTATCCCGGACGAACTGAAAAATGCTGGTCTGAAAGAAAAAGGCCAACTGTCTGGTGTCATCAAATCTTCGGTCGGTTTCCTGATTGTACGTCTGGACGACATTCAGCCAGCGAAAGTGAAATCGTTAGACGAAGTACGTGACGACATTGCGGCGAAAGTGAAACACGAAAAAGCCCTCGATGCGTACTACGCGCTGCAGCAGAAAGTGAGCGATGCGGCAAGCAACGACACCGAGTCTCTGGCCGGTGCAGAGCAAGCTGCCGGCGTTAAAGCCACTCAGACGGGTTGGTTCAGCAAAGATAACCTGCCGGAAGAGTTGAACTTCAAGCCGGTTGCCGACGCTATCTTTAACGGCGGTCTGGTAGGTGAAAACGGCGCGCCGGGCATCAACTCTGACATCATCACCGTAGACGGCGACCGCGCATTCGTGCTGCGCATCAGCGAGCACAAACCGGAAGCGGTGAAACCGTTGGCAGATGTTCAGGAACAAGTTAAGGCATTGGTTCAGCACAACAAAGCTGAACAACAGGCGAAAGTGGATGCTGAGAAACTGCTGGTTGATTTGAAAGCCGGCAAAGGTGCGGAAGCTATGCAGGCTGCCGGTCTGAAATTTGGCGAGCCGAAAACCTTAAGCCGTTCCGGTCGTGACCCGATTAGCCAGGCGGCGTTTGCACTGCCACTGCCAGCGAAAGACAAACCGAGCTACGGTATGGCGACCGATATGCAAGGTAATGTGGTTCTGCTGGCGCTGGATGAAGTGAAACAAGGTTCAATGCCGGAAGATCAGAAAAAAGCGATGGTGCAGGGTATCACCCAGAACAACGCACAAATCGTCTTTGAAGCTCTGATGAGTAACCTGCGTAAAGAGGCGAAAATCAAAATTGGCGATGCGCTGGAACAGCAATAATCCTGAAGCCGCCTCGCAAAAAAATGCGTTGCAGCTGTAACAAGAAAAGGTCGCTTTCGCGGCCTTTTCCATTTCTGAACATTGCCATTTGTTTACTGTTTTCACTGCCGTTAAGGTGATTCCACTGTTAACAAACAAGGAGAAAACAGTATGAAACACGGAATTAAAGCACTGCTCATTACCCTGTCCCTGGCCTGTGCCGGAATGTCTCATAGCGCGCTGGCGGCAGCTTCTGTGGCGAAACCGACGGCGGTAGAAACCAAAGCGGAAGCTCCTGCAGCACAAAGTAAAGCAGCAGTACCGGCGAAAGCCAGTGACGAAGAAGGCACCCGGGTCAGCATTAATAATGCCAGCGCGGAAGAGCTAGCCCGCGCGATGAATGGCGTTGGCCTGAAGAAAGCGCAGGCGATTGTCAGTTATCGCGAAGAGTACGGTCCGTTTAAAACTGTGGAGGATCTAAAGCAGGTGCCGGGGATGGGCAATTCGCTGGTGGAACGTAATCTGGCGGTATTAACCCTGTAATTAATTTGCATAGTGGCAATTTTTTGCCAGACTGAAGAGGTCATACCAGTTATGACCTCTGTACTTATAACAACAACGTAAGGTTATTGCGCTATGCAAACACAAATCAAAGTTCGTGGATATCATCTCGACGTTTACCAGCACGTCAACAACGCCCGCTACCTTGAATTTCTCGAAGAAGCCCGCTGGGATGGGTTGGAAAATAGCGACAGTTTTCAGTGGATGACGGCCCATAACATCGCCTTCGTCGTGGTCAATATCAATATTAACTATCGTCGCCCAGCGGTATTAAGTGACCTGTTAACTATTACCAGTCAGTTGCAGCAATTAAACGGTAAAAGCGGCATCTTAAGCCAGGTCATTACACTGGAGCCGGAAGGGCAGGTGGTAGCGGATGCGCTTATTACGTTTGTTTGTATTGATCTTAAAACGCAGAAAGCATTAGCTCTGGAAGGGGAATTGCGCGAAAAGCTGGAGCAGATGATCGCGTAAGAAATGTTCAGGAATAACTGTGCTGTCGACACTTACCGTTCGACAGCACGGTCAGGTAGCCCTTATTTCAGACCGGTCTTTTTCTGCATTGCGGCCATCACGCCAGGTTTATCCGCAAGGTAATGATTCAGACCGTTCGCGCGCAGGTTACAGGCGGCACACTGCCCACAGCCGTCCCCTTTAATGCCGTTGTAGCAGGTCAGGGTCTCGTTGCGAACAACATCCAGCTTGCCCCAGTAGTCGGCCAGGGCCCAGGTTTCAGCCTTATCCAGCCACATCAGCGGCGTTTCGAAGCGGGTCTCTTTTGCCATTCCCAGATCGACGGCGTAATTGAGTGCTTTCACGAATTCATCCCGGCAGTCCGGGTAGCCAGAGAAGTCGGTCTCACATACGCCCGTGATCACCGCTTCGGCTTTCACCTGGTAGGCATAGATCGCCGTCAGGGTCAGGAAGAGAATGTTGCGGCCCGGTACGAAGGTGTTCGGAATGCCGCTGGCATCCGGTTCGTAATCAGGCACCGGAATGCTGTCGCGGGTGAGGCTGCTGACGGCCAGTTCATTTAACAGCGTCACGTCCAGCACTTTATGAGCGCGGGCGCCCAGTTTGAGGGCCAGTTCACGAGCGACATCGATTTCAGCGCGATGACGCTGACCATAATCAAAAGTGACGCAGTGCACTTCATCATACTGGTGAAGCGCCTGAATCAGGCAGGTGGTGGAATCTTGTCCTCCGCTGAACACGACGACGGCACGTTTCATAGATCATCTCGACAGTTACAGTAAAAGCGTCATGTTAACGCCTGGCTAAAGCGGCGACCAGCTTCTTCACGCGTTTGGGGGAGGAAGCCAGGCTTCGGTGAAGTCAAACCAGCCGCGAGTGTTAAGGCGTATGCCGTTGACGCCCGGAGGCGCGCTGATTTGATACTGGTAGTTAAAGAGCGGCGTCAGGACGGCTGTCTCCATTAACCGGCTGAATATAGCCTGAAGTCCTGCGTGTCGGTCACGTTCGTCGGCCTGCGTCTGCACCGCATCCAGCGTGGCCTGCAAATGGGCGTATGCCGGTGCGCTCAGCAGATGCGGCCAGAGCGCATCGCAGCGGAGCCACTGCTCAAGCGTGTACGCTGGCGCTTCGCCAATCAGTCTGTCTCCCATCATGATGTCTGCATCGGCAAGCTGCTGGCACCCGTCCCACGTTTTGGCGTCGTGAAAGATGACGGTCAGTTCACAACCCTGCCGCGCAAGGTATGCTTTTAACTGGCTGGCCATGGTGTGAAGCTCAACCGGCAGGTGGTAGACGAGCGTCAATGCCTCTGGCAGCGCAACGTCGGTTAAATCAGGCCATTGGGGGATCGCCCAGCCGGGAAGCAGTTCCTCGGTAGGGGTGATGAGCCCTTCGTTCAGGGGAAGCGTGTGCAGCAGCGTTGAGAGATGAATGATATTAATCAGCCGCTTTGCCTGAAGTTCGCTCAGACGTGGGCTCTGTTTCAGCGTGAGGTAGCAGAAACCCAGACTGGTGCTGTTACTCACCAGCCGCAGGCTGGCCAGCTCGTCGGCCTCGCCAATGGCGATTTGCACCGGGTGGCGACAGCTGGTGCCCAGACTGTAGTCAAAAAGCTGGGGCGTGATCCAGTACTCGATAGCCTTAAGCAACGGATGGCCAAGGTGATACTGCTCGTGGCTTTCCAGACGCACCAGTTCAGGCTCAAAAACGCTCAGTCGAAAGGGACCGCTGCCCACCACGGGGTAATCGGGATGCGCCAGACGGCTACAGTAGGTTGCCAGCCTGTGCGCCAGCCAGTAGTCAGGTTGATGGAGAATAAACGTCAGGCACTGCGGATGCGTGGTTTCGATACGTAAGACGCTGCGGAAAAGCGTGCCCATGCCGGGCTGCGATAACAGCGCCGTCAGGCTTTTCCGGAGCTGTGCCGTCTCTATTTTATCGCCGTTATGCCAGTGCAGGGTGGAGCGAATGTAGAAATGCCAGCGCAGGCCGTCAGCGGAGATTTCCCAGTGATGCGCCAGATCGCCCGTGGGTTCACTGCTGGTACCATTAAAACGCGTCAAACCAGAGAATACCTGTCCCGCCAGATGCTGCTCCGCCCGGCCAGGGAGAAACCCCGGCTGAAGCGGCTCCAGCGAGCGATAGTAGGGAATACGCAGCGTCGGCGTATCGTTCTGCCACTGCCCGCCCATAAACGGATGCAGCAGCGATCGCAAATCTTCAGGCGCGAGCTGGGCCAGCTCCAGCGCGTTGTGCTGCTGTCCACTTTTCAGGGCCTCTTCCATCATCGTATTACGCAACGAGTCCGGGGTGACGTGAAAGCGTAATTCCCCACGCTTACCTCGTCCGGAGCGGGCGTGCCAGCTTAGCCAGCCCGCCTCCTGCGACTGGCGCAGCAGGGTGCGAACATGTCGCTCGCTGCAAAAGCAGCGGCTGGCAAGTTCACTGATGGTAACCTGCTGCGGTGCGCCGGCGGAGGGGTGCCACAGACGCTGATACTGGTTAAGACGATTAAGCTGGCGCATGAAAAACCCGGAACAATAATTATCATCTATTCACTATTACTTCCGTATATCTCACGTAATACTGATGCACAAGTTAACCGCATCACATTTCGGGAGTAATTATGGCTCGGCTCGCTGCATTTGATATGGACGGCACGCTGTTAATGCCGGATCACCGTTTAGGGGAGAAAACCCTGAACACACTTAAGCGCCTGCGCGAGCGTGAAGTCACCCTGACGTTTGCCACTGGTCGTCATGTTCTCGAGATGCGCCATCTGCTGGGAACATTTGCCCTCGATGCGTTCCTGATCACCGGCAACGGGACGCGCATTCACTCCGTCGACGGCAATATGCTGCACCGTCAGGATCTGAATCCGGAAGTGGCGGACATTGTCCTGCACAGCACCTGGGATACGCAGGCCAGCGTGCATGTTTTTAATGATGAAGGCTGGTTTACCGGGCGTGAGATCCCGGCCTTGCTGCACGCTCACGTTTACAGCGGCTTTAAATATCAGCTTATCGATTTGCGCCGCATTCCGGCACACAAGGTGACCAAGATCTGCTTCTGCGGCGATCACGACGATCTCTGCCGCCTGCGTATTCAGCTTAACGAGGCGCTGGGCGACCGGGCGCACCTGACCTTCTCGGCGGTGGACTGCCTTGAAGTGCTGCCGGTGGGCTGTAACAAAGGATCTGCGCTGGCGGTGCTGAGCGATCATCTGGGGCTGACGATGCAGGACTGTATGGCCTTTGGTGACGCCATGAACGACCACGAGATGCTGAGCAGCGTGGGTCGTGGACTGATTATGGGGAACGCGATGCCGCAACTTATCGCCGCGCTCCCGCATTTACCGGTTATCGGACACTGTCGTAACGAAGCGGTGTCCCATTTTTTGACGCATTGGCTGGACAAAAATAACCTCCCATATTCCCCCGAATAGTGAGACCCTTCCAGCAAGCCAGGCTTTAGCCTGGCTTTTTTTTATTTCACCAGCTGCGAAATCTGCGCTTTCCACGGTTCTACATCGCCAATAGTTGCCTGCACCCATTCTGCGTTGTAATAGGTGTCCAGGTAGCGCTCCCCGCTGTCACACAGCAGCGTGACGACAGAGCCGGTACGGCCTTCTTCGCGCATCCTCGCGGCCAGCTGTAGCGCGCCCCACATATTGGTGCCGGTGGAAGCCCCGACTTTACGGCCAAGCTGTGTCTCCAGCCAGTGCGCCGTCGCGACGCTGGCGGCGTCCGGCACGCGGAGCATCTCATCCACAACGTCCGGAATGAACGAGGGTTCGACGCGCGGGCGACCAATCCCTTCGATCTTGCTCCCCACGGGGCTGCGCAGGCTGGCATCGCGGGATTGCCAGTAATCGAGGAACACCGAGTTTTGCGGGTCAACCACCATCAGCTGCGTATCATAACCCTGACAGCGGATATAACGTCCGATGGTGGCGGAGGTTCCGCCCGTGCCCGCGCTCATGACAATGTAAGAGGGAACAGGATGCGGCTCGTGGGTCATCTGGCGGAAAATGCTGTCCGCAATGTTATTATTGCCGCGCCAGTCGGTGGCGCGCTCGGCGAAGGTAAACTGGTCCATATAGTGACCATTCAGTTCGCGGGCCAGCATTTCGGAGGCCGCATAGATTTCGCAGGCGCTTTCCACAAAGTGGCAGCGTCCGCCGTAAAATTCGATCTGTTCGACTTTACGTTTCGCCGTGCAGGAGGGCATCACGGCGATAAACGGGAGGCCCAGCAGGCGGGCAAAGTAGGCTTCGGAGACGGCAGTTGATCCGGACGACGATTCAATAATCGTGGTGCCTTCTTTGATCCAGCCGTTACATAAACCGTATAAAAAGAGTGAACGCGCCAGGCGATGCTTCAGGCTGCCGGTAGGATGGGTGCTTTCATCCTTCAGGTAAAGCTGAATGCCGGGAAATCCAGGCAGAGGCAGGCGGATCAAGTGGGTGTCTGCCGAGCGCTGATAGTCGGCATTTATTTCGCTGATGGCATGTTTAACCCAGGTGCTATTCATCGTAGTTATCCGTTTGTCATTTTGTGCCCAGCATAGCGAAAAGCACAGAAAAAATTGTTGCTATCTGACCTTTAAAATAGAATGTAAGGAGAATAATTTTCTCTTCGAGGTGGCTATGTTAGATAAAATTGACCGTAAGCTGCTGGCCTTACTGCAACAGGATTGCACCCTCTCTTTGCAGGCACTGGCTGAAGCCGTTAATCTGACACCACCCCTTGCTGGAAGCGCCTGAAACGGCTGGAGGACGACGGTATCCTTATCGGCAAAGTCGCCTGCTGGATCCGGAAAAAATAGGCCTCGGCCTGACCGCTTTTGTGCTGATAAAAACGCAACATCACAGCAGCGAATGGTATTGCCGCTTTGTCACGTGGTTTACCGAAATGCCAGAAGTGCTGGGGTTCTGGCGCATGGCTGGTGAATACGATTATCTGATGCGCGTCCAGGTTGCCGACATGAAACGCTACGACGAGTTTTATAAGCGTCTGGTAAACAGCGTGCCGGGGCTGTCGGACGTCACTTCCAGCTTCGCGATGGAACAGATTAAATACACCACTTCTTTACCCATCGAATAAATATCCAGAATCAGGTCAGGACACAACGCGTGCGATTATTTGCTCAATTAAGCTGGTATTTCCGTCGGGAATGGCGTCGCTATCTCGGGGCTGTCGCCTTGCTTGTCATTATCGCGATGCTGCAACTGGTTCCGCCAAAATTGGTTGGTATTGTTGTCGATGGCGTGACAGAACAACACTTTACTACCGGGCAGATCCTGATGTGGATCGCCACCATGGTGCTGATTGCCGTTGTGGTTTATCTCCTGCGTTACGTCTGGCGGGTATTGCTGTTTGGTGCGTCTTATCAACTGGCTGTTGAACTGCGTGAAGATTATTACCGTCAGCTAAGCCGGCAGCATCCTGAGTTTTACCTGCGTCATCGCACCGGTGACCTCATGGCTCGTGCGACCAATGACGTCGATCGCGTCGTGTTTGCCGCCGGAGAAGGGGTGCTGGACGCTGGTGGATTCACTGGTGATGGGCTGCGCTGTGTTGATTATGATGTCTACGCAAATTAGCTGGCAGTTGACCTTATTTGCCCTGTTGCCGATGCCAGTGATGGCGATCATGATCAAGCGCAACGGCGATGCCTTGCATGAACGCTTTAAGCTGGCACAGGCGGCGTTTTCTAGTCTTAATGACCGCACCCAGGAAAGCCTCACCAGTATCCGCATGATCAAAGCCTTTGGTCTGGAAGATCGCCAGTCGGCGTTATTTGCCGCGGATGCCGAAGATACCGGCAAAAAAAACATGCGGGTGGCGCGTATTGATGCTCGTTTCGACCCGACCATCTATATCGCGATTGGTATGGCGAACTTGCTGGCGATTGGCGGCGGTAGTTGGATGGTGGTGCAGGGCAGTTTAACGCTGGGCCAGCTCACCAGTTTTATGATGTATTTAGGTCTGATGATTTGGCCAATGCTGGCGCTGGCATGGATGTTTAACATTGTGAACGTGGTAGTGCTGCATACAGCCGTATTCGCGCGATGCTGGCGGAAGCGCCGGTGGTGAACGATGGTAGCGAACCCGTGCCGGAAGGGCGTGGCGAACTGGATGTAAATATTCGCCAGTTTACGTATCCGCAGACTGACCATCCTGCGCTGGAAACGTCAATTTCGCTCTGAAACCGGTCAGATGCTGGGTATTTGCGGGCCGACTGGTTCGGCAAAAGTACCCTGTTGTCGCTCATTCAACGTCATTTCGACGTCAGCGAGGGGGATATTCGCTTTCATGATATTCCTCTGACGAAGTTACAACTCGATAGCTGGCGTAGCCGCCTGGCGGTGGTCAGCCAGACGCCATTCCTTTTTTCTGACACCGTGGCAAATAACATCGCGCTGGGTTGCCCGAATGCCACCCAGCAAGAGATTGAGCATGTCGCGCGGTTAGCCAGCGTACATGACGATATTTTGCGTTTACCGCAAGGTTACGATACAGAGGTGGAGAGCGCGGCGTGATGCTTTCCGGCGGGCAAAAACAGCGTATCTCTATTGCTCGTGCGTTATTAGTCAACGCGGAAATCCTCATCCTTGATGATGCGCTTTCGGCGGTGACGGACGCACAGAGCACCAGATCCTGCATAACCTGCGTCAGTGGGGACAGGGAAGAACGGTAATCATCAGTGCCCATCGCCTTTCTGCACTGACGGAAGCCAGTGAAATTATTGTGATGCAGCACGGACATATCGCCCAGCGTGGCAATCATGATGTGCTGGCGCAACAAAGCGGCTGGTATCGCGATATGTATCGCTATCAACAACTGGAGGCGGCGCTCGACGACGCTCGGAAATTCGCGAGGAGGCCGTCGATGCGTAGTTTAGCCAACTGTGGCCGACTCTCAAGCGCCTGTTAGCGTACGGTTCACCGTGGCGTAAACCGTTGGGGATTGCGGTCCTGATGATGTGGGTTGCCGGCGGCGGCAGAAGTCAGTGGGCCGCTGCTTATCAGCTATTTTATCGACAATATGGTAGCGAAAAATAACCTGCCGTTGAAAGTGGTTGCAGGGCTGGCTGCGGCGTATGTTGGGCTACAACTGTTTGCCGCCGGGCTACATTACGCGCAGTCGCTGCTGTTTAATCGGGCGGCAGTAGGCGTAGTGCAACAGTTGCGTACCGACGTGATGGATGCTGCGTTACGCCAGCCATTAAGCGAGTTTGATACCCAACCCGTCGGGCAGGTGATTTCCCGCGTCACTAATGACACTGAAGTGATCCGCGATCTCTACGTTACCGTAGTGGCAACTGTCCTGCGTAGCGCCGCACTGGTGGGCGCGATGCTGGTGGCGATGTTCAGCCTCGACTGGCGAATGGCGCTGGTGGCGATAATGATTTTCCCGGTGGTGCTGGTGGTAATGGTGATATACCAGCGTTACAGCACGCCGATTGTCCGCCGTGTGCGCGCCTATCTGGCGGATATCAACGACGGCTTTAACGAAATCATCAATGGCATGAGCGTTATCCAGCAGTTCCGTCAGCAGGCGCGATTTGGCGAACGTATGGGGGAGGCCAGTCGTTCACACTATATGGCGAGGATGCAAACCCTGCGCCTCGACGGTTTTCTGCTGCGTCCGCTGCTGAGTCTGTTTTCATCGCTCATTCTTTGTGGCTTGTTGATGCTGTTTGGCTTCTCCGCTAGCGGCACCATTGAAGTGGGCGTGCTGTATGCGTTTATCAGCTATCTTGGGCGACTTAACGAACCATTAATCGAACTGACCACGCAACAGGCGATGCTGCAACAGGCTGTTGTTGCTGGTGAGCGCGTGTTTGAACTGATGGACGGACCGCGCCAGCAATATGGCAATGATGATCGCCCGTTACAGAGTGGCACCATCGAAGTCGATAACGTGTCATTTGCTTATCGCGATGACAATCTGGTGCTAAAGAACATTAATCTCTCTGTGCCTTCGCGTAACTTTGTGGCACTGGTCGGGCATACCGGCAGTGGCAAAAGCACCCTCGCCAGTTTATTGATGGGCTATTACCCGCTAACGGAAGGTGAGATTCGCCTTGATGGTCGTCCATTAAGTTCGCTAAGTCACAGCGCGCTGCGCCAGGGCGTGGCAATGGTGCAGCAAGATCCGGTGGTGCTGGCGGATACCTTCCTCGCCAACGTGACGCTGGGGCGGGATATCTCCGAAGAACGCGTCTGGCAGGCGCTGGAAACCGTGCAACTGGCGGAGCTGGCGCGTAGCATGAGCGACGGTATTTACACGCCGCTGGGCGAGCAGGGGAATAATCTCTCAGTTGGGCAAAAGCAACTGCTGGCACTGGCGCGCGTGCTGGTCGAGACGCCGCAAATCCTGATCCTTGATGAGGCAACCGCCAGCATTGACTCCGGTACTGAACAGGCGATTCAACATGCTCTGGCGGCGGTGCGTGAACATACCACGCTGGTAGTGATTGCTCACCGCTTATCGACCATTGTTGATGCCGACACCATTCTGGTGCTTCATCGTGGGCAAGCCGTGGAGCAGGGCACTCACCAGCAACTGCTGGCGGCCCAGGGACGCTACTGGCAGATGTATCAACTGCAACTTGCGGGCGAAGAGCTGGCAGCCAGCGTGCGTGAAGAGGAATCATTGAGCGCCTGAATAGCGCAATATTTCATCGTTGGTGCAAAAATGTAACGCACTGTGCACTGTCATAGTGCGTTTTCATTTTCAAACTTCTTAACTTCCTGCTCTCTTTCTCGTTTTTCATTTCTGGCACACCGCTTGCAATACCTTCTTCGTGTAGCAGAACCATTACCGAATTCTGACCGGAGGGGATCTATGAAGCTGGTGACCGTGATAATCAAACCATTCAAGCTGGAAGACGTTCGTGAAGCGTTATCTTCCATTGGTATTCAGGGCCTGACCGTCACCGAAGTGAAAGGTTTCGGGCGTCAGAAAGGGCATGCCGAGCTGTACCGGGGGGCGGAATACAGCGTCAACTTCCTGCCAAAAGTAAAAATTGATGTGGCGATTGCTGATGACCAACTCGATGAAGTGATCGATATCGTCAGTAAGGCGGCTTACACCGGAAAAATTGGCGACGGCAAAATCTTCGTCGCTGAATTGCAACGCGTCATTCGTATTCGTACCGGCGAAGCCGACGAAGCGGCGCTGTAATCTCTGGCACACAGCAACAGGAACGAAAAATGAAGATAGCGACGATAAAAACTGGGCTTGCTTCACTGGCGATGCTGCCGGGACTGGTAATGGCTGCACCTGCGGTGGCCGATAAAGCCGACAATGCGTTTATGATGATTTGTACTGCGCTGGTGCTGTTTATGACTATTCCGGGGATTGCCCTGTTTTACGGTGGGTTGATTCGCGGCAAAAACGTGCTGTCGATGCTGACGCAGGTGACGGTGACATTTGCACTGGTCTGTATTCTCTGGGTGGTTTACGGTTACTCGCTGGCGTTTGGTGAGGGCAACAACTTCTTCGGCAACATTAACTGGTTGATGCTGAAAAACATCGAACTGACGGCGGTGATGGGCAGCATTTATCAGTATATCCACGTAGCGTTTCAGGGATCGTTTGCCTGCATTACCGTAGGCTTGATAGTTGGGGCGCTGGCGGAACGAATCCGCTTCTCAGCTGTGTTGATTTTCGTGGTGGTATGGCTGACGCTCTCTTACATTCCGATTGCGCATATGGTCTGGGGCGGTGGTTTGCTGGCTTCTCACGGTGCACTGGATTTCGCGGGGGGCACAGTGGTGCACATTAACGCCGCAATCGCCGGTCTGGTGGGCGCGTATCTGATAGGAAAACGCGTGGGCTTCGGTAAAGAGGCGTTTAAACCGCACAACCTGCCGATGGTCTTCACCGGGACTGCCATTCTCTATATCGGTTGGTTTGGCTTTAACGCCGGGTCAGCGGGCACGGCGAATGAAATCGCGGCACTGGCTTTTGTGAATACTGTGGTCGCAACGGCGGCGGCAATTCTTGGCTGGATCTTCGGTGAATGGGCGCTGCGTGGTAAGCCTTCACTGCTGGGGGCGTGTTCTGGCGCGATTGCCGGTCTGGTCGGCGTGACGCCAGCCTGCGGCTACATTGGGGTTGGCGGCGCGTTGATTATCGGCGTGGTAGCTGGTCTGGCGGGCTTGTGGGGCGTTACCATGCTCAAACGCTTGCTGCGGGTGGATGATCCCTGCGATGTCTTCGGTGTGCACGGCGTTTGTGGCATTGTCGGCTGTATCATGACCGGGATTTTTGCCGCCAGCTCGCTGGGCGGCGTGGGCTTCGCTGAAGGTGTGACGATGGGCCATCAGTTGCTGGTACAGCTGGAAAGCATTGCCATTACGATCGTCTGGTCCGGTGTGGTGGCATTTATTGGCTACAAACTGGCGGATCTGACGGTTGGCCTGCGTGTGCCTGAAGAACAGGAGCGAGAAGGGCTGGACGTCAACAGCCACGGCGAGAATGCCTATAACGCGTAATTTGAGTGCCTTGCCGGGCGGCGGCTTCGCCTTACCCGGCCTGAAAAAGCACAATTCGCAGGCCCGGTGAGCGCAGCGCCACCGGGCTTTTTACATCACCCGCGATTACGCATCACACCTTCCTGCACGGTAGAAGCCACCAGCACGCCATCCTGAGTGTAAAACTCCCCGCGTACAAAGCCGCGCGCGCTGGACGCAGAGGTACTTTCCACGCTGTAAAGCAGCCATTCGTTCATATCGAATGGACGGTGGAACCACATGGAATGGTCAATTGTGGCTACCTGCATCCCTTTTTCGAGGAAGCCCACACCGTGTGGCTGTAGCGCAACCGGCAGGAAGTTGAAATCCGACGCATACCCCAGCAGGTACTGATGCACGCGTAAATCTGCGGGTACGCTGCCGTTGGCGCGGATCCACACCTGGCGGGCGGGCTCAGCGGTATGCCCCTTCATTGGGTTATGAAATTCGACCGGGCGGATCTCCAGCGGTTTATCGCACAGAAACTTCTCTTTTACCTGCGGCGGCAGCAGATGCGCGAGAGCGCGGGCAATTTCGGTTTCCGATTTCAGATCGTCCGGCGACGGGGCAGACGGCATCTTTTTTTGATGCTCATAGCCCGGCTCTGGCGCCTGGAACGAGGCGGTCATGTAGAAGATGGGTTTGCCATGCTGGATGGCCGCCACGCGACGGGCGCTGAAGCTTTGACCGTCACGCAGAACTTCCACGTCGTAAACAATCGGTTTAGCGCTGTCACCGGGGCGTAAAAAGTAGCTGTGAAACGAGTGCACCAGACGGTCTGCCGGGACGGTCTCCTTGGCGGCATACAGCGCTTGCCCCACGACCTGGCCGCCAAAAACCTGGCGTAAGCCTAAATCTTCGCTCTGTCCGCGAAATAGCCCTTCTTCTATTTTTTCCAGGTTCAGTAATGTCAGCAGATTGTTCAGTGCCTGACTCATAGTGGTCCTCAATAAACGCCGTGGCGAAAGATACGCTGAGTATAACCCAGAAATGAAAGTGGTCCGATGGGTAGAATAATCTTAATATCCGGACGAAATTAGGCATAAATCCGTGATTTGTGCCACACTTGTATTCGTTATGTGAATAAAACGACATCAGATGGGATCGATCCCGCTGGTGCATTGATGATAAGGAGACTTCAATGAAACTCGTGCCTATGCTCAGTGGTGTAGCAATTGCGGTAGCGTTGTCCGCCTGTGCTGGTAAGAGTGCCGATGTACCGGTGCCAACAGCAAGCGCAAACGGGATTAACACCCTTTCACAGCAAGCTATTCAGCAGCCAAATGTTTCCGGTACGATCTGGATCAAACAGAAGGTTGCGCTGCCGCCGGATGCGGTTTTAACGGTCACGCTGTCTGATGCTTCCCTGGCGGATGCGCCGTCCAAAGTGCTTGCGCAGCGCGCGGTTCGTACAGAGGGTAAACAGGCGCCGTTCAGCTTTGTGCTGCCGTACAACCCGTCTGACGTGCAACCCAATGCGCGTATCCTCCTGAGCGCGGCGGTAACGATCAACGATAAGCTGGTCTTTATCACCGATACCGTGCAGGAAGCGGTCAACAAAGGCGGCACCAAAATCGACCTGACCCTGGTACCGGTGCAGCAAACTGAAGTACCTGTTGCAACGCAGAACAATCAGCCGACTCTGCCTACACCGCCAACACAGCTGTAATTCTCTTTCGCCCTCTCTATGTTGACGGGAGAGGGCGTCAGTACTCCCAGCGATACTTCTGCATATCAATTTGTCCTGCCCCGGACACCTGCACCCCTTCTGAAAGTAAAGCCTGACGCTGGCGCTGCAAGTCTGGCCCGGTGAGGGAAATGGCGCCATGGCGATTGACGACCCGGTGCCACGGTAACGTGCTTCCTTCCGGTAGCCTCCTCAGCACGCCGCCTACCTGACGCGCCGCGCGCGGAGAACCCGCCAGCCGGGCGACTTCCCCATAGGTCGTGACACAGCCTTCCGGGATCGACGCTACGATTTGCCACACTCGCTGTGGGAAAGTGTCATGTTCGTCCATTGTTTCTCCTGCGGGAAATCAGCGAAGGGTAATGTTATACGAAGATAAAGAAGATTGTCGGGGCAGTTTGCGCAATAATCCAGCATCCGGTTGCCAGCGGCTTGCAATTGAGGTGCTCCACAGTGATAATGCGCCTGCGCGTTGGTTCTCAACGCTCTCAATGGGGGCTCTGTTGGTTCTCCCGCAACGCTACTCTGTTTACCAGGTCAGGTCCGGAAGGAAGCAGCCAAGGCAGATGACGCGTGTGCCGGGATGTAGCTGGCAGGGCCCCCACCCATTTCTGCTCCTCTCCAGTCGTTCCCCTGAATAAACCTTCTAAATTATGTGACTATTGTATTTTTTGTAATGCAACCTTCATTTAACTGAAATAATAATGTCATAAACCTGTAATAATAGACTGTCATTTTATTTTTCGATGCCTTTATTCTGTCATAAGCTAAAAAATATATATCTGGATAACAAACTTATCTTCGTGTATTAAATTAAACACGTGTTCCGAAAGGATGTGACAATCATGGTTACTGCGGTTTTAAACGTTAAAATTGATGAAGCGCTAAAAGAAAGACTTCGCCACTATGCGGAAGACAATAATGAGAATTTAAGCGTGACCACAGAGAAACTGCTGCTGCTGGCATTTGAAGCAGTAGAAGAGGCGGGAGTATCGGAAGAGGATGTTGATAATCAGCATACGGAAGAAGAGAGCGTAACTCCATTTACTCCTAAAGAAATCAAAGCACTACGTAAACTTCTGAAGAAGAGAAAATGAAACAACAACTATCGACTGCCAGTGACTACAACGAGGCCTGCAATCTGTTACGTTCCGGCTACGTGAAACATGTTCGTCTTGGCTGGAATGTAGGAAGTGATGAGTTCTTTCGTATTGCGTCTGACTGGTGTGATACCGGTGCAAAAATAAAGAAAGAAGGGGATAATTTCATTATTTCGCTGAAAGGCTTCCCGATTCCACCTCAACATTAAGTTGTTCTTCATGAAAACTGCTGACTGCATGCGATACAGTCAGCAGTTTTTATTGTTTCTGGCGAATAATTTACACCAGGCTCCGTTTTACTGGCGCTACACTTTTATTTAATGCACGCCACAGCGGTTTGATCCGCAATAATGCCTCTTCAAGTTCTGGTGAACTGAGTGAGAAGGGCATACGCAGGTAGCGGTCAAACGCGCCTGATAGTCCAAAACGCGTGCCGGTGCCCATAATGATGCCTGTCGTTTCGGCGCGTGCCGCCAGCTGTGTCGCCAGCATGCCGGGTAATTCAATCCAGTATGAAAGCCCTCCCTCCGCTTCCTGAAACCGCCATTCGGGGAAATGTTCCCGCAGCATCTGGCCGCAGCGGTCGCGCCGTTCTGCCAGCATTTGCCGCCGGGCAGGCAGGAAGGTTGCACTGTTTTCGATAAGCCACAGCGTGGCCAGCTGTTCCAGCACCGGAGAGCCCAGATCCAGCGTGTCGCGCGTTTGCGCGAGGGTGGCGATAGTGCGTGACGAGGCGCGGATCCAGCCGAGACGCAGCCCACCCCAGAAGCTTTTGCCTGCGGAACCCAGCGTCATCACCGTGGCCTCCGGGTTAAAGGCGGCCAGCGGCGGCGGCGGGGGAACATCGAACCAGAGATCGACCATGGTTTCATCCACCACCAGCGTGGTGCGGGTCTGCGCGGCGATGTCGGTTATGGTCTGGCGCGTCGCGGCATCCATGCAACGTCCGGTTGGATTATGAAAATCCGGCATCAGATAGGCCAGACGCGGGGCGGTCTGGGCAAGCGTTGCGGCAAAACCGTCGGTATCCCAGCCCGTTTCAGGCAGCGAAACGCCCACGGGCCGGCATAGCGCCCCCTGAATAGCGGCTATCGCCAGCGGGTAGGTGGGATGATCCACCACCACGCGATCCCCGGGACCGGTCATCATTCTTAAGATCAGGGCGAAGCCGCTGACGGCGCCGTTCACTACCATCACTTCGTCTGCCCGGGTGGGCAGACCGCGTGCGGTGTAGCGGGCGGCGATAGCTTCACGCAGCGCCGGAAGCCCAAGCTGATCGTACCCGGTCAGTGCCAGATTCGGCGTGATGGCCGTCAGCGCGTGGGCGTAGGCCTGGTGGATCTCTGGCCCCGCGTTGAGTGCGGCGGTTGAGAGATCCAGCGCCGCGCTGGCAGTAGAAAGCGTGGGCACGGCGCGGCGGTCTGGCAGGATCGCCCGCGAACCGCTGCCGTGACGGCTCTCCAGATATCCCTCTTCCCGCAGATGCGCCAGCGCGCTGCTGATGGTGGTGCGGCTTACGCTCAGAGCGGCGGCCAGTTCCCGCTCTCCGGGCAGGCGCGTGTTTAACGCCAGCCTGCCATCCAGAATTAACAGGCGTAACGCGTCAGCCAGTTGGCGCCACAGCGGGGTGCGGGAAGAGGCTTGCTGCCAGTGCCCTAACAGGCGTACCAGAGACTGGCTTCCAAAACGACGTGATGACATATGCAGTCCACTATTTGAAAACTGGACATTAATCATAGTGCCATTTTCACCGAAGATGGAACCTGGTTCTTCGGAGAAGAGAAAATGGTACGTCGTCTGGTACAACTTTATGTCGGTTTAGGCCTGTACGGGCTTTCAACCGCGATGTTTATTCGTTCGGATCTGGGTGTCGACCCGTGGGATGTCTTTCACCTTGGCGTCGCCATCCAGACCGGGATGAGCATCGGCACGGTGATTATTTTAACCGGGGCCGCGGTGCTGCTGCTGTGGATCCCGCTGCGTCAGCTGCCGGGACTGGGTACTATCAGTAATGTGATTTGTATTGGTCTGGCGGCCGATGCGTCAATGGCGCTGATCCCTGAGCTCACCTCGCTGCCCGTGCGCATCACCCTGCTGGTTTCCGGCATTGTGGTTAACGCCCTTGCCACCGGGATGTATATCGGCGCGGGTTTTGGCGCAGGCCCGCGCGACGGTCTGATGACCGGCATACATGCCCGGCTGGGCTGGTCGATCCGCAGCGTGCGTACCGCGATCGAGGTGACCGTGTTGATCGTCGGCTACCTCCTCGGGGGAGCGTTTGGCGTTGGAACCGTACTGTATGCATTAACCATCGGCCCGCTGATCCAGCTCTGTTTGCCGTGGTTTCGTCAGGGACCGCGCATTCAGAAAGCCGCGCGGCCGGAGCGGATTGTTTAATTTTGCGAAGCGCTCACAGGCTATGATGGCGTAACTGTGTCAGAATAGAGACTTCTCTTTTTACGACGCCAGAATGTATGAAAGCGATCACTCTTTATGACGTTGCCCGCGTGGCGGGCGTTTCCTATCAGACCGTTTCCCGGGTGATTAACGACGCAGAACACGTTTCTGCCCGTACGCGGGAAAAGGTCCGGCAGGCCATGGCGGCGCTACACTATGTGCCTAACCGTGGCGCGCAGCAGCTGGCCGGGAAACGTACCCGCACGCTGGGGCTGATGACCAGCGATCTGGCGCTGCATGCGCCGTCGCAAATCGCCTCAGCTGTAAAATCCCGGGCAGTGGAGCAGGGGGCTAGCGTACTCATCTCCATGGTGGAGCAACCCGCGCAGTGTCAGGCTGCTTTGCAGGAATTACTGGCGCAGCGCGTGGAGGCGCTGCTGGTGAACGTTCCGCTGGAAGATGCACAGGCAGAAATGCTTCAGGAAATGGCCTCGCCGACCCCGGTTCTTTTTCTCGATGTTTCCCCCACAGCTCGGGTTAACAGCCTTGTTTTCAATGCCGAACAGGGCGCTGGCCTGGGGGCAGAGCATCTGCTTTCGCTGGGGCACCAGCGAATTGCGCTGCTCGCCGGGCCGGAAAGTTCTGTCTCTGCCCGGGCTCGTCTGGCGGGATGGAAAACCACGCTGGCCCGGGCCGGCGTGGAGGCGTTTGCGGTGGCGCAGGGCGACTGGAGCGCGGCCTCGGGCTATGAGAAAGGGCATCAGCTCCTGGCGGGCGCGCAGCTGCCGGAGGCGATCCTCGTCGCTAACGATCAGATGGCGCTTGGCGTTTTACGCGCCTGTGCGGAAAAAGGCGTTGCGGTACCGGGGCAGATCTCGGTTGTCGGGTTTGATGATACGGCTGACAGCGCGTGGTTTTCACCTCCGCTCACCACCGTTCGGCAGGCGTTCCGCGAGGCCGGTGAGCGCAGCGTGGAGTGGCTGATGGCACCTGACCATCACGACGAATGCTGGCAGGAACAACTTCCCGTTACGTTGATAGTACGTCATTCCACCGCGCCGCGCGCCGCACAGCAGGCCGATCGTGAAGATCTGGCGCAACAGCTCAGAACGCTGGCGCTGCTGGCGGAGAAACTGGCGCGCAGCTAGCACTTTTGTGATCGTGTTCGCCTGGTGACGATCAAAGTCTTTACCGCCACCGTTTACCAGGGCATGTTGGCTGAAATTGTGAGCGCTTCGCAAAGAGGTTGATATGTCTTCTACATTGCCGCTGACCCTCAGCGCACTTCTGGCGCGTCGTGACTGGGAAAACCCGGGCGTGACGCAGTGGAATCGTCTGGCTACACACGCGCCTTTTCATAGCTGGCGCGATGAAACCTTCGCCCGCGAGGATAAACTTTCGCTAAGCAAGCGTCTGCTTAACGGCGTCTGGCGATTCAGCTTTTTCCCGGCGCCAGAGCAGGTTCCCGAGGCATGGATAACGGACGATCTGGCTGACGCCGTTGAGATGCCCGTGCCGTCGAACTGGCAGATGGAGGGATTTGACACTCCCATCTATACCAACGTCACCTATCCGATAAATGTGAACCCGCCGTATGTTCCGGCTGAAAACCCAACTGGTTGTTACTCGCTCACATTTGAGATGGATGACGCCTGGCTGTGCAGCGGGCAAACCCGCATTATTTTTGACGGGGTGAATTCAGCTTTTCATCTGTGGTGTAACGGCCAGTGGGTGGGCTATTCGCAGGACAGCCGTCTGCCTGCGGAGTTCGATCTCAGCGCGGTGCTGCGACCGGGGCAGAACCGTCTGGCGGTGATGGTGTTACGCTGGTGCGACGGAAGCTACCTGGAAGATCAGGACATGTGGCGGATGAGCGGCATTTTCCGTGACGTCTCGCTGCTGCACAAGCCGGAAACGCGAATTGCCGATTATCAGATCGTGACCGATCTGAATGCCGAATGCGATCGGGCGATACTCCGGGTTGACGTTGCGCTGGAAGGCTCACGCTACGCCGAATGCGAGGTGGCGTTTACCCTGTGGCGTAACGGCGAAGCCTGCGCGCAAACCACGCAGCAGCCCGGATCGGCCATCGTGGACGAACGCGGCAGTTGGGCAGAACGGCTCACGGTGGCGATCCCCGTGAACGCTCCCGCGCTGTGGAGCGCTGAAACACCGGAATGCTATCGGCTGACAATGTCGCTTCGGGATGCGCAGGGTAACGTGCTGGAGACTGAAGCCTGCGATGTCGGTTTCAGACGCGTCGAAATCAGCAACGGCCTGCTGAAGCTTAACGGCAAACCGCTGCTGATCCGCGGCGTGAACCGTCACGAACATCATCCTGAGAAGGGGCAGGTGATGGATGAGGCGACCATGCGCCGCGACATCGAACTGATGAAGCAGCATAACTTCAACGCCGTGCGCTGCTCGCATTATCCGAACCATCCTCTGTGGTACACGCTTTGCGATCGCTACGGCCTGTACGTGGTCGATGAGGCGAATATTGAAACCCACGGCATGGTGCCGATGAGCCGCCTGGCGGACGATCCGCGCTGGTTGCCTGCCATGAGCGAACGCGTAACGCGTATGGTGCAGCGGGACTGGAATCATCCGTCCATCATCATCTGGTCCCTGGGGAATGAGTCCGGGCATGGGGCGAATCACGATGCGCTGTACCGCTGGCTGAAAACCGCCGATCCCACGCGGCCGGTGCAGTACGAAGGCGGTGGCGCCAGTACGGCCGCTACCGATATTGTCTGCCCGATGTATGCCCGCGTCGATCAGGATCAGCCATTCCCGGCGGTGCCAAAGTGGTCGATTAAAAAGTGGATCGGCATGCCGGACGAAACCCGTCCGCTGATCCTGTGCGAGTATGCCCACGCGATGGGCAACAGCTTTGGCGGCTTTGCCAGCTACTGGCAGGCATTCCGCAGCCATCCCCGGTTGCAGGGCGGGTTTGTCTGGGACTGGGTCGATCAGGCGCTGACGAAAAAAGCGGAAGACGGCACGGCATACTGGGCCTACGGCGGCGATTTTGGCGATAAGCCCAACGACCGTCAGTTCTGCCTCAACGGGCTGGTGTTTCCCGATCGCACTCCGCACCCCGCCCTTTACGAGGCGCAGCGTGCCCAGCAGTTCTTTACCTTTACGCTGGTGAGCACCGTTCCGCTGGTCGTCGATATCCAGAGCGATTATCTGTTCCGTCATACTGACAACGAGCATCTGCGATGGTCAGTGGCGCGTGACGGTGCGGTATTGGCTTCCGGCGAAACACCCCTTTCTATTGCGCCTCAGGAGACGCAGCGCGTTGAGATCCCGCTGCCTGAGCTTGATGCTGAGCCGGGCGAGGTCTGGCTCAACGTGGAGATCGTTCAGCCGCAGGCCACGCCGTGGTCGCCGCCCGGCCACCGTTGTGCCTGGGATCAGTGGCCGCTCCCGGCTCCGCTGTACCTTGCGCCACCGAAAGCAGGCGGAACCCCTCCGCAGCTAACGGTGCAGGACGAAGCGCTGGACATTACTCATCAGCAGCAGCGCTGGCAGTTTAGCCGTCTCACCGGAAACCTGACCCAGTGGTGGAACGAGGGCGCTGAAACGCTCCGTTCCCCGCTAACGGATAACTTCACCCGCGCGCCGCTGGACAATGACATTGGCGTCAGCGAGGCGACCCGCATCGATCCGAACGCGTGGGTGGAAGGCTGGAAAGCGGCAGGGATGTATGGGATGTCCGCGCGCCTCCTCCAGTGTGAAGCGGAGCAGCATGCCCGTGAGGTGGTGGTGACCACGCAGCACGTCTGGGAGCATCAGGGTAAAGCGCTGTTTATCAGCTGCAAGCTCTGGCGGATTGATGACCACGGGGTGCTGCACGGTGATGTGCAGGTGACGGTGGCGTCTGACATTCCTGAGCCCGCTCGCGTGGGCCTGAGCGTTATGCTGGCGGATATCCCGGAAACGGTGCGCTGGCTGGGGCTAGGCCCGCTGGAGAACTATCCGGACAGAAAACTGGCGGCGCAGCAGGGGCGCTGGGCGTTACCGCTGGAAGAGATGCAGACGCCGTATATCTTCCCGACGGAGAACGGTTTGCGCTGCGACACCCGCGAGCTGACGTTTGGCTCCCATCAGTTGCAGGGACAGTTCCATTTCTCCCTGAGCCGTTATAGCCAGCGGCAGCTGCATGAGACAACGCATCAGCATTTGCTGCGGGAAGAGGCTGGCTGCTGGTTGAATCTTGATGCGTTTCACATGGGCGTAGGGGGGGACGACTCATGGAGCCCGAGCGTAGCCCCGGCCTTCATTCTGCAAAACCGCCGGCTGCGCTACACGTTTAGCTGGCAGCAGAACGGCTGAGCCGACACGTGCGGCCACTGCCGTGGCCGCAATGCTTATCTCAGGATCCCGCTTGCGCCGTGAATGCTCATATAAATCCCGACTACCGCGATCAGTGCCGCTGAGATCCACGGCGCCTTGCGCGAAAAGGCGCTAAAGCCGGGCCAGCGCTTCGCCGCATGTTTCATGCTTAATGCGGCAATTGCGCCAGAGGCGACGAGAGTGAGCGCCAGTCCGATACTGAAACTGAACACCAGCGTGGCACCGAGCGCGAAATGTTTCAGTTGCAGGCAGATCAGCAGCACCGTAATGGAGGCCGGACAGGGGATAAGCCCACCGGTCAGGCCGAATAGCGCGATTTGCCCGGTGGTGACCTCTTTACCGTTGAAGCGTCGGTTAATGTCCTGGGCGTGTGCGCGCTGGTGGGCATCCTGCCACTCCTCTTCAACCAGAGGAGACGTGTGGTCGTGATGATGCGCGTGGTCGTGATGATCATGATGGTGATGATGATCATCATGGTGGTGATGCGGCTGGCTCTCCTGCCAGGTTCGCCACGCCATCCACAGGGCGATCAACACGATCAGAACCCCGGAAATCAACTGAAACCAGGGCTCAGATGTATCTGCGTCCCATCCCCGACCAAACCCTAATCCTGCCATCGCAATGATCCAGACGACCGCCGTATGAGACAGCGTTGCGGACAACCCAAGCAACACAGCCTGTTTCAGCGTACCGCGGATCGCCACAATGAAAGCCGCCATCATTGTTTTTGAATGGCCTGGCTCGAGGCCGTGGAGCGCGCCAAGCAGGATGGCGCTGGGGACAAACAGCCAGGCGTTACCCTGCTGAAGAAGAGAAGAAAAAGCGTTCATTGAACATTCCGGGGTGGAAAACATGCCGAGAATACTACTCCCCCCCAGTAGTATAATACTACCCCCCAGTAGAAAAATACCCAGGGGGAGTAGAGCGTGATATGCTTTTTACGCCACCTAAGAGGAGCTAAGCGATGTCACACACAGTTCGTGATAAAAAGAAGTTATTGACCCGCCTGAAAAAAATTCAGGGGCAAAGCGCTGCGCTGGAAAAAATGCTCAACAGCGATCATGAATGCGCCGAGGTGTTACAGCAGCTGGCGGCGATCAGGGGCGCGGTAAACGGCATGATGATGCAAGTAATTGAGGGACATTTAACCGATCACGTGGTGAAAGAGCCAGAGGAAGCGCAGCGCGAGGCCGATCTCGGGGTCGTGATGCAGGTGATCAAATCGTACCTTAAGTAATGTGCTTCTCCAGGTTGTGCCCGGCCCAGAGAATGAAATCCTCTTTAGGCAGTGCCTTGCTGAAATACCAGCCCTGGCCGTACTGCACGCCGTGGCGATGCAACCATTCAATCTGCCCTTCAGTTTCAATGCCTTCTGCGACCATCGCCAGTTTAAGCGATTTGGCCATTTCGATGATGTGGGGAGTCACGTTCTTGTACTCCAGCGCATCCACAAAGGATTTATCAATCTTCAGGGTATCGACATCCAGGTCCTGCAAATAGCTCAGGCTGGAGTAACCTGTACCAAAATCATCAATGTAGATAGCGTGCCCGGCGCGGCGAAACGCAGCGATGGCAGGCACGCTGACGGCGGGATCGGCAAAGCCGCGCTCGGTTAATTCAAGGGCGATCTGGCGCGGGTGGACGCCCCATTTGTTGAGCAACTGACTCAGCTGGCGAGGCAACTCGGGGGACGTTAAATCCGATGGCGCAAGGTTGACAGAAATGTGCAGTTCCGGATGATGATGCAGCCAGGCGCCTAAATCCTCAAACACCTTATTCACCACCAGCTGCGTCAGCGTTGAAATAAGCCCCGTCTGCTCAGCCAGCGGCACAAAGAGATTGGGCGACAGGTGACTGCCATCTGGCTGCGGCCAGCGCATCAGCGCTTCAGCACCCACCAGTTTTCCACTGCACAGCGCCACGATGGGCTGATAGTAAACTTCGATCTCCCGGTTGTTGATCGCGTCGATCAGGCGGTTACGCGGGGATAACAAACGGCGGAGGATGCGCAGGACAATAAGGGCAGCAGCCAGGCTTAGCAAGATGCCAGCCGGTAGCCAGATGATCAGCTGCTGGTGCCAGGATTCCGCCAGCGGTTTTAACGACGCCCACGCGATCACCGTAAACCCCAGTTCGGGTACAGGTTTCAACACGTACATCGAGCCGTTGTATTGTACGCGCGTAACGTCCTGCTGCTCCTTAACGACAGAAAGAATATACGGGTCGACAATATTGCTTCTGGCAAATATCCGATGGGTTTCACTGCCCACCAGGGCGGCATCCATCGAAATTTCACCAAACGGGACAACATCCACAAGCGAGGCAGGATCAACCATCACCAGATAATGTCCTTTCCCCAGAACGGCCATATAGCGGTGAATGCCGAGGTCGTTTTGCGAGGTGAGCCACGCGCTATACCCGTCTGCGGTGATCCGCATCGGGGGCGGTAAGATCGCCGTATTACTGGATTGTTCAAGGGATGAGCAGAGCGGCTTCAGGTTATCGATATACATCACTTCCTGAATATAGCGCCATGAGAATTCAACCCGACGCATTTCGCGTAAATGCGGGGGAGTGCAGGGCGGGGCGTGGAATGTCTGTAGGTGCGTGAGCGCCTGTTTTGCCTGCGCAACGACTCTGTCGGTACGGATCAGGACGCGCGAGGCATAGCTGTCCAGAGCGTCCACAAATTTATCCTCTGCCTGACGATGCGCCAGCCAGATACTGAGGCACACAGGGACCAGCACAGAGAAGATCAGTATGCCTGTTACCAGGCTGACCAGATGTCGGGTTCGCATGCTGCTTTATCCTTTCCATATGCCCACCTTGGGCCTGGAGTTTGCGCGCCAGAAGAAAAAGTTTTTTATCGCTAAATGATATAGTTATAGCATGTGACAGTCTCAGGCAGGTATCTGAATCAACCTTTCAAAAACAGGCTGTGCGTGACAGGGGTTGTTTTTGCAGCAAAGCTCAGATAGTATTTTGTTATGTTATAACAATACATGAAGGCCAGAGATGAAACCGAATATCCATCCAACCTATCGCACCGTTGTGTTTCACGACACCACGGCTAATGAATACTTTAAAGTCGGCTCAACAATTAAGACAGACCGTGAAATTGAGCTGGAGGGGAAAACGTATCCCTACGTTACCCTTGATGTCTCCTCTAAATCACATCCGTTTTATACCGGGAAACAGAAGACCTTCTCGACGGATGGCAGCGCGGCACGCTTCCGTAAGCGTTTTGGTGGCTTTCTTGATGCGAAGCGAGGCTAATCATGCAGGTGCTGAACTCATTGCGCAGTGCAAAACAGCGTCACCCGGATTGCCAGATAGTCAAACGCAAGGGACGCTTATACGTGATCTGCAAATCTAACCCGCGCTTTAAGGCGGTGCAGGGACGTAAAAAAAGACGCTAAACGCGCGTCTCTCGCCAGCTTTCCAGGGCGCTTTTCTGTTTGCCATCGGCGGTAAAATTGTCGGTGGCAAGCCAGCTTTCAAACGCGCTCGCCAGCGCTGGCCACTCTTTGTCGAGAATTGAAAACCAGTCGGTGTCCCGGTTTCGGCCTTTAATGACCAGCGCCTGGCGAAAACGCCCTTCAAACTGAAAGCCCAGACGCAGAGCCGCTTTGCGGGATGGTTCGTTCAGGCTGTTGCACTTCCATTCATAACGCCGGTAGCCCAGGGTATCGAACACGTACCGCATCAGCAGATACTGCGCTTCTGTCGACATGGGCGTGCGACTTAACAGTGACGAGAAGTGAACATGTCCCACTTCCACAACGCCGTTTTTAGGATCGATCCGCATCAGGGACAGCGTCCCGACAGGAGACTGGGTCTGGTTATCGATAACGGTAAAGTGGATGGGATCGGCTAATTCGCTCACGCTCGCCACCCATTCGGCAAACTCCTCTGCGGTGGCATCGGGTTCACGCAGCAGCCACGTCCAGCTTCGGGTATCTCCGGCCAGGGAATACGCAGAGAACAACGCCGGGGCATGCTCCACGCGCAGCGGCTCAAGCCGACAATAGCGACCCTGAAGTATCACCCGGGACGGGTGCGGGCGAGGCTGCCAGTCGAAAAGGCTTTCACCTACAGGTTGTCCAAACTCATTGAATGTATTCATCTTTATTCCCATCATATTGAAAAGATCTCCAGATTAATGAATTGCTGGTTCCTTAAAAAGAACCACCAGGCTATGTTTTTCTGGTACCACGAGGAGGAATGATGAATATACCGGGTGATGAGCTTTACACCTTGCTCCATGCTGCGCTGAAAAAACGTGGGGAAGAGACGCTCCAGCGTGCGCTCTATCTTGCTTTGCGGGAGGCCATACTGTGCGGAAGGCTTCGGTCCGGCAGCCATTTGCCCGGCTCGCGAACGCTGGCGCAGCAGATCTCTGTGTCCCGAAATACCGTCAACGCGGCGCTGGACCAGCTCACGCTCGAAGGTTATTTGCTGCGTAGCCGCCAGGGCACGCGGGTGGGGCAATTCGCTCCTCGGACGATTGCCCGGACATTACCGGACCCGGACGTCAGGCTGACAAAACGTGTCGCCCTGCTGCCCGCGCCTGTGCCGCGCGACACCCCGGTGATGGCGTTTACGCCGGGAACGCCTGCCATCAACTATTTCCCCTTACCGCTGTGGCGGCGGTTGTACGATCGTGTTCTGCGCGAGGAGGGAAGCACCCTGTTAGGGTATGGCGACCCGGCCGGCGAGCCGACGCTGCGGGCCGCCGTTGCCCGCCATCTTGCGCTGTCCCGCGGCATTGACTGCGATGCCAGCCAGATTGTGATAACCGAAGGGGCGCTGGAGGGCGTCAATCTGTGCACGATGCTGTTAAGCGAGCCGGGGGATGTTGCCTGGGTGGAAAATCCCGGCTATAGCGGCGCCAAAAGCGCTTTCGTCAAAACCGGCCTGGCGATGACCGGCATACCGGTGGATGACGAGGGGATGTGCTGGGAAGGGCTGTCTGCGCCTTCACCCACGCTGATTTTTACCTCGCCATCGCATCAGTTCCCTTGCGGAAGCGTGCTCAGCGCGCGGCGGCGTCTGGCGCTGCTGGAACTGGCCCGGCAGCACAGCGCGTGGATCATTGAGGATGATTACGACAGCGAATTTCGTTATACCGGTGAGCCCGTCCCGGCGATGCTCGGAATGGTCAACAATGCGCCCGTTGTGTATCTGGGGACGTTCAGCAAAACGCTGTTTCCATCGCTCCGGATGGGGTTCATGGTGTTACCGCCAGCGCTGGCGAAGGCGGCGCGTCCGGCCATCGGCTCGCTGCTGCGCGGCGGGCATCGCGCTGAACAGCGCACCCTGGCGCTGTTTATTGAGGAAGGCCACTATGCACGACATCTTGCCGCCATGCGCCGCCTTTATCGTAAGCGTTACCGCCAGCTGCGGGAGGTGCTGAGCGCAGAGCTTCATACGCCGCACCGTGTTCTTGCCGGGGAAGGGGGAATGCACCTGACGCTGGCGATTGACGGTATCGACGACCAGCGGCTGGTGGAGCAGGCGAGAGCGCTTCAGCTGGCACCCGCTGCGCTGAGCGGGTATTACCTTGAGACGAAGCAGGGGCAAACCGGTCTGGTTTTAGGTTACGGTAATACCTCTGCTTCGCAGTTTGCGCCGGGTATCCGACGTCTTCAGGCGCTCATTACACAGCAGTGGGGCGGGAAAGGGTAAAGACATCATAAAAAGAGAGCTGGCCCTTAGTGATGACCATTTTCTGCAACTTCTCTTTTTGCCCGGCTTCGACGGCCGGCGAGAGCAGGATATTGTCGATCAGCTCCTTCGGCACGTAACGCGTGTTGTACCACTCCCCGTTGTAGCACACGCGGAAATCGAGTACGTCGATATCTTCATACCGGTAACGCGGATTGACGTCGAAAAAGAAAAATGCGTTAAACACCACGAACAGCACAACCAGTAGCCAGACGGAATCGACCAGTGTTTCAGACTTCAGCATGACGATAAGCGTTGCCAGCCAGGCGGCGTACATGGCGACGAACAATCCGGGGTGTTTGCGAATAAAGCTGATGCTAAAGCGCGGGCGATTGTCGCGCTTTTCGCGGGTATTGAGATCGTCGATGGTGGCGGTAAGCAGGCGCTGTATCTCTGTCATTTTTTGCCTTTATGATTGTTAAAAATACAGGTGATCTGCCTATTTTATGAGAGGGGTTTATGCGATGAAAGTAACAGTTATGCCAGGAAAAAGCATAACAGTTACTCAGGATGCGCTTAGATCATTTTAATGATTTTCGCCGGATTCCCGCCCACTACCGCATTGGCCGGCACGTCTTTGGTCACTACCGCGCCGGAAGCGATAACCGCATTATCGCCAATGGTCACGCCTGGATTAATCACCGCGCGTCCGCCGATCCAGACATTATCACCAATGGTGACCGGTTTACCGTACTCCAGCCCGCTGTTACGTTCGGTCGCGTCCAGAGGATGCGTGGCCGTATAAATGTGCACTCCCGGCGCAAGCATACAGTTATCGCCAATGCGGACAGGGCAGACGTCCAGCATGACGCAATCGAAGTTAGCGTAAAAATTGTTGCCCAGATAGATGTTATACCCGTAGTCGCAGCGGAAGCTTGGCTCTATATAGGCACCTTCGCTTTGACCCAGCAGGTCAGCTAATAAGGCGCGACGTTCGGCCTTCTCATCGGGTGCGGTATGGTTATAGCGGTGAACAAGATGACGCGCGCGTAAACGGTCAGCCCTCAGCGTGTCATCGCCAGGGCGGTAATATTCACCTGCAATCATCTTCTGTTTTTCTTCACTCATGGGAACCTCTCTGGAATCGTTTTACGCAGCGTAAAGAGGATTAACCAGAAAGGGAACGTTCCCTAAAAGTGGCTGTGACGGGAGTCACAACATTCTTGCGCATAAATACGTTTTATACGGGAACCTGGCGTTTGCATTTGAAGCGTAATTCGAAAGGTAAATTCAGCTTAACAACGGGCGTAATGCCTTTACAGTCTCTCTTCAACGATTAACGAACAAATTTCCATACCGAAGAGGGGATCTTGTCATACAGTTTATTCATGGTCAGCTCAGCAAGACGATGGTCGGCAGCTGAATAAAATACCGCCAGTTCATTATCAGACAGCTCGTATTTATTTTTCTCAATAACTCGTTCAAGGGTGTCAATTGACTGGCAGCGTCGCAGGCGCATCAAATAATCGACTTTTGTTAATGGTTTATCAGACATAAATTCACCTTAGTAATTGTAATAATTTTAACAGGAAAGACTAACCGGATTAGCTCTGCTGACATTAGTGAAGCAGCGAAATAGACGGTTTCCTGATTTACGCCATTTCTGCAAATCCTGTGCGTTAATGCCGTAGCTGCTGAACAACATAAAGGTGTCGTCCAGGTATTCATCAATTTGCTCTATCAACTTATTATCTTCATTGTACTTAATTTTATAATTAAGTGCGAAGGTGGCGATATGCTCGATCAGCTCGTTAAGCTGTAAATTGATAGCAGACGTTGGATCGTTCACCCAGCCATGGTTACTTTCTTCAAGATTGGCAAGGCAGTCATGGTACAAGGATTCGCAGAGAAATTTCAACTGCGCGATATCATGCCTTTTTGGCGAGTACTCGTCCATAGCGCATCCCCTTCTGAGTGATTTTTTACTCACCGAACATCATGTCGGGATGGATACAACTTGCTTAGCCACACGGGAGCTGTGTTCCTGATAACTCTAACTATAAGCCACTCTGATCAAGATTTCACCGCGCTATTACGAAAAATTACAATTAAATCGTTACTGTTCGAGCCTTTACGCAAATCTACCTTTTGCAGCGAACGCGTTAATCAATAAAAAAGACGATTTTTATCGGTTCCTTAGAATTCATTGAGTTAGCGCAAAGTTTCATGTGAAGTCCGAAACCAGATATCTTCAGATATTTTCCATTGCTTAGGAATAGTCCGAATGATTTACGTCACGAAATGATAATAAAAGAATGCTGAGTTCCTGGTGTAAGTTATCGGCCTATTATGATAGGCCTTATTAAAAAAGAGGAAAATAAATAGAAAGGCAATAGGTCTATTTTATGATTTTTTCTGAAAAAGAAAAAGGCCGCAAATGCGGCCTTTTTATCATGTGAAACCGGTATCAATGATGATCGACAGTATGGCTGTGCTCGATATCTTCATTCTTGCGGCTAAAGCGGCGGCGAACCACCACAAAGAATACCGGAACGAAGAAGATTGCCAGTACCGTTGCGGTCACCATCCCGCCCATTACACCGGTACCTACTGCGTTCTGCGCGCCGGAACCAGCACCAGTACTGATAACCAGCGGCATAACGCCGAGGATAAACGCCAGCGAGGTCATCAGGATCGGACGTAAACGCATCCGCACCGCATCAAGCGTCGCTTCAATCAGACCTTTACCTTCTTTATCCATCAAGTCTTTGGCGAATTCGACGATAAGTATCGCGTTCTTCGCCGACAACCCAATGGTTGTGAGCAGGCCTACCTGGAAGTAAACGTCATTGGTCAGGCCACGGAAGGTGGCAGCCAGCAACGCACCGATAACCCCCAGCGGAACGACCAGCATAACGGAGAACGGAATCGACCAGCTCTCGTACAGCGCCGCCAGACACAGGAACACGACAATCAACGAAATCGCGTACAGTGAAGGTGCCTGGTTGCCGGAGAGACGTTCCTGATAGGACATCCCCGTCCAGTCATAGCCAACACCGGTAGGCAGTTTGCTCGCCAGTTGTTCCATCAGCTCCATTGCTTCACCGGTACTTTTACCCGGTGCCGCCTGGCCTAAGATTTCCATGGATGGCAGGCCGTTGTAACGTTCCAGACGCGGCGAACCGTACTCCCAACGAGAAGAGGAGAACGCCGAGAACGGCACCATCTGACCATCAGCAGCACGAACATACCAGTCGCCGATATCATCCGGCAGCATACGGTATTTCGCTTCTGACATGACGTAAACTTTCTTCACACGACCGCGGTCGATAAAGTCGTTCACATAGCTGCCGCCCCATGCAGCGCCCAGAGTGGTGTTAATGTCGTTGATAGAAACACCCAGCGCCTGCGCTTTTTCCTGGTCGATATCAATCTTAAACTGCGGGGTATCTTCCAGACCGTTTGGACGTACGCTGGTCAACATATCAGGGTGCTTCGCTGCTTCTGCAAGCAGCTGGTTACGCGCCTGAGTCAGTTTTTCGTGACCAAGGCCAGCCTGGTCAATCAGCTCAAAGTCAAAGCCGGTTGCAGTACCCAGTTCCACGATTGCGGGCAGGTTAAAGGCGAAAACCATCGCATCTTTGATTTGCGAGAAAGCGCGTGTTGCACGCATGGTAATCGCTTCAACTTTGTTTTCTTCGCCCGGACGATCGGCCCAGTCCTTCAAGGAAACGAACGCAATACCGGTATTCTGACCACGTCCCGCAAAGCCGAAGCCGTTAACGGCGAACACCGACTCAACGTTGTTCTTTTCTTTGGTCAGATAGTAATGCGTTACCTCATTGAGCACTTTCTGTGTACGTTCCTGCGTTGCACCTGCTGGCAGCTGAACCATGGTCATAAACACGCCCTGGTCCTCATCTGGCAAGAAGGAGCTTGGCAGACGCACGAACAGATAGGCCATGCCGACCACGATGATCAGATACAGCACCAGGTAACGCCCCGTACTGCGCAGAATACCGCCTACGCTGTCGGTGTAGTGGTGCGTGCTCTTCTCGAACATGCGGTTAAACCAGCCGAAGAAGCCTTTTTTACCTTCCCCGTGATCGCCTTTGGCAATCGGTTTCAGCATGGTGGCACAAAGAGCTGGAGTCAGGATCAACGCTACCAGTACCGACAGCGCCATTGCTGAAACAATGGTAATAGAGAACTGACGATAGATAGCACCAGTAGAACCGCCAAAGAAGGCCATCGGTACGAATACCGCCGACAGTACCATCGCGATACCGACCAGAGCGCCCTGAATCTGCCCCATCGACTTACGGGTGGCTTCTTTTGGCGGCAAACCTTCTTCCGTCATCACACGCTCAACGTTTTCTACCACAACGATAGCGTCATCCACCAACAGGCCGATGGCGAGCACCATCCCGAACATTGTTAGCGTGTTTATCGAGAAGCCAAAGGCGGCAAGGACGGCAAAGGTCCCGAGCAATACCACCGGTACGGCAATGGTCGGAATCAACGTCGCGCGGAAGTTCTGCAGGAACAGATACATAACCAGGAACACGAGGATGATCGCTTCGACCAGCGTTTTAACCACTTCGTGAATAGAGATTTTCACGAACGGCGTGGTGTCGTACGGGTAAACAATTTTCAGACCCGACGGGAAGAACGGTTCCATCTTCGCCAGTTCAGCACGGATTGCCGCAGCGGTATCCAGCGCGTTCGCGCCGGTTGCCAGCTTGATCCCCAGACCGGAAGCCGGTTGGCCGTTAAACTCTGCGATGATGTCGTAGTTCTCACCACCCAGCTCAATCTTCGCCACATCACGCAGCAGTACGCGGGAACCATCCTGATTCACTTTCAGCAGGATTTTGCCGAACTCTTCAGTAGAGGTCAGACGCGTCTGAGCAATAATAGAGGCGTTAAGCTGTTGGCCTTTCACCGGCGGCGTACCACCGAGCTGACCCGCCGCAACCTGGGCGTTCTGCGCTTTGATGGCGGTAATGACATCAACCGGCGTTAGCTGGAATTTGTTCAGCTCATTCGGGTTCATCCAGATACGCATCGCGTACTGTGAACCGAACAACTGAACATCACCCACGCCCGACGTACGGCTGATGGCATCTTTCATATTCGCCGCCACGTAGTCGGAGATATCCTCCTGCGTCATGGTGCCATCGGTGTTGATAACGCCGACAACCATCAGGAAGCTGCTGGATGATTTCTCAACGCTCACCCCTTGCTGCTGAACTTCTTGCGGCAGCAACGGCATAGCCAGCTGCAGTTTGTTCTGCACCTGAACCTGCGCGATATCCGCATCAGTACCAGACTCAAAGGTCAGGGTGATCTGCACGGTACCCGTGGAGTCACTGTTAGAGGACATGTACATCAGGTTATCGATACCGTTCATATTCTGTTCGATAACCTGTGTCACCGTGTCCTGCACTGTTTTCGCATCAGCGCCGGGGTAGGAGGCGGAGATCGTTACTGCCGGCGGTGCAATCGTAGGATATTGCGCCACCGGCAGTTTGAGGATCGCCAGCCCCCCTGCCAACATGATGATAATGGCGATCACCCACGCAAAAATCGGGCGATCGATAAAGAAATTAGGCATGTCTTAACGGCTCCTGTTTAAGTTAAGACTTGGACTGTTCAGGCTGAGCACCGCTTGCGGCTTGCTGGTTATTATCAGCGGTAACTTCTTGTGCTTTTACCTGGACACCAGGACGCACTTTCTGCAGCCCACTTATTACTACGCGATCGCCTGCTTTCAGACCTTCTGTCACCAGCCACTTATCGCCAATAGCCTGACTTGCAACGATCGGACGGGTTTCCACTTTGTCATCCGCGCCAACTACCAGTACGGTGGCATCGCCACGCGGCGTACGGGTTACGCCCTGTTGCGGGACTAAAATAGCGTTTGGATTAAGCCCTTCTTCCAGACGTGCGCGCACGAACATACCCGGCAGCAGAGTGTGATCCGGGTTCGGGAAGATAGCGCGTAGAGTGATAGACCCAGTGGTCTGATCAACGGTAACGTCAGAGAATTCCAGCGTACCGTCCTGTGGGAACTTAATGCCGTCACTGGTGATCAGCGACACTTTGGCTTTGCCGTTCTCTTGTTTCAGCGTGCCATTCGCCAGTTCCTGTTTCAGGCGCAGGAAGTCGTTGCTGGACTGGGTCACATCAACGTAGATCGGATCAAGTTGCTGCACGGTTGCCAGTGCAGTCGCCTGACCGTTCTGTACCAATGCGCCTTCCGTCACGTTCGACTTACCAATGCGACCGCTAATCGGAGAGGTGACTTTGGTGTAAGCCAGATTGATCCGCGCAGTTTCAACAGCAGCTTTCGCCGCAGTTACCGCAGCATTCGCCTGTTGCGCATCAGCCAGAGCCTGATCGTACTCTTGCTTACTGATGTACTGAGTACCGAGCAGTTTCTGATAACGATTCACCGTCAATTGCGCGATATTGGCTGCAGCCTGGGCTTTCGCCAGATCACCTTTCGCACTGTCGTATGTCGCCTGATAGGTCGCAGGATCAATCTGATAGAGAGAGACACCTGCTTCGATGTCGCTACCTTCTTTGAAATTACGCTTCAGGATAATCCCGCTAACTTGAGGACGAACTTCTGCGATCCGGTAGGCACTGGTGCGACCCGGAAGCTCGGTTGTGATCTGCAGAGGTTCAGTTTTGACTGTTACTACGCCAACGGCGGGCATCTGCTGGCCACCTTGTTGGGCCTGTTTGTCGTCACATCCTGTTAGGGCTAAGCTGCCTGAGAGCATCAGAACGACCGCCAGAGGCGTAAACCCTCTGTTTTTGTTCATATGTAAACCTCGAGTGTCCGATTTCAAATTGGTCAATGGTCAAAAGTTAATAAACCCATTGCTGCGTTTATATTATCGTCGTGCTATGGTACATACATTCACAAATGTATGTAAATCTAACGCCTGTAAATTCACGAACATATGGCACGAAAAACCAAACAAGAAGCGCAAGAAACGCGCCAACACATCCTCGATGTGGCTCTACGTCTTTTCTCACAGCAGGGGGTATCATCCACCTCGCTGGGCGAGATTGCAAAAGCAGCTGGCGTTAAGCGCGGTGCAATCTACTGGCATTTTAAAGACAAGTCGGATTTGTTCAGTGAGATCTGGGAACTGTCAGAATCCAATATTGGTGAACTAGAGCTTGAGTATCAGGCAAAATTCCCTGGCGATCCACTCTCAGTATTAAGAGAGATATTAATTCATGTTCTTGAATCCACGGTGACAGAAGAACGGCGTCGATTATTGATGGAGATTATATTCCACAAATGCGAATTTGTCGGAGAAATGGCTGTTGTGCAACAGGCACAACGTAATCTCTGTCTGGAAAGTTATGACCGTATAGAACAAACGTTAAAACATTGTATTGAAGCGAAAATGTTGCCTGCGGATTTAATGACGCGTCGCGCAGCAATTATTATGCGCGGCTATATTTCCGGCCTGATGGAAAACTGGCTCTTTGCCCCGCAATCTTTTGATCTTAAAAAAGAAGCCCGCGATTACGTTGCCATCTTACTGGAGATGTATCTCCTGTGCCCCACGCTTCGTAATCCTGCCACTAACGAATAACCCTGAATCTGACTCCAGGATTTTTCCTGGACATTTTCGTCGTTGCTATTCTGGTTCACTGCGTCGTGATATTCTTGCGGTTTGACTTTTTCAGGTCGTTCTTCAGGTTCAGAAACCTTCATTCATCATGACTATGTTCCAGTATTACAAACGATCACGGCATTTTGTTTTTTCAGCATTTATTGCTTTTGTTTTTGTCTTGTTATGCCAGAACACGGCGTTTTGCGCGGGCGTCATCGAATGGTGATCTGCCGACAAAAGCGGACCTGCAGGCGCAACTTGACTCACTAAATAAACAAAAAGATCTTTCTGCTCAGGACAAACTAGTGCAGCAGGATCTGACAGATACATTAGCCACCCTCGATAAAATCGATCGCATAAAAGAAGAGACAGTTCAGCTACGGCAAAAAGTCGCTGAAGCGCCGGAAAAAATGCGCCAGGCGACCGCGGCGTTAACAGCACTTAGCGATGTCGATAACGACGAAGAAACGCGCAAAATTCTGAGCACGCTGTCGTTGCGCCAGCTGGAAACTCGCGTTGCCCAGGCGCTGGACGATTTGCAAAACGCACAAAACGATCTGGCGTCTTATAACAGCCAGCTGGTTTCGTTACAGACGCAGCCCGAACGCGTGCAAAATGCGATGTATAACGCTTCGCAGCAGCTGCAACAAATTCGCAGTCGTCTGGATGGGACTGATGTCGGCGAGACAGCCTTACGTCCCAGCCAGAAAGTGTTAATGCAGGCCCAGCAGGCGTTGCTGAATGCGGAGATTGACCAGCAGCGTAAAAGCCTGGAAGGGAACACCGTCTTGCAGGATACCTTGCAAAAGCAACGTGATTACGTGACGGCGAACAGCGCTCGTCTGGAGCACCAGTTACAACTGTTGCAAGAAGCGGTAAACAGCAAGCGCCTGACTTTAACCGAAAAAACGGCGCAGGAAGCCGTCTCCCCGGATGAAGCCGCGCGTATTCAGGCTAATCCGCTGGTGAAGCAGGAACTGGAAATTAACCAGCAGTTAAGTCAGCGTCTGATTACCGCGACTGAAAACGGTAATCAGTTGATGCAGCAAAACATTAAAGTCAAAAACTGGCTGGAGCGGGCGCTGCAATCGGAACGCAATATTAAAGAGCAGATTGCCGTCCTGAAGGGCAGCCTGCTGTTGTCTCGTATCCTTTACCAGCAACAACAAACGCTGCCCTCGGCGGATGAACTGGAAAACATGACCAACCGCATCGCGGATTTGCGTCTCGAACAGTTTGAAGTTAACCAGCAGCGTGATGCACTCTTCCAGAGCGATGCGTTCGTCAACAAACTGGAAGAAGGTCACACCAACGAAGTCAACAGCGAAGTTCACGATGCGTTATTGCAAGTGGTTGATATGCGTCGCGAATTGCTGGATCAACTCAACAAACAGTTGGGTAACCAGCTGATGATGGCCATTAACCTGCAAATCAACCAGCAGCAGTTAATGAGTGTGTCGAAAAACCTGAAATCCATCCTGACTCAGCAAATCTTTTGGGTGAACAGTAACCGTCCAATGGACTGGGACTGGATCAAAGCGTTCCCGCAAAGCCTGAAAGATGAATTTAAGTCGATGAAAATCACGGTGAACTGGCAAAAAGCCTGGCCCGCCGTTTTTATCGCTTTCCTCGCTGGTTTGCCGCTGCTGTTGATTGCCGGGCTGATCCACTGGCGTCTGGGCTGGCTGAAAGCGTATCAACAAAAACTGGCTTCCGCTGTGGGTTCCCTGCGTAACGACAGCCAGCTCAACACACCAAAAGCGATCCTTATCGACCTGATCCGTGCGCTGCCGGTGTGCCTGATTATTCTCGCGGTTGGCCTGATTCTGTTGACCATGCAGCTCAACATCAGCGAACTGCTATGGTCGTTCAGCAAAAAACTGGCGATATTCTGGCTGGTGTTTGGCCTGTGCTGGAAGGTACTGGAGAAAAACGGCGTTGCCGTACGTCACTTCGGCATGCCGGAACAGCAGACCAGCCACTGGCGTCGGCAAATTGTCCGCATCAGTCTCGCATTGCTGCCTATCCATTTCTGGTCTGTGGTGGCAGAACTTTCCCCGCTGCATCTGATGGATGATGTGCTGGGGCAAGCGATGATTTTCTTCAACCTGCTGCTGATTGCCTTCCTGGTATGGCCGATGTGCCGCGAAAGCTGGCGTGATAAAGAGTCGCACACCATGCGACTGGTCACCATTACCGTGCTGTCGATAATCCCGATTGCGCTGATGGTGCTGACTGCTACAGGCTACTTCTACACTACGCTGCGTCTGGCAGGACGCTGGATTGAAACCGTTTATCTGGTGATCATCTGGAACCTGCTGTACCAGACGGTACTGCGTGGCTTAAGCGTAGCGGCGCGGCGTATCGCCTGGCGTCGTGCGCTGGCGCGTCGGCAGAATCTGGTGAAAGAGGGCGCAGAAGGTGCTGAACCGCCGGAAGAACCCACCATTGCACTGGAGCAAGTTAACCAGCAGACGCTGCGTATTACCATGTTGCTGATGTTTGCGCTGTTCGGTGTCATGTTCTGGGCAATTTGGTCCGATTTGATCACCGTGTTCAGCTATCTCGACAGCATCACGCTCTGGCATTACAACGGCACTGAAGCTGGCGCTGCGGTGGTGAAAAACGTCACCATGGGCAGTCTGTTGTTTGCGATTATCGCCTCAATGGTGGCCTGGGCGTTGATTCGCAACCTGCCTGGTTTACTGGAAGTGCTGGTGCTCTCGCGACTGAATATGCGCCAGGGCGCGTCGTATGCCATTACTACCATCCTTAACTACATCATTATTGCTGTTGGTGCGATGACGGTGTTCGGATCGCTGGGCGTCTCTTGGGATAAACTCCAGTGGCTGGCCGCAGCATTATCCGTAGGTCTTGGTTTTGGTTTACAAGAAATTTTCGGTAACTTCGTCTCCGGTTTGATCATTCTATTCGAACGTCCGGTGCGTATTGGCGATACGGTAACCATTGGTAGCTTCTCGGGGACGGTAAGTAAGATCCGTATTCGTGCGACAACGATTACCGATTTCGATCGCAAAGAAGTGATCATCCCGAACAAAGCGTTTGTTACCGAGCGTCTGATCAACTGGTCGTTGACTGACACTACTACGCGTCTGGTGATCCGTCTCGGCGTGGCCTATGGCTCCGATCTGGAAAAGGTGCGTAAAGTGTTACTGAAGGCGGCGACTGAGCACCCAAGGGTGATGCACGAACCAATGCCGGAAGTCTTCTTTACGGCATTTGGTGCCAGCACGTTGGATCATGAGCTGCGTCTGTATGTGCGTGAACTGCGTGACCGTAGTCGTACTGTCGATGAGCTGAACCGTACTATCGATCAGCTGTGCCGTGAAAACGACATCAACATTGCCTTTAACCAGCTTGAAGTGCATCTGCACAACGAGAAGGGCGATGAGCATACGGAAGTGAAGCGCGAGATTAAGGGGGACGACCCTACTCCCGCCTAATCTATTTCCCTCTCTCCTCTGGGGAGAGGGTAGGGTGAGGGGGAAGTTTCCCCTCAAAATCTCGTCGCACAATCTCCAGCGCTTTCAGCACCGTCTCCGCCGGGATCTCATGATTCTCCAGCAGCATAATTAAATCGACGGCCAGCTTGACCTCGTCGGGGGCATTTTCCAGTGACATCAGTGGCTCCTGTTAACGGGTCAGGCGTTCAATGACGCGTTCAATCTCATCCAGCGCCTGACGGCAGCGGACGATGCGGCCTTCCAGCGCGCTGATTTCACGCATTAATAACTGCTGCTCTTCCAGCGTTTCGCTGGTGTTCAGGCGGGCTTCGCGCTCGCGCTTCATCTCAAACAGACGGCGCTCAAACTCCTGGTTCTCCAGCCGCTTGCGCTGCCATTTTCCGAGTCCCGGCGAGGCGCTGTCCCACGCCCGTAACGGCCAGGCGGCGATTTCCCGGTGCAGGGCGGTGATCTGCTCGGTAAGATGCTCCGCAAGCCACGCGACCTGTTCCTGCTGTTCACTCTCAACCGCGTGACGAAGCTCGTCGAGATTGGTCTGCGCTTCAGCAAGATAATCCTCAATGACGGTGCTGCGGGTGCGGAAGAGCTGTCGGTCAAAGCGCGGTTTCAGCGTGGCGTGGCCCATCAACGGCGTGGCCTGCGCCCGCAGCGCGATCAGCTGATTTTGCAGCCTCTCAAGAAGCAGTGCTGTTTTCAAGGCGCTCTCCAGTGGTAAAGTAGCCGTTCAGTTTGATAACGATTCGCATTATGCAGCGTACTATTTTAATCATCATTGGCTGGCTCGCGGTAGTGCTGGGCACGCTGGATGTGGTTTTACCCTTGCTGCCGACCACCCCGTTTATCCTGTTGGCCGCCTGGTGCTTCGCCCGCTCGTCGCCGCGTTTTCACCACTGGCTTCTGTACCGCTCGTGGTTTGGCGGCTACCTGCGGCACTGGCAAAAACACCGGGCCATGCCGCCCGGGGCTAAGCCGCGCGCCATTGCCTTCATCCTGATCACCTTCGCCGTCTCGTTATGGCTGGTGAAAATGATGTGGGTGCGCATTCTGCTGCTGGCGATCCTGGTTTGCCTGCTTTTCTATATGTGGCGAATTCCGGTGATTGATGAAAAGCAAGAAAAGCACTGAAGCACAACAATCGCAGTTGCAATTATTGCGTACAGCCAGTACATTCTGGCGTTTTCGAGCACAGGCGCAGGCGGTCAAAGGTTAAACAACTGTTACTTTTGATACGTTTAAAACGCGCCGTGAGTACCACCGTAACAAGCAGGCATACACTTATGACCGCGACTGCACAGCAGCTTGAGTATCTCAAAAATAGCATCAAAAGCATTCAGGACTACCCAAAACCCGGCATTCTTTTCCGCGATGTCACCAGCTTACTGGAAGACCCGAAAGCTTACGCTCTCAGCATCGACTTGCTGGTTGAGCGTTACAAAAATGCGGGCATTACCAAAGTTGTCGGCACCGAAGCGCGTGGCTTCTTGTTTGGCGCTCCGGTAGCTCTGGGTCTGGGCGTTGGCTTTGTACCGGTCCGTAAACCGGGCAAACTGCCGCGTGAAACCATCAGTGAAACTTACGACCTGGAATACGGCACCGATCAGCTGGAGATCCACGTTGATGCCATCAAACCGGGCGACAAAGTTCTGGTGGTGGACGACCTGCTGGCAACCGGCGGCACTATCGAAGCGACCGTTAAACTGATCCGTCGTCTGGGTGGTGAAGTGGCTGACGCTGCGTTCATTATCAACCTGTTCGATCTCGGCGGCGAACAGCGTCTCGAAAAACAGGGCATTACCAGCTACAGCCTTGTCCCGTTCCCGGGCCATTAATTATCGCCAGTCTTGTGCTGCCCACGCTACGGACAGCACAAGATGTGCATTCAGCCTCGCCGTTCTGACGGGGCTGTGTTAGCATTACCCCTTCGTGAATCCACCTTCCAGCGTTTCAGAGCCTGCCAATGAGTTATCAGGTCTTAGCCCGAAAATGGCGCCCACAAACCTTTGCTGACGTCGTCGGCCAGGAACATGTGCTGACCGCACTGGCGAACGGCTTGTCGTTAGGGCGTATTCATCATGCTTATCTTTTTTCCGGCACCCGTGGCGTCGGAAAAACCTCTATCGCCCGACTGCTGGCGAAGGGGCTAAACTGCGAAACCGGCATTACCGCGACGCCGTGCGGCGTGTGCGATAACTGTCGTGAAATCGAGCAGGGGCGCTTTGTCGATCTGATTGAAATCGACGCCGCCTCGCGCACCAAAGTTGAAGATACCCGCGACCTGCTGGATAACGTCCAGTACGCTCCGGCGCGTGGTCGTTTCAAAGTTTATCTGATCGACGAAGTGCATATGCTGTCGCGCCACAGCTTTAACGCACTGTTAAAAACCCTTGAAGAGCCGCCGGAGCACGTTAAGTTTCTGCTGGCGACGACCGATCCACAGAAATTGCCGGTGACGATTTTGTCACGCTGTCTGCAATTTCATCTCAAGGCGCTGGATGTCGAGCAAATTCGCCATCAGCTTGAGCACATCCTCAACGAAGAACATATCGCTCACGAGCCGCGGGCGCTGCAATTGCTGGCACGCGCCGCTGAAGGCAGCCTGCGAGATGCCTTAAGTCTGACCGACCAGGCGATTGCCAGCGGTGACGGCCAGGTTTCAACCCAGGCGGTCAGTGCGATGCTGGGTACGCTTGACGACGATCAGGCGCTGTCGCTGGTTGAAGCGATGGTCGAGGCCAACGGCGAGCGCGTAATGGCGCTGATTAATGAAGCCGCTGCCCGTGGTATCGAGTGGGAAGCGTTGCTGGTGGAAATGCTCGGCCTGTTGCATCGTATTGCGATGGTACAACTTTCGCCTGCTGCACTTGGCAACGACATGGCCGCCATCGAGCTGCGGATGCGTGAACTGGCGCGCACCATACCGCCGACGGATATTCAGCTTTACTATCAGACGCTGTTGATTGGTCGCAAAGAATTACCGTATGCGCCGGACCGTCGCATGGGCGTTGAGATGACGCTGCTGCGCGCGCTGGCATTCCATCCGCGTATGCCGCTGCCTGAGCCAGAAGTGCCACGACAGTCCTTTGCACCCGTCGCGCCAACGGCAGTAATGACGCCAACCCAGGTGCCGCCGCAACCGCAATCAGCGCCGCAGCAGGCACCGACTGTACCGCTCCCGGAAACCACCAGCCAGGTGCTGGCGGCGCGCCAGCAGTTGCAGCGCGTGCAGGGAGCAACCAAAGCAAAAAAGAGTGAACCGGCAGCCGCTACCCGCGCGCGGCCGGTGAATAACGCTGCGCTGGAAAGACTGGCTTCGGTCACCGATCGCGTTCAGGCGCGTCCGGTGCCATCGGCGCTGGAAAAAGCGCCAGCCAAAAAAGAAGCGTATCGCTGGAAGGCGACCACTCCGGTGATGCAGCAAAAAGAAGTGGTCGCCACGCCGAAGGCGCTGAAAAAAGCGCTGGAACATGAAAAAACGCCGGAACTGGCGGCGAAGCTAGCGGCAGAAGCCATTGAGCGCGACCCGTGGGCGGCACAGGTGAGCCAACTTTCGCTACCAAAACTGGTCGAACAGGTGGCGTTAAATGCCTGGAAAGAGGAGAGCGACAACGCAGTATGTCTGCATTTGCGCTCCTCTCAGCGGCATTTGAACAACCGCGGTGCACAGCAAAAACTGGCTGAAGCGTTGAGCATGTTAAAAGGTTCAACGGTTGAACTGACTATCGTTGAAGATGATAATCCCGCGGTGCGTACGCCGCTGGAGTGGCGTCAGGCGATATACGAAGAAAAACTTGCGCAGGCGCGCGAGTCCATTATTGCGGATAATAATATTCAGACCCTGCGTCGGTTCTTCGATGCGGAGCTGGATGAAGAAAGTATCCGCCCCATTTGATCGTAAGCACAGCTTACGTTCGTCATCCTTAACGTGATTGAGAGAGAAACCTATGTTTGGTAAAGGCGGTCTGGGTAACCTGATGAAGCAAGCCCAGCAGATGCAAGAAAAAATGCAGAAAATGCAGGAAGAGATCGCGCAGCTGGAAGTCACCGGCGAATCTGGCGCAGGTCTGGTAAAAGTGACCATCAACGGTGCACACAACTGCCGTCGCGTAGAGATCGACCCGAGCCTGCTGGAAGACGACAAAGAGATGCTGGAAGACCTGGTGGCTGCAGCATTCAACGACGCAGCACGTCGTATTGAAGAAACGCAGAAAGAAAAAATGGCCTCTGTATCCTCCGGAATGCAGCTGCCGCCTGGCTTTAAGATGCCGTTCTGATGCAAACCAGCCCGCTGTTAACACAGCTTATGGAAGCACTGCGCTGTCTGCCGGGCGTTGGCCCGAAGTCGGCGCAGCGTATGGCGTTCACGCTGCTTCAGCGCGATCGTAGCGGCGGGATGCGTCTGGCGCAGGCGCTCACCCGGGCGATGTCGGAAATCGGCCACTGCGCCGATTGCCGCACTTTCACCGAACAGGAAGTCTGTAACATCTGTTCGAATCCGCGTCGTCAGGAAAACGGTCAAATCTGCGTGGTGGAGAGTCCGGCGGACATCTACGCCATTGAGCAGACGGGGCAGTTTTCAGGTCGTTATTTTGTGTTGATGGGGCATCTGTCACCGCTGGACGGCATCGGTCCGGATGATATCGGGCTTGATCGTCTGGAACAGCGTCTGGCAGAGGAAAAAATCACTGAAGTGATCCTCGCCACCAACCCCACGGTTGAAGGTGAAGCTACCGCTAACTACATTGCCGAGCTTTGCGCGCAATATGACGTGGAAGCCAGCCGAATCGCTCATGGCGTTCCGGTTGGCGGCGAGCTGGAAATGGTCGACGGCACCACGTTGTCACACTCCCTTGCCGGGCGTCATAAGATTCGTTTTTAAGCAAACGAGAGCAGGATCACCTGCTCTCGCTTGAAATTATTCTCCCTTGTCCCCATCTCTCCCACATCCTGTTTTTAACCTTAAAATGGCATTATTGAGGTAGACCTACATGAAAGGACAAGAAGCTCGTGGTTTTCAGTCAGAAGTGAAACAGCTTCTGCACCTGATGATCCATTCTCTCTATTCCAATAAAGAAATATTCCTGCGTGAGCTTATCTCTAACGCCTCCGATGCGGCGGACAAGCTGCGTTTCCGTGCGCTCTCTAACCCGGACCTGTACGAAGGTGATGGCGAACTACGCGTTCGTGTCTCTTTCGATAAAGACAAGCGTACGCTGACCATCTCCGATAACGGCGTGGGGATGACCCGCGACGAAGTGATTGACCATCTGGGGACTATCGCTAAATCCGGTACCAAATCATTCCTCGAATCCCTGGGTTCTGACCAGGCGAAAGACAGCCAGCTGATCGGTCAGTTTGGTGTTGGTTTCTACTCTGCGTTTATCGTGGCCGACAAAGTGACCGTGCGTACTCGCGCGGCAGGCGAAAAACCAGAAAATGGCGTCTTCTGGGAATCGGCTGGCGAAGGTGAATACACCGTTGCCGACATCACCAAAGAAGATCGTGGTACTGAAATCACCCTGCATCTGCGTGAAGGCGAAGACGAGTTCCTCGATGACTGGCGCGTGCGTTCCATCATCAGCAAATACTCCGACCATATCGCGCTGCCGGTAGAGATCGAAAAACGCGAAGAGAAAGACGGCGAAACCGTTATCTCCTGGGAGAAAATCAACAAAGCGCAGGCGCTGTGGACTCGTAACAAGTCGGAAATCACCGATGAAGAGTACAAAGAGTTCTACAAACACATCGCCCACGACTTTAATGATCCGCTGACCTGGAGCCACAACCGTGTTGAAGGTAAGCAGGAGTATACCAGCCTGCTGTACATCCCGTCCCAGGCTCCGTGGGATATGTGGAACCGCGATCATAAACACGGCCTGAAACTGTATGTTCAGCGTGTGTTCATCATGGACGACGCAGAACAGTTCATGCCGAACTATCTGCGCTTCGTGCGTGGTCTGATTGACTCCAGCGATCTGCCGCTGAACGTTTCCCGTGAAATCCTCCAGGACAGCACGGTAACGCGTAACCTGCGCAATGCGCTGACCAAGCGTGTGCTGCAAATGCTGGAAAAACTGGCGAAAGACGACGCGGAAAAATACCAGACCTTCTGGCAACAGTTTGGCCTGGTACTGAAAGAAGGTCCGGCGGAAGATTTCGCTAACCAGGAAGCGATCGCCAAACTGCTGCGTTTTGCTTCTACCCATACCGATTCTTCTGCGCAGACCGTATCTCTGGAAGACTACGTTTCCCGCATGAAAGAAGGGCAGGAGAAAATCTACTACATCACCGCAGACAGCTATGCGGCAGCGAAGAGCAGCCCGCACCTGGAACTGCTGCGTAAGAAAGGCATCGAAGTTCTGCTGCTTTCCGACCGCATCGATGAGTGGATGATGAACTATCTGACTGAGTTCGACGGTAAACCGTTCCAGTCGGTGTCTAAAGTTGACGAGTCGCTTGAAAAACTGGCTGACGAAGTTGATGAGAGCGCGAAAGAAGCGGAGAAAGCACTGACTCCGTTCATCGACCGTGTGAAAGCCCTGCTCGGCGAGCGCGTGAAAGATGTCCGTCTGACTCACCGTCTGACCGATACGCCAGCGATCGTTTCGACCGACGCGGACGAAATGAGCACTCAGATGGCGAAACTGTTCGCTGCGGCGGGCCAGAAAGTGCCAGAAGTGAAATACATCTTCGAACTGAACCCGGATCACGTACTGGTGAAACGTGCGGCAGATACTGAAGATGAAGCGAAGTTCAGCGAGTGGGTAGAACTGCTGCTGGATCAGGCGCTGCTGGCAGAACGCGGCACGCTGGAAGATCCGAACCTGTTTATTCGTCGTATGAACCAGCTGCTGGTTTCCTGATGTCATGCCGGATGACCTTTGTGTCATCCGGCATTTTTCTTTTCATCATCTGCACTTTCCGCAAATTATCTCGCCATTAACCGTTTCAGCCTCAGGTGCCTTTCTTGAGGCAATCGCCTGTTGGTGGTATCGTTTATCGCTTTTTCAAAAAATTCGACACATTTTAAGGGGATTTTCGCAATGCGTATCATTCTGCTTGGCGCTCCGGGCGCGGGGAAAGGGACTCAGGCTCAGTTCATCATGGAGAAATATGGTATTCCGCAAATCTCCACTGGCGATATGCTGCGTGCTGCGGTCAAATCTGGCTCCGAGCTGGGTAAACAAGCAAAAGACATTATGGATGCTGGCAAACTGGTCACCGACGAACTGGTGATCGCGCTGGTTAAAGAGCGCATTGCTCAGGAAGACTGCCGTAATGGTTTCCTGTTGGACGGCTTCCCGCGTACCATTCCGCAGGCAGACGCGATGAAAGAAGCGGGCATCAATGTTGATTACGTTCTGGAATTCGACGTACCGGACGAACTGATTGTTGATCGTATCGTAGGCCGCCGCGTTCATGCGCCGTCTGGTCGTGTTTATCACGTTAAATTCAATCCGCCGAAAGTAGAAGGCAAAGACGACGTTACCGGTGAAGAACTGACTACCCGTAAAGACGATCAGGAAGAAACCGTGCGTAAACGTCTGGTTGAATACCATCAGATGACTGCACCGCTGATCGGCTACTACTCCAAAGAAGCGGAAGCGGGTAACACCAAATACGCGAAAGTTGACGGCACCAAGCCGGTTGCTGAAGTTCGCGCTGATCTGGAAAAAATCCTCGGCTAAGCGCACCTCTCTCACCCGGAGCCCCGGGTGAGAAAAATTCTCATCTTACCTATTACAGCAATGGGTTTCGTTTAAACGCATTTCCGCTACAATTGACAGCCTATCAAATGGTTAAGAGGCGTGAATGAGTCAGGCGAAAACCGGCATCCTGCTTGCCAATCTGGGCACCCCAGAAGCACCTACTCCAGCGGCGGTCAAACGCTACCTGCGACAATTTTTAAGCGACACGCGCGTCGTGGATACCCCAAGACTGCTGTGGTGGCCACTGCTGCGTGGCGTCATTCTGCCGATTCGTTCCCCGCGTGTGGCTAAGCTCTATCAGTCCGTGTGGATGGAAGAGGGCTCGCCGCTGATGGTCTACAGCCGTCGTCAGGAGAAGGCGCTGGCCGCCCGCCTGCCGGACATGCCCGTTGCGCTCGGCATGAGCTACGGTAAGCCGTCCCTGGAAAGCGCCGTCGACTCTCTGCTGGCGCAGGGCGTTGAACACATTGTGGTGCTGGCCCTTTATCCGCAGTATTCGTGCTCCACGGTAGCTGCCGTCTGGGACGAACTGGCGCGCATTCTGGCGACCCGCCGCCGTATACCGGGTATCACCTTTATCCGCGACTACGCCGATAACGAGCTGTACATTCAGGCGCTTGCCAGCAGCGCGCGCGCGTCGTTTGAAAAACACGGCGAGCCGGATCTGCTGCTGCTCTCCTATCACGGTATTCCGCAGCGTTTCGCGAACGAAGGGGATGATTACCCCCAGCGTTGCCGCGATACCACCCGCGAGCTGGTCTCCGCCCTCGGCCTGCCGCCTGAGAAGGTGATGATGACCTTCCAGTCGCGCTTCGGCCGTGAACCGTGGCTCACCCCGTATACTGATGAAACGCTTAAGATGCTGGGCGAGAAGGGCGTGAAGCACATTCAGGTGATGTCGCCGGGCTTCTCGGCGGACTGTCTGGAAACGCTGGAAGAGATTGCTGTCCAGAACAAAGAGTTCTTTATGGAGGCGGGCGGAACGAAATACGAATACATTCCTGCGCTTAACGACTCCCCTGAACACATCGACATGATGGTGTCACTGGTCACCACCCGCCGCTGATCGCGTTACGGGCCGGGTTTGTGCTACCATTCCCGGCCCGTATTCTTTGCACAGTTCAGACCATGAAATTTCCCGGTAAACGTAAATCCAAACATTACTTCCCTGTAAATGCACGCGATCCGCTGCTTCAGCAGTTCCAGCCAGAAAACGAAACCAGCGCCGCCTGGGTAGTGGGTATCGATCAAACGCTGGTCGATATTGAAGCGAAAGTGGATGACGAATTCATTGAGCGTTATGGATTAAGCGCCGGGCATTCACTGGTGATTGAGGATGACGTAGCCGAAGCGCTTTATCAGGAACTAAAACAGAAAAACCTGATTACCCATCAGTTTGCGGGTGGCACTATTGGTAACACCATGCACAACTACTCGGTGCTCGCGGACGACCGTTCGGTGCTGCTGGGCGTCATGTGCAGCAATATTGAAATTGGCAGCTATGCCTATCGTTACCTGTGTAACACCTCCAGCCGTACCGATCTTAACTATCTACAAGGCGTGGATGGTCCGATTGGTCGTTGCTTTACGCTGATTGGCGAGTCCGGGGAACGTACCTTTGCTATCAGCCCTGGCCACATGAACCAGCTGCGGGCTGAAAGTATTCCGGAAGATGTGATTGCCGGAGCCTCGGCACTGGTTCTCACCTCTTATCTGGTGCGTTGCAAGCCGGGTGAACCCATGCCGGAAGCAACCATGAAAGCCATTGAGTACGCGAAGAAATATAACGTACCGGTGGTGCTGACGCTGGGAACTAAGTTTGTCATTGCCGAGAATCCGCAGTGGTGGCAGCAATTCCTCAAAGACCACGTCTCTATCCTTGCGATGAACGAAGATGAAGCCGAAGCGTTGACCGGAGAAAGCGATCCGTTGTTGGCATCTGACAAGGCGCTGGACTGGGTAGATCTGGTGCTGTGCACCGCCGGGCCAATCGGCTTGTATATGGCGGGCTTTACCGAAGACGAAGCGAAACGTAAAACCCAGCATCCGCTGCTGCCGGGCGCTATAGCGGAATTCAACCAGTATGAGTTTAGCCGCGCCATGCGCCACAAGGATTGCCAGAATCCGCTGCGTGTATATTCGCACATTGCGCCGTACATGGGCGGGCCGGAAAAAATCATGAACACTAATGGAGCGGGGGATGGCGCATTGGCAGCGTTGCTGCATGACATTACCGCCAACAGCTACCATCGTAGCAACGTACCAAACTCCAGCAAACATAAATTCACCTGGTTAACTTATTCATCGTTAGCGCAGGTGTGTAAATATGCTAACCGTGTGAGCTATCAGGTACTGAACCAGCATTCACCTCGTTTAACGCGCGGCTTGCCGGAGCGTGAAGACAGCCTGGAAGAGTCTTACTGGGATCGTTAAGTTATCGTCGGTTCGTAGGCCAGATAAGGCGTTCACGCCGCATCTGGCATTTGGCTCTCGATGCCTGATGCGACGCTGGCGCGTCTTATCATGCCTACATATTTTTCATATTTTGCGACGCTGGCGCGTCTTATCATGCCTACATATTTTTCATATTTTACATCCGGCAACCACCGTTTACCCCGTCACCACCTCACCCGCCGGTGGCGTTTCCAGCAGTTCCAGCATGGTACGGGCGATTTCACGCTCGCCCATCACTACCTGATTCGCACCACGTTCGGTGATATACGCCACTTCATCGTCATAATGGGCGCGGGCAATAATCTCAATATCCGGATTTTTCGCGCGGGCAGATGCCACAATCTCACCCGCTTCATAACCGTTGGGAATCGTCAGGATCAGCCATTTTGCACATTCCAGATGCGCCAGTTGCATAATTTCTTCGTTCGCCGCATTGCCCAATACTGCGCGGACCCCGCGCTCTCGCAGCTCATCAACACGGGTTCGTGACGTCTCAATCACCACCAGCGGAATATCAGAGGCGAGCAATTTCTCCCCCAGCAGGCTGCCTACACGACCGTAACCAACCAGTAGCGCATGGTTGCAAATATCCACTGGGATCTGCTTCTCTTCTTCGATTGCCTCTTCCAGCGTCTGCTCTTCCAGCGTTTCGGTCTTCGCCAGATATTTCTCCAGTAGTGCGAACAGTACTGGGTTGAGCATAATCGACAGGATCGCCCCTGCCAGTACCAGGTTTTGTCCGGCCTGCGGCAGTAAATTCAATGCCATTCCCAGTCCCGCCAGGATAAACGCGAACTCACCAATCTGCGCCAGGCTGGCGGCGATGGTTAATGCCGTGCGCTGGGAGTGACCAAACAGACGCACAAGGAACAGGGCCGCGACCGATTTACCAAACAGAATAATCGCCAGCGTCGCCAGCACTGCCAGCGGTTGCTGAATCAGAATTAACGGATCAAACAACATCCCGACGGAGACAAAAAACAGCACCGCAAACGCGTCGCGCAATGGCAACGTATCGTGGGCGGCACGGTGACTCAGTTCAGACTCGTTCAGTACCATCCCGGCAAAGAACGCACCGAGTGCAAAGGAGACATCAAACAGCTCTACCGCACCAAAGGCAATCCCTAACGCCAGCGCCAGCACCGACAGGGTAAACAGCTCGCGAGAACCGGTTGCTGCGCTGCGTGCCATAATCCACGGCACCAGACGGCGACCTACCAGCATCATAATGGCGATAAATGCGATCACCTTGCCGATGGTGATCCCCATATCGACTGCAAGAGTGGCAAAGCCCACATCGCCCTGTTCCATCATTCCTGCCACTGCGGGCAGCAACACCAGCGTCAGAACCATCACCAGGTCTTCCACAATCAACCAACCGATGGCGATTTGCCCACGCTGACTGTCTATTAATTGCCGTTCTTCAAGTGCGCGCAGTAACACCACGGTACTGGCGGTGGAAAGACATAAGCCGAACACGATACCGGTCATTAACGACCAGCCCAGCACGGCGGAGAGCGCCATACCCAGCAGCGTCGCCACGGCTATCTGGGCGATCGCGCCGGGAATGGCGATGGACTTTACCGCCATCAAATCCTTGAGCGAAAAATGCAAACCGACGCCGAACATCAGCAAAATAACGCCCAGTTCAGCCAATTCCGGCGCAAGCTTGGTATCGGCAACAAAGCCCGGAGTGAATGGTCCTGCCAGCACACCCGCTAACAGATATCCCACCAGAGGAGAAATACGTAGTTTATTGGCCAGCATGCCGAGGATAAAGGCGAGCACAAGGCCGCCAACAATGGTGGTGATAAGCGGGGTGGCGTGATGCATTCCGTCTCCTTTTCCTGGTGGTTATTGTCCATTTTTGGCCGGGAAAACCAAAATTACAGGTAATAGTTTATGACAATTTCATTGATGATGTTTATGAATAATTGTTGAATTTTGCAGAAAAATGGAATTAGCTGCAAAAAAAGCACGGATCGGAAAACAGAAGGCGGTTTAACAGAGGAAAGGCTTATGGCGACTGTAAAACGATGCAGCCAAAGTTTGCCTTTGGCTGCAATGAAATCAGTCTTTATGCCGGTTATCAGGCAGGAATATGGTCAACATCCCCAATAGTGGCAGGAAAGCACAGATTTTATAGACTAACTCGATACTGGTGTGATCGGCGATAAGCCCCAGAACTGCCGCTCCCAGACCTCCCATGCCGAAAGCAAAACCGAAAAAGAGTCCAGAAACCATACCGATACGTCCCGGAAGCAGCTCCTGAGCGTAAACCAGAATGGCAGAGAATGCCGAAGCGAGGATAAATCCAATAATTACCGTTAAAACCCCCGTCCAGTGCAGGCTGGCGTAGGGTAAAATCAGCGTAAACGGCGCAACGCCGAGGATAGAGCCCCAAATCACATATTTCCGCCCAATTTTATCCCCTACAGGCCCGCCGATCACCGTACCTGCCGCAACGGCAAACAGGAAGGCAAACAGATGAAGCTGAGCATTCTGGATAGATAATCCGAATTTTTGCATCAGATAAAAGGTGTAATAGCTGCTGATGCTCGCCATATAGAAATATTTCGAGAAAATGAGGATTAACAGAATGCTGACCGCCAGTACAACTTTATTGCGCGGCAGTGGATTGATAATCGTCGCTTTGGGTTTTCCTTTATTCATTCGGTGCTGTGCCGAGTACCAACGGCTGATTTGCGCCAACACCACGATCGCCAGCAGTGCCGCAAGCACAAACCAGGCAACGTTGCCTTTGCCATAAGGCGCGATAATCACCGCCGCCAGCAAGGGTCCCAGGGAACTGCCAAAGTTGCCGCCGACCTGAAAGATAGATTGCGCCAGGCCATGCCGCCCGCCGGAAGCCATACGGGCTACGCGAGAAGATTCCGGATGAAAGACCGATGAACCGGTACCGACCAGCGCCGCCGCCAGCAGAACTGCGCCAAAACTGCCCGCCAGCGCAAGCAGCACCAGACCACTTAAGGTAAAGCACATGCCAATTGGCAACGACCACGGCATCGGATATTTATCGGTCCAGTAGCCGACCACTGGTTGCAGTAGCGAAGAGGCGAGCTGGAAGGTGAGGGTTATCATGCCAATCTGCATAAATGTCAGAGAAAATTCTGACTGAAGCAGCGGATAAATCGCCAGAATCAGCGATTGGATCATGTCGTTCAGCAGATGTGAGAGGCTGATAGCACCTAAAATACCAAACGATGTTCGGGCCTTGGTCGTTGACGCAGCCGCGCCCGCCACAGGCTGGGTTTGTTCACTCATTGCCATAGGAAAGTCACTTTTTCAGGGTTGCGATGTAAAGAATGATCTTATTTGTGATTATTACCCGACTAACATACCTGTATGCGTCGCCTGAAGGAAGTCTCAACGCCGAATACAGAATTTCTAATCTGGATGCAGATTTATCTTCACCGGACGCAGACTTGTCTATGATGTCGCGTCATACTATTTTTCAACACGTTGAAATCAGGTCAGGGAGAGAAGTATGAAATTATTGCAGCGGGGCGTGGCGTTAGCACTGTTAACCACATTTACACTGGCGAGTGAAACTGCTCTGGCGTATGAGCAGGATAAAACCTACAAAATTACAGTTCTGCATACCAATGATCATCATGGCATTTTTGGCGCAATGAATATGGCGAATATGGTCTGGCGGCGCAAAAAACGCTGGTGGATGGTATCCGCAAAGAGGTTGCGGCTGAAGGCGGTAGCGTGCTGCTACTTTCCGGTGGCGACATTAACACTGGCGTGCCCGAGTCCGACTTACAGGATGCCGAACCTGATTTTCGCGGTATGAATCTGGTGGGCTATGACGCGATGGCGATCGGTAATCATGAATTTGATAATCCGCTCACCGTATTACGCCAGCAGGAAAAGTGGGCCAAGTTCCCGTTGCTTTCCGCGAATATCTACCAGAAAAGTACCGGCGAGCGCCTGTTTAAACCATGGGTGCTGTTTAAGCGTCAGGATCTGAAAATTGCCGTATTGGTCTGACGACGGATGACACAGCGAAGTTAGGCAACCCAGAAAACTTCACCGATATTGAGTTCCGTAAGCCCGCCGATGAAGCGAAGCTGGTGATTCAGGAGCTGCAACAGACAGAAAAGCCAGACATTATTATCGCGGCGACCCATATGGGGCATTACGACAATGGTGAGCACGGCTCTAACGCACCGGGCGATGTGGAGATGGCGCGCGCGCTGCCTGCCGGATCGCTGGCGATGATCGTCGGTGGTCACTCGCAAGATCCGGTCTGCATGGCGGCAGAAAACAAAAAACAGGTCGATTACGTGCCGGGTACGCCATGCAAACCAGATCAACAAAACGGCATCTGGATTGTGCAGGCGCATGAGTGGGGCAAATACGTGGGACGGGCTGATTTTGAGTTTCGTAATGGCGAAATGAAAATGGTTAACTATCAGCTGATTCCGGTGAACCTGAAGAAGAAAGTGACCTGGGAAGACGGGAAAAGCGAGCGCGTGCTGTACACCCCTGAAATCGCTGAAAACCAGCAAATGATCTCGCTGTTATCGCCGTTCCAGAACAAAGGCAAAGCGCAGCTGGACGTGAAAATAGGCGAAACCAATGGTCGTCTGGAAGGCGATCGTGACAAAGTGCGTTTTGTACAGACCAATATGGGGCGGTTGATTCTGGCAGCCCAAATGGATCGCACTGGTGCCGACTTTGCGGTGATGAGCGGAGGCGGAATTCGTGATTCTATCGAAGCAGGCGATATCAGCTATAAAAACGTGCTGAAAGTGCAGCCATTCGGCAATGTGGTGGTGTATGCCGACATGACCGGTAAAGAGGTGATTGATTACCTGACCTCCGTCGCACAAATGAAGCCAGATTCAGGTGCCTACCCGCAATTTGCCAACGTTAGCTTTGTGGCGAAAGACGGCAAACTGAACGACCTTAAAATCAAAGGCGAACCGGTCGATCCAGCGAAAACTTACCGTATGGCGACATTAAACTTCAATGCCACCGGCGGTGATGGCTATCCGCGCCTTGATAACAAACCGGGCTATGTGAATACCGGATTTATTGATGCCGAAGTGCTGAAGCGTATATCCAGAAAAAGCTCGCCGCTGGATGTGAGTGTTTATGAACCGAAAGGTGAGGTGAGCTGGCAGTCGAAAGTGCCGGATGTTCACATCCGGCACAATGCTTAATCGCGGCGGGCGATATCAGCAAATTTGGCATCGAGGATCTTCGCCAGATCGCCTGCCGCCAGTTCGATATCCAGTCCGCGCTTGCCGCCGGAAACATAAATAGTGGCAAATTCTTGTGCGGGGGCGTCGATAATCGTTGGCAGACGTTTTTTCTGCCCCAGTGGGCTAATCCCCCCAACCAGGTATCCCGTCGAACGCTGCGCGACCATCGGAATCGGCCATCTCAACTTTCTTGGCACCCAGCGCTTTTGCTACTTTTTTAAGATCCAATTGACCTGCGACCGGCGTAACGGCCACGGCAAGGTGTTTCATATCACCGTTCACTGCCACCAGCAGCGTTTTGTAGACCTGATCCGGATTCAAACCTATTTTTTTGACGACTTCATCGCCAAAATTGGTTTCAGCCGGACTCGTGCTCGTAGGTATGGATTTGAAACGAAATCTTGTTTTTTTCGAGTAATTTAACTGCGGGTGTCATGGCTATCCTTCTTACGACAGACGATTCATACCAGCAGCATACGCCTGACGTTTGTCTAAAAAATAGCACCATCTTGCGCAATAGTATTGGCAGTGATGGTTACTTTGAGCGACAATCGGCGTAGCCGAAGGTCACTTCGGTATAATAAAAACGATGAAATTCCTCTTTGACGGGCCAATAGAGATATTGGCCATTTTTTTATTTCAGCAGCGACGGCAAATTCCCTTCTCCGTACAAATGCAACGCGCCAACCGCGACAACATAACGACCGGCAGGCAGGGCATATAGTGTCTCCCGCCACGCCTGGTTGCGCGCGTTCATCAGCACATCATACAACGATTCACTGAATGTCGACGGTAACGCCAGCTTACCGTCTGCGGGCGGCGCATCCAGCCACCAGCCAATCATCGTTTGCAGCAGACGCGCGTTGGTGTGCCAGTGGGTCAGGGTATCATCCAGCAGCATCAGGCCGTCATCGGGAAGCTGGCGAAGAAGCGCAATCTGGCTGTCCGTGCCTTCCAGTTCAATGACGGACAGGTTGCGCGCCCTTGCCGCATTCAGCAGTTGATAATCGATACCGTAATCGCCGCGCAGCCCCAGGCGCTGCGCCTGGGTGGCCTGTAGCACCATGGCAATTTGCCACAGGGGCAGAGTGTCGAGCATTGAGAGCGAGACGCCGGTCTCATCCGCAAGACGGGTAAGCTCAGCCAGCTGCGTCCCGTTAAGACGTTCCGACAGGGGGCGATCGCTTTCCAGCCCGGCAAACGGCGATTCATGGCCGGAGATGTCGGCTTCGACGATCAGCGCGTCGGCGCGCTTCAGCAGTTTAATCAGGCCGGAGGGCAGGGGGGACATGTCCTGCGTGCCCATATGAATGCTTCCCACCAGGTGCAGATGCTGCCCGCCCGGAAGCGAAATATCCATACCGGGCCAGGCATAACGGCGGGGAAAAAGGGCGCGAAACGATGTTTTTAGACGATTAAACAGACCCATACGCGCTCCATGATCGGAAAGGTTCATGCTAGCGCGTACGGGTACAAGGTTCAATCCTTCGGTTTAAACCGCAGCAACCGGTTGGCGTTACTCACTACGGTAATCGACGAGAGCGCCATTGCCGCTCCGGCAACTACCGGGTTAAGCAGTGTTCCAGTGAACGGCCACAAAATACCGGCGGCGACCGGAATACCGATACTGTTGTAGATAAACGCACCGAGCAGGTTCTGCTTCATGTTGTGCAGCGTTGCGCGGGAAATAGCGAGCGCATCCGCAACGCCCATCAGGCTATGGCGCATCAGGGTAATCGCCGCGGTTTCAATGGCAACATCACTGCCGCCACCCATCGCAATGCCGACATCCGCCTGAGCCAGCGCTGGCGCGTCGTTAATGCCGTCGCCCACCATTGCCACCTGACGTCCTTCACTTTGCAGATGTTTGATCGCTTCGGCTTTACCGTCCGGCAGCACCCCGGCGATCACCTCATCAATCCCTGCTTCTTTGGCGATCGCATTGGCGGTGGTTGGGTTATCCCCGGTCAACATCACCAGACGATATCCCGCTTTATGCAGGCGTTGCAGCGCCGCCACGCTATCACTACGCAACGGATCGCGTACTGCCAGCAGGGCTACCGCTTTCCCGTCAACCGCCAGCAGCACAGGCGTTGCCCCTTGCGATGCCTGAGCAGTAATCTCCGCTTCGATAGCTTTGGTACCAACCTGTTGCTCATTTAACAGCGCCTGATTGCCCAGCAATAACGCATGACCTTCAGCTTCACCGCTCACGCCCAGCCCGCGCAATGTGCGGAAACCGTTGACCTGCGGTAGCTGCATATCACCTGCTTTATCGAGGATCGCTCGTGCCAGCGGATGGCTGGAACCTTGCTCCAGTGCCGCCGCCAGACGCAATGCCTGCGCTTCATCAACATCAGCAAATGTTTTCACTGCGACAACCTGCGGCTTCCCTTCAGTCAGCGTCCCGGTTTTATCGAACACTACAGTGTCGAGTGTACTGGCGCGTTGCAGCGCGTCAGCGTCCCGCACCAGCACGCCAAACTCAGCCGCCCGCCCGACGCCGGAAATAATCGACATCGGCGTCGCCAGCCCCAGCGCACACGGACAGGCAATAATCAGTACCGTGGTGGCAATCACCAGGGTATAGACAATCTGCGGTGCCGGACCAAAGAAATACCAGATTGCCGCACTGACAAGCGCAATAACCACCACTACCGGCACAAATACGGCTGAGATTTTATCCGCCAGCTGACCGATTTCTGGCTTGCTGCTCTGGGCCTGGCGCACCATGCGAATGATTCGTGACAGCGTAGTATGGCTGCCAACCGCACTGGCACGAAACAGCACACTGCCGTCCTGTACCACTGTCCCGGCATGGACGCTATCGCCTTCGCCTTTTTGCTGCGGGATTGGTTCGCCCGTCAGCATCGCTTCATCCAGCCATGCTTCGCCCTGGGTAATCTCGCCATCTACCGGCACGCGATCGCCGGTCGTCAGGCGCAGCAACATACCTGGCTGCACTTCTGCCAGAGGCACGCTTTTTTCACCTTCGTCAGTAACCAGGCGTGCCGTCGGCGGGGTTAAATCGAGTAACTTTTCCAGCGCCTTAGAAGAACGCTGGCGTGCGCGCGCTTCCAGCATATGGCCGAGATTGATCAGACCGATAATCATCGCGCTGGCTTCGTAATAAAGATGTCGCGCTTCCATCGGGAACCACTGCGGCCACAGGTTGACGCTCATCGAATAGAGCCACGCCACGCCAGTACCCAGCGCCACCAGCGTATCCATCGTCGCCGCACCGTTCAGCAGGCTTTTCCATGCACTGCGGTAAAAATGGCCGCCGGCGAAAACCATCACTGCCAGGGTTATCAGGCCGATAACCAACCACAGGCTGCGGTTGTCAGCGGTGACCATCATGTTATCGCCGATCATCCCCCAGACCATCACCGGGATACCCACCGCCAGTGCGACAATTGCCTGCCAGCGGAAGCGCTTCATCGTAGCGACGGCGGTTTCTTGCTGGCGCTCGCGGCGTTTAGCGTCATCTTCAATCGCTTCCGCGCCGTAGCCCGCTTTTTCCACCGCCTGCACTAAATCTTGTGGGGAGGCACTGCCCATCACCAGCGCAGTACGCTCCGCCAGGTTTACCCGTGCCTGAGTGACGCCCGGTACGCTTTGCAGCGCATTTTGTACGCGGGTGACACAGCTGGCGCAGCTCATGCCGCTCAGCAGCAACTGCTGGCTGTCATCGTCATCGGCGGTCGCTGCCGGAAGCGCCTCAGAAACCGCTGTCAGTGCTTCCGACGGGATTGATGACTCCGCCAGCGGTTTAGCCTTTGGGTGGCTTACTCCGCCCCGTAACCGGCCTGTTTAATGGTATCAATCAGCGCGTCGGCGCTGGCGCTGCCGGTCACGGCGGCATGATCGATAGTCACCTCAGCGCTTTCCACGTCAGGACGCTGCTCCAGGCTTTCTTTAACGCGTTTGACACAGTGGCCGCAGGAGAGGCCGTCCAGTGTCAGGTCAATAGTGTGAGACATAACAAAACTCCCGTATAATGTTCTGGTCAATTGTTGACCTTCACTCTGCTTTTCGCTAACTGTTATGAAGGTTAAACCTTCCATCAAGGGGAAGGTCAAGGGGGAAATGTGAATATCAGCGATGTTGCGAAAAAAACCGGCTTAACCAGCAAAGCGATTCGCTTTTATGAGGAAAAAGGGCTGGTGACGCCACCGTTGCGCAGTGAGAACGGCTACCGCAGCTATACGCAGCTGCATCTTGATGAACTGACGTTACTGCGTCAGGCAAGACAGGTAGGATTTAACCTTGAAGAGTGCGGCGAGCTGGTTAACCTGTTTAACGATCCGAAACGCCACAGTGCCGACGTGAAAAAACGTACGCTGGAAAAAGTGGCGGAGATCGAACGCCATATCATCGAATTACAGGCGATGCGTGAGCAACTGTTACAGCTGGCAGAATCCTGCCCGGGAGATGACAGCGCCGAGTGCCCGATTATCGACAATCTTTCCGGCTGCTGCCACCGTAAAACCCACGCCTAACAGGCTTTAACCCGCAGGGTAATGCCTTCCACCGCAATGACCTCAACCCGCGTGCCGGCGCTGAGGTCATCGTCGGCCACCACCGGCCACGAACTGTCCCCCACGCGCATATGACCGCGTCCGTTGATCAGCGCGTTATCAAGCGTAAAGCGTCTACCCACGATCTGCTGCCCACGCTGGTTGAGGTGCGCGTCGACCGGCTTCTGCGCCTTCACCCGTTTGTTCAGCCAGCGCCACCACAGCCAGGCGGCCAGCAGCGTCAGCACGGCAAACAGCGCGCCCTGCCACTCCCAGCCGACAGGCAGCAGCCAGACGACCAGCCCGGTAATCACCGCGGCAACCCCGCTCCACAGCAGATAACCGTTGCCGCCAAGCATCTCGGCGGCCAGCAGTAAGCCGCCAAGGCTTAGCCAGAACGCATGAGGATGTGCAACGATGAGCTCTATCATTTTTTACGCTCGTTTCCGCCGTCTTTGATCAACTCGGCAATTCCGGCGATAGATCCCATCAGACTGCTGGCATCCAGCGGCATCATTACCACCTTGCTGTTGTTCGCGGAGCCGATCTCCTTCAGCGCATCGGTATATTTTTGCGCGACGAAGTAGTTCACGGCCTGGATATCCCCGGCGGCAATCGCCTCGGAGACCATTTGCGTCGCGCGGGCTTCCGCTTCTGCCGAACGTTCACGCGCTTCCGCCTGGAGGAAGGCAGACTGACGGTCGCCCTCGGCTTTCAGGATCTGCGACTGTTTTTCCCCTTCCGCTTTCAGGATTTCAGCCTGACGCACCCCTTCGGCTTCAAGAATATAGGCACGCTTGGTACGCTCGGCCTTCATCTGCGCGTTCATGGAAGCAATCAGCTCTGCCGGTGGGCGCACGTCGCGGATCTCAATGCGTGTCACTTTGATCCCCCACGGATTGGTGGCTTCATCCACAATGTGCAGCAGGCGGGTATTAATGCTGTCGCGCTGGGAGAGCATTTCGTCCAGCTCCATTGAGCCAAGCACGGTACGGATGTTGGTCATGGTCAGGTTGACGATCGCCAGCTCCAGGTTGCTCACCTCATAGGCCGCTTTCGGCGCATCAATCACCTGAATAAAGCAAACCGCATCGATGGTGACGTTGGCGTTATCCTTGGAGATGACTTCCTGGGAAGGGATATCCAGCACCTGCTCCATCATATTGATCTTACGCCCAATTCTGTCCATGAACGGGACGATCAGGCTTAAACCCGGCTGAAGAGTATTGGTGTAGCGACCGAAGCGTTCGACGGTCCACTGGTAACCCTGCGGGACAATTTTGACGCCTGCGCCCACGATAACCAGCGCAACGAATATAAGGACAGGAACAACGATGAGCATAAAAACCTCCTGTTTTGCATGCCGTAACGAGAAAAACTGCGTATTTGTTGAACGTAAGTATATCGGCTAACGAACAGGATTTCGCCCCTGTAAAGAGGTGGGAACCGGACTGGCAGAAATAAAACGCCCCGTTCGGGATGCGGGGCGCAAAGCGTTACTTTTCAGACCAGGTATAGCTGAAGTCAGTGATAAACCCATCCCCGGCGTCAGCGATAGCTTTTGATAAGCCCTGATAGTATTTTTCCAGGCCGATGGCCTCTATCTGCTGGATCTGCTCGCGAACGGGAGCGCAGAACAATACCGCATTGCCCGCCCCGACACGTTTGTTGTTCGGCGGCAGATCGCCGGTAATCGCCTTAAACCAGGTTCTGATCCCTTGCTTTAAGCTGTGCGGCGCTTTTGTAAGATCCTCCTGGCCGGTCAGCACCTGTAGGGTAGGGAATTCATTAGCATTGACGGCGGTTTTCATACGCGCAAAGAACGCGGTAAAAAGCTCAAAAGAGCCGAGATCCGTGACGCGAGGCTTGGTGGTTTTTCCGTTTTTATTGCCCATTTTTCCGGCAGGGGCTGTAGGCGCCGGAACCACATTGACCTTATGCAGATCCAGACCAAACAGCAGATTGCAGTGCGCCCGGCGCTCTTTAAGCGGATAGGACATCAACACGTCAATAAACGCCGTCGCCTTCACATCGGCCAGATCATGGTTAATCAGCCATTGCGAGCGGGCAAATTCCGCGGGGGAAGCGAACCAGTCCGGCACCTCAGTAAAGCGTCTGGATTTACCCTTGCCGTCAAACTCGAGAAAGTAAGCCCCATCATCGAAAGCAAAATAGCAGTTTTTAAAGCTACCGATTGTGGTGTTAACGATGAGCGCCTTCTTAACAAAATCGACCACCTCTGCACCCATGACAAAACGCGTGAGTTCAGAAGAATTGATGACTTCCATTAATGTTTCCACATCAGGAACACCTGGCTTCAGGGAAGAGAACTCATAAAAGATATGTGTCATGTTGCTGACTTCCTGTAGTTATAGAGGTGACAATTAGCGAGCAAAAAGTTTAACACTTGCTATAGGTTAAGGCTATTCGCGCTGCGTAGCGGAAAGGATTATGCTAAAGGCTGTTCTTATTACAGCGGTTAATGGAATCGGAATGAATAATAAAAAAAATCTTCTGGATATCAGGGATGTTGGCTTTCGTGTGGGTGATAACACCATCCTTCAGCACGTTGATTTTTGTCTCTCTCCGGGCGAATTTAAACTGATAACTGGCCCCTCCGGCTGCGGCAAAAGCACCCTCCTGAAAATCGTGGCTTCGCTACTGAGCCCAACGGAGGGAACCATCCTGTTTGCAGGAAAAGATATCGCCACGCTTTCACCGGAAAGCTATCGCCAGCAGGTGTCATACTGCGTGCAAACGCCGTCCCTGTTTGGCGACACGGTGTACGACAATCTGGTTTTCCCCTGGCACATCCGCAACCAAACGCCTGATCCAAAAAAGTTTACCGACGATCTGACTCGGTTCGGGCTTTCGCCGGAGACGCTGACCAAATCGATCGCCGAACTGTCGGGAGGGGAAAAGCAGCGCGTCTCGCTGATCCGTAACCTGCAATTTTTGCCGAAGGCGCTGTTGCTGGACGAAATCACCAGCGCGCTGGATGACGCTAACAAGCGCAACGTCAATGACATTATCCATCGCTACGCCCGGGAGCAGAATATTGCCGTGCTGTGGGTGACGCATGATTCAAATGAAATTACCCATGCGGATGATGTCATCACGCTCAGGCCGCAGGGCGGGAAAATGGAGGAGGCTCATCGTGGGTGAACATAACATAACCAACGAATCGCTGGCGCTGTCGATGGTCCTGGTGCTGGTGGCGATTGTGGTCAGCTACCGGGAAAAGCTGGGGCTGGAAAAAGATATTCTTTGGAGTATCGCCCGCGCGGTCATTCAGCTCATCATCGTCGGCTATGTGCTGAAATACATCTTCAACGTCAATCATGCCGTGCTGACCCTGTTGATGGTGCTGTTTATCTGCTTTAACGCGGCATGGAACGCGCAGAAACGCAGTAAATACATCGATAAAGCGTTCATTTCGTCGTTGATCGCCATCACTACCGGGACCGCGTTAACGCTGGCGGTACTGGTACTCTCCGGCTCGATAGAATTTACGCCGATGCAGGTGATCCCCATTTCCGGGATGATTGCGGGCAATGCGATGGTGGCGGTCGGGTTGTGCTACAACAATCTGGGGCAACGGTTCAGCAGTGAACAGCAGCAGCTTCAGGAGAAGCTAAGCCTGGGCGCGACGCCGAAGGTGGCCTCTGCGCGGTTGATCCGCGACAGCATTCGCTCTTCGCTGATCCCAACGGTGGATTCCGCCAAAACGGTGGGTCTGGTGAGCCTGCCGGGCATGATGTCGGGGCTGATTTTTGCCGGTATCGATCCGGTAAAAGCGATTAAGTACCAGATTATGGTGACGTTTATGCTGCTCTCTACGGCGAGCCTGTCCACCATCATTGCCTGCTACCTGACCTATCGGAAGTTTTACAACGCGCGCCACCAGCTGGTGGTGACGCAGTTGAAAAAGACGGGGTAATATCGGCTTTTGTAGGCCCGGTAAGCGTTAGCGCCACCGGGCATTTTTTTACTAGTAGAGCAACGCGTACAGCTGGCGGCGATACTTCGACGCCAGTGCATCACCCGTACCCAGCGCAGCGAGGATCTCCTGGAACGTTTTACGCGTCTGACCGTCTGCGGCGGTGAGATCTTTACGCAGATGCCCGAACAGCAACTCCAGCGCCTCTTCATTGCGCCCAACCTGATGCAGTTGCAGCGCCAGTTGCGTCGCCAGTGCGGCATCTTCTGGATTCTCCGCCACCTGCTGTTGCAACTGTTGAATTTCCGGCGTATCAGCCGCCTGCTTCAGCAGTTCGATTTGCGCCACCAGCCCCTGGTAGCGGGTGTCCTGATCCTGCAACGGAATGGTTTTCAGCACCGCTTCCGCATCTTCAGAACGGTTCAGCGCAATCAGCGTTTCTGCCAGCAGCAGGCCGATCTCCCCGTTCTGATTCGACAACTGCCAGGCGTCTTTCAGCAATGGCAGGGCATCGGTGTAATTGCTTTCCTGCATCAGTTGCATCGCCTGCTGCGCTTTCAGCTCTTCTTCGCGCGGCAGCACTTTATCCAGCAGGGCGCGGATCGCCTCTTCCGGTTGCGGCCCCTGGAAGCCATCTACCGGTTGCCCGTTCTGGAACAGATACACGGTCGGAATCGCACGCAGACCAAACTGCGCGGCAATCATCTGCTCCGCGTCGCAGTCCAGCTTCGCCAGAATAAATTGCCCGTTGTACTGCGCCGCGAGGCTTTCCAGAATTGGGGTTAACTGCAAACAGTGCTGGCTACGTTCAGACCAAAAATAGAACAGCACCGGAGTGGTCATCGACTGTTCAAGAACCTGTTGCAGGTTAGATTCGTTAATGTTGACAATATTTTCTACGGACATGGAGTCGCTCTCTGTTGTCGATATTTTCTTTGACATGGGGGCTTAAGCGCGCGCTTCAACTCACCCCTGCAATATTTTGTCCATCACGCGCCCCGGCAGCAGGCGCTTAAGCACCATTACCGCCCAGGTCACCAGCGTCACCGGATAGCGCATCTTCGGCTTCTCGCTAATAAAAGCATGGCGTACTTTGTCCACCACCGCTTCCGGTCCCAACGTAAAGCGGGCGGCGATGCCGGGATTTTCGACTGGTTTATCACTTTGCGTCTGGTTGACGTTGTCGGTGAAGCGAGTACGAATGGGACCGGGTTCGATCAGGCTGACTTTAATTCCGCTGTGGCGCAGCTCCATGCGCAGTGCGTCTGACCACGCCTCCAGCGCATATTTACTGGCCGCGTAAGCGCCACGACCCGGCGTGGAGATTAATCCCATCACCGATGATGTCATCACAATACGCCCTTCACCGTGCGGTAACATCGCGGGTAACAGGCGCATGGTGAGCTGGTGTGCGCCGAAAAAGTTGGCGGAAAACTGCTGTTCCATCTGCGCACGGCTGATGGTGGAAAGGGGGCCATACATGCCGAATCCGGCATTGTTAAAGATCCCATACAGACAATTATCGGTCAGGGCGATCACCTCGTCGGCTGCGCGATCAACACTTTCTGGTGAATCCAGATCGATCAACACGCCGGTAAATCCCATGCTGTTCATGCGCTCAACATCATCCGGTTTCCGGCAACCTGCCAGCACATGAAAACCCTGGCGTTTTAATTCGAGCGCGCTTTCCAGGCCAATTCCACTGGAACATCCGGTAATTAAGACCGATTTTTGCATAACTTTACCTGTCAGGATCTCCGTTGCTTTATGAGTCATGATTTACTAAAGGCTGCAACTGCTTCGCCATCCAGTCGGCAATAAACGGCTGGGCGTCGCGGTTGGGATGAATACCGTCATCCTGCATCCATTGTGGCTTGAGGTAGACCTCTTCCATAAAAAAGGGCAGCAGCGGAACATCAAACTCTTTGGCGAGTTTGGGGTAAATGGCGCTAAAGGCTTCATTATAACGGCGACCATAGTTTGCAGGCAGACGTATTTGCATTAACAATGGTTCAGCGTTGGCGGCTTTGACATCCTGCAAAATCTGGCGCAGCGTTTGCTCGGTTTGCTGTGGCTGAAAACCACGCAAACCGTCATTGCCGCCCAGTTCAACCAGCACCCAACGCGGCTGATGCTGTTTCAGCAGAGCCGGAAGGCGCGCCAGTCCTTGTTGCGAGGTGTCGCCGCTGATGCTGGCATTAACTACCGACGTTTTACTCTGCCACTTATCATTCAACAAGGCAGGCCAGGCCGCGCTGGCAGACATTCGATACCCGGCGCTCAGGCTATCACCCAGAATCAATAACGTGTCCGCTGCGGCGGCACGGAAGGTTAACAGGACCAGGAACAGGAAGGGCAAATGCCAGCGGAAAACATTGTTGAAGTTCATCATCTTAAGAAGTCCGTCGGTCAGGGGGAGCATGAACTCTCCATCCTCACCGGAGTTGAGCTGGTTGTCAAACGTGGCGAGACCATCGCACTGGTGGGCGAGTCGGGATCGGGTAAGTCAACCTTGCTGGCGATCCTCGCCGGGCTTGATGACGGCAGCAGTGGCGAAGTGAGTCTGGTGGGACAACCGCTACATAATATGGACGAAGAAGCGCGGGCAAAGTTGCGCGCGAAGCACGTCGGCTTTGTTTTTCAGTCATTTATGTTAATTCCTACCCTTAACGCGCTGGAAAACGTCGAGCTTCCGGCTCTGCTGCGCGGTGAGAGTAGCGCGGAAAGTCGTAACGGGGCGAAAGCGTTGCTCGAACAGTTAGGGCTGGGTAAACGTCTGGATCATCTTCCGGCACAGCTTTCCGGCGGTGAACAGCAACGAGTGGCGCTGGCACGAGCCTTTAATGGTCGACCTGATGTGCTGTTTGCCGACGAACCCACCGGCAACCTTGACCGCCAGACGGGCGATAAAATTGCCGACCTGCTGTTTTCCCTCAACCGTGAACATGGCACCACGTTGATTATGGTGACCCACGACCTGCAACTGGCGGCACGCTGCGACCGCTGCTTACGGCTGGTGAACGGGCAGTTGCAGGAGGAAGCATGATTGCACGTTGGTTCTGGCGCGAATGGCGTTCGCCGTCGCTATTAATTGTCTGGCTGGCGCTAAGCCTGGCGGTGGCCTGCGTGCTGGCGCTGGGCAATATCAGCGATCGCATGGAGAAGGGCTTAAGCCAGCAAAGCCGTGAGTTTATGGCGGGCGATCGGGCGTTGCGCAGTTCACGCGAAGTGCCGCAAGCGTGGCTGGAGGAAGCGCAAAAGCGCGGCCTGAAAGTCGGCAAGCAGCTGACTTTCGCCACAATGACCTTTGCAGGCGACACACCGCAGCTGGCGAACGTCAAAGCGGTGGATGATATCTACCCGATGTATGGCGATCTGCAAACTAATCCCCCTGGCCTGAAACCGCAGGCGGGCAGCGTATTGCTGGCCCCACGCCTGATGGCACTGCTTAACCTGAAAACGGGCGACACCATTGACGTGGGCGATGCCACCTTGCGGATTGCCGGAGAAGTGATTCAGGAACCGGATTCCGGTTTTAACCCCTTCCAGATGGCTCCGCGTCTGATGATGAATCTGGCGGATGTCGATAAAACCGGAGCCGTGCAGCCGGGGAGTCGGGTCACCTGGCGTTATAAATTCGGCGGCAACGAGAACCAGCTCGACGGCTATGAGAAATGGTTGTTACCTCAGCTTAAACCCGAACAACGCTGGTACGGTCTGGAACAGGACGAAGGCGCGCTGGGGCGATCGATGGAACGCTCGCAACAGTTCCTGCTGCTTTCGGCGCTTCTGACCTTGCTGCTGGCAGTGGCAGCGGTGGCGGTAGCGATGAATCATTACTGTCGCAGTCGCTACGATCTGGTGGCGATCCTCAAAACGCTGGGGGCAGGGCGAGCGCAACTGCGTAAGCTAATCGTCGGTCAGTGGTTGATGGTGCTGACGCTTTCAGCCGTTACCGGTGGGGCCATAGGCCTGTTGTTCGAAAACGTGTTGATGGTGCTGCTCAAGCCCGTTCTGCCTGCTGCACTACCGCCAGCCAGCCTCTGGCCGTGGCTGTGGGCGCTTGGCACCATGACGGTCATCTCGCTGCTGGTGGGGCTACGACCATATCGCTTGTTGCTGGCAACGCAGCCTTTACGCGTATTACGTAATGATGTGGTAGCGAACGTCTGGCCGCTGAAGTTTTATCTGCCGATTGTCAGTGTGGTGGTTGTGCTGCTGCTCGCCGGATTAATGGGTGGCAGCATGCTGCTTTGGGCGGTGCTGGCGGGCGCGGTAGTACTGGCTTTGCTGTGCGGTGTGCTGGGCTGGATGCTGCTGAATGTACTTCGCCGCATGACGCTGAAATCGCTGCCTCTGCGCCTGGCGGTTAGCCGCCTGTTACGTCAGCCGTGGTCAACGTTAAGTCAGCTTTCGGCATTTTCGCTCTCCTTTATGCTGCTGGCACTGCTGCTGGTGTTGCGTGGCGATCTGCTCGACCGCTGGCAGCAGCAGCTACCTCCAGAAAGCCCGAACTACTTTTTAATTAACATCGCCACAGAACAGGTAGCACCGCTAAAAGCGTTCCTCGCGGAACATCAGATAGTCCCGGAATCGTTTTATCCGGTGGTGCGGGCGCGGCTGACGGCGATTAACGATAAGCCGACAGAAGGTAATGAAGATGAGGCGCTTAACCGCGAACTCAATCTTACCTGGCAAAATACGCGGCCCGATCATAATCCGATTGTCGCCGGTAACTGGCCGCCAAAAGCCGATGAAGTGTCGATGGAAGAGGGGCTGGTGAAACGCTTAAACGTTGCCCTCGGTGATACCGTGACTTTTATGGGCGATACCCAGGAGTTCCGCGCTAAAGTGACCAGCCTGCGCAAAGTGGACTGGGAAAGTCTGCGGCCTAATTTCTATTTTATTTTCCCTGAAGGGGCATTAGACGGGCAACCGCAGAGCTGGCTTACCAGTTTCCGCTGGGAGAATGGCAACGGCATGTTGACACAACTCAACCGCCAGTTCCCGACCATTAGCCTGTTAGATATTGGCGCGATTTTAAAACAGGTCGGTCAGGTGCTGGAGCAGGTAAGTCGGGCGCTGGAAGTGATGGTGGTACTGGTCACCGCCTGCGGTATGTTGCTGTTGCTGGCACAGGTGCAGGTGGGAATGCGTCAGCGTCATCAGGAGCTGGTGGTCTACCGCACGCTGGGAGCCAGTAAACGGCTGCTGCGCGCCACGCTGTGGAGCGAATTTGCCCTGCTCGGTCTGGTGGCGGGCCTGGTGGCGGCCATCGGGGCGGAAACCGCGCTGGCGGTACTCCAGAGCAAAGTCTTCGACTTCCCGTGGGAGCCCGACTGGCGGCTGTGGCTCACGCTGCCCGTCTGCGGCGCCGTGCTGCTGTCCCTGTGCGGCGGCTGGCTCGGAACCCGGCTGTTGAAAGGTAAAGCGCTATTCCGCCAGTTTGTCAGCTAGTTTACTGACGTGATGATGACGCGCCGGCATTTCTGCTGGTGCGTCATCGCTTAACGGCACAAATCGTTAATGCCCCTGCATTTAGTAGCACAAAACATTAAAAACCCGCCCACACAGCCCGAATTTTTCCGGTTAATATTCACCAGCTAAATATTTAGCAGCGTGTCTATCAAGGAAAAAGAATGACTATAAGAAAAACAGCGCTGGCGACAACGATCGGCGCAGCAGTGGCATTGGCTTCTTTCGCATCTCAGGCGGAAATCACCCTTCTGAAACAGGATCCGCAGGCGGGTAACCCGCTGAGCCGCCTGAACTTCACCGTTGGCGGCAGTATTCGTCCTCAGTTCCAGAATATGACCGGTGATGACGGCAAAAACAGCTACAAGCGCAACGGCTTTGACGGCGGCACCCGCTTCCGTTTCGCTGCGGATTACTACCTGTTCGATGACATCAGCTGGATCAGCTACTACGAGCTGGGTGTGAACATTCCGGCGCAGTTCAACTGGGATCATCACTACGCCGACGGCGCGCACGACACCTCTCGTCGTATGCTCTACACCGGTCTGAAGAGCGACACCTGGGGTACGCTGACCTTCGGCCAGCAGAACAGCGTGTACTATGACGTAGTGGGCGCAAAAACCGATATCTGGGACTACGACATGATTGGTCAGGCGCCAGGTAACGGGATCAACGGCGACTATGACGGCTCTTACCGTTCACGCCAGATGCTGAAGTACAAGAAAACCGTGGGCGATGCTGACATCTACGCCTCTTACCTGTTTGAAGACAGCGAATACCTGCCGGGCAACGGCCTGCGTTACAAACGTAAAGGCGGCGGTTCACTGGGTATCGATTATCACCTGACTACCGATCTGACCTGGGGCGCAGCGTGGAACTACACCCGCGCGGACATGCGTAACCCGGACAACGGCGACAGCAAATCCTACGACCAGAACATCCTTGGTACCGCCCTGAGCTGGACGCCAGATAACTGGACCTTCTCCGCGGGCGGCGGCTGGTATCAGAACTTCCTGACCACCAAAAAAGTGTCCGTTAACGACTACTTCGCCGGTGATGCATGGGGTATTGAATACTTTGCGGGTTACAAGTTCCCGGTTGGTCAGTATGCGGTGAAATCCATCCAGCCGTACTTCATGGGCGACCGTATTGAGTACGTGAATGGCCGTAACTACCAGCGCATCGACAACGGTGTGGGTATCAGCTTCCAGCTGGATTACGGTTTCCGCGTGGATTACGAACACGTGTTCACCTCCAGCACCGACAACCTGGGCGACATGAACCTGGTGCGTCTGCGTTACGACTTCTAAGTGGTTTGTTCCCCGGTGGCGCTGCGCTTACCGGGGCTACAAAAGTACGCGTAGGCCGGGTAAGGCGTAGCCGCCACCCGGCTTTTTTCAGCGTTCAAGCCACTCAGCAATTTCTTCGTACGTCCCGCGATACACAATCTTCTCCGCCTTTTTCTCCAACTGATAGCCGTACATCGGGTCGTAATAGTCCTTCAGCAACGGCACAAGCCAGCTGAAGTGCGCGTCAGTGCTGCCAGTACGCTGTTGCTCGACAAGCGCGGCATCCAGCAGGGCGGTAAATTCCGCAAAGCGTTGCAGCCCCAGACGGCGACGAATGGCGTACAGGCCGTGATGCAGATATTCGCTGTACGCTTTCCAGCCCGCCTCTTCACCGCAGGCGGCAGAAAAGTCGGCCCACATGTGGACGAAATACTCTTCGCGCAGGCGCTCAAGACGGATCTCAAACGGATCCTCGACCACCACGACAGGCGCTTCAGCCATGCGGTCGCGCAGGCACTCCGGCAGGTGGTTAGAGCCAATCATCCGGCCTTCATCTTCCAGCACCCAGCGCGCGGCGTCTTTTTTCAATAGCTCAACCGCAAGGTGATTCTCGAAGCTCGCCTGAGAAAGCTGCGGGGTGAGCGTGCGGCCAAACGACGAGCCGCGATGGTGCGCCAGCCCTTCCAGATCGATGCCCTGCGCATGCTGCTTAACCAGCAGCGTTTTACCGTTACCGGTACAGCCGCCGATAAGCACCATCGGCTTTTGTGACTGCTCAATGGTCACCTGAATCGCCGTCTGACGCAGGGCCTTATAGCCGCCGCGGATCAGCGGGTAGTCGATGCCCGCCTCTTTCAGCCAGGCCTGGGAGATGTGTGAGCGCTGGCCACCGCGCGCGCAGCAAAGGTAGCCCTCAGGATGGGCAAGGCTGGCTTCCCGCCAGGCGCTGATGCGCGCCTTGCGCGTCTCGCCGTTGACCAGGCTATGGCCGAGCGCCAGCGCGGCGTCCGGACCCTGGCGTTTATAGCAGGTGCCGACGGCGGCACGCTCGTCGTCGTTCATTAAGGGCAGGTTGAGTGCGGCGGGCATCGCACCCTGGGCAAATTCGATCGGCGCGCGAACGTCGATTAAAGGGGTATCGGACGCGAGGATCGCGCGATAGTCCGTTCCATCGTTCATGGTGGTTCCAGAAGAAAACTGAGCAGCAATGGGCGGGGATTGTACGCCGGGGAAGGGGAAGGTCAACTCCCCGGCGAGGGATACTTACTTCAGTTTTGACTGCGCCCAGACAATACCGCTGGCATATTCCGGCGGCAGCAGCGGGATTAAGGCTTCCAGCGTCGCAGTCAGACGCGATGTGTCGCTGTCGGTCAAATTCAGATGCCCCACTTTACGCCCCGGACGGACTTCTTTGTCGTACCAGTGCAGATGCACCAGCGGCAATTTCAGCCAGTCATAATTCGCATCGCTACCAATCAGATTGATCATCACCGACGGATTATTCACTACTGGTTGCGGTAACGGCAGATCGGTAATCGCCCGCAGATGCAGCTCAAACTGGCTGATGCTGGCACCGTTTTGTGTCCAGTGACCGCTGTTATGCACACGCGGAGCCAGTTCGTTGATCAGCAGACCTTGCGGGGTGACAAAACACTCCATCGCCATCACGCCCACATAGCCCAGCTCCTGCATAATCGCCGACAGCATCTCTTCGGCTTGCGCCTGCTGCTGTGCGTTGGCCTGCGGAAAAGCGACGCTGGTGCGCAAAATACCGTCCTGATGCAGGTTATGCGTCAGCGGATAAAACACGGTACTGCCATCAAAGCCGCGCGCGCCAACCAGCGACACTTCACCAGAGAAGTTTATGCCCTGCTCGACAATACATTCGCCGTAGCATTCAGCCGGTAACTGCTCGGTTTCATCGGCGCGTAAACGCCATTGACCGCGACCGTCATAGCCACCAGTGCGACGCTTAACAATCGCCAGCTCACCTAAACGATCAAACACCGCAGGCCACTCGCTGCGTTCGGCAAGTAACTGCCACGGTGCAGTCGGCAGGTGGAGCTTATCGAAAAGCTGCTTCTGAGTCAGACGGTCAGCAATAATCGGGAACACATCGCGGTTCACAAAGGCCGGATGGCGCGCCAGCTCGCGGGTTAATGCGGTTTCCGGCCAGCGTTCTATCTCAGCGGTAATCACGCTTTGTTGAAAAGGCACCGCCGCCGGTTCAGCGTCCAGCCCGACTGGCCAGACAGCAATGCCTAACGGTTCGCCTGCCTGACGCAGCATACGGCCTAACTGCCCGTTACCGAGGACGCAAACCTGTTTCATGCCGCACCTCGCGGGTCCGGGTTTTCCAGTACTTCGTCGGTCTGGGCATTGCGCCAGTCATTCAGACGCTGGTGCAGTTCTTTATCATGAGTCGCAAGAATTTGTGCTGCCAGTAACGCCGCGTTTGCCGCGCCAGCTTTACCAATCGCCAGCGTACCCACCGGAATGCCGCGCGGCATTTGTACGATAGAATAGAGGCTATCGACACCGCTCAGTGCGGCGCTCTGTACTGGCACGCCCAGCACCGGCACCAGCGTTTTGGCGGCAATCATACCTGGCAGGTGCGCCGCGCCGCCTGCGCCCGCAATAATCACCTGATAACCGTTCTCTTCGGCGCTTTCGGCGAAGCTGAACAGTTTATCGGGGGTGCGGTGAGCAGAAACCACTTCAACGTGGTGCGGGACATTCAGGATTTCGAAGATTTCGGCGGCGAACTGCATGGTAGCCCAGTCGCTTTTGGACCCCATCACGATGGCGACACGCGCCGGATTATTGCGGGAAGACATGCGTCTTAAAACTCCTGTGGTGCACAACTCTCGGCTTTAGATGGCACAGAGAATAGCACGGAAAGAGAGCAAGGAAAACGGTTGCGTGGCTGTGAAATCAGCAAAGTTGCGGGTTTTTTAAAACGGAAAATGAATCAGCTCAACGTCATCCGCCGTGACTTTCACCATCGAACCTTCTGTATGCCAGGCACCGAGTACCACGCGAAAAGCAGGTTGCTGGTTGGCGATAAGTTCATGTACCGCCGGGCGATGGGTATGCCCGTGGATCAGCCATTGCACCTGATGTTTTTCCATCGCACTGACTACCGCGTTTTGGTTAACGTCCATGATCGCCAGCGATTTACTGCTGTTGGCTTCTTTACTGTTCGCTCGCATTCGCGCGGCAATGCGTTTGCGCACAAACAACGGCAGGGCGAGGAATAGCGTTTGCAGCCAGGGTTTGTGGACTTTGGCGCGAAAAGCCTGATAACCCGCGTCATCGGTGCACAGCGTGTCGCCATGCATAATCAACACCCGGCGACCATAAAGTTCGAGCACCTTTTCTTCCGGCAATAATGTCATGCCGCTTTCACGGGCAAAGCGTTTGCCGAGCAGAAAATCACGGTTGCCATGAATGAAATAACAGGGAACGCCGGAATCGGACACCGCTTTGATCGCTGCCGCCATCTGGCGATGGAGTGGGTTGGGATCGTCGTCGCCAATCCATGCTTCAAACAGATCGCCAAGAATATACAGCGCGTCGGCCTTGCGGGCTTCCCCCGCTAAAAAACGCAGAAAACCGGCGGTGATCGCCGGTTCTTCCACGCAGAGATGAAGATCTGCAATAAAGAGTGTCGCCACGATTACTCGCTAACGGTCACGCTTTCAATGATAACGTCTTCTTTTGGCACGTCCTGGTGCATACCGCTACGACCGGTTGCAACACCTTTGATTTTGTCTACCACGTCCATGCCGTCAACCACTTCAGCAAACACGCAGTAGCCCCAACCTTGCAGGCTTTCGCCAGAGAAGTTCAGGAAGTCGTTATCAACCACGTTGATGAAGAACTGTGCAGTTGCAGAGTGCGGAGCCTGAGTACGTGCCATTGCCAGCGTACCACGGGTATTTTTCAGGCCGTTGTTGGCTTCGTTTTTGATCGGTTCTTTGGTGGCTTTTTGTTTCATGCCCGGTTCAAAACCGCCGCCCTGAATCATAAAGCCGTTGATAACACGGTGGAAAATGGTGTTGTTGTAAAAACCTTCGCGGCAGTAGTCCAGGAAGTTTTTAACTGTTTCAGGTGCTTTATCGTCAAAAGTTTTGATGACAATATCGCCGTGATTGGTGTGGAAAGTAACCATTTTTGCATCCTGTTCCGTTTGATTGGTGCTTCAACCCAGTTCGGGTCATATATAGGGTGGTGTTATAGCATAACCGCACGATCGGATCATCACGCAATGTATGCTGATTCGCGCGGGAAATATGGGTATTATACGCAACTCAATTACCCACACATGTCTAAACGGAATCTTCGATGCTAAAAATCTTCAATACTCTGACACGCCAAAAAGAGGAATTTAAGCCTATTCACGCCGGGGAAGTCGGCATGTACGTGTGTGGAATCACCGTTTACGATCTCTGTCATATCGGTCACGGGCGTACCTTTGTTGCTTTTGACGTGGTTGCGCGCTATCTGCGTTTCCTCGGCTATAAGCTGAAGTATGTGCGCAACATTACCGATATCGACGACAAAATCATCAAACGCGCCAATGAAAATGGCGAAAGCTTTGTGGCGCTGGTGGATCGCATGATCGCCGAAATGCACAAAGATTTTGATGCGTTGAACATTCTGCGCCCGGATATGGAGCCGCGCGCGACGCACCATATCGCAGAAATTATTGAACTCACTGAACAACTGATCGCCAAAGGTCACGCTTATGTGGCGGACAACGGCGACGTGATGTTCGACGTCCCGACCGATCCAACTTATGGCGTGCTGTCGCGTCAGGATCTCGACCAGCTGCAGGCAGGCGCGCGCGTTGACGTGGTCGACGACAAACGCAACCCAATGGACTTCGTTCTGTGGAAGATGTCGAAAGAGGGCGAACCGAGCTGGCCGTCTCCGTGGGGCGCGGGTCGTCCTGGCTGGCACATTGAATGTTCGGCAATGAACTGCAAGCAGCTGGGTAACCACTTTGATATCCACGGCGGCGGTTCAGACCTGATGTTCCCGCACCACGAAAACGAAATCGCGCAGTCCACCTGTGCCCATGATGGTCAGTATGTGAACTACTGGATGCACTCGGGGATGGTGATGGTTGACCGCGAGAAGATGTCCAAATCGCTGGGTAACTTCTTTACCGTGCGCGATGTGCTGAAATACTACGACGCGGAAACCGTGCGTTACTTCCTGATGTCGGGCCACTATCGCAGCCAGTTGAACTACAGCGAAGAGAACCTGAAGCAGGCGCGTGCGGCGCTGGAGCGTCTCTACACTGCGCTGCGCGGCACAGATAAAACCGTTGCGCCTGCCGGTGGCGAAGCGTTTGAAGCGCGCTTTATTGAAGCGATGGACGACGATTTCAACACCCCGGAAGCCTATTCCGTACTGTTTGATATGGCGCGTGAAGTAAACCGTCTGAAAGCAGAAGATATGGCAGCGGCGAATGCAATGGCATCTCACCTGCGTAAACTTTCCGCTGTATTGGGCCTGCTGGAGCAAGAACCGGAAGCGTTCCTGCAAAGCGGCGCGCAGGCAGACGACAGCGAAGTGGCTGAGATTAAAGCGTTAATTCAACAGCGTCTGGATGCCCGTAAAGCGAAAGACTGGGCGGCGGCGGATGCGGCGCGTGATCGTCTTAACGAGATGGGGATCGTGCTGGAAGATGGCCCGCAAGGGACCACCTGGCGTCGTAAGTAAATTGCGCTATTGCCGGATGCGAGTTTTCGCATCCGGTTATCGTCTGCGCCACCACAACATTCCCATCAGTAGCATCCCCGGCAACCACACCCACATCAATTCAGAAATAATCACCTGATGGCCCGTACGCTGTGGTGTAACGAGACAATGCAAACGGCGCGACTTTAATCACCTGCCAGGGAGCGAAAAAGCGTTCATCTGACCACGGCCACAGCCAGCCAACCCCTTTACCGCCAGTGGTTACCGAATCCAGCAAGCTGTGCGATAGCAACGAGACGGTTAAAAACAGCCAGCAGCGAATCAGCCCAGCCCTGAACCAACGTCGGCCTGCCAGCACGCAGAGTATCGGCACCACCAGGGCAAACAGTAGCGAATGAGTGAAACCGCGGTGGCCGAAAATATTCCCGTAGGCGACACCGAATTTAAACGCCAGTACGTCGGCATCGGGCAGCATGGCGAGGACGATCCCGGCAAACAGCAGGCGGGGTGGGATGACTTTGGTTCCGAGCCCTAAGCCCAGACACAGAGGTACGGCAGCGTGGGTGATAATGGTAGGCATTGCATTTATCCATGGCAAATCATGGGAATATAGCAGCAGATCCGCCGCAGCAAACCTGTGCTAAATTCTGATTTTACGCCGATTCCCGCGCGATAAGCTGCCCGGAGAGAGTAATGCGCTGCGTTTGCAGATCCGGCTCTTTCAGCCTGCGGATCATCAGCCCTGCCGCCTGGCGGCCGGTCTCTTCGCTGGCAGACGAAACGTAAGTCAGTGACGGCGACGTGAGATTAACGTGGAGCATATCTTCAAAACCAATCAGCGCCACCTGCTGGGTTAAAAACACGTCTTTACCCACCGTGCGCCCCACCTGGTGAATACCTGAGATTGAACCGATCATCGCGTCCGGTGAATGGCAGAGCAGGGCGGTAATCGTGTTGTTCTTCTCCAGCAGCTGACGAGTCGCCATGGCCGCCGCCTGCGTGTCATCGGTGCAGGCGGGAGAATATTCCTCACGCCAGACCAGGCCGCTCTGCGTCATCGCGCTGCGAAAACCAAGCAGGCGCTGCTCGCGGATACGGCACCCGTCGCGCCCGCCAATGTAGGCGATGTTACGGTGCCCGCGCTCGATAAGATAACGCGCGGCCAGGTTCGCCGCCTGGCGGTTATCGCGCATCACCAGGTTGCATTTCTCTTCCAGCAACGACTGCGAAACCGCCACAAGCGGCAGCGGGCAGTGACGAATGTGTTCCGGAAGAGAGGCGGCGCGGGTGTCCGACGCCAGGTAGATGACGCCCGCCACGCCCTGCTGCTTAAACGAGAGCAGGGTACGCTCAAGATGTTCGCCGTCGTTCAGCGGCTGACCGAGAAATACCATATAACCCTGTTTCTCCAGCTCCTGAACGATGCTCGCCATCACCTTGATGGAAAAGCTGTCGCTGAAGTCGCGCAGGATCAGGCCGATTAAGTTGGAGGTGTTGGCGCGAAGATTGGCAGCGGCGACGTTATGAACATAGCCCAGCGTTGTGATGGCGGCATTGACCTTCCCGATCGTCGCCTCTGAGATCTTCCCTTTCTGGCGCAGCACCAGCGAAACGGTAGAAACCGACACGCCCGCATGCTTTGCGACATCAATAATGCTGACTTTCTTCAAAACCGCTCCCTGAAATTTCCCGATTATCAGCCAGATAAGAGACGTCCCCCAGCGTACAGGAGACGCCTCCTTCAGGCATCTTATTATTTGCCAATCATCGTGGACATGGTCTGGGCGATAAACTGTGCTCTGGCCCCGAAAATCACCTGTATTCCGTTATCGCCAACGAACACCACGCCGCGCGCGCCAAGCCCGTTCAGCCCGTCCCGGTCCACCGCTTCGCTCTTCGCCACTTCCAGACGCAGACGTGTGATGCAGGAGCCGACGGAATCAATGTTCTGCGCACCGCCCAGCAGGCCGATGATTTCGGTGGCAAGTTCGGAATCGGACTTGTCATTCGCGCTGGCGGTCACTTCGGTGCGGCCCGGCGTTTTCACGTCGAAGCGACGGATCACGAAGCGGAAGGTGAAGTAGTAGATCAATGCCATCGGAATGCCGATGATAATGGCGCTCAGGAAGTTGGTCTGATAGCCGTTAAACGACGGCAGGATCCCGAACGACAGGTAGTCGATAAAGCCCGCCGAGAACGACTTGGCGATGTGCGCATGCAGCAGGTACATGGTCATGTACGCCAGGCCCGCCATGATGGCGTTGAAGACGTAAAGGATCGGCGCCACGAAGATAAAGGTGAACTCTACCGGCTCGGTGATGCCCGTCAGGAAGCAGGTGAGGGCCGCAGAGAACAGAATACCGGCCGCGATTTTCTTATTCTTCGTGTGCGCTTCGTGGTACATCGCCAGACACGCCGCGGGCAGTGCGAACAGCATCAGCGGGAACTCGCCCTGCATGAATTTCCCGGCGTTCTGGTAGGTGTCGCTGCTGAAGGATTTCACTCCCTCTTCCAGCATCTTGAACCAGATGGTCTGGTCACCGTGGATCACCTGACCCGCCTGGGTAGTGTAATCCCCGAAGGAATACCAGAAGGATGGATACCAGATATGGTGCAGGCCGAGCGGGATCAACGCGCGCTCCACCAGCCCGAAGATAAAGGTCGAGGCCGCCTGGTTATCACCGTTCACCACCACGGACAGGGCGTCGATCCCGGATTGAATATGCTGCCAGACGTACGGCAGCAGCAGGCCGAGCAGGAACGACAGAAACGCCGTCGCAATCGCCACAAAGCGCTTGCCGGAGAAGAAGCCGAGGAACTCCGGCAGCTGCATGGTGTGGAAGCGGTTGTAACACCAGGCCGCAAGAATACCGCAGATCAGGCCGCCAAAGACGCCCATCTGCAACGTCGGAATGCCAACGACCATGGCGTATTTGCCGCCCTGAGAGGCCATTTCCGGCGTGATGCTCAGCACGGTGCTGATGGTGATGTTGGTGACAAACACGGAGACCGCCGCAGAGAGTGCGGCAATGCCGGATTCCGAAGCCAGTCCGACGGCAGAGCCGATGGCGAACAGCATCGGCAGGTTATCAAAGATAACCCCGCCGGCGTTCATCATCAGCGGCAGATGGAACTTATCGCCGAAGGCCAGCAGCAGGCCCGCAGCGGGAAGCAGTGAAATTGGCAGCATTAAGGCGCGACCAATCATCGATAACTTAGACAGCGATTTAACAAAACCTGATATCAGGCTCATGCTGATTTCCCCCGAGTAGCGCTTTTTTCGCGCTGTTATTGTAAGTAGAACGTTTTAGTAGAACGTTCTACTTATCGTGGGGAAAGTCTGAAAATCGCGCAACTTAATTTTCACATTTCGCCAGAGGGAATAGTGATTATTTGAAGTTGATCGATAATTAACCGTGATGGGTGTGAGGGGATTGTGAGAGAAATTGCCGGGTGGCGGCTTCGCCTTACCCGGCCTACAAACGGAGACAGTACGTAGGCCCGGTAAGCGCAGCGCCACCGGGCATCAGACAGCTCAGGCCGTCACGGTCACGCTGTGACCTGCAAAACTCACTGTCTGACCGGCGACGATTTTGCAGCGTTTGCGCGTTTCAACCGCACCGTCGACTTTCACCTGGCCTTCGGCAATCGCGATTTTCGCCTGCGCGCCGCTTTCGCTCCAGCCTTCCAGTTTCAGCAAGTCGCACAGCTCAACGTGCGGATGTTTACCTAAAGAAAATGTCGCCATGTTACTCATCCTGTGGATCATGATATTCAACGCACGCCTGTAGCGTGTTTTCAATCAGCGTGGCAACCGTCATCGGGCCAACGCCGCCGGGAACAGGCGTAATGTATGAGGCGCGTTTAGCCGCGTCTTCAAACACGACGTCGCCCACAACTTTGCCATTTTCCAGACGGTTGATGCCGACATCAATCACAATTGCGCCTTCTTTGATCCAGTCACCGGGAATAAAGCCTGGCTTGCCAACGGCAACGATCAATAGATCGGCATTTTCTACGTGATGACGCAGATTTTTAGTGAAGCGGTGAGTCACTGTAGTGGTGCAACCTGCCAGCAGCAGTTCCATGCTCATCGGGCGGCCAACGATATTCGATGCGCCAATCACCACGGCGTTGAGGCCGAAGGTATCAATGTTGTAACGCTCAAGCAGCGTGACGATACCGCGCGGGGTGCAGGGACGCAGACGCGGCGCGCGCTGGCACAGACGACCGACGTTGTAAGGATGGAAACCGTCCACGTCTTTGTCCGGATGAATACGTTCCAGCACTTTGACGTTATCAATACCCGCCGGTAACGGCAGTTGAACCAGAATGCCATCGATGGTGTTGTCGGCATTCAGCGTATCGATAAGCTCCAGCAGCTCCGCTTCGCTGGTGGTTTCCGGGAGGTCATAAGAGCGGGAGACGAACCCGACTTCTTCACAAGCCTTGCGTTTGCTTGCGACATAAATTTGCGATGCAGGGTTACTACCCACCAGCACAACGGCCAGTCCTGGTGCCCGCAGTCCGGCTGCAATACGCGCCTGAACTTTTTGAGCAACTTCAGAGCGCACCTGCTGCGCAATCGTTTTACCGTCAATAATCTTTGCTGCCATCAGAGAGAGGATTCCATCTGTTACGTTAGGTCGAAGGGGATGCGCCTATTTTGTCAGAAGCGGGGCGCGCTGTCAGTCACCCTTTACGAGATTTCATCGATGTCCCGCAAAATCCCTTCTCACGGCATGGTCAATTTCTTAGAGGTGATTAGGATGTGACCTGGCAAAATGGCAGCGTTTTGACATATTACAAAATAAATTCCTGAGCTACTTTGTCCTCTCCGAAATAAGCCTTCAATTTTTTAATTGATCGTATTTCTTATTCCCGAATATGCGCGGGAAGGGTTATTTACATTTTAAAGGAATAGACATGAAACTCAGCAACATTGCTTCTACTGTTATTGCAACTCTGGCCCTGGTCGCGGGTGCCGCTCACGCAGAAGATACTACCACGCCTGTATCTGTAAACGGTGGTACGGTGCATTTTAAAGGTGAATTAGTGAATGCCGCGTGTTCAGTGAATACTGACTCTTCAGAGCAGACGGTTAATCTTGGCCAGTACCGTACCGCGAAATTCACTAAAGTAGGTGACACCACCTCCAATATTCCGTTCACCATCGAACTGAACGACTGCGATCCTGCGGTAGCGAAAACCGCTGCTGTCGCGTTTACCGGCCAGATCGACGCCACCGACAAAACGCTGCTGGCGGTAAGCTCCGGTAACAACGACAACTCCGCGAAGGGCGTAGGTATTGAGATCCTCGACAGCAAATCCTCCACGCTGACCCCGGACGGCGCCACCTTCTCTGCGGCGCAGAACCTGATTGAAGGGACTAACACCCTGAACTTCACCGCGCGCTATAAAGCCACGGCGGCGACCACCGAGCCAGGCCAGGCAAACGCGGACGCAACATTCGTAATGAAATACGAGTAATACCTGAGTACAGGGATGTGGCTGGCCTCAGGGAAGAGGTCTTTTGATCGCCTATACCGGGAGCGAAGGATGACAAGGACTGGGATACTGCTGTGTGCCCTTGCGATTGCCTCAGCGGTAAACGCACATACCGTGGTCATAGACGGCGGCAAAGTACACCTCAGGGGAGAGCTGGTTAACGGCGGCTGCGCCGTGGCCCCGGACAGCCAGAATATGCGCGTGGATATGGGGCAATACCGCACAAACGCCTTTTCCGGCGTCGGCAGCTTTTCCACGGTTAATGTGCCTTTCACCGTACGTCTGCTGGATTGCAGCGTGGACGTCTCCCGCACCGTGGGGATCCAGTTCCAGGGAGTGACACCGGCAGAAGACCCGCAGGTTTTCCTGGCGACATCGCGGCCGGGGGAAAATGCGGTCAGCAGTGGTGTCGGGCTGGCGCTTTTTGACGAACAGCAACGTCAGATCATCCCGAACGCGACGGCGGTGAGCTGGTTACCCATTGACACCCGCGAGCTGGTATTTCATTTCAGCGCCCGCTACCGGGCAATTTCCGAACACCTTGTACCAGGCACTATTCAGTCGAATGTCTGGTTTACGTTGATTTATCCCTGACGCCTGCGAACTAATTATTAAAGGTACGGTTGTGATGAACACCCTGATTAAACCTGGACTGTTTTTAGCTTTTATTTTGATGATGGTTTCTGCCAGCGCGAATGCGTCCGGCGGGATTGCGCTGGGCGCGACGCGCGTTATTTATCCGGCCGATGCCAAACAAACGTCGCTGGCGATCACCAACAGCAATAAACAAGAGCGCTATTTAATTAACGCGTGGATAGAAAATGCCAACGGGCAAAAGGAAAAAACCTTTGCCGTCACGCCGCCGCTGTTTGTCAGCGAGCCGGCCAGCGAAAACACCCTGCGCATTATCTACGCAGGCCCGGCGCTGCCTGCCGATCGCGAATCGCTCTTTTACATGAACGTCAAAGCGATTCCCTCCGTCAGCAAAAAACATCAGGACGGCAACAACGTCCTGCAACTGGCTATTCTGTCACGTATCAAGCTGTTTGTTCGCCCGGCTAACCTGGCGATGCCGCCGGAAGAGGCGCTCTCACAGCTGCGCTTTGAGCGCGTCGGCAACCATCTTAAGGTGAGCAATGCCTCGCCGTATTACGTCACGCTGGTCAATCTGAAGCTCGGCGGTCAGACGCTGGATAACCTGATGGTTGCCCCTAAAAGCTCGGCACAGCAGGTGCTGCCTGCCGCTGCGAGCGGCACGCTCTCCTGGCAGAGTGTGAATGACTATGGCGCCATTACGCCGGCGCGTAGCGTCAGCCTGTGAGCAGAGACAGGGCGATGAACACTCAATGGCGTTACTGCCCGGTTGCGCTGGCACTGATGGCAACGCTCTGGCCACTCGCTGGCTGGGGCGAAAGCTACTTTAACCCGGCGTTTCTCTCCGATGACACGGCGAACGTGGCGGATTTGTCGCGTTTTGAAAAAGGCCACCAGCAGGCACCGGGCGTCTATCGCGTCGATATCTGGCGTAACGATGAGTTTATCGGCACGCAGGACGTGCGGTTTGAGCAAGCTGACAACACGCCGCCGGTCGCGGGCGGTTTGTCGCCGTGCATTACGCGCGCGATGCTCGATCGCTTTGGCGTCAATATCGCCGCCTTCCCGGAACTGAGCAACGTGCAGGGCGATACCTGCGTTCCGCTCACCACGGCTATTCCGGGCAGCGAAACGGCGTTCAACTTCGCCTCGTTGCGCCTGAACGTCAGCCTGCCTCAGGTGGCGATGCAAAACAGCGCCCGCGGGTATATTCCGCCTGAACAGTGGGATGAAGGCATCCCCGCCGCGCTGCTGAACTACAGCTTTACCGGCAACCGGGGCAGCGACGACGACAGCTACTATCTGAACCTGCAAAGCGGGTTGAACTATGGCGCCTGGCGATTACGCAATAACGGCGCGTGGCGTTATACCGAAAGCAACGGCCAGCGGCACAGCAGCTGGCAAAATATTGGTACCTGGGCGCAGCGTACGATCATCCCGCTGAAAAGCGAGCTGGTGCTTGGCGACAGCAACACCGGTAACGATGTCTTCGACAGCGTTGGTTTTCGCGGTGGTCGCCTCTATTCGTCCGACAGTATGTACCCGGACAGCCTGCAAGGTTACGCGCCTACCGTGCGCGGAATCGCCCGCACCCCTGCCAAAGTGGTGATCCGCCAGAACGGATACGTGATTTACCAGAGCTATGTGCAGCCGGGGGCTTTTGCGATAACTGATCTTAACCCGACCTCCTCAAGCGGTGACCTGGAGGTGACGGTGGAAGAGAAGGACGGCAGCCAGCAGCGCTACACCGTCCCGTATTCCACCGTTCCGCTGCTCCAGCGTGAAGGACGCTGGAAATACGATCTGGTGGCAGGGGACTATCGCAGCGGCAACAGCGAGCAGGACACGCCGTTCTTTACTCAGGGTACAATGATTGCGGGTCTTGCCGACGGCTACACGCTGTACGGCGGAACGCAGCTGGCCTCGCGCTATACCGCCATCGCCATTGGCGCGGGTAAAAACCTCGGTGACTGGGGGGCGGTTTCACTTGATCTCACCCATGCCCGCAGCCAGCTTGCCGATGACAGCCGCCATGAAGGGCAGTCCCTGCGTTTCCTGTACGCAAAATCCCTTAACGGATTCGGCACCAACTTCCAGCTGCTGGGCTATCGCTACTCGACCAAAGGCTTCTACACCCTCGACGATGTGGCCTGGCGCACAATGGAAGGCTACCAGTATGGCGACGATCAGGACGATGACGGCGTGCCGGACGTGCAGAGCTATCACAACCTGACGCTGAATAAAAAAGGGCGTTTCCAGCTCAATATCTCCCAGTCTCTCGGCGATTACGGCTCGGTGTACGTGTCGGGCAGCCAGCAGAGTTACTGGGGCACCAGCGAATCCAACGTCTGGTATCAGCTTGGCTACGCGGGCGGGGTGAAAGGGGTCAGCTACGCCTTATCCTGGTCGTGGAACAAGGCCGTCGGCATTGACGGAACCGACCGGATCGCCTCGTTCAACGTCTCCGTCCCGTTCAGCCTGTTCACCCGTCACGGCTACCGTCGCGATAACGCGATTGACCGGGCCTATGCCACAGCCTCTGCCAGCCGTAACAGCGACGGTGATACCAGCTGGCAGACCGGGATCAGCGGAACGCTGCTCCAGGATCGTAACCTGAACTACAGCGTCACGCAGGGTCACACCAGCAATAACGGTGCCAGCGGCAGCGCCAGCGCTAACTGGCAGGCGACGTACGGCACGCTGGGCGTGGGCTACAACTACGCCCGGGATCAGCACGACCTCAACTGGCAGCTCTCCGGCGGCGTGGTAGGGCATTCAGACGGCATCACATTCAGTCAGCCGCTGGGCGATACCAACGTCTTGATCAAAGCGCCGGGCGCGTCAGGCGTGAGCGTCGAAAACCAGACCGGCGTCAAAACAGACTGGCGTGGCTATGCGGTGATGCCGTACGCCACGGTGTACCGTTACAACCGCGTGGCGCTCGACACCAACACCATGAGCAACAACACCGACATTGAAAATAACGTTTCCAGCGTCGTGCCGACGAACGGTGCGCTGGTGCGCGCCAGTTTTGACACCCGCATCGGCGTGCGTGCGCTGCTCACCGTGAAGCGTGATAACCAGCCTGTACCGTTTGGGGCGGTGGTGCGTGAGACGCAGAGCGGCGTAACCAGCATGGTGGGAGATGACGGTCAGATTTACCTGAGCGGGCTGCCGCTGAGCGGAGAACTGCTGATTCAGTGGGGAGACGGGAAACAGTCCCAGTGTCGTGCGCCCTACAGCCTGCCAGAACAAAGCCTGCAACAGGCGATCACACTTAAGGGGATCCGCTGTGAATAAAATCCATTATCTGGGGCTATCCCTGCTGGCGTTTTTTCCGCTATCTGAGGCCTTCGCCACGGTCTGCGTCAATGAAAATGGCGTGCCGACGGAGGTGTATTACGACCTGACGGATAAATTTAACAGCTCCAATAACCAGGTGGGGCAGATTGTCACGCTCAGCGAGAAGTCCCAGTGGGTGGGCGTCAACGCCGTCTGCCCTAAGGGAACGTCCGGGAACACCACCAAGCGCAGCTATGTTACCGATTTCCCTGTTACGGGCACCAGCGATGGCTACCAGTATCTGAAGCTAAACGACTATCTGGACGGGGCGATGAAAATTACCGACAGCTACGCTGGCACGTTTTATCCGCCCAAAAGCTACATCCAGATGGGGAGCCACCCGAATGTGTCTAAAAACAAACCGTTTGGCGTACAGGATTCCAGCCTCGTCTTCCGGCTTAAAGTGACCCGACGCTTTATCAATATGGTGGTGATCCCCCGGGCGACCATGTTCCGGGTTTACGTCACCACGACCTCCTCGGATCCGCTCACCACGCCGGTTTATACCATCAGCTACAGCGGGACTATTCAGGTGCCTCAGAGCTGTGAAATTAATGCCGGGAATGTGGTGGAGTTCGATTTCGGAGACATCGGCGCCTCCCTGTTCAGTAAAGCAGGCATCGGGAATAAGCCGGAGGGGATCTCAGCGCAAAGCAAAACCATCGGCATCAAATGCACCAACGTCGAGGCGAACGCCATGCTCACGATGCGTGTTGAAGCGGAGAAGGTTTCAGGCAGTGCGCTGGTTTCCGATAACGCGGATGTGGGTTTTGTGATTGCCAACAGTAATGGCGTGCCGCTGACGCCCAACAACCTGACCAGCAAAATCCCGTTCCGTCTGGACGACAGCGCTCAGGCGCAGGTGGGGATCCGCGCGTGGCCCGTCAGCGTAACCGGTAAAAAACCTGCCGAGGGGCGTTTTACCTCTCGCGGCTATTTACGCGTCGACTACGACTAAGGAGCAGGTATGCGAAACGGAATGCGGTATTTAGCCGTCGCGCTCTTTGCGCTTTGCTCCCCTGCACACGCAGAGACGGCGCTTGGGGAAATTAACATTCAGCTCTACGGCAATATCGTGGATTTTACCTGCGTGGCGGAGGGGGACGACAGCAATAAAACCGTCACGCTCGGCACCTGGCCCACGAAACAGCTTCGCACAACGGGGAGCCGGACGCAGCCTGTACCGTTCACCCTGAAGCTGACCGGATGTCCGCCGGGGGCGGCTTCGGTCACATTTACGGGGAAGATGGACGGGCATGATAATAGCCTGCTGGCGCTGAATGATGCCAGCGCGGCCAGCAACGTGGCCGTGGAGATCCTCGACCGGGATAAAACGCGCCTCGCGTTGCAGCAGACCAGCCAGACGGTGGCGGTAGATGCGCAGGGAAATGCCGAACTGTCGTTTTATGCCAATTATATCGCCACGGCGGATAACCCGCAGCCGGGACGGGCTGACGCCGATGCAACTTTCATGATTAATTATAATTAATCGTATCCACTCTCCCTGTAACGGTTATATGTTGCAGGGAGAGGGTAGGATTATAGTAATTCGTGCGCCTTCGCGTAATCAATTAATTCAACGATACTTTGCACGCCCAGCTTGGAAAAGATATTAGACTTATGGGCGCTAATTGTTTTGTTGCTAAGTAATAATTGATCCGCAATCTCCTTATTAGATAATCCGTTCGCCAGATATCGCAGAACCGTCACTTCACGATTTGATAATGGCATATCCACAGCGGCGCCCGTCCGCGAGCCCAGATGGTTTATAAAACTCAATGTTTCTGAGGGGAAGAAGGAATAGCCCGTCAGGATCATTTCCACCGCGTTATAAATTTCCCCCAGATCTTTTCGCTTACTGACAAAACCATTTGCCCCGGCGCGGATGGCGCGTCCTGCGTAGAAGGCTTCAGATTTCGAAGAGAGGAAAAGAACCTTAATGTCTTTATTTAAGTTCCTGATTCTTTTCAGTAATACGAACCCATCCGTGCCCGTCATTTCAATATCGAGAATGACCAGGTCAATGGGGTGGTTGCGTATACAGTCAAGCACCTCGTGGCTGTCGCCTGACTTCAGTTTGACCTGGATGTTTTTATTTTTCTGTAGCAGGACTTCTATCGACATTCTGACGATAGGGTGTTCGTCCATAATGATAACGGATGCCGGTTTCATTTTTTATGCCTCAGATTGTTAAAAGCGTTATGCTGAGTTTTGTTAAAACTCTCGAAAAGCCGGAAGGATAATTGCGCAGATCCTTGTACGGTAAATGTCCCTGGGAAGAGCGAAAGCATCCTTGTTTACGTAGTGGTGATATCAATGCCTCAGCGCAGTTATCTCATAAGGCTGGTTATGGCAAAATGATTTTTCTTATTCGCGTGTCAAACACGTCTTATTATACCGTTTAAGTATTGTCCGAAAAGCCTGTAAATTAATATCCATATATTGCTGATTATTATGTTCTGGATCTGAATCACTAACTTTTTAAAATTAGCAAAAATGTCCTGATATTGCATTTACCACACACTTTCATCTTTATGTAATAACAAAAAATAAACGATTTTACTGTATGTTAAATGAATGTTAACAGCGAGCAGGCTGTGACAACCAGTATCCCGCCTGCCTGCCATCCCTGAAATCCGCCATTTCGTGCGTCATCTCTCCGTTTCAAACGCCTCCTGGCAAATTGCCGTTCCCAACAACAGAACAGTACTATCTGCTGTTTTCTTCACCTCTCATCGCATTCTTTTACAGGTGAATCGCTTGTTTTTACACCATTATCATCCTGTTAACTGAAGCGCCAGAACCTTAACGCATGGATAAAATCACTCTCGTTGAGCGTACCGGCAGCATTTCGCATGGTTTAAGACCTGGAATTAGGAATAGTTATAAAATCGAAAGTTTTGTTAAAAAACACAAAAATTTAACATACATCCTAAGTAATTTCCTAAAGGTCTTTAGGAATTAAGAAGTTACTGAATACGTTAATACGTGAAATCTGAGAGGTTGTTGAGAAGATGTAGCAACTCATGACGATGATTCAGCCCAAGTTTCGCCAGGATGCAGCTGAGACGGTAAATAATGCGGCTGTAGGGGCGGTTCTGTAACTGCGCGATCTGCCGCAAGGAGCTCCCCTGCGACAGCGCCTGTAAGATCGGCCATTCATCCCGTGAAAACCACTCTTTGCGGTTGCCGGCGGGTGACGGTGCTTCCAGCAAGGTTTGTTGCATAGCCAGCGCCGTTAGCTGGCGTTCAAGCACATGAAAAGGGCCAGCCGCTTTACAAAACAGGCGAGCATCATAATCATCGGCGCGGACGAGCAGGTAGGGTGTCAGGTAGGGGGCGAACAGGCTGTGGCGGCGTAATCGGTCCAGCAGGTCGATGAGCGGCGAGGCGCGGCTCTCAATGTCTATTACCAGACGCGATGAAGGCCAGTGATTTAAATCACTGAGGGCGGCTTCCAGCGTGGAATAGTCGCAGCAATTGCTCAGGGGCGACTGCCCGCTCAGTAAACCGGAACGGAAAAAATTATCCTGTGTGACCAGAATGATAAAGGGAGCATCGGTTTTGCGGGTCTGGTTGATTGACTGGCTCAAATATTCGAGACGATCAAAAAATGGGAGAGCAAAAGGCGAGTGCGTAGAACCCAGTGAATCACTTCCTGTCCGACGACGCCGGTAACGGCGCACTGTCATTCGCATAGCTTCCCTCTTGGCGATGACCGTTCAGTCCTCCTGCCATCTCCAGGATGGCCAATAATATCCCTGACCGAAGCGCGCGCCAGCATGAAGCGCGCAAGTACGGTCCCGTTCTGTTTCAATGCCTTCAATAAGCACATTCGCAGCGATTTTTGAACAAAGGGTGACCAGCTGTGTCAGCGCCTGCGTTTCACGTAAACGCCAGAAAGCGATCTTATCGATTTTTATTCCGCTTAATGGCAGGCGGCAGGATAAAAATGCTTGTCCTGACGCTTCATCAATATCATCCAGCCAGATCCGGTGTCCTCGCGCGGTCAACTGCTGAAGCGCACAACTCACCCTCAGACGCGCCGGGTCTGAGAGTGTAAAGAACGAGGCAGGCTCCACGAGTTCAATGTTCAGCGGTGGGCTGTTAAGTTGCAGTAAACGCTGGAACATTTCCGGTATGGTCAGAACGGTTATCGGCAAATTTATGAAAAGGTTGTCACAGGGGAAGGGGTTTTTTAACGCGGCGATCTGTGCTTCCAGCAGCATAAGCGCCCGGGCGGCGGACCAGTCCTGGAAAAAGCTTTCGTTTTGCTGATGCGGCGACAGCACGCTGAGCACTTCGGCCCCCACCGTGCGCGAAGATGAGAGGGCGACAATGGGTTCAAGCTTAATGCCTGTAATATCGTGTGAGATGTGCTGCACGCACGAGGGAAAACCCGTCTGGTCTGGCGCTGTCACTCCGTCGTCCTGTTCACTTCCAGCCTCCAGGCGGCCGGGTTACCGCTGGACAGTGTGAAGGTGAAGTAAACAGGAAAACAGCAGGCGTTACTTAAAAGCGGCTAAGCCTTTTCGCAGCCCGTAAAAGAGGGATAAATGTTGAAAAAACAGCCGTATTTACAATCAGCTAGTCATTATCGCCAGAGAAGGCGGAAAAGGCATTGACTCACTACGCATTGACCGTATAATTCCAGGCGTTTCACCACCGCGAAGTACACTCTTCTCCGTGCGCCCTTAGCTCAGTTGGATAGAGCAACGGCCTTCTAAGCCGTAGGTCGTAGGTTCGAATCCTACAGGGCGTGCCATTAAATTTCACAGATTGCCGCCTGCGCGACGTCCTGCTGATTTTCTCCATGAAATACCCATTCCGAAAGTAGCGTTAACGCACATTTTTCACAGCACAATTGACTGTTATAACAGTATTTTTCTTACCCTATGGCAATTTTGCTATTCCTCTACCATGCTCATATCACCTCACTCTTACTCGTGGGGCTTTTCGTAGTTGCTGATTAATCTCAAGGAAAAAGGTTATGAAAAAAACGACTGCTATTTTGATGGGCGCTGCATTTCTGTTTACCACCAATACCTTTGCGGCTGAACTGCTGACGAAAAACGAGTTTGAGAAAGTGGAATCACAGTATGAAAAAATCGGTACGGTTAGCACTTCCAATGAAGTCTCGGTAGACGACGCGAAAAAAGAGCTGATCGAGAAAGCCGATAAAGAAGGTGCTGATGTTCTGGTGCTGACTTCCGGCAACACCAACAACAAAATTCACGGTACCGCCGATATTTTCAAGAAAAAATAATGCCTTAGCAACCACCCCTGTTTCGGGGTGGTTGCGCGCCATACCTCCCGCCAGCCTTGTTTCTTGTCTCTTCTCGCTCAGAGATGTCCGTTGACACTTGATTACGCATTCATAATGCGTATAGTTCTCATTTGCATTTCTTTTAATAACTTTTAAGGCCCGACAACGGGTCATTTTTGCGCGCACGTTAAGAGCTCATTATGAACAACACCACAATGCACAAAACGCTGCTGGCGATTGCCATCGGCGCGGTTACACACTCCGCTTTTGCGGCGGATGAGAAAAAAGAGGACACCATCGTGGTCCAGTCCACGGCGGGGAGTGATTTCAAACCCGGTGGTGACCAGCTGCTTCCAGCCTTCCTCGACGGCCAGGTGGCGAACGGCGGGCGCATGGGTATGCTCGGTCAGCAGAACGCCATGGACGTGCCGTTCAACATCATCAGCTACACCTCGAAGCTGGTGGAAGATCAGCAGGCAAAAACCATTGCTGACGTGGTTGCCAACGACGCGGGCGTACAATTTGTTCAGGGTTACGGCAACAGCGCGGAAACCTTCCGCATTCGCGGCTTGAAGTTTGACGGCGACGATATGACCTTTGGCGGATTGTCCGGGGTGCTGCCGCGTCAGGTGGTGGATGCCCAGATGGTCGACCGTATCGAGATCTTCAAAGGGGCCAACTCCCTGATGAACGGCGCCGCAAGCTCCGGCGTGGGCGGGATGATCAACCTTGAGCCAAAACACGCGGGCGACACCCCGCAGGCGAAAGTGGGCGTTGACTACACCTCGGATTCCCAGATTGGCACCACGCTGGATGCGGGTCGTCGCTTTGGCGATAACGACCAGTTTGGCGCGCGCGTGAACCTCGTGCATCGCGAAGGGGAAACCGGCGTGCCGAACGACCGCCGCCGCACCACGCTGCTCTCCACCGGCCTGGATTACAAAGGCGACCGCTTCCGCACCTCGCTGGACCTGGGCTACCAGAAAAAAACCTTCCACGGCAGCCCAACCAGCGTCAACATCTCGGCGGTGGACTTTGTGCCTGAGCCGCCGAAGAACGATCGCAACTTCTCGCAGAAGTGGGCCTACAGCGATATCGAAAACGAGTTCGGGATGTGGCGCAGCGAGTATGACATCACCGATAGCTGGACGGCATATACCGGTCTCGGCGCGCAGCACGCGCACGAAGAAGGGATCTACAGCGCGCCGAAGCTCCTCGATAAGAGCGGTAATGCGACGGTCAGCCGCCTTGATACCAACCGCATCAGCGATTCCGTCAGCGGCATGGCGGGCATTCGCGGTAACTTTGACACCGGTTTTGTCTCGCACAAGGTCAACGTCGGGTATTCAGCGATGACCAAAAACGAAAAAATCGCGTGGAAAATGTCGGCGGCGGCAGATAACCCGACCACCAACATCTATCACAACACCGGCGTGGCTATGCCGGACAGCAGCAACTTCAGCGGCTCTGGCGGGAAATACAGCGATCCGCTGACCAGCGGGCGCACCCGCACGCAGGGCTGGCTGCTGAGTGATACCCTGGGCGTACTGGACGACAAGCTGCTGTTCACCGCAGGCGCACGTCATCAGAAAGTTGTCATCCGCGGGTACAACAAAATCACCGGCGCGGAAAACGACGCGGACGGTTTCGACGGCAGCCGCTGGATGCCAACCTACGGCGTAGTCTATAAACCGTGGGAGGAAATTTCCCTCTACGCCAACCACACCGAGGCGTTACAGCCCGGTGAAACTGCGCCTCGCTCAGCAAACAACTACGGCCAGAGCACCGGTATCGTGCACTCTAAGCAGAACGAAGTGGGCGTAAAGGCGGACTTTGGCCGCGTGGGCGGCTCCCTGGCGCTGTTTGAGATCAAAATGCCGTCGGCGATCCTTGACGACAGCGGTCACTACGGCCTGGATGCAGAACAGCGTAACCGCGGCGTGGAGCTGAACGTCTTCGGCGAGCCAATGCTTGGGATGCGCCTGAATGCCAGCGCCACCTGGTTGCAGGCCGAGCTGACCAAAACCAAAAACGGCGTCAATCAGGGCAACGATGCGATCGGTATTCCGAGCTTCTACGCCGTGCTGGGCGCAGAGTACGATATCAAGCCGATTGAAGGCCTGACGGCGACCGCACGCGTTAACCACTCCGGCACGCAGTATGCCGATCTTGCGAACACCAAAAAGCTGGACAGCTACACCACGCTGGATCTGGGCATGCGCTATCGCTTCGCGGTGAACCACAATGAAAACCAGATGACCGTGCGGGCAGGCATCGACAACGTGACCAACGAGAACTACTGGTCAAGCGTGGACGATTCCGGTACTTACATCACTCAGGGCGAGCCGCGTACCTTTAAGGTCTCGGTTGGCTACGAGTTCTAAGCGTTCCACCTCGTTATCCGGGGCAGGGACGCCCCAATCCCTTCGTTGTCGTGTTATAAAATTGTAATAAAAGCTTCTTACACTGGTCGCCACATCCTTACCTCTTGGCCAATGACAGGAAGCCGCTATGGGCAGACCCCTCAAATCCGTATTTAAAAAAGAACATCGCGACGATATCAGTAACCGCAGCGCTAACCCGGTATTCTCCGAGGTTGCAGAGGTGTTCCTCTCCCGCCGCCGTTTTCTCCAGATGGGGGCCGTAGCGGGGGCCGCCGTATCATTCCCGTATCTGATCACACCCGAAAATGCCATTGCCGCGGTATCGAAGCCTTCCGCGCTGGCAAAAGCGGTTTCCCTGGGCTTTACCAGCATCGACGTCTCCACGGAAGACACGGTCAGGGTGCCAGAAGGCTATATTGCCCGCCCGTTCTATCGCTGGGGTGATCCGACGGGAATCAAAGACAACATGCCGGCATTTAAGCCGGACGCCAGTAATACCACAGACGAACAGGCTGTGCAGGCGGGCATGCACCACGACGGCATGGCGTGGTTTAGCCTGCCGCAGGGGGCGCAAAACCCGGAACATGGCCTGCTGGCGCTGAACCATGAATACATCGATAACGGGATGCTGTTTACCGACGGTACGGCGAACTGGAGCCTCGATAAAGCCCGCAAGGGGCAGAACGCGATGGGCGTGTCGGTGGTGGAAGTGAAAAAAACGGGCAGCGGCTGGGAGGTGGTGCGTCCGTCTTCCTTCGCCCGGCGTATTACCGTCAATACGCCGATGCAGCTTACCGGCCCGGCGCGGCATCAGGATTTAATGAAAACCGCCGCCGATCCGCAGGGGGAACGCGTTCTGGGCACCATGCAGAACTGCGCCAACGGCCACACGCCTTGGGGCACCTATCTCACCTGCGAGGAGAACTGGTCGGACATTTTTGTGAAAAAAGCCGATCTCAATCCGCTGGAAAAACGCTACGGCATTAGCGACAGCGATGAGTCCTATCGCTGGAACGAGGTGGATGAGCGGTTCAGCGTCGATAAAACCCCTAACGAACCCAACCGTTTCGGCTGGGTGGTGGAGATCGATCCCTACAACCCGACCTCCACGCCGCGCAAGCACACCGCGCTGGGCCGCTTCAAGCATGAGGGGGCCGCCGTCACGCTCGCCGCCGATAATCGCGTGGTGGTCTACATGGGCGACGACCAGAAGTTTGAGTACATCTATAAGTTTGTCTCCGACAAAAAATACGATCCCGCGAACCGTGAAGCCAATATGCAGCTGCTGACGTCCGGCACGCTGTACGTCGCCAGGTTCAACCAGGACGGAAGCGGCGACTGGCTGCCGCTGATCTTCGGGCAAAATGGCCTGGATAAAAGCAACGGGTTTGAAAGCCAGGGCGATCTGCTGATCAAAACCCGCCTGGCGGCCGACGCGGTGGGGGCAACGAAAATGGATCGTCCCGAGTGGATTGCCGTCGATCCGCACGCCAGCGGCAGCGTCTACTGTACGCTCACCAACAACAGCGATCGCGGTAAAGAGGGGAAGGCGCCGGTCGATGCCGCTAACCCGCGCGCCAACAACGTGTTTGGTCACATCATGCACTGGCACGAAGAGGGTGCCGATCCTGCCGCCGCACGCTTTAAGTGGGATATTCTGGTTATGGCCGGGCGTACCGACGGCGACGATCCGAAGGCCAAAGGCTCCATGCAGGGCGCGGCATTCGGCAGCCCGGATGGGTTGTCGTTCGATCACCAGGGCGTCCTGTGGATCCAGACCGACGTCTCCTCCAGCACCATCAATAAGAAAGCGTACGAGGGGATGGGCAATAACCAGATGGTCGCCACCATTCCGGGCACCAACGAGTATCGCCGTTTTCTGACCGGGCCGCGCGGATGTGAAATCACCGGCATTGCGTTTACGCCGGACAACCGCACGCTGTTTATCAACATTCAGCATCCGGGGGAGGGCGGGGATGATATTACCGACCCGGCCAATCCGCGCGCTGTTTCCAACTGGCCAGACGCCAGCCCGAACGGGCGTCCGCGATCGTCAACGGTGGTGATTACCAAAGCGGACGGCGGGATCATCGGGTCGTGACGTTTATCCGCCGGGCGCATGCGCTGGCCCGGCGTTAAGCTTGCTACCACCAGCATGAAGTGTTAAAACGTGCCCCTTCTAAAAAAGAGACAGGGGTAGGGCGTGAAAGACGCGTCATCCGCTTCAGGCCATGGTAGCGCTGAAGCTTCGTCGGATCAGAGTCCGACGCTGCAACGTGGTTTGCAAAATCGACATATTCAGTTAATTGCCCTTGGCGGCGCGATCGGTACTGGTCTGTTTCTTGGCATTGGCCCGGCGATTCAGATGGCGGGTCCGGCTGTATTGCTGGGCTACGGCGTCGCCGGGATCATCGCTTTCCTGATTATGCGCCAGCTTGGCGAAATGGTGGTTGAGGAGCCGGTATCCGGTTCATTTGCCCACTTTGCCTATAAATACTGGGGACCGTTTGCGGGCTTCCTCTCTGGCTGGAACTACTGGGTAATGTTCGTGCTGGTGGGAATGGCAGAGCTGACCGCTGCGGGCATCTATATGCAGTACTGGTTCCCGGATGTTCCAACGTGGATTTGGGCTGCCGCCTTCTTTATTATCATCAACGCCGTTAACCTGGTGAACGTGCGCTTATATGGCGAAACCGAGTTCTGGTTTGCGCTGATTAAAGTGCTGGCGATCATCGGTATGATCGGCTTTGGCCTGTGGCTGCTGTTTTCTGGTCACGGCGGCGAGAAAGCCAGTATCGACAACCTCTGGCGCTACGGTGGTTTCTTCGCCACCGGCTGGAATGGGCTGATTTTGTCGCTGGCGGTAATTATGTTCTCCTTCGGCGGTCTGGAGCTGATTGGGATTACTGCCGCTGAAGCGCGCGATCCGGAAAAAAGCATTCCAAAAGCGGTAAATCAGGTGGTGTATCGCATCCTGCTGTTTTACATCGGTTCACTGGTGGTTTTACTGGCGCTCTATCCGTGGATGGAAGTGAAATCCAACAGTAGCCCGTTTGTGATGATTTTCCATAATCTCGACAGCAACGTGGTAGCTTCTGCGCTGAACTTCGTCATTCTGGTAGCATCGCTGTCAGTGTATAATAGCGGGGTTTACTCTAACAGCCGCATGCTGTTTGGCCTTTCTGTGCAGGGTAATGCGCCGAAGTTTTTGACTCGCGTCAGCCGTCGCGGTGTGCCGATTAACTCGCTGATGCTTTCCGGAGCGATCACTTCGCTGGTGGTGTTAATCAACTATCTGCTGCCGCATAAAGCGTTTGGTCTGCTGATGGCGCTGGTGGTAGCAACGCTGCTGTTGAACTGGATTATGATCTGTCTGGCGCATCTGCGTTTTCGTGCAGCGATGCGACGTCAGGGGCGTGAAACACAGTTTAAGGCGCTGCTTTATCCGTTCGGCAACTATCTTTGCATCGCCTTCCTCGGCATGATTTTGCTGCTGATGTGCACGATGGATGATATGCGCTTGTCAGCGATCCTGCTGCCGGTGTGGATTGTATTCCTGTTTGTGGCATTTAAGCTTTCACGAAGGTAAAAGCAAAACGGCAACCTGGTTGCCGTTTTTAGTGTTTGCACCCTCTCCCTGTGGGAGAGGGCCGGGGTGAGGGCACCAGACCGCACCACACTACCCGCCTTCACGCCCGGTGGCGCTGCGCTTACCGGGCCTACATGTTCGGGGACGTTATTTAGTAGGCCGGGTAAGGCGCAGCCGTCACCCGGCACCTCCCCCTCACCTTTATCGTGACTCCCCTCCCAATTCTGTTTTGATCCACAGGATCTTTGTTTTGTAATCGATTACTTTTCATTTGAACGAATTTGTAATCGATTACTTTTTCCGGGTGAGGCTTATCATGGTGTCAACTGAGAGTAGTGAAAAGGCGATAACGCAGCACCGGCTGCTGGTGCCGCGTCTGTCGCTGATGATGTTTCTGCAATTTTTTATCTGGGGTAGCTGGTCGGTCACGCTTGGCCTGGTGATGACCCGGCACAACATGTCTTTGCTGATTGGCGACGCGTTCTCTGCCGGACCCATCGCTTCCATTCTTTCGCCGTTCGTGCTCGGGATGCTGGTGGACCGCTTCTTTGCCTCGCAGAAGGTGATGGCGGTGATGCACCTCGCGGGCGCGGCGATCCTCTGGTTCGTGCCGGGGGCGTTGATTGCTGAGAACGGCGCGCTGCTGATTGGCCTGCTGTTTGGCTACACGCTCTGCTATATGCCGACGCTGGCGCTGACCAACAACATTGCGTTTCACAGTCTGGCGAACGTGGATAAAACCTTCCCGGTAGTGCGCGTGTTCGGCACCATCGGCTGGATCGCGGCGGGCATTTTCATCGGCGTCACCGGCGTGGCGTCCAGCGTCACCATCTTCCAGGTGGCGGCGGTCAGCTCCGTGTTGCTGGCGATCTACAGCCTGACGCTGCCGCACACGCCCGCCCCGGCGAAAGGCCTGCCGGTAAAGGTGCGGGATCTCTTCTGCGCGGACGCCTTCGCTCTGCTCAAAACCCGCCACTTCTTCGTCTTCTCCGTCTGCGCGATGCTGATCTCCGTCCCGCTCGGCACCTATTACGCCTACACCGCCTCGTATCTGGCGGATGCCGGCATTGCCGACGTCAGCACCGCCATGTCCTTCGGGCAGATGTCTGAGATCGTCTTCATGCTGGTTATTCCTCTGCTGTTCCGCCGCCTGGGCGTGAAATATATGCTGCTGATCGGCATGCTGGCGTGGTTCGTGCGTTATGCCATGTTCGCGCTGGGCGTCAGCGAGGAGGGGCGCATTCTGCTGTATCTCGGCATTCTGCTCCACGGCGTCTGCTACGATTTCTTCTTTGTCGTTGGCTTTATCTACACCGACCGCGTGGCGGGCGAAAAGGTCAAAGGCCAGGCGCAGAGCATGATCGTGATGTTCACCTACGGCATCGGCATGCTGCTCGGCTCGCAGATTTCCGGCGCGCTCTACAACCGTCTGGTGGCGGGGCAGACCGTGCCGCAGGCGTGGGTCACATTCTGGTGGATCCCGGCGGTGGCTGCCGCGGCGATCGCGCTGATTTTCCTTCTCACGTTTAAGTATGACGATGACAAGGCGTAACGTTCAGGAGGTGGTATGAGGACAATGAAAGGACCGGGCATTTTTCTGTCGCAGTTTATTGGCGGGGAAGCGCCCTTCAACACGCTCGACGGGCTGGCAGGATGGGCGGCGGGGAAGGGTTACAAAGCGGTGCAGATCCCCTGCAACCATCCGCATATTTTTGATGTGGAGAAAGCCGCAGAGAGTCAGGCCTACTGCGACGACATCACCGCCAGGCTGGCCGCGCATGGGCTGGTCATCAGCGAGCTGTCGACCCATCTGGAAGGGCAGCTTGTTGCGGTAAACCCGGTTTACAGCGAGGCGTTTGACCACTTCGCCCCTGCTTCCGTGCGGGGTAACGAGGCGGCGCGTCAGGCGTGGGCGACGGAAAAGCTGAAGCAGGCGGCGGTCGCCTCGGCCCGATTAGGCCTGAAAGCACACGCCACCTTCTCCGGATCGCTGGCCTGGCCGTTTTTCTACCCGTGGCCGCCGCACAACGAGCAGCGTTTTCAGGATGCATTCGGGGAGCTGGCAGCCCGCTGGCGGCCGATTCTGGATACCTTCGACGAGCAGGGCGTGGACGTCTGCTTTGAGCTGCATCCGGGGGAAGATCTGCACGACGGCGTCACCTTCGAGCGTTTTCTGGCGCTGGTCGATAACCATCCGCGCTGTAATATTCTCTACGATCCAAGCCATATGCTGCTCCAGCAGATGGATTACCTGACCTTTATTGATATCTACCATGCGCGCATTAAAGCGTTCCACGTGAAGGATGCCGAGTTCCGCCCCAGCGGGCGCAGCGGCGTCTACGGCGGCTACCAGCCGTGGATCAACCGCGCCGGACGCTTCCGCTCGCCCGGCGACGGACAGATCGACTTTAAGGGCATTTTCAGCAAGCTGACCCAGTACGACTACGACGGCTGGGCGGTGCTGGAGTGGGAGTGCTGCCTGAAGGATGGCGATACCGGCGCGAGTGAGGGCAGTGAATTTATCCGCCGTCATATCATCCCGGTTTCCGGACGGGCGTTTGATGATTTCGCCGCAGGGGGCAGCCATGATTAACGTCGGGATTATCGGCAGCGGGTTTATTGGCCCGGCACATATCGAGGCGCTCAGGCGTCTCGGGTTTGTGCAGGTGGTCGCGCTCTGTGACGGCTCGCTCGTTAAGGCGCAGGAAAAGGCGCACCAGCTCAATGTGCCGCACGCCTGTGCCAGCGTGGAGGAACTGCTCGCGCTCCCTAATCTGCACGCGGTGCACAACTGCACGCCGAACCACCTGCACGCGGAGATTAACTGCCAGATCCTGCGTGCGGGCAAGCACGTGTTTTCCGAAAAGCCGCTGTGCATGACGCCGGACGAGGCGCGCGAGCTGGTGGCGCTGGCGGAGCAGGCAGGCGTGGTGCATGGCGTGAGTTTTGTCTATCGCCAGTTTGCGATGGTGCGCCAGGCGGCGAGCATGATGCGTGCGGGCAGCCTCGGGCGGCTGTTTGCCTCGCACGGCAGCTATTTACAGGACTGGATGCTGCTGGAAACCGACTACAACTGGCGGGTGGATGCCGCGCTCGGCGGCGCGTCGCGGGCGGTGGCGGATATCGGCTCCCACTGGTGCGATACGGTACAGTATGTGACCGGCAGGCGCATTACCGAGGTGATGGCTGATTTATCCACCGTCTGGCCGACGCGCAAGGCCAGCGCGGGCGGTCATCAGACCTTCTCCCATGACGAGCAGGCGGAGTATGAAGACAAACCGGTCACCACCGAAGACTTTGGCTCGGTGCTGTTCCGCTTTGACGACGGCAGCAAGGGCAGCTTTAACGTCTCGCAGGTGAGCGCGGGGCGAAAAAATCGCCTGACCTTTGAAATTAACGGCAGCGAGCAGTCGGTGGCGTGGGATCAGGAAATCCCGCAGCAGCTGTGGGTCGGCCATCGCGCCAGGGCAAACCAGATACTCTGCGACGATCCGGGCCTGATGAACCGTGACGTGGCCGACAGCGCCCACTTCCCCGGCGGGCACATTGAAGGCTGGCCGGATGCCTTTAAAAATATGATGGCGCAGTTTTACCGTGCCGTGCAGGCGGGCGCGATGCCGGATAATCCGCAGTTTGCCACCTTCCACGATGGCGCCTGTGTGATGTATATCATTGATGCGATTATGAAAAGTCATCAGCAGCAGCGCTGGGTGCGCGTGGAATACTGACGCATTGCCCGGTTCGCCGGGCAATCAATTTATGGTAGCCTGCACAAAACGCTAACCGCAGGATGTATCGTCGCTATGTCAATTCAGAAAATCGCTCAACTGGCCGGGGTATCCGTGGCAACGGTCTCCCGCGTACTGAATAACAGCGATACCGTGAAGGCGAAAAACCGCGAGCGCGTTTTGCAGGCGATCCAGGAGAGTAACTATCAGCCCAATCTGCTGGCGCGTCAGCTGCGCACTGCCCGCAGCTATATGATCCTGGTGATGGTCTCGAACATCGCCAACCCGTTCTGCGCCGAAGTGGTGAAGGGCATTGAAGCCGAGGCAGAAAAGAACGGCTATCGCATTCTGCTTTGCAACTCCGGCTCGGATATTGAGCGCTCCCGCTCGGGCTTAAGCCTGCTCTCCGGCAAAATCGTCGACGGCATTATCACCATGGATGCATTCTCGAAACTGCCGGAGCTGGCCGCGCTGATTGGCAACGCGCCGTGGGTGCAGTGCGCTGAATACGCCGATGCGGGCGCGGTCTCCTGCGTGGGGATTAATGATGTTGATGCCTCCCAGCACGTTGTCAGCCAGCTTGCCGACGGGGGACGCAAACGCATTGCGCTCATCAACCACGACCTCAGCTACAAATATGCCCGTCTGCGCGAGCGCGGCTATAAGAGCGTCATACACCTGCGGGATCTGGACTATCAGGCGGTGGAGTACGCCAGTGAGCTCAGCTCCGGTGCGGGCATGGCGGCGATGCAAAACCTGTTAAAAGCAAACCCGCCGGATGCGGTGTTTGCCGTTTCCGATACGCTGGCGGCGGGGGCGCTGCGCGCCATTCAGCAGGCAGGGCTGCGGGTGCCAGAAGATATCGCGGTGGTAGGCTTTGACGGCACTGAGCTGGCGGAGATGATTTCACTCACCACTATTGAACAGCCGTCGCGGGATATCGGGCGCAAGGCGGTCAATCTGCTGTTAAATAAGATCGACAACCCGGATGCGCCCACGGAAAGGGTCATGATGGACTGGCGCTTTATTTCCCGCGCCAGCTCCTGATTATCTGGCGATGACGCCAGCCAGCGAGCGAATATCGTTTCCGGTTGGCGACTGGTGAATACGTAGGCCAAATTCATCTACCACCGCGAAAATATGATCGAAGATGTCGGCCTGAATATCTTCGTATTCCGCCCAGATCACCGTGTTGGTAAAGGCATATATTTCAATCGGCAGCCCGTTGGCATCCGGCGCGAGCTGGCGCACCATCAGCGTCATATCTTTGCGAATGCGCGGGTGGTTACGCAGATATTCATTCAGGTAGGCACGGAAGGTGCCGATATTGGTCATCTTGCGCAGGTTTAATACCGATTCCCCTTCGCCGTTCTGCTGATTCCACAGGTTAATTTCCTCATGACGCGCCGCCAGATACGGCTTCAGCAGTTTCGCCTGAATCAGTTTCTGCTGTTCCTGCTCGTCGAGGAAATGAATGCTGGTGGTATCGATGTTCAGGCTGCGCTTAATGCGGCGGCCACCGGAGGCGGACATGCCGCTCCAGTTGATGAACGCATCGGACACCAGCGCCCAGGTCGGGATGGTGGTGATGGTGTTATCGAAGTTGCGCACTTTAACGGTGGTCAGGCCGATGTCGGTCACCGTGCCGTTGGCGCCGTACTTCGGCATCTCCAGCCAGTCGCCGAGCTTGAGCATGTCGTTGGCGGAGAGCTGAATGCCCGCCACTAAGCCCAGTATCGGGTCTTTAAAGACCAGCATCAGAACGGCAGCCATCGCACCCAGGCCGCTTATCAGAATGGCGGGTGACTGACCGATCAGCAGGGAGATAATCAGTATCCCCACCAGAATGGCACTCACCAGCTTAACGCCCTGGAATATCCCCTTCAGCGGCAGCTGCGAGGCGGTAGCCATTTTCTGCGACAGATTGAAAATCACGTCCAGCAACGAGAAGAAGGAGAGCAGGGCATAAACCATCACCCACAATTTCGCGCAGGTGGTGAGTAATTCCGCCGCTTCGCTGCCTTTTTGCAGCCACAGAACCGCCTGAACGTTGACGATTATCCCCTGGAGGGTAAACGCCAGACGGTGAAATAATTTGTTCTGCGTAATGATCTGCAACCATAAATGACTGCTGGCCTGGGCGCGTTTCTCGAATGCGCGCAGCACCACTTTGTGCAGAATAAAATGAACGATAATGGCCGTAAGAAAAATAATACCAAAGATAATCACTAAAGAGGTGGTGTGATTAATTTCAATCCCTAACTCTTCAACCTGAGCAATTAATTCCTGCATAACGTCTCCTGTATTGATGCAGCCCCATAATGGCGGCTGCGGATCTATTATGCAAATTCAGGCAGTTTTATTTTGTCGCCGGACAGGCCTTGACGACCGGTAAACACAGACGATGACGCATACGCAGCGTGACCAGCGCCAGCACCACCATCATGGCCGTTTCCACCATCAGGAAGACGTTGACCGCCTGGGTGTAATCTCCGTGATGATTTTGCAGCCCGTGCAACAAAATCGCGCCGAAAATGGCCGGGCCAAGCCCCAGCGCAGCCTGTTGCAGCGTGCTTAAAATCGCGCTCGCGGCCCCCGCGTCGTCAGGCTGAATATCGCGCATCCCGATACGGTAGAAGCTGTTTACAATCAGCGCCTGCCCGTAACCCACCAGCCCGGTGGCTGGGGCCAGCGTCAGCGCGGTATTCTGCATTCCCCAGTGACGGAACGTGGCGATCAGCGCCACCAGGCCGACAAGCTGAATCGCAAGCCCGGTCAGCAGGATGGCGCTGGTGCTGTAGCGGGCAATCAGGCGTGGGGCGAACCAGGCAGAAATAAAATAGGTGACGCCAAGCGCGATAAAGCTGTTCCCGGACTGCCACGGCGCCATCCCCAGACCGCTTTGCATGGTCAGCGCCATACAGAACATGAACCCGGACCAGACGCTGAAAAAGAGTATCCCGATCAGCACGCCAAAGCGGATGCTGCGCAGCTGTAACAGGCGCGGCGCGATGAGCGGGTGGGCATTCTCACGCTCTTTTTTGCGCGCGTTCAGCACCATCAAACAGGCCAGCGGCACAATCGCCAGCAGTGCGGCCTTCAGCGGCCACGACCAGTGCCACTGCGGGCCGAGCGCCATCGGGAACAGCAGACAGCACAGTATTGCCGTAAGCAGGACAGTCCCGGTCCAGTCAATGCGCGACGGCGTGTCGCGGCGGGTTTCCGGCACGTAGCGACGGCTCAGCGCCAGCACCACCAGACAAATCGGCACGTTGATAAAGAAGGCGTTGCGCCAGCCCAGCCCGGCGATGTCCGCCGACACCAGCCAGCCGCCACCCATCTGGCCGACGATAAACGCAATTCCGCCGATACCCCCGAACAGGCTGATCGCTCTGGCGTGTGCCGTTCCTTTTAACGTCACATGCAACGTCGCGAGAATTTGCGGCATGATCAGCGCGGCGCCTGCACCCTGCATAATGCGCGCGCCAAGCAACTGTTCGATATTTCCCGCCATGCCGCACAGCAGTGAGGCCAGGCCAAAACACGCCACGCCCCACATAAACAGGCGACGGCGGCCAAGGTTATCGCCCAGCTTGCTGCCGGGGGCCAGGCAGACGGCAAAGGCCACGCCGTAGAGGGCGACGATCAGCTCCAGTTCGGTGGCGGTGGCGTGTAACGAATGGGTGATGGAATCCAGCGCCACGTTGGTGATTGAGGTATCAATCAGCGGCAGCATCTGGCCGGTTAACAGCAATATCAGGCCCGCACGACCCGGTGAAACAACTGACGTATTCATGGTGACTCCATTGCGTCAAACAGCGTAGAGTCGTAGCATCAACCATCTGATAAACGGGTACCAGTTCTTGCTTATACTGGTACTGACACTACCATGCAGGAGATGTTATGGCGCTGATGTCTGAACCTGTCACCTCTCTTCAGGATGACACCCGCAAGCAGCTGGGCGCGTTTTTGCGTGCCCGGCGCGAAAGCCTCGATCCGCAGCGGCTCGGCTTACCGCGCAGCGGCCGCCGCCGCACGCCGGGCCTGCGCCGGGAGGAGGTGGCGATGCTCGCGGATGTCGGCGTGACCTGGTACACCTGGCTGGAACAGGGCCGGGACGTCAATCCGTCCAGCGCGGTGATGGCCGCCATCGCAAAAGCGCTGCAATGCACCCCGACCGAAGCCCGGCATCTTTTTGTGCTCGCCGGTTTGCCGCCGGGCGAAGCCCCGCAGGCGGTGTGCTGCGAGGGGATCAGCGAAGGCACGCGTCGCCTGCTGGATACCCTGATGCCGAAACCTGCCAGTATTCAGAAACCGAATTTCGATATCGTGGCCTGGAACGACAGCTTCGGCCACCTGATGGGCGTCGATTTCAACGCCATCCCGCCGGAAGATCGCAACTGTATTTACCTGTTCCTCACCCATCCGGCGTGGCGCGCGCGGCTCGGCAAACGTGACGACGTGCTGCCGATTTTCGTCTCCTACTTCCGCGCGGCCATAGCTGAGCACCGTGGCGACCCGCTCTGGGAAGCGAAGCTGGCGCGTTTTTTTGCGGTGTCCGAAGAGTTTAAAACCCTGTGGCACCAGCGTAACGACGTGCGCGGCGTGGAGAACCAGCTCAAGCTGTTCACCCATCCCGAGCTGGGGGATTTTCATCTCCAGCAGATGTACTGGTACTCTGCGCCGCGAAACGGATCGCGGCTGCTGGTCTATTTACCCGTGGATGAGGCAGGGGAGAGGGCGATGGCGTGGCTGGCGGAGCAGGGGAAGTAAGTTTTTTGCGAGGGGCTTTCAGGGAATCAACGCGGATCCGGTCCTGCCTGGAATAAGCTGGTAAGGTGAATCACGAAAGGCAAAATTAGCCTTTAATGCAAATTGCCTTACATGCTAATATTATCAGGGATGAAATACAGTGTTCAGACTTATCGTTCATGCGGCAGTCAGGGAGGAGATCCTCTCATTGCCTGCGGGAGTACAGGCGAAGCTGATTCGCCAGCTTGATAAATTACGCAACAACCCGACAGTATTGCGTGAACCTGACAGCAAACCCTTACCCAATGGTTTGTTCGAAATCCGAACCGTCGGGCTGATCCATACTCGTGGGATCTACGTTTATCAGCGGGAAAGAACCATTTTTCTGCTGCGGGTGTTTATCAAGAAGACGCAAAAAACGCCCTCTGCTGAACTCCGTCTGGCACTGAAACGACAACAGGAGATGTTGGATGAGCAAAAAGATTATTGACTGGGACGAACTCAGAGCTGAACTGTTAAGCGATTCAGAAGTTCAGGCTTCCTTTGATGCAGAAGAGCGCAAGGAGCGTCTGCGGGAGATGCTGGCGCAATGGCGCAATCATGCTGGTCTGACGCGCGCCCAGGTGGCGGAGCGGATGGGCGTCAGCGCCCCGACGGTATCAAGAATGGAAGCAAATATTACCCGGGCGAGTCTCGATACATTAACGCGTTATGCACTGGTGTGTGGGGTTAAACACCCGCAGATTACGCTCTATTGAAAACAGGCACGCCGGTAACGGGCGCGCCTGTAGAAATTAGCATTCAGTCACAATCGTGCTCAGCGGCAGGCGAGATTTCGGCAGCGTGGCGTTGAAATCTTCCACGCTGTGATGCCCGACCGGGACCACCACCAGGCTGGTGAAGCCTTTCTCTTTCAGGCCAAACTCTTCGTCGAGGATCGCGGCGTCAAACCCTTCGATGGGTACCGCATCCAGGCCCATCGCGGCCACGCCCAGCAGGAAGTTGCCGACGTTCAGGTAAACCTGCTTCGCCATCCACTGGTCGTCATCTTTCAGATCCACGCGGTGCATGTCGGCAAAATAGCAGCGGCCTTTGTGGTTCGCGGCTTTTGCTTCTGGCGTGGCGAAACGGCCGTCAGCCTCTTCCTGATCGACAACGCGCTCAAGCCAGGCATCGTCCATCGCGGTTTTCGCGCAGAACACCACCACGTGAGAGGCATCCAGCATTTTGCGTTCGTTAAACACATAGGTGCCCGCCGCGGATTTTGCCACGCGCGCTTTACCCTCTTCAGTGCTGGCAACAATAAAGTGCCACGGCTGGGAGTTGGTGCTGGACGGGCTGTATTGCAGCAGCGTTTTGATTTTTTCCGCTTCTTCTGCGGTCAGTTTTTTGGCTGGGTCGAACGCCTTGGTAGAGTGGCGTTTCAGGGCGACAGAAATAATATCCATAACAACTCCTGGTGATGAAATTCGCCCGCGGGCGGGCGTGAAAGGAAAGCAGATTACCGCGCGAAGCGGGAAAAGATAAGTGCGATTCGAGCGCTTATTCTGTTCGTCTCAGACGAACAATCAGGCTGGCCGAATCCACTTCTGATCTTTTTTCGGCAGTTTATCAACGACCAGATTCCACGAATCCGTAATCAGGTCGGTGACCAGTTCAGGCGTGATGTCGTCCGTGCCATAAAGTGAGATCCAGTGTTTTTTATTCAGGTGGTAACCGGGCTCCACGCCACGGTAGATCTGCTGATTGAGCAGCGATTTTTCCGGATCGGATTTCAGGCTGACGTGGGCCCGACCGTGTGCGGTCGCCATCAGCATAAAAATTTTCCCGCCCACCTTAAACACGTCATACTCCGGGCCAAACGGCCAGCAATGTTCGGTAAAAGGCATCTCCAGCGCGACGCGTCTGGCATGTTCCTGCAAGGATTTACTGTCCATGGTTATCTTCCTCAGCAAGCCCGCGCCACATGGCTTCAAAGCCCAGCGCTTTAAAATCGACGGCACGGGACGGATCGCGCGCGGCAAACTCCATGGTGGTTTCAGCCAGCGATAAGAACATTGCATCACCGAAGGTCTTAAACTCGTCAGACATAAACACCGGGCGGATCGAACGACGACACAGTTCATGCAGTTCCGGGAACATGTCTTTCACCGCCTGCTCGGTTTCGGCGTTCAGCTTTTCACTGACGCCAATCTGGCGGATAGCCGCATGCGCCAGGGGGTTACGAATGCCCCAGTCTACATAGCTGTTCCAGATATTGCGGGTATGCTCTTTTGGCTCGGTGATGGTGCGATCGAGATTCGCCAGCATGGTCTGGCAGAGATCCTGCTTCAGATGCAGGTAGAGGGCATTCAGCAGATCGTCTTTGGTAGCAAAGTAGCGAAACAGTGTCCCTTCAGCGACGCCCGCATTACGGGCAATTAACGCCGTTGAGGCGGCAATACCTGACTGCGCAAACGCAGCCGTTGCTGCTTCCAGTAAGGCCTGTTTTTTATCTTCACTCTTCGGACGTGCCACTAAATTTTTCCTCCCGTCAATTGTAAAAGCCCTGATTGAAACACGAGCCTTGATACGCTGCAACGCGGAATGTCAAAGAACGAAAACCTTCTTGACGGCGTAATCATCCTATCTATAATGAGTGCTTACTCACTCATAATCAAGTGTCACCCGCGCAAACCATCGGATGGGGCGCGTAGGCGGGTCAGGAAATGAAAAAGCCTCTATTCATCTGCGTGGTGTTAGTCATGATTATTGCTTCAGCTGCCAGTTTACCGTTTGTACTGAATGCCGGATTTGGCCAGCCACCGCAGGGTGCGCAGCTCTCTGAAGTGGAAGCCTCTCCGCACTATCGCGACGGGCAATTCCATAACACGCTCCCTACGCCGGGCTTTACCGGGCAACAAAATATGCTGGTGGCGTGGTGGCAGTTCCTTACCCGTAAAACCGAAAACGCCCGTCCTGCGCAGCCGCTGCCGCTGGTGAAAACCGATCTGGCGAGCCTGTCGCCTGAACAGGACACGCTGGTGTGGCTCGGCCACTCCTCCTGGTATATGCAGCTGGCGGGGAAACGCATCCTGATCGATCCGGTTCTGAGTAGCTACGCCGCACCGTTCTCCTTCCTCAATAAAGCGTTTGCGGGGGAGTACCCGTGGCGTGCGGAGAGCATGCCGGAGATCGACCTGCTGATTATCTCCCACGATCACTATGACCATCTGGATTACGCCACCATCAAGGCGCTGCTGCCGAAGGTTAAGCGCGTGGTCACCCCGCTGGGCGTGGGGTCGCATCTGCGCTACTGGGGGATGAACCCTGAGATTATCGACGAGCGGGACTGGAACCAGTCGGTGCATATCAGCGATACGCTGACCGTACACGTTCTGCCGGCGCGCCATTTTTCCGGGCGCGGCATTAAGCGTAACCAGACCCTGTGGGGCAGCTTTATGTTTGTCACCCCAGAGCGAAAGGTCTACTACAGCGGAGACTCCGGTTACGGCCCGCACTTCAAAGCGATTGGCGAGCAGTTTGGCGGAGTTGACTTAGCCATCATGGAAAACGGCCAGTACGACCAGGACTGGAAGTACATCCATATGCATCCGGCGGAAACGGCGCAGGCCTCGGCAGATCTCAATGCCAAAGCGGTCGTACCGGGACATAACGGGCGTTTTGTGCTGGCGAAACATACCTGGAACGATCCACTGATCCAGCTGGCGAAAGCCAGTAAGGATAAAAACTACCGGCTGCTGACGCCGGAGCTGGGCGAGCCCGTGCGGGTAAGTGATACCACGCAACAATTTCGCGAGTGGTGGGAATAATGTTTAAGCGAGAAGCAGAGGGGGAGAGCAGTATGACGATTTCCGCTCAGGTCATTGATACGATTGTCGAATGGATTGATGACAATCTACACCAGCCGTTACGCATCGAAGAGATTGCCCGCCATGCGGGTTACTCAAAATGGCATTTACAGCGGCTGTTTATGCAGTACAAAGGCGAAAGTCTGGGGCGCTACATCCGCGAACGCAAGCTGCTGATGGCGGCGCGCGATCTGCGTGAGTCAGACGAGCGCGTGTACGATATCTGCCTGCGCTACGGGTTTGACTCGCAGCAGACGTTTACCCGCATCTTTACCCGCACCTTCAACCAGCCGCCGGGTGCGTACCGTAAAGAGAACCATAGCCAGACACATTAACATGTCGCGTGTAGGCCGGGTAAGGCGTAGCCGCCACCCGGCTTTTTTGTGGGCCCGGTGCCCTAAGTTGCCCGGTGGCGCTGCGCTTACCGGGCCTACAAATCACTTACCACCGATAATTCACCGTCGCCGTCACCGTCCGGCCAATCCCGTAGAAGCACGCCGTATCGCTTGCGCATGACGCCACATACTTCGTGTCTGCCACGTTATTGACGTTGAACTGCACGCTTGCCCCTTTCAGGCTGCGGTTCATCTCGCCCAGATCGTAGCGCAGCATCGCGTCATACAGATCCACCGATGGCACCTTGAAGGTGTTCTTCGCATCGCCGTAGCTGGTGCCGATGTAGCGCATCCCCACGCCAGCGGTCAGGCTCTTCAGCGCTCCGCCCGGAACGGTATAGCTGGCGAACGCCGATGCCATATGCGCTGGAATGCGCGCAGGCGTTTTGCCTTCAGTTCCCGCCACCGTGGTGCTTTCGGTTTTTGCATCGGTGTAAGTGTAGGAGCCAATCAGGTTGATGTTATCCATCAGCGTGGCGTGGATTTCCGCTTCAGCGCCTTTCGAACGCACCTTGCCCGCATTTTCGAACCAGCCTTCAGCGCTGTTATAGGTCGCGACGTTGTCCTGAGTCAAATCGTACAGCGCCAGGGTCATCAGCGTGGTGTCGACCGGCTGATATTTCACGCCAATCTCGGTCTGCTCCCCGGTAGTAGGCCTGAATGGCGCAACGCCCGGCGCACGGTTGGTTTGCAGGTTCGGTTCAAACGAGGTGCTGTAGCTGATGTACGGCGACAGGCCAGAATCAAACGCGTACAGCAGGCCAGTGCGCCAGGTAAATTTGTTGTCGTTCTGCTGCGTAAAGCTGTTATCGGTGAAGTCGTTGGTACGCACTTCGCTCCAGTCGTAGCGCCCGGAAACCAGCCACTCCCAGTTGTTCCAGCTCATCTGATCCTGAAGATACATGCCCATCTGGTCGAGATTTTGCTGCTCGTCGGTGGCCGTTTTGAAGGTACTTTCATCCACGTTCACGCCGTAAACCGGGTTTGTCCAGTCGAGGTCATACTGTGAGCCGCTCCCGCGCGCCAGCAGCTGTTTATCCTTACTGGTCTTGTAATCAAACCCGCCGAGCAGGGTGTGGTTGACGCTTCCGGTCTCCAGCAGATATTCCAGCTGGTTATCAAGGCCAAATTCGTTGGTCGTGCGCTCTTCACGCTGGGCGCGACGGGTCAACACCGTGCTGTTGGCCGCGCTGTTGGCGTAAACCAGATAACGATATTTCTGCTTGATGGTGGCGTAACGGGCGTTCTGGCGGAAGGTGAGGTTGTCGGCGAACTGGTGTTCCAGCTCGTAGCCAATCATCGTCTGCTCGCGCCAGGATTGATTGTAATTCGGATCGCTGACGTTAAAGTCGCGCGGGATGTACTTCCCGTCGGCGCTTTTCACCGTGCCATACGCGGGCAGGAAGTTGCGGTATCCGGCATCCGGATCTTTCTGGTAGCTGGTCAGCAGCGTAAAGCGGGTCTGATCGTTCGGGTACCAGGTGATCGCCGGGGCGATCGCCATCCGCGTCTCTTTATAATCGTCCACCTGATTATGCTGCGTACGGGCGATACCGTTCACGCGATACAGCACGCGGCCGTCGTCGCTCAGCTTGCCGCCGAAATCAAACGCACCTTCGGCGAGATCGTTATTGCCGGTGCGGAACTGCACGTTGTGAATGGCCTCCGCCGTCGGGCGCTTGCTGGTCATGCTGATTAATCCGCCCGGATTCACCTGTCCAAACAGCACCGACGCCGGGCCGCGCACCAGCTCCACGCGCTCCAGCAGCCACGGGTCAACTGTGCCCGTCTGTGAGGAAGCCGTTGCGCCAAAGCTTAAGCCGTCGAGGAATTTCGGCACGTAGCTAAAGCCGCGCACAAACACCTCGTCGTTACGGTTAGACGAGCCCCGGTACTCGGTAAACACGCCCGCCGAGTAGCGCAGCGCCTGCGAAACGGAGGTGACGTCCTGCATGTTCATCTGATCGCGGGTGATCACCGATACCGACTGCGGCGTCTTCACGATCTCCGCGCTGGTCTTGGTGGCGGAGAGCGTTTTCGTCGCCACAATGCCTTTTACGGGCGCAGTGGGCTCTTCACTCACGCCCTGCGTCACCGTAATCGTTTCTTCTTTCGTTTCTGCCTGAGCCGCGACGCTGGTCGTCGCCAGACTCAGCAGCCAGAGCTGCATTATCTTATTATTTTTAAACATTTTTATTGAACGTCCTTGGTTGCTATCGCCATAAAAACACCGGTAAAACGCCGTTGATGATATTGCAAATTATTACCATTTGCATTAGCGTTGTTAACAAATTTCGTTGGGGAACAAGCGGTAATGAAGAGGGTATGGAGTGGGTTGCTGCTGGGGATCGGCGCGCTGCCCGCCGTGGCGGCAACGTGCGAGCAGTCGTCCCGGCAGGGCGATGTTCAGGGAAAGTTTGATGCCAGCGGCGAAGTCTGCTTCTCCCTGCCCGAGCTGGATGAAAATTACGTTTCCGCCACGCTGCATGGCGTGACGGATGCGCGCCTGCTGGATGGGCAAAACCGTCGCATCCGCACGCTGATCGAAAACGGTCCTGCGGACGGGGAACACACGCTGCTGTTTGCCCTGCCGGTGAAACAGAACACCTCGCTGGTGCTACACGGCGAAGCTGGCAAGCCGTGGCGTTTTCAGTGGCGGATGAAAGAGACCTCTCCGTTACCACGCGTGCAGATGCTGGCGCCAGAAAGCCCGACGCTGAAGGCGCTGGCAAACGTCATTTCTGCCGGTGGAAGTACCGAGGCGTTCTGGCAGGCGCAGCGTCGACAGGGAACGCCGATGGTGGAGCCGGTAGATGCGAGCCATAAGCGCGTGACCTTTCTGTGGCGCGGCGCGCGGGATAACGTCTTCATTCTCGGCTCTCCGGCGGGGGATCACGATCCGCTGTTCCGTCTGGGCAACAGCGACGTCTGGTTCCGCAGCTACGTGGTCCCCGCTGATACGGTGATGCAGTACAAGCTCGCCCCCGATGTGCCGATCGTTGAAGGCTCTGCCCGCGATCAACGCCGCGCCATCCTGGTAAGCGCGCAGGCCGATCCGCTTAACCCGAATAGCTTTGGGGAGCAGAAGACCGATCGCTGGAATCGCTATTCTCTGCTCGATCTCAGCCCGGCGCGCTACTGCTCCGTTCGGGCTACGGCACAGCCGCTGTTACACGGGACGTTGAGCCGCCAGAGGCTGAGCAGCAACATCCTCGGCAATGCCCGCGACGTGATGATCTACCAACCGCGCGGCGCACAGCCTGCACGCTGGACGCTCATCCTTTTCGACGGACAGGTTTATCAGGACGAATACCATTTTGCCAACGTGCTGGACGGTCTGATTGCCCGACATCACCTGCCTCCGATTAACGTGGTGTTTATCGACAGCCTCGATCACGCCCGTCGCGGCAACGAGCTGCCGCCGAACCCGGATTTTGCTGACTTTATGGCGCACGAGCTGCTGCCGTGGCTGCGGGGGAAGGGCATCGGCATGCAGCGGCAGAAAACCGTACTGGCAGGATCAAGCTACGGGGGAATTGCCTCTTCATGGGTGGCGCTGCGCTATCCGCGCCTGTTTGGCAACGTGCTGAGCCTTTCCGGTTCTTACTGGTGGGCGCCGGAAGGTGACGCTCCCGGCTGGCTGACGCGCCAGTACCAACAGTCTCCACCGTATCCGGTGCGTTTCTGGTTACAGGCCGGGAAGTTTGAAACCACGGGGCCGGGCGGCGGCATCTATCGCACCACGCAGGATTTTGAACAGGTGCTGAGGAAAAAAGGCTATCGCGTCAGCTTCCACCCCTCATCCAGCGGCCACGACTACGCGGCCTGGTGTGAAGCGCTGATCCACGGGATGCGCGATCTCACTGGCTTACGACGCCAGTGAAAACCAGCGGCGCCAGATGAAACGCAGGATAAAGAATTCGATGGCGCCGAGCACCAAAAACCACAGACAGAACAGAATGGTGTACAGCTGATTCAGATCGACCATATGAAAGGTCTGAACCAGCTTCTGCGCCAGCACCAGACCCAGCGACGGCGCGGGTAACAGCAGGCAGGAGAGCAGGGCCATCAGCAAAATGCCCCCTGCGGTGAGCAGCGATTCTAACGGGTGTTTCATCGTAATGTTAATCGTCAGTTAAAAATGTCATTGTCCGGCATCCTGAAACGTAAAGCAATATCATCCCCGCTGGCAAAATTGGGTAAAAGGCCACCGTTATTCTGCGAATTAATAACAGAAAATAGATAATATTTTCGGGGCGATTAAATTAATATCGCGTTATGTAAATAAACGTCTTTCTCACGAAAATAATTTTACAAAGCTATAGGTGCTATATCCAATTAACGTCGCAATAACAATGGCTGCGACAATGTATAACGCCAGACGCCGTCCGCGATAAATACCAAACATGCTTCCTCCTCGTTTAGTGTTGGTTTAGAAATATTTTGTAAAAATCAACGCGTCGAAATAATTTTAATCAGTTTTGAATAACCGGGTAGTCAATATATTGCGGTAGATCAATTTAACCCGCAAGACTTAAAAATGAATTATTTAAAGCCAGAAAGGAATTCCGGCTTCCGTCCACCGGATATTGAAGGAAAAATACCATGACCAAAAAAAATTTCTCGCAGAATATGCCACCCGCAGGCGGGCAGGCGTACCAGCAGACCGTAGAGCAGGTGCTTGCTCAGGCGCAGAGCCAGGCTAATGGCCTGGACCGTGCCGAGGCGCAGGCGCGTTTACAGAAGCATGGCCCGAACGCGCTGCCGGAGAAAAAAGGCAAGCCGGGCTGGCTGCGTTTTCTCGCGCATTTTAACGATGTCCTGATTTACGTCCTGCTGGCAGCCGCCGTATTAACGGCAGTAATGGGACACTGGGTTGATACGCTGGTTATTCTGGGCGTGGCGGTAATCAATGCCTTAATTGGCCACATTCAGGAAAGTAACGCGGAAAAATCCCTGAAGAGTATTCGCAATATGCTCTCCAGCGAGGCGCGCGTTATTCGTAACGGCAACCATGAAACTATCCCGACGACGGAAATCGTCCCGGGCGATATTATTGTGTTGCGCGCAGGAGATCGTATACCGGCGGATATGCGCTTAATCGAAGCGCATAATTTACGCGTGGAAGAGGCAATTCTGACCGGTGAATCCACCGTGGTGGATAAACACACGAACCCGCTGAACGGCGAATTACCGCTGGGCGACCGCACGAACCTGGTCTTTTCCGGTACGACGGTCAGCGCGGGCGGCGGCGTGGGCGTGGTCATTGCCACGGGCCAGGAGACCGAACTCGGCCACATCAACCAGATGATGGCGGGCATTGAAAAACACCGCACCCCGCTGCTGGTGCAGATGGACAAGCTGGGCAAAGCGATCTTCGCCATCATTCTGGCGATGATGGCCGCGCTGTTTGTCTTCAGCCTGGTGTTCCGCGAGATCCCGATGGGCGAGCTGCTGCTCTCCCTGATTAGCCTGGCGGTAGCCTCCGTGCCGGAAGGTCTGCCAGCGATTATCTCCATTATCCTCTCCCTGGGCGTGCAGGCGATGGCGCGCAAGCGGGCGATTATCCGCAAGCTGCCGACGGTTGAAACCCTGGGCGCGATGACCGTGGTCTGCTCGGATAAAACCGGCACCCTGACCATGAACGAAATGACGGTGAAAGCCATCATCACCGCCGACACCTGCTATCGCGTGGACGGCAACAGCTACGAGCCGGTGGGCAACATCTACCTCGAAGGCAGCGACGAGCCGGTGCAGATCCAGCCGGGCACCGTGCTGGAGCAGTACCTGCGCACCATCGACCTGTGTAACGACAGCCAGCTGATTCAGGACGAGCGTGGCCTGTGGGGCATCACCGGCGGGCCAACCGAGGGCGCGCTGAAGGTGCTGGCGGCCAAGGCCCACCTCGAGCCGGTCGTGACCACGCTGGTTAACAAGATCCCGTTCGACTCTCAGTACAAGTACATGAGCACCCACTACCAGATTGGCAGTGAGGAGCAGATTTTGATTACCGGCGCGCCGGACGTGATTTTCGCCCTGTGTGAGCAGCAGCAGACCCGCAACGGTGCGCAAGCCTTTGACCGCGCGTACTGGGAAACGGAGATGGAGCGCTATGCGCGTCAGGGGCTGCGCATGGTCGCCGCGGCGTTCAAGCCAGCGAACGGCGAGCAGGCATTAACTCACGACGACCTGAGCCACGGTCTGATCTTCCTCGGCATTGCCGGGATGATGGATCCGCCGCGTCCGGAAGCGATTGAGGCGATTAACGCCTGCCAGCAGGCGGGGATCCGCGTGAAGATGATCACCGGGGATCACCCACAGACGGCGATGAGCATCGGCCAGATGCTGGGGATCACCAACAGCGAGCAGGCGGTTACCGGCTACCAGCTGGAGAAGATGGACGACGCCGAGCTGGCGGAAGCGGCGGTGAAGTATGACATCTTCGCCCGTACCAGCCCGGAGCATAAGCTGCGCCTGGTGAAAGCGTTGCAGGACAAAGGCGAAATCGTCGGCATGACCGGTGACGGCGTGAACGATGCCCCGGCGCTGCGCCAGGCGGACGTGGGTATCGCGATGGGCATCAAAGGCACGGAAGTGACCAAAGAGGCGGCGGACATGGTCCTGACGGACGATAACTTCGCCACCATCGCCAGCGCGGTAAAAGAGGGGCGTCGCGTTTACGACAACCTGAAGAAGACCATCCTGTTCATCATGCCGACCAACCTGGCGCAGGGGCTATTGATTGTGATTGCGCTGCTGGCGGGGAACATCATTCCGCTGACGCCAGTGCTGATCCTGTGGATGAACATGGCGACCTCCGCCACGCTCTCCTTCGGCCTGGCCTTCGAGGCCGCCGAGCGCAACATTATGCGCCGCCCGCCGCGTCAGACCGGGCAGCACGTGATGGACGCCTACGCCGTCTGGCGCGTGGCCTTCGTCGGCACCATGATTGCCATCGCCGCCTTTGCGCTGGAAGCCTGGCTGGCCCCGCGCGGCCACAGCGCGGAGTTCATCCGCACCGTGCTGTTGCAGATGCTGGTCTGCGCCCAGTGGGTATACATGATTAACTGCCGCAACACCGACGGGTTCTCCCTGAACCGCGGCCTGCTGGCGAACAAAGGGATCTGGCTGGTAACGGGCGTACTGTTCCTGCTCCAGGCGGCGATTATCTACCTGCCGTTTATGCAGATGCTGTTCGGCACCGAAGCGCTGCCGCTGCGCTACTGGTTCGTGACGCTGGCGGTGGCGGGCGTGATGTTCTTCGTCGTCGAAATCGAGAAGCGACTGACCCGCAGGTTCCGTAAGGCTGCATAACCTTTTGCCCTCACCCTAACCCTCTCCCACAGGGAGAGGGAACTCTGACCCCCCTCTCCCTGTGGGAGAGGGCCGGGGTGAGGGAAAACAACGCCGAGGTACTCCCATGAAATTCCCACTCCTGTTCGCGCTCCTCGCCTGCACCCTGCCACCCGCATTCGCCGCGGCCATTCCCGTGCGTGTCGCCACCGTGGAGCAGACCGCCCACGCCGCCGAGCGTCAGATCCCGGGTCGCATTGAAGCTATCCACACCGTTGAACTGCGCGCCCGCACGGAAGGCGTCATCACCAGAATCCACTTCCGCGACGGGCAGTACGTGAAAAAAGGCGACGTGTTGTTCGAACTGGACGACGCCGAGCCGCGCGCCGCCCTGCGTCTGGCGCAGGCCGAAGTGAGAAGCGCCGAAGCCACGCTGCGTCAGGCGCAGCAGCAGCTTTCCCGCTTCGAAAGCCTGGGCAGCAGCAACGCCATCAGCCGCCACGACGTGGACAACGCCCGCATGCAGCGCGACGTAGCGAGCGCCGCGCTGGAGCAGGCGAAAGCCCGGCTCGACACCCGCAGCGTCACCCTCAACTACACGCGTATTATTTCACCGATTGACGGGCGCGTGGGGCACAGCAACTTTCACGTCGGCAGCCTGGTGAATCCTGCCAGCGGTGTGCTGGTGGAGGTGGTGCAGCTCGATCCCATCCGCATTGCCTTTGCGCTGGAAGAGGGCACGTTTGCCACTAAAGCCGGACAGCATGCGGATATCAGCGCCATGAAGCAGGCCTGGCAGGCGCTGATTGACAGCAACGGCCAGCGCATCAGCGGGGAACTCACCTCCGTGGACAACCGCATCGACCCGCGCACCGCCAGCGTGATGCTGCGCGCCGAGTTCGCCAACCCGCGCCATCAGCTGCTGCCCGGCGGCAACGTGAACGTCTACCTGCGTCCGTCAAGTGAGCAACCAGTGCTGACTCTGCCCGCCGCTGCCGTACAGCAGAATGGCCACGGATTCTTCGCATGGGTGGTTAACGCCGAGGATAAAGCCGAAATGCGTCCGCTGAAGGTCGCCGGACAGATCGGCCAGCAGTTCCAGATTGCCTCCGGCCTGAAGCCCGGTGAGCGAGCGATTACTGACGGTGCGCAGCGCGTGCAGCCAGGCGTTGCCGTCCAGATACTGAATTAAGGAGCCATCATGCTGACGTTTTTCATCAAACGCCCGCGCTTTGCGATGGTGATTGCGCTGGTCATCACCCTGCTGGGGGCCATCGCGCTGAGGATTATTCCGGTGGAGCAGTACCCGCAGATCACCCCGCCGGTCGTGAATGTGTCAGCGTCATGGCCGGGCGCCAGCTCGGCTGACGTGGCGGAGGCCATCGCCACGCCGCTGGAAACCCAGCTGAACGGGGTGGATCATATGCTCTATATGGAGTCCACCAGTTCGGACGAGGGTAGCTATAGCCTGAACATTACCTTTGCGGCAGGCACCGACCCGGATCTCGCCGCCATCGACGTGCAGAACCGCGTGGCGCAGGCCGTGGCGCAGCTGCCGACCGAGGCACAGCAAAACGGCGTGCAGGTGCGCAAGCGCGCCACCAACCTGATGATGGGGGTAAGCCTTTACTCACCGAACAACACCCACACGCCGCTGTTCGTCAGCAACTACGCCAGCACCCAGGTGCGCGAGGCGCTGTCGCGTCTGCCGGGCGTCGGGCAGGTACAGATGTTTGGCGCACGGGACTACAGCATGCGCATCTGGCTGCGCCCGGACCGCATGAACGCCCTGAACGTGACCAGCGATGACGTGGCGCAGGCGCTGCGCGAGCAGAACGTGCAGGGGGCGGCAGGCCAGGTCGGCACGCCGCCGGTGTTTAACGGCCAGCAGCAGACCCTGACCATTAACGGGCTGGGGCGCTTAAATCAGGCCGACGACTTTGCCAACATCATTATCCGCGCCGGGGAGATGGGTCAGCTGGTGCGCCTGAAGGACGTCGCCACCATCGAGCTTGGCTCGCGCAGCTACAGCTCTGGCGCGCAGCTGAACGGGCACGACTCTGCCTACCTCGGCATCTACCCGACGCCGTCCGCTAACGCCCTGCGCGTGGCCGATGCGGTGCGCGCGGAGCTGGAACGGTTATCCACGCGCTTCCCGGACGATCTGGTCTATGAAGTCAAATTCGACACCACCTCGTTTGTGGCCGCCACCATCAAAGAGATTGGCGTCTCGCTGGCGCTGACGATGCTGGCGGTGGTGGTCGTGGTGTCCCTGTTCCTGCAAAGCTGGCGCGCGACGCTGATTGTTGCCCTTGCCATTCCGGTGTCGCTGGTGGGCACCTTCGCGGTGCTCTATACGCTCGGCTACTCCGCCAATACGCTGAGCCTGTTCGCTATCATTCTGGCGCTGACCATGGTGGTGGATGACGCCATCGTGGTGGTGGAGAGCGTCGAAACGCTGATGGCGGAAGGGCAGAGCCGGACGGCGGCGACCGCGCTGGCGCTGCGCCAGATTGCCGGGCCAGTGATTGCCACCACGCTGGTGCTGCTGGCGGTGTTTGTGCCGGTGGCGCTCTTGCCGGGGATTGTGGGCGAGCTGTACCGCCAGTTCGCGGTGACGCTCTCGACTGCCGTCACGCTCTCAAGCCTGGTGGCGTTGACTCTTACGCCCGCCCTGTGCGCGCTGTTGCTGCGCCCGCGACCGGAGAAACCTGCGGCACTCTATCGCGCCTTTAACCACGGGCTGGACGCCACGCGCGGTTTCTACACCCGCATCGTGAACGTTTTAAACCTGCGCCCGTGGCTGGCGCTGCTGGCCACCGCAGGCGCGGCGGCGGTGGTGGTATTCAGCTTTATGTCGATGCCAAAGGGCTTCCTGCCGCAGGAGGATCAGGGCTACTTCTTCGCCAGCGTCCAGTTGCCGGAGGCAGCCTCGCTGGAGCGCACCGAAGCGGTGATGACCACCGCGCGCGAGCTGATCGCTAACAACCCGGCGGTAGAAGACGTGATTCAGGTCTCCGGGTTTAACATCCTCAACGGCACCAGCGCATCGAACGGCGGGTTTATCTCCATCATGCTCAAAGACTGGAGCGAGCGTCCGCCGCTGGATGAGGTGATGGGCATCCTTCAGCGCCAGCTGCTGGCCCTGCCGGAAGCCACCATCATGACCTTTGCGCCGCCGACGCTGCCGGGGCTGGGCAACGCCTCCGGCTTCGACCTGCGCATTCAGGCGCAGGCGGGGCAAAGTCCGGCGGAGCTGGAGCGCGTGACGCGTGAGGTGCTGGCGAAAGCCAACCAGAACCCGCAGCTGAGCCGCGTGTTCACCACCTGGAGCAGCAACGTGCCACAGATGACGCTCACCGTTGACCGCGAGCGCGCGGCCCGCCTCGACGTGCCGGTGTCACGCATCTTCAGCAGCCTGCAAACCGCCTTTGGCGGCACGCGCGCCGGGGATTTCAGCGTCAACAACCGCGTCTACCACGTAGTGATGCAGAACGAGATGCAGTGGCGCGAGCGCGCGGAGCAAATCAGCGAGCTGTTCGTGCGCAGCAACAGCGGCGAGCGGGTGCGTCTGAGCAACCTCATCACCATCACGCCGACCGTCGGCGCGCCATTTATTCAGCAGTACAACCAGTTCCCGTCGGTATCGGTGAGCGGCTCGGCAGCGGAAGGGGTGAGCAGCAGCACCGCAATGGCGGCGATGGGCGAGATTCTGGCGGAAAACCTGCCAGCCGGGTACGACTACGCCTGGAGCGGCATGTCGTATCAGGAGCAGCAGACCGGCAATCAGGCGATATGGATCGTGCTGGCGGCGGTGGTGATGGCGGGGCTGTTCCTCGTCGCCCAGTACGAGAGCTGGACGCTGCCGGCGAGCGTGATGCTCTCGGTGCTGTTCGCCATCGGCGGGGCGCTGGTCTGGCTGTGGCTGGCGGGCTACGCCAACGACGTGTATGTGCAGATTGGTCTGGTGCTACTGATAGCCCTCGCCGCCAAGAACGCAATTCTTATCGTGGAGTTTGCCCGCGCCCGGCGCATGGATGGAATGGCGATTGTCGATGCCGCACGGGAGGGGGCATCGCGCCGCTTCCGCGCGGTAATGATGACCGCCGTGTCGTTCATTATCGGCGTCCTGCCGATGATGCTGGCGACCGGGGCGGGTGCCCAGAGCCGCCGCATCATCGGCACTACGGTGTTCAGCGGCATGCTGGTGGCGACCGTGGTGGGGATAGTGTTCATCCCGGCGCTGTTCGTGCTGTTCCAGCGCCTGCGCGAGTGGGGCCACGGCCTTACGGACTCGTCGCCCACAGCTCACAGTGCTTCTGCACCAGAGAAATCAGCGAGCCGCCATCGGCGATAAAGTCCCGCATGCGCTGCGCCTCGCTCTTGCCCTGCTTTAACAGCAGGGCAATCTCATTGATTGCGCTTGTCGCGCCGAGCTTCTCGGCCGACGGCGCAACCTGCTCGAGCAGCCAGGCGATATCTTCCGCCACGGTTTTGTGCTCGCCGGTATGTACGTCCGTCAGAATGCCTTCCAGCCCGTAGCGACAGGCCTGAAAACGGTTAAAGCGATAGAGCAGAAAATCCCGTTCCTGATGCTTATACGGCCGCGCGGTCAGCAGCCAGTGCGACGTCGCCTGAATAAGCCCGGCGATGTTAATGGCGTGGCTGAGCGTCAGCGGCGTATCCATCACCCGCACCTCGACGGTGCCGAAGTGCGGGCTGGGGCGGATGTCCCAGTGCAGATCCTTAATACTGTCGATCATGCTGGTGGAGCTCAGGCGGCGGAACAGCCCCTCGAACTCCTGCCAGCTGTTGACCCACGGCATCAGACCGTTATCCGGGAAGCCCGAGAAGATGTTGAGACGCGATGAGGCGAACTTCGTGTCCGTGCCCTGCATATACGGTGATGCGGCGGCCAGGGCGATAAAGTGCGGCACAAAGCGCGACAGGCCGTGCAGCAGGTAAATGGCGTCGTCCCCGGTCCGACAGCCGACGTGTACGTGCTGGCCGAACACCGTCGCCTGCAAAATCAGATAGCCAAAGCGCTCCAGCGTGACGTTATAGCGCTCGTCGTCGCACACTTCCTGCCGCTGCCATTTCTGGAACGGATGCGTCCCACCGCCGCAGATCTGGATATGCTGATCTTCCGCCGCGCGCAGGATGCTCTGCTGCATCACTGAAAACTGCGCCGCTGCCTGGTCGATGGTCTGGCACACGCCGGTGGCGATTTCGAGCATGCTTTCGGTGATGTCGTGTTTGACTTCCCCCCCTTTGATGTCGTCTTTGACGGCGGCGATGAGGGCAGAGGAGTCCTGGCTCAGATCGTAACCCGGCGGGTTAACCACCTGGAGTTCGAGCTCAATGCCGAGGGTATAAGGTTCAGAGGATTTGAAGTCGGGTAAAGGCATGGCGCACTCCGTTGTCTGTTATGAGTTGAGTATAGACAATGGGCGTGGCGCGCTCTTTTCAGGGTGGTATAACTGATAGCAGGCTTAGCAAAAGGGGAGTGATCCATGTCTGACTATCCAACCATTGCGCTGACAGGACCCGGTGCGATTGGGACCACCATCGCCGCGGTGCTGCATGAAGCGGGCCGCACGCCGCTGCTGTGTGGGCGCACCGCGCATCTGGAACTGCGCCTGCGTCATGATGAGGGTGAAATTGTGGTGCCCGGTCCGGTACTCACCGATCCCAGCGTCATTACGCGCCCCGTTGACCTCGTTTTTTTGGCGGTCAAAACGACGCAAAATGCCGACAGCGCCGGGTGGCTGCGCGCTCTGTGCGATGAAAACACCGTGGTCTGCGCGCTGCAAAACGGCGTGGAGCAGAAAGCCCAGCTTGCGCCTTTGGTCAATGGCGCAACGGTGCTGCCCTCGGTGGTCTGGTTCCCTGCCCAGCGCGAGCCGGATGCCTCCGTCTGGCTGCGCGCCAAACCGCGCCTTACGCTGCCGGACGTGCCGCAGGCGCAGCGGGTGGTGGAGGCGCTTCGCGGCACGCGCTGTGACGTTGAGCTCTCGACAGATTTCACTACCGTCGCCTGGCGCAAGCTGCTGCAAAACGCGGTCGCCGGGCTGATGGTGCTGGCCAATCGCCGCGCCGGAATGTTCAGGCGCGAGGATATCAGCGAGCTGGCGCTGGGCTACCTGCGCGAGGGGCTTACCGTCGCCCGCGCCGAAGGGGCGAAGCTGGACGATGCGGTGGCGGAGGAGATCCTGGCGAACTTCCAGCGCGCGCCTGAGGACCTGGGCACCTCGATCCTTGCCGACCGTCAGGCGGATTGCCCGATGGAGTGGGACATACGCAACGGCGTGATCCAGCGCTATGGCCGCAGGCACGGGATTGCGGTGCCCATCAGCGACGTGGTGGTGCCGCTGCTGGCGGCGGGGAGCGAGGGGCCGGGGTGAGAGATATAGTGGTATTAACGTCTGGGGAATTGGTCTGGGTGAAAACTTCGCATCAGTTCCCCACAAATGCGCTCACCGGCAAACCGAAACGCTTCGCCAGCGCTCGCATATGATCTAGCGTTAACGTGCGCTGTCCGTTAAGGATCCGACTTACCAGAGACTTCTTACCAATCTCGTTCTCGAAATCACTCTGAGTGAGCTGGTACTGATCCATTAGCGTTCGCAGTAACGCAACGCCTGACAGAATGCTGGCAATACGCGCGTTAAATTCTGCAAACTCCGGGGACGCGTTTTCATACTTATCGATTTTGGCAGTGAGCATATCTACCAGCGGGTTATCGGGGTCGTGCTCGATAAGATACTCCACCAGCGCCAGCGCATCCTCGTAGTCTTGCCGCGACGGGCTTGAACCCAGGAAAGGGAGCTCGTTTGTCAGAGCGTTTGCCGCTTTGATGGCTGCTGCATAATTCATTCTTTCGTTCTCCGGTAGTAGTCCGTGAGCTTGTCATAGTCTGCGTGAGTGCTGATGTGTTTGATGAAGATCTTTCCACGCTCAAAATCAGCAAAAAACATCACTCTTAGATGCCCGCCACCCACATCAATGACCCTCCATTTTTCCCGGTATTTCATCCGGTCCAGGCTAGGAAAGCGCTTTCGCATCTCGTCTGGTGAGGGGTAGTGTTCCTTTTTTAGTACCCGGTAAAGATCGTCCAGGGCTTGTGCTTGATTGGGATAATGTCTGGCCGCTGTGTCGAAAGGCGCTCTTGAGACTATGTGCATCCTTGCCCCTTGTTTCCAGGTTGGAAATATTATAGATGGTGGTTGGTGGGTTGACAATGCGGAAACTTCGATGAAATTGCAGTTTCTACATGATCGTGACAATTGAACTTTGCATTGAGTGCGAGCACTTTAAGTTGGAGTGGTATGTCATTAAAGTGCCAGAAGTATCTCGGCCTGAAGTATTTATGTGATTTGCGAAGCGTATTCAGGAATTGCTTGCTGGGAAGGAGTTCCGTGGAGATAGTTTTGCTAACCAGGTTATTTAGAAGCGTGTGAAAGATGCGTCCGCTTTGTGCCAAGAGCGGACGTTACTAACATCTATCTGCATCAATCTGTGGGGAGCAGGTCAGTGTATACCTTCTTTCAGTTGATTCAGGTATTACTGAGATAAATGCCACAGGCAGGTACGACTGGCAACATACTGAAGATATTTCCGGGAATACAGAGCTGCTGCCAGGCTCGAAGGCGACAATAGCTTTGAGCTTGTCGTTTTTCATCGCCGTATAAGTGGGTGATGGGAAACCCGGACATGCCTGTCAGTTGTTTAAACAGACAGGCTTAAGAGACTTATTGCTCCGACGGCCAGTTCTCCAGTACGCGCTGGCGTACGTCTTCCGGATACCCCTGCTCAAATGAGGCATGCAGATGGCGGGTGGACTGCAACGTATCAAACACCACTTTTGCCCCCTTACCTGCCACATACTCTTCTTCTTCATAACACTGCGGCAAGCGGATCACGCGCTGATCGTCGAACACCACGCGGCGGCCAACCGGGTGAACGCGGGTTGAGAGTACCCACACCACTTCGCGCAGGTTGGTGGGATCAAAATCATCGTCTACCACGTAGACCTTCGGAATAAATACCATCGCGTCGGTCTTAAACAGCACCTCGCCGATGCGCTGGGCCAGGGCTTCGCTGCTGACGCCTGGCAGTAGCTCGCGCCAGTTCTGCGGCACCACCACCAGCAGCCAGTGGACGGTAGAGTCCTCCGGGATCCAGGCGGTGACAATCGGCAGTTCCGCTTCACGCAGATACGTCAGGGCATCGGCGGCCAGTCCCATCGCCCAGAGCGTGTGCGACTCGTCGGTCGGTCGGCCGGTGATCGACATCGGCCAGATCGGGTCGTCCCGGTGGGTAATGGTCTCGACGTGGAAGGTCGGTTGGGCAGACGAGCCCTCGCCAAGATAGCCGCCGTACTCGCCGTAGGGGCCTTCCTGGCAATCGCGATTGATCGAGACATGGCCCTCAATCACAATCTCTGCCGTGGCAGGCACGTCCAGATCGATGCTGACCGCTTTCACCACCGGCACCGGCTCGCCCGCCAGGGTGCCAATGTAATCCGCCTCGTCGGCGTGGGCCGGGATCGGAATGCCGGACACGCACGAGATCGCCGGAGCCGGGCCCTGCACCAGGGCGTAAGGCATCGGCTGGCCGAGTTTGACCCACTCAGTCCAGATCTGGCCGATATGCTGGCTCGGCACAATCAGCCCCACCATCCGTTTGCCGTCGACCTTCATCACGCGGGCGATGGACCAGTTCACCCATTTGCCGTCCGGCGTTTTGACGATCAGCGTGCCCCAGGTGTTGGCGTAGCGACCACCGTCCTTGTCGTGGGCAAAGGGGATCGGGAAGCGATCGAGGTTCGCCTCTTCACCGCGCAGGATGTTCTGATGACACAGGGCATCCGCAGACTCCACCCGCACCGGGGGAATGCCGGGCTTATGGCGCGCCGCCGACAGCGCTTCGACGATCTGCGGCCCGGTGGATTCCGGGGCCAGGCCGAGCGACATCGCCACGCGGGCATAAGGCATCTCCTGACGGGAGGAGAGGCTGGCCGGGGCACCGAACAGGCGGAAACCGGGGGCCACGCCTGCCACCTTATGGAACAGCGGGGCAGGGGACTGGATCTCATAGCTGCGGCGGGTAATGGCGCTTGGCTCAAAATCACCGTCCACTTCGCGGGTCACGTGCATGATGTCGCCCATGGCGTCGAGGGCATCGATATAACTGCGTAAATCACCGTAATAGTTCATCAGGCTCTCCTTAAGCCGGTGGGGTGGAGTGAGATTCACCCCAGCGTTTTGTTAAAGCGTTATCCAGGCCGAACTGATTCAGAATGCGCGACACAAAGTGGTTGATGATGTCGTCCGTGCTGGTGGGGTTGTTATAGAAGGCAGGCATCGGCGGCAGCATCATCGCCCCGGCGCGGGTCAGGGCGAGCATGTTCTCCAGGTGGATGGCGTTGAGCGGCGATTCCCGTGGCACCAGCATCAGCTTGCGCTGCTCTTTCAGCGTCACGTCGGCGGCGCGGGCAATCAGGCCATCGCCGCAGCCGCAGCGGATGGCGGCGAAAGTTTTCATGCTGCATGGCACCACGATCATGCCATCGACGCGAAATGAGCCGCTGGAGATCGCCGCCGCCTGATCGTGCTCGCTGTAACTCTTCGAGGCGAGAGCAATAACGTCCTGTACACTGTAGGGCGTTTCCAGTTGAATGGTGGCGCGCGCCCACTTGGAGATGATCAGATGCGTTTCGACGTCCAGAGTTTTCAACGCGGCCAGTAAACGAACGCCAATTGCAGCGCCTGTAGCGCCAGTCATGCCTACAACAAGCTTCATGCGGGTTCTCTGAATGTATTCTTTCATGTATAGTTTGAGTTCAAACTGTTTACTCTCGAACAATATGATTGTCATTTTCAGGAGTCAAGAGAGTCGATGGCAGAAAATCGCGACTTAATCCTTGCCGCGCCCCTGTGGCCGCACGGCGATAGTTCATTAATGCACCTGATGCGCCGCGCAGGGCAGCACTCCACCACCTGCTGGAGTCAGTGTGTCGATACCGGGTTATCTGCCGTGCAGTACGCCATACTGGTAGTGCTGGCGGAAGAAACCACCTGTGACCAGCAAACGCTGGGGAACCGCGCCGGGTTTGATAAAGCTACCGGCACCTATGTGGTCGATCGGATGACCAAAAGCGGGTTACTGAGGGTACAGACCGATCCCGCCAACCGCCGCCGCAAGCTGGTCTCCATGACCGCAGAGGGCGAGGCGATGCTGGCGCAGATGATTGAGCAGGCCAAAAGCGCCGAAAAGATGATCACCGCCGGTCTGAATACCCAGGATATCGCCGACCTGAAGCGTCTGCTGAGCAAGCTGGGGGGATTGCAGGAGCCTGATGACTATGCCTCCAACGAAATTGCCTGACAGTGAGCCGAAGCCCGATCTGACGATCGGCTTTCTGCTAATGAAGCACTTTACGCTGGCCTCGGTGGCGGGGCTGGTGGAGTCCCTGCGCTTTGCGGCGGACGAGTCCTTCTCCAGTCGGCAGATCTTTTGTCGCTGGGAGTGGATGACCTGTAATGACCAGCCGATTACCGCCAGCTGTGGCCTGCCGGTGTCGCCTAGTGCAAAGCTCGATTTCTCAAAAGAGTGGGATTACTTCGTGGTGGCGGGCGGGCTGCTGGAGGAGACCCGCCAGTCGCCGGAATGGCTGCTGCAGGCCCTGCGGGATCTGCACGCCCGCAATATTCCGATCATTACTCTCTGCAGCGGGGCCTTTGTCGCCGGTAACGCCGGGCTGCTGGACGGTCGCCACTGCGCGATCCACTTCACCACCCGGGATGAGTTCCGGCTGCGCTTCCCGAAAGCCATTCCGGTGATCGATAAAACCTACATTAAGGACGGCGGGATTATCTCCTGTCCGGGCGGCACGGCGATTGACCTGGCGGCGGATCTGATCCGCCAGCACTGCGGACTGGTGCGCTCGCAAAAGGTGCTGAAATATCTGTTGGTGGATGAGGTGTCCACGCCGAAAGCGAAGCACAAAACGCCGCTCGGTGAACCTGACGTCTACGAGAACCCGCTGGTCACGAAGGTGATTGAGTTTATGAAGCACCATCTCGATTCGCCGGTACCGCTGGCAGAGGTGGCGGAGTTTGCCGGAGTGACCTTCCGCCAGCTCAATCTGATCTTCACCCAGTGTACCGGTCATTCGGCGGCGGTGTACTGGCGGCGGATGCGTCTTGAGCAGGCGCGCAAGCTGATGGCCGACTCCAGCAACAGCATTAACGCCATCGCCACGGCCACCGGTTTTGCGGATGCCTCGCACCTGATCGCCTGGTTCCGTAAGCAGTACGGTGAAACCCCCAGTTCATTCAGAAAGCGGCGCAGGAAAGTGGAAAAACTGGTGAAAGAGTAAAGGGCCACACGGCAAAAGTGCAGGCCCGGTTTTGTAGGCCGGGTAAGCGCAGCGCCACCCGGCGGCTGTTACAGCATATGACGCTTCGCCATCGGCATATTCGCTTTCTGCGACGGGGTGTCATCCAGCGAGGCCGCGTCGGCAAGGCTGCGGGCGTTGGTTTCCGGTGCCAGCCACCAGGAAACGGCCAGGCCCACAAAAGTGATCGCTGCGGCGATGTACATGGTGGTGCCGATCCCCAGACTCTGCAGCGAGGCGGGCACCAGCCAGGTCCCGACCGCGGCACCAATGCGCGACAGCGAGGTCCCCACGCCCACCGCACCGGCACGGATCTCCGTTGGGAAGATCTCGTTCGGGTAGACCAGCTGCAGCACCTGCGCCCCACCGATAAACAGCGCGTAGGCACCAAACATCAGCAGAATGATCATTGACGGGCCATCGCGCAGCAAGCCCAGCAGCAGCAGCGCCAGCCCCGACCAGAGGAAGCTTTGCAGCAGCAGTTTGCGGCGTCCAAGGGTGTTCACCAGTCGGGTGGCAATAATGCAGCCGACCACGAACAGCAGGGTAATGGCGACGGAACCGTAGGAGGCCCATTTGCCGCTCAGGTGCAGGGCGTCCAGCACTTTCGGCGCAAAGGCATACACCGCGAACACCGGGATCACCGAGCAGGTCCAGAAGATGGTCACGAACGCCATGCGTTTACCGTAACCTGAGTGCAGCAGGTTGAAGAAGGAGAGGTTTTTGCTTTCCGCCTGCTCCGGCAGTTTGTCCAGGCCAAAGTCAGGGCCATACACCTTGCGAATGATCGCTTCGGCTTCGGCATGACGGCCTTTGCTGATCAGCCAGCGCGGGGATTCCGGGGTGCCCAGACGCACCAGAAACAGCAGCGCACCAATGACCGCAGTGCTCGCCAGAGTCAGACGCCAGGCGTCCGGGCCGCCAAAGTGCAGCAGCGCTTCGCCGAGCATATAGGCTGCGGCGGCACCGGCAAACCACAGGATGGTGAGGGTGGCCAGGCACGGCCCGCGGTTTTTCTTCGGCAGAAACTCCACCAGGAAGGCGGTCGCCACCGGGTACTCAATGCCCACCGCCACGCCGTTTAAAAAGCGCAGGGCAAACAGCATCTCGCCGCTTTGTACCCAGTATTGCGCCACGGAGCAGACCACAAACAGCGTCGGGCCGACGAAATAGAGCATCCGTCTGCCCAGCCGGTCGGTGAGGGCACCGCCGATAAAGCCGCCAAAGAAGATGCCGATCAGCGCCGAAGCGGCAATCAGGCCCTCCCAGAAGGCGGTCAGTCCCAGGGCGGGGGAGACCTTCATCATGGCTATGCCGATAATGCTCAGCACATAACCATCGACGAAGGAGCCGCCACCGGAGCGAACGGTCAGCAGACGGTGAAAGCGATTGAGGGGGACGTCTTCAACAGAAACGGTATTTGACATGGTAACTCCTGTCTTTCCCCGATATCGTTGAATTAATGGGTCACAGCAGGAATAAACATCATTAGCGATGAATGTTTCTTCAGGCCGAGCGAAACCGCTTTCCATTAATCATCGATTACGGAATAAATATAGGTCTAAGAAGGTTCAAGCGTTAAATAAGAGCGTGCGTTATTTCACGTAATTCATGGCAAATACTCCTCCGCTGCAGGATGGTCGGATAAGATGTTATTTATATTTATTATGTTGTTACTGTGTCTGTTATTTTAAGACGCTTCGTCAGATAATCTTTTTACGGCAACCGTGCGCGTCGACCACCAGCAGATCAGCGATCCGAGGCTGACCATCGCCGTGCCCTGCCAGAAGGCCAGGGTCAGGTGCGAATCCAGCATAAAGGCAGCCAGCACCGCTGAGATGATAGGAATAAAGTACGACGCCGCCGCCAGCACCGTAACGTTGCCGTGCAGGATCCCGACGTTCCAGGCGGCATAGCCAAAGCCCATCGCCATTGCCGCCAGCATCAGGCTGATCCATGCGTGCCACGACAGAGTAAATTCCGGCTGGGGCGAGGTGTGATATTTCACCCACAGCGTCAGCGCCGTTAAGATAAAGAACAAGGTAATGCCGTTATTTCCCTGAGCGATACGCTGGGTGACTACGCAATAAATCGCCCAGATCACCGCTCCGCTGAATGCCAGCCCGTAACTCAACGGATTATCCATAACGTTATTCATCATCTCCGTCAGCGAAAACCCGCCGTCGCCACCTAATACCCGGCCTATTCCGACGATGGCTAAAATCACCCCGGGAATAATTAACGGGCTGGTTTTCTGCCGGTTAACGATCACCGCCAGTAAAATGGTCATGCTCGGCCAGAGATAATTCACCATCCCCACTTCAATCGCCTGCCGCCCGGAGTGGGTAAAGCCCAGCGACAGCGACAGGCACAGCTCATAGCAGACGAACAGTACGCTGCCGATGATGAGATAGCTCAGCGGGAACTTTTGGATCTTCGGAAAGCCGATGGTAAACAGCAGCAGCACCGCGCTACAGGAATAGATCAACGCCGCCCCGCCCACCGGGCCAAAGCCTTCGCTCACGCTTTTGATCAGGCCGACAATCGCGCTCCAGAGCAGGATGGCGATCAGGCCAATGAGTGTCGCTTTCTTATGGGGCATATCCTGTACCTCTGTTTACATTCTGGTCACAACCCGGGCTTCCGGCGCGCCGCTTTGTTAAATTCTGGTTAACTGCAGCATTAAAACTATGCCGCCGGAAAGGCGCTGTAAATACGTATCAGCGGGTGATAATTCGGGAATGTGATCGCTATCGGAAATCATATAGAAAATTACTACGATAAAATAATGCATTTATTTTATTGATTTTTAATGTTTAAATTTTTCATGTTTGTCAAAATCTTCTGTTAATACGTATTTATGTTGTATTTTTCTTGTATACAAAAAATATTCACTCGTTGACCTTTTACCTCCCCCTGTGCAAATTTTTAACAAACGCAGTGCATCAGGCTTGCGTAGCAGACTGTGATGGTCGTGAATTCTCCCTGGAGGTTATCGTGTTGACATTTGAAGGTATCTACACCCCGGCAATTACCCCTTACGCAGCCGATGGCAGCATTGATTTTGCACGCTTTTCCGACGTGCTGGAGTCGCTTATCGAGGCCCGCGTACACGGCATCATCATCGGTGGCTCTACCGGTGAATACTACGCCCAGAGCCCGGAAGAGCGTAAAGCGCTGGTGGAACACGCCGGCCAGGTGATTGGTACCCGTCTGCCGCTGATTGTGGGCACTGGGGCTACCCGTACTGAAGACGCGGTGGACTATGCCAAACATGCGCGTGAAACCAAAGCCGATGCCATCCTGGTCACCTCGCCACCGTACGCACTGCCGACCGAGCTGGAAAACGCCCATCACGCGCTGACCGTTGATAAAGCTGCCCAGCTGCCGATCATGCTCTACAACTACCCGGGCCGCATGGGCATCACCATGGGCGAAACCTACTTCCGCGAAGTGAGTCGTTCATCGAACGTGGTCGCCATCAAAGAGAGCTCCGGCGATTTTAATAACCTGCACCTGCTAGCCTGTAAGTTCCCGAACATCGCGCTCTCCTGCGGCTGGGACGATCAGGCCCTCGAGTTCTTCGCCTGGGGCGCGCAAAGCTGGGTCTGCGCCGGTTCCAACTTCATTCCGCGTGAACACGTGGCGCTGTATGAAGCCTGCGTGGTGGAGAAAGACTTCGCCAAAGGCCGCAAGATCATGGCCGCGATGATGCCGCTGATGAACTTCCTCGACGGCGGCAAGTTTGTACAGTCGATCCGTTACGGCTGCGAGCTGAACGGCCTGACCTCCGGCACGGTGCGCGCGCCGCTGCAGGATCTGAATGAAGAAGAGAAAGCGCAGCTGAAAGCGGTGATTGCCGATGTGAAACGCAACGTCGCTGCGGCGCTGTAAGGAGGCACTATGAGTCAGCTGCACACCCTGGCCGACGTAACGGCTATCGCCCGGGATCTCCCCTTGGCGAGCAAGGCCTTTATTAACGGACGCTTCGTGACCGCGCAATCCGGCAAAACGCTGCCGACCACCAACCCGGCCACCGGTGAAACGATCGGCCATATCGCCGCCTGCGACATCACCGACGTCAACGCGGCGGTGCAGGGCGCGCGCAGCGCGTTCGAGGCGGGAAGCTGGAGCAAGCGGGCGCCGGGCGAACGCAAAGCGGTGCTGGTGAAACTGGCAGCGCTGATGGAGCAGGAGATCGACCAGTTGGCTGTGCTGGAGAGCCTCGACAGCGGCAAACCGGTGAGCGAATGCCTGGCGGTGGACATGCCGGAAACCATTCACGTGCTGAAGTGGCACGCCGAAGCCATCGACAAACTCTACGACCATACCGCCCCGGTGGGTAACAGCGCGATGGCGCTGGTGGTGCGCGAGCCGATTGGCGTGGTGGGCTGCGTTCTGCCGTGGAACTTCCCGCTGCTGATGCTGGCCTGGAAAATTGGCCCGGCGCTGGCGGCTGGCTGCTCGGTAATCGTCAAACCGGCGGAGCAGACCTCACTCACCGCGCTGCGGGTCGCCGAGCTGGCGTATGAGGCCGGCGTTCCGGCGGGGGTGCTAAATATCGTCACCGGCACCGGCAAAGAAGTGGGTGAACCGATTGGCCTGCATCCGGATATCGACATGGTGAGCTTTACCGGCTCCACCGCCACCGGGCGGCGTTTCCTGCACTATGCGGCAGAGTCCAACCTCAAGAAGGTAGTGCTGGAGTGCGGCGGTAAAAACCCGGCGGTGGTCTTTGACGATGCCGGGGATCTGGCGACCGTGGCCGGTCATGTGCTGAACGGCGCGTTCTGGAACATGGGCGAGAACTGTTCCGCCACCTCGCGCCTGCTGGTGCAGGAAAGTGTCAAAGAGGCGCTGCTGGCGGAGATGACCAAACAGATCGGCAACTGGCCGATGGGTAACCCGCTCGATCCCAACAACCGGCTGGGGGCGATGGTCTCGACGGAGCATTTCAGCAAGGTGAGCGGATATCTCGACACCGCTCGCCAGGAAGGGCTGCGGATGGTGCAGGGCGGCGATACCGAGCAGGGCGTTTACGTCCAGCCAACCATTATCGATGGCGTAACGCCGGAGAGCGCGCTGTTCCGGGAGGAGATCTTTGGCCCGGTGCTGTGCGTCACCACGTTCAAAACCGAAGCCGAGGCTATCGCGCTGGCCAACGATACACAATACGGCCTGGCCGCATCGGTCTATACCAGCAGGCTGAATCGGGCCATTCGCGTATCCCGCGCCATTCGTGCCGGTACGGTGACGGTGAACTGCTTCGGAGAAGGCGATGCTACCACCCCGTTTGGCGGCTACAAGCAGTCGGGCTTTGGCGGGCGCGATAAATCTGTCTTCGCCCTCGATCAGTACACCGAACTGAAGACTGTCTGGATTGATCTCTCTGAAGACGACGCCTGAAGCCGTTTTTAACGGTCTGGAAGAGAGAATTCATTTTTATTTCTGTCTTCTGGTGGCAGTTGGCCTGTCGAGAAAGCAGGGACGCATCTGCTCAAACCGGCAGAAAAACGCCTTTATTATGAAGTGGCTAAAAAATGTCGGGCAGCTGCCGCCGTTTCGCCACGTGGCTGGCAGTGAAATTGTCTGGCTGCGTGGGGAGATCCTGCGCCATCCCCCGGACCGGGATCCGGAGCCCCTCCTGAGGCTGATCTATCAGACTGCCAGCGAGATGCGCAGAGCATGATTGCTGTGGCTGATAATTTTGCTGTTGCACATCTTTATGTGTAGGTTAAGCAACATCATAGTTAAGCATCACAGGTCGATTTTCAGGAGGCGGCAATGAGAACGGGAAAGGTAGCGCTGTATGAGGATCTCAAACGACATATTCTCACCATGGAGCTGGATCCGGACGAGCTGCTGGATGAAGCCGCGCTGACCGCGCAGTACGGTCTCTCCCGTACGCCGGTGCGTGAAGTATTCCAGCGCCTGGCGGGGGAAGGGTATCTTGAGATTGTGGAAAAACGCGGCGTACGGGTGATCCCGATGAGCCACTCGACGCTGCGTAATTTCTTCCTGGTGGCACCGATGATCTATGCCGCCACCGGACGCCTTGCCGTGCAGCACTACAAACCGGCGCAGCTTAAGGCGCTGAAAGAGACCCAGAAACGCTTTCGTAAGGCGGTGCAAACCCGCGATGCCGAAGCGCTGGCGCTGGAGAACAACCGTTTTCACGAGATCATGGGCGAGATGGCGGCCAACCCCTATCTGCAGCCGAGCCTGGGGCGTTTGCTGATCGACCACTGTCGCATCGGACATACCTTCTTCCGGCCGCAAAACGAGGACATGGAGCGCCGTTTACAGCTGGCTGCGGATCATCACGACGCCTTTATCGCTGCCATCGAGGCGCGTGACGAACAGGCGGTGGTGGATTTGGTGTTTGAGCACTGGGAGCTGTCGCGGGAAAACATGGAGATCTTCATCGCGCCCCAGGGGCTGAAAGCCGATAACTTCGCCCCTTTCCCTGAGGGCGATAACCGCTGATCGCATCCCGCTAAGGCCTGCTGGCACCCGCTGACAGGCCTCCTTTCCCCATTCGTATTTCTTCTCTGACGCCCCGCTGCGCCGGTCTTTGCACGCCTTTTTATCATTCTCGCAACTATTTTTATACTTAATATATACATGAGATATACATCACATACACATTTTTTCGGGATGGCTAACATTGATTCAACGCTACTTACCGGAGTAACCCACGTGCAAAAGATCACTTCTCTACCTGCTGACGACGCCCTGCCGGGTTGGTATCACACCAGTCAACCGCGTACCCCGCGTCCTGCCCACGTCGGGCAAAAGCATGCCCGCTGGGCGATAGTCGGGGCCGGACTAACCGGGCTGGCGGCGGCTCGTCAGCTGGCGCTGAACTTCCCGGATGATGAAGTGGTGCTGATTGAGGCGCAGGACGTGGGTTACGGCTCCTCCGGGCGCAACGCCGGTTTCGCCATTGATGTCCCGCACGATATCGGGGCGAAGGACTATATCGGCGACGTGACCACCGCCAATCTGATCCTCAAGCTCAACACGCTCGGGCAGAACTATCTGCGTGAGATTGTAAAGGAGCACGGCATTGAATGTCAGATGACCGAGTCCGGTAAATATCAGGCTGCGGTGGGGGAGAAGGGGATCGCCATTCTCGAGGCCTACCGCAGTGGGCTGGAGAAAATTGGCCGCCACGCAGAGATGATCCCCGGGAAGGATCTGCCGGATCATATCGGCATCTCTTACTACCAGCAGGCGCTTTATATTCCGGGCACCATTCTGCTTCAGCCCTCGGCGCTGGTGAAAGGACTGGCGGACAGCCTGCCCTCTAACGTGACCCTGTATGAAAATACGCCGATCACGTCCATCGACTATGGCGACAAAGTGACGCTGGTGCATGACCACGGCAGCATCACCGCCGACACGCTGATCCTGGCGAACAACGCCTTTGCTGCGCACTTTGGTTTTCTGCGCGGTCGCCTGCTGCCGACCTTCCTCTATGGCAGCCTGACCCGTCCGTTGACCTCTGAAGAGCAGGCGCAGCTTGGCGGCAAGCCGGTGTGGGGCGTTATCCCGGCGCATCCGTTTGGCAGCACCGTGCGCCGCACGGTTGACAACCGCATCCTGATGCGCAACAGCTTTAGCTTCCATCCCGACGGTCGCCCGCGTGAAAAACAGCTGAAGCACAATATTGAGACCCACCGTAAATCGTTCGAGCGCCGTTTCCCGATGCTGAGCAAGGTTGATTTCGAATACTCCTGGAGCGGGGCCATCTGCCTGTCAGACAATCACGAAGGCTTCTTCGGCCAACTGGCGCCGAACGTCTATGGCGCGCTGTGCTGTAACGGTCTGGGGATCACCCGCGGCACCGCCACCGGCAAACTGCTGGCGGATATGATCGCCGGGGAGCGCAACGAGCTGATCGATTTCCTGGTGGCCTCGCCGGGCCCGAACAGAACCCCGCCGGAGCCGTTCCTGTCGATTGGGGTGAACTCGGTGCTGAAGTGGGGCCAGTTCCGCGCCGGACTGGAGGTGTAGCATTCTGTGAAAACGCCTGATGGCGCTGCGCTTATCAGGCCTACGGGTAGTGTAGGGCGGATAAATGCAGCGCCACCTGACGCTCTTACTTAATGCCTTATAGCCCAATATCGCTAAGATTCGGGTGATCGCTAGACGTCTACCCAGCGGCCAGAGATAGAGTTGCTCGGATTCCTTGCTTGGCGTGCAGCTTGTTATAAGGCTGTTTGTGTGATTCAGTGGCTTCGATCTAATTGTCCTGTAACTGTGCCCATAACAATTCTGCACCTGACAAACCACATCACCATGAGTTTGTTGAATATGTTATACCTACGCCGGGCGCCGATTGGCCTGAATGGCCCTGCGATCGCCGGGCATACCATTGGCGCTGGCATCGTGCTGGTAACGACAATATTAGAGCGTTTGAGCAGTTGCCTGACCTCACGCCGGGAGACTGGATTAACTGACCGCTGACAAAATGCGTGACAATGACAGTCCGTTTTGTGCCAGGAGCGGACACGGCCAATACCACTGGATATTAATCAATGGGGGGGCAGCCCAGCATTACAAACCAAGAATCTGGGATAGCGCTGTTGCAGCCGCAGACAATGCCGCAAATGAATTGTACTTAGATTGAAGCCGCGCAGTAGCGAAGAAATCATGGAGGTTTACATTAAGTTCGGGATCTTCATATGTGACCATGACAATTTTTTTGCCTAGCTCAACTTTTGCTGTGGCAGATTTAATCCATAAAATTGCAGATAAGACTCCAAAAGTTAATGACATCACATGATGATCCTTAATCCAGCTCATCACAAAAAGTATATCTTCCACTCATCACCTCCCTGATAAATAACAATAGCATTACGGACAAACAAGAAATCTCCTGTCGCGAGAACCTCGTCGATTTTAACTCTACACTAGTGATTGGCTATTCGAACAGGATACAGCGGCAAGGCTGCGAACTTCCGCTTATCGCTCATAAGAGACAACCATACTCAAATCTCCCACATTGCAGGAGATTTGAGTATGAACACGTCACCGTGGAATAAAGACCGTATCATAGGCCAAAAAAGACCACTTCAGATATCTCATATCTGGGGGATCCGAATCCGGCTTGAACTGGAAGGTAAAACGCGTGATTTAGCTCTGTTCAATATGGCCTTAGACAGTAAGCTACGAGGCTGCGATCTGGTGAACCTGAAAGTATCTGATGTTGCATATGGTAGCTCGGTTTCAAGCAGAGCAACGGTGCTGCAACAGAAAACCGGTAGCCCTGTGCAATTTGAGATAACCAAAGGGACAAGAGAAGCTGTTGCTGCATTGATAAAGCTTGGCAATTTGCACAGTAAAGACTTCTTGTTTCGGTCTCGGAGCGGAACTAACCGGCACATATCAACCCGACAATACAGCCGAATTTTTCATGGGTGGGTAGAAAAGCTTGGTCTCGAAGCTTCGCTTTACAGCACACATTCCATGAGAAGAACAAAACCTTACCTGATATACAAGAAAACCAAGAATCTCCGGGTGATCCAACTTCTGTTGGGCCATAAGAAACTGGAAAGCACTGTCCGTTATCTAGGCATCGAAGTCGATGATGCGTTAGAGATCTCTGAATCGATTGAAGTCTAAGGTTGTCAGGGCTGCAACAGCAGCCCTGTGTCAATAACAGGCATTGCGGGATATGTATGAGACTGGCCGCCATTCCCGATAGCACAGCTCTGATGCTACACTGTTTTCAGTCCTCATTACCTCATCAAATAAATTTATGACTACCGCTGATTTCAAACGCCCTAAACTAGAACTCCCAAACGGGGCTGATAAACTGCTGCTGCACTCCTGTTGCGCTCCGTGTTCTGGTGAGGTAATGGAGGCGATCCAGGCCTCAGGGATCGACTACACCATCTTCTTCTACAATCCGAACATTCATCCGCAGAAAGAGTATCTGATTCGTAAGGATGAGAATATTCGCTTTGCCGAACAGCACGGCGTACCGTTTATCGATGCGGATTACGATACAGATAACTGGTTTGAGCGCGCCAAAGGCATGGAATGGGAACCCGAGCGCGGCATTCGCTGCACCATGTGTTTTGACATGCGCTTTGAGCGGACTGCGCTTTACGCCGCTGAAAATGGCTTCAACGTGATTAGCAGCTCACTGGGCATCTCTCGCTGGAAAAATATGCAGCAAATCAACGACTGCGGTCAGCGAGCCGCCGCCCACTATCCGGGTATGGTCTATTGGGACTATAACTGGCGGAAACAGGGCGGTTCGTCGCGCATGATTGAAATCAGCAAGCGCGAACAGTTCTACCAGCAGGAATACTGCGGCTGCGTTTATTCACTGCGTGACAGCAACCTGCACCGCAAATCCCAGGGCCGTCCTCTCATTCAGATCGGTAAGCTTTACTACGGTAAAGAAGACGACCAGGCCTGATTTTATGTCACGCCCTCTGTGGCGTGACCGCCTTCCTGTGCATTCCTCTAACAAACCGTCATTCATCAAACAACGTTGTCCTTTGTGTAAGGCCGACTCAGTGAGCCGTTATATAAGGCTCCTTCACAAACTCCGCTAACAACCCAGCAGTTGCTTACAGAGCGTAGAAAATGTCACCGCATCGTCCATTTCCACCAGTACGCTCACGTACGCCGCACAGGTGCCAGCCAGTTCAAAGAGATCCGCAGAATCGGGAAGTTGCAGGTGAAGAAGGTGATGAACAGCGCTTTCTTCAGCGTATACGTATGAAAATCCAGGGGTAGTCGCCATTTAGCATCCTCGTTGTCCAAAAAAAATGTCATGTCATGCTAATGGGTTCCTACGCCCGGTTACGAATGTGCCGCAACGCAGGCACTTTACGACCGCGGAGAAGGGATGAAAAGGGATGCCCCTGAATTACATAAGGTTGCTTAAAAGTTTGCGAGGCGGCTTCCAAAGGGCATTGCCGGGTGGCGGCTGCGCCTTACCCGGCCTACAAAACCGCCAACCAGCCAACCTATCCGCGACACGAACCGTAGGCCCGCGCAAGCGCAGCGCCGCCGGGCACAGCCACACCGTAGCTACCCCTCGCTCATCATCGCCAGAAACCGCTTCACCGTCCGCGAACGCTCAAAACGCCGCCAGCAGAGCGCGATATCGGTATAAAGCTCCGGTGAGCGCAGCGCATGGTAGGTGACATTCGGCGGAGAAATAGCGGCCATGGATTTCGGCACCAGCGCGAACCCGCCGCCAGCGGAGACCATGCTCAGGGAAGAGGAAAGTTGTGAAGATTGCAGCGTGTGTTGCATATCGATCCCGGCCCGCTCGCAGCTGCCGTAAACGCGGTCATACAGCCCCGGTGCGACCTCCTGGGGGAACAGCACCACCGGCGTATCCCGCAGCTCATCCAGCGCCAGATCGCCACATGCCGCCAGGGGATGATCGCGATGCAGCGCCACCACCATCGGCTCCCGATCGAGGATTTGTAACTCAAACACCTTGCTGCTCTCGCACGGCAGGCGCACAAAGGCGATATCCAGCTCACCCTCCGCCAGCATCGTCGTCAGCGACGACATATTGGCTTCCACCTGGTGAACCTGCACCGCCATGTTCTGTACCTGAAACTGACGTATCAGGGCGAAGATTTTGGGATGAAAAGCATCTGAACTGGTGATGCCAATCGACAGGCTGCCGTTCAGCCCGCGCGCGATGCCCCGGGCTTTCTCCAGCGCGGCATCGCTCAGCGCCAGTATCTTACAGGCGTCCTCATAGAAGGCCTCTCCCGCTTCGGTCAGCTCCACGCCCCGTGTCAGGCGCCTGAACAGCGGCGTGCCCACTTCCTCTTCGAGCCGTTTGATCTGCTGACTCAGAGGAGGCTGTGAAATACCCAGCGCTTTGGCCGCCCTGGTGAAGTGTCGCTCGCGTGCTACCGCGACAAAATAGCGCAGATAACGAAGTTCCATATCAAAAACGTCTCAAACCAGCATGGATTCTATATTGGAACTCTCTGCTGAATCGGGTCAACATTTATTTAACCTTTATAAATAAAGTTGAAGAGGACGGGCATGATGATGCATTCATCTGCATGCGACTGTGAGGCGAGTTTATGCGAGACCCTGCGTGGGTTCTCGGCTCAGCATCCTGACAGCGTGATCTATCAGACATCGCTAATGAGCGCCCTGCTAAGCGGCGTCTACGAAGGGGAGACGACCATCGCCGACCTGCTGGCACACGGTGATTTTGGTCTCGGTACCTTTAACGAGCTGGACGGTGAAATGATTGCCTTCAGCAGCCAGGTGTACCAGCTGCGCGCCGACGGCAGCGCCCGCGCCGCGAAGCCGGAGCAAAAAACGCCGTTCGCGGTGATGACCTGGTTCCAGCCGCAGTACCGCAAAGCCTTCGACGGGCCGGTCAGCCGTCAGCAGATCCACGACGTGATCGACCAGCAAATCCCCTCCGATAACCTGTTCTGCGCGCTGCGCATCGACGGCAATTTCAGCCACGCGCACACCCGCACCGTACCGCGCCAGACGCCGCCGTACCGGGCGATGACCGACGTGCTGGATGACCAGCCGGTGTTCCGCTTTAACCAGCGCGAGGGCGTGCTGGTCGGGTTCCGCACCCCACAGCATATGCAGGGCATTAACGTGGCGGGCTATCACGAACACTTTATCACCGACGACCGTCAGGGCGGGGGCCACCTGCTCGACTATCAGCTGGAGAACGGCGTGCTCACCTTCGGCGAAATCCACAAGCTGATGATTGACCTGCCCGCCGACAGCGCGTTTTTACAGGCCAACCTGCACCCCAGCAACCTTGATGCGGCTATCCGCGCCGTCGAAAACTAACAGGAGAACTACCGTGAACAGTGAGAAACAGTCACGTCAGTGGGCGCACGGCGCCGATATGGTTGTCGGCCAGCTGGAAGCGCAGGGTGTGAAGCAGGTGTTCGGCATACCGGGCGCAAAAATCGACAAGGTCTTTGACTCCCTGCTGGACTCCTCCATCGAGATTATCCCGGTGCGTCACGAGGCGAACGCGGCGTTTATGGCGGCAGCGGTAGGGCGGCTAACCGGTAAGGCCGGGGTCGCGCTGGTCACCTCCGGGCCGGGCTGCTCCAACCTGATCACCGGCATCGCCACCGCCAACAGCGAAGGTGACCCGGTGGTGGCGCTGGGCGGGGCGGTTAAGCGGGCAGATAAAGCGAAACTGGTGCACCAGAGCATGGATACCGTCGCCATGTTCAGCCCGGTCACCAAATACGCCGTCGAAGTCAATTCACCGGACGCGATTGCCGAGGTGGTGTCGAACGCGTTTCGCGCTGCCGAGCAGGGCAGGCCGGGCGGGGCGTTTGTCAGCCTGCCGCAGGATATTGTCGACCAGCCCACCACGGGGGCTATTTTACCCGCCAGCACCGCGGCGCTGATGGGCCCGGCGCCGGAGTCAGCCATCAACGACGTGGCGAAGCTTATCGCGAAGGCCAAAAACCCGGTCATCTTACTCGGCCTGATGGCCAGCCAGCCCGCCAACAGCGCCGCGCTGCATAAGCTGCTGGAGAGAAGCCGTATTCCGGTCACCAGCACCTATCAGGCCGCCGGGGCGGTGAATCAGGAACACTTCACCCGCTTCGCCGGACGCGTCGGCCTCTTTAACAACCAGGCGGGCGACCGGCTGCTGCATCTGGCGGACCTGATTATCTGCATCGGCTACAGCCCGGTGGAGTACGAGCCGTCCATGTGGAACAGCGGCGACGCCACGCTGGTGCACATTGACGTGCTGCCCGCCTATGAGGAGCGCAAGTATGTTCCCGATCTGGAACTGGTCGGGGATATTGCCGCCACGCTGAATCTGCTTGCCAGTCGAATCGAGCACAAACTTGAACTCAGCCAGCGCGCCTCGGAAATTCTTGTCGATCGCCAGCATCAGCGGGACCTCCTCGACCGTCGCGGCGCATCGCTCAACCAGTTTGCGCTGCATCCGCTGCGCATCGTCCGGGCCATGCAGGACATCGTGAATAACGACGTAACGCTCACCGTCGACATGGGCAGCTTCCATATCTGGATCGCCCGCTACCTCTACAGCTTCCGGGCGCGTCAGGTGATGATCTCCAACGGTCAGCAGACCATGGGCGTGGCGCTGCCGTGGGCGATTGGCGCGTGGCTGGTCAACCCGGGGCGCAAGGTGGTCTCGGTCTCCGGGGACGGCGGCTTTTTGCAGTCGAGCATGGAGCTGGAAACCGCCGTACGCCTCAACGCCAACGTGCTGCACATCATCTGGGTGGATAACGCCTACAACATGGTGGCCATCCAGGAAGAGAAAAAATACCAGAGGCTTTCCGGCGTCGAGTTCGGCCCGGTCGATTTCAAAGTCTATGCCGACGCGTTCGGTGCGAAAGGCTTTGCCGTCGAGAGCGCCGATGCGCTCGAACCGACGCTGCGTGCGGCAATGGATGTCGATGGCCCGGCCGTGGTGGCCATTCCCGTCGACTACAGCGATAACCCGCTGCTGATGGGCCAGCTCCATCTCAGCCAGATTTTGTGAATCAATATAAGGACAGAGAAATGCAAAAAGTGGCTCTCGTAACCGGCTCCGGCCAGGGGATTGGCAAAGCGATCGCGCTTCGCCTGGTGAAGGATGGTTTTGCCGTTGCTATTGCGGATTACAACGAAGAGACGGCGAAAGCGGTCGCGGATGAGATCACCCGTAACGGCGGGAAGGCCGTCGCCGTGAAGGTGGACGTCTCTGACCGCGAGCAGGTGTTCGCGGCGGTGGAAAAAGCCCGCACCGCGCTGGGCGGTTTTAACGTCATCGTCAATAACGCCGGGGTGGCGCCGTCCACGCCCATCGAATCCATCACGCCGGAGATTGTCGACAAGGTTTACAACATCAACGTGAAAGGGGTGATCTGGGGCATTCAGGCCGCAATTGACGCGTTTCGTAAAGAGGGGCACGGCGGCAAGATCATCAACGCCTGCTCCCAGGCGGGCCACACCGGTAACCCGGAGCTGGCGGTCTACAGTTCCAGTAAATTCGCGGTGCGCGGCTTAACCCAGACCGCCGCGCGGGATCTCGCGCCGCTGGGGATCACCGTTAACGCCTACTGCCCGGGGATCGTCAAAACGCCGATGTGGGCGGAAATCGACCGTCAGGTCTCCGAGGCGGCGGGTAAACCGCTTGGCTACGGGACGGAAACCTTTGCCAAACGCATCACGCTTGGCCGTTTGTCCGAGCCGGAAGACGTGGCCGCCTGCGTCTCTTACCTCGCCGGGCCGGATTCCGACTACATGACCGGTCAGTCGCTGCTGATTGATGGTGGGATGGTGTTCAACTAAATACACAATACTAAAAAGCTCTGACATGAACTTTCCCCTGCTCCCGTGCAGGGGCTTTTTTTTGTCTCGTCAGCCATTGTGCATTACACTGCGCGCTGCAAAACTTTAGTCTTGAGATCTGACAGGCGGTAACAGCGATGAACGGTACAATCACAACGTGGTTTAAAGATAAAGGCTTTGGATTTATCAAAGATGAAAACGGCGACAACCGCTATTTTCATGTGATTAAGGTCGCCAACCCTGATCTGATTAAAAAAGATGCGGCGGTGACCTTCGAGCCAACCACCAACAGCAAAGGCCTTTCCGCGTATGCGGTGAAGGTGATCCCGGAGAGTAAGCATCTCTATATTGCGGGCGAGCGCGTGAAGCTCACCTCAATTAAATCCTTCGTGGTGTTCAGCGAGGAAGAGCCCGTTGAGACCAAAATCGACAAAGAGAATGCGGTGCTGTCGGTGGGGCTGCTGATGAACAGCATCAAACCAAAAACCGAGAAAAAGCCGGGCGAAATGCGCACGGTGAAGAAGCTGGCGATCACCACCTTCCAGAACACGACGATGATCTTCACTGAAGATGAGATCGACATTGATGCCACGGTGAAGCTGCTGAAGTGACGTTTTGCCGGGTGGCGGCTACGCCTTACCCGGCCTACGAAATACGTGCGGCACTCGCCGCCGCACGGTTTACCCCATCCTGTGCTCCCCCCGCAACATGGCTTCACGGTCAAATACCAGCTGGATCTCCCCGTGCGCCATAAATGCCGCCCGGTCGGACATATGCGCAATCACGTCCGCATCGTGGCTCACCAGCAGGTAGGTCATGCCGTGCTGCGCCTTCAGGCGGTTGAGCAGGTTAAGTATCTCCGCCTGTACCGACATATCCAGCGCCGAGGTCGGTTCATCCAGCAGCAGAAGCTGCGGGCGCAGCAGCAGCGCGCGGGCAATGGCCACGCGCTGACGCTGTCCGCCGGAAAGCTGATGCGGGTAACGCCTGCCGGCGTCGGCAGCCAGACCCACCTGTTGCAGCGCATCCGCCACCTTTTCGGCAACCTGGGTTTCGCCGTGGATGTTTAACGGCTCCGACAGGGTGCGGGCAATGGTGTGGTTCGGGTGCAAAGACGCCCACGGATCCTGGAACACCATCTGCACGTTACGGCGAAGCGCGCCTTCAAAACGTCGTCCTGGCCGTAAATTTTCCCCGAGGACGGAAATGTGGCCATGCCACTCGCGCAGCAGCCCCGCCAGCACGCGCAGAAGAGTCGATTTGCCGCAGCCGGATTCACCGATCAGGCTGAAGGTTTCGCCTTTTTCGATCGCAAAACTGGCGGCGGAAACCGCCGTTTTTTCACCAAAACTCACCCGGAGCTGGTTAACCTCAACGAGTGCCATTGTCGGCCTCCTTCCACGGTTGCGAACGGTCGAGCGTCGGCAGCATCTGGCCAAAGGTCCCGGCGTTCGGGCGGCAGGTCCAGAGCGTGCGCGTGTAGGGATGGGTTGCCTGCGGCAACTGGCTCGCCGCCATTTCATCAACTTTCTCACCCTGATACATCACCAGCACGCGGTCACAGTGTTCCGCGACGAGCGGCAAGTCGTGGCTGATTAGCAGCATCGCCATCTGCCGCGCCTCGCACTGCTGTACCAGCAGCTCCAGGATCTGGTTGCGCAGGCGTGCGTCCAGCGCGGAAGTCGGTTCGTCGGCGATCAGCACCTGCGGGTTGTTGACGAGCGCAATGGCGATCATCACGCGCTGGCCCATGCCGCCGGAGAGTTCGCCGGGATAGCGCTGGAGCACGTGCTCGTTCAGCCCCACGGCGCGGATGATATCGTGAATGCGCGCCAGGCGTTCGGCGCGGGGCAGGCGCTGATGGAGGGTCAGCGCTTCATCAAGCTGGGCGGCGACGGTTTTCACCGGGTTTAGCGCGTAGCGCGGGTCCTGTAGAACCATCGCAATGCCGTTGCCGCGCAGCGCCTGCCAGCGGCGGCTGTTCAGGGTCAGCAGGTCGTTGCCAAGCACGTTAAGCCGCTTAGCGCTCACGATGCCGGGCTTGCGCACCAGCCCCATCAGGGCGCGGGCAGACATGGACTTGCCGGAGCCGGATTCTCCCACCAGCGCCAGCCGCTCGTTGCCTAACGTAAAGCTCAGGTTGTTGACCACGCGCGCGGCGGGGTAGTCGATATTTAGCGCATCGACGATGACGCGGTGTTCAGTCATGCTGTGGCTCCAGTACGTCGCGCAGGCCATCGCCCAGCAGGTTAAAGGCCAGGCTGGCAAACAGAATCGCCCCGCCTGGAATGGCGGCAATCCACCACTGGTCAAAAATGACCTGCATGCCGTCGGCTATCATCGCGCCCCATTCCGCCATCGGTGGACGTGCGCCCAGGCCAAGGAAGCCCAGCCCGGCGGCGGCCAGAATGATCCCGGCCAGATCCAGCGCCAGCCGCACAATCGCGGAGGGCAGGCACAGGGGCAGAATATGGCCGACCAGCAGGCGCGGGCCGCGAATGCCCATCATCTCCGCGGCGGCCAGATAATCGCTGTGGCGCAGACGCTGGATTTCACTGCGCGCCTGGCGCGCATAGGCAGGCCAGGTCGTTAAGGCCAGCGCCAGCGCGCCGTTCACCAGACCGGGGCCGAGCATCGCGACAAACGCGAAGGCGAGGATCAGGCGCGGCATCGACATCACCACGTCGGTAAAGCGCATCAGGATGCGCTCCATCCAGCCGCCGTAGTAGCCTGACAAAATCCCCACCAGCAGACCGGCGGGGAGGGTAATAACGGTGACTAAGGCCACCAGCCCCAGTGCCGGACGGGTGCCGTAGATTAATCGGGAGAGCAGATCCCGCCCATAGCTGTCGGTACCCAGCCAGTGCTGCGCGTTGGGCGGTTGCAGACGCGCGGCGGCGTCCTGCCAGTTGGGGTCATGCGGCGCAAGCCACGGTGCTAACAGGGCAATAAGCACCAGCAGCGCGATGGCGATCAGCCCGCAAAACGCGGCAGGGGAGCGGCGCAGGCGGCGTAAGAAGAGATAAAACGGCATTAGCGCACCCTGGGATCGGTCGCCCGCACAAGCAGGTCGGTAAGGTTATTGATCAGAACAAAGCAGACGCCAATCAGCAGCGTGCCGCCCATCACGGCGGTGGTGTCACCGGCGAACAGGGCCGTGGTGAGGTAGCGCCCGATGCCCGGCCATGAGAAGACGGTTTCGGTTAATACCGCGCCCTCCAGCATGCTGGTGTAGGCCAGGGCAATCACCGTCAGCAGGGTGCTGCGAATGTTCGGCAGCACGTGACGCAGCAGGATGGTCATCTCTCCGGCGCCTTTGGCGCGGGCGAGCAATATGTACTCTTTGTTCATCTCGCTCAGACAGGCGGAGCGCGTCAGGCGGGTGATACTTGCCAGCGAGTAGTAGGCCAGCAGCAGCACCGGCAGCACCAGGTGGCTGATGGCGTTGCGGAACGCCTCGCGGTCGCCGGAAAGCCAGGTATCAACCAGCGCAAATCCGGTTCGTGGCTCAACGGTGAATTGCCAGATGTCGTCCAGCCTGCCGGGGCCAGCGCTCCACTGTAGTTTCGCGTAGAACAGAGCCAGCATCAGCAGTCCGAGCCAGAATATTGGCACCGAATTGCCGAGCAGGGTGAGCGTTCTGATCGCTAAGTCCAGTGGCGAACCGACGTAGCGGGCGCACAGTACACCCGCAATCACGCCGAGTACCGTGCCGATAATTAGCGCCAGCGTTGCCAGTTCCAGCGTGGCGGGAAAGGCGTGCAGCAGGTCCTGCAATACCGGCTGACCGGTAGCGCTGGCGGTGCCTAAATCCCCGTGAGCGAGGTTTTGCAGGTAGTGCCAGAACTGCACGGGCAGGGGCCGATCCAGCCCAAGCTGGTGGCGAACCTGATCGTAAGTGGACTGGCTGGCGTGATCGCCGACGATCTGCAATACGCGATCGACCGGGGAAAAGGCAGAGAGCGCAAACGTGACCAGCAGTAGCCCGAACAGCGTGAGCAGGAGAGTCAGCAGACCCTGAAGCACGCGGGTGGAAAGATGTGGCATGGGAAAATCGTTATCCTGAAAATATGCACGAACGACCCCCTCTCCCTGTGGGAGAGGGCAGGGGTGAGGGGAAACAGGCGGCTCTGTTGCGCAATGTTGCCCTCACCCCAACCCTCTCCCACGGGAGAGGGAGAGGGGGAAAAGCTACTTCGTAACGCGATCGTACCAGACCATATCCGCGTTCAGCCCCTGCTGATACCCCTTCACGTTATCGCGCACCACGATCTGGGTTTTGCCCTGGTCAACGAACACATACGGCGAGTTATGCTGTAACTGTTCCTGCATCTTCTTATACAGATCCAGACGTTTTGCCGGATCCGGCTCGGCAACCGCCGCCAGCGTAGCGTTGTTCAGCTCCGGAATTTTCCAGCCGTTAAGCCCGGCCACGGTGCTGGATTTCCCGTCATTCCATGCGAAGGCGCTGGCGTTGGAGTGTGCATCGAAGTAGTCCGGGATCCACAGACGTATGGCCGCCTGATGCTGTTTCGCACGCACGCGGGCGTACACCTGGCTACCCGCCGCGGGCAGCAGATCCACCTTCACGCCGCCCTGAGCGAAGCTCGCCTGCATGGATTGCGCGATGGTGATGAACGGCGGTTTATTCTCTACGTCCAGCGTGAAATGCGCGTCTTTGATGCCCGCCCTGGCGAGGATCGCTTTTGCTTTTGCCGGGTCAAACGTGAACGGATTGTCCTCCAGCGCGCCCGGCAGGCCGACCGGCAGGAAGCTCTGATGAACAAAATACTGGCCTTTCAGCAGGTCCTTGGTGATGCCTTCATAATCCACCAGCCAGCGCGAGGCTTCCCAGAACGCTGGATTATTCAGCAGCGGGTTAGCGCTGTTGCCGGTGTTAAACACCAGATAGTTTTGCTCGGCAGAAGGGATGCTAAGCACCCTCACGCCCGGCTTGCCGCTGAGGGCGCTTATCTGGTCTGCACCCAGATCGCGCGCCACGTCCGCATCACCCTGCTGGATCAGCAGGCGGCGGGAAGCGGGATCGGGGACGTTTTTAATGATGATGCTTTTAAGCTTCGGCGCGCCGCCGGGCGCGGATTCGTTGGCTTCCAGCACGATGGCCTGATGCGGCTGGTAAACGCGCATTTTGAACGCGCCGCTGCCCGCAGAGTGCATTTTTAACCACGCGTTGCCGAAGTCGTTATCCTTCACGTTCGCCGCAACCTGCTTTTCATCGACGATGGAGGCAATCGGCGTGGAGAGTATATTCAGCGCTACCGACGGGCTGACGTCCGCCGTCCAGCGAAGCGTGAGGGTATGGTCGTCCACTTTCTTCAGCTGGCTGGCGATGTTGCTGGCGTCCCAGCCCAGTACGTTGAGGATAAACGCCGGGGATTTGTTCAGCGTCACGGCGCGGGTATATGAGAAGATCACATCTTCCGGGCGCAGCGGGTTGCCGGAGGCAAATTTTGCATCGGGCTTAAGTTTGATGGTCAGGGTTTTTGCTGCCGCGTCCGCTTCCCAGCTTTCGGCCAGAACCGGGGTGATTTTTTCCGGGTTATCGCGGTCCGGCTGTACCAGACGCTGATACAAACTCGGTACGGTCTGGATGCTGGAAAGTTCGTTGGCTTCGGCCGGGTCAAGGCTCACGATATCATCCAGACCCTGGGCGACAACCAGCGTGTTGGGCGGGGTAGCGGCGTGAGCAGCGCTTGAGAGCGCAGCCAGCACCAGTAACGGCAGCAGTTTTTTATTCATAGCGATCCCTGAAGAAAATATATTGTGATTGTTTTATGCACCGTTACGGTAGGCTGGCTGAGGATTTCCTCAAAGTCGAAATTCTGCTTTGCTTATGCCCTCCGGGAATAACGCATTCGGTCTGGTTATGAATCACCTCTCTTTTCGTTCGCTTTTTAACCTGCTATAACAAACTCCTTACCTTTCAGGGAGTCACCGCCGTGCCCGAAATCAATCAACATGGTCAAACCGTTAATGATATTGTCCCGGACTGGAAATGCGCCCGCGCGTTAACCCGTACCCTGCTCACCGGGCAGTATTGCCGTCTGGAGCCGCTGGATGCTGACCGCCATTCGGCTGATTTGTTTGAAGCCTATGCGCTGGGTGACGACAGCGACTGGACGTGGCTTGCCAGCACCCAGCCTGTGAGCGTTGAGGCCACTGCGCACTGGGTGCTGGGAAAGGTGCTGGATGACGACCTGGTGCCCTTTGCCGTTATCGATCTGCGCACCGAAAAGGCGGTAGGGCTGGTCAGCTATATGGCGATAGAACGCTTTCAGGGCTCGGTTGAGATCGGCCACGTCACCTGGTCGCGCAGAATGAAGGGCACCCGCGTGGGTACCGAAGCGGTGTGGCTGCTGCTGAAAAATGCCTTTGAGCATCAATATCGCCGGCTGGAGTGGAAGTGCGATTCGATGAACATCGCCTCACGCAACGCGGCGGAGCGGCTGGGGTTTGTCTGGGAAGGGCGCCTGCGCCAGAAGCTGGTGCGTAAAGGACGCAACCGCGACAGCGATATGCTTTCGATTATTGACGGCGAATGGCCGCAGCGCGATGCAGAGCTGCGCGCCTGGCTGGCGGCGGAGAATTTTGACGGGGAAGGACGGCAGGTTAAGCGGCTTGAAGCATTTCGGCAATAATTTCCCCTCACCCTAACCCTCTCCCAGAGGGAGAGGGGACGATGACACCCTCTCCCTTTGGGAGAGGGCCGGGGTGAGGGGAGAAGTTCGCACTCAGCGACGAACCGGCGCCCCATCCGCCACATAATACGCCGCCGTGCTCTTCGCCAGCGGCTCGCGCCCGCGAATGGCGTCGGCAATTTTTCGCCAATCATAATTGTCGTGGCGTTCAAATTCCCGGTGATAATCTGCGGCATAATCGACGCATCCACCACACGCAGGCCTTCTAACCCGTGTACGCGGCCTTCGCCGTCAACCACGGACATCTCGTCGTAACCCATTTTGCAGGTACCGCACGGATGGAAGGCGGTTTCGGCGTGGTTACGCACGAACTCATCGAGCTGTTCATCCGTCTGGCATTCGACACCGGGGCTGATTTCGCGGCCACGATACTGATCCAGCGCGGGTTGATGCATGATCTCGCGGGTGATGCGAATTGCGTCGCGGAACTCCTGCCAGTCCTGCTCGTGCGACATGTAGTTAAACAGAATCGCCGGATGCTGGTGCGGGTCGCGGGATTTAATCCGCACATGCCCACGGCTTGGCGAGCGCATTGAGCCGACGTGGCACTGGAAACCGTGCTCTTTCACTGCATTCGAGCCGTTATAGTTAATCGCTACTGGCAGGAAATGGTACTGAATATTCGGCCACGCAAATTCCTCACGGCTGCGAATAAATCCACCTGCTTCAAAGTGGTTGCTGGCACCAACGCCAGTGCCGCCAAACAGCCACTCCGCACCGATTTTCGGCTGGTTCCACCACTGCAGGGCAGGGTAGAGGGAAACCGGTTCTTTGCACTCATATTGCAGATACATCTCCAGATGATCCTGAAGATTTTCGCCGACGCCGGGTAATTCATGCACCAGCGGAATATCAAACTCCGCCAGCAGTTCAGCGTTGCCGACGCCGGAGCGTTGCAGGATCTGCGGTGAGGCAATCGCGCCTGCACATAACAGCACTTCTTTGTTGGCCGTTGCGCGGGTTGGGATGGTGCTGTCGCCTTCCAGCCATTCGACGCCCACCGCGCGTTTGCCGTCAAAAATGATGTGATCGGTCATAGCGTGAGTACGAATGGTCAGGTTAGGACGCGATTTGGCCTGATCGAGATAGCCACGCGCGGTGCTGGCGCGACGGCCCTGCGGCGTGACGGTGCGATCCATCGGACCAAAACCTTCCTGCTGATAACCGTTGAGATCGTCCGTGCGCGGGTAGCCCGCCTGCACGCCCGCTTCAATCATCGCTTCAAACAGCGGATTGACGCCGGGTTTGGAGGTAGTGACGCTCACCGGGCCATCACCGCCGTGATAGTCGTTTTCACCCATATCGCGAGTCTCGGCCTTGCGGTAGTAGGGCAGGCAGTCGAGGTAGCTCCAGTTCTCCAGACCGGGTTCTTGCGCCCAGTTATCGAGATCCAGCGCATTGCCACGGATGTAGCACATGCCGTTGATCAGCGACGATCCACCCAGACCTTTACCGCGTCCGCACTCCATGCGGCGGTTATTCATAAACGGTTCAGGTTCCGTTTCATAGGCCCAGTTGTAGCGTTTACCCTGTAGCGGGAATGCCAGGGCAGCGGGCATCTGGGTGCGGAAGTCAAAGCGATAGTCCGGGCCGCCCGCTTCAAGCAGCAGCACGGAGGTATTCGGATCTTCAGTCAGACGGGTAGCGAGAACGTTGCCGGCTGAGCCGGCACCAATAATGATGTAGTCAAATTGCAAATAAACCTCCTGGTTAGAATATGGACTGGAATTTAGCCATCTCAACCTGGATGGACTTCACCTGGGTGTAACTCTGGAGCGTCATCACGCCGTTCTCGCGACCAATGCCGGAGTGTTTGTAGCCGCCAACGGGCATCTCTGCCGGGGATTCGCCCCAGGTGTTGATCCAGCAAATACCCGCTTCCAGCTGATGAATGACGCGATGCGCGCGGTTCAGGTCCGCTGTCACGATGCCCGCCGCCAGGCCGTAGTCGGTATCGTTAGCGCGGCGAATGACTTCGTCTTCCGACTCGTAGGTCAGAATGGACATCACTGGCCCGAAGATCTCTTCACGCACGATGGTCATATCGTCGCTGCAATCGGTGAACACTGTCGGTGCAACCCATGCGCCGTTATCGAAGCCATCGCCTTTCAGTACATCGCCGCCGCACAGTACGCGCGCGCCTTCCTCTTTGCCTTTGGCGATATAGCGCAGCACGTTATCGCGATGCGGGAAGCTGACCAGCGGGCCGAAGTTAGTTTGCGGATCGAAAACGTCGCCCGCGCGAATGCGCTCAACGCGCGCCAGAATTTTCTGCTCAAATGCGGCTTTGCATTTCGCCGGAACGAAGACGCGGGTGCCATTGGTACACACCTGACCGGAGCTGAAGAAGTTTGCCATCATGGCGATATCGGCGGCGAGATCGAGATCCGCATCATCGAAAACGATCAGCGGTGATTTACCGCCCAGTTCCATGGTCACTTCTTTCAGGGAAGAGGCCGCCGAGTTAGCCATCACTTTTTTGCCGCTGGCGACACCGCCGGTAAATGACACTTTGGCAATGCCCGGATGCTCGGTCAGATATTGCCCGGTCTCCGCGCCCACGCCCGGCAACACGTTAAATACGCCGTCCGGCAGGCCCGCTTCGCTGTAAATTTCAGCCAGCTTTAACGCGGTAAGCGGGGTAACTTCGCTCGGTTTGAAAATCATTGCGTTGCCTGCCGCCAGCGCCGGGGCGGATTTCCACAGGGCAATCTGGATCGGGTAGTTCCATGCGCCAATCCCTGCCACTACGCCCAGCGGTTCGCGGCGGGTATACACAAAGGACGTTTCACGCAACGGGATCTGGCTGCCTTCCAGCGCCGGGATCAGCCCGGCGTAGTACTCCAGCACGTCCGCACCGGTAACGATATCGACGGTTGAGGTTTCCGAATATGCTTTTCCGGTGTCGAGGGTTTCCAGTTTTGCGAGTTCGTCATTGCGTTCACGCAGAATATCAACGGCCCGACGCAGAATACGCGAGCGCTCCATGGCGGTCATCGACGCCCAGATTTTTTGCCCCTGCTGGGCGCTTTTCACTGCGCGATCGACATCCTCGCGCCCGGCGGCCTGCACGGTCGCCAGCACGTTACCGTTGGCCGGGTTAATGGTCTCGAAGGTGCGACCGCTGGTGGCGGAGGTATAACCACCATGTATATAAAGCTGCTGTTCTGCCATTCGGGACATCACGTCTCCTCGGTTAATCGGTGGGTAGATGCTGAGTGATAAAGTGGCGGGTCAGGGAATTAGCGCGGGTTTTATCCAGCGGTTTGCCGCTCAGAGCCGCGCGCAGCCATAATCCATCAATCAGCGCGGCCAGGCCGTAGCCCGCTTCCTGTGCCTGTTCGCGCGGCAATTCGCGACGAAACTCGCTCACCAGATTCGACAGCAAGCGGCGGCTGCTGACCTGCTGTAAACGATAGAGCATCGGCTGATGCATACTGCTGGCCCAGAACGCCAGCCAGGCTTTCATCGCCGCACTGCTCACCTGCGTTTCATCGAAGTTTCCGCCAACAATCGCCTGTAATCGCTGCTCTGCACTGCCCTGCGGAAGTGCATGTAATCGATTCAAAACCGCGTCACGCAGCTGACTGGTGATATCGCGCATGGTTGCTTCCAGCAGACCATTTTTGTCCCTGAAATAGTGGCTGATGATCCCCGTAGAAACGCCTGCACGGCGGGCGATCTGCGCGATCGTTGCATCGTGCATGCCCACTTCATTTATTGCTTCCAGTGTGGCGTCGATCAGTTGTCTGCGCCGGATCGACTGCATCCCCAATTTGGGCATTTTCGCCACTCCATTCATCAGCGGTGTTTATCTATTAAAGCGGTTATTGATTGGACGTTCAATATAAAATGTGTCTTAATTGTTACGAATTTGATTTTAAATGGTAACAATAACAGTGGGGATACTGGATGACAGACCTTTCACACAGCAGGGAAAAGGACAAAATCAATCCGGTGGTGTTTTACACCTCCGCCGGACTGATTTTGTTGTTTTCCCTGACAACGATCCTGTTTCGCGACTTCTCGGCCCTGTGGATTGGCCGCACGCTGGACTGGGTTTCTAAAACCTTCGGTTGGTACTATCTGCTGGCGGCAACGCTCTATATTGTCTTTGTGGTCTGTATCGCTTGTTCGCGTTTTGGTTCGGTGAAGCTCGGGCCAGAACAATCCAAACCGGAATTCAGCCTGCTGAGTTGGGCGGCGATGCTGTTTGCTGCCGGGATCGGTATCGACCTGATGTTCTTCTCCGTAGCCGAACCGGTAACGCAGTATATGCAGCCGCCGGAAGGCGCGGGACAGACGATTGAGGCCGCGCGTCAGGCGATGGTCTGGACGCTGTTTCACTACGGCTTAACCGGCTGGTCGATGTATGCGCTGATGGGCATGGCGCTCGGATACTTTAGCTATCGTTATAATTTGCCGCTCACCATCCGCTCGGCGCTGTACCCGATCTTCGGTAAACGGATTAACGGGCCGATAGGTCACTCAGTGGATATTGCAGCGGTGATCGGCACTATCTTCGGTATTGCCACTACGCTCGGTATCGGTGTGGTGCAGCTTAACTATGGCTTGAGCGTACTGTTTGATATTCCCGATTCGATGGCGGCGAAAGCGGCACTGATCGCCTTGTCGGTGATAATCGCCACGATCTCTGTCACCTCCGGTGTCGATAAGGGCATTCGCGTGTTATCGGAGCTTAATGTCGCGCTGGCGCTGGGATTGATCCTGTTCGTATTGTTTATGGGCGACACTTCGTTCCTGCTTAATGCACTGGTGCTGAATGTTGGCGACTATGTGAATCGCTTTATGGGCATGACGCTCAACAGTTTTGCCTTCGACCGTCCGGTTGAGTGGATGAATAACTGGACGCTCTTCTTCTGGGCATGGTGGGTGGCATGGTCGCCGTTTGTCGGCTTGTTCCTGGCGCGTATCTCGCGTGGGCGTACCATTCGCCAGTTCGTGCTGGGCACGTTGATTATTCCGTTTACCTTCACGCTGTTATGGCTCTCGGTGTTCGGCAATAGCGCGCTGTATGAAATCATCCACGGCGGCGCGGCATTTGCCGAGGAAGCGATGGTCCATCCGGAGCGCGGCTTCTACAGCCTGCTGGCGCAGTATCCGGCGTTTACCTTTAGCGCCTCCGTCGCCACCATTACTGGCCTGCTGTTTTATGTGACCTCGGCGGACTCCGGGGCGCTGGTGCTGGGGAATTTCACCTCGCAGCTTAAAGATATCAACAGCGACGCCCCCGGCTGGCTGCGCGTCTTCTGGTCGGTGGCGATTGGCCTGCTGACGCTCGGCATGCTGATGACTAACGGGATATCCGCGCTGCAAAACACCACGGTGATTATGGGGCTGCCGTTCAGCTTTGTGATCTTCTTCGTGATGGCGGGGTTGTATAAATCTCTGAAGGTAGAAGATTACCGCCGTGAAAGTGCCAACCGCGATACCGCACCGCGACCGCTGGGGCTTCAGGATCGCCTGAGCTGGAAAAAACGTCTCTCGCGCCTGATGAATTATCCGGGCACGCGTTACACTAAACAGATGATGGAGACGGTCTGTTACCCGGCAATGGAAGAAGTGGCGCAGGAGTTGCGGTTGCGCGGCGCGTACGTGGAGCTAAAAAGCCTGCCACCGGAAGAGGGACAGCAGTTGGGGCATCTGGATTTGTTGGTGCATATGGGCGAAGAGCAAAACTTTGTCTATCAGATTTGGCCGCAGCAATATTCGGTGCCGGGCTTTACCTACCGCGCACGTAGCGGTAAATCGACTTACTACCGGCTGGAAACTTTCCTGTTAGAAGGCAGCCAGGGCAACGACCTGATGGACTACAGCAAAGAGCAGGTGATCACCGATATTCTTGACCAGTACGAGCGGCACCTTAACTTTATTCATCTCCATCGTGAAGCGCCGGGCCATAGCGTGATGTTCCCGGATGTTTGAGGCTTGATCTGAAGAACCTACAAAGGCAGCGCCGCTGCCCCCATGCCGGGTGGCGGCGATGCCTTACCCGGCCTACAAAACCGGTTTATCGTAGGCCTGATAAGCGAAGCGCCATCAGGCGTTTAATGAGCATTGGATCTGAAGGGCAATATTTCCTTTCTTTATATTCACCATTTTATTTTTCTTCATTTACTCGAGCCGCCTCGCATTTCCCTAATATTCGACCCCTGTACATTTATCCATGGCAGTATAATAGCGGCAGTTAAGCCAGCACTGAGATCTTGAAAGAATAGGTAAAAAGGTAAGAAAAGGAATCGCGGTACAAAGGTGTGCGACCACCCCCATACCGCTAACCACAAACAACTAACACGGAGTTGATTATGGCTGCGAAGAATTCTATGCCAGAGCGGGCTATTGCCCAAACAGAAAATGCAGATTTAGAGATTCAGCAAGAAAATCGCGAGAAGCTACGCAAAAAACGCATCCGGGCGTTGCATGACGAGCCGGTTCACTCTGCGTATCTGCATGAAAGAGGAGAGGCGGGTTCCGCCTGTGTGGAACTTTATACTCGAATGGAGCGCAACTATCTGCCGTTAACCGGCACGTGGTTAACCCGCGCAGGGTTTAAAGCAGGAATAGCCGTGAAGATCCGCGTGATGCCGGATTGTATTGTGATCACGCCGCAAAATTCCCGTGAGCTGTGGGGCTGTCTGGAAGGCGTCAGTGCAACGTATACCAACAAACTGAAGATGATGAAGTGGCTGGAGACGTTTCCGGGAGCGTTAATTGATACGGGGGATTTGCCCGTGAACGAAAGTCGAAAAGGGTAGCGCTTAAGATTAACCAGGCGATCCAGGGAATACCAGGATCGCCGTTTCTGAGCAGCAGCATACATTGATCTTTATGAGGCAGGTAAATTATGCGTTACTCTTCTCTTTCTGAGCTGGTTTCATCCATGCATCGCCATAAAGAATATTGCCTTTCACATAATTCCACTGGATGCCGCGGAATCGAAGCCCAACAACTTCATGCATATTCGGGGCTGAGCTGCCTGGGTAATAAACGTGCGTGAAATCCAGAGATGAGATCACTACGCTATCAAGCGTCATGGTGTAGATCTCCCTTTCTGCTCCCGCTTCAACAATTTCATAATATTTGATAATGGCTTTTTGCAGCCGTCTGCCCTCGCAGGCGGCAACAGCAAGATAAGGGCTCACTTTATCTAATTGCTTATGCACGGTAACCGGACTATGCAGCCGTGTTCCGGTCATATTCCCGGTATGGCTGTCCACTGCCTGTTTTATGCCGTAACTGCTGTTCATAATTTCGATAGCACCTTCCCGGCCTGGCATCATACAGTCGCCCTGAACCTGCATTCCGTTTTCATCGTAGAGAAATAAGTAAGCGGGTAATGACATTATAATCCTCCTAAATTAGTAAGCTGTCCGTCATTATCAATGAAAAATTCGTGGTGATATTTTTTATTATTTAAACCATAGCTAATAACATACGTATAGCCATACTCCCAATTCACATCTATGCAACTGTTAGGATAAGACCAACTGATTTTATTCCTTCCCGAACTTGTGATGGTAGTAATGTCGGGACCTTTGCTGGAATCAATGGTGTAATAGTTCACGACATCTTTTTTATCAATACTAAAGCAAACATGGTTACCCTCAATAAAAGTAGCTCTGGGATGAGACAACGGCGGGCAACCAGGGCACCCCGTCAGGAGAATACATAATGGTGAGATGAGCGTTATAGTTTTCATCCTGGGAATCCTTTCACAATATTTTTATATTTTTGCAGCAGAGAATAAACGGGTTCATTCGAATTAATATCTCGATATTTTGGCAGAAATGTATATTTTTCAAACCCATAAAATTGTAATAACCAGTAGTCACTTACGATCGATGCTTGCTGTTCTAATCCGTAATGCAATAGATCTGCTTTATCAAAGCTATAGGTGTAGTCAGCAATACCAGAGAATAATCCCCTTGTTCTGACAAACATCCCTTTTTGGGCCTGCCAGACATGCATCATTTCATGCATGAATAGGTGTTTTTTATCTAACAATTTTTCTAATGAAAAATCCGGAGAATATGTGTCTTCTCTAAACCACATTTCCCCGTTGGGACTCATCGCCACATCAACTGGTTGCAGATTAAAAGGAAGATAGCTTTCCCTGTGTACCCACACCAGATGATAACGGATGCTGTAACCGTAAAGCGTCTTCGCAAGGGCGATTTCACCAATTGTGAGCTGTCGGATCCCGCCCGGATTAATCGGGGTTCCCGAAGTGGGGTGAATTCTTTCATTAACCGGCATGTCAATTCCCTTTTGTTAACATGGGTATTGGCCGTAAATAATACTCCTGACCGTGAGAGAAAAAAGAAAGCACATTTCCTAAAAATTCCGCCTGACGGTCAGGTTGACACAACTTTAATGATAATTATTTTCATTTAAACATAGCCTGTGCTATACCTTATAGCACAGGCTAATTTTGCTTTGAATTTAATCACCTCAGGAGACTTCTGCGATGCATCCACGGCAAGGATTGAAGCGTCTGTTGCTCGGCGCGCTGCTCATGACTGCGACCACGACCGGCGCGCTGGCGGCTGAAAAGTTCCAGGTCATCACCACTTTTACCGTTATTGCTGATATGGCGAAAAACGTGGCGGGGGATGCCGCAGAGGTCACCTCCATCACCAAACCGGGCGCGGAAATTCACGAATACCAGCCCACCCCGGGCGATATCAAACGCGCGCAGAAGGCACAGCTGATCCTGGCGAACGGCATGAATCTGGAGCTGTGGTTCCAGCGCTTTTATCAGCATCTGAACGGCGTGCCGGAGGTGATTGTCACCAAAGGCATCACCCCGATGGGCATCAGCGAAGGGCCCTATAACGGCAAGCCCAATCCGCACGCGTGGATGTCGCCGGATAACGCCCTGATTTACGTCGATAACATCCGCGACGCGCTGGTGAAGTACGATCCGGCCAACGCACAGACCTATCAGCGCAATGCGGAAGCCTACAAGCAGAAGATCACCGCCACTCTCGAACCGCTGCGCAAGCAGGTCGCGGAGATACCTGAAGACAAACGCTGGATGGTAACCAGCGAAGGGGCGTTCTCCTATCTGGCGCGGGATTTGGGCCTGAAGGAGCTTTACCTGTGGCCGATCAACGCCGATCAGCAGGGCACGCCCCAGCAGGTGCGCAAGGTTATCGATCTGGTGAAAAAACATCACATTCCGGCGGTGTTTAGCGAAAGCACGGTCTCGGATAAGCCCGCCCGTCAGGTGGCGCGTGAAACCGGCGCCCACTATGGCGGCGTGCTGTACGTCGACTCTCTGAGCGCGGAAAACGGCCCGGTGCCGACCTATATCGATCTGCTGAACGTCACCACCCGCACGCTGGTGCAGGGCATCCGTGACGGCATGAAGGAGTAACCATGCAGAAGGGGATTGTTGTAACCGACGTGACCGTGACCTACCGCAACGGCCACACGGCGCTGCGCGACGCATCGTTCAGCGTGCCGGGCGGATCGATTGCCGCCCTGGTTGGCGTGAACGGTTCCGGCAAGTCCACGCTGTTTAAGGCGGTGATGGGGTTTGTGCGGGCGGCGAGCGGCACTATCTCCATTCTGGGGCTGCCGCCTCACCGGGCGCTGCGTCAGAACCTGGTCGCCTACGTGCCGCAGTCGGAAGAGGTCGACTGGTCGTTTCCGGTGCTCGTCGAGGACGTGGTGATGATGGGCCGCTACGGGCATATGGGGTTTCTGCGTCGTCCCAAAGAATGCGATAAGCAGATCGTCACCGACGCCCTGAAGCGTGTGGATATGCTCGAGCTGCGCCATCGGCAGATTGGCGAGCTGTCCGGCGGGCAGAAGAAACGCGTGTTTCTGGCGCGGGCGATTGCCCAGCAGGGCGAAGTGATCCTGCTCGACGAGCCGTTTACCGGCGTGGACGTCAAAACCGAAGCCAGGATCATCAGCCTGCTGCGGGAGCTGCGCGACGAGGGCAAAACGATGCTGGTCTCGACCCACAATCTGGGCTCGGTCACGGAATTCTGCGATTACACGGTGATGGTCAAAGGCACCGTGCTGGCGAGCGGCCCGACGGAAACCACCTTTACCGCCGAGAATCTCGAGCGCGCCTTTAGCGGCGTGCTGCGCCACGTGGTGCTCAGCGGCTCGGAAGATCGCATTATTACCGACGACGAACGCCCCTTCGTCACGCACCGTCAGGAGGCCAAATGAACGTGCTTCTCGAACCCTTCGGCTACGAGTACATGCTCAACGCGATGTGGGTCTCGGCGATGGTGGGCGGGCTATGCGCGTTTCTCTCCTGCTATCTGATGCTCAAAGGCTGGTCGCTGATCGGCGATGCACTGTCGCACTCCATCGTGCCGGGCGTAGCGGGGGCCTACATGCTCGGGCTGCCGTTCTCGCTGGGGGCGTTTTTATCGGGCGGGCTGGCGGCGGGCAGCATGCTGTTTCTCAACCAGCGCAGCCGCCTGAAGGAGGACGCCATTATCGGGCTGATCTTCTCCTCGTTTTTCGGGCTGGGGCTGTTTATGGTCTCGCTCAACCCGACCTCGGTGAACATTCAGACCATCGTCCTCGGCAATATTCTGGCTATCGCCCCGGAAGATATCGTCCAGCTGGCGATTATCGGCGTGGTGTCGATAGTTATCCTGCTGTTCAAATGGAAAGATCTGATGGTGACCTTTTTTGATGAGAACCACGCCCGCGCCATCGGCCTGCGTCCTGAACGCCTGAAAATTCTCTTCTTCACGCTGCTGGCGGTCTCTACCGTGGCAGCGCTGCAAACCGTCGGCGCATTTCTGGTGATCTGTCTGGTGGTCACGCCCGGCGCGACCGCGTGGCTGCTGACCGACCGCTTCCCGCGCCTGCTGATGATTGCGGTCGCCATTGGCAGCATCACCAGCTTCCTCGGCGCGTGGGCCAGCTATTACCTGGACGGCGCCACCGGCGGCATTATCGTGGTCGCCCAGACGCTGCTGTTCCTGATGGCGTTCGTCTTTGCGCCGAAGCACGGGCTGCTTGCCAGCCGCCGTCGGGCGCGGGAGGCACACCCATGTTGACGCTGCTTCTCGAACCGTTCCAGTTTGCGTTTATGAACAACGCGCTGCTGATTTCACTCATGGTGGCCGTGCCCTGCGCGCTGCTGTCGGTTTTTCTGGTGCTGAAAGGCTGGGCGCTGATGGGCGACGCCATGAGCCACGCGGTGTTTCCCGGCGTCGTGCTGGCCTGGATGATGGGCCTGCCGCTGGCGCTGGGCGCGTTCGTAGCCGGTCTTTTCTGCGCGGTCGCCACCGGATATCTGAAGGATAACAGCCGCATCAAACAGGATACGGTCATGGGGATCGTCTTTTCCGGCATGTTCGGCGCCGGGCTGATCCTCTATATCGCCGTCAAACCTGAGGTGCATCTCGACCACATTCTGTTCGGCGATATGCTGGGTATTAACGTGATGGACATTCTGCAAAGCGGTCTCGTCGCGGGGCTGATTGCGCTGGTGATTGGCCTGAAGTGGCGCGATTTTCTGCTGTTTTGCTTTGACTATCAGCAGGCGCAGGCGAGTGGCCTGCGCACCCGCTGGCTGCACTACGGCTTACTGTGCATGGTTTCGCTGACCATCGTCGCGACGCTGAAAGCGGTGGGGATCATTCTGTCGATTTCCCTGCTAATTGCGCCCGGCGCCGTGGCGGTGTTGATTACCCGACGCTTTCACATGGCGCTGCTGGTGGCGGTCGCCGTTTCAGCGCTGGTGTCGGTAAGCGGCGTTTATGCCTCGTTTTATCTCGACAGCGCGCCTGCGCCGACCATTGTGGTCCTGTTCGCGATGGTGTTTATCGTGACGTTTGTGGTGACCAGCGTGAAGGCTCGTCGCCAGGAGCGTGTGACAGCAGGGTGATGACCTGTTCGCCGTGCTGCTGCCAGTGCAGGCGGAAGGCGGTGCCTTCTTCAAAGCCTGCCAGTTGACGGGTCAACGCCAGCGTGAGCGTCTTGTCGTCGAGCTTGGTAACGCGGGCGCTGTCAAAACCCATCCAGGCCTGTACCTGCGGAAAGAGGGCCTTGAACAGGCTCTCTTTGGCGCTGAAGACCAGCGTCAGGGCGAGGGCGAACGGGTATCCCTGGCGGGAAAGCACAGGTTCTTCCTGCGTATCAATAATGCCGTCTTTGATTTCCCTGGCTTCGTTTTCGAAGAGGATCGTTTCACAATCGATGCCGATAAGCGCCGGGTATTGCGTGACGACGGCTATCGCCTGCGTGCCGCTGTGGGTGATGCTGCCGGAAATACCTTGCGGCCAGAGCGGTTCCCCGCTGGGGCCGATGGCGGGCATGGTGTGGTCAGGTAAGGCGTGCGCGGCGGCGATGCGTCCTGCCAGGTGGTCGGCCTTGCGTTTGCGTCCGGCGTCAGCAAGCTGCGCGTGATGGGGGAGCCAGAGGAGATCGGCGTCGGTAAAGGTGGCGGGGTCGAATGTGATGCGGTGGAGGGTGTGGCCGGCGAGAGAAAATGTGCTGTGGGTTGTGTGCATGGTTTTCCCTTCAGTATTGTGCGGCCTGATGCCCTCACCCCGGCCCTCTCCCATGGGGAGAGGGGGAAGTCACTGCCTTTATCAGAACCTCGTATTCACGCTCATATACCAGGTACGGCCCGGTTCATTATACGTATACGCGCCCGCACCGTACATATACGCACCCGTCGTGGTATTACCCGTGGTCTGGGCATTACCCGCACGCCACAAACGTTTGTCGAACAGATTGTCCACGCCGCCGGTCAGACTGACATTCTTCGTCACATCCCAGGTCGCGCTCAGGCCAACAATGCTGTAAGGACTAATTTCTTTGGTTTCCGGTCCAACCGCTGGCTGACCTTTATAGTTGTACTTCTTCGGCTGCTGCTTGCCGTACCAGGTGAAGGTCGTTTGCATCGACAAATCTTCCCGTGCCTGCCAGCTCAGCGTTGAGTTCAACGTATACTCCGGGATGATCGACAAACGGTCGCCCGTGGTTTTGTTTTCACTCTTCAGCATATAAGTGATGTTATTGGTCCACATCACCGTTTCGCTAACCGGTACGTTTAACGATCCTTCCAGACCTTCAACCACCGCTTTCGGCACGTTATCCCACTGATAGAGATCGGTGCCGACTGCGTTTTGCCCTACAGCCACATAGCCCGCTTCAATCTTATTGCGATAATCGTTACGGAACCAGGTGACGCCCGCCAGCCACCCGTCGCGTTTGAACTCCAGACCAATCTCTTTGTTGATGCTGGTTTCTGCTTTCAGGTCATCGTTACCTTGCAGATAGCAGCCGCCCGCGCTGGCATAGCAACCCTGACCTTTACTGTAGAGAATGTAGTTCGGGTTAGTCTGGTACAGGCTCGGCGCTTTATAAGCACGGGCGATGCCCATTTTCAGCGTGAAGTCATCGCCTAAACCTTGCGATATGTTCAGCGCCGGGCTCCAGTTATTGCCGACAATACTGTGATGATCGAAACGCAGCCCCGGCGTTACGATGGTGCTGTCAGTCAGCTCCATGTTGTTTTCGGCAAACAGCGAGAAAATTTCTGCTTTTGAATACGGGCTACGGTCGGTGGTACTCACGCCATCAATAGCGCCACCGGTATTCGTTCCGGTCAGTGCCTGGGTGTTGGAACTTAAGTCCTTCATCCGTTGCTGATTCCACTCCGTACCCAGCGTCAGCGTCTGGTTAACGAGGAAATCAATCGGCAGGTTAACTTCGCTGTGCAGCATCACGTCATCAAGATCGATATCGACGAAATCCTGTGTCGCTTTTTCGTTAAATTTCCCTTCGGTACCGCCCGCCAGACCTTCCGGAATACGCGAGTTACGGGTGTGTTCGTACTGCACCCAGTTGCTGGTGGTCACGCCGTTATCCCAGCCACCGTTCCAGGTCAGCGCGTAGTTCTGGCGATACAGACGGTTGGTTTCATCGCCATATTTCGAGCGGGTATAGGAATCGGAGTTGGTATTCTGGGTGTCGCCCGCATACAGGTTACCCTGGCGGCTGTAACCTGCTTCCAGTTCCAGCGATTGCAATGGCGCGAAATCCCAGCGCACCACGCCATTAATATCTTTGTTGATTACCCCTTCGCGCCCGGCTGGTAACGTCGTGGCATACGTTCCGGCACGCGCGGACTGATGGCCCTGGTTGATATCCCACGCGTCAGCCTGGGTTTTGTCGAGGTTGCCATACAAACGGAAGCTGAATTCGTCGCCCAGCGGACCGGTCAGGCTAAAGTTAGTGCGTTTGGTGGCACCTTCCTCTTTATGTTCTGGCGCATTGAAATATGCGTCCCAGGAGCCGTGCCACTCGCCGCTGCCTTTTTTGGTAATGATGTTAACCACGCCGCCCGCCGCGCCGTTGCCATAACGCGCAGCTGCCGGACCACGCAGAACTTCAATACGTTCAATCATTTCAGGTGGCACCCAGGAAGTATCACCACGGGTATCGCGCTCGCCACGCCAGCCCTGACGCACCGAGTTACGGCTGCTTACCGGCTTGCCGTCAATCAAAATCAGCGTGTTTTCCGGACCCATACCGCGAATATCAATCTGTCGGTTATTCCCACGCTGACCACTGGTGGAGTTACCGGTCAGGTTAACGCCTGGCATGGTACGGATGATCTCCGACACATCGCGGGCAACCGGGTTTTTGCGGATTTCATCTGCGGTGATGGTCGAAACGCCAGGCGCCTGTAAGTTCTGCTCGGCGGCGGTAACGACAATAGTATCGTCATGTGAAACAGGAGTATCGGTCGGCTCTTGTGCCTGCGCTACCCCATAAATCCCCAGATTGACCAACAAGGCCAGGGAATGAATCTTCTTGTTCATTGTTTTATTCCTGCATTTTTGCCACGAATTGCAACTGTCGGGCATGGTCGTCATCAACACGACGCATCCCGCTACCGCGAAAACCTTTGATCCTGAAAGACACGCAGTGCAGTTGGTTAATTAATGTCCGCGCTTCCCACGGCGCGCCATTACGCTATTGCAAATGCAAATAGTTATCAATAATATTATCAATATATTTCTGCAATCAATGAAAAATTGCACAGTAAACATGGGGTTATGGTGTGACGGCGTTAAAAGTAGGAAGTGAGAGCTGGTGGCAGTCGAAACATGGCCCGGAACGGGAACGTCATCAGGAAAACTATCGCGTGACATTCTGGTGGCGGGACCCGGCGGGAACGCAGAAAACGTCGACGGTTAAACGCGTCTGGCTCTACGTCACCGGTGTGACCGATCACCATCAAAATGCCCGTCCGCAGTCCCTTGAACGTATCCCGGATACCGACGTCTGGCAGTGGCAGGGCGAGTTCAGCCCCGAATGGCGCGGCAGCTACTGTTTTATCCCCTCCGACAATGAAAACGATTTTGCCAGCGCAGTGTTTGAAGGCGATCAGCCGGACCGCATGGCGTTGCGCGAAGGCTGGCGCAAACTATTGCCGCACGCGGTGTCCGACCCGCTGAATGCCCAGAGCTGGCGCGGCGGGCGCGGGCACGCCGTCTCGGCGCTGGAGATGCCGGAGGCGCCCGTACAGCCCGGCTGGAACCATCCCGATACCCCTTACAAAAAGCCTGTCTGCATTGAGTGGCACAGCGCGCGTCTGAAGAACCGTCGCCGCGTGTGGATTTTTACCACCGGGGATGAAAGCCCCGAGCGCCCGCTGGCGGTGCTGCTCGACGGGCAGTTCTGGGCCGAAAGCATGCCCGTCTGGCCTGCGCTGGCGTCGCTCACCCATGAAGGCAAACTGCCGCCTGCGGTCTATGTCTTAATCGACGTGATTGACACCGCACACCGCAGCCGCGAGCTGCCGTGTAACCCTGATTTCTGGCTGGCGGTGCAGGACGAACTTCTCCCGCAGGTGAAAAGCATGGCCCCGTTCAGCGACCGCGCCGACCATACCGTGGTGGCGGGTCAGAGCTTCGGCGGGCTCTCTTCCCTCTATGCGGGCCTCAACTGGCCGCAGCGTTTTGGCTGCATCCTCAGCCAGTCCGGATCCTACTGGTGGCCGCACCGCGGCGCGCAGCAGGACGGGCTGCTCATCGAACAACTCAAAGCGGGTGACAAAACCGCTCGCGGGCTGCGCATCGTCCTTGAGGCCGGGCGCAACGAGCCGCTTATTTTGCGCGCAAACCAGGCGATCCTCGCCGAACTACACACTCAGCAACCGGTTTTCTGGCGTCAGGTTGACGGCGGACACGATGCGCTTTGCTGGCGCGGTGGGCTGACGCAGGGGCTGATGACCCTCTGGCAGCCGCTTATTCAATAACGGAGTCTGTATGGAATTCAGCAATCCTTTCGATAATCCGCAGGGACAGTTCGCCATTTTGCAAAATGACCAGGGGCAGTACAGCCTGTGGCCGCAGCAGTGCGAGTTGCCCGCGGGCTGGCGCGTGGTCTGCGAACCGCAATCTCAGGAGGCGTGCCAGCAGTGGCTGGCGGAACAGTGGCAGACGCTTGAGCCGTCATGTTTTGCGGGGGAGCGCGCATGAACCGTCTCCCTCTTGTCGCCGCCCAGCCGGGGATCTGGATGGCAGAGCAGCTTTCCTCCCTGCCAAACGCCTGGAGCGTCGCGCACTACACCGAGCTGAAAGGCGCTATCGATGCGCCATTGCTGGCAAAAGCCATCGCTGAAGGCATGATGCAGGCCGACACCCTGCGGATGCGTTTTGCCGAAGATAACGGTGAGGTGTGGCAGTGGATCGATGAGGCCATGCTCCTGCCGGAGCCGTCCATCGTGCGCGTTGACTCCCACGACGCCGCCGTGGCGCTGATGGAGGCCGATCTCAACCAGAACCTGCGCGTCGACAGCGGTCAGCCGCTGGCGTTTCACCAGCTGATCCAGGTGGGAGAAAGCCACTGGTACTGGTATCAGAGGTATCATCATCTGGTGGTAGATGGCTTCAGCTTCCCTGCTATTACCCGTCAGATCGCCGCCATTTACGCTGCGTGGCAGAAAGGTGAATCCACGCCGGCCTCGCCGTTCACCCCGTTCGCCGAGGTGGTGGAGGAGTATCAGCGCTATCGCGACAGCGAGGCGTATCAGCGCGACGGTGCTTTCTGGGCCGCACAACGCAAACAGCTTCCTTCTCCGGTCTCGCTCTCTTCCGCGCCGCTGCCGGGACGCGCCGCCACCACCGATACCCTGCGCCTGAAAATTGCGATGGACGGCCGTGCGTTCAGCCAGCTTGCACAGAAGGCAGGCCAGGCGCAGCGTACCGATCTGGCCCTTGCGCTGGTGGCGCTGTGGCTGGGCCGCCTGACCGGACGGCTGGACTACGCCGCCGGGTTTATCTTTATGCGCCGCATGGGCTCCGCCGCGCTGACCGCGACCGGACCGGTGCTCAACGTCCTGCCGCTGGCGGTGAATATTCGCCCGCAGGAGAGCCTGCCGGAACTGGCGCTGCGCCTGGCGAACCAGCTGAAAAAGATGCGCCGCCATCAGCGTTACGACGCCGAACAGATCGTGCGCGACAGCGGACGTGCCGCAGGCGACGAAGCCCTTTTGGGTCCGGTGCTGAACGTCAAGGTGTTCGATTATCAGCTGAATATCGACGGCGTGGAGGCCATTACCCACACGCTGGCAACCGGCCCGGTGAACGATCTGGAGCTGGCGCTGTTCCCGGACGAGCAGGGCGGACTGAGCATTGAGATCCTCGCCAACGGGCAGCGTTACGACGAGGCGACGCTGAAAGGGCACGCGGCGCGCCTGAACGCAATGCTGACGCAGTTTGCCGCCAATCCGGACCTGCGCTGTGGCGACGTGGAAACCGTATCAGAGCAGGAATACGCCCGGCTGGCGCGCATCAACGATACCGGGCTGGCGCTGCCGTCCACCACGCTGGCGGATCTTGTGGCGGAGCAGGCGAGCAAAACGCCGGACGCCCCCGCGCTGGCGGATGCCCATACTGAACTGAACTACCGCCAGATGCGCGAGCAGGTGGTCGCGCTGGCAAACCTGCTGCGCGCGCGCGGCGTGAAGCCGGGCGACAGCGTGGCGGTGGCGCTCCCGCGCTCGGTGTTCCTGACCCTGGCGCTGCACGGGATTGTTGAAGCAGGCGCCGCCTGGCTGCCGCTGGATACCGGTTACCCGGATGACCGTCTGCGGATGATGCTGGAGGACGCGAAGCCGTCGCTGCTCATTACCACCGACGAGCAGCTTCCGCGCTTTAACGATCTGCCGATCGCCACCTTTAGTTACAACACACTATTACCGGTCACCGATGCTGAACCTCTGCGCCTGGCGAAGCCGGAGCAGACCGCGTACATCATCTTTACCTCCGGTTCGACGGGGCGTCCAAAAGGGGTGATGGTCGGCCATACCGCCATCGTTAACCGCCTGAAGTGGATGCAGGATCATTATCCACTGGCGGCGCATGACGTGGTGGCGCAGAAAACGCCGTGCAGTTTTGATGTCTCGGTGTGGGAGTTTTTCTGGCCGTTTATCGCAGGGGCAAAACTGGTGATGGCTGAACCGGAAGCGCACCGCGACCCGCTCGCTATGCAGCAATTCTTTGCCGAATATGGCGTAACGACCACGCACTTTGTGCCGTCGATGCTGGCGGCATTTGTTGCCTCGCTGACGCCGCAAACCGCTCGCCAGAGTTGCGCGACGTTGAAACAGGTTTTCTGTAGTGGTGAGGCCTTACCGGCTGATTTATGCCGCGAATGGCAACAGTTAACTGGCGCGCCGTTGCATAATCTATATGGCCCGACGGAAGCGGCGGTAGATGTCAGCTGGTATCCGGCTTTTGGCGAGGAACTGGCACAGGTGCGCGGCAGCAGTGTGCCGATTGGTTATCCGGTATGGAATACGGGTCTGCGTATTCTTGATGCGATGATGCATCCGGTGCCGCCGGGTGTGGCGGGTGATCTCTATCTCACTGGCATTCAACTGGCGCAGGGCTATCTCGGACGCCCCGATCTGACCGCCAGCCGCTTTATTGCCGATCCTTTTGCCCCAGGTGAACGGATGTACCGTACCGGAGACGTTGCCCGCTGGCTGGATAACGGCGCGGTGGAGTACCTCGGGCGCAGTGATGATCAGCTAAAAATTCGCGGGCAGCGTATCGAACTGGGCGAAATCGATCGCGTGATGCAGGCGCTGCCGGATGTCGAACAAGCCGTTACCCACGCCTGTGTGATTAACCAGGCGGCTGCCACCGGTGGTGATGCGCGTCAATTGGTGGGCTATCTGGTGTCGCAATCGGGCCTGCCGTTGGATACCAGCGCATTGCAGGCGCAGCTTCGTGAAACATTGCCACCACATATGGTACCGGTGGTTCTGCTGCAACTTCCACAGTTACCACTTAGCGCCAACGGCAAGCTGGATCGCAAAGCCTTACCGTTGCCTGAACTGAAGGCACAAGCGCCAGGGCGTGCGCCGAAAGCGGGCAGTGAAACGATTATCGCCGCGGCATTCTCGTCGTTGCTGGGGTGTGACGTGCAGGATGCCGATGCTGATTTCTTCGCGCTTGGCGGTCATTCGCTACTGGCAATGAAACTGGCAGCGCAGTTAAGTCGGCAGGTTGCCCGCCAGGTGACGCCGGGGCAAGTGATGGTCGCGTCAACTGTCGCCAAACTGGCAACGATTATTGATGCTGAAGAAGACAGCACCCGGCGTATGGGATTCGAAACCATTCTGCCGTTGCGTGAAGGTAATGGCCCGACGCTGTTTTGTTTCCATCCTGCGTCCGGTTTTGCCTGGCAGTTCAGCGTGCTCTCGCGTTATCTCGATCCACAATGGTCGATTATCGGCATTCAGTCACCGCGCCCCAATGGCCCCATGCAGACGGCGGCAAACCTGGATGAAGTCTGCGAAGCGCATCTGGCAACGTTACTTGAACAACAACCGCATGGCCCTTATTACCTGCTGGGGTATTCCCTTGGCGGTACGCTGGCGCAGGGTATTGCGGCGCGACTGCGTGCCCGTGGCGAACAGGTGGCATTTCTTGGCTTGCTGGATACCTGGCCGCCAGAAACGCAAAACTGGCAGGAAAAAGAAGCTAATGGTCTGGACCCGGAAGTGCTGGCGGAGATTAACCGCGAACGCGAGGCCTTCCTGGCAGCACAGCAGGGAAGTACTTCAACGGAGTTGTTTACCACCATTGAAGGCAACTACGCTGATGCTGTGCGCCTGCTGACGACTGCTCATAGCGTACCGTTTGACGGTAAAGCGACGCTGTTTGTCGCCGAGCGAACGCGAACCCTGGATCCGAAGGCCGCGTGGGCGCCGTGGGTGGATGAGCTGGAGGTGTACAGCCAGGACTGCGCCCACGTGGATATTATTTTACCGCAGGCGTTTGAAAAGATTGGGCCGGTACTGAAGGAAATTTTTGGATAGTGCAAATGCCCGGTGGCGCTGCGCTTACCGGGCCTACGGGAGCTGAATGTAGGCCGGGTAAGGCGTAGCCGCCACCCGGCAATTACCGCCGACCCAACGGCACCACAAGCGGCGTTCCGGCAACTGGATCGTCAATGATCATGCAGCGCAGACCATAAATGCGCTCAATCAGTTCAGCAGTGACAATCTCCTTCGGCGCTCCCTGAGCAACAATTTTCCCTTCCCGCAATGCAATCAAATGGCTGGCGTAACGACAGGCCTGATTAAGATCGTGCAGCACCGCCGCCAGGGTATAGCCTTTTTCGCGGTTCAGTTCGCTTAACAACTCCAGCAAATCAATCTGATGACTGATATCCAGCCAGGTCGTGGGTTCGTCGAGCAGCATAATTGCCGTTTCCTGGGCCAGCACCATCGCGATCCACGCTCGCTGGCGTTGTCCGCCAGAAAGGTTATCCACGCTTTGATCTGCCAGATGAGTTATTCCCGTGGCCTGCATTGCTTTCGTTACCGCTTCTTCATCCTCTTTGCGCCAGCGGGTAAACAGCGGTTGATGCGGATAACGTCCACGCGCCACCAGCTCCTGCACGGTGATATCGCCCGGCGTGGTAGCATTTTGCGCCAACAGACCAATCCGGCGTGCAACCTCTTTACTGGCGTAATGTTGAATGTGCTCGCCATCCAGCCAGACATGCCCATGAGCAGGCGTCATCAGGCGGCTTAAGGTACGCAGTAACGTGGATTTACCGCAGCCATTTGGCCCGATAATTGCCGTGAAGTGACCATCAGGTATTTCTACAGTCAGATTTTCCGCAACGGTATATTTGCCATATCCCAGGGTTAACTGTTCGCCGCGCAAACGGGCTACTGATTCGGTCATTTTTTGCGAGACTCCTGAATTAACAAGACGATAAGGTAAATACCGCCGAGGCTGACGGTAACGACGCCAACCGGAAGTTGATACGGCATAAACAGTTGTTGGGCGCAGAGATCGGCCGCCAGCAGTAACAGCGCCCCGCATAGCGCCGCCTGGGTTAGCCCCCAGCGAGCGGTGCCGCTAATGCGTCGGGCAATGTGCGGTGCGACTAAAGCAATAAAGGAAATCGGCCCGGCAAGCGCTGTTGCCGCAGCGGTAAGCACCACTGCAACCAGCATCATTAACAGACGCGAACGTTCGACGCTGACGCCCAGCGCACACGCGGTATCATCGCCCATTTCCAGCAAGCGCATCCGGCGTACCAGTAAGGCGGCGGCAATGAGCATCAATATAATGATGGGTGCGGAAGGCGAGGTTTTTGCCCACGTCAGGCCGTTGAGCGATCCGGCATTCCACAAACCTGCTGTTAGCGCCGTTTCTAAAGACGCTTTCAGCAACAGCCAGGTATTAAAGGCCACCAGCATGGCGCGAACGCCGATACCGATAATAATCAACCGAAAGGTGTCGATGCCGTTGCGCCAGGCGAGCAGCCAGACCAGCAGCGAAGTGACAATGCCGCCCACCATTGCTGACAGCGCGATAGCCGTCAGGTCCTGACCAAACAGCACCATCGCCACCAGCACGCCGCTCCACGCCCCGGTGTTAAAGCCCATTACGTCAGGGCTGCCGAGCGGGTTACGCATCAGCGACTGAAAAATCGCGCCACTGACGCCCAGTGCTGCGCCAATCAACAGCGCCATCAGCACGCGTGGTAAACGCCATTCGGTGACCACCATCGTCATACTGCGCGGCGCATCGCCCATCAGCGCGGCGAATACCTGCGAGGTTTCCAGCGTGACGGCACCGCTGCGTAATCCCCAGATACCTGCAACCACACAGGCGGAAACCAGCAGCAAACAGGTGATGAGTAATCGGCGAGAGACGTAAATCATGCACCACCTCGCGTTTTACGTCGCACGAGGAAGATCAGCACCGGTGCACCAATAAACGCACTGACCACAGAAACGCGCAGTTCGCCGGGCACAATCACCCGCCCGATGATATCGGCAAACAGCAGCAGGGCAGGGGTAGCAAGTAGCGTGACGGGCAGCGACCAGCGATGATCGGCACCCACCAGCCAACGCGCCATATGCGGCATCATCAGGCCAATAAAGGCAATCGGGCCAACTATTGCCGTCGCACTACCACAAAGCACGGTAATCGCCAGCAGACCAATCAACTGTGTGCGCGCCACGCGACTGCCCAGCGCCGTCGCGGTGTCGCTGCCGAGGCTCAAACTGTTCAGCGCGCGACTCAGTAATAGCGCAGTTGCTCCGGCGATCAGCACCGGGATCAGCACCACTTTTAAGGTATGTAGATTGCGAATATCCAGCGAACCGGCTTGCCAGAAACGCAACTGATCGTAGACGTCAGGATTAAGCAGGGCGATGCCGCTGGTCAGTCCTTCCAGCACCGCCGCCAGCGCCACGCCCGCCAGGGTTAAACGCACCGGACTTAACTGCCCGCCGCCCTGACTGCCGGTAAAGGCAACAATCAATGAGGCCACCAGCGCCCCGGCGAAGGCCATCGCCAGTTGTTCCTGCGCGGAAGAGTAACCAAACAGCGCCGCACCCAGCACAATGGCAAAGCTGGCTCCGGCGTTCACGCCAAGCAAGCCGGGGTCGGCAAGTGGGTTTCGGGTGAGGGTTTGCATTAACGCCCCGGCAAGGCCAAGCGCGCCGCCTGCCAGTAAACCGGCAAGGGTACGCGGCAGCCGCGCGTCGAGCACGATGGTGCAGTCGGCGCTCTGGCAGGTGCCGGAGAAGGCCTCCAGCACTACGGAAGCGGGGAGTGATTTTGCCCCAATGAGCAGGCTTAATGCCGTCGCGATAATCAGTAATAACAGCAATCCGGGCACGGCAATGGCGCGTGTCACGGCAACAGAACCAGACATACGAACTTCCATGATAATGAAATTAATTATCGTTATCGATCTTATTTGGATATGTTAGCATGTGCAGCCTAAGAATAGGTATTTAAAATATTTGATGGCAAGGCATTGTAATGAATAAACAATCCTGGCTGCTTAACCTCAGCCTGTTGAAAACGCACCCGGCGTTTTCGCGCAGTATTCCTCGCTCGTTTCATCTCAATTGTGTCTCTGGGTTTGCTCGGCGTCGCGGTGCCGGTGCAGATCCAGATGATGACACATTCCACCTGGCAGGTGGGGCTTTCGGTGACGCTGACCGGCGGCGCGATGTTTGTTGGCCTGATGGTCGGCGGTGTGCTGGCGGATCGCTATGAGCGCAAAAAAGTGATTTTGCTGGCGCGCGGCACCTGTGGCATTGGCTTCATTGGACTGTGCCTTAATGCACTGCTGCCGGAGCCGTCATTGCTGGCAATCTATTTACTTGGTTTATGGGATGGTTTTTTCGCATCGCTTGGCGTTACGGCGCTATTGGCGGCGACACCAGCACTGGTAGGGCGTGAAAACTTAATGCAGGCCGGGGCGATCACCATGTTGACCGTGCGTCTGGGGTCGGTGATTTCGCCCATGATTGGCGGTTTAATGCTGGCGACCGGTGGCGTAGCCTGGAACTACGGGCTGGCGGCGGCGGGACGTTTATCACCACCCTGACGCTGCTGCGTCTGCCGCTCCTGCCACCGCCGCCGCAGCCGCGCGAGCATCCGCTGAAGTCCCTGATGGCCGCGATTCGTTTTCTGTTCAGCAACCCGCTGATTGGCGGCATTGCGCTGCTCGGCGGCCTGCTGACGATGGCGAGCGCCGTGCGCGTGTTGTACCCGGCGCTGGCGGGCGAGTGGCAGATGAGCGCCTCAGAGATTGGCGTGCTGTACGCCGCCATTCCGCTCGGCGCCGCGTGCGGGGCGCTGACCAGCGGAAACCTGGCGCAGAGCGCGAGACCGGGGTTAATCATGCTGGTGGCGACGCTGGCCTCGTTTATCGCGATTGGTTTCTTCAGCCTGATGCCGGTGTGGGCGCTGGGGGTGATGTGTCTGGTGATTTTTGGCTGGCTGAGCGCGGTCAGCTCTCTTTTACAGTACACCCTGATCCAGACCCAGACGCCGGAAGGAATGCTCGGGCGCATTAACGGCCTGTGGACGGCGCAGAACGTCACGGGCGATGCGATTGGCGCAGCGATCCTCGGCGGGCTGGGGGCGATAATGACCCCGGTGGCGTCGGCGAGCAGCAGCGGGTTTGTGTTAGCCGTGGTTGGCGTAATTTTATTGGCGGTTTTGGTGGAGTTGCGTCGGTTCAGGCAGAACCTGTAGGTCGGGTAAGGCGTAGCCGCCACCCGACAAAACGCCCGGTGGCGCTGCGCTTACCGGGCCTACGGGAAACGTGCCACTTATTTAAAAATTGAATTCAAACGCTGCAACACCAACAACGCGCTGTAATAATCCAGGCGGAACGTCTCCGTTCCCAGCGCCCAGACGCGCTTGTTCTTGACCGACGGCAGATGCGCCAGCAGCGGGTTGGCGTAAATAGCGTCCACGTCTTTCTGGTCGCCGGCAAACACGAACAGCCCTTCGCCGTTCAGCCCCGTCGCCAGGTTTTCCCCGCCCAGCTGAATAATGTCGTGACGCTTGCCCTGGCTTTGCGAGGTGTGCAATCCATCAGGTAACGCCGCCAGCGTGAAGCCCAGCTGGTGCAGCAGTTTGCCCTGAGCCGAGTCTGTCGTCCACAGGTTCGCCGTGTGCGCCGCGGCGGTGTAGACGATGGCGTTCACCGGCTGCGGCGGCAGCTTCATCTGCTGCTTCACCTGGGCGAGCTGTTTATCGAAGGCAGCGATGCGCTCTGCGGCCTGTGTTTCCTGCCCGGTGATCGTCCCCAGCTGGGTCAGCAGTTCCTGCCAGCTTTTGTCGTCGTAGTTAATGATAAGCGTCGGGGCGATGGCGGAAAGCTGATCGTAGAGCGCCAGCGCGGAATCCCCGCCGGTGGCGCTGATCAAAATCAGGTCCGGCATCTGGGCCGCGACGGCTTCGGCGCTCGGCTCGCCGATGTACAGCCGGGCAACCTTACGCTGTTTCGCGATATCGCCCCACTGACGTAAAAAGCCCTGTGCATCCGCCACGCGGTTGTTTGGCGTGGTGGCTCCGCTGGCAATAACCGGGGCGTCAATGGCCAGCAGGGAGCCGGTTAGGGTCACGCTGGTGGAAACAATGCGCGTCGGTTTGCTCTCAAGCGTATGAACGCCGCGGCTGTCTGTGACCTGACGCGGCCAGTCGGCGGCCGTCGCTGAGGTTAGTCCTAAAACAAAAAGTCCTGTTAAAAGAAAGGCATTACGGCAAACGGCAGGGAGTTTCACAGAGCGGCATCCTGTTTTTGTTGAAGTTAATGCTTCTCATTTTCATGATTGCGGGGAAGGTATGCAAGCGTTAGTCGCACAAGTTGTTTGCTCTGCGGTTGACACCAGGGCGATGTGGGATTAGGTTAGCCGACGAAAATATAAATGATAATCATTATTAAAGCCTTTATCATTTTGTGGAGGATGATATGGATACGTCATGGCTGAGGAAGTACAGCAGACCATGGCAACACTTGCGCCCAATCGCTTTTTCTTTATGTCGCCGTACCCGCAGTTTTACGACGTCAGGATGTTTTGCCCGTTTTTCTGAACCCGCCGTCGGCGGTGACGATCCGGCGGGCCCCTTTCAGCAGAAATTAGCTCAGGCTTTCCAGAATGCGAAAAACAGCGGCATTGCCCATCCGGTGATGGTAGGGGCGATCCCCTTCGATACCCGCAAACCGTCATCGCTGTTTATTCCGCAACGCTGGCAAACCTTCTCTCGCCCGGCGCGTCAGCAGTCCGCACGCTACGCCTCCGGCGCGCAGACGCTGAACGTGCAACAACGCACCGAGATCCCGCCGCAGCCGGTTTTCGAGGAGATGGTCGCCCGCGCCGCGTCGCTCACCGCCACGCCGCAGGTGAATAAGGTGGTGCTGTCGCGCCTGATTGATATCGCCACCGACAAACAGATTGATAGCAGCGCGCTGATGGAGCGTCTTATCACCCAGAACCCGGCGAGCTTTAACTTCCACGTACCGCTGGAAGACGGCGGCGTGCTGCTGGGCGCCAGCCCGGAACTGCTGCTGCGTAAAGAGGGCGCGCACTTTAGCTCGCTGCCGCTGGCGGGCTCTGCGCGCCGTCAGCCGGACGATGTGCTGGATCGCGAAGCGGGCACTAAGCTGCTGGCCTCCGAAAAAGACCGTCACGAGCACGACCTGGTAACGCAGGCGATGAAAACCATTCTGGAACCGCGCAGCCATCATCTGACCATGCCGGCTTCCCCGCAGCTCATCACCACCCCGACGCTGTGGCATCTGGCGACGCCGGTAGAAGGTGACGCGCGTGAAAACGAGAACGCACTGACTCTGGCCTGTCTGCTGCATCCAACCCCCCGCGCTGAGCGGTTTCCCGCATCAGGCCGCGACCCAGGGTTATTGCTGAACTGGAGCCATTCGACCGCGAACTGTTTGGCGGCATTGTGGGTTGGTGTGACAGCGAAGGTAACGGCGAAGTGGGTGGTGACCATCCGCTGCGCGAAGCTGCGGGAAAATCAGGTGCGTCTGTTTGCCGGAGCGGGGATTGTGCCTGCGTCGTCACCGTTGGGTGAGTGGCGCGAAACAGGCGTCAAACTTTCTACCATGTTGAACGTTTTTGGATTGCATTAAGGAGCGAGGATGAGCATTCCATTCACCCGCTGGCCGGAAGAGTTTGCCCGTCGCTATCGGGAAAAAGGCTACTGGCAGGATTTGCCGCTGACCGACATTCTGACTCGCCACGCTGCGAGTGACAGCATCGCGGTTATCGACGGCGAGCGACAGTTGAGTTACCGGGAGCTGAATCAGGCGGCGGATAACCTCGCGTGTAGTTTACGCCGTCAGGGCATTAAACCTGGTGAAACCGCGCTGGTACAACTGGGTAACGTCGCTGAATTGTATATTACCTTTTTCGCGCTGCTGAAACTGGGCGTTTGCGCCGGTGCTGGCGCTGTTCAGCCATCAGCGTAGTGAACTGAACGCCTATGCCAGCCAGATTGAACCCGCATTGCTGATTGCCGATCGCCAACATGCGCTGTTTAGCGGGGATGATTTCCTCAATACTTTCGTCACAGAACATTCCTCCATTCGCGTGGTGCAACTGCACAACGACAGCGGTGAGCATAACTTGCAGGATGCGATTAACCATCCGGCTGAGGATTTTACTGCCACGCCATCACCTGCTGATGAAGTGGCCTATTTCCAGCTTTCCGGCGGCACCACCGGCACACCGAAACTGATCCCGCGCACTCATAACGACTACTACTACAGCGTGCGTCGTAGCGTCGAGATTTGTCAGTTCACACAACAGACACGCTACCTGTGCGCGATCCCGGCGGCTCATAACTACGCCATGAGTTCGCCGGGATCGCTGGGCGTCTTTCTTGCCGGAGGAACGGTTGTTCTGGCGGCCGATCCCAGCGCCACGCTTTGCTTCCCATTGATTGAAAAACATCAGGTGAACGTCACCGCGCTGGTGCCACCGGCAGTCAGCCTGTGGTTGCAGGCGCTGACCGAAGGTGAAAGCCGGGCGCAGCTTGCCTCGCTGAAACTGTTACAGGTCGGCGGCGCACGTCTTTCAGCCACCCTTGCGGCGCGTATTCCCGCTGAGATTGGCTGCCTGTTGCAGCAGGTGTTTGGCATGGCGGAAGGGCTGGTGAACTACACCCGACTTGATGATAGCGCGGAGAAAATTATCCATACCCAGGGTTACCCAATGTGTCCGGACGATGAAGTATGGGTTGCTGATGCTGAAGGAAATCCACTGCCGCAAGGGGAAGTTGGACGCCTGATGACGCGCGGGCCGTACACCTTCCGCGGTTATTACAAAAGTCCGCAGCACAATGCCAGTGCCTTTGATGCCAACGGTTTTTACTGTTCCGGCGATCTGATCTCTATTGATCCAGAGGGTTACATCACCGTGCAGGGGCGCGAGAAAGATCAGATCAACCGTGGCGGCGAGAAGATCGCTGCCGAAGAGATCGAAAACCTGCTGCTGCGCCATCCGGCGGTGATCTATGCCGCACTGGTGAGCATGGAAGATGAGCTGATGGGCGAAAAAAGCTGTGCTTATCTGGTGGTAAAAGAGCCGCTGCGCGCGGTGCAGGTGCGTCGTTTCCTGCGTGAACAGGGTATTGCCGAATTTAAATTACCGGATCGCGTGGAGTGTGTGGATTCACTTCCGCTGACGGCGGTCGGGAAAGTCGATAAAAAACAATTACGTCAGTGGCTGGCGTCACGCGCATCAGCCTGAAGGAGAGAACACGATGGCTATTCCAAAATTACAGGCTTACGCACTGCCGAAGTCTCACGATATTCCGCAGAATAAAGTCGACTGGGCCTTTGAACCGCAACGTGCCGCGTTGTTAATCCATGATATGCAGGACTATTTTGTCAGCTTCTGGGGCGAGAACTGCCCGATGATGGAGCAAGTGATCGCGAATATTGCGGCACTACGCGACTACTGCAAACAGCACAATATCCCGGTTTATTACACCGCCCAGCCGAAAGAGCAGAGCGATGAAGATCGGGCGCTGTTGAATGATATGTGGGGGCCAGGCCTGACCCGTTCGCCGGAACAGCAAAAGGTGGTGGATCGCCTGACGCCAGATGCCGACGACACGGTGCTGGTGAAGTGGCGCTACAGCGCGTTTCATCGTTCTCCGCTGGAGCAAATGCTCAAAGAGAGTGGACGTAACCAGCTGATTATTACCGGGGTATATGCCCACATTGGTTGTATGACCACCGCAACCGACGCATTTATGCGCGATATTAAACCGTTTATGGTGGCAGATGCGCTGGCCGATTTCAGCCGTGACGAGCATTTGATGTCGCTGAAATATGTGGCCGGACGTTCTGGCCGGGTGGTGATGACCGAAGAATTGCTGCCAGCACCTATCCCCGCCAGCAAAGCGGCGCTGCGTGAGGTGATCCTGCCGTTGCTGGACGAGTCCGATGAACCGTTCGATGACGACAACCTGATCGACTACGGTCTGGATTCGGTGCGCATGATGGCGCTGGCGGCGCGCTGGCGCAAAGTGCATGGCGATATCGACTTTGTCATGCTGGCGAAAAACCCGACCATCGACGCATGGTGGAAGCTACTCTCCCGCGAGGTGAAATAATGGATTTCAGCGGTAAAAATGTCTGGGTAACCGGCGCAGGTAAAGGTATCGGCTACGCCACGGCGCTGGCGTTTGTTGAGGCGGGAGCGAAAGTTACAGGTTTTGATCAAGCGTTCACTCAGGAGCAATATCCCTTTGCGACCGAAGTAATGGATGTTGCCGACGCCGGGCAGGTGGCGCAGGTATGTCAGCGACTGTTAGCTGAAACGGAGCGACTGGACGTGCTGATCAATGCGGCGGGAATTTTGCGCATGGGCGCGACCGATCAGCTCAGTAAAGAGGACTGGCAGCAGACTTTTGCGGTTAACGTCGGCGGTGCGTTTAACCTGTTCCAGCAAACCATGAACCAGTTTCGCCGTCAGCGGGGCGGGGCGATTGTCACTGTGGCGTCCGACGCCGCACACACGCCGCGTATTGGTATGAGTGCTTATGGCGCATCGAAAGCGGCGCTGAAAAGCCTGGCGTTGAGCGTCGGGCTGGAACTGGCGGGTAGCGGCGTGCGCTGTAATGTGGTTTCGCCTGGCTCCACCGACACCGATATGCAACGCACGCTGTGGGTGAGCGATGACGCCGAAGAACAGCGTATTCGCGGCTTTGGCGAGCAGTTTAAACTCGGCATTCCGCTGGGGAAAATCGCCCGTCCACAAGAGATCGCCAACACGATTTTGTTCCTCGCCTCTGACCTCGCCAGCCATATCACCCTACAGGATATTGTGGTCGATGGCGGCTCAACGCTGGGGGCATAAGCATGATCTGGAAACGCCATTTAACGCTCGACGAACTGAACGCCACCAGCGATAACACAATGGTGGCGCATCTGGGAATTGTGTATACCCGTCTGGGAGATGATGTGCTGGAAGCCGAAATGCCGGTTGATACCCGTACTCATCAGCCGTTTGGCCTGCTGCATGGCGGCGCGTCGGCGGCGCTGGCTGAAACGCTGGGATCGATGGCCGGATTTATGATGACCCGTGACGGGCAGTGTGTGGTGGGTACGGAACTTAACGCCACCCATCATCGCCCGGTGTCTGAAGGCAAGGTACGCGGCGTCTGCCAGCCGCTGCATCTTGGGCGGCAAAATCAGAGCTGGGAAATCGTCGTTTTCGATGAACAGGGGCGGCGTTGCTGCACTTGTCGGCTGGGTACGGCAGTTTTGGGATGAGCCCGACAGAATTAAATGAGATTGCAGGAAAACTCGGTTAACGGAGTGATCGAGTTAACATTGTTAAGTTAAATATTGGTTTCAACTCCGATTTACATGGTTACCGTGTTGTTAAATCGTACAAAGATGTTATAGAAACAAAATGTAACATCTCTATGGACACGCACACGGATAACAACTATGAACAAATCAGGGAAATACCTCGTCTGGACAGTGCTCTCTGTAATGGGAGCATTTGCTCTGGGATACATTGCTTTAAATCGTGGGGAACAGATCAACGCGCTGTGGATTGTGGTGGCGTCGGTCTGTATCTATCTGATCGCTTACCGTTTTTATGGGCTGTATATCGCCAAAAATGTGCTGGCGGTTGACCCGACGCGTATGACGCCAGCGGTGCGCCATAACGACGGGCTGGACTATGTGCCGACGGACAAGAAAGTGCTGTTCGGTCACCATTTTGCGGCCATTGCCGGAGCAGGTCCGTTGGTTGGGCCGGTACTGGCGGCGCAAATGGGTTACCTGCCAGGGATGATCTGGCTGCTCGCCGGGGTGGTTCTCGCTGGTGCGGTGCAGGATTTCATGGTGCTGTTTGTTTCTACGCGCCGTGACGGTCGATCGCTGGGTGAGCTGGTCAAAGAAGAGATGGGGCCAACTGCCGGGGTGATTGCGCTGGTAGCCTGCTTTATGATCATGGTCATTATCCTTGCAGTACTGGCGATGATCGTGGTGAAAGCCCTGACTCATAGCCCGTGGGGAACGTATACCGTTGCGTTCACCATTCCGCTGGCGATTTTTATGGGAATCTACCTGCGCTATCTGCGTCCGGGCCGCATTGGCGAAGTGTCAGTGATTGGCCTGGTGTTCCTGATTTTCGCCATTATCTCTGGCGGCTGGGTGGCAGAAAGTCCGACCTGGGCACCGTACTTTGACTTTACCGGCGTGCAGCTGACCTGGATGCTGGTGGGCTACGGTTTTGTGGCGGCGGTGCTGCCGGTGTGGTTGCTGCTGGCCCCGCGTGACTATCTCTCGACCTTCCTGAAAATCGGGACTATCGTCGGTCTGGCGGTAGGCATTTTGATTATGCGCCCGACGCTGACCATGCCTGCGCTGACCAAATTTGTCGATGGCACTGGCCCGGTATGGACCGGTAACCTGTTCCCGTTCCTGTTTATCACCATCGCCTGTGGTGCGGTGTCTGGCTTCCATGCGCTGATCTCTTCCGGCACCACGCCGAAGATGCTGGCGAACGAAGGGCAGGCGTGCTTTATCGGCTACGGTGGGATGTTGATGGAATCCTTCGTGGCGATTATGGCGCTGGTTTCTGCCTGTATCATCGATCCGGGCGTGTATTTTGCCATGAACAGCCCAATGGCGGTACTGGCTCCGGCAGGGACGGCGGATGTAGTCGCTTCTGCCGCGCAGGTGGTGAGTAGCTGGGGCTTTAGCATTACACCAGATACGCTCAACCAGATTGCCAGCGAAGTGGGTGAACAGTCGATCATTTCCCGTGCGGGCGGTGCGCCGACGCTGGCGGTGGGGATGGCTTACATCCTGCACGGTGCGCTGGGTGGTATGATGGATGTGGCGTTCTGGTATCACTTCGCCATTCTGTTTGAAGCTCTGTTTATTCTGACGGCGGTAGATGCGGGTACGCGTGCTGCGCGCTTTATGTTGCAGGATCTGCTGGGCGTGGTGTCTCCTGGCCTGAAGCGGACCGATTCACTGCCTGCTAACCTGCTGGCAACAGCGCTGTGCGTACTGGCGTGGGGCTACTTCCTCCATCAGGGCGTGGTCGATCCGCTGGGCGGTATTAACACTCTGTGGCCGCTGTTTGGTATTGCCAACCAGATGCTGGCAGGGATGGCACTGATGCTCTGTGCCGTGGTGTTGTTCAAGATGAAACGTCAACGTTACGCCTGGGTGGCGCTGGTACCAACGGCCTGGCTGCTGATTTGTACCCTGACCGCAGGCTGGCAGAAAGCGTTTAGCCCGGATGCGAAAGTCGGCTTCCTGGCCATTGCTAATAAGTTCCAGGCAATGATCGACAGCGGCAATATTCCGTCGCAGTATACTGAGTCACAGCTGGCGCAACTGGTGTTCAATAACCGTCTGGATGCCGGGTTAACCATCTTCTTTATGGTGGTCGTGGTGGTTCTGGCACTGTTCTCGATTAAGACGGCACTTGCGGCATTGAAAGATCCGAAGCCAACGGCGAAAGAAACGCCGTATGAGCCGATGCCGGAAAATGTTGAGGAGATCGTAGCGCAGGCGAAAGGCGCGCACTAACCCGTGTGCCGGGTGGCGGCTTCGCCTTACCCGGCCTACATTTCCTGTGAGATCAGAACTATGTTCGACACCCTTTCCAAAGCAGGTAAATACCTGGGCCAGGCCGCTAAAATGATGATTGGCGTGCCGGATTACGACAACTACGTCGAGCATATGCGCGTCAACCACCCGGACCAGACGCCCATGACCTACGAAGAATTTTTCCGCGACCGTCAGGACGCCCGCTACGGCGGCAAGGGCGGGGCGAAGTGCTGTTAACCCTCTTTTGGTAAATAGAGGCTGATCTGCTCCTGTTTACAGCCGTAAATTGCCGCCAGCTTTTCGCGGGTGCGCTTTTGCGGTCGGGAGTCCAGCGCTTCCAGCTGTGACACGGCGGACTGGCTGATGCCAAGCTTCTCCGCCACCTCCTGCTGGGACATGCCGCGTAAAATGCGCCAGGCGGCCTGTAGGCTGACGTTCTCGTTATGCATGACGTCGCACACTTCCCCCGGTAAACCTACGTTATCGTAGATATCTGATTCATAAGGGATGTCTTCCCAGTCGCTTTCATCCTCATCGTCATACTCAAGCGTGGCTAAACGCATGCGAAAATATTCACTATAAGGAATGACAACATACTGTTTTTTCCCTTCTTTATCCTTTATGAACTGAACAGTCATATTCCGTATGCTCCTCATGAAGGTAGGTGGTTGTTGTCCGGCGTTTAACCGCCACTACGTAGCAGATATCACCCGGCGGATCCCCGAAGGTGTAAATTACCCTGTAATCACCTAATCGCAGCCTGTAGTGGTTTTCGGGAGATGATAATTTCTTGATATCCGCGACAGGTGATGTTTTATCATCCATCTTCTCCAGCCTGAATTTAATGCGGTTCTGATATCGCGTATCGATTTTAGAAAATTGCTTCTCAGCGGTCTTTGACCAGACAATCTTCATCCGTACCTCCACTGTACGCCCACACAAAAAATAAGGAAATAATAAGACTATTAGATAAATTCCGAATTTCTTATGGGTTACTGTAGAGCGGAGAAAAACCGCGAGAAAGCGGCAAAACGCGAATCGTCGAGGCGCCTCGAACAGGCCTCTGCCGGGCGACAGAGGCTTGCAGAAAAAGATGCGATCAGGCGTTCAAACCGCCGTCCACGTCCACGTCCAGACCGGTGCCGGAAATTTGCCCCGCAGCCCCAGCCCACGACTGGCGCCAGTAACCAGCGCCTTTTTACCTGTTAAATCGATCTGCATGATGACCTCGTTACGAGAGTGGAGAGAATCATCATTAGGTATAGTCCGTCGGCGCGATTAACGGCTGAAGGATTCCACCTTCGCAAACGCGGCGCGCAGCACCTCAGGCGTTAACGTCACCGGCAGATAGTGAATCGACTCCACCGGGCGCAGGGTGTGGGCAATGACCTTATCCAGCTCGTCGCGGTTGTGAATATCGACGTCCAGCTCGCGAAGCGTGGTCGGCAGATTGAAGCGCTGGTACGCCGCCACCAGCTGCGCCAGCACGTCGTCCTGACCGAGCAGGGCGCTCTGCACCAGAATGCCGTAGGCCACCTTGGTGCCGTGCAGGTATTTTTCCGTCTGCGGCAGCACGGTTAAGCCGTTGTGCACCGCGTGCGCCGCCGCCACGCGGGTATAGCGCTCACCCAGACCGCCGACCATTCCGCCTCCGGCAATAATCGCATCCACCACGTCCCGGAACGCCTGCGTCTGTTCGCCGCGCTGCTGATCCGCAAGCGCTTCTTCGCTGCGTGCCAGCAGCACGTCACGGATCGCCAGCGCACCGTTCAGGCCAAGACGCACGGTCAGCGGCAGACTCTCAGGTTGAGGGGCGAGCACCGCCGCTTCGTACCACTTCGCCAGCGTATCGCCGATGCCCGCCAGCAGATATTCCGCCGGGGCGTTAAGGATGATCTGCGGCTCCACCAGCACCAGAAAGTTGGCGTCGTCAAAAATCTCAAACTGTAGCGCCTGACCGGCATCGTTGTACCAGACGGAGAGCGGGGTCCACGCCGCGCAGGTGGCGGCGATAGTGGGAATGCCTACGAACGGCACGCTCAGACGACGCGCCACGGCCTTGACGGTATCCATTACCGCACCGCCGCCCACGCCAATCACCACGCTGGTTTCACTACCCGACTCGTTCACCAGATGGGTAACGTCACGCTCGCTGCAATGGCCCTTAAACAGCAGATGTTTTGCCCCCGTCGCGTTAAAACTCTGCGGCAGATAAGGGCGTGCGCCCTCGATTGCCCGCTCGCCGTAGATCCACACCGCGCGGGAAAGCTGTTCCGGAGTAAAGAAATCATCCAGGTGGGCAAGGCTTCCCGGATGAGAGAAGTAGTTCGCCGGGCCGGGCACGACGCGGATATCGGTGTTGCTCATGAAGTTGTCCTTTTTTAGCAAGCGCTAACCCGATGTTATGTCTGGACATCCGGATGGCTAATAATATTTTGCTTTAACTTATGCCTTTTACGTCGTTGTCAGTCAACAAGAGCTGTGAAAAATTCGCTAAATCAGAAGAGTAATGAAGGATTTACGCGGATGGTTTCCAGTCGCCTTGAGATGCGCGGTATCAGCCTGGCCTTTTCCGGCTTTCAGGCCCTGTCGCGCGTGGATTTCACCCTGAACGGGGGGTCGGTGCATGCGCTGACCGGCGCCAACGGCGCGGGGAAATCGACGCTGATGGCGGTGCTGTGCGGGACGCACGATCGTTATGAAGGCGAAATCTGCATTAACAACCAGCCGGTAAGTATCCGCGAGCCGCTGGACGCCAAACGGCTGGGTATCCATCTTGTGCAGCAGGAGGTGGATGTGGCGCTCATCCCCGGGTTAAGCATTGCCGAAAACATCATGCTCGACCAGCTGGCGCATCCGGGGCACCGCTACAGCTGGCGCGCGGTTCGTCAGCAGGCGCGGCAGGCGCTGGCGCAGCTGGATGTTTCGCTCGACGTACGCCGCTCCATCGACAGTTGCACGCTGGCTGAAAAACAGCAGATTTTGCTGGCGCGGGCGCTCTCGCACCACTGCCGTTTTCTCATTCTTGATGAGCCCACCGCGCCGCTGGACGCGCACGAGAGTGAGCGTCTGTTTGCGGTAGTAAGACGTCTGCAACAGCAGGGTATCGGCGTGGTGTTTATCTCTCACCGCATTCACGAGCTGAAGGCCATCTGCGACACCCTGACGGTGCTGCGCGACGGCAGGCTGATTGAGTCCGGCCCGATGGCGGATCTGAGCGGCGAAGCGATTGTTGAGAAGATGCTCGGCCACGAGCTGAGCGATATCTATCCGCCCCCGCGCCCGCCGCACGGTGAGGAGACGCTGCTGCGGGTGGAAGGGCTGCACGACGATGCGTTGCTGAAAGATATCTCCCTGCACCTGCGCAAAGGTGAAATCCTCGGCATTGCCGGGCTGGCGGGGGCGGGGAAAACGGAACTCTGCAAGGCGCTGTTTGGCGCCAGCAAAAGCCGCGTAGCGCGCGGTGAGCTGAACCATCAGGCCTGGAAACCGCGCGATCCGGCAGACTCGGTACTGCGCGGTCTGGCGCTCGTGCCGGAGGAGCGGCGCAAAGAGGGCATTTTTATCGACGAGCCGGTGAGCATGAACCTTGCCGTGTGCGCCGATAACAGCTTCTCGCGCTGGAGCCTGTTTGGTCATCGTCAGGCGTGGCGCTGGGCAGAAGAGGTGATTGCCCGCGTCGGTGTGCGCACGCGCGGGCCGGGGCAGGTGCTGCGTCGGCTTTCCGGCGGTAACCAGCAGAAGGTCGCCATCGGCAAATGGCTGCGCAATGACGCCAGCGTGCTGATATTCGACGAGCCGACCAAAGGCGTGGACGTGAAGGCCAAAACCGATCTGTTTCAGCTGATCGACGGCCTGGCGCGCGAGGGCAAAGGTGTCATTTACGCCTCGGGCGAGTTCGCCGAGCTGGTCGGGCTGTGCGACCGCATCTGCGTGCTGTGGGACGGACGCATCGTGGCGGAAATCGCCGGAGCCGAGGCCCGGGAAGAGACACTACTTTATTATTCAACCGGAGGAACGGCGTCGTGAGCAAGGCCCTTTCAGTGAACGCGGCGGCGTCTGGCCGTCAGCAGATTTTCGATTTTCTCTACAGGTGGGGCATGCTGTTGACCGTCGTCGCGCTGGTGGCGGTGTTTGGCCTGGCGTCGGACAGCTTCCTCGATCCGAACAACACCATCAACATTCTGCGCTCGATTGCCATCGTGACGGTGATTGCCATCGGCGTCTCGATTTCGCTGACCGTCGGCGGGTTCGATCTCTCGGTGGGGTCAACCGCGTCGCTGGCGAACGCGCTGGTGATTTCGCTTTTCGTCTGGCACGGCTTCGGCACCACCGAGTCGATTCTGCTTACCCTTGCGCTCTGCACGCTGGTCGGCCTGTTTAACGCCTTTCTGATCGTCATCCTGCGCATTCCGGACATGCTCGCGACCCTTGCCAGCCTGTTTGTCATCCAGGGCGTGGCGATGACCTACAGCTACGGCGGGTCGATTACCGAGAACATGGTGCTGCCGAGCGGCGACATGGCGGAAGGGACCATTCCGGCGGCGTTCAGCCTGCTGGGGCAGGTGCCGACCATTGTGATCGTCATGCTGGTGGTGACGATTCTGGCGCAGCTTGGCCTGTCGCTGACCACCCACGGACGCCGGATGTACGCCATTGGCGGCAACCCGGAAGCCGCGCGTCTCTCCGGTATTCGCACCACGCGCTACAAGGTGGCGGCCTACGTGATCGCCTCGCTGCTGGCGGGACTGGGCGGAATTTTGCTGGCTTCGCGTATCGGTTCATCGCAGGTGAATGCGGGGGGCGGCTACCTGATGGATGCGGTGGCGGCGGCGTGGATCGGGTTCTCGCTGGCCGGGTCCGGCAAGCCGAACGCGCTGGGCACGCTGGTGGGGGCGGTGATCCTCGGCGTGCTGTCGAACGGGCTGGTGATGCTCTCCGTGCCGTATTACGCCATGGACATTATAAAAGGGCTGGTGCTCGCGATGGCACTGGCGATTACTTACATACAAAAACGCTGACAACACAACGGGATAATAAATGAAAAAGATTGCGCTCTCTTTGGTAGCTCTTGGATTACTCACTTCTTTGCCGGGCCTGGCGGCTACCCCCGCGCCGGTTCCGGCCGCCATTGCCAGCCATGACGGCCCCATTCGCATTGCGGTGATCCGCAACCTGGGCTCGGACGACAACACCACGCAGTTTGTTGCCGGGGCGATTCAGGAAGGGAAAAAGCTCGGCTTTAAGGTCAGCACGTTTTTAAGTAACGGGGACGACGCCAGATTCCAGGATTTCGTGAACCAGGCCATCAGCCAGAAATACGACGGGATTATTCTCTCTCAGGGGCGCGATCCGTACTCCACCGCGCTGGTAAAGAAGGCGGTGGATGCCGGGATTAAAGTTTCGGTGTTTGATACCGCCGTGAACGGCGAGATCCCGGGCGTAACCGTTACCCAGCAGGACGATGCCTCCCTGACCAACCTCTCTTTTGGTCAACTGGCGAAAGATTTCAACGGCAAGGCCAATATCGTCAAGCTGTGGGTCGCGGGCTTCCCGCCGATGGAGCGCCGTCAGGCGGCCTACAAAGAACTGCAAAAGCAGTATCCGGAGATTAAAGAGCTGGAGTCCATCGGCGCGGTCTCCTCTGACGTGCAGGGCGACACCGCCAACAAGGTGGGGGCGATCCTCGCGAAATACCCGAAAGGTAAAATCGACGCCATCTGGGGGACCTGGGATGCCTTCAGTCAGGGCGCGTATAAGGCGCTGAAAGAGAACGGCCGCACCGAGATCAAGCTCTACAGCATCGACATCTCCAACCAGGATCTCCAGCTGATGCGCGAGCCGGGTAGCCCGTGGAAGGTGAGCGTGGCGGTAGATCCGAAGCTGATTGGCGCGACCAACGTACGCCTGATCGCCAATAAGATTGCCGGAGAAGCGACGCCTGCCACCTACGATTTCAAGGCGGCGGCTATTCCGCAGGCGCTGCTGACCGCCCAGCCGGGCGCGGTGAACGTGGCGTCTCTGGGGAAAATCATTCCAGGCTGGGGCCAGACGGAAGATTTTATCGCGCCGTGGTTTGCGACGCTTGCCGCTAAAAACAAGTAAACCAAGCCGGGTGGCGGCTGCGCCTTACCCGGCCTACATTTCTCACCCGTAGGCCCGGTAAGCGTAGCGCCACCGGGCGTAAGGAGCATAAGGTGTCTCAATTACCCCCTCCCGAATACAGCCGCAATATGCGGCTGATTGGCCATAGCGACCAGGGCGGTCGTCCGGACGGTGTACAGCTGATGGTGCACCGTGGTTTCGCCTATATCGGTCATATGGTGTCGCAGGGCTTTTCCATTGTCGACGTGCGCGATCCGAAAAAACCAAAAGCCGCAGGTTACGTGCCCGCGCCGCCGGGTACCTGGAACGTACACCTCCAGGCGCACGACGATTTGCTGCTGGTGATTAACGCCCGGGATCTGTTTGCCGATGCGCGTTTTGCCGATGAGAAGGTCTACTACACCCGCCAGGTGGGGGAGACCGTCAGCGACGTGCAGGATAAAGTCTGGAGCGCCGGGCTTCGCGTCTTTGATATCTCCACGCCGGACAGGCCACGCGAAATCGGCTTTCTGTCGCTGAGTGGCATCGGCATTCACCGCATCTGGTACGTCGGCGGCCGCTGGGCCTACGTTTCAGCGCTGATCGACGGCTTTACCGATTACATCTTTCTGACCATCGATCTTGCGGACCCGCGTAAGCCTGAAGTTGCGGGGCGCTGGTGGCTGCCCGGGATGAACCAGGCCGAAGGTGAGAAGCCGGGCTGGCCGGAAGGCAAACGCTACGCGCTGCACCATGCGATTATTGCCGGCGACACCGCGTATGGCAGCTGGCGTGACGGCGGCCTGACGCTGCTGGACGTGAAGGACCGCACCCGGCCTAAGCTCATTAGCCACCGTAACTGGAGCCCGCCGTTTGGCGGTGGGACGCACACCGCGCTGCCGCTGCCGGACCGCGACCTGCTGGTGGTGCTGGACGAAGCGGTGCTCGACAATCAGGAAGACGGCGAAAAGCTGATCTGGCTGTTTGATATCCGCGAGCCGTCGAACCCGGTCAGCATCTCGACCTTCCCGCAGCCGGATGAAACCGACTACGTGGCGAAAGGGGCGCATTTCGGCCCGCACAACCTGCACGAAAACCGGCCGGGGAGCTTCGTCAGCTCAACGCTAATTTTTGCGACGTATCAGAACGCGGGCGTGCGCGCGTATGACATTTCCAATCCGTATCGCCCGGTAGAAACGGGAGCGCTGGTGCCCGCGGCGCCGGAGAGGATGATGGATACGCGGCCCAACCGCCCGCAGGTGATCCAGTCGTGCGACGTGTTTGTGGATGCGCAGGGGATTATTTACAGCACGGATTATAACGGCGGGTTGTCGGTGATTGAGTATTTGGGGTGAGTGCGGTTTGATGCCCTCACCCCGGCCCTCTCCCACAGGGAGAGGGAGAAAATCAGCTGTACTGCCGCACCCGTGCCAGCAGCTCTTCCGCGCTGTCGATGCGGTCGGCAATGACAATCAGCGCTTTACCGAGGGATATTGCATGGCGGAGGCATTCGTGGCGCATGGCTTCATCCTGGATGGTATCGATATCCGCCACGTGTGAAAGCCCGACGCTGCGGCGAATCAGCTCGGTGCCGCAGAACCCGATGGCGTCATGCCAGACCTTTTTCAGGAACGCGGAGGCATAGCCCGGCGCGCTGAGTGCGGCGTCGCGGGCTTTCTCGTTTGCCAGCGCCTGGAAGCGCTCCGCGAAGGTGTTCCACAGTTCCTGAATATCGGTCAGGCGCTGCTCGCGCGCGGCGGCGGCATCGCGAATGCCGAGGTGCCCAGGCAGGCCGCAGAAGTTCAGCAGCAGGTTGCCGATGGCGGTGCCAACGTCAAAGCCAATCGGCCCAAAATAGCCGAACTCAGCGTCGATGGCCTTCAGGCTGCCGTCGGCCACAAAAATCGAACCGCTGTGAATGTCTCCGTGCAGCAGGGCTTCGGCGTGCGAGAAAAAGCGGTGCTTGAGGGAGGCCACGGCGATTTTAAGCTGGGCGTCGTCGCGCAGGGCGGCAACATCGTTTTCCAGCTCGGCCGGGTAGCTGTTGCGCGCGTGGATCTGGTACGGATCGTTAAAGAACAGATCTTCGGTGATCTCGCACATCTCCGGGTTGATGAATTTCGCTACCTGCGCTTTTTTATCGTGCGGATGCAGATAAAAATCGCTGGTGTGAAACAGGGTGTGAGCCAGATATTCCCCCAGCTGACGCGCCGCCTGGGGGTAGTAAATGTTGTTAATCAGCTCGCCGCGCCAGATGCTATGACTGGAGAGATCTTCCATCACCATCACCGCCAGTTCCGGGTCAAAGTGGTGGATTTTCACCGTGTGCTGCGGGCTGTGCTGGTAATGCTCGACCAGGGTTTGCGCTTCAAGACGGGCACGATCCAGCGTCAGCGGCCAGGATTCGCCGACGCAGCGTACATAGGGCAGCGCCTGCTTAACGACGATGCGGCTCACGCCCGCGCGGTCGAAAATTTTAAAGACCAGGTTGAGGTTGCCGTCGCCGATTTCCTGCGCCTCTACCAGCGATGAAGGATCGTCAAGTCCGCCAAACTGCCTGGCATACTCCACGGCGTCCTGAGCGGTAAAGGTACGGTATTGCGACATGGCCTGCTCCTCAGTTTTGCTAATTAAGACATGTAGACGTCTATACATCTGGATTTCATCCTGACACAATGTGCTACAACAACGCAACAGGGAATTAACGACATGCAGACATTACAGACGACCAGCCTGCGGGTGGCGGATAATCAGCTCTTTATTCTCGACCAGCAGGCGCTTCCACAGGAGAAACGCTGGCTGGATGCCTCGACGGTCGAGGCGCTGGTCGGGCACATACACGCCCTGCGGGTGCGCGGCGCGCCGCTGATTGGTCTCTCTGCAAGCCTGTTGCTGGCGCTGCTAGCGGAAAGCGGCAAAAGCCGCGACGAGCTGGCGGTGGCGCTGGAAACCCTGCGCGCCTCCCGCCCGACGGCGGTGAACCTGATGAACAATCTCGACCGCATGAAGCTGGCGCTGTGGCAGGAAGATTATGTTCCGGCGCTGGTGGCTGAAGCGCTGCGGCTGATTGACGAAGACAAACGGCTCTGTGACGCTATTGCCAGTGCGGGCAGCGCGCTGGTGAAGCGCGGCAGCCGTATGCTGACCCACTGCAACACCGGCGGGCTGGCGACGGCGGGCGTCGGTACCGCGCTGGGGGTGATTGCTCGCGCGCATCAGGAAGGCAAGGTAAGCAACGTCTGGGTGGATGAAACCCGTCCGCTATTGCAGGGCGGCAGGCTGACCGCGTGGGAACTCGGCGAGCTGGGCGTACCGTATCAGCTGATTACCGACTCCATGGCCGCCAGCCTGATGGCAAAAGGGCAGGTGGACGCCGTGTGGGTGGGAGCAGACCGCATTGCCGCCAACGGCGACGTGGCGAACAAAATCGGCACCTATTCCCTGGCGGTGCTGGCGAAGTTTCACGGCATTCCGTTCTACGTCGCTGCCCCGCAAACGACCCTCGACCCGGACTGCCCGAACGGTGACGCAATCCCGATTGAGCAGCGCGCGGCCAGTGAAGTGACGGGCGTGGCGGGGAGCTTTGGCGTGGTGCAGTGGGCGCCGGAAAACGCGCAAGTCTACAACCCGGCGTTTGACGTCACCCCCGCCTCGCTGATTAGCGGCTGGGTGCTGGATACAGGCGTGGTCACGCCGGACGAGGTAGCGAAAGGGAAATTCGTGAGCAGCATGAACTGATGGGCTTCCCCGAAGGGGGGGAAAACGCTGTTCATGTCAAAGACACGTTTTTTTCCTGGTCGCTCTCATCTGACGGAATATGCGTTCACCATTTTTACCAAAATATCTTTCCGGCCATATCACATCCGGTGGAATGTTCAACGCCTGAGCGATAATCAATTCGCCCTTTGGCCACGGGCGCGAGAGTGTGTTTGCTAATGTGGATGAAGAAAGGCCGGCCTTGCGTGACAACGCTGCCAGGCTTGTTCCTTGTTTCTTTAATGCCGCAACAATATCGGCAGGATGCCAGTTTTGACGTTGCATTCTTTACTCCTTACAGGTTTGCGTTACGCACTCAATTAACCTGTTTTGGGATAAAAAGGCAATAGGTGGATATTCGATTTCAGGATATTTGTATGGAATCGGAACAATGGCCTCAGTTTATTCAGAAGAATACCAGCTTGTTATCAATGCGTTGAAGAAAGCTCGTAAAGAGAAGGGGATTACTCAGGCCCAGCTTGCGGAGGCTTTGGGGAAACCCCAATCGTTTATCGCTAAAGTGGAAAGTGGTGAACGCAGGTTAGACGTAGTGGAGTTTGTGCATCTGGCGAGGCTGGTTGGCGCTGATGTGCAGAGGATTATCGCCAGTATTTGATTAATGTCTGAATATGGAACTGACCACCAGAGCCGTATGTTCCCCCTCACCCCAGCCCTCTCCCACAAGGGAGAGGGAGAAAAGATCATGCCAGGCGTGGATACGCATCCGCAATCGCATCCCCGGTAAACTGTGCGACCCAACCCTCCGGGTTATCGAAAATACGAATCGCCGTAAAGTTCGGCTCTGAGCCCATATCAAACCAGTGCGGCGTGCCCGCGGGAACGGAAATCAGGTCGTTTTTCTCGCACAGCACCTGATACACCTCATCGCCGATGTGCAGGCAGAACAATCCCGCCCCTTCCACGAAAAAGCGCACTTCGTCTTCACCGTGAGTGTGTTCGTTCAGAAACTTCGCGCGCAGCGCCTCTTTCTGCGGATTGTCGGCGCGCAGGCTGATCACATCCCAGCTCTGGTAACCTTTCTCTGCCACCAGCTTGTCGATCGCATGCTTATAGGCCGCGATCACGGCTTCTGGTGCGGGATCGTGTCCTAAATCGCGATCCGCAGCCCAGCGTTCAAACCGCACGCCTTTGGCGTTCAGCTGTTGGGCAATCTCGGCGGCGTCGGTGCTGTGCCACTGGTGCTGACTGGCGTCTTTATCGGAATAAATGGTCAATGCGCTCATGAAGGGATCTGCTCCGGATTAATCTCGTCAAACTGGTGGATCTGATGATGATGGCTTCCGCCGTCATCTTCACCGCGAATCAGTTGCAGGGTACGAAAACCCGCCTGCTCAGCCGCGTCCAGCTCCTGATGAATATCCGACAGAAACAGGATCTGCGACGGGGCAATGCCCGTTTGCGCCGCAATATTTTGATAAGACTGCACCTCGCGCTTGGCGCCAATGTGGGTATCAAAATAGCCGCTGAACAGATGAGTAATATCACCTTCGTCGCTGTAGCCAAATAACAGTTTCTGCGCGGTGACGGAGCCAGAGGAATAAACATAGAGATCAATCCCTTGCGCCTTCCATTTTTCCAGCGCGGGCAGTACGTCAGGATAGAGGTGTCCGGTAAAGTCACCGTTGACGTAACCGTCCTGCCAGATGATGCCTTGCAGGGCTTTGAGCGCCGTCGATTTGCGGTCTTCATCCATAAAGGTAAACAGTACGTTGATGAGATCGCTGACGCTGGCATGCGGAGCGCTGATTTCATCGCGCAGGTTGTCCAGAATCGATTTGACCGGCTCGGCGTACTGCTGCGCGGTCACAAAAGCCGCCAGCCGCTCACGCGCGTAGGGGAACAAAACATCATGGACAAAACGGATATCGCTGGTGGTCCCTTCAATATCCGTCACAATCGCGCGAATCATACTCTCTCCCATTGTCGTAAACGCATTTCGCATTCAAATAAGAATTCTAACCCTTCCAGATGACGGCGGGCTTCGGCCACGTCGCGTCCCCAGCAGGTTAAGCCATGACCGCGCAGAAGAAAACCATAATTAAGCGGGCGTTCCTGCGCGTAATGGGCGATGCGCGAGGCGAGGGCGTCGATGTCCTGGTCGTTATCAAACACCGGGATGGCCACCGTATCCTGGTGCGTGGTCTGCCCGGTAAGGGATTTTTGCATCTCGAAACCGGTGATCTTCAGCTCGGCCTCGTTGACCAGACGCGACAGCACCGTGGCATTGACAGTGTGAACGTGCAGGACGGCGTTAGCCTCGGGAAACAGGCGATAGATGAGGGTATGCAGCCCGGTCTCTGCCGACGGTTTACGGCCAGACGGCGCACGGTTGGTGGCGATTTCAACCTGTAGAAAATCGGCGGTGGTCAGGCTGCCTTTATCTTTTCCGGATTCGCTCAGCCAGCACAGGTGTTCATCCTGACGCACGGACATATTGCCGCCGGTAGCGGGCGCCCAGCCTTTAGCGCCAATCCAGCGGCAGGCCTCGACCAGGTGTGTGAGTTGCAGGTTGTCTGTCATTTCCTTTTACCCTCTCGGTCAGGAATATTTATATCGTTTAGACGTCTAAGCGTCTTGATTGCCAAAGACTAACATCGTGTTATAGTGTCAGCAACATAAGTATTACAGGCAGGCACACTACAATGAGCAATAACCCGTTGATCCCGCAGAGTAAACTTCCAAATCTCGGCACGACGATTTTTACCCAGATGAGCGCCCTGGCGCAGCAGCACAACGCCATTAACCTCTCACAAGGTTTTCCGGATTTTGGCGGGCCGAAATATTTGCAGGAGCGTCTGGCGTACCACGTGGCGCAGGGAGCCAACCAGTACGCGCCGATGACCGGCGTGCAGGCGTTGCGTGAAGCCATTGCGGATAAAACGGCTGAGCTGTATGGCTATAAACCTGATGCGAACAGCGAGATCACGGTAACCGCAGGGGCGACCGAAGCGCTGTATGCGGCGATAACCGCCCTGGTGCGTACGGGCGATGAGGTGATTTGTTTTGACCCGAGCTACGATAGCTACGCCCCGGCGATTGAACTGGCTGGCGGCGTAGTGAAACGCGTGGCGCTCCAGCCGCCGCATTTTCGTCCGGACTGGCAGGCGTTTGCCGCGCTGCTGAGCGATAAAACCCGGCTGGTGATCCTGAATACGCCGCACAACCCATCGGCGACGGTGTGGCAGAAGAGCGATTTTGCCGCCCTGTGGCAGGCCATCGCCGAACGTGAAATCTATGTTCTGAGCGACGAGGTGTATGAGCATATCTGCTTCGCCGAAGAGGGGCATGCCAGCGTGCTGGCGCATCCGCAGCTTCGTGAGCGTGCAATCGCGGTATCGTCATTTGGCAAAACCTACCATATGACCGGCTGGAAGGTCGGGTACTGCGTGGCGCCCGCCGCCATCAGCGCTGAGCTGCGTAAAGTGCATCAGTATCTGACGTTTGCGGTGAACACACCCGCTCAGCTGGCGCTGGCGGATATGCTGCGCAGCGACCCCGGACACTACCGTGAGCTACCGGATTTCTACCGTGCGCGTCGGGATCGGTTTGTGGCTGCGTTGAGCAAAAGCCGTCTGGAGATTTTACCCTGTGAAGGGACCTATTTCCTGCTGGCCGACTACAGCGCGATTTCCGATCTGGACGACGTGAGTTTCTGCCAGTGGCTGACGAAAGAGGTGGGCGTGGCGGCCATTCCGCTGTCGGTGTTCTGCGCCGATCCCTTCCCGCATAAGCTGATCCGACTTTGCTTTGCGAAGCAGGAATCGACGCTGCTGGCAGCGGCAGCGCGGTTAAACGCGCTCTGACTATTTCACCGTCCAGGCTTCAGAAAAACGACGGTCTGCGAAGAGTTCGAGCAGACCGTTGATTTGTTTGAGGCGCAGCACTTCGTCGCTATCCATTCCAAGCTCCTTGCCTATCTTCTCGTCGTCCCAGCCGAGCTGAACCAGTTCACGAACAATCTCTGACATGGCGTTGATTTGATGCCGCCCACGAGCCCGATTGTGGCGAATGGTGGCCGCCATTCGGTTATGTTTGTCCTGTCGCTCCTGGCGCAGGCAAGTGACGGGTAAGTACCCTTTGAGCTGGCGCTTCAAAACCGCCCGGGTTGTGCCAATTTCATGGCGGTGAAAACCGTCCACGATTTCATACTGCTGCTGTTCGCTTTCGGTCACAACGATAGGCTGGGTGAATCCATCAAGTTCCAGTGACTTGCTGAGTAATCGTTTTTCCGGTGGGGCAACGTTATTGGGGTTGTAATCGTTGGCGGTAATCGCGTCCTGCTTAACCCAGAGCACACAGTCTATAGGTTGCTCACGAAAAGGGCTGTTTTTATGTATTGCCTGACGGAAGGCGTTAATGGCATTGATTCGATCCTCTTCGGTAAGTGATTGAAGGTAGATGTCAATTTCGGTGATTATTCGCTGTCGCATAAAATGCCCCACTCCTTGCGTTTTGCCTTCACTCTGTCGCTGTAGCGCTGATAGTGTTTTGGTTTATTTGGGCTAAATGACAGGGCCCTGCACCAGTAATCGTTATTAAGTAAAACCTTACAGATACGTCGCCAGGAGGGGATGTCCTTGGCGCCAATGTCGCCCTCCTGCGTATCGGGAATATCGTTCATGCCTCGCTTTTGATACCAGTGGAGATAAACCGCAATTTTATTGCGGTAATGCTCCGCCGTATTTTGCGGCATGCTGTCGAGTAGCAGCATGGCGTATTCGCGCCAGCCAAGATGGTCTGGTTTCAGGATCTTCCGGTGGCCATAAAAATGGTTATCGTGCCCGGCATAAATACCGCCGCTGCGCACCCCGCAGGCACGCTCACACATCGCCGCCCAGCGTTCGGGTTCAATGACATGATAGAGCCACAAGCCCTGACGCTGTTCCGGGCCAAACGGTTCGCAGATGCGCATATAACGTGGCGGCACCCCCGCCTTGTACATCAGGTCGTATAAGGGGTTATAGCAACATTTTGATTTCGCGAACCACGTCCAGATGTCGGCGGTTTTCCAGTCGTACAGAGGGTAGATATACCAGGAGTGACCACCCGGTGCGACGGTCGTCCAGGGTTTATCGTCAGAAAAGCGCTGCTTACGTGCCGACGCGATCGCCAGAAAACGGTTGTAGGATTCATCGGCGCGGATCCCCACTATGACGGCGGCAGGACGTTTTTGCGCATACCATTCGGCAAACTCTCGCACGAAGACTTCAAACGTCATTCCCTGCTGATAAAAATCGAAATAGTGATAATCGGTAATGGCATCTTCCGGTGGCTGGCGAACCCAGTTTGTCCCGGGTTCCCAGCACTGCCATTCAGGTTGAAACTGTGACAGTGCGTTCTGGGTCGTGAGCGGAAGCGCTACCCACCAGAACTGATGGATAACATCACGATACAGCGTTCTCATCGTGTCAACATGCTGAATGGTTGAGGAGAATTGCGCTTCCCAGTCCAGAAAGATGACATCTATTTTTCGCTTTAATTGCCGTGCTTGCTGGGCAACGAGATGCAGCATCACGGTAGAATCTTTTCCACCGGAAAAGGAAACGCATACCCTGGAGAAATTGTTTAGCGTCCAGTCTATGCGTTCCGCTGAAGCGTCTGAAACATTTTCCTGTAAAGGGATTTTATAGATCGACATAGTTAATCGCATCCTGCATGTTAAATGTCTGGAAGAAATTAAGACGATATTATGAAATCATTTTTCATTATTTTCACGGAATCATTTTTTTTAGTTTGCAGCTTTTATATTCACCATGTAAATGATTTTACGCAGACGGAGCGGAAAGACAGAGTTTATGCATTTTCTCAATAAACGTTGAAAAAACGCTGCTGTTCAGAGAAGAACGGCTGTAAAGCATATAGACATGTATTTCGGGCAATTCAAAAGGGGCGGCGATTCGTTTTAATTTTAACGTCTCTTTATAGGCTTCATAGATTGATATGGGTATAAAGCCTAACAGATCAGATGAACTGACCATGGAGATAAGCGAGCTGATGGAGTCCGTGCGAAAAGCAATATTTCTTTCCGGGAAAACGTCATTGGCGCGATTCTGGAACTCTTTAACGCCCGGGTGAGCGCTCTGGTAAAAGGTGAATTTCTCCCGGTATAACGCCTCGAGACTGACCGTATCGGTGAGTCTTGGATGGTTTTCCCGGCAGATTAACGTTATTGGCACCGTGGTAAAGTGAACACAAACCACAGAGCGATTTTTTACCGGGGCAATTGTGAAAATCAGGTCGGCTTTACGGTAGGCGAGCAGGTCCTCTGCGGATTCCGGAGAGATAAGCATATCGCGTTGTTCTATCTCGTAATTTTCCTCGGATATTAATAGTTTCATCGGTTCGAGCATATAGCCAGGCGACACCATTTGGGAGCAATAGATAACGAACTTTTTCTTGATGTCCGAGTGATGCATCATGTTGATCGTCTGTTCAATTTGGTTGAGATTCTGTTCAAGATGATGATGGAGGTTGGTGCCCACCGTGGTCGGCGTAATTCCCTTACCTGAACGGATGAACAGGGGGTCATTGAGCTGGCCACGCAGGCGTTGCAGCGACTGGCTCACGGCGGATGGCGTGATATAAAGTGTCTCGGCAGCCTTACTGATACTGAGATGTTGGTAAATGCATTCGAAGATGACTAACAGATTGAGATCGAATTTTTTTAGGTCGTAGAGGTTGGCCATGTTTCGTCCTGAGTGTGCTGTGTTTGCTGTCGTTATCACATCATGGAGTACGACAGAGGAAAGTTACCTTTTTCAATCCGTGTGGGTAACTTGCTTAATTCAAAATTTAAGTGATCTTAATATATCATGGCTTTGGATTATTGAAACACAACTTCAAGGTTTATTAAGATAATTTTATCTTTGAAGTGTGATTGAATTATTTGAATAACAACTGGCATTTATATATAGCGCGAAATTTATAATGAAATTAAATTTATAACGTTTCAGAAGCCTGTTCGGTTCAGCCTATCACAACCATAGGCAGGACTATCCCTCTTATCCATTGCTCAATGCGCGCGCGGGTGCTGTAATCAAACCGCTGTTACGGCCTTGATACAAGGTATGTAGAGCGCAACGCAACGCCAGCTTCGGCTGGCACTGAATGTACCTGCGGGGAATTCAGGTATCAGGGCCGCCCGTTGAGGCGGCCTTTTTACTTTCAGGTTTTCCTTTAAAAGGTTCACCTTGCTGTCTTGTTGCTGTTGTAAGGTTTGGCTGATTGATTTGATAATGGAAACGCATTAGCCGAATCGGCAAAATTGGTTACCTTACATCTCATCGAAAACACGGAGGAAGTATAGATGTCCTTGATTAACACCAAAATTAAACCTTTTAAAAACCAGGCATTCAAAAACGGCGAATTCATCGAAATCACCGAAAAAGATACCGAAGGCCGCTGGAGCGTCTTCTTCTTCTACCCGGCTGACTTTACTTTCGTATGCCCGACCGAACTGGGTGACGTTGCTGACCACTACGAAGAACTGCAGAAACTGGGCGTAGACGTATACGCAGTATCTACCGATACTCACTTCACCCACAAAGCATGGCACAGCAGCTCTGAAACCATCGCTAAAATCAAATATGCGATGATCGGCGACCCGACTGGCGCCCTGACCCGTAACTTCGACAACATGCGTGAAGATGAAGGTCTGGCTGACCGTGCGACCTTCGTTGTTGACCCGCAGGGTATCATCCAGGCAATCGAAGTTACCGCTGAAGGCATTGGCCGTGACGCGTCTGACCTGCTGCGTAAAATCAAAGCAGCACAGTACGTAGCTTCTCACCCAGGTGAAGTTTGCCCGGCTAAATGGAAAGAAGGTGAAGCAACTCTGGCTCCGTCTCTGGACCTGGTTGGTAAAATCTAAATTTCCTTCGTCTTTCACGCCATAGCGGCGTTGGCGTCGCCCGCTCACCCCGGTCACTTACTTGTGTAAGCTCCCGGGGATTCACAGGCTAGCCGCCTTGCTCTGACGCGAAATACTTCGGAAATTCACCTAATTCTTCGGGTGCTGCGGCACCCGATTTTCTTCCCCGCACCATGATGCAAGCTGCATCCAGGTAGCCGCAGAGGCCGCTTGCATGATGATGTTTAAAGCCCAGGAGATAAACATGCTCGACACAAATATGAAAACTCAACTCAAGGCTTACCTTGAGAAATTGACCAAGCCTGTTGAGTTAATTGCCACGCTGGATGACAGCGCTAAATCGGCAGAAATCAAGGAACTGTTGGCTGAAATCGCAGAACTGTCAGACAAAGTCACCTTTAAAGAAGATAACAGCTTGCCGGTGCGTAAGCCGTCTTTCCTGATCACCAACCCAGGTTCCAACCAGGGGCCACGTTTTGCAGGCTCCCCGCTGGGCCACGAGTTCACCTCGCTGGTACTGGCGTTGCTGTGGACCGGTGGTCATCCGTCGAAAGAAGCGCAGTCTCTGCTGGAGCAGATTCGCCATATTGACGGTGATTTTGAATTCGAAACCTATTACTCGCTCTCTTGCCACAACTGCCCGGACGTGGTGCAGGCGCTGAACCTGATGAGCGTACTGAACCCGCGCATCAAGCACACTGCAATTGACGGCGGCACCTTCCAGAACGAAATCACCGATCGCAACGTGATGGGCGTTCCGGCAGTGTTCGTAAACGGGAAAGAGTTTGGTCAGGGCCGCATGACGTTGACTGAAATCGTTGCCAAAATTGATACTGGCGCGGAAAAACGTGCGGCAGAAGAGCTGAACAAGCGTGATGCTTATGACGTATTAATCGTCGGTTCCGGCCCGGCGGGTGCAGCGGCAGCAATTTACTCCGCACGTAAAGGCATCCGTACCGGTCTGATGGGCGAACGTTTTGGTGGTCAGATCCTCGATACCGTTGATATCGAAAACTACATTTCTGTACCGAAGACTGAAGGGCAGAAGCTGGCAGGCGCACTGAAAGTTCACGTTGATGAATACGACGTTGATGTGATCGACAGCCAGAGCGCCAGCAAACTGATCCCAGCAGCAGTTGAAGGTGGTCTGCATCAGATTGAAACAGCTTCTGGCGCGGTACTGAAAGCACGCAGCATTATCGTGGCGACCGGTGCAAAATGGCGCAACATGAACGTTCCGGGCGAAGATCAGTATCGCACCAAAGGCGTGACCTACTGCCCGCACTGCGACGGCCCGCTGTTTAAAGGTAAACGCGTAGCGGTTATCGGCGGCGGTAACTCCGGCGTGGAAGCGGCAATTGACCTGGCGGGTATCGTTGAGCACGTAACGCTGCTGGAATTTGCGCCAGAAATGAAAGCCGACCAGGTTCTGCAGGACAAACTGCGCAGCCTGAAAAACGTCGACATTATTCTGAATGCGCAAACCACGGAAGTGAAAGGCGACGGCAGCAAAGTCGTTGGTCTGGAATATCGAGATCGTGTCAGCGGCGATATTCACAACATCGAACTGGCCGGTATTTTCGTCCAGATTGGTCTGCTGCCGAACACCAACTGGCTCGAAGGCGCAGTCGAACGTAACCGCATGGGCGAGATTATCATTGATGCGAAATGCGAAACCAACGTGAAAGGCGTGTTCGCAGCGGGTGACTGTACGACGGTTCCGTACAAGCAGATCATCATCGCCACTGGCGAAGGTGCCAAAGCCTCTCTGAGTGCTTTTGACTACCTGATTCGCACCAAAACTGCATAAAGAAGTAAGATTCACCTGCAATTGCTTAGCCGCCGGGGTCAAACCTGGCGGCTTTTTTATGGCATTAAAAAGCCCCGCCGGGATGGCTCCGGGCAGGGCGGGATACTTATTCTGGCAATTAACGCACAACCAGCACCGGCAGATTGGCGTGGCGGATCACGCTCGAGGCGTTAGAACCTAACAGATGGGTCGAAATCGATGGGTTGCGAGAACCAATAACTACAACATCAGCCCCCAGTTCTTCTGCCAACTCATTGACTTCATCCCGTACGCTACCAAAACGGACATGTTGTTTAATGCGGGAAGGATCGATGGTGAAGTGGCTGACCATCGTTTGCAGACGTTCTTGTGCTTCATGTTGCAGATGCTCTTCAAAACGACGCACATCAGCGGCAAAACGGTGCAGGCTCAGGCTGGCTGACCCGGGTAGTACGTGAAGTAGATGAATAACTCCGTCATCCTGGGCGAGGAATTCAGCGTGGCGAACAGCTTTGTCGCTCAATTCCATTTCAAATACATCAACTGGCATAATGATTGTCTTATACATAACCCTTTCTCCCTGTTAATCATGAACAAATCATTCGCCATGATTATAATATTTATCCCTGATATTTGTCTGGTTCTTTTTCCTTACGAACGGTTTCTGTGATTAATATATTCTCACTGAACACCAGGAATTCTCCCAAAACCTGCGGTACCGCCCGTTTTCCCGCTGTGATAGCTACCCTTAAAGACTGACTCTTTTTTGAACTGTCTCTGGAGGTTGCATGAAAGCATTGACTTATCACGGCCCACATCACGTTCAGGTAGAAAATGTTCCGATCCGGGCATTGAACAGGCAGATGATATTATTCTGCGTATTACGGCAACGGCGATCTGTGGCTCTGACCTCCATCTTTATCGAGGCAAAATACCCCAGGTTAAACATGGCGATATTTTTGGTCATGAATTTATGGGCGAGGTGGTGGAGTGCGGGAGCGAAGTGAAAAACGTGCAGAAAGGTGACCGGGTGGTGATCCCGTTTGTGATTGCTTGCGGTGACTGCTTCTTTTGCCAGATGCAACAGTACGCGGCCTGCGAAAACACGAACCGCGGGCAGGGCGCGGCGCTGAACAAAAAGCAAATTCCCGCCCCTGCCGCGCTGTTTGGCTACAGCCATCTTTACGGCGGCGTGCCGGGCGGACAGGCGGAGTATGTGCGCGTCCCGAAAGGCAACGTGGGGCCGTTTAAAGTGCCCCAGCTGCTGTCTGACGACAAAGCGCTTTTCCTGTCAGATATTCTGCCTACCGCCTGGCAGGCGGCAAAAAATGCGCAGATCCAGAAAGGCTCCAGCGTCGCCGTATTCGGGGCCGGGCCGGTGGGGTTACTGACCATTGCCTGCGCGCGGCTTCTCGGCGCAGAGCAGATTTTCGTGGTTGACCATCATCCCTATCGACTGCGGTTTGCCCAGGAGCGCTACGGCGCGATCCCGATTAACTTTGATGACGATAACGACGCGGCGGAGAAAATCATTGAGCAAACGGCCGGACAGCGCGGAGTGGATGCGGTGATTGATGCCGTCGGGTTTGAGGCCAAAGGCAGCACCACGGAAACGATCCTCAGTAACCTGAAAATTGAAGGCAGCAGCGGCAAAGCCCTGCGCCAGTGCATTGCTGCGGTGCGACGCGGCGGCGTGGTCAGCGTGCCGGGCGTGTACGCCGGTTTTATTCACGGCTTCCTGTTTGGCGATGCCTTCGATAAAGGGCTGAGCTTTAAGATGGGGCAGACCCACGTCCATGCCTGGCTGGGAGAGCTGCTGCCGCTCATCGAAAAAGGGCTGCTTACCCCAGAAGATATTGTGACCCACTATCTTCCGCTGGCTGATGCGGAACGCGCCTATAAGATCTTCGAAAAACGGGAGGAGGAGTGCCGCAAGGTGATCCTGGTGCCTGGCGCAGACACCCCGGAGGCAGCGCAGCAGAAAGTGAAGGGACTGGTGAATGCCTTCCCCGGCGGCGTTGTGTGAGGTTCCTCACTCACCAGTGGCGCTCAAGATACAGCACCGCCACGACGAGGATCGTCAGGATGATGAGAAAAACCAGTGTGATAACAAGTATCTCACCCATGACCGTCCCCACGGCACTACAACAGACTAAGCGTGGATTAAGCGGTTTTTGTCCGGTATAGCACAATAGGGTGAATTTGCGGAAAGAGGATGCGGGTGCATCCTCTGTGCAAAGCGGGGTCGCTTGTTCAGAAGGGATTAACGCAGGTAATCGCCAGCGGCTTCGGGCTGGTAGAGCAGCTCAAGCACTTCCAGGTGAGCTGAGGCACCGCCCGGGAGTTCCCAGTGGATGGTATCGCCCGTGCGCAGTCCAAGCAGCGCCGCGCCCACGGGTGCCAGCACCGACAGTTGCGTGCTGCTGTCGGTCATCTGCGCCGGATAGACCAGCGTACGGGTGAGCTCCTCTCCGGTGGTCAGGTTGCGGAACTTCACCTGGCTGTTCATGGTGACCACATCATGCGGCATGGTCTCAGGCGTACACATCTGCGCCCGGTCGAGCTCTTCGTTCAGCGCATCGGCTACCGGCAGCGAGGCGAATTCTGGTTTCTCCAACAGTCGGTCAATACGTTCTGCGTCGAGTTCATTGATGATAATCGTAGGTCTGGACATTTTTACTCCATGTCGTTAATGCTGCGTGTAACGCAGAAACCAATCCAAAAGAAAACCCTCGCCGTCTGGCAGCGAGGGTTTAACTTATCTGATGATACTGTCTGAAACCGTAAGTTTGAAGTGATGAAGGTCACAATCATACGCCATATGAATTTTTGGCAATAAACCCGGCGTCCCGATTCACGCTGAACGGAAATTTCGTTACGCTGGAAAGACTGAACCCGGGCAATGCGCGTTGCAGCCCCAGCGTAGAGAGAGCGATATGTACTTTTACCAACCGTCTCAGGGGCACGGCCTGCCGCACGACCCGCTGAACGCCATTATCGGTCCACGTCCGATTGGCTGGATCTCATCCTGTGATAAGGCCGGTCAACTGAACCTTGCCCCGTACAGCTTCTTTAACTGCTTTAACTATCGCCCACCGATCATTGGTTTTTCCAGCAACGGCTGGAAGGATAGCGTGCGGAATATTACCGAAACGGGGGAGTTTGTCTGGAACCTCGCAACGCGCGATCTGGCCGAGGCGATGAATGAAACTTCCGCCACGCTCCCTCATGGCGAGGATGAATTTACCTTTGCCGGCCTGACGCCCGTAGCCAGCCAGCTTGTGAGCTCGCCGCGCGTGGCGGAAAGCCCGGTGAATTTCGAGTGTCGATTGTCACAGTGCATTCAGCTTACCGGCGCGGATGGGACACCGATTGATACCTGGCTGGTGCTCGGCGAAGTCGTGGGCGTCCATATCGCCCAGAGTTTGCTGGAAGAGGGGATTTACCAGACCGCGAAAGCGCAGCCCATTCTGCGTGCGGGTGGACCTACAGCCTACTACGCCATCAGTGACAGCCATCGCTTCGACCTGGTACGCCCGGATGCGCGCAGGGGGTGATATGCGCGCAACCCTGTTGCCCGCCGATCAGCAGTTTTTTGCCGATCTGTTGAGCGGCCTGGTGCTCAACCCACAGCAGCTGGGGCGAGTCTGGTTTGCTCAACGTGGCGCGTCTGACGCTGTCGGAAGCGTGAGCCGCGACTGGCCACGGCTTGATGTCGTTCTTCGCGGGGAATATGGCAACAGACTGGTTACCGGGCAGCAGACCCTCTGCCAGGGGGAAATGCTGTTTCTTCCCGCCCAGGCCGCCAGCGTCCCGGTGTTTGAACGACCGGTCATGCTGCTGAGCATTCTTTTTGCGCCGTCGTGGCTGGGGCTGGTGTTTCATGATACCCGTCACGGGCGCTCCGTGCCTGCGCAGCGACACGTTGAGCTTCCTCACCCTGAACGAGGCGAATGTGCTGCGATGCTGATGGCCCTGACGCACCTGAGCGCTTCCCCGCAGGATCAGGCCATTATTCAACCGCTGGTGCTGAGCCTGCTGCACTGGTGCCGGAAAGTGGTGTCGTCGCTGCCTGAACCGGGACTGTCGCGCGGGGATTTCCTCTATCAGAGCATTTGTAACTGGGTGCAGGAAAACTATGCTGAATCCCTGTCGCGGGACAGCGTCGCCGCGCTTTTTAATATTTCGGCTAACCATCTGTCACGCCTGTTCTCCCAACAGGGGACGATGAGTTTTGTGGATTACGTTCGTTGGGTGCGTATGGCGAAGGCGAGAACCATCCTGCAAAAATACCACCTGCCGGTGGGGGAAGTAGCGAAGCGCTGCGGCTATGCCGATAGCGACTATTTTAGCCGTCTGTTCCGGCGCCAGTTTGGCCTGACGCCGGGGGAGTATCGCGCACGCTTTCAGTGACAGTCAGAACGTGATTTCAGCGTTCAATAGATCCAGGATACTTTGCGGCGTCTTTGCTGCAAACAGCGACTCGCGAAACGTTTTATTGACCAGCTTCCGCGCCAGCTGGGAAAAGACCTTCACGTGATTAATCCCTTCCTGAGCGCCGAGCGTCAGCATGATCACCAGCTCGACGTCGCCCAAATCCGACTCCCAGTCAATCGCCTTGTCCAGGCGTGCAATGCTGATGCTGGAGTGGCGTATCCATTGCGATTTGGTGTGAGGGATCGCCACGCCAAACCCGACGGCGGTGGTGACAATCTCTTCGCGCTGCCAGAGATCTTCTTCAAGCTCCAGCGGGTTTTCGGTCCTGCCATGAATCGCAAGATTTCCGCATAAGAACTGAAGTACCTGCTCTTTTGAGGTCAGCGGCTCATTGACCACGATAGTCTCCAGGGCCAGCAAGGGACGCGGCGGCGCTTCCGGTGTGAAATCCGCCAGCAGGGCTTCAATCTCCTCTGCGCTGCGGCTGTCGCAGGCCTTTTCCGCCAGCGCCCGGCAGGTTGCCATGTCCAGCTGACGCAGCTGGGTTTTTACCGCAGGGATGCGCGGCCCGCTCATGCTGAACTCATCTAAGCCCAGACCAAGCAGAAGAGGGAGGTAGCGCTGCTCTCCGCCAAGTTCCCCGCAAATGCCGACCCATTTCCCGTGACGATGCGCTGCGGTGACAATCTGGCGAACCATGCGTAAAAAAGACGGTGTGATGGGGTTATACAGCGCCGAAACGCGCGGGTTGTTGCGATCGACAGCGTAGAGATACTGAGTCATATCGTTCGAGCCGATACTGAAGAAATCCACCTCTTCGCAGAAGTGATCGATGATAAAGCAGACTGAAGGCACTTCAACCATGATCCCCAGCGGCAGGTGTGCGGTGTGACGTAACCCCTGTGAGGCCAGGGCGTCACGAACGTTTTGCAGCTCCTGTTTGATCCATAAAATCTGATCGAGACTGTGCACCATCGGGATCATCAACAGCGCATTGCCGCTGGCGCCTGCGCGTAAGATCGCGCGCAGTTGGGTGCGGAAGAGATCGGCAAATTCGGGATAAATACGAACGGCGCGATAGCCGAGGAACGGGTTTTCTTCCTGGGGAATGTTCAGGTAAGGGATCTGCTTATCGCCGCCGATGTCCATTGTGCGAAAGATGACCGGCTTGCCCTGCGCGGAGAGCAGCACCTGCTGATAGGCTTCGAATTGCTCCTGCTCGTCCGGCGCGGAGTCTCTGTCCATATACAGCATTTCAGTGCGAAACAGCCCGATACCCTGCGCGCCGCAGGCAAACGCCCCGGGCGCTTCCAGCGCGCTGCCGATGTTGGCGGCAATCTCTACCGGTACGTTGTCGCGGGTGAGTGCTGGAAGACCCGCATCTTTGATCTGCTGCTGGTGGCGTCGGTCGGCAAGGCGCTGCGCCACGCTATAGTAATCATTCACCGCGTCGTTGGGTTCAACGACCAGCACGCTACAGATGCCGTCCAGAATGACCTCTTTTCCCATCAACGGCGCCAGCGAGGCGACCGTTAAACCACTCAGCACAGGCACGGAGGCCGCGCGTGCCAGGATCAGCGTATGCGACGTCCGGCCTGTTTTTTCAAGCACCATGCCTTTCAGATACTGCGTGTCGAGGCTGAGAAACTGGCTGGGCGTCAGATCTTCCGCCACCAGAATAGTGGGAGCGCTGAGGGTGAATGCGGAGGTTTGCTGCAACTCCGGCCAGGTAATGTTAAGAAGCTGCTCGCTGATGTCGCGAATATCGCTGACGCGTTCACGCAGGTAGTCGCTGGCGGAGAGCGACAGCTTGTCGCAGATCAGCGCCATATTACGAATGATCGCCTCCGCAAGGCTTAGCCGTTCCTCGGCGATCAGTCGGCGTATGGTGCCGCCAAACTCCTCATCCTGGATCAGCGAAAGATGCGCGCTGAGAATGGTTTTACTCTCGCCGTCCAGCCCGCGCAGACGGTGGTTGAGCTGTTCAGCCAGCGTCGCCAGGCTGTGTTCCAGGCGGGTAATATCTTCCGGCGAGGCGGGGATCTGACAATAACGTTTGAGGTTATCGCTCTGCCAGCCTCGCAGAGTGCCAGCCCCGATGCCACTGGCGAGCGTAATGCCGTGCTGAAGGTGGGGAGCAAGCCTTACAAGCGAACGGGGCAGGGGATGCGCAACGTGCGGCGCGTCGCCGGAGGGAATACTGTCGCTGTCGATAAACGCGCCGGTGAGATACGCCTCCAGCACGCGTCGGGCCTGCTCCTCGTCGCTGCCGTTAATTTCCAGCACGCAGCTGTCATTAAACAGCGTACCGGTACTGATCAGCGCCAGCGAGCTTTTGGCATCCGCGTGAGTGTTAAGCCGTCTGTTGATAAAACGGATGTCGCTGCGCCATGCGCTGCACTGCTCTTTTAACGCCCAGGCCGGACGCGCATGCAGGCCGTTGGGCAGTGGGCAGAAAAATTCAATTGAAAGCATACTTCCTCCTGGCCGCGTGAGATCAGCATCTGAAGTCCGTCAGATGATCCACGGTCTCACGGTTCATGCATGCCACAAGCGCGACAAGCAGTTGTTGGGTGTGATGAATGTCTTTTTCGTCGGCAATGGATGCCGCGCAGTGCCCGTGTCGGGTCGGGGGACCAAGCACAAGAGTCGGCACGCCAGTGCCGGAGAGATGGATCGCCCCGCCGTCCGTTCCGCCGTTGCTAAACATGTCTTTTTGCAGCGGGATCCCTTGCGAGCGCGCGATCGTCTCAGCCAGCGCAATCAGTTTGGCTGGGGCGATGAGCGTTTTGTCGTACAGCACCAGCATCGGGCCCGCACCGATCTGGCGATGGTTGGCGCTGCCATAATCGAAATTTTTTGACCAGCAGGCGGTATCCAGCACCAGCGCGATATCAGGATGAATGGCGCGCGTGGCGGTCTGGCCGCCGCGCAGGCCGACCTCTTCACTTGAGCTGGCCACCAGCCAAAGCTCGCAGTCGAGCGGCGTCTGGTGCAGCTTGCGCAGCAGCGCGATCAGCAGGTAACAGCCGAGACGATCGTCGAAGGCTTTACCCATCACCCGATTGTGGGGAAGGGTCTGAAAGGGTGTATCGAACGTCACGCGGTCGCCTGCGTCGATACCGGCGGCGAACACCTCCTCCGCCGACGTCGCGCCAATGTCGACACGTAAATTGTCAACGTTTTCTCCTTTCAGATCTCCATCCAGCAGGCCCGGTATTTTTTCCCCGTTACGCGTGGTGATGCGCACCGGCTGAAGGGTACGGGCCATCATGCGCACGTTGCCGATGGGCAGGACATCAATGGCCCCTTCGCGCGAGACGCTACGCACCATAAAACCGACTTCATCCATATGGGCGCAGACCATCACCTTCGGGCCCCGGCTCTGGTTGACGCGGATAAGCACGGAACCCAGCCCATCAAACTGAACCTCTTTATGGTATTTTTGCGCCTCACTGAGCAGGATGTCGCGCACCTCTTGCTCTGAGGCCGCAATGGCGTCTGCTTCGCTCAGGGCGCGCAGTAAATCTCTGTCCATTCTTGTTCTCCCGTCAGCAATAGCCGTTTGTCGAGGGTATAAAGCACCTCGGCGCCCGTTTCCGTCACCAGCACCACATCTTCAATTCGTACCCCGCCCTGGTGTTCAAGGTAGATCCCCGGCTCAACGGTCAGCACCATGCCGGGCTGCAACGGGGTGCGGTCGGTAGGGGAAAAACGTGGATTTTCATGGACATCAATACCAATGGCATGGCCGGTGTTATGCCCGAACTGCGGGCCGTAACCTGCACGTTCAATCACGGAACGTGCGGCGCTATCGATCTGATGACAGGAAACGCCGGGGCGGATGGCATCAATGGCCGCCTGTTGTGCCGCCAGAACGATCTGGTACACCGCATAGAGAGGGTGCTCCTCCGGCGGCGTGTTTTGCCCGGCGACAAGAAAGGTCCTTGTCATATCCGAGCAATACCCCTGGTGTTGGGCGCCGAAATCAAGGGTGATCATCTCGCCAGGCATAATCACTTTGTCAGAGGCTTTGCCGTGGGGCAGCGCACCGCGCGGCCCGCTGGCGACAATGGTGTCGAAAGAGGGCTTGTCCGCACCCTCCTGCTTCATAAACCACTCCAGCTCGGCAGCGACTTCACGCTCGCGCATACCGGGCTGAATGAAACGCCGGATGTGCTGTGCGGCGCGGTCGGCAATGCCGCATGCTGCACGGATACGGTCGATTTCGTCAGCGCTTTTTATCTGCCGCAGCGCGTCGAGCGAGGTGCTGCAAAGGGTGGTATTCAGCGTATCGCGCCACAGCACGCCTGTTTGCCAGCTCACGTATTCACCCTCAAAGCCAAGACGGGCGAGATTGTCCTTCGCAATAATCTGGTTCACCGCCTGCGCAAACGGGTTCTCCGTGTTAAGCAGGTGCATTTCATAGCCCGCCGCTCGTGAAGCGATATCGCTGTAGTAACGGAAATCCACCAGGATATGTGCCGCGGTTTGTGACACCAGCACATATCCCGAACCGGTTGAAATGCCCAGGTGCGGCTGTTTATTCTGGCGCGAAGAGATGAGCACGCCGTCCAGTTTTTCCGCAGCCAGCCAGGCACGAAGCCTTCTCAGTAATTCCATGGTTCACCCCGTTACAGCGTGTCGATAGCGAGTTTTCCGCGCTTGTGCAGACTGTTACGAATAATCACGACCAACAGCGCGGTGATCGCCGCCCCGACCACAATACTGAGCATGTACGCCCCCAGATTGGTGACCAGCGGCCACGCCCAGATCGCCGATTCAGGGAACCACTGCACGGCACCGAGCGCGGTGGCGGTCATCGCACCCGCGATCGCACCCGCCATATACGCCGGCAGCGTCGCAAGCGGATTTTCCAGCAGGAACGGGATGGCCCCTTCACTGATGCCCATAAAGGCGAGGAACATGGCCGTTTTGCCTTGCGGATAAAGCTGCGGACTAAACAGGCGTTTGCCGGTCAGACGATGGTCAATCAGCGTGGCCAGCCCCAGACCAATGGGCGGAATAACAATCGCCACGGCGCGGGAGGTGATGGGCAGGACATGATCGGTTGTCAGCCCAAGGCCAACAAATCCCGCCGCTTTGTTAATGGGGCCGCCAAGATCAATCGCCGTGGCCGCCGCCATCCCGATGGCATACATCATGGAGCCCGCCTGACCCGCCGCCAGCAGTACGGTCCGCATACCTGCATTCAGCCAGCCGCCAATCGGCGTGATGATGTAATACATCGCCAGCATCACAAACAGCGCCGAGAGGATTGGGATCAGAAAGGTGCTTTTAAAGGCCAGCAGATACTGCGGTACGTTAATACGGCTATTCAGCCATTTGACCAGATAGCCTGCGGCTATGGCGATAATCAGCGCGCCAATAAACGTGGAGGGCACGGGTTTGGTGGCAAGCCAGGTCAGTTTTTCCGCATCAAAGTTCAGCACCAGCGTCGGCTGCGTGGCGACAAGGCCACCGATAAACCCGGCAGGGAAGGCCAGCTTTCCGCCGATAGAGTTGGCGACAAAGGCGGCAAACATCGGGATGGCGAAGCTGAACAGCAGCCCGCCGAACGATTCGGTCAGATAGCCAAATTTCAATACCGAGAGATTGAAACCGGTGAATTTGCCAGAGTTAAGCGCGTCGAGAATACCGGTGTCAGGTGGGATCTCCAGCCAGACGTAGGCGATGAGCTGTGAAATGGCGAGGATAACCCCGCCCATGATAAGCGTTGGCACCATGCGGGATATCCCCGACATAATGTGCTGTGGAAGCTCTTTCCAGAAAGACGCACCGGCGGCAACCGGTGCGGATTTGATGGCAAGTGTGTCACCCTCGTGACTGTCCGGGCGAACCGCGCTGCGTTTTTTAATAGCCATGACGAAAACCCCTGGGTGTGAGGATTATTATTGTTCTGCTGCAATCATCTCTTCGATCTCTTTCAGGGTGCCTGCCGCGTTTTTAATAGCGTCCTGAAGCGTAATCTCATACACGTCGCGCGTTTCGAAGCGCTCATTGTCTTCCGGGGTGATCGCGATGGCGTGGATAATAATGTCAGCGTCGGCAATATCCTGCGGGGTCAGGCGATTCTGGATCCCGTCCGCGCCCTGGGTTTCAATTTTTACCTCATAACCGGCTTCCGTCGCCGCGTCTTCCAGCGCCTGGGCTGCCATGAAGGTATGTGCCAGGCCCATCGGGCAGGCGCACAGTGCAATCAGTTTTTTAGCCATGTGAAATTCCTCCTGTAGATAACGCCATGATTATGGCGGGGAGGTTTCCGTGATGTTTACCGGATTAATAATGCTTTTGCTGGAAAAATGATGCGTGTGAGCGGAAGTGTGAGGTTAATCGTCATATCACGGAAATCAATGAAAAACCGGGCAAAAAGGTGCCCGGCGCAGCATCAGTAACCGGCTTTATCAATGACAAACTGTTTGCCGCAGTTGCCCGGATGCGGCTGTGGCGCAAAGGAGCCGGCAGAGAGCGGGTTGTTGATGGTGCTGGCGTTCAGCGAGATCTGCATCTCGGTCAGATAAGCCGGATTGCCGTGGCAGGTAAGCTTGAACGCTTTTACGCTCTGTTTCCCCCAGCTTTTGGCCACGGCTGCATCGAAGTCGCTGCGGCGGACGGTTTTGCCATAATTTTCCGCCAGAAATTTTCCTGCCGCGCTGTGCTTCACTTCCTGGTTCATGCGCACCATGGTGCCGAAGTAAGCGTCGGGATCAAAACCAAAGCAGACGCCGTGTTTCGCGTATTCATAACGTTCAAGGCAGGAGTTGCCGCCCGCGCCGGGCATCACGCTGTTCAGTTTCGCCGCGCCGGTTAGCGATAGTCCGGTCTCTGCGGCGTCACATTTGCGGCTGGCTTTTGCTTCCGGCATATTCGGAACCGGACGAGTGGCACAGCCGAAGCGCATCCAGCGGCGTTCATCCACTCCGCGAGCGGCAATAGATTTCGGCAGCGCGGGCCATAAGCCGTGGACGGTCAGAAAATCGGTTTTGTTGCTGCTCTCTTTTTGCAGGCGACACTCTTCCGGTTCGTCACGGTTACGTTCGACCATGCTCTGGCAAAATCCGGTTTGCCAGGAAAGGGCCAGAACGTAGCGATCGAAATCGCCGTACTGGGTTGGCTTAAGCGGATCTGCCTGAATTGAGAAGACACAGAGTGCAAGCGCTACTGCGCCAGACGGGATAACGATATCCTTCCTGAACATTTGCTTTCCTGATTGGTTGGGCGCGATTAATTTCTGGGGGTTATTAAAGCACAAAAAGCGCCCGCAGGCGCTTTTTGGAAATCAGGAATTTCACTTAGGCAGCGCCGGGAACCAGCACTTCGGTGGCGATAATAACGATAACCAGGCCAACCAGCACTGGCACTGACGTGCGCTTTACCACTTCAAACGGAGAGATTTTCGCCATCCCCGCAACCGCAACCACCACGCCCGATACCGGAGAAATGGTACGACCCAGGTTGGAAGCCTGAAGCATCGGAATGGACAGGTAAGCCGGGTTGATGCCGGAGGAGTGCGCCAGCTTCGGGATCATTTCAACAAAGGCGTAGAACGGCGCGTTACCGGAGCCGGTGGTCATCGCCGCCAGCATGGTCAGCACCACCAGCACCAGCATCAGGATAATGCTGGCCGAGCCGAACGAGGTGGCGATAGAGATCAGGCTCTGAATAAAGCCGATGGTGCTCAGCCCTTGGGCAAACACTCCCGCGGCAACCAGCAGCATCACCACGCCCGCGAAGGCATCCGCCATACCGCGGAAAGCAACTTCCAGACCCGTGAATACTTTCTGGGTGTTAAAACCACGAACGAATTCCAGGATGGCCGCCAGCAGCATACAGATCACCAGGATAGTGATGATGTGCAGCTGCGGGCCCCATTTGCCGTCGAAAATAAGCACGCCAATAATCGGCGTGAAGGGCAGGATGGAATAAAACGCCGGGGCGGTAGTGGTGATTTCGCTGACGTCCATCATTTCGTGGCTGACGTTCTCTTTCTTATCGAGATAGCGCTGCCAGAAGAAATGCGCCACGCCCATGCCGAGAATAGCGGTGATGGAGATCGGCAGTGTGGTTTTGAAGGCGAAGTCAATCAACGACATTTCCGCGGCTTTTGCGGCCAGCACTACGTCACCGGAAGTAGGGGAGAGAATAATCGCCGCCGGAGAGGCGCAAATAGCCGCCGCTGCGCCACGGCTGATCCCGACGTTAACCATTACCGGGAACAACGTTGCCATTAACAGCACGCCAAGGCCCGTTGCTGAGGAAACGGCTAATGACATCAGACAGGCCAGGAAATAGGCCGCGACCATCAGCAGATAGGGGGAATTAATATATTGCAGTGGCTTAGAAGCCAGCTTTACCACCATATCATTCGCGCCGATATGGGTCATATAGGCAGCAAATCCGCAGAGCATCATGATCATCATGCCCAGATCGCCGCCGCGGCTCATCAGCAGAATTTTTATATATTCCACAATATCGGTAGCGGTATATCCGGTGCTGGCTTCGCTGGCGGGTAAAACCTGATGACCCATTAGCGCGCTAATGATCAGCAGCGTCAGGCCGCCGACAAATAGCACGCCGGTGGCTGAGTAACCTTTAATGATGTAGCGTGCTACACCAACAATGACCACGACTCCAATGAGGAGTTCGAGAAAAGTAAGCATGATTTCCCCTGTATCCTTGCTGCCCGAGAGACAAATAATCAATAAAAAAGAAGCTGAAATGTGCCGAATAAATGTCCAGTCCTTGCTGATTAAAATCAAGAAAGAGACTACTAAAGGCACTGATGACGATATTTTTGCTAACCCTGCGTCATTTATATTAAGACGTTATTGACCTGATGAATAGATATTATATGTCATTAAAATGATGGTGAAGTGTTAAGGTTTTGAGTATTACTTGCCGACAATCGATTTAAAACGTAAATCTCTTTAAAACCACTTCTCTTTCATTCTTTTGCCTGCTTATACTCGGTTCACTTTTACCCTATCCGACGATCTGAATATGCACGCCAGCTGGACATATCGCCTGCGCTTTATCAAAAAACATCTGCTGATGTTTTTGCTGGCGTTTGGCTGGCTGTTGATCCAGAGTCAGGTGGCCGTCGCCTCCCATCAATGTTCAATGGATTTGCGCGGCGAGGTGGCCACCATCCAGCATATGGAGATGATGGCGCAACCGGGGCCGCATTATGCTGCCGGTGCTTCACCGCTGTGTGAAAAACATTGTGTGCCGGATCAGGTACAAAAAGATCCTGCCCAGCCGCATCTGGTGGCGCTGCCTGCCGCCATGACCCTGACCTTAACGACCCCAGAGTGCTCGTCTGCAAGCCATTCTGCGTGGTCCGTTACCCCTCCTGCTGTGGGGCCGCCGGCAACGATCCGCTACTGCCGGTTTCGGGAGTAAAAACCTGTTAATTCGTTGATTTTTATTTACTTAACGTTTAACAGGAGTTTTATCATGCGTACCGTATTCCTTTCCGCGCTGGTTGGCGCGTCCGTCTCTTTCGCTTCTTATACCGTTCAGGCAAACCAGACCTGGCAGGGCCGCGGCGTGGTTCAGTCGATCTCTGACAGCGCCGTCATGCTCCGGCACGAGGCCATACCGGAACTAAAATGGCCAGCAATGACCATGCCGTTTACTTTATCTGCCGGCGCCACGCTGAATGACGCCAAACCAGGGGATGAAGTGACCTTCACGCTTGAGCGTGCGGGTGACGGTTTCCAGATTATCTCGCTGACGCCAGCACGCTAAGCGAGGTCACCATGAAACAACACACACTGAGCCTGTGGCTCGGTGGGGTGTTGTTCGGCCTGTTAACCTCCGCCGCGCAGGCGGAGCCGTGGACGCTCGAACACACCCTGACCGAAGCCCAGCGCTACTCGGCAGAACTCTCTGCCAGCCGTAATGAAGCGCAGGCGCTGGATGCGATGGCGGATTCCGCCACGCAATTACCTGACCCAAAACTGAAATTCGGTATCGAAAACGTGCCGGTACAGGGCAGCAACGATCGGCGGCTGACGCGTGAAGGGATGACCATGCAGAAGGTTGGCATCATGCAAAGCTACGTCAGCTCAGAGAAGCGGGAACGTAAAGCGCAGACCTTTCAGGCGCAGGCGCGAAGCGTGCTGGCAAAATCCGAAGCCGTCCGCGCCGCGCTTCAGCGTGATACCGCCCAGGCCTGGCTGGATCTGGCGCTGGCCCAGCAGGCGCTGAACACGGCCAGAACGCTGGTCCGTGAAACCGAACGCCAGCGGGGCGTGCAGAAGGCGAGCGTCGGGGCGGGAAGCGCCACGCCGGACAGCGTACTGGCCCTGCAAATGATCCTCAGCGCCATGCGCGACAAAGAGACGCTGGCGCAGCGGGATGTGCAGCTGGCGCAAAGCCGTCTGCTGGAGCTTACGGGGCACGCGATTACGGCGGTTCGCGGTCCGCTGCCGCGCTATCAGCGTCTTCCTGCCGATGAAAAAACGTTGCAGGAGGGGATCGTCAGGCACCCGGAAGTGGAGGCCGCACGACGTGAAGCCGAGACCGCGAAAGCGCGTTCAGCGCAATCTGCCGTGGCGGCGATACCCGATGTGGATGTGGAGGTCTATTACGCCCACCGCGCCGAAGGCTATGACGATATGGCTGGCGTGATGTTCAGCGTGGATCTGCCTTTGTTCCAGTCAAAACGTCAGGACAAGGATTACGCCGCCGATGTTTCCCGCTCAATGCAGGCGGTGGATCAACTCACGCTGCTCAAACGCGAACACATTGCCCAGGTGCAAACGCTGGTGGCGCAGTATCAGGCTGCGCAAACGGTGTGGCAGCGACAGCGGGACGAGGTACTACCGTTGCAGCGTCAACGGCTGGCGGTACTGACGGCGCAATATCGCTCTGGACAGTCGGCGCTTCCGGCCCTGCTGGAGGCGCGTCGTGGCGTACTGGATACGGAACTGGCGGTGAACCAGGCGGAGCGCGAAATGGCGCGAACCTGGGCTGCTGTGAACTGGCTGATCCCGCAGGAGCTGGCGCAATGAAAAAAACAACGTTAATGGCGATTGCCATCGCGATAGCTGCCGCTGGCGGCTATTTTGTCGGAAAGAAGCAGACGCATCAGCCGGCTGCGGCTGCACAACCCTCTGAACGTAAGGTGCTTTACTGGTACGACCCTATGGTACCCGGTCAGCGCTTCGATAAGCCGGGTAAATCCCCCTTTATGGATATGGATCTGGTCCCGCGCTACGCCGATGAAGCACAGGCGGCGTCAGGCGTGGCCATCAGCACTCAACAGCAGCAAAACCTGGGGATGAAAACCGCCAACGTTGAGATGCGCCAGCTGGTTTCGCCGTTCTCGGCCTTTGCCACGGTTGCAACGGATGAACGTAACGTCTCGGTGGTGTCAGCCCCGGCCAATGGCGTGGTGTCAAAATTGTTTGTTAATGCGCCGCAGCAGCAGGTGAAAGCCGGAGAGGCGCTGGCGCAACTGTGGATCCCGCAATGGACCACCGCCCAGCAGGAGTACCTCGCAGTTCGTCAGCTTGGCGATGCCGCATTGACCCGCGCCGCACGCGAGCGGCTGGCGTTGCAGTTTATGCCGGAAGAGGTCATTCGTTTGCTGGAGCGTAGCGGTAAGCCGCAGACCACGCTCACCCTGCGCGCTGACCGGGCGGGCTATGTGGTGAAGCTAGACGTGCGGGAAGGGGCGCAAATCACCGCAACGGCGCCGCTGTTTGAGATCGCCAGCCTCGATCCGGTCTGGCTGGTGGTCGACTACCCGCAAACGCAGGCGCAGTCTCTGGCAGTGGGCAGCAACGTGGTAGCAACGTCTGAAAGCTGGCCGGGGGAGCAATTCCACGGCACGGTCAGCGAATTGCTGCCGCAGATGGAGGCGACCACGCGAACCCTGAAAGCCCGTATCGTGCTGGAAAATACCGCACATAAGCTGAAGCCAGGCATGTACCTCTCCGTCAGGCGTGCGGAAGAGATGAAAGGCCCGCCGGTTCTGGCGGTGCCGGAAGAGGCGGTGATTAACAGCGGAGAGTCTGCGCGTCTGCTGCTGGCCACCGGGGACGGTTATTTCCAGCCTGTGACGGTGACAACCGGCCTGACGGCGCAGGGCTGGACGGCGATCCTGTCCGGGGTCAAAGAGGGCGATAAGGTGGTGACGTCCGGGCAATTCCTCATTGATTCCGAAGCCAGCCTGCGTAGCGTGATGCCGGAGGTGACGCCATGATTGCCGCTGTGATTCGCGCCTCGTTGCGTAACCGCCTGCTGGTGATCCTGGCCGCGCTGATGATGGCCGGCTGGGGCTGGTGGGCGGTGCAGCGCGCGCCGCTGGACGCGTTGCCCGATCTGTCTGATGTGCAGGTCATTATCAAAGCGAGTTACCCCGGAAAAGCGCCGCAGGTGATTGAAGATCAGGTGACCTGGCCCCTGACAACCTCCATGTTGTCTGTGCCGGGAGCTAAAACCGTGCGTGGTTTTTCAATGTTTGGTGACGCTTATGTGTATGTGCTGTTTGAGGATGGCACCGATCTCTACTGGGCGCGATCCCGGGTGCTGGAATATTTAAGCCAGGTACAGGCGCAGTTTCCGCCAGGCGTGAAGGTGTCGCTGGGGCCAGATGCGACGGGCGTGGGCTGGATCTACGAATATGCGCTGATCGACCGTAGTGGAAAACACAGCCTGGCAGATCTGCGGGCCCTTCAGGACTGGACGCTTAAGTTCGAGCTTAAGACGGTACCGAATGTATCTGAAGTGGCAAGTATTGGCGGAATGGTGCGTCAGTATCAGATCGTGGCGGACCCGGCGAAGATGCGCGCGCTGAATATTACCCACAGCCAGCTATCCGGCGCGGTGCAGGCCGCCAATAAAGAGAGCGGCGGCGCCCTGCTGGAGATGGGCGAAGCGGAGTATATGGTGCGGACAACGGGCTATTTGCGCTCGCCGGAGGATTTTCGCAATGTGGTGATCGCCACCCGCGATGGCGTACCTGTCCTGCTGAAAGATGTCGCCACCATTGGCATTGGCCCGGAGATCCGCCGGGGCGTGGCGGAGCTTAACGGTGAAGGGGAGGTCACTGGCGGCGTGATCGTGATGCGCTACGGGCAGAATGCGCTGGAAACGCTTCGTGCGGTAAAAGCGAAACTGAGCGAGCTGCAAAAAACGCTGCCGCAGGGCGTCGAGATTGTTCCGGTCTACGATCGTTCCACGCTGATTGAGGACTCGGTCAAAACGCTGACGCACAAGCTGCTCGAAGAGTTTGCCGTGGTGGTACTGGTGTGCGCGCTGTTCCTGTTCCATCTGCGCTCCGCGCTGGTGGCGATGGTCTCTCTGCCGCTGGGGATCCTCGGGGCTTTTGTGGTAATGCACTATCAGGGCATTAACGCGAATATGATGTCGCTCGGCGGGATCGCCATTGCCATCGGGGCGATGGTGGATGCGGCAATTGTGATGATTGAAAACATGCACAAGGTGCTGGAGCAGTGGCGGCATGATAATCCGGGCAAGGAGCCCGCGCCGGGGGAATACTGGCGTCTGGCGGAAAAGGCGGCGGTTGAAGTGGGACCGGCGCTGTTTTGCAGCCTGTTAATCATCACGCTGTCATTTATACCGGTTTTTTCGCTGGAAGCGCAGGAGGGGCGAATGTTCTCGCCGCTGGCGTTCACCAAAACCTGGTCGATGGCCGTGGCCGCCGGGCTTGGGATCACCCTGGTGCCGGTGCTAATGGGCTTTTTCATTCGCGGGAGAATCCCGGATGAAAAGGCAAACCCGATCAACCGCCTCCTGATCCGCCTGTATGAGCCGCTGCTGGACAAGGTACTGACCTTCCCGAAAATGACGCTGGCACTGGCATGTCTGCTGCTGATCGCCACGCTCTGGCCGCTGAGCCGCCTGGGAAGCGAATTTATGCCGCCGCTGGATGAAGGGGATTTACTCTATATGCCCTCCACGCTGCCGGGGATCTCTGCTCGCGAGGCATCGCGGCTGCTTCAGCAGACGGACCGCTTGATCAAAAGCGTACCGGAGGTCGCGAGTGTGTTTGGCAAAGCCGGTCGCGCGGAGTCGGCAACCGATCCCGCGCCATTAACCATGCTGGAAACAACCATTCACTTTAAGCCCCGCGAGCAGTGGCGGCCAGGAATGACGCCGCAAAAGCTGGTGGAGGAGCTTGATAAAACCGTGTCGCTGCCGGGTATTGCCAATGTGTGGGTGCCGCCTGTCCGTAACCGCCTGGACATGCTGGCAACCGGGATCAAAAGCCCGGTCGGCATTAAGGTGAACGGCAATAATATTGCCGACATTGAGCGTGTGGCCCGGCAGATTGAGCAGGTGGTGAAGGACGTTCCTGGCGTCTCCTCTGCGCTGGCGGAGCGTCTGGAAGGCGGGCGCTACGTGGATATACGTATCGACCGGCAAAAAGCCGCGCGCTACGGCGTTTCCGTCGATGAACTGCAAAGCCTGGTCTCCACGCTGGTCGGGGGTGATAACATTGGCGAGGTGATCCAGGGACGCGAGCGGTATCCCATCAACCTGCGTTATCCCCGCGATTTGCGTGATAACGTCGGCACGTTGCGGGTGTTGCCGGTAGTGACCGCCAGCGGTAACCAGGTGGCGCTGGGGGAATTGGCCGATATCGTCGTGACGGAAGGCCCACCGATGCTAAAAAGTGAAAACGCGCGCCTTTCCAGCTGGATCTACGTGGACTTGCGCGGGCGCGATCTGAAGTCCGCCGTGGATGAAATGCAAAAACGGGTGGAGGAGAAGGTGGTATTGCCGCAGGGCGTGTCTCTCTCCTGGTCCGGGCAGTTTGAATATCTGGAACGGGCGACCGCGACGCTCAAAATAGTTTTACCTGTCACGCTGATGATTATATTCGTCCTTTTATGGTTAACCTTCAGGCGGATATCAAATGTCCTGATAATAATGGGGACATTGCCTTTCGCGCTTATTGGGGGCGTGTGGTTACTGTGGCTGCTTGAATATAATTTGTCAGTGGCGGGGGCCGTCGGTTTTATCGCCCTTTCCGGGGTGGCGGCAGAATTCGGCGTAATTATGGTTCTTTATTTGAATCATGCGCTTGATAAATATCACAGGCTGGAGCCAGAAGGGGAAAATACGGTGCTGATGCGGGCGATCCACGAAGGAGCCGTGCTGCGCGTGCGTCCGAAGGTGATGACGGTCGCCACTATTATGGCGGGACTGCTGCCCATCATGTGGGGCAGTGGGAGTGGCTCAGAGGTGATGCAACGTATTGCCGCGCCGATGATTGGTGGCATGGTAACGGCACCGTTATTGTCGATGCTAGTTATTCCCGCACTTTATAAATTGTTACATCAACGTTAAATGTGTCAACTGCATGTGCTTATTCAGGCATGCAGTTTATGTATCCTCAGATTATTCCCAGGAACGGGATGGTAATTAGGAATAACACCCATGCTGTTAAGCGTTCATTCAAGTATTCTGTGTTAAGGTCTGCACCGAATACTAAATATGGTAATGGCATTGTGATTGTACGAATTAAATTTCCCCTGATTTTATTGTTTATTATTGGGCAGTTATCGTTTGCGTCTGCGGTTAATGCAGACAGCAATACAGCGGATAAAGGCTGGTTCACCACCTTCACGGATAACGTCGCGCAAACATGGAATGAACCTGAGCATTACGATCTCTATATTCCGGCCATTACGTGGCATGCACGTTTTGCCTACGATAAAGAAAAAACTGACCGTTATAACGAGCGTCCGTGGGGGGCCGGCTTCGGTCAGTCTCGCTGGGATGAAAAAGGTAACTGGCATGGCCTGTACCTGATGGCGTTTAAGGACTCCTACAATAAATGGGAGCCTATTGGTGGCTACGGCTGGGAAAAAACCTGGCGCCCGTTATCAGACGACAACTTCCGTCTGGGGCTGGGCTATACGGCAGGGTTCACGGCGCGTGATAACTGGAAATACATTCCTGTTCCGGTACTGCTGCCGCTTGCCTCCATCGGCTATGGTCCGGCAACGTTTCAGATGACCTACATACCGGGTACCTATAACAACGGTAACGTTTACTTTGCCTGGATGCGGTTTCAGTTTTAACTGAATTTTTCTGCTAAATCGGCCAAAAAACGCACAGATATTGAAATGTAAAGTCTAAACTACGTAACATCACAAAATAACGCGACTTTTATCACTTTTTAGTAAAGTTACACTGGACAAAGCGTACCACAATTGGTGTACTGGTAACCGACACAGCATTTGTGTCTATTTTTCATGTAAAGGTAATTTTGATGTCTAAGATTAAAGGTAACGTTAAGTGGTTTAATGAGTCCAAAGGATTCGGTTTCATTACTCCGGAAGACGGCAGCAAAGACGTGTTCGTACACTTCTCTGCAATCCAGACTAATGGTTTTAAAACTCTTGCTGAAGGTCAGCGCGTAGAGTTCGAAATCACTAACGGTGCCAAAGGCCCTTCTGCTGCAAACGTAATCGCTCTGTAAGATACGTCAGCAAGAATTCAAAACCCGCTTAATCAGCGGGTTTTTTTCGTTCTGAATCAACCAATAAGATAGATCTTCAGGAAGCTGGCGACAATCGCGACGCTTAGCAATACCATACCCACGCCTGACAGAGTTTCTTTCATGCTATCACCCTCGTTCAATATTGAGCCAAGAGTGACAGAGAAAAATTAAGCCAACATTAAGGTTGCCGCGCTTAATGTCCGCTGGCGGAGGAAAATAACCAGAATGCGATCGCAGTCATCGCAAACGAGCCAAGCATGTTAACGGCAATGTTGGTCAGCGCCCAGCCCATCCGGCCTTCCTGAAACAGAAAGACCACCTCCGCAGAGAAGGTAGAAAACGTTGTTAAGCCGCCGCAGAAACCAGTTGTAATCAGAACCTTCCACATAGGGTCGATGTTGGTCATGCGATTAAACCAGGCCAGCCCCATCCCAATAATAAACGCCCCGATCAGATTTGCCGCCAGTGTCCCCATCGGAATGGCCTGATGCAGGGGGTTAAACCGCATGCTTAAGAGCCACCGCGCAACGCTACCCGTGCCTCCACCAATAAAAACGGCTATAAGTAGTTGTAACACTGTCAATACCTGCTATTTGCTGTGTAAGTGCGTCGAGTGTAACGCTGTTTTTAACCGGGAGACAATTATGTATGTTGCAGTAGGGCAGTTCGCGGTGACGCCGGACTGGAATGAAAACGCGGAAAAATGCGTCTCCCTGATGCATCAGGCGAAGCAAAAGAGGGCGTCGTTGCTGGTACTTCCCGAGGCGTTACTGGCCCGTGATGATGGCGATCCAGACCTGTCGGTAAAGTCTGCGCAAACGCTGGAAGGGGCGTTTCTGAAACGACTGCTGGCCGAAAGCGTTGGCAACACGCTCACCACCATCTTGACGGTCCATATTCCGTCCTCGCCGGGGCGCGCGGTAAACACGCTGGTGGCGATACGTGAGGGTGCCATCGTCGCGAGCTACGCCAAACTTCATCTGTATGATGCGTTCAGCGTTCAGGAGTCGCGCCTGGTCGATCCGGGGAGTTTAATTCCGCCGCTGATTGAGGTGGAGGGATTTAAGATTGGCCTGATGACCTGCTACGATATCCGTTTTCCCGAGCTGGCGCTGAACCTGGCATTGCAGGGGGCCGAGGTGCTGGTTCTGCCTGCCGCGTGGGTCAAAGGACCGCTTAAGGAGCATCACTGGGCGACGCTGCTGGCAGCACGTGCGCTGGATACCACCTGTTACGTGGTAGCCGCGGGTGAATGTGGTAACAAAAATATCGGGCAGAGCAGGGTTGTCGATCCGCTGGGGGTGACGGTTGCGGCAGCAGCGGAGACGCCTGCGTTATTGCTGACGGAGATAATTTCCGCCCGAATAGCGCTTGCGCGTCAGCAATTACCTGTTCTGCGCAACCGTCGCTTTGCGCCGCCGCAATTATTATGATGTTTTTTTACTCGGCGCTTGATTCACCTTGTTACAGATTGCTATTGTGTGCGCGCGTCGAATGACCGTTAATATTCTCTGGTTTTTAAGGCGCGTTCTGTTGCCGGTTATATGTCAAGAAGGTATCTATGGGTGAGATTAGTATTACCAAACTGCTGGTAGTTGCGGCGCTGGTCGTTCTGCTGTTTGGGACTAAGAAGTTACGTACGCTGGGCGGAGACCTTGGAGCGGCCATTAAAGGGTTCAAGAAGGCGATGAATGATGACGATGCTGCGGCGAAAAAAGGCGCAGACGTTGATCTTCAGGCTGAAAAGCTCTCTCATAAAGAGTGACGTGGCGAGCAGGACGCTCCCTCAATATCTTGTTCGATACAAAAAACCCGCTTCAAAAAGCGGGTTTTTTATCAGACAGATGTAAGTAATTATTACAGGATTACTTAACTTCCATCCCTTTCGCCTGCAAATCGGCGTGGTAAGAAGAGCGGACAAACGGACCGCATGCAGCATGGGTAAAGCCCATCGCCAGCGCTTCGGCTTTCATTTCGTCGAACTCATCCGGGCTAACGTAACGTTGAACCGGCAGGTGATGGCGGCTTGGCTGCAAATATTGCCCCAGCGTTAACATCGTCACACCATGACGGCGCAGGTCGCGCATTACCTCAATAATTTCTTCATTGGTTTCACCCAGTCCCACCATCAGACCAGACTTGGTCGGGATTTCCGGATGCGCTTCTTTAAAGCGTTCCAGCAGCTTCAGCGACCAGTTGTAATCTGCACCAGGCCGTACCTGACGGTAAATACGCGGTACGTTTTCCAGGTTATGGTTGAACACATCTGGTGGCGTTGCAGTCAGAATATCCAGAGCACGATCCATACGACCGCGGAAATCCGGCACCAGAGTTTCAATTTTGATTTGCGGGCTTTTTTCCCGAATGGCAGTAATGCAATCCGCAAAGTGCTGGGCACCGCCATCGCGCAGGTCATCACGGTCAACGGAGGTGATAACCACATAACGCAGCGCCATATCGGCAATGGTCTGCGCCAGTTTCACTGGTTCATTGGCATCAGGAGCTACCGGGCGACCGTGGGCAACATCACAGAACGGACAACGGCGGGTACAAATAGCGCCGAGGATCATAAACGTTGCTGTGCCGTGGTTGAAGCATTCCGCCAGGTTAGGGCAGGAGGCTTCCTCGCAGACAGAATGCAGGCCATTTTTGCGCATTGCGGCTTTGATGCCCTGGATACGTGTAGAGTCCGCTGGAAGCTTGATTTTCATCCATTCCGGCTTGCGCAGCAGGGCTTCGCGCTCTGTTGCCACGTTTTTAACCGGGATAAGGGCCATCTTATCGGCATCGCGGTATTTAACACCGCGTTCCATCACAATGGGTTTACTCATAGCGTGCGTGTTCCAGTTGCGAATTACGAAGGAAAGCGTTTCAATTCAATAGATTGTTGTAATTATCAACTATTTTTGAATTAACGACTGGCAGTATATCATTGAAACGGACCTGAAAGCAGCCAAAGCGGTCGCGAAAATGTAAAATTGTTGTTGGATTGTGCCATTTGCCCCGCTTGCGGCAGGGGCTTGTGCTGAAAGGCGGGATCAGAACGCCTGGCGGATCACGTTAATGACGTTTTCCAGCACCGGATCGCGCAGGCTTAGCTTGTTATAATGCAGTGAGATTTCAACAGATTCCGTCGTAAGTTGACTCAATGGAATGCTCTCCAGCGGCCAGCACTTTTGAAGCAGAGTGAAGAGACGCACAGGCATAATACAGAGCAAATCGCTGCTGCCAATCAGGGCCGCGAGGGTAAACATATTGTAACTGCTGAAGCTGATCAGACGGTCCGGGAACAGTTCGTCAATACGCTGGCGCAGCGGATCCGGACCCTGCCCCTCGGACATAAAGGTTGCATGTTCGTAATGACGCAAATTTTCAGGCGTCAAAGCTGCGCCCAAAGCAGGATGACTCTGACGACACACGAGCGCCAGAGAGTCGGTATAGAGAACGTTATGCCCTAATGCCCTGGCCGCGAAGCTGTTGCTGTCGATGATCAGGTCCGTCTGGAATTGTGCCAGCTGAGTTTCCGGATCGTTAACGGGCACGTTGCGGATCAGCAGCTGTGGCGCATGCTGTTTAACAGCCTGGTAAATAGCGGGCATGACCAGAACGCCCACAGAGGGAGAGGTGCCTATGGTGATGGTTCGTTGCTTATCGTAACTGCCGGTGAGATCCAGCGCGCCCAGAATCGATTCCAGACCCTGGCTGATGTACTCATGCAGATGGGTGGCGTACGCGGTGGGGGTTACGCCCTGGCCTTTACGAATAAATAAGGGATCGGGAAATATCGCGCGCAATTTTTGAATTGACTGGCTAATAGCGGAGGGCGTGAGATTAAGAATTTTCGCAGCATTAACGATACCTTTGTGGACATATACCGCCTCAAAAATAGTCAATAAATTGAGATCAATATTACGTAAAGTCCGGAAAATTTGCGGCTTATCTTCGCCGCTGGTTTCATTCAGGCGTTTGGCTGGTAAATTAGTAGGCTCCACGCTCTTACTCCGTATCCATTCACAATATGAATGATAGTTGAATTTATTTATTATGCTTGCAGAGATTCGTAAAGTGTTTCGTAAGCTTCCCTTGTTTATCGAAAACAAGCAGTTGGGTGATTATCACGCACGTTACACGATACCCGGTGATGGTACTATTAAGGTTCTAATTAATATGGGACGCTAATATATGGGCGACTCGAAAATATAGAATATGCGGTTTATTGTAAAGCGTAAATGCGGCAATTAAGCAGTGGCTGGTCAAATAACCGAACCACTGCCGGAAGTGTATTAAGCAGCAATATATTCGTAGTCAGGATTGTTAAGCAGCGCTAAAAACTTCTTCAGAAGCACGGGGCGGATATTCTCAGGGGTGGCGGTATCGACCCACTGGCGCATTTGCGTCATTTCCATACCGGCATACCCGCATGGGTTGATGCGCTGGAAAGGGGTCAGATCCATATTGATATTCAGCGCCAGCCCGTGGAACGAGCAGCCTTTACGGATACGCAGCCCCAGCGAACAGATCTTCATCTCTCCAACATAGACACCTGGCGCGTCAGCCCGAGGATGCGCTTCTATACCCAGTTCAGCCAGGGTATTCACCACTGTTTGCTCAAGCAAGGTCACCAGTTCACGCACACCGAGTTTACGGCGTTTCAGGTTAAGCAACACATACATCACCTGTTGCCCCGGCCCGTGATAAGTCACCTGCCCACCGCGATCGCTCTGGATCACCGGAATATCACCCGGCATTAAAATGTGCTCCGCTTTTCCTGCCTGACCTTGGGTGAATACCGGATAGTGCTCGACCAGCCAGATTTCATCAAGGGTACTATCATCGCGGGTATCGGTGAATTCATGCATAGCCTGGGAGATTGGCTCGTAAGGCTGAAGACCGAGCTGGCGGACAAGAATTTTATCCTGATACAAAACGGCATCTCCGTGGAGAATGAGTAAAAGTGGGGGAAAAGTATATCACAGCGAGGAGAGGGGAGTTACCCGACCAGGAGCCGGGTAACGGAGAAGCGAGTTACAGAACCATGCGGACAATATCGATTTTGCCCAGTTCTTCATACAGTGTTTCAACCTGCTCGATATGAGTGGCGTTGATAGTGATAGATACCGAGTGGTAGTTGCCTTTGCTGCTTGGTTTTACCGTTGGGGTGTAGTCACCTGGCGCATGGCGCTGTACCACTTCAACCACCTGATCAACCAGCTCAGGTAACGCCTGCCCCATAACTTTGTAAGTAAAAGGAGTAGGGAATTCAAGCAGTTCGTTAAGTTTGGTTTTCATGTCAGCTCCGGCGTAACGTAATTAAATAGCAACTCCCGCCAGAAGGCGGGAGTTTTTTACTGATGCTTAGTATATGGGGACGGAAATTACACTTTCAAGTGTTTAATTTTTAACCAAACCAGTGATGGAACATTAATTTAATGTAATCAATGATTTTGCCGAAGAAGTTACCTTCCGGGATTTCTTGCAACACAACCAGCGGGCGTTGCTCGATCGTTTTGCCATCAAGCTGGAAGTTGATAGTTCCGACGACCTGATTCTTTTGCAGCGGCGCATGCAATTCACTGCTGTTCAGCACATAGCTGGCTTTCAGATCTTTCATGCGACCACGCGGAATGGTCAGGTACACGTCTTTATCAACCCCTAACGAAGCGCGATCAGAATCACCAAACCAAACCGGTTCAGAGGCGAACTCTTTACCTACTTTCAGTGGGTTAACGGTTTCAAAGAAACGGAAGCCCCAGGTTAGCAGTTTTTTACTTTCGGCTTCACGGCCTTTAAAAGTACGTCCGCCCATTACCGCAGAAATCAAGCGCATCTGGCCTTCAGTCGCAGAAGCAACAAGGTTGTAACCTGCTTTGTCAGTGTGTCCGGTTTTGATGCCGTCGACATTCAGGCTGTTATCCCATAACAGGCCGTTACGGTTCAGCTGGCGAATACCGTTAAACGTAAATTCTTTTTCTTTATAGATCGAGTATTCATTCGGTACGTCACGGATCAATGCCTGGCCGATCAGCGCCATATCTCGCGCGGAGCTGTACTGACCATCAGCATCCAGACCATGTACCGTCTGGAAGTGGGTATTTTTCAGGCCCAGTGCGTTAACGTAGCTGTTCATCAAGCCAACAAAAGCGTCCTGGCTACCAGCGGCAAAATCGGCCATGGCGACACAAGCATCGTTACCCGATTGCAGGTTAATACCGCGGATCAACTGAGAAACCGGAACCTGCATGCCCGGTTTGAGGAACATCAGCGAAGAACCTTTAAACACTGGGTTACCGGTGGCCCATGCGTCGTTGCCGATAGTGACTAAATCAGTTTCTTTAAATTTACCGGCTTTCATTGCCTGGCCGATAACGTAACTGGTCATCATTTTGGTCAGGCTGGCAGGATCGCGGCGGACATCTGCGTTCTGTTCGGCGAGCACTTTGCCGGAGTTATAGTCAATCAGGATGTAGGACTCCGCATCGATCTGCGGTACACCCGGGATCATAGTTTTGATATTCAGGTCATCGGCATGTGCAGCAGAGATAAAGGCTGTGCAAAGAGCCGTGGTGAGCGCCAGGCGCTTCATGATACGAGCGGAAAAAATGGTATTCATGGTCTGAACTACGACATCCGTGATGGAATTAAAAAAGTGCCCTACTATAGCAAATGCACTACCGGCAGGCATCTGACATTCCGCGTGACTTTGTTAACGTCATTTACAGAAATTGACACATCAGATGCCTGCTTTACGCTACTGCGCGGTAGTAATAAATGACTGTAATTGGGCTTCGGTTTGCAAACGTTGCTGCAAGGTACTGGCTTCGGCTTTGCTGGCGAATGGGCCAAGCTGGATCCGCCAGACCGCGCCATTTTGAGTTACGCGACCGGGGACGCCGAACTTCTGTCCCAGTTGCTGTTGGTACTGTTGCGCACGAGCCTGATCGCTTACGGCCCCGACTTGCACCATAAAGTTGCCGCTGGCGCTTTGCGAGACGGCTTGCGGTGTCACCATTGCAGGCGAGGTTGCAGGCGTTGTCAACGGAGCTGTAACAACGGGCTGTGGCGCAGGCGTCGGTTCGCTGCCTTCCAGTACACCAGGCGCTAAGGTCGTTGGTGCGCCGAGGAAACCGCTACTGGTTACCGGCGCGCCGGTCGGATCTTCGCTTTTTAGCGTCGAATTACTGACCGGAAGAATGTCACCCTGCGGGCCAGACACTGAACTTGTTCCCGCGCCACCGCTTAAATCGGGAGGTGCAGGCAGGGCGTAAGTCTGTTTGGCGACTGTGGTACAAGCCATACCAGGACCAGAAAGCGAACCATCCTGGGCGACAATAATCGGATCGATACGAACTTTGGTGTTGTTTGACGTGTTAAGACGGTCAGCTGCCGCGCGAGAAAGCGAAATAACGCGGTCGTTGCCGTAAGGGCCGCGATCATTAATGCGCACCACGATCATTCGCCCGTTAGCCAGGTTAGTGATTCTGGCGTAGCTGGGGATCGGAAGCGTTGGATGGGCCGCCGTCAGCTGTGTCGGATCGAAAGCTTCGCCAGAGGCCGTCAGGTTACTGCCTGGTTCGGCATCATAGATTGCCGCCAGTCCCGCCTGGCTAAATCGAGACGGATCCTGCACGATTTTGTAGCTTTTACCGTCGCGCTGGTAATCCTGATTTGCCGTCGCGTTCAGTGGTTCGAAACGCGGGTCCGCCCCGCTAATTTCAACTATGGGGCCGTTACATACCGCAGGCTGCGGTACACTTACCGTCTGTTGCTGACCATCATCGCTTGTACATGCCGCGAGCATTCCTGCCGCGATGCAGATCCCGAGCCACTGCTTACGCATTGCGCACCTCTTACACGCTTTTCGACAACATTTTCCTGTGGGTGTGGATTGACATTACAATCCCGAACCCAGCCATCAGCACAATTAGCGCCGATCCTCCATAACTGACCAGTGGGAGCGGAACCCCTACAACCGGCAGAATACCGCTTACCATACCAATATTTACGAAGACATAAACGAATAATATCAGCATTAAGCCGCCAGCCATGACGCGACCAAAGGTGGTTTGCGCTCTGGCGGCTATCCACAGCCCGCGCATGATCAGCAGAATGTAGAGAGCGAGCAGAATCAGAATGCCCACTAATCCCAGCTCTTCCGCCAGTACCGCGAAGATAAAGTCGGTATGGCGTTCGGGTAGAAATTCAAGCTGTGACTGAGTGCCGTGCAGCCAGCCTTTGCCGCGTAATCCGCCGGAGCCAATAGCAATTTTAGACTGAATAATGTGATAGCCCGCGCCGAGTGGGTCTGATTCCGGGTCCAGGAGCATCATTACGCGCTGGCGCTGGTAATCATGCATCAGGAAGAACCACAGAATCGGAATGAACGCCGCTACCAGCACTACTGCGACGCCAATCAGACGCCAGCTAAGGCCAGAGAGGAACAGTACAAACAGACCGGAAAGCGCAACGAGGATTGATGTTCCCAGGTCAGGCTGTGCAGCCACCAGCAGCGTGGGCATAAATATCAGTACCAGCGCGATGCCAGTGTTCTTCAACGATGGCGGGCAAACGTCGCGGTTGATAAAGCGCGCAACCATCAGTGGTACGGCTATTTTGGCAATTTCCGACGGCTGAAAACGAACAATACCGAGGTCCAGCCAGCGTTGAGCGCCTTTAGAGATGGCACCGAAAGCATCTACCGCCACCAGCAAAATAATACAGATGATATAGAGATAGGGGGCCCAGCCTTCATAAACGCGTGGAGGAATTTGCGCCATCACCACCATGATGACCAGACCCATCGCGATTTGGCCGATTTTACGCTCCATCATGCCAATATCCTGACCGCTGGCGCTCCAGATAACCAGGGCGCTGTAAACCAGCAATGCCAGTAAAATCAGCAGCATTGTGGGATCGAGATGGACTTTATCCCAGAATGTTTTTTTATTCGGATTATCCGTCATGATTAATGGTCCTCCGCTGCGGCAACCGCAGGATTTTCCGCAGGCAGATCGGTGTTGTTATCACCCAGCATAATGTGGTCGAGGATCTGACGCATCAGCGTACCAACCGCCGGACCCGCGCCGCCGTTCTCCAGAATCATGGCGACAGCCACTTGCGGATTGTTGTATGGCGCAAAGGCGGTCATCAGTTTGTGGTCACGTAAACGCTCGGCAATTTTGTGCGCATTATAGGTTTCGTTCGCTTTCAGACCGAAGACCTGAGCGGTACCAGATTTCGCCGCAATTTTGTACGGTGCGCTGGCAAAGTATTTATGCGCCGTACCGTTAGGGCGGTTAGCAACACCGTACATACCGTCTTTCGCCAGCTCCCAGTAACCGGAATGAATATCGCCGACGGGCGGTTCATGCGGTTGTACCCATGGCACCTGTTTGCCGTCTTCGGCGGTGCTCATCAGCAAATGCGGAACCTTCACGATACCGTCATTAATCAGGATCATCAGTGCCTTACTCATCTGGATTGGGGTCGCTGTCCAGTAACCCTGACCGATACCAACCGGAATGGTGTCACCCTGATACCACGGTTTTTTAAAGCGTTTCTGTTTCCATTCGCGGGTAGGCATGTTGCCGGAACGTTCTTCCGCCAGGTCGATACCGGTGTAATGACCATAACCGAATTTACCCATCCATTCGGAGAGGCGATCGATCCCCATATCGTAGGCCACCTGATAGAAGAAGGTATCCGCAGATTCTTCCAGCGATCTTGTGACATTCAGACGCCCGTGGCCCCATTTTTTCCAGTCACGATAACGTTTTTCTGAACCTGGCAGTTGCCACCAGCCAGGGTCAAACAGCGTCGTATTGCGCGTGATCACCCCGGCGCTCAATGCCGAAACCGCCACATAGGGTTTAACTGTAGACGCGGGAGGATAAACCCCCTGTGTAGCGCGGTTCACCAGCGGTGTATTCGGGTCGTTCAACAAGGCGGAATAATCTTTGCTGGAGATACCGTCAACAAACAAGTTTGGGTCATAACTAGGCGTGGAAACCAGCGCCAGCACCCCACCTGTACGCGGATCGGTGACTACCACAGCTGCGCGGCTACCCGCCAGTAGCGTTTCAATATATTGCTGGAGTTTGAGATCCAGCGTCAGGTAAATATCGTGTCCGGCTTGCGGTGGTACTTCTTTTAACTGGCGGATAACACGCCCACGGTTGTTAACTTCAACCTCTTCATAACCGGTCTGACCGTGCAGCACGTCTTCATAGTAACGCTCAATGCCCAGCTTACCGATATCATGCGTTGCCGCATAGTTGGCCAGTTTGCCGTCATTATTCAGGCGTTCGACGTCTTTATCGTTGATTTTCGACACATAGCCGATGACGTGGGTCAACGCCGAACCGTAAGGATAGTAACGACGTTTATAGCCTTTAACTTCAACACCCGGAAAACGGTACTGATTGACGGCAAAGCGAGCTACTTGTACTTCGGTCAGGTTAGTTTTCACCGGAATAGAGGTGAAACGGTGTGAACGTGCGCGCTCTTTTCGGAATGCAGCAATATCGTCATCGGTCAGATCTACCACGCTGCGCAAAGCGTCCAGCGTTTGCTGCACGTTATCGACTTTCTCCGGCATCATTTCTATCTGGTAGATAGTGCGGTTGAGGGCCAGAGGGATACCGTTACGGTCATAGATAATGCCGCGGCTGGGCGCGATAGGCACCAGCTTAATGCGGTTTTCATTAGAGCGGGTCTGGTAGTCGGTAAAGCGAACAATTTGCAGATTATACAGGTTGGCGATAAGCACGCCGGTCAGCAGCAAAATCCCCAAAAAGGCGACCAGCGCCCGGCGCACAAACAGCGCGGACTCTGCCGTATAGTCGCGAAAAGAGTTCTGTAGTTTCATCCGCTGCGTTTTCTACTCAAAGCTCCCTTATCACTCACGGTGATAAGGATGGTTGGTGGTGATGCTCCACGCCCGGTACAGACTCTCTGCGACCAGCACGCGAACCAGCGGATGGGGGAGGGTAAGCGCCGACAGCGACCAGCTCTGCTCAGCCGCCGCTTTACAGGCAGGCGACAACCCTTCAGGCCCGCCAATCAGTAGACTGACGTCGCGACCATCCAGCTTCCAGCGTTCCAGCTCAGCGGCTAACTGCGGCGTATCCCAGGGCTTGCCTGGAATATCGAGGGTGACAATGCGGTTTTTGCCTGCGGCCGCCAACATCTGCTCACCCTCTTTGTCGAGTATGCGCTTGATGTCCGCATTCTTGCCGCGTTTTCCGGCCGGAATTTCAATCAGCTCGAAGGGCATATCTTTCGGAAAACGACGCAGGTACTCGGTAAAACCGGTTTGTACCCAGTCCGGCATTTTCGTTCCCACGGCGACAAGTTGCAGCTTCACGCATTAACTCCAGAGTTTTTCCAGTTCATACAGGCGACGGCTCTCTTCCTGCATGACATGGACAATCACATCGCCCAAATCCACGACAATCCAGTCGGCGCTGTTTTCACCTTCTACGCCGAGCGGTAACAGGCCCGCTGCGCGAGACTCCTGCACAACGTGGTCAGCAATGGACATAACATGACGGCTGGACGTACCCGTACAGATGATCATGCAGTCGGTGATGCTGGATTTGCCCTGAACGTCTAAGGCGATGATGTCCTGACCTTTGAGGTCATCAATTTTGTCGATAACAAAATCCTGGAGTGCTTTACCCTGCAAGTTTTCCCCCTGGGTGAATCAAATAGATAAAAATGGTCTGTCAGTATACCTGAACCAGAGGCGATTTCGGGACAATTGTCGCCGAATCGGCTTTCGAAAGTGGGCTATCATCCCACCCCGCGCCGCAGATTGCATCGCCATTTTTGTAAAACAATTTCTACAAAGTCGTGTCTGGCGGAAAAAGTCTGGCTGCGGAGAATATCAGTATGGCTTAGCCTGTCAAGGCAGGATAATCATTAACGAACAATTTCGCCGGCGATACTCAGGCATCTGTACTTTTCTGATACAGACCGTGCGCATGGATATAGGCCAGCACGGACGAGGGGAGGAGATCGTCACAGTCTAAACCCTGCTGGAGACGTTCGCGGATGAGGGTCGCGGAAATATCAAACCACGGCGTTTCAGCGAGGTAAATTTTCCCGGCGGGGAGACTGTGCAGGTCTTCTATATTGTCCGTCAGATGCGCGTCAAGCCACTGCTGATGCTGTGCGTCGCGCATGGTCAACGGGTAGCCCGGACGGCGGCAGACCAGCAGATGACTGTTTTCCAGAATGGTTTCGTACTGGTACCAGCTGGGAAAGTTGAGCAAGGAATCCTGGCCGATGATAAACGCCAGCGGTTTCATGGGCCCTTGCTCAGCGCGCCACTCCCGCAGCGTTTGCGATGTCCAGGAAGGGGTATCCCTGCGCAGTTCACGCTCATCCAGCGTGAAGAGAGGCTTATCGGCGATAGCCAGCGCGAGCATCGCTTTACGCTGCTCGCTGGTTGCTTCTGGCTGAGGACGGTGCGGCGGAACATTGTTGGGCATGATGATTACCCGCTGCAACCCAATCAAATTCGCGAGGATTTCAACCGGCTTAAGATGCCCATAGTGTACCGGGTCGAAGGTCCCGCCATACATTGCCTGTAAAGAATGCATATCACCCATCGATAAATACGTCTGCCAGCGCCTTATGGCAGAGCAGCAAAGAGAGGCTCTCCAGCTCCGCCCAGACAGACTGGCCGTAATCCTGTTTTAACGTCAGTTCGGCGCGCATCAGAAGTTGTACTGCCTGACGCAACTGCTCCTGGCTCAGGCGGTTTATCGCCTCCGTGGTCATCGCCCGACGGTTTTGCCAGACGCGATGTTTGTCGAATAAGGCGCGCAGGGGCGTGTGTGCTGACTGGCGTTTAAGGTTGTTCAGCAGCAGTAATTCGCGCTGGAGCGTACGGAGCAGGATGACCGGCTCACTCCCTTCCAGGCGCAGCTGTTGCAGGATGTGCAGAGCACGCTTACTTTTCGCCGACAGCAGCGCATCAACCCAGTGGAAGGGGGTAAAGTGCGCGGCATCATTCACCGCCTGTTCCACGCGCGGCAGCGTCAGCTTACCATCGGGCCACAGCAGGGCGAGCCTGTCCAGCGCCTGCGCCAGTGCCAGAAGGTTGCCTTCGTAGCAGTAGCACAGGAGCTGACTGGCGGCCTCATCCAGCTGCAAATTGTGCTGCTTTGCTCGCGCGGCAACCCATTTTGGCAGATGCGCCTGCTCTGGCGTCTGGCAGGTGACCAGCACCGCACTGGGGGCTAGCCGGGTAAACCAGGCCGCGTTTTCCTGCGCTTTTGTGAGTTTGTTGCCGCGTACGATAAGCAGCAGATCGCTGTGTAACAAACTCACCAGCATAGCCAGCTGTTCATTGATGGCAGCGTTAGGACCATTCTCCGGCAGCAGGATCTGGATTGTCTGACGAGAGGCAAACAGGCTCATGGCCTGACAAAGCGAGAAGATAGCGTTCCAGTCGGTACTGTTATCGATCTGGAACGTATGATGTTCATCGAAACCCTGCGCGGCTGCCGCATGGCGAACCGCATCAAGGCTTTCCTGAAGTAACAGGGGGTCATTGCCGAGTAGCAGATAGGCCGCGCGCAGCCCTTCATTGAGCTGCGCGCGGAGTTGTTCGGGTACAACCGAATCATCAGTTACCCAGCGTGGTGGAGACGCGTGCAGGCGTTGCCGGAGTAATCCGTTGTGGTCGACGTCTGTTCTTCGTCGGAACGAATATCCGCAGCACGGATGCTTGGCAGCTTACGAATTCAGCTGTTCGGCAGCACCGGTCGTACATCTCTTTACGATCATGTCTTGTTCGTTATCTTTCGCTAACGCCAATTTGCGGGTTATCGAAGAACGAACGGAAGACTTTGGCGCTAATCGGGTAGATATCACGGCCGGGGATCAACACGGTCGCATTAACCGTCATGATCATCTGATACTCTGCTGTTTGACCGTTACGGAATACCGATGCGGTATCTTTCGCGATGCTCACTTTACCCAAACGCAGGGATGGAACGTCCTTACGCGTGGTTTGTTTATCAAGCAACTCGACCACCATTCAGACGTAACTGGTTACGCACCGCACGGCTTAATGGCCCGTTCGGATTTCGCCTGAGTCCAGGCTCATGACCTTCATAGTGGAAGGAACCTGCCGTGGTATCACGCAGATGCCAGCCACACCCGGCGGTGATTAACACCGCCAGAGATAACAACAATGTTGCCAGATATCGCACGCTTCCTCCCGCGCTTAGCCAACGACCAGATTGAGGAGTTTACCTGGTACGTAAATCACTTTACGTACAGTAACGCCATCAAGATATTTTGCTACCAGATGTTCCTGGCCAGCACGTTCGCGAACCTGTTCTTCCGTTGCGTCCACCGGAACGGTGATTTTGGCACGGACTTTACCGTTAACCTGCACCACGACCAGCGTGGAGTCTTCCACCATCGCTTTTTCGTCAGCAACCGGCCACGGCGCGTTGTCGATATCGCCTTCGCCTTTCAGTTCCTGCCACAGCGTGAAGCAGATGTGCGGGGTGAACGGGTTAAGCATACGGACAACGGCCAGCAGCGCTTCCTGCATCAGAGCGCGATCCTGCTCGCCATCGGTTGGTGCTTTCGCCAGTTTGTTCATCAGCTCCATAATCGCCGCAATTGCGGTGTTGAAGGTCTGACGACGGCCGATATCATCGGTCACTTTAGCGATAGTTTTATGCACATCGCGACGCAGCGCTTTCTGATCTTCAGTCAGCGCATCAACGTTCAGTGCCGCAACATCACCTTTTGCTGTGTGCTCGTAAACCAGTTTCCAGACACGTTTCAGGAAGCGGTTAGCCCCTTCCACACCGGATTCCTGCCATTCGAGAGTCATATCAGCCGGAGAAGCAAACATCATAAACAGACGAACGGTGTCCGCGCCGTAACGTTCAACCATCACCTGCGGGTCGATACCGTTGTTCTTCGACTTGGACATTTTGCTCATGCCGGTATAAACCAGTTCATGGCCTGCCGCATCTTTCGCTTTCACGATACGGCCTTTCTCGTCACGTTCAACGATAGCATCAACCGGGGAAACCCAGTTACGTTCGCCGTTTTCGCCAACATAGTAGAAGGCATCTGCCAGCACCATACCCTGACACAGCAACTGTTTCGCTGGTTCGTCAGAGTTCACCATGCCTGCATCACGCATCAGTTTGTGGAAGAAGCGGAAGTAGAGCAGGTGCATAATGGCGTGTTCAATACCACCAATGTAGATATCCACCGGCAGCCAGTAGTTAGCCGCTTCGGAATCCAGCATACCTTCTTTGTACTCTGGGCAAGTGTAGCGCGCATAGTACCAGGAGGACTCCATAAAGGTGTCGAAAGTGTCGGTTTCACGCAGCGCTGGCATACCGTTAACGGTAGTTTTTGCCCACTCCGGATCTGCTTTAATCGGGCTGTTAATGCCGTCCATCACCACATCTTCCGGCAGGATCACCGGCAGCTGGTCGTCCGGGGTCGGCATTACGGTACCGTCTTCCAGCGTCACCATCGGAATCGGCGCGCCCCAGTAACGCTGACGAGAAACACCCCAGTCGCGCAGGCGGTAGTTCACTTTACGCTCGCCAACGCCCATCGCAGTCAGTTTATCGGCGATGGCGTTGAAGGCCGCTTCATGGTCAAGACCGTTGAACTCGCCAGAGTTGAACAGCACGCCTTTTTCAGTCAGGGCTTGCTGAGAAAGATCTGGCTCAGAGCCGTCAGCTGCCAGGATAACCGGTTTGATGTTCAGGCCGTATTTAGAGGCAAACTCGTAGTCGCGCTGGTCGTGACCCGGAACCGCCATAACTGCGCCCGTGCCGTACTCCATCAATACGAAGTTTGCTGCCCAAACGGGAATTTCTTCGCCCGTTAATGGGTGAACAGCTTTAAAGCCAGTATCGACGCCTTTTTTCTCCATCGTCGCCATTTCAGCTTCGGCAACTTTGGTGTTACGGCATTCGTCAATAAAGGCCGCCAGTTCAGGATTATTTTCCGCCGCTTTCTGCGCCAGCGGATGACCCGCAGCTACCGCCAGGTAGGTACAACCCATAAAGGTGTCCGGGCGGGTAGTGTAAACGGTCAGCGTGTTGTCATAGTCGTTAACGTTGAAGGTGATCTCCACGCCTTCGGAACGACCGATCCAGTTACGCTGCATGGTTTTAACGGTGTCTGGCCAGTGATCCAGTTTATCCAGATCGTTGAGCAGCTCGTCAGCGTAAGCAGTGATTTTGATAAACCACTGCGGGATCTCTTTACGTTCAACTTTGGTATCGCAGCGCCAGCAGCAGCCGTCGATAACTTGTTCGTTCGCCAGTACGGTCTGGTCGTTCGGGCACCAGTTGACCGCAGAAGTCTTCTTATATACCAGGCCTTTTTTATACAGCTCGGTGAAGAATTTCTGTTCCCAACGGTAGTATTCCGGCGTACAGGTTGCCAGCTCGCGGCTCCAGTCATAACCAAAGCCCAGCATTTTGAGCTGGTTTTTCATATACGCGATGTTGTCGTACGTCCACGGTGCCGGAGCGGTGTTGTTTTTCACCGCCGCGCCTTCCGCAGGCAGACCAAACGCGTCCCAGCCGATCGGCTGCAGGACGTTTTTGCCCAGCATACGCTGGTAGCGGGCGATCACGTCACCGATGGTGTAGTTACGTACGTGGCCCATGTGTAGTCGACCAGAAGGATAGGGAAGCATAGACAGGCAGTAATACTTCTCTTTGCTCTCGTCTTCGGTTACTTCAAATGTGCGCTTCTCATCCCAATGAAGCTGTACTTTGGATTCTATCTCTTCCGGGCGGTATTGCTCTTGCATGGCAGCCAGTGGTCCTGTTTTCAATACGGCTACAAATGTAGCGTTGAGGTGGTTTTTCAGATCCGCATAGCATAGCCCAAACGTCCGCGTCAAAACAGCCTTTCGCGCAACTCGACGTTGAAATGATGCCCGGATTATTCATACATTAATTTACAGAGTTTGTGGGCGTATTAGCAAAGCAAGGAACAAAGAACGTCTATTATTATAGTCAGTTAACGACCCGGGAGATGAAACGATGAACAAGGTTGCTCAATATTACCGTGAACTGGTTGCGTCACTGAGCGAACGCCTGCGCAATGGCGAACGTGATATCGACGCACTGGTGGAACAGGCGCGCGAGCGCGTAATAAAAACAGGGGAGTTAACGCGAACCGAGGTCGATGAGCTGACGCGAGCTGTCAGACGTGACCTGGAAGAGTTCGCCATGAGCTATGAAGAGAGCCTGAAGAAGAATCTGACAGCGTCTTTATGCGGGTGATTAAAGAAAGCTTGTGGCAGGAGCTGGCAGACATCACCGATAAAACGCAGCTTGAATGGCGCGAAGTTTTCCAGGACCTCAATCATCATGGGGTTTATCACAGCGGAGAAGTGGTCGGGCTGGGAAATCTGGTCTGCGAGAAATGTCACTTCCATCTCCCCGATCTACACACCGGAAGTGCTGACGCTATGCCCGAAATGTGGTCATGACCAGTTCCAGCGTCGACCATTTGAGCCGTAGGTAAAAGCAAAATTGTTTGCACCCTCTCCCTGTGGGAGAGGGGCGGGGTGAGGGCATCAGGCCGCAGAATAATAAGCCAGCCGCTCCGCCAGCAAATCCACAAACGCTTCCCGATCGATATCCACCATTACCGTGGTATTCGGCTTGTTTCCCGTCAATGAGTAATAATCAACAACCGTCATACCCTGGGTATATTTCCCCTGTGTTTCCACGCCAACCCAGCGCTCAACAGAGGTAAATAACTCCGGTTTCAACAGCCAGGCGATGGTGCATGGGTCATGCAGTGGTGCGCCGACAAAGCCCCATTTTTCGTCTTTATGATATTCGAGGAAGAAATCCAGCAGTTCGGCAACAATGGTTGAAACAGGGTTACCAATCGCGCGGAAACGCTCGGTGTCTTCAACGTGGATTTGTGCTTTATGAGTAACATCCAGACCGGCCATCACCACCGGGATCCCTGACTGGAAGACAATTTCTGCCGCTTCCGGGTCAACGTAAATATTAAATTCAGCCGCAGGCGTCCAGTTACCCAGCCCCATAGCGCCACCCATAATCACGATACGGGCAATTTTGCTATGCAGTTCCGGATGGCTATTGAGCAGCAAGGCAACGTTAGTTTGCGGTCCGGTAGACACAATGGTGACAGGTTCCGCACTTTCACGCAGCGTTTTCGCCATCAGCTCTACCGCCGTACAGTTTTGCGGTGCGAATGTCGGTTCCGGTAATGCCGGGCCGTCGAGACCGCTTTCGCCGTGCACATTGTCCGCGATAATCAACTCACGCATTAACGGTTTTACCGCGCCGCCTGCTACCGGAATATCGGTGCGATTAAGCAAGGTCAGCATACGCAGAACATTGCGTAAGGTTTTTTCTGGTGTCTGGTTTCCGGCGGAAGACGTAATTGCTTTGACATCAAGCTCTGGTGAGGCGAGGGCGAGAACTATTGCGATAGCGTCGTCATGACCTGGGTCGCAATCTAACAGAATTGGCAGTGCCATTGTTGCTCCTTGTTGTGTGCTTCTTTGCGACAAGGGTAACGCCAGGATGTAACAGATACGAGGGGCGAAACGATAAAGCGTGAGATGGCGCGCAATTGGGTATGCGCGCCAGAGTGATTAATGCAGGATTTTCGCGAGGAAGTCTTTTGCGCGGTCCGATTTCGGATCATCGAAGAAAGCGTCTTTCGGCGAGTCTTCGACAATTTTACCCTCGTCCATAAAGATCACCCGATTCGCCACTTTACGGGCAAAGCCCATTTCGTGGGTCACCACCATCATGGTCATTCCTTCGTTCGCCAGTTCCACCATCACGTCCAGTACTTCGTTGATCATCTCCGGATCCAGCGCCGATGTCGGTTCGTCAAACAGCATCGCAATAGGATCCATACACAACGCGCGAGCGATTGCCACACGCTGCTGCTGACCGCCGGAAAGCTGCGCCGGAAACTTATTGGCGTGAGCAGAAAGCCCGACACGCTCCAGCAGTTTCAGGGCTTTTTCACGAGCCGGCGCTTTATCGCGTTTAAGCACTTTCACCTGCGCCAGGGTCAGGTTTTCGATAATCGACAGATGAGGGAACAGCTCGAAATGCTGGAATACCATCCCGACGCGGGAACGCAGCTTTGCCAGATCGGTTTTCTTGTCATTAACCACGATACCATCGACGGTGATTTCACCTTGCTGCACTGGTTCGAGGCCGTTGACGGTTTTAATCAGCGTTGATTTGCCGGAACCAGACGGGCCGCAAACCACCACCACTTCGCCTTTTTTCACTTCGGTTGAGCAGTCGGTCAGCACCTGAAAGTGACCATACCATTTTGAAACATTTTTCAGGGTAATCATTATGCTGTCCTTCTTTTCAAGTAGCTGACCAACAACGACGCGCTAAGACTAATAACGAAATAAACAAATCCGGCAAACAGGATCATCTCAACCTGCGTACCATCACGCTCACCAATGGTTGAGGCGGTACGGAAGAAATCGGCCAGAGATAACACATACACCAGCGAGGTATCCTGGAACAGTACGATGCCCTGAGTGAGCAGCAGCGGCACCATCGCGCGGAACGCCTGCGGCAGAATAATCAGTTTCATCGACTGCCAGTGAGTCATTCCCAACGCCAGCGCGGCGCTCGACTGACCAAGAGAAATACTTTGAATACCGGCACGGATAATCTCTGAATAGTAGGCCGCTTCAAACATCGAAAACGCCACCATCGCCGAAATTAAACGAATATCATTTTTTGGCGATAATCCCAGCACATTTTGCAGAAATCCCGGCACAATCAAGTAAAACCACAGCAAAACCATGACTAAAGGAATCGAGCGGAATACGTTAACGTAGGCTTTGGCAAACCACGAAACAGGCGCGAAGCTGGACAAGCGCATCACCGCCAGCATGGTACCCCACAAAATACCAATCACGACTGCCGTGACGGTGATTTTCAGGGTGATCACCAGCCCGTCGAGCAGATATGGCAGGGAAGGAACAATGGAACTCCAGTCAAACTCGTACATTATTTGCCCCCCATGTTGCCGGGCAGGCGAACTTTACGTTCAACCAGCGTCATCACCAGCATGATAAAAGCGTTAATCAACACATACGCAAGCGTAATGGCGGTAAACGACTCCCAGGCGTGGGCCGAGTAGTCGAGCAATTTACCCGCCTGCGCTGCCATATCCACCAGACCGATAGTCGAGGCGATAGCGGAGTTTTTCACCAGGTTCATCATCTCGGAAGTCATTGGCGGGACGATAACGCGATACGCGTTAGGCAACAGCACGTAGCGGTAAGCCTGCGGTAGCGTCAGACCCATCGCCAGCGCGGCATTCTTCTGCCCACGCGGCAGCGACTGAATAGCGGCGCGTACCTGTTCGCAAACACGGGCGGCGGTAAACAGCCCCAGGCAGAGCATGGATGAAAGGAAAAACTGAATATTGGGATCCAGCTCGGCCTTAAACCACATGCCGATTTTCTCCGGCAGCAGCTCCGGGATCACCAGATACCAGGTAAAGAATTGCACAATCAACGGCACGTTGCGGAACAGTTCGACATACAACGTACCCAGACCGGAGAGAAAACGGTTTGGAACGGTACGTAAAATGCCGAAAAATGAACCGACGAGGAAAGCGATAATCCAGGCGCAGATCGACAAAGCGATCGTCACCTGAAAACCACTCCAGATCCAACCAAGATAGGTGGTGTTGCCGAACGGGGCTTGTTGTAAAAAAATACCCCAGTTCCAGTCTATAGACATAAATCTACTCCAGAAAAAAGAGGGTAGCAGCGTTAACTGCTACCCTCGAAGATTGTTACCCAGCGTATTGCGGTTTTCAGGCCCGATGGGGAACGACCATCAGGCGTATAGTCTGTCCGTGCTACGTAACAATCGAGAGGGCTGGAATTTCCGCCCCTGGTTCTTGTAATTAGTTCAGTGCCTTGTCATTCGGTTCTTTGAACAGTGCTTTCATTTCGTCTGACAGTTCGAAATTCATGTTCAGGTTTTTCGGCGGAATTGGATTTTTGAACCACTTATCAAACCATTTTTCCGCTTCACCGGAGGTCTGCACCTGAGCGATGGTGTCATCCATCAGCTTTTTGAACTGCGGATCATCTTTACGCAACATACAACCGTAGGCCTCCTGAGACTGCGGCTTGCCGACGATTTCCCAGTTGTCTGGTTTCTTCGCTTTCGCACGTTCACCGGCCAGCAGAGCGTCATCCATCATAAAGGCAACGGCACGACCGCTTTCCAGGGTGCGGAAAGAGTCACCGTGATCTTTGGCGCTGATGATGCGCATATTCATTTTTTGCTCTTCATTCAGTTTGTTGAGCAAAACTTCAGAGGTAGTGCCGGAAGTGACGACTACGGCTTTGTCTTTCAGGTTGGCAAAATCTTTGATATCGCCACCCTTTTTGGTCAACAGGCGCGTACCGACCACGAAAATAGTGTCAGAGAAAGCCGCCTGTTTTTGGCGTTCGACGTTGTTGGTGGTAGAACCACATTCAAAATCGAAAGTGCCGTTTTGCAGCAGTGGAATACGGTTTTGTGAGGTAATCGGAATCAGTTTTACCTGCAAGTCCGGTTTGTTGAGTTTCTTTTTCACTGCTTCAACAATGGCGTTGGAGTAATCCTGCGAGTAACCCACCACTTTTTGCTGATTGTCGTAATAAGAGAAAGGCACTGAAGATTCACGGTGACCGACGACAATCACACCGTTTTTGGCGATTTTGTCCAGAGTACTGCCCGCTGCCGGGGCGGCGTCATCTGCCTGTGCCAGTCCTGCGGAAAGCGCCAGGGCGAGGATTGCTGTGGCAGGTTTACGTAATTGCATATCCAACTCCTTTATCTTCTGCGTTAAGAACGCATGGATACCCGTTGTGAGTGTTTGTGTTGTTATCGTCTGCAACTTTATTGTGCAGTGTTGTGCCTGTTAGGTAACATTTAGTTTGGCTAAATGTAAAGATATTGCTGTTTTATTGTTTGTTTTTGCGAGATGCGCCGCACCATTCCGAAGCAAAATTCTTAAAATGCACTCTTTTAGTGCTACCGCTGGATTACTGTGGTGCAACTAGGTTGTACTGATGCTGATTCAGGGTTTGCCTTGTATAACAAAGCAATAGATGTGCCAAAGTTGGATAGGAGAATATTGTTATCCGGATAATGCACTGATGCCGCATCCGGTGAGCGTGCCGAAATATGGGATGTTTCCGGCACGATAAGAAGGGATTATTTACGTCGCTGACGCAGACTCATCAACACAGCAGCAAAACCAAACAATGCCGTCAGCACCCACAGCGGCCAGTTGCCGGTACGTGCGTATGGTGTGAGTCCGGTGGTCGGCGTCACGTTAGTGGTTAACACCTCGCGGGTGAACTGCGGGATCATCGCCTGAATCTCACCCTGCGGGCCAATCACCGCCGTAATGCCGTTGTTGGTGCTGCGCAACAGTGGGCGCGCCAGCTCCAGCGCACGCATTCGCGCCATCTGGAAGTGTTGCCATGGACCAATAGATTTACCAAACCACGCATCGTTGGAGATAGTCAGCAGATAGTCGGTATCCGGGCGGAAGTTATCGCGCACTTGCTCGCCGAGAATGATCTCGTAGCAAATAGCCGCAGTAAGCTCAATACCATTTGCCGACAGCGGCGGCTGGATATATGGCCCACGGCTGAACGACGACATCGGCAGATCAAAGAACGGTGCTAACGGACGCAGAATCGACTCCAGCGGGACAAACTCGCCAAACGGCACCAGATGGTTTTTGTTATAGCGATCGGCTGATTCGTAGCTGTACGGCGCACCTTTACCCAGCGTGATGATGGTGTTGTAGGTATCGTAGCGGTTCTGCTTATTGAGACGCGCGTCGACAATCCCGGTTACCAGCGAGCTACCTTTATCACGCAACTCACCGTCCAGTGCTTTGAGGAACGGTTGCTGATTAATTTCCAGATCGGTTATCGCCGACTCCGGCCAGATAATCAACGATGATTTGCCCATCAGCGGTGCCGTTGCGTTGTAGTAAATCTTCAGCGTATTAAGAAGCTGGCCTTCGTCCCATTTCAGCGATTGCGGAATATCGCCCTGAACCATCGAAACCTGAATGGTTTTCTCCGGTTGTGGGGTAAACCACTGGATGTAACGCAGCGGGAAGGGAAGGGCAAACAGCACGACGGCCACCACCAGCGGACGCCAGTTGCGTTTGACCAACGCCAGTGCCAGCAGGCCACTAACCATCATCAGCAGGAAGTTAATGGCTTCCACGCCCATTATCGGTGCCAGCCCTTTTAACGGGCCATCAATCTGGCTATAGCCGAACTGTAACCACGGGAAGCCGGTCAGTACCCAACCGCGCAGAAACTCGGTCACTTGCCAGAGGGCAGGGGCGGCAATCGCTACGCGCAGCCAGGTGGTTTTCGGCCACAGACGCGACAGCACGCCAGCAAACAGTCCGGTATACAGCGACAAATACGCCGCCAGCAGCAGCACCAGGAAGATGTTAACCGGGCCAGGCATTCCGCCAAAGGTCGCGATGCTGACATAGACCCAGTTAATACCGCTGCCAAAGAGGCCAAATCCCCAGCAAAAGCCAATAGCGGCAGACTGGAGTGGACGGCGGTTAAAGGTCAACGCCTGAAGCCCCATCAGCGAAATAATCGCCGCAGGCCAGACGTCGTAAGGAGAGAAGGCCAGCGTTCCGCAGGCACCGAATAATAACGCCAGCAGCAGGCGAATGCGCTGGCGTTCAATTAATGAGGCAAAAGCCATGTAGTTATCTATCCAGTTTCGGTTTTATTCATCCAGCTTCGGCTGGGGTGAGTCATCCGGGATTTTGACATGAACCTGAATAATACGCCGACTGTCGGCCATCGCCACTTTGAACTGGTAACCGTCGATGTCGATAGTTTCGCCACGCGCCGGAAGATGCCCAAATGCCTGCATCACCAGACCACCGATAGTGTCGACTTCTTCATCGCTAAAGTGGGTGCCGAACGCTTCGTTGAAGTCTTCAATGGAAGCCAGTGCGCGTACGGTCCAGGTATGACGACTCAGCTGACGGAAGTCGATATCATCTTCTTCGTCATACTCGTCTTCAATCTCACCAACAATCAGTTCCAGGATGTCTTCAATGGTCACCAGACCGGAAACCCCACCGAATTCGTCAATAACGATCGCCATGTGGTAACGCTGAGAGCGAAACTCTTTCAGCATCCGGTCTACGCGCTTACTTTCAGGAACGACAACCGCCTGACGTAACACTTTGTCCATGCTGAAGGCTTCAGCATCGCTGCGCATAAACGGCAGCAAGTCTTTCGCCATCAGAATCCCTTCAATGTGATCTTTGTCTTCGCTAATCACCGGGAAACGTGAGTGGGCGGACTCGATGATGACATCAAGACATTCGTCCAGCGTCTGGTTGCGTTTCAGGGTAATCATCTGGGAGCGGGGGATCATGATGTCGCGAACGCGTTGGTCTGCGATGTCCATCACCCCTTCGAGCATATCGCGCGTATCTTCGTCGATAAGGTCGTTCTGCCCGGAATCACGGATCAGCGCCAGCAGTTCGTCACGGTTTTTCGGTTCACCGTGGAAAAGTTGGCTGAGTAACAGGGAGAAAAATCCCTTCTTGTTGCTTATCGTGTCACTACTGTGTGAATTGTCGTCGCTCATGGCGTCGTATGGGTTCTCATGTTAGTTAATCAAAACGCCGTCGTTAATCACCAACGGCGGGGACGTCTGCCAGTCAAATGCCTGGCAAATTATTCTTTCTCGGCAATGTACGGATCCTCATAGCCCAGAGCAAGCATAATCTCTGTTTCGAGGGCTTCCATTTCTTCTGCTTCGTCATCTTCGATGTGATCGTAACCTAACAAATGCAGACTGCCGTGCACCACCATATGCGCCCAGTGCGCCTCCAGTGGTTTGCCTTGCTCCTGAGCTTCCTTCTCAACCACCTGACGGCAGATAACCAGATCGCCCAGTAGCGACATTTCCATGCCAGGCGGCACTTCAAACGGGAAGGAGAGCACGTTGGTCGGCTTATCCTTACCGCGATAGGTCAGATTCAGACTGTGGCTTTCGGCGGTATCGACCACGCGAATCGTCACTTCCGATTCTTCCTGAAACTGCGGGATCACCGCATTCAGCCATGTCTGAAACTGGCTCTCTTCCGGTAACCCGGAATTATCTTCACATGCCAGTTGTAAATCGAGGATCACCTGACTCATTTTTGTTCCTGTTCTTCGCGCTTGCGTTCTGCTGCCAGCGCCGCTTTTCGTTTTTGTTCGGCTTCTTCCCAGGCTTCATAGGCGTTAACGATACGCGCCACCACAGGGTGACGAACCACGTCTTCGCTGTGGAAGAAGTTAAAGCTGATCTCTTCGACATCGGCCAGCACTTCGATGGCGTGACGTAAGCCTGATTTAGTATTACGCGGCAGGTCGATCTGTGTGACGTCGCCGGTGATAACCGCTTTTGAGTTAAAACCGATACGGGTCAGGAACATCTTCATCTGTTCGATGGTGGTGTTCTGGCTCTCATCGAGAATGATAAACGCGTCGTTCAGCGTACGACCACGCATATAGGCCAGCGGTGCGACTTCAATAACGTTGCGCTCAATCAGTTTCTCGACTTTCTCAAAGCCCAGCATTTCAAACAGCGCGTCGTACAGCGGGCGCAGATACGGGTCTACTTTCTGGCTTAAATCGCCAGGCAGGAAGCCCAGTTTCTCACCGGCTTCTACTGCCGGACGAGTCAGCAGAATACGGCGAATTTCCTGACGCTCCAGGGCATCAACTGCCGCAGCCACTGCCAGGTAGGTTTTACCCGTACCCGCCGGGCCAACGCCGAAGGTAATGTCATGGTCGAGAATATTGGCGATGTACTGCGCCTGGTTTGGCGTGCGCGGCTTAATTACGCCGCGTTTGGTTTTGATATTGACCGCTTTGCCGTACTCCGGCACGCTCTCCGCGCTTTGCTCCAGTACCCGCGCTTCTTTAATCGCAAGGTGGATCTGTTCCGGTTCGATATCCTGAATCTGACCGCGCATCGGGGCAGTATCGACATACAGGCTACGCAGAATGTCTGCCGCAGCGGTGACGCAAATCGGACGGCCGGTCAGTTTAAAGTGGTTATCGCGGCGATTGATCTCGATGCCGAGACGGCGTTCGAGCTGCTTGATGTTGTCATCAAACGGGCCGCACAGGCTCAACAGACGCGCATTGTCTGCTGGCTCCAGGGTGATTTCGCGAGTGTCTATGTTCAAACCGTTCCTCTTATCTGTATGCCGCCGGAAGCTGAACATTCACCGGCCTATAAGGAAATTATTCACGCCACAGGAAAAAGGCGCAAGCATTGCAATAAAGATGGGGATAAAGAGAGAAAAAACAAGGCCCACCGGAACGGCAGGCCTGAGAATTACGGCTGATAATAACCCACGCCAAGGTCGTTTTCTTTGCGGGTACGGGCAATCACTGATTCCGGTGTTTCTGCCACGCGCAGACCCATTTCATCTTCAGTACGCACCACTTTACCGCGCAGAGAGTTCGGGTAGACGTCGGTAATTTCTACATCGACGAATTTACCGATCATATCCGGCGTGCCTTCGAAGTTGACCACGCGGTTATTTTCCGTACGCCCGGAAAGCTCCATGATGCTCTTACGCGATGTACCTTCTACCAGAATACGCTGGGTGGTGCCGAGCATCCGGCGGCTCCACGCCATCGCTTGCTGATTAATGCGCTCTTGCAGAATATACAGACGCTGCTTCTTCTCTTCTTCCGGAACATCATCAACCATATCGGCGGCTGGTGTACCCGGACGTGCAGAGAAGATAAAGCTGTAGCTCATGTCGAAATTGACGTCGGCAATCAGCTTCATCGTTTTCTCGAAGTCTTCGGTGGTTTCGCCAGGGAAGCCAACGATGAAATCAGAACTGATCTGAATATCTGGACGCGCCGCACGCAGTTTACGGATGATCGCTTTGTACTCCAGCGCCGTATGGGTACGGCCCATCAGGTTCAGAATGCGATCGGAACCGCTCTGTACCGGCAGATGCAGGAAGCTCACCAGCTCCGGCGTGTCGCGATACACTTCGATGATATCGTCGGTGAATTCGATCGGATGGCTGGTGGTAAAGCGAATACGATCGATCCCGTCGATCGCAGCAACCAGACGCAGCAGATCGGCAAACGATCCGGTGGTGCCGTCGTAGTTTTCACCACGCCAGGCGTTCACGTTCTGACCGAGCAGGTTGACTTCACGCACGCCCTGAGCCGCAAGCTGGGCAATCTCAAACAGAATATCGTCGGACGGACGGCTTACCTCTTCACCACGGGTGTAAGGCACCACGCAGTAGGTGCAATATTTATTGCAGCCTTCCATGATGGAGACAAACGCGGTCGGCCCTTCGGCGCGCGGTTCCGGTAGACGGTCAAACTTCTCGATTTCCGGGAAGCTGATATCTACAACCGGGCTGCGGTCGCCACGCACGGAGTTGATCATCTCCGGCAGACGGTGCAGCGTTTGCGGCCCAAAAATAATATCGACATAGTGGGCGCGCTGGCGAATGTGCTCGCCTTCTTGCGATGCCACGCAGCCACCGACGCCGATAATCAGGTCTGGATTCTTCTCTTTTAACAGTTTCCAGCGACCCAACTGATGGAAGACTTTTTCCTGAGCCTTCTCGCGGATTGAGCAGGTGTTCAGCAGCAGCACATCCGCTTCTTCCGCCACGTCGGTCAGTTGATAGCCGTGGGTGGCATCCAGCAGATCGGCCATCTTCGATGAATCGTACTCGTTCATCTGACAGCCCCAGGTTTTAATATGGAGTTTTTTGGTCATCGACTTGCTCTTGCGAAATAGTAGCCAGGAATGCAGGGCGCATAGTGTAATGCTTTGCTGCCGTTGTGACCAGTATGAGCGTTATCAGCCCTTAGGGGTAAAAATCCTGTAAACTTAAAGCATATTGCTAACAGGATGATTGACCATGACAAATCAACCAACGGAAATTGCCATTGTCGGCGGAGGAATGGTCGGCGGCGCACTGGCGCTGGGGCTGGCACAGCACGGATTTGCGGTAACGGTGATCGAGCACGCAGAACCAGCGCCGTTTGTCGCTGATAGCCAACCGGACGTGCGGATCTCGGCGATCAGCGCGGCTTCGGTATCATTGCTTAAAGGGTTAGGGGTCTGGGATGCAGTACAGGCTATGCGTTGCCATCCTTACCGCAGACTGGAAACGTGGGAGTGGGAAACGGCGCATGTGGTGTTTGACGCCGCTGAACTTAAGCTACCGCTGCTTGGCTATATGGTGGAAAACACTGTCCTGCAACAGGCGTTGTGGCAGGCGCTGGAAGCGCATCCGAAAGTAACGTTACGTGTGCCAGGCTCGCTGATTGCGCTGCATCGCCATGATGATCTTCAGGAGCTGGAGCTGAAAGGCGGTGAAGTGATTCGCGCGAAGCTGGTGATTGGTGCCGACGGCGCAAATTCGCAGGTGCGGCAGATGGCGGGAATTGGCGTTCATGCATGGCAGTATGCGCAGTCGTGCATGTTGATTAGCGTCCAGTGCGAGAACGATCCCGGCGACAGCACCTGGCAGCAATTTACTCCGGACGGACCGCGTGCGTTTCTGCCGTTGTTTGATAACTGGGCATCGCTGGTGTGGTATGACTCTCCGGCGCGTATTCGCCAGTTGCAGAATATGAATATGGCACAGCTCCAGGCGGAAATCGCGAAGCATTTCCCGTCGCGTCTGGGTTACGTTACACCGCTTGCCGCTGGTGCGTTTCCGCTGACGCGTCGCCATGCGTTGCAGTACGTGCAGCCAGGGCTTGCGCTGGTGGGCGATGCCGCGCATACCATCCATCCGCTGGCGGGGCAGGGAGTGAATCTTGGTTATCGTGATGTCGATGCCCTGATTGATGTTCTGGTCAACGCCCGCAGCTACGGCGAAGCGTGGGCCAGTTATCCTGTCCTCAAGCGTTACCAGATGCGGCGCATGGCGGATAACTTCATTATGCAAAGCGGTATGGATCTGTTTTATGCCGGATTCAGCAATAATCTGCCACCACTGCGTTTTATGCGTAATCTCGGGTTAATGGCGGCGGAGCGTGCTGGCGTGTTGAAACGTCAGGCGCTGAAATATGCGTTAGGGTTGTAGCCTTACAACATTGCCGGATGCGTGCCAACCGTAGGTCGGATAAGACGCGGCAGCGTCGCATCCGACATTGAAGGATAAGACGTGTCAACATCGCATTCGACATTGAAACGCAGAAAAGCAAAAAGCTCGCCGAAGCGAGCTTTTTTAATGTGGCTGGGGTACGAGGATTCGAACCTCGGAATGCCGGAATCAGAATCCGGTGCCTTACCGCTTGGCGATACCCCAACTGGGTGCACTTACAAGGTAAGCGTCTTGAATAAATTGGCTGGGGTACGAGGATTCGAACCTCGGAATGCCGGAATCAGAATCCGGTGCCTTACCGCTTGGCGATACCCCAACAAATTGGTTTTGAATTTGCCGAACATATTCGACACATTCAGAATTTGGTGGCTACGACGGGATTCGAACCTGTGACCCCATCATTATGAGTGATGTGCTCTAACCAACTGAGCTACGTAGCCAGATTGTTTCTTCGATGGCTGGGGTACCTGGATTCGAACCAGGGAATGCCGGTATCAAAAACCGGTGCCTTACCGCTTGGCGATACCCCAATAACCGGGCGGTGAACCGCTTACTCGAAGAAGATGGCTGGGGTACCTGGATTCGAACCAGGGAATGCCGGTATCAAAAACCGGTGCCTTACCGCTTGGCGATACCCCATCCGTACAACGCTTTCTGGTGAATGGTGCGGGAGGCGAGACTTGAACTCGCACACCTTGCGGCGCCAGAACCTAAATCTGGTGCGTCTACCAATTTCGCCACTCCCGCAAAAAAAGATGGTGGCTACGACGGGATTCGAACCTGTGACCCCATCATTATGAGTGATGTGCTCTAACCAACTGAGCTACGTAGCCATCTTTTTTTTCGCGATACCTTATCGGCGTTGCGGGGCGCATTATGCGTATAGAGCCTTTCAGCGTCAACCTCTTTTTCAAGGAAAATTGCTCGAAAGTGACTGTTTGGTTAGGTTGCGAACAGCGTGGCGCTATATTCGTCAATTATTGTTTACTTTGTGTTTTTTCCCACCCTACAGCCATTCTTTTGTCATACAGGATGAAATTCGGAATTTAACAATAGTGGTGGGAAATTAATCTATGAAATACTGGCCTACAGTGATGAGTTGTCAAACAGTGATGTGGCAAACCCGGAACATTTCCTTACTGCATATCAGAATCAACAAGCACCTCAATAACTGAAACAGCCCCGGATTTCACCGGGGCTGTTTCGCATTTCTTACTTATACGCCGACTGGTGAACACCAACCGCGCGACCAGACGGATCGTCCATTTTCTTGAACGCTTCATCCCATTCGATCGCTTTAGCGGAAGAACAAGCGACGGAAGGACCGCCCGGCACGCACTCAGCGGCGCTCGGAAGCGGGAATAGTTCTTCAAAGATCTCCCGATACAAGTACGCTTCTTTAGAGGTTGGCGTGTTGTACGGGAAGCGGAAGCGGGCAGTTTCCAGTTGCTGATCAGAAACCTGCTGCGCAGCCACTTCTTTCAGGGTGTCGATCCAACTGTAACCGACGCCATCGGAGAACTGCTCTTTCTGCCGCCAGGCCACGCTTGCAGGCAGATACGCTTCAAAACATTCACGCAGGATGTGTTTTTCCATTTTGCCGTTACCGCACATTTTATCCTGTGGGTTAATACGCATCGCCACATCAAGGAATTTTTTGTCGAGGAACGGAACGCGTGCTTCCACGCCCCAGGCTGACATCGCTTTGTTGGCACGCGCGCAGTCATACATATGCAGGGCCAGCAGTTTACGCACCGTCTCTTCATGCAGTTCTTTGGCATTCGGTGCTTTGTGGAAGTAAAGATAACCGCCGAACACTTCATCAGAACCTTCACCGGACAGCACCATTTTAATGCCCATCGCCTTGATCTTACGCGACATTAAATACATCGGTGTTGAAGCGCGAATAGTGGTCACATCATAAGTTTCGATGTGGTAAATCACGTCGCGGATGGCATCCAGACCTTCCTGTACAGTGAAGTGAATTTCGTGATGCACCGTGCCCAGATGGTTTGCCACTTCCTGGGCTGCTTTCAGATCCGGTGAACCCGGCAGACCTACAGCAAAGGAGTGTAACTGCGGCCACCAGGCTTCAGAGCGTTCCTGATCTTCCACGCGACGGGCTGCGTATTTCTTGGTGATAGCGGAAATAATTGAGGAATCCAGACCACCAGAAAGCAGCACACCGTAAGGCACATCAGACATCAGATGGCTTTTAACTGAATCTTCCAGTGCCTGACGCAGCTCGTTTTTGTCGGTCACGTTATCTTTCACCGCATCGTAGTCGAACCAGTCGCGATGATAGTAAGAACGGATTTCGCCGTCCTGGCTCCACAAATAGCTCCCCGCCGGGAACTCTTTAATCGTGCGGCAAACTGGCACCAGCGCTTTCATTTCTGAGGCCACATACAGCTGACCGTGTTCGTCATACCCCATATACAGTGGGATGATCCCCAGATGGTCGCGACCAATCAGGTAGGCATCTTTTTCGCTGTCGTACAGTGCAAAGGCAAACATGCCCTGCAAGTCGTCGAGAAATTCCGGCCCTTTTTCCTGATACAGCGCGAGGATCACTTCACAGTCAGACCCGGTCTGGAACTGGTAACGATCGCCATATTCGGCGCGCAATGCCTGGTGGTTGTAGATTTCACCGTTTACCGCCAGTACGTGGGTTTTTTGTTGGTTGTAGAGAGGTTGCGCCCCCGCGTTAACGTCAACAATTGACAGACGTTCGTGGGCGAGAATGGCGTTATCGCTGGCATAAATACCGGACCAGTCCGGGCCACGATGACGCATCAGGCGTGACAGCTCGAGGGCTTTCTTACGCAGCTCAACTGCGTCTGTTTTGATATCGAATACGCCAAAAATTGAACACATAACCTTCTCCGTTAACCTGGTATTTGTTGCTTGTTGTGTTTGCTTGTTTAAAAAAATGCCGCAAAGCAGCACTGTGCGCAAGCGATTTGGCGGTGAAAAAATAAAAAACGTAATGGTGATTGTCGATTGGTGAAAAAAGGTCTGGTGTGAGGATATGTTTATTGATGAATCGATAATTTTTAGCGGGTTTTATTGAATGTTTATATTTTACGGGGGCCAAATTGCTGACAAAGTGCGATTTGTTCATGCCGGATGCGGCGTGAACGCCTTATCCGGCCTACAAAAGCATGAAAATTCAATATATTGCAGGAGCTGCGTAGGCCTGATAAGCGTAGCGCATCAGGCAGTTTGGCGTTTGTCATCAGAGCCAACCACGTCCGCAGACGTGGTTGCTATTCAGATAACGTCGATTTCAGCGACTGACGGGTAAATCCAGCTGGGGCGGAAAGGCATACTGTCGATATCGTCGAGCGACGAAACACCAGAAAGCACCAGAATCGTCTCCAGACCTGCCTGGAAGCCGGCCAGAATATCGGTACGCAGGTTATCGCCGACAATCACCGTTTCTTCCGAATGCGCCTGCATTTTGTTTAATGCTGCGCGGATGATCCACGGGCTGGGCTTACCAACATAGAACGGTTTGCGCCCGGAGATTTTCTCAATCCCTGCACACAACGCGCCACAAGCGGGATAAAAACCGCGCCCGTGGGTGTCCGGATTGGTGGCGATAAAACGTGCACCGTTAGCGACGAAATAGGCTGCTTTATGCATCATGTCCCAGTTGTAGGAACGCGTTTCGCCAACAATCACGAAATCAGGGTTCACATCGGTAATAGTGAAACCGGCTTTGTACAGTTCATGAATCAGTGCGCCTTCGCCCACCACATACGCTTTCTTGCCTTCCTGGCGACGCAGGAAATCGGCAGTCGCCATCGCAGAGGTATAAAACACGCTGTCAGGTACATCGACACCTGCGGTGGCAAAGCGGTTCGCCAGATCTTGCCCAGTCTGCGAAGGATAGTTGGTCAGCAACACCAGCGGCAGGCCTTTATCCATAATCCCGTGCAAAAATTCCGCTGCACCCGGTACGGCGACGTTATCGTGCATCAGCACGCCGTCGATATCGCAAATTACATTTTTAATGGTCATGGACTACCCAGAATATTGACAACAATAAGCGCCACTATAAAAGCACATTAATTTTCCAGCAAATGCTGGAGCAAAATACCGTTGAGCATGGCGCGTTTTACCAGCGCAAAAGCGCCGATTGCCGAGCGGTGATCCAGCTCAGAACGTACCACCGGCAGATTAGTGCGAAACGCCTTCAGCGCCTGGGTATTAATGCAGCTTTCAATAGCAGGGAGCAGCACTTTATCGGCTTCGGTGATTTCACCGGCAATAACAATTTTTTGCGGATTAAATAAGTTGATAGCAATGGCGATGGTTTTACCCAGATGACGACCGACATACTCAATTACTTCCGACGCCAGACTATCGCCTTTGTTCGCGGCTTTGCAGATAGTTTTGATGGTGCAGTCGTCCAGCGGCACGCGGCTCTGGTAGCCCTGCTTTAACAGATTCAACACCCGTTGTTCAATGGCAGCGTTGGCGGCGATAGTTTCCAGGCAGCCAAAGTTGCCGCAGTGGCAGCGTTCACCCAGCGGTTCGACCTGAATATGGCCAATTTCACCGACGTTGCCGTTGCGGCCAATAAAAATGCGCCCGTTAGAGATGATTCCGGCCCCGGTTCCGCGATGGACACGCACTAAAATGGAGTCTTCGCAATCCTGACTTGCACCGAAGTAGTGCTCTGCCAGCGCCAGACTACGGATATCGTGACCAACGAAACAGGTCACTTTAAAACGCTCTTCCAGTGCTTCTACCAGCCCCCAGTTTTCCACCTGAATATGCGGCATGTAATGAATTTTGCCGCTGTCCGGGTCAACAAGTCCAGGCAGGATCACGGAAATGGCGATCAGCTCGCGCAGCTTGCGTTGGTAGCTATCAATAAACTGAGCAATGGCATTCAGCAGGGCATGTTCCAGCGTCTGCTGGGTACGTTCCGGCAGCGGGTAATGTTCTTCTGCCAGCACTTTGCTGCTGAGATCAAACAGAGTAATGGTGGCGTCGTGACGACCAAGCCGTACACCGATTGCGTGGAAATTGCGGGTTTCGGTGACGATAGAGATAGCGCGGCGGCCCCCGGTGGAGGCCTGCTGATCAACTTCTTTGATCAGCCCGCGTTCGATAAGCTGACGCGTAATTTTGGTTACGCTGGCGGGGGCAAGCTGGCTTTGCTCGGCAATCTGAATCCGCGAGATTGGCCCGTACTGGTCAATCAGGCGATAAACCGCCGCGCTGTTAAGCTGTTTTACGAGATCAACATTACCTATCTGAGCTTGTCCGCCTGGTGTCATACTTTCTCTTATTGAGTTACGACCTCGTTACCGTTAACGATGGTCCTGGTGATTTTAAAATCAGGTGTGAATGCGGTCAGGTTGGCTACTTTACCTGCGGCGAGTGTGCCGAGACGTTTCTCAACGCCAATCGCACGCGCCGGATAGAGCGTCGCCATACGCAGCACTTCATCCAGTGCGATACCGCAATGTTCGACCAGATTACGCACGCCTTCAATCATGGTTAAGGATGAACCGCTTAACGTACCGTTCTCATCCACACAAAGTCCGTTACGGTAGTATATTGTTTTACCCGCAAAAATGAACTGTTCAATGTTGGCACCTGCTGGCGCGGTGGCGTCGGTAACCAGACACAGTTTGTCGCCTTTCAGGCGTTTAGCGTTACGAATGTTGGCGTAATCAACATGCAGGCCATCAGCGATAATACCGCAATAAATGTCAGCTTCGTCGAGGATCGCGCCCGCCAGGCCCGGTTCACGACCGGTAATATACGGCATCGCGTTGTACAGATGGGTGGCAAAGGTAATCCCCGCGCGGAAACCGGCTTTCGCTTCTTTCAACGTCGCGTTGGAGTGACCGGCAGAAACCACAATCCCGGCATTTGCCAGTTTGCTGATGACTTCTGCAGGAACCATTTCCGGTGCCAGGGTCACTTTAGTAATGACGTCGGCGTTCTTACACAGGAAATCGACCAGCGCGGCATCAGGCTTACGCACAAAATTCGGATTATGGGTGCCTTTTTTTACCAGATTCAGCCACGGACCTTCCAGATGCAGACCTAACGCCTGATTCGGATGTTTTGCCAGGTACTCGCGCATAACGCGCACGCCCTGTTTCATCAGCTCATCGCTGGTGGTGATAAGCGTCGGCAGATAGTTAGTACAGCCTGATTTCTCATTGGCGTTCTGCATGATTTCCAGCGTTTCCACGCTGACCGCTTCAGCGGTGTCGTTAAACTGTACGCCGCCGCAGCCGTTTAACTGCACATCGATAAAACCGGGGGAGAGAATGGCCCCGTTCAGTGAACGTTGTTCGATCTCTGGCGGCAGTTCCGCTACCGGACAGACGCTTTTAATCAGGCCATCAGCGATAACAACCGCGTGGTCATCAAGAAATTCGTGGCCGGTAAAGATCCGGCCCTGGGTTAATGCATACATTCTGACCCCCGATTTTAAAAAATATTGCCCTGAGCAAGGAGCCAGGGCAGGGATAACAATTACAGACCTTTGATATTTTCTGCTTCTAATTCATTGAAATATCTTAAAGTCTTAACTTTCAGCTCCATGGTGGAAGGTTCATCGCATACCATGATCGCTTTTGGATGCAGTTGCAGACAGCTGATGGTCCACATGTGGTTCACGCAACCTTCAACGGCGGCCTGCAGTGCCAGTGCTTTCTGGCTACCCAGCACCAGAATCATCACTTCTTCGGCATCCAGCAATGTACCAACACCGACAGTCAGGGCATATTTTGGCACCTGATTGACATCGTTATCAAAGAAACGAGAGTTCGCGACGCGAGTGTCATGAGTCAGGGTTTTGATACGAGTACGAGAAGCCAGAGAAGACGCCGGTTCGTTAAATGCAATATGACCGTCGTTACCTACACCGCCCATAAACAGATGAATTTTTCCGTAAGAACGGATTTTTTCTTCATACTGGCGGCACTCGGCGTCGATATCCGGGGCGTTGCCGTTGAGAAGGTTGATGTTTTCTGCTGGAATATCAACGTGATCGAAGAAATTACGGTGCATAAAGCTGTAGTAGCTTTCCGGATGCTCTTTCGGCAGACCGACATATTCGTCCATGTTGAAGGTGACAACGTGCTTAAAGCTGACCTGGCCTGCTTTATGCATTTCGACTAGGGCTTTATAGGTGGTCATTGGCGTGCCGCCAGTTGGCAGGCCCAGAACAAACGGACGATCGGCAGTCGGTTTGAACGCATTGATACGATTGACGATATGGCGAGCAGCCCATTTACCGACCTGTTCAGCGGTAGTCAGGGGGATCAGTCTCATTATTCACCTCAATAAGTAAAATGTAAGCCGTTGGCGGATTAGGCATCTTTAAGCGTAACCTGGATTTGCGCAGACAGGCGTCAATCCGACCTGATTTTTTGAATGATAAAATAAGTTTTCTGGTTTAGCCAGTAAAAGGGAGTGATGATAACGATATTTGGTGACAAAACTCACAAAAGACACGCGTTTAATTTGCGATACGAATTAAATTTTCACACACTCTGTAGCAGATGATCTAACAATCTGATTACAGAACATCGGCAGTACAATTTGCAGCAAAATAAAAATACGGCTTTAAACGAGCCAAATAGGGTTCTCGTAGGGGGAATAAGATGAATATTTTAGGTTTTTTCCAGCGACTCGGTAGGGCGTTACAGCTCCCTATCGCGGTGCTGCCGGTGGCGGCACTGTTGCTGCGATTCGGTCAGCCAGATTTACTTAACGTTGCGTTTATTGCCCAGGCGGGCGGTGCGATTTTTGATAACCTCGCATTAATCTTCGCCATCGGTGTGGCATCCAGCTGGTCGAAAGACAGCGCAGGTGCGGCGGCGCTGGCGGGTGCGGTAGGTTACTTTGTGTTAACCAAAGCGATGGTGACCATCAACCCAGAAATAAACATGGGTGTACTGGCGGGTATCATTACCGGTCTGGTTGGTGGCGCAGCCTATAACCGTTGGTCCGATATTAAACTGCCGGACTTCCTGAGCTTCTTCGGCGGCAAACGCTTTGTGCCGATTGCCACCGGCTTCTTCTGCCTGGTGCTGGCGGCCATTTTTGGTTACGTCTGGCCGCCGGTACAGCACGCTATCCATGCAGGAGGCGAGTGGATCGTTTCTGCGGGCGCGCTGGGTTCCGGTATCTTTGGTTTCATCAACCGTCTGCTGATCCCAACCGGTCTGCATCAGGTGCTGAACACCATCGCCTGGTTCCAGATTGGTGAATTCACCAACGCGGCGGGTACGGTTTTCCACGGTGATATCAACCGCTTCTATGCCGGTGACGGCACCGCGGGGATGTTCATGTCCGGCTTCTTCCCGATTATGATGTTCGGTCTGCCGGGTGCGGCGCTGGCGATGTACTTCGCAGCACCGAAAGAGCGTCGTCCGATGGTTGGCGGGATGCTGCTTTCTGTTGCTGTTACTGCGTTCCTGACCGGTGTGACTGAGCCGCTGGAATTCCTGTTCATGTTCCTTGCACCGCTGCTGTACCTCCTGCACGCACTGCTGACCGGTATCAGCCTGTTTGTGGCAACACTGCTGGGTATCCATGCTGGCTTCTCTTTCTCTGCGGGGGCTATCGACTACGCGTTGATGTATAACCTGCCGGCCGCCAGCCAGAACGTCTGGATGCTGCTGGTGATGGGTGTTGTCTTCTTCGCTATCTACTTCGTGGTGTTCAGTTTGGTTATCCGCATGTTCAACCTGAAAACGCCGGGTCGTGAAGATAAAGAAGACGAGATCGTTACTGAAGAAGCCAACAGCAACACTGAAGAAGGCCTCAATCAACTGGCGACCAACTATATTGCTGCGGTTGGCGGCACTGACAACCTGAAAGCAATTGACGCCTGTATCACCCGTCTGCGCCTTACAGTGGCTGACTCTGCCCGCGTTAACGATACGATGTGTAAACGTCTGGGTGCTTCTGGTGTAGTAAAACTGAACAAACAGACTATTCAGGTGATTGTTGGCGCGAAAGCAGAATCCATCGGCGATGCGATGAAGAAAGTCGTTGCCCGCGGTCCGGTAGCAGCTGCGTCAGCTGAAGCAACTCCGGCAACTGCCGCGCCTGTAGCAAAACCGCAGGCTGTACCAAACGCGGTATCTATCGCGGAGCTGGTATCGCCGATTACCGGTGATGTCGTGGCACTGGATCAGGTTCCTGACGAAGCATTCGCCAGCAAAGCGGTGGGTGACGGTGTGGCGGTGAAACCGACAGATAAAATCGTCGTATCACCAGCCGCAGGGACAATCGTGAAAATCTTCAACACCAACCACGCGTTCTGCCTGGAAACCGAAAAAGGCGCGGAGATCGTCGTCCATATGGGTATCGACACCGTAGCGCTGGAAGGTAAAGGCTTTAAACGTCTGGTGGAAGAGGGGGCGCAGGTAAGCGCAGGGCAACCGATTCTGGAAATGGATCTGGATTACCTGAACGCTAACGCCCGCTCGATGATTAGCCCGGTGGTTTGCAGCAATATCGACGATTTCAGTGGCTTGATCATTAAAGCTCAGGGCCATGTTGTGGCGGGTCAAACACCGCTGTATGAAATCAAAAAGTAATCTGCTTTATGCCTGATGCGACGCTTGACGCGTCTTATCAGGCCTACAAAAGCTCAGTCCAGGTTGGATAAGACGCTTAAGCGTCGCATCCAACAATGACGCAGGACTGGCAAAAGCGGTGGAGATCTTCTCTGCCGCTTTTTTTTTCATCAATCATCCCCATAATCTCAGTGAGATTTTCGATTTTCACTAACTAACAGTTGTCAGCCTGTCCCGCTTATAAGATCATATGCCGTTATACGTTGTTTACGCTTTGAGGAATCCACGATGAGTGAGGCAGAAGCCCGCCCGACTAACTTTATCCGTCAGATCATCGATGAAGATCTGGCCAGTGGTAAGCACACCACAGTACACACCCGTTTCCCGCCGGAGCCGAATGGCTATCTGCATATTGGCCATGCGAAATCTATCTGCCTGAACTTCGGGATCGCCCAGGACTATAAAGGCCAGTGCAACCTGCGTTTCGACGACACTAACCCGGTAAAAGAAGATATCGAGTATGTTGAGTCGATCAAAAACGACGTAGAGTGGTTAGGTTTTCACTGGTCTGGTAACGTCCGTTACTCCTCCGATTATTTTGATCAGCTCCACGCCTATGCGATCGAACTGATCAATAAAGGCCTGGCGTACGTTGATGAACTGACGCCGGAACAGATCCGCGAATACCGCGGCACCCTGACGCAACCGGGTAAAAACAGCCCGTACCGCGACCGCAGCGTTGAAGAGAACCTGGCGCTGTTCGAAAAAATGCGTGCCGGTGGTTTTGAAGAAGGTAAAGCCTGCCTGCGTGCGAAAATCGACATGGCTTCACCGTTTATCGTGATGCGCGATCCGGTGCTGTACCGTATTAAATTTGCTGAACACCACCAGACTGGCAACAAGTGGTGCATCTACCCGATGTACGACTTCACCCACTGCATCAGCGATGCCCTGGAAGGTATTACGCACTCTCTGTGTACGCTTGAGTTCCAGGACAACCGTCGTCTGTACGACTGGGTACTGGACAACATCACGATTCCTGTTCACCCGCGCCAGTATGAGTTCTCGCGCCTGAATCTGGAATACACCGTGATGTCCAAGCGTAAGTTGAACCTGCTGGTGACCGACAAGCACGTTGAAGGCTGGGATGACCCGCGTATGCCGACCATTTCCGGTCTGCGTCGTCGTGGTTACACTGCGGCTTCTATTCGTGAGTTCTGCAAACGCATCGGCGTGACCAAGCAGGACAACACCATTGAGATGGCGTCGCTGGAATCCTGCATCCGTGAAGATCTCAACGAAAATGCGCCGCGCGCAATGGCGGTTATCGATCCGGTGAAACTGGTTATCGAAAACTATCAGGGCGAAGGCGAAATGGTTACCATGCCGAACCATCCGAACAAACCGGAAATGGGCAGCCGTCAGGTGCCGTTTAGCGGTGAGATTTGGATTGATCGCGCCGATTTCCGCGAAGAAGCTAACAAGCAGTACAAACGTCTGGTGCTGGGTAAAGAAGTGCGTCTGCGTAATGCTTATGTGATTAAGGCAGAACGCGTCGAGAAAGATGCCGAAGGTAATATCACCACCATCTTCTGTACTTATGACGCCGATACCTTAAGCAAAGATCCGGCAGATGGTCGTAAAGTCAAAGGTGTTATTCACTGGGTGAGCGCGGCACATGCGCTGCCGGTTGAAATCCGTTTGTATGACCGTCTGTTCAGCGTGCCTAACCCAGGTGCTGCGGATGATTTCCTGTCGGTGATTAACCCGGAATCGCTGGTGATCAAACAGGGCTTTGCTGAACCGTCGCTGAAAGATGCGGTTGCGGGTAAAGCATTCCAGTTTGAGCGTGAAGGTTACTTCTGCCTCGATAGCCGCCATTCTACGGCGGAAAAACCGGTATTTAACCGCACCGTTGGGCTGCGTGATACCTGGGCGAAAGTAGGCGAGTAATTTTAAGTTTCGCTATGCCGGATGGGGCGTTTACGTCGCATCCGGCAAGGAACAGACAAACAGTTTCAAACGCTAAATTGCCTGATGCGCTACGCTTATCAGGCCTACATGATCTCTGCAATATATTGAGTTTGCGTGCTTTTGTAGGCCGGATAAGGCGTTCACGCCGCATCCGGCAAGAAATATGCAAACAATCCAAAACGCCGCGCTCTGCGGCGTTTTTTCTGCTTTTCTTCGCGAATTAATTCCGCTTCGCAATTTATCCATAAAATAAATTTAAAATCACAAAACATAATTAAATAAAATGTAACCGCTTTCATCTTGCTGGAAATTCACGCTTTTATTCTTCTGCAAGCCTTTCAACCGCAAACTTAAGCCTTGTAACAAAAATCATCAAAATATGTGCGGTTGCTCATGTTCTTACATTCTGGTTACAGAAAGAGATTGATAATTCGCGTCGCGAAAAATAGTCTGTTCCTGTAGTCAGCGAGACTTTTCTCAACGCTACTTTTTTAATTTTTATTTTTTTTCGCTGTTCACCTTTGGTGCAGCAATTTATACGTCAAAGAGGATTAACCCATGCGTACGTTTAGTGGCAAACGTAGTACGCTGGCGCTGGCTATCGCCGGTGTTACAGCAATGTCGGGCTTTATGGCAATGCCGGAGGCTCGCGCCGAAGGATTCATCGACGATTCAACCTTAACCGGCGGTATATATTACTGGCAGCGTGAACGCGACCGTAAAGATGTTACCGACGGCGACAAATACAAAACCAACCTTTCTCACTCCACCTGGAATGCCAACCTTGATTTTCAGTCTGGTTATGCTGCTGATATGTTCGGCCTTGATATTGCCGCGTTTACGGCGATTGAAATGGCGGAAAACGGCGACAGCTCTCACCCGAACGAAATCGCGTTTTCAAAAAGTAATAAAGCCTATGACGAAGACTGGTCCGGCGACAAAAGCGGTATAAGCCTGTATAAAGCAGCGGCCAAATTTAAATACGGTCCGGTTTGGGCGAGGGCAGGTTATATTCAGCCAACCGGTCAGACGCTGTTAGCGCCTCACTGGAGCTTTATGCCGGGTACTTATCAGGGTGCGGAAGCCGGAGCGAATTTTGATTACGGCGATGCCGGTGCATTGAGTTTCTCCTACATGTGGACCAACGAATACAAAGCGCCGTGGCATCTGGAAATGGATGAGTTTTATCAGAACGATAAAACCACCAAAGTTGATTATCTGCACTCCCTTGGGGCGAAATACGACTTCAAAAATAACTTCGTACTGGAAGCGGCTTTTGGTCAGGCGGAAGGGTATATCGATCAATATTTTGCCAAAGCCAGCTACAAATTTGATATCGCCGGTAGCCCGTTAACCACCAGCTACCAGTTCTACGGTACCCGCGATAAAGTTGACGATCGCAGCGTCAACGACCTTTATGACGGCACCGCCTGGCTGCAGGCGTTGACCTTTGGTTACCGGGCGGCTGACGTAGTGGATTTGCGCCTCGAAGGCACCTGGGTTAAGGCTGACGGTCAGCAGGGATACTTCCTGCAACGTATGACTCCAACCTACGCTTCCTCAAACGGTCGCCTGGATATCTGGTGGGACAACCGTTCTGACTTCAACGCCAACGGCGAAAAAGCAGTCTTCTTCGGTGCGATGTATGACCTGAAAAACTGGAATCTTCCAGGCTTCGCCATCGGCGCTTCCTACGTTTACGCATGGGATGCTAAACCTGCGACCTGGCAGAGCAATCCGGATGCGTACTACGACAAAAACCGGACTATTGAAGAGTCTGCATACAGCCTGGATGCGGTCTATACCATTCAGGACGGTCGCGCCAAAGGCACGATGTTCAAACTGCACTTCACCGAATACGACAACCACTCCGACATCCCAAGCTGGGGCGGTGGTTACGGCAACATCTTCCAGGATGAGCGTGACGTAAAATTTATGGTAATCGCACCATTCACCATCTTCTGATGCCCGACGCGGCAGGTTTTGTGCCTGCCGCACGTTTGAGGAATTTGCTATGAAAAAACTGATTCTCATCGCCATGATGGCATCGGGGCTGGTAGCTTGTGCGCAATCAACCGCACCACAGGAAGACAGCCGTCTGAAAGAGGCATACAGCGCCTGTATCAACACCGCGCAAGGTTCGCCGGAAAAAATTGAAGCCTGCCAGAGCGTGTTAAACGTGCTGAAGAAAGAGAAACAACATCAGCAGTTTGCCGACCAGGAAAGTGTCCGCGTACTGGATTATCAGCAGTGTCTGCGTGCAACGCAAACCGGAAATGATCAGGCGGTGAAAGCCGATTGTGATAAGGTCTGGCAGGAAATTCGCAGTAATAACAAATAAGTGAGAGCTGTAACTCTCGCTTTTCTTATTTCCCTTGCATAAAAAAGCCAACCCGCAGGTTGGCTTTTCTCGTTCAGGCTGGCTTATTTGCCTTCGTGCGCGTGCTCATCTTCGCGGCAATCGCCTTCGGCACAGTGACCGTAAAGATAGAGACTGTGGTTAGTCAGGCGAATGCCATGTTTTGCGGCAATTTCACGCTGACGCGCTTCGATGGAATCATCACTAAATTCGATAACCTTGCCGCAGTCGAGGCAGATCAGGTGATCGTGGTGATGTTGCTGTGTCAGTTCAAATACGGATTTACCGCCTTCAAAATTGTGGCGGGTGACGATACCAGCGTCGTCAAACTGGTTCAGTACGCGATATACCGTAGCCAGACCAATTTCTTCACCCATATCGATCAGACGTTTGTATAAATCTTCCGCACTGACGTGATGGTTGTCCGGCTCCTGAAGAACTTCCAGGATTTTTAAACGAGGAAGCGTTACTTTCAGGCCAGCTTTCTTTAGGGCGGTATTGTTATCAGTCATGCGGAATCTGTCCTGTTACTAAGCGGTTCACTTCATTAGAAGAAGTGACAGAATTTGCTCTTGAGATAATGCGTATCATTATAGAATTGCCACGCCTAAATGAAAACCACAAGTCCCTGGCAAATATTGTTAATAAAAACGTGGCATAGCTTACATTTACAACGGCAAGGCCACTTGAACACCGGGACATTGTACAGGTACAACAGCAAAAGTTACAAATTTGTAGCAATTATTTTGATTGGCATTATCTATTAATACGGCGTAGACATGAGTCTACGCCGCATCACATCAGGCATTGAGAATTTCGTCGAGATGCAACTCTTCAGAAATCTGTTTAACCCATTTTTCTACACGTTCAGCGGTCAGTTCCGGCTGACGGTCTTCGTCGATAGCCAGACCGACAAAGTGGTCGTCATCTGCCAGACCTTTTGATGCTTCGAAATGATAGCCCGCAGTTGGCCAGTGACCAACGATGGTTGCACCGCGCGGTTCAATGATGTCGCGGATGGTGCCCAATGCGTCGCAGAAATATTCGGCGTAATCTTCCTGGTCACCACAACCAAACAGCGCAACCAGTTTGCCATTGAAATCAATCTCTTCGAGAGTCGGGAAGAAGTCATCCCAGTCACACTGCGCTTCGCCGTAATACCAGGTTGGGATGCCCAGCAGCAGAATGTCATAAGCTTCCAGATCTTCTTTGCTGCTTTTTGCAATGTCATGGACATCGGCAACGTCTTTACCAAGCTGTTTTTGAATCATTTTTGCGATATTTTCGGTATTACCGGTGTCGCTGCCGAAAAAGATGCCAGTGATAGCCATGAGTGAAATAACCTCTTGAAACTTATTGAAATGGGGGTAGAAAATTGCCCACGGATAAAGGCAATCATAGCAGAACAGGCAGTCTTGCGGAATCAGCAAACGAGCAGGACTGCACACTGTGCTACATGAAAGTGGAAATTTAAACGATGCCCTGACTACGCAGCGCCGCCAGTTGCTGCATTAACATCTCTTCGATCAGTTCGCTACGGCTCATATTGCGCGATTCCGCCAGCTCGTTCAGCGCCTCGACAGCTTCCGCGTTCAGCTTCAGTTCGACACGCTTAAGGCCACGTACTTTGTCGCGTTTTAGTTGGTTGCGTTTATTAATACGCAGCTGTTCATCGCGCGAAAGCGGATTAGTTTTCGGTCGTCCCGGTCGACGCTCGTGCGCGAACAGATCTAATGTCGTACGGTCCGTTTGTTCTTTGGCCATGATCTTGGTGACTTCGGGGGAAACAATCAGCCAGGCCTCTGCCCGGATGGATAGCGCGCCATAATACATCAGCGCGATGAGTCACGCCAACGCCCACGCGCGGAAAGCGACGCGGACGCTGGGTTTTTAATCAGTTGCGTTAATCATTGAGATAGCGACGGATAGCGCGTAATACCGCATCTGGTTTTTCAGCATGGACCCAGTGACCCGCGCCTGCAATGACATGCGCCCGTGCCTGTGGAAATTGTGCCAGTAAATCATCACGGTACTGCTCGCTAACATACGGAGAATTACCACCAGGGATAAACAGGGCAGGGTGATCCCATGCCGGGATTTTCTCCCAACCCACAATATGCGGATACTGATCCCACAATACCGGCACGTTAAAGCGCCACTCCCCGTCAACAAAAGATTTCAACAGAAACTGAATCACCCCTTCTTCATTAAGATGCTGGCGCATTATTGCTGCTGCTTGCTGGCGAGTTTGTGCGTCCGATTCACTGACCGCGTTGATAGCTGCGAAAATCTCATCATGACGGCGTACGTGATAGTCGACCGGTGCGATATCGATCGCCACCAGTTTATCGATGCGATCGGGGGCCAGTGCAGTAAGTGCCATTACCGCTTTACCGCCCATGGAGTGACCGATAAATGTTGCTTTGTCGATCTGCAGTGCATCCAGGGTATCAACAAGATCCTGCGCCATCGCCGGGTAATTCATTACCGGCTCTCTCGGTGAAAGACCGTGGTTACGCATATCAACCTGGATGATATTGTGATCGTTTACCAGATCGCGAGCCAGTACGCCAAGGTTGTCGAGGCTACCAAACAGACCATGGACAAGAACGATGGGAGAATTATTGTGCTGGTTTTGTGCAGTTTGCGCGCGGATATTCAATTTCATGGCAAAGTTCTTTTTTTCGCGTTGTCGGGTTAGGGTATTATGTTGACCATTGTGCCACAGGGCTGCAACAAATAAGGTTTATTCCGAGTTTTTCTGCAAGCCAGGCTTGACGCTATCCGCTGCCGGGATTTATTCATATACTCCTGGCGACTTGTATTCAGCTAAGACACTGCACTGGATTAAGATGAAAACGATTGAAGTTGATGATGAACTCTACAGCTATATTGCCAGCCACACTAAGCATATCGGCGAGAGCGCATCCGACATTTTACGGCGTATGTTGAAATTTTCCGCCGCATCACAGCCTGCTGCTCCGGTGACGAAAGAGGTTCGCGTTGCGTCACCTGCTATCGTCGAAGTGAAGCCGGTCAAAACGATTAAAGACAAGGTTCGCGCAATGCGTGAACTTCTGCTTTCGGACGAATACGCAGAGCAAAAGCGAGCGGTCAATCGCTTTATGCTGCTGTTGTCTACACTATATTCTCTTGACGCCCAGGCGTTTGCCGAAGCAACGGAATCGTTGCACGGTCGTACACGCGTTTACTTTGCGGCAGATGAACAAACGCTGCTGAAAAATGGTAATCAGACCAAGCCGAAACATGTGCCAGGCACGCCGTATTGGGTGATCACCAACACCAACACCGGCCGTAAATGCAGCATGATCGAACACATCATGCAGTCGATGCAATTCCCGGCGGAATTGATTGAGAAGGTTTGCGGAACTATCTAAAACGTTGCAGACAAAGGACAAAGCAATGGCAATCCACAATCGTGCAGGCCAACCTGCACAACAGAGTGATTTGATTAACGTCGCCCAACTGGCGGCGCAATATTATGTACTGAAACCAGAAGCAGGGAATGCGGAGCACGCGGTGAAATTCGGTACTTCCGGTCACCGTGGCAGTGCAGCGCGCCACAGCTTTAACGAGCCGCACATTCTGGCGATCGCTCAGGCAATTGCTGAAGAACGTGCGAAAAACGGCATCACTGGCCCTTGCTATGTGGGTAAAGATACTCACGCCCTGTCCGAGCCTGCGTTCATTTCCGTACTGGAAGTGCTGGCAGCGAACGGCGTTGATGTCATTGTGCAGGAAAACAATGGCTTCACTCCAACGCCTGCCGTTTCCAATGCCATCCTGGTTCACAATAAAAAAGGTGGCCCGCTGGCAGACGGTATCGTGATTACACCGTCCCATAACCCGCCGGAAGATGGTGGTATCAAGTACAATCCGCCAAATGGTGGCCCGGCTGATACCAACGTCACCAAAGTGGTGGAAGACAGGGCCAACGCACTGCTGGCCGATGGCCTGAAAGGCGTGAAGCGTATCTCCCTCGACGAAGCGATGGCATCCGGTCATGTGAAAGAGCAGGATCTGGTGCAGCCGTTCGTGGAAGGGCTGGCCGATATCGTTGATATGGCGGCGATTCAGAAAGCGGGCCTGACGCTTGGCGTTGATCCGCTGGGCGGTTCCGGTATCGAATACTGGAAGCGTATTGGCGAGTATTACAACCTCAACCTGACTATCGTTAACGATCAGGTCGATCAAACCTTCCGCTTTATGCACCTTGATAAAGACGGCGCGATCCGTATGGACTGCTCCTCCGAGTGTGCGATGGCGGGCCTGCTGGCACTGCGTGATAAGTTCGATCTGGCGTTTGCTAACGACCCGGATTATGACCGTCACGGTATCGTCACTCCGGCAGGTTTGATGAATCCGAACCACTACCTGGCGGTGGCGATCAATTACCTGTTCCAGCATCGTCCGCAGTGGGGCAAAGATGTTGCCGTTGGTAAAACGCTGGTTTCTTCTGCGATGATCGACCGTGTGGTCAATGACTTGGGTCGTAAGCTGGTAGAAGTCCCGGTAGGTTTCAAATGGTTTGTTGATGGTCTGTTCGACGGCAGCTTCGGCTTTGGCGGCGAAGAGAGCGCAGGGGCTTCCTTCCTGCGTTTCGACGGCACGCCGTGGTCCACCGACAAAGACGGCATCATCATGTGTCTGCTGGCGGCGGAAATCACCGCTGTCACCGGTAAGAACCCGCAGGAACACTACAACGAACTGGCAAAACGCTTTGGTGCGCCGAGCTACAACCGTTTGCAGGCAGCTGCGACTTCCGCACAAAAAGCGGCGCTGTCTAAGCTGTCTCCGGAAATGGTGAGCGCCAGCACCCTGGCAGGTGACCCGATCACCGCGCGCCTGACTGCTGCTCCGGGCAACGGTGCTTCTATTGGCGGTCTGAAAGTGATGACTGACAACGGCTGGTTCGCCGCGCGTCCGTCAGGCACGGAAGACGCATATAAGATCTACTGCGAAAGCTTCCTCGGTGAAGAACATCGCAAGCAGATCGAGAAAGAAGCGGTTGAGATTGTTAGCGAAGTTCTGAAAAACGCGTAAGTCGTGTTCTGGTGCGGGCTGATGCCCTCACCCCGGCCCTCTCCCACTGGGAGAGGGAGAAAACATAAAAAACGGCAACCTCAGGGTTGCCGTTTTGCATTGACCTCGTAGGCCCGGTAAGCGCCAGCGCCACCGGGCTTATTTTTTAACTATGTTTATTCTTCAGTTCAAACCGTGGTGAGACCAGACCGTACAGCGTCCAGCCCATGAATGTCACCATCGCCCCATACAGCATCGCCTCCTGACCGGACGAGTAGAGCGCATAGAAGCTGTAAATCGCCCCAATCAGCGCCACGATATTGGCCGCCCGGGCTTTGCGCGGATCCACCTTCGCCACCTTCTGAATAATGACTAATGCCGCCATTGACAGAATATACGGAATGATATTGGTCACCACGGCCAGGTTAACCAGCACGTTGAACTGACTGTTTAGCGACGGGCTAATCGTCATCAGCGCCAACCCGCTCTGGATAATCACAATGGTCAACATTCCCTGCACCGGTGCATCCACTTTGGTTACACGGGAGAAAATTTTAGGGAAGTAGCCTTCATCAGATGAAGATTTAAACACCTGGGCAATGGTGAACTGCCAGCCAAGTAGCGAACCGCAGCAGGACATCACCATCAGCGCCATAATGACTTTACCCACTTCCGGCGTGAACATCTGCGCGAAGGCCAGACCAAATGGTGCCGTTGAATTTGCCAGCTCCATATTTGGCACAATCCCGGCAATCACGTTGGTGGAGACGATATAAATCACCGCCGCACCTAACGTACCGCCGAGTACCGCGATTGGCACATTACGTTCCGGGTTTTCCACTACATCAGTATTTGCACACGCAGACTCCAGACCAAGAAAAGCCCACAGCGTCATAGCGATGGAAGAACCTACCGCACTGAAGAACGGTGCATGATGCGGATTCCAGGAATCAACGTACAGCGTCGGGCTAAACCAGAACCAGCCAATAATGCACAGACCGACGACCGGAATAATGACCCCCCACACGGTAATGCTACTGATTTGCCCGGTAATGCGCGCACCACCAAAGTTAGCCACGGTACAAATCCACAGCACCCCGATGGTCGCAAGACCAATCTGCACTGGCGACAAACTCGCGCCGAGCAGTTCGGTGCCGTAACCAACCGCCGAAATAGCAATCGCGACGTTAGCAATCAGCAGTGAGACGCCGTAGGTATAGTTCGCCATAAAGTTACCGGATTTACCGAAAGCATACTCGGCATAACCGCCCATACCGCCTGATTTACGGCTGAACATACCGCATTTTGCGAATGCCCATGCCAGTGCCATTGAGCCTACGGCTGTCACCAGCCAGGAGATAATTGAGATTGTCCCGACTTCGGCAAGCTTTGTCGGCAGCATGATGATACCGGAGCCCATCATGTTGACCATCGTCAGTATGGTTAACTGAACGACGCCCATTTTGTTCGATTTAGCCTGACTCATAATTTTTCCCCTTTCAACAGGGTGCTTTGCGCATCACGAGGCTTGATGACATAGCACCAAACTTGCTTACGACCATCATGTTCTTCGATATAGACACCCTGCAGCTCCGGTGCAAAACCTGGCAGCAGGTTGATCCCTTCTTCCAGAGCGCTGAAGTAACGCAGAACAGCACCACCCCAGATTTCACCCGGAACAACACACAGCACACCCGGAGGATAAGGAAGCGCACCTTCGGCAGCGATACGGCCTTCTGCATCCGGCAGACGAACCAGTTCCACTTCACCGCGTAAATAGGCGTAGTTGGCTTCTTGCGGATTCATGCTGACGCGTGGGAAGTGCTCCTTACGGAACATCTCTTTTTGCAGTTGTTTCACGTTGTGGCGGGCATACAAATCATGCATTTCCTGACACAACTGACGCAGGGTATAACCGGCGTAGCGCTCTTCATGCTGTTTGTAGATGGAAGGTAGCACTTCTGCTAATGGCGCGTCGGACTCAAGCAGTTTTTCGAAGCGTACCAGCAGGGCAACAAGTTGCTGAAGTTTGGCCATATCTTCTGCCGGAGTCAGCAGGAAGAGGATGGAGTTAAGATCGCATTTTTCCGGCACTACGCCATTTTCGCGTAGGAAGTTAGCAAGAATCGTCGCGGGTACACCGAACGCTTCATATTCGCCGTTACGTGCATCAATACCTGGGGTTGTCAGCAACAGTTTGCATGGATCGACAAAGTATTGATTCTCTGCATAGCCTTCAAAAGAATGCCAGTGTTCCCCTGGTACAAACTGGAAGAAGCGCAGATCAACCGCAATTTGCGCTGTTTCATACGACTGCCAGGGTTTACCATCCACCAGTTCAGGTACGAACGGACGAATATGCTGACAGTTATCGAGGATCAGTTTGCGGGCATTAATGCCATTTACCACACAATCCATCCACATATTACGACCGCTGACACCTTCATGCATTTTGGCGTTGATATCCAGTGCGGCAAACAGCGGATAGAACGGGCTGGTGGAGGCGTGCATCATAAAGGCGTTGTTCATGCGTTTGTGCGGTACATAACGCTGTTGCCCTTTGATGTGGCTGTCTTTTTTATGAATTTGTGAAGTCTGAGAAAAACCAGCCTGTTGTTTATGCACAGATTGCGTAACCAGAATACCCGGATCGTTCTCATTAAGATCCAGCAACAGCGGCGAACAGTCCGCCATCATCGGAATAAACTGTTCATAGCCGACCCATGCTGAGTCAAACAGGATGTAGTCACACAGATGACCAATTTTATCCACCACCTGGCGGGCGTTATAAATCGTACCGTCGTAGGTGCCTAACTGAATCACAGCGAGGCGGAAAGGACGAGCCTCTTTTGCCCGCTGCGGTGCGACTTCCGCGATCAGCTCACGCAGGTAACTTTCTTCAAAACAGTGCGCATCAATGCCACCGATAAAGCCATACGGGTTACGTGCCGTTTCCAGATAAACCGGTGTTGCACCAGCCTGTAGCAACGCTCCGTGGTGGTTAGATTTGTGGTTATTGCGGTCAAACAGCACCAGATCACCCGGTGTTAGCAGGGCGTTTAAAACCACTTTGTTAGAAGATGAAGTGCCATTTAAAACGAAGTAGGTTTTATCGGCATTAAACACTTTTGCCGCATGTTGCTGTGCAATGCATGGCGCGCCTTCGTGAATCAGCAGATCGCCCATCGCTACGTCGGCGTTGCACAAGTCGGCACGGAACAGCGCCTCACCAAAGTATTCCACAAACTGATTCCCCGCCGGATGGCGACGGAAAAATTCGCCGCCCTGATGACCAGGGCAATCAAACGCGCTGTTACCTTGATTGACATAATCGACCAGTGCGCGGAAGAAAGGTGGGCGCAGTTGAGTTTCGTACTTCTGTGCAGCCGCTTCAAGCTGGCGTCCGTAGTACGCATTGCTGGTGTCGGAGTACTCAAAAACGCCGTGAATACGCGACAGAAATTCAGCCGGAACCCTTTCTTCTTTATGCGTGGCAATAAACACCGGGATACCGAATCCCGTGGCTTCAATTTCTTCTATGGCGCCATTGAAAATATCGCTGACGGCCAGAACCACGGCTGCCACATCAATATAATCTGATGCGGTGATATCCACGATGTCGCGCGAAGTGGTAAAGCATTCAGGGCAGGCACGGCTGACGGCAATTTTTAACGTTTTCATCTTTATCTCTTTATTTCATGCAATATGGGGCCCTCGACTTCTTGCGGTAAAGAAATCGATTATTTCCGGAAAAAAAAGCAAAGCGTGTCCGCTGATACGAAATCAGTTAATTGCTTTTTTGCTGAGTAGAATTCAGTCCGCCCGGTTGCGGAGAATCTGAATCACAAGGAATGAGCGCAGGTGTTCACAGGCAACAGCCTGTAAAATAGCGTTTTTCAGGATAACCTGTAAGCAGATGCGCCAGAAGTCGAAGGACTACCGGGCGTTAAAGAGATGAAAGTCAAAACAGTTACGGTGGGCAAACATCATGATATGTGTTGTCCGCCTTATATGGGGCATTAAACGATTATTGTTTTCCATGTTCAGTTTCCTTTCAGTAATTGAAAGCATGGTCATTTTATCCAGGAAAAAGGGATTAACTGTGAAACAGATCACCAATAACCGATCATTTTAGAAATAATTAGTCGTTTTGAGTGAATAACGCAGATCAAAATGCTGTTTTGTTGGTTCGGTGTTAATTTGATGTTTTAATTGTGTTTAAAGAGGGCGGATATAGCTATGAAAATAAACTCATCGTTATTTTCATGGCTATATTAAGGCTGGTATGTTTTTTATTTAAAATTAAAGTGAATACTTATTCAGATCATAAACCGATATCCGATACCGGTTTCTGTTAATAAATGACGAGGACGCGCGGGGTCGGCTTCAAGTTTCTGGCGAAGGTGTCCCATATAAATGCGTAAATAGTGACTATGCTCGACAGCATTCGGTCCCCAGACCTGGCTTAACAGCTGTCGCTGCGTTAACACTTTTCCGTGGTTATTGAGCAGCACGGCCAGCAGACGAAATTCGATAGGCGTAAGGTGGATCTCTTCTTCCCCTCGCACGATGCGGCGGGCGGCAAGATCGACGCGGATATCGCTAAAGGCGTACACCGGATCGGAAGGGGACGTGGCACTGTGTCGACGCAGCGCCACACGAAGCCGGGCCTGTAACTCGCCAATGCCAAACGGTTTGATCAGATAATCATCCGCTCCGGCATCCAGCGCGGCGATTTTATCCGTCTCTTCGGTGCGGGCAGAGAGCACCAGAATGGGCATCTGGCTCCACTGACGCACCTCACGAATAAAATCGATGCCGTCGCCATCCGGAAGTCCCAGATCCAGGATCACCAGATCTGGCTTGCGGGTGGCGGCTTCAATTAACCCCCGTTGAAGCGTACCGGCTTCGTGCACGCGCAAGCCGTCGCCTTCCAGCGCGGTACGCAGAAATCGGCTGATAGCGAGCTCATCTTCAACAATCAGAACGTTAATCACAAATCCTCTGGTAATTCATCAAGTTCTGGTGGGGTTTCAAGAGGAAGTGTAACACAAAAGCGTGCCCCACCTTCCGGGCGGTTCTCTGCGGAAATGGTGCCACCATGCACGTCGACAATCGCCTGGCAGATCGCCAGACCCAGCCCAACGCCCGGAATGGCGGATTCCTTATTACCGCGCGCAAATTTTTCGAATATGGCGCGCTCCTGACCGGCCGGAATACCCGGCCCGTTATCCCAGACGTCGAGCCGCAGCACACGTTTATCCACCCTGGCAGCAATCCCCAGCCGGGCCTTTGTCCCGGCGTATTTAGCCGCGTTTTCCAGCAGATTAATCAGCACGCGCTCAAACAGCGGGCCATCCACATGGATTAACGTCAGGGGTTCCGGCATGTCCAGCTCAATATGGCGCCCGCCGAGACCCGGCTCCAGCATCTTCAGCGCACTGCCGACAACCTCCTCAAGGGTGAGCCACTCTTTTTTGAGGTTAAATCCGCCGGACTGAATGCGCGCCATGTCCAGCAGGTTGTTCACCAGGCGCGTGGTATTCAGCACGTGCTGGCGAATTTCGCTGGCCTGCAACGCGTGCTTTGATCCTTCCGCCGCCAGATCCAGCGTCAGAATTTCGGACTGGCCAAACAGCACGGTAAGCGGGGTGCGCAAATCGTGAGACAGCGCTGCCAGCAGCGAATTGCGAATACTTTCGCGCTCGCTTGCCAGCCGCGCCTGCTCTTCGCTGGCGGTGAGCGCCAGCCGTTCAAGGGCGCTGGCGACCAGCAGGGTGAAGGTTTCCAGCAGGCGCTGCTGCTCTGGGATCATCAGCTGACGCAGGTTAGACGGCTCGACGATGACCAGCCCGTGATTTTTATCCGCGCTGCGCAGCGGCAGGATCTGGTAAGGCACGCCGGGCAGAGTGTCGGTGCCGGCGCCGGCAGGTAACCCCTTATCGAAACTCCAGCGGGCAATCGCTTCATCCCAGGGCGTCATCCCCGAAGGGGAGGTCAGCGGGCGAAGGCGCCCCTGTTCGTCGGGGAGCAAAATCAGGTTACTGGCATGAAAGGTCGAACGAATAAACTGCTCGCTGGTCTGCACGATATCTCGCTGCGTGCGGCCAACCGCCAGCGATTTTGACATTTCATACAGATGGCGCGTGCGCTGCTCGCGATAGCGGGCAATGCGTGCCTGGTAGCGTACGCCTGCCGTCAGATTCCCGATCACCAGCCCGACGGTAAGCATCACGGCAAAGGTCAGAATGTACTGCACGTCCGAGACAGCAAGCGTCCCGCGCGGAGCGATAAAAAAAAGGTCGAAGCTGATGACGTTGATCACCGTTGCCAGCACCGACGGCCAGCGGCCATAAAAGAGCGCGACCACAACGACGCCGAGCAGATAAATCATGACCAGATTGGCGGCGTCGAAGGCGATGAGCCACTGGCTGGCAATCACCGTAATCAGGGCGCAAAGGACCACTGCCACCAGGCAACCCCGGATCTGAATGCGCCATTTATCGCCAAAGGTGCGAGCATCCGGCGTACGGTTGGGCAGTGGGGCGGGCTTGTCATCCAGCGCGACGATGACTAAATCAAGATCCGGCGCGCGGCGGGCCAGCCTGTCGGCAAAAGATTCGCGGCTAAACCAGCGGCGATGCTGTCGACGTCCAATGACAATCTTGCCCAGGTTGTGCTCGCGCGCGTAGCGCAGAATGGCTTTATCTTCCTGCGGTTCGGAAAGGGTGGCGGTTTCGGCACCCAGCTCCTGCGCCAGCCGCAGCGCGCTCAAAATGGCGCGACGCTGATTTTCTGGCAGGCCATGCAGCTGCGGCGTTTCGACGTAGACCGCGTGCCAGACGCTGCCAAATTTCGCTGCCAGCCGGGCGGCGGTGCGAACCAGTTTTTCGTTGCCGCTGCCGTGACCAATGCATAACAGAATGGCGTCCCGCGTGTGCCAGACGCGCTCTTGTCCCTGTAGGTCTCGCCAGGCGCGCATCTGGTCATCAACGCGATCGGCGGTGCGGCGCAGGGCCAGCTCGCGCAGGGCAATCAGGTTTCCTTTGCGGAAAAAATGTTCGATGGCGCGTTCGGCCTGGCCGGCAATATACACTTTGCCTTCGTGCAGGCGCTGGCGTAGATCGTCCGGCGGCAGGTCAACCAGTACGACTTCATCGGCAGAATCAAAAAACGGATCGGGGACGGTTTCCCGCACCTGGATACCGGTTACGCCGCTCACTACGTCGTTCAGGCTTTCCAGATGCTGAACATTTACCGTGGTGAAGACGTCAATGCCTGCCTCAAGCAGCTCCTCAACATCCTGCCAGCGCTTCGGATGGCGGGAGCCTGGCGCATTGCTGTGCGCCAGTTCGTCCATCAGGATCAGGGCAGGGCGGCGGGCGAGGGCGGCATCAAGATCAAACTCCGTGACCAGCCGCCCGCGATGGCTGATACGCTGGGGCGGCTGCGTCGCCAGCCCCGTCAGCAGCGCAGCCGTCTCTTTGCGACCGTGGGTTTCCACCACGCCGATGAGAATATCAAGCCCCTGCGCCCGAAGCCGCTGGGCTTCCGTCAGCATGGCGAAGGTTTTCCCGACGCCCGCGCAGGCGCCGAAGAAAATTTTCAGCTTGCCGCGGTGGGCTTCAGCCGTCTGTTCAAGCAGCCTGTCCGGATCCGGGCGCATGGGCTCGTCGGTCATTTAGTTCTTCCTTAGCGCGTCCAGCGCCAGATTCAGCTCAACAATGTTCACTATCGGCATGCCGATGAAGCTGACCAGCGGCTTTTGCGTATGTTCTGCGACCAGCTGGCTCACCTGCTCGACGGTCAGCTGACGGGCGGCTGCCACGCGTGGGATCTGCCACACCACCGCATCCGGCGTCAGGCTGTAATCCAGCCCGCTCGCGGAAGCGGTGATCAGCTCAACCGGCACCTCACGGCTGGCCTGCGGATTCGCGGCGCGCAGGGCGGCAACGCGTTCAGCAACGGCTTTGTCCAGGTCAGGATTACTGCCAGCCAGATTGCTGCCGCCGGAGGCCATTGGATTATACGGGCTTTCCGCAGTGGCGGAAGGGCGTCCCTGGAAGTAGCGCGGGTCCGTAAAGTTCTGCCCAATCAGACGCGAGCCGCGGTTTTCACCGTTCTGGATAATCAGCGAGCCGTTGGCCTGATCTTTAAACCACCACTGGCCCAGCGCGGTAGTCATCAGCGGGTAAAGCCCGCCGGTAATCAGAGACAGCAGAATAAACAACAGTATAGCGGGACGTAACATCGTCATTGGATCCACCTTTTAAACCAGCCCGAACAGCGTTAACAGCATGTCGATAACCTTGATACCGATAAACGGCACCAGTAGCCCACCCAGACCGTAAATCCATAAGTTACGGCGCAACATGGCAGAAGCGGTAAGCGGTTTATAACTCACGCCTTTTAACGCCAGGGGAATCAAAAAGACGATAATCAAGGCGTTGAAAATCACCGCACTGAGGATTGCGGAGTCGGGCGAATGCAGGCACATGATGTTCAGCGCATTTAACTGCGGATACGTTGCCGCGAATGCCGCCGGAATAATGGCGAAGTATTTCGCCACATCGTTGGCAATGCTGAAGGTGGTCAGCGAGCCACGGGTCATCAGCATCTGTTTGCCAATGTGCACCACCTCGATCAACTTGGTCGGGTTAGAGTCGAGATCGACCATATTGCCCGCCTCTTTCGCCGCCTGGGTGCCGGAGTTCATCGCCACCGCGACATCTGCCTGCGCCAGCGCCGGAGCATCGTTGGTGCCGTCGCCGGTCATCGCTACCAAACGACCTTCCGCCTGATACTGACGGATCAATGCCAGCTTGGCCTCCGGTGTCGCTTCGGCGAGAAAATCATCGACACCCGCTTCCGCAGCAATCGCGGCGGCAGTCAGACGGTTATCGCCGGTAATCATCACCGTTTTAATGCCCATTTTGCGCAGCTGGGCGAAGCGCTCTTTAATACCGCCTTTGACGATATCTTTCAGCGCAATAACGCCCAGCACACGAGAACCTTCCACCACCACCAGCGGCGTGGCTCCCTGACGCGCAACCTGATCGACTTTTTGATCAACATCGGTAGGGAAGTGACCACCGTTAGCCTCAACATGGCGACGAATGGCATCGACAGAACCTTTACGGATCATGCGGTTGTCGATGTTGATCCCGCTCATCCGGCTTTGCGCAGTAAACGGTACAAAGGTGGCATGGAGCGACTGCACATCGCGCTCGCGCAGGTTAAAACGCTGCTTGGCGAGGATCACAATACTGCGGCCTTCCGGCGTTTCATCAGCCAGCGAAGCCAGTTGTGCGGCGTCAGCCAGCGTTTTTTCATCCACGCCCTGCGCGGGGATAAACTCCGACGCCTGACGGTTACCGAGTGTGATGGTGCCGGTTTTATCCAGTAGCAGAACGTCAACGTCACCTGCCGCTTCAACTGCACGTCCGCTGGTGGCAATCACATTCGCGCCTAGCATCCGGCTCATCCCGGCGACGCCGATCGCTGACAACAGGCCGCCAATAGTGGTTGGGATCAGACAGACCAGCAGCGCCACCAGTACCGTTACGCTGACTGCATTACCGCCCCACGCGGAAAACGGCCACAGCGTGGCGGTTGCCAGTAAAAAGACGATAGTCAGGGCAATCAGCAGAATGGTCAGGGCAATTTCGTTCGGCGTTTTGCGTCGCTGTGCGCCTTCCACCATCGCGATCATCCGATCCAGAAATGTCTCGCCGGGGTTAACGCTACACTCAATCACCAGCCAGTCAGAAAGAATACGCGTGCCGCCGGTGACGGAGGCAAAATCGCCGCCGGATTCACGGATCACCGGTGCCGATTCCCCGGTGATGGTGCTTTCATCGACCGATGCACCCCCTTCAATAACTTCACCATCGCAGGGGATAATATCGCCAGCTTCTACCAGTACGATATCGCCTTTACGAAGTTGGTCGGCAGGAACTTTGTCCGCCGCAGCGCCATATTTCGGCTCACGCAGCTTGCGGGCAAAGGCAGTTTTTTTCACCCCTTTCAGACTGTTGGCCTGCGCTTTACTGCGGCCTTCTGCCAGCGCCTCGGCGAAATTAGCGAACAGTACGGTGATCCACAGCCAACCGCTAATGGCCGCGCTAAACAGCGCATTGCCGGGCATCGCACCGCTTGCCATCGCGATGCTAATACAGGTGGTCAGCAGACTGCCGATCCAGACGATAAACATCACCGGATTGCGCCATTGCGCCTGCGGGTTTAATTTTTTCACCGCTTCTTTCAGCGCCTGAACGACAAGTGTTGGTTCGAATAGCGCCAGTTGTTTACGACTCATATTCAGTGCTCACTCAATATCATCAGGAGAGATATTCCGCCACCGGACCAAGCGCCAGGGCAGGGATAAAGGTCAGTGCGCCAACCAGCAACACGGTGCCGATTAACAGGCCAACAAACAGCGGGCCGTGCGTTGGCAGCGTGCCGGAGCTGGCGGCTTGGCTCTTTTTACTCACCAGCGAACCGGCAATTGCCATCACCGGGATAATCACCCCGAAGCGACCGACAAACATGCAGAACGCCAGTAAACAGTTCCAGAACGGAGAGTTGGCGCTTAATCCGGCAAAGGCGCTGCCGTTGTTGTTAGCGGCGGATGACACGGCGTACAGCACTTCGCTAAAACCATGCGGGCCAGGGTTGAGCATGGCGCTACGTCCGGCGTCGGTCATCATCGCCAACGCCGCGCCCATCAGCACCAGCGTCGGGGTAACCAGAATTGCCAGTGCAGTCAGTTTCATCTCGCGTACGTCGATTTTTTTACCCAGATATTCCGGTGTACGACCAATCATCAGCCCGGCAATAAACACCGCCAGCAGGACAAACAGCATCATGCCGTAAAGACCAGAACCGACACCGCCGAACACCACTTCACCAATTTGCATCAGCCACATCGGCACCATGCCACCGAGAGCGGTAAACGAATCATGCATCGCAATCACCGCGCCACAGGAAGCCGCCGTCGTCACGACCGCAAACAGGCTACTGACCAGCACGCCGAAACGGCTCTCTTTACCTTCCATATTGATGCTGCTGTCCGTGCCCAGTGCCAGCAGATGAGGATTACCCTGAACTTCTGCCCACATCACCACGCCTACGCAGATGACAAAAATCACTGACATCGCCCACAGCAACATGCGCCCCTGGCGGCGATCGCCCGTCACTTCACCAAAGGCAAAGCACAGCGCCGTTGGGATCAAGAAGATCGCCAGCATCTGCACGAAGTTGGTCAGTGCGGTTGGGTTTTCAAACGGATGCGACGAGTTGGCATTAAAGAAGCCACCGCCGTTAGTACCGAGCATCTTGATCGCTTCCTGAGAAGCTACAGGCCCCATGGGTAACAGCTGTTGCGCTCCTTCAACGGTATTCACAGCCTGATAAGGCAGAAAGTTTTGCAGCGCACCTTGTTGAATAAAAAACAGTGCAATCAACAACGCCACAGGGACTAGCACCCATAACGTGATGCGTAGCAGATCGACCCAGGCATTCCCGAGCGTGCTCATGCTCTGGCGGGTAAACGCACGGATGAGGGCAAAAATCACCGCAATCCCGCTGGCGGCAGAAAGAAAGTTTTGCACCGTTAAGCCCGCCATCTGGCTGAAATAGCTCAACGTGGTTTCACCGCTATAAGATTGCCAGTTGGTATTGGTGACAAAGCTGACGGCGGTATTCAGCGCCAGATCCCACGACAGCCCTGGCAACTGCTGTGGATTAAGCGGCAGATAGTGCTGACCGAGCAACATAAAAAACAGCACCGCCAGCCCCAGCATGTTCAGGCCGAGAATGGCACAAAGATATTGCTTCCAGTTCATCTCACGGTCAGAGACGCCAAGTGCGCGAAAAAGTACGCGCTCAACGCCCGTTGTACCGGGAAGAGGAATGTCATTAATCAGCCGCGCCAGCCCGCTGCCTAAAGGACGCGCCAGCACCATTAACACCAGTAAAAACGTGGCGATCAGTAAGAACCCTTGCGCAGCCATCAGAACGCCTCCGCATTGATCAGGGCATAAACCAGATAACCCAGTAATAAAAACACCAGCAATACGCCGGTTATCACGCCTGCACTCACAGTGCACCTCCAGTGGCCTAAAAGTGACCGGAAGGGTAGAATTCTGGCTGCAAAGATTTCGCAAAAATCTGCGGGCGGGGTGTAAAAAAAGTATAAAAATGGCAAAAGCCATGATTTAACTAATGTTTAGTATTAATTTAACTTTTGTGTAACTTAATTACAGGATGAATGTAAATAAACCATCAATAAGCAAAAATAAGTGGTCGGATGAGTAGTAAAATTACACAAAAGGCGGTACTATTTTAACCAGGTCACAGATTTCACATTTTCCGGAGACGGTTTCCGGCCAACTACAGGGGAGAAAATTATGGATCTTTATAAAGAGTTTCCGGCTCATATCATTTTCATGCGTCGCACTTTCGCCGTAGTGGCTGGCGTGCTGGCCCTGCCGGTGATGCTGTTCTGGAAAGATCGCGCACGTTTCTACAGTTACCTGCACCGCGTCTGGGCGAAAACCAGCGAGAAGCCGGTGTGGATGGATCAGGCCGAGAAAGCGACCTGCGATTTCTACTGATACGGTGTGACATCGTAGCCATAAAAAAACCGCCTACAGCAATGTGGCGGTTTTTTTGTCCCTCGGGATTCGCGGTCCGTTGGGTAGTTTTCAAGCTCTCACACAGAGGCTTACAAGCATACTTCTGCTGGTTTAATAAGCAAACGCTTCACTCCTAAATAAATTCTTAAAAACAGGTTCAATGGATGACGTTTTGCTCACGTGATGCCTACTATGCAGCGTCCCTTTCCGCCATCTCGCAAATGGGCACCGGTCCCGGGAAAGGTGTTACCACAACCGTGAGTCAGGCTCCACACAGAGCTTGTGTCCACCGATTTATCACCGGTGGTGATAGGTGGAGCGGTTAGCAGCAGGGACCGCATAGTGAAACGCTATTTATGCATCGCGTTCATTGTCGCCAGCGCACTCGTTGTAAAGAGTGATAAACCGGATGTGTTTATTGCCTTTACCCTGATAGCGCAGGACAAGTAGCGTTAAGGCCGCCTCGGGCGGCCTTTTTTATTTCATCCCGTCTACACTTCATGGCAAAGTAGTTCAATGCATGCCTTTTTCCTTTTACGGCATGCCCTTACGGACATAATGGACAATTGCCTGGAGTTTTATGCCCACCCATCTGGTTTGGTTTCGCGCGGATTTACGCATTCACGACAACTTCGCTCTCGCGGCGGCCTGCCGCGCTAAAGACGCGAATGTGCTGGCCCTGTTTATCGCCACGCCTGAACAGTGGCGGCAGCACGACATGGCGCCCCGGCAAGCGGCACTACTCAGCGCGTATCTGAATGACCTGCAACATTCACTGGCTGAAAAAGGCATTCCGCTGATCTATAAAGAGGCCCATGATTTTGCCGCGCAGCGCCAGACGGTGCAGGCAATCTGCCAGCAGCACGCAGTAACGCATCTTTATTACAACTATCAGTATGAATTCAACGAGCAACAGCGGGATCGTCAGCTGGAGAAAACCCTTGCGGGCGTGGTCTGTGAAGGCTTTGATGACAGCGTGATGCTCGCGCCGGGCAGCGTAATGACCGGTAGCCACGAAATGTATAAAGTATTCACGCCGTTTAAAAATGCCTTTATCAAACGCCTGAAAGAGGGACTACCTGAGTGCGTTACCGCCCCGACCGTGAGAGGGGAAACGATAACGGATCTGCCGGCGATCAGGCTGAATTATCCCCAGCAGTCGTTCGATGAAACAGTATTCCCCGCCAGTGAGAAAGCAGCTATTGACCGGTTGCGTCAGTTCTGCACGCAGGGGGCGGCAGAGTACGAGGCGCGTCGGGATTTTCCAGCGACTGAAGGCACCAGCCGCTTGTCGGCCTGTTTAGCGCTGGGCGCGCTCTCTCCGCGCCAGTGTTTACATCGCCTGCTGGCGGAACAGCCTCAGGCCTTAGACGGGGGGGCGGGCGCAGTGTGGCTGAACGAACTGATCTGGCGTGAGTTTTATCGCCATCTGATGACGTATCATCCTGATTTGTGTAAACATCGGCCCTTTATTCGTTGGACCGAACAGGTACAGTGGCAGTCGAATGAGAAGCTGCTTAAAGCATGGCAGCGTGGGCTCACCGGCTTCCCGATTGTTGATGCGGCTATGCGGCAGCTCAATGAAACCGGGTGGATGCATAACCGTCTGCGTATGATTACCGCCAGCTTCCTGGTGAAGGATCTGCTTATCGACTGGCGAACCGGAGAGCGTTATTTTATCTCTCAGCTGATCGATGGCGATCTGGCGGCGAATAACGGCGGCTGGCAGTGGGCGGCCTCCACCGGAACGGATGCGGCTCCCTATTTTCGGATCTTCAATCCGACCACGCAGGGACAACGATTTGACGCCGACGGCGAGTTTATCCGTCGCTGGCTGCCTGAGCTAAAGGATGTCCCGGCCAAAGCCATTCATGAGCCCTGGGTATGGGCGGATAAACAGCGTGTTACCCTGAACTATCCCCGTCCCATTGTCGACCATAAACAGGCGCGCGTCGCCACGCTGGCGGCGTACGAAGCCGCCCGAAAAGTTTGAGAGAATGATGATGAAAAACAGTGAACTGGAACGCCTGATTAACGAAAAACTCCACACGGCTTCGTTTAGCGACTACGGCCCGAATGGCTTGCAGGTGGAGGGGCGCGAGGCGGTGCAAAAAATCATCACCGGCGTGACGGCAAGCCAGGCGCTGCTGGATGAGGCGGTGCGTCAGGAAGCCGATGCGGTGATTGTACACCACGGTTATTTCTGGAAAAACGAATCACCGATTATTCGCGGCATGAAGCGCAACCGACTCAAAACGCTGCTGGCGAATGACATCAACCTGTACGGCTATCACCTGCCGCTCGATGCGCATCCTGAACTGGGAAATAACGTTCAGCTTGCGCAGCTGCTGGGGATTACCGTGATGGGTGAAATTGAACCTCTGGTGCCGTGGGGCGAACTGTCGATGCCGGTTCCGGGTCTGGAGCTGGCTTCGTGGATCGAAGCGCGCCTGGGGCGTCGTCCGCTGTGGTGCGGCGACACCGGGCCGGATACCGTGAAGCGCGTGGCATGGTGTACCGGCGGCGGCCAGGGCTTTATTGACAGCGCGGCGCGTTTTGGTGTCGACGCCTTCATTACCGGCGAAGTCTCCGAGCAGACTATTCACTCAGCCCGTGAACAAGGCCTGCATTTTTACGCGGCGGGCCATCACGCCACCGAGCGTGGCGGCATCCGCGCCCTCAGCGAGTGGCTGACGGAAAATACCGATCTGGATGTGACGTTTATTGATATCCCTAATCCGGCCTGATGAGAGGTAGTTAAGTGCAGCGAGCGCGTTGTTATCTTCTGGGTGAAACCGCGGTAGTTCTGGAGCTTGAGCCTCCGGTGACGCTTGCCACGCAAAAGCGTATCTGGCGTCTGACTCAGCGACTGCCCGAGCTACCCGGCGTGGTTGAAGCTATTCCGGGTATGAATAATATCACCGTGGTGCTGCGTGATCCGCACACGGGGGCGCTGGATGCCATTGAGCGTCTGCAACGCTGGTGGGAGGAGAGCGAGGCGCTGGAGCCGGAATCGCGGACGATTGAGATCCCGGTTGTCTATGGCGGCAAGGGAGGTCCCGACCTTGGCGTGGTGGCCGAACACTGTGGATTAACGGAGAAGCAGGTTGTGGAGCTGCATAGCTCAGTCGACTATGTTGTCTGGTTTTTGGGATTTCAGCCGGGTTTCCCCTATCTGGGCGGGTTATCGCCCCAGCTGCATACGCCGCGCCGGGCTGAGCCGCGCCTGAGCGTACCGGCGGGCAGCGTGGCGATTGGTGGCGAGCAAACGGGAATTTATCCGCTCGCCTCACCGGGAGGCTGGCAACTGATTGGGCACACGTCCACGCCGTTATTTGAACCAGGCCAGGACGCGCCCATACTCCTGCGTCCGGGGGATACCCTGCGCTTTATCCCGCAGAAGGAGGGGGTATGTTAACGCTTATTCGCGCAGGGCTTTACACCTCGGTACAGGATGCCGGGCGTTTTGGGCTGCGTCAGTCGGGCGTGAGCTACTGCGGTGCGCTCGATCGCCCTTCGCTGGAGATTGCCAACCTGCTGGTAGGTAACGCAGGCAGCACGGCGGCGTTAGAAATTACGCTGGGTCAGTGCGTGATTGAGTTTGGTCAGGAAACCTGGTTTGCCTTAACCGGCGCGGGCTGTGACGCGACGCTGGACGGCAAAGCGGTGTGGACCGGCTGGCGCCTGCGGGCGAAGGCCGGGCAGCGTCTGACGCTCAAGCGTCCTCTGCACGGCGTGCGCAGCTATCTTGCGGTGGCGGGGGGGATCGACGTGCCGGAGGTGTTGGGCTCATCCAGCACCGACCAGAAAGCGGGAATGGGCGGCCATGAAGGACGGCTGCTGCGTGACGGCGATCGTCTGCGGATAAAGACCTCAACGCGCCATTTCACCACCACGCAGGGCGTGAAACAGCTGCTGTGGGGGAACGTGATCCGCGCCTTACCAGGACCGGAATACCATGAGTTTGATGAAGCCGCGAAAGAGTCTTTCTGGCGCTCGCCGTGGAAGATCAGCCCGCAGAGTAACCGCATGGGTTACCGGCTTCAGGGGCAGCCGCTGACCCGCACGACTGACCGGGAGCTGCTTTCCCATGGTCTGTTGCCCGGGGTGATTCAGGTGCCGGGCAACGGGCAGCCCATCGTACTGATGAACGATGCGCAAACCACGGGGGGATATCCGCGTATTGCCTGCATTATCGAAGCGGATCGCTACCATCTGGCGCAAATTCCTCTCGGCCAGCCCATTCATTTTGTGCAGTGTTCGCTGGAGGAGGCGCTGAAAGCCCGGCAGGATCAGCAGCGTTATCTCGAACAGCTGGCGTGGAGGCTCGATGGTAAAGATTGATTTAAACGCCGATCTGGGGGAGGGCAGCAACGCCGATGCGGCGCTGATGACGCTGGTCTCCTCGGTGAATATCGCCTGCGGGTTTCATGCCGGCGATGCGCAGACCATGCTGGCGAGCGTGCGCAATGCCATGAAAAACGGCGTGGCGATTGGCGTTCACCCCAGCTTTCCCGACCGGGAAAACTTTGGTCGCACAGCGATGGATCTGCCGCCTGAGACGGTTTACGCGCAAATGCTCTACCAGATCGGCGCGCTGGAGGCGATAGTGCGCGCTGAGAATGGCGTGTTGCGCCACGTCAAGCCGCACGGCATGCTCTATAACCAGGCGGCGAAAGATCCGGCGCTGGCGGATGCCATTGCCCGCGCGGTGCGGGACTGTAATCCGCAACTGATTCTGGTAGGCCTGGCGGGCAGCGAGCTTATTCGTGCCGGAGAACGGCTGGGGCTGACTACGCGGCAGGAAGTGTTTGCCGATCGGGGATACCTGCCGGACGGTAGCCTGGTTCCGCGTACGCAGGCCGGTGCGCTGATCACCGACGAAGGTAAAGCACTGGCGCAGACGCTGGAGATGGTGCGCTTCGGGCGAGTAACCTCAACGGAGGGGACAACGGCAAACGTTCAGGCTGATACGGTGTGCTTACACGGTGACGGCGAGCATGCGCTCCAGTTTGCGCGACGCCTGCGGGCGGCGTTCTCGGAAGAGGGCATTGTTGTCAGCGCAGAATAATCATGAAAGGACAATAACATGCCAGAAGGTCCGGAGATCCGCCGCGCGGCGGATAGCCTGGAGGCGGCGATAAAGGGCAAACCTCTGACACACGTCTGGTTTGCCTTTCCTCAACTCAAGCCGTTTGAATCGCAGCTGGTGGGGCAGACGATGACCCACATTGAAACGCGCGGCAAGGCGTTACTCACCCACTTTTCCCATAACCTGACGTTATACAGCCATAATCAGCTTTACGGTGTCTGGCGGGTGGTGGAGGCGGACGAGCAGCCGCAAACGACCCGCGTGCTGCGCGTGCGGCTACAAACGGCGGATAAGGCGATCCTGCTCTACAGCGCCTCTGATATCGAAATGTTAACGCCGGAGCAACTGCTGACGCATCCGTTCTTACAGCGGGTCGGGCCGGACGTGCTCGACATGCGTCTGACGGCAAGCGATGTGAAAGCCCGGTTGTTATCCCCCACATTCCGCAACCGGCAGTTCTCCGGGCTGTTGCTCGATCAGGCTTTTCTGGCCGGGCTTGGCAACTATCTCCGAGTGGAGATCCTCTGGGAAGTGGGGCTGGCGCCGCAGCGCAAAGCGTCGCAGCTGAGCGATGAACAGCTGGAGGCGCTGTCGCACGCGTTACTGGATATCCCACGGCTGTCGTACAACACGCGCGGCGTGGTGGATGAGAACAAGCATCACGGGGCGCTGTTCCGCTTCAGGGTGTTTCACCGGGCAGGTAAAAAGTGTGAGCGGTGCGGCGGGGTGATTGAGAAGGCGACGATCTCTTCCAGGCCGTTTTACTTGTGTCCTGGGTGCCAGATGTAAAAAAGCCGGGTGGTGGCTACGCCTTACCCGGCCTACATCTCGCACTTGTAGGCCCGGCAAGCGAAGCGCCGCCGGGCGTGTTTTTTAGCGCTTAATGTCAGACTTAAAATCACGCTGCTCGTAGCCGGTATACAGCTGACGCGGACGGGCAATCTTCATACCGTCACTGTGCATTTCGCTCCAGTGGGCGATCCAGCCAACGGTACGTGCCATTGCGAAAATGACGGTGAACATGGAAGACGGAATACCCATCGCTTTCAGGATGATACCAGAGTAGAAATCGACGTTCGGGTACAGTTTCTTCTCGATAAAGTACGGGTCGTTCAGCGCGATGTTTTCCAGCTCCATAGCCACTTCCAGCAGGTCATCCTTCGTGCCCAGCTCTTTCAGCACTTCATGGCAGGTTTCACGCATTACGGTGGCGCGCGGGTCGTAATTTTTGTACACGCGGTGACCGAAGCCCATCAGGCGGAAAGAATCATTTTTGTCTTTCGCACGACGAACAAATTCCGGAATGTGTTTAACGGAGCTGATTTCTTCCAGCATTTTCAGCGCCGCTTCGTTAGCACCGCCGTGCGCAGGTCCCCACAGTGAAGCAATACCTGCTGCGATACAGGCAAACGGGTTCGCACCCGAAGAGCCAGCGGTACGCACGGTGGAGGTAGAGGCGTTCTGTTCATGGTCAGCGTGCAGGATCAGAATACGGTCCATAGCACGTTCCAGAATCGGATTAACTTCATACGGTTCGCACGGCGTGGAGAACATCATATTCAGGAAGTTACCGGCGTAGGAGAGATCGTTGCGCGGGTAAACAAATGGCTGACCAATGGAATACTTGTAACACATCGCGGCCATGGTCGGCATTTTCGACAGCAGGCGGAACGCGGCAATTTCACGGTGACGAGGATTGTTAACATCCAGCGAGTCGTGATAGAACGCCGCCAGCGCGCCGGTAATACCACACATGACTGCCATTGGATGCGAGTCGCGACGGAAAGCATGGAACAGACGGGTAATCTGCTCGTGGATCATGGTATGACGGGTCACCGTAGTTTTAAATTCGTCATACTGTTCCTGAGTCGGTTTTTCACCATTCAGCAGGATGTAACAAACTTCCAGGTAGTTAGAATCGGTCGCCAGCTGATCGATCGGGAAACCGCGGTGCAGCAAAATACCTTCATCACCATCAATAAAAGTAATTTTAGATTCGCAGGATGCGGTTGAAGTGAAGCCTGGGTCAAAGGTGAACACACCTTTTGAACCGAGAGTACGGATATCAATAACATCTTGACCCAGCGTGCCTTTCAGCACATCCAGTTCAACAGCTGTATCCCCGTTGAGGGTGAGTTTTGCTTTTGTATCAGCCATTTAAGGTCTCCTTAGCGCCTTATTGCGTAAGACTGCCGGAACTTAAATTTGCCTTCGCACATCAACCTGGCTTTACCCGTTTTTTATTTGGCTCGCCGCTCTGTGAAAGAGGGGAAAACCTGGGTACAGAGCTCTGGGCGCTTGCAGGTAAAGGATCCATTGATGACGAATAAATGGCGAATCAAGTACTTAGCAATCCGAATTATTAAACTTGTCTACCACTAATAACTGTCCCGAATGAATTGGTCAATACTTCCACACTGTTACATAAGTTAATCTTAGGTGAAATACCGACTTCATAACTTTTACGCATTATATGCTTTTCCTGGTAATGTTTGTAACAACTTTGTTGAATGATTGTCAAATTAGATGATTAAAAATTAAATAAATGTTGTTATCGTGACCTGGATCACTGTTCAGGATAAAACCCGACAAACTATATGTAGGTTAATTGTAATGATTTTGTGAACAGCCTATACTGCCGCCAGGTCTCCGGAACACCCTGCAATCCCGAGCCACCCAGCGTTGTAACGTGTCGTTTTCGCATCTGGAAGCAGTGTTTTGCATGACGCGCAGTTATAGAAAGGACGCTGTCTGACCCGCAAGCAGACCGGAGGAAGGAAATCCCGACGTCTCCAGGTAACAGAAAGTTAACCTCTGTGCCCGTAGTCCCCAGGGAATAATAAGAACAGCATGTGGGCGTTATTCATGATAAGAAATGTGAAAAAACAAAGACCTGTTAATCTGGACCTACAGACCATCCGGTTCCCCATCACGGCGATAGCGTCCATTCTCCATCGCGTTTCCGGTGTGATCACCTTTGTTGCAGTGGGCATCCTGCTGTGGCTTCTGGGTACCAGCCTCTCTTCCCCTGAAGGTTTCGAGCAAGCTTCCGCGATTATGGGCAGCTTCTTCGTCAAATTTATCATGTGGGGCATCCTTACCGCTCTGGCGTATCACGTCGTCGTAGGTATTCGCCACATGATGATGGATTTTGGCTATCTGGAAGAAACATTCGAAGCGGGTAAACGCTCCGCCAAAATCTCCTTTGTTATTACTGTCGTGCTTTCACTTCTCGCAGGAGTCCTCGTATGGTAAGCAACGCCTCCGCATTAGGACGCAATGGCGTACATGATTTCATCCTCGTTCGCGCTACCGCTATCGTCCTGACGCTCTACATCATTTATATGGTCGGTTTTTTCGCTACCAGTGGCGAGCTGACATATGAAGTCTGGATCGGTTTCTTCGCCTCTGCGTTCACCAAAGTGTTCACCCTGCTGGCGCTGTTTTCTATCTTGATCCATGCCTGGATCGGCATGTGGCAGGTGTTGACCGACTACGTTAAACCGCTGGCTTTGCGCCTGATGCTGCAACTGGTGATTGTCGTTGCACTGGTGGTTTACGTGATTTATGGATTCGTTGTGGTGTGGGGTGTGTGATGAAATTGCCAGTCAGAGAATTTGATGCAGTTGTGATTGGTGCCGGTGGCGCAGGTATGCGCGCGGCGCTGCAAATTTCCCAGAGCGGCCAGACCTGTGCGCTGCTCTCTAAAGTCTTCCCGACCCGTTCCCATACCGTTTCTGCGCAAGGCGGCATTACCGTTGCGCTGGGTAATACCCATGAAGATAACTGGGAATGGCATATGTACGACACCGTGAAAGGGTCGGACTATATCGGTGACCAGGACGCGATTGAATATATGTGTAAAACCGGGCCGGAAGCGATTCTGGAACTCGAACACATGGGCCTGCCGTTCTCGCGTCTCGATGATGGTCGTATCTATCAACGTCCGTTTGGCGGTCAGTCGAAAAACTTCGGCGGCGAGCAGGCGGCACGCACTGCGGCAGCAGCTGACCGTACCGGTCACGCACTGTTGCACACGCTTTATCAGCAGAACCTGAAAAACCACACCACCATTTTCTCCGAGTGGTATGCGCTGGATCTGGTGAAAAACCAGGATGGCGCGGTGGTGGGTTGTACCGCACTGTGCATCGAAACCGGTGAAGTGGTTTATTTCAAAGCCCGCGCTACCGTGCTGGCGACTGGCGGAGCAGGGCGTATTTATCAGTCCACCACCAACGCCCACATTAACACCGGCGACGGTGTCGGCATGGCTATCCGTGCCGGCGTACCGGTGCAGGATATGGAAATGTGGCAGTTCCACCCGACCGGCATTGCCGGTGCGGGCGTACTGGTCACCGAAGGTTGCCGTGGTGAAGGCGGTTATCTGCTGAACAAACATGGCGAACGTTTTATGGAGCGTTATGCGCCGAACGCCAAAGACCTGGCGGGCCGTGACGTGGTTGCGCGTTCCATCATGATCGAAATCCGTGAAGGTCGCGGCTGTGATGGTCCGTGGGGGCCACACGCGAAACTGAAACTCGATCACCTGGGTAAAGAAGTTCTCGAATCCCGTCTGCCGGGTATCCTGGAGCTTTCCCGTACCTTCGCTCACGTCGATCCGGTGAAAGAGCCGATTCCGGTTATCCCAACCTGTCACTACATGATGGGCGGTATTCCGACCAAAGTTACCGGTCAGGCGCTGACTGTGAATGAGAAAGGCGAAGATGTGGTTGTTCCGGGACTGTTTGCCGTTGGTGAAATCGCTTGTGTATCGGTACACGGCGCTAACCGTCTGGGCGGCAACTCGCTGCTGGACCTGGTGGTCTTTGGTCGCGCGGCAGGTCTGCATCTGCAAGAGTCTATCGCCGAGCAGGGCGCACTGCGCGATGCCAGCGAGTCTGATGTTGAAGCGTCTCTGGATCGCCTGAACCGCTGGAACAATAATCGTAACGGTGAAGATCCGGTGGCGATCCGTAAAGCGCTGCAAGAATGTATGCAGCATAACTTCTCGGTCTTCCGTGAAGGTGATGCGATGGCGAAAGGGCTTGAGCAGTTGAAAGTGATCCGCGAGCGTCTGAAAAATGCCCGTCTGGATGACACTTCCAGCGAGTTCAACACCCAGCGCGTTGAGTGCCTGGAACTGGATAACCTGATGGAAACGGCGTATGCAACGGCTGTTTCTGCCAACTTCCGTACCGAAAGCCGTGGCGCGCATAGCCGCTTCGACTTCCCGGATCGTGATGATGAAAACTGGCTGTGCCACTCCCTGTATCTGCCAGAGTCGGAATCCATGACGCGCCGAAGCGTCAACATGGAACCGAAACTGCGCCCGGCATTCCCGCCGAAGATTCGTACTTACTAATGCGGAGACAGGAAAATGAGACTCGAGTTTTCAATTTATCGCTATAACCCGGATGTTGATGATGCTCCGCGTATGCAGGATTACACCCTGGAAGCGGATGAAGGTCGCGACATGATGCTGCTGGATGCGCTTATCCAGCTAAAAGAGAAAGATCCCAGCCTGTCGTTCCGCCGCTCCTGCCGTGAAGGTGTGTGCGGTTCCGACGGTCTGAACATGAACGGCAAGAATGGTCTGGCCTGTATTACCCCGATTTCGGCACTCAACCAGCCGGGCAAGAAGATTGTGATTCGCCCGCTGCCAGGTTTACCGGTGATCCGCGATTTGGTGGTAGACATGGGACAATTCTATGCGCAATATGAGAAAATTAAGCCTTACCTGTTGAATAATGGACAAAATCCGCCAGCTCGCGAGCATTTACAGATGCCAGAGCAGCGCGAAAAACTCGACGGGCTGTATGAATGTATTCTCTGCGCATGTTGTTCAACCTCTTGTCCGTCTTTCTGGTGGAATCCCGATAAGTTTATCGGCCCGGCAGGCTTGTTAGCGGCATATCGTTTCCTGATTGATAGCCGTGATACCGAGACTGACAGCCGCCTCGACGGTTTGAGTGATGCATTCAGCGTATTCCGCTGTCACAGCATCATGAACTGCGTCAGTGTATGTCCGAAGGGGCTGAACCCGACGCGCGCCATCGGCCATATCAAGTCGATGTTGTTGCAACGTAATGCGTAAACCGTAGGCCTGATAAGACGCGCAAGCGTCGCATCAGGCAACCAGTGCCGGATGCGGCGTGAACGCCTTATCCGGCCTACAAGTCATTACCCGTAGGCCTGATAAGCGCAGCGCATCAGGCGTAACAAAGAAATGCAGGAAATCTTTAAAAACTGCCCCTGACACTAAGACAGTTTTTAAAGGTTCCTTCGCGAGCCACTACGTAGACAAGAGCTCGCAAGTGAACCCCGGCACGCACATCACTGTGCGTGGTAGTATCCACGGCGAAGTAAGCATAAAAAAGATGCTTAAGGGATCACGATGCAGAACAGCGCTTTGAAAGCCTGGTTGGACTCTTCTTACCTCTCTGGCGCAAACCAGAGCTGGATAGAACAGCTCTATGAAGACTTCTTAACCGATCCTGACTCGGTTGACGCTAACTGGCGTTCGACGTTCCAGCAGTTACCTGGTACGGGAGTCAAACCGGATCAATTCCACTCTCAAACGCGTGAATATTTCCGCCGCCTGGCGAAAGACGCTTCACGTTACTCTTCAACGATCTCCGACCCTGACACCAATGTGAAGCAGGTTAAAGTCCTGCAGCTCATTAACGCATACCGCTTCCGTGGTCACCAGCATGCGAATCTCGATCCGCTGGGACTGTGGCAGCAAGATAAAGTGGCCGATCTGGATCCGTCTTTCCACGATCTGACCGAAGCAGACTTCCAGGAGACCTTCAACGTCGGTTCATTTGCCAGCGGCAAAGAAACCATGAAACTCGGCGAGCTGCTGGAAGCCCTCAAGCAAACCTACTGCGGCCCGATTGGTGCCGAGTATATGCACATTACCAGCACCGAAGAAAAACGCTGGATCCAACAGCGTATCGAGTCTGGTCGCGCGACTTTCAATAGCGAAGAGAAAAAACGCTTCTTAAGCGAACTGACCGCCGCTGAAGGTCTTGAACGTTACCTCGGCGCAAAATTCCCTGGCGCAAAACGCTTCTCGCTGGAAGGCGGTGACGCGTTAATCCCGATGCTTAAAGAGATGATCCGCCACGCTGGCAACAGCGGCACCCGCGAAGTGGTTCTCGGGATGGCGCACCGTGGTCGTCTGAACGTGCTGGTGAACGTGCTGGGTAAAAAACCGCAAGACTTGTTCGACGAGTTCGCCGGTAAACATAAAGAACACCTCGGCACGGGTGACGTGAAATACCACATGGGCTTCTCGTCTGACTTCCAGACCGATGGCGGCCTGGTGCACCTGGCGCTGGCGTTTAACCCGTCTCACCTTGAGATTGTAAGCCCGGTAGTTATCGGTTCTGTTCGTGCCCGTCTGGACAGACTTGATGAGCCGAGCAGCAACAAAGTGCTGCCAATCACCATCCACGGTGACGCCGCAGTGACCGGGCAGGGCGTGGTTCAGGAAACCCTGAACATGTCGAAAGCGCGTGGTTATGAAGTTGGCGGTACGGTACGTATCGTTATCAACAACCAGGTTGGTTTCACCACCTCTAATCCGCTGGATGCCCGTTCTACGCCGTACTGTACTGATATCGGTAAGATGGTTCAGGCCCCGATTTTCCACGTTAACGCGGACGATCCGGAAGCCGTTGCCTTTGTGACCCGTCTGGCGCTCGATTTCCGTAACACCTTTAAACGTGATGTCTTCATCGACCTGGTGTGCTACCGCCGTCACGGCCACAACGAAGCCGACGAGCCGAGCGCAACCCAGCCGCTGATGTATCAGAAAATCAAAAAACATCCGACACCGCGCAAAATCTACGCTGACAAGCTGGAGCAGGAAAAAGTGGCGACGCTGGAAGATGCCACCGAGATGGTTAACCTGTACCGCGATGCGCTGGATGCTGGCGATTGCGTAGTGGCAGAGTGGCGTCCGATGAACATGCACTCTTTCACCTGGTCGCCGTACCTCAACCACGAATGGGACGAAGAGTACCCGAACAAAGTTGAGATGAAGCGCCTGCAGGAGCTGGCGAAACGCATCAGCACGGTGCCGGAAGCAGTTGAAATGCAGTCTCGCGTTGCCAAGATTTATGGCGATCGCCAGGCGATGGCTGCCGGTGAGAAACTGTTCGACTGGGGCGGTGCGGAAAACCTCGCTTACGCCACGCTGGTTGATGAAGGCATTCCGGTTCGCCTGTCGGGTGAAGACTCCGGTCGCGGTACCTTCTTCCACCGCCACGCGGTGATCCACAACCAGTCTAACGGTTCCACTTACACGCCGCTGCAACATATCCATAACGGGCAGGGCGCGTTCCGTGTCTGGGACTCCGTACTGTCTGAAGAAGCAGTGCTGGCGTTTGAATATGGTTATGCCACCGCAGAACCACGCACTCTGACCATCTGGGAAGCGCAGTTCGGTGACTTCGCCAACGGTGCGCAGGTGGTTATCGACCAGTTCATCTCCTCTGGCGAACAGAAATGGGGCCGGATGTGTGGTCTGGTGATGTTGCTGCCGCACGGTTACGAAGGGCAGGGGCCGGAGCACTCCTCCGCGCGTCTGGAACGTTATCTGCAACTTTGTGCTGAGCAAAACATGCAGGTTTGCGTACCGTCTACCCCGGCACAGGTTTACCACATGCTGCGTCGTCAGGCGCTGCGCGGGATGCGTCGTCCGCTGGTCGTGATGTCGCCGAAATCCCTGCTGCGTCATCCGCTGGCGGTTTCCAGCCTCGAAGAACTGGCGAACGGCACCTTCCTGCCAGCCATCGGTGAAATCGACGAGCTTGATCCGAAGGGCGTGAAGCGCGTAGTGATGTGTTCTGGTAAGGTTTATTACGACCTGCTGGAACAGCGTCGTAAGAACAATCAACACGATGTCGCCATTGTGCGTATCGAGCAACTCTACCCGTTCCCGCATAAAGCGATGCAGGAAGTGTTGCAGCAGTTTGCTCACGTCAAGGATTTTGTCTGGTGCCAGGAAGAGCCGCTCAACCAGGGCGCATGGTACTGCAGCCAGCATCATTTCCGTGAAGTGATTCCGTTTGGGGCTTCTCTGCGTTATGCAGGCCGCCCGGCCTCCGCCTCTCCGGCGGTAGGGTATATGTCCGTTCACCAGAAACAGCAACAAGATCTGGTTAATGACGCGCTGAACGTCGAATAAATAAAGGATACACAATGAGTAGCGTAGATATTCTGGTCCCTGACCTGCCTGAATCCGTAGCCGATGCCACCGTCGCAACCTGGCATAAAAAACCCGGCGACGCAGTCGTACGTGATGAAGTGCTGGTAGAAATCGAAACTGACAAAGTGGTACTGGAAGTACCGGCATCAGCAGACGGCATTCTGGATGCGGTTCTGGAAGATGAAGGTACAACGGTAACGTCTCGTCAGATCCTTGGTCGCCTGCGTGAAGGCAACAGCGCCGGTAAAGAAACCAGCGCCAAATCTGAAGAGAAAGCGTCCACTCCGGCGCAACGCCAGCAGGCGTCTCTGGAAGAGCAAAACAACGATGCGTTAAGCCCGGCGATCCGTCGCCTGCTGGCTGAACACAATCTCGACGCCAGCGCCATTAAAGGCACCGGTGTGGGTGGTCGTCTGACTCGTGAAGATGTGGAAAAACATCTGGCGAAAGCCCCGGCGAAAGAGTCTGCTCCGGCAGCGGCTGCTCCGGCGGCGCAACCGGCTCTGGCTGCACGTAGTGAAAAACGTGTCCCGATGACTCGCCTGCGTAAGCGTGTGGCAGAGCGTCTGCTGGAAGCGAAAAACTCCACCGCCATGCTGACCACGTTCAACGAAGTCAACATGAAGCCGATTATGGATCTGCGTAAGCAGTACGGTGAAGCGTTTGAAAAACGCCACGGCATCCGTCTGGGCTTTATGTCCTTCTACGTGAAAGCGGTGGTTGAAGCCCTGAAACGTTACCCGGAAGTGAACGCTTCTATCGACGGCGATGACGTGGTTTACCACAACTATTTCGACGTCAGCATGGCGGTTTCTACGCCGCGCGGCCTGGTGACGCCGGTTCTGCGTGATGTCGATACCCTCGGCATGGCAGACATCGAGAAGAAAATCAAAGAGCTGGCAGTCAAAGGCCGTGACGGCAAGCTGACCGTTGAAGATCTGACCGGTGGTAACTTCACCATCACCAACGGTGGTGTGTTCGGTTCCCTGATGTCTACGCCGATCATCAACCCGCCGCAGAGCGCAATTCTGGGTATGCACGCTATCAAAGATCGTCCGATGGCGGTGAATGGTCAGGTTGAGATCCTGCCGATGATGTACCTGGCGCTGTCCTACGATCACCGTCTGATCGATGGTCGCGAATCCGTGGGCTTCCTGGTAACGATCAAAGAGTTGCTGGAAGATCCGACGCGTCTGCTGCTGGACGTGTAGTAGTTTAAGTTTCACCTGCACTGTAGACCGGATAAGGCATTATCGCCTTCTCCGGCAATTGAAGCCTGATGCGACGCTGACGCGTCTTATCAGGCCTACGGGACCACCAATGTAGGTCGGATAAGGCGCTAGCGCCGCATCCGACAAGCGATGCCTGATGTGACGGTTAACGTGTCTTATCAGGCCTACGGGGACCACCAATGTAGGTCGGATAAGGCGCAAGCGCCGCATCCGACAAGCGATGCCTGATGTGACGTTTAACGTGTCTTATCAGGCCTACGGGTGACCGACAATGCCCGGAAGCGATACGAAATATTCGGTCTACGGTTTAAAAGATAACGATTACTGAAGGATGGACAGAACACATGAACTTACATGAATATCAGGCAAAACAACTTTTTGCCCGCTATGGCTTACCAGCACCGGTGGGTTATGCCTGTACTACTCCGCGCGAAGCAGAAGAAGCCGCTTCAAAAATCGGTGCCGGTCCGTGGGTAGTGAAATGTCAGGTTCACGCTGGTGGCCGCGGTAAAGCGGGCGGTGTGAAAGTTGTAAACAGCAAAGAAGACATCCGTGCTTTTGCAGAAAACTGGCTGGGCAAGCGTCTGGTAACGTATCAAACAGATGCCAATGGCCAACCGGTTAACCAGATTCTGGTTGAAGCAGCGACCGATATCGCTAAAGAGCTGTATCTCGGTGCCGTTGTTGACCGTAGTTCCCGTCGTGTGGTCTTTATGGCCTCCACCGAAGGCGGCGTGGAAATCGAAAAAGTGGCGGAAGAAACTCCGCACCTGATCCATAAAGTTGCGCTTGATCCGCTGACTGGCCCGATGCCGTATCAGGGACGCGAGCTGGCGTTCAAACTGGGTCTGGAAGGTAAACTGGTTCAGCAGTTCACCAAAATCTTCATGGGCCTGGCGACCATTTTCCTGGAGCGCGACCTGGCGTTGATCGAAATCAACCCGCTGGTCATCACCAAACAGGGCGATCTGATTTGCCTCGACGGCAAACTGGGCGCTGACGGCAACGCACTGTTCCGCCAGCCTGATCTGCGCGAAATGCGTGACCAGTCGCAGGAAGATCCGCGTGAAGCACAGGCTGCACAGTGGGAACTGAACTACGTTGCGCTGGACGGTAACATCGGTTGTATGGTTAACGGCGCAGGTCTGGCGATGGGTACGATGGACATCGTTAAACTGCACGGCGGCGAACCGGCTAACTTCCTTGACGTTGGCGGCGGCGCAACCAAAGAACGTGTAACCGAAGCGTTCAAAATCATCCTCTCTGACGACAAAGTGAAAGCCGTTCTGGTTAACATCTTCGGCGGTATCGTTCGTTGCGACCTGATCGCTGACGGTATCATCGGCGCGGTAGCAGAAGTGGGTGTTAACGTACCGGTCGTGGTACGTCTGGAAGGTAACAACGCCGAACTCGGCGCGAAGAAACTGGCTGACAGCGGCCTGAATATTATTGCAGCAAAAGGTCTGACGGATGCAGCTCAGCAGGTTGTTGCCGCAGTGGAGGGGAAATAATGTCCATTTTAATCGATAAAAACACCAAGGTTATCTGCCAGGGCTTTACCGGTAGCCAGGGGACTTTCCACTCAGAACAGGCCATTGCATACGGCACTAAAATGGTTGGCGGCGTAACCCCAGGTAAAGGCGGCACCACCCACCTCGGCCTGCCGGTGTTCAACACCGTGCGTGAAGCCGTTGCTGCCACTGGCGCTACCGCTTCTGTTATCTACGTACCAGCACCGTTCTGCAAAGACTCCATTCTGGAAGCCATCGACGCAGGCATCAAACTGATTATCACCATCACTGAAGGCATCCCGACGCTGGATATGCTGACCGTGAAAGTGAAGCTGGATGAAGCAGGCGTTCGTATGATCGGCCCGAACTGCCCAGGCGTTATCACTCCGGGTGAATGCAAAATCGGTATCCAGCCTGGTCACATTCACAAACCGGGTAAAGTGGGTATCGTTTCCCGTTCCGGTACACTGACCTATGAAGCGGTTAAACAGACCACGGATTACGGTTTCGGTCAGTCGACCTGTGTCGGTATCGGCGGTGACCCGATCCCGGGCTCTAACTTTATCGACATTCTCGAAATGTTCGAAAAAGATCCGCAGACCGAAGCGATCGTGATGATCGGTGAGATCGGCGGTAGCGCTGAAGAAGAAGCAGCTGCGTACATCAAAGAGCACGTTACCAAGCCAGTTGTGGGTTACATCGCTGGTGTGACTGCGCCGAAAGGCAAACGTATGGGCCACGCGGGTGCCATCATTGCCGGTGGGAAAGGGACTGCGGATGAGAAATTCGCTGCTCTGGAAGCCGCAGGCGTGAAAACCGTTCGCAGCCTGGCGGATATCGGTGAAGCACTGAAATCTGTTCTGAAATAAATATCTGTAATAAGAAATAGCCCTCGGCCGCTTCCCTCTACAGGAATGGCGAAGGGCTGTCGGTTTCGACATGGTTGGCCATCGTATGATGGCCTTTTTTGTGCTTATCGCGATGATTTCGCTGCGCTATCAGGGTAAATTTATAGTCATCGGTATTAAAAGCGTTGCGGCTATATTCAAACACCCGACCATCAACTAAATATCCACGCGATACTTTTTCAAGAATCGGCTTTGTCTGGCTGATATTAAGCAGACGGCTCATCTCTTCGGTTGGCATCAGAGGAATGATTTCCTGTTTCGCTACGATCGATAACCATTTTCTTCACTTCTTCGATAAAGTGATATTTCGAATTTTCCATGACCTGCCAGGTGAGATCCGGGAACAACGCAAGCGGCATCCAGGTTTCTTCCAGCGCCATTGGCTTTTGCTTGCGATAGCGGCACGCGCTTCACATGCCACACACGATCCTGCGGGGTGATTTGTAGCTGTTGCTGAAGAAAATCGTCAGCCGGAATCACTTCGAATATCAGAACTTCACTGTGTGTATCGACGTGACGGTCCCGACAGTTTTTCATCAAAACTGGTTAACTGAAAAATATCGTAATTGACCCGCTCTTCTTTGACGTAAGTCCCGCTGCCCTGAATGCTTTCGAGGATCTGCTGCTCGACTAGCTGGCGCAAAGCCTGACGCACCGTAACCCGGCTGACGCCAAACTCTGTTTGTAGCGCTGATTCAGTGGGTAACGCATCGCCAGGTTTAAGCTCGCCACGCGCAATTTGTTCACGAATGCGATCGGCAATCTGCCGGTATAAGGGCTTGTGTCCCATTTTTAGTATCTCATTAATACGAATTTAACCATTATGCCCGATAAATTCATCCTGTAAATAATACAAATACAATACAAATAATTTCAATCAAGTGAAATTGATCACATAATGGTATTGTTTTATCGGGCACACTGGCGCGACTATAAAAACGATCAAGTGAGGATCATGATGAATCTGACGACTCTGACCCACCGCGATGCGTTGTGTCTGAATGCGCGCTTTACCAGCCGTGAAGAGGCCATCCACGCGTTGACTCAACGTCTTGCTGCTCTGGGGAAAATTTCCAGTACTGAGCAATTTCTGGAAGAAGTGTATCGCCGTGAAAGCCTTGGCCCGACCGCCTTAGGTGAAGGGTTGGCTGTGCCGCATGGCAAAACTGCTGCGGTAAAAGAAGCGGCGTTTGCGGTCGCCACACTCAGCGAGCCGCTTCAGTGGGAAGGCGTTGATGGCCCGGAAGCAGTTGATTTAGTGTGCTGCTGGCGATTCCCCCCAATGAAGCGGGTACTACGCATATGCAACTGCTGACAGCGCTGACCACGCGCCTTGCGGATGATGAGATTCGGGCGCGTATACAGTCGGCGACGACGCCTGATGAGTTGCTCTCGGCGCTGGATGACAAGGGAGGCACGCAACCTTCTGCCTCTTCAACGCGCCAACTATCGTCTGCGTAACGGCCTGTCCGGCGGGTATTGCTCACACCTATATGGCTGCGGAATATCTGGAAAAAGCCGGACGCAAACTCGGCGTAAATGTTTACGTTGAAAAACAAGGCGCTAACGGCATTGAAGGGCGTTTAACGGCGGATCAACTCAATAGTGCAACCGCCTGTATTTTTGCGGCTGAAGTCGCCATCAAGGAGAGTGAGCGTTTTAATGGCATTCCCGCGCTTTCAGTGCCTGTTGCCGAGCCGATTCGCCATGCAGAAGCGTTGATCCAACAAGCGCTTACCCTCAAGCGTAGCGATGAGACGCGTACCGTACAGCAAGATACGCAACCGGTGAAAAGTGTCAAAACGGAGCTGAAACAGGCACTGTTGAGCGGAATCTCTTTTGCCGTACCGTTGATTGTCGCGGGGGGCACGGTGCTGGCGGTCGCGGTATTACTGTCGCAAATCTTCGGGCTACAAGATCTGTTTAATGAAGAAAACTCCTGGCTGTGGATGTACCGCAAGCTGGGCGGCGGGCTGCTCGGAATTTTGATGGTACCGGTGCTCGCGGCCTATACCGCCTATTCTCTGGCAGATAAACCGGCGTTAGCGCCAGGCTTTGCGGCTGGACTTGCCGCCAACATGATCGGCTCCGGGTTTCTCGGCGCGGTCGTTGGCGGATTGATAGCCGGTTACTTGATGCGCTGGGTGAAAAATCACTTGCGTCTTAGCAGTAAATTCAATGGATTCCTGACTTTTTATCTCTACCCGGTGCTCGGTACGTTGGGAGCGGGCAGTCTGATGCTGTTTGTGGTGGGGGAACCTGTCGCCTGGATCAATAACTCGCTTACCGCCTGGCTGAACGGTCTGTCAGGAAGTAACGCGCTGTTGCTGGGTGCCATTCTCGGTTTTATGTGTTCCTTTGACCTTGGAGGGCCAGTGAATAAAGCCGCTTATGCATTCTGCCTGGGCGCAATGGCGAACGGCGTTTACGGCCCGTATGCCATTTTCGCCTCCGTCAAAATGGTTTCGGCATTTACCGTAACCGCTTCCACGATGCTCGCACCGCGCCTGTTTAAAGAGTTTGAAATTGAGACCGGGAAATCCACCTGGCTGTTAGGGCTGGCAGGTATTACCGAAGGGGCGATCCCGATGGCGATTGAAGATCCGCTGCGGGTTATTGGTTCGTTTGTGCTGGGCTCTATGGTAACGGGCGCTATTGTCGGTGCGATGAATATCGGCCTTTCGACACCCGGTGCCGGCATTTTCTCGCTCTTTTTACTTCATGATAATGGCGCGGGCGGTGTTATGGCGGCAATTGGCTGGTTTGGCGCGGCATTGGTGGGGGCTGCAATCTCGACTGCAATTCTCCTGATGTGGCGGCGTCACGCGGTTAAGCATGGCAACTATCTGACTGATGGCGTAATGCCATAAACAAAAAGGAAACGACGATGAAAGCAGTATCTCGCGTTCACATCACCCCGCATATGCACTGGGATCGAGAGTGGTATTTCACCACCGAAGAGTCACGTATTCTGCTGGTCAATAATATGGAAGAGATCCTGTGCCGACTGGAACAGGACAACGAATACAAATATTACGTACTCGACGGGCAAACGGCGATCCTCGAAGATTATTTCGCGGTGAAACCGGAAAACAAAGACCGTGTGAAGAAACAGGTAGAAGCCGGCAAGTTGATTATCGGCCCCTGGTATACCCAGACCGATACCACGATTGTTTCTGCGGAATCCATCGTCCGTAATCTGATGTACGGAATGCGTGACTGCCTCGCGTTTGGCTAGCCGATGAAAATAGGTTATTTACCAGATTCCTTTGGCATGTCCGGGCAACTGCCGCATATCTACAATGGATTTGGCATTACCCGCACCATGTTCTGGCGCGGATGTTCGGAGCGCCACGGTACTGATAAAACCGAGTTTTTGTGGCAAAGCAGTGACGGTAGCGAAGTGACGGCGCAGGTGCTGCCGCTGGGCTACGCCATCGGTAAGTACTTACCTGCCGACGAAAACGGATTACGTAAACGCCTCGACAGTTATTTTGACGTGCTGGAAAAAGCGTCTGTAACCAAAGAGATTTTGCTGCCGAATGGGCATGACCAGATGCCATTGCAGCAAAATATCTTCGAAGTGATGGATAAGCTACGTGAGATCTACCCTCAACGTAAGTTTGTGATGAGCCGCTTTGAAGAGGTATTTGAGAAGATCGAAGCGCAGCGAGATAATCTGGCAACCCTGAAAGGGGAATTTATTGATGGCAAATATATGCGCGTGCATCGCACCATCGGTTCTACGCGTATGGATATCAAAATTGCCCACGCGCGTATTGAAAATAAGATTGTTAATCTGCTGGAACCGCTGGCAACACTGGCCTGGACGTTGGGTTTTGAATACCACCACGGCTTGCTGGAGAAAATGTGGAAAGAGATCTTAAAAAATCATGCCCACGACAGTATCGGCTGCTGCTGTAGTGACAAAGTTCATCGCGAAATCGTCGCCCGCTTCGAACTGGCTGAAGACATGGCGGATAATCTGATTCGTTTCTACATGCGCAAAATTGCCGACAACATGCCGCAGAGCGACGCCGACAAACTCGTCCTGTTTAACCTGATGCCCTGGCCGCGTGAAGAAGTTATCAACACCACTGTGCGGCTGCGCGCCAGCCAGTTCCGCCTGCTGGACGATAGGGGGAATGAAATCCCTTACTGCCTGCGCAGCGCGCGTGAAATCGACCCCGGCTTGATTGACCGGCAAATTGTGCATTACGGCAACTACGATCCCTTTATGGAGTTTGATATCCAGCTCAATCAGATCCTGCCATCAATGGGTTACCGCACGCTCTATATCGAGCCGCACGTGGCCGGCAAGCTGCTGGCGGCAGAAAAATCGTCGGAGGCGTTGCTGGAAAATGCTTTCTGGGAAATAACGTTAAACGACGACGGCACCCTGCGTCTGCTCGATAAAGCGTCCGGGCTTATCTATGACCGCGCGCTGGAAATAGAAGAGAGCTCGGATGATGGCGATGAGTACGACTACTCGCCTTCACGGGAAGAGTGGAGACTCACTTCCGCTCAGGGCGAGCATGAGGTTGAGGTGATCCACGAGGCCTGGCAGAGCAGGGCGGTGATCCGCCATCGCATGGCGGTGCCGGCGGATCTCGCCGAACGTTCTGCGCGTCAGCAGACGGGAACGCTTGAGGCAGAACTCACGGTCACGCTCAGCCATAACAGCCGACGTATCGACGTTGAGGCGCGTCTCGGAAATCACGCGGATGAACACCGTGTGCGGGTGCTGATCCCGACGCCATTTACCACAGACACGGTGTTAGCCGATACCCAGTTCGGTTCGCTGACGCGTCCTGTACAGGATGAAGCGATGGCGAACTGGCAGGAGGAGGGCTGGAAGGAAGCGCCGCTGCCGGTGTGGAATCTGCTCAACTACGCGGTGCTCCAGGAACGGCGTAACGGAATGGCCCTGTTTACCGAAGGGTTGCGCGAATTTGAAGTGACTGGCGAGCGTCAAAAAACGTTTGCCCTGACGTTGCTTCGCGGCGTGGGGGTGCTTGGGAAGGAAGATTTACTGCTGCGCCCCGGCAGACCGTCCGGGATCAAAATGCCGGTGCCTGATTCGCAGATGCGGGGCCAGTTAACCTGTCGCTTTAGCCTGTTCAGTTTTAATGGTACGCCCGTCAGTGCTGGCGTTGCGCAGCAGGCGAAGTCGTGGTTAACGCCAGCGCTCTGCTATAACAAAATCCCGTGGGATGCGATGAAGCTTAACCGCGCCTCTTTCACCACACCCGGTAGCTATAGCCTGCTAACGCTGGCGCCTAACGGATGCGTACTCAGTGCGCTGAAAAAAGCGGAGGATCGTGACGAGATGATTCTTCGTCTGTACAACCCTTCGGAGACCCGCTCCGGTGATGTGACTTTGTCTGTGAACCGTGAGGTCCAGGCCTGTTGCGAAACGGACATGAATGAGGTCCGCAAGGCGCAAGGGGAGGAGGGCTCAGCCATTACGGGACCTTTCCGGCCAGGCCAGTCACGCACCTTCAGCATAAAAATTGAAAGGTAATCTTCAGAATAATATAAAGGCCGCATTCCTGCGGCCTTTATTTCATCAAATAGTCACGAAAGGGTGTTAATTTTAAGATTATTAAAGGTGAATGAAATGTAATCGTTTCGGCGGGTAGCAAAGCGAAAGAAAAATACTGTGAAGCAGATAACATTATATGGTTATCTTCCGGCAAAATGCGTTTTTCTCGCGCGTTAATAAAAATCACAACTGTTTATATTATCTTCTGGCTTTTATAACCAATAACGCCTTTAAATATACATATTGTTAACAAGGTTTTTACTATCCGCACTACAAAGAAACATCATTAACAGCTCTGACTGTTTTTGATTTAAATCAATGTTTAATCCTTGGAAAAAGGCTCCGAAAGGCGTTAAATTGTCTCGATCAAATTGGCTGAAAGGCTGTAATTTAGCTATAAATTGATCACCGTCGAAAAATGCAAATTTGCTTCAACAAAAACCTGTTTATTGTAAGGATTTTGCGGCGTAATATATACGTGGGATCAATTTGAGTTTTTATTAACATGTTTGCAACCTTTCTTTACGCCGTTTTTGTGTGCATTCACATGGTATGATGAAAGTGTTCAAACAACTTTCTATTGGGGCATGCGTGTGACCCTTTCTAACGGGGTTCACTCTCGGAGTCTTCATGCGATGAGCAAGGAGTCATGATGTTAGATATAGTCGAACTGTCGCGCTTACAGTTTGCCTTGACCGCGATGTACCACTTCCTTTTTGTGCCACTGACGCTCGGTATGGCGTTCCTGCTGGCCATTATGGAAACGGTCTACGTCCTCTCCGGCAAACAGATTTATAAAGATATGACCAAGTTCTGGGGCAAGTTGTTTGGTATCAACTTCGCTCTGGGTGTGGCTACCGGTCTGACCATGGAGTTCCAGTTCGGGACTAACTGGTCTTACTATTCCCACTATGTAGGGGATATCTTCGGTGCGCCGCTGGCAATCGAAGGTCTGATGGCCTTCTTCCTCGAATCCACCTTTGTAGGTCTGTTCTTCTTCGGTTGGGATCGTCTGGGTAAAGTTCAGCATATGTGTGTCACCTGGCTGGTGGCGCTCGGTTCAAACCTGTCCGCACTGTGGATTCTGGTTGCGAACGGCTGGATGCAAAACCCAATCGCGTCCGATTTCAACTTTGAAACTATGCGTATGGAGATGGTGAGCTTCTCCGAGCTGGTGCTTAACCCGGTTGCTCAGGTGAAATTCGTTCACACTGTAGCGTCTGGTTATGTGACTGGCGCGATGTTCATCCTCGGTATCAGCGCATGGTATATGCTGAAAGGTCGTGACTTCGCCTTCGCTAAACGCTCCTTTGCTATCGCTGCCAGCTTCGGTATGGCTGCTGTTCTGTCTGTTATTGTTCTGGGTGATGAATCCGGCTACGAAATGGGCGACGTGCAGAAAACCAAACTGGCTGCTATTGAAGCCGAGTGGGAAACGCAACCTGCGCCTGCTGCCTTTACTCTGTTCGGCATTCCTGATCAGGAAGAGGAGACGAACAAATTTGCGATTCAGATCCCTTACGCACTGGGCATCATTGCAACGCGTTCCGTGGATACCCCGGTTATCGGCCTGAAAGAGCTGATGGTGCAGCATGAAGAACGCATTCGTAACGGGATGAAGGCGTACTCTCTGCTCGAACAACTGCGTTCTGGTTCTACCGACCAGGCGGTTCGTGACCAGTTCAATAGCATGAAGAAAGACCTCGGTTACGGTCTGCTGCTGAAACGCTATACGCCAAACGTGGCTGATGCGACTGAAGCGCAGATTCAACAGGCAACCAAAGACTCCATCCCGCGTGTAGCGCCGCTGTACTTTGCGTTCCGTATCATGGTGGCGTGTGGCTTCCTGCTTCTGGCAATCATCGCGCTCTCTTTCTGGAGTGTCATCCGCAACCGCATTGGCGAGAAAAAATGGCTTCTGCGCGCCGCGCTGTACGGTATTCCGCTGCCGTGGATTGCTGTAGAAGCGGGCTGGTTCGTGGCTGAATATGGCCGCCAACCGTGGGCTATCGGTGAAGTGCTGCCGACAGCTGTGGCGAACTCGTCACTGACCGCAGGCGATCTCATCTTCTCAATGGTGCTGATTTGCGGCCTGTATACCCTGTTCCTGGTGGCAGAATTGTTCTTAATGTTCAAGTTTGCACGCCTCGGCCCAAGCAGCCTGAAAACCGGTCGCTATCACTTTGAGCAGTCTTCCACGACTACTCAGCCGGCACGCTAAGACAGGAGTCGTCAAATGATCGATTATGAAGTATTGCGTTTTATCTGGTGGCTGCTGGTTGGCGTTCTGCTGATTGGTTTTGCAGTCACTGACGGTTTCGACATGGGGGTGGGCATGCTCACCCGTTTCCTCGGTCGTAACGACACCGAGCGTCGAATTATGATTAACTCCATTGCACCACACTGGGACGGTAACCAGGTTTGGCTGATCACCGCGGGCGGCGCACTCTTTGCTGCCTGGCCGATGGTCTATGCCGCTGCGTTCTCCGGCTTCTATGTGGCGATGATCCTCGTGCTGGCGTCTTTGTTCTTCCGTCCGGTCGGTTTTGACTACCGCTCCAAGATTGAAGAAACCCGCTGGCGTAACATGTGGGACTGGGGCATCTTCATTGGTAGCTTCGTTCCGCCGCTGGTAATTGGTGTAGCGTTCGGTAACCTGTTGCAGGGCGTACCGTTCAACGTTGATGAATATCTGCGTCTGTACTACACCGGTAACTTCTTCCAGTTGCTTAACCCGTTCGGCCTGCTGGCAGGCGTGGTGAGCGTAGGGATGATCATTACTCAGGGCGCAACCTATCTGCAAATGCGTACCGTGGGCGAACTGCACCTGCGTACCCGTGCAACGGCTCAGGTGGCTGCGCTGGTGACACTGGTCTGTTTCGCACTGGCTGGCGTATGGGTGATGTACGGTATCGATGGTTATGTCGTGAAATCGACAATGGACCATTACGCAGCCTCTAACCCACTGAATAAAGAAGTGGTTCGTGAAGCTGGCGCATGGCTGGTTAACTTCAACAACACGCCAATTCTGTGGGCTATTCCGGCACTGGGTGTGGTTCTGCCGCTGCTGACCATCCTGACTGCACGTATGGATAAAGCCGCGTGGGCGTTTGTGTTCTCCTCCCTGACGCTGGCCTGCATCATCCTGACAGCCGGTATCGCAATGTTCCCGTTTGTGATGCCGTCCAGCACCATGATGAACGCAAGTCTGACAATGTGGGATGCAACTTCCAGCCAGCTGACGCTTAACGTCATGACCTGGGTTGCGGTGGTTCTGGTACCGATCATTCTGCTCTACACCGCCTGGTGTTACTGGAAAATGTTCGGTCGTATCACCAAAGAAGATATTGAACGTAACACCCACTCTCTGTACTAAGTAAGGAGCTAAAAATGTGGTATTTCGCATGGATTCTGGGAACGCTTCTTGCCTGTTCGTTTGGGGTAATCACCGCGCTGGCGCTTGAACACGTCGAATCAGGCAAAGCCGGTCAAGAAGACATCTGATGAGTAAGATTATCGCGACTTTGTATGCGGTAATGGACAAGCGCCCCCTGCGGGCGCTTTCCTTCGTGATGGCGCTTCTGTTAGCAGGATGTATGTTTTGGGACCCATCTCGTTTTGCCGCGAAGACCAGTGAACTGGAAATCTGGCATGGTTTATTGCTGATGTGGGCCGTCTGTGCTGGTGTGATTCACGGCGTGGGCTTTCGTCCGCAGAAGGTTCTTTGGCAAGGGATTTTTTGCCCATTGCTTGCCGATATTGTTCTCATTGTCGGGCTGATTTTCTTCTTCTTTTAAATCAGAATTCTCTTTAAAAAATTATGGGCCGCTCCAGGCCCATAAATTTTTACGCTCCCTTAACTTGCCCTCATTCCCAAACCTCAATCGCGCGCGTATAGTAGCAGCGTTTAAAAGCTCTAACTTTTGTTGCATTACCGGGATGTAAAGTGAATACAACGCTGTTTCGATGGCCGGTTCGCGTCTACTATGAAGATACCGATGCCGGTGGTGTGGTGTACCACGCCAGTTACGTCGCTTTTTATGAAAGAGCACGCACAGAGATGCTGCGTCATCATCACTTCAGTCAGCAGGCGCTGATGGCTGAACGCGTTGCCTTTGTGGTACGTAAAATGACGGTGGAATATTACGCACCTGCGCGGCTCGACGATATGCTCGAAATACAGACTGAAATAACATCAATGCGTGGCACCTCTTTGGTTTTCACGCAACGTATTGTCAACGCCGAGAATACTTTGCTGAATGAAGCAGAGGTTCTGGTTGTTTGCGTTGACCCACTCAAAATGAAGCCTCGTGCGCTTCCCAAGTCTATTGTCGCGGAGTTTAAGCAGTGACTGACATGAATATCCTTGATTTGTTCCTGAAGGCTAGCCTTCTGGTTAAACTTATCATGTTGATTTTGATTGGTTTTTCAATCGCATCTTGGGCCATTATTATCCAGCGGACCCGTATTCTTAACGCAGCGGCGCGCGAAGCCGAAGCGTTTGAAGATAAATTCTGGTCTGGAATCGAACTCTCTCGCCTCTATCAAGAGAGCCAGGGGAAACGGGATAATCTGACTGGTTCGGAACAAATCTTTTACAGCGGGTTCAAAGAGTTTGTGCGCCTGCATCGTGCCAATAGCCATGCGCCGGAAGCCGTAGTGGAAGGGGCGTCGCGTGCTATGCGTATCTCCATGAACCGTGAACTTGAAAATCTGGAAACGCACATTCCGTTCCTCGGTACGGTTGGCTCCATCAGCCCGTATATTGGTCTGTTTGGTACGGTCTGGGGGATCATGCACGCCTTTATCGCCCTCGGGGCGGTAAAACAAGCAACACTGCAAATGGTTGCGCCCGGTATCGCAGAAGCGTTGATTGCGACTGCAATTGGTCTGTTTGCCGCTATCCCGGCAGTTATGGCCTACAACCGCCTCAACCAGCGCGTAAACAAACTGGAACTGAATTACGACAACTTTATGGAAGAGTTTACCGCGATTCTGCACCGCCAGGCGTTTACCGTTAGCGAGAGCAACAAGGGGTAAGCCATGGCCAGAGCGCGTGGACGAGGTCGTCGCGATCTCAAGTCCGAAATCAACATTGTACCGTTGCTGGACGTACTGCTGGTGCTGTTGCTGATCTTTATGGCGACAGCGCCCATCATCACCCAGAGCGTGGAGGTCGATCTGCCAGACGCTACTGAATCACAGGCGGTGAGCAGTAACGATAATCCGCCAGTGATTGTTGAAGTGTCTGGTATTGGTCAGTACACCGTGGTGGTTGAGAAAGATCGCCTGGAGCGTTTACCACCAGAGCAGGTGGTGGCGGAAGTGTCCAGCCGTTTCAAGGCCAACCCGAAAACGGTCTTTCTGATCGGTGGCGCAAAAGATGTGCCTTACGATGAAATAATTAAAGCACTGAACTTGTTACATAGTGCGGGTGTGAAATCGGTTGGTTTAATGACGCAGCCTATCTAAACATCTGCGTTTCCCTTGCTTGAAAGAGAGCGGGTAACAGGCGAACAGTTTTTGGAAACCGAGAGTGTCAAAGGCAACCGAACAAAACGACAAGCTCAAGCGGGCGATAATTATTTCAGCAGTGCTGCATGTCATCTTATTTGCGGCGCTGATCTGGAGTTCGTTCGATGAGAATATAGAAGCTTCAGCCGGAGGCGGCGGTGGTTCGTCCATCGACGCTGTCATGGTTGATTCAGGTGCGGTAGTTGAGCAGTACAAACGCATGCAAAGCCAGGAATCAAGCGCGAAGCGTTCTGATGAACAGCGCAAGATGAAGGAACAGCAGGCTGCTGAAGAACTGCGTGAGAAACAAGCGGCTGAACAGGAACGCCTGAAGCAACTTGAGAAAGAGCGGTTAGCGGCTCAGGAGCAGAAAAAGCAGGCTGAAGAAGCCGCAAAACAGGCCGAGTTAAAGCAGAAGCAAGCTGAAGAGGCGGCAGCGAAAGCGGCGGCAGATGCTAAAGCGAAGGCCGAAGCAGATGCTAAAGCTGCGGAAGAAGCAGCGAAGAAAGCGGCTGCAGACGCAAAGAAAAAAGCAGAAGCAGAAGCCGCCAAAGCCGCAGCCGAAGCGCAGAAAAAAGCCGAGGCAGCCGCTGCGGCACTGAAGAAGAAAGCGGAAGCGGCAGAAGCAGCTGCAGCTGAAGCAAGAAAGAAAGCGGCAACTGAAGCTGCTGAAAAAGCCAAAGCAGAAGCTGAGAAGAAAGCGGCTGCTGAAAAGGCTGCAGCTGATAAGAAAGCGGCAGCAGAGAAAGCTGCAGCCGACAAAAAAGCAGCAGAAAAAGCGGCTGCTGAAAAGGCAGCAGCTGATAAGAAAGCAGCGGCAGAAAAAGCCGCCGCAGACAAAAAAGCGGCAGCGGCAAAAGCTGCAGCTGAAAAAGCCGCTGCAGCAAAAGCGGCCGCAGAGGCAGATGATATTTTCGGTGAGCTAAGCTCTGGTAAGAATGCACCGAAAACGGGGGGAGGGGCGAAAGGGAACAATGCTTCGCCTGCCGGGAGTGGTAATACTAAAAACAATGGCGCATCAGGGGCCGATATCAATAACTATGCCGGGCAGATTAAATCTGCTATCGAAAGTAAGTTCTATGACGCATCGTCCTATGCAGGCAAAACCTGTACGCTGCGCATAAAACTGGCACCCGATGGTATGTTACTGGATATCAAACCTGAAGGTGGCGATCCCGCACTTTGTCAGGCTGCGTTGGCAGCAGCTAAACTTGCGAAGATCCCGAAACCACCAAGCCAGGCAGTATATGAAGTGTTCAAAAACGCGCCATTGGACTTCAAACCGTAATCGCGATGTTGACTGTTCGGACGGTCAACATCAGGCACCGGTTGCCACGGGTTCTGGTAGTTTTGTGTATTTTAGTTTGTTAACATTCTGCTAAATTATCGTGGGCCATCGGTCCAGATAAGGGAGATATGATGAAGCAGGCATTACGAGTAGCATTTGGTTTTCTCATACTGTGGGCATCAGTTCTGCATGCTGAAGTCCGCATTGTGATCGACAGCGGTGTAGATTCCGGTCGTCCTATTGGTGTTGTTCCTTTCCAGTGGGCGGGGCCTGGTGCGGCACCTGAAGATATTGGCGGCATCGTTGCTGCTGACTTGCGTAACAGCGGTAAATTTAATCCGTTAGATCGCGCTCGTCTGCCACAGCAGCCGGGTAGTGCGCAGGAAGTACAACCAGCTGCATGGTCCGCACTGGGCATTGACGCTGTAGTTGTCGGTCAGGTCACTCCGAATCCGGATGGTTCTTACAATGTTGCTTATCAACTTGTTGACACTGGCGGCGCACCGGGTACTGTACTTGCTCAGAACTCGTACAAAGTGAACAAGCAGTGGCTGCGTTATGCTGGTCATACCGCCAGTGATGAAGTGTTTGAAAAACTGACCGGCATTAAAGGTGCGTTCCGTACTCGTATTGCCTACGTTGTTCAGACCAACGGCGGTCAGTTCCCGTATGAACTGCGCGTATCTGACTATGACGGTTACAACCAGTTTGTCGTTCACCGTTCACCGCAGCCGCTGATGTCTCCGGCGTGGTCACCAGACGGTTCTAAACTGGCTTATGTGACCTTCGAAAGCGGTCGTTCCGCGCTGGTTATTCAGACGCTGGCAAATGGCGCTGTACGTCAGGTGGCTTCATTCCCGCGTCACAACGGTGCACCTGCATTCTCGCCAGACGGCAGCAAACTGGCATTCGCCTTGTCGAAAACCGGTAGTCTGAACCTGTACGTAATGGATTTGGCTTCTGGTCAGATCCGCCAGGTGACTGATGGTCGCAGTAACAATACCGAACCGACCTGGTTCCCGGATAGCCAGAACCTGGCATTTACTTCTGACCAGGCCGGTCGTCCGCAGGTTTATAAAGTGAATATCAACGGCGGTGCGCCACAACGTATTACCTGGGAAGGTTCGCAGAACCAGGATGCGGATGTCAGCAGCGACGGTAAATTTATGGTAATGGTCAGCTCCAATGGTGGGCAGCAGCACATTGCCAAACAAGATCTGGCAACGGGAGGCGTACAAGTTCTGTCGTCCACGTTCCTGGATGAAACGCCAAGTCTGGCACCTAACGGCACTATGGTAATCTACAGCTCTTCTCAGGGGATGGGATCCGTGCTGAATTTGGTTTCTACAGATGGGCGTTTCAAAGCGCGTCTTCCGGCAACTGATGGACAGGTCAAATTCCCTGCCTGGTCGCCGTATCTGTGATAATAATTAATTGAATAGTAAAGGAATCATTGAAATGCAACTGAACAAAGTGCTGAAAGGGCTGATGATTGCTCTGCCTGTTATGGCAATTGCGGCATGTTCTTCCAACAAGAACGCCAGCAATGACGGCAGCGAAGGCATGCTGGGTGCCGGCACTGGTATGGATGCGAACGGCGGCAACGGCAACATGTCTTCCGAAGAGCAGGCTCGTCTGCAAATGCAACAGCTGCAGCAGAACAACATCGTTTACTTCGATCTGGACAAGTACGATATCCGTTCTGACTTCGCTCAAATGCTGGATGCACATGCAAACTTCCTGCGTAGCAACCCGTCTTACAAAGTCACCGTAGAAGGTCACGCGGACGAACGTGGTACTCCGGAATACAACATCTCCCTGGGTGAACGTCGTGCGAACGCCGTTAAGATGTACCTGCAGGGTAAAGGCGTTTCTGCAGACCAGATCTCCATCGTTTCTTACGGTAAAGAAAAACCTGCAGTACTGGGTCATGACGAAGCGGCATACTCCAAAAACCGTCGTGCGGTACTGGTTTACTAAGAGAATTGCATGAGCAGTAACTTCAGACATCAACTATTGAGTCTGTCGTTACTGGTTGGTATAGCGGCCCCCTGGGCCGCTTTTGCTCAGGCACCAATCAGTAGTGTCGGCTCAGGCTCGGTCGAAGACCGCGTCACTCAACTTGAGCGTATTTCTAATGCTCACAGCCAGCTTTTAACCCAACTCCAGCAACAACTTTCTGATAATCAATCCGATATTGATTCCCTGCGTGGTCAGATTCAGGAAAATCAGTATCAACTGAATCAGGTCGTGGAGCGGCAAAAGCAGATCCTGTTGCAGATCGACAGCCTCAGCAGCGGTGGTGCAGCGGCGCAATCAACCAGCAGCGATCAAAGCGGTGCGGCGGCATCAACGACGCCGACAGCTGATGCTGGTACTGCGAATGCTGGCGCGCCGGTGAAAAGCGGCGATGCAAACACGGATTACAATGCAGCTATTGCGCTGGTGCAGGATAAATCCCGCCAGGATGACGCAATGGTGGCATTTCAGAATTTCATCAAAAATTACCCTGATTCAACTTACCTGCCAAACGCCAATTATTGGCTGGGTCAGTTAAACTACAACAAGGGTAAAAAAGATGATGCGGCGTACTATTTTGCTTCGGTAGTGAAAAACTATCCGAAGTCACCAAAGGCTGCTGATGCGATGTTTAAAGTCGGCGTCATCATGCAGGACAAAGGTGACACCGCAAAAGCGAAAGCCGTATACCAGCAGGTTATCAGTAAATACCCTGGTACTGATGGCGCTAAACAGGCACAAAAACGTCTGAACGCGATGTAATGCATAACACACGACCAGAAGTCGCATTATTTCTGGTCGTGTCGTGCGAATCATAAGCAGTTGAGTGATCTGCATCGAAATTTTTGTTGCGCTCAAGTCTGAAATCAGTAATATATGCCGCCGTTGCCACGGGATATCAAACAAACCGAAAGCAACGAAAAAGTGGGTCGTTAGCTCAGTTGGTAGAGCAGTTGACTTTTAATCAATTGGTCGCAGGTTCGAATCCTGCACGACCCACCAATCGCTAAGGTGGAAGCGGTAGTAAAACGTGAAGGATAACGTTGCATCAGCAACGGCCCGAAGGGCGAGACGAAGTCGAGTCATCCTGCACGACCCACCACTAACATACTTAGTTGTAGTATCCAGCGTAGTATTGGGTGATTAGCTCAGCTGGGAGAGCACCTCCCTTACAAGGAGGGGGTCGGCGGTTCGATCCCGTCATCACCCACCACTCGGGTCGTTAGCTCAGTTGGTAGAGCAGTTGACTTTTAATCAATTGGTCGCAGGTTCGAATCCTGCACGACCCACCAGTTTTAACATCAAACTCAGATGTTAAGCGTGAAGGATAACGTTACGCCAGCAACGGCCCGTAGGGCGAGCGAAGCGAGTCATCCTGCACGAGCCACCAATTTTAAAGATTGGTTCCGAGTAGAAATCTTTCAGGTAACACCCATATGGGTCGTTAGCTCAGTTGGTAGAGCAGTTGACTTTTAATCAATTGGTCGCAGGTTCGAATCCTGCACGACCCACCAATTTAAAGGTGGTTACTGGTAGAGAACGTGAAGGATAACGTTGCGTTAGCAACGGCCCGAAGGGCGAGACGAAGTCCAGTCATCCTGCACGACCCACCATCCTGAATGATTAAAGCAGCATAATCCCGCAAGGGGTCGTTAGCTCAGTTGGTAGAGCAGTTGACTTTTAATCAATTGGTCGCAGGTTCGAATCCTGCACGACCCACCAATGTAAAAAAGCGCCCTAAAGGCGCTTTTTTGCTATCAGGCATCTCTCAATTTCAATTCTTGACCCTGATGACATACTCCGCGCTTGCTGCGTAAACAACTTTACGTCGGAGGAATAAGACGCAAAGTGTGGCATTCGGCATCTCATACGTAATTCGAGTGACTTTTCCCCACCATTCGACTATCTTGTTTAGCATATAAAACAAATTACACCGATAACAGCGAATATTACGCTAATGTCGGTTTTAACGTTAAGCCTGTAAAACGAGATGGTAAGATGAGCGTAATGTTTGATCCAGACACGGCGATTTATCCTTTCCCCCCGAAGCCGACGCCGTTAAGCATTGATGAAAAAGCGTATTACCGCGAGAAGATAAAACGTCTGCTAAAAGAACGTAATGCGGTGATGGTTGCCCACTACTATACCGATCCCGAAATTCAACAACTGGCAGAAGAAACCGGTGGCTGTATTTCTGATTCTCTGGAAATGGCGCGCTTCGGTGCAAAGCATCCCGCTTCTACTTTGTTAGTCGCTGGGGTGAGATTTATGGGAGAAACCGCCAAAATTCTCAGTCCGGAAAAAACAATTCTGATGCCGACACTTCAGGCTGAATGTTCACTGGATCTCGGCTGCCCTGTTGAAGAATTTAACGCATTTTGCGATGCCCATCCCGATCGTACTGTCGTCGTCTACGCCAACACTTCTGCTGCGGTAAAAGCGCGCGCAGATTGGGTGGTAACTTCAAGCATTGCCGTCGAACTTATTGATCATCTTGATAGTTTGGGTGAAAAAATCATCTGGGCACCCGACAAACATCTGGGGCGTTACGTGCAAAAACAGACGGGTGGAGACATTCTATGCTGGCAGGGTGCCTGTATTGTGCATGATGAATTTAAGACTCAGGCGTTAACCCGCTTGCAAGAAGAATACCCGGATGCTGCCATACTGGTGCATCCAGAATCACCACAAGCTATTGTCGATATGGCGGATGCGGTCGGTTCCACCAGTCAACTGATCGCTGCTGCGAAAACATTGCCACATCAGAGGCTTATTGTGGCAACCGATCGGGGTATTTTCTACAAAATGCAGCAGGCGGTGCCAGATAAAGAGTTACTGGAAGCACCAACCGCAGGTGAGGGTGCAACCTGCCGCAGCTGCGCGCATTGTCCGTGGATGGCCATGAATGGCCTTCAGGCCATCGCAGAGGCATTAGAACAGGAAGGAAGCAATCACGAGGTTCATGTTGATGAAAGGCTGCGAGAGAGGGCGCTGGTGCCGCTCAATCGTATGCTGGATTTTGCGGCTACACTACGTGGATAACGAATAATATGGCGTAACGTTACGCTTTGGGGGAAAGATGGATTTTTTAGTGTGCAGAATATCCTGGTACATATACCAATAGGGGCAGGCGGTTATGAATCTCTCATGGATCGAAGCGGTAGGCACGATCGCCGGGTTTGCTGTGTATTGGCCTTGCCAGTCTGGAGAAGATCAGCAACTACTTCTTTGGCCTGATCAACGTCACCTTGTTTGGCATTATTTTCTTTCAGATTCAGCTGTATGCCAGCCTGCTATTACAGGTGTTTTTCTTTGCCGCGAATATTTACGGTTGGTATGCGTGGTCGCGACAAACCAGTCAGAACGAGGCGGAACTGCAAATCCGCTGGCTGCCGTTGCCAAAAGCCATCGCCTGGTTCGCGGCCTGCGTGGTAGCTATCGGCTTTATGACCGTCTTTATTGATCCGGTATTTGCCTTCCTGACGCGCGTGGCGGTCTCGGTCATGTCGGGTCTGGGATTAAACGTGACGATGCCTGAGCTTCAGCCGGACGCTTTCCCGTTCTGGGATTCATGCATGATGGTGTTATCTATCGTGGCAATGATTCTGATGACGCGTAAGTATGTGGAAAACTGGCTGTTGTGGGTGATTATTAACGTGATTAGCGTCGTTATTTTTGCACTTCAGGGCGTTTACGCCATGTCTCTGGAGTACATCATCCTGACCTTTATTGCGCTCAACGGCAGCCGGATGTGGATCAACAGCGCACATGAAAGAGGCTCACGCGCGCTGTCCCATTATGGTGATGGGCGTGTGAGTGGCCGGACTGCGCCTCGTTCAGGTGACAGTCTGGCCCGTTACATGGCTGATACTTCATCTGGATGGTGGCGTGCGCAATTTCGTAGTGATGCTCAAGGAAGTGCCGAATACGTTCAAGCAACGCATCGTGATCGTGGGGCGGAATAACCTGAACGTGCAGCGTCATAAGCGGTTTCTCACCCACCAGCCAGACGTGAACGTGGTGAACGTTACGGACTTCAGGAATGGAACGACACAGATTGCGTTTTAGCTCGCCAATATCCAGCGACGTGGGAGCGCCTTCCAGCAGCTCATTGACGCTCTCTTTCAACAGCCGCCAGGCACTGCGTAATACAAGGCACGATACCAGCACGGAAAGAATCGGGTCGATGGGAGTCCAGCCCGTGCCCATAATGATCAGCGCGGCTACGATGGCCCCTACGGAACCCAGCAGATCGCCCAGCACATGAAGCGCCGCGGCCCGTACGTTCAGATTTTTTTCACTGCTGCCGCGGTGCAATATCCAGAACGCCAGAATATTGGCGACCAACCCGGCAATGGCGATAACCATCATTGTCGTCCCGGCTATCGGTTGTGGATGCCGAAAGCGCTGAAAAGCCTCCCAGACGATAAGAAGAGTAATGACCACCAGTGCAATCGCATTCACAAAGGCGGCAAGCGTGGTCAGTCTGAGCCAGCCAAAGGTGTGGCGGGTATTGGGAGGGCGACGGGCAAACTGCACGGCCAGCAGAGCAAACAGGAGCGCGGCAGCGTCGGTCAGCATATGCCCGGCATCGGCCAGCAGCGCCAGCGATCCGGATATCAGCCCGCCTATTACCTCAATTATCATAAAGGTGGCAGTGACGCCAAAAGCCAGCAGAAGCCGTTTGGCATTTTCATCGCCAGTGGAGTGGGAATGGGAGTGGGAGTGCGCCATGGTATCGTTCCTGATTTATTATTATTTTTAGTGTAGCGTTTTTAAGAGCTTAAATAAAAAAGGAGAGCATTCGCTCTCCCTGTTTTACCTTACGGAAGCTTACTGGGTAGTACCGTCCGTTTTGGTATTGGCATCGCTGCCTACTTTGTCATTCGGGTCCGGGCATTTCCCGTCTTTACACACAGAGTTTTTATGAACCTCGTCGGTGGTCATACCCTCATGGTTCATCGTGCCTGTGCTCGTCCCGCCGGTGTTGGTATTGCCCGTGTTGATATTACTGTTATCAACATTGTTTGGCGCAATATTCTGTTTTGCATCCGGCGCAACCTGGCCCGCTTCGGCAGCGGCATTAGCGTCGCCATTGCTGCCGGATGAGCCTGCGTCAGCAGCCAGTACGCTACCGCTTGCCAGAGTAAGGGTTGCCGTCAGGAAAAGCGTAGTCAGTTTCGTCATTTTCATCATGGTGCTCCTGTTCTTATCGTTACGCTGGATAACATTCTCCAACAGTGCATCTTGTTCAGTGGCGAAAGATCCCAGTTTCCTGATTTATGTCAGGATGGAATCGCGTATAAATATTTAAAAACAGTCGTTACAAGTAAAAAGCTTAGGCGAGATCTCATTTTTCGCTATTTTGTTGTGTATTTTAGGCGAATTCCAGGAATTATCTGCGCGAAGTGTAAAAGCCCGTTTACACTTCGTGGCCGACAAGTTAGATTGAAAGGATTGCTTTCATTACTAAAGATATGGCAGAGCCGGAAAGAAGATGAATTATCAGAACGACGATTTACGCATCAAAGAAATCAAAGAGTTACTTCCTCCTGTCGCATTGCTGGAAAAATTCCCCGCTACTGAAAATGCCGCGAATACGGTTGCCCATGCCCGAAAAGCGATCCATAAGATCCTGAAAGGTAATGATGATCGCCTGTTGGTTGTGATTGGCCCATGCTCAATTCATGATCCTGTCGCGGCAAAAGAGTATGCCACTCGCTTGCTGGCGCTGCGTGAAGAGCTGAAAGATGAGCTGGAAATCGTAATGCGCGTCTATTTTGAAAAGCCGCGTACCACGGTGGGCTGGAAAGGGCTGATTAACGATCCGCATATGGATAATAGCTTCCAGATCAACGACGGTCTGCGTATAGCCCGTAAATTGCTGCTTGATATTAACGACAGCGGTCTGCCAGCGGCAGGTGAGTTTCTCGATATGATCACCCCACAATATCTCGCTGACCTGATGAGCTGGGGCGCAATTGGCGCACGTACCACCGAATCGCAGGTGCACCGCGAACTGGCATCAGGGCTTTCTTGTCCGGTCGGCTTCAAAAATGGCACCGACGGTACGATTAAAGTGGCTATCGATGCCATTAATGCCGCCGGTGCGCCGCACTGCTTCCTGTCCGTAACGAAATGGGGGCATTCGGCGATTGTGAATACCAGCGGTAACGGCGATTGCCATATCATTCTGCGCGGCGGTAAAGAGCCTAACTACAGCGCGAAGCACGTTGCTGAAGTGAAAGAAGGGCTGAACAAAGCAGGCCTGCCAGCACAGGTGATGATCGATTTCAGCCATGCTAACTCGTCCAAACAATTCAAAAAGCAGATGGATGTTTGTGCTGACGTTTGCCAGCAGATTGCCGGTGGCGAAAAGGCCATTATTGGCGTGATGGTGGAAAGCCATCTGGTGGAAGGCAATCAGAGCCTCGAGAGCGGGGAGCCGCTGGCCTACGGTAAGAGCATCACCGATGCCTGCATCGGCTGGGAAGATACCGATGCTCTGTTACGTCAACTGGCGAATGCAGTAAAAGCGCGTCGCGGGTAAGGTTTAATTGTCGGATGCGCCGTCAGAGTGGCGTATCCGATGAATCACCACAGGCCTGATAAGTCGCGCAGCGTCGCATCAGGCAATGTGCTCCATTGTTAGCAACAAAAAAGCCGACTCACTTGCAGTCGGCTTTCTCATTTTAAACGAATGACGTTTACTTCGCTTTACCCTGGTTTGCAACCGCCGCTGCTTTCGCTGCGATCTCGTCAGCATTACCCAGATAATAGCGTTTCAGCGGTTTGAAATTCTCGTCGAACTCATACACCAGCGGCACGCCAGTCGGGATATTAAGCTCAAGAATCTCTTCTTCGCTCATGTTATCAAGATATTTCACCAGCGCACGTAAAGAGTTACCGTGTGCAGCGATGATCACGCGCTCACCGCTCTTCATACGCGGCAGAATAGTTTCATTCCAGTAAGGGATCACGCGGTCAATGGTCAGCGCCAGGCTTTCCGTCAGCGGCAGTTCTTTCTCGCTCAGTTTCGCGTAACGCGGATCGTGACCCGGATAACGCTCATCATCTTTAGTCAGTTCCGGCGGAGTCACTGCAAAACCACGACGCCACTGTTTCACCTGCTCGTCGCCATACTTTTCAGCAGTTTCCGCTTTGTTCAGACCCTGCAACGCACCGTAGTGACGTTCGTTCAGTTTCCAGGATTTCTCAACGGGCAGCCATGCCTGATCCAGTTCGTCCAGCACATTCCACAGGGTATGGATAGCGCGTTTCAGCACAGAAGTGTAAGCAAAGTCAAAGCTGTAACCTTCCTCTTTCAGCAGCTTACCTGCTGCTTTTGCTTCGCTTACGCCTTTCTCAGACAGATCCACGTCGTACCAACCGGTGAAACGGTTTTCTTTGTTCCACTGACTTTCGCCATGACGAACCAGAACCAGCTTAGTTACAGCCATATACTTACTCCTCAAATCATCTTTTAATGATAATAATTCTCATTATATTGCCGCGACGAAGCAACAGCAATGCTTACGCATAACCATAGCGAAAATAGTGGCGCAGTGTAAGTTGTTGTGAATATTGAGTTGCAAATATGTCGGTGTTTGCTGGTGATTTGAACAATATGAGATAAAGCCCTCATGACGAGGGCGTAACATTACTCAGCAATAAACTGATATTCCGTCAGGCTGGAATACTCTTCGCCAGGACGCAGGAAGCAGTCCGGTTGCGGCCATTCAGGGTGGTTCGGGCTGTCCGGTAGAAACTCGCTTTCCAGAGCCAGCCCTTGCCAGTCGGCGTAAGGTTCGGTTCCCGCGACGGTGTGCCGCCGAGGAAGTTGCCGGAGTAGAATTGCAGAGCCGGAGCGGTGGTGTAGACCTTCAGCTGCAATTTTTCATCTGCTGACCAGACATGCGCCGCCACTTTCTTGCCATCGCCTTTGGCCTGTAACAAGAATGCGTGATCGTAACCTTTCACTTTGCGCTGATCGTCGTCGGCAAGAAACTCACTGGCGATGATTTTGGCGCTGCGGAAATCAAAAGACGTTCCGGCGACAGATTTCAGGCCGTCGTGCGGAATGCCGCCTTCATCAACCGGCAGATATTCGTCCGCCAGAATCTGCAACTTGTGATTGCGCACGTCAGACTGCTCGCCGTCAAGATTGAAATAGACGTGATTAGTCATATTCACCGGGCAAGGTTTATCAACTGTGGCGCGATAAGTAATGGAGATACGGTTATCGTCGGTCAGACGATATTGCACCGTCGCGCCGAGATTACCCGGGAAGCCCTGATCACCATCATCTGAACTCAGGGCAAACAGCACCTGACGATCGTTCTGGTTCACAATCTGCCAGCGACGTTTGTCGAACCCTTCCGGCCCGCCGTGCAGCTGGTTAACGCCCTGACTTGGCGAAAGCGTCACGGTTTCACCGTCAAAGGTATAACGGCTATTGGCGATACGGTTGGCATAACGACCAATAGAGGCCCCCAGAAACGCGGCCTGATCCTGATAGCATTCCGGGCTGGCACAGCCGAGCAGCGCCTCGCGGACGCTGCCATCGGAAAGCGGAATACGGGCGGAAAGTAAAGTCGCACCCCAGTCCATCAGCGTGACTACCATCCCTGCGTTGTTACGCAAAGTTAACAGTCGGTACGGCTGACCATCGGGTGCCAGTGCGGGAGTTTCGTTCAGCACTGTCCTGCTCCTTGTGATGGTTTACAAACGTAAAAAGTCTCTTTAATACCTGTTTTTGCTTCATATTGTTCAGCGACAGCTTGCTGTACGGCAGGCACCAGCTCTTCCGGGATCAGCGCGACGATACAGCCGCCAAATCCGCCGCCGGTCATGCGTACGCCACCTTTGTCGCCAATCACAGCTTTGACGATTTCTACCAGAGTGTCAATTTGCGGCACGGTGATTTCGAAATCATCGCGCATAGAGGCATGAGACTCCGCCATCAACTCGCCCATACGTTTCAGGTCGCCTTGCTCCAGCGCGCTGGCAGCTTCAACGGTGCGGGCGTTTTCAGTCAGTATATGACGCACGCGTTTTGCCACGATCGGGTCCAGTTCATGCGCAACAGCGTTGAACTCTTCAATGGTGACATCACGCAGGGCTGGCTGCTGGAAGAAACGCGCACCGGTTTCGCACTGTTCACGACGGGTGTTGTATTCGCTGCCAACCAGGGTACGTTTGAAGTTACTGTTGATGATGACGACAGCCACACCTTTGGGCATGGAAACTGCTTTGGTCCCCAGTGAGCGGCAATCGATCAGCAAGGCATGATCTTTCTTGCCGAGCGCGGAAATTAGCTGATCCATGATCCCGCAGTTACAGCCTACAAACTGGTTTTCTGCTTCCTGACCGTTAAGCGCGATTTGTGCGCCGTCCAGCGGCAGATGATAAAGCTGCTGCAATACGGTTCCGACCGCGACTTCCAGTGAAGCGGAAGAACTTAACCCGGCACCCTGCGGCACATTGCCGCTGATCACCATGTCCACGCCGCCGAAGCTGTTGTTACGCAGTTGCAGATGTTTCACCACGCCACGAACGTAGTTAGCCCATTGATAGTTTTCATGTGCGACAATGGGCGCATCGAGGGAAAACTCGTCGAGCTGATTTTCATAATCGGCTGCCATCACGCGAACTTTACGGTCATCGCGTGGTGCACAACTGATCACGGTTTGATAATCAATCGCGCAGGGCAGAACGAAACCGTCGTTGTAGTCGGTGTGTTCACCAATCAAATTCACGCGGCCAGGCGCCTGAATGGTGTGAGTGGCAGGGTAGCCAAATGCGTTGGCAAACAGAGATTGTGTTTTTTCTTTCAGACTCATTTCTTACACTCCGGATTCGCGAAAATGGATATCGCTGACTGCGCGCAAACGCTCTGCTGCCTGTTCTGCGGTCAGGTCTCGCTGGGTCTCTGCCAGCATTTCATAACCAACCATAAATTTACGTACGGTGGCGGAGCGCAGCAGAGGCGGATAAAAGTGCGCGTGCAGCTGCCAGTGTTGATTCTCTTCGCCATTAAATGGCGCGCCGTGCCAGCCCATAGAGTAGGGGAAGGAGCACTGGAAGAGGTTGTCATAACGACTGGTCAGCTTTTTCAACGCCAGCGCCAGATCGCTGCGCTGGGCGTCGGTCAAATCGGTGATCCGTAAAACGTGGGCTTTGGGCAGCAGTAGCGTTTCGAACGGCCAGGCAGCCCAGTAAGGCACGACGGCTAACCAGTGTTCGGTTTCGACAACGGTACGGCTACCGTCTGCCAGCTCGCGCTGAACATAATCCACCAGCATTGGTGATTTCTGTTCGGCAAAATATTCTTTTTGCAGGCGGTCTTCGCGCTCAGCTTCGTTAGGCAGGAAGCTATTTGCCCAAATCTGACCGTGCGGATGCGGGTTAGAGCAGCCCATCGCCGCGCCTTTGTTTTCAAAAACCTGCACCCATGGGTACGTTTTCCCCAGTTCTGCGGTTTGCTCCTGCCAGGTTTTGACGATTTCCGTCAATGCTGCAACGCTGAGCTCTGGCAGCGTTTTACTGTGATCCGGTGAAAAGCAGATCACCCGGCTGGTGCCGCGCGCGCTCTGGCAACGCATCAGCGGATCGTGACTTTCTGGCGCATCTGGCGTGTCAGACATCAAAGCCGCAAAGTCATTAGTGAAAACGTAAGTCCCGGTGTAATCGGGGTTTTTATCGCCTGTCACCCGCACATTACCTGCGCAGAGGAAGCAATCTGGATCGTGCGCAGGTAACACCTGTTTGGCTGGCGTTTCCTGCGCCCCCTGCCAGGGGCGCTTAGCGCGGTGCGGTGAAACCAGAATCCATTGCCCGGTGAGCGGGTTGTAGCGGCGATGTGGATGATCAACGGGATTAAATTGCGTCATGGTCGTTCCTTAATCGGGATATCCCTGTGGATGGCGTGACTGCCAGTGCCAGGTGTCCTGCGCCATTTCATCGAGTGTGCGCGTTACGCGCCAGTTCAGTTCACGGTCGGCTTTGCTGGCGTCCGCCCAGTAGGCCGGAAGGTCGCCCTCGCGACGCGGTGCAAAATGATAATTAACCGGTTTGCCGCAGGCTTTGCTGAAGGCATTAACCACGTCCAGCACGCTGTTGCCTACGCCAGCGCCGAGGTTGTAGATGTGTACGCCTGGCTTGTTCGCCAGTTTTTCCATCGCCACGACGTGACCGTCCGCCAGATCCATTACGTGGATGTAATCGCGTACGCCAGTACCATCTTCGGTCGGATAATCGTTACCAAAAATCGCCAGCGAGTCGCGACGGCCTACAGCAACCTGGGCGATGTATGGCATCAGGTTATTCGGAATGCCTTGCGGATCTTCGCCCATATCGCCCGACGGATGCGCGCCAACCGGGTTGAAGTAGCGCAGCAGGGCAATGCTCCAGTCCGGCTGGGCTTTTTGCAGATCGGTGAGGATCTGTTCCACCATCAGCTTGCTTTTGCCGTAAGGGCTTTGCGGTGTGCCGGTCGGGAAGCTTTCAACGTATGGAATTTTGGGCTGATCGCCATAAACGGTGGCGGAGGAGCTAAAAATAAAGTTTTTGACGTTAGCGGCGCGCATGGCGCTAATCAGGCGCAGAGTGCCGTTGACATTGTTGTCGTAATATTCCAGCGGTTTTTGTACCGATTCGCCCACGGCTTTCAGCCCGGCGAAGTGGATCACGGTGTCGATAGCGTGATCGTGCAGGATCTCGGTCATCAACGCTTCGTTACGAATATCGCCTTCAACAAACGTTGGATGTTTGCCGCCTAAACGCTCGATAACAGGCAGTACGCTGCGCTTACTGTTACAGAGGTTATCAAGAATGATGACATCATGACCGTTTTGCAGTAATTGCACACAGGTATGACTTCCAATGTAACCGCTACCACCGGTAACCAGAACTCTCATAATTCGCTCCATTAGGCTTATGGTATGAAATAACCATAGCATAACAAAGATGCGAAAAGTGTGACATGGAATAAATTAGTGGAATCGTTTACACTGGTTTTCACACGCGCTTTTTCACAGACTGAGTGCATTGTAGATCAAAGAGATAGAGATGTATTGTTGCAGGTTGTCTGAAAAGCGGAGGGCAGCGCCCTCCACGCGTTAATCGATTTTGCTCAGCAGGTAGCGGTATTGCTCGCGGTCAGGGACAAATTCCAGCCGATGGGTGATGCAGGACGGGGCATCTTCAGCATGGTGGGACACAAACAGCAGCTGGGTTTCACCTTCGCTAATCAGGACATCCACAAAGCGGCGGATCAGCTGACGGTTGAGCGGATCCAGCCCCTGCAACGGTTCGTCAAGAATCAGCAGCGTAGGGTGCTTGACCAGCGCGCGGACGATCAATGCCAGCCGCTGCTGCCCCCACGACAGGCTGTGGAATGGCGCATCGGCGACCCGGTTATCCATACCCAGAATATCCAGCCACTGCTGCGCCAGCTTGTGCTGCTTGTCGGATACCGCCTGATAAATACCAATGGAGTCGAAGAAGCCAGAGAGGATCACATTTCGCACCGTGGTGCTCACCCGGTAGTCCAGGTGCAGGCTGCTGCTGACATAGCCGATGTGCTTTTTGATATCCCAGATGGTTTCCCCGCTGCCGCGGCGACGGCCGAACAGGGTGAGATCGTTGCTGTATCCCTGCGGGTGATCCCCGGTGATCAGGCTCAGCAGCGTGGATTTACCCGCTCCGTTGGGGCCGACGATCTGCCAGTGCTCACCAGGATTAACCGTCCAGCTGAGGTGATTAAGAATAGGGCGATCGTCGTAAGCAACCACCCCATCGCGCAGCACAATGCGCGGCTGGTCAGGCTCCAGCCCGTGGCGTGCTGAGGGCGCATCCGGCTCCGGCAGGGCAATACCGTCCAGTTTCTCGCTGTGCGCCAGCTGCGCAATCAGCGCCTGCCGAAGCAGTACGGCTTTCTCGCCGGTTTCGGTCAGGCTACAGTCCGCCAGCACGCCCGCATAATGTACGAAATCCGGGATCTCATCAAAGCGGTTAAGAACCAGCACAAGCGTGTATCCCTGCTGGTTAAGCGACGCCAGCAACGCTGCCAGCTGCGCGCGGGACTGCACATCCAGTCCGTCATACGGTTCATCCAGGATCAGGAGTTCCGGCTCGCTCATCAGCGCCTGACACAGCAGCGTTTTGCGCGTTTCACCGGTTGAAAGGTATTTAAAGCGGCGATTAAGCAGGGCGGTAATGCCAAATTGCTCCGCCAGCTGCTGACAGCGGGCAGGATCTTTTATCTCATCCTGGATAATTTCCGCCGTCGTGCGGCCGGTATCTTCTTCGCCGGGGCTGAGCAAATCGGTATTGTTACGCTGCCACTCATCGCTGACCAGCTTTTGCAGCTGTTCGAAGGAAAGGCGCGTCAGCCGGGTAAAGGTGCACCGACGTTCACCCTTCAGTTGGGTTAATTCGCCTGCCAGAGCGCGGGCCAGCGCGGATTTTCCGCTGCCATTCGTGCCCACAAACGCCCAGCTTTCTCCGGCGCGAAGGGTTAACTCTGGCAGCGATAAGGTACGGATAGCACTAAGATGAAACGTGCCTTGCGAAATATGCAATGATGACATGTGTTATCCCATTTTTTGCAGCAACAGATGTCAGGGATACTCAGTGTAAGCAGAGTTGTCAATGCGCTTAGCACAATGTGGCGATAATTACCCTGTCTGCATTGAAATATGCGGTCACCACAGCACCTTCGTCTAATTCGGTCGCGTCGTTCACCGGAACGGTGGCGCAGAGCAACTGTCCATCCGGCAGGGTCATCAGCACTTCACATTGTTCTGCGCCGCGCTCGATGTGGCTGATACACCCGCGTAGCTGGTTGTCGGCCTCTGCGGCCTGCTCAGGGTTGAGTGCGATGCTGATCCAGGGCGCTTTGAGTAATACCAGCACCTCCTGTCCTTCGTTCAGCCCAAGGCGTTGACCACTTTGCGCGGTGATGGCGGCTTTCAGGCGCGTCGCACCGTCCGCAAGCAGAATCTCTATATGCTCCTGCACCTGCGAATGATCGCGCCCCGTCACCGTACCGAACCACTGGTTACGGGCGCTGGTTTGCAGTGAAAAACGTGAGATCGCGGCCAGCAGGCTGTTCAGCGGCAGGGCGTCATCGTCACTTAACACATCAAAGGCTTTTTGCTGGATTTGCGCCAGTAAGTCATAGAGCTGAATCAGTCGCTGACCATAGCGGGTCAGTACTGCGCCGCCGCCACCTTTACCGCCTGTTGCGCGCTCGACCAGAATATGCTCACTTAACTGATTCATCTCGTTAATGGCATCCCAGGCGCTTTTATAGCTAATACCGGCATCTTTCGCTCCCTGGCTAATGGAACCGGAAAGCGCAATGTGTTTTAGTAGCGAAATGCGGCGCGGGTCGGCGAATAATTTTTGTTGGAGCTTAAGGGTGAGAAGGATTTCGGCCTGCATAACAATGTCCTGGCAAAAGTCTTATTGTGACGGAAAACGAACGCCACGCAAAGCTGACCGCACAAAAGGGGAGTGCTTTTCTGTGCTTAGCGGTTAGAATAGTCTCATGACTATATCTGGAGTTGACCATGTTAGAGTTATTAAAAAGTCTGGTATTCGCCGTAATCATGGTACCTGTCGTGATGGCCATCATCCTGGGTCTGATTTACGGTCTTGGTGAAGTATTCAACATCTTTTCTGGTGTTGGTAAAAAAGACCAGCCCGGACAAAATCATTGATTCCCTGAATGCCCGCTTAGTCGGGCATTTTCTTTTTCTCAACTTCCTGCTTTTCCTGCCGATATTTTTTCTTATCTACCTCACAAAGGTTAGCAATAACTGCTGGGAAAATTCCGAGTTAGTCGTTATATTGTCGCCTACATAACGTTACATTAAGGGGTTACCAATGGCTCGTAAATGGTTGAATTTGTTTGCCGGGGCGGCACTCTCTTTCGCTGTTGCTGGCAATGCACTGGCAGATGAAGGGAAAATCACGGTGTTCGCCGCCGCATCACTGACTAACGCAATGCAGGACATTGCTACGCAGTTTAAAAAAGAGAAAGGCGTGGATGTGGTTTCTTCTTTCGCTTCGTCATCTACTCTCGCCCGTCAGATTGAAGCGGGTGCGCCTGCGGATCTGTTTATTTCTGCCGATCAGAAATGGATGGATTATGCGGTTGATAAAAAAGCGATCGATACAGCTACGCGTCAGACACTGCTCGGCAATAGCCTGGTCGTTGTAGCACCGAAAGCCAGCGTGCAGAAAGATTTCACCATCGACAGCAAAACCAACTGGACTTCACTGCTGAATGGCGGTCGCCTGGCGGTTGGCGATCCGGAACATGTTCCCGCTGGCATTTATGCAAAAGAAGCACTGCAAAAACTGGGCGCATGGGATACGCTCTCTCCGAAACTGGCCCCAGCGGAAGATGTTCGTGGGGCGCTGGCGCTGGTCGAACGTAACGAAGCGCCTCTGGGCATTGTCTACGGTTCTGACGCAGTTGCCAGCAAAGGGGTAAAAGTGGTTGCCACCTTCCCGGAAGATTCACATAAAAAAGTGGAATATCCGGTTGCTGTTGTGGAAGGGCATAACAATGCGACAGTGAAAGCATTTTATGATTATCTGAAGGGACCGCAGGCAGCGGAAATCTTTAAACGTTACGGATTTACAATCAAGTAATGATACTGACCGATCCAGAATGGCAGGCAGTTTTATTAAGCCTGAAAGTTTCTTCCCTGGCTGTGCTGTTTAGCCTGCCGTTTGGGATCTTTTTTGCCTGGTTACTGGTGCGTTGCACGTTTCCGGGCAAAGCTCTGCTCGACAGCGTACTGCATCTACCGCTGGTGTTACCGCCCGTGGTCGTCGGTTACTTATTATTAGTTTCGATGGGACGGCGCGGATTTATCGGTGAACGTCTGTATGACTGGTTTGGTATTACCTTCGCCTTTAGCTGGCGCGGCGCGGTTCTCGCTGCCGCCGTCATGTCGTTTCCGCTGATGGTGCGGGCAATTCGTCTGGCGCTGGAAGGGGTTGATGTCAAACTGGAACAGGCCGCAAGAACACTGGGGGCCGGGCGCTGGCGCGTTTTCTTTACTATCACGTTACCGCTGACCTTACCGGGAATTATTGTTGGTACGGTACTGGCTTTTGCTCGTTCTCTCGGTGAGTTTGGTGCAACCATCACCTTTGTGTCGAACATTCCTGGTGAAACGCGAACCATTCCTTCTGCCATGTATACCCTGATCCAGACCCCCGGCGGGGAAAGTGGAGCGGCGAGACTGTGCATTATTTCTATTGCGCTGGCGATGATCTCCCTGTTGATTTCAGAATGGCTGGCCAGAATCAGCCGTGAACGGGCGGGGCGCTAATCATGCTGGAACTGAATTTTTCCCAGACGTTGGGCAACCATTGCCTGACTATTAATGAAACGCTGCCCGCCAATGGCATCACTGCTATCTTTGGCGTCTCCGGTGCCGGAAAAACTTCGCTGATTAACGCCATCAGTGGACTGACGCGCCCGCAAAAAGGGCGGATTGTCCTCAATGGGCGGGTACTAAATGATGCCGAAAAAGGTATCTGCCTGACGCCGGAAAAGCGTCGCGTTGGCTATGTTTTTCAGGATGCGCGGCTGTTCCCGCATTACAAAGTGCGTGGCAATCTGCGCTACGGCATGTCGAAAAGTATGGTCGATCAGTTCGATAAGCTGGTGGCGCTTTTAGGCATTGAACCGTTGCTTGACCGTTTACCAGGCAGCCTGTCCGGAGGCGAAAAACAGCGCGTGGCGATTGGTCGGGCTTTGCTGACAGCACCGGAATTGCTGTTGCTGGATGAACCGCTGGCGTCACTGGATATTCCGCGTAAACGCGAACTGTTGCCTTATCTGCAACGTCTGACGCGGGAAATCAACATCCCGATGTTGTATGTCAGCCATTCGCTGGATGAGATCCTCCATCTGGCAGACAGAGTGATGGTACTGGAAAACGGTCAGGTGAAAGCCTTTGGCGCGCTGGAAGAAGTCTGGGGGAGTAGCGTGATGAATCCGTGGCTGCCGAAAGAGCAACAAAGTAGCATTCTGAAAGTGACGGTACTTGAGCATCATCCGCATTACGCGATGACTGCGCTGGCGCTGGGCGATCAGCATTTGTGGGTCAATAAGCTGGACGAACCGCTGCAAGCTGCGCTACGTATCCGCATTCAGGCTTCCGATGTTTCTCTGGTTTTACAACCGCCGCAGCAAACCAGCATTCGTAACGTATTGCGGGCAAAAGTTGTTAATAGTTATGACGACAACGGCCAGGTGGAAGTGGAGCTGGAAGTCGGCGGTAAAACGCTGTGGGCGCGTATCAGCCCGTGGGCCAGGGATGAACTGGCGATCAAACCTGGCCTGTGGCTGTACGCGCAAATTAAAAGTGTGTCGATAACCGCCTGATTAAATCAGGTGGCTATAAATGAACTGGGCAATGCTGTCGGTGGTGTTATCACCAATCACAATGTTGGCGCGCGCTTTTACCGCGTCATCGGCGTTGCCCATCGCCACGCCTGTACCAGCGGCTTCCAGCATACTGATATCATTAAAGTTATCGCCGAATGCCACGACGTTTTCCATCGACCAACCTTGCGCCTCAACCCATTTCGTCAAACGTTTACCTTTGCTGTTGCCGCCGCGTGCAATATCAACCTGATCGTGCCAGGACCATTCACACTCCAGTCCCAGTTCATGTTCGACATGCTTACCAAAATGCTGCAATTGCGGCAGGTCATCGTGCGTCAGGGCGAACTTCCATACGGCGTTAACTTGTTGCGCCGTTTCAGCCAGAGAAGCGACTTGTGTGAAAGTCGGACGCTGTTCCGGCGGCAGGGTTTGCGCCCAGTTAGATGTGCGAATGACATGCCCGGTCGGGTGCTCATAGACCATTGCATCATCGACATACATCAGACCGTGAATGTGGTGTTCATTCAGCATCTCAATGAGTTGCAGGGCTTTAATAACGGGCATTGGGTCCGCTTCCAGCACGGTTTTTGCATGATAATCATACAAATAGGTGCCATTACAGCAAATAGCAGGTGTATCCAGCGCCAGCGCCTGATAAAAAGGATGAATAGCGACGTGATGGCGACCTGTGACGATGATTAATTGATAGCCTGCTTCCTGGGCTCGTTTGAGGGCCTCAAGAGAAGAGGGGAGCAGGGTTTTCTGAGGGGTAAGCAGTGTTCCGTCTAAATCCAGGGCAATCACTCGCGAGGTCATTTTTTCTTCCGGGTTAATGTTGAATTTAAGGTCTGTCGGGATGGTACACCGAGAGCGGAACCATGCAAAATCCCGGACTACAATTCAGCATTCACCGTTAAAAATAATCAGGAGTATTCATGAAACAAACCGTTTATACCGCCAGTCCTGAAAGTCAGCAGATCCATGTCTGGCGTTTGAATACAGAAGGTTCGCTTACGCTGGTTCAGGTTGTTGATGTGCCAGGCCAGGTGCAGCCGATGGTCGTCAGCCCGGATAAACGTTTTCTTTATGTCGGCGTACGCCCGGAATTCCGCGTGCTGGCATACCGCATCTCCCCGGATGACGGCGCGCTGACCTATACCGCAGAAGCCCCGCTGCCGGGCAGCCCGACCCATATTTCCACTGACCATAAAGGCAACTTTATCTTCAGCGGCTCCTACAATGCAGGCTGCGTGAGCGTCACCCGCCTGGAAGACGGTATTCCCGTTGAAACCGTCGACGTGGTAGAAGGGCTAGAAGGTTGCCACTCCGCCAACATTTCGCCGGATAACCGCACGCTGTGGGTGCCAGCGCTTAAGCAGGACCGCATCTGCCTGTTCACCCTGAGCGATGACGGCCATCTGGTCGCGCAGAGCCCGGCGGAAGTCACCACCGTGGAAGGCGCAGGCCCGCGCCACATGGTCTTCCATCCGAATCAGCAGTATGCCTATGTCGTTAACGAGCTGAACAGCTCGGTAGACGTGTGGGAACTGAACGATCCTAACGGGCAGATCGAGTGCGTACAGACGCTGGACATGATGCCATCTGATTTCTCCGACACACGCTGGGCGGCAGACATTCACATTACGCCGGATGGCCGTCACCTGTATGCCTGTGACCGTACCTCCAGTCTGATCACCATCTTCAGCGTCTCTGAAGACGGCAGCGTTCTGGCAGTTGAAGGCTTCCAGCCGACAGAAACCCAGCCGCGCGGCTTTAATGTCGATCACAGCGGCAAATACCTGATTGCGGCGGGGCAGAAATCCCACCACATTGCGCTCTATGAAATCCAGGGCGTGCAGGGCCTACTGGAAGAGAAAGGACGCTATGCGGTCGGACAAGGGCCGATGTGGGTTGTGATTAACGCTCATTGATCCGTAGACGAAAAAAACCTCGCAAATGCGAGGTTTTTTTTATGCGCGGTTAATGCATGAGGTAGGCCGGGTAAGGCGCAGCCGCCACCCGGCAGCAGGCATTTTACTGCTTCGGCTCAGCAACCACTTTGCTACCCAGACCGCGGTTGTTGTATTCCCACATGCGGTTAAAGTTAGCGTCGTTCAGGTTACGCTGCACGTTGTCTTTATCATCCACCGTGCCGGTGTTGCCGGAGAAAGGACGTTTCGAGATCGCCGCATCCGCCCACGGTTTTGCCATGTTAAAGCCTTCGTTAATCACGCTGTCGCGGATCACGACCTGGCCGTTAGTGGCGGAGTCCACGTCCAGCGAGCGACCAAGCTGCGCCACGCCATCGCCAGCAGCAGTAAAGCGGCTATTCACGGCCAGGAAGCCATAGAACAGGTTAGACTGCGTGGCCGGGGCAAAGACGTAACCTTCCTGCTGCGTACGTGAATTCACCACGCGGAAGTCGGTGTTATCAAATACCACCGCGCCGCGGCCAGAGACCATATCCACGTCGCCTTCAATGTAGCTGTTGGTGACCAGAGTACGCGTCAGACGGTTGTTCTGAAGGGTATTCTGCACGCCGCTGTTGGTCACGAAGAAGGTGTTCTGGCGGCCCAGGATATTGACGTTGTTAATCTGTACCTTGTCGCCATCGCTACGCAGCGCCACGGCCTGATGATTACCTGCGTCAACGCTGTCGCCCAGGGTGTTCTGAATGGTCAGGTTCTGCAATTGCAGGCCATTGTTCTGTGACCAGAATACCGCCGAACACATCACGCCAATGGTGGCGGCACGCTTGCGCTGGCAGTTATCAAACATATACCACGCCGGTTTACCTGGCATGTATTTACCGGCCGGGTTCACCAGATGGCGCCAGGTGGTGCTGTCGATCTCTGAATCAATCGCCAGGCCAATTTTTACGTCGACCGCTTTTTCGCCCAGGCCGTAAAGCGTAATGCTTCCCGGTGCCGCCGGAACATAAACGGTTCCTTCGTATTCACCCGGCAGGATGGCAATGTACTGACGAGATGCGCTGTGTTTGGTAATTGCGGCATCAACGGCTGCCTGAATAGAGGTGTGTGTAACGCCCTCTGCCCCGGCCGGGCCGACAACGAAGTCTGGCTGTTTCGGCAGGTTAATAGAAGAAGGCGTCCACGGGGCTGCATTGGGATCCATCGCCGAGAAATAGTGCGCACGGGTGAAGTTCTTCGCTTCAGCCGCTGACAGGATCGGACGGGAAGCGGTGCCCGGAGCAACCTGCTCAGAAGGTTGCTGATCCGGTGGTGTTGAACTGCAAGCGGATAAAGTCACGCCAAAGGCGAGTGCCAACGCCAGACGGGAAATCCTGGAAATATTCAAGGTAATGCTCCTGGGTATGCAAGTCTTATCTGGATAGACGAAATAGCCTGCTTTTTTATACTAAGTTGAGCGAAACGGGAAGATAAAAACCGGAAAAGTTGCATTTTTGCCCGCAGGCGACGGGAAAGTCATCACAAATAAATAACATTTTCCCCCAATGCGGTTGACAGCAGGCGGCAGATGAAAATAAATGTCTATACAACCCATGACAAGTGGAAGGCACATGCAGCAGCTTCATCCCGATGATGTGATATGGCGAAATGCGCGACTGGCAACCCTGGCGACAGGTGAGGCGGAGCCCTACGGCCTGAGAGAACAACATGCCCTCGTTGTGCGCGGCCAGACGATTCTGGCCATTATTCCTGAATCCGAGATCCCCTCCGGGCATCGTCAGTGTGTCGATCTCGACGGGCGTCTGGTTACCCCCGGCCTGATCGATTGCCACACCCATCTGGTGTTCGGCGGCGATCGCGCAGCGGAATGGGAGCAACGGCTTAACGGCGTGTCATATCAGACCATTAGCGCGCAGGGCGGCGGAATTAACGCCACGGTCACGGCCACCCGCAACAGTTCGCCGGAAACGCTCCTGACGGTGGCGCAGCAGCGACTCCAGCGGCTGATGAATGAAGGCGTAACGACCGTTGAAATCAAATCGGGATACGGACTGAATGCCGAAGCCGAAGAGAAAATGCTGCTGGTTGCCCGCCAGCTCAGCCTGAATAATCTGGTCGATATCAGCCCGACGCTGCTGGCCGCGCACGCCGTTCCTGCCGAGTACCGACAGGATCCGGATGCCTATCTGGCGCTGGTCTGTGAGCAGATCATGCCCACGCTGTGGCAAAAAGAGTTATTTGAAGCGGTGGACGTGTTTTGTGAAAACGTCGGCTTTACCCCGGCGCAAACCGAGCGCCTGTTCCGGGCCGCCGCCGCGCTCGGGATCCCGGTAAAAGGGCATGTAGAACAACTGTCAAATCTCGGCGGCGCGGCGCTGGTCAGCCAGTATAAAGGGCTGTCGGCCGATCATATTGAATATCTCGATGATGCAGGTATTCAGGCGATGGCGCAAAGCGGCACGGTGGCGGTATTGCTCCCCGGCGCGTTCTATTTTCTTCAGGAGCGCCAGCGTCCACCGGTGGCGCAGTTGAGAGAGCAGGGCGTGCCGATGGCGGTGGCTACCGACTACAATCCGGGCACCAGCCCGTTTGCCAGCCTGCATCTGGCAATGAACATGGCCTGCGTCCAGTTTGGCCTCACGCCGGAAGAGGCCTGGGCTGGCGTGACGCGGCATGCGGCGCAGGCGCTAGGACGTGGTGCGACGCACGGGCAGTTAAAGCCCGGTTATGTGGCTGATTTCGTCGTTTGGGAGGCGAATCATCCGGTTGAGATGGTTTACGAGCCGGGGCGGAATCCTATGTATCAACGCGTGTTTCGGGGGCAGGTAGCATGAAACTGTGGCATCCCGTCTCTCCGCAGGTCTGGCAGGGTCGTGACGACAGCGCCGAGTCCAGCACCGCGAAACGTCTCTTCCAGACCATACAACAGCGCGAACACTTTTCTCCCGCGCCGTCAGGCATCGCCCTGCTGGGCTTTGAATGTGATGAAGGGGTTAAGCGTAACCAGGGCAGGCCCGGTGCTGCACAGGCGCCCGATGTGTTGCGTGGCGCGCTGGCGAATATGGCGAGCCATCAGGGTCATGCGCGCCTCGTGGATATGGGCGCTATTTATGTTGAAGGCCACGCGCTGGAGGCGGCACAGCAGGCGCTGAGCGAGGCCATAACCGCGTGCCAGCAATCCGGGATGCGTACTCTGGTTTTCGGCGGTGGACATGAAACCGCCTGGGCGCACGGGCGCGGCGTGCTGGACGCCTTTCCGAACGATCGCCTTGCGGTGATCAACCTGGATGCGCACCTCGATTTACGCAAGGCCGAACGGGCAACGTCCGGCACGCCGTTCCGCCAGCTGGCGCACTACTGCGCGTCTCAGTCGCGGGTGTTTCACTACGCCTGCCTGGGGGTAAGCCGTGCGGCGAATACTCAGGCGCTGTGGGAGGAAGCTGAGCGGTTGAACGTGACGCTGGTTGAAGATCTCGATTTTCGCCGGGATGCGCTATCCGTGCTGGATAGCGTGCTTGCGCAGGCAGACCGGGTTTATCTCACCGTTGACCTTGATGTGCTGCCTGCCGCAGAGATGCCCGCCGTGTCCGCCCCTGCGGCTTTGGGGATCCCGGCGCTGGATCTGTTCCCGGTGATTGAGCGTATCTGCCGAAGCGGTAAACTACAGGCGGCGGATCTGGTGGAATTCAATCCGCACTACGATCGGGACGGACAGGGCGCTAAGCTTGCCGCCCGACTGGCCTGGCAAATTGCTCACTGGTGGGCATAACAACATTCAAGGAGTCATGATGTTTTCACGCTCGCCCCTGCCGCAGCCGAGCCCTCCCGCGCCTTTTTACGAAAAGGTGAAGCAGGCGATCAGCGAAAAAATCGCCGCCGGCGTCTGGCGCCCGCACGACCGCATTCCGTCCGAGGCCGAGCTGGTGGCGCAGTTTGGCTTTAGCCGAATGACCATTAACCGCGCACTGCGTGAACTGACCGATGAAGGGTTGCTGGTGCGTTTGCAGGGTGTCGGAACCTTTGTCGCCGAGCCAAAAGGACAGTCGGCGCTGTTTGAAATCCGCAGCATTGCCGATGAAATTGCCGCCCGCAACCATCAGCACCACTGCGAGGTGCTGGTGCTTGAAGAGACGCAGGCCAGCGCCGAACAGGCCATCGAGCTGAACGTTACCGAGGGCACCCGGATTTTCCATTCGGTGATGGTGCATTATGAGAACGACATTCCGGTCCAGATTGAAGATCGCTGCGTCAACGCGGAGCGGATACCGGATTACCTGAGCCAGGATTACACCCAAACCACACCGCATGCGTATCTCTCGCTCGTCGCCCCGCTGACGGAAGGGGAGCATATCGTGGAAGCCGTGCGCGCCACGCCGCAGGAGTGCGAGCTGTTGCGTATTAAAGAGCACGATCCCTGTCTGCTGATCCGCCGTCGTACCTGGTCGTCCTCGCAAATTGTGTCGCATGCGAAGCTGCTATTCCCGGGGAATCGCTACCGGTTGCAGGGCCACTTTATGTCATAAGTTTTATAAGCGTGATCGCTAACGCAATATAGCAAAATTGTATCTTTTTTGTTAAATCCGATCTTGTGTGTGCTTGTCTATACAAGTATATCTAAATGCATCACCTGTCCCTTATGAGGAACACACAATGTCGTCAGATAAATACCGCAAGCAGGATGTCCGCGCCGCGCGCGGCACCACGCTCACCGCAAAAAGCTGGCTCACCGAAGCACCGCTGCGCATGTTGATGAACAACCTTGATCCTGAGGTAGCAGAAAATCCCCACGAGCTGGTGGTCTACGGCGGCATTGGCCGCGCCGCGCGCAACTGGGCGTGCTATGACGCGATTGTCGAGTCTTTGACGAATCTGGAAAACGACGAAACGCTGCTGGTGCAATCCGGCAAACCGGTTGGCGTATTCAAAACCCATAAAAATGCGCCCCGCGTGCTGATTGCCAACTCCAACCTGGTGCCGCACTGGGCGACGTGGGAACACTTCAACGAGCTGGACGCAAAAGGGCTGGCCATGTACGGCCAGATGACCGCGGGTAGCTGGATCTACATCGGCAGCCAGGGGATTGTGCAGGGCACGTATGAAACCTTCGTGGAAGCGGGCCGTCAGCACTATAGCGGATCACTGAAAGGCCGCTGGGTGCTCACCGCCGGACTGGGCGGCATGGGCGGCGCGCAGCCGCTGGCCGCGACGCTGGCGGGCGCGTGCTCCCTGAACATTGAGTGCCAGCAGAGCCGCATCGATTTCCGTCTGCGTACCCGCTATGTTGATGAACAGGCCGACAACCTCGATGACGCGCTGGCGCGCATCAAAAAGTACACCGCTGAAGGCAAAGCCGTGTCGGTTGCCCTGTGCGGCAACGCGGCGGATATTCTGCCGGAACTGGTGGCGCGCGGCGTGCGTCCGGATCTGGTCACCGACCAGACCAGCGCTCACGATCCGCTCCACGGCTATCTGCCAAAAGGCTGGACGTGGGAAGACTACCAGCAAAAAGCGGAAACCGATCCTGAGGGCACGGTACTGGCGGCTAAACGCGCCATGGCGGAACACGTCTCCGCGATGCTGGCCTTCAGTAAGATGGGTATTCCGACCTTTGATTACGGGAATAACATCCGCCAGATGGCGAAAGAGATGGGGGTGAATAACGCCTTTGACTTCCCCGGCTTCGTGCCCGCCTATATTCGTCCTCTGTTCTGCCGCGGCATTGGGCCGTTCCGCTGGGTTGCCCTGTCCGGCGACCCGGAGGATATCTACAAAACCGACGCCAGAGTGAAAGAGATTGTCGCCGACGACGAACACCTGCATCGCTGGCTGGATATGGCGCGCGAGCGCATTAACTTCCAGGGTTTACCGGCGCGTATCTGCTGGGTCGGGCTGGAGTGGCGGCAAAAACTCGGCCTCGCCTTTAACGAAATGGTGCGCAGCGGCGAAGTCTCCGCGCCGATCGTCATTGGCCGCGACCACCTGGACTCCGGCTCTGTCGCCAGTCCGAACCGTGAAACTGAAGCCATGCGCGACGGCTCGGATGCGGTCTCCGACTGGCCGCTGCTGAATGCCCTGCTGAACACCGCCAGCGGCGCGACGTGGGTGTCGCTGCACCACGGCGGCGGCGTCGGGATGGGCTTCTCCCAGCACTCCGGGATGGTCATCGTCTGTGACGGAACTGATGAAGCGGCCGCGCGTATCGCTCGCGTGCTGCACAACGACCCGGCAACCGGCGTGATGCGTCACGCGGATGCGGGTTACGAGATTGCCATTGATTGTGCCAAAGAGCAGGGCCTGAACCTGCCGATGATCCCCGCCACACAAGGAAAGCCTGCATGAACGCGTTAACACTTACTCCCGGCTCGCTGACGCTCAAACAGCTGCGTCACGTCTGGCGTCAGCCGGTGACACTCTCCCTTGATGAAAGCGCCCACCGTGCCATTAACGACAGCGTGGCCTGCGTGGAGGCGATTGTGGCGGAGGGGCGCACCGCCTACGGCATCAACACCGGGTTTGGCCTGCTGGCGCAGACCCGCATCGCCACGCACGATCTGGAGAATTTACAGCGTTCGCTGGTGCTGTCGCACGCGGCGGGGGTTGGCCAGCCGCTGGACGATGAGATCGTCCGCCTGATGATGGTGTTGAAAATCAACAGCCTGGCGCGTGGGTTTTCCGGCATTCGTCTGAGCGTGATCCAGGCGCTGATGGCGCTGGTCAATGCGGAAGTTTATCCGTGGATCCCGGCGAAGGGCTCCGTCGGCGCCTCCGGCGATCTGGCGCCGCTGGCGCATATGTCGCTGCTCCTGCTGGGTGAAGGCCAGGCGCGCTGGCAAGGGGAGTGGCTGCCTGCGAAAGAGGCGCTGAAAAAAGCTGGCTTAACGCCGATCACCCTCGCGGCAAAAGAGGGGCTGGCGCTGCTCAACGGCACGCAGGCGTCGACCGCGTTCGCGCTGCGCGGTCTGTTTGAAGCGGAAGATCTGTTCGCCTCGGCGGTGGTGTGCGGTGCACTGACCACTGAGGCGGTGCTCGGCTCGCGTCGTCCGTTCGATGCCCGCATCCACGAGGTGCGCGGCCAGCGCGGGCAGATTGATGCCGCTGCCATGTACCGCCACGTACTTACCGATACCAGCGACATTGCCGATTCGCATCACAACTGTGAGAAGGTGCAGGATCCGTATTCCCTGCGCTGCCAGCCGCAGGTGATGGGCGCATGCCTGACGCAGCTGCGCCAGGCGGCAGAAGTGCTGCTGGTCGAAGCCAATGCGGTGTCCGACAACCCGCTGGTGTTTGCCCAGGAAAACGAGGTGGTTTCTGGCGGTAACTTCCACGCCGAGCCGGTGGCGATGGCCGCAGATAATATCGCCCTAGCGATTGCCGAAATCGGGGCGCTGTCTGAGCGTCGAATCGCGCTGATGATGGATAAGCACATGTCCCAGCTGCCGCCATTCCTGGTGCGCAACGGCGGCGTGAACTCGGGCTTCATGATAGCCCAGGTCACCGCCGCGGCACTGGCAAGCGAGAACAAAGCCCTGTCGCATCCGCACAGCGTGGACAGCCTGCCAACCTCAGCCAACCAGGAAGATCACGTTTCGATGGCCCCGGCTGCCGGGCGTCGTCTGTGGGAGATGGCCTCTAACACCCGCGGCGTGCTGGCGGTGGAGTGGCTGGCGGCGTGTCAGGGTATTGATTTGCGCGAAGGGCTAAAATCCAGCCCGCTGCTGGAGCAGGCGCGCCAGGAACTGCGCGAGCACGTTACGCACTACGATGACGACCGCTTCTTTGCGCCGGATATTGATAAGGCGATGCAGCTTCTGGAGGAAGGACGGCTGGTGGGGCTGTTACCTTCGGTGCTGTGATTTTATGCCCGGTGGCGCTGCGCTTACCGGGCCTACGAGTGCGAAATGTAGGCCGGGTAAGGCGTAGCCGCCACCCGGCTTTTTTTACGAATACATCGCCGTAATCGACGCGCTGCCCAGCGAATGGAAATGCACGTTAAAGCCTACCATCGCGCCGCTCGCCCCTTCGTCGACCTCAATCTTGTCCACATCCAGCGCGTGCACGGTGAAGATATAGCGGTGCGTTTCCCCTTTTGGCGGCGCCGCGCCGCCGTAGCCCGCTTTGCCAAAGTCAGTGCGCGTCTGAATCGCACCGTCAGGCAGAGCGACCAGATCGGAACCGGAGCCCTGCGGCAGCACGCGCGTGTCGGCGGGCAGGTTTGCCACGATCCAGTGCCACCAGCCCGACCCGGTTGGCGCATCCGGATCGTAGCAGGTCACGACAAAACTTTTGGTTCCCGCTGGCACATTGTCCCACGCCAGATGGGGAGAGATATTATCCCCCTGATAACCCATCCCGTTAAACACGTGACGTTCCGGCAGCTTTTCGCCGTCGCGCAAATCTTTACTGATGATTTTCATCCGATTTCCCTCGTTACTCACTCATTCAGAAAGTGTAACGCATGGGGTTAAATCGCGAAATGCGCTGAAGTGTTAACGGCTTCAACCACTGCCCCGGTCAGCTTGCGGAGCTGATCCGCAGAAATGCTGTACGGCGGCATGAGGTAAATTAGCTTACCGAAAGGTCGCACCCACACGCCCTGGTCAACGAAGAAGCGCTGCAACGCGGCCATGTTCACCGGATGCGTTGTCTCGATTACCCCGATGGCGCCCAGTACGCGGACGTCCGCGACGTATTCCGCCTCCGCCGCCGCGCTTAACTGCTGCTTCAGCTGCGCCTCAATCGCCGCCACCTGCGTCTGCCATGCGCCGCTTTCCAGAATGGCGAGGCTTTCGCTTGCCACGGCGCAGGCCAGCGGATTGCCCATAAAAGTTGGCCCATGCATAAAGCAACCGGCTTCACCGTTACTGATGGTTTCTGCAACCTCGCGCGTGGTGAGTGTGGCGGAAAGGGTCATTGTGCCGCCGGTTAAGGCTTTACCGAGGCACAAAATGTCCGGCGCGATTTCTGCATGTTCACAGGCAAACAGTTTCCCGGTACGACCAAATCCAGTGGCGATCTCGTCGGCAATCAGCAAGATACCTTCGCGATCGCATATTTTGCGGATTCGTTTTAACCATTCCGGATGGTACATGCGCATCCCGCCTGCGCCCTGGACAATCGGCTCAATGATCACCGCCGCGATTTCATGACGATGCGCCGCCATCAGGCGGGCAAAGCCCACCATATCGCGCTCATCCCATTCGCCATCCATACGGCTTTGTGGGGCGGGAGCAAACAAGTTTTCTGGCAGATAGCCTTTCCACAGGCTGTGCATTGAGTTGTCCGGATCGCACACCGACATCGCGCCAAAGGTATCGCCATGATAACCATTGCGGAAGGTCAGAAAACGCTGGCGCGCTTCGCCTTTGGCCTGCCAGTACTGCAACGCCATTTTCATCGCCACTTCCACCGCTACGGAGCCGGAGTCCGCGAGAAAAACGCATTCCAGCGGTTGCGGCGTCATTGCCACCAGTTTGCGGCATAGCTCGATGGCGGGCGCATGGGTGATACCGCCAAACATCACATGCGACATAGCATCAATTTGCGACTTCATCGCCGCATTAAGCTGCGGGTGATTATAGCCGTGGATCGCCGCCCACCAGGACGACATACCGTCAACCAGGCGTCTGCCGTCAGACAAAATTAGCTCGCAACCTTCGGCGCTCGCGACCGGATAAACCGGCAGAGGGGAGGTCATGGATGTGTATGGGTGCCAGATATGGCGTTGGTCAAAGGCAAGATCGTCCGTTGTCATAATCGACTTGTAAACCAAATTGAAAAGATTTAGGTTTACAAGTCTACACCGAATTAACAACAAAAAACACGTTTTGGAGAAGCCCCATGGCTCACCGCCCACGCTGGACATTGTCGCAAGTCACAGAATTATTTGAAAAACCGTTGCTGGATCTGCTGTTTGAAGCGCAGCAGGTACATCGACAGCATTTCGATCCTCGTCAGGTGCAGGTCAGCACGTTGCTGTCGATTAAGACCGGAGCTTGTCCGGAAGATTGCAAATACTGCCCGCAAAGCTCGCGCTACAAAACCGGGCTGGAAGCCGAGCGGTTGATGGAAGTTGAACAGGTGCTGGAGTCGGCGCGCAAAGCGAAAGCGGCAGGATCGACGCGCTTCTGTATGGGCGCGGCGTGGAAGAATCCCCACGAACGCGATATGCCGTACCTGGAACAAATGGTGCAGGGGGTAAAAGCGATGGGGCTGGAGGCGTGTATGACGCTGGGCACGTTGAGTGAATCTCAGGCGCAGCGCCTCGCGAACGCCGGGCTGGATTACTACAACCACAACCTGGACACCTCGCCGGAGTTTTACGGCAATATCATCACCACACGCACTTATCAGGAACGCCTCGATACGCTGGAAAAAGTGCGCGATGCCGGGATCAAAGTCTGTTCTGGCGGCATTGTGGGCTTAGGCGAAACGGTAAAAGATCGCGCCGGATTATTGCTGCAACTGGCAAACCTGCCGACGCCGCCGGAAAGCGTGCCAATCAACATGCTGGTGAAGGTGAAAGGCACGCCGCTTGCCGATAACGATGATGTCGATGCCTTTGATTTTATTCGCACCATTGCGGTCGCGCGGATCATGATGCCAACCTCTTACGTGCGCCTTTCTGCCGGACGCGAGCAGATGAACGAACAGACTCAGGCGATGTGCTTTATGGCAGGCGCAAACTCGATTTTCTACGGTTGCAAACTGCTGACCACGCCGAATCCGGAAGAAGATAAAGACCTGCAACTGTTCCGCAAACTGGGGCTAAATCCGCAGCAAACTGCCGTGCTGGCGGGCGATAACGAACAACAGCAGCGTCTGGAACAGCAGATTTTTAACGCCGACACCGACCAGTTCTACAACGCGGCAGCCGTATGACCTGGCAGGCACGTATCAGGACCGCGCTCGACGAGCGGCGGGCGGCGGATGCGTTTCGGGTGCGCAGGGTAGTGGAAAACGGTGCAGGCCGTTTTCTCTCCCGGGAAGGAGAGCGGTTCTGTAATTTCTCCAGCAACGATTATCTGGGCCTGAGCCAGCACCCGCAGATCGTTCGCGCCTGGCAGCAGGGCGCGGATCGTTACGGCGTGGGCAGCGGTGGCTCCGGGCACGTCAGCGGCTACACCACGGCGCATCAGGCGCTGGAGGAAGAGCTGGCCGACTGGCTGGGCTACCCGCGGGCGCTGCTGTTTATCTCCGGTTTTGCCGCGAATCAGGCGGTGATTGCCGCCCTGATGGGCAAAGACGACCGCATCACCGCGGACCGCCTGAGCCACGCGTCCCTGCTTGAAGCGGCCAGTCTCAGCCCGGCGCAGCTGCGGCGTTTTGCCCATAACGATGCCTCTCAGCTGAACGTCCTGCTGGGTAAACCCTGTTCAGGGCTTCAGCTGGCGGTGACGGAAGGGGTATTCAGCATGGACGGCGACAGCGCGCCGCTTGCCACCTTGCATGACGTCGCAAAACAGCAGAACGCCTGGCTGCTGGTCGACGATGCCCACGGCATTGGCGTCACCGGCGAGGAGGGGCGCGGAAGCGCGCACCAGCAACGCGTCAGGCCGGAACTGCTGGTAGTCACTTTCGGCAAAGGCTTTGGCGTCAGCGGCGCCGCGGTGTTGTGCAGCGAGCCGGTGGCCGATTACCTGGTGCAGTTCGCCCGGCACCTGATCTACAGCACCAGCATGCCCCCGGCGCAGGCCGTGGCGCTCTCTGCGTCGCTTGCGGTGATCCGCGGCGAAGACGGCGCTGAACGCCGGGCGCGCCTGGCCGACCATATTCAGCGTTTTCGCCGGGGGGTAAGCGCACTGCCTTACCGGCTTACCGACTCGCACAGCGCCATTCAGCCCGTGATTGTGGGTGAAAACCCTCGGGCGCTGATGCTGGCACAGGCGCTACGAGAACGCGGGCAGTGGGTCACGGCGATCCGCCCACCCACCGTGCCGCCAGGCACCGCGCGCTTGCGTCTGACGCTCACGGCAGCGCACGAGCCGCAGGATATCGATACGCTTCTGGAGGCACTGTATGTCTCCTGTCAATAAACAGGCCGTTGCCGCCGCGTTTGGCCGGGCAGCGCAAAGCTATTCACAGCACGATGAGCTGCAACGCCTGAGCGCCCGCGGGCTGCTGGCCGCGCTCGGTGAGGGGCGTTTTGCGCAGGTGCTCGACGCTGGCTGCGGGCCTGGCGGCAATAGCCGCTACTGGCGCGCAACGGGTAGCCACGTCACGGCGCTGGATTTATCCGCGCAGATGCTGGATGAGGCCCGCCAGCAGCAGTCAGCAGACCGTTATCTGGTGGCCGATATCGAGGCCATCCCGCTGGAGGATGCGCTGTTTGACCTCGTCTGGAGCCATCTGGCGGTGCAGTGGTGCGCCAGCCTGCCGCAGGCCCTACGCGAGCTATACCGCGTGGCGCGGCCCGGCGGAGCGGTGGCCTTTACCACCCTGCTGGAAAGTTCGTTGCCAGAGCTGAATCAGGCGTGGAGGGCAGTGGATGCGCAGCCGCACGCCAACCGGTTTCTCTCGCACCAACAGGTCACTCAGGCGCTGGCAGGCTGGCGCTATCGCAGCGTGGTCCAGACCGTCACCCTCGAATTTAGCGATGCGTTAAGCGCCATGCGATCGCTTAAGGGCATAGGCGCGACGCACCTGCACGCCGGACGGGAGAAGAAACCCCTTACCCGTGGCCAACTCCAGCGTCTCGAGCTGGCCTGGCCGCAGGAGCGGGGCCGGTTCCCGCTCTCTTATCATCTTTTTCATGGGATTATTGAACGTGACTGAACGTTATTTTGTTACCGGCACTGACACTGAAGTCGGTAAAACGGTTGCCAGCGCCGCGCTGTTGCAGGCGGCGCGTCTGCTGGGGAAAACAACGGCCGGGTATAAGCCCGTAGCCTCCGGCAGCGAGATGACGCCGGAAGGCTTACGTAATACCGATGCGCTGGCGCTACAGCGTAACAGCAGCCTTACGCTGGCCTATTCTGCGGTGAACCCCTATACCTTTGCTGAACCCACCTCGCCGCACATCGTCAGCGTCGATGAAGATCGTCCGATTGATTTTTCGGTGCTCTCTTCCGGGTTACGCGTCCTGGAAACGCAGGCCGACTGGGTGCTGGTGGAGGGGGCTGGCGGCTGGTTTACCCCGCTGTCCGACGAGCAGACATTTGCTGACTGGGTGCAGGCCGAGCAGCTTCCGGTCATTCTGGTGGTTGGCGTGAAGCTTGGCTGTATCAATCACGCCATGCTGACCGCCCAGGCCGTGCAGCAGGCCGGGTTGCGTCTGGCAGGGTGGATTGCCAATGACGTGGTAGCGCCGGGTAAACGTCATGCTGAGTATCTGGCGACGCTGAAGCGGGTGCTGCCTGCGCCGTGCCTCGGCGAGATCCCGTGGCTTGCCGACGGCGCAGAGCAGGCGGAAACCGGACGCTATCTCGACCTCAGCGCCTTATGTCCCGCGCCATCCAGTGCGCAATAAGGTCGTCATCCAGCTCGTTAACGTGGCCCTGTGCCACGTTACGTCCGCGATAGAGCATGCAGAAACGATCCGCTACCCGGCGGATAAACGACAGCTGTTGCTCCGCTAACAGCACCGTCATTCCCAGCTCCCGATTCAACCGCACCAGCAACTGCCCCAGCCTGCGCGCGAAACCGTGCCCTGCGCCATGCATGGGCTCATCCAGAATCAACACGCGCGGACGATTAACCAGCGCACTGGCGAGGGCCAGCTGATACTGGTCGTCAGGGGACAGCGCAGAGGCACGGCTCTGTCGCAGCGGATAGAGCTCCGGAAACAGGGCATACACGTCACTTTTTGATGCCGGGTCGGGTTTCCCCGTCGCCCGCATAGCGATATGCAGATTTTCATCGACGGTGAGCTGGGAAAATATTCGCCGATCCTGCGGGACGTAGCCTATCGTCGGCGACGCCGGGAATGCGGACGCAGGGTAGAGCAAGTTATGCGGCGGCGCGCCAGCCTCATGCCAGATGATGGTGCCGCTCTCGACGGGCACCTTTCCGGTAATGCAGTTCATAAGCGTGGATTTGCCCATGCCAGGCAGGCCAACAATGCCCGTACAGATGCCTTGCGGGAAATCGATATTCACGTTCCATAGCGTATGTTGGCTTCCGTAAAACTGATTTACAGCACGCAGACTCAACATCTTTCTCTCCTTAAAAATGTGTGGGGTGATGCACAGAGTGATGTCTGCAAAACGCCTGCCAGGAACTTCATAATGATTAAAAAAAGGCCATTTTTAGGAATAACTCACTATCAAAAGCTGAACGTTTATACGAATTGCACACTCCCGGTGCTGCGTATGTCGAATTGTGGTGCAGGAGAAATGACAGAATTGTGATTAAGATCTCGCCAGTCGCTTATGAAAAAATGAACGTTTTCCAGGCAAAAAAGAGTGATAAAAATTTTTTACTGCCGCTTCGTGGGAAAAACCGGGAATTTGCTGGAGTGCATGCTGTACGGGCTGGAGGCAGTTATCCACTATTCCTGTGGATAACCTTGTGCATTAGAGTTAGAAAACCCGCGATAAGCGAGAGAATACGCGGGTTACAACCAAATTGATGCGAAACGCGGCTTAATAAATTAGTCTTTATTTTTTAACGAATTAGATAAAAGCAATTCCCTCAACGCCAGCGAGACCTGTTGCCATAAAACTTTCATAACCGCCCTTGACAAATGTTAAAAAAGTAATAGTTCTGGGGATAACCCCCTGAGGCTGGTGTTTTATTTTGTCACAGTCGAAATTTGGCTCGCGAACGCACTAATCCTCTCTGCGCTACGCTAAATATCCTGACACGCTACTGGTTTTTCATCCAGTGTTTTTTACTGGCAATCCTGGCCACAACGAGTAAAATTACTCACCTGCCGCTTATTCTGTCATCAGGTCGTCGCCCATGAGTAAACCGTTCAAACTGAATTCCGCTTTTAAACCTTCTGGCGATCAGCCAGAGGCGATTCGACGTCTCGAAGAGGGGCTGGAAGATGGCCTGGCGCACCAGACGTTACTTGGCGTGACTGGCTCAGGGAAAACCTTCACCATTGCCAATGTCATTGCTGACCTTCAGCGCCCAACCATGGTACTTGCGCCCAACAAAACGCTGGCGGCCCAGCTGTATGGCGAAATGAAAGAGTTCTTCCCGGAAAACGCGGTGGAATATTTCGTTTCCTACTACGACTACTATCAGCCGGAAGCCTATGTACCGAGTTCCGACACTTTCATTGAGAAAGATGCCTCGGTTAACGAACATATTGAGCAGATGCGTTTGTCCGCCACCAAAGCGATGCTGGAGCGGCGTGATGTGGTTGTGGTGGCGTCTGTTTCCGCGATTTATGGTCTGGGCGATCCTGATTTATATCTCAAGATGATGCTCCATCTCACGGTCGGTATGATTATCGATCAGCGCGCGATTCTGCGCCGACTGGCGGAGCTGCAATACGCTCGTAATGATCAAGCATTCCAGCGTGGTACTTTCCGCGTTCGTGGCGAGGTGATAGATATCTTCCCGGCAGAATCGGATGACATTGCACTTCGCGTGGAACTGTTTGACGAGGAAGTGGAACGATTGTCGTTATTTGACCCGCTGACCGGGCAGATTGTTTCCACTATTCCACGTTTTACCATCTACCCGAAAACGCACTACGTCACACCGCGCGAGCGCATCGTACAGGCGATGGAGGAGATCAAAGAAGAGCTGGCCGCCAGACGCAAAGTGCTGTTGGAAAACAACAAACTGCTGGAAGAGCAGCGGCTGACCCAGCGTACCCAGTTTGATCTGGAGATGATGAACGAGCTGGGCTACTGTTCGGGGATTGAAAACTACTCGCGCTTCCTCTCCGGTCGTGGACCGGGTGAGCCACCGCCGACGCTGTTTGATTACCTGCCTGCCGATGGGCTGCTGGTCGTCGATGAATCTCACGTCACCATTCCACAAATTGGCGGCATGTATCGCGGTGACCGGGCGCGTAAAGAGACACTGGTGGAGTACGGCTTCCGCCTGCCATCAGCGCTGGATAACCGTCCGCTTAAGTTTGAAGAGTTCGAAGCATTAGCGCCGCAAACCATCTATGTTTCGGCGACGCCGGGTAATTACGAGCTGGAAAAATCCGGCGGCGATGTGGTGGATCAGGTGGTGCGTCCAACCGGATTGCTTGACCCGATTATCGAAGTGCGGCCGGTGGCGACACAGGTTGATGATCTTCTTTCGGAGATTCGTCAGCGAGCGGCAATTAACGAACGCGTACTGGTCACCACACTGACCAAGCGGATGGCGGAAGATCTTACCGAATATCTCGAAGAACATGGCGAGCGCGTGCGTTATCTTCACTCAGATATCGACACCGTCGAACGTATGGAGATTATCCGCGACTTGCGTCTGGGTGAGTTCGACGTGCTGGTAGGGATCAACTTACTGCGCGAAGGTCTGGATATGCCGGAAGTGTCGCTGGTGGCGATCCTCGACGCTGACAAAGAAGGCTTCCTGCGTTCCGAACGTTCGTTGATCCAGACCATTGGTCGTGCGGCACGTAACGTTAACGGTAAAGCGATTCTCTACGGCGATAAGATCACCCCATCAATGGCGAAAGCGATTGGCGAAACCGAACGTCGCCGTGAGAAACAGCAGAAGTACAACGAGGAACACGGAATTACGCCGCAAGGCTTGAACAAGAAAGTGGTCGATATCCTGGCGCTGGGGCAGAACATTGCCAAAACCAAAGCGAAGGGCAGAGGAAAATCGCGCCCGATTGTTGAGCCGGATAATGTGCCGATGGATATGTCGCCTAAAGCGTTGCAGCAGAAAATCCATGAGCTGGAAGGGTTGATGATGCAACACGCGCAGAATCTGGAGTTCGAAGAAGCGGCGCAAATTCGTGACCAGTTGCATCAGCTGCGTGAGCTGTTTATCGCGGCATCGTACAGGATAGCGAAGAAGACTGATGACAAACGGAAAACAGCCTGATGCGCTACGCTTATCAGGCCTACATTTTCTCCGCAATATATTGAATTTGCGCGGTTTGTAGGCCGGATAAGGCGTTCACGCCGCATCCGGCATAAACAACGCGCACTTTGTCTTCAATAGGAAGCCGGAATTTTCCTTCGGATTTCCGTTAACCTAAAGCCTGTAACGCCTTTTCCAGCGCGTTATGTAACAACTGGCGGTCATGACGATACGGAATATCGCTGGCCTCCAGTACCTCCTGGATCACAATCCGCTCTTTCACCGCCGAGACATCCACTTTTGGCCCGACGATGACCGCATCAATGACCTTTTTACCAACATACTGCTCCATAATTGCCAGCTTGCTTTCCAGCTTCAAATTAGCCGCAGGTAAACTCAACTCACGCCCCAGATTGCCGATATAAACCATCGGCGCTGGCGTGCGGCGTAATGCCTGGGCGATTTCCTTCAGCAGCAGAATTGGCATCAGGCTGGTATAAAAACTGCCAGGCCCAATAATGATGAGATCCGCTTCATTGATAGCGTGAACCGCCTCACGCGTTGCGGGTACATTAGGCGTTAACAATAACTCTTGAATCGGCGTAGTTAACTGGTCGATATTGACCTCGCCGTAAACTTCATGCCCCTGATCGTCAATCGCCATCAGATCAACAGGATGCTCTGACATTGGAATCAAATGCGTATCCACTTTCAGCAGATTACGAATTAAATTGATGGCTTCCAGAGGCCGCACGCTAAGGTGATCCAGCGCCTTTAACATCAAGTTTCCGAGATTATGACCGGAAAGTTCGCCATTGCCACCAAAACGGTATTCAAACATCGCGGAGGCGACGCTCGGTTCCGTTATCAGCTGGTTGAGGCAGTTGCGCATATCGCCCCAGGCAATGCCGCCTTCTGAACGGCGAATACGCCCCGTCGAGCCACCATTATCGGTGGTGGTGACGATACCCGTTAAACGAGAACCCAAAGACGAAAGTGATGAGAGAACGCGTCCCAGTCCATGCCCTCCGCCGAGAGCAACGACACGATCAAGATCAGCCAGCGTACGATTGCGCATATAGTTTCCTGGAGTCAGATTATCCGCGCTACAGTAGCGCAAATTGCGGGGAAACAGCAATTAACCTGCCAATATTGAGGATACAAACTATTTTCTTCTACCTCTAAAGGACGATGCACGCTATGCCTCCCTGATGATGTATATCAAAGTAAAACCGCCATTTTCCCTTATTCTGTAGCGAAATAGCACGATCATGACGCTATATACATGATTACATAGCGAAAGTGTGGATGGTAAAAATCTCATTTACACGCTAGTATCGGCATAACCACTAAACACTCTAGCCTCTGCACCTGGGTCAACTGATACGGTGCTTTGGCCGTGACAATGCTCGTAAAGATTGCCACCAGGGCGAAGGAAGAAATGACTTCGCCTCCCGTATCTGGAAAGGTGTACATGGCTTCACAACTGACTGATGCATTTGCGCGTAAGTTTTACTACTTGCGCCTGTCGATTACCGATGTGTGTAACTTTCGTTGCACCTACTGCCTGCCGGATGGCTACAAACCGAGCGGCGTCACCAATAAAGGCTTTCTTACCGTCGATGAAATTCGCCGGGTTACGCGCGCCTTCGCCAGTCTGGGCACCGAAAAAGTGCGCCTGACAGGAGGAGAGCCGTCTTTACGCCGCGACTTTACCGATATCATCGCCGCTGTGCGGGAAAACGACGCTATCCGCCAGATTGCGGTCACAACCAATGGTTACCGTCTGGAACGCGATGTGGCGAGCTGGCGCGATGCGGGACTTACTGGCATTAACGTCAGTGTCGACAGTCTGGACGCCCGCCAGTTTCACGCTATTACCGGGCAGGATAAATTCAACCAGGTCATGGCAGGGATTGATGCTGCATTTGAGGCCGGTTTTGAGAAGGTCAAAGTCAATACCGTGCTGATGCGTGATGTTAATCATCACCAGCTCGACACCTTTCTGAACTGGATCCAGCATCGCCCTATCCAGCTGCGTTTCATCGAACTGATGGAAACGGGCGAGGGCAGCGAGCTCTTCCGTAAGCATCACATCTCTGGTCAGGTTCTGCGTGACGAGCTACTGCGTCGCGGCTGGATCCACCAATTACGTCAACGCAGCGACGGTCCCGCGCAAGTCTTTTGCCATCCAGATTACGCCGGAGAGATTGGCCTTATCATGCCGTATGAAAAAGACTTCTGCGCCACTTGCAACCGCCTGCGCGTTTCCTCCATTGGTAAACTCCATCTCTGCCTGTTTGGTGAAGGCGGCGTTAACCTGCGCGATCTGCTGGAAGACGATACCCAGCAACAGGCGCTGGAAGCGCGTATTTCAGCGGCGCTGCGGGAGAAGAAACAGACCCATTTCCTGCATCAAAACAACACCGGTATTACGCAAAACTTATCGTACATTGGCGGCTAAAACGTCAAAAGGAGAGATCAGATGAGTCAGGTAAGCACTGAATTTATCCCGACCCGTATTGCTATTCTTACGGTTTCTAATCGTCGCGGTGAAGAAGACGATACCTCCGGTCACTATCTGCGCGATTCGGCGCAAGAAGCGGGCCATCACGTTGTCGATAAAGCCATTGTGAAAGAAAACCGCTACGCTATTCGCGCTCAGGTATCTGCGTGGATCGCCAGCGACGATGTACAAGTGGTATTGATTACGGGTGGTACTGGCCTGACGGAAGGTGATCAGGCTCCCGAAGCATTGCTGCCGTTGTTCGACCGTGAAGTTGAAGGTTTTGGTGAAGTGTTCCGGATGTTGTCGTTTGAAGAGATTGGCACTTCCACGTTGCAATCTCGTGCGGTAGCGGGCGTCGCCAACAAAACGCTGATTTTCGCCATGCCGGGTTCGACCAAAGCGTGCCGTACCGCATGGGAAAATATCATCGCGCCGCAGCTGGATGCCCGTACGCGTCCGTGTAATTTCCATCCACATTTGAAGAAATAAGTATGTCGCAACTGACCCATATCAACGCCGCTGGCGAAGCGCACATGGTGGATGTCTCCGCCAAAGCGGAAACCGTGCGTGAAGCGCGGGCGGAAGCCTTTGTCACCATGCGCAGCGAGACGCTGGCGATGATTATTGATGGTCGCCACCACAAAGGCGACGTATTTGCCACTGCGCGTATTGCCGGTATTCAGGCGGCAAAACGCACCTGGGATCTGATCCCGCTCTGTCATCCGCTGATGCTCAGCAAAGTTGAAGTCAATTTACAGGCCGAGCCGGAGCACAATCGGGTGCGTATAGAAACCTTATGCCGCCTGACCGGGAAAACCGGTGTCGAAATGGAAGCATTAACCGCGGCCTCCGTGGCGGCGCTGACCATTTATGACATGTGCAAAGCGGTGCAAAAAGATATGGTGATTGGTCCGGTACGTTTGCTGGCGAAGAGCGGCGGCAAGTCGGGTGACTTTAAGGTGGAAGCGGATGATTAAAGTTCTTTTTTTCGCCCAGGTGCGCGAGTTGGTGGGAACAGATGCAACCGAAGTGGCTGCGGATTTCCCAACTGTTGAAGCGTTACGCCAGCACATGGCTGCGCAGAGCGAACGCTGGGCGCTGGCGCTGGAAGATGGCAAATTACTGGCTGCCGTCAACCAGACGCTGGTGAGTTTTGACCATCCGCTGACTGACGGCGACGAAGTAGCTTTCTTCCCGCCGGTAACCGGAGGTTAAGATGACGGAAACCCGAATTCTGGTCGGCCATGAGCGTTTTAACGTGGGCACGGAATATGACTGGCTGGCCGGGCGCGACGAAGACGGCGCGGTCGTGACGTTTACCGGGAAAGTGCGTAATCATAATCTCGGGGACAGCGTAAAAGCGCTGACGCTGGAGCACTATCCGGGAATGACCGAAAAATCGCTGGCGGCCATTGTCGAAGAGGCGCGAGGCCGCTGGCCGCTGGGGCGCGTTACGGTTATCCATCGCATCGGCGAAATGTGGCCCGGCGAAGAGATTGTGTTTGTCGGCGTCACCAGCGCCCATCGCGGGAGTGCTTTTGCGGCGGGGGAGTTCATCATGGATTACCTTAAAACCAAAGCGCCGTTCTGGAAGCGTGAAGCGACGCCGGAAGGTGAGCGCTGGGTGGAATCACGCGACAGCGATAAACATGCCGCCAGCCGTTGGTAGTTGGTTTACGCGGATGTGTTACTCTTAACGTGTGTGTTTACTTAATCAGGAGTGAATCATGGACCGATTTCCGCGTTCCGATTCGATAGTTCAGCAGACCCGTAGCGGGCTGCAAACCTACATGGCTCAGGTGTATGGCTGGATGACGGTTGGCCTGCTGCTTACCGCGTTTATCGCTTGGTATGCGGCAAACACGCCTGAACTGATGATGTTTATCTTCTCAAGCAAAATCACCTTCTTTGGGCTGATTATTGCGCAACTGGCGCTGGTGTTCGTGCTCTCCGGGCTGGTGCACAAGCTCAGTGCGGGTATGGCGACCACGCTGTTTATGCTCTATTCGGCGCTGACCGGGCTGACGCTTTCCAGTATTTTCATCGTTTACACCTACTCTTCCATCGCCAGCACGTTTGTGGTGACCGGCGGGATGTTCGGTGTGATGAGCCTGTACGGTTACACCACCAAACGTGACCTGAGCGGCTTCGGCAACATGCTGTTTATGGGGCTGATTGGGATTGTGCTGGCGTCGCTGGTGAACCTGTGGCTGAAGAGTGACGCGCTGATGTGGGCGGTGACCTATATCGGGGTGGTGATCTTCGTGGGCTTAACCGCTTACGACACCCAGAAGCTGAAAAACATCGGTGAACAAATTGATGTTCGCGACAGTTCAAACCTGCGCAAATACTCGATTCTGGGCGCGCTGACGCTTTATCTGGACTTCATCAACCTGTTCCTGATGCTGCTGCGTATCTTCGGCAACCGTCGCTAGTTATTTCCCCCTCACCCTAACCCTCTCCCTCAGGGAGAGGGGATTGCACGGTGCGGGCTTTTCTCCCTCTCCCCGTGGGAGAGGGCCGGGGTGAGGGCATCAGACCGCAGCGCTACCCGACACAACTCACTTCGCCAACATCCTCTCGTTCTTCGCGCGCAGCTTCTTCGCCCGACTCTCCAGCACCAGATAACAGACCGTTGCCAGCGCCAGCGGCAGGAAGTAGTAGATCATGCGGTACGCGAGCAGGGCGGCGATAATCGTCCCGTGAGACACATGCTCCCCCGCAAGCAGCGCGATAAACACCGCCTCCAGTACGCCAATACCCGCCGGAATATGCACAATCACCCCGGCAATACTGCTTACCAGCAGCACGCCCAGCACGAAGAAGTAGTTCACATCTTCGCCAATCAACAGCCAGATAATGGCCCCCATCGCCATCCAGTTAGCGCTGGAAACCACCATTTGCAGGACGGCAAACTTCCATGACGGCAGCACCAGCTTCTGGCCTTTAATGGTCATGTGACGACGTTTGGCAAAGGCGCAGGCCCACAGGTAGGCGGCGATGATCAGCAGCAGTACGATGCCCAGGATGCGCAGGGTAGCCTCATCGATGTACCAGTGCGCAGGCAGCTGCACCACGCCGATGGTGAAAATCACCCCGCCCAGCAGGATATACCCCAGCCAGTTGGTGGTGATGCTTAAGGAGAAAATACGCGTGATGGTGCCGCCCGGTAAGCCAAGGCGGGAGTACAGGCGATAGCGCATACCAATCCCGCCCACCCAGGTGCTCAGCGTCAGGTTAAAGGCATAGCAGATGAATGACACCAGCATAACCTGCCGTTTGGCAAGCTTATGTCCGCAGTAGGCGCGTCCCAACAGGTCATAGCAGCCGTACATCAGGTAGCTCACAATCACCAGCCCAACGGCCCCCAGCAGGACTGTCCGGTTGTAATTGCGAATAACTTTCCACACCTCTTCCCAGTCCACCTTCTGGGCATACACCACCAGCAGGACCGCGACGGCAATGAAGAATAGCCAGGTCAGGATTTTTTTCGCCAGCCGCCAGCGAGGATGAGATTTCGACATCAGGTTTTCCCTCCATCTTCCGCCTCTACGCGGTCCTGGGTTTCCATTTCGGGTTGCACAGGCGGATCCACCAGCGCCAGTTTCGGCGTATGCGCGGGCAGCCAGCCCACCATGGCCGGGAAGTGGCGCAGGAAGTGGAACACCACCACGCCGATGCCCACGTTCCACCAGCTCCGTTTTGGCACCATGGACTCATCCACACGCACGCAGTCTTTATTGATAAGTCCCTGAAGGTTATCGCGCAGGGTCTGATTAAACTGGCGATCGTGGATGATCAGGTTCGCTTCCAGATTGAGCGATAAGCTCAGCGGATCGAGGTTGCTGGAGCCAACGGTCGCCCAGTGGTCATCCATCACGGCGACTTTGCCGTGCAGCGGGCGGCGGCGATATTCATAGATCTGCACGCCGCTTTTGACCAGATAGCGATAGAGCAGACGCGCGCCCACCTTCACAATCGGCATATCGGGCTCACCCTGCACGATAAGCTTCACGCTCACGCCGCGTCGGGCCGCGTTGCGCATGGCGTGCAAAATCCGGTAACCGGGGAAGAAATAGGCGTTGGCGATAATCACCTCGCGCTTCGCGTTCGCCAGCATCTTCAGGTAATGACGCTCGATATCGTCCCGGTGCTCCTCGTTATCCCGCCAGACGAACAGCGCCTGCGCCTCGCCCGGCTTGCGGTTCTCTTCCGGGCGATGACGGCGTCGCCACCAGCGGCGAGCGGCCTCTTTGCCGGGTAAGTTTTCCAGCACGAACAGCTGGATGTCCTGAACCACCGGTCCTTCGATACGGATCGCGTAGTCCTGTTTAGCTTCGGGACCGTAATCCGACATATGCTCGGCGGAGTAGTTAATGCCGCCAACGAAGGCCACCGTTTCATCCACCACCACAATTTTGCGGTGCATTCGACGGAACAGGTTGGTGCGCATGCCGAACAGACGCGGGCCGGGATCGTAATAGCGGAACACCACCCCTGCGGCGGTGAGCTCGTTAACAAATTCGTCGCTGAGATCCGGCGAACCATATCCGTCGAGCAGAACCTCGATTTTTACACCGCGACGGGCGGCATGCAGCAGTGCGCTGTGCAACTGCCTGCCCACATCGTCTTCAAACCAGATAAACGTTTCGAGAAAGACTTTCTGCTGTGCGTGGCTAATCGCCTCAAAAACCGCCGGATAAAAGTTATCGCCATTTTCCAGCAGCGTAATACGGTTACCTTCCTGCCATGTGCATTTCATAAGTGGATCTCCGCGCTGAGTGGGGCATGGTCGGAGAGATGTCGCCAGTTGAGTAAAGCCAGCGCCGTCGGGCTGCTGGCGTGGGCATTTTTTACGTAAATGCGGTCAAGGCGCAGCAGGGGGAAGCGCACCGGAAACGTCCGCGCGGGACGACCGCGTGAGCGGGTAAAGATCTCCTCCAGCCCCGCCTTCACCTTCAGCGGATGGTTGGCCCGCTGTCGCCAGTCATTGAAATCACCCGCCACCAATACCGGTTCGCCGTCCGGTAGCTCATTCACCCATTCGGCGAGCATCGCAAGCTGCGCCTGACGGTGCGCCTCACGCAGGCCCAGATGTACGCACATCACATGAATCGCTTTTCCGGTCATCGGCGGCACAATGCGGCAGTAGAGCACGCCGCGCTTTTCCGCACCATCGACCGAAACATCGCGATTCTCATAATGTTCAATGGGATAACGCGACAGTACGGCGTTGCCGTGATGCCCTTCCGGGTATACGGCATTGCGACCGTAGGCAAAATCGCTCCACATGGTGTCGGCGAGAAACTCGTAGTGCGAGGTATCGGGCCAGTTTTCCACATGCAGCGGATGAACTTCGTGCGCGCCCATCACTTCCTGCAGGCAAACAATATCGGCGCTGACGGTACGCACGGCATCGCGAAGTTCCGGCAAAATGAAGCGTCGGTTAAACGCGGTAAAGCCTTTGTGAATGTTGATGGTGAGCACCTTGAACGAAAATTGTTGTGTTTGATCGGGCATAATTTTCCTGTCTTTGCCTCTTATCTCATTGAAATAGTGTAGTCGGCGTCACAAAAAGGTGCGGTCTTACGGAATTTTCCGTAAAGTTCGGTACTCTGAGTAAGTAGAGATAAATTCTTCAGGAGAGAAGCCATGAAGTGGCAACAACGTGTTCGTGTCGCAACGGGTCTAAGTTGCTGGCAGATTATGTTGCATTTACTGGTAGTGGCGCTGCTGGTGGTGGGCTGGATGAGTAAGACTCTGGTTCACGTCGGCGTGGGATTATGCGCACTGTATTGTGTCACGGTAGTGATGATGCTGGTGTTTCAGCGCCACCCCGAGCAACGCTGGCGTGAGGTGGCAGACGTGCTGGAAGAGCTGACCACGACCTGGTATTTTGGCGCAGCGCTGATTGTGCTGTGGCTGTTGTCCCGCGTTCTGGAAAACAACTTTTTGCTGGCAATTGCAGGGCTGGCAATCCTTGCCGGCCCGGCGGTAGTGTCTTTGCTGGCGAAAGATAAGAAGTTACATCACCTTACGTCTAAACATCGCGTACGCCGCTGACCCTGTCGTGGCCGTTATCACCAGTAGCGGCCACAAACTATTCCACACAATATCCAGACTCGCATCCTTCAAATAAATCTGCTTGGTAATGTCCGTAAAGTGGCGAATAGGGTTAATCCACGTCAGGTTTTGCAGCCAAACTGGCATGTTTTCCACCGGCGAAACGTAACCGGAAAGGAGAATGGCGGGCATCATAAAGACAAACACGCCGATAAACGCCTGCTGTTGTGTCGAGCAGAGTGATGAAATCAACAGACCGAATCCCACCAGCGATAAACCGTAAATCACCATCGTAAAGTAGAACAGCGCCAGCGATCCGGCGAAGGGGATTTGATACGCCCAGATACCAATCGCCAGCACAATGGTGGCCTGGAAGGTGGCGACAATTAACGCCGGTACGGCTTTGCCGATGAAGATCTGCCAGGTGGTGAGCGGCGAAACCAGTAGCTGATCGAGCGTACCTTGTTCACGTTCGCGGGCGACGGAAAGTGAAGTGACGATCATTACGCCGATAGTGGTGATCATGGCGATCAGCGACGGCACCACAAACCATTTGTAGTCGAGATTCGGGTTATACCAGTTGCGTACTACCAGCTCGCTGTTGTTAGGTTTCGGTTTTCCTTCCAGCAGCTCCTGCTGATAATTTTTGACGATCTGTTGCAGGTAGTTGGCGGCAATCTGCGCACTGTTGGAGTTACGCCCGTCGAGGATCAACTGCAAAGGCGCGGTCTGGAAGGTATCCAGTTTGCGCGAGAAGTCAGCCGGGAAACGCACCAGTAGTAACGCCTTTTGTGTGTCGATGGTTGGGCGGATCTCCTGTGGGCTTTTCAGCAGCAGCACATGAGTAAAGGCGCTGGCGCGGGCAAAACGTTGGGTCAGCTCCACCGAATGCTCGCCGTTATCTTCATCGTAGATGGCGATGGTGGCGTTAGTCACTTCCAGCGTGGCGGCGAACGGGAACAGGATCACCTGAATTAGCACGGGTAAAATCAGAATCGCGCGGGTTTGTGGTTCGCGCAGCAACGACTGCAACTCTTTGCGGATTAACGTCCATAAGCGATGAAACATGCTCTTCTCCCTAATCCAGCCGACGTTTGGTTTTCAGCCACGTCAGGCCGATAAACATCACCGCCGAAGCGATCAAAAACAGCACGTTTACCACCAGCACCACTGGAATATTCCCGGCGAGGAACAGGCTTTGCAGGGTGCTGACGAAATAACGAGCGGGAATAATGTACGTCACCGCGCGGATCACCGCGGGCATACTGTCGATCTGAAAAATAAAGCCGGAAAGCATAATCGACGGCAGAAAAGCCGCGTTCAGAGCGACCTGAGCGGCATTGAACTGGTTGCGGGTTATCGTGGAAATCAGCAGCCCCATCCCCAGGGTACTGAGTAAAAACAGGCTGGAGATAAAAAACAGAATCAGCAGCGACCCGCGATACGGCACGCCGAGAATAAACACTGACACCAGCATACACAGCAACATCGCCAGCATCCCGAGAAAGTAATAAGGGATCAGCTTACACAGCAGCAGTTCCGTGCGGGTAATCTCCGTAGAGAGCAGAGCCTCCATGGTGCCGCGTTCCCATTCTCGCGCCACCACCAGCGAGGTGAGAATCGCGCCGATGACCGTCATGATGATGGTCACCGCACCCGGGATAATAAAGTGCTGGCTTATCGCCGCCGGGTTAAACCAGTAGCGGGTTTGTACATCAATAAGCGGTTCAAAAGTCTGCCCGTTGTCCTCCGCTCGCTGCATTTGCCAGATCTGCCAGATCCCTTCGACATACCCCTGCACAAAGTTAGCGGTATTCGGCTCACTGCCGTCGGTGATCACCTGAATCGGTGCGGTGGCGTTGGCGCGCTCCATCTGTTCCGCAAAATCCACCGGAATAACCACCAGACCGCGAATTTTCCCCGCCTGCATTTTGGCGATCAGTTCCTGACGGTTATCGCTGATGGTGGCGTCGATGTAGGGCGAACCGGTCATGGTGTGGGTGAAATCCAGCGCCGCTTCGCTACGCTGTTCCAGTAAAATCCCGACCCGCAGCTTGCTGGAGTCGAGGTTAATGCCGTAACCAAAAATAAACAGCAGTAGCAGCGGGATCACTACCGCAATCAGCCAGCTACTCGGATCGCGAACGATCTGCCGCGTCTCTTTAACGCACAGCGCCCGTACGCGACGCCAGGACAGGATCGGGTTACTCATTGCTATGCTCCTTATCCCAGTCGTGGATCAACTGAATAAAGGCTTGCTCCATGGTGGGATCGGGTTGCTCGTCGTTGGCCGACTGCGCTTTCAAATCATCCGGCGTGCCGCTGGCAATTAATTTCCCACGGTACACCAGGCCGATGCGGTCGCAATATTCTGCTTCATCCATAAAGTGAGTGGTGACCATCACCGTGACGCCTTTCTCTACCATGCTGTTGATATGCAGCCAAAATTCGCGGCGGGTGAGGGGATCAACGCCGGACGTTGGTTCGTCGAGAAACAGAATGTCCGGTTCATGCATCAGCGAACAGGCCAGCGCCAGCCGCTGTTTAAAACCTAATGGCAGTTCATCGGTCGCGTGGGAGGCGATACTTTTCAGGCCAAATGCCTCGCTCATACGGGAGATTTTTTCGTTCTGCGCCCGACCGCGTAAGCCATACACACCAGAGAAAAAGCGTAAATTCTGTTCGACCGTCAGGTTGCCGTAGAGCGAAAATTTTTGCGCCATATAGCCGAGATGCTGGCGCGCTTTACCGGAACTCTCTTTCAGATCCATCCCCAGCACCAGCGCCTGGCCGGAAGTCGGCACCAGCAAACCGCACATCATCTTAAAGGTGGTCGATTTACCCGCGCCGTTTGGCCCCAGCAAACCAAAAATCTCCCCACGTTTAACGGCAAAGTTGACGTGATCGGTGGCGGCAAAATCACCAAATTTCTTGGTCAGTTCTTTCGCTTCGATCACCGTCTCGCCGGGTGTGCCTTCTACCGTATGCAATATTGCACCCAGCGGCGATTCTGAGGTTCCGGCACCGCCCAGCAAATCAATAAACGCATCTTCAAAACGCGGCGTAGTTTCGTTGATGTTGATTTCCGGCATCCCGTCGGCATGGCGAATATCGTCTGGTGTGGCCTCTTTTTTGAGGATCAGACGTACCGATTTCCCCTGAATCATGCCGTCGCTGACCTGCGGCAGTTTCAAGGCGCGTTGCAACAGTTTGCGGTTGCCCTCGTGTGGACTGGTCATCAGAAAGCTGCGTCCGGCCATGGTTTGTGTCAGGGCTTTTGGTTCTCCCTGATACAGCAACTCGCCTTCGTTCATCAGTAACACGTCACGGCACTGCTCGGCTTCGTCGAGATACGAGGTACTCCAGAGGATTAACATCCCTTCGCCCGCCAGCTCATGCACCATCTGCCACAGTTCGCGCCGTGAGATAGGGTCAACGCCGACGCCGGGTTCATCGAGCAGCAACACTTTCGGTTCGCCCACCAGGGTACAGGCCAGGCCGAGTTTTTGTTTCATCCCACCGGAGAGCTTGCCCGCCAGGCGTCCGGTAAACGGCCCAAGAGACGTAAACTCCAGCAGGCGAGCAAAAGTTTGCTTACGTGCCTCGCCGGTGACGCTGCGCAAATCCGCGTACAGATTGAGGTTCTCCATCACCGTGAGATCTTCATACAGACCAAATTTCTGCGGCATATAACCGAGCACGGCGTGCAGCGCGCCGTCGTTTTTGATCGGATCAAAGCCAATCACCGTGGCACTGCCGCTGTCGGGTTTCAGTAATCCCGCCAACATCCGCATCAGCGTGGTTTTACCTGCACCGTCCGGCCCCACCAACCCCGTCACATAACCGGCGTGAATGGTACAATCGAGCGGCGCGACGGCGGGCTTGTCCATGCCCGGAAAGCGTTTTTCCAGGCCGTTCAGCGTGATAACGGCATCATTCATGTCCTGCCTCGTCACCGAATTGTACCGTCACTGGCATTCCCTGGCGTAACGCATCATCGGCGTCGGTCACCACAATACGCAGGCGATAGACGAGGTCGGTACGCAGATCCGGCGTTTCGACGGTTTTCGGGGTAAATTCAGCAGTCGGCGAAACGAAACCAATCTGCCCGTGATACGGCTTGTCCGGGCGACCATCGGTATAAAGCAGCACTTTGCGCCCCGGCTGGGCCTGGTCAAGATTACGTTCATCAACATAAGCGCGCACCCACACCGGACGCGTTAGTGAAACGGTAAACACCGTGCCACCTTCATTGAGGACCGTGCCTGGCTCCACCGCGCGCGTTAACAGCGTGCCATCAGACGGGGCTATCAACGTTGAGTCCTGTAAATTCAACTCCGCCTGCGCCAGTTGCGCCTGCGCCTGTTCGAGGCTGGCTTTCGCCTGAGCGATGTCCTGTTCACGGTTACCGGAACGGTACTGACGCAATTTATCCTGTGCTGATTTCAGCGTTGCCTGCGCCTGGTCGCGCGAGGAGCGGGCATTTTCCAGGTCATTTGCCGAAATAGTGCGGCTTTTCCACAACCCTTGCTGGCGGTTATAGAAGTTCTGCGCATAGTCATAGGCGGCTTGCGCCTGTTTCACCGCTGCGGCGGCCTGAGCGATTTCTTCATCGCGATACCCGGCAAGCATCAGGTCATACTGCGCCTGTGCCACCGAAACACCCGCTTTCGCCTGCATCAGGGCAATCTCATACGGCTTGTGATCCAGTTCGCCCAGCACCTGGCCCGCTTTGATAGCATCACCTTCGTCCACCGCCAGCGATTCAACGCGCCCCCCAACACGGAAACTAAGATTTACCGTACGAATATCCACGTTGCCATACAGCGTCAGGCCGTTATCCTGGCGGCTTTGATACCACCAGTAGCCTCCGGCAACCACGGCGGCAAGTACCACTACCGCCAATCCGATCACGACAGGTTTTTTCATCACTACAAACTCCTTTGCGATAATCCTTGCAAAATCAGGTCGATATGACAGGTCACCGTCTGGTTGATCAGTTCGGTCTTTTCTTCATCGAACGCGGTCCAGCCGGTACGTAACAGAATTGTTTCTTTTGCCAAGACGGAACGCCAGAATCTCACCAATCAACGCATGGGTATGAAGGATCATGCGGGTGTCATTGGCGTCGCAGCCGGTCCAGGCGGCAATCAGGCGTGTCAGGTGGCTGTGTAGCGGACTAATCACCTGTTCGTGCACCAGGTGGTAGGCTGCCGTGGGAGAGAGCTGCTCACGGGAGATAAACTTGCTGAGGTTGACGGTGTCATCCTGGGTGAGCAGCTTAATCATGTTCCTGCAGGCGCGAAGGATCAGTTCACGGATGGCAACCCGATCAGGCTGTGGTTGCGCGAACAAGCGTTCGGCTTCCTCGGCATGCGGACGGAACTGCTCGCCAATAAAATCGGCAATCCACTGGGCGCAGGCGAGGTACAAATCTTCTTTCGAACCGAAGTAGTAGGTGATGGCAGCGATATTCTGCCCGGCCTGGGCGGCTATCTCGCGAGTGGTGGCGTTCATTCCATATTCACCAAACTGCGCCAGTGCGGCAGCAATCAGCTGTTTTTTCGCCTGTTCACCCTTGATTGTCATGGCAGGATTATTCATCGCACAGTCCATTCTTAATCAAATGATTGATTAAGATTATGACTCCATAGGGGAGTTGTCCAGTATGGCTAAGAATTTTAGCAACGCCAGTCACAGGGATAATTTATGCGCTGCGTCACAAAAACTGCTACACTCCGCTCCCTCATGACATTGTGGTTTTTGTCATTTTCCTTTTCAGTATCTCCCTGAAAACTACACCGGTAACGGTCGGGGCGGTTCGGAGTAGTTATGTCTTTCGATTCTTTGGGTTTAAGCCCTGATATCCTGCGCGCCGTTGCCGAGCAGGGTTACCGTGAACCCACCCCTATTCAGCAGCAGGCGATCCCTGCGGTGCTGGAAGGCCGCGACCTGATGGCTAGCGCCCAGACCGGCACCGGCAAAACAGCGGGCTTTACGCTGCCGCTGTTGCAACACCTGATCACTCGCCAGCCGCACGCCAAAGGGCGTCGTCCGGTACGTGCGCTCATTCTTACCCCGACCCGTGAACTGGCGGCGCAGATTGGCGAAAACGTCCGTGATTACAGCAAATACCTGAACATTCGTTCGCTGGTGGTGTTTGGTGGTGTGAGTATTAACCCGCAGATGATGAAACTGCGTGGCGGCGTTGATGTGCTGGTGGCAACCCCGGGACGTTTGCTGGACCTGGAACATCAGAATGCAGTGAAGCTGGATCAGGTTGAAATCCTCGTCCTCGATGAAGCTGACCGCATGCTCGACATGGGCTTTATCCACGATATCCGTCGCGTGTTAACAAAACTACCTGCGAAGCGCCAGAACCTGTTATTCTCCGCGACCTTCTCTGACGATATTAAAGCCCTGGCGGAAAAACTGTTGCACAACCCGCTGGAAATCGAAGTGGCACGCCGCAATACCGCGTCTGATCAGGTGACCCAGCACGTTCACTTTGTCGATAAGAAACGCAAACGCGAATTGCTGTCGCACATGATTGGGAAAGGGAACTGGCAGCAGGTGCTGGTGTTTACCCGTACCAAACACGGCGCTAACCATCTGGCTGAACAGCTCAATAAAGATGGCATCCGTAGTGCGGCGATCCACGGCAATAAATCGCAAGGTGCGCGTACTCGTGCGCTGGCTGATTTTAAATCGGGCGATATTCGTGTACTGGTGGCAACTGACATCGCTGCGCGCGGCCTGGATATTGAAGAGCTGCCGCACGTCGTCAACTATGAACTGCCAAACGTACCGGAAGATTATGTCCACCGTATCGGGCGTACCGGTCGCGCGGCTGCTACCGGTGAAGCGTTGTCGCTGGTGTGTGTTGATGAACACAAACTGCTGCGTGATATCGAAAAACTGCTGAAAAAAGAGATCCCGCGCATTGCGATTCCGGGCTATGAGCCGGACCCGTCAATCAAAGCCGAACCGATCCAGAACGGTCGCCAGGGCGGCGGTCGCGGTCAGGGCGGCGGCGGTCGCGGTCAGCAGCCGCGTCGTGCCGAAGGTGGCGCGCCGAAATCTTCGGGCAAACCGCCGCGTCGTAATAACGACAGCAAACCAGCCGGTGAAAACCCGTGGCGTAGCGGCGAAGGGAAACCGGCAGGCGAGGGGCAGCGCCGACGCCGCCCGCGTAAACCTGCTAACCCGCAGTAATCTGGAAGCCCGGTCGTAAAGCCGGGCTTTTCTTTTTGCGGCAGCGGAGAGAAAATGCCACAATATTGGCTGTTTATACAGTATTTCAGGTTTTCTCATGGCATTAACCGCCGCGCTTAAAGCGCAAATTGCCGCCTGGTATAAGGCGCTTCAGGAACAGATCCCCGACTTTATTCCCCGTGCGCCGCAGCGGCAGATGATTGCGGACGTCGCCAAAACGCTGGCCGGAGAAGAAGGGCGGCATCTGGCGATTGAAGCCCCCACCGGCGTTGGGAAAACGCTCTCCTATTTGATCCCCGGCATCGCCATTGCCCGCGAAGAGCAAAAAACGCTGGTGGTGAGTACCGCCAACGTGGCGTTGCAGGATCAGATTTACAGCAAAGATTTACCGCTGCTGAAAAAGATCATTCCCGATCTTAAATTCACTGCCGCTTTTGGGCGTGGGCGCTACGTTTGCCCGCGTAATCTGACGGCGCTCGCCAGCACTGAGCCCACGCAACAGGATCTGCTGGCGTTTCTTGACGACGAACTGACGCCAAATAATCAGGAAGAGCAAAAACGTTGTGCGAAGCTGAAGGGCGATCTCGACACTTATAAATGGGATGGTCTGCGCGATCATACTGATATCGCTATAGATGACGATCTCTGGCGTCGTTTAAGTACCGACAAAGCCAGCTGCCTCAACCGCAACTGTTACTACTATCGTGAATGCCCGTTTTTTGTTGCTCGTCGGGAGATTCAGGAAGCGGAAGTGGTGGTGGCAAACCATGCGCTGGTGATGGCGGCGATGGAAAGCGAAGCGGTATTGCCTGACCCGAAAAATTTACTGCTGGTGCTGGACGAAGGCCATCACCTGCCGGATGTGGCGCGGGATGCGCTTGAGATGAGCGCCGAAATCACCGCGCCGTGGTATCGGCTACAGCTGGACTTGTTCACGAAACTGGTCGCTACCTGCATGGAGCAGTTTCGCCCGAAGACCATCCCACCGCTGGCGATCCCTGAACGTTTGAATGCGCATTGTGAAGAGTTGTATGAGCTTATCGCCTCGTTAAACAACATTCTCAATCTCTACATGCCTGCCGGGCAGGAGGCAGAGCACCGTTTTGCGATGGGCGAACTGCCAGATGAAGTGCTGGAGATCTGCCAGCGGCTGGCAAAACTCACCGAGATGCTGCGTGGCCTGGCGGAGTTATTTCTTAACGATTTAAGTGAGAAAACCGGCAGCCATGACATTGTACGTCTGCATCGGTTGATTTTGCAGATGAACCGCGCGTTGGGGATGTTCGAGGCGCAAAGCAAACTCTGGCGGCTGGCTTCGCTGGCGCAATCTTCCGGTGCACCGGTGACCAAATGGGCGACGCGGGAAGAGCGCGAAGGGCAGCTACACCTCTGGTTTCACTGCGTGGGAATACGTGTCAGCGATCAGCTGGAAAGGCTGCTGTGGCGCAGTATTCCGCACATTATTGTCACCTCCGCAACCTTGCGTTCGCTGAACAGTTTTTCGCGTTTGCAGGAGATGAGTGGTCTGAAAGAGAAAGCGGGCGACCGTTTTGTGGCGCTGGATTCCCCCTTTAACCACTGCGAACAGGGCAAAATTGTTATTCCCCGGATGCGCGTTGAGCCTTCCATCGACAACGAAGAGCAGCATATTGCCGAAATGGCGGCCTTTTTCCGTAAGCAGGTGGAGAGCAAAAAACATCTCGGTATGTTGGTACTGTTTGCCAGCGGACGGGCGATGCAGCGCTTTCTCGACTATGTGACGGATTTACGTCTGATGTTGCTGGTTCAGGGCGATCAGCCGCGTTACCGTTTAGTTGAACTGCACCGCAAACGCGTCGCCAACGGTGAGCGCAGCGTGCTGGTGGGCTTACAGTCATTTGCCGAAGGGCTTGATTTGAAAGGTGATCTGCTCAGCCAGGTGCATATCCACAAAATCGCTTTTCCGCCCATCGACAGCCCGGTGGTGATCACCGAAGGGGAATGGCTGAAAAGCCTCAACCGCTATCCGTTTGAGGTGCAAAGCCTGCCGAGCGCCTCGTTTAACCTGATTCAGCAGGTTGGGCGACTGATTCGAAGCCACGGTTGCTGGGGCGAAGTGGTTATCTACGACAAACGCTTGCTGACCAAAAATTATGGCAAGCGACTACTGGATGCGCTGCCGATCTTCCCGATTGAGCAGCCAGAGGTGCCGGAGGTAAAAAAACGCCCGGCGAAACCCTCTGCCGGGCGTACAAAAAGCATCCGTGCAAAGAGGCGCGGTCCTACTGGTAAATAAACGTGACCTGAACAACGCTGCTGAACGTGCCGGCGGTAACGGGCAGGGCGGTGGCGTAATAGCGGGCAGAAAGCGGGAAATCGGCGGTATGATCGTCCTGATTCACCAGAACGCTGAAGCTTGCCTGCGGGGCGATGAGCATCTTATCCGGACGATCGGCCAGCTCCAGCGCCAGCCCACTGGCCGTACCGATATTAGCGAATTTGCTCGGGTGCGCGCCGTCGGCCTGGCCGAGAAATGTCGCCGTCGCCAGGGTCGTCGTTGAGGGACATTTTGAGAGCGTTAAATCAAACGCTATCCACTTGCCCGTATCCCCTACATCCTTAAAATTACCCGCGACGGCCTGACCCAGATTAACCGTCAGGTTCTGGCTGGCGCTATCCACCGTGCAGGTATTGGCGTAAATGTTGCCGGTCATTTCTATCTGAATATCCTCCGCATAAGCCTTAGCCAACAGGCCGAGGGTCAGGAAAATCAAATAACTTTTCATTGTGAACCTACTTATACGCAACGGTAATGGTCGCGACGGTGTTGGCCGGCCCGGGCGTGACGATGTCGTTTATCTGCTCGTAGCGTACCTTGAAGGGGATGTTTAAGGTTTCATTTGCGTTCGCGGGGCTTGAGGTGGTGAAGTACTCATCGAAGGCGGGAACCTTGCCATCGGTGACCATAAATACACCTACCCCTGTTGCCACACCGCTCTCGGGTGTGAGCTTAATAACCCCGCCGAAGCCCGGTACGTAGCCGTTCGTACTGCTGATCTTCAGTTCCGGCTGAACGGTTGTATTGCAGGTGATGCTGACGTTGAAGTCTTTTTCATCGGTAAGCAGGCCGGTTGTGAAAAACTGGCTCACGGGAAAATCGCCCAACACAACGGTCAGGCTTTTTGGCGAGACGGAACAGGTTACTTCCTGGAGAATGATATTCCCTGCATAGGAGATTGAGTTGGGATCACCGATGCCCTCGTGGTGATAAAGACCAATACCAAAACGGGTCTGATTTTGATCCAGTGTGCCCGATGCCACCGCAGTGCTGGTTTTGACCAGCTCCAGCGTAACGTCGAAATCAAAAGTGCGTTTACCGTCACTTGAGACGTAACCGACCGGCGTTCCCGTAGAGATACAGTTAACCCCTCCGCCTCCGCTGATGCGTTGGCCCCGATCGTTCATCAATGCCACACCAATACCGGGTACGCCAGAAGCGTAGACGCCTTTCAGGCCTGAAATTTCCGCGCCCGTGCCGTAATAGCAAGAGACAATTTCCAGCCCGCTGTCTATCGACTGGTCGCAACTCCCGGCGACATGGGTGACTTGTTCAGTACCCGGGATGGTCTCGCCAACGGTCAGCGTCGTGGGGACTGAGATGGAGGCCACGTTAATCATTTTGGGCAGATCCGGCGTGGTGCAGGTCGCCTTCGCATGCGGCATAAATAACGCGGCGGTTCCCAGAACCAGTAATAAAAAGCACTGTTTAATCATTTGCATAATCGTTAGCCTGAATGGTAATCAATGGCACTGCGCGGCAGCGTTTATGATGCTTGTTTTTTCTTTCTCATCCGTTAGCGCATAGTCAGCAACGCAGTGCTCGCTCGCCTCCTGTCCCCAGGAAACGTTGAGATGCCCTTGCTGCGGCAGACCCGAGAGGTAAGTCTGGCCGTCATTTCCGACAATAAATTCGCTGTCCTTATCCCCGGTGGTCACCGTTGCGCCGAAGGGCAGCGGTTTACCATTTTGTGTAAGCGTTATCAGGACGCGGTTACCCACGCGGGTAGTAAAGCTGGCGCGCACCACGGCCCCGCGGGTTGGCGTCACAATTTGCGCCGCGTGGGTGACGTCGGCATCCTCCGGCAGCGTTTCGGTATCCAGTGCGATGGTGTTATGGCGATACGCGGTCACGAACGGCACGACGGTATAGCCGCGGAAGTCAGTCTCCACGCCTGTCTGGTTGGTGATATGGGTGCCGTGCGTACCTGGCGCTTTCACCAGCGCGATGGTTTCACCGAGCGGCTGGCTCAGGGTTATCCCGTTAGCGTGGGCCACCACGCCGCCCTGCAAACCGACGTTCAGGGTCTGCTGAAACCTATCCTGACTGACGCCTGCGCTCACTTCGCCGTAGGTCGCTTTGTAATCGGCGTTGATGCTGGTGGAGTTACCGCTGCCGGTGCTGCTCAGCCCTTCCTGGATATTCCAGTTCAGGTTGTCTTCTTTCAGCGCCGTACCGTTAAGACCGATGTTCTGCGTGGTGCCGTCTTTGGTGTTGTTCAGGTTGTACGTGGCCCAGGTATTATGCATCCAGCGATCCAGCGGAACCGAAACGCTCAGCGAGAACTGGTTGTCGTTTGTTACCTCATTACCGTCTTCATCGCTGTCGTGGGTGTTTTTGTTCAAGCTGTAGCTGAGGCTGTAGCTCACGCCGTGCCAGCTGTTGTTGTAGCTGACGCTCAGGGAGGTCATGTTCTGACTCTGGCTCCAGTAAGTTTCCTTCACCATGCTCAGCGTCACCGACCCCCAACCTTCTGGCAGCGTCTGGTCAATGGTGGCTTCTGTACGGGCGCGGCGCTGCTGGGGAGCAGACCAGTCGTCGGCGCGGGTATACGACTCCATGGTGTCGTCCAGGGTGTAAAACCCCTTGCTGTTATAGCGATAGCCCGCAAGCGAAAAGTTGGTGCCTGAACCGGCGAAATCTTTGCTGTAGCGTACGCGCCACGACTGGCCCTTGCTGGACTGCTGTTTTTTCAGCAGGGCTCTGGCGCGGGTCACGTCAATGGAGAACGCCCCGAGATCGCCCATGTTTTTCCCGGCGCCGAGCGCCTGGGACTGATAATGGCTGCTCTGCTGCACGCCGCCGTAGGCCGTGAAGCCGTGAGGTAAACCGTAGATGGCGCTTCCCTGGGCAAACGGGGTCTTTTCAACGTCTTTGTCATAAGAGCGATAACGCCCGGCGGTTACGCTGTAGCGCAGGTTTTTTTCACGCTGCAATACCGGCACGGAGGCAAACGGCACCACGAAATGGCTCTCGCTGCCGTCTGTTTCTTTCACCGTAACCTGGAGGTCACCGCTGCTGCCGGTGGGGTAGAGGTCGTTAATTTCGAATGCGCCCGGCGCGACCGTGTTCTGATAAATCACGTACCCGTTCTGGCGGACCATCACCAGCGCGTTGCTGTGGGCGGTGCCGCGAATAATAGGGGCATAGCCTTTTTCACTGTCCGGCAGCATGTCGCTGTCGGATTTCAGCTCCACGCCGGTGTAGGGGACGCTGTCAAAAACGTCGGAAGGTGAGGTGCTTTGCCCCACCGTCACGTCACTTTTCATCGCCACAATATCGCGTTGCGCATAGGTATAAACGGAGGTGAATTTCTGTTCCTCCTCGTGGCCCGTGGTGCTGCGATTCCAGGTGGAGTAGTTACGAACGCGCCATGCCCCGAGGTTGAAGCCGGGACGCAGGTTAACGTACTGGCTGCTGCTATCCTCTTCACCCTGCTGGCGCGCATGGCTCTGGCTGGCGTTGACGCTGTAATTAAGCAGGCCCGCGTTGATCCCTTCGTCAAACTCTTTCGGGTCGATGTAACCGCGTGGCACCTGTCCGAGCGCCTTTTGCGGAATGCTCAGCAGCAGCTGCTGATTGCGCACGCGAAAGGTCGCGGATGCCGAAGGGATGACGTGTAGATCGGCGCACTGACCTTCAGCCCTCAGCTGCGGATATTTTTGCGTTTTGATCCCGAGGCTCTTTAATTCGTCCAGTGTAAAACAGGGCTGAAGCGTGCTGGTGCCCTGCGGATCTTTAACTATGTTAAAGGTCACGTCACGGGTATCAATTTTATTGTTATTGATAAATACCGCGACCTGATATTTACCTGGCGCCTGACCGGGACCTTTTTCATAGACAGACAGATCGGTCTTTTCCTGCTGTGGATTATCAATATCCAGCAGGGCAGGGTTAAAATAATCATCAGCCAAAACCTGCTGCGCAAAGATCGCCATTGCCAGGCAACAAAAAGTCATCAGTAATGACGAAAATCGGCAGGTGAACGGCTTTTTATGGCGGTACATGATGATTTTATTACCGGGCAATATTATTAATGAACGTGTTTAGACCATGTCTGGCTGATGCTGCCGTAATCAGTAATAATGGAATACGCGACGGTCGAGCCTCCGACATTGCCAGGTAAAGCAAAATGCGTTTCAGTTTTTGGCACAGCCCAGGTGGCTTTCGTGATTTTCTGACCATTCAGGGTGACGGCCTGAAAATTCATATAGAAAGGCGTGGGATTGTTCACCACTAAATCATTCCCTTCGCGATGCCATTCAAGTTTATCGGCCATATCTTCTGGTTTGCCTTTTACCGCTGACGGGCGATAGAGCAATTTAATTCGGGTGTTAATGGCAATTTGCAGCGTATTTACACCCTCAACATGCTTTGAGGAAGGGATCGCTTTAATATTCAGCCAGTACAGAGATTCCCTGTCTTGCGGTAAATTTCCTCCCGTACGCACCACGCGCAGGACGTTATCCTCTTTCGCATCCAGTCGGAAAAGCGGCGGGGTGATCAGGAACGGGGCTTTGGCCGGGTTTTTACCGCCGGAATCGACCCAGGACTGCACCAGATAATCCGTGGTATCTGGATTTGAAAGACCAAGAGATGATTCCTTTTTATCTCCCTGATAGACCAGACGGGTGCCATTGATCACGACACCCGCCTGTGCCGAGGCTGCTACCAGTAAAAGAGTGCTCAGTAAATAACCGTGGCGCATAAAGATTTCTCATTAAAAAGATGAGATATTAATGCCCGCAAGAGCATTAATATCTCAGGATTGATAAGATCAGTTATAAATAACGGTGAAGGTCGATACAGAGTTAGCAGGGCCCGCAGTGACTGCCGCCTGAGTTTGAATATAACGCGCACCAAACTCCAGGTCGTTAACCTCCGTACCGGAGACTAAAGGATATTGCATTGAAGGGGTATACAGGGTGACAGGCTGCCCGGAAGCATCCATTAGCTGAATCGCCACACCAGTAGCTGCACCGGTATCGGGCGTTAATGCCAGCGTGGCATTATTATTCGCATCCGGGGTACCACCGAAGTTAATCGCAGCCGAAGTTACGGTTTCCGGACAATTGGTTAACTTAATATCAAACTTCGTGAGTGTGCTGGTAGAGCCTGCGCCGGTAAATACCGTTTTAGATACTTTTCCTAACTGAACATCTAATGGATTACTTAATCCATTCACGACCTGGCAAGCAGAATCGATAATTTCTCCGGTGAAATTAATCTGCCCTTCACCGTTGATTGTCGCAAATGCGGATGCAGAACATCCCACCGCTGCGGCGATAAACAACCCTAATGCAACCTTGTTCATAGTAAATCCCGATGTGTTTCTGGCAAAAACGTTGCCTGGACGTTTTTACCGTTGACCCTTAATAACTTTCCGATGTTTATTTAATCAAAAAAAGGGCAGGTACGAATCTTTAGTTCCAATCACAAATAATGCAAATAGTGCTTGAGTTTATTTTTTTACCTGAAAACAGCAGGTTGATAATGATCACAAAACACTATCGGGTGCGTGTTCATCGGGCTATATTGTTAACAAGATGATGCTGTCAGGAGAAATGTCGTGGATTACCGCAAAATTATCAAAGAGGTAGGGCGTGGGAAAAACCATGCTCGCGATCTGGATCAGGAAACGGCCCGTGCGTTGTACACGCATATGCTCAATGGCGACGTGCCGGATCTGGAAATGGGCGGCATTCTGATTGCGCTGCGCATCAAAGGGGAAGGTGAGGCGGAGATGCGCGGTTTTTATGAGGCCATGCAGCCGCAGACGATGCGTTTAACCCCGCCCGTCACGAAGCCGATGCCGATTGTGATCCCGACCTACAATGGCGCGCGTAAGCAGGCAAACCTCACGCCGCTGCTGGCTATTCTGTTGCAGAAACTCGGTTTCCCGGTGGTGGTGCATGGCGTGAGCGAAGATCCGACGCGCGTGCTGACAGAAACCATTCTGGAATTATTAGGCATCGAACCCACTCTCCATGCTGGCCAGGCGCAGGCAAAGCTGGAGGGGAACCAGCCGGTCTATATTCCCGTGCGCGCGCTCTGCCCGCCGCTGGAAAAGCAGCTGGACATGCGCTGGCGCATGGGGGTGCGTAACAGCGCCCACACCCTGGCGAAGCTGGCGACGCCGTTTGCCGAAGACGCCGCGCTGCGTCTTTCCAGCGTCTCCCATCCGGAGTACGTGACGCGGGTCGGTCAATTCTTTGCCGAAATCGGCGGGCGAGCGCTGCTGATGCATGGAACTGAAGGGGAGGTTTACGCCAACCCGCAGCGTTGTCCACAGCTGATGCTGATTGAGCCTGCCGGGACGCGGGTCGTGCTGGAACGTGGGGAAGAGAACAGCGATGTGATCCTGCCTGAGTCGAAAGATCCGCAAGTCACCGCGCACTGGATCGTACAGTGTCTGGCCGGAAAGGTGCCGGTTCCGCAGTCTATCAAGCTGCAAATGGCCTGCTGTCTGCTGGCGGCAGGGGAAGTGGCGTCCGTGGACGCCGGGTTGCAGCGCGTGGCGCAGTCGTTTTAAGCAAAAAAAAAGCCCGTCCAGTGGCGGACGGGCAAACAAGGGTAACAACAACAGGGTCAATGAGGGTTGGAGCATCTCACCAGAGGGTAGGGTGAGGGTGGAGCATAATTCGTTCGATTACTTGTAGATAACCGCGGTACCGCTCAGTTTGTTATTACCGTTAGTGGAGGTGATGGTGTATCCACTTGCGCCGGCAGCGGCAGCTTTTTCCGCCAGTTTGGCTTCCAGACCGTCCAGCGTGGTCGCGCCTTCAGCACTCACCACCCCGATTTTGTTCAGATCCTGTGACTGAGTAGAGGAGACTGGCTCTACGGCGAAAGCGCCGAAAGACAGAGCGGACAGGGCAACAGCGGCAACAGCATATTTGATGGTTTTCATAGGTCAATTCTCGCAGGCTATTCTGTTAAGGGGACGATGTTCCGTCGATGTGATAAGTATCACGGTTTTTAGTGGAAGATAAAATCGAAGAGAATTGACGTGATTGCTCAAAAAAATTGAATGACAAATAACTTATTGATTATTAATAAATTCAGAAGCGCAATTGACATTTCTTGGGGATGCGCTTTACAGAAGCCATCGAAAGGGCACGTTTTGCTACGCGTTTCGCTAAAAGTCGTGAGCGTAAAGTAAACGGCTGGCGCGGTTAACTTCGGTAAAGGAAAGTCAACGTAACTGGCTGTCTTTCGATCCTCTGCGATTATATCCTGAATGTGCCGCATTTTTTGAATCTTTCTCCTGCTGACAGGCAATACATAGCCGTACGCCAGGAATGGCTTTACGCCGTGCTTCAGGAATCGGATCCCCGCACTCTTCGCATTCCGTCAAACTTTCGCCGCGCGGAATTTCACCGCGAGCACGCGCGACCGCATCTTCAATGGTACTGTTGATCTGTTCGTTAACGGCGTCGTCATTCGCCCAGCCGGAAGCCATCATGTTCTCCTGATCTGTTTAAGCCATTCATCTTAATATGGGGTTAAAAAACGCACAGTCAAGGCGAAGGAAGGAAATGAGAACTGCATCTGCCTTGCAGATGCAGTGTGGGAAAAGAGGGCGTTATTTATAGATAGTCGCGGTGCCGTACATATGGTTATCACCACCGGCGGCGTTCACCACGAAGCCTTTAGCCCCTTCCTGACGCGCTTTTTCGGCCAGCTTGTCCTGAAGGTCATCAAGGTTGCTTGCCCGGCTGACAGAGACCGTCCCGGCCGCACGTAGCTGGCTGGTGTCGTTGCTGTCGGTCAGAGGTTGAACGGACCAGGCTGAGAACGATGCGCCTGCCAGCGCACCCGCAATAATAAAGGTCAGATACTTTTTCATAATCACATCCTCAGGGGAAACAACAGGTGATTCCTCTTAAGTTTAGAAGCCTGACGCGCGTGATTTAGCGCAAAAATTTGATGATGATCTGCTTATTTTTTGAACGATAAATTCTGACAATTTGCTGACAGATCATAGACATACAGGATGCTGATTTTCGTCGGTTTTTTGTGCAGCGCAGACAGATATTTACCCCCGCGCCGTCACAGGGTATCTTACGCGGCTGTCTAAAGGAGAATGCCATGACTTCCCAAAAGCCGGGATTGCACCCGCGTAACCGCCACCGTAGCCGCTACGACATGAAAGCCCTGTGCCTGAGCTGCCCGGAATTGCAGGATTTTATTGTTCAGACACCAGCCGGTGAAACGTCGGTAAACTTTGCCGATCCGCTGGCGGTTAAGACGCTGAACAAAGCGCTGCTGGCCCATTTTTATGGCGTTACGCACTGGGACATCCCGGATGGCTTTCTCTGCCCACCGGTGCCAGGACGTGCGGATTATGTCCATCATCTTGCCGATCTGCTGGCGGATGATAATGGCGGCGTGGTGCCGAAACAGGCCACCGTGCTTGATATCGGTACGGGCGCGAACCTGATCTACCCCCTGATAGGCGCACATGAGTACCAGTGGCGGTTTACCGGCAGCGAGATCGGCGCCGAGGCCTTTGCCAGCGCACAGGCCATTATCAACGCTAACCCAGGGTTAAGCCGGGCCGTTCGTTTGCGTCGTCAAAAGGATCCCGCTGCTATTTTCAACGGCATTATTCACAAGAACGAACAATATGATGCCACCCTGTGCAACCCGCCCTTCCACGACTCCGCCGCCTCCGCACGTGCGGGAAGTGAACGCAAGCGGCGTAACCTGGGCCAGGCTGAAGACGGCGCGCTGAACTTTGGCGGCCAGCAGCAGGAGCTATGGTGCGAGGGCGGGGAAGTGGCATTTATTCTGCGCATGATTGCCGAGAGTAAGGGCTTCGGTCGTCAGGTGAAATGGTTTACCACGCTAGTCTCCCGCGGCGATAACCTGCCGCCGCTTTACCGCGCGCTGACTGACGTCGGCGCGGTGAAGGTAGTCAAAAAAGAGATGGCGCAGGGCCAGAAGCAGAGCCGCTTTATCGCCTGGACCTTTATGGACGATAACAAACGCCGCAAATAGCCCCCCATCGCAGGCCGGGTAAGGCGAAGCCGCCACCCGGCTCGGTTACAGCGTCGGCTCCTGCGGAGGCAGCGGCGAAGCGGGCGGCGACAATACCTGATACGTCTGCACCGGCGCTCTCACGTTCGCCAGATCGAAGTGTTTTTTCACCATGCTGTCGAGGGCGAAGCGCACCGTCCACTGCTTAAGGGGCTGGGTGGTGAACGACACGCGCAGGGTAAAGGCAGTGTTCGTCAGCCCGACGATACCCGCGAACGACGGTTCACCAATAATCAGCCCGCGAATTTCTTCGTTTTTCCATTAATTCCGCTACCGCATCTTTCAGTGCCTGATTGGCTTTATCAGCATCTTCATGGCGATCAACATCATAATTTGCCACCACCGAACCAATGCCGCGGACAAAGTTAGCAAAGGTGGTTATCGAAGACCACGGAATGATGTGATACGCCCCGGTATCCTGTCGTACGCCCACGGAGCGAATCGACATCCGTTCCACTGTGCCGGTCAACGGCCCGATAGTCACCAAATCTCCAGTGTTCATGCCGTTTTCAAACTGAATAAATACCCCGGTGATAATATCTTTCACCAGCGTTTGCGAACCAAACGAGATAGCCAGACCTAATGCCCCGGCACCTGCCAGCAATGGCGCGATATTGACGCCGATTTCCGACAACACAATCATGATGGTGATGGTACTGATAATCACCGCCAGCGCGTTACGAAACAGCGTAAGCAGGGTACGCGTGCGGGCGCTGGGTAGCGGGCGGCCATGAATATCCGAAGCCAGCCGGTTTTCGATCAAACTGGCGAGCACCGTCCAGCCAACCGCCGAGAAGAAAAGAATGAGTGCGATACGGATCAGGATATCTACGGTTTTCTGCCCCGCGCCGTTTTGCAGCCAGTTCCAGAAATCGAACAATCCCCATGCGCTCAACAGCAACATTACCGCCACGCAGACTGTCAGAATACGCGCCGTTTTCAGCGCCGCCGACAGCCAGCCATTCAACCGTTTTTGCAGCTCCGGATAGTTACGCTGAGTATGTGGCGAGAGAGTGATGGTTTTCGCCAGCCAGCGGGAAAACATACCGGAAACAAACGCTGCGATACCAATAATCGCCAGGCTGCGCACCGTTGCACCCATCATAAATTTCAGGCTGTTGCCCGGATCGAACAACGAAAAGAAAAAACAGCACGATAAAATAGGCGCTTGCCAGCCAGTGCCACACCAGCGCAAAGGCGCGGATAAACAGGCTGAAAAAGGAGAGGGAGCGATCGGCCAGGTGCAGCAGGCTGTCGGTGATCGCTTTTTTATTGTGGAAGATGAGGTACAGCGCCCAGACGGTAATGCACAGCATGATCAGCACGTTCGCCAGCGCCCCGAACTGCACGTTAACCTGGTTGGAAATAATCGGCACGGCAACCAGCAGGCCATAACCGATCAGCCCGCTCAGCACGCTGAGCCGCACCGCCCAGTATTTGGCGCTCTGATCCGAAATGGCGAAGGGGCGAAGGTCCGGCACGCGCGGGCAGAAGATCAACCGCAGGAGGGCTTTAAAGAACTCAATCAGGGCAAACGCATTGAGGAACAGTCCCTGCTGAAATGCGATGGTTTTGTTTCCGGTATTAAGGCGGTCGGCCAGCATCTGGCCGACAAACAGCGTCAGGGCCAGCAGCAGTAAATCGATGACAAACGCCCCGGTAATCATTGCCGGAAGATGCAGCCAGCTGCTTTTATGCTGGTTCTTTTTGCGCCCCCACTGGCCCATTTTCCGGTAAAGCGGCCAGACAGACAGGCGCAACAGCCAGTAAAAAATGAACACGGCGCCAGCCAGAATAGCAAACTGGGTGGCGGCTGCGGAAAAGGTGTGAGGATTAAAAGGCTTATGTGAGGTGCCAACCAGGTTGCGATAGAGCTGGGCAAAACGCGACGACAGGGCTTCCCCGTAGCGCCGACTGATGTCGGTGACGTTTTCCAGCACCGTTTTTTCTTCTTCGGCTTCCGGCGGCGCAATAGCAGGAACCGGATCCTGAGGCGGCGTGGCGGCCACCTTCCTCAGCTGATCGATCAACTCCTGCCGGGACGTGTCGTTCTCAAGCACGTCGGCCAGCGCGCCGTAGGCGGCTTTTTTCTTTTCAGCGTCTGGCTCTGGCGGCGCATTTTGCTGGGTGGCGGTGGCTCCGGTGGTAACGCCGGGAAGGGTTACAGCAAGTGATGGCGCGCTAAACAGGCTAAACAGTAGCAACAGGATCCACGGCACGGCGTCCTCCGACAAAAATATCGTGCAAAATGATAAGTATAGAGCGCGGGGAGCGGAGGGGAGTTTTTGGGAACAATCCGGCGTAAAAAAGCCGGGCATGCCCGGCTCTGGGTGTGGCTATCAGGAGACGTGCTGCAAAAATTCCTGCAAGCGCTGGCTCGGCGGGTTCTTGATCAACACCTGCGGATTGCCATCTTCCGCAATCCGGCCTTTGTCGATAAAGATCAGCCGCGAAGCTACTTTCTCGGCAAAACCGATTTCGTGGGTCACGATCACCATCGTCATCCCTTCTTCAGCCAGATCCTGCATAACCTTCAGCACTTCATGGCGCAGTTCCGGGTCAAGAGCGGAAGTCGGTTCATCAAACAGCATCATTTTCGGCTTCACCGCCAGCGCGCGGGCAATCGCCACACGCTGCTGTTGACCACCAGAAAGTTCGGAAGGGTAGTGATGTGCACGTTCTGCCAGACCGACTTTCGCCAGCAGCTCACGTGCCAGTTTTTCCGCCTCTTCTTTGTTCGCGCCACGCACGCGTAGCGGGCCAAACATGACGTTTTCCAGCGCCGTCAGATGCGGGAAGAGGTAAAACTGCTGGAACACCATACCTGCTTCCTGGCGAATCAGGCGCTCGTCAACTTTCGGATCGTTAACCTTCAGGCCATCGACAATCAGATCGCCGGAGGTGATTTCTTCCAGTTTGTTGATGCAGCGCAGCAGGGTCGATTTACCGGAACCGGACGGCCCGATAATCACCACGACTTCGCCCTGGGCAATGTTCAAATCGATATTGTGCAGCACCTGGGTTGGGCCAAAGTGCTTGGAGACGTTTTTAAATTCAATCACAGGATTTTCATCCTTCTTTCCAGACGACGCAGAATAAAGCTCAGCACCAGGGTAATAATCAGATAGAACACCGCCACGGCGCTCCAGATCTCAAGGGCGCGGAAGTTACCGGCAATAATTTCTTGCCCCTGACGGGTCAGTTCCGCCACGCCGATCACAATAAACAGCGAGGTGTCTTTAATGCTGATGATCCACTGGTTACCCAGCGGCGGCAGCATACGACGCAGTGCCAGCGGTAAAATGACGTAGCGAATGGTTTCCCAACGTGAAAGACCGAGCGCCAGTCCTGCTTCACGAAAACCTTTGTGGATAGACAGCACCGCACCACGCGTGATTTCCGCAATATACGCGCCGGAGTTGATCATGATGGTGACCACCGCCGCAGTAAATGGGTCGATGCGTAAGTCGTTAAACGCCATCGGCAGGGCGAAATAAATAAACATCACCTGGACGACGATAGGTGTGCCGCGGATCACTTCAATAAAGACCAGCGCGACGTGGTTGGCTATCCAACCTCCGAAGGTGCGTGCAAAACCTGCCAGCAATCCGATTACCAGACCGCCTGCCAGACCGAGGACCGAAATCCACAGGGTCATTTTGGCACCTTCAATCAGAAGCGGAATGGCAGGCCAGATGGCACTCCAGTCAAACTGCATATGTTGTTCCTGTTACCGTGGTGTAAATAATCAAATTCAGGGTAATTAATGGCCCCGGAGCGGGTTTGCGCCCCTCACCCTAATCCTCTCCCCATAGGGGAGAGGGAACTGCCAGTGCGTTTTACAGGTGTAGCGTTATTATTTCGGTTCAGTACCGAACCATTTTTTGTAGATTTCGTTGTAAGTTCCGTTCTCGCGCAGGGTTTTCAACGCGCCGTTGACTTTGTCACGCAGCTCGTCGCTACCTTTCGGGAACGCAATACCGTATTGCTGCGCTTCCAGAGAGTCACCTACCGCTTTGAACTGACCGTTACCGGCGGTTTTGATGAAGTACAGAATGTTTGGCGTATCGTGCAGAACGGCGTCTGCGCGGTTGGTGCCCAGTTCCATATAGGCGTTATCGATGTTCGGGAACTGACGCAGATCTTTAGTTTTGATGTTTGCTTTCGCGTAATCAACGGAGCCAGTACCGCTCTTCACAGCAACCACTTTCCCGTCGAGATCTTTCACGCTTTTCACATCGTTATTGTTAGCTTTCACCATCACTAACAGGCCGCTTTTGTAGTAGCCGTCAGAGAAATCGATCGCTTTTTTACGCTCGTCGGTGATGGTAATGCCCGCCAGCGCCAGATCGACGTTTTTGGTTTGCAGTGCCGGAATGATCCCACTGAAATCCATCGGCTTCAGTTCGTAATCCAGCTTCAGCTCTTTAGCGATGGCAGCCCACAGATCAACGTCAAAGCCCACATATTTATCGCCCTGTTTAAATTCAAACGGAACGAAGGCGGTATCCGTCGCGACAACTAATTTTTTATCCGCGGCATGAGAAGAAACCGCAAAAGCCAGGGTCAGTGCAGCCAGTGAAACTTTTAATACAGACTTCATAGCATTTCCTTTTTTCTATCCACGGGACGATCCCCTGCGTGACATTCACATATATGAAAAAATCGTGCCAGTTTTGCAACTCCTTGATTTTTCGAGATGCGGCAAAAACGTGATGCACGATTTATAGGGCAATACCCTGAAGATGCCCCATTCTGGGGCACCAATCTGGTGCGCTAAAATTGTGCACTCAACACAGTGATTATTTAGCGTAAAACCTGATGAAAAAACAATCTTTATGTAACGATTGTGTGATGATGTGGATACAAAAAATTTACTTAATCAGCTGGAGATAGCAGATGGATGCACTAAATAAGTGCGTTGAGGTGGGCTGCAAAACAAAACGGCCTCCTGTCAGGAAGCCGCTTTTATCGGGTACTAAAGTTCTGCACCATCAGCGATGGATTTATTCGATGTTAGACTCGATAAACCACAGGAATTTATCCAGGTCGCGAGACGCGGCGGTCAGGATATCTGCGGTGTCGTCATCTTTCGCTTCGCCAATCGCTTTGCGTACGTCATTAGCGACGATTGCGTAACGGTCAGCCAGTTCTTTCAGGTGATCCTGAACGTTGTGGATGTCCAGCGGGTAACTTTTCAGCGGGGTTTTGCTGTTGATAACTTGAGTGGTCCCCAGAGCTACACCGCCCAGCTGCACTGCACGTTCTGCCATGGTATCCAGATGATCGATCAGTGCGGTGCGGAAGCCATCCAGCATTTCATGTACGGCAATGAAGTTAGCGCCGCGCATGTTCCAGTGCGCTTGTTTGGTAATCAAAGAAAGATCAATAAACTGGATAACCTGGCGATTCAGCAACTCTACTGTTGCTTTTTTCTCGCTGTCGGAGACATCGTTGCGGGTATAAAGCAGATTGGTCGCTTTTGATTTAACTAATTTAGCGGTACTCATAATTTCATATCCTCTTGATGTTATGTCCCAGTAATTAACGAGACTAAGTATAGCACCGGATTTTTTCTCTGCGATTTGGCTCTGCCTATTGGTTTAATAGTGAAAGGATGGTTGTATTCTCAATGCTTTGAAAAATAAGTGTTTTATTTAAATTGATGCAGATCAATCTTAATTCACTTTCCAGGAAGGCGAGCAGGTGAAATATTTTGGCAATATGAGAGAGTTTGTAAGAAATTATTTGAGCTACTGACGTGGCGTATATTCTGCATGGCGGGTTAGCCATGCAGAATTTAAGGCTTAGTTGAGGTCTATTTTTTCCACTTTAGGTTCCGGACGCATGGTCAGGGTGGAGCCCATTGACGCCGCGATAATGGAACAGAGCGCCAGCGTTTGTACCAGGGTCAGGGTTTCACCGAGGAAAATCATTCCTGAGATGGCGGCCAGCGCGGGCTCCATGCTCATGAGCGTACCAAAAATGCGTGTGGGCAGGCGCGTCAGGGCGATCATCTCCAGAGAGTAGGGCAGCGCCGTGGAGAGAATGGCAACCGCCAGCCCAACCGGCAGGATTGACCATTGCCATATTGAGTCTGTCGCTTGTGCCATTCCAATCGGGACAAAGATAACGGCGGCAATCAGCGAGCCTAAGGCGACCGTCGCGGGGCCGTGCTCTTCCCCCGCACGCTGGCCAGTGAGAATATACACCGCCCAGCATGCCCCCGCGCCCAGCGCCAGAGCTGCCCCTGTCAGATCGATTTGTGAAACGCTTTGCCCGAGCGGCAGCAGGAACCATAGCCCCAGCACGGCCAGTACGACCCAGATAAAGTCTACCGGACGACGAGAAGAGAAGAGGGCAACCGCCAGCGGGCCGGTAAATTCAAGCGCGACCGCGATCCCCAGCGGGATCGTCTGAATAGAGAGATAGAACATGTAGTTCATCCCTCCCAGCGCCAGCCCATAAAAAAGCAGTGGCAGTCGCTGCTCCTTTTTAAACCGTAGCCGCCAGGGTTTAAAAACAACCACGAGGATCAGGGTGCCTAATGCGATACGCAGCGCCGTAACGCCGGGCGCACCAACCAGCGGAAACAGCGATTTTGCCAGCGACGCGCCGCTTTGTATGGACATCATCGCGATAAGTATGACTGCCACCGGCATCCAGACCGACGATTTACGAGGTAAACCTGGCATCCTTTCTCCTGTCAATTTATGTCAAATGAGGTAAAAGTCGCAGTGTAATGGAAATAAGCTGCAACGGTTGAGCTACTGTTGAAAAAAATCCAGGGAAAATCCGTAAAATGAGAAAACGTTGATGATTTTATCGCCTGAAAGATTAGGAATAATCTGGATGAACTAAATGGCGATGACGCGCACTATTAGCATTTACAGGTGAAAATCTGGAGTTATTTGAACGAGATAGCTGGTGCTGGAAACGTTCTGTTACATGAAATGGCCCGTTAGACATCACAAATCGCGAAGAGTTTCCCATTAATTTTTGATATATTTAAAAATTAGGACTTATTTGAATCACATTTGAGGTGGTTATGAAAAAAATTGCATGTCTTTCAGCACTGGCCGCAGTTCTGGCTTTCACCGCAGGTACTTCCGTAGCTGCGACTTCTACTGTAACTGGCGGTTACGCACAGAGCGACGCTCAGGGCCAAATGAACAAAATGGGCGGTTTCAACCTGAAATACCGCTATGAAGAAGACAACAGCCCGCTGGGTGTGATCGGTTCTTTCACTTACACCGAGAAAAGCCGTACTGCAAGCTCTGGTGACTACAACAAAAACCAGTACTACGGCATCACTGCTGGTCCGGCTTACCGCATTAACGACTGGGCAAGCATCTACGGTGTAGTGGGTGTGGGTTATGGTAAATTCCAGACCACTGAATACCCGACCTACAAACACGACACCAGCGACTACGGTTTCTCCTACGGTGCGGGTCTGCAGTTCAACCCGATGGAAAACGTTGCTCTGGACTTCTCTTACGAGCAGAGCCGTATTCGTAGCGTTGACGTAGGCACCTGGATTGCCGGTGTTGGTTACCGCTTCTAATCACTTTGGTGATATAAAAAATCCGCCTCTCGGGGCGGATTTTTGTTTTTAAGGTTTCGGGTCGAAAATATCGGTTCCGAGATGGTTGTAATCCACCTTCTGTAACTGGAAGTTGGTGATGTATATCGGCCCGGCTTTCTTCTCAGATATAAACGGGTATTTGATGTTAATTTCCTTCGCTTTAATCCCCGTCCACTGGGAGAAAAAGCCTAAGAAGTCATTGGCTGAGCGGCGGGCTTTAATCACACGATGCGCTTTATCGTCGCTGGAAATGACCATAAAAGGCACCTGGAAATTTTGCTGATATTTATCATCATGGGCAAGGTATTGCACGTCTTTACCGCGCTCTTTAAAGGCCAGACCGTGGTCAGAAAAGTAAACCAGCGAGAAGCTGCTGCCGCTGTTGCGTAACTGATCGTACAGCTTGCGCAGTAAATCGTCCGTTTGCGTCATGGTATAGAGATAGCACGACGTTTCTTTCGATTGCACAAAGGTTTCGTATTTTCCTTGTGTCCTGTCGCAGGCCTGCGGATGTGAGCCCATCAGATGTAGAACAATCAGCTGCGGTTGCGAGTGCTCTTGCGCCAGCACTTGAGCGGTCATATCCAGTAACGCTTCGTCTTTGGTGTTTTTATCTGCTTCAAAATTACCTTCTTTCAGGAAGTACACTTCATCTGCTCGTTTGGCGATGCTGGCGATAGCGGTATCGTATTCGCCGATTTGACCCTGGTTGGAAAACCACCAGGTCTGGAAGCCCGCGCGATTTGCCAGGGTGACAAAGTTATCCTGAAACTGTGGTTTGCCATCGACAACGCGATTGAGCGTTAAGCCAAGCGATTTCTGCGTGGAGCCACTGGCGGCAATGTAGTCAGCAAATATCAAACCGTTAACGCTGCTGGCAAACGGGGTATTGTCCCAGTGACCGCCAAAGGCACCGAGGGCATCGCGACGCGCGCTTTCACCGATCACCACCACATAGGTCTGATACTTCGGCTTAACGGCAGTGACCGTCCAGGTATCTTTCATTCCGGAAAGTTTTGCCATCCGTTCTTGCTCTTCAATCACCTCGTTATTATTGACGATGACATCCTTAGCAAAACGAAATACCGGATAGCCAGTATCTTTCAGTTTAAATACGCCACCCCAGGCCAGGTTTTGCACGGGAGCAACAAAAAATGTCGCCACACTGAATACCAGACACAGGCTGTCGAAGGTATTCCAGCGCGCTTTTTCATTCTCTTTTTTTCGCCTGATTGCTATTACGCCGAGCGCAAAAATAAATAAGCCGACCAGGTAGCTGTACCACGGAAAAATCGTCAGGATTTCGGTCGACTCTTCCATATTGGTGGAGTGCAATGCCAGCAATGTATTGAAATTAGGCGCGCCGTAGGCCTGAGCAAAAGGGAAATAACAAGCCGCCACCAGCGAACTGACACCGACCAGAACTTTTTGTACGCGAGGCAATGTTCGCCATAGCAAAAGCAAAATAGCCGTAAACGCAGCGGTGTAGAGCAAACTGAAGGGGTAACCTAAGCCGAGGTTAATTAATAGCGACTGTAAAAAGTAGAACGCAGTCCACGGGCTAAATACCCGGCTACGGGTAACAAGCGATTCTTTGAGGGTTAAATTCATATGCCACTATCGTAACAAACGCCATGTGCTTACCCTGGCGTCAAGGGTCAATACCTGCAAGAGTGCGTGAAGAGTGGAAAGGGGTCCGCATCCGCGAGCCGCAATATACGCAGGGCTGCAAGAAGATAGAGCGAGCCGCCGTTCAGGTCAACTACTGACGAACAAATCTTTTGCGAAGGGGATTGCAAATCCGACAAAAAGTGGGGTTTTTCAGACCAAAACGCGTTATGCCTGCATGAAAGCAGGAGTGAAGCGGCGTACCGCGACGCCGCTATTAATCGGAAGGTTTATCTTGCTGCGGTTTGTTGTTGACCATATCGCACAACATAGAGAGCAGCATTAACCGTACTTTAAAGGGAGAATGACTAAACACGCGCATACACCTCTTGAACTCATTCATAAGACCTCCTGACTTGCTAATCCCGTCGATCCTTGAGGGATGATTGCATTACATACAGATATAGCACAGGCTATATTATATAGCTATTGCTAAAACGTTAATTTTTTGTACCTTCGCAACTCTGGTTTACAATGTGCGCACGAAATGAGAACGCTATGTATGCGTCACCATAATGAGGAAGCACAATGAGTCGTCGCGCAGGTACGCCAACAGCAAAAAAAGTGACGCAGTTAGTGAACGTGGAAGAGCACGTTGAAGGGTTCCGCCAGGTCAGAGAGGCGCATCGGCGCGAGCTTATTGATGATTACGTTGAGCTGATTTCTGACTTGATCAGGGAAGTGGGGGAAGCTCGTCAGGTGGACATGGCTGCTCGTCTGGGAGTTTCGCAACCGACGGTGGCTAAAATGCTTAAGCGGCTGGCAACCATGGGGCTGATTGAAATGATCCCCTGGCGTGGCGTGTTTTTAACGGCAGAAGGAGAGAAGCTGGCGCAGGAAAGCCGCGAGCGACATCAGATAGTCGAAAATTTCTTGTTGGTGTTGGGCGTCAGTCCGGAAATCGCCCGTCGCGACGCGGAAGGCATGGAGCACCATGTTAGTGAAGAGACGCTCGACGCTTTTCGTTTGTTTACCCAGAAACACGGTGCCAAATGAGTCTGCCTTTTTTACGCACGCTGCAAGGCGATCGTTTTTTTCAGTTATTAATTCTTGTTGGTATCGGATTAAGCTTTTTCGTGCCCTTTGCACCGAAATCCTGGCCTGCTGCTATCGACTGGCACACCATCATCACCTTAAGCGGCCTGATGCTGCTGACCAAAGGTGTGGAGTTAAGCGGTTATTTTGATGTGCTGGGGCGCAAAATGGTGCGCCGCTTTGCTACGGAGCGTCGGCTGGCGATGTTTATGGTGCTGGCGGCGGCGCTGCTTTCTACCTTTCTGACCAACGATGTCGCGCTGTTTATTGTTGTTCCGCTGACTATCACGCTAAAAAGACTGTGTGAGATCCCGGTTAATCGGCTGATTATTTTTGAGGCGCTGGCAGTCAACGCTGGTTCGCTACTGACGCCAATTGGCAACCCGCAAAATATTCTTATCTGGGGACGTTCTGGTCTTTCGTTTGCCGGATTTATTGCCCAAATGGCACCGCTGGCTGGCGCAATGATGCTGACGCTCCTGCTCCTGTGCTGGTGTTGTTTCCCTGGAAAGGCGCTGCAATACCATACGGGGGTGCAAACACCGGAGTGGAAACCGCGGCTGATGTGGAGTTGTCTGGGGCTGTATATCGTCTTTCTGACGGCGCTGGAGTTCAAACAAGAGCTGTGGGGACTGGTGATTGTGGCGGCAGGCTTTGCGCTGCTGGCACGTCGCGTGGTGCTCAGTGTGGACTGGACGCTGCTGCTGGTGTTTATGGCGATGTTTATCGACGTCCATTTACTGACCCAGCTTCCAGCGTTGCAAGGCGTGTTGGGTAACGTGAGTCATCTATCTGAACCCGGGTTATGGTTAACGGCAATCGGTTTATCGCAGGTGATCAGTAACGTGCCGAGTACCATATTGTTGCTGAACTATGTGCCGCCGTCTTTATTACTGGTATGGGCGGTAAAACGTAGGTGGCTTTGGGTTATTACCCGGATCGCTGGCAAATTTGATTGCGCTACGTATGGCGAACGATCGCCGCATCTGGTGGCGCTTCCATTTATGGTCAATCCCGATGCTGCTCTGGTCAGCGGCAGTCGGTTTCGGACTATTCCTTCTCATATAGTGCGCAATTTGTCAGTTTTTCCTGGCAAATGTATAGCAACGTCCTAGCTTTAGTGAACGGCATAGTGTGATGCCGCTCACTGACAGGACCGTTGCTGAACTATGGCAGAAGATCAAAACCCACCTGCTGACGAGCAGGATCAAAACAATAACGAGCGCAAGCGCCCGGGGAAAAAACCGTTAATTATCCTTGGCATCGTGGTCATCGTGATGGTGATTGTGGCGCTGGTCTGGTGGTTTTTAACCCGTAACGAAGAGACCACCGACGACGCCTTCACCGACGGCGACGTAGTGACCATTGCCCCAAAAACGGCAGGCTACGTCACCGAACTTCGCGTGCGGGATAACCAGCGCGTGAAGAAAGGGGATGTGCTGGTGGTGATCGATCCGCGTGATACCACCGCCCAGCGCGATCAGGCCCAGGCCCAGCTTGGGCTGGCGATTGCGCAGTTGCATCAGGCGCAGGCGCAGCTGGCGCTCTCGAAGGTGCAATATCCCGCCCAGCGCGATGAAGCCAAAGCCCAGGTACTGAAAGCCCAGGCGGATATGGCCAACGCGCAGGCGGAGTACCGCCGTCAGCGCGGCGTTGACCCGCGCGCGACCACGCAACAAAGTATCGATGCCGCGAACGCTCAACTGAGGAGTGCCCAGGCGGGTCTGGCCAGCGCGCAGGCGCAGCTGGAAGTGGCGGAGCAGGTTCAGCTGCAAATCCGCCAGCAGGAGACCAACGTCGAAGCCCGCGAACGGCAGGTCGATCAGGCCAGAGCGCAGCTGGAAACCGCCAACCTGAACCTCTCTTATACCGAAGTCCGCGCCCCGTTCGACGGTTTTGTCACCAAACGCAACGTCCAGCCCGGTACGCTGGTGCAGGCAGGTACGGCGCTGTTCTCGCTGGTTTCCCCGAACGTGTGGGTGGTGGCGAACTTCAAGGAGTCGCAGCTTGAGCGCATGAAGCCGGGCGACAAAGTGACCGTGTCCGTCGATGCCTGGCCGGATATGGAGCTGGAAGGCCATATCGACAGCATCCAGCAGGGCAGCGGCTCGCGCTTCTCCGCCTTCCCGTCGGAAAACGCCACCGGTAACTTTGTGAAGATCGTTCAGCGCGTGCCGGTGAAAATCGTCATTGATAAAGGGCTGGATCCGAACAAGCCGCTGCCGCTGGGGCTGTCGGTTGAACCGAAGGTCACCGTGGAATGACGGATCACAGCCACGATAACTGGAAGCCCGCCAGTAACCCGTGGGCGGTGGCGATTGTGGTCACCCTGGCGGTGTTTATGGAAATTCTGGACACCACCATCGTCAACGTGGCGTTGCCCCACGTCGCGGGGTCGCTCTCGGCCAGCTATGACGAATCCACCTGGGTGCTCACCAGCTACCTGGTGGCGAACGGCATCGTGCTGCCGATTTCGGCCTTTCTGAGCCGCCTGTTTGGTCGCAAGCAGTTCTTCCTGATCTGCATTGTGATGTTCACCATCTGCTCGTTCCTGTGCGGCATCGCCACCGAGCTATGGCAAATCATCCTGTTCCGCGTGATGCAGGGGTTCTTTGGCGGCGGATTGCAGCCTACCCAGCAGTCGGTGCTACTCGACTACTTCAAGCCGGAGGACAGGGGCAAAGCCTTTGGCCTTTCATCCATTGCCATTATCGTCGCGCCGGTACTCGGTCCCACGCTGGGGGGATGGATCACCGATAACTACTCCTGGCGCTGGGTGTTCTTTATCAATATCCCGGTAGGGATTGTGACGGTGCTGGCCATCTATCAGCTGCTGGAAGATCCGCCGTGGGAGAAAAAGTCGGAAGAGAAGCTCACCGTCGACTGGACGGGGATCGGCCTGATCGCCCTCGGTCTTGGCTGTTTGCAGGTGATGCTCGACCGGGGCGAAGATGATGACTGGTTCTATTCGAACTTTATCCGCACCTTCGCAGTACTGACGCTGGTCGGCATTATCGGCGCGATCTACTGGCTGATGTATGCCAGAAAGCCGGTGGTGGATCTGCACTGTATGAAGGACCGCAACTTTGCGATCTCCAGCCTGCTGATGGCGGGGATGGCGATGATCCTGTACGGCAGTTCGGTGGTTATTCCGCAGCTGGCGCAGCAGGATTTGGGCTATACCGCCACCTGGTCCGGGCTGGTGCTCTCGCCCGGCGCGGTGCTGATTGTGCTGACCATCCCGCTGGTGCTGAAGCTGATGCCGGTGGTGCAGACGCGCTGGATCATCGCCTTCGGCTTTACCTGCCTGGCGGTGTCGTTCTTCTGGTCCCGCACGCTGACGCCGGATATCGACTTCGAAACGCTGGTGCTGTTCCGCAGCGCGCAGTCGATAGGGCTGGGGTTCCTGTTTGTGCCGCTGACCACCATCGCCTTTATCTCGATCCCGAGGCGGCTTAACGCCGACGCGGCGGCGCTGTTTACCATGTTCCGCAACGTGGCCGGCTCGATTGGGATTTCTCTCTCGACGGCGGCGATCACCGAGCGCTCGCAGGCGCACAGCGCGCATCTGGCTTACCACGCTTCGCCGTTTAACGAGCAGTTCCAGCTGGCGATTCGCGAAAGCGCCCAGGCGATCCAGAACTTCACCACTCAGGTGGGCGATCCGACCGGCATTGCCACCGGGCGGATGTACCAGACGATGATCGAGCAGTCGCGCTTTCTGGCCTACATCGACGTCTTCACCATTCTGAGCGCGGTGGCCCTATTACTGATTCCGTTTTGTTTGTTGCTCTCGCCGGTTAAGAGCGAGGGGAGTGCAGGAGCACACTGATGATACACAGACGTTTACACCCCCTGATGATAATGATGCTGCTGGTGGGCTGCGCCGTCGGGCCGGACTACCAACAGCCAGCACCGCCCGCCACCACGCACTGGAACGATAAGGGCGACAGCGCGGTGAAATCGCAAACTTCCTCCGCGGCCACTAACCCGCGCTGGTGGAAAACCTTCGGCTCGCCGCAGCTCGACAGCCTGATTGAACGCGCCATCGCCGGGAATCTGACGCTACAGCAAACGGTATTACGCATTGCCGGCGCGCGCGAACAGATTAACCAGGCCGGCGGGGCGTTTTTCCCGTCGGTGAATGGCAATGTGCAGGCGACGCGCCAGCAGCTTGGGCTGGAAGGGGAGCTGAAATCCCACGGCGTGTATGACCAGTTGAATAATGTCGATCCTGAACTGCGGGGCGCGTTAGGCCCGCTGACGCAGCCGATAAACCTCTATCAGGGCAGCTTCGACGCCCAGTGGGAAATCGACCTGTGGGGCAAGGTGCGCCGTCAGGTAGAAGCGGCTGAGGCGCAGCAGCGGGCGGCGATCGAGCAGCGTAACGATGCGCTGGTCTCGCTGGAAGCCGAAGTGGCGCGGGCGTGGCTACAGCTGCGTGGGGCGCAGAGCATCATTGCCACGCTTAATACGCAAATTGAAAGCGCACAGCAGACGCTGGATCTGACCGAAAGCCGCCAGCGGGGCGGGCTGTCGCCGCAGATGGACGTGGAGAACGCCCGGGCGCAGCTGGGCAATCTTGAAGCGCAGCTGCCGCAGTATCAGGCGCAGGAACGCCAGGCGATGAACGGGCTGGCGATCCTCCTTGGTAAGCCGCCGGGCGCGCTGGATGCCGAACTGCAATCCGTGCAGCCGATGCCCGCGCTGCCGGATATTGTGCAGACCGGTATTCCGTCGACGCTGGCCCGCCGCCGCCCGGACGTGCGCGAAGCCGAGGCGAATCTCCATGCCGCCACGGCGCAGATTGGCGTCTCGGTGGCAGAACTGTTCCCGAGCTTTACCCTCTCCGGACAGTTTGGCCTGCGCAACAGTGAATCTAACTGGCTGACCGACTGGAGCAGCCACTTCTACAGCTTTGGCCCGCAGGTTTCCATACCGATTTTCCAGGGCGGTCGGCTGGTCTCCAGCGTCAAGGTGGCGCGCGCGCAGCAGGGGGCGGCAGTGCTGGACTATCGCCAGACGGTACTGACGGCGCTCGGCGACGTTGAAAACGCGCTGGTGAGCTATCGCACCGACCAGCAGCGTGAAGCGGGCCTGGCGAAAACCATCGACGCGCTGCAAAACGCCTTTGATCTCGCCAGCGACAGCTACCGGCAGGGGATCGCCAGCTTTATTGACGTGCTGGACGCCCAGCGTCAGCTCGCTCAGGCCGAACAGCAGCGGGCGCAGGCGCAGGTGCAGAGCGCGCTTGATCTGGTGGCGCTCTACAAAGCCCTCGGCGGCGGCTGGGAGCCGTATCAGCAGGTGCGGCTGCCAGACTACAGCGTCTTTGGCGACGCCCCACGCGGATAGATTCAGAGGATTGGGCAAGAAACGGACAGGAACGCCACATTCGCGATGGCTGGGGGGCGGGTATAACTAACAGACACCCAATCGACATGCGAGGAAAGCGTTATGCGTTATCAAAAACTGGGCAATACCGGACTGTTTGTTTCTGAACTCTGCCTCGGCACCATGACCTTCGGCGGTGAAGGCGGCATGTGGGGCAAAATTGGTCAGCTTCAGCAAAGCGACGCCGAGCAGCTGGTGGGCCGCGCGCTGGACGCCGGGATCAATTTTATCGACACGGCAGATGTCTACTCGGAAGGGCGTTCAGAGGAGATCACCGGGCAGGCGCTGAAGAACCTGAAAATTCCGCGCGAAAACGTGGTCGTTGCCACCAAGGTGTTCGGTGAAACCGGCACAGCGGGGGTGAACTCGCGCGGTAGCTCGCGCTATCACATCATCAGCGGCGTGAAGGAGAGCCTGCGTCGCTTGCAGCTGGATCATATCGATCTCTATCAGCTACACGGTTTCGACCCCGCGACCCCCATCGAGGAGACGCTTTACGCGCTGGATAATCTTGTGCAGCACGGTCACGTACGCTATATCGGCGTCTCGAACTGGGCGGCATGGCAGATTGCCAAAGCGCTCGGCATCTCTGAGCGTCTGGGGCTGGCGCGTTTTGCCTCATTGCAGGCGTACTACACCATCGCCGGGCGCGACCTTGAGCGCGAACTGGTGCCGATGATGCAGAGCGAAGGCGTCGGGTTGATGGTATGGAGCCCGCTGGCGGGTGGTCTGCTGAGCGGAAAATACGATCGCGACGGGCAGAGCGCGGCCGGTAGTCGTCGCCTGGCGTTCGACTTCCCGCCAGTGAATAAAGATCGCGCCTTCGACTGCGTGGACGTGATGCGTACCATCGCTGAAAGTAAAGGCGTTTCCGTGGCGCAAATCGCGCTGGCGTGGCTGCTGCACCAGAAGGCGGTGACCAGCGTCATCATCGGGGCGAAACGGGTCGATCAGTTGGATGACAACATTGCCGCAACCGGCATTCAGCTGAGCGATGATGAGCTGAAACAGCTGGATGCGGTCAGCGCGCTGCCGCGCGAGTATCCTGGCTGGATGCTGGAGCGCCAGGGCGAGTACCGTCGCAATCAGTTAGCGCAACAATAACCTTTCTTTCCCCGGTGGCGCTTGCGCTTACCGGGGCTGCGTTCCCTTGTAATGACATATTAACGTTATGTCACTACACGAACTATCAATGGGCTGTTCTCTTCTTCCGCTGTTTCAGTATGCCAGCTTTACGAACGCACAGGGCGGTACCCGGGAAGAATCACTCCGGGCCAATGCGTGCGTTTCATTAATGCGCGCATCCGTGTATTAAGGATTGCCTTAATCCTCTCCAAATGATACTAATTATCATTCTTATTATAAAAATAATGGCAGTTTAAAATATCTGGCAAGGATGTGAGCTTAACGATCGATCACTTTTACGTTAGGCATGTATTAGGGAATGGGTATGAGAATTATCAAGATCTTCTGGCCGCTCACTGCGCTCCTGGCAGGGTTGAACAGTCAGGTATCACTGGCAAAATCCTCCGATGATAACGACGAGACCCTGGTGGTGGAAGCCACCGCTGAGCAGGTACTCAAACAGCAGCCGGGCGTGTCGATTATTACCAGCGAAGATATTAAAAAGAACCCTCCGGTCAACGATCTCTCCGATATTATTCGCAAAATGCCCGGTGTCAATCTGACCGGCAACAGCGCCTCGGGTACACGTGGTAATAACCGCCAGATCGACATTCGCGGCATGGGGCCGGAGAACACCTTAATTTTAATTGATGGTGTGCCGGTGACGTCGCGCAACGCCGTGCGTTATAGCTGGCGTGGAGAGCGTGATACCCGCGGCGACACCAACTGGGTGCCACCGGAACAGGTTGAGCGTATTGAAGTGATCCGCGGCCCTGCGGCGGCACGCTACGGTTCGGGCGCAGCGGGCGGGGTGGTGAACATCATTACCAAACGCCCTACCAACGACTGGCACGGTTCGCTGTCGTTATACACCAACCAGCCGGAAAGCAGCGACGAAGGCGCTACGCGTCGCGCCAACTTCAGCCTTAGCGGGCCGCTGGCTGGCGATGCGCTGACCATGCGCCTGTACGGAAACCTGAATAAAACCGATGCCGACAGCTGGGATATTAACTCCTCGGCCGGTACGAAAAACGCGGCCGGGCATGAAGGGGTGCGCAACAAAGATATTAACGGCGTTGTCTCGTGGAAATTAAATCCGCAGCAAATTATCGATTTCGAAGCCGGATATAGCCGTCAGGGGAATATCTATGCGGGCGATACGCAAAATAGTTCTTCCAGTGCCGTCACTGAAAGCCTGGCGAAATCCGGCGAGGAGACGAACCGCCTTTACCGGCAGAATTATGGCGTTACGCACAATGGTATCTGGGACTGGGGTCAAAGCCGTTTTGGTGTCTATTATGAGAAAACCAATAACACCCGCATGAATGAAGGATTATCCGGTGGCGGTGAAGGGCGTATTTCGGCGGATGAAAAGTTCACGACCAATCGCCTGAGCTCCTGGCGAACCAGCGGCGAGCTTAATATTCCGCTGAATGCGCTGGTCGATCAAACGCTGACCGTGGGTGCGGAGTGGAGCCGCGATGAGCTCGACGATCCTTCCTCTACCAGCCTGACCGTGGATGACAGTGATATCGGCGGCATTTCTGGCTCGGCTGCGGATCGCAGCAGTAAAAACCATTCCCAAATCAGTGCGCTGTATATTGAAGATAATATTGAGCCGGTTCCCGGCACGAATATCATTCCCGGCCTGCGCTTTGATTATCTCAACGATTCCGGCGGTAACTTCAGCCCCAGCCTGAACCTCTCGCAGGAATTGGGGGATTACTTCAAAGTCAAAGCGGGGATTGCCCGAACCTTTAAAGCACCAAACCTGTATCAATCCAGCGAAGGTTATCTGCTCTACTCGAAAGGCAACGGTTGTCCAAAAGATATTACATCGGGCGGCTGCTACCTGATCGGTAATAAAGATCTCGATCCGGAAATTAGCATCAATAAAGAAATTGGGCTGGAGTTCGCCTGGGAAGATTACCATGCCAGCGTGACCTACTTCCGCAATGACTACCAGAATAAGATCGTGGCCGGCGATAATGTTATCGGGCAAACCGCTTCCGGCGCATATATTCTCCAGTGGCAGAACGGCGGGAAAGCGCTGGTGGACGGTATCGAAGCCAGCATGGCGTTCCCGCTGGTGAAAGATCGTCTGAACTGGAATACCAATGCCACCTGGATGATCACCTCGGAGCAAAAAGACACCGGTAATCCGCTGTCGATCATCCCGAAATACACCATTAATAACTCGCTTGACTGGACCATCACCCAGGCGTTCTCTGCCAGCGTCAACTGGACGTTATACGGCAGACAAAAACCGCGTACTCATTCGGAAACTCGTAGTGAAGATACTGGCGGTCTGTCGGGTAAAGAGCTGGGCGCTTATTCGCTGGTGGGGACGAACTTCAATTACGATATTAATAAAAATCTGCGTCTTAACGTTGGTGTCAGCAATATCTTAGATAAACAGATTTACCGATCTTCCGAAGGGGCGAATACCTATAACGAGCCTGGCCGGGCTTATTATGCCGGTGTTACCGCGTCATTCTGATCGTAGTGCCAGAGGCGTACTGCCCGCGTCAAGGCGGGCAGTGTTTAGCGGCTTAATGAATGACAGCCTGCTGTGTTACCTGCGTTTTCACCACTGATATCTAACAGCGCTCCGCGGAAGGAGGCGTTGAACATCGGCCCGTGTCCCAGGTTTGGGAAATCCCAAAAGGCGGCATTGACGCCTTTATCTTCCAGCGTGGCGAGGGTGGCATGAATTTTCGTCAGCACTCCGGCAGCATGCGTTTCCCGGTTATTGCCCGGTGTCGCCGAACCTTCCATTATCATCAGGCGCCTGGCGCAGTGTTGCGACGGCTCAACCGCCGTGATGCGGCTCAGTAGCGCATCATGGCCTCTGCCCAACGACGGGCTGGCGCTGTAATACGTCCGGAAATAAGGGGAAGACAGCCATGCATCCAGCACGAACAGGCCGCCGTAGGAGTGCCCCCACAGGCCGCGATGCTGCCGATCGATATTCAATCCCTGTTCCACCTTTGGCGCTATACGCGTTTCCAGTAACTGGCGGAAGTCGTTGCTACCCCCACTCTTACGGCTAAGACGCCCGTTGCGGGTATCCGTTTTGCCGCTTTCTGCTGCTGGCGTATAGTCGTAGGCCCTGCCGTTGAGATCGAAGGGGAGGTTGGTCTGATACCCGACAGCCACAATCACCGGCGGTGATTTTTCTGCCAGCTGTTTGAGCAGGTCGTCGTTCAGGCGGTCCATAACTGCGTTGCCGTCGAGCATATATAAAATCGGGTAGCCCGACGCCGGTGCGGCTTTATCTGGCACGGCCGTCCATACCCGATAATGGCGGCTGCCATCGTCGGAGTCGAACGAGTTGACGCTGAAATGGTAAAACGCAGAGCCTTTATCGGCGATATTCGGCCCCAGTGGCTGCATATCCGGCTTTGCGAAAGCGTGCGCATTCCAGATAAGGCTGAGACCAGAAAGAAGAGTGACAAGCGCCTTGCGTGAGCGTGTTGGGCGATACTCGCGGGCATACATCTGATATTTATTCCTTTTCCGCAGGTGACATTTTCTTTATTCAGGAAGCCTGTACAGTTGCCTGAAAGTGTTCGCGGGTCAAGTCAACCCTGGAGTAAACCAAGCCCGTCAATCAGTGCGCCGCGCCACCATGCGTAATCGTGACCCCCGGTATACATTGCGCAATGGCTGTCGACGCCAGCGGTAAGCAACTGCTGATGCAGCCGCTGAACGTGGGGTACCGTCGAACCTTCCAGCGATCCCACGCACAGGCGGATGCGCACGCCCTGCGGCGGGGCAGAAAGCAGATGTTCGCTCACCCATGACGAATCGGTTTCGCTGAACACGTTTGGCCGGCTGGCACCCTCTGGCGTCCACCACATCGAAGGGGAGTGGCTGAGCGCCAGCCCGAACGTTTCCGGTGCGTAACGAGCGGCCATGAGCGCGCTGACCCCGCCGAGGCTCTGTCCGGCCAGCACGGTGCGCGAACGGTCTGCCCACCGCCGCTGCGGGTGTTCGGCGCGGATCGTCGGCAACAACTGGTCGGCGATATCCTTTATCAGCTCGCTGCGCCCGCCGAGTATCGCAGTTCGCTCGTGTTCATCGATATTGTCGATGCCAAGTACAGCCACAGGCACGATGCGTCCGTTGTTTATGGCGGCGTCAATTGCCGCGCATACGCCAAGGTGATCGAACCAGGTTTCACCATCGGGCAGTACCACCAGGCCGAGGGGCTGCGAAACATCAACGTCCGGCAGATAGAGCCGAACCCGGCGCGATTCCCCGGCGAGAGTGCGCGCCGAGGTAAGCAATTGCCCGCTGGGTGACCCGCCGCGCCATTCGGACTGGGCGGGGGCTTTATCAAGCGCCAGCACCGACTCCTGTGTGCTTCCCCGAACGTTGATCCCCGGCGTTTTGTTTAGCGGATCGACGTGCCCGACGAGGGTAGCAAAGCGGCCTCCGGACTGTGCAATCGTCTCGGCCGGGGTGCCGGGGGGGATTTCCACCAGCGAATAGGAGCCGCAGTAGCTTGCAGGTAAACGCAGTGTCAGAGTCCAGATATCCGTCGCGGGAAGGGCGGTCATCATCCCTTTCGCCACGTGCTCTTTATCCGTCACCCGATTCAGACGCAGATAAACGCCCTGTAGAGGGTGCCTGGCGCGCCACAGAAATGTCACATCACGCTCGTCTTTCGCTCCGTCGACTGGCGTCACCAGCGGTACATTTAGCGACTCAGCGTCTCGCCAGAAGTCAGAAAGGTTAGCAATGTGGCCTGCTGCCAGCTGGCTGCGCAGCCTGGCGATAGCAGAGGGATGTTGTTGCATGTTCAGCATTCACTCTCTTTGAATATGAAGGGTGTCAGTATAAATAGCTAAAGCGGCTATTCCGGGAACAGCCGCTTTAGCGCGTGTTTTGTAATGTCTTACGTGCGCAATTACTCTTCCACGATTTCCCCCGTGATGTCGTGCTGGCGATGGGGAACAGAGCTGCCGACGCTGTCATGCCACAAGCGGGTGTAGAGGCCGCCGGCCGCTAACAGCTGTTCGTGGGTGCCGTATTCCGCAAGCTGCCCCTTATCGATAACGGCAATCAGATCGCAGCGCTGCGCGGTGGTCAGACGGTGCGCCACAATCAGCGCCAGGTGCTTCCCGGTGTGCGCGACGTCTGTTAACGATGACATCAATCGCTCTTCGGATGTGCGATCCAGGCGTGACGTGGCTTCATCGAGCAGCAGGATGTGAGCATTCGCCAGTTGTGCGCGGGCCAGCGCAATCAGCTGGCGCTGACCTGCGGACAGATCGGCACCGCCGTTATTCACCGGTGTGCGGAATCCCTGCGGCAGATTGCGCACCGTCTCATACAGCCCTGCCCGTTGAGAGGCAATCTCAATGTCGTCATTGGTACTGGATGGCCGTGAATAACGAATGTTTTCCGCGATATCACCACTAAACAACGCCACATCCTGATCGACCAGCCCAATCTGGCGACGGTAATCGGCAAGCGAGGCATCATCAATCATCCGATCGCCAATGCTGATCCTGCCGTGGGTGGGGGAATACAATCCGGCGATCAGCTTAATCAGCGTTGACTTACCCGCACCGCTGCGACCAACGACCGCGACGACCCTTCCCTCAGGGATTGTCAGGGTAAGTTTGTTCAGCGCGGGTTCAGGGCTGTCGGGATAACTGAACGTGACCTCATCAAGATGCAGCGCGCCGGTGGCGGGCGGTGCGGAAGAGGGCTCGATGTTCTCTGTGCCTTCGGTCGCCAGCAGTTCATTGATATGTTTGCCGCTGGCCGTCGCCTGCTGCCAGGCGTCGACAATTCCTGATAACTGCTGCACTGGCCCATAGAATTGCCCCAGCAGCAGGAAGAAAGCCGCCAGCACCCCGGCGGTCATTTCGCCTTCGGCGACCCGCGATGCACCCACCAGAAGAACGGCGGCATAGGAGGCCTCGGTGCAGAAGGTCAGGAACGGGAAATAGACGGCAAGGTATTTTTGCGCACGTACGCGGGTCGCACGGAACCGATCCGATAACGCGCGCAGCCGGGCGGCTTCCTGTTCCTGCTGGCCATGCGATTGCACAACGCGCAAGCCGGAGACTTTCTCCTGCAGGGTGCTGTTGACTTTGCCTATTTCCAGCCGCGCCTGCGCATAAGCAGGGGAGCTGAGGCGGCGATAAATCCAGGTTGCCAGTGCGACCACTGGCACCGCGCTTAATGCCGTCAGCGCCAGGAGCGGGTCGAGCCAGAACATGGCGGCGGCGATGGCGAACATTGTCACCAGGCTGGTGGCTGCACCGGCAAGGCCGTTTTGCAGAAAGCGGGCGAGAGAGTCCACATCTACGGTCATGCGGGTCAGACGCGAATCGACATGCTTTTCATGCCAGGGGAGACCAAGACGCAGCATATGGCCGAAGCTGCGCAAGCGCACCGTATGCTGGACAGACTCTGCCGCTCTGGCGGCGAAGACAGTCTGTAGTGAATAACAGCACCAGCTCACGGCCACCAGGCACAGGGCGAATAGGGCACAGAGGCCGATAGTCGACATATCGCCTGTGGCAACGCCGGAGTCAATGCCGCGCTGCAGCAGTATCAGTACCCCGACGCCTGCCGCCGAATCGAGGGCGATCAGCAGGGCGGCGATGACGAACATCCACGCCACGGGCTTCAGCAGCGACGTGACTTTGCGGCCTTTACCGGCCAGCGCCTGCTGTACTGCATTTTCCGGCACGCGCGTCATACGGGCGACAAAGCCTTTATCCCCCGTCTGCGCCGCATCGTCTTGTGGCGCTGGTACGGCCGGCCACAATCCGTTAGGCCCACTGTGGGAAGGCGCGAGGAAATCGCCGTCGCCGGTCATCAGCGCGCGGAACGCCGGACAGCGCGCTTCAAGTTCTGCCTGGGTTCCGGTGTCCACCACCCGGCCCTTATCCAGCACCACAATCCGGCTGGCTAACTGAAGCGTCGAACGGCGTCGGGCAATCACCAGCAGCATATGCTTTTCGTCAGCATAGCGACTCAGCGCGGTGTTGATCTCCGCTTCAGTACCGGCATCGACCGCCGAGGTGGTGTCATCGAGGATCAACACTTCCGGCGCGGTAATGAGCGCCCGTGCCAGCGCGATTCGCTGCCTCTGTCCGCCGGAAAGATTCGTACCGCGTTCGGTTAATTGGGTATCGAAACCTTTCGGCAGGGCGTTGATAAAATCGCTGGCTCCTGCTGCCCTCGCCGCGAGGCGAATGTCGTCCGCCGTTGCCTGAGGGTGCCCGTAGGCGATATTTTCCGCCACCGTACCGGCAAACAGAAAAGCATCCTCAAACACAACGCCTACCCGACGACGAAGCGCCTTTAGCCTGAGATCGCGGAGGTTCTGTCGGCCTGCGCTGGTGTTGAGCCATATCTCTCCGGCGCTGGGATCGTAAAAACGCGCCAGCAGCATCAGCAGCGTGGATTTCCCGGAACCCGATGCGCCCACTACCGCCACCGTTTCACCGGCGTGCAGGGAAAAGGAGACATCGCTGAGGATGCGTCTGCCGCCACGGTACTCGAAGCTCATATTCTCCAGTTGCAGCCCGATAACCTGACCGTTAACCGCCTCCGTCCCGTCTTCCATCTGCGAACGGGTGTCGATCAGAGCAAACACGCGCTCCACGGACGCCTGGGTGCGCTGGGCGATAACCAGAAACGATGCCAGTACACGGGTTGGCCCGGTCAGCATCGCGAGGAAGCTGGCAAACGCCACGAAGGTGCCGAGATCGATGCGCCCGTGCATAACCGACCAGCCGCCGTAGCACAGCAGGACGATTTGCCCGAGCACCGGTAGCGCCAGCATGGTGGCACCTGGCATCGCCTGTGAGATGGCCGCGCCGATGCGTACCCGCACCATCTGCCGCGACTGGCGATCCAGCCAGCGCGTTTCACGCAGCTCCGCCACGCAGGATTTTACCACTGAGATTTGCGCCAGCACCTCGCGCATATGTTCGGTGAGATTTGCCAGTCGGTCCGAGGCCAGCCCGGTTTGCGCGAAGACCCGGCGACGCGCGCGCAGCGCAGTGATAGCCAGGCATGCCAGTACGCACACGACGATGAGCGTCATGGCGGGTGACATCCACAGCATCACGGCAATGCCGGCAATGTAATAAGTGAACACCGCCAGCGGCACCGGGCACATCTGCAGCAGGGTATGCACCTGCTGCAGATCGCTGTTGGTCCGTGAAATCACCTGCCCGGTGCGCAGTGCGTCCTGGCCTGCGCCGTCAAGTTTTTGAATACTGTCGAATGCCCGTCCTCGCAGGGTGTGCTGCACCCAGAGCGAGAGCTCCCCGGCATAACCGCGGCGCACGTAGTTACCGATGAAATCAAAAAAGGCAATCAGCAATAGCCCGCAGGCCAGCCACGGCAGACGAGTCGGATTGCCCGCCAGCGCGTCGTTCACCGCTTGCCTTGTCAGCAACGGCGTCAGCGCGGCCAGCAGAATGGTCGAGACCGACGCTACCACTACGATGATGCTAAGTTTCTTACGTTCCCAGCACACGCGTGCCAGGCGAACTATCCAGGACCGCGCAGGAGTGGGAGAGTGAGTCGCAGGCATTAAGCCTCCTCCGTCTGTAAAAAATAGGATCCAAGTCGGATCGCTGTGCAAAAAAAAGCGCCAGCCCGATCCGGTCCCGCATTGTTACGGGCGTATCTCCTGGATGCGTGCTGGCGTATGATCGTCATGACGGCGTAGTGGCTACCCTTTCTGTACCCTCGCGATCAGGCTTTTCGCCACCTCGCTCGGACAGGGTTGCGCTGCCATTTCCGCCGCTACCTCTTCAGAGGCGTCGCGAAGCGCGCGATTGTCGAGGAAAGCATTGATCATGCTGCTCGACAGGCCGTCGTCGCCGGGGATGATCCCGCAGCCGCGTTCGACAACAGCGCGGGCATTTACCGGGCGATCGGCACCCTGGCCGAAGACGATCTGTGGAATACCGGCGTGCAGCGCCGTCAGGGTATTGCCCGCGCCACCATGATGAATGAAGCCATCTGCGCCGTTCAGGAAGGCTCCCATGGGTATCCAGTCGACCAGGCGAACATTTGAGGGCAGTGAGCGCAGATCCGACCGCGCATTGGCCGAAAGATGCAGGATGATCTCGGCATCGACTTCACTGGCGGAATCCATCACCCAGGCGATCAGGTCAAGGCCGTCGACCATCGGTTTGACGGTACCGAGACTCACCAGCAGACGTTTACGGTCGGGCGTCCTCTCCCACCACGGTTCCCACACCGCGCCGCCGTTGTACGGGACGTACTGCATGGGAATAATGGGTTCTCCGTCGTTTTCAAGAATGCTCATGCTCGGTGGTGTTACGTCGATCCAGGCCATATCGCGCGGTGCGGCCCCAACGCCGTGGCGATGGTAGGCGTCCGCGAGCGAACGCGTTACGCCTTTGATATGCCAGGGCGTATGGCCGAAGCCGACGGTTTGCATTACGACCGGTATATCGTATTTGGCGGCAATCAGAGGCCCGATGACGCCGAGCGGCGGGTAGATGATGAGATCGGGCCGCCAGTGTCCGGCAAACTCCACCAGGTGGTCGGCCATCTCTTCGCTGAAGAATGAGAAGTTGCCCATTTTTGTGCCGATGTTGCTTTCTTTTCGCTGTGCCTCGCGGCGGCGATAGTCAGCTTCAGAATCAAAACCGGGTGCGGCGTCAAATACCACCAGCCCTGCTTCTGCCGCTTTTTGGGCGAATTTTCCTCCGCTGGCGATCAGCACTTCATGGCCGTTAACGCGAAACGCCTGTGCCAGAGACAGCACAGGATACAGCAGCCCATAGAGAGGCGGGCCTACAAACAAAATACGCATGAGAAAATCCCTCTCCGCTTGACGAACTAAATCAGGAAGTCGACGCAGTCATATGCCAGCAGCAGGACGTTAATTTTCGTTAAGCCTGCTTTGACAGACGCTGCGTCCTTTTTGAGTTTCATCAGCCTTACGAACGGTCCTGTCGCTGACTATTCCGTGACGTAGGCTGGTGAATCGGGAATTCCTTGTCCCGGCTTCCATTAACGCTTACGCGCCGTTGTCCTTTTGAACAGCCCAGGCGGCGTCGTGCTGCCACGCCGCGGTGTTCAGATGCATTTGTTGAGTGTGAGACCGTTCAACAAACCTGGAGAGGCTTGTTTCCTGATACCTCTGTATACCTTGCCAGATAAACCATCAGTGCAAATGCTAATGATAATAATTACTATTATCATATGTGAGTTGCAACTATAATTAAGCACTTAATGCACAATGAATCGATTATGGGAAAAATCGCAGGTGGGGCTCAGCAAAAGGGGACTCTGTGGATTTAGGCACAAAATCCCACGCTTGCGGCGGTTTACAGGCGGACCTGGTGATTCTGTGTAATTGATGGCGGGGGTCTACGATGACGCTACTTCACCAAATAGCGCGGGTTTACCTCCCGTAAATACTGGCGATGTTACTATGATGCCTGATTCACTGCTGTTTATCGTTATGGAAAACCTGCGTAATGTTAACAAAATTCCCTCCCCGACGCGTAATGACCTGTGCTGCGGCTCTGCTAATTATTTTTAGCATCGCCTTGTTCTTCTTCCTGAGAAGCCCCGAGGTTCCTGAGTATGTTACCGCTCCAGTACGCATCGGCGATATTGAAAACGCCGTACTTGCTACCGGTCGAATTGATGCGATTGAGCGGGTCAACGTTGGGGCACAGGTTTCTGGCCAGGTTAAGTCGCTGAAGGTGAAGTTAGGCGATCGTGTCACTAAAGGGCAGCTCATCGCTGAAATTGATGACGTGCCGCAGCGGAATGATTTACGCAACGCAGAAGCTGCTCTCAACGTGGTAAAAGCGGACCTTCAGGCTAAGCAGGCGCAGTTGAAGCAAGCCTCATTGCGTTTTAAGCGCCAGCGCCAGATGTTAAATGAGGATGCCAGCTCGAGAGAAGATTTCGAAACGGCTGAAACCACGCTGGCCAGTACCCGCGCTGAGCTATCGGCACTGAATGCCAAACTCGTCCAGGCGCAAATTGATGTCGACAAGAAAAAGGTCGATTTGGGTTATACAAAAGTTGTTGCTCCCATGGACGGCATTGTTATTGCCGTTGTCACCCAACAGGGCCAAACGGTTAACTCCAGCCAAAGTGCGCCGACCATTATCAAACTCGCACGTCTGGACGTGATGACAATTAAAGCCCAGATCTCTGAGGCGGATATCACGCGAATTTCACCGGGACAGAAAGCCAGATTCACCATTTTCTCTGAGCCGGATAAGCATTATGACGCCACGTTACGTACCGTTGAACTGGCACCTGAGTCGGTTATGAAAGATGATAGCCTTGCCAGCAGTAGCTCAGCCTCAGGGTCAGGCACGTCAAATGCTTCGGTGTACTACAACGCGCTGCTGGATGTCCCCAATCCAGAAAATCGGCTGCGAATTGCCATGACAGCACAGGTGACCTTGCTGGCTGGAGAAGCTAAAAATACGTTACTGGTGCCGATTCAGGCTGTGCACAAGGTGAGTGGCAACAAACAGCAGGTGCAGATATTGACCAGTGATAACCGGCTGGAAACCCGTGAGGTCAAAACCGGCATTACTAACAGTGTGGATATCCAGATCCTGGACGGTGTAAAAGTCGGGGAACATGTTGTGTTATCGCAGCCGGGTGAAAAAGCGCCCGGGGAAGGGTTTGTATCTTGAGTAATATCATAGAACTCAAGGGCATCAGCCGCACCTACAGGAACGGTGGACAGGATCTCACCGTGCTTAAAGGGATTGATTTGACTATCGCTGCTGGGGAGATGGTCGCGATCATCGGCGCCTCCGGTTCCGGTAAGTCAACCCTGATGAATATTATGGGCTGTCTCGATGTCCCTGATTGTGGCGATTACTTTATCAGCGGTCAAAATGCCGCCCAGCTTTCACCTGACGATCTGGCAAGGATCCGCCGTGAGCACATCGGTTTTATCTTCCAGCGTTATCATTTAATGCCCGACCTGAGCGCGTTAAGTAACGTTGAAATTCCGGCGATTTATGCCAACAGTGAGCGCGAAAAGCGCCGTCTGCGCGCGGCGACATTGCTTGGAAGACTCGGGCTGGAAGGTCGTGAACATCATAAGCCGGGAGAGCTTTCAGGCGGCCAGCAGCAGCGTGTGAGTATTGCCCGCTCGCTGATTAACGGCGGTGAAATCATTCTGGCGGATGAACCCACCGGCGCGCTGGATACGCAGTCCGGTCAGGAGGTACTGTCAATACTCAGTGAACTGAATCAGCGTGGCCATACCGTGGTTATGGTGACACATGATATGAAGGTAGCGCAGCATGCTAACCGTATTATTGAGCTGCGTGACGGTGAAATTATTTCTGATACCGGCAGTCGTGTTACCTCCGGGGTTGCCCTTAAACGACCTGACAGCGTTCAGCAAAGCTGGTGGCAAAGTATTGTTGACCGTACCCGTGAATCCCTGCACATGGCGTTAAAAGCGATGAATGCGCATCGCCTGCGCACGACGTTAACCATGACGGGCATTATTTTTGGTATCGCCGCGGTTGTTACGGTGGTGGCACTGGGTGAAGGCGCGAAACAGCGAACCCTTGATAATATCAAGGAGCTTGGAACCAACGTGGTGAGCATCTACCCGGGAAGGGATTTCTTTGACGACAGCACTGAAGCCATTCGTACACTGGTCCCGGCAGACGCCGAAGCATTAGCAAAGCAGGGGTTTGTTGACAGCGTCAGCCCCGAAGTTAACGCTTCCGACAACATTCGCTTTCTGGGTAAATCCGCTACCGCCACGATCAATGGCGTTGGGCGCGATCATTTTCGCGTAAACGGTATTGAACTGTTGCAGGGATCAACTTTCCAGGACGATCGAAATGCCTCGCAGGAAGTCATCATTGATGAAAACGCCCGCAAGGCGTTATTTGACGATGCGGGACTCAAGGCACTTGGGCAAATCGTTTTTCTGGGTTCCGTGCCTGCACGGGTTGTCGGCATCGCCAAAGGGAACAGCCGAAGCTATGCGCCTAATCGCATTAACGTCTGGATGCCTTACAGCACGGTGATGTATCGAATGACAGGAAAACCGGTGTTGACCAGCATCAGCGTAAGGCTTAAGGATGATGTTGCCAACGAGGCAGCGGTCAGCGCTATTTCTCAGCTTCTCACTCAACGCCACGGCGTGAAAGACTTCCAGCTTTATAATTTCGAGCAGATTCGACAATCAATCGAACGGACCTCAATGACCTTTAGCATCCTGATTCTGATGGTGGCCTGCATCTCGCTGATGATCGGCAGCATTGGGGTGATGAATATCATGCTGGTGTCGGTCACGGAACGGACCCATGAGATTGGCGTACGAATGGCGGTCGGTGCGCGTCAGGGCGATATCATGCAGCAGTTTATGATTGAGGCTGTGCTGGTATGTCTAATAGGCGGAGTGTTAGGTATTGCACTGTCGTATGCCGCCGGAGCGCTGTTCACCGCGCTGGCAGGGGGCATTTTCACCGCCATTTATTCGTGGCAGGCCGCTGCTGCCGCATTCTTCTGCTCAACTTTAATCGGCATGATCTTTGGTTATCTCCCTGCCCGCAAGGCAGCAAGGATGGATCCGGTCGTTTCACTGGCCAGCGAGTAACCCATGAAAATATTATCCCCTTTAACAGTATGCCTTGCTGTCCTGCTTAGTGCTGGCTGCGCCGACTCTCTGAAAAGCGACTATCAGCCTCCTGAGGTGAAATACCCTGCCAACTGGTATCAGGCGGATGCTGCGGAGGAGAGGATGCCGTTCGACTGGCAGGCCTTTAACGATCCAGACCTCGACGGCTGGCTGCGGCAGGTGATGGTGCGCAATAACGATGTCGCTGGAGCAGTATTGCGTGTTTATCGCGCCCGCCTGGAAGAAGAGCGGATTGGCATCACAAACGATCCGGGACTAAAAGGTTCGCTCGCGCTTGACGGTAAAAAACAGCTGAACAGCTCAGCCAACTGGAGCAGGGGCAGCGTTGCCAGTATTAATACCAGCTATGAGCTGGATCTGTGGGGCAAAATAGCGCGGCAGCGCGATGGGAAGGCGTGGGCACGTTTTGCCTCGGAAGAGGATCTGCGTTCTGCACGCCTGACGCTGCTTTCAAATGCCAGTAATAATTACTGGCGCTTAGGCTTTATTAACCAGCAGCTGTCTGTCCTGCAACAAAGCATCGACTATGCAAAAGAGACGCTGCGCCTGGCTAACGCGCGCTATGCCGCGGGCGGTGCCTCCTCTCTGGATGTTGTGGATGCTCAGCAGGGCGTGCTTTCGCAGGAAAACAGGCTGGCGGCGTTGAAGAATGAACGTTTACAGGCGCTCAATCAGCAAGCCGTTTTGCTTGGAACCGCGCCGGGCAGCGCGATAGTCGAACCGAAAACGTTACCAATGGGACCACTGCCGCAGGTCAGTGGAAAGATCCCGGTCAACGTGCTGCGGCATCGACCCGATATCAGCGCTAAAGAGTGGCGGGTACGGGAAGCATTGGCCAACGTTGATGTCCAGCGTACTGCATTTTATCCAGCGTTTAGTCTGACCGGCTCGCTTGGCACCAGCAGCAGCAGCCTTATGGCCTTCCTGGAAAATCCTGTAGGCTCTGTTGGAGCAAACCTGACCCTCCCGTTCCTGGAATGGAGAGAAAGGGGCATGGACGTGAAGATTGCCCGCAACGACTACGAGCAACGGGTTCTGGAGTTTAAACAGGAACTTTACAAGGCGATGAGTAGCATAGAAGATGCGCTTGCTTTGCGTCATCAACTCCTGGAACAGGAGACGCTTCTACGTGAAGGCCTGGAACTGGCGAAAAAATCAGAGAGGCTAAACGAAGTTCGCTATCGCCAGGGCGCGGTGCGAATTTCTTTCTGGCTTGATGCTCAGGAGAAACGCCGTCAGGCCGAACTGGCACTGTATGAAAATCGCTTTAACCAGTTAAATAATCTGGCAAAAATCTATATGGAGTTCGGCGGTTCGGTATCTTTCCCCTGAATTGCGCAGACTCATTTACGTCTGGCAGCAATAGGACTTGCTGCCATGGCGCAGTTCGCAAGACATCCCTCGTTATTATTCAAACCCATCTCACAAAAATCGTTCCTACCCTTTGATCGAAATTTCATCTCCGACTATATGACTAGTCATATCATTTAAATGACTAGTCATATAGGAGGCAACCATGAATCAATCACTGCCAGCCAACTTCTTATGGGGCAACTCGGTGTCGAGCATGCAGACGGAAGGGGCCTGGAATGAGGGCGGAAAGGGGATGTCGGTGTACGACATTCGCGAAGCCGGTGAAAATATCTCTGACTGGAAAGTGGCCACCGACTCCTACCACCGCTACAGGGAAGATTTCGACCTGATGCAGGATCTGGGCATGAACTGCTACCGCTTCCAGATCTCCTGGAGCCGCGTCTGCCCGCAGGGTGACGGCGAGTTCAACGCCGAAGGCATCGCGTTTTATGACCGTTTTATCGACGATCTGATCGCCCGCGGTATCGAGCCGATGGTCTGCCTCTACCACTTCGATATGCCGCTGGCGCTGGCACAGGAGTACAACGGATTTAACGATCGTCGCGTGGTGGAGGCGTTTATCCGCTACGGCAAAAAGATGATCGACTGCTACGGTGACCGGGTGAAGTACTGGCTGACCTTTAACGAGCAGAATATTTTCCACATGCCGATAGCCTTCCGCATCTCCGGCTATATGAAGGGGGAGGAAACCCTGCGCGAGCTGTACGAAGTGCAGCATCACACCATGGTGGCGCACATGGCGCTGACCGAGTACCTGCACCAGACTAAGCCGGGCAAGCTGATGGGCGGCATGCTGGCGCACCAGCTGATTTATCCGGCCACCTGCAAACCGCGTGACATCTTCTGCGCCCAGCAGTACGACGAATTCCTCAACCAGAACCTGCTGCGCGTCTTCGCGGGCCAGGGCTACAGCCCGGCGGTGATGGCGGTGGTAGAGCAGGAAGGCTTCGGCGATATCTACCGCGCAGACGATCTCGCGCTGTTTGCGCGCACGAAGAACGACTTTATGGCCTCCAGCTACTACGCCAGCAAAACGCTGGACAGCGATGCCATCCCGGAAGGCACGCCGGTGAACTATTACCTGCTGCACGGCGAGAAAAACAATCCGTACCTGAAGGCCACCGAGTGGAACTGGCAGATCGACCCGCTGGGCTTTCGCACCATCATCACCCGCTATGCCAACGACTGGCGGATGCCAGTATTCCCGATTGAGAACGGCATTGGGGTGATTGAGTCCTGGGATGGCGTAAACCCCATAGAGGATACCTACCGCATCGACTACCACCGGGCGCATATCGAGGCCATGAAAGAGGCGATGTTCGAGGACGGGGCAGAGGTATTGGGCTATCTCGGCTGGGGGTTGATTGACATTCTTAGCTCGCAGGGTGACATGCGCAAGCGCTACGGCGTGGTCTACGTCAACCGTGAAAATCACGACCTGAAAGACCTGAAGCGCGTGCCGAAGAAGAGCTATGCGTGGTTAAAACAGGTTATCCATACCAACGGACGCGAGATGTAAGCCGTACGCTGCCGGGCCGTTTTTGTGACTGATTGATGGGAACTATCCGCTATGTCTGAAACAAAAATAACACCGCACATGCAGTCTTTTGTCGATAAATTTGTTGAGTTCTCGGCGCGCCTGGCAAACCAGGTGCATCTTCGCTCCCTGCGCGATGCCTTCGCCACGGTAATGCCGATTTTCATCCTTGCCGGTCTGGCGGTGCTGGTGAATAACGTGGTGTTCCCGTGGATTTTTGCGGGCGACACGCTTACGCAGTTTAAGGTGTGGGGCGAGGCGATCATCAACGGCACGCTGAACATCGCCGCGCTGCTGCTGGCGCCGATGATCGCCTGGTCGCTGGCGCGCAACAAAGATTTCGACAATCCGGTCTCGGCAGTGGTTATCGCCGTCAGCAGTTTCATCATCATGATGCCGATGCGCTTACAGATTACCCCCGTCGGCAGCGACGCCACGGTAAACGTTACCCAGGTGTTGACGTTCGCCAATATCGGCTCCACCGGGATTTTCGCCGGGGTGCTGATTGGGCTGCTCTCAACCGAGCTGTTTATCACCATTTCACGGCTGAAGGCGCTGCACATTTCGCTGGGGGAGAACGTACCGCCAGCGGTGAGCAAATCCTTTACCGCGCTGATCCCGACGATCCTCACGCTCTCCCTGTTTGCGGTGCTGGCGGCTATACTGGCGAACGTGCTGCACACGGATCTGATCCATCTCATTACGACATTTATTCAGCAGCCGCTGCGGCTGATCAACACCAGCCTGCCCGGGACGATCTTCATTTACAGCTTCGGTAACTTCCTGTTCACGCTCGGTATTCATCAGTCGGTGGTCAACAGCGTGGTGCTGGAGCCATTCCTGCTGATCAATACCAATGAGAATATGCTGGCCTTTGCCAACGGCCAGCCGATCCCGCACATCATCAACAACATCTTTGTGCCGACCTTTGGCATGGTGGGCGGGACGGGCAGCACAATCTCATTGCTGATTGCTATCTTCATCTTCTCAAGACAGAAATCAGCGAAGCAGGTGGCGCGTCTGTCGCTGGCGCCGGGTCTGTTTAACATCAACGAGCCGGTGATTTTCGGCCTGCCGATAGTCTTTAACCTGCCGCTGATGATCCCGTTTGTGCTGCTGCCCGCTATCGGGATTTACTTTGCGTGGCTCTGTACCACGCTGGGGCTCATGTCGCGCTGCGTGGTGATGATCCCGTGGACGACCCCGCCGATCCTCAGCGCCTGGCTGGCGACGGCGGGGGACTGGCGGGCGGTGGTGGTGCAGTTGGCAATCATCGTATTTGGTGTATTCTTCTACCTGCCTTTCCTCAAAGTTGCCGAGCGAGTGGCGTTGAAAAACAGCGGGACAGAACACTAATTTAAGGAAGGACGATGGCGGCGAAGTACATCACCATAGCGCGGGAAATTAAGAAACGCATTATCACCCAGCAGTACGCCGCCAATGAACCTCTGCCGGACCAGTTTGCGCTGGCGGCGGAGTTCAGCACCAGCCGGATGACCATTCAGCAGGCGATGCGTCAGCTGATCGTAGAAGGGCTGGTTTATACCCGACAGGGGCAGGGCACGTTCATCCGCAAAAATTTCCTCCAGCTTTCCCAGTGGGATCTCTCCGGCAGCGACTACTTCGGGGCGACCAAAACCTGGGAACATTTAGGCACGGTGACGAGTCAGGTGGTGCACTTCGAACTGCGCTTCCCGAACGAGAAAGAGCAGGCGTCGCTGATGATAAATCCGGATACGCCGATCTATGACTTTATCCGTCTGCGTTTACTGAACGGTGAGCCGATGTCTCTGGACGCTACGGTAATGCCGCTCAATCTGGTGCCCGGTCTGAACAAAACCCATCTTGAAAGTTCGGTATTCCGGTATGTACAGGAGACGCTGGGGCTGAAGATCATGGGATCGTATCGGGTGGTGCGGGCGCTGAAGCCCAGTGCGCTGGATATGCAACACCTTGTCTGCGAGCCAACCGACCCGGTGCTGGAGGTAGAGCAGGTGATCTATCTTGAAGATGGTACGCCGCTGGAGTACGCCCATTGTCACTATCGCTATGACCATGGCGGCATCGTTATCGTGAATAACGGATAAAAAAAAGCGGGCCCCGCGGCCCGCTTTTTTTATTCTCACGATTAGTTCAGACGCACCGGCATACCGGAACGGTTCTGAATCGCCTGGTCAACAATGGTCGTGTCAACATCCGCCTGAGAGGTGACAGACTGCACCGCGCTGGTCGGCTTAATCGGTACGATTTCGTTGTTGTTGATCTGATCTTCGGTGGTAGACAGCGGGTTATGGACTTCAATATAACGGCTGCCGTCTGGCTCGGTGGTCGCTTTTACCGGCTCATCAATAAACTGTACGCGGGTACCGACCGGTACTTTCTCGAACAGGAATTTGATGTCTTCGTTACGCAGACGCACACAACCATGACTTACACGCAGGCCGATACCGAAGTTGGCGTTGGTGCCATGGATAGCATACAGGCGACCGATATAGAGTGCATACAGCCCCATCGGGTTATCCGGACCTGCCGGAACGACAGCCGGAAGCGGTTCGCCCGCAGCGCGGTACTCTGCGTGCATTTTGGCGGTCGGCGTCCAGGTCGGGCCTGCTTTTTTACGCTCAACTTTGGTGGTCCAGTTGATAGGCGTATCTTTGCCTAACTGACCAATGCCGATCGGCAGCACGATAACGGTGTTGGTCCCTTTCGGATAGTAATAAAGACGCATCTCAGCACTGTTAATGACGATGCCTTCATGAACGGTATCCGGCAGGATCAGCTGCTGCGGAATGTTCAGTACAGTACCGCCTTTCGGCAGGAAGGTATCCACACCCGGGTTCGCTTCCATCATATTGGAAAGCCCCATCTGGTACTCGGCGGCAAAATACTCCAGCGGCTGAGTGTTACCTTCAGGAATGGTGATCACCTGATTCTGACCAACCAGGCGACTCCCGTCGGTTGGCAGAGGATAAGTTACCGCAGAGGCGGTACTGCAAAAGCCGACAACAGCGAAGGCCGCTGCGAATAATGTTTTCAATTTCATATTCATGTTAAGCGAGATTTTGTGCCTGGCAGGCCATTGGGTTGAGAATATTAGAGTATTGGAAGCGCATTATAAGTTCATTCCAGCTCACAGTGAAATCAGATGTGTACGAAATCACATTTTTTGCCTTTGGCTTGAGTGTAGACCTTAAGCGAGGAGCAGGATCTTCTTTCAGACTTATGGCATAATGCGCGGTTTGTCATATCTCTTTTCAGGATACGCCTGTGTTAGTTTCCAGTAACGTCACCATGCAGTTCGGCAGTAAGCCGTTGTTTGAAAACATTTCCGTCAAATTTGGCGGCGGCAACCGTTACGGCCTGATTGGCGCGAACGGTAGTGGTAAATCCACCTTTATGAAGATCCTCGGCGGCGACCTTGAGCCGACGCTGGGTAACGTTTCCCTCGATCCCAACGAGCGCATTGGTAAACTGCGTCAGGATCAGTTTGCCTTTGAAGAGTTCACTGTGCTGGATACGGTGATCATGGGGCATAAAGAGTTGTGGGAAGTGAAGCAGGAGCGCGACCGCATCTATGCTTTGCCGGAAATGAGTGAAGAAGACGGCTATAAAGTGGCCGATCTGGAAGTTAAATACGGCGAAATGGACGGTTACTCTGCGGAAGCTCGCGCCGGTGAACTGTTGCTTGGCGTGGGAATTCCAGTGGAACAGCACTACGGCCCGATGAGTGAAGTTGCTCCTGGCTGGAAGCTGCGTGTGCTTCTGGCGCAGGCGCTGTTTGCTGATCCGGATATTCTCCTGCTCGACGAACCGACCAACAACCTCGACATCGACACCATTCGCTGGCTGGAACAGGTGCTGAACGAGCGTGACAGCACCATGATCATCATCTCGCACGACCGTCACTTCCTTAACATGGTCTGTACCCACATGGCGGATCTGGATTACGGCGAGCTGCGCGTTTATCCGGGTAACTACGATGAGTACATGACGGCGGCGACCCAGGCGCGTGAACGTCTGCTGGCCGATAACGCCAAGAAGAAAGCGCAGATTGCTGAGTTGCAATCTTTCGTTAGCCGCTTTAGCGCCAACGCCTCGAAATCTCGCCAGGCAACTTCGCGCGCGCGCCAGATTGATAAAATCAAACTGGAAGAGGTGAAAGCCTCCAGCCGTCAGAACCCGTTCATCCGTTTTGAACAGGATAAGAAACTGTTCCGTAACGCGCTGGAAGTGGAAGGTCTGACCAAAGGGTTTGATAACGGTCCGCTGTTTAAAAATCTCAACCTGCTGCTGGAAGTGGGGGAAAAACTGGCGGTACTGGGTACCAACGGCGTCGGTAAATCAACGCTGCTGAAAACGCTGGTGGGCGATCTGCAACCGGACAGCGGCACCGTAAAATGGTCTGAGAACGCGCGCATTGGTTACTATGCTCAGGACCACGAATATGAGTTTGAAAATGATCTGACCGTGTTCGAATGGATGAGCCAGTGGAAGCAGGAAGGCGATGACGAGCAGGCGGTACGCAGTATTCTCGGTCGTTTGCTGTTCAGCCAGGACGACATCAAAAAGCCAGCTAAAGTGCTTTCCGGTGGGGAAAAAGGGCGGATGCTGTTTGGTAAGTTAATGATGCAGAAGCCGAACATTCTGATCATGGACGAACCGACCAACCACCTGGATATGGAATCCATTGAGTCGCTGAACATGGCACTGGAACTGTATCAGGGCACGCTGATCTTTGTTTCACACGACCGTGAGTTCGTAAGCTCCCTGGCGACCCGCATTCTGGAAATCACCCCGGAACGCGTGATCGACTTTAGCGGTAATTACGAAGATTACCTGCGTAGTAAAGGGATCGAGAGTTAAAAAAATAGCCGGGTGGCGGCTTCGCCTTACCCGGCCTACGTTCTATCCCCTCTCCCTGTGGGAGAGGGTTAGGGTGAGGGCAACAGGCCGCACTATACCACCCACTCGCCCCCTTCAACTCCGTTCACCCGCAACGTACGTTTTTCCCCCGCCGGTAATGACACCTTCAGCGCCTTCCATGCCGGACGATAGTCGCCGCGCGCATTCACCTTCAGGTTGATACTTGCGCCGTCGCACACCATCTCCCATTCCACCCACAGCGCATTGCCGTTCTGGTAGCCCCAGCTTTCGCCGTCATCCTCAAACAGCAGCCCGGCGGTGGTGCCGACGCCTTTCACCGGGAACAGTTTCAGCTCACGGGTATCGTCTTTATCTGCGCTCACGTGACGGATGCGCTCGCTGAGCGGCAAACCGGCCCCGGCGCGTACCAGCAGCGGCAGCTTTTCCAGCGGCGCATCAAGGACGATCGATTGCCCGCCCGCATACCACGCGTGAGTGTAAAAATCGTACCAGCCGGTTTCGTTATCCGGCAGCCAGACGCGGCGCTCGCGCTGCCCGGCTTCGACGACGCTGGCCACCAGCAGGTCACGGCCCAGCAGGAAGTCGTCGCACTCTTCAAACGTCTGCGCATCGTGCTCATGATCGAGGAAGGTCGGGCGCAGCATCGGCTCGTCGTCGGCGTGCGCCTGCCAGAGCAGGGTGTAGAGATACGGCAGCAGGCGGTAGCGCAGTTCAATGGCGCTGCGAATCGCAGGCGTGACGCCCGGGTACATCCACGGCTCGTTCACCGTGTGATCATCGTTCCACGAATGAATGGTAAAGCGCGGGTGCATCACGCCGTTCTGTACCCAGCGCACGAACAGCTCGGCATCCGGCTTGTCGCCGGAGAAACCGCCGATGTCGTGACCGACGTTGAACAGTCCGGACAGGCTCATGCCCAGCCCCATGCGGATGTTATAACGCAGGGTGTCCCAGTTGGTGCGGTTGTCGCCGCTCCAGGTCTGAACGTAGCGCTGCATCCCGGCGCAGCCGGAGCGGGAGATCAGATACGGACGTTTCTCCGGCGCAAAGCGCTGCTGCGCTTCCAGCGAGGCGCGCATCATCAGCAGCGGCATCACCGGGCGAATGTGCTTGATGGCGATCTCCTGACCGAAGCCATAGCAGCGCGCTTCCCCGTCCCACACTTCATACTCGTTGTTGTCGTTCCAGGTGGAGTCGATGCCCATCTCCAGCAGCTGCGTGGTCACGCCGTTCTGCCACCACTGCACCGTCTGCGGGTTGGTGAAGTCGAGATGCGATCCTTCGTCATCCCAGAAGCTGGAACGTTCAGGCGCATCGGTTTCTGAATCACGAATGAACAGGCCGCGTTCCGCCACTTCGCTGTAGCGGGGATGATCCTGCAACAGACACGGCTTGATGTTTGCCGCAAGCCGCAGCCCCGCGTCGTGGAACGCCTGGCTCATCACCTTCGGCTGCGGCACTTTGTCGTAGTTCCAGTTAAAGACGTAGCGCTTGCCGTTAATCGAGGTATAGCCGGAGGAGAGCTGGAACGAGTCGCACGGAATGGCATGCTCATCGCACAGGCGGATGAAGTTCATCAGCTGGTTTTGCGCGTCCGGCGCGTCGGTGTAGTGCATGGTCGAGCCGCTGTAGCCCAGGCTCCATTTCGGTCCGAACAGCGTTTTCCCCGTCAGGCGCACGAAGGCTTTGGTCACGTCCAGCACGCGCTTGCCGGTGAAGAGGTAGTAGTCAATATCGCCCGCTTCCGCCTGCCAGCGGCGGTAGGCAGTGTGATAGTTGTCGATCTCGTTACCCAGATCCAGCCAGCAACTGCTCAGGTTATCGTAGAACAGACCGTAGCTCACGTCATCGCGACGGGTGAGGGTGAACGGGATGTGCTTGTAAAGCGGATCGGTGCTGGCCGCGTTATAGCCCATCGCGTCCAGGTTACGCATCTCATAGCGTTTGCCGTTGCGCTGTAAATCACCCGCTTTCTCACCCAGACCGTAAAAACGTTCATCCTTACGACGGCTAAGATAGTGCGCCACGCCGTCACCGTGGGCGTTCAGCAGGTAGGCGCTGGTCGGGCGGTCATTGACCAGCGGCTGCCACTCGCCCGCCTCATTGCGGTAGTGCCACTCCAGCCACAGCGGCTGGTGGACGGTGACGCGCAGCTGTTCAGTCGCTACGGTTAACGTGTCGTCCTGCTGCGTCAGCGTCCAGGCAGGGCAGGTGAAGCCGCTGACATCGTCACGACGGCGGCCTTCCCACGGCACATCTTGTTCCGGCGCGATGCTCCAGGTGCGGTTCAGCGCCAGCTCGCCTTTACGTTTGATCAGCACACGGAACAGATTCTCTTCCAGCACATACAGGCACAGGCGGTGCTGGTTATCGATTAGCAGTTCCAGATGATTCGCCGACTGCGTATCGACGGTCCAGTTTTTCAGGGTTTTCATATGCAATACATCCACTATCAGGCGCGCTTGGCGCGACGTTCAGCAATAAATGCCACCAGGAAAACAGCGCCAAGCAGGTCAAAGAAGCCCATGGCGATAAAGAGCGGGTTAAAGCCGATTTTGTCGGCGGTCACCCCAATCAAAAGGGAGAACAGGAAGCTGGCGATCCACGCCGCCGAGCCGCGCATGCCGTTGACCGTCGCCATCTGGCCTTTGTCGAACGACTCCACGACCAGCGCGCTAAGCATGCAGGAGATGATCTGGTGCCCGAAGCCGCCGATGGAGATCAGCACGATGGTGATATACGGGTCGCGGGTCACGGCCACGACGGCCAGAGAAATCATCAGAAACGCGCCGGTGACGGAGCTGGCTACCACCGAGTTGACGCGGGTGCAGCCAAACCAGCGGGTGTAGAGCCGGGTCAGGTAGCCGCTCGCCACGCTGCCGAGGTCGGCGGCCAGGAACGGCAGCCAGGCGAACATCGCGATCTGCTTCAGGTCCATGCCGTGCTCTTTGGCGAGGTACAGCGGCACCCAGAAGCTCAGCACGGCCCAGGCCGGTTCCGCCATAAAGGCCGGGATGGCGATGCCGTAGAACCGTTTGTTCTTCGAGACGGTTTTCAGCGCGGTCAGGAAGGGCAGTTTGACCGGCGCAGGTTCGTTATCCTGCTTGATAAACGCCAGCTCATCGCGGCTCAGGTTTGGGTGCTGTTCCGGGTTGTGATAAAACGCCCACCACAGAATCACCCACAGCAGCGCCAGCACGCCGGTAAACATAAACGCACCCTGCCAGCCGAACGACGCGTGGGCAAAGTAGATGATAGGCGGGGCCAGCATGGCCCCAATGGAGAAGCCTACCCCCGCCCAGCCTGCGGCAACAGGGCGCTCTGATTTCGGGAACCATTCACCGATGGTTTTGGCGTTCGCTGGCGTGGCGGCGGCCTCAGAGGCACCCATAAAGAAGCGCAGAATCGCCAGGTGCAGCCAGCTTCCGGCACCCGCGTGGAAGATACACATCAGCGCCCAGATCCCGGCGCAGACCATAAAGCCGATTTTCAGGCCGATAACGTCAATCAGCCAGCCGCACAGGGGCTGGAAAATGGTGTAGGCGATCTGGAACGCGCCGACGATCCAGGAGTACTGCTCGGTGGTGATCCCGAGGCTCTCTTTCAGTTCAGGGGCGAGAATACCTAACGAGTTACGGGTGATGTAGTTAACGGTCACGCCGAGAAGAAACAGCACCAGTACGTACCAGCGCAGGTTCCTGATGACGCGACGTGTTTTGCTTGTCGCTACGGTGTTATTGATGTCCTGACTCATTTTCTTCTCCACAAGACGGACGGTAAGGGGACAAAGGTTCAGGTGTCACACAGCGTCAGGCGTTTGAAAGTTATCTGTTTTAGAGCGCTAAGCTGCTATACAACTAGTATGGAAGTTGTGTGACAGGTTCACCTTAAGAAAGAAATTGGGCAGGGAATAGTGGATTTTGTGCAAACTTTCTCATAACCGAGGTTTAATTTTCGGCATTATGACCTTCTCGCAAGTTATTACCTGATAAACAAGTTGTGAAAATTTTTTCATTTCACATCCGGAGCCAGATCACAAAATGGACAAAAGGCTTAAAATCACCGAAATCGCCGCCCGGACGCAGCTCTCCATCAGCACCGTTTCTCGCGTGCTGGCGGGGAAGGCAAACACCAGCGAAAAAGCACGGGCAAAGGTGCTGGCGTGCGCGCGGGAGCTGGGGGTAATGGACGGCATGGCGGCGGGGCGTCTGCTGCTTAACAGCCTGGTGGTGTTTGCCCCGCAGCGGGCGTTTGACGAGCGGTCCGACATCTTTTACTACCGCGTCATCCAGAGCGTGAGCAAAGGGCTGGCCTCGCATGAGGTTCGCCTGCGTTACTGTGCGCTGGAGGAGAACGACAGCGATGCCCAGCTGTTTCTGGCCCGCATGAACGAAGTGGACACCCAGGCGGCGATCCTCCTTGGTATCGACGATCCGCATATCCACGATCTGGCGGTAGACGTGGGCAAACCCTGTATGCTGATTAACTGCCGGGACCGCCACATGCGCCTGCCCGCCGTCGCGCCGGATCATCGCGCGATTGGCGAGCGGGCGGCAGAGTACCTGTTCGAGATGGGGCACCGGGAGGTGATGAACGTGCTGTGCCTGCGTCGCTACACCATGGAGCTGCGCCTGTCCGGGATCCGCGACGCGTGGCACGGTCATAACCTCAGGTTCAGCGACAGGCGCGACCTGCTGATGGTGTCCAGCTTCAGCGCCAGAGAGACGGAGCAGCTGGTAAGCGAGTGGCTTCACCAGCAGAAAGGGAAGGACCTGCCAACGGCGTTCCTGGTTGGTGGTGATTTTATGGCGGCGGGGACCATCAGCGCGCTGCAAAACCACGGTCTGCGCGTGCCGCATGATGTCTCGGTGATGAGCATCGACGGCTTTAATCTCGCGGCGATTCAGGATGTGCCCTTAACCGCGGTACATGTTCCGCGTGATGAGCTGGGAACGGAAGCGGTGCATATGCTCCAGCAGCGGCTGATGCGCCCGGACGCGCCGGTGGGAACATTGCTGCTAAACGGCACGCTGACCGTGCGGGAGTCGGTCCGGCGGATACGTCAGGGGAAACGACGTACCGCCGTAGAGCGGGAAGGGCTGTACGACGGTTAAGCCATGCCCAACGCTCGCTTACCGTGAATGTTGAGGTCGGCAAGCGTAAAGCGTCCTTCCCAGTTTGTTTCATAGTCCTCGCGCGGGAAGTCGCCCGGCGATGCGCCTTTTTCCAGTGCGGCCTTCACCTTGTGCGCGTAGGCAAGATTTTTCTCGCACATCGGTGCCGCAGGAATGTACATCACGTTGCCCCAACCTTGTTGATTTTCAACGGGGGCAACGGAATGGATGACGTCGCAGTGCCACCAGACGGAGTCTCCGGCTTCGAGTTTTGGAATGCTGGTTAACGCCTCAATCAACAGTGGATGCCATTGCTCTGATACCGGCAATACTCTTCCGGGCGCTACGCCGCACAGTTCATCCTCCGGCACATCATCAAGCAGCGGACGTAACAGTACGTACGCCATAGCTTCAGGAATGGGCACGACGTGCAGCAGCCCCTGACAAGGCAGCATATCAGAGAGCGCTGTCCAGCCCTGGAATGTCCGAAACACGGAACATTTGGTGGTGTTGTCCACCGTGTACTCTTCAACTTCCGTACGATGTGCCGCATGCCAGGGATCATATTGCGCCAGATTGCCATTAAAGACGTTGGCGAAAACGCGCTGATACGCTGGAAGCAGCCAGCGTTCCAGTGCCCCGGAGTCGGTATGCGCTCCAAGACCTTTGGAGGTCGTTCCGGGCGGACGGCGGCGGATACGGTCAGGGTAGATGACGCTCACATCCGGGTTAAACCATTGCTTTCCATCACTTTCAAATGTCCACAGACGATTGAGAAACGACTGCGCATTCGCCATTTCTTCACTCTGGCGGGCCTGCATTTGCGCCTGCGACCAGTAGATGGGGTAAATCTCGGGACGTGAAGCGCTGAGCGTCCCGAAGAAATTATCGCCGGGGCCTTTGTAGACCTCGTCAAAGCGGTTGCGGTCCAGATAGTCCAGCATCGACTGATCCCAGCCTAGCGCTTGTTCGCGGGGGAAATGGCCTTTTATCACCGCACAACCGCGACGTTTAATCTGTTCGCGCTGCTCTGCAGTAACATGACCTGCTTTGATATCGGCATAAGACAGCACCGGCCAGACGGCATCGCCCTGTGCTTTGAGTGCGTTGATTTCAGCCACTCGCGTGGCAATGTCATCGCTTAGCTGATTAAAGATCTGCTGGACGTCGCCAAGCTGCGCCCGCAGCGCGTGCTTCATCTGACGGATAGCTGCTTTGTGATCGGCAGGCAATGTGTCGCTGGTAAAAGTAGAAGCCATAACCACCTCTCATTAACTTTCATTCGAAACCATTCTGATTTGCATGTGACAATATAAGTTATAAATAAGTTAATGCAAGTTTAATGATTTGATGTGATGTACAGGATGTAAAAAGAAGGGAAAACCGGAGCGCACGGCTCCGGTAGAGAGGTCAGCTGTTAAAAGGGGATGTGTTATCCAGCACCGCCTGAATCACATTCAGCGCGCCTTCATGATTATTATCATCGGTAGCGTAACGGGCGATTTGTTTAATGTTTTCCGCAGCATTGCCCATCGCAAAGGAATAACGCGCCATTTTCAGCATCTCCGCATCGTTACCGCTGTCGCCAATCGCTACCACATTTTGCGGTGACAGATCCCAGCGTTTCAGTAACCGCGAAATACCGTTTGCTTTATGTAGACCGGGAATAATCAGGTCGATAAAGCCAAAACCACTGGTGACGGGTTTCATAATGCCATCGAGCGCTAGGTGCAGTTTGTCGATCACTAACGGGATTTGTTCATCCGGCAGGTTGAGCGAAAACTTGAACAGTACGTCGTCAATCTCCTGATAATCTTTTACAGGTTTCAGGCGATGGTAGTGTTTTGCCATCAGTGCGACAAATGCTTCGGGGGCATTTTCGCTGACATATGCACTTTGCAGACCGCAGGCGACAAAATTGAGTTGCTTATCTTTTAGCAACTCGCCAATAACAATCCGCGATTCATGTCGGGTCAGTTCGCCGTGGAACAGTTGCTTGCCATGTTCGTAAACCAGCGCGCCGTTTTCCGCGACAAAAGAGATCTCATCTTTTAGCTCAGGAAAGAACGAAATAAGCTGGTAATACTGATTACCGCTGGCGACAACGAACTCAATGCCGCGCTTTTTCAGTTCCTGATATTGCGCCATAAAACGTGGTTGGTTGTACGTTTTGGCGTCGTTAAGAAAAGTACCGTCCATGTCTGTGACGATAACTTTTACGCTCATAGATGTGCTCCTGGCTCGAAAATGAAACCGTAACAGTGTAATAACAATGTGACACAGAGCACAAATTATATTTCGAATGAAAGTAGGGGTGGAATTGATGATGTGAATGATTTGGCCCGGCGACGCCGCCGCCGGGCCGAGGAGATTACAGCATATGTTCAGTACGGGCGATGATATCGTCCTGAGCGTCTGGAGAGAGCGCGGTGAAGAAGGCGGAATAGCCCGCGACGCGCACTACCAGATCGCGATACTGATCGGGATGTTTTTTCGCCTCCAGCAGCGTCTCGCGGGAAACGATGTTGTACTGAATATGCCAGCCTTTATGCACTTCAAAGAAGGTACGCAGCAGGATCATCAGTTTCTGCTTGTCAGATTCGTTCTCCAGCGTTGCCGGATTCAGTTTCTGGTTGAGCAACACGCCGCCGAGAATCGCTGCCGTAGGCAGTTTACCCACTGAGCCAATGACCGCAGTAGGGCCAAGATGGTCAGTACCGGAAGCCGGACTTGCGCCTTCTGCCAGCGGGGTGTGGGCTTTACGCCCGTCCGGTGTTGCCATAGTCTGCGCGCCAAACGGTACGTTAGCGGAGATAGACGACGTACCCGCGTAATAGTTGCCGCCAACCGGACCACGACCATAGCGTGGGTTATGGTACTGTTTCAGTTCGTCGATATAGGTCTGATAAGCGCGAGCCAGCAGCGTATCGACGGTATCATCGTCGTTGCCGTACTTCGGCGCACCGTTAATCAGCCGCTGACGCAGTTGCTCATGAGTCAGGCCATCGAAGTCATCCGCCAGTGCGGCAGCCAGCTGTTGCTGACCAATCGCACCCTGTTCAAACACCAGTTTCTTCACTGCCGCCAGGCTGTTGCCGAGGTTGGCAATGCCAACCTGCAGGCCAGAAACCCAGTCATATTTCGCGCCGCCTTGCTTGATACTTTTCGCTCGCTCAATACAGTCATCCACCAGCGCCGAGCAGAGAATATCGTGTACGTTCTCTTCCAGCATGGTGTCGACGACATATTCGATTTCGATTGATTTACGCGTGTAATAACGGATTTGCGTATCCCACGCGTCCATTACTTCATCGAAATTGTTAAAGTTGCCTGCCGACAACGCTTTTTCTTGTGGCAGGAACACTTTGCCGCTGGTGGCATCACGCCCGCCTTCCAGCGCCGCCAGCATCACGCGGGCGAAGTTGATAAAGCTCATGCCGGTACAGCGATAGCCCCATTTGCCACCGACGGCGGTTTCGATACAACCAATCGCTGCGTAGTCGTAAGCGTCCTGCGGTTCAATACCGAGTTTAATAAATTCCGGGATCACGATTTCGTCGTTGTTGAACGCCGGCATCCCGAAGCCGCAACGGATCACCTGTACGCAGGCGTCGAGGAAATCATTACTCATTCCTGCATGGTAACGCACGCTGAGGTTAGGCTGAGTGGAACGCAGGCGACCGCAGGATTCGAGGATCGCGTAAGAGAGGGGATTCACTGCATCCATTGGTTGACCATCAACCAGATTTTGTCCGCCAATGGTAACGTTCTGATACAGCGGACTTCCCGCAGAGGCTTTTGAGTGTGAGCCGGAGCGGATCTTGTTCACTTCCAGCAGTTTCAGCCAGCAGCTATGCAGCATCTCGATGGCGTGTTCGCGATCCAGCGTCTGGTTGAGTTCAACGTCGCGGCGATAGTACGGGTAGAGATACTGGTCCATACGACCAAACGATACCGAGTGACCGTTAGATTCGATCTGCAAAATCAATTGGATGAAGTAACACAGTTGCAGCGCCTGCCAGAAAGTCTGCGGCGGCTGGTGGGCGATAAGATCGCAGTTTTCTGCCATCGTCAGCAGTTCATCGCGACGGCTTTCGCGAGTTTCGGTAGCAGCCATTTCACGCGCCAGGGCAGCGAAACGTTCAATGTGTTCACTGACTGCCACCAGCACGATATCAATCGCTTTCAGGAATTGTTCGCCATGTAAATCTTCCAGCACCGTCAGATTGATGCGCGAGCGACGTTCCGCTACTTTCTCACGCAGACCATCAAGACCTTTTTCCAGCAGCAGCGGGAAATTCACCGCCAGGTGCGCATCGCCGGAGGTCATATTGCCTTCCGCTTTAATGATTCCGGTCGCCAGCAGACCTTTTTGCTCATCGGTAAACATGCCGTAGCAGCGATCCTGTACGGTCTGACCGCGCCACCACGGGCACACTTCATGCAGAACGCGTTTGTTCTCTTCGCTCACCGCAAAGCCAGCACCGGGACGATCTGCCAGATCATCAATCTCTTTTTCGATCCACGAGACAGTATATTCCGGGAAGATCGGCGCGGCGCGAACTTCGCTTGCCTGGTTGCCAATGATCAACTCATCGTGTTTGATCCAGATGGTGCGATTCGCCAGGTGATGCGCCAGTGCCAGCGCGCGACGTACCGGGATCGGCTTATCGAGATGTTGTTGATACATCTCGGTATAGTGCTGCGCGCGCTCGGTACAGACTGGCGGTTTCACAATATGCACCAGCGCATTTTTGTGCGCTTTAATGCGGTCGCTGAGCGTGTCCAGTTTCAGTGTGGTCATGGTTGTTATCCTCGTAAGGTCGCGGTTAACCCTTTCTGGCAGGCATACTGCTGGGCAAAGTCGAGCAGTTCTGGCGCATCAAGCGGTTTTTCCGGGGCGTCATAGGGCAGATTAAGTAAGTGATATTTGTTGATGCCCAGCGTGTGGTAGGGCAGAAAATGAATTTCGCCAACGTGCAGCTCGTCGGCGGCAAAATCGGTAATGGCTTTTACAGAGGTTTCGTCGGCATTAAAGCCCTGAATCAGCGGCACGCGGATAATGATTTTTTTGCCCGCTGCGGCGAGTTTTTTCAGGTTATCCAGCACTCTGGCGGCGTTACCGTCGGTCCACTGTTTAAACGGCGCGTCGGCAACGTGTTTAAAATCGGCAAGAAACAGATCGATATAGGGCAGAGAAGGGGCGATATATTTCCACGGCACATGCAGACAGGTTTCTACGCAGTATGAATGCCTGCCTCGTGGCTGGCTTGCAGTAGCGCCATCGCCATTTCCGGCTGCATAAAGGGCTCACCACCCGAAAGCGTTAAACCGCCGCCGCTGCGATCGTAAAACGGTTTATCGCGCAGAACGGTCGTCATGATCTCCTCAACGCTTTTCACTTCACCACACACGGTTAATGCCTGTGTCGGACAGCAGTCGGTAACGCCGTCAGATGCTCCGGGGTTAACTTTTCCCGATGAATAAGCAAACCATTCAGCGCGGCGCTCAATCACTTCCGACGCGGCCTTAGCGCACAGCTCGCAGCCTTCCAGACACAGTCGTGCGTCATACAGCAGATCCTGCGTGCGGGCGCGGCTTTCCGGGTTCTGACACCAGCGGCAGCCCAGCGAACAGCCTTTAAGGAAATACGACCGTGCGGATACCGGGGGCCATCATGGGTCGAGTAGCGCTGAATAGTGAAAATCATAGTTGCCTCTCTGTTTCGTTCAAACATTAAAATACTTTCGAATGAAAGTTAGATTGATGTGCGTCAACTGTTCAGAGAGTTTTCCCGTGATAGTCTACATCAGACAAAAAGTACATTTTGAGGATGGTTATGGAACTGTATCTGGATACTTCAGACGTTTGTTGCGGTGAAGGCGCTGTCACGTATTTTTCCGCTGGCGGGGGTGACCACTAACCCAAGCATTATCGCCGCGGGTAAAAAACCGCTGGATGTTGTGCTTCCGCAACTTCATGAAGCGATGGGCGGTCAGGGGCGTCTGTTTGCCCAGGTAATGGCTACCACTGCTGAAGGGATGGTGAAGACGCACGTAAGCTGCGCGCGATAATCAATGACCTGGTGGTGAAAGTGCCCGTGACCGCTGAAGGACTGGCGGCGATCAAAATGCTGAAAGCAGAAGGGATCCCGACGCTGGGTACGGCGGTGTATGGCGCAGCACAGGGGATGCTCTCCGCACTGGCGGGGGCTGAGTATGTGGCTCCTTATGTAAATCGCGTGGACGCACAGGGCGGGGACGGGATCCAGACGGTGGTTGAACTGCAACAGCTGCTGACCCTGCATGCCCCGCAGTCAAAAGTGCTGGCGGCGAGCTTTAAAACCCCGCGCCAGGCGCTGGACTGCCTGCTGGCAGGGTGCGAGTCCATCACGCTGCCGCTGGACGTGGCGCAGCAGTTTATTACCTCTCCGGCCGTGGATGCGGCAATTGTGAAGTTTGAGCAGGACTGGCAGGGGGCGTTTGGGCGGACGTCTGTCTGATGCTGTTGCCGGGTGGCGCTAACGCTTACCCGGCCTACGTTTGCATCGCGGTTGCCGGGTGGCGCTGACGCTTACCCGGCCTACGCTCGGGCCGTTGTAGGTCGGGTAAGGCGAAGCCGCCACCCGACTTTTTTACTGGCTACACACCTCACACCCGGGATTACGCATCAGCTTCATCTCGCGGAACTGGCAGGTCATCGCGTCATACATCACGATTTTACCCGCTGCGGGCGTGCCGTAGTGTGCCAGCACTTTGATCGCCTCCATCGCCTGCAAGGAACCGATAACGCCAACAAGTGGCGCCATCACGCCCGCCTCGACGCAGGTCAGCGCATTCTCGCCAAACAGACGGCTCAGGCAGCGGTAGCAGGGCTCTCCTTCAGCGTAGGTGAAGACGGTGATTTGCCCCTCCATGCGGATGGCCGCGCCGGAAATCAGCGGCGTTTTATGGGCAAAGCAACCCGCATTGAGCTGGTTGCGAATGGCGACGTTATCGGTGCAGTCCAGCACCAGGTCATGCCGTGCAATCTGGGCAAACAGCGCGCTGTCATCCAGCATCGCGTCAATCAGGGTGAACTGAACGTTGGGGTTAATGCGCGCCAGCGCCGTGCGTGCTGATTCCACTTTAGGCTGACCGACCGTCGCGTCGCTGTGCAGCGTCTGGCGTTGCAGGTTGGACACCGACACGGTGTCGAAATCCAGCAGCGTCATGCGGCCGACACCCGCCGCAGCCAGATATTGCGCTGCCGCGCAGCCCAGCCCGCCAAGACCCACAACCAGCACGCTGGCCGCCTTGAGCGCCTCCTGACCCTCAAAATCAAACCCGCGCAGCACGATCTGGCGGTTGTAGCGCATCATCTCCGGGTCGCTCAGTTCCACCGTCATGTCAGCCTCCGAACAGGTGGTTAAAGCGTTCTACTTCAACCCATTCGCCCGCCTCAACGTGGCCGCGATCGCGCTCCAGCACGATAAAGCAGTTCCCCTGACTGAAGGAGCTAAAGATGTGTGAACCCTGATGCCCGGTGGTGCTCACCTCCAGCTCGCCGTCGGCGTTGCGCGCCAGAATGCCGCGCTGGAAATCGAGACGGCCCGGTGATTTTTTGAGGCGCGTTGCCGCCCGCACGCGCACACGCTCCGGCAGCGGGCTGGCATTGTTGCCTGAAAGCTTCGCCAGCAGCGGGATCACCAGCTGGTAGAAGGTCAGCGCGGCAGAGACCGGGTTACCCGGCAGGCCACAGAACCAGCTGTGCGGAAGTTTGCCAAACGCGAACGGTTTGCCCGGTTTAATCGCCAGCTTCCAGAAGGCGATTTCGCCCAGCTCTTCAAGCAGGGTTTTGGTGTAATCCGCTTCGCCAACCGATACGCCGCCGGAGCTGATCACCACGTCGGCAGAGGCGTCAGCGTCGATAAACGCCGCGCGCAGTTTTTGCGGATCGTCAGGAATGATACCGAGGTTAATCACCTCACAGCCCAGCTGCTCAAGCATCAGGTGCACCGCCAGACGGTTGGTGTCGTAAATCTGCCCCTCGTTCAGCGGCTGACCCGGAAGCTGTAGCTCATCTCCCGTGGAGAACACCGCCACGCGCACTTTGCGGACCACGTCAATCTCCGCGATGCCAAGCGATGCCAGCACCGGCAGTTCGGCGACCGTCAGCTTTTGCCCGGCGGCAAAGACCGTTGCGCCCAGGGTAATGTCTTCCCCGATGTGGCGGATATTCTGTCCCGCTTTGACGCTGGCGGTAAAGCGCACGCCGTCGTCCGTTTGTTCGGTCTCTTCCTGCATCACCACGGCTTCACAGCCCTTTGGCACCGGTGCCCCGGTCATAATGCGCACGCAGGTGCCCGCTGGCCACTCACCGTTAAACGGCTGCCCGGCAAACGCTTTACCTGCCACCGGCAGCGGCTGACCCGTTTGCAGATCCGCCAGACGTACGGCATAGCCGTCCATCGCCGCGTTATCGAACCCCGGCACGTTCAGCGGCGAGACGATATCGCGCGCGGCAATACGGCCAAAACAGCGCACAAGCGGCAGTGTCTCAACGTCGTGCAGTGGAGTAATGCGGTCAAGCATCTGCGAGAGTGCCGTCTCAAGCGGCATCAGTCCGGCGGTAAAATCCATGGTGGGCTCCTGCGGAGTAACAACGAAAGCGCTCATTATGGCAGAAAAGTGCGGCTAACTGTATGACCCGATGGGTGTACGCTTTACATCACAGTTGCGTCTTTCTATATTCAAAAATCATCTGAAGATTCGTCGACGATAATGATATTTATAGAAAAAGCAGCCAGCCAGGCTAATGGGTGATGCGAAATGAGTAAAGCGGTTATCGCAATTCATGGCGGTGCCGGGGCAATCACCCGTGCACAGCTCAGTCCCGAGCAGGAGAAGCGTTATATTGATGCGCTGAACGCCATTGTGGAAACAGGCCAGCGGATGCTGGAAGCGGGCGACAGCGCGCTGGACGTGGTGACCGAAGCAGTACGTCTGCTGGAGGAGTGCCCGCAGTTTAATGCCGGTATTGGCTCGGTCTTTACGCGCGATGAAACGCACGAGCTGGATGCCTGCGTGATGGACGGCGTCACCCTGAAGGCGGGCGCGGTAGCGGGCGTCAGCCGTCTGCGTAATCCGGTGCTGGCCGCGCGTCTGGTGATGGAACAAAGCCCGCATGTGCTGCTGGCCGGGGCGGGGGCGGAAAAATTTGCCGTCGAGCACGGGATGGACACGGTCTCGCCCGATCTTTTTTCCACCGAGGAGCGTTACCGGCAACTGCTGGAGGCCCGTACAGCGGGGATGACGCAGCTGGACCATGCCGCGCCGCTCGATGAACGCAGCAAAATGGGCACGGTAGGCGCGGTGGCGCTGGATAAAGCCGGTAATCTCGCCGCCGCGACGTCGACAGGCGGTATGACCAACAAACTTCCCGGTCGCGTCGGCGACAGCCCGCTGCCGGGGGCCGGGTGTTACGCCAATAACGCCACCGCGGCGGTGTCATGCACCGGCACCGGCGAAGTGTTTATCCGCGCGCTGGCGGCCTACGACATTACCGCGCTAATGGATTACGGCGGATTAAGCCTGAGTGAGGCCTGCGAGCGGGTAGTGATGGAGAAACTGCCGGCGCTGGGCGGGATTGGCGGCTTAATTGCGGTGGATCGGGAGGGCAACGTGGCTCTGCCGTTCAACAGTGAAGGGATGTACCGGGCGTGGGGGTATGCCGGCGATGCGCCCAGCACAGGCATTTATCGTGAATAAGGGGGCATTGCGTGCCGCACCGTGAAGAGCTGGACAACTGCGAAGTGCTGGCTGTCCACCAACTGAATATTGCGTTTCAGGAAGAGCGGCAGTTCATCCCCGCAGTACAGAATTTATCGTTTTCGCTCAGGCGCGGCGAGACGCTGGCGATTGTTGGCGAATCAGGTTCCGGTAAATCCGTTACCGCGCTGGCGCTGATGCGTCTGCTTGAGCAGACGGGCGGGCAGGTCACCAGCGAGCGGATGCTGTTGCGCCGTCGCAACCGTCAGGTTATCGATCTCAACGAGCTGAGTGCGTCCCAGATGCAGGGGGTGCGCGGGGCAGATATTGCGATGATTTTTCAGGAGCCGATGACCTCCCTGAACCCGGTTTTTCCGGTGGGCGAGCAGATTGCCGAATCTATCCGCCTGCATCAGGGACTGAGCGGTGATGAGGCGCTCAATGAAGCAAAACGGATGCTGGAGCTGGTGCGTATCCCTGAGGCGCACGCGATTTTGTCCCGCTATCCGCATCAACTCTCTGGCGGGATGCGCCAGCGAGTGATGATTGCGATGGCGCTGTCATGCCGCCCGGCGGTGCTGATTGCCGATGAGCCAACCACCGCGCTGGATGTCACATTCAGGCGCAGATTCTGCAATTAATCAAAGTATTGCAAAAGAGATGTCGATGGGCGTTTATCTTTATCACTCACGATATGGGCGTGGTGCAGAGATTGCCGATCGGGTACTGGTGATGTATCAGGGCGAGGCGGTGGAAACCGGCACGGTGGAGCAGGTCTTTCATGCGCCGGTGCATCCTTATACCAAAGCGCTGCTGGCGGCGGTCCCGCGTCTGGGGGCCATGAATGGCAGTGATTTTCCGCGCCGTTTTCCGCTGTTCTCACAGACCGAACAGGGCCAGCAGGAAGACGAAACCGAACAGGATACGGTGGTTCCCGGCAGGCCAATTCTCGAAGTGCGTGACCTGGTGACCCGTTTCCCGCTGCGTAGCGGGATCCTCAATCGCGTGAAGCGCGAAGTGCATGCGGTTGAAAACGTCAGTTTTGATCTCTGGCCGGGCGAAACGCTGGCGCTGGTGGGGGAGTCCGGCTGCGGTAAATCCACCACCGGACGGGCGCTGCTCAGGCTGGTGGCGTCGCAGGAGGGGAGCATCACCTTCAACGGTGAGCGCATCGACACGCTCCCTAACAGTAAATTGCAGGCGGTGCGCCGGGATATTCAGTTTATATTCCAGGATCCTTATGCGTCGCTCGATCCGCGCCATACGGTGGGGTACTCGATTATGGAGCCGCTGCGGGTGCATAACCTGCTCGACGGTGAAGCCGCGCAGCGCCGCGTTGCGTGGTTGCTGGAGCGCGTGGGCCTGTTACCTGAACATGCCTGGCGTTACCCGCATGAGTTTTCCGGCGGTCAGCGCCAGCGCATCTGCATTGCTCGCGCGTTGGCATTGAATCCAAAAGTGATCATTGCCGACGAAGCCGTTTCGGCGCTGGATGTTTCTATTCGCGGGCAGATTATCAACTTGTTGCTCGATCTCCAGCGTGATTTCGGCATTGCGTATCTGTTTATCTCCCACGATATGGCCGTGGTAGAGCGGATTAGTCATCGTGTGGCGGTGATGTATCTCGGGCAAATTGTTGAAATTGGTCCACGGCGCGCGGTCTTCGAAAACCCGCAGCATCCTTATACGCGTAAATTACTGGCGGCAGTTCCGGTCGCTGAACCGTCCCGACAACGACCGCAGCGTGTACTGCTGTCGGACGATCTTCCCAGCAATATTCATCTGCGTGGCGAAGAGGTGGCAGCCGTCTCGTTGCAATGCGTCGGGCCGGGGCATTACGTCGCACAACCACAATCAGAATACGCATTCATGCGTAGATAACATTCAGGCGGAGAATAAAATGGCAAGAGCTGTACACCGTAGTGGGTTAGTGGCGCTGGGCATTGCGGCAGCGTTGATGGCATCTTGTGCATTCGCTGCCAAAGATGTGGTGGTGGCGGTAGGATCGAATTTCACCACGCTCGATCCGTATGACGCAAATGACACGTTATCTCAGGCCGTAGCGAAATCGTTTTACCAGGGGCTGTTCGGTCTGGATAAAGAGATGAAACTGAAAAACGTGCTGGCGGAGAGTTATACCGTTTCCGATGACGGCATTACTTACACCGTGAAATTGCGGGAAGGCATTAAATTCCAGGATGGCACCGATTTCAACGCCGCGGCGGTGAAAGCGAATCTGGACCGGGCCAGCGATCCGGCGAATCATCTTAAACGCTATAACCTGTATAAGAATATTGCTAAAACGGAAGCGATCGATCCGACAACGGTAAAGATTACCCTCAAACAGCCGTTCTCAGCGTTTATTAATATTCTTGCCCATCCGGCGACCGCGATGATTTCACCGGCAGCGCTGGAAAAATATGGCAAGGAGATTGGTTTTTATCCGGTGGGAACCGGACCGTATGAACTGGATACCTGGAATCAGACCGATTTTGTGAAGGTGAAAAAATTCGCGGGTTACTGGCAGCCAGGATTGCCCAAACTGGACAGCATAACCTGGCGTCCGGTGGCGGATAACAACACCCGCGCGGCAATGCTGCAAACCGGTGAAGCGCAGTTTGCTTTCCCCATTCCTTACGAGCAGGCCACACTGCTGGAGAAAAACAAAAATATCGAGTTGATGGCCAGTCCGTCAATTATGCAGCGTTATATCAGTATGAACGTGACGCAAAAGCCGTTCGATAACCCGAAGGTCCGTGAGGCGCTGAATTACGCCATTAACCGTCCGGCGCTGGTGAAAGTTGCCTTTGCGGGCTATGCAACGCCAGCTACTGGTGTGGTACCGCCAAGTATCGCCTACGCGCAAAGTTATAAACCGTGGCCTTACGATCCAGTGAAAGCGCGCGAATTACTGAAAGAGGCGGGATATCCCAACGGTTTCAGTACCACGCTGTGGTCGTCACATAACCACAGCACCGCGCAGAAAGTGCTGCAATTTACCCAGCAGCAGTTAGCGCAGGTCGGGATTAAAGCCCAGGTGACTGCGATGGATGCCGGACAGCGGGCGGCAGAAGTTGAAGGTAAAGGGCAAAAAGAGAGCGGCGTGCGGATGTTCTACACTGGCTGGTCGGCTTCAACCGGCGAAGCGGACTGGGCACTATCGCCGCTGTTTGCCTCGCAGAACTGGCCACCGACGCTGTTTAATACCGCGTTTTACAGCAATAAACAGGTGGATGACTTCCTGGCTCAGGCACTGAAAACTAATGATCCGGCGGAAAAGACCCGCTTATATAAGGCGGCGCAGGATATCATCTGGCAAGAATCGCCGTGGATCCCGCTGGTGGTAGAAAAACTGGTGTCGGCACACAGTAAAAACCTGACCGGTTTTTGGATCATGCCAGACACCGGCTTCAGCTTTGAAGACGCGGATTTGCAATAAGCAACGCAGGGAGTGGAATGCTTAATTACGTTATCAAACGCTTACTGGGGTTGATTCCGACGCTGTTTATCGTCTCGGTGCTGGTGTTTTTATTTGTCCATATGCTGCCCGGCGATCCGGCGCGATTGATTGCCGGGCCCGAAGCTGATGCGCAGGTTATAGAACTGGTGCGTCAGCAGCTGGGGTTGGATCAGCCGCTGTATCACCAGTTCTGGCACTATATCAGCAATGCTGTGCAGGGGGATTTTGGCCTGTCGATGGTGTCGCGTCGTCCGGTTGCCGATGAGATTGCCAGCCGCTTTATGCCAACGCTGTGGCTGACCATAACCAGTATGGTCTGGGCGGTTATATTTGGTATGGCGGCGGGAATTATCGCCGCCGTCTGGCGTAACCGTTGGCCGGATCGATTGAGTATGACCATTGCGGTGTCGGGGATCTCGTTTCCGGCATTTGCTCTGGGGATGCTTTTAATTCAGGTATTCTCCGTTGAACTGGGCTGGCTGCCTACCGTGGGAGCAGACAGTTGGCAGCACTACATTTTACCCTCCCTGACGCTCGGCGCGGCAGTGGCCGCCGTGATGGCGCGCTTTACCCGCGCGTCGTTTGTCGATGTTTTAAGCGAAGATTATATGCGTACCGCGAGGGCGAAAGGGGTGAGCGAAACCTGGGTTGTCCTCAAACACGGGCTACGTAACGCGATGATCCCGGTAGTGACCATGATGGGCTTACAGTTTGGCTTTTTGCTCGGTGGTTCCATCGTTGTGGAGAAAGTTTTCAACTGGCCGGGACTTGGACGCTTACTCGTTGACTCCGTAGAAATGCGTGATTACCCGGTGATTCAGGCGGAAATTCTGCTTTTCTCGCTGGAATTTATTCTTATCAACTTAGTGGTGGATGTGCTTTACGCCGCCATTAACCCGGCTATCAGGTACAAGTAAGGATGCGACTATTTAACTGGCGACGTCAGGCGGTGTTAAACGCCATGCCGGGGATCAGGCCGGACCATATTCGCACCCCGTGGGTTGAGTTCTGGCGTCGATTCCGTCGTCAGCCCGTCGCTATGGTCGCCGGGTTGTTTGTGTTACTGCTGATCCTGGTGGCGATTATCGCCCCCTGGATAGCCCCGTTTGATGCGGAAAACTACTTCGACTACGACCGGCTGAACGATGGTCCGTCGATGATGCACTGGTTTGGCGTGGACTCGCTCGGGCGCGATATTTTTAGCCGCGTGCTGGTAGGGGCGCAGATCTCACTGGCGGCCGGGGTCTTCGCGGTGCTGATGGGCGCAGCAATTGGCACCGTGCTGGGGCTGGTGGCCGGGTACTACGAAGGCTGGTGGGACCGCATCATCATGCGTATCTGCGACGTGCTGTTTGCCTTTCCCGGTATTCTGCTGGCGATTGCCGTGGTGGCGGTGATGGGCAGCGGCATGGCGAACGTCATTATCGCCGTGGCGGTATTCTCGATTCCCGCTTTCGCGCGTCTGGTACGTGGCAACACGCTGGTGCTGAAGCAGCAGACCTTTATCGAGTCGGCGCGCAGCATGGGAGCCAGCGATGCCACCATCCTGTTCAGCCATATTCTGCCGGGAACGGTCTCGTCTATCGTGGTCTATTTCACCATGCGCATAGGCGTGTCGATTATCTCGGCGGCCAGCCTGTCGTTTCTGGGGTTAGGGGCACAGCCGCCGACGCCGGAGTGGGGGGCGATGCTGAACGAGGCGCGGGCGGATATGGTGATTGCGCCACACGTGGCGATCTTCCCGAGCCTGGCGATTTTCCTGACCGTGCTGGCGTTTAACCTGCTGGGGGATGGGCTGCGCGACGCGCTGGACCCGCGGATAAAAGGGTAGTGCTGTGGAATGTGCCGGGTGGCGGCGACGCCTTACCCGGCCTGGAACAGAGGCGTGGGGAGATTAAACCCGGCTACCCCACAAATCGTACTCATCGGCGTGCTCGACTTTCACACGCAGGATATCACCCGGCTTAACGTTGGTTTCACCATTGAGATAAACCGCGCCGTCGATTTCCGGTGCATCTGCCATGCTGCGACCAATTGCGCCTTCTTCGTCCACTTCGTCGATAATCACCAGAATTTCACGGCCCACTTTCTCTTGCAGGCGCTCGGCGGAAATCTGCTGCTGCAGCTGCATGAAACGGTTCCAGCGTTCTTCTTTCACTTCTTCCGGAACCTGGTCAGGCAGGGCATTGGCGTCTGCACCTTCAACCGGGCTGTATTTAAAGCAGCCAACGCGATCCAGACGCGCTTCTTTCAGGAAGTCGAGTAGCATCTGGAAATCTTCTTCCGTCTCGCCAGGGAAGCCGACAATAAAGGTTGAGCGTAGGGTCAGTTCCGGGCAGATTTCGCGCCACTGTTTGATGCGCGCCAGTTGGCGATCTACAGAACCCGGACGCTTCATCAGTTTGAGAATGCGCGGGCTGGCGTGCTGCAACGGAATGTCCAGATACGGCAGGATTTTGCCTTCTGCCATCAGTGGGATGACGTCGTCCACATGCGGATAAGGGTAAACGTAGTGCAGACGTGTCCAGATCCCCAGTTTCGATAACTGTTCGCACAGGCTGACCATGCTGGTTTTTACCGGCTCGCCGTTGTGGAAGCCAGTACGATGTTTAACATCAACGCCATAGGCGGAAGTATCCTGCGAGATCACCAGAATCTCTTTAACGCCCGCATCTACCAGACGTTTCGCTTCACTTAACACTTCGCCAATCGGACGGCTCACCAGGTCGCCGCGCATAGACGGAATAATGCAGAAGGTGCAGCGGTGATTACAGCCTTCAGAAATTTTCAGATAGGCATAATGACGCGGCGTCAGTTTCACACCTTGTTCTGGCACCAGGCTCAGGAATGGGTTGTGTTTCGGTTTCGGCACGTAGTGATGAACGTGCTCCAGAACCTGCTCATAGCTATGAGGCCCGGTGATTTCCAGCACTTTCGGGTGGACTTCGCGGATCTGATCTTCTTTTGCCCCCAGACAACCGGTCACAATAACCTTGCCGTTTTCATTCAACGCTTCACCAATGGCTTCCAGTGATTCTTGTACCGCGCTGTCAATAAAGCCGCAGGTGTTGACGATCACCATGTCCGCATCGTCATAGCTCGGTACCACGTCATAACCTTCAGTGCGGAGTTCGGTGAGAATACGCTCTGAATCAACAAGGTTTTTCGGACAGCCAAGGGAAACAAAGCCGATTTTCGGCTGGGGAGTTACTTTGCTCATAGCTTAAAAATTCATCAATTATGGAGTTATCAGGGCGGGATTTTACAGCGTATCGCGGGGGATTTATACACTCTTGATGGCGCAGTTGAGGCGGGCAATCGTTGTAACATTGTAAAGAATGTTAATCAGTTATCGTTTATTGATCTCAGGCATTACATTGTACAAAAAATGACCTTATCCTTAATAAGGTAACATGGCTGACAGGGGAGGAAATAGCATGTCCGTTGACAGACTGAAACGCGATCTGCTTAACAAGCTGATCAACGCCCGAATCGACCTGGCCGCATATCTGCAACTCCGCAAGGCGAAAGGGTATATGTCAGTCAGCGAAAGCGAAAATCTGCGTGATAACTTCTTTGAACTTTGCAATTTCATGCGTGAAAAAGCACCCATCCTGAAAGCGCACTACGCTGAAAGCGAATTAGTGGCGCTGCGCCGCGCCGCCGAGGTGCTCTCCATCGCCGGGGTCTGTTTGATGAACGGACGTCACGACTGCCCGAATTTTATTGCCGTTAACGCGGAGAAGCTTGAAAACTGCCTGACCACGCTCGCGCTTTGCATCATGTGTCTGAACAAGCCGGAAACGCTTGCCCGGCACTGAACCCGGGGGAGGCAACTCCCCCTTCTGATTAAGCTTTTGTAAAAGTGGTAACGCACCCGGGAACAGTGGCTAATCTTTAAGCCATATGTCGATAAAGGAGTGCGTTATGCCTCGATCCTCGCTGATTTTCCTTCCAGTCTTGTTATTCCCGCTTTCACTGCTTGCAGCACCTGAGACGGTTAAGGTCGACGTGCTACAGACAAAACTGGATCACCCCTGGTCGCTGGCGTTTTTGCCAGATAACAAGGGGCTGCTCATCACGCTCAAAGACGGGCAGCTTAAGCACTGGCAGGCAGGAAAAGGGCTCTCCGATCCGATTGTCGGCGTGCCGAAAGTGTGGGCGAGCGGCCAGGGCGGACTGCTGGACGTCGCGCTGGCCCCGGATTTTGCACAGTCACGGCGGGTCTGGCTCAGCTTCGCCGAGGCAGGTAATGATGGCAAAGCGGGTACCGCCGTGGGCTACGGGCGGTTGAGCGATGACCTTTCGCGCATTGAGGGCTTCCAGGTGGTGTTCCGACAGATGCCAAAACTGTCTACCGGCAACCATTTTGGCGGGCGGCTGGTATTCGACGGTAAAGGTTATCTTTTTATTGCTCTGGGCGAAAACAATCAGCGCCCGACGGCGCAGGATCTGGATAAATTACAGGGCAAACTGGTGCGTCTGACCGACCAGGGCGAAATCCCGGATGATAATCCTTTTATAAAGGAATCCGGTGCGCGCGCCGAGATCTGGTCTTATGGCATTCGTAATCCGCAAGGAATGGCGATGAATCCGTGGAGTAATGCACTGTGGCTGAATGAACATGGCCCGCGCGGTGGTGATGAAATTAATATCCCGCAAAAAGGCAAAAACTACGGCTGGCCGCTGGCAACCTGGGGAATCAACTATTCAGGCTTTAAGATACCGGAAGCGAAAGGGGAGATCGTCGCCGGGACCGAGCAACCTGTTTTTTACTGGAAAAGATTCGCCCGCTGTGAGCGGCATGGCCTTCTATAACAGCGATAAATTCCCCCAGTGGCAGCAAAAATTATTTATTGGCGCGCTGAAAGATAAAGATGTCATTGTGATGAGCGTCAACGGCGACAAAGTGACAGAAGATGGCCGTATTTTAACGGACAGAGGGCAGCGAATTCGTGATGTTCGCACTGGACCCGACGGTTATTTATACGTTCTCACCGACGAGTCCAGTGGGGAATTACTTAAAGTTAGCCCACGCAATTAGCTAACGGGAATCATCACCACTTTGCGCACTGCGGGGCGTTCAGTGAGTTGCTGATACCAGCGTTGCAGATTTGGACGCGGTGTCCAGGTCAGGCCAACGTTAAACAAATTGTAGATGAACGGTGCGATAGCGATATCGCCCACACCAAACTCGTCGCCAGAGAACCATTTTACTTTTGCCAGTTCCGCATCGAGCAGGGCAAACAGGGCGTCGCACTCTTTGCAACTGGCATCAATGGCGGCCTGATCGCGCTCTTCCGGTGGTGTTCTGACTAATCCCATCAGGATCCCGCGATGAGCATTACTGAGCGTCTGGTTTGCCCAGTCCATCCATTTTTCCGCTTCCGCACGACGTGCCGGTGAGTCGATCCACAGACGTTTTTGCCCGTACTGTGCCGCCAGATAGCGGACAATGGCGTTTGATTCCCAAAGAATGAGATCACTTTCGTCGTCACGCAACAACGGCACCAGCCCGTTAGGGTTCATCGCCAGAAAATCAGCATCGTGATTTATCCCAAACTCACGGCCCGCGAGAATTTGCTCATAAGGTAGTTCCAGTTCTTCGAGCGTCAGCAATACTTTTTTTACGTTGGTTGAATTATTCCGACCCCACAGCGTAATCATACTCACCCCTTTTCCGACAGGCAGCCACAGGCTGAACAGGACTCCGATGGTGAAGTAAAGTTAACTTTTAAGCAACAGCTGGCAAAAAAATGACACCAGAAGCAGCGAAGCGGCAGGATATTGCATAAACTTTAAAAACTTTACCAACTTACGGTTTCTTTAAGTTTGTGTGTGCGTTATTAATCACCGAACTTATCATACGGCGATATAACGTATTTTTTTTGAATGGATACTCGGGTGGCATTTATGACGCAATACTCCTCTCTCCTTCGTGGTCTTGCAGCAGGTTCTGCATTTTTATTCCTTTTTGCCCCAACGGCATTCGCGGCGGAACAAACCGTTGAAGCGCCGAGCGTGGATGCGCGTGCATGGATTTTAATGGATTACGCCAGCGGTAAAGTGCTGGCAGAAGGCAACGCGGATGAGAAACTGGATCCCGCGAGCCTGACTAAAATCATGACCAGCTATGTGGTTGGGCAGGCGCTTAAGGCCGATAAGATTAAACTCACCGATATGGTGACGGTCGGTAAAGATGCCTGGGCGACGGGAAATCCGGCACTGCGTGGTTCATCGGTAATGTTCCTCAAACCGGGCGATCAGGTTTCGGTGGCAGACTTGAACAAAGGTGTGATTATCCAGTCCGGTAATGACGCCTGTATTGCGCTGGCCGATTACGTTGCCGGGAGCCAGGAGTCATTCATTGGTTTGATGAATGGTTATGCCAAAAAACTGGGTCTGACCAACACTACCTTCCAGACGGTGCACGGTCTGGATGCGCCGGGGCAGTTCAGTACCGCGCGCGATATGGCATTGCTGGGTAAAGCATTGATCCACGATGTGCCGGAAGAGTACGCCATTCATAAAGAGAAAGAGTTCACCTTCAACAAAATTCGTCAGCCTAACCGTAACCGTCTGCTGTGGAGCAGCAATCTGAATGTTGATGGCATGAAGACAGGAACCACGGCAGGCGCGGGATATAATCTGGTTGCTTCGGCTACCCAGGGCGATATGCGTTTAATCTCCGTAGTGCTGGGGGCGAAAACTGACCGTATCCGTTTTAATGAGTCTGAGAAATTATTGACCTGGGGTTTCCGCTTCTTTGAAACCGTGACGCCAATTAAACCTGATGCCACCTTTGTGACTCAGCGCGTCTGGTTTGGTGATAAGAGCGAAGTGAATCTCGGGGCAGGTGAAGCGGGCTCAGTGACCATACCGCGTGGGCAGCTGAAAAACCTGAAAGCGAGTTATACGTTAACGGAACCGCAGCTTACCGCACCGCTGAAAAAAGGTCAGGTTGTCGGGACCATTGATTTCCAGCTTAACGGTAAATCCATTGAGCAGCGTCCGCTGATCGTGATGGAAAATGTGGAAGAGGGCGGATTCTTTGGTCGGATGTGGGATTTCGTGATGAATGAAATTCCATCAGTGGTTCGGCAGCTGGTTTAGCTAGGTTTTTGCCGGGTGGCGCTGCGCTTACCCGGCCTTCGTTTGAGCCGTTGTAGGCCGGGTAAGGCGAAGCCGCCACCCGGCACAACCTCAATACATCAACTTCACCTGCTGCGCCTTTGCATACGACACCAGCTCGTCATCCGGGCGGCAATCACTGACGATGGCGTCAAAGCGCGACAGTTCCCCCATCCTTGCCGGACGAACCTTGCCAAATTTACTGTGATCAACCACCAGCACATGCTGCTGTGCGGCGTTGAGCGCCCACTGTTTCACCGGTAACTCTTCAAGATTAAAACAGGTTGCCCCCTGTTTCACATTCACACCCGCCGCAGAGTAAAAGGCGATATCCGGACATACATTGCTCAGCGTGTCCTGAATATTCAGCGGTTTGAAGATGGCGTTGCTGGCATGAAACTCGCCGCCGCACAAAATCACCCGGCACGCCGGTTTCTCCTGCAAGGCCAGGAAGGTGTTTAGCGAATAACAGACGGCGGTAAAGGGAACGGTGCTGTCGATGGCCTCGATGATCCACGGGGTTGTCGTACCGCAGTCAAAAAACAGCGTTTGATGCGGCTGCACCAGCGAGGCGGCGAGCCGCGCGGCTTTGCGCTTCTCTTCCACCAGGCGTGTTTTTTGATCGCTTAACAGATAATGGCTGGCGCTACGCGGCTCCAGAACAATATACCCGCCAAGCAGCACAACGGGGGCGCTGTCGCTGTTCAGATCGCGACGAATGGTCATTTCAGACACGCCAAGCAGGGTAGCGGCTTCCTTAAGATGCAGCTTATCGCTGCGCTTCAGCGCCTGAAGTAGCTGAGCAATGCGGTCATCGCGACGTGTTTCCATAGATCCTCGGGCTAAAAAAGTGAGCCCCCGCAGGGCGGGGGCTCAAGTGTAACCTGACGGACCGGGGTTAGTCACGTATCCAGCCTTTGCGGATCGGAAGGGCAAACAGAACGCGATAGGCCTGTGATAATCCACGATAAAGCGCCGGACCAAAGAGGCTCCACAGGATGGCTGCGCTGACGCAGCCCATCAGCCCCACCAGGAAACCGCCGACCATATCCAGCGGCCAGTGCACGCCCAGGTAGACGCGGGACCAGGCGATGGCGACCGCCACCCCCATCAGCACCATGCCAGACCACAGGCGATGCCAGAACAGGAAGGCCAGCGCAAAGGTGAAGATCACCGTGCCGTGATCGCTCGGGAACGAGTCATCCGGCGCATGGTGCAGGAAGTTGTAGCCGACGCGATCGACAAACGGACGATCGTGCGGAAAGGCGTGGCCCAGCACGTAGCTTGCCAGCACGCTCACGCCGATCGCCATCGCCATTTTGATCACCAGATGGCGCTGGGCGGTGACCTGTGTACGAGGTCCCCATAACCAGAGGATCACCGCCATCGCCGGTACAATGCTGATCACATCTTTCGCAATGAAGGTGGCGAGATCGATCATCCATTCCGGTGATGCTGGCGTGGCGTTGAGCAGGTAAAACAGTTCGTAGTTCAGATTTTCTAACATAATCTCGTTACTCTTTAGCAAACCAGGTGGAAACCAGCCCGTAAACCAGCACCTGGGAAAACCAGACCCACCACCCGGCCCACAGGTTGTGAGAGAAAAAATGCGCGCCGCGCATGACCTGGCCGAATCCCATCAGCAGCCCCATAACAACGCCTAACGCGACAAAGGACCATGCCAGGCGCGGACGTTCACGCCAGAAGGCAAAAAACAACCCCATCACCATAAACCCGCTTGAGGCGTGGCCGCCGGGAAAGCAGCGTCCCGGTCCGCTGTCTGCCGGAACGGCGCTGAACAGGGGATACGAGACGGCTTTGCCGCCATACTCCACCAGATCCCACGGACAGCTGTGGTGGCTTATGCTTTTCAGCACCCCAACTACCAGCGCCCCCAGCCCCATCAGAAGCGCGGCCGTCACCAGCCGGGCATTGCGTTTGTAAGCGCCGTAAATCAGCGATGCGGCAGCCAGCGCAATGGTCACATATTTCGCCAGCCGATGGTTCAGCAGATCCAGCAGCGGGTTTTGCTGTAGCGGGAAATGGTGCGTCGCCGCGTCATACCAGAAGCCGGTTATCCATCGGTCAAGCGATTCATCGCGCGAAAGCCAGGTAAAAAGCAGCGCAAGGACGATCAGCCCGAAAAGCTGATAACCATAAAAGCGGGCAGAAAAACGGTAAAGGCTTTTTGTCTTATTTGTCGGTAACTTAGATAATTCTGAAGGGCTGACGGCGTGTGTCATAGTTTCGGTCAATAACGTGAAATAGCACTATCATAGGGAGGGCAACTTAAGGAAACCTTAAACAACAACGATAAGTGCCTTATTTCTGTGTTTTCACGTGATTATGCTATCTCAGACAGCGGCAATTCATTACACTCATCGCGATTTTTTCATACTAAAGAGATTGCATGATAAACCGTTCTTCTTCCGGTAATCGTCTGGGACGTCAGGCGTTACTTTTCCCTCTCTGTCTGGTGCTTTACGAATTTTCAACCTATATCGGCAACGATATGATTCAACCCGGTATGTTGGCCGTGGTGGAACAATATCAGGCGGGCATTGATTGGGTTCCTACTTCAATGACCGCATATCTGGCGGGCGGGATGTTTTTACAATGGCTCCTGGGGCCGCTGTCGGATCGTATTGGTCGCCGTCCGGTGATGCTGGCGGGGGTGGTGTGGTTTATCATCACCTGTCTGGCAATATTGCTGGCGCAAAACATTGAACAATTCACCCTGTTGCGCTTCTTGCAGGGCATAAGCCTCTGTTTCATTGGCGCTGTGGGATACGCCGCAATTCAGGAATCCTTCGAAGAGGCGGTTTGTATCAAGATCACCGCGCTGATGGCGAACGTGGCGCTGATTGCTCCGCTACTTGGTCCGCTGGTGGGCGCGGCGTGGATCCATGTGCTGCCCTGGGAGGGGATGTTTGTTTTGTTTGCCGCATTGGCAGCGATCTCCTTTTTCGGTCTGCAACGAGCCATGCCTGAAACTGCCACGCGTATAGGCGAGAAACTGTCACTGAAAGAACTCGGTCGTGACTATAAGCTGGTGCTGAAGAACGGCCGCTTTGTGGCGGGGGCGCTGGCGCTGGGATTCGTTAGCCTGCCATTGCTGGCGTGGATCGCCCAGTCGCCGATTATCATCATTACCGGCGAGCAGTTGAGCAGCTATGAATATGGCTTGCTGCAAGTGCCTATTTTCGGGGCGTTAATTGCGGGTAACTTGCTGTTAGCGCGTTTGACCTCGCGCCGCACCGTACGTTCGCTGATAATTATGGGCGGCTGGCCGATTATGATTGGTCTGTTGGTCGCTGCTGCGGCAACGGTTATCTCATCGCACGCGTATTTATGGATGACTGCCGGGTTAAGTATTTATGCTTTCGGTATTGGTCTGGCGAATGCGGGACTGGTGCGATTAACCCTGTTTGCCAGCGATATGAGTAAAGGTACGGTTTCTGCGGCGATGGGAATGCTGCAAATGCTGATCTTTACCGTTGGTATTGAAATCAGCAAACATGCCTATGCTTTCGGCGGTAACGGACTGTTCAGCCTGTTTAACCTCGCCAACGGCGTGCTGTGGATTGCCCTGATGGTGGTATTCCTGAAAGACAAACGCGTCGGAAACGCCCTGCAACCGTAATTCTTATTCCCTCTCCCCCGTGGGTGAGCTCGGGACAGTCCCCTCTCCCTGTGGGAGAGGGTTAGGGTGAGGGCACCAGAGCGCACGGAATCAATTAAACGGCGCCTCCCCGTCCAGCACCCTATCAATTACGTCCAGCACCCCTTCGTCATTATTGTTCGGTGCTTCATAGCGGGCCACCGCCTTAATGTGCGGTCTGGCATTGGCCATCGCGAAGCCAAACCCAGCCTGGCGCAACATCTCCACGTCGTTACCGCTGTCGCCAAAGGCCACCACTTCACTGTCCTCAATGCCCCAGCGCGCTTGCAGGATCCGCAGGCCGTTAGCTTTGTGTACGCCGGGGATAATCAGGTCGATACTACCGTGTCCCGTGGTCACCGGCACCATGATGTCGCCAAGCTTCTCATGCAGCAGCGCCTGAATGCGCGGAATTTCGTCGTCAGAGACGTTTAGCCCGAATTTGAAGAAAATATCGTTGAGGTTGTCAAAGCTGCTGACGCTTTCAAGGCGGTGATAGTATTTCGCAGCAATCTCTTTGAAGAGGTCGTTATACGTTTTCAGCGTGTAGGCGCTGTTTTTTCCGCAGGCAATTATCTCAATGCCGGGCACGTCGTTTAACAGGGTGGCGACGGTCAGAAAATGCTCTTTCGACAGTTCGCCGTTAAACACGTCTTCGCCCGCATCCACCACCCAGCCGCCGTTTTCGGCGACGAAGGCAATTTCATGGGCGATCTCCGGGAAAAATGAGATCAGCTGGTAGTACTGGTTTCCGCTGGCGACCACAAAACGGATGCCTTGCGCTTTCATGCGCGCGTACTGCGCCAGAAAACGCGCGCGGTTATAGGTTTTCGCATCGCTCAGGAAGGAGCCATCCATGTCGACTGCAATCAGTTTAACGCTCATATCCCTTCTCCATTGACGTTGTTTCTGCTTCCGGTTTTGCCACCGCTCGCGCCACCAGGGCGGCAATAATGACTAACCCTAATACCACCAGCATCGCGCTGCGTAACCCGTAGTGCTCACCGAGGAATCCAAGCAGCGGCGGCCCCACCAGGAAAGCGAGGTAGCCCGTGGTCGCTACGACGCTCACGCGCGTCGGCGCGTCGGGGCCGGTATCGCTGGCAGCGGAAATGGTCAGCGGGAAGCCAAGGGAGGCGCCCAGTCCCCACAAGATCACCGACACGCCGGCAATCCAGTCCACATCCACAAAGATAATCATCGCGATGCCCAGCCCACCCAGCAGGGCGCTGGCACGGACGACAGCCACGCGGCTGTAACGGTCGATAAACCAGCCCCCGGTAAAGCGTCCGACGGTCATGCCGAGCGTAAACCCGGCGTAAATCAGCGAGCCGGAGGTGGGGCTGAATCCGTGCCCGTCCACCATCAGCAACGGTAGCCAGTCGTTGGCGGAGCCTTCAGCAAACGCCATCGCCAGTACCACCACACCAATCAGCATCAGCTGGAAATCGCGATAGAAGGGCAACCCTTTTGCCGCAGACTTCTGTTCGTCCGAGGCATTTTGTCCTGTGCCTGCGGGAATAGCCCTGATGCCGGTGAGGATCGGGATAATGCAGACCAGCGCCGCGAGTAAAATGTGCACATTGGCCGCAATGCCCAGCGCCGTCAGCGCCATCCCTACGCCCGCGCCCGCCAGCGTGCCGAGGCTGTAAAAGCCATGCATCATCGGCAGCACCGTTTTGTTCATCGCCTGTTCAACGGAGGCCCCCTCCACGTTAATGGCCACTTCCGCCGCACCAAAGCTGCCGCCAAATACCATCAGGCCAAGGGCAAACATCAGCGGCGAGGCGAACCACAGCGCCACGCTCAGACCGAGCATACCTACCACTGCGCAGCACATGGTGGTGCGGATCACCGCGCGCGTGCCAAAGCGTTTCACCAGCCAGGCCGAGCAGAGGATGCCGCTCATCGAGCCAATCGACAGGCCAAACAGCACGATCCCCATCTCCGCCGTCGAAACGGATAGCGTATCGCGGATTGCCGGGGTGCGCGTTGCCCAGGAAGCCATCAGCAGCCCGGGGATGAAGAAGAACATAAATAGCGCCCACATGCGCAGATGCAGGGCTTTGCGAGGAGAAGTTAGCGTCATTGGGATCAGCACCAGAAGTACAACAATAGCGACAACACTAGCAACTTTGTGTACATTTGTACATAAACCGGATGAGGATTTTATGAGCAGACCACCGAACGACCCTAACCGCCGCGAGAAGATACTCCAGGCGACGCTGGACACCATTGCTGAGCACGGTATTCATGCCGTCACGCACCGCAAAATTGCCACCTGCGCAGGCGTGCCGCTGGGGTCGATGACCTACTATTTCGACGGGATGGAGTCGCTTCTGGAGGAGGCATTCACGTGGTTTACGCAGCAGATGTCTCAGCAGTACCGGGATTTCTTCGCGGGGGTTACGGGGCGCGAGAGGGCGTGCGAGGCCATTACCACGCTGATCCACAGTTCAGCCGTGACCACGCCACACAATATGGCGCTGATGTATCAGCTGTACGCGTTTATGCACCGCAGCGCCGCGCTGAAAACGGTGATGCAGGACTGGATGAAGATGAGCCAGGCTACGCTGGAGCAGTGGTTTGATCCGGCCACCGCCCGCGCGCTGGATGCGTTTATCGAGGGGATGACGCTGCATTTTGTGACCGATCGGTCGCCGTTAACTCGGGAGGAGATCCGGGTGATGGTGGGGCGGATTGCAGGCGAGGATACCGTCTGATAGCACTCGCCCCGGCTACGCTTACTGTCGGGAGATTTTTTTCCCGCTGGCGTCAACGACGACTTCGCCATCTTCCTTGGAGAATGCGCCTTTTTGCGCATCTGGCAGAATTTCCAGCACCACTTCTGAAGGGCGGCACAGGCGAGTTCCCAGCGGCGTCACCACAATCGGGCGATTAATCAGAATCGGGTGCTGAAGCATAAAGTCGATTAACCGATCGTCAGTAAATTTATCTTCCGCAAGGCCCAGCTCCTCATACGGTTCGACGTTTTTACGCAGCAGCGCGCGTACGGAAATCCCCATATCGGCAATGAGTTTGACCAGTTCATCGCGCGTTGGCGGAGTTTCCAGATAATGGATAATGGTCGGTTCTGTGCCGCTGTTGCGGATCATCTCCAGCGTATTACGCGACGTGCCGCAGGCCGGGTTGTGATAAATGGTAATGTTGCTCATATCAGTATCTCATTACAAAGTGAAAGAGAGACGTAGCGCCAGCGCAGCCAGCGTCACAAACAGCACAGGCAGGGTCATGATAATCCCTGTACGGAAGTAATATCCCCAGCTGATAGTCATATTCTTCTGCGAAAGTACGTGCAGCCAGAGTAGCGTAGCCAGGCTACCAATTGGGGTAATTTTCGGTCCCAAATCGCAGCCAATCACATTGGCATAAACCATCGCTTCTTTGATAACGCCAGATGCCGTGCTGCCATCAATGGACAACGCGCCAACCAGTACCGTCGGCATATTGTTCATAATAGAAGAGAGGAAGGCGGTGAGGAATCCGGTGCCGAGCGTCGCGGCCCACAGGCCGTTATCCGCCAGCACGTTGAGTACGCCAGAAAGATATTCCGTTAATCCGGCATTGCGCAGGCCATAAACCACCAGATACATGCCGAGCGAGAAGATGACAATCTGCCAGGGGGCACCGCGCAGGACTTTACCCGTATTAATCGCATGACCGCGTTTAGCGACGACAAATAATATCAGCGCGCCCACAGCTGCAATGGCGCTCACCGGAATGCCGAGCGGTTCCAGGACGAAAAATCCCACCAGCAGAAGCAGTAAAACAACCCAGCCAGTTTTGAACGTAGCAGGATCTTTGATCGCTTCTGCGGGAGATTTCAGCAGCGCCATATCGTAGTTCTGCGGAATATCTTTGCGAAAATAGAGATGTAACATCACCAGCGTGGCAACAATCGCGGCGATATCCACCGGCACCATCACCGAGGCGTATTCGCGAAAGCCGAGGCCAAAGAAATCAGCGGAAACGATATTCACCAGGTTGGAGACAATAAGCGGCAGGCTGGCGGTATCGGCAATGAATCCGGCCGCCATCACGAACGCCAGCGTAGTGCCTTTACTGAACCCTAAAGCCAGCAGCATGGCGATGACAATCGGTGTCAAAATAAGCGCCGCGCCATCATTGGCAAACAGGGCGGCAACGGCAGCACCGAGCAGGACAATCCAGGTAAACAGCAAGCGACCACGACCATTACCCCAGCGTGAGACGTGCAGCGCCGCCCATTCAAAAAAGCCGGACTCATCCAGCAGCAGGCTGATGATAATGACGGCGATAAACGCAGCCGTCGCGTTCCAGACGATATTCCACACCACCGGAATATCGTTAATGTGGATAACGCCGCTCATCAGCGCCAGCGCGGCGCCAATGGTCGCGCTCCAGCCGATGCTGAGCCCTCTGGGTTGCCAGATGACCAGCACCAGTGTGAATAAAAAAATCGCTCCTGCCAGAAACATCTTTTACTCCATTATATCTGTTATTGTGAATATGTTTTGGTCAGCACGAGCCCGGAAGTCGGTTTTTCAGCTTCATACGCGTCTCTTCCCGCAGGCAGTTCCAGCTGGTGTCGATAACGGTTGCCGCCCATGCAGGCATGTTGGGAGAGAGACGGTAGTAGATCCACTTACCCTCGCGACGGTCGATGGCCAGCCCGGCCTCGCGCAGTAAGGCCATGTGGCGGGAGACTTTCGGCTGCGGCTCGTTGGTAGCGGAGCAGAGATCGCAGACGCACAGCTCGCCCGCTTCACGCAGAAGCATGACGATGGAGAGGCGCGTTTCGTCGGAGAGGGTTTTGAAGAGCTGAACGGGGTGAAGCATCGGATGATCCTGCGTATATTCATATGTGTTAAATCATATATGTTTGCAGGGCGAGGAGAAAGCGAAAATGGCAAAATGAGCAAGTTTTAGATAACAAAAAACCCATCAACCTTGAACCGAAATGGCGGGGTTGATGGGCTCCACAAAATGGGGACATCAAAGAAAAGCAGTGGCACTAATTAAGACTGATGCCCTGCGGAAAAGTTCTGCGGTTGTGCAAAAAAATTTCATTTTCAGGGCAACTTCAGTTTTATCCTAATCCTGGCCATACCATGACGATGATTGTCCCTGCCAGCGTCAGCAGGACGTTGGCGATTGCATAGGTGCCCGCATAGCCCAGCGCCGGGATGTTACTGCGAGCTGTATCACTGATGATCTCCATTGCCGGCGCGCAGGTACGTGCGCCCATCATTGCGCCGAACAACAGCGCGCGGTTCATTCGCAATACATAAGCACCGAACAAGAAACAGATAACCACGGGCACCAGACTGACAATCAATCCGGCAATCAACATCTGACCGCCAATCGCGCCCAGGCCGTTATTAATACCGCTACCGGCGCTCAGACCAACGCCTGCCATAAACACCATCAAGCCGAACTCTTTCACCATGCTTAATGCACCCTGCGGAATGTAACCGAAGGTCGGGTGGTTAGCACGCATAAAGCCCAGCATAATTCCGGCGAATAACAACCCGGCAGCGTTCCCCATGCCGAAACTGAATGTGCTGAACTGGAAGGTGATCATCCCGATCATCAGCCCAATAACAAAGAAGGCGCAGAATGCCAGCAGGTCAGTGACCTGGCTGTGAATCGAGATAAAGCCGATGCGATCGGCGATGGTTTTTACGCGGCGGGCATCGCCGCTGACTTGTAAAACGTCACCTTTGTTAAGCACGACGTTGTCATCTATCGGCATCTCAATCTGGCTACGAATGACGCGGTTAAGGAAGCAACCGTGATCGGTCAACTTCAGTTGTGCGAGACGTTTACCTACAGCGTTATGGTTTTTAACGACCACTTCTTCAGTGACGATACGCATGTCGAGAAGGTCACGATCGAAAACTTCTTTACCGTTACGGAAGCTGGGATCGAGTCGGGCATGGGCGTCGGGATAGCCTACCAACGCTATTTCATCGCCCATTTGTAGCACGGCATCACCGTCTGGATTTGCCAGAATCCCGTTACGTCGAATACGTTCAATGTAGCAGCCGGTTTGTCGATAAATACCCAGTTCACGCAGATTTTTGCCGTCGGTCCAGGCCACCAGTTCCGGGCCGACGCGATAGGCGCGGATCACCGGTAAATAAACCTTACGGTTGGCATCAGTGTCCAGGCCACGTTCGCGGGCGATTTGCTGGGCGCTGGTCTGTAAGTCCTGATGCTGCAATTTCGGCAAGTAACGCGCACCAACAATCAAACTCACCAGACCGATTAAATAGGTTAAGGCATACCCGAGGCTCAGATTATCCAGTGCCAGTGAGAGCTGCCTGCTTTCCATGCCGGAATGACGCAGTGTATCGCCAGCACCGACCAGAACCGGTGTCGACGTCATAGAGCCTGCTAACATACCGGCCGTCAGGCCAATATCCCAGCCAAACAGCTTACCTAACCCTAAGGCGATCACCAGCGCACTGCCAACCATCACCAGTGCTAACATTAGGTAATTTTTCCCATCGCGAAAAAAAATGGAAAAAAAGTTCGGTCCGGCTTCGACCCCGACGCAGAAAATAAACAGCATAAAGCCAAGATTAAGCGCATCGGTGTTAATGCTGAAATGTTGTTGGCCTAATAACAGCGATACGACTAAAACGCCAATGGAATTACCCAGTTGGATCGAACCAAGTCGTAACTTTCCGAGACATAGCCCAAGCGCGAGGACCACAAATAATAACAGAATGTAATTCCCATTTAACAATTCGGCGACGTTTATATTCACGGAGGCTAACTTCTTGTTTACTAGTAAGCTGTTGAAAGAAAGGACTATTTGGGCTACTGTTTTCAGAGTCAGGGAATCACTTTGCATCTCCCTGCTTCCTGATAAATACCCTAAACACTAGCAGTCGGTTAGTTTAATCGTAATAGCTACCGACAGCCACCTATTATCGCACGACTTCTGTGCGTGCTTTGGCAAGGATTGCCGCATTGCTTTATCTGACTGGGCGTCCACCGGACGATTTTTGTATTTGATAGAGATAAGTCAGGAGGATAGTTTGAACTTTAAACGAAACTGGGCTGGCGTAATCAGCTGTTTTTTGCTGTTTACGGTCGTTTGCATGTCGCTCGCTTTTAACGTGAAAGGCGCCTTCAGAGCGTCCGGTCATCCCGAGCTGGGCCTGTTGTTCTTCATCCTGCCGGGGGTAGTCGCTGGTTTTCTCTCGCGTAAAGGCGAGGTGGTGATGCCGCTTATTGGGGCAATGCTTGCGGCCCCGCTCTGCCTGCTTCTGATGCGCGTGCTGTTTCTCTCGTCGAGAAGCGTCTGGCAGGAAGTGGCGTGGCTACTGAGTGGCGTTTTCTGGTGTGCGCTGGGCGCGCTCTGTTTCTTATTTACGCGCAGCCTGCTGCAACAGCGGAAGCACCGTAAATAAAAACGCCCTCAGGGTGAGGGCGTCTTCGCATTACTGAGCCGCAAACAGGCCCAGGTGTTCTTTGGCGTAGGCCTCAAAATCGGTGCAGCCGCCGATGTGTTTCTGATCGAGGAAGATCTGCGGCACGGTTTCAACCGGTTTACCCACGGTTTTTTCCAGATCGGCTTTAGTGATGCCTTCCGCGTGGATATCCACGTAACGGAAGTTGAAATCATCACGTTCTTCAGTCAGTTTCTCTGCCAGCTCTTTCGCGCGTACACAGTAAGGGCATCCTGGACGACCAAAAATTACTGCAAACATTTCTCTCTCCTCAAAAAACAAGCCTGACGGCGAATGGCGCCTATAGTGCACGATAACCTGCCGTCATGGAAAGAAGGTTTCACCTGTCACTTTGATAAAGTCAGGCTATGTTTCGCCAATTACATCAGGTGGATCATTGCCTATACTGGCTGCCATACGTTTTACGCAACACAAAGAGAGACAAAATGACGCCAACCATTGACCTGCTTCGTTCCCACCGTTCCATTCGCCATTTCACCGATGAGCCGATTACCCAGGCGCAGCGGGAAGCGATCATCGACAGCGCAAGAGGCACCTCCAGCTCCAGTTTTTTGCAGTGCAGCTCCATTATCCGCATCACCGATCCGGCGATGCGTGAGCAGCTGGTAACGCTGACGGGCGGACAAAAGCACGTTGCCCAGGCGGCTGAGTTCTGGGTGTTCTGCGCCGATTTTAACCGTCATCTGCAAATCTGCCCCGAGGCCGAGCTGGGGCTGGCGGAACAGCTGCTGCTGGGCGTGGTGGATACGGCGCTGATGGCGCAAAACGCGTTCACGGCGGCGGAATCGCTGGGGCTTGGCGGCGTCTATATTGGCGGGCTGCGTAACAACATCGAAAGCGTGACGGAACTGCTGAAGCTGCCGAAACACGTGCTGCCGCTGTTTGGTCTGTGCCTCGGCTGGCCGGCAGATAACCCGGATCTGAAGCCGCGCATTCCTGCTGCGATGCTGGTGCATGAAAACCACTACCAGCCGGTCGACCAGGACGTTCTGCATCAATACGATGAAGAGCTGGCGAACTACTATCTGACGCGCGACAGCAACAACCGCCGCGACACCTGGAGCGATCATATCCGCCGAACAATCATTAAAGAAAGCCGACCCATTTATTCTGGATTATTTGCACAAACAGGGTTGGGCGACGCGCTAAAACCGCCACGTCGATGTATGATACGCGGGCTTTTGACCAGGTCTGACAGAGAGGTGCAGGGTGAAAATTGCCATATTGTCCCGGGATGGAACGCTCTATTCGTGTAAGCGGCTGCGTGAAGCCGCTATACAGCGCGGTCACCTGGTTGAAATTCTTGATCCGCTTTCTTGCTACATGAACATAAATCCTGCGGCGTCTTCTATTCACTACAAAGGCCGCAAGTTACCCCATTTTGACGCAGTGATCCCGCGTATTGGCACCGCCATTACCTTTTATGGGACGGCGGCACTGCGCCAGTTCGAGATGCTGGGGAGCTATCCGCTCAATGAGTCGGTCGCCATTGCCCGGGCGCGTGACAAATTGCGTTCCATGCAACTGCTGGCGCGTCAGGGCATCGACCTGCCTGTCACGGGCATTGCGCATTCGCCGGATGATACCAGCGATTTAATCGACATGGTCGGTGGTGCGCCGCTGGTGGTCAAGTTGGTTGAAGGCACGCAGGGAATTGGCGTCGTGCTGGCGGAGACGCGTCAGGCGGCGGAAAGCGTGATTGACGCTTTCCGCGGTCTGAACGCGCATATTCTGGTGCAGGAATATATCAAAGAGGCGCAAGGGTGCGATATCCGCTGTCTGGTTGTTGGCGATGAAGTGGTCGCTGCGATTGAACGGCGGGCGAAAGAGGGCGATTTTCGTTCCAATTTGCATCGTGGCGGCGCGGCAAGCGTCGCCAGTATCACACCACAGGAGCGTGAAATCGCGATAAAAGCCGCGCGAACGATGGCGCTGGACGTTGCTGGTGTGGATATTCTGCGTGCTAATCGCGGGCCGTTGGTGATGGAGGTGAATGCGTCGCCGGGGCTGGAAGGAATAGAAAAAACCACCGGTATCGACATCGCGGGTAAAATGATCCGCTGGATCGAACGCCACGCTACGACAGAATATTGCCTGAAAACGGGTGGTTAGTCGCAATCACATTACTGATCATGGTTTTGCCTGCGCTTTTTGCGTAAGCTGTGCCGGTCTTTTTATCGAAAGAGGTTGTACAAAATTATGACATCGCTGGTCGTTCCTGGTCTGGATACGCTGCGTCAATGGCTCGATGACCTGGGGATGAGTTTTTTTGAATGTGATAACTGTCAGGCTCTGCATCTGCCCCATATGCAGAATTTCGACGGTGTCTTTGATGCCAAAATCGATCTGATCGATAACACGATCCTGTTTTCTGCCATGGCGGAAGTCCGACCTTCAGCCGTATTGCCGCTGGCGGCGGATTTATCTGCCATCAATGCCAGTTCGCTGACCGTGAAAGCATTTCTTGATATGCAGGATGATAATCTGCCAAAGCTGGTGGTTTGCCAGTCTTTATCCGTTATGCAGGGCGTAACCTATGAGCAGTTTGCATGGTTCGTGCGTCAGAGCGAAGAGCAGATTTCGATGGTCATTCTTGAAGCTAATGCCCATCAACTGCTGTTACCGACTGATGATGAAGGGCAAAACAACGTTACCGAAAACTATTTCCTCCACTGATAACTCCTTTCGAGCACGCAGTCGCTGGTGCAGTGGCTGCGCGCTGCAAAATTATCTGCTGTTTTTAACCTTTTCTTAAAGATTATTTCACTTCTCTTGTGTCGATTTGGCTTTATCACATAGAGCAAATATGCATAAAAATTTGTTAAATACCGTTTTTTAATCCGAGCTATAGTCTCAAACCCTGGCTAAAGTTATTCTTGCGATGCTTTTATATAGCGAGCAGTTCTGGCCGGGAGAAAGTTCTCTTTTCTTACACCGCGCCGATAAAAAATATGCACGTTTATTGCATATCTTTCAGTGTGACAACTTTTGTTCGTTTGTTAACGAACTTTCAGAAGGAAAGAGATATGACCGCCTTAAATAAAAAATGGCTATCGGGTCTGGTTGCGGGTGCTCTGATGGCCGTCTCTGTCGGCACGCTCGCGGCTGAACAAAAAACACTCCACATTTATAACTGGTCTGATTATATCGCCCCGGACACGGTGGCCAATTTTGAAAAAGAAACCGGTATTAAAGTCGTCTACGATGTTTTCGACTCTAACGAAGTACTGGAAGGCAAATTAATGGCCGGGAGTACCGGCTTTGATCTGGTGGTTCCATCTGCCAGCTTTCTGGAGCGCCAGTTGACTGCGGGAGTTTTCCAGCCGCTGGACAAAAGCAAATTGCCGGAGTGGAAGAATCTCGACCCGGAACTGCTGAAGCTGGTCGCCAAACACGATCCCGACAATAAATTTGCTATGCCCTATATGTGGGCGACGACCGGGATTGGCTATAACGTTGATAAAGTTAAAGCGGTGCTGGGCGAAAACGCGCCCGTCGATAGCTGGGACTTGATCCTCAAACCTGAAAATCTGGAAAAACTGAAAAGCTGCGGTGTCTCTTTCCTGGATGCGCCAGAAGAAGTTTTTGCTACCGTGTTGAATTATCTCGGCAAAGATCCCAACAGCACTAAAGCGGATGATTACACCGGACCGGCAACAGATCTGCTGTTAAAGCTGCGCCCGAACATTCGTTATTTCCATTCATCTCAATACATTAACGACCTGGCAAACGGCGATATTTGCGTCGCTATCGGCTGGGCAGGTGATGTCTGGCAGGCGTCAAACCGCGCGAAGGAAGCGAAGAATGGCGTGAATGTCTCGTTCTCGATTCCAAAAGAAGGGGCGATGGCGTTCTTTGATGTATTCGCCATGCCTGCGGATGCCAAAAACAAAGACGAAGCCTATCAGTTCCTGAATTACCTGCTGCGCCCGGATGTAGTAGCGCATATTTCCGACCATGTGTTCTATGCCAACGCCAATAAAGCAGCCACGCCGCTGGTGAGTGCGGAAGTCCGTGAGAACCCAGGTATTTATCCGCCTGCGGATGTTCGTGCGAAGCTGTTCACTCTGAAAGTGCAGGATCCGAAAATCGACCGTGTGCGCACCCGCGCGTGGACCAAAGTGAAGAGCGGAAAATAATCCGCAGTCGTAGATGCCGGAGGGGCGCACCACACCCGCCGGCAATTCGCACCATTATGGTGCGCTTGCACACATTCAATGCCGGAGAGCAGCCGTGAATGACGCTATCCCTCGCCCGCAGGCGAAAACCCGTAAGGCGCTGACGCCGCTATTAGAAATCCGCAACCTGACCAAATCCTACGATGGTCAACATGCGGTGGATGATGTCAGCCTGACCATCTACAAAGGTGAAATCTTCGCGCTGCTGGGCGCATCCGGCTGTGGCAAGTCCACGCTGCTGCGTATGCTGGCAGGTTTCGAACAACCTTCTGCCGGACAGATAATGCTTGATGGCGTCGATTTGTCACAGGTTCCGCCTTACCTGCGCCCCATCAATATGATGTTTCAGTCTTACGCGCTGTTTCCGCATATGACCGTGGAACAGAACATCGCTTTTGGCCTGAAACAGGACAAACTACCGAAAGCGGAAATTGCCAGCCGGGTCAATGAGATGCTCGGCCTGGTGCATATGCAGGAGTTCGCCAAACGCAAACCGCATCAGCTTTCCGGTGGTCAGCGACAACGTGTGGCCCTGGCCCGAAGCCTTGCGAAGCGCCCGAAACTATTACTGCTCGATGAGCCGATGGGCGCGCTGGATAAAAAGCTGCGTGACCGGATGCAGCTTGAAGTGGTGGATATTCTGGAGCGCGTCGGTGTGACTTGTGTGATGGTCACCCACGATCAGGAAGAGGCGATGACCATGGCGGGGCGCATCGCCATTATGAATCGTGGGAAATTTGTCCAGATTGGCGAACCGGAAGAGATCTACGAGCATCCGACTACCCGCTATAGCGCCGAATTTATTGGCTCGGTAAACGTCTTTGAAGGCGTACTCAAAGAGCGTCAGGAAGATGGCCTGGTGCTTGATTCGCCGGGGCTGGTGCATCCACTGAAAGTCGACGCGGATGCCTCGGTGGTCGATAACGTGCCGGTACATGTGGCGCTGCGCCCGGAAAAAATCATGCTTTGCGAAGAGCCGCCCGCCAATGGTTGTAACTTCGCGGTGGGGGAGGTGATACACATTGCCTATCTCGGCGATCTTTCGGTGTATCACGTTCGTCTGAAAAGTGGGCAGATGATTAGCGCCCAGCTACAAAACGCCCATCGTCATCGTAAAGGGTTACCGACCTGGGGCGACGAAGTGCGTTTGTGCTGGGAAGTGGACAGCTGTGTGGTGCTGACGGTTTAAGGAGCAAAGATGAGTACACTTGAACCTGCTGCCCAGTCGAAACCGCCGGGCGGATTTAAGCTGTGGTTGTCGCAGCTGCAAATGAAGCATGGGCGCAAACTGGTCATTGCGTTGCCATATATCTGGTTGATCTTGCTGTTTCTGCTGCCATTTCTGATTGTCTTTAAAATAAGCCTGGCGGAGATGGCGCGCGCTATTCCACCTTATACCGAACTGATGGAGTGGGCTGACGGGCAACTGTCCATCACTCTTAATCTCGGTAATTTTCTGCAACTGACCGACGATCCGCTCTATTTCGATGCTTATCTCCAGTCGCTACAGGTGGCTGCGATTTCGACATTTTGCTGTTTACTGATCGGCTATCCGCTGGCGTGGGCGGTGGCGCACAGTAAGCCTTCGACCCGTAATATTTTATTACTACTGGTGATCCTGCCGTCGTGGACCTCGTTTCTGATCCGCGTTTATGCCTGGATGGGAATATTAAAAAACAACGGTGTGCTGAATAATTTTCTGCTGTGGCTGGGGGTTATCGATCAACCGCTGACCATTCTGCATACCAATCTGGCCGTTTATATCGGCATTGTTTACGCTTACGTGCCGTTTATGGTACTGCCGATTTATACCGCGTTGATTCGTATTGATTATTCGCTGGTGGAAGCAGCGCTGGATCTCGGTGCACGACCGCTGAAAACGTTCTTTACTGTGATCGTGCCGCTGACTAAAGGTGGGATTATTGCCGGATCGATGCTGGTGTTTATCCCGGCTGTGGGCGAGTTTGTGATCCCGGAACTGCTCGGTGGCCCGGACAGCATCATGATCGGGCGCGTGCTATGGCAAGAGTTTTTCAATAACCGCGACTGGCCGGTGGCCTCGGCGGTAGCGATCATCATGTTGCTGCTGCTAATTGTGCCGATAATGTGGTTCCACAAACACCAGCAAAAAAGCGTGGGAGAACACGGATGAATAATTTACCGGTAGTTCGTTCGCCCTGGCGGATTGTGATTTTGCTGCTGGGCTTTACCTTTCTCTACGCGCCAATGCTGATGCTGGTTATCTATTCGTTTAACAGCTCGAAGCTGGTGACGGTGTGGGCCGGCTGGTCAACGCGCTGGTATGGTGAGTTATTGCGCGATGACGCGATGATGAGTGCGGTTGGTTTAAGTCTGACAATTGCGGCCTGTGCGGCGACGGCGGCGGCGATCCTCGGAACTATTGCGGCGGTGGTGCTGGTGCGCTTTGGCAGGTTTCGCGGATCAAATGGCTTTGCCTTTATGATCACCGCGCCGCTGGTAATGCCAGATGTCATCACGGGCTTGTCGCTGTTGTTATTATTCGTCGCGCTTGCTCATGCCATTGGCTGGCCTGCGGACCGCGGTATGCTCACCATCTGGCTGGCGCATGTCACTTTTTGTACGGCTTATGTGGCGGTCGTTATTTCTTCAAGATTGCGGGAACTGGATCGCTCGATAGAAGAAGCAGCGATGGATCTCGGTGCGACGCCGCTGAAAGTGTTTTTCGTCATTACGCTACCGATGATCATGCCCGCGATCATTTCTGGCTGGTTACTGGCTTTTACTTTGTCGCTTGATGATCTGGTGATCGCCAGCTTTGTTTCCGGGCCGGGAGCCACCACGTTACCGATGCTGGTCTTTTCCAGCGTGCGGATGGGGGTGAATCCGGAAATCAACGCCCTGGCAACATTGATCCTCGGCGCGGTCGGAATTGTCGGATTTATCGCCTGGTATCTGATGGCTCGCGCAGAAAAACAGCGGATACGCGACATCCAGCGTGCAAGACGTGGCTGAAGACACTAAAATTTGCCAACCTGGCTACATAATGCCGCGCATGTCGCGGCATTGTTTTCATGGAAGACGAAACGTTGGGATTTTTTAAGAAAACATCTTCATCTCATGCTCGCCTGAATGTGCCTGCGCTGGTGCAGGTGGCGGCGCTCGCCATTATTATGATCCGTGGCCTCGACGTGCTGATGATTTTCAATACGCTGGGCGTGCGCGGTATTGGCGAGTTCATTCATCGCAGCGTACAAACCTGGAGTTTAACGCTGGTCTTTTTAAGCAGTCTGGTGCTGGTTTTCATTGAGATCTGGTGTGCGTTTTCACTGGTGAAAGGGCGTCGCTGGGCGCGCTGGCTATATCTGCTGACACAAATCACCGCCGCAAGTTACTTGTGGGCGGCTTCGCTGGGGTACGGTTATCCGGAGCTGTTCAGCATTCCCGGTGAATCAAAACGTGAAATCTTCCATAGCCTGATGCTGCAGAAGCTGCCGGATATGCTCATCCTGATGCTGCTGTTCGTTCCCTCGACCAGTCGGCGGTTCTTCCAGTTGCAATAATGTGTATAATCGTCGCCCCTGATGATGTGAAGGTCAATGTATGCAGTGCGCACTTTACGACGCGGGTCGCTGTCGTTCCTGTCAGTGGATAATGCAGCCGATTCCAGAGCAACTCTCCGCTAAAACCGCCGATCTTAAAAATCTGCTCGCCGACTTTCCGGTTGAGGAATGGTGCGCGCCGGTGTCAGGCCCGGAACAAGGGTTTCGTAATAAAGCCAAAATGGTGGTGAGTGGTAGCGTTGAAAAACCACTGCTCGGTATGCTGCATCGCGATGGCACACCAGAAGACCTTTGTGACTGCCCGCTTTATCCTGCCTCATTTGCGCCCGTTTTTGCGGCGCTAAAACCGTTTATCGCCCGAGCGGGGTTAACGCCCTACAACGTGGCGCGTAAGCGTGGCGAACTGAAATACATTCTGCTGACTGAAAGCCAGAGTGATGGAGGCATGATGCTGCGCTTTGTACTGCGTTCTGATACCAAGCTGGCGCAACTGCGTAAGGCGCTGCCGTGGTTACACGAACAACTACCGCAGCTGAAAGTTATTACCGTCAATATTCAGCCGGTACATATGGCGATTATGGAAGGGGAGACGGAGATCTACCTGACCGAACAACAGGCACTGGCGGAGCGTTTTAATGACGTACCGCTGTGGATCCGTCCGCAAAGTTTCTTCCAGACTAATCCGGCGGTCGCCAGCCAGTTGTACGCCACCGCGCGCGACTGGGTACGACAGCTGCCGGTTAAACATATGTGGGATCTGTTCTGCGGTGTGGGGGGCTTTGGTTTACACTGCGCGACGCCTGACATGCAGTTAACCGGGATCGAAATTGCATCAGAGGCCATTGCCTGTGCAAAGCAGTCAGCCGCTGAACTGGGCTTAACGCGTTTGCAATTTCAGGCGCTGGACTCCACTCAGTTTGCCACCGCTCAGGGGGATGTGCCGGAGCTGGTGCTGGTTAACCCGCCGCGCCGGGGTATCGGCCAGGCGCTCTGCGACTACCTGAGCCAGATGGCGCCGGAGTACATTGTCTACTCCAGCTGTAACGCGCAGACCATGGCGAAGGATATCGCCAGCCTGCCGGGCTACCGCATTGCGCGCGTTCAGCTTTTCGATATGTTCCCCCATACCGCCCATTATGAAGTGTTGACGTTGTTGGTGAAAACGCGCTAATCCTCAACATCGCCCGGTGGCGCTGCGCTTACCGGGCCTACGATCCGGAGTAGGCCGGGTAAGGCGTAGCCGCCACCCGGCTTTGTTTGCTCAACCCAGTAATGCGACTCCCGTCTCTGTTTTAAGCCAGCGTGGCGCTTTCAACTGGTCGGCAAAATAGCCTGTCAGCTCACGTTGTTAACCAAAGCGCAGGCCAGGTAAGGCGAAGCCGCCACCCGGCATAAACCCCGCACAATGTTCAACAAAATGTGAACTCTTCCCCCGCTCGAAATCAGGTAAGCTTACGTCATAACAAATGATTGAAGGCTTACCCATGAAGCAGATCCTGCTGGTAGAAGACGACCACGATATCGCGGCACTCCTGCGTCTTAATCTGGAAGATGAAGGCTACGCCATTACCCACGAGCCCGACGGGGGCAACGCCTTACAGCGTCTTGAAACACAGCCGTGGGACGCGGTGATCCTCGATCTGATGCTGCCGAATGTTGATGGTCTGGAGATTTGCCGCCGTATCCGCCAGATGACCCGCTACCTGCCCATTATCATCATTAGCGCCCGCAGCAGTGAAACTGACCGTATTACTGGCCTGGAAACAGGGGCGGATGATTATCTGGCAAAACCTTTCTCGGTGCAGGAGCTGATTGCCCGCATTAAGGCGCTGTTTCGCCGTCAGCAGGCGATGGGCCAGGCGCAGACGGACGGCATTATTCAGGCGCACGGACTGACTATCGATCCGCTGGCGCGCACCGTGCGCCTTAACGGTCAACACGTCGATCTCACCCCGCGCGAATTTGAACTGCTCTATTTCTTTGCCCGCCATCCCGGAGAGGTCTTTTCGCGGCTGGCACTGCTGGAGCAGGTATGGGGGTATCAGCACGAAGGCTACGAACACACCGTCAATACCCACATTAACCGCCTGCGCATTAAAATAGAGAAAGATGCCGCCGAGCCGGAGATCGTTCGCACCGTCTGGGGCAAAGGCTACAAATTTGCGGAGCAGAATCATGATGCGTCGCTTTAGCCTGAGCCAGCGCCTGACGCTGCTGTTTACGGCGTTACTGCTGCTCTGCGCCACCGTCGCCTGTGCGGTGCAGCTCTACAGTAGCATGCAGTACGGCAATGCGATGGTGCAGCGGCTCTCCGGTGGGCTGGCGCAGCAGATTGTGCAGCGGGAAGCGATTCTGGATGCGCAGGGCAGGGTGGATCGCAGCGCCTTAAAACCGCTGTTCGACCGGCTGATGACCTTTAATCCGAGCGTCGAGCTGTATGTTGTCTCGCCAGATGGCGATATCCTGGCCGATGCCGCCCCGCCGGGGCACATTCAGCGGCAAAAAATTGACCTCGTGCCGATACAGAATTTCCTCAGCGGGACGGTGATGCCGGTGTTTGGCGACGATCCCCGAAGCCAGAATAAGAAAGTCTTCAGCGCCACCCCGCTGCGGCAGGACGGTGAGCTGAAGGGGTATCTGTACATTATTTTGCAGGGGGAGGAGTCCAACGCGCTGGCGGAGATGGCCTGGCACAAAGCGCTCTGGAGTACGGCGCTGTGGTCGATGCTGCTGGTGGCGCTGTTTGGTCTGCTGGCGGGGTTGCTGCTCTGGTACTGGGTGACGCGCCCGGTTAAAGAGCTCACGCTGGACGTGGCCGGGCTGGAGCAGGACAGCATCAGCGCGATTAAGCAGCTGGCGGCCCAGCCGCTTGAGCCTGCCGGCCAGGATGAAGTGGCGATCCTGCGCAATACCTTTATCGAGCTGGCGCGCAAAATCACCTCTCAGTGGGATCGGCTGGCCGACAGCGACCGCCAGCGCCGGGAGTTTATCGCCAACATTTCGCACGACTTACGCACCCCGCTGACGTCGCTGCTGGGTTATCTGGAAACGCTGTCGCTGAAATCCGCAACGCTGTCGCCGCAGGAGCATCAGCAGTACCTCGCTACCGCGCTGCGTCAGGGGCAAAAGGTACGCCATCTGTCGCAGCAGCTGTTCGAGCTGGCGCGTCTTGAGCACGGCGGCATCAAGCCCCAGCGCGAGCGTTTTGCCATGGCTGAACTGATTTCCGACGTGGCGCAAAAGTTTGAACTCGCTGCCCGCACGCGTGAGTTAAATCTGCACATTGACGTCCCGGGTCCGCTGCCGCAGGTGTTGGCCGATGTTTCCATGATTGAACGGGTGGTGACGAATCTGCTGGATAATGCGATACGCCATACCCCAGCAGGTGGAGACATTCGTCTGGCGGTGTGGCAGGAGAACGACCGGTTACAGGTTGAAGTGGCCGACAGCGGAACGGGTGTTGATGCCGCATTACGGGACGATCTGTTCCAGCGTCCGTCAGCGTTAAATCCACAGGCCTCGCGGGAGCACCGGGGCGGGTTAGGGCTGTTAATCGTGAAAAGAATGCTGGAGCTGCACGGCGGGGGGATCAGGCTGATGGAGTCCGTGAGCGGGGCACGGTTCAGGTTCTTTGTGCCGCTTTAAGAAATTGCCGGGTGGCGGCTTCGCCTTACCCGGCCTACAGACCACCCCCGTAGGCCAGGTCACCCGGCAAAAAAGGTTATTGCGGGAACCACTGCTCGCTGATTTTCTGGTATGTGCCGTCAGCTTTGATCGCTTTCAGCGCGCCGTTCAGTTTCTCAAGCAGAGCCTTGTTATCCGGACGCACGGCAATACCGAGGCCAGTGCCGAAATACTGCGGATCGGTCACTTTCTCCGTCGCTGTACCCAGCTGCGGGTTGGTTTTCAGCCACTCATTCACGACCGCGGTGTCGCCAAATACGCCATCAATACGGCCATTTTTCAGGTCGATAATGGCGTTCTGGTAGCTGTCGTAGGCCACGGTTTTCACTTCAGGATGCTTGTCCTGGAGGTATTTCTGGTGTGTGGTGCCGTTCTCCATGCCGATGCGCTTGCCTTTCAGCTCGTCGAAAGATTTATAAGCCCCTTTCTTCGCAATCACCACCGCAGAGTTCGCGTAGTACGGGTCGGTGAACGCGACCTGCTTGCTGCGCTCTGGCGTGATGTCCATGCCGGAGATCACCGCGTCGTACTTTTTAAATTTCAGGGACGGGATCAGGCTGTCAAATGCGTGGTTAGTAAAGGTGCAGTCGGCCTGCATCTGCTTGCACAGCGCTTTCGCCAGGTCGATGTCGAAGCCGACGATCTGGTTGCTGGCATCCAGCGATTCAAACGGCGGATAGGTGGCAGAAACGCCGAAATTGATTTTATCGGCGGCGGATGCGCCAGCGGCGAAGGTTGCGAGTAATGCGGCCAGAACTAACTTTTTCATTGTAATGCTCCCGTCTGTCAATCTTGTCATTATGCGCCGTGTCTGCGGCATGGATGTACAATGCCACTCAATGAATTTATATGCAATAAATATGATTAAATATTATTTAATGCATAAAAAAATGCGGGTAACCCATCAGGTTACCCGCACTACGAAAACAGCTTTATGCATTAAGTCGATTAATTTCGCCGTTCGAATGCCAGCGCTTTGCGCTCGATCAGACGCATCATCAGCGTCAGCAGGCCGTTAACGACCAGGTAAATAATCCCTGCCGCACCGAACACCATTACATCGTAGGTGCGTCCGTACAACAACTGGCTGTATCCCATCACTTCCATCAGCGTAATGGTGTATGCCAGAGAGGTACTTTTGAATACCAGCACCACTTCGTTGGAATAAGAAGAGAGCGAGCGTTTAAAGGCATACGGCAGCAGGATCGCCAGCGTATCTTTTTTGCTCATTCCCAGGGCGCTACAGGACTGCCACTGACCTTCCGGGATCGCACGAATTGCACCGTAAAACAGCTGCGTGGTATACGCCGCACTATTCAGCGACAACGCAATCAGCGCACATAACCACGGTTCTGACAACAAATGCCACAGTGCCGGATACTCCTGCAAAGTCGGAAACTGGCCCGGCCCGTAATAAATCAGGAAGATCTGCACCAGCAGCGGCGTACCGGTAAACAGCGTGATATAACCCCGCACCAGCCACACCAGCACCGGCGTTTTCAGCGTCAGGATGATGGTAAAAATCAATGCCAGAATCAGTGCCACAATCAGCGAGGCAACGGTTAGCGTCAGGCTGGTGTGTAGCCCTTTCATCAGTTCGGGTAAATACTCAAACATTAGCTGGGCCTCCGCTCAAAACGTGTCGCGCGCAGGTCAATGCGTTTGAGAATGTACTGACTGAGCAGGGTGATCACCAGGTAAATCGCCGCCGCCACAATGTACCAGGTAAATGGTTCCTGGGTACGAGTAGCGATGCTTTTTGTTTGCAGCATTAAATCATTCACACTAATCAAACTGACCAGCGCGGTATCTTTCAGCAGCACCAGCCACTGGTTACCGAGGCCAGGCAGCGCATGACGCCACATCTGCGGCATCACCAGACGGAAAAAGATAGCCGATTTCGACAGCCCCAGCGCCTGACCAGACTCCCACTGACCCACCGGCACCGCTTTCAACGCGCCCCGAAGCGTTTGCGAGGCATAGGCGGCATACAGCAGTGACAGAGCGATGACACCACAAAGGAACGGGCTAACGTCGAAGTTCTCAATGTCCATCTGCACTGGGATCTGCACGAACCCAAGATTGATAGTGAAGCCATCCGAAAGCGTCAGCAGCAGCTGCGAGGAGCCAAAATAGATAAACAGCACCACCAGAATTTCTGGCAGGCCACGCAGAATGGTTACCAGCGCTGAACCTGCCCACGCGACAGGACGCCATTTTGCCGACTCCCATACCGCAAAGAACATCGCCAGCGCCAGCCCGACAATCAATGCACAAACGGCAAGGCCGACGGTCATCCCGGCGGCGCTTGCTAAAGGAAAAAATTCATTCATCAGGAATTACTTCTGGAACCATTTGTTGTAGATGGTTTCGTAAGTGCCATCTTTCTTCACTTTTTCCAGCGCAGTGTTGAGTTTCTGCTGCAGCTCAGTGTTGCCCTGACGTACCGCGATGCCGAGGCCAGTGCCGAAGTAATCTTTATCGGTCACTTTGTCGCCCACCGCCGCCAGTTTCGGGTTATCTTTCAGCCACTCAGTGACCACTGCGGTGTCACCGAAGACGCCGTCGATACGCCCGTTTTGCAGATCCAGTTTTGCGTTCTGGTAGCTGTCATACGGAACGGTAGTGATTTCCGGGTGCTTATCCATAATGAATTTCTGGTGTGTCGTCCCGTTCTGTACGCCGACTTTTTTTCCTTTCAGCTGATCAACACTGGTGTATTTGCCTTGCTGACCCACAAACAGGGCAGAGTTGTCATAGTACGGGGTGGTAAACAGCACCTGCTTTTCACGCTCCGGAGTGATATCCATGCCCGCCATCACGGCTTCTACGCGACGGAATTTCAGGCTTGGGATCAGGCTGTCAAACGCCTGGTTAGAGAAAGTGCAGGTTGCATCAATCTCTTTACACAGCGCTTGTGCCAGGTCGACGTCAAAACCAACGATCTGGTTGTTTGCATCAATCGATTCAAACGGAGGATAGGAGGCTTCGGTAGCAAAACGAATGGTTTCGGCAGCTGTGGCGGAAAGACTAAAACCTGCAATTAACGCGGCAATCAGAACTTTTTTCATTGTTGTTATCCCGAATCTTAGTGAGAGAGATAGTTTTTAAATGCTTCGGTTTGCGGCTCGGTAAAGCAGCTCGCGTCGCCTTGTTCTACGATATGACCATTTTCCATATACACCACTCGGCTGGCGGTTTTACGCGCCACTTCAACTTCGTGGGTGACGATCACCTGGGTAATATTCGTTTCTGCCAGCTCACGAATGATGCTGACGATTTGTGCCGTAATTTCCGGGTCCAGTGCGGCGGTCGGTTCATCGAACAGCAGTACCTGCGGTTCCATCATCAACGCACGGGCAATAGCAACACGCTGCTGCTGACCACCAGAAAGATGCAGCGGGTAACGATCGCTATAAGGTTTGAGACGCAGACGTTCCAGCAGTTTTTCTGCACGGGCCAGCGCCTGATCTTTACTCAACCCCAGTACACGGCAGGGCGCTTCAATCAGGTTTTGCTGCACGGTCAGATGCGGCCACAGGTTGTATTGCTGAAACACCATGCCAACGTTACGACGCAAATCGCGAATCGCTTTGTCAGAGGGTGTTTTGGTGAAATCGAAATGGTTGCCTGCAATGTTGAGCGTACCGGAGCGCGGCATCTCAAGCAGATTGAGTACACGCAGCAGCGAGCTTTTACCCGCGCCGCTGGGGCCAAGTAACACCAGCGTTTCGCCCTGTGGGCAATCCAGCGTGATATCGAACAGCGCCTGATGCGCGCCGTAGAAGCAATTAATGCCGTTTAATTGAATACTCATTGACACTCGTATACTGGCAGTCTGATAGCTATTGAGGTCGAAGATAGTACCTTTGACAGAATAATTATGCAATATTTCTGCTTTAAAAGTTAAAAGCAAAGCGCATTATTCAATAAACATAGCACAAAATAACGGGGGCGGTGGTCGGCGAGCATAAATGTCGGCATTCCTCACGAAATGCCGGACAATTTACGGGGTTTATTGGTTGATCAAGGCGTTAGCGATTCTCGATGGACTGACGGAGCGTACCCGCCGTGGCATGAACGCTACCGCCTAAGTAACGCACATCGTCGATGACCCAACACTGGCCTTCCTGAATCATTAACACTTCATCCTGCCAGGTTTGCGTCCCCTGGGTGAGCTTCACGCGCAGGGGAATATTGCGTGCGTCGGTATTCGGTATGGTGGACGCGCTGGCGACGTCGGCGCTGTCCGGCAGCGTGGCGCGGCTGGAGAACGGATCGGATGACAGCAGGGCGTTGTGCTGCGGATCGCGCGAAGCGTCGGTGAGCAGTTTCGCCAGATTATCGCTCAGGTACGGGCGCAGGGCGGTCAGGTCATTACCGCGATGCTGAATACGGTAATCATAAAATTGTTGCGCCACGGCATCCGGGCCACCCTCAATACAAGGGCCGCTGCGGGTTCCGATATCCTTAAAGGCTGGCGTGACCGGCGTTGTGCAGGCGCTGAGCACCAGCGCGCATGGCACTAAAAGCGTTAAAGCAGAGTAGCGCATGTTGATTTCCTTATTTATTAACTATCCTTTCAATCATAGCGTAACGAACCGATAATGCTGTCGCTAACGCATTGAACGCTAAAGAAGGAGAGAAAGTATGCAATTTTCAACAACGCCAACCCTGGAAGGTCAACCGATTACCGAGTACTGCGGCGTGGTCACCGGTGAGGCGATTCTGGGCGCAAACATTTTCCGCGATTTCTTTGCCGGCATTCGGGATATCGTCGGGGGGCGCTCCGGCGCGTACGAGAAAGAGCTGCGTAAAGCGCGCGAGATTGCGTTTGAGGAGCTGGGCGAGCAGGCCAAAGCGCTGGGCGCGGATGCGGTGGTGGGCATTGATATCGACTACGAAACGGTCGGGAAAGATGCCAGCATGCTGATGGTGAGCGTAAGCGGCACGGCGGTGAAGACCCGTCGATGAAGCGTTCGCTCTCAACCCTCCTGCTGGCGATGTTGCTGGCAGGATGCGCCTCGGAAGAGGGCATTGTTGATAAAGGCGCTTACGAGCTGGATACGCGCCATCAGGCGCAGGCGGCCTACCCGCGTATAAAGGTGCTGGTTATTCACTACACCGCCGATGATTTCGACACCTCGCTTGCGACCCTGACCGATAAAAACGTCAGCTCTCACTATCTCATCCCCGCAAAGCCGCCAGCTCCGCAGGGCAAACCGCGTATCTGGCAGCTGGTCCCGGAGAGCGAACTGGCCTGGCATGCGGGCATCAGCTTCTGGCGTGGCACCAACCGCATAAATGATACCTCCGTCGGCATTGAGCTGGAAAACCGCGGCTGGCGGAAAACCGGTGACGTGAAAACCTTTACCCCCTTCGAACCGGGGCAAATTGCGGCGCTGATCCCGCTTGCCAGAGACATCATCGCCCGCTACGACATTAAACCGCAGAACGTGGTGGCACACTCGGATATCGCCCCGCAGCGTAAAGACGATCCTGGGCCACTGTTTCCTTGGCGCGAACTGGCGCAGCAGGGTATCGGAGCCTGGCCCGATCCGGGGCGCGTGAATTTTTATATCAACGGGCGACCGCATTATCAGCAGGTTGATACCGCAGCACTGCTCGATTTGCTGGCGCGCTACGGTTACGAGGTGCCAGAAAACAGTACGCCCGAACAGCAAAAACGCATCATCATGGTTTTCCAGATGCATTTCCGTCCGCAGTTATGGAGTGGCGTTGCAGATGTTGAAACCATGGCGATTGCTGAAGCACTTTTAGAGAAATACGGACAGGGGTAAACCTTCGGATTACCCCCGAATGAGTATATTTTAGCAAGTTTCTATCAGATTAATCTTAAGTACAAACTCATTTCATTTTTAGTTAATTGACTTAAAATTATCCGGATTTAAGATGGACATATAGCACGCTAAGTAATTTGGCGAATAAAAAATCTTCACACTTTTATTTTTATTCTTGACGTTTTCATCAGGAAAAATATTTATGGCTCGGTATGAATGCCGTTGCCATGCTTTTTAAAAATCACATCTTAAATCGGGTATAACCATGTTAAGCATCTATGGAAAAAAATTACGTCCGCAACATGAAATGGAAAAGATCATTTCTGCAACCTCAGGCGTTGAAGAAAGAACATTAAAAAAATGGCAGAAAATTTCCACTTCTGATTCCGGCTATATTCATATTATCGTCAGCGGTGAAGTCGAATTTCGACGTGAATCTGACGAACTGTGCATGTTCACCGTCACCGGGCAATGCATTTACGGCCTGTCGTCAATGTATTACAGCGCCACCCATATGTACGGCCTTGTTCGGACGAATACGGTTGTTCGCTCGATCAAGAAAGAGGTCTTCGCCCAGCTGATGACCGAAAAAAATCTGTGGCCAGAACTGACCAAAGTCCTTTCCTGGTACATCTGCATGCTGAGCAAACGTGATGATGTTCTGGTTGCCCGCAGTGCGTATTCCGTTGTCCGCGAATTTTTATATGAGATTAACGACCTGATTGTTCAACAACAGCGTGATATTAACGTTTATGATTACATTCAGGAATACACTAACCTGGCACGTAGCACTATTATTAAAATCCTCTCCGATCTGAAAAAGGGTCAATATATTGTGGTGGAAAAAGGTCGACTGCTTAACCTTACCGCACTGCCTGAAAAATATTAATACCTGCTCCCGCCGTCTCCTTTTTCACTGAAAGGAGAACGGCTATTTCCACTGTTTTTTACACTGGCTTGTGAATTATCCTGCGTTTCGTCAACCGGCGGCGCGGGAATTTTTCCTTGAGAATAATCCTGCTCCTGCTCTTTTAGCGCCTGCTTAAATAATTCTGTTAATGATGACTCTTCACTGCCCGTGCTGGCGGGAGCGTTATCGTGCTCATGCGCTTCGGTCCCGGGTAAGGTATCCCGCGAGGCGTCGTGTGGCACCGCGCCGTCGGGCGCCTGCTGCCAGTCGCCATCATCACTGTTGATCGGCAGATCCTGCATCGATGGAACATCAACTGGCACTGGCGCAGCTTTAGGCTGCGGATGCGGGAACGGTTTACTCACGTACACGTAATGCATATCCGAAAGCTGCGTTTCCGGTTTCGCAACGCTGGCGTTGACCGGTTCAGGCGCCGGGTGGTGCAGGTTCCAGTAGACGTGCATATACAGGCCGACAACCAGCATGACGCAAAGCCCGACCAGCCATAACGCTGTTTTGCCGAATACGTTTTTCAGGCTGGGGAGACGGTACGAAAACCAGACCGCTTCCCCGGTTGTATAGCTGCGCTGGGCCGCAAGACAGATGGTCGACATTAGGCTTTCTTCTCCTGCATTTTCGCGTCCGGGGTGGTGCGGGTGGTCTGAATCAGTACGCCCGGCGTGCTGTTGGTCACGCGCATCAGCTGCATCAGCGTATCTTCACCGGGGATACCATCCACGTGCAGATGCATTTTTTGCTGGAACTCGCGGGTGCGTTTCATCATCTCTGTGGTCCAGATCCGGGCATGCGTTTCGGGCTGGCTCAGCGCCAGGCTTAATTGCTGATCCAGCCAGGCCATATCTTTGCTGTCGCTGGCCGCGCCGATCGCGTCTTTACCTTCCGGTGTCAGGCGGTGCAGCTGGGTAAAGTTGCCGGTCGCGTGCCGGTTAAACCAGCTGCGGCTCACCTGCCAGGTCCGGTTATTCATTAACAGGTCAATGGACGTGTCCCCGACCCTGGCGACCACCGCATAGTTAAGATGGCCGCTGGTTTTCAGTTCACTGACCCACGGATACCCTTCCTGCGCCAGCGTCTCCGGCGACGCGTTCCCCTGTTTACACATCAGGTTCACTTTGGCGGCGTTCTGGCACAGCGCATCTTCGGCCGAGGCGTCATACCCCCACATGAGATACAACTGATGCATCGCATCCGGCTGATTAACTATTTCGTTGTCGATAACCGGCACTACGGGCGCTTCGACTTTTAGCGATTGCTGTTTCCAGTTGACGGGCACCGGCAGCTGGATCGGCAGGCGTGCGCCGATCGATGAGGTCAAATACCAGCCGCAGGCGGCAAACAGCACGGACGCAAACAGCCCCACGGTCGCCAGGCGCTTACCGTGTTTTTGGGCGGGCAGGATCTCTCCCGCCGCCAGACGTAAATGACGTGGGCTGACCTGCGCCGCGCGTTCCGTCCAGGCGGCGAGCATTGACAGGTGCGCCAGCGCGTTCAGTTTGCTGATGTTGCCTTTGGTTAGCGTGTGCATTCTGCGCACGCGGGCAGGCGGCAACGGCGAGTTTTCGCACCCGTGTTCTTCGCACTGGGCCTGAACATAGCTCAGGTATTCGCGGCAGGTCAGGGGGCGCAGGGCATGATGCGTGTGCGTATATTCGCGCAGTTCAGGTTGCTTTAGCAGGATCTCCTGATCCGCAGTGCCCGTCAGTACCACGGCGAGCCGGAAGTTCAGCTCCTGGGCGCGCGTGAGCAGCGTTCCCAGGACTTCACGGCAGCTCTCCTTCATGGCTTCGGCATGGGCGATCGTCAGCACTCTGGATTTTGCTTTCCCCTCCTGCCACTGGCGCAGGACGGCATCCACCGCCTGCATGCGATCTTTAATCACTTTCGTTCCCGGGTTGAGTTTGTACAGCAGGCTACTGGCACTCAGTTTGGGAAACGCGTTGATGGCAAGAACGGTATGGTTGCTGGCTTTCAGCGCGTCGATGAACTGACCCAGAAGCGGAGCGTCGTCGCAAAAAAGCCCGATAATTCCCGCCAGCTGGGTTTTCTCTTTCAGCAGGTTGAACACGTCCTGATGATAAGGCACCAGAAAATCACCGGATAAACGAGTGATTGTCCTGAATGGCGGATTGTTAAAATTAAAGTGGCTCTGATACATAACGACTTACCGTCTCTGATTAGGAATAGCAACAGCAGCAGAAAGTAAGGTAATGCCCCTGAGCGGTCAATTTGCAGACAGAGTAAAAATATCCAGCCGGCTGCGCCTAACATCTGAAATTTATACGGTCAATATTTTTCTTTATGAAAGTTGGTGGCGAAGTCAGTGGTCGCGTTTGCAGCAGCTTATTACTATTTTCCTCCATATTGGCGCAGTATGACGCTGCTTATTTTTGCTTTGCTATAGGCCGGATAAAAAATGAGGTTCTCATTTCTGTCACGGTGGATAACGCCTTGTATTATGTTTTTGCTGCTCATTTTTTGTGGCCAGCAAGGCTATCTCACCTTTAAAGATTATAAAAAAGTTATGAATAAGTTTGCTAATTCTGACCTACAGCCGCTGAAAAAACCGCGCGAAGACAAACCCTTCACGCTTTTTACGGCTGCCGTCCGTCAGGAGAACTTATCGGCTGCGGCAAAACCCCCGCTGGCGGCGGAGATTGAAGGCATTGTGCGCAGTGATGACGCCTGGCTCTCCTTCGCTGTCATCAAAACCCCGGGCGGCCAGCGAAGCTACCGCGAGGGTGAACCGCTCGCCGGGTTTAACGACGCATTTATTCAGGAAATAAACAAAGATAATGTGGTGGTTAATTATGAAGGTGCTACGCAGGTACTGGCGTTAAATAAACCGGACTATTTTAAGGGGGGCGTGGAGAGCGGCCCGGTTACAAAATCGACGAAAGATGCTGGCGCAGAGAGTGTGCATCTTGATGATTATCTGGTGTTAAAACCCATCATTGAAAAAGGCCGGCTGGAAGGCTACTGGATAAACCCAAGGAATGCCTCCGCCTTTTACAGTCAGTCAGGTCTGGAAAAAGGCGATGTGGCGATTCAGGTTAACTCTGTCGATATGACCGATGAAGCAAAAGCGAAAAGCATTATTGCCAACTGGTCGAAAATGAAAGAAGCGGAGGTCATCGTACGACGTCACGCTCACCTTGAAAATATTCGGGTTAATGTTCTAAACAATTAATAAGTGTGCAGACATGAAAAAATTTCCCTGGGCGTGCGTGGCGCTGACCGCATTGTCGTTATATTCCAGTTCGCTGCTTGCAGCTAACTTTAGCGCAAGTTTTAAAAATACTGATATTCGCGAGTTTATCGATACGGTAGGTCGCAATCTCAACAAAACTATTCTGGTCGATCCGTCCGTCCAGGGAACCGTCTCGGTCAGAACCTACAACGTGCTGACGGAGGATGAGTATTACCAGTTCTTCCTGAGCGTGCTGGATCTCTACGGCCTGTCGGTGATCCCGATGGACAACGGCATGGTCAAAGTGGTGCGCTCAAGCGTAGCGCGTACCGCCGGTGCGCCGCTGGCAGACAGCAAAAACCCGGGCAAAGGTGACGAGATTATCACCCGCGTGGTGCGCATGGAAAACGTACCCGTTCGCGAGCTGGCCCCGCTGCTGCGTCAGCTCAACGATGCCACCGGCATCGGGAATGTGGTCCACTTTGAGCCGTCCAACGTCCTGCTGTTAACCGGTAAAGCCTCGGTGGTGAACCGACTGGTGGATCTGGTTCAGCGCGTCGATAAAGACGGTATTCAGCGCCGCGAAATCATCCCGCTGCGCTTTGCCTCTGCCAAAGAGCTTTCGGATATGTTGAATAACCTCAACAACGAAGAGCAGAAAGGGCAGAACGCGCCGCAGCTGGCGACCAAGGTGGTGGCCGATGACGAAACCAATAGCCTGGTGATCAGCGGCTCGGAAGATGCGCGCGCGCGTACCCGTTCCCTTATCCATCAGCTGGATCGCGAACAGAATAACGAGGGGAACACCCGCGTCTTCTACCTCAAATATGCCAGCGCCACCAAAGTGGTGCCGGTGCTGACCGGGATTGGCGAGCAGCTGAAAGACAAGCCGGGCGCGGCCAAAGCGAAAACCGCGAGCGCCTCAACCGACCTGAACATTACCGCCGACGAGTCGACCAACTCCCTGGTGATCACCGCGCAGCCTAACGTGATGAACTCCCTGGAGAAGGTGATCGACAAGCTGGATATTCGCCGTCCGCAGGTGCTGGTGGAAGCGATCATTGCCGAAGTGCAGGACGGCAACGGCCTGGATCTTGGCGTGCAGTGGACCAGCAAGCACGGCGGCGTGCAGTTTGGCGCTACCGGCCTGCCAATCAGCCAGATTAAAAATGGCACCATGAAAGGGGCGAGCTTCACGGGCCTTGCGACCGGCTTCTTTAACGGTGATTTCGGTGCGCTGGTGACCGCGCTCTCCACCGACGGTAAAAACGACATCCTCTCCACGCCAAGCGTGGTCACGCTGGATAATAAAGAAGCGTCGTTCAACGTCGGTCAGGATGTGCCGGTGCTTTCCGGTTCGCAAACCACCAGCGGCGACAACGTCTTTAACTCGGTTGAGCGTAAAACCGTGGGGACCAAGCTGAAGATTGTGCCGCAAATCAACGATGGCGACATGATCCACCTGAAGATTGAGCAGGAAGTATCCAGCGTCGACAACAGCGCAACGGAAGATTCCAGCCTCGGCCCAACCTTCAACACGCGCACGATTAATAACGAAGTGATGGTCCACAGTGGCCAGACGGTGGTGCTCGGCGGCCTGATGGAAAATGTGACCAAACAGTCGGTCTCCAAAGTGCCGCTGCTCGGCGATATCCCGCTGGTCGGGCAGCTGTTCCGCTACACCTCGCAGGATACCTCTAAACGCAACCTGATGGTGTTTATTCATACCACCGTCCTGCGTGACGACGACAACTACAGCGCAGCCTCGAAAGAGAAATACGACCAGATCCGGGTGCGCCAGATGCAGCGCGTGGAAGAGAAAAAGCTCGGTATTGTCGAGCCGAGCGACAACGCCGTACTGCCAGCGTTTCCTGCCGCCAGCACTGCACCCGTGAAAACCCACGCGGCACGCAATCCGTTTAAAGAGTAAGGCGGAGGGGAAACGTGGACGAACTGACTAAAACCCTGTGTAGCAGCAACTACGCAAAAGAAAACGGCGTTCTGCTTTACAACAATGACGTCTATATCCGTGAGGACACCCCGGCGTTAGCGCTGCTGGAGGTGCGTCGGGTGCTGGGACGCGCGTTTGTCCCGGTTACCCTGGCGCCGGAAGCGTTTGACGAGATGCTGGCCAAAATCTGGCAGCAGAGCAGCGGCGTGTCGCAGCAGCTGGTGGACGATATGGACGCGGATATCGATCTGATGGCGTTAACCGAGGAGATCCCGGATAACGAAGATCTGCTCGATAACGACGAAAACTCGCCGGTGATCCGCCTGATCAACGCCATTCTCGGCGAGGCGGTGAAGGAGGGCGCGTCAGATATTCATATCGAAACCTTCGAGCGCACCCTGAGCATTCGCTTTCGCGTTGACGGCGTGCTGCGCCCGGTGCTGCAACCGGCGCGTAAGCTCGCCCCGCTGCTGGTGTCGCGTATCAAGGTGATGTCGAAACTGGACATCGCCGAGAAACGCCTCCCGCAGGATGGCCGTATCTCCCTGCGCATCGGTCGCAAGGCCATCGACGTGCGCGTCTCGACCATTCCGTCCCAGTACGGCGAGCGCGTGGTGATGCGCCTGCTCGATAAAAGCAATCTCAAGCCCGACATCAACAAGCTGGGGCTGATTGATGAAGAGCTGGAGAAGCTGAAAGGGCTGATCGACCGCCCGCACGGGATCATCCTCGTTACCGGCCCGACGGGTTCCGGTAAAAGTACCACGCTGTACGCCATTCTTTCGGCGCTGAACGGCCACGAACGCAACATTCTGACCGTGGAAGACCCGATTGAGTACGAGCTGGAAGGGGTGGGGCAGACGCAGGTTAACCCGCGCGTGGACATGACCTTTGCCCGCGGGCTGCGCGCCATTCTGCGTCAGGACCCGGACGTGGTGATGATCGGGGAAATTCGCGACGGTGAGACCGCCCAGATTGCGGTGCAGGCGTCGCTGACCGGTCACCTGGTGATGTCGACGCTGCACACCAACAGTGCCGCAGGGGCGATAACCCGTCTGCGGGATATGGGGCTGGAGTCCTTCTTAATCGGTTCATCGCTGCTCGGTGTCATTGCCCAGCGTCTGGTGCGTCGGCTGTGTACGCACTGCCGGACCACCAGTCCGCTGGACGCCAATGAAAAAGCGCTGTTCAGCTTTATGGCCGCGCCGCCAGACGCGATTTACCGCGCGGTGGGGTGCGAACACTGCCGTCAGAGCGGCTATCAGGGCCGCGCCGGTATCCATGAATTCCTGGTGGTGGACAGCGCCATGCGCCGCGCCATCCATGAAGATAAGGACGAAATGTCCCTCGAAACGCAGCTTTTTAAGCATGCCTACAGCCTGCGTGAAAACGGGCTGCTGAAGGTGATCGGCGGCGTGACGTCTCTGGAAGAGGTCATGCGCGTCACCGCCGAACGTGGGGGGGATGCGTAATGGCTTTCTATGCCTGGACGGCGACGGATGCCGCGGGGAAAACCCAGCGCGGGACGTTACAGGCCGAGGGGCAGAAGCAGGTTCGCCAGTGGCTTCGCGAGCAAAAGCTGATGCCCGTCAGCATCACCGAAACCCGCGAAACGGCGGCTGGCGGGAAAGCGAAAACCGGGGTGAAGCTCTCTACTCCGGTGCTGTCGATGTTTACCCGTCAGCTTTCGACGCTGGTCAACGCCGCGCTGCCGCTGGAGAGCGCGCTGAAAGCGATCTCGAAGCAGACGGAAGACAAAAAGCTGGCGGCGATGGTGGTGGAGATCCGCGAGAAGGTGGTGGAAGGCCACACCCTGTTCGATGCCTTCAGCCAGTTTCCGCGCACCTTCGACAAGCTTTACTGCACGCTGGTGATGGCCGGGGAGAAAACCGGTCACCTGGGCGACGTGCTGGAAAAGCTGGCGGAGTACAACGAGCAGCGCCAGAAGATGAAAAGCAAGCTGACGCAGGCAATGGTCTACCCGATAACCCTCACCGTGGTCGCCATCGCGGTCATCAGCATCCTGCTGGTGGCGGTGGTGCCGCAGGTGATCGAGCAGTTTACCCACATGAAGCAGCAGCTGCCGATCACCACCCGGACGCTGATTGCGGTAAGTGATTTCCTGCAAGCCTGGGGCATTTATATTGTGGGCATTCTGGGCGGCGGCTTTATCGGCTTCAAAACCTGGCTGAGGAATGCCAAAAACCGTTTTCGCTGGCACAGCTGGCTGGTGAACGGCTCGCCGATTAAAAAGCTGGTCTGCGCCATCAACAGTGCCCGCTATATCCGTACCCTGAGCATTTTGCAGGCCAGTAGCGTGCCGCTGCTGGAGGGAATGTATATCGCGATGGACGGTATTGAAAACCGCTATGCCCGGCAGGTGCTGGAGCAGGCCGCCGACACCGTGCGCCAGGGGGCGTCGCTGTATGCGGCGCTGGAACAGGCGAAATTATTCCCGCCCACCATGCTGTATATGATTGCCTCCGGTGAAGAGAGCGGGGAATTAGGTAATTTAATGGATCGCGCGGCGGAAAATCAGGAATCGGCCTTACAACATCGAATTACATTAACGCTGTCGGTCTTTGAACCGGCGCTGGTGGTATCCATGGCGACGATTGTTTTATTCATCGTTCTGTCAATATTACAACCGCTTCTGCAACTTAATAATATGGTAGGTTAAATCATGGCTTTAAAACGTAAAAACCTGGCTCGCCAGGCGGGCTTTACATTGCTCGAATTAATGGTGGTCATTGTTATTCTCGGCGTACTGGCGAGTATGGTGGTGCCAAATTTAATGGGCAATAAGGAAAAAGCCGATACGCAAAAAGCAACCAGCGATATTGTCGCGCTCGAAGGCTCGCTGGATATGTACAAGCTGGATAACCACCGCTACCCGACCACAGAGCAGGGTTTGCAGGCGCTGGTGACCAAACCTGAAATCGCGCCAATCCCGAACGGCTACCGCACGGACGGCTATATCCGTCGCCTGCCGCAGGACCCCTGGGGCAATGATTATCTTCTGGTGAGCCCGGGTGAACACGGCGCGGTGGACGTCTTCTCAGCCGGTCCGGACGGCGAAGCCAATACCGCCGATGACATTACCAACTGGTCTCTGGATAAGAAAGAGAAATAATGAAAAATCAACGCGGCTTTACGTTGCTGGAAATTATTCTGGCGCTGGTGATATTTGCCAGCTGCGCCATGATGGTGGTGTCCACCATTCCTTCGCGCAGCGGCGCGGATATATTTGGCCAGCAATTAAAAGCGCTCGTTGATTATGGTTCAGACCGTGCGGTGATGGACGGAAATATTGTCGGGCTGGTGATCGCCACCGATAAATATCAGCTGGTGACGATCGCCGATAAAAATGGCGAGCGGCACTGGATGCCATTATCTGCCGGACGCATTAACACCAAAGGTGATTTTCCGGAAGAGATGCATGTGTCGCTTTCGCCGCAGCGTCTGGCCGCGACGGTGACCTCCGAGCCGCAGGTGATCTTTTTACCGGACGGTGAAATCAGCCGCTTTACGCTGACGCTGCAAAGTTACGACAAACAGCACCATTTCCGCGTGGTGTCGCAGGGCGCGGCGCCGGTATCGGTAGAAAACGATGGCTAACGGCAACAAAAAGCAAAAGGGGATGACGCTGCTGGAGGTGATGGTCGCTCTGGTGATTTTCTCCACCGCCGCGCTGGCACTGATGAACTCGGTCTCCCTGAACGTGCGTTTTACCCATGGCCTGGCCGATACCTTGCAGGCCAATTGGGTGGCGGAAAATCAGCTGGCGGAAGCACAGCTCACCCGAACCGACTTCCCGGATGCTGAACAGCAGGGGACGGAAATCATGGGCGGGCGCAGCTGGAACTGGCGTAAGCAGCGGGTGAAAACCGCCGACAACGTCTGGGCGAATACCCTACGCGTGTATGCGGATAGCGATGAGAGCCAGCCGGTTATCTCCCTGCGCATCATTCCGCCGGGAGAGAGCAAGTGAAGAAAACGCGACGCCAGCGCGGATTTACCCTGCTGGAGATCATGATTGCGCTGACTATCTTCGCGGTGATCAGCACCCTGGCCTGGCAAATTCTGGACGGCGCGATGCGTACCAGCTCGGCCACCGATGCCAGCGCCGCAAAGCTCAACCAGCTTCAGCGCGCCTGGAGTCTGATGGAGCGTGATTTTTTCCAGCTTCAGGCGCGCGCCCCGCGTAATGAGCCGGAGCTGTTTCGTCAGGAGGGCGATGCTCTTGAACTGACCACCCTGAATGGCGTGAGCGGAACGGTCCAGCTGGAGCGCGTGCGCTGGCGGCTGGAAGAGGGGCGTTTGTATCGCGACGTCTGGCCGGTCATTGACGCTCCGGCGGACGTTAAGCCTGACGAGGTGCCGATTGTCAGCGGCGTAAAATCATTGCAGTGGCGGTTTTATCGTCAGGGCTGGCTGACCGCCTGGCACGACGCCGCCCATCTGCCGGACGGCGTGGAGATTACGTTGACGATGGAAAACGGGGATACCTGGCGCTGGGTGTTCACCACGCCGGGTGATATGCCGGAGGTGGCCGCTGCCGCAGCGCCAGAGAAAGCCGCCGACGCGCCTGCGCCGACCCCGGACGCAGCCCCTGCGCCAGCGCCTTCGCCGGAGACCAGACCATGAAACGGATCCGTCAACAACAGGGCGTCGCCCTGCTGGTGGTGCTGATTTTGCTGGTGATGATGTCGGCGCTGGCCGCCAAAATCAGCCAGCAGTTCTGCCGTAATTTGCAGAAAACGCATTATCAGGTAAGCCAGCAGCAGCTGCGCTGGGCGATGCAGACCCAGGAAAAAGTGGTGAAGGACCGGTTACAGACCGACGCCAGCGGCGAGAGCAAGCCGCTGGCCCTGGACGGCGACTGGCATCAGCCGCTGGAGACGCAGGGTGAAGACTATACGGTCGTGAGCCAGGTGGAAGATGCGCAGGACTGCTTTAACGTCAATAACCTGTTGGCCGCCGACATCGCACCCCAGGGGCAAAGCGCTCCCGCGGTGGCGGAAACACCGCGTAAAGCGCGGATTGTTGAACAACTTCTGACGGAAAGCGGCCTCAGCCCGGGCACGGCGGAGGCGGTCTATTTCCAGCTGGTGGATTATCTCGATGGTGACAGCACCACGGCGAAGGAGGGGGCCGAAAGCGATGCGTGGGCTGGCGTCGTGCCCGCGCGGCAACCGGCAAATCAGATGATGCGCAGCATCGCGGAAATCAAACTGCTGCCGGCGTTCCCTGTTACGGCGTATCCGAAGGTGAGCAAGCTGTTATGCGCGCTGCCGGACGCTGCCAGCAAGGTCGATGTCAACACCCTGCAACCGGAACAGGCCGCCGTGCTGGCGGCCATGTTCCCCGGAAAACTGACGCGGGATGACGCCGTTCGCCTGCTGGATGCGCGTCCGGAATCGGGCTGGGAAAATATGGAAGCGTTCAGCAAAGCGCTGGAGCAGGCCTTCCCGCAGTTAAAAGACGATCTCCCGCAGGTGGCGGATCAATTTTCTATAAACAGCCGGTACTTCCGCGTGAATTACACCGGCAATACCGATGAATTAACGCTTCGCGTGGTCAGCCAGCTTCAGGTGAATAACGAAGCCGGTGAGATCGTGACGTGGCAGCGTCGTTACCGAATGATTGAATAAGAAAAGTAGAACGTTATGAAACAGGTACTTTTTGTTCGTCCCGACAGCCGCGAGGGCGGGAAAATAATGTGGTGTGAGTCCGGCAGCGAGCGCGACGAGGTGGTCGACAGCCTGGAGATGCTGGCCGAACACCCCCTGGCTACGCGCGTTTGTCTCCTGTTGCCCGCCAGCGACATGATTTTCCGCCATTTTACGCTGCCGAAAAAGATGGCTTCTCAGGCGATGGCCTTCTCGTGGATGGCGGAAGAGACGCTGATTGGCGACGTAGACAACCTGCACTGGACGGTACTCCACAAAAAAGGCGCCGACGTCGACGCCGTGGCCATTGACGCCGACCGCCTGCGTGCGGCATTAACCCGCTGTCAGGAGGCCGGATTAAACGTGATTCAGGCCCTGCCTGATGCCTGGCTGCTGCCCGTGACGACAGGGGGCAGCACGCTGGTCGCACAGGATGATAGCTACTGGCTGCGTTTATCGCCCCATGTGGCGGGTGAAATGGAGGCAACCCTGCTGCCGCTGTTAATGCAGAAAGCCGGGGTCGGGGAAGTGTGGTGTTACGGCGATGCGCCTGCGAAGGTGCACGTTGACGTGCAGCATGCCTGGCAGCATCCGCTGGCACTGATTCAGCCGCAGTGGCAAACCTGCCGCGTTAACCTGCTTCACGGTGAATTCAGCCTTAAGGCCGGTAATGGGCGGGCGGCGAAAAGTATGAAAGCCGCAATGGTGGCGGCAGGCGTGCTGTCTGTTGCTCTGCTGCTGGGGCCACGCATTGCAATGGCCTGGATGCTTGTGCAGCAGGAAAATCGGGTGCAGGAGGAGATCGTCCAGGTTTATCAGCACCATTTCCCCAGCATGCGCCAGCAGACCAATATCAAATATCACTTTGGTCAAAGCCTGAAAAAACAGAGCAAGGGATTCTTTCTTCAGCTTGATGAGCTGGAGAACGCCCGGCAGTCAGTCCCTGCGATGGAGATCGATCTGCTGGAGTACGATGCGCAGCAAAACACCCTGACGCTGAGCGTCAGCGCGCAAAACCAGCCCGCGTTGCAGGCGTTTGTTAACCAGACCAGTGAGAATTTTGATTTTACCTTACAGCCTGTTTCAACAACCGAACCGTATACCGCCATGATCGCAGGGAAACATAAATGAAAGAGCGAATCGCGCAGCTGAAGTCACGCTATCAGAATTACAGCACCCGGGAAAAAATTATTTTAAAAATATGTGCCGTTGCTATTGTGGGGGCAGCGGTGTATTACACGGGAGTGATCCCCCTGGATAATATGATTCAAAATAGTAAATCGACGCTTAAAAGACAAAAAGAGACCCTTAACTGGATGCGCAGTGAAATTGATAAAAATCATCTTCAGGTCCAGATAGTCAAAACGAATAATCCGCGTACGGTGGTCGAGAATAGCGCCCATGAAATTAACCTTTCACTGACGGATATGCGCCAGGAGGGGCAAACTTTATCGTTCGTGGTGAATCGGGTGAATGTGTATGAATTAAAAAGCTGGCTGCGCGAAATTAATCAGACCACCGGCGTGAGACTGCAAAAAATAAACCTCACGCCGGTGGACCACCTCAGCGACGTGAAAGCGCAGGTGCAGCTCACCTGGTCAAGAAACGCATGAATACCTTTTCGCTGATGCGGGACGCCTGCCCGGTAGGGTTCCCGATAATGAGTGCGATCCTGGGCGGCATTGTGGGCAGTTTTCTTGGCGTTGTCGCCGAGCGCGTACCGGGGATGGTGATGGATGAGGAGGGGAGTGGCAATCTGCTCTTTCCGGCCTCGCACTGTCCGGTGTGCCAGCACGCGCTTGCCGCGTGGGAAAACATCCCGCTGCTCAGCTGGCTGTTATTACGGGGGCGCTGCCACCAGTGCGGCAGCGCGATCCCGCTGCGACTCTTTCTGGTCGAACTGATCTCCGCCTTGTTTTTTGGCATCACGGCCTGGTGCATGCCGGACGTTCAGGCGCTGTTCTCTTTGTGGTTACTGGCGGCTTTTTTACTGCCGCTGGCCATGATCGACTGGCAGCACCAGCTGCTTCCGGACTGCCTGACCCAGCCGCTGCTGTGGGCGGGGTTAGTGCTCCATGCGTTTGACCACACGTTGCCGCTACGCGATGCGCTGTTCGGCGCAGTGGCGGGCTATCTGTCGCTCTGGCTACTCTACTGGGCTTTTCGTCTGATCACGGGACGAGAAGGTCTGGGTTACGGGGATTTTAAGCTACTGGCGGCGCTGGGCGCCTGGTGCGGCTGGCAGGCGTTGCCCTCCATTGAACTGGCGGCAGCGTTAAGCGGTATTGTCGGTTATTTCGCCGTAAATAATTCAAATAAAAATAACCTCACTATTTCTTTTGGTCCTTATCTCGCCTTTGCTGGAATAGGGGTGTTTATGAGTCAGCAATTTGCTTTCACATTTTAAATATACAGGTCAAGATTTTTTATGAGTTTTTTCGATGGTAGAAGAGAAGGACGTCTCTTTATGCTCAGCGTATCGTAAAGGATATAAGCTACACGGAATTTGGGCTTGTATCTTTTAATGGAGGAATACAACGCAGCAACAATTTTTTTGTTCACGACACTCACGTTGGTTAAATACGCATTACGCGAAACGCATCCATGATCTCACGGAAGACATGGGTTATTACGTTACGAATAAATTTATCAGGAAATAAAAATGAAATTTATGAAGCCAAAATATCTGGCGCTCTTTATTGCGGCGGCAACCAGCTCCGCATTTGCAGCAGCGCCAGGGGCACCGACGATCGGCTATGGCAATGACAAATTTGCCCTGGTGGAAGTGGATCAGGCTGCACAGGATTATAACAATCTTGTCAAAGTGCATAACGATGGCGTGGATGTAAAAGTTGAGTGGAACGTCTGGAGTGGTGATGCGCCAACTTCAGCGAAAGTTCTGCTGGACGGACAGACCGTATGGACCGGCGCAGCCGGCGCGACGGGCTCTGCAACATTTAAAGTGAAAAAAGGCGGGCGTTATCAGGAGCAGGTTGAAGTCTGTAACGCCAGCGGCTGTGCGAAAAGCGCCAGCAAGCTGATTATTGTGGCAGACACCGACGGTAGTCACCTGCTGCCGCTGAATACGTCTCTCAAAGAGAATAACAAAGCGTTTGCGAAGCATACCGATAAAGTGGTTGCGGCCTACTTCCCGGAGTGGGGCGTTTATGACCGTAACTTCCCGGTTGATAAGATTCCTGCGGCAAACCTCAACCACATTCTGTACGGCTTCATTCCAATCTGTGGTGGTGACGGGATCAACGACGGCCTGAAAACCATTGAAGGCGGCAACAGCTTCCGCGTGCTCCAGAACGACTGTAAGGGCCGACCTGACTATACCGTGGCGATCCACGACCCATGGGCTGCGCTGCAAAAACCACAGGCTGGCGTCTCCGGCTGGGACGACCCGTATAAAGGTAACTTTGGCCAGCTGATGGCGCTGAAAAAAGCGCATCCGGACCTGAAAGTGCTGCCATCTATCGGCGGCTGGACGCTCTCCGATCCCTTCTTCCACATGGGTGACCCGGCTATCCGCGCACGCTTTGTCTCTTCTGTGAAAGAGTTCCTCCAGACCTGGAAATTCTTTGACGGCGTGGATATCGACTGGGAATTCCCTGGCGGCGGCGGTGTGAGCGAAAACCTGGGCAATCCGCAGCAGGATAAAGCGACCTATACCGCGCTGATGCACGACCTGCGCACCATGCTGAACGAGCTGTCTGCACAGACGGGCCGTACCTATGAACTGACCAGCGCCATCGGTGCAGGCCGCGATAAGATCGAAGACGTGGATTACACTGCCGCTCAGCAGTACCTCGACCACATCTTCCTGATGAGCTATGACTTCTACGGCGGCTGGAGCAACACCGTTCTCGGCCACCAGGCGGCGCTGCGCGCGCCAGCATGGCGTCCGGACACTGACTACACCACTGAAAATGGCGTTAACGCGCTGCTTTCCCAGGGCGTACAACCAGGCAAGATCGTGGTGGGTGCGGGAATGTATGGCCGCGGCTGGACCGGCGTGCATGGCTACACCGGTAACAATCCATTCACCGGCACCGCTACAGGTATGGTGAAAGGGACCTGGGAACCCGGCGTGGTTGACTATCGTCAGATCGTTAACGAATACAAAGGCAAACCAGGCTGGGAATACGGCTACGACGCTGATGCGGAAGCCCCTTACGTCTTCAACAAAACTACCGGCGACCTGATCACGTATGAAGATGCGCGTTCAACTACGGCGAAAGGTAAGTATGTTCTGGCGAATAAACTGGGTGGCCTGTTCGCATGGTCTATCGACTCTGACACCGGTGACATCCTGAACGCGATGAACGAAAGCCTGCTGGGCGGCGACGCTACGCCGGTTGATCCGGAGGTCACCAACCACGCGCCAATCGCGTCCTCTGCCGATCAGAACGTGTCTGGCCCGGTAACCGTCACGCTCGATGGCTCTGCTTCAAGCGATCCTGATGGCGATGCGATTACCTACAAATGGACTCAGGTCTCTGGTCCGTCGGTCACCATCACCAACAGCACCAAAGCGAAAGCGACCTTTAACGTTGCCGCCGCGACGTCCGACCAGACCATGGTGTTCCGCCTGACGGTGACCGATGCAAAAGGCCTGAGCAACGCGATTGATGTCCAGGTGGTGAACAAGGCGCCGAAAGCTAACCAGGCACCGGTTTTAAACCCAATGGAAGCGATCACGCTTGAATCAGGTGAAACCTATGCGCTGCATGCCCAGGCCGCGGATCCAGACGGAGATGCGTTGACCTACGCCTGGAGTGTACCAGCAGATATGCACGCTACCGGGACTGACTCCGCGAACGTGAACATCACTGCGCCGGAAGTGAGCTCGACGTCTACCTACACCCTGAGCGTGGTGGTGAGCGACGGTAAGACCAGCGTGCAGTCTAACGTCCAGGTCACCGTGAATCCGAAAGCGGCGCCTGCACCTGTGCCAGATGACGAAGACACTAACCCGGCGGATGACGTTACCCCGCCGGCTGATGATGTGACTCCACCGTCTGACAAAGGGAGCTGCGATGCGCCTGTGGATGCTAACGCCAGCAAATATGCGGCATGGGAATCCAGCAAAATCTACAACGGTGGCGATACCGTAAGCTTCGACCATCTGGTGTGGAAAGCGAAATACTGGACTCAGGGCAATCAGCCTGGCTTCGGTGTGGATGCATGGGAGCTGGTGAGCAACGTGAAGATGAACTGGCGTTCTGACCTGGTCTACAACGGCGGCGACACCACCACCTATGAAGGAAACGTTTACCGTGCGAAATGGTGGACCCGTGGTGATAATCCAGCCAACAGCGACGTATGGGTAAAAGAAGGCGCATCAACAGACTGCAAATAATCTAACCCATTAATGACTCCCCCTTTTAGAGGGGGAGTGATTCAAAATTCATTTTACAGGATGTTGGTAAGGAGAAATAACCGAAACTGTCAGCAGGTAAAAATGAAAAAGTTGATTTTGTTGTTATTGATAATAAGCCAAAGCGCTCTGGCAAACTGTTGGAATAAAGCGGCGCATTATTATCATGTCGACCCTTATTTACTGTACGCGATAGCGAATGTGGAATCCGGAATGAACCCGTATGCGGTTGGGCAAAACCGCGATGGCACGCGGGATGTCGGGCTGATGCAAATCAACAGTTCGCATTTTACCGCGCTGGAAAGCAGAGGAATCGACGAATACCGGTTAATCACGGAGCCGTGTACCTCGATCATGGTCGGGGCTTCTATCCTTGCCGGGATGATCAGGGTGTATGGCTATAACTGGGAAGCCGTTGGCGCGTATAACGCCGGACTGAAAAAAGAAAATTATCCGCAGAGGATGAAATATGCCCATAAGGTCTGGGCCAAATATCAGCAACTCAAATTAGCAGCACGTTATTAACGTTTTTTATTTTTGAAGAATTCCTGAAGGTGTTCTTCGAAAAGTGAAAACAGCTGAATGTGGTTTATGTATTAACGGAGTAATACCTAAGCCGGGATTTTAACATTTAATTTTAAACGAACAGGAAAACTGAAATGAACAAAAGGACGTTACTGAGTGTACTCATTGCGGGAGCCTGCGTGGCGCCACTCATGGCTCAGGCTGCTAACCTGAAGGAGACCAGCAGTGAGCCGTACACCATCAAAGCCAGCGATCTGGCGAAGAAAGAGAAGGAACTGACGGACTTCCCGCTGATGGCTTCGGTTAAAGAGACCATCCAGACGCTGGATAACGCGCAGGTCGAACTGATTGAGCCAGGCCGGGCGGCGAACCCGGACAACGTTAAGCGCGTTGAAGGGATTGTGAAAGCCAGCGACTGGGAATATCTCTTCCCGCTGCGCGCGCAGGCCTATACCTACAGCAACTTCCTGAAAGCCGTGGGTAAATTCCCGGCGCTGTGTAAGACCTACAATGACGGTCGTGACAGCGACGCCATCTGCCGCAAAGAGCTGGCCACCATGTTTGCCCACTTTGCCCAGGAGACCGGCGGCCACGAAAGCTGGCGTCCGGAAGCCGAATGGCGTCAGGCGCTGGTCCACGTACGTGAAATGGGCTGGAGCGAAGGGCAGAAGGGCGGTTATAACGGCGAATGTAACCCGGACGTCTGGCAGGGGCAGACCTGGCCTTGCGGTAAAGATAAAGACGGCGATTTCCTGAGCTACTTCGGTCGTGGTGCGAAACAGTTGTCCTACAATTACAACTACGGTCCATTCTCTGAAGCGATGTACGGCGACGTGCGTACGCTGCTCGACAAACCTGAGCTGGTGGCGGACACCTGGCTGAACCTGGCGAGTGCGATCTTCTTCTTCGCCTATCCGCAGCCGCCAAAACCAAGCATGTTGCAGGTGATCGACGGTACATGGCAGCCGAACGATCACGATAAAGCCAACGGTCTGGTTCCGGGCTTTGGTGTGACCACCCAGATCATCAACGGCGGCGTTGAGTGCGGCGGCCCGACTGAAATTGCGCAGTCTCAAAACCGTATCAAGTACTACAAAGAGTTCGCGAACTACCTGAAAGTGCCTGTTCCGGCGAACGAAGTGTTGGGTTGCGCCAACATGAAGCAGTTCGACGAAGGTGGCGCAGGCGCCCTGAAGATTTACTGGGAACAGGACTGGGGATGGAGCGCGGATACTCCGGACGGCAAAACCTACTCTTGCCAGCTGGTGGGTTACCAGACCCCGTTCAGCGCATTTAAAGACGGTGACTACAGCAAGTGCGTGCAGCACTTCTTTAACGTGAAAATTGTTAACGACGAGGGTTCTTCCGAGACCCCGGACGAAACGCCGGTCACGCCAACACCGACGCCATCCGACGATGAAACGCCGGTTGTGGTGAACCACGCGCCGGTTGCGCAGATTGCCGGTCCGATCGGTGCAGTGGAAGCGGGTGCGCAGGTTTCTCTGAGCGCCGAAGGCTCTACCGATCCAGATGGTAACACGCTGACGTATACCTGGCGTTCCCAGGATGGTCAGACTGTTACCGGTCAGGACAAAGCGGTTGTGACCTTTACAGCGCCAGAGTCTGCGACGGCGCAGCAGTATGAAGTGAGCCTGACCGTCAGCGATGGCGAACTGAGCAGCACCACGTCTTACCTGCTGAACGTGAAAGCGAAAGCGGCAACGCCATCCGGAGAAGATACGTCTTACCCGGCATGGAGCGCGAACAGCAAGTACAACGCCGGTGATATCGTGAACAACCACGGTAAACTGTTCCAGTGCAAACCGTTCCCGTACAGCGGCTGGTGTAACAATGCGCCGACGTACTATGAACCTGGCGCAGGTCTGGCATGGGCTGAAGCCTGGACGGCATTATAAACAGCAAACGGCAACCCCCAGGGTTGCCGTTTTAGTGTCTGCACCCTCTCCCTGTGGGAGAGGGCCGGGGTGAAGGCATCAGTCCGCACTCTCTGTTTTTTGCCGGGTGGCGCTGCGCTTACCCGGCCTACATGAGGCTGGAACGCTTACCGGTGCAACTTCCCGTGATCCCGTAACCACGCCGCCGTACGCACTATCCCTTCATCCAGCGATACAATCGGTTTATATCCCAGCTCGTTCTCCGCCCGCGAAATATCCAGCGTAAAGTCAAAATTCAACTTGGAGGACGCCGTAGTGGGTCAGCGGCGGCTCTTTTGCTGACTTGCGGCCTAAACGCTCCATGCTGCGGGCGATCATATCCAGCATCGGGTAGGGGATGGAACGAATACGACAGTCAATATTCAACTCGTCGATCAGCTTCTGCACGATGCTGCGCAGTGTGCGATGCTCGCCGTTGGTGATGTTGTACACACGCCCGGAAGGTAGCTTATCGCAGGCTTCCTGGCTTGCCAGCCACATTGCGTGCACGGCATTTTCATAGTAGGTCATATCGACCAGCGCACTGCCGCCATGCGGTAACAGAATACTGCCGTAGTGGTGCATCATATGCGCCAGACGGGGAATAAAGACTTTATCGTGCGGTCCGAACAGACTTTGTGGGCGCAGAATAGTAAAGCGCGTTTGTGGATTCGCCTGCGAAAGCATATTGATCACTTCTTCGCTGGCTGCTTTGCTGCGGGCAAACTCGTTGGCGAAGCGGTGAGGGCGAAAATCTTCTTTAATATCGCGATGGTGGTGATAATCGAAGTACAGGGAGGGGGAAGAGATATGAATAAAGTTACGCACACCCCAGGCGACAGCCCATTCACCCAGGCGGCGAGTGGCGCGAACGTTAGCCAGATCGAAAGCCTGTTGTGTCCCCCAGGGTGAGGTAAAGCTGGAGCAGTGCCACAGCGTATCAATGCCCGCGAGCATCACTTTAGCTTGTGATGAAACCAGCTCGGTCAGATCCGCCGGAACAAACTCTGCGCCCATTTTTTCCAGCAATTTGCCCATTGCCTCGTTGCGACCGGTCGCTCGCACGCTGATGCCTTTCTGGCATAAAAACTCTACCGCGTTTCGACCTAAGCCGCTGGTGGCGCCGGTAACCAGTACCTTCATATCAATCCACTGTTGTTGAGAAAATAACGTGCGCATTCTTCCGTGATTTCCCCCATGATGCAATGGGAAACATGAAAGAATAACGCAGGTTTTGTCGATTAATCTGTGCTTTGTTCTGCCAGTCTGGCGATTTGTTTTGCCATTCCGCGAAAATAAACAGATGCGCGGGGATCATCATAACCAGTAAAACAGCCCCGGCATACCGTGCGGATGCCAGAAAGCGCGGACATCGATAGTACGATAGTCGCCTTTATCTTCCAGGCTAAAACACAGTCGTCCCAGCCCCGGCGCTTTCATGCCAAATAACAACGTAAGTTGTTTTTCCGGTTCAACGACAATCACTTTCCAGCTATCCACCGCATCGCCAGTCTGTAAATATTCGCGCTCCGGGCGGCCTTTCGCCAGCTTATGACCGATCGCGCGGTCCATCAACGCCCGTGTCTGCCACAAAATATTGCCAAAGAAATAACGCTCTTTACCGCCGATTTGGTTCACCACCTGCCATAAAGCCGCAAGGCTGGCGGACGTTTTAACGGTAAACCCCGCCTGTTTGGCGAAATAACCGTACTCCGGTCGCCAGCGGGCAAAGGCCTGAGCGTCGTAGCCCCAGTCGCTGGAGTTGACCAGTTTTTCTTCCTCTTTCAACGTGCTACGTACCGCGTCATCGAAGCGATCAGCCGTTGTGGGATGAGTGCACGTAGCGCGGTATCATCCGCCAGCAGATCGTGTTTCAGCCCCTGAATCAACGCCCTGGCGGTGGTGGGCGGTACGGAAGTAATCACATTGAGAAACCACACCGAAATCCAGCGGGTGGGGAGGGGGATGGGGATCAACCAGCGGCGCTTACCGCTCACCGCCATAAAATGTTCAAACTGTTGCTGATAACTGAGCACCTCTGGTCCGGCGGCTTCGAAGATGCGGTGTTCGCTGGCCGGATGATCTAACAACGCCACCAGATAGTGCAGCAAGTTTTCCAGCGCGATGGGCGTGGTGCGTGAACGTACCCAGCGTGGCGGCGTTAACACTGGCAGGTTGTAGACCATATCGCGCATGACTTCGAACGCCGCTGAACCTGCGCCAACGATAATTCCGGCCCGAAGTTCGGTCACAGGTACATTCGCTTCACGAAGAATGTCCGCCGTAGCCTGACGAGCACGCAGATGATCCGACTGCTCATGTGGCGGGGCCTGCAACGAACTGAGAAAGATTAATTGCTTAACTGGTACTTCACGTAGCGCAATCGCGGACGTTGAGAGCCACCTGGCGCTCCTGAGCGATAAAATCGCCGCCTTCGCCCATGCTGTGCACCAGAAAATAGACGGTATCGATATCCTGCAACAGGGCCGGAAGGTTATCCGGCCAGCTGAGATCGACTTTATGGCAACTGACGTTTGCCAGTTGCAGCTTTGCAAGCCTGTCGACATGACGTGCCGCCGCCAGGATCTGATGCCCTTGCTGGCTGAGTGTGCGCACCAGATGCTGACCAATGTAGCCACTGGCACCGAGAACTAAAATGCGTTGCGGCACGTCTCTCTCCTTAACGCGCCAGGAATGCGCGCCAGTGGGCGGCGACTTCCGCCAGTTGTTCGCGCGAGACGTCAAGATGCGTCACCAGGCGGACAATCGGCGAGGCGTTAATCAGCACGTTTCTCGCTTTCATGTATTCGCCTAACGCGGCAGCATTTTCTTCCCCGACGCGAACAAACAGCATATTAGTGTCCTGACGCATCACATCCGCGCCTGCTTCACGCAGTTGCTCCGCCATCCAGGCGGCGTTGTCGTGATCTTCCTGCAACCGTGCGACGTTATTTTTCAGGGCATACATCCCGGCGGCAGCCAGAATCCCGGACTGACGCATCCCGCCACCGGCCATTTTCCGCCAGCGGATGGCACGTTTAATGTAATCACGATTACCGACGAGTAATGAACCGACTGGCGTCCCAAGACCTTTCGACAGGCAAATGGTGAACGAATCACAATATTGCGTGATCTCTTTCAGTTCGCAGCCGTAAGCCACCACGGCATTAAAGATGCGCGCACCGTCAACATGCAGCGCCAGATTGCGCTCGCGGGTAAATTCCCATGCTTCTTTCAGGTATTCACGCGGCAGCACTTTGCCGTTGTGGGTGTTTTCCAGACTGAGTAATTTGGTGCGGGCGAAATGGATATCGTCGGGTTTGATTTTCATCGCCACTTTATCCAGCGGTAGCGTGCCGTCGGCAGCCGCGTCGATGGGTTGCGGCTGAATACTGCCCAGCACCGCTGCGCCACCGGCTTCAAACAGATAGTTATGCGCGGCCTGACCGACAATATACTCTTCGCCACGTTCGCAGTGACTGAGCAGAGCGACCAGGTTGGCCTGAGTGCCGGTAGGCAGAAAAATGGCGGCTTCTTTACCGGAAAGCTCTGCTGCATAGTCCTGCAGAGCATTAACGGTAGGGTCGTCTCCGTAAACGTCGTCCCCAACCGGGGCGGCCATCATCGCTTCGAGCATGGCGCGGCTCGGTCGGGTAACGGTATCACTGCGTAAATCAATCATGGCATGTCCTTATTATGACGGGAAATGCCACCCTTTTTACCTTAGCCAGTTCGTTTTCGCCAGTTCGATCACTTCATCGCCGCGTCCGCTGATGATTGCGCGCAACATATACAAGCTAAATCCTTTGGCCTGTTCGAGTTTGATCTGCGGTGGAATGGCTAACTCTTCTTTGGCGACCACCACATCCACCAGCACCGGACCGTCGATGGAGAAGGCGCGTTGCAGGGCTTCATCAACTTCAGACGCTTTTTCTACACGGATACCCGTAATGCCGCACGCTTCGGCAATGCGGGCAAAGTTTGTGTCGTGTAGTTCGGTGCCGTCAGTCAAATAGCCACCAGCTTTCATCTCCATCGCCACAAAGCCCAGCACGCTGTTGTTAAAGACGACAATTTTCACTGGCAGTTTCATCTGCACTACTGAGAGGAAATCGCCCATCAACATGCTAAAACCGCCATCGCCGCACATGGCGACCACCTGACGTTCTGGCTCTGTCGCCTGCGCACCCAGCGCCTGCGGCATGGCGTTAGCCATCGAACCGTGGTTAAACGAACCTAACAGGCGACGCTTGCCGTTCATTTTTAGATAACGCGCTGCCCATACTGTTGGCGTGCCGACGTCACAGGTAAAGATTGCGTCATCGGCGGCAAAATGACTAATTTGCTGCGCCAGATATTGCGGGTGAATGGCTTTCTCGCTCGGTTTAGCTAAATCGTCCAGCCCTTTGCGGGCATCGCGGTAATCTTCCAGCGCTTTATCCAGAAATTTGCGATCGGCTTTTTCTTCCACCAGTGGCAGCAATGCACGCAGGGTTGATTTGATATCGCCGACCAGCGCCATATCTACCTTGCTATGCGCGCCGATGCTGGCTGGATTGATATCAATCTGAATGATTTTGGCATCGGTCGGGTAGAAGGCGCGGTAGGGAAATTGCGTGCCGAGCAGCACTAACGTATCGGCATTCATCATAGTGTGAAAACCTGACGAGAAGCCGATTAACCCGGTCATTCCAACATCATACGGATTATCGTATTCGACATGTTCTTTACCGCGCAGGGCATGAACAATAGGCGCTTTAATTTTCCCGGCAAACTCAACTAACTCTTTATGCGCCCCCGCGCAGCCGCTGCCACACATCAGGGCGATATTGCTGGAATAACGCAGCAGTTGCGCCAGTTTTGCGTAACTCTTCTTCTTCCGGCGTCACGACTGGTTGTGGCGCATTGATACCAGTGCATGGTTACCCCTTCTGGCGCAGGTTTTAACGCCACGTCGCCGGTAACACGACAACCGAAACGCCACGTTAAGCACCGCTTTGCGCATGGCAATCGCCAGTACTTGTGGGATCTGCTCCGGGCTGGAAACCAGCTCGCAATAGTGACTACATTCGCGGAATAGCTCTTGTGGGTGGGTTTCTGGAAATAGCCGCTGCCAATTTCGCTGGAGGGAATATGAGCGGCAATCGCAGTACCGGAACGTGATTGCGGTGGCAATCGAACAGGCCGTTGATTAAGTGCAGGTTGCCGGGGCCGCACGATCCGGCGCAGACCGCCAGTTCTCGCTAAGTTGTGCTTCAGCGCCAGCGGCAAAGGCCGCCACTTCTTCGTGGCGGCGTGGACATCCACTCAATAGTTTTCATCTTGTTAAGGCTATCGCTGAGTCCGTTCAGAGAATCGCCAGTGACGCCCCAGATACGCTTTACGCCAGCCTGCTCAAGGGTTTTCGCTATGTATGCAGCCACAGTTTGTTTCATGGTTGTCCGTCTCCTTTATGTGATATCGCTTACAAGCTTAGAAGAAAGTCGCTGTATTGCCTGCTCAGTATTCTTTAAGTCCAGATGGTTTTTCTGCGCGACGCGCCGCCAGCGGGCTGAGGTTGGGGCGGGAGGAAGCGGGTTTGCAGACCCTTTTTTCCTGATGGTGCATAAGTTGTTGATTTTATATGGTTAGGCTGAAGGGGAATAAAAAAGGGGTTGGAGGGAGTTTTTGAGGTATTGGTTTATCAGACAAAGGGATAGATGTAGATTGCTTCAGTTCACTGCCGGGCAGGCAGCTTAGAAATCTAACTGCCAGACTTCCTGGCTTTCTCCCTCGTTCACTGCCGGGCAGGCAGCTTAGAAATACGGCGACACCGACACGCGCCAGCGTGTTTTGTTCACTGCCGGGCAGGCAGCTTAGAAATCTTGCCTGATTTGCTCATGCCTTTAGTCACGGTTCACTGCCGTACAGGCCGTAGGCACAATGTAGGCCGGGTAAACGTAGTGCCACCCGGCAAAAAGCCCGGTGGCGCTGACGCTTACCGGGCCTACAGAGGTTCCAAAGGCAAATGCGCTGGCCTGCATGGGCAAAAAGCCCGGTGGCGCTGACGCTTACCGGGCCTACAGAGGTTCCAAAGGCAAATGCGCTGGCCTGCATGGGCAAAAAGCCCGGTGGCGCTGACGCTTACCGGGCCTACAGGGTTCCAAAGGCAAAAGCGCTGGCCTGCATGGGCAAAAAGCCCGGTGGCGCTGACGCTTACCGGGCCTACAGAGGTTCCAAAGGCAAATGCGCTGGCCTGCATGGGCAAAAAGCCCGGTGGCGCTGACGCTTGCCGGGCTTACAGAGGTTCCAAAGGCAAATGCGCTGGCCTGCATGGGCAAAAAGCCCGGTGGCGTTGATGCTTACCGGGCCTACAGGTGAACCGCGAAAGATTATGCGAGAACCAAATCCCCCTGCGGATGGCAGGAGCAGGCCAGTACGTAACCTTCAGCGATTTCGGCGTCGGTCAGCGTCATTGTGCTGCTCACCGTATATTCACCGGAAACCACTTTTGTCTTACAGCAGCCGCAAACACCCGCACGGCAGGCAGCGACAACCGGAACGTTATTGCTTTCCAGCGCCTCCAGTAGCGTGGTGCCAACCGGGGCGTAAAATTCTCGTGCCGGTTGCAGTTTGGTGAATTTCAGACCGCTGGTCGCCGCTTCTGCTACTGGGGTGAAGAATTTCTCTTTAAAGAAACGCGTCACGCCGAGCGCTTTCACTTCCTGCTCTACCCAATCCATATACGGAGCCGGGCCGCAGGTCATCACGGTACGTGAAGCTAAGTCAGGTACACCTGCCAGCAGTTCGCGAGTGAGACGACCAGCGATAAAGCCTTCGGTAACGTTATTTTCTGCCACCAGCGTTACCGGATAGTTACGCCACTCATCGGCGAAAATAACATCCTGCGGCGTACGCACGTTGTAGATCACCCGCACATCGGCCTGTGGACGGTTCTTCGCAAGCCAGCGACGCATCGACATAATCGGCGTGACGCCGCAGCCTGCCGCCAGCAACAGGAATTTATCTTCTGCTTTATCGTCGCAGGTAAATTCCCCCATCGCGTCCGAAAGCCAGAGATAATCACCGCGTTTTACATCGCGCGTCAGCCACTGGGAGCCGACACCGTCATCAATCCGCCGCACGGTCAGGGTGATATATTCACTCACGCCTGGCGTGGAGGAAATGGTGTAAGCACGCAGCGTTTCCGCTGAGTTTCGCACGCTGACCAGTGCATATTGCCCGGCGCGATATGGGTAGTAATCGTGGCAAATCAGGGAAATCGTCCACACATCCGGCGTTTCTTGCGTAATGTGATGAACCTGCATCCGCCACGGGCATTGATTCGTTGGCATCGTCATCGACAAACTCCTTACGCGCTCAACAGTTGCTTCATGTCTTCTTCAACAGTGGTGATAGAACGCAGGCCGAATTTCTCGTTCAGCACCGCCAGCAGGTCTGGTGTCAGGAAACCAGGTGCAGTCGGGCCGGTGACGATATTTTTCACGCCCAGAGAAAGCAGCGTCAGCAGAATGACGATCGCTTTCTGTTCAAACCAGGAGAGCACCAGCGACAGCGGCAGATCGTTGACACCGCAGCCCAGTTTCTCTGCCAGAGTGACAGCCAGAATAATCGCTGAGTAAGCATCGTTACATTGACCTGCATCTACCAGACGCGGCAGACCTTCGATATCGCCAAACTCAAGTTTGTTAAAGCGATATTTACCACAGGCGAGGGTCAGGATCAGGCAGTCATCCGGCACGCTGGTGGCGAAATCGGTGAAGTAGTGGCGCTCGCCGCGTGCGCCGTCACAGCCACCAAGCAGGAAGATATGACGCAGTTTTTCACGGCTCACCAGATCAATCAGCGTATCAGCAGCGCCAAGCAGCGTCTGGCGACCAAAACCCACGGTGATAAGGTGCGGAATTTCGCTGTACGGGAAGCCTGCCATCTGTTGCGCCTGGGTGATAACCGCAGAGAAATCATCACCGTCCAGATGACGCACGCCAGGCCAGCCAACAATGCTGCGGGTCCAGATACGATCGTCATAAGCGCCTACGGTTGGGTCGATGATGCAGTTCGAGGTCATCACGATGGGGCCAGGGAAACGAGCGAACTCCACTTGCTGATTCTGCCAGCCGCTGCCGTAGTTACCGACCAGATGCTTGAATTTACGCAGCTCCGGGTAGCCATGCGCAGGCAGCATTTCGCCGTGGGTGTAGACATTAACGCCCGTGCCTTCGGTCTGTTCCAGCAGGTTGTAGAGATCTTTGAGATCGTGACCGGAAATCAGAATGCATTTACCCGCCGTCGCTTTGACGTTGACCTGGGTTGGCGTCGGGTGACCGTATTTACCGGTTTCGCCTGCATCCAGAATGCTCATCACTTTGAAGTTCATCTGGCCGATTTCCATTGAACACTCAAGAAGCGCGTTCATATCGGCAGGCCAGGTCCCCAGCCACGCCATGATTTTATGGTACTGGGCATAAATATCGTTGTCGTATTGACCGAGAACATGCGCGTGTTCCATATAGGCCGCCGCACCTTTCAGGCCATACAGGCACAGCAGACGCAGGCCGAGAATGTTTTCGCCAATCGCCGCTTTATCTTTGTTAGGGGTAAATTCTGCTGCCTGACGTTGCAGCTCGCCGAGATCGTCGCTCACCAGTTGCAGGTCAGCCATCGGGTTATCGACGCGCGCGTTGGCATCTACAGCCAGGCATTGCGCTTTCAGCGCCTCGCGCAGGGCAATCGCTTCACGAGCGTAGCCGACAATACGCGGAGAATCGAAGTTAACGTTGGTCAGGGTTGAGAAAAAGGCACGTGGCGCGAAGCTGTCAACATCGTGGTTGATGATGCCGTATTCACGCGCTTTTACCGCCCAGGCAGAAAGCCCTTGCAGCGCCGCGATGAGTAAATCCTGAAGGTCAGAAGTTTCCGCCGTTTTACCACACATCCCCTGCGCGTATGAGCAGCCGTTTCCTGCCGGAGTACGGATAGTTTGTTCACATTGCACACAAAACATGATCACACCTTTTAAAGTTATATTTAATATACATGTTTAAGGTTAAGACGCTTAACGCGGGGATAAAAGGGATTTTTCATGCAACTTTAAGGGAGATTGATTTAGCGCAATTTTGGCGGCAGGGATCTACCGCCAGAGAGGTATTACGCAGAGAAAAAGGCGATGAGGATCGGCACTAACAGGCTAAGAATAAAACCGTGAACAATTGCCGCCGGGACCATATCCAGCCCGCCAGTACGTTGAAGAACGGGCAGGGTGAAATCCATTGATGTGGCACCGCATAAGCCCAGTGCAGTAGAGCGGCTGCGGCGAATCAGCCCAGGGATCAACATAATAGCAATCAGTTCACGGGCCAGATCATTAAAAAACGCCGCGCTCCCGATTACCGGGCCAAAAGATTCGGTCAATAAAATACCGGAAAGAGAATACCAGCCGAAACCGGAGGCCATTGCCAGCGCGGTATTGATGGGGAGATCAAGAATAAAGGCGTTAATTAAACCACCAATTAATGAACTGGCAACCACCACCACGGCGACAATCATTCCCCGGCGATTAAGGACAATCTGCTTTAAGGTCATGCCATTATTGCGCAACTGAATACCGACGAGGAAAAGTAGCAGAATTAACGTGTATTCGCTGGCTTCGGTCGCGTGTTGTAAGAAAGCCAGTCCACTCAGACCAATGGCAAAACCAATCACTACTACGCCGCACAGTTTTAGCGACTCCAGCGCCATCGCAATACGCGACGGGAGTTTTTCCTGATGGTGGTGATTTTTCCAGGGAATAGTGCGTTCCAGCCAGAACAGCGCAGCAATATTGCACAGCAGAATAACCACTACCGTAACCGCAGAATAATGCAGGATGGAAAGCAAGTTCGTCGCCAGATTATCCAGGAAGGCCAGGCTGATCCCCATAAAGAACAGAATGACGTAAACAATCCAGCTGAGAAAACGATTAATAAGCTTTAAGGCCGATTCATGACGCAGCGGAATAAGGTAGCCCACAATCAGGGGCAGAAGAATGATGAGGAGTCCTGAGAACATGAACAGCCGGTCCTTTTGAGTTTTCGTTAAGCGCCAGAGACACTACCCAATAAAGGCTGTGAGGTAAAGCTACAAAAAAAGCCGGGTGGCGGCTACGCCTTACCCGGCCTACAAAGTGCACACTAACGTAGGTCGGGTAAGCTTTAGCGCCACCCGACATTACAGACCGCACTTAATTAATCACGCTTTTCCAGCAGGGTCCGGTAAATCAGACCACCGATAATGCCGCCGACAATTGGCACCACCCAGAAGAACCACAGTTGTTCTAATGCCCAGCCGCCCTGGAAGATAGCAACCGCGGTGCTGCGCGCCGGGTTAACAGAAGTGTTAGTCACCGGAATACTGATTAAGTGAATCAGGGTTAAGGCCAGACCAATAGCGATCGGCGCAAAACCTGCCGGAGCGAATTTGTCGGTTGCGCCGTGGATCACCAACAGGAAACCTGCACTCAATACCAGTTCAACTACCAGCGCGGAAAGCATGGAATAACCGCCTGGTGAATGCTCGCCATAACCGTTAGAAGCAAAACCGCTGGCTGCCGCGTCAAAACCCGTTTTACCACTGGCAATTAAATACAGCAGCGCTGCCGCAACAATACCGCCGACAACCTGGGCAATTACGTAGCCAACGACTTCTTTTGCCGGAAAACGTCCGCCAGCCCATAAACCAATAGTGACCGCCGGGTTAAAATGACCACCAGAAATATGACCAACAGCAAAGGCCATCGTCAGAACGGTCAGACCGAACGCCAACGCCACGCCGGCAAAACCAATGCCTAATTCCGGGAAGCCTGCGGCCAGTACAGCACTACCACAGCCACCAAAAACAAGCCAGAAAGTACCAAAACATTCAGCTGCTAATTTTCTGAACATATCCACCTCAATAATAAACGTCCGCGCCCATTCCTGCGCGCGGGTTATATCGCCATAAAGGGATGACGACTCAAAGAGCCAGTATTTTGAAACCATCAACATCCCTTCGCCACTCAAATAAATTCACTAAATTTGATTTAAGGCAATGTGATGTCAATCCTTGTTCAGATCGGAGGTAATAAGAGCATAGCCCAATAATTAAGGGGGCGTATATTCTGCTGTCGTGACCCACAGCCTGCCGCTATACTGCTGATAACTTGAAGGAAAAAGTGGCCGAATTGCGGGGGATGTATGCTACTCGAACGTGTGGAGATTGTCGGGTTTCGCGGGATTAACCGCCTGTCGCTGCAACTGGAACAGAACAACGTCCTGATAGGCGAAAATGCCTGGGGTAAATCCAGCCTGCTGGATGCCCTGACGCTGCTACTTTCGCCCGAAGAGAACTTGTACCACTTCGTTCATGATGACTTCTGGTTTCCGCCAGGGGATGTCAACGGACGCGAGAAACACCTGCATATCATTCTGACCTTCCGCGAATCCGAGCCCGGCCGCCATCGCGTGCGTCGTTTTCGCCCTATGTCGCCCTGCTGGGTGCCCTGTGAAGATGGTTTCCAGCGTATTTTCTATCGCCTTGAGGGCGAAATGGCGCAAAACGACGGGGTGTTAACCCTGCGTGAATTTCTTGATGAGAAGGGAAATCCGATCCCGCTCGATAATATTGACGAGCTTGCCCGCCATCTTATCCGCCTCTCCCCCGTGCTGCGCTTACGAGACGCGCGCTTTATGCGCCGATTCGTAACGGCACGGTGCCAAATGTCCCTAATGTGGAAGTCACCGCGCGCCAGCTCGATTTCCTCGCCCGTGAGTATCCTCACATCCGCAAAATCTCTCTGATGGGCAGATTCGTCAGGGACTTTCCGCAATGGTACAGCTGCTTTGAGCATTATTTCTCTGAGCAGGGGGCCGGACTGGCGCGATATCGTTTAATGCGGCGGCGAGCCAGCAATGACAACGAAGCTGGCGCTAGTCTGGATATCATCAACCGGATGATTGACCGACCTGGTGGGCGCTCGTATCGGGTTATTTTGCTCGGCCTGTTTGCTACTTGTTGCAGGCAAAAGGCACATTGCGACTGGATAAAGACGCCCGTCCATTGTTGCTGATCGAAGATCCAGAAACCCTTTACACCCATTATGCTTTCAGTTGCCTGGCATCTGTTGAATCTTCTGCCATTGCAGCGCATTGCCACACCACTCGGGTGAGTTGCTTTCGTTAACGCCGGGTAGAGCATGTTTGCCGACTGGTACGTGATCCTCGCGCGTTGCCGCCTGGCGTCTGGGGCCGAGTGGCTTGAGTACCGAAGATAGCCGACGCATATCCTTTCACATTCGTTTTAACCGTCCGTCATCGCTGTTTGCACGCTGCTGGTTGCTGGTGGAAGGGGAAACGGAAACCTGGGTTATCAATGAACTGGCGCGTCAGTGCGGACATCATTTTGATGCCGAAGGGATCAAGGTCATTGAGTTTGCCCAGTCCGGGCTAAAGCCACTGGTTAAATTTGCCCGCCGAATGGGGATTGAATGGCATGTACTGGTCGATGGCGATGAAGCAGGGAAGAAATATGCCGCTACGGTACGCAGCCTGTTGAATAACGATCGGGAAGAGGAGCGGGAACATCTGACCGCGCTGCCTGCGATGGACATGGAGTACTTTATGTACCGCCAGGGATTTGACGACGTCTTTCACCGCGTGGCGATGATCCCGGTAGATGTGCCCATGAATATGCGCCGGGTGATTGCCAAAGCTATCCATCGATCGTCAAAACCGGATTTGGCCATTGAAGTTGCGACGGAAGCGGGCAGGCGAGGCGTGGAGTCGGTGCCCACGCTGCTGCGTAAAATGTTCTCCCGCGTCCTCTGGCTGGCTCGCGGGAGGGCCGATTAACGGGCAGTCGCCTGCGAAACCTGTTGGATCAGGCTATCAAGCAGGGCATAGCGGCGGCGGTATTCGGACCGTTTTTTACTCGCAATCTCTTCCATCGGTTTGCGTGGCATGGTCAGCGGCAGGGCAAAGTTGCCGTTATCCTGCTGCTGTCCGCCAAGGGAGCGCCAGAAGCTGTCATAGTCAGCCAGCAATTTTCCCTCTTTTTTCTTGCGATAGCGCCAGCTGCGGTAGATGTGGGTGGCGTTACTCACCGCGAGGATCTGCTCAACCGGGAAGGCGCCTGCCAGCGTCATGACCGCTTCAACCAGCAGACGTTTTGGGAACAGTCCGTGACAGGCTTTGGTCGCCAGCTGAATGTGCTCGTGCGGGACATGCGCTTTCGCCCCCTGCATTCCGCCGATGAAGAGCGTTGGCTTGCCCTGGTATGTGCACAGCGTAAAGGTCAGCTCGGCCAGCACCGTGTTCTGGTGGTCGCAAAAAGTGAGGGTCGCTTCCCCTTCTTTGTCCAGAAACGCATCCGCGCTCAGGCGAACGCTAAACTGCTGCTCCTCTTTGCCCGTTAACGTCACCAGCATAATGCCCTGGCTGGAGAGGTAACCGTTCAGCAGCGACGCCGGAAGATGGCGGCTCATCATCTCATAGTGATCGTTCAATGCGTCCAGCGTAGTCTGACGGCCCATATTGACGGTCAGCCACGGCCGGTGCAGGCGGCACGGCAGGCCGGGCTGCACGCGCAGGATCTGCATCAGACGGGGCTGTTTTGCAAGATTTCCGAGCAGGCGCGCAGTGGTGAACGGCGTTGCCAGCGAGCGCAATATAAACTTACGTCGATAGGCCGGATTTTGCCACGCCAGCCCCGGCGTGAGGGAACCCGATGCCAGGCTTTTAAACAGTTGCCAGCCCGATTTAGGCTGGGGCAGCGTTGAATAGGGTGTATCGACGATGGAAGACATGTTAGATCCTGCTTCTGGTGGAATATCGCTATTTCAGCAGGCGCTTTATCAACATCGGGTAAACAATTCCCGACGATTACGGGGATCGGGGGTTTCGTTGAGGAGTGGTTTAGATAAAATCAACGGTGATGATAGCCAGAACAATTATTTGGAATATTTATGAACCTGAAGGGAAAACGCAGAAAGCTGTTTCTGCTGCTGGCGGTAGTGGTGTTAGCGGGCGGATTCTGGTTATGGAAGGTACTGAACGCGCCGGTACCACAGTATCAGACACTGATTGTGCGCCCCGGTGATTTACAGACAAAGCGTGCTGGCGACCGGAAAGCTGGACGCGCTGCGTAAGGTTGACGTGGGCGCGCAGGTCAGCGGTCAGTTGAAAACGCTGTCGGTGGCGATTGGCGATAAAGTAAAAAAAGACCAGCTTTTAGGGGTCATTGATCCTGAACAGGCTGAAAACCAGATCAAGGAGGTCGAAGCAACGCTGATGGAGCTACGCGCGCAGCGGCAGCAGGCGGAAGCGGAGCTGAAACTGGCGCGGGTGACGTATTCCCGTCAGCAACGTCTGGCACAAACGCAGGCGGTTTCACAGCAGGATCTCGACACCGCCGCGACGGAGATGGCTGTGAAACAGGCGCAAATTGGCACCATTGACGCGCAAATCAAGCGCAATCAGGCTTCTCTCGATACGGCTAAAACCAATCTCGATTACACTCGCATCGTTGCCCCGATGGCCGGGGAAGTCACGCAAATCACCACTCTGCAAGGCCAGACGGTGATTGCCGCACAACAAGCACCGAACATTCTGACGCTGGCAGATATGAGCACCATGCTGGTAAAAGCGCAGGTTTCTGAAGCGGATGTAATCCACCTGAAGCCGGGGCAAAAAGCCTGGTTTACGGTGCTTGGCGATCCACTGACGCGCTACGAGGGGCAAATCAAGGATGTACTACCGACGCCGGAAAAGGTTAACGACGCTATTTTCTATTACGCCCGTTTTGAAGTCCCCAACCCCAATGGTTTGCTGCGGCTGGATATGACTGCGCAAGTGCATATTCAGCTCACCGATGTGAAAAATGTGCTGACGATCCCTCTGTCGGCGTTAGGCGATCCGGTTGGCGATAATCGTTATAAAGTCAAATTGTTGCGTAATGGTGAAACACGCGAGCGTGAAGTGACGATTGGCGCACGTAACGATACCGATGTTGAGATTGTCAAAGGGCTTGAAGCGGGCGATGAAGTGGTGATTGGTGAGGCCAAACCAGGAGCTGCACAATGACGCCTTTGCTCGAATTAAAGGATATTCGTCGCAGCTATCCTGCCGGTGATGAGCAGGTTGAGGTGCTGAAGGGCATCAGCCTCGATATTTATGCGGGTGAGATGGTCGCGATTGTTGGCGCTTCGGGTTCCGGTAAATCGACCCTGATGAATATTCTCGGCTGTCTGGATAAGGCCACCAGCGGCACCTATCGCGTCGCCGGTCAGGATGTTGCCACGCTGGACGCCGATGCGCTGGCGCAACTGCGCCGCGAGCATTTCGGCTTTATTTTCCAGCGTTACCATTTGCTTTCGCATTTAACCGCCGAGCAGAACGTTGAAGTACCCGCCGTCTATGCTAGTCTTGAGCGGAAACAGCGACTGCTTCGTGCCCAGGAGTTGCTGCAACGGCTGGGGCTGGAAGACCGTACAGAGTATTATCCGGCACAGCTTTCGGGTGGTCAGCAACAGCGCGTCAGCATCGCGCGGGCATTGATGAACGGTGGTCAGGTAATTCTTGCCGATGAACCAACCGGCGCACTGGACAGCCATTCTGGCGAAGAGGTGATGGCGATCCTGCATCAGCTGCGCGATCGCGGGCATACGGTGATTATCGTCACCCACGATCCGCAGGTCGCTGCTCAGGCCGAGCGGGTGATCGAAATTCGCGACGGCGAAATTGTGCGCAATCCTCCCGCCATTGAAAAAGTGAATGTTGCTGGCGGGACGGAGCCTGTTGTCAACACGGTGTCTGGCTGGCGGCAGTTTGTCAGCGGTTTTAACGAGGCGCTGACGATGGCATGGCGGGCGCTGGCAGCGAATAAAATGCGTACTTTACTGACCATGCTGGGGATTATTATCGGTATTGCGTCGGTGGTTTCCATTGTCGTGGTGGGTGACGCCGCCAAACAAATGGTGCTGGCGGATATTCGTTCTATTGGTACGAATACTATTGATGTCTATCCCGGGAAAGATTTTGGCGATGACGATCCGCAATATCAACAGGCGCTGAAGTACGACGACTTAATCGCCATCCAAAAACAACCGTGGGTCGCCTCAGCCACACCTGCCGTCTCGCAAAACCTGCGCCTGCGTTATAACAATGTTGATGTTGCTGCCAGTGCCAATGGCGTGAGCGGCGATTATTTTAATGTCTATGGCATGACTTTCAGTGAAGGGAACACCTTTAATCAGGAGCAGCTGAACGGTCGTGCGCAGGTCGTGGTTCTCGACAGTAATACTCGCCGCCAGCTTTTCCCCCATAAAGCAGATGTGGTTGGCGAGGTGATTCTGGTCGGCAATATGCCCGCCAGAGTCATTGGTGTGGCGGAAGAAAAACAGTCGATGTTTGGTAGCAGTAAAGTGCTGCGTGTCTGGCTACCTTACAGCACGATGTCCGGGCGAGTTATGGGCCAGTCGTGGCTTAACTCCATTACTGTCAGGGTGAAAGAAGGATTTGACAGCGCCGAGGCGGAACAGCAACTCACGCGTTTACTTTCACTGCGCCACGGAAAGAAGGATTTCTTTACCTGGAACATGGACGGCGTCTTGAAAACTGTTGAAAAGACCACACGTACTTTACAACTGTTTCTGACGCTGGTGGCGGTGATTTCGCTGGTGGTGGGTGGTATTGGTGTAATGAATATTATGCTGGTGTCAGTGACCGAGCGGACGCGGGAAATTGGCATTCGCATGGCTGTAGGTGCGCGAGCAAGCGATGTTTTGCAACAGTTCCTGATCGAAGCCGTACTGGTTTGCCTGGTCGGTGGCGCGTTGGGAATAACACTGTCACTGTTAATTGCTTTCACCTTGCAGCTTTTCTTACCCGGCTGGGAGATTGGTTTTTCACCGTTGGCACTGCTGCTGGCGTTTCTCTGCTCGACGGTCACCGGGATTTTATTTGGATGGTTACCCGCACGAAATGCGGCACGACTGGATCCAGTAGATGCTCTGGCACGAGAGTAATTTTTGAGATAAAAATGCCAGCCGATCGGGCTGGCATTTTGCCTTTAGGATGTACACAATGAGACAGAAGAGCTATGCGACTGCCGCTTCTACTTCGACGGGCACAATAACACTGGCGTGATTGCCTTTTGGCCCCTGGTGGACATCAAACTGAACGGATTGTCCAGCTTTTAGCGTTCTGTAACCATCCATCTGAATGGTGGAATAATGAGCGAAAATATCTTCGCCGCCGCCTTCAGGGCAGATGAAACCAAACCCTTTGGCATTGTTGAACCACTTAACAGTACCCTTTTCCATGCTTCGACATCCTTCGCAAATCTTATACAAGTAAGATGGAATAAACCGGGGTCAGAGAGGGGGCTGTTCAAAACCTCGCCAACTCTAGAAATACAATTTAGAGAATTAGGGCGAGCCGTCAAGCGTTTGACAGGGGCCAGGGGGCAGGTATGAATCAAAAATTTGAAGCAGTTAACGCTATTGACAGGAATGTGACAGATGTCGCTGATGCCAACGATAGATGATAGTTATCTATCATGTGGAGTAGATTGGTCAGGCAAATAAGCTCTTGTCAGCGGCAGGGCGTTCTGCCGATAACCGTAACCGAAGATGATAACTGACAATGGGTAAAACGAACGACTGGCTGGACTTTGATCAACTGGCGGAAGAAAAAGTTCGCGACGCGCTAAAACCGCCATCTATGTATAAAGTGATATTAGTCAATGATGATTACACTCCGATGGAGTTTGTTATTGACGTGTTACAAAAATTCTTTTCTTATGATGTAGAACGTGCAACGCAATTGATGCTCGCTGTTCACTACCAGGGGAAGGCCATTTGCGGAGTCTTTACCGCCGAGGTTGCAGAAACCAAAGTGGCGATGGTGAACAAGTACGCGAGGGAGAATGAGCATCCATTGCTGTGTACGCTAGAAAAAGCCTGAATGCAGGCATAAAAATTGGGGGAGGTGCCTATGCTCAATCAAGAACTGGAACTCAGTTTAAATATGGCTTTCGCCAGAGCGCGCGAGCACCGTCATGAGTTTATGACCGTCGAGCACTTGTTACTGGCGCTGCTCAGTAACCCATCTGCCCGGGAGGCGCTGGAAGCGTGTTCTGTGGATTTGGTTGCGCTCCGTCAGGAACTGGAAGCCTTTATTGAACAAACCACACCCGTTCTGCCTGCCAGTGAAGAGGAGCGCGATACACAGCCGACGCTGAGTTTTCAGCGTGTACTGCAACGTGCGGTCTTCCATGTCCAGTCCTCCGGTCGCAATGAGGTTACCGGTGCAAACGTTCTGGTCGCTATCTTTAGCGAACAGGAGTCGCAGGCGGCATATCTGTTGCGTAAACATGAAGTCAGCCGTCTCGATGTGGTGAACTTTATCTCTCATGGCACGCGTAAAGACGAGCCGACACAGTCTTCTGATCCTGGCAGCCAGCCAAACAGCGAAGAACAAGCTGGTGGGGAGGAACGTATGGAGAATTTCACGACGAACCTGAACCAGCTTGCGCGTGTGGGCGGAATCGACCCACTGATTGGTCGTGAGAAAGAGCTGGAGCGTGCTATTCAGGTTCTCTGCCGTCGCCGTAAAAACAACCCGCTGCTGGTGGGGGAGTCTGGTGTCGGTAAAACCGCGATTGCAGAAGGTCTTGCCTGGCGAATTGTTCAGGGTGATGTGCCGGAAGTGATGGCTGACTGTACGATTTATTCTCTCGATATCGGTTCTCTGTTAGCGGGCACAAAATATCGCGGCGACTTTGAAAAACGTTTTAAAGCGTTGCTCAAGCAGCTGGAGCAGGACACTAACAGCATCCTGTTTATTGATGAGATCCACACCATTATCGGTGCGGGTGCAGCGTCTGGTGGTCAGGTCGATGCGGCTAACCTGATCAAACCGTTGCTCTCCAGCGGTAAAATTCGCGTAATTGGTTCGACAACCTATCAGGAGTTCAGCAACATTTTCGAGAAAGACCGTGCTCTGGCGCGTCGCTTCCAGAAAATTGATATTACTGAACCGTCGATCGAAGAAACTGTTCAAATCATCAATGGCCTGAAACCGAAGTATGAAGCGCACCACGACGTGCGTTATACCGCAAAAGCGGTGCGTGCGGCGGTAGAGCTGGCGGTGAAATACATTAACGATCGTCATCTGCCGGATAAAGCCATTGATGTTATCGACGAAGCGGGCGCTCGCGCACGTCTGATGCCGGTAAGCAAACGCAAGAAAACCGTTAATGTGGCGGATATTGAGTCCGTGGTGGCCCGTATTGCACGCATTCCAGAGAAGAGTGTTTCTCAGAGTGACCGCGATACCCTGAAAAACCTCGGCGATCGCCTGAAAATGCTGGTCTTCGGCCAGGATAAAGCCATTGAGGCGCTGACTGAAGCCATTAAGATGGCGCGTGCAGGTTTAGGTCACGAACATAAACCGGTCGGTTCGTTCCTGTTTGCCGGTCCTACCGGGGTCGGGAAAACAGAGGTGACGGTACAGCTTTCGAAAGCGTTGGGCATTGAGCTTCTGCGCTTTGATATGTCCGAGTATATGGAACGCCATACCGTCAGCCGTCTGATTGGTGCGCCTCCGGGATACGTTGGTTTTGATCAGGGCGGTTTGCTGACTGATGCGGTCATCAAGCATCCACATGCGGTTCTGCTGCTGGACGAAATCGAGAAAGCGCACCCTGACGTGTTCAATATTCTGTTGCAGGTGATGGACAACGGTACGCTGACCGATAACAACGGACGCAAAGCGGACTTCCGTAACGTGGTGCTGGTGATGACCACCAACGCCGGGGTACGTGAAACTGAGCGTAAATCCATTGGTCTTATCCACCAGGATAACAGCACCGATGCGATGGAAGAGATCAAGAAGATCTTTACACCGGAATTCCGTAACCGTCTCGACAACATTATCTGGTTTGATCATCTGTCAACCGACGTGATCCATCAGGTGGTGGATAAATTCATCGTCGAGTTGCAGGTTCAGCTGGATCAGAAAGGTGTTTCTCTGGAAGTGAGCCAGGAAGCGCGTAACTGGCTGGCCGAGAAAGGTTACGACCGGGCAATGGGCGCTCGTCCGATGGCGCGTGTCATCCAGGACAACCTGAAAAAACCGCTCGCCAACGAACTGCTGTTTGGTTCGCTGGTGGACGGCGGTCAGGTCACCGTCGCACTGGATAAAGCGAAAAATGAGCTGACTTACGGATTCCAGAGTGCACAAAGCACAAGGCGGAAGCGGCTCACTGATTTTCTTTAGTGTAAAAGCCGGGTTTTTAACCCGGCTTTTTTGTGTCCGCTTTTCTCCCTCTCCCTGTGGGAGAGGGTCAGGGTGAAGGCATCAGAACGCACTAAAATACCTCTTCCTGAACAGCCACACTAAAGCCATAAATAAAAAAGGCCGGGATTGTCCCGACCTTTTAAATATTCATCTGCCATCAGGCGTAAAACAATCAGCGACTACGGAAGACAATGCGGCCTTTGCTCAGGTCGTACGGGGTCAGTTCAACAGTCACTTTGTCGCCCGTCAGGATGCGGATGTAGTTTTTGCGCATTTTACCGGAGATGTGTGCAGTAACCACGTGACCGTTTTCTAACTCTACGCGGAACATGGTATTAGGCAACGTTTCAAGAACGGTACCTTGCATTTCAATATTGTCTTCTTTGGCCATCTAATCCTCTGGGGTATCACTACCGTAATTTGAACCGGCAAGATAATGCCGAAGTTCTGTAAATAAGTAAAGATTTGCGCGCTAAATCGCAACAAAACAGTCTCAGCGTATTGCCCAAGCGTCACGGTACAACCGAACGGAAAGCGCATTCGTAAAGGGGAGACGACAGGATAAACGTAAGGACGTTATCTGAAGCGAGGGTCCCAAACGGCGGCGGGGCAACAGGCAGAAGCTACTCTGCGGCGTAATTATAACACCCTCATAAAAAATATGCGGAAAACATTTAGGCATTGGGTATAAAGAGCGTTCTGGGAACCCAAAAATCGCGTGGTAGGGTCTCCTTTCGGCACTGTTCCAGGTGTTCGATATAGTGTCGGCGGGAGATTTCAACGGCGCCGAGCGAGGCGGTATGCTCATTCAGCACCTGACAATCCATTAACTGTCCTCCACGTCGGGCAAATTCCTGGCTAAAAACCAGCAGCGCGGTTTTCGACGCATTCGTGGAGCGGGAGAACATCGACTCGCCGCAGAACAGCGTACCCTGCGCCACGCCGTACATGCCCCCGACGAGGTCGTCGCCGCTCCACACTTCGATCGAATGCGCGTACCCCAGCTCATGAAGCTGGTGATAGGCGATAATGATATCGCGGGTTATCCAGGTGCCTTCGTGACGATCTTCAGCGCAGCCTTCGATAACCTGGCCGAAGGCGTGATTAAGCGTGACGCGAAAGGGTGATTTTGCATGAAAACGCTTCATGCTGCGGCTCAGGTGAAACTGCCCAGGCCACAGCACGGCTCGCGGGTCGGGAGACCACCATAAGATCGGGTCGCCAGGAGAAAACCACGGAAAGATGCCGCGCTGGTAAGCCATTAAGAGCCGTGCCGGGCTGAGATCGCCGCCCAGAGCCAGCAAGCCGTTAGGTTCACGCAGCGCCCCCTCCGGAGAAGGGAACGCAATATTATGGCGAGAAAGCTGCACCAGGCGCATGACAACAGAACTCCAGTACGCGAGAGAGGACGCTACAAATATAGTCTACAGGCGCTGTTTAAACTGGTAGTAGCGACCTTGTTTTGCCAGCAGCTCTGCGTGACTACCTTGCTCAATTATGTGTCCGTTGTCCATCACAATTATCTGATCGAAATTCACCAGCCCGCGCAGACGGTGCGTGACCATCAGCACGGTTTTACCTTTCATCACATTCGCCAGTAAATCAAGGATTTGACTCTCTGTCGTGGCATCCAGTCCTTCTGTCGGTTCATCCAGCAGCATCAGCGGCGCATCGTGCAGCAGCGCACGCGCAATGGCCAGACGACGCAGTTCGCCGCCGGAAAGCTGTCGACCCCCTTCACCCAGCCAGCTGTTCAACCCGTCGTCTTCAAGCAGCTTGTGCAGCCCAACCTGCTCCAGCATTGCCCGCAGCGTATCGTCGGAGGCGTCTGGTGCCGCCAGAAGAAGATTATCGCGCAGCGTAGCGCTGAACAGATGCACCCGCTGGGGCACGACGCTGACCGTTTTACGCAAGGCCGCTTCGCTAAAACCAGACAGCGGAACGTCGTTAAACAGAATCTCGCCCTGCTGTGGGTCCCACGCGCGCGTGAGAAGTTGCAGAAGTGTCGATTTCCCACATCCCGTACGGCCAAGGATCGCAATGCGCTGCCCGGCATCAACAGAAAGGGTGATGTCTTCCAGCGCGTTTTGCGCCTGCTTGTCGTAGGCGAAAGTGACATTGCTGAGCGTCAGCGCGACCTGCTCTGGCACAGCGGTTTGACCCGCGGTGAACTTCACTTCCGGCTCCTGCTCGGCAATATCCGTAATGCGCAGCGCAGAGGCAATCACCTGGCCGAGATGCTGAAAGGCGCCCGTGACCGGGGCTAAGGCTTCAAAGGCTGCCAGGGCACAGAAAACAAACAGCGCAATCAGCGGGCCAGGCTGCGCGTTACCGCCCACGCCACCGGAGGCCATCCAGAGCATGGCGATAACGGCAATCCCACCAATTAACATCATCAGCGCCTGGGAGAACGCGGTCAGTTCAGACTGGCGACGCTGGGCTTCATGCCAGTTCAGCTCCGTATTTTCCATGCGGGCGCGGTAGCGCTTGCTGGCGCCAAAAAGGGTGAGCTCGGCCTGTCCCTGCAACCAGGCGGTGAGCTGCTGGCGATATTCTCCACGCAGGCGCGTCAGGTTTTCCCCGGTGGTTTTACCTGCACGATAAAACAGGGGCGGCAGAATAATCAGCGTCATCAGCATGATGCCGCCGAGCGTCAGTGCGATGGGAACATCCAGGAAACTCAACCCCAGCGTGACCACGACAATCACTACAAACGCGCCCACCATAGGTGAAATGACGCGCAGGTAGAGGTGATCCAGCGTATCCACATCTGCGACCACGCGGTTGAGTAATTCGCCCTGTCGAAAACGTGCCAGCCCGGCAGGGGAGAGGGGCAGCAGTTTGCTGAAGGTGTAAATACGCAGGTGTTGCAGCACGCGGAAGGTCGCGTCGTGGCTGACCAGACGTTCGAAGTAGCGTCCGGCAGTTCGCGTAATCGCCGTGCCGCGCACCCCGGCGGCAGGCAGCATGTAGTTAAAGCTGTACAGCCCGGCAAAGCCTGCGGCCGCAGACGCGGAGAGGAACCAGCCGGAAAGCGTAAGCAGGCCGATGCTGGCCAGCAGCGTGACGATCGCCAGCACGATCCCGAGCGTCAGCATCCATTTGTGGCGTTTATATAGTGCAAGATACGGAAGCAGGGCGCGCATCAGATATCCTCCTGACGGTTCGCCAGCAGGGTCGCAAACGGCCCCTGCGCGGCAACAAGCGCGGCGTAATCGCCTTGCTCAACAATGTGTCCGTTTTCCATCACCCAGATCTGATCCCAGTCGGCAATACCTTCCAGCTGGTGGGTCACCATCAGGGTGGTTTGCTGGCGTGAGGCTGCGTTAAGCGCATCCATCACGCGCTGCTCGCTGTGAGCGTCCAGGCTGGCGGCGGGTTCGTCCAGCAGCATTAGCGAAGAGGGATTCAGCAGCGCACGGGCGACCGCGACGCGCTGTGCCTGGCCTACTGACAGCCCGGCAGACTGATCGCCAATGAGGGTATCGACACCCTGCGCAAGCAGCGGCAGAAACTCGCTGACCCAGGCGCGGTCGAGGACCGATTGCAGCTCATCTTCACGCGCATCCGGGCGTGCCAGCAGCACATTCTCGCGCAGCGTCGGAGCTGGCAGCTGAGGGTTTTGCCCCACCCAACTCAGCTGTTTACGCCAGGCATCAGGATCGAGCTCGCGCAGCTCCGTTTTATTGATACGCAGCGATCCGGTGTACGCCATAAAACCTGACAGCGCATTCAACAATGAGCTTTTACCTGAGCCGCTGGTACCCACCAGCACCACACGTTGCCCGGCAGGCAGGGTAAAGTTCAGCGGACCGGCCAGCACTTTGCCTTCAGGCGACAGAACAGAAAAATCCTGTGCTTCAATGGTCACCGGATCGTTCGTATTCAGCGTTACCTCACCACGCTCCGGATTCGCCAGCGGCGTTTCCATGAAGGTTTTCAGGCTGTCGGCAGCACCCACCGCCTGCGCTTTGGCATGGTAAAAGGTGCCGAGATCGCGAAGCGGCTGGAAAAATTCCGGGGCCAGGATCAGCGCCAGGAACCCGGCGGAAAGCGTGACCGCCGTACCGTAGTGGCCAAAGTCCAGCGCGCCGAGGTAGGAGAAGCCAAAGTAAACCGCCACCAGCGCAATCGACAGGGAGGTGAAAAATTCGAGCACGCCAGAAGAGAGAAAGGCCATGCGCAACACTTCCATGGTGCGCTGACGGAAATCCTGCGACGCCAGGCGAATGTTTTCGGTTTCCGCTTCACCACGACCGAAGATCCGCAGGGTTTCCATTCCGCGCAGACGGTCCAGGAAATGACCGCTCAACCGACCCAGCGCCAGGAAGTTACGACGGTTAGCATCTGCCGCGCCCATGCCGACCATCGCCATAAACAGCGGGATGAGCGGGGCGGTGCCTAGCAGGATCAACGCCGCCACCCAGTTAACAGGGAAGATGGCTATAACAATCAGCAACGGCACCGACACTGCCAGCGCCATTTGCGGCAGATAGCGTGCATAGTAATCATGCATATCGTCATTTGCTCGAGTACCAGCGTCGCCCAGCTCCCCGCAGGTTTACCCTGAATCCACGCTGGCCCTGCTTGTTGCAGACGGTCGAGAACCTGACGGCGGATGGCAAAGCGGATATGCTGCCCGGCGTGATAACCCACCCGTTCGCGTAACCAGACCACCCATGCGCGCAGTACAAAGGTCAGAACCAGTAACGTAAAGGGAAGCAGCAGGGCTTCACGGGGAATATTCTCCATAATCATATGCTTGCAGAATTCGCGCCATGAACCAGGCCTGGGCAATGATCAATATGCCGCTCACAAAGCCCAGCAGACGAGAAATATTCAGCCAACGTTGGGAGATGACGCTTTGCTGTTTTAACCAGCGGGTTAACTCTTTTTGACGAGATTTATTCATTGCACGCTTAGCAGGTGAGTTATCAGAATCTATTGGCAGAGCAATGTTACAACGGGGAAAAAATAAAGGCGACCCCATAGTCGCATGGTGTCGCCTTCTTTACTTTTGTTACTGATTTGTAAAATTATTTTGCGTCAGCTAAACCATCGAGGTAGCGTTCCGCATCAAGTGCTGCCATGCAGCCTGTACCGGCCGAAGTAATGGCCTGGCGATAAATGTGATCCATCACGTCGCCTGCGGCAAAGACGCCAGGAATGCTGGTCTGGGTGGCATTACCATGAATACCCGACTGTACTTTGATGTAGCCGTTTTCCAGTTCCAGCTGCCCTTCGAAAATCGCAGTATTCGGGCTGTGACCGATAGCAACAAACAGACCGGCAACGTCGAGTGACTCGATGTTATCGCTGTTTTGCGTATCGCGCAGACGAACGCCAGTGACACCCATTTGATCGCCGGTCACTTCTTCCAGCGTACGGTTGGTGTGCAGAATGATGTTGCCGTTCTCCACTTTATCCATCAGGCGCTTAATGAGGATTTTTTCCGCGCGGAAACCGTCACGGCGGTGAATCAGATGCACTTCCGAAGCGATGTTAGACAGATACAGCGCCTCTTCAACCGCGGTATTGCCGCCGCCGATGACCGCAACTTTCTGGTTGCGATAGAAGAAACCGTCGCAGGTTGCACAAGCAGAAACCCCACGGCCTTTAAAGGCTTCTTCAGAGGGCAGGCCGAGATAGCGTGCAGAAGCTCCGGTGGCAATAATCAGCGCGTCGCAAGTGTATTCGCCGTTATCGCCATTCAGACGGAACGGACGGTTTTGCAGATCCACCTTGTTGATATGATCAAAAATGATCTCAGTTTCAAACTTGGTGGCATGTTCGTGCATGCGCTCCATTAATAACGGACCGGTCAGATCGTTTGGATCGCCAGGCCAGTTTTCCACTTCCGTGGTGGTGGTCAGTTGGCCGCCTTTTTCCATGCCGGTAATCAGCACAGGTTGCAGGTTGGCGCGCGCCGCGTAGACAGCAGCGGTGTATCCCGCCGGGCCTGAACCCAGGATAAGCAGTTTACTGTGTTTGGTCGTGCCCATGAGATCCCCATAGTTGTTGGCAGACAATGGGCAGGATTGTAGGGAATTTACAGACGTAAAAAAAGAGTATGACGATTTTGTTAACAATTTGTGCAATCGGCAGCATCGATAAGCAGGTCAAATTCTCCCGTCATTATCACCTCTGCTACTTAAATTTCCCGCTTTATAAGCCGATTAAATGATGAATAAACGCCCCTGTTAATGAATATCTGGCATGTTGTACTAAAAATCGATGTTTTGCTTTGACAATCCCCTGGTGTTTTGCGAAAACATTCGAGGAAGAAAAAAAACAGTATTCTTATATGCGCATAACCATGCATGTAAATACCATGTTTACCGTGCTAGTGAAATCTACGTATGGCGTGGACAGACGCCATTCGTGATGTCGATAGCTGCCACAAGGCAACGGTCTTCTCACCGTAGACCCAGGCATTGCGCGCCGTGAATCTTCATGATTTCGGTCTATCGTGACGGGTAGCGACTCTGAACAGTGATGTTTCAGGGTCAGACAGGAGTAGGGAAGGAATACAGAGAGACAATAATAATGGTAGATAGCAAGAAGCGCCCTGGCAAAGATCTCGACCGTATCGATCGTAACATTCTTAATGAGTTGCAAAAGGATGGGCGTATTTCTAACGTCGAGCTTTCTAAACGTGTGGGACTTTCCCCAACGCCGTGCCTTGAGCGTGTGCGTCGGCTGGAAAGACAAGGGTTTATTCAGGGCTATACGGCGCTGCTTAACCCCCATTATCTGGATGCATCACTTCTGGTATTCGTTGAGATTACTCTGAATCGTGGCGCACCGGATGTGTTTGAACAATTCAATACCGCTGTACAAAAACTTGAAGAAATTCAGGAGTGTCATTTAGTATCCGGTGATTTCGACTACCTGTTGAAAACACGCGTGCCGGATATGTCAGCCTACCGTAAGTTGCTGGGGGAAACCCTGCTGCGTCTGCCTGGCGTCAATGACACACGGACATACGTTGTTATGGAAGAAGTCAAGCAGAGTAATCGTCTGGTTATTAAGACGCGCTAACACGGAACAGGTGCAAAATCGGCGTATTTTGATTACACTCCTGTTAATCCATACAGCAACAGTACTGGGGTAACCTGGTACTGTTGTCCGTTTTAGCATCGGGCAGGAAAAGCCTGTAACCTGGAGAGCCTTTCTTGAGCCAGGAATACACTGAAGACAAAGAAGTCACATTGACAAAGTTAAGTAGCGGCCGCCGCCTTCTGGAGGCGTTGCTGATCCTTATTGTCCTGTTTGCCGTCTGGTTGATGGCTGCCTTACTAAGCTTTAACCCTTCGGACCCCAGCTGGTCGCAAACGGCCTGGCATGAACCTATCCATAATTTAGGTGGGATGCCCGGTGCGTGGTTGGCAGATACGCTGTTCTTTATTTTTGGCGTGATGGCTTACACCATTCCCGTCATTATTGTCGGCGGTTGTTGGTTTGCCTGGCGTCATCAGTCCAGCGACGAATACATTGATTATTTTGCCGTTTCGCTACGCATCATTGGCGTTTTGGCGCTCATCCTTACCTCCTGTGGTCTGGCGGCAATCAACGCTGACGATATCTGGTATTTTGCCTCCGGTGGCGTCATTGGCAGCTTACTAAGCACTACGCTACAACCACTGCTACACAGTAGCGGGGGAACTATTGCGCTGCTCTGCGTTTGGGCAGCGGGCCTGACGTTGTTCACCGGTTGGTCATGGGTGACCATTGCTGAAAAACTCGGCGGCTGGATTTTAAACATTCTCACCTTCGCCAGTAATCGTACCCGTCGCGATGATACCTGGGTCGATGAAGATGAGTATGAAGATGAGTACGAAGAGGAAGACGAGGCACCTGTGCAGCGTCGTGAATCCCGCCGTGCCCGTATTCTGCGCGGTGCTCTGGCGCGCCGCCAGCGCGTTGCTGAAAAATTCGCTAACCCGTTAGGCCGTAAAACGGATGCCGCGCTTTTCTCCGGCAAACGTATGGATGAAGAGGAGCAGATTGAGTATCGCGGCGCGGCCGTCGATCCTGATGATGTGTTGTTCTCTGGTCATCGAGCTACGCCGGGTGAGTATGATGAATACGATCCGCTGTTGCATGGTCATTCCGTGACTGAACCGGTAGCCGCTGCTGCTGCCGCAACGACGGCTGCGCAGGCCCATGTTGCGCCTGTTGAAGCCGTGATGCCGTCCTCGCCTGTTCCGGCACCGGAGTCCGCGATCCAGCAACCGCAGGTGGACTGGCAGACTGCGCCAGGCGTCCATACGCCTGAACCGACCATTGCGCCGGAGCCTGAAAGCTATATTCCTGTGCAGCAGGAACAGTGGCAGCAACCGTATCAGCCGCCTGAGCCTGCCAGCGAGCCGCAACAGCCGTATCAGGCCTATACGCCCGAACCTGCTGAGCCTGAACAGCCATACGTTGCGCCGGTGTCTGAACCCGAAATGGTGGAGGAAGCGAAGCCATCCCGTCCGCCATTGTACTATTTTGAAGAGGTGGAAGAGCGCCGTGCCCGAGAGCGCGAGCAGCTTGCCGCCTGGTATCAGCCCGTGCCTGAGCCGGTGCAGGAGCCTGTTGTAAAAGCGCCTTCTGCGAGCGTTGCACCTGTAGATCCAGCGCCAGCCGTTGCGTCAGGAGCGGAAACCGTGAAGCAGGCAACGGCAGCCGCTGCCGCGTCCGCTCCGCTATTCAGCCCGGCAACCGACGGTGCGCCGCGTCCTCAGGTAAAAGAGGGCATTGGTCCACAATTGCCGCGCCCTAATCGCGTGCGCGTACCGACGCGCCGGGAGCTGGCCTCTTATGGCATTAAACTGCCTTCCCAGCGTATGGCGGAAGAAAAAGCCCGTGAGTCCGACTACGAAGATGATGCCGACGAACTGCATCAGGATGAGCTGGCGCGTCAGTTTGCCGCCCAGCAGACTCAACGCTACGGGAATGAGTACCAACACGATGTTCATTCTCAGCAGGAAGAAGATCATGCTGCCGAAGCGGAATTAGCGCGTCAGTTTGCGGCCACGCAGCAGCAACGTTATTCCGGTGAGCAGCCTTCGGGGGCAAACCCGTTCTCGCTCTCGGATTTTGAATTTTCACCGATGAAAGATCTGGTGGATGACGGTCCGAGCGAACCGCTGTTCACGCCGAGCGTGATGCCGGAAGCGGAACCGGTGCGTCAGGCGCCAGCGCCGCAGGTTAATGCGCAGCCACAACAGCCAGCGCCGCAGGCTTATGCGCAGCCGCATACACCGCCGGCCCAACCGCCGCAGCCGCAGTTCCAGCAGCCAGCACCACAACCGCAGGATACCCTGCTTCATCCGCTGTTGATGCGTAATGGCGACAGCCGTCCGTTGCATAAACCGACGACGCCGCTGCCTTCTCTGGATTTGCTGACACCGCCGCCGAGCGAAGTGGAGCCGGTAGATACCTTTGCGCTTGAACAAATGGCTCGTCTGGTGGAAGCGCGTCTGGCTGATTTCCGTATTAAAGCCGATGTCGTCAATTACTCTCCGGGGCCGGTTATCACTCGCTTTGAACTTAACCTGGCTCCTGGCGTAAAAGCGGCGCGCATTTCTAACTTGTCACGGGACCTTGCCCGTTCACTTTCGACGGTGGCGGTGCGTGTCGTTGAAGTTATTCCTGGCAAACCCTATGTAGGTCTGGAGTTACCAAATAAAAAACGACAAACCGTTTATCTGCGCGAAGTTTTGGATAACGCCAAATTCCGCGATAATCCGTCGCCATTAACCGTGGTGCTGGGTAAAGATATCGCCGGTGAGCCGGTGGTTGCCGATCTGGCGAAAATGCCGCACTTGTTGGTTGCGGGGACTACCGGTTCCGGTAAATCTGTCGGTGTGAACGCGATGATCCTGAGCATGCTTTATAAAGCACAGCCAGAAGATGTGCGTTTCATCATGATCGACCCGAAAATGCTGGAGCTTTCGGTGTATGAAGGCATTCCGCACCTGTTAACGGAAGTCGTTACTGATATGAAAGATGCCGCCAACGCGCTGCGCTGGTGTGTTAACGAGATGGAGCGTCGGTATAAACTGATGTCTGCGCTGGGTGTGCGTAATCTGGCGGGTTATAACGAAAAAATTGCTGAAGCCGATCGCATGATGCGTCCGATTCCAGACCCGTACTGGAAGCCGGGTGACAGTATGGATGCCCAGCATCCGGTGCTGAAAAAAGAACCATACATTGTGGTGTTGGTTGACGAATTTGCCGACCTGATGATGACGGTAGGTAAAAAAGTGGAAGAGCTGATAGCACGTCTGGCGCAAAAAGCCCGTGCCGCGGGTATCCACCTCGTACTGGCAACTCAGCGTCCATCGGTTGATGTTATTACTGGTCTGATTAAAGCGAATATTCCGACCCGTATCGCCTTTACCGTATCCAGTAAGATTGACTCACGTACCATTCTTGATCAGGCTGGCGCGGAATCACTGCTGGGGATGGGGGATATGCTCTACTCTGGGCCGAACTCCACGTTGCCGGTACGTGTCCATGGTGCTTTTGTTCGCGATCAGGAAGTTCATGCCGTGGTGCAGGACTGGAAAGCGCGTGGTCGCCCACAGTATGTTGATGGCATCACTTCCGACAGTGAAAGCGAAGGTGGCGCGGGCGGTTTCGATGGCGCTGAAGAACTGGATCCGTTGTTCGATCAGGCGGTGCAGTTTGTCACTGAAAAACGCAAAGCGTCAATTTCTGGCGTACAGCGTCAGTTCCGCATTGGTTATAACCGTGCAGCGCGTATTATCGAACAGATGGAAGCGCAGGGGATTGTCAGCGAACAGGGGCACAACGGTAATCGTGAAGTGCTGGCCCCACCGCCGTTTGACTAATTAATGCATTGCCGGATAAGGCGCGGTAGCGTCGCATCCGGCACTCTATCAACTGAAAATTCAGTATTTTCTTCTTTCCTCAAGCTGATTATTAGCCTGGAATAGAGAGTAGAGGGAACTCCCGATCGGGAGTGACGTAATTTGAGGAATAATGATGAAAAAAATTGCCATCACCTGTGCATTACTCTCAAGCTTAGTAGCAAGCAGCGTTTGGGCTGATGCCGCAAGCGATCTGAAAAGCCGCCTGGATAAAGTCAGCAGCTTCCACGCCAGCTTCACACAAAAAGTGACTGATGGTAGCGGCGCGGCGGTGCAGGAAGGTCAGGGCGATCTGTGGGTGAAACGTCCAAACTTATTCAACTGGCATATGACACAACCTGATGAAAGCATTCTGGTTTCTGACGGTAAAACACTGTGGTTCTATAACCCGTTCGTTGAGCAAGCTACGGCAACCTGGCTGAAAGATGCCACCGGTAATACGCCGTTTATGCTGATTGCCCGCAACCAGTCCAGCGACTGGCAGCAGTACAATATCAAACAGAATGGCGATGACTTTGTCCTGACGCCGAAAGCCAGCAATGGCAATCTGAAGCAGTTCACCATTAACGTGGGACGTGATGGCACAATCCATCAGTTTAGCGCGGTGGAGCAGGACGATCAGCGCAGCAGTTATCAACTGAAATCCCAGCAAAATGGGGCTGTGGATGCAGCGAAATTTACCTTCACCCCGCCGCAAGGCGTCACGGTAGATGATCAACGTAAGTAGAGGCACCTGAGTGAGCAATCTGTCGCTCGATTTTTCGGATAATACTTTTCAACCTCTGGCCGCGCGTATGCGGCCAGAAAATTTAGCACAGTATATCGGCCAGCAACATTTGCTGGCTGCGGGGAAGCCGCTGCCGCGCGCTATCGAAGCCGGGCATTTGCATTCGATGATCCTCTGGGGGCCACCGGGTACCGGCAAAACAACCCTCGCTGAAGTGATTGCCCGCTATGCGAACGCTGATGTGGAACGTATTTCTGCCGTCACCTCTGGCGTGAAAGAGATTCGCGAGGCGATCGAGCGCGCCCGGCAAAACCGCAATGCAGGTCGCCGCACTATTCTTTTTGTTGACGAAGTTCACCGTTTCAACAAAAGCCAGCAGGATGCATTTCTGCCACATATTGAAGACGGCACCATCACTTTTATTGGCGCAACCACTGAAAACCCGTCGTTTGAGCTTAATTCGGCACTGCTTTCCCGTGCCCGTGTCTATCTGTTGAAATCCCTGAGTACAGAGGATATTGAGCAAGTACTAACTCAGGCGATGGAAGACAAAACCCGTGGCTATGGTGGTCAGGATATTGTTCTGCCAGATGAAACACGACGCGCCATTGCTGAACTGGTGAATGGCGACGCGCGCCGGGCGTTAAATACGCTGGAAATGATGGCGGATATGGCCGAAGTCGATGATAGCGGTAAGCGGGTCCTGAAGCCTGAATTACTGACCGAAATCGCCGGTGAACGTAGCGCCCGCTTTGATAACAAAGGCGATCGCTTTTACGATCTCATTTCCGCACTGCATAAGTCGGTACGTGGTAGCGCACCCGATGCGGCGCTGTACTGGTATGCGCGAATTATTACCGCTGGTGGCGATCCGTTATATGTCGCGCGTCGCTGTTTGGCGATAGCGTCTGAAGATGTGGGTAACGCTGATCCACGAGCGATGCAGGTGGCAATTGCGGCCTGGGATTGCTTTACTCGCGTTGGCCCGGCGGAAGGTGAACGCGCCATTGCTCAGGCGATTGTTTACCTGGCCTGCGCGCCAAAAAGCAACGCTGTCTACACTGCGTTTAAAGCCGCGCTGGCCGATGCTCGCGAACGCCCGGATTATGACGTACCGGTTCATTTGCGTAATGCGCCGACGAAATTAATGAAGGAAATGGGCTACGGGCAGGAATATCGTTACGCTCATGATGAAGCAAACGCTTATGCTGCCGGTGAGGTTTACTTCCCGCCGGAAATAGCACAAACACGCTATTATTTCCCGACAAACAGGGGCCTTGAAGGCAAGATTGGCGAAAAGCTCGCCTGGCTGGCTGAACAGGATCAAAATAGCCCCATAAAACGCTACCGTTAATGTTATCGTTGCGGTAATGTTGTTACTGTATCCCTGTGGTCGCAGGCTGTGGCCACATCTCCCATTTAATTCGATAAGCACAGGATAAGCATGCTCGATCCCAATCTGCTGCGTAATGAGCCAGACGCAGTCGCTGAAAAACTGGCACGCCGGGGCTTTAAGCTGGATGTAGATAAGCTGGGCGCTCTTGAAGAGCGTCGTAAAGTATTGCAGGTCAAAACGGAAAACCTGCAAGCGGAGCGTAACTCCCGATCGAAATCCATTGGCCAGGCGAAAGCACGCGGGGAAGATATCGAGCCTTTACGTCTGGAAGTGAACAAACTGGGCGAAGAGCTGGATGCAGCAAAAGCCGAGCTGGATGCTTTACAGGCTGAAATTCGCGATATCGCGCTAACCATCCCTAACTTGCCTGCAGATGAAGTGCCGGTAGGTAAAGACGAAAATGACAACGTTGAAGTCAGCCGCTGGGGCACCCCGCGTGAGTTTGACTTTGAAGTTCGTGACCATGTGACGCTGGGTGAAATGCACTCTGGCCTCGACTTTGCAGCTGCAGTTAAGCTGACTGGTTCCCGCTTTGTGGTAATGAAAGGGCAGATTGCTCGCATGCACCGCGCACTGTCGCAGTTTATGCTGGATCTGCATACCGAACAGCATGGCTACAGTGAGAACTATGTTCCGTACCTGGTTAACCAGGACACGCTGTACGGTACGGGTCAGCTGCCGAAATTTGCTGGCGATCTGTTTCATACTCGTCCGCTGGAAGAAGAAGCAGACACCAGTAACTATGCGCTGATCCCAACGGCAGAAGTTCCGCTGACTAACCTGGTGCGCGGTGAAATCATCGATGAAGATGATCTGCCAATTAAGATGACCGCCCACACCCCATGCTTCCGTTCTGAAGCCGGTTCATATGGTCGTGACACCCGTGGTCTGATCCGTATGCACCAGTTCGACAAAGTTGAAATGGTGCAGATCGTGCGCCCAGAAGACTCAATGGCGGCGCTGGAAGAGATGACTGGTCATGCAGAAAAAGTCCTGCAGTTGCTGGGCCTGCCGTACCGTAAAATCATCCTTTGCACTGGCGACATGGGCTTTGGCGCTTGCAAAACTTACGACCTGGAAGTATGGATCCCGGCACAGAACACCTACCGTGAGATCTCTTCCTGCTCCAACGTTTGGGATTTCCAGGCACGTCGTATGCAGGCACGTTGCCGCAGCAAGTCGGACAAGAAAACCCGTCTGGTTCATACCCTGAACGGTTCTGGTCTGGCTGTTGGTCGTACGCTGGTTGCAGTAATGGAAAACTATCAGCAGGCTGATGGTCGTATTGAAGTACCAGAAGTTCTGCGTCCGTATATGAACGGACTGGAATATATTGGCTAATACCCAATTTTTCTGAATCTAAAAAGCGCCTGCGGGCGCTTTTTTTGTCTCCCTTTGATACCGAACAATAATTACTCCTCACTTACACGTAATACTACTTTCGAGTGAAAATCTACCTATCTCTTTGATTTTCAAATTATTCGATGTATACAAGCCTATATAGCGAACTGCTATAGAAATAATTACACAATACGGTTTGTTACTGGAATCAATCGTGAGCAAGCTTGAGTGAGCCATTATGAAAACGAAAATCCCTGATGCGGTATTGGCTGCTGAGGTGAGTCGCCGTGGTTTGGTAAAAACGACAGCGATCGGCGGCCTGGCAATGGCCAGCAGCGCATTAACATTACCTTTTAGTCGGATTGCGCACGCTGTCGATAGCGCCATTCCAACAAAATCAGACGAAAAGGTTATCTGGAGCGCCTGTACAGTTAACTGTGGTAGTCGCTGCCCGCTACGTATGCACGTCGTGGACGGTGAAATCAAATATGTCGAAACGGACAATACCGGCGATGACAATTACGACGGCCTGCACCAGGTTCGCGCCTGCCTGCGTGGGCGTTCCATGCGTCGCCGTGTCTACAATCCGGACCGCCTGAAATATCCGATGAAACGAGTCGGGGCGCGCGGTGAAGGCAAATTCGAGCGCATTAGCTGGGAAGAAGCCTACGACATCATCGCGACCAATATGCAGCGCCTGATCAAAGAGTACGGCAACGAGTCTATCTATCTGAACTATGGCACCGGTACGCTGGGCGGCACCATGACCCGCTCCTGGCCGCCGGGAAATACCCTGGTCGCGCGGCTGATGAACTGCTGCGGCGGCTATCTGAACCATTACGGCGACTACTCCTCCGCGCAAATTGCGGAAGGTTTGAACTATACCTACGGCGGCTGGGCAGATGGCAACAGCCCGTCGGATATCGAAAACAGTAAGCTGGTAGTGCTGTTTGGTAATAACCCTGGCGAAACGCGAATGAGTGGCGGTGGGGTGACTTACTATCTTGAACAGGCACGCCAGAAATCTAATGCCCGCATGATCATCATCGATCCGCGCTATACCGACACCGGTGCCGGGCGCGAAGATGAGTGGATCCCTATTCGTCCGGGAACAGATGCCGCACTGGTTAACGGTCTGGCGTACGTCATGATCACTGAAAACCTGGTGGATCAGGCATTCCTCGATAAATATTGCGTTGGCTACGATGAGAAAACCCTGCCAGCCAGTGCGCCGAAAAATGGCCACTATAAAGCTTATATTCTGGGTGAAGGGCCAGATGGCGTGGCTAAAACGCCGGAATGGGCCTCGCAAATCACTGGTGTTCCGGCAGACAAAATCATCAAATTGGCTCGTGAAATCGGTAGTACCAAACCGGCGTTTATCAGCCAGGGATGGGGCCCGCAGCGTCACGCTAACGGTGAAATCGCAACCCGTGCTATCTCGATGCTGGCGATTCTGACCGGTAACGTTGGTATTAACGGAGGCAACAGCGGCGCGCGTGAAGGTTCATACAGCTTACCGTTTGTCCGTATGCCGACCTTGGAAAACCCGATCCAGACCAGCATTTCGATGTTTATGTGGACCGATGCCATTGAACGTGGCCCGGAAATGACGGCGCTGCGTGATGGTGTACGCGGGAAAGATAAGCTGGATGTGCCGATCAAAATGATCTGGAACTATGCCGGTAACTGCCTGATTAACCAGCATTCTGAAATCAACCGTACCCATGAAATCCTTCAGGATGATAAGAAGTGCGAGCTGATTGTGGTTATCGACTGCCACATGACCTCATCGGCGAAATATGCTGACATCCTGCTGCCTGACTGCACCGCTTCCGAACAGATGGACTTTGCGCTGGATGCATCCTGCGGGAATATGTCTTACGTGATTTTCAACGATCAGGTGATTAAACCGCGCTTTGAATGTAAGACCATCTATGAAATGACCAGCGAACTGGCAAAACGTCTTGGCGTTGAGCAACAGTTTACTGAAGGCCGTACCCAGGAAGAGTGGATGCGGCATCTGTATGCCCAGTCGCGGGAAGCGATTCCTGAACTGCCAACGTTTGAAGAGTTCCGCAAGCAGGGGATCTTTAAAAAGCGCGACCCACAAGGGCATCACGTTGCTTATAAAGCCTTCCGTGAAGATCCGCAGGCAAACCCACTGACTACGCCATCGGGCAAAATTGAGATTTATTCGCAGGCGCTGGCTGACATTGCCGCTACCTGGGAATTGCCTGAAGGCGATGTGATCGATCCACTGCCGATCTACACGCCGGGCTTTGAAAGTTATCAGGATCCGCTGAACAAACAGTATCCGCTGCAGCTTACAGGTTTCCACTATAAATCTCGCGTTCACTCAACTTACGGCAACGTTGATGTGCTGAAAGCGGCTTGCCGTCAGGAAATGTGGATCAACCCGCTTGATGCCCAAAAACGCGGTATCCACAACGGCGATAAAGTCAGGATCTTTAACGATCGTGGTGAGGTTCATATTGAGGCGAAAGTGACGCCACGAATGATGCCGGGTGTGGTCGCACTGGGTGAAGGTGCCTGGTATGACCCGGATGCAAAACGTGTCGATAAGGGTGGTTGTATTAACGTACTGACCACTCAACGTCCGTCTCCTCTCGCTAAGGGGAATCCGTCACATACAAACCTTGTTCAGGTTGAAAAGGTGTAAGGAGTAACCGATGACAACCCAGTATGGATTTTTTATTGATTCCAGCCGTTGCACCGGTTGCAAAACCTGCGAGCTGGCCTGTAAAGACTACAAAGATTTGACGCCAGAAGTCAGCTTCCGCCGCATTTATGAATATGCTGGCGGCGACTGGCAGGAAGATAACGGTGTCTGGCACCAGAACGTGTTTGCCTACTATCTGTCGATTTCATGTAACCACTGCGAAGATCCGGCTTGTACTAAAGTCTGCCCGAGCGGTGCGATGCATAAACGTGAAGATGGTTTTGTTGTGGTCGATGAAGATGTGTGCATTGGCTGCCGCTACTGCCATATGGCTTGCCCGTATGGCGCACCGCAATATAACGAAACGAAAGGCCATATGACCAAATGCGATGGTTGTTATGACCGTGTTGCGGAGGGTAAAAAGCCGATCTGTGTTGAATCTTGTCCGCTGCGGGCGCTGGATTTCGGCCCTATCGACGAGCTGCGTAAAAAACATGGCGATCTGGCGGCCGTTGCGCCGTTGCCGCGAGCTCACTTTACCAAACCGAATATTGTGATCAAACCCAATGCCAATAGCCGCCCGACCGGGGATACCACTGGCTATCTGGCAAACCCGAAGGAGGTGTGAGATGGGAAGTGGATGGCATGAATGGCCGCTGATGATCTTCACGGTCTTCGGGCAATGTGTAGCAGGTGGTTTTATCGTTCTGGCTTTGGCGCTGCTCAAAGGCGACCTGCGAGCAGAAGCCCAGCAGCGTGTTATCGCCTGCATGTTTGGTTTATGGGTGCTGATGGGCATTGGCTTTATCGCCTCTATGCTCCATCTTGGTTCACCAATGCGCGCTTTTAACTCGCTCAACCGGGTAGGGGCTTCAGCACTCAGTAACGAAATCGCCAGCGGTTCGATCTTTTTTACCGTAGGCGGCATCGGCTGGTTGCTGGCAATGCTGAAAAAGCTGTCACCGGCATTGCGTACGCTGTGGCTGATAGTGACGATGGTTCTTGGCGTCATCTTTGTCTGGATGATGGTGCGTGTGTATAACAGCATTGATACCGTTCCGACCTGGTACAGCATCTGGACACCGATGGGCTTCTTCCTGACGATGTTTATGGGCGGCCCGTTACTGGGTTACCTGTTGTTGAGTCTGGCTGGCGTCGATGGCTGGGCGATGCGTCTGCTGCCAGCAATTTCTGTACTGGCACTGGTAGTGAGTGGCGTGGTGTCAGTGATGCAGGGCGCAGAGCTGGCGACTATTCATAGTTCTGTGCAGCAGGCCGCAGCGCTGGTGCCGGACTATGGTGCGCTGATGTCCTGGCGTGTGGTGCTGCTGACGGCGGCGCTGGTGTGCTGGATTGCCCCTCAGCTTAAAGGTTACTCGCCTGCGCTGCCGTTGCTGTCCCTGGCCTTTGTGCTGGTGCTGGCAGGGGAGTTAATTGGTCGCGGCGTATTTTACGGTCTGCATATGACGGTCGGTATGGCTATCGCCAGCTAATTTTAGATTTTGTTATAAAAAGCCGGGACATAGCGCCCGGCTTTTCTTTTTTCATTCATGAAATTTTTCGACTGATGTTTCGTTGTAAAAATTCCCGGAAATAAATAAAAACAAATAGATAATTAATATCAGTAACAGGCTTTGCATTAGCAGGATGAGTTTTTTAAATCGACAAGGCGCATAACGTGCGTGACGCCTGAACCGGTGGATTGACTTTGTTTTTGCCAGTGGCATGATGCGCACGAAATCTGAACTTCCTCACGGTTTTTAATCCATGACCACCTATACCCGCCCGGTGCTTTTGTTGCTCTGTGGCCTGCTTTTGCTGACCCTGGCGATCGCGGTGTTAAACACACTCGTCCCGCTATGGCTCGCCCATGAAAACTTACCGACCTGGCAGGTGGGTATGGTTAGCTCGTCCTTTTTTACGGGCAATCTGCTGGGCACCTTATTAACGGGCAGCCTTATTAAGCGCTTTGGTTTTAACCGCAGTTATTATCTGGCGTCGCTGATCTTTGCCGTCGGCTGCGCCGGTTTAGGCCTCATGGTCGGCTTCTGGAGCTGGATGGTCTGGCGCTTTATTGCGGGCGTCGGCTGCGCCATGATCTGGGTGGTGGTTGAAAGTGCGCTAATGTGCAGCGGAACGTCCCGTAATCGCGGGCGTCTGCTGGCGGCCTATATGATGGTTTACTACGTCGGTACCGTTCTGGGACAGCTGATGGTCAGCAAACTGCCAACCGACCTGATGAGCGTGCTGCCGTGGGTGACGGGCATGGTTCTGGCGGCGATCCTGCCGCTGCTCTTTACCCGCATTGTGAATCAAAACAGCGAGCATCAGGAAGCTACCCACGTCTGGCCGATGCTGAGACTGCGCCAGGCGCGTCTGGGGGTTAACGGCTGCATTATTTCCGGGATTGTGCTGGGCTCGCTCTATGGCCTGATGCCGCTCTATCTTAACCATCAGGGCGTCAGTGATTCCGGGATCGGTTTCTGGATGGCGGTGATGGTCAGCGCGGGGATTGTCGGCCAGTGGCCGATTGGCCGCCTGGCGGACCGCTTTGGTCGTCTGCTGGTGCTGCGCGTTCAGGTCTTCGTGGTCATCATGGGCTGTCTCGCCATGCTCAGCAACGCCGCGATGGCGCCTGCGCTGTTCATTCTGGGGGCTGCGGGCTTTACCCTCTATCCGGTCGCGATGGCCTGGGCCTGTGAGAAAGTTGAGCATCACCAGCTGGTTGCAATGAACCAGGCTTTGTTGCTGAGTTACACCATCGGCAGTTTACTGGGGCCAACTTTTACCGCTATGCTCATGCAAAATTATTCTGACAATCTGCTGTTTATTATGATCGCCAGCGTGTCGTTTATTTATCTGTTAATGCTGCTGCGCAAAGTGGGCGAACATCCAACGCCAGTGGCCCATGCATGACTTATTAAAAGCCTGTCGATGACAGGCTTTTTTGTCCCTGTCACATATAAGACTTTTACTTATTGTGAGTTTTTACTGCCTGGCGATAATTCAAATGAGTTTACCACTAAAAGGCAGCAATCATGTCTACTCGTCGTTTTTCCACTATCGCACTTGCCGTAGTGTTGGCTTTAACGTTTGCAACGGCTCCGGCCATGGCTAATCCTGGAAACGGGAATGGCGGTGGTCACGGAAACGGTGGCGGACAAGGTAATAGCGGCAATCATGGTAACGGGAACGCTGGTAACCATGGTAATAAACACAATAACGGTCAGGATAACCCTGGGAAATCGGATAAGAGCTTTAAAAACAGCAAAGATGTCGGTAATGATGTGGATGCTCGCGTGAGCTTTGATCATGCCCGCCATCTGGCACTGAATTACGGCTTAACGGGCTACGACTCTCTGCCTCCGGGAATTGCGAAAAACCTGGCGCGCGGTAAGCCACTGCCGCCGGGCATTGCGAAGAAAACCGTGCCAGCCGATATGCTGGGTCAGCTTCCTTCCTATCCGGGCTATGAATGGCGCGTGGTAGGTGACGACCTGGTCTTAATTGCGCTGAGTACGGCGATTGTGACTTCCGTTATTAATGGCGTCTTTAAATAGAATATAAAAAGGCCCGGTTTTCACCGGGCCTTTTCGTTAGTACATTACCTTATGACCGTACTGCTCAAGAATGCCTTTCACGCGTTCCATGGTCTCTTTCTTAGGTGGTTTAACACCGTCGAGTTTGTACTCTTCACCCATTGCCACCCATTTGTGTTTGCCCAGCTCGTGGTAGGGGAGGAGTTCGATTTTCTCAACGTTGCCCATATCACGGGTAAATTCACCGAGGCGATGCGCTGAATCGTCATCGTCAGACCAGCCTGGGACAACAACGTAGCGGATCCACACCTTCACATTTTTGTTCGCCAGATATTTGGCGAACTCCAGCGTGCGGTGGTTGGAAACTCCAACCAGATTTTGGTGGATCTCGTCGTTCATCTGTTTGAGATCGAGCATTACCAGGTCGGTTACTTCCAGCAGTTCATCAATCACCGGATCGTAACGACGAACAAAACCGTTGGTGTCCAGACAGGTATGAATGCCTTCTTTTTTGCAGGCGCGGAACCAGTCACGAACAAACTCAGCTTGTAGGATTGCCTCACCGCCGGATGCGGTAACGCCGCCGCCGGAAGCGTTCATAAAGTGGCGATAGGTCACCACCTCTTTCATTAAATCTTCAACGGTAACTTCTTTACCGCCATGCGTATCCCAGGTGTCGCGGTTATGACAATACAGGCAGCGCATCAGGCAGCCCTGGAAAAAGGTGATAAAGCGAATACCCGGGCCGTCTACGGTTCCACAGGATTCAAAGGAGTGAATGCGACCAATAACTGACATTGCGGTGTTTCTCCAGATGTGGCCCATCTGAGGCCGTGTTGGTGCGCAGCTCGAAGGCTACGTCGAGTCTGTTTTGGCAGTCACCTTAAAGTATAGATAGCTGACAAAAAAGGCTCTCGCGCTAAAAAAGGCCCCACTTTCGTGGAGCCTTTATTGTACGCTTTTTACTGTACGATTTCAGTCAAATCTAATTACATAGATTGAGTGAAGGTACGAGTAATAACGTCCTGCTGCTGTTCTTTAGTCAGCGAGTTGAAACGTACTGCGTAGCCAGATACACGGATGGTCAGCTGCGGATATTTTTCCGGGTTTTCCATCGCGTCGAGCAGCATTTCACGGTTCATCACGTTGACGTTCAGGTGCTGACCACCTTCGATGGATGCTTCGTGGTGGAAGTAACCATCCATCAGACCAGCCAGGTTGGTCTTACGAACTTCGTCGTCTTTACCCAGTGCGTTCGGAACGATAGAGAAGGTGTAGGAGATACCATCTTTAGCGTAAGCAAACGGCAGTTTAGCAACGGAAGTCAGAGAGGCTACTGCACCTTTCTGGTCACGACCGTGCATCGGGTTAGCACCCGGTCCGAACGGCGCGCCAGCACGACGACCGTCTGGGGTGTTACCCGTTTTCTTACCATACACAACGTTAGAAGTGATGGTCAGAACAGACTGAGTCGGGATAGCGTCACGGTAGGTGTGCAGTTTCTGAATTTTCTTCATGAAACGTTCTACCAGGTCAACAGCCAGGTCATCTACACGCGGATCATTGTTACCAAACTGCGGGTATTCGCCTTCGATTTCGAAGTCGATAGCCAGACCGTCTTCGTCACGAATCGGTTTAACTTTCGCATATTTGATTGCAGACAGGGAGTCAGCAGCAACGGACAGACCAGCGATACCACACGCCATGGTGCGGATAACGTCACGGTCGTGCAGCGCCATCAGAGAGGCTTCGTAGCTGTACTTGTCGTGCATGTAGTGGATGATGTTCAGTGCAGTGATGTACTGTTTAGCCAGCCAGTCCATGAAGTGATCCATGCGCTCCATCACTTCATCATAGTTCAGGACATCGCCTTTGATCGGTTCAGACTTCGGACCAACCTGCATTTTCAGTTTTTCGTCAACGCCGCCGTTGATTGCGTACAGCATGGTTTTCGCCAGGTTTGCACGCGCACCGAAGAACTGCATTTGTTTACCAACGATCATCGGGCTTACGCAGCAAGCAATAGCGTAGTCATCGTTGTTGAAGTCCGGACGCATCAGGTCATCGTTCTCATACTGCAGAGAAGAGGTGTCGATGGACACTTTAGCGGCGAATTTCTTGAAGTTCAGCGGCAGTTTTTCAGACCACAGAATGGTCATGTTCGGTTCCGGAGACGGACCCATGGTGTACAGGGTGTTCAGGAAACGGAAGCTGTTTTTGGTAACCAGGGTACGACCGTCGAGGCCCATACCACCGATAGATTCGGTTGCCCAGATCGGGTCGCCAGAGAACAGTTCATCGTATTCCGGAGTACGCAGGAAGCGAACCATACGCAGTTTCATGACCAGGTGGTCAACCATTTCCTGCGCTTCTTGTTCGGTGATCTTGCCAGCTTTCAGGTCACGTTCGATGTACACATCCAGGAAGGTGGAGGTACGACCGAAGGACATTGCAGCACCGTTCTGAGACTTAACAGCAGCCAGGTAGCCGAAGTAAGTCCACTGGATAGCTTCCTGAGCGTTGGTAGCCGGACCAGAGATGTCGTAGCCGTATTTCGCAGCCATTTCTTTCATCTGACCCAGAGCGCGGTGCTGTTCAGCGATTTCTTCGCGCAGACGGATAGTCTGTTCCAGGTTTACGCCGTTTTCCAGATCAGCCTGCAGAGAAGTGAACTGTGCCAGTTTGTCTTTCATCAGGTAGTCGATACCGTACAGCGCAACGCGACGGTAGTCACCGATGATACGGCCACGGCCATATGCATCTGGCAGACCGGTCAGAACACCAGATTTACGGCAACGCAGGATGTCCGGAGTGTAAACGTCGAACACGCCCTGGTTGTGAGTTTTACGGTATTCAGTGAAGATTTTTTTGATCATCGGATCCAGTTCGCGGTTGTACGCTTTGCAGGAACCTTCGATCATTTTGATACCACCGAACGGGATAAGAGCACGTTTCAGCGGAGCTTCAGTCTGCAGACCAACGATTTTCTCAAGCTGCTTGTTGATGTAGCCAGCGTCGTGAGAGGTGATGGTGGAAGCAACAGCGGTGTCAAAGTCAACTGGCGCGTGAGTGCGGTTTTCCAGTTTAACGCCTTCCATTACTTTGTCCCACAGGGTGGTGGTCGCTTCAGTAGCGCCAGCCAGGAAGGACTCGTCACCCTCGTACGGAGTGTAGTTTTTCTGAATGAAGTCACGGACGTTTACTTCATTCTGCCAGTCACCTTTGGTAAAACCTTCCCAGGCTGTGGCTAACTTTTCATTAAGCTCGGACATGTAACACCTACCTTCTTAAGTGGATTTTTTATTTACTGCGTACTTCGACAACCATTAATGGTGGTCGTTTTCACGCAGGTAAATGACCCAGTATGTCAACCCAACCAACAAACCACCACCGATAATGTTGCCGATCGTAACCGGAATCAGGTTATCAGTGATGAAATTCATCACGGTCAGGTGAGAAAAATTTTCCGGTGCAGAACCGACTGCGGTCCAAAATTCCGGGGATGCGAAGTCGCGGATTACAATACCCATCGGGATCATAAACATGTTTGCGATACTGTGCTCAAAACCGCTGGCAACAAACATCGCGACCGGCAGCACCATAATGAACGCTTTGTCCATCAGGCTGCGGCCAGAATAACTCATCCATACTGCCAGACATACCATCAGGTTTGCCAGGATACCAAGACAGACGGCCTCAATAAAAGTATGGTGCACTTTGTGGTCGGCGGTTTGTAGGACGTTTAGTCCCCATTGACCATTTGCGGTCATATACTCGCCGGAAAGCCACATTAAAAGTACAAACAGCAGTGCGCCGACCAGGTTGCCAAAATAGACATTTAGCCAGTTTTTCGCCAACTGACCCCAGGTGATGCGCCCACTCGCCTTAGCAACAACAATCAACACGGTGGAAGTAAAGAGATCGGCTCCGCAGACAACACAAAGAATCAGCCCCAGAGAGAAGCAAATGCCGCCAACCAGTTTTGCCATGCCGAAGGGCATTGTGCCTGTGCCAGTGGTTGCTGTGATATAGAAGACGAATGCGATTGAGATGAAAACACCGGCGGTAATCGCCAGATAGAAAGTCTTAAGCGGATGTTTCGTTGCTTTATAGACACCCACCTCTTCGGCCACTTTGGCCATTGCAGCAGGAAGTAAAAGATCAAAAGGGTTGTCAGCTTTCACACTAACTCTCTCTTTATTAAGTCGGCGACGAGATACTAACAAAGCATTATAGATGAGAAATTGATATAGATCATATCTCGCCTGGCTTATAGGCCCGTAACTCGCATGGTTTTTATGCAAATACGGAGTAAATATTTGATTATCCAAATAAAAATAAATTTTAAAAATTAACAAATGAGTTGAATTTTTTCCGCATCCTCCGCTAAAACAGTTAATTAAAAGGGAGCACCAGGCGAATAAAGTAACAATATCGATCGTATTTATTAAATACAAATTACCGATATTTAACCTTATAATTACAATTATTTTATTAATGCAAATATATGTAAAGCGGGGCATTAAAAAAACGCCCCGTAATATAACTCAGACGAATCATTAAGCCTACATTGCGTAGGCTATTTGATTTTATTTTGCCCAGAATGCTGCTTTGGCGCGCTGCAGCTTTTCGTAGGCCTTCAACAGCGACTGATGTGCAGCAAACGCGTGCAGATCGCTATCTACTGGTTGCAAGCCATAAAACGCCGCTTCGCCGCTCATTGCCGCACTGGCGGCTTCCACGGCATCTGCGCCGTACATGCGAACAAACGCATTCAGATATTGCAGCGGCTGGCGATCTTCTTCCTGCGCCAGTAATAACAACGTTTGCAGGCAGCGATAATAGTTGGCGCGTTCCGGGCTGAATACCGATGAGTTAAATTCCATCGTCCATTCGGTCCAGACCAGAGCCTGTTCCAGATCGCCACCAGCCAACGCCAGCATGGCTTTTAATTCACCGATACGCAGGGTGTACCAACCGTTATCCGACCCGGTCGCCAGACCCAACAGCTCACGCACGCGGGTAAAGTCATCAAAACCTTCTTCATCCAGTTGCTCGATGAGGTTCAGGTAATCTTCTTTTTCCCACTCGCTGCCTGGTAGCGAAAGAATCGTTTCACGTAAATGGCTGCCCATACTGTTATTCGCGAGCCACAGATCTTCAGCCGGATAAATATCGGACATGCCAGGCACGATAATACGGCAAGCATAAACGCCCAGATGCTCGTAATCGGCAATATAAACTTCTTTATCTTCTTTGTTGAAGATAGCCATCAGTGTGGCGAACTCTTCTTCCGTGGTGCCGGAGAAATTCCAGTCCACAAACGGATAATCGGCATCCTGCTTGAACAGGTCCCAGGAGATTAAACCGCTGGAATCGATAAAGTGCGTTTCGAGGTTGGTATGTTCAGCGACTTCTTCATCATCGAAGGTTGGCGGAGTAAACACATCCAAATCTTTCAGGCCACGACCTTGCAGCAGCTCGGTCACGGTACGTTCCAGTGCTACGCCAAAATCAGGATGCGCACCGAAAGAGGCAAAGCAGGTACCGTTAGCAGGATTGAACAGTACCACGCAAATCACCGGATACTGGCCGCCAAGCGAACCGTCATAAGCGAAGATTGGGAAACCCTCCGCTTCCAGCGTTTCGATGGCTTCAACTACTGCTGGGTAACGCGCCAGCACGTCTGCCGGGATCTCTGGCAGGCTGATGCTTTCAGCAATAATGCGGTTTTTCACGTAGCGTTCGAAAACTTCAGACAATCCCTGAACGCGTGCTTCGTTGCGGGTATTACCTGCGGACATACCGTTGGAGACGTACAGGTTACCAATGATATTCATCGGAATATAAACGGTCTGATTGTCGGACTGACGCGTAAACGGCAGGCCGCAAATACCACGATCTTCGTTACCGGATTGTAGGTCAATCAGCATGCTGCCGGTCAGTTCATTCTCCGGATCATAAAACGCGCGCAGACGGTCATCGAGCAGCCCTTCTGGCACATCGTCATTTTCGGTCAGTGGGAACCATTTTTCGTTGGGATAATGCACGAACGGACCGTTGGCGATGGTTTCGCCCAGCCAGAAGTCCGCAAAAAAGTAGTTGGTTGAGAGACGCTCGAAATATTCACCGAGTGCAGAAGCCAGCGCCGCTTTCTTGGTTGCGCCTTTACCGTTGGTAAAACACAGTGCGCACTCTTTGTCGCGAATATGTACAGACCAGACGTTAGGCACGGGATTCAGCCAGGAGGCCTCTTCAATCTGAAAGCCGAGGTCTGAAAGTTTTTGCTGGAAGCGAGCGATGGAATCTTCCAGAGCGGCATCTTTGCCGGGGATAAATGTTTGCGTCATGAAAATCACTTTAGTCGTACGGAAAGCGCGCAATAATACGGGTTTTATCTCAAAGGCGCTATCACCGCCGCCATGCCGATGAACTGTTGACTATGCTTTTAGCGGATAAACCACGTTAAGAGCATAAAAATGAAGGCGTTCGATCTCCACCGTATGGCATTTGATAAAGTGCCTTTTGATTTCCTTGGCGAAGTTGCACTACGTAGTCTTTATACCTTTGTACTGGTCTTTTTGTTCCTCAAAATGACCGGAAGACGCGGTGTGCGGCAGATGTCGCTGTTTGAAGTTTTAATCATTCTGACGCTGGGATCAGCGGCGGGAGATGTGGCGTTTTATGATGATGTGCCGATGGTCCCGGTACTTATCGTCTTTATTACTCTGGCGTTGTTATACCGCCTGGTAATGTGGTTGATGGCGCACAGTGAAAAACTGGAAGATCTTCTGGAAGGCAAGCCAGTTGTCATTATTGAAGATGGCGAGCTGGCCTGGTCGAAACTCAATAACTCCAACATGACGGAATTTGAGTTCTTTATGGAGCTACGATTGCGTGGCGTGGAGCAGCTGGGGCAGGTATGTCTGGCGATTCTCGAAACCAACGGGCAAATCAGTGTCTATTTCTTTGAAGATGACAAGGTGAAACCGGGTTTACTTATTTTACCCAGTGATTGTACGCAGCGTTACAAAGTGGTGCCGGAGTCGGCGGACTATGCCTGTATTCGTTGTAGTGAAATCATTCATATGAAAGCGGGGGAAAAACAATTATGTCCGCGCTGTGCAAATCCAGAATGGACGAAGGCAAGTCGGGCAAAACGGGTGACCTGACAGTAAAAACATCGGCTTTTTGCTAATAATCCGAGAGATTCTTTTGTGTGATGCAAGCCACATTTTTGCCCTCAACGGTTTTACTCATTGCGATGTGTGTCACTGAATGATAAAACCGATAGCCACAGGAATAATGTATTACCTGTGGTCGCAATCGATTGACCGCGGGTTAATAGCAACGCAACGTGGTGAGGGGAAATGGCTCAAATCTTCAATTTTAGTTCTGGTCCGGCAATGCTACCGGCAGAGGTGCTTAAACAGGCTCAACAGGAACTGCGCGACTGGAACGGTCTTGGTACGTCGGTGATGGAAGTGAGTCACCGTGGCAAAGAGTTCATTCAGGTTGCAGAGGAAGCCGAGAAGGATTTTCGCGATCTTCTTAATGTCCCCTCCAACTACAAGGTATTATTCTGCCATGGCGGTGGTCGCGGTCAGTTTGCTGCGGTACCGCTGAATATTCTCGGTGATAAAACCACCGCAGATTATGTTGATGCCGGTTACTGGGCGGCAAGTGCCATTAAAGAAGCGAAAAAATACTGCACGCCTAATGTCTTTGACGCCAAAGTGACTGTTGATGGTCTGCGCGCGGTTAAGCCAATGCGTGAATGGCAACTCTCTGATAATGCTGCTTATATGCATTATTGCCCGAATGAAACCATCGATGGTATCGCCATCGACGAAACGCCAGACTTCGGCGCAGATGTGGTGGTCGCCGCTGACTTCTCTTCAACCATTCTTTCCCGTCCGATTGACGTCAGCCGTTATGGTGTAATTTACGCTGGCGCGCAGAAAAATATCGGCCCGGCTGGCCTGACAATCGTCATCGTTCGTGAAGATTTGCTGGGCAAAGCGAATATCGCGTGTCCGTCGATTCTGGATTATTCCATCCTCAACGATAACGGCTCCATGTTTAACACGCCGCCGACATTTGCCTGGTATCTATCTGGTCTGGTCTTTAAATGGCTGAAAGCGAACGGCGGTGTAGCTGAAATGGATAAAATCAATCAGCAAAAAGCAGAACTGCTATATGGGGTGATTGATAACAGCGATTTCTACCGCAATGACGTGGCGAAAGCTAACCGTTCACGGATGAACGTGCCGTTCCAGTTGGCGGACAGTGCGCTTGACAAATTGTTCCTTGAAGAGTCTTTTGCTGCTGGCCTTCATGCACTGAAAGGTCACCGTGTGGTCGGCGGAATGCGCGCTTCTATTTATAACGCCATGCCGCTGGAAGGCGTTAAAGCGCTGACAGACTTCATGGTTGAGTTCGAACGCCGTCACGGTTAATGCCGAAATTTTGCTTAATCCCCACAGCCAGCCTGTGGGGTTTTTATTTCTGTTGTAGAGAGTTGAGTTCATGGAATCCCTGACGTTACAACCCATCGCTCGTGTCGATGGCACTATTAATCTGCCCGGTTCCAAGAGCGTTTCTAACCGCGCTTTATTGCTGGCGGCATTAGCACACGGCAAAACAGTATTAACCAATCTGCTGGATAGCGATGACGTGCGCCATATGCTGAATGCATTAACAGCGTTAGGGGTAAGCTATACGCTTTCAGCCGATCGTACGCGTTGCGAAATTATCGGTAACGGCGGTCCATTACACGCAGAAGGTGCCCTGGAGTTGTTCCTCGGTAACGCCGGAACGGCAATGCGTCCGCTGGCGGCAGCTCTTTGTCTGGGTAGCAATGATATTGTGCTGACCGGTGAGCCGCGTATGAAAGAACGCCCGATTGGTCATCTGGTGGATGCGCTGCGCCTGGGCGGGGCGAAGATCACTTACCTGGAACAAGAAAATTATCCGCCGTTGCGTTTACAGGGCGGCTTTACTGGCGGCAACGTTGACGTTGATGGCTCCGTTTCCAGCCAATTCCTCACCGCACTGTTAATGACTGCGCCTCTTGCGCCGGAAGATACGGTGATTCGTATTAAAGGCGATCTGGTTTCTAAACCTTATATCGACATCACACTCAATCTGATGAAGACGTTTGGTGTTGAAATTGAAAATCAGCACTATCAACAATTTGTCGTAAAAGGCGGGCAGTCCTATCAGTCTCCGGGTACTTATTTGGTCGAAGGCGATGCATCTTCGGCTTCTTACTTTCTGGCAGCAGCAGCAATCAAAGGCGGCACTGTAAAAGTGACCGGTATTGGACGTAACAGTATGCAGGGTGATATTCGCTTTGCTGATGTGCTGGAAAAAATGGGCGCGACCATTTGCTGGGGCGATGATTATATTTCCTGCACGCGTGGTGAACTGAACGCTATTGATATGGATATGAACCATATTCCTGATGCGGCGATGACCATTGCCACGGCGGCGTTATTTGCAAAAGGCACCACCACGCTGCGCAATATCTATAACTGGCGTGTTAAAGAGACCGATCGCCTGTTTGCGATGGCAACAGAACTGCGTAAAGTCGGCGCGGAAGTGGAAGAGGGGCACGATTACATTCGTATCACTCCTCCGGAAAAACTGAACTTTGCCGAGATCGCGACATACAATGATCACCGGATGGCGATGTGTTTCTCGCTGGTGGCGTTGTCAGATACACCAGTGACGATTCTTGATCCCAAATGCACGGCCAAAACATTTCCGGATTATTTCGAGCAGCTGGCGCGGATTAGCCAGGCTGAATGAACAACGGGCAATAAATAGCCAAATCTTTCTTTATCAAAACGTCGGCACATTGTCGGCGTTTTTTTTCGGACCTTGTGAGTCATTTTGATTAATGGTAGCGTCGCTTGTCAATGTAAGTTGTTGATACATAATATTTATATATGATTAATCAACGGATGATTCACATGAAGAATACTAAATTACTGCTGGCGATTGCGACCTCTGCAGCATTACTGACAGGGTGTCAAAATACCCACGGTATTGATACCAATATGGCTATCAGCTCCGGTTTAAATGCCTATAAAGCAGCAACATTAAGCGATGCCGATGCAAAAGCGATTGCCAATCAGGGCTGTGCCGAAATGGACAGCGGCAATCAAGTCGCAAGTAAATCCAGCAAGTACGGTAAACGTCTGGCAAAAATCGCCAAAGCATTGGGTAACAATATTAATGGCACGCCGGTCAACTATAAGGTTTATATGACCAGCGACGTCAACGCATGGGCGATGGCGAACGGCTGTGTTCGTGTCTACAGTGGCCTGATGGACATGATGAATGACAACGAAATTGAAGGCGTTCTGGGCCATGAACTGGGCCACGTCGCGTTGGGTCACTCGCTGGCTGAAATGAAAGCTTCTTATGCGATCGTTGCCGCACGCGATGCCATTTCAGCTACCAGCGGTGTGGCTTCCCAGCTTTCCCGCTCACAATTAGGTGATATCGCAGAAGGCGCTATCAATGCTAAATACTCCCGTGATAAAGAGTCCGAAGCAGATGATTTCTCCTTTGATCTGTTGAAGAAACGTGGCATCAGCACCCAGGGGCTGGTTGGCAGCTTTGAAAAACTGGCTAGCCTGGATGGCGGTCGCACCCAGTCCATGTTTGACTCTCACCCACCATCAACAGAGCGTGCGCAACACATCCGTGATCGTATCGCCTCTGGTAAGTAAATCATTGTCATCTTTCGGGCTGGTCTTCTGCCAGCCCGCTATAATTGCGCAATAAATCCCCATCTGAATACAGACAAAACTGGTTTTTGCACACAACGTTAACGATTTGTGGCGTCGGCGCGTATAATGCGCGCGGTTATGTTAACGGTACGCCTGTTTTAAGGAGATAAAGATGACGGCAATTGCCCCGGTTATTACCATTGATGGCCCAAGCGGTGCAGGGAAAGGCACCTTGTGTAAGGCTATGGCGGAAGCGTTGCAATGGCATCTGCTGGACTCGGGTGCAATTTATCGCGTACTGGCATTGGCGGCATTACATCACCATGTTGATGTTGCGTCGGAAGATGCGCTGGTACCGCTGGCATCCCATCTGGATGTACGTTTTGTGTCGACCAATGGCAATCTGGAAGTGATCCTCGAAGGGGAAGATGTCAGCGGCGAAATTCGTACTCAGGAAGTGGCGAATGCAGCTTCACAAGTCGCGGCATTCCCACGCGTTCGTGAAGCATTATTGCGTCGCCAACGCGCGTTTCGCGAATTACCAGGTCTGATTGCCGATGGCCGCGACATGGGAACGGTGGTATTCCCTGATGCACCAGTGAAAATTTTCCTTGACGCCTCCTCGGAAGAACGTGCGCATCGCCGCATGCTACAGTTGCAGGAGAAGGGCTTTAGTGTTAACTTTGAGCGCCTTTTGGCCGAGATCAAAGAACGCGACGACCGCGATCGTAACCGAGCGGTAGCGCCACTGGTTCCGGCAGCCGATGCTTTAGTGTTGGATTCCACCACCTTAAGCATTGAGCAAGTGATTGAAAAAGCGCTACAATACGCGCGCCAGAAATTGGCTCTCGCATAAGCGACCGAATTTGCAGTACCCCCGTTGCAATGGAATGACAGCGGGTATGTTAAACAACCCCATCCGGCATGGAGCCAGGTGGACGTTAAATATAAACCTGAAGATTAAACATGACTGAATCTTTTGCTCAACTCTTTGAAGAGTCCTTAAAAGAAATCGAAACCCGCCCGGGTTCTATCGTTCGTGGCGTTGTTGTTGCTATCGACAAAGACGTAGTACTGGTTGACGCTGGTCTGAAATCTGAGTCCGCCATCCCGGCTGAGCAGTTCAAAAACGCCCAGGGCGAGCTGGAAATCCAGGTAGGTGACGAAGTTGACGTTGCTCTGGACGCAGTAGAAGACGGCTTCGGTGAAACTCTGCTGTCCCGTGAGAAAGCTAAACGTCACGAAGCCTGGATCACGCTGGAAAAAGCTTACGAAGATGCTGAAACTGTTACCGGTGTTATCAACGGCAAAGTTAAGGGCGGCTTCACTGTTGAGCTGAACGGTATTCGTGCGTTCCTGCCAGGTTCTCTGGTAGACGTTCGTCCGGTGCGTGACACTCTGCACCTGGAAGGCAAAGAGCTTGAATTTAAAGTAATCAAGCTGGATCAGAAGCGCAACAACGTTGTTGTTTCTCGTCGTGCCGTTATCGAATCCGAAAACAGCGCAGAGCGCGATCAGCTGCTGGAAAACCTGCAGGAAGGCATGGAAGTTAAAGGTATCGTTAAGAACCTCACTGACTACGGTGCATTCGTTGATCTGGGCGGCGTTGACGGCCTGCTGCACATCACTGACATGGCCTGGAAACGCGTTAAGCATCCGAGCGAAATCGTCAACGTGGGCGACGAAATCACTGTTAAAGTGCTGAAGTTCGACCGCGAACGTACCCGTGTATCCCTGGGCCTGAAACAGCTGGGCGAAGATCCGTGGGTAGCTATCGCTAAACGTTATCCGGAAGGTACCAAACTGACTGGTCGCGTGACCAACCTGACCGACTACGGCTGCTTCGTTGAAATCGAAGAAGGCGTTGAAGGCCTGGTACACGTTTCCGAAATGGATTGGACCAACAAAAACATCCACCCGTCCAAAGTTGTTAACGTTGGCGATGTAGTGGAAGTTATGGTTCTGGATATCGACGAAGAACGTCGTCGTATCTCCCTGGGTCTGAAACAGTGCAAAGCTAACCCGTGGCAGCAGTTCGCGGAAACCCACAACAAGGGCGACCGTGTTGAAGGTAAAATCAAGTCTATCACTGACTTCGGTATCTTCATCGGCCTGGACGGCGGCATCGACGGCTTGGTTCACCTGTCTGACATCTCCTGGAACGTTGCAGGCGAAGAAGCAGTTCGTGAATACAAAAAAGGCGACGAAATCGCTGCAGTTGTTCTGCAGGTTGACGCAGAACGTGAACGTATCTCCCTGGGCGTTAAACAGCTCGCAGAAGATCCGTTCAACAACTGGGTTGCTCTGAACAAGAAAGGCGCTATCGTAACCGGTAAAGTAACTGCAGTTGACGCTAAAGGCGCAACCGTAGAACTGGCTGACGGCGTTGAAGGTTACCTGCGTGCTTCTGAAGCATCCCGTGACCGCGTTGAAGACGCTACCCTGGTTCTGAGCGTTGGCGACGAAGTTGAAGCTAAATTCACCGGCGTTGATCGTAAAAACCGCGCAATCAGCCTGTCTGTTCGTGCGAAAGACGAAGCTGACGAGAAAGATGCAATCGCAACTGTTAACAAACAGGAAGATGCAAACTTCTCCAACAACGCAATGGCTGAAGCTTTCAAAGCAGCTAAAGGCGAGTAATTCTCTGACTCTTCGGGATTTTTATTCCGAAGTTTGTTGAGTTTACTTGACAGATTGCAGGTTTCGTCCTGTAATCAAGCACTAAGGGCGGCTACGGCCGCCCTTAATCAATGCAGCAACAGCAGCCGCTTAATTTGCCTTTAAGGAACCGGAGGAATCATGACCAAGTCAGAATTGATAGAAAGACTTGCCACCCAGCAATCGCACATTCCCGCCAAGACGGTTGAAGATGCAGTAAAAGAGATGCTGGAGCATATGGCCTCGACTCTTGCGCAGGGCGAGCGTATTGAAATCCGCGGTTTCGGCAGTTTCTCTTTGCACTACCGCGCACCACGTACCGGACGTAATCCGAAGACTGGCGATAAAGTAGAACTGGAAGGAAAATACGTTCCTCACTTTAAACCTGGTAAAGAACTGCGCGATCGCGCCAATATTTACGGTAACTGAGTTTAATCATCAGGGTTAAACTGAGTTTAAAGAAAGCACCTTAGGGTGCTTTTTTTGTATCCCGCCCCTGCATTTCTGAATACGCGCCGCATTTAAATTTTCTCTTTGCTGTAAGCGCTTAAAACGTTGCAGCGCCCGCTGTAAATCACGTTTTTTCTGTCTGACGACGCATCAGTCCCGCCGCATAATCGCCTGAAACATGGAGGTGAAGATGGGGATCCACGTTATCAGTATGTGCGCCATTCTGGCCATAATCCCGCTCTATTGGTTAGCCGTTTTGCCTGATTTGCATATTGTCTGGTTGCTGATTGCCGCAGGAATTGCGTTATCCGTACAGCAGAGAAAATGGCTCAGGTTTTCAGGCCTCGCATTGCTATTTATGTGCTGGGGGATCCTGGCCGCTCAGGAAAGCGTGTGGCAGATGAACTATTTAACGCAAGCACCGCAGCAGGCCGAGGTGGTCATTACCGCAACGGACGGCGCAACGATGCATCAGGGAAGGATTGTCAGCCTCAATGGAGAACGCGTGTGGGCTGCCATGGGCGTGGCGCTGTATGGCAACTATTTGCCGCATAACGTCTGCGTGGGTCAACGCTGGGCAATGACCCTGCGGCTCAGGGCGGTACACGGAGAACTCAACGATGGCGGCTATGATTCACAGAAAAATGCCTTTGCCCGACACCAGACGCTGAGTGGACGGTTTACCCATGCGGCGCTCGTTGATGAAGGCTGTAGTCTGCGTGCGCAATACCTGACATCACTACAGAATACTCTTTCAGCATATCAGTGGGGACCCGTGATCCTGGGGCTGGGGATGGGGGAGCGGCTGTCGGTCTCGCGGGAGATAAAAAACCTGATGCGTGATACCGGAACGATGCATCTGATGGCAATCTCGGGATTACATATTGCGCTGGCCGCTTCTGTCATCTGGTTTCTGGCGCGGGGCATCCAGTTCTTCCTGCCGGGCCGCTGGATTATCTGGCAAATCCCCTTGCTGGCAGGGCTGATTTTTGCCGCGTTTTACGCATGGCTAACGGGCTTGCAGCCGCCCGCGCTGCGCACGGTTATCGCGCTTGTGGTACTGGCAGCATTAAAAATGAGCGGTCACCAGTGGTCGCCCTGGCAGGTATGGCTTACCTGCGTGGCGGCGATCTTGGTTTTCGATCCACTGGCGGTCCTGTCACAAAGCCTGGCGTTGTCAGCGTTTGCGGTCGCCGCGCTTATTTTTTGGTATCAGTGGTTGCCTCTCCCGCACTGGCAACGTGGCCGGTGCCTGCGGCCGCTGGTTACGCTGTTGTATTTGCAGGTCGGAATGCTGCTGCTTCTGTTGCCGCTTCAGGTCCTGATTTTCCATGGTTTCAGCCTCTCCTCGCTGGTGGCGAACCTGTTTGCCGTTCCTCTGGTCACGTTTATCTCAGTTCCGCTGATCCTGCTCGGCATGTTTCTGCATCTGTTTCCGGTCGCTGCGCTGGAAAGTATCGTCTGGCTGGCTACTGATAAATCTCTGGCAGGGCTTTTCTGGCTATTGATGCGTTTACCGAATGGCTGGCAGGACGTTGATGAACGCTGGCAATACCTGACGTTACTGCCGTGGCTGCTGGTCATTGGCTGGCGATTCAGGGCCTTCAGCGCAGCACCCGCAGTCTGTCTGGCAGGCAGCATGGTGCTGGCCTTTCCCCTCTGGCACAGGGTTAAAACAGACAGCTGGTCCCTGCATATGCTGGATGTAGGGCAGGGGCTGGCGATGGTCATTGAGCGTCACGGCAAGGCCATTCTGTACGACACCGGGCTGGCATGGCCCGGTGGGGACAGTGCGCAACAGCTGATTATCCCCTGGCTACGCTGGCATCATCTGAGACCGGAAGGGGTGATCCTGAGCCATGAACATCTCGACCACGCGGGGGGACTGGCATCGCTAAAAGCTGCCTGGCCCGCAATGTGGATCAGGAGCCCCTTATCCTGGTCCGGACATCTTCCGTGCTTTCGAGGACAGCGATGGCAGTGGCAGGGTTTAACGTTCTCCGTGCACTGGCCACCCGAAAACACCTCGGCGAAAGGTAACAACCGCTCCTGTGTGGTAAAAATCGATGACGGCGAACAGAGCGTTTTACTGACCGGAGACATTGAAGCGCAGGCAGAACTGGCAATGCTAAGCCATCGCTGGCGTCAGCTTGCGTCTACACTGATCCAGGTGCCACATCATGGAAGTAACACGTCATCTTCAACACCGTTGCTACAGCGCGTAGAGGGGCAGGTTTCGCTGGCCTCGACGGCTCGCTATAACGCGTGGCGTTTCCCTTCTATTAAAGTGGTCCGGCGCTATCGAACGGAGGGATATCTCTGGCTTGATACCCCGCATTCCGGGCAGATATCTGTGACCTTTTCGCACCATAGTCGGCAAATTCGTCGCTTACGCGAACACTATTTACCTCGTTGGTATCATCAGTGGTTTGGCGTGCCAGTGGATAACGGGTAGAATATGCGGCTATTTCAACAAATGCTGGTTTTTTGAATGCATAACGACAAAGATCTCTCTACGTGGCAGACATTCCGCCGACTGTGGCCAACCATTGCGCCTTTCAAAGCGGGTCTGATCGTGGCGGGCGTAGCGTTAATCCTCAACGCAGCCAGCGATACCTTCATGTTATCGCTCCTTAAGCCACTTCTTGATGATGGCTTTGGTAAAACAGATCGCTCCGTGCTGGTGTGGATGCCGCTGGTGGTGATCGGGCTGATGATTTTACGTGGTATCACCAGCTATGTCTCCAGCTACTGTATCTCCTGGGTATCAGGAAAGGTGGTAATGACCATGCGTCGCCGCCTGTTTGGTCACATGATGGGAATGCCAGTTTCATTCTTTGACAAACAGTCAACGGGTACGCTGTTGTCACGTATTACCTACGATTCCGAACAGGTTGCTTCTTCTTCTTCCGGCGCACTGATTACTGTTGTGCGTGAAGGTGCGTCGATCATCGGCCTGTTCATCATGATGTTCTATTACAGTTGGCAACTGTCGATCATTTTGATTGTGCTGGCACCGATTGTTTCGATTGCGATTCGCGTTGTATCGAAGCGTTTTCGCAACATCAGTAAAAACATGCAGAACACCATGGGGCAGGTGACCACCAGCGCAGAACAAATGCTGAAGGGCCACAAAGAAGTATTGATTTTCGGTGGTCAGGAAGTGGAAACGAAACGCTTTGATAAAGTCAGCAACCGAATGCGTCTTCAGGGGATGAAAATGGTTTCAGCCTCTTCCATCTCTGATCCGATCATTCAGCTGATCGCCTCTTTGGCGCTGGCGTTTGTTCTGTATGCGGCGAGCTTCCCAAGTGTCATGGATAGCCTGACTGCCGGTACGATTACCGTTGTTTTCTCTTCAATGATTGCACTGATGCGTCCGCTGAAATCGCTGACCAACGTTAACGCCCAGTTCCAGCGCGGTATGGCGGCTTGTCAGACGCTGTTTACCATTCTGGACAGTGAGCAGGAGAAAGATGAAGGTAAGCGCGTGATCGAGCGTGCGACTGGCGACGTGGAATTCCGCAATGTCACCTTTACTTATCCGGGACGTGACGTACCTGCATTGCGTAACATCAACCTGAAAATTCCGGCAGGGAAGACGGTTGCTCTGGTTGGACGCTCTGGTTCGGGTAAATCAACCATCGCCAGCCTGATCACGCGTTTTTACGATATTGATGAAGGCGAAATCCTGATGGATGGTCACGATCTGCGCGAGTATACCCTGGCGTCGTTACGTAACCAGGTTGCTCTGGTGTCGCAGAATGTCCATCTGTTTAACGATACGGTTGCTAACAACATTGCTTACGCACGGACTGAACAGTACAGCCGTGAGCAAATTGAAGAAGCGGCGCGTATGGCCTACGCCATGGACTTCATCAATAAGATGGATAACGGTCTCGATACAGTGATTGGTGAAAACGGCGTGCTGCTCTCTGGCGGTCAGCGTCAGCGTATTGCTATCGCTCGAGCCTTGTTGCGTGATAGCCCGATTCTGATTCTGGACGAAGCTACCTCGGCTCTGGATACCGAATCCGAACGTGCGATTCAGGCGGCACTGGATGAGTTGCAGAAAAACCGTACCTCTCTGGTGATTGCCCACCGCTTGTCTACCATTGAAAAGGCAGACGAAATCGTGGTCGTCGAGGATGGTGTCATTGTGGAACGCGGTACGCATAACGATTTGCTTGAGCACCGCGGCGTTTACGCGCAACTTCACAAAATGCAGTTTGGCCAATGATCGAAAAAATCTGGTCTGGTGAATCCCCTTTGTGGCGGCTATTGCTGCCACTCTCCTGGTTGTATGGCCTGGTGAGTGGCGCGATCCGTCTGCTTTACCGCCTCGGGATCAAGCGCGCCTGGCGCGCACCGGTACCGGTGGTGGTGGTCGGCAACCTGACGGCGGGTGGAAACGGCAAAACCCCGGTGGTGATCTGGCTGGTAGAACAGCTCCATAAACGCGGTATCCGCCCGGGAGTTGTCTCACGCGGTTACGGTGGTAAAGCGGCGCAGTATCCACTGGTGCTGAGCCCAGCTACGACAACCGCTGAAGCCGGTGATGAGCCGGTACTGATTTACCAGCGTACCGGCGCGCCGGTTGCGGTATCGCCGGTGCGCAGTGATGCCGTGAAGGCACTGCTTGCGGAGCATGACGTACAAATCGTTATTACCGATGATGGTTTGCAGCATTACGCGCTGGCGCGTGACAAAGAGATCGTGGTCATTGACGGCGTGCGGCGTTTTGGCAACGGCTGGTGGCTGCCAGCCGGTCCAATGCGTGAGCGTGCGTCGCGCCTGAAGAGCGTCGATGCTGTGATTGTAAACGGTGGTGAAGCCAGAGCGGGCGAAATCCCGATGCATCTTCGTCCCGGACAGGCCGTGAATATGTTGACCGGCGTGCGTAAAGACGTCGCGCAACTGGAACATCTGGTTGCGATGGCCGGTATAGGTCATCCGCCGCGTTTCTTCGCAACGCTGGAGCAGTGCGGCGCAAAGCTTGATAAACGGGTGCCGCTGGCCGATCACCAGGCGTTAGTTGCCGAAGAGGTTGAAAGGCTGGCAGCGCCGGGACAGACGCTGATCATGACGGAAAAAGACGCGGTAAAATGCCGGGCCTTTGCGAAAGAAAACTGGTGGTATCTGCCGGTTGACGCTGAACTCAGCGGCGAACAGCCGGAACATTTGCTCAAGGAACTGCTCGCGTTAGTGCAGTAACTTCTACGCGGTTCCGGTGGCGCTTTGACTGACAGGAAAACGCATGTCTCTACCGCAACTCTCACTTGCAGCCGCACGAAACCTGCATCTTGCCGCCCAGGGGCTTCTGAAAAAGCCCCGTCGCCGCGCGCAGCCAGCGGATATCCTCTCTACCGTGCAACGCATGTCGTTGCTGCAAATCGACACCATTAACATCGTGGCGCGTAGCCCGTATCTGGTCCTGTTTAGCCGCCTGGGAAACTATCCTCCGCAGTGGCTAGATAATGCGCTAAGTCAGGGCGAACTGATGGAATACTGGGCGCACGAAGCCTGTTTTCTCCCGCGCAGCGATTTTGCCCTGGTGCGTCACCGCATGCTCGCCCCGGACAAAATGGGCTGGAAATACCGTCAGGAGTGGATGGTGGAACACGCGGATGAAATAGAGCAACTGATTGCCCATATTCAGGAAAACGGGCCGGTACGCTCCGCGGATTTTGAACACCCGCGAAAAGGCGCAAGCGGATGGTGGGAGTGGAAACCGCACAAACGCCATCTTGAAGGGCTGTTTACGTCGGGCAAAGTGATGGTGGTCGAGCGTCGCAACTTTCAGCGCGTCTATGACCTCACACACCGCGTTATGCCTCACTGGGACGATACGCGTGACCTGCTGTCTCAGGACGCTGCCGAAGCCATCATGCTCGGGAATAGCGCCCGCAGCCTTGGCATCTTCCGTCCACAGTGGCTGGCGGATTATTATCGTCTGCGTCAGCCGCAGCTAAAACCACTGCTGGAATCGTGGCAGCGCGAACAGCGCGTCATGCCGGTCTCGGTAGAGTCGTTAGGTGAAATGTGGTTGCATGCGGATTTGTTCCCTCTGCTGGCGCAGGCGCAGGAGGGCAAACTCCAGGCGACCCACAGTGCCGTGCTGTCGCCGTTCGACCCCGTTGTCTGGGACAGAAAGCGGGCCGGGCAGTTGTTTAATTTCAGCTACCGTCTGGAATGCTACACTCCGGCGCCCAGGCGGCAGTATGGTTATTTTGTTTTGCCGCTGCTGCACAAAGGCCAGCTAGTCGGGCGCATGGACGCTAAAATGCACCGTAAAACCGGCATGCTTGAAATTATCGCGCTCTGGCTTGAAGAGGGCATAAAGGTGACGGCTGGCCTGGAAAAAGGGTTAACGACTGCGCTCAGTGAATTTGCGCGCTGGCAGGGGGCGCATGAAATTGTACTCGGTCGCGTGCCTGCGGGGCTGTTTACGACCTGTCGAGGTGGCTGGGAAACAGGCACTCCCTGAAAAGGGAATGTGATAAGCTTTAGCGATTACCCATACGGAGGAACTATGGATCACCGTTTACTTGAAATTATTGCCTGCCCGGTGTGCAACGGCAAACTGTATTACAGCCAGGATAAACAAGAGCTGATTTGCAAACTGGACAGCCTGGCGTTCCCGCTGCGTGACGGTATTCCGGTCCTGCTGGAAAATGAAGCCCGTTCCCTGGTGGCAGAAGAGATCAAACCATGAGTTTTGTTGTCATTATCCCTGCGCGTTATGCTTCAACGCGCCTGCCAGGTAAACCGCTGGTGGATATCAATGGCAAACCGATGATTGTGCATGTCCTTGAACGGGCACGCGAATCGGGCGCCGGACGCGTCATCGTCGCCACCGATCACCCGGATGTTGCGCGCGCGGTTGAGGCCGCGGGTGGGGAAGTGTGCATGACCCGTGCCGATCATCAGTCAGGCACCGAGCGCCTGGCGGAAGTCGTCGAAAAATGCGGTTTCAGCGACGAGACGGTGATTGTGAACGTGCAGGGCGATGAGCCGATGATCCCGGCGGCGATTATCCGTCAGGTGGCCGACAACCTGGCACAGCGTCAGGTCGGGATGGCGACCCTCGCGGTGCCGATTCACCACGCTGAAGAGGCGTTCAATCCGAATGCGGTGAAAGTGGTCATGGACGCAGAGGGCTACGCGCTCTATTTCTCCCGCGCCACCATTCCGTGGGATCGCGATCGTTTCGCGCAATCGAAAGAGACAATCGGCGAAACCTTCCTGCGCCACATCGGTATTTACGGCTACCGCGCCGGCTTTATTCGTCGCTACGTCGCCTGGGCACCAAGCCCGCTGGAGCATATTGAAATGCTCGAACAGCTTCGCGTGCTGTGGTACGGCGAGAAAATTCACGTTGCGGTTGCCCAGGAAATCCCAGGCACCGGCGTGGATACCCCTGAAGATCTCGAGCGCGTACGCGTCGAAATGCGTTAATTCGCTGGCATCCCCTCGTCTGGGGGGATGTTCTCCCGCCTGGCTATTTTCCTTTTCTTTTTCATTATTGATCTCTACCGGGTGACATCCGGGTTTCGCGCGCTCATTATAAAAGCAGTAGTCTTAATGGGGGTAATCTCATATGGAACAGCTGCGTGCTGAACTCAGCCATCTCCTTGGCGAAAAGCTAAGCCGGGTGGAATGCGTGAATGAAAAGGCCGATACCGCACTCTGGTCGTTGTACGACAGTCAGGGAAACCCCATGCCGCTGATGGCCAGAAGTTTTACCTCGCCGGGCGTCGCCAGACAGCTGGCCTGGAAAATGTCGATGCTGGCGCGGGAAGGGACTGTCCGCATGCCGACGGTCTACGGCGTGATGACCCATGAGGAGCATCCCGGCCCGGATGTTCTGCTTATCGAACGTTTACGCGGGGTTTCTGTTGAAGCCCCGACGCGTACACCGGAGCGCTGGGAACAGCTGAAAGATCAGATTGTCGAGGCTCTGCTTGCCTGGCATCGGCAGGACAGCCGGGGTCTTGTTGGCGCGGTAGACAGTACGCAGGAAAACCTGTGGCCGCTGTGGTATCGCCAGCGTGTCGAGGTGCTGTGGGGCACGCTGAACCAGTTCAACAACACCGGTTTAACGATGCAGGACAAACGTATTTTATTCCGCACCCGGGAGTGTCTGCCGACGCTGTTTGAGGGCTTTAACGACAACTGCGTGCTGGTTCACGGCAATTTCACGTTGCGCAGTATGCTTAAAGACTCGCGCAGCGACCAGCTGCTGGCGATCGTCGGGCCGGGGATCATGCTCTGGGCGCCGCGCGAGTACGAACTGTTCAGGCTGAGCGAGGGCGGGGCGGCGGAAGATTTGCTCTGGCACTATCTTCAGCGCGCCCCCGTTGCGGAGGCCTTTCTCTGGCGACGCTGGCTCTATCTTCTCTGGGATGAGGTGGCGCAGCTGGTCAACACCGGGCGCTTTAATCGCGCCAGTTTCGATCTGGCCGCAAAATCACTCCTGCCCTGGCTTGCCTGACGAACCTTTGAGCCACTGCCAGAGGCGGCCAAGCGTCTCGTAGCCGACGCGATCGCTGTGCATCAGCCATACCGGGGACGGGATTATCCGTTCCCACGGATTGAGCGGGGCGTCAATAGCCATCTGGTTTGCCGGAGCAGGAAGCGGATGCAGGCCCTGCTTCTCAAAGAAAATCATTGCGCGCGGCAGGTGTGAAGCAGAGGTCACCAGCAGGAACGGTACATCACCGATGGCCTGTTTCACCGCCGCCGCCTCTTCTTCGGTATCTTTTGGGCTATCCAGCGTGATGATGGCGGAACGTGGTACGCCAAGCGATTCAGCCACTCTTGCTCCTGCTTCAGCGGTACTGACCGGGTTGGTTTTTGCCGCAGCGCCCGTGAAGATCATCTTCGATCCAGGATTGGCCAGCCACAGGCGGATCCCCTCGTTCAGGCGCGGCAGGCTGTTGTTGATCAGGTTCGAGCTGGGCGCCCAGTTCGGATCCCAGGTATACCCGCCGCCCAGCACGACGATATAGCCCACCTTCTGATTTCCCTGCCATGTCGGGTAGGTGTTTTCAATCGGACGTAATAAACCGTCAGCGACCGGTTGCAGGCTGAGTAACAGCAGCGCCAGCCAGCCCACGGTAACGAGGGATTTACCGCTTTTCTGAAAGCGGCTAAACCATATCAATGCCAGCCCCAGCGCGATGAGAAGCAACAGCAGGGGAAGGGGAAGCATCATGCCTCCGATATATTTTTTTAGGGTAAAAAGCATCCTTTTTGGTTCCTTTTTTAACCATACAGCAGGCGATTGTCGGTGATATTACACCAGAGTGGTTCATTCTCCGCGCGGGTGTGACAAAATAGCGGTTTTGCAGTGAGTGGAACCCTCCCAATGCAGGATCGCAATTTTGATGATATTGCGGAAAAGTTTTCCCGTAACATTTACGGCACCACCAAAGGGCAGCTTCGACAGGCTATTCTGTGGCAGGATCTCGATCGCGTGCTGGCGGAAATGGGCCCGCAAAAACTGCGTGTGCTGGATGCTGGCGGTGGAGAAGGGCAGACCGCAATCAAAATGGCCGAGCGTGGGCATCAGGTCATTTTATGCGATCTTTCTGCGCAGATGATCGACCGCGCAAAACAGGCGGCAGAAGCAAAAGGTGTGAGCGACAACATGCAATTTATACATTGCGCCGCTCAGGATGTTGCTTCGCATTTGGAAACGCCCGTTGATCTGATATTGTTCCATGCGGTGCTCGAGTGGGTGGCTGATCCCCGCAGCGTATTGCAGACCCTGTGGTCAGTGTTGCGTCCAGGCGGCGTGTTGTCGTTAATGTTCTACAATGCGCATGGTTTGTTGATGCATAACATGGTCGCCGGGAATTTTGATTACGTGCAGGCGGGAATGCCGAAAAAGAAAAAACGGACGCTTTCGCCAGATTATCCACGCGACCCGGCGCAGGTTTATCTGTGGCTGGAAGAAGCTGGTTGGCAAATTATGGGTAAGACAGGCGTTCGCGTGTTTCATGATTATCTGCGCGAGAAACACCAGCAGCGCGACTGCTATGAAGCATTACTTGAATTAGAAACGCGTTATTGCCGTCAGGAACCGTATATTACCCTGGGGCGTTATATTCATGTCACCGCGCGCAAACCGCAGAGCAAGGATAAAGTATGAGTGAATTTTCCCAGACAGTCCCCGAACTGGTTGCCTGGGCCAGAAAAAATGACTTCTCCATCTCGCTGCCGGTAGACCGACTCTCTTTTCTGCTGGCGGTTGCCACGCTGAACGGCGAGCGTCTGGATGGTGAGATGAGTGAAGGCGAGCTGGTGGATGCATTCCGCCATGTGAGTGATGCGTTTGAGCAAACCAGCGAAACCATCGGCGTGCGCGCCAATAACGCGATCAACGACATGGTGCGTCAACGTCTGCTGAACCGCTTTACCAGCGAGCAGGCGGAAGGGAACGCAATTTACCGTCTGACGCCGCTCGGCATCGGCATTACTGACTACTACATCCGTCAGCGCGAGTTTTCTACGCTGCGTCTTTCTATGCAGTTGTCGATTGTGGCGGGTGAGCTCAAACGCGCAGCAGATGCCGCCGAAGAGGGCGGTGATGAATTTCACTGGCACCGTAATGTCTATGCGCCACTGAAATATTCGGTAGCAGAAATTTTCGACAGTATCGACCTGACGCAACGTCTGATGGACGAACAGCAGCAGCAGGTGAAGGACGATATCGCCCAGTTGCTGAACAAAGACTGGCGGGCGGCGATTTCCAGCTGTGAATTGTTGCTTTCGGAAACTTCCGGAACGCTGCGTGAATTGCAGGATACGCTGGAAGCGGCAGGCGACAAATTGCAGGCTAATCTGTTGCGCATTCAGGATGCGACGATGACCCATGACGATCTGCATTTCGTCGATCGTCTGGTGTTCGATCTGCAGAGCAAACTCGATCGTATTATCAGTTGGGGCCAGCAATCCATCGACTTGTGGATTGGCTACGACCGCCACGTACACAAATTTATTCGTACCGCGATCGATATGGATAAAAACCGCGTCTTTGCTCAGCGGTTACGTCAGTCGGTACAAACCTATTTTGATGAGCCGTGGGCGCTAACTTATGCCAATGCCGATCGTCTGCTGGATATGCGTGACGAAGAGATGGCACTGCGCGATGAAGAAGTGACTGGGGAACTTCCTGAGGATCTGGAATACGAAGAGTTTAACGAGATCCGCGAACAGCTGGCGGCGATCATCGAAGAACAACTTGCCGTGTACAAAACCAGACAAGTGCCGCTGGATCTTGGTCTGGTGGTACGCGAATATCTGTCACAGTATCCGCGTGCACGTCACTTTGACGTTGCGCGTATTGTTATTGATCAGGCGGTACGTCTTGGCGTAGCGCAAGCAGATTTCACCGGACTGCCAGCGAAATGGCAGCCGATTAATGATTACGGAGCCAAGGTACAGGCGCATGTCATCGACAAATATTGAACAAGTGATGCCGGTTAAGCTGGCGCAGGCGCTGGCGAATCCGTTATTTCCGGCGCTGGACAGCGCCTTACGTTCAGGACGCCATATTGGCCTCGACGAACTGGATAATCATGCATTCCTGATGGATTTTCAGGAATATCTGGAAGAGTTTTACGCGCGTTATAACGTTGAGCTTATTCGCGCACCAGAAGGGTTCTTCTATTTACGCCCACGTTCCACCACGCTGATCCCTCGTTCCGTCTTGTCGGAACTGGATATGATGGTCGGGAAAATCCTCTGTTATCTCTATCTCAGCCCGGAACGGCTGGCGAATGAGGGGATTTTCACCCAGCAGGAACTGTACGACGAACTGCTCACCCTGGCCGATGAAGCAAAACTGCTGAAACTGGTGAACAACCGTTCAACCGGTTCAGACGTTGACCGTCAGAAGTTGCAGGAGAAAGTACGTTCTTCGCTCAACCGTCTGCGTCGTTTAGGCATGGTGTGGTTTATGGGCCACGACAGCAGCAAGTTTCGCATTACCGAATCGGTGTTCCGCTTCGGAGCCGATGTGCGTGCTGGCGACGATCCCCGTGAAGCACAGCGTCGCCTGATTCGTGATGGCGAAGCAATGCCGATTGAAAATCATCTGCAACTCAACGATGAAACCGAAGAGAATCAGCCAGATAGCGGAGAGGAAGAATAATGATTGAACGCGGTAAATTTCGCTCACTGACGCTGATTAACTGGAACGGCTTTTTTGCCCGAACTTTTGACCTTGACGAGCTGGTCACGACGCTTTCTGGCGGTAACGGGGCGGGTAAATCCACCACCATGGCGGCGTTCGTTACGGCGCTGATCCCCGACCTGACCCTGCTGCATTTCCGTAACACTACGGAAGCCGGGGCCACCAGCGGTTCGCGCGATAAAGGTCTGCACGGTAAGCTGAAAGCGGGTGTCTGTTATTCGATGCTCGACACCATTAACTCGCGCCACCAGCGCGTGGTGGTCGGTGTGCGTCTGCAACAGGTTGCCGGACGCGATCGTAAAGTGGATATCAAGCCGTTTGCCATTCAGGGACTGCCGATGTCGGTGCAGCCGACACAGCTGGTGACCGAAACCCTGAACGAACGCCAGGCGCGCGTGCTGCCGCTTAACGAGCTGAAAGACAAGCTCGAGGCGATGGAAGGCGTGCAGTTTAAACAGTTCAACTCCATTACTGATTACCACTCGCTGATGTTCGATCTGGGCATCATCGCGCGTCGTCTGCGCTCCGCATCTGACCGTAGCAAATTCTATCGTCTGATCGAAGCTTCGCTGTATGGCGGGATCTCCAGTGCCATTACCCGTTCTCTGCGCGACTACCTGTTGCCAGAAAACAGCGGCGTGCGTAAAGCGTTCCAGGACATGGAAGCGGCGCTGCGTGAAAACCGTATGACGCTGGAAGCGATTCGTGTCACCCAGTCGGACCGCGACCTGTTTAAGCATCTGATCAGCGAAGCCACCAACTACGTGGCGGCGGACTACATGCGTCACGCCAACGAGCGCCGTGTCCATCTCGACAAAGCCCTGGAGTTTCGTCGCGAGCTACATACTTCGCGTCAGCAACTGGCGGCTGAGCAGTACAAACACGTCGATATGGCGCGTGAGCTGGCAGAGCACAACGGTGCCGAAGGCGATCTGGAAGCGGATTATCAGGCGGCCAGTGATCACCTGAACCTGGTGCAAACCGCACTGCGTCAGCAGGAGAAGATCGAACGCTACGAAGCGGATCTCGATGAGCTGCAGATCCGTCTGGAAGAGCAAAATGAAGTGGTGGCAGAAGCCATCGAACGCCAGGAAGAGAATGAGGCTCGTGCGGAAGCTGCCGAACTGGAAGTGGACGAGCTGAAAAGCCAGCTTGCTGACTACCAGCAGGCGCTGGACGTCCAGCAAACGCGCGCGATCCAGTATAACCAGGCGATTGCTGCGCTTAATCGTGCCAAAGAACTGTGCCATCTGCCGGACTTAACCGCCGACTGCGCCGCCGAATGGCTGGAAACCTTCCAGGCGAAAGAGCTGGAAGCGACTGAAAAAATGCTCTCTCTTGAGCAGAAAATGAGCATGGCGCAAACCGCGCACAGCCAGTTTGAGCAGGCTTATCAGCTGGTGGTGGCAATCAACGGCCCACTGGCGCGTAACGAGGCGTGGGATGTCGCTCGCGAACTATTGCGCGAAGGGGTCGATCAGCGTCACCTGGCAGAGCAGGTTCAGCCGCTGCGGATGCGATTAAGCGAACTGGAACAGCGTCTACGCGAGCAGCAAGAAGCTGAGCGTCTGCTGGCAGATTTCTGCAAACGTCAGGGCAAGAATTTTGATATCGACGAACTGGAAGCCCTGCATCAGGAACTGGAAGCACGCATTGCCTCTCTTTCCGATAGCGTGTCTAACGCCCGTGAAGAGCGCATGGCACTGCGCCAGGAGCAGGAACAGCTGCAGTCTCGCATTCAGAGTTTGATGCAGCGTGCGCCGGTTTGGCTGGCAGCGCAAAACAGTCTCAACCAGTTGAGCGAACAGTGCGGCGAAGAGTTTACCTCCAGCCAGGACGTCACCGAATATCTGCAACAGTTGCTGGAGCGTGAGCGAGAGGCGATTGTTGAACGCGATGAAGTGGGCGCGCGCAAAAACGCCGTCGATGAAGAGATCGAACGTTTAAGCCAGCCTGGCGGCTCTGAAGATCAGCGTCTGAACGCGCTGGCGGAGCGTTTTGGTGGTGTGCTGCTGTCAGAAATTTATGACGACGTTAGCCTGGAAGATGCGCCGTACTTCTCAGCGCTGTATGGCCCGTCACGCCACGCCATCGTGGTGCCAGATCTGTCACAGGTAACTGAACACCTGGAAGGCTTGACCGATTGCCCGGAAGATCTCTATCTGATCGAAGGAGATCCGCAGTCATTCGATGACAGCGTGTTCAGCGTTGATGAGCTGGAAAAAGCGGTAGTGGTGAAAATCGCCGATCGTCAGTGGCGTTATTCACGTTTCCCGGAAGTGCCGCTGTTTGGTCGTGCTGCGCGTGAAAGCCGTATTGAAAGCCTCCATGCCGAGCGTGAAGTGCTTTCCGAACGCTTCGCCACGCTCTCCTTTGATGTACAGAAAACTCAGCGTCTGCATCAGGCGTTCAGCCGCTTTATCGGCAGTCATCTGGCGGTTGCGTTTGAGTCTGACCCGGAAGCAGAAATCCGTCAACTGAACAGCCGTCGCGTCGAACTGGAGCGGGCGTTAAGTAATCATGAAAATGATAACCAGCAGCAGCGTATTCAGTTTGAGCAGGCGAAAGAGGGCGTTACGGCGCTGAACCGCATTCTGCCGCGTCTCAACCTGTTGGCTGATGACAGCCTGGCGGATCGCGTCGATGAAATCCGCGAACGTCTGGATGAAGCCCAGGAAGCCGCGCGTTTTGTTCAGCAGTTTGGCAATCAACTGGCGAAACTGGAACCGATTGTTTCGGTATTGCAGAGCGACCCGGAACAGTTCGAACAGTTAAAAGAAGATTACGCGTACTCTCAGCAGATGCAGCGCGATGCCCGTCAGCAGGCGTTTGCCCTGACGGAAGTGGTGCAGCGTCGTGCGCACTTTAGCTATTCTGACTCGGCAGAAATGCTTAGCGGTAACAGCGATCTCAACGAAAAACTGCGTGAACGTCTGGAACAGGCGGAAGCGGAGCGTACCCGCGCTCGCGAAGCGTTGCGCGGTCACGCAGCGCAGTTGAGTCAGTACAACCAGGTGCTGGCTTCGCTGAAAAGTTCTTACGACACCAAAAAAGAGCTACTCAACGATCTGCAACGTGAATTGCAGGATATCGGCGTGCGTGCTGATAGCGGGGCAGAAGAGCGGGCGCGTATTCGCCGTGACGAGCTGCATGCGCAACTGAGCAATAACCGTTCACGCCGCAATCAACTGGAAAAAGCGCTTACCTTCTGCGAAGCGGAGATGGACAACCTGACCCGCAAACTGCGCAAGCTGGAGCGGGATTACTTTGAGATGCGCGAGCAGGTAGTGACCGCCAAAGCGGGCTGGTGTGCGGTGATGCGCATGGTGAAAGATAACGGCGTTGAGCGCCGCTTACACCGTCGTGAGCTGGCTTATCTCTCCGCTGATGATTTGCGTTCCATGTCGGATAAGGCGTTAGGTGCGCTGCGTCTGGCGGTGGCGGATAACGAACATCTGCGCGACGTGCTGCGCATGTCGGAAGATCCGAAACGTCCGGAGCGTAAAATTCAGTTCTTCGTGGCGGTTTATCAGCATCTGCGTGAACGTATTCGTCAGGATATTATTCGTACCGATGATCCGGTGGAAGCTATCGAACAGATGGAGATTGAACTTAGCCGTCTGACCGAAGAATTAACCTCCCGTGAACAGAAACTGGCGATCAGTTCCCGCAGCGTGGCGAACATCATTCGCAAAACCATTCAGCGCGAGCAGAACCGTATCCGTATGCTCAACCAGGGGTTGCAGAACGTATCGTTTGGTCAGGTGAACAGCGTGCGTCTCAACGTGAACGTGCGTGAAACGCACGCCATGCTACTGGATGTGCTCTCTGAACAGCACGAGCAGCATCAGGATCTGTTTAACAGCAACCGTTTGACCTTCTCGGAAGCGCTGGCGAAACTGTATCAACGTCTTAACCCGCAGATTGATATGGGGCAGCGCACGCCGCAGACCATCGGTGAAGAACTGCTGGATTACCGCAACTATCTGGAAATGGAAGTTGAGGTTAACCGTGGTTCCGATGGCTGGCTGCGCGCAGAGTCTGGTGCATTGTCGACCGGTGAGGCGATTGGTACCGGTATGTCGATTCTGGTGATGGTGGTACAAAGCTGGGAAGATGAATCTCGCCGCCTGCGCGGTAAAGATATCTCTCCTTGCCGCCTGCTGTTCCTCGATGAAGCAGCGCGACTGGATGCTCGTTCTATCGCCACGCTGTTTGAATTGTGTGAGCGTTTGCAAATGCAACTCATCATCGCAGCGCCGGAAAATATCAGCCCGGAGAAAGGCACCACCTATAAACTGGTGCGTAAAGTCTTCCAGAATACCGAACACGTTCATGTCGTCGGCCTGCGAGGATTTGCGCCGCAGCCACCGGAGTCATTACCGGGCACGGCTGACGCCTCTTAACCCGGGGTGCGACAAATAGCGGCGCTCATGCGCCGCTTTTTTTATTCACTTAACTTGTGTTCAGGGCTGCGTTATCTTTAAACTTCTTTACATAAGGTAAGGCAGCAGCGAGTATGCCTTTCTATACTGAAGGAAATCTCCAGAATAATGGGCATGTCGTGAAAAACAGGGGGCAAGGGATGTTGCTTAAGAAAAATCGTGGTCGTCAGCTGTCTGCGCTGAGTTTGTGCCTGACAGTGATGTTTGCTCCACTGTTTACCGCTCAGGCCGATGAGCCTGAAATTGTACCGACTGACAGCTCCGCGACGATGGGCGCGCAGCCGACGTCGCTGTCACAACCGCTGGATCAGTCTCCGGCGACGGCCATCATGGCCGGCATTAAACCGCTGCCGGAAGGCATCGATACTGAATCATTACGCCAGCAGCTTATGACCGGCCTGCCCTCGGGCTATACTCCTGCTTATATTAACCAGCTCACGCTGCTTTACGCTGCGCGCGATATGAAACCGATGTGGGAAAATCGCGAGGCGGTACGAGCCTTCCAGCAGCAGCTGGCTGAAGTGGCGATTGCAGGCTTTCAGCCGCAGTTCACGACCTGGGTTGAGCTCCTGACCGACCCTGCCGTTACCGGACAGGCGCGTGACGTGGTGCTGTCTGATGCCATGATGGGCTACTTACAGTTTGTGGCGGGGATTTCGGTGAACGGCAACCGCTGGTTATACAGCAGTAAACCGTACAAGCTGGCGACGCCTGCGCTGTCCGTCATTAATCAGTGGCAGCTGTCGCTGGATAACGGCGAACTGCCGCGCTTTATCGCAAGCCTTGCGCCTGCCCATCCGCAATATGCCACGATGCATCAGTCGCTTCTTGAGCTGGTTGCGGATTCCCGCCCGTGGCCTCAGCTGCGTGGCACCACAACGCTGCGTCCGGGGCAGTGGAGCAGCGATGTGCCTGCGATCCGCGAAATTATGAAACGCTCCGGCATTCTTGACAGCGGCCCTAAAATTGCTCTGCCCGGTGACGAGACGCAAAATGCGGTCGTCAGCCCGTCGGCGCCGGTAAAAGAGAAAACGGCCGTTGCGTTGAGCAATAAGCCCGCCGCTTACGATCGCGAGCTGGTCGCCGCAGTGAAGCAGTTCCAGGCCGCGCAGGGGCTTGGCGCTGACGGCGTGATTGGTCCATCTACTCGCGACTGGCTGAACGTCTCTCCGGCCCAGCGGGCAGGAGTGCTGGCGTTGAATATCCAGCGATTGCGCTTGCTGCCACAGAGCTTTCTACCGGGATCATGGTTAACATTCCGGCCTATTCGCTGGTCTACTATCAGAACGGCAATCAGGTGCTGGATTCGCGAGTCATTGTCGGTCGCCCCGATCGCAAAACGCCGATGATGAGCAGTGCCCTTAACAACGTAGTGGTAAACCCGCCGTGGAACGTACCTCCAACTCTGGCACGCAAAGATATTCTGCCAAAAGTGCGCAACGATCCGGGATATCTCGAAAGCCATGGCTATACGGTGATGCGCGGCTGGAACAGCAGAGAAGCGATTGACCCATGGCAGGTTGACTGGTCTACAATCACGGCCTCGAATTTACCGTTCCGCTTCCAGCAGGCTCCAGGCCCACGGAACTCGCTGGGGCGCTATAAATTCAATATGCCGAGTTCAGAGGCCATTTATTTGCATGACACGCCGAACCACAATCTGTTCAAGCGTGATACACGCGCATTGAGCTCAGGCTGTGTACGAGTGAATAAAGCTTCCGATCTGGCGAATATGCTGTTGCAGGATGCAGGCTGGAATGACAAACGTATTTCTGATGCGCTGAAGCAGGGTGATACACGTTACGTCAATATTCGGCAGTCGATTCCGGTGAATCTCTACTACCTGACGGCCTTTGTTGGTGCAGATGGTCGTACCCAGTATCGTACAGATATTTACAATTATGATCTGCCTGCGCGATCCAGCTCGCAAATCGTATCGAAAGCGGAACAATTAATCAGGTAAATGAAGTAGTTCGGGGAAATCAGTTGTCGTAATAATTAGCATGATTGGGGGCGATTCTCTGCAGCCCCCGTCACTGCTGGGGTTGAGTCATCTTGACGTCTGCTTTACGGGCGGTTAAGGTGCCTCTTGTGCGCCAGAAGTGCATATAAACGATAACATTGACCTGTAGACTTGATTATCATGGACAAATTCGACGCTAATCGCCGCAAATTGCTGGCGCTTGGTGGCGTTGCACTCGGTGCCGCCATCCTGCCGACCCCTGCGTTTGCAACACTCTCTACCCCACGCCCGCGCATTTTGACACTCAATAATCTTCATACCGGAGAGTCAATCAAAGCGGAGTTTTTCGATGGCAGAGGCTATATTCAGGAAGAATTGGCAAAACTTAACCATTTTTTCCGCGATTACCGCGCGAACAAAATAAAGTCCATCGACCCAGGATTATTCGACCAGTTGTATCGCCTGCAAGGGTTGTTAGGCACGCGCAAACCGGTGCAACTCATTTCCGGTTATCGTTCTATTGATACCAACAATGAACTACGCGCCCGCAGCCGTGGAGTAGCGAAGAAAAGCTATCACACTAAAGGCCAGGCGATGGATTTCCATATTGAAGGTATCGCGTTAAGCAATATTCGCAAAGCCGCGTTATCTATGCGCGCAGGTGGTGTAGGATATTACCCACGTAGTAACTTTGTGCATATTGATACCGGGCCAGCACGGCACTGGTAGCAATCGCTTAACGAAACAGGGGCAGTATGAACTATCGTATTATTCCGGTCACCGCATTCTCCCAGAACTGTTCATTAATCTGGTGTGAACAAACCCGTCTGGCCGCACTGGTCGATCCTGGCGGCGATGCGGAAAAAATCAAACAGGAAGTTGATGACAGCGGCCTGACACTGATGCAGATCCTGCTGACGCATGGTCATCTGGACCACGTTGGCGCAGCGGCGGAACTGGCGCAACATTACGGCGTGCCAGTTTTTGGCCCGGAAAAAGAAGATGAGTTCTGGCTGCAAGGCTTGCCTGCGCAAAGTCGTATGTTTGGTCTGGAAGAGTGCCAGCCGCTGACGCCAGATCGTTGGCTGAACGAAGGCGATACCATCAGCATAGGGAATGTGACTTTACAGGTGTTACATTGCCCTGGGCATACGCCGGGTCATGTAGTGTTTTTTGATGATCGGGCAAAGCTGCTGATTTCTGGCGATGTTATTTTCAAAGGCGGAGTAGGGCGCAGTGACTTCCCGCGTGGCGATCATAATCAACTGATTTCTTCAATCAAAGATAAATTGCTGCCACTGGGGGATGACGTGACATTTATTCCGGGTCACGGACCATTATCCACACTTGGTTATGAACGCCTGCATAATCCCTTCCTGCAAGACGAAATGCCCGTCTGGTAAGGCACATAAAAAAGCCCGCTTTTAATGCGGGCCTGGATTTCTGGCAAAGTGCGCTTTGTTTATGCCGGATGCGGCACGAGCGCCTTATCCGGCCTACAAAATCGTGCAAATTCAAAATATTGCAGGGGACGCGTAGGCCTGATAAGCGTAGCGCATCAGGCAATGTTACGTTTGTCATCAGTCTCAGCCCGCTTTTCAGCGGGCTTCATTGTTTTTAATGCTTACAGCACTGCCACAATCGCTTCGCACAGCGGAGCCATGTTATCTGGTGTCATCCCGGCCACATTTACGCGACCAGAAGCAACCGCATATACGCCAAACTCTTCGCGCAGACGCAGCACTTGTTCTTTTGTCAGGCCACTGAAGGAGAACATGCCGTTCTGTTTGATGATAAAGCTGAAGTCGCGGTTTGCGCCTTTTTCCTGCAGCGTATTGACGAACAACTGACGCATACGCTGAATACGCTGGCGCATATCAGTCAGCTCTTGTTCCCAAATCGCACGTAACGCATCGTTGCTCAGGATGGTGGCAACAACAGAAGCGCCGTGTGCTGGTGGGTTAGAGTAGTTAGCGCGAATCGCCGCTTTCATTTGGCTGAATGCGCGATCAACGGTTTCACTGTCGGCAGCAACCAGAGTACAAGCGCCAACACGCTCGTTGTACAGGCCAAAGTTTTTAGAGTAGGAACTGGCAACAATCAGCTCTTTATGCATAGCCGCGAAAGCGCGCAGTCCTTCAGCATCTTCTTCCAGACCACGGGCAAAACCCTGGTAAGCGAAGTCAAACAGCGGTAACCAGCCTTTCTCAACGGAGAGTTGTGCCAGTGTCTGCCATTGTTCCAGCGTAGGGTCGATACCGGTTGGGTTATGGCAGCAGCCATGGAACAGCACTACGTCGCCAGCCTGAGCTTCATTCAGGCTGTTAATCAGTGCATCGAAGTCAAGAGTGTGATTTTCCGCATCATAATAAGCGTATTCACGAACTTCCAGACCTGCAGAGTTAAAGACGCTCTTATGGTTCGGCCAGCTTGGGTTGCTCACCCACACTCGCTTAACGCTGGTATTTTTTGCCAGGAAATCGGCAGCTACGCGTAGTGCGCCAGTGCCCCCCGGAGTCTGTGCCGTGCGAGCACGTTTGTCATTGATCAGGGCGCTACCTTTACCAAACAGCAGTTCCTGAGTGCAGCGACCAAATTCAGGGATGCCGTCAATGCCGAGGTAATTTTTGGTGGTTTCATTTTCGAGCAGATACTGTTCAGCCTTTTTCACGCTGGTCAGTACCGGGGTTTTGCCCGTCTCATCTTTATAGACACCAATCCCGAGGTTAATTTTGCCGGGACGTTCATCGGCACGAAACAGATCGGCCAGGCCCAGAATCGGGTCGGCAGGAGCGGCGGTAATGTTCTCAAACATGACGAGGTTCCATTATGGTTACAGAAGGGAAGTCCGCTATCAGGGTAACGGGAGATTTACAAAATTCCAACTATTACTGATGAAAACTCAGGCTGTTTTTGCAAGACGTGAGATTGCTCTGGAAGGTATAAAAAAAACAGGACCAAAGTCCTGTTTTTTCGGCATTTAACAAAGAGGTGTGCTATTAGAACTGGTAAACGATACCCACAGCAACGGTGTCGTCTGAACCTACGCCCAGTTTGTTGTCAGAATCGATCTGGTTGATGATGTAGTCAACATAGGTGGACATGTTTTTGTTGAAGTAGTAGGTTGCGCCCACTTCAAAGTAGTTCACCAGATCAACATCACCGATACCTTCTACGTCTTTCGCTTTAGATTTGGTGTAAGCGATGGACGGACGCAGACCGAAATCGAACTGGTATTGCGCAACTAACAGAACGTCTTGCGTTTTGTTGGCGAAGCCGCTGGTGTTTGTAAATTTATTAGTGATCGGCGTAGCGTTACGGGTTTCACCGTAGTTCGCTGCCAGGTAGATGTTGTTCGCGTCGTACTTCAGACCAGTAGCCCACTGTTCAGCTTTTTTACCGTTGCCAAGAGGTTGAGCTTCTTGCAGGTTGGTACGGTCAGCTGCACCATAAGCACCAACGATACCAAAGCCTTCGTATTCGTAGCTGATAGAACCGCCAACACCGTCGCCGTTAGAGCGGCGTGCAGTGTCACGCTCGTTTTTACCCAGGTACTGAACAGCGAAGTTCAGGCCATCAACCAGACCAAAGAAGTTGGAGTTACGATAGGTAGCAACGCCGCCAACACGACCAACGAAGAAGTCATCGCTGTATGCCGTGTCACCGCCAAACTCAGGCAGCATATCGGTGTAACCCAGTGCATCATAAACCACACCGTAGTTACGGCCGTAATCGAAAGAACCAACGTCAGCGTATTTAAGACCCGCGAATGCCAGACGCGTTTTGTTACCAGTTTGAGCGTCAGCGCCTTCAGAGTTGTTACCCTGGAAGTTATATTCCCACTGACCATAACCGGTCAGATCGGAATTGATTTGAGTTTCCCCTTTAAAACCAAGACGGGCATAGGTCATGTCGCCATTGCCACCGTAACTGTTTTCACCGTTACCCTTGGAGAAATAATGCAGACCGACAGCTTTACCGTACAGATCTACTTTGTTGCCATCTTTGTTATAGATTTCTGCAGCGTTTGCAGTACCTGCTACTAACAGAGCAGGGACGATCACTGCCAGAATATTGCGCTTCATCATTATTTATTACCCTCATGGTTTTTTTTATGACACCTGCCACTGCCGTCAATAAGTTCTGTCAATAAAAATTTACGGAACTATTGATGAGAGTTTGGTGTCTTTATGTGTCTGCAGGCATCTTTCCATTCAAACTAATGTTTCGCTACCGTGAAAGTGCTACAAAGATAAAGATTTGGTTTCAAAAAGAAAAAATATGTAACCAAAAGTAAAATTTAAGGAACTTTGTGAACACCGTCATATTTCCATAGAGACGTGATGATATTTACAGCAATTTTAATCTATTTATATGATTTCCTTATATTTAAATTAACTAAACGGAAATTTTGTTTCTGATGGAAACTTTATCGACCTGGCACAAAATCTTCAGACATCCAGAATGCCAAAAAATAGTATGAAAATTGTGCTATTAGCTAAGAAAAAACTAATCCGCAATAAGAATGCGGATTAGTTTTTGCGCGTAAATGTTGCAATGTAATATTCCGTAACAGGATGATCGTTATGGCGGGGTTGCAAATAGATTGCTTGACTTAACAAACAGATAACTTGACAGAAAAGATAAAAAAAGAGCCAGCGGGCGCTGGCTCTTGAAGACGCTAAATTAGAAGCTGGCGTTACGCGGAGTACGTGGGAACGGAATCACATCACGTACGTTTTGCACGCCAGTTACGTAAGCAATCAGACGTTCAAAACCAAGACCGAAACCTGAATGCGGAACAGTACCGTAGCGACGCAGATCGCGATACCACCAGTAATCTTCTTTATTCAGGCCCATTTCCAGCATACGCTCGTCCAGCACGTCCAGACGTTCTTCACGCTGGGAGCCACCAATGATCTCACCGATGCCCGGAGCCAGAACGTCCATAGCCGCAACGGTTTTACCGTCTTCGTTAAGGCGCATATAGAACGCTTTAATATCTTTCGGATAGTTTTTAACCACTACCGGTGCTTTAAAGTGTTCTTCCGCCAGATAACGCTCATGCTCAGAAGAGAGATCGACTCCCCAGTAAACCGGGTTTTCAAACTTCCTGCCGCAGTTTTCGAGAATGGTCACTGCGTCGGTATAATCCACCTGCGCAAAATCGGCTTCAATGAAGCGTTCCAGACGTGAAACGGCATCTTTATCTACGCGTTCAGCGAAGAATTTCATGTCGTCAGCGCGTTCTTCGAGAACCGCTTTGAAGACATATTTCAGCATGGCTTCAGCCAGACCCGCAATATCGTTCAGGTTAGCAAACGCCACTTCCGGCTCCAGCATCCAGAATTCCGCCAGGTGACGGCTGGTGTTGGAGTTTTCAGCACGGAAAGTCGGGCCGAAGGTATAAATTTTGGACAATGCGCAAGCGTAGGTTTCGCCGTTCAACTGGCCAGATACGGTCAGGAAAGACTCTTTACCAAAGAAGTCTTTGTCGAAATCCACTTTGCCCTGATCGTTACGCGGCAGGTTTTCCAGATCCAGCGTAGAAACGCGGAACATTTCGCCTGCACCTTCGGTATCAGATGCGGTAATCAGTGGCGTTGAAACCCAGAAGAATCCCTGCTCGTTAAAGAAGCGATGCAGCGCCTGCGCCAGCGTATGGCGAACGCGCGCGACGGCACCAATCAGGTTTGTGCGCGGACGCAGGTGAGCGACTTCACGCAGATACTCAATGCTGTGGCGTTTTGCCGCCATCGGGTAAGTGTCTGGATCTTCAACCCAACCAGCAACTTCAACCTTGCTGGCCTGAATTTCAAATTGTTGCCCCTGGCCCGGCGACGCCACGACTTTACCCGTCACAATGACCGAGCAGCCGGTGGTCAGACGCAGGACGTCTTCATTGTAATTGGGCAGAGAATTATTGATGACAGCCTGTACAGGATCAAAGCAGGAACCGTCATAAACGGCGAGGAAGGAGATGCCAGCTTTTGAATCTCGGCGGGTACGTACCCATCCGCGCACGGTGACTTCGCTGTCAACGGCTACACGGCCCTGGAGTACGTCGGCTACAGGCACAACGCTCATAATATTCTCTCTGTTAATAGTCGGAAAAAATAAACACTTGTCCACCCGTAAATGGGGGGATACCTATGTTACCTGGCATCTGCAATCAGACAAGCAGAATTCGCAAATGCAGCGAAAGATTTCGGAATTAAAGGTAAAAAAAGGGAGCCGATTAGCTCCCTGATGATATTAACTGGCTTTTTTAATATGCGGAAGGTCGAACGCTTTGCGCAGCGCCCGAACAAACGCTTTATCATGGCAGATAGTTTTGCCAGGGCTGTCAGAAAGTTTCGCCACCGGTTTACCGTTACACTCTACCAACTTAATGACAATATTCAGGGGTTTTACCTGGGGGATATCGCAGGTCAGGCGAGTCCCAATACCAAAACTTAATTGCACGCGGGAAGAGAAGTGGCGGTATAGCTCAACCGCTTTGCGTAAATCCAGATTGTCAGAGAAAACCAGCGTTTTACTCTGTGGATCAATTCCCAGCTTTTCATAATGTGCAATGGCTTTTTCACCCCATTCAACCGGGTCGCCAGAGTCATGACGCAGGCCCTGATACCGACTAGCGAACTCGACACCGAAATCACGCAGGAAAGCATCCATAGTGATGCAGTCGGTTAATGCAATGCCAAGTTGGTCGGGATACTCTTCCAGCCAGGCAGCAAGTGCAGCTCGCTGGCTGTTGGCTAGATCCGGGCTGATTTGCTGATGTGCCTGGAACCATTCGTGTGCCTGTGTTCCCATCGGCGTGAGGGAAAGCCGACGCGCCAGATCGTAGTTGCTGGTGCCCACAAACCAGGATTCCTGTTGCAGACGCTTAACGATGGTTTCTTGTACTTCGCGAGAAAAACGGCGACGGGTGCCAAAATCCATCAGATGGAAGCGCGACATATCAAGACCGGCGGTTAACGCCGAGAAGTCGACTAATTTGCTTTCCAGCGTGTCGAGGGCTTGCGCAACGTCGGCCTGCGGTGAGCGATAGCGATGTACCATTTCACTGATAACCGCCAGCAAAGGAACTTCCCAGAGGATGACTTCACGCCACGGGCCGCTTAAACGAATATCCAGCTTGCCATTATCGTTGGACACGGTGACTTGTTCCGGGTTAAAGCGGAACTCGCGTAACCAGTTAAGATAGTCGGCCTTAAAGAAAGGCAGGGCAGAAAGCCACTGATATTCATCATCCTGCAGGCGCAGGTGCTGCATCGCCTGAACCTGTTCACGAATAGCATCGGCATAAATACCCAGCAGATCGTCACCTCGGCAACGAAACTCCGCCGCGACATGCACATCGTAATAGTGATGAAACACGGCTTGCTGCATATGCAACTTATAAGCATCTGTATCCAGCAACGAGTGCAGAACAGGAGAAGCGAATTGTGTCATAGGTGCGCAGTAGCGTCCTCGTACAGGAGCGTTTAGTACAATAAACATCTTCAGGAACTGCTGGAGTATACCTTGTTTCGCAATTTATTGAACCCCGATCACACCATATGCCACCTTTCTGGTCGATGGCATTACGCGGTGTATGTTATAAAAATGTAGCAATAAAGGCGTTTGTACCTGAAAAGATGAAGATTCTGCATAGCGCGATTTACGCAACAGGAATAGACTGAACACCAGACTCTATAAAAGATGCTAAAGGTTATTTATGACTCAACAGCCACAAGCCAAATACCGTCACGATTATCGTGCGCCGGATTACCAGATTACTGATATTGACTTGACCTTTGACCTCGACGCGCAAAAGACGGTCGTTACCGCGGTCAGCCAGGCTGTCCGTCATGGTGCATCAGATGCTCCCCTTCGTCTCAACGGCGAAGACCTCAAACTGGTTTCTGTTCATATTAATGATGAGCCGTGGACCGCCTGGAAAGAAGAAGAGGGCGCACTGGTTATCAGTAATTTGCCGGAGCGTTTTACGCTTAAGATCATTAATGAAATAAGCCCGGCGGCGAATACCGCGCTGGAAGGGCTTTATCAGTCAGGCGATGCGCTTTGCACCCAGTGTGAAGCCGAAGGTTTCCGCCATATTACGTATTATCTCGACCGCCCGGACGTGCTGGCGCGTTTTACCACCAAAATTATTGCCGATAAAATCAAATATCCCTTCCTGCTTTCCAATGGTAACCGCGTTGCGCAAGGCGAACTGGAAAACGGACGCCATTGGGTACAGTGGCAGGACCCGTTCCCGAAACCGTGCTACCTGTTTGCGCTGGTGGCAGGCGACTTTGATGTACTGCGCGATACCTTTACCACGCGTTCTGGTCGCGAAGTAGCACTGGAGCTGTACGTCGATCGCGGCAACCTTGATCGCGCGCCGTGGGCGATGACCTCGGTGAAAAACTCCATGAAATGGGATGAAGAACGCTTTGGCCTGGAGTATGACCTCGACATCTATATGATCGTCGCGGTGGATTTCTTCAATATGGGCGCAATGGAGAATAAGGGGCTGAATATCTTTAACTCCAAATATGTGCTGGCCCGCACCGACACCGCCACCGACAAAGATTACCTCGATATTGAACGCGTTATCGGCCATGAATATTTCCATAACTGGACCGGTAACCGAGTGACCTGTCGCGACTGGTTCCAGCTCAGCCTGAAAGAAGGTTTAACCGTCTTCCGCGATCAGGAGTTCAGCTCTGACCTTGGTTCCCGCGCAGTTAACCGCATCAATAATGTACGCACCATGCGCGGATTGCAGTTTGCAGAAGACGCCAGCCCGATGGCGCACCCGATCCGCCCGGATATGGTCATTGAGATGAACAACTTCTACACCCTGACCGTTTACGAGAAGGGCGCGGAAGTGATTCGCATGATCCACACCCTGCTTGGCGAAGAAAACTTCCAGAAAGGGATGCAGCTTTATTTCGAGCGTCATGATGGTAGTGCAGCGACCTGTGACGACTTTGTGCAGGCGATGGAAGATGCGTCGAATGTCGATCTCTCCCATTTCCGCCGTTGGTACAGCCAGTCCGGTACACCGATTGTGACCGTCAAAGACGACTACAATCCGGAAACCGAGCAGTACACCCTGACCATCAGCCAGCGCACGCCAGCCACGCCGGATCAGGCAGAAAAACAGCCGCTGCATATTCCGTTTGCCATCGAACTGTATGATAACGAAGGCAAAGTGATCCCGTTGCAGAAAGGCGGTCATCCGGTGAATTCCGTGCTGAACGTCACTCAGGCGGAACAGACCTTTGTCTTTGATAATGTCTACTTCCAGCCGGTGCCTGCGCTGCTGTGCGAATTCTCTGCGCCAGTGAAACTGGAATATAAGTGGAGCGATCAGCAACTGACCTTCCTGATGCGTCATGCGCGTAATGATTTCTCCCGCTGGGATGCGGCGCAAAGTTTGCTGGCAACCTACATCAAGCTGAACGTCGCGCGTCATCAGCAAGGTCAGCCGCTGTCTCTGCCGGTGCATGTGGCTGATGCTTTCCGCGCGGTACTGCTTGATGAGAAGATTGATCCAGCGCTGGCGGCAGAAATCCTGACGCTGCCTTCTGTCAATGAAATGGCTGAATTGTTCGATATCATCGACCCGATTGCTATTGCCGAAGTACGCGAAGCACTCACTCGTACTCTGGCGACTGAACTGGCGGATGAGCTACTGGCTATTTACAACGCGAATTACCAGAGCGAGTACCGTGTTGAGCATGAAGATATTGCAAAACGCACTCTGCGTAATGCCTGCCTGCGTTTCCTCGCTTTTGGTGAAACGCATCTGGCTGATGTGCTGGTGAGCAAGCAGTTCCACGAAGCAAACAATATGACTGATGCGCTGGCGGCGCTTTCTGCGGCGGTTGCCGCACAGCTGCCTTGCCGTGACGCGCTGATGCAGGAGTACGACGACAAGTGGCATCAGAACGGTCTGGTGATGGATAAATGGTTTATCCTGCAAGCCACCAGCCCGGCGGCGAATGTGCTGGAGACGGTGCGCGGCCTGTTGCAGCATCGCTCATTTACCATGAGCAACCCGAACCGTATTCGTTCGTTGATTGGCGCGTTTGCGGGCAGCAATCCGGCAGCGTTCCATGCCGAAGATGGCAGCGGTTACCTGTTCCTGGTGGAAATGCTTACCGACCTCAACAGCCGTAACCCGCAGGTGGCTTCACGTCTGATTGAACCGCTGATTCGCCTGAAACGTTACGATGCCAAACGTCAGGAGAAAATGCGCGCGGCGCTGGAACAGTTGAAAGGGCTGGAAAATCTCTCTGGCGATCTGTACGAGAAGATAACTAAAGCACTGGCTTGATAAATAACCGAATGGCGGCAATAGCGCCGCCATTCGGGGAATTTACCCCTGTTTTCTCAGGCGAGTTTCAGATTCACCACGTTGCATCACCCGTTGCAACACCTCCGCTTCCAGCTCCGCTAATCGCACCGACCCTAATCGACGCGGACGGGGGATATCCACTGTCAAATCCAGACCAATTTTTCCCTCTTCAATTAACAGCACCCGGTCAGCCATCGCTACCGCTTCGCTCACATCATGCGTCACCAACAGTACGGTAAAGCCGTGCTCCTGCCAAAGTGACACAATCAAATCCTGCATCTCGAGTCGCGTTAAGGCGTCCAGCGCCCCGAGCGGTTCATCAAGCAACAATAATCCCGGTCGATGAATCAACGCTCTTGCCAGCGCCACTCGCTGTTTCTGCCCGCCAGAAAGTGCGGCAGGCCATTCCCCTGCGCGATTCTCCAGTCCTACCGCAGCCAACGCTCGACGTGCGGCATCGCGCCACTGGCCTTTAAGGCCTAACCCAACGTTATCAATCACCGATTTCCACGGTAGCAGACGCGCATCCTGAAACATCATTCGCGTGTCTTCCTGAATTTCAGCCAGCGGTGTGGTGCCCGCTAACACATCGCCTGCGGTTGGCGTTTCCAGACCTGCCAGCAGGCGCAGCAGGGTACTTTTGCCACCACCGCTGCGGCCCACCACCGCCACAAACTGACCTGCCGGAATATGTAAATCCAGTTGGTTCAGGACGATATTTTCCGCGTAATGTTTGCTTACTGCATTGAGCAACAATGGCGTGCCCTGGTTCAGACGAGCAGTATTCATACCGTGGCCTCCTTCAAATGATAAGCCGGGTTCCAGCGCAACCAGAGGCGCTCTAACAGCTGCGCGCTGACGTCAGCCAGTTTGCCGAGCAGGGCGTAAAGAATAATAGCGACTACCACCACGTCCGTTTGCAAAAACTCCCGCGCATTCATCGCCAGATAACCAATGCCTGAATTGGCAGAAATGGTTTCGGCAACAATCAGCGTCAGCCACATCAGGCCCAACGCAAAACGCACGCCGACCATAATTGAGGGCAGGGCACCAGGCAGGATCACATGGATAAACAGCGGTATGCCGGATAATCCATAGCTACGCGCCATCTCCACCAACCCGCGATCGATATTACGGATGCCATGCCAGGTGTTGATATAAATGGGGAATAGCGTACCGAGCGCCACCAGAAAGATTTTTGCGGATTCATCAATGCCAAACCACAAAATCACCAGCGGGATCAGCGCCAGATGCGGCACGTTGCGCAACATCTGAATTGAGGTATCCAGCAGCCGTTCTCCCCAGCGAGATAGCCCGCTAATCAGTCCCAAAATCAACCCCAGCGATCCGCCAATTGAAAAGCCAATCAGCGCCCGCCAGGAGCTGATCGCCAGATGCTGCCACAGTTCGCCGCTGGCGGAGAGCGTCCAGAACGCCGTCACCACTCCTTCCGGTGAAGGCAAAATACGCGTCGACAGCCAGCCAACCGAGGAGGCCAGTTGCCAGACGAGGACAATGCCGACGGGCAGAAACCACGGCGCGGCGCGCAGCAGCCATTTTTGTGCGGTTGCAGACATGGTGGCTCCTTAGCTTTGCGCGACTTTTCTCGGGATAAACGCGTTCGCCACGGCTTCGCCCTGCAACTGAAGCTGACGTGGCTGCGGAATTGCCGGGATAGCGACATCCAGATGCGGGAACAGCAGTTCACCCACCTTGTACGCCTCCTCCAGATGTGGGTAGCCAGACAGGATAAAGCTGTCGATCCCCAGCGCCGCGTATTCATTAATGTGTGCCGCTACGGTTGGACCGTCGCCGACCAGTGCCGTGCCGGCACCGCCGCGCACCAGACCTACCCCGGCCCACAGGTTCGGGCTGATCTCAAGATTTTCACGCTTGCCGTTGTGCAGGGAAGCCATCCGATGCTGGCCCACGGAGTCGGTTTTGGCAAACGCCGCCTGTGCTTTAGCGATAGTGTCGTCGTCCAGATGAGCGATCAGACGGTCGGCGGCTTGCCAGGCCTCGTCGTTTGTTTCGCGGACGATCACGTGCAGGCGAATGCCGAAGCGTACCGTACGGCCATGTTCTGCGGCTTTAGCGCGTACCTGAGCAATTTTCTCTTTCACCAGCTCCGGTGGCTCGCCCCAGGTCAGATAGAGATCGACCTGCTCAGCCGCCAGCTCCTGCGCCACGTCCGACGATCCGCCGAAATAGAGGGGAGGGCGCGGCTGCTGTACCGGCGGGAAGTAGAGCTGTGCATCGCGAACGTGGATATGTTTCCCTTCGAAGGTGACGGTTTCCCCTTCCAGCAGACGTCGCCAGACGCGGGTGAACTCTGCGGAGGCTTCATAGCGCTCGGTATGATCGAGAAAGACGCCATCGCCCGCCAGCTCCTGCGGATCGCTGCCCGTCACCAGGTTGAACAGCGCACGGCCGTTGGAAAGCCTGTCCAGCGTTGCCGCCTGACGCGCCGCGACGGTGGGCGACACCACGCTCGGGCGCAAGGCTACCAGGAATTTCAGGCGCTGGGTGACGGGGATCATTGACGCGGCAACCAGCCACGCATCCTCACACGAGCGGCCCGTCGGGATCAGCACCCCGGTAAAACCGATGCGGTCTGCCGCCTGGGCGATCTGCTGTAGATAGCCGTGATCGACCGGGCGGGCGCCTTCTTCTGTGCCAAGATAGTGTCCATCACCGTGGGTGGGTAAAAACCAGAAAAGATTCAGACTCATGATTTTTTTCCTTCAATGCCAGCGGGTTGCCAGATGCGTTCGCGAATATTCACCTGCTTTGGAACCAGGCGGTTTTGATAAAAGAGGTCTGCCGTTTGCTGCTGGAGAGCGGCAACGTGGGCGTCAACCGGTGCTATGGTGGTGGGAGGACGGTGGTCAAGATAAGTGGCGATCACCGGTTCAGGCAGGCCCATGGTTTTTGCCAGCAGCGTGATGCTCTGCTGACGCTGGCTTTGGGTCAGCGCATCGGCCTGAGAGAAGGTATCCAGCACCTGCTGAATAAATGCGCCATTTTTCTCAGCGTAAGGACGTGCCGCCAGGTAGAACGAACCGGTCTGCTTCAGGGTGGTGCCGTCTTTCAGCACCCGCACACCGCCCTGCAACAGTGCGGCGGAGTAGTACGGATCCCAGATAGCCCAGGCATCAACATTTTTTTGCTGAAACGCCGCGCGCGCATCGGCAGGCGTCAGGTAAACGGGCTGGATATCGGTGAATTTAAGGCCGGCCTCCTGCAACGCGCGCAGCAGCAGGTTGTGCGAGCTTGAACCTTTCTGGAAAGCAACCTTATGGCCTTTGAGGTCGGCGACGCTTTTGATCTCGCTGTTTTCCGGCACCAAAATAACCTCTGCCTTCGGCTTAGCGGGCTCAACGCCAACGTAAACCAGATCCGCCCCGGCAGCCTGCGCAAAGATTGGCGGGATATCGCCGGTGCTGCCTAAATCAATACTCCCGACGTTCAGCGCCTCCAGCATCTGTGGTCCGGCAGGGAACTCGACCCATGAGAATTTGGTCTCCGGGAAACGCTTCTCAAGCAACGCATGGCTTTTCGCCAACACCATGCTGACGCTGCCTTTCTGATAACCGATACGCAGGCTCTCCGGCGCTTTCTCCGCCGCCTGAGCCAGCGACGCCACTGCCAGCAGACCTGCCAGCCCGATACGGGTAATTGTTTTAAACATGCGCCACTCCTTGTGATTGATGAAATGCTGCCGCGTGGCGATCCCGACGGTTCAGGGCGTGCCAGAAGGTTTCGAGCGCACTGTCGAGGCGGGTTTGCAGATTCGGCGTGAAATGGGGTTTATGCTGGTAGTCGATTACCTGTGAGTCGTCAGCGAAGACGCCATGCAGGATCTCCTGCGCTTTCAGCGCGTTCAGAACCGGCTTGAGGGCATAATCCACCGCCAGTAAATGAGCTACCGTACCGCCTGTGGCCAGCGGCAGGACAACCTTACCGTCCAGCGCGCGTTCGGGCAGCAGATCGAGCAGCGTTTTCAGTGCGCCGGAAAAAGAGGCTTTATAAATCGGTGTCGCGACGACCAGCCCGTCAGCACTCTTAAGTTGTTCGATCAGGGTTTTCAGCGCCGGGCTGTCGAAACGGGCGTAGAGCAGATCTTCAGGCGCGAAATTGTGCAAATTCCAGTGACACACTTCGACATCCAGAGCATTAAGCTTTTCGCGAGCGTATTCCAGCAGTGCGCTGGAGCGAGAGGGGAAGCGGGGGCTTCCGGCCAGGGTAATGACGCGCATGGTTGCTCCTTATAACTAATTGTTTGCTTTTATCTAACATTCATAACAATTTTCAGGAGTGTGACATTGCGTGGTTATTCCACTAAATGATTTATCCTCAGGATGAATGCAGAAAAATGCATAAGAAGCGAACCGATAAGTAAACGATTGCGTTTTACGTGGCTTTTTTTGCCGCAGGTCAATTCCCTTTTGGTCCGAACTCGCACATAATACGCCCCCGGTTTGCACACCGGGAATCCAGGAGAGTTCATGTACTACCCCTTCGTTCGTAAAGCCCTTTTCCAGCTCGATCCAGAGCGCGCTCATGAGTTTACTTTTCAGCAATTACGCCGTATTACAGGAACGCCGTTTGAAGCACTGGTGCGGCAGAAAGTGCCTGCGAAACCTGTTAACTGCATGGGCCTGACGTTTAAAAATCCGCTTGGTCTGGCAGCCGGTCTTGATAAAGACGGGGAGTGCATTGACGCGTTAGGCGCGATGGGATTTGGATCGATCGAGATCGGTACCGTCACGCCACGTCCACAGCCAGGTAATGACAAGCCGCGTCTCTTTCGTCTGGTAGATGCCGAAGGTTTGATCAACCGTATGGGCTTTAATAATCTTGGCGTTGATAACCTCGTAGAGAACGTAAAAAAGGCCCATTATGACGGCGTCCTGGGTATTAACATCGGCAAAAATAAAGATACGCCAGTGGAGCAGGGCAAAGATGACTATCTGATTTGTATGGAAAAAATCTATGCCTATGCGGGATATATCGCCATCAATATTTCATCGCCGAATACCCCAGGATTACGCACGCTGCAATATGGTGAAGCGCTGGATGATCTCTTAACCGCGATTAAAAATAAGCAAAATGATTTGCAAGCGATGCACCATAAATATGTGCCGATCGCAGTGAAGATCGCGCCGGATCTTTCTGAAGAAGAATTGATCCAGGTTGCCGATAGTTTAGTTCGCCATAATATTGATGGCGTTATTGCAACCAATACCACACTCGATCGTTCTCTTGTTCAGGGAATGAAAAATTGCGATCAAACCGGTGGCTTAAGTGGTCGTCCGCTTCAGTTAAAAAGCACCGAAATTATTCGCCGCTTGTCACTGGAATTAAACGGTCGCTTACCGATCATCGGTGTTGGCGGCATCGACTCGGTTATCGCTGCGCGTGAAAAGATTGCTGCGGGTGCCTCACTGGTGCAAATTTATTCTGGTTTTATTTTTAAAGGTCCGCCGCTGATTAAAGAAATCGTTACCCATATCTAATTATTTCTTCGAATTCCTCTTTATAAGATAATCAGGGCTTTATTTTCAGCCCTGGTTGTTTTATATTCATCGCTGTTGCTTATTTAGACATTTTGTACTTTTATTGTTGAGGTTATTAAGCGAAGCGACAATGGATTGTGTTGCTGCGGTTTTATAGGGTAGGGGAGAGGCAGATGCGAATTAAACCAGACGATAACTGGCGTTGGTATTACGATGAAGAGCACGATCGAATGATGCTCGATTTAGCCAATGGTATGCTATTTCGCTCACGTTTTGCGCGCAAGATGTTGACTCCAGATGCCTTTTCTCCCGCAGGCTTTTGCGTTGACGACGCCGCGCTCTATTTCTCTTTTGAAGAAAAGTGCCGCGATTTTAATTTATCTAAAGAACAAAAAGCCGAACTGGTGCTGAATGCACTGGTAGCAATTCGCTATCTCAAACCGCAAATGCCGAAAAGCTGGCATTTTGTTTCCCATGGTGAAATGTGGGTGCCCATGCCGGGCGATGCGGCCTGCGTTTGGTTGAGCGATACTCACGAGCAGGTCAATTTGCTGGTCGTTGAATCTGGCGAAAATGCCGCACTATGCCTGCTGGCACAACCCTGCGTTGTTATTGCGGGTCGCGCGATGCAGTTGGGCGACGCCATTAAAATCATGAACGACAGGCTGAAACCGCAGGTTAATGTTGACAGCTTCAGCCTCGAACAGGCAGTCTAACGCGCCAACTTAAGTGCAGTCTTCGGTACACAGCTACAGCAAAGAATGGTGCCATCATCGCCCATTGCTGATTTTTTCAGCGGCGTGACTTCGCCTTCTAAAAGCTGAACACGGCAACTTCCACAAATGCCCGCGCGGCAAGAATAAGGGATACGAATTCCCTGATTTTCTAATTGCTCCAGCAACACCTGTTGGTTATTTCCACGAAATGCCTGTCCCTGCCAGTCAATATCTACATTTGCGTCCGGTTGTTGCGTGATGTTGGCGGTATCATCAGCGGCAGCTGCGCCGTAAATTTTTGCCGGAGTTGCCAGAATTTCCACCTCATCGCCAACGCGAATCACGCCGCTATTACGGGCAATTAAATTCTGACCAAAATCGACATCGCCGTTATCCTGGGCAGTGCGGAAAGATTGCAATGTTTTTAATGGTTCGCCTGCCGGATGTTTTTGCCCTTTTTCTGGGCTGACGGTGGTGAAAATACAGCGGCTACAAGGTTTAACCACATCAAACACCACATCACCAATGCGAATCACTTTCCAGCGATCTTCTTCCCAGGCTGACGCGCCGGAAACCACCAGATTGGGGCGGAATTGCTCCATTTTTACACTGGCCGGACAACGTTGTTGGAGATCACGTAACGAGGCTTCGTTAGCAAGAAGGTAAGGATAGCCATCAGCAAATGACAGAGGTACAGTGTTGTGGCGTTTCACGCGCCGGGTCATTTGTGGCCCCACCCAGCGTAATTGCACTTCGCGGGAGAAAAATCCACTTAGCCATTTGTTGATCGCGTCTGGCGCAATTCGCGCGGTAAAATGTGTGCCCCAAACTTCGGTTGGTGCGTCTTGTGTGGCGAAATCAGCAAAACGAACATATGCGCTACTGCCATCTGGTGCGGTGAGATGCAAGCCATCATGCACAGGTGAAGGAGTAAACCGTACCATCTGGGGAAACTGGCGAGCGGTAATAAACGTACCGTCAGGTTCCGTGATCATAAAGATGCGATCGAAGGCCAGACCACTGACATCTGCCAGAGCATGTGTAAGACCAATGCCGCGCATCGATTTAACAGGATGAATAAAAAGCCGGATTAATGTCGCCACGGTGCGGTCCTCAAATGAAAATAAGCCCTCAACTTTATGACATGACGCGCTTATTAGCTATAATGCGCAACAATTTTCTTAGCGCCTGTCCCATTAGGCTATTTTATTTGTCAGTTTGGCCCTGGGTTATGCTCGAAATCCTCACGTACTTGTGTACGCTCCGGTTTCTCCGCGCTGTCCATGTCCAGACTGACTGCAACAATTACGCCTACTGCGGTAGGCTCTTAGAGTAAAAGTGACGATATGAATTCTCTGTTTGCCAGTACGGCCCGTGGGCTGGAAGAGCTGTTAAAAACTGAACTGGAAAACCTGGGGGCCGTTGAATGCCAGGTGGTTCAGGGTGGGGTCCATTTCAAGGGCGACACACGGCTTGTTTACCAGAGCCTGATGTGGAGCCGCCTGGCCTCGCGTATTATGTTGCCGCTGGGCGAGTGTAAGGTTTACAGCGATTTAGACCTCTATCTCGGTGTTCAGGCGATCAACTGGACAGAGATGTTTAATCCTGGCGCGACCTTCGCTGTCCACTTCAGTGGTTTGAATGACACCATCCGCAACAGTCAGTACGGCGCGATGAAAGTGAAAGACGCGATCGTCGATGCTTTCACGCGGAAAAATCTGCCGCGTCCAAATGTTGATCGCGATGCGCCGGATATCCGCGTTAACGTCTGGCTGCATAAAGAAACCGCCAGTATCGCTCTTGATCTGAGTGGTGATGGTTTACATCTGCGTGGCTATCGCGATCGTGCTGGTATTGCGCCGATCAAAGAAACCCTGGCAGCCGCTATTGTGATGCGATCCGGCTGGCAGCCAGGAACACCGCTGCTCGATCCGATGTGTGGTTCCGGTACGTTGCTGATTGAAGCAGCGATGCTGGCGACCGATCGCGCACCAGGCTTGCACCGTGGGCGTTGGGGCTTTAGCGGCTGGGCGCAGCATGATGAAGCTATCTGGCAGGAAGTGAAAGCGGAAGCGCAAACTCGCGCCCGTAAAGGCCTGGCTGAGTATAGCTCTCATTTTTACGGTTCGGACAGCGACGCACGGGTGATTCAACGTGCACGCACTAACGCCCGTCTTGCGGGGATTGGTGAACTGATCACCTTTGAGGTGAAAGATGTCGCGCAACTGACCAATCCGCTGCCGAAAGGGCCGTACGGCACAGTGTTGAGCAACCCGCCATACGGGGAACGTCTGGACAGCGAACCGGCGCTGATTGCGCTGCATAGCCTGCTGGGTCGGATCATGAAAAACCAGTTTGGTGGCTGGAATCTCTCTTTGTTTAGTGCCTCGCCGGATCTGCTAAGCTGCTTGCAGCTGCGTGCAGACAAACAGTACAAGGCGAAAAACGGCCCGCTGGACTGCGTACAGAAAAATTACCACGTTGCCGAAAGCACTCCAGACAGCAAACCGGCGATGGTAGCGGAAGACTACACCAACCGCCTGCGTAAGAACCTCAAAAAATTCGAGAAGTGGGCTCGCCAGGAAGGGATTGAATGTTACCGCCTGTATGACGCCGATCTGCCAGAATATAACGTTGCCGTTGACCGTTATGCCGACTGGGTGGTGGTGCAGGAGTATGCGCCGCCAAAAACTATTGATGCTCACAAAGCGCGTCAGCGTCTGTTCGATATTATCGCTGCAACCATTTCGGTACTGGGGATTGCGCCAAACAAACTGGTGCTGAAAACCCGTGAACGCCAGAAGGGCAAAAACCAATACCAGAAACTGGGCGAGAAGGGCGAGTTTCTTGAAGTTACCGAATATAACGCTCACTTGTGGGTGAACCTGACGGATTATCTCGATACTGGTCTGTTCCTCGATCACCGCATCGCCCGTCGTATGCTCGGTCAGATGAGCAAAGGCAAAGATTTCCTCAACCTGTTCTCTTATACCGGCAGCGCCACCGTGCATGCGGGATTAGGCGGTGCACGCAGCACCACCACCGTGGATATGTCGCGTACTTATCTGGAATGGGCAGAACGCAACCTGCGTCTGAATGGCCTGACCGGGCGTGCGCATCGCCTGATTCAGGCCGATTGCCTGGCGTGGCTGCGTGAGGCAAATGAACAGTTCGATCTGATCTTTATCGATCCGCCAACCTTCTCTAACTCAAAACGAATGGAAGATGCGTTTGATGTTCAGCGCGATCATCTGGCGCTGATGAAAGATTTGAAACGTCTGCTGCGTGCAGGTGGGACGATCATGTTCTCGAACAACAAACGTGGCTTCCGTATGGATCTCGACGGCCTGGCAAAACTGGGACTGAAAGCACAAGAAATTACGCAAAAAACGCTCTCCCAGGATTTCGCCCGTAACCGCCAGATCCACAACTGCTGGCTGATTACCGCAGCCTGAAAGGAATAGTAATGTCATTAATCAGTATGCATGGCGCATGGCTGTCGTTCAGCGACGCGCCGCTTCTCGATAACGCAGAACTGCATATCGAAGATAACGAACGTGTTTGTCTGGTGGGCCGCAACGGCGCAGGCAAATCGACGTTAATGAAAATCCTCAACCGTGAACAAGGGCTGGATGACGGTCGCATTATTTACGAGCAAGATTTGATTGTAGCGCGTCTGCAACAGGATCCGCCGCGTAACGTTGAGGGTAGCGTTTATGATTTCGTTGCCGAAGGCATTGAAGAACAAGCGGAATATCTGAAACGCTATCACGATATTTCGCGCCTGGTGATGAACGACCCGAGCGAGAAAAATCTCAACGAACTGGCGAAGGTTCAGGAACAGCTGGATCACCACAACCTGTGGCAGCTGGAAAACCGCATCAACGAAGTGCTGGCGCAACTGGGGTTAGATCCTAACGTTGCGCTGTCGTCGCTTTCCGGCGGCTGGTTGCGTAAAGCGGCATTAGGACGCGCGCTGGTGAGTAATCCGCGCGTGCTGTTGCTTGATGAACCGACAAACCACCTGGATATTGAAACCATCGACTGGCTGGAAGGGTTTTTGAAAACTTTCAACGGGACGATTATTTTCATCTCCCACGACCGTTCGTTTATCCGCAATATGGCGACGCGCATTGTTGATCTCGATCGCGGCAAGCTGGTGACCTATCCAGGGAATTACGACCAGTACCTGCTGGAAAAAGAAGAAGCCCTGCGCGTGGAAGAATTACAAAATGCCGAGTTCGATCGCAAACTGGCGCAGGAAGAGGTGTGGATCCGCCAGGGGATCAAAGCACGCCGTACCCGTAATGAAGGCCGCGTACGCGCCCTGAAAGCGATGCGTCGCGAACGTGGTGAACGTCGCGAAGTGATGGGTACCGCAAAGATGCAGGTGGAAGAGGCCAGCCGCTCCGGTAAAATCGTTTTCGAAATGGAAGACGTTTGCTACCAGGTTAACGGTAAGCAACTGGTGAAAGATTTTTCTGCCCAGGTTCTACGTGGCGACAAAATTGCCCTGATTGGTCCGAATGGGTGCGGCAAAACCACGCTGCTAAAACTGATGCTCGGTCAGCTTCAAGCGGACAGCGGGCGTATTCACGTTGGCACCAAACTGGAAGTGGCTTATTTCGATCAGCACCGCGCGGAACTGGATCCCGATAAAACGGTGATGGATAACCTTGCCGAAGGTAAGCAAGAGGTGATGGTTAACGGCAAGCCACGCCACGTATTGGGCTATTTGCAGGACTTTCTGTTCCATCCGAAACGGGCGATGACGCCGGTACGTGCGCTTTCTGGCGGTGAGCGGAACCGCTTGCTGCTGGCGCGTTTGTTCCTCAAACCAAGCAACTTATTGATTCTTGACGAACCGACCAACGATCTTGATGTCGAAACGCTGGAACTGCTGGAAGAACTGATCGACAGCTATCAGGGCACGGTATTGCTGGTTAGCCACGATCGTCAGTTTGTCGATAACACCGTTACAGAATGTTGGATCTTCGAAGGCAAGGACGCATCGGGCAATATGTGGGCGGCTATCATGACGCGCGTGGACAGCAATCGCAGTCGCTGGCGCAAAAACAGGCGAAGACCAAAAATGTCGCTGAACCTGTTGTTGCAATGGCAGAAACTGTCAAAAAGTCTCCTGCTAAAATGAGTTATAACTTGCAGCGCGAGCTGGAAGGGCTGCCGCAGCGTCTGGAAGAGCTGGAAGCTGCACTGGAAGCACTGCAAATCCAGGTCGCTGATGCGTCATTCTTTACGCAGCCTCACGACTATACTCAGAAAGTATTGGCTGAACTCTCCCAGGCTGAACAGGCGCTGGAAGAGGCATTTGAGCGCTGGGAGTACCTTGAGTCTCTGAAAAACGGCGCATAAACAGGGATAATCTATGTGTGACCAGCACCATGCCGATCGGCATATATTATGCTCGCAATGCGATATGCTCGTGGCGTTGCCAGAGCTTGGTCACGGACATAAGGCTGCCTGCCCGCGCTGCGGCGCTACGCTGACGACCGAGTGGGACGCGCCAAGGCAGCGTCCTACGGCTTATGCGCTGGCAGCCTTATTCATGTTACTGCTCTCCAATCTCTTCCCTTTCATCTATATGAAAGTGGGCGGGATGACCAGCCAGGTGGATTTACTGGAAATACCAGGCGTGATGTTCTCGGAAGATTACGCCAGCCTTGGCACCTTCTTTCTTCTTTTCGTGCAGATCGTCCCGGCTTTTTGCCTGGTCGTCATTCTGCTGCTGGTCAACCGCGTCAGGATGCCCACTGTCCTTAAAATCAAACTCGCGCGGATCCTGTTCCAGTTGAAAAGCTGGGGGATGGCGGAAATTTTTCTCGCGGGTATCCTGGTCAGTTTCGTGAAGCTGATGGCCTACGGCGATGTGGGGATTGGCAGCAGCTTTATTCCGTGGTGTCTGTACTGCGTGCTACAACTGCGCGCGTTCCAGTGCGTGGACCGACGCTGGGCCTGGGACGATATTGCCCCGGCGCCTACGCTCTCGCAGACGGTAAAGGTGGGCGTACCGGGTATCCGTCAGGGGCTTCGCTCCTGCTCGTGCTGCACCGCCGTGCTGCCCGCGGATGTCGAGGTGTGCCCGCGCTGTGAAACAAAAGGTCACGTCCGGCGTAAAAATAGCCTGCAATGGACCATGGCGCTGCTGGTGACCTCTGTCATGCTCTATCTGCCCGCCAATATCTTGCCGATCATGATCACCGATCTGCTCGGCGACAGAATGCCCTCGACCATACTGGCCGGGGTGATTTTGCTGTGGAGCGAGGGGTCTTACCCTGTGGCAGGCGTCATATTCCTCGCCAGTATTATGGTTCCGACCTTAAAGATGATTGCCATTGCCTGGCTTTGCTGGGATGCAAAAGGGCACGGTAAGCGAGACAGCGAGCGTATGCATCTGATTTATGAGGTCGTGGAATTTGTTGGCCGCTGGTCGATGATTGACGTGTTCGTGATTGCGGTTCTCTCAGCGCTGGTGCGTATGGGGGGGCTGATGAGTATTTATCCCGCTATGGGGGCGCTGATGTTTGCGTTGGTCGTCATTATGACCATGTTTGCGGCCATGACCTTCGACCCTCGTTTATCGTGGGATCGTGAGCCCGATTCAAGCCATGAGGAAGAGTAAGAGCATGGAAAATAAGAGTGGAGAGGCTAAAGTGCAGAAGGTCAGAAACTGGTCGCCGGTGTGGATTTTCCCCATCGTGACCGCGCTGATCGGTGCATGGATCCTGTTTTATCATTACAGCCATCAGGGACCGGAAGTCACGCTAATTACCACCAATGCAGAGGGGATTGAGGGCGGAAAAACCACCATCAAGAGCCGCAGCGTGGATGTGGGTGTCGTGGAAAGCGCGACCCTGACGGATGATTTAACCCATGTTGAAATCAAGGCCCGCCTGAATGCCGGCATGGAAAAACTGCTCCATGAAGATTCTGTTTTTTGGGTAGTGAAACCGCAGGTCGGGAGAGAAGGGATCAGCGGCTTAGGGACGCTATTGTCCGGGGCTTATATTGAACTCCAGCCCGGCAACAAAGGCGCCCAGCCAGCAAACTATCAGCTGCTGGATTCACCGCCGCTTGCGCCACCGGATGCAAAAGGGATCCGCGTTATTCTGGACAGCAAAAAAGCGGGTCAGCTCTCGCCGGGCGATCCGGTGCTGTTCCGTGGGTATCGCGTCGGTTCGGTTGAAACAAGCACCTTCGATCCGCAAAAACGGACCATCAGCTATCAGCTTTTTATCAATGCGCCTAATGACCGCCTGGTGACCAGCAACGTTCGCTTCTGGAAAGACAGCGGGATCGCGGTGGATCTGACCTCTGCGGGGATGCGCGTTGAGATGGGTTCACTCACCACGCTATTTGGTGGGGGCGTCAGTTTTGATGTGCCGGAAGGTATCGATCTGGGACAACCGGTGGCGGAGAAAACCGCCTTCAGGCTGTTTGACGATCAAAAAAGCATTCAGGATGCGCTCTATACCGATCACATCGACTACCTGATGTTCTTTAAGGACTCCGTACGCGGCTTGCAGCCAGGGGCGCCAGTAGAGTTCCGGGGTATCCGTCTGGGGACCGTGGGACAAGTGCCTTACTTTGTTCCGGGACTCAAGCAGATGCTTGATGATGATTATCGTATTCCGGTGCTGATCCGCATTGAGCCTGAGCGTTTGATTAACCAGATAGGCGAGGACCAGGATATTGGGGAGCATATCAGCGATCTGATGAATCGCGGTCTGCGTGGCTCGCTGAAAACTGGCAACCTGGTCACAGGGGCGTTATATGTCGATATGGACTTCTATCCAAAAGCGCCACCAATGACGGGGATCCGTGAATTTGGCGGCTACAAAATCATTCCTACGGTCAGCAGTGGCCTGGCGCAGATCCAACAGCGCCTGATGGAAACACTGGATAAGATCAACAATCTGCCGCTGAATCCAATGCTTGAGGCCGCGACGGGATCACTGCATCAGAGCCAGGCGACGATGCAACGTCTGCAAACCACGCTGGATAATATCAACAAGATCACCGCCAACCAGTCCATGCAGCAGCTGCCGCAGGATATGCAGAAAACGTTGCGCGAACTGAATCGCAGTATGCAGGGCTTCCAGCCGGGCTCAGCGGCTTACAACAAGATGGTGGCGGATATGCAACGTCTTGATCAGGTTTTACGCGAGCTACAGCCCGTTCTGAAAACGCTCAATGAAAAGAGCAACGCGCTGGTGTTTGAAGCGAAAGACAAAAAGGATCCTGAGCCTAAGAGGGCGAAACAATGAAAAAATGGCTAATCATCGCAGGCGCACTGGTATTAACGGCCTGTAGCTCTGGAAGCGATAACAAAAGCTACTACCAGTTGCCGTTAAGCGCGCAATCCGGTGCGCAGAGTAGCAGCTCGCAGGGCAGCCGTCTGCTGTGGGTTGAACAGGTTGCCGTGCCAGATTATCTGGCGGGCAACGGGGTGGTCTACCAGACCAGCGATGTGCAGTACGTTATTGCCAACAATAACCTGTGGGCCAGCCCGCTGGATCAGCAGCTACGCAATACGCTGGTGGCGAATCTGAGCAGCCAGCTTCCTGGTTGGGTAGTCGCCTCGCAGCCTCTGGGAAGCGATCAGGACACTCTGAATGTTAACGTGACGGGATTCCATGGCCGCTATGATGGTGCGGTTGTTATCAGCGGGGAGTGGCTCTTGAATCATCAGGGCCAGTTGATTAAGCGTCCTTTCCATCTGGAACTGAAGCAGCAGAAAGATGGCTATGACGAAATGGTGAAAGTGCTTGCGCAGGGGTGGGCACAGGAGTCGGCTGCTATCGCAAGAGAGATTTCCCGGCTGCCATAAGTAAAATTCATCGACGAAAGCCGCACTCAGCTTCTTGCTGATTGCGGCTTTTTTTTCGTTTTATGTTCAGTTTGTTACTTGTCCCGCGTCACATTTTTTGTACAACCGACATGCCCGTGTAGCTCACAAATATGACAGTGGCGTGAATTTTGCGCATTGACGGCAGTTATGATTCGCGGTATTGCTTAACTGTGATTGCACATTTAGTAATCACTGTTTTCTTTTCCACCAGAAACCAGTATGAGGGAAACGAGGCATGAAGAGACAAAAACGAGATCGCCTGGAACGGGCACATCAACGTGGTTATCAGGCCGGCATCGCCGGACGCTCAAAAGAAATGTGTCCCTATCAGACGCTGAATCAAAGGTCACAATGGCTGGGAGGCTGGCGAGAAGCCATGGCGGACAGGGTAGTAATGGCCTGATTCTGTCTCTTTAAAAAGAAACCTCCGCATTGCGGAGGTTTCGCCTTTTGATACTCTGTCTGATTATAATCAGAAGGCAGACGTATCCTGGAACAGACCGACTTTCAGGTCGCTGGCGGTATAGATCAGACGACCATCAACCAGCACTTCGCCATCCGCCAGGCCCATAATCAGACGACGGTTAACAATGCGTTTAAAGTGAATACGGTAGGTCACTTTTTTCGCTGTCGGCAGTACCTGACCAGTGAATTTCACTTCGCCAACGCCCAGCGCGCGGCCTTTACCTTCGCCGCCCAGCCAGCCGAGGTAGAACCCTACCAGCTGCCACATTGCGTCCAGGCCCAGGCATCCCGGCATAACCGGATCGCCAATAAAGTGGCATCCGAAGAACCACAGATCCGGATTGATATCCAGTTCTGCTTCAACATACCCTTTGTCGAAGTTACCACCCGTTTCGGTCATTTTGACCACACGGTCCATCATCAGCATGTTCGGTGCTGGCAATTGCGGGCCTTTAGCGCCAAACAGTTCACCGCGACCAGAGGCAAGAAGGTCTTCTTTTGTATAGGATTCGCGTTTATCTACCATGTTCTCTGTAAGCCTTATTTTATTGAAGCACGCAGGATAGCTAACACGTGTACGCTGAACAAGTCCGATCAGTTCGGAATAAACCAGTTCAGCCAACGTAATGGCCATGGAAAACGGTGACGTCCTTCCTGTTGCGATGCTTGCGCGATACGTTCCTGGATGGTTTGCATCAGCGTCGTTTGGCCTTCGCCATCCCACACCAGATTTAATAATAACGGCAGTGCGTCAGTCACATCGTCTACTGCCCAGATGGTGAATTTGCCTTCTTCTACCGCTTTCACCAGTTCACTGTGAAGACTTAAATGGCGAACGTTAGCTGTGGGGATAATGACACCTTGTTTCCCGGTTAACTCACGTTGCTGGCAAATAGCAAAGAAGCCTTCGATTTTCTCATTTAAACCACCGACCGGCTGGGCGCGACCGAACTGATCGACTGAACCTGTGATAGCGATACTCTGATTCACCGGCACATCGGCGAGGGCGCTTATCAGGGCGCAGAGTTCAGCCATCGAGGCACTATCTCCATCAACTTCACTGTATGACTGCTCAAATGTCAGCGATGCTGAGAAGGGGATCTGTTGCTCAAGCTGTAGTTCCGACATCAGGAACGCTTGCATGATCATCATCCCTTTCGCATGGATATTGCCGCCAAGCTCCGCTTTGCGTTCGATGTCGGTGAATTCACCATCGCCAATATGCACAACGCAGCTAATGCGAGAAGGTTCGCCAAAAGCGCGTGGATGACCCGGAAATTCAATGACCGAAAGGGCGTTAATTTGCCCGATGCGTTCGCCTTCGGTTTCAATCAGGATTTGCTCCTGAAGGATCTCATCCTGCATACGTTCAGCGAGGAAACCTTCGCGCCATTCACGCTGCTGCAGCATTAAGTTTAGCTGCTCGCCGGAGAAGGTGTCGCCATCACACAGGGAGGCGACCTCTTTACACTGGCGGAGGATCCACTGCGGGCTAAGCGGAAGTGTTTCTTGTTCACCGGTGTAGCGTGCTGCTTCGCGGATAAGTATCGGCCAGGCATCCGCTCCCGGTGCAGGTAAGTGATTATGTCTGGCGGTAAATGTCACCCAGCGACACCACTGGGTTACTGACTCCGCATCGACAATCTGCAGAGTATCTTCAAATTCGCTATAAATAGCCTGCTCTGAAAGCTCTGGCTCCATCTCCTGGAAATCAGCCAATGATTCGCGTTCGCCTACCAGAATGACTTTCATGCTTCAATGGCATCGAAGGCACAGAGACGGGGAGAGGGCGCGACTCATCAAACGCAACCCAGTCAAAACGCTCGCGGTTAACGATATTTGTCAGCCGCATCCACAGCAGAGGTTGCGCCAGCAGTGTACGCAAAGAGATGATGAGAATACCGCCATTTGCCTGATGCACCAGACCAGGCTGCAGGGTAATGTCGCCATTAAACTGGCGCAGGCAGCCAAAGAGTTGCTCCGCTTCTACCCAGTCGGCAGCGACAACTTGCGTTAAAGTCGCAAAATTATCATCTGCACCACCTGCGTGACGTAAGCGGATGGAGTGGCCGGAAACCTCATAGTGACCGCCCACCAGTTGGCCTGCATCGCTTTGTAGCGTACGCGACGGCATTGCAATAAGATTCAGATACTAGACTCTTCCGGGGCCTTCGCCAGCATAAAAGAGGAGGATGCTCGCGTATTGCAGCATCTGCTCCAGCGCAAATTGCAGCCGCGGTTGAGTATCAATGAATAAAGGATCGTTTCGCAATCAACATGTGGCTGAGCAAATATTTCCTGATAGCTATCGGTATCAGGAACCAGGTCACGCCATGCAAGTTTCGTAATGGTCAAAGTTGATGTTTTTTAGTCTGTTGTCAAAGCCGCGATTATACCGTAACCGGCACTACAGCACACGTAGAAAGCACCGACAATACTCCTGGCATGGGCGTTAAAGCTCACAGGATGGAGATTCTTTTCTTCACTGGCCTAAAAAGCTGATATTCTGTAAAGAGTTACACGGTAACATTGAGATCGCTATGAAATATCAACAACTTGAAAATCTTGAAAGCGGTTGGAAATGGAAGTATCTGGTTAAGAAGCATCGCGAAGGGGAGTTAATCACCCGTTACATAGAAGCCAGTGCCGCCCAGGAAGCCGTCGATGTGTTGCTCTCGCTGGAAAATGAACCCGTGCTGGTAAATGGCTGGATTGACAAGCATATGAATCCGGAACTGGTCAATCGCATGAAGCAAACCATTCGGGCAAGACGAAAGCGCCATTTTAATGCGGAACACCAGCATACGCGCAAAAAATCGATCGATCTGGAATTTATTGTCTGGCAACGTCTGGCTGGTCTTGCGCAGCGTCGCGGTAAAACGCTTTCTGAAACGATTGTTCAGCTGATTGAAGATGCGGAAAACAAAGAGAAATACGCGAATAAAATGTCTTCTCTGAAGCAGGATCTGCAGGCATTGCTGGGTAAGGAATAACTGACGAAAGTCAGTTCAATTTACTAAAGGCAAAAAAAACCCCGCAGCAGCGGGGTTTTTCTACCAGACGAGAACTTAAGCCTGCGGCTGAGTTACAACGTCTTTGATACCTTTAACTTCGATCTCTACGCGACGATCCGGAGCCAGGCAGTCGATCAGTGCAGCACGCTGTTTCACGTTGTCACAGGTGTTGCCAGTAACCGGGTTGGATTCGCCCATACCACGTGCGGAGATCTTGTCTGCCGGGATACCTTTGGAGATCAGGTAATCAACAACAGACTGAGCACGGCGCTCGGACAGACCCTGGTTGTAAGCGTCAGAACCGATGCGGTCGGTGTAACCCAGAACAACTACGGAACCGTCTTTCGGATCCAGGTTGCTCAGCTGGCTGTACAGCTGATCCAGAGCAGCCTGACCTTCCGGTTTCAGGGTTGCTTTGTTGAAGTTGAACAGAACGTCAGACTTCAGAGTGAAGTGCTTGGTCTGTACTTCCGGTGCCGGAGCTGGAGCCGGAGCAACTACTGGAGCTGCTTCGCCCTGACCGAAACGGTAGGAAACACCCAGGCTCAGCATGCCGTTGTCCGGACGAGTGCCGATGGTGTGTGCGTCACCGATGTTGTTGGTCCACTGGTATTCCAGACGGGTAGCGATTTCAGGAGTGATCGCGTACTCAACACCGCCAGCGAAGACCGGAGAAACGCCGGTGTCGTGGTTTTTACCATAAACGTTGGATTTAGTGTCTGCACGCCATACCATGCCACCCAGACGAGTGTAGATGTCCAGGTCGTCAGTGATTGGGTAACCCAGTTTAGCGGTCAGTTGAACGCCCTGAGCTTTGTATGCACCGTTTGCAACGCTGCCTTTGTACGGCATACGACCTAACCAGTCGTAACCCATTTCAAAGCCAACATACGGGTTAACCTGGTAACCACCAAAAGCACCAGCGCCCAGTTGGTTTTCATGGGTCGGGCCATTGTTGTTGATGAAACCAGTGTCATGGTACTGGGACCAGCCCAGTTTAGCACCAGTGTACCAGGTGTTATCTTTCGGAGCGGCCTGCGCTACGGTAGCGAAACCAGCCAGTGCCACTGCAATCGCGATAGCTGTCTTTTTCATTTTTTGCGCCTCGTTATCATCCAAAATACGCCATGAATATCTCCAACGAGATAACACGGTTAAATCCTTCACCGGGGGATCTGCTCAATATTAACTCTACCGATATCTTCGGCTTATGCCGAGCACCCCTGGCGATGTAAAGTCTACAACGTAGTTGAAAACTTACAAGTGTGAACTCCGTCAGGCATATGAAAAAAAAGTCTTGTATAAGGTATGTTTAATCTTTTTTGTCAGCGACAATTTACAGAAGAGAATCGCGGAAACCGCTTCAGACAAGCCTCCGCAAGGAAAATTAGTCACGACTGAAAGCATTGGCTGGGCGACAAAAAAAGTTCCAGGATTAATCCTAAATTTACTTAATGATACAAATTAGAGTGAATTTTTAGCTCGGAAAGTTGTCTCGTGGCGTGAGAGGATGCGCTTACCGGACGCATAATAAACCCCATAGCGTTACCTTCATTTGCCGCATCAACAAGTTCAGCATGCTCTTCTTCAGTCAAATCATCTGCCAACCAACCGATCACCACACTGTAATTGCCCGTGCGTAAAGCGCGAACCATTGACTCCACAGTGTGGCAAGGGGAGAGCTGGCTAATCTGCATTACTTTCGTTAAGGGTAGCCCAGATGCCTGAACCCATTCCCGACTCAGTTTTTGTTGCGGTGTTAACCAGAGTTGCCAGCGCGATTGCTGACCGAGTTGCTGTAACAATGGCAACAGTAGAAGTTGCGTCATCATGGGCTGATCTTCGCGATAGACAACTTCACTGATAAGCCCGGCTGTAGTGTTTTCCGTAGAGACACGCGCAATTTTACTTGCTGCGGATGAGAACGACGAAGAACGATGTGCATAGCCTGAAGTGTACATAATCAATCCAGCCCCTGTGAGTTACTGTATGGATGTACAGTACATCCAGTGACAACAAAGATCAACCCTATTTTCGGAAAGAGCCTCGCAAATTTCATCCATTCCTGGTGAACCTGAAAAAATCATCTTGCCCAACGGCAATAAGTTGCCTATTTTCCTGCTAACGGATCCGTTAGTAAGAAATATCGTGTTTACTGTATGATTTTTAATGGAATTATCATGAAAAAGATATCTTATGATCGGATTTATCAATCTCAGGAATACCTCTCTCCGCTGGGCGAAATTCATCATCGCGCCCTGTTTGGCGGTTATACCCTGGCCGTGGATGAAGCGGTGTTCGCGATGGTGTCTGACGGCGAGCTGTACCTTCGCGCCTGTGAGCAAAGTGCAAAATACTGTGTAAAAAACGCCTCCTCTTTTCTGACCCTGATGAAACGAGGACGGCCAGTGCTGCTTAATTACTACCGTGTGGATGAAGGTCTGTGGCAAAACAGGGAAAAGCTGCTTCAGCTCTCCTCGTTTGCGCTCGATGCCGCCAGGAAAGAGCGCTACCAGCGCCATCAGCGTAATCGGCTTAAGGATCTGCCGAACCTGACCTTTCAGATTGAGGTCCTGCTTATGGAGGCGGGCATTACCAATGAAGAGACGCTACGACAGTTGGGGGCGAAGACGAGCTGGCTGAAAATGCGCTCTAAGAATAAAGCGCTGAGTATCCGGGTATTGTTCGCGCTTGAAGGCGCCATCGAAGGGTTACATGAAGCGGCACTCCCGGCGGATATTCGCCGGGAGCTTATGGAGTGGTTTAATGCGCTGCCTGAGTCGCAGGGCCATCATTCCGCCAGGTAGCGATCTTCTGTCGCAGCCGACAAATTTCCGGCAGCAAAGCGATAAGCAGGCCAATTTGCTGTAGGACCAGCGGAGCTTTGTTGTCGGTGCCAGGATCAAGGTGTGCGATACGTTGCACCAGTTCATCCAGTGCCTGGTGAACCCGTGGCTCATCCGCAGGTTGATGATGAAGCGCATCATCAACGTAGCAAACGGCGTCGTCCAGCAGCGCCAGGATGCCCGGATTTGTCAGTTTCTCACGGTGGGCGCCAAGGGTAGAGATATAGCTGGTGAACGTGTGGTTCAGACACAGCAGGCGGAAGGCTGTCTCCCGGATTTCTGCCGTGGCGCGCGGCTCAGTTGACATATTCGAGACAACGGAAGCCAGCTCTGCGTCCGTGTTATGCGCATCGCGACGGGCAATCCGATAGGCCAGACGGTTATCGCGACCCTGATGGTATTGCTCAAGAATAGCATCAAGATAGCGGCAGTTGGCGTTCATTGCTCTGTCGGACACGCGCGGTAAGTTACGAAAACGCCAGTCCGGCCAGATAAAGCTCACCGCCGCCCAGGCAATGGCGCAGCCGATTAGCGTGTCGATAACGCGAGGAAGGGCCACTTCAAAGCCTTCACCCAGCAGATTGAAGCAGAGCAGCACCAGCAGCGTGATGAACATCGTGGCGTGGGCGTACTGCACATTGCGGAAGGCGAAAAACAGTACACCGGTAATCACAATCAGGATCAGTTGCCCTTCTACGGATGGCACAAAGTAGAGCACCGGCAGCCCGATGGCGACCCCGACTAATGTCCCGACAATACGCAGCGCGAGCCGATGGCGGGTAGCGTTATAGTTCGGCTGGCAGACAAACAGGCTGGTCAGCAGGATCCAGTAACCGTGGTGCAATCCTGTTATCTGGATAAACGCGTAGCCGACGCACAGAACCAGCGACATCCTTACCGCATGGCGAAAGAGGGCGGATTCCGGCGTAAAATGACGGCTCAGGCGCAGCCACATATCGCTGAAACCGTTGAGACTGTCGTCGGCAAGCTGGTTGTCGGCGTCATTGCCCGGCATTGCCATCGCCTGTTCAGACTCAATGGTGGCGAGCTGAGCATCGATGGCTCTCAGGTTGTTGAGCAAGAATCCCAGGGCTTTGAACTGTTCCGGCGATGTCCCACTGGCCTGAACGCGATCGAGGGCCGCATCCAGATGACTGAATGCGCGTTCAAAGCGAGGATCGTGCTGATAGGGCGTGCGCAGCAGTATTGAGCGCGCAAGTTGCTGGCAGGCCTGAGACTGCATTGACAGCAGGCGCTGGAAACGGAACATCACGTCGCTGTAGCGGAATTTCTCGCGCAGGTCAGCGTACTGCACATGCGAGGAGCTGGCGCGCTCGTGAATATCCTGGGCGACAAAGTAGTAGTGCAGTGTGCGCCGGGTACCGCGCTGACCGCGATCGCCGCGCAGACGGGTGAGCAGAGACGCTTTGGTCTGATTCAGCGTGGCGACCAGTTGGCCATTTGCCAGCGCCAGATCGTACAGGGGCGCCTGGCTGTCCTCTTCAATATCCGGATCAAACAGCCGGGATTTCAGCTCCAGATAGTGGGCCAGCTGTTCGTAACTGCGGGCAATGTTGTCCTGTAAGGCACGAACCGGAAAAATAAGATGCCCGGTTAAGGTCAGCAGGTTATACCAGATAGCGCCCAACAGCAGCAGGACCGGTTGTTGATACCACTGATCGTAAAGAGAGACGCCCAGCATGGTGTAAATGGCAATCAGCAGGGCGCCAAACGCGATAGTGGCGTAGCGTTGCCCGAGGCCGCCGAGCAAAATGAAGCCGCTGGTGGACACCGTCAGCCCTAAGGCAAACAGCCAGGGCCAGGGGAAAAGCAGCTCAACGGAGGCGGAAGCAATAAAGAAGCAGACCAGCGTAATGACCAGATTACGCAAACGACCGGCCAGGCGGTCGTCGAGATCCGCCAGCGCGCCGGCCACCACCCCAAGCGTGAGGGGGATGGTGAGCTTCACATCATTTAGCCACCACGGCAGAGCGACGGTGCCGCAGAGGGCGATAAAGATCCTGACGTTATACAGCCAGTTACTGTTCCACGTATAGCGACGAAGCAGGGGGCTTAGCATGAGTGCGGCCAGTCCTTATTACTGAAAACGGCGACGGGCGTTGGCTTCACGCGCGGCTTGCGCGACTTCGACCGGGACAACACGGCGTCCTACCGGCCACAGGGCGATGGTAGCAATTTTGAAATTAGCGATGCCAACCGGAATGCCTATAATCGTGATGCACTGGGCGATACCGGCGAAGATATGCATCAGACACAACCACCAGCCAAAGAAGATCAGCCATAAAATATTCAGCAGCGTGCCGCCGGTATTCATGAAGGCATTTTTTCTTTCCGGCTCCAGCTCATCCACGTGTACGGCTTCATTTCCATAAGGAACGAGGGACAGTTTGGTGATTTCCCAGCAGGAGCGCGTCAGCGGAAGGGTGAAGATGAGCACGATGCTCACCAGAGTGGCAAAAAGCCAGGAAAGGGTGGTGGCAAAACCGCCAAGGACAAAATTCAACACATTCAGAACGGTACGCATAAACCCTCATTTCCTTCGATATGATTAACGCCCGGTGATTGTAACGTTTTTTTGGGCTGGAGCACCTTAAAACTGGCAGTTAAACTGTCTGACAAATTATGACCTCGTGGATCCGGCAGGATATGGAACTGAAAGCAACTTCAATGGGCAAACGCCTGGCGCAGCACCCTTACGACAAGATTGTCCTGCTCAATGCAGGAGTGAAAGTCTCCGGTGAACGCCACGAATACCTTATTCCGTTTAATCAGCTACTGGCCATTCATTGTAAACGAGGGCTGGTATGGGGGGAGCTGGAGTTCGTCCTGCCGGCAGACAAAGTGGTGCGACTCCACGGGACCGAGTGGGCGGAAACCCAACGCTTCCACCATCATCTGAACACGCGCTGGCAGCAGTGGAGCCAGGAGATGAGCGTGATTGCCGCACAGGTTCTGCAACAGGTGCTGGACGATATCGCGCTAAGCAATACGCAGCAGAAGTGGCTGACGCGCCAGCAAACCGCCGGGCTTCAGCAAAAAATCGCCCAGGCGCTGACGGCATTGCCTTTACCGGTGGCGCGGCTTGAGGAATTTGAGAACTGCCGCGACGCGTGGCGGAAGTGCCAGGCCTGGCTGAGCGATATCGAGAAAAGCCGTCTGGCGCATAACCAGGCCTGGACTGAGGCGATGCTTACGCAATATGCCGACTTCTTCAGTACAGTGGAGTCATCGCCCCTCAATCCTGCCCAGGCGCGCGCCGTGGTGAATGGCGAACAGTCTTTATTGGTGCTGGCAGGTGCCGGGAGCGGCAAAACGTCGGTGCTGGTGGCGCGCGCGGGTTGGCTTCTGACAACGGGCGAGGCGGTTGCAGACCAGATTTTGCTGCTGGCCTTTGGTCGCAAGGCTGCGCAGGAGATGGATGAGCGCATTCAGGCGCGTTTGCATACCCAGGATATCTCGGCGCGCACGTTCCACTCCCTCGCTTTACACATCATTCAACAGGGCAGCAAAAAAGTTCCTGTTGTCAGCAAGCTGGAGAACGACGCTCAGGCTCGCCAGGCGCTGTTTATCAAGGCATGGCGTCAGCAGTGCAGTGAAAAAAAGGCGCAGGCGAAAGGCTGGCGTCAGTGGCTTGAAGAGGAACTCAGCTGGGAGGTGCCGGAGGGCAGCTTCTGGCAGGATGAAAAGCTGGCGCGCCGGCTGGGCTCTCGTCTCGACCGGTGGGTAAGCCTGATGCGCATGCACGGCGGCTCTCAGGCGGAGATGATAGAAAGCGCACCGGAGTCGATCCGCGCTGTGTTTTCTAAACGGGTTAAGCTGATGGCGCCGATGCTGAAAGCGTGGAAAACCGCGCTGAAAGACGAAAACGCGGTCGATTTTTCGGGGCTGATCCATCAGGCCATCATCATTCTGGAGAAAGGGCGCTTCGTCAGCCCGTGGAAACACATTCTGGTGGATGAGTTTCAGGATATCTCGCCGCAGCGCGCTGCGCTGCTTTCGGCGCTGCGGGCGCAGAATAAACACACGTCGCTGTTTGCCGTGGGCGATGACTGGCAGGCTATCTACCGTTTCAGCGGGGCGCAACTATCCCTCACAACGGCCTTCCACCACTATTTTGGGGAAGGCGATCGCAGCGATCTGGACACCACCTACCGCTTCAACTCGCGGATTGGCGAAATAGCCAACCGTTTTATTCAGCAGAACCCGCACCAGCTGTCGAAACCGCTTAACAGCCTGACGTCGGGGGATAAAAAGGCCGTCACGCTGCTGGCGGACGATCAGCTGGAACCGCTGCTGGATAAACTGAGCGGCTATGCGAAACCGGATGAGCGCATTCTGGTGCTGGCGCGTTATCATCACCTCAAGCCGACGGCGCTGGAAAAAGCGGCGACGCGCTGGCCAAAACTTCAGCTCGATTTTATGACCATTCACGCCAGTAAAGGACAGCAGGCCGACTACGTGATTGTGGTGGGGCTAAAAGAGGGAAGCGACGGTTTCCCGGCACCAGCGCGGGAATCCGTGATGGAAGAGGCGTTATTGCCTGTTCCGGAAGATTTCCCGGATGCAGAGGAGCGGCGTTTACTGTACGTGGCGATAACCCGCGCGCGCCATCGCGTGTGGCTCTTGTTCAACAAAGAGGAGCCGTCGGTGTTTGTCGATATTTTGAAGAGTATTGACGTGCCGGTGGCGAGAAAGCCGTAACGCGCCGGACAAATTCTGTAGGCCCGGTAAGCGCAGCGCCACCGGGCAAAAAACTACTTCAGTCTCTCCGCAAGATAACGCTGATAATCCGGGATCAAAATCTCCACCGGATCGTTAAACTGCGGCGATTCAATGATGAAATCTGCCGTTGAAAGATTGGTGGCTACCGGAATGTTCCACACCGTCGCCAGACGCAGCAGCGCTTTAACGTCCGGATCATGCGGAACCGCGTTCAGCGGATCCCAGAAGAAAATCAGAACGTCAATTTTACCTTCTGAAATCTGAGCGCCTACCTGCTGGTCACCCCCCATCGGGCCGCTCAGCATGGCATTCACTTCCAGACCGGTTTCGCGGTGGATCAGGTTGCCGGTTGTTCCCGTGGCAGAGAGGGCATGATGCTGTAAAAGAGGCTGATGGCGACGAACCCAGTTAAGCAGCATTTGTTTACAGTGATCGTGCGCAACCAGGGCAATGTGCTTGCGCGCCGGAAGTGTGCGTGTTGTCAGTTCCATAATCTTATCCGTGAGGTTACCTCGCTACACGATGACGGGAACTGGCTGATGCTGCAAGAGAAAGGACGAAAAAATGTGGCTTACGACGAAGGTTGTTGCTTCGCCCATTGCAGAAAACGGGCGCGCGTGTCCGGATCGGCATTCTGGAACCAGAACTTGAGGCGTTGCTCAGTAAGGGTCTGCGACTGAGGAGGGAGTACATCCAGCTCCGATACGCCCGAAAGCAGGGTACTGTCATCCGCCATCATGGTGGCGAACTGGGGCAGCGAGGCACGCCTGCTGGCCCTGTTGTAGGTCTCGGTGTCCGCTTCATAGTCTGTTCCCTTTGGCCTTTTTGTCAGCGCCAGAATATCCAGTTTTACCGGGATGGGCATGGAGTCCCCGTCCACCAGTTCAATGCGCGGCGAGGCATCAAATGCCAGTGACTCCTTTTCTGTCTCAAGGCGCGGGAGACGAAAATTGACCTGGCTGATACGCTGGGTATTAAAGCTGACCACCAGCGGAGGCGAAATGTACACCTGCTGTTCGTTGTCGGCGAGGCGAATGGTCTTTTCCACCCGAAAAACCACCTGGTGCGGGCCGTTATCCAGCTCGATACTGTCTGCACCCCGCAGCAGGGAGCTGGAGACTTTTTTCCCGTCCAGCACCAGCAGGTCAATGTCGGTTGAGAGTCTGAGGGTGGTTGCGAAAACACAAACCGGCATGATTAACGCAACCATAGCCCAGGCAATGCCGGTTTTCATAGCAGACTCCTGTAGACAAACTACCCGGTAAGAATGTATCAAAAGTTTTCGACAAACACGTTTACTAACATATAGACATATTTCCCGCTTTTGCTCTCATTCATTCGTATTAGCTGCATGGTTGGCATGTCGGCTTTGTCGTACACTTTGTTAAACAGTCTGGAGGAAATAATGAAAGAAACCGATATTGCAGGCATTTTAACGTCCACTCACACCATTGCGCTGGTGGGGGCAAGCGACAAACCCGATCGTCCCAGCTATCGCGTGATGAAATATCTACTCGACCAGGGGTATCACGTCATTCCGGTTTCGCCAAAAGTTGCCGGCAAAACGCTGCTGGGCCAGAAGGGGTATGGCACGCTGGCAGACGTTCCGGAAAAAGTCGATATGGTCGATGTTTTCCGTAATTCAGAAGCGGCGTGGGGCGTGGCACAGGAAGCTATTGCCATTGGCGCGAAAACCCTCTGGATGCAACTGGGGGTGATTAATGAGCAAGCGGCAGTACTGGCACGGGATGCCGGGTTAAATGTGGTGATGGATCGCTGCCCGGCTATTGAGATCCCTCGCCTGGGCCTGGCCAAATAAAAAATCCCCGGAAGGCAAAAACCTTCCGGGGATTTGTTCAGGGATTAGTTACGCAGACGCGGGGCCTGGAGTTGTTTGCGGATGGTCTGCGCCAGCTCATCCATGGATGGCTGTTCAGGATGTTCATCCTGCAATTCGCTACTTAGCTGGGCTTCAGCCAGGTAGGTATGAACCGGTAGGCCGTTATCGTCCTCCATCACTACGTGATACCACGGAGCGGCGCGAAGCTCGTCATTCACCGCCAGCTCATCAGGCGACGGTTCAGAGAGCGAATAAACCGGGTCGATATCCACGACCACTCCGAGATAACCTAACAGGGAATGGCGGACCTGCTGGCCGATACCGAATTTGCTGGCAATCATAGTCACCTCCCGGGAAATCTTTACCTTTGATATAAGGGTAAAATTCCACATTTCAAGTTACATGACGCGACAGGCAAACCCTTTCAGATATAGCCCTTCCGGATAGGTAGCGATCACCGGATGATCGGCTGCCTGACGGAACTGCTCTATAAATTGTACATCACGACCGGCATCAATTGCGGCATCCGCGATGATTTTCTGAAATAAATCGCTGGTCATCAGACCGGAACAGGAGAAAGTCAGGAGAATACCGCCTTCATTCAGCAGCTGAATCGCCAGCATGTTGATGTCTTTATAACCACGACACGCGCCCATCAACTGGCTTTTATTCTCAACAAACTTCGGCGGGTCCATCACGATAACGTCAAATTTTTCACCGCGATCGCGATAAGTACGCAGCAATTTAAAGACATCATCACGGACAAACTCAGCCTTGCTCAGATCCAGTTTGTTCAGCTCAACGTTCTGCCGTGCAATATCCAGCGCTTCCTGGGAGGTATCAACGCTGACAACCTGGCTGCAACCGCCCATCAGTGCCGATACGGCGAAACCACCGGTATAGGAGAAACAGTTCAGCACACGTTTATTTTCAACGTAGCGGCGGGTAGCCAGGCGGCTATCACGCTGGTCCAGGTAGTAGCCCGTTTTGTGTCCGTGCTGAATATCCACCAGCAGTTTCATTCCGTGTTCTTCAATCGGCAGCAGGGCAGGTGGCAACTCGCCGGTGACGGGGCCCTGGGTCAGCTCCATTCCTTCTTTTTTACGTACCGCGACGTCGCTGCGATCGTAAATCGAACATTCCGGGTACAGCGTTTGCAGGGCACTAATTAATGCCGCGCGCTGATATTCTGCCCCAGCACTCAGCAGTTGCAGCACCAGAAAATTACCGAAACGATCGATAGTAATACCCGGCAGGCCATCAGATTCTCCGGCGATTAAACGATAGCTGTCGAGGCCATCTTTTTGCGCCAGCCAGTCACGCCATTTTTGTGCTTGTTGCAAACGGCGGGAAAAAAAAGCAATGTCGATAGACTCAGACGGGTCAAACGTCCAGACGCGCGCCCGGATTTGCGAAGCTGGCGAATAAGCGCCGCGTGCTAACCATTTTCCCTGATGATCAACAATATCGATGGTTTCACCGAGGCTGGCTTTACCTTCCATGCGGGCAACGGCCCCGGAAAAGACCCACGGATGGCGACGAAGTAATGATTTTTCGCGCCCTTTGGCTAACACTAAACGTACACTCATAATTTACTTTTCTGTCGATGCAAAGAAATGGGCGTCATTGTCCGGAGTTTTCCATGGATTTGCAACGCGTCCATTAAGGATAAGGAGAGCAGCAATGTCGAAAGTCTGCATAATTGCCTGGGTTTACGGGCGAGTTCAGGGCGTAGGATTTCGCTACACCACACAGTACGAAGCGAAAAGACTGGGTTTAACCGGGTACGCCAAAAATCTTGACGATGGCAGCGTGGAAGTGGTTGCTTGCGGTGAAGAAGGGCAGGTGGAAAAATTAATGCAGTGGTTAAAGAGTGGCGGCCCGCGTTCTGCGCGTGTAGAACGGGTGCTCAGCGAGCCGCATCATCCCTCGGGGGAATTAACCGATTTTCGTATCCGTTAAATACATTTTACCGGTTTTGGCAGGCCAGCAATTTTGGTGGCTTGCTTAGCCGGACCTTTCGGAAACAGTCGGTATAAATAGCGGCTGTTACCTTTTTCTTCGCCAAATTTATTCGCCATCGCTTTTACCAGCATACGAATCGCCGGAGAAGTATTGAATTCCAGATAGAAATCACGCACAAAACGCACCACTTCCCAGTGTTCCGGTGACAGCGAAATCCCTTCGTTCTCTGCAATCACCACAGCCAGCGGCTCACTCCACTGGCTGCTTTCTTTGAGATAGCCTTCGGTATCCGTTTCTATCTCTTTACCTTCGAAGATCAGCATAATTATTACTACCTTAATCAGACTGGCGGCAGTGTAACAAAAAACAAAGCCCCGCATAAAGCGAGGCTATGAAAGTGTTAGCGGGTGAGATTAATCGCGGCTAGCGAAGCCCAGAATGCTCAGCAGGCTGACGAAGATGTTGTACAGCGAAACATACAGGCTAACCGTGGCACGAATATAGTTCGTCTCACCGCCATGAATGATGTTGCTGGTTTCAAACAAGATAGCGCCAGAGGAGATCAGAATGAAGACCGCGCTGATCGCCAGATGCAGAGCAGGCAGCTGCAGGAAGATATTCGCAACCATACCAATCAGCACCACCACAATACCCGCCATCAGCATACCGCCGAGGAACGACATATCTTTGCGGGTGGTCAGCACATATGCAGAGCAGCAGAAGAACACTAACGCCGTTCCGCCCAGTGCCATAGCGATTACGTCACCCATTCCGGCAGACAGATAGGTGTTCAGAATAGGTCCGAGGATATAACCCAGAAAACCGGTAAAGGCGAATGCGGAGATAATCCCGGTCGGCTTATTCGCCGTTTTATAGGTCAGGAACATCAAACCATACATACCCACCAGCGTCAGAATCAGACCCGGAGATGGCAGCATCAGCACCGTACTGGCAGTTGCGGTAATCGCCGAAAAGGCCAGCGTCAGGCTCAGCAGAAAATAGGTATTACGCAGCACCTTATGGGTGCTAAGCAGTGATGTACGGTCATGTGAAGAACTAACAATACGATCCATTGAGTCACTCTCTATGACAGATGTAATTAGCGCAAAGAATAGGAAACGGCGCGGCAGACGCAAAGTGGTTTTACCCATCTTTACTCAGACCCTTAGGGATTATGCTGGTTTTTTATTCTGGCAAAGCCTTTGTACTCAGAATGAAGTGCGGTTTGTAGGGCGTATTCAGATCAACCTCTTATAGGTCACTGAAAAATATTGCGTTATTTCTCTAAGGCCGCTAAGAGTTATTTCCGGATCGTCATAAAAACAGACAATAAGGCGAAGGAAATGAAACCACAAACACGCACGCACTTTACACTCTCTTTGTTAACCGCAGGGATCCTGTGCGCCAGCACGGCAACCTGGGCGGCTAACGTGCCGGCAGGAACCCAGCTGGCAGATAAGCAGGAACTGGTCAGGAACAACGGCAGTGAACCCGCCTCGCTCGACCCGCATAAAGTCGAAAGCGATGTCGAATTCAATATTATCAGCGATTTATTCGACGGGCTGGTCAGCGTCTCTCCGGCAGGTGAAATCCAGCCGCGCCTGGCGGAGAAATGGGAAAATAAAGACAACACCGTTTGGACGTTCCATCTGCGTCCGGGCATTACCTGGAGCGATGGAACCCCCATCACCGCGGAAGATATTGTCTGGAGCTGGCAGCGGCTGGTCGACCCGAAAACCGACTCTCCGTATGCCAGCTATCCCGGTAGTATGCGTATCGTCAACGGCACTGATATCGCAGAAGGCAAAAAAGCGCCCGAGTCGCTGGGGGTGAAAGCCATCAATGACAGCACGCTGGAAGTTACGCTCACGCAACCTAACGCCGCTTTCCTGGCGATGCTGGCTCACCCGTCTCTGGTGCCAATTGATAAAGTCCTGGTAGGCCGTTTCGGTGATAAGTGGACCAAACCGGAGCACTTCGTCAGCAGCGGGGCTTATAAACTGTCACAGTGGGTGGTTAACGAACGCATTGTGGCGGTGCGTAACCCGAAATATTGGGATAACGAACATACCGTCATCAACAAGGTGACCTATCTGCCCATTTCCTCTGAAGCTGCTGACGTCAACCGCTACAAAGCGGGCGAAATCGACATTGTTTACACGGTGCCGATCAACCAGTTTGCTCAGCTGAAGAAAACGCTGGGGAGCGAGCTGGACGTTTCACCGCAGCTTGCCACCTATTATTATCAGTTCAACACCACCCGGCCGCCGTTCAACGACGCCCGCGTGCGCAAGGCGCTGAACCTGGCGCTGGATAAAGACATCATCGCCGGGAAAGTATTAGGGCAGGGCCAGCGCCCGGCATGGCTGATCAGCCAGCCGGATATTGGCGGCGTCAAGCTCCAGAACCCGGATTACGCCAGCTGGCCGATGGATAAACGCATTGCCGAGGCGAAAAAGCTGCTGGCCGAAGCCGGATTTAACGACAGCCATCCGCTCAGCTTTAATCTCCTCTATAACACCTCGGAATCGCACCAGCGTATTGCCATTGCCGCCAGCTCAATGTGGAAGAAGAACCTCGGCGTGGAGGCGAAGCTGCAAAATCAGGAGTGGAAAACCATGCTTGATACCATGCACACCCATAACTTTGACGCGGTACGCTACGCCTGGATTGCCGATTACGACGATGCGGCAACCTTCCTGAACAACTTCCGTACCGGGGACAGCCAAAACACCACTCAGTACAGCAATCCGGACTACGATCGGGCACTGGTGAACGCGGCGAAATCGAAAACGGCGGAGGAGCGCGGTAAATTCTACCAGCAGGCAGAAGATCTGCTGGGACGCGATGTCCCGGCGATCCCGGTCTATCATTACGTGCGCACGCACCTGGTGAAACCGTGGGTAGGGGGCTTCACGCCAGACAAGCTCGGGTATTACTACACCAAAGATATGTACATCAAAAAGCACTAACGATCCGCGGTGGATATTATGCTGCCAAAACGGCCAATCTGTCGTCTATTCAACCGATTAAACGCATTTTGGCTATTTTTAAAGCGAACGAATGCGCGCACTCTTTACAGCGCGCGGTGAGGTGTTTATAGTTCGCTTCACTTAGGAAGCGTGGCCGAGCGGTTGAAGGCACCGGTCTTGAAAACCGGCGACCCGAAAGGGTTCTAGAGTTCGAATCTCTACGCTTCCGCCAAATTCGAAACCCCTGCGATAGCAATATCGCAGGGGTTTTTGTTTTTGCGCCAGTCTTCCGTCATGCCACCATGTTGTAGCTTATCGTGATCCCGGCGTCGGCCTTGCAGACCTGAGCTTTTACGCACCAGGTGTCCTCGATGTTTGCCGGCGTCAGAACCGCTTCGGGCGCGCCCGTGGCGGCGATCTGCCCGGCCTTCAGGAGGATCAGACGCTGGCAATAATTGGCCGCAAGATTGAGATCGTGCAGTGCAACCACCACCGTAAGCGGCAGCTGTGAAACGAGCCGCATCAGCTCCAGCTGGTGCTGAATGTCCAGGTGGTTTGTCGGTTCATCGAGCAACAGCACCTGCGGCTGCTGGGCCAGCGCGCGGGCTATCTGGCTTCGCTGGCGTTCTCCGCCAGACAAAGAGTGCCATCGCCGCTGGCGTAAGCGGCATAACTGCATCAGGCCAATCGCCTGCTCAACCGCAGCCTCATCGTCGCGCGAGGTTTTCTGGAATGTTTTCCGGTAGGGCGTACGCCCCAGTCTGACAATGTCCTCAACGGTCAGTTCTCCGTCGACCTCAGCATGTTGCGGGACAAACGCCATGTGCTGCGCGCGTTTTTTCAGCGGCATCATGCCGAGCGTTGTGCCATTAAGCGCCACGCGTTCACTGAGTCGTGGAAACAGCCCGGCGAGACAGCGCAGCAGCGTCGACTTGCCCGAGCCGTTTGGCCCTAACAGGCCGATAATCTGCCCGGATGGCAGGTCGAGATCGATATCCTTAAGCACCGTCTGCGCTTGTCGGGTTACGGTTAACCCGGCCACAGTAATATTCATGGATGCTCCTTTCGGTTTTGATAAAGCAACGCCACAAAGACGGGGGCGCCCACCAGCGCAGTCACCACCCCGATGGGCAGAACCTGGTGCACAATCAGCGTGCGTGAGACGATATCGGCGAGGATCATAAAGTGGGCGCCGATAAGAAACGTCAGCGGGATAGATAGACGATGGCCCGGCCCACATAGCATGCGCGTTACATGGGGAATGACCAGCCCGACAAACCCCACTGCGCCCGTGGCGCTCACCAGCGTTGCGGTAACAATGGCACAGGTCAGCAATAAGACAATACGCACGGCGGTAACCGGGATCCCCAGCGTGGTGGAGACCTCATCCCCGAAGGTGAAGGTGTCCAGCGCCCGTGAAAAGAGCAATACCACCAGTAAACCCGCAAGCGTAACGGCCAGCGCCAGCAGCGCGTCAGGCCAGCGCACGCCGCTCAGACTTCCCAGCAGCCAGAACATGACGCTACGGGACTGCTCGGCATTGGCGGACGTACTGACGACGTACGCGGTCATGGCGTTGAAGAGCTGGGTGCCCGCAATGCCAGCCAGCAAAATGCGCGACGGGCTTTCACTCATCCCGTTCGTAATCACCATGATGAGCGCAAAGGCGGCGCACGAGCCGACAAACGCACCGCTGCTTACGCCAATCACGCTCCCCCCGATGCCGAGAAGCATCACGCAGACGGCCCCCAGCGATGCGCCCGCGGAAATCCCCAGCAGATAAGGCTCAGCCAGAGGGTTACGCAGGATCGACTGTAACACCAGCCCGCACAACGCCAGGCCGCCGCCGTTGCACGCGGCCATTACTGCCCGGCTCATGCGATATTGCCAGACGATACCTTCCTCCGTTTGCGGCAACGTATAAGAGGTCAAACCCAGTCCGTTGAGGATCGCTTTCCCGGTACTGGCATACGACACCGGCATATCACCGATACTGGCGGCAAAGACCAGCATCAGCGGCAGCGCCATGGCACCTGCTGCCAGTAAACCCTGCTGGCGGCGGTCAAAAGCGAAATGACTCATTGTTCATCCCGGAAAGAAGCCAGCCGATCGCTGATAAGCTCAACCGCATCGACGTTACGCAATGAAGGGTTTAACGACATCGCTGGCACCACGATGATGTGGTTGTTCCTGACAGCAGGCATGTTCTTTGTCACCGGGTCACTGCGCAAGAACGCTTTTTTTACCTCAACGTCATCGGCAGGGTAGAGCCTGCGGGACATCCCGGCGATAACAATCACGTCCGGCTGCGATCGGGCTATATGTTCCCACGTTACAGCGGGCCATTCGTCGTGAGAGTCAATAATGTTCTTCAACCCCAGCGTGCGGCTGATCCAGCCAGGCGCGCCGTAATTCCCGGCCACCCAGGGATCGCCATTCAGACGGCTGCTGGAGAACCAGAATACAACGCTAAGCGGTTTCGCGGAGGCGCGCGCCTGGGCCTTTTTAATACGCTCCGCCAGCGCACGATTGAGCTGCTCACCTCGCGCGGAAACATCAAAAATCGTCGCCAGATCTGTCACTTCCCGTGTAATTTCCGCCAGTGAAAACGGCGCGCTACGTGCTCCGTCTGCGTTTGAGGTTTCCGTTACCGTTTTATCCGTGCAGTCGGCAGGGGAGATCCATGTATTAATCCCCAGCGACGCAAACTGCTCACGGGTTCCCACTTCTCCCTGCGGACCAATGTGCCAGTGATACTGTGCGAGAACGAGTTCAGGTTTCTGCCCTACCACGGCCTCAAAGGAGGGGGAATTATCCGCAAGCCTGGGGAGGTTTTTCCCGGCATCCTCCAGCGGGGCCGGGAGCTTGCCGAACCAGACTGACGTCGCGGCGATCGTTTTCTCCAGCCCCAGTGCGAGCAGTAATTCTGTTTCATGCTGACCCACGGTCACGACGCGCTGAGGAGCCTGCGTAAAGGTCTGCTTTACGCCGCAATTTTCAATCGTGAGTGGCCAGGTGGTTGCGGCGAAAGCGGCAGGCGCCATGGAGAGCAGTGAAGCCAGAAATAACCTATTTTTAAGTAACATAGAACGCAATCCGAAATTGTTATGTTATAACATAATACATATATTGTGACTGAGAGCAACACGCTCACCGTCGCTTGTTGCAGAAACGAAAGGCTGGACTATTCTCAACATACCCACCTGGCATTCGCGGGTTGCCTGAAAAATAACAAGATTTCTGACCTGGGGTAGTAAGGATGAAAAAGATCCTGCTCGCGTTTGCGTTCTGTTTTGCCGCCCTGAGCGCCTTCTCATCGTATGCCGCAGAGCCCCGCCAGGCGCCTACGGAGCAGGAGCGCGCCCGAACGGTCTATATCTTTCATCAGCCCATCGTCATGCTACAGGCGAAATTTGGCCTGACCACGCCGGAAGAGCGCGTTTTACGCATCCGCAACACCCTGCGCAATTTTACCGAGGCGGATGTGCGTGAGCCGCTCAGCATCGTCCCCGTGACCCGCTATAACCAGCAGGGACGGCTGATAGTGATGAACGGTAAACCTGTGATGCTGCTGACCGAAGGGGATTTGGACGAAGGCGACGATCTTACCCTCAATCAGGCCGCACAGCGCGTGCTGGCGCGCATGGAAGCGCAAAGGATGGCGCTGCGCGATCAATACGATACCGGCTGGCTGGCGCTGTCGACGGTAAAAACAGCCGCTGGCCTGCTGGCGCTGTTGCTGCTCTGCTACGGCGCGTGGCGATCCTGGCGCTGGTTCCGGCGCGTCTACCGTCGGCGTATTGTGGAGAATCGCAGCCGGGTGCCGCAAAGCTGGCGGCGGTACATTGGCGCAATTGAGATTCGGCTTTACGCCTTGCTGATGTTCCTGCTGGGGTTGATCGGCTTTTACGTCTGGCTGAGCTGGGCATTCAGTCTGTTTCCGTGGACGCGGGTGTGGGGCACGTCGCTGGGAGACTGGACGCTTCGCGTGGTGCAGCAAATCGCCCTGGCGATTGTCTCGGCCTTGCCGGGGCTGACGATTGTGCTGATCATTTTCCTCATTACCGCTTTTATTCTGAAGCTTCTCAGGATGGTGCTCAATCAGGTGGAGGCTGGTCGTCTGCAACTTCCCGGCGTACATCCGGAAACCGTGGGGGCTACCCGTAAGCTCATTTCCGTTGCCGTCTGGCTATTTGCTCTCTCCGCCGCCTGGCCGTTTCTTCCTGGTGCAAACTCGCTGGCGTTTAAAGGTATTAGCGTCTTCTTTGGCCTAATGTTAACGCTGGGCTCGGCAGGGGTGATGAACCATGCCATGAGCGGTCTGGTCCTGATTTACTCCCGCGCTCTGCGCAAAGGCGATGTCATTCGGGTGGCGGATAACGAAGGCAAGGTCAGTGAAATTGGCATGCTGGCGACCAAAATTATTACCCGGGAAAATTATGTCGTTACCGTGCCCAACGCGGTGGTGGTGAGCGGTAAGATCACCAATCTGAGCGCGCTACAGCCCGATGGCAGCCTCAATCTGACGGTCAGCGTCACGATCGGTTATGACACCCCATGGCGTCAGGTGCATGCCATGCTGGAGCTGGCCGCGAAACGGGCAAAAGGGATTGACCTTTCCGAGCCGCCGCTGGTACGCCAGTTAGGGTTAATGGACTGGTATATCGCTTACGAATTGCAGGTCCGTCTGCTGCCCGAACAGTCCCTCGCGGTTGCCCGCAATGAACTGCATAGCCAGATACAGGATGTGTTTAACGAATTTAACGTGCAGATCATGTCCCCGAATTTTGTTATGCAGCCAGAGGGCAGCGTAATGGTTACCAAAGAGAACTGGTATACCGCGCCAGCCAAACCCCCTCAGGGCGAAACGTGACGGCCCGGTTTTTCCGTGGCAAGGCAAAATGTCACAGCTTTTAATCGACGATCGCCGATTTTACACGGGTCATCGCCAGAATGTTTTTTGAGCGCATATTTAATTTCTCGAGGATCCTCACGCGGTAGGTGCTGGTCGTTTTTTGTGACAATTGCAGCTTTTTCGCGATCTCATGGTTTTCCAAATGAAACAGCTTCAGCACGTCATATTCGCGTCGCGTAAAGGAGTGGGTTCTGAGCGCCCGGTAAAAGCGCATCAGCTGCTGAAAAGGGTGAGCAGTAAAATGCATCGACGAATAGATAATATTATCGATTCTCACTGCGCGGTTGGCTTCTATCTCATGCATCAGGACAATGTAATCACGCTTAACTTTTTTGACCTGCCGAATGGTTTTATTGCGTAACTTATCCTGTTCAATCGCAATGATAAAATCCATCGCCTGATCGACCCCATCAAGATTGTGAATATCCGCGTCATCGCGAATCAAATGGGTTGATGTCAGGGAGCTTGATACACCATGGCAAAGGTAATAGTTATCACTGATAAATAAAAAATTCATAATCGTCGTTAAATAAAGTCATGGCTAATCTCTTATCGCAGTGATCTACGGTTAATGGGTGTTGTGCGAAAAAGAGTCTAAATGACCACCCGCGAATCTAATAAACGTTATGAATGTAAAAATAAATGTTTACATTTTAGCCAGTCGATGGCGAAGAAATCAGCGGGACGGAAGGGGAGGACGGAAGACGTGTAATGTTATGCAAATTCGTGCTTTACATCATGCTCAGAGATGTTTATAGTGCGCCTCACTTTGGAAGCGTGGCCGAGCGGTTGAAGGCACCGGTCTTGAAAACCGGCGACCCGAAAGGGTTCTAGAGTTCGAATCTCTACGCTTCCGCCAAATTCGAAAACCCTGCGATAGCAATATCGCAGGGTTTTTTCGTTATTCCAGCCCCAGCGTATACTGCGCGATTTTGAAGTAGATAATCAGCCCGGTCCCGTCGATTAGCGTGGCGATAAACGGTGCGGAGACCACCGCCGGATCGATTTTGCAGCGTTTCAGTACCATCGGGATCACCGACGAGACGATGGCGCTCCACAGTGTAATGCAGACCAGCGTCAGGCTGACGATGAGCGTGATTTCCATCCCAATACCCATCATCCAGGCGCGAACGCAGCCCGCCAGACCCAGCGTGGCGGCAATCATTAACGAGGTGCTGATCTCTTTGCGCAGCACGCGACCCACATCGCGAAGGTGGACTTCACCCAGCGCCATGGCGCGCACCAGCGTCGAGGTGATCTGCGTCCCGCTGTTTCCGCCAGTGCCAATCAGCAGCGGAATAAAGAACGCCAGCGCGATGGCAGATTCCAGCGCCTCTTCAAAATGCTGGATCACCGAACTGGTATACGCTTCCGCAACAAACAGCAGCAGCAGCCAGACGGAGCGTTTCTTCCACAGGCTGAAGGCGCTGGTTTCCAGATAGGGCTTCTCCAGCGGCAGCGTCGCCCCCTGAAGCTGGGCATCTTCAGTAACATCATCTTCCAGCAGATGGGCGATTTCACGCTCGGTAAGGCAGCCCACCAGCTTGCCGTGGGTCACCACCGGCACTACATCCGCACCCGCGTGCGCCAGCAGCCCGGCGACATCCGCCCGCTCATCTTCCGGTTTGAGCTGAATAAAATCCGATATCATCAACCCCTTAACAGGCTGCACGGTGTCCGTGGCCTGCAATAATTTGCGTACGGCGATTAAACCCGCGAGGCGACCGTTATCTTCGATAAAAATATGCGACGGAATATCATCATCTTTTAATTTTTCAAAGAACTGCTCGCGTGCCAGAGCTACGCATAATGAAATATCGATAACGATAAAATCGGTATTCATATATTGCGCGATGGCGCTGTCATTAAAAGCCAGGTTTTGGTTATGAATAGCGTAAGACATAGAAAATTCCCTTTGAATAATAAAATCTCTCAGGGGCGAGCAAGACAGGGCATGTCGGAAAGGAGATCCCCACGTCCTGGGTTCAGCACTGTACACCGTATCCTACAAGGGAAGTTATACTGACAAAGCCTTGATTCGACAGTGCCTGTTTTACCCTGTGCCGGTTCTCTCGAACCCACCAGAGCGATAACGTGTATTTGTACAGGAGCCTCGCCATAACGAGATCGTTGTAAAACGAGAGGGATAATACGCCTGTTTAAATTTAGTGCTCAGAAAATTAAATAATGTTTAAGAACGGTTTAGGTAAATCTTATTAATAAAATGTTGAGGGTTTATTTAAGGTTATTCATTTTAAATGGACAATTAAATTATTAACGGGGGAGGGGAAAATGACATGGTTTGATAACCTGCTGAATCATTTTGCGCTGTATCCGGCACATCTGTTTGTGCTGTTATTCGTGATGGCGCTGAGCAAATCGACGGTGCTGATCTCCTCCGTGCTGCCGCCTGCGTCGGTGATGCTGCTGGCGGGCATTACCGTCAGCCAGGGGAGCATGCATCCTGCGCTGACGTGGCTCGCCGTGGTGATGGGGGCAACGGCGGGTTCGGTGCTGAATTACCATATCGGCCAACTGATGGGGCATACCCGGATGGTCACGCGCTTCACCTCAAAGCATGCCAATAAGTTCCTGCGGGTCCAGCATCAGCTGCAAAAGAACGGGGTCATCGTGCTTTTTACGTCGCGCTTCCTGGCGGTGTTGCGTTACATCGTCCCGCTGGCGGCCGGGATGCTCAGGCTGAACGCCGTCAAGATCTACGCCGTCAGCCTGCTTTCCGCCTGTGCGTGGGCGGCGCTGTATGTCGGCGCGGTCACCGGCATCAGCGCCTTTTGAATTACAGGCTCCCCATTCCGCCGTCCACCAGCAGTTCCGTTCCCACCGTATAGCTCGACTCGTCGGAGGCCAGATAGAGTGCGGCTTTTGCCAGCTCGGTCGTCGAGCCCATTCTGCCCAGCGGCACCAGCTTAATGACCTCTGCCATCATCGCGTTAAGCGCCTCGTCGCTTAAGCCCGTTTTCGTAAACGCCGGGGTTTCCACCGGACCGGGACTCAGACCGTTGACGCGGATCCCGCGCGGCAGCAGCTCCGCCGAGAGTGTACGCGCCAGCGACAGCAGGGCGGCCTTGCTCGCGGCATACGCGCTGCTGGTGGGCAGGCCGATGCGCGCGCTCACGGAGCCGCAGAGGATCACCGAGGATGGGTTATTCAGCAGCGGCAGCAGCGCCTGAATTAAAAAGAACGGTCCCTTCAGGTTGATGCTCATCAGACGGTCCCAGGCCTCTTCCTGCCAGACTTCCAGCGGCGCGTGCGTTACGTCACCGGCGTTGAGAAAGACCGCATCCAGGCGTGGCCAGCGGGCGGTGAGGGTCTCCGCCAGCGCTTTTTGCGACGAAATATCGCCTGCGTCGGTTGGGATCACCCAGGCCTTATCGCCCAGAATGCGCTCTGCTTCGGCGAGGGTATCCGGGTTGCGTCCGGTCACGGCGACGCGCGCCCCTTCGGCGATAAACGCCTGCGCGGTGGCGAGACCGATACCGCTGGTGCCGCCGGTAATCAACGTATACTTATCGGTTAAACGACCCATGTTCTTCTCCTGAAATGTCTCTGGAGAAAGCACTATAGAAACGTTAGTATCGAAAGGAAACCAGGTACCAAATGGATACTAACGAGGCAAGAGGTGTGAAATGGCAGAGCTGCTGGAAGCGTGCTGCGAAAAAAAATCTGAGGCGTATACCTGCCCGATGACGCAGTTTGTGAATCTGATTTCCGGTAAGTGGGCGATCCCCATTCTCTATCGCCTGATTGTGTTCAATACGCCCGTTCGCTTTGGCGATCTGCTGCGGGCCGCTGCCCCTATCACCCAGAAAGAGCTGACAAAGCAGCTGCGCCTGTTTGAGCAGCGCGGGCTGGTGACGCGAACGGTCTACCCGGAGATCCCGCCGCGCGTGGAGTATCAGATCACCGAGCTGGGGCTAACCCTTCAGGACGCACTCTCGCCGCTGGCCGCCTGGATGAGCGAATACGGTGACCAGCTTCAGCGTTAGGCTACTGTTTTACGTAGCGCGGATCCCCGCTTCATCGGTGAGATAGGCCACCAGAATATCGACTGCGACCCCGTAGCGCGCGTCGCGAACAATCAGCAGCGACCACCAGTCGCCGATAATATCCAGCGAACGGGCGACGGGGCAGGTGCTCTCTTCAAGGCGGGTACGTTTCACAGCGAATTCTCCGGTGGGGTATGGTTTTTTTTCATAAAACTCATCGGCACACGCCGTAAGCACGTTAATCATCAGTTTGAGAAATGCTTCCCGAAAAACCTGTCACGGATCTGTCACACTCAGGGCGACATTAAAAACGTGTGAGGAATTAGGGATGAGAAAAGCACTACTCGCAGTTGCCGTGGCAGGTACCCTTTCCGTGACCTTTGGCGCACAGGCGCAGGACACGCCGGACGGCTATCAGCTGGAACAGGTGCTCATCATGAGCCGCCACAACCTGCGCGCGCCGCTTGCCAATAACGGCAGCGTGCTGGAGCAGTCCACGCCGAAGCAGTGGCCGGAGTGGGACGTCCCGGGTGGACAGCTCACCACCAAAGGCGGCGTACTGGAAGTGTATATGGGTCACTATATGCGCGAGTGGCTGGCAGAGCAGGGGATGGTGAAGACGGGTGAATGCCCGCCAGCGGATACCGTCTATGCCTACGCCAACAGCCTCCAGCGCACCGTGGCGACCGCGCAGTTCTTTATCACCGGCGCGTTCCCCGGGTGCGATGTTCCTGTGCATCACCAGGAAAAAATGGGCACCATGGACCCCACCTTCAATCCGGTCATTACCGATAACTCCCCTGAGTTTCGCGAGAAAGCGCTGAAAGCGATGGAGACGGAACGGCAGAAAATGCAGCTGGATGAAAGCTACAAACTGCTGGAACAGCTGACAAACTACAGCGACTCGCCGTCCTGCAAGGAGAAAAAAGTCTGCTCCCTGACGGAGGCGAAAGATACGTTCAGCGCCGATTATGAAAAAGAGCCGGGCGTCTCCGGGCCGCTGAAGGTGGGTAACTCGCTGGTGGATGCGTTCACGCTACAGTATTACGAAGGCTTCCCGACAGACCAGGTGGCCTGGGGGGAAATCAAAACCGATCAGCAGTGGCGCGTGCTGTCGAAGCTGAAAAACGGCTATCAGGACTCGCTGTTTACGTCGACGGAGGTGGCGCAGAACGTGGCTAAACCGCTGGTGAAGTACATTGATAAAGCGCTGGTGACCGACCAGGCAAAAGCGCCAAAAATCGCCCTGCTGGTGGGGCACGACTCTAACATCGCCTCGCTGCTGACCGCGCTGGACTTCAGGCCTTATCAGCTGCACGACCAGCAGGAACGAACCCCGATTGGCGGTAAAATTGTCTTCCAGCGCTGGCATGACAAAAACACTAATCAGGAGCTGATGAAAATTGAGTATGTCTACCAGAGTTCAGAGCAACTGCGTAACGCCAGCGTACTGTCGCTGCAATCCCCTGCGCAGCGCGTGACGCTGGAGCTGAAGGGCTGTCCGGTGGATGGCAACGGCTTCTGTCCTGTCGATAAATTCAATGCGGTGATGAACAACGCGGCGAAATAGAAGATAACCCCCCGCGTGGGCGGGGGGAACGTTCAGACGTTTTTACGTTCGATGGTTTGCTCGCCCCAGAACAGCGAGTCTTTGTCGGTTTTTTCGAAGGCGCGAACCAGCACTTCATCGTTGCCTTCTTCCCAAATCTGCTCAGCCAGCTTTTCGTCATAATTGGCGACTTCAAAGATGGCTTCGGCAATCTCCGGAGAGGTATTGCGTAAACTTGCCCATTCGCCCACGTGGTGAGCTTTGGATTCGTGAGTTGGCATACTTGTCCTCCTGTTGGGTTAGCCGTTCAGTTTTTTGGCAAGACCCGCGACGTATTCACCCTGATAGCGGGCGATTGAAAGTTCTTCATTGCTTGGCTGACGTGAACCATCGCCACCGGCAATGGTGGTCGCACCATACGGTGTCCCGCCACGAACCTGGGAAACATCGAACAGTTCCTGCGCGCCGTAGCCAATCGGCACAATCACCATCCCATGATGGGCAAGAGTAGTCCAGGTGGAGGTGATCGTCTGCTCCTGGCCGCCGCCCGTGCCGGTAGAGCTGAACACGCTGGCCAGCTTGCCGTATAACGCGCCGGAGGCCCAGAGCCCGCCCGTCTGGTCGAGGAAGGTGCGCATCTGGCCGGACATATTGCCGAAGCGGGTCGGGGTGCCGAAGATGATGGCATCATAGTCCGCGAGCTCCTGCGGGGTGGCGACCGGGGCGTTTTGTGTTTTCCCCCCGGCTTTGGCGAAGGCTTCCGCCTGCATGGTTTCCGGTACGCGTTTAACCACGACCTCAACGCCGTCTACTCTGTTTGCGCCTTCTGCTACTGCGTGAGCCATGGTTTCAATGTGTCCATACATGGAATAATAGAGCACCAGAACTTTTGCCATTTTGCATCACTCCTCGTTGGTTTTTCTTACAGCGGATCGCTGCGTTCCTTTAAAGATATGACATCACAGCCAGACTGCAAAAATGAACGGCATTTCTTTGATATATAACAATATATTTTGGTTATGCGCCTTGTAGCAAAATGAAACAACTTTCGCGGAGCGGATTTTTCAAAATATAAGAACGGCTTATGAATGACTTCCCGGATATTTCATACGAAAGGCTGAGATCATGTTGCAGAATATTACCTCTCGCTTGCCGGATAGCCGCATTACACTAAGCTTAGTTTCACGCGGCACAGATAAAGGCACTGTCCTTGAGCCGCGAGGTGAAAGAATCCTCTTTTACTGAATGCAATATGATGTCTAATGTTTCACACTCTGGAGGTTAGAGATGGCAAACCATCGTGGTGGTTCAGGTAATTTCGCTGAAGACCGTGAAAGAGCATCAGAAGCAGGTCGTAAAGGTGGCCAGTCTAGCGGGGGCAACTTCAAAAACGACCCTCAGCGCGCATCAGAGGCTGGTAAAAAAGGGGGTAAAAATAGCCACGGCAGCAACAAGTAGTACGCCGGGTTAACTCCCTGCCGCCGGGTTTCCCGGCGGTTTTTTTATGTCTGCTACATTGAACTGTCATCAAAGGCATCGCACACTACAGGATTGATTCTTCGTGCTGGTGTCCCATGTCCGTTTCCCGTTTTACCTTCTCCATTAAGCCTCAGGAAGCGATCCTGATTTTGATCACCATGTTCTGGGGCGGAACCTTTCTTGCCGTTCAGTACGCGGTCACGATGAGCGATCCGTTTTTCTTTGTAGGGCTGCGCTTTGCAACCGCGGCGATTGCCGTGGCGCTTATTTCGCTGAAAACCCTGCGCGGGTTGACCCTGAGAGAGCTTAAGGCGGGTGTCGCCATTGGTGTGGCGATTGCCATGGGCTACAGCCTGCAAACGTGGGGGCTCCAGTCTATCTCCAGCAGTAAATCCGCCTTCATCACCGCCATGTACGTACCGCTGGTGCCGCTGTTGCAGTGGCTGTGCCTCGGCAGAATGCCGGGCCTGATGTCGTGCATTGGCATCGTGCTGGCGTTCATCGGCCTTATTTTATTAGCCGGGCCGGAAAATAATCTGCTGGCGCTGGGGCCGGGGGAGATCATCACTCTGGTGGGGGCCGTCGCCATTGCGGCAGAAATTATCCTGATTAGCGCCTGGGCAGGAAAAGTGGACGTCAAGCGGGTGACGGTGGTGCAGCTTACCACCGCGTCGCTGGTGGCGTTCGCGACGATGGTGCCGGCAGGGGAGTCCGTCCCGCCGATGTCTACCGGGCTTATCGTCGTGGCGCTGGGGCTGGGCATTTTCAGCGCCATTATCCAGGTCACCATGAACTGGGCGCAGCGCAGCGTATCCCCAACTCGGGCGACGGTCATTTATACCGGTGAACCGGTATGGGCGGGTATTTTCGGGCGACTCGCCGGGGAGCGTCTGCCCCTGCTGGCGCTGGTGGGCGCGGCGTTTATTATCGCCGGGGTGCTGGTGAGCGAGTTGAAGTTAAAAAAACGACGTAAGGCGACTGCCGGATTGAGCGCTGAACAAGGGGCAGATAGCTAATAACGCGCAGCCTGCTCGTTTAGCCCGGCGGCGCTTCGCTTGCGCGGGCCTACTTGCCAATTGTAGGCCGGGTAAGCGTAGCGTCACCCGGCAAGAAAGCGGCACGTATTTCAGGTGGAGCGGGTGATGGCTTTTCCTTGCGGTACATCCCTTTTCCGGCGGCTCAGCAGGGCGTTGAGCAGGATCGCGCCAAAGGTTGCTGTACCAATCCCTCCCAACGTAAAACCGCCCAGCGTGAGAGCAAAATCACCCGCGCCCAGCACTAAGGTTACTGCGACCATAATCAAATTACCGTTCTGGCTTAAATCGACACGGTTTTGTACCCAGATCCTTGCGCCTGCGACGGCAATCAGCCCGAACACAACAATTGATGCACCACCAATCACCGCGGCCGGAATGGTATGAATCAGCGCGCCAAATTTCGGTGAAAAGCCCAACAGCATGGCGATGACGGCAGCAGCGACAAACACCAGCGTCGAGTAGACTTTTGTCACGGCCATTACACCGATATTCTCGGCGTAGGTGGTTACGCCGCTGCCACCGACAGAACCAGAAAGCATCGTCGCCAGCCCATCACCGACGAATGCCCGTCCCATATATGGATCCATATTGCGTCCGGTCATCCCGGCGACTGCCTTGAGATGACCTAAGTTTTCCGCCACCAGAATCACCGCCACGGGCGCAATCAGCATCATTGCCTGACCATTAAAAGCAGGAGTGGAAAAATGTGGCAGACCGAACCAGGCAGCATGGCTGACGAGAGTATAATCGACGGCTTTTCCCAGCCCTAAAACGTTGGTCATCACGCCATACAGCAGACAGGCGACAATTAATCCTACGAGAATCAATAACCGCTGGATCATGCCACGGGTAAACACCGCCACCAGCCCAATACACAGCACCGTCATTACCGCCATCCAGCTATCAAAGGCCGAAGCCGATACACTTTTCACTGCGATAGGCGCTAAGTTCAGGCCAATCGCCATCACCACCGCACCCGTCACCACCGGCGGCATTAGCCGTTCAATCCAGCGTGTACCAATTTTCATCACCACCAGGCCAATGACGGTATAAACCAGCCCACAGGCGATAATCCCGCCCAGCGCGATGCTGATATTCGGGTTCATGCCCTGACCGTTAAAGCCCGTCGCGGCGATCACCACGCCGACAAAAGCCGCGCTGGAGCCGAGATAACTGGGGACGCGCCCGCCGGTAATAAAGAAAAACAGTAACGTGTCGATCCCCGACATTAAAATGGAAAGATTGGGATCCAGCCCCATCAGAATCGGCATTAACACCGTCGCGCCAAACATCGCCACCGCGTGTTGAACGCCCATTATTGCCGTCTGAGCAAACGGCAATCGTTCATCCGGCGCGACCACGCCGCTCTCTGTAGAGGTCGATTTTAACTGCCAGTGAGGAAAACCGAACATTGCCATCAGCTGTCTCCTTAAGGAGGTTAACAAGCAGGGCGCATCAGCGCGTGATAACTGCGATCGAACCACACCAGCCCGTAGGGTGTGGCGTGACGATGAATCGCTTCGATGGCACAAAACAAAATGTCGTGGGTGCCGACGCTCACCACCTGGCTGATACGGCAGTCAAACGAAACCAGAGCCTCTTCCAGTTGCGGGCATCCGGTCACACCCGTCTGCCAGCGGGCGGCGGCAAAGCGGTGTTCCATGGGCGTTTTGCCGCCAAAAAGATTTGAAAGTGGCTCCTGCCCGGCGCTAAGTGTATTTACACACAGCGTTCGATTTTCATTGAATACCGGCCAGACGGACGCCCCACGATTCAGGCACACCAGTAATGTGGGCGGCGTGTCGGTCACGCTGCAGACCGCGCTGGCGGTGAACCCGGCGCGCCCGGCTGGACCATCCGTGGTGATGATATTGACCGCCGCGCCCATACAGGACATCGCATCGCGAAAGGTTTGTTGATCAACTATGTTCATAGTTTGCTCCTTACAACAGCCCGCAGGCTTCTTCAAAGGACAGACGTGGCAGGCGCGCATAAAGTTTGCTGTTATCGCCATAGCCGATGTTAATCAGCAGATTGCTCTTCAGCGTGCTGCCTGCAAAAAAAGCGTCGTCAACGTATTGACGGTTAAAACCCGACATCGGGCCGGTATCCAGCCCCAGCGCACGGCAGGCGACGATCAGATAAGCCGCCTGCATGGAACTGTTGCGAAACGCTGTTTCTTCGGCAAGTTGTGGGCTGGAGGTAAACCAACTGCGGGCATCACCGTGGGGAAACAGTAGTGGTAACCGTTCATAAAATTCACTGTCCCAGGCGACGATAGCGGTGACGGGCGCGGTCAGGGTTTTTTGCAGATTGCCGCTGGAAAGCGCCGGGCGCAGACGTTCTTTTCCTTCTGCAGTGCGGATAAACACGATCCTTGCCGGAGAACAGTTAGCTGATGTCGGCCCCCATTTCATCAGGGCATAAAGCTCCCGTAACGTCTCATCGCTGACGGGTGTCTCCCGCCAGCCGTTGTGAGTGCGGGCATCGGTGAACAGGGTGCTAAGCGCACCTGGGCTAACGGCTTCGTTCATAGCAATTCCTTACAGGGCGGCTTCACGGTGATGTAACAGGCTGGCAAGCCCGTTGAGTAACAGAGCATTAAACGTTTCGGGATCGGTCACGTTGCAGGCGTGTCCGCCATAGCGCATCACCATTTTCTGGCTATCGGGCAGGGCGGCATGAAGTTCACTGGAACATGCTGATGGCACCAGCAGATCATCACTGGCGCAGATGATTTGCATCGGGCAGCGGATGCGATCCGCATGGTGACTAAAGTCAGCGCGTTTGAGGGCGTTAAGTCGACGCAGTAAATTATTTTTGCCCTGAAAATGCGCCAGTGCCAGCGCGTCTTCTGCCTCAAGGCGAGGTGCGCGGGCCGCCATCCAGTCGGCGGGATAGAGGAACAACGGCTGCGCTTCCACCCATGCCTGCGCGCCGCCGCTATACAGTAATCGTTCGCGAACCTGAAAACAGCGGCGCGTATGGGCGTTTATTCGTAGCCAGCCGTTAACGCTGACCAGCACAGTTACCGACGCGGGATAATCCAGCGCCAGCTGCATTCCCACCAGCGCACCGAGCGCATGGCCGACCACCGCGTAACGCTCAATCCCTGCGGCTACCAGTGCCTGATGCAGTTCTGCTGCCATCTGGGCGATACTGTAATCTTCTGCCAGCGTGTCGGGATTATTGCCGGTACCGCGCTGGTCGTAACAGACTACCTGATACTCCTGCTCCAGCACTGCCAGTTGCGGTAACCAGTAACTGCCGCTACCGCCAAGACCCGAAATCAACACCACTACGGGCGCATCAGCATAAGGGGGAGGTGAGAGTGAAAGTTTCATCGCGGCCTCACTTGGCGATATGCGCAATTGTGGCGATTTCCACCAGCGCGTCAGGTTTTATCAGTCCGCACTGAATGCAGAATCGCGCCGGTTTATCACCCGGAAAAAACTCGGCGTAGATTTCGTTAATCGCGGCGTAATTTTTCCAGTCGGTAATAAAGATGCTGTTGAAGGTCACATCCGCCATCGTGCCACCCGCCGTCTCGATCACCTTGCGGATGGTTTCCAGAACGTGGCGGGTTTGCGCCTTTGGGTCATCGGCAAACAGCATGTTATTATGTTGATCAAAAGCCAGCGTACCGGAGACATACACCACTCCATCAGCCAGCGTGCCGGGAACGAAGGGGGCCAGCGGTGCGCTGCTGCCAGCGGGAATAATTACGGATTTTGGCATCGTTAAACTCCTTAAGCGATACGAGCAAAGGACGTGGGAGAAAGCGCGTCGCAGAACGTTTCGACGTCGCTGACCCAGCCAAAAAAGGTTTCGATATTGAACAACGCAGCTTTCTGCGCAAATTCCGGCCCCGCCTGGTGAGTTGCGTCTTCCAGCACCACGCCGAAATACTCCAGAAAAAAGCCGTCGCGTAGCGTCGATTCGACGCAGACGTTGGTAGCGATACCGGTGAAAACCAGATGGCGTATTCCACGGCTGCGCAAAATGCTGTCCAGCGGCGTATTGAAGAAACCGCTGTAGCGCGGCTTCGGCAGCACAATATCGCCAGGCTGCGGCACCAGTTCATCCACCAGTTGATAATCCCGGGAGCCTTTCGCCAGCAATTTCCCCTGCAGCTGCGGCTGCTTACGCATGGTTTTCAGGGCGTTCGATTTATGAAAATTCGGTGAGCCGGGTCCGCCAGCTTCGACATACTGTTCATCCCAGCCATTTTGAAACCAGATGATCAGCATCCCTGCCGCTCGCGCTGCGGTCACGGCGGTTTGAATGTTGGCAATGACCGGGCGAGTGGTTGAGACATCAAACCCGGCGAGATCTAAGTAGCCGCCTGGCGTGGCATAAGCGTTTTGCATATCCACCACGATCAGCGCACTTTGCTGCGGATCGAAGGTAATGGCTTCCGGTCGAGCGGTTAAGGTCGTCATCATGCCACCTCCTGAGTCAGCGCAGGGAGATGGGCGCGGCACTGCATCAGTGGTTGAATGCGCTCGCCGAAGGTTTCGATTCCCGACAGAAAATCATCGAAGGTGAACAGCACGCCTTCGGCACCAGGCACGCTTGCGACTTCATCTAACATGCGCGCGACACTGGCGTAAGAACCGACTAACGTCCCCATATTGATGTTTACCGCCGAAGTGGGATCGGCCATCTGACGGACGTTGGTATCAGTACCGGAGCGGGTATCTTTCTGACTTTGTTCGGTTAGCCAGCTTAACGCCTCTTCATCCGCGCCCGCTTTGTAGTGTTCCCATTTGGCGCGAGCGGCATCGTCGGTTTCATCGGCAATCACCATAAACAATACATAAGAGCCAACGTCGCGCCCGGTTTGCTCTGCGGCCTGTTTCATCCGCACAGCGGTCGGGGCGAAAGCCGTGGGTGTATTTACACCTTTGCCGAAACAGAAGTTGAAATCGGCATACTGGGCGGAGAACGCCATGCCAGCGTCGCTTTGCCCGGCGCAGATCACTTTCATGGGGACACTCGGTTGCGGACTGACGCGACAATCATTCATGGTGAAAAAATCGCCTTTAAAATCGCTTTTCCCCGTGCCCCACAGGTCGCGCAGCACCTGAACATATTCGGTGAGATAGTCGTAACGACGGGAGAAATAGTCATCGCCAGGCCAGATACCCATCTGCTCATACTCGGGCTTTTGCCAGCCAGTCACGAGGTTGACGCCAAAACGCCCGCCAGAGATGGAGTCGATGGTTGCGGCCATACGGGCGACGATTGCCGGAGGTAACGTTAAGGTGGCAGCAGTGGCGTAAATCTGAATGCGCGAGGTGACGGCCGCCAGTCCCGCCATCAAGGTGAACGACTCAAGGTTGTGATCCCAGAACTCAGTTTTGCCGCCAAAGCCACGCAGTTTGATCATCGACAGGGCGAAATCGAAATGGTAGTGCTCCGCTTTTTGCACAATGGCTTTATTCAGTTCAAAGGTCGGCATGTACTGCGGCGCGTGGGTCGAAATGAGCCAGCCGTTGTTGCCAATAGGTACGAATACGCCAATTTTCATCATCAACCTCTCTTCGTCTCGTAAAGTGAAAGTCAGACGGGGCGCTGCATCCTGCATATCCTTTTCAGCCGCGTAATGGCTTGTTTGCAAAGCGGATGCCAGTTTTTAAAAAGTGAATATTATTAATGTGTTAACATTGTGTTGTCTAAAATATCTGGTAAAAAGTGGACTAAACGGTCAAAACAGTTGCACATAAAACATGCATCTGTGCGCGATGAGAGTGCAGAAGGTCGAGGCCGGGCGGGGGTTTTGCTATCCTGTTGCCAATCTACAAGAGGGGAGAGCGCATGACGCAAGGCGCAGTGAAAACAACGGGTAAACGTTCGCGCGCAGTAAGCGCGAAGAAAAAAGCGATTCTTAGCGCAGCACTGGACACTTTTTCACAATTCGGTTTTCACGGCACAAGGCTGGAGCAGATCGCAGAGTTGGCGGGTGTTTCAAAAACCAATCTGCTGTATTACTTTCCGTCAAAAGAGGCGCTGTATATTGCCGTGCTGCGGCAGATTCTCGATATCTGGCTGGCACCGTTAAAAGCGTTTCGTGAAGATTTCGCTCCGCTGGCGGCGATAAAAGAGTACATCCGTCTGAAGCTGGAAGTCTCCCGCGATTATCCGCAGGCATCAAGGCTGTTCTGCCTGGAGATGTTGCAGGGCGCGCCGCTGTTGCAGGCGGAGCTGACGGGAGATCTAAAGCAGCTGGTGGACGATAAATCGGCCATTATTGCCGGATGGGTCGCCAGCGGAAAACTGGCGCCCGTCGATCCGCATCATCTGATCTTCATGATTTGGGCCTCAACCCAGCACTACGCTGACTTCGCGGCCCAGGTCGAGGCGGTGACTGGTAAAACGCTCCAGGACGAGGCGTTTTTCCAGAGCACCCTGGAAAACGTAAAGCGGATGATTATCGAAGGGATCCGCGTGCGCTAGTTTCCCGGCGGAAGAGGACAGCTTAAGTCGCCCTCTTCACACTGCATCAGCGTGGCCAGAAACGCTTCGCGCTCCGCGGTTTTCTCCGCCAGACACTGGTTAACAATCATTGGCTGAACGCTCCCGCCTTCCGTACCCGAACCGATAAACGCACAGTCCGCGTCGCGCAGGCTAATCCACGCCTGCTGCGCCTTTTTCAGTAGATCGCGCTGAGGCGCTGCCGCACGTTTGATGGCGGCCTGATACGTCTCGTTGAGCTTTTTATCGGCGGCCTGGTACTGCTGCGCGCTACAGGTGTTCAGTTCAAGCTGGGTGGTCGCGTTATCGCACTCGTCGGCCAGCGCGCTGGCGCTCATGAGCAGGGCTGCACCTGCGAGAAATACTCTTTTCATCATCCCCTCCATGTAAAAAGCCGGATACGCTGTGCTTATCCGGCCTGGGCTGTTTTGTAGCCCCGGTAAGCGTAGCGTCACCGGGGAGAGTTTACACGATTAACCGATTGTCATCAGGCTGGCGTTACCTCCCGCCGCCGCGGTGTTGACGCTGAGCGAGCGCTCAACGTACAGACGCTCCAGCAGCAGGTTGGTCTCCCCGCGGGCGAAGCCCTGCACCGAGACAATCGCGCCGCTGCGGGCCGCAACCTGCTCGCACAGTTCGCGCAGCTGGTCGGAATCACCGTGGTAGATCACCGCGTCAAACGGCTGGGTCAGCAGGGCATCGGCCTTCGCAAAGCGAATGCGGGCCGAGACCGCTTTTGGCAACTGTTTGGCGAGGTCGCGATGCAGGGCATCTTCCGGCCACAGCACCTCACAGCCCGTTGCCGTTGCGGCTGCCAGCTGCACCAGCGCATCCTGCTCATCATCCGCGATACACAATACGCGCTCACGCGGCAGCAGCGTCCAGGTGTTGCGTTCACCCGTCGGCCCTGGCAGCAATCGTTGTGTTCCTGCCTGCGCCTGCTCGCCATATTGCGTACATAACGCCTGCAATTCTGGACGATTTGCTGCCCATTCCCGCAGTGCATTTAGCGGCTGAGTCAATGCGGCTTTCAACTGCGCATCGACCGGATACTCTGCATCCTGACGCGCGAGCGTTACTGCCAGCGCACTTTCCGGGCGATTCGCCAGCAGACGGTAGAGATAGAGCGGACCGCCTGCTTTCGGCCCGGTACCGGACAACCCTTCGCCGCCGAATGGCTGCACCCCAACCACTGCGCCCACCATATTACGGTTAACATACAGGTTACCAACATGGGCTGAGCCAGTGACCTGGGCGATGGTTTCATCAATACGCGTATGAACGCCAAGCGTCAGACCATAACCGGAAGCGTTAATCTGCTCGATCAGCTCCGGCAGCTGATTACGGTTATAACGCACCACATGCAGCACCGGACCAAAGACCTCTTTTTGCAATTCGGCAAAGTCATCCAGTTCGATCAGCGTCGGGGCGACAAAGGTGCCGCTTTGCCATTCACGGGCATCTTCGTTGTTTTTCCGTACCGCCTGGAACACCGGACGGCCTTTGCTACGCATGGTCTGAATATGGCGCTCAATATTGACTTTCGCTTCGCTATCAATCACCGGACCGATATCGGTGGTCAGGCGACCCGGATTACCCATCCGGCATTCGGCCATTGCGCCGCGCAGCATTTTCAACGTGTGGTCGGCAATCTCATCTTGCAGGCACAGCACGCGCAGCGCCGAACAACGCTGACCCGCACTGTCGAACGCCGAGGCCAGCACATCTATTACTACTTGTTCGGTCAGTGCTGAAGAATCGACAATCATCGCGTTCATGCCGCCGGTTTCAGCGATGAGCGGAATAGGGCGACCCTGAGCGTCCAGGCGGCTGGCGATATTGCGCTGCAGTAACGTAGCGACTTCGGTTGAACCGGTAAACATCACCCCGCGTACGCGATCATCACCCGTCAGTTGCGCGCCCACGGTTTCCCCCTGACCTGGCAGCAACTGCACCACGCCTGGCGGTACACCCGCTTCCAGCAAAATGGCGATCCCTTGCGCGGCAATCAGCGGCGTTTGTTCTGCCGGTTTTGCCAGCACGCTGTTACCTGCCGCCAGTGCGGCAGCAATCTGCCCGGTGAAAATAGCCAGCGGGAAGTTCCACGGACTGATGCACACCACAGGCCCTAATGGACGGTGGGTTTCGTTAGCGAAATCATCCCGCACCTGTCCGGCATAGTAGTGGAGAAAATCGACCGCTTCGCGCACTTCGGCAATGGCGTTACTGAAGGTTTTTCCGGCTTCACGCACCAGAATACCAATCAGTTGCTGCATCTGGCTTTCCATTAGCACGGCAGCGCGATGCAAAATCGCCGCGCGTTCAACCGGAGGAGTGGCAAACCAGATTGGCGCGTTATTAACCGCACTTTCCAGCGCCTGTTCTACCTCACGCGGCGTGGCTTCACGCACAAAGCCCACAATATCTTTCGGTTCCGCAGGGTTAATAACGGGCGACATCTCACCTGCCGCTACCGGTTGTTCCAGCATTGGCAAGGCCTGCCATTTTTGCAGTGCACTATTGAGCAGGGCAGAAGAGAGCGAGGCCAGCCGGTGTTCGTTAGCGAGATCCAGCCCTGCCGAGTTGTCGCGCCCGTGACCGTAAAGATCGCGCGGCAGGGGAATTTTCGGATGCGGTAATCCAGTTTGCCCTTCCTGTTGCGCCAGTTTTTCTACAGCAGTGACCGGATCGGCGACCAGTTCATCCAGTGGCAAAGAGGTGTCGGCAATACGGTTAACAAACGAGGTGTTAGCACCGTTTTCCAGCAGGCGACGCACCAGATACGCCAACAGCGTTTCATGGGTACCGACCGGAGCATAAATACGACACGGACGGTTAAGTTTGCCGTCGGCAACTTTCCCGGTGACCTGCTCATACAGTGGCTCGCCCATACCATGCAGGCACTGGAACTCGTACTGACCCGGATAGTAGTTTTGACCAGCCAGTTGATAAATCGCTGCCAGCGTATGGGCGTTGTGCGTTGCGAACTGCGGGTAGATTAGATTCGGCACCGCCAGCAGCTTTTTCGCACAGGCGAGATATGAAACGTCGGTATACACCTTGCGGGTATAAACCGGATAGCCTTCAAGGCCGTCCATCTGCGCACGCTTGATTTCACTATCCCAGTACGCGCCTTTCACCAGGCGAATCATCAGACGGCGACGGCTGCGGGTGGCGAGATCAATCAGGTAATCAATCACCAGTGGGCAGCGTTTTTGATAAGCCTGAATAACAAAACCGATACCGTTCCAGCCTGCCAGCTCAGGCTCGAAACAGAGTTTTTCCAGCAGATCGAGGGAGATCTCCAGACGATCGGCCTCTTCGGCGTCAATGTTGATACCAATATCGTACTGACGCGCCAGAAGGGTGAGTGATTTCAGACGTGGGTAAAGCTCTTCCATTACCCGGTCATACTGGGCGCGGCTGTAACGCGGATGCAGCGCCGACAGCTTGATTGAAATGCCCGGACCTTCATAGATGCCACGACCATTGGACGCTTTACCAATGGCGTGAATCGCCTGCTGATAGGAAACCATATACGCTTGTGCATCTGCGGCAGTCAGTGCAGCTTCGCCAAGCATATCGTAAGAGTAACGGAAACCTTTCTCTTCCAGCTTGCGGGCATTGGCTAACGCTTCCGCGATGGTTTCGCCAGTGACGAACTGCTCGCCCATCAGGCGCATCGCCATATCCACACCTTTGCGGATCAGCGGTTCACCGCTTTTACCGATAATGCGGTTCAGCGAGCGGGAGAGGCTGGCTTCGTTATGGGTGGAAACCAGTTTGCCAGTAAACAGCAGCCCCCAGGTGGCGGCATTAACAAACAAAGACGGGCTACGACCAATGTGTGATTGCCAGTTACCGTTGCTGATTTTGTCGCGAATTAACGCATCACGGGTGGCTTTGTCGGGAATACGCAACAACGCTTCCGCCAGACACATCAGCGCCACGCCTTCCTGCGATGACAACGAAAACTCCTGCAATAACCCCTGAACCATACCTGCGCGACCACTGGCGTTTTTTTGATTACGCAGTTTATCGGCCAGTTGATACGCCAGTTTGTGCGCCTGTTCAGCAACTGGCTGCGGCAGGCGGGCTTGTTCCAGCAGCATAGAAACCGCTTCGGTTTCCGGGCGGCGATAGGCCGCTGTGATCGCGGCGCGGGAAACCGACTGGGGCAAAATTTGCTCGGCAAAGTCGAGGAATGGTTGGTGTGGTTCCTCTGCCGGAGTCGGTGCTTCATCGCTCTCATTGGCAGCGCCAGAAAGCAGCGCAGGTAGCTCCGGCAGAGTATTGCTGTTTTCCAGTTGTTCGAGATAAGAAAAAATCGCCTGCTTAATTAACCAGTGTGGCGTGCGATCGATACGTGTCGCGGCAGACTTAATACGCTCACGCGTCGCGTCGTCCAGCTTAACCCCCATGGTGGTGGTTCCCATGCCATTACTCCTGTTGTTCTGAAAGGTGCAACTTAACGTTATCGTGAAATATCCATGATGTTGCAACTTTGTGCAACCATGTTAAATGTGACATGCGTAGCAAGCTTAAAAATGAATGAAATGTTAATAAAAGAAATCGATATGACAGGGATTAAAAAAATAACTCAGACTTTTTCTCTGCGGCAGTTAACATTTTTGAAAGGTGCAACCGCAAAAAATGTGAGAGAGTGCAACCTGATGAAAAATAGTGTCGCTGAGCACTAAAATTTAATGTAAATGGTGTGTTAAATCGATTGTGAATAACCAGCGCTTCCGGCAGGATACGGTCGCCCTGGTAAAACATAAACTCTGTTACCCCGTTCCGGTGGCAGATATAACGGCAAGTTTCGACATTGCCGATAATAATTTTTTGGAGACTTTAGATGGCTATTAGCACACCGATGTTGGTGACATTTTGTGTCTATATCTTTGGCATGATATTGATTGGGTTTATCGCCTGGCGATCAACGAAAAACTTTGACGACTATATTCTGGGCGGTCGTAGCCTTGGGCCATTCGTGACGGCATTATCGGCGGGTGCGTCGGATATGAGCGGCTGGCTGTTAATGGGGTTGCCGGGCGCGGTTTTTCTTTCCGGGATTTCCGAAAGTTGGATCGCCATTGGCCTGACATTAGGCGCGTGGATCAACTGGAAGCTGGTGGCGGGGCGGTTGCGTGTGCATACCGAATACAACAATAACGCCTTAACATTGCCGGATTATTTCACCGGGCGCTTTGAAGATAAAAGCCGCATTTTGCGCATTATCTCCGCGCTGGTGATTTTGCTGTTCTTCACCATTTATTGCGCTTCGGGCATTGTGGCAGGCGCGCGTCTGTTTGAAAGTACCTTTGGCATGAGCTACGAAACGGCTCTGTGGGCGGGAGCTGCGGCGACGATCCTTTACACCTTTATTGGCGGTTTCCTCGCGGTGAGCTGGACTGACACTGTACAGGCCAGCCTGATGATTTTTGCCCTGATCCTGACGCCGGTTATCGTCATTATCAGTGTCGGTGGCTTTGGTGACTCGCTGGAAGTGATCAAACAAAAGAGCATCGAAAACGTTGATATGCTCAAAGGGCTGAACTTTGTCGCCATTATCTCACTGATGGGTTGGGGGCTGGGTTACTTCGGGCAACCGCACATCCTGGCGCGTTTTATGGCGGCAGACTCTCACCACAGCATTGTCCATGCGCGTCGTATCAGTATGACCTGGATGATCCTCTGCCTGGCAGGGGCGGTAGCTGTCGGCTTCTTTGGTATTGCTTACTTTAATGAGCACCCGGCGGTAGCAGGTGCGGTAAACCAGAATGCTGAGCGCGTGTTTATCGAACTGGCGCAAATTCTGTTTAACCCGTGGATTGCCGGGATTCTGCTGTCGGCAATTCTGGCGGCGGTAATGTCAACCTTAAGTTGCCAGCTGCTGGTGTGCTCCAGTGCGATTACCGAAGATTTATACAAAGCGTTTCTGCGTAAACATGCCAGCCAGAAAGAGCTGGTGTGGGTAGGTCGTGTGATGGTGCTGGTGGTGGCGCTGGTGGCCATTGCGCTGGCGGCAAACCCGGAAAACCGTGTGCTGGGGCTAGTGAGCTATGCGTGGGCAGGCTTTGGCGCGGCGTTTGGTCCGGTGGTGCTGTTCTCGGTGATGTGGTCACGCATGACGCGCAACGGTGCGCTGGCGGGGATGATCATCGGGGCGCTGACGGTTATCGTCTGGAAACAGTTCGGCTGGCTGGGACTGTACGAAATTATTCCGGGCTTTATCTTCAGCAGTATTGGGATTGTAGTGTTTAGTTTGCTGGGTAAAGCGCCGTCAGCGGCGATGCAAAAACGCTTTGCCGAGGCCGATGCGCACTATCATTCGGCTCCGCCGTCTAAGCTCCAGGCTGAGTAATTTTCCCCTCACCCTAACCCTCTCCCCGGTGGGGAGAGGGGATAGTCCTTTCACCTATTTGAGTCTTCATCAATGAGAATTAAAACAGGGTTAATGGTGGCAGCATTCGTGATGCTGGCGGGCTGTAGCGCACCCGCACAGCACGCGGCGGTGGAAACCTGCAAAGCAGAAAATCAGATGCAGCAGACCACGCTTTATTTCGGCTTAAACCGTCCTGCCGGGGCGCAAATCACAGGCAACGAATGGCAGCAGTTTGTCGACCAGGACGTGACGCCACGCTTTCGCGATGGTTTAACGGTATTTGATGCGCGCGGTCAGTGGCTGGGGAATGATGGAAAAGTGGCGCGCGAGCCGAGCAAGGCATTGATGCTGATCCACGCTAAAGACGCGCAGAGTGAGAAGAGTATCGAAGCGTTGCGCGGGATCTATAAGTCACGCTTCGCGCAGGAGTCGGTGATGCGGGTCGACCAGCCGGTGTGCGTGCAGTTTTAATGAAAACGGCGGGATAACCCGCCGTTGTTGTATCGTAGGCCCGTGCAAGCGAAGCGCCGCCGGGCACAAAACTTACAGCACCAACCCCGCAAAGCTCGCCGACAGCAGGCTTACCAGCGTTGCCCCGTATACAAGGCGTAAACCAAACCGCGACACCACGTTACCCTGTTGCTCATTCAGACCTTTTATTGCCCCCGCCACAATGCCAATGGAAGCGAAGTTAGCGAACGACACCAGAAACACGGACAAAATCCCCAGCCCGCGCGGTGACATTTGATGGGCTATTTTTTGCAGCTCGATCATCGCCACAAATTCATTCGCCACCAGTTTAGTTGCCATAATGCTCCCCGCGCTTAAGGCATCGCTCAGCGGAATACCAATAAGCCACGCCAGCGGATAAAACACATAACCCAGAATCTGCTGGAAGCTCATGCCAAATATGCCGGAGAAGAGGGCGTTAATGGCGCTAATAAGGGCGATAAAGCCAATCAGCATCGCCAGAATAATCATCGCCACCTTAAAACCGGCCAGAATATACTCGCCCAGCATTTCAAAGAAGCTCTGGGATTCGTGCAGTTTTTCCAGCCTGATATCCGGCTCCGCTTCCGGGCGGGCCGGGTTAATGACCGAAAGAATAATAAAGGTGCTGAACATGTTCAGGATCAGCGCCGCGACGACAAACCTGGCGTCGAGCATAGTCATATAGGCCCCGACAATCGACAGCGAAACCGTCGACATGGCCGTGGCAGCCATCGTAAACAGACGACGCGAGGAGAAATCGCCCAGCACGCCTTTGTAGGCAATGAAGTTTTCCGACTGACCGAGGATCAGCGAACTCACCGCGTTAAAGGATTCCAGCTTGCCCATGCCGTTCAGTTTTGACAGCAGCGTCCCGATCACCCGAATAAAGATCGGCAGAATACGCCAGTGCTGAAGAATACCAATCAGCGCCGAGATAAAAATAATGGGGCAGAGCACGCCAAGGAAAATGAACGCCAGCCCTTTTTCACCCATCCCGCCAAAGACAAAATTCGTCCCTTCGGCAGCGAATTTAAGCAGCGACTCAAAGAAACCGGAAACGTATTTAATAATAAACAGGCCGCTTTCTGCGTGGAGGAAAAAGAACGCCAGCGCGATTTCGATCACGATCAGCTGTAAAACGAAACGAATACGAATTTTTCGGCGGTCGAAACTCACCAGCCAGGCGAGCGCAAGAATAATCACCAGCGCCAGCAGGAAATGGACAATTTTAAACATGGCTTATTTTCAGTTGGTTTTCGAGGCGGACATTTAGCCACAGCCCCGGTTAACCGTAAATGGGCATTTTCGTTATACCTTATAAACGTAACGGTTACTCAGGCAATTATTACTCCGCAATGCGTTTACATCTGGTCATCAAAACTCAACACATTTCGCTTGTTTTTCTTGTTGCCGTAATGATAATCACTATCACAAGAATTTACTTTTCTTTGCATCAGTTGACCGCGATAAACATTTAAGGTGTCGGCATGTTTGTTCCGTTTCTCATTATGTTGCGCGAAGGACTTGAAGCCGCGCTGATTGTCAGTTTGATTGCCAGCTATCTTAAGCGTACCCAGCGAGGCCGATGGATTGGTGTGATGTGGATTGGCGGGTTGCTTGCCGCTGCGTTGTGCCTGGGCTTGGGTATCTTCATTAACGAAACCACCGGCGAATTTCCGCAAAAAGAACAGGAACTGTTTGAAGGTATCGTGGCGGTGATCGCCGTGGTGATCCTTACCTGGATGGTTTTCTGGATGCGCAAAGTGTCGCGCAACGTCAAAGTGCAACTGGAACAGGCAGTCGATAGCGCATTGCAGCGTGGAAATCATCATGGCTGGGCGCTGGTGATGATGTCTTTTTTGCCGTTGCAAGGGAAGGGCTGGAGTCGGTCTTTTTCCTGCTGGCGGCATTTCAACAAGATGTCGGGATCTGGCCGCCGCTGGGTGCAATGCTCGGTCTTGCTACTGCCGTGGTGCTAGGCTTCCTGCTCTACTGGGGCGGTATTCGCCTCAATCTTGGTGCATTTTTTAAATGGACCAGCCTGTTTATTCTCTTCGTCGCCGCAGGGCTGGCAGCTGGTGCCATTCGCGCATTTCATGAAGCCGGATTGTGGAACCACTTTCAGGAAATCGCCTTCGATATGAGTGCGGTGCTCTCAACTCACTCGCTGTTTGGCACGCTGATGGAAGGGATTTTTGGCTATCAGGAAGCGCCGAGCGTCAGCGAAGTCGCCGTCTGGTTTATTTATCTCATCCCGGCGCTGGTGGCATTTGCTCTGCCACCACGCGCAGGGGCGACAGCGTCTCGCTCCGCGTAACAAATACGACGCAAACTCTTGCTTAGTTACAACATACTTTAAAGGGATAGTCTCGTCATGACCATTAACTTCCGCCGTAACGCATTGCAGTTGAGCGTGGCTGCGCTGTTTTCTTCTGCTTTTATGGCTAACGCCGCTGATGTGCCGCAGGTCAAAGTGACCGTGACGGATAAGCAGTGCGAACCGATGACCATTACGGTTAACGCCGGGAAAACACAGTTCATTATTCAGAACCACAGCCAGAAGGCGCTGGAGTGGGAGATCCTCAAAGGCGTGATGGTGGTGGAAGAGCGGGAAAATATCGCCCCTGGCTTTAGCCAGAAAATGACGGCGAATTTACAGCCTGGCGAATACGATATGACCTGCGGTCTGCTGACTAACCCGAAAGGGAAGTTGATCGTCAAAGGTGAGGCAACGGCGGATGCGGCGCAAAGTGATGCGCTGTTAAGTCTTGGTGGTGCAATTACTGCATATAAAGCGTATGTCATGGCGGAAACCACGCAGCTGGTGACCGACACCAAAGCCTTTACCGACGCGATTAAAGCAGGCGATATCGAAAAAGCGAAAGCACTGTATGCACCGACGCGCCAGCACTATGAGCGTATTGAACCGATTGCTGAACTGTTCTCCGATCTGGATGGCAGCATTGACGCCCGTGAAGATGATTACGAGCAAAAAGCCGCCGACCCAAAATTCACTGGTTTCCACCGTCTGGAAAAAGCATTGTTTGGCGACAACACCACCAAAGGAATGGATAAGTATGCCGACCAGCTTTATATCGATGTGGTCGATTTGCAAAAACGCATCAGTGAACTGGCTTTCCCACCTTCAAAAGTGGTCGGCGGCGCAGCCGGACTGATTGAGGAAGTGGCAGCCAGCAAAATCAGCGGTGAAGAAGATCGCTACAGCCACACCGATCTGTGGGATTTCCAGGCTAACGTTGAAGGCTCGCAGAAAATTGTCGATCTGCTGCGTCCACAACTGCAAAAAGCCAACCCGGAACTGTTGGCAAAAGTCGATGCCAACTTTAAAAAGGTCGATACCATTCTGGCGAAATACCGTACTAAAGACGGTTTTGAAACCTACGACAAATTGACCGATGCCGACCGGAATGCACTGAAAGGACCGATTACTGCGCTGGCGGAAGATCTGGCGCAACTTCGCGGTGTGCTGGGACTGGATTAAGCGTTATGCAGTATAAAGATGAAAACGGCGTGAATGAACCGTCACGCCGACGTTTACTGAAAGGGATTGGTGCACTGGCGCTGGCGGGAAGTTGTCCGGTCGCTCATGCACAAAAAACGCAAAGTGCGCCGGGTACGCTTTCACCGGATGCACGCAATGAGAAACAGCCGTTTTATGGTGAGCATCAGGCAGGGATCCTGACGCCACAACAGGCCGCAATGATGCTGGTGGCGTTTGATGTGCTTGCCAGCGATAAAGCCGATCTTGAGCGGTTGTTTCGCTTGTTGACTCAGCGTTTTGCTTTTCTGACTCAGGGCGGAGCAGCACCAGAAACGCCAAATCCGCGCCTGCCACCACTCGATTCCGGCATTCTTGGCGGCTACATTGCGCCCGATAATCTCACCATCACGTTATCGGTGGGTCACTCATTGTTTGATGAGCGCGTTGGCCTTGCGCCACAGATGCCAAAAAAGCTGCAGAAGATGACGCGTTTCCCCAACGACTCGCTGGATGCGGCGTTATGTCATGGTGATGTGTTGCTACAGATTTGCGCCAACACCCAGGACACGGTGATCCATGCGCTGCGCGATATCATCAAACACACGCCGGATTTGCTCAGTGTGCGCTGGAAGCGGGAAGGGTTTATTTCCGATCACGCGGCGCGTAGTAAAGGCAAAGAGACGCCGATTAATTTGCTGGGTTTCAAAGACGGCACTGCCAATCCCGATAGCCAGAATGATAAGTTGATGCAAAAAGTGGTGTGGGTAACGGCAGATCAGCAGGAGCCTGCGTGGACAATCGGTGGCAGCTATCAGGCAGTACGCTTGATTCAGTTTCGAGTGGAATTTTGGGACAGAACGCCGCTGAAAGAACAGCAGACGATTTTTGGCCGTGATAAGCAAACCGGTGCGCCGCTGGGAATGCAGCATGAGCATGATGTGCCTGATTACGCCAGCGACCCGGAAGGGAAGGTGATCGCGCTGGACAGCCATATCCGGCTGGCGAATCCCCGCACGGCGGAGAGTGAGTCCAGCCTGATGCTGCGTCGCGGCTACAGTTATTCGTTGGGGGTCACCAACTCCGGACAACTGGATATGGGGTTGCTGTTTGTCTGCTACCAGCACGATCTGGAAAAAGGCTTCCTGACAGTACAAAAAAGGCTCAATGGCGAAGCGCTGGAGGAATACGTTAAACCTATCGGCGGCGGTTATTTTTTTGCGCTGCCGGGGGTGAAGGACGCGAACGATTATTTCGGAAGCGCGTTATTGCGGGTTTAATGTTTTTAGGCGGATAAGGCATTTGTGCGCAGATGCCTGATGCGACGCTTGCGCGTCTTATCATGCCTACAATCAGTGCGGGTTTGGTAGGCTGGATAAGGCGTTCACGCCGCATCCGGCGATCGTGCACTGATGCCTGATGCAAATCCTGCTGAAAGCACACAGCTTTTTTCATCACTGTCATCACTCTGTCATCTTTCCAGTAGAAACTAATGTCACTGAAATGGTGTTTTATAGTTAAATATAAGTAAATATATTGTTGCAATAAATGCGAGATCTGTTGTACTTATTAAGTAGCAGCGGGAAGTTCCCGGCAGTGATAGTCAGTCACTATGGAGATCGCGGATGGTAACGTCCTGTACTGGACATGTTTTAGATAATCAACGCGCCACCACTCGCGGAGTTTTCTCCTCCGGTAGTCATCTCGTCACTTTGCATTTTCAACCTCATCCTTTCTTTTCATGTGTTACCGACGCCGTAAACGGTGCGCGTAGCCGTTTTTCGGCATTTTATCCAAAAGCAAACTATGGCTTACAAGGAAGCCAACCCTCTGATGTTCGTGCGCATAATCGCGCTGCCAACGGCGCGTGTGATGAATACAAACAACTCAAGGTGCTCTCCATGGGAAGACAAAAAGCAGTGATCAAAGCTCGTCGCGAGGCAAAACGTGTGCTGAGACGGGATTCGCGCAGCCATAAGCAGCGTGAAGAAGAATCGGTCACCTCGCTTGTGCAGATGAGCGGCGTAGAAGCCATTGGTATGGCCCGCGACAGTCGCGATACCTCGCCCATCCTCGCGCGAAATGAAGCGCAATTGCACTATCTGAAGGCTATTGAGAGTAAGCAGCTGATATTCGCTACGGGCGAAGCCGGGTGCGGAAAAACCTGGATCAGCGCAGCAAAAGCGGCAGAGGCCCTGATACATAAGGATGTCGACAGGATTATCGTCACCCGTCCAGTTCTGCAAGCCGATGAAGATCTTGGCTTCTTACCTGGAGATATCGCAGAAAAGTTTGCTCCCTATTTTCGCCCGGTCTACGACGTGCTGGTCCGGCGCTTAGGGGCTTCCTTTATGCAGTACTGCCTGCGACCGGAAATAGGGAAGGTGGAAATCGCGCCGTTCGCCTATATGCGTGGACGTACCTTTGAAAATGCAGTCGTCATTCTTGACGAGGCGCAGAATGTGACTGCCGCGCAAATGAAAATGTTTTTAACCCGCCTCGGGGAGAACGTGACGGTTATCGTCAACGGTGATATCACCCAGTGTGACCTGCCGTCGGGCGTGAAGTCCGGCCTGAGCGATGCCATGTCACGTTTTGAGGAAGATGAGATGATAGGGGTGGTCCGCTTCACAAAAGAGGACTGCGTCCGCTCAGCGCTGTGCCAACGAACTCTGGAAGTGTACTCCGACTAAGATCATTTCACATTTTAAGTCATTTCTTCCCGGCGTTATGCCGGGAAGCTTCCTTTATTCCCTCTGCACGCGTGGCTTTTTTAAATCATATTTATTTCCTATAGCATTCAACGGGATTTACGCCCCGTTTTGCGGTAATAATAATATTACTGTTAATTTGCTGCGAACGCTTTTTATACAGGTCACGGAAATGTGATATGTATTTATAATACCCACAAAATATCTATGAATATAATGATCATGCTAATTATTGGTTTAAAATTAAACGTGAATGTTGTCACAGAACATGACTAAGCAGTAAAAATTAAGTTGGTGTCTTTTGGGTAATTATCTATGTTTCGTACTTGTTCAGACAAAATTCTAAAAAGAAACTCGCCAGGGGATCGTTTCCTCTGGAACATCACGCTAAGGGTCATACATGAACGAACTGGTTAGTGCAATTAATGGTGTTATCTGGAGCCCGGCGTTAATATTTTTATGTCTGGGTGTCGGCCTCTATTTCTCGCTGCGTAGTCGCTTTCTGCAATTACGGCATATAAAACTTATGATTACCCTGATGTTTCAGGGGCGTCCTACCGAGGCAGGCGTGTCGTCGTTTCAGGCGCTGACGATGACGCTGGCGGGCCGCGTGGGGACAGGGAATATTGCCGGTGTAGCGACCGCCATTACCTTTGGTGGACCCGGTGCGCTTTTCTGGATGTGGATCGTGGCATTTTTGGGGGCGAGCTCTGCTTTTGTCGAATCCACGTTAGGGCAGGTTTATAAAGAGAAAATTAACGGCGAATATCGTGGTGGTCCTGCCTTTTATATTGAGAAAGGGTTAGGCGTGAAGTGGTACGCATGGTTATTTGCCATCGTAACGATTTTCTCCTGCGGATTATTACTGCCAGGTGTGCAGGCAAACTCTATTGGTGCGAGCCTGGATATTGCCTTTGGTCTGAGCCCAAATGTCACGGCGGCGTTACTTGCTGTGCTGTTGAGTTTTATTATTTTTGGTGGCGTAAAAAGGATTGCCAGCTTTAGCAGCATGGTGGTTCCGTTTATGGCGCTCGGCTATATTATTGTGGCGTGCGTGATTATCGCTATCAATATTGATCAGCTTCCTTCAGTTATATTGCTGATCTGGAAAAGTGCTTTTGGCCTTGAAGCTGGGTTTGGCGCTATTCTGGGCCAGGCCATCATGTGGGGCGTGAAGCGTGGCGTCTATTCCAACGAGGCGGCGCAGGGTACCGGGCCACATGCCTCCTCGGCGGCGGCCGTAAGCCATCCGGTGAAACAGGGGCTGGTTCAGGCGTTCTCCGTGTACATCGACACGCTGTTTGTCTGCTCCGCGACCGGGTTTATGCTGTTGATCACCGGGCTGTATAACGTGCAGGGCGTCGACGGCGCAGCGCTCTATACCGGAATAGCAGGCGTGGCCGCAGGACCGGGATATGTCCAGACGGCAATGGAAAGTATGATGCCGGGCTTCGGTAATTATTTTGTTGCCATCGCGCTGTTCTTCTTTGCCTTCACCACGATCATTGCTTACTACTACATCGCTGAAACGAATATCGCCTACATCAACCGTAAGATTCATCGCCCGTGGCTGACGTTCCTGCTCAAGCTGTGTCTGATGGCTTCGACGGTATATGGCACGGTACGCACCGCGGATCTGGCCTGGGGATTAGGGGATATCGGCGTAGGGCTGATGGCATGGCTCAACATTATTGCCATCGTTCTGTTGCATAAAAAAGCGTTTGCCAGCCTGAAGGATTATGAAATCCAGAATGCACAGGGGTTGGATACACACTTTGACCCGGTTCGGCTGGGGATTAAAAATGCGGATTACTGGCTGGAGGAGCGTAAGGATGAAGCGGGTTTGAATATTGGCCAGAGACTTGCTCCCGAGGGAAAGCAACCGGCTGGAAAGCTGAATAGCTGAGGAATGGTTGAGACAGGCCCGTGCTTTTGTACGGGCTTTTTTTTGTAGGTGAGGCAGCTCGTGTCGCACCGGGGGGGATTGACTCGCTTCGCTCGCCCTGCGGGCAGCCTGTTCGCTATGCTCTCAGTCTGTCCAACTGGCTGCCGCCAGTTGTCGAACCCCAGTCGGGGGTTCTCATCCCCCCCTTTTCGGAGAATACAAAAAAAAAAAGCTCGCACTTTCGTACGAGCTCTTCTTTAAATATGGCGGTGAGGGGGGGATTCGAACCCCCGATACGTTGCCGTATACACACTTTCCAGGCGTGCTCCTTCAGCCACTCGGACACCTCACCAAATTGTTTTGCTGCCAAACCTCATGGGTGGCAACGGGGCGCTACTATAGGGAGTTGGAGTAAAACGGTCAAGAAGAATTTCAGCATTCGTGCTTGTTCGGTTAAGCCTTAATCAGCTTATGTCGCAGCGCGCAGGATTAACGCTGCGAATCGAGCACTTCGCTATTTTTCACCACGTCCTGCGCTTTGCTGTAGCTTTCGATCAGCAGCTGGTAGGCCGGGAAGATGTGTGTGTACACCTCAGCCCATTCACCCGCATCTTCACGGTTCCACGTGCGCTGAATTTCGGAAGCAACAGCAGCCGTGTCCATCGGCACCACGCCTGCCTGCACTACGCGCGCCAGGGTGATCTCCTGCGCCATTTTGCTGTAGGTGCCGGAGGCATCAATCACCGCAAACACTTTATATCCGTCCGCCACCGCGCTGATGGACGGGAAGGCCATGCAGACGCTGGTGATCGTCCCCGCGATAATCAGCGTTTTGCGCCCGGTGGCTTTCACCGCCGCCACGAACTCCGGGTTATCCCAGGCGTTGATCTCACCCTTGCGTGCCACATACTGTGCGTGCGGCGCGTTGGCGTGGATCTCCGGGATAAGCGGGCCGTTCGGTCCCTGTGGAACCGACGCCGTGGTGATCACCGGGATCTTCGCCAGCGAGGCGATTTTTGCCAGCGCTGCTGCACGGGCGCGCAGCTCAGGCATTGGCATGTCTCCTACGGTCTGGAACAGCCCGCTCTGGTGATCGATAAGCAGCATAACGGCATCGTTTACGTTAATAACGGGACGTGCACCGTTGAAGTTTGCAGGGGTAGACATAATGCGCTCCTTATTACGTTTAGATTTGGCCAAAGCGGCCGGAGTTGAAATCGCGAATAGCCTCGGCAATTTCGGTTTTACTGTTCATCACAAACGGGCCATAGCCCACGATGGGTTCATTCAGCGGCTCCCCGGCCATCAGCAGCACTTTGGCATCGCTGCTGGCTTCGAGATGCAGTTTGTCACCGCTCTGACTCAGCACGACCAGTTGCGCCTCACCGGCATGCGTGGTGCCGTTCACCGTCACGCTGCCTTCAACGACAACCAGCGCCGTGCTCCAGCCTTCGGGCTGATTGAGCGTCAGATGGCTACCCTGGCGCAGCGCGAGATCCCACACGTTCAGCGGTGAGAAGGTATGCGCCGGGCCGGTTACCTCTCCAAAACGGCCAGCAATCACGCGCAATGTTCCGCTGTTATCCGGCAGGGTGACCACCGGGATATCCGCCTGAGTGATGCTCTGGTAGCCAGGCGTCGCCATTTTGTCTTTGGCGGGCAGGTTGACCCACAGCTGCATCATTTTCAGTTCACCGCCTTTCTGCGAAAACGCGCTGGAGTGGAACTCCTCGTGCAAAATGCCTGCGCCTGCCGTCATCCACTGCACGTCGCCTGGGCCAATAACGCCGCCTCTGCCGGTGGAATCACGGTGCTCCACTTCGCCTGAGTAGACGATGGTCACCGTTTCAAAACCGCGATGAGGGTGCTCGCCCACGCCGCGTTTCGCGCCGTCCGCCGGGAAGGTATGCGGTCCGGCGTAGTCCAGCAGCAGGAACGGGCTCAGGGGCTCGCCGTGCGTCTGGTAAGAAAACATCGAACGAACCGGAAAACCGTCACCGACCCAGTGCGGACGAGGTGCGGTATACACGCCTGTTACGTTTTTCATGATTAACTCCTGATGTCCTGTTGATGGAATTAGCTTATATTCAGGGTTAATATCCCGGTAGATAGCAAAAATGACATTCACTGTTCCTTAAATGGAACAATGGAGGCGTATGCAGGATCTCAATGATTTCGTATGGTTTGTGAAGGTGGTGGAGCATGGTGGCTTTGCGGCGGCGGGTCGGGCGCTCGATCAGCCTAAGTCGAAACTGAGCCGTAGGATTGCGCAGCTGGAAGAACGCCTGGGCGTTCGGTTGATCCAACGTACCACGCGGCAGTTTGCGGTGACGGAGGTGGGGCAGACGTTCTATCAGCACTGTAAAGCCATGCTGGTGGAAGCTGAAGCTGCGGAGGAGGCGGTGGCTGCTTTACAGGCTGAGCCGCGCGGTATGGTCCGGATCACCTGTCCTGTCACCTTGCTGCACGTTCACGTGGGGCCCATGCTGGCGCGGTTTATGGCGCGCTATCCAGGGATCAACCTCCAGCTCGAAGCCACCAACCGCCGGGTCGATCTGGTGGCGGAGGGAGTGGATGTGGCGATCCGCGTTCGTCCGCGCCCGTTTGATGACAGCGATCTGGTATTAAGGGTGCTGGCGGACAGGGGGCACTGTCTGGTTGCCGGGCCGGCACTGATTGAACGGATGGGCAACCCGGCGATGCCCTCTGAACTCAGCGAGTGGCCGGGGTTAAGTATGGGGGCGGGCAAGCACCTGCATAAGTGGGAATTGAGCGGGCCGGAGGGCGCAAAGGCAGAAATTCACTTCACGCCGCGCCTGGTGACTACCGACATGCTGGCGCTGCGGGAGGCGGCGATGGCGGGCGTGGGCGTGGTACAGCTGCCCATTTTGATGGTGAAGGATCAGCTGGCTTCAGGTGAACTTGTTCGGGTGCTGAATGCCTGGGAACCCAGACGGGAAGTGATCCACGCGGTGTATCCATCCCGGCGCGGCCTGCTGCCATCGGTCAGGACGCTGGTGGATTTTCTCACCGAAGAGTATGCAAAGATGGTTGAAGACTAGCTTTTTGTAGGTCGGGTAAGCGTAGCGCCACCCGACATAAAGAACGCAGGGAGCGAATCTCCTTACGGAGAATATAAAAGAAAAAAGCCCGTACTTACGTACGAGCTCTTGTCTTGAATATGGCGGTGAGGGGGGGATTGACTCGCTTCGCTCGCCCTTCGGGCAGCCTGTTCGCTACGCTCTCAGTCTGTCCAACTGGCTGCGCCAGTTGTCGAACCCCGGTCGGGGCTTCTCATCCCCCCGGTGTGTGCAATACACGAAAAAAAAGCCCGTACTTTCGTACGAGCTCTTCTTTAAATATGGCGGTGAGGGGGGGATTCGAACCCCCGATACGTTGCCGTATACACACTTTCCAGGCGTGCTCCTTCAGCCACTCGGACACCTCACCAAATTGTCGTTCCTGTCTTGCTGGAACGGGCGCTAATTTAGGGAAAAGCCGTACTGCCGTCAACCCACTTTTTCAGTAATTTAGCGTGTTTAGACAAACTTCAGGCAACCTGATTCCGAAATGTGCGAAATGCGCCTCTTTTATCAGCAACGCGGTTTAGCGATAAATTTGTTATGCTGGCAAGCCAGTTGAAAATGAAAATAAAACAGCGCAATAAAAGGCAATGACTATGGATATTATCTTCTATCACCCCACTTTTGATACGGCTTACTGGATTAACGCGCTCACGGCGGCACTGCCTGGCGCACGCGTTCGCGAATGGAAACAGGGCGATAATGAACATGCCGACTACGCGCTGGTCTGGCATCCCCCGGTCGAAATGCTTCAGGGACGACGTTTGAAGGCGGTGTTTGCTCTTGGTGCGGGTGTGGATTCCATTCTCAGTAAGCTGAAGGCACACCCTGAAATGCTGCCGGAGGATATTCCCCTGTTTCGTCTGGAAGATACCGGTATGGGGCAGCAGATGCAGGAATATGCCGTGAGCCAGGTGCTGCACTGGTTCCGCCGCTTCGACGATTATCAGGCGTTTAAACAGCAATCCCACTGGGAACCGCTTCCGGATTATCAGCATGAAGATTTCACCATCGGCATCCTCGGCGCGGGTGTACTGGGTTCGAAAGTCGCCGAAGCGCTCGCGCCGTGGGGCTTCCCACTGCGCTGCTGGAGCCGGAGCCGTAAGGATTATCCAGGCGTCGAGAGCTTTGCCGGAACGGACGAACTCCCGGCGTTCCTGAAAGGGACTCGCGTCCTCATTAACCTGCTGCCGAATACGGCGGAAACGGTCGGCATTATCAATGGCACGCTCCTCAACCAGTTGGCAGAAGACAGCTACTTAATGAATCTGGCGCGCGGGGTACACGTTGTGGAAGACGATCTGCTGAAAGCGCTGGATAGCGGTAAACTGAAAGGCGCAATGCTGGATGTGTATAGCCGCGAACCGCTGCCAAAAGACAGCCCGCTCTGGGCACATCCGCGCGTGGCGATGACGCCTCATATTGCGGCCGTGACGCGACCGGCAGAGGCCGTGGCGTACATCTCGCATACCATCAGCGAAATAGAGAAGGGCAACGCGGTGACCGGACAGGTCGACAGACAGCGAGGCTACTGAGAGAAACCCGGCGTTCGCCGGGTTTTTGCTAATATTCGCCGCTGATAACTGCTATCCTTTGGAAAAACCGCAGAGGAGAGAAAGATGTATCCCGTTGACCTGCATATGCACACCGTCGCCAGTACCCACGCTTACAGTAACCTCCATGATTATATCGCTCAGGCGAAGCTGAAAGGCATTAAACTGTTTGCGATAACCGATCACGGTCCGGATATGGCGGATGCGCCGCACTACTGGCATTTTGTGAATATGCGTATCTGGCCACGCCTGGTGGACGGTATCGGGATACTGCGCGGCATCGAAGCGAACATCAAAAATACTGACGGTGAGATTGACTGCACCGGCCCGATGCTGACCTCGTTAGATCTGATCCTCGCCGGCTTCCACGAGCCGGTCTTTGCGCCCCAGGATAAAGAGACCAACACCGCAGCGATGATTGCCACTATTGCCAGCGGCAACGTGCACATTATTAGCCACCCGGGAAATCCGAAATACCCGATTGATATTCAGGCTGTGGCGCAGGCGGCAGCGAAGCACCGCGTGGCGCTGGAGATTAACAACTCCTCCTTTGTTCACTCGCGTAAGGGCAGTGAAGCCAACTGCCGCGAAGTGGCGGCGGCCGTGCGTGACGCGGGCGGCATGGTGGCGCTGGGCTCTGATTCACACACGGCCTTCACGCTGGGTGATTTCAGCGAGTGCCTGAAAATATTGCGGGACGTGAATTTCCCGGAAGAACAGATCCTGAACGTCACGCCGCGTCGTATGCTCGACTTCCTTGAGTCGCGCGGCATGGCGCCGATTGATGAATTTGCCGATCTTTAATTAATAACGGAATAAAAACATGAATGAGTTTTCCATCCTTTGCCGCGTGCTGGGCACCTTATATTACCGCCAGCCGCAGGATCCGCTGCTGGTTCCGCTGTTTACCCTGATTCGTGAAGGTAAACTGGCGCAGAGCTGGCCGCTGGAACAGGATGAGTTGCTGGAACGCTTGCAAAAAAGCTGTGATATGCAGCAGATTTCAACGGATTACAACGCGCTGTTTGTGGGGGAAGAGTGTCGCGTGTCGCCGTATCGTTCTGCCTGGCAGGAAGGTGCGACCGAAGCGGAAGTTCGGGCGTTTCTTTCAGAACGGGGCATGCCGCTGACGGATATGCCTGCCGATCATATCGGTACCCTGCTGCTGGCGGCCTCCTGGATTGAAGATAATGCAGGTGATGATGAGAACGAGGCGATTGAAACCCTGTTCGAAACGTATTTGCTTCCGTGGGTTGGCACCTTCCTGGGTAAAGTTGAAGCCCATGCCACCTCGCCGTTCTGGAGAACGCTGGCTCCGCTGACGCGTGACGCTATCGCTGCAATGTGGGACGAGCTGGAAGAAGATTCTGAAGAATAAGTGTGATCTACGTCACTCATAACTGCAACGGATAATTTGTTGTTGCATAAAATGTGTGCTCGATCTCTTTCATGGCCGCGTTTTCTGCTATCATGCGCGGCATGAACACTACTTCTCTCTATTGCAATCACAACAGGCATTCTCTCCGGTATCTGGGATGGGTGGCTGTTTCCCTGGGCTTACTAAGCTGGGCGGGCTTCCTGGGCTGTACGGCTACTTTGCCTGCCCGCAAGGTGGGCTGAAAGGGCTGGCGATCTCCGCTGCAACCCTGCTTAGTGGCGTGGTGTGGGCGATGGTCATTATTTACGGTAGTGCCCTGGCACACATCTGGAAATTCTCGGTTATGTCATAACCGGTATTGTCGCGTTTCTGATGTGTATTCAGGCCAAACAGCTGCTGCTTTCATTTGTTCCGGGGGACGTTTATAGGCGCATGCGCGACGTTTGCCGGGCAGGGTGACTGGAAACTGGTGTTACCTTCGCTGGCGCTTGGGCAGATATTTGGTTACGCAATGAAAAACAGTGGCCTGTGGCTGGCGGCGCGTAGTGCAAAGACGGCGCACCGTGAGCAGGAAATCAAAAATAAAGCGTGAGGGCACTCACGCTTTCGCTTAAACAGTAAAATGCCGGATGATATTCCGGCTTTTTTATCTGTCAGGATTCCGGTGGACCGACATATGGCGGTATTTCACCAGAATGTCATTCTGCCGTTTCTGCTTTATTTTGCAAATCCCACAGACCACGGTCGATACCATCATTAATCAGGAAAATGACCCCTGTTTCGATAGCCGACATCAGGCACAGCATAACAGGTTCGTTCGAGGTGTAACCCACTTCCCCTTCAAGCAAGCGCTGGTAGTCAATAAAGCGGAAAACCCCGGCCTGAACTTCATAGGAAAGTATCGTCTTACTGGTGTTCACCGAAGAAAGAATCTCGCCGGTACTCACATTGACGACGCGCAGGTTCACGGCATCTGATCGAGCTGGTATTGCGTGTCGGCACCGATGCCAAAATATCTTGCCCCAACCCCGCCAGATTTGACGTTGCTTTCATAACCGATAATCGAACCTTCAACCATGATATTTGCCGCCGTTAAAGATTGCAGCGGGATTCGGTTATTAATGGCAACCGTGCCGTTTTCTTGTGCCGCACGAATAATCTTGCGCTCGTTAAGCAGGTTTTGTAAGCCCTGGCGCTCCAGCGGTATAAACCAGCGAGAATCTTTCAGTGCCGTGACCAGCATTGCCGTGGCGCTTTGCGGAACAGCAGTGGAGAAGTTACTTGCCGGGTAGGGTTTAAATTGCCCGGTTTCGTCCTGAATGTTGTATACCGAAACAAAGATTTTACCCGTCCGGCGCTGCAGATGGGTCAAATCTTTGTAGCTCTGAGCACGAGGCATTAATGTCGGTCTGGCGGCTTCTTTAGGCGGGGCGGTTAAGCATCCGCTCAGTAACATGACGGCAACCAAAAGAAATAAGCGCTGCATGATTATTTTCCTTATGAAGCTGGGGCTTAAAAATCGGTTGAGTTATTTTGTAAACCCGAAAACCTGGATGGTCGAGGTTTGTCCGGTTTTACGATCTGTCACGTTCAACTGCAATTGACCATCGCGGTTGGCAATATCGACAATATAATCGTTGGTCACCATGCGGCCCGGTTTACCGGTATTAATATTCGACAGTAGCCCACCTAAAATTTGTGACTGGATGGCCTGAGTAAAGTTATCTAACGCTGAGGGTGTTTCAATACCAAAGTCATCGTTATAGCTCGGATCTTTATAAGAGTTTTGGGCCTGAGCGCTATTTAATAAAAAAGCGCCATTATTTGGGTTACCACCAAAGTTTGGATTACGGAACTGGAAAGTCATGGTTCCAGCCCAACTTAATGGCGAAATAAGCATGAGTAGAACTACTGCATGTTTGACACGCATTGCAGCCTCCGAACAATTTTTTATTTAGAATTCATCATGCGCCAAATCGCCCGTACTTAATAACGCCTGATTTATCTGGCGACGATTTAGTGCTTCTTCAGTTTGAATCAGTGCAAAGACGACAGTTTTCTCGAAGTCTCTTTTCAACGGAAATAAAAAAGTCTGGAAAATAACGTCCTGATTGACCGTTATAGTGATCCAGCTTCCCCATCGTGCACTGGGCCTTTCATTAATCGTTAAGTTACCGTATAGTCACTTTCCCATTTATCACTAAAGGCTCGGTAAAAATCATGGCCAATAGATGAAACAGTATGGTCAGTTAGCAATCCCGGGACTTCTACCTCAACGGCGTGAAGATTCCCTGCGGCGAACAGAAATTCTGCCGCCACAATCCAGCGTAAATAACGTTTCATGGCTTTATCGCCTGAGGTTATCGTTTGCCCAGGAAACCGCTTGTGTCCGGTTTTTTACGGCTATCTTCTTGAAAAGATTATAAAGATGCGTTTTAACCGTATTTTCGCTGATGAACAACGAACGAGCGATCTCGTTATTAGACGCGCCGATACGCAGCTTATTCAGGATCTCTTTTTCCCGATGAGTAAGGAGGGCTGATTCCGTGCTGTTATAACGATAGTTACCTGAATGCGTAATCAGGTAGCTGGCAAGCTTTTGCGTAAAGTAGCATTCGCCGCGCAGGACGCCTTGCAACCCATTGACAACACGTTCTTGATCCTCCATGGAATAAAAAACGCCGTTGATATGAGGCCAGTTTTCAATGTCGCGGTACGGGTAATCTTCAGGCGTATTTAGCAACAATATTTTGATATTGTTGTTTTTCCTGCTCAAAGTATCCTGCCAATAATGGATAAGCTTTTTATCCGCTTCCATCATATCCAGAAGAATAATAGAGCCTGAAGAGATATCGTCCAGAGAACGTTGAATATTATGTAATTTTCCTGTAATTGCCAGCGATTGTTTAAGGTGCTGCAAGAGAGCTGTCGCCTGCAAAGAAGGTTTAGTGATCAACAATAATGTATGACCATGAATACTATGGACTTCATTAAACATGATGAAACCCCGCTTTTTTTATTGATCGCACACCTGACAGCTGCCTCTAAAATAGAAGCACCAGAAGTACTGACAGATGTTGCACTGCTGTGTGTAGTTAAAAAACCTTCCTCCAAAGGAGGCGGTAAAATTAAAAACAAATAACGTACTGCTGTTTTCAATCTAGCTATTGCAAACTTTAAAGCAAGTGTTAATCATGTAACAGAATGTAAAATTCGATATTAAGTTGTGTATTTTGCAGGGTGAATAGATTTTAAGATAAGGGGAAAGTTGTACAGGTGTATAAACGTGCACAGATTTTGAAAGTCATACAATATATTATAACGAATTGAATTATTGAGCTTTTAATTATTGTAAGCCAGCCGGTAAAAAGTATGAACTCAGCTAAAAAGTTAAGACTTCTCTAAGCTGGAAATTTTTCTTAAGAAAACTTGCTTCGTGTCACGCACCTGGCAAAAGACATTGCCATGTTTGTCTGTAGAAGCCGGTACAGGTTGGACAGCCTGTCTCGCTGTTGTCCAGACGCTCAGACAAGAATTTATTTCTGCATTAGTGGTGTGTCGCGTCGTTTCAGGCGAGATTTACGACTTTGAGGTGAATGAGCATATAAAAATAAGGCACACGGGTGAGATATTAAATATGTTTCGGCAGACATACTCTTTTCCGTAACGCGGCGTTAACAAAACGAATCGCGTTAACGGGTAAAGACATACCTATTTTATAGCCAGGTCCAGGGTGACAGCATGAAAAACAAAATGTTGTTTATGATGTTTACATTACTGGGTGCGCCTGGGTTTGTAATCGCAGGTGATTCAGATTTAGCCAGTTCTGAATATAATTTTGCGATAAATGAATTAAGTAAAGTTTCATACAATCAGGCAGCCATTATTGGTCAACAGGGCTCAGGTAATAATGCTGATGTACGCCAGGGCGGTTCTAAATTGCTGTCCATTATTTCCCAGGAGGGCGGGAATAACCGCGCGCATGTTGATCAGTCAGGGACGTATAACCTTGCTTATATCGATCAGACCGGTAACGGCAACGATGCGAGTATTAAGCAGGGCGCTTTTGGCAACACCGCCATGATTATCCAGAAAGGCTCGGGTAACAGGGCGAATATAACGCAGTATGGTACGCAGAAAACAGCAGTTGTAGTACAGAGACAGTCGCAAATGGCTATTCGCGTTATTCAACGCTAGCGATGTGTGACGCCTTAATCAATCCGATGGGGGTTTACCATGAAACTTTTCAAAGTGGCAGTTATTGCAGCAATCGTAGTTTCTGGCAGTGCTTTCGCAGGTGCGGTACCACAATTTGGCGGCGGCCACGGAGGTGGCTGGGGTGGCGGCAATAACGGCCCTGACTCAACCCTGAGCATTTACCAGTACGGCGGCGGTAACTCCGCGCTTGCTTTGCAGACGGACGCCCGAGATTCTGAATTGACCATTACCCAGCACGGTGGCGGTAACGGCGCAGATGTTGGTCAGGGCTCTGATGACAGTTCTATCGATCTGCTGCAAAAAGGCTTTGGTAACAGCGCCACCATCGACCAGTGGAATAGCAAAGACTCTGTTATCAACGTGAAACAGTTCGGCGGCGGCAACGGCGCGGCGGTAGACCAGACAGCGTCCGGCTCAACGGTGACTGTGCACCAGGTTGGCTTTGGCAACAACGCGACCGCACATCAGTACTGATTCATTTCTGTACCAAAAAACAGGGCATGTGCCCTGTTTTTTTTCGGGAGGATCTCATGAGCACCTTCATTCTCCTTGCCGCGCTTGCCAGCCAGATAACGTTCAGCACCTCACAGCAGGCAAATATGACAACCATTATTCCTCAGGTCACGCTGGCAGACGCCTGCGAATGTCAGGTTGAGGTGTTATCTGTCCGACAGGGGCAAGCGGGACAAAGTACATCGCGGCAGAAAAATACTCTTTTTATACCCGCTAATCAGCCGATTGATTTAACGCGAATCAGTTTAAATATTCGTTCAGGGGATGCGGTAAAAATAATCGTCACCGTTTCCGATGGAAAATCGCTTCATTTATCACAGCAGTGGAACGCACCGGTAAGTACGCTTTAATAATTCATGAAATCAATGATTTAATAAAGTGGCGGCGCTGCACAGGTAAGCTATGCTGATATTAAGAACCCAGTCATCGGGTTGCTTAAATTGATACGTCATAACGGAGCGTTTTTACCCCTCAAGGACGAATTTCATTGAGGAGTACAAATAATGTTCAAATCCGCAGCGTGTATTATTTCTGGTCTGGGACTGATCCTGTCCTCTTTTTTATCTCCGGCTTATTCAGCAACTATAGAAAATGGTGGGGTGATTCATTTTCGTGGCGCGGTGGTCGCTGACCCGTGCGAAGTCACGCCCCGGCATCAGCAGTTTGCGATCTCCTGTCCGGAAAATAACCGTATGAAAACGCATACCATCAGTTATGACGAGGCGCTCCGGGGCCATCATCCTCATTCAGCTCTGGCCGCTGTCAGCATGAAATACCTGAATGAACAGAAAACGCTTGCGGTCGTTCAGGTGGATTACCGCTAACCGACGTTTTTTTCACGGCAGTTTTTCTCCTTCTCCCTCTGCGATACACTGATGAAAAAGGCGGGTTGCAGAGGGTGTTTATGAGACCGCAAATCGACGTTATTCATGGCGATATCACGACGGTACACGTTGACGTGATCGTCAACGCAGCCAATTCCTCCCTGATGGGTGGGGGCGGGGTGGACGGTGCCATTCACCGGGCCGCAGGCCCTCAACTCCTTGAAGCATGCAAAACTGTGCGTCAGCAGCAGGGAGAGTGCCCGCCGGGGCATGCTGTTATTACGCTTGCAGGCGATCTCCCGGCCAAGGCGGTGATCCATACCGTTGGACCCGTCTGGCACGGTGGCGACCGCCATGAGGCTGAGATTCTGGAGCAGGCGTATCGTAACTGCCTGCGGCTTGCGGCGGATAACGGGTATAAGACCATGGCGTTCCCCGCCATTAGCACCGGGGTGTACGGTTATCCAAAGGAAGCGGCAGCTACAATCGCCGTGAATACCGTTTATCACTACCTTTCCCTCAAACCCATGCCGGAAAAAGTCATTTTTGTCTGTTTCGATGAGCACACCGCCGACCTGTATCAGCGGATTTTGACCGCGCGCAGCCAGGCATTTTGATGTCTGAAGTGCAAAAACGGCGCCCTGGAGGCGCCGTTTTGTTATCCCGCTTTAACCTGAGGTTTGCCTGAGAACAGGAAACGCAAAAGCGGGATCCGCAGATGGATTTCATACAACACGATGGCAATGCCAACCACAAAGACCAGGCCGGTGAAGAAGCCCAGCGCATTCGAGGCGATATGCGGCGTAATGTACGCCCCGAAAAACAGCGTCAGCGGATGGTGAACCAGGTAGATAAACAGCGAAGCATTAACGAAATAGGTGACGCGACTGGATTTAAAATTCAGCAGACGATGGCCCAGGGCGAATACCACGTTAACCATCCACAGGCCCATCAGCATCGTTATCACGCTCTCTGTCTCATACATCCACGCGTCCCCGCTGCCATAGCGCTGATTGAGAAGATAGGCGGCAAAGGCCAGCGCAGCACCCACCGCACACCAGGGGGAGGGGGTGGTAAACAGCGCTTTAAGCCGGGGATGAATAAATGCCAGCGCCCCAATCAGGAAGAAGGGAATGTAGAACAGGGTCTGCATCACCACGAAATTAAACAGCCCATCGCTCAGAATGGGAGGGTAGACAATGAGCAGGGTACGCCTGACGGCGGCATACGCGACCCCCAGCGCAAGAAACAGCAGAGACAGCTTGCCCAGGGTGATGTTGGCGAAGAAGGTCGAGGATGCGGTGCTCGCGCGCTGGCGCAGCTGGCTGAAGATCAACAAACTCACCGTGGTTAGTACCACCAGTACCAGCAGGAACCAGAGGTGGGAAATCAGCTCCCAGACCAGGGTGTTGTATTTCTCATAGAAGGAGAGATTCGGCCAGTTTTCCGCCTTGCCTTTAACATGCTGCAACATGATGAACTGCGGCAGCGTCAGCAGCGGAATGGCCGTCAACATCGGTATGCCCACGCGCTCCACGCGCACTTTCCACCATCGTTTGAGGGGATAGCGCAAGAAGAGCATGTAAGAGAAATAACCGGAAATGACAAAAAATACCTGCATGCGGAAGGCATGGATAAAATCATTAAACAGCGTCAGCCACCAGGAGGGCATCTGGCTGTTCACGTGCCAGGTGTGGCTGGAATAGATCAGTGAAATATGAAAAGGGATCCCCAATAGCATGAGCCATGCGCGGATCGAGTCGAGGAAATATTCACGTTGTACAGGGGTTGTGCTCATATAACTTTGCGCATTCTCAGACTTTTCGCCTTATCCCTAAGGCTCATAATGGTTACATTCGGAGCCAACCCTACACCAAGACCGACACCCTGTCTTTAGGAGAAGCACGGAAAGTGAAAACGGTTGCAATCAGGTGCTTAATCCATGAGCCAGCGTGCTGAACGATACCGGGATTCTGTTGTCGGAATGGCTGGTTATCCATTAAAATAGATCGGATCGATATAAGCACACAAAGGGGGAAGTGCTTACTAATTATGAAACATAAACTACAAATGATGAAAATGCGTTGGTTGAGTGCTGCAGTAATGTTAACCCTGTATACATCTTCAAGCTGGGCTTTCAGTATTGATGATGTCGCAAAGCAAGCTCAATCTTTAGCCGGGAAAGGCTACGAGACGCCCAAAAGCAACTTGCCCTCCGTTTTCCGCGATATGAAATACGCGGACTATCAGCAGATCCAGTTTAATCATGACAAAGCGTACTGGAACAATCTGAAGACCCCATTCAAACTCGAGTTCTACCATCAGGGTATGTACTTCGATACCCCGGTCAAAATAAATGAAGTGACTGCCACCGCAGTCAAACGAATCAAATACAGCCCGGATTATTTCACTTTCGGCGATGTTCAGCATGACAAAGATACGGTAAAAGACCTTGGCTTTGCCGGTTTTAAAGTGCTTTACCCGATCAACAGCAAAGATAAAAACGATGAAATCGTCAGCATGCTCGGGGCCAGCTATTTCCGCGTGATTGGTGCAGGTCAGGTTTATGGCCTTTCTGCCCGCGGCCTGGCAATTGATACCGCCTTGCCATCGGGTGAAGAATTTCCGCGCTTCAAAGAGTTCTGGATCGAGCGTCCAAAACCGACTGATAAACGTTTAACCATCTATGCATTGCTTGACTCGCCGCGTGCGACAGGTGCTTACAAATTCGTGGTTATGCCAGGGCGTGACACGGTTGTGGATGTGCAGTCGAAAATCTATCTGCGCGATAAAGTCGGCAAACTGGGGGTTGCACCGTTAACCAGTATGTTCCTGTTTGGGCCGAACCAACCGTCGCCTGCAAATAACTATCGTCCGGAGTTGCACGACTCTAACGGTCTCTCTATCCATGCCGGTAATGGCGAATGGATCTGGCGTCCGTTGAATAACCCGAAACATTTAGCGGTCAGCAGCTTCTCCATGGAAAACCCGCAAGGCTTTGGTCTGTTGCAGCGCGGTCGTGATTTCTCCCGCTTTGAAGATCTCGATGATCGTTACGATCTTCGTCCAAGCGCATGGGTGACTCCGAAAGGGGAGTGGGGTAAAGGCAGCGTTGAGCTGGTGGAAATTCCAACCAACGATGAAACCAACGATAACATCGTCGCTTACTGGACGCCGGATCAGCTGCCGGAGCCGGGTAAAGAGATGAACTTTAAATACACCATCACCTTCAGCCGTGATGAAGACAAACTGCATGCGCCAGATAACGCATGGGTGCAACAAACGCGTCGTTCAACGGGGGATGTGAAGCAGTCGAACCTGATTCGCCAGCCTGACGGTACTATCGCCTTTGTGGTCGATTTTACCGGCGCAGAGATGAAAAAACTGCCAGAGGATACCCCGGTCACAGCGCAAACCAGCATTGGTGATAATGGTGAGATAGTTGAAAGCACGGTGCGCTATAACCCGGTTACCAAAGGCTGGCGTCTGGTGATGCGTGTGAAAGTGAAAGATGCCAAGAAAACCACTGAAATGCGTGCTGCGCTGGTGAATGCCGATCAGACGTTGAGTGAAACCTGGAGCTACCAGTTACCTGCCAATGAATAAGACAACTGAGTACATTGACGCAATGCCCATCGCCGCAAGCGAGAAAGCGGCATTGCCGAAGACTGATATCCGCGCCGTTCATCAGGCGCTGGATGCCGAACACCGCACCTGGGCGCGGGAGGATGATTCCCCGCAAGGCTCGGTAAAGGCGCGTCTGGAACAAGCCTGGCCAGATTCACTTGCTGATGGACAGTTAATTAAAGACGACGAAGGGCGCGATCAGCTGAAGGCGATGCCAGAAGCAAAACGCTCCTCGATGTTTCCCGACCCGTGGCGTACCAACCCGGTAGGCCGTTTCTGGGATCGCCTGCGTGGACGCGATGTCACGCCGCGCTATCTGGCTCGTTTGACCAAAGAAGAGCAGGAGAGCGAGCAAAAGTGGCGTACCGTCGGTACCATCCGCCGTTACATTCTGTTGATCCTGACGCTCGCGCAAACTGTCGTCGCGACCTGGTATATGAAGACCATTCTTCCTTATCAGGGTTGGGCGCTGATTAATCCTATGGATATGGTTGGTCAGGATTTGTGGGTTTCCTTTATGCAGCTTCTGCCTTATATGCTGCAAACCGGTATCCTGATCCTCTTTGCGGTACTGTTCTGTTGGGTGTCCGCCGGATTCTGGACGGCGTTAATGGGCTTCCTGCAACTGCTTATTGGTCGCGATAAATACAGTATATCTGCGTCAACAGTTGGCGATGAACCATTAAACCCGGAGCATCGCACGGCGTTGATCATGCCTATCTGTAACGAAGACGTGAACCGTGTTTTTGCTGGCCTGCGTGCAACGTGGGAATCAGTAAAAGCCACCGGGAATGCCAAACACTTTGATGTCTACATTCTTAGTGACAGTTATAACCCGGATATCTGCGTCGCAGAGCAAAAAGCCTGGATGGAGCTTATCGCTGAAGTCGGTGGCGAAGGTCAGATTTTCTATCGCCGCCGCCGTCGCCGCGTGAAGCGTAAAAGCGGTAATATCGATGACTTCTGCCGTCGCTGGGGCAGCCAGTACAGCTACATGGTGGTGCTGGATGCTGACTCGGTAATGACCGGTGATTGTTTGTGCGGGCTGGTGCGCCTGATGGAAGCCAACCCGAACGCCGGGATCATTCAGTCGTCGCCGAAAGCGTCCGGTATGGATACGCTGTATGCGCGCTGTCAGCAGTTCGCGACCCGCGTGTATGGGCCACTGTTTACAGCCGGTTTGCACTTCTGGCAACTTGGCGAGTCGCACTACTGGGGACATAACGCGATTATCCGCGTGAAACCGTTTATCGAGCACTGCGCACTGGCTCCGCTGCCGGGCGAAGGTTCCTTTGCCGGTTCAATCCTGTCACATGACTTCGTGGAAGCGGCGTTGATGCGCCGTGCAGGTTGGGGGGTCTGGATTGCTTACGATCTCCCGGGTTCTTATGAAGAATTGCCGCCTAACTTGCTTGATGAGCTAAAACGTGACCGCCGATGGTGCCACGGTAACCTGATGAACTTCCGTCTGTTCCTGGTGAAGGGTATGCACCCGGTTCACCGTGCGGTGTTCCTGACGGGCGTGATGTCTTATCTCTCCGCTCCGCTGTGGTTTATGTTCCTCGCGCTCTCTACTGCATTGCAGGTAGTGCATGCGTTGACCGAACCGCAATACTTCCTGCAACCACGGCAGTTGTTCCCAGTGTGGCCGCAGTGGCGTCCTGAGCTGGCGATTGCACTTTTTGCTTCGACCATGGTGCTGTTGTTCCTGCCGAAGTTATTGAGCATTTTGCTTATCTGGTGCAAAGGAACGAAAGAATACGGCGGCTTCTGGCGCGTTACATTATCGTTGCTGCTGGAAGTGCTTTTTTCCGTGCTGCTGGCTCCGGTACGCATGCTGTTCCATACGGTCTTCGTTGTCAGCGCGTTCCTTGGCTGGGAAGTGGTGTGGAATTCACCGCAGCGTGATGATGACTCCACTTCCTGGGGTGAAGCGTTCAAACGCCACGGCTCACAGCTGCTGTTAGGGTTAGTGTGGGCTGTTGGGATGGCGTGGCTGGATCTGCGTTTCCTGTTCTGGCTGGCACCGATTGTCTTCTCGTTGATCCTGTCACCGTTTGTTTCGGTGATTTCCAGCCGTGCCACCGTTGGTCTGCGCACCAAACGCTGGAAACTGTTCCTGATCCCGGAAGAGTATTCGCCGCCGCAGGTGCTGGTTGATACCGATCGGTTCCTTGAGATGAATCGTCAACGCTCCCTTGATGATGGCTTTATGCACGCAGTGTTTAACCCGTCATTTAACGCTCTGGCAACCGCAATGGCGACCGCGCGTCACCGCGCCAGTAAGGTGCTGGAAATCGCCCGTGACCGCCACGTTGAACAGGCGCTGAACGAGACGCCAGAGAAGCTGAATCGCGATCGTCGCCTGGTGCTGCTAAGCGATCCGGTGACGATGGCCGTCTGCATTTCCGTGTCTGGAATTCCCCGGAGAGATATTCTTCATGGGTGAGTTATTACGAAGGATAAAGCTCAATCCACTGGCATTGCGTAAACCGATGCGGCTTCGCAATAAAAACGTAGTTGCCTGATGCGCTTACGCTTATCAGGCCTACATCGTTCCTGCAATTTATTGATTTTGCAAGACTTTGTGGGTCGGATAAGGCGTTCACGCCGCATCCGGCAAAACAACGAGCCAATAAAAATACCGGCGTTATGCCGGTATTTTTTTACGAAAGAGGGTATCAAATGCGTTTAATTGTGGTGAGCATCATGGTGACCTTGCTGGAGTGGCTGTGGCAGCATTATTAGTCGCACTATACCGGGGCAGGGGCATGGCAACCAATAGTATCCCGGTGTGCAATGGGATGTGCGTGACTCCGCCTGGCGTTATGTCACGATCCTTGATCTGCCATTCTCTCTGGTTTTTGCTACTTTACTGCTGCGATCGACATTCATCATGGCCCGTATGAGTGATTAACGTTTCATCCCACTCATCAGCTGCTGCGCGTCCTTCCTCGTATCCAGCGGTGGCTCAAGCTGAAATTCCCCCTCGTCCCATTCATGTAATGTATTCCTCTTCCTGCCACTCCTGGCGTATCTCTATCTAATCATAGTCGCCATCAAAAACACTTTGCGCGGCTTCACCGCTAAGCATAGGTAAACATTCACCTTCTTCCCTTCGTCGGCAAAAAACTCAACTTGCCACATGATGTCGCCGTCCTGCAAAACATATTTTTGGCATTGAACTGTTGCACATTCGCATCTTCGGCGTCGATGCCGGGGGTTGTCTGCAAGAAATTCTTCGCGTGCAGCGTCAATGGCTTCTTCAAGCGTTGCGTACATGGTCATTGGTGTCTCCCTGTTTTTCGTGAAGGTATTCAGGGAAAGAATAGCTGATTATGTGATTTTGCAAGTATGAATGCGAAAATTAGCCGTCACGATGTTGTCTTATTCGCGCCGGGCGTAGCGCCCGGGATAAGCTGAGCCACGAATAAACGGCGTTGAACAGCACGACGCCTGCCGTCACGATAAAGACTGCCCGGAAACCGAAGCTGGCCGAAATTCCCGCGCCGACCAGCGGTCCGGTGACGTTACCCAGATCGCGAAACGACTGGTTATAGCTGAAAATACGACCGGCTATCTGGTTGGTGGAGTTATAGACCAGCAGCGTCTGTACAGCCGGGAGTAGCGCACCATCCGCAGCCCCCAGCAGGAAGCGCAGGACGCCGAGCTGCCACGGAGACTGCACCAACGCCATGGGGATCAGCAGCAGGACGGAGACGATCAGGGCGCAGATCAGGATCTTTTCCGGGCCGATACGGTCTCCCAGCTTGCCGAGCCTCGGCGCGCTCAGTAGCGCCGCCACGCCGGGAACAGAGGCGATTAGGCCGCTGATAAAGGCGATATTGCTGACGTTTCCCGCCAGGTCGCGTACGTAGAGCGTCAGTATAGGCGCGATTGAACCGGTGGCCACCTGGATAATCATGGTGGTTACAAACAGGCTCAGCACCAGCTTTGGGTTTTTCAGCGAGGCCAGCACATCCCGGGCGTGCAGCATCTCTTTTTTGGCCACGGGCGTGAAATTCTCGCGGATACAGATAAGCGTCACCAGGAAGCAGAGGAACAGCACGCTGGCGGTAATGAAGAATACCGGCCGCAGTCCGTAGTGGTCGGCCAGCAGCCCGCCCGCCAGTGGGCCCAGCAGTGCGCCGCTTACGCCGCCAGTGGATAGAGTGCCCAACGCCCAGCCGCTTTTCTGGCGCGGGATTTGGGTGGCGATCAGGGCGTTGGCGTTAGGGATAAATCCCCCGAGCAGGCCCAGAAGCGCGCGTAGTATCAGGAACTGCCAGACATTCTGCGCCACCCCCATCAGCAGCATAATGATCGCCATGCCGAGCGCGGAGCGCAGCAGCATAATTTTGCGGCCTTTGCGATCCGCCAGCCCACCCCAGAAAGGCGACGCAATGGCGGAGAACAGGAACGTAATGCTGAACACCAGGCCGGACCACATATTCAGGGCGCTATGTCCGGTGACGCCGAGCTGTTCAACGTAGAGGGGCAGGAAGGGCATCACCAGGCTAAAGGCGGCGCCAGTAAGAAAACAACCCAGCCACGCAACCGTCAGGTTACGTTTCCAGTTTATGGGAGCATCTGTGGGGGACATAACTATCCGCATAATGAGGTGCAGGGCACCGTGAACAGTGAGGTAATAAGCCTGCTAATTATGCGCCCGGGGTATGATTGCCGCAATGACGGGGAGCTTTTAAAGCTAAAACAACATGCGGCCCGGAAGGCCGCACGCAGGTTAATACCGGGAAGGGACGCCCTGAGGCCGGGTTTTAAAGCGGCGATGCAGCCACATGTACTGCTCCGGCGCGAGCATAATGCATTTCTCGACAACGCCGTTCATCCAGCGGGCGGTGGTTTCTGCATCAATCAGCGGTGGCGCGAGTTCCGGCTCCAGCATGATGAGCTGATAGCCTGAACCGTCTGGTTTACGGCGCGGCACAAACGGCACGATAGCCGCTTTGGACATCCGCGCCAGCATCCAAGTCCCGGTGGTCGTCGCTGCATCTTCCACCGCAAAGAACGGGACAAACACGCTGGATTGCGGGCCATAGTCATGATCCGGGGCATACCAGACCACTTCACCTGATTTCAGGGCGCGGATCATCCCTTTCAGGTCTTTGCGATCGATCATGCTTTTATTGGAGCGCATGCGTCCGTTGGTCTGGATCAAATCGATCACCGGATTATCGTTAGGACGATAAACGCCTATACCCGGCGCCTGCATGCCGAACATCCGCGCGCCAATTTCGAGCGTCAGGAAATGAACGCCAATCAGCAGGACGCCAGTCTGGTTGGCCTGAAGAATATGCACCGGCTCCATGCCGGTCCCGGCCACTTCCGTCCAGCGCGCCATGCGTTTATCCGACCAGAACCAGGCCATACCGGTCTCCATCAGCCCCATGCCGACAGATTCGAAGTTTTTAACCACCATGTCGTGGCGCTCAGATTCACTCATCTGAGGAAAGCAAAGCTCAAGGTTACGATACGCGATCCTGGCGCGACGCTTCATAAACTGCTGAGCAATGCGGCCCAGTCCTTTACCCATGCGGAAAATGACGGGATAAGGCAACTGTACAATTAGCCACAACAAGCCAATGCCTGACCATGTTAACCAATAGCGGGGATGCAAAAGCGCGGCAGTAAATTTCGGTAACTGGGTCATGTCTGTCCTGTGTTCTAACGTCCTGAAAGGATATTGTCTCATTTTTTAAGGCATAGCCAAAATGTCTGTCATCGAAACATGAAAGAATATGCAAATGTTAAGTCTGATTAATCAGGTTGACTGAAATGTAGCGTAAATTGTGTGGATGTAAATTGTCTTTGTTTGCTATATCATGCCGACCGATTTTTAATTCTCAACGATTGCAGGACTTGTACACCATGCCAGTGTTACACAACCGCGTTTCGAATGAGATGTTGAAAGCGCGTATGTTGGCCGAAACCGAACCGCGCACAACGATCTCTTTCTATAAGTATTTCACCATTGATGATCCCCAGGCGACCCGCGATGCGCTTTACCAGGCTTTTACCGCCCTGAACGTGTTTGGTCGCGTCTATCTGGCGCGTGAGGGGATTAACGCGCAGATCAGCGTGCCGGAAAGCAAGGTCAGCGCCTTCCGCGGCTTCCTTTACGGGTTTGATCCGGCGCTTAACGGCTTACGCCTGAACATTGCGCTGGATGATGACGGTAAATCATTCTGGGTGCTGCGCATGAAGGTGCGCGAGCGTATTGTGGCGGATGGCATTGACGATCCGAGCTTCAATGCCGCTAATGTGGGGGAGTACCTGAAGGCCGCTGAAGTGAACGCGATGCTCGACGATCCGGATGCGGTGTTCATTGATATGCGTAACCACTATGAATATGAAGTGGGGCACTTCGAGAATGCGATGGAAATTCCTGCCGACACCTTCCGCGAGCAACTGCCAAAAGCCGTTGAGATGATGCAGGAGCATAAAGACAAAAAGATCGTTATGTACTGCACCGGGGGGATCCGCTGTGAAAAAGCCAGCGCCTGGATGAAGCACAACGGGTTTAATAAAGTCTGGCACATTGAGGGTGGGATCATTGAGTATGCCCGTCGCGCCCGTGAGCAGGGTTTACCGGTGCGTTTTATCGGTAAGAACTTTGTGTTTGACGAGCGTATGGGCGAGCGAATTTCAGAGGACGTTATCGCGCACTGCCACCAGTGCGGTACGCCGTGCGATACGCATACCAACTGCAAAAACGACGGGTGTCATCTGCTGTTTATTCAGTGCCCTGCATGTGCCGAGAAGTTTAATGGCTGCTGTAGCGAGCTGTGCAGTGAAGAGAGTATCTTGCCTGAAGAAGAGCAACGTCGTCGCCGTGCCGGACGCGAGAACGGGAATAAGATCTTTAATAAATCCCGGGGCCGACTGAATACCAAACTGGGTATTCCGGACCCGGAGTAAAACACTGCCCGGCGGCGCGAAAGCCTGCCGGGCCTGTTTTATGACTTCTGCTGAACGCCTTCCACCGAAATAATCAACTCAACATCCTGCGATGCCGGGCCTAAATCCGTGGTGATATTAAAATCTTTTAGATGAATTTTGCCTGCGGCTTCAAATCCAGCACGTTTGCCACCCCACGGATCGTCGCCCTGTCCAATTAATTTGGCATCCAGTGTGACCGGTTTTGTTACGCCGTTCAGCGTCAGATTACCGGTAATAGCGAGCTTATCACCGTCTTTCTTCACCTCTGTCGACGCGAAAGTAGCTTGCGGGAATTTGCCCACGTTCAGAAATTCAGCGCTGCGCAGATGTTTATCACGCTCGGCGTGATTAGTGTCGACGCTGTTGGTATTAATGGTGACGTTCACTTTATCGGCAGCAGGGTTTTTCTCGTCGAAAGTAAATGTGCCATCGAAATCATTGAATGTGCCATATAACCAGCTGTAACCCAGATGCTGAATACGGAAATTGACAAAGGCATGCTGGCCCTCCTTATCAATTTTATAGTCAGCGGCAATGGCCGAACCGGTGGTAAATAGCAGCGAACCTAATGCGATACCCAACAGGCGTTTTTTCATTTTATGCTCCAGAGTCAACTGACGAACGGCCAAGCATGCGCTTCAGCGTATCGTCTTTATCAATAAAGTGATGTTTCAGGGCCGCAAGGCCATGCAGGACAGACAGGATCACCACGCTCCATGCCAGCCACAGATGAACCACACCTGCGGTGTCAGCCTGTGAACCGGCGTCAGCCAGCGTGGCTGGGATGTCAAAAAGCCCAAACACGCTGATCGGTTTACCGTCTGCGGTCGAAATGAGATAGCCGCTGATCAGAATGGCGAACAGCAGGGCATAGAGTGCGATATGTGCGCCAACAGCGCTTATGCGGGTAAGTCGGCCATGGCTTTTGGGCGCTGGAGGGGGCGGAGAGATATGTCGCCAGATCACGCGAAAAACCAGACCCATCATCAGCAGAACCCCAATGCTTTTGTGCAATTCGGGGGCCTGATGATACCAACCGTCATAATAGCTTAATGTAACCATCCAGAGGCCGAGACCAAACATGGCATAGACGGCAAGTGCAAATAGCCAGTGTAAACACATGGATATTATTCCGTAGCGACGGGAGGTGTTACGCCATTGCATATGAATTTCCGTTCTCAAATGACTGAGCAATAAAAATGGACGGGTTAAATAAATAATGCAACAGAAAAAAATGAATAATGTTTTTTATTTAATTTATTTCAGCGAATTTGAATATGTTTCCGCAATGTATTTCAATCGCTTCGTTCAATAAATTTGAGGTGACGTTTTTTAAAAAATATAAGTTAAATAAATTTAAAGGAGTGTCAATAAACGTCAGCGAGAATTTTCAGAAGAATACAATATAGATAACGTCAATGATCGCCAGCAGCGACCAAAGAACAATGTAGAGCATAAAATGCTCGCGGATGTTATTGATAAGGTAATTCACCAGTCTGCGCATCATGCCTCTATCGCTAAACAGGCCCCGGTTATTCGGAGCCTGTAGAAGTATTATCGATCAAAGCGCGAGAGCGCGAAGGGCTTGAGATCAAACGAAGGCGCGATCCCCTGCGCAAACTGGGCGGCGATTTCACCTAACACAGAGGCAAATTTAAACCCGTGACCGCTGAGCCCGGTTACGAGCAGGGTGTTATCGTGTCCCGGCAGGGTGTCGATGATAAAGTCTTCATCCGGAGTGTTGTCATAGGTGCACGCTGCGCCGTAAAGCAACCCGCCTACGCCCGGCAGGATATTACGCAGGAACGTGAAGGCTTCGGAACCATCCTGCGGATAAGCGCCGTACGGCTTGCGTTCTTCCGCAGAGGAAATTACCTGCCCGCCGTTATGTTTGCCAATCTTGAGCGCGTCTTTTTCCAAGGGAAAACCGTAGAACTGGTCGCCATTGGGTAGCTCGCCTGTAAACGCCGGGAATTTGTTCTGACTGCTGTAACGCCCGTCAGACTGGAACCAGGAGAAGACTTTTCGCACCGGCTGGATGGGCAGGTCCGGCAGCAGTTTCGTCACCCACGTTCCCGCACTCACCAGCAGACGCGTGGCGGTATATTCACCTTCAGAGGTGGTGACGGTTGAACCCTCTGCATGGTGGGTGATGCCCGTGACCGGACAGTTGAACAACTGCGCGCAGCCCGCTTTGGCGGCGAGATCAATCCAGGTCTTAATGGCCGTTTCGCTGTGCAGTACCCCGGAATTGGCTTCAAACAATCCAATGTAGTCTTCAGGAACAGAAATTTCCGGCCAGCGCGCCATGATGCCGTTTGCATCCAGACGCTCGACGTCCAGGCGGTAGGCTTTCGCGCTCTCCTCGACGGTCGCCAGAAACGTGGAGCTGGCTGGCCCCAGGTTAACGACCCCGGTGCGCTCAAAAATGCGATCTTCGGTGAGGGCGGCCAGCTCATCCCACAGCGTCTGAGCCCGAAGCACCAGCGGTACATAACGTTCACCTTCACCGTAAGCGTGACGGATCAGACGGGTATCGCCGTGATGGCTTCCTTCAGAGTGGGGGGGAAGGTGGGCGTCAATCATCAGCACTTTCAGACCCGCCTGCGTGGCGTAATAACCGGCGGCAGATCCTACGGAGCCGCTTCCGATAATGATTAAATCGTATTTCATAGGCTTCTCTTTACTAACGCTTTGTTAGCAGAGTAATTAACTAAGTGGGCTTATACAAGAGCGAAATAAATAAGGCACCGCGAGGGTGCCTGTTGAGTGAAAAGGGGCATAAGGTCAATGCCGTTTATACTCATTTTCCTGATAGTCGCCAGATTCTATTTTTGCGATGCCTGCTTCTAAAATAGAGATAAACTGACGGGCGACGTCTGTTGTAAGCCACAGCGTCTGTCCAACTTCCGCTTCATCACGGTTTTGCTGATTTGGGGTCTGGTAGTGCAAACGCAGCATCAGCGCATCGTAGCTATCTACGGTGCTGATATCCCAGCCAACAAGCGGATGGGTCTGGATGACTTCACTATTCTTTTCCATTATAACCCCCTTAATGCGTGTTAGAAGACAACGACTTTGAGGTTCAATGCATGTTTTTCTGAAAGCAATTTCAGTATATCAATTAATAAGGGTTCAGAAGGAAAAAATAAACGGGTAGCAACACATTTTTATGCTTTTTAGGATTGTTCGAACAATAAAACGCCATCTTGTTCACGATTTTCTAAGAAGATGCTGAAATATTTTGAACTTTCAGGAGACGAAACGAAAAAAAGCCGGGGCGACCCGGCAAAAAAACACAATGAGGGAGCAAATTTTAATCAGTGATGAACCAGTCGTCGGCGCTTTCCCATGTTTCCTGCAAAATTTCGCTGATGCGTTCTTTGTCTTCTTTCGCGCCGCCGATGACGGAAAGATGGTTTGCTGTCGCATAACGTACCGTTACGGCGCCATCGTTTTCTGGAAAAGTGCTGTTAATACGTCGGGATAGTTCACCCGCCAGAGCGTCGAGTGCGCCAGCAGGCAGGACGGTGGATTTGGCTATGGTGACTTCGATACGCATAAATGCCCCCTGTGTAATATACTGTTTATTTATACAGTTATATTGTCGCTTTGACAACAGGAGGCGCGATTTTTTTAGCGTTTTACCGTCCAGTTTACGGTTTCACCGGCCAGGAAGGGGATCAGCGTATCGTCGGTGAGCGCAATCGACGCTTCAACCTGGCTTTCTTTGCGCTCCAGCTCAATGAACGTGTCATTAACCGGCAGACCGTAGAAACGCGGGCCGTTAAGGGAGCAGAAGGCTTCGAAATGGTCTAACGCATTCATCTCTTCAAACACGGTTGCGTAACTTGCCAGGGCGGTCGGGGCGTTAAAACAGCCTGCACAGCCGCAGCTCGCCTCTTTACGGTGACGGGCATGCGGGGCGGAATCCGTGCCGAGGAACGCGCGCGGGAAGCCGCTGGCGACCAGCTCACGTAGCGCCTGCTGGTGGATGTTGCGCTTGAGGATCGGCAGACAATACAGATGTGGGCGAACGCCGCCCACCAGCATGTGGTTACGGTTAAACATCAGGTGCTGCGGGGTGATGGTGGCGGCAATCAGCTCGTTTCCATCCCGGACATACTCTGCGGCATCTTTAGTCGTAATGTGTTCAAACACCACTTTCAGCCCCGGAAGACGCTGGCGCAGCGGCTCCATGACCGTTTCGATAAAACGTGCTTCGCGATCGAAAATATCAATGTCAGCGTGGGTCACTTCCCCGTGCACCAGCAGCGGCATGCCCAGTTTTTGCATACGCTCCAGAACAGGCATGATGGCATCAATACTGGTCACCCCATGGCTGGAGTTGGTGGTGGCATTCGCCGGGTAGAGCTTCGCGGCGGTGAATACACCTTCGTTAAACCCGCGCTCAACTTCATTCGGATCCAGCGAGTCCGTCAGGTAGCAGGTCATCAATGGGGTAAAATCGTGTCCGGCCGGAACGGCGTCAAGGATACGCTGGCGATAGGCAATCGCGGCCTCGACGGTAGTGACTGGCGGAACCAGGTTAGGCATTACAATCGCACGTCCATAAATTTCGCTGGTATACGGCACGACGGTTTTCAGCATGTCGCCATCACGAAGATGGATATGCCAGTCGTCTGGGCGGCGGATTTTGAGAACCTGGGATTGTACAGTCATGGAAGCTCCGGCTTGAAAGAGATCAGTCATAAGAGGGCTGTTTTTGCCGGACACAAATCATAAGCGGAAACGTTTTCGTTTGCACACTATTCCGTTAAAAAAAACGGGCGCCTGAGCGCCCGGAGTGTTTAGTCGGTGAAAGGGATGATGATTTCACCCGGTTTCACCTCTATCCCTTTGGCATATTTTTTCGCCAGAGATTCGCCTTTGCTCTTGTCTTCGCTCAGAACATAGGCAGGCTGTTGGTTAAAGTAGTTCTGCAACGACTGGTTGAGATACGGCATCAGCGTTTGCAGCACCGGTTTCATTTTTTCCGGCGTCACAACTGCATCGACGATTTCCATCTCTTGCAGGAAAATGGCCCCTTTCTCTTTATTGAAGACCGGCAGCGCCTTGAGCTTCAGCTTGATATCCGCTTTCTGATTGCCGAAGAGCGAGGTCATATCGAGGCTGGCATCGCCGGAAAGGGTGACTTTGTTAGGCTCCTCGCGCCCAATCTGGCTGGCGAGATTCGTCAGGACGATATGCGCATCCGCAAGGCCGGGCACGCCGATATCTTTTGAAAAGTTATTATGTTTTTCCAGCGCCTGATTAATTTCCTGCTCACTGACGGTGTACTGCGTAAGCTGGTTACATCCCACCAGCAGACCACTGACAATTAACGCAGCGGCAATAACGATCTTTTTCATGGCGTTCCTCAACATAAAATCGGCGCATCTGTCCTGATACGCCAGTATGTCAGGGTGATCCAACAGAAACCAGCAGAAAAAACTGATAGTGAAAGAGGGTCAGGCGCCAGGCTCCAGCATCCCGCGGGTGCTGCGTTTATCACTGAACTGCCACCAGAGGGCAATCAGCGTCATAAAGCCGACCATGCCGAGCATGACCCACGGCAGCTCCGGCTGATGGAGCGCTTTTCCGGCATCAAACAGCCAGCCGCCACCGGTGTAACCCAGTGCGCCACCAAGTGCCAGCCCGAGACGGCTGAAGCCCATGTAGCTGCCGCGGGCCCGGGCGTCGGCAAGTGACGCGCTCAGCGTTTCACGGGCTGGCTCGGCAATGATTGAACCAATATAGAAGGTGCAGATGAGCATAAACAGTTGCTGAAGCGAACTCACCAGACCGATGGGCATCATGCTCAGCGTCATCAGCAATAGCCCGGCCATCAGACGGTGCTCAAGCCGGAAACGGCGCTCGCTCCAGCGGGCAATCGGATAGAGCAGCGTCAGAGAGAGGCAGGCCTCAATGGCATACATCCATTTCACCGCTGCCGGCGTGCCGGCAATATCGTTAACCATAATGGGCAGCATCAGCATGACCTGCACGGCGAGCATGTAGTAGCCGGTCAGGGTTAACACATAGGTGACGAAGCGTTTATCGCTCAGCACGCGGTCAAGCCCTTCCCGCACAGGCGCCTTCACCGTCGACAGCTTCCACGCGGGCAGAAACAGACCGTTAAACAGCGCGCAGAGAATAAACAACACCGCGCCGGTGGCGCAGACCAGGCGGAAATCGTATTGCAGCAGCCAGCTTCCCAGCAGGGCGCCCACCACCGCGCCAGCGCTGTCCTGCATCATCAAAATGGAGAAGAAGCGCCCCCGGTGTTGCGGACGGATAAGCTTAACCACCAGCGCGGTACGCGGTGGGTCGAAAAGGGTGCCGCCAATCCCGGAAAGGAAACAGGAGAACCACAGCAGCCAGGGTTCATGAGCGATTGCCATGGTGGCGAATCCCGCCGCACGTAACAGCATGCCGGTGACGATCATCGGTTTGGCACCAAAGCGGTCGGCAATTGCGCCGCCGAAAAATACCCAGACCTTGCTGAATAAATTGGCGTAGACCGAGAGCAATACCGACCATGACGGCGGCCCAGCCCATTTGATCAACGAAGCGGATAGAGATCAGCGGGAAGACAAACAAAGAACCCCAGCACGACCAGCATATTTTCGATGAGCAGGAAAATATTTACCCAGGTTCCTCGCCTGGCGACACGCGGGACATTTCCCCTCCCGGGAAATAAAAGATGAGCACTTTCTATTCTGCATTGCCGCTAAGACTTTTCCCATCACTTCGGGGACAATATTTTTTTTCAAAACGTCGCTTTGATAGAGAGTTTTTATCAAATATGTGAATAATGCAGAAAATGGCATTTTGGGACTTTTCACAGGGTCTGGTTGCGCAGGTATAGTAATACTTACAGCGTATTAAAGACGTTACGGAAGGAGTAGGTATAGAATGTTTGGCTATCGCAGTAACGTGCCAAAAGTGCGCTTAACCACAGACCGACTGGTCGTGCGTCTGGTGCATGATCGTGATGCCTGGCGTCTTGCGGATTATTACGCAGAGAATCGCCATTTCCTCAAGCCCTGGGAGCCAGTGCGCGACGAAAGCCACTGTTATCCATCAGGCTGGCAGGCCAGGCTGGGGATGATTAACGAATTTCATAAACAAGGTTCAGCTTTCTACTTTGGCTTATTCGACCCGGACGAAAAAGAGATTATTGGCGTTGCCAATTTTTCCAATGTTGTTCGTGGCTCTTTTCATGCCTGCTATCTCGGTTATTCGATTGGGCAAAAATGGCAGGGCAAAGGACTCATGTTTGAAGCCCTGACCGCAGCCATTCGTTATATGCAGCGCACCCAACATATTCATCGCATTATGGCTAATTATATGCCGCACAATAAACGCAGCGGTGATTTACTGGCGCGACTGGGTTTTGAAAAAGAAGGCTATGCGAAAGACTATCTGTTGATTGACGGCGAGTGGCGGGACCATGTGCTCACCGCGCTCACCACCCAGGAGTGGACCGCGGGTCGTTAAGGAGAAAAAATGAAATATCAGTTAAATGGCGCCGAAGCGCGCGTGGTCGGCTGCCTTCTGGAAAAGCAGGTCACCACGCCGGAACAGTATCCTCTGTCCGTGAATTCCGTCACGATGGCCTGCAACCAGAAGACGAACCGTGAGCCGGTGATGAACCTTGGCGAGCACGAGGTGCAGGATATCCTTGATGAGCTGGTGAAGCGCCACTACCTGCGCACCGTCAGCGGCTTCGGTAATCGCGTCACTAAATATGAACAGCGCTTTTGTAATTCCGAATTTGGCGATTTAAAACTCAGTGCCGCGGAAGTGGCAGTGATCACCACGCTGCTGCTGCGCGGGGCGCAGACGCCGGGTGAACTGCGCACACGCGCCTCCCGCATGCATGAGTTTCAGGATATGCAGGACGTTGAACAGACGCTGGAGCGATTAGCCTCACGCGAGGACGGTCCTTACGTGGTGCGTCTGCCCCGCGAGCCGGGCAAGCGTGAAAGCCGCTACATGCACCTGTTTAGCGGCGACGTTGAGCCCTCTGCGCTGGTCGTAGAATCCGACACGCCAGCATCAAACGACAGCCTGACCGCGCGCGTGGCAGCCCTGGAAGACGAGGTTGCCGGGCTGAAGCAGCGTCTGGATGCGTTACTCGCACATCTGGGAGATTAATCGTGACAACATTCCGCATTGGTGTTGTGGGGCTGGGAGGGATTGCGCAAAAAGCCTGGCTGCCCGTTTTAGGCGCCGCGTCCGACTGGACGCTGCAAGGGGCGTGGTCGCCCACCCGCGAGAAAGCAGAGCGCATCTGCAAAACCTGGCGCATCCCTTATGCCGGTTCGCTACAGGATTTAGCCCGTGAATGTGATGCGGTATTTGTGCATACCTCAACCGCGACGCACTACCAGGTGGTGAGCGAGTTGCTGAACGCAGGCGTTCACGTCTGCGTGGATAAACCCCTGGCGGAAAATGTACAGGATGCTGAACGACTGATTGAGCTGGCCGCGCGTAAAAAGCTGACGCTGATGGTCGGCTTCAACCGCCGTTTTGCGCCGCTCTATCAGCAGCTTAAAGCGCAGTCCGGCTCGTTCGCCTCTCTGCGTATGGATAAGCACCGTACCGACAGCGTGGGGCCTAACGACCTGCGCTTCACGCTGCTGGATGATTATCTCCACGTCGTGGATACGGCCCTGTGGCTGAGTAACGGAAAAGCCCAGCTGCAAAGCGGCACGCTGCTGACCAACGAGCAGGGTGAGATGGTTTACGCCGAACATCATTTTGCCGTTGAGCATTTGCAGGTGACGACCAGCATGCATCGTCGGGCGGGCAGCCAGCGCGAGTCCGTGCAGGCCGTTACGGATGGCGCGCTGTATGACGTCACCGATATGCGAGAGTGGCGGGAAGAGAAGGGCAATGGCGTGGTCGCGTTACCGGTTCCCGGCTGGCAAAGCACCCTGGAGCAGCGTGGCTTCGTGGGCTGCGCGCGTCACTTCATCACCTGCGTGCAGAATCAGACGGTTCCTGAAACGTCCGGGGAGCAGGCTATTCTGGCGCAGCGCATTGTGGAACGACTCTGGCGCGAAGCCATGTCGGAATAACGCGTTGTAACATCTGCCGATAGTAATTCGTTGAAATCCGGTTAGACTAAGCGCCGCTTGTTGGCTTTGCCGGGTGGCGCTAACGCTTGCCCGTCCTGGAAATCCGTAGGGTTGTGGAACTTCACGTTAATGAATTTATTAAAATCGCTGGCCGCCGTCAGCTCGATGACCATGTTTTCGCGTGTGCTTGGCTTCGCACGAGACGCAATTGTCGCCAGAATCTTTGGCGCAGGGATGGCAACCGACGCCTTTTTCGTCGCTTTTAAACTTCCTAACTTGTTACGCCGTATCTTTGCCGAAGGGGCATTTTCCCAGGCATTTGTACCGATTCTGGCGGAATATAAAAGTAAGCAGGGTGAAGACTCCACGCGGGTCTTTGTCTCTTATGTTTCTGGCCTGCTGACACTTGCGCTGGCGGTTGTGACGGTCGCTGGCATGCTCGCCGCACCGTGGGTGATCATGGTGACCGCGCCAGGCTTCGCTGACACAGCTGACAAATTTGCCCTGACCAGCCAGCTACTAAAGATTACCTTTCCCTATATCTTGCTGATCTCCCTGGCGTCGCTGGTGGGAGCGATTCTGAATACGTGGAACCGCTTCTCGATTCCGGCGTTTGCTCCAACACTGCTTAACATCAGCATGATTGGTTTCGCGCTGTTTGCCGCACCGTACTTTAACCCACCGGTGCTGGCGCTGGCGTGGGCTGTTACGGTCGGCGGCGTCCTGCAGCTGGTGTATCAGCTACCGCACCTGAAGAAGATCGGCATGCTGGTCCTGCCGCGCATTAACTTCCACGATGCCGGAGCAATGCGCGTGGTGAAACAGATGGGACCGGCGATCCTTGGCGTCTCTGTGAGCCAGATCTCCTTAATCATCAACACCATTTTTGCCTCGTTTCTTGCTTCCGGTTCGGTGTCTTGGATGTATTACGCCGACCGCTTAATGGAGTTTCCGTCCGGTGTGCTGGGCGTGGCGCTTGGCACCATTTTGCTGCCGTCGCTGTCGAAAAGTTTTGCCAGTGGCAATCATGATGAATACAACCGTTTGATGGACTGGGGGTTGCGTCTTTGTTTCCTGTTGGCGCTGCCGAGTGCGGTTGCGTTGGGCATTCTTTCCGGTCCGTTGACCGTTTCGCTGTTCCAGTACGGTAAATTTACCGCGTTTGATGCGCTGATGACCCAGCGGGCGTTAATTGCCTACTCGGTGGGTTTGATTGGCCTGATTGTAGTGAAAGTGTTGGCTCCTGGCTTTTATTCCCGCCAGGACATTAAAACGCCAGTGAAAATTGCCATCGTTACGCTGATTTTAACGCAATTGATGAACCTGGCGTTTATTGGTCCGTTGAAACATGCCGGGCTGTCACTTTCTATTGGTCTGGCGGCGTGTCTGAATGCTTCGCTGCTTTACTGGCAGTTGCGTAAGCAGAAAATCTTTACCCCGCAACCCGGCTGGGCAAGCTTCCTGCTGCGTCTGGCGATTGCGGTAGTGGTGATGGCGGCCGCGCTGGTTGGCATGTTGTATGTCATGCCTGAGTGGGCGCAGGGCACCATGCCTTACCGCCTGATGCGTCTGATGGCCGTGGTGGTGGTCGGTGTGGTGGCGTACTTTGCCACGCTGGCAGTGCTTGGCTTCAAAGTGAAAGAGTTCACCCGCCGCACGGTATAAACGCCAAAAGGGGAGTTCACCAGAAGGTGCTCCCCGCTTCATGACGTGCCGCTACTGCGTCAAATCGAAATCTTTTTCCCACCCGTGATACGTGCCGTGGCCGTCTGACCATCCGCACCGTACAGCCCCGGCTCTTTATAGGGCTTTAACACTTCAAGCGCCTGCTGATTACGGATAATCTGTCCTTCCAGCAGCCAGCCGTTATGCTGGTTGAGATCGCGAAGATGCTGGGTTTTTTCTGTAATGGTCTGCCAGCGTTCGTTGATCTCATCATTGGCGCTGCGTTTCGCGTCTTGCTCAGCGCGTCGCTGTTTTTCCAGATAATCCAGGGTCGCCAGCAGCGAGCTTTTATCTTCAGTTATGCGTTGCAACGCGCTGCCGTTGATTTGACCAGAAGAGAGGTGGTGCTGTTCTGCATCCATCACCGTTTTCAGGTCGTTCAGGACCACCGTCATCTGATCCAGTATTTCTGACAGTCGACTCATACGGTTAGTTACTCTGGAGGAAACTCTGTGCGTCCTGAATCAGCGCATCAGCGATTTTGCTGGTATCCATTTTCAGTTCGCCGTTACGGATAGCCGTTTTCAGCGCTTCAACACGTTCCATGTTGATATCGCTGCTGCCTGGCTGCATCAGCTTCGACTGCGCATCGCTCAGCGTGACGCTGGTGCTGTTAGCCGTCGACGTTTTTTCCAGACGCGTTTTTTGCGGGGCAGCCTCATTCGTTTCGCGAGGTTGTACAGTGCTAACCGGCTTCAGGGCTGATGTACGATCAATGCTCATAGTGTTGTCCTCATCGAGGGTTCGCGGCGTTTGCGCCTGACATCATCATTTGTTGAATATTTATCGGCAGTCGCCGCGAAATCTTTAAAAAGATTACAGGTTAATCAGAATATTCCCATCAGGACCGACCGTGCCGCTGACCACCTGGCCTGAGGACATTCTGACCCGGGCATTTTGTGCCACTGCGGCATTATTCAGCGCTTTTCCTTCACTGTTGATACTAAAGCCTTCGCCATTGGCGACCACCATCACCTGTTGTCCTGCTTTCACCCGCCACGCCTGGCGCAGCATGGATAGCTGTATCGCCTGTCCAGGAGCGACATCGCGCAGGCTGACCGCCTCCTGAGCCTGGTTGATATCCAGCATCGTCCGCGGTGGAAGCTGATCCAGACGGCCTCGCTTCAGCGTTACGCTGTCAGGTTGCAGCAGGCTGCCCCGGGGAATGGGAACGGCGGCGACAACATAATTGCCCGTCGCCTGAACCGCAACCTGTAAATAGCGTTTTTCGTTGGCGCAACGCGCCAGCACGTTCACGTTGCCCCATAAGCGGGTGCTGCCGGTCACGCTAAATGACGGGGCTTCGCAGGAAGGGTAAAGGTTAGGCGGGGTGCGCACGGTCACGCGTACGTCATCGCTGAAACCGGCCAGCTTCTGCGCAAAGAATGCATTGAGCTGGTCTTCTAACCCCTCAGCCTGCACCAGAGGGCTTAAAAGCAGTAGGGTCGCCGCCAGGCCACGTTTAAAAGTCCGCATCGCACGTTCCACCATGTCCAGAATTTAGCAAATTCTACCCGCAGTGGTTTTCCATCAACGCAACAAATAGCGACGCATTTTGCGCTTATTCCGTCGATAGGGGAGACGGGGTGAGATTTAAGCTGTGAACTGAAATTTTCTCATCAGCGGAGGAGATATGCTCGATAAGCTCGACGCCGCCTTACGTTTTCAACAAGAGGCGCTCAATCTGCGCGCCCAGCGTCAGGAAGTGCTGGCAGCAAACATCGCCAATGCCGATACCCCTGGTTATCAGGCGCGCGATATCGATTTTGCCAGTGAACTTAAAAAAGTCATGCAACGTGGACGGGATGCAACCAGTGTGGTTGCACTGACGATGACCTCAACGCAACACATTCCGGCGCAGGCGCTGACGCCTCCTACCGCAGAACTGCAATACCGTATTCCGGACCAGCCTTCGCTTGACGGTAATACCGTCGATATGGATCGCGAACGCACCCAGTTTGCCGATAACAGCCTGCAATACCAGATGAGCCTTAGCGCGTTGAGCGGGCAAATCAAAGGCATGATGAACGTTTTACAGAGCGGAAATTAACGGATGGCACTGCTGAATATTTTTGATATCGCCGGGTCGGCGTTAACTGCCCAGTCCCAGCGCCTGAACGTGGCGGCCAGTAATCTGGCGAATGCTGATAGCGTGACCGGTCCCGATGGACAGCCATATCGGGCAAAACAGGTGGTATTCCAGGTTAACGCTGCACCAGGTGCTGCGACAGGCGGCGTAAAGGTTGCCGATGTTATAGAAAGTCAGGCCCCGGACAAACTGGTTTATGAACCGGGTAATCCGCTGGCAGATGCAAAGGGCTACGTAAAAATGCCGAACGTTGATGTTGTCGGAGAGATGGTTAACACCATGTCGGCGTCACGCAGCTATCAGGCCAATGTTGAAGTGCTCAACACGGTGAAAAGCATGATGCTGAAAACCCTTACGCTCGGTCAATAAAGGAGAAAGCTATGTCCATTGCGGTAACCACCACCGATCCGACAAATACCGGCGTCAGTACCACCAGCAGTAGTTCGCTCACGGGCAGCAACGCCGCAGATTTACAAAGCAGTTTTCTGACTTTGCTGGTGGCGCAGCTGAAAAACCAGGACCCGACCAATCCAATGGAAAACAACGAGCTGACGTCGCAATTGGCACAAATCAGCACGGTCAGCGGGATTGAAAAACTCAATACCACGCTCGGATCTATTTCCGGACAGATTGATAACAGCCAGTCGTTACAGGCCAGTAACCTGATCGGTCACGGCGTGATGATCCCCGGGCACCACTGTTCTTGCGGGAACCGGCAGTGAAGAAGGGGCTGTGACCACGACCACGCCGTTTGGTGTTGAGCTGCAACAGGCGGCAGACAAAGTTACGGCCACCATCACCGATAAAAATGGCGCGGTTGTGCGCACCATTGATATTGGTGAACTGACCGCCGGAGTTCACAGTTTCACCTGGGACGGTACGTTGACTGATGGCAGCACTGCGCCGAACGGTTCTTACAATGTAGCGATTAGCGCCAGTAACGGTGGTACACAACTGGTTGCCCAGCCGCTGCAGTTTGCTCTGGTGCAGGGTGTGATCCGCGGCAACAGCGGTAATACGCTGGATCTCGGCACTTACGGCACCACCACCCTCGACGAAGTACGGCAGATAATTTAAGCCTTCACATTTCAGGAGTCAGTCATGGCCTTTTCTCAAGCGGTTAGCGGATTAAACGCTGCCGCCACCAACCTCGATGTTATTGGCAACAATATCGCCAACTCCGCCACCTACGGCTTTAAATCAGGCACGGCCTCTTTTGCCGATATGTTTGCCGGTTCGAAAGTGGGACTGGGGGTAAAAGTTGCCGGTATCACTCAGGACTTTACCGATGGCACGACCACCAACACCGGGCGAGGTCTGGACGTTGCTATCAGCCAGAACGGTTTTTTCCGTCTGGTAGACAGCAACGGTTCGGTGTTCTACAGCCGTAACGGACAATTTAAGCTGGATGAAAACCGTAACCTGGTGAATATGCAGGGGCTTCAGTTAACCGGTTATCCGGTTGCCGGCACGCCGCCTACGGTGCAAACCGGTGCGAATCCGCAGGCGATCTCCATCCCAACGACGCTGATGGCGGCGAAGTCCACCACCACTGCCTCTCAGCAGATCAACCTGAACTCCACCGATACCGCGCCAACCGTCGCCTTCGATCCGTCCAACCCTGACTCTTACAACAAGAAAGGCACCGTGACGGTGTTTGACAGCCAGGGTAATGCGCACAACATGAACCTGTTTTATGTCAAAAACGAGACGCCAGCTAACTCCTGGAAAGTGTATTCGCAGGACGGCAGCGTAGCGGGAGATGCAGCGAAACTGGCAACCACGCTGACCTTTAACGAGAGTGGTGTGCTGACGGGTGGCGATGATATCAAGATCACAACGGGCACCGTTCCGGGCGCGACGCCAGCCACGTTTGACATGAGTTTCGCCAACTCCATGCAGCAAAACACCGGTGCGAACAACATCGTGGCGACGAGCCAGAACGGCTATAAGCCGGGCGATCTGGTGAGCTACCAGATCAACGATGACGGTACCGTTGTCGGTAACTATTCGAACGAACAGACCCAGGTGCTGGGCCAGATCGTGCTGGCAAACTTCGCCAACAACGAAGGCCTGAAATCCGAAGGGGATAACGTCTGGTCTGCCACGCAGTCTTCCGGGGTTGCCCTGCTGGGAACCGCGGGTTCCGGTAACTTCGGCACGCTGACTAACGGTGCGCTGGAAGCCTCCAACGTCGATCTGAGTAAAGAGCTGGTGAACATGATCGTCGCGCAACGTAACTACCAGTCCAACGCGCAGACCATCAAAACCCAGGATCAGATCCTCAACACGCTGGTTAACCTGCGTTAAGCAGCTGACGGGAAAGCGCAATGGATCACGCAATATATACAGCGATGGGCGCAGCAAGCCAGACGCTCAATCAGCAAGCTGTTACCGCCAGCAACCTTGCGAACGCTTCCACGCCAGGTTTTCGTGCGCAGCTCAACGCGCTGCGTGCGGTGCCGGTAGAAGGGCTGTCATTGCCCACGCGTACGCTGGTCACCGCCTCCACGCCGGGCGCCGACATGACGCCAGGCCAGATGGATTACACCGCGCGTCCGCTGGACGTTGCCCTTCAGCAGGACGGCTGGCTGGCGGTGCAAACGGCGGACGGCGGGGAAGGCTATACCCGAAACGGTAATATCCAGGTGAGCGCCACCGGACAGCTGACGATTCAGGGGCATCCGGTGATGGGCGAAGCCGGTCCGTTGACGGTGCCGGAAGGGTCAGAGCTGACCATTGCGGCAGACGGGACGATCTCGGCGTTAAACCCGGGCGACCCGGCGAACACCGTTGCGCCTGTCGGTCGTCTGAAGCTGGTGAAAGCGGAAGGCAACGAAGTGCAGCGTGGCGATGACGGGATGTTCCGTTTGACCCAGGCGGCGCAGGCCACGCGTGGCGCCACGTTACAGGCCGACCCGACCATCCGCGTGATGTCCGGCGTGCTGGAAGGCAGTAACGTCAAACCGGTGGAAGCCATGACCGACATGATCGCCAGCGCCCGCCGCTTCGAAATGCAGATGAAAATCATCAGCAGCGTCGATGAAAACGCAGGCAAGGCTAACCAACTTCTGGCTATGAGTTAACAGGACTCCCTATGATCAGTTCATTATGGATCGCCAAAACGGGCCTTGACGCCCAGCAAACCAATATGGACGTCATTGCCAACAACCTGGCAAACGTCAGTACTAACGGTTTTAAGCGTCAGCGCGCGGTGTTTGAAGATCTGCTTTATCAAACCATTCGCCAGCCGGGGGCACAGTCTTCCGAACAAACCACCTTACCCTCCGGATTACAAATCGGCACGGGGGTACGCCCGGTCGCCACTGAACGCTTACACAGCCAGGGAAACCTGTCGCAGACCAACAACAGCAAAGATGTCGCGATTAAAGGGCAGGGCTTTTTCCAGGTGATGTTGCCAGATGGTTCATCAGCCTATACCCGTGACGGCTCTTTCCAGGTGGATCAGAACGGGCAGCTGGTGACGGCTGGTGGTTTTCAGGTGCAGCCAGCGATCACCATTCCGGCGAATGCGTTAAGTATCACCATCGGTCGTGATGGCGTGGTCAGCGTAACCCAACAAGGCCAGGCAGCTCCGGTTCAGGTTGGGCAGCTCAATCTCACCACCTTTATGAATGACACCGGGCTGGAGAGCATTGGCGAAAACCTCTACACCGAAACGCAATCCTCTGGTGCACCGAACGAAAGCACGCCGGGCCTGAACGGCGCGGGACTGCTGTATCAAGGGTATGTTGAAACGTCTAACGTCAACGTGGCGGAAGAACTGGTCAATATGATTCAGGTGCAACGCGCTTACGAAATCAACAGTAAAGCGGTGTCCACCACCGATCAGATGCTGCAAAAACTGACGCAACTCTAAGGCTTAACCGGTGGCAGGTTCACCGGTTTACTGATTTTTGAAGATGATAGCCATGCAAAAAAACGCTGCGCATACTTATGCCATTTCCAGCTTGTTGGTGCTTTCACTAACCGGCTGCGCCTGGATACCCTCCACGCCGCTGGTGCAGGGGGCGACCAGTGCACAACCGGTTCCCGGTCCGACGCCCGTCGCCAACGGTTCTATTTTCCAGTCTGCTCAGCCGATTAACTATGGCTATCAACCGCTGTTTGAAGATCGTCGACCACGCAATATTGGCGATACGCTGACCATCGTGTTGCAGGAGAACGTCAGCGCCAGCAAAAGCTCCTCTGCGAATGCCAGCCGTGACGGTAAAACTAATTTTGGCTTTGATACTGTGCCGCGCTATTTGCAGGGGCTGTTTGGTAACGCTCGTGCCGATGTCGAAGCCTCCGGTGGTAACACGTTCAACGGAAAGGGCGGGGCCAATGCCAGCAATACCTTAGCGGCACGTTGACGGTGACGGTTGACCAGGTACTGGTCAACGGCAACCTGCATGTGGTGGGTGAAAAACAGATTGCCATTAATCAGGGTACCGAATTTATTCGCTTCTCTGGCGTGGTTAATCCACGCACTATCAGCGGCAGCAATACCGTACCGTCTACTCAGGTGGCGGATGCGCGCATTGAATACGTAGGCAATGGCTACATTAACGAAGCGCAAAATATGGGCTGGTTGCAGCGTTTCTTCCTTAACCTGTCGCCAATGTAAGTGAGGCTGTGGTGATTAAATTTCTCTCTGCATTAATTCTTCTACTGGTCACGACGGCGGCTCAGGCTGAGCGTATTCGCGATCTCACCAGTGTTCAGGGGGTAAGGCAAAACTCACTGATTGGCTATGGTCTGGTGGTGGGGCTGGATGGCACCGGTGACCAGACAACCCAGACGCCGTTTACCACACAAACGCTTAATAACATGCTCTCACAGCTGGGAATTACCGTTCCGACGGGCACCAATATGCAGCTAAAAAACGTCGCTGCGGTAATGGTGACAGCGTCACTTCCTCCGTTTGGACGTCAGGGGCAAACCATCGATGTGGTGGTTTCTTCCATGGGAAATGCCAAAAGCTTGCGTGGAGGTACGTTGTTGATGACACCGCTTAAGGGCGTTGACAGTCAGGTGTATGCGCTGGCGCAGGGCAATATTCTGGTTGGCGGCGCAGGAGCCTCCGCTGGCGGTAGCAGTGTTCAGGTTAACCAACTGAACGGTGGACGGATCACCAATGGTGCGGTTATTGAACGTGAATTGCCCAGCCAGTTTGGCGTCGGGAATACCCTTAATTTGCAACTTAACGACGAAGATTTCAGCATGGCGCAGCAAATCGCTGACACCATCAACCGCGTGCGTGGATATGGCAGCGCCACCGCGTTAGATGCGCGGACTATTCAGGTGCGCGTACCGAGTGGCAACAGTTCCCAGGTCCGCTTCCTTGCCGATATTCAGAATATGCAGGTTAATGTCACCCCGCAGGACGCTAAAGTAGTGATTAACTCGCGCACCGGTTCGGTGGTGATGAATCGCGAAGTGACCCTCGACAGCTGCGCGGTAGCGCAGGGGAATCTCTCAGTAACAGTTAATCGTCAGGCCAATGTCAGCCAGCCAGATACACCGTTTGGTGGTGGACAGACTGTGGTTACTCCACAAACGCAGATCGATTTACGCCAGAGCGGCGGTTCGCTGCAAAGCGTACGTTCCAGCGCCAGCCTCAATAACGTGGTGCGCGCGCTCAATGCGCTGGGCGCTACGCCGATGGATCTGATGTCCATACTGCAATCAATGCAAAGTGCGGGATGTCTGCGGGCAAAACTGGAAATCATCTGATGATCAGCGACAGCAAACTACTGGCAAGTGCGGCCTGGGATGCGCAATCACTCAACGAACTAAAGGCGAAAGCGGGCGAAGATCCGGCGGCAAATATCCGTCCGGTGGCCCGTCAGGTGGAAGGGATGTTCGTGCAGATGATGTTGAAAAGCATGCGCGACGCTTTACCAAAAGATGGCCTATTCAGCAGCGAGCACACTCGCCTGTATACCAGTATGTATGACCAGCAGATTGCCCAACAGATGACGGCGGGCAAAGGTCTGGGGCTTGCAGAGATGATGGTTAAACAGATGACGCCAGAACAACCATTGCCAGAGGAGTCCACGCCAGCAGCACCGATGAAATTCCCGCTCGAAACTGTGGTGCGTTATCAAAATCAGGCGCTTTCGCAGCTGGTGCAAAAGGCCGTGCCACGTAACTACGATGATTCGCTGCGGGTGACAGTAAAGCATTCCTCCGCGCAACTCTCGCTGCCCGCCCAACTGGCAAGCCAGCAAAGCGGTGTGCCACATCATTTGATCCTCGCTCAGGCTGGCACTGGAATCTGGTTGGGGGCAACGGCAAATCCGCCCGCGAAAACGGCGAGCCGAGCTATAACCTGTTTGGTGTCAAAGCCTCTGGCAACTGGAAAGGGCCAGTTACTGAAATCACCACGACTGAATATGAAAACGGCGAAGCGAAGAAAGTAAAAGCGAAGTTTCGCGTCTACAGCTCGTATCTGGAAGCCTTGTCGGATTATGTCGGGCTGCTGAGCCGGAATCCGCGCTACACCGCCGTGACCCAGGCCGCCACGCCAGAGCAGGGCGCTCAGGCATTGCAGAATGCTGGCTACGCGACCGATCCAAACTATGCGCGCAAGCTGACCAGCATGATCCAGCAGCTGAAATCCATGTCTGAGAAGGTCAGCAAAGCGTATAGCACAGATCTCGAAAATCTGTTCTGAAAGTTCTCAAGTCCCGGTGGAGGTTGCCGATAACCTTCATCAGGACTCGTGTCTGAACGTATAAAAGGAACCCCCATGTCCAGTTTGATTAACAGCGCCATGAGTGGCCTCAGTGCTGCGCAGTCGGCACTCAATACCGTCAGTAATAATATTTCAAGCTACAACGTGGCAGGTTATACCCGCCAGACCACCATTCTGGGGGCATCAAACAGCACCCTGACCGGCGGTGGCTGGGTGGGTAACGGGGTCTATGTCTCCGGTGTTCAGCGTGAATATGATGCGTTTATCACCAACCAGCTGCGCGCGGCGCAGAACCAGAGCAGTGGGCTGACCACGCGCTACCAGCAGATGTCAAAAATTGACGACGTGCTTTCTGATACCACGAACTCGCTTTCTGCCAACCTCCAGGATTTCTTTAAAAGCCTGCAAACGCTGGTGAGTAACGCAGAAGATCCGGCTGCTCGCCAGACGGTACTCGGGAAGGCGGATGGTCTGGTAAACCAGTTTAAAACCAACGATCAATATCTCCGCGATCAGGATGCGCAGGTCAATACGGCGATTTCTACCAGCGTCGATCAGATCAATAACTACGCGAAACAGATTGCCAATCTTAACGATCAGATCTCCCGGCTGACTGGCGTCGGTGCGGGCGCATCCCCGAATGAACTGCTCGATCAGCGCGATCAGCTGGTGAGTGAACTGAACAAGATTGTCGGTGTGGACGTCACCGTACAGGACAGCGGCACCTACAACATCTCTATCGCCAACGGTTACACCCTGGTACAGGGCAGCAACGCCAGCCAGCTGGCGGCGGTGAAATCCAGTGCGGACCCAGCGCGTACAACAATTGCGTATGTGGATACCGCAGCGGGCAACGTGGAGATCTCAGAAAAACAGATCACCACGGGGTCGCTTGGGGGGCTGTTAACGTTCCGTTCTCAGGATCTGGATCAGGCGCGAAACACCCTTAACCAGATGGCGCTGGCGTTTGCGGATGCCATGAATACCCAGCACCAGGCTGGCTTTGATGCCAACGGGGATGCAGGCGGCAAGCTGTTTGATTTTGGCTCTCCGGCAGTGCTGAGTAACGGTAAAAACACCGGAAGCGCGTCCGTTACGGCCACGATGACGGACAGTACAAAGGTTCAGGCGACAAACTATAAAGTTGAGTACAACGGTACTGACTGGACAATCACGCGTCTGTCGGACAATACCAGCTTCACGGCCAAGCCTGACGCCAGCGGTAATCTGTCGTTTGATGGTCTCAACGTTAAGATTAGCGGCTCAGCCGATAATAAAGACAGTTTCATCGTCAAACCGGTGAATGACGTCATTGTGAATATGGACGTAGCGATCAGCGACGAATCCAAACTGGCGATGGCCTCCGCGAAAGGAAGCGGCGAAAGCGACAATACCAATGGCCAGAAGCTGCTGGATTTACAGAGCGCCAAATTGGTGGGAGGGAACAAAACCTTTAATGATGCTTATGCCGCGCTGGTCAGTACGGTGGGCAGCACCACGGCGTCGCTGAAAACCAGCAGCGAAACCAAAGTTAACGTGGTGACGCAGCTGACCAAACAACAGCAGTCAATCTCCGGGGTTAACCTGGATGAAGAGTATGGCAACCTGCAACGCTATCAGCAGTACTATCTGGCGAATGCGCAGGTGCTGCAAACGGCGAGCACGCTGTTTGATGCATTGATCAATATCCGCTAAGGCTGAGGCATAAAAAATGCGTATTAGTACTCAAATGATGTATGAGCAAAGCATGCGCGGCGTGACGAACTCCCAAAGTCTCTGGCTCAGCTACGGCGAGCAGATGTCTACGGGGAAGCGTATCAACCGTCCGTCTGACGATCCGATTGCCGCCTCGCAGGCCGTTGTGCTCTCTCAGGCCCAAACGCAAAACAGCCAGTATGCGCTGGCACGTTCTTTCGCTACGACGAAAGTCTCGCTGGAAGAGAACGTGTTATCGCAAGTGACAACCGCCATCCAGGCTGCTCAGGAAAAGATTGTCAATGCGGGCAACGGTACGTTAAGTGACGATGACCGCGCTTCGCTGGCCACAAACCTGCAAGGTATTCGCGATCAGCTCATGAACCTGGCTAACAGCACGGACGGTAACGGTCGCTATATTTTTTCCGGTTACAAGACCGAAGCGGCGGCTTTCGACCAGACTACGGGTGATTATAAGGGCGGCGGAACGCCAATCAGCCAGCAGGTTGACTCCGCGCGCACGATGCAAATTAGCCATACGGGCACTGAAGTTTTCGATAGCTTCACCAGCAATGCCAAGCCAGAGCCAGATGGTAGTGCGCCGGAAACGAATTTGTTCAAGATCCTCGACTCCGCAATTGAAGCGCTGAATACGCCGATTGGGGAGGACGAAACGAAAGCCGAGGCGTTTACGGCGGCTATTGATAAAGCCAACCGTGGCCTGAGCAACTCCCTCAACAACGTGCTGACCGTGCGCGCCGACCTCGGCATCAAGCTGGATGAGCTGGGCAAGCTGGACGCTCTGGGTGAAGACCGCGCGCTGGGTCAGACGCAGCAGATGAGTAACCTGGTTGACGTGGACTGGAACTCGGTGATTTCGTCCTACACCATGCAGCAGGCGGCGTTGCAGGCCTCGTATAAAGCCTTTAGCGATATGCAGGGTATGTCTTTGTTCCAGATGAACAAATAAGACTCTGACCTGTTTGACATGTCTTGAAACTGGGCATGTTTTGACTGCCCAACCCGTCCGGGTTGGGCATTTTTTTTACACACTTTCTGCCTGTGCGGACAGCACCCGGGCGCTTTCAATCACTCTGATAGCCAGCGCAATGGCACCACACAGGGTTGCCAGAGCCACCACGCCAGACCAGCCTGCCAGCGTATAGATATTGCTGCCTAATGCCGAACCCAGCGCCATTCCGATGAAAATAACGGTAAACAGCAGGGCGTTCAGGCGTCCGCGGGCCTGCGGCTCAAGGCTGTAGACCAGGTTCTGGTGGGCCACGAGGCTGGACTGCAAGCCGAGATCGAAACCGACCGCGGAGAGGGCAATCAGGATCAACTGACCGTGTACACCCAGTGCCGGCATCATGAACATCAGGGCAAACGAGAGGGTCACCAGCGCGGCACCCAGCTGGGTCACTTTACCTGCGCCCAGCTTATCGGCAAGACCCCCTGCCAGCGGTGCGGCCAGCGCGCCAGCGGCTCCGGCAATACCAAATCCACCCGCTACGGCACTGCCAAGGTGATACCGTTCCAGCAGCATGACCGCCAGCGTTGACCAGAATGCGCTAAAGGCAATCGACAGAAAACCCTGAGCCAGCGCCGCGCGACGCAGTGCCGGGTAACGACGCCACAGGTGCTCCATGGAACGCATCAGCGCCGGGTAGCTCAGCGTGGAGTGAACGGCGAAGCGGGGAAGCACGGCCCACATCACCACGCCAATAAAGGCAATACTTGCGGCGGCCAGCTGATACATCACCCGCCAGCCAAAGGCCTCACCCACCACGCCGCTCACGGTTCTGGAGAGCAAAATCCCCAGCAGCAGGCCGGTCATCACCGTGCCGACCGTTTTTCCCTGTTTACCTTCCGGCGCGAGGATCGCTGCGGCCGGGACAATATCCTGCGCCATGGTGGCGGCCATGCCAATCAGCAGGCTGGTGAGCAGCAGGGAGTGCAGTTGTCCGGTCAGGCTACAACCCAGCAGGAACAGCGCCAGAGCCGCACTTTTTATCAGGATCAGCGTTCTGCGGTCATGACGATCGCCGAGCGGGAGCAGAAACAGGATGCCCAGGGCATAACCCGCCTGGGTGAGCGTCGGGACCATGCCCATGCCTTCGATGCTCAGATGCAGGTCTGAGCCCATCAGCGGCAGCAGAGGCTGGGCATAATAGATGGATGCCACGCTAAAGCCCGCACCGAGCGCCAGCATTAAGATTACCCAGCGGCTTACGGCCCGGGTGGTGGTTGTGTTCATAAGATGTTCCTCATTCGTCGTGTGCGGCTATTTTTTATCAGTACGCCTTGCGACGGTAGCGGGCGCGGTGGTAAAACGCTTATACGTGTGGCGTATGGGTAAAAATGGTATGAAAAGGTCTGAGCGTATAGATCGGGTAGAACTGATGCGAACGTTTGTTCGCATTGTGGAGGCGGGGTCTCTTTCTGCGGCGGCACGTCAGCTGGCAACAACCCAGGCCACGGTGAGCCGACGGTTGCAGTCGCTTGAGACCATGCTGGGAGTACGCCTGATGCTGCGCACAACCCATACGACCCGGCTGACCGATGACGGCGAACGCTGCTATCAGCATGCCCGACGGGTGATTGACAGCTGGCTGGCGCTGGAAGACGAGGTAGGGCAGACGGAAGATGAACCGGTTGGGGTGCTGAGGGTGCGCGCCCCGCACGCGTTTGGCCAGGATCAGCTTCTGAAACCGTTAACCGAATTTTTACAGCGCTATCCCCAGCTTTCTGTTGAGTGGATGCTCAACGATCGCTCGGTTGATTTCCTCGGCGACAACCTTGACTGTGCTATTCGGGTGGGTGTGGAAGTCGATCCGGCAACCGTGTCCGTGCTGCTGGCTGAAGTGCCGCGCTCGGTGGTGGCTTCACCGGAATTACTGGCCCGTTATCCCGCCGTTAAAACGCCGGAAGATTTGCAACCGCTTCCCTGGATTGCCATCAGCTCTTTTTATCAACGCCATGTGGAGCTTTTCCACGATGCATCATCTGCCCCGGCGCGGGTTACCATTACGCCACGGCTGAGTACCGACAGCCTGTATGTGGCGCGCAATACGGCACTCACCGGGCTGGGCGTGGCGGTGGTATCCAGCTGGACAGTACAGGATGATATTCAGGAAGGACGACTGGTGCATCTACTGCCAGAGTGGCAGCCGGCAGCGTTACCGGTACATCTGGTTTACCCCTGGTCTCGTTATTATCCGGCGCGCTTGCGGCGTTTTCTGGAGCTGATGCGGAAGATAATGCCGGAGGTCACCGGAATGAGAAAGCCCCTGCAACAGCCATAAAAAAGCCGACCCGAAGGTCGGCTTTCAGTCTTAGCGTGCGTTATTCAACAGGCTGAGGACGGGTCGCTGGCGCAGTAGCCATGTGCGTTGCACTGTGACCACCGGCAGCACCTTTGCCTTCGAAGTTGAATGCCGGACGAACCCAGTCGCTATGGCGTGGCGCTTCAGGTACATACTCAGGTGCCGGGGCGCGAGTCATCGGCGCGGTAGCAACGTGAGCAGGCGCTGGAGCGGCAACGACCACAACCGGCTCGGATTTCACTTCAGCCTCTTTGTCCTCTTCGACAACAGGCTCAACCTGAATCTCGACGTCCTGAACAACCTCTTCCGTCACCGTTTCGACGGCAACGTCTGCGGGCTCTTCTGCTGCGGAGACTGGTTCAGCTTCCTCCGCGACTTCTTCAGCCACCACGGTATCTTCTTCGGCAATGATCTGCGGGGCGGCATCAACCGGCGCAGCAATCACTTCAGGATGGGTCGTTTCCACTTCCACAGCCTGCGGTGCCGCCGTGTCAACAACCTGCGGTTCAACCACGGTTGCCGCTTCAGTCACGACGTCTTCCACCGCTGCTACCGGTGCAATCACCTCTTCGGTCACAGCCTGTTCTTCAACAGCCTGCTCCGGGCGAGCAACCGGATAACGGATCCAGACTTTACCGGATGCCATCTCAGGTGACGCGCACGCCACGGTCAGCGGCATTGGCGACTGAGTCGGGTAACGCTCGTCACGGTAGCGACGACGACGCTGGCCGCTCACGCGCAGGTGACGCGGAGAACGACGGGAGCGACGCGGCATACCTGCGTTGTCACGGTTTTCGCTGCTTTCGTCCTGCTCAACCTGATTTTCCACTACGGCTGGCAGGTCAACTTTCGCGACCTGGGTACCCGTTGTGCTTTCTGCTGCTTCAACCGCGATAACGTCGTTTTCTTCCGTCTGAACAGCACCCACACGTACTTTCTGGGTCAGCTGACGCTGCTTACGACGCGGCATAACCTGAGTACGCTCTTCCTGCTCCGTGTCCTGCTGTTCAACAGGCGCTTCGCGGTTCAGGTTTTTGACTTCCTGCTGGGCCTGGCGTTTCTCGTCGTTACGACGACGGTTACGCTCGCGGCGAGGTTGCTGCTCGTCACGCTGTTTGCTCTTCTCGGACTCATCGCCCGCCTGCTGGCGAATCTCACGATCTTCAACGTTCTGCTGTTGCTTCTCGCGACGGTTGCGACGGTTGTCCTCGCGTTGTTCACGACCTTCGTTGTTCTCGGAACGATTATCACGGCGCTCGTTACGATCGCTACGGTCGTTGCGGTCATTACGATCGCGACGATTGTTCTGACGCTTACGACGGTCCTGCTGACGCTCTGGTTTCGCTTCTTTTGGCGCTTCTTTCGGCTGCTCAGGCTGAACTTCTTCGCCAGCAAACATTTTTTTCAACGCGCCGAAGATGCGGCTCAGGAGACCCGGCTGCTCAGGCTGCGCTTTTGGCGCGGCAGGGGCCGCCTTTTGCACGACAGGTTTTGCCGCTGGTTTTTCCAGCGTCGCTTCCGGCGGGGCTTCCGGCATGATGAAGGTTGCTAATGCAGGCTGCTCAGGCAGTTTACGCTCGGCAGGCTCTTCTTCAGACGGCAGCGCCATCGCTTCTTCATGCAGCTTCGGCAGCATGTAGCTTAAGGTTGGGGTTTCTTCCCCTTTACGCACGCGCAGCACGTGGTAGTGCGGGGTTTCCATCTGATCGTTTGGCACAATTACACAGCGCACACCGTCCTGACGAGTTTCAATGGCATTTACCGCAGAACGTTTTTCATTCAGCAGGTAAGAAGCGATTGGCACAGGAACAATGGCGTGAACTTCCTGGGTGTTCTCTTTCAGCGCTTCTTCTTCGATCAGACGCAGAATAGAGAGCGACAGCGATTCGTTGTCACGCACGGTGCCAGTACCAGAACAACGCGGACAAACGTGATGACTGGATTCACCCAGTGATGGGCTCAGGCGCTGACGGGACATTTCCAGCAGGCCAAAGCGAGAAATATGGCTGATTTGAATACGCGCACGGTCCTGACGCACCGCTTCACGCAGACGGTTTTCTACCGCACGCTGGTGGCGTACTGGCGTCATGTCGATGAAGTCGATAACAATCAGGCCGCCGAGGTCACGCAGGCGCAGCTGACGAGCAATCTCATCGGCAGCTTCGAGGTTAGTGTTAAACGCGGTTTCTTCGATATCGCCGCCGCGGGTCGCGCGTGCGGAGTTGATGTCGATGGCCGTTAACGCTTCGGTGCTGTCGATAACAATGGAACCACCAGACGGCAGACGAACTTCACGCTGGAAGGCGGACTCGATCTGTGACTCGATCTGGTAGTGGCTGAACAGCGGGATCTCGCCGGTGTACAGTTTGATTTTGCTGCTGAAATCCGGGCGACCTAATGCAGCGATATGCTGACGTGCCAGTTCGAGCACTTTCGGGTTATCGATAAGGATTTCGCCGATGTCCTGACGTAAGTAATCGCGGAATGCGCGAACGATTACGTTGCTCTCCTGATGAATCAGGAACGGGGCCGGGCGGCTTTCAGCGGCTTTTTTGATGGCTTCCCAGTGTTTCAGACGGAAGCTTAAATCCCATTGCAGCGCCTCAGCAGATTTGCCGACGCCAGCGGTGCGCACGATAAGCCCCATGCCTTCCGGCAGTTCAAGGCTTGCCAGTGCTTCTTTTAATTCGGTACGGTCGTCGCCTTCGATACGGCGAGAAATGCCACCCGCGCGCGGGTTGTTCGGCATCAGAACCAGATAGCTACCCGCCAGACTGATAAAGGTGGTTAATGCCGCGCCTTTGTTGCCGCGCTCTTCTTTATCGATCTGAACAATGACTTCCTGACCTTCACGCAACACATCTTTAATGTTGGGACGACCATGAGCACTGTAGTTAGCAGGGAAATATTCGCGGGCAATTTCTTTTAGTGGGAGGAAACCGTGACGTTCAGCGCCGTAATCAACAAAAGCAGCTTCCAGACTCGGTTCAATGCGGGTGATTTTACCTTTGTAGATGTTTGCCTTTTTCTGCTCGTGCCCTGGACTTTCGATATCCAGGTCATACAGACGCTGCCCATCTACAAGGGCAACGCGCAACTCTTCCTGCTGAGTTGCGTTGATTAACATTCTTTTCATCGTAACTTACTCATTATTCTTACATTGACGACTAAGCTGCGGGCAAAGTAACGCCTTTCCGGGTGTGAACCGATGGCCTCGTGTCTAGTCGCGTCGCCAACCTCACGGTTATCGTCAGCTCAAAGAGGCGCAGAGTGTCGGTTGCCCGTTTTTCATGCGGAAAAACAGCGCAATTATCAAAGAAACAGACTGGGTATTACTCTCCAGAAATATTTCCATCTACCGGTAAGGACTGCAACCCGCAGCCCGCTAACTGCCTGAAAGATCAATACGTCTTACGCCATTGCTGCGTGGATGATCGGTCGGGCAAAATGGGTTATTCCGTAAAATTTCTTGTTTTAACAAGGATGGACACGGAAACGGCCTCATTATTCCACTGCAAGCCTTGTTATAGCAAGATGACTTTTACCATTTATCACCCGCTTACTCACAGTTTTTTCACTTCTTGCTGGTGATTGGTTTAATAACCATCAATAAAGTGATCACGCAGTGAAGTAATAAGGTGCAAAAGTAAATATAAGCATAGAAAAATGAGTGGCGCGAATCCTGTTGGCTAATTAGAATCGCCAACCATGAAAACAGAGACTCCATCCGTAAAAATTGTTGCTATCACCGCTGACGAAGCGGGGCAACGTATCGATAACTTTTTGCGTACCCAATTGAAAGGCGTACCAAAAAGTATGATTTACCGTATTTTGCGTAAAGGCGAAGTGCGGGTGAACAAAAAACGTATTAAGCCTGAATATAAACTCGAAGCGGGTGATGAGGTGCGTATTCCACCGGTTCGCGTTGCTGAGCGGGAAGAAGAGGCGGTTTCGCCACATCTGCAAAAGGTGGCGGCGCTGGCGGACGTCATCTTATATGAAGATGATCACATCCTGGTGCTGAATAAACCTTCCGGTACGGCGGTACATGGCGGCAGTGGTTTAAGCTTCGGCGTTATTGAAGGTTTGCGGGCGTTGCGCCCGGAAGCGCGGTTCCTTGAACTGGTTCATCGTCTTGACCGGGACACCTCAGGTGTTTTGCTGGTAGCGAAAAAACGCTCGGCGTTGCGTTCTCTGCATGAGCAATTACGTGAAAAAGGGATGCAAAAAGATTACCTGGCGCTGGTGCGCGGTCAGTGGCAGTCGCATGTGAAGAGCGTTCAAGCACCGTTACTGAAAAATATTCTGCAAAGCGGCGAACGTATCGTGCGTGTGAGTCAGGAAGGCAAACCGTCGGAAACACGCTTTAAAGTGGAAGAACGCTATGCATTTGCCACCCTGGTGCGTTGTAGCCCGGTAACAGGGCGTACTCACCAGATCCGTGTGCATACACAATATGCGGGTCATCCGATTGCCTTTGACGATCGCTACGGTGACCGTGAATTTGACAGGCAGCTCACTGAAGCAGGCACGGGATTAAATCGCCTGTTCCTGCACGCTGCAGCGTTGAAGTTTACTCATCCGGGGACCGGTGAGGTGATGCGTATCGAAGCTCCGATGGATGAAGGTTTGAAGCGTTGTTTGCAAAAGCTGCGTAACGCGCGCTAATACAAGCATATAAACCTGATAATGGGCGGTTGGCCTGATAAGGCGTTTACGCCGCATCAGGCCGCCAGCACCGATTGCCGGATGCGACGTAACCACATCCGGCGCAAAAAACTATCCCATCAGCGGGTTTTTCCCTTCCCGACGTAACATCTGACACAGCGCGATTAGCGGTAAACCAACCAGCGTGTTAGGATCACGCCCCTCTAAACGCTCAAACAGCGTAATGCCAAATCCTTCACTCTTAAAGCTACCCGCGCAGTGCAGGGGATGCTCTTTACGCACGTAATTATCAATCTCCGCCTCGCTCAGGTGACGGAAATGGACGTCAAAAGGCTCCACTTCTGTTTGCAGATGCCCATTCGCCGAATTAAACAACGCCAGTCCAGTATAGAAGGTGACGATATTGCCGCTGGCTTTGCGTAATTGCAGACGGGCATTTTCTTCCGTTAACGGTTTACCGGTGATTTCGCCATCAAGAACACATACCTGGTCTGAACCAATAATTAAATGATCCGGATAACGTGACGCCAGAGATTGCGCTTTTTCTTGTGCCAGTCGAAGCACCAACTGTCGCGGTGATTCGTCGCTGCGTGGGGTTTCGTCGACCTCTGGTGCTGCACATTCAAAAGAGATTTGCAGTTTTTCCAGAAGAGCGCGACGCCATGGCGAGGTGGAGGCTAAAATAAGTTTAGGCATATTTTTTTCCATCAGATATAGCGTATTGATGATAGCCATTTTAAACTATGCGCTTCGTTTTGCAGGTTGATGTTTGTTATCAGCACTGAACGAAAATAAAGCAGTAACCCGCAATGTGTGCGAATTATTGGCAAAAGGCAACCACAGGCTGCCTTTTTCTTTGACTCTATGACGTTACAAAGTTAATATGCGCGCCCTATGCAAAAGGTAAAATTACCCCTGACTCTCGATCCGGTTCGTACGGCTCAAAAACGCCTTGATTACCAGGGTATCTATACCCCTGATCAGGTTGAGCGCGTCGCCGAATCCGTAGTCAGTGTGGACAGTGATGTGGAATGCTCCATGTCGTTCGCTATCGATAACCAACGTCTCGCAGTGTTAAACGGCGATGCGAAGGTGACGGTAACGCTCGAGTGTCAGCGTTGCGGGAAGCCGTTTACTCATCAGGTCTACACAACGTATTGTTTTAGTCCTGTGCGTTCAGACGAACAGGCTGAAGCACTGCCGGAAGCGTATGAACCGATTGAGGTTAACGAATTCGGTGAAATCGATCTGCTTGCAATGGTTGAAGATGAAATCATCCTCGCCTTGCCGGTAGTTCCGGTGCATGATTCTGAACACTGTGAAGTGTCCGAAGCGGACATGGTCTTTGGTGAACTGCCTGAAGAAGCGCAAAAGCCAAACCCATTTGCCGTATTAGCCAGCTTAAAGCGTAAGTAATTGGTGCTCCCCGTTGGATCGGGGATAAACCGTAATTGAGGAGTAAGGTCCATGGCCGTACAACAGAATAAACCAACCCGTTCCAAACGTGGCATGCGTCGTTCCCATGACGCGCTGACCGCAGTCACCAGCCTGTCTGTAGACAAAACTTCTGGTGAAAAACACCTGCGTCACCACATCACTGCCGACGGTTACTACCGCGGCCGCAAGGTCATCGCTAAGTAATCACGCATCTGCGTGATGAAGCTTAGTGAGGATTTTCCCCAGGCAACTGGGGAAAGACCAAACCGGGCGGCGACGATACCTTGACACGTCTAACCCTGGCGTTAGATGTCATGGGAGGGGATTTTGGCCCTTCCGTGACAGTGCCTGCAGCATTGCAGGCACTGAATTCTAATTCGCAACTCACTCTTCTTTTAGTCGGCAATCCCGACGCCATCACGCCATTACTTGCTAAAGCTGACTTTGAACAACGTTCGCGTCTGCAGATTATTCCTGCGCAGTCAGTTATCGCCAGTGATGCCCGGCCTTCGCAAGCTATCCGCGCCAGTCGTGGGAGTTCAATGCGCGTGGCCCTGGAGCTGGTGAAAGAAGGTCGAGCGCAAGCCTGTGTCAGTGCCGGTAATACCGGGGCGCTGATGGGGCTGGCAAAATTATTACTCAAGCCCCTGGAGGGGATTGAGCGTCCGGCGCTGGTGACGGTATTACCACATCAGCAAAAGGGCAAAACGGTGGTCCTTGACTTAGGGGCCAACGTCGATTGTGACAGCACAATGCTGGTGCAATTTGCCATTATGGGCTCAGTTCTGGCTGAAGAGGTGGTGGAAATTCCCAATCCTCGCGTGGCGTTGCTCAATATTGGTGAAGAAGAAGTAAAGGGTCTCGACAGTATTCGGGATGCCTCAGCGGTGCTTAAAACAATCCCTTCTATCAATTATATCGGCTATCTTGAAGCCAATGAGTTGTTAACTGGCAAGACAGATGTGCTGGTTTGTGACGGCTTTACAGGAAATGTCACATTAAAGACGATGGAAGGTGTTGTCAGGATGTTCCTTTCTCTGCTGAAATCTCAGGGTGAAGGGAAAAAACGGTCGTGGTGGCTACTGTTATTAAAGCGTTGGCTACAAAAGAGCCTGACGAGGCGATTCAGTCACCTCAACCCCGACCAGTATAACGGCGCCTGTCTGTTAGGATTGCGCGGCACGGTGATAAAAAGTCATGGTGCAGCCAATCAGCGAGCTTTTGCGGTCGCGATTGAACAGGCAGTGCAGGCGGTGCAGCGACAAGTTCCTCAGCGAATTGCCGCTCGCCTGGAATCTGTATACCCAGCTGGTTTTGAGCTGCTGGACGGTGGCAAAAGCGGAACTCTGCGGTAGCAGGACGCTGCCAGCGAACTCGCAGTTTGCAAGTGACGGTAGCTGGTTTTGAGCTGCTGGACGGTGGCAAAAGCGGAACTCTGCGGTAGCAGGACGCTGCCAGCGAACTCGCAGTTTGCAAGTGACGGTATATAACCGAAAAGTGACTGAGCGTACATGTATACGAAGATTATTGGTACTGGCAGCTATCTGCCCGAACAAGTGCGGACAAACGCCGATTTGGAAAAAATGGTGGACACCTCTGACGAGTGGATTGTCACTCGTACCGGTATCCGCGAACGCCACATTGCCGCGCCAAACGAAACCGTTTCAACCATGGGCTTTGAAGCGGCGACACGCGCAATTGAGATGGCGGGCATTGAGAAAGACCAGATTGGCCTGATCGTTGTGGCAACGACTTCTGCTACGCACGCTTTCCCGAGCGCAGCTTGTCAGATTCAAAGCATGTTGGGCATTAAAGGTTGCCCGGCATTTGACGTTGCAGCAGCCTGCGCAGGTTTCACCTATGCATTAAGCGTAGCCGATCAATACGTGAAATCTGGGGCGGTGAAGTATGCTCTGGTCGTCGGTTCCGATGTACTGGCGCGCACCTGCGATCCAACCGATCGTGGGACTATTATTATTTTTGGCGATGGCGCGGGCGCTGCGGTGCTGGCTGCCTCTGAAGAGCCGGGAATCATTTCCACCCATCTGCATGCCGACGGTAGTTATGGTGAATTGCTGACGCTGCCAAACGCCGACCGCGTGAATCCAGAGAATTCAATTCATCTGACGATGGCGGGCAACGAAGTCTTCAAGGTTGCGGTAACGGAACTGGCGCACATCGTTGATGAGACGCTGGCGGCGAATAATCTTGACCGTTCTCAACTGGACTGGCTGGTTCCGCATCAGGCTAACCTGCGTATTATCAGTGCAACGGCGAAAAAACTCGGTATGTCTATGGATAATGTCGTGGTGACGCTGGATCGCCACGGTAATACCTCTGCGGCCTCTGTCCCGTGCGCGCTGGATGAAGCTGTACGCGACGGGCGCATTAAGCCGGGGCAGTTGGTTCTGCTTGAAGCCTTTGGCGGTGGATTCACCTGGGGCTCCGCGCTGGTTCGTTTCTAGGATAAGGATTAAAACATGACGCAATTTGCATTTGTGTTCCCTGGACAGGGTTCTCAAACCGTTGGAATGCTGGCTGATATGGCGGCGAGCTATCCAATTGTCGAAGAAACGTTTGCTGAAGCTTCTGCGGCGCTGGGCTACGACCTGTGGGCGCTGACCCAGCAGGGGCCAGCTGAAGAACTGAATAAAACCTGGCAAACTCAGCCTGCGCTGTTGACTGCATCTGTTGCGCTGTATCGCGTATGGCAGCAGCAGGGCGGTAAAGCACCGGCAATGATGGCCGGTCACAGCCTGGGGGAATACTCCGCGCTGGTTTGCGCTGGTGTGATTGATTTCGCTGATGCGGTGCGTCTGGTTGAGATGCGCGGCAAGTTCATGCAAGAAGCCGTACCGGAAGGCACGGGCGCTATGGCGGCAATCATCGGTCTGGATGATGCGTCTATTGCGAAAGCGTGTGAAGAAGCTGCAGAAGGTCAGGTCGTTTCTCCGGTAAACTTTAACTCTCCGGGACAGGTGGTTATTGCCGGTCATAAAGAAGCGGTTGAGCGTGCTGGCGCTGCCTGTAAAGCGGCGGGCGCAAAACGCGCGCTGCCGTTACCAGTGAGCGTACCGTCTCACTGTGCGCTGATGAAACCAGCAGCCGACAAACTGGCAGTAGAATTAGCGAAAATCACCTTTAACGCACCAACAGTTCCTGTTGTGAATAACGTTGATGTGAAATGCGAAACCAATGGTGATGCCATCCGTGACGCACTGGTACGTCAGTTGTATAACCCGGTTCAGTGGACGAAGTCTGTTGAGTACATGGCAGCGCAAGGCGTAGAACATCTCTATGAAGTCGGCCCGGGCAAAGTGCTTACTGGCCTGACGAAACGCATTGTCGACACCCTGACCGCCTCGGCGCTGAACGAACCTTCAGCGATGGCAGCGGCGCTCGAGCTTTAAAAGAGGAAAATCATGAATTTTGAAGGAAAAATCGCACTGGTAACCGGTGCAAGCCGCGGAATTGGCCGCGCAATTGCTGAAACGCTCGCAGCCCGTGGCGCGAAAGTTATTGGCACTGCGACCAGTGAAAATGGCGCTCAGGCGATCAGTGATTATTTAGGTGCCAACGGCAAAGGTCTGATGTTGAATGTGACCGACCCGGCATCTATCGAATCTGTTCTGGAAAAAATTCGCGCAGAATTTGGTGAAGTGGATATCCTGGTCAATAATGCCGGTATCACTCGTGATAACCTGTTAATGCGAATGAAAGATGAAGAGTGGAACGATATTATCGAAACCAACCTTTCATCTGTTTTCCGTCTGTCAAAAGCGGTAATGCGCGCTATGATGAAAAAGCGTCATGGTCGTATTATCACTATCGGTTCTGTGGTTGGTACCATGGGAAATGGCGGTCAGGCCAACTACGCTGCGGCGAAAGCGGGCTTGATCGGCTTCAGTAAATCACTGGCGCGCGAAGTTGCGTCACGCGGTATTACTGTAAACGTTGTTGCTCCGGGCTTTATTGAAACGGACATGACACGTGCGCTGAGCGATGACCAGCGTGCGGGTATCCTGGCGCAGGTTCCTGCGGGTCGCCTCGGCGGCGCACAGGAAATCGCCAACGCGGTTGCATTCCTGGCATCCGACGAAGCAGCTTACATCACGGGTGAAACTTTGCATGTGAACGGCGGGATGTACATGGTCTGACCGCGATTTGCACAAAATGCTCATGTTGCGCGCAGTCTGCGTGGTTATGAGTAATAATTAGTGCAAAATGATTTGCGTTATTGGGGGGTAAGGCCTCAAAATAACGTAAAATCGTGGTAAGACCTGCCGGGATTTAGTTGCAAATTTTTCAACATTTTATACACTACGAAAACCATCGCGAAAGCGAGTTTTGATAGGAAATTTAAGAGTATGAGCACTATCGAAGAACGCGTTAAGAAAATTATCGGCGAACAGCTGGGCGTTAAGCAGGAAGAAGTTACCAACAATGCTTCTTTCGTTGAAGACCTGGGCGCGGATTCTCTTGACACCGTTGAGCTGGTAATGGCTCTGGAAGAAGAGTTTGATACTGAGATTCCGGACGAAGAAGCTGAGAAAATCACCACCGTTCAGGCTGCCATTGATTACATCAACGGCCACCAGGCGTAAGTGAACATCTCCAGGCGGTCGTTCGACCGCCTGAGTTTTATCTTTTTGTCCCACTAGAATCATTTTTTCCCTCCCTGGAGGACAAACGTGTCTAAGCGTCGTGTAGTTGTGACCGGACTGGGCATGTTGTCTCCTGTCGGCAATACCGTAGAGTCTACCTGGAAAGCTCTGCTTGCCGGTCAGAGTGGCATCAGCCTAATCGACCATTTCGATACTAGCGCCTATGCAACGAAATTTGCTGGCTTAGTAAAGGATTTTAACTGTGAGGACATTATCTCGCGCAAAGAACAGCGCAAGATGGATGCCTTCATTCAATATGGAATTGTCGCTGGCGTTCAGGCCATGCAGGATTCTGGCCTTGAAATAACGGAAGAGAACGCAACCCGCATTGGTGCCGCAATTGGCTCCGGGATTGGCGGCCTCGGACTGATCGAAGAAAACCACACATCTCTGATGAACGGTGGTCCACGTAAGATCAGCCCATTCTTCGTTCCGTCAACGATTGTGAACATGGTGGCAGGTCATCTGACTATCATGTATGGCCTGCGTGGCCCGAGCATCTCTATCGCGACTGCCTGTACTTCCGGCGTGCACAACATTGGCCATGCTGCGCGTATTATCGCGTATGGCGATGCTGACGTGATGGTTGCAGGTGGCGCAGAGAAAGCCAGTACGCCGCTGGGCGTTGGTGGTTTTGGCGCGGCACGTGCATTATCTACCCGCAATGATAACCCGCAAGCGGCGAGCCGCCCGTGGGATAAAGAGCGTGATGGTTTCGTACTGGGCGATGGTGCCGGTATGCTGGTACTTGAAGAGTACGAACACGCGAAAAAACGCGGTGCGAAAATTTACGCTGAACTCGTCGGCTTTGGTATGAGCAGCGATGCTTATCATATGACGTCACCGCCAGAAAATGGCGCAGGCGCAGCTCTGGCGATGGCAAATGCTCTGCGTGATGCAGGCATTGAAGCGAGTCAGATTGGCTACGTTAACGCGCACGGTACTTCTACGCCGGCTGGCGATAAAGCTGAAGCGCAGGCGGTGAAAACCATCTTCGGTGAAGCTGCAAGCCGTGTGTTGGTAAGCTCCACGAAATCTATGACCGGTCACCTGTTAGGTGCGGCGGGTGCAGTAGAATCTATCTACTCCATCCTGGCGCTGCGCGATCAGGCTGTTCCGCCAACCATCAACCTGGATAACCCGGATGAAGGTTGCGATCTGGATTTCGTACCGCACGAAGCGCGTCAGGTTAGCGGAATGGAATACACTCTGTGTAACTCCTTCGGCTTCGGTGGCACTAATGGTTCTTTGATCTTTAAAAAGATCTAAGTTGTCATTTTCCACCCTTATAAAAGGTCCGCTTGCGGGCCTTTTTTCTTAGCTTTTATTCCGACTTGTTCCGTAGTGAACATGCTGCCACACTAACAATTCTCTGATAAGGAGCCGGTATGTTCTTAATTAACGGTCATAAGCAGGAATCGCTGGCAGTAAGCGATCGGGCAACGCAGTTTGGTGATGGTTGTTTTACCACCGCCAGAGTTATCGACGGTAAAGTCAGTTTGTTATCGGCGCATATCCAGCGACTACAGGATGCTTGTCAGCGGTTGATGATTTCCTGTGACTTCTGGCCTCAGCTTGAACAAGAGATGAAAACGCTGGCAGCAGAACAGCAAAATGGTGTGCTGAAAGTCGTGATCAGTCGCGGTAGTGGCGGGCGAGGGTACAGCACATTGAACAGCGGACCGGCAACGCGGATTCTCTCCGTTACGGCTTATCCTGCACATTACGACCGTTTGCGTAACGAGGGAATTACGTTGGCGCTAAGCCCGGTGCGGCTGGGGCGCAATCCTCATCTTGCAGGTATTAAACATCTCAATCGTCTTGAGCAAGTATTGATTCGCTCTCATCTTGAGCAGACAAACGCTGATGAGGCGCTGGTCCTTGACAGCGAAGGGTGGGTTACGGAATGCTGTGCGGCTAATTTGTTCTGGCGGAAGGGCAACGTAGTTTATACGCCGCGACTGGATCAGGCAGGTGTTAACGGCATTATGCGACAATTCTGTATCCGTTTGCTGGCACAATCCTCTTATCAGCTTGTCGAAGTGCAAGCCTCTCTGGAAGAGTCGTTGCAGGCAGATGAGATGGTTATTTGTAATGCGTTAATGCCAGTGATGCCCGTATGTGCCTGTGGCGATGTCTCCTTTTCGTCAGCAACGTTATATGAATATTTAGCCCCACTTTGTGAGCGCCCGAATTAGTCATGAAAAAAGTGTTATTGATAATCTTGTTATTGCTGGTGGTACTGGGTATCGCCGCTGGTGTGGGCGTCTGGAAGGTTCGCCATCTTGCCGACAGCAAATTGCTTATCAAAGAAGAGACGATATTTACCCTGAAGCCAGGGACCGGACGTCTGGCGCTCGGTGAACAGCTTTATGCCGATAAGATCATCAATCGTCCACGGGTTTTTCAATGGCTGCTGCGTATCGAACCGGATCTTTCTCACTTTAAAGCCGGGACTTACCGCTTTACACCGCAGATGACCGTGCGCGAGATGCTGAAATTGCTGGAAAGCGGTAAAGAAGCACAGTTCCCTCTGCGACTGGTAGAAGGGATGCGTCTGAGCGATTACCTCAAGCAATTGCGTGAGGCCCCGTATATCAAGCATACGCTGAGCGATGATAAGTACGCCACCGTAGCGCAGGCACTTGAACTGGAAAACCCGGAGTGGATTGAAGGTTGGTTCTGGCCAGACACCTGGATGTATACCGCCAATACCACCGATGTCGCGTTACTCAAGCGAGCGCACAAGAAAATGGTGAAAGCGGTCGATAGCGCCTGGGAAGGGCGTGCGGACGGTCTGCCTTATAAAGATAAAAACCAGTTGGTGACGATGGCATCAATTATCGAAAAAGAAACCGCCGTTGCCAGTGAACGCGATAAGGTTGCCTCAGTATTTATCAACCGTTTACGCATTGGTATGCGCCTGCAGACCGACCCGACCGTGATTTACGGGATGGGAGAGCGTTATAATGGCAAACTTTCTCGTGCAGACCTGGAAACGCCGACAGCGTATAACACCTATACCATTACCGGTCTGCCGCCAGGTGCGATAGCGACGCCGGGGGCGGATTCGCTGAAGGCTGCTGCGCATCCGGCAAAAACGCCGTATCTCTATTTTGTGGCCGATGGTAAAGGTGGTCACACGTTTAATACCAATCTTGCCAGTCATAACAAGTCTGTGCAGGATTATCTGAAAGTGCTTAAGGAAAAAAATGCGCAGTAAGTATATCGTCATTGAGGGGCTGGAAGGCGCAGGCAAAACTACCGCGCGTAATGTGGTGGTTGAGACACTCGAGCAACTGGGTATCCGCGACATGGTTTTCACTCGGGAACCTGGCGGTACGCAACTTGCCGAAAAGTTAAGAAGCCTGGTGCTGGATATCAAATCGGTAGGCGATGAAGTCATTACCGATAAAGCCGAAGTTCTGATGTTTTATGCCGCGCGCGTTCAACTGGTAGAAACGGTCATCAAACCAGCTCTGGCTAACGGCACCTGGGTGATTGGCGATCGCCACGATCTCTCCACTCAGGCGTATCAGGGCGGCGGACGTGGTATTGACCAACATATGCTGGCAACACTGCGTGATGCTGTTCTCGGGGATTTTCGCCCCGACTTAACGCTCTATCTCGATGTTACCCCGGAAGTTGGCTTAAAACGCGCGCGTGCGCGCGGCGAGCTGGATCGTATTGAGCAAGAATCTTTCGATTTCTTTAATCGCACCCGCGCCCGCTATCTGGAACTGGCCGGGCAGGACAAGACCATTCGTACCATCGACGCGACGCAATCCCTTGAAGACGTTACGCGTGATATTCAGCAGACCGTTACGCAGTGGCTACAGGAGCAGCAGGCATGAAATGGTATCCATGGTTGCGCCCACACTTTGAACAGCTGATCGGCAGCTATCAGGTTGGTCGGGGGCATCATGCGTTACTGATCCAGGCGCTGCCGGGAATGGGTGATGATGCGTTGATTTACGCCATCACCCGCTTTCTGATGTGCCAACAGCCGGAAGGACATAAAAGCTGCGGTAAATGCCGGGGTTGCCAGCTTATGCAGGCGGGCACGCATCCTGACTATTACACCCTCGAACCCGAGAAGGGCAAAAATACGCTCGGTATCGACGCGGTGCGTGAGGTCAGTGAGAAACTGTACGAATATGCGCGTCTGGGGGGGGCGAAAGTGGTGTGGCTGAAAGACGCCGCGCTACTCACGGAAGCCGCAGCCAACGCCCTGTTAAAAACCCTGGAAGAGCCGCCAGAGAATACCTGGTTTTTCCTCTCCTGCCGCGAGCCGGAACGCTTGCTGGCGACGCTGCGCAGTCGCTGCCGTCTTCACCACCTCGCTGTCCCTCAGGAATCCTGGGCGCTCGCCTGGCTTGAGCGAGAAGTGACGGTGTCACCAGATGCGGCGCGCTCGGCGTTGCGCCTGTGCAGCGGTGCGCCTGCGGCTGCGCTGGCCTTATTGCAGCCGGAAGTGTGGTCCCAGCGTGAAACGCTATGTCGTGCGGTTGAATCAGCCCTCGACAGCCATGACTGGCTGAGCGTGCTGCCAGCGCTGAACAGCGATCAGGCTCCGGAACGGCTGCACTGGCTGGCCGCGCTGCTGCTGGATGCGCTCAAAATCCAGCAGGGGGCGACGCTTCTGACTAACCCTGACGTGTGGGCGCTGGTCACCACGCTGGCGAATCGCCTGTCAGGGCAGTCGCTGCACGCTATCCTTCATGATATCTGCCAGAGTCGTGAACAACTTTTGACGGTAACCGGTCTCAACCGCGAGCTTCTCATCACCGATCTTTTACTGCGTATTGAGCATTACCTGCAACCGGGCGTTGTGCTACCGGTTCCTCATCTTTAAGAGAGACATCATGTTTTTAGTCGACTCACACTGCCATCTCGATGGTCTGGATTATGAATCTTTGCATAAGGACGTGGATGACGTTCTGGCGAAAGCCGCCGCACGCGATGTGAAATTTTGTCTGGCAGTCGCCACAACATTACCGGGTTATTTACATATGCGGGATCTGGTAGGCGAACGTGACAACGTCGTATTTTCTTGTGGCGTGCATCCACTCAACCAGAATGATCCCTACGATGTAGAAGATTTACGCCGTCTGGCGGCAGAAGAGGGTGTTGTAGCGCTGGGTGAAACCGGGCTGGATTATTATTACACGCCGGAAACTAAAGTACGTCAGCAAGAGTCCTTCATCCATCATATCCAGATTGGTCGTGAACTGAACAAGCCGGTTATCGTCCATACCCGTGACGCCCGTGCCGATACGCTGGCAATTCTGCGCGAAGAAAAAGTGACGGATTGCGGTGGCGTACTACACTGTTTTACAGAGGACAGAGAAACGGCGGGTAAATTACTGGATCTCGGATTTTACATCTCCTTTTCCGGCATTGTGACCTTCCGTAATGCGGAGCAACTGCGCGATGCTGCGCGTTATGTCCCCCTGGATCGGTTACTGGTGGAAACTGACTCACCTTACCTTGCGCCGGTACCGCATCGAGGAAAAGAGAATCAACCTGCGATGGTTCGTGACGTTGCAGAATACATGGCTGTGTTGAAAGGTGTTGCCGTTGAAGAACTGGCGCAGGTAACCACCGATAACTTCGCCCGTCTGTTTCACATCGACGCTTCCCGCCTTCAATCCATCCGTTGAATGAGTTTTTTTAAAGCTCGTAATTAATGGCTAAAACGAGTAAAGTTCACCGCCGAAAATTGGGCGGTGAATAACCACGTTTGAAATATTGTGACATATGTTTTGTCAAAATGTGCAACTTCTCCAATGATCTGAAGTTGAAACGTGATAGCCGTCAAACAAATTGGCACTGAATTATTTTACTCTGTGTAATAAATAAAGGGCGCTTAGATGCCCTGTACACGGCGAGGCTCTCCCCCCTTGCCACGCGTGAGAACGTAAAAAAAGCACCCATACTCAGGAGCACTCTCAATTATGTTTAAGAATGCATTTGCTAACCTGCAAAAGGTCGGTAAATCGCTGATGCTGCCGGTATCCGTACTGCCTATCGCAGGTATTCTGCTGGGCGTCGGTTCCGCGAATTTCAGCTGGCTGCCCGCCGTTGTATCGCATGTTATGGCAGAAGCAGGCGGTTCCGTCTTTGCAAACATGCCACTGATTTTTGCGATCGGTGTCGCCCTCGGCTTTACCAATAACGATGGCGTATCCGCGCTGGCCGCAGTTGTTGCCTATGGCATCATGGTTAAAACCATGGCCGTGGTTGCGCCACTGGTACTGCATTTACCTGCTGAAGAAATCGCCTCTAAACACCTGGCGGATACTGGCGTACTCGGAGGGATTATCTCCGGTGCGATCGCAGCGTACATGTTTAACCGTTTCTACCGTATTAAGCTGCCTGAGTATCTTGGCTTCTTTGCCGGTAAACGCTTTGTGCCGATCATTTCTGGCCTGGCTGCCATCTTTACTGGCGTTGTGCTGTCCTTCATTTGGCCGCCGATTGGTTCTGCAATCCAGACCTTCTCTCAGTGGGCTGCTTACCAGAACCCGGTAGTTGCGTTTGGCATTTACGGTTTCATCGAACGTTGCCTGGTACCGTTTGGTCTGCACCACATCTGGAACGTACCTTTCCAGATGCAGATTGGTGAATACACCAACGCAGCAGGTCAGGTTTTCCACGGCGACATTCCGCGTTATATGGCGGGTGACCCGACTGCGGGTAAACTGTCTGGTGGCTTCCTGTTCAAAATGTACGGTCTGCCAGCTGCCGCAATTGCTATCTGGCACTCTGCTAAACCAGAAAACCGCGCGAAAGTGGGCGGTATTATGATCTCCGCGGCGCTGACCTCGTTCCTGACCGGTATCACCGAGCCGATCGAGTTCTCCTTCATGTTCGTTGCGCCGATCCTGTACATCATCCACGCGATTCTGGCAGGCCTGGCATTCCCAATCTGTATTCTTCTGGGGATGCGTGACGGTACGTCGTTCTCGCACGGTCTGATCGACTTCATCGTTCTGTCTGGTAACAGCAGCAAACTGTGGCTGTTCCCGATCGTCGGTATCGGTTATGCGATTGTTTACTACACCATCTTCCGCGTGCTGATTAAAGCACTGAATCTGAAAACGCCGGGTCGTGAAGACGCGACTGAAGATGCAAAAGCGACAGGTACCAGCGAAATGGCACCGGCTCTGGTTGCTGCATTTGGTGGTAAAGAAAACATTACTAACCTCGACGCATGTATTACCCGTCTGCGCGTCAGCGTTGCTGATGTGTCTAAAGTGGATCAGGCCGGCCTGAAGAAACTGGGCGCAGCGGGCGTAGTGGTTGCTGGTTCTGGTGTTCAGGCGATTTTCGGTACTAAATCCGATAACCTGAAAACCGAGATGGATGAGTACATCCGTAACCACTAATCCGTAAGACGTTGGGGAGACTAAGGCAGCCAGATGGCTGCCTTTTTTATTACTGCGGCTTGTGGTGCCGGGTGGCGGCGGCACCTTACCGGGCCTACGTGATGGATAGGCCCGGTAAGCGCAGCGCCACCGGGCTTCTGTCACTCAGAAATCGTAGCTCGCGCTCACCGAGACGTTCAGCGGCGCGCCATAAACCGCATACGATCCGACGTAATCGTAATACTCTTTGTCGAACAGGTTGTTGACGTTAGCCTGCACCGCAAAATCTTTGGTGACCTGATAACGGCTGAACAGGTTCACCAGCCCATAGCTGCCTTGCTCCGCGCGGGAACGTCCTGCCGGGCCGCCTTCCACGTCCGTCCACACTTTGTTCTGCCAGTTTACGCCACCGCCCACGGTCAGTTCCGGCAGCATTGGCAACTGATAGCGGGTGAAGAGCTTCATGGTTGTGCGCGGCTGATCGGAGCTGACGGCGTTGCCATTCTTATCTTCTGCGATGTAACGCGTCGCGCCGAAGGTCAGCTGCCAGTTATCGGTCAGGGCACCGTTGAGCTCGAACTCGACCCCTTTGCTGACCACCCCGTCCAGCGATTCATAGATCGACTCACCGCTCGGCATGTAGGTATAGGTGTTGCTGGCGACGTTATCCTGCTCAATGCGGAAAATCGCCAGCGAGGTGGTGAGGCGGGTATTAAACCAGTCCGCCTTCACCCCGGCTTCGTAGCTTTTACCCGTGGTAGGGTCAAGATAACGTCCGCTGGCATCGCGCTTATCCTGCGGCTGGAAGATAGAGGTATAGCTGACGTAGGTCGACCAGTCCTCATTGATGTCATACACCAGGCCGGCGTACGGCGTGACATCATCTTTGGTGCTTTCCAGACGGGTATTCGGCGATCCTGCCGGGTTATAACGAATGTTATATTGGGTGTAGCGCGCGCCCAGGATCAGGTGCAGCGGATCGGCCAGCGAGAAACGAGCCGACGAATAGGCTGAAGACTGGCGAATATCATCCTTGCTGTAGAGTTTCCACGGCGTCCACTGGGGATCGGCGATGTTCCCGTTCCAGTTCTTAAAGTTGCCGACATCAACCATGCCGTATACCGCATCCGGCATGGAGTTGTCGTAATGGTTACGCTGACGGCTGAAGCTGCCGCCGAACATCATTTCGTGCTGACGGCCAAAGAGATCGAAGCCGCCGCGCAGGAAGGCGTCAACCGCATCCTGTTTACGTTCCCCACGGTTCCAGCCGCCGTAACCCACCAGGCCCGCACCGGTCTCTTTATCCGGATAGCCGGACATATACATCAGTTTGGAGTCGAAGTTGGTTTCAGCGTGCATACCGTTGATGTGCGCTTCCCAGCCATTATCGAAACGCTGAGTCAGGTTAGCGAAGATGCGGGTGCTGTCTTTATCTGAATAAGCCCAGTCAGGTGCGACAGTCTGGCTGCGATTGTAGTGGGTCTTACTTCCGTCGCTGTACCAGGTCGGCAGCCCGCCCCAGGTTGGGTCGGCGGTATGGCTTTCCTGATACTCATACCCTACCGAGAGGGTGGTGCTGTCGGTGACATCCGCGTCCATCACACCGTAGAGGAATTTCTTCCGGTAGTGGTAGTTATCCACGAAGCTGTCGTTGTCCTGATAACCGGTAATCAGACGGCCCCGTACCTTACCTGACTCTACCAGCGGCGCCTGGAGATCCAGCACGTAGCGCTGCTTGTCCCAGCTGCCGTAGCTGGCGGAGACGTTACCTTTAAATTCCGGGCTGTCCGCGTGCTTACGCACCATATTAACGTACGCCGCCGGGTTGCCGGTGCCGGACATCAGGCCGGTGGCGCCGCGAACCACTTCGATGCGGTCATAAATCGCGGTATCCGCGGCGGTATCACCAAAGTTCCACACTTCACTGATGGAGGTTGGCAGGTCGTCATAGGCGTAGTTGCTGACGAAAAAGCCGCGTGAGTAAAACACGGTACGGTCGCTGTCCTGCACCTGGGCCGTAATGCCCGTGGTATTCGTCAGCACCTGTCCGATGGATTGCAGATTCTGGTCAGCCATACGTTGCTGGCTGATAACGCTGACGGACTGTGGGATGTCGCGGGGAACCAGCAACAGTTTGGTGCCGGTGGTGGTAGTTTTTACGCTGTAATCCTGATCCTGGCTGGCAGAAAGATCCTGTGTGTTGTCAAAACCCCCGTCTACGACGACGGTATCTTCGGTGGTTGAAGCAGCGAAAGCGGCGGTTGGCGTCAATGCCATAGCAATGCAGGCGGCCAGCAACGAAGGTGTTGCGGCAGGCTGATGTTGCCCATCCCTGGTGTGATTAATGAAAGACATCATCAAACCCTTAGTGAATGGTGAAGGTAATTCGCGACAGTCCCGCTAGCACGGGCTGACGTCGTTTTCTATGTTAAAAATGCGCATGAAAATGCAAATGCGAAATATACGCATTGTGATTAACGCTGTAAACAGATGTTTCGGGATGAACTGAAATAAGGTTTCAGAAAAGAAATGTCCTAAAGCGATGCCTCTTCAGCCAGATGGCGGACAATCAGGAAAGAAATCACGGGAGAAGGTTGAAAGGACAGGAGAAACTCGCTCATACTCTTGTCTTGTGTCACGCAGTAAATCAGACAATGTGTGTTAACAACGGACGCACGACGCCAGATTAAACTTAAAAGGAAAAGGTCATGGCTGAAGAAACGATTTTCAGTAAAATTATCCGCCGCGAAATTCCGTCGGATATTGTCTATCAGGATGAACTGGTCACGGCTTTCCGCGACATTTCTCCCCAGGCGCCGACGCACATCCTTATTATTCCCAATATTCTGATCCCGACCGTTAATGACGTTAAAACCGAGCATGAAGTGGCGCTGGGCCGTATGCTTACGGTAGCCGCGAAAATCGCAGAGCAGGAAGGGATTGCTGAAGACGGATACCGTCTGATCATGAACTGTAATCGCCATGGCGGCCAGGAAGTCTATCATATTCATATGCATCTGCTGGGTGGACGTCCACTGGGACCGATGCTGGCACATAAAGGTCTTTAATATGTTAACTGGGCGTATTGCAGCGCTGATCGTGACGCTGGTAATGGTTGGGTGCAGCGCGCGTCCCGCCATCCCGGTCAGTGAAGAACAGACGCTGGTGATGGAGTCCTCAGTGCTTGCTGCGGGCATCACGGCGGAGAAACCTTCGCTGACCATAAGCGAAATCCAGTCTTCAGCCTCCTCTACGCTCTATAACGAAAGGCAAGAGCCAGTGACGGTGCATTATCGCTTCTACTGGTATGACGTGAGAGGTCTTGAGATGCACCCGCTTGAGGCGCCGCGCAGCGTGACCATCCCGGCAAGATCGTCAGTCACACTCTACGGCAGCGCCAGCTATCTGGGTGCACATAAGGTGAGACTTTATCTTTATTTGTAAGGAGTGAACCTTGATTAAAACAATGAGCCGTTATGCGCTCCTGAGTGCTTTTGCACTCTTTCTGGCGGGTTGTGTGACGCGAACGGAAGAACCAGCACCGGTAGATCAGGCGAAGCCGGGAACGGAACAGCCAACAACGCCAGCGCAGCCTGTTCCAACCGTGCCGTCTGTACCGACCATTCCGGCGCAGCCTGGCCCGATCGAACATCCGGACGACACCGCACAGCCTGCGCCGCGAGTACGCCACTATGACTGGAACGGCGCGATGCAGCCGATGGTGGGCAAAATGTTGCAGGCACAGGGCGTTACGCCCGGCAGCGTCCTGCTGGTTGATAGCGTTAACAACCGTACTAACGGTTCGCTGAATGCCGCAGAAGCGACCGAAACGCTGCGAAATGCGCTGGCTAATAACGGGAAATTTACCCTGGTTTCCGCCCAGCAACTGTCGATGGCGAAGCAACAGTTAGGTTTGTCGCCGCAGGACAGTTTAGGCACCCGTAGTAAAGCCATAGGCATTGCCCGCAATGTCGGCGCTCATTACGTGCTGTACTCCAGCGCCTCTGGCAACGTTAACGCTCCGACCCTACAAATGCAGCTGATGCTGGTGCAGACGGGCGAAATTATCTGGTCAGGTAAAGGTGCCGTTCGCAGCAATAAGCGCACGCGTCATGACGTCCTGACGCGTTATTTCCCTCAGTACCGTGTTATCGCGCCGCAAGCCCCCGCCGGGCTTGGCGGCGCGAGTTGCATTATTGAGCGTGGCGACCATCGGCTGGTTTTACGTCAGCATCACGATGCCGCCGCGCCTGCCTCCCATTTTCGTCGCCAGTTCCGCGCCCTGAAGCGCCTGCCCGCCGACCTTGCGCCACAACCTCATCTCTTTATCAGAGACTGGATGGCGGTGGCGTTTATTGCGGGTGAGATCAAAAGCGAGCTTCCCGATACGCCTGCGCTTGCAGCCATGCTGTATCATCTGCATCGCCAGCCGCGTCTGGGCTGGCGGGTAACGTTACTTCCTTTGCTGGATCACTACTGGCAGCAGGCTGCGCCTGGACGACGCACGCCCTACTGGCTGGCGCAGCTTAAGCGGCTACGCAGAGCGAGAGAGCCGCAGGCGTTACGTCTGGCGCCGCTGCATATGGATGTCCACGCGGGTAATATCGTTCATACCACGGCAGGCGAGAAACTTATCGACTGGGAATATGCCGGAGACGGTGACGTGGCGCTCGAACTCGCTGCGGTCTGGATGCCTGATGAGGCGTCGCGCGAGCAGCTGATAACCGCCTATGCCCGAAACGCCAACATCAATGCGCTCACCCTTGCGCGGCAGGTCGCGCGCTGGCGTCCGTGGGTGTTGATGCTGATGGCGGGATGGTTTGAAATGCGCCTTCAGCAGACAGATGACAAACAATTTATTGCGCTGGCAAATGATGCCTGGCGTCAGTTACAAACGAAAGGATAAGAGAGGTAGGTGTGGGTCCAGTAATGTTGGATGTCGAAGGTTACGAACTGACGCGGGAAGAGCGTGAAATACTGGCGCATCCGCAGGTGGAGGGCTGATTCTCTTTACGCGTAACTATCATGATCCTGCCCAGTTAACGTGAACTGGTGCGCCAGATCCGCGCAGCTTCGCGCAATCGTCTGGTGGTGGCGGTTGATCAGGAAGGTGGACGCGTGCAGCGTTTTCGTGAAGGTTTTACCCGCTTGCCAGCGGCGCAATCATTCGCTGCGCTGTCAGGAATGGAAGAGGGTGGCAAACTGCGCAGGAGGCAGGTTGGTTGATGCCAGCGAAATGATCGCTATGGATTTGATATCACTTTGCGCCTGTGCTGGATGTCGGGCATATCAGCGCGGCGATTGGCGAGCGTTCTTATCATGCCGATCCACAAAAAGGCCCTGGCAATTGCCAGCCGTTTATTGATGGTATGCATGAAGCCGGAATGAAAACGACCGGAAACACTTCCCAGGACACGTGCAGTAACGGCAGACTCACACAAAGAAACACCGTGCGATTCCACGTCCACAAGCGGAGATTCGCGCTAAAGATATGTCGGTCTTCAGTTCCTTAATCCGCGAAAATAAACTCGACGCCATTATGCCTGCGCATGTGATCTACAGTGATGTTGATCCGCGTCCGGCGAGCGGTTCTCCCTACTGGCTGAAAACCGTTTTGCGTCAGGAACTGGGTTTTGACGGCGTGATTTTCTCTGACGATTTATCGATGGAAGGGTGCCGCGATTATGGGCAGTTATGCCGAACGCGGGCAGGCTTCACTGGATGCGGGTTGCGATATGATCCTGGTCTGCAATAATCGTAAAGGGGGGCCGTCAGCGTGTTAGATAATCTGTCACCGATGCAAGGCAGAACGTGTTACACGTTTGTATCATAAAGGTTCATTTTCGCGACAGGAACTGATGGACTCGGCTCGCTGGAAAGCGATCAGCACCCGTCTGAATCAGTTACATGAACGCTGGCAGGAAAGAGAAAGCAGGTCACTAACCCTGGCTTTATGTTGAGGAAGCGATGATTATCTATTTACACGGTTTTGACTCTAACAGTCCCGGGTAACCACGAGAAAGTCCTTACAATTGCAGTTTATTGACCCGATGTACGCTTGATAAGCTACAGTACGCGGCATCCGAAACATGATATGCAGCATCTGCTTAAAGAAGTGGACAAAATGTTGCAACTGAACGTTGACGAGCGTCCGCTAATTTGCGCGCGTTGGCTTGGGCGGATACTGGGCCGGAACGGATTGGTTTTCTTTGCGACATCCGCCAGGTGATCTTCAACCCTAATTTTGTTCCCTTATGAGAACATGGAAGGCAAGATTGATCGCCCGGAAGAGTATGCCGATATGCCACTAAGTGTGTGACCAACTTCCGTGAGAAGAATCGCGATCGTTGCCTGTGATTTTGTCGCGTAATGATGAAGGCGCTTAACAGCCAGCGGACATCTGAAGAGTTAGCCATCATTATTACGAGATTGTCTGGGACGAAGAGCAGACCACAAATTCAAGAATATCTCCCCGCATTTACAGCGCATTAAAGCGTTCAAAACGCTGGGCTGATCTCCCTGAACCTGATAAAGGCCCGGTACGTGAAAGCGTACCGGGCCTCTTTTTTGTCAGAGTTGTCTACTTTTAAACCATCAAAACTTTGATTAACATCAATTTTGGTATGACCAATGCACCATTCATGTTATTCTCAATAGCGAAGAACATTTTCATTGCTGTAACCTGTTGTTAATTAAGAGCTATGTTAATAACCATTAATTAACAATTGGTTAATAAATTTAAGGGGGTCACGTTGACTACGCCATTGAAAAAGATTGTGATTGTCGGCGGCGGTGCTGGTGGGCTGGAAATGGCAACACAGCTGGGGCATAAGCTGGGACGCAAGAAAAAAGCCAAAATTACGCTGGTCGATCGTAACCACAGCCACCTGTGGAAACCGCTGCTGCACGAAGTGGCGACTGGCTCGCTTGATGAAGGCGTCGATGCGTTGAGCTATCTGGCCCATGCGCGCAATCATGGTTTCCAGTTCCAGCTGGGTTCCGTCATTGATATTGATCGTGAAGCGAAAACAATCACTATTGCAGAACTGCGCGACGAGAAAGGTGAACTGCTGGTTCCGGAACGTAAAATCGCCTATGACACCCTGGTAATGGCGCTGGGTAGCACCTCTAACGATTTCAATACGCCAGGTGTCAAAGAGAACTGCATTTTCCTCGATAACCCGCACCAGGCGCGTCGCTTCCACCAGGAGATGCTGAATTTGTTCCTGAAATACTCCGCCAACCTGGGCGCGAATGGCAAAGTGAACATTGCGATTGTCGGCGGCGGCGCGACGGGTGTAGAACTCTCCGCTGAATTGCACAACGCGGTCAAGCAACTGCACAGCTACGGTTACAAAGGCCTGACCAACGAAGCCCTGAACGTAACGCTGGTAGAAGCGGGAGAACGTATTTTGCCTGCGTTACCGCCACGTATCTCTGCTGCGGCCCACAACGAGCTAACGAAACTTGGCGTTCGCGTGCTGACGCAAACCATGGTCACCAGTGCTGATGAAGGCGGCCTGCACACTAAAGATGGCGAATATATTGAGGCTGATCTGATGGTATGGGCAGCCGGGATCAAAGCGCCAGACTTCCTGAAAGATATCGGTGGTCTTGAAACTAACCGTATCAACCAGCTGGTGGTGGAACCGACGCTGCAAACCACCCGCGATCCAGACATTTACGCTATTGGCGACTGCGCGTCATGCCCGCGTCCGGAAGGGGGCTTTGTTCCGCCGCGTGCTCAGGCTGCACACCAGATGGCGACTTGCGCAATGAACAACATTCTGGCGCAGATGAACGGTAAGCCGCTGAAAAATTATCAGTATAAAGATCATGGTTCGCTGGTATCGCTGTCGAACTTCTCCACCGTCGGTAGCCTGATGGGTAACCTGACGCGCGGCTCAATGATGATTGAAGGACGAATTGCGCGCTTTGTATATATCTCGCTATACCGAATGCATCAGATTGCGCTGCATGGTTACTTTAAAACCGGATTAATGATGCTGGTGGGGAGTATTAACCGCGTTATCCGTCCGCGTTTGAAGTTGCATTAATCGACGTACACTGGCGGATGTGGCATAAACGCCTCATCCGCCCTGGACAAATGGTACGAGCGGTAGGCCTGATAAGACGCGTTAAGCGTCGCATCAGGCATTCCTTCAGACTCCTCCGAATCATTAAGTATTTCCAGCCATTCCCGCGCTTTTCATCTTCTGTCTGATAGCTGCTTTTCTCCTTCGCTTGCATGATTGGCATAACTGCAAAGAAGGAGGTGTTCCCGTGAATAAATCAATGTTGGCGGGTATCGGGATTGGTGTCGCAGCTGCGCTGGGCGTAGCGGCAGTGGCCAGTCTGAACGTGTTTGAACGGGGCCCGCAATACGCTCAGGTTGTTTCTGCAACCCCAATCAAGGAAACGGTTAAAACACCGCGTCAGGAGTGTCGCAACGTCACAGTGACCCATCGTCGACCGGTGCAGGATGAAAATCGCATTACCGGGTCGGTGCTCGGCGCTGTTGCTGGCGGCGTGATAGGGCATCAGTTTGGTGGTGGTCGCGGTAAAGATGTCGCCACTGTTGTGGGGGCGCTGGGTGGTGGATATGCCGGTAACCAGATCCAGGGCTCTCTCCAGGAAAGCGATACTTACACGACTACGCAACAGCGTTGTAAAACGGTGTATGACAAGTCAGAAAAAATGCTCGGTTATGATGTGACCTATAAGATTGGCGATCAGCAGGGCAAAATCCGCATGGACCGCGATCCGGGTACGCAGATCCCGCTAGATAGCAACGGGCAACTGATTTTGAATAACAAAGTATAACAAGGCTGTACTCTGCAATTTGGCCCCTCATTCGCTCAGGCTGAGGGGCTTTTTTTTTGCGACTTATTTCACCAGTTCGGGCCATAAACGCAAAGTCGTTCCGGCAATCTGCATCAGTTTTTCCAGCGATGCACCTTCGCGTGCGCTGATCGACATCCCCTGAATAATACAATTAAGGAATTCTGCCAGATGTGTCACGTCACAGTGGGGCGGGATTTCCCGCGCGCTTGTCGTTGACATAAAAAACTGCTGCAAAGTGCGCTCTTGCATCGCATGGCGTGATTTCAACGTATTGGCGATATCTCCTGAATCTGGGGAGAGGGTGGTGCAGTTGTTGATCATGAAGCAGCCTGCCGGGGTGTCTTTGCTGGTAAAGCAGTGGCGATGGCAGCAAAATAGTCAGCCAGCGCAGACTCCACGCTTTTCTCTTCACAAAACAGCTGTGCTTCATGCTTAGCGGCAAAACGATCGATATAGCGGTCGAGAACGGCACGAAATAACCCCTCTTTGTTGGTAAATTCCGCGTATAGCGTGGGCGCTTTGGCTCCGGTCGCTTCGACGAGGTCCGCAAGAGAAGTCGCTTCATACCGTGTTGCCAGAACAATTTCATGGCCTTATCAAGCGCGGCATCCCTGTCGAACACTTTTGGGCGGCACGGCTTTTCTTCGCGCAACGCGTAACATCGGTTGTCATGTGCCGTTGGTCCTCTGTTGTTTTGTTGAATAGTCATTATAAAAATAAACGTCTGCAACGACCAGCGGTGAATTCTGAAAAATAATTTAATTTTATCTTTATGAAATATAAGGCAAATGAAATTAATTTAACGATCATTATAAAATTGGGTTGACGTGTGACCTGGATCACATCTATCATTTACCTATCGATCGTTAACTAAATAACTAACGACCACTACATCATCTGCCTAAAGGTATAAAATCATGAAAAACGTAAAAACCTCATCGCTGCCGCCGTTCTGAGTTCACTCTCTTTCGCAAGCTTCGCTGCTGTTGAAGTGCAATCCACGCCAGCAGACCAGCAGAAAGTCGGTACCATCTCTGCCACTGCCGGGACTAATCTGGGCTCTCTGGAAGATCAGCTGGCACAAAAAGCTGACGAAATGGGTGCGAAATCATTCCGCATCACCTCTGTGACCGGTCCTAACACCCTGCACGGTACCGCTGTTATCTACAAATAAGCGTAACGCAACCCTCCGTTATGCCACTGCAATAAAAAACGCCCTGCTGATGCAGGGCGTTTGTCGTTATTACTGCTTTACATTGATTGCTGAGCAACCTCATGATGCCGCGTGACATCGGTTGGCATCCCCGAGCGCGCTTCCATCGCCCGCTCCATCACCGCGCCATCGGTATTGGCATTCGTTTTAAAGCTCACCATCGAGGCATTCAGATTAATCGGCAGCGTCTGCGGATCGTCATTGATGTTTTTCGATAGCGGCTGGTGGATCTCAACCAGACGGACGCCACCCGGCTCTTCAGACACTTTTATCGGAGTGTTGATGATATTCACTTTGGTGCCTGGGGTGACCTGGCTAAAGAGTGTTTTGATATCGTCATCCCGCAGACGAATACAGCCAGAACTTACCCGCATGCCAATGCCAAAATCGGCGTTCGTACCATGAAGCAAATAAACGCCGCCATAGGCCGCCAGACGAATCGCATGATGGCCCATTGGGTTATCCGGTCCAGCCGGCACTACCGCAGGCAACTCAATTCCCTGTGCTTTATAACGGGCGCGGATGTTTGCCGTTTGGCGTCCAGGTTGGTTTGCACGTTTGTCTGAAACGGTGGTCACCATTGTCGGTGTCAGCGTGTCACCACCTAACTGACCAATACCTATTGGATCCACGGTTACCGAATTTTTACCCGGCGGGTAGTAATAGAGACGCAGCTCCGCAATGTTGATCACAATGCCTTCGCGCGGCGCGTCTGGAAGTAGGGTTTGCAACGGGATCGTTAACACGCTGCCCGCGCGCGGTACGTAAGGATCAACGCCGGGGTTAGCCTGTAAACAGAGCGAGAAAGCCGACGTTATATTTTTTGGCGATGGCTTCCAGAGAACCACCGTCATTTTCCACCACATGAAATTGTTTTCGCCAACCAGACGACTGCCCGCTGGCGGCAGCGGCCAGGTGTTGGCTTTTGCCGGTAGCGCCAGCGCCACGGCAGCGGCGAACGTAAAAAACGTTTAGCCAGCGAGAAAAACGCGTTTTGAATCATCACCAAAAATCCATAATAAATATAAGGTTATTGTAATAAACAGATAAGCCTGAATTATGGATGGTGACAGTGTCGGATAGTGCAGGGAAGTGCAAAGAATTTGTAAATGTTGCAGATGGGGGCGCAGAAACGCCCCCGATTACCATTAAGCGATCGCGTTCTCTTCCAGTTCACGCATAAACTGGCGTACCCATTCGATACGCGTTTTCCGCTCACTCAAATCCTGAATAAATTTCAGGCGCGTCGGACCATCAAGGCGGTAATGCTGCGGCTGTTTTTGCAGCAAACCAATCAACCAGGCCGGATTAACGTGATTCTTCTCGGCAAATTCGATCACCCCGCCTTTCTCATTACCTTCCAGCTTCCTGATCCCCAGTTTCTGCGCTTGCTGGCGCAGACGGGCAATATCCAGCAGGGTACGCGCCGGATCTGGCAGCAGGCCGAAGCGATCGATAAGCTCGACTTTGATCTCTTCCAGTTCGTTTTCCGTTTTGGCGCTGGCAATACGTTTGTAGAACGACAGACGCGTGTTCACGTCAGGGATGAAATCATCTGGCAATAGCGACGGCATCCGCAGCTCGACTTCTGTTTGCTGGCTGGTGAGATCTTCCAGCGACGGCTCGCGTCCGGCTTTCAGTGCATCGACGGCGTTTTCCAGCAACTCCATATACAGCGAGAAACCGATGGTTTCCATTGAGCCGCTTTGTTCTTCGCCAAGCAGTTCACCCGCGCCGCGAATCTCCAGATCGTGCGTTGCCAGCGCAAAACCTGCCCCGAGATCTTCCAGCGAGGCAATTGCTTCAAGACGTTTTTGTGCATCGGTAGTCATCGCTTTTGGATGCGGTGTCAGCAACCATGTATATGCCTGATGATGCGAACGTCCGACGCGACCGCGTAACTGGTGCAGCTGCGCCAGACCGAAGTGATCCGCGCGTTCAATGATAATAGTGTTGGCTGTCGGGATGTCGATCCCGGTTTCGATAATGGTTGTACAAACCAGCACGTTGAAACGTTGATGATGGAAATCATTCATCACCCGTTCCAGTTCGCGCTCGCGCATCTGCCCGTGACCGATGGCGATCCGCGCTTCTGGCACCAGTTCTGCCAGCCGTTCGGCGGCTTTCTGAATGTTTTCCACATCATTGTAGAGATAATAAACCTGTCCTCCGCGCAAAATTTCACGCAGGATCGCCTCCCGGACCACCATGCTGTCATACTCACGGACAAAGGTTTTAACTGCCAGACGACGGGCGGGCGGCGTGGCGATAATCGACAGGTCACGCATTCCGCTCATTGCCATATTCAGCGTACGTGGGATCGGCGTTGCAGTAAGCGTCAGAATATCCACGTTCGCGCGCGTCGCTTTAATGCGCTCTTTATGACGCACCCCGAAGCGGTGTTCTTCATCGACAATCAGCAGGCCTAAATCTTTAAACTTGACGTCACTTTGCAGCAGTTTGTGCGTACCGATCAGAATATCGATTTTCCCTTCCGCCACTTCCGCAAGGATTTGCGTCTGCTCTTTGGCGCTGCGGAAACGGGAGATCATTTCGATACGTACCGGCCAGTTGGCGAAACGGTCGCGGAAGTTGTCGTAATGCTGCTGCGCGAGAAGGGTGGTAGGCACCAGCACCGCCACCTGCTTGTGGTTATCTACTGCCAGGAAAGCTGCGCGCATCGCCACTTCTGTTTTACCAAAGCCAACATCGCCGCACACCAGACGATCCATTGCCAGCGGCTGACACATGTCGCTAAGTACCGCATTAATGGCCTGCGCCTGATCCGGCGTGGTTTCAAACGGGAAGCTGTCGCAGAACAACTGATACTGCTCACGATCGTGTTTAAACGCGAAGCCCTCTTTGGCGGCGCGTTGCGCGTAGATATCCAGCAATTCCGCCGCCACATCACGCACTTTTTCCGCCGCTTTCTGCCGCGCGCGTGACCACGCATCGCCGCCAAGTTTATGCAGCGGGGCGTTTTCTTCCGCGCCACCTGCGTAACGGCTAATCAGATGCAGTGACGACACCGGAACATACAGTTTGGCGTCGTTGGCATAGGTGAGCATCAGATACTCGCCAGTAATGCCACCCGCTTCCAGCGTGGTCATTCCGGCATAACGACCGACGCCGTGCTCCAGATGGACCACCGGCTGACCAATATGCAGTTCCGCAAGGTTACGGATCAGTGTATCGGGGTTGATGGTGCGGCGAGAATCCTGACGACGACGGGCAACGCGTTCACCGAGCAGATCGCTTTCGCAAATCAGCGCCAGATTACGCACCGTATCGACAAAACCATGTTCGGCAGCGCCAATCATCAGATAACGCCCACGGTCGCTGGCTTCATCAAGACGCATAATGCGTTGCGGAGCAATTTTAATTCGTGCGAGCAGTTCACCCAGCGCTTCACGGCGACCTTCACTTTCTACCGAGAACACCACCGGACCGTCGAAAGTCTCGAGGAACTTACGCAGCGCATCCAGCGGCGCTTTTTGTTGTGCCTGAACGGCCAGGTCTGGCAGTTTCTGGAAACCTAAATTGGCATTCGCGGCTTTTGTCGGTAAATGTTCAGTTTTTAGCTGCACCCGGGGCCAGTTTTTCAGCTCTGAGAAGAGCTCGTCCACCCGCAGCCAGAGCGATTGTGGTGGCAACAGCGGGCGCATCGGATCGACGCCGCGATTCTCAAAACGCGCCAGCGTGTCAGCCTGGAAACGTTCGGCACTGGTTTCCAGATCGCCAGTATTCACGAGCAAGGTATTGGCAGGGAAATAACTGAACAGCGGCGGCAGTGGTTCGCTGAAGAACAATGGCTGCCAGTACTCGATCCCGGCAGGTAATGTGCCTTTACTCACTTGCTGGTAAATATGTTCTGGATCGCGCTTCACTTCGAAGGTATCGCGCCACTGGCTGCGGAACAGTTCAATTGCCGCTTTATCGGTCGGAAATTCGTGCGCGGGCAGCAGATTGATCGCTTCTACTTCCTCCAGCGTGCGCTGGCTGTCGACGTCAAACACCCGCAGGCTGTCGATTTCATCATCAAAGAAATCAAGACGATAAGGCAGCTCACTCCCCATCGGGAAGAGATCCAGCAACGCGCCGCGCGTGGCGTATTCGCCGTGCTCCATCACCTGGTCAACATGGCGATAACCGGCGCTGTCCAGTTGGGTTCGTAATGCATCTCGTGACAGGCGCTGACCTTTTTTCATCACCAGCGCATGACCGTGGAGAAAACTGTGTGGGCAAACGCGCTGCATAAGCGTATTCACCGGAACAATCAGTACGCCACGCTGCATCGTCGGTAGCTGGTAAAGGGTGGAAAGGCGCGAGGAGATAATGTCCTGATGAGGCGAAAAACTGTCGTAGGGAAGAGTTTCCCAGTCCGCCAGGCTGAATACCAGACTGTCGGTGAACTGACGAATTTCATCGTGCAGGCGCAGGGCGTTTTGCATGTCCGGGGCAACCAGCACCACCGGCCCAGGATGCCGCTCAGCAATTTCCGCCACCAGGGTGGCGCAGGCCGCGCCCGTGAGTTCGCCCAGCTGGCGCTGGTCGCCCGCTTTGACAGGCAAGGAGTAACGATAGTGTTCAGGCATGGCTATGTCAGAGTCTCTTGGGGATATACCAACAGTATTGGGGCATATCACTGATACGCAATGTCTTTATTATCCTCGATCGTTTTACATAAGCAAATCGTAACCGCACAAGAGGGAAAGTGCCCCCGGATGGGTAGAGGGTTCCTCAGTAATTTGAAAGCAGAAGCAATAACGTTGTCTTCAGACTAACTGAGGGCTTTCAGCGATGCCCTGGTCCGGCTGTAAATCGCTGAGGCGTTTCCTGAAGGCCGGGGCGAGGCGCAGGGATGCGCCGAGAGGGCGTGGCCTGCATGGATGCAGGCTCATGCCCGACCCGATAGCCGGAAGGAATAAGCCGAGGGTATCGCGAAGCGACGATTTACCGCCGGGAGCCCGGGTTGCCAGGGTGGTGGCGAATGAGCCACCCTGGCACGTTCACCGCTCGTGCGGTTATAGAATAGCAAGGAACATAAGGTGAACGGAACGAGCACCACAGCTGTATGTTCACCCTCACCCCAGCCCTCTCCCATAGGGAGAGGGAGCCGTCTGTGCAGGCCTTATTTTGTAGTCCGCATGGGACAGGGTTAGTTAGCGGGTTGTGGGCACGGGCGAAAGCCGCGCGGGAGGGGAGAAGAAAAGATCGCCAAAGAGGGCGGTTGAGAGCTTACGTGCCCCCAGCCCAACCAGCGTGCAGACGAGCAGGCTGATAAACGGGTAGACCAGAATCAGCGTTAACTCCGCCCAGATCGGCCAGTACGCCGCATTCATTTCGCGGATCAGGAGCAGGCTAAATGCCTCGATTAAAATGCGGTGGGTGGTATATATCGCGATGGTGTTTGAACCGATCACGTTCAGCAGGTTATTGGGATGAACGGCATAACGCTGCTCGAAGCTGTAAAAGAGCTTCATGATAACCACGATTGACAGCAGAGAGAGCGGCAGAGGGACGTTAGCGAACCACAGCACCACCGACACCGCACCAGAGGCGATGAGGATCAGCCAGCTGCGGCGCAAATTCATCCCTTTCATCCACGCCATCAACTGCGCGCCGTACCATGCGCCGAGGCTGTAGTAGACCATGTTGCGCACCACGCTGTTCATTCCCCACCACGGTAACGGCAGGAAGTTGATGGCGATGCTTGCCAGCGCCAGAAGCCCCAGCATCGGCAGTTTCCAGCGGCTCAGCAGCTTACAGAGCGTAAAGTAGACCACTAAGGCGTACAAATACCATAGGCTTGTGCTGGCCGTGAGCATTCCCCGTACAAACCCTGAAACGGAATCGGCGTAGGCCGCATTGGATGCTGTCGCCAGCTCTCGCTCGGGGGCGAGCCAGGCATTCAGATGAGTCAGCGCCTGCCATTGCAGGACGCCCCACAGGGCCAAAACCCAGACAATGCTCCAGATCCGCTTGTCGAGACTGGTGCGCCAGTTCACCTCGTCAATATATCGACGGATCAAATAGCCGGAGATAAAGAAAAACACCGGCATACGGAACGGGGCAAGGTAAAGATTAAAGTAGACCCAGCATTTGGCGAGCAGGCCCGATAACGGATGCTGTAGCCCGTCCAGGTGAGGATAAAAGGTGATCACCGAGTGGTAAATCACCACCAGGCAGATGCACAGACCTTTTATCTGGTTAATCCATAATGCTTTTTGTTTCATTGTGCGTGACGACCTTGTTGCCATAAACGAAAGGTCGATTGTTGTAAAATGAAACCCTGATGTAACGGGTAACAGTCTGTATCAGGACGATTTTCGGAAAAGGTGGAGGCTGTCTGGCGGAAGTTCAGTCAGTAGCATGATGATTTATCTGAATTTTTCGGAAAAATGATTACCGAATCTTACGGTTTCAGTCATTTACGCTTAGCGGATTCGCTTATATACTCGTGTCTTTGCTACAGCAACCAGACGGATTTCATGTACCAACCTGTCGCTCTATTTATTGGCCTGCGTTACATGCGTGGGCGTGCAGCGGATCGCTTCGGTCGTTTCGTCTCCTGGCTTTCTACCATCGGCATTACCCTCGGGGTGATGGCGCTGGTCACAGTATTGTCAGTGATGAACGGCTTTGAGCGCGAGCTGCAAAACAACATCCTTGGCCTGATGCCACAGGCAATTCTCTCTTCTGAGCATGGCTCTCTTAACCCGCAGCAACTCCCGGAAACGGCAGTCAAACTGGACGGCGTTAATCGCGTCGCACCTATTACTACCGGTGATGTGGTACTGCAAAGCGCGCGCAGCGTGGCGGTCGGGGTGATGCTGGGTATCGATCCGGCGCAAAAAGATCCACTAACGCCGTATCTGGTCAATGTGAAACAAACTGACCTCGAGCCGGGGAAATATAATGTCATCCTCGGTGAACAGCTTGCCTCACAGCTAGGCGTTAATCGCGGTGATCAAATCCGCGTGATGGTGCCATCTGCCAGCCAGTTCACGCCGATGGGGCGTATTCCAAGTCAGCGCCTGTTCAATGTGATTGGCACTTTCGCCGCCAACAGTGAAGTCGATGGCTATGAAATGCTGGTGAATATTGAGGATGCCTCACGCCTGATGCGTTATCCGGCAGGCAATATTACCGGCTGGCGTTTGTGGCTGGATGAGCCGCTGAAAGTTGACTCTTTAAGTCAGCAAAAACTGCCTGAAGGCAGCAAATGGCAGGACTGGCGTGACCGTAAAGGCGAGCTGTTCCAGGCCGTACGCATGGAAAAAAATATGATGGGCTTACTGCTGAGCCTGATTGTCGCCGTTGCGGCGTTTAACATTATTACCTCACTAGGGCTGATGGTAATGGAGAAGCAGGGCGAAGTAGCGATCCTGCAAACGCAAGGCTTAACTCCGCGACAAATCATGATGGTCTTTATGGTGCAAGGGGCCAGCGCCGGGATTATCGGTGCGATCCTCGGTGCGGCGCTTGGCGCACTGCTTGCCAGCCAGTTAAATAATCTGATGCCGATAATCGGCGTCCTGCTTGATGGCGCGGCGCTGCCGGTGGCTATCGAACCTTTACAGGTCATTGTTATTGCGCTGGTGGCGATGGCTATCGCGCTGCTGTCTACGCTTTACCCTTCATGGCGCGCTGCCGCCACACAACCCGCTGAGGCTTTACGTTATGAATAAGATCCTGTTGCAATGCGACAACCTGTGCAAACGCTATCAGGAAGGCAGTGTGCAAACCGATGTACTGCACAATGTCAGTTTCAGCGTGGGCGAAGGTGAAATGATGGCGATCGTCGGTAGCTCTGGTTCCGGTAAAAGCACCTTGCTGCACTTGTTGGGCGGGCTGGATACGCCAACCTCCGGCGATGTGATCTTTAACGGTCAACCGATGAGCAAACTGTCTTCGGCGGCGAAAGCAGAGCTGCGCAACCAGAAGCTGGGCTTTATTTATCAGTTTCACCATCTGCTGCCGGATTTTACCGCCCTGGAAAACGTGGCTATGCCGCTGCTGATTGGCAAGAAAAAGCCCGCTGAAATCAACAGCCGTGCGCTGGAGATGTTAAAAGCGGTGGGGCTGGAGCATCGTGCGAATCACCGTCCATCTGAACTTTCTGGCGGCGAACGCCAGCGTGTGGCGATTGCCCGTGCGCTGGTGAATAACCCGCGCCTGGTACTGGCGGATGAACCTACCGGTAACCTTGACGCGCGTAACGCCGACAGCATCTTCCAGTTGCTTGGGGAATTGAATCGCTTGCAGGGCACCGCTTTCCTGGTGGTCACTCACGACCTGCAACTGGCGAAACGTATGAGCCGCCAACTGGAAATGCGTGATGGTCGTCTGACGGCGGAACTGAGCCTGATGGGGGCGGAGTAATGGCGATGCCTTTATCGTTATTAATTGGCCTGCGTTTTAGTCGCGGACGGCGGCGCGGCGGCATGGTGTCGCTGATCTCTGTCATTTCTACCATTGGTATTGCCCTCGGCGTGGCGGTATTGATCGTCGGCTTAAGCGCGATGAACGGCTTTGAACGCGAACTGAATAACCGCATTCTGGCGGTGGTGCCGCATGGTGAAATCGAAGCGGTAAATCAGCCATGGACTAACTGGCAGGAAGCACTGGATAACGTGCAGAAAGTGCCGGGTATTGCCGCCGCTGCGCCGTATATCAATTTCACCGGACTGGTAGAAAGTGGTGCCAATCTGCGCGCAATCCAGGTGAAGGGCGTTAACCCACAACAGGAACAGCATCTGAGCGCATTACCCTCGTTTGTTCAGGGGGATGCCTGGCGCAATTTTAAAGCGGGCGAACAGCAAATTATCATCGGCAAAGGCGTGGCGGATGCGCTGAAAGTGAAGCAGGGCGATTGGGTGTCGATCATGATCCCCAACTCGAATCCCGAGCATAAACTGATGCAGCCAAAACGTGTGCGTTTGCACATTGCCGGTATTTTGCAGTTGAGTGGTCAACTCGATCACAGTTTTGCCATGATCCCGCTGGCGGATGCCCAACAATATCTTGATATGGGTTCCAGCGTGTCAGGTATTGCCCTTAAAATGACGGATGTTTTCAACGCCAATAAGCTGGTACGCGATGCGGGTGAAGTGACCAACAGCTATGTTTATATTAAAAGTTGGATTGGTACTTACGGCTATATGTATCGCGATATCCAGATGATCCGCGCCATTATGTATCTGGCGATGGTACTGGTGATTGGCGTGGCCTGTTTCAACATCGTCTCCACCTTAGTGATGGCGGTGAAAGACAAGAGTGGCGATATCGCAGTATTAAGAACGCTGGGGGCGAAAGATGGTTTAATTCGCGCCATCTTTGTCTGGTATGGATTGCTGGCAGGGCTGTTCGGCAGCCTGTGTGGTGTGATTATCGGCGTGGTGGTTTCACTGCAACTTACCCCGATTATTGAGTGGATTGAAAAGTTGATCGGTCATCAGTTCCTCTCCAGCGATATCTATTTTATTGATTTCCTGCCATCGGAATTGCACTGGCTGGACGTCTTCTACGTACTGGTCACAGCATTGTTGCTGAGTCTTTTGGCAAGTTGGTATCCGGCGCGGCGCGCAAGCCGAATTGATCCGGCGAGGGTATTAAGTGGCCAGTAATTTCGTCATGGTTTAGCGGTCTTTTGGCCGCTGAATCAAACAGAGGAATGCATCATGTATTACGGATTTGATATTGGCGGCACCAAGATTGCGCTCGGCGTGTTCGATAAAGACCTTAAGCTACAATGGGAAACCCGCGTACCCACGCCGCGCGAAAGCTACGATGAATTTTTAACCGCCATTGCCGCGCTGGTGGCGCAAGCGGATGAACGCTTTGGCGTCAAAGGCAGCGTCGGCATTGGTATTCCGGGTATGCCCGAAACCGACGATGGCACGCTGTATGCCGCCAACGTTCCTGCTGCCAGCGGCAAACCGCTGCGTGCCGATCTTTCTGCTCTCCTTGAGCGCGACGTGCGCTTAGACAACGATGCCAACTGTTTTGCTCTCTCAGAGGCCTGGGACGACGAGTTTCGTCACTATCCGCTGGTTATGGGGCTGATCCTCGGAACCGGCGTGGGGGGCGGGATAGTCATTAACGGTAAGCCCATTACCGGGCGCAGCTACATTACCGGCGAATTTGGTCATATCCGTCTGCCGGTGGATGCGCTGGATGTTGTCGGACGTGATTTCCCGTTGATCCGCTGCGGTTGTGGTCAGCACGGCTGTATTGAGAGTTACCTTTCAGGCCGTGGGTTTGCATGGCTTTATGAACACTTCTATCATCAGAAACATGACGCCCCCCAAATCATTACCCTGTGGGAACAAGGGGATGCGCAGGCGCGAGAGCACGTTGAACGCTATCTCGACTTGCTGGCCGTGTGCCTGGGGAATATCCTGACCATCGTCGACCCGGATCTGCTGGTGATCGGGGGAGGGCTGTCAAATTTCACTGCGATTACGGAACAGTTGTCCGGGCGTCTGCCCCGACATTTATTGCCGGTCGCCCGCGTGCCGCGCATTGAGCGTGCGCGACACGGGGACGCAGGAGGCATGCGCGGAGCCGCATTCCTTCATCTCACCGATTAGTTTACGAGGTTATTATGCTGTCGCGTCGCCAGGGTCGACTCAGCCGTTTTCGCAAAAATAAACGCCGCTTACGTGAACGCCTGCGTCAGCGGATCTTTTTCAGAGACAGGATGATGCCAGAAGCGATGGATAAACCCAGAGTGGTGGTGTTGACCGGGGCGGGGATCTCCGCCGAATCCGGTATTCAGACCTTCCGCGCGGCGGACGGACTGTGGGAAGAACACCGAGTTGAAGATGTGGCGACGCCGGAAGGTTTCGCCCGCGACCCGGCGCTGGTGCAGGCGTTCTACAACGCCCGCCGTCGCCAGCTTCAGCAGCCGGAGATTGCACCGAATGCGGCGCACCTGGCGCTGGCAAAGCTGGAGGAAGCGCTGGGGGATCGTTTTCTGCTGGTCACGCAGAACATCGACAATCTTCACGAAAGGGCCGGAAACCACAACATCATTCACATGCACGGCGAACTGCTCAAGGTGCGGTGCGCATGGAGTGGTCAGGTGCTGGACTGGAAAGAGGACGTGCTGGACGAAGACCGCTGCCACTGCTGTCAGTTCCCTTCGCGTCTGCGTCCGCATGTGGTCTGGTTTGGCGAAATGCCGCTGGGAATGGATGAGATCTACAGCGCCCTGGCTATGGCGGACGTCTTTATCGCCATTGGTACCTCAGGACATGTCTATCCGGCGGCAGGATTTGTTCACGAAGCGCGACTGCAAGGTGCCCATACGGTGGAGCTTAATCTGGAGCCAAGCCAGGTCGGGAGCGAGTTTGAAGAGAAACATTACGGTCTGGCGAGCGAGGTGGTGCCAGCCTTTGTGGATAAACTCCTGAAGGGGCTGTAAGAGTAACGGGCGACATTGCGTCGCCCGTTACGCATTAACGTCCTGCTTTCAGCTTCTGATAATACTCTTCATAAATGCTGCTGGCTGCGCCAACGTCATTCTGCCATTCGCCATTTTTAATGGTTTCAGCATCCGGGTAGAGCGTTTTATCGTTCGCCACTTCCGGGCTTAACAGCTTACGCGCCGCAAGGTTTGGCGTTGGATAACCGATAGTTTCGGCAACCTGTTTTGCCACATCCGGGCGCAGCAGGAAGTTGATCAATTTCAGCGCGCCTTCTTTGTTTTTGGCATTTGCCGGGATCGCCAGGCTGTCCATCCAGAAAATGCCGCCTTCTTTCGGCCATACCACGTCAATTGGCGTACCCGCCTGGCGTGCAACGAAAGCAGAACCGTTCCAGATCATGCCGAGGTTAACTTCGCCTTCCATGTACGGGTTAGCCGGGTTATCGGAGTTAAAGGCTGCCACGTTTGGCATCAGTTTTTTCAGCTCGTTATATGCAGCTTCAATCTCTTTCGGATCGGTGGTGTTACCGGAGTAGCCCAGCTTACGCAGCGCCATCTGGAACACTTCACGGGCATCGTCGGTCAACAGCAGGCTGCCTTTGTACTCAGGCTTCCACAGATCGGCCCAGCTGGTGACAGATTTCGGATCCACCGCATCACCGTTAACACCAATCGCCGTCGCACCCCAGATATACGGAATGGAGTAATCGTTATTCGGGTCAAACGGCTTATTGAGCATGTCTGGATCGAGATTGCTGAAGTTCGTTAACTTCGACTTGTCGATCTTCTGGATCATCCCTTCTTTACGCATTTTATCGACGTAATAGGTTGAAGGAACCACCAGGTCATAGGCACCGTCTTTGTACGTTTTCAGCTTGGCATACATGGTTTCGTTCGACTCGTAAGTCGAATAGATAACCTTAATACCGGTTTCTTTGGTGAACTGTTCAAGCAGTCCTGGCGGCACGTACTCGGTCCAGTTGTAGAAATACAGCGTGTTGTTGTCATCGGCGTGAGCGGCGCTCATGCCCAGTGCCAGAGCACCCGCCGCGAGCAGGTGGCGTGACCATTTTTTCATTTAACGTCCCCTGTGTTACCTTTCGTTTTATCACGAGCAATAAGCTGGCTGGCAATAACCATCACCAGCGACAGCACCAGTAATATGGTTGCCAGCGCGTTAACTTCCGGCGATACGCCGACTTTGACCATCGAATAAATTTTTAACGGCAGAATTTCATAACTTGGTCCGGTGACGAACGAAGAAACTACCACATCGTCCATCGACAGGGTAAAGCTTAACACCCAGCCCGCCGCCACCGCTGGCATTGCCAGTGGCAGAATGATTTTTCGCAGAATGGTAAATTCGCTGGCACCGAGATCTTTCGCCGCTTCCAGCATCCGCACGTCAAAACCTTTCAGGCGCGAATACACCGTCACCACCACAAATGGCAGGCAGAAGGTGATATGCGAGAACAGCAGCGACCAGAAGCCAAGCTGAATACCCAGCAGCATAAACAGCACCAGCAGCGAAATTGCCATCACGATATCTGGTGACATCATTACCACAAACAGCATTCCGCTAACGAACGGCTTACCGCGAAAGCGATAACGGTACAGCGCAACTGCCGTCAGTGAACCGATAAGCGTAGCAAACGTCGCCGAAAACACCGCCATTGTTAGTGAATGCTGCGCTGCCTGTAACAGGCTGTCGTTGTTCATCAGCAGGCTATACCATTTGGTGGTAAAACCCTGCCAGTTGATGCCAAAGCGCGAGCTGTTAAAGGAGTTCACAATCAAAATAATGATTGGGATATACAGGTACGCGTAGATAGCGGTCATAAAACCGCCGCGAAGCAGTCGACCGATCATTCGAGTTCCACCTTTTTATTCAGCAGACGAGAAGCGCGCCAGTAAACCAGCAACATCAGGCCCATTACGATAGTCAGCGTAATGCTGGTGGCTGCACCAAACGGCCAGTCACGAATATTGAGGAACTGTACCTTGATGACGTTACCGATCAGCAGGTTTTTCGCACCGCCCATCAGGTCGGACACATAGAACAGGCCCATCGCTGGCAGCATCACCAGCAGACATCCGGCAATAATTCCCGGCATCGTCAGTGGAATAATGATACGGATAAAAGTCTGTAACTTGCTGGCACCGAGATCGCGCGCCGCCTCAAGCAACGGCTTATCCAGTTTTTCGATACTGGAGTACAGCGGCATCACCATAAACGGTAGCAGAATGTAAACCAGACCGATAATCACCGCACTGGGCGTGAACATGATACGAATTGGTGTGTCGATAACGCCCAGCCAGAGCAAAAACTCGTTGAGATAGCCTTTGGTGCTGAGGAAAATTTTCAGCCCGTAGATGCGAATCAGTGAGTTGGTCCAGAAGGGAACAATCAGCAGAAACAGCAGCAGCGGACGCACCTTGTGTGGTAGCTTCGCCAGAAACCAGGCAAACGGGTAGCCCAGCACCAGGCAGGCGAGGGTGGCGATCAGCGCCATATTCAGCGAGTGCAATAGCACTTCAAAATAGAGCGGATCGAGCAGACGCGTGTAGTTATCCAGCGTAAAGACCATTTTGACGAAACTGGCGTCGTCGCGGGTCAAAAAGCTGGTGCCAATGATCATCAGGTTGGGCAGAAAGACAAACAACACAAGCCAACCGACAATAGTGACAATCACTACATTCTGGAACTTACTTGTGTTCTTCATCAGCCAGTACGACCTCCCAGCTTTCTACCCAATTAATGGCCATTTTTTGGTCGAGAGAGTGGTCAAAGTCAGGGTCGTCTTCATTGAAGAATTCGCTGACCATCACCATCTTGCCATTTTCCAGTTCAACAACCGACTCCAGCGTCATGCCTTTGTAGTTACGCTCACGAACGTAACCAATCAGCCCTTCAGCGTGGTTGTCGTCGTTAATCTCTTCAACACGTAAGTCTTCCGGGCGCAGCAGAACATGCAGTTTTTGCCCCGGTTCAACGGCGAAGTTAACGTAGATATTACATTCGCGGCCTTCAACGTTGGCGCGTACGCGCTGCTCGTCTAGACGTTCGATGACAGTGGCGTTAAACATATTGATTTCGCCAATGAAGCCGGCAACAAACAGGTTTTTCGGCTCTTCGTAAATTTCGCGCGGTGTACCATCTTGCTCAATACGACCCTCGCGCATCACCACAATCCTGTCTGACATGGTGAGCGCTTCTTCCTGATCGTGAGTGACAAAGACGAAGGTAATACCAAGCTTACGCTGTAACGCTTTCAGCTCGTTCTGCATTTGCTTACGCAGTTTGTAATCCAGCGCTGAGAGCGACTCATCCAGCAACAACAGACGAGGCTTGTTAACCACCGCGCGAGCAATGGCGACGCGTTGCTGTTGACCACCAGAGAGCTGATGCGGTTTACGTTGAGCGAAGGTTTCCAGTTGCACCATCCGCAGGGCTTCCATCACGCGGGGCGTAATTTCAGCAGCGGGGGTTTTTTGCATGCGCAACCCAAAGGCCACATTTTCGAACACGGTCATGTGGGGGAAAAGTGCGTAGCTTTGGAAAACAGTGTTCACATAGCGGTTTTCCGCCGGAACGTGGGTGATGTCCTCGTTATCCAGCATGATGCGTCCGGAATCAACAGTTTCCAGACCTGCAATCAGGCGAAGAACGGTTGTTTTACCGCAGCCAGAAGGGCCAAGCAGCGTGAGGAACTCGCCATTGTTGATAGTCAGATCCAGCTGGGGAATGACCTCTTTACCATCAAAGCATTTGCGAATTCCCGCCAATTGCACCAGCGGTGAAAGCGAACTCGGTTGTTTATTCAATTTTTTACTCTGTCCCATGTAAACGCAACGGATGGCTTACCGATGCGGGGTTTGTGGTTAACCACCTTGGTGACTCTTAATGAGGGCGGTAATTCTACGGCAAACCGCTTGAATCGCCAATCTTTGTTGTGAATTACTGGCTTAGCTTTATATTCATTAAGGTAATGCTGATAAATATTCCCGCTTGCAGGGGTAAAAGTGACCTGACGCAATATTTGTCTTTTCTTGCTTCTTAATAATGTTGTCACAAAAAGTGAGGGTGACTACATGGATAAACTACTTGAGCGATTTTTGAACTACGTGTCTCTGGATACCCAATCAAAAGCAGGGGTGAGACAGGTTCCCAGCACGGAAGGCCAATGGAAGTTATTGCATCTGCTGAAAGAGCAGCTCGAAGAAATGGGGCTTATCAATGTGACCTTAAGTGAGAAGGGCACTTTGATGGCGACGTTACCGGCTAACGTCCCTGGCGATATCCCGGCGATTGGCTTTATTTCTCATGTGGATACCTCACCGGATTGCAGCGGCAAAAATGTTAATCCGCAAATTGTTGAAAACTATCGCGGTGGCGATATTGCGCTGGGTATCGGCGATGAAGTTTTATCACCGGTTATGTTCCCGGTGCTGCATCAGCTACTGGGTCAGACGTTGATTACCACCGATGGTAAAACCTTGTTAGGTGCCGATGACAAAGCCGGTATTGCAGAAATCATGACCGCGCTGGCGGTATTGCAACAGAAAAACATTCCGCATGGTGATATTCGCGTCGCCTTTACCCCGGATGAAGAAGTGGGCAAAGGGGCGAAACATTTTGATGTTGATGCCTTCGATGCCCGCTGGGCTTACACTGTTGACGGTGGTGGCGTAGGCGAACTGGAGTTTGAAAACTTCAACGCTGCATCGGTCAATATCAAAATTGTCGGTAACAATGTTCATCCGGGCACGGCGAAAGGAGTGATGGTAAATGCGCTGTCGCTGGCGGCACGTATTCATGCGGAAGTTCCGGCGGATGAAAGCCCGGAAATGACAGAAGGCTATGAAGGTTTCTATCATCTGGCGAGCATGAAAGGCACCGTTGAACGGGCCGATATGCACTACATCATCCGTGATTTCGACCGTAAACAGTTTGAAGCGCGTAAACGTAAAATGATGGAGATCGCCAAAAAAGTGGGCAAAGGGTTACATCCTGATTGCTACATTGAATTGGTGATTGAAGACAGTTACTACAATATGCGCGAGAAAGTGGTTGAGCATCCGCATATTCTCGATATCGCCCAGCAGGCGATGCGTGACTGCGATATTGAACCGGAACTGAAACCGATCCGCGGTGGTACCGACGGCGCGCAGTTGTCGTTTATGGGATTACCGTGCCCGAACCTGTTCACTGGCGGTTACAACTATCATGGTAAGCATGAGTTTGTGACTCTGGAAGGTATGGAAAAAGCGGTGCAGGTGATCGTCCGTATTGCCGAGTTAACGGCGAAGCGGTAATGTTTTATGCCGGGTGGCGGCTACGCCTTACCCGGCCTACGGGTGCAATATGTAGGCCGGGTAAGGCGTAGCCGCCACCCGGCACATGAACAGGGAGTTCAAATGTCAAACTACCGCCGCCACTACGTCCCCGGTGGGACCTGGTTTTTCACCGTCAATCTGCAAAACCGTCAGAGCGATTTACTTACTCGCCACATCGACAGCCTGCGTTCCGCTACCGCCACGGTTAAGCGTGCGAAGCCCTTTACCATTAACGCCTGGGTTATCCTGCCTGAACATATGCACTGTATCTGGACCCTGCCGGAAGGGGACAGTGACTTTTCAGCGCGCTGGCGCGACATCAAAAAAACGTTTAGCCGCAACATTGAAATGCGCCACGTCTGGCAACCGCGTTTCTGGGAGCACACTATTCGCAATGAGCAGGATTATCGGCGGCATATGGATTACGTCTACATCAATCCGCTGAAGCATGGCTATGTCGGGAAAGTCGTCGACTGGCCATATTCAACGTTTCATCGGGACGTGCGGGAAGGGTTATATCCGGCAGACTGGGCGGGTGAGATTGAGGATTTTGCGGCGGGGGAGCGGAAGTAAAACAAAGCCGGGTGGCGGCTACGCCTTACCCGGCCTACATTTCGATCGTAGGCCCGGTAAGCGCAGCGTCACCGGGCATTAAAGCGGCTCAGTCCTCAAAAAACCAGTACCCGCTGTTCACCAGCGCGGCCAGCATGGCGAGGAAGGAGGGATCGTCCAGTGCGTCGCCAAAGGTATCCGCAGTCAGCACCATATGGCTGGCAATCGCTTCCAGCGCCGGGCGATGCGGAGAGTCCAGGCGCTCGCCGTTGACGAATACCTCTTCGCCAATGCGCAGTACGCGTAATCCGCCCAGACGAACCAGCTTATCGCCCTGCTGGAGCGCATCATAAATTTCATCTGGCTGATAAGGCGGTTCCGGCGGCGCGATATCCAGTTCATGACGTGACTGGGATATAAACTCGCCAAACCATTGCTTAAAGTGTTCCGGCTGGTTGATCAATTCGAGCATCATCTCACGCAGTTTATCCATTTCTTGCGGCAGAACGTCCGCAGGATGAGCGCGAGGTGGAACATCCGGATCGCTGTAGTAGTTGCCGCCCAGTTCACGTTGCAGCACATAATCGGCAAATCCGCTAATTAATTCCCGCGTATTTGGCGCGCGAAAACCCACGGAATAGTTCATCGCATTTTCCAGCGCGTAGCCTTCATGCGGGAATCCTGGCGGAATATAAAGAATATCGCCAGGCTCCAGCTCTTCATCGATGATGGCTTCGAACGGATCGACCTGTAACAGATCCGGGTGTGGGCAGTGCTGTTTCATTTGCAGCTTTTCGCCCACTCGCCAGCGACGACGTCCGGTACCCTGAATGATAAACACGTCGTACTGATCGAGATGCGGGCCGACGCCGCCGCCAGGTACAGAAAAAGAGATCATCAGATCATCAATACGCCAGTCCGGTAGTTCACGGAACGGTCGCATCAGCGCGGCGGTCGGCTCATGCCAGTGATTTACTGCTTGCACTAACAATGACCAGTTAGTTTCACCGAGATGATCGTAGCTTTCGAACGGACCGTGGCTGACCTGCCATTTGCCATCCTGGTGACTGACCAGTCGACTGTCGACTTCGCTTTCCATCGCCAGACCCGCCAACTCGTCTGGAGAGATCGGGTCAATAAAATTATTAAAGCCGCGTTTTAACACCACCGGGCGTTTCTGCCAGTGACGTTCAAGAAAATCGGGCCAGTTAAGAGTGAGTTGGTATTCCATATTTTTGTATTCCGCAGGCTCTTACTGAGACGGATTATAACGGAAGCACCGCCCCCTGACTGCGAGATCCGCGTATTTTTCACATTTCGGGTCAACTATCGTTCGATACGGGATGCTGGCGGCCAAAAATGACTTCCATACGGGCACCGCCCAGCAAACTTTCACCGGTTTCAATCTTGCCCTCGTACTGATCGACGATTTCCCTGGCGACGGATAATCCGACGCCCTGGCCTGGCCGCAGCGTATCGGCGCGCTGGCCGCGATCGAACACCACTTCGCGTTTATTACAGGGAATGCCAGGACCATCATCCTCAACGATAATATGCAGTTCGTTATCCGTTACCCGCGCGGACACCTCGACAAACTCCAGACAATATTTGCAGGCGTTATCGAGCAGGTTTCCCATCACTTCCATAAAGTCATTTTTCTCACCGACAAAGCTAATTTCCGGTGAGATATCCAGACTGATGTTGACCCCTTTACGCTGGTACACCTTGTTCAGCGCAGAGGTGAGGTTATCCAGCAGCGGGGCTACCGGGTGCAGTTCACGGCTCAACAGGGCGCTTCCGGAACGCATGCTCGCGCGGTGCAGGTAATAGCCGATCTGCTGTGAAATACGGCTGATTTGTTCCAGCATCACCGGCTCGGCGTCATCCACGCTCATTTTCGAACTGCGCATGGAACGCAGGGTACTCTGCATCACGGCCAGCGGGGTTTTCAGGCTGTGCGTAAGGTCGGTGAGCGTCGTGCGATACTTGTCGTAGCGTTCACGTTCGCTTTTCAGCAGGCGGTTGAGGTTGCGCACCAGGCTGGTCAGCTCACGCGTGGTCTCCGGGTTTAGCTTCTCGCGGTGATGTTCCTCCAGCTCGCGCACCTCTTTGGCAAGGGATTCAATCGGGCGGAGGCTCCACCACGCAGCAACCCACAGGAGAGGGATCACCAGCAGCAGGTTGGCAGCCAGAACATACACAAACCAGTTCCAGACCATATACGAGCGTTTCAGCTCAACCGGTATGGTATCGATCACCACAATGGTTAACTGCGGCATGTTCAGGGTGGCGGGGTAAAGGTTGATGGCCACAGAGTGGGTCATCTCCGTGTCGTCATCTTCGGCACGGATCTCATTTAGCTTGATCTGTAAGGCGCGATCGTCACGCAGCAGGCTGCTGGTGGAGTTGAGGTCGGCTTCTATTTCATGAAAACCGTTGGTTTTCAGCCATTCCGGACGGATGCGCTTTTTCAACCACGGGACATCGCGCTGGGCCCAAAGCAATTTCCCTTTTTCATCATAGATCAGCGCCAGCGTCGGGCTCTGCTGATTCAGGTTTTCCGGCATCTCGACGGTGATTCGGTTGTTCTCCCACTTCGCCAGGGTATAAAACAGGTTACTTTCGCCGCGAAGCAGGCGGAAGGTGGTTTTATCGAAGCTCACGCTATAACCGACCAACGCCACCATCCCATAAGAGAGCGACAGCACCAGCACGACGGCGGCGGTTGCCAGCAAAAAGCGAACCCGCAGCGAAAGGGGTAAAATGTGGCGCAATATCCCTTTCATTTAGCGTAATTCGAACAGGTAGCCCTGACCACGCACGGTGGTGATCACGTCATGCGGGTACTGCGCCTGAATTTTTTTACGCAGGCGACCCATCAGCACGTCAATGGTGTGGCTTTCGCGCAGCTCGGCATCCGGATAGAGCTGAAGCATCAGGGAATCTTTGCTCACCACTTTACCGTTGTTACGGATCAGCGTTTCCATGATGGTGTATTCGAATGCGGTCAGCTTGATCACTTCATCATTAATAGAAAATTCGCGGCGAGAGAGGTCCACCTGGAACGGCGGCAGAGAGATAACCTGTGACGCCAGCCCGCTGTTGCGGCGCAGCAGCGCCTGCATACGCGCGGCGACTTCTTCAATATGGAAGGGTTTGGTCACGTAGTCATCCGCGCCAGCGCTCAGGACTTCAACCTTGTCCTGCCAGCCTTCGCGGGCAGTCAGCACCAGCACCGGCAGGGAAACGTCATGGCTACGCCAGCGGCGGATAAGGGACAATCCGTCTTCATCCGGCAGCCCTAAATCGACAATGGCGATGTCCGGCAGGTGTTCATTGAGATAATAATCGGCCTCTTTTGCGTCTTCAGCATCATCCACCTGATGACCCATCTCCTGAAGTTGAACTTTCAGGTGATGACGTAGCAATGCGTTATCCTCAACAACCAGTACGCGCATCATCACTTCTCCCTTTATAAATGGTATGAATAGTTTAACGCTGATTATTCAGGTTGACACCAGCGCAATGAAATTAAATGATTTTTTCATGCTCCCGAACACAGGGGGGATGACGCCAGGCACCTGATTATTAAGTATGTTGACCTGAGCCTGGTTCATATCACCCACCCAACTCACGTAAGCCTCATGCGCCCCCAGCAGGCGCGGGTAATATAAACTGACTTGTTTTCGCAAGCTTTCGCAATCCCGATAAAACAGCCATCCGTTTATGAACTGTTGAAGGCGAGTCGCTTTTTGGACAGCACGGGCACGCCAGTTTTGTAAATATTGCCCTTTTTTTTGTAAGGATGTTCTCACTATGCCTGGCTTTGTCTACGCTTATTTTATGGTGCGAAATTAGATTTGCATAAGATGTGCCAGAAAAGCAGCATTTTTACACAACAAAACAGCAATATAGCGAGTAAAGAGGACTTTATGGAATGGAAGGTTGTTGAGACTATTGCGAGCCCGGAAAGCGGAACCATCTTTTGCAAAGTTGAAACACAGTATGGCCTGAATTATATCCTGTGGTTAAAGGGAGATTATTACGTTCGTACAGGTGAAATCATCACCACTTCAAACCAGGGGATCCTGATTAACGATCGGCGGCGTAGAGTATGGATAGCGCAGGCAATGCCCTTTACATCAATAGGCTGGATGGGGTTCATACAGAAAAACGCGTGTCCAGGCAACCGACAGGAGATGGATCGCCCGTGCACGGCTGAAATCCCGTGCCAGTTCAAACTGTGCCCGTTCGGCTTAAAACGGTATATTCCGGAAAGTTATTCCACGGCAAAAAATAACATTCAGCCTGACGGCAGGCTCTAATCCCGGCAAAACAGATAATGTGACGTGAAATGTCGGCTCGATGATGTAAAGCAGCCCCCTTTCCAGGTGGAAAGGGGGAAGGGCGATTATTTCAGCTCATCAACCATGGTGATGGCGCGACCAATGTAGTTTGCCGGCGTCATCGCTTTCAGGCGGGCTTTCTCTTCTTCTGGCAACGCCAGACCGTCGATAAACTGCTTCATGCCTTCGGCGTCAACGCGCTTACCACGAGTCAGCTCTTTCAGCTTCTCGTACGGTTTTTCGATGCCATAGCGACGCATAACTGTCTGGATTGGTTCAGCCAGCACTTCCCAGTTGTGATCCAGTTCATCCAGCAGATGGTCACGGTTCACTTCCAGTTTGCTCACGCCTTTCAGGGTGGATTGATATGCAATCAAGGCATAACCGATACCCACGCCGAGGTTACGCAGCACGGTAGAGTCGGTCAGGTCACGCTGCCAGCGGGAAACCGGCAGTTTGCTTGCCAGATGCTGCAATACCGCGTTGGAAAGGCCCAGATTCCCTTCGGAGTTTTCGAAGTCGATCGGGTTAACTTTATGCGGCATGGTGGAAGAACCAATCTCACCAGCAATGGTTTTCTGTTTGAAGTGGTTAAGGGCGATATAACCCCAGACGTCACGGTCAAAGTCGATCAGAATAGTGTTGAAGCGCGCAACGCAATCAAACAGTTCGGCAATGTAGTCGTGCGGTTCGATCTGGGTGGTGTACGGGTTCCACTGAATACCCAGCGAGGTGACGAACTCTTCGCTGAACTGATGCCAGTCAACTTCCGGGTAAGCGGCGATGTGGGCGTTATAGTTACCGACCGCGCCGTTGATTTTGCCGAGGATCTCCACCTGGTTAAGCTGGCGGTACTGGCGCTCCATACGGTAGGCGACGTTTGCCATCTCTTTACCGATGGTTGACGGCGTGGCTGGCTGACCGTGGGTACGAGACAGCAGCGGGATATCGCGATACTGAACGGCGAGATCTTTAATGCCATCAATCAGTTGACGCCAGTATGGCAGGATCACTTCATCACGCGCGGTTTTCAGCATTAATGCGTGGGAGAGGTTATTGATATCTTCCGAAGTACAGGCAAAGTGGATGAATTCAGAAACCGCGTGCAGTTCCGGGATCTCCGCCACTTTTTCTTTCAGGAAATACTCAACCGCTTTAACGTCGTGGTTAGTGGTACGCTCGATAGTTTTGATGCGCGCCGCATCTTCTTCGCTGAAACTGGCGACGATTGCATCAAGGTAACCGATTGCGTCGGCAGCAAAAGCAGGAACTTCCTTGATCGCTGCGTGCGCGGCCAGTTTTTGCAGCCAACGTACTTCAACTTGTACACGGAATTTCAGCAAACCATATTCGCTGAAAATCCCGCGCAGCGCGCTGACTTTATCGCCGTAGCGTCCATCGACAGGGGAAACGGCGGTCAGTGAGGATAATTCCATAGATCACAACTCCGGGGTTAAATGAGCAAGAATTTGTTTTGCCTGAGTGGTCAGGCGATTACGAGAAAACATCAGTTGCAGACGTCCGCCGCCGACCTGGTGCCAGAGCACGGCGGCGCGAATGCCTGCCAGCAGGGTTGCGCGAACTTTCGCCTGCACTTGTGGGCTTTGCAGTACAGCAGGGGAACCGGTGACCTGAATGCGCGGGCCAAGCGGGCTAATCACATCAACATAGATAGCAGCCATCGCGCTCATCAGCGTTTCGGACTGTAAATCGAAGTGTTCGAGCTGGCGTTGCAGGCCGTTGATCCGGTTGCCCAGAGTGTCGAGCGCGCCTTTCGCTGAGGAGAGTTTGCGCTCAAGCACCATCAAGCTGAGTGTGTAGCGGGTTAATTCGGCGTTTAAGCCCTGGCGACTGCTGGCATTGAGCACGCCGAGCAGGGTTTCCAGCCCGACGCGCAGGTTGGCTTCGCTACCGCCAAAAACCGCCAGCGTCGAGCTGGGGTTCATATCAATAATACTGTTGAGTGAGACGTGTAGCGCATCGGCATCACAATGCCCCTGGTGAGCGAGTTGTTGCACCAGGCGTGCCGACTGACAAATACCGGCCAGGGCGAGGGTGATGTCATAGTAATTCTTTGCCACGTTCACTGCTTCCTTGTTTTAAGTAAAGATAATAATCAGACCGGCAGCGGCAGACGCTGCTCAATAATACCGCCACCGAGGCACACTTCACCGTTATAGAAGACGGCAGACTGGCCCGGCGTCACGGCGGCAACCGGTTCATCGAAAATCACTTCAATGCGATCATCGTCCAGCGCCTTGACGGTGCAAGGGATATCGGTCTGGCGATAGCGGGTTTTTACCGTGCAACGCATAGTGCCGGTGAATGGTTCGCGATCGACCCAGTGCAACTGCTGGGCAATCAACCCGACAGACATCAGCCGCGGGTGTTCATGGCCCTGAGCGACAACCAGAATGTTGTTTTCGACGTCTTTGTCCACCACATACCACGGTTCTTCGGTACCTTCTTTGGTGCCACCGATACCCAGACCTTTACGCTGACCGAGAGTGTGATACATCAGCCCCTGGTGCTCACCAATTTCATCGCCATCGACGGTAATGATTTTGCCCGGTTGCGCCGGGAGATAACGGCCCAGGAACTCGCGGAATTTACGTTCGCCAATGAAGCAAATGCCGGTAGAGTCTTTTTTCTTCGCGGTGACCAGACCAAGATCTTCAGCAATCTTACGCACCTGCGGTTTTTCCAGTTCGCCGACCGGGAACAGGCTTTGCGCAATCTGCTCATGGCTGAGCGTATAAAGGAAGTAGCTCTGGTCTTTATTGCTGTCCAGACCACGCAGCAGGCGGCTCTTGCCATCGACATCGGCCCGACGTACGTAATGACCGGTAGCGATATAATCGGCACCTAAATCTTCGGCGGCAAATTCGAGGAAGGCTTTAAATTTGATCTCTTTGTTGCACAGAATATCCGGATTCGGCGTGCGACCGGCTTTATATTCGGCAAGGAACAGTTCGAAGACGTTGTCCCAGTACTCGGCAGCAAAGTTAACGGTGTGCAGTTCAATGCCGAGCTTGTCGCAGACAGCCTGGGCATCAGCCAGATCCGCTGCCGCTGTGCAATATTCCTCACCGTCGTCTTCTTCCCAGTTCTTCATAAACAGGCCTTCGACCTGATATCCCTGTTGTTGCAACAGCCAGGCAGAAACGGAGGAATCGACACCGCCGGACATGCCGACGATTACTTTTTTTGCGGTTTCAGACATTGGATCACTCACGACATTGAACTTCAAGGCGGCGTATTCTATCACGCAGCCTTTTAGATGACACCCTTTGTAAAAGGCCAGTTAAAATCGCCAATCATCTCCAGCGGATAACGTTGCCCGCTTTGATAACAACGAATACTTTCCGCCACCAGCGGCGAACGAAGATTTGACGCCTGTAAAATTTCTTCGGCGCTGACCCAACGGCAGCAGTCGATATCGCTGTCATGAGGCTGGGTCGGGCATATTTGCTCAAGCTCAATGGCAAAGAGGAAACGCAAAAACGGCGTTTTATCTGGCGCAATCCACTGATGCATACGAATAAAGTGTTGCGGCTGCGCGCTGATGCCGGTTTCTTCCCACAGTTCACGGGCGGCGGCTTCCACTAAGGTTTCATCGGCTTCCAGATGCCCGGCAGGTTGGTTCCATAACGCTTTACCATTAATCGTCTCTTCAACGACTAAAAATTTGCCTTCTGCGTGCACCACGCAAGCAACGGTAACGTGCGGTTTAAACATTTTGCATCCTTAATCTGTCACTTCTCGCCATTCGCCATTGGCAAGATTATCCAAAGAGTAATCTCCCATCGCATAGCGAATCAGTCGCAGCGTAGGGAAACCAACATGGGCGGTCATGCGGCGCACCTGGCGATTACGTCCTTCATATAAGGTGATCTTCAGCCAGCTGGTGGGAATACTTTTGCGTTCACGAATTGGTGGATTCCGCGGCCATAACCACGCGGGTTCGTCAACCAGCTCCGCGCCTGCGGGCAGGGTAGGGCCATCATTTAAGGTTACGCCATTGCGCAAGGCTTCAAGTGCGTCTTGTGTGGGAATACCTTCCACCTGCACATAATAGATTTTTCCGGTGCGTTTACCCGGCTGGGTTAAACGCGCCTGCAACGCGCCGTTATTGGTCAGCACCAGCAACCCTTCGCTATCGCGGTCAAGGCGACCTGCTGCATAAACGCCCTGAACCGGGATGAATTCTTTTAATGTTTTGCGTCCGGCTTCATCGGTGAACTGCGGAAGAACATCGTAGGGTTTATTGAAGAGGATCACACGCGTGGGCTGGTTTTCAGGTTTACGCCTGGTAGAACGTTGCGAGCTGAATCGCTTAACCTGGTGATTTCTAAAAGAAGTTTTTTGCATGGTATTTTCAGAGATTATGAATTGCCGCATTATAGCCTAATAACGCGCATCTTTCATGACGGCAAACAATAGGGTAGTATTGACAAGCCAATTACAAATCATTAACAAAAAATTGCTCTAAAGCATCCGTATCGCAGGACGCAAACGCATATGCAACGTGGTGGCAGACGAGCAAACCAGTAGCGCTCGAAGGAGAGGTGAATGGAAAGTAAAGTAGTTGTTCCGGCACAAGGCAAGAAGATCACCCTGCAAAACGGCAAACTCAACGTTCCTGAAAATCCGATTATCCCTTACATTGAAGGTGATGGAATCGGTGTAGATGTAACCCCAGCCATGCTGAAAGTGGTCGACGCTGCAGTCGAGAAAGCCTATAAAGGCGAGCGTAAAATCTCCTGGATGGAAATTTACACCGGTGAAAAATCCACACAGGTTTATGGTCAGGATGTCTGGCTGCCTGCTGAAACCCTTGATCTGATTCGTGAATATCGCGTTGCCATTAAAGGTCCGCTGACCACTCCTGTTGGTGGCGGTATTCGCTCTCTGAACGTTGCCCTGCGCCAGGAACTGGATCTCTACATCTGCCTGCGTCCGGTACGTTACTATCAGGGCACTCCAAGCCCGGTTAAACACCCTGAACTGACCGATATGGTTATCTTCCGTGAAAACTCGGAAGACATTTATGCGGGTATCGAATGGAAAGCAGACTCTGCCGACGCCGAGAAAGTGATTAAATTCCTGCGTGAAGAGATGGGGGTGAAGAAAATTCGCTTCCCGGAACATTGTGGTATCGGTATTAAGCCGTGTTCGGAAGAAGGCACCAAACGTCTGGTTCGTGCAGCGATCGAATACGCAATTGCTAACGATCGTGACTCTGTGACTCTGGTGCACAAAGGCAACATCATGAAGTTCACCGAAGGAGCGTTTAAAGACTGGGGCTACCAGCTGGCGCGTGAAGAGTTTGGCGGTGAACTGATCGACGGTGGCCCGTGGCTGAAAGTTAAAAACCCGAACACTGGCAAAGAGATCGTCATTAAAGACGTGATCGCTGATGCATTCCTGCAACAGATCCTGCTGCGTCCGGCTGAATATGATGTTATCGCCTGTATGAACCTGAACGGTGACTACATTTCTGACGCCCTGGCAGCGCAGGTTGGCGGTATCGGTATCGCCCCTGGTGCAAACATCGGTGACGAATGCGCCCTGTTTGAAGCCACCCACGGTACTGCGCCGAAATATGCCGGTCAGGACAAAGTAAATCCAGGCTCTATCATCCTCTCCGCTGAGATGATGCTGCGCCATATGGGTTGGACTGAAGCGGCTGACCTGATTGTTAAAGGTATGGAAGGCGCAATCAATGCCAAGACCGTAACTTATGACTTCGAACGTCTGATGGAAGGCGCTAAGCTGCTGAAATGTTCAGAGTTTGGTGAAGCGATCATCGAAAACATGTAATCCTCTCGCTGGGTTAAATGACAACGGGAGCCTGAGGGTTCCCGTTTTTTATGCACACAAGACGGAAACAACGCTATGACCCATGATATCCCGCTCAAGTATTATGACATCGTCGACGAGTATGCGACTGAAACGGCGAAACCGGTAGAAGAGGCAGAGCGTACGCCGCTGGCACACTATTTCCAGCTGCTGCTCACTCGCTTATACAACAATGAGGAAATCAGTGAAGAGGCGCAGCGGGAGATGGCTGTCCAGGCGGAGATAGACGAAGCGCGCATTGACGATATTGCGAACTTCCTGAATCAGTGGGGCAATGAATAACGCGTCATCGCGCTGAGTCTGCCAGCAGCCTGGCGAGGTCGTGCCGGGTTAGCGACTTCGAAAAGTACCAGCCTTGTACGAGGGCATCGGGGTATCTCTGCGCGATGAACTGATATTGCGTTTCGCTTTCAACCCCTTCAAAAACAAGGGTTTTGTGCAGTTTAGCTAGCGCGTCGCTGAAGATCACCAGGATATCCTGTTTATAGTGCTCGCTGATGCCGTCCACTAACGACTTATCCACCTTGATTTCGTCATATTTGAGATTTGAGAGCCTGGCCAGATTAGAGTTTTGCACACCAAAATCGTCTATTGAAATTTTGACGCCTGCCGATTTAAGCTCCTCACAAAACTCTTCAAGGATGGCCGCGGTGGAAACGCCATTCTCGGATAACTCAACTTTGATTAACGATAAGGGAATCGCGTTCTCTGAGCATTCATGACGTAATACCGCCAGGAATTTGCCGTCTTCAATTTCCGTCCGGCCAACGTTCAGTGAAATCATTAACTGATGTTCAGCGGCCAGCGCGGCAATTTCCGCCAGGGATTTCTTTATCATGTTCTGATAATAAACGTTATACAGGCCAATTTTTTTAATTAACGGGATAAACAGCTCAGGAGAAACCTCTTTGTGATTGTTATCCTGCCATCTTGATAACACTTCAACCCCGACGATTTTCTTATCAGCAACCCGAATAACAGGCTGAAAATGAACGCTGATGGTATTCGCTTTTACCGCTTTGACCAGCGTTCGTTCCAGAGAACGTCGGTCTTCATAAAGTCGAAGAGAAAACAGCGTCAGGGATACCCAGATAAAGTATAAAAACAAGCACAGAAGCACCATCACTACGTGGGAGAGCGAAGCCAGTCCGGCATCATGGTGTGTGACGGTAACGCACAAATCCCAGCGTGTACTGCACTCTGTCACAGCCAGCGTAAATAACAGAGACTGTAAGCGGCTGAAGTTTTCTGATGGCGGCGTAACGGTGAAAAAGGTGCGGCCGAAATCTTTAGTGGAAGAACGAAGCGAATAGTTGGCGGTAACGGGGGCAAATTTATCGTAGGCTGAACGGGAGGTGAAGATAATAAGGTGGTTATAGATTGTTGCATTGCCGACAAAGAAATCTTTCTGCGAAAACTGCGCCAGGCTGAATCCGTTCTGGGTATTATGCAGCTCAGAGGGAAGGGCGATGGGATTTGCCAGCTTGCCCCAAAACGCGGTGCAGGTGATTTTCCCCTTTTCAATAAACCCCACATCGGCGAAATAGAGACTTCGCATCTTTAATTTTCGGTAGACGTTCAGACTGGCGCTATCGCATCCCTGCGCGGAGGTATTTTTAAGCGTACTGGCGATATTTTGCGTTAACTCTTCAGAATAGCTTAAGAGCGTGTGGGAGATCTCCCTCTGCCGGTTCTTTTGCTGCTCAGCGATAATGGCGTTAACCGCATACAGCGACAGGACGACCATAAAGGTTGAGATGATAGCAACGGCAATGGCCTTCTTCATTTTCCTGTTGTCCCACCACGTCCTGAGGTGCAGGGATCTTAACACAGGTCATAAAAGCTACAAGTACGAGAGTTGAGGCTGCACGGAATCGAAAGGAAAGCCACCATGCCAGGCTCCTTTCATCTCAGAACCACTCAAACCGTGTTGAGAGCAGTAGCAGTAACGTACTGGCAGAAACAAGATTAAGGCAGATGACAAACTTGCTTGATACGTTCATGTTATCAACGTTTTTGTTGTTCAGTAGCCACAGAGAATAGCGTTTCACCTCCACTGAAGAAACGCCAGATTTTGGTGGGTTCGGGCAAAAAAAAGCCCACTCAAGAGTGGGCAAGAAATACTGGAAGCAATGTGAGCAATGTCGTACTGAATACCTGAGTGATTTGCTCAACTATTCAGTAATGAGAAAGATAATCTTTCTCAGTAAAAGATGCAACCCCACGATGAGTGTGGAACGGCATTTTTTTACTGCTCATATTTTAATCAAACGAACCGTGTGATTCCTATCACAAATTTCCTTTCTCAGATCCTGTGCTATCCTTTTCTGTGTCGTTGATTTAATGACAAAAACCATACAGAGAGGAAAGCTATGGGAATTTTATCCTGGATTATCTTTGGGCTGATTGCGGGGATCCTGGCGAAGTGGATTATGCCGGGCAAAGATGGCGGCGGTTTCATCGTCACGATCATTCTGGGGATTGTGGGTGCAGTCGTCGGTGGCTGGATCAGTACCCTGTTCGGCTTTGGCAGAGTTGATGGCTTCAACTTCGGCAGCTTTGTCGTCGCGGTGATTGGCGCGCTGGTTGTTCTGTTTATCTACAGAAAAATCAAAAGCTAAAGCTGACCTGAGTTAAAAAAGGCTGCCTGACGGCGGCCTTTTTACTTTGGGCGTTACCACCAGCCCAACTGCGTACCGGCGACGGCCACGATGGCGACAATCAGCATGATGATGGTCGTTTTTCTCATTTAAGCCCCCGGCGCGGCGTAACCACCAAGGAAAAACCAGCCTAAAAACACCACCGCCGTGATAAAAATAACCACCGGAAAGAGGATCCCTATTCTCATGCCATCACCTGTTTGAGTTTGTATAAGGCCGTAGAGTGTACGATTTTAATCTAACGCGACAAAGCCTGTTTTGCTTTTTCCTTTTTTATCCTGATACATCGCGAGGTCTGCGGTGCGCAGGGCGCTATCTTCATCAGTGCGGTGAGGATCAACAATAACGACGCCAAGGCTTGCGCCGGGATAAAGAATAGTGGCATTACCTAACCCGTATTCGCCCGCAATAAGACCATTGAGGCGGGTTTTGATTGCGTTGACCTCTTTGCTGGCGTCGCCATCATCGCTGTGACTCAGGCTGGCAACCAGAAATTCATCGCCGCCGAGCCGGCCAATAATCTCATCCTGCGTTTGCTCGTGAGTCAGCCGCTTGCCGACCTGTACAAGGAAGCGATCGCCCGCCTCATGCCCGTACTGGTCATTGATTCGCTTGAAATCATCGAGGTCAATAAAGGCCATCATGACGTTGCGGTTAAGATGGCGCGCCAGTGAGAACAGGGTGGTAAGGTTTTCAAAAATGGCGCGACGATTCGGCAGGCCGGTGAGGGCGTCGGTGTAAGAGTGGGCAATGAGCGCCGCATTTGCTTCGCGAAGCTGAAGCACAAGCGACTCTTTCTGAATGTACTGACCAATTAACCCGGCAAAGAGCCTGATCACCTGCTCGCCACGCTCGCTGAACTGTTTCTGTGCGGTGCTGGCCGCGCAAAGCGTGCCATACAGAGAACCGTCAGCCAGGTGAACCGGCACGCTCATATAGGTTGTAATGCCCAGTGCTTTGGCCGCTTCACACTCCGGCCAGCGGTCGGGCACCTCGTTACTGAACAACGTGTCGCTGTCGATGGCGCGCTTACACAGCGTTTCGTCCCAGGGCACGCTGAACCCTTCAGGGATCTGCATTTGCTTGCTGTTACGGGCATATAAAATGTGCTGCAAACGCGCATTGATATCGACTTTCGTCAGGTAGGTTGATTCCATATCCGTCACAATTTCCAGCATTTCCAGTAGCTGACGCACCAGACTGTCGAGAGATTGATCAGTGGAGAGGGTTTCTGAAACACGGGCAAGAATGATATCTGACATGAGGCAGGATGACTCCCATGCAGAAGACCTCTGTATCTGCATGTTGTGCTGAAAATATAGACTCCAGCCATAGTAAAACATGAACAGGATTGATTTTATAGATTCTTCTGAAGGCAGATGAGGGGAAGACTAAAAAAAGCCCCGATGTTGAGATCGGGGCAAAACATCTTGATTACGGAATGATGTTCTCTGGTCAGTGTGAGAACAGGCATCACTATAAGGGGGAATCGTGCAGGTTTAATGGAGAAATCATGGAGAAAACGGCGATGACCCGTTACTCTGACGTTTTTACACCCTGAAGGATCATGATAATGAAATATCTTCTCCTGGCGCTGGTTTTACCGCTGGCCGCCTGCTCAACAAAGACAACCCCTCCTGATGCGCCTCAACCGCCGCACGCTATTGGTATGGCAAACCCGGCGTCAGTGTACTGTCTGGAGAAAGGGGGAGAGCAAATCCCTGTTCAAAGCCCGCAGGGCGTACGTACCGAGTGCAAATTGCCAGGCGGGGAAGTGATCGATGAATGGGATCTCTACCGCCGCGATCACCCGCAACCGACCAGATGACAACGGCAATAAAACTGCGATACACTTCTCTTTAGGATTATTCTTAGCCAGTTTCTGGCAGTACGTTTGCGAGAAGAAGCATGTTTCAGTTAAAACCAGGCAGCATGGCGATGATCGTGGGTGCGCGTACGGCGGCAGGCCGTCGAAATATCGGTAAATCCGTCGAGCTGTTTGGCCTCTGTCAGCCGGGCCAGCGTTTTGTGAACCCGGTTAACGGCGTCATGACGCAATTACCCGCCACGTCAGCGCGTGCGCTGTGGCTGGTCACCGGTGATGTTTACGCCTTTGATAATCAGCACGGTTTTGCGTTTGTTCGCCCGGAACATCTGATGCCGCTTACTCCCGACGAGATGCCACACAACGTGGATGAGCTGGCGATCGGTTAATCACAGTTTACGCAGCCAGTCCGCCAGTACCTGCGCGTGATTCTGCTCCGTATTTTTCGCCCCATAGAGTAGCGTCACGGTCTGCTGTTTGGCGAGAGCCGCCAGGCGTTTGCCTTCATCCGGATGCTGCGCCAGCTCTTTACGATAGGCTTCACTGAACGCGGTGAAATCTATCGTTTCACTGTGAAAGGCTTTTCGCAGTTCGCTGGACGGCGTTAGCGCTTTACACCACTCATCGCAGGCGAGGTCGGTCTTTTTTATCCCTCGCGGCCAGAGTCTGTCGACCAGGATCCGGTAACCGTCTTTTGAGGTCGCCTGCTCATACACGCGTTTACATTGAATCATGGGTCCTCCTCATTTCCTTACGACGTTCTGCAAGAACACTATAGCACCCGGCTTTTATCCACCCAATTTAAGGTATTGTGATAATTGCAAAAGATCGGTAGTCTGAGGTTCCTTATGTTATCTGAAAATCCTCCGGCATAAGGAATCTCTGATGGAACTCTCCCCGGTTAAAACGACGCTGCGCATTGCGCTGGTTGGTGATTACAATCCCGATGTTATTGCGCACCAGGCGATCCCGCTGGCGATTGACGACGCCGCTGCGGTTCTGGATCTCACCGCTGATTATGACTGGCTCGCCACGCCTGAGCTGACCAGCGCCGAAGACCTCGTCGGGTACGATGCCATCTGGCTGGTACCGGCAAGCCCGTATAAAAACACCGAGGCGGCGTTTATTGCGGCGCGTTACGCGCGTGAGAATAGCATCCCCTTTCTCGGCACCTGCGGCGGGTTCCAGCATGCGCTGATTGAGTATGCGCGTAATGTACTGGGCTGGCACGATGCAGGCCATGCCGAAACCGACACCGAGGGAAGGATGGTAATTGCGCCGCTGACCTGCTCGCTGGTGGAAAAAACCGACGCGATCGAGCTGCGGAATAACACGCTGATTGCTAAAGCGTATGGCAAGCCGGAAATTCAGGAGGGGTATCACTGCAATTACGGCGTCTCACCTGAGTTTGCCGACCAGCTTGAGCGGGGCGACATGCGCGTAACGGGCTGGGACGAGCAGGGCGAGATCCGCGCGGCAGAGCTGGTAACCCATCCTTTCTTTGTCCTCACCCTGTTCCAGCATGAGCGGGCCGCGCTGCAAGGGCGCCCGGTCGTGCTGGTACAGGCCATGCTGCGGGCGGCGCAGGGATAAAAAAAGCAGACCTCCGGGTCTGCCTTGAATGTCAGCGGGGTGTGATCTCCCGGTCACGCCCGGCAAGCATACCGCATAACGCCATCACCACCGCGGCCAGCGCGCAGGCGAGCAGCGGAATGCGCCAGTCTCCGGCGGTATCGTGAATTTTCCCCATCAGCGGTGGGCCACAGGCCGCCAGAAGATAGCCAATCGACTGTGCCATGCCGGAGAGCGCCGCGGCCTGATGGGCCGAGCTGGCGCGCAGCCCGATAAACGTCAGGCCGAGGATCATGGTGGCGCCGGATCCAAAGCCAAACACCAGCGTCCAGACGACGGCCAGCCCCGGCGCGAACCAGAACCCGGCCGCGCTGACGGCGCACATCAGGGCGACTAGCCCGGCAATGCCACGCTGATCGTTAAGACGGTGCAGGATCAGCGGAATGGCGAGACCGGGAACCGCGGTTGCCAGCTGGAGAAGCCCGTGCATGGAGCCAGCCTGCGTTTCGCTGTAGCCATGGCTAAGCAAAATCGCGGGTAACCAGCCGATAATGACGTAGTAAATCAGCGAGTTAATGCCCAGAAAAAGCGTCACCTGCCAGGCGAGCGCCGAGCGCCAGATAGCCCGATTGTGCAGCGCGCCCGCTCCGGTCAGGGTGGCGGCCGGCTTCTGGCGCCATTGCGGTAACCACAGCAGCAGCGCCACCAGCGGGAAGAACATCAGCATCAACAGCGCCCCGTGCCAGCCACCACTCCCCAGCGACAGCGGGACGATCAGCGCCGACCCTGCGGCAGCAGCGGCTCCCATCGTCAGCGAATAAGCCCCCGTCAGTTTTGCGACCTGGCCCGGAAAATCACGTTTGATTAAGCCAGGTAACAGGACATTGCCCAGCGCAATCCCACAGCCTACGATCGCCGTACCGATAAACAGCAGCGAGGCCGACGGCAGCGAACGTACGCCAATCCCGATGCAAATCAGCAGCAGAGCGATAAAAAGGCTGCGCTCCATGCCCAGGCGCCGGGCGACGCCTGCGGCAAGGGGAGAGATAAAGGCGAAGGCCAGCAGAGGCAGCGTCGTGAGCAGGCCGGTTTGCGCCGTGCTTAAGCCATAGTCCTGTCGGATGGTATCGAGCAGGGGGGCGACACCGGTAAAGGTGACGCGCAGCGTCGTGGCAATCATCAGGATGCCTGCAATCAGCAGCGCACCCTGTTTCCCGGAAGGTTGAATAGCAGTAGTCATTATTGTCTCTTACGTTCAGGCGAGCGCATACCATACCGATTTAAGTCGTGGTTGAAATCAGGCTAAAATGACAGTTTATCGCTAATATCGGACAACTTTATGTACGGACTGGGGCTCGATGGCTACGATCCCGATAGCCAGCACGACGCGGCGGTGGCCTTTCGCATCCGCGTGGTGGCACAGGAACAATATATTCCGCTGCATCAGCACCGCAAAGGGCAGCTGATTATGGCGCTGGGGGGAGCGATCACCTGTGAAGTGGAGAACGCGATGCTGATGGTGCCGCCCCAGTATGCGGTGTGGATCCCGGGACAAACGCCGCACAGCAACAAGGCGACGCCCGGCGCGCAGCTCTGTCTGCTGTTTATTGAACCCGGTGCGCTCGAATTGCCGACGCGTACCTGTACGCTGAAAATATCGCCCCTGGTGCGGGAGCTGGTGCTGGCGCTTGCGGACAGGTCACGGGAGGAACTGCCTCTTCCCGCTACCGGAAGGCTGGTTGACGTCCTGTTTGATGAACTGCCCCTGCAACCGCAGGAGCATCTACAGCTGCCGGTATCTCCGCATCCAAAAATTCGCCTGATGAGCGAGACCATGGCAAACGAACCTGCCGCCTGGCAGACGCTGGCGCAGTGGGCCAGCCACTTTGCCATGAGCGAACGCAATCTGGCGCGGCTGGTGGTGAAAGAGACCGGCTTAAGCTTTCGCCGCTGGCGGCACCAGCTCCAGCTGATTGTCGCATTGCAGTTTTTGATCGGCGGAAAGTCGGTTCAGCAGGCGGCGCAGGCGCTGGGGTATGACTCCACCACCGCCTTCATCACCATGTTTAAGAAAGGACTGGGACAGACGCCCGCCCGCTATATCGCCAGCCTGACTACGACTTCCCGATAAACAGCGAAACCAGTCCGGCAGCAATCAGCGGGCCAACCGGCACGCCACGAAACAGCGCCACGCCTAACACGGTGCCCACCAGCAGCCCGGCCACCAGTGAAGGCTGGCTGCTCATCAGCGTCACGCCGCGCCCGCCAAGCCATGAGACAAAAACGCCCACCGCAATCGCCACCAGCGATTTCCAGTTTACAAAGGAGTGCAGCAGCGTTGAGGCCGGTAGCGTTCCGCTGGCAATCGGGGCCATCACGCCGATGGTCAAAATAATGATCCCGATGGTAAGCCCCTGTTTTTCTATCCACGGGAAGAAGGTATTCAACGGTGTGACGCGAACGATGATCAGGACCAGAATGGAAATCGCGACGGTGGTGTTGTGGCTGACAAAACCCAGAGCAGCCAGGGCCAAAAGTATGAGCAGTGTAGGGTCGAACATGACGGGATCCTTGCCAAAAATAGTAAGCCTGCTTACTTTACGCGCAAACGCGACGGCAGGCAGGCTTTACTGAAAAAATTGTCTATTTTTGGGCACTTGCCTGACGTCAGTCCACCAGTTGCTGGATAAGCGGACTTCCTTCGCGGATAAACACCGGGATGGTTTCCAGCGCCGCAGGCACCCGGATATGCTCCCCACCGGCGTAGCGCTCACCGTTGAGAGCGACCCAGCTATTGCCCGTCGGCAGCCAGACATCGCGCTCACGCTGACCGGCCTGCATAACCGGCGCCACCAGCAGATCTTCGCCAAACAGATACTGATCTTCACACGTCCAGCTCTGCTTATCCTGCGGATAGTGCCAGAACAGCGGACGCATGAGAGGGTCTCCGTGCAGATGAGCCTGCTGGTACAACGAGTCAATATAGGGGCGCAGGGTTTCGCGCACGGTAAGCCAGTGCTGCATGATGGCGTAATTCTCTTCTCCGTAACTCCACAGCTCATTAGGCGAACCGCTGTTACACTGAGGAATGCCGTCACGGTAGCGCTCCGGGGGCTGGATCTGCGGTTCGCGATAGCCGTGCATGCGCAGAACCGGTGTAAACACCGCCCACTGGAACCAACGGATCAGCAATTCGTGGAACGCCGGGTCGTTAACGTTCCCTCCCTGGAAGCCACCGATATCGGTTGTCCACCATGGGATCCCCGCCAGCCCCATATTCAGTCCCGCGGCGAGTTGATTGCGAAAAGCATGGAACGAGGAGTGGACATCACCCGACCACGCCAGCACGCCGAAGCGCTGGCTGCCTGCCCAGGCGCAGCGTACAAGGTTAACAATGTCGGTTTCGCCGTTTGCCTGGAGCCCATCGTAAAAGCCCTGCGCAAAATCACGCGGGTAGCGATTGCCCACTTCCAGTACCGGACCGGCGTGATAGCGATAGTTGTCAAAATCATAGGCGCGGTATTCCGGTTCCGCTTCGTCCAGCCAGAACAGCTTAATGCCCATGTCGTAGTAATTTTTCTTCACCGTATCCCAGACGAATTTCCGCGCCTCAGGATGGGTCGCATCAAAGAAGGTGGTATTGCCCATAAAATCGAGGTTGACCTGCACGCCACGTTCACTGCTGACCAGCCAGCCTTTGGCTTTCATCAGCGGGTAGAGAGGGCTGCGCGCCTCTACCGTTGGCCACACCGACACCATCAGCGCAATACCCATTTCGCGCAGCTCGTCGACCATCCCTTCAGGATCGGGCCAGTCTACGGGGTCGAAGCACCAGGTGCCCTGATTCGGCCAGTGGAAAAAGTCGATGACCATCACCGACAGCGGCAGATTACGGCGGCGATACTCCCGCGCAACCTCCAGCACCTCCTGCTGGGTGCGGTAGCGTAATTTGCACTGCCACAGCCCGCTGATAAACGCCGGGGCGGAGGGCGGAGTACCGGTGGCTTTCACATACTGGCGGGTGATATCCGCCACCGTGTCGGCGGCGGTGATCCAGTAGTCCATTTCTCCTGTGACGCGGGCGCGCCATTCCGTCTGATTTTTTGCAAAGCTGGCTTCACCAATCGCCGGGTTGTTCCACAGCAGGCCATAGCCAAGGCTGGACTGCATAAAGGGCACGCTGGCCTGGGAGTTGCGCTGCGCCAGTTCCAGCGTACAGCCTTTCAGATCCAGCCACGGCTGTTGATACTGACCCATGCCATAGATGCGTTCATCCGGACGCGATTCAAACCGGACGGTGAGCTGATATTTCCCCCCCATTAGCGGCTTAAATTCGCGGCCATCCAGCTTCAGGGCGCTGACATATTTATCCTGGCTCTTCTCGCTGGCACCGATACCCACCGTTGAACGCTGGCGCCACATCTCTTCCAGCAGCAGTTCGCCGCGCTGATTGTAGAAGGCCAGCTGACCTTTAAGATTCAGCGTCGCGGTAATATTGCCGTTGCGCAGCGTCAGGCTTTCCGCTTCGGCGACAATCTCAGCCTGGCAAGGGGCGGCGGGCAACAGTGCCTGTAAGGCGTCATCAAAAGCCGGGGAGCAGGTGGCCCTGACGCGCAGGCTGTTTTCACCCCACGGTTCAATACGCAGGGTCTGGCGTTCAAAACGCCATTCGATACTGTTGGAATGTTGGATCAGCTCACTCATGGAAAACGCGTCCTTCTAAACAGGGTGTTTGGCAAGATGGATGGATTGCATTGTGCTGTCGTCGAGCTTGTACCAGCGCAGCGTGGCAAACGCGCAGAGTGACAAGACGCCAGGCACGACGGTGAAGAGGGCGATGATGCAGTACATGGCCGTGGTGGTCTGTTCCGGGGCGTTGGCGACATAGCCGCTTAAGCCCAGCGTCCAGCCAACAATCGCGCCGCTGATCGCCATTCCCAGCTTGAGTACGGCGAGGAAGGTGGAGAAGATCACGCCGTCCATGCGTTTCCCCTGTTTCCATTCGCCGTAATCGGCGACGTCCGCCATCATTACCCACATCAGCGTGGTGGTGGCCTGGTAAAGGGTGGAGACGATAAACGTCATGGGCACCAGAATAAGCACTGACTTAGGCGCAAAGAACAGGGCGATGCTGAGTACCCCCGCCAGTACGGAACAGTATCCAAACATCTGCACTTTGCTGACGTTCTGCGTCAGACGTTTGGCCAGCGCACTGCCTGCGGCTTTCCCGAGAATATGCGCCCCGAGCATCCACATAAAATAGCTTGCGCTACCGAGATAATAAGTGACGAAATACATCATTGCGCCAAGGCGAATAACGCCAAAACCAATGTTGGTTAATACCAGGACGGCGACAACCCGCCATTGGTCGTTTCGTAATAAATCCCGCAGTTCCGCAAGATAATTATTGTGGGTAGCGGGAGCCTTAATACGTTCACGCGTATTGGCGAAGCAGATCCAGAACATGATGACCGCGATGGTCGCCATAATGGCCATCGCCCAGCGGTAGCCCAGTAATTTATCATCGCCGCCTAAAAACTCTGCCAGCGGCATCATAAAGAATGTCGACAGCGCGCCACCCAGCGTGGCCAGGAAAAAACGATAGGACTGGAGGGAAATTCGCGCATCGTTGTCGGGCGTGATCACCGCGCCCATGGAGCAATAGGGAATATTGATTGCGGTATACATCAGCATCATCAGGGTATAGCTGACGGTGGCGAAAATCATTTTACCGTGCAGATCGAGCGACGCCGGAACGGCGTAGGTCAGCAGACAACTTGCGCCAAAGGGCAGCGCCAGCCACAGCATCCAGGGGCGGAATTTGCCCCAGCGCGTGCGCGTCCTGTCTGCGATATAGCCCATCGCCGGGTCTATTATGGCATCGGCGGTTCTCGCCAGAAGAAACATGGTGCCCACGAATGCGGCAGGTAGCCCCACCACGTCCGTATAGTAAAACGTCAGAAAAATAATGACGTTATCCAGCCCAATATGGCTCGCCATATCGCCTAACCCATAACTGATCTTTTCTTTACGGGTAATTATTTCGGTCATTGTATTCACCTTGCCAGTGTAAGGTTTATTTTTGAGGTGCTCCGTAAACAGGGTTAACCATGATGAAAAGGTTAACAATTGCGAGATCTGGCATCGGGGTTACGTAAATTTCTTTTCGTGATACCGGTAACAAATAAAGTATTTAAACAGTGACTTTATACGGGGGAGGATAGTCAACAGCGAATCGTTTCAGCGAAAAAATAGTCATTTCACGGACGCGTCATTGTCATTTAACTGTCATTGTGCGGGGGTAAAAAAGAGGCAAATGGGCAAAGCAGAGGGCATCATGAACGATCCTATGTTTGTCGAAACGCTGATTATCTCCTCATCGTTTTTTATTATCGCGATTATTTTGATTGCTTCCGTGCTGCTGCTGGAAAACGGCTGACCGTTAGCCAGCCGCAGTATTTATTGTTTACGGAACGTCACCAGTTCAGGACGGGCGATACGCAGATAGTCCTGGGTGTCCATAATCACCGACTTTTCCAGCAGGCCGGCGTTAAAGGCGATCTCCTCGAAGCGCTCAAACAGCAGCGGATCGGCGACCAGCGTCAGATCCGGATGAAAGCTGAAGGGGGGAATGGCGCCGAAGACGCAGCCGGTAAGCGCATCCACTTCAGCCGGACTGGCGAGAGAGGCCTTTAGCCCACCGAAATGACTGGCCAGAAGGCTCAGATCGGCCTGCCGATCGGCGGCGAGGATTGCCAGAATATGTTTCTTAACACCGTTGCCTTTTACCTTGCAGACCAGTGCTTTTGCACCCTGCCGGAGATCGGTCCCGCGAATTTCACTGACCGCTTCGCATTTCCCAACGGCCTCATGCGCCACCACGCGAAAGCGCGCCTCCTGCTCGGTTAATAAGCTGATTAGCCGCTGATGGGTCGTCGTCCCGATCACGTCATCAGACATAACGATTTCACCTGTGATTTGCCAATACGTAGCTTGCTACATTAGCACGGGACGGAGAGGGCTGAAAGAAAACAGCCAGCGGGTGCGCTGGCTGTTGGGTCATGCGTTGCTGGTGGACGACTGTTTATGAAACAGTTCACGGAACACCGGATAAATATCATCCTGGTCGCGGATGTGCTGCATCGCAAAGTTGTCGAAAGTAGATTGCAGATGCTCATATTCTCGCCACAATGTCTGATGTGCACGACGGGTAATTTCGATATAGCTGTAATAACGAACAACAGGTAATAATTTTTTCGCCAGGATTTCATGGCAAAGCGGAGAGTCATCGGCCCAGTTATCGCCGTCCGATGCTTGTGCAGCGTAAATATTCCACTGTGCCGGGTTATAACGCTCTTTCACTACCTCATCCATCAGTTTCAGGGCGCTGGAAACAATGGTGCCGCCTGTTTCCTGCGAGTAGAAAAACTCATGTTCATCGACTTCTTTCGCCTGGGTATGATGGCGGATGTATACGACTTCCACGTTCTTATACGTTCTGCTGAGGAACAGATACAGCAGAATATAAAAACGCTTAGCCATATCTTTAGTGGATTGATCCATTGAACCGGAAACGTCCATCAGGCAAAACATCACTGCCTGGCTGGAGGGATCGGGCCGCTTCTCGTAGTTCTTGTAACGTAAATCGAAGGTGTCAATAAAAGGGACGCGTTCAATTTTGGCACGTAATTCTGCAATTTCTTTGCGCAGACGTTCCTCTTCCAGCAGTTGCGCAGGTTCACTGTTGCTGATGATGGCCAAATTCTCTTCCAGTGCATGAAGTTCCCGCCGCTTGCCTGCCGTCATGGCTGTGCGTCGCGCCAGTGAGTTCTGCAATGAACGCACAACGCTGATATTGGCCGGAACGCCGTTAGCGGTATAACCCGCCCGATGCGTTTTATATTCGGTCAGCTGGCGTTGTTGGTTTTGTTTCAGATTCGGTAAGGCCAAATCTTCAAAGAGCAGATCAAGATACTCATCTTTCGAAATCTGAAAGACAAATTCATCCTGACCTTCACCATCCTGGCTGGCCTGGCCCTGACCACTGCCGGAACCTCCGCCGCCACCCTGGGGACGTTCAATTCGGTCGTTCTGGACGAAATGGTCATTGCCCGGATGCACGCGGTGGCGCAGACCGCCACGCCCCTGATGAAACATCGGTTCGCTAATATCTTCCGTGGGAATGGATACGGATTCGCCGCTGTCGACGTCAGTCACCGAACGCTTATTAATGGCCTCGGAGATCGACTGTTTAATTTGCGCTTTATAACGGCGTAAAAAACGCTGGCGATTCACCATGCTTTTGTTTTTGCCGTTCAGACGCCGGTCAATAAACCAGGTCATATGCCCCCCGTACTACATTTGCCAACTGTATGCTACGCCTGTGTTGCCGCTTCTCAGGCCCACGGTTCGCTGTCGTTGTAGGCCCAGTAACATGTGTACCGGGCCAGGGTTGTTAAGACGATTTACGTACGCGCAAATACCATTCGCACAGTAAACGCACCTGTTTACGGGTGTAGCCTTTTTCCATCATACGGTCGACAAAGTCGTCGTGTTTCTTCTGCTCGTCGGTTGACGTTTTGGCGTTAAACGAGATAACCGGCAACAGCTCCTCGGTATTGGAGAACATTTTCTTCTCGATGACCGTGCGCAGTTTTTCATAGCTGGTCCAGTTCGGATTGCGTCCGCTGTTATTCGCTCTGGCGCGCAGTACGAAGTTAACAATCTCGTTGCGGAAATCTTTTGGATTACTGATCCCCGCCGGTTTCTCGATTTTCTCCAGCTCGGCGTTAAGAGACTCGCGGTCAAACAGCTGCCCGGTATCCGGATCGCGATACTCCTGATCCTGAATCCAGAAATCCGCGTAGGTAACATAACGGTCGAAAATGTTTTGCCCATATTCGGAATAGGATTCAAGGTAGGCCGTCTGGATCTCTTTGCCGATAAACTCGGCATATTTCGGGATCAGATAACCTTTCAGGAACTCCAGATAGCGTTCTGCCTGCTCTTGTGGGAACTGCTCGCGCTCAATCTGCTGTTCCAGGACGTAGAACAGATGGACCGGGTTTGCTGCCACTTCTACATGATCGAAGTTGAACACGCGGGAGAGGATCTTAAACGCAAAACGCGTCGACAGACCGTTCATCCCTTCATCGACACCGGCGTAGTCACGATATTCCTGATACGACTTGGCTTTGGGATCGGTGTCTTTCAGACTTTCGCCATCATAAACCCGCATCTTTGAATAAATGCTGGAGTTTTCTGGCTCTTTCAGGCGCGAAAGAATGGAAAAACGTGACAGTGTTTCGAGCGTGCCAGGGGCGCATGGGGCGTGAGTCAATTCACTGTGATTAAGCAATTTCTCGTAGATTTTGATCTCTTCGGAAATGCGCAAGCAATACGGCACCTTCACGATGTAAACACGATCGAGGAAGGCTTCGTTGTTTTTGTTATTACGGAAAGTGACCCATTCGGACTCGTTCGAGTGTGCGAGAATAATCCCGTTGAACGGCAGGGCGGAGATACCTTCCGTCCCGTTGTAGTTACCTTCCTGAGTGGCGGTTAACAAGGGATGCAGCACTTTAATCGGTGCTTTAAACATCTCAACGAATTCCATGATCCCCTGATTGGCGCGGCACAGCGCACCGGAATAGCCGTAGGCGTCCGGGTCATTCTGCGCGTAGTGTTCGAGTTTACGAATATCGACTTTCCCAACCAGCGCGGAGATGTCCTGGTTGTTCTCATCGCCGGGTTCCGTTTTGGCGATAGCAATTTGTTGCAGAATTGACGGCCAGACCTTCACTACCCGGAACTTAGTGATATCGCCACCAAATTCATGCAGGCGTTTTGCCGCCCACGGCGACATGATGGTGCCGAGATAACGGCGAGGAATGCCATACTCTTTTTCCAGAATCTGCGCATCTTCCTGCGGATTGAAAAGACAGAACGGATGATCGTTGACCGGGCTACGCTCACCGTTCGCGCTCAATACATAAATCGGTACGAGCTGCATTAATGATTTCAGTCGCTCAGCAAGCGATGATTTACCCCCACCCACAGGCCCCAGCAGATACAGGATTTGTTTCTTCTCTTCCAGCCCCTGAGCCGCGTGTTTCAGATAAGAGACAATCTGTTCAATCGCGTCTTCCATGCCGTAAAACTCTTCAAACGCCGGATAACGTGCAATGACCCGGTTAGAAAAGAGTCGAGAAAGTCTGGGTTCCTGGGCTGTATCGACCATGACAGGCTCACCGATAGCCATCAATAGCCGCTCAGCCGCGTTGGCATAAGCACTGCGATCTTGCCGACAAGTGGTAAGAAACTCCTGCAGTGTGAACTCTTCGTCCTTGGCAGCTTCATATCGCTGGCGATAGTGATCGAATATATTCATGGTATGCCGTCCTTTCGTTTTTTAGCACAGGTTAAGAGCCGTTCATATGAATAGTAGAGGCTCCCGGAAGAGGTAAACTGAACGACGTCTCTTGCTAAAACACAGCAACTCTCATGCCATTTTATCGACGATGAGAACAACGTGCCCGGTGATACACCTTCAAAATTAAGCGTAGATGGCAAATGGAAAACTTGCCTGCACGGCTTTCTTAATTTCAATGGCATATCAACAACTCATCCATAAATTTTGCATAATTAATGTAAAGACCAGGCTCGCCAGTAACGCTAAATTCATTTGGCTGTAAGCGCGGTGTCATCCGCGTCAGGAAAATTAAACAGTTACTTTAAAAAATGAAAACGTAAAAAGGTTGGGTTTCGATGTATTGACGGGTAAACTTTGTCGCCCGCTAAACATTTGTTTAAGGAATGATTAATTGTGACCAAACTCAAACTTCTGGCACTTGGAGTGCTTATCGCAACGTCTGCAGGCGTAGCGCACGCTGAAGGTAAATTTTCCCTGGGCGCAGGCGTAGGTGTCGTTGAACACCCATATAAAGATTACGATACCGATGTTTACCCAGTACCGGTAATCAACTATGAAGGCGATAACTTCTGGTTCCGTGGCTTAGGTGGTGGTTACTACCTGTGGAACGATACGGCCGATAAGCTCTCTATCATGGCCTATTACGATCCAACGCACTTTAAACCAGGCGACAGCGACAGCAATGCGCTTCGTCAGCTGGACAAACGCAGAAGCTCACTGATGGCGGGGCTTTCTTACGTCCATAATACCGAGTATGGCTTCCTGCGCACTGCGCTGGCGGGCGATACCCTGGACAACAGCAACGGCTTCATCTGGGATCTGGCGTGGCTTTATCGCTATACCAACGGCGCAGTGACGCTGACGCCGGGTATCGGTGTGCAGTACAGCAGCGAGAATTACAACGACTACTACTATGGCGTGTCTAAAGCGGAGTCTCGCCGCAGTGGTCTGAAGAGCTACAGCGCGGATGATGGCTGGGATCCGTACCTGGAACTCACCGCCTCGTATAACTTCCTAGGTGACTGGAATGTGTACGGTACTGGCCGTTACATTCGTCTGAGCGATGAAGTGAAAGACAGCCCGATGGTCGACAAGTCCTGGTCTGGCATCTTCTCCGTGGGTGTGACCTACAAGTTCTGACCAGAACGTGATGCATTAAAACGGGGCGCTAGCGCCCCGTTTGTTTTTTATGATGCCTGAACAATATTAGCGCTTCACAATCTTGATCGTCTGGCCTAAGCGGGACGGTTTTTCTTCGCTGGTTTTCTGCGGCGCGGTCACGCACGCGGTTTCCACGCACACGAAGGTCTTGTAACCGTCATCCGGGATATCCGCCATGCTGACGGAAAGGGCAGGGCCCGGGTTCCAGCCCACCACGTTGCTGTGGTGGTGATGAACCACATCAATACCGCGGTTCAGCGCGCTGTCGTGGATGACGCTACAGGCTTCCGGGTGCAGATACACGCGGTCGGTACGATCCGGGAAAGTCTGCACGCCGTCGTCCAGCTTGCCTTCTTTCGCGTTATCCACTTTGTCGATAAAGGTATCGCCAAGTCCGCTCACCTTAACGGCCTGAATGTCGCCTACGTTGAAATAGGTGTGCAGGGCGGACGTTGTTTCGAATTCGCCGTGCGCTTCCAGTTCAATTTCGCAGGTTTTACCCAGCTTGAAGCGGGCATACAGGGTGAACTCGTGTGGCCACAGGGCACGCGTTTCATCATTCGGCTGGAGTTCAAAGGTCAACACCGCACCGTTTTCATCTTCGTTGTGGGCTTTCAGCGTCCACTGCTGGTTACGGGCGAAACCGTGTGAGGGTAAACCCTGCTGCGCTGACGGGCCAAACCATGGCCAGCAGATCGGTACGCCGCCGCGGATCGCCGCCCCTTTTTTGAACGAGGTGGCCTCGCTCAGCCACAGGCCTTCTTCTTCACCTTCTGGTTTCCAGGAGAGCAGGTGGGCACCATTGAGCGCTACGGAGGCTTTAACGCGTGGATGATCAACGACGATGATATCAGCACCGTCGATCTGACGACGGGAGAGGACAGGGGAGATTTGTTCGATGACCGGAAGGGCAAAAATTTTCTTAATCATGACGCAGTCCTTTAACTTCATTTTATCAATAAAAAAGAGCGACCGAAGTCGCTCTTTTTAGATCACAGTGTCATCTCAACTTATTTGGAGATGTGAGCGATCAGGTCCAGAACTTTGTTGGAGTAACCGGTTTCGTTGTCGTACCAGGATACCAGTTTCACGAAGTTGTCGTTCAGAGCGATACCAGCTTTAGCATCGAACACGGAAGTGCAAACTTCGCCGTTGAAATCGGTAGATACTACGTCATCTTCGGTGTAGCCCAGAACGCCTTTCATTTCGCCTTCAGCAGCAGCTTTAACGGCAGCTTTGATCTGCTCGTAAGTTGCAGCTTTTTCCAGACGAACGGTCAGGTCAACTACAGATACGTTCGGGGTCGGAACGCGGAACGCCATACCAGTCAGTTTGCCATTCAGTTCTGGCAGTACTTTACCTACAGCTTTAGCAGCACCGGTAGAGGACGGGATGATGTTCTGGGAAGCGCCGCGGCCGCCGCGCCAGTCTTTGTGAGACGGGCCATCAACGGTTTTCTGAGTAGCGGTAGTAGCGTGAACGGTGGTCATCAGACCTTCGATGATGCCGAAGTTATCGTTGATAACTTTAGCCAGCGGAGCCAGGCAGTTGGTGGTGCAGGAAGCGTTGGAAACGATGTCCTGGCCAGCATATTTGTCGAAGTTAGCGCCTTTAACGAACATCGGAGTGTTGTCTTTAGACGGACCAGTCATAACCACTTTCTTCGCACCAGCGGTGATGTGTTTACGAGCAGTTTCGTCAGTCAGGAACAGACCAGTTGCTTCAGCGACAACGTCAACACCAACTTCGTCCCATTTCAGGTTAGCCGGATCACGTTCAGCGGTAACACGGATTTTTTTACCGTTAACGATCAGATGACCGTCTTTCACTTCAACGGTACCGTCGAAACGGCCGTGAGTGGAGTCATATTTCAGCATGTATGCCATGTAATCAGCGTCTAACAGGTCGTTGATTGCAACGATCTCGATGTCAGAACGTTTCTGAGCAGCACGGAAAACAATGCGACCGATACGGCCAAAACCGTTGATACCTACTTTGATAGTCATATATTCCACCAGCTATTTGTTAGTGAATAAAAGGTTGCCTGTAAAATTACAAAAACCTTACGCAGCGTCAAGCGGAATCGTGTCAATCATTGCGACAAATCAATCCTGTGCCTAAGCATTACGCGACTGACTCGCCTCACTCTTCCTTTGGGCTTGAAACCACATGGGGTCGGCGCCCCGAATTTTAAAGGGCAATTACGATAAAAATGTGATTTTCATCACGATTTAGGTGCAGCCATTTCGTCGAGATCAAGTTTAGGACAAAATTTTGCCAGTTGGTGTTAATGTTTTGTTAGAATCAGTCACGTAATGTGAGCACGATTAAAGTGAGATGTGAGCAAATGGCTAATAAACCTTCGGCAGAAGAACTGAAAAAAAATTTGTCCGAGATGCAGTTTTACGTGACGCAGAATCATGGGACAGAACCGCCATTTACGGGTCGTTTACTGCATAACAAGCGTGACGGCGTATATCACTGTTTGATCTGCGATGCCCCGCTGTTTCATTCCGAAACCAAGTATGATTCCGGCTGTGGCTGGCCCAGTTTCTACGAACCGGTGAGTGAAGATTCCATTCGTTATATCAAAGACTTGTCACATGGAATGCAGCGCATAGAAATTCGTTGCGGTAACTGTGATGCCCATCTGGGGCATGTCTTCCCTGACGGGCCGCAGCCAACGGGCGAACGTTATTGTGTTAACTCTGCCTCTTTACGCTTTACCGATGGCGAAAACGGCGAAGAAAATCAACGGTTGAAAAAACGATTCAGCAACTTAGTCCTTTGAAAGGGAGAGATCATGAATATTGATGACATGATTGCAGGTATGACCCCGGAGGTTTATCAGCGTCTGGTAACGGCCGTTGAGCTGGGAAAATGGCCGGACGGTGTGGCGCTCACACCTGAGCAAAAAGAGAACAGTTTGCAACTGGTGATGCTGTGGCAGGCGCGTCACAATACCGACGCCCAGCACATGACCATCGACACAAACGGTCAGATGGTGATGAAAAGCAAGCGCGAGCTGAAAGAAGAGTTCGGCATCGCGCCGAAGCCGATTGCGACCTTCAAATAAAGATCCCATGTAGGCCGGGTAAGCGCTAGCGCCACCCGGCACACTGCACTTTAGTGCGGGATCCCAAGCGACTCCGCCAGCTGTTTCGCGAGCTGGTTTTCGTCGTCAGCCCCATACTCCCAGAACATGGCGCCAGCCAGACCTTTCTCCTTAATGTAATCCGCTTTGATCGCCACGGATCGCGGGTTCTCATAGGAAATCGCAAACAGCGCCTTCCCGTCGGCGGATTTCACCGACAGCCACGGCACCTTCGCCTGTTCGTCCCAGTGCTCGGTAAAGCGTTTCTGCGGATCGTTCAGCAGCTTGCGGACGATATCGTTGTATTTCACATAGGTATCTTTGGTCAGATCATAGCCAAGCGATTTGAACAGGCCCAGTTCCTGCGGCCCGAAGTAGGGCTGCGTCACCGGATTGTTCTGCGCGTCCGATTTGCTCCAGTCGATACCCGGTTCAACGGCGCGCTTCGGCACGCGCCCATAGAAACCAATTCCGAGGTTCATCTGCTGCGGCTTCAGCCCGGCGGCCAGATAGTTATTCACCACAAAATCGACGCTGTACTTGTCTGCGGCAGCCACCGTTGGCCAGGCGCTGGAGTCATACAGATTCGCGTTAAAATACTGAGTACCGTACGCCATGTCGTAGGTCATCAGGTTGATGTAATCGAGCAGGGGGGCAATGGCTTTCACATCCACCCAGCTTTTCGGACTTTCCGCATTCGCGCCCACCGCAATCGTGACCAGCTTTTTCTTACCAAACGCGTCACGCATCTCTTTTAACAGCGCGGTGAAATTATCCCGGTCGGCAGGGGTGCTCTCGACCAGTCCCCACGCGCCGTTGACCGGATATTCCCAGTCCAGGTCGATCCCATCCAGGCCGTATTTACTGACGATCTCCTGCGCGGAGCGAATAAATACCGCGCGACTCTCTTTGGTTGCCGCTGCGCCAGAAAAACCACGCGCCCCCCAGCCGCCAACGGAAAGCAGGACTTTCAGGTTCGGGTTTTGTTTACGAAGCTGAGGAAGTAACGCCAGATCGGATGCCACCTTAGGTGATAACCAGATTTGATGCAGTTTTGCCGGATCTTTCAGCGCGGCGTTGGTTTCGTCTTTTTCATCGTTGTAGACCAGACCAAACGAGTAGTTCAGGTGGGTAATCTGGCGGACGTCCAGCTTATTGATATCGCCACCCGGTCCGGCGGTGACGTCACCCCCGCCATTAAAGTAGCCCACGGACATCAGGGTACTGGCAGAAGCAACGGAAGCGCACAGCAGGGGCAATGCTGCCAGCAAAGGCATACGTTTCATACAAGTTCCTCTTTGACATAATAAAATTAATCACGCCACGGAAAAGGCGTGGCGAAAAAACAGCCTGACGAGAATAGCATTGCCGCTGCGCTGAGGATGCGAGGGAGTTCACTTTATGGGGATTGGGGAAGAAATGCCGGGTGGCGGCTTCGCCTTACCCGGTCTACTTTCTGTGGCTTTGTAGGCCGGGTAAGCGCAGCGCCACCCGGCTAAAAAGGCTTACGCCTGCGTCTCCAGCCAGTCTTCCAGCGTATACAGCGTCGCCCCTTCAGAGGCCATATCCATAAACGCCTGGGCGCTGTCCTGCGGCTGAATGTTCACCCCGCGGCAGCCGTCGGTGATGACGCTGACGGTATAGCCGAGCTGGAGCGCGTCCAGCACGGTAAACTTCACGCAGTAATCCGTTGCCAGTCCCAGCACAATCAGCTCCGTGATTTCGTGGTGACGTAACCACGCGTCCAGCGCCGTTTTCTGGCGATGCCCGTTATCAAAAAACGCGCTATAGCTGTCGATAGCCGGGTTTTCACCTTTATGGAACACCGCGTCGATGACTTTATGGTTCAGGAGCGGATGCAGTTCCGCGCCTTCCGTCTGCTGTACGCAGTGATCCGGCCAGAAGGTTTGCGGCAATCCGTCAAGTTCACCCTGAGTGAAAGGCTCAACGCGGTGCTGGCTGGCAAAGCTGCCGTGGTTAGCCGGGTGCCAGTCCTGGCTTGCGACAACCGCTTCACCGCGAGCTTTGCACCACTCAATCAGCGTGTTTGCCACGTCAACGGTGCTGTCACCTTCGGCGACGGCCAGCGCACCGCCCGCGCAGAAATCATTTTGCAAATCGACCAGGAGCAGGGCGCGTTGCTTCATGAGACCTCCTTATTCGTCAGGGGTCAGTTCGCCGCGCAGGTTTTGCATCATGGCGCGGCGAATGGAATCAATATCCAGATCCTGACTCAGTAAATAGTGAAGTTTAGTCAGCGTTGCCTCAACGGTCATATCGAAACCACTGATCACCCCAGCGTGCGCCAGGGCATTACCGGTGGCGTAGCCGCCCATATTGACTTTGCCGGACATACACTGGGTGAGGTTGACCACCACAATCCCGCGATCGCTCGCCTCCTGAAGCTCTTTCAGGAATTCACCGTTCTGCGGGGCGTTACCCACACCATAGGAGCGCAGGATCAGCGCCTTCACCGGCTGGCGCAGGAAGTTGCGCACCACGTCGGCGGAAATACCCGGATAAATCGTCACTACGCCAATCGGCTGCGGGGTGATGGGGTGAACGATCAGCTCGCCTGCGGTATTCGGCGCGGGCGGCGTGCCCAGACGACGGATATGGATCCCCGCTTCCAGCAGCGGTTGCAGGTTAGGTGAGGCAAAAGCGTCAAAGCCATCGGCGTGCGCTTTAGTGGTACGGTTCCCGCGGTACAGTCGGTTGTTGAAGAACAGCGTTACCTCGTTGATCGGGTAATTAGCGGCCACGTACAGGGAGTTAAGCAGGTTGATCTGCCCGTCTGAACGCAGTTCCGCCAGCGGGATCTGCGAGCCGGTCACGATGACGGGCTTGCTCAGGTTCTCCAGCATGAAGGAGAGCGCCGAGGCGGTGAACGCCATGGTGTCGGTGCCGTGCAGGATCACGAAGCCGTCGTACTGGTCGTAATGGGCTTTAATATCGTCCGCAATATGCTGCCAGTCTTCCGGCGTCATGTCGGAGGAGTCCATCAGCGGCTCATATTCGTGGATGGTAAAGTCCGGCATTTCCGGACGGTGGAATTCAGGCATCAGCGCCAGCTGGCGCTGCAAGTGGCCGGAAACCGGGATATAGCCATTTTCTGAGCGCTGCATACCGATGGTACCGCCGGTATAGGCGACATAAATTGATTTCTTCTGCATGGTAATGAGTTCTTGTTCTTCAAAAGAAAAAATCCCCTCTTCACGGAAAGAGGGGACGGTTTTTAACGCACGTTCGCACAGGTCAGGCAAAACGCGTAGCGGCTTTGTGGATCATTAAATGCTGCAAGCTTGTCGCTCTCCGCTTTCATGGCTTTCGCCGCGGTCGCCACCGGCGCCGGCAGATAAGCCTGAAGCGCGTCCGGCAGCATGGCACGAACGGAGCCGGACATGCTGTCCATGACCATATCGAAGAACGTTGGTTCGTCCTGATAATAGTCCACGTGCCACTGCTTGAGCTTCGCCAGCTCCGCCGCTTTCTTCACGGCGTCGTCGAAGTCACCCAGGCTGTCTACCAGGCCGTTGCTCTTCGCGTCCTGGCCGGTCCAGACGTGGCCCTGAGCGATCTGGTCAATCTGATCGGGCGTCTTTTTACGGGAGTCCGCAACCAGCGTGATGAAACGTTTATAGCCACTCTCAATGCTGAGCTGCATCATCTCAGACACTTCAGGCGGCAGGGATTTGGTAACGGACACGTCCGCCAGCGGCGAGGTGGAGACGCCGTCGGTGTGGACGCCGAGATAATCCAGGCTGTTCTCTACGGTGTTGATCACGCCGAAGATGCCAATCGAGCCGGTCAGCGTGCTTGGGTTAGCCACAATGTAGTTGGCTGGCGTCGAGATCCAGTAGCCCCCGGAAGCCGCCATGCCGCCCATCGAGACCACTACCGGCTTGCCTGCGGCGCGCGCGGCGGCCAGTTCAGCACGGATTACTTCAGAGGCGCTGACGCTGCCGCCAGGGCTGTTCACCCGCAGGACAATCGCCTTCACTTTCGGATCCAGGCGTGCATCGCGGATCTGCGACGCGGTGGTGTCCCCGCCGACGTTCCCCGGCGTTTCTTCGCCATCCATAATGGCCCCGTTAGCAAACACCACGGCGATGCTGTCACCGCTGTCGTCCGGCTTTTTCGCGGCGTAGTCATACATGCTGATGGCGCTGTAGTTTTTATCCTCTTTACTCCAGCCGAACTGTTTGGTCAGCGCTTTTTCAATTTCAGCGCTGGAACCCAGCTGATCGACCAGTTTGTTATCAAGCGCGTATTTCGCTGTATCGCCGTCCACCTTGCGCAGGCCGTCCAGCACGCCGCGCGCGCCCGGGAAGACCTGCTCAGCGGTAATCTGACGGTTAGCGGCAATGGTGCCGAGGTAGTTCTGCCACAGCTCGCCAATCCAGCGGCTGTCCGCTTCACGGGCGGCAGGGGACATATCATCGCGGATAAACGGCTCCACGGCGGATTTATAGGTCCCGACGCGGAAGACGTGGGTGGTGACCTTCAGCTTGTCGAGCAGCGATTTGTAGTACAGACCGTTAGTGGCGAAGCCATGCAGATCGACCGTGCCCTGTGGCGAAAGCCAGATCTTATTGGCAAAGCTCGCCAGATAATATTGTCCCTGGGTGTAGCTGTCGCCAATCGCAATAACCGGTTTACCGCTGTCGCGGAATTCGCGCAGCGCTTTACCGATGTACTGCATTGACGGCTGATCGGCGCCGGCAAAATCTTTCAGGTCCAGCACGATACCGGTAATGTTACGATCGTCTTTAGCCTGACGGATGGTGTCGACAATATCAAACAGGGAGTTTTCCTGAAGACGGTCTGACGTTGCGCCGAACAGCTGGCGACCAATCACGCCCAGACGGTTGCTGGTCGATGGCTTATCAACAATCACCCCGGTGATATCGAGTAACAGCGCGCCGCGCGTCGAATGCTGCGACTGGTTTGCATTGCTGATATGCATCCAGATACCTGCGCATACCAGGACCAGGAAGATGAAGAAGATGTTCATCACCAGGTTGCGGACGAAGTTGAGCAGTCGCCACGTCCATTTAAAGAAACCGGCAAAGATTCGCCAAAGGGTTCGCATGTATTCTCCCTAACCAGAAAAGGACTGTTTCCGTCGCCACGGGACGGTAATGTGCGGTTATCGTAATGACCCAACCGCCACTTGTCAGCAGGAATCGCCTGCCACGCTGTAACAAATTCTGCTGTCGTGTTAATTTTGTGAGTAAATTTCATGAAAGGAGTTAACCAATGGACGCACTTGAACTGCTTGTTAACCGTCGTAGCGCTTCCCGCCTGGCCGAACCGGCACCCGTCGGCGAGCAGCTGGAAAACATTCTGCGTGCCGGAATGCGTGCGCCGGACCATGGCACATTGCAGCCGTGGCACTTCTTTATCATTGAAGGCGAAGGGCGCAACCGCTTCAGCCAGCTGCTGGAGCAGGGGGCTGTTGCCGCAGGCCAGGATGAGAAGGGGATTGATAAAGCCCGCAACGCGCCGTTCCGTGCGCCGATGATCATCGCGGTAGTCGCAAAATGTCAGGCCGATCATAAAGTGCCGGTCTGGGAGCAGGAGATGTCTGCCGGTTGCGCGGTAATGGCAATGCAGATGGCCGCCGTCGCGCAGGGCTTTAACGGCATCTGGCGTACCGGGCCGCTGACCGGGAGCGCCGCCGTGCGGGAAGGTTTCTCCTGCGGCGAACAGGATAAAATTGTCGGCTTCCTCTATCTCGGCACCCCGCAGCTTAAAGCTTCCAGCACCATTAGCGTGCCGGACACTACGCCTTTCGTCAGCCGTTTTTAATCACCCGCGCTAAACTGTCTGGATTCTGAGCATCCGCCGCAGAATTCAGACAGTCATACTTACCTCTTTATGGAATGAGCGCTACCATAGCGCGATTGAGATGACAGGAGACGTCCATGAGCGAGCAAACCATTCGTTTAACGCAATACAGCCACGGAGCCGGTTGCGGTTGTAAAATTTCCCCGAAAGTGCTGGAGACCATCCTGCACAGTGAGCAGGCGAAGTTTGTCGACCCGAACCTGCTTGTCGGTAACGAAACGCGTGACGATGCAGCGGTTTATGACCTGGGTAACGGCACCAGCATTATCAGCACTACTGACTTCTTTATGCCGATTGTCGACAACCCGTTCGACTTCGGGCGCATTGCGGCCACCAACGCCATCAGCGATATCTTTGCGATGGGCGGTAAACCGATTATGGCGATCGCCATTCTGGGCTGGCCGATTAACACCCTCCCGCCGGAGATTGCCCGCGACGTGATCGAAGGCGGACGCTTTGCCTGCCAGCAGGCGGGTATTGCCCTGGCCGGTGGTCACTCTATCGATGCGCCGGAGCCGATCTTCGGCCTGGCCGTCACCGGCGTGGTGCCGACCGAGCGCGTGAAGCGCAACAGCACCGCGCAGGCGGGCTGCAAGCTGTTCCTCACTAAGCCGCTGGGCATTGGCATACTGACCACTGCCGAGAAGAAATCCCTGCTGAAGCCCGAGCATATCGGTCTGGCAACGGAAGTGATGTGCCAGATGAACCTCGCCGGTGCGGCATTCGCCAATATCGACGGCGTGAAGGCCATGACCGACGTGACCGGTTTTGGTCTGCTGGGGCACCTCTCTGAAGTCTGTCAGGGCGCGGGCGTGCAGGCGCAGGTCTGGTATCAGGATGTGCCGAAGCTGCCGGGCGTGGAAGAGTACATTGCTCAGGGCGCAGTGCCGGGCGGGACGCAGCGCAACTTCGCCAGCTACGGCCATTTAATGGGCGAAATGCCGGAAGCGTGGCGTAACCTGCTGTGCGATCCGCAAACCTCCGGCGGCCTGCTGCTGGCGGTGACGCCGGAAGCTGAAGCTGACGTTCAGGCGACGGCTGCCGAGTTTGGCATCACCCTGACGGCAATTGGCGAACTGGTGCCAGCGCGCGGCGGTCGTGCCATGGTTGAGATTCGTTAATTCAATGCGGTTGTTTATTGCCGAAAAACCGAGTCTGGCGCGCGCCATTGCTGATGTCCTGCCCAAACCGCACCGGAAAGGCGATGGCTTTATCGAGTGCGGTAATGGTCAGGTGGTGACCTGGTGTATCGGTCACCTGCTTGAGCAGGCGCAGCCAGACGCCTACGACAGCCGCTATGCGCGCTGGAATCTTGCGGATTTGCCGATTGTCCCGGAAAAGTGGCAAATTACTGCCCCGACCCTCCGTGACCAAACAACTTAACGTCATCAAACGGTTCCTGCATGAAGCCAGCGAAATCGTTCACGCCGGGGACCCGGATCGTGAAGGGCAATTGCTGGTGGATGAAGTGCTGGACTATCTGCAACTGGCACCAGGAAAAGCGCCAGCAGGTACAGCGTTGCTTGATAAACGACCTGAACCCGCAGGCGGTTGAGCGGGGCGATCGACCGTCTTCGTTCCAACAGTGAGTTTGTACCGCTGTGCGTTTTCTGCGCTGGCGCGAGCGCGTGCCGACTGGCTGTACGGCATCAATATGACCCGTGCGTATACCATTCTCGGTCGCAATTGCCGGTTATCAGGGCGTACTTTCCGTGGGACGCGTGCAGACGCCCGTGCTTGGGCTGGTGGTGCGCCGCGATGAAGAGATTGAAAACTTCGTGGCGAAAGACTTCTTTGAAGTCAAAGCACATATCGTGACACCTGCCGATGAGCGGTTTACCGCTATCTGGCAACCGAGCGAAGCGTGTGAACCGTACCAGGATGAAGAAGGGCGCTTGTTACATCGTCCACTGGCGGAGCATGTGGTTAACCGCATTAGTGGTCAACCGGCTATTGTCACCAGCTATAACGATAAACGGGAATCAGAATCCGCGCCGCTGCCTTTTTCGCTTTCAGCGTTGCAGATTGAAGCGGCAAAACGTTTTGGTCTGAGTGCGCAGAACGTGCTTGATATCTGCCAGAAACTGTACGAAACGCACAAGCTAATCACTTATCCGCGTTCTGATTGTCGCTATTTGCCAGAAGAACATTTTGCCGGACGCCACGCGGTGATGAATGCCATCAGTGTTCATGCACCGGATCTGTTGCCGCAGCCAGTGGTAGATCCAGATATACGCAACCGCTGTTGGGATGACAAAAAGGTCGATGCGCACCACGCCATCATTCCGACCGCACGGAGTTCTGCGATCAACCTGACGGAGAACGAAGCGAAGGTCTATAACCTGATTGCCCGTCAGTATCTGATGCAATTCTGCCCGGATGCGGTGTTCCGCAAGTGTGTTATCGAACTGGATATTGCCAAAGGCAAATTTGTCGCTAAAGCGCGTTTTCTTGCTGAAGCAGGCTGGCGCACGCTGTTAGGCAGCAAAGAGCGCGATGAAGAAAACGACGGCACGCCACTGCCTGTGGTGGCGAAAGGCGATGAGTTGCTGTGTGAAAAAGGTGAAGTGGTAGAGCGGCAAACCCAGCCGCCGCGCCATTTTACCGATGCAACACTGCTTTCGGCGATGACCGGGAATCGCGCGCTTTGTGCAGGATAAAGATCTGAAAAAGATCCTCCGTGCGACCGATGGTCTGGGGACAGAGGCAACGCGTGCCGGGATTATTGAACTGTTGTTCAAGCGTGGTTTCCTGACCAAAAAAGGGCGCTATATCCACTCCACCGACGCCGGAAAAGCGCTATTCCATTCGCTGCCGGAGATGGCGACGCGACCGGACATGACCGCGCACTGGGAATCGGTGCTGACGCAAATCAGCGAAAAGCAGTGTCGCTATCAGGGACTTTATGCAGCCGCTGGTGGGGACGCTATATCAGCTTATTGACCAGGCGCGCAGTACGCCAGTGAAGCGATTCCGGGGAATGGTCGCCCCGGGCGGCGGGGCGAAGAAACCGTTCAAAAAGAAGAAAAGCGCAGCCAAAAATACAACCGCTTAAACCGTAGGCCGGGTAAGGCGAAGCCGCCACCCGGCGAAAGCCCCTCTGCGGCCTGAAAAAAGCCTGGTGGCGCTAATGCTTACCGGGCCTACAAGGGCGAGAATGCAGCGAAACTAAATCACACCCTGTCCGATCATCGCATCGGCCACCTTCACGAACCCGGCGATATTCGCCCCGCGCACGTAGTTAGTTTGCGAGGCCTCGCCGCCGTACTCCACGCAGGCGTGATGAATATCGAGCATGATGTGGTGCAGACGGGCATCCACTTTCTCTGCCTTCCAGCCCATTCTCGCGGCGTTTTGCGCCATTTCCAGACCGGATGTTGCCACGCCGCCAGCGTTCGCCGCCTTGCCTGGCGCAAACAGCACGCCCGCGTCCAGGAACAGGTCGGTCGCTTCAATAGTGGTGGGCATATTTGCCCCTTCCGCTACCGCTTTCACGCCATTGCTAATCAGCGTCCGGGCGGCATCCACGTCCAGTTCGTTTTGCGTCGCGCACGGCAGGGCGATATCCACCGGCACGCCCCACGGCTGTTTACCTTCCAGATAGGTCAGGCCAAATTCACGGGCATAATCCGCTACCCGACCGTCACGGCTGGCTTTGATTTCGCACAGACGCGCCAGTTTTTCTGCCGTAAAGCCAGCTTCATCCACCACGGTACCGCTGGAGTCGGAGGCGGTCACTACGCGCGCGCCAAACGCCATCGCTTTCTCGATAGCGTACTGTGCCACATTGCCGGAGCCGGAGACCGCCACGCGCATCCCCTCGAAGCTCAGTCCGTGACGCTTAAGCATCGCTTCGGTGAAATAGACCAGACCATAACCCGTCGCTTCCGGGCGAATCAGGCTACCGCCAAACGACAGACCTTTGCCGGTAAAGACGCAGGCGCTGTTGTTGGAGAGCTTTTTCATCATCCCGGCCATAAAGCCCACTTCACGCCCCCCCACGCCGATATCCCCGGCAGGAACGTCGGTGTCCGGCCCAAGGTGGCGATAGAGCTCAGTGACCAGCGCCTGGCAGAAGCGCATCACTTCGCCTTCGCTCTTGCCTTTCGGATCGAAATCACTCCCGCCTTTACCGCCGCCCATCGGCAGGGTAGTGAGCGCATTTTTAAAGGTCTGCTCGAAGCCGAGGAATTTCAGAATCGACAGGTTCACCGAGGGGTGGAAGCGCATCCCGCCCTTAAACGGCCCAATGGCGGAGTTAAACTGCACGCGCCACGCGCGGTTGACCTGCACCTGATTGCGATCGTCCACCCACGCCACGCGGAACTGGATGACGCGCTCCGGCTCTACCAGACGTTCAAGCAGCGCCATCTGACGGTAACGCGGATTTTCCTCAAGGAAGGGCCACAGGGTGGTCATGACTTCACGAACGGCCTGGGCAAACTCGCTTTGGTGCGGGTCGCGCTGCTGAACATGGGCAAGAAAGCTTTCCAGAGAGCGTGTCTGATCCATAGATATAAGAACCTCTTATAATAATTTATGCGTGTGGCGTAGATGTTTTGTGTCGTTTTTTTGACTATACCACCCGCACCGCTTTGAGAGGCAAGCAGAAATTTATGCCGCAAGGGAAATTAATGACAGGGCGCGCGTCATAACCAAAAGCGATGACGAGATAAATTAAAGATCCCGTCCGGATCGACCGTTATAGATATAAACGATGCAAAGGAAATAAAGTCTATGAACCGTTACGCAATGGCCGCGTTATGTTTGATGGTGTCCGCCGGGGCACAGGCTGACCGCATTCGCCCGGATGTCGAGGTCAACGTGCCGCCAGAGGTCTTTAGCGCTGGCGGCCAGCATGCGCAGCCGTGTAATCAGTGCTGTATCTATCAGGATCAAAACTATTCCGAAGGCGCAGTGGTCAGGGCGGATGGCGTACTGTTGCAGTGCCAGCGTGATGAACGCACCCTCAGTACAAACCCGCTGGTCTGGCGTCGCGTAAAAGAATAAACGCTTCCAGCAGCGGTTTATCCGCCGGGGCTAAAGCATACGTGAACGCGTCTTCTGGCGTGCACCATACCAGCGCCGAGTGATAATGCGCCTTCAGCTGACCGCTAAATTCAGGCACATGCCAGGCGTGGAGGTGAATCAGCCGCTGCGACACCTCCCGCTGGTGGCTTGCCACATACCGCGCGGGCACGGCTTCAATGCCGAGTTCTTCGCGCAGTTCGCGGATCAGCGCTTCCGGCTGGGTCTCACCGGCTTCAACCTTCCCGCCCGCAAATTCCCACATTCCTGGCTGATCGGCATGTTCGGGACGCTGCGCCAGCAAAATCTTGCCCTCTTTTTCGAGGATGGCCGCAACCACATCGAGTGTTTTCAGCATGTTCGTCAATAATTAATAGCGAAAAACGACATATTATCGTGCCCTTCCAAAGAGTCCAGTCATCAGGAGAATCAGGTGAAAGAGACATCCGCCTGGGTTGCGCCCATGGAAACCCTTCCCGTCAGCCTCAGCCCCATCGCCGCCATGCAGAAAAAACACTTCGGCGCGGTGCTGAACCCCACGCGCTGGTGGGGGCGCATGCCGCGTCTTTTCTGGCTGGTGGCGCTGTTTGTCGGCTATCTGGAGCGGCGCAAGGCGCGTTTGACGCCGGTTCTGCGATCGCTACTAATGACGCGGGTCTCGCAGATCTGCCACTGCGCATTTTGTATTGATGCCAACAGCCTGCGTCTGGCCGAGCGGAGCGGGGCGCTGGATAAAGTGCAGGCCGTCAGCGACTGGCAAAATTCCACCCTGTTCAGCGAAGAGGAGCGCGCGGCGCTGGCCTATGCGGAAGCGGTCACCGCCACGCCGCCTCAGGTGGATGAAAATATCAAAAGTCTGCTGAAGCGCCACTTTACGGAAGAGACCATCACCGAAATGACGGCTCTGATTGCCTTTCAGAATCTTTCCGCCCGCTTTAACGCCGCGCTGGATATCCCGGCTCAGGGGCTGTGCGCCACGTTTAAAGGTAAACCGCATGCTGGATAAACATCTGCACCCCCGACTGAAACCCGGGTTAAATCAGCTGGCCGCCGCGCTGGATAGACCGTTTATCACGCCTGATGGCTTAACGCTCGCCGGGTTTGCGATTGGCGTGCTGGCGTTACCGTTTCTGGCGCTGGGCTGGTATCCGGCGGCGCTGATCGCCATTGTGCTGAACCGGCTGCTGGATGGTCTGGACGGCGCGCTGGCGCGTCGCCGTGGCCTGACGGACGCGGGAGGATTTCTTGATATCGCCCTCGACTTCCTGTTCTACGCCCTGGTGCCGTTTGGCTTTGCGCTGGCCGCTCCGGCTGATAACGCGATCGCCGCCGCCTGGCTGCTGTTCGCGTTTATGGGGACGGGCAGCAGCTTCCTGGCCTTTGCCGCGCTGGCGGGGAAGCATGATATCGACAATCCCGGCTATGCGCACAAGTCGCTTTATTACATTGGAGGATTAACGGAAGGAACGGAGACCATCGCGCTGTTTGTGCTGTGCTGCCTGTTTCCGGCGCATTTCGCGCTGTTTGCCTGGACATTTGGCGCGTTGTGCTGGCTGACCACCACAACGCGCATCTGGAGCGGTTACATCACGCTGAAATCACTTCCCCGCTAGCGTGCGCTCTCCGGGCCGCGTTCACCGGTTGCTACCGGATTTTTTGGATCGCTGCTCCATTCGTACCAGCCGCCGTCATACACGGAAACATTCTTCCAACCCATGGCGCGTGCGTACATAAAGGTTTCGGACGCGCGCCAGCCGGTGCCGCAGTAGAATGAAACTTGCTGCTCTGGTTTGATATTCCACGCTTTCCACATAGCGGTAATATCATCGGCGCTGCGCATGGTGCCATCCGGGTTATGAAAATCTTCCATATGCGTCGAGTCGCTACCAGCGTGTCCCCAACGTGCTCCGGCTATTTCACCTTTTGGTTTAATATAGCTGTAACCGCTGGTCGTACCGATAAATTCTGGCCACGAACGAATGCTCACCAGCGATGCATCCTGGCGATGCAGCAGTCCACGGGCCTGTTCCATATCGAGCATCAACTGCGGTTGTGCCGGGATCTTCACGCCGAAATCCGGTTCCGCTTTCACTTTCGGTGGCGTTCCGCGCTCAACAGGCAGTCCCGCGTCGGACCAGGTTTGCCAGCCGCCATCCAGCAGGCGCACATCTTTCACGCCAGCATAAAGCATAATCTGCGCCACACGCGCTGCAGCGTATACGTCACGCCCATACAGAATGACCGTGGTGTCATGGCGAATGCCGTGTTTTGCCAGCATCGCTTTTAGTTGTTCATCAGAAACTTTGTTCCACAGCGGTTCACTTTCCACTTCGTTGGTATCGATGTAGTCAGCGCCGGGAATATGGCTGATAAGGTAAAGCTTCGGCGCACCCCAGCCAGCCTCGATCACCTTCCACTCTCCGGCTGGTGCGGCGGTAACGGGTTTGCCCTGCTGCAACTGGCGGATCCACTGCGGATAAACCAGCTGTTCGAAATGCGCCAGACGTTGCAGACGGTCGGATTGTTGCAGGGCATCGCTCAGGGTGGAGACGTGGGTAAAGCCCGCTTTCTCCAGCCGCGTTTTGACGGTCTGGTTGTCATCATCGTTGCCATAGAGCGCAACCGGCATGTCTGGCGTAAGCCGATGTTGTTTTGCCCAGCCGCTGAGCTGTTCATCGCTCATTGCCCCAAGCCAGCTGGCAGAGAGATTAAGCGCGGCGGGTTCATGCCCGGACGTTCCGCTCAGGGTCTGCGGCCAGCCGTTATAGAACGCACTGACGCGCGTATCAATTACCGCGCCGTTTTGCGCCTGGAGCTGGTCCAGCGTGAGGGAGTGGGGCATATCAGCCGCCGTGGAGGAGAGTGAGGCGAGGCCGCAGATCAGGGCCAGCGCGGTCAGTTGAGAAACACGTTTCATCGAAAAACCTGACGTCATTAAAAGAGGGGGGCATTGTCGTCTCTCCTGAAGCCAAAAACATTGCGTTAGCACATTATTGCCAGCGAGAAATCTCAATCACCTCGCCGCCGGGCGGAATATCGTCCTCATCATGCGTGACCAGCACCACCGGGATCCTGCGCTGGCGAGTAACCTCGAATACCCACGCCCGGAATGAGGCGCGCAGCGTTTTATCCAGTCGACTGAACGGCTCGTCGAGCAGCAATGCCTGCGGCTGGGCGAGAAGAGCGCGCAACAGGCTGACCCGGGCGCGCTCGCCGCCGGACAGGGTCGCCGGATCGCTGGCGTAGTGGTTTGCCAGCCCGGCAGTGTCCAGGGCCTGTTCTACCGCGTTGCGGCGGGCGCGCCCGACGATGTGCGCCGGCAGCGCCAGCATCAGGTTTTGCCCCACGCTGAAGGCGTCAAACAGCAGGGCATCCTGAAACAGAATGCCGATCCCGCGCGTTTCCACGGGGAGCATATCGCAGCGGCGATCGTTCAGCCATAGCTCGCCGTGCGCCTTAAAATCAGCGGATAACGCCCCCACCATCCAGGCGAAAAGGGTCGATTTTCCGCTCCCGGAGGGCCCCATCAGCGTGACAATCTCCCCCGCCGGGACGCGGAAGTTGACCTCACGGAAGAGTGGCGCAATGGTGAGATTTTTCACGTACAGCATTAACGTAATCCTTGTCTGTGACGGCCCACGAGCCGGGAGAGCAGCGCGGCAAGGGCAAATACGCTGCTGGTCAACAGCAACAGACCCAGCGCCCGGCTGGCGAGGATCGGAATGCTGCCGCCGCTGCTGAGGGCGACCGCCTCCGTCGTCAGGGTGGTGAAACGTCCCGCTCCCAGCCAGAGGGTCGGCATGTACTGGGCCATGCTCACGGAAAAGCCGGTGGCAAAGGCCAGCAGGGCCGGACGAATCATCAGGGGGCATTTCACGAACCAGAAAATTTTCGCCTGTCGCCAGCCCAGCGTTCTGGCGGTGAGGATAAGCCGGGGATCGAGCCTGCGCCAGGCCGGTTGCAGCACCAGGAGCATCCACGGGAGAACCCAGAGCATATGGCTCCACAGCACCGCAGCGTACTGGCCGTCGATGCCCAGCCACAGCGCCACGGCATATTGCCCGGACACGAGGGGCAGCGCCGGGAGGGCGAGCGGCAGCCAGACCCACACCGCGCCGCGCTGGGGTCCCCACTCAAGCCAGAGCATGAGGATGGCCAGCGCTGTCAGGCTGGACAGCAGTCCCAGTGAAAGGCTGTCGCTGACGGGGCCGATGTCGTCCCGGCGTGCCAGCATCAGCAGAACCAGCGCACAGAGCACGCCGCACAGCGGCAGTAACCCGCCCAACGTCCGTGCGGGCAGCGCAGTATGCGAAGCGCGACGAACTCCGGAGGGGTCACGCTGGGCGCGCCGCCATGCCGTCCAGAAGCCGTATCCCACCGCGGCAAGCGCCGCCAGCAGCAGGAGCAACACCAGACACAGCAGCGTTCCCTTTGTTTGCTGTTGTGCATCACCCTGGGCGAGCCACTGCCAGGCCAGTACCGCCAGCGTAGGCGGGTTGCCTGGCCCGAGCACGATCGCCACATCCACCACGGAAAGCGACCAGGCCAGCACCGCCAGCATGACTGCGCCCAGCGCGGGGGCGATTGCCGGGAGGACGAGCCAGTTGAGCGCCTGCATTCGTCCGTAGCCGAAGGTATGCAGGACAATTTTCTGCTGTGCGAGGCGCTTTTCAGGCAGCGCGGCGTAGATTGCCCACAGAACAAACGCGCTCTCTTTGACCGAAAGCGTCAGGCCAAGCCCGATACCGTAGCGGTCAAGCTGCGGCGAACAGACCGTACAGATCCGGTAAAACTGGCCGCCTTCCGCAAACAGCAGCAGCGCGCTGGTGGCGAAGGCGACGTGCGGCACGGCTAACAGCCACGGCAGACGGGTGCTCAGGCGCTGCCAGCCTTCACCCGGCCAGAGAAGCGCAAGCAGGGTCAGGGCGATAAACAGTGAGCCCAGCGTCGCGATAAGCGTGGAAACCAGCGTGGCGGCCAGCGCCTGCGGCAGCTGCGGGTCGGCAAACAGCGTCGCCCAGTTGCCGGGAGAAAACGCCGGGGCCAGCAGCATGCCGCTGGCGGGAAGCAGTGGCAGATAGATGACCGCCATTGCCGCCCAGACCAGCCCGCTTAGCGGGTTCCGTAGCGGCGAAGCCATTCCTGCTCCAGGGCGTTAACCCAGGCGGCGTGAGGTTCGGGAAGTACATCAGGCGTGCCTGAGGGGGTAAAGGCGCGAAGCTGTTTTGCCGCTTTCGCAGGCAGTTTTTCGCCATCCAGCACGCTCGGGTCACCCCAGACGGCAGGATTAGCTTTGCGGATCTGCGCCTGCGGTGACAGCAGGAAATTCGCCACCACCTTCGCGCCTGCGCTCGCGCTGGCGTTTGCCGGGATAGCGACAAAATGGACGTTGCCGATCATGCCTTTGAGAAAGCCGAAACTGTAGCTGTCGGCAGGCAGTTCACCGCTCGCCACCTTTTGCATCGCATGGGCGGGGTTAAAGGTGAGCGACAGGTTCAGGCTGCCGCTGGCCAGCAGCGTATCCATGCGCGCAGGCGACGGAGGAAAATCGTTCCCTTCGCGCCACAGCAGGGGGTGCAGCGTATCAAGGTAATCCCACAGCGGCGCGGTGACCTGCGCAAAGGTTCTGTCTGGCGCGTTTTTTAACGCCTCCGGATGGGCGGTCAGCGCCAGCAGTAGCTGCTCAAGAAACGCCGTGCCGGTAAAATCCGGCGGTCGCGGATAGCTCACCTTGCCAGGGTGCTGTCGGGCGTATACCAGCAGCGCGTGGGGATCTGCCGGTGGTGTCGGCGTACTCGCTTTACGGGCGATAAAGGTTAATTGCGCGCCGCCCCACGGGGATTCTGCCCCATCGGTCGGGATGGCAAAATCTTCCGTTACCGGTTTACGGGTATCGACGTAGCGCCAGTTGGGCAGGGTTTGCGCCCAGCCGGTGAGCAGCAGGTTTGCCGCTTTCAGGTTGCGGAAGTTTTCCCCGTTTACCCAGAGCAGATCCACCGACCCGTTACTGCTACGTCCTGCGGCATGTTCCGTCTGGATCCGCTTCACCGCGTCGGCGGCATCGGCCAGATGAACGATCTTCAGGTTGATGGCGTAGTGCGTTTTCATCTCGCCGCTTACCCAGTCGAGGTAGCGGTTAACGGCCTCGTCACCGCCCCAGGCGTTAAACCAGACGGTCTGCCCGGTGGCCTGTTGCTGAATGGATTGCCAGCTCTCTGCGGCGAAGGCAGAGGTTGCCAGCAGCAGACTCGTCAGAAACGCGCAAAAACGCACCCGGCGCATAATGCCTCACTTTTTAATCGAAGGGATGTAACGGGAAAACAGCCAGCGAGTGACCAGCGGTAATAACCCTAATAGTGTAAAGGCGAACAGCAGTCCCGGCGACAGAATATCGCGCAGCGCGGTGAGTTTCCCCAGCTCGCGTCCGGCGTTCAGATAAATGACGGTGGCAGGTAGCATTGCAAGCTGGCTGACCCACCAGTAGTGACGCACCCTGAGACGGGTTAGCCCCATCAGCAAATTGACCAGAAAGAACGGGAACAACGGCATCAGGCGCAGGGCAAAAAGGTAGCGTGCGCCGTCGCGATCCATCCCCGCATCTATCGTGCTCATCTGTGCGGCAAAGCGCCGTTGCACCCAGTCGCGCAGCAGATAACGGCTGACGAGCATGGCAAGCGTGGCGCCGAGCGTCGAGGCAAATGACACCAACAGCGTCGCCTCCCACAGGCTGAAAAGCGCCCCGCCGAGCAGCGTCAGAAGCGCGGCTCCGGGGATCGACAGCGCGCAGAGCAGAACGTAAACCGCAAAATAGACTAGCGCGCTCTGAAGAGGCGCCTGCTCCACACGATCGAGCAACGTTTGCTGGTGCATTTTTAGCGTGTCGAGGGAGAGTATGCCTGGAGGAAGCAAAACAACGGTCAAAACAAATGCGCCCAGAAGGGCGCACAGGAGACTGATTTTTTTAATATTCACTGAAGTTTACAGCTTGAACGTTGCCCAGACGGGGGCGTGATCGGACGGTTTTTCCATGCTGCGGATTTCATAGTCGATGCCGGTTTCTACGCAACATTCTGCCAGCGGTTGGCTGGCGAGCAGCAGGTCGATGCGCAGACCACGGTTATCGTCAAAACCTTTTGAGCGGTAATCAAACCATGAGAAACGATCTGCTGTTTGCGGATTCGCATGGCGGAAGGTATCGACCAACCCCCAGCTCATCAGCCTGTCCATCCATTCGCGCTCTTCCGGCAGGAAAGAGCATTTACCGGTACGCAGCCAGCGCTTACGGTTTTCTTCGCCAATGCCGATATCCAGATCTGTAGGGCTGATATTCATATCGCCCATAATCAGTACCGGATTATCACGTTTGAGTTCGGTTTCCAGGTAGTTTTGCAGATTCTGATAAAACTGCGCTTTTGCCGGGAATTTTATCGGATGGTCGCGGCTTTCACCCTGCGGGAAGTAACCGTTGATCACGGTGACATTACCCAGCAGTGAGGGGATTTCCGCCATAATAATCCGCCGCTGCGCCTCTTCGTCGTCACCGGGAAAGCCGCGACGCACGGCAATCGGCGTCTCTTTGGTCAGCAGCGCCACGCCATAATGGCCTTTCTGCCCGTGATAAAACACGTTGTAGCCGAGCTTCGCCACCTCTTCGAGCGGAAACATATCGTCATGAACTTTTGTCTCCTGCAGGCCAATCACATCCGGTTGGTGCTTTTCGACGATGGCTTCAAGCTGGTGAGGTCTGGCGCGCAGGCCGTTGATATTAAAAGAGACAAATTTCATAGTCGCTGCCATTTATTCAGATAAAGAGTGCGTGGATGGTAGCAGAATTTCGCGTTGCTTACCGCCTGTTGTTAAGTGATTTGATCGATGGTTGTTAATGATGTCAACGATGGCGCAAAAAATGCCCGCTTTTGGTGCGCGCTGCGTCAGAATGGCGCAGTAATTTCCAGTAAATTTCGTCAATGATCACAATTCCAGAATTATATTTTACTTCTGCATAACATTGCGTTTTTTATTCTTTTTATTCACCCACATCGCAAACGTATTCACTTTATATGCACTTTAAATGCATATGGTTTGGTTATAACTCCTTGATTTCCAGTTAGCCTCCGCCGTTTATGCACTTTTATCACTGGCTGGCACGAACCCTGCAATCTACATTTACAGCGCAAACATTACTTATTATTAACATATAAATAACGAATTATTTACTGTAGAGGTCGCTATGTCTCAGCCAATTACGCGTGAAAACTTTGATGAATGGATGATACCTGTTTACGCTCCGGCACCCTTTATACCGGTACGTGGCGAAGGTTCGCGCTTGTGGGATCAGCAGGGGAAAGAGTATATCGACTTCGCGGGTGGCATTGCGGTGAACGCGCTGGGCCATGCGCATCCGGAACTGCGTGAAGCGCTGAACGAACAGGCGAGTAAATTCTGGCATACCGGCAACGGTTACACCAACGAGCCGGTACTGCGACTGGCGAAAAAATTGATCGACGCCACGTTTGCCGATCGCGTCTTCTTTTGTAACTCCGGTGCGGAAGCCAACGAAGCGGCGCTAAAACTGGCGCGTAAATTCGCTCACGACCGCTACGGCAGCCATAAGAGCGGCATCGTGGCGTTCAAAAATGCGTTTCATGGTCGCACGCTGTTTACTGTCAGTGCGGGTGGGCAGCCAGCCTATTCACAGGATTTTGCGCCACTGCCGGCGGATATTCGTCATGCTGCATATAACGATATTAACTCTGCCAGCGCGCTGATTGACGACTCTACCTGTGCGGTGATTGTCGAACCCATCCAGGGGGAAGGCGGTGTGGTGCCAGCCAGCAACGCGTTTTTACAAGGTCTGCGTGAATTGTGTAACCGCCACAATGCGCTGTTGATTTTTGATGAAGTACAAACCGGCGTCGGGCGCACCGGGGAACTGTATGCCTATATGCACTACGGCGTGACGCCTGATCTGTTAACTACCGCCAAAGCGCTGGGCGGCGGTTTCCCGGTCGGTGCGTTGTTGGCAACCGAAGAGTGCGCCCGCGTGATGACCGTTGGCACTCATGGCACCACCTATGGCGGTAATCCGCTGGCCTCGGCGGTGGCAGGCAAAGTGCTGGAGCTCATCAACACACCAGAGATGCTTAATGGCGTTAAACAGCGTCACGACTGGTTTGTTGAGCGTCTTAATACCCTTAATCACCGCTACGGTTTGTTCAGCGAAATTCGCGGCTTAGGTTTGTTGATTGGCTGTGTGCTGAATGCCGATTACGCCGGGCAAGCGAAACAGATCTCTCAGGAAGCGGCGAAAGCAGGCGTGATGGTACTGATTGCAGGTGGCAACGTGGTGCGTTTTGCGCCTGCGCTCAATGTCAGCGAAGAAGAGGTGACGACCGGACTGGATCGCTTTGCAGCTGCTTGCGAACACTTTGTTAGCCGAGGTTCATCATGATGGTCATCCGTCCCGTTGAGCGATCAGATGTCTCGGCGCTGATGCAGCTTGCCAGCAAAACGGGCGGCGGCCTGACGTCGCTTCCCGCCAATGAAGCCACGCTTTCGGCGCGTATCGAAAGGGCAATCAAAACCTGGCAAGGCGAACTGCCCAAAAGTGAGCAGGGCTATGTGTTCGTGCTGGAAGATAGCGAGACAGGCACCGTGGCGGGGATTTGTGCCATTGAGGTGGCGGTTGGGCTGAACGATCCCTGGTACAACTATCGCGTCGGCACGTTGGTTCACGCCTCAAAAGAGCTGAATGTCTATAACGCATTGCCGACGCTGTTTCTCAGTAACGATCACACCGGCAGCAGCGAGCTGTGCACGCTGTTTCTCGACCCGGACTGGCGCAAAGAGGGCAACGGCTATTTGCTGTCGAAATCGCGCTTTATGTTTATGGCGGCTTTTCGCGACAAGTTTAATGACAAAGTGGTTGCTGAAATGCGCGGGGTGATTGACGAACACGGCTATTCACCGTTCTGGCAAAGCCTCGGTAAACGCTTCTTTTCGATGGATTTTAGCCGCGCCGATTTTCTCTGCGGCACCGGGCAAAAGGCATTTATTGCAGAACTGATGCCGAAACATCCGATCTATACCCACTTTTTATCCCAGGAAGCCCAGGACGTCATCGGTCAGGTACATCCGCAAACCGCGCCTGCCCGCGCGGTGCTGGAGAAAGAAGGTTTTCGTTACCGCAACTATATCGACATCTTCGACGGCGGGCCAACGCTTGAGTGTGACATCGACCGCGTGCGCGCCATCCGTAAAAGTCGGCTGGTGGAAGTGGCAGAAGGGCAGCCTGCGCAGGGCGATTTTCCGGCCTGCCTGGTCGCCAATGAAAATTATCACCATTTCCGCGTGGTGCTGGTGCGTACCGATCCGGCAACCGAGCGTTTGATTTTAACCGCCGCACAACTGGATGCCCTCAAATGCCACGCAGGGGATCGCGTTCGTCTGGTGCGCCTGTGCGCAGAGGAGAAAACAGCATGACTTTATGGATTAACGGTGACTGGATAACGGGCCAGGGCGCATCGCGTGTGAAGCGTAATCCGGTATCGGGCGAGGTGTTATGGCAAGGCAATGATGCCGGTGCCGCTCAGGTCGAACAGGCTTGTCGGGCAGCCCGTGCGGCGTTTCCGCGCTGGGCGCGGCTCTCATTGGCTGAACGTCAGGTCGTTGTCGAACGCTTTGCCGGATTGCTGGAAAGCAATAAAGCCGAATTAACCGCGATTATTGCCAGAGAAACGGGTAAGCCGCGCTGGGAAGCGGCAACCGAAGTGACGGCGATGATCAATAAAATCGCGATATCAATTAAGGCGTATCACGTTCGTACCGGCGAGCAGCGTAGTGAAATGCCGGACGGTGCGGCGAGCCTGCGACATCGCCCGCACGGCGTGCTGGCGGTGTTTGGGCCGTATAATTTCCCTGGTCATTTGCCGAACGGACATATCGTTCCGGCATTGCTGGCAGGTAACACCATTATCTTTAAACCCAGCGAACTGACACCGTGGAGTGGCGAAGCGGTAATGCGTTTATGGCAGCAGGCTGGCTTGCCGCCGGGCGTACTGAACCTGGTGCAGGGCGGGCGTGAAACGGGTCAGGCGCTGAGTGCGCTGGAGGATCTCGACGGTTTGCTGTTTACCGGTAGCGCCAATACCGGCTACCAGCTGCATCGCCAGCTCTCCGGTCAGCCGGAGAAAATTCTCGCCCTTGAGATGGGCGGTAATAATCCGCTAATTATCGATGAGGTGGCGGATATCGACGCGGCTGTCCATCTGACCATTCAGTCGGCGTTTGTCACAGCCGGGCAACGCTGCACCTGCGCCCGCCGTTTATTGCTCAAAAGCGGAGCGCAGGGCGATGCGTTTCTTGCTCGTCTGGTTGCCGTCAGCCAGCGATTAACGCCGGGCAACTGGGATGACGAACCGCAGCCGTTTATTGGCGGGCTGATTTCTGAACAGGCCGCACAGCAGGTGGTTACTGCCTGGCAGCAACTGGAAGCGATGGGCGGACGAACCCTGCTTGCGCCGCGCTTATTACAATCAGAGACATCGTTGCTGACGCCGGGGATCATTGAAATGACAGGCGTTGCTGGCGTACCAGATGAAGAGGTGTTCGGGCCGCTTTTGCGCGTCTGGCGTTATGATTCTTTCGAGGAAGCGATTCGAATGGCGAATAACACTCGCTTCGGACTCTCTTGCGGTCTGGTTTCCCCCGAGCGGGAAAAATTCGATCAACTGTTGCTGGAGGCGCGGGCGGGGATTGTTAACTGGAACAAACCGCTTACTGGTGCTGCCAGTACCGCGCCATTCGGCGGCATTGGTGCATCCGGTAACCATCGCCCCAGCGCTTGGTATGCCGCGATTACTGCGCATGGCCTATGGCGAGCCTGGAGTCGGACTCGTTAACTTTGCCCGCAACGCTTAACCCCGGGCTGGATTTTTCCGATGAGGTGGTGCGATGAACGCCTGGGAAGTTAATTTCGACGGGCTGGTAGGGCTGACGCATCATTACGCTGGCCTGTCGTTTGGTAATGAAGCCTCTACCCGTCACCGTTTTCAGGTGTCTAACCCGCGACAGGCGGCAAAACAGGGCTTACTGAAAATGAAAGCCCTTGCCGAGGCGGGATTTCCCCCAGGCCGTGATCCCGCCGCACGAGCGTCCGTTTATTCCGGTGCTGCGTCAGTTGGGATTCAGTGGTAGCGATGAGCAGGTACTGTGGAAAAAGTTTGCACGCCAGGCACCGCACTGGCTTTCAGCGTCAGTTCCGCTTCGCCAATGTGGGTAGCCAATGCGGCAACGATCGCGCCATCTGCCGATACGCTGGATGGCAAAGTGCATCTCACCGTTGCCAACCTGAACAATAAATTTCACCGTTCGCTGGAAGCGCCCGTCACTGAATCGCTGTTAAAAGCGATTTTTAACGACGAAGAGAAATTTAGCGTCCATTCGGCGTTGCCACAGGTAGCGTTGCTCGGTGATGAGGGGGCGGCAAACCACAATCGTCTCGGCGGTCATTACGGTGAACCGGGTATGCAACTTTTTGTCTACGGGCGAGAAGAAGGCAATGATACCCGGCCTTCCCGTTATCCGGCGCGACAGACTCGCGAAGCCAGCGAGGCGGTGGCAAGGCTGAATCAGGTGAATCCCCAACAGGTGATTTTCGCCCAGCAAAAACCCGGACGTTATCGACCAGGGCGTTTTTCATAATGACGTGATTGCCGTGAGTAACCGCCAGGTGCTGTTTTGCCACCAACAGGCGTTCGCTCGCCAGTCACAGTTACTGGCAACCTGCGTGCGCGGGTCAATGGTTTTATGGCGATAGAAGTTCCGGCAACTCAGGTTTCCGTGTCTGATACGGTGTCTACCTATCTGTTAAACAGCCAACTGCTGAGCCGCGATGATGGTTCCATGATGTTGGTGCTGCCTCAGGAGTGTCGGAACACGCCGGAGTATGGGGTTATCTCAATGAACTCCTTGCCGCTGACAACCGATTAGCGAACTAAAAGTCTTTGATTTACGTGAAAGCATGGCGAATGGCGGCGGCCCGGCGTGCCTGCGGTTGCGGGTGGTATTGACAGAAGAAGAACGCCGGGCGGTGAATCCGGCGGTGATGATGAACGATACGCTGTTTAATGCGCTCAATGACTGGGTGGATCGTTACTACCGCGATCGTCTGGTTCAGGCCGATCTGGTTGATCCGCAGCTGCTGCGCGAAGGCCGCGAGGCGCTGGATGCATTATCGACCATCCTGCAACTGGGATCGGTTTATCCGTTCCAGCGCTAAGGAGATGATATGGAAAACTTACTGGCGCTGACGCTGGCCGAAGAGACACCGGAGCGGCAAGAGGGGGAAGGCCCCTCGTTCCACTGGCGATGGCTGGGGCGGGGCGTGCTTGAACTGACGCCGACGGGGGAATATGACCTGTCGCTGCTGCTTTCGACCGGCATTCACGGAAACGAAACCGCGCCCGTGGAGATTGTCGATCTTTTGCTGCGCGCGCTGTTTCGCGCAGAGATCACGCTGCACTGCCGTCTGCTGGTGGTGCTGGGAAATCCGCCTGCGCTGGCGCAAAATAAACGGTATCTCGTGAGCGACATCAACCGCATGTTTGGTGGTCGCTGGGCGCAGTTTCCACAGAGTGATGAGACGACACGCGCGCAATGGCTGGAGAAGGTGGTCACGGCGTTTTTTGCCGGGGCGGGGGAAACGCGCTGGCACCTCGATCTGCATACGGCCATTCGCGCCTCGTACCACGTGCGTTTTGGCGTGTTACCTCAGCGTGATCAGCCGTGGGATGAGGCGTTTCTGACCTGGCTTGGCGACGCGGGGCTGGAGGCGCTGGTTTTCCACCAGACGCCAGGCGGCACGTTTACCCACTTCACCTGCGAGAATGTTGGCGCGTTATCCTGCACCCTGGAGCTGGGAAAAGCGCTGCCGTTCGGGCAAAACGACCTGACGCGTTTTGCCCCTACGCATCAGGCGCTTCGGGCGTTGCTCGCCGGGGTTGCGCCGGAACCCTCCCGGGAACCCGTTGTGCGCTATCGGGTCGTGCAGCAGATCACGCGTCAAAGCGAGGCTTTCCAGCTACATATGGCGCCCCATACGCTGAACTTTACGCCGTTTCGCCAGGGCGTCCTGCTGGCGGAAGATGGTGAGACGCGCTATGCGGTACAGAAATCCACGGAATATGTTTTATTTCCTAATCCGTCGGTCGCGTTTGGTTTGCGAGCAGGCCTGATGCTGGAAAAAATGCCCTGATCGTCTCCCCTCGCGCAGACCGGAGGGGAAATGAAGAATAAATTTCTTAGCGTTAAAAGCGCTCTGGTATTGTTTGCGGAATATTCCTGGAGAATTGCTTTATTATTAAACGGCACTTCGCTATACTTCTCCATAATCTCTTTAAAATCATTATGTTGAATATTTTTGTTTCATCTCTCCACGCTTTTTCTTTTTTTCTCCATAATTGACGCAAAAGTGTTTTTTACACTTTCATTGTTTTACCGTTGCTCTGATTAATTGACGCTAAAGTCAGTAAAGTTAATCTCGTCAACACGGCACGCTACTTAAGAAAGCCGTAATAAATAACTGAAAGGAAGGATATAGAATATGCGTAAATTAACTGCACTGTTTGTTGCCTCTACCCTGGCTCTTGGCGCGGCTAACCTGGCCCATGCCGCAGACACCACTACCGCAGCACCGGCTGACGCGAAGCCGATGATGCACCACAAAGGCAAGTTCGGTCCGCATCAGGACATGATGTTCAAAGACCTGAACCTGACCGACGCGCAGAAACAGCAGATCCGCGAAATCATGAAAGGCCAGCGTGACCAGATGAAACGTCCGCCGTTGGAAGAACGCCGCGCAATGCATGACATCATTGCCAGCGATACCTTCGATAAAGTAAAAGCTGAAGCGCAGATCGCAAAAATGGAAGAACAGCGCAAAGCTAACATGCTGGCGCACATGGAAACCCAGAACAAAATTTACAACATCCTGACGCCGGAACAGAAAAAGCAATTTAATGCTAATTTTGAGAAGCGTCTGACAGAACGTCCAGCGGCAAAAGGTAAAATGCCTGCACCAGCTGAATAATCGGTTCACTCTCTTAAGACCGCCGGGCTCCTGTCTACAAAAGCGAAAACGCTGTGGACAGGACCGGCGGTTTTTCTTTTATCCCATGCCTAAGGTCTGGCCTGACTGCTGCCGATAATACGTCTGTGAAAATGCCCTGGCGCACGGTGCGTCCTTCAGGAGTGGTCATGGAATTCTTTGATATCCGTAAAATGCCGGTCAGTCTCTGGCGTAATGGTGCGGGTGAGACGCGTGAGATTTGCTGTTTTCCTCCCGCGACGCGGGATTTTTTCTGGCGGGCCAGTATTGCCTCCATCGCCAGTAACGGCGAATTTTCCGCGTTCCCGGGCGTTGACCGGGTGATTACGCTGCTGGAGGGCGGCGAGGTGACCCTGGATGCAGGCAGGGCGTTTTGTCATACCCTGAAGCATCATCAGCCTTACCGATTTGCGGGCGATCTGGCGGTGAAAGCCGTGCTCACAGAGGGGCAGATGTCGATGGACTTCAACATCATGACCCGACGGGATTGCTGCCAGGCAAAGGTGCGCGTTGCTACCCGGACGTTCACTACCTTCGCATCACGCGGTGGGGTGGCATTCGTATTAAGCGGCGCCTGGCAACTGGGCGACAAATTACTGACCGCCGATCAGGGCGCCAGCTGGGAAGCGGGCAGTCATACCCTCCGTTTACTGGAAACGAAGGGGTCGCTGCTGTTCAGTGAAATTACCTGGCTGCCGGGTCATTGAGGACGATGATCTCATATTTTCCGGTTAACAGTGGCTTGCAGAGAATTTTGTAACCATCCTGATCGAAACCGGCAGGGGTGCGCAGCAGAGCGGTAGCGTCATCCAGATTTTCAACGGCGCCAAGCCAGAGCCAGTTGCGGATGATGTGATAGTGCGTCATCCCATCGCGGGTTTCTTTCAGCGCCACCGCGCCTTCCCACGGCCAGCAGTTAACGCTGATAGAGGCAAGGCCAGCCATAAACCGGGCATGATGTTCTTCAACGCTCTCTTTTCCACAGCACGCCCCGGCGCAGCGTTTCAGCGCTGAGCGGAAACAGGCGCGACCACGGGTGGTGGCTTCCAGTCCTAACAGGCCGTAACAAAGCTGTAATTCATCAGCCAGGGATTGCAGGGTTTGCAGTGCGGCACGTTTGTTGGCAAACAGACCGTGAAGATTGGGTTCATGCGAAAAATCCACTTCCCGGGCATAAACGACCTGCGGTTTTCCTGCGTTAATCTGCAAGGAACACAGCTGGCGGTTGCGGCGCAGGCGTTTGTTAAACAGCGGCTGCTGTTCCTTGATGAGCCGGGCTTCGAGCAGAAGCGCGCCCAGTTCGCCTGCCGTCTCGATCCAGGTGATCCGCCGGGACTGCCTGAGCATCGATGCTTCATCCGGCGTACGCAGGTGCGACATCACCCGGCTGCGGATATTCACGCTTTTGCCGATATAGAGCGGCATGGTGTCGCTGTCGCCGTGGAAGAAATAGACGCCAGGCTGTTTAGGCAGTGCCTCAAGCCAGGGGCGAAGATGCTCGGGATATTCGTAGATAGCCGCCGCTTCGAACTCAAGACGCGGGGCGGATTGACGCCTGCTCACATACTGCTCCATATACTGTTCAGGCATACAGTGTAGCAGGTGTTTGGTGGTTAAAAAAGAGCCGGGTGGCGGCTACGCCTTACCCGGCCTGCAAAGCGGAGTTACCGTTTTGCTTTTACTTTTTCCAGAAATCATCAAACACCGTAATGGGCGGACGGCGCTTATGCTCGGTTTTCAGATACCAGCCTTCGATAATTTTAGCGGTACCTTCGTCGAGCGTTTTGCCTTCCAGATAATCATCGATGTTGTCATACGTAACGCCCAGCGCCGCTTCATCCGGCAGGGAAGGGCGATCGTCCTCCAGGTCCGCCGTTGGCGCCTTCTTATACAGGTGCTCCGGGCAGCCCAACGCCGCCAGCAGTTGCTTACCCTGACGCTTGTTCAGGCGGAAGAGGGGGTTGATATCCGTGCCGCCATCGCCGTATTTGGTGAAGAAGCCGGTGATGGCTTCCGCGGCGTGGTCAGTGCCGACGACGACCCCTTTGGTCATCCCTGCGATACTGTACTGCGCTTTCATGCGCTCACGGGCTTTCTCGTTGCCGCGGACAAAATCGCTCAGTTCAATACCGGCTTCACGCAGGGCCTGCTCGCTGGCCAGTACCGAACCTTTGATGTTTACGGTAAGAACACGGTCCGGCTGAATAAACGCAATCGCATCCTGACAGTCCTGCTCGTCGGCCTGCACGCCATACGGCAGACGTACGGCAATAAATTGCAGCGCGGTGTCACCGGTCTCGTCACGCAGCTCGGAGATGGCCATCTGGCTCAGCTTACCGGCCAGAGTGGAATCCTGACCGCCGCTGATGCCCAGCACCAGCGTCTTCAGGAAAGGGTGTGCAGACAGGTAAGCTTTCAAAAAATCAACGCTACGACGGATCTCTTCATTGGCATCAATCGCAGGTTTCGCGCCCAGCGCCTGAATAATTTCTTGTTGCAGAGCCATTACGCCCTCCCTATGCAGAACCAAACAGAAAGTGTGATCTGTTAAAACTAACCCTTTGTCGGGGAAACGACAAGGATCACAGTTTTGAGTGTACTGTTTTACAGCGATTTAGCAGCTTACCGTTGTTTTATTAGAATTTTCCGAAATTCGTCTGGCGTAACTCGCAAAGTTGAACAATAGTAATTTTTATTCCAGGCTTATCTAACACGCTGATAAACAAGAGGACGGAATATGAACAAGAATATGGCAGGAATTCTGAGTGCAGCGGCGGTATTAACCATGCTGGCGGGTTGTACGGCTTATGATCGTACCAAAGACCAGTTTGTACAGCCTGTGGTGAAAGACGTCAAAAAAGGCATGAGCCGGGCGCAGGTTGCACAAATTGCGGGTAAACCTTCGTCTGAAGTGAGCATGATCCATGCTCGTGGTACTTGCCAGACCTACATCCTGGGTCAACGTGATGGTAAAGCAGAAACCTACTTTGTCGCGTTAGATGATACCGGACATGTCATCAACTCCGGTTATCAGACCTGTGCTGAATACGACACTGATCCACAGGCTGCGAAGTAATCACTTCGTCTGAAAGCTTGAGTAACAACGGAAACCGGCCATTGCGCCGGTTTTTTTTGGTCTGAGTTCTTAATTATCTTCGCGAATTATTTGCCCGAAATGTGAAGAGGGTCATAACCGCAGGTCAAGGAGAGACAATTTATAAGGTCAAAGAAATACTATTGCTCAGGTCTATACCGTATACTCCTTTCAGCCACAAAAAAAGTCATGTTGGTTTCGCAAGTTACCCAGAGCATGGAAGCAGGTTAAGGCTTGCGGAGTGTCTGGCTGACAGATAATCGTCGATGAGGGCAGTTTTATGGAAAAGAAACACATTTATCTGTTTTGTTCTGCGGGCATGTCTACCTCTTTACTGGTATCAAAAATGCGCGCACAGGCAGAAAAATATGAAGTTCCGGTCATTATTGAAGCATTTCCGGAAACACTGGCTGGTGAAAAAGGTCAGAATGCCGATGTCGTGTTATTAGGGCCGCAGATTGCTTATATGTTGCCCGAAATCCAGCGTTTGTTACCCAACAAACCGGTTGAAGTAATTGACTCGCTGCTTTATGGCAAAGTCGATGGTTTAGGCGTGCTTAAGGCTGCGGTTGCAGCGATTAAAAAAGCCGCAGCAAATTAATTTATTTTAAATTTTCCCGTCAAAGAGTTATTTCATAAATCAATACCGCAATATTTAAATTGCGGTTTTTAAGGGTATTTTTCTATGAGTAATGTTATTGCATCGCTTGAAAAGGTACTCCTCCCTTTTGCAGTTAAAATAGGAAAGCAGCCACACGTTAATGCAATCAAAAATGGCTTTATTCGCTTAATGCCGTTAACCCTTGTGGGGGCCATGTTTGTATTAATTAACAACGTTTTTCTAAGCTTTGGGGAGGGGTCGTTTTTTTATTCCTTAGGTATTCGCCTCGACGCCTCAACCATTGAAACACTTAATGGTCTGAAAGGTATTGGCGGCAACGTATATAACGGAACAATAGGGATAATGTCTTTAATGGCACCGTTCTTTATTGGCATGGCGCTGGCAGAAGAGCGTAAAGTCGATGCGCTGGCGGCTGGGTTGTTATCCGTTGCAGCATTTATGACCGTCACCCCATATAGTGTCGGTGAGGCCTATGCGGTTGGCGCAAACTGGTTAGGTGGGGCGAATATCATCTCCGGGATTATTATTGGCCTGGTGGTGGCAGAAATGTTTACCTTTATTGTCCGCCGCAATTGGGTCATTAAACTGCCCGACAGCGTACCTGCTTCAGTATCGCGTTCCTTCTCGGCATTAATTCCCGGCTTTATTATTCTTTCCGTGATGGGGATTATTGCCTGGGCGTTGAATACCTGGGGCACCAACTTCCATCAGATCATTATGGATACCATCTCAACTCCACTGGCATCGTTGGGTAGCGTGGTGGGCTGGGCCTATGTGATCTTTGTTCCACTGCTCTGGTTCTTCGGTATTCATGGCGCGCTGGCGCTGACCGCACTGGACAACGGCATAATGACGCCGTGGGCGCTGGAAAATATCGCGACCTATCAGCAATATGGTTCCGTCGAAGCGGCGCTGGCAGCCGGTAAGACCTTCCATATCTGGGCCAAGCCGATGCTGGACTCCTTTATTTTCCTTGGGGGCAGTGGTGCGACTTTAGGCCTGATCCTGGCTATCTTTATCGCCTCTCGCTGTGCTGATTATCGTCAGGTGGCAAAACTGGCGCTGCCGTCCGGCATCTTCCAGATTAACGAACCGATTCTGTTTGGTCTGCCAATTATCATGAACCCGGTGATGTTTATCCCGTTTGTACTGGTACAACCGATTCTGGCGGCAATCACCCTCGCAGCGTACTACATGGGCATTATTCCTCCGGTGACCAATATTGCACCGTGGACCATGCCAACCGGTCTGGGAGCCTTCTTTAATACCAACGGTAGCGTCGCCGCATTGCTGGTCGCACTCTTCAACCTTGGCATCGCAACGTTAATTTATCTGCCCTTTGTTGTGGTGGCTAACAAAGCACAAAATGCGATTGATAAAGAAGAGAGCGAAGAAGATATCGCTAACGCCCTGAAATTTTAATCGATGCCGGTACGGGTAATCGTGCCGGTAAGAAAAGAGAGGAACGATGTATGATGGATCTCGATAACATTCCCGATACGCAAACAGAAGCTGAAGAGCTGGAAGAAGTGGTGATGGGGCTTATCATCAACTCCGGACAAGCGCGCAGCCTGGCGTATGCGGCACTGAAACAGGCGAAGCAGGGCGATTTTGCCGCAGCAAAAGCCATGATGGATCAGTCACGGATGGCATTGAATGAAGCGCATCTGGTACAGACGAAACTGATTGAAGGCGATGCGGGCGAAGGTAAGATGAAAGTGAGTCTGGTGCTGGTCCACGCTCAGGATCATTTAATGACGTCCATGCTGGCACGCGAGCTGGTCGCGGAGCTCATCGAGCTTCACGAGAAGATGCAATAAGTCAGTTGAAGTAGCAGGAGGTCAGCACGATGGAAATCAAAACCGCACATGAGCAACAGCTGTTTAATGGCAAAAATTTTCACGTGGTGATTTACAACAAAACGGAGAGCGCCAGCGGTCTGCACCAGCATGACTACTACGAGTTCACGATTGTTCTGACCGGCCGCTACTATCAGGAGATCAACGGTAAGCGCGTCCTGCTTGAGCGTGGCGATTTCGTCTTCCTGCCAATGGGATCTTATCACCAGAGCTTTTATGAGTTTGGTGCGACGCGCATTCTGAACGTAGGGGTGAGCAGGCGTTTCTTCGAGAAGCACTATCTGCCGCTGGTGCCGTTCTGCTTTGTGGCGTCACAGGTGTATCGCGTTAAAAATGAGTTTATGACCTGGATTGAAACGGTTATCGCATCGCTGAATTTCCGCGACAATGAATTTGATGAATTTATTGAAACCGTGACGTTCTACGTCATGAATCGCCTCCGCCATCACCGTGAAGAACAGCAGGTGGTGGATGATATTCCTCAGTGGCTGCGCAGTACCGTGGAGCTGATGCACGATAAAGGACAGTTCAGCGATAACGCCCTGGAGAATATGGTGGCGCTGTCGGGTAAATCGCAGGAATATTTGACGCGCGCCACGCAGCGTTATTACCGTAAAACGCCTGTGCAAATCATTAATGAAATCCGCATTAACTTTGCCAAAAAACAGCTGGAAATTACTAACTACTCTGTCACCGATATCGCTTACGAATCGGGTTACAGCAGCCCCAGCCTGTTTATTAAAACCTTTAAAAAATTGACTTCATTCACACCGAACAGTTACCGCAAAAATTTAACGGTAATTAATTAACTTTCGGCGGTTTATCCGCCAGGAACCGTGACGTAATGGCTTGCCCAAATAGCGGGAAGAGTACGCTATACCTTGCAGGCGATTAACCTGATACGCTAAGGGAGATATTATGCAACAGAAATTAAAAGTCGTAACCATTGGTGGCGGCAGCAGCTATACCCCGGAATTACTTGAAGGTTTCCTGAAACGGTATCATGAATTACCGGTCAGCGAATTATGGCTGGTGGATGTTGAAGAAGGTCAGGAGAAGCTGAATATTATTTTTGAACTGTGCAAACGCATGGTTGAAAAAGCGGGCGTGCCCTTAACCGTGCATAAAACGCTGGATCGCCGCCTGGCACTGAAAGATGCTGACTTCGTGACCACGCAGCTGCGCGTCGGCCAGCTGAAGGCGCGTGAGCTGGACGAGCGCATTCCGCTGAGCCACGGTTATCTGGGCCAGGAAACCAACGGGGCAGGTGGCCTGTTTAAAGGCCTGCGTACTATTCCGGTCATTTTTGACATCATTAAAGACGTGGAGGAGATCTGCCCGAACGCCTGGGTGATCAACTTTACCAACCCGGCCGGGATGGTCACCGAGGCAGTCTATCGCCACACCGGTTTCAAACGCTTTATCGGCGTCTGCAATATTCCGATTGGCATGAAGATGTTCATCCGCGATGTACTGGAACTGACCGATAACGATGATCTGTCCATTGATCTGTTCGGCCTGAATCACATGGTCTTTATCAAAGATGTGATAGTGAACGGGCAATCGCGCTTTGCGGAACTGCTCGACGGCGTCGCCTCTGGTCGCCTGACCGCGGCCTCGGTGAAAAACATTTTCGATCTGCCGTTCAGCGAAGGGCTGATCCGCTCCCTGAATCTGCTGCCGTGCTCGTATCTGCTCTACTACTTCAAGCAGAAAGAGATGCTGGCCATTGAAATGGGCGAATACTACAAAGGTGGCGCACGCGCTCAGGTTGTACAGAAAGTAGAGAAGCAGCTTTTTGATTTGTATAAAGATCCGAACCTGAACGTCAAACCGAAAGAGCTGGAGCAGCGCGGCGGGGCATACTATTCGGATGCCGCGTGTGAAGTGATTAACGCCATTTACAATGACAAGCAGGCCGAGCACTATGTAAACGTTCCCCATCACGGGCACATCGACAATATCCCGGCAGACTGGGCCGTTGAGATGACCTGCATTCTTGGGCGCGAGGGTGCAAAACCACATCCCCGCATTACCCACTTCGACGATAAGGTGATGGGCCTGATTCACACCATCAAAGGCTTTGAAGTGGCGGCGAGCAATGCGGCCCTGAGCGGCGAACTGAATGACGTGCTGCTGGCGCTGAACCTCAGCCCGCTGGTGCATTCTGACCGTGACGCTGAAAAACTCGCGGGTGAGATGATCCTGGCGCATGAAAAATGGCTGCCAAACTTTGCTGCAACGGTTGAGAAACTGAAACTCACACACCGTTAAGAGGAGGCGCGATGGAAAACCTGCTGATCGTCAATGCCGATGATTTTGGCCTGTCAAAAGGGCAGAACTACGGCATTATTGAAGCCTGTCGCCGGGGCGTCGTGACCTCTACAACAGCGCTCATCAACGGTGAGGCGGTGGAACATGCGGCGCAGTTAAGCCGTGAGCTGCCCGAGCTGGGCGTGGGCATGCACTTTGTGCTGACGCTTGGGTTGCCCCTTTCGCCAATGCCGGGCCTGACGCGCGACGGCCAGCTGGGGAAATGGATTTGGGAAATGGCGGAGCAGGACGCTCTGCCGCTCGATGAGATTGCCCGCGAGCTGGATTGCCAGTTTAACCGCTTTGTGGATGTGTTTGGCCGCGAGCCTACCCATATTGACAGCCATCATCATGTGCATATGATCCCGGCGATTTTCCCGCTTGTGGCAGAGTTTGCGCAACGTAAAGGCGTGGCGATGCGCGTGGATCGTGAGGTGCGCGGGCTGCCGGACGTCGCGGTGACGTCAACGGAGGGGTTCAGCAGCGCATTTTATGGCGACGAGATCGACGAAGCGCTGTTCCTGAAGGTGCTGGATGAGTCCGCCGCGAAAGGGGAGCGCTCGCTTGAGGTAATGGCGCACCCGGCGTTTGTCGATAACATCGTACGTAAGAGCGCCTACTGCTGGCCGCGTCTGGCGGAACTGGATGTGCTGACGTCGGCGTCGTTGAAGTACGCGATTGCCGAGCGTGGGTATCGTCTGGGGACGTTCAGGGATCTTTGAGATAAAGCCCGGTGGCGGCTTCGCCTTACCGGGCCTACAAAAGCAATCGAAATGTAGGCCGGGTAAGCGCAGCGCCACCCGGCTTTTTTTTACGCCGGTATCTGGTCGGTCTTGCTGCTGCGCGACCACACGCGGTGCGCGGCAAGCAGGTCAAACAGCCGGGTCATAAACGCATCGTCAATGTTATCACCTTCGACAATGCCTTCTTCCCCTTGATCCGGTACCTTCAGCAGAGATTTAAACTTCCGCGCATCGCCTGCCAGGGCGATTGGCTTCAGGTGCTTATAGGCTTCCAGCAGATAATAGGCGGCATCACCGTTACCGAGCAGGCTCTCAACGTCGCCGCACGGCATAATCACCGCGTCAACCGTCAGCGACGGTGCCCCGGCGAAGGTCGCGGCAATTGGCAGGACAGAGCCATCGTCGGCTGTCACTTCACCCATGCGGGAGTAAAGCAGTTTGGCATGTACGCCCTGGGTTTTGAGCGCCTTCATGATCCCCAGCACGTCGCTGGCGCGCGGTTTATCATTCAGCAGGATAGCCACTACGCGGCCTTTAATTGACCCGCCAGGTACCGCGTACAGGCTCAGGGACGGATCCTTCTTCAGCCCGTTCACGTCTTTTGGCGGTGCGGCATGGCATTGCTCGTCAGTCAGCGTGATGCCGAGATTATTCGCCACGCCCTGAGCAAGCTGGATATCAATATGCGCCAGATGGTCGACCACGCGCTCGCGAATGTAGGTACGCACCACTTTGCTCAGCTCAAAGCTGAAACCGCCGATAATGTGCTGCTGTTCAATCGGGGTCTGGCTGTTCCAGAACAGGCGAGGCTGAGCGTAATATTCGCCGAATGACGGGCTGCGCTCGCGAATTTTTGTTCCGTCCACGCGCTCCTGATACGACTCAAATCCGCCACGTTTTGGCCCCGGCGGGGTTTCACGCGGCCAGTTATCGTTAATGGAGTTTGGCTCGTAGTTCGCCGGGTTGGTATCGATATCCTGGCGATGCATCCCGTCACGCTGGAAGTTATGGTACGGGCAGGTCGGACGGTTGATAGGAATTTCGTGGAAGTTCGGTCCACCGAGACGGCTGATCTGCGTATCGGTGTAAGAGAACAGACGGCCCTGTAGCAGCGGATCGTTGGTGAAATCCAGCCCCGGCACAATATGGCCCGGGTGGAACGCAGCCTGCTCATTCTCCGCGAAGAAGTTATCCGGGTTGCGGTTAAGCACCATTTTGCCCACCAGCTGAACCGGCACCAGCTCTTCAGGAATAAGCTTGGTCGGGTCGAGCAGGTCGAAGTCGAATTTGAACTCGTCCTCTTCCGGGATCAGCTGTAATCCCAGCTCGTATTCCGGGAAATCACCGGCTTCAATGGATTCCCACAGTTCGCGACGGTGGAAGTCCGGATCGCGCCCGGTCAGCTTCTGTGCTTCATCCCACACCAGGGATGCTTTCCCCGCGACCGGTTTCCAGTGGAAACGCACAAACGTCGCTTTACCTTCAGCGTTAATCAGACGGAAGGTATGAATACCAAACCCTTCCATGGTGCGATAGCTGCGTGGGATCCCCCGGTCAGACATCGCCCACATCACGTTGTGAAGGGTTTCCGGTTGCAGGGAGACGTAGTCCCAGAAGGTGTCATGCGCACTTTGTCCCTGCGGTATGGCCCAGTGTGGCTCTGGTTTTACCGCATGGACAAAGTCAGGGAACTTATGCGCATCCTGAATGAAGAAAACCGGGGTGTTATTCCCGACGAGGTCGAAAATGCCCTCTTCGGTATAGAATTTGGTGGCGAAGCCGCGGATATCACGCACCGTATCGGCCGAACCCGCGCCGCCCTGTACGGTAGAGAAGCGCACAAATACCGGTGTGATTTTGTTCGGGTCGGAAAGGAAATCCGCCTTCGTGATCGCCTTCAGGCTCTTGTACGGCTGGAAATAGCCGTGCGCCGCGGAGCCGCGAGCGTGAACGATACGCTCAGGAATACGCTCATGGTCGAAATGGGTGATTTTTTCCCGCAGGATGAAATCTTCCAGCAGCGTCGGGCCGCGCGTTCCGGCGCGCAGGGAGTTCTGGTCATCGGCGATGCGCACGCCCTGATTGGTGGTCAGCGCATAGCCTTCACCCCCTTTGCGGTGCGGGTCGAGAGATTTTAACTTCTCGTTGTCCGCATCGGGCGACTTCACGCTTCCCGGTGCAGTAGGTTGCTCGCCCGGCGCGGACAGGCCCGGCGACGGTTTATGAGAGCCATCCGCAGGGGCGAGTGAGTCCATTCCCGGTTGAGATTCTTCGGTGCCATGAATAGGGGCTTGATGTGGTTTATCATTGTTCGACATTGCACGATTCTCCTTTGTTCGTTCCTGAAAACCCTATTAAGGATAGAACAATGTGATGAATTAGCAGGCGAACTAAGCGTTTTCAGATAAGTGATTAGTGAAAGGAGCCATCTGCCTCACGTCAGGCGCGACGGGTGGGGGGAGAATCGGCTATGATAGAAATTTCCTGCTTTAAGAATTTGCTTTAGTGAACCCGTCGCTTATGAAACCTCTTCGTCAACAAAACCGCCAGGTTATTAGCTATGTGCCCCGCGTTGAACCCGCGCCGCCTGACCATGCCCTGAAAGTGGATGGTTTTCGCGATGTCTGGATGTTAAGGGGTAAATACGTTGCCTTCGTGCTGATTGGCGAGCACTTCCGTCGCTCCCCTGCGTTTACGGTGCCGGAATCGGCGCAGCGATGGGCTGTGCAGACCCGCCAGGATGAAGAGGTTGAAGAATAACAGCCATAAAAAAACCGCCCGCAGGCGGTTTTTTTATTTCAGCCGTGATTAACGATGGGCCAGTTCCGCATCTTCTTCGCTGTCGAGAATCGTTTTGTCGGTCTGCTTCAGCCACTGGCTGGTCAGGGTACCGGCGGTCATTGAGCCACTCACGTTCAGGGCGGTACGCCCCATATCGATCAGCGGTTCAACAGAGATCAGCAGGGCAACCAGCGTCACCGGCAGTCCCAGCGCAGGCAGAACGATCAGCGCAGCGAAGGTCGCGCCGCCGCCCACGCCCGCAACACCGGCGGAGCTAATGGTCACGATACCCACCAGCGTCGCAATCCAGACCGGATCCAGCGGGTTAATCCCCACGGTTGGGGCAACCATCACGGCCAGCATCGCCGGGTAGAGACCCGCACAGCCGTTCTGCCCGATGGTGGCGCCAAAGGAGGCCGAGAAGCTGGCGATAGACTCCGGTACGCCCAGACGACGGGTCTGTGCTTCCACGTTCAGCGGGATAGATGCCGCGCTGGAACGGCTGGTGAAGGCGAAGGTCAGCACCGGCCAGACTTTGCGGAAATATTTCAGCGGGCTAACGCCGTTCACGCCCAGCAGGATACCGTGCACCACAAACATAATGCCCAGCCCCAGATAAGAGGCGATCACAAAGCTGCCAAGCTTGATGATGTCTTGCAGGTTAGAGCCTGCCACGACTTTGGTCATCAGCGCCAGGACACCGTACGGCGTCAGCTGCATGACCAGACGCACCAGCTTCATCACCCAGCTTTGCAGGGTATCGATGGCTGTCAGAACGCGCTCGCCTTTCGGCGCATCGTCCTTCAGCAGCTTGAGCGCAGCCACGCCCAGGAATGCCGCGAAGATCACCACGCTGATAATGGAGGTTGGGCTTGCACCGGTCAGGTCAGCGAACGGGTTCTTCGGAATGAAGGAAAGCACCATCTGCGGAACGGTCAGATCGGCCACTTTACCCACGTAGTTGGTCTCAATCGCCGTCAGACGCGCGGTTTCAGCGCTACCCTGCACCAGACCTTCAGCAGTCAGGCCAAACAGATTGGTTACCAGCACACCCACCAGCGCCGCAATCAGCGTGGTGAAGAGCAGGGTACCAATGGTCAGGAAACTGATTTTACCCAGTTGAGAGGCATTATGCAGGCGGGCTACGGCGCTCAGAATAGAGGCGAATACCAGCGGCATAACGATCATTTGCAGCAGCTGTACATAGCCGTTACCGACAATGTTGAACCACTGAATAGAATCTTTCAGTACCGGGCTATCGGAGCCGTAAATGGCGTGTAAGGCCAGGCCAAACACCACGCCCATGACCAGACCGACCAGTACCTTTTTCGCCAGGCTCCACTGTTTGTGGCGAGCCTGGGCGAGAAGCAATAGCAATACGACGAACACAACAATGTTCGCGATGAGTGGAAAATTCATCCCCGTTCTCCTGATTTATTATACGGTCGGTTTTTACCGAACCTGTTGGCGCAAGGTTATCAGAAGTGTGATGTCGCGCTTATATCCATATGGAATGGTTTATGACAAAAGTGATTATATTGTCGGTTTAATGTTCAATCTGGTGATTAATAAAACGATTGAACTGAAATTGTAGCGAGTTGATCATTTGCGATGACCAGCGCACTGCACCATTTTCGGGCAATGTCTGCGGCATCCACACGGCATACGCAAACAGCGCCATACACAGAACGCGCTCCAGCTGGTTGCCTTTTTGCGGCACGAGGATTGGCAGACGGAAACGCCAGCGGCAGGGCCAGAGCAGCGGTACACCTGCTGGCGTCAGCATATCGGCGAGGATATGGCTTAAGTAGCCGAGCACCATGCCCTGAATGGCATCCGCCGGGACGATCCAGCTCTCCGGAACCTTCAAATAGAAGAGTGTAAGCAGGCCAAATACGGCCAGCAGGCTGTGGGTAAACCCGCGATGACCAAAGGCTCTGGCGATGGGTTTTGAAATCCACTTCAGCCGCTGGCCAAGGAATGACTTTGGATGATCTATGTCCGGCAGGAGGCAGGTCAGCACGGCGGAAGGGACAATATGCCACCAGTCCCCCTGTGCCAGCACAGGGGTCAGTTCAGCGTTTTTGGCAAACACTGCGCAGGCAAGTGAAAAAAGCAGGTGGCCTTCCGCCGTCATGATAAAACCCGGTAAACTGTCGATTCATACAGTATAGGGTTTTTATACAGTGTGTGAAAGAGGTGACGGTGTAACTCTTTGTCACAAACGCACGGTTAGCGCGCCAGCCAGCCACCGTCTACGGCGAGGGTATGACCGTTAACGTAATCAGAGGCCGATGAGGCCAGGAACACCACCGGACCCTGTAAATCCTCCGGCAGACCCCAGCGACCCGCCGGAATACGGTCGAGGATCGCCTGGCTGCGCTGCTCATCATCGCGAAGCTGCCGGGTGTTATTGGTCGCCATGTAACCCGGCGCAATAGCATTCACATTAATGCCCAGCGTTGCCCATTCGTTCGCCAGCAGGCGGGTGAGGCCCAGCACGCCGCTTTTGGACGCCGTATAGGAGGGCACCCGGATGCCGCCCTGGAAGGAGAGCATGGAGGCAATGTTAATAATCTTGCCGCCCTGACCCTGCGCGATAAACTGTTTCGCCACTGCCTGAGAGAGGAAAAAGACCGATTTCAGATTGAGATCGATGACCTCGTCCCAGTCCTTCTCGCTAAATTCCAGCGCATCGGCACGGCGGATGGTGCCGGCATTGTTAACCAGAATATCGATGCGGCCCATCTCAGCGACTGCGGTATCCACCACGCTCTGAATACTCTCCTGCTTGCCAAGATCGGCGCGAATCGCGATAAAGCGTCGTCCCAGCGCCGTAACGCGCGCTGCCGTTTCGTCAGGAACCTTGCGGTTAACCCCCACGATATCGCATCCTGCCTGGGCGAGGGCAATGGCCATACCTTGCCCCAGACCGGTATCGCACCCGGTCACCATCGCCACTTTTCCTGCCAGAGTAAAAGCATCCAGTATCATACGCGCCTCAGAAGTCAGGTTATTGTCATTCTGCACGTAAGAATAGGAGTCTGGAATGAGAAAAGCAAATAAAGTAAAACGTTGTTTTGATTTGGCGAGACAGGCAGCCGAAGCTGCCTGAAAGAGCGTTACTCCCCGCGCAGATGGCGGGCAGTCAATTCTTCAAGAGACGTCAGCCTGACGTCTGCGAGGGCAAAACGGGGATCGTGTCGGCCTTCTTCAGCCGGCACAACGATGGAGCGCATACGTGCGGCTTTGGACGCCACCATGCCGTTAACCGAATCTTCCAGCGCCACACAGGTAAGTGGATCCAGCCCCAGTTTCGCGGCGCAGTCCATATATACCTGCGGATGTGGCTTGCTGTAAGGAAGCTTTTCGGCCGAGGCCAGCGCGTCGAAGCTGTCGCGCAGCCCGAACATCGTCAGCACTTTTTCCAGCATATGCAGCGGTGAGGCGGAGGCCAGCCCCACTTTCAGCCCTTGCGCCTTGCACAGGGCGATAGCGTCGCGTACGCCCGGTAACAGCGGCTTATACTCTTCTACGAGGGAGATAGCGCGGTTGATAATGCGCGCCGTTACTTCGTCGCGATCCGGGCCAACCCATGGCTGGTGGGCATACCAGAGGTCAACCACCATATCGATGCGCAGCCCCAGGGTATCGGGAAGCTCGTTACGACGACTGATATCGACGCCGAGGCTGGCCATCACGTCCAGTTCAGCCCGATCCCACAGGGGTTCGGAATCAATCAGCAATCCATCCATGTCAAAAATAGCGGCAAGTATCTGGCGCGGGGTCGACATTACAACATCTCCTTATCTTGGGGGTAAGACAAACGGTGCTAAGCACAAGCAATTTAGCATATTGCATTCAAAGAGCGGGCGAAAATGACCGACAGCAGGTAGACTTAGGCACAAATAACGCGTCTTTATGAAGAGGAACTAATGACGTATCAACAAGCTGGACGCATCGCGGTCTTAAAACGTATTGCTGGTTGGGTTATTTTCATTCCCGCCCTGATTTCAACGCTGATCTCCGTACTCAAATTTATGTACGATCACAGCGAAAAACAGCCGGGCATCAATGCCGTCATGCTTGATTTTGCGCACGTCATGATTGAGATGATGCGGTTTAATACCCCGTTCCTGAACGTCTTCTGGTTCAACTCGCCCACGCCGGATTTTCACCACCAGCTGAATGTCGGTTTCTGGATAATCTATGCGTTGATATTTATCGCGATGGCGTTGCAGGCCTCCGGCGCGCGCATGAGTCGCCAGACCCGCTTTTTGCGCGAAGGGGTGGAAGACCAGCTGATCCTCGAGAAGGCGAAAGGCCCTGACGGGATGAGCCGCGAGCAGATCGAATCGCGCATTGTCGTTCCGCGTCATACCATTTTTGTGCAGTTTTTCCCGCTCTACATCCTGCCGGTCATTATCATTGTGGCCGGGTATTTCTTCTTTACGCTGCTTGGCTTCCTGTAAATCCTAAGGGAAGGGGCGTGAAGCCGCCCCCTCCCGCTATGCCGCCAGAATGCGGTCCAGCGCCCGCTGGGCATTCACCAGATGACTCCCGCCAAACAAAATAGCCCGGTTTATTAAGGTGTACAGCTGATAAACCGGCTGACGATCAAGGAAACCCGCAGGTAACGGCGAAACAGACTGATAGCCATCATAAATTTGCGGCGGCTGTTCAGGGTGCAACGGCAGCATTGCGAGGTCACATTCTCTGTCGCCCCAATAGCAGGCCGGGTCAAATATATAGGGACCATCAGGCCCAAGTGCACAGTTGTTTGACCATAAATCTCCGTGCAGAAGGGAAGCCTGAGGCTGATGCGAAGCCAGACGCTGCTGAATGTGTTCAACAATCGCGTCGATGTTGCCGAACGCTAATCCCTTTTCAGCGGCCAGCTCCAGCTGCCAGCCGATGCGCTGCTCGGCGAAAAAGGTCGACCAACGGCGCTGCCATGCGTTTGGCTGTGGGGTAGTGGAGAGGTCGTTATCAAAATCGAGCCCGAACTGAGGTTGATCGCTCCACTGGTGCAAACGGGCGATCTGTTGCCCGAGAATAAAGGCGTTGTGCGCATCCAGAGGGCGCGCGGGAAGATAGTTCATCACCAGAAAGCTATAGTCACGATCGCTGCCGACGGCTAAAACCTGCGGAACGGTGACTGTTTTACTGCGCGATAACAGCTCAAGCTGATCGGCTTCGGCAGTAAAAATGGGGAGCAATTCACGCTCATCACACTTAACGAAAAGATCGCGCCCGGCGTAACGTAAATGCCATGCGGCATGGACTTCTCCGCCAGGCAGTTCATTACGCAGTTCGATTTCGCCTTCACCTAACTGCTCGCTCAAAAGACGACTGATTGCCTGCCACATGATGTCTCTCCCATGTTGTCTGCCAGATCATAAGGTTAGCGCAAAACGGCTATAAAAAAACAGGAACTAACGCACAACTGAGCGGTTTAATTTTGTACAGGGCACTTATTGTTCTTTTTTATGCCAGTTTTCCCAGCTATCCACATCAATTTCCGTGGCTTTGTCAGTCACGCTTTCCACCAGACTACTGGCCAGCGCCTTCACCTCTTCCTGACTCAGCGGGCTTATCAGGCCAAATGCCAGTGAGCCGAGATCGTGAATATTGCCCTCATCGTCCGTCAGCGTGAGCAGAAAATTGGCGCGCGTGAACGCGTTGTTGAGTTCATTCAGTTCGGTCAGCGACGCCTCATGAATATTCACGGTTACGACGTAGCGGGTGATATCACCACTGCTCATAATTTACCTCGTTGTTATCCTGAAAGTTTTCTTAGCATAGTCGATATGCCCTGTTTAGCGACTTCCCCCTCCATGGGAAGGGGAAGCAGGTTCAGCTTCTCGCCAGGTAATCGACAATTTTCTGGGTATCCGCAAGCGAACACAGACGCGTTCCCTGGTTTATGGTGGCTGCACTCCCTGCCGCGACGCCATAGCGTGCCATCTCCAGAAGCGAAGCGCCCTGCGCTAGCTTCAGCACCATCGCGCCAACCATACTGTCACCGGCACCCACGGTGCTCTGGCTTTTCATCGGCGGTGGCACAACCTGTACAAAGCCCGTCTTGTCGACGGCCAGCGCACCCTGAGGACCGAGAGAGACCACAACGCGATGCGCTTTGCCCGTACGTACCAGCTCTTCTGCGGCAGTACGAACGTCATCAGGCTGGCTGAGTTCTCGATTAACCAGGGCACTGAGCTCTTTCTGGTTAGGTTTAACGAGTTCAAGTTGTCCGGGTTCTAACGCCGCCTTCAGGGCTTCGCCCGAGCTATCGACAATGCAGCGGATGCCGCGCTGGAGCGCCGCCTGAACCAGCGCCGTCAGTTTTTCTGTTTTGACGCCCGGCGGCAGGCTGCCGCTGATCACCAGTAATGAGCCGCTTTCAATGGTCAGCACTTTCTCTTCCAGTTGACGAAACTCATCATCGCTCAATTTCGCCCCCGGCATCACAAAACGATATTGCTCGCCGCTGGATTCAACATGGACATGCAGGTTCTGCCGGGTCCAGTCTTTAGCGTCGACGGTGTCTACGGCCACCTGTTCATCTGCCAGCAACGCAACCAGATGTTCTCCCGTGGCGCCGCCAGCGGGGAAGATGGCGGTGGCTTTTCCGCCGAGATGGGTAATAGCGCGCGCCACGTTGATGCCGCCGCCGCCCGGCTCAAACACCGGCGCGCTACAGCGCAGCTTACCTTCCGGGTAGATTTGCGGCGTCATGGTCGCGGAGTCGAGGGAAGGGGAGAGTGTCAGCGTATAAATCGAAGCCATCATGACCTCCTTTTATCATGGGTTCTTTTAAGCCTGGCACCGTTTGGCAGGAAGGCAACGTAAATAACAGTATGATTTTAAATATGAATGCTGACAAATAACCTGCGCCGGGCATATAAAATAAAACACGTTTTGGGATCGTTCTTATTCAAAAAATGAAAGAAGAAAATATTGCTATGTTATTTGCGGCTTTTTATAATTTGTTACCTTTCTATGGTCGCCTTGTCATTGATCCGCAAGAAAGTTTCCGAGACCGTGACGGTCTCTTTTTATGTTGTACGGACTCCTTAAATAAAATGAAGCTTTTGAAGACAGTACCCGCAGCACTGATGCTGGCGGGTGGCGTATTTGCGTCACTGAATGCAACCGCCGATGATACCGTTTTTACTGTCATGGACGATCCCTCCACTGCCAAAAAACCCTTTGAAGGTAACGTGAATGCCGGGTATCTGGCGCAATCCGGTAATACGAAAAGCTCCTCCCTGACCGCAGACAGCACCCTGACCTGGTACGGCAACACCACGGCCTGGTCGCTGTGGGGAAATGCCAGCAACACCTCTGCTAACGATCAACGCTCATCAGAGAAATACGCGGTAGGCGCACGTAGCCGATACAACATGACCGATTATGACTACCTGTTCGGGCAGGCGAGTTGGCTGACTGACCGCTACAACGGCTATCGCCAGCGTGATGTCGTAACTGCGGGTTATGGTCGTCAGTTCCTCAATGGGCCGGTGCACAGCCTGCGTTTTGAATTCGGTCCGGGTGTCCGTTACGACGAGTACACCAACGGCGAAGATGAAACCCAGCCGCTGGGTTATGCATCGGGCACCTATGCATGGCAGATTACGGACAACGCAAAATTCACCCAGGGTGTGTCGGTGTTTGGTGCTGAAGATACAACGCTGAACTCAGAAAGTGCGTTGAATGTGGCCATCAACGAACACTTTGGACTCAAGGTGGCGTACAACGTAACCTGGAACTCATCCCCACCTGATTCTGCGCCGGAACATACCGATCGCCGAACCACGATTTCTTTAGGTTATAAAATGTAATATCGTCGGGCCGGGATTATTCTCGGCCCGTTTTTTTATTTTCTGAAACTGTGCTTATTTATATTAAACGGCGTGTTAAAATAATGGGTATGGTTTCATCTTCATAATTTCTCCATAATTAGCCGACCAGGGCTTATTCAGTTTATTTGACACGAATTGATAAATAATTTGACTAGGCAAGAATGTGATCCAGATCTACACTTACGGCACAGGCGAAAAACTCGCCTCGGGCATATCGCATTAAATAAGTATGAGAATAAAATTATGAAAAAAATCAAAACCGCTACAGCAGCTATGGTGCTTTCCGCACTTTCATTTGGCGTATTTGCTGCTGATAATATGACGCAACCTGCCAGTGACGTTAACAGCCCAATCGGGATCGCTAAAGCCTCGGATGTAGAAGCAGGCTCCAACATTGCCCCTGGCTCTCAGTCTACCGGCCAGTCAATGAATGATGCATTTGATGTACACAAGCTGGTGGCGGGTGAGTGGTCCTGATATTTCAACTGCCACGTATGACGGAATATATACGCTGTCACAGCCTGTCGAAAACCGGATTATGACGTACCGGTTTTGGACCATAAATTATCGTAAAGATAGTTAAGATTTATTCAGTAAATTCACGGCACGTTTTCGCTGACAAAATATTAGCCCCAGATCATTGCGGCCCAGCGCAGCAGCAACATCGCGCCGCAAATAGCAATTAACACCACGACCATTTTCCAGTGCTTCACGGCAAATCTTTTTGTTGGCATAACCTAATCCTTGTCAGTTGATACCCTTAGTCTACCAAAATCTGCGCCAGAAAGCGCTCAACCCTGGACAACAGGTTATGCCGGAACACCGGTTCGGCTTAAAACCAATGGAATCTGTCAGCCAGAATCAATACCAGGCAAGCAGCGGAAAGTAGATTCAATATCACAACGGTTCTGCTGGATACATTCATGTGATACCCCTTCGATGTTTAAGGACCAAGTCAAGAATAGCTCAGCACTTTCGGATTGCGAGCCTCCGTCAGCAAAAGTTCATGAACGCAGACAAAAGGATGAACGGTTCAAACGGTCGCAGAAGGTGCATTCGCCCTTTCAATAGTGTTACCATTACCCTGCGTGCCGTAAATTCGCATTTATCTGAATCGGCAGGTGCATGATGCGAACCAATTTAGCATTTGTTGGCTAGATGGTTTCGCAATGAACTGTTAATAAACAAATTTTTCTTTGTATGTGATCTTTCGTGTGGGTCACCACTGCAAATAAGGATATAAAATGCCTGTTATAACTCTTCCTGATGGCAGCCAACGCCATTACGACCACGCTGTAAGCCCCATGGATGTTGCGCTGGACATTGGTCCAGGTCTGGCGAAAGCCTGTATCGCAGGGCGCGTTAATGGCGAACTGGTTGATGCTTGCGATCTGATTGAAAACGACGCACAACTGTCGATCATTACCGCGAAAGACGAAGAAGGTCTGGAGATCATTCGTCACTCCTGTGCGCACCTGTTAGGGCACGCGATTAAACAACTTTGGCCGCATACCAAAATGGCAATCGGCCCGGTTATTGACAACGGTTTTTATTACGACGTTGATCTTGACCGCACGTTAACCCAGGAAGATGTCGAAGCACTCGAGAAGCGGATGCATGAGCTTGCTGAGAAAAACTACGACGTCATTAAGAAGAAAGTCAGCTGGCACGAAGCGCGTGAAACTTTCGCCAACCGTGGGGAGAGCTACAAAGTCTCCATTCTTGACGAAAACATCGCCCATGATGACAAGCCAGGTCTGTACTTCCATGAAGAATATGTCGATATGTGCCGCGGTCCGCACGTACCGAACATGCGTTTCTGCCATCATTTCAAACTAATGAAAACGGCAGGGGCTTACTGGCGTGGCGACAGCAACAACAAAATGTTGCAACGTATTTACGGTACGGCGTGGGCAGACAAAAAAGCACTTAACGCTTACCTGCAGCGCCTGGAAGAAGCCGCGAAACGCGACCACCGTAAAATCGGTAAACAACTCGACCTGTATCATATGCAGGAAGAAGCGCCGGGTATGGTATTCTGGCACAACGACGGCTGGACCATTTTCCGTGAACTGGAAGTGTTTGTTCGTTCTAAACTGAAAGAGTACCAGTATCAGGAAGTTAAAGGTCCGTTCATGATGGACCGTGTCCTGTGGGAAAAAACCGGTCACTGGGACAACTACAAAGATGCAATGTTCACCACGTCTTCTGAGAACCGTGAATACTGCATTAAGCCGATGAACTGCCCGGGTCACGTACAAATTTTCAACCAGGGGCTGAAGTCTTATCGCGATCTGCCGCTGCGTATGGCCGAGTTTGGTAGCTGCCACCGTAACGAGCCGTCAGGTTCGCTGCATGGCCTGATGCGCGTGCGTGGATTTACCCAAGATGACGCGCATATCTTCTGTACTGAAGAACAAATTCGCGATGAAGTTAACGGATGTATCCGTTTAGTCTATGATATGTACAGCACTTTTGGCTTCGAGAAGATCGTCGTCAAACTCTCCACTCGTCCTGAAAAACGTATTGGCAGCGACGAAATGTGGGATCGTGCTGAGGCGGACCTGGCGGTTGCGCTGGAAGAAAACAACATCCCGTTTGAATATCAACTGGGTGAAGGCGCTTTCTACGGTCCGAAAATTGAATTTACCCTGTATGACTGCCTCGATCGTGCATGGCAGTGCGGTACAGTACAGCTGGACTTCTCCTTGCCGTCTCGTCTGAGCGCCTCCTATGTAGGCGAAGACAACGAGCGTAAGGTTCCGGTAATGATTCACCGCGCAATTCTGGGGTCGATGGAACGTTTCATCGGTATCCTGACCGAAGAATTCGCTGGTTTCTTCCCGACCTGGCTTGCGCCGGTTCAGGTTGTTATCATGAATATTACCGATTCACAGTCTGATTACGTTAACGAATTGACGCAAAAACTATCAAATGCGGGCATTCGTGTTAAAGCAGACTTGAGAAATGAGAAGATTGGCTTTAAAATCCGCGAGCACACTTTGCGTCGCGTCCCATATATGCTGGTCTGTGGTGATAAAGAGGTGGAATCAGGCAAAGTTGCCGTTCGCACCCGCCGTGGTAAAGACCTGGGAAGCATGGACGTAAATGAAGTGATCGAGAAGCTGCAACAAGAGATTCGCAGCCGCAGTCTTAAACAATTGGAGGAATAAGGTATTAAAGGCGGAAAACGAGTTCAAACGGCGCGCCCTAACCGTATCAATGGCGAAATTCGCGCCCAGGAAGTTCGCTTAACAGGTCTGGAAGGCGAGCAGCTTGGTATTGTGAGTCTGAGAGAAGCTCTGGAGAAAGCAGAAGAAGCCGGAGTAGACTTAGTCGAGATCAGCCCTAACGCCGAGCCGCCGGTTTGTCGTATAATGGATTACGGCAAATTCCTCTATGAAAAGAGCAAGTCTTCTAAGGAACAGAAGAAAAAGCAAAAAGTTATCCAGGTTAAGGAAATTAAATTCCGTCCTGGTACAGATGAAGGCGACTATCAGGTAAAACTCCGCAGCCTGATTCGCTTTCTCGAAGAGGGTGATAAAGCCAAAATCACGCTGCGTTTCCGCGGTCGTGAGATGGCGCACCAGCAAATCGGTATGGAAGTGCTTAATCGCGTGAAAGACGATTTGCAAGAACTGGCAGTGGTCGAATCCTTCCCAACGAAGATCGAAGGCCGCCAGATGATCATGGTGCTCGCTCCTAAGAAGAAACAGTAAGGCCTTCAAGTAGCACTGTCTGTGGAGCCTTCGGGCTTCACAGGCTTTGTTCGCCTTTGTTTCGTTTATTAACAATGCGAAGTGGAAGTTATTAAAATGCCAAAAATTAAGACCGTACGCGGTGCTGCTAAGCGCTTCAAAAAAACCGGTAAAGGTGGTTTTAAGCACAAGCACGCTAACCTGCGTCACATTCTGACCAAAAAAGCGACCAAACGTAAACGTCACCTGCGTCCGAAAGCCATGGTTTCCAAAGGCGATCTGGGCCTGGTAATCGCGTGCCTGCCGTACGCATAAGCCGTTAACGTTTTTAACTTTTTAATTAGAATATAGATACAGGAGAGCACATATGGCTCGCGTAAAACGTGGTGTTATTGCACGCGCACGTCACAAGAAAATTTTGAAACAAGCTAAAGGCTACTACGGTGCGCGTTCTCGCGTATACCGCGTTGCCTTCCAGGCTGTTATCAAAGCTGGTCAGTATGCTTACCGTGACCGTCGTCAACGTAAGCGTCAGTTCCGTCAACTGTGGATTGCGCGTATCAACGCAGCAGCACGTCAGAACGGTATTTCTTACAGCAAATTCATCAATGGCCTGAAAAAAGCCTCTGTTGAAATCGACCGTAAGATCCTGGCTGATATCGCAGTATTCGACAAAGTAGCGTTCACCGCTCTGGTTGAAAAAGCGAAAGCAGCTCTGGCATAAGCCAGTTGAAAGAGGGAGCTAGTCTCCCTCTTTTCGTTTCAACGCCATCAAAACATTGACTTTTATCGCCGTAGCCTTTTCAATAAAGGTCTTTTGAAGAGTACCAAAAGGTAACGCAAGCAATGAATGCTGCTATTTTCCGCTTCTTTTTTTACTTTAGCACCTGAATCCAGGAGGCTAGCGCGTGAGAAGAGAAACGGAAAACAGCGCCTGAAAGCCTCCCAGTGGAGGCTTTTTTTGTATGCGCGTTTTGAAAAATAAAAAGCCTGTCTCATCAGGTGTAATTGTCGCAGCCAGTCTGGACACGGCCAGCGCGGAGAAACCGGAGCGTATTTAAGTACGTGAGAATTTCGAGCACTGCCCGGGACCAAAATGGCAAGTAAAATAGCCTGATGGGATAGGCTCTAAGTCCAACGAACCAGTGTCACCACTGACACAATGAGGAAAACCATGTCACATCTCGCAGAACTGGTTGCCAGTGCGAAGGCGGCCATTAGCCAGGCGTCAGATGTTGCCGCGTTAGATAATGTGCGCGTCGAATATTTGGGTAAAAAAGGGCACTTAACCCTTCAGATGACGACCCTGCGTGAGCTGCCGCCAGAAGAGCGTCCGGCAGCTGGTGCGGTTATCAACGAAGCGAAAGAGCAGGTTCAGCAGGCGCTGAATGCGCGTAAAGCGGAACTGGAAAGCGCTGCACTGAATGCGCGTCTGGCGGCGGAAACGATTGATGTCTCTCTGCCAGGTCGTCGCATTGAAAACGGCGGTCTGCATCCGGTTACCCGTACCATCGACCGTATCGAAAGTTTCTTCGGTGAGCTTGGCTTTACCGTGGCAACCGGGCCGGAAATCGAAGACGATTATCATAACTTCGATGCTCTGAACATTCCTGGTCACCACCCGGCGCGCGCTGACCACGACACTTTCTGGTTTGACGCTACCCGCCTGCTGCGTACCCAGACCTCTGGCGTACAGATCCGCACCATGAAAGCCCAGCAGCCACCGATTCGTATCATCGCGCCTGGCCGTGTTTATCGTAACGACTACGACCAGACTCACACGCCGATGTTCCATCAGATGGAAGGTCTGATTGTTGATACCAACATCAGCTTTACCAACCTGAAAGGCACGCTGCACGACTTCCTGCGTAACTTCTTTGAAGAAGATTTGCAGATCCGCTTCCGTCCTTCCTACTTCCCGTTCACCGAACCTTCTGCGGAAGTGGACGTCATGGGTAAAAACGGCAAATGGCTGGAAGTGCTGGGCTGCGGAATGGTGCATCCGAACGTGCTGCGTAACGTTGGCATCGACCCGGAAGTTTACTCTGGTTTCGCCTTCGGGATGGGGATGGAGCGTCTGACTATGTTGCGTTACGGCGTCACCGACCTGCGTTCATTCTTCGAAAACGATCTGCGTTTCCTCAAACAGTTTAAATAAGGCAGGAATAGATTATGAAATTCAGTGAACTGTGGTTACGCGAATGGGTGAACCCGGCGATTGATAGCGACGCGCTGGCAAATCAAATCACTATGGCGGGCCTGGAAGTTGATGGTGTTGAACCGGTTGCCGGTAGCTTCCACGGCGTGGTCGTTGGTGAAGTGGTTGAGTGTGCGCAGCATCCGAACGCTGACAAACTGCGTGTGACAAAAGTGAATGTCGGCGGCGATCGCCTGCTGGACATCGTCTGCGGTGCGCCAAACTGCCGTCAGGGCCTGCGTGTGGCGGTAGCGACCATTGGTGCTGTTCTGCCGGGTGATTTCAAAATTAAAGCGGCGAAACTGCGTGGCGAACCGTCTGAAGGGATGCTGTGCTCCTTTTCTGAGCTGGGAATTTCTGACGATCATAACGGCATTATCGAGCTGCCTGCGGATGCGCCGATTGGCACCGACATCCGCGAATACCTGAAACTCGATGACAACACCATCGAAATCAGCGTGACACCAAACCGTGCCGACTGCTTAGGTATCATTGGTGTTGCGCGTGACGTTGCCGTGCTGAATCAGCTGCCGCTGGTTGAACCGGAAATCGTTCCGGTTGGTGCGACCATCGACGACACGCTGCCGATTACAGTCGAAGCGCCGGAAGCCTGCCCGCGTTATCTTGGCCGTGTGGTAAAAGGCATTAACGTTAAAGCGCCAACTCCGCTGTGGATGAAAGAAAAACTGCGTCGTTGCGGGATCCGTTCTATCGATGCAGTTGTTGACGTCACCAACTATGTGCTGCTCGAACTGGGCCAGCCGATGCACGCTTTCGATAAAGATCGCATTGAAGGCGGCATTGTTGTGCGGATGGCGAAAGAGGGCGAAACGCTGGTGCTGCTCGACGGCACTGAAGCGAAGCTGAATGCCGACACCCTGGTTATCGCAGACCACAACAAGGCGCTGGCGATGGGCGGTATCTTTGGTGGCGAACACTCTGGCGTGAATGACGAAACGCAAAACGTCCTGCTGGAATGCGCTTTCTTCAGCCCGCTATCAATCACCGGTCGTGCTCGTCGTCATGGCCTGCATACTGATGCGTCTCACCGTTATGAGCGTGGCGTTGATCCGGCACTGCAGCACAAAGCGATGGAACGTGCGACCCGTCTGCTGATCGACATCTGCGGTGGTGAGGCTGGTCCGGTAATTGATATCACCAGCGAAGCAACGCTGCCGAAGCGTGCAACCATCACTTTACGTCGTAGCAAACTGGATCGCCTGATCGGCCATCATATTGCGGATGAGCAGGTAACTGACATTCTGCGTCGTCTCGGCTGCGAAGTGACCGAAGGCAAAGACGAGTGGCAGGCAGTTGCGCCGAGCTGGCGTTTCGATATGGAGATTGAAGAAGATCTGGTCGAAGAAGTCGCGCGTGTTTACGGCTACAACAACATCCCGGATGAGCCGGTACAGGCAAGCCTGATTATGGGTACTCACCGTGAAGCTGACCTGTCGCTCAAGCGCGTGAAAACGCTGCTCAACGACAAAGGCTATCAGGAAGTGATCACCTACAGCTTCGTTGATCCGAAAGTGCAGCAGATGATCCATCCAGGGGTTGAAGCGTTACTGCTGCCAAGCCCGATTTCCGTTGAAATGTCAGCAATGCGTCTTTCTCTGTGGACCGGCCTGCTGGCAACCGTGGTGTACAACCAGAACCGTCAGCAGAACCGTGTGCGCATTTTCGAAAGCGGTCTGCGTTTCGTACCAGATACTCAAGCACCGTTGGGCATTCGTCAGGATCTGATGTTAGCCGGTGTGATTTGCGGTAACCGTTACGAAGAGCACTGGAACCTGGCAAAAGAGACCGTTGATTTCTATGATTTGAAAGGCGATCTTGAATCCGTTCTCGACCTGACCGGTAAACTGAATGAGGTTGAGTTCCGTGCAGAAGCGAATCCGGCACTGCATCCGGGGCAATCCGCAGCGATTTATCTGAAAGGTGAACGTATTGGTTTTGTTGGGGTTGTTCATCCTGAACTGGAACGTAAACTGGATCTTAACGGTCGCACTCTGGTGTTCGAACTGGAGTGGAACAAGCTCGCAGACCGCGTGGTGCCTCAGGCGCGCGAGATTTCTCGCTTCCCGGCGAACCGTCGTGACATCGCGGTGGTGGTCGCAGAAAATGTTCCCGCAGCGGATATTTTATCCGAATGTAAGAAAGTTGGCGTAAATCAGGTAGTTGGCGTAAACTTATTTGACGTGTACCGCGGTAAGGGTGTTGCGGAGGGGTATAAGAGCCTCGCCATAAGCCTGATCCTGCAAGATACCAGCCGTACACTCGAAGAAGAGGAGATTGCCGCTACCGTCGCCAAATGTGTAGAGGCATTAAAAGAGCGATTCCAGGCATCATTGAGGGATTGAACCTATGGCGCTTACAAAAGCTGAAATGTCAGAATATCTGTTTGATAAGCTTGGGCTTAGCAAGCGGGATGCCAAAGAACTGGTTGAACTGTTTTTCGAAGAGATCCGTCGCGCTCTGGAAAACGGCGAACAGGTGAAACTCTCTGGTTTTGGTAACTTCGATCTGCGTGATAAGAATCAACGCCCGGGACGTAACCCGAAAACGGGCGAGGATATTCCCATTACAGCACGGCGCGTGGTGACCTTCAGACCCGGGCAGAAGTTAAAAAGCCGGGTCGAAAACGCTTCGCCCAAAGACGAGTAATCTGATCTAACTAAAAAGGCCGCTCTGCGGCCTTTTTTCTTTGCGCTATTTGCTAAACCCGCCGTAAAATCAATGATATCTCAACCGGATAACCTATCGTCTATGCTTGATCTTGCCCGCCGCCAGCACCGCTCCGATCTTCGCCGCCTGTGTCTGCTCGGGGTGCTGTTGATTGTCGCCACCACCGTCAGCCTGTGTGCGGGCGATCGGTGGCTGGGGCCGGAAAGCTGGTTTACGCCTGAAGGACAGCTCTTTGTCTGGCAGATCCGCCTGCCGCGGACGTTGGCTGTCCTTTTAGTCGGCGCTGCGCTGGCGCTGTGCGGCACGATCATGCAGGCATTATTTGAAAACCCTCTGGCGGAACCCGGGCTTCTCGGGGTCTCGAATGGCGCAGGCGTCGGGCTTATCGCCGCCGTGATGCTGGGGGGAGGCGAGCTCTCCGGCTGGGGGATTAGCCTCAGCGCCATCCTTGGCGCGCTGTTGATAACCCTTATCCTTCTGCGCTTTGCCCGCCGCCACTTATCCACCAGTCGGCTGCTGCTTGCCGGGGTAGCGTTGGGGATCATCTGTAGTGCGCTGATGACCTGGGCCGTCTACTTCTCCACCTCCTTCGATCTGCGCCAGCTAATGTACTGGATGATGGGGGGATTTGGGGGTGTTGACTGGCGTCAGGGGTGGCTGATGGTGCTCCTGATCCCGGTCATCCTGTGGACGGCGTTCCAGGCGCAGCCTCTTAATATTCTCGCGCTGGGCGAAACGTCTGCTCGCCAGCTCGGGATGCCGATTGGATTTTGGCGCAACGTGCTGGTTATCGCCATTGGCTGGATGGTAGGCGTAAGCGTGGCGCTGGCGGGGGCGATTGGCTTTATTGGGCTGGTGATCCCGCATATGCTGCGCCTGTGCGGCATTACGGACCACCGAACCCTGCTCCCGGCCTCGGCGGTTGCCGGGGCGGCAACGCTGCTGGTTGCCGATATCATCGCCCGGCTCGCCCTGACGGCCGCTGAGTTGCCCATAGGCGTGGTGACCGCAACGCTGGGCGCGCCGGTCTTTATCTGGCTACTATTAAAAGCTGGACGTTAAAACACAACCTGTAAGTCAACCTGAGGGAATGCTATGCAGTCTGATATTCTGAATACCGAAGTGACGACCATTGACGGCGAGAAAACCACGCTGGAAGGCTACAAGGGCAAGGTGCTGCTCATCGTGAACGTGGCGTCGAAATGTGGCCTTACGCCGCAGTATGAACAGCTGGAAAACATTCATAAAGCCTGGGAAAAAGACGGCTTTACCGTACTCGGCTTCCCGTGCAACCAGTTCCTGGGCCAGGAGCCGGGTAGCGAAGAGGAGATTAAGACCTTTTGCAGCACAACCTATGGCGTGACGTTCCCGATGTTCAGCAAAATTGACGTGAACGGTGAAAATCGTCATCCGCTGTATGCCAAACTGGTGGCCGCGGCGCCGACCGCCGTTGCGCCTGAAGAGAGTGGTTTCTATGAGCGTATGGCAAGTAAAGGCCGCGCGCCGCTCTATCCGGACGATATTCTGTGGAACTTCGAAAAATTCCTGATTGGCCGTGACGGTGAGGTCGTGCAGCGTTTTTCGCCTGACATGACGCCTGAAGATCCTATCGTGATGGAATCAATCAAGCTGGCGCTGGCGAAATAATGACGCTGCTGATGCAGCTCACGGACGTTGCCGGGAAGGGACGTCTTGAGCCTGTGACTGCCGCAGTCAACGCAGGTGAAATCCTTCACCTGGTTGGGCCAAACGGCGCCGGAAAAAGCACGCTGCTGGCGCGTATGGCGGGGCTGACCAGCGGGGAAGGGGAGATTACCTTCCTCGGGCAATCGCTCGTCGACTGGCTACCCGCTACACTTGCCTCCCGTCGAAGCTATCTGGTTCAGCAGCAGGTTCCGCCCTTTGCGATGCCCGTCTGGCACTACCTGACGCTGCATCTGCCTGACAAAAATCAGGTGGGATTGCTCAACGAGGTTGCTGCGGCACTCGGGTTAGACGACAAGCTTACCCGGCAGGCAAATCAGCTTTCCGGCGGCGAGTGGCAGCGCGTGCGTCTGGCCGCCGTCATCCTTCAGATCCATCCGGCGGGAAATCCTCACGGGCGGTTGTTGCTGCTGGACGAGCCGATGAGCGGGCTGGACGTTGCCCAGCAGGCAGCGCTGGATACCCTGCTCAGCGCGCTGTGTCGCAAGGGGATCGCCATTGTGATGAGCAGCCATGATTTGAACCATACGTTGCGCCACGCGCATCGGGTGTGGTTGCTGGCGCGTGGCAAGCTGATTGCCAGCGGAACGCGCGACAGCGTGCTGACGGCCGCCAATCTTGCGAGCGCTTACCACATGTCGTTCCGGAGGCTGGATATTGAAGGCCACAAGATGCTCATTTCCACGGCGCAGGAATAACCTTTCTTGCACAGCTGCATAGATGCACGCTAAATTACCGAAAGAACAAAAAAAGCAGAGGATTCGTCTGAAATGCGATTCTGGTTTCTCCTTGTTGCGGCGCTCTTTCTTGCAGGATGCAGCAGCCATCGTGCACCTCCGCCCAACCCACGGCTTTCCGATTCCATTACGGTCATTGCCAGCCTGAACGATCAGCTCAGCAACTGGCGCGGCACACCTTATCGCTACGGCGGCATGAGCCGGGGCGGGGTGGATTGCTCGGGATTCGTGCTGATGACCTTCCGCGATAAATTTGACCTCCAGCTTCCGCGTGAAACGCGTATGCAGGCGAAAATCGGCACTGAAATTGATAAAGACGAGCTCCTGCCCGGCGATCTGGTCTTTTTTAAAACGGGCTCCGGAGAAAACGGCCTTCATGTCGGCATCTATGATACCGATAATCAGTTCATTCATGCCTCGACCAGCCGTGGCGTGATGCGCTCCTCTCTGGATAATGTTTACTGGCGTAAAAACTTCTGGCAGGCCAGACGTATTTAACCGCTGCATAAAAATGCAGTGCGGAGGGCCTGGCGGTGAAAATAGACGTCAGGCTTTTCTTGCGGGATGATTAAAGTTAAATTTTTGCCCAATTATTTATGTCCGCATGTGCCTGTTTTATCTAAAACTGGCTATTATTCAATAACCAGGATAAAATTAATTTAGATTCAGGGAAAAATCTGAAAATTAATACGGAAAGAATGAAATTAATCTTATTAAAATCAAGACAGTGGAATTGTGCCTGCAATTGCTCCAGGATGTTCTCTCTCATCTTTAATGCAGGACAAGCGCGATGATTATTACGCTAGATAATGCTTACCAGTCTGAACTTTTACTCCTTCCGGCGCGTGATAGTGCAGGTTTGCTTAAAGGTTTAGAGATTTTGGTTAACTTTACTGGCGTGGGTGCGGACGTACGGATCCCGACTGAACTGGTTATCCCACATCTTTCTCAGGAAGATGAATTAGCGCTGTTTCAGGAGAAACTGCAATTACTCGATACCTGTAAGCTATTTTTTATTCAGCATCAGTTAATTGCATGGATCAATATTACACCTGCAATTGTTGAGTTTTTATTAACTAATGAGAACGCTGTTTCAATCCTCGAGCGTTATCCGTTTCTTGAGTTTACTGTTAATGAGAACTATCCAGGTTTAAATAACGGGAAAGACGATCCCTGTCTGGCAAGAATGGCGATCCATTTCCCCTTAGTACTGGCTAACTTTGGTGCAGGGGCATCTTCCCTTAAACCGGTTTATGATGGTCTGTTCAAACGGGTGATTCTGGATAAAAACTTTATCCAGCAGCGCGCGTCGGCACTCTCGTTTGAGCCTTTTATGCGCGCCATTCTCTGGCAGATCGCGCCGCATTGTCAGTCGGTCATGGTCTCGGGAATTGACGATCACGGCATCTTAGAACGCGTGCTGCCCTTCAATTTCGGTGCAATGCAGGGAAGCCTGTGGCCTGCCGTCCCGGCAGAGCGGGTCACGACTCTCGTTCAGCAATAACCCCTTTCTTCGCCTGTGTTTACGTCCAGGGAAACCCTCTACACTTAAAGCAGGAGGACTTATGACCCTGTCTTTTACTGCTCACTGGCACGATGAATTACCCGGCTTTTACACCGCGCTTAAGCCAACGCCTTTACAGAACGCGCGTCTTATCTGGCATAACGATGCATTAGCGGATTCGCTTGGCATCCCTGCGACGCTTTTTCAGCCAGAAAAAGGCGCCGGCGTCTGGGGCGGCGAAACGCTGCTCCCGGGCATGAAGCCGCTGGCTCAGGTCTACAGCGGACATCAGTTTGGCGTCTGGGCCGGACAGCTCGGCGATGGCCGCGGCATCCTGCTGGGTGAACAACTTCTGCCGAATGGCGAAACGCTCGACTGGCACCTGAAAGGGGCAGGGCTAACCCCGTACTCACGCATGGGGGATGGCCGCGCGGTGCTGCGTTCAACCATCCGTGAAGGTCTGGCTTCCGAGGCGATGCATGCCCTGGGGATCCCCACCTCACGCGCGCTGTCCATTGTCACCAGCGACACGCCGGTGGCCCGGGAAACGATGGAGCAGGGGGCGATGCTGATCCGCGTGGCGGAAAGCCATCTGCGTTTCGGTCATTTTGAACACTTCTACTATCGCCGCGAGCCGGATAAGGTCCGCCAGCTTGCCGATTACGCCCTTCGCCGTCACTGGCCGCACCTGCAAAACGAGCCGGACCGCTATGTTCTCTGGTTCCGTGATATTGTCGCGCGCACTGCCGCAATGATTGCCCGCTGGCAGGCCGTCGGCTTTGCCCACGGGGTGATGAATACCGACAACATGTCCCTGTTAGGGCTGACGTTTGACTACGGTCCGTACGGCTTCCTTGATGACTATCAGCCGGGTTACATCTGTAACCATTCGGACTATCAGGGGCGTTACCGTTTCGACAACCAGCCTGCGGTGGGGCTGTGGAACCTTCAGCGGCTTGCGCAAAGCCTGTCGCCGTTTATCGACGTCGATGCCCTGAACGATGCGCTGGACAGCTATCAGGAGATCCTGCTGCGGGAATATGGTGTGTTAATGCGCAACAAGCTGGGGCTGATGACGCAGGAAAAAGGCGATAACGCGCTGTTGAATGGGCTGTTTGCCATCATGGCGCGTGAAGGCAGCGACTATACCCGAACCTTCCGTATGCTGAGCCAGACCGCGCAGCAGAGCGCCGCGTCACCGCTGCGCGACGAGTTCATCGATCGTCAGGCGTTTGATGACTGGTTTGCCGTTTACCGGACGCGTTTACAGCAGGAACAGATTGATGACGATACCCGCCAGACGCGGATGAAGGCGGTTAACCCGGCGATGGTGTTGCGCAACTGGCTGGCGCAGCGGGCCATTGAGCAGGCAGAGCAGGGGGATTATACCGAGCTGCATCGGCTGCATATCGCCCTGCGCACGCCGTTTGCCGACCGGGAGGATGACTATGTCAGCCGCCCGCCGGACTGGGGCAAGCGGCTGGAAGTGAGCTGCTCAAGCTAAGGGGCGAGAAAAACCTGTGGTGCGGCGTGCGCCGGATGTCTGCCGACGTGAACCTGCGCACCGTACCAGTGTGCCAGCGCGTCGGCCTGCAAAACCGTCTCCGGTATGCCCTGAGAAACAATCCTGCCGTTGTGTAACAGCAGGATCCGGTCCGACCATAATGCGGCAAGATTGAGATCGTGCAGCACCACGCAGGCGTGAAGATGGCCCTGACGAGTCAGCGATTTCAACAGGCGCAGCAGATGCTGCTGGTGGTAGAGATCCAGCGCTGAAGTGGGTTCGTCGAGAAACAGCCAGCCGCGCGGCATCCCGTCACGCCACAGCTGCGCCAGCGCGCGGGCGAGCTGAACGCGCTGCTGCTCGCCGCCCGAGAGGGCATGATAACGCCTGCCGGCCAGCGGCAGGCAACCGGTCAGCTGCAACACCTCACGCACAATCGACGGTTCCGGGTGACGCGTCCAGGGCGCACGCCCCATTCCAACGATCTCCTCCACCTGCCAGTCAAATCCAGGCTGAGACTGCTGGCGCATCACTGCCCGATAGCGGGACAGCGTCTGCGGATGCCATTCATCCAGCGCTTTTCCCGCCAGCGAACAGCCGCCGCTGTCGGGTTTCAGGTAGCCGGTCAGCAGCCGCAGCAGCGTGGATTTCCCCGCGCCGTTGGGGCCGATCAATGTAACCAGCTCTCCCTGCGACAGTGACAGCGAAACGTTATCTGTCAGCGTGCGGCCAGATCGGATAAAAGTAAGATTTTCAGCCGTATAACGTTCAGCCATGCTGTTCTCCACGACGAAAAATGAGCCATAAGAACCAGGGTGCACCAAGGATACTGGTGAGCAGGCCGACCGGCATTTCTGCCGGAGCGACCAGGGTGCGCGCGACCGTATCCGCCACCAACAGCAGTAATGCGCCCGCGAGTACTGTGCCGGGGAGGGTTGCCCGGTGATCGGCGCCCAGCCACATGCGCATCAGGTGCGGCACCACGAGTCCGACAAAGCCAATCACGCCGCTGACGGCGACAGCCGCAGCGACCAGCAGGGCGCTGCATAACAGTAATATTCGCTGTACAAGGGCAACGTCCACGCCAAGGTAATGCGCTTCCTCTTCACCCAGTTGCAGTAAATTTAATGCGCTGGCACAACGCCAGATCGTCAGAACGGCAGGCACCATCAGCGAGGTCACGGCGAGCAGCGTTGACCACTGTGCCTGACCAAGACTTCCCATTCCCCAGAGTGAAAGCTGACGCAGCTGGGCGTCATTGCTGACCCACGAAAGCACACCCACTGCCGCACCGCACAGGGCATTGATGGCGATACCCACCAGCAACAGACGTGACAGAGAGGGGTCACGCTGCTTGCTGAGCAGGAAGATCACGCCAGTGGCTGCCAGCGCCCCAAGAAATGCCGCCAGCATAGGGGCGTAAAGCATCACCAGCGCGGGCAGCGAGAGCGGGAGCACCACCCACAGGGCGACGGCCAGCGCCGCACCGCTGCTGATCCCGAGCAGGCCCGGGTCGGCCAGTGGATTGCGGAACAGCCCCTGCATGACGCAGCCGGCGAGCGCCAGCGATCCGCCAATCATCAGCGCCAGCAGTACGCGGGGCAGACGGATGGTAAGCCAGATCTGGCATAGCGTCTCATCGCTGCCGCTCCACAGCACGTTCACCGGCAGGCGTAACGCCCCAAAACCGGTGGCCATGAACGTCATGACGGTAAGCAACCCCGCCAGAAGCCATAACGATAACGTGATGCGCCGGGACATCAGGGCAGTTGCTCCGCTCTGGCACGCAGCTGTTGTATGGCTTTCGGCGTGCGGACGCTGAAGCCCAGCAGGGCCATATCATCAATAGCCAGCATCTGCTTGCTTCGTCCCGCTGGCGTTTGCGCCAGGCCGGGCAGTTTCCACAGATTTTCTTCGCCGCCCAGCGCGTTAAGACCGTCCTGCGAAATCACCACCAGATCCGGCTGGCTGGCCATCACCCCCTCCTGGGAAAGCGGCTGATAGCGGGTAAAGCCCTGCATGGCGTTCTGCAACCCGGCGGCGCGTATTGCCGCATCCGCGCCGGTCTGTTGCCCGGCCGCCATTGCGGTCATTCCGCCGTGGCTGAGGATAAACAGCACCCGCTTGTTGAGCGGTGTTGAGGGCAGTGCCGCCAGCGCCTGACGCAGCGAGTTGCGCAGGGTTTCCCCTTGCGCCTCATGATGCGTCGCCTGAGCTATCACCCGTACTTTTTCGTCAATCGCGCGCAGGTCAGGCGTGCCGGGAACGGTAACCACCCGGACGTGGCTCTGTTCAACCTGTTTCAGCGCCAGAGAGGGCTGCGCCTGGTCGCTTGCCAGCACCAGCGTCGGGCGTACGGACAAAATCCCCTCCGCATTCAGCTGGCGAAGATACCCCACGTCAGGCAGCGCGTTTGTCGCCTGCGGCCACTGGCTGGTACTGTCGCGCGCAACCAGAGAAGACTCCGCGCCGAGGGCGTAGACGATCTCCGTCACGTCGCCGCCGAGGGCGACAATTCTCTCCGGCGCGGCGACGGCGACCAGCGGCAGGGCGCAGAGCAGGGCGAACCAGTTTTTCATGCGGCCAGCCCTTCTGCCGTCAGGGCGTCAATCTGGCGGCGCCACTGGCTCTGCTCAGGCTCGCCTTCGGTACGCTGCCCGTAGAGCTGGGCGATCTGAGTGCCGTCCGCAGCAAACAGCTCCAGGCTGGTAACGTGTCCGTCCGCCGTAGGCTTGCGCGTTACCCACGTCTCGGCGATAGTCTCCTCCAGCAGATGCAGGGTAAAGGTTGGGTTGAAGATGTTCAGCCAGCCCTTCATGGGAGTCAGTTTTTCCACCACACCGGTGAAGATCTGCACGCAGCCGCGGTTGCCGACGAAGATCATGATTTCGTTTCCGTCCTGTCGCGCCGTCTCCAGCAGCTGTGCCAGCGCGCTGTTATCCACTTTACAGGCCAGATCGTCACTCACCAGACGAAACGCCTGCTGGCGGCTCAGGTTATGGCGCTTCAGTAAGCTAAAGAACTGATGCACATCGGTCATGGCGCGCCACTCTTTCTCCACCGAGCCTGCATCAGCACCGTCGGAATGCGCAGGGGCATCGACAGCCTTCAGTGCCAGAGTGGGGTTATCGGCAATGATAAAACGGGTCAGCACGTCGCCCCAGGCGGCAACGTCGGTGTGATCCGTGGTGTAGACCTTCAGTAAAGCGTCGCCCTGATGATCGAAGAACTGAATGCTCTGACGTTCGCCGCGGGAGGTCGTTTCACTTATGTGAAACGCGCTCGCCCACTGGTTGAGGAACAAACGCAGATCCAGCGCGCGCGGATTCAGCACCAGCCCGGCGTGGCCGCCGAGGTGCTGGTTAGTAAACGCCCCGACCTGCTCGTGAACGGCATATTCGTTACGGCAGATGCATTTGGTTTCCCCCACCGACTCCAGCGCTGCCAGAATCTCACGGATTTCACCGCGCAGCCGCCAGGCGTCGTGTCCAACGCGCGCAAATGCCAGCTCTGCTTCGCTGATGTGCATTAATCCGGCGATATCACGGGCGTACTTACCCGGATGTTCTTCTTTAAGCTCAAGCCAGCGTGTGTAGTGACCCATAATCTTATCCTTCTGAATCGTTGCCCCGAAGGGAATTACCATTGATAACTGACGAAGATCTTGCCGTTGCGGCCATCCTGCGGGATGCCTTGTGGTGACCAGTAGGCTTTGTCGAAGGCGTTCCCCAGCACGAGGGTGGTGGTGATGCCTTTGAACTGCTGCTGACCTTTATAGCTGACGTAGAAATCATTCACTGCGTAGCCAGGCTGCTCGCTGTAGCTGCTGCTGATGTGCGTTGAACGTTCGACGAAGGTGCCGATCCAGCCCACGGAGAAGCCGCTTTGCGCCACGGGGATATCCAGCTTGCTGGTGACGGTGTCCGGGTTGATGCTGGAGATGTATTCGCCCGTGTCGGTATCTTTCCCGCGTGTGCGGTTGTAGGCCACGTCCAGGTTGAACAGACTGGTCGCGTAGGTCGCCATCATGTCCCAGCCCCAGATTTTGGCATTTGGTACGTTATAGGACATGGTGGTGGCCGCCGCAAAATCGACGGTAGTGGAGATGTAATCTTTCGCTTTGGTGTCGAAGTAGCTGGCTTTGAACTCCAGCGCGTCGTTGGCGAGCAGCAGATCGTCAAAACGTAGCCCAAAACCGAACTCCTGGGTTTCGTTAGTTTCCGGACGCAGGTTCGGGTTCGGCACCCAGTAGTTGGTGTAGAAGCTGCCGATAGAGAAGTGCTTCGAGTCGTTATACATCTCGCCCATCGTTGGCGCACGGAAGGCCTGGGCGTAAGAGCCGAACAGCATCAGCCAGTCGGCTGGACTCACGGTTAACCCGGCGCGTGATGACCACTTATCCGCATCCACGTCGTCGTAACCGTCGCTGCTGCCGCGGTAGTTGTCGTAACGCGTCCCGCCGAGAAGCGTTACCGGCAGGTCGCGCAGAGTGATCTCATCCTGCAACCAGCCGGAGCTGAAGTCGATTTTCGCGTCCGGGAAGCCGGTGGTCGCGCCGCCAGGGTGTTGCTCCTGACGATAGTATTCCCCGCCGTAGGTCAGCAGGTGCGAGGCGAAAGAGTCGCTGAACAGGCGGGTGCGGTTTTCCACTTTGCCGCCTTTGGTAGTCTGCTTACGGAACTCGCCGCTGGCGTCGATGTTCTGGGCGTTGATCCGCGCTTCGGACCAGTAAATTTTCGCATCGGCGTTCAGCCAGTCGTTTCCGGCTGGCGCAATGCGGTAGCCAAGCTGGGCATCGCGCTGAATGGTGGAACGATCGGTCATCGGGTTACTGCTGCTGGCATCCGTGGTCTGCGGATTTTTCGGCTCCTGCGCGTCGTTGTTGTAGTAGCGCAGGGAGCCACTCAGCGTCTGCGCCGGATCGATTTTCCAGCTGCCTTTCGCCAGCATATTGTTGATGGATTCGTCGTTTGGCGCCCTCGCGCCGTCACTCTGGCGAATGTCGCCGCGATCGCGGCTGGACCAGGAGACCAGACCGTCCAGGGTATCGGTGCGGCCATAGGCGCTGGCACCCATCCCGATGCTGTGATCGCCCGTTGCACCGGTAGCAAATACGCGATAGCCGCTGTTTTTACCTGCATCCAGCAGATCGCTGGCGTCGACGGTGTCATACGAAATTACGCCGCCCAGCGCGCCGCTGCCGTACAGCAAGGCGGAAGGACCACGTACTACTTCAATACGTTTGATCAGCGCCGGATCGAGGAACGTGCTGTTCAGGTGTCCGGTATCAGTGCCCTGGCGCACGCCATCCACCAGTATCAGCACACCACGGCGGTCATAGCCCCGGAGGTTAACGTCCTGACCGTTGGTGCGCCCGGTGCCGTCCAGCGTCAGACCGGGCACCTTGCGCAGCAGGTCGGCGGCGGAGCTGGCGGTCTGGTTTTCCGGCGCGGTGGCGTCAATCACGCTCACCATCATGGGGGCTTCAAAGGCGCTGCGGGCATTGCCGGTGGCGGTGACGGTGATCTCGTCTGCGGCGGCAAACGTAACGCCCGGCAGGGTGCTGACAATCGCCAGCGCCAGAAGAGACGGGCGTAAAGACGCGGATTGCAGGTGTGGCATAGCAACTCTCCATAAGAATTGAAAAGCGCTGGCTGCCTGGGGATCACCTGGGTGGCTGGCGAATGTGTTGTCTGGTTTATTTAGTCAGGATCAGTTTTCCGGCATTGGTCTGGCGCAGCAGGTAGTGCTGGCCGTCATGCTCGATAATGACCCGTCCCTCCTCACCCAACAGGCTTTTGCTGTCGATTCGGCGATCGGTGGGAGCAGGGGACGGCGCTGTGTGTGTTTTTGTTGGCGTTGCCGCGCTGTTATCGGTCGGTGACATAATGTTTATAAATAACAATCAATGTAACAATGATAATCATTATCAATAAACTGCAAATTCACGGCAAGCGTTTTTGTGAAAATTGTGTGACGGGATCAAATTTGGGGGAGAGGTGCGGTCTGATGCCCTCACCCCGACCCTCTCCCACGGGGAGAGGGAGAAGGGCACGTACCGTAGGCCGGGTAAGCGTAGCGTCACCCGGCAGGATTTTAAAAGCGTGTGTCCACGGCTGAAGCCAGCATCTCCAGCAGCAGCTCGCTGTCTTCCCAGCTCAGGCACGGGTCGGTGATTGACTGGCCGTAGACCATTTGCTGTCCAGCGACGATTTTCTGCGTGCCTTCTTTGATAAAACTTTCCGCCATAATTCCAGCAATCGCCGTAGAGCCATTGCGGATTTGCTGACAAATATCCTCACAAACTTCTAACTGGCGACGGTGCTGCTTCTGGCAGTTACCGTGGCTGAAATCCACCACCAGATGTTCAGGTAAATCAAACTCGTGCAGCGTATCGCAGGCTGCGGCGATATCATCGGCATGATAATTCGGTTTTTTGCCGCCACGCATAATAATGTGGCCATACGGGTTGCCGCTGGTCTGATAGATGGTCATCTGACCATTTTTGTCTGGCGAGAGGAACATATGGCTGGCGCGGGCTGCGCGGATAGCATCCACAGCAATCCGCGTGTTGCCATCGGTACCATTTTTAAAACCTACCGGACAGGAGAGTGCCGAAGCCATTTCACGGTGGATCTGACTTTCGGTAGTACGTGCGCCAATCGCGCCCCAACTGATTAAATCAGCAATAAACTGACCGGTCACCATATCGAGGAACTCTGTCGCGGTGGGGACGCCCAGCTCATTTACCTGTAAAAGTAATTTGCGCGCCAGCTCCAGACCGTGATTTACCCGATAGCTACCGTTTAAATCCGGATCGGAGATTAGTCCTTTCCAGCCGACAACAGTTCGTGGTTTTTCAAAATAGGTGCGCATTACGATTTCCAGCCGTGACTGGTACTGGTTGCGCAGCGACTGCAGACGGGTGGCGTACTCCATTGCAGCGGTGAGATCGTGGATAGAGCAGGGGCCAATAATGACCAACAGTCGCTTATCTTCACCATTCAGTATTTTTTCAATTCTGCGGCGGGAGTCGGTGACATGGGTGGCGACGCCAGGCGTTACGGGATACCGTAGCGCGAGTTCGGCGGGCGTTACCAGGCTCTCAATACGCGCAGTACGGAGTTCGTCAGTTCTGTTCATTACAAGTCTCAGAAATTTGTTGCTTCTACGGCAGGACTGCCGGGAAGTGATGCGCATCACGATAAACCAATCGCTGCTGATTTCAAGTGCGAGGTGTGTCACACCTCGCCGGGTGGTTAGCATGATAACAAAAAAACAAGCTAATGCACTAGTTCTCTAGTACATTCGGCGGCTAAGGCCCATGATATCGAGGATCTTGGTGGCAATCTCTTCTACCGAATAATTGGTACTGTTAATCCACGGGATCTGATTTTTACGGTACAACGCTTCCACTTCCGCGACTTCCATCCTGCACTGACGAAGCGAGGCATAGCGACTGTTCTCCCGACGTTCCTCGCGAATCGCCGCCAGACGTTCCGGGTCGATAGTCAGGCCGAACAATTTATGCTGAAGCGGTTTGAGCGACGCGGGTAGCACCAGATTATCCATATCGTCGGCAATAAAGGGGTAGTTTGCCGCGCGGATACCAAACTGCATTGCCAGATACAGACTGGTGGGGGTTTTACCACAGCGAGAAACACCGAGCAGGATCACCTGAGCCTGGTCCAGATTGCGCAACGAAATGCCGTCATCGTGGGCGAGGGTGTAATCAATCGCCGCAATGCGCGCATCATATTTATTGAGATTATTAGGGTTAAGGCCATGGGTACGATGAGCAATCGGCGTTGGATCCAGTTTCATCTCTTGTTGTAGCGGGGCAACCAGCGCCTGAACAATATCCTGGCAAAAGCCTTCACTTTGCAAGATGATGGCGCGAATCTCCGGCAACACGATGGAGTAGAAGACCAGCGGGCGCACACCTGTCTGGTGATAAATTGCGTCAATCTGATCCTTCACTGCCCGTGCACGGCTCTCATTTTCGACAAACGGCAGCGTAATGCTGCTGATAGTGACGGGAAATTGTGACATTACTGCGTGTCCTAATACCTCCGCAGTTATTGCCGTACCATCAGAAATATAAAAAACGTGGCGATCAACAGCATTATCCATTTTGTTCTTCCCGTGATGCAGACATAATTCTATGAAAGCATAAATTAAAAACGTACAGAAGCGTAGAACGTTATGTCTGGTTTATAAAATGAACCTTCAATTTTATTTTTTATGAAAACAGCATTTCATTTTTATGGTTTCGTTTATACCGATGGTTTATGTGGAAATTGTCGAATAGAGCAGGTTTGCGCAACGCTGGGATCAGTCTTAAAAAGTAAAAAAATATATTTGCTTGAACGATTCACCGTTTTTTTCATCCGGTTAAATATGCAAAGATAAATGCGCAGAAATGTGTTTCTCAAACCGTTCATTTATCACAAAAGGATTGTTCGATGTCCAACAATGGCTCGTCACCGCTGGTGCTTTGGTATAACCAACTCGGCATGAATGATGTAGACAGGGTTGGGGGCAAAAATGCCTCCCTGGGTGAAATGATTACTAATCTTTCCGGAATGGGTGTTTCCGTTCCGAATGGTTTCGCCACAACCGCCGACGCGTTTAACCAGTTTCTGGACCAAAGCGGCGTAAACCAGCGCATTTATGAACTGCTGGATAAAACGGATATTGACGATGTTACCCAGCTTGCGAAAGCGGGCGCGCAAATCCGCCAGTGGATTATCGACACTCCCTTCCAGCCTGAGCTGGAAAACGCCATCCGCGAAGCCTATGCACAGCTTTCCGCCGATGACGAAAACGCCTCTTTTGCGGTACGCTCCTCCGCCACCGCAGAAGACATGCCGGACGCTTCCTTTGCCGGTCAGCAGGAAACCTTCCTCAACGTTCAGGGTTTTGACGCCGTTCTCGTGGCAGTGAAACATGTATTTGCTTCTCTGTTTAACGATCGCGCCATCTCTTATCGTGTGCACCAGGGTTACGATCACCGTGGCGTGGCGCTCTCCGCCGGTGTTCAGCGGATGGTGCGCTCCGACCTCGCATCTTCTGGCGTGATGTTCTCCATTGATACCGAATCCGGCTTTGACCAGGTGGTGTTTATCACTTCCGCATGGGGCCTTGGGGAAATGGTCGTGCAGGGTGCGGTTAACCCGGATGAGTTTTACGTGCATAAACCGACACTGGCGGCGAATCGCCCGGCTATCGTGCGCCGCACCATGGGGTCGAAAAAAATCCGCATGGTTTACGCGCCGACCCAGGAGCACGGCAAGCAGGTTAAAATCGAAGACGTACCGCAGGAACAGCGTGACATCTTCTCGCTGACCAACGAAGAAGTGCAGGAACTGGCAAAACAGGCCGTACAAATTGAGAAACACTACGGTCGCCCAATGGATATTGAGTGGGCGAAAGATGGCCACACCGGCAAACTGTTCATTGTGCAGGCGCGTCCGGAAACCGTGCGCTCACGCGGTCAGGTCATGGAGCGTTATACGCTGCATTCACAGGGTAAGATTATCGCCGAAGGCCGTGCTATCGGTCATCGCATCGGCGCGGGTCCGGTGAAAGTCATCCATGACATCAGCGAAATGAACCGCATCGAACCTGGCGACGTGCTGGTTACTGACATGACCGATCCGGACTGGGAACCGATCATGAAGAAAGCATCTGCCATCGTCACCAACCGTGGCGGTCGTACCTGTCACGCGGCGATCATCGCTCGTGAACTGGGCATTCCGGCGGTAGTGGGCTGTGGTGATGCAACAGAACGGATGAAAGACGGTGAGAACGTCACTGTTTCTTGTGCCGAAGGTGATACTGGTTACGTCTATGCGGAGTTGCTGGAATTTAGCGTGAAAAGCTCCAGCGTAGAAACGATGCCGGATCTGCCGTTGAAAGTGATGATGAACGTCGGTAACCCGGACCGTGCTTTCGACTTCGCCTGCCTACCGAACGAAGGCGTGGGCCTTGCGCGTCTGGAATTTATCATCAACCGTATGATTGGCGTCCACCCACGCGCACTGCTTGAGTTTGACGATCAGGAACCGCAGTTGCAAAACGAAATCCGCGAGATGATGAAAGGTTTTGATTCTCCGCGTGAATTTTACGTTGGTCGTCTGACTGAAGGGATCGCGACGCTGGGTGCCGCGTTTTATCCGAAGCGCGTCATTGTCCGTCTCTCTGATTTTAAATCGAACGAATATGCCAACCTGGTCGGTGGTGAGCGTTACGAGCCAGATGAAGAGAACCCGATGCTAGGCTTCCGTGGCGCGGGCCGCTATGTTTCCGACAGCTTCCGCGACTGTTTCGCGCTGGAGTGTGAAGCAGTGAAACGTGTGCGCAACGACATGGGACTGACCAACGTTGAGATCATGATCCCGTTCGTGCGTACCGTAGATCAGGCGAAAGCGGTGGTTGAAGAACTGGCGCGTCAGGGGCTGAAACGTGGCGAGAACGGGCTGAAAATCATCATGATGTGTGAAATCCCGTCCAACGCCTTGCTGGCCGAGCAGTTCCTCGAATATTTCGACGGCTTCTCAATTGGCTCAAACGATATGACGCAGCTGGCGCTCGGTCTGGACCGTGACTCCGGCGTGGTGTCTGAATTGTTCGATGAGCGCAACGATGCGGTGAAAGCACTGCTGTCGATGGCTATCCGTGCCGCGAAGAAACAGGGCAAATATGTCGGGATTTGCGGTCAGGGTCCGTCCGACCACGAAGACTTTGCCGCATGGTTGATGGAAGAGGGGATCGATAGCCTGTCTCTGAACCCGGACACCGTGGTGCAAACCTGGTTAAGCCTGGCTGAACTGAAGAAATAAAACCTGCACAACCTGAAAAAGGCGAGGATATCTGTCCTCGCCTTTTTTATTTTCCTGCGAATATGCTCACCATCACAAATAAAGCAAAAAAACCAAATATCATAATTTATCTGTTAATTTAGACAATTGTTAGCGGGCAGGGCGTTGCTAATACTTGAGCCTTACCGCGTACATCCGTCGGGATGATGCGCGACTGGTTGAAATACGTTTTAACCTGATAAAAAGGCAAATAACAATGACAATCTCCTCTGTATTACGTACCAAAGATAAAATAGGTTATGGCCTCGGCGATATGGCCAGCGCGCTGGTCTGGCAAACGGCAACGTTATTTCTCGCTTATTTCTATACGGACGTATTCGGTTTGCCTGCGGCCATTATGGGCACCATGTTTTTAGTGGTGCGCGTGGTCGATGCGTTTGTCGACCCGTGCATTGGCGCGCTGGTGGACCGCACTCAGACCCGCCACGGTCGTTTTCGTCCCTGGCTGCTCTGGTTTGCCATTCCGTTTGGCGTGAGCTGCCTGATTACCTTCTACGTACCTGATGCCGGGGCGACGGCGAAAATTGTCTATGCCTGCGTAACCTATGCCATCCTGAGTCTGATCTATTCCGCGATTAACGTCCCTTACTGTGCCATGCCTGGCGCGCTGACGCTCGACCCGCGCGAACGCCACTCGCTGCAATCCTGGCGCTTTGGCCTGTCGTTTATCGGCGGGTTGATTGTAACCGTCATCGCGCTGCCGCTGGTCTCATTATTAGGCCAGGGGAATGTGCAAAAAGGCTATTTCTATGCCATGAGCCTGATGGGGCTGCTGGGTATTGTTTTATTCTTCTGCTGCTTCTTTATGACCCGGGAGCGTTACTCGCCGCGCAATGACACCTCCGGCTCGATGCTGACGGATTTAAAACTGCTGGCCGCCAATAGCCAGTGGCGAATTGTTTTTCTGTTTAATATTTTACTGTTAACCGCCGTCGTGACGCGTGGCTCTGCGACCATGTATTACGTTAACTATGTTCTGTTACGTCCGGAACTGGTTTTTGCCTTTATTGTTTCCGGCATGGTGGCCTCCTTAAGCGGCGCATTATTATCTGAACGCCTGCTGGGCAAATTTGACCGGGTGCGTGCCTATCAGTGGACCATTATTTCTTTCGTTATTTTTGGCGCGCTGATTTTCTTCATTCCGCCTTCACAGGTGTGGCTGATATTCGGTCTGAATATTGTGTTTAGTTTTATTCAGAACCTGACCACGCCGCTGCAATGGACCATGTTCTCCGATGTGGTGGACTACGAAGAACACCGTAGCGGCCGCCGCCTTGACGGGCTGGTCTTTTCTACCGCCCTGTTTGCCATCAAGTTTGGGCTGGCGCTGGGCGGGGCGGTGGTCGGTTGGGTGCTTGGCATGGTGGATTACGCGCCGGGTCAGGCAAACCAGGCGCCTCACGTTCTCGCAACCATCAATGCCCTGTTCACCCTGATCCCCTGCGCGCTGTTCCTCTGCATGGTGGCTCTCCTTGCCATCTACAAACTTAACAGCCGACTGGTGGACAGCATCGCCCGCGAGCTGGCCAGCAAACGCGATAGTCGAAACGATACGGGGCAGCTCAGCCCGGCAACCCAATCCGCACTACAGGAGTAAACCATGACTGCGATCTACAAGGACGCGGGACGTTCCGTACACGAGCGTGTCGCTGATTTACTGGCGCGTATGACGCCGGAAGAGAAATTTGCCCAGATGCACGCGTACTGGCTGATCCTTGATGAACACGGCAACCACCGCGAGCGCAGCGATCTGAGCGATGAATTCGCCGGCGTGAGTGAACAGGCGTCCCTCAGCGAAAGGCTGAAGCTGGGCGTCGGGCAGATCACCCGCCCGCTCGGCACGCACATTGTTGATGCAAAAACCGGCGTGCGTGCCGCCAACCGCCTGCAACGCATGATGATGGAGGAGACCCGGCTCGGCATTCCGGCGCTGTTTCATGAAGAGTGTCTGGTAGGGCTGCTGTGCAAAGATGCAACGCTGTTCCCGTCGTCGCTGAACTACGGTTCTACCTGGGACCCGGCGCTGGTGCAGCGGGCGGCGGAGCAGATTGGCAAAGAGGCCCGATCCGTCGGGTGCCAGCAGGGGCTGGCCCCGGTGCTGGATGTCTCGCGCGATGTGCGCTGGGGACGGACGGAAGAGACCTTTGGGGAAGATCCGTGGCTGGTAGGGGTGATGGCGACGGCGTACGTGAAGGGGTTGCAGGGCGATAAGCGCGATCTGCTGGCGACCCTGAAACATTACGTCGGCCACTCCTTCAGCGAAGGGGCGCGCAATCATGCGCCGGTCCATCTCGGTTTCAGCGAGCTTAACGATACCTTCCTGCTGCCGTTTGAGATGGCGGTAAAGCTGGCCAACGCCGGTTCGGTGATGCCAGCCTATCACGACATTGATAATCAGCCAGGGCACAGCGACCATTTTCTGCTCACCACCGTGCTGCGTGAACAGTGGGGCTTCGACGGCATTATCGTGGCGGATTACGGCGGCGTCAGCCTGCTGCACCAGCACCACGGGATTTCTCACGATCCAGCACAATCGGCGGCGCTGGCGTTTAACGCCGGGCTGGACGTGGAACTGCCGAAGGATGACTGCGCGCGTCATCTGGCTGAAGCAGTAGAGCGTGGGCTCATCTCAATGGCGAAAGTGGATGAGATTGTGGCGCGCGTGCTAAGTGAAAAATTCCGTCTCGGGCTGTTTGAAAAACCGTACGCCGACGAAGACGGTATCGATTTGCAGAATGAGGCGACCCGGCAGGTGGCGCGCGAGGTGGCAACAAAATCGATCACGCTGCTGGAAAATAACGGCATTTTGCCCCTCGGCGGAAAACCCCGTGTAGCGGTAGTGGGGCCGACGGCGGACGATCCACTGGCGTTACTGAGCGGCTACAGCTTCCCGGTTCACCTGATTATCAGCGATATGGTTGAAGAGACTTCGCAGGTGACCACCCCGCGCGCGGCGCTGGAACAGTACCTTGGCGCATCACAGATACGTTACGCCAAAGGGTGTCACATTATCGAAAAACGGATGGCGGGCGCACCGGTGTTCCCGGGCGACAGCGGCGGTAAGCCGATGCAGCAATCGCCGGTTTCACAACGCACGGATTTGATCCCCGACGCCGTGAGCGCGGCAAAAGAGAGTGACGTGGTGGTGGCCTGCGTGGGCGACCTCGCCGGGCTATTCCAGAGCGGCACCGTGGGGGAAGGTTCGGATACCGATTCGCTGGATCTGCCGGGCGTGCAGCAACAACTGCTGGAGGCGCTGGTGGCAACCGGTAAGCCAGTGATTGTCGTCATGACGGGTGGGCGTCCTTATAACCTTCAGGGGCTGGAAGAGAAGGTGGCCGCGCTGATGATGGCCTGGGCGCCGGGGCAGGAAGGGGGCTGGGCGATTGCCGATGTCTTAACCGGCCGCGCGGAGCCGCAGGGCAGGCTGGTAGTGAGCGTGCCGAAAAACGCCGGGGCGATGCCGTACTACTATAACCACAAGCTGAAAAGCGGCGGCACGCCGTTTGCGTTCCATTTCGGCGCACTTTACCCGTTCGGTTACGGTCTCGGCTGGACGCAGTTTCGCTGGGGCGCGGCCCGCCTGACGGAAAGCCGCGTCCCGATCGACGGAGAGGTGGCGTTAAGCGTCGATATCACCAACACCGGCGAGCGCAGCGGCAGCGAAGTGGTACAGGTGTACGTACGCGATAAGGTCGCCACGCAGGTGCGTCCGCTTCAGGAGCTGAAAGCGTTCCAGCGCGTTACGCTTTCACCGGGAGAAACCGCCACGCTGACCTTTACCCTGCCGGTGGAGATGTTTAATTTCACCCGCCGGGACGGGAAGCGGATTGTCGAGCCAGGGGAATTTGAGCTACAGGTTGGCGCGTCCTCGGCGGATATACGCGAGGTGGTGAACGTGCTGGTAACCGGGGAGACGCGGGAGCTGGCGGGGGAATGGCGTATGCTCAGCCGCTGTGACATTACACGGGCGGAAAAATGTTAAAAAAAAGCCCATCGTGGGAGATGGGCAAAGACTACACACAGCAATTCGTTGTTTCACTCAGGGGATTTCCATGCTTATAAATCAAGATGTTGATTTATAACCGTAAGCTAATAGTAGGCATACGGACTTTTTGCGTCGATCAGATTCGTCTCATTAGTTAAAGGCAGGTAAAGATTTCTTGAAGAGAATGACGGTTTTAGGCAGAAAAAGGCGGGTCTGACCAGTGTGCAGAGAATAAATAGTTTAGCAACGTTTAAGTATTGCTGTGGAGAGTGTAGCCGGGTAAGCGTTAGCGCCACCCGGCCTACGTTCTTACTGCGCGTTCTTATCTTCCAGTTCTTCAAGTTCGCTTAAGATGACGTCAGGGTCGGTTCCCGGCGGCGGCACTTCATGCACCCAGGCGGAGAAGAGACGCCAGGTTACCGCAAGCAGCACCGGACCGATGAACAGGCCAATCATGCCGAAGGCAATTAACCCCCCGATCACCCCGGACAGGATCAGAATCAGCGGCAGGTCAGCGCCCATGCGGATGAGGAGGGGACGGATCACGTTATCCATGGTGCCCACCACGCAACTCCAGACCAGTAGCACCGTGCCCCAGGTCGTGTCCCCCGTCCAGTAAAGCCAGATAATGCAGGGAACCAGCACCAGCAGCGGACCGAGCTGAGCCAGACAGGTCATCAGCATGACGACGGTGAAAATGGTGGCATAAGGTACGCCGGAAATTGCCAGCCCGATTCCGCCAAGTACAGCCTGCACCAGCGCTGTGACCACCACGCCGAGCGCTACCGCGCGGACGGCCTGGGCTGCCAGCAGCACGGCCGCATCGCCGCGTTTACCTGCCAGTCGAGTGGCGAAATGACGTACCCCCAGCGCAACCTGCTCGCCGCGCCAGTACAGCAGGGCGCTGAAGACCAGCATCAACGTACAGTGCATCATGAAGCGACCAATGTGCGCAGCCTGCCCCACAAACCAGGTGGTGGTTGTGCCGATGTACGGACGTACTTTGGCCATCAGCGCGCTACCGCCCATCTCCAGCAGGCTGTGCCAGCCGCTGTACAGTTTTGCGCCCACAACAGGAATGCTGTTCAGCCACGCGAGATCCGGCAGCGTCATATCACCGCTGGTGACCGCGCGAATAACCGGGCCGCTACTGTCAACCAGGCTGTTAACCAGCAGGGCAATGGGAATAATAAACAGCAGGAACAACAGCAGCGTCATCACCAGCACGGCCAGGCCGCGGCGACCAAACAGCAGTTTCTGCAAGCGTAAGAGTAAAGGCCAGGTCGCGACGACGACGGTCGCGGCCCAGGCAAATCCGAGCACGAAAGGACGAACAATCCACAGACACGCAATAATCATAATGGCTAAGAACAGCACCGACAGCAGTATCTGCGCGACATCCCTGGGCTGACGAAGATTGACCATAAACGAAACTTTCCTTAAATGAACACCAGCAAGGCTGATGGGAATATAAACCGCATCTCTCTAATCATTAGTGATTTCGGCGATTTTTGACAGGCGGATTTTGCCCGTAATTCTACGAAGCACATAAGAAAAAAATGTGATAAAACTTTCCAGACACAACGCAAACGATTTCACACTATTCTCATTAGGGTCGACAGCAATGATCCCACAGATTTCTCAGGCACCGGGCGTCGTTCAGCTGGTGCTTAATTTTTTGCAGGCACTGGAGCAACAGGGTTTTACAGGTGACACCGCCACCGATTATGCCGACAGGCTGACGATGGCGACCGATAACAGTATTTACCAGCTTCTTCCCGATGCCGTCGTTTTCCCGCGCTCTACCGCCGATGTGGCGCTCATCGCCCGTCTGGCGTCGCAGGAGCGTTTCAGCACCCTGGTCTTTACCCCACGCGGCGGCGGGACGGGTACCAACGGGCAGGCGCTGAACCAGGGCATCATCATTGATATGTCCCGCTATATGAACCGCATCATTGAGATCAACCCGGAAGAGGGGTGGGTGCGAGTGGAAGCGGGAGTGATCAAAGATCAGCTGAATCAGTTTTTGAAACCTTACGGCTATTTTTTTGCGCCAGAGCTTTCCACCAGTAACCGCGCGACCATTGGCGGGATGATCAACACCGATGCCTCGGGGCAGGGCTCGCTGGTCTACGGCAAAACCTCCGATCACGTTATGGGTGTGCGGGCGGTGCTGCTGGGGGGCGATATCCTCGATACCCAACCGATGCCGATCGAGCTGGCCGAAACTCTGGCAAAAGAGAGCACCACCAGCGGACGGATTTATCGTACCGTGCTGGAGCGCTGCCGCGAAAATCGCGAACTGATCCTCAACAAATTCCCGAAGCTCAACCGCTTCCTGACGGGCTACGATCTGCGCCATGTCTTTAATGACGATCTGAGCCAGTTCGATCTTACCCGCGTACTGACCGGGTCAGAAGGGACGCTGGCCTTCATCACCGAGGCGCGTCTGGATATCACCCGGTTGCCAAAGGTGCGCCGTCTGGTGAACGTCAAATACAACTCCTTTGACTCCGCGCTGCGTAATGCACCGTTTATGGTGGAGGCGCGGGCGCTGTCGGTGGAAACCGTCGATTCAAAAGTTCTGAACCTGGCCCGGGAAGATATCGTCTGGCATTCGGTGAGCGAACTGATTACTGACGTGCCGGATAAAGAGATGCTCGGCCTGAACATCGTCGAGTTCGCCGGGGATGACGCAGAGCTGATTGAGAGCCAGGTGAGCACGCTCTGCCAGCGTCTGGACGAGCTGATTGCCCAGGGGGAAGGCGGCGTCATTGGCTGGCAGCTGTGTAACGATCTCTCCGGCATCGAGCGAATCTACGCGATGCGTAAAAAAGCGGTGGGGCTGCTCGGCAACGCGAAAGGGGCGGCGAAGCCGATTCCGTTTGCGGAAGATACCTGCGTGCCGCCGGAACACCTTGCTGATTATATTGTGGAGTTTCGCGCGCTGCTCGACAGCCATGGTCTGAGCTATGGCATGTTCGGGCACGTGGACGCGGGTGTGCTGCACGTGCGCCCGGCGCTGGACATGTGCGACCCGCAGCAGGAGATCCTGATGAAGGAGATCTCCGACGAGGTCGTGGCCCTCACGGCCAAATACGGCGGCTTGTTATGGGGCGAGCACGGCAAAGGATTCCGCGCCGAGTACAGCCCGGCGTTTTTTGGCGAACAACTTTACGCCGAGCTGCGTAAGGTGAAAGCCGCTTTTGATCCCGATAACCGCCTCAACCCGGGAAAAATCTGCCCGCCGGAGGGCATCGATGCGCCGATGTTGCAGGTGGACGCCGTCAAGCGCGGCACCTATGACCGACAAATTCCGATTGCGGTACGCGCTTCCTGGCGCGGCGCGATGGAGTGCAACGGCAACGGGCTGTGCTTCAACTTCGATGTGAAAAGCCCGATGTGTCCGTCGATGAAAATCACCAGCAACCGCATTCATTCCCCGAAAGGGCGTGCCACGCTGGTGCGCGAATGGCTGCGCCTGCTGGCCGACCGCGGCGTTGACCCGCTCAAGCTGGAACAGGAGCTGCCGGAAAAACGCGCCAGCCTGCGCGGGCTTATCGAACGCACCCGCAACAGCTGGCATGCGAACAAAGGTGAATACGATTTCTCGCATGAGGTGAAAGAGGCGATGTCCGGCTGCCTGGCGTGCAAGGCGTGTTCAACCCAGTGCCCGATTAAAATTGACGTACCGGAATTCCGTTCCCGCTTCCTACAGCTGTACCACACGCGTTATCTGCGCCCGATGCGCGATCATCTGGTGGCGACGGTGGAGAGTTACGCGCCGCTGATGGCCCGTGCGCCAAAAACCTTTAACTTCTTTATCAACCAGCCGCTGGTGCGCAAACTGTCAGAAAAACATATCGGCATGGTGGATCTGCCGCTGCTGTCGGTGCCATCGCTCCAGCGTCGGCTGGTGGGGCACCGCTCGGCGAACATGACCCTGGAACAACTGGAAGCATTAAGCCCTGAGCAGAAAGCGAAGGTGGTGCTGGTGGTGCAGGATCCGTTTACCAGCTATTACGATGCCCAGGTGGTGGCCGATTTTGTCCGACTGGCCGAGAAAATCGGCTACCAGCCGGTAGTGCTGCCGTTCTCGCCGAACGGCAAGGCGCAGCACATAAAAGGTTTCCTCACCCGCTTTGCGAAAACCGCGCAGAAAACTTCAGATTTTCTGAATCGCGTGGCGCAGCTCGGTATGCCGATGGTGGGCGTCGATCCGGCGCTGGTGCTCTGTTACCGGGATGAATATAAGCAGACGCTCGGCGATAAGCGCGGTGATTTTCAGGTCTTACTGGTGCACGAGTGGCTGCCTGCGGTGCTGACGCAAACGCCCACTCAGGAGGTGAGTGGAGAAGCCTGGTATCTGTTTGGGCACTGCACCGAAGTGACGGCGCTGCCGACGGCGCCTGCCCAGTGGGCTTCTATCTTTGCCCGGTTTGGCGCGAAGCTGGAAAGCGTTAACGTGGGCTGCTGCGGTATGGCCGGAACCTACGGCCATGAAGTCAAAAACCACGCTAATTCGCTCGGCATTTACGAGCTGTCATGGCATCAGGCGATGCAGCGCCTGCCACGCAACCGCTGTCTGGCGACGGGCTACTCCTGCCGCAGCCAGGTGAAACGGGTGGAAGGTAACGGCGTCCGCCATCCATTGCAGGCTTTACTGGAGATTATCGGATGTTCTGGAAACGAGCGGTCACGCTGGAGGCCTTAAATGCCATGGGCGCGGAGAACATGGTCGGTTTGCTGGATATCCAGTTCACGCGCATTGGCGACAACGAACTGGAAGCGACGATGCCGGTAGACAGCCGCACTCATCAACCGTTTGGCCTGTTGCACGGCGGCGCGTCCGTCGTGCTGGCCGAAACGCTGGGGTCGGTGGCGGGCTACCTGTGTACGGAAGGAGAGCAGAAGGTGGTGGGTCTGGAGGTCAATGCCAACCACATCCGCTCCGTTCGCAGCGGGCGCGTGCGCGGCGTCTGCCGGGCGCTGCATGCCGGAAGCCGTCATCAGGTGTGGCAGATTGATATTCTGGACGAGCAGGATCGCCTGTGTTGTTCATCCAGGCTGACGACGGCCGTTGTGTAAAGTTTCCGGATGTCTTGTTTTTGGTCAAAAATTAGCCGCCTGATTGTGATATACTGGTCACGTTTTGAACATAAGCGAGGACATCATGGATACTGAAATAACCCCAACACAGCTGGCAATTGAATATTTACGTCGCGATAAAAGCAATCTGTCTCCCGCGCAGTACCTGAAAAAGCTGAAACAGCTTGAGCTGGAATTTACGGATTTGCTGGCGCTCTCTTCAAACGAACTGAAAGAAGAGATCTACTTTGCCTGGCGGTTGGGCGTTCACGTCCATTAAGCAGTGAAGAAAAGGCCGCAAGCGCGGCCTTTTTTGTGTCTGACATTCAGTATCTGGCAGGCAGTTTGTTAATTTTAATCAGCCGGCCTTCTTCCATTTCGATGAACCCACCCGTTTTCAGATCAGCCAGGATCCGCATTACGCCACTGCGGGAAAGATGGGTTTTATCCCTGATATACCTTTCCGCCGTCACGCTGCGTCGGTAGCTGTCATCTTCCTGCATCAGCAGCACGAGCTGCTGGCGAATCATCTCGTACGCGGTTGGCGCGCCTTTCGGCATGACGTTGTGATAGAGGCGGTTATAGACAAACATCAGATGATTAGAAAGCAGCCCCCACAGCGCCTTCTCTTTGATAATTTCAGCCACCCGAGCGGTCGTGAGCACACCAATCAGGCAAGGCGTTACCGTTCGGAGGTAGTCATTAAAATAAATGTCCGTCAGGTTAGCGAGGCCAAACAGGGCGGGACTGCGCGCCGTTGAAAGCATCATGTCGTCGCTTCTTCTGTATATGGCGACCGTGCCATCAAGAATTAAATAACACATGCTCTGCCCGTCAACCTGGAGATCAAGTTGCTCGCCGGGATCGGTTTTATGCGTGGCGCAGTGCGGCTGTAAATGAGAAATCAGTTCCTGAGCATAGGGAGAGCCGCGATGCGATGGTTTGTCAGAAGACATAGCGTTAACCTGGAAAGAGACTGTACTCTCTATAGTGTCGCTCTTCTTTTCCACCTTCTCCAGAGATAAATACAGCCTCAGTACTTACGGGGTAAGTGATGGATCTCAACTAGTACGCCACGCTCCATGGTGATGTATTTCCCCGTCCGCAACTCCGCGAGGATCCGCATAATGCCGCTGCGTGAAAGATAGGTGCGGCTTTTGATATAGGCTGCGGCGGTAATGTTTTGTCTTATGGCTTCCGGCTCCTGCATTAACTCAACCAGTTGAAAGCGGATAATGTCATAAGCCGACATTTGCGATATCTGGGCGCAATGTTCGTAGACGCGCGATGCGGTGTAGATCAGCAGGTTTGAGAAGTGCTCCCATAAATTCTGTTGTGCGACAACATGATTGAAACACGCCAGCGAAACGCTGGCCACCTCTGAAGTTTCCAGCGCTCTGACGTACAGGTGTTCAGACGATAACTGGCTGCTCACGCCGAGTATAAATGGCGCGGATTCAGAATTTAAGACGATACCGTCCCCGCGACGGTGTAACGCCACGCTGCCATGCAACAGTAAAAAGCATTGACGGGTATCGCCGGAGCAATAATGGATAATTTCTCCTCTGGCAATAATGCCTCTCTCCGCATGCGGCAAAACATTATCGATTATTTTTTTAATGTGCTTAAAAGGCTTAGCGCCGAGCACTGTTGACTTATCAATTTCTGACACAGGCGCGAACCGGGTATTCATGTGAGACCTCACTGTCTGATGCGATCATTTTTTGATCGACATAAGGAATTATCTTAAAAACCATCAGGTCAGGGAATATTTGCGGCAAGTCTAATTATAGACTCACCTGTTTTTAAGTGTTAATTAATTGAAAATGAAACCTTTTTTATTCAGGTCTAAAAGTAGACTGCGGCTATTATTCTTAAGGTATTTCCACGTGTATATGTTTTGTAATTGTTAAAAGAGGATCCACAGCTAGACCTCAAAATTGATTGTATGCGCAAAAAGAGTTGTATAAATTTTGACTCGTCGGAGGGGTTTTATTTCTTTAACTGAATATCGGTAATAACTAGAGTAATACGGGATATAAAATTATGAATAAAAAATTGATGATGGCAATGTTAGCGGCAGGTTCTGTACTCACCATGACCAATGCATTCGCAGCGGCCGGTACCGTTAATTTTAACGGGAATATTCTGGATTCTGCCTGCGACGTTGATGTGGCATCCCAGAATCAGGTGGTGGTATTAGGCGATTATTACAAAACGGAATTCCCGACAACCGGGGCGAGAACGGCTGCGACGCAATTTAATATTATTTTGAAAAACTGTCCGGTAACGGTCACCAATGCAAAAGTCCGTTTTGACGGTACGCCGGATCTAACCAACGCCAGCCTGCTGGCGATTGATACGTCCGTGGCGGGGGCGGCCACCGGGGTGGCGATTAACCTGATGACGGCAGATAAAGCCGATCTGCCGCTGCACGGCAGCAACAGCTATACCTATGCACTCAGCAGTACGGCTGATAATACGCTGAACTTCTACGCGCAGTATATCGCCACCGCGGCATCCGTGACCGCGGGCCCGGCTAACTCGGTCGCAAACTTCTCTGTGGTATACAACTAAGTCATTGCAGTAATCAGCAGGGGCCCGCCCGGCCCCTTGTTTTATGAGGTATTAAAATGCGTTTTATCACGACAATGGGCCTGGCTATGGCGCTGTTACCGCTGACGTTAACATCCGTCAGTGCAGGAGTAATTATTGGCGGCACCCGTATTATTTTCGATGGGGCTAAAAAAGAGGCGTCAATAGGTATTACTAATCCTGATAACGTTCCTTATTTAATCCAGTCGTGGATAGATGTTCAGGATGAACAATCGGGTAAAGCGCCTTTTATTATTACGCCACCACTGTATCGGCTGGACGGCGGGCAAAAAAACCTTGAGCGTATTGTCATGACCGGCTCGCTGCCACAGAGGCAGGAGAGTTTATTCTGGCTGAACATTAAAGCTATTCCGTCAGCCTCAAAGCAGATGAACTCGCTACAAATTGCCGTCAAAACGCGCATCAAATTAATTTATCGACCAGAGACTCTTCGTGCGTCTACCCCCGAGGAGCAAGCCAATAAATTAACCTGGAATCGTGCGGGGAATTCCCTTCAGGTTAATAACCCTACGCCGTACGTTATCAATTTCAATGAAATTACGTTGGGTAATAAGAAACTTGACAATGTCACGTACGTGATGCCTTCAGGCACAGCCCGTTTTCCGTTACCGAACGGAACCAGTGGCAATACGCTGACGTTTAAAGTCATTAACGATTATGGCAGCCCTGGCGAATTACACCGGGCCAGTTTGTGATCCTTACGCGTTAATCAGGTGTTCGTCATGACAACGGCATTGAATACAATGCAGCCTGCGCGCCTGGCAATATTTATTGCCCTCGCGCTTGCTGGTGTCTCTCCCACACTGTATGCCAGTGAGACGTTTAATACGGAACTGGTAGAGCTGGATAATCCCGGAATGGGGAAAGCGGATTTATCTGCCTTTGAATCCGGCTCGCAGGCGCCCGGGACATACCACGTTGATATTATTCTTGACGATCGGCTGCTGGAAACGCGGGATATTCGTTTTATGGCAGTGAAGGATGCTAACGGCAGTGAAACGTTGCAGCCGTGCCTGAGTATCGGGCAGTTAAAAGCGTGGGGCGTGAAAACGGCGCTTTTCCCGCAGCTCGCCGCCGGGGAAAGTGAATGCGCCGATCTCAGGGCGATTCCACAGGCCAGCGCAGATTTTCAGTTTGGCGCCCAGCGTCTGGCGATTAGCATTCCACAGGCGGCTATAGACCTGCCAGCAAGAGGTTACGTTCCGCCGGATATGTGGGATGAAGGCATTACCGCGGTCATGCTCAACTACAGCCTGAGCGGGGCAAACAGCCGGGCAAGAAGCGGGGCAGGCACCCGCAGCGACAGCCAGTATGCAAACCTGCGGCCGGGGATCAACGTCGGTCCCTGGCGGTTACGCAACTACACCACCTGGTCCCGCGATGCGTCCGGCCAGGATAAGTGGGACAACGTCTATACCTGGATGCAGCGCGCGATTATTCCCCTGCAAGCCCAGCTTACGCTCGGAGACAGTTCCGCGTCTGCCGATGTCTTTGACAGCATGCCGTTTCGCGGCGTCCAGCTGGCGTCCGACGACGATATGCTGCCGGATTCCCTGAAAGGCTATGCGCCGGTGGTGCGCGGTATTGCGCGGACTAACGCGCAGGTCGTGGTGCGTCAGAATGGCTATCAAATCTACCAAAGCTATGTGGCACCGGGCGCGTTTGAGATCGCGGATATGTATCCCACCGGCGGCGCGGGCGATCTTGATGTCACGATCGTCGAAGCTGATGGTAGGGAGCAACATTTCACCCTGCCGTACGCTTCGCTGCCGGTCCTGCAACGGGAGGGGCGCCTGAAATATGCCCTTACCGCCGGGCAGTATCGCTCGTATAACCGTAGCGTGGAGAAAACCCCCTTCGGGCAATTGACCGGAATTTACGGCCTCCCTCACGGTATAACGCTCTATGGCGGCGTCCAGGGGGCAGATAAGTACCAGTCGGCGGCTCTGGGGGTGGGCAAGAATATGGGCGATCTCGGGGCGATATCCGCAGACGTCACTCAGGGCTGGTCAACGCCGGAGCATGCCGCGAAAACAAACGGTCAGTCGTGGCGGGCCCGATACAGCAAGAATTTTATCAATACCGGGACCAACTTTTCGATTGCCGGGTATCGCTACTCGACCCGCGGCTATTACGGGATGCAGGACGTCCTCGATTCGTACGGCGACAGCAGCGCGCTTCAGGACAGGCGACGTAACCGTGCCGAGCTGACGATGAGCCAGACGCTGGGGGATAACCTGGGCGCGCTTACCCTCAGTGCGGCGCGGGAAGATTACTGGAATGACGGTAAGTCTATGGCTTCGTGGAGCGTCGGCTATAGCAACTACTGGCACAACATCAGCTATGGCCTGACATGGACTTACAGCAAAAATGTCCGCTCAGCGTCAGAAACCCGCGACAGCCAAAAAAACGCTGACCACGACCAGCTTCTGGCGTTCAACGTCAGCATTCCGCTGGATAAATTTTTGCCGCAGACATGGGCTAACTATGGCATGAACGCCAGCGGGAATAACGGGACGACGCATAACGTCGGCCTGAACGGGGTAGCGCTCGAGAACCGTGCCCTGAGCTGGAACGTACAGCAGGGATACGGCACAGAGGGCGTGGGCTATACCGGCAATGTTAACGCGGACTACAAAGGCGCCTATGGCGAAGTCACGGCAGGTTATGGTTATGACAAAAACAGTGAACGCATGAATTACGGGCTGCAAGGCGGCATTCTCGCCCATGCTGATGGCATCACGCTTTCCCAGCCGCTGGGGGAGACCAGCGGCTTAATCAAAGCCCCTGGCGCCCACAATGTGGATATCCGCAATCAGCCCGGTGTACGTACAGATTTTCGCGGATATACGGTCGTGAGCAACCTTTCTGTCTACCGGAAAAACGATCTCACCCTCGACCCGGAAACGATGCCGGACGATGTCGAGCTGGAGATCAACACCCGCACGGTGACGCCGACGCGGGGAGCGGTGGTGAGAGCCGATTATCTGCCGAAGTCAGGTCGCCGGGTGCTGATGACCTTGACCGACAACGACCGCGCCGTTCCGTTTGGGGCGGTGGTCACCCTTGTGGGTGATGACAGCGGCAGTTTTATTGTCGGCGATCGCGGTCAGGTCTATTTAACCGGGATGCGCGAGCAGGGAACGTTAGTCGCTACATGGGGAAGTCAATCCAGTCAGCAATGCCGCGCTGATTTCACGCTGCCGAATCACTCAACGTACGGTGGGATCGCTGATATGCGCGCCACCTGCCGTCAGGAACGCTAACATGAAATGTCTTAACGCGATGTTGCTGCTCTGTTTGCTCGCGGCGGCAAATATGGCTCGGGCCGGTACCTGCACCACCATCACCCCACAGCTTTCAACCCTGTCCGTGGGGACGATCAACGTGCAGCGCGATGCGCCTGTCGGCACGGTGGTATTTTCCGGCGCGGCCTCAGCCACAGGCTCCTATCTTACCGGGTGTACGAATCCGCTGATGCTGGGATTCAGCCTGCGCTACAACGGCGCCACGTTGAGCAGCTACGGCAACCATGTTTACAACACGAACGTCAGCGGGATAGGGATACGCTTTTCTTCCAACGGCTTTTTTGAAAACCCGAGCAATACATTTTCCTACAATGCGCAGACCTCCTATGTGGACTGGTACGGCGGGAGGATTGAGCTGGTGGTGACGGGCCCGGTCTCATCGGGGGTATTAACCCCCGGGACGATCGGCGTCGTGGCGCTTCAGGGAAGCGATGGCCTCTACCGTGACGGTCTGACCACGCAGCTCACCTCCGGCACCATCAATGCGCTGGCGTGCACGGTGAATACGGCCCAGCTGACGTTTCCGATAGGGGATATTCCCGCCTCGGCGTTCGGCTCCACGGTGGGCACCACGCCGATGGGGGCACAGAACACGCAAAACCTGGGCTTAACCTGCGCCGCCGGAACCAATATTACGGTCTCGCTCAGTGGAATACAGAATCCGGACAGCGCCAATACCAGCGTGATGGCCTTAACCGGGCAGGGAAATGCCGGCACTGCGAAAGGGGTGGGGGTGCAGCTTATCTATAACGGTGCACCGCTGGTGATGAACAGCCGACTATTCTTGCGGCAGTCTGCCGGGGGGCAAGAGACGTTGCCATTAACGGCCCGGTATTACCAGACGTTAACCCGCGTGGAGTCAGGTTCAGCGAATGCCTCCGCCACCCTTAATGTGACCTACCAGTAGCAGGTAAGAAGATGAAAATAAGATGCAGGACACTGCTTTTACTTGCCTTACTCAGCGGGAAGGTATGCTCCGCTGATAGCGTCAACATCGGTGTGACGGGAAATATCGTTGCGTCGCCGTGCATATTTAATGGCGGCAGTAACAGCCTCGATGTCAACCTGGGCAATATTCAGGCAACCAATATGGCGACGCCGGGCTCAACATCGGATCCGGTGCCTTTCAGTCTGCTGTTTACCCAGTGCCCAACGGGAACGCAGAGTGTGACCGTCGCTTTCACCGGCAGCCCCGATCCCGAGGCGGGAGCGGACTATTTCATGAACAGCGGTTCGGCCACGCACGTGGCGATAGCCATGCGCGATGCCCAAACCGGCGCGCTTAAAGGAACAGGCACCAGTATGACCCAGACCATTGCCGCGGACAGAACCGCGACATTGGCTATGCTGGCCTCGGTAAAATCCATGCCGGGAGGCGCCACGCCGGGAAGCATCAGCGCGGTTGTGGTAATGACGATGCAGTACAACTAAATGCCGGTGATAAGCCTTTTTTAAAGACGTTGGTGTGAACTATGTTAAATATTCTGATTCAGGAAACGGATCTGTTTTTTCAGGCTGGGCTACAGAGCTTTTTCGACGATTTTTTTAAGCATAACTTTCATCGCTCCATCACATTTCACCTGGCGCTGACCAATGAAAACGTCAGCCAGGCCGATATTATTGTTCTTTCATTATGTCAGGGGGAAACGCTGACCTGTTTTCCGGAGTTACTGGCCCGGCAAAAAGGAATTGTGATAGGTCTCGTCGACGATGAGCTGCGTTTTTCGGCGCTGCCTTCCTGCTTTCAGGACATTATTTTTCTTCCGCGCCGGGCGTCGCTTGATCGTATTAGCGGCGTTCTGTTTATCGCGTGGTTCAGGACGCAATTACCAGGTTACACGTTGAATAAAAAGACCTGTTTCGACTGCCAGCATAAAGGGTTATCCCGGCAACAGATTCGTATTATGGTCAATTTTTACCGGGGGCTGTCGGTGGTGCAGACCGCGAACGCGTTGAAGATGAGCGAAAAAACGGTCTTTACCCATAAATATATGATGATGCAGAAATTTAATCTGCGAAGCGATTACGAGCTGATCGTACTGTTGAGAAGGCTGATGGAGAAAAAGAGCCGTCCGAACCTGCTTCGCGATTACCTGGAAAATAATTATGCACAACAGATAACGTAAAACAGCAGCGGATAGCGGGCCGGGCAGCGATAGCCGCCACCCGGCAATGCATTTAAACGTTAACCGCAGCGATCAAACGCGTCTTCATGGTCTGGTACGCGGAAGCCGCAAAATCCTCCGCCCAGCGCTGGTCCTCGATCGCCTCCAGCTGCACGGCGCAATATTTCGTTTCCGGCGTTCTGGAGATCGGGTCGAGATTATCCTGCGTCAGCTCATTACAGGCGCCAATCCACCACTGGTAGGTCATATAGATTGCTCCCGCATTGATGCGCTCGCTGATGCTGGCGCGGGTGATCACTTTACCCCGGCGTGAACGTACCCAGACCAGCTGGCCCTCGGCAATCCCCCGTTCATCCGCATCGGCCGGGTTCATTTGCACCCGGCCCGGCTCGTCGGCCAGGCTTTGCAGCGCCGCGCAGTTCCCGGTCATTGAGCGACAGGAGTAGTGACCCACTTCGCGCACCGTGCACAGTACCAGCTGGTAATCCGCATCCGGTGTCTCCGCCGGGGCGCGCCAGGGGGCGGCAAATAGCTGTCCTTTGCCAGTAGGGGTGTCGAACTGATTATCCTTGTACAGGTAGGGGGTGCCGGGATGATCGAGGGATGGGCAAGGCCACTGCACATGGCCCATCTCGCCCATTTTTTCGTAGGTCACGCCGTAGAAGAGGGGGCACAGCTCGCGCATTTCGTCCCAGATCTGCTGGTTATCCTCGTAATGCATGGGATAGCCCATCTCCGTGGCCAGCAGGCTGATGATCTCCCAGTCGCGCTTCACGTTGCCGCTGGCCTCAATGGCTTTGCCGAAACGCTGGAAGCCGCGATCGGCACAGGTGAACACGCCGGCGTGTTCTCCCCATGAGGTGGCAGGGAGCAGCACGTCAGCCACCTCTGCCGTTTTGGTCATAAAGATGTCCTGAACCACCACAAAATCGAGCGCCTCAAAGCCGCGGCGGACCAGCCCCAGATCGGCTTCTGTCTGAAGCGGATCTTCCCCCATGATGTAATACGCTTTGATCTTTCCTTCCAGCGCGAGATGCGGCACTTCGGTGATACGCGTCCCGACGCGATCGTCCATCCGGTTGACATTGATTTTCCACGCATCGGCAAATTTCAGTCTGACCGCCGGGTCAGTGACGTCCTGGTAGCCGGGGAACATATTGGGCAGAACGCCCATATCGCAGGCACCCTGAACGTTATTTTGCCCGCGAACCGGACCCACGCCGACGGCAGGGCGGCCCAGGTTGCCGGTCAGCAGCGCCAGGCTGGAGAGACCTTTCACCACATCGACCGCCTGACCAAACTGCGTGACGCCCATCCCCCACATCACCGTTGCTGAAGGCGCCGCTGCGAACATGCGCATTGCCTGACGAACATCCCGCGCGCGGATCCCCGTCAGATGTTCAACCTGCTCGGGTGCGTAATCTTTTACCGTCAGCCGGTACGCCTCAAGCCCTTCGGTAAAGCGGGCAACGTAGTTTTTGTCGTACAGTTCCTCTTCCAGCAGGACATAGCCAAAGGCATTGACCAGCGCCATGTTACTGCCATTTTTTAGCTGAAGATGAAGATCGGCAATGCGTGCCGTTTCAATATGACGCGGATCGCAGACGATGATTTTAGCGCCATTTTCACGTGCTTTAAGCACGCGTCGGGCGACGATGGGATGAGAGTCGGCGCAGTTATAGCCGAATACCAGCAGGCATTTTGAGTTTTCAATATCGTTAATGGAATTGCTCATGGCGCCGTTGCCGAGGGTCTCCTGTAAACCGGCAACGGACGGACCGTGACAGACGCGGGCGCAGCAGTCGACGTTGTTAGTATTCAGCACCGCACGGGCAAATTTTTGCATCACATAGTTGGTCTCATTGCCCGTTCCCCGTGAGGAACCCGTGGTCATAATGGACCGAGGGCCATACTGTTCTTTGATGCTTTTAAGCCTGTGAGCGGTATAACGAATGGCCTCTTCCCAGGTAACAGGGGTAAAGGCCTCGCCTTTGCTGTAGCGGATCATGGGCTGCGTCAGACGGGGGGTAAGCAGCCGTGTGTCGTTAAGAAAGTCCCAGCCGTAGAACCCTTTCAGGCAAAGCGTGCCCTGATTGGTTACGCCATCAGCGGCTTCGGCACGGATAATCCGGTTATTTTTAACGACGAGGTTTAGTTTGCAGCCTGCACCGCAGTAGGGGCAGACGCTGGCGATTTTTTTCATCAATAACAGACCTGTTAAGAAATGAAGCAATGTTTACTGGAAAGCCCAGTCCCTTAGCGGACTAAGCAGGATCCATGCCACATTCAGCGTTCTTGATTAACAGGGCGTTAGAGGAGAGGGGGTGTGTCATCGTCAGTCTGTTCGTCAGAATTGACGATGACACGCTATCCGTAGGGATGGGGGAGGCGTTAAAGATCGTCCATGGTGTAACCGACGACAATTTCCAGCGTCTTGCGGATCACATCCGCCTTAACGACATCGTCGGTGGATTCCAGCGCCTGGATTAGCCAGAGAATGATCGCTTTGTTGGTCAAATGACCTTCGGAAGCGAGAACACAACGAACCGCAGTCGAAAAAATGGCAGACTCTTCAGCAAAGCGATCGCCTGCGTGACGGAAATACTCCGACAACGCGCTATCTAAAAAGGCCGAGTGGTATTCGGGTTGAAGCTGAATATTTTGTCTCATTTGTTCTCACCGTAGCTGTAAAGTTGTAGTCAATGTATCTTTTTAGGATCGGACGGTTTTCCATTTCCAAATAACGGCACTACATTGTCTCGGTTATTTTTGAGAGATCCCTCTCTCTGTATTCGTCCTTGTGCGGTTCTGCGACCTTTAAAAGCGAGCGTACCAGAGCTGATTTCAGCTATCACTCGCGCTAATGTCTCCCGCCGCTGGGGATCCGTTTCATATGCTTGCATGTTACGCAGACGCTGAACCAATCCCTCGGTCGTCACGGGACCGCGCTCCTTCAAAAGTGAAAGAGCGGCTTCTCCAATAAGCTGGTCGATCAGTCTGTCCGCATCACTGCTGTTCATGACATTAACGTTCGAAGAGCAGGCCAAGAAGCATGTGATAATGATGTTCCTCTTCCGGGCCATTGGCCTTTTCAAGGCGACTCAACAGTTTTGTGCAGAGCGATTTGCGATTCAGATTTCGCCCGTCGCTAAGAATTTCAACAACAACCTGACCCAATGTTTCCTGTTGGGTTGGAAGCGCGGCTTTTTCGAAATACTGCGCAATCGCTGTTGCCGAGTCTGCGAGGTGTCCGTTCTGCTGCATGTTTCGCTCCTGTAAATTTTCGTAATCAGTAACGTTACATTTAAGGTATACATAATTTTCAAATCTGTACATTTAAAATGTACAATTTTTTAAAGATTTTATTATATATTTTATAAAATCATTATTTATCAAGTGCTTATTCTTATACGATTTACTGCGGGATTCACAAGATATATTGTACAATCCGAAGCGGCGTTGCAGAGTTGTACAAGCCCGTAAATGACGCAAAAAAGCCGTGTAAATCGTTGAGATGTAAATTATTTGTTGGGCAATTAATGTGCTATAACAGAGTTCTCCCCACGTGTTTTCGTGGTCACCCCCTCAATCTTCAGGATTAGCATGCTCACAACCATCATTTACCGCAGTCATATCTGCGAGGACGTTCCAGTTAAAGCGCTGGAAGACATGGTCGCTGCTGCAAATTGTCGAAATCGCCAGTTCGATGTGACGGGGATTTTGCTGTTTAACGGCACACACTTTTTTCAGTTACTTGAAGGGCCCGCTGATAACGTTAAGGAGATCTATGAGCTCATCTGCCGTGACCCACGGCATCACAACGTGGTCGAATTATTAAGCGATCACGGGCCTTCAAGACGTTTTGGCAACGTGGGTATGGAGCTCTTTGACCTTCGTCAGTACGATACCGACGAAGTGCTGCAACAGGTTCTTGATAAAGGCACAACCCGCTATCAGCTGACCTATAACGATCGCGCCCTGCAATTTTTCCGCACCTTCGTTGAGTCTACTGAAAAAGCCAACTACTTTGAGCTGCCTCCGGCTGACGCCTGGGAATTTGTCACCGAAAACACGCCGTTATCCACCCAGCCGACGGTAGTGGCAAAGGGCGCGGACTGTAGTTTTGCGTTTCAACCTATTGTCGATCCGTTTATGCAGCAGGTGGTTTCCTGGGAAGCCCTGATCCGCACGCCGTCCGGAGAGTCGCCGGAAAGCTATTTTGCCAACCTGTCGCGTGAGGCACTGTACGAATCGGATCTGAAGAGTAAGCAGGTGGCTTTGTCGATGGCCAGCGCGCTGGGCCTACAGACTCAAACGTTGTCCATCAATCTGCTGCCGATGACGCTGGTCAATGTTCCTGGCGCCGTCGATTTTTTACTGACGGCAATTGAGGCGAACGGTTTTGTGCCGGAGCAAATTGTGGTCGAGTTCACCGAGAGCGAGGCGATCTCGCGCTTCGAAGAGTTCACCAGCGCAGTCAGACAGCTTAAAAGCGCCGGGATCAGCGTGGCCATCGATCACTTTGGCGCGGGATTCGCCGGTCTGCAACTGCTGGCCCAGTTCCAGCCGGACAGAATCAAGATCAGCCGTGATTTGATTGCCAACGTACACAAGAGCGGCCCGCGTCAGGCTATTATTCAGGCGATCATTAAATGCTGTGCGTCTCTGGAAATTCTGTTCTGTGCGGTAGGCGTAGAGCTGGCTGAAGAGTGGATGTGGCTGGAATCTGCCGGGGTTTCTCAGTTCCAGGGACACCTTTTCGCCAGCCCGCGTCTGGGGGGCGTTCCGGCGATTGCCTGGCCTGATAAAAAGTACGATTTATAAAAACCTGTACGTAACTGTTAAGAGTGACCTGTACGTACGGCGAAATTTATACAACAATACATTAACGAGTGAGTGGTTCATTGAGCCATTCACTTGTCTCAGAACGAGGAGTTAGTTATACAAATGATTTGTACAATCTGATAAGGTTGGTTTGGTTAGGTATGGAAGTAATGTGCGTGAGGGAGTTAATGGCCTATTACAGTATCGGCGAAGTGGCCGAACGATGCGGTATCAACCCCGTTACGCTGCGTGCCTGGCAGCGCCGTTATGGATTGTTGAAGCCGCAGCGAAGCGAAGGGGGTCATCGTCAGTTTGACGATGAAGATATCCTGCGTATCGAAGAGATCAAGCGCCTGATGAAAACGGGTGTTTCGGTCGGTAAAGTAAAAGCGCTTCTTGAAAATACAGAAGTGATGACTCAGGGTAACTGGGCATCGTTTCAGGAAGAGATGTTAACCGTTCTGCGCTATGCCAGCCCGGCAAAACTGCGTGCCAAAATCGGCGAATTCCGCCGTGACCATGCGATGGATGTTCTGATAGATAACATCATCACCCCTGTACGTCAGCGAATGAACCAGGACCAGAATACGGTGCGCCACATGGCGAGCCTGCTGGACGGTGTCCTGATTGAGTTTGCTGTTGCAAGCCTGGGTGAGTCGCGAAAAAAAGCAGGTAAAGATGCGCTGCTGATTGGGTGGGAGTGCGACGACCGTACGCATTTGTGGCTGGAAGCGGCCCGTCTTGCCTACAAAGGCTGGCATATCGACGTGCTGGCTGAGCCGATTGATTCTCCACGTCCTGAACTCTTCCCCGGGCAAAAAATCTTCGTCTGGACCGGTAAAGCGCCTACGCCTCGTCAACAGGAGCAGCTCGACCACTGGCGTGAACAGGGTTTCGCCGTTTCGTTCCATCACTGATGTTAAGGGGTCCAACGGTAAACCGCCAGTGCGGGATTTTGCCTTCTGGCGATACGACAGGGGTATCCGCGAAGATGCATAGCATCAGTACCCCTGTCATATCGTCGGTTTATTCCATCATCAGGTTGTCTGAAATATTCATACTGGCCACGGATTCAACTTTCCACACGCCATCTTCCTTGACCATGCAGTCAATCACGGTGTGATCCCGCTTTTTGCCGAATGAGATATAAACCTGCATACAGGCGGCATCGTAATCCAGCGCCCGCGCACTGACGATGCCCCAGTCATCTTCATATCCCTGAGCCTTGATGAACATATCGACGTCAGGCACGTCATATTCATCTGGATCCAGCTTATCCATGGCTTTGAGTTTGCTGATAGTTTCGCGGGTTACATATGGCCTCAGCGCTTCATAGTTTTTCAGGGGCTCTTTCCCGATAATAATTTGCGAGATGTACCACTTATTAAACTGAAGGGCAGCGGATACCTCAGGGGGGAACTTCTGTGCAGCGGATGCGAGAGTGGGCAGAAGCAGGATCGCCAGAATTATTTTTTTCATGTCAGTCATGCCTGTAAATTGCATATGCTGGCTTTAATTCCCGGTATTCCTTTCCCGGATACATTGTTCGCTGAACAAAATCAGAGTACCAGACGCCGTTCCCACCATAGATGCAAGCGTGGCCATATGGGTGGTGCGCAGTGGGCTGGATCACCGCCACATCGCCCTCAACAGGCTCACCGTAAACCTGGTGGAAACCCGCCAGAATTAAATTGCTTTTCATATCCTTAGCATAATGTGTGTTCTGTAGATTAGCACCGCCGGCGCGAATGGATTTCGAAACAAATTCTGCACATCTTTTCTGGCTATACTGACCTGCATGCTGGCGAGCATGAACTGCGGCTTTATGGGCATTCCACATAATTTAATCCCTTATTGAATAAATGGTTAACAAGGGAAACATTACGCCGAAAAGGGATGAGTTTATGTAATTAATCATGATCGGAATTTAACCACTATCAGACTGATAAATAATGGTTAACTTATCCATCAAACGTCTTTATGCGCGCCCAGGTAAGGCAAAAAAGGATTAAAAAGAACCTGTCTTAAGGGGGAGGCATACGTAAAAAATGTATATGGTGCCTGCGCGTACTTTAGCTATCTCAAAAATAGGTATTTCCAATACAATTTTTATCATTGCCCGTCACCTTACCGCCTTTCTTATGAAATGCATTATTTATCAATGCATTGAACAAATCTAACCATCCCATCCGCATCCCGTCACAGGGTCTATGCTTAATGAAAGTAGCCAAAAAGGGCGGTTTAGCCCAAAGCCCCTGCTCGCAGGGGGTTGAAGTGATAATCGTTATCACTAACATGGTGTTATGCCCTGGTGGCTTATCAGATGAGGTGGACCTATGGAACTGCATTCAGGAACCTTTAACCCACAAGATTTCGCCTGGCAAGGCTTAACGCTGACACCCGCAGCGGCGATACACATCCGTGAGCTGGTGGCAAAGCAGCCGGGTATGGTCGGCGTGCGCTTAGGCGTGAAGCAAACGGGCTGCGCGGGCTTTGGCTATGTGCTCGACAGTGTTAGCGAGCCGGACAAAGACGATCTGCTGTTTGAACACGACGGCGCGAAGCTGTTTGTCCCGCTGCAAGCGATGCCGTTTATTGATGGCACGGAAGTCGATTTCGTTCGTGAAGGACTTAATCAGATATTCAAATTTCACAACCCTAAAGCCCAGAATGAATGTGGCTGTGGCGAAAGCTTTGGGGTATAGGCGGTACTATGTCTCGTAATACTGAAGCAACTGACGATGTCAAAACCTGGACCGGCGGCCCGCTGAATTATAAAGAAGGATTCTTCACCCAGTTAGCCACCGATGAGCTGGCAAAGGGGATAAACGAAGAGGTGGTGCGCGCAATTTCGGCGAAGCGTAATGAGCCGGAGTGGATGCTGGAGTTTCGTCTAAACGCCTATCGCGCATGGCTGGAGATGGAAGAACCGCACTGGTTGAAAGCGCACTACGACAAGCTGAATTATCAGGATTACAGCTACTACTCAGCACCATCGTGCGGTAATTGTGACGACACTTGCGCGTCTGAACCTGGCGCGGTGCAGCAAACTGGCGCGAACGCCTTTTTAAGTAAAGAGGTGGAGGCGGCGTTTGAGCAGTTGGGCGTTCCCGTGCGGGAAGGCAAAGAGGTGGCGGTGGATGCCATTTTCGACTCAGTTTCGGTTGCCACTACTTATCGCGAAAAACTGGCGGAGCAGGGAATTATTTTCTGTTCCTTTGGTGAGGCGATCCACGATCACCCGGAACTGGTGCGTAAATATCTCGGCACCGTGGTGCCGGGGAATGACAACTTCTTTGCCGCGCTTAATGCGGCGGTAGCCTCTGACGGTACGTTTATTTATGTGCCTAAAGGCGTGCGCTGCCCGATGGAACTTTCCACCTATTTTCGCATTAACGCAGAAAAAACCGGGCAGTTTGAGCGCACCATTCTGGTGGCCGACGAAGACAGCTACGTCAGCTACATTGAAGGCTGTTCCGCTCCGGTGCGTGACAGCTATCAGTTACACGCGGCAGTGGTGGAAGTCATCATCCATAAAAACGCCGAGGTGAAATATTCCACGGTACAAAACTGGTTTCCTGGCGATAACAACACCGGCGGTATTCTCAACTTCGTCACCAAGCGTGCTTTGTGCGAAGGCGAAAACAGCAAAATGTCATGGACGCAATCAGAAACCGGGTCAGCGATTACGTGGAAATATCCCAGCTGCATTTTGCGCGGCGATAACTCCATTGGTGAGTTTTACTCAGTGGCGCTGACCAGCGGTCATCAGCAAGCGGATACCGGCACCAAGATGATCCACATCGGTAAAAACACCAAATCGACCATTATCTCGAAAGGGATCTCTGCCGGACATAGTCAGAACAGTTATCGCGGCTTAGTGAAAATCATGCCGACGGCAACCAATGCGCGCAATTTCACTCAGTGCGACTCAATGCTGATTGGCGCTAATTGTGGGGCGCATACCTTCCCGTATGTTGAGTGTCGTAACAATAGTGCGCAACTGGAACACGAGGCAACGACATCACGTATTGGTGAAGATCAACTGTTTTACTGCCTGCAACGCGGGATCAGCGAAGAAGACGCCATCTCGATGATTGTTAACGGTTTCTGCAAAGACGTGTTCTCGGAGCTGCCGTTGGAATTTGCCGTTGAAGCACAAAAACTCCTCGCCATCAGTCTTGAACACAGCGTCGGATAAGGAATAAACATGTTAAGTATTAAAGATTTACACGTCAGCGTGGAAGATAAAGCTATCCTGCGCGGATTAAGCCTCGACGTTCATCCCGGCGAAGTTCACGCCATTATGGGGCCAAACGGTTCGGGCAAAAGTACCTTATCGGCAACGCTTGCCGGGCGAGAAGATTATGAAGTGACGGGCGGCACGGTTGAGTTCAAAGGCAAAGATTTGCTTGCGCTGTCGCCGGAAGATCGCGCGGGCGAAGGCATCTTTATGGCCTTCCAGTATCCGGTGGAAATTCCCGGCGTCAGTAACCAGTTTTTCCTGCAAACGGCACTTAATGCGGTGCGCAGCTATCGCGGCCAGGAAACGCTCGACCGCTTTGATTTTCAGGATTTGATGGAAGAGAAAATCGCTCTCCTGAAGATGCCGGAAGATTTATTAACCCGTTCGGTAAACGTTGGTTTTTCCGGCGGCGAGAAAAAGCGCAACGATATTTTGCAAATGGCGGTGCTGGAACCGGAGTTATGCATTCTTGATGAGTCAGACTCCGGGCTGGATATTGACGCATTAAAAGTGGTTGCCGATGGCGTGAACTCGCTGCGTGACGGCAAGCGTTCATTCATCATTGTTACGCACTACCAACGCATTCTCGACTACATCAAGCCTGATTACGTCCATGTGCTGTATCAGGGACGAATTGTGAAATCCGGCGATTTCACGTTGGTCAAACAACTGGAGGAGCAGGGTTATGGCTGGCTTACCGAACAGCAGTAACGCGCTGCAACAGTGGCATCACTTGTTTGAAGCTGACGGAGCGAAACGCTCTCCGCAAGCACAGCAGCATTTACAACAATTGCTGCGTACCGGACTGCCGACACGTAAACATGAAAACTGGAAATATACGCCGCTGGAAGGGCTGACCAATAGCCAGTTTGTCAGCATTGCGGGAGAGATATCCCCACAGCAGCGTGATGCCTTAGCGTTAACATTAGACGCTGTGCGGCTGGTTTTTGTCGATGGACGTTACGTGTCAGCACTGAGCGATGCGACTGAAGGCAGCGGGTATGAAGTGAGCATTAACGACGACCGTCAGGGGGTACCCGACGCTATTCAGGCGGAAGTGTTTCTGCATTTGACGGAAAGCCTGGCACAAAGCGTGACGCATATCGCCGTGAAGCGCGGTCAACGGCCGGCAAAGCCATTGCTGTTAATGCATATTACCCAGGGCGTGGCAGGTGAAGAGGTCAACACTGCCCATTACCGACATCATCTGGATCTGGCGGAAGGTGCCGAAGCAACGGTGATCGAACATTTTGTCAGCCTTAATGATGCTCGTCACTTCACCGGCGCACGGTTCACTATCAATGTCGCAGCGAACGCCCACTTGCAGCATATCAAGCTGGCGTTTGAAAACCCGGTCAGTCACCACTTTGCCCATAACGATTTGTTGCTGGCTGACGATGCCACCGCATTTAGCCATAGTTTCCTGCTGGGTGGCGCAGTGTTACGACACAACACCAGTACGCAACTCAATGGCGAAAACAGCACGCTGCGGATCAATAGCCTGGCGATGCCGGTGAAAAACGAGGTGTGTGATACCCGCACCTGGCTGGAACACAATAAAGGTTTTTGTAACAGCCGACAGTTGCACAAAACTATCGTCAGCGACAAAGGCCGCGCGGTATTTAACGGTTTGATCAACGTCGCGCAGCACGCCATCAAAACGGATGGTCAGATGACCAACAATAATCTGCTGATGGGCAAACTGGCGGAAGTGGATACGAAACCGCAGCTGGAAATCTATGCAGATGATGTGAAATGCAGCCACGGCGCGACGGTGGGGCGTATTGATGATGAACAGATGTTCTATCTGCGCTCGCGCGGGATCAATCAGCAGGATGCCCAGCAGATGATCATTTACGCCTTTGCTGCTGAACTGACGGAAGCACTGCGTGATGAGGGGCTTAAACAGCAGGTGCTGGCCCGAATCGGTCAACGACTGCCAGGAGGTGTAAGATGACTTTTTCCGTCGACAAAGTGCGGGCCGACTTTCCGGTGCTTTCTCGTGAGGTAAACGGTTTGCCGCTGGCTTATCTCGACAGCGCCGCCAGTGCGCAGAAACCGGGCCAGGTGATTGACGCCGAGGCCGAGTTTTATCGTCACGGCTACGCGGCGGTGCATCGCGGTATTCATACCTTAAGCGCCCAGGCGACCGAGAAAATGGAGAACGTACGCAAGCAGGCATCGTTGTTTATCAACGCCCGTTCGGCGGAAGAGCTGGTGTTCGTCCGCGGCACGACGGAAGGGATCAATCTGGTCGCCAATAGCTGGGGCAACAGCAACGTGCGGGCGGGCGATAACATCATCATAAGTCAGATGGAGCACCACGCTAACATTGTTCCCTGGCAGATGCTTTGCGCACGCGTTGGCGCAGAGCTGCGTGTGATCTCGCTCAATCCCGACGGTACGTTGCAACTGGAGACGCTGCCTACGCTGTTTGATGAGAAAACTCGCCTGCTGGCAATTACTCATGTCTCCAACGTGCTTGCACAGAAAATCCACTGGCGGAAATGATCACGCTTGCGCACCAGCATGGCGCAAAAGTGCTGGTGGATGGCGCTCAGGCGGTGATGCATCATCTGGTGGATGTTCAGGCGCTGGATTGCGACTTTTACGTGTTCTCCGGGCATAAACTGTATGGCCCCACCGGAATTGGCATTCTTTATGTCAAAGAAGCCTTGTTGCAGGAGATGCCGCCGTGGGAAGGGGGCGGTTCATGATCGCCACCGTCAGCCTGACGGACGGCACAACCTACGCCCGTGCGCCCTGGCGCTTCGAGGCGGGTACGCCCAACACGGGCGGGATCATCGGGCTGGGCGCGGCCATTAGCTACGTCTCTGAAACGGGGCTGGCGGCGATTCAGGAGTACGAACAGCAGCTGATGCATTATGCCTTGCAGGAGCTGGCCAGCGTCCCGGAACTGACCTTATATGGCCCTGCTGACCGTCTGGGTGTGATAGCCTTCAACCTCGGCAAGCATCACGCCTATGATGTAGGCAGTTTCCTTGATAATTACGGCGTCGCCGTACGTACCGGGCATCACTGCGCGATGCCGCTGATGGCGTATTATCAGGTACCGGCTATGTGCCGCGCATCGCTGGTGATGTACAACACAACGGAAGAGGTCGACAGACTGGTGGCGGGACTAAAACGTATTCACCAGCTGCTTGGCTAACGGAGAGGCGAGAGATGGCAGATTTGCCGGACAGAGATAAATTGCTGCGCAACTTTGGGCGTTGCGCGAACTGGGAAGAGAAATACCTTTATATTATCGAGCTGGGCCAGCGCCTGCCGCCGCTCAGCGAAGAGGCGCATAACCCGGACAACATCATTCAGGGCTGCCAGAGCCAGGTCTGGATCCTGATGCAACAGACGGATGAAGGCGTAATTGAATTACAGGGTGACAGCGATGCCGCCATTGTGAAGGGGCTTATTGCCGTCGTATTTATTCTTTATCACCAGATGTCGGCGCAGGATATTGTCGCCTTTGACGTTCGCCCGTGGTTTGAAAAAATGGCCTTAACCCAGCACCTCACCCCGTCCCGATCCCAGGGGCTGGAAGCGATGATCCGCGCCATACGCGCCAAAGCCGCAATCCTTAGCTAAACTGACAGAACAGCATTCATTCTGTTTCGCGAGGTGGTTTCCACCTCGCTGGTTTTTCAGCTTTCTGACGTTTGGTCAGTGAATAAGGAATCTCAGCATGAAGCGCGCGTCTCTAATTACTCTATTACTCCTTGGTTCGCTCAGTGCTGTTAATTCAGCCTGGGCGGTTGATTATCCTTTACCGCCCGCAGGCAGCCGCCTGATTGGGCAAAACCAGACATACACCATTCAGGAAGGTGACAATAAACTTCAGTCTATCGCTCGTCGCTTTAATACCGCCGCACAGCTCATCCTTGAAACCAATAATACCATTGCTCCGGTGAACCCTGCGCCAGGAACGGTCATTACCATCCCTTCCCAGATGCTACTGCCGGACACCGAGCGTGAGGGCATTGTGGTGAATCTGGCGGAGCTGCGTCTTTACTTCTATCCGCCTGGCGAAAATATCGTGCAGGTCTATCCGCTGGGCATTGGTCAGCTTGGGCTGGAAACACCGGTCAGCACCACCCGTGTGAGTCAGAAAATCCCTAACCCTACCTGGACCCCCACTGCGGGCATCAGAGCGCGCTCACTGGCCCAGGGCATTAAACTGCCGCCTGTGGTACCCGCAGGGCCAAATAACCCGCTGGGGCGCTTTGCGCTTCGTCTGGGTATCGGGAATGGGGAATATCTTATTCACGGCACCAGCGCGCCGGACAGCGTAGGGTTGCGGGTCAGCTCGGGTTGTATGCGAATGAATGCGCCGGATATCAAAGCGTTGTTTGAGCAAGTGCGCGTCGGCACGCGGGTGCAGATCATCAATGAGCCGGTGAAGTTCTCCGTCGAGCCGGACGGCAAACGTTATATCGAGGTGCACAGGCCGCTGGCGCAGGCTGAGGGCGAAAACCCACAGACGGTGCCGTTCACGCACTCGGCGGCGTTTACCGCCTTTGCAGCGGAGTCAGGTAGCGATAAAACGCAAATCGACAAGGCCCTGGCGCGCAGAGCGGGGATCCCGGTTGCCGTGTCAGCAGGCAGTGGTTCTTCAGCCAGCAATTCTGTCCTGTCGGTACAGAACAGTCGTGTCTCAGCGGCGGTGGCGGAAGGCGAGGGAGAGAAAGCGCTTCAGTAGAGGTTTGACGAAGACAAAAAAAATGGCGCACAATGTGCGCCATTTTTCACTTCACAGGTACTATTACTTGCGGTATTTAGTAGCCATGTTGTCCAGACGCTGGTTAGCACGAGCTGCGTCATCTTTAGCAGCCTGAACGTCGGAACGCATTGCGTTCACGTCGTTGCTCAGCTGGTCAACTTTAGCGTTCAGAGTCTGAACGTCAGAAGACAGCTGATCGATTTTAGCGTTGCTGGAGCAACCTGCCAGCAGAGTAGAACCCAGGATTACCGCGCCCAGTACCAGTTTAGTAGCTTTCATTATTAATACCCTCTAGATTGAGTTAATCTCCATGTAGCGTTACAAGTATTACACAAAGTTTTTTATGTTGAGAATATTTTTTTGATGGGAAGGCACTTATTTTTGATCGTTCGCTCAAAGAAGCATCGAACGCTGGGTTTTAGATAAAAAAATTGAGAGAAAACAGGATGCTTCCATCGGATTCATCTTAGATAAAGTGAGATTATATAGTGAAATCCGATTTGATTTTTTATTGCTTCTGGTTATCGATTAAATAAAAAAAGCGCCCATCAGGGCGCTTCGATATACAAATTAATTCACAAAAGCAATATTACAGGACGTGAACAGATGCGGTGTTAGTAGTGCCGCTCGGTACCAGTGCACCAGAAACCATAACTACAACGTCACCTTTGTGTGCCAGACCGCTCTGCAGAGCCAGTTCTTTACCCAGACGGTAGAAATCATCAGTAGAAGTGATCTCTTTAACAAGCTGCGGCACAACGCCTTTGCTCAGTACCAACTGATGAGCCGTTTTTTCGTTGGTGGTCAGTGCCAGGATGGTGGCATCCGGGAAGTATTTACGTACTGCGCGAGCAGATTTACCGCCCTGAGTAGCAACCACGATCAGCGGAGCATCCAGTTTTTCAGCAGTTTCAACGGCACCACGGCATACCGCTTCGGTAATGCGCAGTTTACGGTTGTCATTGTTGAACTCGAGACGGCTGTTCATCACGCGGTCGGTACGTTCGCAGATGGTCGCCATGATAGAAACCGCTTCCAGCGGGTATTTACCTTTTGCGGATTCACCAGACAGCATCACTGCATCAGTACCGTCGAGGATGGCGTTTGCAACGTCACCGGCTTCTGCGCGAGTCGGGCGTGGGTTTTTGATCATGGAATCCAGCATCTGGGTCGCAGTGATAACGACTTTACGTGCACGGATACATTTTTCGATCATCATCTTCTGGGCGAAGATAACTTCTTCTACCGGGATTTCTACACCCAGGTCGCCACGCGCAACCATGATGCCGTCAGAGGCTTCGAGGATTTCGTCGAAGTTGTTGAGGCCTTCCTGGTTTTCGATTTTGGAGATGATGTGGATGTTTTCGCCGCCGTGCGCTTTCAGGTGCTCACGGATTTCGATAACGTCAGAACGCTTACGAATAAAGGAAGCAGCAACAAAGTCTACGCCTTGTTCGCAACCAAAGATCAGGTCCTGTTTGTCTTTTTCAGCCAGTGCTGGCAGAGCAATGGAAACGCCAGGCAGGTTCACACCTTTGTTTTCGCCCAGGTCACCGTTGTTCAGCACTTTACAGATAACTTTGTTACCTTCAATGGCGGTAACTTCCATACCGATCAGACCATCGTCAACCAGTACGGTGTTGCCAACAGACAGGTCAGTAGTGAAACCTTCATACGTTACCGCAACCATTTCGCTGTTGCCGATAACAGATTTATCAGTGGTGAAAGTAAAGGTCTGACCAGCTTTCAGAGAAACGTCGTTACCGCCTTCCAGTTTCATGGTGCGGATTTCCGGACCTTTGGTATCAAGCAGGATAGCGGCGGTTTTACCAGTTTTGCTCATCACGTTGCGCAGATTCTGAATGCGCTGACCGTGTTCTGCATAGTCACCATGAGAGAAGTTCAGACGCATAACGTTCATGCCAGCGTCCAGCATTTTAGCTAACATCTCTTCAGATTCGGTTTTCGGTCCGATGGTGCAAACAATTTTGGTCTTTTTCATGACAGTCTTAGTCTTTAAGTTGAGAAGGATGGGAGAAACTTGCTTTCTGGGCGCACTGCCGGAAAGCGAATCCGGTATTACGAAAGTGGTGGTGCCTCGCTCTAAGGATAGGTGACATCGAAAAAGCGTGCAGAGGAATGTGTGCTTGTGTCTCAGCCCAACGTGAGTGCCTGTTTTTGAGTCGTTGAGTTCTACAGTCCAAAGTGCTGAAACCATTCAAGAGTCAATTGGCGCGCATTATACGCTGAAATTTAATCCAAAAGGAAAACAAAAACAGCGTTTCAAAAAAATCTGTGCAGATTCACATAAGTTTGTTATCAAGGCGTTAAGGTCTAATGCCATCTTATGACGGCAGGCGCAACGCCCGCCGTTTTTTGCTTACTTTTCCAGCGCCTGCTGAAGGTCGGCGATCAGATCCTTCGCATCCTCAATCCCCACCGACAGGCGGATAAGCTGCGGCACAATGCCGTTTGCAAGACGCTGCGCCAGTGGTATGGAGGCGTGGGTCATGCTGTAGGGCTGGCTCACCAGACTCTCCACACCGCCCAGACTTTCCGCCAGGGTAAAGAGCGTAAGATGACGGATCACCTCTGCCGCGCGTTGCACATCGCCTTTAATCACAACGGAGATCATGCCGCCCGGCAGCGCCATTTGTCTGCGTGCCAGCGCATACTGGGGATGTGACGCCAGCCCGGGATAGAACACGCGGTCTACCTGCGGATGCTGCTCCAGCCATTGCGCAATTGCCAGTGCGTTGGCGCTGTGCTTCTCAACGCGCAGAGCGAGGGTGCGAATCCCCCGCAGCGTCAGGAAACTGCTGAACGGATCCAGAACGCCGCCAACCGCGTTTTGCAGATAGCCCAGACGCTCCGCGAGATCCTTATTTGCCCCGACAACAGCCAGCCCGGCAACCACGTCTGAATGACCGTTGAGATATTTAGTGGCGGAGTGGACCACTATATCGAACCCCGCCTCCAGCGGCCGGTGAATGACCGGGGAGGCAAAGGTATTATCCGCCACGCTGATCGCATTATGGCGCCGGGCAATGTCCGCGATGGCCTCCAGGTCGGCCAGTTTCAGCAGCGGGTTCGTTGGCGTTTCCACCCAGATCATGCGCGTGTCCGGGCGAATGGCGGCCTCAAGCCCGGCTACATCGTCCGGCTTAACCCAGCTCACCTGTAACCCGCTGCTGCGCTTGCGCACGTTTTCGATCAGGCGATACGTACCGCCATACACGTCGTCAATGGCGACGATATGGCTGTCTTTATCCAGCAGTTCGAGCACGGTGGAAATGGCTGCCAGCCCTGACGCGAAAGCGTACCCGCGCGTGCCGCCTTCCAGTTCGGCGATGGCGGTCTCCAGCGCGTGGCGGGTTGGATTGCCGCTCCGGGAGTATTCGTAGCCGGTATGTTCACCCGGTGCCGGTTGCGCAAACGTCGACGTGGCGTAAATTGGCGGCATCACGGCGCCGTGCGGGTCGTGATACTCACCGCTGTGAACGCTGAGGGTGGCCAGGTTTTTCATCTTTTGCTCCTTTTATTTTGTCAGGCGGTTACGCCAGGCGGTGAGTACGTCACTGCGTGTGATCAGACCCAGAAAGCGATCTTCGTCATAAATAATCGCCACCAGGCCACGGTCAAAGATGGCGTACAGGGCGCTCTCCGGGGCCTGCTTATCCAGATATTCGACCTGACGCGTCATGGCCGCCGTCACGGGGAGAGAGAAGCGATCGGCATCTCCCCCGATGTGTCGCAGCAGGTCCCACTCGTCGATGATGCCGACGACCTTGTCGTTATCGAGCACCGGCAGCTGGGAGATGTCGTACAGGCGCATGCGGGCCAGCACGGTGGAAAGCGTGTCGTCCGGGGCGGCAGTCACCGTCGCGCCTTCATCGTGGCGCAGGGCAATATAGTCCGAGAGATCGCCTGCCTGCGGACGCGAAATCAGCCCCTGCTGGCGCATCCAGTCGTCGTTGAACATCTTCGAGAGGTATTTATTGCCGCTGTCGCAGGCGAAGGTGACCACACGTTTTGGCGTAGTCTGCGCCTGGCAATATTTCAGCGCCGCCGCCAGCAGCGTGCCGGTGGAGGAGCCTGCCAGGATCCCTTCCGTTTTTAGCAGATCGCGGGCGGTGGTGAACGCCTCGCGATCGGTAATGCGCCAGGCGCGGTTAACCCCTTCGATGTGCGCCAGCGGAGGGATAAAGTCTTCGCCAATCCCTTCAACCAGCCACGATCCGGCATCGTGATGGTGTCCGGTTTCAACCTGGTCCGCCAGCACCGACCCGGCCGGATCGGCAAGCACAAATTCCGTCTGCGGCGAATGTTCTGCAAACCACGCCTGTAAGCCACCCAGCGTACCGCCGGACCCCACGCCGACGACGATGGCATCGATCTGGCCGTCAAGCTGTTCAAACAGTTCCGGTGCGGTAGTGGTGCGGTGCGCTAGCGGATTGGCCGCGTTATTGAACTGATCAATATAAAACGCGCCTGGCAGTTCGTTCGCCAGCCGCCGGGCATAATCCTGGTAGTAGGCCGGATGCCCTTTATTCACATCTGAACGGGTCAGCACGACCTGCGCCCCTAACGCGCGCAGGTGGAAAATCTTCTCGCGGCTCATTTTGTCCGGCACCACCAGGATCAGCGAGTAGCCCTTCTGCGCCGCAATCAACGCCAGCCCCAGGCCGGTGTTCCCCGCCGTGGCTTCAATAATGGTGCCGCCGGGCCGTAGCTGGCCCGTACGCTCGGCTTCATTAATCATCGACAACGCGACGCGGTCTTTAATCGAGCCGCCGGGATTCTGGTTTTCCAGCTTCAGAAACAGCGAGCAGGGGCCGGTGTCCAGCTTGTGCAGCTGGATGAGCGGCGTACGGCCAATCAGTTCGGTGACGGAGTGGTAAAGCGTCATGGTCATGTCCTGTGAAGAGGTGATGACCGGATGATAGAACCATGAAATTTTCTCAATAAAGAACCTTTCACTGAGTTTTAGAACGGAAAGGAATAATCCTTGTGTTTTCAGATGGAAAGACAGCAAGACGTAAAGTTGTCCGGATGTGAGGATGGCTATATCCGCATAAAGTGCTGCAAAATTAGCCGATTTCGTCGGGTGAGTAAGACCTGATATGCAAATGGCAGATAATTATTGCTGATATTCATCTAAATGCTTTTCACCCGCCAGTTCGCTGCTTATTCCTGAGCATTATAAGAAATTCTTTTTTGGTCATTTAAAAGCTGATAACGGCTGTTTACTATCTTTTGGACATCCATACTGCTAAACCGCTATATGCGAAACGGATAACGAATAAGAATGATTGTACTCAGCAATATTTCGAAGGTTTTTGACAACGGGAAACAGGCGCTGACAGCCGTTGATAACGTCAACCTGACGATAGAGCAGGGACAGATTTACGGGATCATCGGTTACAGCGGGGCCGGGAAAAGTACGCTGATCCGTCTGCTGAACGGTCTGGAAAAGCCCAGCGCCGGCAGCGTCACCATTAACGGTCAGGATATCTCCGCCGCGAAGGGAGAAGCGCTGCGTCAGGCACGCCTGAAAATCAGCATGGTGTTCCAGCACTTTAATCTGCTTTGGTCGCGCACGGTGAAGGAAAACATCGCCTTTTCAATGCAAATTGCCGGTGTGCCAAAAGCGCAAATTCAGGCTCGCGTTGCCGAGCTGGTGGAGCTGGTCGGCCTGAAGGGGCGCGAGAATGCCTACCCATCCCAGCTGAGCGGCGGGCAAAAACAACGTGTGGGCATTGCCCGCGCGCTGGCCAATCATCCGGACGTACTGCTGTGTGACGAAGCCACCTCGGCGCTGGATCCGCAGACCACCGATCAGATCCTCGATCTGCTCCTGGACATTAACCGTCGCTTTAACCTGACCATCGTACTCATTACGCATGAGATGCACGTGGTGCGCAAAATCTGCGACCGCGTGGCGGTGATGGAAAACGGCAAGGTGGTAGAAGAGGGGGACGTGCTGAGCGTGTTTACGCATCCGCAGCAGCCGATCACCCGGCAGTTTGTCCGCCAGGTGAGCCAGTACGCGGAGGAAGAGACCTTCAATACCGAACTGGCAAACGATCTGGAAGGCACGGTGATCAGGCTGACCTTCACCGGGCACAGCACGCACAGGCCGATCGTCGGTGAACTGACCCTGCGCTACGGCCTGCCGTTTAACATCCTGCACGGCAAAATGACGCAAACCGCCCACGGTGTTTTCGGGCAGCTCTGGGTGCACGTGGTGGCATCGGACGAACAACTGAACAATATCCTCGCCGACCTGAAGCAAAGCGATATTGAAGGCGAGGTAATCAAGCATGACTGAAGAACTCTTTCCGCACCTGAAGTGGGATCAGCTTTGGGCTGCAACCCAGGAGACGCTTTACATGACCGCGCTTTCCGGCGTGGCGACGTTTGCCCTGGGGATCGCGCTCGGTCTGGCGCTGTTTTTAACCGCCCGCGGCGGGTTATTCCACAACCGCACGGTCTACAGCGTGATGTCGATTGTGGTGAACGTGTTCCGCTCGATTCCGTTCATCATTCTCATCGTTCTGCTGATCCCGTTCACCAAGACCGTTGTGGGGACCATTCTCGGCGCTAACGCTGCGCTGCCCGCCCTGATTGTGGGCGCGGCGCCGTTCTACGCCCGTCTGGTCGAGATTGCCTTGCGAGAAGTAGACAAAGGAGTCATTGAGGCCACGCGTTCGATGGGCGCGCGGCTGAGCACGTTAGTGTTTCGGGTTTTATTGCCGGAATCTTCACCCGCACTGGTTTCAGGTATGACGGTGACGCTGATTGCGCTGGTGAGCTACAGCGCAATGGCAGGGGTGATAGGTGCCGGCGGTTTGGGAAATCTGGCTTATCTGGAAGGATTCCAGCGCAACCATGGTGACGTCACGCTGGTGGCAACGGTGACCATTCTGATCATCGTGTTCATTATCCAGTTCTGCGGCGATGCCATTACTTCACTGTTAGATAAACGCTAATAAATACACACAGGAACCACATCATGAAAAAGACACTGACACTGATCGCCGCCGCAACCCTGAGTGCCCTGAGCTTTGCCTCCTGGGCGGACACGCTCACCGTGGGGGCGTCCAACACCCCGCACGCGGAAATTCTGGAGCAGGCTAAGCCGATTCTGGCGAAGCAGGGGATCGATCTGGAGATTAAACCGTTCCAGGACTACATTCTGCCAAATACGGCGCTGGCGGGGCATGACATTGACGCAAACTATTTCCAGCACATCCCTTACCTGAACAGCGTCCTGAAAGATCATGCGGGCGATAAGGATTATGACTTTGTCAGTGCGGGCGCAATCCACATTGAGCCGATCGGTATCTATTCGAAAAAATACAAATCGCTGAAGGATCTGCCGGAAGGCGGCAAAATCATCATGCGTGATGCGGTTTCCGAGGAAGGGCGTATTCTCTCCATCTTCGAAAAAGAGGGCGTGATCAAGCTGAAGCCAGGCATCGATAAAGTGACCGCGCGCATCAGCGATATCGTGGAGAACCCGAAAAAGCTGCAATTCACCCCTAACGTCGAGGCATCTCTGCTGCCGCAGATGTACAACAACGACGAAGGTGCTGCGGTGGTGATCAACGCCAACTACGCAATTGATGCCGGTCTGGATCCGGTGCACGATCCAATTGCGGTTGAAAGCGGTGAGAATAACCCGTACGCCAACATCATTACCGTTCATCGCGGTGACGAGAAGAAGAAGGATATCGTCGCGCTGGTGAACGTGCTGCACTCCAAAGAGATCCAGGACTGGATCCGCACCAAATACAAAGGCGCGGTCATCCCGGTAAACAACTAATCTCCTGATTTTCCAGACGAAGCCCGGCGAACTACACGCCGGGCTTCTTTTTTGTATCCAGCCGACGAATGATTTAAGCTGACGGTTTAGGGCAACGGAGTGATGGCAATGGGCAATGTGACCAAAGACGAAGCGCTTTACCAGGAGATGTGTCGGGTGGTAGGCAAGGTCGTTCTCGAAATGCGTGATTTAGGGCAGGAGCCGAAACATATTGTCATTGCGGGCGTTCTGCGTACCGCGCTGGCGAACCAGCGCGTTAAGCGCAGTGAGTTGACCACCAAAGCGATGGAAACGGTGGTTAAAGCGCTGGCCGGCTGACGCGCCAGCGCTTCGCGAGCAGCTCAAGCGAGCAGCAGAGCAGGTAATAGATTACACCCGTGAAGATAAAAATGGCCGCCGGGTAAATTTGCACCCGGTTGTTGATCTGTCCCGCCACCGTGGTCAGTTCAGGAACGTTCACGATAAACGCCAGCGACGTATCCTTCAGCAGGCTGATAAAAATCCCCACCAGCGACGGCAGAATATTTCTCAGCGCCTGCGGCAGCAGCACGCGCCACAGCGTTTGCTGCGTACTGAACCCTTGAGAAAGCGCGGCCTCATTCTGGCCCGACGGCAGAGCTCTCAGTCCGGCTAACACCGAATGCATCACCGCAGCCGCGGTAAACCAGGCCAGCGCCAGCGTGACGGTCGTCGCGCCCGGGAGATCCCTGCCGGTTATCAGTGGCAGCAGATACCACATCCAGAATATCACGAAGATCAGGGGGATCCCGCGAATCAACTCTGCCCACGCAAACAGCGCACTGCGCACCACGCCGGGATAGCGCCAGGCGACGCAAGCCAGCACAATCCCGCCGGGCAGGGCAAGCGCGGCGGCGCCTGCGGCCATCAGCAGTGAGAGCAGTACGCCGCCGGGTTCTCCCGCAGCCGCACGTCCCCAAAGCAGATAATCCAGGTTTTCGACAACAACGTTAAATCCGGGGATCATGATTTTTCCTCCCTGAATGGGGGCCGAGGCGCACCAGCACGCTTCCCGTCACCATCCCGGTAAGCAAGTAGAGCACCGTACCGACGGTGAAGGCTTCCAGTGCATGGGCGTTGTAACTTTCTATCTGGCGGACCTGGTAGGTCAGTTCGGCGAAGCCAATCCCGCTCGCGAGCGAGGAGAGCTTCATCAGGTTAAGGTACTGGCCGACGACGGGCTGCCACGCGTTAGCGAGCCCCTGTGGCAGAAGAATGTAGCGAAACAGACGCCATGAGGAAAATCCCTGAGCGAGCGCCGCCTCCCGTTGCCCGGCAGGTACGGAACGCAGCCCCGATTCCACTTCTTCAATTAAAAACGCCGAGGTAAAGACGCCTAACCCCCAGGCGGAGCATAAAAACTCTGGCGTAAACCACCAGACGTCACCGGGTAAAATGGACCAGCTGTGGTCTGCGTTCACCGCGTCACGCAGCCCCTGCGGCAACCCGTTCCAGGCGGCGAAATACCAGAACAGCAGCTGTACCAGCAGCGGCGTATTGCGAAACAGCGATACCCAGCAGCTGACGATCAATGTCCCGAAACGTCCCCCGGAAAGCCGCAAAAGCATAAAGAACAAGGCGAGCAGGCTGGCCAGCATAATCCCCGCCAGCGTCACCCACAGAGTGGTGAGAAATCCGGAGAGGATCCAGTGCAGGGGCTGTCCGGCCAGCACCCCCTGCCAGTCCAGAGCGGGCATTACAGTTGCTCCTGATGCAGCGGATCCAGCACTTTTTGCAGGAAACGCCTCGCACGGGGATGCGACGGTTGATTGAAAAATTGCGCCGGGGGCGCGGTTTCCAGAATTTTTCCGCCGTCGATAAAGACGATTCGATCGGCAATTTCCCGGGCGAACTGCATCTCATGGGTAACGACAATCATGGTGATCCCGCTGTGCGCGAGGGTTTTCATCACAAACAGCACTTCGCCAATCATTTCCGGGTCGAGTGCCGACGTCGGCTCGTCAAAGAGAATGATTTGCGGCGACGAGGCCAGAGCACGGGCAATCGCCACGCGCTGCTGCTGTCCGCCGGAAAGTTCAGCGGGGAAGCGGTGCGCCTTCTCCAGCATGCCGACCTTCTCCAGCAGCGCCAGCGCGCGCTCCTGGGCAGGCAGGGGTTTCCAGCCGTGAACGTGCTCCAGTGCCAGGGTAATGTTCTGACTGGCGGTAAGGTGGGCATAGAGATTGAACTGCTGGAACACAAACCCGACGCGGCTGCGTAACTGACGTAGCCTGCTGCCGGAAAGCTGTCCGGTCGGCTTGTGGTCGATCAGAATCTCCCCGCCGCTCAGGCTCTCAAGCTGGTTGATAAGCCGAATCAGGGTCGATTTTCCGGAACCCGAAGGGCCGAGAATGGCAACCACTTCACCCGGCATGATGGTGAGGTTAATGTCGGTTAAAACCGGATGGTCGCCGTAGCGTTTGTCCACATGGCGAAACTCAACGCTGGCCTGTTCCAGACGTGAAAAATCCGCGGCATTGGCCGCGGAGCGTGAAAATAAACCTGAGAGCATATTACCGGGCTTCTATTTTAAAGTTACGAGGCTGTGGAGCTGGGGTGCCTGGACCGAACCAGACGTCATAGATTTTTGCCGCCTGGCCGTTTTTCTCCAGGGTTACCAGCTCATCGTTAACGGCTTTCAGCAGCGCCGTTTCACCCTTTTTCACCCCCACGCCAATCTCTTCTTTACTGAGCAGGTCGGGCAGGATTTTGAAGTCGGCTTTATCCGGCGCCTGCGCCAGCAGACCGGCCAGAATGGTGCTGTCCTGGGTAATGGCCTGCACGTTGCCATTGCGCAGTGCCGTCAGCGCCAGCGGAATATCATCATAAGAGAGGACGCGGGACTGCGGAAAACGCTGGTGCAGCGCCTGTTCACCCGTCGTACCTTTTACGGCGCCAATGCGTGCCCGGCTATAGTCATCAAGCTTGTCCGGTGATTTTGCCGGAACCAGGAACTGCTGGCCGGTGACAAAGTAAGGCGTCGAGAAATCAATGACCTGTGCGCGTTCCGGAGTGATGGTGATATCCGCCACGATGAGATCCGCTTTTCCGGACTGTAGCAGCGGTATACGGTTAGCCGGATTGGTGGCGACCAGTTTAAGCTTTACGCCAAGCGATTTCGCCAGCGCTTTGGCGAAGTCCACGTCGTAACCCACTATCTCATGCGTTTTGGCATCAATCGAGCCAAAGGGTGGATTGGCATCAAACGTGGCCACTTTCACCACGCCTGCTGCCTTGATATCCGCCAGCCGATCGGCCTGCGCCTGCGCTGAAACCAGGCCCCAGGCTGCCACTAATCCCAGAACCTGCGCCCGTTTTTTAAACCCTTTCATTTTTGCAGCCATAGTCATACGCCATCCCGTTGTTTTTGTTTTACCCCGTTACGCTCCCATAAGGGAAAGCTATCGCCAAATAAGAAATCGTTCTTTGCTATGAGAAAAAAAGCATGAGTGAACAAGGTGTTAAAGAAGAGAGCAGACGGCGGGGCGCTATTTGCAGATCCTGCACATCGACAGTGGATTTTGATATTTCCCCCGGGCGCAATTTGGGTGTTTAACTGAGGACAGGTTAAGCGAGAAGGGTAATGACGATGAAAAAATGGATAAGCACGTTACGGCGGTTTTTTGCGCCCCGACCAGTGAATGCGGAGAACAGCGCGCAACGTGTTCTTGAGTCAATACTGCCTGTCGCCAGCCTGTATGGCGTGGACGTAGCCAACATCGACCCGGAGTGGTTCCATGATAAAACGTCACGCTGAACTGCGCCGGACGCGCGAAATGTACTGGAATGAGCTGTGCGTGGTGTCTGTAAAGCGAGGATGAAGGGAAAAATACCCAGGCAAATCCTCGGTAAATGATGGCCGTTTTGTTACCACTATCTCCTTTCACAGATGGAGATAATAATGAAACGGACAGTATTAACCCCCGCGCTTTCTGCCTCCGCACTTCTGCTTACCATGCAGGCGGTACACGCTGGTCCACAGACGCATGTTGTATGCAGTTATTCCCACACCCTCGGCGATGATGCCATTATGATGTTCGGCATGCCCAATGAGGCTATGCTGCACGATTTTTTTGGTAACGTGCACGCGGATGCTTACTCCAGCCGTGAATCTCTGCGTACCCAGGAAAAGACCACCTGCGATAACAAAGCAGACAGCTCGGCCTACTGGGCTCCGTCGCTAAAATTGCCGGACGGAACGGTAGTCAAACCCGCCTATCAAAAAACCTATTATCAGGCATCGAACGTTGACGCCTGGCCGCTTCATCCGTTTCCGCCGGGGCTGTCGCTGCTGGCGGGCGATCATCATGGCACCGCGCCAAATCCGCATATCACCTTTTTATGCGCCAATGGTAAGGGCTATACCACCAGAACGGGTGAAGTCTGCGGCTTACGCAAGGCGAAGGATGCCGTGCAGTTTAATATCGGCATTCAGTTCCCGAACTGCTGGGACGGGGTCAACCTGAAGCCCGCCCACGGCCTGGCTAACGCCACCTACGATACGAAAGGACAGTGTCCGTCCGCCTTCCCGGTGAAGATCCCGACGGTGAACATGAATATTGCGTACGTGCTCCCGACAATTAGCTCTCTGGATACCAGTAAAGTCCAGCTTTCCCTCGACCCCATCATGCATGGCAGTGAGCGTGAAGAGCGGTGGGGGAGCCTGTATACGGCGCATGCTGACTTCATGAACGGCTGGACGGAAGATGCCGCGCGATTTATGACCGACCTGTGCATGAACCGGGGAATGGATTGCGGCACCACCGTGCCGTATGGTTATTCAAAAGCGAAGGCTAACGTCTGGCTCAGCAGCATGGAACCGGCACTTTCACAGCCCGATCCCCAGGTCTTACTGGTGCAGGATAACTGGAAGAACGGTGGACGCACGAAAAACAGCGAAACATTGTCGCTGGTGAAGTTCAACATTCCTCCGCTGCCTGCCGGACAGGATCCTGCCCAGTTTAAATACCGCGTGAGAATTTATGGCGGGAAAGTGGAAACTGACGGCGCGGATCAAATCTTCTTCTATCCGGCGAGTAACGACTGGGAACCGGCCACCGTGAGCTGGCAGTCACGACCGTCCTGCAACTATCGCTCGGATGCGGTGCTGTACCTGAACCACTCCCGCGAATACCGGATGGTGGACGTGGATAAAGCGGTGCGCAAGGCGCTGGCAGAAGGGAAAACCGACATTTCGTGGTATATCGGCGGCGATCGTCAGGGAAATCACTATCAGTTTGAGACGGGGTCATCTCCCCAAAGCCTGATCCTGATGCTGACCGGGTTTAGCAAAACGCCGGAGATCTGATAGCCGGTAGCAAAAGGCATTCATAAAAAAAAAGCACCGGGATGCCCGGTGCTTTTTCTTCAGATCTTGCAGGCATCGCCGCAGTCGTCATCGGCGACAATCGCCAGGGCTTTTTTATCCGCATCGTCGAGACGTTCCGCGTTGCGCTCTTCTGCTTCATCCAGCCCGTTAAAGACTAAGTTATCGAGATCAATTTCCATGTGCCACCTGCGTTATTCAGTTTTTGATACTGGCATAGTATAAGTCAAAAAAAGCGGGCCAGGCACCCCTCAGCACATATGGATAATCCCTGCCATACTCAGTGATTTATTGCTGAGGAAAGCCGATGATTACACTCTGTAAAACCTGCGGTACCGCTTACGATGAACAGCCCAAAAACTGCCCGATTTGCGACGATGAGCGCCAGTATGTCCCGGTGACGGGCCAGACATGGACGGACTTCGACAGCCTTACGACCACGCACACCAACAAATGGCAACAGCTGGAGCCGCAGCTGTTCAGCATCAAAACTGTTCCCTCTTTTGCCATCAACCAGCGGGCGCTTCTGCTGCGTACGCCACAGGGCAATGTTCTGTGGGACTGTATCGCCAATCTTGACCCGGCGACCAGAGCGTTAGTTGACGCGCTCGGGGGGATCAGCGCGATCGCGATTTCGCACCCGCATTACTACACCACCATGCAGGAGTGGGCCGCGGCGTTTAACGCACCGATCTACCTGCACGCCAGCGATCGGCAGTGGGTGATGCGTGACAGCCCGGCGATAAGCTTCTGGGAGGAGGACGCCCTGGAGATTATGCCTTTGGTGACTCTTCTGCGGCTGGGCGGGCATTTTGCCGGCGGCACGGTGCTGCACTGGCAGTCAGGCGACGGCGTGGTGCTGGCCGGTGATATTTTGCAGGTTACGCCCGGTAAGGACGCCGTGTCGTTTATGTGGAGTTATCCGAATTTGCTGCCGCTGCCTGCCCGCACCGTTGAGTCGGTGATTGGTCGACTGACAGGGAAAACGTACCAGCGCCTGTACGGGGCCTTTGAAGGGCAGAACATCCCGGCGAACGCGGATGAGATCGTGCAGCGGTCGGGCCAGAAATATATTGCTTGTCTCGGCTAAGGTGCGGTGGTTAAATTTTACGAGTGTGATCGCGATCATACCTAAACTAAAACAGATAAAAGAGAAATGGCTATGCAACATATCATTGAAGGTTTTCTCAGCTTTCAAAAAGAGATTTTCCCGCAACGTAAAGAGCTTTTTCGTAGTTTAGCGTCCAGTCAGAATCCCAAAGCGCTGTTCATCTCCTGCTCCGACAGCCGTCTGGTTCCGGAACTGGTTACGCAACAGGAGCCAGGACAGCTCTTTGTCATTCGAAACGCGGGCAACATTGTGCCACCGTTCGGGCCGGAGCCTGGCGGTGTCTCTGCGACCATCGAATATGCTGTTGTTGCCCTGGGCGTGACCGATATCGTTATTTGCGGCCACTCCAACTGCGGCGCAATGAAGGCGATTGCTGACAACGCCGATCTGGAGCCGATGCCGGCCGTTTCCCACTGGCTGCGCTATTCTGATGCGGCAAAAGCGGTGGTTGAGAAGAAAACATGGGATAAGCCAATCGATAAGGTGAATGCGATGGTGCAGGAGAACGTCTTTGCGCAGCTGAGCAATATCAAGACCCATCCGTCGGTGGCGGTAGGCCTGCGCAACAACGCCATTCGCCTGCACGGCTGGGTATATGACATCGAAAGCGGCAAAATCCTTGCCCTGGACAAGAACACTAAATCGTTCGTGTCGCTGTCGGAAAACCCGCACGTCTTCTTCGAGTAACCCGACCCCGCAGGGCAGGGAAGCTCTGTTAAAATTCCATGAATGGTAACTTCCTTCGCACGCCCGACGCAGGTTTTCCAGCCGCTTTCGCCATCGCTTTACCAATTTCAGCGCACTCAGACAAACCCTGAACAAAGGGATGATCGTGCATCAGCCAGGGGATCGCCCCAAAAGCGATGCGCCCCCGCAGTGATGCAGGCGCCAGCAACGTATAGTCTTCCCCCACGTCCGGGACGTCATCGCCGGTTTCCGCAAGCTGTTTACGCAGGGTGGGGAAGGGAATGTCCTTGTTTCTGAGTGGCTTTTGCCCGCGCGCATCAATAAACACGTCGAAGCGGTAACGCTTTTCTGCCGTGGTGATGACGGTCTGATCGCTGCCGATATCCAGGTCGTAATTATCACCGAGTGCGACCACGCTAATGATCCCTGCCTCGCGCAGCGCCAGTAAACGGCGGATAGACTGCGGTGGAATGGCGGCATAATTATCGATAAACACACGCTCCAGCCCGGATTTAAACCGCTCTCTGTCATGCTCACTGAGTGAAGGGACGATGGCCTGAACCACTTCATGCAGACGAAGCACGGTATAGCGCCAGGCAACGGTGCGTTTTTCGCGCTTGTTGCGCTCCACTTCTTTCAGATTCGCTTCGGCCCAGGTGAAAGGGCCATGCTTTTTACGATCCTCAAACCAGACATCACGAAGCGTGTCGGCATTCAGCGTACCGAGCGATATCGCCTGGCACCAGCGCGGATCGGCCAGCTCGAGCTCTTTCACCATCAGCGCAAAGATGCGGTCAAGCAGCCCGTCCGGGCCTTTGGCGATTTCACTTTCCGCCACAGACTCCGTTAACACGGACAGCGGTTCATAAGGGATAGGGCAGTAAAAGTCGGCCTCCGGCAGAACGCCCGTGCGGGACATCAGCGTGATATTTAACCCTTCGCTGCCTTTATTGACAACGAACTGCTCCCCGCTAAACCGGCCATGCTGCATCACAACCGCCATTGCAGCGTCCAGGCCGCTGAGGGAAGTACCCATGATCCCCACCTCACAGGCTCGGATCTCCGCGTCCATCAGCCCCGACCATGGGCTTGGGAAATATGCGCGGGTGGTTTCATCTTCATCAGGCCAGACGTGGCCGGTGGCGACTACCGCAAGATCAAACCGCCTTGAGAAAGGGGCATCGTTCACTGAAAGGGCCACACCGTCTGCATCAGCCTTAATATCCGTGACTTCTGCGTTGGGGTGCACCTCGACATGAAAGCCCGACTTTTTCGCCTCAGCAACGACGGCAAGAAACCGATCGTGAAAATATTCACCCAACAGAATACGCGGCAGGAATTGCCGGTCGTGCAGTTTCTCACTATCGACGTTATAGCGGGCAAGATGGGCCGCACTCTGCTGTTTGAGCCAGTCGAGGTAGGTAATAAAAATGGGCGGGATTTCGATACTGGCGATGTTCGCCAGCATCAGCCGGGAATTATCCTCGTCGCTGTAGGGCATCCCAACACCGGGTTGGTCTGCCTTTTCGAACACGGTGATCGAAAGCGGCGCTGCGTTGTTAAGAAGTGAGTAAAAGGTGTAAATCCCTGTTGGGCCTGAGCCGATAATAGCGATTTTTTTCATCGAAAGCGTTCCTGCGTTTCTGAACCATAAAACAAGCGTAGCAGGAGAAAGGCTAAGTCATTCAATGAAGGGAGAAATTAAGACGTTTAGAAGAGGGGATGTTGCCCCTCTTCCTGAACTTATGGAAAAGTTAAGTGCAATTGACCCTGGCTGATTAGATATGATTCTGCCTGATTTCTGAAAGGAAAGACTGTTTGGTCCCAGGTTTAACGATTATCTGTATGTAATGGGGGTTAAAAAAGAGATAGGGTATTTAAATATATAGTGGGGCCAATATTATCCTTATTTTTATAACTGTGAGTGATGGAATAATCCAGCATTGGACTAATCCACTCCTTGTGTAAAGTAATAAAATAATAAGGTTTCTAGCCTTTAAAACAACCTTTCTGTCAGGGTCGCGAGGGCGTTTCGGCAGACGCTACGCGGCGTTCTTTTTATACCCTTCCTGGCATAAAACTCTTAAGAAAAGTCTAATGGTAGATCTTTGATTTGAGAAGTTGATTTTAAATGGGCTTTTGCTCTAATATGGTTTTGTAAAGAAACGTCACTCACTTAACATTTATTTCTTTTAAAGAAAGGGACTGCTATGGCCGATTCATTCCAGAATGAGGTGCCCAAGGCACGCATAAACTTAAAGCTGGCTCTGCATACAGGTGGCGCGCAGAAGAAAATCGAACTGCCGCTTAAACTCCTCACCGTCGGTGATTTCAGTAATGGAAAAGAGAATCGCCCATTATCGGAAAGGGAGAAAATTAACGTCAATAAAAATAACTTCAACAGCGTACTTTCGGAATTTAACCCGGAAGTGAATCTGACGGTTCCTAACACAATGGCCGGGGATGGTTCGGAAGAAAGCATAAAACTGAATTTCTCCGATATTAAGGATTTCGAACCTGAACAGGTTGCCCGCCAGATCCCCCAGCTCCGCGCCATGCTGGCCATGCGTAATTTATTACGCGACCTCAAATCCAATCTCCTTGATAACGCCACTTTCAGAAAAGAACTCGAGAAAATTCTTAAAGACCCGGCGCTGTCTCAGGAATTACGCGACGAAATGAGTGCACTGGCCCCGAAATAAGCGGCATGTGTAATTTAATGGATTAACCGGGAATATGCTGATGTCTGTGAATACTGAAACCGCCTCCGCGCAGGGGCAGACCACCGTACTGGAAAAAGAGGGCGTTTACGCCTCCCTGTTTGAAAAAATCAACCTGACCCCGGCCTCCAGCCTGGGGGATATCAATGCGTTTCTGGATGACGCCGCGCTTTCTGACGCTCCGGCGGGTGAACGCCTGACGGCGGCGATGCAGGTGTTTATGGACTGCATCCGCAAATCCGGTCAGCCGGTGGAGAAGCTCGACAAAACGCTGATTGACCACCATATCGCTGAGCTGGATTTCCAGATCAGCCGTCAGCTGGATGCCGTAATGCATCACCAGGAGTTCCAGAAGGTGGAGTCCCTGTGGCGCGGCCTGAAGCAGCTGGTGGACAGCACCGACTACCGCCAGAACGTGAAAACCGAAATTCTGGATGTGTCGAAAGAAGATCTGCGTCAGGACTTTGAAGACGCGCCGGAACTTATCCAGAGCGGCCTCTACTGGCACACCTATACCGCCGAATACGACACCCCGGGCGGCGAGCCGATTGGCTCCGTGATTTCATCCTATGAATTTGACGCCAGCCCGCAGGATGTGGCGCTGCTGCGCAACATCTCTAAAGTGTCAGCTGCCGCACATATGCCGTTTATTGGCTCTGTCGGTCCGAAATTCTTCCTGAAAGATTCGATGGAAGAGGTCGCTGCAATTAAGGATATCGGCAACTACTTCGACCGCGCCGAGTACATCAAGTGGAAATCCTTCCGCGACACCGACGACGCCCGCTACATCGGCCTCGTGATGCCGCGCGTGCTGGGGCGTCTGCCGTATGGCCCGGACACCGTACCTGTACGCAGCTTTAACTACGTTGAGCAGGTGAAAGGCCCGGATCACGAGAAATACCTGTGGACCAGCGCGTCGTTCTCCTTCGCGTCAAACATGGTGAAGAGCTTCATCAATAACGGCTGGTGCGTGCAGATCCGTGGCCCGCAGGCGGGCGGGGCGGTGAAAGACCTGCCTATTCATCTGTACGATCTGGGTACCGGCAACCAGGTGAAAATCCCGTCTGAGGTGATGATCCCGGAGACCCGCGAGTTCGAGTTCGCCAACCTCGGCTTTATCCCGCTCTCGTATTACAAAAACCGCGACTATGCCTGCTTCTTCTCGGCGAACTCCGCGCAGAAACCGGCGCTGTATGACACTGCGGATGCCACGGCCAACAGCCGCATCAACGCACGTCTGCCGTACATCTTCCTGCTGTCGCGTATTGCGCACTACCTGAAGCTCATCCAGCGCGAGAACATCGGCACCACCAAGGACCGCCGTCTGCTGGAGCTGGAGCTCAACACCTGGGTGCGTAGTCTGGTGACGGAAATGACCGATCCGGGCGATGAGTTGCAGGCTTCTCATCCGCTGCGTGACGCGAAGGTGGTGGTGGAAGATATCGAAGACAACCCGGGTTTCTTCCGCGTGAAGCTGTTTGCGGTACCGCACTTCCAGGTGGAAGGCATGGATGTGAACCTGTCTCTGGTGAGCCAGATGCCGAAAGCGAAAGCGTAAGGCGGTAGCAGGGATGAAAATTTATCGTCCGTTATGGGAAGACGGGGCCTTCCTGGCCCCGCAGCAGTTCCAGCAGCAGGCCCGCTGGGATGCACATGTGGCCGACACTGTGGCCCGGATGGCGCTGGCGCACCCGTGGGGTGTGCTGTGCGCGGAGTTCGACGAAGGCGCGCTGGCCCTTTCACGGCTGAATGCCACCCGGCTTTGCGTGCGCTTTGCGGATGGTACGCTGGTGGACACAGATCTGGCGGATAACCTGCCGCCGGTATGTGATTTATCAGCGGCGGGGAGTGATGCAGTTGAAGTGCTGCTGTGTCTGCCACTCCTCAGCGCCAACGGCGGTAATCTGGATGACGGGCGGGACAGTGCCCGTCCGCGCCGCTGGCAGTCTGAACGGGTGACGGTGCAGGAACTGGCCGGGCATGAGCGCAGTGAACTGACGGTACTTCGTCATGCTCTGACGCTGCGGCTGTCGACGCAGGAAAACAGCGCCTGGCTTACCTGCCCGGTGGCGAGACTGATGCGAAACGCGCAGGGGCAGTGGGTACTGGAGCGGAGCTTTATTCCGCCGCTGCTCTCTTTGTCTGCCAGCCCGTTACTGCTCAGCGAACTGAGTGATTTGCTGCACCGCCTTGCGGCCCGGCGTAAGCGCCTGATGGCAATGCGCCGTGAAAGCAACGAGCGGATGGCGGACTTCGCGGTGGCCGATGTATCACTGTTCTGGTTGCTGAACGCCCTCAACAGCGTTGAGCCGGTACTGACGGAGCTGCACCAGGCGCCGTCCCGCCATCCGGAACTGCTGTACCGCGAGCTGGCCCGCCTTGCCGGCAGCCTGCTGACCTTTTCACTTGAACATGATGTGGACGCCATTCCCCCCTATCGGCATGACGCGCCGGAAACGGTGTTCCCGCCGCTGTTTACCCTGCTTGATAGTCTCCTTGAAGCCAGCCTGCCGTCGCGCGTGATCGCTATTGAACTGAAACAGGGCGAAGACCGGGAAATCTGGCGCGGGAAGCTGCACGACGCGCGGCTGCGTGAAGGGGCCGATTTCTATCTCTCCGTACGCTCCGCCATGCCAAACCACGAACTTCAGACGCGCTTCCCGCAACTGTGCAAGGCGGGCAGCCACGATGATGTCTCTGAGGTGGTGAATATCGCCCTGAGCGGGATGGTGATTAAACCGCTGAGTCACGTTCCGGCGGCCATCCCGCTGCGCCTGGAAAATCAGTTTTTCGCGCTGGATCTGTCCACCGATGCTGCTCGTGCCATGCTGGAAGCCGGGAACTGTACCTTCTATACGCCGGGCTCCCTCGGTGAGGTGAAACTTGAACTGTTTGCGGTGCTGCGCTCATGAACGATGCCGACATTGACCTGATAAACAAAACGTTTTATCCGGGCTGGCTGTTGGTCAGCCAGTTGCGCAGCGGCCAGGAGGTAAAGGACGGCGAAGCGCTGTACCGACGGGCCTGCCGGTGGGTGAACGCCGCGCGTGAATCGCTGAACGAAGCCGGGTTCAGCACCACGTCCTGCGACCATATGCTGTATGCGTACTGCGCCCTGATGGATGAGAGCGTGCTGAACCGGGATAAACAGGATGACGGTTACCGCCAGTGGCGAAAAGACCCACTTCAGGCGCGGTTTTTCCGTACCCTGAATGCAGGGGAAGAGCTATGGGAGCGTATCCGTACGGCCCTGCGCGAACCTGCGCCGGATGTGGCGGTGCTGACCTGCCTGTACCGCACTCTGCAACTGGGCTTCACCGGCCAGTACCGCACGCAGGATGATGAGCGGCGTGAGGATGTGGTGCGCGCGCTCAGTGAGCGCGTACCGCCGTTTGCGCTGACCCAGGAAACGCCTGTGGTAGTCAGGGCATCCCGCCTGCGCAGCGGACGCCGGATGTACTGGCTGGGCTGGGCGGCGGGCGTGGTGGTGCTGGCGGCGCTGTGGTTCACCTTCTCATCTGTGCTGTCGCAGATGGTGGCGCAGATAGCGGGGCAGGGATAACGGATGCGTCAACTCACCCGAACGCTACTCACACTGTTTGCTGCTGTTCTGGCCCTGTGGCTGGTCGTGGGTTTCTGGCCGATTTCCACCATCAGCCGTTCTGTGCTCAGCGTCTGTATTCTGCTGGTCTGCGGTGCGGCGCTATGGCATCGGTGGCGGCGTCGCCAGTTCGTCATACCGGTAACAGAGCATGTCCTGCCCCCGGAAGATTTTCAGGGTGCGGTGGTGCTGGTCTGCGGCGATACGACCAGCCTGTTCCCTCCCGATACCGTTTATCGTGAAACCCGTCAGGGCTGGTACATACACGCGCAAAATGCAGAACAGCTGCCGCTGCTGGCGCAGCATCTGGCGGCTGTCCGTCCGGCGCTGATGTCGCAGGTCTCGGTATTGCTGGCGCTGATACCGGAACAGCAGACGTCGGAAGAGGCGTTGGCGCAGACGCTCCGTAGCTGGCGACGCAGTATAACGCAGTGCCGGACCTGGCTGAACGGTGTTCCGCCGGTATGGAGCGTGGCCTGGGTGTCGCCACCTGACCTTCACCCTAAAGAAGAGGCGCAGTGGTTTACCGTCACACCGGAGTTACCGGGCGTGCGGGTGCGGCAAAACGGACATGTCACCCTGCCGGTGACGGACTGGCAGTGGGAGAGCGGCAGCCGCGCCTCACGCCTTTATGACACGCTGTGGCTGGACAGCATACTGGCGCTGATGGCGCACCACCTCACCCGGCCACTCAGCGCCCGACAGGGTGAGCTTCCGCAGCTGAAACTCTGCGCGGCAGGTATCTGTCTGACACCGATCGCCGCAACAGAGGATAACCTCTGGCAACAGCAGATAGCCGGTATCACCACGCTTTGCCCGAAACCTGACTTTGCACCGGAATTACTGCCGCTGCCGGAGGTATTGCTGCCGTACCTGCCACGTCGTCACGGCATCAGCCGCCGGATGCAGAATATGCGGCTGGCCGGGGGGATCAGCTTTGTCTTCCTTGCGCTGGCAATGCTGGCTTCCTTTATCAACAACCAGCGGCTGGTGCGCAGCGTGGGCGACCACCTTGCCGTATACCACCGTCTCAGCGGCACGCCACCTGAGCCGAAGCAGCAGGCGCAGCTGCGTTTGCGGGCAGACAGCCGCCTGCTGGACGACTGGCTGCGGCGTGGCGAGCCACTGCGTTACGGGCTCGGCCTGTATCAGGGCATGCGTCTGATCCCGCCGGTAGAAGCCGCCATTAATAGCTGGACGCCACCGCCGCCACCTCGTCCGGTGATTAAGAAAATCGTGCAGGGGCCACAGACTGTCCGCCTCGACAGCATGTCGCTGTTTGATACCGGAAAGTGGGCGCTTAAACCCGCCTCAACAAAGCTGCTGGTGAACTCGCTTGTGGGGATCAAGGCGAAGCCCGGCTGGCTGATTGTGGTCGCGGGCCATACCGACAGCACCGGGGATGACCAGTCCAACCAGGTGCTGTCGCTTAAGCGTGCGGAGTCGGTGCGCGACTGGATGCGGGATACCGGCGACGTGCCGGAGAGCTGTTTTGCGGTGCAGGGCTATGGTGAAAGCCGTCCTGTCGCCACCAACGACACGGCGGAAGGCCGGGCGCTGAACCGCCGTGTCGAAATCAGTCTGGTACCGCAGGCGAATGCCTGTCAGGCGCCGGGCAAGACCCATGCGTCATCGCAGGATGATGGCGCTGATAACAATGTAACGGAGTAATTAACATGGCAATTCCAGTCTATCTGTGGCTGAAGGACGACGGCGGCGCGGACATCAAAGGGTCTGTGGACGTTCAGGATCGTGAAGGCAGTATCGAAGTGGTGGCCCAGGAGCACAACCTGTACATCCCGACCGATAACAATACCGGCAAGCTGACCGGCACCCGTATCCACACGCCTTTCCTGTTCACCAAGGAAATCGACTCCTCCAGCCCGTACCTGTACAAGGCGGTGACGACCGGCCAGACCCTGAAATCGGCTGAGTTCAAATGGTACAGAATCAATGACGCAGGCCAGGAAGTGGAGTACTTCAACACGAAGCTTGAGAACGTGAAGCTGGTGAAAGTGAATCCGAAGATGCATGACATCAAGGACCCGGCTTTCGAGAAGCACAACCACCTCGAGCAGATTGAACTGCGCTACGAAAAAATCACCTGGACCTACAAGGACGGCAACATCATTCATTCCGATTCCTGGAACGAACGCGCCACTGCGTAAGAGCCCTGAGCAGACGGTCAGCCGTCTGCTTTTTTTGCTGAGCGCCTGCACTGACGGGTGGTCAGCAAAGAAAAACACAATCTGCCTGCCCGACCTGATGCGCTTTGGGTTCCTGAATAACAGGGAACAGCGACGGGCGGTAGCGTGTCCGGAACTGATAAAGAGAGAGTCTCATGGAAAATCCAGCCATCCTGTTACGCCGTCTTAACCCTTACTGTGCCCGCGCAATGGAAGGGGCCGCTTCCCTGTGCCAGACCCGCGCCCATGCGGAAATCCTGCCTGAGCACTGGCTGCTGAAACTGCTGGAGCAGGGTGAGGGCGACCTGACGGTGCTGGCGCGGCGCTACGAATGGGATATGGATACGATATGGCAGGATATGCTGGGTTTTCTGGACAGCCTGCCACGGTCAGTGCGCAGCCGTCCGCAGCTTTCGGAGGGCGTGAAGTCCCTTATGCAGGATGCCTGGCTGCACGCCTCGCTGTCGGGGGAAGAGCACATCCGCAGCATTCACCTCCTGATGGCGCTGGTGAAAAAACCGAAACTGCTGCGCTGCGACGGCCTGTGGCCGCTGCTGACGCTGGCGCAGAGCCAGCTTGAGCGCCTGCGTGGACTTCTGGATGCGCAGTCGGATGAACGACCGGAGGTGCAGCAGGAAGCGGAGCTTACGCAGGGGGATGAGGTGGAGTTTGTCGGCCGTCCGGTGAATGCGGATATAACAGGAGAGCTGAACCCGGCGTTGCAGAATGCGCTGGACAGGTTCACCCTCGACGTCACCGCCCGCGCCCGTGAGGGCAGAATCGACCCGGTCTATGGCCGCGACAATGAAATCCGCCAGATGGTGGACATTCTTTCCCGGCGCCGCAAGAACAACCCGATTCTGGTCGGCGAACCGGGCGTCGGCAAGACCGCGCTCGTGGAGGGACTGGCGCTGCGCATTCATGAGGGCAATGTGCCGGACGCGCTGAAGCCGGTCTCCGTGCGCACCCTTGACCTCGGCCTGTTACAGGCCGGGGCGGGTGTGAAGGGGGAATTCGAGCAGCGCCTGAAAAACATCATCGACGCGGTGCAGCAGTCACCCCAGCCGGTTCTGCTCTTTATTGACGAGGCGCACACCATTATCGGCGCGGGCAACCAGGCGGGCGGCGCCGATGCGGCCAACCTGCTGAAACCGGCGCTCGCCCGCGGTGAGCTCAGAACCATCGCCGCCACCACCTGGAGTGAGTACAAACAGTACTTTGAGCGCGACGCCGCGCTGGAGCGTCGTTTCCAGATGGTGAAGGTGGACGAACCGGACGACAACACCGCCTGCCTGATGCTGCGCGGACTCAAGTCACGCTACGCGGAGCACCATGGCGTGCATATTACCGATGAAGCGGTTAAAGCCGCCGTCACGTTGTCCAGACGCTATCTGACCGGACGCCAGCTTCCGGACAAGGCGGTTGATTTGCTGGATACCGCCTCTGCCCGTATCCGTATGAGCCTCGACACTATTCCGGAGCCGCTGACCCGCATGAAGGCGCAGCTCACGGCCCTTGCTATGGAGAAGCAGGCGCTGCTGGAGGATATCGTAGTGGGTAATACCGCTCACGGCGAACGTCTGACCGCCATCGGAGAGGAAGAGGTCGCCATCATTTTGCAGCTCGACGAACGGGAAGCCCAGTACGGCCAGGAGCTGAAACTGACGGAAGAACTGCTTGCCTGCCGCACGGATATCTCCCGTCAGGGGGAGATTGCGGACCTTCAGATGCAGCTTACTGCCGTGCAGCAGAATACCCCGCTGCTGGGGCTGGATGTGGACGCGCGTACCGTCGCCACCGTTATCGCCGACTGGACGGGCGTACCGCTCTCTTCCCTGATGAAGGACGAGCAGACGGAACTGCTGAGCCTTGAGCACAGTCTGGCGAAACGCGTTGTCGGTCAGGACAGTGCGCTGAATGCCATTGCGCAACGCCTGCGCGCCAGCAAAACCGGTCTGGCGCCGGAGAACGGCCCGCAGGGCGTGTTCCTGCTTGTGGGGCCGAGCGGCACCGGCAAGACCGAAACCGCACTGGCGCTGGCCGATGAACTATTCGGCGGCGAGAAGTCCCTTATCACCATCAACCTTTCGGAATACCAGGAGCCACACACCGTTTCGCAGCTTAAGGGCTCACCTCCGGGCTACGTGGGTTACGGTCAGGGCGGCATTCTGACCGAAGCCGTCCGTAAGCGCCCGTACAGCGTGGTGCTGCTGGATGAAGTGGAAAAGGCGCACCAGGACGTGATGAACCTGTTCTATCAGGTGTTTGACCGAGGCTTCATGCGCGACGGCGAGGGGCGGGAAATTGACTTCCGTAACACGGTGATTCTGATGACCTCCAACCTCGGCAGCGACCTCATCATGCAGATGCTGCAGGAGCAGCCGGAGGCGACAGAGCCGGACCTGCATGAACTGCTGCGTCCTGTCCTGCGGGACCACTTCCAGCCCGCGCTGCTGGCGCGCTTCCAGACGGTGATTTACCGTCCGCTGAATGCAGAAGCCATGCGTACCATTGTGGAGATGAAGCTGAATCAGGTGAGCAGACGCCTCAACCGTCACTACGGTATGAAGACCGATATCCACGAAAGCCTGTACGACGCGCTGACCGATGCCTGCCTGCTGCCGGACACCGGGGCCCGTAATGTCGACAGCCTGCTGAACCAGCAGATTCTGCCGGTGCTGAGCCAGCAGTTGCTGACCCACATGGCAGCGGGGCAGAAGCCGCAGCATCTTACGCTTGGCTGGGATGAGGAAGAGGGGGTAATGATTGAGCTGCGGCAGGAGGATAAGTGATGTCCATCCACGATAAAAAAAAGAAGGCGGAGCAAAAAGAAGAAAAGGAAGGTTCGCTGCGGTTACTGACGTCAGGAGAGATTGTGCTGGCGAAATCAGTTTACAAGTCAACGATCCCGTACCATAAGGTCTGGATCCATCATGACAGCTATCTTCCCTTTGGCCTCCAGAATAAAAATACGGCGATGTCCCCGAACGGTGAGATTTATTTTCGTCACTGGTACAGGGATGATTACGCGTCGACTTTACCTTTTCTGCAACATCTTTTTATTCATGAAATGGCACATGTCTGGCAACGTGAAAAAGGAATGAACATCATCGGGCGGGGGCTTGTCAGCTGGGCGGTGAGTTACCGTTATGTCCTGGATGGGCGTCTGTTAAGTGAATATCCCATGGAACAGCAGGCACAGATTATTGCTGACCATTTTACGTTGCAGGCTGAAGGATACGAGACATGGTGTGATCTAAGAAAAGCAGGTGATATCACGCTTGACGGTAACATTTCTGAGCCCGTTATCCGCCACCTGTATACCAGCACGCTGCGGGGGTTCCCATGGTGAAAGTAATAACCTTTCGCCACAGGCATGCTTTTTTGCTCAGCCTGACGGTACTGACCGGTTGCCCCGGCCACGGGGATTACATTCGGTCTGATGAAATAACAACGGTCAGCACAAGAGGCGACAATGTGTGTTTCAGCGTTCCGGAGCCAGAGGACTACCAGCCAGTCAGTATTTCCATCGTTCCAAGAGGAACCCGGTTCAGGGAGCGGCAAATTACGTTTGATCCCACACTTCGTATTGTGAACGGCCAGCTATGTATCCCACCTTCATTCCATCATTTTCCTGATAAAGGCCAGTTCATTGTCAGATACGTTCTGCACTCTGAGCGCCATAAGGATACACCGCGCAGAATGGTCGCCGGGGTAGAGATTGCCGGCGAGTGTATTTTCGACATTCCGCTTAATGACATGGAGGCAGTAAGACCGTACGGCGAGTTGGACAACAGTGAAGTTCAGCCTGATCAAGGCGAACGTGATGGTTCCTGCAGATCCCCTTTTAGATCCGTTCATAGAGTGAAAAATTATGAATCTATCTGACTCTTTGCAAAACGTTTTATCCGGGGCGGGAACCCTGAACCGCTACAGGCTGGATATTCCTTCCTGTCCTTCTCCACTTGATGTGGAAGACTTCAGCGGTATTGAAGGCCTGAGCAGAATTTACAGGTATGACATCATTTTTACCACTACGGACAAACATCTTGAGGCTGCCTGGTTTTTGTGTAAACCCGCAACCCTTACGATGGGGGGCGGGTTACTGGAGAGTCTGACTGAACAGAAAAAAGTGCACGGTGTCATTACTCATTTCAGACGCATTTCTGGCTCTGCCGACCAGACACAGTACCTGATTACGCTTAAACCATTCCTGTTTTTGCTGGATAAGCAGCACCGCAGTCACCGTTTCTTTGTCAATAAGTCAGTACCCGAAGTGGTCGGGCAGGTGTTACAGGAGCATAACCTGCATGGCTGGGAATATGAATTTAACCTCAAGCAGATCTACCCAAAGCGCGAGCAGATAAACCAGTACCAGGAAAGCGACCTGGCGTTTATCCAGCGCCTGCTGGCGGAGGTGGGAATATTTTACTGGTTTACCCTCCAGGAAGACGCGCAGACAGAAGTGGTGCATTTTGCCGATGCGCAGCGGGCGTTGGTATTTGGTAAAACCTTGCCAGTCAACAGTCCGTCCGGGATGAGCGACAGCGGGGCGGAATCGGTATGGGGGCTGAATGTCTCCCACAACGTGGTGGAAGCCAGCGTCACCACGAAAGATTACAACCACCGTGACGCACAGAGCATCCTTCAGTCTGCGCCGGCAGATATGACGCGGGGCGACGGCGAGGGGGTGACCTACGGCGAGGTGTACCACTACCGGCTGCGCCATCTGACGCGGGGTGACAAAATCGACCCGCAGGCGGAAACCGCCAACTTTTACGCCCGCCTCGACCACGAGCGCTTTCTGGCAAACAAGACACAGATAACCGGCGTCAGTACCGATGCTACACTGGCTCCGGCTCAGGTACTGACCATCACTGACAGCCTGCCACCTACCCTGCCTGCTGTCTTACAGGAACCGGTGCTGGTTATCAGCACGCATTTTACTGCCAGTCGCAAGAGCGCCCTTCTGGTGGATATTTTGGGGGTACCGTACAGCGAAACGGTGTGCTGGCGTCCGCCGCTGCTGCCGCGCCCGAAGGTGACCGGGACGATGACGGCGCGTATCACCAGCGCAAAAGCCAACGATATCTACGCCTGGCAGGATGCATCCGGACTGTACCGGGTGAAATTTGACGCCGACCGGGATGACAAGTCGCAGGGCCAGGAGAGCATGCCGGTACGTCTCGCCAAACCCTACGGCGGCGACGTGTACGGTTTTCACTTCCCGTTGATTCAGGGCACGGAAGTGGCGATCGCGTTCCACGAAGGCGATCCCGATCGTCCGTATATCGCCCATGCGCTGCACGACTCGCGGCACGTTGACCATGTGACGGAGAAGAACAGCACCCGGAATGTGATCCGCACGCCGACGAACAACAAGCTGCGGATGGAGGACAAACGGGGTGAAGAGCATATCAAGCTCAGCACGGAGTACGGCGGCAAGACGCAGCTGAACCTGGGGCACAATGTGGATGCGTCCAGGGTGCTGCGGGGTGAAGGCGCGGAGCTGCGTACGGATAAGTGGGTGAGCATCCGGGGGGGCGCCGGGGTGTTTATCAGCGCAGACAAACAGCCTTCGGCAGGCGACAGGATGCTGGCGATGGATGAGGCGATTGCCCAGCTTGAAAATGCGCTGGGTATAGCGAAAAGCCTGGCGTCGGCGGCGGAATCGGCTCAGGCCCTGCCGTCAGATACCGGGAACCAGCAGACGCTGAACGATGCGCTGAAAGACCTGGCACATCCGGGGATGGTGCTGAATGCGCCGCAGGGCGTGAGCATCAGCAGTCCGCAGGCGGTGCGGTTGTCTTCGGGGAGCGCCAGCGTGGGGATAATGTCACAGCAGAATACGGATATCAGCGCGCTGAGGCGCTTTACGGTGTCGGCGGGAGAGGCGGTCAGCCTGCTGGCGGCGAAGGCGGGGATGAAGCTGTTTGCGGCGAAGGGAAAGGTGGAAATCCAGGCGCAGGATGACGGGCTGGATGCTGTTGCGAAAAAGGATATTACCGTGACCAGCGTGGAAGGCCGGGTGGAAATCACGGCGGCGAAGGAACTGGTGGTGAACTGTGCGGGAGCGTATATAAAACTCAGTGGTGGCAATATTGAGCTGGGCTGCCCGGGGAATATCCTGCTGAAGTCAGTCAATGTGCAGAAAATGGGTAAGGCGGATTATGATGTGAAAAAAAAAGAACTTCCCGTAGGGTTCAGTAAATTTTTTACTGCGCGAGATGAAGAGTCAGGAGAGATTATGCCCTTTACCCGCTACAGGATAACAACCGGTGAAGGAAGGGTATTTGAGGGCAGGACTGATGCGGAAGGTAAAACAGTTACCATTTATACCGCCCTGCCAGATGCCCTGCATGTTGAGTTACTTTAAAGTATAAGGAATACATATGGCTACCGGAGAAGAGAAAAGTAAAACAACTGTGCAGGGTTCAGGGTCTGTTGTAAAAGGGAAATGTGAGCCTGAATGTTATTTACACCCGGGCAGTGCGACACTGCTCTTTCTGACCGCTTCAGAAAACAAAGTTATCGAGCAGGAACATAACTTTCTGGCTGGTTTACTGGAGGCCCAGAAACAGGCACAAAAAAATCTTGATGATATTAACTATGAAGCGATAACTCAGGCAGGCAGGGTGCCGGCAAGAAAGTTTGAGAGTGAAATCACCAATGCATATGCGGCATTAGATAAAGCGAACAAGGCACTACGCCAGGAGTTGATGTCACTGACGGCAAATCCGCCAGAAGGTGAGTTACTGAATGATAAAATGAAAGATACCGCGATTGGTATCATGGAACTCATTCCGCTTAAGAAGAATACGGTAAAGGGAGTTAAAAAAGTCTATGTCCGCTCAGATAAAATAAAACAGCACTGGCGGACATACAGGCTTAGTGAAGTTGATAAAAAGAGCGGTGAAGCCAGTTTTATAAAATATAAAAATAAGACTATCACAACCCAGGATGCTGATGGTAAAACGGTTGAGAAAACTATTCGCCAGGCAAAAATAGATACTGAAAAACTAATAAAACAGTTCAATACTGTCCCTGCTTCTCTTAGATGTGAACTGGTTAAAGACACGAATGTTATTGTCAGCAGCTGGGCAGAAGAGATGAACAAGTCTCTGACATGGCCAAAGGGAAACGATAAGGTCGACGAATCTGTCTACCACAAGTATGTTGACATCAGCGCACAGGCTCAATTGATGCGCTACAGCCATGGAGCAGGGCTTTCAGCGAAATATAATCCGTCAGAAGGAAAGTTGGAGGGCAAGATAGAAGGCCATGCCAGTTTTGCTCTAGGGGAAGCCAAGGCCGAAGCTGTTCTGTACTTGCCGGACAGGTTAGGTATCAGCCTGTTATTTCCTGCGAAAGAGGTGACCAAACAAATACCGGATGGCGTCTGTAATATGGGAGCACTGCGTTTTGCCATGAAACTGGTGTTGTCAGGTAGCGTTGGTGCCAGTGCTGCAATTGAAGTGGGGGTAAAAGTAGACTGGAGGGGAGAAATGGGAAAAGGCTATGGCATTAAAGGCCGTCCTGCCACCCTGACTGCTCCACCGTTGCCAGGACAACAGCAGGTGAATTTAAAGACCCCAAACATACCTGACGCGCAGGGGGGCGGTGAAATTGGTGTTTTTGTTGGCGCTCAGGCCGGAGGTAACATCAGTGGGGCTATTGAATGGTTTGACCCGCATCCTGATGAGACGCCAGCAGAGCCAGCAGAAAAAGGTTTGGAGAAAGGTGACAAGCCCATTGTTAATAAAGAGAATAAGTTTGCCACGATAGCCAAACTGGAAGCAGGTATGACAGTTCAGGCGGGAGCTGGCGGCAGTGGTGTTTTTTATATCACTTATATTCAGGGTCGTTTCCGCATTTATTGTAAAGCGGCTTTTTGTTGGGGAGTGGGCGCAAAAGGAGAGGTGGGGTTTGAGGTTGACGGCAGTAGCTTTGCGGCTTTCATGAAGAGCTTTCTTTATATGCTGAGGAATGTGGATTATCAGAAGCTTGAGCTGATGATGGAAGGGGATGCCTTCCGCTCTCTATGCGCAATCCCTATTATTATGGCGGCACAAGGGATACAGGCGGGTGAGGCCATGCTTAAGAATATGGTCGTAATATTGCAACAAATTAGAGCAGATCTTAAGGATGAAAACAAACGCGTTAATTTGATGGACAGTATTTTGTCTAATCCTGATCAGCTTAAATATACTCCTCCGGAAACAAAAGGGGCAGTGATTGCCACATTAATTGATCAGAACTGGGCGGACTGGCTTGATCCACGAAATCAGAATAATGATTTTTTTTCCGTTAACAGCTGGAAGCTCGGTCCTTTAAAGAAACGAAAACAAGCGGTGTTTATGGCACTGAAGTGGGTACAAAGTCAGGCAGATTATAACAATGTCATGCAGCATTTGACGCTATCACCAGGGGAGAAAAAAGGCAGTAAGGAACTGAATGAAAAAGATGTGATTAACTTTTTAGGCATCGGGGAACACAAATTGTTTTTTTACACAAATTATGGCGAAAAACTAACGTTGTTGCATAATAATCTCCCGACTACCGTTGACCCGGATGAACCATTTAAGCCTATCCCGGATATCCTGATGTCAGAATATCTTGCCATGGTTGACGAGCAGCATCCAACTAATACAATGATTGCTTGATTAAATTACTGAGGCATTGAAATGAAAAATAACATTATAGCTATTTTAGTTACTGTATGCTTACTAGTCGGGTGCGATCAGGGAAATGCTGCCAGTAGTGAAAAAACGGCTAAAGAGCTTGTGGGTAAGTCGCTCTCTAACATGGTTCCCGTTCAGGGCGGTGAGTTTTTAATGGGCGATTTTGGACCGTTGGTCGGTGAAAAACTGCCTTTCAGCATAAACCAAGATGACAAGGTATTACATAAGGTTGTATTAAGCGATTTTTCGATATCAAAATACAAAGTCACCAATGATGATTATAATAAATATCTGCAGATAACAGGAGTAAAAAAACCACCCATTAATGTTCTGGTGGAAGATTACCCATCATTGCAAAAAGGTGATTATTCCGTTGGAATCACCTGGCAACAGGCAAAAGACTATTGTCAGTGGTTAGGTAAGGAATCCGGTAAAAAAATTGATTTACCGACAGAGGCACAATGGGAATATGCAGCAAGATCCAGAGGGCAATACATTCCGTTTGCAACAAATAATGGTGAGTTCCTGCCCGGTAAAAACATCCCCAGCCAGGATGAGCTGAGTGAATATACTGATGGAGCTGGTATTCCTATTTATCCAGTGGGGAAATATCCCCCAAATCCCTTAGGTCTGTATGACATGGGACTTAGTGGCTCAGAATGGACCAATGACTGGTATGCGTCAGATTATTACTCTCATTCTCCGGTAAACGATCCTCAGGGACCCGTAAAGGGGACCGAAAAAGTCCTGCGCGGGAATGTTGGCGGTGACAGACAATACGCTTTAACCATGTTCAGACAATCAGATTTGCCGGTTCCAAAGATCAATAAAGACGATGACTATGAAAAATATGGCGTTGGTCCACAGTATGTTTTCCGTTGCGTCATCAATAAATAATATCGATTGACGGTGGCGTCATCTCATTTTAACCGAAGCAAGAACGTTCAATGTCTAAATGTTTCGTTATTCTGGGTGATAAAACCACGCACAACAGTAAAGTTATTTCCGTGTCATCAATGATGATTATCAACGGCAAAAAAGTGGTGCTCATTGGTGATAAAGCCCGTTGCCACACAGCGTGTCGGATCTTATATGGAGTAATTAAACATGAGCCTGATAGATACCCTTTCAAATATTACCGGAACTACTCTGGATCGCTATCAGCTTGATATCCCCTCCTGTACCTCGCCGCTGGATGTCGAAGATTTTTGCGGGACAGAAACGCTGAGCCAGCCCTACCGCTATGACATCAGTTTCACCAGCACGGACAGGAACGTGGATGCCAGCCAGCTACTGAGCAAACCCGCCACGCTGACGATGGGCGGCGGTGTATTACAGAGCCTTGCCGAACAGAAGCGGGTGCACAGCGTGGTCACGCATTTTGAGCACATCAGTGTGTCTGCCGACCAGGCAGAATACATGATAACCCTCGAACCCGATGCCTTTTGGTCTGAAACCTGTGATGACGCAGCAGTGGGTGCGGGCGCGTTTCGGGTTTCCGATGATTTATGTTGATGCGAAAGTAGTTATGACTCTCTATAGAGGAGTAAAGGAGTTTTATCCGCTATTAGCTCCTGATCAAAATATAGTTGCATCGTTTAGCTATAATAAAGATTTCTTTGTGGAAAGTGTGACTTTTTATCCGCTGGAGCGAGCTAAAGAGATACAAGCCGCGTTAGAGAAAAAACGGTTGGGTGGGCAATGATTCTACAATGGTCCACTCACAATTGGACCATTTCCTTGTACCACAACAATGGTTACTTGGTAGGGGGCTGAAACATGTGAAGAACTTGTTAAAGGAGAATGGTATCGAAAAATGGGAAAGATATTCTGGTAAGCCCTAATTACTAGGTGTAAATAAGAATGAGTATTTTTAAATATTGAGAGTTAGCTTGTGTGTAAATTATTAATGGATTTGCAAAATGAATTCAAATAATTAAAAAGAGATATAAAAATACCAAGTGAAATAGATCTACTTTACAAGTGAATCGAAAGTAACGGCTTGTCGAAGCTCACGATGGTCTTATTCAAACCCCAAAAATATGGTTGGTGATCCTACTGTTTATCAGTATGGTAGAATTAGTGCCGCTTATGAGTTTTATCCGTACATAACTTTCATCACATCAGGCCAGAAAGGATACGGCTAACAAAAATTATTATGATGCAAGTTTAAGGCTGGTTTAACCAGAGGAGCAGACGTGTGACTATTAGCCATAAAAAATCGCTTTATCTTTTTTCATCCTTATCCTGATGGGGTGCAACAACAGTGAGCTGGTTGTGAATGACGTTATGAGCAATATGGTGTTTGTTCAGGGGGGGCACCTTTGAGATGGGCGATATTTGCCTGAAGAAATATGGGCTGCCCTGTACCTTTGCCAATGAGCATGCCAGTTTTCCCGTGCATGCCGTCACGCTGGACAGCTTTTATATTGCCAAATATAAAGTCACTTACATGGATTACGATCTTTATACCAACAATAAAGGCTTGCCTGAGTTAAAAGTTGATGCAGAGTACCTTGAGGATTATCCAAAATTGCGTGATTCTAACTTACCAGCAACAGCTGACTGGCAACTGAGCAGAGATTACTGCCAGTGGCTGGGGGAGAAAACTGGGCTACACATTGATTTACCGACCGAAGCTCAGTGGAAATATGCGGCCCGTAACCGAGGTCAGGATATTCGCTACGGAACTAATAATGGTCATCTCAGAGTCGGAGTTAATAGTCCTTCTTATCAATAGCAAGAAAGTTACTCAGTGGTGGGTAAGGGGCTATTACCAGTGGGGGAGCTACCCAGCGACTCCATTAGGACTCTTTGATATGGGGACCAATGGCCAGGAGTGGATGCGTGACTGGTACAGCAGGACCTATTACCCAGCACAGCCCGCAGCATAATCCCACAGGTCCTGAAAGCGGTACCGAAAAATCGCTGCGGGGAATGCCGACCGAGGAAAGCAGGGAAGATGATACGGCTCCCACTGCCACAACAATGTTTCGGATGGGCGAAGAACCGTTACTAAAAGGTCTGCCTCCGGATTTTATGGATAAATACAATGGGGATTTGGCTAAAGCACTGGCAGGCGATACTGAGACTGATCCTTATAAAATTTCTGAACGCGGATTTGTTCCCAGTATAAATTTTCGCTGTGTCATTAATGCGCAGTCATGACCGAAAAAGTACCCAAAAAAGCTCAGTGATTGTGTTGGCCAATAATAAAAAAAGGTGCAAGGATGAATAATAGTGAATTGTAGGATTCTGCCACTGGTGGTAAAGTAATTAACACCAAGGCTTTCATTTTTGTGCGCTTAAAGGTTATGAGGTAATTAAATACTTTTTTTAATTCAATGAAGTATATTTAATTCATTCATCATGTAGGTAATCTTCTGTTTTTTTTTATAATGGCACCTTTGATTTGGTGTGCAGTCTTTTACTTAAAATAATTCAACTGTTTCATTTGAGGGATCTCTATGTCCAAAGGCTTTGTATTACTCGGCGATAAAACCACCCACGGCGGTGCTGTTATTTCCGCATCCTCCACCATGATTGTGAACGGAAAACCCGTAGCGCTGGTCGGAGATAAGATTATTTGCCCAATTCCGGGACATGGTACCAATGCCATTATCGAAGGATCGCCTGAATGGTCTTCAGATGGCAAAGCTATCGTGGTTGATGGTTGTAAATGCCAGTGCGGTTGTCAGGTGATCTCCAGCGCACCGGAATGCGCGATAGGATAAAACATGGGCTGGGTACGAACAAAAGCATTAACCACGGAGCACCCTCCGGCCCCTTCACTGGTCTGGTGGCTGTTTGCCGGTGCACTAATGGCGATCGCCGGAGTCCTGTTGTTTCTCCTCCATGCTTTCGGCGCCATCAAAACGCTGTCAGAAATGGATATCTGGTGGGTGTCCCTGGCTCCTGCAGGATGCTGGCTGCTGGTTTTTTGCCTGCGTTGCTACCTGTGGGACAGGGAGCTGAAAGTGCATCAGTTTTTACAGAAAGAGGCGGAATACGGGCAACAGCAGTGGGAAGCCTGGGCCGGACGTTACCAGGCGGTTCTGGGCAGTACGGTGCTGTTGCCGGATAATATTACGGCGGCAGTCTGGGGGAAGGAACGGCCTCAGCAATACGGACTTACCCGCAGGATTGATTACCTCCCGGCAGAAGCGCCTGCACACATGGGCGTGATGCGGATATTGCTTGCCAGCGTCGAAGAACGCGTACAGCGCCTGCCGGCAGAGTTGCCGCTGCATGTCACTCTGGTGACGGAAAATCCCTCTCCTGAACTGACCAGCAGTTTCAACAATCTCTGGAAAGAACACATTCCCGGCCGCGCCGTGCCTGATGAGATTACCGTTACCGACTCATTCTCATTGTCGGAAGTGGAAGCGCGCCTGAAGCAAGCTGTACTCACGGTTAATTTACTCCTGGTCATCCAGCTTAACGGCGGTGAAGCCTATTCCGACGGGCTGGCCGCGCTGCTGCTGACCAGCGACGACGTGGCGCAAAAATACCATCTGCCGCATCCGGCCCGCCTGTTGCGCCCCATGCCTCTGGACATGAACAATTTTGAAGACGATATCACCCTGTTCCTGGAAACCCAGACGGTCGCCTGCCGTACAGCCTCCGTGATCGGAGACGTAAAAAAATGGACGGAAAAGAGTGCGGCGCTTATTACCCGTGGCAGCAAAATGAATGCCCCGTGGAAGGCTGAAGATATCGCGCTGCTGGAAAAATGGTGCGGTATTCCCGGGCCTGCTTCGCCTTGGCTACTGACTGCACTGGCGACAGATCTGGTCAGCCTGCGCAGACAGTCCCTGTTGGCGCTGTTTTCCACTGAACAGGAACATTTTATCAGTACCATTACCCCAGGGAGTGAAGATGAATATACCGGGTAATGGCCTGGGCCGGTTTGGTCTGGCCGGGCTGACGCTGGCCGGAATGGCTGCGATATGGTGGGGAATCACCCGTTATGGCGGCATGCTGAATATTGATACGAGGGGTGAGAAGATCCTGGCGTTTGTCCTAGTGTGCTTGGTGTTGGTGCTGATTCGTTATGCGCCCGCACTTTCCCGTTACGTTAAGGAAAGTTATTATCGGCGCCAGGCTCAGAAGATTAATGCCTTACCTGACGAAGAAGGCCGCATGGCGCTGACGCCTCCACGTCATATCACAGTGGGCGAGATTCGCCAGACAATGCGCCATCTGTACGGGCGTGCCAGGTTTCGTAAAGTCCGCATCCTGCTGGTCAGCGGCAGCGCATCCGACGTCGAACAACTCGCCCCAAAACTCACGCAGGAGCTTTGGCAGGAAGACCAGGGGACGCTACTGCTGTGGGGCGGCGACCCGGCGGCCCCGGCTGACGACTGGCTGACCGCACTGCGTAAACTGCGCCATCGTCCCGCTGACGGCATTATCTGGGTTACATCGGCTCTGGACGGTCTGCCGGGCGCAGAAGACGGCTCGCTCTCAGCCCTCACCCCGGATGCGATGGACCAGCTTTCCCATGCGCTGAGCCGCCGTTATGACGCTCTGGGCTGGCAGCTTCCACTGTACGTCTGGTCTTTGCATCCGCACACTGGCAGGCAGAACGGACGCGTCACCCAGCCAGTAGGCTGCCTGCTGCCGGCGAAATGTACCCCGCAGGCGCTCGCCGGACAGCTTGCCGGGCTGATACCGCAACTGACCGCGCAGGGCATACAGCAGGTCTGTACTGAACCTCAGCATCACTTTCTGCTGAGCCTGGCCGACCTGCTGACCCGTAAACCGGAAACGGTGGCGGAGCCACTGTCAGTATTGCTGAATCCGTACCGCCCGCTGTCTCTGGCTGGCGTGGTGTTCAGCCCGCCTTCAGCAGGGGCAGGTCGCAGTGTTGCTCATCACTGGGGCAAAGACAACCGCTGGGATGCCATCCCGGCCTCGGCACAGGCCTTACCGGCAGGTCTGCGCCCGCGTAAACCCGGAATCTGCTGGACGCAGATGGCGGGCGTGAGCGTGGCGGCGCTGATGGTGCTCTGGGGTGTATCCATGGCTGTCTCCTTTGTCGCCAACCGTCACTTGGTGGCGACGGCGCAGGAGCAGGTTCAGCAGTCTGTGGCAGAGAAACAGCCGCTGAGCACGCGTCTGCACGCCCTGTCTGAACTCCAGAAAACCCTTGCCCGTTTACAGTACCGTGGACAACACGGCGTGCCCTGGTACGCACGCGGCGGCTTAAGCCAGAACGATGCCCTGCTGGCGGCGCTCTTCCCCCGCTATAGTGAAAGCGCCTTGCCGCTGTTGCGCGATGCGGCGGCGGAACACCTCACTCAACAGCTCCAGGCCTTTGTACAACTGCCACCGGACAGTCCGTTACGTGAGCGCATGGCAAAACCGGTTTACGACCGGCTCAGGCTCTACCTGATGCTCGCGCGCCCGGAGAAAATGGATGCGGCCTGGTTTTCCGCCACGCTGATGCGCGACTGGCCACGGCGTGCTGGTGTGGCAAACGGCCTCTGGCAGGGCAGCGGCCCGGCACTGTACGCTTTTTATGCCACGAGCCTGGCGTCACACCCGCAGTGGCGCTTACATGTTGACGATATGCTGGTCAGTCAGACGCGTACGCTGCTGGTTCGCCAGATGGGGGTGCGAAACAGTGAATCCACCCTCTATCAGAAAATGCTCGCGCAAGTGGCGAACCAGTATACCGATATGCGTCTGACGGACATGACCGGCGACACCGACGCCGCAAGCCTGTTCAGCACCGATGAGGTGGTGCCGGGGATGTTCACCCGTCAGGCGTGGGAGGAGGCGGTACAGCCAGCCATTGATAAGGTGGTGAATGAACGTCGCGAGGAGATGGACTGGGTGCTGAGCGACAGCAGACAGCCCGCCACGCAGCAGACCTCGCCGGAAGCCCTGAAGCAGCGGCTCACCGCACGTTATTTTGCCGACTTCAGTACCGCCTGGCTCGATTTTCTCAACAGTCTGCGCTGGCAACGGGCAGCGACCCTGTCCGACGCCATTGACCAACTCACCCTGATGGCGGATGTGCGCCAGTCGCCGCTGGTGGCGCTGATGAACACCCTGAATATCCAGGGGCGTACCGGTGAGACCGGCGAGGCGATATCCGATTCGCTGGTGAAATCGGCAAAAAACCTGCTCGGCGGTGATAAACAGCCGGCCATTGACCAGAGCGGCGGCCCGCGTGGCCCGCTGGAGGCGACCTTCGGCCCGGTACTGGCGTTGATTAACAGCCAGCAGAAAGGCGGTGGCAATACTGACCTGAGCCTGCAGACGTTTCTGACCCGCGTCACCCAGGTGCGCCTGCGGCTACAGCAGGTGACCAACGCCGCTGATCCACAGGCGATGACCCAGGCACTGGCACAGACGGTGTTTCAGGGCAAGGCGGTGGATTTAACCGAGACCCGCGATTACGGCAGTCTGGTGGCAGCGGGGCTCGGGCAGGAATGGAGTGGTTTCGGGCAGACGATGTTTGTGCGGCCCATGGAGCAGGCCTGGCAGCAGGTACTGACTCCGGCGGCTGAAAGTCTGAATGCACAGTGGCAGACCGCTGTGGTGGATGACTGGAACAGCGCCTTTGGCGGGCGGTATCCGTTTAAAGATGTCAGCAGCGAGGTCTCACTGCCGTTGCTGGCCAGATACCTCAACGCTGATTCCGGACGTATCACCCGTTTTCTCCAGACCCGTCTTAACGGCGTGCTGCACAGGGAGGGGAGTCACTGGGTGCCGGACAGCATCAACGCCCAGGGGCTGACCTTCAATCCGGCCTTCCTCAGGGCGGTTGATACCCTGAGCCATATTTCCGATGTGGTGTTCACCCGCGGGGAGGCGGGGTTGTCCTTTGAACTGCGCCCGGGAACGGCGGATGGCATCATGGAGACGCGGCTGGTTATCGACAGCCAGAAGCTGACTTATATGAACCAGATGCCCGCCTGGAAGCGTTTTACCTGGCCTGCGGACACCGAAGCGCCTGGTGCGGCATTAAGCTGGATAAGCACCCAGGCCGGCACCCGGCAGTATGCGGATATGTCCGGGGCGTGGGGCTGGATCCGGCTGCTGGACAAGGCGTCAGTCAGCGCGTATCCCGGCACGGGCAGCAGTTACAGTCTCACGTGGCAGGCGCAGGATGGCAGACCGCTAAACTACACCCTGCGTACCGAGGCGGGAGAGGGCCCGCTGGCCCTGCTGAAGCTGCGAAACTTCAGCCTGCCGTTGCAGATATTCACCGTCAGCGAGCCTGCCGCTGACCCCCTGGCTGATGACACCGACCCCACAGAGGAAACGTACTGATGGCATCCGTTCACACACTGATTACAGCCTGCCAGGCCGCGCCGGAAGCGCTGGCGGAACAGGCGCAGCAGCGCCTTTCCCTGTGGGACTACTGGCTGCGGCCAGTACAGGCGGACAACCCCACCGGCGCTGACCCCGGCTACGACGATGATTTTCAGCTGATGCGCGAGGAGGTCAATAAACTTTCCGGGGCAGATGCCAACCTGATTTGTACCCTTGCGGAAAAACTGCTGACCACCACCACAAAAGATATTCGTGTCGCCACGTATTACGCCTGGGCGCGACTGCACCGGGAGGGTGAAGCGGGACTGGCAGACGGACTGGATCTGCTGGCGGGTTTAATGCAGCGCTTTAACATACAGTTGCACCCACAACGCGAACGCAGCCGACAGGGGGCGCTGGAGTGGCTCGCCAGCACCAGAATGCTCGACAGCCTGTCTCTGTACCCGGAGGCCAACAACGCTGACACCCTGCGCATTGCCGGTGCCCTGTGGCTTACGGAGCAGGTGGCGGAAGGCGCCATCCCCGGCGCGCTGTATCAGGCGCTGGAAACCCGGTTACAGAAATCCGGTGGCCCGGATGCGGTGGTGCCGCAGAATGTCAGCGACACGGGTCACGCAGCCACATCACACGTCAGCGTACCGTCGCTGACAGGCATCGCCTCAGGCCAGGAGTTACTCTCACAGGCGCGGATCCTGGCGGACTACCTGAGAAATCAGCCGGACGGCTGGTTATCCGCCCACCGGCTGATAAAGAACCTGCGTCACGACACCCTGCGTCAGCTACCGCCGCTTCTGGCCGACGGCAAAACCCGCATCGAGCCGCCAAAACCGGATCAGCGCGCACTGCTGAAACGGCTCTACCTGCAACAGAGCTGGCGTGAGCTGATGGAAGAGGCGGACAGCCTGCTGTCGCGCGGCGCAAACCACCTGTGGCTGGATGTGCAGTGGTATCTGCACCAGGCGCTGCTGAAATCCGGGCGGGAGCACGAAGCGGCGATTATCCAGGCCGACCTGAAAGGCCTGCTCTCGCGCCTGACCGGGCTGGAGACGCTGGCCTTTAACGACGGTACGCCTTTCGCCGATGAAGTGACCCTGAACTGGATCCAGCAGCAGGTGATGGACAGCGGCGGGGGCTGGCAGGAGGACTCAGCCGTGACAGCGGCGACCGCTTCCGGCGATAACGATATCCTGCAACTGGAGAGCGAAGCGCTCACACTTGCCGACAGCGACGGCCCCGATGTGGCGCTGTCCTGGCTGCAAAATCGTCCTGGTATCATCACGGTACGCAGCTGCTGGCTGCTGCGCCTGTTAATGGCGAGAGTGGCCGAACAGACCGGTAAAAACGAGCTGGCGCTGCACCTGCTGGGCGAGCTGGATGGTTGTGCTGCTGCCATCACGCTCACGCAGTGGGAGCCGGACCTGCTGTTCGAGATAAAAGCCCGGCGCCTGAAGCTGCTGCGGATCAAGGCCGGACGTAATGATACGGATAAAACACGCCTGAATCCGGAGATGGAGCATCTGCTGGCGGGGCTGATTGCCATCGACCCGGCAAGAGCCGCCGTACTGTGCGCCTGACTTTTTTGCTCCCTGAACGCTGAGAAATTAAATGGAAGATTTAACCCTGCGTTATTTTGACGCTGAAATGCGTTACCTGCGCGAGGCGGCGAAAGAGTTCGCGCAGACCCACCCCGACCGGGCGGCAATGCTCGATCTCGACAAAGCCGGCACACCTGACCCGTATGTTGAACGGCTGTTTGAGGGCTTCGCCTTCTCCATGGGACGTCTGCGCGAAAAGATAGATGATGATCTGCCGGAGTTGACCGAAAGTCTGGTGAGCATGCTGTGGCCGCACTACCTGCGTACCATCCCGTCCCTGTCGGTGGTGGTGCTGTCGCCGGATGTGCCGGCGATGAAAATGGCGGAAACGTTGTCCGCCGGGCTGGAAATTAGCTCGCGCCCGGTCGGTCCTAAAAACACTGTCTGCCGCTACCGCACCACCCGGGATCTGACGCTGAATCCGCTCGCGGTGGAAAAGGTCATTATGACCACGGAGCCTGACGGGCGTTCGCTCCTGCGGGTGCGTTTTGCCTGTAGTACGCAGGCGGACTGGCCGCAGACTGACCTCCGGCATCTGCCGCTGTACCTGGGTGAAGATAGGGTGACGGGCAGCAGCCTGCACCTCTGGCTGACAAAACGTCAGGCGGCGCTGTACATTCGCCTGCCCGGGCAGACGGAGCGGATCGCACTGGACGGTTATTTCTCCCCGGGCGGTTTTGCTGAGGAAGATCGGCTGTGGCCAAAGGGCGACAGCGCCTTCAGCGGTTATCAGTTGCTGCTGGAGTATTTCACCTTCCGCGAAAAGTTTATGTTCGTCCATCTTAACGGGCTGGAAAATATCACGCTCCCGGCGGGTACGGCGTACTTCGATATCGAGGTGGTGTTCAGCCAGGTATGGCAGAGCGATTTACCGGTAACAGACAGCAGCCTGCGCCTGCACTGCGTGCCGGTAATTAACCTGTTCACCCTGGAAGCTGACCCGCTGACCATTAGCGGGCTGGAGAGTGAATACCTGCTGCGCCCGAAACGTCTTCAGGACGGGCATACCGAGATTTACTCGGTGGACAGCGTCAACGGCTCCGGGCGCACCGGCGAAGCGCACTATGTGCCGTTCACAAGTTTTCGCCATCAGGGCGGCATGATGCGTCGTCACGCGCCGGAACGGTATTACCACACCCGCGTGAAGCGGGGCGTCACCGGGATGCACGATACCTGGCTGATACTGGGCGGCCAGCAGTGGGAATCTGACCGGATGCTGGAGCGGGAAACGGTCTCGCTGCGCATCACTGGCACCAACGGCCAGTTACCGCGCCGGGCGTTGCAGAGCACGCTGCTGGACCGCTGTGAACAGGTCTATGACACGCCCCTCACCGTGCGTAATCTCTGCAAGCCGACGCTGCCCGCATACCCGCCTGCGGAGGATCGTTTCCACTGGCGGGTGATGAGCCATCTGGGCTCCCGGTTTCTCAATATGATGAGCAGCGCTGAGGTGCTGCGCGGCACGCTCTCGCTCTATAACTGGCGGGACGACGAACTGAACAACCGTCGCCTCGATGCCATCCTGGATGTCAGGTACCACCGCATTCAGCGCTTTGAGGACGGTTTTTTGCTGCGCGGGCTGGACGTGGAGGTGACGCTCGACAGCAATGGATTTACCGGAGAAGGCGATATCCACCTGTTTGGCGAACTGCTCAACCGCTTTTTCGCCCTGTATGCCGATATGAACCAGTTTAACCAGCTCACGCTCATTGTTCAGCCAGAAGGAAAATATATCCGGTGGAAAGAGAATCACAGTCCGCGCCTGCCCGGCTGATGGCGCAGGTACGGCACCAGCTGCCGTACATGAATTTTTACCGCTTCTGCCAGTTGCTGGAACAGAGCCAGCCGGAGATGCCGGTGCCCGGCAGCGACTGGCGGGTGCGGCAGGAGCCGGTGCGTTTTCGCCCGCATCCGGGGATGGGGTTTCCGGCCGGTGAAATCCACAGTACAGAAGACCCGGAACATCCGCATCTGCCGCCGTCGGTGCGTGTCACCTTTATGGGGCTGTACGGCGTGGAGTCGCCGCTGCCGACCCACTACACCGACGATATCGCTCAGCGACGGGAAGGGCACGACGCGACGCAGGATTTTCTGGATATTTTCAGTCACCGGCTGATTACCCAGTATTACCGCATCTGGCGTAAGTATTCGTACCCGGCCACCTTTCAGGCCGGCGGCGCTGACAACACATCACAATACCTGCTGGGCCTGGCGGGGCTGGGGATAACCGGCTGCGCGAAGACCGCTGGTACGCCGCTGTCGCGTTTTCTGGCGCTGCTGCCGGTGATGATGCTGCCGGGACGGACGGCGGAGGGAATGGGGGCGCTGGTGCGGCTGCTGGCGCCGGATACCCGTGCAACGGTGTATCACCACGACCGCTGCCGTATCCCGCTGAAGCAGCCGGTTGCGATGAGTACATGCCAGCCGGTCAGCCTGAAGCACCGTCCGGTGATGGGCACGCATGCCACGGATGTGAACGGCCAGGTGCTGTTGCGCCTGAGCACGGACAACCCGGAAGAGGTCCGGGGCTGGATGCCGGGCGGCGACCTGCACGCCGACCTGATGGCGCTGCTGCACGTGTGGCTGGGCGCGCACCTGGATGTACGTATGCAGTTATGCGTTGCCCGGCATTTACTGCCGGATGCGCGGCTGTCCTGCAATGCGGAACAGACCGCGCAGGTCGGGCGCACGGCGGTGCTGCGTCCCCTAAATGCGCAACAGAACAGAAACGACATTATCACCATTCACCTTGGACGCTTTCAGCGCGTCCGGGAAAACATTCAGCGAAGGAAGAACGATGAAGATGGCGATTACCGCTGGTAAAGCGCTGGCACTCTCTCTGGCGACCCTGTTAACCGGCTGCGGCCTGACGCAGAAAGTGACGGACGGCACCGTCGCCGTCACGAAGTCCATTTTTTACAGAGAGGTGAAAACCCTTCACTTGGATATTCAGGCGCGCGAAGGGGTGAACAACAACGCGAAGGGGGCATCGCTGGCAACGGTGGTGCGAATTTACCAGCTTAAAGAGCGTAAGGCGTTTGACAGTACTGACTATCCGTCGCTGTTCGCCAGTGACAGTCAGGCCATTAAAGCCGATCTTGTGGCGGAAAAGGATATCCGCCTGCGCCCTGGCGAATCGGTGACCCTGGATATGCCGATGGAAGAGAGCGCGCAGGTTGTGGCGGTGGCGGGGATGTTTATGGCACCGGACCAGGTAAACGATACCTGGCATATTACCCTGACCCGTGACGACCTTGACCCGGATAAGGCGCGGGTTATCGAAGTCAGTAATAATCGTCTGACGCTGAAACCGCTGGAGGGGGAATGATGCCGCGTCCGTCTCTGTATGACATGCTGTACGGTAACTTCGCCGGCGGGCTTGACCTGCACAGCGTCAGTGAGGAGAACCAGCTGATTTTATCAGTACTCGATAACATGCAGCGCATCCTCAACTGCCGCGCCGGTACGCTGGCCCACCTGCCGGACTACGGCCTGCCGGATATGACAAAAATCCTCCAGGGAATGCCCGGGACAGCCCACCAGCTGATTACCACACTGTCGGCCGTGTTGCTGAAATACGAGCCGCGCCTGAGCCGGATTAACGTGGTGATGCAGGAACAGATTCAGCCCGGTGAACTCCGCTACGCCATTGACGCGGAGCTGAAGGGGGTGGGGCTGGTGCGCTACGGCACAGAATTTATGCCCGAGGGCAGGGTATTAATCCGTCATCTGAAACAACAGCAATACCTCGATGCACGAGCCGCCATCTAGTCATTACTCAGGTTAAAACAGTTATGACAACATGAACGACCAGACATTTATTTTACCCTGATCAGAAAAGGCACATTAAAGATTTACTTTTCAAGGGTTTATTGTAGCACTTATGCTGTAGCGGGTACTGAAATATTAATAGTTGATTTCTTCGCCGCGAGTCATTGCATTTTATCTGGCGAAAAGGTTAATGGCTGAGGGGATATACCCTGAGCATGATGACGTCAATCATGGATACAGATATGAAAATGAGAATTCTCCTTCTTACGGTCAGTGTACTTTTTAACATGCAGGCTGATGCCGCCCGTGGTAGACAGCCCTGCTCGGGCTCAAAAGGTGGCATAGCACACTGTACATCGGATGGTCGTTTTGTCTGCAATGACGGAAGTTTGAGCCAGTCGAAGCGATTCTGTTCAGGTTATGGTGCCTCCGAACCGCCCCCGCAGGTAAAACCCTCCCCCTCCGCCAGGAAAGCGCAGACGAAAAAGAGAATAGCCGTGAAAGGCCAGGAGCAGCGTGTTGTAGAAAACAATGCGCAGTTCGATACACAACCGCGGCAACCTACATGCGCCCCTCTCTATATGGCCAACAAGCCCGGATTCACCCATTTACCCATTTGTTCAGGAAATCAGTATTAATCCGCCAGTGTAAACGTTCTTTGTCTGTTATTCGAACTGATAAGACGCGTGCAGGTGGTAACCCACCTGCACGCGCTGGACGACCTGTAACAGCGTCTGGCATTAAAGCATGCCGTTCGCACCTTCCGGCTACATGGCGAACTTACTGCATGGCTGGCGTTTATGCTTTCTGCATGATTGATAAAAGGGAGGGAAAATCATGACCAGGGCTGAAGAGTTTTGTCGTTCCTGAAATGTGAACACTGGCAGATGGATGCGCACGCATCGCTCAAAAAACGATCTTTTTCAGGCGGATACTGAGATCAGAAAAGCATATGACCTTGAACAGTAATCACAATGACTGGAGGGATATGCTAATGAAGCGACAAGATATAAACGCATTAAAGAATTTTGATTTTCTGGCACGCAGTTTTGCCCGTATGTACGCCCTGGGCCAGCCAGTTGATATCGATGCCGTGACCGGCAATATGAGTAATGAACAGCAGGCATGGTTCCGGGAGCGATATGACCACTACCGAAAGCAGGCTGAGCGGGCGAGAGTGATAGAACTGCGATGATGTAACGAATAACGGGCTTAACGGCCCGTTGCGTTTTTTAGGTTCCAGCTACATTTTGCAGCTCCTGAGGTTGAAATATTGTGCGGTAACCTCATATAGAAAGCGGGTAAGGAATACCTGCCCGTAAGACATGAACTTTTTGAATATTCTTTTTTACTGTTCAGGAGGTACATGATGACTCTGAGAGCTTTTCCCATGTTGAACGATCTCTCCGACTCTCTGTTTGCGGACCGTTTTAACCGTATCGATCGCCTTTTTAGCCAGCTAACCGGCAGTACGCCGTTGCCCTCCACGCCTTCTTACAATATCCGGCGGGTGGGTGATAACCGCTATGAACTGACGCTCAGCGTGCCGGGCTGGAAAGAGAGCGAACTGGAAATTGAAACCGTTGGAGGTCAGCTGAATATCAGCGGTAAACGTGAAGAAGAGAAAACCGAAAACGGCGAAGAAGGGTGGATCCATCGGGGTATCAGCCGCAGCGACTTCCGGGCCAGCTATAGTCTGCCGGAGCATGTGAAAGTAACCGGCGCTTCGCTGGAAAACGGCTTGCTGGCGATTGAATTACACCAGGATATCCCGGAAGAAGAGAAACCGCAGCGCATCGCCATCAACAACAACCCGGCGATTGAACATAAGCCGTAATCATTGATTGACGTTGTTTTCACGCCCGGCAAACGCCGGGCGTTTTGCTAACCTGATGGGGCTTATGCCATTCCGCTCTTTCGCGGCACGCGCGGGCTGGAGGTCACTTTCGATGTGCTTAAAAGGTTTGCTGCCTCTGTATGAGGCTGAACGGGAATGAAATGTGCGAGAAAACAGATTGGTGCGTCCGAGTGGACTCGAACCACCGACCCCCACCATGTCAAGGTGGTGCTCTAACCAACTGAGCTACGGACGCAGGATGGTGCGTTCAATTGGACTCGAACCAACGACCCCCACCATGTCAAGGTGGTGCTCTAACCAACTGAGCTATGAACGCAACGTTGTAGGTGACAACGGGGACGAATATTAGCGGCAGAGTGGGAAGGTGGCAAGAGGCAAAACGTAATTTTCTCTCTGATTTCACGCGATTGCTTCATTACCGCGCAAAGTGAAGAGAAAGTAGCCGCCAGCCGGCGGCTACTGTGTCATTAACGTGCAGCGCGCTGCAAAATTACCGCTGACGGCATACGTTGCAGGAACCGCATACGCAGCATCATCATAATGGCTGCCGACGTCAGGCCAATAATAAAGCCTATCCAGAAGCCTGCTGGCCCCATAGGTTCAACGACCAGATCGGTCAGTGCCAGAATATAGCCGCTTGGCAAGCCCAGCACCCAGTAAGCCGTAAAGGTGATATAGAAAATGGAACGCGTATCTTTATAACCACGCAAAATCCCACTGCCAATGACCTGGATTGAGTCAGAAATCTGATATACCGCCGCCAGCAACATCAAATGCGCAGCCAGCGTTACAACCTCGGGATTGTCGTTGTACAACAGGGCGATTTGCTCCCGCAGTGAAACCGTGAATATGGCCGTCAGGGTTGCCATACAGACACCCACCATAAGCCCGGTCCGCGCAGCGGTTTGCGCATCCAGCGTTGAGCCCTGACCCAGACGATAACCTACGCGGATAGTTACCGCTGCCGCCAGCGACATTGGAAGCACAAACATCAGTGAACTAAAGTTCAGGGCAATCTGGTGTCCTGCGACATCAACAATACCGAGCGGAGACACTAACAGAGCCACGACGGCAAACAGTGTCACTTCAAAGAACAGTGCCAGCGCAATCGGCAAACCGAGTTGAATCAGTCGTTTCATAACCGCAGGATCGGGTTTCGCAGTGCCTTTTTCGTTACGGATATCGCGCATGGAGCGGGCGCGTTTAATGTAAGAAACCATGGCAAGGAACATGACCCAATACACCGCCGCAGTAGCCACGCCACAACCAACGCCACCGAGCTCAGGCATACCGAAATGACCATAAATAAAGATATAGTTCACCGGAATGTTCACCAGCAGGCCGATAAAGCCCATTACCATACCCGGCTTGGTTTTTGCCAGACCTTCACATTGGTTACGGGCAACCTGGAAGAAAAGATAGCCTGGCGCGCCCCACAGCAACGCACGCAGATAACCCACGGCTTTGTCCGCCAGAGCCGGATCGATGTTTTCCATGGAGCGGATAATGTAACCTGCATTCCACAGCACCAGCATAATGAGAACGGAAACAAAACCTGCCAGCCAGAAACCTTGTCGCACCTGATGCGCAATGCGCTCACGTCGACCGGAACCATTTAATTGCGCGATAACCGGCGTTAATGCCAGCAGCAGTCCGTGACCAAAGAGGATCGCCGGAAGCCAGATAGAAGTACCGATAGCGACCGCCGCCATGTCGGTGGCACTGTAGCCGCCCGCCATCACGGTATCGACAAAACCCATCGCAGTTTGGGCGATTTGCGCGAGAATCACCGGGATTGCTAATGCTAATAACAGACGCGCTTCACTGATATACTTCTGCACGTGAACACCTTTTATTTGTAGTTATATGAGAGACTAAAAAGCCGCCTGAATGGGCAGCAAAAAGAAGAAGCAGGGGAAATTCAGTCTATTGTAGCGAGGATTTATTAATTCTCCAGTGAAAAAATAGCCATTCTTACCCCTTCACTGGTAAGGGCGTTTTCCACCTGCTATTGTGCTGAACAGAATGTCTTAACTGATTTCAGGAGTTGTAAGTATGTTTACGGGGATTGTACAGGGCACCGCAAAACTGGTGTCGATTGACGAGAAACCAAATTTTCGTACGCATGTGGTGGAGTTACCCGACCACATGCTGGACGGCCTGGAAACCGGTGCTTCCGTGGCGCATAACGGTTGCTGCCTGACCGTGACGGAAATTAACGGCAACCATGTCAGTTTTGACCTGATGAAAGAAACGTTACGCATTACCAATCTTGGCGATTTAAAAGTGGGGGATTGGGTAAACGTTGAGCGTGCGGCGAAATTCAGTGATGAAATTGGCGGACACTTAATGTCAGGTCATATTATGACCACTGCTGAAGTGGCGAAAATATTAACCTCAGAAAATAATCGCCAGATCTGGTTTAAAGTCCAGGATAGTCAGTTGATGAAATATATTCTGTACAAAGGATTTATTGGCATCGACGGTATTAGCCTGACCGTCGGCGAAGTCACGCCAACGCGTTTTTGCGTCCATTTAATTCCGGAAACTCTGGAACGCACGACTCTTGGGAAGAAAAAACTCGGCGCACGCGTCAACATTGAAATTGATCCACAAACTCAGGCAGTGGTAGATACGGTAGAACGTGTGCTGGCGGCACGAGAAAATGCCATGAATCAACCAGGTACAGAAGCCTGATCTGAAATCGCCCCCGGAGAGGGGGCGATAGAATAGCCTTTAGCGAGCGACTCGAAGGCCGTTTTCAACACCGCGTGAGAACACGACCTGCCAGAGCTGAATATCACGGGCGCGGAAAGCACCTGCACAGGCATTCAGATAATAGGTAAACATTCGTTTAAAGCGTTCACTGTAGTTATCCGCAATTTCTGGCCATGCGGCGAGGAATCGTTCATACCACGCCATCAACGTAGTATCGTAATCAGCACCGAAGTTATGCCAGTCTTCCATCACAAAGTGGGGTTCGCTGGATTGAGCAATCTGGCGTACAGAGGGCAGGCAACCGTTTGGAAAAATATATTTGTTAATCCAGGGATCAACATTCAGATCGGTTTTTTTCGAACCGATAGTATGGAGCAGGAATATGCCTTCCGGTTTCAAATTACGATCCACCACCGCAAAATAGGTATCGTAATTTTTCGGTCCGACGTGCTCGAACATCCCCACAGAAACAATACGATCAAACTGGTCGTTCAGGTCACGATAATCTTGCAGCAAAATGGTGACATCCAGGCCTTCACAGCGTTCCTGAGCCATTTTTTGCTGTTCGGCAGAAATGGTGACGCCCACCACGCTTACGTCATAATTAGATGCCATGTAGTGTGCCAGTCCGCCCCAGCCGCAGCCAATATCCAGTACGCGCATCCCTGGTTTTAACTGCAATTTTTCACAAATCATTTTGAGCTTCGCCTGCTGGGCAGATTCCAGATTATCGGCATCTTTCCAGTAAGCGCAGGAATATTGCATGAAGGGATCAAGCATGCGGCTGAACAAGTCATTACCCAAATCGTAATGCTCTTTGCCGACTATCCAGGCACGTTTTTTACTCTGCAGATTGAAGAGACGAGCGCCGGCAATACGCAGCGTGTCTTTGAAATGATGGGGGAGTTGGTTCTCGAGACCTGCGCGTAAGACTTTGCTAAAAAACATATCCAGTCGGTCACATTCCCACCAGCCATCCATATAACTTTCGCCTAACCCCAAAGAGCCTTCTTGCAGAACGCGTTTAAAAAAATCGGGGTTTTTCACACGAATATCCGCCGGGGCAGAACCGTTAATGGCTATACCGGCACGGCTAAGTAATTCGTTGGCGATACGGTACCAGTTGTCATCCGGTACGCTGACTTCTTCTATACACGATGAACTCATAGTTTCTCCATCACTGGTCGGTGATCAGAACCTTAAAACAGCGTAGACGCTTTTTGGGCTTTGTGAGAAATCTCGCAGAAAAAACCGCGAGTCTATAATCCGACGTAGAACAGAGGGAAAGGAGGAACCCTTGCCGAAATGACCATCCATAGTGAGTCGGGAGCGATCCTGTCCCCGTAAAAACATAATATTTATCGTAGCTTTAACAACTCGAAATTAGTATAGGCCGCTAATTTCAATCATACAACAAAATTTTGTTAGCAGCCTAAGTATAAGTATATCGATATAGATCAGTGTGATTCGCTATGAGCTTCGGCATTGCCATGATTCTGGCAGCCAACTTCTTCACAACGTTGCATCATGTAACCCAGCGCGACCAGCACTACTGTTGATAACATCACGCTGGTGGTGGTGAGCAATGGCGTGCTGATACTGATCAGCCAGGAAACTACCAGACTTGCGAGGAAGCACAGACCCAGTTGTAGAGTGTTCTGCAAAGCTGCGGCGCGACCAGTTGCGTGTGGGAAGGGACGCAGCGCCTGGGCGACAACAATAGGGTAGATCGCGCCATTGGCAATCGCCATCACACAGAATGGGATCAGGATTTCGACCAGCGACACATGGCTAATGAAGCCTGCAGCCCAGGTCGCAATGACGCTGACAGCAAACAGCACCAGCAACCACGGTAATAACTGCTTGCCTTGCCATTTCTGCAGTGCGGCGCGACAGCCATAACCACCAATCAGAAACGCGATAGTTTGCGGGACATAACTTAAACCAATAACTGCCGGGCTGTAGCCCATTTCACTAAGGATGAACGGTGAACCGGTCAGCCATGCAAAAAAACTGGCTGAACAGGCCGCATATATCAGCACGTTGCCGCGATAGGTTTTAGAACGTAGCAGGTCGGTAAAGGTCAGACCATCCTGACTATTGTTACGGGCCTTCGCGTGGGTTTGAGCCAGAAAATAGGCAGAATCAGCACCACGGTAATGGCAAACAGGGTGGCGAAAATCGCCTGCCAGGAAAAATGGACCAGCAGCCAGCTTCCTAACAGGGGAGCAAGTGCCGGAGACAGACCCACCAGCGGCATGATGGTCGCAAAAATACGGTTGACTTTCTGTGAAGGATAATAATCCGTCACTAACGCTTGCCAGATAACCGCCGCGGCGCAGACCCCCACAGCCTGTACAAAACGCAATACCAGCAGCGTAGCGGCGTTTTCTACCCACAGCATCCCCAGACTACCTAACGCAAAAATTGTCAGGCCGATTAATAACACCGGTTTACGACCATAACGGTCGGAGAGTGGCCCCCACAGAAGCTGGGCTGCGGCAAAACCGGCAAGGAACAGACTAAGGCTGGCACTGACAGCAGACGCAGGCGTTTGCAGGTCGGCCTGTATGGCGGCGAAAGCAGGCAGATACATATCGGTTGCCAGAAAACCGAGTACGCTCAAACCCGCCAGCCAGACTAAAAATCTTTTCCCAGGTTGCATGTATATTCTCTAAATCTCTCAATTAAACACCGGCCGCAAAGTGTAGGGAGTGAAAATTAGTGTTGTGAAACGGTAATATTTGATGACTGGTTTCAAAAATTTTGTAGGCAGACTATGTGGTCAGAATATTCACTCGAAGTTGTTGATGCGGTAGCGCGTAATGGTAGTTTTAGCGCTGCGGCACAGGAGCTGCATCGCGTTCCTTCTGCGGTCAGCTATACCGTGCGTCAGCTGGAAGAGTGGCTGGCGGTGCCGCTCTTTGAACGACGGCACCGTGATGTGGAGCTGACCGCTGCTGGAGCGTGGTTTCTCAAAGAAGGGCGCTCTGTTGTCAAAAAAATGCAGATCACCCGCCAGCAATGTCAGCAGATAGCGAACGGCTGGCGCGGTCAGTTAGCTATCGCAGTGGATAATATTGTCAGCCAGAACGTACACGGCAGATGATCGTTGATTTTTATCGCCATTTTGATGATGTCGAACTTCTTGTCTTTCAGGAAGTGTTCAACGGTGTCTGGGATGCGCTTTCCGACGGGCGCGTGGAACTGGCGATTGGCGCAACACGCGCGATTCCGGTAGGCGGTCGTTATGCCTTCCGGGATATGGGGATGCTAAGCTGGAGTTGCGTTGTTGCCAGCCACCACCCGCTGGCGTTGATGGATGGCCCATTCAGCGATGATACGTTGCGCAACTGGCCGTCGTTGGTGCGCGAAGACACCTCGCGAACGCTACCTAAGCGTATTACCTGGTTGCTGGATAACCAAAAAAGACTTGTCGTGCCTGACTGGGAATCATCGGCAACCTGTATCTCGGCAGGATTATGCATAGGGATGGTGCCAACACATTTCGCCAAACCGTGGCTTAATGAGGGGAAGTGGGTAGCATTAGAACTGGAAAACCCCTTTCCGGATTCGGCATGTTGTCTGACATGGCAGCAAAATGATATGTCGCCTGCGTTAACCTGGTTGCTTGAGTATCTCGGCGATAGTGAGACGCTGAATAAGGAGTGGCTGCGGGAGCCGGAAGAGACTCCCGCAACGGGTGATTAACGACGATAGTCGCGGAACGGGCCGTCAGCCACGGAGCGGCGTTCAATCAAGCGCGGATGCACTTCAATGGACTGCGGTTCTTCACGTTTGTTGACGATACGATCCAACAGCATGTTGAACGCTGTTTCACCCAGCGAGTCTTTTGGCTGATGGATCGTGGTCAGCGCCGGCGTAAAATAGCGGGCGTTGCGCACGTTATCATAACCGATCAGCGAAACATCCTGCGGGACGCGCAGGCCCATTTCATCAGCAGCACAAAGTGCGCCCATTGCCATGATATCGCCACCACAGAAGACGGCAGTAGGGCGATGCGGCTGCGACAGGATTTGCTGCATGGCGCGATAACCGGATTCAGGTTCAAAATCACCCTGCACAATCCAGCTTTCCGGCACCTTGATCATTGCTTCTTCCATCGCCTTCATAAAACCGGCAAGGCGGCCTGCGCCAGTGTTACGTTCCAGCGGGCCGGGGATAACGCCGATTTCGCGGTGACCGCGTTCAATCAGATAACGCCCGGCCATGTAGCCGCCTTCGAACGCGTTATCAATGACCGCATCGGTGAAGTCAGCTTTTGCTTCACCCCAGTCCATCACCACCATTGGGATATGGCGATACTCTTCCAGCATCGCCAGCAACGGCTCTGGGTACTCAGAACACATCACCAGCAGACCATCGACGCGTTTTTGCGCCATCATCGACAGATAAGCCCGCTGTTTCTCAAGATTGTTCCACGCATTACCCAGAATCAGGGTGTAACCTTTCTGGAAGCAATTTTTTTCAACCGCTTCAATGATCTCGGCAAAATAGGCCGCTTCGCTGCTGGTCGCCAGCAAACCGATAGACTTGGTGTGGTTAACCTTCAGGCTACGCGCCACCGCGCTAGGGGAGTAGTGTAATTCTTTAATCGCTGCCCACACGGCGTTGCGCGTTTCTTCAGCGACGAAACGTGTTTTGTTGATCACGTGTGACACAGTTGTAGTGGAAACGTTTGCTCGTTTTCGCTACATCTTTTATTGTTGCCATTCCATTTCACTCCAGACCATATCCTAAGCTCCTGAAAAAATTGAAGGTAAACGTTTGCCTTCTCTCACCCTTATCACGCAAACATGAGTTGCGACACGCCGGGAAAACGACACAGGACGTCAGGAGGGGGTCAGTGGCCGGTACGCTAATAAATTTAGCGTGGAATTTTGTCCTATCTTGATGAAAAGGGGAAGAGGTAAAGTGGATATCCGCTTAAATCCTGGAAGATTTTTGACCTGAACTGTGTAAAAATGAGCAAGCTCACTTTTCGTAGGGTGAATAAAAGGAGAAAAATTGATGAGTACCGATCTGAAGTTTTCGCTGTTTACCACCATTGTTGTTCTTGCCCTGATTGTTGCGGGTGGTTTAACCGCAGCGCTGCACTGATTCAGGAGGGGGGAGAACCTTCTCCCTCTCTTGCCGCTATTGTTACCTCTCCGGCAAAAATCTTTTGCCAAAATGTTAACTTCTCATTTTTTGTGATTGATGTCATGCTTTTGACTTCTTAGTTCTGTGCCGGGTTATGGCACGGTATCCGGAGTCTCTTCATGAAAATCAATTTTCCCCTGCTGGCCCTGGCGATTGGCGCCTTTGGGATTGGCACCACTGAATTCTCCCCTATGGGGTTATTGCCTGTTATCGCCCGGGGTGTGGACGTCTCAATTCCTGCGGCCGGTATGTTAATTAGCGCCTACGCGATTGGCGTGATGGTGGGCGCGCCGCTGATGACGCTGCTGCTTTCCCACCGCGCTCGCCGCAATGCGCTGATTTTCCTGATGGCGATTTTCACTCTCGGAAATGTGCTTTCCGCGATTTCGCCCGATTACACCACTCTGATGCTTTCGCGCATTCTGACCAGCCTCAACCATGGCGCCTTCTTCGGACTGGGCTCGGTTGTTGCCGCCAGCGTGGTGCCAAAACATAAGCAGGCCAGCGCGGTAGCCACTATGTTCATGGGCCTCACCATCGCTAATATCGGCGGCGTTCCCGCTGCCACCTGGCTGGGAGAAGCCATCGGCTGGCGTATGTCTTTCCTCGCAACCGCCGGACTGGGCGTGGTCGCGATGGTTGCGCTGTTCTTCTCACTGCCGAAAGGAAGTGCGGGAGAACGTCCGGAAGTACGTAAAGAGCTGGCGGTGCTGATGCGTCCTCAGGTGTTGTCCGCGCTGCTTACCACGGTACTGGGGGCCGGGGCGATGTTTACGCTCTACACCTATATCTCCCCGGTGCTGCACGACATTACCCACGCAACGCCACTCTTTGTTACCGCGATGCTGGTGCTGATTGGTGTCGGGTTCTCGATTGGCAACTATCTCGGCGGGAAATTTGCCGACCGCTCCGTCAGTGGAACACTGAAAGGTTTTTTAACGCTGCTGATTGTCATCATGGTGGCGATTCCGTGGCTGGCGCGTAACGAAGTGGGTGCCGCGATTGCCATGGTGGTGTGGGGCGCCGCAACCTTTGCCGTGGTGCCACCGTTGCAGATGCGCGTAATGCGCGTTGCGCACGAAGCGCCGGGGCTCTCTTCGTCGGTGAATATCGGTGCGTTTAACCTGGGCAATGCGCTGGGGGCCGCAGCGGGCGGGGCGGTGATCTCAGGTGGTTTGGGTTACAGCTTTGTGCCGGTGATGGGGGCGATCATTGCTGCACTCGGCCTGCTGCTGGTGATGATGTCTGGTCGTAAACAGCCTGAAGCGGTGTGTACGGCGGAATAAACAAAAACGCAGAAGGGCTGCCCCTTCTGCGTGTCTCTTACGCGGCGAAGTTCTTCGCAACAAATTCCCAGTTAACCAGTGCCCAGAAGTGTTCCAGGTAGTTCGGGCGCGCATTACGGTAATCAATGTAATAGGCGTGTTCCCATACGTCCACGGTCATCAGCGGCGTGGCGCTGGTGGTCAGAGGGGTACCCGCATTAGAAGTGGAAACGATAGCCAATTTGCCATCAGCCTCTTTTACCAGCCAGGTCCAGCCGGAGCCAAAGTTTTTAACGGCTGCGTCAGTAAACTTCGTTTTAAAATCCGCGAAACTGCCGAACGCGGCGTTAATCGCTACCGCCAGCTCACCGGTAGGTTCTCCGCCTGCGTTTGGGGCCAGGCAGTGCCAGTAGAAGGTGTGGTTCCACACCTGTGCGGCGTTGTTGAATACGCCGCCGTCTGAACTGCGCACGATCTCTTCCAGCGTTTTGCCTTCAAAATCGGTGCCCTTGATCAGATTGTTCAGGTTGGTGACATAGGTCTGGTGATGCTTGCCGTAATGGTACTCCAGGGTTTCCGCGGAAATATGCGGGGCCAGGGCGTCTTTTGCATACGGTAGTGCAGGTAATTCGAACGACATTGCTTCTCTCCTTATAGTTTTATACGTTGCCAATAACCCTACAGACAACAAGGACAGAATAGCAAATTGAAAGGGTATGCAAAAGAGGAACTTACCCTGCCATGGAGGCGGCAGGGCAGGGTTTAGCGAATGGTTTTTGGCGTCATCACGCGGCGCGCACCCACATAGTGGCGCACCCAATAATCTTCGCTGAGAGAGGTGATCTGAATGTCCTGACCGCTGCGCGGTGACTGGATAAATTTACCGTTACCCACATACACCCCAACGTGATCGGCCGTACCGCGTCCCTGGGTGCGGAAGAACACCAGGTCGCCATTTTGCAGTTCGCCACGGTTTACAGGCGCGGCGTCGCGCAGATGGTACATCTCATTGGCGGTGCGTGGAATGCGAAACTTCACCAGATCTTTATAGGCATAATAAACCAGCCCACTACAGTCAAAACCGGTGCGCGGAGAGGTGCCACCCCAGCGATACGGTTTACCTATTTGCCCCATCAGTTTGTTCATCGCCGTTTTTTGCGCTTTCTGCATACGCGCTTTATGCACGTCAGCCAGCTTCGTCACTTTTGCGCATTTCGTTTTATGGCCTTTGCGCACGGTGCATTTTTCATTCACCAGGCTGGCGGTCGTGCGGGTAGTTTTGTGCGTGCCGGAACGGAGAGTTTTGGTTTTACTGGAGGCGGTCTTTTTGGTCTGAGCGGTGGTTTTCTTCTTTACTGTTTTACTGGTGGTTTTTTTCTTACGTTCTGTGGTTTTTGCCAGATGCGATTTTTGTACAGCAGAATGCCGCGCCTGTTCAGAGGCGTTCGCCGCTGGCGTAAATGAGAGTGTGGTAAACAGTAAAGCACAGAGCGTCATCGAGATTTTAGTTATCCGCGCCACTGGGCAGTCCCCTGATAAATGCAGGCCACAATGCATACCCGCGTGAGATTTACAAGACCTGTCGATTCTAATCCATAAATTCAGAAGAAGTTAATAGCATTTTTCATTCAAAAATTATGTTTCGTTAGCAAGTGCAAAAAAATTCACCATTCTGTCGCACTCCTGTTCGCTCCTTAAGCAAAACCGCACCTCGTCTGGGGATAAACGACATTAGCAATGCAACTTTATGCGATAAGCGATAAAATAATTAGACGTGACAAAAATGTTATTTTCCGATGTCGGCCTGACCCGCTACAATGTCAGACTGATGCCGTAACAGAAGTTAAAGGAAGCAAGACATGAGCACCACTATTGAAAAAATTCAGCGCCAGATCGCTGAAAACCCGATTCTCCTGTACATGAAAGGTTCTCCGAAGCTGCCAAGCTGCGGCTTCTCCGCGCAAGCGGTTCAGGCACTGTCCGCCTGTGGTGAGCGTTTTGCTTACGTTGATATCCTGCAAAACCCGGACATTCGCGCTGAACTGCCAAAATACGCCAACTGGCCGACCTTCCCACAGCTGTGGGTTGATGGTGAACTGGTCGGCGGATGCGACATCCTGATTGAAATGTATCAGCGCGGCGAACTGCAACAGCTGATCAAAGAGACTGCGGCGAAGTATAAAACCGAAGAGCCGGACGCAGAGTAAGTTTTCTGCGGATATAAAAAAGCGACCACATTATGTTGGTCGCTTTTTTTTGTCCTGTGGGGCTATTGATTACCCAACCTACGATTGAAGATCGGCCTCGTCGCCCATCGGCAGCGGCCAGCCGCCGAGACGTTTCCAGCGGTTGACGATCTCACAGAACAGCTCCGCCGTACGCTCGGTGTCGTATAACGCGGAATGCGCCTGGGTGCCGTCAAACGCAATACCCGCCGTGATGCAGGCTTTAGAGAGCACGGTTTGCCCCAGCGCCAGGCCGCTCAGCGCGGCGGTGTCGAAGGTCACAAACGGATGGAATGGATTACGCTTGAGCGAGGCACGCTCGGCGGCAGCCATAGTGAAGCTGTGATCAAAGGTGGCATTGTGGGCCACCATGATGGCGCGGCTACAGTCATTCTCTTTCATGCCTTTGCGCACCATTTTGAAAATGGCGTGCAGCGCCTCGTATTCGCTTACCGCCCCGCGCAGCGGGTTTGTCGGATCGATACCGTTGAAGGCGAGGGCTTCTGGTTGCAAATTTGCGCCGACAAATGGTTCGACGTGGAAATGTAATGTGGTGTCCGGCATCAGCCAGCCTTGTTCATCCATTTTCAGGGTGATGGCGGCAATCTCAAGCAGCGCATCGGTTTTGGCGTTAAATCCGGCTGTTTCAACATCGATCACAACAGGATAAAAACCACGAAAACGGTCGCACAGACCGGTAAGTTGAGCGTTATCGGACATCTGATTCTCTTAATACGGATAAATTGCAGCGCGCATTATGACAAATATTACTTGTCGATGCAGTAAAGATGCGGGCGCGATGAGTTCACGCCCGGCAGGAGATTAGTTGCCCAGACCGCGACCGGCGTCTTTCTCTTCGATTAACTCAATTTTGTAACCGTCCGGATCTTCCACAAACGCGATAACCGTAGTACCGCCTTTTACCGGACCCGCTCACGGGTCACGTTACCCCCGTTTTGACGGATTTTTTCGCACGCTTCAGCGGCGTTATCTACGCTAAGCGCGATGTGACCATAAGCAGTGCCGAGTTCGTATTTATCCACGCCCCAGTTGTAGGTCAGTTCAATCACCGCTTCTTCGGTTTCCGGGCCGTAGCCAACAAACGCCAGTGAGTATTTGTATTCCGGGTTTTCGCTGGTACGCAGCAGTTTCATGCCCAGCACTTTGGTATAAAAATCGATGGAGCGTTGCAAATCGCCAACGCGCAGCATGGTGTGAAGTAGGCGCATAATTTCCTCATTAACCAGTGGAATGGATTATCTTTTTGAACAGAAACGATGTTTTAGTATAGCGGCGAAAGGTCGCCGCTATCAATGTACAAAGCGGGATTACAGTGAAGGGTAGTCGGTATAACCTTCCGCGCCGCCGCCATAGAAGCTTTCAGGACGCTGCGGGTTCAGTTCGGCTTTTTTCTGCAAACGGGCAACCAGATCCGGGTTAGCAATGTAGTCACGGCCAAAGGCCACGGCGTCGATCAGGCCTTTACCGATCAAATCCTCGGCTTTCTCTGCCGTATACGCACCCGCCCCAATAATCACGCCGTGGAAGCGCTCGCGCACTTTCTGACGGAAGGCTTCACTGTAAGGCTTGCCGCCTGCCCAGTCCGGCTCGGACATGTGCAGATAGGCGATACCGCGTTTCGCCAGCTCTTCAATCAGATACAGCGCGTCTGCTTCTTCGTTCGGACCGTTGTCGACGTTCTGGAAAGTACCGATCGGGGAGACACGAATACCAATGCGGTCTGCCTTCCACTCATTACAGACAGCATCCACCACTTCAAGCACCAGACGCGCGCGGTTTTCAACGCTGCCGCCGTACTGGTCGGTACGCTGGTTGGAAGACGGGGACAGGAACTGATGCAGCAGGTAACCGTGCGCAGAGTGCAGCTCAACCAGGTCGAAGCCCGCTTCACGGGCGTTGGCGACGGCCTGACGGAAATCATTCACGATACCCGGGATCTCGTCCAGCTCCAGCGCGCGTGGCGTGGTGGTGTCGACGCGGATCGCATTACCGTTTTCATCGCGCAGGGAAGTGCGGGTATTGGCGTTCAGGGCAGAGGCAGAAACCGGCGCCAGACCGCCAGGCTGGATGCTGCTGTGTGAGATACGACCGGTGTGCCACAGCTGAACCGCAATACGGCCATCTTCAGCATGCACGCCTGCGGTGATTTTTTTCCACGCGGCGATCTGTTCCGGGCTGTGCAGACCCGGTGCACCGGCGTAGCCTTTTGCCTGAGCAGAAATCTGCGTGGCTTCGGAGATAATCAGGCCCGCGCTGGCGCGCTGGCGGTAATACTCACCCATCAATGGCGTTGGGATATCGCCCGGCTCGATGCTGCGCAGACGGGTAAGTGGGGCCATAAACACGCGGTTTGGGGCAGTAACGGCACCCACTTTCAGTGGGGTAAACAGCTTTTCAGCGGACATAACGGCTCCTGAGTAGACCAGTCGACTAGTAAAAGGGTAAATAAAAACGCCGGCTACACGCCAGGCGCGGTAATACAGTTTTTCACATGCGCCAGCGCGCTTTCGAGCGGCACGGCGCTGCGAGACATTTTTGCTTGCAGGTTGGCGCCTAACCAGAGGGAATAGAGCACCTGTGCCTGCGTGAGCGGATCGCCGGAGAAGGAGAGCGTTTTTTCATTGCGCCCGCTCTCCAGCGCCTGAGCCAACAGGGCAATAACGCCGCTGGCCCCTTTATCCATTGCGGTGCGCATATCTTCGGAGAGATCGCACACTTCGGCAGACAGTTTTACCGTCAGGCAGCCGCTGATGATGCCCTGCTGACAGAACTGCGTCAGCGTTTCCTGATAGTAGTTCAGAACACGATCCCGGTAGTCACCTTCACCGCTGGCGAAGTGGGTTGCCAGGCGCTGATGGTAGCTGGCGTAGTGCCGCTCCAGCATGGCAACGCCAAACGCCTCTTTGGATCGAAAATAGTGATAAAACGATCCCTTAGGTACTTCAGCGGTTTTTAACAATTCGCTCAGCCCCATACCGGTAAACCCGCGATGCATGCAAAGGCGCTCGCCGGTAGCCAGCAAATGTTCTCGTGTATCGTGTTCAGTGTGTCTGCTCATGCCCTTACTCTAATAGACCGTTCGGTCTAATGCAAGCCCGCTTAGCGACGACATTGCGACAGAATATCCAGCTGCGGTTGATAAACCGCTGATTTCACGTCCATCATGCCCAGAACGGTGGCGAATAAATTGTCCTGTGAAACCGCCTCTTTTGCGGCATGGTCACGCAGGCAATCCGTGTTTACGCCGAAGTTTTTCGCATAATCCGGGGAGAGCCAGAACATAAACGGAATATGCGTTTGCTGCTCCGGGGCCAGCATATACGGCGTACCGTGCAGGTAAATTCCGCTTTCACCCAGCGATTCACCGTGATCGGAGAGGTAAATGAGCGCCGTGTTCATGTTGGCCTGCCGGGCTTTTAGCGCGTCGATGGTTCGGCTGACCACGCTGTCGGTATACAAAATCGAGTTGTCATAGGTATTGATCAGCGACTGATGATCGCAATCCTGAATTTCATTGGTATCGCAGGTTGGGGTGAACTTGCGAAAGCTGTCCGGATAACGGTTGTAGTAGGCCGGACCGTGGCTGCCCATCAGATGAATAACCAGAACCGTATCCTGCTTTATTCCATCCAGTACGTTGTCCAGACGGTAGAGGTTGACGTCGTCGATACAGGATTTGTCCTTACAGAACTGATCCAGTTTCCACTGGGTCATGTCCGTGTGCGGCACGCGGTCGCAGGCGCCTTTACACCCGCCGTCGTTGTCGCGCCACAGCAGGTTGAAACCGGCATGGTTAAGTACATCGAGCAGACCTTCCTGGTGATGGGCGAGGTCCGCGTCATATTTTTTCCGCGTCATGCCGGAGAACATGCAGGGGACGGAAACGGCGGTTTCCGTGCCACAGGAGGAGGCCTGGGGGAAGTTGATGACATCCTGCTTTTTCAGCTCGGGGTTGGTTTCACGCGGGTAACCATTTAACGAGTAGTTTGCGGCGCGGGAGGCTTCGCCCACCACCACAATCAGCACGGTTTTCTTGCGTTGGCTGGAAATCAGCGCGCCTTTATGAGCATCCTCGCCAATGCGGACCAGCGTCTGGTCGCCGGCAAACCAGCGCATTTTGCTGTATTTCACCACGGCGCTCACGTAATTCGCCGGGGTAACCATTTTGACGATGCTTTTGTTATTGCGGAACAGAGAAGCATAGTCTTTATAAAACACCGCCGCGACCAGGATGATCACCAGCAGCGCGCCCAGCATAGCGGCGACACGCGTCAGGAGGGCATACCACCATTTTCCGGTGCGAATGCGCGTCAGGGCTAAAATAATCGATGGAACCAGACCCGCAACGACCAGCCACAGGATCATCTGCGGCGTCACCAGGGCAGTCGCTTCCTGGGAATTAGTTTCGAACACGTTAACAATCATGTTCTGATCGATAACCGTGCCATAGGTATACATAAACCAGGTTGCGGCGGCGCATCCCAGGGTCAGGACAATCATGAGCGGCTTGCGAACAAAGGGAATATTCAGCAGGCTGAAGACAATCACCCAGCCGCAGAACAGCACCAGCGGCACGCTGGCAGCAAACAGGAGATCGTGCAGATGTGCAGGCGCAATGATTGACCAGCTGCGCTGGATAAACAATGCATTCAGTACGGTGAAGAAAAGTGCACAGCCCAGAGTAAATTTTATATCGTTACAGTGTAACTTTTTAGTGAACCACATGATGACCAGACCATTCGTTATATCAATGCGGCGAGTATAAGAAGGGAAGATTAGCGAAACCTTAATGCCCTGTATGTGGGGGTCATCCTTGCATGTAAGCCATTTAGGGTCTTCACTGTAGGGAATAATGACGTTCTGGAGGTGGGTGTGGCAGAGCAACTGGAGTTTTTCCCTGTCCAGAGCCCGTGCCGGGGTATTTGCCAGGTAGATGAACGAGGATACTGTCGTGGCTGCATGCGCACGCGCGATGAACGTTTTAACTGGCAAAATTTCAGCGACGCGCAAAAGCAGGAGGTCTTACGGCTCTGTCGACAGCGTCTGCTGCGTAAAATTCGTGCAAACAAAGCGGTTGAAAGCGAAGAACCTCAGCAACCTTCACTGTTTTAGCAGGGTAATTGCGTATACTGGTGACATGACTTCCTTGAGGAAAATGTTATGGTTCAGCGTATTACCCTTGCCCCGCAGGGCCCGGAGTTCTCCCGATTTGTTATGGGCTACTGGCGCCTTATGGACTGGAATATGTCTCCGGTCCAGCTGGCGGACTTTATAGAAGAGCATCTCGATCTCGGGATCACCACCGTCGATCACGCTGATATTTATGGCGGCTATCAATGCGAGGCTGCCTTTGGCGAAGCGCTGAAGCGTGCGCCGGCGCTGCGTGAACGTATGGAGATTGTGACCAAATGCGGTATTGCCACCACAGCAAAACCGGAGCATGCGCTTGGGCATTACATCACTGACAGCGCGCATATCGTTAAAAGCGCCGAGCAGTCACTGATTAACCTGGCCACCGATCGTATCGACCTGCTGCTGATCCACCGACCCGATCCGTTGATGGATGCGGATGAGGTCGCGGAAGCCTTCCTGACGCTGCACCAGAGCGGCAAAGTGCGCCATTTTGGCGTGTCTAACTTCACCCCGGCACAGTTTGCGCTATTGCAGTCTCGCCTGCCGTTTACGCTGGCGACGAATCAGGTGGAGATCTCGCCTGTTCATCAGCCGCTGCTGCTGGATGGCACGCTCGACCAACTGCAACAGCTGCGCATCCGTCCAATGGCATGGTCCTGTCTGGGAGGCGGCCGCCTGTTTAACGATGAGGCATTCCAGCCGCTGCGTAACGAGCTTGAAACGGTGGCGCGCGAACTGAATGCGGAGAGTATCGAGCAGGTGGTTTACGCCTGGATCCTGCGCCTGCCGTCTAAACCGCTGCCAATTATTGGCTCCGGCAAAATTGAGCGCGTCCGCGCTGCGCTTGTGGCTGAGGAGCTGGATATGACGCGTCAGCAGTGGTTCCGCATCCGTAAGGCGGCGCTGGGCTACGACGTACCCTGAGCACGCCTGAACCTGACTTTCCGGTGAAATCTGCGCCGCTGGTATAGACTTAAGGTGCAAAAAATAACCCGTGGAGGTCTTATGAAGCGTTTTGCTCTGGCAATGGTCACGCTGGTTGTTTGCGCAGGTGCGCATGCAGCCAGCGAGGACGTTGAAATGAATCTCGTCACTTCTCAGGGGGTAGGCCAGTCCATCGGGACGGTGAAAATCACCGAAACCGATGAAGGGCTGGAATTTGCTCCCGACCTCAAGGCTCTTCCACCCGGCGAACATGGTTTTCACGTTCATGCCAAAGGCAGCTGTCAACCAGCGATGAAAGAGGGGAAACCAACAGCTGCGGAAGCCGCAGGGGGGCATCTCGACCCGCACAACTCCGGTAAGCATGAAGGCCCGGAAGGGATGGGGCACCTCGGCGATTTGCCGGTGCTGGTGGTAAATAACGATGGTAAAGCCACCGATCCGGTTGTGGCGCCCCGACTCAAAAAGCTTGACGAGGTCAAAGGCAAGGCGCTGATGGTCCACGTGGGCGGCGATAACATGTCCGATCAGCCTAAACCGCTTGGCGGCGGCGGGGCGCGCTATGCCTGCGGGGTGATCTGATCGCCAATTGTTCCGGGTGGCGGCGCCTGTTCAAGCTGTGACAGCGAGCAGTGCAGCCGCCAGATAATGGACGCCAGATCGCGGGCCGCAGGCTGATGATGGTGCGCCAGCGCGTCGCAAATACGCTGAAGCTCGGCGAGCGTGACGCTCAGGGGGCGCTGCTGCACCCCGCGCTCGCTCATCACATCTCGGAGCATGGAAATACAGTTATCACGGACCTGCGACAGCGGATCGGAACGCGTCTCCCAGGCGCGCAGTTGCCACACCACGTGCGAACAGTTTAACAGCACCACGCCCCAGCGCAGCAGCCAGCGACGGGAGAGTGAATCCTGGCTGTTGTTCAGCTGGCTGACATGATGGTAAACCAGCGATTCATACTCGCTTTCGCGCAGATGTGGCCTGCGGCTCAGCTGATCGACAAAACCCCTGCGCAACTCCCGAATATGCCTGCGGCTTTTACGCGCGTCCGAGCCCGGGCGTAGCACAGCGAAAGCCAGCCACGCCAGCCCCACGCCGAGGATCTTCGCCAGGTTGTCGTTGAGAAAATCAGCGTAATCGTAAACCGGTGGATTCGTTACAGAGATAAATGAGCCCATAAAAACAATCAACTGACCCCACAGACCGGCCAGTTTAGGCATTTGCAGTTTGAGCAACTGCATGGTGGTTAATAGCGGGAAGAGAAACAGCAGAAATTGCCAGAGGTCGGTTATCTGCACCATCAAACCAAATTTCACCACGAAGCTGAACAGTGACAGCAGTACCAGCGTACGCAGCAGAAGCGTCAGGGAATTAAAGGGGGAAGCGGCGACGGAATAGAGCACGCAGCTGATTGCCGCAAGCGTCAGGGCCGCACTGCCCGCATCCCATTGCGTGGTGATGGCCCATGCGCCCACGGCCGTCAACGCACAAAACGTACGAAAACCGCTCCACAGCGCCTCCATTGCGTCGGTATGGCGCGCCAGAGCAGGACTACCGGGAACGGAAAATTCGGTGACGGGCGTGGCATTCTCGACGGCTTTTAACCAGCGGCTGCTGCGCAGATACAGGCGGCAGAAATAGTTCAGACGCTGCCAGAAGGCACGGTGCCTGTAGTCATATTCATCCGTTGGGGCGAGCGGCGCGATAATGCGGGCCACGGTATAGATATCGGCATCCGGACGCGCAAGAGCGGCGAGCAGCGCCTCGATAATCTCCCGGGTATGGGCTGGCGGTGCAGGCCAGTTCAGCAACATCCGGCGAAGGCTTGAGATCGCGCTCGTCATCCGCAATTGCTGGTGCAGTAAATAGTTCAGAAGCGTGTTCTGGCGACGAAAACGGTAGTGGCTCCAGAAAGCCTGGATGCGCAACAGGTTCATGGTCAGGATCTGGCCGATGACCTTTTCGTGCGCGAGGCGGATGTCATCGCTGCTGTCAGGCTGCCAGAGCAGGCTGGCATGTTCCAGCAAACGTGCGTGCATCGTTTTAAGGGCGGTGATAAGCGTAGTGCCATCTGAGGTACTGGGCAGGATCATCATCATGACGCCCCCGCACAGAATGCCAACCATCACTTCACACACGCGTGCCTGGGCGATATCCCACAGCTCGGTGGTATCCAGCACGTTGACGACCGGAAAGGCGATAATGGCCGCGGTGTAACCCGCCAGCTGAAACGCATAGGCAACGTTATTGGTAAAATGGGCGCAGGCCCAGGTACACAGCCCCAGCCATGCCGACATGCTTAACAGAAAGAGCCAGGGATCGTTCAGGGTATGGCCGGCAAGAAGCAGTGCGGCGGTTGCCCCCAGCAGGCTACCCGCCACGCGCCCGAGGCTTTTACTGATAACGCCCCCGACGGTAGGGAAGCTGACGACCGCCGCAGAGGTCATCGCCCAGTAAGGCTCATCCAGATTCAGATAATAGGCAACCGTAAGCGCAAGGCACATGGCGATGCCGTTGCGCAGCGCGTAACGCCACTGCGGCCGTGTCGCTTTTATCCACGGCGTATTGCGCCAGGAGAAAGCCCCCAGGTTCATCATCGCGATCCGATGGCGACGGTGCAGGTTGTGCCAGAGACCAGGGTAATGTCTTTCGGCAGTTGATCAAACTCGACGCGAACCGGCACCCGCTGAGCCAGGCGCACCCACGGGACGTTGGGTTTGATGTCAGGCACCAGGCCAGAATCGGTTTCCACGCTCTGATCGTATATTGCCCGACCTATGCTGCTAACGTGACCCTGTAACGTTTCTGCGCCGCTGTAAAGCGTGATCCGGGCAGGCGCACCCTCGCGGATATGGCGCAGCTTGGTCTCTTCAAAATAACCTACAACATAGAAAGAGTGGCTATCGACCAGGGCGAAGACCGGCTGGCCTGTGGTGGCGTAATCACCCACACGGGTAGACAGGCTCGTGATCCATCCATCCACCGGGGCTTTGACCACGGTCTGGGTCAGTTGCCACTCGGCCTGTTTCAGCGTTGCCTCTGCAACCTTCAGGCTGGCCTGCATGGCTTTTACATGGATATTGGCGGTATCGAGATCTTCCGCAGAGATGTAATTTCTCGACAGATGGCGGCGGCGTTCGGCTTCGTTATTGGCTTTTGCCAGATCTGATTGAGCTTTTGCGAGCTGCGCCTGGGCATTAAGCACCGCAATGTGGAAAGGGGTCTCATCGATACGGAATAGCACATCGCCCGCATGAACGTACTGGTTGTCCTTCACCAGCAGCGCGCTGATACTGCCGGACACCTGTGGCGTGATGCTGACCTGTTCCGCGCGGATCTTACCGTCACGCGTCCAGGGCGACTGCATGTAATAATTCCAGAGCCACCAGCCGGCCATCACCGCCAGCGCTAAAACGAAAAGAGTGGAAAAATATTTTAACGTTTTCAATGCTATTCTCACCACACGGTTAACACGGCAAGGCCAAGACAGACGGAGAGGGTAAACAGGGAGAGATCCATTAACATCGGGTGCCAGATTTCACCGGAATACATCCAGTCGCGCAGCAGACGATGCGCAATGAGCCAGATTACAAAACCGACCATCACGGCTTTAAACAGTGGCGGAAAGTAGACCGATGCGCCAACAATCAAATCCTGGAGGGGCAACCCTGCGGAGAAGGAAAACAACGTCACAAGCAGCGATCCTTTGCGGTGGAATGAGGGCCACATTGGCAGATTTCAATGCGATGGCGCATTACCATTCAGTGTAAATCATCCTTTAAGGAATGATGAATACCGTGATTGCATTTGTTTTGGCAATACAAATACTGCAAACTATTCTAAAATCACTATAATCACTTAGCAAGCTAATTATAAGGAGATGAAATTGGAATCGCCATTAGGTTCTGATCTGGCAAGGTTGGTACGCATCTGGCGTGCTCTGATTGACCATCGCCTGAAACCTCTGGAACTTACGCAGACGCACTGGGTTACGCTGCATAACATTCATCAGCTCCCGCCCGATCAGTCACAGATCCAACTGGCAAAAGCGATTGGTATTGAGCAGCCTTCTCTGGTGCGTACCCTTGACCAGCTGGAAGAGAAGGGACTCATCTCCCGACAAACCTGCGCCAGCGATCGTCGCGCCAAGCGGATTAAATTGACGGAAAAAGCGGCCCCGATTATTACTGAGATGGAGACCGTCATCAGTAAAACGCGAGGGGAGATCCTGGCCGGTATTTCCCCCGCTGAGCTGGAGATGCTGATCGGACTCATCGCCCGTCTTGAGCAAAACATCCACGATTTACAGTCGCGCGACTGACGTTATTCACAGGCCTTGCTGGTGCAAGGCCTTTGTCATGTTCTGAACACCACCACCCGGTTGCGGCCCGTCTCTTTTGCCTCGTACATGGCTTTATCCGCGCTTTCCACACAGGTTTCAGCGCTGGTCTCCGGCGAGGTGGCGGTGAATACCCCCATACTGATAGTTATCGGTTCCGGGAGATAACCGCCGCTGCTGACGTTGTCGAAACCGCTCAATTTGAGACGTATGCGTTCGGCAACCTGTTGCGCAAGATCGGAAGGGGTATTTGTCAGCATGAGCACAAATTCTTCGCCGCCGATCCGCGCTGCGATATCCTGCGGTCGCACTGAATCGGTCAACAGGTTTGAGACAAACTGTAAAACCTTATCCCCCTGCAAATGGCCGTAGCAGTCGTTAATGCGTTTGAAACGGTCAAGATCGCTCACGATCACCGATACCGGGTGCGCCAGGGTTGCTGTACTCAGCGCGTGGTTTAATGAATCATAGAAATAGCTACGATTATACAGACGGGTGAGGGGATCGCGGATCGAGTTTTGATAAGACTCCTGATATTTTACATGCGAGTCACGATACAAATTAAATACATCGGAAAGTAAGATGAAGATAATGATTAATGTAGCGACAGTTTCGAATAACCGTGCCCGGTACCATGAAATATCTTCAGCGTGTCCGCCTAACAATAGCATGAGCAGGGTGACGATATAACAGACGCATAAAAAATTGCCGCCGACCCAAAACAAATTCCTCACGCGGGTAATGGCCATCAGGGTGATTAACGTTACTACCCACAGGACGATCAAAATAATATTAATCGCCTGGCTCCAGAGAACCATAAACTGTCGGGTTTCATTGTCTACCAGGTCCAGTGTGAGCAGGGTTGAATGGCTGGAATAGAACAATGCCAGCCCAAGCATACTGCCCGTAAAGAGCGAGGCGCCGACAACGATACCGATGTGGGTGCTTCGTGAGAGAGCGGACGTACGCAGGGTATACAGCAATGCCGAGATGATTATCAGCACCGCCATTAAAAAGTGGCGGAACATATAGAAAATCATGGCGTCATTATAGTTCGCCACGTTGAACTGATAGAGATCAAGCCAGGCCGGGAAGCTGGACAGAGTTCCCACCATCAATAACGCTGAGCCGGCAAAGGCCAGGGCAATGGGAACAAGATATAATCGCCTTCTGTCGCACCAGTATTTCATTGCCATAAAACAGGCAATAAACAGATGAAACACCAGAAGAAATATCGTCAGCGTAGGGAAAAACAAAGGTGAAAACGAAGGAACCCATTCAACAAGTTTTATAAAAAAAGCTTGTAATACGGCAATGATAACAATGCATCCAAGCGCGAAGGCCACAAAGCGGTTCTTTACAAATCGACAGATCGCAAGCATAGAGAATTTAAAAATTAAAAAAGAAAAGAGATTGCGAAGAGTCTAAGTGAGGGAAATAAAAAATACTTTGCGCACGGACAAAAATAGATGAAATGAATAATTCACCGTGTGAATGTATTGTGCAAATATATTGTTGGAAACGATGATTTTGTTAAATGGATGCGGTCTGAACAGACCACATCCATCAGGATATTAGCGCGGGGAGACGGTAACCTGGCTGCCGTTGCTTGCCAGTACAACACGCTGGCCAGCAGAGAAGCGGGTGTTACCCTGTTTCTGCACAACCATAATGGTGCTGCCATCGTCTTTACGGATTTCCAGCTCAACGCCCTGAGTTTTGTTCATCGCACCCTGAACGCCCTGACCCGCTACGCCGCCTGCAACTGCGCCCGCTGCGGTAGCCAGAGAACGTCCGGTGCCGCCGCCAATGGTATTACCCAGGAAACCACCCAGCACAGCACCACCGATTGCGCCCACCACGTTCGTGTCATCGCCACCCTGAATCTGAACAGGACGGGCATTAACGATAGTACCATATGTCACGTTCTGTACCTGTTTAGCTTCAGAAGCACTATATACGTCGCCGGAGAGTGAACTGTCATTCACACAACCCGCCAGTGTTAAACCAATCAGCGAAACGCCCAGTACACGTAAAATCATTTGACTCTCCTGTTCACCAAAAAACGCCCGGTTGGGGCATCCGTTATGGCTAAATTATATGGCATTCCTGACCACAGTTCATATCTTTGCATGCCGAATAGATAAATTTTACTTCAGCAGGGCTTAACGGGACATAAACAAAAACCGTCTGTGCTACAGGTCTGAGATTGTTAAAAAATATTATCACCGCATAGCAAAGCCGCGTTATTTATGATGGAGTGTTTGCACTTAGCCCATGTAACGTAAGGAAAGCGCATGAAATCGGGTCGCTATATCGGTGTGATGTCTGGTACCAGTCTTGACGGTGTGGATGTCGTTCTGGCCGCCATTGATGAAAACATGGTGGCGCAGCAGGCAAGCCTGACCTGGCCTATTCCTGTCTCGTTAAAAGAAGAGATCCTGAACATCTGCCAGGGACAACAGCTGACGCTTTCCCAACTGGGCCAACTGGATGTGCGTCTGGGGGCGCTGTTTGCTGAGGCGGTACTGGCCCTGATGCAGCAGGAAAGACTCCACCCGCAGGATATCGTGGCAATAGGTTGCCATGGGCAGACCGTCTGGCATGAACCGACGGGCGTGGCACCACACACTTTACAGATTGGCGATAACAATCAAATTGTGGCACGCACCGGAATTACGGTTGTCGGTGATTTTCGCCGTCGCGATATTGCCTTGGGAGGACAAGGCGCACCGCTGGTACCTGCGTTCCATCATGCGCTGCTGGCTCACCCAACCGAGCGACGAATGGTGCTCAATATTGGCGGCATCGCCAATCTGTCACTGCTCATTCCTGGGCAGCCGGTTGGGGGCTACGATACCGGTCCTGGTAACATGCTGATGGATGCCTGGATCTGGCGTCAGGCCGGTAAACCTTACGATAAAGATGCCGAGTGGGCACGGGCGGGTAAAGTTATTCTCCCACTGCTGCAAAATATGCTCAGCGACCCGTATTTCTCGCAACCTGCACCGAAAAGCACCGGACGCGAATACTTTAACTATGGTTGGCTGGAGCGCCATTTGCGCCATTTTCCGGGTGTTGATCCCCGAGATGTGCAGGCGACACTGGCAGAACTCACCGCCGTGACCATTTCTGAACAAGTTTTGTTGAGCGGTGGCTGCGAACGATTGATGGTATGTGGTGGAGGTAGTCGTAATCCGCTACTCATGGCGCGTCTGGCGGCATTACTGCCAGGCACAGAAGTCACCACCACCGATGCCGTTGGCATTAGTGGCGATGACATGGAAGCATTGGCTTTCGCCTGGCTTGCCTGGCGGACGCTGGCGGGATTACCAGGAAATCTGCCTTCCGTCACTGGCGCAAGCCAGGAGACGGTACTGGGGGCTATTTTCCCCGCTAACCCGTGATATCAGAGTTAACTGAATTTTTCTTACCGCGTCTGCCGTTACACTTGGAACGTTAGGGAGGGCGTATTGCCCTCCAGACCAGGAAAGTCTTCGGGATATGACTATGAAAAAACTGTTAATTATCATTTTGCCGGTCCTTCTCTCCGGCTGTAGCGCCTTTAATCAGCTGGTTGAGCGCATGCAAACCGATACGCTGGAATACCAGTGTGATGAAAAACCGTTGACGGTCAAACTGAATAATCCGCGCCAGGAGGTCAGTTTTGTTTACGATAATCAACTACTGCATCTCAAACAGGGCATTTCAGCCTCTGGCGCGCGTTACACTGACGGAATCTATGTTTTCTGGTCGAAAGGCGATGAAGCGACTGTCTATAAACGCGACCGCATCGTCTTGAATAACTGTCAGTTACAAAATCCACAGCGTTGAGATTTTTCCAGGGGCGGCGCACAATAGCGTCACCCACTGACAATCCGTAAAGAAAACCATGTCTGATAACGACGAATTGCAGCAAATCGCGCATCTGCGCCGTGAATACACCAAAGGCGGGTTACGCCGCCGCGATCTTCCCGCCGATCCATTAACCCTTTTTGAACGTTGGCTCTCTCAGGCTTGTGAAGCCAAACTGGCGGACCCTACCGCGATGGTGGTCGCTACCGTGGATGAACATGGTCAGCCTTATCAGCGCATCGTTTTACTCAAACATTACGACGAAAAAGGCATGGTGTTTTACACCAACCTCGGCAGCCGTAAAGCACATCAAATCGAAAATAATCCGCGCGTTAGCCTGCTGTTCCCGTGGCATACCCTTGAGCGCCAGGTGATGGTGATCGGTAAAGCAGAACGACTTTCGACTCTCGAAGTGATGAAATATTTTCATAGCCGCCCGCGTGATAGCCAGATTGGTGCATGGGTTTCGAAGCAGTCCAGTCGCATTTCTGCCCGCGGTATCCTTGAAAGTAAATTCCTGGAGCTGAAGCAGAAGTTTCAACAGGGCGAAGTGCCATTGCCGAGCTTTTGGGGCGGTTTTCGCGTCAGCCTTGAACAGATTGAGTTCTGGCAGGGTGGTGAGCATCGCCTGCATGACCGCTTTTTGTACCAGCGTGAAAATGATGCGTGGAAGATTGATCGTCTTGCACCCTGAAAAGATGCAAAAATCTTGCTTTAATCGCTGGTACTCCTGATTCTGGCACTTTATTCTATGTCTCTTTCGCATCTGGCGAAAAGTCGTGTACCGGCAAAGGTGCAGTCGTTATATACATGGAGATTTTGATGGCAAGCAGTAACTTGATTAAACAATTGCAAGAGCGGGGGCTGGTAGCCCAGGTGACGGACGAGGAAGCGTTAGCAGAGCGACTGGCGCAAGGCCCGATCGCGCTCTATTGCGGCTTCGATCCTACCGCTGACAGCTTGCATTTGGGGCATCTTGTTCCATTGTTATGCCTGAAACGCTTCCAGCAGGCGGGCCACAAGCCGGTTGCGCTGGTAGGCGGCGCGACGGGTCTGATTGGCGACCCGAGCTTCAAAGCTGCCGAGCGTAAGCTGAACACCGAAGAAACTGTTCAGGAGTGGGTGGACAAAATCCGTAAGCAGGTTGCCCCGTTCCTCGATTTCGACTGTGGAGAAAACTCTGCTATCGCGGCGAACAACTATGACTGGTTCGGCAATATGAATGTGCTGACCTTCCTGCGCGATATTGGCAAACACTTCTCCGTTAACCAGATGATCAACAAAGAAGCGGTTAAGCAGCGTCTCAACCGTGAAGATCAGGGGATTTCGTTCACTGAGTTTTCCTACAACCTGTTGCAGGGTTATGACTTCGCCTGTCTGAACAAACAGTACGGTGTGGTGCTGCAAATTGGTGGTTCTGACCAGTGGGGTAACATCACTTCTGGTATCGACCTGACCCGTCGTCTGCATCAGAATCAGGTGTTTGGCCTGACCGTTCCGCTGATCACTAAAGCAGATGGCACCAAATTTGGTAAAACTGAAGGCGGCGCAGTCTGGTTGGATCCGAAGAAAACCAGCCCGTACAAATTCTACCAGTTCTGGATCAACACTGCGGATGCCGACGTTTACCGCTTCCTGAAGTTCTTCACCTTTATGAGCATTGAAGAGATCAACGCCCTGGAAGAAGAAGATAAAAACAGCGGTAAAGCACCGCGCGCCCAGTATGTACTGGCGGAGCAGGTGACTCGTCTGGTTCACGGTGAAGAAGGTTTACAGGCGGCAAAACGTATTACCGAATGCCTGTTCAGCGGTTCTTTGAGTGCGCTGAGTGAAGCGGACTTCGAACAGCTGGCGCAGGACGGCGTACCGATGGTTGAGATGGAAAAGGGCGCAGACCTGATGCAGGCACTGGTCGATTCTGAACTGCAACCTTCCCGTGGTCAGGCACGTAAAACTATCGCCTCCAATGCCATCACCATTAACGGTGAAAAACAGTCCGATCCTGAATACTTCTTTAAAGAAGAAGATCGTCTGTTTGGTCGTTTTACCTTACTGCGTCGCGGTAAAAAGAATTACTGTCTGATTTGCTGGAAATAATGCATTAAGTGGAAAGGGGGAGTGAGAAATCACTCCCCCTGGTTTTTATACAGGGAACATGATGAAAAATATTCTCGCTATCCAGTCTCACGTTGTTTATGGTCATGCGGGTAACAGTGCGGCAGAGTTTCCGATGCGCCGCCTGGGCGCGAACGTCTGGCCGCTGAACACCGTTCAATTTTCTAATCACACCCAATACGGCAAATGGACTGGCTGCGTGATGCCGCCCAGCCATTTAACCGAAATTGTGCAAGGCATTGCCGCCATTGATAAATTACACACCTGTGATGCCGTATTAAGTGGCTATCTGGGATCGGCGGAGCAGGGTGAACATATCCTCGGTATCGTCCGTCAGGTGAAAGCCGCGAATCCGCAGGCGAAATATTTTTGCGATCCGGTAATGGGTCATCCGGAAAAAGGCTGTATCGTTGCACCGGGTGTCGCAGAGTTTCATGTGCGGCACGGTTTGCCTGCCAGCGATATCATTGCGCCAAATCTGGTTGAGCTGGAAATACTCTGTGAGCATGCGGTAAATAACGTCGAAGAAGCGGTTCTGGCAGCGCGCGAACTCATTGCGCAAGGGCCACAAATTGTGTTGGTTAAACACCTGGCGCGAGCTGGCTACAGCCGTGACCGTTTTGAAATGCTGCTGGTCACCGCCGATGAAGCCTGGCATATCAGCCGTCCGCTGGTGGATTTTGGTATGCGCCAGCCGGTAGGTGTTGGTGATGTGACGAGCGGTTTACTGCTGGTGAAACTGCTTCAGGGGGCAACGCTGCAGGAGGCGCTGGAACATGTGACCGCTGCAGTCTACGAAATCATGGTGACCACCAAAGCAATGCAGGAATATGAGCTGCAAGTGGTGGCTGCTCAGGATCGTATTGCCAAACCAGAACATTACTTCAGCGCAACAAAGCTCTGAATATCTCATTTCGCCCACAACGACCTGTGGGCCGATGGCTATTACTTTAAGCCTTCCGCTGACAGCGCGTCTTGTACTTCCGGACGTTCAGCCATACGTTGCATAAATGCTGCAATGTGCTCTAACCCTTCCAGATTCAGTTTCACCGCGTATGCCCAGCGCAGAACCGTAAACAGATAGGCATCAGCAATTGTAAATCTTTGCCCGCAGATCCAGTGCTCATCCTTCAGTGCCTCGTTCACATATTGCAGCTTCTTCTCCAGCTGCGCGCGAACTGTCGGTTTGTACTCTTCCGGTGTATCAGGGCGAAACAGAGGTGTGAAACCTTTATGCAGCTCGGTGGCGATGTAATTCAGCCATTCGATGGTTTTATAGCGGGAAATACTGTTTACCGGTGCCAGCAACTGGCGGTCGGGGACGCTGTCGGCAAGATACTGCATAATCGCTACGCCTTCCGTCAGCAAAGTACCGTCATCCAGCAGCAATGCAGGCACCTGCCCCTTAGGGTTAACGGCAAAGTAATCGTCACCGTTTTCGAGACGTTTTTTCATTAAATCCACACTGACGAGGGTAAAATCCTTTCCGCTCTCACGCAGGGTGATATGGGAAGCGAGAGAGCAGGCACCCGGTTTGTAGAACAATTTCATCGGTAACTCCTTTTGTCTGTGGTTTAAAGTATGGTAGTGCGTTGCTGAACAAAAAAAAAGCCGCTAACGAAAAGTTAGCGGCTTGTAAAAGAGTTTCCCTGAATTTTACGCTACGGCTGCTTTCGCCGCTTTGTCTGCAGCGTCATCCTGCGTCATGCGGTGCAGTTTCGGCGCGGTCAGCAGCATCAGTACTGCAATAACGGCAGTAGCGACACCAATCTGCAAGAATACGCGACCATAGACTTCCAGTGACATCAGCGGATCGGTAACGTTATCCGGCACAGCCATCATACCCGCAACATAACCACCAATCAGGTTTGCACCGGCAGTGGTCAGGAACCAGCTACCCATAATGAAGCCCATCAGACGCTGCGGAACGAGTTGAGCAACCATTGCCAGACCCAGACCAGAGATCATCAGTTCCCCGATGCTCTGCAGGCCATAGCTTGCGACCAGCCAGCTTACAGACACGATACCAGCGTCAGACGCGAATTTCGCACCCAGCGGCAGAATCAGGAACGCACCAGAACACATCACCATGCCGATTGCAAACTTGGTTGGCATCGGCAGGGTATCGCCCATCTTGTTATAGATAGCGGCCAGAATCGGACTACCGATGATGATCCAGAACGGGTTCAGTGCCTGATACTGCTCAGGTTCTACGGCCAGACCCAGAATGGAGTGCTCAACGTTACGAATCGCAAAGAAGTTCAGTGACGTTGGCATCTGGCTGTACAGCACGAAGAAGATAATGGCTTCGAGCATCAGGATGAAGGCAACGATCATTTTACGACGCGCAGCACCTTTCATCGCGAAGGCTTCTTTACCGAAGATAACCACGATACCGAAGGCAACAACGCCCAGCGCCATACGCGCAACTTCCTGATTGTGCAGCAGCCAGGTGGCGATAGCGATCAGTGCCACAACACCAATAATGGTCAGCAGCAGGTTACGGTAGTTGATAGGCTCGAAGTCTGGTTTTGAACCGTACTGTTTAACCCAGCGTTGGCAGAAGGCGAAGTTAACGATAGTGATCAGCAGGCCTACAACGCTCAACGCAAACGCAACACTCCAGCCGTATTTCGCGGCCAGCCACGGCGTAGCAATCATAGAGAAGAAAGAGCCGATGTTGACGGACATGTAGTACATGGTGAATGCACCGTCCAGACGCGGGTCGTTTTTCTCATAGCATGTAGAAAGCAGAGAAGACGGGTTAGCTTTAAACAGGCCGTTACCGACCGCAATAGCCGCCATACCCATATAAACGATACCGGCGTCGTGACCAGACCAGGCAACCAGAGCATAACCAATCGCCAGCACAATAGCGCCGAGCATAATTACGCGTTTAGTACCCAGTACCTTGTCACCTAACCAGCCGCCGATAGCGACCAGACCATAAACCAGGGCACTAAAGGAAGAGAAAAGGGTGATTGAATCCGCTTCAGACATACCCAGTTGTTTAACCAGGTAAACAGCCATAATTCCTTGTAGGCCGTAATAACCAAAACGTTCCCATAACTCAATCGAGAAGATGAGATAGAACGCCTTCGGTTGTTTGAAAGCGTTCAAACTGACGCTTTCAGTTGGTTTTTGGTTTGCAGTGGACACTTTTACCTCTTTTTTTACATCCCATATTAACGGGGGTGCTTTCTCGCGTTATGTATAAAAAACATACGCGCAATTGTTATAGTGGGAGGGGAAACGGCAGGTAATGTTCACTATCTTGCACTTTCAGACAAGTCCTTTGTAATAATCTGTTACATATAACTGAGGCGGGGAATTCAACCATTCCGGGAAATGTTATCCAGCGTTAAATCTCATCCGTTCAAAATTGATGGTTTTTTTCACTGTAATCGACCCTGTTTAATGGCTGTATGGCGATATGTTCTGCTATTTTGGGTGATTGGTAGTGATATAGCCCATATTCTGAAAAATGACTGGTCTTATGTGCGGTGTGGAATCGATGAAATCTTGTCTGACAAAGGGGTTGGGCGGGTTTTAACAACAAAAATCCAACATCAGGTTATCAGAGTGATCGCGATCACAGATGTATAGAAATTTTTGGTGATGAAAAAACTATTAACCTGTTTGAGTGTTAAATGACCGAAGAATCGACAATGCGTAAAGGAGAAAGAGAGGGCAATTTATGGTCAATCGGGAAGATATCAGAGCCCTTGTTAATTTTAAGGGCTTGAACAGGTAAGAAGTAAGGTGGTTTACGCTCAGGGATAGACTTTTTCTTTGTATTCGCAAAGATCTTCGATAATGCAGGAACCGCAGCGTGGCTTACGGGCAATACAGGTATACCGTCCGTGCAGGATCAGCCAGTGGTGGCAGTCCACCTTAAATTCCGCCGGGACCACTTTTAACAGCTTCTCTTCCACCTCTTCCACGTTTTTACCCGGCGCGAACCGGGTACGGTTAGAGACGCGAAAGATATGGGTATCCACGGCGATAGTCGGCCAGCCAAACGCCGTGTTCAGCACCACATTTGCCGTTTTACGCCCGACGCCCGGCAACGCTTCCAGCGCAGCGCGGTCTTCCGGGACTTCACCGCCGTGCTGCTCCAGCAGGATCCGGCAGGTCTTAATGACGTTTTCGGCCTTGCTGTTAAACAGGCCAATGGTCTTGATATAGGATTTCACACCTTCAACGCCCAGCTCCAGCATGGCCTGCGGCGTATTAGCGACAGGGTAGAGCAGGGCCGTGGCTTTGTTGACGCTCACGTCCGTCGCCTGTGCAGAGAGCAGCACCGCGATCAACAGTTCAAACGGCGAGTTAAAATTCAGCTCTGTCGTTGGATGAGGATTCTCATCGCGCAGGCGCGTCAGGATCGCAATGCGTTTCTCTTTATTCATACTGCTTTCTCGGGGATCCCTTCCTGTACGCTGCGCTCAGCGGCGCGGCGTTTACGTTTTTCATCAATCAGGTATTTTAACGCCAGCATCATCCCAAGGCCAATGAAGGCGCCAGGCGGCAGCATGGCCAGCAGGAACGGAGTGTCCGTATGGAACACCTCAATACGCAGCGACTTCGCCCAGCCGCCAAGCAGCGCGTCCGCACCGTCGAAGAGCGTACCGTTGCCCAAAATTTCACGCAGAGAGCCGAGAACGAACATGGCGGCAGTCGCGCCCATGCCGATGGAAAAACCATCCAGCGCGGATATGGCCGGATTGTTTTTCACCGCAAAGGCTTCAGCGCGGCCTACGACAATACAGTTAGTCACGATAAGCGGAATGAAAATCCCGAGCGACTGGTACAGGCCAAATGCGTAGGCGTTAATCAGCATTTGCACCACGCTGACCACCGACGCAATGATCATGACATAGATCGGAATACGGATTTCCGACGGCGTCCAGCGGCGCAAAACAGAAATGGAAAAGTTAGTCAGGGTCAGCACCAGCGTGGTCGCCAGCCCCAGCCCGAGCGCGTTGGTGGCGGTAGACGTCACCGCCAGCAGCGGACACAGCCCCAGCAGCTGTACCAGCGCGGAGTTGTTCTTCCAGAGACCCTGGACGATAACCTCTTTAACCTGGCTCATGGTCACTCCTCACAGGTGGAAAGATGATTGATCTGCGCGGGCAGCGTTTCGGCATACAGCCCGGCGCGCTTGACGGCGTTGACCACCGCGCGCGGGGTAATCGTGGCGCCCGTGAACTGGTCAAACTCGCCGCCATCTTTTTTCACCGCGAAAGCAGGATCGTCTTCGCCATGAATCATCTTTCCGGCGAAGTGTAAGATCCAGTCGCTTAAGCGTGTTTCAATTTTGTCTCCAAGGCCCGGCGTTTCGTGGTGCTCTGTCACGCGCGTGCCAAGTACCGTGCCGTTAAAATCGGCTCCCACCAGCAGCTGAATCGCACCGGAATAGCCATCTGGCGCGGTGTTTCCAAACGGCGGCTACCGGTTTTGTCATTCTGTTTGGCGATGTAAACCCGATGCTCACCTATACCTAACTCTGGCGCAGTTACCAGATAGCAACTCTGTGCCAGCGCATTGTTATAGCGTTCGGCTGGCAGCACCTGATCAAATAACGCCTTTTGTTGCAGACTGGCCTGTTCAGCAATCGTCGTTTTGGTCATCTGGTTGATGGCCGCAGTTTAACCCTGTTGAACCCGCTGCAAATAGCGCCAACGTAAATGCCGTGTTTTCGGATAGTTTTCAGCATGTTTAACCCTTTGCGATGGCCGTAGACGCGCGGACGCGTGTAGTAATCGATCAGAGGAACCGTGATGTTCGCCAGCAGGACGGCAAAAGCCACGCCGTCAGGATAGCCGCCGAAAACTGCGGATCAACCAGACTAATACAGCCCGCCAGCGCGCCGAAAATAAGACGACCACGATTGGTCGTAGAAGCGGTAACCGGGTCAGTCAAAATAAAGAATGCGCCGAGCATGGTCGCACCAGACAGCAGATGAATTTGCGTGCTGCCAGTGTTTCTGTGAGAACAACCAGCCCAACGTTGCGCATAACGCCAGCGTTACTAAGAAGCTGAGGGGAATATGCCAGCGAATCGCTTTCTGCCATAGCAACCACAGGCCGCCAGCCAGCCAGGCGAGATTTACCCATTGCCAACCAGCGCCGCCAGAATACCGCTGTAGATCGGATATTGCATAATCTGTTCAACCGAATGACCGGCACGGACAGAGGTTTTAAATGTATCCAGCGGTGTCGCCTGACTAATGCCATCAATACCTAAGCGTAGTGTGTTCATATCACCACCACTGGCGGTATGTCCGCTGAAAATAACCTGTATGGCGTCGATAAAACCAGGATGTTGACCGCAATTCATGTGGCGGTAACCAGCTGGTCATCTGCACAGGGAAGGAGATCAGTAAGACCACATAACCAATCATTGCCGGATTAAACGGGTTTTGCCCAGACCGCCATACAACTGTTTAGCGATGATCACCGCAAACACCGTACCCCTGCACGACCATCCACCATGGCGCGAGGGGGGGAATACTTACCGCCAGCAATAAGCCTGTCAGCAATGCTGAGTTTATCTTTCAACGTTGCGGCTACCGACTGCTTGCGTAGTTTGAGTACGAGAGCTTCGGCTAACAGAGCCACTAACCGATGCCAACAGGATCTGAACGAGAGTACCCCAACCAAAAAAACCACAGGTTGCGCTGCGATTCCTGGCACGGCTGCGAGCAACACCAACAGCATAATGCGCGATGTCTGGCGCTGGTTATGGGTATAAGGGGAGCTAGCTATTCTGAATACCATTTAGTCCTCGTTAATACAACCTTCTGCTGGGCGGCTTTTTTGGCCTGAGCGCGGGCAATAGCCGCGGCAACTGCCGCTTTGCGCGGATCAACCTGTTCTTCTGGTACCGCATTAGCCTGTTTGCTGTTCCAGCTTGGCGTGCTTTGGCGCGTGCAATAGCCGCTTCGACGGCAGCTTTGCGCGGATCAACCTGTTCTTCTGGCTCCGCATTAGCCGGTTGCTGTTCCCGTTTGCGCGCTTTGCTCGGCAATAGCGGCTTCGACGGCGGCTTTGCGCGGATCGACCTGTTGTTCTGGCTCGCATTAGCCTGTTGCTGTTCCAGCTTGCGTGCTTTGGCACGGGCAATAGCGGCTTCGACGGCGGCTTTGCGCGGATCGACCTGTTGTTCTGGCTCGGCATTAGCCTGTTGCTGTTCCAGCTTGCGTGCTTTGGCACGGGCAATAGCGGCTTCGACGGCGGCTTTGCGCGGATCGACCTGTTCTTCTGGTTCCGCATTAGCCTGTTGCTGTTCCAGCTTGCGCGCTTTGGCGCGGCGATAGCTGCTTCAACGGCAGTTTTACGTGATCAGCAAACGGTTGCTGCGTCGTTAGTTTGCTGCAGTTCTGCCTGTTTCGCTCTGGCTTGCGCTTTACGGGCTTCCCGTGCTGCATAATTGCAACTGTTATCCGGGCGTTCGCCCGCTTTAATCACAATAGGCTGTGTAGCCTGGGCCTGTTTCTCTTTCACCCGCGCCAGAGCGGCAGAATCGCATCTTTATCTTTGGCTGCAGGTTGAACGGCTGCGCTCTTATGTCGTTCAAGGCGAGCCGCTTTTTTCGCGCTCCAGACGAGCCTGGCGCGCTTCGAAACGCGCTTTGGCTTCTGCGGCGCGCTTTTCTTCCTGACGAATAGCCGCAATTTCAGCTTTTTCCTGACGGAAATATTGCACCAGGGGAATATTGCTCGGGCAAACCCACGCGCAAGCCCCACATTCAATGCAATCAGCAATGTTATGCGTGGTAGCTTTATCGTGTTGCTGACCTTTGCTGAACCAGTACAACTGTTGCGGCAAAAGATCCGCAGGGCAGGCGTCAGCACAGGCGCTACACCGGATGCAGCTTTGTTCTTCCTGTGGTTCGCCAAGTTCATTGGCAGAGGGAGCCAACAGACAGTTGGTAATCTTTACGACCGGGACATCCAGCCATGGCAAGGTAAAGCCCATTAGCGGGCCACCCATAATCACCATTTGATCGGCAGAGGGGCAGAATCCGGCATCATTCAATAAATGACGCACTGGCGTCCCCAGCCGTGCCCAGACGTTGCCCGGGCGAGCGATTGCTTCGCCAGTCAGGGTTACAACACGCTCGGTAATCGGCTCGCCATCAATAACGGCACGTTTCACTGCATAAGCAGTGCCGACGTTTTGCATTAATACGCCGATATCGGATGAACGCCCGCCATGTGGAACCTGCTTCCCGGTCAGAATGTAGGTTAATTGTTTAGCACCGCCAGAAGGATATTTGGTTGGAATCACCCGCAGAGAAATATCGTTAGAGTCCGCCAGCACCGCGCGCAGCATGGAAATCGCCTGCGGTTTGTTATCTTCAATGCCGATAAGAATTTCGCGTGGCTGCAGAATATGCGCAAGAATGCGAATACCCTCTACGACCTGAGCCGCGCAATCCTGCATCAAACGGTCATCGGCGGTAATGTACGGCTCGCACTCAGCCGCGTTGATAATCAACGTTTCAATCTTATCTCCGCCACCCTGCAATTTAACGCCTGTCGGGAATCCTGCACCGCCCAGCCCGGCAACACCAAACTGATGTATGCGCTCGATTAACTCTTCGCGACTGCGAGTGCGATAATCGGCCCAGCCGTCGCGCGGGATCCAGCAGTCTTCACCATCGGCATCAATAATCACGCTTAATTCAGCTAAAGCTGAAGGATGAGCCGTAGAGTGGGGCGCAATAGCCGTAACGGTACCCGAGGTGGGCGCGTGAACAGGCAGCATTTTGCCGCGACCACGGGTAAGCGGCTGGCCGCGCAATACTTTATCGCCGACGCTAACGCACAACTCACCTTCAGCGCCAATATGCTGTTTCAGTGGAATAACAAAACGCTGCGCCAGGGGTACCTGGCGCAGGGGTGTACCGTTGGACTGGGTTTTCATCTCCGGTGGATGGATGCCGCCGTTGAAATCCCAGATTTTATTTTTTCTGAATGCAGAGAATAACTTAAGCATGGTGTTCCACGGGAATGATACGCACGGGAATGGTGTTCAGATCCCATTTCCAGGAGTCAGGTGTTTCTGCGACCGGTTGCAACGAGATGCAGTGCGTCGGGCACGGATCAACACATAAATTGCAGCCCGTACAGAGATCACTCATTACCGTATGCATGGCACGGGTAGCGCCAACGATGGCGTCTACCGGACACGCCTGAATACATTTAGTGCAGCCAATACAGTTATTTTCATCAATAACCGCCACCATCCGCGCAGGCGTTATCTCTTGCGCTTCGCCATCCAGCGGCTGCGGCTCGACATTAAGCAACTCGGCAATTTTTAGCATCACAGCTTCGCCACCTGGGGCGCAACGGTTGATTTTTTCACCGTTACAGCTGATGGCTTCCGCGTAGGGGCGACAGCCGGGATAACCGCACTGACCACACTGGCTCTGCGGTAAGATTTCGTCAATTTTCTCAACGACCGGATCGTCTTCCACCGCAAAACGGCGGGAGGCATAACCCAGAATGGCGCCAAACGCCAGGCCCAGCAGGCTCACGGCGGCAACGGCAATCCAGATAGCATTCATTACAACTTCACCAAACCACTAAAGCCCATAAAGGCCAGAGATATAAGACCTGCGGTAATTAACGCAATGGCATTACCGCGAAAAGGTGCCGGGACATCAGCCACAGCAAGGCGTTCGCGGATGGCGGCGAAGAGCACCATCACCAGCGAGAAACCGACAGCGGCGGAAAAACCGTACAGCGCCGACTGCAAGAAATTGTGCCCGAGATTGATATTCAGCAACGCCACGCCGAGCACTGCACAGTTGGTGGTGATAAGCGGCAAAAAAATCCCCAGCAGACGGTAAAGCACCGGGCTGGTTTTGCGCACCACCATCTCGGTGAACTGCACGACCACAGCAATCACCAGAATAAATGCCAGGGTGCGCAGGTAAATCAGATTAAGTGGGATCAAAATCCACGTATCGATAAGCCAGGCGCAAATAGACGCCAGCGTCATCACAAACGTTGTTGCCAGCCCCATGCCCATCGCGGTTTCCAGTTTTTTGGAAACCCCCATAAACGGACAGAGACCGAGAAACTTGACCAGTACAAAGTTATTGACCAGTACAGTTCCGACAAACAGTAACAGGTAGTCAGTCATTTTTCGGCCTGAAATAAAAAAGCCGCCTATTATCCGTTAATCCAGAGCAGGCGACAACAGGTTAACTGTAAGGTTATTACGGATTCACAAACGTCGCTTTTACCCGCGACGAGCGTTTGAAATAGGGGACGATCAATGCCGTCGCCAGTAGCGGAAACAGTAACTGGCGAACCGCCAGCGCGTCAGATACTGGCGAGAAAGCGAATGCTTTGACAGCCAGCAGCACGGAGACCAGCAGCCAGATAATGTAATGTTTCGGCACGTTTTTGCGGCGTTTGAAGAAGGCGATAGTCAGCCACAGCGTGTAGTACCACATCGCGATCGCGAAAACGAACGACACAAACCACGTTGCAATATTGAGCGCACTCTGGGACATCAGTGTCTGGATAGCATGAGGCGTAACCAGTGCGGTGGTGTATAGCAACAGCGCCAGCGAAGCGCTTAATAATGCCACCAGCAGCCATGCCAGCGGGGCGATTAACCAGCCCCCAATTCTCTCTCCAGGCAATGCGGTCATACGCTCTCCCATAGTCTGCGCGAAATGTTATACAGAAATTTGCAGGGCGGAGAGTATATAACATTTCACGCCGAAGGCTACTTTCTTATACAACGTAACGCCATACGGATTTAGGCACTTCCCCCACATTGAACAGACGACCGCCAGAGACCAGTTCGGCGCGACGATGGTCAGCAGCGCGGTACATATTGATGATGTCCTGATTATCCGACAGCGTGTAGTTCAGATGGTCAAACAGTTTTTCCAGGCTTTCAAGGGAATTGATCTTGCGAAATTTTAATAAATAGTCCTGAACTGTCATGTTAATAAGTTTCCATATAAAAGGGTAATACCCATAAAGGTAATGCGTTCGAATAATAAACGGATTAATAAAGACGTAAACTGTCCACTCGGGTAACGCGACGAAATTAGGAGTTTTCTTTGCGAAGATTCAGGCATCAGCAGATGCCTGGAAGAGAAGGGTAACCCCGTTCATTACGGCTGGCAATACGTTCCATGACGTAATGTGTCACGCTTTATGACGACACGGCTTACTTTTGTTGTGCGACAGTCACAGGCTCCGGCGGCTGGTAGTTATCGATATGGCTGGCAATGCCGAGCAACACGACTGAAACCCCAAGGACAATCCATCCCGCTAATTCAATGATTCGATTAATTATTGACGACATAATTTGTGTTTGTAATTTATCCATAAATACAGATTACAAATGTTACAGCGCCCTTTTCGCCAGAGCAAGCGCTTTGGGAACGATTCCCCGAACCCATATACACACTTTAATGCGAGGTAACAAAAAACGCTGTCGCGAGATGCTATTTTAACTCACAGGGCACATTATTAATGTGTGCGTTAAGCACAAGGCCAGTGATAAATAAGCGCACAGCGAGGGGGCAAACGATGAGTGAAAACATCCGCGTCGGTCTTATTGGCTACGGGTACGCAAGCAAAACCTTTCATGCACCGCTGGTTGCCGGCACGCCGGGAATGGAACTGGCGGCTATCACAAGCAGCGATGAGACTAAGGTCCGCGCCGACTGGCCAGCCGTGCCGGTGGTAACGGAGCCTAAGCATCTGTTTAACGATCCTAATATTGACCTTATTATCATTCCAACTCCTAACGACACTCATTTCCCCCTGGCGAAAGCGGCGCTGGAGGCAGGGAAACATGTTGTTGTCGATAAGCCCTTCACCGTGACGTTGTCACAGGCGCGCGAGCTGGATGCGCTGGCGCGTAGTCTGGGTCGGTTATTATCGGTCTTTCACAATCGGCGCTGGGACAGCGATTTCCTGACGGTTAAGGCGCTGATAAACGAAGGCACGCTCGGCGAAATTGCCTTTTTTGAGTCGCACTTCGATCGTTATCGTCCGCAGGTGCGAGATCGCTGGCGCGAGCAGGCGGGACCGGGTAGCGGCATCTGGTATGACTTAGCGCCGCATCTTCTCGATCAGGCCGTTCATCTGTTTGGTTTGCCCGTGAGCATGACGGTCGATTTAGCGCAGCTCAGGCCGGGGGCGCAGACCACCGACTATTTCCATGCCATTTTGAGTTATCCGCAGCGGCGCATTGTGCTGCACGGGACAATGCTTGCGGCGGCGGAATCGGCCCGCTATATCATTCACGGGGCGCGCGGCAGTTATGTGAAATATGGCCTCGATCCACAGGAAGAACGTCTGAAAAATGGCGAGCGTCTACCGCAGGAAGACTGGGGCTACGATATGCGTGATGGCGTACTTACCCGCGTGGAAGGTGAGGAACGTGTCGAAGAAACGCTGTTGACGGTGCCTGGGAATTATCCGGCTTACTATGCGGCTATTCGTGATGCGTTAAATGGCGATGGTGAAAATCCGGTTCCGGCAAGCCAGGCAATCCAGGTAATGGAGTTGATTGAGCTGGGCATCGAATCCGCCAAACATCGCGCGACTTTGTGCCTTGCATGAAAAATGGATGGTGCATTTGCACCATCCATTTTGTTACTTCGCGGCGACTTTTTCTCGCAGTGCGCGTTTTTCCTCAGCGCTGAGGAAAGCCATTTCCAGACCATTAATCTGTGCCTGGCGGATTTGCTCGCGGGATAACCCAGCAGCTGGCGCGGCAACGGTATATTCGTGAATGATATCCACTCCCTGTACGCCGGGATCGTCAGTGTTAATGCTGGCACGAATGCCATGCTCAAGGAACGTTTTCAGCGGATGTGCAGCCAGCTCTGCTACGGTGCTGGTCTGAATATTGGAGGTCAGACAGGATTCAATACCAATTTGTTGCTCGGCGAGAAAATCCATCAGCGCCCGATCTTCAATGGCTTTTACGCCATGTCCAATACGCTCCGCACCCAGTTCACGAATCGCCTGCCAGATGCTTTCCGGCCCGGCAGCTTCGCCTGCATGGACGGTAATATGCCAGCCCGCATCACGCGCGCGGTTGAAGTGAGAAAGGAACAGACTTCCCGGGAAACCAAGTTCATCACCGGCTAAATCAAGTGCGGTAATCTGGTCACGGTGGGCTAAAAAGGCCTCCAGCTCTTGCTGACAGGCGGCTTCGCCGAAGGTCCGGCTCATAATGCCGATAAGCTTCGCCTGCACACCAAAGGTGCGGCAACCTTCACGTACGCCATCGATCACCGCTTCGACAACACCCGCTACAGGCAGCTGATGTGCCATTGCCATGTAGCCTGGTGAAAAACGCAGCTCGACATAGTGCAGGCCGTGACGGGCTGCATCTTCAATGTTTTCAAATGCCACGCGGCGACAGGCATCAAGAGAGGCGAGAACTTTAACGCCCCAGTCAAGTTTGGTCAGAAAGCTCACCAGATCGGGTTCGTTGGCAATGACCTGAACGTGGGGAATCAGTGTTTCCAGGGATTGTGCAGGAAGCGAGATATTATACTGGCGGCCAAGTTCAAGAATGGTCTGGGGACGAATGTTGCCATCAAGGTGGCGATGGATATCAGTTAATGGCAGGGTGGTATCAATCATGGTCGCACTCTTTTCTGGATATAAAAGTGCGCACCATTATAAAAACAAAGCAGGGTAAAAAGCTATTTGCGCAAGGGAATATTCCGTTGCGCAAATGATTTACAGCAGAGTGTTGATGCCAGCGATAAGGCGTTGAACGCCCTGTTCAAGCTTACTACGCGGACAGCCAGCGTTCAGACGCACATAGCCTTTACCTTCATCCCCATAGGTATATCCCGGCATGATGGCCACTTTTTGCTGATCAATCAGCACGTTTTGCAGCGTATTGTCATCAATGCCAAGCGGGCTGAGATCGATCCATGCCAGATAGGTGGCCTCGGGCGGTTGCCAGTTGAGTGTCGGAAATGCAGTATTCAGTTCGTCAGCAATGTAGCGCAGGTTTTCTTCGAGATAGGTCCGCAGCGCGTCCAGCCAGGGTTCTCCCTGTCGGTAGGCAGCAATGTGCGCGGTCAGCGCCAGCACGGAAGGGGAAGAGAGTCCGTCCCGACCTTTTAATGCATTCAGATAGGCGTTACGGCTGGCGTCATCGGCGATAAGCCCCCAGGCACCCGTCAGCGCCGGAATGTTGAAGCTTTTGGAACCCGAGGTCAGCAGCGCCCATTTACCGCGCGCAACCTCATTCCACGGGGTATGACGATGCGTGCCCCATACCATGTCCATATGAATTTCGTCGCTGATCACCGCTACGTCATAACGTTCACACAGGGCCGCCATTGTGGTCAGCTCTTCCCGCGTCCAGACTTTGCCGGTCGGGTTTTGCGGGCTACACAGCAGCAGCACCTTGTTTTCCGGTTTTGACAGCGCTGCTTCCAGCGCGGCCATATTGCCCTCCCAGCCATGCGCTGTTTTCTGCATCGGCACGGAAACAACGGTACGCTGGTTGCCGTCGATGGCTTTATAAAAGGCATCGTAAGCCGGGGTATGGACCACCACGCCGTCGCCAGGCGAGGACCAGAGGCGGATCAGCTCCGAGACCATATAAATGACCGACGGCCCATACACCACGGTTTCGGTATCAATCTGACTGTTAAAGCGTTGCCGGAACCAGTGCGCCACGGCGGCCAGAAATTCGTCATTTTTCCAGCGACTGTAGCCAAACACCCCGTGGTTTATTCGCTGGTGCAGCGCATCGGTAATGCAGGGGGCGGTGGCGAAATCCATATCAGAGATGGTGAAGGGCAGCAGGTCGGCAGCGCCAAAACGGTCAGCGACATAATCCCACTGGGTACACCAGGTGCCGTGTCGATCCACGACGGTTGAAAAATCAAACATGACGGTGCTCCGTAAAGTAAAACCCCCTCATGACGAGGGGGGCGAGGCATCAGGCTTCGACGGTTCGCATCAGGGTTGCCAGCTCATCCTTCACTGACTGTACCTGCGGGCCAATGACGACCTGCAAATTGTGTTGGTTTAACTGTACCACGCCGATAGCCCGGTTAGCTTTAAGTGCGTTGGTATCCACTTTGGACATGTCCGCCACCGACAAACGCAGGCGGGTGATGCAGTTATCCAGAGAGGTAATGTTATCCGCACCGCCCAGCGCCGCCAGAATAGCCGGCGTGTTATATCCGGATTTCCCAATGGTGCCGGCTACCGCCTGTTCAACGCTGGTGGCCGTATCGGTATCGCGGCCAGGCGTTTTCAGGTTAAAGCGGGTGATGGCGAAGCGGAAGATCCCGTAGTAAACCGCGAACCAGATGGCGGCCACAACCGGCACCAGATACCATTTGGTGGACAGACCGTGCAGGATACCGAAGACCACGAAGTCAATCACGTTACCGTCGGTGTTACCGATGGTCACACCGAGCACAGCCATCACGGTAAAGCCCAGGCCCGTCAGTACGGCGTGGATGAGGTACAGTACCGGCGCTACGAACAGGAACAGGAACTCGATAGGTTCTGTCGTACCGCCCACCACGCAGGCAATAACGCCGGAGATCAGCAGACCTTTAATTTTATGACGATTTTCCGGACGGGCACAGTGGTACATCGCCAGCGCTGCGCCCGGCAGGCCGCCGAGGAAGGCAGGCATTTTACCCTGAGAGAGGAAACGCGTCGCACTTTCAGAGAAGCCGTGAGTGGTCGGGCAGCTCAGCTGGGCCTGGAAGATGGTCAGCGCACCGCTAACGGAATGACCGCAAACATCCATGGTACCGCCGGCTTCGGTAAAGCGGATCAGGGCAACCAGGATGTGCTGTAAACCAAATGGCAGCAGCAGACGTTCACCCGTACCGAAAATCATCGGGCCGAAATCACCCGCGCCATTGATAATGCGGCCGATACCGGTGATCCCCATGGCAAAAATCGGCCAAATCAGAGGGATGATCAGACCAAACAGACCCATCACAACCAGCGTAATGATTGGCACAAAGCGGGTCCCGCCGAAGAAGGCCAGCGCATCGGGCAGGCGGATGTTGTGGAAGCGCTCGTGCAGCATCCAGATAATCACCCCCGCGATCACGGCTCCAAGGATCCCGGTATCGATGGACTGAATACCAATCACGCTCTGAATGTTATTGGCTTTCAGTACCGCCGCGTCGGTCGTGGGCAGGATCCCTTTGGCAGTCAGCCAGAAGTTAACCGCAAGGTTCATGACCGCATAGCCAACGAAGCCCGCAAACGCCGCCACGCCTTTATTTTCGCGCGCCAGACCCAGAGGAATGGCGATACAGAACATTACCGGCAGGAAGCTAAAGGCAAAAGAGCCGACCTTGCTCATCCAGATGAAGATCGCCTGAAGTACCGGATTTCCGAGGAAAGGGATCAGGGTAATGACGTCGTGGCTGCTTAACGAGCTGCCGATCCCCAGCATGATCCCGCAAAAAGAGAGAAGCGCCACGGGCAGCATAAAGGTTTTACCCAGTTGCTGGAAAAACTCCCACAGCGATATTTTTTGTGCTGCTTTCGTCGTCATAAAACGACTCCTTAAATGGTAGAAAGAGATTTAACGACCTCGATGGGGCGAGAAGATAAAACGTTTTATCAAACTTTAGTGCGCGCTAAATCACATTCTCGGGCTTTTACTGGTAGTATAAAGATAACGTATTGATAAAACGTTTTAGCGATCTCATTATCAAGGAGTCACGCCACCACATGGCTGTAGCGAAAAAGATCACCATCAACGATGTCGCGCTGGCGGCGGGGGTTTCCGTCAGCACCGTTTCGCTGGTATTGAGCGGGAAGGGGCGCATCTCTCCTGCAACGGGTCAGCGCGTTAACGAGGCCGTTGAGCAGTTAGGCTTTGTGCGTAATCGCCAGGCGTCGGCGCTGCGCGGTGGGCAAAGCGGGGTGATAGGGCTGATCGTTCGCGACCTCACGTCGCCGTTTTATGCAGAACTGACCGCCGGGCTTACCGAGGCGCTTGAAGCGCAGGGGCGAATGGTTTTCCTGCTCCACGGTGGGCGCGAACCGGAGCAGCTGCTCTCCAGGCTGGATATGCTGCTGACGCAAGGGGTGGATGGGGTGATCGTGGCCGGCGCGTCCGGCGTGGGCAGTGAATTGTGTGAGCGCGCGGCGCAGAAAGGCGTACCGCTGGTGTTTGCCTCGCGCGCCAGCTATCTCGACGAAGCCGATACCCTTCGGCCAGATAACATGCAGGCCGCGCAAATGCTGACCGAGCATCTTATTCATCGCGGCCATCAGCGCATCGCCTGGCTCGGCGGTAAAAGCTCGTCCCTGACGCGTGCCGAGCGGGTGGGCGGTTACTGCTCCACGCTCATCAAATACGGCCTGCCGTTTCACAGCGAATGGGTGGTGGAGTGTGAATCCAGCCAGAAAAAAGCCGCGGAAGCCATCGGCACGCTGCTTCGCAACAGCCCGACGATCAGCGCGGTGATTTGCTATAACGACGTCATTGCGATGGGGGCGTGGTTCGGTTTGATCCGCGCCGGACGCCAGAGCGGTGAGGGCGGGGTAGAAACGTTTTTCGGCCATCAGGTAGCGCTGGGGGCGTTCGCGGACGTCGGTGAAAATGCGCTGGACGATCTTCCCATCGTCTGGGCGACGACACCGGCTCGAGAAATGGGGTATACCCTGGCAGACAGGATCATGCAGCGGATCGAGAAGGCGGACGTGCAGGCCGGGCATCAGATTGTGGCGGCGCGGTTAGTGACGGTGAAGTAAACGCTTTGCTTGCACGGGCCTGCAACGACTCAGGATCGGAGGCCGGGTAAGCGTCAGCGCCACCCGGCAATAAAAAACCCCTCATGCGAGGGGTTTTTCCTTTACTGCTGCGGTACTGCCGGCGGCGCTGCCGGTTCAGCCGGTGCCGGAATGCCCAGCGTCGGCATACCAAACATACCGACAAACTCTTCCAGCGGCATTTTGTCGCCGTTGAGCGTCACCTGGCCATTAGCATATTGCAGGCTGGTGGAAATGGTGTTGTCTTCCACCTTCGTGATACGGAACATCTGGCCCATCGCCGCCAGGCCTTTCACCTGTTGGTTTGCCAGTTTCCCTGCATCTTCTTCACCATACCCTTCAAGTTTCGCAATCTGCGTCATGAACTCGGTCGCCATATCCATCGGGATGGTCAGCTTGCTGTCGAGCGATTTCACGCTGCGGTCAACTTCCTGCGCCAGGGTCTGCGGTTCGCCGGTCGCAGCGGCCGGATCCTTCAGGAACAGCGACAGGTTGAAGTTGGTTTCGCCTTTGCCGTTTTTCCAGCTCAGTGGCGCAACGGTAATCACCGGCTCGCCCTTCAGCAGGATCGGCAGGTTATTAAACAGCACCGTCATCGCCTGCTGCTGGTACGCCTGCGGGTTCTGTTGCAGGGCGGCATCGGTCAGCAGAGCCTGGCTCTCTTTACTGTATTTCTGACTGAATTCATGCCACGCCTGGCCGTCAATGTTGCCGATTTTCAGAGACAGCTTACCGGTACCCAGATCCTGATTCTGTACTTTCAGGCTTTTCAGGCTGTAATCCAGCTGGGTGTTGATGCTTTTACCGTCTTTGGAGACGTCAGACTTACCGTCCAGATCCATGCCTTCCAGCACCGCCATCTCTTTGCCTTCGATCGCAATGGCGATCTTATCGAGGCTCAGTTTCTGGTCGCCGATACGCTCATCAAAATCGGTCATACGGCTATTGCCGCTGGCTTTAAGGTTGTTGAAGGTAAGCTGAACCTTCTGGTTATATTCATTGACTGAATTCACCAGGCCGCTGGCGGCATCGCCGGTCAGGGAGACATTCTTGCCGTCGCGATCGGCATCAAGCTGGAAATTACCGCCGCTGAAGGCGACTTTGTCGGTGCCTTGTTCGTAATTCAGGGCTTTCAGGTCGATGTCGGAATGCGTATCTCCGGCATAGCTGATGCGGGTATTGATCTCAAACGGCGACTCATTTTTCGCCATATCGAAAATCGGCTTCGTCACCTCGTTATTCACCAGTACGGTTCTGGCGGATGCCATGGAGGGGATCAGGTTAAACTTTTTCAACTGCGCCAGCGGGAACGGACCGTGGCTGACCACTTCATCCAGCACTACGCTCTGGCCCGGTTTCAGCCAGGCGTTCTGATTACCCGCAACCGGCTTCACCACCACCTGCATATGGCTGGTAAACACGCCACGCTGGTAGTTCTGGTAGCTCAGCTCCAGACCTGCTTCAGGCGCGCTGCGCTTAATCTCGCTGTTTGCCTGCGTCATCATCTCTGCCAGACGGCTTTCCAGCTGTTTCCCGGTATACCAGGAAGCACCCGTCCAGATCACGCCTAAAGCAACAATCACTCCTACCGCTACGACCGATTTTTTCATTGCGATTATCCCTAAAATGAAACCAGGCGGTTAAAACCGCCTGGTGTTACAACGCCTGTTACTAGCTTAGCAAGAGTTGTTAAAAAATTCAGTAAGTCCCTAAAGCTTATTAAAAACACGCGCCAGGCGACCGGTGCCGCTCACCCGGACAGGCGACTCGTTGGCCGCGACAAAGGCGGATTCACCCGGCTTAAGCACCAGACGCTCGCTATCTTTATGCAACGTCGCTTCGCCTTCTACACAGAACAGGATCGCTGCGCTCTCCTGTGCAATGGCGGTTTCGTCTGCGCTGAGGTCATGCAGCGAGAAGGCAAAATCATCCACTGGAATCGGGAAGTCCAGTTCTGCACCTTGTTTCACCGGCTGGGTCAACAACTGGTTAGCCGGTTTGGCTTCGAATTTCACATTGGCAACCAGTTCCGGAATATCAATGTATTTAGGCGTCAGACCCGCACGCAGCACGTTATCGGAGTTTGCCATCACTTCCAGCGCCACGCCTTGCAGGTAAGCGTGCGGTGTTTCAGCGAACAGGAACATCGCTTCGCCAGGGTTCAATTTCACCACATTCAGCAATAGCGGGGAGAACAGACCGCTGTCTTCCGGGTAAAATTCAGAAATTAAACGAATCGTTTGCCACGGTTCACCCTGCTGGCTATCGAGGGCCGATTTTAAAATCGCCAGCGCGCGGGATTTTTCTTCACCCTGCATATTCAACAGGCTGGCGAACAGTTCGCTTAAACGTTCGGCATCAGGCTGTTGTAAAAAGTGAGCAATCGCCGGATGTGCACCTGCGACCGGCTGGAGTAGGGAGACAATCTCGGAAAATTCACGAAACGCGTTCATCGCAAGGAAAGGCGTCAGCGCAAAAACCAGCTCCGGCTTGTGGTTAGGATCTTTATAGTTACGCTCGGCGGCATCCATCGGGATACCTGCGGCATTTTCTTTGGCAAAACCGATTTCAGAATTGTGTTTGTTTGGATGAACCTGAATGGAGAGTGGCTGTGCTGCGCATAATACTTTGAACAGGAAAGGCAGTTCGCCAAAGCGTTTGGCAACGGCCTCTCCGAGCAGAGTCGATTTATCACTCTCAATCACATCACGCAGTGAAACGATATCTCCGGCGGCATTCTGCACTCGTGAACTGCTTTTCGGATGTGCGCCCATCCACAGCTCGGCCATCGGCTGGCTGGACGGATTTTCCATACCATAAAGTTCAGTCAACGCCGTTTTGCTGCCCCAGGCATAGTTTTGCACTGAGTTAATGAGTTTTTGCATGATCAATCCCTGTTTTAATGTGGAAATTAATCCCACTATTAAAGCAAGAATCCTACGGGAAGTAACCTGGAGCCGCAAAAAGTCGTACTAGTCTCAGTTTTTGTTAAAAAAGTGTGTAGGATATTGTTACTCGCTTTTAACAGGGCAACGGAACACCCGCCCAGAGCATAACCAAACCAGGCAGTAAGTGAGAGAACAATGTCAAACAAACCCTTTCATTATCAGGCTCCTTTTCCACTCAAAAAAGATGATACTGAGTATTACCTGCTAACCAGCGAACACGTTAGCGTATCTGAATTTGAAGGGCAGGAGATTTTGAAAGTCGCACCCGAAGCGTTAACTCTGTTGGCGCGCCAGGCGTTTCATGATGCGTCGTTCATGCTGCGTCCGGCGCACCAACAACAGGTGGCCGACATTCTGCGTGACCCGGAGGCCAGCGAAAATGATAAATATGTGGCGCTGCAATTCCTGCGTAACTCCGACATCGCGGCGAAAGGCGTTCTGCCAACCTGTCAGGATACCGGCACCGCGATTATTGTTGGTAAAAAAGGGCAGCGTGTATGGACCGGTGGTGGTGATGAAGCGGCGCTGGCGCGCGGTGTCTATAACACTTATATCGAAGATAATCTGCGCTACTCGCAAAACGCGCCGCTGGATATGTATAAAGAAGTGAATACCGGCACCAATCTGCCAGCGCAGATCGATCTTTATGCCGTTGATGGCGACGAATACAAATTCCTCTGTATCGCCAAAGGTGGTGGTTCGGCAAACAAGACGTATCTCTATCAGGAAACCAAAGCGTTACTGACGCCGGGGAAACTGAAAAATTACCTGGTTGAGAAGATGCGCACGCTGGGTACGGCGGCCTGTCCTCCGTATCATATTGCGTTCGTTATTGGTGGAACTTCTGCAGAAACGAACCTTAAAACGGTGAAACTGGCTTCCGCGAAATACTATGATGAACTGCCAACGGAAGGGAATGAGCACGGTCAGGCGTTCCGCGATGTGGAACTGGAAAAAGAATTGCTGATCGAAGCGCAAAATCTTGGTCTGGGTGCGCAGTTTGGTGGTAAATACTTCGCTCACGACATCCGCGTGATTCGCCTGCCACGTCACGGCGCATCCTGCCCGGTCGGTATGGGCGTCTCCTGCTCTGCTGACCGTAATATCAAAGCGAAGATCAACCGTCAGGGGATCTGGATCGAAAAACTGGAACATAATCCAGGCAAATATATCCCGGAAGAGCTGCGCAAAGCGGGAGAAGGCGAAGCGGTGCGCGTTGACCTTAACCGTCCGATGAAAGAGATCCTCGCACAGTTGTCGCAGTATCCCGTTTCTACACGCTTATCGCTTAACGGCACGATTATCGTCGGTCGTGATATTGCTCACGCCAAACTGAAAGAGCGGATGGATAACGGTGAAGGGCTGCCGCAGTACATCAAAGATCATCCGATTTACTACGCGGGTCCGGCCAAAACGCCGGAAGGTTATGCCTCCGGTTCTCTTGGCCCAACGACCGCCGGACGGATGGATTCTTATGTCGATCAACTGCAAGCGCAGGGCGGAAGTATGATCATGCTGGCGAAAGGCAACCGCAGCCAGCAGGTGACGGATGCCTGTAAAAAACACGGCGGCTTCTACCTTGGCAGTATCGGTGGTCCGGCCGCTGTATTGGCGCAGGGAAGTATTAAGAGCCTGGAATGTGTTGAATATCCGGAACTGGGAATGGAAGCCATCTGGAAAATTGAAGTGGAAGATTTCCCGGCGTTTATCCTTGTGGATGATAAAGGAAATGACTTCTTCCAGCAGATACAACTCACACAATGCACCCGCTGTGTGAAATAAACAGAGCCGCCCTTCGGGGCGGTTTTTTTACATGGCACGAAAGACCAAACATTTGTTATCAAATAGTAAATAATAAGTGAGCTAAAGTTGCTTAACGAAAGCAAAACAGAAAGAAAAAATTAAACAGGTGAGGAGCAGGCCATGAATACAGTACGCAGCGAAAAAGATTCGATGGGGGCGATTGATGTCCCGGCAGATAAGCTGTGGGGCGCACAAACTCAACGCTCGCTGGAGCATTTCCGCATTTCGACGGAGAAAATGCCCACCTCACTGATTCATGCGCTGGCGCTAACCAAGCGCGCAGCGGCAAAAGTTAATGAAGATTTAGGCTTGTTGTCTGAAGAGAAAGCGAGCGCCATTCGGCAGGCGGCGGATGAAGTACTGGCAGGACAGCATGACGACGAATTCCCGCTGGCTATCTGGCAGACCGGCTCCGGCACGCAAAGTAACATGAACATGAACGAAGTGCTGGCTAACCGGGCCAGTGAATTACTCGGCGGCGTGCGCGGGATGGAACGTAAAGTTCACCCTAACGACGACGTGAACAAAAGCCAAAGTTCCAACGATGTCTTTCCGACGGCGATGCACGTTGCGGCGCTGCTGGCGCTGCGCAAGCAACTCATTCCGCAGCTTAAAACCCTGACACAGACGCTGAGTGAAAAATCGCGTGCATTTGCCGATATCGTCAAAATCGGTCGAACCCACTTGCAGGACGCCACGCCGCTAACACTGGGGCAGGAGATTTCCGGCTGGGTAGCGATGCTCGAGTATAATCTCAAACATATCGAATACAGCCTGCCTCACGTAGCGGAACTGGCTCTTGGCGGTACAGCGGTGGGTACTGGACTAAATACCCATCCGGAGTATGCGCGTCGCGTAGCAGATGAACTGGCAGTCATTACCTGTGCACCGTTTGTTACCGCGCCGAACAAATTTGAAGCGCTGGCGACCTGTGATGCTCTGGTTCAGGCGCACGGCGCGTTGAAAGGGTTGGCTGCGTCACTGATGAAAATCGCCAATGATGTCCGCTGGCTGGCCTCTGGCCCGCGCTGCGGAATTGGTGAAATCTCAATCCCGGAAAATGAGCCGGGCAGCTCAATCATGCCGGGGAAAGTGAATCCAACACAGTGTGAGGCATTAACCATGCTCTGCTGTCAGGTGATGGGGAACGACGTGGCGATCAACATGGGGGGCGCTTCCGGTAACTTTGAACTGAACGTCTTCCGTCCAATGGTGATCCACAATTTCCTGCAATCGGTGCGCTTACTGGCAGATGGCATGGAAAGTTTTAACAAACACTGCGCAGTGGGTATTGAACCGAATCGTGAGCGAATCAATCAATTACTCAATGAATCGCTGATGCTGGTGACTGCGCTTAACACCCACATTGGTTATGACAAAGCCGCGGAGATCGCCAAAAAAGCGCATAAAGAAGGGCTTACCCTGAAAGCCTCTGCGCTGGCGCTGGGCTACCTGACGGACGCCGAGTTTGATGCCTGGGTCCGCCCGGAAGCGATGGTGGGCAGCCTCAGATAATCACTGCGCCACATACAGGTGCAGCCGCGGAATAATCAGCTGTAGCGGCTGCGCCTGGGGTTTATAGCGATGCTGAACGTTTTCAGCATCGTAATTCAGCAGTTCCCCGATATCCGGCATCACCGCACCCTGATCGGCATCGTAGAGCGCAATCAGCGGCGTCGGGCAGGCGTATTGCACCTGCTTTTGTTGTCCGGCGTACCAGACGCGGGCGATAGGCTGTACCTTCACCGGACGCTTTATTTTAAGACGGGTATCAGCTGGCAGGGAGGCAATGCTGTGGTACTCCTGCTCCAGCCGTTCAATCCACTGTTCCCGCGACCACGGGGCGACCGTTCGCGGCGATTTCAGGCTTTTCTCCAGCTGAGCCAGGATCTCATCGCGCGTGAAATTTTTAATGATGTGCTTGTTGGCCCAGCCGAAGCGCAGCGTGGCGGGGTGGCGCAGTACCGTCAGCGTGCGGTAAGCATTCAGGGTGATCAGCCCCGGAAGCTGGCGATGCACCCATTCAAAACGGGCAGCCGGCGCCAGCCCGGACTCAACGGTTACAATCTTCTCAAACGCGGCTTTCAGCGTATTGATATGCGTAATCTGCGCCTCAATTCCTTCACGCGTTGCGGCATCCGTTTGCAGGCAGATGACGCCGGGCAGGCGAACGGCGGCCTTACTGCTGCGATTTTCGGACTGCTGCTGGATGAAAAGGCGACGAAAGTGCTGCAACGTCATTTCCAGCGCCGCCTTGCCAATATGCTGCGTCACCTCAATGGTGTTCAGCGGGTCGTGCTCCGCGCCTTTCGCCACCTCGGGCAGGGAAAAGACGCGGGCGGCCAGCAGGCGGCAGTCCTGAAGTTGCCCCGTGAGGGTCAGTAACGCCTGCTCTATTTCCCGAAATGTGGTGTTAAGCCTTTCGATGAGATCGTAAGTTGCCATGACAGCCCTTAACTAGTTACAACATACTACTGATATAGCATAACACGCCGGGTCAGGCCAGCGTGCGGTTTAGGTCAGGCAGGTACGGGAAGGGGAAGATTGTGATAGATCGGCCAGCTAAAGACGAACCGGGCTCCACCCAGCTCGCTCGCTTCGCAGCGAACCGAACCGCCCATCGCCTGGGCAATAGAACGGACAATTGCCAGCCCCAGACCACAGCCGCCGGTAGCCCGATCGCGGCTGGGATCGAGGCGCACAAACGGCTCAAAAACTTTTTCACGCTCCGCCGGCTCAATGCCGGGGCCATCGTCTTCCACACACAGAATCGCCTGGCTTCCCTGCAAATCTAAACCTATGCGCAGCGTCGTTTCGCTGTAGCGCATGGCGTTGTTCATCAGATTATCCAGCACGCGTTCCATCAGGCGCATGTCCAGTGCGCCGTACGCGCCGGGGGTAATGGCTGTCAGCAGTTTTCGCTGAGGGTTAACGCTCTGCACATCGTTAATATGCGTCTGTAGCCAGACGGGGAGATCCGGTGTACTGAGGTGCAACTCCGTCTGAGGCCGATCGAGGCGGGCATAGGTCAGCAGCTCTTCAATCAGCGCTTCAAGCTGGCCAATATCCCGATTGAGCGCCTGCGATTCCGCCCCGGTGAGGTTCTCGCTCATCTCCAGGCGATAACGCAGGCGTACCAGCGGAGTGCGCAGTTCATGCGCAATGCCGTCGATCAGCTGCTTCTTGCTGGCAATCAGGGCGTTGATGTTATCGGCCATCTGGTTGAAGGCAATACCGAGCCGGTCAAAACTGGAACCGCTGTCGAAATGTATGCGTTCAGTTAAATGACCCTCCCCAAAACGCTGTGCGGCGGATTCCAGTTTCAGCATGTCCTGCCAGTGCGGTCGCATCCAGATGAACACAGGGAAAGCGAGCGAGATGGCAATAAAGCCCAGCAGGGCGAGATCCAGCAGGCGCATCTGGTGCAGATAATAGAGATAGGGCACTGGCCCGACGGCCAGAACATAATGGCTGCGCGGAATACGCTGAATGAAGGTATATTTCTCGTCCAGTGCGACGATGTCTCCGTCGCGCAGACGCTGCATCGCAGGCGGCGCTAAGTCAAAATCCTTCATGGGTTCGATACGCAAATCAAACGACAGATTCAGATCCAGCTCTTTTAACGTGCGCGCCCAGTCATGAGGAGGAATTTCTCGCAGCTCGCTACGCATCAGGTAGAGCGAGCTTTTCATCAGATCGTCCAGAGATTGCCTGCCCGCGCGCTCTGCGGTGAATTTGTAGACCAGCCCGACCAGCATGGTCATCACCAGAAAGCAGACAAACAGCAGGAGATAAAACTGCACAAACAGCTTTTTCATTAAATATCACCGGGAAATCAAGTAATTAACTACTTTGTTTTTACCTTCAGGGGCACTATAGGGGCATTTGCATATCCGCCAAAGCGCTGATTCAAAAATGATACCTGATCGCTATCGAGAGCATTTATCCACGCAGAGTATACATGGAAGACCATCTCTGCATTCTCATGACCCATCTGATTCGCTATAAAAGCAGGATTAGCACCTGCCGACAACATCCAGCACGCATATGTATGACGCAGCTGATAGGGGCGTCTGCGGCGAATTCCCGATCGTCTTACCGTAATATCCCATAATGACACAATTGAACTGACTGAATAGTACGCAGCTTGCTTGCCTTTCTGGGGGCGAGGCATAAACACAAAGTGCAGCTTTTGCGTTTCCGTTTTTCCGAACTCCCGGTGGTGAAAAGTGATTGGTACTTTAGGGGCACTCCCCGTAAGCTCCTTTTGAGCTCGCAAAGCCTCCAGAGCCGGCTCCAGTAACTTTATAGTCCGATATCCAGCTTCGGTTTTAGGTGGTCCAAAAAAGCCTTCCTGAGTTAGATTGCGTGCAATCGTAGCTTCGCCGGAATTAAGATCGATATCTTCCCATGCAAGAGCGCAAAGCTCCCCAGGCCGAACACCGGTGTAAGCAAAAAATTGCCACATGTTTTTCTGCTGAGTCGGAGCAGTCTCTTTCAACTGCTCAAATTCATGTCTCAGCAGTGGATCGGGTTTTGTTTGCCCTTTGCGAAGCCTTTTTATCCCGACATATGGTTGATATGAAATGACTTTATTTTTGACCGCATAGTCGAGGATTTGTCGCAGGATGGCCAGATAATAATCTACTGTTCTAACGGCGCGGCCGGTTTTATTTCTCCTCTTTTCGGGAGCATAGTTAGTCTCGCCAGTCAGTAATTCCTTTCTCCAGCCCAGAATGTCGCTGTTGGTGATGGATGCAACCAGCGTTTCAGGGCCGATTAGTTTTGTTAACGTTCTTACAGCTATCCCATAGCTTCTTGTGGCATTGGGTGAGAGATCGATTTTATGGTTTTCATACCAGGTTGATGCAAGTTCGGCGAACGTCGTAATGTTTTTAGATGTATAAAACTTTGATGCCACCTTTGACTCCGGGAACATGCCCCGGTAGTCAAAAGTTCCCAGCTGAATCTCGCTTACAATTTTGGCCCTTAGATTCCCGGCTTTTTTGAGATTCGATGCATTTACGATCCATCCTTTCAATGTTTCTCGACATCTAACGCCCTGAAACTTGAAACTTATTCGTATCTTATTGTTGTGGATCTCAACACCCGTTGGCATTGCAGCCATTATGCCTCCTTCACAAACCTGTTAATGTTTGGGATGTTGTACCAGACAAGTCCTCGTTCTTCGGAGCTGCTTCCATCCAATGGGATTCTCTTAAAATGAACACCTTCTACCCAGGAGGTTTGGCGATAGCTTTTAATCTGACGATCTGTAAGGCCTGTCTTCTCTTTTAGTTTTGAAGCAACGCCCCATTCTGAATCGTAAATTACCTGCGACATGGTTCACCTCAGGTAACCGGCATGAGTATAGATATGCCGGTCTTTAGTCGTTGATATTTCAGTTTCAGTTTGCCTGGCCGGGCAGGGAACGCAGTCGGCGCATGCCGGTCATTGCTGTGGCCACGTAGCTTGCCTTGCAGTTGACCACTTCAACCCAGACCTTCACGCCTTCCACTCTTACCGTATAGGTCTCTTTCATCTTGCTGCGCCCATAGTCACCATATCTTTGCTGGTGGGCTGCGAGTGCGATTTCACATGCCTGGCGAGCCAAAGGGGATTGCTTACTGCCTCGATTAATCAGTCGCATTTCTTCTCCTGAGGGAGGGTTTCCCCTCCCGATCACGTTAGTCCACGTATTCCGGTTTCATATCCGCCAGGGTGATGCTGAACTGACCATGCAATTCGTCGCCCAGATGGCGTTTAGACGATGCAAGAACGCGCTCTACCTCTGCGAACCGCGCAGCTGCATTGGGGTCATCTGAAGGTGGCAAGGAATTGATGGCTGCTTCGACTTTGTTCCGTGCATCAACCAGGTAATAACGCTTCACGGCCTTGTTTTTCAGCTCAGTGAACAGGGCAGAACCCAGCGTTGCTTTCACGGTTTCAATATCTGCGCGCAGAGCTTTAGCGCTATCCACATCCTGAGCCGCCTCGATGCGGTCACGAAAATCATCAGCAAGTGCATCGATGTTTTGAGCTGATTCCTGAGCCGTTTGAGTGGTAGTGACATTGTCACCTGAAATGTCTGCAAGGCTAACGTGCTGCGCCGGTGCAGGGTTTACCTCTCGTTCTTCACGTCGATCATCGAGCTCATCAGGGGTGTAAACGCCCAGAATCACATCCGGGCAGAACAGTCTCGCCCAGCGTTTGACGGCCAGGTATGCCAGCTGCTGGCGTGGGTCGTCAGCCCACAGGGTAGAGTTTCGGGTTCGGGCCTGAGCCAGTAGTAAATCGAATTCTCTCGGCTGATCTTCACCTTTAAGTGTTGCGCGAATAATGATGCCGATCCCGGCTTCGTCAGCCAGGGTCCAGCCCGGGACGCGGTACTCGCCTTTATCACCTTTACGGATGTGAAATTTTCCAACGACCTTTTCCCATGGCCCGTACCACTCATATTCAAAACGACTTGCCAGAACGCCGCTGCGTGTAATGACGGCATTAACCAGCTGCGCTTCATACCCGAGTACACCGTTAATCAGGTGCGTTTTCTGCGCCACGGCAAAGGGATTCATCTGCCATTGTGCTGCCTGCATCGCTACGGCCATGCAATCGGCCTGATTGCCCTGAAGATGCTTGGGAACTGTCGCGTTGCCCTGAGCCATAATCTGCGCGAACGTGCTGATGGCGTTCAGATACTTTGAATCGAACAAAGCCACGTTTGAGTTAACAACGGTGTTTTGGTCAGTAACCGTAACATTAGTATTTTGCATAAGTCCCCCTTAAGCCTGAGCGCGCAGCGCTTCAAGGCGGCGCAGGTCGAAGTCGTTCAGTTCGTCTGTGTAATCGTCGATGATTGGCGCTGGCCATTCCCCTGTGTCGAAGCCGGTTGCTATAGCGCGCATTGCTTTTCGGTACTCGAGCATGCCCAGTTCTAGAAGGTCTGCGGATGCCTCGATGATGGCGATCCAGTGGTAGTTCTCGTCTTTGTTGACGAAAATCCAGAAGAACTGGTCCAGCGCCGCGGTTTCGCAGTACATAGCCGCGCTCAGGTGATAATCACGTTCAATGATTTCCCGGTGTAGCCTGGCGCGCAGGCTTTCCTGCTTAACGTTCCACATGCTGATGGTTTTCAGGTCAGCACCAATACGCACGCCGTCCAGGTCGATCTCAAGGTCAGGGCGCACACGAACTTCCAGGCCCGTCTCCTCATCAAAGCCGAAGTAACTCACCTCGACGGCGCGGCTCGGGTGGGTCAGCAGCATGCCAGCGGTCGGGTGTGCCAGAAGAGCTTTTTGAATATCCAGCGCGGTGCTGAGTTGCTGGCGGGTGACCAGTACTTTCCCTTCCGGGTTATCGCGCCAGGCATCTAGCAACTCGTCGGCAAACACGGCATCTGGTTTGGCTGCCTTCACGGCCTGGATCATGTCTGCTTTGGTACCGGACACTTTCAGTGGCGCCGGTTTCTGTGCTTCCTGAGCCACAAGGTCAGGGTTGATGATTGCCAACTGCTCCAGCAACGCGTCACGGCTGCCGCTGGTTTTAACCGGCGTCGGCAGGGTGGCGTTGTACTCTTTGATGCAAGCCTTCATTGCCGTCGCCGTCTGCTTCTGGTCACCATCAATACGCTGGAAGTCAGCTGGCAGCGCCATATAGTTCTGCGCCGTTTCTTCCAGGTTAGCGCCAAGCGGAACCTGCGGCGGCAGGGTGGCGTTGTACTCTTCCAGTAACACCTTAATGTCGTCGGCAGACAGCAGCGCCGGCAGGCTGACATTGTGCTCATCGATAAAGGCGCGCAGGGTCGCGGCCGTTGTGAATGCGCCTTCCGGGATTACCGGTTCAACGCTGAATTCTGCGTCCAGTTGTTCAGGCTGCAACGCCAGCGCATGCACCAAGTTGCCCATGTCCAGCACCGCGGAGCGCTCTTTGACGATGGTTTTCTCAACGTGGCACGAATTGAAGTACATCAGCGATACGCGCGCATCTTTCACCTGGGTTGAACTGATGCCGTTGGCGGCGTGGTAAACCTCGTTCGGAAGACCTTCATAACGGCCTGGCTCGAAATAAGCAGGATATTCAACTGCTGGTTCTTCCTGATGCACTTCTGGTTCGTTTTGTGCCGATTCTGGTTCGCTTTGAGCAGGTTCTGGCTCTTCCTGGCTGACAGAATCTGTTTTTTGGTGAACACGAGCCTGCTCCTGGTTAGTGAGGCTTGATGCGGCTGCGGCCAATATCACTGCCGGAGCTACGGTAACTGCTTGCCTATCAGCTGCATCAGCGCCTTCGCCTGGTTGTACCGGATCAGTATTTTCGACTTTCTCTGGCTGAGTCGTTTCCATCTGCACATTGCTGGTGGTCTCTGCTGCGTTTTCCGTTTTTTGGACTTCATTTGAGGAGGTATTGATGACCGAATCGGTAGTTCCACCCAATAGGGCATCGATGGAGTAAATTCCACCTCCGAGGTTTTCAACTTTCGGTTGAGCTGCTTGAGCTTCCACCTCAACAACTGGCGCAGATAAAGGAAGAAGCTCAACCGCGGAGTTAAACTCTGCCGTCATGGCTTTATTCACGAACTCAAGATGAGCCACTGGCGTGTGATGAATGTTTTCTGGAGCGATGCGGATCACGTTGAAGATAGCCGCGCGGTTTACCGACAAAACCCCAGGCTGGTTGCGCAGAATGGCACTCCATGATTTCCATGGTTCTTCTCGCTTCGCCACGATCTCTTTGGCGCGGCGCAAAACGCTGGAGGGGATTTCAAAGTGATGAAAATCCATAGGCAGCAGGGCGCATGCGATCTCAAGATCGAGAGTGTCCAGAGTGTGATGCGCGCCTTCGCCGCGATCCGTTACATAGCCGCCGTCGGCATTGGTACCAGAATCGGTGCGCTGAACATTACTAATGCGGTTACCGGCTGCCCATTCGCGAACGAGAATGCCACGGTCAATGTAATCAGTTTCTGCCCATATTTTGGTGAAACGGAGAACCAAAGCGAGTTCGTGACGCTTCTCCTGGCTGAACACCTTGCGAATGGCGTCGGTGTAGCGCCACAGGTCTTTGGTATCGTAGCCCTTAATCTCTTCGCAGTTTTCTGCCGCCAGCAGCAGGTTCTGAACGTAGCTGTTGTCAGTGTCCATCTCGAGCGCGCTGATAGCTTCGTACTCCTCGCGGGTTACGTGGTGGCGCAGTTCGTCGGCGGTGAACTGTGAAAGAAGTTGCTTGCGGAAGGGCATTCTGCACACTGGATAACGGGTGTTTTCATCGTCGTGCTCGCCGATCTGGATACCGTCATCAGTAGCGATATGCTTGCCAGTTTCAACCCCGGCGTCGCTGGTTCTTTCTGATTTGAGCAGAGTAAGTTTTCCGCTTCTCCACTCTCTTGCTACCTCATTGCGGTCGCCAGCATCTACTCTCAACCAGTCGGCCATGAAAGCAGCAAGTAGCTTTACTTCGTGCTCTTCATCTGGCGCGAATACCTGCTTAATAGCCTGTACCAGTTTCCACTCAGCGTTCAGGCTGAGTTCGGCAACTTCAGGGATGTCGTTCTTCGCCAGCAGCAGATTCTGGAGATAGGTGTTGCCTTCATCCAGAGACATTTCGCTGGCAGCCAGTTGCTGCTCTTTAGTGATGTGTGACTGGTATTTGTCGCTGATCAGGTGGACGGCATAACGAACCGCTGGAGTGCGGTTTTCAAGCGGGACACTCTCGACGGTAGTTTCGACTTTAACGGTCGTTTCCGGTGCGGCAGAGCTGTCCCCGGGTCCAGTCGACTCAGCACCAGACTTTGGCAACCAGGTGCGTCCATCGTCTTGGAGTTCGTAGCGTTTGCACCAGGTGTAATCCACTGTACTTTCTTCCGGGAGGTCGTCGAAGACCGGAAAATCGGTGCGAATCGGTTTGGCATAATCCTTACCGCGTCCGGTTTCAATACCAGCATCTTCCAGCTCAACATCGAGCTGTAGGTTTGCGCGGGCTTCTGATTTCGCAGTGAACCAAATCACTGCGTCTTCTTTGCCAGATTTCTGCGTAGCTTTAACTACATAGAAAAATTCCATGTGAGATCCTCTTTTTTGGATGTAAGATCCCCGGGCCAGAGATAGCGCCCGTTGGGTGAACTTTGGTTTTTTAAGTAGTTTTCCGGTGTAACTTTGGTCGGGAGCACCGGACGTATGGGCCGCCTTGCGCGGCTTTTACGTTATGCCTCGTGTGCCATCTGGTCGTACGAAGCACAACGTTCAGAGCAGTATTCTTTTTCTTTGCGCGCCAGCTGTGCGCCGTTGCTATAGAGAAGGGTACTTTTGACTACTTCCTCCGGTTTAACCGGCTTGCCGCAGTACCCGCATTTCGTTGAGTTACACATCTGGATTCCCCTTTTGCGCTAGCAGGTAGCACAAGCGGCGAAGAATCACTTCGAACAAGTTAAGTTTTACGGCCTGCTGCCGTCCTGGTTTGCGTGCGAAATCAATCATTCTCACCCCTGTTTGCCTTATCGCCGGCCAGCGGAACGTTTACACCTGATGCGCGTTAATCTCTCCACCTCATCCGACTATTCGTATACCGTCGGCGGCTACTTCGTGGGCGTCCTGCCTTGGTGGTTCGTAGTGCGTCTTGGTGATATTAGTAAATCACTACTTTACTATTTGGTCAAGTAATAGGGGTCTAAAAAGTACAGCATTGCTTTACCTTGGCTATTTGGAGTATGAAATTGCATGATGGAAGACAAAAAAATCCCGACGTAAAGGTCGGGATTGGCGAGTTGGGGGGAGGGTATAACAAACCCGGCGCGGGGGCCGGGCCATGAGATAAGGGTCAGGACTCTAATATTAATTTGTTGGCAAACTCAATAGTATCTTAATGATTTGATGCAGGAATATGGTTTATCTTCTTGGTGTCCACATCAATTTTTTGTCAGCTATTTAAATAGCTCCGCGCGTATAGAACGGATTCACTCTCCATGTACCTCTCATGAAGCTTTTTCAGGCGAATCTCGAAACAGGGGAGGTTGCGAAGAACTCAAAAAACTAACTTTTTCGCTTCACAACAGAACCATTACTGTAACCACTACGAATGCTATTAATAGCACTGCCATAACGATGATCGCAAAAGTTGTTGAGTCCTTAAAGTAAGTCTTTTCTTGGCCATTTACGGGACCAATCAGTACGATCCAGATGAAAAGGAAGGTGAAGCAAAGAACGGCGCTAGAAATTAAAAACAGGCCAGTTTTCAATCGTGTCCCTCGTTGTTTGCACCTGATTCTTACCACTCAGTGTCGCCCTTAATTCGTCTACTCATGTATTTTTCATACAACTCATCAAGCTCCTTCAGGCGTAGCGCGAAGATGCGAAGCATGTTTTGCTGCTCTTCTTCCGGCAGTTGGCGATAAAGCTCCAACAGGCGCTGTTCGTCAGGCTTGAGTCCGTCTTTCTCTCCGACATCCTCACCTAATAACCATGGCACTGATACGCCAGCAGCGTCAGCAACAGCCAATGCTGATTCTTTGCTGATTTTGCCTGTTCTGAACCACCCGGTTACCGCCTGCTTACTGACATTAGCAACCTTGGCCATCTCTGTTTTTGAGAAACCTTTACCGTTCAGTTCAGTCAGCCTGGAAATAAGGCTCTGGTTAGGATCTTTTTTATTCATGCATGGATTGTAAACAATAGCTTTACCGGTGGATAGACAGGCGTTTATTGACTCAATGGTAAATAGATGCTTTACTTTGCTCACTCAAGGAGGTCCTATGACTGGTATTGAAAATGCAATTCTCCGAACAGGTTCCGCCAGCGCGCTTGGCACTTTAATCGGTGTTTCAAAAATGGCTGTTTCACTGTGGCGCCGCAAAGGCATTCCCGCCAAGCGAGTGTTGCCAGTATTTGAGGCTACAGGTGTAACACCTCATGAACTACGTCCTGATCTCTACCCAAACCCAAGTGATGGTTTACCTAAACAGGAGCCTTAACAATGCAAACTGTTTCGTTTCAACAGAGTAGCAGAGCTTCCTCTAATCGACTGATATTCCCGTGTCATCAAAGCGAATCGGCAGTGCAGGGTATTGATCATCGCGATATCTGCTCAGCGGTCCGGGCGTGGGCTGCGACAGAAGGGCGCGTAGCTGTAGCGCTTCAAATCCAAGAAGCAGCTGAAGAACTTCAACTTGATGGCGTAGATTTCTCAGGCCAGGCCGATGTCTGGAACGTGAAGCTGTTCCGTTGGTTGGACAACAAAGAAGACTCTGCATCGTACCGAAAGAACGTCGAGCAACTCGTGCCCGCGATCATGTCTGTCTTACCACTTCGATACCGCGACCGTGTCGTAAAAAACGACTCGTTTGCCTACCGCATGGCCAGGTTGGAAAAAGAGGTGAGTGAGGCGAAGCAAGCTCTGATGCTTGATGCACCGAAGAAGGAAAAGCTGAAGGAGTTAGGCGAGGGGATTTTCGAAATGTTCAGGATCGATCCGGACCTTACGGCGCCGCTGCTGGCGATGGTCACAACCATGCTGGGGGCAGTGTGAATACTTCAGAAAAGGCGAAAGCCGGTCTGCGCGAACAGAACCGACTATCAGGTGCAAAAACGGAGTGTAATTGCGGAGCTAAGTATGTCAAACACAGCTGAAATTATCAATTTCCCCAACAGAACTGAACAACCGGGAGGTCGTATGGCCGACCTGTCGAACGGGTATACCAAGGTCGCTAACGAGATTCAACAGCTCAAACCTCGTCTGAGAATGTCAGGCCGGGAGTGGCAGTGTTTTGAGGCGGTGATCTGGCTTACCTACGGCTGGAACAAGAAACAGGACCGCGTTACGAACACGGTGATCGCCGAGCTTACAGGGTTGAGTGATTCGCATGTTTCTGATGTGCTCAAATCACTTGCAGAACGCAAAATCATCTTCAGTCAAAAGCAGGGCGTGATGAAAACAGTTGGTATAAATACTGACCTTTCCGCCTGGATTTTAGACAAACCGAAAACGGGAAAAGTCTTCCCGAAATCGGGAAAAGTGTTACCGAAAACGGGAAAAACCTTCCCGGAAACGGTAGACACCCAAGACTATAACAAGAACAATATTAAAATATCCTCGTCTCGGAATTCTGACGAATCCCGAAACCAGAAAACTCAAAAGTTTCTCTCACGTCATCAAGAAGCTGCCGCCGGGATATACACTCCAGCAGGTAAATCATGGGGATCAGCTGACGACCTCAAGGCCGCTCGCTGGATTTACGACAGGCTTCTCACCGTCAACGCATCGCTATCCGAACCAAACTGGGCTGAATGGGCGAACACCATCAGGCTGATGCGCGTCCAGGACAAGCGTACTCACTACGAAATCTGTAACCTGTTCCAGTGGGCCAACCGGGACGAGTTCTGGAAAGACAACATCCTGAGCCCTTCAAGTCTGCGAAAGCAGTGGGATCAGCTCACTACAAAACGGCTACGCGCTACCGGAACGGCAAAGCCATCCCGGAGCGGCATCGACCTGCATAACACCGACTGGATTGACGGGGTGATGGAATGAAAAATCTTGCCGAGAGTATTCGCAATTTTGACCGGGAACTGGTTCGCCGCGTAGCGCACAACCTGCCTGAGCAGTACACCGAGCGCGAACAAACGCAGCAGGTGGCTCAGATTATCAACGGGCTATTCGTACAGCTGACCGCTGCATTCCCAGCAAGCATGGTTAATCGCAGTCAGGAAGACGTGAACGAGATTCGCCGTCAGTGGGTGCTGGCGTTCAAAGAAAACGGGATAACCACCTTGGAGCAGGTTGAAGCCGGCATGCGCATGGTGCGCCGTCAGGAGCGACCATTCCTGCCTTCACCAGGCCAGTTTATCAAGTGGTGCAGGGAAGGGCGCTGTGTGTTGGGGATCTCTACCTCAGACGTCATGGCTGAATACTGGAAGTGGCGTAAGCTGGTGTTCCGGTATCCGAGTAGTGAGCAGTATCCGTGGCCGAAGCCGGTTTTTTACCACATCTGTCTGGAACTGCGGCGTCGCGGAACTGATGGCCAACTGAGTCAGAAAGAACTTGAGCGTGAAGCTGGCGAAATTCTGAATATGTGGGAAAAGCGTGTGCTGGCCGGGCAGCCAATTCCGCCTGTTCGGCGGGCGTTGCCCTCACCAGTATCACCTAAGGGGCCGACACCGGCAGAGCTTTTGAAAGCCAAATACGAGCGCTTGAAGAATTGTGGAAGGGTATAAGTATGCGAATGCTTACTCTGCCAAATGTTAATATACTCGATAACTTTAGGATTATCTTAGTCAGTGATTAATACAAGCACATTAGAAGTAATTTAATGTCTTTGTTGGCTTTATTGGGATATTTCCGGAATTCATATCGGAATGAGCTTAAAACAAAGTATTCATTTATTTTTGGTTTATTGAAATTTATATAAAGTACATCCACTATAGATATGTGCAAATGCAGTACTTTCTTTTTTTGACATTATCCTAAGCTGGAGCTTTAACTTTTAGAGGAAAACATATGCTTAAGCTAATTGTGACAACTTTATCCCTGTTAACTGCAACTGCTGCCTATGCGCAAACTGAGATGACAGTAAGCAGTCTGGCGACGGATAGTGAAACCAGTAAAGCATTTCATGAGATGTCGAAGGATCATAACCTGCCGGACTGGGTGATGAAAGGCGGAACCAGTACACCAGCGACCAAGGTAACCTTGGACAATAAAACCTACCAGGTTGTTTCTGCCTGCAAACCCCATGATTGTGCAGCAGAACAAATTGCGATCTTGTACGCACCAGATAGCAAGAGCATGTCAGGGGTGTTTTCTAAACAATCTGGAGAAGAAAATAAGCAGAAATTGGTGTGGCTGAATTCAGGAAGTGATATCTCGATAGATGGTAGGACGGTCCTTTTTGCTGCTCTCAGTGGCAGCCTTCAAAACCATCCAGATGCCTTTAACTTCAAGTAAATATGGAGCCTCTACTGCTGTTGTGTGTGATTGTCTTTAAGTTTCATTAATAAGTTGCTACCTCTTGGGAACTTGCCGGCAGGTATTACGCCATTACTCTGGCTATGGCTAAAATGTAATCCTGCTTTTGAGTACCACGTCGGGTTATGTCTGCCCGACGTTTTTTTATTTCATAATATACGCCTGTTAAATATGAGCTGTTTCCCGGCCATCATAAAGTACCAGTCCTAAAACAACGTTTTTTGGGGGACGTTAAATCCTGTTACCAAGCTAATATCGCCATTCTGCATTAATGCCACATATTGCTTGTCTATCAACCTGTCCGGCGTGGTAGGAAGTTTTAACATATCACACTTATATCCATCAAATGTTGGTTAAATGTAGCCTTACTTGATTAACTTCACCAAATGAATGCAGATTCGGTGTTCAGTAGCGTTGCTTCATCAAAATTCTATATTTTACTGCTACCTTCAAGAAAGAAACGATCGCCTTGAACTGAAATAGAAAGTTCGTGTCTGCACAATTGAAAAGGGAAGAGGGGCAGGAAACAGGTACCTTAGCAGCCATTTCGAGAGAGCTAGTTAAGGAGCGTAGATTTATTTACGCTCCGGGTTGATGGCATAGAACTGCTGCCTAGAAATCTGACTTACCTGATCTGGGTGATTTCTTTCACTTCTGCGCGGTTAATCTGCTGTCTGACACCATTCGCATCCACATACCCTACTAATCCGGCGCTGGTTTCTTTAGGTTTTACTTCACTAATAATTGTTCGTCCGTCCTGAGTGACAATACTGTATGAATGTTTAGCGCATCCTACAGTAAATATAGTGACGGCAGTGAGGAGGGAAAGAGTTACAACTTTTTTCATCGAGTGCTCCTTAGATTTTAGGTATAAAAGTTTATAAAAAATTTTAATTACCGCTTACATTTATGCCTCCATTTTTTGTCAATTATTTCTTTGTTTCGTTCATAATACCGCATAAACATACCGTATCCTCGGTAACCAAATTTTTGTACAATCCTGCTTCGGTAACAGGTAGCAGTCTTTTCAACAAGACAAAATTTTTTTTGAATTTCAGCAATGCTGTCGTTATCAAGTAGACTCTGAAGAATATCTAACTCTTTTACAGTCAGTCGCGGATAGTGATGGTAAATCATACTGATTCGGCGTCTTAAATAAGCATGATATAAGGACATAATTGAGTCATGCATACTTCCCCTTAGATTGACATAAATATGATACTCACAATCTTCAGGGTAAAAACGTCCGTGCCCGGATATATCAAGCCAAATCCAGTCAGCGCCCTTTTTTAGCGACTCGCGTAGTTTATTGAACCCCCTCCAGTTACCTTCCTTGAAAATTCGGCCATCAATAAGTACCCGAATCTTACCTTTTCCTCTTATAATAGCCGGAGGATGAGTGATTCCATCATATGTCATATGAACCAAAGGCAAGCCGGTTATCTGTTTTAAACCATAAAAAAGGTAGAAGTCATCCGTAAGTAAAATACTGATGTTTTTACTGTTAATAAAATAGATATATTTTTCCATTTACACATAATGCGTCATCTCAATCCGTAAAGTTAATTGCCAGAACATAGCAATTACACTGTTGATCCCGATGCGTGCTTTTAACAATAATCTTATACATACCGGATACTGGGGCGATGAAGACATTACTATTATCCAGTCGGGTGTTCATCTTACTTCCTCTGTGATCCGGGCCAGTCACTCTCAGTTCAAAGCGTTTATCTGATATCTCCAATCTGAGGTGCTGAGATTTCTGCAGAAACACATGGTATTCATCAAATTCACCACTTTTAATTTTGCCATGAAACTCGGTATAGCTTGGCAGACTGTAGTTCTTCACATAAAACGAACTAGCATTAGTTTTATGTGATATGGCTATCATAAAGAAACACAGGAGATAGATAACTGATAGGCTAATTAGAGACTTCAAATTACGCATAACACATCCCCTTATCTTTACTTCTGCGTCCTGAACTGCATGCCCCCGAAGTGTTTGTTATAACATAACATTCAGAGTCTGGTCAGACAAGTTACAAGGCAATTATGCATACAACTTTTGATTATTAAATATTGGTGAGATTTGAATGTGTATTCATAAATATCGATTAAGTATTTCCTATTTAGTAACAAAGTATCTTCAGATAGTTGGGCTATGCTTATGTTATTATTTGGAAAATATTTAAAGTGGTAGAGTGGTGGACTTGTGAGAAACATAAATAAAATAATGTGGCTGGGTATTTTTAAAGTGCTGCTGTTACAGATAATTCCTGGAGAATGTTATTGAGAAATTATTTTTTCAGATATGTTTTAAGTGAGGTGAGGAACGTCTTATATACATAAAAAATAGGACGTAAATTAATCAAAATATGTACACGATATGTTCAATCTTTGCTTTTTTATAACAATGACGTTCTTTCCACTCTCTTGAGTATGCGTACAAAAGCAGTAAAAGTAGTTATGCTTTACATAAGACGTTTACTAACGTGGCTTCCCCGGAAGTCCAAAAAGAGTAATGTCTGAATAGGAGGTTATCATGTACAGGAGCCTTATCGGTCTTTCATTATTGTTCTTAGCGGAAGGAAGTTCTGCTAACGATAACATAACTATTAATATGCTCGCTAACAATTCATCGACGCAAAACTGTTTTCATCAGATGGTGAAAGCAAATCAGCTGCCGACTTGGGTGATCCGTAACGCATCGAATTATCCAACTCTAGAAATGACCATTCGTGAAGAACACTATTACGTCATGAAAGCCTGTAACCCTGATGATTGTGAACGCGAAAAAATCGTAATTGCTTACTCTCCACTACGAAATATTCTATCTGGTGTGTTCGCCTTTACCGAAACCCCTGAACAACAGCAACTTAAGTGGCTTGGGATTAGTGATGAACTCCCTGATGGAAAGGCTCTGTTGTTTGCCGCATTGTCAGGAAGCCTTGAAAAGCTACGGGAGAATTTTACTAGTATGAATATAATGCCTCAAAAGGCGGAAGAATGACGACAGATCCGCTTAGGTTTAAGGCAAAGCAAAATGAAGGCGGCGGCAGAAAAGCCGCCGCGTTTTAGAGCAATGGACTTTAATTTTGAGTGGCATAAGCGGAGAGTAACTCTGATGCAGCGAGCCGCCCCAGAGCATTGGCGGCAAATGGGCTGTCTCCAGTCAGCACGTTACGATCCTTGTGAACTGAACCTGTGATGTCATTATTAACAATGTTAATACCCATTTCACACAGTTTTTCTCCGAAATACCATGTTAGATGTCCCGGCATATATCCAATATCGGGGGTTTGCCTATCCGCAGTGTCCGGAAATGCACATATCGAATACCCGTGAAGGGGATTTATGCCGTGCCTGAGCGAGAGGAAAGCGGCAGGTCCGTGACACAACGATATGACAAATGTGCCATTACTCATCGCCCAACGAAGCGTCTCTGCTACTGCCTGGCTTTCAGACAGAGCAATTAGCGCACCGTGGCCACCTGGTATGAAGATGGCTGCATAGTCGCTTTGAGCCTCCAGACCCAAACGTATATCCGACAGCTTGCGTGGATGCCTGAACGCATCACGATAGCGTTCATAGAACGGCATAATTAACTTATCCTGAGAGGGCATCGCCCAGAATTCAAACTTTGCCATATTTCCGGAAAGTGTGACTATTTCAAAATCAAACCCGGCGGCACGCATGTGATACATTGGAACCAGTGTTTCCACAGGATGATTTCCTGTGGAAAAGAGGGAGCCGTTGTCCATGGGCAGATAGCGTTCATCTGCTGCGATCACTAGTACCTTCTTGTTTCCCTGGTAGGGGTTAGAATATTCATAGTTACTTAAATCGGTCACCGGATTGGTAAATTCACTCAGGGAATAGTCAGACGGGAAAAAGGCGTTATCTTCAGCAGGATCAATTCTTGGGCTCTTGCTTTTCATTTCTTTCATCGGCATGTCCTCAGCCACAGGGAGTTAAAGTCATCAAACTATTTTAATCTATCCCTGTAACACTGGCTCTGTTATACGCGTAAATCAGAATTTGCGGCGGTTTACCAGCCATATACAAAGATGTTTTCAACCACCGTCCTTCGCGCTTCGACTGCGCTAGATGGTGAAATGCGTATAAATTTAATGGTGACTTACCTCGACGATTTTTTATGTCCTTTCAAACTGATAGTGTAAATTTTGTGCTTTTAATGCGTTGCAAAATCCGTGAGATACGTTTATATATACTGTATATGCATACAGTTGTTCGTTGCGGAGGGAAAAATGAAAATCGAGTTAACCATTGATCGCATGAAGATACTTCCTGTTGGAGCTATACCTGCGCTCGAGTCAGAACTGCTCAAAAGACTTAGCAAGCAGTTTGATGGTTGCCAGATTACGATTAAGCGTGCCAGCAATGATGGATTGACTGTTTTCGGAGGCGACAAGAAAGAGGTCGAACATATCGTGCAGGAGACCTGGGAAAGCGTGGACGAGTGGTTTTATTAATCGCGTGAATTTCACTGGAGCAGTTTCAAAGAGTATCGCTGTTTGCGTTCCCCTGGCTGTTCCCGATTACTGTTTGCCGCGTCAATAAGTCGCTCTGGGGGAAATAGTGTGTAGTGCAGATGCCTTTAATGCAGATGATCAATGGTACGACGTGGTCAGAAGGGCCGATAAAGCAGTTATCTATAGCTTCCCGGCGGAAGGAAGATATCTGGTTTATCGAGTAAATGGAATAGTTTCATTACGACCCTTACTCGAAGAGGAAGAAATCTTCACTCTTAACGGGTTTATGCAATTTGCAAAACGGCTTGGGTACCGAATTACACCACCGTCTGATATCATTCTTTCATAGGCCTGAACACCCTATACCTGATGCGCCACGGAGAGAACCATGGCGCTGGAATTACAACTTATCAAACACCATTCAGGAATACTGATCCCGGCCACACCCGAGACCAGTGATATCCTGCAATCCAAAACCCGGCTCGGCGATGTTCTTGTTGCCGAGTTCAGGCGACTACGAAACCCGGCATTCCACCGGCGATTTTTCGCGCTTCTCAATCTCGGTTTTGAATACTGGGAACCAATCGGCGGGGCTATCTCGAGTAACGAGCGGAAGCTAATCACCGGCTACGCAAAGTTCCTGGCTTCTTATGGCGGGAATGAGAACGCGCTGATCGATGCTGCTGAGCAGTATCTGGAGCAAGTCGCATACCGCCGGGTCACGAATGGCATTAGCCTGTGCAAGTCCTTCGATGCTTACCGCTCATGGGTAATCGTCGAGGCAGGGCACTTTGATGCTATTCAGCTACCTGACGGCACACTCAAAAAGCATCCACGTAGCATCTCATTCGCCAACATGGACGAACTCGAGTTCCAGCAACTTTATAAAGCTGCGCTCGATGTTCTTTGGCGCTGGGTCCTGTCTCGTTCATTCCGCAGTCGCGATGAGGCCGAAAATGTCGCCGCGCAGCTGCTTGGCTTTGCGGGGTGATGGGCATGCAACATTCATGGTTCCATCATACCGAATGCAGCACCGAACAGGCCGACGAACTGGTTAAGCGTTACAGAGCGCGCGGTGTGAGAGTGGAGCGCAGCCTTAACCAGGATTACGTGACCTGGATTGTCAGTGCATTACTTCCGACCTCACATACACCAGCGCGCCCGGATAGCCGCTGGCGAAACCGGATGTGGGGATGAACGTGAATACATATCAAATCACTTTGCCCTGGCCGCCGAGCAACAACCGGTATTACCGGCACAACCGCGGGCGTACGCATATTAGTGCTGATGGCGTCGCTTACCGCTATGCGGTCGCCAGTGTCATTCGAAGCGCCCGGCTTAATATCCGGACGGCCGCACAACTCAAAATCCGAATTGAATGTCACATGCCCGACCGCCGGCGCCGCGATCTGGATAACCTCCAAAAAGCTGCATTCGACGCTTTAACTAAGGCGGGATTATGGCTGGATGATTGCCAGGTAGTCGACTATCGCGTTGTGAAGATGCCTGTCGTTAAGGGCGGGAAATTAGAACTCACCATTACCGAGCTGGAGACCGCATGAATCTTGAAAATACCCTCAAATATCACTTCGCCAAGTCGACGCTTATTAGCGACTCTCCGCGCGCCACTGCTTCAGATTCACTGACCGGGACTGATGTTATGGCTGCCATGGGCATGACCCAGGAACGCGCCGCCATGGGATACAGTGCCTTCCTCGGAAAGATGGGCATCAGTTACAACGACCGGGCAAGGGCGATTGAGTTGCTGGCTGAGTACGCGTTAACCAAATGCGATAAGGTTGCCGCGCTGCGCAAGCTGGACGATGCCGTTAAGCCACTGGTAATGCGGCAGCTGGCCACCTTCGCTTTTGAGGATTATTCCCGCAGCGCCGCAAGCGTGAAACAGTGTGATTGCTGCTCGGGGCAGGGATTCATTGAGGCTGATGTTTTCACGATGAAATCGCACTACACCATGAGGCTTCCACAGTGGGCAAAAGACCTTAAGCAATCTCCGAGTGATTTCGAGGTTAAACGCCAGGTGAAAGAGGTGGTGCGGGTTCTATGTTCGGCCTGTAAAGGTAAAAAAGTTGTCAGCTGCGCCTGCAAAGACTGCCACGGGCGCGGTAAAGCAGTGAATCAGGACCTCACTGAAAAGCAGGGCGTGCCGGTTCTTGCAAACTGTAAGCGTTGCGGCGGACGAGGATATGAGCGTATCCCCTCAACTGAGGCTTACGCTGCGGTGCGCCAGATAACGGATACAATCAGCCTAGATACCTGGAAGAAGTCTGTTAAGCCCTTTTACGATCAGCTAATCACCAAATTTGACATCGAAGAAGCATGGGCCGATGCGCAATTGAAGCAGATAACAAAATAGGGCGTTATTTTATCGTGAGCTATTTACTTTTCCCGAATCTGTGGTAATTTTGCTCTAACGATGGGTTATTGCCTTCGTTTAAAGCCCTGCGGTTAACCCCGTAGGGCTTTTTGCTTAATAGCAATTTAAGAATTACTAAAACCATACAACCCCGTAGTAACTTCTAATTTCCCAGCCATGCTGGTGGGAAAATGGAAGAGGGTTGCTACTGGCTACAGCACAACGGCAAAATTCAGGTAACCTACTACACCGATGGTGTAACCGATGACCTTGAGACGGGCCAGTTGATAACTGGTGTCTGGCATCTGACGCAGGGAGACGACATTTGCCACAACGGAAAGGTAGAGGTGATTGAAGACCTTCTGCCTGTACCATTTAAATGAATATATTCATCTGATTACGTGGCAGATTCTTCATACTGCACATATGCTTTCTAAGCATCCTGAGTAATGGATGTTTCTGAAAGCATTTTTGTGGTGGATCCCCCTAAGCGGAGGGGCGATTCAGCAGGACATTTCTCCAGAGTGTCCAACCAGCGCGCGGAAATGAATGCTGTGATCATTTCCACCGGGAGGCACCCGGCACCACTCCCTCAGTTATTGCCAACTTAGCTATTTATGCCTGCTTTTCCGAGCAGGCTTTTTTTTCATTTATTAATCATCCATTGACCAGATGAATGTTTCTTGTTTTAGTTATGAATGTGGTGAATCCCATCTAAGCGATGGGGCGTCTGGTTAACTGCTATGTGCAGGTATGCACGCGACTTTGACGACCAGAGATAAGTCACCGGGAGGCACCCGGCGCCACATCCTCAAAAAAACGTTTTGTCGACCACCAGGTTCTGAATCGTCATATACACTTCTAAATGAAACAATTTAAGAGGTGAATTATGAAAGAGGGATATTATTGGATTAGACACAATGACTGTGTCCAGATCGCCTACTTTTCGCACGGTAAAACTGAAGATATGGTTACAGGAAAAATAATCAGAGGCGTCTGGCATCTAACTCGTGGCTACGATCTTTGCCATAACGGTGAAGCGGTCGTTCTGGAAGGACCTATATCCCCACCTTTGTGAACATACTTCGAAGAACACAGGCTGCCTAAGGGCGGCCTTTTTTATTTCCCCTCAAATTTACTGAGAGGATTCACAGCAATATGAGGGGGGCCGATGTCCGATCCATTTTCCGGCACGGGGCTGGCCGGTTTAGCTTTGACTGGAGCCAGTGTCTACGGTCTATTGACCGGAACTGACTACGGTGTTGTTTTTGGTGCATTTGCGGGCGCCGTATTTTACATAGCGACAGCGGCTGACCTAAGTGTGTTACGTCGGTTGGCATACTTCTTCGTGTCGTATATCGTCGGCATTCTTTGTTCGGGGCTGTTGGGTTCAAAACTCACATCCTGGACGGGGTACACCGAGAAGCCTCTGGATGCTATCGGTGCCGTAATAGCTTCTGCGTTAGCGGTTCAAATCCTTACGTTCCTGAACAAGCAGGACATTGGCTCGCTGGTGGCGCTGATAACGCGCCGGGGAGGTTCGGGTGGTACTAAATGACCCAACAGCAACTATCAACGCGCTGCTCTGCGCCGGTGTTGTGATTACTCTGATGTTTTATCGCCGTGGCGATTCGCGGCATCGGCCATGGATTTCGCGTTTAGCCTGGCTGATTACCGTCACATACAGCGCTGTACCGCTGGCGTACCTGTGTGGGATTTACCCGCATTCATCATGGGCCACCATTGCGGCAAACATCATATTCCTTTCCGTGCTGGTGGCCGTCAAAGGCAACGTTGCACGTCTGGTTGATCATCTGAGGCACTAATGAATCAAACACAATTTCAGAAGGCGGCTGGTATCAGCGCCGGGTTAGCTGCGCGCTGGTTTCCGCATATCGACGCCGCTATGAAGGAATACGGTATAACCGCACCGCTTGATCTGGCGATGTTTATTGCCCAGATGGGGCATGAAAGCACAAGATTTACCCGGCTGGTAGAGAGCCTGAATTACGCGGTTGAAAACCTGGTACCGACGTTCGGTAGCCACCGCATCACATCACAGCAAGCCGCTGCACTTGGCAGAACGGCAACGCAACCGGCAAACCAGAAAGCGATCGCTAATCTGGTATACGGTGGTGAGTGGGGAAAAGAACACCTGGGCAATCAGGTTGCCGGTGATGGATGGAAATATCGCGGTCGCGGGCTGAAACAGGTTACTGGTCTGAGTAACTATCGCAGTTGTGGCCAGGCGTTGAAACTGGACCTTGTAACCCACCCGGAACTGCTTGAAGAGGATGAATACGCCGCGCGCTCAGCCGCATGGTTCTATGCCTCCCGCGGTTGCCTTCTTCATTCCGGCGACGTTGAGCGCGTGACACTATTAATCAATGGCGGCCGCAACGGGCTGGAAAAACGCCGTGCGTTGTTTAACCTGGCGAAATCAGTTCTGGTATGAGGTGAGTGTGGGTATCGAGACAATAATCGGGCTGGCCGCACTGGTCATTTCCACTATCGCCGGCGCTTTTGGCCTGGGCCATATTCGCGGCACCAGCAAAGCAGAAGCTAAAGCCGACCAGCAGCGAACCGAAGATAACGCAGCGGCAATGGTCGCAGCAGCCGAACGCAGGGTAGAAACAACGAAAGAGGCCAGCAATGTACATCAGACTGTTAATCATATGCCTGGCGACGATGTTGATCGCGAGCTGCGTAACGAATGGAAGCGTCCCGGTGGTGGTTGATACCGGTTGTGATTGGGTGAAGCCAATCTTCCTGACGGATCAAGACATCGACGTTCTGGACCGCCAGACGAAGAAAGACATCCTGGCGCATAACAAAGCATGGAAAGCAAATTGCGGGAAAAATTGAGCCTCATCCCTGAGGTTCGGACACAGTCTCTCCTCTGGACTTTAACCGTAGCAAATATTGAGAATTCTGTTATACAAATGGACAATTCTTGTGGCGCAGATGATTAATTAGCAGGGAAAAGCTTGAACAAATCAGGGTGGCTCATCCTTGAGCACACGGGTAGTCCTGAACGACGACTTCACCTGACATAGCAAAGTCTATGTAAGAGTCTAGAAAACAATGAGTATTTATCAAGGCGGGAAAGGAAAAAAGTCCCTTCCGAAATGAAATCCTGCAATTCGGAAGGGAGACCAAAGGGGTCATCATTACAAGAGAATGTAAATGTAATCCATTTCTCAAAAGTAAAAAGGTGTATTAAATAAATAACTCAAAGGAACGAAAATCTACTTTCTTCTAATGCCTGATGGGTATATGGAATGAATGATTAGCGAAGAATTTTAACAATGCTCACAACTTTATTTTGTCTGTCAGCTACATTTTAATGGCACGAGTGATTCGATATCTCTGCCATACAGATGAATCCCCCTGAGCGGAGGGGCAACCAGTCACTGCTGGACGTAATGTTGCGGGTTTGCTGAGTGATGCAAGTCCACCGGGAGGCACCCGGCATCTGAATGCTTGACTAAAGGAATAGGGTACACGTCGAAATGAGTGCGAAGTAATACCTACTTACTGCTAGACCCAGCCAGTTCTGTCCGAGCTGGCTTTTTTTTGCAAAAAAAAGCCCTCTCAGAGAGGGCTACAGGAGTCTCAGTTTCGTTGCTCTTTTTATTGATGTTCCCCGGAGTTGGCATTCTCCGCATCAGAGTCATGTATAGCCTGGCAGCCAGGCAGATAACAACAAGCGTAAGCGTGGGATATTAAGAATTTCCTCAGGTTGTCTTCACTTGTGGATGGGCTAAAGATCTTGAAGCAATAAGCGGGTTGACCGCAGCCATAAGGCCATGCAGCAGCCATAATGCTGCCCCGAGTCGCGTAATGGCGAGCAGGTATAGCATACCGTGGTGAGGGTTAATAAGGGGAAATGCTCCGATAGGGCAGCGCGAACGCCAGACGCGTACCGGTTTTAAGTGTCGATGAAACGACAGCAGCTCAAGGGCAGGAGTGTGGCAACTCCAGGAAGTGGCAGCAATTACTAAGCTCAGCTGCTGGTGGGCTTAATAAGGTCTTTCTACATTTATTTGAGATGCGGCCTTAGCATATTTAAATAATTTTTATGACGGTTCCGGCATCTTTTAATTTTGTGTAAGTAAAACCCACCGCTCCGAAAAATGATGCGCAAAGGAATATCAAAGCGAAGAGCATTACGTAGAAGCTGACGTCACCCTTAACAGAAAACTGATAAATTGCAAAAAAGCATAGTAAGATGAATGCTGTCAGGGAGGAAAGTGCAATAAAAGAATAAAGAAAAATCATGAGCAGGTCGTCCTGACTTAACATATGTCAAACCATTGTATCTACAGCCTGGCGGATTACCAACCTGCTTCAATACAACGCGCTTCAAAAAGGTAACCTACGCATCGTTTATCGCGAGCAGCGTAAAATGTGGAAGCATCCCAGTGGTGGTTAAAACCTCCTGTGACTGGGTAAAACCAATCTACCTGACTGATCACGACATCGACGTTCTTGATCGGCAGACAAAGCGCGACATCTTGACGCATAACAAAGCGTGGCAGGCGAACTGCCATACAAGATATAGCCTCATCCATGAGGCTCTGACACAGTCTCTCCTCTGGACTTTAACCGTAGCAAAGTCTCACAACTCCGCACTCGATCGGCATTCATGTGTTACAGTTAGACCGTGGTGAATCCCCCTCAGCGGCGGGGCTAATTAACCTGACGACTCTTCTTCATGAGGGCATCGTGAATTTCTGAAGCAAGCGGGTCATGGTTGGTTAACCAAAAGGCTCACCGGGAGGCACCCGGCACCACATCTATACGAACCGCAGGTCATCAACTGGTAGGCTGGGTAATACTTATCGCGAATAAGTGATAAAAAATGCCCCCCAACCAGGAGGGCAAGAGGAGTCTCAGTTTTACTTGCTCTTTTTTATCGATGGTTCCCTGGAGTTGGCAATCTCCTCATCAGAGTCTTGAAGAGCTTGGCAGTTAGCCAGTAATCAACAAGCATAAGCGCTAGTGATTAAGATAATCCTTACCTAACCATTTGTGCTGGGCAGTATCATTAAATACTCTGATTATCCATAAGGCTGACATAGCGACGGCAAAGGTATAGAGTTGAAGTGTTTTTATGGAACGAGGAATAACATGAAGGTTAAAGTGATTATCGCTGCTATAGCTTTGGTTTCGTTCAGTGCTGTTGCTGACGAGGGGCAGTATCTCTCTGACTTCGCCAGTGCAAAAAGCACCTCTAAAAGCTACTCCCAGCTTATTAGTAAAAACAAATTACCTGAATGGGTAAAAAGTGGTGGCACAAGCACACCATCAACCGAAGTTACAGTTGCAGGCAAAAAGTATATTGCACTGTCAGGGTGTAAACCTCATAGTTGTCCAGAACAGAATATTGCTGTTCTCTACTCACCTGATAACGGTGATATCCATGGTGTGTTTTCTGATTTCAATGCAGAAAAGAACCAAGAGACATTGACCTGGTTAAACCTGGATCCGATTGATTCTGATGCGATGAAAAATGCGCTTTTCAATCGGATGTACGGCAATTAAATAGCCCAAGCTTCAAACTGCAATCCACCAGTTTGAGGCTTCAAAACACAAATCAATCGCCTCACAATGTGTTGGTCGCTCACATCGCACCCTCATTCCGCTTAACTTTAGCAATGAATTCCTCTGTGAATGATAGACCCGCTATGATTTCCGAATTTAAGGCGGAAGCACCAAATTTGCTTACAAGGTCCAGAAGAGTTTCATAAGTCTGGATGAGTTCCATTAGATCGGAAATCACTAATTGGTCATGCTCAGTGCGCAAATGTGACCGGGCAGAGGCATGATGCACTATCCACTCGAGATTGGCCTTGATTTTGTGAACATCATCATAGTTATACATATTTAATAAGCTTAAATCCTCATTTCAAGATTTCTTTGAGAAAAACACTTCCTTGCTTCAAACACTGAAGCTGTGAGTGACGTCTAAAGTTCATTTAGTTTAGAGGTGACAATGGCTAAGCCGGACTGGGGCGAGCTGCAGAAGCGGTTCCTGTCTGATCACGCTGCTACTGGCATATCCCCTAAGAAATGGTGCGAGGCACATAATCTTAATTATGTAACTGCTCGCCGCTATATCAAGAAAACTGCTGCGCAAAATACAAAAATTTACCCGCAAAAGATAGTGCGCACTGCGCAGAATGATAAAAGCGCAGATGAGCTGGTGGCTATAAAGCTAAGCGCGAGGGTAAAGCACTTTATTGCTGAATACCTGAAGGATAATAACGCCACGGCAGCCGCTGCACGTGCTGGCTATAGTGACCCAAACTATGGTCGTCAGCTAATAGCGAATCCTAACGTTGCGCAGGCAATTGCGCAGCAGCAAAAAGCCTCCATTGAGCGCACGCTTGGCAGTGCCGATGAAGTCCTCGCACAGATGTGGCAGCTTGCCACCTTCGATGCAAACCAACTTTCGCAGTATCGCCGCGGTGCGTGTCGTTACTGCTGGGGCTTCGGCCACCACTATCAGTGGCGTGACGCTGTAGAGTTCGAAGAGGAAACAGCAAAGGCGGAGGGAAGGGAAGGGGCAAGGCTGCCGCAAGATACAGGCGGCTATGGCTACGATCACACCAGAGAGCCTAACCCTGGCTGTCCGCGCTGCAACGGCGATGGTATTGGCCAGCCGTATTTCGCCGACACCCGTAAACTCTCCCCTGTTGCTGCTCTGGCTTATTCCGGTGTGAAGCTGGGGAAGAATGGCGTCGAAATAACAGCTATCAGCCGTGAGCGAATGTTCGAAGCCGTAATGAAACGGCTTGGCCTGGCGGATAGCGAGTTCGCTCAGCGTCTCCAGCAGATCGAAATCGACCGCCGGCAGCTGGAAGTGGAAAAACTCCGCAAAGAGCTGGCCGGTGATGGTGATGGTGACGAACCGACCCCAGTTCAGATCAATATCAACGTAGTGGACGCGAGGGCGGAAGATGGGGATCAGCCCGACGCTTAACATTCCTCAGGCGCGTTTCCTCGCGATGCAGCACAAATTCAAAGCCTATGTTGCCGGGTTCGGTTCCGGTAAGACATGGGTGGGTTGTGGCGGCATCTGTAAGGGGATGTGGGAGTACCCGAAAATCAACCAAGGGTATTTCGCGCCGACGTACCCGCAGATTCGTGACATCTTCTACCCGACGATTGAAGAGGTGGCTTTTGACTGGGGGCTGAGCGTCAAAATCAATGAGGGGAATAAAGAGGTTCACTTCTACGAGGGGCGACGGTACCGCGGGACAACAATCTGCCGCTCGATGGAGAAGCCAGGTTCGATAGTCGGTTTCAAAATCGGTAACGCGATGGTTGATGAGCTGGACGTCATGGCGGCAGCCAAAGCGCAACAGGCATGGCGAAAAATCATAGCCCGTATGCGTTACAAGGTCGATGGGTTGCGTAACGGCATCGATGTCACCACAACGCCGGAAGGCTTCAAATTCGTTTACCAGCAGTTCGTGAAGGCGGTGCGTGAAAAGCCCGAGCTTTCTGCTCTGTACGGTCTGATACAGGCCAGTACGTTCGACAACGCGAAAAACCTGCCCCCGGATTACATCCCGTCGCTGCTGAGTTCTTATCCTGATGAACTGATTCAGGCTTACCTGCGCGGGAAGTTCACGAACCTCAACAGCGGGACCATTTACCACACCTTTAACCGTAAGCTGAACAACTGTTCTGACGAGATTCAGGATGGGGATCCGTTATTTATCGGTATGGACTTCAACGTTGGAAAAATGGCCGCGATTGTTCACGTAAAGCGTAACGGGCTACCGCGAGCGGTTCGCGAGCTGGTGAAGGTCTACGACACGCCGGCGATGATTAAGCGTATACAGGAAGAGTTCTGGCGCTACGAGGATGGTCGCTACGTGAAGAGCCGGGAGATTTACATCTATCCCGATGCGTCAGGCGACTCCCGCAAATCACAGAACGCCAGCAAGACCGATATTGCCCAGCTTAATGATGCCGGATTCAGCGTCATCGTTGATGATGCAAACCCTCCTGTTAAGGACCGCATTAACTCGATGAACGCCATGTTCTGTAACGCCAACGGCGAACGCCGCTATCTGGTGAACGTCCAGAACTGCCCGGTTTATACCGAAAGCCTCGAGCAGCAAATCTGGGCGGCCAATGGCGAACCGGATAAATCAGCGGATAACGATCACCCCAATGATGCTGGTGGGTACTTTATTGTGAAGGATTACCCCATTGTGAAACCGGCATACTCAATCACCATGGACACCACTTTCTGATATGGCAAACGACGACATCACCTGGGTTCGACCAGAACACCGGGCGGCTTCTGCTGCCTGGCGGAAATACAGAGACTTTTGCAAAGGCGCTGAGGCCGTAAAAGCGGCGGGCAATAAATATCTGCCTTATCTCGATCCAACCGATAAATCCACGCGCAACCGTAAACGTAATGAGGACTATCTGAGCCGCGCGGTGTTCTATGCCATTGCCGGCAATACGAAGATCGGCATGCTTGGGATGGCGTATCGCAAAGACCCAACGTTTAACGGCCCTGAGAAGCTGAAATACCTGCTGGACAATGCTGACGGGGCAGGTACCAGCATCTATCAGCAGTCGCAGCTGGTGGTTGAGAACGTGCTGGAGGTGGCGCGTGATGGGCTTTATGTTGACTATGCAGAGGCATCAGACGAAGCGATCATTCTCCGCTATCCGGCAGAGAACATCATCAACTGGCGAACAAAGCGAATTAACGGACGCGATCAGCTGGTGCTGGTGGTCCTGCGCGAATGCGTAGAAGAGCCGGATGGTTACGCTTATAAGGATGAAATCCAGTACCGCGAGCTGGCGCTGGAAGAAGGGCGGTTCATCTGCCGGGTATGGCGCCGGGCTGGTGGCACTGCAAGCGGATCCTACACCGTTGACAGTGAGTACGACCCTAAGCCGAAAGGAAAGGACTACTGGGATGAAATTCCGTTTACCTTTGTCGGCGCCCAGAACAACGATCCCACTATCGATGATTCACCGCTGGCCGCGCTGGTGGAGATAAACCATGGCCATTATCGAAACAGCGCTGACTATGAGGACAGCGTGTGGTTCTGTGGTCAGGTGCAGCCGTATATGACTGGGCTTGATACCAACTGGCGAGATCACCTTGAGAAGACCGGAGTAAAAATTGGTTCCCGTTCACCGCTAATGCTTCCCAAAGATGGCTCGTTTGGCTATGCCCAGGCGCAGCCGAACATGCTGGCTAAAGAGGCCATGGACAGCAAACGCGATTACATGGTGCAGTTGGGCGCCAGGTTAATTGAGCAGAACGCCACGGCGAAGACTGCAACGCAGGCAAGCGGTGAGCAGACATCATCAACGTCGGTGCTGGGTATCTGCGTTTCGAACGTTTCTGAGGCTTACACGCTGGCGCTGGGCTGGTGTGCAAAGTACCTGGGCATTAATGGGGATGAGCCAGCTTACATCATCAACCAGGAATTTATAGCGAAGGTTGCCGAATCCGGGATGGTCACCGCCATTGTGAGCGCCTGGCAGTCCGGCGCGCTGCGCGATACTGACATGATTCGGGCGCTTCAGAAACTCGACCTCATCAACCCGGCAGACAGCCCGGATGATGTGATTGATGCGCTCCGCAATCAGGCTCCCTCATTGACCGGGGGATGATATGGCAACAGTCAACGAAAGTTTGCGGGATGAGGCCATTGCCCATTCTGTCTGGATTAGCCGCTATGCGACGGGCGTGGCTAACCGGATGGTGAAGTTGCTTAACGAGACGGACTCAGAACTGTCTGCCCGTCTGCTGGATGCACTGGATCGGCTCCCGGCTGATAGCTTCACGGTTACACGTCTGGAAAGCTTGCTCGGCAGCGTACGCGAACTTAATCATCAGGCTGTCGCTTCGATGCAGTCCGGGCTGGAAGGGGAATTGCTGGCGCTTTGCAGGAACGAGGTCAGTTATCAGCTGAGCCTATTCGATTCCCTTCTTCCCTCACAGATGCTGGCACGCTACCCGCTACAGGGAATCACCGCCGATATGGTTTATGCCGCGGCGATGGCTCAGCCATTTCAGGGGCGCCTGCTGAGCGAGTGGGCGGAGAATCTCGAGTCGGACAGGCTGGCGCGGATCGTAAACGCTGTACGCCGTGGCTATCTTGCTGGCGACACGGTTGAAACCATCGCCAGAAGCGTGCGGGGTCATGCGAATAAAGACTATCGCGACGGCGCGCTCCAGATGAGCAGGGCAAACGCCGCAAGCATCGCTAAAACAGCCGTGAATCATCTTGCTGCCACCGCGCGCAACAGCTTCACCAGCGCCAACAGTGACATCGTAAAGGGTAAGCAGTGGCTGTCTACGCTGGACAATAAAACAAGCCACGACTGCATTATTCGCGACCTGCTGCGCTACACCCTGGATAATAAACCGATCGGGCACAAAATACCTTACCTGCAAGGGCCCGGGAAAATTCATTTCTGCTGCCGTTCTACTGAAACCCTGATTATCAAGTCCTGGCGCGAACTCGGCATTGATATTGATGAGATGGACGAGGGCACTCGTGCCAGCATGGATGGGCAGGTACCTGCTAAAACCACGTATCTTGAATGGCTCGCGCGTCAGCCAGCTCAAAGGCAGGATCAGGTCCTGGGTGCCGAGCGTGGCCGTCTGTTCCGCGCGGGTGAAATCGACCTGGCTGATATGTTCACTGACAAAGGCGAGTGGATCAGCCTGGAACGTCTTAAGCATCTATCAGGTCCTTGAACCTGACAACCATCACTTTCTACACGCCCTGGCATCCGCCGGGGCTTTTTTATGGGCGAGGCCCGACTAAATCCCGAGGGGAAATTATGTTAATTCGAAACATGCTTCTGAAATATTACGCACCTGAAAGCGGCGGTGAGGGCAGTGGTGGTGGCGGTATCGAAATCACCCCCGAAATCCAGAAGCTGATTGATGAGCGTGTGACCAATGAAGTTACAGGCCTGAAAACAAAAAACTCTGAGCTGCTGGGCACCATCAAGCAGCAAAAAGAAAACCTGTCACGTTTTGACGGTATCGACCCAGACGCTGTACGCGGCATTCTCCAGCGTTTTTCTGACGATGAAGAGGCGAAGCTTATCGCCGCCGGAAAAATTGACGAGGTGCTGGATAAGCGTACCGAGCGTCTGCGTGCTGACGTTGATAAGCAGATCAAAGCGGCAAACGAGCGCGCGGAAAAAGCTGAAGCGTTCTCCAACAAATTCCGGGATCGGGTCCTCGGGGATGCAATCCGTGCAGCAGCCTCTAAAGCGGGCGCGCTGCCTGAAGCTTCTGACGATCTGATTCTGCGTGCCAAAGGCACATTCCAGCTCAACGACGAAGGCGAGGCCGTAGCGGTTGATGCAAATGGCGATGTTCTGTTCGGCAAAGACGGCAAAACCCCACTAAGCCCGCTTGAGTGGGCGGAGTCACTCAAGGAGACGGCTCCGCATCTGTTCCCTCGCGCAGAAGGCACGGGCGCGGGCGGACACAAGCCAAACGGTGGTGGAAGCCTGAAACGTTCCGAAATGAGCGCCAGCGACAAAGCGGACTACATCCGCAAACACGGCCAGCAGGCCTTCCTCAAACTTCCGAAATAAGGGATTTAAACCATGGCAACGACTGTTAATACCGACCTGGTTATTTATGACGATCTGGCGCAGACCGCGTTTCTTGAGCGTCGCCAGGACAATCTGGAAGTGTTCAACGCTTCCTCCAACGGTGCGATTTTGCTGGATAACGAACTGATTGAAGGCGACTTCCGTAAACGAGCCTTCTACAAAGTTGGTGGTTCCATTGAATCGCGCAATGTGAACTCTGTCGATAAAGTCACAGGTAAAAAAATCGGTGCCGGTGAAGCGGTATCCGTTAAAGCACCGTGGAAATACGGTCCGTATGAAACCACGGAAGAGGCCTTTAAACGCCGTGGCCGCTCCGTTGATGAGTTCTCCGAAGTGATCGGCGTTGATGTCGCAGATGCCACGCTGGAAGGCTATGTGAAATATGGCCTGAAAGCGCTGACTGCGGCGATTGGTGCTAACGCCGACATGGTCGTAACCGCCGACATTGAGACCGACGGTAAAAAGACCCTGACGCGTGGCCTGCGCAAATATGGCGACAAGTTTAACCGAGTGGTTCTGTTCGTGATGCACTCCGCGACCTACTTCGACATTGTGGATGAGGCGATTGCCAACAAAATTTACGAAGAAGCGGGCGTGGTGGTTTACGGCGGGCAGCCGGGCACGCTGGGTAAACCTGTGCTGGTGACCGACACCATGGATGCTGATGCGATCCTTGGGCTGGTAGCCGGCGCAGTGACCGTTACCGAGTCTCAGGCGCCGGGCTTTCGTTCCTACGATATCAACGATCAGGAAAACCTTGCGGTTGGCTATCGCGCTGAAGGCGTGGTGAACGTTGATCTGCTGGGCTACAGCTGGGATACCGCCAAAGGTGATAACCCAGACCTGACCGCCATCGGCACTGCGGGCAACTGGAAGAAGCACTTCACCAGCAACAAATCAACGGCAGGCGTGCTGATCAAACTGGAATCCGCAGCGGGGGAGTAACGCTGTCAGCGGATAAAACCTCCGCAACCGCTGACAGCACAGATGCGGTAACTGTTTCTCTGAAGTACACACTGAACGGCTCCGGTGTATCCGGTAAAACCGTCGTGTGGACGTCTACAGGCGGCACGCTTAGCACGGCCAGTTCTCAAACCGGCTCTGCTGGTGGTGCAACGGTGAAACTCACATCAGACGTTGCTGGCACCTTCACGGTAACCGGCACGATTGAAGGTGTGGCGAAAACCACTGATGAGATCACCTTCACTGCGCCTGCCGGAGAATAACGAATGGGGCGAAAGCCCCATAAACAGGATGATTAGATGATCAATACCGATATCACCTCTCCTGATGCCAACAGCTACGCCAGTGAAGAGGAACTTGCCTCGTTTGCGAAAATACGTGGCATTGAACTGCCTGACCAGCTCACACCCTTGTTGATTAAGGCCATGGATTACCTGGAGGGCCTGGACTGGGTTGGCTCAAAAGCAGACCCGAGACAGGCTCTGGCATGGCCACGCGTGAATGTCGTTCTGGATGAACATGATTTCCCGCCGGATGAAGTTCCACGGCAGGTTTTAACCGCGCAGTGCATGCTGGCGGTAGAGGCAATCGACAGAGATTTACTCTCCAGCGTGCGCGAAGCTGCTGTGAAAACTGAACGTGTGGAAGGTGCTGTCACCATGACCTATGCGGTCGCAGATGGCGAAGTTTTCACGCCGTCCTATCCTGCTGTCATGGCGCTGTTAGGCGACCTTGCTGGTGGTCGAGGTTTCGCCATCAATGCATTTGCAGAGAGGGTCTGATATGGCGATTGATTACCTACGTATGCAGGCCAGAACAACGCGCATGCTCAGGCAGAACGGAGCGTTATACAACGTCACCCGTAAAGGCTCGGTAACGGTTATCGGCGGCGTTGAGCATAAAACTGAAGAGGTCCGTTTTACTGCTGTGGGCGTGAAGACCGAATACGCGCCAGGCGAAATAGATGGAACGGTCATCGTTAACGGCGACGTGCAGATCGTTTTTACGGCAGAGCAGGAAATTAAAATCGGCGACGTAGTCGATATTGATGGCACAGCCCACCGTGTTATCAAACCCAACCCGGCAAAACCTGCCTCGCTGGTACTCTGCTACAAAGCGCAGTTGAGGGCATAGCATGGGAGAGAACACGGCATTCCTCGCTGAAATCACAGCATTCGTCAATAAGGCCAAAGCGAATCAAGAAGCTGTGGTGCGCACGGTGGGTATTAAAATACTCAACCAGCTTGTAATGATGTCGCCCGTGGGTAACCCGGAGTTGTGGGAAATCAACAAGACGGCAGTTTCTTACAATCAGGCCGTATACGACCACAACGAGGGCCAACGAGCGGATCCTGCCAACCTGACCAAAACCGGGCGGCTTAAGAAAAAAGCCCGGCTGGTGGATGGGATGGATATCAAAGCACCGCCAGGGTATACGGGCGGACGCTTTCGCGGTAACTGGCAGGTATCGTTTGATGCTCCGACAACTGATGAAACAGGAAGAGTAGATAAAACCGGTGATCTGACAAAAGCAGCCGGGAACTACACGCTGTCATTGTTCAAAGTCGGGATGAAGGCCATTTATTTCTGCAACAACGTGCCCTATGCCTACCCACTTGAAATGGGGCATTCCACACAGGCGCCTGGCGGCATGGTTCGCATAACTGCCGCTGAGTTTCAACGCTTCTTTGAGGAAGCAGTAAGAGAGGTGCCCAAGTGATTCCAGATATTGCCGCGGCACTCGCCGCAAGGCTTGGTGAATGGGCTGATGCAGAAGGTATTCAGGTTGCATGGGAGAACGTGCCGTTTACACCCCCTGCTAACGAGATGTACCTGGCCGTTCACGATATGCCCGTTACGCCGCGAACAATCGATCTCGGCTTGCGCTGCCGGACTTATTCTGGCGTGTACCAGATTAATGTCGTGGCGCCAGCCGGCTCCGGCCGTACCTCCGTCGTTGCCCTGGCGGGCAGAGTGGCGGAATTGTTCCCCGAGGGGCTGGAGGTTGAGGGCAAGGATTTCACCTTCTGGATTAGCAGCGAGCCTGGCATATTCCGCGGCATCCCTACACCCGTGTCTTACACCGTTCCAGTAAGTTTCAACTACCGTGCTGATATAAGCACTTAACCCTCAACTTCTGTTATTCACCCACAACCGGCTAATGGCCGGTTTTTTTATATGCGAGGTAAAAGATGGCTTTCCATCTACCAAATGGCGCAACGGTATTTGTGGCGCCAGCTTCAGGCAACCCAATTACCATCACGGATATTTCTAACGCAGCAAACGCTGTATTAACGCTCAACGGTGGAACAGTCAAAGTAGGCGATGTCGTTCTGCTGAGTTCCCCATGGACCGCACTGGATAATCTGGTAGGTAAAGTAACAGCAGTCTCCGGCTCGCAGGCAACGATTGGTGGTGTAAACACTTCAAACACCAAAATTTTCCCGACCGGCTCTGGCTCTGGATCCCTCAGGGTGGTTGAGTCTGCTGATTGGGTGCAGATCCCTCAAATCACTGAAGTAGCCGCTGCTGGTGGCGAGCAGCAGTATTATCAATTCCAGTTCCTGGAAGATGACACGCAGCGAAGCCTGCCGACGTATAAATCTGCAAAAACGCAGACTTATACGGTCGCCCACGACTCTGACCAGCCGTTCTACCCGCTTCTGAAAGAGGCCGATCTTGCTGGCGACACTATCGCTGTTTACATGTACGTGCCTAAAGCAAAAGAAACCCGTTACTGGTCAGTGGTGCCGTCCTTCTCTGGTGAGCCAAACCCTGTAGTTAACCAGATTGAAACAGTTACCGTCGCGTTTGCCGTGCAGTCAAAAGGCACCACATTCTACAAAGACGCAGACACCACTCCAGGCAGCTAACCATTCACTTTCCAGCCCCGAAAGGGGCTTCAAGGATTTTTATTATGGCTACAAAATTTACGTTAAACCCGAAACCAACTTTTAAACTTTCGGTGAGCATTCCACGCCCTGGTGAAGACGATGGGGTGGTTACTCTGATTGTCCGCCATAAAAACCGAAAGCAGCTGAAAGACATGGAAGATATCCTGAAGCGTGCCGCCGAACTGGTGGATGGCAGCGCCGATCAGGTAGATGCTCCCCTGAATTATCTGGCTGAAATTATTGAAAGCTGGAATATCGACAGTGAATACAACCGGGATAATCTTGCGTTGCTGCTTGAAAATTATCCCCGTGCTTTCGACTCCATTGTTTCCGCTTACACGAAAGAGTTGTACGCCGTCCGCGAAAAAAACTGATAGCGCTTGCCGAGGCGTGTTTTACGCCTGAACCCTCCGCTGAAGAATTAGCTGCATTCAGCATGACCCTGGACGATCTGGACGATGTTGAAATAGACGTCCACCCTGATGTGTGGCCAGCATTCTGTATTTTCAGAGACATGTTTACACAATGGAGAACTGGTATCGGTGGGGTGACCGGGCTGGACTATAACGTCTTGCCCTGGATGATGAGGATTCACGGTATCGACGACGAGGCAGGCGCTTTACAGGATGTGAGAGTAATGGAGGCCGTAGCCCTCCGAACCATCCATAAAAATCAAAATCATTAACCCGGATTACCCGGGTTTTTTATACCCGGAGATACCGAATGTCTGATATCGCAACGATCTCCCTGAAAGTAAATACCAGTGAACTGGAGCGAGGGAATCAGGAGCTTGATAAATTCCAGGCAACAGCTGCGGGTGCTGCTCAAAAGGCGGATAATCTTAACAGTGTTTTTCGGGCTGGCGCTCAGTCGGGTAAGCAACAAAACCAAAGCCTGAAGGAGCAGCAGCAGGAATTACAGAACCTCCTTAACCGAATCAATCCCACCAATAAAGCATTCGAAGAGCTTGATAAGATCTACGCGCAGCTGACGCAGGCCAATAAAAAAGGTCTGCTGCCCACAGAGCAATTCCGCGATTATGGTGCGATCCTGGATGACACCAGAAATAAGCTCCAACGCACGCACATGACCCTCACGGAAGAAGGACGTGCGCTGCTCGAACAGGAGGCCTCAGCGAAACGTGCGGCGCAGGCGGGAGAGGCGTTCGTTGCTTCATTGCAGGAGCAGGCTTCAGCAGTAGGAAAAACTCGCGCTGAAATTCTGGAAATGAAGGCTACTCAGTTGGGTGTAGCTGACCAGTCTGCACCGTTCATTTCAAAACTGCGGGAACAGGAGGATGCCTGGAGGCGTGGTGAAATTAGCGCTGGTCAGTACCGTAACGCAATGCGCCAGTTACCGATGCAGATCACCGACGTAGTGACCTCTCTCGCCTCAGGTATGCCGGTGTATATGGTGGCCATCCAGCAGGGGGGGGCAGATCCGCGACTCCTTTGGAGGTGTTGGTAATGCGCTGAAGGCTGTTACGTCATTGATAACACCTGCGCGCATCGCTATCGGTGGACTCATTGGAACATTGGCACTGATGGGGGTTGCGGCTTTTAAATCATCCGAGCAATTCGATCGGGCGGCGTCATCAGTGTTGCTGATGGGGGGCGCAGGTTTCAAATCGCTTGAACAACTGAATTCAGTTGCAGCGAGGGTTGCATCGGAAACCGGTAATTCAGTCTCAGAAGTCACTGACACCTTAATCGACCTGAATAATCAGGGGAAAGCGAGTGGCCCTGAAATGGAGCGGATCGCAAAGGCAATGCTGGTGATGAAAGACGCCGGCATTGATACCAAAGACTCCATGGCAGACTTTGGTAAGATACTTAAAGATCCAATTAAAGGGCTGGCGGAACTCAATGAAAAATACGGCTTCCTGACAGAAGCTGAAATGAAACATCTGATCCAGCTTAAACAGACGAAAGGAGAGCAGGCCGCGGTTACGGAGGCGGTAAGCCTTTATGCTGGCGTTATGGAGGAGCGCAGCAACAAAGTCGTCGAAGCTACAGATAATATTGGCAGGGCATGGAAAACTGTAAAAACAACTGCATCAAACGTGTTTGAGCAGATTGGGGTAACTCTTCGCGCCTGGGCCAATCAGGTTATCGATATTTTTGAATTAGTAAAAGCATCGATTAACGACCTATTCCTCAATATCACTTCTCTGGATGCCAAATTTACCGGGACGATCGCTGGTTGGGCTGAAAAAATACCTGGTGGGGGTGCCTTAGCTAATTTCTTCGGCGTGGATGTCGCGGCTATGAAAAAGGCCGGGGCTGATGCTGATAAGGAAATTGAAGCGAACAAAAAGCGCTATGACATTTTGTGGAAGCGCATCACCGCACCTAATGCGCAGGCAAATTATGAAGCTGAAGCTCGAGGTTCTGGGGTAACGGGAGACGGGGGAACCAACAGAGAATCCCGTAGCGCAGTAAGTAAGCTTGCTGACGAATCAGAAAGAAAAGTAAGAGCTGATAGGATCAGTATTGATGCCGCAACCCGAATGCTTCAGGAGTCTCGACAACGCCTGGCGGTATTGCGTCAACAGTCAGTGCAAACGGAATCAATGACTGATGGTGAAAAACGGTTGTTGGCTTTCAATCAGCAAATTGCTGATCTCAAGGAGAAGAAACTACTCACAGCTGATGAAAAATCTATTCTTACGCACCAAAAGGAAATTCGGCTGAGCCTCGAGAAAGAGGCCAGTTTATCCCGGCAGATTGAGCATCAGAAAAAGATGAATGATCTGATGGACAGTGCACAGAAGTTGCAGCGTCAGCAAGAGGCTAAACGTGCCGATATTGCCTTACTCGTTACAGGGGTATCATCTCGAGATGCTCAGAGAGGGATGGAACTCGATCGTATCGAGAAAGAGTACGCTCTAAATCCTAAGGCTCAGGCGAAAGCGCTTTCTGAAATGCGCAAAACCTATAAAGCGCAGGACTCGCTTGAACAGAACTGGCGAGCTGGTGCTGTCAATGGGCTGAATGAATATCTTCAGACGGCGCAGAACGTTTATTCCTCAGTGTCGCAGGCAGCGCAAACTGCCCTCGGAGGTATTTCCGACATGATGACCAGCCTTGTTACAACAGGAACGGCATCTTTCAGACAGTTTGCGGCATCCATCCTCAAAATGATTGTTGAGATCATCAACAGATTGCTTGTGGCTTGGGCGGTGCAGAAAGCCATGGGATGGATTACTGGTGATGTCAGTACCGGCAATACACCCAGCGGAGCTTATACCAATGCGGCGAGTTCTGGTGTCAGTCTTTTCGACTCTGGTGGATACACTGGTAACGGTGGGAAATATGAGCCAAAAGGCGTCGTTCACGGCGGTGAGTTTGTATTCACCAAAGAGGCTACGTCTGCATGGGGTGTAGGTAATCTTTATGCGCTGATGCGTAACGCTAAGGGCTATGCAGATGGCGGGTTCGTTGGTCGGGCTCCAATGTACGGGTTAAACAGCAGTTCTGGATCCGGTGGCGGTTCTGCACCCGTAATCAATACTGTCGTAAACGTTGACGCCAACGGGAATGCTACTGCGCAATCCAGCAGTTCTGGTGATGTTATGGGGCGTGCTCTTGCTGATGAAATGCAGAATGCAGCCGCCAGGGTTATACAGAAGCACCTTAAACCTGGAGGAATGATCTACAACTTTAGTAAAGGCAGGTAGCCCGCTTCTGCGGGTTTTGCCTTTGTCTGAATGCTGTTAGGATTAGTCCGAGCTTTTACCGAAGGAAGATAGGGGCATGCAGAAACTTATTTTGGTTATGGGCATCATCGCTTTGGTTGGGTGTGCCACCAAGCCAATTTCAACTGAGCAGGCTAAGCCAGCGCCAGCGAAACAAATTCTTGATAACACTCTCTTCACGAAAAAGGCTGGCACCGGGGAGGTTGTGATTAAACGTGATTCTGGTTATGTGGGGAGTGCTTGTTTGACGAGGGTTTATGTCGATGGGCGTGAAGTTGCCGATCTTGACCCTGAACAAAAAATCACAATCTACCCCGCCTTGGGGGATCACATCTTCAGCGCGTGGCCAAAAGGAATGTGTGGTGGGGGAATGAGTGAACAGGCAGGTAAAGTAATCGAAGGTAAGGTATTAACTTACAGGATAGGTTACGGCTCTGGTTCAGAATTTGGGATTTACCCAACTGCATTTTAACCACTAACCAAGCCCTCCCGGGCCTGTAGCCCAATAAGCCTCGCGCATGCGGGGCTTTTTACATCTGTAAAGGAATTCCGAGAGCTGGTAGTGCTAACCACTGAGTGTGTGCACAGTGATTGCGTTAGCGTAAACCGTCGCGTAAACTTTTCAGCAATATCAGCGAATGGGTTAGACAATGGCTACAGGCGTACCGCAAGAGAAGGCCACACAGCACCTCGAACTCTATGGCAATATGCTTTTAGAGGGCATCGCTATTGATGAATTCTCTTATAGACGTGGTGTGCGCGAGCTTGAACGCCAGAATTCCAGCATATGTGTTTCAGCGCTTGGCTTCCTTCATGGTTTGTATGGTGAAATCGACCAAGCTATTGCTGTGTTTGAGGAGGCCGATCCATTACATGATGTTACCGTTGCTACAAATCTCTGTTTTATGCTCAGACATACAGGCTGCATAAATCGGCTTTATCAATATGCTTATGATCTTGCTGATGCTCATCAAACAAAGGCTTTAACAGCTAGTGCTTATTCTATGGCTTATCGTTTTGGCGATAGAGACCGTCTTGAACATTACTTTGATATGCACATTAAATTGCTTTCGGAGGATGAAAACAGATCTGAAGCAGAGATTCATAAGCAGGAATTATTGACTGAGATCAACAGTGCATACTCCGTTAGCGGCTGTTCGCAAAACCAGTTTGAGTTACTCGCTCGAGTAATTTGGACATTAACGGAAAAACATCGTTTGATTCCCGGAACAGTCGAGCTGAACAGTACATTTAACACGTGCTATGTTATTGAAATCTACAATCAAAATCCTGAGTCTATAGCTAGGCTTAATTGGGAGCTTGCTGAAGCCGTGTGTAGCCATGATGTTTTGGATGATTGTGACGTAGTAGCTCGTTTTTCTCCGACTCGTCAACTTCACGTTGGGGTAAGCTATGGCAATAATTAGTGACGATTTGCTTAGGTGTGCTGATTCATTAATCGAACTGGATAATGAAGGTGGTTTTCGTAGTTGCATATCGCGTGCTTATTATGCAAGCTATCATCATGCATTGGAGTCTCTCCAATCGGTGCCTGCATTTTCGTCTAACCATCACAGTAATTTAATTGGTTATATGAGCAATAAGGTAGAGAATAAACTTGAGCCTTACGACTCAGTGCAACTGAAGTTGCTTGGATACAATCTACGCCAGCAAAGGGCAGCACGTAATGAGGCTGATTACCACCTCTCAGAGGTAACGGTTAGTAAGGAAATGGCGGAAACTGCATTAAATAGTTCTAGACTATTTTTCCAAAAATGGAGCGAACTGAAACAAGCTATCGCTTCCTAACTCGACAAAATTCTTATCATGAAACCCAGCTTCGGCTGGGTTTTTTTATGGAGTAAATATGGCAGTTGAAATATACAGCTGGCGCTCGCAGCTCGGTGCTGGCGCGATTGAATATAGCCAGACAGTTCGCGCGGCGCAGTTCGGTGATGGCTATGAGCAGGTGGCCGATAACGGGATTAACTCCACGGCTATTCAGGTCCCTATGAAGCACACGGGCAACGAGTCGGAAGTGGACAGGATTCGTGATTTTCTCCTCGCTCATACCGTGAAAGCTTTCATCATTACGCCGCCAGGCGAAGAGAAGGGGCTTTACCGCGTCGTAGCCGATTCGGTTCGTAAAACGCAGATCAGCAGCAAAGTTGCTGAGTTGACGTTCACCATCAAACGGGCTTACGGAGTGTACGCATAATGGCATTAGTCGATCAGGCGGCGATGCTGGCTCCGGGCGGCAGGGTCCGCCTGGTTGAAGTTGACGCTTCAGAGTTCAGTGGCGGGGTTCACCGATTCCACTACGCACCTTTCCCCCATACACCCGAAGAGATCGATGTTGCCAATGGAGATGAACAAAAGCTCGGACCCAAGCCTATCGTCTTCGGTGGCAATACCTACGATTTTTGGCCGTTTCAGGTTTCAGGCCTAGAGCTTTCAACAGACCAGGCGGCGGAGCCCACTCTCAGCGTCTCAAACCTTGACGGCCATATCACTGCGCTGTGCCTGCAATTTAAGGACATGGTTAACGCCAAAGTGAGTATTATCGATACCTATGCGGTCTATCTCGATGCCGTAAATTACCCTGGTGGCGTAAACACTACAGCTGATTCGTCTATGTTCACCCTTCAGACCTTCTGGCTTGATACCAAAACTTCCGAAGATGATGAAGTGGTTACCTGGGCACTCAGCAGCCCAGCTGATTTGCAGAGCCTTGTGATCCCCACCCGACAAATCACATCGCTTTGTGAATGGGCGCTGCGCGGTCAGTACCGTAGCGGCGATGGATGCACCTATAACGGTACTGCGTATTTCGACGCGAAAGGAAACCCAGTATCAGATCCTGCCCTTGATGTTTGTGGCGGTTGTCTCAGTGACTGCCGTAAACGATTTGGCGCTGGCCTAACCGATCCTAACTCTGCAATCCTCGATTTTGGTGGCTTCCCGGCAACCGTTCTCTTCACCCGATAACCGGACGTACTAATGAATAAAACCATTATGGCAACTATCCGGGCGCATGCACTGGAGGAATCTCCGCGTGAGTGCTGTGGCTTCGTTATTCAGTCTGGCCGTCGCCAGCGCTACATTCCTGTGCCGAATACGCACGAAAATCCGACAGAGCATTTTCGCATCGACGGCGAGCACTGGGCTAACGCCGAAGATATCGGGACGATTATTCGCGTCATCCACTCCCACCCGGGCGACGGTGCCCGGCCTATTCCGTCCGATCTGGACCGCCAGCAGTGCAACAACTCCGGCGTGATCTGGGGTATTTACTCACCTGACAGCGATGAATACGCCGAGATAATGCCGGAGGCGGTACCGCTTATTGGGCGTCCGTTTATCCTGGGCTCGAATGACTGCTGGGGGCTGATTATGGACTGGCATGCCATCCAGGGCGTCACGCTGAACGATTTTCGCGTCGATTACCCGTGGTGGGAAAGCCAGTACCCGGACAACCTCTATTTCGAAAACTGGGACCGGGAAGGGTTCGTCGAGTGCGATCCGGCACCAGGCTGCATGGTCATCATGCAGGTTGATTCCGATAAGTGGAACCATGCGGGCATCATCACTGAAGAAGGTGAGCTGCTCCACCACCTTTACGGCCAGCCTTCATGTATAACCCCGTATGCCCGAGGCTATTTCAAAGACCGCACGATGATCTGCGTTCGTCACAAAGACCTGCCACAGGAGAAAAAGCCATGGCGCGTTTAACCACTATTCGTCTGTATGGCGCCCTGGGCGCCCGGTTCGGGCGCGTGCACAAACTGGCTGTGCAGACATCTGCCGAAGCGGTCAAAGCCCTGTGTATCAACTTCGACGGGCTGGAAGACTATCTGATGAATGCCAAAAAAAATGGCATGACCTTCGCGGTGTTTCGCGGTAAGCGCAACATAGGCGCGCAGGACTTCCAGGAGCTGGCAGGGGATAGCGATATTCGCATAGCACCAGTTATGGAAGGGGCGAAGAAGGCCGGCATGTTCCAGACAATCCTCGGCGCCGTGATGGTTGTTGCTGGTGTCATTACTGGAGTGGCAACCGGCTGGACGGGCGTAGGTTTGACATTTGGGGCCGGACTTATCATGTCGGGCGCGTCAATGATGGCCGGCGGTATTTACCAAATGCTTTCGCCTCAGCCCAAAGGGTTACAGGGGCGAGACGACCCTGACAATAAACCCTCTTATGCCTTTGGTGGCTCAGTGAATACCCTTGCGATGGGAAATCCGGTCGCGCTTCTCTATGGCGTCCGCGAGATTGGCGGCGCCATCATCAGCGCTGGCATAGTCGCCGAAGACATCTGATAACTCCTTTCTGAATATCAAGCACCCAGTCGGGTGCTTTTTTTATGGATGTAATATGGAAGCGATCACTGGTGCAAAGGGTGGCAGCCAGAAGCAGCACACACCTGTAGAACAGCCTGATTCGGCGCAGTCAATGGCGCGCTGCCGCATGCTGCTGGCGCTCGGGGAAGGTGAGTTTGCTGGTGGTCTGGATGCGACCAGCATCTTCCTGGACGGTACGCCGCTGGGAAACGCCGACGGAACGATGAACTTTGAAAACGTTTCCTGGGAATTTCGGCCGGGAACACAGACCCAGACACCGATTCCGGGTTTTCCCGCAGTGGAGAATGAAACTACGGTTGGCGTATCGCTGACAAAAGCCACGCCCTGGACGCGCGCGCTGAGTAACACCCAGATTGACGCTGTGCTCGTTCGCATTGGTATTCCGGGTTTGCAGCAGCAGGAAAACGACGGGGATATTGTCGGCACTACCGTAAAGTACCATATCGATCTTGCTGTAGATGGTGGTGCGTTCTCTACGGTCATGACAAGAACCGTGACAGAGAAACTCAGTTCTCTCTATGAACTGACCCATCGCATTAATCTTCCGAAAGCCAGTACAGGCTGGCAGATTCGCGTGGTACGCGACACCGACGACAGCACCAGCCAGATGTTGCAGAATAAAACGCAGGTACAGGCAATCACTGAGGTGATTGATGCGCGCCTGCGTTATCCCCATACGGCGCTGCTGTATGTGTCGTTTAACGCCAAATCGTTCAACAATATCCCGAAGGTTTCCTGTAAACCTAAGGGGCGCATTATCCGCATCCCTTCGAATTACGATCCGATAGCCAGAACCTATAGCGGCACATGGGACGGGACGTTTAAGTGGGGCTGGACGAATAACCCAGCATGGATCTGGTTCGATGTGCTCACTGAGCCGCGTTTCGGACTTGGCCGACGCGTCACGGCGCAGATGCTGGATAAGTGGGAGCTTTACCGTATTGCCCAGCGTTGCGATCAGAAAGTACCTGACGGGAAGGGTGGCGACGGTACCGAGCCGCGCTTCATGTTTGATGTCTACATCCAGTCGCAGGCTGATGCGTGGCAGGTAATCAAAGACATCGCCGCAGGGTTCAATGGCATGACGTTCTGGGGCAACAACATGTTCAATGTTGTCTCGGACATGCCGGCGGATACGTCGAAGCTGCAAATCCTTACCCGCGCTTCGGTGGTGGGCAAACCGGTTTACTCGAGCGGCAGTGAAAAGACCCGCTTCTCCAGCGCGCTGATTAACTTCAGCGACCCTGACAATCACTATCAGGACCGCACAACAGCGGTGATGTTCCCGGACCTGGTTAAGCAGTTCAAGTTTAAGCAGACGCAGATCACCGCAATCGGCTGTACGCGCGAGAGCGAAGCACAGCGCCGTGGCGGGTGGGCGGTGTATTCCAACTCACTCGACCGGATTATTACGCTACAGACCGGGCTTGATGGCTATGTCTACGTGCCGGGTACCGTGTTTGCATTTGCTGACGAACGCCTTTCAGGGCGTGTTTATGGCGGGCGTATAACCGGATATAACGCCGGGTTGAAGGCTGTGACAACCGATCGGGGAACCAGTGCCGTTGCGGGTGACACACTGATGATCCGCACACGGGGCGGTACCGTCGAAAGCAGGGTGATCCAGGCCGTAAACGGCACGCAGCTGGTGATCGCCACGCCTTTCACGGCAGAGCCGTTACCTAACGCTGTATTCGTCATCGATGCAGGGCAGTTGCGCCTGCAATACTTCCGCGTTACGAACCTGAGATTTGATGATGAAGAAAACACCTTCACTATCACCGGGGCCGAATATAACGCATCAAAATATGATGCGGTCGATAACAATGCCCGCCTGGACACGCCGCCAATTAGTCTGATACCAACCGGCCTCGTCAACCAGCCGACCAATATCGTGGTAGCGAGCTATGACGCAGTGCGCCAGGGGCAGCGAGTGGCTACCCTGACGGCATCATGGGATGCGCCGGTCGACAAGAACGGCAAACCACAGGCGGATGTCATAGCCTATCGGGTGCAGTGGAAGCGCGGCGACAATGAGTGGGTTAACGTACCGGAGACCGGTCTTCGCAATATCGAAGTGCCTGGCATCTTCGAGGGTGATTATCTGGTCCGTGTACGCGCGATCAACTCCGGCGGTGCATCGAGTCTCTGGGCAACTTCCGCGCTTACACACCTGAAGGGACGCGCGGGTGAGGTACCCAAACCTGTCGGGCTTAAGGCCTCCGAAGACGTCGTATTCGGAATCAACGTCACCTGGGGATTCCCGGCTAATACCGGCGACACCCTGAGCACTGAGCTGCAATACAGCATTGCCGCTGACGGCTCGAATCCGATGCTTTTGGCATCTGTACCGTATCCGCAGAAACTTTATCAACAGATGGGGCTGAAGGCGGGGCAGGAATTCTGGTACCAGGCACGGCTTGTCGACAGGATCGGGAATCAGAGCGGTTGGACCGACTGGGTGCGCGGGCAGGCCAGCATCGATGTATCCGATATCACCGATGCAATCCTGGAGGACATGAAAGGCTCCGATACGTTCAAAGACCTGATCGAGAACGCGGTAGACAGCAATGAAAAAATTGCTGGTATGGCTGACGACATTAAACAGGCCAACGACGAACTGGCGCAACAGGCGCAGGAAATCGCCAAAAACGCCCAGGATATCGGGAAGGTTCAGACCAGCGTTACAAACCTGTCGAGCACGGTCGGAGATGTGTCTTCTTCTCTGAGCAAGCTTGAGCAGACAGTGGCGACGGCCGATACCGCGCTGGGCCAGCGCATCGATAACATCAGCGTGTCTGTGGACGGTATGACGGGAGGAGTGAAGAACTCCGCCATCGCGATTATTCAGGGCAATCTGGCGCAGGTGGCCGCGCGCAAAACGCTGTCGGCATCGGTCGCCGGTAACAGCGCGCAGCTGGACCGCATTGATGAGGTGATCGTCAACGAGAAGGAGGCAACGGCGCGTTCGCTGCTGAGTTTGCAGACTGACGTGAACGGCAACAAGGCATCCATCAACAGCCTGAACCAGACGTTCTCCGATTATCAGCAGGCCACGGCCACGCAGATAAACGGTATCACGGCGACCGTCAACGGACACACTTCAGCGATTACCACCAACGCGCAGGCCATTGCGAACGTCAACGGGGACCTGAAGGCGATGTACAGCATCAAGGTCGGGTTATCCAGCAATGGTCAGTATTACGCGGCAGGGATGGGGATCGGCGTGGAGAATACGCCGTCCGGCATGCAGTCGCAGGTTATCTTCCTGGCCGACCGCTTTGCGGTGACTCACCAGGCCGGAGCGACCGTTACGCTTCCTTTCGTTATCCAGAATGGGCAGACCATAATTCGGGACACGGTCATTGGAGACGGGACGATTGGAAACGCCAAGATCGGCAGCTATATCCAATCTTCAACCTGGGACGGCACCGGGAACGTTGGCTGGCACATCAACAAATCAGGCTACGCGACGTTCAACAACGTGACCGTTCGCGGCTCGATTTACGCCACAAACGGTAATTTCTCTTTCAATGGCTCCGGTAACACAACGGTGATTAATGGCAACGGTGTAACCGTCAACATTCCCGGAGGTGGCCGCATCGTACTGGGGACGTGGACATAAAATGCCAACAGGATTATTGATAGAGCTTAATGATGGTGGAAAGCGCATGGAGATAACGGCGGGCCTGCGGTGCCCGTCGTTTGGAGCCAACTTTGACAGTGGCTACCAGAAAGCCAAGTACGCTGATATTGCCGGTTATGTTTCCGGGGCGCAGGTGCTATTTATCCCGCATGCGACAGCTTACCTTGATTCAGGGCTGCTTCATAAAATGAACTCGGTCACCATATCCGGTGGCCGTGTGACGCAGAACTCCACGATGAAGGATGTAAGCATCAGTGAGCGTGAGAGTACTTACACGTTTCCCGGAAGCATCTGGCAGATATTTCCGCCAGGCCAACGTAAAGGCGAAGGCCTGCTTATTGGTGACAGCACCGACTTCCTGGCGATTACCAATGCCACGCAGTCAGGGCAGTGTATCTGGAAGGGTACCGTCAATGTCCCCACAGGCGGCTGGGCAGTTCCCACGATAGCGGGGTACGACAAGTCCAAATATATCGTCTTTGGGCGCTGCAATAGCGGTAACACAGTCGATTTCGATGGCAACACGGTCAGATTCTTCAGCCCTCCTTCCACGAATGATGACGCTCCGACGACCGGCACGATAGATATTGTCATCTTCGCCAGTGGCGTGGCGCCGCAGCCGGGCACGGGGTTCAATATCTTCAATGCTGCCGGAGTCTGCACGTTTTCAACGACGAGACGGCCTTTCGTCTACCTCAATCAGCTCTGGACGCCTTCAAAAAATGCCGTGAGCATTGGCAGCGGGTATGTTCCGCTGGGTAGATTCGGGCTGATGGCTCACGAAGTTAATGGCATGTACGTGTATCGAATGTTCGGAATAAAAATACAGAACGGCAGTGCTTCAGTTCAGGGTGGGAAATATCTGGGGCGCGAGCGGTATGCAATTTTTGGTAATGACACGGTAACGCCACTGAACCTTCCCGTTCTTCCCGATATGTACGTCTGAATAAACTGTCTTTTAAATCAACCTCGCTCCGGCGGGGTTTTTTATTGCCTGGAGAAAATATGCTTTATAACACTGGCACCATCGCCATTAACGGAAATACAGCCACCGGCACCGGCACGAACTGGACGGCACCCGCCAGCCAGATCCGGGTTGGCCAGACGTTGTTTGTTCTCTCTAACCCGGTACAGATGTTTCAGATCACGGCCATCAACAGTGCGACGTCACTGACGGTAACGCCTGCTGCATCCCCAGCGCTCAGCGGCCAGAAGTACGGCATTCTTGTTACTGATAGTCTCTCGGTCGACGGCCTGGCGCAGAGCATGTCTCAGCTGATCAACGAGTACGACGAGAGCATCGGCGCGTGGGAGACGTTCGCCACGACCTCAGCAAACCAGAATATCACCGTTACCATCAACGGCACCGCCGTAACTATCCCTGGCATTGGTAAACTGGCGCAGAAAGGAAGTAATGGCGCTGTCCCGATTGGGCAGGGTGGGACTGGGGCAACGAATGACGCTGACGCTCGCACAAACCTCGGTTTGGGAGACAGCGCCACCCCCAACTTCGGAAGCCTCGAAATTGGTGCCAAAAAACCTTCTTCTGCAAGCTTTGTGGATTTCCATTTCCTTGGTACTAACGACTATGACGCGCGCATACTGTGCGGCGGTAATTCTAATGGTGCTATGGGGAAAGGAGACTTCACATTTTACGCTGGGAAATACGTTTTCATCGGTGATAGCTTTGAGTTTCGTAATCCTATTACCTGTCAGAATAGCATCAGCGCATCTGCAAAAATTTCGACTACTTCTGATATGGAATGCAAAACTAAAATCGCTGTTTTGGCCCCAGCTGACAATCAAAATGCTCATGTGTGGTTTTATGGTACAGGTGGGGCGTCCAGAGGAGTAATCTATTCCAGCCAAACAGGGATTATTCAGATCCGCCCTGACAATAATGATAACGGCGGCTCCAATGGATACTCTTTTGCATTTGGGGCTGATGGTAAGTTTACCTGCGTCACGATGAATCAGACCTCAGACGAGCGCGTGAAATTCGATAAAGAGCCCGTCAGTGCTGCTCTGGATAAGATATGTTCACTGACGGGCTACACGTTTGGCATTCAGCTCACAGAATCGGAGTCAGTACGCAGCGCAGGCATCATCGCCCAGGAACTGGAACAGGTTCTGCCCGTTGCTGTGAGTTCTGGTGGGACCGGCACTACGCCAGCAGGAGAGGAAATTAACGACATTAAAACCGTGGACTACAGTGCCATGAGCGCCCTGTATGTTGAGGCCATTAAGGAGCTGGCCGAACGGTTAGACCTCATCGAAAAAGAACTGGCTGACCTCCGCGGCTCGACAGTTGCCTAATCTTCTCCATCACTTTGCAAACTGTACTGTTCACGCCTGAAAACTGAATCAGTGGGCATGTCCAGGCGGACATCGATCCAGCTGTTCACCGGCACGTCCATCGGTTCCCCTTTTGTTTTGACGATCTCCCCTTCATCGCTCAGCATGTATTTTCGCTTAAACAGGCGGATAGTCAGCTCGCCGTCAGCGGTTTGCTCAGCTTCAGCCACACCCAGTTCCCCCATGCCGCCAGGGTCCATTGGCGGCAGTAACTGCCACCCCTCAGACGCCAGCCCTGCCGAACCAGTCAACACATAAACTCCCACATCGAGCCGGAAAATTTTGATTCCTTCAGCTTCGGTGTTCGCCGTACCGCAGCCGCACCATGAAAATCCATCCTCAGCAATATCTGATCGCAGGCATGTATCAGCACTCGCAACGATACGAGCGACCGGAGATGCTGCTTTCAGGGTACCGTCGCTGGCTTTCGTGGTGTTCTGCGTTGAATAAAGAGTATGCGTAGTAGAAAAACCAACGTTAGTTAGCCCGGAAACAGTGCCGTTTCCCTGGCGATATTTAAGCCCCTGAGACGTTGATGCTAACTGCCATGAAGTGTATCCGCCCCCAGTTGCATCATGCCAACCGCGCAGCGTTAACATGCCAGTGTAAACATCTACACCGCTTCCCCCGCCCCAGGCATTCGCTCCCAGCTGGATGCCGAAAGACATGCCCAGCGGGTATTGAGTAATCAAATCGTACGAAGCGAGTGACCTGTAATCGCGATGAACCTGAGCCATAACAGCAGCTCCGTTTATGTACGATGACACCGGGGCAAACTGGCTATCAACGTCTCGTGTAGCGCTGTTTCCCAAACCGACGTTTTATAGATTGCCCTGCGGCAGCCATGCCGATAACTTCACCTGATTTTTTTGCAGAAAATATTGGGTGAAAAATATGCAAATTGGCTACGTAAGGGTATCAACAAATGACCAAAACACAGATCTTCAGCGACAAGCTCTCGAACGCGCAGGATGTGAACAGGTTTTTGAGGAAAAAATGAGCGGGACGGTAGCGAACCGGCCAGCGCTTAAAAAGCTTCTTCGAACGCTGAGTGAGGGCGATACGCTGGTAGTGTGGAAGCTGGATCGCCTCGGGCGAAGCATGCGGAACCTGGTACTGCTGGTCGACGAACTCCGGCAGCGCGGCATCCACTTCAAAAGCCTTACGGACAGCATCGACACTTCCAGCCCAATGGGGCGTTTCATATTCCACATCATGTCGGCCCTGGCCGAAATGGAGAGGGAGTTAATCGTGGAACGCACCCGGGCAGGATTGGCGGCAGCCCGGGAGAAGGGACGCATAGGTGGCAGGCGTCCGAAGTTAACCCCAGAGCAATGGGCGCAGGCTGGCAGGTTGATTTCAAACGGCGTGGACAGAAAGCAGGTGGCAATTATCTATGATGTTGCTGTCTGTACGCTTTATAAAAAATTCCCTGCATCCCAACCGGCTTAAATTTGTGCATCTGGCATTTCAGACGGAAAATTTACAAAAATAATAATTCGAAGCCTGATAGAAACTTAGAAATGAAGCGGTGAAGCTTTAAACAGTCGCTACGACTAAGGTGTATTGCGCGCTGACAGAAACGAAACTACTGTATATAAAAACAGTATTTGAGGTATGCGTAATGGAATTTATCAGGCCTACTGAACTGCGAGAAATTATCGCGATCCCACTATACAGCGATTTGGTGCAATGTGGTTTTCCCAGCCCCGCAGCTGATTATGTAGAGCAGCGTATTGATCTTAATGAGTTGCTTGTTTCCCATCCCAGCTCAACGTATTTCGTTAAAGCCGCAGGGGATTCGATGATAGAAGCGGGGATCAGTGACGGTGATCTGCTGGTGGTTGATAGCTCACGGACTGCTGAACACGGAGATATTGTCATTGCGGCTGTGGATGGGGAATTTACTGTTAAACGCCTTCAACTGCGTCCAACTGTTCAGCTCAATCCGATGAACGGTGCTTACAGTCCGATTTTGGTAGGCAGCGAAGATACGCTGGACGTTTTCGGCGTAGTTACTTTCATTGTTAAATCGGCCAGCTGATATGTTTGCGCTCTGTGATGTGAATTCATTCTACGCATCATGCGAGACAGTGTTCAGGCCCGATTTAAGAGGCCGACCAGTGGTAGTTCTTTCGAATAATGACGGCTGCGTCATAGCACGCAGCGCCGAGGCCAAAGCTGCTGGAATTACTATGGGAGAGCCTTTCTTCAAGCAAAAGGACTTATTCCGGCGCGCTGGCGTTGTTTGCTTCAGCAGCAACTATGAGCTCTACGCTGATATGTCGAACCGGGTAATGACAACGCTTGAGGAAATGAGTCCTCGCGTCGAAATTTATAGCATCGATGAAGCTTTTTGCGACCTGAAAGGAGTTCGCAACTGCCGTGATCTGACGGAGTTCGGCAAAGAGATCCGCGCTACCGTTCTGAAGCGGACGCATCTGACCGTCGGGGTTGGCATTGCGCAGACAAAAACTCTCGCAAAGCTGGCGAATCACGCTGCCAAGAAATGGCAGCGCCAGACTGGAGGGGTGGTTGATTTGTCCAATATAGACCGACAGCGTCGGTTGCTGGCTATCGTACCGGTAGAGGATGTGTGGGGCGTCGGCAGGCGCATCACCAAGAAGCTCAATGCTATGGGCATCAAAACAACTCTGGACCTCTCAGAACAAAGCACATGGATTATCCGCAAACACTTTAACGTGGTACTCGAGCGAACCGTCAGAGAGCTTCGCGGTGAGCCATGTCTGGATCTGGAGGAGTTTGCGCCAGCAAAGCAGGAAATTGTTTGCAGCAGGTCGTTTGGTGAACGCGTTACAGAGTACGAACAAATGCGTCAGGCTATTTGCTCATATGCTGCACGCGGTGCTGAAAAGCTTCGCGGTGAACACCAGTATTGCCGTTTTATCTCCGCGTTCGTGAAAACCTCTCCCTTTGCGCTTAACGAACCGTATTATGGCAACAGCGCATCAATGAAGCTTCTCACACCCACTCAGGATTCCCGCGATATCATCAACGCCGCGGTCAAGTGCCTGGACAAAATCTGGAAGGATGGTCACCGATACCAGAAAGCCGGCATTATGCTCGGGGACTTCTTCAGCCAGGGCGTGGCCCAGCTCAACCTGTTCGACGAGAACGCGCCGCGGGCAGGTAGCGAAAGGTTGATGGAAGTGCTCGATCACCTGAACTCGAAAGACGGAAAAGGAACGCTCTACTTTGCAGGGCAGGGCATACAGCAACAGTGGCATATGAAGCGAGAAATGTTGTCGCCTCGATATACGACGAGATATTCAGATCTGCTTAGAGTCCGATAAATTATCCTGATGCCTTAGTCCGCTTTGTGCCAGAAGCGGACATTTGATCATACGTGATGTGTCGGATTTCATATACACTACAGATGATTATCACCTTCCTACATTAAGGAGAATGGCATGTCAGTTTCTGCACGTAATCAATTGTCCGGCACAGTATCCGCAGTCCATTCCGGCTCCGTTAACGATGAAATTGAAATCTCCCTTAATGAAGGGGGAACTCTTGTTTCTGTGGTAACCAGTAACAGTAGAATCAGGCTCGGTCTGGAGCAAGGAAAAGAGGTAGTTGCGCTGATTAAAGCCCCATGGATTATTCTTGCTTCTGAGGATAACGGATTATTGTTTTCAGCCCGTAACCAGTTTTCAGGCCAGGTAACCTCACTTGAAAAAGGCGCAGTAAACGCAACCGTTCATATTCTGACAGATGACGGCTCAAATCTTACCGCAGTCATTACAAACGAAAGCATGAAGGAGATGGATATCAGCGAAGGCAAAAGAATTATTGCCCTGATTAAAGCTTCTTCTGTGCTGCTTGCGGTGAAAAAAACCTAAAAAACCAACAGGTAAAAATGCTACACAGGACGTTTCATTGCAAGCGTCCTAATTCGAGCCACCAGAATACCCAATGTTAAAATAGTGTAAAAATTTATCCGTCCTGAATTCCAGAAAGAATTCTGCCATGATCTCCCTGTCAAGATTGTATTTTCTCGTCAGTCTTCCCGCTTCAAGAGCTGCAACGCTTTTCTCCCCTGTTTTCTGTTCCAGCTGATAGCAATAGCCGATTACAAACCCACGTATATAGTCATTACAAAATTTCCCAGGCATCGTTTCAGAACAGGGACCAGTCATGTTCACCCCCTTCATCAGGCCTTTTCCAAAATGATTATTCATACCATTCCTCCAATCGTTATATAATAAACTATATAGCGATTGTTTTTTTTTTTGAAGTACCCCGTAAGAACTTCCCCTGCAATGTTGCTTTAGAATTACCTCGGAGACTTAACGAACACACCATTGAAAGGTGTCCTGAGCAATACTGATAAGGGACGAAGCGAAGCGTCTCTTGTAGCAGTGTCAGGCTCCTATAGGTAGATATCCCTGCCACTCCGGAAGATCGCGGCATCCTGTTTCACAGGGTGTCAGATGAATAAACAATTCTCCGACCTTTTCAAGCAACAGGCAGTCGTCAACTTCTTTTAAATTGTCCTTATGCTGTTGATCTACATCGCAGAGGAGCGTCTGCAACGCTTTATCTTTAGCCTGACGAGCATTTTCGGCGACGAACAGATCGTATTCATGCAGTTCGGCAAGTGTATCCGGCCTGTAACCGCCCGCATTGACGAAAAATAATCTCTCCGTGGTTTGGGGAGGCTCCGGAGAAAGCGAGACCGAAAACCCGTCGGCCCAGGTAACACGGCTATAACCATCAATATGAATTTTATCACTATCGCCAAACCATGCTTCACGCAACGCTGGCCATGCATCCTCAGGAGCGCTGGCTGCAACAAACTGAATGTCATGCACTTCAATATTTGATTTACCTGCGTTTCCGCCGACATAAAACATATACAAATTCATACATCCCTCTGGATTATTAATTTCGATATGTATTTAACTATATAACGAATCAGACTACAATTGTGCGACAGGTTTTGATGACGATAAATTCAATATTCTGGTGTGAGGGTTGGCGCTCAGAATTATCATTTTTATCGGCATACCAGTGGTATGGCGGCAGAGGCGAGCCATCGGCTATAAACGGTTGATGGGTCAACGACTGGTGATGGTTCCTCTACTGACGCCTCCGCTGGCTTTCCCTGTTGGTGCTACGCTGGTGCTGGCTGCGACAGTGACACTCACCTGTCGATGGTCTGCTTTGGTACCGGAAGACGAATCGCAAGGTAATAAAAAGCTCACTTGAAATTACGCACCTCGCTCTAAGCGGACCTCCAGGCCAGTTAACTAGTCCGCTTCGTGCCAAAAGCGGACAATCCTGATACTGAAATTTAAACTGTGGGGAACTCCATCATAGTGCGGCGTCGCCCTAAAACCGCAACATATCATTTATCGCTCAGGTATCCATGTGTCTGCTTCGCTGTCTTCAGGATAATAATAACCCTTAGGTATTGATTGTAGTTCAATCAGGCTGCCCCATGGAGCCTTGAAGTATACGCTGGCATTATTATCGGTATCTTCATGGCGCGAATTTCCATGAATTTCCGAAAGGAACTGGCCTCCCGCTGCCCTGACCTTTTCCACCGCGTAATGTATATCGTCCACATAAAGTGAAATGTGGTTCCAGCCAAAGTCCTGCAGCCTTACCGGCAGCGCCTGTTCTCTGCTTACTATCTCAAAAAGCTCAAGATTTGGACCATTACCAATTCTTAGCAACCGCTGTTTGATAATCATTGAGCCTGCTGTCAGGCCCAACTGTCTTTCGGTATCAGCCCCTTCTCTTGGGGAATCGCTATCGGTCAGGCCGTCATAAACAAACCTGGCATCCAATGCCTTTTGCAAAAATTCTGTTGCCTGCTGCAGGTTTGGAACCGTTAGCCCCACATGATTTATGCCTCTGCTAATGGTACGTTTTTCTCTATTTATCATATGTATACCCTGGTTAAAATTTGAGTGAATCAAACAGAGTTTAGTACACTTTTCATTTAAGAAACGCCAAGCCTGATATTGTGTAAATTTTCTGCCGCTATAAAAGAATATCCGTAGTTCGCTCCTTACGGACAGCTAAAGACCATAATTAATATTCACCTTCAACTTTGAGTGGCATCATGATGGCTACATGTAAGACTTGAGTGTTTATTGAGCGATATCAGGCATGATTATTCTCCACCATTCAGGTTTCATATCTTGAAATGAGTGGGATGATGGCGAAAGCAAGTCGCGTTGGTTGTTGTCAAATATACCGCTTAGCAAAGCAGTTACGTGAGAGTCATCAATAGCACCGACCGAGGTGCCACACCGGGCGCAAAATGCTCTGGATGAAGCTGCTGATGAGCGGAACAGCGATGGTGCCCCCCCTTCGGCAGTCCATTCAACATCTGCGGAATCAAATTCAATCCATACTGCGGTGTGACAGCCAGTATGTTTCTGGCACATATCGCAGGAACAGGAATGAGGGGAAGAAGGATTTATCGCTGTGAATCTGATGAATCCACATAAACATCCACCTGACAATTTCATATCCATCGAGCCCTTGTAGAATGTTCAGAGAAACAAAGATAGCATCGACCGCTCCTCGCTCATTTAGGACGTGCCTGGTCTCTTACCTTTTATTGTGCCGCCTTGATTAGCTCCGGTCCCTGATTTTTTACGTTGCCCACGGCGCGCCTCACAGCGTGCCAGATAAATTTGTCGGCTGGAACAGCGCCGTCGGCTGCTATCTCTGCCGCTTCCTTCCCGCCTATATCCTGGCGCATCCACTCACGGGCGGCTTCCGGTGACAAAACTAATGGCCGGCGATCGTGAATGTCGACCAGACCTTTGTCGGCCGCAGACGTCACTATCAGGAAACCTTCTGCATCATCGCCACGTTCGAAGGGCGTGCTGCCAATGGCTGCCATGAATATCGGCTGACCGTCAGCACGGTGAATGAAGTAGGGCTGTTTTTTGTCACCTTCCTTCTTCCATTCGAACCACCCATCCGCAAAACAGATCGCCCGACCATGCTGCCATAGAGGTTTGAACATTCTGCTGGTGGCTGCGGTTTCTACACGCGCGTTAATCAATGGCAATTTGTCCCACCATCCAGGCGCGTAGCCCCAGAAAACCGGATCTAGGTGCAGCTGCTCGTCGTGTTCATTCAGCAACAGCACTTTGGTACCGGGCGCTACGTTGTAACGTCCTATTGGCTCCGGGTCATATGCAATGTCGCGATCGGCTTCATCGGCAAGGTAGGCCAGGTATTCCTCAAGGGTATGGGCTTGTGCAAAGCGTCCACACATAGAAACCTCCAGTCAATCAGACTGAAAGTATAGGGCAGGGAGAAAAAGTAGCGCGCGCTGGTTAATGGTGAAGTCTTACAAACGGATTCGTGGCGATTATGCTGATCAGTTAGAGATGCGTAAAGTGGTGTGTTGCGAAACTGGAAGGAGCTACGCAAAAGAGGGGGATTTTGGGGGCAGATTTGGGGGCATTTTGAAAGAAGGGGCACCGATAGGGGCACAAAAAGACCGTGCACGTCCGTAGATGTCCGTTAAACGTTTTTAGCTAACTCATTGAAATGAAATCATTTATTGTAATTTCAATGAGTTGCGAATTTCCTGCACACTAAAACTGCACAAACAGCTTTTTCATTGGATAGCACCGCTAAATCAATCAATTAAGAACCCGGCTTTACTTCGTCAGCCCTGCGTGGACATCTATATCACCACAGGAGCGAAGAAGGTTGATGATACACTTTCTTCGGAAACAGAGGGAGCAAAGTGAACAGCACGATTATGCGGAATAGTTAAATTTAAAGGGCAATGTCGTAAAAAAGCCTGCATTTTGCAGGCATTAATAATGATGGATTGTAATTTTTCTCATTCTGAGTGAAATAAATGCTGTGTTGTTAACCGGACTAGTGACAGTAAATATTATAAATATTGTTTGGCAGCATCAGATATTTCCTGAGAGGTAAGTTCCCTGTCTGAAGCAACATAGATAGAATTATGATCTCCCGTCAACGACGGAAAGCTTGCAGTCATGATCTGAAGATTAATTTCTTCACCATCCGGATATGTCTGGCGTACAGACGTTATGCCCTTAAGCACGATAATGACTTTGCTGGGGTTGGCATTAAAAAAAATGATCACCTTTTTCATATATCACTCTATATCTTTTTGTTATTGTGCAAGGTAAGAATGTTCCAGAAGCGTGGCTCCTTTCCTTTTTTTGCTCTCTTTGGGAAATAAAAGCAAACAATATCCTGCCTTAACGTGTATGGTGGCAATCCTTTTCATTCAGGAGCAGCCTATGTCGGGACGTAAAAACTCGCAACTTCGTCGCAATTATTTAGTCAAATGTTCATGTCCAAACTGCGCTAAAGAGTCAGAGCACAGTTTCACTCGCATACAAAAGGGGGCCCAGCTTGTCTGTCCCTACTGTAGCGCTTTGTTTAAATCCTCTCAGCGTCTCTGAAGAAATACTCATACAAGAAGTGGAAGAGACGATGTTTTTCGCGGCCGCCTGACCTCAATAACACTTTACTGATTTACAAGCAGTTAGCATCGGATTGTAGACTGCTTGTGCAGTCCACGAGCCAGAAGCAACATCATCGTCAACGCGGCTGTGTGCTGATATTATTTATCGCAAAGCGTTACATTCGCAGCAGCAGGGCCTTTATCGCCGCTTACGATGATAAATTCGACTTTCTGACCTTCAAAAAGTGTTTTGAAGTTCTCTCCCTGAAGGGCAGAGAAATGCACGAAAACATCTTTGCTGCCATCTACAGGGGAGATAAAACCAAAGCCTTTATCTTCCCTAAACCACTTAACCAGACCTAAAATTTTTGATGACATAAAGACTCCATTTGAACATTTCCGAAGTGATATAAAAGCTAATAAACATATAATGCTAAGGTGTGGACTCAAAAGGAGGGGATATCAGCGATAGCGCCTGGTTATGAGAATTGTCATGCAACTTGTCCAACTATTATTGGATCGGACTAACGAGACCATTAATGCACGGGCAGGGTTAATTAGCAATTTTTATTTTAGCCTTCCGGATGGCTTGCTTAAAATTGCACAATAAAAATTAATTTGGTACAAGAAGCCAGAGTTGCCAGGCGTGACTACAGCCCAAATGTCCCCACAGGAGCATTTGGGCTGTAGTCACGGAGATTTATCCGGACAAAGGCGGTGCAGCAGAAATATTAATTATCTTGATCTCAATATTTCCGATTTTCGCTAATGTCTGGATTTACCTGTGCTGACAATCAGTGGGTTGGTGGCAAACCCATGCGGGCATTTCCGCGCGTTGCAATGCACCGCGTAAGTGCATATCTCCTCGTGCTGGTTTCGATTGTATGGGCAGGCCATCTTGTTTTTAATTTCACTCCACAACATTTCGTTGTAAGGTGATATGTTGTATATCGATATAGGCTTGAAAACACCATTTATGAAGACGCCATTTTTTGTCGGATATATCCTGTCACCGGGGTACAAATAGACATCGCTTTCATACCAAATGATGAGTTTCAAGAACTTGAGTCCCAAGATGCTTGAATAAACGATTCCCGTGTTAGGACAAATTACCGAGCTAATGACTCTCCATGACATTGCTATACCTCTTTCATTAAATAATTGAGAGAGTATAAGGTTTAGCATGAGAATTAGATTTCTGCAAACACGTAAGCTATTGAAAAAGATCGATATTATTTATATGTTCTCCATTATCCCCTTTGTTTTCATAAGGATAAGATAATGATTAAGTCAATCGTAAAGATCATTTTTAGTCTAATGTGCATTTAAGTGACGGATTTTTGATCGATGATGGTGCCTGCTCTGCTGAATATATATTGTACTATAGCAATCAAATACATTAGCGCTACTTTTGTTTACGCGAAAAATGCACATCGAAATAGAACTGGAGAGAGGAATCAGACCAGAGGATATGTCATAACTGACGATGCATATAATCGATAACTTTCGACGAATATCGATAACAATTCCGATGCATCGTCAGTTATTTTTCGAATATTCCTGTTTGCTCCTTTTTCAGGTTTCCCAGGCGTGCGGTGCAAACAGATAGCCCTTGTTGCGTACGGTTTTGATGCGGTAAGGTTCCGTGGCGTTATCCAACAGTTTTTTACGCAGTCGTGAAATCGCCACATCAACGCTACGATCCATTCCGTCGTAACTTACGCCGCGCAGATTTTTCAGTAATGCATCCCGGTCCATAATTTGTCCGGCATGGGTTGCCAGCTCCCACAGCAGGTCAAAATCTGCGGTTGAGAGCGCAATCAGCTCCCCGGAAAGCATAACCTGTCGGTTGACCGGGTCGATAGAAAGTGTGCCGAAACGCATCGCTTTATGCGGCGTTAAGGAGGGCGCAGGCGCTTCACGCTCAGCGCTGGCACGCTGACGCAGATGGAGGCGTAAACGGGCTAGCAGAACCGCCGGCGGCGTGGTTTTCAGGATGTAGTCGTTTGCGCCCATCTCAAGCGACAGAATATGATTCATATCGCTGTCGAGAGAGGTCAGCAGCACGATCGGGCCGTCCCATTTCGCGCGCAGATCCCGGCATAGCGTCATACCATCTTTCCCGGGCAGCATGATGTCCAGCAACACCAGATCCGGATTTTCGCGGTTGACGACGTCTTCAGCGCGATCGCCACGAGGCTCGACAACCACTTCCATATCATGTTTACCCAGATAAGCGGCGATTAATTGCCCCACCTCGGGTTCATCTTCAACATAAACAATCTTATTCATACAACGTCTGTCATCGCGAAAAACGTCAACATACACCGCGCAACCTTAACCTTCCATTAATCTTTCAAAATTAGCCGGAGTTCCGTTATCCTGCACGGGAATGTTATTTGATTGTTAAGGGAAAAGAATGGGGCTGGTGATAAAAGCCGCGCTGGGTGCGCTGGTCGTGCTGCTGATTGGGGTGCTGGCTAAAACGAAGAACTACTACATTGCCGGGCTGATCCCGCTGTTTCCCACCTTTGCGTTAATCGCGCACTATATTGTGGCCTCTGAGCGGGGTATTGAGGCGCTGCGCGCCACCATTGTGTTCGGGATGTGGTCGATCATCCCGTATTTTATTTACCTGCTGTCGCTGTGGTACTTCACCGGTTTTCTGCGTCTGCCCCTGGCGCTGGGCGGGGCGGTGGTCTGCTGGAGCCTCAGCGCCTGGGTGCTCATCTTCTTCTGGAGCCGCTTTCACTAGCGCAGCGGGCGGCCACCGTCCACGGCAAACGTTCGGCCCGTGACGTAACAGCTGGTCAGCAGATAATCGATCAGGTCGATCACCTCTTTCTCGCCGGGCGCAATTTTCATTAACGACTTGTTGAGCGCCTGCTGACGATACTCGGCATCATCGCCTTCGTTAAATAAAATCATCGCCGGAGCAATCGCGTTGACCTTTACCTCGGGCGCCAGCTTGCGGGCAAACGAGCGGGTCATATTATCCAGTGCCGCTTTGCTTGCAGCATACGCAATATGTTTGTCGCTACCGCGCTCCACCACATAATCGGTAAAGTGAATGATATCGCTGGCGGCGTGTCCGTGCCCACGCAGTAATCTTTCCAGCGCATGGTTGAGCAGGTATGGGGTATTAACGTGGATCTGCATCATGCAAGCCAGTACGTCGGCCAGTGGCGCACCCGGTTTTTCCGCCATCCACGCACTGGCGTTATGCAAAATAGCACGCAGACCATGGGTGCTTTTTAGTACTTCATCGGCAAACGCCATCACACCGTCGTTGGTCGAAAAATCAGCCTGAATACACTGCGCACCTGCATTAATCAGTCCATCAATGGCTGGATAGTGTGTCCGATAGCTGACAATCACCGGTTGCTTTTGATTAATGAAATGCCATGCGAGGGCGAGGCCGATGCGACGACCTCCGCCAGTAATTAATATTGGCAAGGGCTGGGTTTTACCCATCGTTATCTCCTTTGCTATCCAACGATGGGATGAACGTTATCCCACCAGCATCCAGGTCGCCGGAACTGAGGCAATTAACAGCATGCCAATCAGCACCATTTCCTGACGGTTCAGTACATTATCATGGGTATGCGTTTTGCGCGCGTACAGGAAAACCAGCAGCCCCGGTGCATACAGAACAACGGATAACAGCAAGTGCATTGGACCAGAGGCGTACAATAACCATAAGCCATAAATGCAGGCACCGACACCTACCGCTTTATGCAGTGGACGGGTTGCGATTTTCAGCAAGAACGCGCCGACCAGGAAATAGGGCACCAGAATCATTTCTGAGGCGATGGTCAGCAACGTGTTGTAATCGGAACCGGTCAGCCAGATGAGTACCAGACAAATTTGCACGCAGATGTTGGTCAACCACAGTGAGGCGGATGGCGCAGCTTGTGCGTTCTGGCGCGCAAAAATGCGCGGGAATGCTTTATGAGTGGCGGCCAGGAACGGTACTTCTGCTGCCATGATGGTCCAACTTAAGTACGCGCCGCAAACGGAAACGATCAAACCGGCAGCGATGATGATTTCGCCCCATGGTCCCATCATTTCCACCATCAGACCGGCCATTGACGGGTTACGAATTTCAGCCAGTTCAGGACGTGCCACCACACCCAGCGAAAGCAGCGTTACCAGCAAGTAAACGCCCAGAGCGGAGAGAACCGCCAGCAGTGTCGCTTTGCCAACATCACGTTTATTACGCGCACGCGCAGAAACAACCACGGCACCTTCCACACCAATGAAAACCCACAGGGTGATCAGCATGGTGTTTTTCACCTGTTCCCAAACGGGTACGCCAAGTGCAAGTCCGGTGAAGTCGAGCTTGAAGGTATCCAGTTTGAACATCATCATCGCCAGCACAACAAACAGACCCAGCGGCAACAATTTTGCCAGTGTCGCCACCAGGTTAATGCTGGCAGCGGTTTGCACCCCGCGCAGGATCAAAAAGTGAACAATCCACAATAAAGCCGATGCACCGACTATCGATTGCCAGGTATTACCATCGCCAAACAGGCGCAATTCCGGCGTGTCCGTAAAAAAGCTTAACGCGGAAAAAACGATCACCAGATAGGAGACGTTGGCGATGACTGCGCACAGCCAGTATCCCCATGCGGAACAAAAGCCGATTAGCTCGCCAAACCCTTCGCGGGCATAGGTAAAGATACCGCCGTCAAGTTCGGGACGAATGCGCGTGAGGATCAGCATGGCAAAGGCCAGCAATAAAATGCCAGCGCCAGTAATACCCCAGCCGATGAGCAGTGCTGCCGGGCTGGCAACTGCCGCCATATTTTGCGGCAGACTGAAAACACCCGCGCCCAGCATTGAGCTTAATACCAGCGCGGTGAGTGCGCTCAGTCCCAGTTTCTTTTCCATCGATATCCAGTGATTAAAACGTGATAAGAAGAATAAATATTAGGGCAAAACGCATAAAAATGGAGTTTGCCACTGAAGCGCGGAATTTTACGAAGAGATGTGTCTGCATGCAATGGTCGCGGGGAAATTTGTGACTAAAAATGCGAAAGGCGGCATCAAGCCGCCTTATAGGAGTAACTGAATAGTTATTTATACAGATCTGCGCTGACGGTCAGGTTATTACCACGTTCCTGCCACTGGCGGGTGATGTGGTAATACTTAGCACCTTTCTTCGCGGCACGTTTCGCAACCTGATAGGAGACTTCGGTCATGTTGCCGTAGTTGCCAGAGAATTTGATGCTGTCGAACGGGACCATCATCGCTGCGGTCGCTTTGTTCAGTTCTTCGACTTTAGTGCCATCCGGGAGCGTGACGGTGTAACGCCCACCTTTTGATGACTGGGTTTCAAAGAAGCGACCGACTTCAGAACTTGGTGATGCGGTAGTCGCAACACCCGGGATCTCAACTTTCTTCGCGGCTTCGCCACCGGCAGCCAGAGCTGCACGTCCTGCTTCGGAATCTGCCGGGATCACATCCGGGCTCTGGACGATACGTTTCTTAGCATCTTTTTTATAGATGAATGCAGTAATACGCTGGTTGCCGCCCTGGTTGGCATCGATTTGACGAACGATGTAGAAAGAGTAGGCACCTTTCGCTTTTGCCGCTTTGGTGATGGCATCATTGACTTCTGGCTGGCTACGATAGAAGCCCTGGACGGTGACCGTGTCAAACGGTTCAATCAGAACAGCCTGATCTTTCGGCAGTTCGACAACACCGTTAATTACGCGATTACTTGTTTCTTCTGCTTTTTCAGCATCGGCTTTATAGAGGTCAGCGACCACACGCCAGTTACCGCTGTTACCAAAATCAGAAGTGTCGACAACATAAAAAGAGGTGGCACCTTCTTTATCTGCGCGACGAGAAACGGCTTTCACCGCTTCGCCAATAGCATTAAAACGACCGGTAACCACTACACGGTCAAAAGGTTTAACCGCTGCCGCTTGCTCCGGTGTCAGTTCTGTTGCTGCGTTAACGGAGAATGCCGTAGCAGAAAGCAGTGCCGACGCCAGGAGGGTGTTCTTAAGCTTCATAAAAATAATCCTTCGCCTTGCGCAAACCAGGTACTGGTATTGTTATTAACGAGAAACGTGGCTGATTATTGCATTTAAACGGTGTAACTGTCTGCGTCATTTTTCACAGCCTGTGCTCACCAAAGGACCTGATTCGATAACATTTTGTGATATGTGGAAAAAACAGGCGTTTCACAAGCAAAACTGATTAAGCATATGACTTTTACAAGTTAATTTAATGTTAATGAGTTGTTCTTTTATGGCGCTATATCATGTTTTTACCGCTTCGCTTGCGCGATTTATCGGTCCTGAAGGCGAATTTAAGGTAAATATCTCTGTCAGTGACCCCGATCGCTTATTTTTCACAGATAAAGTAAGAAATAGTGTTTTCTGGCGGTAGATCACGGGCGCTATTTTCAGTAGGTTATAGAAAGTTTGTTACTGTTTTATTTTCCGGGGTTAATCATTCTCCGTCGATATCTCGATGGTGAAAATTGATACAAACCGTGGGCAATTATCGACAAACCATCATCAATAAAACCGATGGAAGGGAATATCATGCGAATTGGCATACCAAGAGAACGGTTAACCAATGAAACCCGTGTTGCAGCAACGCCAAAAACAGTGGAACAGCTGCTGAAACTGGGTTTTACCGTCGCGGTAGAGAGCGGCGCGGGTCAACTGGCAAGTTTTGACGATAAAGCGTTTGTGCAAGCGGGCGCTGAATTGTAGAAGGGAATAGCGTCTGGCAGTCAGAGATCATTCTGAAGGTCAATGCGCCGTTAGATGATGAAATTGCGTTACTGAATCCTGGGACAACGCTGGTGAGTTTATCTGGCCTGCGCAGAATCCGGAATTAATGCAAAAACTTGCGGAACGTAACGTGACCGTGATGGCGATGGACTCTGTGCCGCGTATCTCACGCGCACAATCGCTGGACGCACTAAGCTCGATGGCGAACATCGCCGGTTATCGCGCCATTGTTGAAGCGGCACATGAATTTGGGCGCTTCTTTACCGGGCAAATTACTGCGGCCGGGAAAGTGCCACCGGCAAAAGTGATGGTGATTGGTGCGGGTGTTGCAGGTCTGGCCGCCATTGGCGCAGCAAACAGTCTCGGCGCGATTGTGCGTGCATTCGACACCCGCCCGGAAGTGAAAGAACAAGTTCAAAGTATGGGCGCGGAATTCCTCGAGCTGGATTTTAAAGAGGAAGCTGGCAGCGGCGATGGCTATGCCAAAGTGATGTCGGACGCGTTCATCAAAGCGGAAATGGAACTCTTTGCCGCCCAGGCAAAAGAGGTCGATATCATTGTCACCACCGCGCTTATTCCAGGCAAACCAGCGCCGAAGCTAATTACCCGTGAAATGGTTGACTCCATGAAGGCGGGCAGTGTGATTGTCGACCTGGCAGCCCAAAACGGCGGCAACTGTGAATATACCGTGCCGGGTGAAATCTTCACTACGGAAAATGGTGTCAAAGTGATTGGTTATACCGATCTTCCGGGCCGTCTGCCGACGCAATCCTCACAGCTTTACGGCACAAACCTCGTTAATCTGCTGAAACTGTTGTGCAAAGAGAAAGACGGCAATATCACTGTTGATTTTGATGATGTGGTGATTCGCGGCGTGACCGTGATCCGTGCGGGCGAAATTACCTGGCCGGCACCGCCGATTCAGGTATCAGCTCAGCCGCAGGCGGCACAAAAAGCGGCACCGGAAGTGAAAACTGAGGAAAAATGTACCTGCTCACCGTGGCGTAAATACGCGTTGATGGCGCTGGCAATCATTCTTTTTGGCTGGATGGCAAGCGTTGCGCCGAAAGAATTCCTTGGGCACTTCACCGTTTTCGCGCTGGCCTGCGTTGTCGGTTATTACGTGGTGTGGAATGTATCGCACGCGCTGCATACACCGTTGATGTCGGTCACCAACGCGATTTCAGGGATTATTGTTGTCGGAGCACTGTTGCAGATTGGCCAGGGCGGCTGGGTTAGCTTCCTTAGTTTTATCGCGGTGCTTATAGCCAGCATTAATATTTTCGGTGGCTTCACCGTGACTCAGCGCATGCTGAAAATGTTCCGCAAAAATTAAGGGGTAACATATGTCTGGAGGATTAGTTACAGCTGCATACATTGTTGCCGCGATCCTGTTTATCTTCAGTCTGGCCGGTCTTTCGAAACATGAAACGTCTCGCCAGGGTAACAACTTCGGTATCGCCGGGATGGCGATTGCGTTAATCGCAACCATTTTTGGACCGGATACGGGTAATGTTGGCTGGATCTTGCTGGCGATGGTCATTGGTGGGGCAATTGGTATCCGTCTGGCGAAGAAAGTTGAAATGACCGAAATGCCAGAACTGGTGGCGATCCTGCATAGCTTCGTGGGTCTGGCGGCAGTGCTGGTTGGCTTTAACAGCTATCTGCATCATGACGCGGGAATGGCACCGATTCTGGTCAATATTCACCTGACGGAAGTGTTCCTCGGTATCTTCATCGGGGCGGTAACGTTCACGGGTTCGGTGGTGGCGTTCGGCAAACTGTGTGGCAAGATTTCGTCTAAACCATTGATGCTGCCAAACCGTCACAAAATGAACCTGGCGGCTCTAGTCGTTTCCTTCCTGCTGCTGATTGTATTTGTTCGCACGGACAGCGTCGGCCTGCAAGTGCTGGCATTGCTGATAATGACCGCAATTGCGCTGGTATTCGGCTGGCATTTAGTCGCCTCCATCGGTGGTGCAGATATGCCAGTGGTGGTGTCGATGCTGAACTCGTACTCCGGCTGGGCGGCTGCGGCTGCGGGCTTTATGCTCAGCAACGACCTGCTGATTGTGACCGGTGCGCTGGTCGGTTCTTCGGGGGCTATCCTTTCTTACATTATGTGTAAGGCGATGAACCGTTCCTTTATCAGCGTTATTGCGGGTGGTTTCGGCACCGACGGCTCTTCTACTGGCGATGATCAGGAAGTGGGTGAGCACCGCGAAATCACCGCAGAAGAGACAGCGGAACTGCTGAAAAACTCCCATTCAGTGATCATTACTCCGGGGTACGGCATGGCAGTCGCGCAGGCGCAATATCCTGTCGCTGAAATTACTGAGAAATTGCGCGCTCGTGGTATTAATGTGCGTTTCGGTATCCACCCGGTCGCGGGGCGTTTGCCTGGACATATGAACGTATTGCTGGCTGAAGCAAAAGTACCGTATGACATCGTGCTGGAAATGGACGAGATCAATGATGACTTTGCTGATACCGATACCGTACTGGTGATTGGTGCTAACGATACGGTTAACCCGGCGGCGCAGGATGATCCGAAGAGTCCGATTGCTGGTATGCCTGTGCTGGAAGTGTGGAAAGCGCAGAACGTGATTGTCTTTAAACGTTCGATGAACACTGGCTATGCTGGTGTGCAAAACCCGCTGTTCTTCAAGGAAAACACCCACATGCTGTTTGGTGACGCCAAAGCCAGCGTGGATGCAATCCTGAAAGCTCTGTAATTGCGCTTCATCCTGACAAACCGCCCCCTGGGGCGGTTTTCTTATTTCTGCGGCCAGCTTTTCTCCTCTGTCTATACTTTACCCTTTGTGTAATACGAGGAGGTGTAATGCGATTTTTGTCCCGCTTCGACATCATCGAGCTGATGATGACGCCATCTTTCTGGATCGGCGTCGCCACGGTGGTTTTTGTGACTCTGCTGGTGTACTGGCTGCTGACGCGTCTGATCGCCTTCGTTAAGAAAGGGATCACTACCTGGGGCGACAAGCACCCCACCACCAACCGGATGCGTTTTATCCTGACGGATATGCTTAACCGCACCAGCCGCTTCCTGCTTTTTGTCGTGGCGCTGTTATTCAGCCTGCGTTTCGTCGACTTACCGGATCATCTCTTTGGTACCGTGAGCCACGCCTGGTTCCTGGTCTTCGCTATCCAGGTGGCGCTGTGGATGGATCAGGGGGTGGTGTCGTGGCTTCGTCACGTCATGCTGGCGCCGGGAAGCCATAAAAACCCGGTGACGCTGGTGATCACGGGGCTTATCCTCCGTGCCATAGTCTGGTCAGTGATGCTGCTGTCTATTCTTGCTAACGCGGGCGTCAACATCACTGCTCTGGTTGCCAGCCTTGGGGTAGGGGGTATTGCAATCGCCCTCGCGGTGCAAACGATCCTGAGCGACGTGTTTGCATCGCTTTCCATCGGTTTTGATAAGCCGTTCGAAATTGGTGATTTTGTGGTGTTTAACGATGTCGCCGGGACGGTAGAGCACATTGGCCTGAAAACCACCCGTATCCGCAGCCTGAGCGGGGAGCAGATTGTCTGCGGGAACGCCATTCTGCTGCAACAGACGCTGCATAACTACAAACGGATGCAAACGCGCCGGATCGTCTTTACCTTCGGGGTTGCCAGCGACACGGCGCCGGACAAACTGCGTTCAGTGGGTGATATGGTCAAACAGATCATTACCGACGTCGGGGAAACGAAGTTTGACCGCGCCCATTTCCTGGGCTTCGATCGCGATCGCCTGACCTTCGAGGTGGTCCATATCGTTAATACGGCGGACTACAACAAGTACATGGATATTCAGCAGGAGATCAATATCCGTATTCTGGAGGGGCTGAACCAGCAGGAGATCAAGCTGGCGCTGCCAAGCATGGTTCTGCACGCGCCCTGGATGAATGCCGGCGACGAGGCGCCGACGCAGCGGTTGAGCGAAGCGTAATAAAAAAGCCCGCCGTTACCGGCGGGCTTTCATTTTGGGGTCAATCGTCTTCTTCGTCATCCAGTTCAACGGGTGTCTGATACTGGTCAGGTTTAATGACCAGCAGGTCGCAGCGAAGATGATCAATCACCTGTTCCGCCGTGTTGCCGAGGAATGCTGCTGAAATACCGGTGCGTCCTACCGTGCCCAGAACCACAATCCCCGCCTGTAAGTGCTCCGCCAAATCAGGAATCACCTCTTCTGGCAGACCTTTTTCTACGTGCGTCATGTTTTCATTAATGCCGAATTTCTGCCGCAGGGCTTTCATTGCCAGCAAATGTTGCCCACGAATGGCATCGTTATAAACGCTCGGGTCAAATTCCGGCAGTTCAATCGCGATATTAATTGGCGTTACCGGATAAGCGCCAACCAGATGAACTTCGGTATGGTTGACTTGTTCTGCCAGTTCGATCGTCTCTTTGACCAGTTTTTCATTGAGCGCATTATGATACGGCTCTTCACTGGCGAGATTCACCGCCACCAGCGCCTTGCCTCCTTCCGGCCACGGCTGGTCTTTCACCATCCACACCGGGCTTGGGCATTTGCGTAACAGATGCCAGTCCGTTGGCGTAAAAATCACCGCTTCCAGACGGTCATGTTGGTGCGCCATTTTTAGCACCAAATCGTGTCCGCCGCTGATCACTTCCTGAATGATGGCTTCGAAAGGACGGTTATGCCAGACCACTTTAATTTCAATGGGAACGCCAGCATTGAGATAATATTTTGCCTGCTCGTGGATCCAGGCTGTACGCTGGCTGATGACGCCCTGACGCATAGCGGTACGTTCGTCCGGGGAGAGCAGGGTGGTCATTTCGTATGAGAAGTCATAGATCGGCAAAAAGGCTTTAATTTTGCCACCAATCCGTTGATGTAAATAAACAGCTCGCCGCAATGCTGGTTGGTCGTCCTGGTTAGGATCGATAACAACGAGCATGTTCTGATACATAGCCATACAGGGTCTCCTTACAACAACTGTCAACGCAGTTTGTAATTAAAAGATTAACCCATATCTGGTGAATGAAACAGTGATGAACCTTCTGCCAGATCAATAAATCAGAAAAATTTAATGATATGACAGAAGGATAGTGAGTTATGCGGAAAAATCAGGCAACGTTACGCGTATGACCAGCAAGCTGGGCCAGCGCATCGTTATTTTCGATGGTGATGTATTTACCTTTGACTGCCAGCATGCCGCTTTTCTGGAAGCGACCCAGCAGACGGCTGATGGTTTCTACCGTCAGGCCCAGATAGTTACCGATATCGCCACGAGTCATCGTCAGGCGGAATTCACGAGGGGAGAAGCCGCGTTGGGCAAAACGACGGGACAGGTTGTAGATGAATGCAGCCAGACGTTCCTCGGCATTTTTCTTCGACAACAGCAGGATCATGTCCTGATCGCCTTTGATTTCACCGCTCATCAGACGCATCATCTGCTGACGCAGATTCGGCATTTTACCGGACAAATCGTCCAGCGTTTCGAACGGGATTTCACATACCATCGAGGTTTCCAGCGCCTGCGCGAAGCTCGGGTGATGGCCGCTGCCGATGGCGTCAAATCCCACCAGGTCGCCTGCTAAATGGAAACCAGTGATTTGCTCGTCGCCTTGCTCAGTGATGGTATAACTTTTAATCGTACCGGAGCGGATGGCATAAAGCGATTTAAGTTCATCACCAGCCTTAAACAGCGTCTGGCCTTTCTGAATAGGCTTCTTCCGCTCAATGATATTATCAAGCTGATCAAGCTCATGTTCGTTGAGTGTGAACGGGATGCAAAGCTGGCTGATGCTGCAATCCTGGCAATGGATAGCACAACCGCCAGACTGAATGCGCCGTATAATTCGCTTTTCCGGGATCATAGGTCTGCTCAAGCCGTAATTGATATTTGTCAATTTTAACATCTTTTTAGGGAGCAAGTAAGTCTAAGCAAACCTTAACAAGAATTCCGATATTAGATGTAAATATATGTCTATCTATTTGAAAACCCTTAAGTTGTTAAGGGTAACTTTACATAAAAGTGTGAACAAGCTGGCACAAATTGTTTAATGTTTACAGCAAAAGATAACCTTCGTGGCGCAATAACCACTCTTTTCGCTGAACTCCGCCTGCATATCCGGTCATGGTGCCGTTTCGGCCAATAACCCGATGGCAAGGTACGACGATGCTGATGGGATTCGATCCGTTTGCCGCACCAACGGCACGCGCCGCGCCAGGGCGGCCCAATTGTTCAGCCAGTTGGCCGTAATGCATTACCTGCCCGCAGGGGATAGTGCGTAGAGTTTTCCAGACTTCGCGCTGAAATGGCGTCCCCCCTGTGGCAGTGGGAAGCGTATCAATAATGCTAAGATTACCGGCAAAATAATCACGAAGCTTGTCGCTTAAACCGCCTGGGTTGGTGGCAGAAATGCGCTCATAGCCTTCTTTGCGATAATGGATGTCCAGCAGCTGCACCATGCGTTCGCTGTACTCTTCCCATTCAACCGCCCGCAGGCGAAATTGCTCATCGCAAATCACCCACAGTGGACCCAGTGGCGTGGCAATTTTTTCTTCAAGTAATCTCAGCATCCGTTCTCTCTTAAGACAAACGTGGGTAAATCCCCGGACCTATCGGCAGACCAACAAGATACCACGCCAGCAACATCAGCAGCCATACCACCAAAAAGATAAGCGGATAGGGCAAGACTAACGAATAGTAAGTACCCAGTTTCGCGTCTGGTTTGTAGCGTTGCAGGAATCCAAGAAACAGTGGAACAAAAGGAGATACCGGCGCTAAAGGCAATACGGATGAGTCGGCAATACGAAAGAGGATTTGCGCAAATGCCGGGTGAAAGCCAAGTAGCATAAACATTGGTACGAAAATGGGGGCCAGAATCGACCAGATTGCGGAACCGCTGGCAATAAACATGCATAAGAAAGAGGAAAGCAACGCCAGACCGACAAACGCCGGGATGCCGCTAAGCCCTGAACTTTCAAGTATATCGGTCAGCCCCACGGCGATGAATTTCCCCATGTTGCTCCAGTTAAACATGGCGACAAACTGGGCTAGGGGAAAAACCATCACGATAAATCCCGCCATCTCTTTCATCGGTTCAATCATTAAATGCGGTAAATCCGCCTGACGTCGAATTGTGCGGGTAGCGATGCCATAAGCCAGCGAAACCACAAAGAAAAAAAGAATGATTAGTGGCACGATACCTTTAATAAAGGGTGATGGCATCACGGTGTGATTAATCGGATCGCGCAATATCCCGTTTTCCGGGATCACCATCAGCGCGATCGCAGCAATAAAAAGTAGCGATACGACACCTGCTATGCGTAAACCAAAACGCTGACTTTCGGTCAATGTCTGCAGTTTCTCATCGCTGTTTCCCTGCCATTGACCTAACCGTGGCTCGATGATTTTGTCGGTTATCAAGCCGCCAACAATCGTCAGTACGACTACGGAGCTGGCCATAAAATACCAGTTATCAATTACACTGACGTGCATTTGCGGATTGAACGCAGCCGCCGCTTCCGTGCTGATCCCCGACAGCAACACGTCGGTTGTGACAATCAGTAAATTAGCCGTAAAGCCGCAACCTACGCCTGCAATGGCAGCCAGTAAACCTGCAACTGGATGCCTGCCCACCGCCAGAAAAATCAGCGCACCCATCGGTGGCATGATCACTAACGCCGCATCGGAAGAAATGTGGCTGAAAAAAGCAATAAACAGCACCATATAACTGGCGTAGCGGGCATTAACATGCGATGCCATTTTAACCATTAGCGCTGGCAGTAAGCCGACGCGCTCCGCTAGGCCGGCACCTAAAACCAGCGCCAGGATCGCTCCAAGTGGAGCAAAACCGCTAAAGTTTTTAATCACATTGGGTAAAAACCAGTGTAATCCTTCCACACTGAGCAGGTTTTTCACCACCACCGGCGTACCATCGGTCGGGTTTTTCGCACTGACGCCAAAGGCTGACAAAATTGCCGTCGTCACCATGAGTACGATTATCAAATAGATAAAGAGCAAAAAAGGATGGGGAACCTTGTTACCAATTCTTTCGACCCAGCCATAGAGCTTCCCGGATTGGGAGGACGACGGTATGGATGACATACTCATGGGCATTCCTCGGTTGTTGTGTTTGCGTTGTTGTTATTTTAAAGGTGACGGTGTCACGCCCGGCGGGATCGGACACTCGTACGGTTTTTCTGTTATGTGTTGTTCGAACTCTTCCCGGCATTTTCGCAACAGGTCGGCATCCTGAAGCAGATGCAGCGCGGTCGCGCCCATCACTTTTCCGGCCAGCAACATGCCTTTATGGGCAATTGAGGTACGCCCCTGCGCCACTAGTTGCCAGGTATGCAGTGGGGTGCCGACGGTAAAACAGGGGCTAAAGCACTGTGCAACAGGCATCTTCCAGCTGACATCCCCCACATCGGTGGAGCCTGCCAGCACGTTATCGGTGATGGCGTAAGGGGCAACTTCATCCACCAGCAGCGTCTCCTGATGGCGTCGGGCAAACGCTTTTCCCTCTTCGGCCCCCGTTGCGGCAATGTTTTTCAGGCTATTTTGCAGGTCGTTTGCCGTGAGCGTGGCGCGGATTTCACGGGCAAATTCGCGTTCCTCTTCCGTCCAGGCCGGCGTGCCATAATGCTGCAATGCGCGGTACATCGCCGCTTCGAGCGTACGGTTCGGCAGATAGCTGGAGCAGGCTTTATCAAAGCGGCACTCGACGGTGGTTTCGGTCATCATCGCCGCGCCCTGGGCGATTTTCTCGATGCGCGCGTAGATCTGCTGCGCATCGGCCATCTCCGGGGCGCGGATCAGGTACAGCACCTCGGCCTGGGCCTGTACCACGTTGGGTGAAATCCCGCCGGTATCGGTGATGGCGTAATGAACGCGCGCTTTTTCAATGATGTGTTCGTTGAGGAAGTTTGTACCGGTGGTCATCAGCGTCACGGCATCCAGCGCGCTGCGCCCCAGATGTGGGGAGTTTGCGGCATGAGCGGCGATCCCCTTAAACCGCCAGGCGGCCTGAATATTGGCCAGCGTGCTGACGTTAAACATCCCGGCAAAGGCCTCCGGGTGCCATGTCACGGCAGCGTCCACGTCGTCAAACAGACCTTCACGTACCATAAAGGTTTTACCGGAGCCGCCTTCCTCGCCGGGGCAGCCGTAAAATCGTACCGTTCCGCTGCCGTCGTGCTGTTCCAGCCAGCTTTTCACCGCCACCGCACCGGCGAAGGCTGCCGTGCCTAACAGGTTATGCCCGCAGCCGTGGCCATTCGCCCCCGGGGTGGCGGATTGCGCCGTCGCGCAGTGCGCCTGCTGGCTTAGCCCGGCCAGGGCATCGTATTCGCCCAGAAGGGCGATAACGGGCTTGCCGCTGCCGTAGCTGGCAATAAAGGCGTTGGGAATGCCTCCGGCTTCCCGCGTCAGGGCAAAGCCCTCGGCTTCCAGCGCGCTGGCGAGCCGTTCGGCGGACCAGAACTCTTCAAAGCGCGTTTCGGGATGATCCCAGATGTCGTCGGCAATATCGGTAAACGTCTGACATCGCGTGTCGATGGCATCGGCGATAAAAGCGTAGTTCTCCTGCATTACACACCTAGCGTCCACGGGAAATTAAGCGCAGTTCGCGCCAGCGTTTCGATGGCAACGTTCATCACCTGCTCATCAAAATCGAATTTTTCGTTGTGATGTCCGGCGCTCAGCTCGGTGCCGAAGACCATATACGAGGCCATGCCGCCGTTCTGCTGTACGCGGGCCATCATTAGCGTGGCATCTTCGGAGCCCGCAGGCGCTTTGACCTTATCAATGGCATGAGTCACGCCGGGCACCTGGCTTGCCTGTTCGCGCAGATAAGCAACCCAGGCCGGCGTCGGCGCGCTGAAGGTGGCGGCACCCATCAGGCGTATTTCGGCGCTTACGCCGTAGAGCGCCGCCGCGCCGGTAATTACCGCCTGTGCGCGCTCAAAGACATACTGATTAATAGCCTCGCTTTCGCCGCGGGTTTCAACCTTAAGCAACGCATCAGCCGGAACCACGTTGCGTCCGCTGCCCGCCTGCATGACCCCGACGTTAACCCGGGACGCGCCTTCGCTGTGTGGTGCGATGCTGTGCAGGGCAAGTGCGGCCTGAGCGGCGGCGAGCAGAGCGTTACGTCCGTCCTCCGGCTTACCGCCCGCGTGTGCCGCAACGCCGGTAAAGTTCACGTCGAACTTGGTGGTGGCCATAAAGCTATCGCTGCCGCAGATCGCCGTTCCGGCAGGCACGCCGGTACCAATATGAATGGCGGTAAAATAATCCACGCCGTCCAGCGCCCCGGCGGCAACCATGGCGCGCGCGCCGCGGGTGCCTTCTTCGGCAGGCTGGAAAATTAGCTTGATGGTGCCGTTGAGCTGCGCTTCATTCTGCTTAAGCACCTGCGCCAGCCCCAGACCAATGGTGGTGTGGCCGTCGTGCGCGCAAGCATGCATCATTCCCGCATTGCAGGAGGCAAAACCGTCGCGGAAGGGGCGATGACTTTCGTCAAGCGCTTCGCTTAAATCAAGTGCATCCATGTCTACCCGAAACGCCAGCGTCGGGCCCGGACGTCCGGTAGTCAGGGTCGCCACAATGCCGGTAAATCCGCCCTCAAACGGCGCCAGCCATTTCTCCGGCGCACCCTGCGCCCGGGCGCGGGCAAACTCTCGCGAAAGGGTGGCGTCATCGGGCAGTCCCATACGGCTTTCGGCATCGACCACGTCGCGACCCATCGCCAGTTCGTAGCCCAGCGAGTCGAGGATTTCCGCGACTTTCGCAGCTGTTCGAAACTCTACCCAGCCGGATTCCGCAAAATGGTGAAAATCGCGACGCCATGCGATCAACTGGGGGGATAATGTCTGGATGTACTGTGCCAGTGTGTCCATATCTGCTCCTGTCATCATAAAAAATGTGAACTGCTTCACGTTGTGATAGTTTTTACTTATCACTAACCGTTTTTTCACAGTTTTAACCGTTCAGAAATTACCCTCGCATATCCCTTTCCATTAAAGTAGATGACAGTTTCTTTACTCTGATAAACAACGGTTATCGGTTGAGCTATGTCATTTCAGATTAAATTTCATCAAATCCGGGCGTTTGTTGAAGTGGCGCGTCAGGGCAGCATTCGCGGTGCCAGCAGGACGTTAAATCTTTCCCAGCCGGCGCTGACCAAATCCATTAAAGAGCTGGAGGAGGGTATGGCGGCCCAGCTGTTTGTGCGCCGGAGTAAAGGCGTCGCGCTGACCGAGTGCGGGGAAGGGTTTTATCACCGCGCTAATTTGATTCTGGAAGAGCTGCGTGCAGCGCAGGATGACATCCGCCAGCGACAGGGCGAGCTTGCCGGGCAGATCAATATTGGGATGGGGGCCAGTATTTCACGCAGCCTGATGCCGGCCGTCATTACGCGTTTTCATGCGCAGCATCCTCAGGTCAACGTACGGATTATGGAAGGCCAGCTGGTGTCGATGATTAATGAATTACGTCAGGGTGAGCTGGACTTTACCATCAATACCTATTATCAGGGGCCGTACGATCACGAATTTACGTTTGAAAAGCTGTTCGAAAAGCCTTTTGCTGTATTTTGTCGGGCAGGGCATCCGGCGGCAGGGGCGACCTCAATTAATGAGCTTTTGCAATATAACTGGACGATGCCTACGCCCCGGGGAAGTTATTATAAGCAGTTGCAGGATACTTTTAGCCATCGATCTCAAATACCGCGAATTGGCGTTGTCTGTGAGACCTTTTCCTCCTGTATTAGCCTCGTCGCACAAAGCGATTTCATCAGCATTTTACCGCAGGAGCTGGGCTGCGATCCGCTTCTGGCGCACCGTCTGATAATGCTGCCGGTTGTCGAAACTCTGCCTAAAGCAGCATATTATTTAATTCAGCGTCGTGATTCTCGCCAGACACCGCTTGCCGAATCATTAATCACGCAGTTTCGAAGGGAAGCCAGGAAATTAATTTAATAAAAATAACAACAATAAAAAAATAGAGTCTGCCCGACATCAGACAGACTCCACAGTACACACAGTCGTGCGTCCTTTCGCGGATCCTACATGCATTATCCATTGGGCAGGTTTATTAAGTTATAACAGCGTTTTCTTAAAAGAGAAGGACGTTGAGTGATTGATTTCACGATTTTTTAACGTAAATTATTTAATTAATTACGGCTGAAATTTAAGTTAAGGTTAGATTAAATTTATTGCGTCTGCGATTATCTGTTCCTTAAGCCATTATTTGAACCCGTGCCTGGATGATTGAGACCCGCAACGGGCGCAGGTATAGTACATCACTCAGATGTAGCCGGAGGATTTCCATGAACCCTGACGACAAATCACTTTTTCTTGACGCCATGGAGGATGTCCAGCCGCTCAAACGCTGCGCGGATATTCACTGGCAGCAGAGCCGCAACACGCGGGCGCGTCAGGAAATAGATACTGAGCAGCTCGATAACTTTCTGACGCTGGGGTTTCTGGAACTGTTGCCCCTTGCCGAGCCGCTCATGTACCAGCGCGAAGGGGTACAGCAGGGGGTATTTGATAAGCTGCGTTCCGGCAAATATTCCCGTCAGGCCAGCTTAACGCTGTTACGCCAGCCTGCGGAGCAATGCCGCCAGCTGGTCTATTCCTTTATTCGCCAGGCCGGACGTGACGGGCTACGCAACCTGATCATCGTGCATGGTAAAGGGCGTGCACAGCAGTCGCATCCTAACGTGGTGCGCAGCTATCTTGCGCGCTGGCTGACCGAGTTCGATGAAGTACAGGCCTTTTGCGAAGCGCAGCCGCATCACGGCGGCAGCGGAGCATGCTATGTCTCGTTGCGTAAGTCAGAGGATGCGAAGCGAGATAACTGGGAGCGCCACGCCAAGCGCAGCCGCTAATCAGGAAGGCGGGCGAGATGCCCGCCTGTCACTCAGAAGGTTTCCCAGTTCGCGTCAGCTGTATTCGCGCCTGCCGCTGACGGGCGCAGCAGTACGGGCGTTTTCACGTTTTTAGGGCGAGCCGCCAGCGATGCCTGAGCGTTCAGCCGGAATGCCGCCACGGCCTGACGCAGCTGTTCAGACTGATCTTCCAGCGCTGCCGCCGCCGTTGCCGACTCCTGTACCAGCGCGGCGTTTTGCTGCGTGACGCTGTCCATCTGCGAGACCGCCAGGCTGACCTGCTCTATACCGCGGCTCTGCTCGTCAGACGCCGAGGAAATCTCAGCCATAATATCGGTTACGCGCGTCACGGCCGCGACGATCTCTTTCATGGTCGCACCCGCCTCGCTCACCTGTTCCGAGCCGGTATTCACCCGGCAGACAGAGTTCTCGATAAGCCCTTTGATCTCTTTTGCCGCCTGCGCGCTGCGGCTGGCCAGCGTCCGTACTTCACCTGCCACGACCGCAAAGCCGCGACCTTGTTCCCCGGCACGGGCGGCTTCAACCGCCGCGTTGAGCGCCAGAATGTTGGTCTGGAAGGCAATGCTATCGATAACGCCGGTGATATGCGCAATTTGCTGAGAACTGTCGGCAATGTCATTCATGGTACGCACCACGTTATCCACCACCTGACCGCCGCGTGCGGCGGTTTCAGACGCATTCTTCGCCAGCAGCGTCGCCTGACGGGCGTTATCCGAGTTCTGTTTCACCGTGGCAGTCAGCTCTTCCATACTGGCGGCGGTCTCTTCCAGCGAGGCTGCCTGCTGCTCGGTTCGCGCGGAAAGGTCGTTACTCCCGGCGGCAATTTCTCCTGCGCCCGTGTAGATCGAATCGGTGCTGCCGCGCACGGCGCTGACGGTGCTCACCAGCGACTGCTGCATCTCGTGCAGACCAGCAGCCAGCTGGCCCATCTCGTTGCGCCCGGTAATCGCGACATTTTGCGTCAGATCGCCGCTCGCAATGGTGCGAATATGGTTCATGATGGCGTTGAGCGGTTTCAGGAGCAGGTGCTGTAAACCCTGCCAGATCACCACCAGCACGGCGATCACAGTCAGGAAGATCGCCGCCAGCGTCCACTGCATCTGGGTAAAGCTGCTCTGATTCTCTTCGGCGGCGGCTTTCAGCAGCACGTTGTTTTCAGCGCGCCAGCGGGTATAGACCGCCTCCATCTCATCCTGCGCCTGTTGGGCATCCAGGTCGCCATAGGCCTGATAGTTATCGGCGCGCAGATACTCAATGGACAAGCGCATCACCTCGTGCATTTGCTTCCAGGCTTTCTGCATCTCTTCGGTGAGCGCGGCATTCTGGCCCTTCACCTGCGAAATCGCCTGCCAGTTTTTGTAATAGTCTTCGGCTTTGGTCAGCGAACCGTTCGCGGTGCCCAACAGCGTGTTGATTGCTGCGAGAGAGGCCGGATCGCGCTGGTTTTTCAGATAGCGGATCGCCACGCGGGTGACGGTAACGCGCGTTTTCACCAGCGTGTTCACGCTGTCGCTCAGGCTCTCCTGTTGGGCATTGAGTAACCCGGAGTTCTGAAAGTTGTGACGATCGTTGTTAACGGCAGAGTAGAACAACCCTCCCGTGACAACTTGCAGCAGACAGAATATGGTGAGGGCAAAGATAATACCGGTAATCACGTGCAGATTTTTCAGCATGGCGGTCATCCGTAAGAGAAGAGGCAGGGTTACATCAATACTATCGTCGTAGCGAATTTAAACTTTAATTTTACTATTGCTTAACTAATGGTTTCGTTGCGGAACCTGTTGTAAATCCGGATCATTTTTTATGAGGAAGGTCAGCATGAGCAGCATAGATAAAAGCGGAACGTTCACGCTCGGAACGCGTACGGTTAAACGATTTGGCTATGGCGCGATGCAGCTTGCCGGGCCTGGCGTTTTTGGTCCGCCAAAAGACAAAAATGCGGCGCTGGCGGTGCTGCGTGAAGCGGTGGCGTCGGGTGTGAATCACATTGATACCAGCGATTTTTACGGACCTCATGTGACCAACCAGCTTATCTGCGAGGCGCTTCATCCGTACCGGGACGACCTTACGATTGTGACCAAGATCGGAGCCCGACGCGGCGAGGATGCCTCCTGGCTGCCGGCGTTTTCCGCGCAGGAGCTGACGCAGGCGGTGCATGACAACCTGCGTAACCTGAAGCGGGATGTGCTGGACGTGGTTAACCTGCGGATCATGTTTAGCACCCATGGACCGGCGGAAGGCTCAATTGCCGCGCCGCTGAGCACCCTTGCGGAGCTGCAACAGCAGGGGCTGGTTCGCCATATTGGGCTGAGCAACGTCACCGCTTCGCAGGTCGCTGAAGCGCAGAAGATGGTTTCCGTGGTGTGTGTACAGAACATGTACAACGTTGTGAATCGCGGTGACGATGCGCTGGTCGATTCGCTGGCGCAGCAGGGGATTGCCTGGGTGCCGTTCTTCCCGCTGGGAGGTTTCACGCCACTGCAATCTTCCGGACTACAGGCGGTGGCGGATTCACTGGGCGCGACGCCGATGCAGGTGGCGCTGGCATGGCTGCTGCAACGCTCGCCAAATATCCTCTTGATCCCGGGAACCTCGTCGGTGGCGCATCTGCGTGAAAACCTGGCGGCAGCCGATCTGGTATTGCCGCCTGAGGCGCTGGAGACGTTAAATTTGCTGGTGGGGTAATCCCGATACCAGCAAAAGCCCGGAGAATTTTTCGGGCTTTTGCTGTTTATGATCCAATCTGACTTCTTTGGCGGTGAAGCGCTAACGCTTCCGCCACGATTTCCTGCTTACTTTTCCGTGTTTCATACGCAGTAATGCGGATGTACTCCATCAGCGCAGGATCGATGCGCGCGCTTAACATCCTGAGTTCGGCCTCCTTTGCGACACCGCGAGCAACACGCTTATCGGGATAATCACGGGCGGGCATAGAAAACGTCCTCCAAAAATTGTCTTGTTAATTTGTGCTGTAAAATATGGGCCAGTCTAAATAGAAAGTCAATGGATAGTGATTGTGCAGTGAGGCTAAGTTGTGTTTTGTGTATTTAGAAGTCATTAGTAAGTGATTTGGTAGTGATGTTTTATGACGCGTTAAGCTTGCTCATACGTAAAAATTTACAAAGCAAATAATCTTCATTGCTATAGGGGGTTATAAGCGAAGCGGTTAAGGCGTAGCCAGCCGCTTACGCTGACATGGCTTGATCGATACCTCAGTTAAAACTACTGTATATAAAAACAGTATGGAGGTATTTATCATGATCTTTTTCAGACCCGCAGAGTTGCGTGAAATCGTTGCTATTCCACTTTTCAGCGACTTAGTACAGTGCGGCTTCCCCAGCCCGGCAGCGGATTATGTAGAGCGGCGTATCGATTTAAACGAGTTATTAGTCGCCCATCCCAGCTCCACTTACTTTGTCAAAGCCGCCGGTGACTCGATGATAGAAGGGGGGATCAATAACGGTGATTTGCTGGTGGTAGACAGTTCCCGCAAGCCTGAGCATGGCGATATCGTGATTGCGGCGGTAGAGGGCGAATTTACCGTGAAGCGCCTCCAGTTGCGTCCCAATATTCAACTCAACCCCATGAACAGCGCCTATTCACCGATTATTGTCGGCAGCGACGATACGCTCGATATCTTTGGCGTAGTGACGTATATCGTGAAATCCGCGAGCTGATCGTGTTTGTGAAGCTTAATTAATAGGCAATAAGTTAATTCTCATCATGCAAAAATCTTACGTTATCGGGGCTGTCTTGTCGGCAAACCTGATATTCATCGCATAAGCCGGAACTGACTGGTCAAATATTCTGGTATTGGCGAATTACAGAGTGATATCCCATTTTTTTATTTTGTTATGTTCCTGCACTTTAGTGAGTTTTCTTTTCTTCCGACAGAATACATTTTGTCTACATTATAATTTTAATTTATGATTCGCACACGAACAATTGATGTTATGCAGGGTTTTAGCATCGTGGCAGTCAATAAAACCCTGCTGTTATAAAGTAATCAGGAGATTCATTTTTATGTCAGACAATAATCCCCGCCCATCCGGCTGGTTAGGCCCGTGGTGCCTGCTGGTGGGTGTGATACTTCTTGTAACGGGGCTCTTTTTTGCCATCGGCGGTTTTAAACTGGTTTCCCTGGGGGGGAGTTGGTATTTTCTCATCGCCGGGGTTATCACTCTGCTCTCTGCGATTCAGTTTTTCCGCCGCAAGTCCTCTGCCGTGGGGCTGTTTGCCCTGGTGTTTCTTGGCACCCTGATTTGGGCATTTTTCGATGCCGGGCTCGACTTCTGGCCTCTGGTTTCCCGTTTAATGGTACCCGCCGGGCTGATGGTGCTGGCAGCCGCCACCTGGCCTGCATTGCGTAAACGTGAAGGAAAACCGTCCTGCGCAAAAGGAGCCGTGGGGGTCTGCGCGGTCCTTATTATCGCCATGGGCGTCACCTTTGTTCAGATGTTTCAACCCCATCCGACCGTGCCGTTTAGCGGTGAAAAACGCCCGCTGGTGCCGGTAAAAGATGATGCGAAACAGCAGAACTGGGATCACTACGGTAATACGGCTGGCGGTAGTCGCTTTGTGGCGCTGGACCAGATAACCCGTGACAACGTGAAAAACCTGAAACCGGTCTGGACCTACCATACCGGTGACGTACCGGAAAGTCCGGACGGCAATGGCGCAGAAGATCAGCAAACGCCGCTACAGGTTGGCGATCGTGTCTTCCTCTGTACGCCGCATAACAACGTGATCGCCGTGGATGCCGATAGCGGGAAAGAGATCTGGAAAGCGGAAATCAACGCCAGGTCTGCAATCTGGATGCGCTGCCGTGGTCTGGCGTACTTTGATGCCACCAAACCGCTGGCGCAGCCAACGGTAGCCGGCTCCACGCCGGTTCTGCCAGCGCAGGTGGCACCGGGCGCTGCATGCCAGCGTCGTATCCTGATGAACACCATCGACGGTAAGCTGATCGCGTTAGACGCCGATAACGGCAAGTTCTGCCCGGACTTCGGTACTAACGGCAGCGTTAACCTGCATGAAGGGATGGGCGACGCGTCAGATCCCACCTACGTGCTGACGTCGGCCCCGACGCTGGCGGGTACGACGGTTGTCGTTGGCGGCCGCGTTGCGGATAACGTCAGCACCGATATGCCGGGAGGCGTTATACGTGGTTATGACGTGATCACCGGCCAGCTGCGCTGGGCGTTCGACCCGCGTAATCCGGATCCGAACTATGTTCTGAAGCCGGGTGAACACTACAAACGTAGCTCTGCAAACTCCTGGGCCCCTATGTCCTGGGATGCGTCGATGAATACCGTGTTTATCCCGATGGGAAGTTCCTCTGTCGACCTGTGGGGCGCTGACCGTATTCCGGAAGATCACAAATACGCCACCTCAATCCTCGCGCTGGATGCGACTACCGGGAAAGAGAAGTGGGTATACCAGACCGTTCATAACGACCTCTGGGATTTCGATATCCCGATGCAGCCGAGCCTGGTTGATTTCCCGACGAAAGAGGGCAACAAGCCCGCGGTGGTGGTGGGCACCAAAGCGGGGCAAATTTACGTTCTTGATCGCCTGACGGGTAAACCGCTCACTGAAGTGAAAGAGGTTCCGGTAAAACCAGCGGATATTCCACGTGAACAGTACCCGGCAACGCAGCCGCGCTCTGTGGGAATGCCGCAGATTGGCGCGGAAACCCTGAAAGAATCGGATATGTGGGGGGCGACGCCGTTTGACCAGCTGGCCTGCCGTATCAGCTTCAAATCAATGCGTTATGACGGTCTGTACACGATGCCGGGAACCGATATTTCCCTGAGCTTCCCGGGCTCGCTGGGGGGAATGAACTGGGGCAGCTTGTCCACCGATCCGAACAACCAGTACATCTTCGTCAACGACATGCGTCTGGGTCTGTGGGTCCAGCTGATTAAACAAGATCCGCAGAGCGCGGTGGCAAACACGGGCGGTGAAGCCGTGAACGCCGGGATGGGCGCCGTTCCGATGAAAGGAACGCCGTATTCGGTCAACAAAAACCGTTTCATGTCACCGCTGGGCATTCCGTGCCAGAAACCACCGTTTGGCTCCCTCTCCGCAATTGACCTGAAAACGCAGAAAATCGTCTGGCAGGTGCCGGTCGGTACCGTTCAGGATACCGGTCCGTTTGGGATAAAAATGCGCATGCCAATGCCTGTCGGTATGCCGACGCTGGGCGGTACGCTGGCCACGCAGGGCGGTCTGGTCTTCATTGCGGGAACCCAGGATTACTACCTGCGCGCCTTTGATTCCTCCACGGGGGAAGAAGTGTGGAAAGCGCGTCTCCCGGTGGGTAGCCAGGGCGGACCTGTCAGCTATGTATCACCGAAAACCGGCAAACAGTACATTCTGATCTCTGCCGGCGGTGCACGCCAGTCGCCGGATCGTGGTGACTACGTGATTGCCTACGCGCTGGATAAATAACAGCGAAATAAGCAGCCCGGCCCCGTCGTAGTACGGGGCTTTTTTTTGACTAAAAACTACGCACAGGAAGAAAGCGCCGGTTCCGGTCAGCCCGTGAAAAGCACCCGCCAGCGTCGGCGACGGCGAGTCATCTCGCGCCATAGCGCGACTATCTCGTCAGGTTGCAGGGCATCAATAGCCTGCGGCGTTAACACCGGCAAACCATAGCGCTGGCGCAGGGCGGCCACTGCCGTGGCGCTGGCATCCATCGGTGAGCGGATCTGCGTCGCCAGCTGCTGTCGCAACATGCTGAACGCTGCCTCATCGCACGGCGTCAGCTCACGCAAAAATCGTTTGCAGCAACCCAACAGGTTCACGGGAGAACGGTCAGGCGACTGTAACGCCAGCAACAGGCCATCGCGATCGGCAATACGCTGATAACGACAGCTGACCACGTAGCCAATCTGCTGTTCCACGCGCAGGCGCTGGAAAAATTGCGGTTCGCAGCATAACGCCAGCAGCCGCAGCGCGGCGAGCGACGCGCCCGGCGGCAGGGGAATAAACACCAGCAGCGCCGAATCCGCGCTGGCGTGCGGGATGTGTTCGATCCCGCCGGGACAACCGCTTAACGGCAACGGCTTAGCGTTAACCGGCACCCGGAGCAGGCCAAGCTGCCGGGCTAACCCGTGCGCGTGTCCGGCGCTGCCGCCAACTAACGCCGCCAGCCAGCCGTCCCGTGGCGGATCCGATGCCAGACGTTCAGGCAATTGCTGAAGCAGCTCACGGATGGCAATGCCTTCTGGCGCTGGCGTAATAGCAGGAGCGGGGTGGGAGAGGCGATCGATTATCGCCCCGATGATGGGTTCCGCCGTCACCATGGCGTCAGGAAGCCGCAGGGTGAGCTGCCAGCTACCGTCAACCGTTTGCCACTCGCCGCTGCCGTCGATATGGCGCAGTTCAGCAAGAAGAGGGCGTAACTGTTTGCCCATCGCCACCCCCTGTGACCTGTCCACGCGCGAATAAAAAGGCCTGCGCAGGATCAGCGTCGGCGGTTGTGTCTGCGCCGACAAATGCAGCAGTGGAGCGGCTTCTGACGTCGGGGCTGGCGCAGCATACCTGGCAGTCTGCGGGTAGAAGGAAAACGCGATGGGGCTATCATCTGCAACCGGCTGGCGACGCCAATGGCTAAGCGGCAGGGCAAAACCCTGGCTGGCAATAATTTCAGCGGTTTCCATTTTTTTGCAGGCCAGATACGAGACTGGCGCCGCCAGTAAGTCAGCACAGAAGGCGGAAAAACCTACGGGCGCCGCGCCGGTCGCAAAACCAAATGCCCGCTGGCGCAGCTGCTCCAGCGTCGGCAGGGCGCTGAAACGCTGCTGTGCCAGCCGGTAATAATGCCGCTGCTGCTCATCCGTCGTTTGCTGTAGCGCCCGTAGCCAGTGGGTAATATGCGGGTCAATGTCCTCGGGCCGTTCGCTATCAACCGTTAGCGCCAGCCAGCCGTAATCGTCATCCTGATAAAGCCAGTTCAGGGCTACCTCTTCTGCCAGTCCGCGCGCCCGTAGCCCGGCAATCAGGCTTCCGGGGGCGTCGTCCAGTAAAAACCCCCGAAATAAAGTGACGTTGTCACTTTTTCGAATGAGCGGACAACGCCACAGTGCGGGTCGCTCCGTTACCGCCAGCTGATAATCTGCTTCAGCGCTAAGACGCAACGGGGGAGCGGTTTCAGGCATGCCTCCTGACGCAAAACCTGACGCAAACGTATGGGCAAGCTCGGCCAGCACATCCAGCGTTTGCGGCCCTTGCAGCCACAATTGCAGGTGTCCTGCCACATAATAGCGACGATGAAAGTCGAGCAACGCGGCTTGCAGCGATCCCGGGTCCTGCCCGAGAGACTCCTTGCTACCCACCTTAAAACGGCGAAAAACCGCGGGTTCTTCCATCGCGTGGCGCGCCGCCGCTTCGCGCCGGGCGGAATCATGTTGCTGGATGAGCCGGTTTTCCGCATCAATGACCGCCACTTCGCGCTGTATGTCATGCGGTGAAAGCAGCGGCGCCTGCAACATATCCCGCAGCCGCGCGACGCCGTAGGACAGGTTATCGGCGGCAACGTCGAAGAAAAAAGCGCTGTGGCGAGCCAGCGTGGTGGCATTGACGCTGCCGCCCTGGCGCTGGATCCAGGCCATGAGTCGATCATCGCCCTGATAGCGCTGGCTACCGCGGAACAGCAGGTGCTCAAGCAAATGCGCAAGACCGGCGAAGCGCGGTGGCTCGTGATGGCTTCCGGCACTCACGCGCGCCAGCGCCGCCGCGCGTGTCGCCTGCGGCTGATGCACCAGCGTTGCGCGTAAACCGCCTGCCAGTTCCACGATGCGGGTGGTCATTATCGTTACAGTTCCCGGGTTTTGTAGATAAGCTGAGAACGGGTACGGTTGCGGAACTGAAGTTGACCGATCTTCATATCACTACAGGCTGCTTCGCGTCGCGCCTCGAGGATTTTATGATGATGCGGCGATTTGCTGCACACCGGATCGGCGTTATCCGCATTCCCGGTGAGCATAAAGGCCTGACAGCGGCAGCCGCCGAAGTCCTTCTCCTTTTCATCGCAGGAGCGGCACGGCTCCGGCATCCAGTCAAACCCGCGATAGCGGTTGAAGCCGAAAGAGTCATACCAGATGGATTCCAGGCTCTGCTCAAGCACCGATGGGAAATCCACCGGCAGCTGGCGCGCGCTGTGGCAGGGCAGCGCCGTGCCTTCCGGGGTCACGCTGAGGAAAATCGACCCCCAGCCGCCCATACAGCCTTTTGGCCGCTCTTCGTAATAATCGGGGGTGACGAACAGCAGGTTGGTCAGATTGCCGCTGGCGGCCATTTTTTGCCGATATTCGGCAACCACGCGTTCCGCGCGGGCAATCTGTTCCCGCGTCGGCAGAAGCCCCTGACGATTAAGGAACGCCCAACCGTAGAACTGGCAGGTGGCAAGTTCGACATCGTCGGCGTCCAGTTCGATGCACAGCTCGATGATTTTATCGATCTGATCGATATTATGTCGGTGCAGGACGAAATTCAGCACCATCGGGTAATCACGGGCTTTGACCGCTTTGGCCATCGCCAGCTTCTGCTGGAAGGCTTTTTTATTCCCCGCCAGCGCAGCGTTGAGCACTTCATCGCTGGCCTGGAAGCTAATCTGGATATGGTCCAGACCGGCCTCGCTGAACGCGTCGAGTTTGCTTTCCGTCAGGCCAATTCCCGAGGTGATCAGGTTGGTATAAAAACCGAGATCGCGGGCGGCGCGGATCAGCTCCGGCAGATCTTTACGCGTCAACGGTTCGCCGCCGGAAAAACCTATCTGCACGCTGCCCATCGCCCGCGCCTGGCGGAAAACCTCAATCCACTGTTCGGTGGTCAGCTCCTGATCCTGCCGGGCGAAGTCCAGCGGGTTAGAGCAGTAAGGACACTGTAGCGGACAGCGATAGGTCAGCTCCGCCAGCAGCCACAGCGGTGGATTGACGGCGGGTTTATTCTGGCTCACGGAAAATAATCCACTTCTGTTGATAAGCGATTTGCAGGAATTCTACGACGTCGTCATCCACGCCGCCGGCTTCCGGGAACCGTTCGTTGAGTATGGCAATGATGGCCGCCGCGTCGCGTTGGCCATCGACCAGTTCGAGGATCGCGGCCGCGGTCTCATTGAGTTTGGCCATGCCTTCCGGATAGAGGATGACATGGCTGTCCTGAGCGGCTTCCCATTGCAGGCGATAGCCGCGACGAAAGGCGACGATGGAGTTTTTTTGCATGCTTATACCAGTCGGGTTGTGTGCCAGGCCGCTTTGTCGGTGACCGTGTGATAAGGCGGACGCTGTAGCGCGTAGGCCATGGTCATCGCGTCGAGCATCGACCACAGGATATCGAGTTTGAACTGAAGGATCTCCAGCATCCGATTCTGCTTTTCCGCGCTATCGCAGTAACGCTTCGCCAGCTCCAGACCGTGTTCAACGTCGCGGCTGGCCTGGCTGAGGCGGCTGCGGAAATAAAAATAGCCTTCCTCTTTGATCCACGGGTAGTGCTGTGGCCAGCTGTCGAGACGCGACTGATGGATTTGCGGGGCGAACAGTTCGGTGAGCGAGCTGCATGCCGCCTCCTGCCAGTTGGCGCGGCGGGCGAAGTTAACGTAAGCGTCGACGGCGAAACGGACGCCGGGCAACACGTGGCGTTCGCTGATTAAGTCCTCGCGGCTGAGCCCCACGGCTTCGCCCAGCTGTAGCCAGGCTTCGATACCGCCGTCATGACCGTTGCTGCCGTCGTGATCGAGGATCCGCTGCACCCATTTGCGACGCGTGTGCGGATCCGGGCAGTTCGCCATAATTGCCGCGTCTTTCAGCGGGATCGTCGTCTGGTAGTAAAACCGGTTCGCCACCCAGCCCTGGATCTGCTCGCGGCTGGCCTCGCCGTTATGCATCGCGATATGGTACGGATGGTGAATATGATAGTAGGCGCCTTTCGCCCGGAGGGCGTGCTCAAACTCTTGCGGTGAGAGCGTTTCGCGAATGTGCATAGTTAGTCCTGAAGCGTGATGTTCATCCCGTCCCAGCTCACTTCTATTCCCTGCTGCGCAAGGGCGTGACGCTGCGGCGACTGCTCGTTAAGGATCGGGTTGGTGTTATTAATGTGGATCAGAATCTTGCGCTTTGCCGGCAGCGAGGCCAGCAGCGCCATCATGCCGTGTTCATCGCCGAGCGCCAGATGGCCCATGTCGCGGCCGGTATTGCGTCCGACGCCGGTGGCCTGGAGTTCATCGTCCTGCCAGACGGTGCCGTCAATCAGCAGACAGTCCGCTTTTTTAAGCCACGGCAGGATGGTGTCATCGGGTTCACCGAGACCCGGTGCGTAGAACAGCGTCTGACCGTTGCGGCGGTTTTCGATAAACAGCGCCACGTTATGCCCCGGCAGCGGGCGGTCGCGCCACGGCGAATAGGGCGGTGCGTTACTGGCGATGGGGACAGCGGTAAACTGCAAATCAGGGCAGGCTTCCACGCTAAAGGCGGTGAGCGGCGCGATCGGGTGGTGAATCAGGCCACCGTTCCAGTGCCGGAGCATGGTAAAAATCGGGAATCCGCTGGAAAGATCTTCATACACCTCCGGCGTACACCATACCTGATGCGGGCACCCTTCGCGCAGGCTGAGCAGCCCGGTGGTGTGGTCAATCTGGCTATCGGTGAGAATAATGCCGCCAATATGCGTGCCGCGCAGAACCTCTTTCTTATTCAGTTCTGGCGTATGGGCAATCTGCTGGCTGATATCGGGGGAGGCGTTACACAGCACCCACTCTTTGCCGTTATCGCTGACGATGATCGACGACTGGGTGCGAGGGGTCGCCTGAAGGGTACCGTCGCGCAAACCCTGACAGTTGGCGCAGTTACAGTTCCACTGGGGGAAACCACCGCCAGCGGCGGAACCGAGGACTTTAATAAACATGAAGATGGGCCAGGTAGTCAAACAAAAATGCCCGCACGGATGGCGGGCAGAGCGATTAGCGGTTGGAAATGTACAGGGTCACTTCCAGGCCAAGACGTAAATCAATAAAAGCAGGTTTCTTCCACATCGTTTTTTCCTCTTTAAAAAAGCAGCACCAACGCCATTGTTTGTGCCAGTTTTGTGATGGTCATCAAATAATGCGTCACAGGAGGGCAAAGCTCAACCCGAAAGATGTAAGGAATTAACTTAATGTTTACAACGTAACCTATTGTTGCCAAACATTTTGCAATACCTTTTGCCAGTTGCCCCACAGCAGCTTATTCAGCACAAATTGATCATAGCCGCTGTCACGCAATGCGCTGATTAGCCGTGGTAAACCACTCACATCGTGTAAATCATCAGGCAACGTAATGCCGTCAAAATCGGAGCCCAGCGCGACATGATCGTCACCCATGATGTTAATAAGATAGTCGATATGACGAACGATTGTGCTCAGCGGGGTATCGCTATCGCGTTTACCGTCGGCGCGCAAAAACGCGTTGCCGAAATTGACGCCTGCCACGCCGCCGCTGTCGCGGATAGCCAGTAGCTGCCGATCGGTCAGATTGCGCGGTTGCGGGCACAGCGTATGGGCGTTGGAATGGGTGGCGACCAGCGGTGAAGAGGAATGACGAGCGGTATCCCAGAACGCTTTTTCATTCATATGCGAAACATCAATCAGCATGTTCAGGACGTTAGCGTGCTTAATGAGGGCGATACCCTCAGCGGTAAGCCCTGGGCCGCTGTCCGGGCTGCCGGGAAACGCCCCGTTAACGCCGGTGCCAAAACGGTTAGCAATGTTCCAGAAAGGCCCAATGCTGCGCACCCCGGCGGTATAGAAAGCCTGTAGATCGTCTCCCTCGCCGTCAAAACCGCCCGCGCCCTCAATATGCGCCACCATCGCCAGCACTTTATCCTGACGGCAGCGTTCGATATCCGCCGCGCTCAGGCACAATCGCGCCCGGCCATCGGAGTGGGCGACAAGCTGCTTAAGGATCGTCAGCTGCTGCCAGAGAATGTCGACCGGCTGCCACGGCTCGCTGGCGTATTGTGGCGCCATGCGGGCGATATACTCCTGCGGCGGCACGAACAGCGCGAACAGCCCGCCGGAAAATCCGCCTTGCTGCATGCGTGGATAATCGAGGTGTCCGTTCTCAATGCCGGAGAAGAAGGCCGTTACCGGATCCTGGCGATGGTGAAGCCATAAATTAAGCAACAGGTCATTGTGACCATCAAAAATCGCCATAGCGCATCCCACTGTCTTTTATTGCTGCGAAAGTTGCCTGGCACGATAACCGATTTGTCCGGTCCGGCAAGGGGAAAATTACAACTTAGCAGCAATTGTTAATATCACTTAACAGTGAGGAGATCCGCAAAGCGGGTGGTGTAGCGGGGTGAAAGCATTTCCCGTTTCATCTGCCACGGCTGCTGTATACCCTGTCCCGCGAAGTAAAGCGTGCCACGGCCATTTTCAGCATTCAGATGGTCTAATACATCCATTAACTTTTGGCTGTTTTTCCTGGGTGCGTTGTCGTCAAACAGATTAAGTTGCGCGACGCCCTGGCTATAAAAATCTCCCAGCATCACTCCGGCTTTCTGGTACCGATGGCCGTTCTTCCAGACCGCATCCAGACAACGAACTGATGCGCCGATAATATCCCGGCTATCCTGGGTTGGGGTGAGCAGTTTTACCGACGCGCTATTGCCATAATATGGCTCGTTAAGCGCGAAGGGCGAGGTTTTAACAAATACGGAGATAAAGCGGCAATGCTGATGCTCATTGCGAAGTTTTTCTGCTGCCCGGGCGGCATAACTACAGATGGCCTGGCGTACATCGTCATATTCGGTGATGCGTTCGCCAAACGAGCGCGAACAGACGATTTCTTGCTTTACCGGGGCAAACTCTTCCAGTTCAAGACACGATTCGCCCCGTAATTCACGCACCGTTCTCTCCAGCACGACATTGAAATGTTTTCTTATGAACCCGATATCGGTGTCTGCCAGTTGCAGGACGGTCTTAATCCCCATCATCTCAAGCTTCTTCGCTATGCGACGTCCTACACCCCAAACGTCTTCGACGGGTAGCGCCGCCATCAGCTTTCTCTGACGATCCACATTGGATAAATCAACAACGCCTCCCGTCTGGCGCTGCCAGCGTTTCGCCGCGTGATTTGCCAGTTTCGCCAGCGTCTTTGTGGGTGCGATGCCCACTCCGACGGTCAGATGGGTGCGTTGCAGTACGGTCGCTCTCATTTCATGCCCAAAGTCGGAAAGATCGCGACAATTACGCACGCCGGTAAGATCGCAAAAGATCTCATCAATTGAGTATATTTCGCTACGAGGCGACATCTCTTCAAGCGTGTTCATTACCCGGTTGGACATATCCGCGTAAAGTTCATAATTACTGCTGAAACAAACCACGCCATGATGCCTGAAGAGATCTTTCTGTTTGAAGTACGGTTCACCCATTTTCACAAAGGGTTTGGCTTCAGCGGAGCGAGAGATGACGCACCCATCGTTATTGGACAACACGACCACCGGTCGTCCCTTCAGGTCCGGGCGAAAAACCGTTTCACAGGAAGCATAGAAAGCGTTCACATCACACAGTGCAAACATGGTCAGCTCGCTCTGGTATCGCCAGGAGGGGTGAAAAACTGCATTATGATCACCGTTAATTAAGACTGTATTTATATACAGTATTGTATGTTGATAGCAAAGATCAAGGGGGAACGAGGAGTGACGTCGTACGGGTGCAGGAGGGAGAGGGTTATGTTCAGAATGGCGGCGAGGCAAATCTGGCGGAAAGGGTATTTAATGAAATGTTTAAGGAATATAAGTGCCCATACGACAGGTATGGGCAGTGAAGCCGTCGATATTACTTCTTCTTGCTCATCATCGCCTTGAGATCGGCAAAGGGGTTAAACGTGGCGACACCCACGTCTTTTTGCGCATCCTCACCCGCGACAACGGTGGTGCCATACTGATCCGCTTCGGTGTACTTTGAGTGTTCGTGATCGTGACAAAACAGGCACAACAGCTCCCAGTTACTGCCATCTTCCGGGTTATTGGTGTGATCGTGGTCGATATGGTGAACCGTGAGTTCACGAAGATTTGAATAAACAAACTCACGCGAGCAGCGTCCACAAACCCAGGGGTAGATTTTTAGCGCTTTTTCACGGTAGCCGCTTTCCAGCCGTGCGTAGTTTTTGGGGATCAGAGCCATTGCTGATGTTACCTGTTAAAAAGAGAATAGTTCACACTATATCCCATTATGAGATGTCAGGAGAATGCCTCCTCTGCGGGAAGGCAGCGTGCGATTTGCGTATTTCTGTCAGTTTATTTGAAGCATTCCGTTAAATAATCACCATTTATTCTCATCCGTTAATGCGTAGAGTAGGGATAACGCAATGCTTTATCAGGATACTCCACTATGAAAAAGATCGGATTTTTGTCGTTTGGTCACTGGACGCCGTCACCTCAGTCCGGCACGCGAACCGCGGCTGACACGCTGCTACAGTCCATCGATCTGGCGGTCGCTGCCGAAGAGCTGGGCGCGGACGGGGCTTATTTCCGTGTGCATCACTTTGCCCGCCAGCTCAGTTCGCCATTCCCCTTGCTGGCTGCAATAGGCGCGAAAACCAAACGCATCGAAATCGGGACGGGCGTGATCGACATGCGGTATGAAAATCCGCTGTATATGGCGGAAGATGCTGGCGCGGCAGATCTCATCTCCGGCGGGCGATTACAGCTTGGTATCAGCCGGGGTTCCCCGGAGCAGGTGATTGATGGCTGGCGTTATTTTGGTTACGTGCCGCAGGAAGGGGAAAACGAATCAGATATGGCGCGCCGCCACACTGAGGTACTGCTTGATGTATTACGCGGTGAAGGGTTTGCAAAGCCTAACCCACAGCCGATGTTCCCAAACCCGCCGGGATTATTGCGTCTGGAGCCGCATTCAGAAGGCTTACGCGATCGTATCTGGTGGGGGGCTGGCTCTAATGCAACGGCAGTATGGGCGGCAACACTGGGGATGAACCTGCAAAGCTCAACGCTGAAAGATGATGAAACCGGCGAGCCGTTCCATATTCAGCAGGCAAAACAGATCCGTGCCTACCGACAGGCCTGGGCTGAGGCAGGGCATACCCGTCAGCCACGCGTTTCGGTCAGCCGCAGTATTTTTGCCCTGATGGACGATCGCGACCGGATGTATTTCGGCTCAAGCCGCAATGAGAGCGACAGCGTGGGCTATCTGGATGAGAAAACGCGGGCCATTTTCGGACGCAGCTATGCCGCAGAGCCAGACAAGCTGATTGAACAGTTGAAAAAGGATGAAGCGATCGCGGAAGCGGATACGCTGTTACTTACCGTGCCGAATCAGCTGGGCGTGGAATACAACGCACATGTGATCGAGTCCATCCTGAAACATGTCGCACCGGAAATGGGATGGCGCGATCGCAATGCTTAATCTGGCTCTCTGGTATCGCCGGTTTGGTGAGCCTGAATCGGTACTGCAAGCGGAAACTACACCATTGTCGCCGCGACAGCCGGGAGAGATACGTGTGCGCATGCTTTTTTCCCCGGTGAACGCCTCCGATCTCATCCCCATCACCGGAGCATATCGCCATCGCACGCCGCTGCCTGCGATAGCCGGTTATGAAGGGGTCGGAATAGTGACCGAAACGCCCGCCGCTTATCCGGCGCTGCTGGGCAAGCGGGTCCTGCCGTTACGGGGGCAGGGAACCTGGCAGCGCTATGTCGACTGCCCGGCGGCGTATGCGGTTCCCGTCCCGGACGACGTCGACTCGCTACTTGCCGCGCGGGCGTATATCAACCCGCTTGCCGCACAGATGATGCTGGACCGCTATCCTCCGGTCGGGAAAACGGTGCTGCTCACCGCTGCCGGTTCTGACTGCGCCGTTCTGCTCGGGCAATGGGCACGCCAGGCGGGCGCAGAGGCGGTTTACGGGATCCATCGCTCGCCCGTGCACGCTCAACGTCTGGCTGAAATGGGGATCGTCCCGATTGCGCAACATGATACGACCGCCGTCAACGCTGCCGCCGCGCAAGCGGAGGTGGTGTACGACGCCACGGGCGGCAGCCTGGCGGAGACGATCCTGAGCGTGATGCCCGAAACCGGCACCTTTGTCTGCTACGGGCTACTCTCCGGGCAGACCTTCCGGCAGCAGCGGCCGTTGCCGCGCGTGGCGTGGTTTCACATTCGTAACTATCTGGACGCGCTGAGCGCTGAGGCGTGGCAGGCGGAGTTTCGGCGCATCTGGCCTAAACTGCGCGCCAGCCAGTGCAGCGATGTCACCCTCTACCCGCTGTCGGAATGGCAGCGGGCAGTGGGCAACTATCGCGAAGCGGGAAGAACGGGTAAGCCCATGCTGTCGATGGACAATTAATCGGCCTTATGGCTCATGTCGCTCAGCAGTACAGCGATACTTTGTCCACCGGCGGTCTGCTCCAGGCCAATTTTGACAATAATTGTCAGCGGAACGGAGAGCAGCATGCCGACAGGCCCGAGCAGCCAGCCCCAGAAAATCAGGGACAGGAACACAACAAGGGTTGAAAGCCCCAGCCCGCGTCCCATTATCCGTGGTTCGAGAATGTTCCCGAAGACAAGGTTAATCACCAGATAGCCTGCCAGCAGAATCAGGGCATCATACAAACCGCTGAAAACCAGCACCTGAAGGATAGGGGGGATCGCCGCCAGCACGGAGCCGATGTTAGGAATATAGTTGAGCGCAAAGGCCAGCAGCCCCCAGACAAAGGCAAAACGCACATCCAGCGCGGCGAGCATCCCCCAGACCACTAATCCCGTCACCAGGCTGATGGCCGTTTTCAGCACCAGATAGCGTGAAACGCTGTCGAGCGCGCGCTGAATGGCGCCCATTCCCTCTACCGGACGCACCATGATGTGCTGGAGCTTTGCAGGCAGCTGTGGAACTTCCAGCAGCATAAACACAACCGTCAGGAACAACAGGAAAATCGAGGTCATGGCGTTGGAGAGTTGTGCCAGCAGGCTGGTGACAATCGTCATGGCGGCATTCGGATCGATGTATTTAAGCAGTTCCTCAACCGAGACTTCGATACCCGCGCGTTGCAGCCAGGGTTCAATTTGCAGCAGCGGGGTCGCCAGGGAAGAGCGGTATGTCGGTAGCGTCCGCGCCAGCTCGTTCAGGGAGGTTCCCAGATAGGCGACTAACAGCACCATCGCAACGATAATAATACTGATAAGCAGGCTTATCGCCAGCACACGCGGGATGCGCAGCCGCACCATTCGCTGCACCAGTGGATTGAGGATCACCGCGATAAAAAGCGCCAGGATAAAAGGCACGATGATATCGGCCGCAAAACGAACGCCGGTCAGAATGATCATCAGCATGCCCAGCATGATGACGATCTTAAGCCCGTTGAGGGTGATAATAGGTTTGGCCATGGACGTTCCTGAACAGTTTTTTATTTATAATAGAGGGGAAAGCGGATTAAAAAAACTAACCAAAATCAAACAGACTGGGTAAAGAAATGAAAAGGCTTTGAGTAAATTCCTGGCTATGATACAAATCAGGCGTGTTCAACTACCGAGGACAATTATCATCCGCGATGACGAGAAGCAACACTGCGGATAATTGTAATATTATGGACAATTTGTTCAGGACGTTATTTTTCTACATTTACCCATCTTCGTACCTCATCCACCTATCTTGCTCGTAGGTGAGCAGCACTGGCGCAAACGCGCTTTAGTCCTTTCTTCTGCCAAAGCTTGCGCTATGCGCGGGGCTTGACCACTTTACTTTGGTTTCGCTGAATTAAGCGAAAATTAAAAATAATTCTCTTGCAGGAGAAGGACAATGTTATTTATTGGAATTTTATTAGGTCTGGCTATTGCTACAGAAATTACCGGTACGCTGTCAATGAAATGGGCGAGCGTCAGTGAGGGAAATGGCGGCTTTATTTTAATGCTGGTGATGATTTCTCTGTCGTATATATTTCTCTCTTTCGCCGTTAAAAAAATCGCCTTAGGCGTAGCTTTATGCGCTGTGGAAGGTATCGGTATTTTATTTATTACCTTGTTTAGCGTTTTGTTATTCGACGAAAGTTTATCGCTGATGAAAATTGCCGGGTTAACCACCCTGGTCGCCGGGATTGTGTTGATAAAATCAGGTACCCGTAAAGCGCGTAAACCTGAACTGGAGGTGAAACCATGGCGCAGTTTGAATGGGATCACCGCCGGCCTGGCTGGCTTTCGCCATCGTTCTGGAAATTATTGCCAACGTCTTTCTGAAGTTCTCCGACGGTTTTCGTCGTAAAGCCTACGGCCTGTTATCGATTGCCGCGGTTCTGGGGGCGTTTAGCGCCCTGTCACAGGCGGTGAAAGGCATCGATCTGTCCGTGGCCTATGCGCTGTGGGGTGGCTTCGGTATTGCCGCCACCCTGGCGGCAGGCTGGATTATGTTCGGGCAGCGTTTAAACAATAAAGGCTGGATAGGGCTGGTATTACTGCTCGCCGGCATGATCATGATTAAACTGGCCTGAGTGACCTACTGCTGCGCCAGGGCTTCCAGCCGGTCGCGAAAACCGGTCACCGACAACGCCCGGTTATCGGCGCGCCAGCGTTCTTTCGCGGCAGGAGCCGAACTTTGCACCCCAATTATTGCCAGCCGTCATCGGTATGCAACATCAGAGGCGAACCGCTGTCACCCGGCAAGGTATCGCACTGATGTGACATCACGACGTTTGCGCCCAGCCAGTCACTTCACAGTTTTGATGACTGTACAACGTATCGAGATGATCTTCAGGGTAGCCTGCCTGAGTCACTTTACGACCTGCCGCTTTTAATGCGGCGGTAAGCGCGGCTTTATCTCCCTCAAATAACGGCAACGGCGTACTGCCAGAAGGGGGATTACGTAGCACAATCAATCCGAAGTCCCACGGCGCGGCTGCGGGAGGTACAATCCAACCATCCCATCTGCTTTAACCGCTTTCCCAGTGTCGGATCAACGCGGCCCTTCTATGTCGTGGATCTCATAGCGCAAAGACCTTTATTTGACACTAAACGCAGCGCCACTGCTTTATCGCTTTACCCTTTGGAGGTGTCAATAAACAGTGTCCTGCCGTAATGCCAGATTGGGTGCAATCAGCGTCGCCGTACATAAATTGCCGCTGGCCGTTTCCAGTTGCCCAACCGCATCCCACGGTGATTGGGTCGTGTCATTCACTGGCACACGATCATCATGACCAAAAAACAGGGTGCTGACCTCATCGTTTGCCGATCTGGCAACGTCTGGTTTATCTGCAAACACAAAAGCAGACGTCAAACTAATTGCACCCAACACTACAGCAATGGTTGTACGCATATCACACTCTGGTGGGTAATTATGATTATTAAAAGCAAACCCTCATAAATACTATAGACGGGACGGGATGAAAGTGGGAGTAAAATCAGATAACTACAATCAGGAAAGATAAAAACGGGCGGCAATCAGTGCGCATAAAATAAGGATGATCAGAATGAACTCAAAGCGATAACGGCCCACCATACTACCCTCCGCTAAAGGCGGTGCTAAACGTTACCCGCTTAGCACCGTAATTTTCAGGCGCGAGGGGGCGCGCCAGCATTACTGTTGAAAACTTACGCTGCGGGTTGTGCAGCAGGTTTTGCCGGTTGCTGATGGCTGTGTTTCTTGGCGTGTTTCTTCGCTGCCTGCGCTTTTTGTTCAGGGGCTTTCTGTTCAGCTTTCGTATTTTTATGATGCTTTTTAGCCGCCTGCGCTTTCTGGGCAGGTGCTGCTTTATGCTGTTTTTTATGATGTGTAGTTTTCGCCGGCGCTGCTTTGGTGGTCGTCGCAGTCGGAGCAGGTGTGGTCGTAGTCTCTGCAGCAAAGGCGGCAGAAGACAGACCCATAGCAGCGGCAACAACCAGAGCTAATACTTTTTTCATTGTCATACCCTCAATTTGTTTTTTCATTTAACCCCACTGCGGGGCCGTTGAAATAACTATATCCCTGGGAATGGCAGACTTCCGTGAGTGGTTGGTTTCAGCGTGTAACGATATGTACAACGCCGGGGTGGGCCCCCCGGCGCGTTCGGTTACAGATAGCGGGACGTCAGGTGTTCGCGGAAGTAGCGGATATTCAGATCTTCACCTGTAGCCTGGGTGATGAGCTGCGACGTGCTGAAACGGCTGCCGTGCTGCCAGATATTCTGACGCAGCCAGTCAAACAGCGCCGAGAAATCGCCCCCGGCAATGGATGCCAGCAACCCGGGCAGCGCAGTTTTGGCGGCATTGAACAGCTGTGCCGCATACATTGCCCCCAGCGTGTAAGACGGGAAGTAGCCAAAACCGCCGTCGGTCCAGTGGATATCCTGCATACAGCCGTTGCGGTAGTTATCTTTGGTGGATAACCCAAGCCACGCCTGCATTTTCTCATCCCATAACGCGGGAATATCATCGACTTCAATTTCGCCATTAATTAGCGCGCGCTCGATCTCATAGCGCAGCACCACATGCGCCGGATAGCTCACTTCATCCGCATCAACGCGGATGTAGCCCGGCTTCACGCGCTGGTTCCAGGCAATAAAATTCTCTTCGCTGAATGCCGCCTGGCTACCGAAACGGGCATGAACCGCCGGAAGCAGATGCTTCAGGAAAGCGTCGCTGCGGCCCAGCTGCATTTCAAAGAACAAGCTCTGGGATTCATGGATCGCCGTAGAGCGCGCCAGCGCAACGGGCTGGCCGGCCCACGCTCGCGGAAGGTTTTGTTCGTAGCGGGCATGTCCGGTTTCGTGGATCACGCCGAAAAGCGCGCTGAGCAGTTCATCTTCATCGTAACGCGTGGTGATACGCACATCTTCCGGCACGCCGCCGCAGAACGGGTGAGCGCTAACGTCCAGACGACCGCCGTTAAAATCGAAGCCAAGCATTTTCATCGCTTCCAGGCCCAGCTCGCGCTGCGTGGCGGTCGGGAAGGGACCCTGTGGCGGAACGAACGATCGTTGAGCCTGTTTTTCCACAACCTTTGCCAGCAGCTCCGGCAGCCAGGACTTCAGATCGCCGAACAGCACATCCAGGCGAGCGCTGGTCATGTCGGGTTCAAAGATATCCAGCAGCGCGTCGTAAGGCGTGCAGCCTTTAGCCTCAGCGCGCAGGCGGGCTTCTTCACGACTGAGTTTCACCACCTCTTTCAGGTTGGCTGAAAAGCCCTGCCAGTCGTTGGCCGGACGCTGAGTGCGCCACGCGTGTTCACACCTGCTGCCCGCCAGCGATTTGGCCTCCACCAGCGATTCCGGCAGTAAAGTGGCCTGCTGGTAGTGGCGCGTCATTTCACGCAGGTTGGCCTGCTCAACGTCGTTCAGATCTTCGTCTGCCGCCGCCGCCAGCCATTCACCCACTTTTTTATCGGTCAGGATCTGATGTTGCAGGACGCTCATCTCCGCCAGCGCTTCACCGCGCGCGGCGCTGCCGCCTGGCGGCATCATGGTGAACATGTCCCAGCTGGCGATGGAGGAGAGGTGCGAGAAGCGGGAGAGGCGCTGGAAGGTGCGGGTGAGTTGTTGATAGTTATTGTTTTTCATGAAGTCCTCGTGTCTGAATCAGCCGATGACAAAAATTAGCATCGGCTCGATTTAAACACGAAGAGGGCTGAATGTTAATGCAGTCGTTTATGCAGGCTCGCGCCCACCAGCAGTGCCGCGCACAACATCAGAGCAATAAATGCGCCGACGCCGTTCCAGCCATAGTTATGCCAGAAAACACCACCCAGCGTCCCGGCAATACTCGACCCCAGATAGTAACTGAACAGATACAGCGAGGAGGCCTGGCCTTTAGCGCGTTTTGCGCGGGGGCCGATCCAGCTGCTGGCTACTGAGTGGGCTGCGAAGAATCCTGCTGAGAAGAGTAACATTCCGGCAAAGATCAGCCACAGCGAGCTGAATAAGGTCATCAGTAAACCAAACAGCATAACCCCCGTCGAAAACAACATCACTGGACCACGCCCATAGCGGGTGGTCATGGTTCCGGCTTTGGGTGAGCTCCATGTACCGGTCAAATAAGCCAGCGATAATAAGCCAACCACGGCCTGACTGACGTGCCAGGGGGAGAGCATCAACCGATAGCCGATGTAATTAAACAGCGTGACGAACGACCCCATCAGCAAAAAGCCTTCTGCGAACAATAACGGTAATCCCCGGTCACGCCAGTGCAGACGAAAGTTGATAAACAACGTCTTAGGGCGCAGCGAAGTCGGGCGAAAATGGCGTGATTCAGGGAGGATTTTCCAGAACATCAACGCCGAGGCCAGCGCGAAACAACCGATTGCCGCCAGAGCAATTCGCCAGTTGAAAAAGTCCGTGAAGACACCGCTAATTAAGCGTCCGCTCATGCCGCCAATTGAGTTGCCGCTGATATACAACCCCATTGAAAAGGCCACGAAACTGGGATGGATTTCCTCGCTAAGATAAGTCATGCCAACAGCTGCCACGCCACTTAACGAAAGCCCAATCAAGGCGCGCATAATCAAAATGCCGTGCCAGCTGGTCATCATTGTCGAAAGTAACGTACAAATGGAGGCCAACAGTAGCGCCGTGACCATCACTGGTTTGCGACCAATGGCATCGGATAGCGGGCCAGTAAACAGCAAACCAATAGCCAACATCGCCGTGGAAATGGACAGTGAAATACTACTGTTCGCGGGGGTTAAGCCAAACTCCTGCGAAAGCACCGGAAGGATAGGCTGCACACAATAGAGAAGTGCAAATGTTGCCAGTCCGGCAGAGAACAGCGCCAGGGTGACGCGCATAAATTGCGGCGTACCGCGTTTAATAAATTGATTTGGCTGAGAAATGCTTTGCTTGTCAGTGTCGCTTGCCGGAGCGCCATCAACAGTTGTAGTACGGCTCACTTGAAATCCTTGCTAAATATGCCTGTAGATCAGGCTTATACATAGGGTAGGAAAATCGAATTGTTCTGTCTAATATATTAATAATCTCAAATAAGATGTTTTAAATATGAATATTGAACTTCGTCATCTGCGTTACTTTGTTGCTGTTGCGGAAGAGCTGCATTTCGGGCGCGCCGCTGCCCGCCTGAATATTTCGCAACCGCCGCTAAGTCAGCAGATTCAGGCGCTGGAGCAACAAATTGGTGCCCGACTGCTGGCACGAACCAATCGCAGTGTATTGCTGACGGCAGCAGGAAAACAGTTTCTTGCAGATAGTCGGCAAATCCTGTCTATGGTGGATGACGCTGCCGCTCGCGCTGAAAGGCTGCATCAGGGTGAAGCGGGGGAGTTGCGCATTGGTTTTACTTCGTCGGCTCCTTTTATTCGGGCGGTGTCCGATACGTTATCGCTGTTTCGCCGTGATTATCCTGATGTCCATTTACAAACCCGCGAAATGAACACTCGCGAGCAAATCGCTCCGCTCATTGAAGGAACGCTGGATATGGGATTGCTGCGTAACACAGCGTTACCGGAGTCGCTTGAACACGCAGTCATCGTCCATGAACCGCTTATGGCGATGATCCCGCACGATCATCCCCTGGCAAATAACCGAATGTAACGCTGGCTGAACTGGCGAAAGAACCCTTTGTCTTTTTTGATCCGCACGTCGGGACAGGGCTGTATGACGATATTCTCGGGCTGATGCGACGTTACCATTTGACGCCCGTCATCACTCAGGAGGTGGGCGAGGCAATGACCATCATCGGTCTGGTTTCCGCCGGTCTGGGTGTTTCAATTTTGCCTGCGTCATTTAAACGTGTTCAGCTCAACGAAATGCGCTGGGTGCCGATTGCTGAAGAGGATGCGGTTTCTGAAATGTGGTTGGTCTGGCCGAAACATCATGAACAAAGTCCGGCTGCGCGTAACTTTCGTATTCATCTGCTGAATGCTCTCAGGTGAGGGAAATTTCAGCGAAAAAGCCCGAAAATGTGCTGTTAATCACATGCCTAAGTAAAAATTTGACGACACGTATTGAAGTGCTTCACCATAGCCTACAGATTATTTCGGAGCGCGAAAATATAGGGAGTATGCGGTGGTTGCTGAAAACCAGCCTGGGCACATTGATCAAATAAAGCAGACCAACGCGGGCGCGGTTTATCGCCTGATTGATCAGCTTGGTCCAGTCTCGCGTATCGATCTTTCCCGTCTGGCGCAACTGGCTCCTGCCAGTATCACTAAAATTGTCCGTGAGATGCTCGAAGCACACCTGGTGCAAGAGCTGGAAATCAAAGAAGCGGGGAACCGTGGCCGTCCGGCGGTGGGGCTGGTGGTTGAAACTGAAGCCTGGCACTATCTTTCTCTGCGCATTAGTCGCGGGGAGATTTTCCTTGCTCTGCGCGATCTGAGCAGCAAACTGGTGGTGGAAGAGTCGCAGGAACTGGCGTTAAAAGATGACTTGCCATTGCTGGATCGTATTATTTCCCATATCGATCAGTTTTTTATCCGCCACCAGAAAAAACTTGAGCGTCTAACTTCGATTGCCATAACCTTGCCGGGAATTATTGATACGGAAAATGGTATTGTACATCGCATGCCGTTCTACGAGGATGTAAAAGAGATGCCGCTCGGCGAGGCGCTGGAGCAGCATACCGGCGTTCCGGTTTATATTCAGCATGATATCAGCGCATGGACGATGGCAGAGGCCTTGTTTGGTGCCTCACGCGGGGCGCGCGATGTGATTCAGGTGGTTATCGATCACAACGTGGGGGCGGGCGTCATTACCGATGGTCATCTGCTACACGCAGGCAGCAGTAGTCTCGTGGAAATAGGCCACACACAGGTCGACCCGTATGGGAAACGCTGTTATTGCGGGAAGCACGGCTGTCTGGAGACGATTGCCAGCGTCGAAAGCGTGCTGGAGCTGGCGCAGGTGCGGCTCAGCCAGTCGATGAGCTCCACGCTGCACGGTCAACCGTTAAGCGTCGAGGCACTGTGCGCTGCGGCAAGGCAGGGCGATCTGCTGGCGAAGGACATTATTACCGGCGTGGGCAATAATGTCGGGCGCATTCTGGCCATTATGGTGAACCTGTTTAACCCGCAAAAAATACTGATCGGCTCCCCGCTCAGCCAGGCGGCGGATATCCTCTTTCCGGCGATTTCCGCCTGCATCAATCAGCAGGCGCTTCCCGCGTACAGTAAAAACATCGTGGTCGAAAGTACGCAATTTTCCAACCAGGGTACGATGGCCGGCGCCGCGCTGGTAAAAGATGCGATGTACAACGGCTCGTTACTGATTCGTTTGCTACAGGGCTAACTCTTTTCCAGAGATGTACGAAAAATTGCGCTATCTCAAGCCCGGTAGCGCACGCATCCCGTAGACTTTCCCCACTGAATTATTTACCTGGTTTATATTTTGAGGCATACCCAAGAGGTGGAATGAGTCATGCTTAAGCGTTTCTTTATTACTGGTACGGATACGTCTGTCGGGAAGACAGTCGTATCCCGCGCGTTACTTCAGGCCCTGGCGGCAAGCGGTAAACGCGTTGCAGGATACAAGCCGGTTGCAAAAGGCAGTAAAGAGACGCCAGAAGGGCTGCGCAATAAGGATGCCCTGGTTCTGCAAAGCGTCTCGTCTCTGGAACTGCCTTATGATGCCGTTAATCCTATCGCCTTAAGCGAAGAGGAAAGCAGCGTCGCTCACAGTGGGCTTATCAACTACAGCCTGCTTTCTGATGGCCTGGCAAATCTGAGTGAAAAGGTTGACCACGTTGTCGTTGAAGGGACCGGCGGCTGGCGCAGCCTGATGAACGATTTACGTCCCCTTTCCGAATGGGTGGTGCAGGAGCAGTTGCCGGTGATTATGGTCGTGGGCATTCAGGAAGGGTGCATCAACCATGCCTTGCTGACGGCGCAGGCTATCGCTAATGACGGCCTGCCGCTGATTGGTTGGGTGGCGAACCGTATTAACCCGGGCCTTGCGCACTACGCTGAAATCATCGATGTGCTGAGCAAAAAGCTGCCTGGCCCGCTGGTGGGCGAACTGCCTTATCTGCCCCGCGCCGAGCAGCGCGAATTAGCGCACTACATCGATCTCTCGGCTTTCGGCGGTATGCTGGCCGTAGATCGAGTCGTGGCGTAGCGTTCTCGACAATACCGACGCCACAACACAGGCAACCAGCAAACCGGGAAGTAAAAAATACTGCCCGGTCATCTCACATACCATCAAGGCCGACATGATTGGCGCATGCGTTGTGGCGGCGAGCAGCGTCGCCATACCCGCCAGCCCGAGCAGGATCGCCGTCTCAGAGCCAGGAAACCACAGCGCAAAGATCTGCGCAAACAGCATTCCCGTTGCCATACCGACAAACAAGGTTGGCGTGAACACGCCTCCCGGCGCGCCGGACCCGCTGCTTGCCAGCACCGCCAGCAGCTTGCAAATAAAGACGCCAGCAATCACCGACAGCAGCGGCGGCGACTGCAAAAACGCCTGAACCACGCTATAGCCATTCCCCCATACCTTCGGCGTTAGCAGCGACAGCAGCCCGACGATCAGACCACCCAGCGCCAGCTGCCACGGCGGTGAAAGTTTGAGACGCAGAAACAGCCTGTGGCTGGCCGCCATCAGCCACATCAGCAGCGGGCCGCAAACGCCAGCCAGCAGACCCACGCCAACGATCAGGAAATAATCCACCGCCGTAAGCATCTCGCTGAGATGGACATCATATAGCGTATTCGCGCCGGGACTTAACAGGCGCGTGGTCAGCAGGGCCACTACAGCAGCAATCACCACCGGGCCGAGGGAGGCCAGCATCAGCGTGCCAAACAGGATCTCTGCGATAAACAGGCTGCCCGCCAGCGGCGCATGATAGGCGCTGGCCATCCCGGCGGCGGCACCGCAGGCGATCCACAGTTTCCATTCGGATTTCGGCGTACAACGTTGTGCAAAAAAGGAGGCGGCGAGGGCGGCGAGCAGGATCATGGCGCCTTCACGGCCGATGGCGCTGCCGCTGGCGACCACCAGCAACGACGCGAGGGATTTCACCAGGCTGGCGCCGTAATCAAACTGGCCGTCACCCGTCTCAAGCGCTTCCATATAATCGGTGGGGGCGTGGGGACGTTGTGCCGTCATGCGCTGCCATCCCCACAGTAGCATTCCCGCGGCCAGACCACCCAGCGCAGGCGTCAGCGCCCGCCGCCAGGGTGATAACGCGGCTGCGGCGTTCACCAGACTTCCGCTTTCGTTGCTGAGAAATAGCCACTCCAGCAGATACATGCTGTGGCGGAACACCGCAACGGCCAGCGCCGCCAGCACGCCGGTGACGGTAGCAATCAGGAGACGACGAAACATCGCGCGGATGTCGGGGTAAGCGTGAAGACGTTGCATGAAGTCGTGATTTAACGGGGACGATACAATATTGTGGCGGTAAATCGGGAGGTTAGCAAAAGGTATGCGTGCGGAAAAAGGCCGGGCAGTACCCGGCCTGAATGCTTAACTCTCGCTATGAATATTCAACGCCCGGCGCGTACGCCCTGAGCTCAAATACTCCGCAATATAATCCTGGGATATTTCGCCGTTATAGCGTCCGTCCTCGTCCACAATCGGCATCCAGCTGGTGTTGCTCTCATACAGGCGAGAAAGCACCACGCGCAGGTTATCCTCGGCCTTACCGGTCATGCGGAACGGATGCAGAATATCCCCGCAGCTGCCGCTGGCGTTACGCGCTTCGCGGCGCTTCACAAAGCCGAGCGGTTTGCCGTGCTCATCAACCACGGTAATGGCGCGAATATCGTTGTCATCCATGGTGGCGAAGGCCTCCGGCAACGGCGTCGATTCGCGTACCGTAATCGTCGGCTGCTGGTCGGTGACGTCGCCCGCCGATACCAGCAGCAGGCGTTTCAACGTCCGGTCCTGACCAACAAACGAGCCAACAAACTCATTCGCGGGTTTCGCCAGCAGCTCGTCCGGGCTGGCACACTGCACGATACGTCCCTGACGGAAGACGGCAATACGGTCGCCCAGCTTCAGCGCTTCGTCAATATCGTGGCTCACCAGCATCACGGTCTTTTTCAGCTTGCGCTGCATCTCCAGGAACTGGTTCTGGATCACCTCACGGTTAATCGGGTCGACCGCGCCGAACGGTTCATCCATCAGCAGGACCGGAGGATCCGCTGCCAGCGCGCGGATGACGCCGATACGCTGCTGCTGACCGCCGGACATTTCGCGCGGATAGCGGTGAAGGAATTTATGCGGATCCATTGCCACCATATCCATCAGCTCCTCGGCACGGGATTTACAGCGCGCTTTGTCCCAGCCCAGCATGCGCGGCACGACGGTAATGTTCTCTTCGATGGTCATGTTCGGGAACAGGCCAATTTGCTGGATCACGTAGCCAATGTTGCGACGCAGGGTCACAGTGTCCATTCCGCTGGTGTCTTCGCCGTTAATCAGGATCGTCCCGCTGCTTGGCGTAATGAGACGGTTGATCATCTTCAGGGTAGTGGTTTTCCCGCAGCCGGACGGGCCGAGCAGCACGCACATTTCCCCTTCAGGCACGTTCAGGTTGACGTTGTCGACGGCCTTAAACGTCTGGCCGTGTTTCTGTGAAAATTGTTTGGTGAGGTTTTCCAGTTTTATCATTATCGAATCCCCTTCGGAGTCAGTACCACCTGCAAACGGTGCAGCAACCAGTCGAGCACAATCGCTAAAAGACAAATCATCAGTGCGCCCGCAATCAACATACGAATATCACTCCCGCCAATACCGTTAAGCAGCAGCAGGCCCAGCCCGCCCGCACCGATCACGGCGGCAATCGCCATGACGCCGATGTTCATCACCACGGCGGTGCGGATGCCGCCAAAAATCACCGGCAACGCCATCGGGATTTCCACCCAGCGCAGACGCTGCCAGAAGGTCATGCCGATGCCGCGTCCCGCTTCACGCAGGCCCGGCGGCAGGCTGTCGAGCGCCGTGTGGGTGTTACGCACAATCGGCAGCAGCGAATAGAGGAACACCGCCGTAATCGCGGGCAGGGCGCCAATGCCCTGACCGATCAGCGAAAAGAGCGGGATCATCAGGCCGAAAAGCGCAATTGACGGGATGGTGAGCACAATGGTGGCAATCCCCAGCACCGGCGTTGCCAGCCATTTATGGCGGACAATTAAAATGCCCAGCGGCACGCCAATAATAATCGCCAGGCCCACGGCGAGCGCCACCAGCCACAGGTGTTGCAGCGTCAGGGTTAAGAGATAGTCCCAGTTGTCGAGAATATAGTGAATCGTCTCCATAGCGCCTCCTACAGCAACTGTTTGCTACGCAGGAAATCACGGGCGACCTGCTGCGGTGACTGATGGTCGATATCCACCTTCTTATTCAGTTCGGTGATAACGTCGTTATTGAGCTGGGCTGAAAGGGTGTTCAGCGCCTCCTCCAGCCCCGGATTAGCCTCCAGCGTGTCTTTCCGAACAACTGGCGTCACGGCATAACTCGGGAAGAAGCCTTTATCATCTTCCAGCACTTTAAGATCGAAGCCCTTTACGCGCCCGTCGGTGGTGTAGATCAACCCCGCATCGACAAACCCGTCGCGCACCGCGTTATAGACCAGGCCCGGATCCATCTGGCGGATCTGCGGGCGGTCCAGCTCCATGTTGTAGGCTGCCTGCAACGGTTTCATCCCGTCGCTGCGCCCGGCAAATTCCAGGTCAAGGCCCAGCAGCCAGTTGTTATCCGGATCGGTTTTACGGATCTGCTCAATCTTTGCCACCATCTCAGACATGGTATTGATATGTTCAGCCTCGGCGCGCTTGCGCTGCATGGCAAAGGCATAGGTATTGTTCATATCGGCAGGTTTAAGCCACACCAGACCGTGCTTCGCATCGAGGCGTTTCACCGTCTCGTACGATTCCTGCGGCGACATGCGTTTGTTGATGTGGTTGAAGATGATCAGCGAGGTGCCGGTATACTCCCAGGTCATATCAATCTGCTTGTTGATCATCGCGTTACGCGAAATCACCGTTGCAATATTGGTCTGAGGCTGTACCTGAAACCCTTTCTTTTGCAGATACTGCACGGTCATGGCCGAGAGAATGTGCTGCTCGGTAAAGCTCTTGGTGGCCAGGATCAGCGGCGCGGCGAGCGCCTGGCTGGTGAAGAGCGCGGCGGCGCATAGCGCCGTCAGCCCGGAAAACAGTCTCATAGAAGCTCCTTGTTATAATTATCGCGCGAGATGCGGGCTCAGTAATCGGCCCAGTGCCGCCAGCAGCGTATCCAGAATCAGGGCGAACAGAGCGGTGGCCGCCGCGCCCAGGATCAGCGTCGGGAAATCATTCAGATAGATCCCCGGGAAAATCAGCTCGCCGTAGCTGCTGGCGCCAATCAGGAATGCCAGCGGTGCGGTACCGACGTTAATCGCAGTGGCAATGCGAATACCGGAAAGCATCACCGGCCAAGCGTTTGGGATCTCAACCTGACTCAGGCGCTGCCATTTGGTCATGCCGATACCGTTTGCCGCTTCCAGCAACGACGCGGGAACAGAGCACAGCCCGGCATAGGTGTTACGCACAATCGGCAGCAGAGAGGCCAGAAAGAGGGCGATAATGGCCGGTTTATCACCGATGCCAATCACCACCATCGCCAGTGCCAGAACGGCCAGCGGCGGCAGGGTGTTGCCCACGTTAAAGATTTGCATCACATATTCGGCGATACCACGCGCGGCCGGACGGCTCAGCAGAATACCGCTTGGAATGCCCACCAGCAGGGCAAAGAACATGGATGAAAAGACCAGAATCAGGTGCTGTTGCCCGAGGTAAATCAGGTCAACCTGGCGCGCCTTAATCGTTTCCAGTCCTATTCCCCAGGTGAGGAGAGCGAGAACCACGATAATCGCGCCGACAAAAAGCAGCGAACGTTTAAGTAATGGGTGCATTGCGGTGTGTCTCCCTGTGCGCATGCGTTATAGCAACCACCGGTTGCCTGTTGTTATGCCATGTTTCGGCAGGGGTACTTCACCTATAGCAAGCGAAACGGAAGGGTTCCAGCGAAGGGGGTAAATCAGTAACCCTATGAAATTAGTGTCAACCTGAGTGAAGCCTTATGGCATAAGGGCTGTCAGTGGGCAGGCAGAATAGTCTTAAAGAAGCACGCCTTACGTGACAACGTCACATAAGGCGTGCTGATTATACCTGTCGACTGAGCGCGGCGCGCACCTTGCGTACGCGCCACGAAATGCGGACGATAGAGAAGGCGGCGACGATTACCAGCAACAGGCCCAGCGCCAGCATCGCGTGGAATCCAAACTCTCTGAACAGGATCAGCCCCGCGATCCCGCCGCTGATAAAGGAGAAAAGGGTAGTTAAATGGGTTTTGAGCTGACTCTTTTGCGCGGCCGTATCTTTGGAGTAATCCCGGCGCAGCATGGCGACCATAACGGAGGCCAGCGAAATGCCCGCATCGGTCAGCGTGCCGGTGATGTGCGTGGATCTCACCCGACCGCCGGATAGTTGAGTGGAGGTGGAATTATGAATTCCCATCAACCCGCACAGGAAAATAATAATCTCCTGATTCGTGGCGAAGGAGTGAAAATACATTTCGTACAGGGATACCCCGGCCAATAATAGCCCTTCAACAAACAGAACCTGGCTGAATACCAGCCTGACGTTATGGATAATCCCCCAGATAACAATAATCCGCGCAGCGATGGCGCCTGAGACAAACGAAAGAATAATGGCGCCAAAGAAAAGAATATCGCTGAGATCGGTGGAGGAAACTTCGCTGGATAGCTGCGAGGTATTGCCCGTCATATGCGAGGGAAAAAAACCGAACGCGCCCAGCGCAATGGCATTCAGCAGTCCCGCGGAGGTCGCCAGCCAGAGGGCAAGACGACGATCCTCCTGATGCGTTCGTTCTTTCTTTAATTTAATCAGCAAAGAATACCTCCGGTTTGAGCTTTGCCTGAATGCTCAAGCTAACAAAGCGATGTCGCTGGCTGACTAGGATATTGCTTAATTATTATTTCTACGGGAGGTGAGCGAGGTTTTGTAATTAAATAAAACAACCCTGTTAATATAATGCCTTATTTCCGATGGCGCGACGTCGTAAAAGTCAGCACCCCTGCACTCAGGAGTAATATGCTGCTTAAAGCGAAGGTGCTCTGCCAGCCAAAGGTATCAAACACCACGCCACCCGCCGTTGAGCCAAGCGCAATGGAGAGTTGGATCACCGCGACCATTAACCCGCCGCCAGCCTCGGCATCTTCCGGTAACGTACGGGCGATCCACGTCCACCAGCTCGTAGGGGCCGCAGTTGCCAGCATTCCCCAGAAACCTAACAGCAGGGCCACGATCCACAGGCTGTCCCCGGTGAGCATTAATACCCCTGCAATCAGCGCCATAAGCAGCGGTATGGCCATTAAGGTGAGGTAAAACGCGGCATTCAGGACCAGCGCGACGATCAGCGTGCCGATGAAACCTGCGATACCGATAGTGAGCAGGATCAGCGATAAGCCGGAAGGACTGACGTGGGTGACGGTTTCGAGGAAGGGGCGCACATAGGTAAATAACGCAAACTGTCCCATGAAGAACAGGCCGCACGCCATCAGACCCACCGAAACCGCAGGCTGGTGGAGCAGGCGAAATACGCTTTTACGTGGCGACGGCCGCTGGTTCCCGCCCATGTTGGGCAGGCTAAAATATTGCCAGATGAACGCCACAATCGCCACGGGAACCAGGCAAAGAAACGCGCCGCGCCAGCCAATGGTCGAGCCGAGATAACTGCCCAGCGGGGCGGCGACCACCGTCGCCAGCGCGTTGCCGCCGTTAAAAATCGCCAGCGCACGAGAGACCTGATGCTGAGGCACCAGCCGAATGGCGGTGGCAGCAGACATCGACCAGAAACCGCCGATGGCGATGCCGATCAGCGCCCGGCCTGCCATATACATCAAAGCGTTTGGGGCGAAGGCGATAATGATCCCTGACAGCGCCATCAGGACGGTCATGCCTGAAAGAAGATGTTTGCGATTCATATTCCCGGCAAGCCGGGAAAGAAAAAGGCTGGTCAGGACAGCCAGCGCACCAGAGAGGGCGATCCCCTGGCCAGCCGTCCCCTCTGTCACCCCTAAATCTCTGGCGAGGGGCGTGAGCAGACTGACGGGCATAAATTCCGAGGCAATGAGGACAAAAACGCACAGGGTCATGGCAAAAATACCGCCCCAGTGGGCACGCTCAGCATCACGGGATGAGGTTTGATTCAGTGTGGACATAGGTGTAATTCACGGCGAAGAGAAGATAAGCCCCCTGATTGCCGGGGGCTAAGAGAATTAATCCAGACTGGTTTTGAAAAACTGCCCGAACTGCGCGAACGGGATTTTCCCTGCGACGTTATCGTAGAGATCAACGTGATTCGCACCGGGAACAATCACCAGTTCTTTCTGTTTGCTGCCGACAGCTTTAAACGCATCTTCCGCAAAATAACGTGAGTGCGCGTTTTCACCGGTCACAATCAGCGTTGGGATGGTGATCTCCCCGGCATAGCTCAGCAGCGGCATATTCATAAAGGACAACGGCATGGTCGCGGTCCATGCGCCGGTGGAGTTTACGGAACGGGCATGGAAGCCGCGCGGCATACGGTAGTAATCATAGAACTCTTTCAGTACCGGATGCGGATCGGCGGGCAATGCTTCCGGCAGAATACGCCCGGCCGCCGTTACCTTACCGTTTTCATCGACATAAATATCGTGGCCGCCATGGGCGAAGGTGCCGCTTTCAGCATCTTTCCAGCGTTGCGCGTTCAGATACTGCAACACGGCCCGGCGATCGGCCGCTGAATAACGATCTTTCCCGTCGCCCACGCCGTGACCCATCGCGCGGCTCATATCGTACATTACGCTGGTGGCGACCGCCTTCACGCGGGTATCCATGGATGCCGCGTTCAGCGCCATACCACCCCAGCCGCAGATCCCGAGAATGCCGATACGGTTACGGTCGACTTCTTTCTGTAATCCGAGGAAATCCACTGCGGCGCTAAAGTCTTCGGTGTTGATGTCAGGGGAGGCAACGTTACGCGGCTGGCCGCCGCTTTCACCCGTGTAGGATGGGTCGAAGGCCAGGGTCACGAACCCCTGTTCAGCCAGAGTCTGGGCGTAAAGACCACTGGATTGTTCTTTTACCGCACCGAACGGTCCACTGACGGCAATCGCCGCCAGCTTCTGGTCGCCGCTGTTCCTGGGAATGTACAGATCGCCGACCAGGGTGATCCCGTATCGGTTCTCGAACGTCACCTTGCGGTGGTCGACTTTATTGCTCTCGGCGAAGGTCTTATCCCAGGTTGTCACCATCGAAACGGGGGCGGCAGGATTTCGTGTTTCTGCATAACTCATTGTTGTCACTCCACTTAATGATGCGCATAGCAGCAGCGCAACGGACAGTTTTTGGGTGAATGTTTGCATAAGAGGTACCGTGTGTTGTTGTAATGCGGTCATTATAGTTAGCAGAAATAGTGCTGATTAGAGGCCAAAGGATGCTAAGATTAATATCATATTGTTATGAATTGATGAGGCATGATGGCGAAGCGGGAAAACTACAATGAGCTGTATCTGTTTATCCAGGTGGTGCGGGAGGGAAGCTTCACGGCAGCCGCGCAACGGCTCGGGCTGGCACAATCCGGGATCAGTCGATCGGTTCGCGAGCTGGAAGAGCGGCTGGGCGTTCGGCTTCTGGTGCGTACCACGCGCAAACTGTCGCTGACCCACGCCGGGGAGCAACTTTACCAGACCGCTGGTTCAGCCTTTGATGCGCTCGATACCGGGCTGACCAGACTGGCGCATTACCGCCAGACGCCATCCGGCACGGTGCGCATTAATGCCAGCCAGCACGCCATCGAAAAATGCCTGCTGCCAAAGCTCGCTATCTTCAAACAGCGTTACCCGGATATCCGTCTGGAATTGATGAATGAGAGCCGGTTCGTGGATATCATTGCCGAGCGATTCGACGCGGGCGTCCGGCTTGGACCGGAGGTGGGACAAGGAATGATTGCCGTGCGCATCACGCCCGATATGGAGATGGCTGTGGTTGCCGCTCCGGCGCATTTTCGGCGCTATGGTTTCCCGCAGACGCCCGCCGATCTGGATGCTCATCCCTGCATTGCCTACCAGTTTGCCGACGGTAACCACTATCAATGGGAGCTTGTTCAGGACGGGAAGCATGTTACTCACCGCCCGGAGGGGCAATGGGCCTTTTCCGACAGCTACATGGAGGCCGAAGCGGCCCGGCTGGGACTCGGGCTGGCCTATGTCCCGGTTGAGCTGGTGGCTGACGATCTGGAGCGTGGCACGCTCATACGCGTCTTACAGCGCTACAGCCTGCGGATGGACGGACTGTACCTCTATTATCCACACCGCAACGTATCCCCGGCGTTGAGAGCGGTGATTGATACGCTGAAAATTTAGGGTGCCTCTTCGCTACGGTCTATACAGCCCCTACGTTTGTGATACGCTACTATTTTATATAGCGCAGCTCAACTAAGGCTCTGAAATGACAAAAATAATGCCAGAATATACGGTAGTTGACTTATCACGTTGGGCAAGAAAGGAACACTTTGAAGTATTTCAGGGCTTTGCTCAATCTACATTTAACCAAACGGTTCAGCTGGACATTACCGTGCTGCTAAAGCATATCAAAGAGGTTGGCTGGAAATTTTATCCTGCGATTATTTCCCTTATTTCTGACGTCGTAAACCGGCATCCGGAATTCCGTATGGCCATGAAGGATGATGAGCTTGTAATATGGAATGAGGTTCATCCAAGCTATACCCTTTTCCATAAAGAAACGGAGACGTTTTCATCGTTATGGAGTCATTACGATGGAAATATTCACCATTTTCAGCGCGTTTATGCAGAAGATGTCGCCCGCTATGGCAATATCCTTGCTTATTGGCCTAAGGAAGAGTCCCGGGAAAATATATTCTTCATATCGGATATTCCGTGGGTCAGCTTTAGCAGTTTCAACGTCAACGTCGCTAACATGCGGAATTTTTTTGCGCCCATGTTCACGTTTGGAAAATACTATAACCAGGATGGAAAAGTCTTGTTGCCTTTCGCCGTTCAGGTCCATCATTCTGTCTGTGACGGTTTCCATGTGGCCAGGCTGATCAACGAGTTACAAGAGTTGTGTGATAATTTACCGCACCATTCAGAGGCGCTCAACGTGTGATTCACGTGTTTTTAACATACGCCTGACGAGGGGAAATAATGGAACCGAATTTTACGCCAGAACAGATTGAAATGATTAACCGCATTGTTTTCGAGCAGATCGAGATCATGCATGAGAAAGTAGCTGAAATAATCGCAGATACAGAGACGGTGGCGCATCAGCGCCTGAAGGATAACGGGATCACTACGACAGATTTCTATCCTGCAAATAAAAACTTCCTGATGATGACCCTTGTACAAGATCTGATAGATAAAGTGCACGGGGGCGATAAGGACCTGGCCAAAACAATGATAACCATGGAAGCAAAAAGGCTGAATATCAGCGTAACCGTTGAGGCGGACAAATCAAGATAACAGGACGTATTTTCAGGGTTACGGTTGATGAATATAAGGTTCAGCCGACCTTAATAAAGCCGCGAGCCGTTTCCGGCCCGCGGCGGCAGGACAGGTGATGAGACGTTCTGACAATCAGGCGGCTTTGACGGCCCGGATTTTTTTGCTGCTGTCCGCATCTGATGCTGTTTTATCCGTTTCAGCATTGAGCTCGGGAAGCTTGCTGGTACGCAGGATATGCTGCACGGACTCTTTCTGCTCGGCGAGATAAAGACCAAGGTTCTCCGCCTGCGTTTCATCCATCTGCATTCCGCTTTGCAACAGCCAGTCGGTAAACGCTTCTGCCATATCGAGCAGCTTGTCGTGAGCGTCAGCCTCTTTCTTACTGGCAAATGTCATTTTTTCTTCACCTTTTCTTACGACAACAAATTTTGTTTCAACAGCCATTGTGCACCCCCGTATACTGTAATTATATACAGTATAGCAGTTGTGACGTTGTGTTGCAGCAAAAATGTGCGAGCCTGGCCTGCACAACGGGTGGACAAGCCAGGTGCTGTTATCGGTTCAGCGTTTTTTCGACAATCGGGATCAGCAAAGTGGACTGCCATTCCGCCAGCGTCAGCTGGGCAAGTTTACCCAGCGCGGTGTAGAACGGATGGGCCGCGTTTTCTACGAATACGCTAAGGAAACGCGTGCTCCATGGCAGCAGATGCCAGGCAAGAAGTTGGTCGCGTTCTGTTTCGCGACCGTTCTCGGCAAGCCATGCCGCCAGCATCAGCAACGTTCCGAAATGATCTTCGGGCTCATTCTGCTGCATCTCAAAGGCGATATGGTTTTCACGCATCCACTGACGCAACGCGAGGGTCGAATCGCCAAACAGCACGGACTCGCGATCAAGCCAGACCGAGCCCCACGGGGGGGCGGGCAGGGCATACGGGCCAATAAACAGACGCTGCCAGGCGTCTTTCAACGCTTCATCCGATGGGGTCTTAAACATACTGGCGACAGGCAGCAGATTTTCCTCCGCCAGCGGCCAGTCCTGAACCCAGTCACCTGCGGTCAGGGCACTCACCAGCGGCGCGGTCTGCTCGCTGTCTGGAGCGAAATAAAACAGCGCGCCCAGTACCCGGGCGCTGAACGCGAACGATTCGCGGTGTGAGACGTCATTCATTACAACTTTCCTTACTTGCGCGCGGGTAGCCCCGCGCACCTGTGTTAACCTGCAATTGCTAACCCTGCGGTCATATGCAGACCATAAAATAGCCCACGGCCAATCAGTTCACCCAGCGCCACCAGCACGACACCTGCAAACAGGCCGAGCGTTTTTGGCTCCTGACGACGAATCAGCGGGCAGATCCAGCAGCCTAAACCCGCCGCCAGCAACGCGATGCGCCATACCTGAAGCGAACCATAATCCGGAAGCAGGGCGTTAGCCTGCTGGATGGAACTCTGTATTGTCCCCAGCGTATTGCTTTGCAACACGACGACCGCAACGCAGACGATAAGTGCCAGTGCGCTGACTGACGCGGCAAGAGTACTTTTGAATGTCACGTTTGCAACGCGCAGCAGCAGCGCGGCCAGCAGAGGACCAGCCAGAACCATCGTCAGGAAGAAGCTCAGCGTGGTGTAACCCGTATACCAGGTCGGGACAGTCTCAATCTGATAGACCCGGGTCATCGCCCAGACAAAAACGATGCCCAGGATCTGGCTGACAACCAGCCAGATTTTGCCCAAAGCTGGGGGCATTTTACCGATAACCGACACCAGCCACCAGAAACCGCCCACGGCAAAGAAGATCGAACCCGCCGCGATCTCATTACTCAGCGCTGACGCGCCCACGCGGTTAAGCGAGTTGAAGGCACGCAGCGGGGAGCCAAGATGCAGTACCGAGGCCATAAACCCAATACCCATTACCAGCCAGAGAAAAAACAGGCTGCGCACGATGCGCATGCTGGCCTTGTCATCATTTTCCTTAAGCCAGACGAAGCCCATCACGATTAACGCGCCGGCCACGCACTGCCCGAAGACCGTGAAGATCATCAGCGGCCATTCATGCCATCCACTTCCCATCTCACACCTCCTTCGGGTTTGCCAGATAGCCAGTGGTATCCCCGGTCGGGCGGCTATTGGCATTGGGTTTGATCACAATATTCGGTTTGGTAAAGTGCGCAGACGGCAGCGGCGCGACGGCAGCAAGCTGACCGTGTTTTTTGCGCAGCTCTTCAATCGGGCCAAAGTCCAGCGCGCGCAGCGGGCAGGATTCGACGCAGATGGGCTTTTTGCCGTCCGCCACGCGGCTGTGGCAGCCGTCGCACTTGGTCATGTGGCCTTTGGCGGCATTGTACTGCGGCGCGCCGTACGGGCAGGCCATGTGGCAGTAGCGACAGCCGATGCAGACATCCTCGTCCACCACCACAAAACCGTCGTCGCGCTTGTGCATTGCCCCGCTCGGGCAGACCTTGGTGCAGGCCGGATCTTCGCAGTGGTTGCAGGCAATCGACAGGTAATAGGCGAAGACATTCTGATGCCAGACGCCGTTGTCCTCCTGCCAGTCGCCGCCTGCATATTCATAAATACGCCGGAAGCTGACGTCCGGGGTCAGGTCTTTGTAATCCTTGCAGGCCAGCTCGCAGGTTTTACACCCGGTGCAGCGGCTGGAATCAATAAAAAATCCATACTGGGTAGTCATCGGTTAATCCTTATGCCTTCTCGATCTGCACCAGGTTCGTGTGCTGCGGGTTGCCCTTCGCCAGCGGTGACGGGCGGTGCGTGGTCAGGGTATTAATGCAGGAGCCGTGATCGACACGATCGCCATTCATGTTGGCGTCATGCCAGGCGCCCTGGCCCATCGCGCTTACGCCGGGCATGATGCGCGGGGTGACTTTGGCGGCAATACGCACTTCGCCGCGGTCGTTGAAGACGCGCACCATATCACCGTTTTTGATACCACGTTGCTCCGCATCCACAGGGTTAAGCCACACCTCCTGGCGACAGGCGGCCTGGAGAACATCCACGTTGCCGTAGCTGGAGTGGGTACGGGCTTTAAAGTGGAAACCGAACAGTTGCAGCGGGAACTTGCTGCGCTCGGGCGCGTCCCAGCCTTCAAAGGTTGAGGTATAGACCGGCAGCGGGGTGATGGTTTCGTCTTTTTGCAGTTCCCAGGTTGCCGCAATATCCGCCAGCTTGCTGGAGTAGATCTCGATTTTGCCCGACGGGGTTTTCAGCGGATTGGCATCCGGATCGTCACGGAATTTTTTATAGGCGACAAAATGTCCGTTAGGATCTTTGCGCTTATAAATACCCATTTTTTTCAGCGCATCGTAGGATGGCAGCAGCGGATCTTTGGCGACCATTTTGGCGTACAGGTAGCGCAGCCACTGCTCCTGCGTACGGCCTTCGGTGAATTTCTGATGGATATCCGGTCCGAGGCGTTTCGCCACTTCACTCATGATCCAGTAGATGGGCTTGCGCTCGAACTTCGGGGCGGTAACCGGCTGGAGAAAAATCAGGTATCCCATGTTGCCGGCGTAATCGTTGGGGATGATATCTTCCTGCTCGACGGTCATCAGGTCCGGCAGAACAATATCGGCATACTTCGCGGACGAGGTCATAAAGTTGTCGATGACGACGATCGTTTCGCACTTGTTCTCATCCTGCAAAATGTCGTGAGTTTTGTTGATATCGGAGTGCTGGTTGATGATGGTATTACCCGCGTAGTTCCAGATGAACTTGATCGGCACATCGAGCTTATCTTTGCCGCGTACGCCGTCGCGCAGGGCGGTCATCTCCGGTCCACGGGCAATGGCATCCGTCCAGCTGAAACAGGAAATTTGCGTTTTCACCGGATTTTCCGGCAGCGGCATGCGTTCGATGGTGATGGTGTAGGTCGATTCGCGCGCGCCGCTGTTGCCGCCGTTAATGCCGACGTTGCCGGTCAGGATCGGCAGCATGGCGATGGCGCGGGACGTTTGCTCCCCGTTAGCCTGACGCTGCGGGCCCCAGCCCTGGCAAATGTAGGCCGGTTTCGCCGAACCGATTTCACGGGCCAGCTTAATGATGCGATCGGCAGGGATGCCCGTTATGCGAGACGCCCACTCAGGGGTTTTCGCGGTTTTGTCATCACCCTGGCCGAGAATATAGGCTTTGTAATGACCATTAGCCGGTGCGCCTTCCGGCAGGGTTTTTTCGTCATAACCCACGCAGTATTTATCGAGGAAAGGTTGATCGACCAGATTTTCATTAATCAGCACCCACGCAATACCTGCCACCAGCGCGGCATCGGTGCCCGGACGAATCGGGATCCACTCGTCTTCACGCCCTGCGGCAGTGTCGGTATAGCGCGGATCGATAACGATCATCCGCGCGTTTGACCGTTCGCGCGCCTGCTCAAGGTAGTAAGTGATCCCGCCGCCGCTCATGCGCGTTTCCGCCGGATTATTGCCGAACATCACGACCAGTTTGGTGTTTTCGATATCCGATGTGCTGTTGCCGTCGTTGCTGCCGTAGGTGTAGGGCATTGCGCAGGCGATCTGCGCGGTGCTGTAGGTGCCGTAGTGGCTGAGGAAGCCGCCGTAGCAGTTCATCAGGCGCGCGACCAGCGAGGCATAAGGGGAGGAGCGGGTGATGTTGCCGCCTACAATTCCGGAGGAGTAGTTAATGTAGACCGCTTCGTTGCCGTATTTTTCGACCACGCTTTTCAGGCTCGCGGCGATGGTGTCCAGCGCTTCTTCCCAGGTGATACGCTCAAACTTGCCTTCTCCGCGTTTGCCCACGCGTTTCATCGGATAGTTCAGACGGTCTGGGTGATTAATGCGACGGCGAATTGAACGGCCTCGCAGACAGGCGCGAACCTGATGGTTGCCGTAAATATCCTCGCCGGTATTATCTGTTTCAACCCAGTAGACTTCGTCATCGCGAACGTGCAGACGCAGCGCGCAGCGGCTACCGCAGTTTACCGAGCAGGCGCCCCAGACGACTTTGTCTTCTGCGGGCTGAATAGCGGTCTGCACAGCGGCGGCGGCGCTTTTCAGACCAAAAGGTAATGCGATCCCACCGGCGGCAAGCGCCAGAGATCCTATGGCAGTAGATTTAACCAGAGTTCGACGGCTTATACCGCCGTGATGTTCAACTTCGGACATAACTCACCCCATCATTGTTAATAATTATTTTCACCCGTGACTACAACCGGGCTAATGATGGGGGGAGTGTTACTTATTTAGAGGTATTAAATATTAATCCTCGTCAAATCAGGGGAATTGAGTGGGAAAATCATTGCGGCTCAGCGGGCGCATTCTCTTGCGTACCTGCGCCGCTCACCGGGTAGTTGCCGCTACTGGTGCGGGTGTACAAAATTTTGAAAGTATCGTTGGCACAATGCCCAACGACCTGCGCATCCGGCTGATCGGCCTGATCGTTCGGGACGATGTTCAGGGTAAAGCCAGACTCCGGTACGCCGTTGTTGATAATCTTCTGCTGAATGTCGCTTTTCACGCGCTCGCAGGAGTCCGGGGCCGCAAGAAGAGCGGGTGAAGCACTCATTAACAGCAGGGCGGTAATCCAGGGTAACCGTTTCATCTGTAGCTCCTTTTCACTGTGTAGACTGTAAGCATAGCAGGGTTAGGGTAAGCTTTTGTTTTTGGACCTGTCTTTCTGAATTGTCCTGGAGCCGTAATCATGTTGAAGAATGTTAGATTACCCTTTGCCCTGATCGATTATTTGATTCAATAAAGGAGTTATGGCTCTTCGATAACGGTGGCGAAGCTTTGCAGCTAACGGCCTTTCCCGCATAAGTAAATTCCAAATTTTTTTCTTTTTGGCATCCAGCATGGCATCACCTTTTGATTCATTAATTGTTGAAACATTGGCTTCTTCGGAAAGGCGTACTGGATAAGGTACTATAGAGTGAATTTTAGCCAGTGATAGGTCTTCGAATAAACTCCATTTATCGGCAACCATCCATACAGGATAAAGGTTATCCAGAAGGCTTCTAGAAGCTTTTTGATTGATAATGTATGCATGAGTAGTCGTGGCATGCTGAGTCTTATGTATATTATATGAGCCGAAAATGTGTTTGAACGGTTTTTTGTAATATTTATTGACCCGACTCAGAAGAAGAATCTCAGGTTTTGTTTTGCTGAGCGTAACGCTATTAAGTATCTCACGCAGATCGCTGTTTAGTACAACATCATCCTCAAGGATAAGAGCGGCGTCGATATTTTCATCTATTATTCTTTTGTATATTTTTTGATGGCTTAATGCACAACCCACTTCTCCCGGGAGAAAAGCATAATTTGTCTCCCGTGTGACATTTCTTAGTTCAGTTTCAGTCATTTTTCGACCATCTACTGCTTCAATAAACTCGTATGCAATGTTCAATTCGGACAATTGACATTCCATTTTCGCACGACGTTCGAGCGAGTGTTTGAGATTGACTATAAAAGTTCTCATCCTTTTAGCGTTCCTTAAAGACTTAATAGCTGGGCCAAATTCATACATTTTACCAGTATTCGAACCAATTCAACATCGCTACCATACTATTTGCTACTATGAGTGCCACAATCCTTTCATTCTTTTGGTAAATGATGTGAATAAATACGCAGCGATAACGCTACTGGCAACGGTACTGGTGGGATGCGACAACAACACCGCGCCGCTGTCATTTACGCCGGAGATGGCGAGTTTTTCGAACGAGTTTGACTTTGATCCTCTGCGCGGGCCGGTGAAGGATTTTACCCAGACGCTGTTCAACGATAAGGGTGAAGTCTCTAAACGTGTGACCGGCACGATGTCAACGGAAGGATGTTTCGATACGCTTGAACTGCACGATCTCGACGCTAATACGGGCGTTGCGCTGGTGCTGGATGCTAACTACTACGTCGATGCAGAAACCCAGCAGCAGAAGGTAAAGTTGCAGGGGAAATGTCAGCTGGCGGAACTGCCGTCTGCCGGCCTGACGTGGGACACCGACGATAACGGGTTTGTGGTTGCCGCGCACAGCAAAGAGATGGAAGTGAAGTACCAGTATGACGCCGACGGCTACCCGCTGGGTAAAACTACGGTTTCCGGCGACAAGCGTTTATCGGTCAAGTCGGTGCCGTCGAAAGATCTGCGCAAGCGCATGGATTATACGGCGGTAAGCCTGTTGAACGATAAACCGATGGGCAATGTAAAGCAGAGCTGTGATTACGATCGCCATAATAACCCGGTGAGCTGTGAGCTGGTGATCACCGATGACAGCGTCAAACCTGCCGTTGAGCACAAGTACACCATAAAAAACAGCATTGAATATTATTGAGAATAAAACCGCGCAGGTTACTGCGCGGTGGGTTTAAGCAGGCTGGCGGAGGAGGACTTATGCCCGGCCAGATGCTGATGCTGGAAAATGCACATGCGGATGGTGTTACGGTATTCGCCGTTAATAAAGAACTCATGGATCAGTTCACCTTCCACCATAAAGCCCAGCTTACGGTAGATATGAATCGCTTTTTCGTTCTCTTTGTCGACGATAAGGTAAAGCTTGTAGAGATTCAGGACGTTAAACCCGTAATCCATCGCCAGCTTGGCCGCCCGCGACGCAAGACCTTTCCCCTGGTGCTCCGGTGAAATAATGATCTGAAATTCCGCTCGACGGTGAACGTGGTTGATCTCAACCAGTTCAACCAGCCCGGCTTTCTCACCTTCGCACTCCACCACAAACCGGCGTTCACTCTGATCGTGGATATGCTTGTCGTAGAGATCGGACAGCTCGACAAACGCCTCATAAGGCTCTTCAAACCAGTAGCGCATCACGCTGGCATTGTTGTCGAGCTGGTGAACAAAGCGTAAATCTTCGCGCTCCAGCGGACGGAGCTTAACGTCACACGGCGTCGACATTACGGTGCTACCGTGCGGCCAGTGCGACGATCCAGACAGCGCAGGGTGTTAGGCTCCCAATAGGCGTTGACGTTGGCACTTTGCTGGCATTTGTCGCGGGCATCAAACGCGACGTCTTCTTTATCCCACTCTTTTTCCACGCGCTTATTCACTTTCTGACGCAGGCTGCGGGTGTCATTCCATTGTTCTTTGTCCATGGCGGCGTTCTGACGGCTTTGCGCGCTGTCACCAGACTCAATGATGAGTTTGCTGGTTTCGGCTGATGCCGTTGCGGCGAAGGCGAACGATGACAGCGCCAGTACGGCTGTCAGACAAAGGCGTTTGCTTAATGTAGTCATAGCGTTTCCTTTAAACGGGTGCAGACAATCGGATTACCCCGTTGGATTCTACACCAATCCGAAAGGGTGTCATACCCGCGCGGCAGGTATGGGAACGATGTGAACATTATCGCGTATGATGTCTAAATCAATCCTCACGAAACGAGAAAAATGTTCAAAACGACGCTGCTTTTTTTCGCGACCGCGCTGTGCGAAATCATCGGATGCTTTTTGCCGTGGCTCTGGCTAAAGCGGGGCGCTTCCGCGCTGCTGCTGATCCCGGCGGGTGTGTCCCTGGCCCTTTTTGTCTGGCTGCTCACCCTGCATCCGGCCGCCAGCGGGAGGGTATATGCGGCCTACGGCGGAGTGTACGTCTGTACCGCGCTGCTGTGGCTGCGCGTTGTCGATGGCGTCAGGCTAAGCCTGTATGACTGGGCAGGCGCGCTGATTGCCCTGTGCGGCATGTTGATCATCGTGGCCGGTTGGGGACGCGCATAAGCGTCCTTATAGTGTGATCGCCCGCTGATTTTACGATCATTATACTTGTATGGTAGTAGTGTAGTTGCGTAAATTTCCTGCATCACAACGAGCGATGTAAGGAAATGGATTATGAAGATTGTCGGGGCTGAAGTATTTGTCACCTGCCCGGGGCGTAACTTTGTCACCCTTAAAATCACCACCGATGAGGGCATGGTCGGCCTGGGTGATGCCACGCTGAACGGACGTGAACTTTCCGTTGCCTCCTACCTGAAAGATCACCTGTGCCCTCAGTTGATTGGCCGCGATGCGCACCGCATCGAAGATATCTGGCAGTTCTTCTATAAAGGCGCTTACTGGCGTCGTGGTCCGGTCACCATGTCAGCGATTTCTGCCGTGGATATGGCGCTGTGGGACATTAAGGCGAAAGCCGCGAACATGCCGCTCTATCAGCTTCTGGGCGGAGCCTCCCGGGAAGGGGTGATGGTTTATTGTCACACCACCGGGCACACCATTGACGACGTGCTGGAAGATTATGCCCGTCATAAAGAGATGGGCTTCAAGGCAATTCGCGTGCAGTGCGGCGTGCCGGGAATGAAAACCACCTACGGCATGGCAAAAGGAAAAGGGCTGGCGTATGAGCCAGCGACCAAGGGCGCCTGGCCGGAAGAGCAGCTGTGGTCCACTGAAAAATACCTCGACTTCACGCCGAAACTGTTCGACGCAGTGCGCAGTCAGTTCGGCTTCAATGAACATCTCCTTCACGACATGCACCACCGACTGACGCCCATCGAAGCGGCGCGATTCGGCAAAAGCATTGAAGAGTACCGTCTGTTCTGGATGGAAGATCCGACTCCCGCTGAAAACCAGGAGTGTTTCCGCCTGATCCGCCAGCACACCGTCACGCCAATTGCGGTGGGGGAAGTGTTCAACAGCATCTGGGACTGCAAGCAGCTGATTGAAGAGCAGCTCATTGACTATATCCGCGCCACCATAACCCATGCGGGCGGCATCACCGGGATGCGTCGCATTGCGGACTTTGCCTCACTTTATCAGGTGCGTACCGGCTCACACGGCCCGTCGGATCTGTCGCCGATTTGCCACGCCGCGGCGCTGCATTTTGACCTGTGGGTACCGAACTTTGGCGTGCAAGAGTATATGGGGTATTCGGAGCAGATGCTGGAAGTGTTCCCGCACAGCTGGCGCTTCGATAACGGCTATATGCACCCGGGCGACAAGCCAGGGCTGGGCATTGAGTTTGATGAGAAGCTGGCGGCGAAATACCCGTACGATCCGGCTTATCTGCCGGTGGCTCGTCTGGAAGACGGCACCCTCTGGAACTGGTAAACGAGGAGCGAATGATGAAAAGCGTAGTGATCCAACAGCCGGATGTGCTGGTGATTGAAGAGCGTCCTCTCCCGTTGCCGGGCGCAGGCGACGTCCGCGTCAAAATTAAGCTCGCCGGTATTTGCGGTTCAGACAGCCATATCTATCGCGGGCATAACCCGTTTGCGAAATACCCGCGGGTAATCGGTCACGAGTTCTTTGGCGAAATAGACGCGGTTGGCGAAGGCGTGGAGGGCACCCGACTGGGCCAGCGCGTTTCGGTTGATCCGGTGATCAGCTGCGGGCACTGCTACCCGTGTTCCGTTGGAAAACCGAACGTTTGTACTTCGCTGGTGGTGCTGGGCGTCCACCGTGACGGCGGCTTCAGCGAATACGCCGTGGTGCCGGCGAAAAATGCCTGGCGCATTCCGGATGCGATCCCTGACCACCACGCGGTGATGGTTGAGCCATTCACCATTGCCGCCAACGTAACGGGGCAGGCGAAACCCACCGAACAGGATGTGGCGCTGATTTACGGCGCAGGCCCGATGGGGCTGGTCACCGTGCAGGCGCTGAAGGGCGTTTACAAGGTGAAGCAGGTCATCGTGGTGGATCGCATTGATGAGCGGCTGGAGATGGCGCAACGCAGCGGCGCAGACTGGGTTTTCAACAACGGCGAGCAGTCCTTACAGACCGCGCTGGATGAAAGAGGCATCAAGCCGACGTTAATCATCGATGCTGCCTGTCATCCGTCCATTTTACAGGAAGCGATTACGCTGGCGTCTCCGGCGGCGCGCATCGTGCTGATGGGCTTCTCCAGCGACCCGAGCCAGATTGTGCAGCAGGGGATCACCGGCAAAGAGCTGTCGATCTTCTCTTCGCGCCTGAATGCCAACAAATTCCCGGTGGTCATTGACTGGCTGGAAAAAGGGCTGATCGACCCTGAAAAACTGGTCACCCATACATTTGACTATCACCACGTTACAGACGCCATCGAACTGTTTGAAAAAGACCAGCGGCAGTGCTGCAAAGTCTTGCTCACGTTCGACCAATAATAATTCACGCGGTTAAGAGCCTGCGAAGACAGGCTCTCAGTGGTACGCATCTTACCTTGCAGAGATAGCCATTATGACTCAAGCACAACCTCAAAGAAGTACGTCAGATCTGGTGAAAGCCGCCGTATCTGGCTGGCTGGGCACCGCCCTGGAGTTTATGGATTTCCAGCTCTACTCCCTTGGCGCCGCGCTGGTGTTTCATGAAATTTTCTTCCCTGAGCAGTCCGCGGCCATGGCGCTGATACTGGCGATGGGCACCTACGGCGCAGGCTACATCGCGCGTATTGTCGGGGCATTTATCTTCGGCAGAATGGGCGACAGAATTGGCCGTAAAAAAGTGCTGTTTATCACCATCACCATGATGGGGATCTGCACCACCTTAATCGGCGTCCTGCCAACCTACGCGCAGATCGGGATTTTCGCACCGGTGCTGCTGGTGACGCTGCGTATTATTCAGGGGCTGGGCGCGGGGGCTGAAATCTCCGGCGCAGGCACCATGCTGGCCGAATACGCCCCGAAGGGTAAACGCGGCATCATCTCCTCGCTGGTGGCCATGGGCACCAACTGCGGGACGCTGAGCGCCACGGCGATCTGGGCCGTGATGTTCTTTGCCCTCGATCGTGAAGAACTTATTGCCTGGGGCTGGCGCGTGCCGTTCCTCGCCAGCGTGGTGGTGATGATCTTCGCCATCTGGCTGCGTATGAACCTTAAAGAGAGCCCGGTGTTTGAGAAGGTAAACGATGCCGAATCCGTTGCGCCGGTTGCTGCGCAGGATACCTCGGTCGGCGCGATGTTTAAGAGCAAATCGTTCTGGCTGGCGACGGGGCTGCGCTTTGGTCAGGCCGGTAACTCTGGGCTTATCCAGACCTTCCTTGCCGGGTACTTGGTCCAGACGCTGTTATTTGATAAGGCGATCCCAACCGATGCGCTGATGATCAGCTCGATTCTTGGCTTCGTCTCCATCCCGCTGCTGGGCTGGCTGTCCGATAAAGTGGGGCGCCGTCTGCCATATATCATCCTTAACATTTCAGCCATTATTCTGGCTTACCCGATGCTGTCGATTATCGTCGATAAGAGTTACGCGCCGGGCGTGATTATGCTCTCTATCATCGTTATTCATAACTTTGCGGTGCTCGGGCTGTTTGCGCTGGAAAACATCACCATGGCGGAGATGTTTGGTTCGCGAAACCGCTTTACCCGCATGGCGATCTCCAAAGAGGCGGGCGGTCTGGTGGCGGTAGGCTTTGGTCCGGTGCTGGCGGGGATCTTCTGCAATATGACCGGGTCCTGGTGGCCGATTGTGGCGATGCTGGTGGCGTACTCGCTGATTGGGCTGGTCTCCGCTTTGCTGATGCCAGAAGTGCGCGACCGCGATTTGAGCCTGGTGGAAGATGCAGCTGAACCCCTGCGCCAGAGCGATACCGCAGCGAAGCAGCGGAAATATGGAGCCCTGTCATGAGTTTTATTAACGATAACTTCATGATTGGCAATGCGAGAGGTGTTGAACTTTATCGTAACGTCGCGAAAGCGCTGCCAATTATTGATTATCACTGTCACCTGGACGCGAAAGATATCTTCGAGAATAAAAATCTCGATAATATTGCCGAACTCTGGCTGGCTGGCGATCATTATAAATGGCGCGCCATGCGCGCCAACGGTATTGACGAAAAATACATTACGGGCGATGCCCCGGCGGAGGATAAATTTGCGGCATGGGCTGAAACGGTCGAAGCGAGCTATGGAAATCCGCTCTATCACTGGACTCATTTAGAACTTCACCACTATTTTAACTGTGACGAACCGCTGGGCAGGCATAACTGGCGTGAAATAATGGAGCACTGTAATCTGCTATTGCAGCAGCCTGATTTTACGCCGAGGGAACTCATTAAACGCTCCAGGGTAGAAGTTATTTGCACGACAGATGCTCCGCTTGATGATTTACGCTACCATCAATTATTGCGTGATGACGCGACGTTCAACGTTAAGGTATTACCGACCTTTCGTCCGGACGATGTTTTTGCGCAGAACGCGGAACAGTTTGCCGACTTTATCGATCGATTAGGTGAGACGACAGGATCTAAAATCCAGACATTCAGCGATTTTGTTAAGGGAATGAGCCAGCGTATTGCCTGGTTCCACGAAATGGGGTGCCGAATTTCCGATCACGGACCCGTGGAGATCCATTTTCAGTCAGCAGATGAAAGTCAGGTTGAATCCGTGTTTGCCCGAAAGCGCCGGGGTGAAAATCTGGACGCCCGTAATAATGCGATTCTTGACAGTGCCATTTTTATTATGCTGGCGCATAATTACAGGCAGCATAACTGGGCAATGCAGATACACTTCGGTGCGATTCGCAATAATAATTCCCGCATGTACCGTTCTTTGGGTAGTAATACTGGTTTTGACTCGCTGACCGATCAGTCGAATCTTGCGGCCAATCTCAACCAACTCCTGGATGCAATGGCGCAGGCTGAAGCTTTGCCCAAAACCATTCTATATAACCTCAACGCCAGCTATAACGATATTGTCGCGACGACTATCGCTAATTTTCAGACTGCGGAATTGGGCGTTAAATCGCCGATACAGTTTGGCTCCGGATGGTGGTTTAACGACACTCAACGCGGAATGGAAAACCAGCTACATAGCCTTGCGGATCAGGGGCTATTAATGAATTTTGTCGGTATGTTAACCGATTCCCGTAGTCTGGTTTCGTATACTCGCCACGATTATTTCCGACGTATTTTGTGCAATATCATTGGTGGCTGGGTGGAGCGTGGTGAAGTTCCGGATAATAACGCCATCCTAACGAAGATGGTTAAAAATATTTGCCATGATAATGCTGAAAACTATTTCAGATTCTAAATTCTACTCACTGAGTGGGGATGGAACATGTCTCGTACTGCAAAAAAAATTACTATTCCGGTTAGTATCGGCTACGGACTAACGGATATTATGGGCGGCGGTGCCTTTACCGTTATCGGCGCCTGGTTATTATTCTTCTATACGACATTTGTTGGGTTGTCACCGGTTGAAGCGGCGTCTATTGTTGCTATAGCGCGCATTGTCGATGCTATCGTTAGTTTGTTTATGGGAAGTTTCACTGACCATTTTTACAAAAACTATTTTGGTAAAAAATTTGGTCGCCGACGTTTCTTTTTGCTGATCGGTGCACCGTTGATGCTGGTCTATGCATTGCTGTGGCTTGATGGCATGACATACGGTTTTTATCTCGCCGTCTATCTAGCATTTGAAATTATTGCTGCAATGGTACTGATCCCGTGGGAAACGTTACCGTCAGAAATGACAAAAGACTTTAACCAGCGGACCAAACTCTCTACCTGTCGCATGTTTCTTTCAGCGTCCGGGACGTTTCTGGCGACATTTATTCCCGGATTACTGATAGGCTTTTTCGGGGAAAACAGCGCCCATGCCTACCTCATAAACGGCGTTATTTTTGCTGTACTGTTTATGGTATGTGTATTCATCTCGTGGAAAGTGACCTGGGAACGCGAGTTGACGCCGGAAATGCTCTCCGGGTTGGAAAAAAACACACGCCCACAAACAGCAGGAGAGAAGCTGGCTGCCTTTGGACGACTTTTTAAGGAGTATGGTTCCACCCTGAAAATCCGGGCCTTCAGGAAACATCTCGCCATCTATCTGCTGTCGTTTACCGGCAAAGATGTCTACAACACGGTATTTGTATTTTTCTGCGTCTACTGTCTGAATGTCTCTTCCTCACTGGCAGGCACGCTGCTGTCGATGAGTATTGTGGGGCTGCCCGTCACGTTAATTGCGGGTATAGGGATCATCAGATATGGGCCATCAAAGCTATATGTATTTGCCTATTCACTGATGTTGCTCTGTTTGGGGGGCTTCTTTGCCGTGTACCAGATCCCTGCGCTGAATACCGTCGCGACGCTGGTCATTCTGGCCGGGGTGTATCAGGTGGGGCGCTGCGTCCTTGAGTTTACACCGTGGAACGTGTTCCCGTTCATTCCAGATATCGATGAAATGGTCAGCCGTCAGCGTCGTGAGGGACTGTTTGCCGCGGTAATGACATTCTCCCGAAAAACCACGGTCGCTATTGCCACCTTTATTGTGGGTCTCCTGTTACAAAGCGGCGGATTTGTAAAAGGGAGCCAGACGCAGCCAACCGAAGCCATCCACACCATCGCAATGCTGATGTTCATCGGCACTGCTGCCTTGCTTATCCTGGCCCTGTGGCAGGCTCTGACATTTAACCTGAACAAGCGTACGCACAAAATCTTTGTGGATGAGCTGGATCGCCTGAAAGCCAACGGCTCTCCCCAACGCGTATCCGCCGAAGCTCGCCGGGTCGTGGAAGATTTAACAGGCTATTCCTACGACAGGTTGTGGCGTGAGCCGACGGTCCGGTCCGGCGAGCAGACGGTGCGCACCCCTGTATGATCTGGTTTATATCTTTTGCCAGATGTCACACAACTTGATTTTTATATCACACCACTTGGCCGAAAGTTAATGTAAATCAATGTTCATGGCAGCATAACCAGTATTGTGATCGACAGGATAAAGTAATGACACTGCCATTCTAGTTGGTTTAGTCAACCGGCGCAGCCGCACTGTCACCAGAGCGGCTGCGGATCTCAGCGTTCATAATTAATGAGTCTCAATCATGGAAAACCGTTTATTACAGGCGAAGGCAACGCGTCCTCAGTACGATCGCGACAGCCTCAAGGCACGCATTGTTCATTTAGGGTTTGGCGCGTTTCACCGTGCGCACCAGGCGGTGTACACCGATATACTCGCCGCAGAACAGGGCAGCGACTGGGGTTACTGCGAAGTTAACCTGATTGGCGGCGAACAGCAGATCGCCGATCTGAAGGCACAGGATAATCTTTATACCGTAGCAGAGATGTCTGCCGATGCGTGGACGGCGCGCGTGGTCGGCGTCGTCAAAAATGCGCTGCATGCGCAGGTCGACGGCCTTGAAACCGTGCTGGCGGCGCTGTGCGATCCGCAGGTCGCCATTGTTTCCCTGACCATCACCGAGAAAGGGTATTGCCACTCCCCGGCAACCGGACAACTGATGTTCGATCATCCGTTAATCGTTGCCGACCTGCAAAACCCCCATCAGCCGAAATCTGCGCCAGGCGTAGTGGTTGAAGCGCTGGCGCGGCGTAAGGCGGCGGGGCTGCCAGCATTCAGCGTGATGTCATGCGATAACATGCCGGAAAACGGCCACGTGATGCGCAATGTCACCTGCGCCTACGCGCGCGCTGTTGACGGCGAACTGGCCGACTGGATTGAAGCGAACGTCACCTTCCCGTCAACCATGGTGGACCGTATTGTGCCCGCCGTCACGGCTGAAACGCTGGATAAAATTGAACAGCTGACCGGCGTACGCGATCCGGCAGGTGTCGCCTGCGAGCCGTTCCGCCAGTGGGTGGTTGAAGATAATTTCGTCGCCGGACGTCCACAGTGGGAAAAGGCCGGTGCGGAACTGGTTTCTGATGTCATTCCGTTTGAAGAGATGAAGCTGCGTATGCTTAACGGCAGCCATTCGTTCCTGGCCTATCTCGGCTACCTGGCCGGTTATCAGCACATTAACGACTGCATGGAAGATGAACATTATCGCGCAGCCGCGCATGCGCTGATGCTGAAAGAGCAGGCGCCGACGCTGAAAGTGAAGGGGGTGGATTTAGCTCACTATGCCGACCAGCTGATCGCACGTTACAGCAATCCGGCCCTGCGTCACCGCACCTGGCAAATCGCCATGGACGGTAGCCAGAAATTGCCGCAGCGGATGCTCGATTCCGTGCGCTGGCACCTTGTCCACCAGAAACCCTTCCCGCTGCTGGCCCTCGGTGTTGCGGGCTGGATGCGTTATGTCGGCGGTGTGGATGAGCAGGGTAACGCGATTGAGGTGAGCGATCCGCAGCTGGCGGTGATTCAGGCGGCGGTAAACGGTAGCGCTGAAGGCGAAAGCCGCGTTAGCGCGCTGTTGGGCATTGAGGCTATTTTCGGTAACGAGCTGCCGAAGGACGCGGTGTTTGTGGCTGCGGTCATGCAGGCCTATCAAACGTTGCTGCAAAAAGGCGCGAAGGCCACGGTTGCTGAGTACGCCTCCCGGCTTTAACGCGATGACATGCCGCCGTCCGCGGCGGCATGTCGGGGCGCAGCTTAGTGCATCCCCAGGCGAATCAGCTCAATCGGTTCGAACTTACCTTCGCATCCTTCGACTTCAACCGTTTTACCACGGCGCACCTGCTCGGCATTAAGGCCGTCGCTGTGGATCGCTTTAATCACGCCGAACTGGCCTGTGCCGCTAATCATGACGCGGCTGCCAGTGGTGATTGCATTTCGGTTACGGTCGTATGTCATCATGGTATTTTCTCCTCTCGTACTTATCCGTTACGGCGCTAATTCAACGGCTGCCGTTCACGGGGCACTATTAATACGCCTCTCTTTAACGAAATTATTTGCTTTTGATCAAGCTCACACTTTTTTCTTATTTCATGCAGGCGTTGACGGTTCAGGACACCACTTTACAAAGCGGACAGTTATTTTCCTTAATTGATAGTTTCCGGGTGCAAGTGTTTAGGCTTTGTTTATATCCACAATGTCATTCTGGAGGCAGAAAATAACCCTTCATCGGAAAAGGAGTCAGGCTTATGTATAAGAAAATTTTGATGCCTGTTGATGTGTTTGAAATGGATTTGAGCGATAAAGCGGTACGCCACGCGGTCAACCTCGCGAAGGCGGAAGGCGCGACGATCACCCTGGTCAACATTCTCCCTAACAGCAGCCGTTCGTTACTGCGGGGGTTCAATGCCGATATTAAGAAGTTCGAAGAGTATATGACCGCCGAGTCTGATAAGAAGATGAAGGCGCTGAAACGGCTCTTTGATATGTCCCCGGACAATATTGACTGTGAAGTTCGCTTCGGCAACGTACGCGATGAAATCATCAAGCTCAGCAAAGAGGGGAAATACGACGTTATTGTTATCGGATCAAAAAATCCGAGCATTACAACCCATCTGCTGGGTTCGAATGCTGAAACTATCCTGCGCTACGCCACTATTCCGGTATTAGTGGTCCGCTAATTACTTCGCCGCAACCGAAAGGGGGCGGCGAGGTTTTATTCTTCGCTGAACCACTCGCGGTTTTCCTGGCGAATTAACTGAACTGACTCACTAATTTCCTGAAGGTGAAGCGTCATCGCTTTATCTACGGCTTCCACGTCGCGTTTTTCCAGCGCGCTGAAAATATCATGATGCTGGCGCAGCAACATCTCTGGCGGAGAAACATGGTCGAGGCTCATGTAGCGCACGCGGTCGATGGTAGCTTTGATGTTTTCGACGGTATCCCACGCGAGCTGGCACTCGGCGATCTGCGCCAGTTTCTGGTGGAACTCGTCGTCCAGCTGGAAAAAGTCGTTTAACTGTTTGCGGTCGATGGCGATTCGTTGCTGATGCAGGTTTTGCTCCAGCAGGTAGCACTGGTTATCGTTGATGAGCGACGCGGCGCGACGCACCACGGCGCACTCGATGGCCTGGCGAACAAAACAGCCATTCCGTACCTGCGAAAGCGAAATTTTATTTACATAGCTGCCGCGCTGAGGGCGGATCTGAATAAGGCCGTTTTCTGCAAGCTTAATAAACGCCTCACGTACGGGCTGACGGGAAACGTCAAAACGTACCGAAACCTCTTTTTCTGAGAGTGGCGTTCCCGGTGGGATCAGGCAGCGAACAATATCACGGCGTAAGATGCGATAGATTTGCTGATTAACGGGCTGGGTAGGATTAAGTTGCGATTCAGCGGCCATGGGTTGTGATTTCTCAGAGAGTTAACCTGAACATACTACCATTCTTTTCCCTGCCATCACATACCCGGCCCGCAGGCCGGGTGGGGTAAATTAACCGCGATGCACGCTGAGTCCGGCATAGGTCTGGCTGACGGGCATCATCTCAACCGTATTGATGTTGACATGCTTCGGCAGATTCGCGACCCACCAGACGGTTTCGGTGATATCTTCCGGCGTCAGCGCATTCGCGTTTTCATAGGTTTTATCCGCTTTCGCGTCGTCGCCTTTGAAACGCACGTTGGAGAATTCAGTTCCGCCTACCAGACCCGGTTCAACATCGGTCACGCGGATCGCGGTTCCGTGCAGGTCGGTGCGCAGGTTCAGGCTGAACTGGCGGACAAAGGCTTTGGTCGCGCCATAGACGTTGCCGCCCGCGTAAGGCCAGCTTCCGGCGGTGGAACCGATGTTAATGATATGGCCACGGTTACGTTCAACCATGCCCGGCAGCACGGCGCGGGTCATGTACACCAGCCCTTTGTTGTTGGTGTCGATCATGTTTTCCCAGTCTTCCACGCTGGCTTTGTGGGCAGGCTCCATGCCCAGCGCCAGGCCAGCGTTATTGACCAGCACGTCAATTTCACGCCATTCGGCAGGCAGGTTGGCAATCATCTCTTCGATGGCGGCGCGGTTGCGGACGTCCAGCTGCGCGGTCAGAATGCTGTCACCCAGTTCGTCTTTTAGCTCCTGCAAACGCTCCTGACGACGCCCTGTTGCAATCACTTTGTGTCCGTTGGCGACGAAGCGACGCGTGATGCTTTCACCAAAACCCGCTGTCGCCCCGGTAACTAAAATAATCATCTCACTGTTCCTCAACGCTTTTTGTGTTGTACTAACATAGCACGCTCTCCGGCACGTCGTTAAGGCAACATTTGTATGACGCCATTGCAGGCCGGCGCAGGCTGGCCTACTCTGGGGAGAAATACCGTGCTCAGGAGTAAACGATGTCGGTCAACAATCCTTTTTTTGTAATTAGCCTGTTGCCTTATCAGGCGCCATGTTTTAATGCGATTAACGACAGCCATTATCGTCCGGCATTTGATGAAGCAATGCGCCTGAAGCGTGCAGACATTGACGCGATTATCGCGCAGCGCGCCGCGCCGGACTTCGACAATACCGTGCTGGCGCTGGAAAAGAGCGGGGCCATGCTGTCGCGCGTGAGCAGCGTGTTCTTCGCCATGACGTCCGCACACACCAACGATGATCTTCAGGCGCTGGACGAGCAGTTCTCCACCGAACTGGCCGGGCTGGCGAACGATATCTGGCTAAACGATACGCTTTTCGCCCGCGTGGAAGCCGTCTGGCAGGATCGCGAGGCGCTGGATGCCGAATCCCGACGACTGACGGAGGAGATGTATCAGCACTTTGTTCTTGCGGGCGCGCGTCTGAACGCCGATGAAAAAGCCGAGCTGAAAGCCCTGAATACCGAAGCCGCCACCCTGACCAGCCAGTTCAACCAGCGCCTGCTGGCGGCGAACAAGGCGGGAGGGCTGGTGGTGGACGATGTTCACCAGCTTGACGGGCTCAGTGCGGAGGAGGTGGCTGCCGCGGCTCACGCTGCCGCAGAAAAAGGGCTGACGGATCGCTGGCTGATCCCGCTTTTGAATACCACGCAACAGCCCGCGCTGGCGGCGCTGTCGTTGCGCGAGACCCGTAAAAAGTTATTCAGCGCGGGCTGGGAACGCACTCAGAAAGGCGACGAAAACGATACGCGCGAGCTGATCCATCGGCTTACCGCGTTACGGGCAAGACAGGCGCAGCTGCTCGGCTTTGACAACTATGCGAGCTGGAGCATTGCCGATCAGATGGCGAAAACGCCGGAAGCCGCGCTCGAATTCATGCGCGGGATAGTTCCTGCGGCACGCGGCAGGGCCGCGCTGGAGCAGGCGGATATCCAGAAGGTCATCGACGACGAGCAGGGTGGTTTTACGGTACAGGCCTGGGACTGGGCGTTTTATGCCGAACGCGTGCGCTCAGCGAAATACGCGCTGGATGAGTCGCAGATCAAACCCTATTTCGCGCTCAATACCGTGCTGGAAGATGGCGTATTCTGGACCGCCACGCAGCTGTTCGGTATCCGCTTTGTCGAGCGTTTTGATATTCCGGTTTACCACCCGGATGTTCGCGTGTGGGAGATTTTCGACCACACGGGTGAAGGCATGGCGCTGTTCTACGGCGACTTTTTCGCGCGTGATTCCAAAGCGGGCGGCGCGTGGATGGGGAATTTTGTTGAGCAGTCTTATGAGTTTGCCGCGCGTCCGGTGATTTATAACGTCTGCAACTATCAAAAACCGGCGAACGGGCAGACCGCGCTAATCTCCTGGGATGATGTGATTACCCTGTTCCACGAGTTTGGCCATACCCTGCATGGCCTGTTTGCCAGCCAGCGCTATGCCACGCTTTCAGGCACCAACACGCCGCGTGATTTCGTTGAATTTCCTTCGCAAATCAATGAACACTGGGCCAGCCATCCGCAGGTGTTTGCGCACTTTGCTCGTCACTATCAAACCGGCGAACCGATGCCGGATGCGCTGCGGGAAAAAATGCTCAATGCGACCCAGTTTAATAAGGGTTATGACATGACGGAGCTATTGAGCGCCGCGCTGCTGGATATGAACTGGCACGGCATTCAGGAGCCCGTTGAAGACGTGGAAGCCTTTGAAGCCGCCGCGTTGAAAAAAGAGGGGTTGGATCTTCCAGCCGTACCGCCGCGCTATCGCAGCAGCTATTTCGCCCACATCTTCGGCGGCGGCTACGCGGCGGGCTATTACGCCTATCTCTGGACGCAGATGCTGGCGGACGATGGCTACCAGTGGTTTGTCGAGCAGGGCGGTTTGACGCGCGAAAACGGACAGAAATTCCGCGAGGCGATTTTGTCCCGCGGCAACAGCACTGATTTAGCTGAACTTTACCGGAACTGGCGCGGGCACGATCCGAAGATCGAACCGATGCTGGAGAATCGCGGATTGAGTGCGTAAGGCTTTTTAGTGTGGGAACAGAACCGGGCGCGAGGCCCGGTTTTTTCTTTCCCAAAATGAATCCTTAATTCTGCGAAATTTGCAGGAGGATAGGGGCCAGCTTCACGTAGCTACACCTTTACTTTTACCCAGTAAGGATCCCCGCGACTTTAGAACATCTGGCGCTTTAACCCGACTTTATCCGTTGGCCGGACTAAATATACTGCTTCAGCGTCCACGTTTATAAGTCAGCCATCCCTCACAGGATGGCTGTATATTGTTTAATTTAATGAAATACGAACCACACTATCCGGGCCTTTCGTCGTGTTGTCGTCATTGAAGTCCTGCTTCACGGTTACGTATAACGTTTTACCGTCCGGTGTTACCAGAAGACTGTTGGGATGGCTGGTGAACGTCCAGCTGTTTTTCACAGCATAGCTCCCGGCGTCAAGCTGCAACACCTTCCTGGATTCGCGCTGAGTGATGAAAATTTCGTTGCGCTCAGCGTTAAACTTTATTCCCAGCGCATCGCCTTTAAGACGCTTGATAACTTTCCCGCTGCGCTCATCAAATACCAGTGTGGTTTTGGCTTTTGAATCATCAGTCACGAACAGGCGCCCGGTGGCCGGATCTTCTGCCATATTCAGGAACAAATACGCTTTTTTATCTCCCGGCGTCCAGCGCTGTTCGATTTTATACGTCTCCGGGTTAATCACCAGAATTTCACCGCCGCCATTGGCGGCATAAAGGCGGTCTGTCAGCGGCGAATAAATAATCCCCGTCACCCATTTCCCGGCATTTTCGATTCGGGCTTTTAGCGTCATGGTGTTGGCATCAACCACGGAGATAAACCCAGGGTCGGCAACGCCGCCGATAAACAGTTGTCCCTTGTGGAAGAGGATTTCACGCGCACCAACCGGGTCGCCATCCTTGTCTTTGCCTTCAAACATCAGGCGCTGTAGCACCTTGCCGCTTTGCACGTCCACTTTCGATACCCCGCCATCAAGGGTGTTGGTGGTGTAGTAGACCTTGCCATTATCGTCCGCTGCCATGCCGAAGTTTTTCAGGTCGGTGTGGGTTTCACCTTGCGTGGCAAGCGTTGTGGGATCCAGTTTATAGAGCACCCCGCCGTTGACGTTTTTGAAACTCTGTGCGCTCGCAACGTACAACGCGTTTGCCGTTGGGGAGTAAACCATCTCATACAGACCGTCAGCGAGTTCGCGCTGCTTGAGCTCAGCCGAACCCGGGAGGGCTGCTGACGCCGTTGCGCTCAGGGTTAACGCCGCGGTAAGAATGCTTAAGCCCCATGTCTTTCCTTTTAGCCAATGGAATGTGTTCATTTTTTGTTCCTGTCATGCGCGAGCCGCGCTGATTTTGATAAATATACATTTATTTACATTTAACTTACAAAATTACCTGTGCATAATAAAGCAAATAATTATCATTTCCATTCTTATTTGGATGAATGATTTGCACATAACGACAACAACAGACAGGTAACATGATGATTTTTAAAGGCAGGGCTAATCGCGCGAAAGCGCCCGCAGGATTAATTCCTGCTTCCTTCTCACTTTCACTGCTTGCGCTGGCAATGTCCGCCGTCATGCACCCGGCACAGGCGGATGAAAATACGCAAGAACAAGAGATGGTTGTCTACGGTGACGGGAACGGGAGCGCCGACTCGCAGCAGGATTATGCGGTAAAAACCACGCGTTCAGGCACCAAAATGCTGCTGACCCCGCGCGATATCCCCCAGTCAGTCAGCGTCGTGACGCGCCAGCGTATGCAGGATCAAGACCTGCAAACCATTGACCAGGTACTTACCAATGCCACCGGCGTTTCGTCGCAGCAGGTTGATAGCGAGCGTTCCAGCTACTTTTCCCGCGGCTTTGAAATCACCAATTTCGCCTACGATGAGATCCCCACATCAATGGGCGACGCGTGGAATTTTGGCGATGCGCAGGAAGATACTGCCATTTATGATCGTATAGAGATTGTGCGTGGCGCAAACGGCCTGATGACCGGCGCTGGCGATCCGGGAGCAACGGTGAACATGGTGCGTAAACGTGCCGACAGTAAAACCTTTAGGGGCAACGTCAGCGCAAGTTACGGAAGCTGGAACAAACAGCGTTATGTGGGCGACATCTCCGCGCCCCTCAATTCCGACGGCAGCCTGCGTGGGCGCGTCGTGGCAGGTTATCAGGATCAGGACAGCTGGCTTGACAGATATGGCAAGCGCAAGAAATTTCTCTATGGCGTCATTGAAGGCGATGTAACGGAACACACGACGGCCTCGCTGGGCTGGGACTATCAGCAAACAAACACAGCCAACCCGACCTGGGGCGGATTACCCAGCCTGTACAGTAACGGCAGCCGTACCCATTACGATCGCAACGTCAATACCTCGGCAGACTGGACGGGATACTCCGTTGAGTCGCGTAAAGTTTTTGCTAACCTCACCCACAACTGGGATAACGGCTGGTCGGTGCGTTTCAATGGAACCCACGGCGAGCAAACGTTCAATGATACCCTGCTTTATATGATGGGCAATCCGGACGCCACCACCGGAGAAGGCGCATCAGGCTGGGGTAGTAAGGATCGCGGCAAGCGCACTCTGGACGCCTTTGATGCCTACGCCAGCGGGCCTTTTGAACTTCTCGGGCGTCAACATCAGCTGATGGCCGGAGCCAACTATAGCCGACAGCACAATGCTACCTTCAGCAAAGACGGGCCAATGGACAGTGCTCAGATTGGCATCTTCAACAACAGCTGGGACGGCAGCGTGGCCGAGCCGGAGTGGGGCGACTGGTATCAAAATGCGGATGATATCGTGCGGCAAAAATCGGCGTATACGGCGGCACGCCTGTCGCTGGCGGATCCGTTGTCGCTAATCGTTGGCGCACGTTATACCCAGTACAGCTCAGATGGCAGCAGCGGCGATATGCGTAAATACAACACCACCCCTTACGGCGGGCTGGTGTATGACATCAACGACAGCCTTTCCGCTTACGCCAGCTATACCTCAATTTTTGCCCCGCAAACCAAACGCACGAAAGAGGGTGCATGGCTCTCTCCCGTCACCGGTAAAAATTATGAAACCGGCCTGAAGGCAGACTGGATGGACGGTCGACTGACCACCAACGTTGCCGTATTCCGCATAGAACAGGAGAACGCGGGGGAGGAAATCAGCGGGGTATTCGTTAATGGATCCAGCGAACAAGCTTATCGCGCAACCAAAGGCGCAGTGAGCAAAGGGGCGGAATTTGAGGTGAACGGTGCCGTTACCGACAATCTACAGCTTACCTTCAGCGCGACCCGCTATGTTGCCCGTGATTCAGATGGCCGCTTCAACAGCTTTGCGCCGCAGACGCAGCTTAAGCTGTTCAGCCGTTACCGCGTCCCGGCGCTTCCGGATCTGACCGTAGGCGGCGGCGTGAACTGGCAGAATCAGGTGTACAAAGATGTCACCGGTCCGGACGGCGAGACGCAGCGCCTCTATCAGGGCAGCTATCCGCTCGTCGACTTGTTCGCGCAGTATCAGCTGACGAAACAGCTGGCGGTGCAGGCAAACGTTCGTAACCTGTTCGACCGCGAATACTACTCATACCTTGATGACTCTGCCGTCTATGGCGAACCGCGTAGCGTCTCGGTAAGCATGAGTTACACATTCTGATCTAATCAGCTTATCGCTATCCTGGCCATCACCTGTTCCGAAATGCGCTTCGGCCCCACCAGCGGCAACGACACGGCGATGGCCGCCATGCCATTGCCATCCTGGTAACGAATAATATGCCGGTTTGAACGGGTGACGAGCCAGGTGCCGGAAACATTGGTCCAGTTAAAGAAGACGTATGTTGGATAGACGCAAAAGCGTAAATATTCAATGAACAGGACGCCCTCAGACTCGAGGGTAATCCTGAGCAATACACAACTCCTCAAGTTATTTAATCACTATGTATCTATCTATATAGCGAGTTGGGCTACAACTGTGCAAAAGACATTGATGACAATGAGTTCAAGATTCTTCTACGCAAAGCCACGAGGAGTTTACGCAGCATGTTTCATGAACAATTGCCCACAATTGGATGACAACATCTGACTAAGTCGACCATGCACCACCCAGACCGATTTCCTTTTATTCAACCTTGCATCAACGGCGCGCTTGAGGAGGTTGTCATTGCGGTGATTTTTCTGGAAAATTCGATATATAAAAGAATATATAACGAGAGGGTGTTTATGGCCAGGAAACGAATGCAGGTTGTGCTGGTGGCGGTTGCGCTGCTGCAAATGCCATCCATGGCGCTGGCAAAGGATATCAGGGTGACTTATGCCGGTTCCATGGGCAAAGTAATGGACCAGGGGTTAGGTCCGGCTTTTTCCAGAGCAAATAACGACGGCTATCAGGGGCAGGGCCAGGGTGCATACGGGATGGCACGCCTGCTGGCAAGCCACAAAATTGAGGCCGATGTGTTTGTCTCCATCACCCCGGGGCCGATGCAAATTCTCAAAGACGCCGGGCTGATAGATGAGGCGGTCCCTGTCGCCAGTACCAGCATGGTGGTCGCTTACAGTCCTGAGGGTAAATATGCAGCGCAGTTTGAACAGGCCAACAGAAAGAAAGACGGCTCGTGGCTGACTCTGCTGACGCAGAAAGATGTCTTATTTGGCCGCACCGATCCTTATGTCGACCCAAAAGGCCAGAATATTGTGTTTAGCCTGATGCTGGCGGAAAAGTATTACAACATGCCGGGCATCACCAATAAAATTTTAGGCTCGCTGCAAAACCCACAGCAGACTCATCAGGAAGGAGGGCTGCTGGCGCGTCTGGAAAGCGGTCAGGTGGATGCAGCAGCGGGATACGAGAGTGAAGTTCGCTCAGCGCATTTGCCGTATGTCGCGCTGCCGGATGAAATAAACCTCAGCAACCCGGCGATGACGAAACAGTGGTATGACACCGTCAGTTTTACCATTAAAGACAGCAAAGGCCAGGATCAAATCCTGCACACTCAACCAATGGTGTTCTATGCGGCGGTGCTGAAAAACGCGCCGAATGGTGTAGAACAGGGACAAAAGTTCGTATCGTTCATGCAAAGCGCCGAGGGGCAGAAATTGTTCAAAGCGTTTGGCTACGCCGAACCTAAAGGAGACAGCTTATACGCCCGCTAAGAAAACCGGGCTGGGTGGCGGGGTGGTTATCTCTGCCCGCTATCCTGCTGTTAAGTATCCCCTTTATCACGCTGATTAGCGTCACGCCCTGGCATCATCTGAAGCTGGCCTGGCGCGACGACAGCGCCATTGCCGTCTCAATGGGACTGGGTGTGCTGGCGCTCGGAATTATCATTCTTATCGGCATGCCGGTGGCATGGTGGCTGTCACAAGCCACGGGTCGAAAACGATTGATCGGTGAACTGCTGGTGATGATCCCTCTGCTGACGCCACCGCTGGCAATGGGGATTTTGCTGGTTTCGGCTTTCGGGCCTTATGGCGTGATTGGCCGCTGGCTTTCACTGTTGGGAGCTACGCTGGTAAATAATCCGGCGGCGTTTGTGCTGGCTCAGGTTTACGGCGCTTTGCCTTATTTTATCGTGGTGTCGCGTTCGGCGTTTGCCACTGTTCCCAAAAATATTCTTGAAGCGGGACAAACGTTGGGAGCTTCTCCCTGGAACCGCTTTCGTTTTCTTACATTACCCCTGGCATTGCCTGGGCTGGCTTCTGCCGTAACACTCGCCTGGGTTCGCGCGGTAGGCGAGTTCGGGATCGTGATGATCTTTGCTTATTTCCCGCAGGGTATACCGGTAAAGCTGTATACCAATCTGCAAAATGACGGGGTGGACACAGTATATACTTTGCTATGGATGCTGCTGGTAGTGACGCTTCCCCTGCCAATGGTCTGCTTTGCTCTTGGCAAACGAATGGCCAGGAAATGAACACCCCTTAGATCGTCCGTTCCTCGTTCATAGCGGATGAGCTTGCTCACGTTTCCATTTCAGCGGGCTACCTCGAATAACCCCAAACCGGATTCTTCACAAAAGGCCACACACAGAAACCTCCAGTCAGTCAGACTGAAAGTGCAGGGCAGGAAGAAAATGTGGCGCGCGCTGGATATGTCTTACAATCGGATCGGTGGGATTATGCTGGGGGAACCATGGAGGCGTAAATCGGTACGTCGCGATAGCGGAAGAAATTACGCAAAGTTAACGTTGTATGCTCTTTGTCTCCCGAAGCCAGAACCGGGCTTTGCGCCCGGTTACTCTTGTATTAACCACATGTCCGACTCTTTGAACATCTCCTCAAGCATGCGGTTGAGCTTTTCACGGTCGCTTTTGCTGGCGTCGCTGTTCAGGCCGTTCGCTTGCATTGGCTTAACCGTCACGCTGGCATCAGGAAAAATCCGGTGCACGCGTTTTGTCAGTTCGGCCAGAATGATTTCCCTGGCTCCCTCCAGCCCCTGTACGTTTCGCTTGTCATAAACCAGTTCCACAAACATGATTGTTTACCTTATGGATATTACGCATGTGATTCAGCCTGAACGTAAAATACTACTGTATATGGGTACAGTCAAACGGCGTTCAGACTAAAGCATTGTCCAGAGCAATGCAGACAGCGTTGCCAGCCCCCCCAATACGACCAAAAACACCGTCACGCCGCGAAGCTCTGCCAGCGAGGGGCGGGTGTATATGAGGTACGCCGGGATCAGGAACAGGATCACCGCGATCAGTGGTCCGCAGAACATTTCAATCAGGCTGAGCACATCCGGATTGGCATAAACAATGCCATAGGTCAGCAGGAACAGCGCCAGAGAGGCCAGCCGCTTGCTGGCGTTGGCCTTTTTGCCGGATACGCTGGCAGCCAGCTGACCAAACGTTTGTGCGACCGACAGACCTACGCCGAGGAAGGATTTCGTCATACCGATGATAGCGATGAGCGGGGCAATGTGGTAAATCAGGCTGAAATCACCGTTTCCCTTCATCACCGACAGCACATTCAGGTTTTCCGCCTTCGCTCGCACAAAGTTGTCATGGGGGATCCCCAGCACGCAGCTCAGCACGAAAAAGAGGATACTGGCGAAGATAGCTAAGTAGGCGATACGGATCACGAACAGTGCCTTTTTCTCACCCTCCGCTTTCCTCTCCCGGTAGTAAGAGCTCAGCGGGGAGACCATAGGCGCACAGCAAAACGAGAAGGTAATAAGCGGCAGCGTCAGCCAGATATTTTTCAGCGTTACCGGCAGCGGCGTGGCGTTCATTTCAGCGGCCGTATCGGTCAGGTTAGACAGATGCCATCCCGGGATAAGTGATACGGCGATCAGCAGTACAGATGCCGCGAACGGCAGTGCCAGTGCGCTCATAATGGCCACGACTCTGTCCCGGCCCTTGCTAAGCACCACATACAGCGCAGCAACCACGATAAACGACAATGGCCCACGGCTGATGGCGGTAATATGCAGATGCTCCACCAGTAAATTACTCAGCGCATTAATCAGCGCCACCCCGTAAACCAGGGTTACCGGGAAGAAGGTCACACAATAGAACAGGGTGATCAGCTTTTCACCCCTTCCGCTGAAGAAGGAGCCGAAGATCGGCAACGTGCCGTTTTCAGTCTTCTCTTCACGCATATATACACGACAAAGGAGTAAATGGGGGATCAGGGATAACGGCAGCCCCAGCAGGAGCATAACCAGAAAAATAACCGGACCACGGGTGCCGATTTCCACGGGAAGGAACAGTGTTCCCGCTCCGACGGCTGTACCATAAAGGCCCAGCGTCCAGATATTATCCTGCCAGTGCCAGTTAGAGCGTGTTGTAATATTAGCTGAGAGAGTTGTGGCTTTATTCATCATATTTTACCGCGTTGTTAGGGGGCGACGACTTATTTAGTTTTTATCTGTCTGTAGTCGTCGCTGCGCCATTACGTCACGGGTGGGAGGGGTTTGATGTTGCATACCGAAAACCTTATGTGTATGCCTGCAATAACTATCGTTATTCTTTGACGATGCTTTAACAGGCGGTTAATTAAGAAAGGGATTTGTTAAATTAACGAACAAATAACGACTGACTTTCCCTGCCTGCACGTCTGTTAATTAAAGAATAAACACCCCGTTTTATTAAGTACCATAAGGCGCCATCATATTGAAGGGGGGCTTATTTAATTATTTTATTGGGCGTGAAATTATCCCGTTATGCCTGAAATTAAAAAACAGAATGTAGACAATCGCGTAACCCGCTCGTAGCTTTCGAACCGTCTTGTAACATAACGCTCTCTTTATGGTGGCGAAGGGGTTCAGGACGTCGTATGCCTGCTATTAAACGCCCCATAAGAAAATCCTCTTCTATACTCAGTTACGTTTAGTGAAATATGCCGCCGCTCCACACGTCGCGTTCCCTTAATAGCGGCGGGCAGCAGGGGTATATATTCACGAAAACGCCTTAATAATGGTCAATTTTGCATTTTAGAGGGGGTTTCCTGGTATGTTGCATTCTCAATCCTCGCGGGTCGGTAGCATTTTGCTGCTGCTGACCGCGATAATAGCCTTCGCGGTGGCGCTATACGCCTGGTGGACGCCGCTTACCGGCGTCACTGGCACCATTGGCGCACTGGGCGTGGTCATTGCCAGCGTAGTGCTGGCGATCCTGACCTTTATGTTACGTGCGGCATCGCGTCGCGGGGCGCGCGTTTTTCTGATTATTGTCACCCTGGTGGTGTTGGCGGGTATTGCTTTCGCCGCCGCGCTGCTGCACCAGTACATCATAACGGCAGCCATGGTGGTCGGCCTGATTGGTCTGATTATGCTGAGCAGCCATTCCGCTCGTTACAACCATCCCGTCAGAAGCTGAGGAGCCGCCCGTGCACAACGATAAGCATTATCCCTTCATAAAAGTCAGCATGACGGCGCTGGCGCTGCTGGTCGCTCCGTTCGCGCTACAGGCGCAGGATAAGGCCGCTGAAGCCTCGCAGGGGACACAGGAATCACTGAACATTGATGCGGCCGATCAGCAGGCGCCCGGAACCACAAAAACCACCGACGATGCCTCAACCGGCAGCGGTGATGGAAAGAAAGTCGCCTCGGCCAGTCAGCCAGCGACGCCGCTGGTGCCCGGCACCGCCACCTGGGACAGCTTCCACGGCCAGCTTAACGCGCAGAAATACAGTCCCCTGACCCAAATTACGGCGGATAACGTCGGGAAATTAACGAAAGTCTGGGAGTTCCATACCGGCGACGTCTCGGACGGTAAAGGCGATACGCCAGCTACCGTCTGGTCCGCAACGCCCATTTTCGCCAACGATACGCTCTACATCGGCACGCCATTCGATCGCCTGATTGCGCTGGATCCGGGGACGGGTAAAGAGAAGTGGCACTATGACACCAAATCGTCGCGCAAGGCGCTGACCCAGCCGGTGCTGAAAAATCGCGGCGTTTCCTACTGGCAGGCCAAAAATCCGGTGACAGGTGAGGCATGCCAGAAGATGGTCTATATGGGCACCGTTGACGGCAAGCTCTTTGCGCTGGACGCCGATTCAGGCAAACCGTGCAGCGGCTTTGCGAACAACGGCGTGCTGGATCTGAACCAGTGGAACACCGTTAACGCGAAGTATCCGCTCTCTGTCCTGCAACCGCCAACCGTTGTCGGCAACCATCTGCTGGTGGGCTGGGCCGGGAAGGACTGGGCCTATGCCGAAGCCCCTCCGGGCACCGTATTTTCAGTCAACGCCCAGACCGGTAAGCTTGAGTGGACCTTTGAGGCGATCCCGGCAGAGATCCGCAAGCGTACCGGTACCGCCAACGTCTGGACGCACATGTCCGCCGACGAGGCTAACGGGCTGGTCTATCTCCCGGTCTCATCGCCGTCTCCCAACTATTGGGGCGGCAACCGCGTAGACGCTATTCCGCTTGGCACCTCGACCACCGCCCTGGACATCAACACCGGTAAAGTGGTCTGGTCACGTCAGTGGGTACACCACGACGTCTGGGATTACGATATCAACTCCGCCCCGACGCTGATGGACATCACCGTAGACGGCAAGCAGATCCCGGCGCTGGTGCAGGCCACCAAGCAGGGTTTCCTGTTTGTGGTTAACCGCCTGACGGGGGAGGACGTATGGCCAATCGAAGAACGTCCGGTTCCGCAGGGTGATGGGTCGGTCCAGGGCGAAGTTCTCTCGCCCACGCAGCCATTCCCGACCAAACCCGCGCCGCTGCTCGACCAGTCGAAAAAACCGGAAATCTGGAAGCTGGCGGATATCGTCGGTGGCGGCCAGTGCTCCCGCCTGTGGGATAACCTGACCTATGAGGGAATGTATACCCCGCCAACCACCAAAGGCGAAGGCACGCTCACCTATCCCGATAGCGCCGGCGGCGTCCAGTGGGGTGGGGTGGCGTTCGATCCGCAAAAACAGATCGCCATCGTCAACACCTCGCATATCGTCCAGTACGTGAAGCTGTACAGCCGTGAGGATTACGATAACGCAGACAAAGACTCCGGCAACGAAAGCGGCTTTGCCCCACAGGAAGGCGCCCCGTACGGTATGCGTCTGCTGGTGGCGAGCAACTGGCTTGGCATGCCGTGCTGGCAACCGCCGTTTGGTGAAATCGTGGCGCTGGACATGCACACGGGCGATGTGAAATGGCGTCGTCCGGTTGGCGCCTCCCAGCAGTATGGCTTCTTCATGCCGGAAAGCTGGGGTTCGCCTACCATTGGTGGTCCGGCAGTGACGGCGGGCGGCGTGATCTTCATCGGTGCCTCAATGGATGCCAAAGTGCGTGCCTACTCGGTAGAGAGCGGTGAAGAGCTGTGGTCCGATCAGGCCGAAGCTCCGGCGGTAGCGAACCCGTCCGTCTATGAATATAAAGGTCGCCAGTATGTGGCCTTCGTGGCTGGCGGGAATACGATCCTGAAGGATCAGGTGGGCGATCAGGTGGTGGTCTACGCCTTGCCGGAATAATTCAGCAGGAAGGGGAAATAAGCGTGGGGCCTGCGGGCCCCACTTTATTTTGCAGTAGTTGTTTTACCGACGCGTTATTTATCGGCTGATGCGCCAGCACGCGCTGACATCTGCTCGGCGGACTTCAGATGCTGCTCAACGACCGGAGTGTGCTCGTTGGCCAGAGCCTTCACATCTGGATCGTCGATTTTACTGGCGTCGCTTTTAAGCTTCGACAGCACCTTCTCGTGGTCCTTCACGCCAGCATATTCCATATACATTTTGTCAAAAGCGTCACCGCGCTGGTTTTCCAGCCTTGAGTTCAGGGCTTTATGCGCGGCGTCTGGTTCGGTCGGCAGCTCCACGCCCTTTTTCTGGGCAACGGTCTTGACTTTGGTCAGCGCGGCGCCGTGATCGTCGACCATTTTCTGGGCGAATGTTTTCACTTCACTGGTTTGGGCCTTGTCGAGGGCGAGCCTGGCGGCGGCAACTTCGTTGATATTGGCCTGCGCCATGTCCTTCAATGCTTTCTCGTCGCCGGAGCTGAGTCTGGCGTCCGGTTGAGCCTGGCCCGCAATTTGAGTTTGCGCGGCGCTGGTTGTCTGGGCTTGTACGCCAACGGTGCTGAACATTGCTGCAACTGCTGATACGGCTAGCAGCCTTTTCAGGGTTTTACTCGTGTGCATATTGTTCTCCTGATGGTCATGGTACAGGTAAGTTTCAATTGCTTCAGGCGCAACCGGCAGATAAATGACGACTGCACAGGTCAGTATAGTAGATGAACCTGCTGCACCCGCTGTTCAGGTCAGTGATGGCTGGTCGTGATGCTCAATCCTTCTACAATATTGATACGGATCATTTACATATTTGCTGCTAATGTTAAATATATAGATTCATCAACAGGAGGAATGATATGAAAAAAGCACTATTAGGGAGTGTATTGGCTTTAACAGTAGCAAGCTTCGGCGCATCTGCGGCAGATATGATTTCCAAGGATGAAGCGCACCACTTCAAGCTTGAATACCTTGGTAATGTATCTGTAGGGGCTTCAGGTGGACAAATTTCTTCACCTTCAGATCTTCATCAAAAACTCTCAAAACTGGCAGACGAGAAGGGCGGGAAATACTACGTCATCATCGCTGCCCGCGAGCATGGCCCTAACTTCCAGGCCGTCGCAGAAGTCTTTAAATAATTTTCTCGGATAACACAAAAACCCGCTTATGGCGGGTTTTTGCTTACAGACAGCCAAAAAAATGCCCCTGATGCGGGGCGAGTGTGAGTCAAAACTTTTCTTATGTTTATCTGTTTTGTGCTCTAAGGCTTTGGGACAATAACACCCTGTTCAAATAATGCAATTAAATGCGACGGCAGCATACGTTACACAGATAGTCTACTCTTTACATACAGTTATGGTGAAAGGCAGTTAATCGTTAGCTGTCGCCTGCTGGAGAAGGGAAACAGTAAACGGTTGCAAGAGGTAAACATGAACGTTGACGCACTGACGCAAAAGGCAGAAGAAGAAATTTCAGCGCTTATAACCAAAAAAATTTCAGAGTTACGTAAAAAAACAGGGCAGGAAGTGTCTGAAATTGAGTTTATCGCTCGTGAAGCCATGACAGGCCTCGAGGGATATGAGGTAAAAATCAAACTTATTTAATCAAAATTATTACCTGTTTCGGGACACTGGATAAATCAGAACGGCAAACGTCAGCTAAGACTATCCTGCGCGTGGCAGGATTGAAGCCAAAAAGCCCGGTGACGCTGCGCTTACCGGGCCTACAATTAACGCAATCCACAGGCCGGGCAGGGCGTAGCCGCCACCCGGCTTACCAGGCTTACACTATCGCGTTCGGGCACGCTTCGCCCTTTTCGAGTTGACGCAAATTCCCCAGCGTAGTCTGCGAAATACTGGTCAGAGCTTCTGCTGTCAGGAATGCCTGGTGCCCGGTAAACAGCACGTTGTGGCAGGCAGACAGGCGACGGAATACGTCATCCTGGATCACGTCGTTGGATTTATCTTCAAAGAATAGATCGCGTTCGTTCTCATACACGTCCATACCCAACGAACCAATTTTCTGATTTTTCAGCGCTTCAATTGCTGCCTGAGAATCAATCAATGCACCGCGACTGGTATTGACGATCATCACGCCATTTTTCATCTGTTCGAAGGCGGCTTCGTTCAACAGATGATAGTTTTCCGGTGTCAGCGGGCAGTGCAGAGAGATAACGTCTGATTCAGAGAACAGGGTTGGCAGATCGACATACTCCACACCGAGTTCCAGCGCCGCTGCACTTGGATACGGATCGAACGCCAGCAGACGCATACCAAAACCTTTCAGAATGCGCAGCATCGCCACACCGATTTTACCGGTACCGATAACGCCTGCCGTTTTGCCATACATAGTAAAGCCGGTCAGACCTTCCAGAGAGAAGTTAGCATCACGGGTACGCTGATACGCGCGGTGAATACGGCGGTTCAGCGTCATCATCATACCGATGGCGTGTTCAGCAACGGCCTCTGGATCATAGGCTGGAACACGGACTACTTTCAGCCCCAGTTCTTTTGCCGCGTCAAGGTCGACGTTATTGAAACCGGCACAGCGCAGGGCGATATATTTAACGCCGTGCTTTTTCAGCTCTTCCAGCACCGGGCGGCTGCCGTCATCGTTTACGAAAATACATACCGCTTCGCAGCCATTGGCAGTTTTAGCGGTTTTTTCCGTCAGCAGAAAGTCAAAAAATTCCAGCTCAAAGCCAAAGGACTCGTTCACCTGTTGCAGGTACTTCTTGTCGTACTGTTTTGTGCTATAAACGGCGAGTTTCATAAGACTTTCTCCAGTGATGTTGAATCACATTTAAGCTACTAAAAATATTTTACAAAATTTCAAATTTAATTGAAAGCTATGGCGATATTGAAAAATTCATCAACAACTATGCTTAGTGTAGGCGCAACCTTCAACTGAACGGTTAAACATGCCACAATACCCGTATTGAATGCTTAATTTTTCGCTAAATCAGGATATTAACTACCCATGCTGGGTAAATATAAAGCCGTTCTCGCGCTGTTATTACTGATTATTCTTGTGCCGTTGACGCTGCTGATGACGCTCGGGCTGTGGGTTCCCACGCTGGCGGGCATCTGGCTCCCCGTTGGAACGCGCATCGCGTTTGAAAAAAGCCCACGGCTCACGCGTCACGCCCTGATCATCCCCGATCTCCGCTATCTGGTAGAAGAGTGTGAAATTGCCCGCGTGGAAAACGTGACTCTGTCACACCCCAGCCGCTGGGATCTGGATATTGGCGCACTTGAACTTAACTCTGTCTGCCTGAGCAAATTACCGCAATCGGCGCCATCTACGGTGGCGCCGAAAACGCTGGCGCAGTGGCAGGCCATCCTGCCCAACACCTGGCTGACCATCCATCGCTTTACCCTTTCTCCCTGGCAGCAGTGGGAAGGTGAGCTGCATGCCTCACTGACGCCAGCCCGCCAGGACATCACCTATAAAGGCGAGCAGGTGAGCATTAAGGGGCAGTTACGCGGCCAGACCCTTTCCATCAGCCTGTTCGATGTGCAACTGCCGGATCAGCCGCAGCCCGTGAAGCTGGTCGGTGAATTTACCCTGCCGCTGGTGCCGGACGGCGTGCCGGTGAAAGGGCATACGGTCGCGACCTTTAACGTGCCACAGTTATCCTCGCTGGTCGATGCCGAACTGGACTGGGAGGACAATCAGGGCCAGCTGGTGGTCATGGCGCGGGACAACCCCGATCCGCTGCTCGATTTACCGTGGCAGATCACCGCTCAGCAGTTGACCATCAGCGACGGACGCTGGAACTGGTTAGCCTCCGGCGTGCCAATGAGCGGACGCGTCGGGCTGAAAGTGGATAACTGGCAGCAGGGGCTGGAGAAAGCCACCTTCACGGGGCGGCTCAACGTGCTGACCCAGGGGGATGCGGGTAAGGGCAACGCGGTGCTGAATATCGGTCCCGGCTCGCTCAGTATGGATAACAGCGCTATGCCGCTGCACCTGAGCGGGGAAGCCAAGCAAAACGATCTGATCCTGTATGCCAGACTCCCGGCGAAGCTGACCGGCAGCCTTTACGATCCGCAGCTTACGTTTGAACCCGGCGCTTTATTGCGTTCGCGCGGGCGCATCATCGACTCGCTGGATATCGATGAGATCCGCTGGCCGCTGGCGGGCGTGAAGCTCACGCAGAAGGGCGTGGACGGCCGCCTGCAAGCCATTCTGCGGGCGCATGAAAACGAGATGGGCGATTTTGAGCTGCATCTGGACGGCCAGGCTAACGACTTTTTACCGGACAACGGTGTGTGGCAGTGGCGTTACTGGGGTAAAGGCAACTTCACGCCGATGAACGCGCGCTGGGATGTCCGGGGAACCGGGGAGTGGCGCGACAACGTTATCGAACTGACCGATCTTTCTACGGGTTTCGACAAATTGCAGTACGGCACGATGCTGGTCAGCAAGCCACGCCTGGTGCTGGATCACCCGATGCGCTGGTCGCGGGACCCGGATAACCCCACCTTTAGCGGCGCGCTCGCGCTTAACGCCGGGCAAACAAGCTTTTCAGGCGGAAGCGTGCTGCCGCCGTCCGTTTTGACCTTCAGCGTTGACGGGAAAGACCCGACGGTGTTCCAGTTTAAAGGGAACCTGCATGCGGACGACATCGGCCCGGTCCAGGTGAATGGACGCTGGGACGGCGAACGCCTTCGCGGTCAGGCCTGGTGGCCAAAACAGTCTCTTACGGTGTTTCAGCCGCTGATCCCGCCAGACTGGAAAATGACCCTGCGCGGCGGCGAAATGTACGCGCAGGTGGCTTTCTCCGCGGCCCCCGATCAGGGGTTTGAGGCCGGGGGGCACGGGGTGCTGAAAGCGGGCAGCGCGTGGATGCCGGATAACGAGATCAACGGCGTGGATTTTGTTCTTCCGTTCCGCTTAAGCCAGGGTACCTGGTCGCTGGGCACGCGCGGGCCGGTAACGTTACGAATCGACGAGGTGAAAAACCTGGTCACAGCCCGAAATATCACCGCGGATCTCCAGGGCGATTATCCCTGGACCGAAGCGAACCCGCTCCTGCTCACCAACGTGAAGGTGGAAGCGCTCGGCGGGAAAATCACCATGCAGCAGTTGAGAATGCCGCAGCACGATCCGGCTTTACTGCGCGTGGATAATATTTCCTCCAGCGAACTGATAAGCGCGGTGAATCCGAAGCAGTTTGCCATGTCCGGCCCGGTGAGCGGCGCGCTGCCGTTCTGGCTGGACAATGAAAAATGGATCATTAAAGATGGCTGGCTGACCAACCCGGGGCCGATGACGCTGCGCATCGACCAGGACACGGCGGATGCCATTGTGAAAGACAACATGGTTGCCGGGGCGGCGATCAACTGGCTCCGCTATATGGAAATTTCGCAGTCGTGGACAAAACTCAATGTGGATAATCTGGGTGTGTTAACCATGCAGGCGGCCATTAAAGGCACCAGCCGCGTCGAAGGTAAAAGCAGTTTCGTAAACCTGAATTACACCCATGAAGAGAACATTTTTACCCTCTGGCGCAGCCTGCGCTTTGGGGACAATCTGCAAACATGGTTTGAGCAACATGCGGCGATACCCCTTCTCCGCAGTTCGACAGGCAAGGAAAGTGAGGAACAACAATGAAAAAGAGGGCTGGTGTACTCACCGTGGCCGTCGTCGCGCTGCTATCAGGCTGCACGCCGCGCATTGAAGTGGCGGCGCCCAAAGAGCCGATCACCATCAACATGAACGTGAAAATCGAGCATGAAATCCATATCAAGGTGGATAAAGACGTTGAAGCCCTGCTGAAATCCCGCAGCGATCTGTTCTGAGGATGTCATGAAACGATTTGCTCTGATGTTACTGGCGCTGGGGATGAACGTTCACGCCGCCACGCTTACGCTCAACGATGCGCGTGCCCAGGGGCGCGTAGGGGAAACCCTGAGCGGCTATCTTGCGCCCGTTCAGCACGACGCTGAAACCCTGGCGCTGGTGAACCGTATCAACGCCGCACGCACGGAAAGTTACCAGCAGCTGGCTGACAGTAATAATTTACCCGTCGACGAGGTGGCGAAAATGGCGGGACAAAAGCTGGTGGCCCGCGCGCAGCCGGGTGAGTACGTGAAGGGAATTAACGGCAAGTGGCTGAAAAAATAGCTAGCGGTAACGCCTGCGGTATTCGCCCGGCGAAACCCCGAAACGCTGCTTAAAGGCGGTGGAAAAATGGCTATGGTCGGTGAAACCCCAGCTGTAGCCAATCCCCGCCAGCTTTTCGTCATCGCTGATGGAACGCAGCGCCTGAGCGCATAAATCGAGGCGACGGTTCTTAATATACTGCGCTACCACCAGCCCTTTCCCGGCAAACATGCGGTACAAGCTACGCACGGACATGCCGCTCTCTGAAGCTATCCACTCCGGTCTTAACGCCTCCGACTGAATATGATCATCAATCAGGGACAGAACGTGGCGGAACTGACGCTCCTTGCGCGGCAGCACCTCGTCACGCTGCTGGAAGGCCGGACGCAGCAGACACACCATCGCCTCAAGCGCCGCTTCGCTTTCACTGGCGCTGAGATCGGCATTGCCCATGCTCTCCTGTAGCAGTCGGTAGCTCAGCTGTACGGTAGGCAGACTGCGGGAGAGGGGCAGCGCGCACCTCACTTCCTGAAAACGCGCGTGTTGCTCAATGATTTGTCGCGGGAGCAGCAGCGAAATCTGGCGGGAACGCTCCTGCCAGTAAATGGAGCACGGGCGGGAGGCGTCAATCAGCGTGATATCCCCGGCTTTCAGCATCGCGCGCTGGTCGTCCTGTTCGATTCCGGCGCTGCCTTCCAGCTGAAACACGGTGTAGAACCAGGCGTCGTTGCCGTTTTTGATCTCCTGACGGGTGCGAAACAGGTTAACGCCTGCGGCGGTCACCGTGCTCAGCTTCAGACTTTGGGTGTAGCTGGTTTCCAGCTCGCCGAGAAACGCCCCCTCTAACGGACGTGCCGCAAAGCGCCCACAAACCTGGTTAATTTGCGCCAGCCACTGCTGAAAATTGTCCTGTTCGCTTGCACACGCCATTGATGTTCTCGCTGCACCGTCACTGTTTTCGCATTGTTGCATTTATGTTGCATTTTGTCAGGGCTACGAGGCTGACTATAGGAAAGAACACTCAACGGTTACAGCGATATAAGCGGGAATTATCACGATTTGCGGACCCTGTCACAGCTGGCAAAGCGAATGTCACACAGACAAAAGCAGGAATGCGAATCCCCTCTTAGACTGCATACACACCCTGCGAAGCATAACGAAGGAGTATTCTATGTCCGAATCACATGTCGCCATCCTGCCGGGCGTGCAGCAGTTTTTAGATCGCCAGCACGGCCTGTGGATCGAAGGGCGTCAGGCGGCATCCGATAGCGAAAAGCGTCTGAACGTCTATAACCCGGCGACCGGAGAGGTTATTGCCTCTACCGCCGATGCCAGCGTCGATGATGTCGATCGTGCGGTGATGTCTGGCTGGCGCGCCTTTGTCGCCCGAAGCTGGGCCGGACGGCTGCCGGCAGAGCGGGAACGTATCCTGCTGCGGTTTGCGGATCTGGTGGAACAGCATGGCGAAGAGCTGGCACAGCTCGAAACCCTGGAGCAGGGGAAATCGATTAACATTTCCCGCGCCTTCGAGGTGGGCTGCACCCTGAACTGGATGCGCTACACGGCAGGGCTGACCACCAAAATTGCCGGTAAAACCCTCGATCTCTCGATTCCACTGCCGCAGGGCGCGCGTTATCAGGCGTGGACGCGTAAAGAGCCGGTGGGAGTCGTGGCGGGGATTGTGCCGTGGAACTTCCCGCTGATGATTGGCATGTGGAAAGTGATGCCCGCGCTGGCGGCAGGTTGCTCCATCGTGATCAAACCGTCGGAAACCACGCCGCTCACCCTGTTACGGGTGGCGGAACTGGCGAGCGAGGCGGGGATCCCGGAGGGTGTGTTCAACGTGGTGACCGGCAGTGGCGCCGTCTGTGGCGCGGCGCTGACCTCGCACCCGCGCATTGCCAAAGTGAGCTTTACCGGTTCGACGGCGACGGGCAAGCAGATTGCCCGCGCGGCGGCGGACACGCTAACGGGCGTGACGCTGGAGCTGGGCGGCAAAAACCCGGCCATCGTGCTGAAAGATGCCGATCCGGCGTGGGTGATTGAAGGGCTGATGACCGGCAGCTTCCTGAACCAGGGGCAGGTCTGCGCGGCCAGCTCGCGCATTTATATTGAGGCTCCGCTGTTCGACACGCTGGTCAGCGGGTTTGAACAGGCCGTGAAATCCCTCAGCGTCGGGCCGGGCATGTCGCCGGAGGCGTTTATCAACCCGCTGGTGTCGCGCGCCCACTGCGATAAGGTTCAGGCGTTCCTGGATGAGGCGAAGGCGCACAATGCGGAGCTGATCGCCGGGAACCGGGGCCCAGACGGCAAAGGCTATTACGTTTCGCCAACGCTGGTGGTCAACCCGGATAATCATCTGCGACTGACGCGTGAAGAGGTCTTCGGGCCGGTGGTGAACCTGGTTCGTGTGGCCGATGGGGAAGAGGCGCTTCAGCTGGCGAACGACACTGAATATGGCTTAACGGCCAGCGTCTGGACGCAGAACATCAGTAAAGCGCTGGCGTATACCGACAGGTTACAGGCCGGAACCGTGTGGGTGAACAGCCACACGCTGATAGACGCCAACCTGCCGTTCGGCGGCATGAAGCAGTCCGGCACCGGGCGCGATTTCGGCCCCGACTGGCTGGACGGCTGGTGTGAAACCAAGTCGGTGTGTGTGCGGTATTAAAAAAAACGCCGGGTGACGGCTACGCCTTACCCGGCCTACGGGATCGAGGAAAAAGGTTGGTTTTGTAGGCCGGGTAAGCGCAGCGCCACCTGGCGTAACTTACAGCGACCATCGATCCCGCCCGGCCTCCTTCGCCCTGTACAGCGCCGCATCGGTGCGGGCAATGATTTCCGCCCCGACTGGCTGGACGGCTGGTGTGAAACCAAGTCGGTGTGTGTGCGGTATTAAAAAAACGCCGGGTGGCGGCTACGCCTTACCCGGCCTACGGGATCGAGGAAAAGGTTGGTTTTGTAGGCCGGGTAAGCGCAGCGCCACCCGGCGTAACTTACAGCGACCACCGATCCCGCCCGACCTCCTTCGCCCTGTACAGCGCCGCATCGGCGCGGGCAATGATTTCCGCCCCGACTGGCTGGACGGCTGGTGTGAAACCAAGTCGGTGTGTGTGCGGTATTAAAAAAACGCCGGGTGGCGGCTACGCCTTACCCGGCCTACGGGATCGAGGAAAAGGTTGGTTTTGTAGGCCGGGTAAGCGCAGCGCCACCCGGCGTAACTTACAGCGACCACCGATCCCGCCCGGCCTCCTTCGCCCTGTACAGCGCCGCATCGGCGCGGGCAATGATTTCCGCCCCGACTGGCTGGACGGCTGGTGTGAAACCAAGTCGGTGTGTGTGCGGTATTAAAAAAACGCCGGGTGGCGGCTACGCCTTATCCGTCCTGCGGGATCGAGGAAAAGGTTGGTTTTGTAGGCAGGGTAAGCGCAGCGCCACCCGGCGTAACTTACAGCGACCACCGATTCCGCCCGGCCTCCTTCGCCCTGTACAGCGCCGCATCGGCGCGGGCAATGATTTCCGGACCGGCCAGCCCTGCGGTATAGCCTGCAATGCCCATACTCGCCGTCACACATTCACTCACCTTCGACGCGCTGTGCGGAATGGCTGCGTTGCGCAGGCCAGCCTGGATCCGCGCGGCGACTTTCTCAGCAACGCTTTCTTCGCAGTCAAAGAGGATCACCACAAACTCCTCGCCACCGTAGCGCGAAACCACATCCTCTGGCATGCGCACCGAGGTGTTCAGCACCTCTGCCACCCGCGCGAGACACGCATCTCCGGCCTGGTGACCGTAGGTGTCGTTATACAGTTTGAAGTAATCGACATCCAGCATCAGCACCGCGAAGCGTTTGCCTTGCTCTACGGCATTTTCCAGCACCAGCTCCATCGCCCGGCGGTTGGCCGTTTTCGTCAGTGGATCCTGATGGGCCAGCGCATCCAGCCGCGAAATTAAACGCTGATTCTGCTGGTTGCGACGCCACGCCTCTTCAAACCAGCTCAACAGGATATAGCGCCCGCACACGAGAATGAACGTGAACACCACCCACAGCCCGGCAAAGCGATAATTAATTTCCTGATTCAGCAGCATGCTGGCAACGGGCAGGCTTACCCATAGCGGAACGGTGAAGCAGAGCAGTGCCACCGGGTGAAAATAGAGCGCGGTCATACCGGCCATCAGCAGGGTAACGAATATAGGCCAGGGATGAGGAAGCTGTAACACGTTGATAAACCAGTAACAACTTATCGACCACAGCAGGCTGCACATAAACAAAACGGCGCTGACGCCGCGGATGTGGCGCCAGGCCATGATCACCAGCGCCACGGAAAGGATCACCACGCCCAGCATGGAGGCGTCAATCATCTGCCGCAGAGGGGGGGTGATGTGCAGGAGGGCATCGATATGGCCGAACAACGAATTGCGCAGCAGGACCATAAGGGCAAAGCTGGCATTCACAAAGGCGAGCCACGGCAGGTTCACGGCCAGCCCGTGAACAACCATTGATTTACGGGTAGGCCATATCGCGGGTTCGGGTGTGGCTGGATGTCTTTTTTCCATTGAAGAGAATTTTCCTTGAGCGGGCGGAACGTCCGCCCGCGAGTGCTGCCTTTACGGGGTCACAATGTTAAACCAGAATTCAAATTTATCCATGTAACCGAGCATAGCATCAAGTTTTGCGGCATCGCCGGTCACTTTGATATCGCCGTTATCCTGCGCCTGTTTAAGCGTCACTTCTTTCAGGATGATTTTATTCAGCGTATCGCGGTTGAGGGTCACGGTCGCGTCAGCGTCTTTCGCTTCGGCGTTCGCCGTGTGGTTCAGCACGCCATTTTCCAGCTCCAGCTTGTATTTGCCGCCGTCGCTGCCGAGGTCGATGTTAAACACCGATTTTGCATCCGCCGCTTTTTCACCGTTAATGTGCACCGCCAGATAGTCAAAGAACATTTCTGGCGTCATCGCGCGCACGGTATCCGGGCTGGCGGTGTTCGGGGTCGGTCCTTTCACCACGCCGTTACGCAGCTCCTGTGCGCCGGTCAGGTAGAAGTTACGCCACGGGCCTGATTCAGCCTGATAACCCAGCTGCTCCAGCGCATCCGCTTCCAGGTTTCGCGCGGCCTGATTATTTGGATCGGCAAAGACCACTTTGCTGACCACCTGAGCCACCCAGCGGTAGTTCCCCTGGTCAAAGTCGGTTTTCGCTTTGCTCAGGATGGCATCCGCGCCGCCCATATAGTCCACAAATTTCTTCGCGGCTTCTTCAGGCGGCAGTTCGTCCAGGGTCGCCGGGTTGCCGTCAAACCAGCCTAAATAGAGCACGTAGGTCGCTTTAACGTCATGGCTGACAGAACCGTAATAGCCACGGTTTGCCCAGGTATTGGCCAGGGAGTTTGGCAGTTTGAAGTTGGCGGCAATCTCGTCACGGGTCAGCCCTTCGTTCGCCATGCGCAGGGTCTGGTCGTTGATGTAGCGATACAGGTCGCGCTGGCTTTTCAGCAGGTTAACCACGTTGTCGTTGCCCCATGTCGGCCAGTGGTGCTGCGCCATAATGATTTCGGCTTTATCACCCCAGCGTACAATCGCCTGGTTGATGTATTTCGACCATGGCAACGGCTCACGAATTTTCGCGCCGCGCAGGGAGTAGGTGTTGTGCAGGGTATGGGTGACATCTTCCGCAGACTCGATCAGCTTTTTCTCTTCGATATACCAGAGCATCTCGGAAGGCGCTTCCGATCCCGGCGCGAGCATAAAATCATAGGTCAGGCCGTCGATCACCTCTTTCTGACCATCTTTCTCGATGATATTGGTCGGGGCGATCAGGGTCACCGTCCCGGCGGAGGTGGTGGTGCCGAGACCCGCGCCGACCTGGCCCTTCGCATCCGGCTTCAGCAGGTTGCCGTACATATAGCTGGCGCGGCGGCTCATGACGTTACCCGCCATGATATTCTCCGCGACGGCGGCCTCCATAAATCCGGCGGGCGCGTAGACTTTCACCTTGCCGGACTTCACATCTGCTTCGTCCACCACGCCGCGCACGCCGCCATAGTGGTCAACGTGGCTGTGGGTGTAAATTACGGCGACAACAGGCTTGTTACCGCGATTTTTATAGTAAAGATCCATCCCGACTTTGGCCGTTTCCGCCGACACCAGCGGGTCGACCACGGTAATGCCTTCTTTACCTTCAATAATGGTCATGTTTGACAGGTCGAGGTTACGTATCTGGTAGACGCCTTCGGTCACTTCAAACAGACCGCTGATGTTAATCAGCTGGGACTGACGCCATAAGCTCGGGTTAACCGAGTCGGGCGCCTTATCGCCTTCTTTGATAAAAGCGTACTGCTGCGGATCCCAGACGGTGTTGCCTTGCTCACCTTTGATAATGTCCTGAGGCAGCGGGGCAATAAACCCTTTGTGGGCGTTGGTAAAATCGGTGTTATCGGAGAAAGGAAGCTGGTTGAAGAGTGCGTTGTTGGCCTGTTGCGTTGCTGCGGTGGCATCCTTAGGTGCTTCTGCGGCCCAGGCGGAACTGGCAGAAATAAAACATCCCGCCAGCGCGAGACTCCTGACGATCTCATTGATTCTCATCCTAAAACCTCTCAGTAAACTGTGACGTTGTTTGTGGGGACTTCGAATCCTGGTGAAAGTGTGTCAAGAAATGCAAAAGGATTAAGCGAGGTAACAATAACTATAATCGGGGAGAGTAATTCAGCAAGTAAGCGGATGAAAAACCGGGCATTACGCCCGGTCGGTAGGTTATTTCTGCTCTTTTTTCTTGCCGAGCGTTGGCGTCTCGTCAAAGAAATTCCACGGCTTGAGTAACGTGTGCACCCATTCCGTCGGCATTATCGGCCACTCCTCGGCACGGGCGACATGGGTGGTGCCGGTGGTCATCCAGATGACGTTATCCTGGTCGTTCAGCGACTCGTTATCTTTGCTGTACTGGCCGAGGCCGGTATCGTGCGTGGAACGGTTCGGGTATTTTCCCTCCGGGTACATCTCGTCGGGATGGTAACGCGTCACCCACAGCTGTTTATCCATAAAGCTCAGGCGGTGATAAATCCACTCGTCCGGGGCAAACTTCGCGCCGGACGCTACCGGGTGTGTACCGCCCGCGTAAGGGATGATTTGATACGAGACCGGGTTGCCGATGTGGTTCTCTTTGCTGGTATTGCTCAGCAGGCGGATGGTGCCCGGGTCAAACTTCTGCGCCGCCTGCTTTTCGGTATCAATATCATACTGATTAACCTGCATGGTGCTGGTGCGCGGTCCGCCAGCGGTGTTCGGTTTGACGTCCGGATCCATGGCCACCAGCTTATTGTTGATGCCGTCCACGTCCATATCCAGACGGAAGTTGTAGATGTGCTGGTGGGTGGTTCCGACAATATTATGGTCGATCAGCGTTCCGTATCGGGTGTCATCCTTCGCGGTGGCATCATGCATGGTTTTCGTCTGCACGCCTTTCACCGCTTCAATGCCCGTAGCCCCTGCATCAATGCCGATAGTGCCGTTTTCGTGGAATACCCAGTCGAAGATGTAATCGTAGTTACCCACGGTGCTGACCCAGCGCACCACCAGCTCGCGGCGTTCGGTGCTGACGTTGGGTTTACCTAACTCCTGATGCTTATATTCCGGCCCGGCGTAACGCTCGAAAATGGCGATCGCCCGGGGGATCTCCATTGGCGCGCCGGTGTAATCCGGGATGGTTTCGTTGAGCATCACGGCGTTAGACGGAACATCCTTGCCGCGCACCAGCGGGGAGGTCAGGGTACCCATGCCGTAATCGCCGGAGTCCAGGTAGGCTTTAAAGTACCAGCCGATATCCGGGTCGCCGTACGGCACAATCATGCCGCCGAGCGATCCCTGATACATCACCTGTCGCTTTTTGCCGTTGTCGTTATAGGTCACGGTGGAGATTATCGGGCCGACGCGTGAGTCCAGGCTCAGATGAAAATCCCAGTTCTGCCAGTGCACCCTATCCCCGGTGATGGTGTAGTTCTTGCCTTCCGGCTCGATAATCTCCAGCGGTTTTTTCACCGTTTCAACGCGGTCGCGGCCATCATAAGGGCGCGGCGTGAGCGGAACCGGCACGACCGGGCCTTCCTCAATCTTCTGGATTTTCTTCTGCTCGAGATCCACCACCGCAACCAGGTTTTCGATCGGGTGCGCCCAGTAGTTACCGTCGCCCACGTCGAGATAGCTGATCACTTTCAGCAGGCGGTCTTCCTGTTTCAGCCCATCCTTGCCGTCAAAAAAGCCGACGGTAAGCGGAGTGGTGATCACTTTCTTCGGGTCGGTAATGCCGCGCTTTTTCAGCACGGCGGCAAACTCCGGGCTTTCATTGATGATCTGCTGCACGGTATTGAAGTCATCCAGCAGCACCATGCCGTGCGCGTCTTTGATCGGCTCCCAGCGGAGGATCTTTTTGTCCTTCAGATCCACCCGGCTTTCGATGATGTGTTTACCATCAAGCATGATGATATTGGCCTGGCGGGGCGCATCCACCGCCGTGCCGTTAAGCACAAAGTCCCAGACTTTGGCCTTTTCTGGCTCCGCCAGCGCAATCTGGGTAAAGCGGGTATTGGGTTTAAAATCCGCAGAGGCTTTCACAATGGCTACGGCCTGGTTGATTTCATCAGCCGTCAGCGCGTTTAACGGGTGGGGGCTTTTTTCAACCTGGAATGTCTGATCAAGACCGGACTGAAAAACATCGTTGATAAAGGTCTCCGGGATAAACGCCTTATTGTTCTTCATCACCACGGGCACCTGGAGCGTCAGCGGTTTGCCGTTAACGATGGCGGTATTTGCGCCGGGTTTGACCTTCACAAAGGCACCGTCTTTGACGATGGTGAACATCTGGGCGTAATCATCCCACTGCACGTCCGCGCCAAACGCGTGAAGCGTTTTGTCCATCGGGACCATATGCGCCTCGCTGCCGTGAGCGTAAACAGGGGATTGCCAGGCGCAACAGAGCGCAACGGCCATGGCCAGTGCCGTTCTACGGGCAGAAAAAGAAGAATTGCTTCCCATCGCAGACCTCATCTTGTTGTGTTTATTGTGTTGTGTCAGCCTTATCCTGACAGGCGCGCACGAAAAGCGTTTGCCTGCATCTGCCAGGTTGTTTGTCAGTCTTGCCAGGTTAAAAAAAGAGCGGGGGTGCATCACACCCCGGTCAGGTAGTAGTAGGCCGGGTAAGCGGAGCGACACCCGGCAAGAAAGAGGTGGGTCAGAAGTCACCCTGCTGGCGCGCCACCAGCGTCAGGATGGAGTAGAGCGCCACGGCCTGCTGGTGCTGGTTGAAGATCTCCACCGCCCATTCCACCACTCCGGTGGGTTTTTCCTCGGCAGTGCGCTGTTTCTTCAGCGTTTTACGTTTACAGGTCAGGCGCACCTGAATGGTATCACCCGGCTTGACCGGCTCAATAAAGCGCAGGTTTTCCATGCCGTAGTTGGCAATAACCGGCCCAACCCCGGCATCGACAAACAGCCCCGCCGCGGCGGAAATCAGGAAATAACCGTGTACCACGCGCTCACCAAAAATCGACTCCGCCGCGCCAATTTTGTCCATATGGGCGTAGAAATGATCCCCGCTCAGGCAGGCAAAATTCACGATATCCGCTTCCGTCAGGGTACGACGCGGGGTCAGCAGGCTGTCGCCCGGCTGTAACTCCTCGAAGTATTTACGGAACGGATGAACGCGATCTTCCTGCACCTCCGCGCCACGAACCCACTGTTTACCGATCGCGGCGAGCATGGACGGGCTGCCCTGAATGGCCGTGCGCTGAAGATAGTGCTTCACCGCGCGCAGGCCGCCCAGCTCTTCGCCGCCGCCCGCACGTCCCGGACCACCGTGCACCAGCTGCGGCAGCGGTGAACCGTGGCCGGTGGATTCTTTCGAGGATTCCTGGTTGAGGATCTGAATACGTCCGTGGGCGCGCGCTGCCCCGGCAATAAACTGCCGCGCCACGCGGGTATCTGCCGTAACCAGCGTTCCCGCCAGGCTGCCGCCGCCCGCCCGCGCCAGCTGCATGGCGTGTTCGGTGTTACGGCAGGGCATCAGGGTTGCGACGGGGCCAAAGGCTTCGGTGGCGTGAACGGCCGGGGTTTCGTCCGGCTGCGGGCAGAACAGCAGGGTGGGCGGGAAGAATGCGCCAGCCGCCTGCAAATCGGCTTTACCACCCAGACGGATCTGGCAGCCCGCGGCAAGCAGATGATCGACTTTTTCCTGCACGTCAGCACGTTGCTCACCGTTGACGAGGGCCCCCATCTTCACCCCTTCATGGGCCGGATCGCCGACGACCACTTTCTCCAGCCGCGCAATCAGCGCCTGGCTGACGGCGTCAACCTGCGCTTCCGGCACGATGATGCGGCGGATGGCGGTACATTTTTGTCCGGCTTTGGCGGTCATCTCGCGCACCACTTCTCGGATAAACAGCGCAAACTCCGGGTGTTCCGGCGTCACGTCCTCACCCAGCACGCAGCAGTTGAGAGAATCTGCTTCCATGGTAAACGGAATGGAATGCGCGACGATATTCGGGTGGACGCGCAGACTCTGCCCGGTGCTGGCCGATCCGGTAAACGTCACCACGTCCTGGCTGTCGAGCTGGTTCAACAGATCGCCCGCGCCACCGCAGATCAGACTAATTGCGCCTTCGGGAACAAGACCACTATCGACAATTGATTTCACCATCGCCTGAGTCCAGTTGGGCCGTCGCGGTAGCTGGTTTGATGATGGCTGGCATTCCGCCAGCCACGTTGGTGCCAGCTTTTCCAGCATTCCCCAGCAGGGGAAGTTAAAGGCGTTAATATGCACTGCCACGCCTGACTTTGAGGTCAGTACATGGCGCGCGGCAAATCCACCTTCTTTCGATAAGGGGATCAATTCATCTTCCGGCCACAGGTATCGTCAGGCAGCTCCCGGCTACCGAGGCTTGCGTAGGTGAAGAGGGTGCCGATACCGCCTTCAATATCCACCCAGCTGTCGGCCTTCGTCGCGCCGGTCTGAGCTGACAGGGCATAAAAGCGATCCTTCTGGCTCAGCAGATGTTTGGCCACCGCCTTCAGCATGGCGGCGCGCTCGATAAAGCTCATTGCGTGGAGCGCTTCTCCGCCGTGTTCAATGGCGTAACGGCGCGCGGCCGCCATATCCAGCCCTTCGCTGGTGACTTCAAATAGCGTTTCCCCGCTGATGGCGTGGGTGATGGTGCGCTCGCGGCCCCGGCCTGATTGCCAGGTGCCGGACAAGAAGCTGGCTAACTGCTGCATTTCTTCTCTCCAGATGTTTCGTAATTTCACTATAAATAGTTTGATCGCGAATCATAAAAATCAAGCTGAGTTTTAATGAATTGTTAACGCTGTGATCTGTATTGCTTAACCTGACCACCCAGAAGCCTTGCGTTATCGGCCTTTCATGAAAAGGCTTGCGAGCGTCGTCACAAAATAAACAAACGCTTCTTGGGGTTATATTTAACCTTTGTGTAACTTTTAAGAAACCAAATGATTCACCATTTTGCTATTTATGGTGATTTAACGAATCACAAAGGTGATGACGTGACCCAAGAAGAACGCTTTGAGCAACGGATAGCCCAGGAAACGGCTATCGAGCCACAGGACTGGATGCCCGATGCTTACCGAAAGACATTGATCCGCCAGATTGGGCAGCATGCGCACTCCGAGATTGTTGGTATGTTGCCTGAAGGTAACTGGATCACTCGCGCACCAACCTTGCGGCGTAAAGCCATTCTGTTGGCCAAAGTGCAGGATGAAGCCGGTCATGGTCTGTATCTCTATAGCGCCGCCGAAACACTGGGCTGCGCCAGAGAAGACATCTACCAAAAAATGCTCGACGGACGGATGAAATATTCCTCCATCTTTAATTATCCGACATTGAGTTGGGCTGATATCGGTGTTATCGGCTGGCTGGTGGATGGCGCAGCGATCGTCAATCAGGTGGCGTTATGCCGCACTTCTTATGGCCCGTATGCCAGAGCAATGGTGAAAATCTGCAAAGAAGAGAGTTTTCACCAGCGTCAGGGGTTTGAAGCCTGCATGGCACTGGCGCAGGGCAGCGAAGCTCAAAAGCAGATGTTGCAAGACGCCATTAACCGTTTCTGGTGGCCAGCCTTAATGATGTTCGGGCCAAACGATGATAACTCGCCAAACAGCGCCAGAAGTCTCACCTGGAAAATCAAACGTTTCACCAACGACGAACTCCGCCAGCGTTTCGTGGATAACACCGTTCCACAGGTTGAAATGCTCGGTATGACCGTTCCTGACCCGGATCTGCATTTTGACACTGAAAGCGGTCACTACCGCTTTGGTGAGATCGACTGGCAGGAGTTTAACGAAGTAATTAACGGTCGCGGAATTTGTAATCAGGAGAGGCTCGACGCCAAACGTAAAGCCTGGGAAGAAGGTACCTGGGTACGGGAAGCAGCGCTGGCCCATGCACAAAAACAACATGCCCGTAAGGTCGCATAAGGAGATTCAAAATGAGTAATGTTTACTGGCCGTTATACGAAGTTTTCGTGCGTGGCAAACAGGGCTTATCACACCGCCATGTTGGCAGTTTACATGCTGCCGATGAGCGGATGGCACTGGAAAATGCCCGTGATGCTTACACCCGTCGTAGCGAAGGATGTTCAATTTGGGTGGTGAAGGCGAGTGAAATTGTTGCCTCGCAACCGGAAGAACGCGGTGAATTTTTTGATCCGGCTGAAAGCAAGGTCTATCGCCATCCAACGTTTTACACCATCCCTGATGGCATTGAGCACATGTGAGGTCGGAAATGAATCAGTTAACGGCTTACACCTTGCGCCTGGGCGATAACTGCCTGGTGCTCTCCCAGCGGTTGGGTGAATGGTGCGGTCACGCACCGGAACTGGAAATCGATCTCGCACTGGCAAACATTGGCCTCGATTTATTAGGTCAGGCACGCAACTTCTTATCGTATGCCGCTGAATTAGCGGGAGAAGGCGATGAAGATACCCTGGCCTTCACCCGAGACGAGCGCCAGTTCAGCAACTTATTGTTGGTTGAACAACCAAACGGCAATTTTGCCGACACCATTGCACGCCAGTATTTCATCGATGCATGGCATGTGGCGCTCTTTACCCGTCTGATGGAAAGCCGTGATCCGCAACTGGCGGCGATTTCTGCCAAAGCAATTAAAGAAGCGCGCTATCACCTGCGTTTTAGTCGTGGCTGGCTGGAGCGACTGGGCAATGGTACTGACGTATCAGGGCAAAAGATGCAGCAGGCCATCAACAAGTTGTGGCGTTTTACCGCCGAACTGTTCGATGCCGACGAGATTGATATTGCACTGAGTGAAGAGGGTATTGCGGTTGATCCACGCACTTTACGCGCAGCGTGGGAAGCCGAAGTTTTTGCCGGGATCAACGAAGCCACATTGAACGTACCGCAAGAGCAGGCGTATCGCACTGGCGGTAAAAAAGGACTGCATACCGAACACCTTGGACCCATGCTGGCAGAAATGCAGTATCTCCAGCGTGTCTTGCCCGGTCAGCAATGGTAACAGAGGAGATGGGTATGCAACGTCTGGCCACCATTGCACCGCCACAGGTTCATGAGATATGGGCGCTACTCAGCCAGATCCCGGACCCGGAGATCCCGGTGCTGACCATTACTGATTTAGGCATGGTGCGTAATGTGACACAGATGGGAGAAGGATGGGTGATCGGCTTTACGCCGACATATTCCGGTTGTCCGGCAACGGAACATTTGATTGGCGCGATACGTGAGGCAATGACAACCAACGGGTTTACCCCCGTTCAGGTTGTGCTGCAACTCGACCCGGCATGGACCACCGACTGGATGACCCCCGATGCCCGTGAGCGTCTGCGAGAGTATGGCATTAGCCCGCCCGCCGGACACAGTTGCCATGCCCATTTGCCGCCAGAAGTACGTTGCCCGCGCTGCGCCAGCGTCCATACCACACTTATCAGTGAATTTGGTTCCACGGCCTGCAAAGCATTGTACCGCTGCGATAGTTGCCGCGAACCTTTCGATTATTTCAAATGTATTTGAGGATGCCATGACAACGTTTCATTCCTTAACAGTGGCAAAAGTCGAGTCGGAAACCCGTGATGCGGTGACCATTACCTTTGCGGTGCCCCAGCCTTTGCAGGAGGCGTATCGCTTTCGCCCCGGTCAACATTTGACCTTAAAAGCCAGCTTTGATGGTGAAGAATTACGCCGTTGTTACTCCATTTGCCGCAGCTATCTGCCTGGCGAAATTAGTGTGGCGGTGAAAGCCATTGAAGGCGGACGTTTCTCCCGCTATGCCCGCGAACACATCCGCCAGGGTATGACGCTGGAGGTCATGGTGCCGCAGGGGCATTTCGGCTATCAGCCGCAGGCCGAACGCCAGGGGCGCTATCTGGCAATTGCAGCAGGATCAGGTATTACGCCAATGCTGGCGATTATCGCCACCACTTTACAAACCGAGCCTGAAAGTCAGTTCACCCTGAACTACGGTAACCGTACCAGCCAGAGCATGATGTTTCGCCAGGCACTGGCAGACCTGAAAGACAAATATCCTCAGCGTTTACAGTTGTTGTGCATTTTCAGTCAGGAAACCCTCGACAGCGATCTGCTTCACGGGCGTATTGACGGTGAAAAATTACAGTCACTTGGGGCCTCGCTCAATAATTTTCGTCTTTATGATGAGGCATTTATTTGTGGTCCGGCGGCGATGATGGATGACGCGGAAACCGCCTTAAAAGCACTGGGAATGCCAGATAAAACCATTCATCTGGAGCGGTTTAATACGCCTGGCACGCGCGTCAAACGTAGCGTTAACGTGCAAAGTGACGGACAAAAAAGTGACTGTACGTCAGGATGGGCGGGATCGGGAAATCGTGCTTAATGCCGACGATGAAAGCATTCTCGATGCGGCATTGCGCCAGGGGGCGGATCTGCCCTATGCCTGCAAAGGCGGCGTCTGTGCGACCTGCAAATGCAAAGTGCTGCGTGGCAAAGTGGCGATGGAAACCAATTACAGTCTGGAACCGGATGAACTGGCCGCAGGTTATGTGTTGAGTTGCCAGGCACTGCCGCTGACCAGCGATGTGGTGGTTGACTTTGACGCGAAGGGGATGGCATGAGCGAACTGATCGTCAGCCGTCAGCACGAGTATTGTTGCTGACCCTTAACCGTCCCGCCGCACGTAATGCGCTAAATAATGCCCTGCTGATGCAACTGGTAAATGAACTGGAAGCTGCGGCTACCGATACCAGCATTTCGGTCTGTGTGATTACCGGTAATGCACGCTTTTTTGCCGCGGGGCCGATCTCAACGAAATGGCAGAAAAAGATCTCGCGGCCACCTTAAACGATCACGTCCGCAGCTATGGGCGCGATTGCAGGCCTTTAATAAACCACTTATCGCAGCGTCAATGGTTACGCGCTTGGGGCGGGTTGCGAACTGGCATTGTTGTGCGATGTGGTGGTTGCCGGAGAGAACGCGCGTTTTGGGTTGCCGGAAATCACTCTCGGCAATCATGCCTGGCGCAGGCGGAACCGCAACGTTTAATCCGTAGTGTCGGTAAATCGTTAGCCAGCAAATGGTGCTGAGCGGAGAAAGTATCACCGCTCAGCAAGCACAGCAGGCCGGGCTGGTTAGCGACGTCTTCCCGGCCTCGCTGACGCTGGAGTATGCCCTGAAACAGGCGGCGCGGATGGCACGTCACTCGCCGCTGGCCTTACAAGCGGCAAAGCAAGCGCTGCGCCAGTCGCAGGAAGTGGCTTTTGCAAGCCGGACTTGCCCAGGAGCGACAGTTATTCACCTTGCTGGCGGCAACAGAAGATCGTCATGAAGGCATCTCCGCTTTCTTACAAAACGCACGCCCGACTTTAAAGGACGCTAATGATGGAATTCATCCTCAGTCATGTAGAAAAGGGCGTGATGACACTAACGCTCAACCGCCCGGAACGCCTGAACAGTTTTAATGATGAGATGCACGCACAACTGGCAGAGTGCCTGAAACAGGTCGAGCGCGACGACACTATCCGTTGGCCTGTTACTTACAGGTGCCGGGCGCGGATTTTGTGCTGGTCAGGATCTTAACGATCGTAACGTTGATCCACAGGCCCCGCACCGGATTTAGGGATGTCAGTTGAACGTTTCTATAACCCACTGGTACGTCGCCTGGCAAAACTGCCAAAACCGGTGATCTGTGCAGTCAATGGCGTGGCGGCAGGGCAGGCGCAACACTGGCACTGGGGGGCGACATCGTTATTGCTGCCCGTTCAGCAAAATTCGTCATGGCGTTTAGTAAGTTAGGCTTAATACCCGATTGCGGTGGAACCTGGTTACTGCCACGCGTTGCCGGACGAGCGCGCGCCATGGGGCTGGCACTGCTGGGGAATCAACTGAGTGCTGAACAGGCGCACGAATGGGGGATGATCTGGCAGGTTGTTGATGATGAAACGCTGGCAGATACCGCGCAACAGCTGGCACGGCATCTGGCGACACAACCGACATTTGGTCTTGGACTTATCAAGCAAGCGATAAATAGCGCTGAAACCATACGCTCGATACGCAACTGGATCTGGAACGTGACTATCAGCGACTTGCCGGACGGAGCGCAGATTATCGTGAAGGTGTCAGTGCGTTCCTGGCTAAAACGCTCACCGCAGTTCCACGGGGAAATAGCATGATGATAAATGTGCAAACTGTGGCAGTGATTGGGAGCGGCACCATGGGGGCAGGCATTGCTGAAGTTGCTGCCAGTCATGGACACCAGGTTTTACTGTATGACATTTCTGCTGAAGCGCTGACCCGCGCAATCGACGGGATACACGCGCGGCTAAATTCACGCGTGACGCGGGGAAAACTGACTGCTGAAACCTGTGAACGCACATTGAAACGCCTGATCCCGGTGACCGATATTCACGCGCTGGCAGCTGCGGACCTGGTCATTGAAGCGGCGTCTGAACGTCTGGAAGTCAAAAAAGCGCTCTTTGCACAGCTGGCGGAAGTTTGCCCGCCACAAACGCTATTGACCACTAACACTTCGTCAATCTCTATAACCGCGATTGCTGCGGAGATAAAAAATCCTGAACGTGTTGCGGGCTGCATTTTTTTAACCCGGCACCGGTGATGAAGTTGGTGGAGGTGGTCAGTGGGCTGGCAACGGCGGCGGAAGTTGTTGAGCAGTTGTGTGAACTAACGTTGAGTTGGGGTAAGCAGCCTGTGCGCTGTCATTCGACTCCTGGATTTATCGTTAACCGTGTTGCGCGTCCTTATTATTCCGAGGCCTGGCGGGCACTGGAAGAGCAGGTTGCTGCACCAGAAGTGATTGACGCTGCACTTCGCGATGGCGCTGGTTTCCCGATGGGGCCGCTGGAATTAACCGATCTGATTGGTCAGGACGTCAATTTTGCTGTCACCTGTTCGGTGTTTAACGCTTTCTGGCAGGAGCGTCGTTTTTTACCTTCGCTGGTGCAACAGGAACTGGTGATTGGTGGACGGTTGGGCAAGAAAAGTGGGCTGGGCGTGTACGACTGGCGCGCGGAACGTGAGGCAGTTGTTGGCCTGGAAGCGGTAAGCGACAGTTTTAGCCCAATGAAAGTAGAAAAGAAAAGTGACGGTGTCACGGAAATTGACGATGTTTTATTGATTGAGACACAAGGCGAGACGGCACAGGCGCTGGCAATACGACTGGCACGCCCGGTGGTAGTGATCGATAAAATGGCGGGCAAGGTGGTGACCATTGCTGCTGCAGCGGTGAACCCGGACTCAGCGACCCGCAAGGCCATTTATTACCTGCAACAGCAGGGCAAAACAGTGCTGCAAATTGCAGATTACCCAGGAATGCTGATTTGGCGAACGGTAGCAATGATCATCAATGAAGCCCTTGATGCGCTTCAAAAAGGCGTGGCCTCTGAACAGGATATCGATACCGCCATGCGTCTTGGGGTGAATTATCCATATGGCCCACTTGCCTGGGGAGCGCAACTTGGCTGGCAGCGAATATTAAGGCTCCTTGAAAATCTACAGCATCACTATGGCGAAGAACGCTATCGCCCATGTTCATTGCTGCGCCAACGGGCGCTTCTGGAGAGCGGTTATGAGTCATAAGGCCTGGCAAAATGCCCATGCAATGTATGAGAACGATGCCTGCGCCAAAGCGCTTGGCATCGACATTATCTCAATGGATGAAGGCTTTGCTGTAGTGACCATGACCGTCACTGCACAAATGCTTAACGGTCATCAAAGTTGCCACGGCGGGCAGCTATTTTCACTGGCTGATACTGCCTTTGCCTACGCCTGCAATAGCCAGGGGCTGGCAGCCGTCGCTTCTGCCTGCACGATTGATTTTTTGCGTCCAGGCTTTGCCGGAGACACCTTAACTGCTACTGCGCAGGTACGTCATCAGGGCAAGCAAACCGGTGTTTACGACATCGAAATTGTTAACCAACAACAAAAAACGGTTGCGCTGTTTCGCGGTAAATCTCACCGCATCGGCGGCACCATTACAGGAGAAGCCTGATGCGTGAAGCCTTTATTTGTGACGGAATTCGTACGCCAATTGGTCGCTACGGCGGGGCATTATCAAGTGTTCGGGCTGATGATCTGGCTGCTATCCCTTTGCGGGAACTGCTGGTGCGAAACCCGCGTCTCGATGCGGAGTGTATCGATGATGTGATCCTCGGCTGTGCTAATCAGGCGGGAGAAGATAACCGTAACGTAGCCCGGATGGCGACTTTACTGGCGGGGCTGCCGCAGAGTGTTTCCGGCACAACCATTAACCGCTTGTGTGGTTCCGGGCTGGACGCACTGGGGTTTGCCGCACGGGCGATTAAAGCGGGCGATGGCGATTTGCTGATCGCCGGTGGCGTGGAGTCAATGTCACGGGCACCGTTTGTTATGGGCAAGGCAGCCAGTGCATTTTCTCGTCAGGCTGAGATGTTCGATACCACTATTGGCTGGCGATTTGTGAACCCGCTCATGGCTCAGCAATTTGGAACTGACAGCATGCCGGAAACGGCAGAGAATGTAGCTGAACTGTTAAAAATCTCACGAGAAGATCAAGATAGTTTTGCGCTACGCAGTCAGCAACGTACGGCAAAAGCGCAATCCTCAGGCATTCTGGCTGAGGAGATTGTTCCGGTTGTGTTGAAAAACAAGAAAGGTGTTGTAACAGAAATACAACATGATGAGCATCTGCGCCCGGAAACGACGCTGGAACAGTTACGTGGGTTAAAAGCACCATTTCGTGCCAATGGGGTGATTACCGCAGGCAATGCTTCCGGGGTGAATGACGGAGCCGCTGCGTTGATTATTGCCAGTGAACAGATGGCAGCAGCGCAAGGACTGACACCGCGGGCGCGTATCGTAGCCATGGCAACCGCCGGGGTGGAACCGCGCCTGATGGGGCTTGGTCCGGTGCCTGCAACTCGCCGGGTGCTGGAACGCGCAGGGCTGAGTATTCACGATATGGACGTGATTGAACTGAACGAAGCGTTCGCGGCCCAGGCGTTGGGTGTACTACGCGAATTGGGGCTGCCTGATGATGCCCCACATGTTAACCCCAACGGAGGCGCTATCGCCTTAGGCCATCCGTTGGGAATGAGTGGTGCCCGCCTGGCACTGGCTGCCAGCCATGAGCTGCATCGGCGTAACGGTCGTTACGCATTGTGCACCATGTGCATCGGTGTCGGTCAGGGCATCGCCATGATTCTGGAGCGTGTTTGAGCATATCAACCTGCGAGTACCCTACAATGATAACCAATACAAAGCTTGACCCGATTGAAACCGCGTCTGTTGATGAGTTACAGGCGTTGCAAACACAGCGTCTGAAATGGACGCTCAAACACGCGTATGAAAATGTGCCGATGTATCGGCGCAAATTCGACGCAGCAGGCGTACATCCTGATGATTTCAGGGAACTTTCAGACCTGCGTAAATTTCCCTGTACCACCAAACAGGATCTGCGCGACAACTATCCCTTTGACACCTTTGCCGTGCCAATGGAACAAGTGGTGCGCATTCATGCTTCTTCGGGAACCACAGGTAAACCGACAGTTGTCGGCTATACGCAAAACGATATTGATAACTGGGCCAATATTGTAGCGCGTTCTTTGCGTGCGGCAGGGGGCTCGCCCAAAGACAAAATTCATGTTGCCTATGGTTACGGCCTGTTTACTGGTGGGCTGGGTGCGCACTATGGTGCCGAACGTCTGGGCGCTACGGTGATCCCGATGTCTGGCGGGCAGACGGAAAAACAAGCGCAACTGATCCGTGATTTTCAACCAGATATGATCATGGTTACGCCATCTTATTGCCTTAACCTGATTGAAGAGCTGGAGCGGCAGTTGGGCGGTGATGCCAGCGGTTGCTCGCTGCGGGTTGGAGTATTTGGTGCTGAGCCGTGGACACAGGCCATGCGTAAAGAGATTGAGCGTCGCCTGGGGATCACCGCACTGGATATTTATGGCCTGTCAGAAGTGATGGGGCCGGGGGTGGCGATGGAGTGTCTGGAAACTACCGACGGCCCAACCATTTGGGAAGATCATTTCTATCCTGAAATTGTTAATCCTCATGACGGCACACCGCTTGCCGATGGTGAACATGGCGAACTGTTATTCACCACGCTGACCAAAGAAGCATTGCCGGTCATTCGTTACCGCACGCGTGATTTAACCCGACTGTTACCAGGAACGGCGCGGACTATGCGCCGCATGGATCGCATCAGCGGACGCAGCGATGACATGTTGATTATTCGCGGTGTAAATGTCTTTCCGTCACAACTGGAAGAAGAGATTGTCAAATTCGAACATTTATCGCCGCATTACCAACTGGAGGTGAACCGCCGGGGGCATCTTGATTCACTTTCTGTGAAAGTGGAGTTGAAAGAAAGTAGCCTGACATTGACGCATGAGCAGCGTTGCCAGGTATGCCACCAGCTGCGCCATCGGATTAAGTCGATGGTGGGGATCTCTACCGATGTGATGATCGTTAACTGTGGCAGTATCCCGCGTTCAGAAGGCAAGGCGTGTCGGGTGTTTGATCTGCGTAAAGTGGCAGCCAACGGTTGAATTTCCCTCACCCCAGCCCTCTCCCAAAGGGAGAGGGTGTATGAAGTTCCCTTTCCCTTTGAGAGAGGTTTAGGGTGAGGGTACACCCCAGATTCGTATGCTATGATTCATCCAGGAAAAAAATAACAACAGAATGAATCACATGAATAAACTTGATGCCTTTATCCAGCACGCGGTCAGCTCTGTTCCCGTCAGCGGAACGTCGCTTATCTCCTCGCTGTATGGCGATGCGCTTTCCCATCGCGGCGGAGAGATCTGGCTCGGCAGCCTGGCGGCCCTGCTGGAAGGGATGGGTTTCGGCGAGCGCTTTGTGCGCACCGCGCTGTTTCGCCTCAACAAAGAGGGCTGGCTGGACGTGTCCCGCATTGGCCGCCGCAGCTTTTACCGTCTCAGCGACAAGGGTCTGCGTTTGACCCGCCGCGCGGAAAATAAAATCTACCGTGCGGAACTGCCGGCGTGGGATGGTAAATGGCTGCTGCTGCTTTCCGAGGGGCTGGATAAAACCACGCTCGCGGACGTGAAAAAACAGCTCATCTGGCAAGGGTTCGGCACGCTGGCGCCGAGCCTGATGGCCTCGCCGTCGCAGAACCTGGCGGACGTGCAGTCTCTGCTGCATGACGCGGGCGTGGCGGAAAACGTCATTTTCTTTGAAGCCCATTCTCCGCTGGCCTTGTCACGCGCGGCGTTACGATCCCGGGTGGAAGAGTGCTGGCAGCTGACCGAACAAAACGCGATGTACGAAACGTTTATCAACTCGTTCCGTCCGCTGCTGCCGCTGCTGAAAGAGGCGCCGCCTGAGGATTTGACCCCGGAACGCTGCTTCCAGATCCAGCTGTTACTCATTCATTTTTATCGTCGCGTGGTGCTGAAAGATCCGCTGTTGCCGGAGGAGTTACTTCCTGCGCACTGGGCGGGACAGAGCGCGCGACAGCTGTGTATTAACATCTACCAGCGCGTGGCGGCGGGAGCCCTGGCGTTTGTCAGTGAGAAGGGGGAAACCTCCGTGGGCGAGCTGCCCGCTCCCGGCACGCTTTATCACCAGCGTTTTGGTGGTCTGAATATCACATAAGGAGAGGGTATGCCTGTTTATCAAATTGATGGTCTGACGCCGGTCGTGCCTGAAGAGAGCTATGTTCACCCGACCGCGGTGCTGATTGGCGACGTGATCCTCGGAAAAGGTGTTTACGTGGGCCCTAACGCCAGCCTGCGTGGTGATTTTGGCCGGATCGTGGTGAAAGACGGCGCGAACATCCAGGATAACTGCGTGATGCACGGTTTTCCGGAGCAGGACACGGTGGTGGAAGAGGACGGGCATATCGGCCACAGCGCGATCCTGCACGGCTGCATTATCCGCCGTAATGCGCTGGTGGGGATGAATGCGGTCGTGATGGACGGGGCGACGATCGGCGAAAACAGCATCGTCGGGGCGGCGGCGTTTGTGAAGGCCAAAGCGGAGATGCCTGCGAATCACTTAATTCTTGGCAGTCCGGCGAAAGCGATTCGTGAGTTAAGCGCGCAGGAAATAGAGTGGAAAAAGCAGGGCACGCGGGAGTATCAGGTACTGGTGGATCGCTGTAAGCAGACGCTGCATCAGGTGGAGCCGCTGCGGGAAGAAGAGCCCGGACGCAAACGGCTGGTCTTCGATGAGAATTTACGGCCCAAGTCGGCTGGCCGGGATAAATAAGGCCGTTCGTTCCCGCGTGTTGCTCAAGGCGTGAAGATGAGCTTAATACGCTTCCGGCAGGGGCCGGTCTATCGACACCAGCTTTCCGCGCTTCATGGTGATATAGCCCCCGGCTTTGAGATCTGCCAGCACGCGAAAGACATGCGTGCGTGACAGGTTAGTGCGCTTAATGATAAACAGCGCCAGGCCCTCATTCTCTCCCGTGTGGGTCTCCTGCCGATAGAGATAGCGATAGAGCATCGGTTTGATGGTCTGGTAGCTGGTGACCTGCCTGCGTTCATTGTGCAGGTCGATGGTGAAAATGGACATGTAGGTCAGTATGGTGGCCAGCGCCTGCATGCGCTCAGATCCGCCCTCGAAAAATAGCTGGTCGAAGTCGGCCCAGGCTATTCTCACCAGCTTCACCTTTGCACTGCTGCGATATTCATACTTCGCCAGTGGACAATACCTTTCCATTAACCCTATCGGCATATACTCGATAGTATTGCCAATATTTAGGCCATCATCAGGCATTAATATTGTCAGCGACCCTTCAGTGCAAAAATAAATATAGCCAGGCTCGACGGTGAATTTTTTATTTGCGGCAACGGTTAAGGCCTCGCCTTTACAAAGCATGTGCGGAAAGAATTGCCCAATATTGAGTTGCTGATAATAGGTATGGATATCCTGAAAATTCACGCTAAGCCTCTCCCCGCAACGTCTGCCGTGGTAGCGAGTATAGCAGCAATAGCCCCCGGATTACGAACCGATAAATTACCAGTCCCATATGGGACTATGATGAGAAAGTATTCTGATTAGAATGGTCGTCAATGAGTTCGCATTAAAATTATCCGCCAACAGTAAATATCCAGGCGGCGCAATTAATCTATGAGGCCATTCAATGAAATTAACCCTAATTGCTAAACATCTGGCGCTTGCCGGTGTGTTGACGTCGCTGTCGCTTTCCGCGTTTGCGGAAGTGCAGCCGCAGGATGCCACTGCCACAACCCGGCAGGCAAATAACGCCCTGTATAACAAATTACCGTTTGCCGATAAAACCGACTTTGAGAACGCCCATAAAGGTTTTATCGCCCCGCTGCCACAAAACATGATTAAAGGCGAGCAGGGGAACGTTATCTGGAACCCGGCGAAATATGATTTCGTGAAAGAGGGTGAAAAAGCCCCGGATACGGTAAACCCGAGCCTGTGGCGTCAGTCACAGCTGATCAACATTGGCGGGCTGTTTAAGGTCACCGACGGCGTGTATCAGATCCGCAATCTCGATCTCTCCAACATGACCATCATTGAAGGCGAGAAGGGCATCACCGTTATCGACCCGCTGTTAAGCGCTGAACCGGCGAAAGAAGCGCTGGATCTCTACTATGCAAACCGCGGCAAGAAACCGGTCGTCGCTGTGGTGATCACCCACAGTCACGTCGACCACTACGGCGGCCTGCGCGGTGTGGTTGACGAAGCCGACGTGAAGTCCGGCAAAGTGAAGATCTACGCCCCGGAAGGCTTTATGAAAGAAGCGGTTTCCGAAAACATTATGGCCGGGAATGCGATGAGCCGCCGTGCGAGCTATATGTACGGCAACCTGCTGAAGCCGGATGCAAAAGGCCAGGTGGGGGCGGGTCTTGGCACCACCACCTCTGCGGGTACGGTGACCCTGATCCCGCCGACCAACTACATTACCCATACCGGCCAGCAGGAAGTGATTGACGGGCTGACCTACGACTTTATGATGGCGCCGGGCTCAGAAGCCCCGTCCGAAATGCTGTGGTATGTCAAAGAGAAGAAAATGATCGAAGCCGCAGAGGACGTGACCCATACCCTGCACAACACCTACTCCCTGCGCGGCGCGAAAATCCGCGATCCGCTGGCCTGGTCTAAGTACATCAACGCCGCCATTGAGCGCTGGGGCGCGGACGCGGAAGTGATTATTGCGCAGCACCACTGGCCGACCTGGGGCAACGAGAATATCGTCAAGCTGATGAAAGGCCAGCGCGATATGTATCGCTACATCAACGACCAGACCCTGCGTATGGCAAACAAGGGGCTGACCCGCGACGAGATCGCCGCTGAATTTACACTGCCGGAATCGCTGGAAAAACAGTGGGCGAGCCGCGGCTATTACGGTTCCGTCAGCCACGACGTCAAAGCCACCTACGTGTTTTATCTCGGCTGGTTCGACGGCAACCCGGCTACCCTCGACGAACTGCCGCCTGAACAGGCTGCGAAGAAGTTTGTGGAATACATGGGAGGGGCCGATGCCATCATGCAGAAAGCCAAAGCTGACTATCAGCAGGGCAACTACCGCTGGGTGGCGCAGGTGACCAGCAAAATTGTCTTCGCCGATCCGCAGAACGCTGCGGCACGTAATCTGGAAGCCGACGCGCTGGAGCAGTTAGGTTACCAGGCGGAAGCGGGCACCTGGCGTAACTTCTACCTGACCGGCGCGCAGGAACTGCGTAATGGCGTGAAGAAGCTGCCGACGCCGAACACCGCCAGCCCGGATACCGTGCGGGCGATGACCCCGGAAATGTTCTTCGACTACCTGGGCGTGCACATCAACGGGGTGCGGGCCGGTAACGCGAAAGCGGTCTTTAACATCGATCTCGGTAAGGATGGCGGCAAATACAAGCTGGAGCTGGAAAACGGCGTGCTGAACCATACCGCCAACGCGCAGGCGAAGGATGCCGACGCAACCATCACCCTGGACCGCACCACGCTGAACGACATCATCCTTAAGAAAGAGACGCTCAAGCAGGCGATGGACAAGGGTGACGTCAAGGTGAGCGGAGACAGAGCGAAGCTGGAAGAGATGCTGAGCTACATGGACACATTTGACTTCTGGTTCAATATTGTCACGCCATAAGTTTAGCGTTCATCCTGGTTAATCCTGGCGCCTTATTACGATAAGGCGCCATTTTTTTTATTCACGCATCGCCAGCGCGCTGGCGCTTGCCGGATCGAACAGCGAAATACTCTCGATCTGATCCAGCATGATCACTTTGCGAAAATCCATGGCGCTTTTGGGCTCCGAATCGAGCGTAATGTCATGCTCGGCATACCATTTGCTGTAGTTATGTTCGATACAGAGCTGCATGTTCTTCCCGTCACGGTAGCCGCTCAGCATCGGAATAAGCACGATATTGGCCGTTTTTTCATACTCCAGCGTGGCGGTATGGATCATGCCGATATAGATCCGCCGCGATTTCAGCGTGACGTGCGCCAGTTCACCTTCCTCCATGCACTGATAGAGCAGCTGTTCAATCCCGCTCGACTGCGCCAGCCGCTTGTACAATTTTTTCCGGCCCTCACCGTCCAGCCGCGCGCTTCCGGCCCAGTTCGAGCGATAGAGACAAAACAGGATCGCGAAGGTCAGCATCACCACCACCGGGGCCTGAATCCCCAGGAAGCTCCAGTTCATAAAATCAATTTGCCAGTCGGCATATTTTGCTGACGTGAAATGGAACGTGTTATCGGCGGCGGAGAGGGCGAACAACAGCAGCCACAGCAGGCCGGTGGCGATCACCCCCTGAAGAACAAAAATACAGCCATACAGTGCAACAAGAAAATAGACGTCCCAGCCAAAGGATCGCTTGATTTTAAACCGTGTTGAGAGGTCGCGGCTGGTGTACCAGTACCCGCATACCATCAATACCATGAATATTGCCGTTCCCATTTCAGGCCCTCTTCAGCGCGTTGACATGGCGCAGAAAGTCCTGCCGTACTTCGTGGCTTTTGTAGTTAACCGAGGCGTTTCCATCCTGATCGATGATGATGCGGTCGCCATCCTCTACGGCTTCGATAATTTCCTGGTGACTCATGACCTGCAACAAGGATTCCGGGCTGGAAAAGAGCGTCATCAGTAAATGTTTCATCGCGTGACATCCTTATGAATTAAAAGGATAAGTCTGGAAGATAAATGGCACCTTTGCCTTAAGGTTATCCCTAAAAAAACGGCAGCCTGGCGGCGAAATTCATATTTTTCACAAAATGGTTGTGCGTGGTGATACCCCATGTAACTGAAAAATAATAAGAATAAAAAATATATCTGCGAAAACTTGGACAAATAAAGTTAATTGTGTAAGTTTAAATTATGCGATTCCGCTACGTTGTTTACACCCAGGATGTGACCCATGAGCACGTTGCCGTCCGTCATCAGTCGGTTCGTTGATTACTACGCCACGCTGGATACCCAGCCACCTTCGGCGCTGGCGGGGATTTATCGCGCCGATGCCACGCTTATCGATCCCTTTGGCGAACACAGCGGGGTGTTCGCGATTCAGCGCTATTTCACCCATCTGCTGGCTAACGTCCAGCACTGTCGCTTTACCGTCGATGCACCGTTGCAGCAGGGCGATCGCTTTGTTGTCACCTGGATGATGCACTGGTCGCACCCACGTATCGCCGGGGGGGCAATGCGCCAGCTGCCGGGCTGCTCCGTGGTAGACATGCGCGACGATCGCATTGTTCGCCAGCGGGATTACTACGATGCCGGAGAGATGATTTACGAACATCTCCCGATACTCGGTTGGGCCGTGCGCGGCGTGAAGCGAAGAGTGAAATCATGAAAACGGTTCTGATCACCGGCGCAAGCTCGGGCATCGGGGCGGGGCTGGCGAAATCTTTTGCCGACGATGGTTACCGGGTGATTGCCTGCGGGCGCGATGCGCAACGTCTGGCAGCCGTGCATCAGTACAGCCCCAACATTACGGTGCGCCTGTTCGATATGACAGACAGGGACGCCTGTCGCCAGGCGCTGGCGGACTGTACTGCCGACACGGTGATTCTCTGCGCCGGAACCTGCGAGTATCTCGACCGCGGCGAGGTGGATGCCGAGCTGGTGGCGCGGGTCATGACCACCAATTTCATCGGGCCGGTAAACTGCCTTGCGGCGTTGCAGCCGCAGCTGGTATCCGGCAACCGCGTGGTGCTGGTCAGTTCGATGGCGCACTGGCTTCACTTCCCGCGAGCCGAAGCGTATGGCGCCTCCAAGGCGGCGTTAACCTGGTTCGCCGATACGCTGCGCCTCGACTGGGAACCGAAAGGGATTGCCGTCACGGTCGTTTCACCCGGTTTTGTCGACACGCCGCTGACCCGCAAAAACGATTTCCCGATGCCGGGCCGGGTCAGCGTGGGGGACGCCGTCCACGCCATTCGTCGCGGTCTGGCAAAAGGGAAGGATCACATCGCGTTTCCCGCCGGGTTCAGCCTGGCGCTGCGCCTGCTTTCCGGCCTGCCCGATGTACTTCAGCGCGCACTGCTGCGCAGGATGGTGCGACCATGAAAATCGCAATTATCGGCAGCGGCATCGCCGGGTTAACCTGTGCCTGGCGGCTCGCCGGACATCATCAGGTCACGCTGTTTGAGGCGCAGGCCACGCCGGGCGGCCATACCGCAACGGTGGATGTCGATACGCCGCAGGGCAGCTTTGCCATCGATACCGGTTTTATCGTCTACAACGACCGCACCTATCCGCGCTTCATGGGGTTGCTCAGCGAACTGGGCATCTGCGGGCAAAAAACGCAGATGAGCTTTTCGGTGCACAACCCGCAGAGCGGGCTGGAGTACAACGGGCACACGCTGACGTCGCTGTTCGCCCAGCGACGTAATCTGCTCAACCCGGCTTTCTGGACGCTGCTGAAGGAGATCGTGCGCTTTAACCGGCTGGCGAAACAGACGCTCCGGGGCGAAGTCGATGGTTCCGCCACGCTGGAAACGTTCCTGCGCCAGCACCGTTTTACGCCCTTTTTTGCGCGCCACTACATCCTGCCCATGGGGGCGGCTATCTGGTCGTCGTCGCTACAGGAGATGAAACGCTTTCCGCTGCCGCTCTTTTTACGCTTTTTTGAAAACCACGGTCTGCTGGACATTACCCATCGTCCGCAGTGGTACGTGGTGCCAGGCGGCTCCAGGGAGTATATCCGCGCGATGCTGGATACGCTCGGCGATCGCCTGACGCTGCACCTTAACGCGCCGGTGCAGCAGGTTATTCGCCACGATCGTGGGGTTGATATTGCGCGTGAGGGCGTAACAGACACTTTTGATCAGGTGATCTTCGCCTGCCACTCCGCTCAGGCGCTGGCGATGCTCGCCAGCCCAACGCAGGCTGAACGCGAGGTGCTGGGGGATATCGGCTGGCAGCGTAACGAGGTGGTGCTTCACCGCGATCCGCGCTGGCTGCCGGTGCGCGAACGCGCGTGGGCGAGCTGGAACTACCGCCTCAGCGAGCAGGATCAGGCCAGCGCCTGCGTCACCTACAACATGAATATCTTGCAGGGACTGCCGCCGGGTAGCCCGCTGTTTTGCGTCACCCTCAACCCGGAAACGCCGGTGGAGGAACGGTTTGTGCTGCGCCGCTTTGTCTATGAGCATCCGCTTTTTAACCCGCAAAGCTGGCAAGCTCAGGCCCGGCGCGGCGAAATAAACGGTCGCCAGCGGAGCTGGTTCTGCGGCGCGTACTGGTACAACGGCTTCCACGAAGATGGCGTGCGCAGTGCGCTGGACGTGGTCAACGCTATCGCGACCGGGGAGGGCAACTGAGATGAACAGCTGCCTTTACCACGGTACATTGCGCCATCGTCGGCTTGCGCCGAAAGCGCACCACTTTACCTACAGCGTATTTATGGCCTGGCTCGATCTGGATGAGCTGGACGCGCTGCCCTCTGTCGGCGTGCGTCGTAACCGCGTTGCGCCCGCGGCATTTTATGATGCGGATTACCCGCTGGGCACGCCGCTCAAAGCGCGTGTCCTTGAGTGTCTGGAAAATCTGACCGGCGAACGTCCGGCGGGGCGGGTCATGCTTCTGACTCAGCTGCGCTATTTCGGTTTTCATTTCAACCCGGTCAATTTTTACTACTGCTATGACGGGGAAGACACCCTGCGCTGGGTTCTCGCCGAAGTCCGTAACACGCCGTGGAATGAACGACATTACTACGCGGTAGCGGGGCGGGACGCCCCGCCGACGGAGAAAGCGTTTCACGTCTCGCCCTTTAATCCGATGGATATGATCTACCACTGGCGCTTCAACAGCCCGGACAGCACGCTGCGCATGCATATCGAAAACCATCAGGAGACGAAGGTGTTTGATGCCACCCTGACGCTGCGCCGGGTCCCGCTGACGCGCACGGCGCTGCGTTCGCTGCTGGCGCGGATCCCGTTGATGACCCTCAAAACCGTTTTCGCCATTTACTGGCAGGCGCTCAGGCTGTGGCTGAAGCGCGTACCGCTGCATAACCATCCCCTCAGCAGGAGTGAACGCTCATGACCAATCCCGTCTTTGCGCTTGAACCCGATATCCCGCGCAACGTCCGCGTCGCGCGATGGTTGCTCTTCCGCCTGCTGAATGGCCTGCACGGTGGCTCGCTGACGCTGCGTGAAGGCGCGCAGACGTTCCAGTTCGGCGACGCTTCCGCCGCGCTTCACGCTGAGGTGCAGGTACTTGCTCCGGGCGTCTACTGGCGCATTTTAACCGGGGGCAGCCTCGCCGCGGCACAAGCGTGGATGGATGGCGACTGGGAGACGCCCCACCTGACGCCGCTGCTGGAGCTGATTGCGCGCAATAGCCAAATCCTCGGAAAGCTGGAAAAAGGGTTTCGCCTGCTCGGGAAACCGGTGGAGCGGCTGCGGCACTGGATGCGGCGCAACTCACGCGCGCAGGCGCGGGAAAATATTGCCGCCCATTACGATCTGGGCAACGCCTTTTACGCCCATTTCCTTGATGAACATCTCCTGTACTCCAGCGCGCTGTTTAGCGGGGACGAGCAGGATCTGACCGCGGCTCAGCAGGCGAAAATGGCGAGGCTGTGTGACCAGCTGGCGCTCACGGCAAACGATCATCTGCTGGAGATTGGCACCGGCTGGGGGGCGATGGCGGAATATGCCGCCCGTCATTACGGCTGCCGGGTGACCACCACCACGCTGTCGCAGGAGCAGTACCGCTGGGCCACCGCGCGCATCGCCCGGGCAGGGTTGCAGGATCGTGTTGAGGTGCTGCTCTGCGACTACCGCGATCTGACCGGGGTCTACGACAAGCTGGTGTCGGTTGAGATGATTGAGGCCGTCGGTCAACGCTACCTGCCAACATTTTTCCGCACCTGCCAGGCGCGTCTGCGTCCAGGCGGGCGGATGGCGATTCAGGCCATCACCATTCAGGATCAACGCTATCGCGACTACAGCAAAAGCGTCGATTTTATTCAGCGCTACATCTTCCCCGGCGGCTTTTTGCCCAGCATCACCGCCATGAATGAACTCATGACCCGCCATACCGATTTTGTGGTGCGTAACCTCTTCGATATGGGGCCGGACTACGCCCGCACGCTGGCGCACTGGCGTCAGCGGTTCGTTCACGCCTGGCAGGAGATTGAAAAGCTCGGGTTTGATGACCGTTTCCGCCGGATGTGGCTGTACTACCTCGGCTACTGTGAAGCCGGGTTTAATGCCCGCACCATCAGCGTGGTGCAGCTGACTGCGGAACGCGTGTGAAGCGCTACGGGCAGGTATTTCTGTTGGCCATCGGGTTTGATCTCTACTGGACGCGCTCTGGGCGCTGACGGGGCTGATTGCGTTCACGGGCGCGTCCCTGATGCCGCTATGGATGGTGGCGCTGTGGCTAATGTTTGCCACCGTCTGGACGCAACTGACCCGCACGACCACCTTGCCGGGCTGGTTGCTGACGGTACTGGCGACCCTGGGCGGGCCGGTGGCCTACCTGATCGGCGAGCGTCTGGGGGCCGTTTACCGTTTATACCTCTCAGCTTCTGACGCCCGACGGCAGCTATACAGGGTTAGACGGCGATAATGCGCTGATTATCACCTATGCCCGGGACATCGATGGTGACGACCTGGTTGAGGCGACCCGCGACCAGTGTCAGGCGCAGGGCATTTTGCAGCAGGAGCCGCAGAGTGAAGCCTGGCTGAGCGAGTATCCTGAACTGCGTCAGCAGTTAATCGGAGGACCACAATGAAACGTTTCCTGTTAATGGCGCTTGCCCTGACGATGCTGGTGGCCGGATGTAGCACCGAGGTGACAGAGTATCGTCAGCAGCAGCCACGGCTTGATATTTTTACTTACTTCCAGGGGAAAACCGAGGCGTGGGGGATGGTGCAGGATCGCAGCGGTAAGCAGATCCGTCGTTTTCACGTCGAGATCGCCGGGGATGTTATCGGCGATACGCTGACCCTGAATGAACATTTTGTCTACGATGACGGCGAGAAGCAGCAGCGCGTCTGGCATATCCGCCGCGTTGGGCAGAATCGCTATGAAGGCACGGCGGGTGACATAGAAGGTGTCGCGACAGGCCAGGCGGCGGGCAATGCCCTTAACTGGCGCTACAGCATGAACGTGAAGGCGGACGGTAAAACCTGGCTGCTGCACTTTGATGACTGGATGTATTTGCAGGACAGCACCCGTCTGTTTAATAAAACCGAGATGAAGAAATTTGGCGTCACCGTCGCCACGGTGACGCTGTTCTTTACCCGCAAAGAGGGCGGTCAATCCTCTTCGGGCTGAGGTTTACTGCTTGAGTAGATGAAGAAGAGCGCAATACTCAGGCAGACGACGGCCCCGAAACGGCTCACTGAAAACGGAATGGCTTCATTGTTCAGCCAGCCAAAGTTATCAATCAGCATGCTCATGGCCAGCTGGCCCAGGATAACCGCTACCGTGGCAACGGCGGTCCCGATGCGCTGCACTGCGAGCACCATAATCACGATATAGGGCACGCCGCAGAGGGCCCCCAGAAGCTGCCATTTGGGTACATCCATCAGGCTGACCGCCTGTTTCGGCTCAAAAAAGAAGATCAGCAGGGCGGTCACCAGCGCGCCGACGGAAAACGTCAGAAACGCGCTTTTAAATACCCCCACGCTGCTGCCTAATTGCCCGTTAATAGCAGCCTGAATGCTCAGCGTTGCGCCGCCAATCACCGCCAGAATAATCATAATTACTGTCATAACGTTACCCCTGCGCCACGAGAATGAGCGCGGCGATGATAAATCCCAGCGCAATAATGCGTTTTGTATCGATCCTGCGGTGCGGCGTACCCAGCAGGCCATAGTGGTCAATAATCAGGCTTTTAAAAACCTGGCCTGCCAGAATGCCGATCATCGTCATGGCAATGCCGATCGCAGGCGTGGCAATGGTGAGAATGATGACGTAAACCGGGCCGAGCACGCCGCCCAACAGGTGCCATGAAGGCTGCGCAAAAAATGAGGGACTGTTGCGCGGGCTGAAAAACAGCATCAGCAGAAACGTCAGCCCCGTTCCCACGCTGAATATGCTGAACGCCGCCCACAGGTCGCCCACCTCTGCGCCCAGCGGCCCCAGCAGCCCGGCTTCCACGGACAGCCCCATGCCGCCGGCAATCACCAGTAAAATTAAAATAATGTGCATAACGCTTTTTCTCCTTTTTCCAGGCGGAGAAGATTACGTCTGAACATCATTGAGAAAAATGCCATAATGCAGGAAACACCTTTGCAGGAAATGCATTAATGATGGGTGCCGGACATATCAGCATTCGCGCGCTGCTGATCTTCATCGACGTTTATGAAACGCAGAATTTTTCCGTGGTGGCGAGGCGGGAAGGGATTTCTGCGTCGCAGGTCTCACGCGTGATCCACCAGCTTGAGGACGCCCTCGGGCAACAGCTTTTCTACCGCAACACGCGGGCGATTATGCCCACAGAGAGCGGGCATCTTTTTGTGCGCTATGCCCGTGCGATGGCCGGGAATATGGAGGACGCGCGACGCGAGCTGGATGAACGCGCCCGCGAGCCGTCGGGCACGCTGCGTATCAATGGCCCGGTCTTTTTCGGACAAAGGCACATCGCGCCGGGCCTGCCGGGGCTTCTGGCGCGTTACCCTCGTCTCTCCATTGAACTGACCCTCACCGACGATTTTATCGATCCGCACCGTGATGCCGCGGACGTTATCTTCCGCATCGGCGCGCTGACGGACTCCTCGTTTCACGCCCGGGTGTTCGGGCAGCAGTTCTATCATCTGGCGGCCTCGCCGGACTATCTGCAAAAACATGGCGCGCCCGAGGGGCCGGACGATCTCAGCCGTCACCACTGTCTGGTTTACCGCGGCTCGTCCGGGCCTAACCGCTGGCTGATCCGGCGGCCGGGCGAGGCGTGGGTTCACTATCCCATTGTACCGCTGATGACTTCCAATAACGCGGAAACGCTCCTGATTGCGGCGCTGGGCGGCATGGGCGTTGTGCTTTTCCCGGACTGGATGGTGAGCGAACGGCTCAAAAGCGGTGAGCTGGTGGCGCTGCTGCCGGAAATGGAGTGTTCAATTAATACGGAGCCACTGACGATTGCGGCGATTTACCCGAACGCGCGTCATCCGCCCCTGAACGTCAGGGCGGTGATTGATTACTATATTGAGCGATTCGGTACGCCACTGTACTGGCAAACCTGAAGGTTAGCGGGCAAGCTCGCGACGGATAATGTCAGCCCCGGCGCTTAACGCCTTCAGCTTACCGTTGGCGACCTGGCGGGAAAGGGGGGCCATACCGCAGTTGGTGGACGGATAGAGCTTGTCTGCATCAACAAACTGCAACGCCTTGCGCAGCGTATCGGCCACCTCTTCCGGCGTTTCGATGGTCTGGGTGGCGACGTCAATTGCCCCGACCATCACTTTTTTACCGCGGATAAGCTCCAGCAGATCCATCGGCACGCGCGAGTTGTGGCACTCCAGCGAGATGATATCGATCTTCGAGGTCTGTAACTTTGGAAATGCCTCTTCATACTGGCGCCACTCGGAGCCGAGCGTCTTTTTCCAGTCCGTATTGGCTTTGATGCCGTACCCGTAACAGATATGTACCGCGGTTTCGCATTTCAGCCCTTCAATGGCGCGCTCCAGCGCGGCGATACCCCAGTCATTCACCTCGTCGAAAAAGACGTTAAAGGCAGGTTCGTCGAACTGAATAATGTCGACGCCGGCCGCTTCCAGCTCGCGGGCCTCCTGATTGAGAATTTTAGCGAACTCCCAGGCCAGCTTTTCGCGGCTTTTATAGTGGGCATCGTATAGCGTGTCGATCATGGTCATCGGGCCGGGCAGCGCCCACTTGATCGGCTTGTCAGTCAGCTGGCGCAGGTATTTAGCGTCGTCAACAAACACCGGCTTCTGTCGCGCCACCGCGTCTACCACGGTCGGCACGCTCGCATCGTAACGGTTACGGATGCGTACCGTCTGACGGTTCTCAAAATCCACGCCGCTGAGATGTTCAATAAAGGTGGTGACAAAATGCTGGCGGGTTTGTTCCCCGTCGCTGACGATATCAATCCCGGCGCGAATCTGTTCATCCAGAGACAAACGCAGCGCATCCTGTTTCCCTGCCAGTAATTCCTCGTCCTGGAGTTTCCACGGCGACCAGAGCGTTTCCGGCTGCGCAAGCCAGGTGGGTTTCGGCAGGCTGCCAGCCGTTGATGTCGGGAGCAATGTTTTCATAAAAGAACCTTTTATCCGTATTAAATTAAAGCGTGAAGTGTTGAGACCACTGCTCAAGAAGGGTTTTATAGGGTTTGATAAACCGCTCTTCGGTATATTTACCCTGTTCAATGGCCAGCCGGCTGCGCTCTTCACGGTCATAGACGATTTTGGTTAATGAGTGATCCTGCTGATTCAGGTCGGGCTGATAGCACTGTCCCGCAGCGGAATTGGCATTGTAAATTTCTGGTCGATAGATCTTCTGGAACGTCTCCATGGTGCTGATGGTGCCGATCAGTTCCAGATTGGTGTAATCACGCAGTAAATCGCCGGTGAAGAAGAAGGCAAAAGGCGCGACACTGTTTTCCGGCATGAAATAGCGAACCTTCAGGCCCATCTTCGCGAAGTACTGTTCCGTTAGCGACTCGCCGTCCGGCTGGTACTCATAGCCCAGCACCGGGTGGTGGTTACCGGTACGACGATAGGTGTCTTTGCTGGAGACGCTCAGGCAGATCACCGGCGCTTTTTTAAAGTTCGCCTGATATTCCGCAGAATGAACGAAGCTTTTAAAGATATTGCCGTGCAGCTCGCCAAAATTCTCGGGGAGAGAGAAACGGGCCCGGTCTTTATTATGCTCCAGCAGCAGGACGCTGAAATCATAGTCACGAACATACGATGAGAAGTTATTTCCGACGATGCCTTCGATGCGCTCGTGGTTTTTTTTATCCACGATCGTCGTTTGCAGAATTTCGATGGCCGGGAAAGTAAAATCGCCGCCGATATTCATATCGACTGAAATAATCTCCAGCTCGACGGCATAGCGGTCAGCTTTCGGGTTATCCCAGCTCGCCAGCGCGTTAAAGCGGTTGTTGATCATCACCAGCGTATTGCGCAGGTTCTCCTGACGCTTCTCGCCACGCGCCAGGTTGGCGAAGTTGGTGGTGGTACGCGTGTTTTCTGACGGGTTATAATTTTCATCAAAGCAACTGCGCTTAAGGGTAAATGTGAAAGCCTGACTCATTTGGTTATGCATCCTAAGTTCATGTTGCCGGAACGTTATCAATGCATAATTTATGCCTGAGCCACTGGCGCAGGGGAAGTGACTTAATTTCACTGCAACATGAGGGTTCTTCATGAACTGCGCGATTCAGGTATAATCCCCCGACATTTCCAACCGGTTTAAACGAACATGACAAAACTCACCCTACAAGAGCAGATGCTGAAAGCGGGCTTAGTCAGCAGTAAAAAGATGGCGAAGGTCCAGCGCACGGCGAAAAAATCCCGCGTCCAGGCTCGCGAGGCGAGAGAGGCTGTTGAAGAGAACAAGAAAGCCCAGCTGGAGCGTGATAAGCAGCTGAGCGAACAGCAAAAACAGGCGGTGCTGGCAAAAGAGTTCAGGGCGCAGGTGAAGCAGCTGATTGAGATGAACCGCATCACCGTGGCGAAGGGCAATATTACCTTTAACTTTACCGACGGCAACCTTATCAAAAAAATCGAGGTCGATAAGCAGACGCAAACCCAGCTGATCAACGGCCGTCTGGCGATTGCCCGACTGGTGATTAACGCGAATGGCGACTGTGATTACGCGATTATCCCGGCGGTAGTGGCGGATAAAATTGCCCAGCGCGATGCGGACAGCATTGTGCTAAACAGCGCCCTGAGTCAGGAAGAGCAGGACGAAGACGATCCGTACGCAGACTTCAAAATCCCTGACGATTTAATGTGGTAATCCCCGCTCAGAACGGCGCGGCGTGACGGGCGTTTATCGTCTCGCCGCTCAGCGGATGAATAAAATTCAGAGCGCTTGCATGCAGCATCAGCCGGGGCGTTTCTTCCGCCCCCGGCCATTCCAGACCACCATACAGATCGCACCCCAGAATAGGGTGGCCTAACTGCTGGCAGTGAATGCGCAGCTGGTGGGTGCGCCCGGTCTCCGGGGTAAGCTCAACCCGCGTCAGCGGCATTATCGTATCCTGGTAAATACGTTCCACCACCCGATAGCGGGAGCGAGCGGGCTTACCGGTGCGGGCACAGATCGTCATCAGCGGAAACAGCGCCGGATCTTTGGCAATCGGCGCATCCACGGTCCCTTCGTCCTGTTCCACATGTCCGCACAACAGGGCGGTGTAAACCTTGTTCACGGCGCGCTGACTGAACTGGTGGCAAAGCGCGGCGTTGATCGCTTTGTTACGCGCAATGACCATCAGACCCGAAGTGCCAAAATCAAGACGATGCACCAGCGTGCAGCCGGGAAAGGTTTGAACAAGACGGTGGTGGACGGAATCGAGGTTTTGCGGATTTTTCCCCGACAGGCTGAGCAGACCGGAAGGTTTATTGATCAGCAGCAGATGCTCGTCCTGCCAGAGGATCTCAATGTCGTCGTGACAGGGTGGTGCAATAAACGTATCGATAATGACAGACATCAGGCCGCCGGGCTGGAGAGTGGGTGCGGATGATAACGAAATACGGGGGAAAAGAAAAACCCTCCCACCGGGCGGTGAGAGGGGGAAAACTTAGGCAGCGACCAGGCTGTCGATGGCTGCTTTTGCGTCAGACTGTGCTTTCGCTGCCATTTCCGGACCGTATGCGATCCCTTCGGCGAAGACAAATTTCACATCGGTAATGCCGATAAAGCCGAGGAACGTGGACAGATACGGCGTCACCAGGTCCGTTGGTCCATCTTTGTGGATCCCGCCGCGGCTGGTAATAACGATGGCTTTTTTACCCGTTACCAGACCTTCCGGACCGTTCTCGGTATAGCGGAAAGTAACGCCTGCGCGGGCAACCAGGTCAAAATAGTTTTTCAACTGAGTCGAGATGTTGAAGTTATACATCGGTGCCGCAATAACGATAACGTCGTGGGCTTTCAGCTCGGCAATCAACTCATCGGAAAGTGCCAGAGCTTCCTGCTGACGCGGAGTCAGCGGCGCATCGCTCGGACGCAGAGCGCCAACCAGTTCGCCATCCAGTACCGGAATCGGATTTGCAGCCAGGTCGCGAACGGTGATTTCATCAGCGGAGTGCTTTTCGCGCCATTGTTCAACAAAATAATCGGACAACTGATTAGACTGAGAGTACCCTGCCAGGATGCTGGATTTAAGAACTAATACCTTGCTCATGGTGTTTCCTTATAGATGTTTGAATGGGCGATGCCCCGTTGCTTGTTGACACTTTATTCACAATCCTGCCACAGAGATAGCGCAATAAATCGAAGCCTATGTTCGAATTTATTGAACAACGCATAGAAAGCCGCGATGTGGTACTCTATATCTATCATTTAAAAGAAAATTAATCAGGCAGACTACTGCCCACTAACGTTATGACAGAACAACAAAAATTGACCTTTACGGCCTTGCAGCAGCGGCTGGATTCGCTGATGCTGCGTGACAGACTGCGTTTTTCTCGCCGTCTGCACGGCGTGAAGAAGGTTAAAAATCCTGATGCACAACAGGCCATTTTCCAGGAGATGGCGAAAGAGATTGACCAGGCGGCAGGGAAAGTCCTGCTGCGTGAAGCGGCACGACCGGAAATTACTTATCCTGACAATTTACCGGTTAGTCAGAAAAAACAGGACATTCTCGAAGCGATTCGTGATCACCAGGTGGTGATCGTCGCCGGGGAAACGGGTTCTGGTAAAACGACTCAGTTACCGAAAATCTGTATGGAGCTGGGGCGCGGGATTAAAGGACTGATCGGCCATACCCAGCCGCGTCGTCTGGCGGCAAGAACAGTGGCGAACCGTATTGCGGAAGAGCTGAAAACGGAGCCGGGCGGTTGCATCGGTTACAAAGTGCGTTTCAGCGATCACGTAAGTGATAACACGATGGTCAAGCTGATGACCGACGGTATCCTGCTGGCGGAGATCCAGCAAGACCGCCTGCTGATGCAGTACGACACTATCATTATTGACGAAGCGCACGAACGCAGCCTGAATATCGATTTTTTGCTCGGCTATTTGAAAGAGTTGCTGCCGCGGCGTCCTGACCTAAAAATCATTATCACTTCCGCGACTATCGACCCGGAACGCTTTTCGCGCCACTTTAATAATGCGCCGATTATTGAAGTCTCCGGTCGGACCTATCCGGTGGAAGTGCGCTATCGCCCGATTGTTGAAGAAGCCGATGACACCGAGCGCGATCAGTTGCAGGCGATTTTTGACGCCGTAGACGAACTGAGTCAGGAAAGCCATGGCGACATTCTGATCTTTATGAGCGGCGAGCGGGAAATCCGCGATACCGCCGATGCGCTGAACAAGCTGAACTTACGCCATACCGAAATCTTGCCGCTTTATGCGCGGCTTTCGAACAGCGAACAAAATAGGGTATTCCAGTCGCACAGCGGACGGCGCATTGTGCTGGCGACCAACGTCGCGGAAACGTCGCTGACCGTACCGGGGATTAAATACGTTATCGACCCCGGTACAGCGCGTATCAGCCGCTACAGCTATCGCACCAAAGTGCAGCGTTTGCCGATTGAGCCGATTTCCCAGGCGTCTGCCAATCAGCGTAAAGGCCGCTGTGGTCGTGTGTCCGAAGGGATCTGTATTCGTCTCTATTCCGAAGACGATTTCCTCTCGCGCCCGGAGTTTACCGATCCGGAGATTCTGCGTACCAACCTGGCCTCGGTTATTTTGCAGATGACCGCGCTGGGGCTGGGCGATATCGCTGCGTTCCCGTTTGTCGAAGCACCGGATAAACGCAATATCCAGGATGGCGTGCGTCTGCTCGAAGAGCTGGGCGCGATCACCACTGATGAACAGGCCAGCGCCTATAAACTGACGCCGCTCGGTCGCCAGCTCTCGCAGTTGCCTGTCGACCCACGTCTGGCGCGTATGGTGCTGGAAGCGCAAAAACATGGCTGCGTGCGTGAGGCGATGATTATCACGTCCGCGCTCTCCATTCAGGATCCGCGCGAACGTCCGATGGACAAACAGCAGGCATCGGACGAAAAACATCGTCGCTTCCACGACAAAGAGTCTGACTTTCTCGCGTTTGTGAATCTGTGGAATTATCTTGGCGAGCAGCAAAAGGCGCTTTCTTCCAACGCCTTCCGTCGCCTGTGTCGTACCGATTATCTCAACTATCTGCGCGTGCGCGAATGGCAGGATATCTACACCCAGTTGCGTCAGGTGGTGAAAGAACTTGGCATTCCGGTTAACAGCGAACCGGCGGAGTATCGCGAAATTCACATTGCGTTGCTGACCGGTTTACTTTCCCATATCGGCATGAAAGATGCCGATAAACAAGAATATACCGGCGCACGTAACGCGCGTTTCTCCATCTTCCCCGGTTCTGGTTTATTCAAAAAACCGCCTAAATGGGTAATGGTGGCGGAACTGGTAGAAACCAGCCGCCTGTGGGGGCGCATTGCTGCGCGTATCGACCCGGAATGGGTGGAGCCAGTTGCTCAGCATTTGATTAAACGCACCTACAGCGAACCGCACTGGGAACGGGCGCAGGGCGCGGTGATGGCAACGGAAAAAGTCACTGTTTATGGTTTGCCGATTGTTGCCGCGCGCAAGGTCAACTACAGCCAGATCGATCCGGCGTTATGTCGTGAACTCTTTATTCGCCACGCGCTGGTGGAAGGTGACTGGCAGACGCGTCACGCATTCTTCCGTGAAAACCTGAAACTACGGGCGGAAGTAGAAGAGCTGGAACACAAATCACGTCGCCGCGATATTCTGGTTGATGACGAAACGTTGTTTGAGTTCTACGACCAGCGCATCAGCCACGATGTAATCTCCGCTCGCCACTTCGACAGCTGGTGGAAAAAAGTCAGCCGCGAAACGCCTGATTTGCTCAACTTTGAAAAAAGCATGTTGATCAAAGAGGGCGCAGAAAAAATCAGCAAGCTGGATTACCCGAACTTCTGGCATCAGGGCAATCTCAAGCTGCGTTTGAGCTATCAGTTTGAGCCCGGCGCGGATGCTGACGGTGTGACCGTACATATTCCGCTGCCGTTACTTAACCAGGTTGAGGAAAGCGGGTTTGAATGGCAGATCCCCGGTCTGCGCCGCGAACTGGTGATTGCTCTGATTAAATCGTTGCCGAAACCGGTACGCCGTAATTTTGTACCCGCGCCAAACTATGCCGAAGCGTTTTTAGGCCGCGTCAAACCGCTGGAGTTACCGTTGCTCGACAGCCTTGAGCGCGAGTTACGGCGGATGACCGGCGTTACCGTTGACCGCGAAGACTGGCACTGGGATCAGGTGCCCGATCACCTGAAAATTACCTTCCGCGTGGTGGATGACAAAAACAAGAAGCTAAAAGAAGGGCGCTCGCTACAAGATCTGAAAGATGCGCTGAAAGGCAAAGTGCAGGAAACGCTATCTGCGGTGGCGGATGACGGTATCGAGCAGAGCGGCTTACATATCTGGAGTTTTGGTCAGCTGCCGGAAAGCTACGAACAGAAGCGTGGCAACTACAAAGTGAAGGCGTGGCCGGCGCTGGTGGATGAGCGCGACAGTGTGGCGATCAAACTGTTTGATAACCCGCTGGAGCAAAAGCAGGCAATGTGGAACGGTCTTCGCCGTCTACTGCTGCTGAATATTCCATCGCCAATCAAATATTTACATGAAAAGTTACCGAACAAAGCCAAGCTGGGACTGTACTTTAACCCGTATGGCAAAGTGCTGGAGCTGATCGACGACTGTATCTCCTGCGGTGTGGATAAATTGATCGACGCCAATGGTGGCCCGGTCTGGACGGAAGAAGGCTTTGCTGCGCTGCATGAAAAAGTGCGTGCCGAACTGAACGACACGGTGGTGGATATTGCGAAGCAGGTCGAGCAAATCCTTACGGCAGTGTTCAATATCAACAAACGTCTGAAAGGGCGGGTGGATATGACCATGGCGCTGGGGCTTTCTGACATTAAAGCGCAGATGGGCGGGTTGGTATATCGCGGTTTTGTCACTGGTAACGGCTTCAAACGGCTGGGCGACACGCTGCGATATTTGCAGGCGATTGAAAAACGGCTGGAAAAACTGGCGGTTGATCCACATCGCGACCGTGCGCAGATGCTGAAAGTCGAAAACGTCCAGCAGGCGTGGCAGCAATGGATCAACAAACTGCCGCCCGCACGTCGTGAGGATGAAGACGTGAAAGAGATCCGTTGGATGATAGAAGAGTTGCGCGTTAGTTACTTCGCTCAACAACTTGGTACGCCTTATCCGATTTCAGATAAGCGTATTTTGCAGGCGATGGAGCAGATTTGCGGTTAAAACCGTTGCCCGGTGGCGCTGCGCTTACCGGGCCTACGGTAAAACATGTAGGCCGGGTAAGGCGTAGCCGCCACCCGGCATGTCTTCAGGCACTGACCCAACCGCCACCCAGCGCTTTATACAAATCAATTTGCGCCAGCAGCAGGTTGTTTTTCACCTGTACCACGCTGGTCTGCACCGAGAACAGCGTGCGCTGCGCATCGAGCTCATCCAGATAAGAAGAGTATCCGTTGCGGTAGCGGTTTTGCGCAATCCGCAGCGTCTCCTGCGCGACCGTCTGCTGTGCCAGCAGCTCGGTAAGCTGTTCCTGATAGCGGGTGATGGCATCAAGGCTGTCATTCACCTCAGCAAACGCGTTACGCACGGTTTTTTCGTAGCTATACAGCGCCTGATTCCGCTGGGACTGAGAGATATCTACCTGCGCATTCAGCGCCTGACGGTTCAGCAGCGGCGCAAGAATACTGCCGCCCACGCTCCAGAGCTGTAGCGGGTTATCCAGCAAACCCGACAGCGTGCGATCCTGTACCGATCCCGTGGCCGTGAGGTTGATCGACGGCAGCAGGCTGGCGCGCGATGCCGCCAGCGTCGCGTCCGCCGCAATCAGCTGACGTTCAGCCTGGACGATATCCGGGCGCCGGTTCAGTAGCGTCGACGGCAGCTGGGAGGGCAGTTTCAGCGGCGTCAGGGCATCAAAGCTTTCACCGCGCGCAACGTCACCCGGGTTGCTGCCCAGCAGCAGGCTAAGCGCATTTTCCTGCTGCGCAATCTGGTGCTGAAGCAGTGGAACCTGGGCGCGGGTGGCGCGCAGCTCAGAATCCGATTGCATCAGCTCAAGGCGAGAGCTGTATCCCGTCTCAAACTGTCGCTTGGCGAGGTTGAACGCCTCTTCACGCGACTTCAGCGTGGACCGGGTAACGCGAAGCTGTTCGTCCAGGGACAGCAGGGTGACGTACCCGGAGGCCACCGAGGATGCGACGGTCAGATCAGCCGCCGCAGCCGCCGCCTTTTGTGCCTCCAGCGACGCTTCAGCGGCACGGGAGGTGCTGCGGTTTACGCCCCAGATATCCACGTCGTAGCTGGCGGTCAGGCTGCCTTTGTACAACGTACCGTATACCGGAAGCCCCGTGGCGGCGGACTGCGAGCGCGCGCGCGTCCCGGTCACGCCCGCGTCAAGCGACGGGAACAGGCTGCCGTCAGCAGCGTACACCCGGGCCTGGTACTCGTTAATCCGCTCGCGGGCAATCAGCACGTCGCTGTTATTCTTCAGCGCCTGATCCACATAGCGATTCAGATTGCTGTCGTGAAAATTTCGCCACCAGAGCTGCTCTGTCGGGCTGGCTGGCCCCGACGTCGCGCGCCACTGGGCCGGTATGTGCAGGGACGATTTGGCGGGCTCAACGTCTACCGACTGGCATCCCGCCAGGATAGTCATTATCAGCAGGCCGGCTATCGGGCGAAGCGTCATTGTTTCGCCTCCCGCGTGTCGATGGTCACCTGCACCGACATGCCAGGACGCAGCAGCCGGTACGCCTCCGGCTCACCGAGTACCTCAATGCGTACCGGGATGCGCTGGGCGATTTTAACAAAGTTGCCCGTGGCGTTGTCCGGGGTGATAGCGCTGAACTCGACGCCTGTGGCCGGGGATATGCTCTCCACGCGGCCCTGATAGGCTTTATCGTTTAAGGCATCGACGGTGAATTTCACCGGCTGTCCGACGCGTAAATTCGCCAGCTGCGTCTCTTTGATATTGGCGATCACCCAGTGCTGCGGCGGGACCAGCGTGGTAAGGTGCGTCCCGGCGGTGACGTACGCCCCCAGACGCACTGCAATCTGCCCGAGCTGACCGTCACGCGGCGCGACAATGCGGGTGTTTTGCAGATCGATCTGCGCCAGCTCCAGCGCGGCTTTCGCGTTCTCAACGTCCGCTTCCAGCGAACCCCGATTGACGATGACCGTTTGTAAATCCTGGCGCGACATCTCAAGCGTTGCTTTCGCCTGGTCGATATCGGCGCTCCCCTGGGCGGCACTGGCCAGCGCCGAATCGCGCTCGCGAATGGAGAGGGAACCGTCCGCGGTCAGCTCTTTCACGCGTTTCAAATCCGCCTGGGTTTTCAGACTTTGGGCACGGGCGTTTTTCAGCGCCGCCTCGTTTTTGGCAATCACCGCTTCCGCGCTTTTGCGCTGTTGCAGGTTGTTATTCAGGGCTGCAATTTTCATTGCCAGCTGCGCCTCGGCCTGATGGACGCGCTGGCGATAGATGCGGTCATCTATCTGCAACAGCAGCTCGCCTTTTTTAACCTGCGCGAAATCCTGAACATGGACCTCGGTAATGTAGCCGTTTACCTGGGGACTGATGAACGTGGTCTGGCCGCGCACGTAGGCGTTATCGGTAAACTGGGCATGACGCGTGAACGGGGGCAGCTGCCAGGCATAAAGGATCACCAGTACCCCGACAATGCCGATAGCCGCGGCGGTGAAAATGGAAACGACGCGCACATTTTTGCGGGTGTTGGCCTGCTCTTTGGCGGCATCCTGCTGACTCATAACTTCTCCTGAAAAATAGTCATTACTTGTTGCCAGTGGCGTTCTTAAGGGCCATACGGGCGGTGATGCGCAGACGCAGCAAGCGCCATAAAATCCAGACCAGCGTGGCAGTGGCAATGCTCGCCGTCAGGAGATAAGTATCGTTGTAAGCCAGAATATTCGCCTCAAGCGTCGTCACCGACTGAAGCTGAGTTATGGCCTGGGTTCCCAGCAGGGAACTGTCGCCTACCAGGCTTTTGTACATCTGGGTGTAAAGCTGTATGCGTTCGTTCACCAGCGGGTTAAGGGTGGTGAGCTGGTCAGCCAGCAGGCTGGAATGGTACTTCTCGCGCCAGGTCTGGAAGGTGCCGAGGATCGCGGAACCCAGCAGGCCCCCAAGGTTCTGACTCATGCCAAACATCACGGAAAAGCTGACCAGATTGCGCGGATCGGCGATCACCCCGCCAATGGCGGCCAGCATCGCAGGCGCAAGGAAGAACGCGCTGCCGAAGCCCAGCAGGAACTGGCTGAATATAAGCTGATCCGGCCGGGTCAGGTTGTTGGACTGGCTGTCCAGCAGCGAGGCAACGATCATCAGCGCCAGCGAGGTGATAATCGGCCAGGCCAGTTTAGTGGGCTTAATCGTCAGACAGCTGGTGACGATACCGCAGACGATCCCGGCGAAAATAGCCCACGCCAGATGGGTCATCTGTTCATTCTGTAAGCCTACATATTGCAGCCAGCCGATGACGCCCGTGTTCTGCTCCGCCAGTACGATGCGGATCAGCAGCATGATCAGCCCCAGGCGTACGATGCTGCCGCTGGAGAGCCAACGGGTATTGAGCAGCGGGTTGTTGCGGTTATGTTCAAACACGATCGCGGAGACAATCAGCACCAGCGAGAGAGCCAGCGCCCAGCCGATCCACGGCGCTTCAAACCACCAGTCCAGACGCCCTAACGACAGAACCGCGCACAGCAGCGCCATGCCGGGCGCAAGCAAAAAGAAGGTGATGAAATCTTTCTTCTCGAAGACCTTGCGTCGATCGCCCGGCGGCAGCTTGAGCGCCATCACGCAGGCCAGGGAGATCAGGGCCAGACCCAGCTCGAAGAAGTACAGCCCGCGCCACTCATCAAGCTGTAACAGCTCGGTGGAGAACAGCCGCGCCAGCGGGATCGCCAGCGACGACCCGGTTATGCCGATGGTCAGCGCCTTCAGCCGGTGCTTCGCGGGCCAGGCCTGTATCTGGTAATAAATGCCGAGCGAGCTGAGCGCGGCGGCGACCATCCCGTGTGCCGCACGTACCATCAGCGCCGAGCTGAGATCGTTCACAAACAGGTGGAAAAAGGTGACCAGCACATACAGCACCAGGAAGCCTTCCGTAAAGGCGCGCAAACCGTACTGCTGACGAAACTTTACCAGCAGCAGGTTGATGGAGACGTTGGTCATGACATAGACGGCGGGGAGCCAGGCGATTTCAGTCGACCAGGCGCCAAAGGTGCCTTGCAGGTTTTGCAGATTGGCGGTGACGACCGCGTTACCCAGCGCCCCGGTCAGACACACCAGCAGGCCGACCACGCCATAGGCGATTCGTTTCGACGTTGGATGTTCCGGGGTGGAAGGGGAACCCAGCAGGGCGGGTTTCTCGTGTGGCTGCCACTCGCGAGGAGCATAAGGGTCGCGTTGGGGCAGGCGCATAACGGGGTTTACCTTTCAAAAAGTTGAATTGTGAGCGGGCTAATGATTCTAAGGCTGACGCAAATCATAATTCAAGTGAATACGATTTTCTCATGTTAATCAAATGTGAGTGCTTTTTGAGCACATCCCGGCCCGTTTTTTCAGCATTCATGCCATAGCATGACGCGAAGAAAGGGGGATAATCGAAGGCTCTGTATGCTGTAAGGAGGTAACGATGACAATGGCACTTTTTCCCTGTCTGCCTGGCACAACCCTCGACGCCGTGAATACCGTTGGGGCGTGGCTTGCTCAGGACGACTATCAGGACAACCAGCCCGTTGATCTGGTGATTCTGGCGGGTAATGCGGTGATCCCCGCGATTGATGCTGCCTGTAAAATCGCGGCTGAACAGGGTGTTCCTCTGATCATCAGCGGCGGGATCGGTCACTCGACGACCTTCCTCTACGCCGCGATTGCGAAACACCCCCGCTATAACAGGATACCCACCACCGGACGTGCTGAGGCGGCTATTCTGGCCGACATCGCCCGTGAATTCTGGAACATTCCGGCCGAGCATCTTCACGTTGAGGATCAGTCGACCAACTGTGGCGAAAACGCCCGCTTCAGCCGGGCGTTGATGAAACAATCCGGACTGAACGCCGCCCGGGTGCTGGTGGTGCAGGACCCGACAATGCAGCGTCGCACAATGGCTACGTTTGCCCGCGTTTGCCGCGACGAGGCCGCATCGCCCGCATGGGTGAGTCATCCCGGCCTGACGCCCGTGCTGCAAAACAGCGACGACGGTCTGGTGTTTAGCGGCCCGGTCGAGGGGTTATGGCCGGTAGAGCGCTACTTGTCGCTGGTGCTGGGTGAATTTCCGCGACTCAGGGACGACATCAACGGCTATGGTCCGGCGGGACGTGATTTCATTGCCCATGTCGATATCCCTGCCGACGTGGACGCCGCGTGGCAGATCTTGCGAAACGACGTCATTCTCACCGACGCGCTGGTGAGCCGTTCCCTGCTGTGATGCTCTGCCCGTTTGCGCCATCTTTTACGCAAACGGGCATCCTGTGTTGCCGATTTGTGATTTTGGAAACGGGCTGACCCGTTTCTTTTATGAGATATCTCACAAAAACAGACTCATAGAGTAGGCAATTGCCCCGGTAATTATAGTTTTTAACATTAAGTTTACTTGTTAAAAACAGTGTGATTACAGGAGCAGGTTATGACAGTACCCGTACAACATCCTATGTATATTGATGGACAGTTTGTTGCCTGGCAGGGTGATGCATGGATTGACGTGATCAATCCGGCCACGGAAGAGGTCATTTCCCGTATTCCCGACGGCAGCGCCGAGGACGCCCGCAAGGCCATTGACGCGGCAGATCGCGCGCAGGCTGGCTGGGAGGCGCTGCCTGCTATTGAACGCGCCAGCTGGCTACGCAAAATTTCCGCCGGGATCCGCGAGCGCGTCAGTGAAATCAGCGCGCTGATTGTGGCCGAAGGCGGCAAGATCCAGCAGCTGGCGGAAGTGGAAGTGAACTTTACCGCTGACTATATCGACTATATGGCCGAGTGGGCGCGCCGTTATGAAGGGGAAATCATTCAGAGCGACCGTCCGGGCGAAAATATTCTGGTGTTTAAGCGTGCCCTGGGCGTCACCACCGGCATTCTGCCGTGGAACTTCCCCTTCTTCCTGATTGCCCGTAAGCTCGCTCCCGCGCTGCTCACCGGTAACACCATCGTTATCAAGCCGAGCGAATTTACCCCAAACAACGCCATTGCGTTTGCCAAAATCGTCGATGAGATTGGCCTGCCGAAAGGCGTCTTTAACCTTGTGCTGGGCCGGGGTGAAACCGTCGGACAGGAGCTGGCCGGGAACCCGAAAGTGGCGATGGTCAGCATGACCGGCAGCGTCGGGGCAGGTGAAAAGATCATGGCTGCGGCGGCGAAAAACATCACCAAAGTGGGGCTGGAGCTGGGCGGTAAAGCCCCGGCCATCGTGATGGACGATGCCGACCTCGAGCTGGCCGTGAAGGCCATTGTGGATTCACGCGTCATCAATACCGGACAGGTGTGTAACTGCGCGGAACGTGTCTATGTCCAGAAGGGGATCTACGACCGCTTTGTTAATCGTCTGGGCGAGGCAATGAAAGCCGTCCAGTTTGGCAATCCGGCTGAGCGAACGGATATTGCCATGGGGCCGCTGATCAACGCCGCCGCGCTGGAGCGCGTGGAGCAGAAGGTGGCGCGCGCGGTGCAGGAGGGGGCTAAAGTGGTCCTTGGCGGTAAAGCGGCAGAAGGCAAAGGGTATTTTTATCCCCCAACGCTGCTGCTGGACGTACGTCAGGATATGACCATCATGCACGAAGAGACCTTTGGCCCGGTGCTGCCAGTGGTGGCATTCGACACTCTGGAAGAGGCGCTGAACATGGCCAACGACAGCGACTACGGTTTAACCTCGTCTGTTTATACGCAGGACCTGAACGTCGCGATGAAAGCCATTAAGGGGCTTAAGTTCGGCGAGACCTACATTAACCGTGAAAACTTTGAAGCGATGCAGGGCTTCCATGCAGGCTGGCGTAAATCCGGTATCGGCGGGGCGGATGGCAAACACGGTCTGAATGAGTATTTGCAGACGCAGGTTGTCTATTTGCAGTCGTAATCAGGAGCCCCCTCCATGCGAGGGGGTTCACATTTTAAGGAAAGGTGGTTATGTTGGCGCGATAATGATTCTTTATCGGGAAACAACATGCGCACAAAATATACGGGTCTGCAAATCAGCATTCACTGGCTGGTTTGTCTGTTAGTCATTATGGCCTATTGCGCCATGGAGTTCAGAGGGTGGTTCCCAAGAACCGATCGTCCGCTTATTAATATGATCCACGTTTCCTGCGGGATCAGCATCCTGGTGCTGATGGTGGCGCGCCTGCTTATCCGCCTCAAATTCCCGGCTCCGCCTATTCAACCGAAACCAAAAGCGATGATCACCGGGCTGTCCCATCTGGGGCATCTGGTAATCTACCTGCTGTTCATTGCGCTGCCGCTGATCGGCATGGTGATGATGTATAACCGGGGAAATGACTGGTTTGCGTTTGGCCTGACGATGCCGCATGCGGCGGAGGGGAATTTTGACCTGGTGGATACCCTAAAGGAGTGGCACGTAACGCTGGCGAATCTGGGGTACTTCGTGATTGGTTTGCACGCCTTTGCCGCGCTGATGCATCACTACTTCTGGAAGGACAACACGCTGCTGCGCATGATGCCGAAAAAGCGTCAGTAACCGATAATGCCCTGCGAACCCGCAGGGCATTTTTTTGCGGCTTATTGCAGTTGCGCGCGCTCCTGCGCCGTTAAGTCCAGTTCCTGAGTTGAACCCGTTTCCGAAGATTTTACCGCCGCTTCCAGCACCGCCATCACCGCCAGGGCTTCCACCGGATGGACCGGGTTGTCAATCTTGCCGTTCAGGGCATCGCGCACGTTTATATAGTACTGCCGCTGGTCGCCTTTTGGCGCAGGGATAGCGCTGGCTTCACCCTGGGCATTAAACAGCACCATAGCGTCGCTGTCTTCACCCCAGCTTTCGCTACCCGGAACGACGCCTGCCAGCAGCTGGGCTTCCTGCTGATCGATGCGCGCTTTCACCACGCTGGCCTTATCGCCGTGGACGGTAAAGCGGGCAACGCCACCCGCCACCAGCATGCTGCAATGGAGGACCACTTTGTGTTCCGGATAATTCAGCACCACGTGCGCCCAGTCGTTAATCTCCGCGCCGTCACGCAGGGTGGCGATGTTGCCCTGTACCGACTGCGGCAGACCAAAAAGCTGTAGCGTCTGGTCAATCATATGCGGGCCTAAGTCGAACCACAGGCCGCTGCCGGGCACGTTTTGCTCTCTCCAGCGCACGCGAACCTCCGGACGGAAACGATCGATATGCGACTCAAAATGTTTCACCTTACCGATACGGCCTTGCTCAATCACCTGCTTAATGCCGAGAAAATCGCTATCCCAGCGGCGGTTATGGAAGACCGAGAGCAGGCGCTGTTTTTCTTGCGCAAGCGCAATCAGATCTCGCGCTTCCTGCATATCCAGCGTAAACGGCTTATCCACTACCACATGCTTGCCGGCATTGAGCGCCAGGGTGGCCAGCGGCGCATGGGTCGCGTTAGGGGAGGCGATAACCACCAGGTCGATATCCGGATGCTGAATGGCCTCTTCCGGCGTGGCGACAACGAGGACGTCCGGCAGGTCGCGTTTCACTTTCTCTTCATCCCGGGATGAGACCACCGCCAGCTTCAGGCCTTCGACGGACTGGATCAGCGGGGCATGGAACGTCTTACCTACAAAACCATACCCGATCAGCGCAATATTCATTGTCTTCACTTTATTCATGACCTTCTCCACGTTAATGCGCGCCAACGGTAACCTGCAAGGCGCTATGGTCCCCGAGCTCTGCCCAGGGACGATCTAAAAACAGTTGATGAATCTCGGATAACCCTGACACCAGATACGGTTCGCACTGGTTGAGTTTTAGATGGTCGGCGACTACCCAGTGCGCCTGGCTTGCGGCCAGCATGGCACGCTTCACTTCGGCATCCGCCTCCTGACTGGCGCTCAATCCGAGTTCGGCATGGATGGCACATGCGCCAAGGATGGCAATATCCGCCCGGTAGCGAGAGAGCAGGGAAAGGGTGGCGCTTCCGGCAAACAGGCGTTGTTTCTGATCCCACTTTCCACCGAGCAGGATCAGGTCAATATCTTCCCGATCGCTAACCTGCTGGGCGATATCAAGAGAAGGGGTGATGATGGTCAGCGGCCCCTGAAGGAAAGAGGCAACGGCCAGCAGTGTGCTTCCGGCGTCCAGAAAAAGCGTCGAGCCCGCAGGCACGCATTGCGCAACCTGTTTACCCAGCCGCTGCTTAATTTCAGGGAGCAAGCTATTCCTGCTTACACGGGTCATCGTCGAGAGATTCAGCGCGATGGCGCCGCCATGGTTTTTTTGTGCCAGTCCCTGTTTTTCCAGGTCGGTCAGATCGCGACGGATGGTGTCCGCCGAAACCTGCAATCGCTCTGCCAGCTCGGTAATGCTGGCCTGGCCTTGCTCAGTAATGATATCAAGCACATATTTCTGTCTGGCGGTTTTATGCATGGGGCAGTATCCTGCAAAATGTCGCAATAAATTGCAGTTTACAGCATTTTGCAGGAAAGGGAATCGCGACAGGTGCGGGATGTTATCCAAAAACAGTTTAATGATGTGATTATTGATATCGCATTAATCAGTCATCAAAAACATGTATGTATCTTTTAGGTATGTTGTTATCGCTATGTTTTACTTGAAAATTTGGCTTAAGCTGCCGGATTATTGGCTCTAACCAGAATGTTTAACTAATTTGTAATTATAAATTAGTGCATATATCTATGAGTTTTTATTTTTAAAGTAAAATAATTCAATTTTATTCGGTGTATTACTTAAGTTGACATTTCTTTGAAAATCTTTGTGTCTGATTCGGGGTGAAATTAACGCAAAAATGTACACCGGGGCATTTTAGAATTTTCTTTATATTACAGGGGGTTTATTTGTTTCATCTGAAAGGCCTTTTATAACGTTTTGTCCAGAAACCCCATCTTTTTTCTTATTTGTAACACCGCATTAACATTGCGGGTGTGGTTGCTCATATCACATTTTGTTATGCTGCGAATCAATAAATATTTAAGTAAATTCTTAAAAGAAAAAAAGAGATTGAACGGCTCTCATCTCAATTGAAATGGGCTTGGGGAACTATTACCCAAATTAATCGAGAAGAGGTGAGGGATTTCTGAAGAATTATTTGTACCTCTTCCTGGGTATTTATTTGGCTATCACCTGGAGTCGGGGGATATTATGAAGATGAAATGCAATAACAGGTTGCTCAGATTATCTGTCTCCCTGACCTTAATTTCGCTGGTGGTGACTGCGGCTAATGCAAATAACGGCCAGGCGGGGATATCTCCCGTTGCGGCAATGACGATGAAAGAAAGTATTCTTTTCGCTCTCGATCGCGACCCCTCGGTGAGCCAGCAGGCAGCGCAACTGGGGATCGGCCAGGCACAAATAGACGAAGCGCGCAGTGGCTGGATGCCACAAATAGCCCTGAACGGGAGTACGGGTCACAGCCAGACCACCGATTCAAGCGGCTCGTTGCGAAATTCCGCAGCCTGGGGCCTGAGCCTGACGCAGCTGGTGTACGATTTTGGCAAGACCAATAACAGCATCAGCCAGTCTTCAGCTCAGCGTGACAGCTATCGCTACCAACTGATGAGCACGATGTCTGCCGTCGCGGAAAAAACGGCCCTCAGCTATGTGGAAGTAAAACGCTACAGCGATCTGTTGCAGGCGGCAAAAGAGAACGTGCAGGCGCTTAAAAACGTTGAGCAGCTGGCAAAACTCCGCGCCGATGCTGGCGTAAGCTCCACCTCTGATGAGCTTCAGACCCGCACCCGTATCGCCGGGATGCAGGCGACGGTAGAGCAGTATAATGCGTCTCTGAACAGCGCCCGCGCGCGGCTGGCGGTATTAACTGGCATACAGGCTGAACGCTATTCACCGGTTCCGGGAGGTCTGGCCGTGGAGCCGGATTCTCTCAACCGGATTGATTATTCACTGATCCCAACGGTGATGGCCGCGCAGAACATGGAGCGTTCAGCCCAGTACGGCGTAGAAACCGCCAGGTCTCAGCACTGGCCGACCTTAAGCCTGAAAGGGGGCCGCACCCGCTATGAGTCTGATAATCGCGCGTACTGGGATGATCAGATCCAGCTCAATATTGACGCACCGCTTTATCAGGGCGGCGCGGTCTCGGCGCGCGTCCGTCAGGCCGAGGGCGCAAGGGCAATGGCATCGTCCCAGGTCGATCAGGCCCGTTTTGATGTCCTGCAAAAAGCCTCCGTCGCACAGGCCGACTGGACCGGGGCGCGTGGACGAATGGAAGCCGGGAAGCGTCAGCTGGAAAATGCGTTGCGCGCCCGCGATGTCTACAAAAATGAATATACCCTGAGCAAGCGCAGCATTAACGATCTGCTCAGCGTGGAGCAGGATGTCTGGTCTGCCACCTCAGCGAAAATAATGGCTGAATACGATGGCTGGAGTGCGGCGATTAATTACGCCTCTGCGGTGGATAATCTCTTGCCGCTTATCGGAATAGAGAAAAACGCTGCCGCGAAATTACCTGATTTAAGTTAAAAAAAGGCGCGCCTTTCTGCGCGAAATAAGTCAGACAATAATGGGTGATTTTTCCCAAGGATAGCTACATCCCTCTGGTGGACATATCCACAGGAATACGCGCACCTGCAAGGAGAAGAATATGAGTACCGCAAAAGTTGTTGATGTCATCATTCGCAAAACGGCAGAGAAGACGAAATTAACCGGTGAAGGGAATCTCTCGGTCTCTATTTCATCGCCGAGCGTGATTGAAATTCAGGGTTCAGCTCAGGACGTGGTGCGTTATGTCCGCCAGGGGAATGACCTCCTCATTTATATGAAAGATGGCAGTGTGATCCGCTGCAATAATTATTTTGTCGAAGACGCGGAAACCCATAATCATTCCGAACTGGTATTTAACGATAACCAGGAGCTGACGCATATTTCATTTGCCGATGCCGGGGAAGCATCAGGCGTTGCCGCCACCGAATTAACCGCCCAGGCTGCACCCATTAGCAGCATTGAACCTTTCCTGGAGCAGGGAAGCGTCTTAAGCGATGCGCCGTGGGGCTGGATTGCCGGTGCGGCGTTAGGGGGCGGTGCGATCGGCGCACTGCTGGCTCACGGCGGCGATGGCGAAACCAAAACAAAAGTTATTGATAATACTAAAGAAGTCGAAAGCGCCACGCCGACATTTTTGCTGACGGACAACGCGGGTGACAAGCAGGGCGTGCTGAGTGCAAAAGAGGTCACGGATGACAACACCCCCACCTTCAGCGGTACCGGGCAGCCGGGCGCGACCATTCAGGTTAAAGACGGCAACGGCAGCACCATCGCCAGCACCATGGTTGCGAAGGACGGCACCTGGACGGTAACACTCCCGACCCAGGCGGACGGGGAACATACCTGGTCCGTCGTACAGATCGACGGCAGTAAAACGACCTCTGCGGGCAGTATTACCGTAACCGTTTCTACAGCGGATACCAGCGTGACGCTCGCCACCACGGCGGGCGATAACGTGATCAACGCCAGCGAGCAGGCCGCTGGCTTTACGCTGTCCGGCACCAGCAAAAACCTGGCGCAGGGAACGGCGCTTACCGTTACGCTCAACGGTAAAACCTATACCGCAGAAGTGGGGGCAAACGGCGCATGGAGCGTGAAGGTCCCTGCTGCCGACGCACAGGCGCTGGGCGATGGTACCTGGACGGTCAACGTCAGCGGAAAAGACGCGGCGGGCAACACCGTGTCCGGCAGCCAGACGATTGGCGTGGATACCGCCTCGCCAGTGATCTCTGTCGACACGATCGCCCAGGACAACATCATCAACGCGGCTGAACATAATCAGCCGCTGACGCTGACCGGGAAAACCGATGCGGAAGCGGGCCAGATTGTGACGGTCACGCTAAACGGCAAAAATCACACGGCGACCGTGGGCAGCGACGGCAGCTGGTCCGTTACGCTTCCGGCCAGTGAAGTACAGGCGCTGGCTAACGGCGAGCACACCCTGACGGTAAACGTCAGCGACAAAGCGGGTAACGGGTCATCCACCACCGCCGATTTCACGGTCGATACCGCAGCGCCAGTGGTCACTATCAACACCGTCGCGGGCGACGACATTCTGAACACCAGCGAGCAGGGGCAGGCGCAGATTATTTCCGGCCAGGCGAACGGCGCGGCGGAGGGCGACATTGTCACCGTGACCGTTGGCGGCAAGACCTTTACCGGTGCCGTCCAGGCGGACGGCAGCTGGAGCGTCGGCGTGCCTGCCTCCGTCATTGGCGCGCTGGGGGAAGGTAGCCACAGCATTTCGGTCTCCGTGACCGATGCGGCGGGCAACACCGGCAGCGCGACGCACGGCATTACGCTGAGCGGCAACCCGCCGGAATTTACCCTTGACCCCATCAGCCAGGATAACGTCCTGAATGCGCAGGAGGCCATGCAGCCCCTAAGCCTGAGCGGGACCAGTAATCTGCCGAACGGCAGCGCTGTCACCGTGACGCTGAACAACGTTAACTATCAGGCCACCGTTGAGAACGGTCGCTGGTCCGTTCAGGTGCCGGTTTCCGACGTGCTGGATCTGGCGAATACCCTTTACACCGTCAGCGTCAGCGGCACCGACAGCGTGGGTAACAGCGGCTCCGCCGAGGCGAATCTGCTGGTAGACACCGTGCTGCCGCAGGTGATCGTCAACACCTTTGCCGGGGATAACCTGGTCAATAACGCCGAAGCGGCGGTTGACCAAACCCTCAGTGGACGCGTCACCGGCGCGGCGGCGGGCGATACCGTCTCTGTCACCGTGGGCGGCAAGAGCTACACCGCGACGGTTGGCAGCGACCTGAAATGGAGCGTGACAATCCCATCGGCCGACCTCCAGGCGTTTGGCGACGGCGATTTAACCTTCAGCGCCTCTGTCACCAATGCGCACGGCAATACCGGCACCGGCGAACGTGATATCAACATCAACGCCGAACTGCCGGGCCTGCGCGTGAACACGATCTCTGGCGATGACGTGATTAACGCCATCGAGCAGCAGCAGGATCTGGCCGTAACCGGCTCCAGCACTCATCTGGCCGAAGGCACACAGATCACCGTTACCATCAATAATGTCGAATACGTCACCACGGTTAACGCCAGCGGCAACTGGCAGATTGGCGTGCCGGCGGCGGACCTTCAGGCGTGGACGGCGGGAGGCATGACCGTCAGCGTCAGCGCGGAAGATGCCTGGGGCAACACCGTGGTGGCTGAACACCCGATCGAGCTTGACCTGAATGCGGTGGCCGTCACCATCGATACCGTAACCACTGACGATATGCTCAACGCGGCGGAAAAAGGTGCGGATGTCACGCTTTCTGGTCAGACGCAGGGCGTGGAGGCCGGGCAGACCGTGGTGGTGAAATTCGCGGATCAAACCTTTACTGCACAGGTGCAGCAGGACGGCTCCTGGCGCCTGACCGTTCCGGCGAGCGCGATGGAAACGCTGATCGACGGGCGTGCGCAGGTGAGCGTCAGCGTGACTAACGTCAACGGCAACAGCGCGGACGCCTCACGCGTGGTGATCGTCGATACGCAGCCGCCAGCCATTACGCTTGATAACCTGACCGACGACAACATCATTAATGCGGCAGAAGCGCAGCAGGATCTGGTGCTCAGCGGCAGCACAACCGCTGAAGCGGGCCAGACGGTCACCGTGACGCTGAACGGTAAATCTTACCAGACCACGGTACAGGCGGACGGTCGCTGGCAGCTGAACGTGCCTGCCGCCGACGTAGGCGCGCTGACCGATGGCAATGTCACCGTGACGGCCACCGTCAGTGACGTGGCGGGCAACAGCAGCAGCGCGGACCGCGTTGGGCTGGTGGATGCCACCGTGCCGCAGGTAACCATCAACGATTTCGTCACCGACACCAACACCGTTAACCAGCTGGCCCATGCTCAGGCGCAGATCCTGAGCGGCTCCGTCACCGGCGCGGCGGCGGGCGATTTTGTCACCATCACCATCAATAACGTGGACTACACCACCGTGGTGGATGCGGCAGGCAACTGGAGCCTCGGCCTGCCTGCGTCCGTCGTTCAGGGGCTGACGGACGGCACCTGGACCATTAACGTCTCCGTGACCGACCAATCCGGCAACACCGGCAGCAGTTCAGTGGATGTGGTGGTCAATACTGTGACACCCGTTATCGGTATTAACACGCTGGCCGCGGATGACGTGATCAATGCGGCAGAGAAGGGCGAAGATCTGCTGCTTTCCGGTACCAGCAACCAGCCGGAAGGAACCACCATCACCGTTAATCTGAACGGTATCAACTACACCGCCACCACCGACGCCAGCGGCAACTGGAGCGTTACCGTCCCCGCCTCTGCGGTGAGCGCGCTGGGTGAAGCCAATTACACCGTGACGGCGAGCGTCACCGATAATGTGGGCAACAGCGCCGCTGCCACGCACGATATGCTGGTGGACAGCTCGCTGCCGGTGGTCACCATCAACACCCTCGCGGGCGACAATATCGTCAACGCGGCGGAAGTGGCCGCAGGGCAAACCCTGACCGGAAAGGTTTCTAACGCGGCATCGGGCGATACCGTCACGATTATCCTCGGCGGGCAGACATACACGGCCACCGTACAGGACGATCTCACCTGGAGCCTGCCGTTAACCCAGAGTCAGTTAACCGCGCTCGGTAACGGCGACCTGACCGTATCGGCCAGCGTGACGAACGCGCACGGCAATACCGGATCGTCTTCCCTGGATGTCACCATTGACGCCCAGCTGCCCGGCCTGCGCATTGATACCGTCGCCGGTGACGACGTCATTAACGTTATTGAACACGCGCAGAACCTGGTTATCTCCGGCACCAGCACCGACCTGGCGGCGGGTAGCACCGTCACCGTGACCATCAACGGCAAGAGTTATTCCGCCTCGGTACTGGCAGATGGCACCTGGCAGGCTGCGGTTCCGGCTGCCGACGTCTCCCGGTGGGCGGACGGGTCGCTCACCATCAGCGCCAGCGCGCAGGATACCTCCGGCAACCCGGTGAATATCGGTACCGTTGTGGATGTCGATCTCGCCCCGGTGGCGATAAGCATCAACAGCGTGACGGACGACAACGTGCTTAACGCGGCAGAAAAAGGCCAGGATCTGGTGCTGTCCGGCTCCTCCTCGAACGTTGAAGCGGGCCAGACCGTTACCATTATCTTTGCGGGTAAAACCTGGACCACGACGGTCGATGCCAACGGCGACTGGACCTGCACCGTACCGGCTGCCGATCTGAGCGGCCTGAAGGACGGCGACGCCAGCGTACAGGTCAGCGTCACCAACGTGAACGGCAACGCGGCCTCTTCCTCGCAGGCATTCAGCGTCGATACCGCCGCGCCAGCGGTCACCATCAACACCATCAGCGGCGACAACATGCTGAATGCGGCAGAGGCGGCGCAGGATCTGACCCTGAGCGGGACGTCTACTGCCGAAGCAGGCCAGACGGTCACCGTGACCTTCAACGGCAATCAGTACACCGCCCAGGTGCAGGCGAACGGCAGCTGGACGCTGGACGTTCCGGCGGCGGATATGGCAGGCATCACCGACGGCAGCGCGGCGGTCACGGTGACCGTGTCCGATAAAGCGGGCAACCCGGCCAGCGCGGGGGCGTCCGTGCTGGTCGACACTACCGTGCCGCAGATTACCTTCAACATTGTGGCGGGCGACGACATTGTTAATATTGCCGAGCACGGCCAGGCGCTGATTGTCACCGGCAAGGTGACGGGCGCGCAGGCGGGCGATGTGATTACCCTGAGCCTGAACGGGAAAGACTACACCGCGATGCTGGATGCGTCCGGCAACTGGAGCGTGGGCGTTCCGGCGACGGACGTGGGCGCGCTGGCTAACGGCGATCAGACGATTTCCGCCACACTCACCGATAAAGCGGGCAACAGCACCAGCGCGACGCACGCGTTTGACGTCTCCCTGACCGCGCCGGTGATTGCCATCAATACCCTGGCGGTTGATGACGTGATCAACGCGACCGAAAAAGGCCAGGACCTGTTGATCTCCGGCACCAGCAACCAGCCGGACGGGACCCGCATCACCGTAACCCTGAACGGTATCAGTTACGCCGCCACCACCGATGCCAGCGGTAACTGGAGCGTCACCGTTCCGGCGGCAAACGTCTCGGTACTGGGCGAAGCGAGCTACAGCGTGACGGCCAGCGTGACCGATACCGCGGGTAATAGCGCGAATACCAGCCATAGCGTGCTGGTCGACAGTGCGCTGCCGCAGGTCACCATTAATGCGGTTGCCACCGACGACGTGATTAACGCGGCGGAAGTGGCTTCCGGACAAACCCTGAGCGGGAAAGTGAGCGGCGCGGCGAGCGGTGACACTGTTACGATCGGTATCGGGGGCAACACCTATACCGCGACGGTTCAGGACGACCTGAGCTGGTCGGTTAACGTGGCGTCTGACGTCTTAACCGCTATCGGTAACGGCGATCTCACCGTAACTGCGAGCGTGACCAATGGCCACGGCAACACCGGCACCGGCGAACGCGACATCACGATTGATGCCAGCCTGCCGGGCCTGCGCGTGGATACCGTAGCAGGCGACGATGTGATCAACAGCATCGAACATGGTCAAAACCTGATTATCACCGGCTCCAGCGACGGGCTGGCGAGCGGATCGGCGCTGACGGTCACCGTCAACGGCAAAACCTACGCGGCAACCGTGCTGGCGGACGGCACCTGGACGGCGGCTATTCCGGCGGCGGACGTCGGCGCGCTGAGCGCAGGCACAATCACCGTGACCGTTGACGGCCAGAGCGCGGCGGGTAACCCGGTTTCCATCAGCCACGACGTGAAAGTGGATCTGGCGGCAGTCGCCATCAGCATTAATCCGATTGCCTCTGACGACGTAATCAACGCGGCTGAGAAAGGCGCGGACCTGGTGCTGTCTGGCTCGACCACCAACGTGGAAGAAAACCAGACCGTTACCATCACCTTCGGCGGCAAGTTGTACACTGCGACGGTGGATGCCAGCGGCAACTGGACGGCGACCGTACCGTCTGCCGATTTGGGCGGACTGAAAGACGGCGACGCCAGCGTGCAGGTCAGCGTCACCAACGTGAACGGCAACAGCGCCTCGGCGGGCCGCGAATACAGCGTGGACGCCACCGCGCCGACGGTGTCCATCGAGATCGTCAGCGACAACAACATCATCAACGCGGCCGAAGCGCAGCAGGATCTGGTCGTTAACGGTGTCTCCAACGCCGAAGCGGGCCAGACCGTGACCGTGACGCTGAACGGCGTGGACTACACCACCACCGTACAGGCGAACGGCAGCTGGAGCGTCACCGTACCGTCTGCGGATATCGGCGCGATTACCGACGGCGATTACACCATCACGGCAGCCGTCGCGGATAAGGCGGGTAACCCGGCCTCGGCGGACCGCGATGTGCTGGTGGATACCACGGTGCCACAGCTGACCATTAACACCGTTTCCGACGACGACGTGATCAACAGCGCCGAGCATGCGCAGGCGCTGATCGTCACCGGTTCCGTGACCGGTGCGGCGGCGGGCGACGTGGTGACCGTCACCATCAATAACAAAGATTACACCGCGACCCTGGACACTTCCGGCAGGTGGAGCGTGGGCGTGCCTGCGGCGGACGTGAGTGCCCTGGCCGCCGGGGATTACACCATCACCGCGGCGCTGACCGATAAAGCCGGAAACAGCAACAGCACAACGCACGAGGTTGAAGTCAACCTCACCGCGCCGGTGCTGACCATTGACACCGTGTCCGGTGACGATGTGATCAACAGCAGCGAGAAAACGCAGGATCTGACCATCACAGGTACGGCTTCCGGGCTGGCAGCGGGCGCGGTGGTCACCGTGATGCTCAACGGCAAAGCGTACAGCGCCACGGTGGACACCAATGGCCAATGGACCACAACCGTTCCGGCGAGCGAGGTGGGGCAACTGGGTGAAGCGCTTTACACCGTGTCGGCCTCCGCGACGGACAGCGTCGGCAACAGCTCCAGCACCTCGCACACCGTGAACGTGGAATCCGTGCTGCCTGGCGTCATCATCAACACCGTGGCGGGCGACGACGTGATCAACGCAGCGGAGCTGGCAACCGGCCAGACCATTAGCGGCACAGTGGTGAATGCCGAAGCGGGCAACACCGTGACTGTGTCTGTTGGCGGCCACAGCTACACCGCAACGGTACAGGACAATCTCACCTGGTCCGTCAGTGTACCGGATTCTGTGCTCACCGCGCTGGGCAATGGCGATCTGACCGTGACCGCCAGCGTCACGAACGGCGTGGGCAACAGCGGCAGCGGCGAGCGCGATATCACTATCGACGCGAATCTGCCGGGCCTGCGCGTGGACACCGTAGCGGGCGATGACGTGATTAACAGCATCGAACACGGGCAGAATCTGATTATCACGGGTTCAAGCGACGGCCTGACGGCGGGCACAGCGCTGACCGTCACCGTAAACGGTAAAACCTATCCGGCTACCGTGCTGGCAGACGGCACCTGGAGCGCGGCGATCCCTTCTGCGGACGTGAGTGCCCTTGCCGCAGGCACGGTCACCGTGAACGTTGAAGGCCAGAGCAGCGCGGGCAATCCGGTGACTATCAACCATGATGTGACGGTGGATCTGGCAAACGTCGCCATCAGCATTGACGCCATCGCTTCCGATGACGTGATCAACGCCGCCGAGAGGGGTGCGGATCTGGTGCTCTCCGGCACCACCTCGAACGTCGAAGAAAACCAGATCGTCACCATCAACTTCGGCGGCAAGAACTACACCGCCACGGTGGACGCTGAGGGTAAATGGACCGCCACGGTGCCGTCTGCGGATCTGACCGGTCTGAAAGACGGCGACGCCAGCGTGCAGGTCAGCGTCACCAACGTGAACGGCAACAGCGCGTCTGCGGGACGCGAGTACAGCGTGGATGCTACCGCGCCGTCCGTGACCATCAACACGATTGCCACCGACGATATCCTGAACGCCTCAGAAGCGCAGTCCGACCTGGCAATCTCTGGCACCAGCACCGCCGAAGCAGGCCAGACGGTGACCGTATCGCTGAACGGCAAAGATTACACCACAACCGTCAGCGCGAACGGCAGCTGGACGCTGAACGTGCCGGCAGCTGACCTTGCAGGATTAACCGACGGCAGCGTCACCGTGACCGCGGCCGTCAGCGACAAGGCGGGTAACCCGGCGTCGGTGGACCACACCCTGACGGTGGACGTCACCGTTCCGGCAGTGACCATCCACACCGTGGCAGGCGACGACGTGATTAACGTGGCTGAACACAATCAGGCGCAGATTATCAGCGGCTCCGCCATCGGCGCGGCGGCGGGCGATAAGGTCACCGTCACGATCGGCGGCCAGACTTATACCACCGTGCTGGATGCGGCGGGTAACTGGAGCGTTGGCGTTCCGGCCAGCGTCATTTCCGGCCTCAGCGACGGCAGCGTGACCGTCACTGCGTCAGTCACCGACGCGGCGGGCAATACCGGCAGCGGCACGCATAATGTGACCGTCGATACCGGTCTGCCGTCGGTCAGCTTCAACGCCATCAGCGATGACAACGTCCTGAACGCCGTTGAAAAAGGCCAGGATCTGAGCGTCAGCGGCACCAGCGCCAACCTGGCGGAAGGCACCGTGGTCACCGTGACCCTGAACGGTAAAAACTACACGGCGACAACTGCGGCAGACGGCACCTGGAGCCTGACGGTTCCGGCTGCGGATCTGGCCGGTCTCGGTCAGGCGAGTTACACCCTGAACGCGACGGCCACCAACGGCGTTGGCAACAGCGTGAGCAGTTCTGCGAACCTGCTTGTCGACACCGCGCTGCCAACCGTTACCATCAACACCGTGGCGGGGGACAACGTCATCAACGCGGCGGAAGTGGCGGCAGGCCAGACACTGAGCGGCACCGTGGCGAATGCCGAAGCGGGCAACACCGTGACCGTGACTATCGGCGGCCACAGCTACACCGCAACGGTGCAGAATAATCTGTCCTGGTCCGTCAACGTGCCGTCTGACGTGCTGACCGCACTCGGCAACGGCAGCCTGAGCGTGACGGCGACCGTCACTAACGGCCACGGCAACACCGGCACCGGCGAACGCGAGATCGCTATCGACGCTAACCTGCCGGGCCTGCGCGTGAATACCGTGGCGGGTGACGACGTGGTCAACACCATCGAGCACGCGCAGAACCTGATTGTTTCAGGCTCCAGCGACGGGCTGGCGCCGGGCACGGCGCTGACGGTTACCGTCAACGGTAAAGATTACGCGGCAACGGTACTGGCAGACGGCACCTGGAGCGCGGCGATCCCGTCCACCGACGTGAGCGCGTGGCCGGAAGGCACCGTGAAAATCAGCGTTACCGGTGACAGCGCGGCGGGTAATCCGATCACCATCAGCCACGACGTGACCGTGGATCTGGCTACCGTTGCCATCAGCATCAATGCGCTTGCCACCGACGACGTGATTAACGCGGCGGAGAAGGGCGCGGATCTGGTGCTGTCCGGTGTGACCACCAACGTGGAAGCCGGGCAGACCGTGACCATCAGTCTGAACGGCAGGATCTACACCACCACCGTGGACGACAGCGGCAACTGGACTTATACCGTGCCGTCAGCGGATCTGGCTAGCCTGAAGGATGGCGACGCCAGCGTGCAGGTGAGCGTCACCAACGTGAACGGCAACAGCGCCTCGGCGGGCCGTGAGTACAGCGTGGATGCTACCGCGCCGTCCGTGACCATCAACACGATTGCCACCGACGATATCCTGAACGCCACGGAAGCTCAGTCAGACCTGGCAATCTCCGGCACCAGTACCGCCGAAGCAGGCCAGACGCTGACCGTATCGCTGAACGGCAAAGATTACACCACAACCGTCAGCGCGAACGGCAGCTGGACGCTGAACGTTCCGGCGGCGGATCTGGCAGGATTAACCGACGGCAGCGTGACGGTCACCGCCTCAGTCAGCGACAAGGCGGGTAACCCGGCGTCGGTTGACCACACCCTGACGGTAGACGTCACCGTACCTGCGGTGACCATCCACACCGTTGCAGGTGACGATGTGATTAACGTGGCTGAACACAATCAGGCGCAGATCGTCAGCGGCTCCGCCACCGGCGCGGCGGCGGGCGACACCGTCACCGTCACCATCGGCGGCCAGTCGTACACCACCGTGCTGGATGCGGCGGGTAACTGGAGCGTGGGCGTTCCGGCGAATGTGATTTCAGGCCTCAGCGACGGCAGCGTGACCGTCACTGCGTCAGTCACCGACGCGGCGGGCAATACCGGCAGCGGCACGCATAATGTGACCGTCGATACCGGTCTGCCGTCGGTCAGCTTCAACGCCATCAGCGATGACAACGTCCTGAACGCGGTAGAAAAAGGGCAGGATCTGAGCGTCAGCGGCACCAGCGCCAACCTGGCGGAAGGCACTGTAGTCACCATGACCCTGAACGGTAAAAACTACACTGCGACGACTGCGGCAGACGGCACCTGGAGCCTGACGGTTCCGGCTGCGGATCTGTCAGGCCTCGGTGAAGCCAGCTACACCCTGAGCGCGACGGCCACCAACGGCGTGGGCAACAGCATCAGCACTACGGCGAACCTGCTTGTCGATACCGCGCTGCCAACCGTCACCATCAACACCGTGGCGGGGGACAACGTCATCAACGCGGCGGAAGTGGCCGCAGGCCAGACCATTACCGGTAAGGTGGCGAACGCGGACATCGGTAACACCGTTACGGTGAACATCGGCGGCAACACCTATACCGCGACGGTGCAGAGCGATCTGACCTGGTCCGTTAACGTGCCGGAATCCGTCCTGACCGCGCTGGGCAATGGCGATTTAACGGTGTCAGCAACCGTCACTAATGACCATGGCAATACGGGAACGGGCGAGCGCGATATCACTATCGACGCCAGCCTGCCGGGCCTGCGCGTGGATACCGTCGCGGGCGACGATGTGATTAACAGCATCGAGCATGGGCAGAACCTGATTGTCACCGGCTCCAGCGACGGACTGGCGGCAGGCACTACGCTCACCGTGACCGTCAATGGCAAAACCTATGCCGCGTCGGTACTGGCAGACGGTACCTGGAGCGCGGCGATCCCGGCAGCAGACGTCGGGGCCCTGGCTGCGGGCACGGTTACCGTGACCGTTGCAGGCCAGAGCGCGGCGGGCAATCCGGTCTCTATCAGCCACGACGTCACCGTCGATCTGGCAGCCGTGGCGATCAGCATTGATGCCATCGCCACCGACGACGTGATTAACGCGGCGGAGAAAGGCGCGGATCTGGTGCTTTCCGGCAGCACCTCCAATGTGGAAGAGAACCAGACCGTGACCATCACCTTTGGCGGCAAGTCTTACACCGCCAAAGTCGATGCCGACGGCAACTGGACGGCCACCGTGCCTTCCTCGGATCTTGCGGGTCTGAAAGACGGCGACGCCAGCGTGCAGGTGAGCGTGACCAATGTGAACGGCAACAGCGCGTCTGCGGGCCGGGAGTACAGCGTCGATGCCACGGCGCCAACCGTGACCATTGACACGGTAGCCGGCGACAACGTGATCAACGGCAGCGAAGCGGCTGCGGGCGTGGCCATTTCCGGCACCACCACGGCTGAAGTCGGTCAGACGGTAACCGTTAACCTCGGTGGAAACAGCTATACCGCACAGGTTCAGCAGGGCGGCGTCTGGAGCATTAACGTGCCGGCCGCCGATCTGTCCACTCTGGCGGATAACGGCTACACCGTGCAGGTGAGCGTGAGTGACGCCGCGGGTAACCCGGGCAGCGCGGGCAAAGCGATTACGCTCGATACCACGCCGCCGACCGTCAGCTTTAACGTCGTGGCGGGCGATGACGTCATCAACAGCGTTGAGCACGGGCAGGCGCAGGTCGTCAGCGGCACCGCAACCGGCGCCAGCGTCGGCGATAAGCTGGTCATCACGATAGGTTCGAACCAGTACACCACCACCGTTGACGCCAGTGGCAAATGGAGCGTGGGCGTTCCTGCCAGCGACATTTCTGCCCTGACCGACGGCACCGTGACCCTCAGCGCGACAATCACCGACAGCGCGGGCAACAGCAGCACCCAGACCCATGACGTGGTGGTAAATACCGCATCGGTCGCGCTGACCGTCAACACCCTCAGCGGCGATGACGTGATCAATGCGGCAGAAGCGGGGGAGTCGCTGGTCATCAACGGCTCCAGCGCGCAGTTCGCCAGCGGTACGCAGGTCACTATCACCCTGAATGGTAAGAGCTATACGGCCACTATCCAGAGCGATGGCTCCTGGGCAACCACCGTACCGGCCGCCGACGTGGGCACCCTGGCCGACGGCGCGAGCTACCAGGTTTCTGTTTCGGCGCAGGACAGCGCCGGGAACAGCGCCTCGGCGACGCACACCATCAGCGTGGACACCACCGCGCCGGTGATTAGCGTGAACACGTTGTCGGGCGACGATGTGCTGAATGCGGCGGAAGCCCAGCAGCCGCTCACCGTACACGGCTCTTCCAGCGCGGAAGCAGGCCAGACGGTGACCGTCACGCTGGGCGGGAAAACCTACACTGCGCTTGTGGCAAACGACGGCACCTGGACGCTCGACGTCCCGGCCGCCGATCTTGCCAACCTGAGCGAAGGCGCGCTGACGGTCACCGCGTCGGTGAACGACAAGGCGGGTAATAACGGCCAGACGACGCATACCTTAACGGTCGATACCGTCGCGCCAGCCGTGACCATCAGCACCGTGGCCGATGACGATATCGTCAACGACGCCGAGCAGCTGGCGGGACAGACCATCAGCGGGACCACCACCGCGGAGCAGGGCCAGACGGTGACCGTCTCCTTCAACGGCCACAGCTATCAGGCGACCGTGGCGGCGAATGGCTCCTGGTCCGTCTTCGTGCCGGGACGCGACTTCCTCGGACTGAGCGACGGGGATTACACCATTACGGCTACGGTGAGCGATAAGGCAGGTAACCCGGGCAGCGCAACGCACGACGTGACGCTGAACGGTGACGTGCCGACCATCGCCATTAACACCTTTGCGCAGGATGATATCGTCAACGCCGCCGAGCACGGCACGCCGCTGGTTATCAGCGGCACCACCGATGCGCCAACGGGCCAGACGGTGACCATTACGCTTAACGGTAAAACCTACACGGCTACCGTTCAAAATGACGGCACCTGGAGCTATACGGTCGGCAGCGCAGACGTGACCGCGCTGGCGGACGGCGGTTCGTACGTGATTAACGCGCAGGTGAGCAACGCCATCGGCAACAGCGCCAGCGATAACCATACCGTTACCGTGGATCTCACCGCACCGTCGATGGGGATCAGCATTGATTCCCTGCAAAACGATACCGGCCTCAGCGCGAATGACTTCATCACCAACGACAGCCAGGTGGTGGTGAATGGTTCCCTGACCGCGCAGCTCGGCAATAACGAGAAGGCGCAGATCAGCCTTGACGGCGGTACCACCTGGATTGACCTGACCGTCACCGGCACCACCTGGCGCTACACCGATGGCCGTACCCTGACCGACGGTACGTACCAGTACCAGGTGCGCGTGATCGACAATGCAGGCAACGTTGGGGCAACGGACAGCCAGGACGTGGTAATCGATCTGACGAAGCCTGCGGCGGCGACTATTACCGTGGATTCCGTCTCGCAGGATACCGGCCTGTCCGACAGCGACTTTATTACCAGCGACAACCAGATCAGCCTGAAAGGGACGCTCGGCGCGGCCCTGGGCAGCGGCGACCACGCTCAGATCAGCCTCGACGGTGGCGCAACCTGGACTGACGTGAGCGTCAGCGGCCTGAGCTGGACCTACGTTGACGGCCGCACGCTGGCCGACGGAGACTACAACTATCAGCTGCGGGTGATTGACGACGCGGGGAATATCAGCGCCACTACCAGCCAGGTGGTGACCATTGATACCGTCGCGCCGGACGCCAGCAAAACGATCGCTATCGACAGCATCAGCGACGATACCGGCCTGAGCAGCAGCGACTTTATCACCAATGATACCTCCCTGACGCTGCACGGCTCGCTCGGCGCAACGCTGGCCGACGGCGAATATGCCCAGATCAGCATCGACGGCGGGGTCACCTGGCAGAACGTGATCGTCACTGGCAACAGCTGGTACTACGTGGACGGCCGCACGCTGGGTAACCAGACCTATGACTACTACGTTCGCGTAGTGGATGCGGCAGGCAACGTAGGTGCCAGCGCTCATCAGCAGGTGACGGTCGATACGGTCGCGCCGGATGCGGCGATTACGGTGACCGTGGATAACATCACCGTCGATACCGGCTTCGACAATAACGACTTCCTGACCAGTTCGACCTCGTACACGCTCAACGGGACGCTCGGGGCCGAACTCGGGGCGGGTGAGTATGTGCAGGTGAGCATGGATGGCGGCACCACCTGGGTTTACGCCACGGTAAGCGGCACCCGGTGGAGTTATAACGACACCCGCACCCTGGCCGACGGCGACTACCGCTATCAGGTGCGGGTTGTCGATCAGGCGGGCAACGTTGGGGCCACCACCACGCAGGACGTGACGGTGGATACCCAGGCGCCGCAGTACGGCATCACCATTGACAGCATCAGCGAAGATACCGGGCAGTCCGGGAGTGATTTCATCACCATGGACACCTCGCTGACGATCAACGGCTCGTTGGGCAGCGCGCTGGCCAGCGACGAGCGCGTACAGATCAGCCTCGACGGCGGTAATACCTGGATTGACACTACCGTCACTAACCAGCGCTGGAGCTATACGGATACCCGCGATCTGGCGGACGGGGATTACACCTACCAGGTGCGGATCATCGACCAGGCGGGCAACGTCGGCTCAACCTCTTCGCAGGTGGTAACGGTTGATACCACGCCGCCTGACACGGTGGGAACGGTGGTCAGCTATACCGACGGGGAAGGTGAACGTACAGGCACGTACGGCGCATCAGTCGCGACGGACGATACCTCGCCGCTGATCAACGGTACGCTTAACCGCGCTCCGGAAGATGGCGAAATCGTGCAGCTTTACCGGGACGGGATCTTGCTGGGTCAGGTCACGATGAACGGCAGCGCAAGCTGGTCCTATCAGGACAACGGCCTGCTCGACGGGAATCACACCTATATTCTGCGCGTCACCGACAAAGCCGGTAACTACACGGAATCGGATGGCTTTGTGCTGAACGTCGATACCAGCATCCCGACCACCACCGCGGCGATTACTGCCCAGACCACCTCGGATACCACGCCGATTGTCAGCGGTACGGTCTCCGCAGACCTGGTGAACGGTGAATATCTGGTGGTGACGGTGAACGGGAAAACCTACACCTCCCAGACCGGCGGTGCGGTGGTCGTCGACCCGGATCACAATACCTGGTATCTACAGATCCCGGACAGCGATGCCCTGAGTGTGGCGAGTTACGACGTAACCGCGCAGGTGAAGAGTAGCGCGGGCAACGGTAACACCACCGGTACGGCAACCGGTAGCCTGGTGATCGATACCACCTCGGTGAATACCGACTGGGCGACCACTGCGGGGAACAGCAACAACTCAACCATGACTCTCGGCATGAACAGCAGCGGGCTGTGGAATATCATTGCTAATGGACAGTCTTATTCCAGCAGCGATGATTCAACCTATGCCGGGAATACGTTAACTAACACCCGTAGCTACTATGTGGTGAGCCAGACGGCAGCTGACTTTGACCGTAACGGCACGCAGGATATCTTTGCGACGGAGAACACCTACGCGGGCTCTACGCAGGTGATGTGGACCTACGATGGCAGCAGCTACACCGCCAGCCAGCTGGCGATGGGAACCACCATCTGGTACGGCGGCGTAATTGCCTACGACAAAACCGGCGATGGCTATCTTGATCTGGCGTACGGCGATGCCGGTATGGACTCCCTGACCTACCTGGTGAATACCAACGGCGTTCTGTCGCCGGACGGCACCGGCGGGGAAGGTGGATTCTACGGCCAGTTCGATTCCGGGCGTGAAATCTCCGGCGTCGACCTGAACAACGACGGTACCGTGGACATCGTGCAGCACACCAACCGCAGCGGGGCGTACTCGCTCACCGTGATTAACAACAACGGGAACGGTACGCTTTCCATTGGCCAGAACCTGACCAACGTGTTTGTGGCCAACGCCTCGAATACCACCACGGCGGCCTCCATGACGTGGGCGGACTTTAACGGCGATGGCTACATGGATCTGTACCTCGGCAGCAGCTACAACAACAACGGCGGGGTGATTTACTACAACGACGGTACCGGGCAGCTTTCCACGACCAAAAGCGCGGTAGAAGCCTCTAACGCCACGGCGGGCTATCTGTCGGTGGCGGTAGACTGGAACGGTGACGGGCAGATGGACATCATCAAGCTCAGCACCTACGGCAGCTCACAGACGGCGACCCTGTTCACCAACAACGGCTACGGCTCAACCTGGACTTCAAGCCAGCTGGCTTCTGGGCTGGCCAACGTCACCGGCGTCGCCGCGGTGGACTACAACTGGGACGGTGCGCAGGATCTGCTGGTGTCTCAGCAGAACGGTAAGGTGGTGCTGGTGCAGAACAATGCGGAGATCGCTGACGGTACCGCGATGCATCTGCACATTGTCGATAGCGAAGGCATCAACGCGTACTACGGCAATACGGTCAATCTGTATAACGCTGCGGGCGTGCTGGTGGCCTCGCAGATCATCAACGCTCAGTCCGGCATTGGCTCGAACGATACCTCTGCGCTGGTGAGTTTCTACGGGCTGGATCCGAACGAAACCTACTCGGCGGAGATCGTGAAGATCACCAACGGCGTATCGGATAACGTCACCTGGACCGGCCTGGACGCGGGCAACGGCAAAGAGGGTTATGTTCTCACCGCCGAAGCGGCCACCGGCGGCCACAGCGGAACCATCACCGGTACCGGGTATAACGACACCTTTATCGCAGAGGATGGGACCTATACCTATAACGGCTCCGGCGGCTGGAATACCCATTCCGACTACGACACCTGGAGCAATACCGGCGGCATGGACGTGGTGGATTATCGTAATGCCACCTCTGGGATAACCGTTGATTTGCGCCTCTCAACGGCGCAGGACACCGGATTCGGTACCACGCGGTTGTTGAATATTGAAGGGATTAACGGCTCCGACTATGACGACGTGATCACCGGCAACAGCGGTGATAACCAGTTCGAAGGCCGGGGCGGGAACGACACCTTCAACATCGGCAGCGGCGGTCACGATACGTTGCTCTATAAGCTGATCAACGCGTCTGACGCGACGGGCGGCAACGGTAGCGATGTGGTGAACGGCTTTACCGTCGGCACCTGGGAAGGGACGGCGGATACGGACCGTATCGATCTGCGCGACCTGCTTTCCGACAGCGGCTATACCGGCACCGGCTCGGCGAGCTACGTGAACGGCGTGGCGACGCTGGACAGCAGCGCGGGCAACATCGCCGACTACATCCGCGTTGTGCAAAACGGCAGCAACACCGAGATCCAGGTTGACCTGGACGGGACGGGCGGTCAGTTCACGCCCACCACGCTGGTAACGCTGAACGGCGTGCAGACGGATCTGGCGACGCTGTTGGCCAATCATCAACTGTTAATTGCGTAAAACAACGCCGCGGGGAGCGATCCTCGCGGCCTTTTGCGTTTCTTTACACGAATAGCCATAACCCTATATTTCACAAGATTATTTTGCGGGCTCGTTTAGACAGTGTTCGATTTCTAATCATCCCGGAAAGGTATCATTTCAGTGCGAAATCATCGCCCTGAACAGGACGTAGCATTATGAAGACACATCCACAGTACGAACCCTGGTTGCAGGGCATGCTCATCATCGCGAAATATTATCGGCTGGATTTTTCGGCGGAGCATGTTCGGGTCACGATTAACCATGAAAGCCAGTCTCCACGCCAGCTGGTGCTGGAGGAGATGGCGCGCCAGCTTGGGCTGGGGATGCGTTGGGTGGCGGCGGGAGCCGTAGCGCTCGATCCGTGGCGTTTACCGCTGCTGGCGGAGTTCACCGGCGGGCAAATTGCGGTCATCAACCGTATGGACAACGAAGGGAACGTCAGCGTGCAGTTTAGCGGCGACGGGGGCCTGGAGACGACGCTGACGCGCGACGAACTCGGTTCGCGGTTAAAGGGGCTGATGGTGCTGCGTCCCCTGGAGTCCACGCCGGATGCGCGCGTGGATGATTACATCAAACCCTATGAGAAAAACTGGTTCTGGCAGCTGGCGCTGAAAGACTGGCGTCGTTACAGCGACATAATGCTGGTGGCGCTGGTCGCCAACGTGCTGGCGCTCTCCGGCATGGTCTTTTCCATGCAGGTGTATGACAGGGTGGTGCCGTCCCAGTCGGAGGCCACGCTGTGGGTGCTGTTTGGCGGTGTGATGATCGCCATCGTGTTTGAATTCATCATGCGCATGCTGCGGGTGCATATTTCGGACGTGGTAGGGAAACGCGCCGACCTGCGTATTTCCGAGCGCGTGTTTGCCCACGCCCTGAGGATTAAAAACGGCGCACGGTCGAAATCGACCGGGTCGTTTATCGCCCAGATCCGCGAGCTGGAGTCGGTGCGGGAGCTGATCACTTCCACCACCATTGCCGCTATCTCCGATCTGCCGTTCTTCCTGCTGTTCGTCTTCATTCTGTGGATGATTGGCGGCCCGCTGGTGCTGGTGGTGCTGCTGGCCGTACCGCTGCTGCTCATTCCCGGCCTGCTGGTGCAGCGCCCGCTGGGAAAACTCTCCAGCGAAGGGATGCGTGAATCGGCGATTCGTAACGCCACGCTGGTGGAAGCGGTGCAGGGGCTTGAGGACATCAAGCTAATGCGCGCCGAGCAGAGGTTCCAGAACCAGTGGAATAACACCAATGACGTTGCCGCGAGCGTCGGCATGAAGCAGCGCTGGCTGACGGGGCTGCTGCTGACCTGGACTCAGGAGGTGCAGTCTATCGTCTACGCCGTGGTGCTGCTGGTGGGGTGTTATCTGGTTATCAGCGGCGACATGACCACCGGTGCGCTGGTGGGCACCTCGATTCTGGCGTCCCGGACCATTGCGCCCCTGTCGCAGATTTCCGGCGTGCTCTCCCGCTGGCAGTCGGCAAAGGTGGCCCGCAAGGGGCTGGATGACCTGATGCAGCGCCCGATTGACGATCCCCTGCACGGCAAAAAAGTGCATAAAGCCCATCTGCGCGGTGATTATCGGCTGGACGACGTCGGGTTTTATTACGACGAAGAAGAGAAGCTTACCGTGCTGAATATCAGCAAACTGCGCATTCGCGCCGGGGAGCGCGTGGCGGTGCTCGGGCGGAATGGTTCGGGGAAAAGCACCTTGCTGCATCTGCTGGCGGGAATGCAGGAGCCACAGCAGGGCAGCATTTTGCTGGACGATATTGCTCTCAATCATCTTGACCCGGCCGACGTGCGCCGCGACATGCAGTTGCTCAGCCAGCAGGCGCGGCTGTTCTTCGGCTCCTTACGCGACAACATCCTGATGGGTAATCCGCTGGCGACAGACGAGGAAATCCATCAGGCGCTGGTCAACAGCGGCGCGCTGGAGTTTGTGCGCAAGCAGAAAATGGGGCTGAACACCATCATCAATGAGGGCGGAACGGGGCTTTCCGGCGGGCAACGTCAGGCGCTGCTGCTGGCGCGCGCGCTGATCACCTCGCCGAATATTCTGCTGCTGGATGAACCCACCGCCTGGCTGGATGAGGTCAGCGAGAAGCAGTTTATCCAGCATCTGCACCAGTGGCTCGGTAAGCGCCGGACGCTGGTGGTGGCGACGCATCGTCTGCCGATTCTGGACCTGGTTGATCGCATCATCGTCCTGGAAAACGGCAAAGTGGTGATGGATGGCCCTCGTGATGCCATTTTACGCCAGCACGGAATGGCCCCGCAGCAGGCGCCGCAGCGCACGGTTAAACTGAAAACGGAGGGCGTGGCATGAATGATTTCTCCCGCTTTAACAGCCGGCTGAAGGAGCCCCGCCTGCCGCGTTCGTCGCTGGTGGCATGGTCGCTGTTTGCCCTGCTGGTGGTCTTTATTACCTGGGCCAGCCTGTTCCAGCTGGATGAGGTCACGACGGGTAGCGGCAAGGTGATCCCGTCCTCCCACGAGCAGGTGATCCAGTCCCTTGAAGGAGGGATTATTCACAGTCTGATGGTGCGCGAGGGCGATATCGTCGAGCGTGGTCAACAGCTTGCCCAACTGGACCGGACGAAAACCGAGTCCAGCGTGCTGGAGAGCGAGTCTCGATTAAACGCTGCGATGGCGACGGCCGCGCGTCTGAATGCTGAGGTAAACGACACCGGGCTGACATTCCCGGCAGAGCTGGATGACGACGTTGAGTTGGTCAAACAGGAAACGGCGCTTTATCAGTCACGTCGCGAAAGCCTGGAAAAAGGGCTGGCGGGTTTACGCCAGGGAGCGGATCTCGTGCAGCGTGAACTGGCATTAACGCGCCCGCTGGTGACGCAGGGGGCGGCCAGTAAGGTCGAAGTCTTACGCCTTGAACGTCAAAAAAATGAGCTGGAGAGCAAAATCACCGAAATGAAAAACCAGTACTACGTTCGCGCCCGCGAAGAACTGGCGAAAGCGAACGCGGAAATGGAAGCGCAGCGCTCCGTCATGAAAGGGCGCGAAGATTCACTCACCCGCTTAACGTTTAATGCGCCGGTGCGTGGCATCGTGAAAGACATTGACGTGACGACGGTGGGCGGGGTGATCCCGCCGAACGGCAAACTGATGAGCCTGGTACCGCTTGATGACCAGATGGTGATAGAAGCGAAAATCTCGCCGCGCGATGTCGCGTTTATCCATCCCGGGCAAAAAGCGCTGGTGAAAATCACCGCCTATGATTACTCCATCTACGGCGGGCTGGAAGGGGAGGTGACGATGATTTCCCCGGATACCCTTCAGGACGAGGTTAAACGGGATGTTTATTATTATCGCGTTTATATCCGTACGGACAGTAACCATCTGACCAACAGGCAGGGCAAGGAATTCCCGGTGTTCCCGGGCATGATAGCCACGGTTGATATCAAAACCGGCAGTAAATCCGTCATTGATTATCTGCTGAAACCGTTGAATAAGGCAAAAGAGGCGCTGCGCGAGCGATAAAAAAGGCGTTCAGCAAACCGAACGCCCGTCAGATCAGAGTGTAGGCGTCATGTTGACAACATGGCGTCGTTCTTTTGGTACCACATTGATGTAATGTGTGACATACGCAAAATATAATCCGGCATAATTTTCGACAAGCTCGATAAAGGCCGGATAAATCGACATCCGGCCATCGCCGCGATCTTTAAGATAACCTGCCTCCTGCGCCGATTTGATAATCCGTTTAACATGAATACGCGAAACGAAAAATTCTTTTGCCAGCGTGCTGGCTGAATACGCTATTATGGCACCATGTGCTGTTTTGTTTTTGATGGCCTGCAAATAGAGATAGAGCATAATCATTCGGCCACCATCCTTATCAATAAATAAACCCACCTCCGGAAGCACTTTCCTGAATGTTAATCCGCGGAAAAGGTACTCTGCGGCGCGCCGGAAAAAGTTGTGCCTCAGAATATCATTGTCCAGAAGGTTAGCATTTATATTGAATGTCGGAAAAAGAATGCTAACAGGCGTAAACGCCCCGGACATATAGCGTTTCAGCTCATCCAGTCCTTTTTCCGTTGGTGCGATTTTTGTTTTTCGGCGATCTTCGGTACAGCGCCAGGTCTTAATTCGCCCGGTGGTCTTAAGTATGGTGATGATCGCGATAACACTGTTAGGGCTGGCGATATTATAGCGGGTACACAGTGCCTTTATCTCTGAAACTGACTCAGCCTGATTACCAAAAACAAAACAACACATGGACAGTATTATGTTGAAGCGTGATTCCTGAAGCATCGTTTTATAGAACAAGGGTTGTTTTTTATAAATGGCATCATTGATTCTGTAGTGCTCTGTTATAGCTTCACCAAATCGCGGGTTGTTTTTAATAACATCCCTTCGATGTAGCAAAGCCCTGGATGAAATGTGATTATCCATAGCATTTTCTCTTTTTGTCTGGGCCGATAAGATGAAGTGTCTGGTCTTCTTTTTCGGAATTTTCATTATACCTTGTGAAGTGCATATTTACTGTCGTTATATGAAAAGAAAGTAATATTTATGCTGCATATGGATGAGTGGGTTGATTAACGCAAAGATGTTCCCGTGCATAACATTGATAACGGTTTATTAACCAAATGGGGTGCGGTAAAATTATTCAATGCGACAAAGAATATTGGCTTTAATCACATTTGGGAATGATATTTACATTCTCAGGAGCAGGTTATGTCTCAAAACTTACCTTTTATGCAAGGTACTTGCTACAAGCAACGATTCGTTATTTCAGCCTGCGGTTTCACCTTCGAGGGGTATAGCCTGCTTCTCAAGTCTCGTGGCGTAAACGCCACGCGGCTCCATTTTGAAGAGGATGAAGTTTGCTCAGGTGATGTGCAAAAAATGATGCAAAATCAACAACCTGAAGTTTCTGTTTTTCTTGGTCGCGACGTGACTGCCTTTCTTGAAAGCCTGAAACGGTTGGTCTCGGTTCTGAATGCACTGCCGGTTATTTGTAGCGTGACCCTGTATGGTGCAATACCAGAAAGGTGGCTTTATGCCACGCTGAAAAGTCTCGTTAATAATACCAGATCGTTGTCGAGGATCAGGGTGGCGAATATTTCAGAGGTAATGAATTGTGTAGAGAATATTTCTGAAGTACATGCCGATTCGTCACGTTTATTGCGTGAAGGACCTGAGAAAGAAGGTAAGGAAAGCCTGCATGGTTTATCAAAACGTGAATTAACCGTATTGCTGAATTTTTATCGAGGTATTTCGATAAAAGAGCAGTCAGCGAGGTTAGGTTTGTCAGATAAAACCATTTATACTCATCGTAAAGTGGGGTTGGGTAAATTATATCTTATCAGAGTGTGGTTTAGCGATGCACGTGTCTTAAGGGATGAGGTCTGTGCAGTAAAGAACAAAGCGCAGGGGTTTTCGGAAGCAGAAATAAATATATTGCAGGCGTTACATAAGCGGGAAATCTTTGCGGCTTATCAAATTATTACCGATGGCGATAAAAAAGGAGTGGGCTTTGAAATTCTGCTGCGCTGGCATAAAAACGGTCAGGTCCTGAAACCAGGCCAATTTCTGGATGGGATAAAAAATGGCGAAATTTGGCTCAAGCTGACGGCGTTAGTCATTCACGCGGCCGTGTCAGGTATCAACAGATACAATGGAAAATATTATTTTTCGGTTAATATTCCTCCTCAACTGGCTGCCGGGAACGCGCTGCCGGGAATGGCGAAAAAAGCCGTTGAAATGTTACTGAAGCCGCAGTGGGCCGGGAAACTTGTCTTTGAATTAGCTGAAACCATTGATGTAACAAAGGATCCAAATATTCCTGTCACTCTCCAGCGTTTACGCGCCGAGGGATGCCGGCTGTTTCTGGATGATTGCTTTTCCAGACATTACGCTATGTTACCCATCCGACAGATTAATTTTGATGGACTGAAGCTTGACCGCGATATAGTCGAGCACTTTGTTGCTAACGACAATGACAATAGCATTATTAAAGCGATACAGATATACAGCGACATGACGGGAAGGGAATGCGTTGCGGAAGGCGTCGATAGCCAAGAAAAATTTGAAAAACTTGTCGCAGTAGGGGTTAAGCGCTTCCAGGGATATTATCTTTCCCGGGCGGTTAAAGAAGAAGAGCTGGATCGAATGGTACGGCTATTTAGTTAATGGATTCACTATACTGGTGGTACGACAGACTTAACTCTTCGACCACCAGCAAAAACAGTCACTCACCAGGGCAATAATCTGTTATCAGATATCATCGCGCGTAAAACCGACAACAATCTCAAGCGTGTTTCGAATGACATCGCAGGCTTCGGGCTCCTCGGTAATTTCGAGGGCGTGAATCAGTTGCAGGATAATCTCTTTATTTGAGAGATTGTCACCGGTCAGCATAATACAGCGTATTGCCGAGCCCAACACTTCAACCTCACCACTGAGATGCTTTCCAGCATTAAGAAAATGTTCCGCCAGTCCTTTATCGTGCAGGGCTTCAAAATTATACGTTTGCTGCATAATCGCTTTACTCATGGTGGTCACCGTTTCGGTTAAAATTAGTGTTTCTTGTCTGGGGTCAGAAGCGTGTTGTGAGTAAAGAGAGAGCGCATGCGCCCAATATCATAATCGCCCATCACTCTTCCCCGGTCGTGCGATACGCCGGTTACACGCTGGCGTACTTCATCTTCAGCGGCAATCAATGCATTTTTGCGTTCATCATTTGATTCAACGTTAGCCATCGCCCGCAGGCGACCAGCAAGAGACGCAAAGGTAATAGGTCCGTTCTCTTTCAGTATGGATAATACGGCCTCACCGATAAGGTCATCCTTAAGTCGTTCAAATTTAGTTCTATGCATAGCTTCAATCTCACTCTGCTACACGCAGGAGGCTGTAGCATGGGGTTAGTCATCGCATTCAGGAGCTCTATTCTCACTCAGCATGACTAACTTAGTAAGTTAAAAAAACAGTGTTCAGGTTAACGCTCGAAGAAGAGGGCTATCAGACCGTTATAGTGCGCTTTCTCAACGTCAGACGTTGACTCTTCAATTCTGCGCAACAGCTTTGTACAGATTGTCATTCTGCTCAGTTGTACATTTTCTTTGATGATCTCACTGACGATAGCACCAAGGGTTTCCTGCTGTGTTGGGACGTTATCCTTGTTAAAATACAAGGTGATAGCGCTTTCTGCTGTAGAGGGAGCATGGTTGCGACGCATAATTTTCCACCGTTAACAAACAATTTTGTAACATCAGTGGCATTGAATTTATACTATTCGATCAAATCTGTACATTAAAATTGTACAACTTTTCACGTGGATCGTGTTTTTGTCAGGAAAACTATCAATAATAGGGGGGGAAAGAGCAGGAAAGAGGGGAAAAGGAAAGGCCCCGAAGGGCCTGAAATTATTTACGTCCCAGCAGAAGTCCCAGAACGATACCTACCGCACCCGCAGCGATTAAGCCCGTTAAGGGATTGTTTCTGACGGCTTCAGTGACATCCGAGACGGCATCACTGGCCTGGGCAGCATATTTTTTCGCTGCACCTTTCACCTGGTGTTTAGGGGAATCAACGAATTCACCAAACTGCTGCTGCGCAGAGCCGGATAATTCATCAAGTTTGTTTTTGGCTTTATCGCCAGCGTACTGTGCATTTTTATCAGTGTCGAAATCAGACATTCCAGCCTCCTTTTGTTGGTAGTCTAAGGATAGACGCTGATTGCAGGAGTGAGCGAGAATTCGCTGAAATCGACGGCAGATTGCCCCTTTTTAGGACATGTCTTTCTTACATGACCACCATAAAGTCCAAAAAATGTCGTTCTCTACGCAGCGCGAAGAGACTGTTTCTGCCGTGCGTGAGTGCGAAAGGTAACGTAATAGCCAAGGGATGCGGCCAGGCACAGCATATAGCCGAATGATTCCGAACCTTCCTCCACGGCGTTTTTCACGACACGCATATAGCCATGCTCCAGGATGTCGTGCCACAGCACCTGCATTCCAAAGAGGCGGGAGAAGACCAGTACAGCCAGCAGGCCGCTCAACAGAATGCCGTACCAGGGGGATTGGGTATATTTTGCCAGCTGTTCCAGGGTAGCGCGAAAATGCATAACGGGGCGAATTAACGCCAGCAGAGCGGTAATCAGCGCGAACCACACCCAACTCCCATGAGAAATGAGATCAAAAAGCGCGTCCAGTTCACGAATTAGCATTGTCAGGAAAAATCCGCCCACCAGAATATTACAGTAACGCATGGATTCGTCCATTTTCGCCAGACGAAAATGGAGAAAGACAATAGTCGCTAATACCGTTTCCTGCATAATTTCGGTCAGTGATAATTCCGGAATATCATGGCCGACAAAACGCATATCAACCCAAAGACACAGTACAATAAGTGCGCAAGCGGCCGCCGCGCCAACGAAGAATAAAAAGCTCTTTAGTACAATCATTAACACCACCATTTTGTTTGTAGCGAGTATGTTAGGTGACGAGAATGTTATTTCTGTTCACATTGTGCCATATAAGTGCGGATTTTTAACATTTTGAGCTAAATAGGGTTGGTCACGACGAGACGAAAGCGTAAATATCGTCAGCCTCGTCTGTGCTGTTTAGGCGGGCGCTGTCATTACGGAGGGTGCCTTCAGGCAACGGGATGTTAGGGTATTGAGGGACCAGCGAGAGGTGGAAAACACAGCTGCGGAACTATCTTGTCGATGTTTTTTTAAGAACGAACTCTGATAGAGAAAGCGTTCAGTTCCACAAAAAATGCTGTTTCTCCACCCTGGCAATTATTTTTCTTCTTTGTACTCACCTTTTGATTTCAGTTTATCTCTAACAAGGTTGGCGCAACTGGTTGCATTCTGTAAACTCTGATCGTTTACAATAGAGGACCGAGATTTTAAAACTTCGTTGTAAGCATCTTTAACTTTCGGACTGACTGTTGCAGCATAACTATCTGGCGGGAAGTCACCCAAAGGTTCTTTGTCACCGCTTAAGGCCTTAGCGCAAGCATTATTAATTTGGTCATCAATGCTTAATTGATTTGCGTTAGCAGATAACGAAAAAGATAAAACCAAAGAGGCGAGAACAATTCTTTTCATACTTAGTCATTCCTTAATGATGAAGCGTTGTGATCCGAATTCAATTTGTAAAACCCAATTGTGATAGTGATATTTATCAAAGTGTATAGAAATTCTATTAGATAAACCGGATTCGAACCAGTTTCAGCAATGTTTTCTGTCCGAACATGCTGTATCCGACTTATTTTGTTTATTACAGGCTAAATGTTATCAAAGATAAATATATCCAACATGTATTAGTCTATTCTTTTTCGTATTCTTATGACACTTACATTCTTTAGTGGGGGGTAGTGTGCTTGCACAAGTCTTTAAAAGTAGGATTTTTAAGGGAGAATGACGTTGTATGACTTCATCTGTACCACACTTGCATTACACTTAATAACAAGAACAACCAACACGTTAATTTTAAAGGGACAGTGCATGTCTGCCATGGATTTATCCAATCTACTTTTCGCTCATGAAGCACCTGATTGCCCACTTCTGGTATATCAGCGAGTCACCAATATTAACTCCAGACGCGGATTTTTCACATTATCTACGGCTCTACTTAAAACCCACACTAAACTTCATGTTTACATAAAATCGTATTAACAGATACAATACCCCCCTATAGTATCAGGAGGGCGTATGCCGCATTCACCCGAAGATAAAAAACGTATTATGACCCGCGTCCGCCGCATTCGGGGCCAGGTTGATGCCCTTGAACGCGCCCTGGAATCGGGCGATCCCTGTCTCGCCATTTTGCAGCAAATTGCCGCCGTGCGCGGCGCTGCCAATGGTCTGATGGGGGAAATGGTCGAAATTCACCTCAAAGATGAGCTGGTGACGGGGGAGACCACCCCGGATCAGCGGGCTGTGCGGATGGCGGAAGTCGGCCATTTGCTGCGCTCTTATCTAAAATAAACCCACACACCTCACAACAAGGTAAAGACATCATGAAATCTCGCGCAGCTGTCGCGTTCGGCCCAGGCCAGCCGCTGAAAATCGTTGAAATTGATGTTGCTCCGCCGAAGAAAGGCGAAGTGCTGATCAAAATTACCCACACCGGCGTTTGCCATACCGATGCGTTTACCCTGTCCGGTGACGATCCGGAAGGCGTATTCCCGGCGGTGCTCGGCCACGAAGGGGGCGGTGTGGTGGTGGAAGTGGGTGAAGGCGTCACCAGCCTGAAGCCCGGCGACCATGTGATCCCGCTCTACACCGCAGAGTGCGGCGAGTGTAAGTTCTGCAAATCCGGCAAAACTAACCTCTGCCAGGCCGTGCGCGCCACGCAGGGCAAAGGACTTATGCCGGACGGCACCACCCGTTTCTCCTATAACGGCGAGCCCATTTATCACTACATGGGTACCAGCACCTTCAGCGAATACACGGTGTGCGCCGAGATCTCACTGGCGAAAGTGAATCCGCAGGCCCCGCTGGATAAAGTCTGTCTGCTCGGCTGCGGTGTCACCACCGGTATCGGCGCGGTGCATAACACGGCGAAAGTGAAAGAGGGGGACACCGTGGCGGTGTTCGGCCTGGGCGGGATCGGTCTGGCGGTTATCCAGGGCGCGGTACAGGCGAAAGCTGGGCGTATCATTGCTGTGGATACCAACCCGGAGAAATTTAAGCTCGCAGGTGAGATGGGGGCGACCGACTTTATCAACCCGAAAGACTACGACAAACCGGTTCAGGACTTGATCGTTGAGCTGACCGATGGCGGCGTGGACTTTAGCTTCGAATGTATCGGCAACGTCAACGTAATGCGCTCAGCGCTGGAGTGCTGCCACAAAGGCTGGGGCGAGAGCATCATTATCGGTGTGGCCGGCGCGGGTCAGGAGATCAAAACCCGTCCCTTCCAGCTGGTGACAGGGCGCGTATGGCGCGGGTCAGCATTTGGCGGCGTGAAAGGCCGTACTCAGCTGCCGGGCATGGTTGAAGATGCGATGGTCGGTAAAATTCAGCTTGATCCGTTCATTACGCACCGCCTGCCGCTGGAGCAGATCAACGAAGCCTTCGATCTGATGCACGAAGGAAAATCCATTCGCACCGTTATCCATTTCGGCGACAACTGATTATTCTGCCAGCGGTTTTTTCCGCTGGCATTTCTTCCCTGATCTTCTCTAAAGTGTGACCTGTCCGGCGCTTTTAGACGTAATTTAATTCCCTGGCGTGCCGATGACTCTTTTACAGGCGTGTTATTACGCATCTTACCTATAAGAGAGTCGACGGTCATGGACAACACAACATCGATGCAGGCGCAGCCTAAGCTGAGTTTCTTGCATCACATCCGGCTGGTTCCGCTGTTTTCCTCCATTCTCGGTGGCATTATTCTCCTGTTTGCATTGAGCTCAGGTCTGGCAGGCTATTTCCTGCTCCAGGCCGATAACGATCAGCAGGATGTCACGGCAGAAATCCAGGTGCGCACCGGTCTGTCAAACAGTTCCAACCATTTACGCACCGCCCGTATCAACATGATCCACGCGGGTGCGGCCAGCCGTATCGCGGAGATGGAGGCGATGAAACAAAACATCGCTGAGGCTGAGATCCGCATCAGGCAGTCGCAGGATGGATTTGCCGCCTATATGAAGCGCACCGTTCGTACCCCGGCTGATGAAGCGCTGGATGGCGATCTGAAAGCCCGCTATGACGCCTACATCGCCGGTATGCAGCCGATGCTGAAATATGCCAAAAATGGCATGTTTGAAGCCATTATTAACCACGAAAATGAGACCGCGCGTCCGCTGGACGATGCCTATAACGCGGTGCTGCTGAAGGCGATAAAAATCCGCACCGAACGCGCCAACGCGCTGACGGCACAGGCTCACACCCGCACCCGGCTGGGGCTGATGTTTATGTTCGGCGCGTTTGGCCTTGCGCTGGCGCTGGCGGTGATCACCTTTGTGGTGCTGCGCCGTACGGTGATAAACCCGCTCCAGCGAGCCGCTACGCGTATCGAAAATATCGCAAAAGGCGATTTGACCATGCCGGACGAACCGACCGGACGCAGCGAAATTGGCCGCCTGACGCGCGATCTGCAAACGATGCAGCACGCGCTGGTGACAACCGTGGGCACCGTGCGGCAAGGGGCGGAGGAGATCTACCGTGGAACCAGCGAGATCTCCGCGGGTAACACCGATCTCTCTTCCCGTACCGAGCAGCAGGCGGCGGCGATTGAACAGACGGCGGCCAGCATGGAGCAGCTCACCGCGACGGTGAAACAGAACGCCGATAACGCGCATCATGCGAGTAAACTGGCAGAAGATGCCTCCGGTAAGGCCAGCCGCGGGGGGCAGATGGTCTCCGGCGTGGTGAAAACCATGGGTAATATTTCCACCAGCTCGAAGAAGATCTCTGAAATTACCGCCGTGATTAACAGTATCGCGTTCCAGACCAATATTCTGGCGCTCAACGCGGCGGTCGAGGCGGCGCGTGCGGGTGAACAGGGACGCGGCTTTGCGGTCGTGGCGAGTGAAGTCCGCACCCTGGCAAGCCGCAGCGCGAATGCGGCGAAAGAGATTGAAAGCCTGATTAATGAATCTGTGTCGCTTATCGATCAGGGTTCCGGGGAAGTGGTTGCGGCGGGCAATACCATGAATGAGATCGTCGAGGCGGTTAAACGCGTCACCGATATTATGCTGGAGATTGCAGCGGCGTCCGATGAGCAGAGCCGCGGCATTGTTCAGGTGAGCCAGGCGATTTCCGAGATGGACAAGGTGACGCAGCAGAATGCCTCGCTGGTGGAAGAAGCTTCTGCGGCGGCGGCCTCGCTGGAAGAGCAGGGCGCACGTCTGACGGAGGCTGTTGGCGCGTTTCGTCTCATCGGGGCAGGGGCTGGACGGACTACAGCTCCTGCAACCGCAGCGAAATCCGCGCCTTTAACCCCGGCGGCGGCCGTCTCAGGTGATAACTGGGAAACGTTCTGAGTAAGACAGACCCGCCTTCGCGGCGGGTTCTGCATTTAGGGTCAGAGAGGCATTGATTTACGAATGGCGCTTAACAGCGTTTGCGCGCCTTCAGAGAGCGGGGCATCTACCCGCGTCAGGATCCCAATCGGTTCTCCCGCGCCGGGCGATGTTACCGGCAGCGCCGTAAGCACGCCGCGTCGCAGATCGTCCTTCACCGCGCCGGACGGCACAAACCACACGTAGTCGTATTCAACCGTAAGTTGACGAGATAGCGGAAGCAGACAGCGTTTCGATACAACCCGAAGGAATTTTACATCCCTGGCTCCTGCACTAATGCATCTGAATGCTGGCGTGGCGCAGTGCCTTCTGGTGATACAACGACCGGCCATTCCAGCACCCGGCTTAGCGTTACGTTCTCCTGACAGTAGCGGGTGATTAGGGCGGACAACCAGCTTCAACGATTCAAGAAACAGCAGTTCGTAATTAAGCCGGTCATCAGTTCAGATCTGACATCGACCAATGCCGATATCGATTTCCCCGGTTTTTAAACCCGCCAGAATCATAGGGTTACTCATTGTCGCAACTTGCAAGGTCGTCTCTTTTTGTTGCTGATGAAACTGACCTATAACCGAAGGTAATATCCCCCAGTGCCGCAGTAGGTAGTGCACCAACCCTGACGACATCATTATTAAGACTTCTTTACGATGAAGCGACCGTCCGGCAGTGTGATGGCGTCAAGAACTACTGACTGCATGCGTTAAAAATTGTTCGCCGGGTAAGGTAACGTTGCGCCCCACTGACGACCACGCTCAAACAAGCGAGCGCCAGTCAGCTGCTCCAGTTCATTCAATGTTCTTAGAGAGCGCAGGTTGACTCAAATTAAGGGTTTCAGCCGCGCGCCCCAAAGTTCCTTGTTGTGCGACAGATACGAATGTATGAAGGTGGCGCAAACGGATGCGCTGACTAAACAGACTATTTTTTTCCATATAAGCGATGTTAAAACGAAGCGGTGTCGCTGACAAGTGAAGTTGTTTGATTATGATAACTTGATTGCAAATATTATTAACAATTAAGCAATTATGTTACAGCAAAATGGATAATATTGATGTTTTCGCGGCGAGATCACAGTTTGTAAATTCTTCCCGCAAGAGTGAATGCGGTTACCTACATCCAGATTACTGACCACTGGAGGCAGACACTATTGGCGAACAGCATCACGGCGGATGAGATTCGGGAACAGTTTTCGCAGGCAATGTCAGCCATGTACCAGCAAGAAGTTCCGCAGTACGGCACGCTGCTGGAACTGGTAGCTGATGTGAATCTGGCTGTGCTGGAAAACAATCCTCAACTGCACGAAAAAATGGTAAATGCAGACGAGCTGGCGCGACTGAATGTTGAACGTCATGGGGCGATTCGTGTTGGGACTGCACAAGAGCTTGCTACTCTTCGGCGGATGTTTGCCATTATGGGATGTACCCGGTGAGCTATTACGATCTCTCGCAGGCGGGGGTGCCCGTCCACTCGACGGCGTTTCGTCCGACAGACGATGCGGCGCTCTGCCGTAATCCGTTTCGCATTTTTACCTCGTTGCTGCGCCTGGAGCTGATTGAAAACGTTGCGCTGCGCGAAAGGGCGGCGGAGATCCTCTCCCGGCGCAACATCTTTACGCCGCGCTGCCTGGAACTGATCGACCTGCATGATGCGCAGGGACACTTTACTGAGGCACAGGCGCGCGAATTTGTGCAGGAAGCCCTGGAAACCTTCCGCTGGCATCGCCATGCGACGGTCGATAAGGAAACCTATCTGGCGCTGAGCAACGAACATCGCCTGATTGCCGACGTGGTCTGTTTCCCGGGGTGCCATATCAACCATCTCACGCCGCGCACGCTGGATATCGACCGGGTGCAGGAGCTAATGCCGAAGTACGGCATTGAGCCGAAAATTCTGATTGAAGGCCCGCCGCGCCGCGAGGTGCCGATCCTCCTGCGCCAGACCAGCTTTAAGGCGCTGGAGGAGCCGGTGCTTTTCGCGGGAGAACACAAGGGCACCCATACCGCGCGTTTCGGTGAGATTGAGCAGCGCGGCGTGGCCCTTACGCCGAAAGGGCGCGAGCTGTACGACAGTCTGTTAAATCAGGCCGGGACCGGCAAAGACAACCTGACCCACCAGCTTCACCTGCGCGAGATCTTCAGCGCCTTCCCGGACAGTGAAATGTTCCTGCGCCGTCAGCGGCTGGCTTATTTCCGCTACCGTCTGACCCCGACAGGTGAGGCGCATCGCCACGCATTTCGTCCCGGCGACGATCCGCAGCCGCTGATCGAACGGGGCTGGGTTGTGGCACAGCCCATCACCTACGAGGATTTTCTGCCCGTCAGTGCGGCGGGGATCTTCCAGTCGAATCTTGGCAATGAAACGCAGGCGCGCAGCCACGGCAATGCCAGCCGCAATGCCTTCGAAGCCGCGCTCGGCTGTGCGGTGTACGACGAGTTTTCGCTTTACGAGGAGGCGGAAGCGCGCAGCAAACAGCGTTGCGGTTTGCTCTGAAACCGTTACTCTGCAAGGGTGTGATGGAAAAAGAAGGTTGGTATGGAAAATCCCTCCGCCCCTGTGGTTGAAACGCGCCAGGGCGCACTGATTGGTTTTACTGAAGGCGATACCCACGTGTGGTGCGGCATTCCCTATGCAGCACCGCCCGTAGGCCAGTGGCGCTGGCGCTCCCCGCGTCCCCCCGCGCGCTGGGATGGCGTGCGTCCGGCGACGGCGTTCTCCGCCTCCAGCTGGCAGAGCAGCGAAAGCTGTCAGGAGCTGGGCGGCGGCGATCCCGGCCAGTTCTCTGAAGACTGCCTCTACCTTAACGTCTGGTCGCCAGTTGCACGCGCCGCGCCGCTTCCCGTGATGGTCTGGCTGCACGGCGGGGGCTTTACCCTCGGCGCTGGCGGGCTGCCTCCGTATAACGGCAGGGCGCTGGCGAAGCGCGGCGCGGTGGTGGTGACGATCAATTACCGTCTCGGACACCTCGGCTTTTTTGCCCATCCGGCGCTGGAGGGGGAAGAAGAGCGCGTGGTGCATAACTTTGCGCTGCTCGATCAGATCCAGGCCCTGGAATGGGTGCGCGATAACATCGCCGCGTTCGGCGGCGATCCTGAGAACATCACTGTATTTGGCGAGTCGGCCGGCGCGCGCAGCGTGCTGTCGCTGATGGCCTCTCCGCTTGCGCGAGGACTGTTCCATAAAGCCATTGTGCAAAGCGGGTACACGCTGCCCGACACCCCACGCGGGCAGGCCATGCATAAAGGCGAAGCGATTGCCGCCCATTTCGGCCTGCAAAATGCCACCGCTGAACAGCTTCGCGCGATCCCGCCTGAGGCGTTCTGGCCGCTGACCTCGCCGCTGAATATCGCCCCTGCGCCCATCGTGGGGGATTGCGTTTTGCCTGAGGCCATGCTCGACGTTTTCTTCGCGGCCCGCCAGCATCCTGTACCGGTGATGATTGGGTCAAACAGCGACGAAGCCAGCGTGATGTCGGTGTTCGGGGTCGATCTGGCCGGGCAGATCCAGAAGCTTCGCCGCGAGCGGCGCTTTGGCCTGGGGCTGATTAAGCTGCTTTATCCTGGCGTGAAGGGCGATGAGGAACTTGGCAGGCAGGTATGCCGCGATATGGCCTTCACCACTATGGGATACGTGGTGATGCAGGCGCAGCAGCGGGCGGGCGGCCTGTGCTGGCGATACTGGTTTGATTATGTGGCCGAAGCGGAGCACGCGACGTACATCAACGGCGCCTGGCACGGCAACGAAGTGCCCTACGTGTTCGATACCCTTGGACAGGTGGAACCCTCGCGGCAGTATGTAAATGAACGCGATCTGGCCTTCGCCGCTCAGGTGGCGGACTACTGGGTGAGCTTCGCCCGGGATGCGGGGGCACGCGATAGTCTGGCAGGGCCCACGCGCTGGCCCGCCTGCCGGAAAGGGCGGGACGTGCTGTTACGTATCGGTGTGAATAAACATGCAGGTTTTCGGCTTGAAAACCGCTTTATGCGTGCCCGTATGAGCCTCTTCAAACGGGTGATGAAACACCACGTCAGCCTCGACTGAGCAAACAGGCGCGAAACGCATCCAGCCCGTTTTCCGGGCCGGGTGCGTCGCGTAATACCAGCCGGTAGCTCGCCCCCGTCTTTATGCTTGTGTCAAAAGGCCGCATCAGCCGTCCGGCGCGCACGTCCTCCTCCACCAGCGTTTCATCCGCGATGGCGATGCCCAGCCCCTGAATGGCGGCGGTAATGGCCAGATCCATGGTTTCGAAGTGTTGATTTTTGAGCATAGCTGGCGGCGGACCCGGCTGTTTCGCCAGCCACAGCGTCCAGTCCGTTTTGTCCCGCGTGGGGTGAAGGAAGGTGAGAGTTTCCAGCGCAGAACCGGCCCGTACCGGGCTCATCACCGGGGTTAAGGCCTCTTCGAACAGCAGATCGCCGGCGCTCATGTGTGTCCCAAACACAATCGCCGCGTCACAGGATTCGGTTTTGAAATTGACGTTATGATCGGTGGTGGTGGTCAGCGCAATCTGGAGTTCCGGCTGTTCGCGCTCCACCTGTAGCAGCCGCGGCACCAGCCAGCGCATCGCGCAGGTAGGCGCTTTCAGACGAATAACGGTCTGGTGCGTTCGTGCCTGTTCAGCAACGTTCAGCAGGTGCTCAAACGCAGATTGCAGCTCCGGCAGCAGGGCGCTTCCCTGAGAGGAGAGACGCAGGCCGCGCGCATGGCGCTCGAACAGCGGGAAGCCGAACCAGCTTTCCAGCGAAGCGATTTTGCGGCTTACCGCCCCCTGCGTCAGACAAAGCTCCCTGGCGGCATGGGTTAGATTCAGGTGACGCGCGGTCACGATAAATGTCTCTACGGCATTGAGCGGAAATGATCGACGCGACATATCTCACCTTAGCTATGCGTTTTTGTCATGGCTATTATGACAACAATTCGATTGTCCCGGCAATGAAGTTGTTGTTTGAATAGTTATGCATTCACCACGAGAAGGGACAGAGGATGACTTTGAAAACGCCGGTGCAGACACGATCCAAATTGCCCGATGTGGGAACCACCATTTTTACCGTTATCGGCCAGCTTTCAGCCCGGCATAACGCCATCAACCTTTCTCAGGGTGCGCCGAATTTTTCCTGCGACCCAAAACTTATCACCGGCGTGACCCGCGCCATGGAGGCAGGGCATAACCAGTACGCCTCCATGACCGGGCTGCAACCGCTCAGGGAGCGCATTGCGGACAAAATTGCCTCGCTCTATGGCACACGCTATGACCCGGCGAGTGAGGTGCTGGTGACCGCCAGCGCCAGCGAAGGGCTTTACTCAGCCATCAGCGGGCTGGTTCATCCTGGGGATGAGGTGATCTATTTCGAGCCCTCCTTTGACAGCTATGCGCCGATTGTGCGTCTGCAAGGGGCGACGCCGATCGCCATTAAGCTGACGGTACCGGATTTTGCCGTGAACTGGGATGAAGTACGGGCGGCTATTACCCCGCGCACGCGGATGATCATCGTCAATACGCCGCACAACCCGAGCGGGCAGGTGTTTTCAGCCGCCGATCTGCACCAGCTGGCAGCGCTGACGCGCCACACCGACATCATCATTTTGTCTGACGAAGTGTACGAGCACGTCGTTTTTGATGGCGAACCGCACCACGGAATGGCGACGCACCCGCAGCTGGCGGAGCGCAGCGTGATTATTTCTTCTTTCGGAAAAACCTATCACGTCACCGGCTGGCGCGTGGGTTATTGTGTGGCGCCCGCGGAGCTGATGGATGAGATATGTAAAGTCCATCAATTTTTAATGTTCTCGGCCGATACGCCGATGCAGTACGCGTTTGCCGAACACATGACCGATCCGCAAACCTGGCTGTCGCTGGCGGCGTTTTATCAGCGCAAGCGCGATCTGCTGCAAAGTTTGCTCGCCGACTCACCGTTCAGGCTGCTACCAAGTGCCGGTTCGTTCTTCCTGCTGGCGGATTACAGCGGCTTTAGCGACGAGCGCGACAGCGAGATGGTGAAAAGGCTGATTGTCGAGTACGGGGTTGCCACCATTCCGCTGTCGGCGTTTTATGCCGATGGCACGGACAATAAGTTAATCCGTCTCTCTTTTGCGAAAGATGAGGCGACGTTACGGGCAGGTGCCCAGGCCCTTTGTCGGGTTACACCACGTTAAGGAATTTGAAATGAAATTACGCGCGTTAGTTGTCGGCATGGGACTGTTGTGTTCATTCTCGTCGTTTGCCGCTACCGAGTTGCGATACGGGCTGGAAGCGGAATATCCGCCGTTTGAAAGCCGCAATGCGTCAGGGGAGCTGGAAGGGTTTGACGTAGAGCTGGGAAATGCCATCTGTAAAGCCGCCGCGCTGAAGTGCAGCTGGGTTGAAACCTCGTTTGATGCGTTGATCCCCGGTCTGGTGGCGAAAAAGTTCGACGCCATAAACTCGGCGATGAACATCACCGAACAGCGTCGCAAAAGCATTGATTTCACCCAGCCCATCTATCGCATTCCCTCCCAGCTGGTGGGCAAAGCCGGTTCTGCGGTAGAGGCTACCCCCGAAGGGCTGAAGGGCAAAACCATCGGCGTTCTTCAGGGTTCAATTCAGGAAACTTACGCCAAAGAGCACTGGGAAAAGCACGGTGTCACCGTGGTGTCTTATAAAGATCAGAATATGGCCTGGGGAGATCTGCTGAATGGCCGCATCGATGCCTCGCTGGTCATGTCAGCGGCCGGGCAGGCAGGTTTCCTCAGTAAGCCGCAGGGTAAAGGGTTTGGCTTTATCGGCAAACCGGTGTCGGACGACACCATCCTCGGCAGTGGGATCGGCTTTGGGCTGCGTAAGGGGGATGAGGCCACCAAAAAGCAGCTTGATGCCGCAATTGATAAAGTACGTGCCGATGGCACGATCGCTAAACTGGCTGATAAGTACTTCCCGGGTATCGATGTCAGCGTAAAATAACCGCCTCGTTGGTCCCGGCTGTTGATGTCCAGCCGGGACACTTTTATACATAACTTTACCCCTTTTTCAGGCCGTTCTGGTCGACAGAAAATATTTCTCGGTTTGTTCAGATAATCACCCGCCAACAATTGGATTCTTAACCGTTTTTGTTTAGGCTGTGCGTTCTTTCTTGCCGTCATTTCGCTGCGCGCGAAACTCATTCACACGACCATAAGGACGTTTTCTCAGGCATGAATCGCAGACGTTTTCTCAAAGGTTCCCTGGCAATGGCTGCCCTGAGCGGCACTTCTGGCCTTGCTTCTCTGTTTTCCCAGGCGGCGTATGCTGCTGACTCCGACATTGCCGACGGTCAGAGCCGTCGCTTTGACTTCTCTGTTCTGCAATCCATGGCGCACGATCTGGCGAAAACCGCGTGGGGCGGTGCGCCGCGTCCGCTGCCGGAAACGCTGGCCACCATGACGCCGCAGGCGTACAACGCCATCCGTTACGATGAGAAGCAGTCGCTGTGGAATAACATTGAAGGCCGTCAGCTGGACGCCCAGTTCTTCCATATGGGGATGGGGTTCCGCCGCCGCGTGCGCATGTTCTCGCTGGATCAAACCACCTCTCAGGCGCGTGAGATCCACTTCCGGCCTGAGCTGTTCAGCTACGGCGATACGGGCGTGGATACCCGCCAGCTTGAAGGGCAGAGCGACCTCGGCTTCGCCGGATTCCGCGTCTTTAAAGCGCCGGAGCTGGCGCGACGCGATATCGTTTCGTTCCTGGGCGCGAGCTACTTCCGCGCGGTGGATGATACCTACCAGTACGGCCTCTCTGCGCGTGGTCTGGCGGTGGATACCTTTACCGACACCCCGGAAGAGTTCCCGGATTTCACCTCCTTCTGGTTTGAAACCGTGAAGCCGGGTGATACCACCTTTACCGTCTATGCGCTGCTGGACAGCCCGAGCATTACCGGTGCCTATAAGTTTGTGATCCACTGTGAGAAGAGCCAGGTGATCATGGACGTCGAAAACCATCTCTATGCGCGCAAAGACATCAAGCAGCTCGGCATCTCGCCAATGACCAGCATGTTTAGCTGCGGCAACAACGAACGCCGCATGTGCGACACCATTCATCCGCAGATCCACGATTCAGACCGCCTGGCGATGTGGCGCGGTAACGGGGAGTGGATCTGCCGGCCGCTGAACAACCCGCAAAAGCTGCAATTTAACGCCTACCTGGATAAAAACCCGAAGGGCTTTGGTTTGTTGCAGCTTGACCGTGACTTCTCCCATTACCAGGACGTCATGGGCTGGTATAACAAGCGACCAAGCCTGTGGGTCGAGCCGCGCAACAACTGGGGGAAAGGTTCCATTGCCCTGATGGAGATCCCGACAACCGGCGAGACGCTCGATAACGTGGTCTGCTTCTGGCAGCCAGAGAAACCGGTGCAGGCGGGTGATGAGCTGGACTTCAAATACCGTCTCTACTGGAGCGCGCAGCCGCCGGTGCGTTCCCCGCTGGCAAACGTCTACGCCACCCGTACCGGTATGGGTGGCTTCCCGGAGGGCTGGGCGCCGGGTGAAAATTACCCGAAAGTGTGGGCCCGTCGCTTTGCCATTGATTTCGTCGGGGGCGATCTGAAGGCCGCCGCACCGAAGGGCATTGAGCCGGTGATCACCCTGTCCAGCGGTGAAGCGAAGCAGGTGGAGATACTCTATGTCGAACCGTTCGACGGGTATCGCATTCTGTTTGACTGGTATCCAACCTCTGACTCCACCGAGCCGGTGGATATGCGCCTGTTCCTGCGCTGTCAGGGCGATGCCATCAGCGAGACCTGGCTGTACCAGTACTTCCCGCCCGCGCCGGACAAACGTAACTACGTTGACGACCGGATCATGCGCTAGTCCTTATGGGTTTGTGCCGGGTGGCGACCCGGCCTGCTCCGGACGCATTTGTAGGCCGGGTAAGCGTTAGCGCCACCCGGCAATTAAGAGGCACCATGTCTTCAGAAATCATCCCCGTTAACCAGGAAATCGAGCTTCGCGCCGTCGAAGAGCGCTATACCACCGATCTGCATAACCTCGTAATCAAAAACAAAACCTGGCTGCAAACCGCCTTCGACTGGGCGCAGCATGTCGGCAGCGAAGAGGACACGCGCCGCAACGTGCAGAGCAACCAGATGTTGCACCAGCGCGGTTACGCCAAAATGTTCCTGATTTTTATGAATGACGAATTGGTGGGCGTGCTCTCCTTCAACGCGATCGAGCCTGCGAATAAGGCCGGGTATATCGGCTACTGGCTTGACGAGGCGCATCAGGGGCAGGGTATTCTTTCTCAGGCGCTCCAGGCGTTTATGCGCTATTACGTTGAGCGCGGTGAGATCCGCCGTTTTGTGATCAAGTGTCGCGTGGATAACCAGAGCAGTAACCGGGTGGCGCAGCGCAACGGTTTCACGCTGGAAGGTTGTTTGCGGGAAGCGGAAATGCTCAACGGTCGCTACGATGACGTGAACCTGTACGCCAGAATCTTCCCGCTATAGCGCCCCCAGCAGCGGCGTCCGGGTGATCCGCGTGTCGCCGTTGATCACTTTGGCTCCCCGGACGTGAATGCTTTCACCCTCCAGCGCCTCGATAACCGCATCGTCCGTTATTTCCACCTGATGCTCAATCAGGACATCGCCGCTGATACGCGCCCGCCCCTGAATGACCACTTTGTCATCAATCAGGATCGGCCCGCCGCGTAACCACGCCTCGCCGCCTATTAATACGTGGTGTTTAATGACGCAGTTGCCTTCGACGAGGGCGTTTTCCGCGACCTGTGAACTGTACCGCACGGTCGGGATGGCATCATCCTCCAGACCGGCCAGCAGACGGGCGTTGCCGTACACTTTGGCGCAGTCGCACACCCAGACGTTATTCAGCGCGTTGCCCTCAATAATGGCGCGATCGAACACCTCGGCGCGGTGCTCAACAAAGGCCCAGGTCACCATGGCATCGCCGTAGATTTGCGCCTGATGCACAATACGCGACTGGCTGACCGTGGCACTGTCATAGATTTGCAGGATCTGCTCACGGTCGGGTGTCAGCCCTTTGGCTGCAATCACCAGGCTGTTATGCAGCACCCGCGCGTCACCCGCGATACGGCATTCCCCGCGTACGGTGGAGTGCTGAATGGTGACGTTGTCACTTATTACCGCCCCGTGACTCACCTCTGCCGCGTCAAGCCAGCCGTTGCCGCCAACGTGTGCGCGGTGGCTTACGATGCAGGGTTGGGTGAGGCGGGCGTTACCGGATATTCTGGCCCCGGCAAATACCACGCTGTTTTCATCGTAAACCCAGCAATCCCCGTCCTGGGCGAGCGCGTGTTCATCCTCAACCCAACCGCCTTTAGTCCCGCTGGTCACATCGTTAAAATCCTTCACGGCAATAATTTGTCTGAGAGGCGTTGTGCACGGCGTTGATCCGTCCTGCCAGCGCCAGAGACGCGTTTCATTGCTAAGCCGATATTTTGTCATCGTGTTATCCCTGAAAAGCCTTTCAATAAACGTAGCAAAGTTTTGGTTTTTCGAAGTGCTGGCGTCCGCTCAGGAAACCCCTTAAAATGGCATTTAAAATACATTTTAAACTTTAAAAAAAATGCATAACCAAAACCAACGCGTTCTTAACTTGCCCGCCGGGTATTTCGGTATGGTCCTCGGGACCATAGGCATGGGGTTCGCCTGGCGTTACGCCGGCACCATCTGGCCGGTGACGCGCTGGCCGGGCGAGATCCTGGTGGCGCTGGCGGTGGCGATCTGGTTCCTTCTAGGCGTGGCGTTTCTTACCCGTGCGGTACGGTTTCCACATAGCGTGCTGGCCGAGATGCGGCATCCGGTAATGAGCAGTTTTGTCAGCCTGTTTCCTGCCACAACGCTGCTGGTGGCCATCGGCTTTGTGCCGTGGTATCGCCCGCTGGCGCTGGGGTTGTTTAGCGTGGGCGTGGTGATCCAGCTTGGGTATGCCGCCTGGCAAAGCGCCGGGCTGTGGCGCGGCAAGCATCCGGAAGAAGCCACGACGCCGGGACTGTATCTGCCGACGGTAGCGAACAATTTTATCAGCGCGATGGCCTGCGGTGCGCTAGGCTTCCACGACGCGGGGCTGGTGTTCCTTGGTGCCGGGGTCTTTTCCTGGCTGAGCCTGGAGCCGGTCATTTTGCAACGCCTGCGCAGCGCGGGCGAACTGCCCGCTGCCCTTCGTACCTCGCTCGGTATCCAGCTTGCGCCTGCCCTGGTGGCCTGTAGCGCCTGGTTTAGCGTCAACGGCGGCGAAGCGGACACCTTCGCCAAAATGCTTTTCGGCTATGGCCTGTTGCAACTCCTGTTTATGCTGCGTCTGATGCCGTGGTATCTGTCGCAGCCGTTCAACGCGTCGTTCTGGAGCTTCTCGTTCGGGGTGTCGGCGCTGGCGACCACCGGTTTACATCTGGGGCAGAGCAGTCCGTCAGGGTTCTTTCATGCCCTCGCGGTTCCCCTGTTTATTTTCACCAACGTCATCATCGCGATGCTGCTGGTCCGTACTTTTATCTTGCTGATGCAGGGCAAACTTCTGGTGCGCGCTGATAAGGCACTGCTTATGCAATCTGAGGAAAAATAATGACTGTCGATGAAAACTACTTTACTGAGAAATATGGGCTGACCCGCACGCACTCAGAGGTGCTGCTCAGCGCGGACATTGTTAAGCCCGGTAAAACGCTCGATCTGGGTTGCGGAAATGGCCGCAACAGCCTCTACCTCGCGGCCAACGGCTATGACGTGACGGCGTGGGATAAAAACCCGATGAGCATCGATAACATCGAGCGCATTAAGGCGGCGGAAGGGATCGCGAATCTGGAAACGGCGATTAAGGATCTGAACAACCTGACCTTTGACGGCGAATACGACTTTATTCTTTCCACCGTCGTGTTGATGTTCCTCGAAGCGAATACCATCCCTGGTCTTATCGCCAATATGCAGCGTTGCACCAGACCAGGCGGCTATAACCTGATCGTTGCTGCCATGGATACGGAGGATTATCCGTGCACAGTCGGCTTCCCGTTTGCCTTCAAAACCGGTGAACTGAGCAACTACTACGAAGGCTGGGAGCTGATCAAGTACAACGAAGAGGTAGGGGAACTCCACCGTACCGATGCCAACGGGAACCGTATCAAGCTGCGCTTCGCTACCATGCTCGCACGCAAGCCCGCTTAACGCGCCGCCAGCAGACAGAGTTGCAGGGCAGTGCGACAGGAGGCCTCGAACGACGACAGCGGTAAAAACTCAAACTTCGAGTGGAAGTTATGGGCGCCGGTGAAGAAGTTCGGGGTGAGCAGGCCTTTGGCTGACAGGGCCGCTCCATCCGTGCCACCGCGCATGGGGATCGGTTTTGGGGTGATGCCGAGCGACTCCATCGCCTCGAACATCAGGTCGATCGCGCGGCGGTCTTCGCCAATCGCATTGCTGATATTGCTGTAGGTATCCTCAATGCGGTATTCCACGTTTGCCGTGGGATGCTGCGCGGCTATTTGCGCCGCCACATCGGCAATGTGCTGCTTGCGGGCGGCGAAACCATCTTTGTCAAAATCACGAATATTGGCTTTCAGTATCGCTTCGTTCTGCCCGGCCTGGATGCCGTTAAACCAGATATAACCTTCGCGCCCCTCGGTGCATTCCGGGGTTTGCCGGCGATCGAAATGGCTGATGAAATCCGTTGCCATCAGCAGCGGATTGACCAGCACCCCTTTGGCGGACATCGGGTGAGCCGTGACGCCGGTAAAGCGAATTTCAGCCGCCGCCGCGTTAAAGTTCTCGTAAACAATCTCCCCCAGCTCGCAGCAGTCGATGGTCCAGGCAAAATCAACGTCGAAGCGCTTCAAATCCAGCGCTTTCGCGCCACACAGGCCAATCTCTTCATCGGGTACAAACGCCACCACAATATCGCCATGCTTATGTTCAGCGGTGAGGTTTTCCAGCACCGTCATGACCACGGTGACGGCCGCTTTATTATCTGCGCCTAATACGCTGGTTCCGTCGCTGAAAATAATCTCCTCATCAGGATAAGCCAGAATTTCCGGGTGCTCATTTACGCGCAGCCAAATATCTTTCTCTTTATTCAGGCAGAGATCATCCCCCGTAAACGTTAATATTTGTGGATGAATATCCGGGGATAAACCGACGTCGACGGTGTCGATATGGGTAATAAAACCAATCCGCGGCGCGCCGGGAACATTGCCTTTTTTCACGGCGGTAACGGTGGCGAACTCATCTATCACAATATCGTCTAACCCCAGCGTTTCCAGCTCCTTCGCCAGCTCCCGCGCCATGTCGTGCTGGCCCGGGGTGGAGGGCAGGGTTTTGACTTTCGGGTCGCTCTGGCTGGTGATGGCGAGATAGCGGAAAAAGCGTTGGGTTAATTGTCTGGAGAGTTCTGAGCCCATAGTGTTTCCTTCTGTATTTATTTTTCATGTGTTTGCGCCATCACTTTAATGTTATTTATGAAATGGCAAAAGAAGTAATTAGCCGTCGAATTAAAAAGACAGGAATAAATGATGAAAAGCACATTCACAATGATAACGCTGGCGCTTGCTGCGCTGACGGTCAGTTCCACCGTCGCGGCAAAAACGCTGGTGTATTGCTCCGAAGGATCGCCGGAAAATTTCAATCCTCAGCTCTATACGTCGGGGACCAGCGTGGACGCCAGCGCCGTACCGGTTTATAACCGTCTGGTCGATTTCAAACCGGGCACTACCGAACTGGTGCCGAGCCTGGCGGAAAGCTGGGAGGTAAGCGAGGATGGCAAGATCTACACCTTCCACCTGCGCAAAGGGGTGAAATTCCACAGTAATAAGCTGTTCACGCCGACGCGCGACTTCAACGCGGACGACGTGATTTTCTCGTTTATGCGCCAGAAAGATGTGAATCATCCCTACCATAACGTCTCCAACGGCAGTTATTCCAACTTCGAAAGTCTGGAGTTCGGCAGTCTGATTACCGCCATTGATAAAGTTGACGATCGCACCGTGCGCTTCACCCTGGCGCATCCGGAAGCGCCGTTTGTCGCTGACCTGGCGTGGTACTTTGCCTCCATTCTGTCGGCGGAGTATGCCGATGCCATGCTGAAAGCGGGCACGCCAGAAAAGGTCGATATGCAGCCGATTGGCACCGGGCCGTTTAAGCTGGCGCAATATCAGAAGGATTCCCGCATCCTCTTCACCGCTTTCCCTGACTACTGGCAGGGAAAATCGAAGCTGGATCGTCTGGTGTTCACCATCACGCCGGACGCCTCGGTGCGTTTTGCCAAAGTCGAGAAGAATGAGTGCCAGGTGATGCCGTTCCCGAATCCGGCGGACCTGCCGCGTATGAAGGCTAACAAAGACATCAACCTGATGAGCAAGGCCGGTCTGAATACCGGTTTCCTGGCGTTTAACACGCAAAAGCCGCCGCTGGATAACGTAAAAGTGCGCCAGGCGCTGGCGATGGCGATTAACAAACCGGCCATCATTGAGGCGGTGTTCCACGGCACCGGCACGGCGGCGAAAAACCTGCTGCCGCCTGGCGTCTGGAGTGCCGACAGCGAGCTGAAAGACTATGATTACGATCCAGAAAAAGCGAAAGCGCTGCTAAAGGAGGCGGGATTTGCCAACGGCGTAAGCATCGATCTGTGGGCCATGCCCGTGCAGCGGCCGTATAACCCGAACGCGAAGCGTATGGCGGAGATGATCCAGGCGGACTGGGCGAAAGTGGGCGTGCAGACCAAAATCGTGACCTACGAATGGGGCGAATACCTGAAGCGCGTGAAGGGCGGGGAGCATCAGGCCGCACTGATGGGCTGGACAACGGCGACGGGCGATCCGGATAACTTCTTCGGCCCGCTGTTTACCTGTACGTCCGCCAACGGCGGGTCGAACTCGGCCAAATGGTGCTATAAGCCGTTTGATAACCTGATTGCCGAAGCTAAATCGATAACCGATCGCGAAAAACGCGTGGCGCTGTACAAGCAGGCGCAGCAGATGATGCACGATCAAATGCCGGCGGTAATGATTGCCCACTCGACGATTTTTGAGCCAGTCCGTAAAGAGGTCACGGGCTATGAAATCGATCCCTTCGGCAAGCACCTGTTCTGGCAAGTGGACCTGAAGGAGTAATTTTTCACTGCCCGGTTTCGGTCGGGCAGTTTTTTCGCTATTTGTGCTGTCTTCGTCATTTTTTGCCACAACACATCGCCCGGTTTTTTGTTATAACTTCAAGTGCATACTTGCAGATAACATGGAATACCATCATGCGTACTCACACTTTTTTTAAAGTTGCAGTGCTTTCTGGTCTGTTGGCCCTTTCCGGCTGTGCGTCAAAAGTCGCAGCCCCCGATCAATATTCAGGCTTTTTAAAAGATTACTCCGGCTTGCAGGAGATGAAATCTGCAACCGGGAAGCCAACCCTGCGTTGGGTTGACCCGTCCTATAATGAGGCGAATTACGACAGCATTATCTGGACGCCGATAACCTATTATCCGACGCCAAAACCGACCACTCAGCTTGGGCAAAAAACGCTTGATGAGCTGTTGAATTATACCAATACCAAACTGAAAACCGCGATTGGCCAGCGTAAGCCGATTGTGACGACGCCGGGCAAACATAGCCTGATCTTCCGCGGCGCCATCACGGGTGTGAGCTCAGACAAAGAAGGTTTGCAGTTCTATGAAGTGGTGCCTGTGGCGCTGCTGGTTGCGGGTACGCAGATGGCAACGGGCCATCGTACCATGGATACGCATCTGTTCTTCGAAGGTGAGTTAATCGATGCGGCCACGAACAAACCAGTGATTAAGGTTGTTCGTAAGGGTGAAGGGAAAGAGCTGGCGAACGAGAATACGCCAATGGGCTTCGGCACCCTGAAGCAGGTTGTGGATGATATGGCGACGGATGCCACCATGTTTGATGTCCATCAGACAACAAAATAATAAAAAATGGCCTGCATTTTCGCAGGCCGTTTTTTTATGCCGTCCGCAGGCGGCGGAACCAGGTTTCCGGCTTCGTAAACATCACCATATTTCCCCCCAGAATCAACAGCAGGCCGGCGATCCCATTGAGATGCCACACGTAACCCTCGTACACCGTTGAAATCGACAGCGCCACCAGCGGGAACAGCAGGGTGCTGTACGCGGCTTTACCGGGACCAATGCGGCCTACCAGCGTAAAGTAGGCGCCGAAGGCAATCACCGAGCCAAACAGCGCAAGATAGAGCAGCGCCCCCATATAGCTCACCGTCCATTCCGGCATAAAGCTATCGCCCCTGAAGAGCGCGATAAGGCCCATCACGACGGTGCCATACAGCATCGCCCAGGCGTTGGTGGTCATGGTTTCCAGCCCGTTTCGTTGATGACGCATGCTGATCATATTCCCCAGCGAGAAGCCGTAGGTGCCGAGGGCGGAAAGCCCGATGCCCGTAAGCAACGACGCGCTCCAGCCGCTGGCGAGCAGATCGTTCCAGAAAAGGGTAATGATCCCGATAAGCCCCAGCGCTGCCGCCGTCCAGAAGCGTGCGGGTGGGCGCTGGCCGAAGAAGATAAAGCTGTTGATGGCGTTATACAGCACGGCCATCGAGAAAATCACCGACTCAAGGCCGGTATTGATATGGGCGGCGGCGGTGTAAAAGCACCAGAAGTTGAAACAGAAAACGCAGCAGCCCTGAAGCATGCAGTAGAGATGATCCCGCAGCGCCAGCCTGCGCAGGCGGCGAAGGGCGACCAGGACGATCATCATCGTGGCGCTGGCCACGGCGAAGCGCCAGAAAATGGAGACCGGCGCTGCAACCGGCCCCTGTTGTAAAAAAATGGCGATCCAGGTCGTGCCCCAGATCACAACGACCAGCCCATAGAGTAATGCGTTCATGGTGTCTCTCTTCTCATACCGCGAAAAACGACATTGTGGCGAAAGAAGGGGGGGCCGGCTTTCATCGTCTTGCGCCGGACTTGCAAATTCTTGCGCTTTTTTCTCGCACAATGGCTGGTAACAGGCTGCAACACTTCTTAGACTGACAGTCTGATTAATCACCTGTTTACGGCCATGTCTCTCGTTTACGACACCTTTGAAACGTTACGCCAACAAAATGCAGTGCTGCGGGAAACCGTCGCGCTCAATACTGGCATTCAACTGGCGGCGTGGTACAACAAGCACGACACGATCACGGTGAAAAGCAACCATCACACCCTTAGCCTGTACGTGGCGGATGGCTATGAAAGCTATCAAAAAACGCCGGGTGGCTGGAAAAATGGTGGCGGGCCGGACCGTTTTTGTCTGATGCCGGAAGAGAGCGAATCCACGTGGGATATTCGTGACGACCTGTCGTTTGTGCACCTCTACTGCACCGATGAACACCTGCGGGACGTGGGGGAGAAAATCTGGGATAAACGACCGCTATCGCTGACGCTGGAGGAAAAAATCTTCGGCAGCGATCCGAAAATCACCGCCCTTTATCGCCAGTTTTTGCTCGGCTGCGACTGGCAGCAAAACGCCAATCAGCTCACCCTGAGCACCGCGTCGACCTTATTGCTGACGCATTTGGTCCAGCACTATTCCAGCGTACAGTGGAAGCTGCCGGTAGTGACCGGCGGGTTATCGCCGTTTGTGCTGCGCAACGTGCTGGCCTTTATCGAGGAAAACCTGGCGCAACCCTTAACGCTGGCGGAACTGGCGGGCCAGGCCGCACTCAGTGAGTATCACTTTGCGCGGATGTTCCGCCAGTCGATGGGGCTGGCGCCGCATCAGTACGTCATGCAGCGCCGCATGGAGAAGGCCAAAGCGCTGGTGCAGCACACGACCACGCCGCTCACCGACATCGCGCTGGCCTGCGGATTTAACTCCGCCAGCCATTTCAGTAACCGTTTTCGCAGCATGACCGGCATTACGCCGTCACAGCTACGCGCGGCGAAGGCGTGAGAAGACGGCGTAACAGATCCCTCCCGACACCAGCCCCCAGAAGGCGGAGCCAATCCCCAGGAGCGTGACGCCGCTGGCGGTCATCAGGAAGGTAACGATCGCCGCGTCGCGCTCTGCTTCATGGTTCAGTGCCTGATACAAGCTGCCGCTGATAGTGCCGAGCAGGGCCAGCCCGGCCAGCGTCTGGATGCCGCTCAGCGGCAGGGCGGCCATCAGCCCGGAAATCGACCCGCCGAACACCCCCGCCAGCAGATAAAACCCGCCTGCCGCCGCCGCGGCCAGCCAGCGTTTACTGGCATCCGGATGGGCGTCCGGGCTCTGGCAGATGGCGGCAGTGATGGCGGCGATGCATATAGAATAAACGCCGAAGGGGGACAACAGCAGTGCCAGCCCGCCGGTGGCAACGATCAGCGGTGAGACCGCCAGCGGATAGCCCGATGCCTGCATGGTGGCGAAGCCGGGCGCATTCTGCGACGCCATGGTCACCAGGAAGAAGGGTAAGCCGATACTGATCAGGCTGGTGAAGGTGAACGCAGGGGCAATGAATTCCGGCATGATGACTGATAACGTCATCCTGTTCGTGACAACGTCACCTCCGGCCCATGCCACGAACACGCCCACCAGCAGCGTGGCGACAATGGCGTACCGGGGCGCTACGGCTTTGGTCACCAGCCAGGCGGCCAGCATACTGCCGCAAAGAAAAATGTGTCCCTCAAGATTGCTGAATGCCTTCAGGCCAAACTGTAACAGCACGCCCGCCAGCATAGCGGCGGCAAGCGAGTGCGGGATTAGTTTCATCAACCGGGCAAACAGGCCGGTGACGCCGCACAGCAGAATCAGCGCATTCGCGAATATAAATACCCCGATGGTTTCCGCCAGCGTCACGCCTTGCAGGCTGGTGGCGAGCAGCGCCGCGCCGGGAGTTGACCAGGCGGTCAGCACGGGGGCTTTATACCACCACGACAATGCCAGCGTGCTGATCCCCATCCCGAGCCCTAGCGCGGTCATCCATCCGGCAATTTGCTGTGTACTGGCGCCAGCCGCCGCAGCCGCCTGCCAGATAATGGCGGCAGAGCTGGCATAGCCCACCAGAACGGCAACAAAACCGGCCAGCACGGCAGGAAAGAGAGAGGCAGTCGATCGCATGGATACTCCGTTGTGCGTTATAACGTCCGGGATAAGGTATCACTGTGCGCTATAGCGTACAAGTGGTATGCTTTGCCGCAACGGGAGGAACTATGGATATCACTCAACACCTGGCAACCACACTGAAAGCGCTGCGTCAGGCGCGGGGCTGGAGCCTGTCGAAACTGGCGGAAGAGACGGGCGTGTCGAAAGCGATGCTTGGGCAAATCGAACGCAATGAGTCCAGCCCGACGGTCTCTACTTTGTGGAAAATCGCCACCGGGCTGAACGTACCTTTTTCGGCGTTTATCACTCCAGAAAGCGAACCGCAGGCGGTGTTCGATCCGCAGCAGCAGGCGATGGTGGTGAAACCGCTTTTCCCCTGGGATGAACAGCTTAAGTTCGACCATTTCTCCATCACCCTGTCGCCCGGCGCGCTGAGTGAGTCCACGCCGCACGAAGCCGGGGTGATCGAGCACGTGGTAGTGATAAGCGGTGAGCTGGACATGCAGATTGACGGTGTCTGGCGCACGCTATACGCTGATTCCGGCGTGCGTTTTGCCGGCGATAAACCGCACGCGTACCGTAACAGCAGCGCCCGGACGGTGCATTTTCACTCTCTGATCCATTATCCCCGCTAAAGCGTCGCAAAACGGTTTCACTGGCACAGACTTCTGACTACAATAGCCGCCATTTTGACCATAACGGATAACGACGAAGTATGCGCCTGCACTCCCATCATCTTGAACTGCTAAGCCCGGCCCGCGACGCCGCCATTGCCCGTGAAGCCATTCTTCACGGAGCAGATGCCGTCTACATTGGCGGCCCTGGCTTCGGTGCCCGTCATAACGCCAGCAACAGCCTGCGCGACATTGCCGAGCTGGTCCCGTTCGCCCACCGTTTCGGGGCGAAGGTGTTCGTGACCCTGAACACCATTCTTCATGATGATGAGCTTGAGCCCGCGCAGCGTCTTATTACCGATCTCTACCAGACCGGCGTTGACGCCCTGATCGTTCAGGATATGGGCGTTCTGGAACTGGATATCCCGCCGATTGAGCTGCATGCCAGCACCCAGTGCGATATCCGCACCGTTGAGAAGGCGAAGTTTCTTTCGGACGTCGGGTTTACGCAAATTGTTCTGGCGCGCGAGCTGAACCTGAACCAGATCCGCGATATCCACCAGGCGACCGACGCGACCATTGAATTCTTTATCCACGGTGCGCTGTGTGTGGCGTATTCCGGGCAGTGTAATATCTCTCACGCCCAGACGGGGCGCAGCGCGAACCGGGGCGACTGCTCTCAGGCCTGCCGTCTGCCGTATACCCTGAAAGACGATCAGGGCCGCGTGGTGGCATTCGAAAAACACCTGCTGTCGATGAAAGATAACGATCAAACGGCCAACCTCGGCGCGCTGATCGATGCCGGTGTACGCTCCTTCAAAATTGAAGGGCGCTACAAGGACATGAGCTACGTGAAAAATATCACCGCCCATTATCGTCAGATGCTGGATGCCATCATCGACGATCGCGGTGACCTGGCGCGCGCGTCCGCCGGTCGTACAGAGCATTTCTTTATTCCGTCGACGGACAAGACCTTCCACCGCGGCAGCACGGACTATTTCGTGAATGCGCGTAAAGGGGATATTGGCGCGTTCGATTCACCGAAGTTTATCGGTTTACCGGTGGGTGAAGTGCTGAAAGTGGCGAAAGATCATCTTGACGTTCAGGTTACAGAGCCGCTGGCGAACGGCGATGGTCTCAACGTGATGATCAAACGTGAAGTAGTGGGTTTCCGCGCCAATACGGTGGAGAAAACCGGCGAAAATCGCTATCGCGTCTGGCCGAACGAAATGCCTGCCGATCTCTACAAAGCCCGTCCTAATGCGGCGCTTAACCGTAACCTGGATCACAACTGGCAGCAGGCCTTGCTCAAGACCTCCAGCGAGCGCCGCATTGCGGTGGATATCGCGCTGGGGGGCTGGGAAGAGCAGCTGATTCTGACCATGACCTGCGAAGACGGTATCAGCGTGACGCATACGCTCGACGGCCTGTTCGAGGTGGCGAACAATGCGGAGAAAGCGCTTAGCAACCTCAAGGATGGCGTGGCGAAGCTGGGGCAGACCATTTATTACGCGCGCAATATTGAGGTGAATCTGCCGGACGCGCTGTTCGTGCCGAACAGCCTGCTGAACCAGTTCCGCCGTGAAACGGCAGAGATGCTGGATGAAGCACGTCTGGCAAACTATCCGCGCGGCAGCCGTAAGGCCGAAGCGGTGCCTGCGCCGGTCTACCCGGACACGCATCTCTCGTTCCTCGCGAACGTTTACAACCACAAAGCGCGTGCGTTTTACCATCGTCACGGCGTGCAGCTGATTGACGCCGCGTATGAAGCGCATGAAGAGAAGGGCGATGTGCCGGTGATGATCACCAAACACTGCCTGCGGTTTGCCTTTAACCTTTGTCCGAAACAGGCGAAAGGCAATATTAAAAGCTGGAAAGCGACGCCGATGCAGCTGGTGAATGGCGATGAAGTGCTGACGCTGAAGTTTGACTGCCGTCCGTGTGAAATGCACGTTATCGGCAAGATGAAGAATCACATCTTCAAAATGCCGCCGCCGGGAAGCATTGTGGCCTCCGTCAGCCCTGACGATTTGATGAAGACCCTGCCGAAGCGTAAAGGCAGCTAACCCGCAGAGTGGGTATCCGGTTTGCGCGATTTCTGCCAGGCATGGTGCTCGCGCAACCCCTCCGCAGACTCCTCAGCCGCGCTGCGTAACTCGTCGCTGTCAGCTTCATGACGAAGCTGATGGTCGGCGTTTTTCACATACACAAATTCATGCCCTTTGTGCTCCGCCATAATCTGCCCTGAGAACAGGGCGCTAATCACCAGCAGTAGCGAAAATTCTTTTCTGAACATCCTTTATCCCCTGAAAATACGCTACGGTCATCGTAGGGATAATTTCATAGAGTAATTATTCGACTGTTTAAATTTGAGAAAATAGACTGTCAAAAATTGTGGTCGCAATAAAACTCACTTAAGACTATTCTTAAAAGCAATATCGCCGTTGTAAACTCCCATTTCTGGTATGCAAAGAGAAGCTAGATTTATTGGGAAATCATTTACAATAAGATTTTTCTGGCTAAGGATTGGATCGAATAAATGAAAAAAATAATCGTGCTATCACTTCTGGGCGTAGTGGTTGCGGTGGGTGCTGCGGCCAGCATCTATTCAAATGAAGAACCAGAATATATTCAGTCAGCAAAAAGCCGTGTCGGATCGTATTTAACCAGCGATTACGGCCGTGTCGAATGTAATAGCACCCAGGTAAGTGAAGATCGCTGGGAGCTGGGCTGTACCAATAAGGCGAGGGGCAAAACCTTCCAGTTCGCCGTTTACCCATCCGAGCAGGCGCCGTATGGGGTCTCTCGTGCGTTTTATCTCGAAGCGATTAATGATGATGCCCGCCAGAGTGCAGAGCAGGGGCTGATGCGTTATCTGCAAATTAATACCAAAGCGGGTTAATCGATTCGTTTATGCTTCGTTGAGGCTCACAGTGGTAGATTGCAGATGATCCACATCCCGGTATGGAATACCGGAGCGTAGATACCAAAATACAAATCTATCCATGCAAGCATTTACCGCCAGATTATGGCGGTTTTTTTTTGCCCGTTTATCGTACCGGCTGTGAAAATTGTTTGCGATATTGCGCGGGCGAAAGCGCAAATTGCTGCCGGAAATGGTGGCGCAGCGTGCCGCTTTGTCCAAAACCGGTTTGTTCCGCAATATTGTCGATGCTGAGCCGACTGTTTTCGAGGTAATCTTTTGCCCGCTGCAATCGTGCAGTTAATAACCAGCGCGCGGGCGTTGTTCCGGTCGCGTCCTGGAAACGGCGCAGAAAGGTGCGCTGACTCATACCCACCCGCAGGGCCAGCGATTCGACGGTATGGGAAACGGCCAGATGCTGGTGAAGATAATCAAACAGCTGGCCCAGGCGCTGGCTCTCCCGCAACTGAGCCACCGGTCGGCTAAGCTGCTGGGTTTGCGAGCCGTCCCGATGGGGCGGGATCACCAGCCGACGCGCTACGCGGTTTGCCGCTTCAATACCGTAATTCCGGCGCACCACGTGCAGGCACAGATCAATCCCCGCGGCGCTGCCTGCGGAAGTGAGAATATCGCCTTCGTCCTGGTACAGCACATCCTCAACCACGGTGATAGCGGGATAGCCTGCTTTCAGAGCTTGCGTGTAGCGCCAGTGGGTGGTTGCCTTCCGCCCGTCAAGCAGGCCTGAGGCTGCCAGAACGAAAACGCCAGAACAGATTGAGAGTAGCTGGCAGCCGCGGGCATGCGCCGCACGGAGCGCCTGGCAGAGCGCGTCGGGTACGGGTTCGTCCAGCCCTCGCCAGCCGGGTACGACAACCAGATCCGCCGTCTCCAGCAGACGCAGATCGCCATCGGCCAGAATACGGATCCCGCCCGTTGCCCGGAGCTCACCTTCATCCACGCTCGCCACGGCGAACTGATACCAGTCCTCGCCCATCTCCGGGCGCGGCAAGCCAAAGATCTCTACCGCCACGCCAAACTCAAAGGTACATAAACCGTCATATGCCAGCACGACCGCGCGCGGCGAGGGATGTCTTAAGTTTGTCATCTTTTTGCTGTTTTCTGGCATAGGCGGACGCATTCATGGGCTGAATTAAGGGATAAAGTAGTGTTAACACAAACACCACAAATGAGGAAGATTCATGAGCTATGTTACTGAATTTCCGGCTGCTGAGCCGCAGGAAGCCGTGGGGCATTTCCTGCGTCGTCTGAGCGTCGAGACGGACTGCGCCGATGTCCATCACGCGGTATCCAGCGGTGACCAGGACTTTGTTCTGCTGCACGTTGTCGGAAAACCTGAACATTTTGCCCGGCGGCATCTGCCCGGCGCGCTGCATTTACCCTGGAGCCAGATCACCGCCGAGCGGATGAAAGCGTGGCCAGAGGGCACGCTGTTTGTCGTCTATTGTGCAGGCCCGCACTGCAACGGGGCGGACAGGGCGGCGCTGAAGCTGGCGCGTCTGGGCCTGCCGGTCAAGATTATGCTCGGGGGCATCACCGGCTGGGAAGATGAGCGGTTCGCGTTTGCAGGATCTTCATCACCCGCCCTGTGAACATGAATTTATTTCAACACAGATGAAATTTTCTCGTTTGTCGGCGGCGAGCCGGTATGACATCTTTTCAGGACGTTTAGACATCCAGAAGTCTAAAGATTCAAGAGATGAATTATCACTGTGGGCAATTAACGCCGACAGACAGAGGAGATTTCCATGCAGCGACACCACGCCCCGTACCGCGCCGATGTAGTCGGCAGTTTTTTACGCCCGGATTCTGTTAAACAGGCCCGTCTGCAATTTGCCAGCGGTGAGATCGATGCCGGTCAGCTTCGCGCGGTTGAGGACGAGGCCATTCGCCATGTTGTCGAGCAGCAGTGCGCCTGCGGTCTGCATGTGGTAACGGACGGTGAATTCCGCCGCGCCTGGTGGCACTTTGACTTCTTTGACGGGCTACAGGGCGTAGAGCGTTATGATTCGCAGCAGGGCATTCAGTTCAACGGGGTGCAGACCAAAGCCCATGGCGTGCGCGTAACGGGCAAACTGGGCTTCGGCGATCATCCTATGCTGGAAGATTTCCGCTACCTCAAAAGCATCAGCGGTAACGCACAGCCGAAGATGACCATTCCGAGCCCGAGCGTGCTGCACTTCCGCGGTGGCCGCAAGGATATTGATGCCACGGTATACCCGGATCTGAAAGATTACTTTGACGATCTGGCGACCACCTGGCGCGATGCCATTCGGGCCTTTTACGATGCAGGCTGCCGCTATCTGCAACTGGATGACACCGTCTGGGCCTACCTTTGTTCAGAAGACCAGCGCCGGCAGATCCGCGAGCGCGGTGATGATGCAGACGAACTTGCCCGAACCTATGCCCGGGTGCTGAATAAGGCGCTGGAGGGCAAACCGGACGATCTGACCATCGGGCTACACGTCTGCCGCGGCAACTTCCGCTCAACCTGGATTTCCGAAGGCGGCTATGAGCCGGTGGCGGAGGTGCTGTTCGGTACGGTGAACGTCGACGCGTTCTTCCTGGAGTACGACAACGACCGTAGCGGCGACTTTGCGCCACTGCGTTTTGTGCGCCCGGGTAAACAGCAGGTGGTTCTGGGGCTAATCACCACCAAGCACGGTGAACTGGAGAACCCGGAAGGGGTGAAAGCGCGTCTGGAAGAGGCCGCGCGCTACGTGGCGAAAGAGCAGATTTGCCTCAGCCCACAGTGCGGATTTGCCTCCACGGAAGAGGGTAACAGCCTGAGCGAAGCCCAGCAGTGGGATAAAGTTCGCCTGGTGACGCAAATCGCCAGCGACGTCTGGTAACATCGTTCACAGCGCTGCATTATTACAGTGCAGCGCTGTACCATTCTGAGTCGTTTCCCGTAGATCCTCTCTTCGAACCCGTTTAAATCCTGCCTCTGCAACCTGGCACCCTTTTTGCTCTCCTGAAACTGACGTTACTTTTTCTGCGTCCGGGCGGTAACGGACGTCTTCGCACAGCTTTCTTTTTCAGGAGTGAAAATATGCACCGTCGTACCTTTATAAAAGCGTTCGCCTTGTCCGCCTCCGTGGTCGCCATGGGGGTCAGTTTTGGCGTCCAGGCCGCAGAGACCATTAAAGTCGGGATCATGCACTCACTCTCCGGCACGATGGCCATTTCAGAAACGCCCCTGAAAGATGTCGCCCTGATGACCATCGACGAAATCAACGCCAAAGGCGGCGTGCTCGGGAAAAAGCTGGAGCCGGTGGTGGTTGACCCGGCATCCAACTGGCCGCTGTTTGCCGAAAAGGCCCGCCAGCTTCTGAGCCAGGATAAGGTCGCCGTGGTGTTTGGCTGCTGGACCTCCGTATCGCGTAAATCAGTTCTGCCGGTTTTTGAGGAGCTGAACGGTTTGCTGTTCTATCCGGTGCAGTATGAAGGTGAAGAGATGTCACCTAACGTCTTCTATACCGGCGCGGCGCCAAACCAGCAGGCGATCCCGGCGGTGGAGTACCTGATGAGCGAGGACGGCGGCAGCGCGAAACGCTTCTTCCTGCTGGGAACGGACTACGTTTACCCGCGCACCACGAACAAGATCCTGCGCGCCTTCCTGCACTCGAAAGGCGTGGAAGATAAAGATATTGAAGAGGTCTACACCCCGTTTGGTCATAGCGATTACCAGACCATCGTCGCCAGTATCAAGAAATTCTCCGCGGGCGGTAAAACGGCGGTGGTCTCAACCATCAACGGTGATTCCAACGTGCCTTTCTATAAAGAGCTGGCGAACCAGGGGCTGAAAGCCACGGACGTGCCGGTGGTGGCGTTCTCGGTGGGCGAGGAGGAACTGCGCGGCATTGATACCAAACCTCTGGTGGGTAACCTGGCGGCGTGGAACTACTTTGAATCCGTCGATAACCCGACCAACCAGACCTTTGTCGCGGCCTACAAAGCCTACGCGAAAGCCCATAAGCTGCCGAATGCCGATACCGTCGTCACCAACGATCCGATGGAAGCGACCTATGTCGGCCTGCATATGTGGGCGCAGGCGGTTGAAAAAGCGGGGACAACCGACGTGGACAAAGTGCGCGCGGCAATGGCGGGCCAGTCGTTCAATGCGCCGTCCGGCTTTACGCTGACCATGGATGCCACCAACCACCACCTGCATAAGCCCGTCATGATTGGTGAAATCGAAGGCAACGGCCAGTTCAATGTCGTCTGGCAAACCGAACAGCCGGTACGCGCTCAGCCGTGGAGCCCGTTTATCGCCGGGAATGACAAAAAACCTGACCAGCCGATGAAAACCGCCAGCAACTAAGCAACCACCAGGGAGAGACGTCATGAACGCCATGCGCATAATTATTGCGATTGTGTGGCTTACCGGACTGCTGCCAGGGATGGTGCAGGCATCGGATGCCGATGATTTCGTTGCCGCTAGCCGCAGCCAGCAGACCGCCATGCTGACCCGCTGGGCAGCCACGCCGGAACCTGCACGTTTGCCGCTGCTTAAAGCGCTGCAACAGGAGAACCTCTACACCGACAGCCAGAAGAAGGCTTTTACCCGCATCGACGGCGAAATGGTTGCCCTGGGCGCGGCAAAGAGCGCCGAAGGAACGACCAAAGCCGTGCGGCTGACCAACCGGCTGCGCGTGTTAACCGTCACGGCGCTGGCGACGCATCAGCTTGTCAGTGACAGTGTCACCGAAAGGCGTCATGCCGCGCGGCAACTTCAGCGTGACGCCCAGCCGGATATGCTCGGGTTTCTGCAACAGCGGGCTAACCGCGAAACGGATGACGTCACCCGACAGTCGCTGAGGCTGGCGCTGGCAAATCTTCAGCTGGCGAGTCCGCAGGCGGAAACGCGCCTCAACGCGGTTGAACTGTTGGGACAGTCTGACGATCCGGATGTTCAGGCCACGCTGACGCCGTTCACCCGGGCGCAAACCGAGCCGGACGCACGAGTACGTGCCGCCGCCGCTGAGAGCCTGGACCGTATTCAGCACCGGCTGATGTGGGGCGAACTGCTGGGGCAGGCCTTCATGGGCCTGTCGTTGGGGTCGGTACTCTTGCTGGCCGCGCTCGGGCTGGCTATCACCTATGGTCTGCTGGGGGTGATTAACATGGCCCACGGCGAAATGCTGATGCTCGGGGCGTATGCCACCTGGATGGTGCAGCAGGTGATGGCGCAGTGGATGCCTCAGTGGCTGGCGCTTTATCCGGTGGTGGCGCTGCCGGTGGCGTTTTGCCTGACGGCAGGTATCGGGATGGTGCTGGAGCGCACGGTGATCCGCCATCTGTATGGCCGCCCGCTGGAAACCCTGCTCGCTACCTGGGGGATCAGCCTGATGCTTATCCAGCTGGTGCGCATGACCTTTGGCGCCCAGAACCTTGAGGTCGCAAACCCGGCCTGGCTGTCCGGCGGGGTGCAGGTTTTCGCCAACCTGACGCTACCGTGGAACCGCATTGTGGTGCTCGGGTTTGTGCTGATGGTGCTGTTCTTCACCTGGCTCATTCTGAATAAAACGCGTCTGGGGCTGAACGTGCGGGCGGTGACGCAAAACCGCAGCATGGCGGCCTGCTGCGGCGTCCCCACCGGACGGGTAGATATGCTGGCGTTTGGCCTCGGGTCCGGCATTGCCGGGCTGGGCGGCGTGGCATTGTCCCAACTGGGGAACGTGGGACCGGAGCTGGGCCAGGGATACATCATTGATTCGTTCCTGGTGGTGGTGCTCGGCGGCGTCGGCCAGCTGGCCGGTAGCGTCGCGGCGGCCTTTGGTCTGGGGATCTTCAATAAAATTCTTGAACCGCAGATGGGTGCCGTGCTGGGCAAAATCCTGATTCTGGTGGCGATCATTCTGTTTATTCAGAAACGTCCGCAGGGGTTATTCGCACTTAAAGGGAGGGTGACAGACTGATGAGCCAGCCATTGACCTTAACACTGGCGCGCAGGGCACCGCGCTCCACGCAAATCTTCGGCAGTCTGCTGGTTGCGGCGCTGCTGGTGCTGCCTTTTCTCGCGCTGTTGCCCGCAACGCATCCGCTGGCCGTTTCTACGTGGATGTTGACGCTCATCGGCAAGATCCTCTGCTACGCAGTTGTCGCCGTGGCCCTCGATCTGGTCTGGGGCTATGCCGGTATGCTCTCACTGGGGCACGGCATATTCTTCGCCCTGGGCGGCTATGCGATGGGCATGTACCTGATGCGCCAGGCGGCCGGGGACGGGCTGCCCGCGTTTATGTCGTTTCTCTCGTGGAGCGAGCTGCCCTGGTTCTGGTGGGGAACGCAGCATTTTGCATGGGCTCTGGTGTTAATTGTGACGATCCCCGGCCTGCTGGCGCTGGTCTTCGGCTGGTTTGCTTTTCGCTCGAAGATCAAAGGGGTCTATTTCTCCATCATGACCCAGGCGCTGACCTACGCGGGCATGCTGCTGTTCTTTCGCAACGAAACCGGCTTTGGCGGCAATAACGGCTTTACCGGTTTTACCACGCTGCTCGGGTTTTCCGTCACGGCGACCACCACGCGGATCGCGCTGTTTCTCGCAACGGTCGTGCTGCTGCTTCTGGCCCTGGGCACAGGCTACGCGCTGGCGAAGAGTAAATTTGGCCGCATTTTAACGGCGGTGCGCGATGCGGAAAACCGTCTCACGTTCTGCGGCTACGATCCGCGCGGTTTCAAGCTGCTGGTCTGGACGCTTTCCGCCGTGCTGTGTGGCCTGGCGGGAGCGCTGTACGTTCCGCAGGTGGGCATTATCAACCCGGGTGAAATGTCCCCGACCAACTCGATTGAAGCGGCCATCTGGGTAGCGCTGGGTGGACGCGGCACTCTGGTGGGCCCGGTGATTGGCGCGGCGCTGGTCAACGGTGCGAAGAGCTTTTTCACCGTGGCGATGCCGGAGTACTGGCAGCTGTTTCTGGGGCTGATTTTCATCGCCGTGACGCTGTTTTTACCGCGCGGCGTGTTCGGTCTGTTTCGTAAGGGAGAGAATTAATGCAGCCCTCTGAAGGACTCTTTACCCGCCAGCTACCGGGCGACCGTTACCGCGAGCAGACCGATCCGGTGTTGCAGCTCGAGGCCATTAACGTCAGTTTCGACGGTTTTCAGGCGTTGACCGATCTCTCGCTGAACATCGGCGTCGGAGAATTGCGCTGCATCATTGGCCCTAATGGCGCCGGTAAAACCACGCTGATGGACGTGATTACCGGCAAAACCCGGCCAAAAAGCGGGAAAGCTATTTACGATCAGTCCATCGATCTGACTGCCCTGGAACCGGCGGCCATCGCCCGTCAGGGCATTGGCCGTAAGTTCCAGAAGCCGACCGTGTTTGAAGCGCTGACCGTAGGGGAAAACCTCGAAATCGCCATGAAAGCCGACAGGTCCGTCTGGGCGAGCCTGCGGGCCACGCTCAGCGGCGAGCAGCGCGACCGCATTGATGAGATGCTGGTTTTGCTGCGGCTTGGCAGCGAGCGCGATCGCCGTGCCGGGCTGCTTTCCCACGGACAGAAGCAGTTTCTGGAGATCGGCATGCTGCTGGTGCAGGACCCGCATCTGTTACTGCTGGACGAACCCGCTGCCGGTATGACCGACGCAGAGACGGAATACACTGCCGAGCTATTCCGCACCCTGGCAGGCAAGCATTCGCTGATGGTGGTTGAGCACGATATGGGCTTCGTCGAGACCATCGCCGACCACGTCACGGTGCTGCATCAGGGGCGGGTACTGGCGGAAGGTTCGCTTCGCGAGGTACAGGCCAATGAACAGGTAATTGACGTCTATCTGGGACGTTAAGGAGAGGTGATGTTACAGGTTAGCGAACTGAATCAGTACTACGGCGGAAGTCATATTCTGCGCGGGGTGAGCTTTGAGGCGGTCGTCGGGGAAGTTACCTGCCTGCTGGGGCGCAACGGGGTGGGCAAAACCACGCTGCTGAGGTGCCTGATGGGGCTGATCCCGGTGAAAGGCGGGGAGGTGGTCTGGCAGGGAAAGAGGATCACTCACAGTAAACCGCACCAGCGGGTGCAGTCCGGCGTGGCCTATGTTCCGCAGGGGCGGGAGATTTTTCCGCGTCTGACCGTAGAAGAAAACCTGCTGATGGGGCTGTCACGCTTCTCCGCGGGAAACGCAAGGAGCGTACCGGAGGAGATTTGGCAGCTTTTCCCGGTGCTGAAGGAGATGAAGCACCGACGCGGAGGCGATCTTTCCGGTGGTCAGCAGCAGCAGCTGGCGATAGGTCGCGCGCTGGCGAGCCGTCCACGGTTACTGATTCTGGATGAACCCACGGAAGGTATTCAGCCGTCGGTGATTAAAGAGATTGGGCAGGTGATCCGCAGCCTGGCGAACCGGGGGGATATGGCCATCCTGCTGGTGGAGCAGTTTTATGATTTTGCGGCAGAGCTGGCCGACAGCTATCTGGTGATGTCGCGCGGCAGCATCGTCCAGCAGGGGCGCGGGGAGAACATGGAGCAGGAAGGCGTTCGCGGGCTGGTTGCGATCTGAAATGTTATAATATAACATCCTCATTCTTATGAAACGGAATGAGGATTTTGCTGTGGCTGCACAACTTGCAAAAATTGCGCTGACTCTGGGAACGCTGCTGGTAAGCGGCTCGCTTTTTGCCCATTCGCACGGTCATCAGATGACAGAGGCGGAACAGAAGGCGGCAAACGGCGTCTTTGAGGATAAAGACGTCAGGGACAGGAAGCTGTCTGACTGGGACGGGACCTGGCAGTCCGTTTATCCGTTCCTGCTTGATGGTTCGCTGGATCCGGTTTTCGAAAAGAAAGCGCAGAAGGGAGAAAAATCCGCTGCCGAGGTGAAGGCCTACTACCGTAAGGGGTACGCGACGGACGTGGACGCCATCGGCATTGAAAACAACGTGATGGAATTCCACCGAGGCAAAACGGTGAGCAGCTGCCGCTACGACTACAGCGGCTACAAAATTCTGACCTATGCGTCGGGGAAAAAAGGCGTGCGCTACCTGTTTGAATGCAAGGATAACGCGAGCCAGGCGCCTAAGTTTGTGCAGTTCAGCGACCATATCATCGGGCCGAAAGCCTCTTCACACTTCCATATCTTTATGGGCAACACCTCCCACGAGGCGCTGCTGAAAGAGATGGATAACTGGCCGACCTACTACCCGAATGAGATGTACAAAGAGCAGGTGGTGGAGGAGATGTTGCACCACTAGGGTGTTGGTTTTGCCGGGTGACGGCTTCGCCTTACCCGGCTTACGATTAGGGTTTTGTCGGTCGGGTAAGCGCAGCGCCACCCGACACGCTATCTTCACTTTTCACGCGCATCCCGCGCAATATCATCAGCCAGGCCGCAATGATGGCGGCCATCATAATGATAAATAATGACCAGTGCGGTAGATGGGTCAGGATGAGCCCGGTGATCATCGGGTTCGCCGCCGCGCCGAGCCAGCCTAGCGCCTGGGCGGAGAAATAGCTCGCCTTCATGCCCGGCGGGGCGATATTGTCGATCAGCATGTATTCACCCGGTGCATAAATAATTTCACCCAGGGTGAAAATCGCCGCCGCGATCCCCCAGTAAATCAGGTTCTCGCCGGAAAGCATAAACCCGCCCAGCCCGAGGATGAAAAAAAGCGTCGCGGCGGTCATTAACGGACGAATATTGCTGGCGGTGATCTTACGTCCAAGCGCGTATTGCAGGGTGACGACCACCGCCGCGTTGACGGGCAGCACAACGGCCACCACCTTTTCTGCGAAATCACTGTCCGCATGTGCGGCGAGGACATACTGGGAAATACAGGTGGCAAACGATCCACCCACATACGACGCCAGCAGGCCGGAGAGCGTGTACCAGAACAGCGCCCGGTCTTTCAGCAGCACCGAGGGCTGCCACGGCATTTTCTCCTCAGGGCTGTCTGAGGCTATGCTTTTCTGCACAAAGAAATGGATAAACCCGAGCGGCAGTGCGGCGCAGAAGGCGGCCAGCCAGAACGGCAGTTGCAGGCTGTACATCACCAGCAGGGTGCCGATCGGCGGCCCGATCGTCCAGCCAATGTTCAGGAAACTGTAGTTGAGTGAGAAAACGCGCGCCTTTTCGCTGGAGGTCAGCACGTCGGCAAACCATGCTTTCAGCACCGTTGAGAAGACGGAATAGGCGCAGTTAATCAGGGCAAAGAACAGCACCACCAGCATCACGTTATTCACCAGCGGAATCGCCACAAACCCGGCGATAAAGGCCACGATGGCGATCAGCATATAGCGTTTTTTGTCGAACTTATCCGCCAGGATGCCAAACCCCAGGCTAAACACCACGCCGATGGTCAACGCCACGGTAAGGGCATAGCCAATATTCTCCACGCTCATATCGTACACGCGTGTGAGATATATGGTCATAAAGGGCAGCGTTGCCCCGCGGCCAATTGTTAATAACAATGACGATGCCAGCAGCGCTGCGGTTGAGCGCCTGATTGATGGTTTCATTTTCCTGCCCGACAAATGCTTATGCTTTTTTTGTTGTGTTATTACAGGATTATCATGGGATCGGCAGCTTGTATAGCACCCAATTTATCCGCAGGTGCTTCTCTCCAGTACCAGAATTAATGATCTTCTCGCGGGGCTATTTTTTCTGTTACCTTGAAGTGTTTACAAAATTTTAATAATTCAGGGGCGGAAAATGACGCGGAAAGACGGGCTGTTAGCGTTGCTGGTTGTCGTGGTGTGGGGACTCAATTTTGTGGTCATCAAAATGGGGTTGCACAACATGCCTCCACTGATGCTGGCGGGGCTGCGCTTCCTGCTGGTGGCCTTCCCGGCGCTGCTGTTCGTTGCCCGCCCGAAAATTCCCCTTAAGCTGCTGCTGGGCTACGGCCTTACCATCAGCTTTGGTCAGTTTGCGTTTCTTTTTTGCGCCATCAAATTCGGTATGCCTGCGGGCCTGGCTTCGCTGGTGCTTCAGGTGCAGGCGTTCTTTACCATCATTCTCGGCGCATTTGTCTTCGGCGAACGCTTGCAGGGCAAGCAGCTGGCGGGCATTAGCCTTGCGGTCTTTGGCGTGCTGGTGCTGATTGAAGGCAGCCTCAACGGTCAGCATGTCGCGCTGCTGGGCTTTATGCTCACCCTGGCGGCGGGGCTGAGCTGGGCGTGCGGCAATATCTTTAACAAACTGATAATGCAGCACGAGACGCGTCCGCCGGTCTTATCGCTGGTGGTCTGGAGCGCATTGATCCCAATCGTGCCGTTTATGGCCGCGTCGTTTTTTCTGGATGGTCCGCAGGCGATGTTGAAAAGCCTGGTGGAGATCGACCTGACGACGATTTTGTCGCTGATCTACCTGGCGTTAGTCGCCTCAATCATTGGCTATGGTATCTGGGGATCGCTGCTCGGACGCTATGAAACCTGGCGTGTGGCGCCGTTATCGCTGCTGGTACCGGTGGTCGGGCTTGCCAGCGCCGCACTGTTGCTGGATGAAACGCTCAGCGCGCTGCAACTGTGTGGCGCAGGGCTGATTATGGCCGGGCTGTATATCAACGTCTTTGGCTTGCGGGTGCGTCGGGCAACGCGGGTGCGGGGTTAAGGCAGAAAAAAGCCCCGCATTAGCGGGGCAAAAACGAATTACAGGTCGTGGTTGTAATACGGCACGCCTAATTCGTCGGATTTGTCGCTGCCAGCGCCCATGTGATTGAAGTCCCAGGGCGACTGGTTTTGCGTGGACGGCATAATCATGGTGTCACGATTATTTTGCTGCCCCGCATTGGGGGTTTGCTCCGCGAAGCTCTGGCCGGAAACCAGCACCAGCAAGGTGAGGGCGGCGGAGGCGATAAATTTCATGATTTCCTCGGTTACGTCTTAACAGGCGATGATTAACTGCAATGTTTTAGCGGATACAGATAACGGGATTCGCCCTGCATATTGGTCATCCGGTATTTATGCGGCGGAACATCAAAGTAATTTTTGAAGGTTCGGGTCAGAGTTTGTTGCGACTCGAAGCCATATCGTTCTGCCAGATAGAGTATCGGCTCGTTACTTTCCTTCAGCTTTTGCGCGATTTCCGTCATCTTACGGCTGCGGATGTATTGGCCTAATGAATGACCGGTTTCTTTTTTAAACATCCGTTGCAGGTGCCATTTGGAGTAACCCGAACGCTCTGACACTTTCTCCAGTGACAGTGGCGATTCCAGGTTGTCCTCGATCCAGTCCAAAATGCTATGAATGGTAATAGCGTCAGTATTGCGTCTGGACATCGTCATACCTCTTTTTTGTTTACGGCAGGACTTTCTTAAGCAAATACTCAAGTGTTGCCACTTCGTCCGCCGTCAGGTTTTTTGTTAATTCTTGGTGCAGGTCCTGGCCAACTAATTGATGGCATTGTTCACATATTGCCGCGCCGCCGGTGGTAAGTTTTACCAGTACGCCGCGCTTGTCATTCGGGTTCGGCAACCTTTCCACCCAGCCTTTACAGACCAGGCGATCCAGCATACGGGTCAGTGCTCCCAGGTCGACCGACAATACCTTTTTCAGTTCAACCGGAGTAATACACGCCGCGCAGCGGATAGAGCAGAGCACCTTAAACTGTGCCGCGGTAATATCCAGCGGAGACAGATACTCGTTAAGCAGGCGATCTTTCTTCTGATTAACCATATGGATTAAGCGACCCAATGGAATAATTTCATTGAACAGATCGCTGGTACTTTTCACATTAGTTGCCCTGGCAAGTAATTAGTTGCAGGGGATAATATTGCCCAGGCAAGTATAAGTCAAATGAATGAATTGACCGATGCCACGTTTTGCTAAATCGGTTCAGGAACTTATTCTGTACGCTTTTAAATCATACAGATAATCTGGGGTTATGAATTACGCGAGACAATTATGGTTACGCTGTCGGATGGCTCCGGACGAGGATTTGCCCCTATAATTGCGATGTTGAATAAGGATAAGGACTGCGGTGCATTATGTTGGATTTGATTAAAGCAGTGGGGCTTGGACTGGTGGTGTTGCTGCCGCTGGCGAACCCGTTAACGACGGTGGCGCTTTTTCTGGGGCTGGCGGGGAACATGAACAGCGCAGAGCGCAATCAGCAGTCGATGATGGCCTCTGTCTATGTCTTTGCCATAATGATGGTGGCTTATTACGCCGGGCAACTGGTGATGAATACCTTTGGTATTTCGATTCCCGGTCTGCGTATTGCTGGCGGGCTGATTGTGGCCTTTATTGGTTTCCGGATGCTGTTCCCGGCGCATAAAGCGCACGAATCCCCGGAAGCCAAAAGCAAATCGGAGGAGCTTGAAAGCGAACCGAGCGCCAACATCGCGTTTGTGCCGTTAGCCATGCCGAGCACGGCGGGGCCGGGGACGATTGCGATGATCATCAGTTCCGCCTCAACCGTGGCTGGTCTGTTCTTCCATCGCGACCGGCCATTTACGGAAGATAAGCACCGACCAGATCAGCGCGATCAGCGCCGGAATCGCCCCGAGATAACCAATGGCCGACATCGATACATGCAGGCTGATCTGATTTCCCACCAGCGCACCGGCGCCAATCCCCAGATTAAAAATCCCGGAGAAGAGCGACATCGCTACGTCCGTGGCGTCCGGGGCCAGCGCCAGCACTTTGACCTGCATTCCCAGACCAATAATCATGATTGCCACGCCCCAGAACAGACTGAGGATCGCCAGATGACTCTCGCTGCCTGCCGCAGGCATCAGTAACAGCAGGCATGCCAGCAGCAGACCAATCGCACTGCTTACCAGCGCAGACGCGTGCTTATTGCCCAGCTTCCCGAACAGGATGCTGCCGATAATCCCCGCGCCGCCCAGGATCAGCAGCAGAACGGTGGCAAAGTTAGCGCTAAAGCCCGCCACAACCTGAACAAACGGCTCAATATAGCTGTAGGCCGTGTAATGGGCGGTCACCACAATCACGGTCAGCAGATAGATGCTCATCAGCGCCGGTCGACGCATCAGCAGCGGCAGACTTTTCAGCGAGCCGGAGTGTTCGCTGGGCAGTTTTGGCAGCAGTTTGATCAGACACACCAGGGTGATCAGCGCCCCCATGCCGATGGCAAAGAAGGTGGTGCGCCAGCCGAAGTATTGTCCCACAATGCGCCCGATCGGCAGGCCTAACACCATCGCCAGCGCCGTTCCGGTGGCAATCAGGCTCAGCGCCTGGGCGCGTTTTCCCGCCGGAGCCAGACGAATGGCGAGGGACGCGGTGATCGACCAGAAAACGGCATGGGCAAACGCGATGCCGACGCGGCTGATGACCAGCACGGTAAAGTTCCATGCCATAAATGACAGCACATGGCTGGCAATGAACACCACAAACAGCCCAATAAGCAGCTTACGACGTTCCATCTGGCTGGTCAGCAGCATAAACGGCAGCGACATCAGCGCCACCACCCATGCATAGATGGTCAGCATAATGCCAACCTGTGCCGTTTCCATATGGAAGCTGGCGGCGATGTCGGACAACAGCCCAACCGGAACAAATTCCGTGGTGTTGAAAATAAACGCGGCGATGGCGAGCGTGACCACGCGTAGCCACGCGACTCTGCGGGAAACCGTGTGTGTTGTCATAGGGATATCTGGGATTCGTTGCCTGAAAGATGAGGAGACGATCTTAAAGCCTTAAACGGCGAAAACTCAACCGTTATGTGATGTGAATCACAAAATTTACCTTCATGCAGCGGTAGCGAACGGGGTTGTTTTCATCGAAGATAAAGAACAACACAACAAAAACAGGCGGTAACACGATGCAGGAGATTGATTTTTATCTGGTAGATGCGTTCAGCGCGTCCTCCTTTGGCGGCAACCCGGCGGTGGTGTGCCCGCTCGACGCATGGCTACCGGATGAGACGTTACTGCGAATGGCACAACAGCATAACCAGTCAGAAACCGCGTTTTTTGTGTGTACCAAAGGGGGGATCGAGTTGCGCTGGTTCACCACGCTCACCGAGGTTAATCTCTGTGGTCACGCGACGCTTGCCGCGGCGTATGTACTGTTTCACGAACTGGATTATCCGGACTCACGCCTTCATTTTGACACCGCCTCTGGTCGCCTGACCGTCAGTCGTGAAGGTGACTGGATGACGCTGGACTTCCCGGCCTGCCCGACGCAGGCACAGACGCCGCCACCGGAGATGCTCACCGCACTCGGTATCAGCCACTACGTCGAGGCGCGAAAAGGCCGCGCCTGGGTGCTGGTACTGGAAAGCCGAGAGCAGGTTGAAGCCCTTAATCCGGATTTCTCCGCCATGACGCCGGGCGAGCATAAAGTGGCCGTCACTGCCCGGGACGAGGGGGAATACGACTTTGTCAGCCGTTTCTTCTCGCCAGGCGTGGCCGTGCCGGAAGATCCTGTCACCGGCTCCGCGCACACCATGCTGATCCCGTACTGGAGTGAACGGCTTGGCAAAACACAGATGTTTGCCCGCCAGGTTTCTGCCCGTGGTGGCGACGTACGCTGCGAACTCAAGGGCGACCGCGTGCGGATGGGCGGGCAGGCGGCACTGTATCTGAAGGGCACAGTATTTCTGCGCTGAACAAATCTAAGAGGAACCAACGATGCAGGAAATTGATTTTTATCTGGTAGATGCCTTCAGCGACAGGGCGTTCGGCGGCAATGCGGCGGCGGTGTGTCCGCTGGAAGCGTGGCTGCCGGATGAGACGCTGCTGAAGATGGCGAAGCAGCATAATCAGTCAGAGACGGCGTTCTTTGTCCGAACGGATAACGGGTTTGAACTGCGCTGGTTTACCACGCAGGATGAAATTAACCTCTGCGGCCACGCAACCCTCGCGGCTTCTCACGTTATTTTCGAATACCTGGATTATCCGCAAACGGAAATCACCTTCACCACGCGCTTTGTCGGCGATCTGACGGTACAACGCAGCGGCGACTGGCTGACGCTTAATTTCCCGGCGTGGTCAACCGAGGTTGTCGATACTCCACCCGCAGTGCTGTTCAGCTCGCTGGGCATTAACGCAGCAGACGAGGTGCGTGTGGGGCGTGACTACATGGTGGTGCTCGACAGCCAGCGGCAGGTGGAAGCGCTGACGCCGGATATTGCGGCCATGCTCCCGCTCGGGAAAATGGTCTGCGTTACGGCGCCGGGGGATGAGTATGATTTCGTCAGCCGCTTCTTCTGCCCGGGGGAAGGGGTGCCGGAATATCCGGTGACGGGATCAGCTCACAGCATGCTGATCCCGTACTGGAGCGAAAAGCTTGGTAAAACGCAGATGTCGGCCCGCCAGGTCTCCTTGCGCGGCGGGGATCTGCGCTGCGAGCTGAAAGGCGACCGCGTGCTGATTGGCGGGCAGGCCACGCTGTATATGAAGGGAAAAATTTTCCTTCGACTCCAGGACTACGTTCATCATTAACAACTGGGCGCTGGTGGCTGACGCTCGTTCAGCAGCGCGATAAACGCCTCAAGCTGGCGGGTCATCGCCCCGCGTCGCCACACCAGCCAGGTGGTGAGCCAGCGCCAGTTTTCCGCCAGCGGCCACGCCGCCACCTGATGATGGCCCGGCATGCTCTCCAGCATGGAGCGGGGCATCAGCGCAATGCCTGCCCCGGCAATCACGCAGGCGAGCATCCCGTGATAGGACTCCATCTCATGGATCCTTCCCGGCGTGACGCGGTCGGCATGGAACCAGCTCTCCAGATGACGCCGGTAAGAACAGTTGGCGCGAAAGGCATACACGTCGCTGCCGCTCACCTGCGTGGCTTTTGATACTTCCGCGTGACCCGCAGGGGTGACCAGCATCATCTCTTCCCGGTAAACCGGCATCCCTTCCAGTTCCGGGTGCGAGAGCGGCCCGTCGACAAAGGCGGCGCTGAGCGTCCCCTCAAGCACGCCGTCAATCATCGTACCGGAAGGTCCGGTGGACAACGCAAACTGAATGCGCGGATAGCGCTGGTTAAACCGCGCCAGACTTTCCGGAATGCGTACGGCGGCGGTACTTTCCAGCGCGCCGAGCGAGAATAATCCCTGCGGTTCATCCCCGGCGACGACCATTCGCGCTTCGTCAACCAGCGCCAGGATCTGCTTGCTGTAGCGCAAAAAATTATGCCCGGCGGGGGAAAGCCGCAGGCGCTGATTCTCGCGAATAAACAGTTCCACGCCGAGGTCCGCTTCTAGCTGTCGGATGCGGGTGGTGAGGTTTGACGGCACCCGGTGTACCTTCTGCGCCGCCTGGGTAATGCTGCCGGTCAGTGCGACGGCGTTAAACATCTCAAGCTGAGTTAAGTCCATACCGTTCTCGTATTGTGAATAAGGTGGTGAGTATTATTCATTTTTAAGAAATAGCAGAGTAGGCCACAATCAATCAACTGTTATTACGTGGAGAACATCATGACCTATTCATCTGCTACCCATGCCCACTCTGTCAACCCGGCTACCGGCGAAACGCTGGCTGCTTACCAGTGGGCAACGTCCGGTGACGTTGAGCGTGCCATTGCGCAGGCGGATACCGGTTTTCGTCAGTGGCGACGCGAAAGCGTGGCGCACCGGGCGCAAAAACTTCGCGATCTGGGTGCGGCGCTGCGTAGTCGTGCGGAAGAGATGGCGCAGACTATCTCCCGGGAGATGGGCAAGCCCATTATGCAGGCGCGTGCGGAGGTGGCTAAGTCCGCCAGCCTTTGCGACTGGTACGCTGAACACGGCCCGGCGATGCTGCACCCGGAATCTACCCAGGTCGAAAATGCGGTGATTGAGTACCGTCCGCTTGGGCCCGTTCTGGCGGTGATGCCGTGGAACTTCCCGCTCTGGCAGGTGCTGCGCGGTGCGGTGCCGATCCTGCTGGCAGGGAACAGCTATCTGCTTAAACATGCGCCTAATGTGCTCGGCTCGGCGGAGCTGATCGGGAAGGTATTCGCGGATGCCGGTTTCCCGGAGGGGGTCTTTGGCTGGGTGAACGCGACGAATGACGGCGTCAGCCAGGCGATTAACGATCGTCGTATCGCGGCGGTGACCGTAACCGGCAGCGTTCGGGCTGGTGCGGCAATTGGCGCGCAGGCGGGCGCGGCGTTGAAGAAATGTGTGCTGGAGCTGGGCGGCTCCGATCCGTTTATCGTTCTGAACGATGCCGATCTGGATCTGGCCGTCAACGCGGCGGTGGCCGGACGTTATCAGAATACCGGGCAGGTTTGTGCGGCGGCAAAACGCTTTATTGTGGAAGCGGGCGTGGCGGACGCCTTTACCCAACGCTTTGTTGACGCGGTCAAGGCGCTGAAGATGGGCGCACCGGATGAGGAAGATAACTATATTGGCCCGATGGCGCGATTTGATCTTCGCGATGAACTGCATCAGCAGGTGCAGGCTACGCTGGCGGAAGGGGCGACCCTGCTGCTGGGCGGAGAGAAGATGTCCGGGACCGGTAACTATTATGCCCCAACCGTACTCGGCGGCGTCACCCCACAGATGACGGCCTTTCGTCAGGAGCTGTTTGGTCCGGTGGCGGCAATTACCATCGCGAACGATGCGGCGCACGCATTGCAGCTGGCTAACGACAGCGATTTTGGCTTATCGGCGACGGTCTTTACCGAGAACGATGCGCTGGCTGAAACCTTTGCGCGCGAGCTGGAGTGCGGCGGGATCTTTATCAACGGCTACAGCGCCAGCGATGCGCGCGTCGCGTTTGGCGGGGTGAAGAAGAGCGGCTTCGGGCGAGAGCTTTCTCATTTCGGCCTGCATGAGTTCTGTAATGTGCAGACGGTGTGGAAGGATCGCGTCTAGTCTTGTTGCCGGGTAAGGCCAGGCCGCTACCCGGCAATTCACGTTTCCTGTCATTTTTGCGTAATGGTTCTGTCATTTTCGTTTCGTAGACTCGCTCGCGTCTAACGTATTGTTACAGAAGAAAATTATGAACCTAACGCAAATTTTTAGTCGTCTTGCGCCGCGCTTTATCCCTCGTCAGTTTGGCATGCTGACCGGCATCTTTTGTATTATTGGCCTTTTCTCCGCCCTGCAACTCTCTTCCTCTTTCCTGCTGACCGCCTCCCTGAATGAAGCCCAGCGTAACGAACAGCGCAATCAGCTGGCCTGGCAGCAGCAGAGCAGGCTGGATCAGGCCCGTATTTCTCTGCTGGCGGCCAGCGATCTGCTCAACCGCTCCGGCGTGTACTTTATGCAGGACAAGGAGACCGGCTCGGAAGGGAGCTGGCATAGCCTGATGGACGAGGCGCAAAAATCCCTGGCGGCGTCACAGCAGGCATGGCAGGCCTGGCTCGCGCTTAATCCGCCGAAAGACAAGGGGCTGGTTAACAGCTATCAGCTGTTTTTCGACGCCATCCGGGAGCAGGCGGAGGGGCTGGTGAAAACCAACAGCATCGACCTCTTTTTCGCCGTACCCGCCCAGGCGTTTCAGACCGATTTTAATGACAATTTCGCACGCTATCAGCAACGGAGTGAGAAGCAGACGATACAGGGGCGTCAGTCGCTCATGGAACAACTCTCAGGTCTGCAACGTCTGTTCCTGTTTGCGCCGCTGGTGCTACTGGCCATTGCCATAGCCGTCTGGTTCGGAATGGCGAAGTGGGTGATATCCCCGCTACGCCGTCTGATTATCCAGATTAACCAGCTTGCGGCAGGGGATTTGTCAGGCACGCCGCCTGACGTTGTGCGCTTTAACCGTGAAATCAGCCAGCTCAGCGGCAGTATTACCGCCATGCAGCGCGGGCTCCAGCAACTGGTGACCCAGGTCAGCGAGGCCACTACCTCCATGGTTGAAAATATCGGATCGCTTGCGCAGGGGAATCAGAAGCTTTATCAGCAGTCTACGCGACAGGCCAAAGAGCTGGAGGAGGTGACCGCACACATCGCCGATCTCGAAACCCACGTTGAGGGGAACACGGGTTATGCTAAACTCGCCCGCTCGCGCGCGGATGAAGCCCGACAGGCTGCCGCTGGTGGGGAGCAAATGATGTCAGCGGTGAATGGCTCGATGCAGACGATCGTCGACCGATCCTCAGAGATGCGCGGGATCGTCGCGATGATCGACAGCGTGGCGTTTCAGACCAACATTCTCGCCCTCAATGCTGCCATTGAAGCCGCCCATGCAGGAGAGCAGGGGCGCGGATTTGCGGTGGTTGCCCGGGAAGTGGGACTGTTGGCCAGAAAAAGCAGTCACTCTACGCAAACCATCCAGGCGCTGATCAACCATTCGCTACAGGGTATTGAAGAAGGTTCCCAGGTGGTAAACCGTCTGGAAGATAATCTGCAACAGGTTACCGGGCTGGTGGCGAATCTGAGCAGCCTGCTGAATGATATTTCGCTGGCTACCCTGAATCAGGGGGACAGCATTCATCAGATGACCCGTCAGCTTCAGGCGCTGAATCAGGTATCGCGTCGGACAGATGTGCTGGTTAGCGAAGCGTCAAATGCCTCTGAGCGCCTGCATCAGCAGTCCGATCTTTTGTTGCAGGCCGTCTCGCGTTTTCGTCTCCCTGCCTGACGTGACGTATCAGCCTCTGTTATACTCGCAGCCCGTTTTAGCCTGAGGGCAAGGAGCAAAGTGTGGCTGCGGTCATCCATAATGAGATGCTGGACGAGATTCTGGCGCAGGTTCGTCCGTTACTGGGGCAGGGTAAGGTTGCCGATTACATTCCTGCGCTGGCCTCGGTCAGCGGTAATAAGCTCGGCATCGCCATTTGTACTATTGACGGGCAGCGTTTTCAGGCGGGGGACGCGCTGGAGCGCTTTTCGATTCAGTCGATTTCAAAAGTGCTTAGCCTCGTTGCCGCCATGCGCCAGTATGACGAGCAGGAGATCTGGCAGCGGGTGGGCAAAGATCCGTCCGGTCAGCCGTTCAACTCTCTTCTCCAGCTTGAAATCGAACAGGGTAAGCCGCGTAACCCGTTTATTAACGCTGGCGCGCTGGTGGTGTGCGATATGCTGCAAAGCAGACTGAGCGCGCCGCGTCAGCGGATGCTCCAGATTGTGCGGCAGCTTTCCGGCGTGCAGGACATCGCCTACGATCCGGTGGTAGCGCGCTCTGAGTTTGAACACTCTGCACGTAACGCCGCCATCGCCTGGCTGATGAAATCCTTCGGCAATTTTCATAATGACGTCGCCACGGTGCTGCAAAACTATTTTCATTACTGCGCGCTGAAGATGAACTGCGTCGAACTGGCGCAGACTTTTCTGTTTCTGGCGCATCAGGGCCATGCCCCGCATCTGGGCGAGGACGTTGTCTCCCCGATGCAGGCCCGGCAGATCAACGCTTTAATGGCAACCAGCGGCATGTATCAGAACGCCGGGGAGTTTGCCTGGCGCGTGGGGCTGCCAGCTAAATCCGGCGTTGGCGGTGGGGTCGTGGCGATTGTCCCTCACGAGATGGCGATTGCCGTCTGGAGCCCGGAACTGGACGAGACCGGAAATTCACTGGCGGGCGTGGCGGCGCTGGAACAGCTGACCAAACGCCTTGGACGGTCCGTATACTGATGTCCACGTTAGATCCTCTGTTCGCGCGCCTGGCTCGCTCCACGTTCCGTTCACGATTTCATTTAGGGACGAAAGAGCGGCAATACTGCTGGGATAAGGGCGCGGAGACTATCGATAAGCATGCTGCTGATTTTGTCGCCGCGCGGCTGGCGCCTGCACACCCGGTGAATGACGGTAAGCAGACGCCAATGCGCGGCCATCCGGTTTTTATCGCCCAGCATGCCACGGCAACCTGCTGTCGGGGCTGTCTGGCTAAGTGGCACGCTATCCCGCAGGGCGTGCCGCTGAGTGCGCAGCAACAACAGTATATCGTCAACGTAATCCATCATTGGCTGGTCATAGAGGTAAATCGTGCCTCCTGAACTGACAATGTCTCTGTTTAAGCTACGCTTTTACTAATGCTCAGCGTCAGGAGACGTTATGAAGGCACCTCAAATTCCCGTGAATGAAGCGGAGCGCATGAATGCTCTGCGCGAGTCCGGTCTGCTTGAGATCGACAATTACCCCGCGTTTGATCGTCTTACGCGGCTGGCAACACGCTTTTTCAGGGTGCCGCTGGCGATGATTACGCTGGTGGATGACCACGCCGCGATCGTGAAGTCTGCCGACGGCCAGGTACCTGCCACCCAGCCTCGCGATCTCTCGTTTTGTGGTCATACGATCCTGGGTGACGCGCCGCTGGTGGTGAGTGACACGCTGCTGGACGAACGCTTTGCGGATAATCCGCAGGTGGTGGGAGATCCGGGCGTGCGCTTTTACGCCGGTTTCCCGCTGCGTTTACGTGACGGGGCGTGCGTGGGATCGTTGTGTCTTATTGATTACGCGCCTCGTGAGTTTACCGCGGCGGATGCCGCCGTACTGGCCGATCTCAGCGCGCTGGCAGAGGATGAATTTGCGGCCGTTAGCGCGGCCACAACCGATGAACTCACGGGGCTGTTTAACCGTCGCGGGTTTAACCAGTTTGCGCAGTTTGCACTGTCGGTTTCGCAGCGTCGGGCAGAACCCTTAACCCTTGGCTGGCTGGATCTGGACCATTTCAAAACCATTAACGATCGCTTCGGACATCAGGAGGGGGACAAAGCTCTGAAAGCGATGGCCGCCCTGATGCGTTCCTCGTTCCGCGAGGCCGATCTGCTGGTACGTTTCGGGGGAGATGAGTTCGCGGTGCTGTTTGCGGATACCGATGAGCCTGGCGCCTGGATCGCCATGCAGTATCTCGTGGAACAAACGGAAAAGTATAACGCGCGTCAGCTGCATCCCTGGTCGTTACAGTTCTCCTGGGGGCTGAGCGAGTTCGATCATCACCGCAACGATATGCAGGCATGGCTAAAACACGCGGATGCGCAAATGTACGCCATGAAGCGGCAACACCACGGCGAGAAATGACATAACGAAATCCTATGTCATCACTTATTGCGTTACAAAAATGTTAATAGCAAAGTGGAGAGATTCAACCTAAGGACGCGCAATGAACTCTCCCATGCTGATTAAACCTCTCTCCCGGCAGGACATCCTCACCCACATCGATGCCCTGAACGATATTCTCATCAACTGTGTCAACGGCGGCGCCTCCGTCAGCTTTATGCTGCCTTTTTCTGCCGGGAAAGCCCAAACCTTCTGGGTCGGCGTCGCAGACAGCGTCGGGCGCGACGAGCGTACCGTCCTGGGCTGTTTTGATGCGGAGCAGGGGCTGGTTGGCACGGTCCAGCTGATCACCGATCAGCCTGAAAACCAGCCGCACCGTGCAGATGTCGCGAAACTGCTGGTTCATGAGAACGCGCGCCGTAAAGGGGCGGCAATGGCGCTGATGGAAGCCCTGGAGGCGGTTGCACGTGAAAAAGCGCTTACGGTACTGGTGCTTGATACCTCAACCGGCAGCGGCGCGGAGACGTTTTACCAGAGAGCAGGCTGGCAAAAGGCGGGGGAGATCCCACGCTACACCCTGATGCCGAACGGGGACATGACGGCGACCTCGGTGTTCTATAAATTTCTGTGATTATTTTTCACCATCGCATCCTGAGTTGATCCAGACAGGGGTTATGGTCCTGAAGTTTTGATAAGTTATCACACCAATCTTATCAGGCTGTATGACTAATCATAAAGGACCTCCATTGTGAACACACTCAACCGTCGTGATTTCCCCGGTGCGCGCTATCCTGAACGTATCATCCAGTTTGGCGAAGGTAACTTCCTGCGCGCGTTCGTTGACTGGCAAATCGACCTCTTAAACGAGCATACCAATCTCAATGCCGGTGTGGTGATTGTGCGGCCGATCCAGAGCGATTTTCCGCCGTCCCTGAGCACCCAGGATGGTCTGTATACAACGATTATTCGCGGTCTGAATGAGCAGGGGGAAGCGGTAAGCGATGCGCGTCTTATTCGTTCCGTGAATCGTGAAATCAGCGTCTACAGCCAGTACGATGAATTTCTGAAGCTCGCCCATAACCCGGACATGCGGTTTGTCTTCTCCAATACCACGGAGGCGGGGATCAGCTATCACGCGGGGGATAAGTTTGACGATGCGCCAGCTGTCAGCTATCCGGCCAAACTGACGCGTCTGCTGTTCGAGCGCTTTACCCACTTTAACGGGGCAGCGGATAAAGGCTGGATTATCATTCCTTGCGAACTCATCGACTACAACGGCGATGCCCTGCGTGAACTGGTGCTGCGCTATGCACAGGAGTGGGCGCTGCCGGCGGCATTCATTGCGTGGCTGAATGATGCTAACACTTTCTGTTCGACGCTGGTTGACCGCATTGTTACCGGCTATCCGCGTGATGAGGTGGCAGAGCTGGAAGCCGGGCTGGGCTATCACGACAGCTTCCTCGACACGGCGGAACATTTCTATCTGTTTGTTATTCAGGGGCCGAAATCACTTGCAGCTGAACTGCGCCTGGATAAATACCCACTCAACGTCCTGATTGTTGACGATATTAAACCGTATAAAGAGCGTAAGGTGGCGATCCTCAACGGCGCGCACACGGCGCTGGTTCCGGTCGCTTTTCAGGCCGGCCTGGATACGGTAGGGGAAGCCATGAACGACGCGGAAATTTGCGCGTTCGTAGAGAAGGCTATTTATGAGGAGATTATTCCGGTGCTGGATCTGCCGCGCGACGAGCTGCACTCCTTCGCCAGTGCCGTAACGGGGCGTTTCCGAAATCCGTACATTAAGCATCAGCTGCTGTCGATTGCCCTGAACGGGATGACCAAGTACCGCACCCGCATTCTGCCGCAACTGCTGGCAGGGCAGAAGGCGACCGGCAAACTGCCAGCACGTCTGACCTTTGCTCTGGCGGCGCTGATTGCATTTTACCGTGCCGAGCGCAACGGTGAGCGCTATCCGGTGCAGGACGATGCGCACTGGCTTGAACGTTACCAGCAGTTGTGGACGCAACATCACGACAAACAGGTCACTACCCGTGAACTGGTGTCGTCAGTGTTAAGCGTGAGCGAGCACTGGGAACAGGATCTCACTCTGGTGAACGGACTGGTAGATCAGGTTGCGCTGGATCTGGATGCAATTTTAAGCAAAGGCATGCGCGATGCGGTAAAACCGCTCTGCTAATCATAATGCCCGGCGTTGGCCGGGTTTTTTAAAGACCCTATTTAGTTACAACATACTATACGTTCTTTTTTTAAAAAACACATGCAGCACCGTGCGGTTGAGGCTTAACAGGTCAGAAAATGCAATGAACTATTAACATGCTTGCAACCGTGAGGGGGATCACGTTTAATAGCCGCGCTCTTTACTTTTCTGAAGCTGATTATGATTGTTCGTCCTCAACAGCACTGGCTGCAACTGATTTTTGTCTGGCATGGTTCGGTACTTCCCAAAATTTATACCCGACTGCTGCTTAACTTCCTGCTTTCCATCGCCGTGATTGTCATGCTGCCGTGGTACACCTCGCTGGGTATCCGGTTTACCGTCGCGCCGTTCAGCATTCTGGGCGTGGCTATCGCCATCTTCCTGGGATTTCGCAATAACGCCTGTTATTCGCGCTACGTTGAGGCGCGTCTGCTTTGGGGGCAGTTGATGATAGCGGCGCGCTCGCTGTTTCGCGAGGTAAAAAACACCTTGCCGGATGATAAACATCTTGGAGAATTTGTCCGCCTGCAAATCGCGTTTGCTAACTGTCTGCGTATGACCCTTCGTAGAGAAACCAATGCCGATCAGCTGTCCCGCTATCTGGCTCCTGACGATTTACGGAAAGTGATGGACGCCAACTCGCCGGCGAACCGTATCCTGCTGATCATGGGGGAGTGGCTGGCCGTACGGCGGCGTAGCGGGCACCTTTCAGACATTCTGTTTCACAGCCTCAACAACCGCCTGAATGATATGTCCATCGTGCTGGCTGGCTGTGAGCGTATCGCCAATACGCCAGTCCCGTTTGCCTATACGCTGATCCTGCACCGGACGGTGTATCTGTTCTGCATCATGCTGCCGTTTGCGCTGGTAGTTGATCTGCATTACATGACGCCCTTTGTCTCTGCGCTGATTTCCTACACCTTTATCTCGCTGGACACGCTGGCGGAAGAGCTGGAAGATCCGTTTGGGACGGAAGATAACGATCTGCCGCTGGACGCCATCTGCAACATGATGGAGCGCGATCTGTTGCAGATGAACGATGAAGAGAACATCCCTGAAAGACTGATGCCTGATAAGCATTATCAGCTGACCTGACGGGCATTCCACTCGTCGCGGGTGATTTCCCACAGCTCCGAATCCAGCAGGCCGCTGACATAGGCTTTCTTCTCCGTCCTGATGAGCCGCATGCCGCTGCTGTCTGAAATACGTCGGGAGCGGCTGTTGGCCGCCGCTTTCGGCGCGCGCAACACCGGTTTGTTAAGCGTATTGAACCAGTAGTCCGTGGCCGCAATACTCGCCTCGCGCATATATCCCTGGCCCTGAAATTCCGGCGCGAGCCAGAAGCCCCGGTTGTTGTCCTCCACGTCATACAGGCAAATCAACCCCATCAGTTCGTCAGGCGCTTCGCGACGGCGAATCGTCCAGAACCACGCAATCCCTTTGGCCATATCGGGCAGTGCAACGTTGTTGACATAATTTTCTGCACCGTTTTCCGGGTAGGGCCAGGGGACTGAAGCCACCATATAGCGGACAATCTCCCAGCGCGGATAGCGTTGCTGGATCTGGGCGGCATCGGCGGCAACAAGGGGTTTAAGTAATAAGCGTTCTGTCGTAAGCGTGGGTATCGTCATCCGGTGATCTCCATATTTGAGCGTTATCATTTGTTTGGGTTCTGATATTTCATCAATATCACATTCCAGTTGGTCGTGCTTTTGTTATTCAGATTTATCCATAAAGGAGTATGTAATGCCAAGAAAAGCCAGGCCCGAAGAAGCCGAAACACTCTGGCACGTCCGTAACGAAGCGATGCGCCATGGCTGTAAAATCTGTTACGACGCAGAAGTGATTGCGCGCTGGACGTCAGAAAAGATGCCTGAACATTACCGTACCTCCAGGTCGATTTCGTGTTATAGGCCTGCCCATGCAGGAGCTGAACTGCTCCCAAATGGAGCTACGGTTTACGAAGTTCAATAGCTTATTTACATTTGCTTACATAAATACACTTTCTTTACATTAAGTAATATAAGATATTTTTTTAGCACAAAATGCAAAACTAAATTAAATGGAGATGATTTATGTCGAATATAAGAGCATTAAGCCTTAATGAGATAGCATTAGTAAGTGGCGGCAATGGAAGCGGTAATTATGAAGGTGTCGGTAGTCGTAACACCAGCTCTAAACCTGGTAATTCAAAAGGAAACAATGGCTCTATTTACAAGGGCGTTGACTCATGCGGCGCAGGAATCATCGGTGGTCTAATCGCCGGCTCTCCTGGGGGGCCAGTGGGTATGACCGCTGGGGTAATTGGTGGAGCTATAGCTGGCCAGTGCACAAAAGAAAGTTTTTCAGATCGTGGTAGTAAAGATAAAAGTAATAATTACAACGGCCCCGGACAATGCCGTTGGTAAGTAATTTGAGTTGTGTGTGATAATAATTTAAAAGCTCATTATAACTGAATGTTATTCTAGGTGTTTCGATATTTAATGATTATTCGAAGTAGTCATGATGAGCTATTATTTTTGATAAAGTTAATGTAATCACAAGTATCGGGTTAAGCATGAAACAATTTTTAAATTTCCTAATTTACTTATTTTTTTTCATTATCGCATTTACCCTTTTGAAATACGCTGAAGTTCTTGAGTTTGACGAAGTATCACGGCCAGGGATTATATCAAGGTTTATTATTGCGTTGATTGTATTAATAGCAGTAACTCGATGGGGCGTTAACTTGATGAATAGGTTTAAAAGTAAATAAAGTACACTCCGATAAAAATTGTTGTGTTGCAGAATGGAATCATTACAAATGTTCACTGAAGTTAAAGTGCATGATATCAAAAAATGATTACGATATCATAGCCATATTTGTTGATTCTTATATAAAATATGAATTAATAATAGGTTGAACATGATAATCTTTAGGCATGTCTATCCATTCATTTATAGTAAGAAAAACGTAATTGTTCTTTTTATTGCGTCTGTTATCTCAATAATAATTACGTTATCGCCATCCATAACCCTCCGCTATCTTACTCTCGATGTGTCATTTTTCTTATTGTTTATTGCGGAATTTTCAATTGCATTTTTCTTGTATATTTTTTACTTAAGGAAGTTGGATGGTTTTAAATTACGCCCAAGTAGAGATTTAACTTCAATAAAATTTTCTATTGTTGTGTTGTTTGTCATTTTGCTGGTTCAGTATAATGTTTATCTTTACAGGGATAATTTATATCATTATGGACCCTCCCATATTAGTTTTATAGCATTTATAATAGCCACCTTCGTAGTCCCATATTATGAGGAGATTATATACAGGGGCTGTATCTTCGGTGTTTTCCACTCAATTTATAATAAAAAGTATATTATCCCATGTATATTGACTTCATTGTCTTTTTGTCTGATGCATGGACAGTATTATAACATTTTAGATCAATCCATTCTTTTTTTGGTGTCAATATTGCTCTTAATAGTTAGAATAAGAAGCAGAGGGCTTTTTTATCCTATTATAATTCATTCGTGCATGAATGCTTTTGTTTTGTCGTTAAATTTTTGAAGGGTGTTTGGGATATGAATATCTTCAGGGAAGAGGCTTTAAATCATCAAACAGATTCTGATTATGGTGAGATTGTCTTACCTGCGTCATTCGGTTTATCAGTAAGCGCACTCACAACGTTATTCATATTTCTGTGCCTGATACTCTTTATTCTTTATGGTAGCTATACACGTAAGGCTCACCTTTCCGGAATCGTTATGCCCTCATCCGGGCTGGTAAAAATCACTCCTCAATATGCTGGCTACGTAACCAAATTGACCGCCTCAGAAGGTCAACACATTATTGCCGGTGAGACTCTTTATCATATCAGCGGTGAACATTTCAACGAACAGGGGGCAGGTACACTCGCTGCTATAAGACTTTCCCTACAAACTCAGTTTACAATGCTGACTTCTCAACAGACCCTGGAATTGCGTGACAACAGTCAGCAGCAGCATGCCATACAACAGCGAATAGTTTCCCTGAAACCTCAGGTTAAAAGTGCAGAAAAGCGTCTGTCACTTGCCGTGCATCAGGCTGCGCTGGCCGTGTCTGTTATGGAGCGCTATAAGAAACTTGCTGATACGCATTACGTATCAGATATCGAATACCAGCAGAAGCAGATTGACGTTTCAACGTCACAGCAAAACGTTGAGGATCAGCGTCAGGGGCTTCTGCAACTGCACACCGCGATGGAGGCTGCTAAAGACGACCTTGACCATCTCATCGTTCAGGGTGAAAGCCGGAAGGCTGAAATGGACAGGCAGTTGCAGGTGATCAGGCAACAGCAGGACGAACTGGCAGGTAAGGAAAATTTCACGCTGAGTTCACCGGTATCCGGAACCGTTGCTGCCGTGCTGGTCAGACAGGGACAGTCTGTCAGGGCATCTGAACCTGTCATGACCCTCATTCCCGACAATGCCCGTTTGCAGATAGAACTCTATGCTACCAGTCAGAATGCTGGCTTTATTCAGGCGGGGCAGCGTGTTGCCCTGCGGTTCTCTGCCTTCCCCTATCAGAAGTTTGGTGTGCAGTACGGGACTATCCGTGAAATAAGCCATACAACGCTGACATCTTCTGATTTACTCTCCGTATCTCCTGTGACCTGGAAGGAGAATGAAGGTCATTACCGCGTCATCGTTGAACCTGAAAATACTTTTATTCTGGCTTATGGGAAACAGGAAGCCCTGCGCCCCGGCATGGTTCTTGAGGGGGATGTCAGCCTGGATACCCGCAATTTGTGGGAGTGGCTGACTGAGCCGCTCTGGAGCCTGAAAGGAAAGCTGTGATGGATACACTTAAATGGACCGGGAGAAAACAGCTTCCTCTCACCCGACAGACAGAGTCAGCGGAATGTGGTCTGGCATGCCTGGTCATGATGGCCTGCTGGCATGGTCTGCAAACAGACTTACCCACACTGCGCGAACGTTTCAGTATCAGCTCACAAGGGATGACCCTGCAGAGACTGACTGAATGTGCGGCCGGTATCGGATTATCCAGCCGGGCAGTTCGGCTGGAGCTTGAGGACCTAAGATCCCTTTCTCTCCCGTGTATTCTCCACTGGAACATGAATCATTTTGTTGTGCTACATAAAGTTCGCGGAAGCAGGCTGGTTATTCATGATCCGGAAAAGGGAAAAGTAACGCTCTCCCTACAGGATGCTGGAAAACATTTCACCGGCGTCGCGCTGGAGCTGATGCCAGCCAGTGATTTTACCGCTCGGGATGAAAGGAAAAAAATCCATCTGCGCCAACTGACAGGTAAAACACCGGGTCTGTTGTCGGCAATGTCGCGAATTATCGTTTTTGCCGTGGCACTCGAAATCCTGACACTGGGAAGCCCGCTTCTCAACCAGCTGGTGATTGATGAAGTCCTGGTGGCTGCCGACCAGAGTTTGTTGACCGTCATTATTATTGCGCTTCTGCTGATGTCACTGACCCAGATGCTGCTGTCACTGGCCCGCCAGTGGGCGAGTATTACACTGTCCGTCAATTTTAACATGCAGTGGACAGCACGGGTTTTCCATCATCTGGTCCATCTTCCTCTGGCCTGGTTTGATGCACGCAGTAAGGGGAGTATTAATGCTCGTTTTGAGGCGGTAGATACCATCCAGCAGGCGCTGACTACGCAAGTGCTGGAAGGTATTCTGGATGTGTTGCTCGTGGTGACTGCGCTTTGCATGATGCTGCTGTACAGTCCTGAAATGACATTGATCGCCGTACTTGCAGCCATTTTCTATGGTGTGTTGAGGGCACTGTGGTATCCGTCCCTTCGACAGTCGGCAGAAGATGCCTGGGATGCAGGTGCCAAGGAGTCCGGGCATTTTCTTGAAACACTCAACGGGATCCTCAGCCTGAGAATTAACGGTGTGACGGCACATCGTGAGGCCGCCTGGCTGAATCTCAACGTTGCCCGCAGAAATACGCAGTTGCGTCAGAGCCGTCTGCTGATGTGCTATGACATTGCTCACACTCTTACCGGCAGCGTGGTATCAGCAATCATTTTGTGGAAAGGCGCCGGGGAGGTATTGAATGGAACCTTCACCGTCGGCATGCTGGTTGCTTATTTATCCTATCAGACGCGTTTTTCTTCCAGTATCAGTAGCCTGACTGATAAGTTTTTTTCCTGGCGTATGCTCGATGTTTACAACGAACGACTGGCTGATATTGTACTGACCCCGACAGAAGGCCTTCAGCAACAGCCTTTTCGTGAGCATAACAACGCTTCGCACATTCCTTCTGTATCCCGCAGGGAGATGGATGAATATGCTCATGCTCCTCTAGTACTTGAGCACATCATCTTCAGCCACAAGGGAGGGGAAAATCCGATAATCGGCGGGGTGTCGCTGACACTCAATCCCGGAGAAGTCGTTGCCATTACAGGTAAATCCGGATGCGGGAAAACGACACTGGTGAAGCTTATCCTTGGGATCCACATCCCTGATGAGGGCAGGATCAGGGCATTTGGCATATTGCATACGCATCCGGATTATTTTCAGGTTCGTCAGCGTATCGGTACCGTACTGCAGGATGACCATCTTTTCAAAGGTTCTGTAGCAGATAACATTATTTTTTTCAGTGATGACCGAAATTATGAACGAATGATCCAGTGCGCAAGACTGGCACTTATCGACAGCGATGTTATGGCAATGCCGATGGGGTATCAGACGCTGATTGGTGAAACCGGCGGAGGGCTTTCCGGAGGACAAAAACAACGCATTCTGCTGGCAAGGGCGTTGTACAAGAAACCGGGATTCCTGTTACTGGATGAAGCGACCAGCCACCTTGATGTTGAGAGTGAAATCCGGATAAGCCAGACCTTACGTCAACTGGGGCTTCCTGTTCTGCTGATAGCCCATCGCCCGGAAACCATAGCCTCTGCAGACCGGGTTTTGTATCTGGCAGACGGCTACTTAACGGAGCTGAATCTCCAGCATACAGTCAATAATGACGAGTCTGTTTGTGAATATACTAATGACGTGATGGCAAAAAATTAACCTTAACGTACATAATTTTCGATATCCAAACTTACCCCTATCTGGAAGATCTATTTGTTGACGCTGCCGAACGTGGCGCAGGGGCGGGTAAAGCGCTTATCGACGCCCTGATCGATGAGGGTAAGCGGGAAGGGTGGTCAAAACTCTACTGGGTAACCCGCATGAACAATCCGGCGCGTAAGCTGTATGACCACTATGGTGAAGCCGACGATTACGTCCGGTACCGAATCACCCCTTAACCGGGTTTGTATCACACTGTATCTGCGTCTGTGATACATACACAGGTATGCAATAAAGCCGCATCCGCACACATCCTTTATACAAACGCATGGTGTTATATCTCCGTCAACTGAACTCACCCGGAGATAACATCATGTTTAATAAACTCGCATACTCAGCCGTCGCCCTGACCGTTTCACTTGGCACCGTGATGTCCTGTCAGGCAGAAGCGACGGGTAAGGATTACGCGTCGGCTTTTAACCAGGTTAAACAGATTAACGCTGGCGATTTGAACGTCGGTTACGTCGATATCGGGCCAAAAGAGGGGCAACCGGTGATCCTGCTGCATGGCTGGCCGTACGACATTCACAGCTACGCTGAAGTGGCCCCCGCGCTGGCCGCGAAAGGGTATCGTGTCATTGTGCCGTCCCTGCGCGGGTACGGCACCACGCGCTTTATTTCTGATAAAACGCCGCGAAACGGCCAGCCTTCGGCAATGGCAAAAGACATCGTTAACCTAATGGACGCCCTGAACATCAGACAGGCGGTGTTTGCCGGTTATGACTGGGGGGCGCGTACGGCGGATATCGTTGCGGCGCTCTGGCCGGAACGCGTGAAATCGCTGGTCTCGGTGAGTGGCTACTTGATCAGCAGCCAGGCGATTGGCAAACAGCCTTTACCGCCGAAGGCAGAGGTTCAGTGGTGGTATCAGTTCTATTTCGCCACGCCGCGCGGTGCGGAAGGCTATGCTAAAAATACGCACGATTTTGCCCGGTTGATCTGGTCCCAGGCTTCGCCGGACTGGAAATTCAGCGATGCCACCTTCAATGCCAGCGCCAAATCCCTCGATAACCCGGACCACGTTGCCGTCACGCTCAGTAATTACCGCTGGCGTCTGGGTCTGGAAAAAGGGGAGCCTAAATATGACGCCTATGAACAAAAACTGGCGACGCTGCCGACCATCACCATCGAAGGCGGTAATAACGGGGCGCCACACCCTGCACCTGCGGCCTATGCCGGGAAATTTACCGGAAAATATGAGCACCGTACTTTCGGCGCAACGGTGGGCCACAACCCGCCGCAGGAAGATCCGCAGGACTTTGTTAAAGCAGTTGTCGACGCGGATAAGCTCTGATATGTGCTATTTTCAATCCGTTACCTCTTAATCAGGAGCCTGCGGTGGAGCATATTGATCACATCCTTGTCGTCGATGACGACAGGGATATTCGTGAACTGATTGTCGATTACCTCGTGAAATCCGGCTATCACGCCTCTGGTGCGGCGAACGGAAAAGAGATGCGCATGGTGCTCGACAAACAGCATATCGACCTGGTGGTGCTGGACGTGATGATGCCCGGCGATGATGGCCTGACGCTGTGTCGACAGCTGCGCAGCAGCAGGCATAAGGATCTGCCGATCCTGATGCTTACCGCGCGCAATGAAGACACGGACCGGATCCTGGGGCTGGAGATGGGCGCGGACGATTACGTGGTGAAACCGTTTGTGGCCCGCGAGCTGCTGGCACGTATTAAAGCCATCCTGCGTCGTTTTCGCACTATGCCGCCTAATCTTCAGGTCACCGAGGCAGGGCGTCTGGTGGTGTTCGGTGACTGGCAGCTGGATACCGTGGCGCGTCATCTGATTGATAACGAGGGACTGATTGTGGCGCTCAGCGGGGCGGAATACCGTCTTCTGCGCGTATTCCTCGACCATCCTCAACGGGTGCTGACCCGCGACCAGTTGCTGAACCTGACGCAGGGACGTGATGCCGAGCTGTTTGAGCGTTCGATTGATCTCCTGGTGAGCCGCGTGCGACAGCGCCTGAATGAAGATGCCCGCACGCCAGCCTACATTAAAACCGTACGCAGCGAGGGCTACGTTTTTACCATGCCGGTGACCATCGTCGAGGCCAATGAATGACGCTGTGGCCCCGCACGTTACTGGCCCGGCTGCTGATCATTGTGCTGCTCGGGCTGTTGCTGGCTAACGCGCTCAGCCTGACGCTGGTCATGGTTGAGCGAATGCGCAGTGCGCGCACGGTTATGCTGGGCAATCTGGAGAACGACGTCGCGACCAGCGTGGCCATTCTCGACCGGCTTCCGGCCAAAGAGCGGCCAGAGTGGCTGGAACGCCTCAGTCGCGGTAATTATCGTTATATTCTTGGTCCGGGCGAGCCAGGCGCAGCACCAACGGATAAACGCTCGCGCGATGCGGTCCGAACCCTGAAAGAGACGCTTTCTTCCCAGTATCCGCTGCGTTTTACGGCCGTTCCGGGGCCGATTTCCCATATTCAGGCCCATCTGACGCTCCGCGACGGCGCACCGCTCACCATCGATCTGATCCCGCGCATGCCGCCTGTCGCCAGCTGGTTGCCCGTGGTGCTGGTTCTTCAGCTGTTACTTGTCGCGCTCTGCTCCTGGGTTGCCGTGCGCCAGGTTGTCCGGCCCTTCCTGCAATTCACGCGCGCGGTTGATTCCCTCGATCCTGCGGCCCACTCTCCGATGACTGAAAAAGGTCCGGTTGAGGTGCGCCAGGCAGCGCACGCTTTTAATGAGATGCAGTCGCGGATACAGACCTATCTGCGTGAACGCGCGCAGATTCTGGCGTCCATTTCTCACGATCTCCAGACGCCCATCACGCGCATGAAGCTGCGGATCGAAATGGCGGATCAGCCCGAACTCCGCGATAAGCTGCTGAGCGACCTGGATAATATGTCGCGCCTGGTACGGGAGGGGATTGCCTATGCCCGGTCATCAGAATCTCTGGAAGAGACCACGCTGAAGCTGGAGCTGAATGCGTGGGTTAACAGCATCGCCAGTGATTATCAGGACATTGGTAAAAACGTGCAGTTTCATGCACGCAATGCGCGTCTGCCGATCGTCACTCGTCCCCAGGCATTGCGCAGGGTAATGACCAATCTGCTCGATAATGCGCTGAAGTTTGGCGAGAGCGCGGTAATAGAGATTGATGAAAATGAAAGGCAGGTAGCGATCCGCATTATGGATAACGGCCCTGGCATCCCGGAGGCAGAACTGGAGGCGGTGTTACAGCCGTTCTACCGGGTTGAAACGTCGCGCAACCGGGAAACGGGCGGCACCGGGTTAGGCCTCGCCATTGCCGCGCAGCTCACCGCCCAGCTTGACGGGAAATTGCATCTTGCAAACCGGGCAGAGGGAGGGCTGGCCGTAAGCGTGATCCTTCCGCGCGGTTAATTGTACGCCTGTGTATCTGCACCCCGCGCCGATACGCAGGCAGACAAAATCCAGCTTTTCAAACACGGCCTGAACACATTCGTACGATGAAATGACCTCACTGCATCTTCGCAGCAACCGTATCGTGAGGTCGTTATGTTTATGATAATCGCTTTTTTAGGCGGCATGATTAGTCTGCTCAGTCCGTGCACGCTTCCCGTCATTCCTCTGCTGTTCGTCGGCTTTCAGGGGCAGCGCAAACACATTCTGGCGCTTCTGGCGGGAATGATTGTGATGTTCATGTTGGTGGCGATGGTAGTAACGGTTGCCAGCGAGTGGATCGCTGACGCCACCGTTATCGGTCGCTGGATTGCGCTGCTGGTACTGAGCATTGCCGCCCTGGCCCTGATCTTCCCGCAGTTCGCTCAGCGCATTGCCCGCCCGGCGGTCAGCGCGGGAAACGTTCTCAATACCCACAGCATGCAGCGACGCGGTCTGGTTTCGGCTTTTCTGGCAGGGCTGGCCGTTGGGCTGCTGTGGTCCCCCTGTGCCGGACCGATTCTCGGGGCGATCTTCAGCATTAATATTGCGGGCCACTCGGCCATCGCAACCGGAGCGCTGTTAGCCGCTTACGGCAGCGGGTGCGCGTTGATGCTGGGGCTGCTTGTCGCGGGGGGCCGTAAGCTGATAACCCCTCTGAGAGCCAAATCCGCATTGATGGCACGTTTGCGTCAGGGAGCGGGAGTGATGATGTTAGCCGCCGTTGCGTTCAACGCCAGCGGAATGACCTCAGCCCTGAAAGGCGCCAACGGTGTTGCCGACCAGCTGGAAAACGCCCTGTTGAGCCTTGCGCAACCAACCTCCACGCAGGTGAAACTGCAACCGGTCGCTGACGCGACGCCGGGCAGCCAGCTACCGTCATTAAGCGGCGGTACGGGTTGGGTTAACGGTGACCCTGTCACGTCTGAGGCCTTGCGTGGGAAAGTTGTGCTTATCGATTTCTGGACCTGGGACTGTATCAACTGCCAGCATACCCTTCCGCATGTGCGTGACTGGGCGAAGAAATATCAGTCTGAAGGTCTGGTGGTGATTGGCGTCCACACCCCGGAATACCCCTGGGAAAAGCCGTTATCATCGGTGAAAAACGCGGTCAACAAATGGCAGTTGCCGTACCGCGTAGTGACGGATAATAACTACAAAATCTGGAGCGCGTTCGGAAATCAGTACTGGCCCGCACATTACTATTTCGATGCGAAAGGGCAACTGCGTTACACCGCGTTTGGCGAGGGGAGCTATGACAAGCAGGAGGCCGTGATTCAGCAGTTGCTCAAGGAAGCGCGTTCCTGATCCGGCTTACGGAACCCGCTGAGCCACCAAAAACAGGCGCGGAAAAGCCAGCAGTATCTGCCCGTTCTCCTGGAGCGGATACTGCTCTTCCAGCAGCTCAAGGTAGCGTTTCAGATAGTTTTTCTGCTCGCTTTCGTTGAGTTCCTGTAACCACGGGCGTAACCCTGTAGCGCTGACCCAGTCAATAATCGCCTGATGAGAGCTCATCTGATGGAAGTAAGTGGTGCGCCAGATATCCACGTCGCATCCCGCTTCCGTCAGAATATCGTAGTAGGCATGGATACCCGGCAATGGCTCGCGGCCACGATCGGGGTAGCCCTGTTCCCAGGCAACTTCACGCATCAGGGCGTGCGTCGGCTCAAGCCAGTTGTCAGGCATTTGCACCGCCAGCACGCCGTTTAACTGGAGCAGTGAAACCAGGTGTGGCAGAAGGTGGTAATGGTCCGGGATCCATTGCAGTGAGGCGTTGGCGTAGATCAGGCTGAGCGGCTGGTCAGGTTTGTAGTGCCGGATATCCGCCTCAACAAAGTGGCAGTCTGGCAGGGCCTGTCGGGCTTCCTCCAGCATGGCCGGAGAGTTATCCACGCCGGCGATCTGCGCAGAAGGCCAGCGCTGTTTCAGCAGCGCGGTGCTGTTGCCTGGCCCGCAGCCCAAATCCACGCCAGAGGTTATGTCAGCAAGCGGCACCCGGGCGAGTAACTCAGCGGCGGGACGTGTTCGTTCTGCGCTGTACTGTAGATAAAGAGAGGGATCCCAGTCGGCCATTTTCGCATCTCCATGTTGAGGTGTTCAGCAAGAATAGCACAGGCAAATACCTGCGCCGGGGCAGGTATCTGGCTAATGGTGAGATTATAAAATGCCTTTGAGGGCCAGGTGATAGAGCAGCATGATGGTTTTTCCGTCGACAATCTGCCCATTTTCAATGCCCCGAAGCGCGTCGTCCAGCGTCATTTCCAGTACGTCGATATCTTCTCCCTCTGCTTTAACGCCGCCGCCCGCGCTGGTCCGATCCTGCGGATGATATTCCGCCAGATAGAAGTAGAGTTTCTCGGTAACCGAGCCCGGGCTCATATAGGCCTCAAAAATTTTCTCTACGCGCGTCACCTTATACCCGGTTTCTTCTTCCGCTTCGGCCTTAATCCGGCTTTCCGGGTCAAGGTTATCGAGCAACCCGGCGGCCGCCTCAATGAGATCCTCTTCGTGACCATTTATAAACACCGGGAAACGGAACTGACGCGTCAGAATGACGGTTTTGCTGTCGCGATTATAGAGCAGGATCGTCGCGCCATTCCCCCGGTCATACACTTCACGCTCTTGTCGCTGCCAGTCGCCATCGCTGCGCTGGAGGTCAAAAGTGTATTTTTTCAGGTTATACCAGTTGTCGGACAACGTTTCGCTGTTGATAATGCGTATATCTGCACGTTTTGATTGCACGTTTGGCTCTCCTCTCGTAGAGTAAGCATCATAAACAGCACTATCGTGCAAATACAAGGCATATCGTGCAACAACAGGAATAATTCATGCTCACAAGCCAGCGTAAACAGTTGATTCTGGAAAAACTGGAGGCGGAAGGTCAGGTCCAGTCTACTGCGCTCAGCCTCTTTTTCTCGGTGTCTGAGGACACTATCCGCCGGGATTTACGTGAACTGGCGGCAGAAGGGCGTTTGCAGCGTGTTCACGGCGGTGCACTGCCAGCATCGTCAGCGATTGCGCCTTTTGCCGAGCGTCAGTCCGTTAAAATGGATGCAAAAAAACGCGTGGCACGGCGAGGCGCGCAGCTCATTTTACCGGGGCAGGTGGTGATCATTGATGGCGGGACGACCACCTCCGAACTTATTACGTTCTTACCACCCGATTTACGGATAACCGTGGTGACGCACAGCCCGGGTATCGCTTTGGGGCTGGTCGACCATCCATGCATAGAGGTGATCCTGATTGGTGGTCGTTTGTATAAACACTCCATCGTCACGGTCGGCGCGGCCGCTATTGAAGGCATCAATAATATTCATGCGGATCTGTTCTTCATGGGGGTCACTGGCGTCCATCCTGAGGCCGGGCTGACCACCGGAGATTATGAAGAAGCGTGCATCAAACGTGCATTTTCCGGCAGAGCGGCGGAAACGGTGGTATTGGCCTCACCGGAAAAGATCAACACGGCCTCGGCGTTTGTGATTGGCGACCTGTCGCTGGTGAATACGCTGGTTGTTGAAAACACAACGGATGAACGCTGGGTGAGCGCTCTGAAAGAAAAGGGCGTTGCGGTGATCGCAAGCCAGTAAATATCTGCTTTTTTGCCAGCCTGACCGCGTGGCTGTCAAACAGACAAAGGTTATCCTTCACGCGGATTTCTAGACTAAGGCTTTCATCTGTTTAAGGACAAGCCATGAAAGCGGTCTCCATTCTGACGTGCGGCGCGGACCCAACCGCGCAACGCCTGTCAACGTCTGCCATTCAGCTGGCCATAAATAGCGCTCAACAGAACGATGTCATTGTTATTCCGCAAGGCCGTTTTCTGACCGGAGCACTGTTTCTGAAAAGCGGTGTTTCGCTTTGCCTGGACGCTGGCGCACAGCTCGTTGGAAGCCAGGATCTGGCTGATTATCCATTGATAAACACCCGGGTGGCCGGCATTGATATGCGCTGGCCGGCAGGCATTATTAATATCATCGATTGTGAAAACGTCAGTATTACCGGTACAGGTACGATAGACGGGCAGGGTGTTATCTGGTGGCGACGCTTCTGGGGCGATGACGAGCGCAGCGGCATGGTCGGCGATTACAGCGCCAGAGGATTGCGCTGGGTGGTTGATTACGACTGTCAGCGCCCGCGCAATATTCTGGTCTTTGAAAGCCAGAGCATTCTGCTGCGTGATTTTACCAGTCGGGAGTCCGGATTCTGGAACGTGCACCTTTGTTATTCGCGCCATATCACGGTTGAGGGCGTGAAAATCAGCAATTCTGCGGGGCCGAGCACCGACGGGATTGATATCGATTCCTGTGAACAGGTGCGGGTTGAACGCTGCATTGTTTCCTGTAATGACGACAATATCTGCATAAAATCAGGACGAGGACGCGAAGCGGCGCAAAAAGCACGTACAGCACGGGATATAGTGATTCGCGGTTGTACGCTGAATAAGGGGTCCGGGATCACGCTGGGGAGCGAAACCTCAGGCGGCATTGAACGCGTCCTGATAGAAGATAACGCGTTTAACGGTACGGGCGTCGGGTTTCGCATTAAGTCGGCCCGCAACCGGGGCGGATTTATCCGTGATATCACCGTCCAAAATTTACATCTTACGGACGTACGTTTCCCGGTGCTGATCCAGCTGAACTGGTTTCCGCAGTACAGCTATGGCGACCGGGGAAATTTATCTGATAAACCAGAACACTGGCGCAAGCTGGCTGAAGGTGTTGAGGGCGAAGCCGGTCTTACTGCGGTCAGCGGACTGACGATTAAAAATATGTCGGCGCATCGCTCAGACAACAAATATTTCTCGCGTGCATTTTTCATTGAGGGGTATCCGGAGCGTCCTGTGACCGGGTTAACGCTGGACGGAATTTTGATTGACGCGTCAGAGTTCGGGAAAATTTCCGGTGTGGATGGGTTGCGCTTTAAGGATGTGCAGGTGACTGCCGTAGAGAACACGCAAGACCGTAACGACAGTTATGAGCGTTGATGTATTGCACGGTGAAGGCGTTAACGTTACTGTTAGAGAGCTACAAGTAAAGAAATCAGGGGCTTACCGTGAAGAAAGAGATGAAAACACTGGAATCGAGACAGATTTATCGTAACCGCTGGATGTCGCTAAAGGAAGACCGGATTCTGAGAGCCGATGGGAGCGAGGGGCTTTATTCCGTCATTGAAAAAGATGATTTCGTGGTCATCATTCCGGTTGAGAATGATGAAATCTATCTGGTTGAACAATACCGATACCCTCTGGGCCAGAGAACCACAGAACTCCCTCAGGGAAGTTGGGAATGTTCTCGCGACGCTGCACCTGAAGACGTTGCCAGAGGCGAGCTTAAAGAAGAAACCGGGTTAAGCGCCGGGAAAATGGAGTACGTCGGTTATCAAAAGCTCGCACAGGGTTATTCAGCCCAGGGTTATCATATTTACCTTGCCACGGAGCTGACATTTACCGGCCAGCAACTGGAGGAGGAAGAATACGGCCTGACGGTGAAAAAAATTAAAATTAGTGCCTTTGCTCAATTAATACGTGACGGCAAAATCACTGACGCCACCTCAGTTACGGCATTCCTGCTGGCGAGAACAAAAAATATGTTCTCTTAATCATAACGTTTTAGATTAATATTGAGTCTCCACATCATTGTCAAAGCCAAGTTCAGATGCCCGGGGCAGCGAAAAGCTCAAATATTTGCTCTGTGCCAGGAGCGGACGTTAATGTCAATGCTCTCAGGCGGAGGCACACCAGAAATGGCTGCATCCTGATAAAATGGTGTTATTGCTTGGAGGTTATTTTTCATATCCGTATAAATTAATCCTACCTGACAAGTACTCACCTAAATATACTTCACTGATTTTACTGAAGCCTTTCTTTGTAACTTCAGTTTCTAACCATTCACTGTCTTTATTAAGGATTTCTAGCAGGTCATGGTTGGCCAAACCGTCCACTATAATTGGATAGCGTATATTTTCATCGCCACTTTGTATGATGGTTAATTGCCCATTTTGTTCGAGAACGACGCGTTTTAGTTGTTCTATCTCATAAATTCCATTTGCTCTTAATTTGAACATTAGATCATTTGCAGAAACACCATTCCGTAAACACTCCTTAACATTAACACTGCCATTGTGTACTAAGGTAATCGGTTTCCCATCAATTATCCTTTTAATTAATCGATTGTTTTCCTTCAGGAATTTAAGAGCGAAGACCAAAAGAGTCCATATGATTAGTACCAGAATAAATTGAAGAACCGATATAGATTCGTTGTAAATTACGCCCCCTATAATTCCCCCCAGCACATAGTTTTGAACCTGGTCCATTGCAGATGAGGGGGCCAGATTTCCTTTTCCCATAAGATTTATTTGAACAATTAAACACAGTATCCCCAGGCCCAACTTTATTATGATAGGTAAATAAATTATCATTTCCACACCTCAGTTTGTTATGATTTCTATTTCTGGGTTTACTAACGAAACCTCTACTAAATTGTATGTTTTTTGATCTGGGCTCAAATTGACGCGATAAAAAACATCACTAATTTTAACGATAATGCCATCAGAGAGTTGTACGGAACTGGAAAATATAGCATTTACATTCACATCTTTTTTTTGTGATAGGAGCCTAACAAAATTAACCATTTGCGAGGATTGAGAATGTATAATACAGGTCACTCACTACCGGAAAAAGAATTCAGAGTATAAATAATCTTCTAACGTTTGTCCTGAACCAGCTTAATAAACTAAGGAATCTGCCCGAGGCGCTTGTTGTCCACGATAGCAGCCTAATCAATTTCCTGAATACGATTATAAGTGGAGTAGGGAAGGATGACTCCGTTTAGCCTGAGTTCTTTCCGGCCATCCGGGTAATGCCAGACCTCAATGTACTTCCCAATATTTTGACAGGTGAACATCGTGCAGTTCTTTGTGTTCCTCGCTGGCAGCGTAGGCCCAAAGTCAGTATAGCGTTCGCGGATAATATTGAATGCGTACCGGGCAAGACCATCCGGTAGTTGATTATTGCCGGGTTTCCCGCGACGACGGCCAGCCATACCCAGTGGGCCAGATTCATTGTAACGCAACAGAAGGCGTTCTGAAATATCAAGGCGCTGCGCGGCCATCAGTGTGGTCAGAGGCTGGACGACAACGTCCTGAATGATTTTGAGTCGGTTAACTTTGTCCATAGTGAAAAACTCCGCTGCGTGTGCCGTCATCAGAATCCCTCGATGGTGAATCTATGTGATGTACACTTAACTTATCCTTATCCCAGAACGGACATTACAATTTTGCTGTTACAACCTTAGTACGCATAATGTATATTATGTTAAATTGGATATTATGAAGCCTATCCCTCGTCAGATAAGCCCATCGCATCCTACCCCCTCCCTTTGCTGCTACTGGGGAAGCCGGAGAAACAGTGTCCGTTCCTGAGTCTGCGAAGCTTTAAAACCATGGTGGATATAAAACGCTTTGGCTTCCTCAGTGAGTGCATGAACCATAATCGCCCGCACCCCGATATTCTCAGCTACCCGATAACAGCGTAAAACCGCATCGTGGAGTAAATCGGCTCCCAACCCGTTTCCGCGTAACGAGACATCCACAGCCAGACGGGCAAGTATAATCACGGGAATGGGATCCGGCATGTTACGCCGCAGATTACCTGTCGCTTGCGTATGGTTAACGCTGCCGGTAGCCAGAGAGTAAAATCCCGCGACCTGCTTCGTGCCCGTTTTACAAACGACAAATGTTCGGGCTGCGCCGAGCGCCTGGTTTTTCAGACCTCTTTGTTTTAGCCATTCGTCAAGCACGGCCTCTCCACTGACGAACTCCGCCAGTTGATGAACGCTGGATAACGGCTCTGGTGCTGTTACACGTCCCACTGCGGTTTCCTTGCCAGCAGTTTTTCTATGGCCGGATCGTCCGCGACCGGGGCATCTAGCATGTCAATGAACTCAGCATACTGTTCATCGTTGAAATTGAATACACGCCGATCGAGGATCACATTCTCGGCTGCCTGACAGGCCATCTCCAGAATGAAGTCTGTACGTGATTTATGGAGGATCTCTGCGGCGGCATCAATAAGCGCCCGCTGGGATTCTTTGGCTCTGAGATTGAGTTGAACATCTGATTTCATGAGTATACCTCTTGTATAGCAATTGCTTTACAAGCATAGCATAAGCGCTGTGTATAGCAATCGCTATACAGCGCCCTTTATCATGTCTGACCTCTGCACACCGCATATCGCAAGAATTTGCTCTCTCAGCCAACGGTGACCAGGGTCGCGTTCCATTCTTGGGTGCCACATCTGCGATACCGTAATACGACGGCTTTTGAACGGCAGCTCGAAAACGTGTACCTGGTCCGTTACCTGCTGATTGAGTAAATAGAGCGCGGGTATCATGGTGATAAGATCCGATTCCAGCGCCACGGACAGCGCCGTCGGAAATCCCGGTACGACGCTCGCGATTTTACGTTTTGTCCCCAGCTCGGCCAGCGCATCGTCAACGGAACCGTGCAACGCGCCCTCGGGTGACGCTACCACATGGCCCCAGGCGACATAATCCTTCACGCCTATTTCTGCCTGCTTAGCCAGCGGGTGTCCCTTACGCACGACGCCCACAAACCGATCCTCAAACAACCGTTGCAGCCGTATTTCAGGCCCCATATTGCTCTGGACGCCAATCTCCAGATCAACCAGCCCTTCCCGAAGATAGCGCGACGTTTTTTCCGGCTTAGGCGCAAAGCGTATACAGACGTCCGGCGCGGCGTCGGCCACAGCCGCTATAAGCGCAGGCCCAAACGCCACCACAAAACCATCGTTTGCCCTGATGGTAAAAAGGCGCGCCAGACTTTGCGTACTGAACGTTTCAGTAGAGGGCTGCAATACCGCCCTCGCCTCGTGCACTGCACGTCTGGCGCGATCCCGGGTCGCTTCGGCCCACGGGGTTAGTACCATGTTACGTCCGGCGCGCACCAGGATCGGGTCACCTGTAACGTCGCGTAACCTGCTTAATGTCCGGCTCATGGCCGAGGTGCTGAGGTTCAGACGACGTGCTGCACCTGCGACACTCGCTTCGCTCAGCAATATGTCGAGTGCAATCAGTAAATTAAAATCAGGATCGGTCATAGCGCTCATTCCTGTTCATTCAGATAAGGCGTTTCGTGCAACGATAAAGTGCAAATGGTGCGCCTTCCGCCCTGTAAAAGCCATCTTTATAGTTTTGTCATCCATACACTCTTCTCAGAGGACAACATAATGACGCTCTTTTCCAGTCAACCCGGCGACGAAGGACTTCCCGGCCCGGCGCGCGCACGGGTGATGGCCGCAATTATGACCACCACCTTAATGGGCGTGTTTGATGGCACCATGATCAACATTGCCCTGCCCTCCATGGCTCAGGAGATGCAGGTACCTGCCAGTATTGCCGTCTGGTTCGCCAACGGGTATCTGCTGGCGGCTGCGATGACGCTGGCGATATTCGCGGCGCTTGCGGCCCGCCTGGGTTATCGCCCCGTATTTCTGGCAGGTCTGACGACCTTTACCCTGACATCACTGGGTTGCGCGCTGGCGAATACACCCGAAATGCTTATCGGTATGCGCGTGCTTCAGGGGATCGGCGGCGCGGCGACGCTGAGTATTGCCCCCGCAATCCTGCGGTCCGTATTTCCCGGGCGATTGCTTGGCCGCATTCTGGGGTTACACGCCCTGCTCATCGCCTCCAGCTCCGCTATCGGCCCGGTATTGGGCGGGACGATCCTTCACACCCTGAGCTGGCAATGGCTGTTTGCGATAAATGTTGTTCCCGGCACCCTCGCCTTACTGCTGGCGGTCAAAGCGCTGCCGCGGGATGCGGTTCGAAAGCAAGCGCCTTTCGACACCCCGGGCGCGATATTGTCGGCGCTGCTGTTGGGGTCGACGATCATGGCGGCGAACAGCCTCCAGGACTATTATCCCGGTAGCCTTTGCTGGACAATGCTCGCTGCGCTGAGCGGCATGGCGTTTATCTGGCAGATCCGCCGCGCGGATAACCCCTTACTGCCGCCGATGATGTTTAAAAATGAACGTTTTACCCTCGCGGCCTTCACGTCGATGATTGCTTTTGTCAGCCAGGGGATCACCTTTATTGCGCTACCCTTCCTGTTTCAGAGCGAATACGGCTACAGCCCGGTGTTGTCTGCCCTGCTGTTTACGCCGTGGCCGCTAGGGATCGTACTGATTGCGCCGCATGCAGGCCGGTGGGCAGACACGATTTCAGCCCCGGCGATATCCACGCTGGGGCTGATGATTTTTGTCGTCGGTTTGATCCTGCTGGCAACATTACCCGACCGCCCTTCAGTGTGGGATATCTGCCTGCGGAGTCTGGTGTGCGGAGTGGGGTTTGGCTGCTTTCAGAGTCCCAATAACCGGGAAATGCTTTCCAACGTTATTCGTGAGCATGCGAGCTATGCATCCGGTGTTTTATCCATTATGCGCACGTTTGGGCAGTGTCTTGGCGCCGCCGCCGTGGCCGTTCTGCTGGCCGCAGATGAAAGGTCAATTCATGTTGCGCTGTGGGTCGCCGCCGCAGCTTCTGCGGTAGCGGTCGTCGTCAGCGCGAGCCGGTTGCGTAAAATCACTCATCCTGCGGAAACAGGATGAGCACGAAAATATAACTAAGCGCTACTCTAGCGCCAGCAGCGCAAAACTCGCCAGCCAGTGGCCGCCGCTGTAGTGACTGCCGACAACATGCTCCACGCTTGCCGAGAGATGGCGCGCAACGGCATCCTGTAACGCCTGTTGCGCCCGGTGGTTTTGCGGCAGAGCACGGGCAATGTGCTTCATACACCACGCGCGGCTGAGGTTAAGCCCGTCCAGATGTGCGATTTTCGGGTCGGTGCGGTCGCTTACCTCAGCCGGGTTCATCAGCGCTGAAACGGCACCCACTTCAGGCAGAAACGCATCGAACCAGGCCGGGAAATTCTCTACCACCTTACTCATCAGTAACGCCTCGGTCAGCGCCCCGGAGATATACTCGTCGCCGCCCGGCTCATAATGCGCCGGATATTGCGTGTCCGTATGATAAAAGCGCGTCGCCGCGTCCAGGATCGCCTGTTCAAGCCCGTCATCCGTCACCGCCCGGGCATAATCCAGCCCCAGCGCGAGCGCAAACGCCGTGTTGTAATGTGTTCCGACGCGGATGGGATAGGTGAGCTTGCTGAGGTAATCCACCAGCCGCTGGCGAATATCCCGCGTTAACGGTTGCAGCGTCTGGTACCAGCGCTCCGCCTGTGGCAGTGACGACTGTTTCAGCTCCTGCGCCAGCGCCAGCAGCCAGCCGTAGCCATAAGGCCGCTCAAACGACGCGCGGAACGGCGCGGTAAAATAGGCCAGCTCCTTCGCCACCTTCTCGTCGGTCAGGTGTTCTTCGAACAGAGTGATGATCTCTTCCCGGCACGGCAGTTCGGGCCAGAGACGCAGGCAGCGCAGCAGCAGCCAGTAGCCGTGCACCGCAGAGTGCCAGTCAAAACAGCCGTAAAAGATCGGGTGCAGCTCGCGAGGCGGCAGAACGTCGCCGTCATCGTTGAGCAGATGCATAATGTGGTTCGGGTATTCCTGACGTAAATAGGTCAACGGCATTCTGGCGAAGGCGTCAGCCTGATGTTGCGTTAATTCCATTGCAGCTCCTTAGCGAAACACGAGGAAATACATTAAGAACACGTTCACCACCAGCAGGGTTAACGCGGTCGGGATCTGGATCTTGATAACCTGATATTTGTCTTTTAGCTCCAGCAGCGCGGCGGGCACAATGTTGAAGTTGGCGGCCATCGGCGTCATCAGCGTGCCGCAATAGCCTGCGTACATACCGATAGCCAGCAGCGGCGCCGGGTTACCGTGATGGACGTTAATCAGGAATGGCAGAGCGATACCGGCGCTTAACACCGGGAAGGCTGCGAAGGCATTACCCATGATCATGGTAAACAGCGCCATCCCCACGCAGTAAATGACCACCAGCATGAAGCGGCTGTCCGGGTTCACAAACAGGCTGACCACCTTTTGTACCGATTCGCCGGTATTCGCCACCACAAACACCCCGCCGAGCATGGCGAGCATCTGCGGCAGGATCACCGCCCAGCCAATGGTATCGACCAGCCGACGCGACTGACGCACCGCATGCAGCGGCGTACCTTTTGTCAGCCACCAGCCGGTAAGGATAGCCGCCACGCAGGCCACGCACAGCGCCGCCAGCGTAAGCTGTTTCTGGTCGAGCAGATAAACGCCGCCAATCGACACGCCTTTCAGAAACAGCGTCCCGATGACCGTTACCACGGGGATCATCAGTGCCGGTAAAAACAGCCAGTTTTTCAGCCGGTTCGACGAGGCAACACGCTCCTCCTCGGTGGACATTTTATAGTGCCCCTTCCCGACCAGCCCGAAACCGGCCAGCAGCGCAATCACGATAACGGCGCCGCCAATAATGCGATACGCCAGCGACTTACCCAGCTCCTGCACCATCAGATCGCCAAACAGGAAGATCCCGCCGAACAGAAACCAGAACAGCGCCGTGGTATAGCGTTTCGGGTTAGCGCGGTCGCGAAGGGTCATCACAACCAGCAGCATCACGACGAAGCCGATCAGGTAATACACGCGGTTAATGGTGATGAGGGTCATCATGGTGCGATCTCCTGCGTACCCTGCTCTGCTTTCCAGGCCATCACGTCGCGACGAATGCTGGCGTCGAGGCGCAGCAGACGCGTCATATGGATGATCAGTGCCGCAATAGCGGTCGGAATGGCCCACAGGCCGATATGCAGCGGTTCGATCCCCTCGATCCCGTTCTCTTTCAGGAACGCATCAATCAGCAGTACCGCGCCAAAGGCGATAAAGATATCTTCCCCAAAGAAAACCGCGATATTGTCACACGCGGCGGCATGGGCTTTGATTTTGTCGCGGATAGTCTGCGGCAGTTCGCCGTATTCATTCAGGGCCGCCCCTTCCGCCATCGGCGCCAGCAGCGGACGCACCGTTTGCGCGTGGCCGCCAAGGGACATCAGGCCCAGCGCAGCCGTCCCTTCGCGGGCGACAAAGTAGAGCATCAGGATACGCGCCGAGGTGGCGCTGGCGATCTTCGCGACCCAGGCCTGGGCGCGCTCTTTCAGCCCGTAATACTCCAGCAGGCCAATCACCGGCAGGATCAGAATGAAGGTGGCAAGCGATCGGCTATTCACGAACTTTTCGCCAAAGGTTTCCAGCAGCATACCGAAATCCATGCCAACCAGCAGGCCCGTCGCCAGCCCCGCCACCACGACAACCAGCAGCGGGTTGAAACGCAGTGCAAAACCAATAACCACCACCGGAATCCCGATAAGTGGCAACAGTGTAGAACTGTCCATAAACGTTACCCTATCCAAAGTGAGCGTTGCGCGCCGACGGCTATTTTTTATACTTCGCAGCAGAGCGAAGCCGGTGCATTACGGCGCGCGATGTTGTGTTTTGCGTCAGGCTCCACAGAACCTGCACTAAAAAGCTATATCTGAACGTCAAAAACATGTAAACAATTTATCAATAAAATGTTCTTATTTTATCGGCGAGTTTACATTTCGGGGGAAGGATCGTTATGACAGTAAAGAAAAAGACGACAGCGTTAAACCACGACGATATTGCGGACGGGCGAATCGTCTCCTCCCGTCATCTCGTCTCAGAGCGGTGTGCTGAATTATCAGAGCTGGAATATGCGCTGATCATGACCAGCAATGCGTTTAACAAATGGATGGTGCGCTGCATGACCGCAGCGGGTGAACCGGATATGGGGGCCTTTGACGTTTCGCTTCTGCACCACGTGAATCACCGCAACCGCAAGAAAAAGCTGGCCGACATCTGCTTTGTGCTGAACGTGGAAGATACCCACGTGGTAACGTATGCGCTGAAAAAGCTGGTCAAGGCGGGATATGTCACCAGCGAGAAAGCCGGAAAAGAGCTTTTTTTCTCCACCACGGAGGAGGGAAAAGCGCTGTGCATGAAGTACCGGGAGGTGCGGGAGGCCTGCCTGATCAACATTCATGCGGAAAGCGGCATTCCGGGAGCATCAATTGGCGAGACCGCGCAGTTACTCCGCGCGATCTCCTCCCTGTATGATACCGCCGCACGCGCGGCGGCCTCGCTTTAAGGACGGCGGAAAAGCGTCATACTCCGCCCGGCCAGTTCATAATCGACGGATTCCGTGATGATTTCCCCTGTGGGGGCCTCATCCGCCGTCGAAAGCTCCAGCACCCAGCCCCCTTCGCCAAACTGCGGGATCTGGAATGGAACCGTGCCTTCAAACGGGTTAAACAGCATCAGCACGTCGTGCCAGACGCCCTCTTCCTGCTTAAGATCCGGGCGGCTGATGGCAAGACCAAGGGTGGAACCCTCGTCCCATTGTTCCGACTGCTGCGGTCCGCCACCGGCGTTAAACCAGCGGATCTCCAGCCCGTCGCGCCAGTTCTCACGTCGCAGCAGCGGCTGCGTCGCGCGCAGGGCAATCAACCGACGGGTAAAGTCGCGCAGCTTCTCGTCGTTTTCAGAGAGCCCTTTCCAGTTTACCCAGGAGATCTCGCTGTCCTGACAGTAGCCGTTATTATTGCCCTTTTGCGTCCGGCCAAACTCATCCCCTGCCAGCAGCATCGGCGTACCGTGCGAGAAGAAGAGCGTGGTGAGGAAGTTGCGCTTTTGCCGCTCGCGGGTGGCGATGATATCCGGGTTCTCCGTCGGCCCTTCTTCGCCGTAGTTATACGATCGGTTATCGTTATGTCCGTCGTTATTATCTTCCCCGTTATCGGCGTTATGTTTCTCGTTGTACGACACCAGGTCGTTCAGCGTGAAGCCGTCATGCGCGGTAATAAAATTGACGCTGGCCCACGGACGACGCCCGCGCAGATCGTACAAATCACCGGACCCTAACAGACGGGCGGCAAAATCGTTAGAGACGTTATCCCCCTTCCAGTATTCACGTACCGTATCGCGGTATTTGTCGTTCCACTCACCCCAGCCTGGCGGGAAGCCTCCCACCTGATACCCGCCCGGGCCGATATCCCACGGCTCACCGATGAGCTTCAGCTTCGACAGCACCGGATCCTGGGTCACGGCATCGAAGAAGCCGCCGCGCGGATCGAACCCCTCCGGCTCACGTCCGAGAATGGTCCCGAGGTCAAAGCGGAAACCGTCAATCTGCATCGATTCTGCCCAGTAACGCAGGGAGTCCATGACCATCTGCAATACGCGCGGGTGTGAAGTATTAACGGTGTTTCCGGTGCCGGTGTCGTTGATGTAATACCGGTGCTGATCCGGCATGGTGCGGTAATAACAGAAGTTATCAATTCCCTTAAACGACAGGGTTGGCCCCAGCTCGTTGCCCTCCGCCGTGTGGTTATAGACCACGTCGAGGATCACCTCGATGCCCGCGTCATGATAGGCACGCACCATGTCGCGGAAACCCTGGATCCCCGCCGGGCCGTAATAGCGTGACGCTGGCGCAAAGAAACCGAGCGAGTTATAGCCCCAGAAGTTTTTCAGACCGCGATCGAGCAGGTGCTGATCGTCAGGGAACCAGTGAACCGGCAGCAGCTCGACCGAGGTAATCCCGAGGCTTTTGATGTACTCCACCGACGCTTTATGCCCCATCCCCTCAAACGTACCGCGCAGTTCTGGCGGAATAGCCGGGTTAAGCTGGGTAAAGCCTTTTACGTGGCTCTCATAAACCACGGTATGCGGCCACGGGATATCGGGTCGGCGGGAGTCTTGCCAGTCTACGGCATGAGGGTCGATGACTTTGCATTTGGGCGTAAACGGCGCGCTGTCTCGCGTATCATAGCTGAGATCCAACTCGTCGTGTCCCAGCTCATAGCCGAAGTGGGCATCGTTCCACTCAATGTCACCCACCAGTTCACGGGCATAGGGGTCAATAAGCAGCTTATTGGGATTGAAGCGGTGACCGTTCTCCGGATCGTAAGGGCCATATACACGGTAGCCATACAGCGCCCCCGGTTTCAGATCCGGCACATAGCCGTGCCAGACCTCATGGGTATATTCCGGCAGTTCCAGGCGGGTGATTTCTGTTTTTCCCGATGGGTCAAACAAACACAGCTCCACCCGCTCCGCATGGGCGGAAAACAGGGCGAAATTCACTCCTTTCCCGTCATAATTTGCGCCCAACTGTTGGCCATGACCGGCCCGAATTTCAAACGTTGTATCCTTTGGCATTTTTGTTCTCCTCGATTATTCGCAGGTAAGCAGAACCAACAAACATCCCTTTTCAGACGTTAAATCCAGCGTCTCTGGCAGAAGGCGACGCTCACCGGTAAACAGATCCCGGTAGTGCTTCCCGGCCAGCTCCTGGGGTATGGCCACCATAGTATTGGCCCACAGCATCGCATTGTCGGTGACGTCAAACACCAGACGCGGCACGGCGACGATCAGCGCCTCGTCATCTTTTATGCGGGCATAAACGATCAGATTCTCTTCCCGCTCGCCAGTCACCTTCAGCGGCAGCCAGTCGCCGTAGCGGAAAAGCGCGGGGTAATGCGGCCGCAGCCGTAACAGCGTGGCGGTGACGTACTGCTTCACGCTGCCGTCTCGCCAGCGTTGCGCATCGTTAAAAATGGTTCCATCCGCTACGCTGAGGTTTTCCGCCAGCGCGGTGAAATCCGGTTCGCGGCGGTTATCCGGGTCGACCAGGCTGAAGTTAAGCCCTTCGCTGCCCTGGTAGATGTCCGGTACGCCGGGCGCAGTCAGCTTGATCACCGTCTGGCTCAGGCTGTTCATTAACCCAGCCCGAATAAACGGCTGGAGTGCGGCACTGAAATCACGCAGGAACAGGGTGTTATCCGGGGAGAGCAGATGGCGCACGTAGTCCAGCACCACGCTCTCGTACCCTTCGTTGCTGTCGATCCAGTCGGTACGCTGCTTGGCCTCGCGCAGGGCTTTCTCAATAAAGCCGAGGAAACGCTCTTCCAGTGACTTAAGACCATCACGATCGTCTGGCGACAGCGTGGCTGGCCAGACGCCCGCCAGCGCCTGGAAGATCATCCAGGTGTCGGCGGCGTTCGGCGCGGTGCCGTCGTTGAGGAATCGGACCTGCGTCTGGTTCATCTGCCGCCAGCGCGCCAGGTTTTCTCCCCACAGATCTGGCGCTTCCGTCAGCGTGTATAGTCGCGCTCGCGCATCCTCGCCGCGTTTGGTGTCGTGGGTGGAGGTTCCCAGCAGCGCATCGGGCTGGCGGGCAAGACGAATACGCATCTCCTGATGAAAACGGGAAAGTGAAAACGCGCGCGGCGTCGGGTCAGCGCCGACTTCGTTCAGGGCCAGCTCCAGGTTATGGCGGAAGAACAGCGTATCCTCTACCGATTTCGCCATCAGCGGCCCGGTCAGTTGCTGAAAACGGGTGCGGAAAAGCGAGGCCAGCGCGTGGTCATCCTCAGGCAGATCGCCGGTAAGAATACGCACGATCAGGCTGAGAGCGGGTTCAGAGGCGTTGACGCTGGCGACCACGCGACTGAGCAGCGCCACATCCGGTGGCGTCAGCCCTTCTCCGGTGCCGTAGGTGCGATACACCGGAAATGCGATAAGCAGCTCGCGCAGGGCATGGCGGATATCCTCATGCTCCACTTCGGCGCCGTTATGCCCGGCCAGCTCGCTGGCGATTTTGAGCAGCGTGGTAAATTCACCTTCAAAATTACGATCGGTCATCAGCCCTTTGGCTTTGCGAAGTTCCGCCTGCCTGTCCACGGTCGTACCCAGCGTCTCGTCGTAGAGCGTCTCCAGTCGCGAGAGGTTGGTATCATCCACCAGCACTTCCGCCAGCGAGGCAATAAACTCATAGCCCGTAGTACCCGAGACCGGCCACTCCGGAGGAAGCTGTTCCCCTTTGGCGAGGATCTTCTCTACCGTGATGTAGCAATCTGGCCCGGTCGCCGCACGCAGGCGCTGCAAATAGCCCAGCGGATCGGCAAGCCCGTCCACATGGTCAATGCGCAGGCCGTCGACAACCCCGGCGTGAACAAGCTCAAGGATCAGGCGGTGCGTGTCTGCGAAGACCGCCTCATCCTCTACCCGCACGCCGACCAGCCCGGTGATTTCAAAAAAGCGCCGCCATGAAAGCTGTTTCGGCGCTTCCCGCCAGGACATCAGCCGCCAGCTTTGCGCCTCGTGGATCTCAGCGATGCTCTTGCCTTCGGCATACGTGCCGGGATTAAGCGGATAGGCGGTATCATAGTAAACCAGCGCTGCGTTATTGGTGACACTGTCACGTTTTAAGGTGATAGCTCCCCGCTCCAGCTCGGCTTCAAAGGTGTCGCCAAGAAACGGCAACGTCAGCGGTCGGGACCAGTCGATATCAAAATACGCCGCATAGCGGCTCTGCCTGCCTTGTTCTATAACATCGCGCCACCAGCGGTTTTCCAGCGAGGTCGACATATGGTTAGGAACGATATCCAGAATCAGCCCCATCCCCGCCTGTTTCAGCGCTGCCGCCATGCGGTCAAACCCTTCCCGTCCGCCAATCGCCGGGTCGATTTCGTTGGGGTCGGTCACGTCATAGCCGTGGGTGGAATCCGTGGTTGCGGTGAAAACAGGCGACGCGTAAAGATGGCTAATTCCAAGGTCTTTCATATACGGAATCAGGTCCACCACGCGATCGAAGGCCATGCCGTTGCGAAACTGAATTCGGTAAGTAGAGGAAGGGATCATAGCGCTGCTTCTCCATCAGCTAAGCGAACAACAATGCTGTTTGGCGGCAGGTTATCGACTGCCTCCGGCCAGCTAAAGATCGTTTTTCCGGGCAGGTTCGGTAAGGCGAGCGGCTTTTTGCCGATATTCAGCGCCAGCGACAGCGTACCGGACGGGAAACGCCAGCTCACGGCAACCATGCCGAGCGCCGTTTGCAGGACGTGACCCTCCACGGCGCCCCGCTGTTTCAGTAGCGGGACGATAAAGCGCTGACGCAGCGCAATCAGTTCGCGCGTAGCGTGCAGCCACGCCCTGCCTTCCTCCGTGTCTGCCTTGTTCCAGTCAAGCTTCGACCGCATAAAGGTATTTACGTCATTGGGGTCCGGTACGGTTTCATCGTGCCCGGCATGGCCGGTAAACTCTTTCGCGCGCCCTTCCCGCACGGCTTTCGCCAGGTCGCCGTGGAAGTCGGTGAAAAAGAGGAACGGATGCGTTTCGCCATACTCCTCGCCCATAAACAGCAGCGGAATATGGGGCGACATAAGCAGCGCCGCAAACAGCACACGCGTTTTATCCGCGCCTGCCAGAGAGATAAGCCTCTCCCCCTGGGCACGGTTGCCGACCTGGTCGTGATTCTGAATAAAATCGACAAAAAACTGCGGAGGTTGCTCGCGACACTCTACCCCGCGCGATTTTCCGGTCTGAAGCGAGATTTCCCCCTGGTAGACAAAGCCCTCTGCCAGCGCCCGCGCCAGTTTTTTCTCCGGCTCAAAGGCAAAATCCTGATAATAGGCGTGTGATTCCCCGGTCGCGAAGACATGCGCGGCGTTGTGAAAATCATCATTCCATTCGGCGGTGAAAAGCGGCGTCTGACCATGCTCATCGCGCGGATGCAGGAAAATCACGTTGCGACTGTCTTCGGTGGTCAGATGGATATGCCGATCCGGAAATGCGTCGCGGATCCGTTGCGCTATCTCGGGAAGAATATGGGTCTCAGCGTCGTCATGGATCTGGTCGATGGCGTCGAAGCGCAGACCGTCAAGATGATACTCCGAGAGCCAGAATAACGGCGCCTCGGCGATGTATTGCCGGACGGCCTCAACCTCATAGGCAATACCGTTGCCCCACGGGGTCATACGATCCTGATGGAAAAACGCTGGCGAGAGCAACGGCAGGTAATTACCTTCCGGGCCAAAGTGGTTGAGTACGATATCCAGCACCACGGAAAGCCCGAGCGCGTGGGCGGCATCAATGAAGGCATGAAAATCATCCGGTGTGCCATAAGCCGAGTGCGGGGCATACAGCAGTACGCCGTCATACCCCCATCCGCGCGCGCCCCCGAACTGGGACACGGGCATCACTTCCAGTTGAGTAATACCCAGCCCGGCCAGATAAGGCAGTTTGTCGATGGCCGCCCTGAAGGTTCCTTCCCCGGTGAAGGTGCCGATATGCAGCTCGTAGATCACCGTCTCTTCCCACGATCGTCCTTGCCATTCCCGCTGAGTGGGCAGGCTGCGACGCGGGTCGATCACCACCGACGGGCCGTTGACGTCAGCCTGCTGCGCGCGTGAGGCCGGATCCGGCACCGCCATTCCATCCTGTAAAACAAACTGATAAGTCGTACCGTGCATGACGCCGGGCACGTCAATCTGAAACCAGCCGTCGCCCACCGCCGCCATGGGAATGTCGGTATCGGTTAAACGTAATGTGAGATCTTTCTGCCCTTCTGCCCAGACGCGAAAACGTACAACGTCATCGGAAATAAACTCAGCACCCCAGTGCCTGCGACATGTTCTGAATTCCATTCATTGTCCTCGAATGACCACCTTTTACGCGGAACGAAATACAAGCTTAGACCAGGATCTACAGAGTGTTATGCCAGCAGGGGATGCCGCTTCGTCTATTATCTATTTATAACTCCCACTTAAGGAATACTATGCATATTCGAAAAGGATTAAGTACAGACCTCGCCCGCCTTGAATGTTGTGATTTTTCTTTCAAGGTTGATGAGATTGCCAGAGAGCCATTTCTCAATGGTGATTTGCATATCGAGGCGCTGACCGAACCTTATCTTAAAACCTATGAACTTGATCTCCAGACGCTGGAAAATCATTGCGTTAATCCGGATACAATATTTCTTATCGCCGAAACGGATGACGGTGAAATCGCCGGTTTTATTACCGCGTCCTGCAACTGGAATAAATTTATTTCGGTGGATTACATTGCCGTGGAGCGTTCAAAACGCCGTACGGGCGCGGCGCACAAGCTGATGTCCGCCACCCACGTCTGGGCGCGAAGCCTCAATGCGCCCGGGTTACGGCTGGAGACGCAGAACGTTAATGTTTCTGCCTGTCAGTTCTATCGTCACTATGGGTTTATTCTCGGCGGTTACGATCGCTACCTTTACAACGCCCTGCCGGAAAAAGATGAGGTCGCCCTTTTCTGGTATTACATGCTGGCTTGAGAAAATATTTTATATCCGCTACCAGAAGATAGATTTGTCTGAATTTGTCAATTTTGCCCGCTTACGTTTAATTAACGACTAATCTTGGAATTCACTATTAAGGAGGCCGGTATGTCTACAGGAAATAATCACACGCTGCATTACCCTCGTCCACCGTTTGCTGAACAACCGCAAAGGGCCCCCGGGCTGGCATCTGAAATGAAGCCAATACCGGATCACGGTGAAACAAGTTATATCGGATCAGGCAAACTGGCAGGAAAAAAAGCGCTGATTACCGGCGGTGATTCCGGAATTGGTCGCGCGGTAGCGATCGCCTATGCCCGTGAAGGTGCAGATGTGGCTATTGGCTATCTCCCGGAAGAGGAGTCCGATGCGGCATCGGTCATTGCGCTGATTCGGGCCGAAGGCCGTAAAGCGGTCGCCATTCCCGGCGACATTCGCGTGGAGTCGTTCTGCGATACGCTGGTGGAAAAAGCCGTCGCGGAACTGGGTGGCCTGGATATCCTGGTGAACAACGCCGGACGCCAGCAGTACTGCGAATCGATCGACGATCTCACCACGGCAGATTTCGACGCGACGTTTAAAACCAACGTCTATGCCCCCTTCTGGATCACTAAAGCTGCGCTGCGCCATTTGCAGGAAGGCGCTGTGATCATTAACACCACTTCCGTTCAGGCGTTTAAACCGAGCGCGATCCTGGTGGACTATGCGCAGACCAAAGCCTGTAACGTGGCCTTTACCAAGTCTCTGGCTCAGCAGCTGGGGCCGCGTGGCATTCGGGTGAATGCCGTCGCGCCAGGTCCATACTGGACGCCTCTTCAGTCCAGCGGCGGTCAGCCGCAGTCCAAAGTTCAGAAGTTCGGGGAAGATACGCCCCTGGGCCGACCGGGCCAGCCGGTTGAAATCGCACCGCTGTATGTGCTTTTTGCCTCAGATACCTGCTCATACGCCTCCGGACAAGTATGGTGCTCTGACGGCGGTACCGGCGTGCTGTAAAGCATCCTCTCAGACCTATCCATTTCATGGATAGGTCACATTCAATTCCCTGCTGTTCTCAAAAATCTCAGTTGAACTATGATGAACTGACTATTGAGGAGCCCATCATGTTTACTGTGAAAAAACTTGCGTTATCAACCCTGTTGACCGGTTCGGTTTTATTCTTTCCCGCGATCCACGCGGTGGCCAGCGTTCCGCAGCATGTGGTGAAACAGCAGGCCGGCGGCTACAGCGTTCAGGTTGGCGATACGATTGTCACCGCCTTTACGGACGGCAGCGTGCCGCAGGACCTGCACGCCTTACTGCGCCGGACGACGGCGGAAAATACCGATGCGTTACTGGCCAAAAACTTCCAGGCCAATCCGGTGGAAGCATCGATTAACGCGTTCTATATCGCTATGCCCGGCCACAAAATTCTGGTGGATACCGGCTCCGGTCAGCTCTTTGGCCCCGACAAAGGCGGGCGGCTGATTGAAAGCCTGGCGACGCAGGGCATCAGGCCGCAGGACATCACCGATATCCTGATCACCCACGCGCACTCCGATCATGCAGGCGGCCTGGTCAAAGACGGTCAGCGCGTATTTACCCGCGCACAGGTGTATGTCGGCAAACCGGATATCGATTTCTTCTTTAACGACGAGAACCAGAAAAAATCTGGCTATGACCAGAACTACTTCGACGTCGCGCACAAGACCTTAAAGCCCTATCTGGATGCCGGGAAAGTGAAGACTTTCTCCGGGACGGAACAGCTTCTGCCGGGCATCAGCGGTACGGTTCACCCGGGCCACACCCCAGGGTCCGCGTTCTACACGCTGGAGAGCAAAGGTGAAAAAATTACCTTTGTCGGCGACATCATTCACGTTGCCGCGGTTCAGTTCCCACAGCCCAACGTGACGATTGCTTACGATGAGGATCAGGACGGAGCCGCCCGGGTACGCAACGCAGCGTTCGCTGAGTTTGTGAAAAACAAAGATCTGATTGCGGCGCCACATCTGCCTTTCCCCGGGATCGGGTATGTGAAGAAAGGTGAGCGGGAAGGCTACGCGTGGGTTCCGGTGACCTATACCAACCGGGACGCCCAATAAGAGAGTCTCTGCGTCCCAGGCTAAATATGTCAGCCTGGGACCGCTATCTCACGCCCAGGGCCCCGCGGCCGGGTATTAACCAGCCGGCGAAATCTGTTCGGCCCTGCGCTCAACCTGTCAGACAGCCAGCCATTTTTTTGCGTTCGCTTTCATATTCGCTTCTAGTTCACTGTCACGCGTGGCAAATACGCGGCCGAGGGGAAAACCGCTTTGTTCCAGCAGATAAGCTAGCGCGGCATATTCCCGCGGATAGTTGGCAGCAATTTTTGAATCAATCTCAACCGGGCCCAGCGGAAAGGTGAAAATACCCATGTCGTAGATGCTCTGACGATGGAACAGCTTCCATACGCCCTCTCTCTTTTCTGCCAGATCGTAGAAACGATTGTGGCATTCGCATCCAATATTAAGTTTTATATTTTCAGCGATGATCATCGCATTGGTTTCAAGAATCGCTTTGTCGCCGCGGTCGTTAAAAGTGACGACGGGCGAGCCAATCATATGTTTTGTGCGCAAATCTGAAGCGCCCATACGCATGGAACCCTCGACAAAATCGCTCGCGAGCCCTTCGAACCACGTAATTTCGATTGTGCCGTCCGGATGAAAAAGATTACGCAGCTGCTCCCATTCGCCCAGGTCGCGGTGCATCCAGCCATTCATGAGGTCGTTAAGATCCTGACGGTCTTGCAGTTGGTGAGTTTGCATTGTTTGATTCCTGTTTGAGTTGATGCGTTCAGTTTGGCCGTGAAGCGGTTTATACTCAAATATATATATTTTACTAAACAATCATTTTTAATGATGAGTCAGGGTGGCAATGGAACTCCGGCACTTACGCTATTTTTTGGCTGTTGCAGAAGAAGAGCATTTTGGACGCGCGGCTGAGCGACTCAATATTGTTCAGCCTGCGCTTAGCATGCAGATTAAAGCCCTTGAAACCGAGTTAGGCGGTCCGCTGTTTATCCGCACCAGCCGTCGTGTGGAACTTACTGAGGCCGGATCGCTTCTTCTCAGCGAAGCCAGACTGATGCTGGAACAGATGGAACACACGCGTCTGGCAGTCCAGCGTGCGATACGGGGAGAGACAGGGCGTGTACGGGTCGGTTTTGCCGGGAACGCCATTTTTAGTGGCAAAATGATTACCGATGTACGTCGCTTCCGTAAAACCCATCCGGATGCAGAAGTCACCATTCAGGAAATCGCTCCCCAGAAACAGGTAGCTGCGATCCTCGCAGGGCATATTGATGTCGGTTATACACCGGATAACAGTACGACAGCCGATCCGCAGATCAGGGTGCAGAAAACCGGAAACTGGGAGATGATAATCGCAATGTGTGACGATCATCCCTTAGCCATCCATCCGCACCTCTCCGTTGAAATGCTCGCCGGTCATCCCCTGGTCCTGTACGACGCGCATGACGCCAATGAAAATCTGACTGTGCTGCTGGCGCAGCAGCTCGGGGATGGTTTTTGCGTGGCACATCGTTCAAACAGTACGCTAAGCGTTCTGGCATTTGCCGCAGCCGGGCTCGGTCTGGCGCTGGTTCCCGCCCCCCTGCAACAGGTGCAAATACCCGGACTGATTTACCGCAACCTGAATGCTCAGGTGCTGACCGCAAATCTGGTCATGATCAGCCGCATGCAGGAGCCAGGTAATGCAGTGACTGCTTTTCTGGCAATGGCTAACCTTCCCTGTTGAACAACGGCAGCAAGCTATGACGCACAATAAGATGCCCTCCTCCGATATGGATATGGACCTGATCCTGACGCTGGATGCGTTACTCAGGGATCAGAATATCACCCATGCGGCCGCGCGGCTGGGCATCAGCCAGCCGGCGATGTCTGCCCGCCTTGCGCGCCTGCGCGTCCTGTTCAATGAGCCGCTGTTTATCCCTTCCCCACACGGACGTGGGGTGTTACCTACGCCGCGCGCCGAGGCGCTAAGGCCGCAGGTCGCGACGGTTTTGCAGGGTATATCGGCGATGCTTGAACCCACCACGTTCAACGCGCAGAACAGCAACCGCACCTTTGTGATTGCCCTGCACGAGAACCCGGCGCTGATGCTGGGGGCAGAGTTGCAGAATCAGATTAGCAGCGCAGCACCAGGCATCCGCCTGCGTTTTGCGCTCCCGGAAACCCCGCTGCTGCCAGCGCAGATGGAAAATGGCGATGTGGATATTTATGTCGGCGTTAACGCGGGGGCGCACGATGCATGGGTCAGACGCAAGCTGTTTGACGATGAATATGCCACCGCCCAGCGTAAAGGCCATCCGCGCGGTACGGGGCCGATGGATCTGGAAAGCTATTGCAGCCTTTCCCACCTGGTGGTTTCATCCGAGGGCGACCCGTTCGCGGGCTTTGTCGATCAGCATCTGGCGGGGCTTGGCCACCAGCGTAACGTGGTGATGTCGACGCAAAGCTATGCGATGGCGCCTGCGATTGTTGCCGGTACCGATTTGCTCTGCACCCTACCCAGACGCATGTTGCTACGGTTCACGCAAACGCTTGATATTTTTCCGCCGCCGCTGGATCTCCCTCCGATCGTCATCGGTATGTACTGGCACCCGAAAAACAGCCAGGATCCGGCTAACCGCTGGCTGCAAGAACAGCTTCTTCAGGCCGCCGGACGTCAGGTATGATCGAGGATGCTCATCAATTTTTTCAGGACCTCAGAGCGAATAATCCGGTGGCAAACCAGCGTCAGCTCGCTCTCCCGAAGTCGGTCAAGAATATCCACAAAGACGACGTTTTGTACGCATATCGCCTTCGCTGAAGCCGGCAGCATGGCGATGCCAAACCCTGCCGAGACGAGACTTATCACCGTGGGGACATCGGTGGCATTTTGCACAACGTCAGGCTGTATGCCCGCGCTGTGGCAGGCATCATAGAAATATTGCTCCAGCCCCATCCCCTCCGGGTCGCGCAGGGCGATCCACTTCTCCTCTTTCACCGACGCAAGCGTCAGCGCGGCGGAGCCCGCCAGGCTATGTTGACGAGGTAAGGCCAGCACGGCCTTTTCCGTTGTAAATGGACGGCTTTGCAGATCGTCAGGCAATAGCGGTAACGGGGCACGAATAATGGCCACATCCAGCTGGTTGCTTTGCACGCCGGTATAAAGGGTTTGCACGTTACCCGTCATCATGGAAAGGCTGATGGCGGGCCATTTCTCATGTAAAAGCCGTAGCGCGGCGGGTAGCTTACTGTCGAATATCGCACTTGAAACACATCCGAGATTCAGCACGCCCTGTTCCCCTCTGGCCGTCTGTCTGGCATCCAGAATCGCCTGATCGGTCATTAAAATCGCGACTCTGGCTTTACTGAGAAATGCCTCACCGGCTGGCGTCAGCGTCAGGCGACGATTCGCCCGGCTAAAGAGCAAGACCCCAAGACGATCTTCAAGCGTTTTTATCTGCTGGCTCAGCGCTGGCTGCGCCATGTTAAGGCGCTCCGCCGCCCGATGCATGTGAAGCTCTTCCGCCACCACGATGAAATTGCGCATCAGTCGAAACTGCATACCATGCCTTTATTATTGATAATAAAATTCATATTAAAATAGCATAAATGATGCAATTGATAGCCCTCTTCGTCCGGTTAAGAATGGAAGCCTTCATCCGAGGAGGGAAATATGAAAAACCACATCAACGATCTCAGAAGTGCTATCGAACTGCTCAAACGCCATGAAGGTCAATACCTTGAAACCAGCCATCCGGTCGATCCTGACGCGGAGCTGGCGGGTGTGTACCGGCATATTGGTGCTGGCGGCACGGTAAAACGTCCGACGCGCATTGGCCCGGCGATGATGTTTAACGCTATTAAGGGATATCCCGACTCCCGTATTCTGGTCGGAATGCACGCCAGCCGCGAGCGGGCGGCGCTCCTGTTGGGCTGCGAGCCCTCTGAACTGGCAAAACATGTCGGCCAGGCCGTGAAAAACCCGATTGCTCCCGTTGTGGTTCCGGCGGCACAGGCGCCGTGTCAGGAACAGGTATTTTATGCCGACGATCCGGACTTCGATCTGCGTAAATTACTTCCGGCACCGACCAACACGCCGATAGATGCCGGTCCGTTCTTCTGTCTGGGGCTGGTGCTGGCAAGCGATCCGGAAGATGCCTCACTGACCGATGTCACTATTCACCGTCTCTGCGTGCAGGAGCGCGATGAGCTCTCCATGTTCCTTGCCGCAGGCCGCCATATTGAAGTGTTCCGTAAGAAAGCCGAGGAGGCGGGCAAACCGTTGCCGGTCACGATCAATATGGGTCTCGATCCCGCTATCTATATTGGCGCCTGTTTCGAAGCCCCTACCACGCCCTTCGGCTACAACGAGCTGGGTGTCGCCGGCGCGTTACGTCAGACCCCCGTAGAGCTGGTGCAGGGTGTGGCCGTAAATGAAAAAGCGATAGCGCGTGCGGAAATTATCATCGAAGGCGAACTGCTGCCGGGCGTGCGTGTAAAAGAAGATCAGCATACCCACACCGGGCACGCGATGCCGGAATTTCCCGGCTACTGCGGGGAGGCTAACCCCTCCTTACCGATAATCAAAGTGAAGGCCGTCACGATGCGTCATCAGGCGATCCTGCAAACCCTGGTAGGACCGGGCGAGGAGCACACCACGCTGGCCGGTTTGCCAACGGAGGCCAGTATCCGTAATGCGGTCGAAGAAGCCATCCCCGGTTTTCTGCAAAACGTCTATGCACATACCGCTGGCGGCGGCAAGTTCCTTGGCGTATTGCAGGTGAAAAAACGCCAGCCCTCTGACGAAGGGCGTCAGGGTCAGGCGGCACTCATCGCGTTAGCCACCTATTCCGAGCTTAAAAACATTATTCTCGTCGACGAAGATGTGGATATTTTCGACAGCGACGACATCCTGTGGGCGATGACCACCCGTATGCAGGGCGATGTCAGCATCACCCATCTGCCGGGGATCCGCGGACACCAGCTCGATCCGTCTCAGACGCCGGACTACAGCCCCTCCATTCGTGGCAACGGGATCACCTGCAAAACGATTTTCGACTGTACGGTGCCCTGGGCGCTGAAGTCCCGCTTTGAGCGTGCGCCCTTTATGGAGGTAGACCCGACGCCATGGGCGCCTGAACTGTTTAAAAAATAGCGTTAACCGGAAAATCTTCTTCACCCTTCACGGGTGAAGAACCTCACGCTGAAATTGCCGCGTCCCCTGCTTTCTTGTAACCTTTGAGCGTTTATCACATCCCCATAAAAAATGAGACTACCGGACGCCTATGACAGCACATATTTCCAACGATCCTTTGCATGGCGTAACCCTCGAAATGCAGGTTAACGCGCTGGTTGCGCGATATGGCTGGAATGAACTGGGCAACCGAATCAAAATCAACTGTTTTCGCAAGGACCCGAGTGTTAAATCGAGTCTGAAGTTCCTGCGCCGCACCCCATGGGCGCGGGCGGAAGTTGAAGCCCTCTACCTCGACTCTCTTCACGATGACGGTAACGGGGAACAGGACGAACCGGAGTTTAATCCCTGGACGGATAGCCGGACACCCAGGAGCTAACACGCAAATGATGCGACACGTAAAACGGACTGGCGCGCTGCTTGGCTGCGCGCTTTTACTGGTAAGTTGCACTTCCAAACCACCCAAATCACTCGTTACCCCGCTGCCGCAGGCGAAACCTCTACAGCAGACTAACGAACCCATGCGCGGGATCTGGCTGGCGACCGTCTCCCGTCTCGACTGGCCTCCCGTGTCATCGGTGAATGGCCGTAGCGCGGACCAGCGTATCGCCCAGCAACAGCGGGCGCTGACGGACAAGCTCGATAAGCTGAAAAAACTTGGGATCAACACCGTCTTCTTTCAGGTAAAACCGGACAGTACGGCGCTGTGGGCCTCTAAAATACTGCCCTGGTCAGATACCCTGACGGGGACTATCGGGGAAGATCCCGGTTACGATCCGCTTCAGTTTATGCTGGATGAAGCGCACAAGCGCGGGATGAAGGTTCATGCCTGGTTTAACCCGTACCGCGTTTCCACCAACACGAAGCCGTCGACCATCGCCGCGCTTAACCGCACCTCGTCGCTTCATCCTTCCAGCGTGTACGTCCAGCATCCGGAGTGGATCCGCACCTCGGGGGATCGTTTTGTTCTCGACCCGGGCATTCCCGACGTGCGGGACTGGATAACCCAGGTGGTGATGGAAGTGGTAAATCACTACCCTGTCGACGGCGTTCAGTTCGATGACTATTTTTACACCGAGACGCCGGGGTCCACCCTGAATGATGCCTGGACCTTCAGGCGCTATGGCGAAGGATTTGCGTCAAAAGCGGACTGGCGTCGACACAATACGCAGCAGTTGATTGTGCAGGTCTCAAGGGCGATCAAGCAGGCTAAACCTGAGGTCGAATTTGGCGTTAGCCCGGCGGGGGTCTGGCGCAATCGCTCCTTCGACCCGGCAGGCTCGGACACGCGCGGTGCCGCAGCCTATGATGAATCCTACGCTGACACGCGCAAATGGGTACAGCAGGGTTTACTGGATTACATTGCGCCGCAGATCTACTGGCCCTTCGCCCGCGACGCGGCACGTTACGATGTGCTGACAAAATGGTGGGCTGACGTGGTGAAACCGACCCATACCCGCCTGTATATCGGGATCGCGTTCTACAAAGTGGGCGCACCTTCCAGAAACGAACCGGACTGGACGGTGAACGGCGGCGTACCGGAGCTGAAAAAACAGCTCGACCTCAACGATTCACTGCCAGACGTTAAGGGCACCATCCTGTTCCGTGAAGACTATCTTAACCAGCCGCAGACGCAGGAGGCAGTAAATTACCTCCGGGGACGCTGGGGTAGTTGACTGAAAAAAGGCAGAAACGACCTGTTTCTGCCTTTTTTTTACGGCTTCGGCCCGAACATCGCCTCAAGCTGTTTTGCGTCTGGCATACCCACGACCTGTTGCAGTTCGTTTTGCTCATTCAGGTAATAAATAGCCGGTGTGGCATTCGCGCCAAGACTGTCCATTAGCGTCTGGTGATTTTGCAGGATCTCAACGGTTTCCCGGGAAGCCGCAGCTTCAGGTTTCGGCAGCTTTTTCCCGCCGGACAGCTCGTACGTTTTCCAGGCCGACACCGGATCTTTCGCATTCAGGATCGCGGAGGCGTTACGCCCGCTGTTTGGGTTAAGAAATGCAACCAGCAGCGTATTGAGCTGAACCTTGCCAGCCTTCACCCACGGCTGCGCTTCAGCCCAGAACTGCTTGCAGTACGGGCAGAACGGGTCGGCAAAGACGAAGACTTTGCGCGGGGCACTCTCCGCGCCCTCTTTCAGGGGATGCGCCGCATTGAGCTTTTTCCACATCTCGCGGCCCATCGGGGCGTAGATCTCTTTCTGGAAAAAGGCCTCGCTGAGGTTGGTTCCTTTCTCATCATAAAGATAACCAGACACGACGTGCTTTCCGTCAGGGGTCAGAAAGAGCGTCACGCCCATGTCCTGATATTTCCCCAGCCACGCTGGCGCGCCGCCGGGGGCGTCAATTTTCTTGATGATTTTGATGTCCTGCTGTTCACTGAAGTGCTTCACCACATCCGGAAGCGACTCCTCTGCCCTGACCAGCCCTGAAACCATCAGAGCAGAGAGTAACAGCACCTTTTTCTTTGCTAACCGTTGAAGCATAACGACCCCTTTAAAATATTGTTTTTCAGAGTGGTCGAAGTTTATTGTCCTGTCAACGCTTCATAAATATCCTTGAGGCGACTACGCAAAAATCGCACGGCTTTGTGTTTGCAGGATAATAACGCCTGCACACTGTCGCCTGTTTCCTCTGCCAGCATCTTCATGCTGTAGCCCTCAAATTCCGTTTTTTCAAACACCTCGCGCTGAGGTGGCGGCAGTTCCGACAGGGCTTGCCCCAACTCTTCCCATAGCAGCATGTTGAGATACTCTTCCTCCGGCGTTTGCGGTAGGCCGAATAACGTTTCTGCAATCTCCTGCTCCGGAAAGTCCTCGTCATCTGCTGTCAGGTACCCCGGCAGTGAAACCTCGTGCTTTTTTCGCGCCCGGTCGATCATCTCATTTCGTGCGGCGCGAAACAGCCAGGCGGCGACGTTCTCGACCGGTTGTTCCACTTTCATCAACTGCCAGGTCACTTCCTGAAGAATATCATCGACATCATCACGAACCGCAGTCCGTCCGCGAATGAAGGCTTTTAGCCGCGCGCGGCAGGCATTGAGTGCCGAGATCAGTAATGATTCCCCCGCCTCACCGGCTTTCATATCGCTCACTCGGCTTCCGGCGCTTTTGCACCGTTATCATCTCGCTTTTCATCCCGGCCATCGTGCCACCGGCAATGACCGTGGCGCCCAAATCCCGCCCGACGCTGCTGAATGAAGGCCTCACGTTGTTCGGGGCTCATATTCATCCATTGTTCGTGCATACGGCGGTGCGCACCGAACATGCCCGGACGGAAACCCAGCCCACCGAAAAGAATGCGGCTCAGCAGCAGGATCCCCAGCGCCTGCCAGAAGCCAATGGCTTTAACCCCCAGGATGGCCGGGAGCAACGCGTTCCACAGGGACATGACCAGCAGGCCAAGCACCACGAACAGGACTGCGCCAATCACGATGCCCTTACCCATACGATGGCGGCCCAAACCACGCCCGTGACCTTTTCCGTGCATATCAAAATTTCTCATGTGTACCTCGTTTATGTTGAATGATTATGGTCTCTGATGAGGTAGACGGATGAGGAACAGAAATATTGCCGGGGAAAGATAAAATTTATGTGATAGCGGCTTTGTACGGATAACAGTAATGGCTGAAGGAGATTGTGCAGCGGCTACATGCAGACATTAAAAAGGCTCCCTCAGGAGCCTCTCTGAACATCACGCCGTAGCAGGCAAACTAAAGCTCGAGATACTCTGGGACAGCTGCTGCGCCTGCTCCTCCAGCGAGGCCGCAGCGGCGGCGGATTGCTGCACCAGCGCCGCGTTCTGCTGGGTCACACCGTCCATCTCCGTTACGGCCTGCCCAACCTGACCAATCCCGCGGCTCTGCTCTTCTGAGGCAACCGAAATCTGTTCCATCAGCGTATGCACTTTATTCACAGAACTGATAATAGAATCAATCACCTCTCCCGAACGATTCACCAGTTGTGCACCGTTTTTCACGCTGGAAACAGACTGGGCGATAAGGCTTTCGATATCTTTCGCCGCCACCGCGCTTTTTTGTGCCAGGGTGCGCACTTCACTTGCTACCACGGCAAATCCTCGCCCCTGCGCGCCAGCACGCGCCGCTTCAACGGCCGCGTTTAGCGCCAGAATATTAGTCTGGAAAGCAATGCTGTTGATGACGCTGGTGATGTCCTCAATACGCTTCGAATTGGACGCGATAGTATTCATCGTTTCGATGACTTCACGGGTTACCGCTTCACCGGTATGGGCATTTTTCACGGCATCCTGCACCAGCTTACCGGCCTGGAAAACGTTGTCGGTGTTATTCGCCACCGTCGCGCTCAGCTCTTCCATGCTGGCGGCCGTCTGGGTCAGGGCCGAAGCCTGTTGCTCGGTACGGGAGGCCAGGTCGATATTGCCGGAGGCAATTTCCTGCGCCGCATGCGTCACAGTGTGGCTGGCATCGCGCACCTGAGAAATGGTGGAGAGCAGCGCCTGGCGCATCTGCTCCATCGAGGACATCAGGTGATCGATTTCATTCCCGGAATCACGCTTGATCGGTACCGGTACGTCCAGCTTCCCGGCCGCAATCTGGCGACAGTGCTCGCGCGCCAGGTTCACCGGCGCAAAGACCACGCGTTTCATCAGCAGGCTGACGGCGAAGATCACCACCACGAACAGCACCGCAATGCAGGCGATAATAACCAGACCCGACACGAAATTATGGCTCGCATCCTCGTTCAGCGTTTTGGCGTACTTCTGGTGAACGGAGAGAACCTGATCGAGCACAATTTCATATTGGCGATCGAGTCGAGACACCACGGGAATAAGAGCGTTGAACCGCGACACATCGTGAGCGGCGGCAGCGGCGATGAGAGGCGCCAGTCCCTGGTTACGGTAGTTTTGCCACGCCTCCTGGTAGGCAGTGACCAGCGGGGCTTCGTCCGGCAAACGCGGCGAGGCCATAAACGCCGAAAATGCACTATCGGCTTTGGTCAGCGCCTCTTTAACCGAGGCCAGTTTCGCAGACGGGTCGGTAGCGTCCCCCGCTTCCACCATTTTCACATACTCCATAACCCTGACCCGCAGGGTTCGGCTGTGGTTAATGGGATCAATAATGGACAGAACCACCTGAATTTCTTTGTTCACATTATCCAGCGAAGTATTACTTTTAATGATGAGCCCAACGCTGGTGATAGTGCTGGCCACAAAGAAGAAAAGCAGGGAAAACAGGATAATCAGGGATGATTTTTTCAACGACATAACACACCTCAGGGATATAATTTCCCTTTGGTTATCGGCTGAATCCAATCTTTAATTAATTAAAGTTATTGATGTCACCCTCAGACGTTACCCTGTCACTCTACGGCCTTGTATCGCCGTTGCAGGGTGGCATCCAGCTTACGCTGGATCGGCTCCGGCGTTTCCCCTTCAATCAGTTTGCCAATCAGATCAAAGCAGTGCCAGGCGAGCTGGCGGTTATCCTGACGAACGGTATCGACAGGAATGGTCAGAGAATCATAGAGATAGTGATCGTCAAAGCTGGCCAGACGCATATCGCTTTGCAGCAGATTATGTTGCCCCATATAGCGCAACACCCCTTCCAGCAGACCGCAGGCGGCGGTAAAAAGGGCTTTTGGCGGGCGGCCCAGGCGTGCGCAAAGCTCGGCAAACATTTCGTAGCCGGAGCTCGGATGGTAATTACCATGAATGATCCACTCCGGACGTAACTCGACGCCAGCGTCACGCAGCCCCTGCTTAAACCCTTCAAGACGGTCACGCGTCGGGGAAAGCCGCGGCTGACCGCCGAGGAAGTAGAACTCATCCGGATGCTGGCGCGCGATGTCGGCCACCAGTGTGGCGGTTGGGGTAATTGAATCGGTGAGAACCAGCGGCAGAGAACTGTCGTTCATATGGCGGTCAAAGAGCACAACGGGCAACTGTTCGCTCAGCTTTTGATAGTCCGCGTCGTTGAGCATGCTGGAGGCGACAATCAGCCCGTCCACCTGGCGGGCCACCATGTTATTGACCACCACCGTCTCCTGGCCCGGATTTTCATCGCTACAGGAGATCAGCAGCTGAACACCCGCCTCGCGGCAGAGGGTCTCCAGCTCATGAGAAAAAACGGCAAACCCGTAGTTGGTGATTTCCGGCACCACCAGACCAATGGTGTGGCTGCGGTTGTCCCGCAGCGAACGGGCGTGAATGCTGGGCTGATAATGATGTTCTTTGGCAATCGCCAGCACACGCTCGCGTGTCTCCTCCGCCACCCGAAGCTCTTTGCTGCGGCCGTTCAGAACCAGGCTGGCGGTGGCTTTTGATACCCCCGCGAGCTCCGCGATATCTTTAATGGTGACGCGTTTTGTTTTTCTCACAACGACTTAGATCCGGCTGCCAAAACCTCTATTCTATCATGCAGCTGCGCAGCGACCAGTAGCGTAATGTGATATCGGACGCACCTTCGAAGCGTACCTGGGCCGGATGGTCAGGAAAATAGCGGCTGCTCATGACGCCTTCACCGTGATTGATGAAAATTTCGACGCTGGAACAGTCGCACAGCACGCGTAAATGATGAACATTGCCCTGCCAGTAGCGGGTCAGCGTGTCTGTGGTTTTCAGACTGGCGCGTTCCAGGCGGATCCCCTCATCATCCACAATCAGCCGCAACGCGCCGGCAAAATCCACGTTCACGCTCGATGCGCTCAGTTCGAACTCAAGACGCGCTCCCGCCAGCACCGGGGCATCGCTGGCGCGTCCCTGCCAGTGATGTTCATCCTCGCGCAGCGTTTCCAGCTCACGAACCGGGGTTTGCCAGAGCTTACCGTCGCGGTAGCGCAGCTCGCGAGGACAGGTCATCTGGTGGATCCAGCCGTGCGCCCGCGTAGGCTGGAGCATCTCTTCGCCGTCCGGCACGCCCATCCAGCCGATGAGGATGCGGCGGCCATCTTCTGCCACCGTGGTTTGCGGCGCGTAAAATTCGAAACCGGCGTCAAGCTCATGCAGCTCGCCGTGCGCAAATGCAGGCGTTTGATAATCAAATGCCCCACGCATCCAGACGGCCGGATAGGTGTTGAGATAGCGATGCGGTTCGCGCGCCAGCCCCTGCGGGCAGCAGATCAAGACGTGTGTGCCATCAAGCTCAAACAGATCCGGGCACTCCCACATATAGCCCGCGTCCGTGAGTCCGTTGACGCCGTGACCGGCGATTTCGCCGCAGGACGCCCAGGTGTGTAAATCGGCTGACGTAAACAGCAGCACCTTGCCGCGCTGCTGTCGATCCTGCGCGCCGAGCACCATGTACCACAGCCCGTCATGCCACCATACTTTCGGATCGCGGACGTGCCCGGTGTACCCGTCCGGCAGGGGCAACACCGGTCCCAGTTTGGCAAACGTGCCATCGTCATTTTGCACCGCCAGACACTGCCAGGCGGTGCGGCCGCCATCGTCAAACTTAACGTTGCCGGTATAGCACAGGGTCAGCACGCCGTTGTTATCCACGGCGCTGCCGGAGTAACAGCCATTGCGGTCATACTCTTCGTCAGGCATCAGCGCCATTGGCTCGTGCTGCCAGTGCACCAGATCTGCTGAGCTCCAGTGCCCCCAACACTTGTAGCGATGATCGCAGCCCAGCGGGTTCCACTGATAAAACAAATGGTAGCGCCCGGCAAACCAGATAAACCCGTTCGGATCGTTCATCAGCCCTGTCACCGGTGCGGTATGCCACTGCGGATAGTGGCTGTCCGCCAGCGCACGCGGCTGGCCTTGCATAACGGCCTGCAACACGGCAGGCCAGCGGGAAGATAAGGTCATTATTCAGAGTCCGTTTTATATTTCAGCAGCAGAGAGACGGTGAACGCCACGCCAAAGGCAATCACCATGCCGATTATATAGTTGAGCAGCGAGCTGGCCTGGACAATCGCCATGCCGGGAAGCGCCGTCAGGCCAACGGCGGTCATGTAGACATGCACCGACACCACCCAGGCACCGCCCGCCGCACCACCGATCAGCGCCGCGATAAACGGCTTCACAAAACGCAGGTTGATGCCAAAAATTGCCGCTTCGGTGATGCCCAGCATCGCGGAAAACGCCGACGGTAAGGTAATGGCTTTGATTTTGGCATCGCGGGTTTTGAACCACACCGCCAGACACGCCCCGCCCTGCGCCACGTTCGCCATCGCCCAGATCGGCAGCAGGAAGTTAACGCCAATCGACGGATTACCCAGCAGCCCGGCCTCAATGGCGTGGAAGCTGTGGTGAATGCCGGTAATGACAATCACCGAATAGAGCCCACCAAACAGCAGCCCGGCCAGCCAGCCCGCGTGGGCAATCAGAGTGCTAAGAATGAAGGAGATTCCGTCGCCCAGCGCGCGTCCCGCCGGGCCAATAATCAACAGCGCAATGAAGCCGGAGATAATGACGGTCAGGAACGGCGTCAGGATCAGATCTAACGCATCCGGGATCGCCCGGCGCAGCTGTTTTTCCACAATGCTCATAAACCACACCGCCAGCAGCACCGGGAAGACGGTTCCCTGATAGCCAATCATGGCGATTTCAAGACCGAAGAAGTTCATGGTGTGGAAGCCGGACGCTACGCCCCAGGCGTTGGTCAGCGCCGGATGAGTCAGGATGCCGCCGAGCGTTGCCCCCAGATACGGGTTGCCGCCAAACTCCCGCGCGGCGGTGAAGCCAATCAGGATCGGCAGAATAATAAACGCCGCCGAGCTGCACATATCCAGCATGATATAGAGCGCGTTATCCGGATTAACCCAGCCGTAGGTTTTAACCATCCCCAGCAGGCCCATCAGCAGACCCGAGGCCACGATCGCCGGGATAATCGGCACGAAGATGTTGGAGAGCAGACGCGCGATACGCTGGAACGGGTTCAGCTTGCGGGCCGCAATATCCGCCGCTTCCGATTTACTGGACTCGCTAATCTCTGCCGCCTGAATAAACGCGGCGTAAACCTTATTCACCACCCCGGTGCCGAAGATCACCTGCATCTGCCCGGCGTTTCGAAAACAGCCTTTCACGCCTTCAACCTTGCCGATAGCCTGCTGGTCGGCAAGCGCATCATCGACCAGCACCAGACGAAGGCGCGTGGCGCAATGTGCCGCGCTGGCAATGTTCTCTTTGCCACCGAGCAGCGGAATAAGCTCGCGCGCAATATGATTAAAATCCATAGATACCTCTTCCTGACCTCTTTTTATGGTGTTCGAAACGCCCCCGCGATGCGGGAGCGTGAAGGGTTAAAACCAGGTTTCCATCTGCACCCCAAAGTTCCATTCCCCGCCCGCGTTGAAGCCGCTGCTGCCAAAGGCGTCATCGCTGGCGTAGTTATCCAGCTTGCTGCTCCAGTCCATCCAGGTGGCGAACAGGCGCAGCTCCGGACGGCTGAAGAAATCGCCAATTTTGCCCGCCTTTAACGTCGGGGCGAAGGTCAGCTTGTAGAAGCTACCGTTAACCGCATTGCGATCCTTGTAGCCTTCCGGGCTTAAATCCATGTACTGATAGCTGCCTTCGAACGCGAGGGCGAAATTCTGGGTCACCTCTTTGATCAGACGCGTATTGAGCGTGACCCACTCATAGCTGTCGCCCTTCACGTAGCGGTCCTTACTGCTTTGCGCCAGCACGGCGGGCGCAATGTGCCAGCCACCGCCCAGCGGCGTGACACCGTAACTTGCAAAACGCCAGGTATCGGCTTCTGACAGCAGCGCGCCGTCTGAACCAATGCTTTTCACCTCGGCGCCCAGACCGTGGCCGTAAAGCAGAGCCGTTTTGGCGGAACCTTCCCGCAGGCCGTAGAAGCTCTCGTTATGCAGACCAACCAGCGCATGTACCCCGTTATTGGCCGCGTCGGTTTTAATCGGATCGCCGTTGCTGTCCTTACGGTCGTCATTATCTTTTGCCCGTAAGCCGCTGACCATCATCTGCACCGGCCCGGCGAAGTGATTCATGCTGAGGATGTAGTTCTGAACGTTGTTGTCGATCTCCTCTTCGCTGCCGAAGTTACGGCCATAAAGGGAGAAGTTACTGCGCAGCGTATCGTTCCACTTCACGTCGTAGACGCCGCCGCCGGTCCCGGCGAGAAACACCACGTCGGAATCCAGCCAGTGAATGTCGAAGTTGTCGCGGTCAAAACGCTTACCCGCCCAGAAGGTACTGCCCTTCAGCGCACCGGTAAAGTCTGGCAAATTGCCCAGCTCGGCAAAGGCCTGACGAATGTTCAGGTCGCTGCTGTCTGCCGACCAGTCGTTATAGGTTTTCTGACCGTCGGCCAGCATCGCCTTAAAGCGCGTCGTCGCACCATTCTCCAGCGTCTGTTTGTGCTCAACATTCAGCTCAACGTAGGTATCCGCTTCGTTCCCCAGACGCCCGATGGCCCCGCCAGTTTCCCCGGCGGGCGTCAGATAAGGGCCGCTTTTGCTGCTGGAGGCCGCGTCGTTCATCAGCAGGCCGGAACGGGCGTAACCGTGAAATTCAAAACCGCCTGTCCGGTCGGCTTTTTCTTCCAGCACCGTGGTACGTTGCGCCACCGCCTGTGTGGAGGTTTGCGCTTCCTGCTGCGCAGCCACCAGCTGCTGTGTTTTCTGTTCCGCTGCCGTGGCGCGCTTTTCAGCAACCTGCGCGCGGGTTTCCGCCTCCTGCAAACGCTGCTCCAGCGCCGCCAGGCGCGCTTCGATACGTGTCATATCCGTCTGGGCAAAAACAGAGGTACTCCCGGCCAGCATGCCTATCATCACGGCAAGTCTGCGTTTTTTATACATTTTGTCGCATCCCTAATAACTATCGGTGAAAGTGCTAAATTGCTAAACCGGTTTAGGCTGATGATACTAAACCGTTGAATTTTGGATCGGCAACGTTTTTTGCTAAACCGTTTTAGTAAGTGTGATCGAGACGACAATTCAGGCCGCCGACCGGAGGCCTGGAGAGGTGAATTACAGTTCGTGATGATAAGGCAGCGCGGTCATTGCCCCTTTTGCGGTTGTCGCCAGCGCCCCACAGCGCTGCGCCAGCGTGATGACCTCTGAAAGACGGGCCTGGCCATCACGAGCCAGACCGAACAGCAGCCCGGCGACGAAAGCATCCCCCGCGCCGGTGGTATCAATGCATTCCACGGGTGATGCAGGATAGTGCGTCAACGCGCCTTTCTGCCAGGCGGTTACGCCCTCTTTTCCCTGCGTCACCAGCACCAGCCTGGCCGGACAGGTGCGCATCAGCGCCGCCAGCCCCTCATGGACCTGCGCATTTCCGGTTAAGAACGCCAGCTCTTCCACCGAGATTTTCACCACATCTGCACAGGCTAATGCCCGCTCAAGACACTGACGCAGCTCGACTTCATCGTGCCAGAGATCGGCGCGGATATTGGGGTCAAAGCTGACAAATCCCCCCGCCATTCTGATAGCGGACATCGCCTGAAACGTCGCGGAACGGCTGGGTTCGGCGCTGAGCGCGATAGAGCAGACGTGCAGCCACTCCCCGGCGCGGAATGGCGGGAGATCGGCAGAGTCGAGGAATAAATCAGCGCTCGGGCGAACCATAAAGGTAAAGGAACGTTCACCGTCGTTATCGAGATCCACCACCACCGTGGAGGTGCGATGCTGCGGGTCCAGGCGCAGCCATTCTGTATTAACCTGCTCATCCGCAAGCGTTTTTTGCATAAAACGCCCGAAGGGGTCGTCGCCCACCCGGCCTATAAAGGCGCTTCTGCCGCCCAGACGCGCAACCCCTACCGCGACATTGGCCGGTGCGCCGCCAGGACATTGCAGCAGTTTGCCCTCTCCGTCGGGCAACAGATCCACCACGGCATCGCCAAGTACCCAGATCGTCTCCATATCACCTTCTTAGCTAAATCATGTTAAACCGGTTTAGCTATTTAAGCACAGGCAGGGTGTCGGGGAAATATGGCGACGGAAAATTTGCTTAACCCACCCGATGGGGCCAATGGATATCACCTACGCCATTGAGCTGCGGGCGGGCGAACAAAAAGCCCTGGAAGCGGCGAATACCGACGGATTCAAGCCAGCACCACTCTTCTATCTTCTCAATGCCTTCTGCGACCAGCGTAATCTCCAGATCGGTGCAGCAGCTGATTATCGACTTCACAATCGCCTGCTTGGGCCCGCTCAGGTGGATATCGCTGACGATCTCTCTGTCGATTTTGAGCTTATCCGGCTGAAACCGGGTGAGCAGTGAAAGACCAGCATAGCCGGAACCAAAATCATCTATCGCCAGCCCAACCCCTTCCGCGCGCAGCTGTTTAATGGCGCTGTTAAACTGGTTAAAGCCGGAAATCATCTCGCTCTCAGTGACTTCAATGACCACCTGCTCAGGCTGTAGATTGTGCTTTTTGATCTGCGTTACCAGGAACTCTACCGCGCCCGGCACGTTAACCAGCGACATTGGCAGCAGGTTCACCGCCAGTTTGTGGCTGCCGATGCCGAGCTTTTGCGCCAGCGCAAAGGTCCAGGCTTTGGTTTGCAGGTCGACTTCGTAAATCTGTTCACGATCGAGACTACGGAAGAAATGCTCCGGGCTGCCGCCGTCGTTTCCGCGTATAAGCGCTTCGAAAGAACTGATTTTGCCTTCGGACGGCTCGACAATGGGTTGCAGCGCAAACTGGCAGGGCTGTCCCGCCAGCAGACCTAACCCTTTACCAAACGGCGCGCGCTCTCGCGAAAGCGTCCATTTATCAGGCTCATAGTCCGAAGCGGGTGGGATAGCGGTTTTGCCGGTGATAAAGGTCTGAATAAATTTGAAGACCCGATCCTCAGAAGTCAGATAGCTTTCCAGCTTGCTGTAATGCAGAACCGACGCCAGAACCGCTTTCGGGGTCTGAACGTCCAGGTCAAACAGCAGCATTCCCACGTCTTCGAAACGTCTGCGCGGGCCGTAATCGCGCATCAGCTCCACCACGCCGGTATGCCGGTCATCCGCACGGATGGTGTTAAAAAGCGCGACGACGCGCTGTTCCGTGCCTTCGAGAATTTGCAGAACGTCACGTCCACGGGAGAGAAGAATGCCTGAGATGCCCTGCTCCGTATTACGGATCCTGGCCTGTTCAACCAGCGCGCTTAACGCTGCGGAGGTGCAGGTTAAGCTCAGCTGGCTTCGATAAATGAGAGTTGTCAGCACAGAAACGGGGTCCGGTATGGGGTATACGCCTGAACGGTACTGTTTAACACAGTTCCCCGGTGTGACCTAATCTATTCCACGTCGGGCTTAATTATCCCCGATACGGCTGTCGATCCGCGTCTGCATATAATCGTAGAACGGATTCGACGTCACGCGCATCAGCGCATCTTTGCCGACGCTCAGAACCGATGTTTCTCCCCACAGGGCTATCGTCCCCAGGCTGATACCGTAGTGGTTTTTCACCTCAGGATGGCGGCCATACAGATCGTCATCAGGCGGGAACGGAATAGCAACATGCGACAGGGAATAAACCTCCTGCGGATACGCGACAGACAGCGGCATCACCGTTTCCCGGGTGCTACCCGCTGGCGTTGTCTTTGCCACCATATCAAACCTGTCGGGGCTGGCATTGGTCACAATTGTGACACTGTAACGCCTTTTTGCTCCGGGCAGCAGGTCAGCCACCGCCGTCCAGGATGATGGCCTGAACAGTGGACGGAAACTCCCGGCCTGGTTGATATCAAAAACTACCAGTTCGCTGCCGTTTGCCGGAAGCTGGTCAAACAGCCCGCTGACCACGGCGCGGGTACTGACCGTTGAATCCATGACCGACTGAAACGCCAGCACCGGCGGAAGCTGCGCCAGTTTGTGATCATGAACATCGCGGTTTATCTGCTCATGCAGCGCCTGGGTAAGCAGCCAGGACTGACGTGCTGCATTCACCGGGAACGAATTGTATTTATAAGGATTATATTCCGGCGAAATGTTGAGCCACGCGGCTTTGGCAAACGCCGGTAACATGGCCGGTAGCCCGGCGAATCCGGCAAAGCGCGCAAACGCCGTGACGCCAATCATCGGTGAGAGCAAAACGATCTGCTGAGGTTTACGCAGTTCAGGCGCATCAAGAGCGTCGAGGGCGTATTTCATCGCCAGCGCCCCGCCGTTGGAGTAGCCCACCAGATGCAGGGGGAGATCGTTCCCCGTCAGGCGTGTCGCTTCACGAACCGCAAGGCGCGATGCGGCCAGCCACGCCTCCCAGTCAACGTCTGTCAGGGCACCCGGCGCCGTGCCGTGTCCGGGCAAACGAGGCACTACGGCCACAAAGCCGTGCTGTTGATAATTCTCTGCCAGATGCCTGACGCTGTAGGGCGAGTCCGTCAGACCGTGCAGCAATACCACCGCCCCGCGCGGCTTTCCGGCAGGCATCAGCACGAATGACCGGTTTGCATCCGGGGAAAAGTGTCCTGGCCACACCAGGCTCTGGCGGTAATAACGGTTCAGCGGCGTGCGCTCTGCGGGTGTGACATTCGCCGTCACCTCAGCGTCGAGAGCGGTGAAGATGGCGTTTTCCCGCGCGACATACGCTGCGAAGGTCGCGTTATCCATCTCCTGCACGGACATTTCGTCAGCCCGCCAGGTGTGCCAGTGATGCAGGGCCGGCCCCTGCTGCGAAAGATAAACCCGCACCGCCAGCAGCACGAGCACAATGATCCCGATGACCATCGCTATTTTTTTTGCGAGAGCCATCAGGCGCACGCTGACCCGCCAGGGCAAATTCGCCATGTGAGGCTCCCTCCCTTATCCACAGAGCGTTCATCTTACCAAAAAATGTGAAGAGGCTGACGTATTCACCAAATAGATACCGCTCAGGCCGGACACTGCACCAACAGTGAACTACGCTGCACAAATGTTGAGCATCTGTTAAACAAATATTGCATTAACTTTGCTGCACAGCGCGTTTTCGCCGCAATGTGAACATGGCACGCGTCCTGCATTGTTAATCCGGTAACAGAAACCCGGACTTTGACAGCCAGTTAACAGCGAGGCGGTATGACGACCAAACCTGAGGTGTTGAGCCGTATCGAAGCGACCTTTAGCCAGCTTACCCCGAGCGAAAAACGGGTGGCAAGCTGGATGCTGGCGCACGTCGGGCAGATCCCCTTTGAAACGGCAGAGAGCGTGGCGCTGGCCACGGCAACCAGCGGGATCACCGTCGGACGCTTTCTGCGCAAGCTGGGCTACCGCAACCTGGACGACGCCAAAAAAAGCCTGCGCGATCCCCATCAGCCCTGGGGCATTAACGAGCGTCTCGACTCCTGGAAGCAGCAACAGCCGCTGTCGGATCGCCTTCAGCACTCCCTGTCGCTGGAGGTGGACGCCATTGCCCATGTCTACCAGCTGGCGCAAAGCGAAACGTTCAGGCAGGTGGTCCAGCAACTTACCCATGCCGACGCCGTCTTCGTGCTGGGGATCCAGTCCACGCGCGGGATCGCCAATGCGTTCTTCAGCCATCTTGAGTATCTGCGCCCGCGGGTGAGCTATTCCGAAGGGCTCTCCGGTAGCTGGGTGGAGTCGCTTAACTCCGGCTTTGCTAACCCGTATATCGTGCTGACGGATACCCGCGCCTACTCCGCCATTGCCCGCCAGTACTGCCGCGTGGCGAGCGAAAAAGGCCTGGCGATGGCGCTGATCACCGATATCTGGTGCCCGTGGGCTCGGGATTATCCGATTGATTTACTCCAGGTGAAGACCGATACCGGCCATTTCTGGGATTCGCTGGCGCCGGTGAGCTGTCTCTTCAACCTGCTGCTGTCGGGCGTTGTGGAGGCGCTGGGCGATGCGCTGCCGGAACGTCTGGCAATCAACCGACAACTACAGCAAGAGTTTGGTCAATTTGAACGCTAAAGGAGCGGAGCTATGCCTGAAGAGAGTCAACTGATTGATGTGGCGAAAACCTTCCCCACGCTGCATATCGATCTGAAATACGCGACCGCCGATAACATCACTGGCCGCCCGATCTTCTACCAGCACGCCGCGTGCCTGTTGCATACGGATGCCGCCACCGCGCTGGCGAAAGCGATCAGCATCGCCGCGCTGGCCGGTCTGAAGCTGGTGGTTTACGACGCCTACCGCCCCCAGCAGGCGCAGTCGCAACTCTGGGATGCCTGCCCCAATCCGGAATACGTGGTGGATGTCGCAATTGGCTCTAACCACAGCCGGGGCACCGCCATTGACGTCACGCTGATGGATGAACACGACAACGTGCTGGATATGGGCGCCGGGTTTGACGAAATGCACGACCGTTCTCATGCCTGGCACCCTTCCGTTCCGCCCGAGGCGCAGCGAAATCGTCTGCTCCTGAACGCCGTGATGTACGGCGGCGGTTTTGTGGGCATCAGCAGCGAGTGGTGGCATTTCGAACTGCCGAACGCCGCCAGCTACCCGCTGTTAGATGACCAGTTCGCCTGTTATCCGACCACACACTCACTCTAATTCTGGAGCCCGGCCATGAAAACTACGCTGCTTACATCCCTGATTGCCGCTACGCTCGCCCTGAGCGCCCCTCTCGCGCTGGCGGCGGTGCCAAAAGATATGCTGGTGATTGGGAAAGCTGCCGATCCGCAAACGCTGGATCCGGCGGTCACTATCGATAACAACGACTGGACGGTGACCTACCCCTCGTACCAGCGTCTGGTGAAATACAAGCCTGGCACCACGGAGGTGGAAGGCGATCTGTCGACGGGCTGGAAGGCGTCTGACGACCAGAAAGAGTGGACGTTCACCCTGGCAGATAATGCAAAATTCTCCGACGGCACGCCGGTGACCGCCGAAGCGGTCAAGCTGTCGTTTGAACGTCTGCTGAAAATTAATCAGGGACCTTCCGAAGCGTTCCCGAAAGATTTGAAAGTGGACGCGGTGGATGAGCATACGGTGAAGTTTACCCTTAGCCAACCATTCGCACCGTTCCTCTACACGCTGGCGAATGACGGTGCATCCATTATCAATCCGGCGGTGTTAAAGGAACATGCAGCGGATGATGCTCGCGGCTTCCTCGCGCAAAATACCGCCGGTTCCGGACCATTTATGCTGAAAAGCTGGCAAAAAGGTCAGCAATTAGTTCTGGTGCCAAATCCGCATTACTCCGGCAATAAACCGAACTTTAAGCGAGTATCGGTAAAAATTATCGGTGAAAGTGCCTCCCGTCGCCTGCAGCTCTCCCGTGGCGACATTGACATTGCCGATGCGCTGCCGGTGGATCAACTCAACGCCCTGAAGCAGGAAAATAAAGTCAATGTGGCAGAGTATCCGTCACTGCGCGTCACCTATCTGTATCTGAATAACAGCAAAGCGCCACTTAATCAGGCGGATCTGCGTCGGGCCATTTCCTGGTCTACCGATTATCAGGGCATGGTTAACGGCATTCTGAGTGGTAACGGAAAACAAATGCGCGGCCCGATTCCGGAAGGCATGTGGGGCTACGATGCGACGGCAATGCAATACAACCATGACGAAACGAAAGCCAAAGCCGAATGGGATAAAGTGAAGAGCAAACCCACCAGCCTGACGTTTCTCTACTCCGATAACGATCCGAACTGGGAGCCTATTGCTCTGGCGACACAATCCAGTCTCAACAAGCTGGGCATCAATGTGAAGCTGGAAAAGCTGGCGAACGCCACCATGCGCGACAGAGTGGGTAAAGGTGATTACGACATTGCGATTGGCAACTGGAGTCCGGATTTTGCCGACCCGTATATGTTTATGAATTACTGGTTTGAGTCAGACAAAAAAGGTCTGCCGGGTAACCGCTCGTTCTATGAAAACAGTGAGGTCGATAAGTTACTGCGCAATGCGCTTGCGACCACCGACCAGACGCAGCGTACCCGGGACTACCAGCAGGCACAGAAAATCGTCATTGATGACGCTGCTTATGTGTACCTGTTCCAGAAAAACTACCACTGGCGATGAACAAAGAGGTGAAAGGCTTTGTGTTCAATCCCATGCTGGAACAGGTCTTCAATATCAATACCATGAGTAAATAACGTGACCTTCTGGAGTATTTTACGCCAACGCTGCTGGGGGGCTGGTGCTCGTGGTGGCGGGCGTCTGCGTGATTACGTTTATTATCTCGCATCTGATCCCTGGTGATCCGGCGCGGTTACTGGCGGGTGACCGCGCCAGCGATGCTATCGTGAAAATATTCGCCAGCAACTGGACTGGACCAGCCACTGTATGTACAGTTTTACCGCTACGTCAGCGATCTGTTTCATGGTGACCTGGGAACATCCATTCGTACCGGGCGTCCGGTGCTGGTAAGAGTTGCGTATATTTTTCCCGGCGACGCTGGAGCTGGCTTTTTGTGCCCTGCTGCTGGCACTCTTGATTGCATCCCGCTGGGCATACGCTCTGCAGTCTGGCGAAATCGCTGGCCTGGATCAACTGGTGCGAATAATGGCGATGACGGGCATCTCGACGCCTGCCTTCTGGCTGGGACTGGGGGTAATCGTTCTGTTCTACGGGCAACTGCAAATTCTGCCCGGCGGCGGCAGGCTGGACGACTGGCTCGATCCGCCTGCCCACGTTACCGGCTTTTATCTGCTGGACGCCCTGCTGGAAGGCAACGGCGAGGTATTTTTCAACGCCCTACAGCACCTGATTCTACCCTCCCTGACCCTGGCCTTTGTGCATCTGGGTATCGTGGCGCGTCAGGTGCGTTCCGCGATGCTGGAGCAGCTGAGCGAGGATTATATTCGTACCGCCCGCGCGAGCGGGTTGCCGGGCTGGTACATCGTGCTGCGCTACGCCTTACCCAACGCCATGATCCCCTCCATTACCGTGCTCGGGCTGGCGCTGGGCGATCTGCTGTATGGGGCAGTCCTTACCGAAACCGTGTTTGCCTGGCCGGGAATGGGAGCCTGGGTGGTGACCTCCATTCAGGCGCTGGACTTCCCTGCCGTCATGGGCTTCGCGGTCGTGGTATCGCTGGCCTATGTCTTCGTCAATCTGGTGGTGGATCTGCTGTATCTGTGGATCGACCCGCGAATCGGGCGCGGAGGTGCCGAATGATGTTAACTCAGGAAACGCCCGTCCCCGTCAGCACCGCCAAACAGCGCATCAACTGGGCAAAGCTGTTCTGGATGTTACGCAAAAGCCCGCTCACGCTGATCGGTGGGGTGATTATGATCGTGATGCTGCTGATGATGGTGGTCTCGCCGTGGATAGTCCCGCACGATCCGAACGCGCTGGATCTGACCGCGCGATTGCAGGCGCCATCAGCCCAGCACTGGTTTGGCACCGATGAGGTGGGCCGGGATCTGTTCAGCCGCGTGCTGGTGGGCAGCCAGCAGTCCATCACGGCGGGGCTGGCGGTGGTGGTGATTGCGGGCGGCATCGGTTCTCTGCTCGGCTGTTTGTCCGGCGTACTCGGCGGACGCGGCGACGCCATCATTATGCGTATCATGGACATTATGCTCTCCATCCCCTCGCTGGTGCTGACGATGGCGCTGGCCGCCGCGCTCGGCCCAAGCCTGTTTAACGCGATGCTGGCGATTGCGATTGTACGCATTCCGTTTTACGTGCGGCTGGCACGCGGGCAAACGCTGGTGGTGCGCCAGTTCACCTACGTGCAGGCCGCCCGCACCTTTGGCGCGTCGCGCTGGCACCTGATCAGCTGGCATATCCTGCGTAACGCCCTGCCGCCGCTGATCGTACAGGCGTCGCTGGATATCGGCAGCGCCATTCTGATGGCCGCCACGCTGGGCTTTATTGGATTAGGCGCGCAGCAACCCACCGCCGAATGGGGCGCGATGGTGGCCGTGGGGCGTAACTACGTGCTTGACCAGTGGTGGTACTGTGCGTTTCCGGGGGCGGCAATTCTGATCACGGCAGTTGGGTTTAATCTGTTTGGCGATGGTCTTCGCGACCTGCTGGATCCCAAATCAGGAGGGAAGCAGTCATGAGTGATTCCGTATTATCGATTGAAGATTTGCACCTGAGCTTCCCCATTTTTCGCGGTGACGTCCACGCGCTCAACCACGTTTCGCTGGAGATTGGCCGGGGTGAAATTGTCGGCGTGGTGGGCGAATCCGGCTCGGGAAAATCGGTCACCGCGATGCTGGCGATGCGCCTGCTGCCGGAAGGAAGTTACCATATTCACCATGGACGGGTCACGCTCCTCGGGGAAGATGTCCTGAACGCGTCGGAAAAACAGCTTCGTCAGTGGCGCGGCGCCAGGGTGGCGATGATTTTTCAGGAGCCGATGACGGCGCTCAACCCCACGCGCCGGATTGGCAGGCAAATGGTGGAGGTGATCCGCCAGCATCAGTCGCTTTCCCGCCGCGACGCGCAGCAGAAGGCGATCGCCCTGCTGGGCGAGATGCAAATCCCGGATGCGGCACAGGTGATGGATCGCTATCCGTTTGAGCTTTCCGGCGGCATGCGCCAGCGGGTGATGATCGCCCTTGCCTTCTCCTGCGAGCCGGAGCTGATCATTGCCGATGAGCCGACCACCGCGCTGGACGTGACCGTTCAGCGTCAGGTGCTGCGTCTGCTGAAACACAAAGCGCGCGCCAGCGGGACGTCGGTGCTGTTTATCAGTCACGATATGGCGGTGGTATCGCAGCTTTGTGACCGGATGTACGTTATGTACGCGGGCAGCGTGATCGAAAGCGGCAGCACGCAGACTTTGATCCACCATCCTGTACACCCCTATTCGATTGGCCTGCTGCGGTGTGCCCCGGAAAATGGTGAACCGCGCGAGATCCTTCCGGCCATTCCCGGCACGGTGCCTAACCTCAGCCACCTCCCGCGCGGATGTGCTTTTCGCGAGCGCTGTTTTGCTGCCGGAGCGAAATGCAGCGAAACGCCGCGCTTAATTTCCACGGGCGCAGAAGGCCAGCAGGCTGCCTGCTGGTACCCACAACAGGAGACACGCCATGTCTGAGGTACTGCTGGAACTGGATAGCGTGCATGTGAATTTTCCTGCGCGCAAAAACTGGCTGGGGCGTGTGACGGAGCAGGTACATGCCCTCAACGGCATGGATCTCCGGATCCATCGCGGCGAAACGCTGGGCGTTGTGGGGGAATCTGGTTGCGGAAAGAGCACGCTGGCGCAGCTGCTGATGGGCATGCTCAAACCGAGTACCGGTGCCTGTCAGCGCGCGAATGCGGCAGGTGGTATGCAGATGGTATTTCAGGACCCACTCTCGTCCCTCGATCCGCGTTTACCCGTCTGGCGCATCATCACCGAGCCGGTGTGGATACAGCAACGCCGCAGCGAACGGGAGCGTCGTCAGCTGGCTGAGACGCTGGCGCAGCAGGTGGGCATTCGGGCGGAATATCTTGACCGCCTGCCGCATGCGTTTTCGGGTGGACAGCGCCAGCGCATCGCTATTGCCCGGGCGCTCTCTTCGGATCCGGACATCATCGTGCTGGATGAACCCACCAGCGCGCTGGATATTTCCGTCCAGGCGCAGATCCTCAATTTGCTGGTTGCCCTGCAACAGCAGCGAAATCTGACCTACGTGCTGATCTCGCACAACGTCTCGGTGGTCCGTCACATGAGCGACCGGGTGGCGGTAATGTATCTGGGGCAGATCGTGGAGCTGGGTCCGGCGGACCAGGTGCTGGGCAAGCCACGGCATCCGTATACGCAGCTGCTGCTTGACTCCGTTCCCCGTACCGGAGAACCGCTGGACGAAGATCTGGCATTACGCAAAACCGATCTCCCCGGTAATCGCCGCCTGCCCGATGGCTGCTACTTCCGCGACCGCTGCCCGCTGGCAGCTGAAGGATGCGAACGGCCGCAGCCGCTTCAGCCCGCAGCCGGAGACCGAAGCGTACGCTGCTGGCGTAACCGCTAGATTTGCGCCATCCCGCCATCGACAAACAGCTCCGTGGCGTTTATAAAGCTGGCGGCATCGGACGCCAGAAACGCCACGGCTTTTCCGACTTCGCCCGGCGCGCCCAGGCGACCCAGCGGCACCTGGGCCGCCAGCGCATCGTATAATCCCTGACGCTGTTCTTCGGGAACCAGATCGCCAAGACCGGGCGTTTTCACGGGGCCAGGGCTGACGACGTTGACGCGTATCCCGCGGCCCTGTAAGTCCAGCGCCCAGGAGCGGGCAAAGTTACGCACGGCGGCTTTACTGGCGCTGTAGACGCTAAAATTCGCCGTCCCCTTAATTGAAACCGTCGATCCGGTGAGGATAATGGATGAACCAGAGGAGAGCAGCGGCAGCGCTTTCTGGACGGTAAACAGCACGCCGCGCACGTTGGTGGCAAAAATCCGGTCAAACTGCTCCTCGGTGATGGCGCCCAGCGGCAGCATGTCGCCGCCCCCGGCGTTGGCGAACAGAATATCGAGTCGTCCCTCTTCTTTAGCAATCTGCGCGTAAACCGCATCCAGATCGGCCATTCTGGAGACGTCCGCGCGGATAGCTACCAACGCGGCGCCAATGTCTGCCCGCGCGGCATCCAGTTCGGCCTGACGACGTCCGGTGATATAGACCTTCGCTCCCTGCGCCGCCAGCTCCTGTGCCGTTGCGAGACCAATACCGGTGCTGCCGCCGGTCACCAGAGCGATTTTTCCTGCAAGCGTTGTATTCATACTCATAACCTTCTGTTGTGATGTAAAAGAGGAGCGTTTGCCCGCGTCAGGCAGACTTTAGATCTTGCGGGATTCGTGATAAACGGGCAAAAATGAAAATGAATTTTCACAGCAGGAAATAATCAGAGGAGATCTGTGTGGATCAGCTAATGGCAATGCGCGCCTTTACGCGGGTGGTTGAATCCGGAAGCTTTACCCGAGCGGCAGACTCCCTGAACATGCCGATAGCTACGCTGAGTAAGCTGGTAAAATCACTTGAAGCGCACCTGGAAACACGGCTGCTGCATCGTACTACGCGCCGGGTGGTCACGACGGCAGAAGGCATGGAATACTACGAGAAAGCGCTGCGGGTATTAATTGATATAGAGGACATTGATACCGCCTTTCGCGCATCGTGCTGCACGCCTAAAGGCCATTTGCGTATCGACGTGGGGGGTTCAACCGCCCGGGACGTGTTGATCCCCCTGCTGCCGGATTTTTTTCAGCGCTACCCGGACCTGCGCATCAACCTGGGGGTAGCCGACCGTCCGGTAGACTTAATCAGTGGAAACGTAGACTGCGTGATCCGCGGCGGCCCGCTGGATGACTCTTCGCTTATCGCCCGGCATATCGGTGACGCCCGGATGATAGCCTGCGCGACGCAGGGCTATCTTAAGACTCACGGCATCCCTGCCTATCCGCAGGAGCTGCGCAACGGCCATAAGCTGATTAGCTACCTTTCCCCCGTTACCGGACGCGCATTCCCGTTTCGGTTCCTCGATCGGGGTGAACCGCTGGAGATCAGCGTTCCGCACCATCTTGGAGTCAATGAAAGCAACGCACACCTGGCTGCGGCGCTGGCGGGTTTAGGGATTATTCAGACGTTTGGCTATGCTGCGAGAGCGCATCTGGAAACGGGCGCGCTGGTAGAGATCCTGAGCGACTGGCGTCCTAAGGCGTATCCTTTTCACGTAGTCTATCCACAGAGTCGGCATTTAACACATCGCCTGAGAGTGTTTATTGCGTGGCTTGCCGAGGTCTTCCCTGCGGCGGTGAAAGGTTAGCCGGGCATTTGCCCGGCCAGATATCAGTTCAGTTTGTAATCCAGCGTGATTTCGGCTTTCAACAGCTGCGACACCGGACAACCCGCCTTCGCTTTCTGAATAATGCCGTCAAACTGCTGCGGATCGATACCCGGTACCGTCACCTTGCTTTGCAGCGCCACTTTGCTGATGGCAAAACCACTGTCGGTTTTATCCAGCGAGACATCCGCCGTGGTATCGATGGAATCGGCGGTATAACCCGCTTCGCCCAACATTAGCGACAGGGCCATAGAGAAACAGGCCGCGTGCGCTGCGCCAATCAGCTCTTCCGGGTTGGTCCCTTTTTCGCCCTCGAAGCGGGTGTTAAAGCCGTAAGGTTGCTGGTTTAGGACGCCACTTTCTGTTGAGACCGTCCCTTTGCCGCGTTTGATGTCGCCAGACCAGTGTGCTGAACCGTGCTTATGAATCGTCATTCTTGCTCTCCTTTTGGCTTACAAAGGGATAAGTATAGGACGCATAATCCATTTTGCAGGGAAGACAGATTAGTCCGAGCGCGTGGCAAGGTGGTTTGCCAGCGCGTCGAGGAACACACGCTGCGCCGCAGGCTGATAGTCTCGCGACTGATAAATACCAAAAATACCGATTGGTTTTGGCGTAAAGGCGCTGAGCACCGGCACCAGGCTGCCCTGCCTTAGTGCCGCGTCGGCCTCGCGCTCGGGCAGCATGGCAATACCACAGTGGTTTATCGCCGCCTCCATCAGCAGTGACGAGATGCTGGCGCTGAGATTGCCGCTGACCGCCGTCGTGATCGGCTCCCCTTCGGGCGTCAAAAAACGCCACGACTGACCGGCAAAAAAGCTGTAATGCAGGCAGTTGTGCCGTGCTAAGTCCTCCAGCTGCTCTGGAACGCCCCGGCTGGCAAGGTAGTGCGGCGAAGCGCAAAGTACGGACCGACACTCTCCCAGTCGGCGGGCGATCATGCCCGGTTCGGGGTTATCGGTGATGCGGATCGCCACGTCAATTCGCTCGCCCACCAGGCTTACCGGATGGTTATTAACATCCAGCTCAATGCGCAGCTGAGGGTAACGCTGCAACAGATCGGGCAGCACCGGAGCGATAATCTGCATCGCGGTGAAATGCGCGCAGGCGACGCGAAGCGTGCCTGAGGGTAAATCCTTCACTGACTGATCTTCAATTTCCTGAGAAATTTGCGAGAGCGTACGCGTCTTTTGCAGGACCTTCTCTCCCGCCGCCGTCAGCGTCAGCTTGCGGGTGGAGCGGTTCACCAGCCGCGCCCCGGCCCACTTCTCCATCTGCTCCAGATAACGGCTCACCATCGGACGGGAGATCCCCAGCGCCCGCGCCGCCGCGCTTAAACTCCCCAGCTCACAGATGCGGTTGTACACCTGGGCAGCAATAACGCGATCCATTTTGACCTCCATTTGCTCGATTTATGAAACTAAGCATCTCCTGTTTCAGGAATTCTGGCAAATGAAGAGATCCGTACAATAGAGACTTTCCTGAAGAACAGAGAGATGACCATGACCATCGCCCGCCTTGCTTTGCTGACAACCCTTTTCACTCCGGCCGTCTTTGCCGCGCCGTTGACCGTTGATACGTACAACCCGCAGGAAAAAGGCATTTTTGCCGTTTCTTCCACCCTGGTGTCTGGCCCGAAAGAGGCGGTACTGTTTGACGCCCAGTTCAGCGTGAAAGATGGCGAAGCGCTGGTAGAAAAAATTCGCCACAGCGGTAAAACGCTGAACAAAATCGTGATCACTTCCGGCGATCCGGATTTCTATTTCGGCCTGCAACCGCTGGTGAAAGCCTTCCCTAATGCCAAAGTTGTCGCCACGCAACAGGTGGTGGACCATATCAAGGCCACAAAAGACGCGAAGCTCGCCTTCTGGGGGCCACAGATGAAAGACGGCGCGCCGACGCAGCTCTACGTGCCGCAAGTGCTTGCCTCAACCACCTTTATGATTGACGGTGAGAGAGTGAATATTGAAGAGCCTGAGAGCTATGCGGCGTATGTCTGGATCCCATCCGCAAAAACCATCCTCGGCGGCACGGGCGTCTCATGGGGCATTCACGTCTGGACGGCAGATACCCAAACGCCGGAAAGCCGCAAACAGTGGCAGCAGACGCTGGATAGCATGGCAGCCCTTAAGCCCGAACACGTTATTCCGGGCCACTACCTGGGGACACCGCCAGCAGGTACCGGCGCTATCGACTTTACCCGTCGCTATCTACAGCTGTTTGAACAGGCCCTCACGGCAGATAAAGCGTCAACCGGCGTCATCAACACAATGAAAAAACAGTGGCCGAATCTGGCGGAAGCCAGTTCGCTGGAACTGAGTGCCAAAGTGAATACCGGCGAAATGAAGTGGTAATAGCCTGATTATCTCCTGCTATATTTAAATTTTTTATAGCAGGAGTTAACTATGCCATCTTCAGTAAGGGGCATCGACCATATCGGTATTACGGTGCCCGACATTGAAAAAGCCACCCTATTTTTTGAACGCGCTTTCGACGCCCAGGTTTTATATCATTCTGTCGATGCGCAAACCGATAATATTGATCAGCCCGCCCAGCAGCACACCTTAAAATTATTTCCCGGCACAAAAATTCACGCCATTCGCATGCTCGTCATGCCCCACGGACCCGGCATAGAACTTTTCGAAATGCATGGCCCTGAACAGGGAATGCCCGCCCGCGCCAGCGACTTTGGCCTCCAGCATTTTGCTGTTTATGTTGATGATTTTGATAAGGCAATAGCCGCTTTCACCGCTGCTGGCGGGGAGATGTTTACCGCGCCAAAGCCGCTCACGTTTCCGGATGAGCAAGGTGAAGGTAATGCTTTCTGCTATGGGCAAACCCCCTGGGGCAGCATTGTAGAATTGATTTCCTGGCCAACGCCCATGCCTTATGAAAAAACGACAAATTTACGCCGCTGGAAACCCTGAATTTTATTTCTGTGCTACGGGAGATGATATTTTTATTTCCAGGACGAATCTGAACCACAACGGCGAAAATATTTGCCAATCTGAATGCGAATTACGATTTTGCACGCCGTAACATTAAACAGACAACGACACGGAGGCAGCATGTTTACTTATTACCCGGCACATACCACAGCAGCACAACCCGAACTCGTTAACGCGATTGCGCAGGGTCTCCAGGCGGAGCACGGTGTTGTTACCGAAGATGACATTTTGATGGAACTGACCAGGTGGGTGGAAGCCACAGACAATGACATCCTCAGTGACATCTACCAGCAAACCATCAACTATGTGGTCAGCGGGCAAAATGCACCTTTGTAAAAACCTGCTAAGCTGGATCTGCAACCTAAGGGGTTACATTTCGTTTGCGTGAGCAAACTTGTCCTTAAAACTATCAACGGGATTGAGGAGTTAATATGAAATCGAACCGTCAGGCACGCCACATTCTGGGACTGAACTACAAGCTCTCAAACCAGCGCAAAGTGGTTATTGAAGAGGGGAGCGAAACGCAAGTGACCCACGCCACCGGCAGGAAACGTCAGGCAGGCAAGTAAGTTCCAGTACGAAATCCACAACACCATCGGTTACCCCGGTGGTGTTTTTGTTTATGTGTTGCGGTAATTAATATTTAGCTCCTTTATAATACCCCCCGACCGCACCCCGTAGCACAGGCCAGAAAGATGATAAACAGCAGTGTCAGGGACGGATCTTCTTAAAAAGAGTGAGTGACATGGACAACAAACTGAAAAAACATCGTTCCCTTTATATTCCTTACGCCGGTCCGGTTTTACTGGAGTTTCCCCTTCTGAACAAAGGCAGCGCCTTTAGCATGGAAGAGCGCAGCAGCTTTAACCTGCTGGGCCTGCTGCCTGAAGTGGTTGAAACCATTGAAGAACAGGCGGAGCGCGCCTGGATCCAGTATCAGGGCTTTAAAACCGAAATCGATAAGCACATCTACCTGCGTAATATCCAGGACACCAACGAAACCCTCTTCTACCGCCTGGTGCAGAACCATCTCGAAGAGATGATGCCCGTCATTTACACCCCAACCGTCGGCGCGGCGTGTGAACGCTTCTCAGAGATCTACCGTCGTTCCCGCGGCGTGTTCATCTCCTATCAGAACCGTCACAACATGGACGACATTCTGCAAAACGTGCCTAATCACAACATCAAGGTGATCGTGGTAACCGATGGCGAACGTATTCTCGGCCTTGGCGACCAGGGCATTGGCGGGATGGGGATCCCCATCGGTAAGCTCTCGCTGTATACCGCCTGCGGCGGGATCAGCCCGGCCTACACCCTGCCGGTAGTGCTGGACGTGGGGACCAACAACCAGCAACTGCTGAACGATCCGCTGTACATGGGCTGGCGTCACCCGCGCATTACCGACGACGAGTACTATCAGTTTGTTGATGATTTCATCCAGGCCGTGAAGCACCGCTGGCCGGACGTGCTGTTGCAGTTCGAAGACTTCGCACAGAAAAACGCCATGCCGCTGCTGAACCGCTACCGCGATGAGATCTGCTCGTTCAACGATGACATTCAGGGCACTGCGGCAGTGACAGTGGGGACGCTGATTGCCGCGAGCCGTGCGGCAGGCAGCCAGCTCAGCTATCAGAAAATTGTCTTCCTGGGTGCAGGCTCCGCGGGCTGCGGCATCGCCGAGCAAATTATTGCCCAGACCCAGCGCGAAGGCTTAAGCGAAGAGCTGGCTCGCTCCCGCGTCTTTATGGTGGACCGTTTTGGCCTGCTGACCGACGGTATGCCAAACCTGCTCCCGTTCCAGACCAAACTGGTGCAGAAGCGTGAAAACCTGAAAAACTGGGATACGGATAACGAAGTGCTCTCGCTTCTTGACGTGGTGCGCAACGTGAAGCCGGACATTCTGATCGGCGTATCCGGGCAGACCGGCCTCTTCACGGAAGAGATTATTCGCGAGATGCACAAGCACTGCGAACGCCCTATCGTGATGCCGCTGTCTAACCCGACTTCACGCGTGGAGGCAACGCCGCAGGATATCATTGCCTGGACAGAAGGTAAGGCACTGGTCGCGACCGGCAGCCCGTTTGATCCGGTGCTGTGGAAGGACAAACTCTATCCCATCGCACAGTGCAATAACTCCTATATCTTCCCGGGTATTGGTCTGGGGGTTATCGCCTCCGGCGCGTCACGCATCACCGACGAAATGCTGATGTCCGCGAGCGAAACGCTGGCAGGTCACTCACCGCTGGTGAATAACGGTGAAGGCCTGGTACTGCCTGAGCTGAAAGACATTCATAAAGTGTCCCGCGCAATTGCCTTCGCGGTAGGCAAAATGGCGCAGCAGCAAGGCGTCGCGGTGAAAACCTCTGCCGATGCGTTGCAGCAGGCGATTGACGATAACTTCTGGATGCCGGAATACCGTAGCTATCGTCGTACTTCTATTTAAGCATTGCCCCTCACCCAGCCCTCTCCCCAAAGGGGAGGAGGGTTAGGGTGAGGGGAATATACGGCACCTCCCACTAGCCAAACCCATTTTCCCCCGCTACACTCCCTTCATCCATTAACCTACTGAATATATAAGGAGGCCAATTATGCTGTACTGTGAAATTTTCAATGTTTCACATACATTTGGTGATCGCACCAGCTCAAGCGTTATCGGTATCGTGCTGCGATAACTTCCGCTTGAGCGAAGACACCAACCCCTGAAATCCCTTCTCTCGGGCTTACTGAGTTATCGTCAGCGATGTTTGACGAGGCATAAACATGCCTGTAACTCCTGGGTAAGCAACAATGAGCACTTTACTCACTGCACATTCTTTACGCGTTGATACAGCGTTCGGCACGCTCTTCGACTCTCTCTCCTTTACGTTGAAAAAAGGCGATCGCATCGGCCTGCTGGGTGATAACGGCTGCGGAAAAAGTACGCTGCTGAAAATCCTCGACGGGACGCAGTCCCCTGCTGCCGGAACCGTTTCACTGGCGGGGCATTGCCTGCTGGCGCGCGTGGAACAACATCTGCCGGAGGCCCTTTATCCCCTGACCATGCTGGATGCGGTGCTGGCGCAGCTGCTGATCGGTGAGCGCGACAGTTTGCGCTGGAAAGCCGAGACGCTGCTGGCCGGAATGGGCTTCACGACGCAGGAAACGGCGTTAACCTCCGCCACGCTGAGCGGCGGCCAGCATACGCGGTTGCTGCTGGCACGAGCGTTGATAAGCGATCCGGATCTGCTGCTTCTGGACGAACCGAGCAACCACCTCGACCTGCCAACCCTGCTGTGGCTGGAGCAGTTTCTACAAAACTGGTCCGGCAGCTTTGTGCTGGTCTCACACGACAGGCAGCTGCTGGACGCGGTAACCAACGGCAGCTGGATCCTGCGCGATAAAACGCTGCACGCCTTTGCCCTTCCCTGCACTGCCGCCCGTCTGGCGCTCGACGCAAAAGACGAAAGCGATGCGTTGCGCCATAAGGCAGAGCAAAAAGAGATCGACCGCGTCACGGCCAGCGCACGGCGTCTCGCGACCTGGGGCAAGGTCTATGACAACGAAGATCTCTCCCGTAAGGCTAAGCAGATGGAAAAACAGGTCGAACGCCTGAAAGAGACCCAGACGGAACTGACGGCGGGAAGCCCGTGGACCTTAACCCTGCGCGGGGACGCGCTTCGCGCCGACCGCCTGCTGGAAATGACTCACCTCGGCGTCCCCCCGGCGCCGGGTCTGCCAGACCTGTTTACTCTCGACAGCGCGCGGCTGAAGAGCGGCGATCGCGTGGCGATTGTGGGTCGTAACGGCTGCGGAAAATCGTCGCTGCTGAAGCTTATCTGGCGACATTTTCGCGACGAGATCGCGGACGAGCGGCTTAAGCGTCATCCGCGCGTCTCACCCGGCTACTACGACCAGACGCTGCACCAGTTGCCAGATGATGCGGCGCTGCTTGATGCGCTGGAGCCTTTCGCGCCAGATCCGCAGACCCGTAAAATGGCGCTCATCAGTGCCGGGTTCCCGTGGGCGCGTCACCGGCAAAAAGTCAGTACGCTGAGCGGCGGGGAACGTTCGCGCCTGCTGTTCGTCGGCCTGACGCTTGCCCGTTATAGCCTGCTGATGCTGGATGAACCGACCAACCACCTGGACATGGAAGGCAAAGAGGCGCTGGCGGAAACGCTGCAACAGTTTGAAGGCGGAGTGCTGCTGGTGAGCCACGATCGTCAGTTAATTAGCCAGAGCTGTAACCGCTTCTGGCTGATTGAGGACGGCGGGCTGAGCGAATGGCACGATGCGGAGGCGGTGTTTGAGCGCCTGCGTGAGGACACCGCTCCGGTTGTACCTGAGGCATCGAATAACGCATTGAAGGCACCCTCTTCAGCGTCTGACGATCTGCTCGAACGCCTGGTTGCCCTGGAAACACTGCTGGAAGAAGATTTGGCGCGCAAGCCAAAACATCAAAAACCGCAGTTACAGGCGCAATGGCGAAAAGAGATTGAGGTGATAGAAGCGCAACTGTAAATCTGAGCCCGGCGGTGGCGTCGCCGGGCCAGTGTTTTTCACCCCAATTTATGAGGGGTACAGCCTTTTCTTAATCCGAAAATGCATCAAATAATGACATTATGTTGCGGTTACCTTGCATTACATCGCCAAAGTATTAATCCTTAATGGGTAATCAGACCTGCTATGCAGATACTCATCATGAAAGGAGAAACACATGAAGGCTGCTGTTGTCACTCAGGATCATCAGGTTAATGTCACAGAAAAAACCTTACGCGCGCTCAAACATGGCGAAGCCCTGCTGAAAATGGAGTGTTGTGGTGTATGTCATACCGATCTTCATGTTAAGAATGGCGATTTTGGTGACAAAACCGGCGTAATTCTGGGCCATGAAGGCATCGGTGTGGTGGCAGAAGTGGGTCCAGGTGTCACCTCATTAAAACCAGGCGATCGTGCCAGCGTGGCGTGGTTCTACGAAGGATGCGGTCATTGCGAATACTGTAACAGTGGTAACGAAACGCTCTGCCGTTCAGTTAAAAATGCCGGATACAGCGTTGATGGCGGGATGGCGGAAGAGTGCATCGTGGTCGCCGATTACGCGGTAAAAGTGCCAGATGGTCTGGACTCGGCGGCGGCCAGCAGCATTACCTGTGCGGGAGTCACCACCTACAAAGCCGTTAAGCTGTCAAAAATTCGTCCAGGGCAGTGGATTGCTATCTACGGTCTTGGCGGTCTGGGTAACCTCGCCCTGCAATACGCGAAGAATGTCTTTAACGCCAAAGTGATCGCCATTGATGTCAATGATGAGCAGTTAAAACTGGCAACCGAAATGGGCGCAGATTTAGCGATTAACTCACACACCGAAGACGCCGCCAAAATTGTGCAGGAGAAAACTGGTGGCGCTCACGCTGCGGTGGTAACAGCGGTAGCTAAAGCTGCGTTTAACTCGGCAGTTGATGCTGTCCGTGCAGGCGGTCGTGTTGTGGCTGTCGGTCTACCGCCGGAGTCTATGAGCCTGGATATCCCACGTCTTGTGCTGGATGGTATTCAGGTAGTGGGTTCCCTGGTGGGTACCCGTCAGGATCTGCTCGAAGCCTTCCAGTTTGCGGCTGAAGGTAAGGTGAAACCGAAAGTTACAATGCGCCCACTGGAAGATATCAACGCCATCTTCAAAGAGATGGAACAGGGCCAGATCCGTGGCCGTATGGTGATTGATTTACGTTCTTAACCGCGGTGGCCGGGTAGCGGCTCTGCCCTGCCCGGCTTTTCACGTGGACGAACGGCGATCGGAAATCCATTCCTGAACCTCGATCTGGAACGTGTCCGGCGCTTTTCGATACATCTTCCGCGCCAGATCCAGGATGGTATGGCGCCCTAACTCATCTTCCATCCGCTGCTGCGCGCTGTCCATGACCGAGCGCACCCCACACGGGCCGTCACAGACCCAGGCAGGTGGCGTTTCATCAAACACCGCCAGGCGCTGACGCACTTCCCGACACTCAAACATATTCTTCTCGCCGTCGATGGCGTGCGCCACGTCCAGCACGCTGATCAGCTCCGCCGGACGCGCCAGCCGGAATCCTCCCCCTTTGCCTTCGGTGCTGATGACCAGCCCCGCCCGTGATAAACGGGTGAAGATCTTTCCAAGATAGTCGTACGGCACGCCCTGCAAGGCGGCCATCTCCCGGACGCTCATCTCACGTTCATTGCCTTTTGCATCCACCATACACATCAGGCTATGAATGCCATATTCCACACCAGAACTGTAAAACGCCATGGCTCACTCCGGGTCATTGTTCGCTGCATTATAACGATTTTTAACTCAGAAAGAAGTTGTCGCAGTTAACTCCGACAAGTATAGTGGCAGTTATGTCAGACATACAGCCTGACGCACTAAAGGATCGAGTATGAAAAAGCAGATTTTAATTGTGGGTAGTGGGTTTTCCGGTATGTGGGCTGCGGTCAGCGCAGCGCGCCTTTCTGCTCTGGCGGGTAACAATAGCCTCAGCATTGCGGTGCTGGCCCCTGTTGCGGAGCTGCGCGTTCGCCCACGCTTTTATGAAGAGAACGTGTCGACGATGGTCGCGCCGCTGACCGAACTGTTTGCTGAGCTGGGCATCGCCTTTATTGCGGGCGAAGCACAACGTATTGATACCTCGTCTAAAACCGTTTTATATCGCGATTCAAACGGCGCGATTGCTGAAGTCGAATGGGAACGTCTGATCCTCGCAACCGGTAGCCAGACTAAACGCCCTCCTGTTGCCGGTCTGGCTGAATACGCCTTTGATATCGACCAACTCGACTCCGCCAGGTTGTTCGAGCAGCATCTTGATTCGCTGGTTTCGCGCCCCTCCACCCCGGAGCGTAATACCGTGGTCGTGTGTGGCGGCGGCTTTACCGGCATCGAGCTGGCAACGGAACTCCCTGCCCGACTCCGCACTCGCTTCGGTGTCGATACGGAGACTAAAGTAATCGTAGTTGAAAGAGGTGCAACCATCGGCGGGCGTTACAGCGAGGCGCTGCGTAACACAATTGAAGAAGCAAGCAACGTGCTCGGCGTTGAATGGCGTTTAAACAGTGAAATAGAAGCCATCGATGCCAGCGGCGTGACGCTGAAAAACGGAGAGCGCATTGCCAGCGCCACTGTGGTGTGGACGGCAGGGGTAGAGGCTAACCCCCTCAGCCTGCAAATTGACGGGGAACGCGATACTCAGGGACGGCTGATCGTCAACGACACGTTGCAGGTTCCTGCGCATCCGGAGGTTTACGCGACGGGTGATATGGCGCACGCCAAAACGGACGATGCGGGCAACACGGCGCTGATGACCTGCCAGCACGCGATCCAGCTTGGGAAATTCGCCGGACACAACGCGGCGGCCAGCCTGTTAAATCTGGAGCCGTACCCTTACCGTCAGGTGAACTACGTCACCTGTCTGGATTTGGGTGGCTGGGGCGCGGTATACACCGAGGGCTGGGAACAGCGCGTTAAATCCGTGCGCGAGGAAGGCAAAAAGATCAAAGTCGCCATCACCAACGAACTGATTTACCCGCCAGCAGCAGACAAAGCGGTCGCTTTTGCCGCCGCTGACCCGCTGGCGAAATTCGTTTAGTCCTCTTCTGCGCCCGCGACCAGCGGGCAAAGTGTGCAATCAGGCCAGCGCACCTGCGTTGGCCTGACGCTTTTTGGCACATAAATAACCATACATCAGCAGAGAGGTCATCGCAGAGAAGGATAAAATCGCGGCCGGCAGCGTGACATAGCTCCAGCTAAAACCGAGCGTAATCATCAATCCACCGAAATAGGCGCCAATTGCGCTGCCGAGGTTAAACGCCATTTGCCCGCCTGCGGCCCCCAGCATCTCGCCGCCTTTCGCATTTTGCAGCAGTAGAATTTGCAGCGGCGCAGAGAGCGCAAACAGCCCGGCGCAGCAGACAAATCCCATGACCAGTGAAGCTGTTTTAAGCTCGCCAAAGGCAAACAACGCCAGCAGCGAAGCCACAATCACCAGGTCGGTGGTGGCAGCAATGCGCAGCGGGCTAAAGCGTGACGACAGCTTGCCGCTGAAGACATTTCCCAGCACCATGCCCAGCCCCATCAGCATCATGATCGCGGTCATGACGCCCTCAGAAAAGCCTGACACGTTGACCATAAACGGCTTCACGAAGCTAAACCAGGCAAACACCCCGGCATTGCCAAACATCGTAGCGGCAAAAATCAGCCACGGTTCCGGTTTCTTCAGGAAGTGGAATTGTTCTGCCAGCCGGGTGGTTGTCGTGTCGTGAATGTCAGGCACCCACAGCAGAACAGACAGGATCACCAGCGCGTCAAAGACCGCAATCAAAAAGAAGGTGTAACGCCAGTTAAATTCATGTCCCAGCCACGTCCCGAGCGGCACGCCAAGCAGGTTGGCAACGGTCATCCCGGCAATCATCCCGGCCACAGCGACCGTCACTTTACCCGGCGGCGCGATTTTTGACAGGATTATCGCCCCCACTCCGAAAATCGCGCCATGCGGGAAACCAGAGATTAAGCGCCCCGCCGCCAGCCCCACGTATGAGTCAGAGAAGGTAAAGAGCGCGTTACCGACGACGCACATCGCCACCAGAAACAGCAGCGTTGTTTTCAGCGAAAATTTACTGGAGAACAGCGCCACAATCGGCGCGCCGATCACCACGCCAAAAGCGTAAAACGAAATCATATTTCCGGCGGAGGGAATCGAAATGCCCGTATCATGAGCCAGCTCGGTCAGCACGCCCATAATGCCAAACTCAGCCATCCCCAGGCCAAAGGTACCCAGTGCTAACGAAAAAATTGTCTTTTTCATACCGCGACCACTGTTAAAAAATATGCAGCGTGCATTATTGATTAAACTTGTATGGTGAACCAGTTCAAATCAGATTTCTGACACATTAATCCATTCATTCAGGCCGATTACACTCTTAGTACGGCCTCGATCCCGCGACCGGATACAAAGGGAGACCCACCATGGTCAGTAAGAAGAAAACCCGTGTTGTTGATGATGTCGTTAAAAACGCGCCGCTCAAAACCAAAGCGTACGAGCAAGAGCTTCGCCGCCTCCATGTTGAACTGGTTAAGCTCCAGCAATGGGTGGTCGCCAAAGGGTTAAAGGTCTGTATTGTTTTTGAAGGGCGAGACGGCGCCGGTAAAGGCGGCGCTATCAAAGCCATCACCGAACGCGTCAGCCCTCGGGTGTTTCGCGTTGTTGCGTTACCGGCCCCCACCGATAAAGAGAAAAGTCAGCTCTATTTTCAGCGTTACGTTCCCCATCTGCCCTCTGCCGGGGAAATCGTTATTTTTGACCGCAGCTGGTACAACCGCGCGGGCGTGGAAAGAGTCATGGGTTTCTGTACCGAAGAGCAGGCCGAAAAATTTCTTGATGGAACGCCGGTAATGGAAAAAGCGATGGTCGATGCCGGGATCATTTTGTTGAAATACTGGCTTGAAGTAACGCCAAAAGAGCAGGAGCGACGCCTGCGCGATCGCATCAATGATGGTCGCAAGATCTGGAAGCTGTCTCCAATGGATATTAAATCTTTCAATCTGTGGGATGAATATACCCTCGCCCGCGACGCGATGTTTAAAGCGACCGACACCGCCTGGGCGCCGTGGTTTGTGGCGCGCTCAGAAGATAAAAAACGGGTGCGGCTGAATATTATTTCGCATCTGCTTTCCCAGATCCCCTATAAAGAAATTCACGTAGACAAGGTGGATTTACCGAAACGCAAGATCGGCAAAGTGAAGCCTACAAAATATCCCTTCCGCTATATTGCAGAGCGATTTTGATATTACTGGAAGACGGCTCGCATAATGTAGATTACCAGGGGAAACAGTATTGTTTTTTGTTGGCTGCGGTTGATAATGACCGCACCAACAAAGGAGAAAACATGAAACCGAACCGCACAGAAAGATGTGTTACAACAAAGCCTTTTACGGGGAAAAAGCCTCGCCCACTCTCTACAACAGCAGAGCACAAGCGACAGCATCAACAGGATCAGGGATTTATTAAAGCGATGAATGAATTAACGGCCAAAGCAGGGCTATTATCGGATGACCCTTATTTTGGAGGGCTTTGATGTGTTTTCAGTTTGACGTTTATCGCAACCCATCAGACAGAACGCGTGAATACCAGCCCTATTTTATGATTATTCAGCACGATTTTTATGACGACTTATCAACGAGACTTATTGTACCGTTAAGCTATCATAATCATTTAAGAGGACATTCAAACGCTGCAACGCCACTGGTGAACATTGAATCCCAGACATATTTTCTTAATACAGCCAACATCACACACGTGGAGACAAAGAAACTTAATAATAAGAATTATGTATGTAATCTGCGCAGTGCAAGAAGTAGTGTTCTTGCAGGAATTGATGCGTTAATTACCAATACGTAGCTCAGAGCCGCGCAAGTGCAGCGCCGCCGGACAATGCCGACGGCGCGAGGTTTACTTCAACCCTTCCGAACTCTCTTTTTGCGCTTCAAGACGCTCAACGTCCCGATACCAGCGCGGATGGTGTTTCTTCGCCCAGCGACGACTTACCTTCCCTTCGATCATCCCTTTAATCGATCCTTTCACCCAAAATGCCATATACATATGGATCAGGATGGCGTGGATCAGGATGATACCCGCAGCCGCGTGGATCAGCAGGCTGTAGCGAACAACCTGCATCGGGAAGTACTGCGCAAAGTACGGACGCCAGATAATCACCCCGGTCACCAGCAGCACGAAAATCATGCTCATGATCGACCAGAACATCATCTTTTGCCCGGCGTTGTACTTACCGACATCCGCCACTTTATGCTCATTGCCTTTCAATACTTCGACAATGTTCAACAGCCACGGAATATCTTTCTTATCCGGGATGTTGTGATGCACAAAACGCACAAACATAAACATCAGTGCGACGAAAATCGCAATGCCGAAGAACGGGTGCAAAATGCGTCCCATCTGCGGCGTACCGAAGGTTTGCGTCAGCCATTGCAGCGTCGGGAAGAAGAACGAAATCCCGGACAGCGCCACCAGGAAGAAGCAAATCACCACGGTCCAGTGACAGGCGCGATCAATAAATTTGGTGCGCACAATCATTTTCGACTTACTCATGATGATCCTCCTCGTCATCGTCCACTTCCTTATTCGGGCCAATACCGATGTAGTGGAAAATCAACCCGGCAAAAGTGGCAATAAAGCCAGCCGCTGCCAGCGGTTTCAACGCGCCTTTCCACAGGCTTACCGAGGTGTCGATCTTCGGATCTTTCGGCAGACCGTGATACAGCTCCGGCTGATCGGCGTGATGCAGCACGTACATAACGTGCGTACCACCGACCCCTTCCGGGTTGTAGACGCCAGCATGTTCGTAACCACGCGCTTTCAGTTTCGCCACGCGCTGTTCCGCCAGCTCCAGCATCTCCTTCTTGGTGCCGAAGTGGATAGCCCCGGTCGGACAGGTTTTCACACAAGCCGGTTCCTGGCCGACGCTGACGCGATCGACGCAGAGCGTGCATTTATATACCCGGTTATCCTCTTTGTTGAGGCGCGGAATATTAAACGGACACCCGGCAATGCAGTAACCACAGCCGATGCAGTTTTCCGACTGGAAATCGACAATCCCGTTAGCGTACTGAATGATTGCACCAGCAGACGGGCACGCCTTAAGGCAGCCCGGATCTTCACAGTGCATACAGCCGTCTTTACGGATCAGCCACTCCAGCTTGCCGTTCTGTTCGGTTTCGCTAAAGCGCATCACCGTCCAGGACTTGGCGCTCAGATCGGCGGGGTTATCGTAAACCCCGACGCAGTGCCCCACTTCATCACGGATGTCGTTCCACTCCGAACACGCCACCTGACAGGCTTTACAACCGATACAGGTGGAAACGTCGATAAGTTTTGCGACTTCTGCTTTGTAATCACGCACCTGAGAAGGCGGCGTGATGGAGTTAGTTGCGGACCTTTTGATAATGTCCTGCGTTTCCATAGCCATCTGTTCGCCCCCTTACGCCTTCTCGATGTTGACTAAGAACGCTTTATATTCCGGCGTTTGCGAGTTTGCATCACCGACATTCGGCGTCAGAGTGTTAGCGATATAACCTTTACGCGCGACACCCTCAAAGCCCCAGTGGATTGGAATACCCACCGTTTCAACCTGCTGACCGTTTACATTCAGCGGCTTCAGACGGCGCGTTACCACTGCCACCGCGCGGATAAAGCCACGTTTGCTTGAGACAGTGACACGATCGCCATTATTAATGCCTTTCGCCGCCGCCAGCGTTTCGCTGATTTCCACAAACTGTTCCGGCTGAGCAATTGCGTTGAGCAATGCGTGCTTGGTCCAGGTGTGGAAGTGCTCGGTCAGACGATAGGTCGTACCCACATACGGGAACTGCTCTTTTTTACCCATCCGCAGCGCGTCTTGTTCATACAGACGAACAACCGGGTTAGACACCACGTTCGGATGCAGCGGGTTAGTGCCCAGCGGCGTTTCAATCGGCTCGTAGTGTTCCGGGAACGGACCTTCCGCCATTTTGTTGATGGCAAACAGGCGTCCCATCCCTTCCGGCTGCATGATAAACGGCCCGGTTGGCGTACCCGGTGCGGCATTGCCGAAGTCAGGAATATCGTTACCCGTCCACTTGCTGCCGTTCCACTGGATCAGCATCCGTTTCGGATCCCACGGTTTACCGTTGATATCCGCCGAAGCACGGTTGTACAGCACGCGACGGTTGAGCGGCCACGCCCAGGCCCATCCAAGCGTATTCCCCAGACCGGACGGGTCGGAGTTATCGCGGTTAGCCATCTGGTTGCCCTGCTCTGTCCAGCTACCGGTGTAGATCCAGCAAGAAGATGCGGTTGTACCGTCATCACGCAGATGCGCAAAGCTACTCAGCAACTGACCTTTCTTCGCAATCAGCACGCCATTTGCGTCATAGAGATCTTCCAGCGCATAGCCGTTGTTCTCTTTTGCCACTTCGTCAGATTGCGGTTCGTGCGGCTGCTTGTAGTTCCAGCTCATCTTCATCAGCGGTTCTACGCCTTTACCACCTTCGGCCTGGTACAGCTCGCGCAGATGATGGTAGATACCCGCCAGAATTTCACCGTCGTTACGCGCTTCGCCCGGCGCGTCCTGACCTTTCCAGTGCCACTGCAACCAGCGACCGGAGTTAGCGATAGAACCATCTTCTTCAGCAAAGCAGGTCGAAGGCAGACGGAATACTTCAGTCTGAATAGACGCCGGATCGACATCGTTCGACTCACCGTGGTTCTGCCAGAAGGTAGAGGTTTCAGTCACCAGCGGATCGATAACCACCATGTACTTCAGCTTGCTCAGGCAGCTCACCACTTTGTTTTTGTCCGGGAAGGACGCAACCGGGTTAAAGCCCTGGCAGAAATAACCGGTGACTTTGCCTTCATCCATCATGTTGAAATACTTGATGACGTCGTAGGTCTGGTCCCACTTCGGCAGCCAGTCATAGCCCCAGTTGTTCTCTTTCTGCGCGGCATCGCCATAGAAAGATTTCATCAGGCTAACGAAGAACTTCGGATAGTTGCTCCAGTAGTTCACCTGATCAGCCAGCGTCGCTTTCGGCGTGTTCGCTTCCAGATACGACTGCAAATCAACCTGTTTTTCTGACGGCAGCGTCAGATAACCTGGCAGGCTGGTAGAGAGCAGGCCTAAGTCAGTCAAGCCCTGAATGTTGGAGTGACCACGCAATGCGTTCACGCCGCCACCGGCCATACCCATGTTACCGAGCAGCAACTGGATCATCGCCATAGTACGGATGTTCTGCGCACCCACAGTGTGCTGCGTCCAGCCCAGCGCGTACAGGAAGGTGGTTGTGCGATCCGGTGCGCTGGTGGAGGCCAGCACTTCACACACTTTCAGGAAGTCGGCTTTTGGCGTACCGCAGATGTTTTCAACGACGTCCGGCGTGTAGCGGGAAACGTGCTCTTTCAGCAGGTTCCACACACAGCGCGGATGAGTCAGTGTTTCATCGCGTTTCGCATAGCCGTTTTCATCGAACTGATAGTTCCAGGACGATTTATCGTATTGACGTTTTTCAGCGTCGTAGCCGCTGAACAGACCGTCTTCGAAAGCAAAATCATCACGCACCAGCAGGCTGGCGTTGGTGTAATGCTTAACGTATTCGGCGTTGATTTTGTTGTTTTCGATCAGGTAGCGCAAAACGCCAGACAGGAACGTAATGTCCGTACCGGAACGAATAGGCGTGTAAATATCCGCCACAGAAGCGGTACGCGTAAAACGGGGATCGACAACGATCAAGGTTGCGTCGTTGTTGTTTTTCGCTTCCATCGCCCAGCGGAAACCGACGGGATGCGCTTCAGCAGCGTTACCGCCCATCACCATCACGACGTTAGCGTTTTTGATATCCACCCAGTGGTTGGTCATCGCACCGCGACCAAATGTTGGAGCAAGACTTGCTACCGTTGGTCCGTGTCAGACGCGCGCCTGGTTGTCTACCGCCAGCATCCCGAGGGAGCGGGCAAATTTCTGGGTCAGCATCCCGGTTTCGTTGCTGGCACCGGAGGCACACAGCATACCGGTAGAAAGCCAACGGTTTACCGTTACGCCCTGCTCGTTCTTTTCAATAAAGTTAGCGTCACGGTCAGCTTTCATCAGCTTCGCAATACGGGAGAATGCTTCTTCCCAGCTAATGCGCTGCCATTTGTCAGAACCTGGCGCACGATATTCCGGGTAGCGCAGACGGTTTTCACTGTTGACGTAATCCAGCAAACCGGCCCCTTTCGGGCACAGCGCACCACGGCTTACCGGATGATCCGGGTCACCTTCAATGTGATAAATCGCTTCTCTGGCGTTTTTTGCGCCATCACCCAGGCTATACATCAATAGCCCGCAACCTACGGAACAGTATGTGCAGGTGTTACGGATCTCTTTAGCGCGTAATAATTTGTAGTTTCGCGCCTGAGCCAGTGCTTGCTTCGGGGCAAAGCCCAATGCCGCTACTGTTGTTCCAGCCATACCGCCCGCGCAGATTTTAAAAAATTGTCTGCGACTGACGTCCATTGCTTTCCTCGTTATCTGATAAGACTTCGCGCCGCAAACTAACAGCAAAGCCCCTGTTTTTTTTGCGTCAAATCAAGGTCGTCAGACTTCGCCCCCTTAATAGTCACTGCCGGTACGATTTGCTAATCCTTTCGGGTTAACAGGCTCTTTGAAAATTCGCCAGGTGTAGCAAATAGATGCTATAAGTTTTCCCTTTGATTTTTAGAAGACTGGCAGGGTAATGGACAGAAAAAGAGCAACGCTGACAGGCCTGGCGGCCATATTGTTGTGGAGCACCATGGTGGGTCTCATCCGCAGCGTCAGTGAAGGACTGGGCCCGGTGGGCGGCGCGGCGATGATTTACACCGTCAGCGGGCTGTTGTGTCTGGTGACGGTGGGTTTTCCCGATCTTCGGCGTTTTTCCACGCGCTATCTCATTGCGGGCAGCATCCTGTTTGTCAGCTATGAGATGTGCCTGGCCCTGTCGCTGGGGTATGCCGCGACGCGCTCACAGGCGATTGAAGTCGGTATGGTCAATTATCTGTGGCCAAGCCTGACGATTGCGTTCGCGATTTTGTTCAACGGGCAAAAAACCACCCTGTGGGTGATCCCTGGGCTTCTCATCTCGCTGTTGGGTGTGTGCTGGGTTTTAGGTGGCGAAAACGGTCTGCAACTGAATGACATCATGCAGAACGTCGTTTCCAGTCCGCTAAGTTATGGGCTGGCGTTTGCTGGCGCTTTTATCTGGGCCGCCTACTGCACCGTCACCAGCAAGTATGCCAAAGGGCAAAATGGCATTACCCTTTTCGTCCTGCTGACCGCCCTGAGCCTGTGGGTCAAATATGCCGTCAGCGATCAGCCCGAAATGGTGTTCAGCGTCCCGGTTGTGGTGAAGCTATTGATGTGTGGGGTTGCGCTTGGCTTTGGCTACGCCGCCTGGAATATCGGTATTCTTCACGGTAACGTCACGGTGCTTGCGGCTGTCTCATATTTCACGCCAGTTCTTTCCGCCGCACTGGCGGCTATTCTGCTGAGTTCTCCGCTTTCACTCTCATTCTGGCAAGGGGCATTGATGGTGTGCGCCGGATCGTTACTGTGCTGGTATGCCACCCGCAAATAGCATTTTTATTTTTGCCGGGTACCGAATATGCCCGGCAAAATATTAACAATATTTTAATATGTGATCACACCCTCGAATATAATTCGTAACATTAGAGAGTAATTAAATTTCTGTATAGAGTGCTGTCAGAAAGCCAGCGTTGTTGTGGAAATTGACATAAACTGACAACGAAGGTAACTAATTCAGCGCCAATATTCCCGCGCTATATAGCACAAAGTGCAATAGTTTATTTCTGAATATTTCTCTTAAAAAACAGGTTCTGGTTTCCCGAGAAATTTATAATCAACTGTTTTAAAAAAGGTTATCCTGCCACATGCTTTGACATTCCCTGCCAAACCCTTTTAATCCCACCAAAAAACTAAAACGTCCGACAACTATTCACAGCCATATTATCCTGATTAGTTAATAATCACTTTATGTCTATATATTAACCTAATTGGCCGATTTAAGGGCAATTTATCCGATCAGGATCACACTAATTGAAATTATCTTTAATATTTTGAAACTTATTATTGAAAGCAGTCTACGGAATTTTAAAAATAGTCTGCCATTGACGATAAGCCTGGTTTAAAAATCGCTCAGGTGGCTTAGGAAATACCTAAATAAAATTATAAGGATTATTTAAGATGAAACTTAAATTAGTTGCAGTGGCAGTGACTTCCATGTTGGCAGCTGGCGTTGTTAACGCGGCTGAAGTTTTTAACAAAGACGGTAACAAACTGGATCTGTACGGCAAAGTTACTGGTCTGCACTATTTTTCTGATGATGCTGGTAGCGACGGCGACAAAACGTATGTTCGTCTGGGCTTCAAAGGTGAAACTCAGATCAACGATCAGCTGACCGGATACGGTCAGTGGGAATATGAGTTCAAGGGCAATCGCTCTGAAGCTCAAGGTTCCGACGGCAACAAAACCCGTCTGGCTTACGCTGGTCTGAAATTCGATGAATTCGGTTCCTTCGACTACGGTCGTAACTACGGTGTGGCTTATGACATCGGCGCGTGGACTGACGTTCTGCCAGAGTTCGGTGGCGATACCTGGACGCAGACTGACGGCTTCATGACCGGCCGTACCACTGGCGTTGCAACCTACCGTAACACCGACTTCTTTGGTCTGGTTGACGGCCTGAACGTGGCTGCTCAGTACCAGGGTAAAAACGACCGTGACGATATCACCGAATCCAACGGTGACGGCTGGGGTCTCTCTTCTACCTATGAATTCGACGGCTTCGGTGTGGGTGCGACCTACGCGAAATCTGACCGTACCGACCGTCAGGTTCGTGCTGCAAGCAACCTGAACGCCGGTGGCGAAAACGCAGAAGTCTGGGCTGCTGGCCTGAAGTACGATGCGAACAACATCTACCTGGCAACCACCTACTCTGAAACCCGCAACATGACGGCGTTCGGTAACGGTCACGTTGCCAACAAAGCGCAGAACTTCGAAGTTGTGGCTCAGTACCAGTTCGACTTCGGTCTGCGTCCGTCCATCGCTTACCTGAAATCCAAAGGTAAAGACATCGGTTCTTATGGCGACCAGGACCTGGTTGAATACGTTGACGTTGGCGCGAGCTACTACTTCAACAAAAACATGTCCACCTATGTTGATTACAAAATCAACCTCGTGGATGACAGCCAGTTCACCAAAGATGCCAAAGTGGCTACCGACAACATCGTAGCTGTAGGTCTGACCTACCAGTTCTAAGATCTGTTAGTTCAAAAGGCCAGCCCTCGCGGCTGGCCTTTTTTTTACTGCTGCCCTCCGACCTTCGCCAGACTAAACCAGATCCCGACCGCCAGAATCAGCAGCATGCCTCCCGCACTGCCCAGGGCCACGCTGTGCGAGGTGATGAACGCGGTTTTCGCCGCCGTCATCACCGGCTCGGCCAGCGACGGCGTCAGCTCCTGCGCCACCTTCATCGCTTCACCGATGGACGACGAGGCTTTATCGGTCAGCGACGCGCTCAGCCCCTGCGGCAGTACAATAGACGCCGAAAAGCTGCGGGTTAACAGCAGACCGAAAATGGCGATCCCCAGACCAGCACCCAGCTCGTAGGACATGGTTTCGATCGCGCCTGCGGCGGCCGCTTTCTCTTTCGGCGCGGCAGCCATGATCGCTGACGTCGATGCCAGCAGTGCGCTGGCGGCACTGAAGCCCAGCAGCACCATCAGGCTCCACGCCTGCCACTGTTGGGTGCTGAAATCGAGCGTCGACAGGCCGATAAAACTGACCGCGCTAAGCCCCATGCCTCCGGCCGCGACAATGCGCAGCCCCAGACGCCCGACCAGCACACCCGCGATCGGCCCGCTAAATCCGCTCGCCACCATCACCGGCAGCATAAATATCCCTGCTTCAAACGGCGTAAAACCATGCACGAACTGCAACTCCTGCGCCATCAGCAGTTCAAAGCCCACCAGCGCAATCATGGCGGTCATCGCCATGACCACGCCGCTTAAAATAATGCGATGGCAAAACAGGCGCATGTCGATCATCGGCACGCGCGCGCGTAGCTGGATACGGACGAAGATAAACAGCATTACCGCTCCGGTAAGCAGCGTACAGGCCACCATCCACGGCGACAGCACCCCTTTCAGGGCGGTTTTGGCGCTATAGACCAGCAGTAAAATCGCCACAATCAGCATAATGGCATGGCTGATATTGAGCGGCTGTTCGGGCCGCCCCTGCTGAGCAGGCACCAGGCGCGCAGCAAGCGAAACCACGATCAGCACGATCGGCACGTTAATCAGGAACACCGACCCCCAGTAAAAGTGCTCCAGCAGCATGCCGCCAATCAGCGGGCCAAACGCCGCGCCGCCCGACCCAACGGCAGCCCAGACGCCGAGGGCGATATTACGGTGCCGCACGTCAATAAACAGGGTGCGGATCCCTGCAAGCGTAGCCGGAATGATCATCGCCGCGCCAATCGCCAGCGACGCGCGGGCGGCAATCAGCCAGCCCGCGGACGGCGCAAAAGCCGCCGCTAACGATGACAGGCCAAACAGCACGCTGCCGATCATCAGCAGGCGCTTAAAACCTATGCGATCGCCCAGCGCGCCCATCGGCAGCACCATTCCCGCCATCACCAGCGAGTAAATATCAATAATCCACAGCAATTCGTTGCCGCTGGCACCCAGCGTCATGCTCAATGTTGGCGCCGCCACGTGCAGCACCGTCGCGTCAATCGCCACCGGGATATACACCAGCACGATAATCACTAACGCTAACCACTGACGAAACATAAATTTCCTTTTCAGTTAAAAACTGGACACATGTCCAGAATGCGATCCTACGTAAAGTTGAACACTTGTCCAGCTCTTTGTTACACTCGTTTCGTTGCCATTGAGAGTGAGAAATTATGCGTTATCTGAGCAAGGACGAGCGGCGGGAAGAGATCCTCCAGGCCGCGATGCGCGTGGCGCTGACCGAAGGATTCGCTGCGATGACCGTGCGCCGCATCGCCACCGAAGCGGGCGTCGCCACCGGGCAGGTGCATCACCACTTTGCGTCGGCGGGCGAGCTTAAGTCGCTGGCGTTTGTCCGGCTGATCCGCGATTTGCTGGATGCTGAAATCGTTGGCGAAAACGCCGGCTGGCGTGAGCGCCTGCATGCCATGCTCGGCAGCGATGACGGCGGGTTTGAGCCCTACATTCGACTGTGGCGGGAGGCGCAAATTCTCGCCAGCCGGGATAGCGATATCAAAGGCGCCTACGTTTTGACCATGGAGATGTGGCACCAGGAAACGGTCGCGATTATCCGCGCCGGGGCGGAGGCCAACGCCTTTACGCTTGCTGACCAGCCGGAAAATATCGCCTGGCGTTTAATTGGTCTGGTATGTGGCCTGGATGGCATATACGTATTAAATATGCCTGAAATGGACGACGCGGCATTTAATAAGCATCTGGATAAGCTTATTTCCCTCGAATTGTTTTAATACTCCCATCGGGGTATTAATTTCCGCAAATAGTTACAATTAGTAACACATAAAGCGAACCCTGATTCCCATTCCAAACTCAGGGATTCGCTTTTTTATCTATCCTTTCAGATGTATCCCATAACATCCAAAAAATTCTACAAACTGCCGAAAGGTATCTTTCTGTTTTCACTTCTTTTTTCTCTCCATTTGGGTAAGCAAGAGGGTGATATGTCACATCAAAGCGAGAAGAGTAATCAGCATCTGTTGAGTAACTGGAAACCGGAAAACGCGCAATTTTGGGAGAATAAAGGGAAACATATCGCACGTAGAAACCTGTGGATTTCCGTGGCGTGTTTGCTTCTCGCGTTTTGTGTATGGATGTTGTTTAGCGCTATTGCGGTAAATCTTAATAAGGTCGGATTTAATTTCAGCACCGATCAGCTTTTTATGCTAACGGCATTACCTTCTCTTTCCGGCGCGATATTGCGTGTCCCCTACTCTTTTATGGTGCCGATATTTGGCGGACGTTACTGGACCGTGTTAAGTACCGTTATCCTGGTCGTACCCTGTGTCTGGCTTGGGATCGCCATCCAGAATACCGCTACGCCTTACTGGATCTTTATCATCATCGCACTGCTGTGCGGTTTTGCCGGGGCCAACTTCGCTTCCAGCATGGGAAACATCAGTTTCTTCTTCCCGAAAGCCAGACAGGGCAGCGCTCTGGGCATTAACGGCGGGCTGGGTAACCTGGGCGTGAGCGTGATGCAGCTGGTTGCGCCGCTGGTGATTTTTCTGCCGATGTTTACCTTCCTCGGCGTTCACGGCGTCCCCCAGGAGGATGGCTCGACGATGTGGCTGGCGAACGCGGCGTGGATCTGGGCCCCGCTGCTGATTCTTGCTACCCTTGCGGCGTTTTTTGGCATGAACGACATCGCCAGCTCGAAAGCGTCCATTGCCAGCCAGCTTCCGGTGCTTAAGCGCTTTCACCTCTGGCTGCTGAGCCTGCTTTATCTGGCAACCTTCGGCTCGTTTATCGGTTTCTCGGCAGGCTTTGCTATGCTGTCGAAAACCCAGTTTCCGGACGTAAATATCCTCCACCTCGCCTTCTTTGGCCCGCTGATCGGCGCTCTGGCGCGTTCGGCTGGCGGAATGATTTCAGACAGGCTGGGCGGCGTACGGGTGACGCTGATCAACTTCGTCTTTATGGCCATCTTTAGCGCCCTGATTTTCCTGACGCTCCCCGGGTCTGGTTCAGGCAGTTTTATCGCCTTCTATCTGGTCTTTATGGGCCTGTTCCTCACCGCAGGCCTGGGCAGCGGCTCGACCTTCCAGATGATCGCGATTATCTTTCGCCAAATCACCCTCGACCGCGTAAAAAAACAGGGCGGGAGCGACGAACAGGCACAGCATGAAGCGGTGACCGAAACGGCTGCCGCGCTGGGCTTTATCTCTGCCATCGGTGCGGTAGGCGGGTTCTTTATTCCCAAATCCTTTGGCACATCCCTGGCGATGACCGGTTCCCCGGTGGGCGCCATGAAAGTCTTCCTCGTGTTTTACATCGTCTGCGTGCTCGTCACCTGGCTGGTGTACGGCCGCAAATCCTCACAAAAATAATAACTACCTCTTCGCCGGAGCGTGATGTCTCACCCTCCGGCCATGCTATCGAAGCAGGAGTCATGTCATGAGTAAACTTTTGGATCGCTTTCGCTACTTCAAACAAAAGGGCGAAACCTTTGCCGATGGTCACGGACAGGTGATGCATAGCAACCGCGACTGGGAGGACAGCTATCGCCAGCGTTGGCAGTTCGACAAAATCGTGCGTTCCACCCACGGTGTTAACTGTACAGGCTCCTGTAGCTGGAAAATCTACGTTAAAAATGGTCTGGTGACCTGGGAAATCCAACAGACCGACTACCCGCGCACTCGCCCTGACCTGCCCAATCATGAACCTCGCGGCTGCCCGCGTGGCGCAAGTTACTCCTGGTATCTTTACAGCGCTAACCGCCTGAAATACCCGCTCATTCGTAAACGACTGATTGAACTGTGGCGCGAAGCCCTCAAGCAACACAGCGATCCGGTACTGGCGTGGGCATCGATTATGAACGATCCGCAAAAGTGCCTGAGCTACAAACAAGTGCGTGGGCGCGGCGGGTTTATCCGCTCCAACTGGCAGGAACTAAACCAGCTGATTGCCGCCGCTAACGTCTGGACCATCAAAACCTACGGCCCGGATCGCGTTGCCGGTTTCTCGCCGATCCCGGCGATGTCGATGGTTTCTTACGCCGCCGGAACGCGTTATCTGTCGCTGCTTGGCGGCACCTGTTTAAGTTTCTACGACTGGTATTGCGACCTGCCGCCCGCCTCGCCGATGACCTGGGGCGAGCAAACCGACGTACCGGAATCTGCCGACTGGTATAACTCCAGCTACATCATCGCCTGGGGGTCTAACGTACCGCAGACACGTACGCCGGACGCCCACTTCTTTACCGAAGTACGCTACAAAGGCACTAAAACCATCGCCATTACCCCTGACTACTCTGAAGTGGCCAAATTGTGCGACCAGTGGCTGGCACCGAAACAAGGCACTGATAGCGCCCTGGCGATGGCAATGGGCCATGTGATTTTAAAAGAGTTTCATCTCGATAATCCCAGCGACTACTTTATCAACTACTGCCGCCGCTACAGCGACATGCCGATGCTGGTAATGCTGGAGCCTCGCGACGATGGTAGCTACGTTCCCGGGCGCATGATCCGCGCATCTGACCTGGTGGATGGACTGGGCGAAAGCAACAATCCGCAGTGGAAAACCGTAGCAGTTAATACCGCAGGTGAATTGGTAGTGCCGAACGGTTCGATTGGTTTCCGCTGGGGAGAAAAAGGCAAATGGAATCTGGAATCCATTGCCGCCGGTACGGAAACCGAATTGTCGTTAACCCTGCTCGGTCAACATGACGCTGTTGCAGGCGTGGCCTTCCCCTACTTTGGCGGCATTGAAAATCCGCATTTTCGCAGCGTAAAACACAATCCGGTGCTGGTGCGCCAATTGCCCGTTAAAAACCTGACGTTAGTCGATGGCAACACCTGTCCGGTGGTCAGCGTTTATGATTTGGTACTGGCGAATTACGGCCTCGATCGCGGGCTGGAAGATGAAAACAGTGCGAAAGATTACGCTGAAATCAAACCGTACACCCCAGCCTGGGGTGAGCAAATTACCGGCGTGCCGCGCCAGTATATTGAAACCATCGCCCGTGAATTTGCCGATACCGCCCATAAAACGCATGGGCGCTCGATGATTATCCTCGGCGCAGGTGTTAACCACTGGTATCACATGGACATGAACTACCGCGGGATGATCAATATGCTGATCTTCTGCGGTTGTGTCGGGCAAAGCGGTGGCGGCTGGGCACACTATGTCGGCCAGGAAAAACTGCGCCCACAAACCGGCTGGTTGCCACTGGCCTTTGCGCTCGACTGGAACCGACCACCGCGCCAAATGAACAGCACCTCGTTTTTCTACAATCATTCCAGCCAATGGCGCTATGAAAAAGTCTCTGCTCAGGAGTTACTTTCACCGCTCGCCGATGCCAGTAAGTACAGCGGTCATCTGATTGATTTCAACGTTCGCGCCGAACGTATGGGCTGGCTACCTTCTGCGCCGCAGCTGGGGCGTAACCCGCTCGGGATTAAAGCTGAAGCCGACAAGGCCGGATTATCCCCCACAGAATTTACCGCCCAGGCGCTGAAATCGGGCGATTTACGTATGGCCTGCGAACAACCAGATAGCAGCAGCAATCATCCGCGTAATTTGTTTGTCTGGCGCTCTAACCTGCTTGGCTCCTCCGGCAAAGGCCACGAGTATATGCAGAAGTATCTGCTGGGGACCGAAAGCGGGATTCAGGGCGAGGAACTCGGTGCCAGCGACGGGATCAAACCGGAAGAAGTCGAGTGGCAAACTGCAGCGATTGAAGGCAAGCTCGACCTGCTGGTGACGCTCGACTTCCGCATGTCCAGTACCTGCCTGTTCTCCGATATCGTTCTGCCCACCGCCACCTGGTACGAAAAAGACGATATGAACACCTCGGATATGCATCCGTTTATTCATCCGCTTTCTGCGGCGGTCGATCCGGCGTGGGAATCACGCAGCGACTGGGAAATCTACAAAGGTATCGCCAAAGCATTTTCGCAAGTGTGCGTGGGTCATCTTGGCAAAGAAACCGACGTGGTATTACAACCCCTACTGCATGACTCTCCGGCAGAGCTCTCACAGCCGTGTGAAGTGCTCGACTGGCGCAAAGGCGAATGCGATCTGATTCCAGGCAAAACCGCGCCGAATATTGTGGCGGTGGAGCGCGACTACCCTGCTACGTATGAACGCTTTACCTCGCTCGGGCCATTGATGGACAAACTTGGCAATGGCGGTAAAGGGATTTCGTGGAATACCCAGGATGAAATCGATTTCCTCGGCAAACTCAATTACACCAAGCGTGATGGCCCGGCACAGGGGCGTCCGCTGATTGACACCGCCATTGACGCTTCAGAAGTGATTCTGGCACTGGCACCGGAAACCAACGGTCATGTTGCAGTCAAAGCGTGGCAGGCGCTGGGCGAGATCACCGGGCGCGAACATACCCATCTGGCGCTGCACAAAGAGGACGAGAAGATTCGCTTTCGCGATATTCAGGCGCAGCCGCGTAAAATTATCTCCAGCCCCACCTGGTCCGGTCTGGAAAGCGATCACGTCTCCTATAACGCGGGATACACCAACGTTCATGAGTTAATTCCGTGGCGCACGCTGTCGGGACGCCAGCAGCTCTATCAGGATCATCCGTGGATGCGTGCTTTTGGTGAAAGCCTGGTGGCTTATCGCCCGCCTATCGACACCCGTAGCGTCAGTGAGATGCGCCAGATACCGCCAAACGGCTTCCCGGAAAAAGCACTTAACTTCCTGACGCCGCACCAGAAATGGGGCATTCACTCAACCTACAGTGAAAACCTGCTAATGCTGACGCTCTCTCGCGGTGGACCGATTGTCTGGATCAGCGAAACAGATGCCCGAGAACTGACCATTGTCGATAACGACTGGGTGGAAGTATTCAACGCCAACGGCGCGCTGACTGCCCGCGCGGTGGTCAGCCAACGTGTACCGCCGGGCATGACCATGATGTATCACGCCCAGGAACGCATTATGAATATTCCTGGTTCGGAAGTAACTGGCATGCGCGGCGGCATTCATAACTCGGTTACCCGCGTTTGCCCGAAACCAACGCATATGATTGGCGGTTACGCGCAGCTGGCCTGGGGCTTTAACTACTACGGCACCGTCGGATCGAACCGCGATGAGTTCATCATGATCCGCAAGATGAAGAACGTTAACTGGCTGGATGATGAAGGTCGCGATCAGGTACAGGAGGCGAAAAAATGAAAATCCGTTCACAAGTCGGCATGGTGCTTAACCTCGACAAATGTATCGGCTGCCATACCTGTTCGGTGACCTGTAAAAACGTCTGGACCGGGCGCGAAGGCATGGAGTACGCATGGTTTAACAACGTCGAAACCAAACCGGGCATTGGTTATCCGAAAAACTGGGAAGATCAGGAAGAGTGGCAAGGCGGCTGGGTCCGCGATGTGAATGGCAAGATCCGTCCGCGTCTGGGCAGCAAGATGGGCGTAATAACCAAAATCTTCGCCAACCCGGTGGTGCCGCAGATTGATGATTACTACGAACCTTTCACTTTCGACTACGAACATTTGCATAGCGCACCGGAAGGCAAACATATCCCTACTGCTCGCCCGCGCTCGCTGATTGACGGTAAGCAGATGGACAAAGTGATCTGGGGGCCAAACTGGGAAGAACTGCTGGGCGGCGAGTTTGAAAAACGTGCCCGCGACCGCAACTTCGAGGCCATACAAAAGGAGATGTACGGGCAGTTTGAAAACACCTTCATGATGTACCTGCCGCGCCTGTGCGAACACTGCCTCAATCCCAGTTGCGTGGCGACCTGCCCAAGCGGCGCTATCTACAAACGCGAAGAAGACGGCATTGTGCTGATTGATCAGGATAAATGCCGTGGCTGGCGTTTGTGCATTAGCGGTTGTCCGTACAAAAAAATCTACTTCAACTGGAAAAGCGGCAAGTCAGAAAAATGTATCTTCTGTTATCCGCGAATTGAGTCAGGCCAACCCACCGTGTGCTCAGAAACCTGCGTGGGTCGCATCCGGTATCTGGGCGTGCTGCTTTACGACGCCGACCGCATCGAGGAAGCGGCGAGCACCGAGCGCGAAGTTGACCTCTATGAACGTCAGTGCGAAGTGTTCCTCGATCCACACGATCCCTCAGTGATCGAGGAAGCCCTGAAACAAGGTATTCCACAAAACGTGATTGAAACTGCCCAGCGTTCGCCTGTCTACAAAATGGCGATGGACTGGAAACTGGCGCTACCGCTGCACCCTGAATATCGCACCCTGCCGATGGTCTGGTACGTTCCTCCGCTGTCGCCGATTCAGTCCTACGCAGATGCGGGCGGTTTGCCGAAAAGCGAAGGCGTGCTGCCCGCCATCGAAAGCCTGCGTATTCCGGTGCAATATCTCGCCAATATGTTGAGTGCCGGCGATACCGGTCCGGTACTGCGGGCGCTGAAACGGATGATGGCGATGCGCCACTATATGCGTTCACAAACCGTGGAAGGCGTTACTGATACTCGTGCCATCGACGAAGTAGGCCTGAGCGTCGCCCAGGTCGAAGAAATGTATCGCTATCTCGCCATTGCCAACTATGAAGATCGTTTTGTTATCCCGACCAGCCATCGGGAAATGGCGGGCGATGCCTTCGCAGAACGCAACGGCTGCGGTTTTACCTTTGGCGACGGTTGTCACGGCTCGGACAGCAAATTCAACCTGTTCAACAGTAGCCGTATCGATGCCATCAACATCACCGAAGTGCGCGACAAAGCGGAGGGCGAATAATGCAGATCCTCAAAGTGATCGGCCTGTTGATGGAGTATCCGGATGAGCTGTTGTGGGAATGCAAGGAGGACGCGCTGGCGTTGATCCGCCGCGACGCGCCGATGCTTACGGATTTCACCCACAACCTGCTTAACGCGCCGCTGCTGGATAAACAGGCCGAATGGTGCGAAGTGTTTGACCGCGGGCGCACCACGTCGCTGCTGCTGTTCGAACATGTTCATGCCGAGTCCCGCGATCGCGGCCAGGCAATGGTGGACCTGCTGGCGGAGTATGAAAAGGTCGGCCTGCAGCTGGATTGTCGGGAACTGCCCGATTATCTACCGCTGTATCTGGAGTATTTAAGCGTACTGCCTGACGATCAGGCGAAAGAAGGATTGCTCAATGTTGCGCCGATCCTCGCCCTGCTTGGCGGTCGCTTAAAACAACGCGAGGCACCGTGGTACGCGTTGTTTGATGCTCTGCTGCAACTGGCGGGAAGCTCCCTTTCAAGTGACAGTGTCACAAAACAAGTAAACAGCGAAGAGCGCGATGACACCCGCCAGGCGCTTGATGCAGTGTGGGAAGAGGAACAGGTGAAGTTTATTGAAGATAACGCCACGGCGTGTGACAGCTCGCCGCTTAATCAATATCAGCGACGCTTTAGCCAGGATGTCGCGCCGCAATATGTCGACATCAGTGCGGGAGGTGGGAAATGATTCAGTATCTGAACGTCTTTTTTTACGATATCTACCCGTACATTTGTGCGACGGTGTTTTTCCTCGGCAGCTGGCTGCGCTACGACTACGGGCAGTACACCTGGCGCGCCTCCTCAAGTCAAATGCTCGATAAACGCGGGATGGTGATATGGTCGAATCTGTTCCATATCGGCATTTTGGGGATTTTCTTCGGGCACTTGTTCGGCATGTTAACGCCGCACTGGATGTACGCGTGGTTTTTGCCAGTGGCAGCGAAACAACTCATGGCGATGGTGCTCGGCGGTATTTGCGGTGTGTTGACGTTGATTGGCGGCGCAGGACTGCTGTGGCGCAGGCTGACAAATCAGCGCGTGCGTGCCACTTCCACTACGCCGGATATCATCATCATGAGCATTTTGCTGGTCCAGTGTCTGTTGGGGCTAAGTACCATACCGTTTTCAGCACAGTATCCTGATGGTAGCGAAATGATGAAGCTGGTGGGTTGGGCGCAAAGCATTGTCACTTTCCGTGGTGGATCGTCAGAGATGCTCAACGGCGTAGCGTTCGTCTTCCGCCTGCATCTGGTGTTGGGAATGACCATCTTCCTGCTCTTCCCGTTCACCCGACTGGTGCATGTGTGGAGCGCGCCGTTTGAGTACTTTACTCGTCGATATCAGGTGGTGAGATCGCGCCGTTGATTTTGTCGGGTGGCGGCTTCGCCTTACCCGACCTACGTTTCAAGCCGCTGTAGGCCCGGTAAGGCGTAGCCGCCAACGGGCTATTTACCTGCCTGTGGATGCGTATCAAACCCCGCCATCACGGCCGTCAGCTCGGCCAGGGTAAAGCCGTGCTTCGGGTCATCAACGCCCAGGCCAAACCGCGCCTGCATCAGCTTATACAGCGCCTCCGCATCCGGCAAATGGATCTGCTCCTCCACATGACCGTTCTGCCAGTGGGTAAAATTAAAGTTGGTCAGCGTCAGCTTGCCCCCGTCCGGCAGGTGGCGACACATCAGCAGGTGATGACGGAAATGGGACTGCGGCCAGTGCGCCGACCAGAAGTTTCCCATCACGTAATCGTTGAAGTACTGGGTCGCCAGGTCAAAATGGTACATCGACTGCCAGTGCTCGTGATGGCGGAATTGCAGTACCCAGTCGTTACCCTCGCTCAGCAAACGATAACTCCCGTGCGGGGTTTCCTGCTCCTCGTTGGCGATCAAACGAATCGGCGCCGTCAGCGTTTGTCCGCCAAATCCCACATCGGCGATCCAGCGCTCGCCGTTCAGCTCAACCAGCAGCAACCGGTGCGTACGCGGCGGCATCTGCGACGGATTAGCCAGCACAACCCGCCCCAGCACGCTGCGCACCGTAAAACCGACTTCGCGCAATACCCGCTCAAACAGGCCGTTTTGCTCGAAGCAATACCCCCCCCGACGTGCGGTGACCAGTTTATCCACCAGACACCCGTCGTCCAGATGGATTTCCCGCGGCAAAACGACGTCAATATTTTCGAAAGGGATCGCACAGTTATGGTGTAAATGCAGCCCCCGCAGGGTATCGATATCAACCTGTACGGGCTGCTGCCAGCCCGTGCGGGCGAAATAAGCACTCAGAAATGGGGACATGATTTGCTCCAGGATGTGATATCCCCTGTTTATAAACTATTTTCCCTTATGCATATGCGCAAAAGTGCTTTTTCGTCATACTCATCGTGTACATGAGGAGATCCTATGAACCACTTTCGCCCTGTTGAATTACGCCATGCCAGCCGTCTTCTGAATCACGGTCCAACCGTGCTCATCACCAGCCGGGATGAGACCATCGATCGTCGCAACGTCATGGCCGTCGCATGGTCTATGCCGGTGGAATTTGAGCCCCCACGTATCGCGATTGTGGTAGACAAAAGCGCGTGGTCACGGGAGTTGATCGAACGCAGCGGGAAATTCGGCATTGTGATCCCCGGCGTGGCGGCAGCCAACTGGACCTGGGCGGTCGGCAGCGTCAGCGGGCGCGACGAGGATAAATTTAACTGCTACGGGATCCCGGTTATTTATGGCCCTGAGCTTGGCCTGCCGGTTATAGAAGAGAAATGTCTGGCGTGGATGGAGTGCCGGTTATTACCTGTAACCTCTGCGGCCGAGAAATATGACACTCTGTTTGGCGAAGTGGTTTCCGCCGCGGCGGATGAACGCGCATTTGTCGCCGGACGCTGGCAGTTTGACGGGGATAAGCTGAATACGCTGCATCATCTGGGTGCGGGTACGTTTGTCGCGAGCGGGAAAATGGTGAAGGCGCTGGAATGATTTTTTAATTATACCCATCTGAATTATATAAAATTTCTATGGCATTTTATGTTTATCACGACGATGTTAAACGGAGGATATTTCAGAAGCTGTCGCATAAACAATCTTTCGTAAAGGAAATATCCATGTCATGGAACAAAGATGGCGCAATATCATATGCGAAATCACACGCGGAACCCAGCAGCACGGGTTATTGTGCTCGTTACGTAACAGAAGCGATCAGAGCGGGTGGTCGATTAAAAATCCCCAACACGCGTCTGGCAAAAGATATGGGGCGCACATTAGTCAATGCAGGCTTTCACCTGGTATATGATCAACCCCATGCTGGTGACGTCGCAGTTATCCAAAATATAGTTGGTCATGATAGCGGTCACGTTTGTATATACGATGGTCAACAGTGGATCAGCGATTTTGTGCAACGCACCATGTATCCTGGGCAGGCTTACCGCAACATACAACCTCATTACGAACTGTTCAGGCATGATTAATGAAACCACTCTACTTTTTACTTTTCGCCCTGTCTCCGCTCGCGGCCGCAGAAAACATTTATGCACCGGGTCAGGCGGCGCTTAAATTCAATCAATGGTATATAGCGCAGTTAGATCAGAACAAACCACCCGTACTCAATCCAGACATTATGAACGAGTACGTAGCCTCAGGGACCATTGCAGCAATTAAAGAAATGTACTCTGGCGACAGTAACGACAAAGATATGCCCGATGCGGATATGTTTATCAAAGCGCAGGACTGGGATGATGACTGGAATCAGATAACCGTCTTACATTCTGATTTTGACGCCGTTTGCACAAACGTCTATGTCGCATTTGGTAAGAAGCAAGATCATGTTATTGCAGATTGTCTCGTTGAAGAGCAAGGAAAATGGAAAGTGCGATCGGCGACGCTAATTAAGTAACAGGCATAAACTCCCTGTCGTAATAATAAAGGCACATGGTAGCCAAATGACTACCATGTGCAATTAATTAACTCTTCACACGCTTCGCAATAATCTCATCCGCCACATTCCGCGGAGCTTCCGCAAAATGATGGAACTCCATCGTATACGTCGCGCGACCCTGGGACATCGACCGCAGCGTGGTGGCGTAGCCAAACATCTCAGCCAGCGGGACGTCAGCGCGAATAATCTGGCTGCCGTACTGCTCTGCCATCCCCTGCACCAGGCCGCGACGGGAGGAGAGATCGCCCATAATGTTCCCGGCGTACTCTTCCGGCGTTTCCACCTCAACGTGCATGACCGGCTCAAGAATAACCGGATCCGCCCGCCGTGCGCCCTCTTTGAAGCCGAGGATCGCCGCCATGCGGAAGGCCATCTCCGAGGAGTCAACGTCATGGTAGGAACCAAACGTCAGGGTCGCTTTCACATCCACCACCGGATAGCCCGCCAGCACTCCCGTATTCATGGCTTCTCGCAAGCCTTTTTCCACCGACGGGATGTACTCCCGCGGCACCACCCCGCCTTTGGTGGCATCTTCAAACACAAAACCACTCCCGGCGGCTAAAGGCTCAAGGCTCAGGACCACATGACCGTACTGCCCTTTCCCGCCGGACTGTCGGACAAATTTACCTTCAATATCCTTCACCGCTTTACGCAGGGTTTCACGGTAGGTGACCTGCGGACGACCAATGTTCGCCTCAACGCCAAACTCGCGCTTCATGCGGTCGACGATGATCTCCAGATGCAGCTCGCCCATCCCAGAGATAATGGTCTGTCCGGACTCTTCGTCCGTGTGCAGGCGAAACGACGGATCCTCCGCCGCCAGGCGCTGTAGGGCGATCCCCATTTTCTCCTGATCGGCCTTGGTTTTCGGCTCAATCGCCAGCGAAATAACCGGGTCCGGGAACTCCATCCGTTCAAGGGTGATCACCGCATTCGGGTCGGTCAGCGTGTCACCGGTGGTGACGTCTTTCAGCCCGACACAGGCCGCGATATCCCCTGCGCGCAGCTCGTCCACCTCATGGCGATCGTTGGCATGCATCAGCACGATGCGCCCGATACGTTCTTTCTTACCCTTCACCGGGTTGTACACCGCGTCGCCTTTACGCAGTATGCCGGAATAGACGCGGATAAAGGTCAGCTGGCCGACGTACGGATCGCTCATCAGCTTGAAGGCCAGCGCCGAGAACGGTTCATCATCGCTTGGGTGGCGCTCGGCGTGCTGTCCGTCTTCGTCTACCCCATCAATAGCGGGCACGTCCAGTGGAGACGGCATCAATTCAATCACCGCGTCGAGCATGCGCTGCACGCCCTTGTTCTTGAAGGCGCTGCCGCACAGCATGGGCTGTATTTCGCCGGAGATAGTCCGGATCCGCAGCCCTTTGATGATTTCCGCTTCATCCAGTTCGCCCGTCTCAAGGTACTTATCCATAAGCTCATCGCTGGCTTCTGCCGCAGCCGAAACCATTTTTTCTCGCCACGCCTGGGCGGTGCTCAGCAGATCGTCAGGCACTGGCGCATAGCTAAACGCCATGCCCTGCGTCGCATCATCCCAAAGAATAGTGCGCATCCTGATGAGATCCACCACGCCGGTGAAGTGTTCTTCTGCCCCCACGGGGATCACAATCGGGACCGGATTGGCTTTCAGCCGCTCCTGCATCATCCGCACCACGCGGAAGAAATCCGCACCCGGGCGGTCCATTTTATTGACGAACGCCAGACGCGGAACGTGATATTTATTCGCCTGACGCCAGACGGTCTCCGACTGCGGCTGCACGCCACCGACGGAGTCATAGACCATCACCGCACCGTCGAGCACACGCATGGAACGTTCCACCTCAATGGTGAAATCCACGTGCCCGGGGGTGTCGATAATATTGATGCGGTGCGGTTCAAAGCCTCTGTCCATACCGGGCCAGAAACAGCTTACCGCCGCCGACGTAATGGTGATCCCGCGCTCCTGCTCCTGCGCCATCCAGTCGGTGGTTGCCGCGCCATCGTGTACTTCACCCAGCTTGTGGCTCATCCCGGTGTAAAACAGGATGCGCTCAGTAGTGGTTGTTTTGCCCGCATCGATATGCGCGGAGATACCGATGTTGCGATAACGTTCGAGTGGAATGGGTCGGGGCATGATATTTCCTTAAGTCTTCATGACTGGTTTGTGACGACCGGGATGGTCGCGTGTTCGTTCGTTTGTTATAATAGTCCCATTGTACGAGTATTATCGAACTATTTTTTAACGGTTGACCTATTGTTGATATAGCTCAATCTCACGCGAGACGCAGGAAAACGATGATCCCAAACCACCCGGAACCTGAACAAATAGTGTTGGAAAATGTGCTGTTCGCCCTCGGCAACCCGCTGCGATTAGCGATTATCCGCAGGCTGGCCGACGGCAGCGAACTGAGCTGTAACGCACTGCGCCCGGAAGAGGTGGTGAAATCCACTATGACTCACCACTGGCGCGTGCTGCGCGACAGCGGCGTGATCTGGCAGCGCCCGCAGGGGCGCGAGAATATGATCTCACTGAGAAGAGAAGATCTGGACGCCCGCTTTCCAGGGCTGCTGGCGATCCTGCTCCAGGCTAAGTAGCGGCAGCGTCCTCAAGACGATAAACCGGAATCCGCCGTGTTGTTCCGGTAAGGGTGTCGAACACCTCCGTATCGGACGTCACTATTCTCATCCCGGTCTTCCTTAACCGCTGCACGTCGGCGGCTATGCGCTGGAGGCCAAACCAGAAAAGCCCGTCAAGCGCGGTGACCGCAAGCCCCTGTTCCAGCGCCAGCTGGAGGCGCTCGCGGGGGGCTTTCACCTGCTGAGCGATTTGCCGGTAAGGCACTTCCGAACCGCCGGACGCATCGATTCGCTGAATACGGGTCTTCAGGTGGTAGGTAAATTCATCGGGAATGCCGTTCAAATCCTGTTTAAGGCTGTAGACGCAGCCAAACCGCTTGCCGTTGAACAGGACATTTTTTTGACTGAGCTGAAACTCATTTCTGATGCCATCAATCAGCTGCGGTGCGCGGGTAAGAAGTAACCGGAAGGGAAGCTCAAAGCTGGTCACGTAATCCACATTCAGCAGCGCAAGACGCAGCCGCTCTTCTGCCCCGGATTTCTGGTCATGACACTCGCGCATCACCTCCGCCCACTGGCGCGTCAGGCGTTCCGGCTCACCGGCTTCGGTGAGGAGGTATTTTTCCAGATGATAATCGACTCTTCCGGTCATGGGGGGCATCCCGTCAATATGGATGCGGTAATTCTATCCAGCGCGGCAGGATTTATAAAGGGCGGAGCGCACCGGCATCCGCCCTGCCGGGCTACTGCTGGATACTCGACCGGTCCGAAATATCGCTGGCAGAAAAGGTTCTTGCAGTAGACGCGACCTGTTTTTTGCGTTTATACCGGTCCGGCTGGCCTTCAGGGCGGGTTTTGAACCGGCGATGCAGCCACATATATTGCTCAGGCGCCATCATCACGGCGCGCTCAATCGCTCTGTTCATTTGCGTGGCCACCGACGCTTTGTCGCCTCCCTGCAAGGTATCGCTAATATCTTCCAGAATAATCAGCTCATACCCTGTGCCGTCTGCTTTTCTGCGCGGTACAAACGGGATCACGGCCGGTCTGGCACTTTTCACCAGCATGTAGCTCCCGGCAGTTGTCGCGGCGTCCGGGACGGCAAAAAACGGCACAAACACGCTATTCGTTTTGCCATAGTCGTGGTCCGGGGCATACCACAGGATCTCGTTTTGCTTCAGCGCGCGGATCATGCCCTTCAGGTCATAGCGGTCAAGCATGGTTTTATTGGAACGCAGACGACCGCGCGTTTGCAGCCAGTCGAGCAACGCATTATTGTTGGGACGATACACACCAATACCCGCGTTAAGCATGCCAAAGATGCGTGCGCCTAATTCCAGCGTGAGAAAATGCATGCCAATGAGCACCACGCCCCTTCCTTGCGCCCGCGCCTGTTCCATATGTTCATAGCCGGTTACGCTGAAGTGTTTCCGTACGCGCCAGTCTGGCCAGAACCACGCTATCCCCGTTTCGATGACGCCCATTCCAACCGATTCAAAATTACGCTCAAGTAAACGCTCGCGCTCGTCCTCTTTCATATCAGGGAAGCAAAGCTCAAGATTTCGTCTGGCGATCTCCACGCGGCGTGGAAGCAGGCGCATAGCCAGACGCCCAAGCCCGTGACCTGTTTTCAACAGCAGCGGGTACGGAAGCTGAACCGTGCACCAGAGCGCGGCAATGCCTGCCCAGCTGAGCCAGTAACGAGGATGAATAAAGGCGAGTGAAAACTGAGGTAATTTTGTCATGGAAAAATTATCCTTTTACTAATTTGTACTTAATCTGGTGCAGTTGCAGTGCTTACCTGCTGCTTTAACGAATATTGTTCGGAAGGATGAATTGTAGCGGAATCGTTATGGTTTTTATTATCGATTTTTGCGAAAGGGAATAAAAGCGAGGAGCGCCGGGTGATATTGCACCACCCGGCAGGCAAGTTACATCGAATAACCGGGCTTCTTGATCAGTTCATCCAGTTTCGGGCCGATCTCGGTATCCCAGACCTGCGCCTTCCAGTCAGCTTCCTGAACCTCCTGAAGCGCCACGGAGATTGAGCGATCTTTGCTGTTCAGATGACGGGCGATCGCTTCGGCGATATCCGCCGCCAGGGCCGTTTTTTGTTCGTCAGTCAGATCGCGTGGAAAACATTTGATATCAACGTGTGGCATGGGCAGGGCTCCTTTTATAGGTGAGCGTTCCACGTTATCAGATTATATCGTTAGCTTTTAGCACCTTGTGCAGTTCCGGCAGCGCGCAGACGGCATCCGCGACGGCGGTAATATTAGGCGTGTTAGTGGCAAACCACTCATGACGTGGCCCCCAGGTACGCGCAACGGCAATATAGACGTCAAGCAGCGTCAGCTGTTTGCCAAACGCAAACGGCGAGGCGCTGAGCTGGCTGTCGAACCACAGATAGAGCGATTTTCGGTACTCAATGCAATTTTTCTTCAGCTGTTCCGGGGCATCAGGCACCCAGCGTTCCGGGTAATCTGCATACGTAAAGGTGGGATAGACGTTCGCCACAAACCAGATGAGCAGGCGCTGAAACTGCTGGCGCTCGGCCTGCCCTACGGGCGGCGCGAGGTCGGGACGTCTGTCGAGCACCATCAGGGCGATCGCTGCGGTTTCCGTCACGATCGCCCCATTTTCCAGCTCCAGCGTCGGCACCTGGCACAGCGGGTTCAGTTTCAACAGTAATTCGCGCTGCGGGCCGGGCTGGTCAAACCCGTCCACGTTGACGAACTGATACGGGATGTCTGCCAGAGTCAGCATCACTTCACTGATTGCCGATCCCCAGCCGGGTACGCCATAGAGTTTGATCATGTTGCCCCCTCAGGGATGAAAACCCTAAGTGTAGAGCACCATTAATAGGTTATCCCGGGCGGGTTAACGTCAGAAGACGTCACCGCTTCGCCCGCCTCCCCCCAGCGCGCCAGCACCTTTTGATACTCCCCGCGCTTAATCGCACCGTCCAGCGCAGCCTGCAACGCATACACCAGCCCATTACCTTTTTTGGTTGTGGTGGCGACATAGGCTTTCTTCGGCCCTAATCCCACGACGCGGGTTTTGCCGGTTAACGCGGCTTTGTAGGCCGAAACGGACTGCGGTCCAAAGAAAACATCCGCCCTGCCGGACTGAATATAAAGATTGCCTGAGGCGTCGTCGGTCAGATAAACCGGCAACGCAGGCTCGCGCCCGGCCTTTTTATTCTCTTCGTTCCAGCCCAGCAGAATACGTTCCTGATTGGTGCCTGACCCGACAATCACCTTTTTACCGGCCAGATCTTTCGCACGGGTGATCGACTGTACGTTGCTGGTGGATTTCACCGAGAAGGCGAGGGAATCGACGCGATAGGTCGCAAAATCGAACTTCGCCTTACGTTGCTCGGTGACGGCGATATTCACCAACGCCACGTCATAACGCCCGGAAGTGATCCCCAGCGGCCAGTCTTCCCACGCCGTTGGCACCAGCTTCAGCTTCAGCCCCAGACTGCCCGCCAGCAACCGGGCGATATCCGGGTCGCTGCCAATACGGGTGCGGTTATCACTGGCCAGCAGCGCCAGCGGCGGAGAATTCAGGGCTGAAATCGCCACCGTGAGGGTACCCGGCTCAACAAATTTATAGTTCGCCGGGATTTTCGCCACTGCCTGTTGATCAACCGTCACCGGCAGCGGCTGTTCGTTGGCCTTTAAATCAATGCTGGCGTAGCTCGCCGTCGTGAAGACCAGCCCCGCCAGGAGTCCATATTTCATCTGCGCTCCTTACAGCACTTTTGAGAGGAACTGGCGCGTTCGCGGATGCGACGGTCGGTTTAACACGTCGTCGCTGCTGCCCTGCTCCACAATTTTACCGTCGACCATAAATACCACCTGGTCCGCCACTTCCCGGGCAAAGCCGATCTCATGGGTGACCACTACCAGCGTAGTGCCGGAACGGGCGAGCTTTTTAATCACGTCCAGCACTTCGCCAACCAGTTCCGGATCCAGCGCCGAGGTGGGTTCATCAAACAGCATCACGCGCGGGCGCAGCGCCAGCGCGCGGGCAATGGCGATACGCTGCTGTTGGCCGCCGGAGAGGTGACGCGACCAGGCATCGGCTTTATCGCGCAGACCTACCACATCCAGAAGGCTGTAGGCGTTTTCAACAGCCTCTTTTTTACTGAACTTTTTATGCGCGATGGGTGCTTCAATCAGGTTTTCCAGCACCGTGAGATGCGGAAAAAGATTGAAGTTCTGAAACACGTACCCAACGTTGACGCGCTGTTTGAGGATCTCTTTCTCTTTTAGCTCGTAGAGTTTGTCACCCTGACGGCGATAGCCGATGTAATCCCCGTCAATCTGAATAAAGCCTTCGTCTACGCGCTCCAGATGGTTAATGGTGCGCAGCAGCGTCGATTTTCCCGATCCAGAGGGGCCAAGGATCACCGTCACGGAGCCCGGCGGGATCTCAAGCGTGACGTTATCGAGCGCTTTATGTCGGCCAAAAAACTTACTGACGCCGGTAATGGAAATGTGTCCTTCAGGAGAGGCTTGCATGAACAGGCTCCTGTGCTGGCGAAGTGGTGACGGAACGCGCGCGACTGGTCGCCCGGTTCTGGTTTACGGCGGAGCGGCGCTCGCTGCGGGCGAGTCCACGCTCAATAACATGCTGGATGGCAGACAGTACGGTGGTGATCACCAGATACCAGACGGCCCCCACCATCAACAGCGGGATCACCTCCTGGGTGCGGTTGTAGATCATCTGGATCGTGTAGAACAGTTCCGGCATCGCCAGCACGTAAACCATCGCCGTCCCTTTGGCGAGGCTGATGATTTCGTTAAACCCGGACGGCAGGATGGTGCGCAGCGCCTGCGGGAGAATTATGCGCACCGTGCGACGCCACGCCGGCAGACCCAGCGCAGCGGCCGCCTCATACTGACCGTGGTCGACCCCAAGGAAGCCCCCGCGAATGATCTCCGCAGTATAGGCGCTCTGCACCAGCGTCAGCCCCACGATGGCGGTAGAAAATTGCCCGAGAACGTTGATGGTTTCAAAGCTGCCCCAGGTAATGCCGGTAAAAGGCACGCCGAGAGAGAGCGTGTCGTAGAGATAGGAGAAGTTATAGAGGATAATCAGCACCACGATCAGCGGCAGGGAACGGAACAGCCAGATGTAACCCCACGCCAGGCTGCTCAACAGCCATGATGACGAGAGCCGCGCCAGCGCCAGCATGCCGCCAATAACCACGCTCAGTACGGTGCTTATTAACGTCAGCAGCAGCGTCTGGCCGACGCCTTCGAGGATCACCGGGTCGAAGAACCAGCGGGCAAATACCGCCCATTCCCAGCGCGGATTAAAGGCCACGGACTGGATCACGACCGCCAGTACAAACAGCGCCACCACGGCGCCAGCAGCGCGCAGCGGATAACGTGCCGGGACCACTTTTATGGTTTCAACGTTGCTCATCGTCGCTCCTTATGCGGTTTTGCTGAGCGCTTCGCGGATCAGCGTCTTGGTGAAACGCAGCCGACCGTCGAACGGCGGCTGGCTATACTCTTCCGGATCGCGGTTAAGATCGAACTGCGGCTGATACCCCTGACTGAGATAGAGCCGCACCGCCTCCGGCTGGCGAAACCCCGTGGTCAGGTAGATGCGGCTGTAGCCCGCCAGCACCGCCCGGCGCTCCAGCTCCTGTACCACGCGCGCGGCCAGCCCCTGCTGGCGCAGCGTTTTATTCGTCCAGATGCGTTTGATCTCTGCGGTATGTTCGTCGAAGGGCTTGTACGCACCGGTGGCGATGATCTCGCCATCGCGCTCCAGGACGATAAACAGCCCCTGCGGCGCCAGGTACCACTCTGTCAGCTCGACTTCCGCATCCTTTGAAAAGTAGTCGCCGTAACGAGCGGCGTACTCACCGAAAAGCCCCTCGATAATGGGCTGAAGATCGGCATCTTCCGGCGAAACGTCACGAAATTGTTCGCGCATAGCGCCTCCTTAATCGCCCAGACCCGCCGGGTTAACTTCGGAACTGGGGATACGCTCCACGCCTTCCCCCCAGCGGTTCAGCACTTTGTCGTAATCTCCGTTCTTGATCGCGCCGTTCAGCGCGGTTTGAACCGGCTCGACCAGGCCGCTGCCTTTTTTCAGCGTCACCGCGATATGCGCCGCCTTCGGCCAGCCGCCGTCGACGCTGCCGACCAGTTTGGTTTTACCGTTAAGCGCCGCTTTCCAGGCACCGATCACGTTCGGGCCAAAGTAGGCGTCCGCGCGTCCGGACTGAAGCGCCAGCGTTTGGGCCGCGTCGTCTTTGGTGTAGATCGGCGTAAAGGGTTTAAGCCCTTTTTTGAGGTTCTCTTCGTTCCATGCCAGAAGGATGGCCTCCTGGTTGGTGCCGGAACCCACGATGATGCGCAGCCCGGCGATATCCTCTGCCTTCACAAGCGAGTTGATCGGACTGGTGGATTTCACGTAGAAGCCAAGTGAATCCTTGCGGTAGGTGGCGAAGTCGAACTTCTCTTTGCGCGCTTTAGTGACGGTGATGTTGCTGATAGCCGCGTCGTATTTCCCGGAGGCAACCCCCAGCGGCCAATCCTCCCAGGAGGTGGGCACCACGTTCAGCTCCAGTCCGAGGCTGTCCGCTACCAGACGCGCGATGTCGACCTCACTTCCCAGCAGAGTTTTGTTGTCGTCGGAAAAGACCGTCAGTGGCGGTTGATTCAGTCCCGCCACCGCCACGGTAAATTTCCCCGGCACGGCAAAACGATAGTCTTTCGGCAGTTGCGCGATCGCATCGCTGTTTTTGGCGGTATTGATCGGCGTTTTATTGGCTTCAATGCTCACGCCGGTGCCGTTAATATTGACGTTCTCTGCCCAGACGGCAGGGGTAAAGGCCAGCGCAAGCGCCAGAATAAGTGATGATTTCTGCATAGCGTTTTTCTCTTTTATTGTTGTGTGAACTGATTTTTGGGCTCGTCTAAGCCCAGACTTTCGCGCAGCGTGGTGCCGGGATAGTCGGTGCGGAACAGGCCGCGCGCCTGTAAAACGGGCACCACCTGGTCAACAAAGCGCGGGAAGGTGTCCGGCGTGCCGCCCTGAATGATGAAGCCATCCGCCGCCTTCTCTTCGAACCAGGCCTGTAAACCATCGGCCACCTGCTCCGGTGTGCCGGAAAAACGCGGGCGCGGCGATGCGGCTTCCAGCGCGACCTGACGCAGAGTTAAGTTGCGCTCACGGGCGTTACGCTTGATTTCATCGGTGGTGCTGCGGAAGCTGTTTTTGCCCAAATCGCCAATATCCGGGAACGGCGCGTCGAGGGGATACTGGCTGAAGTCGTGATGCTCGAAATATCGTCCGAGGTAATTCAGCGCATCATTAATGGAGACCAGTGCCGCCGTAGTTTGATACTGGTTTTCTACGTCATCGGCGTCGTTTCCAACAATCACGCTGACGCCCTGGAATATATGTAAATCCTCTGCGCGGCGGCCGTGACTTTCCAGCTGCTGTTTAACATCGCGGTAAAAAGCCTGGGCTTCTTCCCGCGTGTCATGGTGGGTAAAGATGGCGTCAGCGTGTTTTGCCGCCAGCTTTTTACCGTCGTCGGACGCACCAGCCTGAAAGACAATCGGACGTCCCTGCGGCGTGCGGCCAATATTCAGCGGGCCGGAAACCTGGAAGAAATCACCGTGGTGATCAAGAGTATGCAGTTTCGACGCATCAAAGAACTGTCCGCTCTCTTTATTGCGGATAAAGGCATCCCCTTCCCAGGAATCCCACAGCCCCTTCACCACGTCGAGATACTCATCGGCAATGCGGTAGCGCAGCGCATGCTCCGGGTGTTTTTCGCGGGAGAAGTTCCTGGCTGACCCTTCCAGCGGTGACGTCACCACGTTCCAGCCCGCGCGTCCGTTGCTCAGGTGATCGAGGCTGGCGAACTGGCGTGCAACGGTGAAAGGCTCGCTGTACGAGGTGGATAACGTGCCGACCAGCCCCAGGCGCGAGGTGATACTCGCCAGCGCGGACAACACCGTCAGCGGCTCAAAGCGGTTTAAAAAATGCGGAATTGATTTCTCGTTAATATAAAGGCCGTCGGCCACAAATATAAAGTCGAGCTTGCCCTCTTCTGCTTTTAAAGCCGTTTCTTTAACGAAATCAAAATTAATGCTGGCATCCGCGACCGCCGCCGGGTGGCGCCAGGCAGACATATTTCCGGATGCACCATGCAAAATGGTCCCCAGCCGCAATTGACGATGTGCAGACATAATCACCTCAAATTAATTAAACGTGTTGCAGGGCTTTTTCCGCGAGCTGAGCAAAATAGCGGGCAGCGGGTTCGATTAATGCTTCGTCCGGGTTAAATGCCGGGTGATGTAACCCAAACGGACTGTTGCTGCCAATGCTGACAAACGCGCCGGGTATGTTTTGCAGATAGACCGCGAAATCCTCCCCGCCCATGTGCAGTTCCGCATGCCGGGTTTCATATCCCGCTTCGCGCGCGACCGAGGTGGCAAACCCGGCCCAGTGCTCATCGTTCACCAGCGCGGTGGGCCCGGCGTACCAGGTGATGTTGATTTGCGCGCTAAAGGCGCTGGCAAATCCGGCGGCGATTTCACCGACGCGCGCTTTCACGTTCTGCTGCACTTCCGTGCGGTGCGTGCGCAGCGTGCCCTCCAGCTCAACGCTTTCCGGCAGCACGTTCCAGGTATTCCCCCCGGCGATGCGCGTCACGCTCAGAACAACCGAATCCAGCGTGTTGACGTTACGGCTGGCTACGCTTTGCAGCGCGGTTACCAGCTGGCTTGCCAGCACGATGGCGTCGTTGCCTTCATGGGGACGTGCGGCATGCGCGCCTTTGCCGGTCACGTGAATAACGAAGCGATCAACGTTGGCATAGAACGGGCCGCCGCGCGTGGCAAACTCGCCGACCGGCAGTGACGGCTCGTTATGCATCCCGAAAATCGCGCGTACGTCGCGTAACGCCCCGGCCCGCACCATGCTTTTCGCTCCGCCGAAATTCTCTTCCGCTGGCTGGAACAGGATCCGCACGCGACCGTTGAGCGAGGCTTCCCGCTCTTTCAGCTTTAGCGCGGCGCCGAGGATCACGCTGGTGTGAATGTCGTGTCCGCAGGCATGCATCACCCCGGCGCGCCGGGAGCTAAACGGCACCCCGCTGCGCTCGTCGATGGGTAACGCGTCGATATCGGCGCGCAGCGCAACCAGTGCGTTGCCCGTGCCGATCTCCGCAACCAGCCCGGTCTGGAGATCGTAAGGCAGCGGGGCAATCCCGGCTGCCGTCAGCCACTCGCGCAGGCGCGCCGTTGTTTCGACCTCCTGACCAGAGAGTTCAGGGTTCTGGTGCAGCTCACGGCGCCAGGCAATCAGTTGTTCGCTAAAGCTCATACGGTAACCTCCCTGTCAGGACGCGCCTCGGCCAGCAGTCGCAGGGACTGTACGCGCGTTGCGCCATCAGCGACCGGCGTGTCGATGATAAATTCGTCAATCCCCCACTGCTGATGCAACGCGTTGAGCTGTTCAAGCACCGACGCCGCCGTTCCGGCCAGCAGAGACTGCGCCCGACGCGCGATGCGCACCGGTTCACTCCCCGCCTGCCGCGCAAAGGCGTAGGCCTGTTCTTCGCTGGCCACGGTGACACGCTGTCCGTTTGCCAGCTCCACACCCCACACTTCAACCTTCTGCGCCAGCGCATCGGCTTCAGCCTGGGTTGGGGCAACAATGACCTGCACGGCCACAATCACCTCCCGGACGCTGTGTTGACGCCAGGCTGTGACGACCTCGCGCAGCAGCTCAGGATCGCCGTTCAGATGGGCGGCAAAGACAAAATGCCAGTCGAGGGAGGCCGCCAGCAGCGCGCTTTCTGTGCTGGCGCCCAGCAGAAACCCCCGGGCAGGCACCGGCGGCAGCGGCGTGGCGCGAACGTCCTCCTCCGCCGACTGATTTTCAGGGCGGATCCAGCGATCGAGCTGCGTCAGTTGTTCAGCAAAGCTGCCTTTTTCCTGCGGATTAAGGCCGTGCTGCAAGGCGCGGGTAGAGAGCGGCAGACCGCCGGGCGCTTTGCCAACGCCCAGATCAACCCGGCCCGGCGCAATGGCGGCCAGTACGTTAAAATTTTCGGCGACTTTATAGGGGCTGTAATGTTGCAGCATGACGCCGCCTGAGCCCACGCGAATACGTTTTGTTTGCCCGAGGATCCAGGCAATCAGCAGCTCCGGCGAGGGGCTGGCAAGCTGCGGGGTATTGTGGTGTTCGGCAATCCAGAAGCGGTGATAACCCAGCGTTTCTGCCTGTTGCGCCAGTGCTAAGGTTCGCGCCAGCGCATCGGCGGCTGTTTCGTGTTCTGCGACGGGGCTTTTATCCAGAATGCTGATTCGCCATGACATGTTGCGTTCTCGTTTGACTTAACATGTCGTCATTATTAAAGGTGGATTTCACCTCTGAGAAACAATTAATTTACATTTGGATTGCCGGAAAACGGCAATAGAGAGTCTGTCATCGGCGTGATTTGAGCGATGTAATGAGTCTTTCCGCATCCTGCCGTCGGGTAATGCGGAGAAAGCGAATGTGTGCGTACTGCGGGTTTTGCATATCCGCCTCATATCGTTTGCGGTTGCTGCGCCAGGTTTTGATCGTCCAGATGATAATAGAGTCCTTGCTAAGGAACGACCGACGAAAGCTTTCGCGGTTCCCCGTGCCGGGCCAGAGCTCCTGTTTGTGCCAGGCGCGTCTGGAGGCCCGCGTCACCGCCTGCCAGAGCGTGCGGATAAACCCACGATCTATCCACACCACCAGATCGACGTCGCGCCACTTAACGTCGCGTGTGCGGTTGTAATTCCCGTCCAGGACCCAGTCAGGCGAGGCGGCGAGCGCTTTTTCCAGGGTTGCAAGAAACTCATCATCCGGTGTTCCCTGCCAGTTCGCTCGCCAGTAAAGCCTGTCCATCTCAATGTAAGGGATAGCCAGCGCCTCCGCGATTCGCCTGCCAAACGTGCTTTTCCCACTTCCGCTGGTGCCTATGATATTGATTTTCACCGTTCCGCCTGCACATGCTGAAGAAAACGGATCGAATCATAACGTTAATAATTTGTTTACGAAACGCCAGACTACTCGTTCGGATACTGCTCGTCGGTGACCTTCTCCAGCCATGCCACCGGGCTCCCGTCGACAGCTTCTGCGATGGCGATATGGGTCATGGCCGTCTGCGCGCTTGCGCCGTGCCAGTGCTTCACGCCGGGTGGGATCCAGGCGATATCACCCTGATTCAGCGGTTCCGCCTCTTTCCCCCACTCCTGTAACCAGCCGCGCCCCTGCGTCACGATCAGCGTTTGTCCAAGAGGATGCGTATGCCAGGCGGTACGTGCGCCGGGTTCAAAGGTGACGGTCGCGCCGCCGACTTTTGCCGGTTCAGTCGCCTGGAAAGGCGCGTCAATGCGCACGCAGCCGGTAAACCAGGCCTCTGGCCCCTGAACGGAAGGTAACGAACCGCTACGGATAATTTTCATGATTAACTCCTCGTTTGCTGTTGCGTTAACAGTAGCGTAAAGCCATGGGGAGCATTAGAGTGCATAATCAGAAAGGAACCATGAATTCAATTCATAAATCGAGTAAACCGCCATGTTAAAAGACAACTTCAACGATCTGCTTTCCTTTATGGTCGTCGCCCGGGAGCGCAGCTTTACCCGCGCCGCGGCGCAGCTTGGGGTATCTCAGTCGGCGCTCAGCCACGCAATGCGCAATCTGGAAACGAGGCTGGAAGTCCGTCTGTTAACCCGCACCACCCGTAGCGTGGCCCCTACCGAGGCCGGCGAGCAACTCTTCATGCGCTTAAGCCCCCATCTGCTGGAGATCGAGCAGGAACTCACCGCGCTGCGTGATACCCGCGACAGACCTGCCGGGAATATTCGCCTTACCGCCGGGGAGCACGCCATGTCTGCGGTGCTGTGGCCTGTGCTTAAACCCTTTATGGCGCAGTATCCTGATATCAACGTTGAAGTCACGGTGGACAATGGGCTGACTGATATTGTCGATGGCCGCTTTGACGCGGGGGTGCGTCTGGGTGAGCAGGTGGCGAAAGATATGATTGCCGTTCGTATTGCGCCGGACATGCGCATGGCGGTCGTCGGGTCGGCAGAGTATTTGCAACGTTTCGGCGTACCGGAAACGCCGGAGCAGCTTGATCAGCACCGCTGCATTAATATGCGCCTGCCCACACGCGGCGGATTATATGCCTGGGAATTTGAACGGGACGGACGTGAGCTGCGCGTGCGGGTTGACGGCCAGCTGATCCTCAACAGCCTGCCGCAACGCATCGATGCCGCCGAAAACGGTCTGGGGCTGGCGTACGTCCCGGAAGATGCGGTTCAGGACGCCCTTGCTGAGAGCCGGTTAGTGCGTGTGCTTGAAGCCTGGTGCCCGGCTTTTACGGGATACCATCTGTACTATCCGAGCCGCCGCCAGCACACTACCGCGTTTGCATTACTTATTGCAGCCCTGCGGCATTCATAAGCTCTACCTATAAGTAACTATTAAGTAAACCTGATGATTGAATCAGCATTCGCAGACCTTTTTGCCTAAAAAAACGTCACGATTCAGCGCGTTGTGATCGCCGTCTGCTCTGACCACACGATTTCCTTCGACGAGCATCACTTTCGACACGGTTATATTTTGCGTCGCTTAACAATTGCGGGTAGGATGCCTCGCCATGTTTTGCCTTATCCATACACAGAATGACTGGAAAGGCGGCATGTGTCTGCGCAGAAGCAATCGTTTGTTTCGGCTTCTGCCAGGCAGGACTATCACGTTAATGGTTCAGACAGGCAAACAGGTAACTCAATGAAAACAAGCAATAAAAGCGCAGCCGATCATCATGCTGCGAAACGTCGCTGGTTGAACTCTCATGAAGAGGGCTATCACAAGGCGATGGGCAACCGTCAGGTGCAGATGATCGCCATCGGCGGCGCTATCGGTACAGGTCTGTTTTTAGGTGCAGGCGCACGTCTGCAAATGGCTGGCCCCGCTCTCGCCCTGGTCTATCTGGTGTGCGGGATCTTCTCTTTCTTCATCCTTCGCGCCCTCGGCGAACTGGTACTCCACCGCCCTTCCAGCGGCAGCTTTGTCTCTTACGCCCGCGAGTTTCTTGGTGAAAAAGCCGCGTATGTCGCGGGCTGGATGTACTTCGTTAACTGGGCGATGACCGGTATCGTCGATATCACCGCCGTTGCGCTGTACATGCACTACTGGGGCGCGTTTGGCGATGTGCCGCAGTGGGTGTTCGCCCTTGGGGCGCTGGCAATTGTCGGGACCATGAACATGATCGGCGTGAAATGGTTCGCCGAGATGGAGTTCTGGTTCGCACTGGTGAAGGTGCTGGCCATTGTGATCTTCCTGGTGGTCGGAACCGTATTCCTCGGTACCGGTAAACCACTGGACGGTAACGCAACCGGCTTCCACCTGATTACCGATAACGGTGGTTTCTTCCCGCACGGCCTGCTGCCAGCGCTGGTTCTGGTGCAGGGGGTGGTGTTCGCCTTTGCCTCCATCGAACTGGTCGGTACGGCGGCAGGCGAATGTAAAGATCCGCAGACGATGGTGCCAAAAGCCATCAACAGCGTGATCTGGCGTATCGGTCTGTTCTATGTGGGTTCCGTGGTGCTGCTGGTGCTGCTGCTGCCGTGGAATGCATACCAGGCGGGGCAAAGCCCGTTTGTGACCTTCTTCTCTAAGCTGGGCGTGCCGTACGTGGGCAGCATCATGAACATCGTGGTACTGACCGCCGCGCTCTCCAGCCTGAACTCCGGGCTCTATTCGACGGGCCGTATCCTGCGCTCCATGTCGATGGGGGGCTCTGCGCCGAAGTTTATGTCGAAGATGAGCAGGCAGCAGGTTCCTTATGCGGGGATTCTGGCCACGCTGGTGGTTTACGTCTTTGGCGTGTTCCTGAACTATCTGGTGCCGTCCCGCGTATTTGAGATCGTTCTGAACGTGGCTGCACTGGGGATTATCGCCTCCTGGGCCTTTATTGTGGTGTGTCAGATGCGTCTGCGCAAAGCGATCAAAGAAGGCAAAGCGGCTGATGTGTGCTTCAAGATGCCGGGCGCACCGGTGACCTCCTGGCTCACCCTGCTGTTCCTGTTCAGCGTGCTGGTACTGATGGCGTTTGACTACCCGAACGGTACTTACACCATCGCGACGATCCCACTGCTGGCGGTTCTGCTGATTGCTGGCTGGTTCGGCGTGCGTAAGCGCGTTCACGAGATCCACAGCACCGCGCCGCTTCATCACGACGATGAAAAGCACGACGCACCGCTGGTAGAAGAAACCTCGCGTTAATAAAAAAGCCGGGTGGCGGCTTCGCCTTACCCGGCCTACATCTCATGGTTTTGTAGGCCCGGTAAGCGCAGCGCCACCGGGCAATTCCACCATCACAGCGCGATACGAATCACATCGTCAGGCTGGGTCGCTTCCTGCTGACGGGTTGATTTCTGTTTCACCGTTACGTACAGCGTTTTACCGTCCGCAGACAGCGCCAGGCTGTTCGGGTAAACCGGGGTATCGTAGGTCCTGGTCACTTTGTAGGTTTTGGCGTCAATCACGCTCACCTTGCCCGCCTCGCGGTGCGTCACATAGGCTTCGTTACGCGCCGGGTTAAACAGTACGGCCAGCGATGCTGGCGCGGCGATTTTCTGCATCACGCTGCCATCTTTCAGATTCACCACCAGCACTTCTGGCTGTTTTGAATCCGTCACAAACGCACGCTGGCCGGCAGTGTCCAGGCTCAGGTTCAGGTAGAAGTGCTCTTTTCCGTCATCCTGCACTTTTTTACGACTGAGGATTTTGTTGGTTGCCGTATCAATGGTCACCAGCTCGCCGTCCGCATTGGTGGTATACAGGCGTTTTGCCTTCGCATCCAGGGCCAGACCGGTGCTGAACGTGCCGGTATTGGTGATGGTGTCCTTCAGCTTCAGCGTTGCGCCATCAACAACCCAGATCACGCTCTCCTTGCCGATACCGGTAATGTAAACCGTATTGGTCGTGTCATCGGCCACCAGCTGGCGCGGCTGAAGCGGCTTCACCGTGTCGCTACGCTTGCGATCGTCCAGCACCAGGCGCCCTTTCACCTCGCTCGTTTTGGCGTCAATCGCCGTCACGGTGCTGTTGACGGTGTTACCGAACCACAGCGTCTGGGTGGCGTTATCGATCGTGGCGCCAAACGGCTTGAGATCGTTATGAATCGCCTGCGTCACTTCCAGCGTGACCGGATCCAGACGATAGACCACGCCGCCCTTATCGGTTTTGCGGCTTTGTGACGTCGCAACCCACAGCGCGTTTTCCTGCTGGCTGACGGCCATTTCATACGCGCCCTTGCCGACCGCTTTGCGCAGCATCTCTTCAGCGGCATGAACCTGGAACGTACCGGCAAACAGTAAAGAGCCCAACAGCAGAGACCCACGCAGGCGCGGCGAGCACAGATGACGTAAAGACATAACAATTCCTTTTTAAATGAGGAGATTTACCGCTGACATCACTTCCGGTGGGCAAAGTCATCGCTTTGCCGTTATTTTAATGAGAATAGTAATCATTAATGAGTTGAATGTGGAGTATTTCTTTCCTTCAAAACCTTACATTCACGAAATGTGCGGTTATAGTTTTCATAACATTTACAAAGGATTTAACATATATACACAGGTTCCAGTTGATTTGGTTCGAATTTTTCTTAACCGGTTTACTCCATGAAAATTATTACTGCCCGTAAGGCATCACTACCACTGCTCTTCGTTCCCGTCATTTTTGGCCCGCTGAGTGCGATGGCCGCGGATGAACAGACCCTGATCGTCAGCGCCACGCCGCAAACCGTCTCCGAACTGGACACCCCGGCCGCAGTCAGCGTGGTGAGCGGCGAGGATATGCGACATGCCACACCGCGCATCAACCTTTCTGAATCCCTTGGGAGCGTACCAGGCCTGCAAATCCAGAACCGCCAGAACTATGCTCAGGATCTGCAACTTTCCGTTCGCGGATTCGGCGCGCGTTCGACCTTCGGCGTACGCGGGATCCGCATGTACGTGGACGGCATTCCGGCAACCATGCCCGACGGCCAGGGGCAGACGTCAAACATTGACCTCAACAGCATTGAGAGCGTCGACGTGCTGCGCGGCCCCTTCTCTGCCCTGTACGGCAATGCCTCCGGCGGCGTGATCAACATCAACACCCAGACCGGACAACAGCCAGCCACAATTGAAGCCAGCAGCTATTATGGCAGCTACGGCACCTGGCGTTACGGCATGAAGGCCACCGGTGCGGTGGGCGACGGGACTCAGGCGGGGGATGTGGACTATGCGGTATCCACCACCCGTTTCACCACACATGGCTATCGTGACCACAGCGGCGCACGGAAAAACCTCGCCAACGCGAAACTGGGCGTGCGCATTGATGATGTCAGCAAGCTAACGCTGATTTTTAACAGCGTGGACATGAAAGCCAACGATCCGGGCGGACTGAGTTATCAGGAGTGGCAGAACAACCCGCGCCAGTCACCCCGTGGCGATCAGTACAATACGCGTAAAACCATTAAGCAGACCCAGGCTGGGATCCGCTACGACCGTCAGCTGAGCGAACAGGACGACCTCAGCGTGATGATGTACGCCGGTGAGCGTGAAATGACCCAGTACCAGTCCATTCCGGATACCACGCAGACTGAAAATCCAGCGCATTCGGGCGGCGTAATTGATATGCAGCGCCACTATCAGGGTATTGATACCCGCTGGACCCACCGCGGCGAGCTGCTGGTGCCGTTAACGTTTACCACCGGCCTTAACTACGAAAATATGAGTGAAAATCGCCGCGGGTATGAAAACTTCGTGATGAACAACGGCGTGCCGGATTTTGGCGTGAAGGGTAACAAACGCCGTGACGAACGTAACCTGATGTGGAACCTTGATCCCTACCTGCAAACCCAGTGGCAGCTCACGCAAAAGCTGTCCGTTGAGGCGGGCGTGCGTTACAGCTCCGTCTGGTTTGACTCCAACGATCATTACATTACCCCGCAAAACGGCGATGACAGCGGTGACGCCAGCTACCATAAATGGCTCCCGGCTGGTGCGGTGAAATACGCCGTGACCGACGCCTGGAACCTTTATGCCGCGGCGGGACGTGGATTTGAGACCCCGACCATCAACGAACTCTCCTACCGTTCTGATGGCAAAGGCGGCCTCAATATTAATCTGCAACCGTCAACCAACAACACCTATGAGATTGGCAGCAAAACCCGCATCGGCAATGGCATCCTGACGGCGGCGCTGTTCCGCACGGATACCGACAACGAGATCGTGGTGGACGAAAACAAAGATGGTCGCACTACCTACAAAAATGCGGGGAAAACGCGCCGTCAGGGTGTGGAAATTGCGCTCGACCAGCAGTTTGCCGAAAACTGGAAGCTGAAAATGGCGTGGACCTATCTTGATGCGACCTACCGTACCAACGTCTGTAGCAATGCAGACTGTAGCGGCAACCGGATGCCGGGGATTGCCCGTAACATGGGGTATGCGTCGTTTGGCTGGGAGCCTGAGGAAGGCTGGTACGCGGGGGCAGATGCCCGCTACATGAGCGACGTGATGGCAAACGACACCAATACCGCCAAAGCGCCCTCTTATACCGTGGTCGGTCTGAATACCGGGTATAAACTCAATTACGGCAAATGGGGAATGGACATCTTTGGTCGCGTCGATAACCTGTTTGATAAAGAGTACGTCGGTTCAGAGATTGTTAACGCTGGCTACAATCGCTATTACGAACCCGCCCCTGGCCGTAACTATGGCGTGGGCCTGTCGGTCTCTTATCGCTTTGAGTAAAACATTTTCCGGCAGCGCACGTTGCCGGTAAAAAATAACATCATTCCCGGTAGCCTTAAGCGCCGGGAATATACTCAGGGAAGTTTAAAACGAATAAAAAAATAAGTGCGCCAGTGCGATCCTTAACTGTAGTATTGCCGTTGCAGGAGGATATTAGCTTCATCAATGGCTCGGTCGATCGCTTCCCGACTGGCCGTCACGTCCCTTTGCTCAAGCGCAGAAAGCAGATCGGCATAATGGTAAGTCGTTGCAGGGATATCTTTCATCTCTTCGTGCAGGTAGTTGATACACGGACCAATCCGTACCCAGAGCTGCTCAATCAGCGAGTTCAGGGTCGGCATTTCGGCATACTGATAAAGCGTAAACCGGAACACGCGGTTGGCATGGATCGCCTTCTGCACATCGCCCTGATGCATGGCGGTGCTGAAGTTATCTGACAGCGCGCGTAATGCATCCAGTTTGGTCTCGGTCATATTCTGACACGCCGCCGCAACGGCCATCGGCTCAAGCTGTTTTCGAATGGCGTTAATTTCGTTATAACGCTCCAGCGTAACCTCTGGCACCAAAAACGCCTGAGCAGGCGTGGCCTGTAATGCGCCTGCCGACACCAGGCGCAGCAGGGCTTCGCGCACCGGTGTGATGCTGGTGCCTAATTTATCCGCAATCTCTTTCGTGATGAGTCGAGCCCCAGGTTTTAATGAGCCCGTAATTAACGCTCCCTTTAAACTGTTCTCAACTTGCATCGTCAGACTGATTCTTTGTGCTTTTTCCAGATTTTCCAAATCAAGCATGTTTAATTCCCGTAGCCAAAACAAAATGCCATTTTCAGCGACTGTTTAAAAAAACATCGCCGGTTTGATATATCCTGTATCGTCATGCCTGGTATGAAGGGCGCGCGTTAAAATAAAAATTGTTCAATTAATATTACGTTTACCACTTCGGGCTCAGCTGGGCCGATGGCGCGCAATGCTTATGGATTAATTAAAGACAATATATCGTATCTTCACAAATAATTATGGCGGACTTTGCCCGCCATAACCGATGCTCTGTTTAGTCCGCCGCCACGCGGATCACGACCTTGCCGAAGTTTTTCCCTTCCAGCAGCCCAATCAGCGCCTCCGGCGCCGCGTCCAGCCCTTCGGTGACCTGCTCGCGATAGTGAATTTTGCCTTCCTTCACCCAGCGTCCCATTTCCTGCTGGAACTCGTCGATACGATGACCATAGTCCTGAGCGATGATAAAGCCCTGCATGCGGATGCGTTTTTTGAGGATGGTCCCCATCAGCAGCGGCAAGCGATCCGGACCATCCGGCAGGTTAGTCGCGTTGTAGCCGCTGACCAGTCCGCAAACAGGTACGCGCGCGGAGGTATTCAGGAGCGGCAGTACGGCGTCAAAGACTTTACCGCCGACGTTTTCATAATACACATCAATGCCCTGCGGGCAGGCTTTCGCCAGCTGTTCGGAAAAATCATCCGCATGGTGATCCAGACAGGCGTCGAAACCGAGCACGTCGACCGCATGGCGGCATTTCTCCTCCCCGCCGGCCACGCCGATAACCCGGCACCCCTTGATTTTACCGATCTGCCCCACCGTTGCGCCGACCGGCCCCGTGGCTGCCGCCACGACAAGCGTTTCCCCCGCCTGAGGCTGGCCGATATCAAGCAGCCCCATATACGCGGTGAAGCCCGGCATTCCCAGCACGCCGAGTGCCCATGAAGGGTGCGACGGGTTTTCGCCCAGCCTGACCAGTCCTTTCCCGTCGGAAAGTTCATACTCCTGCCAGCCGCTGTAGCCCAGAACCCACTCGCCCTCTTTATAATCCGGATGGCGGGAGGTCTCGACGCGGCTTACCGTGCCGCCCACCATCACCGCGCCAATCTCGACAGGAGGTGAATAGGATGGGGCATCGCTCATACGGCCCCGCATGTACGGATCAAGCGAGAGCCATACGGTGCGTAATAACACCTGCCCCTCTGCGGGCGTGGGGATCGGCTGCTCTTCCAGGCGGAAATTTTCGGCAACCGGTGCGCCGTGTGGACGGGAAGCCAGTACCCAGCGTCGGTTTTGCGTAGTTGATTGACTCATTCATCGCTCCTTACAGCTGAAAATGTCATTCAAGTCTGGCACGTTATCCTGCGGATCGCCTTTGCATTATGAGCCGGACTGATTAAGCCGCACGACCAGATAAAGGCACGATTCATCCGTTTCGTTAATAAACCGGCAGTCGTTCGGCGGCCCGAGTTCCAGACAATCTCCGGCCTTCATTTCATGGCGGTTGTCCCCCTCCAGAAAGACCAGTTCACCTGCCTGCAACCAAATCAGCTGTCGCGCCAGCGCATAAGAGGAGGCGGGCATCGGCACATCGCTGCCCGCGGGCAGTTCCACCTGGACGAGATCAATAGGCATATCGCTGCGCGGCGACACATGACGACGTAAATAGTGGGTTTGCGGATCGCGCCAGACGGGCTGGTTCGCCAGACGTAACAGTTTGCCCTCCTGCATTTCCGCGCGCGCAATGAGCGTAGACATGCTAATACCGAAGGCACCGGATAACCGGGCAAGCAGCGTCGCCGTTGGGCTACTGTCCCCCCGTTCAATCTTATGGATCATGGCGCGTGAAATACCTGCCCGTTCGGCCAGTTCGCTTAATGACCAGCCCCGCGACTCGCGTTCAAGGCGTATGCGGGCGCTAATGCGTTGATTCATATTGTCTGTCATTGTGTTCATGACGTCATACTATAGTGTACGGATGGTTTTTCGGGGCAGTTTGGTGACAAAAAAATAGGGATTTTGTCGTAGCGATGCAACACAAGAACTGTGTAATATTGTGAGTGAATCGTACTACTATAGTAAACAACACAGCCAGAGGTTAACCATGATCGTTCGTCATGCCTGCAAAGAAGATTGTGCCGCTATCGGTGAAATTTATAACCATGCGGTGCTGCACACCGCCGCCATCTGGAACGATACAACTGTCGACACCGATAACCGTATTGCATGGTTTGAGGCGCGCACGCTGTTGGGTTATCCGGTGCTGGTCAGTGAAGAAGAAGGTGTTGTGACGGGATACGCCTCATTTGGCGACTGGCGAGCGTTCGACGGTTTTCGCCATACGGTGGAGCACTCGGTTTACGTTCATCCCGATCATCAGGGCAAAGGCATCGGTCGGCTGCTGATGACGGAATTAATCAAGGAAGCCCGCCAGATTGGTAAACATGTGATGGTTGCCGGTATCGAGGCGCAGAACCAGGCGTCGATTCATCTGCACGAAACCCTGGGCTTTGTTACCACCGGTAATATGCCGCAGGTGGGAACCAAATTCGGTCGCTGGCTGGATTTAATTTTCATGCAACTCCAGCTCGATGAGCGCAGCGATCCGGATGCTCTGCCATGAATCAATCGTTGACGTTAGCGTTTCTGGTGGCCGCCGGGATTGGGCTGGTGGTACAAAACACCCTGATGGTGCGCATTACGCAATCCTCTTCCACCATTCTTATCGCCATGCTGCTGAACTCGCTGGTGGGGATTGTGCTGTTTGTCAGCATTTTGCTGGTGAAAAATGGCCTGGCGGGGTTTAGCGAACTGGCGTCAACGGTGCGCTGGTGGACGTTGATCCCCGGCCTGCTGGGGTCATTTTTTGTCTTTGCCAGTATTAGCGGGTATCAGAATGTGGGCGCGGCAACGACCATTGCCGTGCTGGTAGCAAGCCAGCTGATTGGCGGCCTGGTGATGGACATCCTCAAGAGCAACGGTGTCCCCCTGAGGGTGCTGGTTGGCCCGGTCTGCGGCGCAGCGATGCTGGTGGTCGGCGCCTGGCTGGTGGCACGGCGCCAGTTTTAACCCTTACAGGATAGTCCCACCCTGCGTGAGGTGGGCATGGCGCGCCTCCGCCTCTTCTTTATGCTGCTTACCATGATGCGCAATCGCGGTACGCAGGCGCTGCTGCTGGGTATAGCGATCTTCACGGCTGAGCTCTGCATCGTCGCTTAATTCGATCAGCAGTTCGTTCATGTGAGTAATTATGCTCTCTTCGATGGCGGCATCGACGCGGGCGATAACATCGTTTAAATGTGACATTGTCACTCCTTTCCAAATGCCCGGTGGCGCTACGCTTACCGGGCCTACGGGTGGTAACTGTAGGCCGGGTAAGGCATAGCCGCCACCCGGCAAGAATACGATCAGTTCAGCTTCGCTTTCGAGAAGTCACTGCCCATCAGACTCACGCTGTACCCGGTCACGTTGCTGCGGGTCGCGTAGAACGTTTTGCCGTTAGCTAACGCAATCCACGGTGCCTGCTGGTAGAAAATCTCCTGTGCCTGGCCATACAGCTTCGCACGTTCGTCCGGGTTGCTGGTCAGTTTGGCCTTTTGCACCAGCTCATCATACCCCTTATCACACCAGCGCGCGGCGTTAGATCCGGTTTTGATGCTGTTACAACCCAGCAGCACATCGGCGAAGTTGTCCGGATCGCCGTTATCAGACATCCAGCCGAACAGCGCGGAATCATGCTCGCCTTTACGCATGCCGGAGAGATATTCCCCCCACTCGTATGAGACGATTTTCGCCTTCACGCCCACTTTCGCCCAGTCAGCCTGGATCATCTCCGCAATGCGTCGCGAGTTCGGGTTGTACGGACGCTGAACCGGCATGGACCAGAGGGTCACTTCCGCGCCCTTATCCAGACCCGCCTGCTTCAGCAGCGCTTTAGCTTTTTCCGGATCGTAGCCGTAATCCTTCAGGTCTTTGTTAAAGCCGAGCATGTTCGGCGGGATCGGCGATTTAGCGACCGTACCAGACCCCATAAAGACCGCGTTAACAATGGCCTTTTTGTCCGTTGCGTAATTCAGAGCCTGGCGCACCAGCACGTTATCAAACGGTTTTTTCTCCGTGTTGAACGCCAGGTACCCCACGTTCAGCGCATCCACCGAGTGCAGGGTCAGGTCTTTGTTTTTCTTGATCGCTTCAAACTGCACCGGCGACGGCGCAGGAATGATCTGACACTCGTTCGTTTGCAGCTTAGCCAGACGCGTCTCAACGTTTGGCGTGATGGAGAAGATCAGGTGTTTGGTCGGCACCTCTCCCTCCCAGTAGTTCGGATTGGCGACGTAGCGGATCAGCGAATCCACCTTGTACTGCTGAAGCACATACGGGCCAGTGCCGATTGGCCAGGTATCCACATTTTCAGGCGTACCCTTTTTCAGCATCGCGTCCGCGTACTCGGCAGAGAGGATCGAGGCGAAGTCCATTCCCCAGTCGGCCAGGAACGCCGCGTTGGGTTCACTCAGCGTGAACTGAACGTGATAATCGTCGATCTTTTTCACATCCTGAATGAGCTTGTCGAGGCCCACGTCATTAAAGTATTCGTAATTACCCTGGGAAACATTGTGATAGGGATGCTTAGGGTCTTTCTGACGCATAACGGAGAAAATAACGTCATCAGCGTTAAAATCACGGGTCGGTTTGAAGTATTTATTGCTGTTGAACTTTACCCCTTTACGCAGGGTAAACGTGTATGTTTTGCCGTCTGGCGAAATGGTCCACGACTCGGCCAGAGAAGGCACCGGCGTGTTTTTTACCGGGTCGAAGTTAATCAGACGGTTATACAGCGTTTGCGAGCTGGCGACAAACGAGGGCCCAGAGCTGGCGATCTGCGGGTTAAACGACTCCGGCGACGCCTCGGAGCAGTAGATAATGGTGTCTTTGTTTGCCGCCCATGCGGCGCTTGCCGGTAGCAGCGCGCTCAGCGCGAGGGCGAGCACGGTTTTCCCTGTAGACATGGTTATTACCCTTTCGGTTTTATTATAGTGAACAGTAATAACAGCACAGACGTTTTGGCCTGACAAATAACGAATCACTATCAGGTTATTCTAAAGCCGTACATTTCGCTGGTTTTAGCATCAGCCCGCAGAAACCGATTTGCCTTAAGGTCCATTATTCGTCAAGCACAACCGTCACGATCAATGCCGCAAGAAATCGTCCCTTTTGCCGTCTCCTCAGCCGTTTGCTTGCTTACCTGATTCGCTAAAGTAATGGCGTGAAAAAGTCTACAGGACCAAATCGTGGCAAAAACACTTTTACGCAGCGGTAATCTGGATGATTTTCAGGCCGTTGGCGGCGGCGGACAGGCCGTTTTTGAATCAGCGCTGCAAATCCGCGAAGCGCTTCGGTTGCGCAAACAACAGGCTATCGTTGATTGCCTGGCCATCCCCCAGGTCAACGACGGCGGCGATCGCGTTGACTGGTACTCCCCGGTTGAGGGAACCGTCTCCAGCTGGAAGGCGGCGGATGAAGATGATCGTTATCGCGCCCTGCGCTATCTGGAAAACACGCTCACCAGCGTGGAGTCGCTGAGTAAAAAATGCCTTCAGTCACCGAAAACGGCGCAGCAACTGTTTGGCTCTCTGCTCTCAAAAGCCTTTCAGTTTCCCGGTGAAAACTTTGTTTTCCTGGTGGATGGCAAACCGGTGATCTGCTTCTGGGGTTTCGTCAACCTTAACGAAAACGCGCGCGACGACGTGCTGGACTGCCTGCGCGAATCGTTGGTCACTGAACCTGAGCCAGTGGTGATTAACGAGCCTGAACCTGAACCGGAGCCAGAACCGGCCCCGGTGGTGACCTTTGAGCAGGCCGACGCGCCGCTTATCACGCCTGTGACTACCGTCCGTATCACCGACGATGAACTGTATACGCCAGAGCCGGTGCGCATGAACGCCGCGCCGCCAGAGCCCGCACCGGCGGCCATACAGAAAAAACGTCGCTCCCCCCTGTGGTTGCTGCCGGTTGCCGCCGTCATTATTGCAGCCATCGCCACCCCGCTGCTCTGGCCAAAACAGGCCCCGATCGCAGCGCCTGTTGCCACACCAGCGCCAGTACCCGTCGCCATTGCTCCGGCCCCCATAAAGACGGTTGAGCCGCTTGAACTGAAACTCCCGCTGCACCAGGCCGAAGTGGTAGAGCCGAAGGTGAAAACGCCTGCCCCGGCAGCCGAACCGGTGGTCATTACCGCGATACCGAAAGATGCGATGGTGATGGAGGCAAACCAGGTCAAAGCGGGGTTAACGCGCTTCCTGAACGGCACCTGGCGCGCGTTTCTCGATGTGCAGGATCCGCTCACCGGCAAACCGCCGTCGCTGCGCTACCAGATCCAGAACAATAAAGGTTTTGCCCGGGTCGTGCATGGCGACAACATTGTCTGCCGGGTAGACGTCTTTTCCGGATTACACAGCAACGGCGAGCTGTTGATCAAAACGCGCGGAAACGCGCGTTGCACCGACGGTTCACGCTATCCGATGCCGGAAGTGACCTGTAAGGCAGGTGCCAGCGATGTGGCGGAATGCACCGCACGTTACGATGCCAACACCGTCGTTCCTTTGACGTTCAAGAAAGCAGGTGTTTGATCCTATGCTGGTTAATCTTTGCGACTATAAACAGAGCGTGACGCTGATTGCTAACAGCGGCGTGCAGTTTCTCGATTTTGGCCTGACTCCGCAGGACACCGCCAGCAACGGGCGTTTCGTGCGTAAAACGGCAAATGGCCCGCTGCTGCGTCTGGATTTTGACTTGGTTAACGGCCGGTACACGCTCCCTGCCACCGATGGCGGGCAGCCGGAAGTGGTCAAGCCTGAAAGCACCATTCCACTGCATGACTCCCTGACCGTGCTGGACGGCGTCTGGCTGCCGATCCCTTTCCTGCGCTTTAACCCGCCGCGGACGTTTGTTGAAGGCCCGGATAACTGGGCGCGCGTCCAGGTACGAAAGCTTTCCACGCCCGACGCAGCTGGCAATACGCACCGGGTCACCGTCGCGCTCGACAGCCAGATTGCAGAGCATGCGACGTCTGCCCTGTCGCCGGTTGAAAACGATATCCTGAACGGCACGCGTTTCGCGCTCGCCTGGCGCGACAGTGAGGTTGAGAGTTTCCTCGACCAGACCTGGATTGACGGCTGGCTGCGCGAAGCCTTCACGCAGTTTGCCGACGGGGTTGAAAAACGCTCCGAGCGCGAGCTGCATCAGGCCATGCGCAGCTTTGAATATCAGGCGCACTGGCTCAACCTGCTCTCCATGCTCGGTGAACAACTCACCGTGCCGGAAGTGAAGTTTGTCACCCATACCCTGAGCACCCCTGCTATTCCTGTCGATTTGATCCTTGACGTAGGCAACACCCATACCTGCGGCGTGATTATTGAAGATCATGGTGATGCCAACGACGGCCTGCGCCAGACGGCTGAACTTCAGGTACGATCGCTGAGTGAGCCGCAGTTCCTGAATGAACCGCTGTTTACCAGCCGTCTTGAATTTTCCGAAGCGCGTTTTGGCAAGCAGCACTTCTCGGTGGAAAGCGGCCGGGAGGATGCGTTCGTCTGGCCGTCGATTGTCCGCGTGGGTGATGAAGCGCGTAAGCTGGCGATGCAGCGTCTGGGCACGGAAGGCAACAGCGGCATCTCCAGCCCGCGTCGCTATCTGTGGGACGAGACGCCGGTGGTGCAGGACTGGCGCTTTAGCCAGATGAACAGCAAAACTCAGCGCGAACCGCTGGCAACCGCGTTTCCGCTGATGAACCTGATGAACGACGACGGGGAACCGCTCTTTACGCTGCCGCAGGATGAACGCCTGCCGGTGTTCTCTCCGCAGTACAGCCGCAGCACCCTGATGACGCACATGCTCTGCGAGCTGCTGGCTCAGGCGCTTGGCCAGATTAACAGCGTGGCCACCCGCCTGCGGCTCGGCTTCCCGGCCTCTCCCCGCCAGCTGCGGACGCTGATCCTCACCCTGCCGTCGGCAATGCCGAAACAGGAGCGCGAGATTTTCCGTCGCCGCATGTTCGAAGCCATCGCCATCGTCTGGAAGGCGATGGGCTGGCACCCGCAGGATGAAGATTTTGCCAGCCGCAAGCAGCAGGAAAAAAGCGTGGTGCCGGTCCCTGAGATCCAGATGGAGTGGGACGAGGCCAGCTGCGGCCAGCTGGTGTGGCTGTATAACGAAGCCATTTCCCATTTTGGTGGCCAGACCGAGGCCTTTTTCGCCTCCCTCGCCCGTCCGGATCGCGCGCCTGAGCCTGGCGTCCAGCCGGGGCGTGCGCTGCGCGTGGCCTCGATTGATATCGGCGGCGGCACGACGGATATGGCCATCACGCACTATCAGTTAGATGATGGTTCCGGGAATAACGTCAAAATCACCCCGCAGCTGCTGTTCCGCGAAGGGTTCAAGGTCGCTGGCGACGACACGCTGCTGGACGTGATCCAGCGCTACGTTCTGCCCGCCCTGCAAACCCAGCTTCAGAAATCCGGCATAGCCGATGCCTCCCAGCTGATGGCATCCCTGTTCGGTGACTCCGGGCGGATCGATACCCAGGCGGTCCTGCGCCAGCAGACGGCGCTTCAGCTCTTTATGCCGATCGGTCACGCGATCCTGGCGGCGTGGGAATCGAGCGATGTTGACGATCCGCTGGCCGGGCTGCATGCCACCTTTGGCGATCTGCTTGCGCAAAAACCGACGCGCAACGTGATGAATTATCTCCAGCAGGCGATCGACCATGCGTTGCCTGCCGGCTCAGAACACTTTGATCTGTTCAGCGTACCGCTGCACGTCAGCTTCCGGGAGATGCGGGACGCCATGCTGGCGGGTCAGTTCACGCTTGCCGCCCCGCTTCATGCGGTATGTGAGGCGATCTCTCATTACAGCTGCGATATCCTGCTTATCACGGGACGGCCGGGCTGTCTGCCGGGCGTTCAGGCCTTGATTCGCCACCTGCAACCGGTGCCCGTCAACCGCATCGTCTGGCTGGATAAATACCAGGTTCATGAATGGTATCCGTTCAGCCAGCAGGGACGGATCGGCAACCCGAAATCCACCGCTGCGGTGGGAGCGATGCTCTGTAGCCTGGCGCTGGATCTTCGTCTGCCGCGCTTTAACTTTAAAGCAGCGGATATCGGCGCGTATTCTACGGTGCGCTATCTGGGCGTGCTGGATAACACGATCAATACCCTGCGGGACGAGAACGTCTGGTATCACGATATCGACCTCGATAAACCCGGCGCGAAACTGGACGCCCGTCTGCACTTCCCGCTGCGCGGCAACGTTACGCTCGGCTTCCGGCAGTTGGCCAATGCCCGCTGGCCCGCTACGCCGCTCTATACCCTGAGCATCAACTCAGCCGAGCTGGCGAAAGCCATTGCGGGCGACGGCGTACTGAACGTGCGCCTGAAGCTGCGTGGCGGCACTAAGCAGGAAGGCCCGGAATCTTTCGAGCTGAGTGATGCCTGGCTACAGGACGGCACGCCAGTGCCGCCGGATGCCCTGACCTTTAAACTGAATACTCTGGCCGATCGCCGACACAGCGGCAGCCACTACTGGATCGACAGCGGGAGCGTATACCTCAAATGACTGCGACGACTGCCACCACTCAGGCCTTAATCGGGTGGATCAACGAGACGCGACAGCACGCCCCGATGCTGGATAACGAAGCCGACGCCCTGCTTGCCCGCCTTAACGCAGTAAGCGCGCGTGAAGAGGCGCTCGATCGCGCCCTTGTCAGCCAGGGCAGTATCGGCTTATACGGCCACTCGCAGGCCGCGAAAGCGCACCTGCTGGCTGCACTTTGCGGCAGCGGGGACGAACGGCTGAACGTTACGCCGGGTCAACGCACGTTTGATTACTTCTCGCATATTAACCCCGGGCATGCACCGACCAACATGGCCGTGCGTTTCAGCAGAGCGTCCCGCGAGGTCGCAGACGACGCGTTTCCCTTACGCCTGCGCCTGGTAACGGAGGCCGAGCTGGTGCAGCTGTTTATCGCGCGCACCACGCTGGATCCGCAGATCCGCGCGGTGGATAAATTGGTGATTGAAGCCCGGCTTGAGAAGTGGCGGGCGCTGCGTCAACCGCAGAGCGTGCCGGGAATGACGGCGCGGGAAGTCGCGACCATTGCCCGGTTCTGGCAAAGCGTAGTACCCGGCGCTAAGCAGCATATTGATGATGCCCTGTGGCACCAGTTTGCCCTGCTGGTTCCGTCACTTGATCTCAGCACCCGCGCCAGCGTCTGGTCTCTGCTGTGGGGTGAGCAGCAGGAGTTAACCCAGCAGTGGCTTAAATTCGCCCAGGTGCTGCATCAAACCAGCCATGCCAGCGCGCTTGCGGCGCCGTTGAGTCTGCTGGTGGACAGCTTTGGTCTGCCCTGCGAAGGCTTCCTTACGCACGGGGCGTTTACCCTGCCGGAAGCACAGGAAACACTGCTTCATCCGGTAAAAAACGGCGAGCTGCTTAACGCCATTAGCCTGCCCGTCGATGTACTGGCATCTCTGACCCGCGAAGTGGAGCTGCCCGTTGAGAACTGCGTGCTGGATAACGTTGACGTCATTGATATCCCTGCCATTTCTGAGGAAAACACGCCGCTGATGATGCAGGCAAAATGCCTGTGGTTGCTGGAGCATTATCGTCAGCACATTCAGCCGGATGTCCTGGTTATCTGCAATGCGACGGCGCACCACCAGCAGACCGCGAAAACGGCAAGGCTCCTGCAAAACTGGGTCAAAGAGACGCAGCCGGTTGAAGAATCCGCATTGCCGGGGCTGGTCTGGGCCATTACCCCTCATGATGCGCGGTTTACCACAAAGCAGAATCTGGACGAAGCGGTGCAGCAATTGCTGGGCCAGCCGGGTCTGCGCTGGGGCACGCTCCAGGCGCTCGATACCCACAGCATGCAGCGGGTGATTGAGTGGCTGTCGCAGGCTACCCTGCCGGCACAGCGCCAGAAGCGTCTCCGCGCGCTGAAAAGGCTGTTACAAGAGTCGCTGTCGACGCTGATTCGCCCATATGTCGCGCCTCTCACTCAGGAGCCAGGCGCAGGGCGGGCACAGGCCGAAAAAATGGTCCGAACGCTGCAAGGCAGTGCCGCTCGTCATGGTGAACTGCTTGAGGGACTTCTGCCGCCGTTAAACGCGTTTGAGACGCTGCTGACCGTTCACCAGCCTCGTGAGGAACAGGTCAACGGCCTGTTTAACGATGTTATCGATCTGTTTGCGGAAGAGACGCAGGAAAATCCAGGCGCGTTGCAGACCAAAGACAAGGCGCGGCTGGCCCATAACGTGTGGGTTAACCATCTTCGTCAGTGGAGTCGCAACGACGCGGCGGCTGCCCGTCTGGGCCTGGACGCAGAGGTATTACAGCAGATTGCGGATGTGCTGATCGTTACCAGCTACCGGCTGGATCTGCCGCTGCAACTGCAACGCATTGCAGAAAAAGATAAAAGCAGTGCCGCGCAGCTGCATGCCGCGACAGGCAATTTCATTAGCTGGCTTGGCTATGAAATGACGCCCGTTTCTGAACGGCCTGCAAGCCGGATCCGCAAAGGTCAGCCAATTTTTGTGACGCCAGTTGTGAGCAGCGCTTCACCCCGTCTTACCCGACTTGGCGAGCAGCCTGTCCATGCGGCGACAGCCTATGTTTATGACTGGCTGGTTGCGCTCTACACCCGCGCGATTGAGAACGTGGATTATCAGTGCCCGTATGACGTTCAGCCTGCTGCGCGGAAAGCCTTGTCTGCCTTGCTGTCTTAATCATTGCAGCCCGCAGCAATGCGGGCTACCCCTTCATGAGCCGTTTATGAAGCCAGACAAAGCCTGAGCCAACGCTGACGGGTTTTCCCAGGACATTGAATGGCCCGCATCAGGGATAATTTTTACAGCAACGCCGTTTTGTTGCAGGCGATTAAAATCGTCATCAGGCAGGGATCGCTCACCAAAAACTAATATTACCGGGCAGCTCAATGACAAGAACAGGTGTGCCCAGTCAGGTTTAACGCCCTCGACCAGGCTTGTTGCGCCGCGCCAGACGGCCCAGGGGGCATTGCTTTGAAGGCTTCCAGCCCACGGCGACGTTTCCGCCCGCAGCATGTCATCATAGCCCTGTTCCAGAAAATGTTGTTCCGTTTGGGCCACAATTGCTCGGCTGAACATCCCGCCACCCGCATGAAAATTGGGTTCAGATACTATCAGGCCCTTAACGCGCGACGTTAACAGTGCTGCCGTTTCGATCGCGATACTCCCCCCCATGCTATGACCATACAGCCAGAGACTATCCAGGGCGAGATGGTTTAACAGTTCAACCACCACCTGCGCCTGTTCACTCGTGCGATAACGGTAGTTGTCAGGTTTATCACTGTAGCCGCTACCGGGAAGATCGATCAGAATGGCTCTGCGCCCCCCGAAACGGGTATCACAGACAATACGAGGATATTCATATGACGATGCGCAGCCCAACCCGTGGATAAACACAACCGGGTCACCGAAACCGGGAAGATCTTGCCAGCGCACAGTGCAGCCTGCTTGCTGCGAATAGAAACTGTTCATAAGCACTCCATGTATGATGGACTGTATATTTATACAGCCTCAATGTATGGAATGCTATGGCTGGATGCCGATTCTGGAAGCGTGCTTCAGAAAAGAGAGATCAACAGGGCAACAGGAAAGCTCATCGGCCAGGTGGAACCCACCAGGAATGCGCTCAACAGGCGAATACGTTTACGATCTTTAGACAGGAACCAGGTGATTAATGCGCAGATGGAGGCCATGATTGCGTAGAACACCAACATCTTTTGATACAACGTCATTCTGTTTACCTGAGCCGAAAAATAACCGCACGCAATATGCGTCATATGTTGACACAGATCAAGTTTTTTCGTTACATCATAACCACTTAAATACTAAGGATAATAACAACTGAGTACCTTGTGTAACAACGCCGGATAAAGCAAAACGGTTATTATTGATAAGATGCATATTAAATGCACTTTTTGATAAATCCATCCCCTCAGAAAGCAGTTTAATACCAGCAGGCTTTTAAGGGAGGAAACATGCTACGCATTCCGCAGAGTTGCATTCACACCCGTTCCACGCCTTTCTGGAACAAAGAAACGGCCCCCGCCGGCATTTTTAAACGTCACCTTGATACGGGCACGCGTCCGGGCGTTTACCCTCGCCTGTCGGTGATGCGTGGCGCAGTGCGTTATCTGGGCTATGCTGATGAATTTACCTCTGAGCCTGACAGCGAGCTCGTCATTGAAGCGGGTCGTTTCGGCGTTTTCCCGCCAGAGAGATGGCACCACATTGAGGTGATGACCGACGACACACTGTTCAATATTGAATTCTTTGTTGAACCTGAGGTGCTTAAGTCCCTTTAAGCGCCCGCCAACATGAAGGAAACTATGATGTTACGTATTCCTGAAAACTTTGTTCATACCCGCTCGACGCCGTTCTGGAATAAAGAGACCGCCCCAAAAGCGCTTTTTACCCATCACAACACCAAAGCCGGCGTGTACGGTCGGTTATCCGTCATGCAGGGTGCAGTGCGTTACTTTGGCTTTGCCGATGGCGACGCCACCGAACCCGATCTGGAAGTGGTCATTGAGGCCGGTTCTTTTGGCATCTCCCCACCACAAAAATGGCACCGCATTGAGCTACTGACCGACGACACCTATTTTAATATCGACTTTTTCGCGGATCCTGCCGTCACGCTCAGCGGTGCGGGCATCGGTAAAGTGGTCAACACGCATAAGGAGTAAATAATGGGTAAGGCTACCTATACCGTGACCGTCACCAACAACAGCAACGGCGTGTCGGTGGATTATGAAACACAAGCGCCAATGGAGCTGTTGATCCCGGACATCGCGGCAGATGTCGTGAAGGATCTGGTGAACACCGTTCGCGCCTACGATACGGAAAATGAACACGAGGTCTGTGGCTGGTAAGCTGAATCGCCCGGCACTGCGCCGGGCATGAGGGTTTAGTGTTTGATCATTACATGCCGGACTACCGTGTAATCCTCAAGTCCGTAGACCGACATATCTTTGCCATAACCGGATAACTTCATCCCGCCGTGCGGCATTTCGCTCACCAGCATAAAATGGGTATTGACCCAGGTGCAGCCATACTGCAACCGTGCGCTGAGGCGATGGGCGCGTCCGACGTCTTTTGTCCAGACGGACGAGGCCAGGCCGTATTGCGAATCGTTGGCCCAGTTCAGCACCTGCGCTTCATCCTCAAATTCTGTCACGCTGACCACCGGGCCAAACACTTCTCGCTGGACGATCGCATCTTCCTGCTTCGCCCCGGCCAGCAGCGTTGGCTGGAAGTAATATCCTGCCCCCTCTCTTTTACTGCCACCGGTGACGACGCGGATATGTCCAAGGGTTTTGGCTTCGTCCACGGCAGCACAAACGCGGGAAAGATGCGCTGCGGAGCTGAGCGGGCCCAGCTCGGTTGACGCATCGTCCGGCGCGCCCATTTTCAGGCTGGCAACGGCTGCGCCCAGCTTTTCGACCAGCGCGGGGTAAATCCCCTTCTGGGCATAGATACGACAGGCTGCGGTACAATCCTGACCAGCATTGTAGAAACCAAACGTACGCACGCCTTCAACCACGGCATCCAAATCTGCATCGTCAAAGACAATGACCGGGGCTTTTCCGCCCAATTCCATATGGGTACGTTTAACTGAAGATGCGGTATGCCCGATAATATGTTCTCCGGTAGCAATAGAGCCGGTGAGAGAAACCATACGGACTTTTTCGTGGCCGGTCAGCGGATCTCCTACGGTTTTTCCGCGACCAAACAGCACGTTCAGCACACCTGGCGGGAAGATATCTTTCGCCAGTTCCGCCAGCTTCAGCGCCGTCAACGGGGTGATTTCAGACGGCTTGATGACGACACAGTTTCCCGCCGCCAGCGCGGGCGCCAGCTTCCACGCCGCCATCATCAGAGGGTAGTTCCAGGGCGCAATAGAGGCGACAACGCCAACCGGGTCGCGGCGGATCATTGAGGTATGTCCTTGGAGGTATTCTCCGGCAGCCAGCCCGTTCAGGCAGCGGGCGGCCCCGGCAAAGAAGCGAAACACATCGACCACGGCCGGGATCTCATCCCCCTGAACACAGTGCAGCGGTTTCCCGCAGTTAAGGGACTCCACTTTTGCGAACGCGTCAGCGTTGGCTTCTATCACATCAGCCAGTTTCAACAGACATTCGGCGCGCGTTTTCGGCGTCGTTTGTCCCCACTCTGTGAACGCGCGATCGGCAGCCTGGACGGCAGCGTCCACCTGTGCTGCCGACGCTTCAGCAATCTCCAGCAGCACTTCACCCGTGGCAGGATTATAAACCGCCTGCTTCTCACCTTCGCCGGTCACCAGTTCACCATTAATCAGCAATTGATTTTGCATAGCATCGTCCTGTTGAAATCGACATTGTTTTCGCTGTCAGCACACGTTCTGGCGGGCAGAAACGTGACAACGTCACGTTACCAATCCGCGCTCCCTTACTAAAGGTAGACCGCGCGCCATGTCGCTTCAGAAATTTTCATCAAGGTGTGACTGGGTGCAGCATCATTTCGCGGATTAACCCCGCCAGCTGGACGACCGCCTGCTCCTCCCGCTCGCCCCAGCCCCATGAGGTATTGAAACGGAAAAACGGTGTCCAGATATTGGAGGTGGAAAACATCTTGCCGGGCGCAATGCTGATTTGATGGGTTAACGCCTTCTCACTCAACCGCCCCGCATCCAGCTGTTCAGGCAGTTCAAGCCATAAAAAGTAGCCGCTGTCGTTATGATGGATTTTGACGCCGGCAGGCATATGACGCAAAAGCGATTGCCAGGCCTGCTGTTTGCGTTCAGCAAGCGTGCGTCGCAGACGGCGAAGGTGGGCGTCGTAACGTTTGGTCGCCAGGTAATCCACCAGCGCCAGCTGCATGGGAGAGCTGGTGGACAACGTACTCATCAGCTGCAACTGCTGAATACGGCGCGCATGTTTTCCCGCCGCCACCCAGCCAATACGGAAACCGGCCACCAGACACTTGGAGAATGAGGAGCAGTGCAACGTCATATCCTGCTTATCCCAGGCCTTTGCCGGAAGCGGCTTTTCACGGCCAAAGTAGAGTTCGCTGTAAACATCGTCTTCAATCAGCGTGACGTTATGCCGGGTGAGTAAGGCCACCAGCTGAGCTTTCTTCTCTGCACTCAGCGTGAAGCCGAGCGGGTTCTGACTGTTGGTCATCAGCCAGCAGGCTTTCACCGGATAATCATTTAACGCCTGCTCAAGGGCACTGAGATCGATGCCCTCACGCACGTCAGTGGCAACCGACAGCGCTTTCAGTTTCAGACGTTCAAGCGCCTGGAGTGCACCATAAAAACAGGGGTTTTCAACGATAACCCAGTCCCCTGGTTCAGTCACAGCCTGCAAACTGAGGTTAAGCGCCTCAAGCGCGCCCGCGGTGATCACAATTTCATCCGGGGAGATATTCATTCCCTGCTGAGCGTAGCGGCGGGCAATGGCATGACGTAAGTCGACGTTACCCGGCGGCAGGTTTTCGATCACGCTCATGGCGGTAGCCGTTTTGCTGACGTTAGCCAGCGATCGGTTGAGTTGCTGAAGCGGGAAAAGGCGCGGATCGGGAAACGCCGAGGCAAAAGGGACAACGGAGGGGTCGCGGCTGGCCTGTAGCACGTCGAAAATATAGGTGTTGATGTCGACCACTTCATCGCGCATCACCTGCGCGGGCGGTGCAGGCTGGTGTGTGGTCGGGCGGGCGGCAACGTAATAGCCTGACTGCGGTCTGGCAACAATGCGCCCCTGACTTTCCAGCATCTGATACGCGTGGCCCACGGTCATAAAACTCATGCCGCTGCTTGCCACCTGCTCTCGCAGAGAAGGCAGCTTATCGCCCGGCAACCATACGCCAAGCTCAATCTGCGAGATAATTTGTTGCGCCAGACGCTGGTATTTTTTCATCAGATTCTCCTTATTGCTGACAGTGTATATCAGCAGGAGAAAAAGAGAAGATTTTGCTAACTGTTATAGGAAACGCGGCAGATTACTTGCGGTACTCTGTAATGTGATTCTGAGCAGAACGCGCTGCGGCCAGGTGGTCGAGCGTGATCATCGACGATTTGCAGAAAATGCATTTCGCGCCGAACGGATTTTTGTCAGACACATCAAAAGCTGAGGTGCGGTACTGCGAGCCATGACAGCATGGGCAGCGGAAATGGATATAAGAAGTCATAGGATTCTCCTGTAAACGTAAAAACGTAAATTACTCATGAGCCGATCAGGCAATAAATGGTTCGATACAAAACTAATCGGAATGTAGATAAAGACCCAAGAGAGGCTGCGGAGAGGCACAACGTGATGAGAACTGCTTTATAAAACTACGTCAGATATTTATTTGGATTCAAAACCAGAAATCCATTAACGCATGTTGCTGGCGACAAAGCAAGCTGTTTAATGCGTAAAAATCATAAAAAGAAATTTTTTATTCTTCCTTGTTACCTATATCAGCCAGATAAAGTTCAGCTTTTCCCACAACTGTTATAGATAAATTATCGATTTCTGCTTCTGATATCTCATTTGCCGCCTCTCTATCATAACAGTACACCGTTTAACATTGAGGCAGTGCATGTTTGGTTTAGATGCGTTTCATCTTGCGCGAATACAGTTCGCCTTTACCGTATCCTTTCATATTATTTTTCCGGCGATAACCATTGGCCTGGCGAGCTATCTCGCCGTGCTGGAAGGGCTGTGGTTGAAAACAAAAAATCCCGTCTGGCGCTCGCTGTACCATTTCTGGTCGAAGATCTTCGCCGTCAACTTTGGGATGGGCGTGGTCTCCGGCCTGGTGATGGCTTATCAGTTTGGCACTAACTGGAGTGGGTTTTCCCAGTTTGCGGGCAGTATTACCGGCCCCCTGCTGACCTATGAAGTGCTTACCGCGTTCTTCCTTGAGGCGGGGTTCCTCGGGGTAATGTTGTTTGGCTGGAATAAGGTCGGGCCAGGGCTGCACTTCTTTTCGACCTGCATGGTCGCACTGGGGACCCTCATGTCCACGTTCTGGATCCTCTCGTCAAACAGCTGGATGCAGACACCGCAAGGGTATGAAATCATCAACGGTCAGGTCGTTCCGGTGGACTGGTTTGCCGTGGTGTTTAACCCCTCCTTCCCTTACCGCCTGCTGCACATGTCGATAGCGGCATTTCTCAGCAGCGCGCTGTTTGTCGGTGCTTCCGCGGCCTGGCATTTGCTGCGCGGAAACAATACGCCCGCTATTCGCAACATGTTTTCCATGGCGTTGTGGATGACGTTGATCGTGGCCCCAGTCCAGGCGCTGGTGGGGGATATGCACGGGCTTAACACCTTAAAACACCAGCCAGCGAAAATAGCCGCCATAGAAGGCCACTGGGAGAATCCGCCGGGTGAGCCTACCCCACTGCTGCTATTTGGCTGGCCGGATATGGAGCAGGAACGGACCCGTTTTGGCCTGGAAATTCCCGCTCTCGGCAGCCTGATCCTGACCCACAGTCTCGATAAACAGGTTCCGGCATTAAAGGAGTTCCCAAAAGAAGATCGCCCGAACGCCACCATTGTCTTCTGGTCTTTCCGCATCATGGCCGGCCTGGGAATGTTGATGCTGCTCCTGGGCGTGACGGCAATCTGGCTGCGTTATAAACAGCGCCTTTATACCTCACGTTCCTTCCTGTGGTTTGCCCTGCTGATGGGGCCGTCCGGGCTGATCGCGATCCTCGCCGGATGGGTAACAACGGAGGTCGGCCGCCAGCCCTGGGTCGTCTATGGTCTACAGCGTACAAAGGATGCGGTTTCCGCGCATGGCGATCTGCACATGAGCGTCAGTTTGCTGGCCTTCTTCGTGGTTTATACCGCGGTATTCGGCGTGGGTTACAGCTATATGGTGCGTCTGATTAAAAAAGGGCCGCAGCCCCATGAATCCTTCGCGACTGAATCCGATGGCCGCCCTGCTCGTCCGCTTTCTGCCGTCACCACTGAATTTAAGGAGTAACCGTAATGGGTATCGATCTTTCCATTATCTGGTTCGTGATTATCGTTTTCGCCACGTTGATGTATATCGTGATGGACGGTTTTGATCTGGGGATAGGCATCCTGTTTCCGGCAACGCCGAATGCGGACGACCGCGACGTGATGGTCAATAGCGTGGCTCCCGTCTGGGATGGCAACGAAACCTGGCTGGTGCTTGGCGGTGCGGCCCTGTTTGGCGCCTTTCCTCTCGCCTATGCGGTTATCATCGACGCGCTAACCATTCCACTGACAATAATGCTGATCGGGCTTATATTTCGTGGCGTCGCCTTCGAATTTCGCTTCAAGGCCACTCCGGCGCACCGCCCGTTCTGGGATAAGGCCTTTATTGGCGGATCAATTGTGGCGACCTTCAGCCAGGGCATCACCGTCGGCGCGGTCATCCATGGGTTCAGCATCACTGGTCGCGCTTACAGCGGTGGTCCGTTTGACTGGTTTACCGCGTTCAATTTTTTCTGCGGTGCGGGTCTTGTAGTGGCTTACGCGCTGCTAGGTTCAACGTGGCTGGTAATGAAAAGCGAAAATGCCCTGCAACAGCGGATGCGTCAGGTATCGAAAGTGCTTCTGCTCCTGCTTCTGGTATTCATTGCAGTAATCAGTATCTGGACCCCTCTCGCCCAACCAGCTATTGCTGCGCGCTGGTTTACGCTGCCGAATCTGTTTTATCTGCTGCCCGTTCCTGCGCTGGTTGCGATCCTGAGTCTGTGCCAGTGGCGCTGCCTGAACGATCCTGCGAGCCATACTCTGCCGTTTATTATGACATTAGGGCTGGTTTTTCTTGGCTTTAGCGGGCTTGGGATCAGCATCTGGCCGCATATTATCCCGCCGGACATTACCCTGTGGCAGGCCGCTGCGCCAGTCCAAAGCCAGGGCTTTATGTTAGTGGGTGCACTGTTGATCATTCCCGTGATTCTGGTCTACACCTTCTGGAGTTATTACGTTTTTCGCGGAAAAGTACAGCATGCGGAGGGTTATCACTGATGCAACAACCTGTATGGAAACGTTTGATGTGGCTTGCCATCATCTGGGGCGGCAGCGTTCTGGCGCTGGCCTGCGTAAGTATGCTTTTTAAAATGCTGATGGCCGCAGCCGGATTTAAATCGCACTAACTCACTGACCGGGTGCGCCGCCGCCCGGTCCCTTCCCGCACTTTCAGATAAACCCCATTAACACCCAGGAGGGTATGGTTACACTGAAAAAATATTTACGGTATTGATAGTTTGAGAAAAAAATGAAAAAGCTCGCGGCAGTAAGTTTAATCAGCCTCGCACTGGCTGGATGCGTTAATCCTGGTAAAGCCTCCGTTCAGACCGAACAGCTAGAGAATCATCGTTTCGTTCTGGAAAATGTGGATGGCAAAGCGGTTAAAGGCGGGAAAACCCAGCCTGAAATTCGCTTCAGTGCGCAACCCAATATCAGCCTGATTAACAACATTGTCGTCTCCGGCACAATGTGCAACGGCTTCAACGGCCAGGGGAAACTGTCCGAAGGAGAGTTGACGGTCAAAACGCTGGCAATGACGCGGAAACTCTGCACCGAGCCGCAGCTAAATGAACTGGATCAGACCATCGCCGATATGCTACGCACAGGCGCACAGGTAGACCTGACCGAAGACCAGTTAACGCTGGCGACAGCCAATAAAACATTGATGTTTAAGCGAGTTGAATAACTCAGTAGCTTCCGCACGAACCTACGGCAAGCGACTGCTCACTACAGCGTTTGCCATTTGGCAATGCGCACATGCCGATGGCGGAGCCATCGAGCTGACGGGCAACGGAGAGTGAACCGCCGATCATTGCGCAGTTGGCCTGACCTGAACTGGACATCGCCGCCCGCATACCTGGCGTAACGTGTGCCGCTGTCGCCTGCTGTACAGGTTCATTGCTGCATGCCGACAACAGTAACGCGGCACATCCGACCCAAAATGCTGAACGCATACCTTCCTCCCCATAATTAACGCGAAACCTATGCATAATAGGCATCACGCGCCGCATCGTCGAGAGCGGATGTGCGTATTTATGCGCCCTGGTAACAATTTCTCGCAATTTTTTAACGCGAGTAGCCATCGAGTCATTGATACAGCGCATACCAAGGACACAAAAGCGAAAATCGTAAAACCTGAGCTTTGCTAAAATACACAGATAATATTCAGGGTCTGTCGTCGTTTTTCAGGCCCCTCTTTTTGCGCAATGTAAGGGTGTCATATGATTACTATTGACGGTAATGGCGCGGTTGCTTCGGTCGCATTTCGCACCAGTGAAGTTATCGCCATCTACCCTATTACCCCCAGTTCCACGATGGCAGAACAGGCTGATGCCTGGGCCGGAAACGGCTTAAAGAACGTTTGGGGAGACACACCACGCGTGGTTGAAATGCAGTCGGAAGCGGGTGCTATCGCTACCGTGCATGGCGCTTTGCAGACGGGTGCCCTTTCAACATCGTTTACGTCATCGCAGGGTTTGCTGCTGATGATCCCGACGCTGTACAAACTGGCAGGCGAACTAACACCGTTTGTCCTGCATGTAGCGGCACGTACCGTTGCCACACATGCACTCTCTATTTTTGGCGATCATTCCGACGTTATGGCGGTGCGCCAGACGGGTTGCGCGATGTTGTGTGCAGCAAACGTCCAGGAAGCGCAAGACTTTGCTCTCATTTCGCAAATCGCGACGCTGAAAAGCCGCGTGCCATTTATTCATTTCTTTGATGGTTTCCGCACGTCCCACGAAATCAATAAAATTGTCCCGCTGGCCGATGACACGATTCTTGATCTCATGCCGCAGGTCGAAATTGATGCTCATCGCGCCCGGGCACTCAACCCGGAACATCCGGTGATCCGCGGTACGTCCGCCAATCCTGACACTTATTTCCAGTCTCGCGAAGCCACCAACCCATGGTACAACGCGGTCTATGACCATGTTGAACAGGCGATGAATGATTTCTCTGCCGCGACAGGTCGTCAGTATCAGCCGTTTGAATATTACGGGCATCCGCAAGCGGAACGGGTGATTATCCTGATGGGCTCTGCCATTGGCACCTGTGAAGAAGTGGTTGATGAATTGCTAACCCGTGGCGAAAAAGTTGGCGTGCTGAAAGTTCGCCTGTACCGCCCCTTCTCCGCTAAACATTTACTGCAAGCTCTGCCGGGATCCGTACGCAGCGTGGCGGTACTGGACAGAACCAAAGAACCCGGTGCCCAGGCAGAACCGCTCTATCTGGATGTAATGACCGCACTGGCAGAAGCCTTTAATAATGGCGAGCGCGAAACTCTGCCCCGTGTCATTGGTGGGCGCTATGGTCTTTCATCCAAAGAATTTGGCCCAGACTGTGTACTGGCGGTATTTGCCGAGCTCAACGCGGCTAAACCGAAAGCGCGCTTTACGGTTGGTATTTACGATGATGTGACCAATCTGTCACTGCCGTTGCCGGAAAACACCCTGCCAAACTCGGCGAAACTGGAAGCCTTGTTTTATGGCCTTGGTAGTGATGGCAGCGTTTCCGCGACCAAAAACAATATCAAGATTATCGGTAATTCCACGCCGTGGTACGCACAGGGCTATTTTGTTTACGACTCCAAAAAGGCGGGCGGCCTGACGGTTTCTCACCTTCGAGTGAGCGAACAGCCGATTCGTTCCGCTTATCTCATTTCCCAGGCTGATTTTGTTGGCTGCCACCAGTTGCAGTTTATCGATAAATATCAGATGGCTGAGCGTTTAAAACCTGGCGGCATTTTCCTGCTCAACACGCCGTACAGCGCAGATGAAGTGTGGTCGAGCTTGCCGCAAGAAGTTCAGGCCGTGTTAAACCAGAAAAAAGCGCGCTTCTATGTGATTAACGCGGCGAAAATCGCCCGCGAATGTGGCCTGGCGGCCCGTATTAATACCGTCATGCAGATGGCTTTTTTCCATCTGACGCAAATTCTGCCTGGCGATAGCGCCCTCGCAGAATTGCAGGGTGCGATTGCCAAAAGTTACAGTAGCAAAGGCCAGGATCTGGTGGAACGCAACTGGCAGGCTCTGGCGCTGGCGCGTGAATCCGTAGAAGAAGTTCCGTTGCAACCGGTAAATCCGCACAGCGCCAATCGACCGCCAGTGGTTTCCGATGCCGCCCCTGATTTCGTGAAAACCGTAACCGCTGCGATGCTCGCCGGGCTTGGTGACGCCCTCCCCGTTTCGGCGCTGCCGCCAGACGGCACCTGGCCGATGGGCACTACGCGCTGGGAAAAACGCAATATCGCCGAAGAGATCCCCATCTGGAAAGAGGAACTCTGTACCCAATGTAACCACTGCGTTGCCGCTTGCCCACACTCAGCTATTCGCGCAAAAGTGGTGCCGCCTGAAGCGATGGAAAACGCCCCTGCCAGCCTGCATTCGCTGGATGTGAAATCGCGTGATATGCGCGGGCAGAAATATGTCTTGCAGGTGGCACCGGAAGATTGCACCGGTTGTAACCTGTGCGTCGAAGTTTGCCCGGCGAAAGACCGTCAGAATCCAGAGATTAAAGCCATCAATATGATGTCTCGCCTGGAACATGTCGAAGAAGAGAAAATCAATTACGATTTCTTCCTCAACCTGCCAGAAATCGACCGTAGCAAACTGGAACGTATTGATATTCGTACATCGCAGCTGATTACACCGCTGTTTGAATATTCAGGTGCTTGCTCCGGTTGTGGCGAGACGCCGTATATTAAATTACTGACTCAGCTCTATGGCGACCGGATGTTGATCGCTAACGCCACTGGCTGTTCTTCAATTTATGGCGGTAACCTGCCCTCTACACCGTATACCACCGATGCCAACGGTCGTGGGCCGGCATGGGCGAACTCTCTATTTGAAGATAATGCCGAATTTGGCCTTGGTTTCCGCCTGACGGTCGATCAACACCGTGTCCGCGTGCTGCGTCTGCTGGATCAATTTGCCGATAAAATCCCGGCGGAATTACTGACGGCGTTGAAATCAGACGCCACGCCAGAGGTTCGTCGTGAACAGGTTGCAGCTTTACGCCAGCAACTCAACGATGTTGCCGAAGCACATGAACTGCTACGTGATGCAGATGCACTGGTGGAAAAATCAATCTGGCTGATTGGTGGTGATGGCTGGGCTTACGATATCGGCTTTGGCGGTCTGGATCATGTATTGAGTTTGACGGAAAACGTCAACATTCTGGTGCTGGATACGCAATGCTATTCCAACACCGGTGGTCAGGCGTCGAAAGCGACACCGCTGGGTGCAGTAACTAAATTTGGCGAGCACGGCAAACGTAAAGCGCGTAAAGATCTTGGCGTCAGTATGATGATGTACGGTCATGTTTATGTGGCGCAGATTTCTCTCGGCGCGCAGCTGAACCAGACGGTGAAAGCGATTCAGGAAGCGGAAGCGTATCCGGGGCCATCGCTGATCATTGCTTATAGCCCGTGTGAAGAGCATGGTTACGATCTGGCACTCAGCCACGACCAGATGCGCCAACTCACAGCTACCGGCTTCTGGCCGCTATATCGCTTTGATCCGCGTCGTGCCGATGAAGGCAAACTGCCGCTGGCCTTGGATTCACGCCCGCCGTCAGAAGCACTGGAAGAAACGTTACTTCACGAGCAACGTTTCCGTCGGCTGAATTCGCAGCAGCCAGAAGTGGCAGAACAGTTATGGAAAGATGCTGCAGCTGATTTGCAAAAACGCTATGACTTCCTGGCACAAATGGCCGGAAAAGCGGAAAAATCGACCAGTGAATAACTTTATGCCCGGCTTGTCCGGGCATTTTTTTGCCAAAAAAAGCCCGATGCACGTGCACCGGGCGAATCCAGAAGATCGGTGAAAATTGCCTCAATGTTCTGAACAATATTCACGGGAATTATGGATGAAAAAATCTTAAAGGCATATAACGGCGTGGAGGTTACCTTGTTTTCCACGTAATTAATAATTTTTATTTTGTATTGATTATAATAATTCATTCATGGCATCAATCGTTATTTCTACCGCATCATTTGGTTTAGATTTTACTTAACCCGTAACAATTATATTTTATTCATCCGCCGTCAGAGTGATTTAGCATGGGACAGCTTTCCAGCCCGGAAAGTTCACGAAGTAATAAAAAAAATAACTGCAAAGGAATAATCAAAATGCAAAGAAAAGTACTGGCACTGATGATCCCCGCTTTGTTAATGGCTGGCGCCGCTCACGCAGCTGAAATTTATAATAAAGACGGCAATAAACTGGATCTGTATGGCAAAGTAGATGGTCTGCATTATTTCTCTGACGACGCGTCTAAAGATGGCGATCAAACCTATATGCGACTGGGCTTCAAAGGTGAAACCCAAATCAACGACATGATGACCGGCTTCGCACAATGGGAATACAACATTCAGGCAAACAACACCGAAGGTTCTGACAATCAGTCCTGGACGCGTCTGGCCTTCGCGGGTGTGAAGGTGGGCGATTACGGTTCTTTCGAATTACGGACGTAATTATGGCGTAATGTACGACATCGAAGGCTGGACCGATATGCTGCCTGAATTTGGCGGTGACTCTTATACCAATGCAGACAACTTTATGGACTGGTCGAGCCAATGGCGTCGCGACTTATCGTAATACTGATTCTTCGGTCTGGTAAATGGTCTGAACTTCGCGGTGCAGTATCAAGGTAACAACGAAGGTAATAACTGCGACGAGAATTTCTGCTCTACCAATGAAGGGACCAACAACGGTCGTGATACACGTCATGAAAATGGTGACGGTTACGGTATATCCGCAACCTACGATTTCGGCATGGGCTTCAGCGCAGGTGCGGCATATACTTCATCTGACCGTACCAACGATCAGGTAAATTACACTACTGCGGGCGGCGATACTGCGGATGCATGGACCGCAGGTCTGAAATACGATGCCAACAACATTTATCTGGCGGCAATGTATTCCGAAACCCGCAATATGACGCCGTACGGCGACAATGCAGATGCGGTGGCAAACAAAACCCAGAACTTCGAAGTCACCGCACAATATCAGTTCGATTTCGGTCTGCGTCCGGCTATTTCCTATTTACAGTCCAAAGGTAAAGACCTGGGCAATGGCCAGGACGATAAAGATCTGGTGAAATACGCTGACGTCGGTGCTACCTACTATTTCAACAAAAACATGTCCACCTATGTTGATTATAAAATCAACCTGCTGGATGAAGATGATTCGTTCTACAAAAACAATGGCATCGGTACGGATGACATTGTAGCGTTAGGTCTGGTTTACCAGTTCTAATCCCGTTAGCCCGCAGCGACCTGCGGGCTAATTTTTATCGCTGTTTCGCCTGTTCTTTGCGGAAAGAGAGATAACCAAATACCCCGCTGTCGCCATCCATAGGGTGATTAACTCCATCCATTACCACCACTTCCGGGAAGTCAAATGGCGTGACATTTTCCAGACAAGCGACATTCACACCATATTCATTGGGATTGGAACGTCGTTGGTGGAACGTGTAAATACCGCAAATCGAACAGAAGAAATGGCGCGCCGTGCCGGTGTTGAAACGGTACTCTGTGAGCGTGTCCGCGCCCTGCGTCACCTTAATGCCCGTCAAAGGCGCGGAAACCACGACCGCCCCACGCATCCTGCAAAACGAGCAGCTACATCGACGCGCGGTATTCAGGCCGTCCGTCAGCTCAACCGTAAATTTCACCGCCCCACAATGACACTGTGCATGACGAATGTCAGCCATCGCTTATACCCCTTTTCTCACTAACTCAGCCGCTTTTAAAAAGACCTCATCTACAATACCATCCCCCTTCTGCCTGCCGAGCCTTACCAGCTCATCGACAATACTTTCACGGTTGATGATCTTCTGGGATGAAACCAGCCCAATAACGGCGGCACCAATCGCCAGCCCAACTAATCCTGTCTGTTCGTCTTTATTTTTCATAGAAGCGCTCCCTTGTCCCCCTCAAAAGCGTAGCAGGAGAACTGTAAAACGCGCTGGTACGCGGGAATGAGATCCGTGCTTTATCTCAGCTGTTCGTCCGGCAAAACAGGAGGGATTCTGAGCGGTTATCAGACAACGTTGATGAGGATAACGTGAACAGCGGTGCGCGTAGAGAGGCCGTAATGGGTGTTAAAACCGCCTTCGTAAAGGCGGCTGATCATTACTCTGGATCTTTATCGCCTGATTCAGGCGCTGAGCCAGGATCATCTTTCGGTTTTCTTCCATCCTTTTCCGGGTTATCCGGGCTGGGATTATAATCAGGATGGTCACCATGAACGGGACGGTCAGTCATTTTCACCTCCGTTTTTACTGCGTAAGCTGTAAGTGTAGACAACCCTTCAGTCTTAACCAAACTTCTCCTGTGGGGCTCATTTGTAAATCGTGCTGGCATTCGGCGCTGCAATCCGTACCATACACGACACACTTTCGCATACTGGTTTTTACCGGTAGCCGCAAACCCGTCTTTTATCGCTAACCAGATGGGGCACGTAAATGCGCAGATGGTGTATGAAATCTATGCTACATGGATAGAAGAGATGAACACGAAGCTGACGCTTTGAAATCGTTTTCCTCAACCTGTGCCCCATTTGAGATCTGAGTAACGAATAATGCAAGAAAATCAACAAATTACAAAGAAAGAACAATACAACCTGAACAAATTACAAAAACGTCTGCGTCGTAACGTGGGCGAAGCCATTGCTGACTTCAATATGATTGAAGAAGGCGATCGCATCATGGTTTGCCTCTCAGGGGGTAAAGACAGCTATACCATGCTGGAGATTCTGCGCAATTTGCAGCAAAGCGCGCCAATCAATTTTTCGCTGGTGGCTGTTAACCTCGATCAAAAGCAACCGGGCTTCCCAGAACACGTTCTGCCCGAGTATCTTGAAAAGCTGGGCGTTGAGTACAAGATTGTCGAAGAGAACACTTACGGTATCGTGAAAGAGAAGATTCCAGAGGGCAAAACCACTTGCTCACTGTGTTCTCGCCTTCGTCGCGGTATCCTTTATCGTACCGCAACGGAACTGGGGGCGACGAAGATCGCGTTGGGTCACCATCGTGACGATATCCTGCAAACGTTGTTCTTAAATATGTTCTACGGCGGCAAGATGAAAGGTATGCCTCCGAAACTGATGAGCGATGATGGCAAACATATCGTTATTCGTCCGCTGGCCTACTGCCGCGAGAAAGATATTCAGCGATTTGCCGATGCAAAAGCGTTCCCGATTATTCCGTGCAACCTGTGCGGTTCACAGCCTAACCTGCAACGTCAGGTGATTGCTGACATGTTGCGTGACTGGGATAAACGTTATCCAGGGCGTATCGAGACGATGTTCAGCGCGATGCAGAATGTGGTGCCGTCGCATCTGTGCGATACCAACCTGTTCGATTTCAAAGGCATCACCCACGGTTCTGAAGTGGTTAACGGGGGTGATCTGGCGTTTGATCGCGAAGAGATCCCACTACAACCGGCGGGCTGGCAGCCAGAAGAAGATGAAAATCAGTTGGATGAGTTACGGCTGAATGTGGTTGAAGTGAAATAACCAGGATAGCGCCCGATGCGCAAGCGTATCGGGCTACTCTTATGGAGGCCGGATAAGACGCGGCCAGCGTCGCATCCGGCAATCCCGAATAAGATATTTACTCTTGCACCCGGCAATTCAACATTTCATTATTTTAATAACCGCACCCGGCACGTTTTTCCTTTAATCTTCCCGCCCTGTAACTGTTTCCATGCTTTATGAGCAACAGCCTGACGGACCGCGACATAGACATGCGCCGGATGCACGGCGATTTTGCCAATATCTGCGCCATCAAGCCCGATATCTCCTGTCAGTGCACCTAATACATCACCCGGGCGCATTTTGGCTTTTTTCCCGCCATCGATACACAACGTTGCCATTTCTGCTTCCAGCGTCGCAATGGAACTATTAGCTGGCGGCGTTTGCCAGTTAAGTTTTATCTGCAACATGTCAGAAATGACATTGGCCCGCTGTGCTTCTTCCGGAGCACAGAAACTGATCGCCAGACCGCTATTTCCTGCACGAGCTGTACGACCGATGCGATGTACATGAACTTCAGGGTCCCACGCCAGCTCAAAGTTCACCACCAGCTCAAGCGATTTAATATCCAGACCACGCGCAGCAACATCAGTCGCGACCAGTACACGGGCGCTACCGTTAGCAAAACGTACCAGGGTCTGATCGCGATCGCGTTGCTCCAAATCGCCGTGTAATGACAATGCACTTTGCCCTACTTCATTCAGCGCGTCGCAGACAGCCTGGCAATCTTTTTTGGTATTGCAAAACACCACGCAAGAGGATGGCTGATGCAAGCTTAATAACCGTTGCAACAGAGGAATTTTGCCTTTGCTGGATGTCTCATAAAATTGTTGTTCAATGGGTGGCAAAGCATCTGTTGAGTCAATTTCAATCGCCAAAGGATCGCGTTGCACTCGTCCGCTGATTGCAGCGATGGCTTCCGGCCAGGTTGCCGAAAACAGAAGCGTCTGTCGAGATGCAGGCGCAAAACGGATGACATCATCAATGGCATCGCTAAATCCCATATCCAGCATGCGGTCGGCCTCATCCATCACCAGCGTATTCAACGCATCCAGTGATACCGTGCCTTTTTGCAGGTGATCCAGCAAACGCCCCGGCGTTGCCACGATAATATGCGGCGCATGTTGCAACGAATCACGCTGCATACCGAACGGTTGACCACCGCACAACGTCAAAATTTTGGTATTTGGCAGAAAACGCGCCAGCCGACGCAATTCACCTGCCACCTGATCCGCCAGTTCACGCGTAGGACACAGCACTAAAGCCTGGGTTTGAAATAGCGACGCATCAATTTGCTGTAACAAGCCGAGGCCAAAAGCCGCCGTTTTGCCGCTGCCGGTTTTCGCCTGCACGCGAACATCTTTTCCGGCAAGGATCGCCGGAAGCGCGGCGGCCTGCACCGGCGTCATGGTTAAATAACCCAACTCATTAAGGTTCGTGAGTTGGGCGGGAGGCAAAACATTCAGGGTAGAAAAAGCGGTCACAATCTATTCTCGTGGTCATCGACGCAAAGTTAGCAGGCGCGTATCCTCGCAGATCTACGCTCACGATGCGACAATTTAATCGGTTCTTCATCGGGTGGTGGGTCAGGCATGGGTTGCGGGCGAGGGATCGGATCGGGCACTGGAACAGGATCGCCAATCGGTTCAGGGCAGGAATTTGCAAATAAATAAGTGTCGTCATATTTCCCTCTGGTCATTGGGTGGACTCTAAAGGGTAGACGCTGATAAATAACAGGCAAAAAAAAGCCGACTCATCAAAGTCGGCGTCGTACGAATCAATTGTGCTATGCAGTAATTCAAAAAAGGAAGTAAGACAATATGGAGCGCAACGCCCATCGCTTGACGTTGCATTCACCTGCAAGAGAGATATTGCCCTGAATGGGTAGAGAGTTTATTGACTTCGCTCAAACTTTGCGGCGTTTTTGTATACAGACAGCCGGAAAAATTGCTTTTGTTACAACCATTTACTACGATGCAACCATAAAGCAACACCACCAATAAGAACAACTAACAGAATACAAAAAATTGAAAATCCGAATTGCCACCCGCCGCCAGGGATCCCACCAAGGTTGACGCCAAATAACCCGGTCAGAAAGGTACTCGGGTAAAAAGACCATTGCCATCAACGACATTGTATAGGTACGACGAGCTAATTTTCCTGCATCACCTGAGCGATTTCATCCGCCATCACGCCAGTTCCGTGCTATCAGGCGTCGATTTCGTCAAGGCCGCGCCCAAGGCGATCGGCAATATCCTGCATCCGACGGCGTTGGTCATCGCTCATCCACGGCAAACGTTCACTGGCAAGACGAGCATAAACATCACGTTGCGGTGCCATATAGCGACGCATCACAATTAATTGTTTGCGCAGCAGAGCCAGGAATCCACGCGTGGGAATTTGCTGATCAAGGAGATTATCTTCAAGGTCGATAATTTTATCGTGCAGCTGCTCGATAAATTCACTGGAATGATCGGTCAACGCATCGCACACATCCACCAGCCATCCCCCGCAATCGGTCGGACCCGTGCCCTCTTCCAGATCGCTCACCACATCGTCCAGCGCCAAGCACTTTGCGTTGTCGGGTCGAAACAATTAACCGCCCGTCCATATATACACGCATGGCGACCAGTTGATCCGGACGCTCATCCGTACTGCCGTTTATACAACGCAGCGTAATTAACGTCCCCTCACCCATCCGGCTGACGCGGGGTCTGAGACTTTCTCCCGCCAGCGCATCCCGAACGTTGTTGGGCAATAGCGGCGTGGACGCGAGCCACTCGGCGCTGTCCGGGTGCGTGTAGTTGAGGTGCAGCCAGCATGGATGTTCGCTGTCGATGTGATCCTGATCTTCAAGCGGCCTTGCGCCGCCTTGTCCATCAAACACCCATGCAAAAACTGCGTCAGGTACGTTAACCTCAGACCCTTTAATGCTCTCCACAGCGCCTCCACCGTTTTATCTCTTTCGGTGTCAGTCTAGCTTTCGCCGAGGGTTAAGCAATAATTATGTGAGGCATCGTCCTGAATACGTTCAGGAATTCACCGCCCATTCGCGGCTTTTTAATGCATTATCAGTCTGGAACTCATTTTCCAGACGGAAATTACGTGTTCGTGTCTGGAGCTCAATCACCTGATTGCGCAGCACATCTGACGATCCATTGAGTTCTTCAACCATTGACACGTTGCTCTGCGTTACGCGTTCAAGCTCTGACAATGCCTGCGTAATTTGTGAAATACCTTTTTCCTGTTCTGATGTTGAGGCGGATATTTCATCCATCAGTCTGCTGACATTGCCCGAACCGGTAACAATGTCATGCATGTTTTTTTCGGCTTCAGAGACCACGTTAACGCCCTGCGTCACGTTATGGCTGGTAACTTCAATCAGTGACTTAATATTTTTTGCCGCTTCGGCGCTACGATGCGCCAGGCTTCTCACCTCACCCGCGACCACAGAAAACCCTTTACCATGGTCGCCCGCTCTTGCCGCTTCAACGGCGGCGTTAAGCGCCAGAATATTGGTCTGAAAAGCGATACCGTCAATCAGCGAGATAATCTCTGTCATTTGCTGGGCGCAGTCGGTAATCGACTGCATATTGTTCGCGACCTGCCCCATTAATTCTCCGCCTTTACGCGCCTGCAACGTCGCGAGATTCGCCTGTTCGCTGGCTAAACGGGTATTGTCGGCATTATTTTTTGTACTTGCAGCCATCTCTTCCATGCTGGCTGCCGTTTGCACCAGCGAAGCTGACTGCTGTTCTGTTTTGACGGAAAGCTGCGCGCTGCGTGAAGAGAGTTGATCTGAAAGGGTCATCGCGGTTTGCGAGGAGGCGCGAATCTCACGGACCAGCGTTGCAATGTTGCTGGAGAGACTATTAATCCCCGGGATCAGTCGTCCCGCACAGTTGTTACCAAATTCAGGTATCGACACGCCAAGTTTGCCTGACGTCACTTCTTCAATACTTTTTTTCACAGTATTGATGGGCGTCACAAGATATTTTGTCATGTACGCCCAAAGCAAAAATAAGGCGATGAATTGTACAATTATGACTGCAATAAAAAGCGAAGAATTTCGTGAAAATAGCGCTATAACTCCATCACTTACCAAAAATACACATAAAAGGAAATAGACAATGAACGTTCTGACACTAATATTTCTTAGCATACGTTTTCCTGGGACATTATATTTTGGTTGGCATTAAGGGTTATAGCATTGCCATACAAATTTGTCTTCACGTTCGTCGCTGGTTTGTTGTTTTGCAGTTTGATTTGCGCAGTTTTACTTAAGGCGGATAAAAAGCATGTTTTACGCTAAATGTCTGGCTTGTCGTTTGGTTGCTGATACCCCTTCAAAAATGGCAATTATATATTTAAGGAGGGGTACTGTAGGGCGCCGTTGTTTAGTGGTGCTTAATAAGTTAACGTAGTTAATACGCGCCCCTCCCGTTAGAGTGGCTTACGTTCAGGCCAGATAGTCGATAGTCTGGAAAAAACAGTCCTCATTCATGAGAATATTCTCTTTTGCACTTTGATGCCCGCGACGAATATACCAGCCTGTATCAGGCGCCATGCTTAAATGGAATATCCTCGCCCCCGACAGACTATCGGGGACATTAATACTCATCGTCACACACCCCTTCTCCGGCCCCCTGATCACCTGTTCTGGCATAATGGTGACGCTGCGATCCCCATTTTGCAAAATGATCGTCGTAATGGCATAACGACATATACCGCTACTGAGGCTGTAGCCAACCGTACTTAAATCGGTGATATGTTTTTTAGATAAAAATATTTCAATACCAGAACCTTCAAACCATGTAATGATTTGCTGCGCAAGATCCTCCATCCGCTCACAAAACGCCCTGACTTCGGCCTCAGCCGTATTAACATAGATTGGTTTGTCCCCGATATTCTGTTGCACTTTCTTAAAAAAACGCTCTCTTGCTGACATGTCAACTCCGTGTTTTTCGCCAGTCTCATTATTCTTTTTGGTGCTTCAGCAGGGCATAGCTGGCAATCAACTGCTGAAGATGCTGTTCGGTCTGGTTTAGCTGCGCTGCTGACAGGGGTTGCCCGGCAGGTAAAATGGAAAGCAGACGAAGCCGCTCCTCAAGCGGAACGGTATGGCTGAAGGACTGCGACATGGCAAACACGGCTGATTTCAGTTCGCTGACCGTCATGTACTTCCCCTTCTGTTCATCCAGCGCGTTTAGCCTGTTCGTCAACTGCTGTAACTGCGTCATTCCCTGATGCCAGCCATTCAGATCTGATTCTGCAAGTCCGGCAACGCTAATCTGCTTGTGCCACTGTTGCACCAGGGGTTTGGCCTCTTTAGGCCACAGCGTCAGCGCCTGCTGCACCAGACGGTCGCCGTAGCTTACTGCCCAGTCTGGTTTCAGGCGTAAAAGCTGCGCTAACAGCTGCTGTGTCTTGCTGATCCCCGGTTCAGGTGGCGGTGACGTTTGTTGCAGCGCCTGCAACTGTGCTGTAGAGAGTCCTTCAGGTAAAGGAGTCAGGGACGCGGCCAGCTGAGTTTGTACTGAATCTGGCGCATGCATCGTCTGCCATCCCACTGCGACAATGCTGGCTGCCACCAGCATGAACAACATACCCGCAGCAAATGGCTTCCACTGCTTCACGGGTACAGGAGGCTCTTTATTCGGCAACGACTCGGGCTGAACCACATAAACCCATTTGCAACGCTCTGTCGGTTCTGTGAGGTGGAGTTCCGCGGCCCCTACCGCGTTACCCGGCAGACTTACGCCCGAATTTTCACTGTTTTCCAGACGCACTGCTGCGTTCTGCATCATCGTGCGCAGAGCATCAAGCTGAGCAGCATGCTTAAGTTCGAGGCGCTGCAACATGTCACTCAGAGCGTTCAGATCCTCCTCAGCCTGATAAAGCTGCCCTAAATCGGCATACGTCAACGTCAGCGTTCTCACCACCTGTTGCAGGCGTTTGCTCAGTGCGCTGAGGATTTCAACTCGCGCATGAACAGGCTGTGGCCAGAGGCTTCCCCACTGGCGGACGACCAGGGCAGCCAGTACCGCCAGCCCTTCATTCATACCGTAGAGGCCGGCGAGATGCGTGCGGGCGAGCGTATACCAGGCAGCCGTTTGTAGCTCCACACCGTTATGCTCGAACAGTGACAGACAGAGCGTTTCCGCGTGTTGCCAGTTAACATCCGGGCGTGCCGGATGGGTGAGCTTGTTCATTTCTTCGCGCAAGGCAGCGTAATCCGCAAGTGTGCGCGGATCCCCGCCGGTTTTAAGTTGGCGTTCAGAATTTATTGTCATAACTGTTTTAACCTGAGTAATAACTAGATGGCGGCTCGTGCATCGAGGTATTGCTGTTGTTTCAGATGACGGATTAATACCCTGCCCTCGGGCATAAATTCCGTGCCGTAGCGCACCAGCCCGACCCCCTTCAGCTCCGCATCAATGGCGTAGCGGAGTTCACCGGGCTGAATCTGTTCCTGCATCACCACGTAAATCCGGCTCAGGCGCGGCTCATATTTCAGCAATATGGCCGACAGTGTGGTAATCAGCTGATGGGCGGTACCGGGCATTCCCTGGAGGATTTTTGTCATATCCGGCAGGCCGTAGTCCGGCAAGTGAGCCAGCGTACCGGCGCGGCAGTTGAGGATGCGCTGCATGTTATCGAGTACTGATAAAATCACCTGATTCTGTTCGCTGACCTGGCTGAGGCTCAGGCCACCTGAGAAATTGCCGCTCAGCATTTCATACAGCGATGGCGTATTATGTCCCTTAGGCATCAGTCATCCTTCAATGGCTGTAACGTCAGGTGGTTATTCCCGGCCTCCAGAATGCGCGGCTTATCCGGATCGAGATCTTCACGTTTTAGAACCTGCTTCCAGGTATTGTTTACCAGGTCCGGGTGACGAAACAGGCCGATTACCGCGACAAACTGCGTTTCTTCTTCCATTGGCATATCAAGATTTGTATCACCGCCCGGTTTTACGACCACATCGCGGGTCGCCATCAGGTCGGTTTTCAGAATAGTTTCGCCATCGTTCAATAGTTGCTGGTAAACCGTTTTATCGAAGATTTTACGGTCTTTCAGTTGATAGACACGGACTACCACCGGCTCGGAGAGTGAGTTACTTTCGCGGGAATCGGTGTTTAGCGCTTCACGCGCCGTGAAATCCAGGTGCAGCATCTTAATTTTTTTGTAGAACACGGCGTTAAATGCCGATTTGGTGCCATCGGTGATACCCTGCGTCATCCCGCACCCCGTCAGGCTGAACGCCAGCAGTGCAGGCAACCAGCCTGCGGATTTAATCAAACTTGTACGTAACACGTCGGTTTCCTTGTTGTGGTATTGCCGGCTTCAGGCCAGTGTAATAGCCCAGTTCCGTCGTAAAGGTCGGTGGGATATCGTCTTTAAGTTCCCCCTCATCAGCACCCAGCACGCCGTTCATCCCGAGCCAGAAAGGGCCTTCGCCAAGCGGCGGAACGGCCAGCAGTCGGGTCCGTGTGGTCAGGGTGATCTTTGCTTTAAAACGCCAGCCGAGCCAGACACGAAGCATCACCAGAAAGTCCTGATACAGCAGACCGTCCGGCTTCCAGCCCTGTGCCTCCTGTTCATTATCCGTTGTAAGCGCAACCAGCAGTTGGCTACCCGCATCCATCGCTTCGTCACCCAGTGGCGTGTTGCCGTCCAGCAGAAAATCGTCATCACCGTAAAAGCCCAGCGGCTGACCCATTTCCACCGGCCGCAGGCAGTATGGACTAACCTTCACGGTGGTATCCGGGGCCAGCAACGTCACCAGCGCCTGCATTCCCTCCTGAGTTTTGCCCGGTTGCTGTAGAACACCCAGCAGAGCCAGAAAACGAGATACCGGTGTGGCGATGTGGTCTGCTGTGCCGGGAATACCCAATCCCACCAGGCTCAGCAGTGACTGCGAGATGCTGTCCGTACCACCGGGTTCAAAGGTGGCCGGATAAGAGTATTTACGCCAGATACGGTAAAACTGCGTCAGAATGCGATGGCTGAAAATATCCAGAAAACCCTGTAGTGCGTCATGCCCTTCCCGACGCTGAGCGATGTCATCGAGATACGCCATCGGCAGGGGTGAGTCGACACCGTACATTCCCATAAAGGTCGTGCGGATACGTGGTGGCCGGCTGTCATCATCCTCATCATACTCCACGGCTTTCAGCTCACTGGCCGGAAATCCCATGCCCGGATGCGGGGCAAAGCGTACCGGGTCATCGCCCGGGTGACTGGTCGAGCCCATCAGCGGCCTGCCCGGGTTACGCTTCTCCAGCAACTGGCATAAACGGTAAAAGTTAATACGATGCAGGTCGGCTTCCAGCCGTGGGCTCAGCCGGGAATGCGGCGGTTGTGCTTCTCTTCCCATTCCAGGCGTTCTCCGGTCGGTTGCAGAATGATAATCAGGCGGTTAAACAAGTAGATGTCAGTGTATAGCGCAAAGAATCGGCTCATCATCTCGCCAAATAAGCAGATGTCGCCGCGTCCGGCAAAGCCATTGCTGTCCAGCGTGACTTCAATCTGCACGCCACGGACCAGGTAGCCCTGTTCAAAGCGCTCCGTTTCACTGTGCTTCACCTCGAGGATGGCTTCCAGGCGGCGACGGTTCATCTCGCTGTCGGTCCATTCATACAGCGCCAGGGTACCGCGCAGCACGTCGGCATTATCCATCATCGACAGAAATCCGCTGCCAAGGTGACTCAGTACGCGCCAGTGAAAACGGTCCTGCGCAGGTGGGTAACAAGGCAGCGTCGGCGCACACAGGTTGCGCACGGCAATGCTGACCGAAGTGGTTTTCATCACCGTATCAAGCACGGTGCTTTGCAGCGCACGTCGTGGAAGTTGACCATTGGTGCCAGTTAGCGTCAGCGACAGGCTTTCGTCTTCCGGGACGGTATGATTATCAAATGCTTCGCCGCCAAGGATGAGCCAGGTGTTATGCAGGCCGGACGGACCGCGGCGCACGCGGGTGTGGTAGTAATATTCCGGTGCTTCATGACGCATCATTCCTCCCTTATGACGGAAGCTCGAAAACGGCACGTAGGTATGCTGGCTCGATGACATCACCGAATCCACGGTATAGATCTCGGTATGGCCATCCTGCACGCGCATCGGGCGCAGCATGTATTCGGTTTGCAGAGAATTGAGCGTCAGCGGATCGGATTCCAGCGGGAACAGGTTAATGACCGGCACACAATTCAGGCGCAGGTGCTTTTCGGTAAAGCTGAAGTCATGCTCCCAGCGTTCCGCCAGCACCACGTCGATTTCAAACCACGGGATCTCAGCCGGAAAGACCACGCTCTCCAGCCCGCGCAGCCCCGTAAACATGAATTTCTCGCGAAAGGTGAAGTACTCCAGCAGCAACTGGTAACCGCTGAAACTGCTGTCCCCCTTCGGCCACAGCCTGTCATCATCACCAAACCCCAGTGCGGTGAAATACCCGTCCATCGGCCTTCTGTCCATGTCGCCCGGCATGCGCAGCCACAGACGCGCAGTATTCATGGTAAAAGCTTCATGCATAGCGCAGGCCAGCGGTGCGTCAGCGTTGAAATAGAACGGGATCTGGCTGAGATCGACACGGCTCCAGTCAGCAAGATGGCTACAACTGAAGCGCAGGCTGATGACAGAGCGCCCGTCAGGATCAGTCGACAGGCGGGCATGCTCCAACGCCAGTGGCTGAAGGGTTATCTCTTTAGTTGTGGTGTAGCGACAACGCGTGCCTTTTTCACCGATCGGCCGCGAATTGACCTCGAAACCTCTGGCAATACGCATCGGTTCTTTCATCTCACGCCAGACAGGAGTGAACTCCACCACCGACATCGAGGGAATAGTGCGCAGGTAATGCGGCCATAGCAGACTGACCAGCCCTTCAGTCAGTTCAGGCAGGTCGTCATCAAGCTTCTCACGCAGGCGGCCCATCAGAAAGGCAAAGCCCTCGAACAGTCGCTCCACGTACGGGTCGCGCGCGCCCGCTTTATCGAGATTGAGCATTGCCGCCTGTTCAGGGTGAGCGCGGGCAAATTCTTCGCCGGCTTCCAGCAGGTAGCGCATTTCAGCGTCGTAATAACGCAGGGTTAAGTCGTCCATAAGAACCTGAATATGTGTGTTTTAAAGGTATGTCAGTCGCTTTACCCGCAAAGTACCGCACAGCCTGCCGGGTCAAGGGCAATCAGGCCCGCCAGAAGCTGGTCCATCTCTGGCTGAAGCCGTGACTTATCGGTTTCACTGCGGGCGGCTTTCATACGCAGCAGCCTGAGGCGGCGCGATTTCACTTCAAACAACAGCGCTGGCGTCCACTGAGTGAGGGTGATGGCCTGTGCTGCAGCGTCAAGCTCACCCAGCAGATGCAGCGCCAGTTCATTCTTACCCTTCTGCTCAGCCACACGTGCCATCAGCAGACGCACCAACCATTTGTCTTTTGTGGTGTCGGTGCCCGGGCGCGTTTGCAGCCAGTGGAGTGTGGCATCCAGACCATCCGTGTCAGCTTTCTCCAGTGCTTCCGGTTCAAGGGCCAGAATATCGTTGCCAGTTTCACTCAAGGCACTGACAGACTCATCCCGCCAGTTGGACATCTCGTCGAGCACGCTCTGGTTTATCCAGTTCAGCGTGACCTCATCAGCAAAGGGTGTGCCGTCATTGAAGGCCAGCGTTTCAAGTCCAGGAAGGCGCCGCAGCAGCCCTTTCAGGTCAGCGGTAATGATATCGGCCAGCACATCCTGGCCTGATTTAATCAGGGCCTGATGGATGTACCACTGCAAATCCAGCCAGAGATGATTGGCGCCACGCGAGAAAGTGCTGTCCGCTTGTTCCAGTATCTCCAGCCAGCTCTGTTGCAAATACAGCCGTTTAAGCATTGCACGCTGGTCAGCCCGCGGCGGTTCGATGCGCGTTTTCCCTTCGGCATCCGGTGCCGGGATTGCTCTTAGCGTGTCGTGACGCAGACTTTTCATCAGCCGGTGTGCGGCAAGCCAGCCATCAGGTTGCTCACGCAAATATCCCGTCAGGGTTCGGGCCTGAGCCAGCAAATCCTGACCGGATGTGATGCGGCTCAGCACTGGCGCATCCTGTTCTGACGTATGAGATGCCGACTGCGGGCGTGTCTGACTGCTGGCGTTCTGGGGCATTACCGCATCCACGCCACCGGCTTTCATCAGGCGGGCTCCCAGCGCGCTGTACAGGGCACTCAGATCTGGACGTGACGCTTCCGACTCAGTTTCAAGACTGTCTCGGATGAGCAGCAACGCACCGGTCGTACGCTGGGCATCGTCGCGTACCACTTCTGGCCAGAGTAACAGGCTGTCAAGTAGACGAGAGCCTGCGAGCCACTCCAGCGCCGGTTTACGGCTTCGCTCGCGCTGAGGATGGAGCTGTGTTCCATACTGGGTTAGTAATCCCGCCAGTAACTCAAGCCCTTCAGCAAACCCGGTTTCACCGTCCTGGTGCAAGCGCGCCCAACAATAGTAAGCAGCAACCCGGACATCTTTGGCCTCTGTGGTCAGCACCTTTTCAGCCAGCTGGCAAATCAGCCCGGTATCAATGCCGGAAAGTTTATTGACCTCCTCCCGGATACGCTGGAAATCATCGTCATAACCCGGGTCTTCTCCTGTAGGATTGATCTCACTGATAGGGGTAAGCCAGCTCTGCCAGCTTTCCATACGTGACTGCGCCTGCTGTCGCAGCAAGGTTTCATCCGCCTGGCAGGCAACAACCAGATTCTGCAAAGCGTCCATTATTCGACTCCGTCCATGTCACTGTTTTCTGTGTTGGTCATCAGCGCCTGCGCCATAGCCGCGCTGTCGACGCTGAATATTTGATCTGGCAGCGTAAAACCCCGGAGTGCCAGTAACGCCAGCGGCCCACTGCCCAGTTGTGAACGCAGTACCCACTGTAGGGTACGACCATCCGGGGTGGTAAAACTCATCATCCACTGACTGCGGTCAAGCTGCTCTCTCTTACTTTCATCCAGCCAGCGAATAAAGCCCCAGGTTCCGCTGTAATCACCAAACAGACGTGCACCCGCATTGACGGTGGTCCATGTCAGCATGGTTCCGGGCTTGTAGGTGTCACCAGGCCAGCGGAAGCTCTGCCAGTCTGCCATCTGGTTGAAGTAGTGCAGCTTTTGTCCATCAATAGTCAGTTGCGTTTCTACCACCTGCGGTACCGGACGCGCCTGTAGCTCAAAGCTGATGCCCTGACTGCCGTCGGTAAATAAGATATCCGATAGCTGGCTGAGCTGATTAATCGCCCGCAGGAAGGCTGGATTAAAGCTCAGCCCCTGGCTATTAACCTTATCTGGCACCCACTGGCTGCCCTCCTTATGCAGCACACCGCCGAGTTCCGCGGTCAGGAAGCGCTCAATGCGTCCGCTGTCCTTACGCACAAACTCAGCCAGCATTGGCAGAGAGGAATCACTCTTGCTGATCGCGAATGGGAAACGTCCGTCAAATGCCGTATGCCAGTTCGCCACCACGGAGCGACTCCATTTGTCATTCAGGCTCGCTGCCGATGGCTGAAGCACAGTTTCCCAGGCCTGGGTCAGTGGCTGCACAAACATGGTGCTGCCAAAACCACTCCACTCTTCGCCCAGGCTTGCAGCAATCAGGCTGCCGTACTGCTGGGTGTCGGTCAGATCCACGCTTTTACCCTGGAACACGGTCTGCGCCAGGCTCTGCATCATTTCCTGAGGGTCAGAGGCGCTGGCGACCTGTTGCAGACGCAGACGCACACGGGTGATACGGGTAAGATACGTTTGCAGGCTCAGTGAGTTGTCAGCCGACATAACGTTGCTGCCTTTGTTTTTACCCATAAGTGCCAGCAACGGTCCAAAGGTTTCATCCAGTGGGCCCTGCGGGCCTGAGGCTGACTGGTCAATTACCGGTTTGTCCTTCCCGCCTACCAGGTCTTTAGCCGATTTGATGATGGAATCCGACAGGTCTTCACTCTTCTGGCCGGTCTGCCCCTGCCAGGCGAGGGTGTTCATCAGGGCAATCAGCGGTGACTGGCGAACATCACTCATCAGCGTCAGCTGGTCGGTGACGTCTGCAATATTGTTTGCCGGATTAAGTTGCAGGCTGTTGAGGAAGCTCAGCCAGCTACCGGCAAAGTCGGTGAAGTAGCGTTCCGTCAGACGTGCTTTTAGTGCTTCCGGCGACAGGTCTGAGGAGACGGCTTTCCGGCTGTCGCTCAGCACCCAGTCAATTTCATCGCGGCGGGAGTTTGCCGCTTTCTCAATGGCCTGCTGAATACCACCCTCCCAGGCCTGACGGGTGAACATGCCCGGCACCACCTCATCGGTGGTAAACAGGCGACGGGCATCGGTACCGCCGGTCATGTCCTCCAGAGACACATCGGCGAAGTTACGACGCACGGATTTGAGCATGTTCTCGTACAGCGTACTTTCCGCGTTGCGCCGTCCAATTTGCTGCAACAGCACCTGGCGGCTCTGGCTGACCAGTTGCGCATCCGGTGTGGTTTTCCACTGTGGCTGCGCTGGCAGTTCGTTGATGTAGAAAGCCCACAAATCCGGTGACAGGCTTTGCCACAGGCCAGCTGAGATGCCTAAACGCGTCGGCTGCACGGTTTTCATGGTTTGCGCGTAGAATGCACCATCAGCTTTATCCGGACGGGACATCATCAGCCAGGCTTTCAGCTGGTCATAACCCGGTTTCGCCATCTGTGTCCGCTGGTCGCTGTTGGGTGCCGAATTGACCAGCGCAATGAGCTTCTGCTTAAGCGCTTCATTTGCCGGGTCACGTATCAGACGGTTGTTCGCCACCCCGTACCAGGGCAGCATTGCGTCAAGCAACTGCTGATCATGGTCCAGACCAAAGCGCTGATACCATGGCGCGCCGTCCTGAATATGGTGCAGCAGACGACCGGCATCATTACGCAGAGCATGCAGGGCCGTCAGTTGGTAATCCGATACAGAAGTGTGCTCCACCAGAGCATGAGCCTGCTGTGCAACAGAAACTATTTGTGACCGGTTGACCGCAAACGACAGCAGCGTCCCTACCCCCCAGAAACTGATGATGGCCATCAGTGCCCAGGCCAGCGCTCGTTCCCACGGCATACCGACACGACGGCCACGTACGCGGGTGCAGTCGTCGACAATACCCTGCCAGGTTGCTGGCAGAGTCAGGGCATGACGCTGTGATCCATAATTCTCAGCGTCGGCTGTTCCCGCTGACATTCCGGCAGGTTTCTTCTCCGACAGGCTGAACATCAGACCACGTAGCGGGACGCGCTGCTGAGAAACAAAGAGCCATGGCTGCAACTGCTGAGTCCAGCGGGCAATAGCACCGTCGTTCAGGTGCTGGCTCAGGCGCAGCAGGAAGTCGTGGCTGCTGTTTTCCGCGACCTGACTCATCCCCTGCGCCCGCAGGGCCGGCAGCATCAGTTCCAGCTGGCGGATTACATCGTCTTCTTTTGCGCGTGGTGGAAAGCTTGCACCTACCGCCTGCTCAGGACGCGTACCCTGCGACCAGTGACTGCTGCACAGTTGCCACAGCCAGACCGGAGCGGAATAACGCAGCAGTTCGCTGATTTTTTCCAGGCCGCGTAAATCGCTGTCGCTGATATGTGGGGTCAGCTTAAGCGACTCGGGCAGTAAACGGATAATCCCGTCCAGCGGGCGCCCGCGGCGTAGTTTACGCAGCGCTGTGTATTTTTCGCGGTCAGGCTCCGATGCCAGGCTGCCGCCGTAAATCAGCACGGTGCGGTTGCCTTCAAGCCACTGCTGCTTTTGCAGGCCGGGTAGCAGTTGCTCAATCGCGGCTTCATCGCCGGTGATCAGCAGCAGGCGGATCTTGTTTTGCCAGAAGAAGCTATAGCGTCGGCATAAATGAGCTTTTACAGGATCCTTTTTACTGGACTTTTTATAGTTATTAAGAACATTAGCTGTGACGGACTTCCCTCCCGCGATATGCTGAAAGCGATACTCTTTTTGATGGAACCATACACCGAAGTTCATCAACATCAGGAACACAGAAATTAAAAACATGCATAAGAACCAAAGGCTCACTTTTTCTTTTGAGGATACCCATCCAAAGATATCCCCATAGTAGTAACATCCTATAAAAGTCAGTACACCAAAAATAATGAGACAGGATACAAGGCCAATCACTCTCCATTTTGCCGAGGTGTTCAATTTAATGCTCCTTGCTATTATCAAAGGGCTTAATGACATTTAAAAGGTATTCATCACCAACGCCAGTGACCATTAAAACCGGCTCATTGTTTTTTTCTGATATGAAAAGTGCCAGAGCAAACACCAACCAAAAATGGTGCTCATTTAAATTACCCAGCATCAAATTTAAATACATTCTCTCACACTCCCATTCAACATTCATAGATAAAGATGAGAGTCTTAATATCCCCGAAACTTCTGAAACTTCCTCTGCACTCATATTGCTAAAAAGTACTCTTGTCGTTTTAAGGACATCTGACTGGTAAGTCATCATGTGGATGACCTCTTGTTTGGTGAGATTTTTGTTGCATACCATTGGTCGCAAGGCTATACCGTTATTGGCTTTTTCAGGTGGTTGCTCTTGATGAGTCACCAGCAATATTGAAGCGAACTCTGTTGAGTTAGGAGGGTATTTTTCAAAACTTTCAATGTTTGCAGATATTATTATTGACACCCGATTTTTTGAGATGTTGGATAATGTATCAAATTCCTGCCCTAATGCTTTACTCCAACAGTAATAATTACGCAAGCAATTTTCATCAAACCCGATCGCAGCCCAGCACTCTTTAAATATTGAGAAAGTAATATAATTACTATCATAGGTAAATATAACATCAAATATACATGATTCACTCAACCGTAACAGCCTTGTTCTGACAGACGCCAACAGTTCGTAAATCAGTTGTTCTTCAGTATATAAATCATCGTTATGGCCCCGTAGTTTCAATCGCTGGTTATTATATATTTCAACCGAATGAGACATTGCCATATCGGTTTGCGATATTACAGAAGGGAGAAACGCTTTATAAGCGGAAACATAAAATTTTTGACTTGCCCATTCAGTCCAGTCTTTCCTGACCAATGCTGCTTCGCGCTCTCTTGCTTCGAATGCCGACAAACACAAACCATGGTAATAGGTTCTAACGGGAATTATGACAGAAAAAGCTAGGGGCACCGAAAAAACCAACAGGGTAAGTAATTTTAACAACTCATTATCTTCAGCAGGCAAAATAATTTTAGCCCCAACCCAACTAACCACCACAGTCAACAAAATACTTATGAAAGAAAAAAACCATTTACTCCATTTAATTCCAGGAATCTTATCGACTGGAGGGATTATTTGTACAGGCCAATTCATATCATTCTCCATCATTGTTAACAGCACATTTTCTTTAAGAGAAAAAACTTCTTAACATGCCATACTGTCAATTATGGATTTAATATCTGAGTATGACTGAAGATCTTTACTGCGATTACTAAATATGATCTTCTTAAATACCTCATCCTGATAAAATAGTCGCTGCGCGCTCAACACGTCAAGCCCAAAATCAATAAGATCCTTAGCGGATGTAGAGAAAGTTGAATAATAATAATCCAGCGCAGGACTCAATAATTTCATCACATCACGCTCACTAAATTTATGCGGCATTCTCATTTTCCGATATGCTCGCAAAATATTATTAACAACTGAAATCCGGCCCATTTCGAATGCATTTTGCTCTGTTAATCCAAGTGAGTAGTTTAATTTTTTTTTGCATTTACCATCACCATTCGCCACCTGAGCTATTCCGCCTCCATCAATATAAGACCATGTATTAATATTGCTTAATAGCTGTTGCTTTTGCCATTTATCCAGCGTATACATTAACAAACCAAATACTGATGGGTCGTAATAGCGAAGTAATATATTACCAACTGATTGAATCGACTGTACGGCGGACAAAGCGACCTGTTCAGCAAGCTGCTCCCCAGTTAAATCCGTCGAAATCCACGCACAGACGCTGCGCCCTTCCCCGGACTCAAGCTTTTCTATTTTCAACTCATTCAATGAATTGTAAATACTATTCTTAAACAATTGGCCATCTCTCTCGCTGGAGGCACTAAGAGGGAAAAGGTAAAGTGGTAAAGCCCCCTGAAGTTCATCCTGGCGGAATGTAACAGGGTAAGATTTATATTCTCTAAGAATACTGGGCAAAAAAAGTGATGAATGATACTGTTCTAAAGATGCATCTATCAGTAGAAAACATTTCCCATTTTTCCCAAAAGCAGCATTGGTAATTTCTTCATGTATATCGTTAAAAAATATACCATCCATAATCAACCCCACCAGAATAATATCAGAAACACATTTCAATTAATTTATATTTATGACTTTCATAAAACATCATTATCTTATTCATATTGAGCCGCCCCTCTCAGTAGCGATAGCAATTTTCTCCTGAATAGGTAAATTTCAAACTTGGGCATGCTGGTTTACCTTGATTCCTGCCGGGGGCAACCAAAATAACAATGTTTTTTTCTGTCTAGTAGTAAAACCAGCCTTCATCTGAATAAATGAATTTCCCACTGGGACAGGCTGGTTTGCTTTTATCACCCGGCTCATACCACTTCCCATTATCTTTTAGTTGCTGCTCATGTTTTTTTGTTATTTTATTGAGATTGATTGTTGCAACACGTCTCATCCCCAGCAACTGAAATATCTCCTCCGCCAGTTTGCAGCGTGTTGGCGCACAGGCTTTATATGCAAAGAATGCAATCAACCCCGAAATTACAGAAGACACCACAAAAGCCATTACCAGGAAAAGATAAAACCTCTCAAATAAAGAGACACCATTTGGATTTCCTTTTGAGAGAGAGATAAATACACATACAGAAACAAAAGCCACCATCAATATGGTGATTAGAATGAACATATTTTTAATGCGCCACAGCATATGCGCAATATGCCCCATATCACATTTCGGACATACTGACACTATCCGCTCTTCCGGTAACGCAATGGCATAGACCTCATAATGGTCATGCTGCCACTCAACAATCATGTCCACATCATCGCCAGTCTGAAGTCGGGTGACACCCACCCAGCCGCGAAACGGCTGGCCATTAATCATCCCCTGCACATATTCCGCCGAATCATTCGATGACTCGCTTTCAGCCATCATTACAGCCCCGACACCCGGGCTCCCTGCAACTATCGCTGCAGCGGCGGCAGCTCCGCGCTGGCCATCTGATATCTCCGGCAACATGCTGGTCCGGTAGGCAACTGCATCAAAATACTCCCGAAAATATTCGCTACGGAAAGACTGCAGTTTCCCTGATATTTTCTCCAGAGGACCATAAGGCGGCAATACCGGCGGCGGCGGAAGCTCACGTGTCCACGGCCTGCCGTTCATCACCTCAATCTCTCGCTTTGTACGCAGGTCTGCTAATTTTTCTGGCTCAACAAAACGGGAGCATATCTGCTGATTTTCAACTGAATTCATGAAATATCCTTTATCGCCCCTTCCAGGGCTTTATTCTGGTCTGTCAGACTGCGGTTGAAAGGTGCTGTACCGAACACGCATTTTCTACACCATATCTGAAGCTCATCGTCCGATATCCAGGTCACAACCACCTGTAACAAAGTTATCGCAACCATCACTTCCCAGGTCATCAGTACTGCAAGTATTCGGATCCCTAAAATTTCCCAAGCCAAAAAACCTGTAATTTTCCCAGCTACTTTTTTAGCTATCGGTTGACTAAACTGTTCCAGCAGAAGACCGACTGATTTTGTGACTGCCAGGACATCAACTGTTGTTTTAATAAGCAATACAGAGGAAAGTAAAAAACGATTGCTTTGCAACTCTTCGTAAGTACTTGCACCATCAGCAAACACCGAAATTAAAGACGCAGTTCCACCCGCTGCCGCCCCAACCCCCTTGACCCAGGCCACTGTAAGCTCACGCGCTTCCAGACCTTTTTCTATTGCCGGCAAAATAACCGACGTCCCCTGACTCACCATCGCCAGCCCGCTGGCCAGCAGGCTCGCCAGCGGCTTCTTTTCATCCCTTACCTGTCCGCACAGGTAGATAAAATCCATCGCATTCAGCACCAGCAACAGACTGTTTATTCCCGCCAGCCGGTATTCGGCCTTGCCCTTTTCTGATGCAAAGTGCTCTTCCAGCCTGCTGCTCATTCTCTGTTTAATCTCGGCGACTTCATTCCCGCTCGCCATAAAACGTCCACTGCGCCGTATACCTTCCAGCACCGTCTGACGTAACGCCGGGGCATCTTTCAGATACGCATTCACTAACGAGTGAACTTCTTCTGAAGGTATTCCCGCCCTTATCATAAATATCAGCCTGAACGCCGTGGTCGCCAGCTTCTCGCCTGCCTTATCCACCCGCAGAATGCGGCTTACCCTGTCTCCCACCGTGACGATAAACGCATCCGTGTTGAAGAGCTGTACTTCCAGTTTGCTGGCATTTTCCCTCAGCCCCTTCACGACACTGTTCATCGATTTCTGGTAATACCCCTCCAGCTTTTTCATATTGCTGACCTGCTGCATCAGGGCTGCCGTCATGGCGGTCGCCGTCAGAGGCGTCACGTCCTCGTCCTTTTTCCCTTTCACCGTCGCCAGATACGGCTCCAGCTCACTGATTAGCTGCGGGTTATTGGCCGCCACATGCCGCCACAGCAGATTCCCGCGATTTTTAGTGCTGTACTCATTCCACCAGCCGTCTATCTTTGCCGCCCCTGCCGGACAACTGTTGATCCCGTGCATGGCCATCCCCACCGCTGACTGGTAGAACAGCCCTGCCCGCTGTGCCTCGCAGTGGAAATCATCCAGCGTTGCCAGCAGTACCGGTGCACTGAGCCAGTTCACCACGCTGACGATACGCTTCTGGAAGATAGCGTTAACCGAATCAACCAGGTTCGTGTAGCATGTATCAAAGTTCGCCTGTCGGGTTGCGTTGAGCTTTTTCTGATAGGGTGCCCAGCTCCGGGCCCGGACTCCACTGAAATCCTGCGAGGGTTTAGGCAGATTTAACGCCAGCTCCTCATCGACCTGCGCCTGTATCGCGGCAACCCGTCGCTGGTGAGCAGCCAGCGGTTCGGGTGGACTCATCAGCACACTCTCCGGGTATGATGCCGTCACGTTCTGCGCATGCCAGTTTCTCACTAACCTGTCATCTGCCCTGATTTGTGCCAGCACATCAGGCTTACCCTGATACCTTTTCTCAAGCGCCTGCAGACGCGAATCCAGATATTCGTCTGTCAGCATGGGACCATCAGTTCTTCGTCTCCGCATTGCGTCCTCCCGAGATTCGGCATTGCTTTCCAGCAGCGTTCTGACGGCATCGAGATTTGTTTTGGTGGCGAACTCAAGCTCACGTTCCTGCAGAAACTGCGCCTGGCGCCCCAGCACATCCTGGCTCCATCCGTTAAGTTCATGAACAATCCCCACCGGATCCCAGAGTGGAAGCAGCAGCGGCGTCATCCCCTCACTTCGGTTTTCCATGGCCGTGACCGTCGCGTCTGCCATGCCACTGCGGTTTTTTACCCACGGATACAGACTGGACTGCAGTTTCACCACATCATTATTAACCCGCCAGGGATCATCCACCGTCGGATCCCAGAGTGACGATGCCCGGCTGACGTTTACCACTTTCGCATCATCCGGACCAGGAAGCAGACCAGAAACAGAAGGAACCTGATAGTCCAGTACCTGATTCAGGCTTGCCCCGGTAACGTCGGTCCCTGTTTTTGTGCGCTGAGATCCCGCCACCGAAGGCATCACTTTCTGCATTCTCTCCGTGCGCTCTTCTGGCCTGGTGCGATACCGATCGAGCGTTTCCTGCTCCCACGGATACTGACTGAACGCAAACCACACATTGCCGCACTTATCCGGGGATTCAATGCTCATGAACTCGACGTTTTGAGCGATATGCTCGCCCGTTTCGCACAGCGCTTTATCCACCGGTACAGGATTAGACGCCACCTGTTGCAGCCACAGTGAGCCGTCCGGCGCAACGCTGTAGCACTGCCAGTAATTGGTGCCCTGCTTTCCTTTTTCATAAAAAACGTAAAGGTAGCCCTGGCGAAGCGCGCGGAGTGTGTACTTTTCATTACTGGCGAGCGTTACCCCGGTGATGCACGGATCATTCGCCCATCCCGGTAAACTAGCATTAATATTTTCCGGCACAACAGCATAGCGCACGGGCAGTACTGTCAGGCCTTTCGTTGTGCATAACCCCTGGCATGCCATATTCACATCCTTTTTTTAATTAAGCCTGTAAATAAAAAATTCTTATTCAACCAGTGAAAAAATTAGAGCCTGCGATCACTTTATGGCCGGAACATAGACAAAGCACACGGTCCTGATCCTGTACCAGAACTATGCCATTACTGACGATACCAACTGCAGTGGCCAGGATGGGAAATGTTCCCTTACAGACAGTACAGATGGCTTTGTCATTATTTTGTGCCACCTGTTTTCCATCACTAAAATAATTCGCAGTTGCAGTAATTATTTTCCCATTACTCGTCCTGTCACCTAAAACGGCTAATTTTGTAGTCATCTTTTTCCTCAAGTATTAGCTAAGCATCACCACAGCCCCTTGCTGTTGGGCTGCAGAAATTACTCCAGGTTTGCAACCAGAAGGTAGCGAAAGCGTTGAATTTAACGTCGCCGCAGACTGCTGTTGAACCGCAATACATTTCAACGTGACGTTTTTGCCAGTACCAACTTCAACCCCCGCGTCACTTAACCGTATAAATGCCCCCCCACAAACCAAAAGGATTTCTTTTTTGGCTGATATGACAACGCTGTTGTCAGAACTGGCAACAGAAAGCTTTTCTTTAGCAAATAAATTCAGCGCGTCCGACTGTGCCTGAATATCTACTTTGCCCTCCGAGGCATACATTTTTATTCCCAGTTTGTGTGCAAATAAGCTCAGAATATCGCCCACCGCCAGGGTTAATTTTTTGGCAATGCTAATGTCTGCATTTTGACCTGCGGTAACAATTAGATTCTCCCCTGCCGAGACTTGTATGCTCGCGGGGGTGACCTGCGCAATTCCTGAAGGGGCAGACAGAAGTAACGCTTGCTGCTTAAGATCGCTAAGCGTCTGATTCATTAATGTTGTTTGTTTCTCAAGATCGGCTAATTCCGCCTGGGCTGCTTGAGCAGCGTGACGTAATCCAGAAGTCACCTCTCTGGCAGCGTCAAGTTCTTTGAGCGCAGCTTGCATTTCACGCTGCAGTCCCTTCGCTTTCGCCTGCCCGTCCGCCGAGATGAATAGTCCTTTCTGCGCCCGGATGGCCCCCCAGCTGTCCGTCCTGAGCTCAAACCCCTCACCGCGCTGCTGTTTCTCGCTGTCGACCAGGTGGCCTAGATTCAGCTGGCTCTTGCCGCCGTACTCCGTGCTGACCTTGATATGCTCTTTCCCGCGCTCGTCGTCGAGGCGGATTTTGTTGTTCGCCGGCGTGCGCAGCACGTTGCGTCTGTAGTTGCGGATGGTGACGTGGTCGCCGTGCGCCGAGTCGTGCAGCACACCGGCAATGTACGGCCGGTCCGGGTTGCCGTCCTCAAAACCAATCGCCACCTCGGTACCCGCCAGCAGCGGCAGGTGCAGGCCGTAGGTATTCCCGGCGTACGGCCGGGACTGACGGACCCACAGGCTCTCGAACCCTGTCTCCCAGTTCTCACGGTCAAACAGCATGTTGACGCGGTAGCGGCCGTCTTTATCGATATGCCCGTAGATGTCATTTTCAGTGGTACTGGTGACGCGGGCCGGTAAGGTACCGGCCATCACCGGACGTGAACCAGGTTCCGGGCGGAAACTGAAATCCGGACTGTCCGGGATACCGTCAAACCTGACGCAAAAGTCCGCATCACGCTGCGCATGGCTGTGCATCGCCGTGACAACCACGCCCTGCGCAAACACGTCTGCCACTTCGTACCCGCCGGTGACGGTCAGCAGCATACCCGGAGAGAGCACCGGACAACTGGTGAAGGCAACGGTCTGCGTCTGGCCATTCAGGTAGCGTTCGTGACGGATGCGGGCATAAAACGCACCGGACTCCGGTGCCGGGTTGCGGTCATACGCGCTGCCGGGTGTCAGGTAGTTATCGGCCCAGTGATAGGCCTCACCGTACGTGGTGACATCCCCGCCGGTCGCGTCAACCCGGGTGTTCATGTCCTCCGTGGCCTGACGGTAGTTGTAGTCGCGGGTGCTGACCTCCTTCTGGACCACGTTATGGTGGCACTCCATATCCCACACCGAGTCCACACCCTGCGAGTGCTGCCCTGACGGCGGCACCGACGGCAGCGTCAGGCCTTTCTCATACCCCTGCCGGCTGTCGTAAAACTCCACCGCGTCAATGTTGAGGCGCGTGTCGGTGGTGAAGCGGAACCAGATACCGACCTCACCCAGCAGGCGGGTGATAAAGTGCAGGTCGCTCTCACCGTACTGCATCACCTGCTCGCGGCGCGGGTACTCTTTACTCAGTGAGAACAGGAAATCCTGGCCACGCATGCCGTGGCGCTCGCGCAGGATTTTCTCCACAATCTGCGGGACGGACATGTCCTGGTAGATGGCGTTCTGGTGCGAACGGCTGAGCAGGGCCAGACGCGGCTCAAGCGTCACCGCGTAACGGGTTTCATCCTTTGAGGTACCCAGACGTTCAAAACCCGTGACCACGCCCTGAATCACCCGCACCGGCTGCTGTATTTTGATGCCGTAACCCTGGTCAACCGGGGCCTGAAGCGTCAGGGAAGCCGCTTTCATCAGCATCATCTCTTTGCTGATGGCATGGTCCGTGCTGGTGAACTCAATACGGTAGCTGAACGGTGTGCTCAGGGCTTCATCGCCCTCAAACTCCAGCACATCAAGCCCTGCATCGCAGTCCTTCACCGACAGCAGGTGATGGCTGTGGCTGAATCTTAACGGAGGATTATTGCTCATGCGTGCACTCCTTCTGTCCGGTCAAACTCGAGCACTATGCCCTCTTCCTCATCCCAGCCCAGCGTAAGATGCTGCGGCTTCTGCCCCGCTGCCATATGGCTCAGCAACTGCTGGCTCAGGACCGGCAGAATCTGCTGGTTCAGCAGACTGTCAACATTGCGCGCCCCGGTGTCCGGCAGCAGGCAGGCGGCGGTCAGTGCGTCGTACAGACTTTCGTGGATATCGGTCTTCATACCGTAGTGACGGTTGAGGCGTTTACTGACCTGCGCCAGCTTCATTTCCACGATGGTGCGCATCGCTGCCTTTGCCAGCGGACGGTAAATCACCGTCTGGAAGCGCGCCAGCAGCGCGGGCTGGAAGTGGTCCCGCAGGACAGGACGCAGCAGTTCATGCAGGTCCGGCTCTGTCGCCTCCGGCTGTTCCTCCAGCATCTGCATGATGAGGTCGCTGCCGAGATTGGAGGTCATCAGAATCACCGTGTTGCGGAAGTCAATTTCCCGCCCCTCGCCGTCGCGCATGACGCCCCGGTCAAACACCTGGTAGAACAGGTTCATCACGTCCCGGTGCGCCTTTTCCACTTCATCCAGCAGCACCACGCTGTACGGGCGCTTACGGACGGCTTCGGTCAGAATGCCGCCCTGACCGTAACCCACGTAGCCCGGAGGTGAGCCCTTGAGCTGCGAGACGGTGTGTGGCTCCTGGTATTCCGAGAGGTTGATGGTGATAAGGGACTTCTCGCCGCCGAACAGTTCATCGGCCAGCGCCAGGGCGGTTTCGGTCTTGCCGGTGCCGCTCGGCCCCACAAGCAGGAACACGCCCTGCGGGCCGTTCTCCGGCGCCAGACCGGTTTTGCTGGCGCGCAGGCGCTGCGCAATGGCATTCAGCGCACTGTCCTGACCGACGACGCGTTTCGCCAGACTGTGCTCAAGGCTCAGCAGTTCCGTCTGCTCGTCCTTCATCAGGGAAGAGAGCGGTACGCCCGTCCAGTCGGCGATAACGGTGGCGACGGTACGCGCATCCACATCCAGCCCCAGCAGCGGGGTATGCTTTTGTATATCGCTCAGTTGCTGTTGCAGGTCCGCCATCTCCGCCTGACGGGAGATATCAGCCCGGCAGGCCAGCAGTTGTTCCGTCAGCGCCAGCTCCTGGCCGTACTGGATTTCCCGTTCGTCGAGTTGCAGGATGATGCGGATTTCGTCCTGTTCAATGGCCACCAGACGCTCGCCGTGGGTGGTGTTGCCCACCGCGATATCCTCCAGCAGCGCCTGCTTCTCCATAGCCAGTGCCGTGAGCTGCGCCTTCATGCGGGTCAGCGGCTCCGGTACCGTATCCAGGCTCATGCGAATACGGGCAGAGGCGGTATCCAGCAAATCCACCGCCTTGTCCGGCAGCTGGCGTCCGGTCAGATAGCGTCTGGAGAGCGTGACGGCGGCTTTAACCGCTTCATCGGTAATATGCACGCCATGATGCTCCGCGTAGCGTGACTTGAGTCCGCGCAGCATCAGGCAGGTGGTGTCGTCGTCCGGTTCGTCCACCTTCACCATCTGGAAGCGACGCTCCAGCGCGGCGTCGCGCTCAAAGTACTGTTTGTACTCACTCCAGGTGGTGGCGGCGATGGTTCTGAGCTCACCGCGGGCGAGCGCCGGTTTCAGCAGGTTGGCCGCATCGGCGCCGCCCGCCTGGTTGCCCGCGCCGATAATGGTGTGCGCCTCGTCAATAAAGAGCAGAACCGGCAGGGGTGACTGCTGCACCGCGTCGATGATGTTTTTCAGGCGCTGCTCGAATTCCCCCTTCACACCCGCCCCGGCCTGTAACAGGCCGAGGTCAAGGGTGCGTACCGCGACCGGCTTCAGCGCGTCCGGCACATTGCCCTCATGAATGCGCAGCGCCAGTCCCTCCACGAGCGCGGTCTTGCCGACTCCCGGTTCGCCGACCAGAATCGGGTTGTTCTTGCGGCGCCGGGAAAGAATGTCCACCATCTGGCGGATTTCATTGTCGCGGCCATAGACCGGGTCGATTCTGCCCTCACGGGCGCGGGCGGTGACGTCGAGGGTGAACCTGTCCAGCGCATTCTGCAACGCCGGGTTCAGCTCTCCTTTTATATCCGCATTCACCGGACGGCCGACAAACTCCACCTCATCACCCTGCGTAAGCTCCGCTTCCTGCTGCACCTCCGGGCGTTCATCCGACTGCGCATCCAGAAGTCCACGCAGGCGCTCAAGCTGGCTCTGCGCCAGCGTCAGCAGCGGCCACAGGCCGTCGCAGCGCAGCAGTTTCGGTTTTTCCACCAGCGCCATCAGGAGGTGAATGCTGCGGATATGCTCTTCCCCCGCCAGCGAGGCGTGCAGCCAGGCGTCCTGCATAAGGGACTGCACGCCCTCCGAAAGCTGCGGACGGCTGCGCACTGACCGTGGCAGGCTGTCCAGAAAACCCAGCATATCCTGCCATATCGTATCCATATCCCATTCGTAGCGCCGCGCCAGCACCGTCAGGTCGCCCTCACCCTGCTCCAGCAGTTTCAGCAGCCAGTGCTCAGGCAGTATTTCCGCATGGGCGCGGGTCTGGCACAGGGAAGCGGCCCCTTCCATTGCGCGGGCACAGTAAGGGTTAAGACGGCGTAACAGGATGGCTGGATTTTCCATGAGACTCTCTCTTTATCAGTTCCGGACACGCTACCGCCCGTCGCTGTTCCCTGTTATTCAGGAACCCAAAGCGCATCAGGTCGGGCAGGCAGATTGTGTTTTTCTTTGCTGACCACCCGTCAGTGCAGGCGCTCAGCAAAAAAAGCAGACGGCTGACCGTCTGCTCAGGGCTCTTACGCAGTGGCGCGTTCGTTCCAGGAATCGGAATGAATGATGTTGCCGTCCTTGTAGGTCCAGGTGATTTTTTCGTAGCGCAGTTCAATCTGCTCGAGGTGGTTGTGCTTCTCGAAAGCCGGGTCCTTGATGTCATGCATCTTCGGATTCACTTTCACCAGCTTCACGTTCTCAAGCTTCGTGTTGAAGTACTCCACTTCCTGGCCTGCGTCATTGATTCTGTACCATTTGAACTCAGCCGATTTCAGGGTCTGGCCGGTCGTCACCGCCTTGTACAGGTACGGGCTGGAGGAGTCGATTTCCTTGGTGAACAGGAAAGGCGTGTGGATACGGGTGCCGGTCAGCTTGCCGGTATTGTTATCGGTCGGGATGTACAGGTTGTGCTCCTGGGCCACCACTTCGATACTGCCTTCACGATCCTGAACGTCCACGGACCCTTTGATGTCCGCGCCGCCGTCGTCCTTCAGCCACAGATAGACTGGAATTGCCATGTTAATTACTCCGTTACATTGTTATCAGCGCCATCATCCTGCGATGACGCATGGGTCGTGCCCGGCGCCTGACAGGCATTCGCCTGTGGCACCAGACTGATTTCGACACGGCGGTTGAGCGCACGCCCTTCCGGGGTGTCGTTGGTGGCGACAGGACGGCTTTCACCATAGCCCTGCACCGCAAAACAGCTTTCCGGCACGTCGCCGGTATCCCGCATCCAGTTGCGTACCGACTCCGCGCGCTTAAGCGACAGCACCTGGTTGGACTGGTCATCCCCGGTGCTGTCGGTATGGCCCGCCACCACAATCAGCCAGCCGGGCTTCGCCTTGATCCCCACCAGTGAGTTCACCAGCAGCTTTGTTGAGGCGGGTTTAAGCGCCCACTTTCCGGTATCGAACAGCGACATGCTGTCGAGGCGGATGATTTTCGGTACCGGTTTGAGTTCCGGCTCAGGCGGCGGAGGCGGAGGCACATAAGAGCGAATCGTATTCAGCACTGGCATACGCAGACGTCCGCCCTGATACAGACCTAGACTCAGCCGGGCCGGTACGCCGTTACGTGCATGGTCGTCCAGCAATGCCGCATCCTCGCGCAGCACGGCAACGGCGTCAGCTTTCGGCCCGGAGTCATTCATCGGTATACGTTCATAGCGTGCAATATCGAAGCTCACGCGTTGCAGCAGCTGGCGATTATTCCAGCCACTGCTGAGTAGCGCAGCAATGGCTGCCAGCGTGAAGATTCCGAGCGCACCGCGCCAGGTTCGTCCATGCGGTGTCAGGCCTCGTCCTTCTGGCAGTAAAGGGAGGACAAAATTCGGGAACAGGGAAATAACCGTACTGTCCGTTCCCGCCGGCTGCCAGCCAGACACCTGCTGCATCGCAGTATGGCGGGACAACCACGCTGTCCAGATAGAGGTGGCCATGCTTCCGGCCAGGATCGGACCCAATCCCCACAGAACCGCAACAGGTTCAATGACAGGAATATCGGGGTTTTCATCCATAAGGACAGCCTGGACGTGCTGTTGGAACCAGCTCATCAGGCTGTTCATCAGCACCTGTTGCTGCATCGCAGGCGTTCCGCCAGTATTAACCCATTCAGCAACTGAGCCAGGCGCTGAAGTCCCACTCCAGACCTTTACCCCTTCCCCCAGGATCGCCGTCTGCCAGAGCATGTCATTCATCATCGCACTGCCGACCTGTCCATTCAGAACCAGTGGCACAGAATGGCCGGTTGCTTTACGCAACCGGCTAATCTGCCAGCGCAGGGCAAGCAAACGACTGGTAAGGCGCTCACTGTCAGGGTGCTGCTGCGGACAAACACTGACCATCACTGACAGCTGACGTCCCCAGTCGGGGCGCAACCACAGTACCTGACGGGCGGCCAGCTCCAGTTCCAGATGATCCTCCACACGGATCCAGCAGCCCTGCGTGACAGTAAGCACAGGTGACTGATGCGGCCAGGCAAGCGGCAGATCGCCACAGACCAGTACCACGGGCTGACAATAATTGGCTTCAGGCAGGTCCTCCAGACACAGGGTGAAATCGTGCTGCACGCGACGGCAGGCGACAGCCCAGAACGCTATGATGAGTCCCAGTACCGCCAGCAGGACGAGAATGGAAACCAGACGGGATGCTGGCAGAAACCACAGGCAGACCACTGCACTCAGCAGGGCAGCCCAGAGCGCAAGCCCGCGCTGTTGTGCAGGGCTCATTTCACGGCTCCCGGCAGCAGGGTAAGCAGTGTCTGATCCAGCCAGCAATCCAGTCCCCACCATAATGCGGTGACCACCACCACACTCAGGCCAATGCGCATAGGCCATGATGCCAGCCCCCCCCCTATCCCCCGTCCGGCATGGCTTTCCGCCAGAACGGGATGGGGTTGTGAATAGCTGAACGGCGCAACATATTCATTCAGTGCATTCATGAGTTTCTGCCGCTCAGGATCGTTCAGGGAGCGGAAGTTGCCGAGGAATCCGAGCATCATGACTCGCTGGAAGCAGGTCACAACGGCGTGGTCAGGAGCCGGTTCACGCAGCACATCACGCATCCGATCGCATAACGTGTCACCGGCGTCCATGGTGCCAAGGAAATATCCCTGTAGGGGAATGTCATACCACTGTATACAGGCGTCATCCTCCACACCGCGACCTTTGACTGCCTCATCAAGCAGCGCACACTGTGCCGTAAGAATATGCTGGCAGCTGGCCTCATCGAGTTCGCTCGCTTTCAGTTCTCGCTGCACACGCCCGACATCGTCGATGCAGCGCTCCCAAAGCGTACGCCCTTCCCCGTCCTGGAATGTCGGGCCGTGACGCAGACTGATCACCTGTAGCCAGGTGTCCTGTAACAGGGCATCAATATCAATGAACGCGGCAGTAGCGCGTTTACGATCATTCATGTTCTCAGTACCGCAAAGAGTTCAAGTTCAGGCTCGGCGAGCATTCCCGGAACGTAAAACATACAGGTGCCGCTCTGGAACATTTCGATGGCCAGGGGATGAGAGACATCAAGGCTGAAATACTGATTTTCCAGGCGTAGTGGAATGGCTGCCGGCACATGGCGCAGCGGCATCAGAGGGACGCCCACCCGCGATGAATTGACGATACTCCTGACATGATCGGGACTGCCGACCTTGCACTGGCGCGGGAACTGCTCCTGCAATTGTGCCACCGGCATCGGTGAACGCACGGAGAGGTAATAATCAGCTCCTTCGCGCAGACGTGGATCATGCAGACGGGCCTGCCAGAAGTGAAGCCGGTCATCATGCTCAAGCTCAATTGCCACCACCCGCGATGGCAGGCTGGCTTCCAGAAGATCGCCAAGTAAATCAAACAGCGGCGGGAAGACGTTATTCAGCTGCTCATGCTGCCATGCCGGGATCGCACTGACCTGATGCTCCAGCGAGAATGTCAACAGGCTGCCTGCAAGCCTTGCCAGCTCCGGATAGAGACGCTCAGGCGGGCTTTGCGGGTGGCGCTGAAACTGACCCAGCACGGGCTCAGCACTGTTCAGGGCATTGAGCAACCAGAACAATGAAACATCGGCTACGGCAAAATCCGCCATGCGCTCATTACTTTCCCGGCGCATGTCCATCAGGCGGCCCAGACGGGCGCGCAGTTGCGTCAACAGTTGCCCCAGCTGGGTCATCAGCCAGCGGCTGCCCAGCAACGCCAGCAGCGGCGGAAGGTATGTCTCATCAAGTGCCCAATTCCCCTGCGAATCTTGTTGCAGGCGGGCAACCGGACAGGTCAGGTAATCGCTGTTGTTCTGATGGGCAAATCGCAACGTCAGCTCTGGCCGCATCACTGCAATCTGGCGGGTGTCATCGCCAAAAAGGTTGCGGACATCCCGCCAGCGCTGGCGATAGCGAACAGGACGCGCGGCCACCTCATCGGGCTTAAGGCAGTTGCCACCATTCGCGCGCAGGAGCGGAAGAGCCAGAACCACCACCACGTCCTGTGTTTCACTCTCAAGCGCCAGCACCGGTGGCAGGTCGTCAGCATTATCCGTATCGATTAATGTCCCGTCAGGGAACCGGAGGTGCAGATGACGGGCCTGTAGACGGCCCAACTTCAGTACATCCGGTTCGAAAGTGGCATTAATCACCCCCCAGGGATGGGAGAGACCCAGTCGGGCGATACATTCCGCAGACCAGGCCGCATAGGCGGCCTGTTGCTGGAAGTGCTGGGGAGAGACCATCTGGCCCCTGCCCCATAACGGTTGTTCCGTTTTCATGCTTCCTGCCTTACGTTACGCTTTCGCTTTCGGCATCTGGCTCACCAGAGACAGGTTCACATCCATGCCTTCCACCTGGAAGTGCGGTACCGCAAACAGCTTCACGCGGAAGAAACCCGGGTTGTCTTCGATATCTTCCACCACCACCTTCGCGTCACGCAGCGGATGAGAAGCCTGCAACTCATCGCCCGGATCGGTCATTTCCGTCACCAGACTACGCACCCAGGTGTTGAGCTCCAGCTCCAGCAGACGGCGGTCCTTGGTGGTGCCGATGTTCTCGCGCTGGATGAGCTTCAGGTAGTGCGCAATACGCGACAGCAGGAAGATGTACGGCAGACGTGCGTTGATGCGGCTGTTGGCCGTGGCATCCGCAGTGTCATACAGCGCCGGTTTCTGCGCGGAGTTCGCCGAGAAGAAGCAGGCATAGTCGCGGTTTTTGTAATACGAGAGCGGGATAAAGCCGAGGTTGGCGAACTCGAACTCGCGGGTCTCCGGGATCATCACCTCAGACGGGATTTTCACCTGGTTGCCGGTACCCAGATCGTACAGATGAATAGGCAGGTCTTTCACCGCCCCGCCCGCCTGCGGGCCACGGATCTGCACGCACCAGCCGTTATTGATGAAGCTCTTCACCATGTTTGACGCGAAGGAGAACGACGCGCTGGTCCACAGGTATTTCTCGTGATCCGGGCCTTTCACCTGCTCAACGTAGTTAAAGCTGCGTACAGGTACGGTGTCCGGGCCATACGGCAGACGCCCCAGCACGCGCGGCATCACGAGGCCGATGTAGCGGGCGTCGTCGGTGTCGCGGAAGGATTTCCACTTAATGTACTCGGCGCGGTCGAAGTAGTTGCCGATATCCTTAATTGCAGCGACCTCTTCCATGGTGTCTTTCAGGAAGAATTTCGGACCGACAGAGCCAATAAACGGCATATGTGCGGCAGCTGACACTTTAGAGATGTTGCGTAGCAGCGCCACATCCTGCGGGCTGGCGTCAAATTCATAGGATGAAATCACGGAGCCAATCGGCTCGCCGCCCGGGGTGTCGTATTCGGCGGTATAGGTGTGCCAGTAGAGGCCGCTCTGGATAAGTTCCGGCGCGTCTTCAAAGTCCTGACGCAGATCTTCTTTCGACACATCCAGAATTTCGGTTTTCACGTTCTGGCGGTAGTCGGTGCTGTCCACCAGCTGCTTCAGGCCGCGCCACAGGGACTCCACCTTCTGGAACTCCTGGTGATGCATTACGGCATCCAGCTGACGGCTGATCTGGAAATCCAGCTCAGCGATATGGTGGTCAATCAGCGTTTTGTCGAGCTTCTCCACAGGCTGACCGGATTTGCGGATGCAGTCCATAAACACCTGCATCGCCGCCGTCAGGCGTTCACCCGCCGGAGCGTCAGAAAGCGCGGCGTCATCCAGAAACGCATTGATATCCCCCAGGCTGGAGGCCGGGGTCAGGTTGATTTTTTCAAACAGGGAGGCGTAAACGCCCTCTTTTTCCAGTACGGTGGTCTGCCCCTGCGCGGAGGCGGTTTCAGTATTTACAGACATCAGCATATTCCCGGTTAATCCATTAAATTACACATGCCGCTTATTTCGGGGCCAGTGCACTCATTTCGTCGCGTAATTCCTGAGACAGCGCCGGGTCTTTAAGAATTTTCTCGAGTTCTTTTCTGAAAGTGGCGTTATCAAGGAGATTGGATTTGAGATCGCGTAATAAATTACGCATGGCCAGCATGGCGCGGAGCTGGGGGATCTGGCGGGCAACCTGTTCAGGTTCGAAATCCTTAATATCGGAGAAATTCAGTTTTATGCTTTCTTCCGAACCATCCCCGGCCATTGTGTTAGGAACCGTCAGATTCACTTCCGGGTTAAATTCCGAAAGTACGCTGTTGAAGTTATTTTTATTGACGTTAATTTTCTCCCTTTCCGATAATGGGCGATTCTCTTTTCCATTACTGAAATCACCGACGGTGAGGAGTTTAAGCGGCAGTTCGATTTTCTTCTGCGCGCCACCTGTATGCAGAGCCAGCTTTAAGTTTATGCGTGCCTTGGGCACCTCATTCTGGAATGAATCGGCCATAGCAGTCCCTTTCTTTAAAAGAAATAAATGTTAAGTGAGTGACGTTTCTTTACAAAACCATATTAGAGCAAAAGCCCATTTAAAATCAACTTCTCAGATCAAAGATCTACTATTAGACTTTTCTTAAGAATATTCCACTAAATTATTGTACTCATAAATGCCATAGATACATGACACACAGTAAAAATTAACTATTTATTCACATTAATTTGGCAGAAATGACTGCTTTGATTGGAAATATTGAACTTATTGTTCCATGAGGTTGAATAATTGATTTACATCAATGCATTTATTAAGGCGTCCCTTAACAGTGCAGAGAAATAAGGTTTTAATTCAATAAATGGCCTGAATATGAAAAATCCTGTATCGGACAAATTTAATCTTAAAAAAAGTAATGACTACACTGCTACTGGAATGGCGAATAAATGACTACGCGTTTTTCGATAAACGGGAGGAAGAATCTCTCTGAAGATATTCATCATGACAATGAGTGATGGGCTGATAGGAAGGGGATATTCGGTATTAACCAGGCTGTAAAATCATACCCCCTGAGAGCGGGCGCTTATGCGGTTAATGGATGTTTACCATAATCACGTAGCGCCCTGACCTCTTTTTAATGCTTTTCAATATACATTGTTCGGCTGTATGCAACATCCTCTGGGTTATTTATCGGATAACCTTTAACCCAGGGCTTGATGAGACGGCCATTGGTGTATTGATAAATAGGGGCAATCGGTGCTTTCTCGGTGAGGATCTTCTCGGCCATGTTGTAGTCGGCATTACGCGCTTTTTCAGTGGTTTCGAGCGTCGCCTGATGAATAATCTTATCGTAAGCAGGATCGTTGAATCGTGAGATATTCCCGCTGTGGGAGGAGGTCAGCAGCGACAGGAATGTCGACGGCTCGTTGTAGTCCCCTACCCACGATGCACGGATGACGTCAAAATTCCCGGTATTGCGGCTGTCGATGTAGGTTTTCCACTCCTGATTCTGCAACTTAACGTCAACACCCAGATTTTTCTTCCACATGGATGCAACGGCAATCGCAATTTTCTGATGGTTTTCAGACGTGTTGTACAGCAGCGTTAATTTAAGCGGGCGCTGAGGGCCATAGCCTGCCGCCTGCAACAACGTTTTCGCCTGCGCATTCAGCTCCTGCTGCGTCATCTGCTCAAATGGCGAGGCTTCCGGCGTAAAACCCGCAGTGACATCGGGAGTAAAATGCCAGGCCGGTTTCTCACCGGTCCCCAGGACTTTCTCCGCCATAATACGTCTGTCGATAGTCATGCTGAGCGCGAGACGTACGCGGGCATCCGCGGTTGGGCCTTTTTGCGTGTTAAACGCGTAGTAATAGGTCCCAAGCTGTGGCGGTGTATATACCTGACCCGGAATATCTTTAAGCAGCTTCTGGTACATGTTTTTCGGAAACGATTCTGTAATATCGATATCGCCCGCCAGATAGCGTTTGGTCGCTGAGGACTCCTGATTGATTGGCACAAAGGTGACTTTTTTAAGCACCGTCCTGGCGTTATCCCAGTAATGAGTGTTCGGCTCAACCACCAGTTTTTCATTCACCACGCGATCTTTCAGCACATAAGCACCGTTGCCAATGAGCGCGCCAGGGCGCGTCCATTCCTTACCGCTCTCCACATTGGCCTTTTGAACAGGATAAAACGCGAAGTTAGCCGTCAGATTACTGAACCAGGGTAGCGGTTTGTCCAGCTGCACGCGCAGCGTTTTAGCATCGACCGCCGTCACGCCGAGCGTATCCGGAGCAGCTTTGCCGTCGATGATGGACTGGGCATTGTTAATGCCCGCCAGCGCCGCAAACCAGGCGAAAGGTGACGTTGTTTTAGGATCAACCAGACGACGCCAGCTATAGACAAAATCTTGTGCCGTCACCGGGGTTCCGTCAGACCACTTAGCGTTATCCCGCAACGTGAACGTCCAGACGCGATTGTCATTGCTCTGCCAGCGCGTCGCCACGCCGGGAACTAACTCCCCTTTTTCGTTCTGATTCACCAGCCCTTCATAGAGATCGCGGATCACCTGTATCTCGGGCAACCCCACCGCTTTTGCCGGATCGAGCGAAGCGGGCTCATCTTTGATATGTCGAACCAGCTCCTGCTTTTGCGCCAGAACCGTTCCTTCGGGAACCTCCGCGGCATATGAAAGTGAAGAAAGCCCGCACAGCCACAGCGCAGTACAAAGAAGCGAAACAGGATGCTTCATACGATCCCCTTAATGATGTCAGGTAACAGGCAGATGCGTAATTATTTGTTTCGAAACGGAGAAATGCAAATGCTTCCTCCGGAAAGTTGATGTCAGGCAATTTTACACACACACGGAAACTATTTGATTAAGCGCGGCTTTTGCACAACACTGCCAGAAGTGACTTTATCATCAGGGTTTACTATGGCAACTACCCGACCAAGAACGGAACGCGGCGCCTTCCCGCCCGGGACTGAACATTATGGACGCTCGTTTTTAGGCGCGCCGCTGATCTGGTTTCCGGCACCCGAGGCCGATCGCAATAGCGGCTTAATCATTGCGGGCACGCATGGCGATGAAAACTCGTCTGTCGTGACGCTCTCGTGCGCGCTACGTACGCTGGCCCCCGATTTACGACGACATCATGTGATTTTGACCGTCAACCCGGACGGTTGTCAGCTTGGATTACGGGCGAATGCACGCGGCGTTGACTTGAACAGGAACTTCCCGGCGGCAAACTGGCGCGCCGGTGAAACGGTGTATCGCTGGAACAGTTCAGCGCAGGAGCGAGATGTTGTCCTGCTCACGGGAGAAAAACCCGGTTCCGAACCGGAGACTCAGGCCTTGTGCCGGCTTATTCATAAGATCCACCCGGCCTGGGTTGTCTCTTTCCACGATCCCCTCGCCTGTATTGAAGATCCTCGTAATACGGCGCTCGGGCAGTGGCTGGCGGATGCGTTTGCTCTAACTATGGTGAGCAGCGTTGGCTATGAAACACCCGGGTCGTTTGGCAGCTGGTGCGCGGACCTTAGCCTTCACTGTATCACCGCAGAGTTTCCGCCCATCTCCTCCGACGAAGCCAGCGAAAAATATCTCTTTGCGATGGCAAACTTGCTGCGCTGGCATCCTAAAGATGCAATTCGCCCGTCGTGAACTGAAGCGCCGGTTCCACATCTACCGCCAGCCAGGTCGGTCCGTCAAGATCGGCGAAACTGACCTGCGGCACCAGCGGTAAAGCGGGCGCTAATGGCACGAGAGGTACACAACATGCAGCCCAGCATCAGACTGAAACCTTGTGCACGCGCTTCAGTCGCCAGCGCCAGCGCTTCCGTCAGACCCCCGGTTTTATCGAGCTTAATATTAACCATCTCATAGCGCCCTTTCAGCGCCTTCAAATTGCTACGAGTATGACAACTTTCATCAGCACAAATCGGCAACGGATGAATAAAATTCTCCAGCGCCGCATCGTCCTGCGCAGGAAGCGGTTGTTCAAGCATCGCAACGCCTAAATCCGCCAATAGCTGGCAACGCGCCGCCAACCCTTCTGCACGCCAGGATTCATTTGCATCAACGATCAGCGTCGCATCAGGCACAGCTGTGCGAATTGCCACCATCCGCTCACTGATAAGATGGTTATCCAGCTTCACTTTCAGTAATTTCGCGCCTGCCTGCCAGAGTGTTGATGCACTATTGGCCATCTGATCAGGCGTACCGATGACAACCGTCTGTGCAGTGATAACTGTCTCGGGAAGCGTTATGCCGATCAAATCAGCCAGCGATTGCTGCTGTCTTCGCGCGGCCAGATCCCACAATGCACAATCCAGCGCATTACGTGCTGCGCCGGCAGGGAGAATTTTTTGCAACTCCTCCCGTGTCAGCCCTTTCTCTAGTTGCGGCACGACGCTCATAATTTGCGCCATTACCGAGGCATCACTTTCCCCATAACGCGGATACGGCGTGCATTCGCCGGTGCCTTTAATACCCTCTTCTTCCAGTTCAACCACCACCACGCGCGCTTCACTGCGACTTCCCCGGGCAATCACAAACGGGGTATGTAAGGCCAGGCTTCCTCGAATACCTTAACGGTTCTCATCTTTACTCCTTGTTGTCGCGGTGGTCTGCGGATTAAGCGCAAATAGCGTTTGCTGTGTTATTGACAGTTAGCATAAACTAGGTGTGACGTTAACTATATGTAAACAGGAAAGATAATCATGTCACAAACCGTTCATTTCCAGGGCAACCCGGTTACAGTCGCCAATTCCATCCCGCAGGCGGGTAGCAAAGCGCAGACTTTTACTCTCGTGGCAAAAGATCTGTCTGACGTCACCCTCGGTCAGTTTGCGGGTAAACGCAAAGTGCTGAACATTTTCCCGAGTATTGATACCGGTGTTTGCGCCGCATCAGTACGTAAGTTTAACCAACTGGCAACTGAGATCGACAACACCGTTGTGCTGTGTATCTCTGCCGATCTGCCGTTCGCCCAGTCTCGTTTCTGCGGCGCAGAAGGTCTGAACAACGTTATCACCCTCTCCACTTTCCGTAACGCTGAATTTCTGCAAGCTTACGGTGTGGCAATTGCTGATGGCCCACTGAAAGGTCTGGCAGCGCGTGCCGTTGTGGTTATTGACGAAAATGACAATGTGATTTTCAGCCAGCTGGTGGATGAAATCACCACCGAGCCGGATTACGAAGCAGCTCTGGCTGTACTGAAAGCATAATTTAATATGCCTGATGGTGTTGCACCATCAGGCATATTCGCGCTTACTCTTCGTTCTTCTTCTGACTCAGACCATATTCCCGCAACTTATTGGCAATCGCGGTATGTGAAACGCCGAGACGTTTTGCCAGTTTGCGCGTGCTGGGATAATTGCGATAAAGCTGGGTTAATACCGAGCGTTCAAAACGGCTGGTGATTTCGTCCAGCGAACCTTCCATCGCATCTTCGCCCACGGCTACCGTTGCGGCGTCATAATCCGGCAACAAAATATCCTGTGGACGCAGCTCATAACCGTCCAGTTGTGTCAGTGCGCGATAGATAGCGTTCTTTAACTGCCGCACATTTCCCGGCCACGCATAACGCGTAAGTACAGTATTCAGGTCAGCGGCCAGTTTCGGACGCGGCACGCCCTGCTCGTCGGCAAAGCGGGCGACGAACAGCTCAGTTAACGGCATGATGTCCTGCGGACAGTCACGTAGCGGCGGCAGATTGAGCGTCAACACGTTCAGACGATAATAGAGATCTTCACGGAACATGCCTTTTTGCACCAGTTCGACCAGATTCTTCTGCGTAGCGCAAATCACCCGCACATCGACATGCACCTCATGGTCTTCGCCAACCCGACGGAAAGTGCCATCATTAAGGAAACGCAGTAATTTCGCCTGCATCCGTGGTGACATTTCCCCTATTTCATCCAACAGCACCGAACCACCGTTCGCCTGCTCAAAGAATCCTTTCTTCCCTTCCGGAGCATGACCAAACAGTTCACTCTCGACCGCATCTTCCGGTATAGACGCACAGTTCAGCGCCAGGTAAGGTTTGCCCGCTCTGGGGCTTGCCTGATGGCAGGCGTAGGCAAAGAGATCTTTACCTGTACCTGTGTCACCCGTAATCAGCAGCGGCGCGCTTAGCATCGCCAGTTTCTGCGCCTGTTCGACAACATGCTTCATTTTCGGGCTGACGGCGACAATTTGACTGAAGGCGCTGACGTCCTGGGCGGCGACATTTTGCAACTGGCGGCCCATACGAATCGTTGATCGCAACATCACCACCGCACCGGTCAGGACGTGTTGATCATTTTCATCCTGAAGATAAACAGGCGTAATCTCCATCAGGAAATTCTGCCCATTAATAACGACATGCTCGTTATGCGAATCTTGCGGTTCGCTTTCCAGCCAACGTAAAAAATTAAAGCCGTTAATCAATTGTGCGGCGGTATGGTTGCGCAGGCGATCCAATTTTTGCCCAAAAAGCTGACAGCTCGCCGGGTTCGCCATATCCACTTTGCTTTTCATATCGACAGAGAGCACAGGTTCAGGCAACGCCTCCAGTAACGCGCTCAACGCCAGATGCTCACGTTCGGAAGGCATCCACGGGACAGTACGCACATCGGTAACACCCGCAATACGGCGTATTTCGGCCATCAGACTGCTGAAACTCTCAAACTCCAGTTCAGCAAAATTGAGGTAGATTCGCCCAATGGGATCAATCTCAATACCGCGTAAATCAATGCCTCTTAGCACGAGTAGATCGAGTAATTCGCGGGTCAGACCGAGTCGGTCTTCACAAAAGACTTCCAGACGCATGGGAAATTCACCGTTTAAGCCAATAACAATAAAATGATATGTCAGATAACGGTATTCGGGAAGGTGGCTGTCAACAAATATTGACAGCCCGCACGATTAGTAAACAAAACCTCACTGAGCAGGTTTTTTATTGAGCGTCTCTTTAAGCTGGCCAATCAATTCGCGACGGAAATCCCCCAGCCGCGGCTTATCGCCATCGATCCAGGGGAGTGGACGACAAACCTCCATCGCTTTGATACCCAGGCGTGCCGTCAGCAGACCGGCACCAATCCCCTGCGCCGCCCGGGCAGAGAGACGCGCCGCAAGATCCTGCGACATCCAGTCCATCCCGACCTCCCGTACCAGTTCGCTTGCCCCGGCGAAGGCGATATTCAGCAATACCAGTTTGAACAGGCGCAGCCGGCTGTAATAGCCAAGCTCGATGCCATACAGTCTGGCGATGCGGTTGATCAGGCGCAGGTTGCGCCAGGCGATAAAGGCCATGTCCACCATCGCCAGCGGACTGACGGCGATCATCAGGGTAGATTCCGCCGCCGAGCGGCTGATCTCACGACGAGCCTGCGCATCCAGCACCGGCTGAACAATGTGGGCATAGAGCGTGACCACTTCCTGGTCATTCTGGGTTTCGTGGATCGCCGCATACCAGCGCTGAAGCGCCGGGTGAGAGTGATCAATCCCGGCCTGAGCCGCAAGCTTTTCACAAAAAGCACGCCCTTTTCCTGTGCCGTGACTGTGCAGCAAATCCCGCGCTTCATCGCGTTCGTGGGCACGCTGACGCAAACGCCAGAGGCGACGCCACTCGGTGACGACTGAGCCAACGCCCGCACCAACAATCAACGCCCCGGCGGCGCATCCCCCCAGCGCCACCCAGTCCTGTGTTTGCCAGGCATTGACGCCCCACTGCACGCCCTGACCGATTACGCTCACCCCAAAAAGGGCTAACCCGGCGGTCACCATCTTGCGCCACAGGCTGCGTTTCGGGCGCAGTGCCGCATCAACAACCGCTTCCGCCTGCCCCTCTTCAACCATCGGTTCGTCTGCCAGCACGGGAGCAAAGTTGTCGGCCTGCGGCCCGCTGAAGGTTTGCGCCGTTTTAAACGCCTCATGCGGGGACTGCTCAAGCTGGCCGGTAAAATCAATGCGTGGTTTTAACGGTTCCGTCATCGCAATTTATCTCCAATTAAAAACTCCAGCGCGGCATCCAGACGGATATGCGGCAATGGCTGGTCAACGTTCATACTCTGCGGACGGAAGGCTTCGAACTGAAAACCCTGGCTTTGCCAGAAAGCCTGGCCCGGCAGACGCGCCGGAACTTCCCCCGGATAGACCGTGAGCGGCGCACCGTCGCTGAGACGGTTGCCCCGCAGGGCCGGAATTTTCTCGCCATTCAGGTCAATCACCCCACTCTGCGTAGCCTGTACGGACGCCAGCCCCAGACAATCCATACTGATCCCTTCGAAGGCCGCATTCTGCCAGGCATCCTGCACCAGCTGTTGCAGCAGGGATACCATGTTGGCGTGCTGATCGACCGTCACATGGTCAGCTTTTGTGGCGGCAAACAGCAGCTTGTCGATGACCGGCGAGAACAAACGGCGAAACAGCGTACGCTGGCCATAATGAAAGCTTTGCATCAGCTGCGTCAGCGCCAGCCGCATATCATTGAACGCCTGCGGCCCGCTGTTGAGCGGTTGCAGGCAGTCCACCAGCACGATCTGGCGGTCAAAGCGTAAAAAGTGATTTTTATAAAAGCCCTTAACCACCTTCTCACAGTAATAATTGTATCGCTCGCGGAGCATACCGGCGTTGGTGGTCTTGTCCGCCTGCGCCAGTTTCGATTCACCGATGCTGTCAACGTCCGGCCACGGGAAAAACTGTAGCGCGGGAGCACCGGCTAAATCACCCGGCAGAACAAAGCGGCCCGGCTGAATAAAATGCAACCCCTCCTGCTTGCACTGATGCAGGTAATCCGTCCAGGCTTCGGCTATGACGGCCAGACGGTTTTCATCCGCCGGTGCCAGCGGATCCAGTCCTTCGCAAAGCTGGCGCCATTTGGTCGACCACTCTGCCCGCTGCCCCTGCAACAGACCGGTCATCTGTCGGGACCAGCTCAGGTAATCCTGCGCCAGCATCGGTAAATCGAGCAGCCATTCTCCCGGGTAATCCACAATTTCGAGATAGAGCGTGGACGTTTCTTTGAAGTGACGCATCAGGGATTCATTCGAGCGGAAACGAAGCGCAAGACGGATTTCGCTCACGCCACGCGTCGGGGTGGGCCAGGCGGGAGGCTCCCCGTATAACTGCGCCAGACCTTCATCATAGGTGAAACGGGGTATGCCAAAATCACGTTGCGGTACGCGTTTCACCCCAAGCAACCGCTCCTCGCGCACTGCGCTAAGCAGTGGCAGGCGCGCCCCTGCATGCAGGTTCAACAGCTGATTGACCATCGCCGTAATGAATGCTGTCTTACCGCTGCGGCTCAGCCCCGTCACGGCAAGACGCAGATGGCAATCAACGCCACGGTTCACCAGAGAATTGAATTCGTTTTTAAGTCGCTTCATCGCTGTCCTTCATTGCCTGGAACCCTGAAAAAAGTCACTTCAGAATACAGTAAATTGGGGCAGATCGTTGATTATCAATTCTTAATTATTGCTATTGCCGTTTTCTCTCCAGTAAGATGGGCGCAATTGCTGTCCGTCTGGAGTGAGTAAGGTGTATGTCACCCACCATCTATGATATTGCCCGCGTTGCTGGCGTTTCGAAATCAACCGTGTCGCGCGTTCTGAATAAACAAACGAATATTTCTCCTGAAGCGCGCGAAAAGGTGTTGAAGGCGATAGAAGAATTAAATTATCAACCGAATAAACTTGCCCGCGCACTCACCTCTTCTGGCTTCGACGCCATTATGGTTATTTCGACCCGTTCAACCAAAACCACCGCAGGCAATCCGTTTTTCTCTGATGTACTACATGCCATTACGGCAAAAGCAGAAGAAGAGGGTTTTGATGTTATTTTACAAACGTCCAAAAGCAGCGAAGAGGATCTGCAAAAATGCGTGGGTAAAATAAAGCAGAAGATGATCAAGGGGATCATCATGCTAAGCTCGCCGGCGAACGAGTCTTTTTTCGCGACGCTGGACGAATATGGCGTGCCCGTGGTCGTTATTGGTAAAGTGGAAGGTAATTACCAGAATATCTATTCTGTCGACACGGATAATTTCCGCGACAGCGCCATATTAACCGACTCATTTATCAAACATGGTCGCACTAAAATTGCCTGCCTGCATGCCCCGCTCGATTATCACGTTTCTATCGATCGCCTGGCGGGCTATAAATCGAGTCTTGAGAAGCAGGGTATTGCAGTTAACCCGGACTGGGTTATTGATGGCGGATATACCCATGAAAGCGCGCTTCAGGCGGCCTGTCAGCTACTCTCTTCAGACAACCCGCCCGATGCGGTTTTTGCGACAGACAGTATGAAATTGCTGAGTCTTTATCGTGCCGCGGATGCGCTAAACCTGACGATCCCGGAACAGGTCGCAATGGCAGGATACAGCGACCCAGTGCTATCTCTCATTTTAACCCCTGCGCCTGGCGGCTTTGATATCCCCACCAGAAAGCTGGGCGAAGAGAGCTGCGATGTGTTGTTCAGGTGCATAGCGGGTAAACCTGCCCCGCATAAGATATTGGTTGAAACGCATTTTTCAGATGCGGCTTCATTACGCTAAAAACCAGGGGCAAACGCCCCTGGTGAAGTGTTATCAAAACGCGTAATTCACGCCGATACCGGCATAGTGGAAGCGGTCACTTTCCCCTTCGTCATGGTTTTCCCATTCGTAGGCATATTCCAGCGTCATGGATAAACCATTGTTAAAATCATAGGCGTACAGCATACCCAAACGGTTGAAATCATGTCCTTCACGCTCAGGATCGTCTTGCCAGTCCCAGTTTGACCAGCGATCGAGTCCCAGACGGGTATAAGGCGTTAGCGTCGTCTGACCCAATGAAATCGGCAGATAGGCGCGAATTTCCTGAGTGGAGAATTCACCGTTATTACGTGAACCGTCCATATTAAAACCGCGCTCTAAATAGTAATTAACTTTTGCCGAGACCGTTTCGTTAATTGTCCAGGTAAAACCGGTTTCGGTCTCGACGCGGCTGTCAGAATAGCCGGTTTTTTCCAGATCGTTGGCAAACTGATACATGGCAAACCAGCCGCCAAAACGCCAGTCGTCGGTTAGTTTAATATCCCAGTCAGGCTGAACTTTGTAGCGCTGCATATTAGCACTACCGTCTTTAGCACCATGCTCATCCTTAAAGTGATAGCCATAATTACGGAAGCCACCGGTCAGGCCGAACGTAAAATCATCGGTGCCGATAAAACGATAGCGTAATTCTACTTCAGGACGATCGAAATAGGTGCCGCGCGTCATGCTACTGTAATCGACCGGCCCTTCCTGATACATAGCCAGCGAAATGGTCCAGGCATCCCATGTGGCATTAAACCACACGGAGGGTTCATATAATCCATCTTTATCGTCAGCCTGACCTTCTACGTTTTCAATTTCATACATGGCGCCAATATTAAATTCCCACTGTTTGGCTGATTCAGTTGCTTGCGCGCAGCTCACCCCTGCGCACAGAACGAGCGCAGCACTTCTTAGTAGAGTACTCATTAAAATATTCCTTTATAATTAACACACAAAAAACCGGAAACTTTCATTTCCGGCGAACACCTTTCTTATCTAATAGCTGTTTCAGTATCAGCATCGAAGAAATGGCACTTATTCATATCGAACTGGATGCCGATATTCTCTCCGGCAACGTAATCATCCGCCGCTCCCGCACGGACAACCAGTTCATGCCCACCCACGGTGGCATAAAGCATAAATTCAGCCCCGGTCAGCTCAGCAACGCTGATCTTCGCCGTGATGTTTTCACCGCTTCGCTGTGCGGTGAGAATGTCTTCCGGACGGATCCCAAAGACAACCGCTTTACGCTGGTAACCTTGCGCATTCAGTACGGTCAGCTTGTCTTCCGGGATCTCCAGATGCAGAGTTTCCGTCACAAAGTAGCGGTCGTCGATTGCGCCACGAATGAAGTTCATCGCCGGTGAGCCAATAAACCCTGCAACGAACATATTCGCCGGCTCGTTGTAGACCTGCTTCGGCGCGCCCACCTGCTGAATGATGCCGTCCTTTAAAATCACGATGCGGGTCGCCATCGTCATGGCTTCCGTCTGATCGTGCGTCACGTAAATCATGGTGGTATTAAGCTTCTGGTGCAGCTTGCTGATTTCAGCGCGCATCTGCACGCGAAGTTTGGCATCGAGGTTGGATAAAGGCTCATCCATCAGGAAGACCCCCGCTTCGCGCACTATCGCCCTGCCTAACGCCACGCGCTGGCGCTGACCGCCGGACAACGCGCCAGGTTTACGCTGGAGATAGTCGCGCAAGCCCAGGATCTGTGCCGCCCAGGTAACGCGTTCTTCAATGACGGAGGGCGCAATTTTTTGCATTTTCAGGCCAAACGCCATGTTGTCGTAGACTGTCATATGCGGATAGAGCGCATAGTTCTGGAAGACCATCGCGATATCACGGGACTTGGCGGGAACATCATTCATGCAAACCCCGTCAATAATCAGTTCACCCGCGCTGATCTCCTCAAGGCCGGCAATCATTCGCAGCGTCGTGGATTTCCCACAGCCCGATGGACCGACGAAGACAATAAATTCTTTGTCTTCAATTTCGAGGTTGAAATCCTTCACCACGTGGACCTGGTTATCATAGATTTTCTGAATGTGTTTCAGAGACAGTTGAGCCATTATTAATTCCTTATCAATACGCCCGGGATGCCCAGAACGCCGTCAGGCGTTCCCAGGTCAGCTCCCGCGTTGAATGAAGTTGTAATCCCGCATGGTTCAGGCCAGGCCCAATCCCGACCGACAGCATTCCTGCGGCGTTAATCGCATCTACTCCTGCGGCGGCATCTTCGATACCAATGGCCTCTTCAGGACGCACGTTCAGTCCTTTACAGGCCGCAAGGAAGATTTCCGGGTCCGGCTTTGAGCGGCAAATGCGCGAAGCATCGGCGCAAAAATCGAAAGCCTGATGAATACCCAACGCGTGCACAATCCCAGGAGCATTAAGCGATACGGATGCCAGTCCAATTTTGACCTTCGCGGCGCGAATATCCGCCAGCACGTCGCGAATACCCGGCAGCAGCGAATCCTGCGTCAGTGATGCCAGCGACTGGACGTAAAGCGCGTTTTTTTTCGTCGCCAGCGCCAGGCGCTGCTCGTCACTGAACATCCCCTCTTTCCCGCCATGTTTCAGAATGCGCTGGAGGGAGTCCATACGGCTTATTCCCTTCAGCTGTTCGTTAAATACTTCATCGAAGGTGATACCAATCTCCTCCGCCACGGCGCGCCAGGCCAGAAAGTGAAGATGAGCGGTATCGGTGATGACCCCGTCCAGATCGAATACAACAGCGTTAAGCGTCATGGCGCCCCTCCGTGGTAGCGGTCCCATTAACAGATGCAAGAAAGTCCTTACGCTCACAAACCTTTCGCCCTGATACGTGCAGCGTTTTACCCCACAGCGTCAACGTGACAGGTGCGGTGGTTTCGATGGTTAACTGGCCATCTTCACAGGTAATATGCATTGTTGCGTCCCGCCACCGCAGCGGAAAGGCGAGTTTCTGCCAGTGAGCAGGCAGCTTCGGCGCAAGATGCAGCTCCCCTTCGCTAATGTGCAGGCCAGCAAAACCCTGAATGGCGCCCAACCAGATCGCACCGGTGGCGGCGGCATGAATACCATCATCGCTGCTGTGCGGGTCGTCTCCCAGGTCAATGGCGATACCATCGCGCCAGAAGGCATACGCCCCCTCGGTGTCACCGCAGCATGCGAGCACAATGCCGTGAATGGCTTTACTCAGGGATGAATCATGGATCGTGCGTGGCTCGTAGAACGCCAGATTGGCGGCACATTGCTGCGGCGTAAACCGTTCCGGCAGCAGGTAGTTAAGCATCACCACGTCGGCCTGCTTCAGGATCTGCATCTCGTTCACTTCCGCGCGAGAGTAATCAAGCAGAATGGTTTGCTTACCCGCTTTGGCTTTATAGCGGCTCAGATCGATGGCAGGTTTTGCCATGAAGGTATCATCCTGCGGGATCACACCCTCTGCGTCGGCCTCTGGCAGCCACAGACGCGCCAGAAACGTCCCGGCATTCTCCGTAAAACGCGCATCTTCACGCCCAAACATCGCCATAAACTGACGCGCGCAGGCAACGTTGTGCCAGGCCAGATAGTTGGTGTAGGCATTGTTGTTGACATGCTCGGTGTATTCATCCGGTCCGATCACGTCATGGATCTCAAGACGACCATTAATTTCCGTCGCGCGTCCCATCCAGAACGAAGCGGTTTCCATCAGCAGCGTCAGGCCCTCATTGCGCATAAAGGCATCGTCGTGTGTTGCCTGCCAGTAAGCGACAACGGCCCAGGCAATATCTGCCACGATGTGATGTTCAGCGAGTGCGGAGGCGACCTTCTGGCGAACCCCGGTGCGGATGTTAATGGCCGCGAATTCTGGCGTCTCTTCCTGTCCGCTGGCGGCGCTTTCCCACGGGAACAACGCGCCCGGCCAACCGTTACGGCGTGCTTTTTCACGCGCGCCCGAAAGATTGAGCCAGCGATAGCGCAGCAGACTGCGGGCAATCTGTGGACGGGTAAACAGATGGAACGGCAGCAGGAAAATTTCGGTATCCCAGAAGACGTGTCCCTTATACCCCTCACCCGTCAGCCCTTTCGCCGCAATACTGCTTCGCTCATCATGAGCAGGCGTCATTGTCGTCAGATGCCAGACGGCGTAATCCAGCGCCAGCTGATCCTGCTGTTCTGCACAAGTCACTTCCACCCGAGCATCACGCCAGACCGCTTCCCAGGCGTACGCTGAGCTCTCAAGCAACGCATCGTAGCCTCTTGCCGCGCAGTCTTTGAGATCGGCCAGCGCGTTGCGGGCGAAAGACTCCTGCGAGAGCGATTTATCGCAGCGATGCGTCAGCCAGACGATTTTTTCAAGCGTGACAGTGTCACCTTGCGAGATAGTCAGAGAATGATGAACGCTGAGGCGACGATTTTTGGCGGTGAAACAACTGTCGCTCTTAGCGGAGAGCTGACAAAACGCCGAAACAACAACTTCAGACGCCCGGTCCTGCGTTTCATACACACCCTGCATGTAGTGCTGGTCAAAGACCCTTACCGAGATTTCATCCAGATGCTGCCTGCCGCTGTTCGTTTGTGTCGCATCTATGCCGGTTTTCAGCACGGCCTGAGCGGCGCCGTCAAGCGGTGTGATCGAGAGCTGCATTGCCACTAAGGGCAACTGGTCCAGCGAAACAAAACGACGGCTTTCCAGGCGATAGCGTTTTCCGTCCGGCGAACGCCAGACAACATTACGATGCAGTTCGCCGTTAGCAAAGGCCAGCTCGCGTTGCCACTCAAGAATTTCGCCTGAAAGGAGCGTGAAATTGATGCCGTCCAGCTCAACTTCAATCCCGGTGACATCCGGCAGATTGATCAGCTCAGTGGTTTCGTTGCGTCCCGCGCGATGATACAGCCCCGCGAGGTACATGCCTCTGGTCTGCTGGGTGTAATCTTCTTCATGCGTGGCGCGCATGCCCATGTAGCCATTGCCGCAGGCCATAATGGACGCGTACTTATTCAGGCTATGCGGGCAAAAGCCCGGATCGGTTAATACAGACTGGTTCAGCATAACGTCACGCTTTCCCCTGTTTCCGCGGCTTCATATAACGCCGCGACTAATTGCTGGATCACCAGCCCCTGCTCCGCATCGGCAATCATGACCGGCTCGCCCATTACGTGGCGAACAAACGCGTCCATACTGCGCAGATGTCTCCGATCGTCAGCTTCTTCACGCTGGGTCAGCGTCTGCAAAATACCGGCTTCGTCGTTATAAATGTGTGCCGGGAACAGCGTTGCACCCGCCTTCTCACCGCAGAAAGAGACGTTCATGATCGACTGCTCGCAGATATTAAGCGCAAAAGAGGTGTCCAGACGCAGAATGCCACCGTTGCAGAACTCAATCGTGCCAAACAGGGCATCTTCCACGGTAAACTGCGCAGGATCCCATTCGCCAAACTGGCCGGTGTGTTTCCGGTTCCCCAGTCTCTGGAAGCTGTGCGCGGTTACCCGCTTAACGGCCGGGAAACCCAGCACGTACATCGCGGCATCCAGCATATGAATGCCGATATCGATCAGCGGCCCGCCGCCCTGAAGCGATTTATTGGTGAACACGCCCCACCCCGGCACACCGCAGCGACGCAGCGCCTGCGCGGAGGTGAAGTAAATTTCACCGAGCGTTCCGTTCATAACCGCATCGCGCAGGAGCTGGGTATCCAGGGCAAAGCGATGGTGAAAATCGTACGCGAGGACTTTTCCAGCCTTGCGCGCCGCGAGACGCATCTCATCCGCCTGGTGCGGCGTCATCGCCGGCGGCTTTTCACACATCACATGACAGCCTGCTTCGAGAGCCGCCATCACATGTTCAAAATGGAACCGGTTAGGCGAACAGACGCTCACCACATCCGGTTTTACTTCCTGCAACATCTCGTGAGCGTCCTGCCATGCCGATGGAATAGCATAACGTTCCGCGAACGCCTGTGCCTGCTCAAGGCGGCTGTCCATGACAGCCACCATTTGAACATCACTGCGCGTGGCGTAATACGAGGCATGCACTTTGTCTGCAACCTGCCCGGCGCCAATGATGGCGACGCGCAGAGGCAAAGGTGTAGAAGCACTCATCACGCTCGTCATCCTTAGCATTCACGCAAGTAAGTGAGAGAGTCCTTATAGGACTGAGCCGGATCGTCGGCACGCACCCGGCAATCGTACACTACATAGCCCTGATAGTTATCCGCGCGCAGCTGTTCAAACAGCGCGTGGAAATCCAGGGTGCCGCTGCCCGGCTGGTAGCGATGGTTATCCGCAATATGCACATGACCGAGCAGGTCGCGGTTGTCATGCAGCGCCTGCGCCAGGTTATCTTCTTCGATATTCATGTGATAGAAATCGCCGATAATCTGTACATGTTTAAGATCGTTTTCGACGATGTAACGGCGGGCATCGGCGAGGGTGTTGATCATATGATCCTGATAGCGGTTTAACGGTTCGAGATACACCACGGTTCCGGTACGCGCGGCGACCTGTTCCAGTACGCGCAGGGAATCACTCACCATTTTGCGGTCGCCGTCCAGGCTACGCGGCGAGGTCATCGGCGGTAAGCGGAAGGTAAACATGCCCCACGCAGCCGGAACGACGATGCCTTTACCGCCCACTTCTGCCAGCGCTTCGAGAATGCGCTCGATCTGCTTTAAGCCATTAAGACGACGCTCTTCGATAAAGTCGCCAATCCATCCGTCATAGCCACCGCAGGCGGTGGTCACCGGTAAACCGGTTTCTTTGATCGCCGCTTTGACTTCTTCGATGTTGTTAACCAGCAGTTTGCCGTCAATCTCAAAACCATCGAAGCCCATCTCTTTGATATAACGAAATTTCTCCAGAATGTTTTCCGGAAAGAACGCCTGATTCTGTGTGCCGATTTTCATTTTTTTCATTCCTTTGAATTAAAACGTAACGCCCATTTTGATGCTCTGTTCCGGATGCTGGTCGACATACTGCATATAGCTTTCCGGGCTATTGGCAAAGGTCACCACCGGGTCGATTAAATCTTCGCAATTGAGATAACCGTTCATCAGCAGTTCCCAACAGGTTTCTTCAATACGCTTGCGGCTCCAGCGCGGATAATCCGGGTTCGGTTCGCTGCACGCGCGAGAGAAGACAATTTTGGCGTTATTGAAATGCGCTTCGCGTCCGAGGTTAAAACCTTCGGCAAACGGCTTGGCAAACGCGACATAGGAGATGGTGCCGCCATAAGCCAGACCGCGGAGCGCCGATTGCAGCGCGTCGGCGTAGCCGCTGGTTTCGATAATCACATCGGCACCCTGCTTGCCGGTCAGCGTTTTGATCTCTTTACCTACATCAGTGCCGATGGGGTTAAGGCAGAAATCCGCGCCGTGGCGACGGGCAATATCACAGCGATGGGCGATAGGATCGACGCCAATCACCACAGAAGCGCCAGCGCGTTTAGCCAGTTGGATGGCAATTTGACCGATTGCGCCAAGCCCTACCACCACCACAAAATCCCCTACGCGCACGTTGGCATCGCGCACGCCGCTCATGGCAAACTGCGCCGGGTCGTAGCAGACGGCGTTTTTCCAGGAGCTGCCTTGCGGCATTTTGCGCAGCTTGTAGTTATTCACTGCGTTAATGATGACCGTCTCGGAGAGCGGGCCGTAGCCGCATACGCTGTCGCCCACCGCGTAGTCGGTAACGTCGCTGCCGCACTCGATAATGTCGCCAACCACCATGTTGCCAAGCTGGAATTTGCCAAACTCAATGCCGCGCGGCGCATCTGCCGGACGCGGAGTGAACATCTGCCATTCGCCGTTAAAGTCTTCATCAATAAACGGGCTGGCGGCGCGGAAGTCGACCACTTCCGTTCCGTGTTTCGGTGCGCCGAAACGCACGCGGATCTTCACTTCATTAGCTAAAATCGCCCGATCTTCATACTCAACCAGCGCAGCAACACGCGGTGCTGTGGCTACTAACTTTTTCATTTAAAACTCCTTGTAAAGAAACTGGCCGCTTTAGCCCTTCACGCCACCGGCGGTCAAACCACTCTTAATAAAACGTTCCGAAAGCGCATACATAATCACCACCGGCAATGCGGTCACCAGTGAGGCCGCCATCATCCGTCCCCAGATGTAATCTGGCGTACTGAACAGCGCGTTCAGGCCCACCGGTAAGGTGAAATTGCTGGCGCTGGAGAGGAAAATCGACGCAAACAGATAGTCGTTCCACGCCACCATAAAGCAGTAGACGAACACGGATATCAGCCCGGACATCGCCAACGGCACGGTGATGCGGAAGATAATTTGCAGACGGTTGAGGCCATCCATCATCGCCGCTTCTTCGATCTCATCGGGGATGGTGTCGAAGTAGCTTTTCAGCATAAACACGGCGGTGGGCAGAGTTTGCGTCACCATGGTGATGATCAGCGCCATCTCAGTGTCGTAAATGCCAAGCGCGGTGATGATTTTGAAAAGCGGCACCACCAGCAAAATGCCAGAGAACATATACACCGTGTAAAAGCTGGCGTTGATGGTCATCCGACCTTTAAAGCGCAGGCGGGAAAGCGCGTAAGCCCCAAGAATGCCGAGGAATACCGCCACCACGGATGAAACCACAGACACCACCAGACTGTTACGGAAGTAGTCGACAAACGGGAAAATCATCGGGTTAAAAATGTCGACGTAATGCTCCAGCGTCCACTGCTGCGGCAGCAGCGTAGGATGCAGTGAGATCGCCTCTTTCGCGCCCTTGAACGAGGTCATCAGCATCACAAAAAATGGAAACAGCGTGATGATGAGAAACAGCGCCAGCCCGCAGTAAAAACCGATGCGACTGAGTGTGCGTTTATTTGTTGCCATTGAGGTTCACCCGTTTCCTGGTCAGCAGAATGACAGCGAAAATAATGATGAAGAGCACCACCGAGATCGCCGCCGCTTTTCCTAAATCATTAAAGGCAAAGGCGGTTTTGTAGAGATATACACCGAGAATATCGACCTTGGTCGTCAGCAAATAAACATCCGCGAACATGTAGAACATCCAGATGGTGCGCAGTGTCACCACCGTCGCCAGGACCGGCATAATTGCGGGCAGCGTGACGATACGAAACCGTTGCCAGGCATTAGCGCCATCCATCTCTGCCGCTTCGTACAGCGATTTGTCGATGGTCTGCAAAATCGCCAGAAACGAGATAAAGGCATACGGGAAGTAGCGCCAGATGGCGAACAGCACCACCAGCACAAAGCTACTGCCCGGATTATCGAACCACAGCGGTGCCTGCTCATAGAGATGCAGAAGATCGACGCCGAGGTAGTTAACAATGCCGTAGCCGTTGTTGAACATGTATTTCCAGGCGAACACCAGCGAAATGGACGGCGTTACGTAGGAGAGGATCACCAGCGAACGCGCGGTTTTGCGCAGGCGGAACTCGCGGTTGAAAAACATCGCCACCGCCAGCCCGAGCACGGTGCTGCCCGCCACCACCAGCGCGGTATACCAGACCGTCATCCACAGCGAATGCCAGAACGCAGCATCGCCCAGAATGCGAATGTAGTTATCCAGGCCGACGAACACCGCATCAATACGCGGGTTCAGCGGTAAACGTAAAAAACTGATTTCAATGTTGGAAATCATTGGCCAGGCCACCAGGCCCCCCAGCAAAATCAGGCTGGGGGCCAACAGCAGCATGGCGAAAGGCATATCTGAACGACCAGAAAACAACGTCTTCATAATTCCCTTCGCAAAGCGCTCCTATCGTTGTGATATCAGGTCAGTCAGTTTCTTCTGGCTGTTGCTTAACGTCGCACTGAGATCTTTTTGTCCCACCGTCACGTTATGCACCATGGAACTGATAATGCCGGACCCGGTAACATCTCCCATGCGGGTAAAGTTTTTGTCGCCTACGGCGCCAAATACCTGGACGTTCGGGAACTGCGCAATCAGCTCGTAAGGCAGCTGACCAAAGGCTTTGATCACGTCGTTGTTTTTCCAGCTCTCAGTGCCCACCACTAGTTTGTTCACCGGCAGCGCCGCGCCAGGGGACATCATCACCCAGTCAGACGCGTTTTGAGCCTGCTCCATCCAGGTCACAAACTTTTCTGCCGCCTGCGTTTCCTCTTCGGTCTGGCCGGTAGTGATCGTCAACGAGGTGATCATGCCGTACACGGCTGATGATTTTTCCGTCGGGACCACGAACCCCAGGTTGGCCGGATTGCCATCTTTGTAGACCGCGGGCAGGATATAGGTGGAGTAAACGGCCATAGGCGCAGAGCCGTTCATGAAGGCGTCTTTGATCTCCATGACATCATTGGAGCCCGGCATGGTGTTCGCGGCCAGTGCCCGATAAAACGCCAGCGCTTTCGACATTTCAGGGGTATCGATTTTCACGTTGCCGTTTGCATCAAAGACGTTGGCTCCGCCTGACAACGCAAACTGCGAGAAGGCCTGCTCCGTCATGACGCTTTCTGCGGTTGGAAGCGCGATACCGTAATGTTTTTTCGCCGGTTCGTTGAGCGCCTGACTGGCTTTCAGCAGTTGCTCCCAGTTGTGCGGTTCTTCGATTCCCGCTGCCGCGAGCGCATCTTTGTGATACCAGACGCCGGACAGCCACGCGCTAACCGGCACCCCCGTCCATGCCTTGCCGTCTTCGGTGCGAACAACGCGTAAAATACCGTCGTAAAAGGTATCTTCACCGACGGCTTTAATCGCGTTGCCGATCGCGTCACGGTCCAGCAGTTGCTCTTTATCCATGACTTTGGCGTAGTCATGGCTGACTTCAATCACTTCCGGCAGCGCGCCGGTACGGGCCAACGTAATGACCTTGGTGTTATAGGCATCTTCCTCAACGGGGACCTGTTTCACCGTAATAGTCGGGTTTTCTTTCTCGAATTTTTCGATCAGTTTCGTAATAACTGCCTGACGCTCCTGTTCTACCGACGAGTGCATAAACTCAATGGTGACCTGAGATGCTTTATCGTCCTTACAGCCTGATAACAGGGCGCACGAAACCAGTGCTGATAACAGCACAATTTTGGGCATTTTCATTTTAGGGTCCTTTTTAGTTTTCTTTAATCCACATTACCTGCCATGGATTGAGGGTCAGTTCCGTACCGCTAATATCTTGTCCTGAGAGTAATTCCCTACCAAAGAGCGTTTGTCCATAAACGGTCTGCATTTTATTGCTAAAATTAAATAATGCTGTCATTCGCCCACCATTTTCAGCAACACGAACAATTTTAAGAATATGTTCACCGATTGCGTCAAAAATAGCCTGACTATCCGGATGGAACGCACGCTCGCCGCGACGAATAGCAATAAGCTCACTCAAACGAGAATAAATTTGATAACGAATACTCTTATTATTATTAAGCTCCCGATCAACCTGACCTGCGGTGTATTTCTTCCTGTTTATCGCGCGATTATATCCGAGACGTTCGACACCTTCATAATCGTTACGCGAACCAAGAATGCTTTGAATATATACAGCCGGTACGCCAGGAAAACTTAACAACACAGCATGCGCCAGGATGAACCGCGCAATGCGCTCATCATCTGAGCTGTCTCGCAAACTCAACGCATCAAGATAGGTGACATTAATTTCATAGGGGCTTCGCGTTCCGTCAGGATTATTTTTCCAGTTGACCAGCGCGCCTTCCTGCTGAAGCTTTTCGACCAGCGAGAGGATCTCTGATTCCGGAAGGATGCCGCGTAATGGGTTCAATCCGATACCATCATGTGAAGCCAGGAAATTAAACCAGGTGGTATGAGTTGAAGGCAGCGTCAGTGACCCCGCCCACCGGCACAGGGCTTTAACATCCTGACGATGAACGGCGTGCAGCACCAGCGGTGGTAAGGAAAACTGATAGACCATCTGGGCTTCATTTTCACCATCACCGAAGTAAGAGATATTGTCTTTGTGGGGAACATTTGTCTCAGTGATGATCACCGTGCCAGGCGCCACGGCGTCCGTAATGGCGCGGAACAGCTGGATAAGGCAATGGGTTTGTTCCAGATGGATACAGGTGGTTCCCGGGATCTTCCACATAAACCCGACCGCATCCAGACGGATATAACGCGCGCCTTCCATGAGGTAATGGAGCAGAACGTCAACCATGGCAATCAGCACCTGCGGCGAGGCGAAATTGAGATCGATCTGGTCATCGCTGAATGTGGTCCACAGATGACGAACGCTGCCATCATTAAGCGTGAACGGCGTCAGCAGCGGTAATGCGCGGGGACGCGTCACCGCCGATAAATCGGTTTCGGGATCGACAGAAATAAAGAAATCTTCGTAGCCCGGCTTCTGCGCCAGATAATTAGCAAACCATTCGCTTTTCGCTGACATATGGTTGCAAACGAAGTCAAACATTAAGCTGGCAGACTGTTTTAATTCCGCGATATCTCGCCAGGTTCCGGTTTCAGGTGCAACTTCGTGATAATCAATAACGGAAAATCCATCATCCGACGACCACGGATAAAACGGTAACAGATGGACATGAGAAAACGTGCGAGAAAGCCATTCATTATAGAACCGGGTAAATACCGGCAACGCTTTCTCCCCTTTCGCGGAGAACTGATCGGCATAGGTAATCAGCACAACGTCTTTTTCATCCCAGCCTGACTTACGCTTTTCCGTAATATTAACCGCCGCCTTTTCAAGCTTGGTTAATAACACGTTAAGGTGTGCATCTGAAAATGATTCACCGTAAATATGATTGATAAGTTTTTTAATTTTTGCGTTCACATTATTTTCCATGGTAGCGGTCCCACGGATTGGCAATCTACTCCCATGAAAAATATCTGTCAACGGACCCGGGGGCAGAAAGCAGCAATCTCAGCGCAGCGCAACGCATTATTGTGAGCTGCCGCAAAGAAAGCAGAAAAGGAGAAGAAACGCAGAAGGGAAAGTCATGCCCCTTCTCTGGGCGAGAAAGGGCTTATGCGGGAGGAACTAGCGTGACAGGTAGCGCCGGGAAACGCGTTTTGCCAACTTCTGTAACAGCGGCTCCAGAGCGACCGCCAGCATCATTCTGACCGGCTTGCGGGCAACAGACTTGATCGCCCAACCCGCCACACCGGCCGGGCCATAACGTAACGCCGTCATCAGAACCAGTTTACCTGCGATTTTCAGGCCGGGTTTTACCTTCTGACCGGCCTGTTGCCAGTTTTGTTTCATGTAAGTTCTCTCTTAAAGCTGACGAAAACGACTTCTCAGCGTAAAGTATCGGAAGTGACATAACGTTCCATCTCGCGTAAACGCGTTTCACTTGCCGCCAGTTCACGGTCGACTTCATCCAGCAATTCGCTGCTGGAAGGTAGCTGCTCACCAAAGGCCATGTTGTCCGGCATTGGATCAAGCGCAAATGACAAAATGATGTAAGCAACCAGGGTAAACAGCGCCAGACCGAAGAAAATCGACAGCACCACCAGGATACGCACCAGTTTTACCGGTACATCAAAATAGTTGGCAATCCCGGCGCAGACGCCGCGGACCATGCCCTGCTGTGGAATACGCCATAATTTTTTATTGAGATTAATGCCCGCCATTAGCGATCCCTCCAGTTCGGATGTTCTGCATCAAGAATAGATTCCAGCGCCTGAATACGTTCGCGCATCCGTTTTGCTTCATCAGCCAGTTGCGCTAATCGCTGCTGCTCACTTTGCGACAATTCACTGCGACCAGAACGATTGCTGTAATGCAGCCATAACCAGATCGGTAAAACAAACAGCACAAAAATGGTTAACGGAATAGCCAGAAATAGCGCGCTCATAAGTACTCCTTAGACGATGAGCGGCGGCGCGTTCGGACGCCGCCTGGATGTTATTATTGATTGTCTTGCTTCATTTTGGCTTTTAATTGTGCCAGTTGTTCGCTGATTGCATCATCGGCTTTCAGTTCGGCAAACTGATCGTCCAGCGATTTTTGTTTACCGAAGCTGTGGCTTTCTGCTTCCGCTTCCATCTGGTCAATACGACGTTCGAAAGATTCGAAACGAGCCATTGCTTCATCCAGTTTGCCACTGTCCAGCTGACGACGCACATCGCGCGACGAGTTTGCCGCCTGATGACGTAACATCAATGCCTGCTGGCGAGCGCGTGTTTCGCTCAATTTGTTTTCCAGCTCGCCAATCTCTTTCTTCATGCGTGCCAGCGTATCGTCCACCAGCGTCACTTCATGTTCCAGGGACTTAATCAGATCGGTCAGTTTCTGTTTTTCAATTAACGCTGCACGTGCCAGATCCTCTCTCTCTTTCAGCAGCGCCAGTTCGGCTTTTTCCTGCCATTCAACCTCACGCGCCGACGCTTGTTCAATACGGCGAGTCAGCTGTTTCTTTTCTGCCAACGCGCGCGCCGAAGTAGAACGTACTTCAACCAGTGTATCTTCCATCTCCTGGATCATCAGACGAACCAGTTTCTGTGGATCTTCCGCTTTCTCTAACAGAGCGTTGATGTTGGCATTCACGATGTCGGCAAAGCGAGAAAAAATACCCATAATGTTGTCCTCTTGATTTCTGCGTTCAGGATTGTCCTGCTGAACTGTTAATACAATTTGCGTGCCAATTTTTTATCTTTTTGATTTATAAAGATCTGATTGAAGAATCAACAGCAACATGCCAGGATGAGTTAGCGAATTACACTAACAAGTGGCGAATTTCATCATGGCAGAATACAAAGATAATTTACTTGGTGAGGCGAACAGCTTTCTCGAAGTGCTGGAACAGGTTTCGCATCTCGCACCGCTGGACAAACCGGTGCTCATCATCGGCGAACGCGGCACCGGTAAAGAGCTGATTGCCAGCCGCCTGCATTATCTCTCCTCCCGTTGGCAAGGGCCGTTTATTTCCCTTAACTGCGCGGCGTTAAATGAAAATCTGCTGGATTCCGAACTGTTTGGTCACGAAGCGGGGGCGTTTACCGGTGCGCAAAAACGTCATCCAGGGAGATTTGAACGTGCCGACGGCGGTACGCTATTTCTTGATGAACTCGCTACGGCACCGATGATGGTGCAGGAGAAATTATTGCGCGTGATTGAGTACGGTGAACTGGAGCGCGTTGGCGGCAGCCAGCCATTGCAGGTGAATGTGCGGTTGGTATGCGCGACGAATGCCGATCTCCCGGCGATGGTCAATGAAGGCACTTTTCGCGCTGACCTGCTCGACCGACTGGCTTTTGATGTTGTACAACTGCCACCACTGCGCGAGCGCGAAAGCGACATAATGTTGATGGCAGAATACCTTTGCCATCCAGATGTGTCGGGAACTGGGTCTACCTCTCTTTCCGGGCTTCAGCGAACGGGCCACCGGGACCCTGCTCGGTTACCACTGGCCGGGCAATATTCGTGAACTGAAAAACGTGGTGGAACGGTCCGTTTACCGGCATGGCAGCAGCGAGACCGAACTGGACAACATTATTCTCGATCCTTTTCGGCGCGAGGAGAAACAGCTCCCTGCTCCGGCGACGCGCCAGCAGGCTCCGGCGTTGCCGCTCGATTTACGCCAGTTCCAGCATCAGCAGGAGCAACAGCTGCTTGAGCAGAGCCTGAAAGAGGCGAAATATAATCAGAAACGGGCAGCTGAACTGCTGGGCCTGACCTACCATCAGTTAAGGGCATTGCTCAAAAAACATCAAATGCGCTGACATTATCAGCACTTACCCCCAGACATTTTTACGAAGCAGGCGTAAGTGCGATACACTTTGCAGATCGAATCTAAAAACCTTAAAAACTATGCGCCTGGTTTTATCGTCCCTGTTTGCACTCGGTTTGTTCAGCAATCTGGCCTTTGCTGCGCCCGATCGCGCTGTGCCTCCTGATATCCGTGATAGTGGTTTCGTCTACTGTGTCAGCGGTCAAGTTGATATTTTTAATCCGCAAAAAGCGGGGAGCGGCCTGATTGTCGATACGCTGGCCGCACAGCTCTACGATCGCCTGCTCGACGTCGATCCTTATACCTATCGGCTGGTTCCGGAGCTTGCTGAAAGTTGGGAAGTGCTTGATAATGGCGCCACATACCGCTTTCGTCTACGCGATGATGTCGCATTTCAGCACACCCCGTGGTTTACCCCAACCCGTAAGCTCAACGCGGATGACGTGGTTTTCACCTTCCAGCGCATATTCAACCGCAATCATCCGTGGCATAACGTTAATGGCGGGAACTTCCCCTATTTCGACAGTCTGCAATTCGCGGACTCGGTCAAAAGCGTTCGCAAACTGGATAACCGTACGGTTGAGTTTCGTCTGAATCGCCCGGATGCCTCCTTCCTCTGGCATCTGGCGACGCACTACGCCTCGGTCATGTCAGCCGAATACGCGGATCAGCTGACGAAAAAGGATCGTCAGGAACGTCTCGATCGTGAGCCTGTAGGCACCGGTCCGTTCCAGTTAGCAGAGTACCGCGCCGGACAATACATTCGCCTGCAACGCCACGATCGTTTCTGGCGCGGCAAGCCGCTGATGCCGCAGGTTATTGTTGATCTGGGTTCAGGTGGAACAGGCCGACTCTCCAAACTCCTGACCGGGGAATGCGACGTTCTGGCCTGGCCTGCTGCCAGCCAGCTATCCATTTTGCGTGACGACCCGCGCTTGCGTTTAACGCTGCGTCCTGGGATGAACGTCGCCTATCTGGCATTTAACACCGCCAAACCGCCGCTAAATAATCCCGCTGTCCGCCATGCGCTGGCACTGGCGATTAATAACCAGCGCCTGATGCAATCCATCTATTATGGTACGGCTGAAACGGCGGCCTCTATTTTACCGCGCGCCTCGTGGGCCTATGACAACGAGGCTAAAATTACTGAATACAATCCGGCGAAATCGCGCGAACAGTTGAAGTCGTTGGGGCTGGAAAATTTAACGCTGAAACTGTGGGTGCCCACACGTTCGCAGGCGTGGAACCCCAGTCCACTGAAAACTGCCGAACTGATTCAGGCGGATATGGCGCAGGTTGGCGTAAAAGTGGTGATTGTGCCGGTAGAAGGTCGCTTCAGGAGGCGCGGTTGATGGATATGAGCCATGATCTGACGTTATCCGGTTGGGCGACGGACAGTAACGACCCGGACAGTTTCTTCCGTCCGTTACTGAGCTGCGCGGCAATTCATTCGCAGACCAACCTCGCCCACTGGTGCGATCCGAAATTCGACAGCGTATTGCGTAAGGCACTCTCTTCGCAGCAGCTGGCGGCGCGTATTGAAGCCTATGACGAAGCGCAGAGTATTCTGGCGCAGGAATTGCCCATTTTGCCGCTGGCGTCGTCATTGCGTTTGCAGGCCTATCGGTACGATATCAAAGGTCTGGTACTTAGCCCGTTTGGTAACGCCTCCTTTGCTGGGGTGTATCGCGAGAAACAGGATGAGGTGAAAAAACCATGATTATCTTCACCTTACGCCGCATTTTGTTATTGATTGTCACCTTGTTCCTGCTGACCTTCGTTGGCTTCAGCTTGAGCTATTTCACCCCTCATGCGCCGTTACAAGGCGCGTCACTGTGGAATGCCTGGGTGTTCTGGTTTAACGGCCTGATCCACTGGGATTTTGGTGTTTCCAGCATTAACGGTCAACCGATTGCCGAACAGTTAAAAGAGGTCTTCCCGGCGACGATGGAACTGTGCATCCTCGCCTTCGGTTTTGCGCTGATTGTTGGCATCCCCGTGGGGATGATTGCCGGGATTACGCGCCATAAGTGGCAGGATAACTTGATCAACGCCATCGCCTTACTGGGCTTTTCAATCCCGGTGTTCTGGCTGGCGCTTCTGTTGACGCTGTTTTGTTCACTCACGCTAGGTTGGTTGCCCGTTTCAGGGCGTTTCGATCTGCTCTACGAAGTGAAACCGATTACCGGTTTTGCGTTGATTGATGCCTGGCTTTCGGACTCACCATGGCGGGATGAAATGATCATGAGCGCAATCCGCCATATGATATTGCCCGTGATCACCCTGTCGGTTGCGCCAACAACTGAAGTGATCCGCCTGATGCGTATCAGCACTATCGAAGTGTATGACCAGAACTATGTAAAAGCGGCGGCGACCCGCGGTTTGTCGCGCTTTACTATTTTGCGTCGCCACGTTCTGCATAACGCGTTACCGCCGGTTATTCCTCGCCTGGGCTTACAGTTTTCCACCATGCTGACGCTGGCGATGATCACCGAAATGGTTTTTAGCTGGCCGGGTTTAGGGCGCTGGTTAATTAACGCCATCCGCCAGCAGGATTACGCAGCCATTTCCGCCGGAGTGATGGTGTGTGGCTCACTGGTCATTATTGTTAACGTGATTTCTGATATTTTGGGTGCCATGGCTAACCCTCTGAAACATAAGGAATGGTATGCCTTACGATAGCGTATACAGCGAAAAGCGCCCGCCGGGCACGCTGCGTACCGCCTGGCGCAAATTTTATAGTGACGCCTCTGCGATGGTCGGCCTGTACGGCTGCGCGGGGCTGGCTGTACTGTGTATTTTTGGCGGCTGGTTTGCGCCTTACGGCATCGACCAGCAATTTCTCGGTTATCAATTATTGCCGCCGTCATGGTCGCGCTATGGCGAAGTTTCTTTCTTCCTGGGGACTGACGACCTCGGACGCGATGTTTTAAGCCGTTTACTGAGCGGAGCTGCGCCAACCGTGGGTGGCGCATTTGTGGTGACGCTTGCCGCGACGATCTGTGGCCTGGTACTGGGCACCTTCGCCGGGGCGACACACGGCCTCCGCTCAGCGGTGCTTAACCATATTCTGGATACCTTACTGGCGATCCCTTCGCTGCTGTTGGCAATTATCGTTGTAGCGTTTGCCGGACCGAGTTTGTCCCACGCTATGTTTGCTGTCTGGCTGGCATTGCTGCCGCGTATGGTACGTTCGATTTACAGCATGGTGCATGACGAACTGGAAAAAGAGTACGTTATCGCCGCCCGTCTGGATGGCGCATCAACGCTGAATATTCTCTGGTTTGCTGTGATGCCAAACATCACCGCCGGGCTGGTCACCGAGATCACCCGCGCACTGTCGATGGCAATTCTCGATATCGCCGCGCTGGGCTTTCTCGATCTCGGCGCACAACTCCCCTCGCCTGAATGGGGAGCGATGCTCGGTGATGCGCTGGAACTGATTTATGTCGCCCCGTGGACTGTCATGCTGCCAGGTGCGGCAATTATGATTAGCGTGTTGTTGGTTAACCTCCTTGGCGATGGCGTTCGTCGTGCGATTATTGCGGGGGTGGAATAATGCCATTACTCGATATTCGTAACCTGACCATTGAATTTAAAACCGGTGATGAGTGGGTTAAAGCCGTCGACCGGGTAAGTATGACCTTAACCGAAGGTGAAATCCGCGGTCTTGTTGGTGAATCCGGTTCCGGCAAGAGTTTGATTGCGAAAGCGATTTGTGGGGTGAATAAAGATAACTGGCGTGTTACTGCTGACCGTATGCGTTTTGATGATATCGATTTGCTGCGTCTCTCCGCACGCGAACGGCGCAAACTGGTTGGCCATAACGTGTCGATGATTTTCCAGGAACCGCAGTCGTGTCTTGACCCTTCAGAACGTGTGGGCCGCCAGTTGATGCAAAACATCCCAGCCTGGACCTATAAAGGCCGTTGGTGGCAGCGTTTTGGCTGGCGCAAACGCCGTGCCATTGAACTGCTGCACCGCGTGGGGATTAAAGATCACAAAGATGCGATGCGCAGTTTTCCCTATGAGTTGACCGAAGGTGAATGTCAGAAAGTGATGATAGCCATTGCACTGGCGAATCAACCGCGTCTGCTGATTGCTGACGAACCGACCAACTCAATGGAGCCAACAACCCAGGCGCAAATCTTTCGCCTGCTGACGCGTCTCAACCAAAACAGCAATACCACTATTTTGCTTATCAGCCATGACTTACAAATGCTTAGCCAATGGGCGGATAAAATTAACGTGCTTTACTGCGGTCAAACAGTGGAAACCGCGCCGAGTAAGGAGTTGGTGACGATGCCACATCATCCTTATACCCAGGCGCTGATCCGCGCGATACCAGACTTCGGCAGCGCGATGCCGCATAAAAGTCGCCTCAATACGCTGCCCGGCGCTATCCCACTGCTGGAACAGTTACCGATTGGTTGTCGTCTGGGGCCACGTTGCCCGTATGCACAACGAGAATGCATTGTGACGCCACGTTTGACGGGGGCGAAAAATCATCTCTATGCCTGTCATTTCCCGCTGAACATGGAGAAAGAGTGAGATGATCGAAACGCTGCTTGAAGTGCGTAATTTAAGTAAAACGTTCCGCTACCGGACCGGCTGGTTTCGTCGTCAGACCGTAGAAGCGGTAAAACCCTTGAGCTTTACGCTACGTGAAGGCCAGACACTGGCGATTATTGGCGAGAATGGTTCGGGTAAATCCACGCTGGCAAAAATGCTGGCGGGAATGATAGAGCCTACCAGCGGCGAGTTATTGATTGACGATCATCCACTGCATTTTGGCGATTATTCCTTCCGCAGTCAGCGTATTCGCATGATTTTTCAGGATCCTTCGACCTCGTTGAATCCCCGTCAACGTATCTCGCAAATTCTGGATTTTCCACTGCGCCTGAACACCGACCTGGAACCGGAACAGCGTCGCAAACAGATTATTGAAACGATGCGTATGGTTGGGCTGCTACCGGATCACGTCAGTTACTATCCGCATATGTTGGCACCCGGACAAAAACAGCGTCTGGGTCTGGCGCGCGCGCTGATATTGCGCCCAAAAGTCATTATTGCCGATGAAGCCCTCGCTTCACTGGATATGTCGATGCGTTCGCAGTTGATTAATCTGATGCTGGAATTACAGGAAAAACAGGGCATTTCGTATATTTATGTTACCCAGCATATCGGAATGATGAAGCACATTAGCGACCAGGTGCTGGTGATGCATCAGGGCGAGGTTGTCGAGCGAGGCAGCACCGCGGATGTGCTGGCATCGCCGCTGCATGAACTCACCAAACGGCTGATTGCCGGTCATTTTGGCGAGGCATTGACGGCGGATGCGTGGCGTAAAGATCGTTAGCCGCTGCGTAACCCGCTTGCCAGCAGAGTAAACACCTCTATGGCATGCGGGAGGGTCTTCTGCGGTTCTTCACTCGCGGCAATCAGCAGAGCCGCATTCAGAGCAGCGCCATTCAGCAGATGGGCTGCGACTCTGGCATCCATCTTTTTGATTACGTTGCACTCCATCATTTTTTCGATGGTCTGACGGGTCGACTCAAGGCAGCTGTTCTGGCTGGGCCATTGCGCCGGGTCGCCCAGAACAGCCGGGCCGTCAAGGAGGACGATACGCTGAACTTCCGGAACGAGCGCCATTTTGATATAGGCGATGCCCTCCGCCAGCAGTCGCTCCCAGTCATCTTCGGCGGCGGCGGCAATCGCTTTTGCGTTTGCTGCCATTTCGCTGTCTATCTGCGCGACCACCGCCGCCAGTAATCCCTTCTTGTCGTTGAAATTATGATATAGCGCGCCGCGTGTTAACCCCACGCTTGCCGTGAGTTCATCCATTGACGCTGCGGCATAGCCTTTTTCAGCAAATGCCTTTCGCGCCGCCTGAATCATTTTCTCGCGATTTTCCTGGGCCGTTTCAGCGCGACGTTTTGTAGCCATGGGACTTCCTTAATTAAGCGATAACTATAATTTGACATACGCGACGTATGTGAATTACATTTTTCACATACGTCGCGTATGTTACTTCTACCGCGTAAGCACAACAATACCTCTGACAGAAAAGGAAAAGCCATGCCTTCACGTGATCCCGTCTTCCCGGCTAACCGACATGCCCTCTATGAAGAGCATGGCTATTCAGCTGCAATTCGCTCTGGCGATCTGTTATTTGTTTCCGGTCAGGTTGGCAGCCGCAGCGATGGCACACCTGAACCCGACTTCCCCGCTCAGGTGCAGCTGGCGTTCGATAATTTACGGGCGATCCTGGCAGCCGCGGGATGTACTTTTGACGATCTGATTGATGTCACGACGTTTCATACCGATCCTGAAAACCAGTTCCCCGTTATCATGGAGGCGAAAAAACTGGCATTTCCCCACGCTCCTTACCCAAACTGGACAGCAATAGGCGTTAACTGGCTTGCGGGTTTTGATTTCGAAATTAAGGTTATCGCCAGAATCCCCTCGTCAGCGAATTAAGATCCGGCTGTGCTCCGGGCAGTCTCTGGTTGGATGAGGCGAACCCTGCGTGCGGTGATATACTGCTGGGATACACACGAAACAGCCTGATGAAGAGCCAGTTCAACCTCTTCCGTGAGCCCATTCACGGCGCAGGAGCGAGAAATATCGTGACACATGGGGCTGTGAGTGGGCTATAATTTCGAGCTAATTTCGAATGATTTTGAAATACTGCCTGTAACGCTATGAATTACAAGGCACAACAAGCATCAACATAAGGATTAAAGCTATGGGTTTTCTTTCCGGTAAGCGCATTCTGGTAACCGGTGTTGCCAGCAAACTATCCATCGCCTACGGTATCGCTCAGGCGATGCACCGCGAAGGAGCTGAACTGGCATTCACCTACCAGAACGACAAACTGAAAGGCCGCGTAGAAGAATTTGCCGCTCAATTGGGTTCTGACATCGTTCTGCAGTGCGATGTTGCAGAAGATGCCAGCATCGACACCATGTTCGCTGAACTGGGGAAAGTTTGGCCGAAATTTGACGGTTTCGTACACTCTATTGGTTTTGCACCTGGCGATCAGCTGGATGGTGACTATGTTAACGCCGTTACCCGTGAAGGCTTCAAAATTGCCCACGACATCAGCTCCTACAGCTTCGTTGCAATGGCAAAAGCTTGCCGCTCCATGCTGAATCCGGGTTCTGCCCTGCTGACCCTTTCCTACCTTGGCGCTGAGCGCGCTATCCCGAACTACAACGTTATGGGTCTGGCAAAAGCGTCTCTGGAAGCGAACGTGCGCTATATGGCGAACGCGATGGGTCCGGAAGGTGTGCGTGTTAACGCCATCTCTGCTGGTCCGATCCGTACTCTGGCGGCCTCCGGTATCAAAGACTTCCGCAAAATGCTGGCTCATTGCGAAGCCGTTACCCCGATTCGCCGTACCGTTACTATTGAAGATGTGGGTAACTCTGCGGCATTCCTGTGCTCCGATCTCTCTGCCGGTATCTCCGGTGAAGTGGTCCACGTTGACGGCGGTTTCAGCATTGCTGCAATGAACGAACTCGAACTGAAATAATCGTTCTGTTGGTAAAGATGGGCGGCGTTCTGCCGCCCGTTATCTCTGTTATACCTTTCTGATATTTGTTATCGCCGATCCGTCTTTCTCCCCTTCCCGCCTTGCGTCAGGATAACGATTTCCTTTACAACCAAGGAGCGCCCATGGAACAACGCCACATCACCGGCAAAAGCCACTGGTATCATGAAACCAATCCAGTACTACGGAGTATGACGTTCTGCCTCTGGTCCCGGAAGCCGCTAACGTCGACGACCGTTTTTTGCTCGATTTAGCCCTGCCCGATGACATTCTCGCAAGCTGTGCTGGTTGGCTTACGCCTGCCCGAACCCTCTGTCATCTTTTGTTCCCACTTGATACTCCCGTGAACCGTCTGCATACGCTCAGCGCCTACGACAGGCTGAGCACGGCATTAACGGTTGCCCAGGCGTGTGGCGTTCAGCGGCTCTGTAACCACTACGCTGCTCTGCTCGCCCCTCTTCCGGGGCCGGACTCCTCCCGGGAAAGCAATCGACGCCTTGCAGAAATTACCCAGTATGCCCGCCAGTTAGCCAGCTCACCCGATGTCATCGATGATAAAGCCCAAAACCAGCTTGATGAGGTTGGACTCACAACGTATGACATTGTGCTTATCAACCAGATCATCGGCTTTGTCGGTTTTCAGGCGCGAGTGGTCGCGGTATTTCAGGCATTGCTTGGCCATCCGGTACGCTGGCTGCCCGGGCACCACATTCAGCCCCATACGCTGCCGGTCAGTTTCAGCAGATGGACCGCCACGCTACCCGCGGTTGAGCTAAAATATGCCAGTGCGCTTCAGCTTGAGGCGCTCTCACGCTGGCAGGCGGAACCGGCGCTTGAAGCGCTTACTCCTGTGCTGTGTCATGAGCCGATGCTGCTTGATCTGACGGGCGAAATTCTGCTTAACCATCCGCGAAGTGAAGGCCCCGCGTCTTCGATGCTCTCAGCCGCTCGTGCGCTGCTTGTCGCCTCTCCGGATCGCTTTAGCGCCGCCCAGTTAACGCCCCTGACCGGGTCAGGTCTCTCGCCAGAGAAGGCCATCAACCTGCTTACCCGAGATGCATTTTATGGCTGGCTGGACCGTCTGCGCGTGGCGCTCGGCAAAGAGGAATAACCATACTCTTTACCTAAAGAGCGCTTGCTGTAGCAGTGAGATTCGCGTAAAACTGTCAGCCGCTCTAATGGCCACCAAAATAGACAATTATGTTTCAGGACAACCCGCTGCTAGCGCAGCTTAAACAGCAACTGCATTCCCAGACGCCACGCGCTGAAGGGGTGGTAAAAGCCACAGAAAAAGGCTTTGGCTTCCTGGAAGTCGACGCGCAAAAAAGTTATTTCATTCCGCCGCCGCAGATGAAAAAAGTCATGCATGGCGACCGAATTATCGCGGTGATCCACAGTGAAAAAGAACGTGAATCCGCAGAGCCAGAAGAACTGGTTGAACCGTTCCTGACTCGTTTCGTGGGTAAGGTTCAGGGCAAAAATGACCGTCTGGCCATCGTTCCTGATCATCCACTCTTAAAAGACGCCATTCCTTGCCGCGCAGCCCGTGGCCTGAACCACGAGTTTAAAGAAGGCGACTGGGCGGTTGCCGAAATGCGCCGTCATCCGCTGAAAGGCGATCGTTCTTTCTATGCAGAACTGACACAATACATCACTTTTGGTGACGATCACTTTGTACCGTGGTGGGTTACACTTGCACGCCATAATCTGGAAAAAGAAGCACCAGACGGCGTCGCTACCGAAATGCTCGATGAAGGTCTGGTTCGTGAAGATCTGACCGCGCTGGATTTTGTCACCATCGACAGTGCCAGCACAGAAGATATGGATGACGCCCTTTTCGCTAAGGCGTTGCCGGATGACAAACTTCAGCTGATTGTGGCGATTGCCGATCCAACCGCGTGGATTGCTGAAGGCAGCAAGCTGGACAAAGCCGCGAAAATTCGCGCATTCACCAACTATCTGCCTGGCTTCAACATCCCTATGCTGCCTCGCGAGCTTTCTGACGATCTCTGCTCACTGCGCGCCAATGAAGTCCGCCCGGTACTGGCATGCCGCATGACGCTCTCCGCTGATGGCACCATTGAAGATAATATCGAATTCTTTGCCGCCACCATCGAATCCAAAGCAAAGCTGGTGTATGACCAGGTTTCTGACTGGCTGGAAAATACCGGTGACTGGCAGCCTGAAAGTGAAGCAATTGCCGAACAAGTCCGTTTGCTAGCGCAAATTTGCCAACGCCGCGGCGAGTGGCGTCATAACCACGCACTGGTGTTTAAAGATCGCCCGGATTACCGCTTTATTCTCGGTGAAAAAGGTGAAGTGCTGGATATCGTCGCCGAGCCTCGTCGCATTGCCAACCGTATCGTCGAAGAAGCGATGATTGCCGCTAACATTTGTGCGGCCCGCGTACTGCGCGATAAGCTCGGTTTTGGCATCTATAACGTGCATATGGGCTTTGATCCGGCGAATGCCGACGCGCTGGCAGCGTTGCTGAAAACGCACGGTCTGCATGTCGATGCCGAAGAAGTGCTCACGCTGGACGGTTTCTGCAAACTGCGTCGTGAACTGGATGCGCAACCAACTGGTTTCCTCGACAGCCGCATTCGTCGCTTCCAGTCATTTGCTGAAATTAGCACTGAACCCGGTCCTCACTTTGGCCTCGGTCTGGAAGCATACGCCACCTGGACATCGCCGATCCGTAAATATGGCGACATGATCAACCACCGTCTGCTGAAAGCGGTTATCAAAGGCGAAACTGCGACGCGTCCACAGGATGAGATCACTGTCCAAATGGCCGAGCGTCGCCGTCTCAATCGGATGGCAGAACGTGATGTTGGTGACTGGTTATACGCACGCTTCCTGAAAGACAAAGCCGGGACCGACACCCGTTTCGCGGCGGAAATTGTCGATATCAGCCGTGGCGGCATGCGTGTTCGTTTGGTTGATAACGGCGCTATCGCCTTTATTCCTGCACCTTTCTTACACGCTGTGCGCGATGAAATGGTTTGCAGCCAGGAAAACGGCACCGTACAAATTAAAGGTGAAACGGTTTATAAAGTAACTGACGTTATTGACGTCACCATTGCCGAAGTCCGCATGGAAACCCGCAGCATTATTGCGCGCCCGGTCGCCTGATAACCGCGTAAACTTCCGGCCGTTCCGTTAAGGGGTGGCCGGGAGTTCTCTTCTGTATTATCTCCCGCAAAATCATCGTTTTTTCTCACACTTTTCTGTTTCCCATCGCCACATTTCGCCAGAATTATCTACAGTAAAAGAGAGCCGTCATTGTCGACTGCAAATGAATAATTTGTGCGCTACTCAGCAGCCGCGGGAGAAAACGTGATGGACGATCTGGAGCAGAATTTGCTGTTTCGTTACATGGGTACGCATAGCCCCTGGTGGCGACTGACAGCAGACAGCAATGCTCTGCATCTTGCTGCCAGTGAAAGCGCTGACATCATTCAGTTGGTGGCGCTGAATGATGAGCAGGCCGCGCTAATCCGCCAGCTCACCGTGATAACCTCCAGCATTGCCATGACCCTGCCCTTGTACGGTGTGGACGTTCCCGTTCATCTTGTCGGCCGTAAAATTAACAAAAATGAGTGGGCAGGAACGGCATCAGCCTGGAACGATACTCCTTCCGTGGCGCGGGACCTGGCGCAGGGGCTCTCCTTCGCCGAACAGGTAGTGTCCGAGGCTAACTCCGTGATTGTGATCCTCGACCAGAACGGGAATATTCAGCGCTTCAACCGTTTAAGTGAAGAATATACGGGCCTGAAGGAACAGGAAGTTATCGGGCAAAACGTGTTCAAACTGTTTATGAGCCGTAGCGAAGCCGCGGCCTCCAAACGCAACATCACCGGTTTTTTTCGTAACGGCAGCTCGTACGAAGTTGAACGCTGGATCAAGACCCGCAAAGGGCAGCGCCTGTTTCTCTTCAGAAATAAATTTGTTCACAGCGGCAGCGGGAAAAATGAAATCTTCCTCATCTGTTCAGGTACCGATATAACCGAAGAGCGTCGGGCTCAGGAGCGCCTGCGCGTACTCGCCAATACGGATACGATTACCGGTTTGCCTAACCGAAACGCCATCCATGAGCTGATCTCTGATGCCATCACCGCTCGGGGTGACACCCAGGTAGGCGTGGTTTATCTCGATCTGGATAACTTTAAAAAAGTGAACGATGCCTATGGGCATATGTTTGGCGACCAGCTGCTACAGGCCGTTGCGCTGGCGATCCTGAGCTGCCTGGACGAAGGACAAACCCTGGCGCGCCTGGGTGGGGATGAATTTATCGTGCTAGCCACCGATACCTCGCAGGGCGCGCTGGAAGCCATGGCATCGCGCATACTGACCCGACTTCGTCAGCCTTTCCGCATTGGGCTGATAGAGGTTTACACCGGCTGCTCGCTGGGCATCGCGCTTGCGCCCCAGCACGGTAACGATCGCGAAAGCGTCATTCGTAATGCCGACACCGCCATGTACACCGCCAAAGAAAATGGCCGGGGCAAATTCTGCGTCTTCTCGCCAGAGATGAACCAGCGCGTATTTGAATACCTCTGGCTGGATACCAACCTGCGTAAAGCGCTGGATAACGATCAGCTGTTAATCCACTACCAGCCCAAAATAACCTGGCGCGGCGAAGTCAGAAGTCTGGAGGCGCTGGTGCGCTGGCAGTCCCCAGAGCGTGGCCTGATCCCGCCGATGGAGTTTATCTCCTATGCTGAGGAGTCAGGGCTGATTGTGCCCCTGGGCCGCTGGGTTATGCTTGATGTGGTGCGCCAGGTGGCAAAATGGCGCGACAAGGGGATCAACCTTCGCGTCGCGGTCAACGTCTCCGCCCGTCAGCTGGCGGACCAGACCATCTTCAGCGACCTGAAGCAGGCGCTGAAAGACCTGAATTTTGAATACTGCCCGATTGACGTGGAATTGACCGAAAGCTGTCTCATTGAAAATGAAGAGCTGGCCCTGTCAGTGATCCAGCAGTTTAGCCGCCTGGGAGCGCAAATTCACCTGGATGACTTTGGTACGGGGTACTCTTCCCTGTCGCAGCTGGCGCGCTTCCCTATCGATGCCATTAAGCTTGACCAGTCTTTCGTGCGGGACATTCATAAGCAGTCTATTTCACAGTCGCTGGTGCGTGCGATAGTCGCCGTGGCGCAGGCGTTAAATTTGCAGGTCATTGCTGAAGGGGTGGAAAGTGCAAAAGAAGACGCCTTTCTGACGAAGAATGGCGTCAACGAACGGCAGGGTTATCTTTTTGCTAAGCCCATGCCCGCTGCCGCATTCGAGCGATGGCTAAAGCGCTATCAGGCCAGAAATGTCCGTTAGCTGGCTTTGCGTAAGCCCGTCGCCTGATGGCGATTTTGCAGCATAACCAGCCGCTCCATGTAGGCGATATCCTTCGGTTCAAGGCAGAAGGCGGCATCAACCCAATCCTCGGTAATGTCCATCAGCTCGCTTCGCGGAAGTGGCAGCACGCGCGTACGTGCACGCAGCATGGCCCTTACGCCGTTGAGCTTCGGCTGTAGCGTGTCGATAAACGTCCGCACCGAAACATAGCTCTGTAACGGCTCGAATAAGAGATCCACAAGACCATACTGCTCATACCATTCCGCCGTATGCGTCTCACCTTTGTAGATCAGCGCCTCCGCCATTTTCATGCCGGCACGACGCGCCACCAGTGAATAGCCGCCCATGCCCGGGAACAGATTGAACGCGATTTCCGGAAAGCCTAATCGGGCATCGCGCTGGGCCAGAATGAAATGATGCGCCAGCGCGGCTTCAAACCCGCCCCCTAACGCGCTTCCTTCCACCATAGCCAGCGTGACAGCTCCGGTATCAAACCCTCGCGAGGCGGCATGAACGCAGTCCACACAGGCCCGGGCATAGGCGCGTAACGCTTCGCGTCGGTTGTTTTTGATGCACTCAACGAAGAACTGTAAATCACCGCCGGTATTGTAGATGTCGGGGACCAGCGATCCGGTGACCCAAAAATCAACGACAAATCCGGACTGTCGAACCAGCCAGGAGAGATTCATGATCTCCTCGATCAGCGCATGATTGAAGCAAGGCCGTGGCGTGGCACGTAACATCATCCACACCGTACGCCGTTCGGCCTCATAATAAGCCGCCAGTTGAGTGAATCGTTCAGCATCAGTAAACAATGTGCAGGTTGTCTGGTTGATAACTGTCATAGTCGAATTCCTCTTATAAAAAAGCGCGTTGCGCGCAGTTTTAGACTAATCCACCCCTACAACCCGCAGCATACGGGGGCCAAATTTATCACTTTCATTTATGAACTTTGGTTATTGCATTTTTTACCTTCTCTTTTGAATCAATTTTCTGCATCATTGATAATATTAACTTTTCGCTTCAGGGTGAGCTTATGTCTAACATTGATGCAACAGCCGTGGCACAGCGTATTGATACTGTGCTGGATATTCTTGTCGCAGGCGATTATCACTCTGCTATCCGTAACCTTGAAATCCTCAAGTCTGAACTGCTGGCTGAGAACGGCGCTGATGACGCTCCAGAATCCACTCAACCTAAAGCCCCGTGGGAAGTGTAGCCACGTCGTTTCCGCCCTTGCCTTTTAAATGGATGCTATGAATTCCCGACAACAAATCATTTTGCAGATGGTGATCGATCAGGGACGCGTAAGCGTGGTCGATCTCGCTAAAGCCACCGGCGTTTCTGAAGTCACCATTCGTCAGGATCTGAATCTGCTGGAAAAACAGAGCTACCTGCGGCGTGCGCACGGATATGCCGTTCCACTGGACAGCGACGACGTCGAAACCCGCATGATGAACAATTATGCGCTCAAGCGGGAGCTGGCGGAGTTTGCTGCATCCTTAGTGAATAGCGGTGAGACCGTCTTTATTGAAAATGGCAGCAGTAACGCCCTTCTGGCGCGCACGCTCGCCGATCAAAAAGACGTTACCATCATCACCGTAAGCAGCTATATCGCCCATCTGTTGAAGGAAACTCAGTGCGAGGTGATACTGCTGGGCGGCATTTACCAGAAGAAAAGCGAAAGCATGGTGGGGCCATTAACGCGTCAATATGTTCAGCAGGTTCACTTCAGTAAGGCATTCATTGGTATTGACGGCTGGCAGCCCGACACCGGCTTTACTGGTCGCGACATGATGCGTTCAGACGTGGTTAACGCCGTACTCGCCAAAGAGTGTGAAGCGATTGTGCTGACCGACAGCTCTAAGTTTGGCGCCGTACACCCTTATACGATGGGTCCGGCTTCACGCTTCAGCCGTGTGATTACGGATGAGCGTTTGCGCGATGAATATCGCCAGCAATTAGAACAAGACGGCCTGACTGTCGATATTGTGAAAAAAACGGCCTGATTATCCTGCTGCGCCCGAATAATGGGCGCACTTAAACCTTTCTCTGAGAGTATTCTGACCCTGCCTTTAAGAGTTTTTACCTGTTGAAACCGTTCTAAACACGTAAAATTAATATTAGCGATATAACAGGAAGTGACTATCACCTGCGTGATGATGAAACACCTGCGCGACCAGCTTTCACGGGAACAGAATTTAAGTATGGATATTGTCTATACTTAAAGTGCATTCCTTTCCGTGAATCGATAATTCAGGAGAAAGTATTATGACCTTTACCAGCAAAAAATTAGCCGCCGCTGTTCTGGCAATCACTGTAGCAATGTCCCTGAGCGCTTGCTCTAACTGGTCTAAACGTGACCGTAACACCGCGATTGGTGCCGGTGCTGGTGCGCTTGGTGGTGCAGTATTAACGGATGGTAGTACGCTGGGTACATTAGGTGGTGCTGCCGTAGGTGGTGTTATCGGTCACCAGGTGGGCAAATAATCACCATAACGGCTCTCACCGGTATAATAATATATTTTGTATTTTCAGGTCTGACTTACGCACGTAAAAAAAAGAGCCACGGCAATGTCCGTGGCTCATTTATTTTAGCCGCCCGCCAGTTTAACTTTCATTCCTTTGGCTTCCAGCAGCGTTTTAATTAAATCCCGTTTATCACCCTGAATCTCAATAATGCCGTCTTTTACTGCCCCACCGCATCCGCACTTCTTTTTAAGTTCAGCGGCGAGCTTTACCAGGTCTGCATCATCCAGATCAATGCCAGTGACAAGGCAAACCCCTTTACCTTTCCTGCCGCTGGTCTGCCGCTGAATTCGCACGGTACCATCGCCTTTCGGACGTTCAGCTTTCTCTTTTGGCTCTTCAATGCGCCCGGTATCCGTTGAATAGACCAGACGACTGTTGGCGTCACGCATTATGCCCCCTTTTTCAGTGATGCATTAATCGCTTTCAGGGTCTCTGCCGGATGAGCGGATTGCGTCACCGGGCGACCAATCACCATATAGTCTACACCCGCGCTCAGCGCCTGCTCTGGCGTCATGATGCGTCGCTGATCCCCAGACTCGCTGCCTGCCGGACGGATGCCTGGCGTTACCAGTTTAAAGTCGCGGCCTAGCTCAGCTTTGAAGCGAACCGCCTCCTGAGCCGAACAGACCACGCCATCGAGACCACACTGTTGCGTGAGGCGCGCCAGACGCTCCGCGTGTTCGGCAGGTGACAACGTCACACCCAGGTCGCGCAGGTCGGATTCATCCATACTGGTCAGCACGGTGACGGCGATCAGAAGCGGAGCGTCATTGCCAAACGGCACCAGCGCTTCGCGCGCAGCCGTCATCATGCGTGCCCCGCCGGATGCATGAACGTTAACCATCCACACGCCCAGTTCAGCCGCCGCAGCTACGGCGTGCGCAGTGGTATTCGGAATATCGTGGAATTTCAGGTCGAGGAAAACGTCGAAGCCACGCTGGTGCAGATCGCGGACGATTGACGGGCCGAACAGCGTAAACATCTCTTTGCCTACTTTCAGACGGCAATCGCGGGGATCAATGCCATCAACAAAGGCCAGTGCGGCGTCACGGTTATTGTAATCCAGAGCAACAACTACGGGAGAATCGGTAACTACGCGGGAAGTGGAGGATGTAACAGACGTCATGACCAGCCCTTTTCGTCTATGGGCGCGCAGCGGCGCGGAACAGATAAACGGCGTGCATTCTACCTGCCCTCGGGGTAAATGAACAGAATCGAATGATTTTCCTGCCGAACCCCAGATCGCACGGTGTTGACGAAATTAGCACAACAATTAGTATGTTGTAACTAAAATGCGGAGTTTTTAAAAATCACTGCCCGTCCAGACCTCGGATTGGCTTAATGGTGGACCACGCCCGGCAGGAAGGGCAATGCCAGTAAAGCGAATAAGCGGTGAAGCCGCATTTCTGGCAGCGATAGCGCGGTTTGCTGCGCACCTGTTCACCCACCATGTCACGCAGCACCATCAGGCTCTCTTTGGCACGCCCTTCTTCCGCTTCATTTAAGTGGTAATCCATTAACTTATGGAACACACGCATGGTCGGATGACGCTGAAGCTGGCGCGTAATATAGACCTGTGCGGCCTCACTACCGTCGCGCGCTTCGATGATATCAGCAAGCATCAATTCAGCATCGGCACCGGTGTTCTCTTCCACCGCACGCTGCAGGAATTCTGCCCATTCGGCAGTTTTACCCAACTGCTGATAGCAGGTTTGCAACATTTCCAGCGTTTCGCTGACCAGTTCTCTGTCCTGGGATATCACGCGTTGCAGACTTTCGACGGCTTTGGCGTATTCTCCTTTCGCCATAAACACGCGTCCCATCATTATGGATACGCGGGCGCTGTTTTTATCTGCCGCCGCCCCTTTTTTTAGCAAGGTCATGGCACGATCGAGATCGTCGCTGGCCATATGCTGCAGGGCTAACTCACAGTAGAAATGGGCAATTTCGACGCGCTGTTTATCTTTACCCAGCTTCACCAGGCGTTCGGCAACATCAATTGCTTTCTGCCACTCACTGGTAGCCTGGTAGATTTGTAGCAACTGTTGCAGCGCGCCAATGCGGAAGTCAGTTTCATCGGTCAGCTGATTGAACATGTCTTCCGCGCGGTCATATAACCCGGCGGCCATGTAATCACGCCCCAGTTGTTGAATCGCCAACAGACGCTGTTCATAGGTCAGCGAGGCGCTTTCCATTAGGGTCTGATGGATGCGAATAGCGCGATCAACTTCGCCACGCGAACGGAACAGGTTTCCGAGCGTAAGGTGGGCTTCAACGGTGCCTGTATCCTCTTTAAGCATATCGAGAAACAGGTCTACCGCTTTATCCTGTTGATTACTAAGCAGGAAGTTAACCCCCGCTACGTAATCACGCGACAAGCGGTTGGCTTCATCTTGCTTGTTTTGTTGCGCACTTCTGCGGCCCATATACCAGCCATAGGCAGCGGCTACAGGCAAAAGCAGAAACAACAACTCCAGCATAGAAAGTTATTCCTTCGCCGCTGACGAGTGCGGCACTACAGCCACGTCAGTCGCGGGTGAAAGCTGGTTTTCCAGTCGCTTTATTTTACGTTCAGCGCGCGCCAGGGAAACACGAACTCGCAGCCAGAACAGGCCACAAATCAACCAACCGATAGCAAACCCCGCAGCAAACAATACCGCCAGCAATGTGGAAATACGGTACTCCCCTTGCGCTAACAGATAATTAAACGTCACCTGTTGATCGTTCTGCGCACCCAACGTGACCGAAATCACGAAGATCGCTAACACCAGTAAGAAAATGAGTAAATATTTCACATTACTTCCCGTTATGTGGTTAGAGCGAATAAATTATGGTCAACTTACCGCAATAGCCCTTTAAAGTACCATTTTAGTGGCGGGCGCGAAATGGAAAAAGTAACGCGCCCTACATGGATTTATGGTCAAAATGCGGAATATCAACCTTCAGGTTGCGCCAGACTCCCTTTCGGCTATTTCTTCCTTCTCTTCCGGCGGCGGCGTCAATGGTCCACAAAAACGTTGTGCAAGCCAGGTCGCCAGCGTCACCAGTACCCACGAGATCAGCGTTGCCACCACCAAATCACGCGGCCAGTGCATCCCCAACAGCATCCGGCTGCCCATTACGCCTGTCGCCCAGACCAGCAAAATCGCAATCGTGAGGGTACGCCGACGCGGCCACAGCAGTCCCACGCCAAGTAGCGCCCAGCTGGCAGCAAACATCGTATGCCCGGAAGGAAACGCAAAGCCGGTCTCTTTTTGCCAGTGTTTGCGTAAAAAGGTCGGGATATCCTGCTGTTCTGCAAGCTGCTCCTTTACCAACGCACCGCGATCTTTACGCTTTAAATTGTAGAACTCATCCACCGGAACATGATGCGTTTTTTCCAGCCAGACGACGAAAGGACGGGGTTCCTGCACGCGATCCTTGACCCACGACTTCACCCCCTGCCCGATAAGTATGGCGCCGCCGAGAATAGCGAACAGTACCAGCGCCGCGCGAAGGCGAAAGCGCAGGCACCACAGGAACCAGCCACAGAGCAGCACGTGCGTAATAATCCCCCACGGCTGGGTGACCGTCTCGGTTATCCAGTATAAGGCTTTCAGCCACGTCTCGTTTTGTCCGGGCTGCCACATCCAGCCGGAGAACCAAACGACCAGGGGTATAACGAGCAATACGGCGGCTCCTGCGGCCGTTCGTCTGGCAATTGAAAGCATGTCCTCTCCTTTTTCACTAAGCACCACAATCATAACTGAATTTCATCATTCTGGTGGATATGTCGGATTGTGCGTTTAACGTTTGTAAAGCGTGGTGGTGATTAGGTGAAGTTGCCGGGCTTGTGGCAAAATAGTCCGATACAGAAAGCATAATGGGGCAAAGGCACGAAACGTGTCAGCCTGGTCTGGAGAATTTCATGCAGCTTAAACGTGTGGCAGAAGCCAAACTGCCAACCCCATGGGGCGATTTCCTGATGGTGGGATTTGAAGAACTGGCAACCGGACACGATCATGTCGCGCTAGTCTATGGCGATATTTCCGGGCATACCCCGGTACTTGCGCGCGTCCATTCCGAATGTCTGACCGGTGACGCCCTGTTCAGCTTGCGCTGCGATTGTGGCTTCCAGCTCGAAGCGGCATTGACGCAAATTGCCGAGGAAGGCCGTGGTATTTTGCTGTATCACCGTCAGGAAGGTCGTAACATTGGTCTGCTGAATAAAATCCGCGCTTACGCACTGCAGGATCAAGGTTACGATACCGTAGAGGCTAACCACCAGTTAGGCTTCGCCGCTGATGAGCGCGACTTCACTCTTTGCGCTGATATGTTCAAACTCCTTGGCGTCAATGAAGTCCGCTTGTTAACCAATAACCCGAAAAAAGTCGAAATTCTGACCGAAGCAGGGATTAATATTGTTGAACGCGTACCATTGATTGTAGGTCGTAACCCCAATAACGAACATTATCTCGATACCAAAGCCGAGAAAATGGGCCATTTGCTGAACAAATAACCCTCTTGCATTGTGTAATTCATTTGCTTGCCGGAAGCAAAATAACCAAATAGTTGTTACTTCAACATATTACGAATGACATAATGCAAAATGCCGTCGTTCTGGTAGTAGGTCAACTCCGTCGCGGTGTCGATACGACAACGGCAGGGTACGACTTCCTGGCTACCATCCGCGCGCGTAAGCGTCACCGGAACCGTCGCGCCGGGTTGTAGGTTTTGCAGATCGCCAATATCAATCTTCTCTTCCCCGGTTAGCCCTAACGTTTTACGCGTTACGCCTTGCGGAAATTCCAGCGGCAGGATGCCCATGCCAATTAAATTCGAACGGTGAATTCGTTCAAACGATTCGGCAATCACCACACGAATACCAAGCAGACGCGGACCTTTTGCCGCCCAGTCACGACTGGAGCCTGATCCATACTCTTTCCCGGCAATCACCGCCAGCGGCGTTTGCTCCTGCTTATAGCGCATCGCAGCATCATAAATAGAGACTACGTCGCTGTAAGGTAAATGCCGCGTCATCCCCCCTTCAACGCCAGGCACCATTTCATTACGGATGCGAATATTGGCGAAGGTGCCGCGCATCATCACTTCATGGTTACCACGCCGCGAACCGTAGGAGTTAAAGTCTTTTCGCTCAACACCCCGACCTTGTAGATATCGACCCGCTGGGCTGTCGGGCTTAATACTGCCCGCCGGAGAGATATGGTCAGTGGTGACTGAATCCCCCAGCATTGCGAGGATCCGCGCACCGTGAATATCTTCCACTGGTGCTGGTGTTGCCTGCATTTCATCAAAGAAAGGCGATAAGCGAATATAGGTTGAGTCCTCCTGCCAACCGTAGGTATCGGATCGTGTGACGTGAATTCCCTTCCACTCTGCTGTGCCTTCAAAAACTTCTGCGTACTCTTTGCGGAACATTTCTGTGGAGACTTGTTCTACCGCACGGGCAATTTCTTGTGCCGATGGCCAGATATCTTTCAGATAAACCGGATCGCCTTTGCGATCATGGCCGATAGGCTCAGAAGCCAGGTTGATATTCATATTTCCCGCCAGCGCATAGGCAACCACCAGCGGCGGCGAGGCCAGCCAGTTAGTTTTAACCAGCGGATGGATACGGCCTTCAAAGTTACGGTTGCCGGACAGCACCGCACCGACGGTTAAATCGCCTTTTTTGATTGCCGTTTCGATAGGATCGGGCAGCGGCCCAGAGTTACCAATACAGGTGGTACAACCGTATCCCACAAGGTTAAACCCCAGTTCGTCGAGATACGGTGTCAGTTTCGCTTTTGCCAGATAATCAGAAACGACTTTCGAACCCGGTGCCAGCGACGCTTTGACCCATGGTTGCCGCTTGAGGCCCAGAGTTACGGCTTTTTTCGCCAGCAAGCCTGCGGCCATCAGCACACTTGGGTTAGAGGTGTTGGTGCACGAGGTTATCGCAGCAATGACCACAGCGCCATCAGGTAACTGATACTGATGTCCGTTCATAACATAATCGACCGGCTGGCGATCTTTATGCGTGGCATTCACTTCCAGTTCGTTACTGGCGGCAAATGCTTTTGGTACATCGGGCAGTGCAACGCGATCCTGTGGGCGTTTTGGCCCTGCCAGGCTCGCTTCAACGTCATTCATATCCAGTTCTAACGTACTGGTAAAAATCGGTTCATCGCCCGGGTTACGCCACATGCCCTGCGCTTTGGCATATTTTTCGACCAACTCGACCTGATCTTCGCTGCGCCCGCTTAAACGCATGTAATCGAGGGTTACAGCATCGATTGGGAAGAAGCCACAGGTGGCACCATATTCTGGCGACATATTGGCAATGGTGGCGCGATCCGCCAACGGTAGTGAATCCAGACCATCACCATAAAATTCGACGAATTTCCCCACCACGCCATGTTTGCGCAGCATTTGGGTAACAGTGAGAACCAGGTCTGTGGCGGTAATACCTTCACGTAATTTTCCGGTAAGTTTGAAGCCCACTACGTCCGGGATAAGCATGGAAACCGGCTGGCCTAACATTGCGGCTTCTGCTTCGATGCCACCAACGCCCCACCCCAGCACGCCAAGGCCGTTGATCATGGTGGTGTGCGAGTCAGTACCAACGAGTGTATCCGGATAAGCAATCCATTCACCGTCCTGCAATTCGCTCCACACTGCTTTGCCGAGATATTCGAGGTTAACCTGATGGCAAATGCCTGTGCCTGGCGGCACGACGCTAAACCGACTGAACGCCTGCTTTCCCCATTTCAGGAACACATAACGTTCGTGGTTGCGCTCCATTTCCAGGCGTACGTTTTCTTCAAATGCCTCATCATCACCAAAACGATCGACAGTCACCGAGTGGTCAATGACCAGGTCGACCGGTGAGAGCGGATTAACCTTTGCAGTATCGCCGCCGAGGCGTTTAACCGCTTCGCGCATTGCCGCCAGATCAACAACGGCAGGTACGCCGGTAAAGTCCTGCATCAGCACCCTTGCCGGGCGGTAGGCAATTTCACGGTCAGCATGGGCATTTTTCAGCCATCCCGCCAGCGCGTGGATATCCTCTTCGGTAACCGAGTTACCATCCTGCCAGCGCAGCAGGTTTTCGAGCAAAACTTTGAGTGACTTGGGTAGACGGGTGATATCGCCCAGTGATTTGGCAGCAAGCGGCAGGCTGTAGTAGTGGTAAGTTTTATCTTTGGCCTGCAACGCGTCCTTACTGGCTTCTCGTAGGGTTGACGACATAGCTCCTCCTTAATGACAGGGTTGCGAAGCCCTGATTCTCTTCAGGGTGAATATTAAAGATAACACAAACATCACGTAACGATTTGATAACAACCCAAATTGATAAATTTAGGAATGGTCCAACGCGAGGGATAAAACAAAAAACCCCGCCGTGGCGAGGTTTTACGATTTAGTGCAAGGCCAGCCAGAGGAGCTGACACCAGAAGAGGATCGACGCTGAGAATACGCCGAGCCATGACCAGTATTTTACGGTTGTCATGTTATTCATCATAGGGACACCAGACTTTAATTATTTAAGGTTGCGAGGTCTGCCCTCGTTCTATATTGCTGATGTGTATTTATTAAGGAGTACAAAAGTGCACGGTCTATATTCAGACTATTTGCATCATTACGCAAAAATCAAAATTATTGTTTTTTGGGTTCGTCTTCCGCGAACACATCAATAAAGGCCTGCTGCTGCGGCGTCAGTTTCCAGGAAGCTGGCACGCTGGTTGCTGGCGCCTTACGGGCTTTGTGAGCATTGTCACGAAGCTGACACATCTCTTTTCTCGCTTCTGTACGCACCGTCATGACCATAATCAACCCCAGTAATTCCAGACAAGAAGAGCAACCACCACCCAGAACAGGGCAGAGCCAAGAAAGACCGCCAGCCAGGCTTTACGCTTAAGCGCGGGATCCCTTTGCGGTTCTTCACTTCCTGACGGCATTGCTAACCTCATACAATCGATATCGCTTATCATTTAGAGACCAAACAATTGGCACAAGTAATCATCTGATGAGATAAATCCTAAAGAAAGTTTAGCCGAAAAGCCAGTGAATTTACGTATCCGAGCCCGGGAAAATTCAATCTTTTGACCCGAAATAAATAATTGAAAAGAATAATTTGCACAGCTGTAAATTAGTTTCTACTTTTGTCGCAAATTTGCGACAGTAAAACCATAGTCATCAAATGGGTTATGACGATATATGACAGTGGGCGTAGATGATGATAATTCTAATTCAGGTTTAAAGCGGAATGACGGTATCTTTCCGCAAGAGAAAGATACCGGGAGTGATTATTTGGCGGGAAGTTTTATATCTTTAAACATGACCTCAATTTCTTCATTGGAGCGCAATGCGACAGCCGCATCAACGACATCACGCGTTAAATGCGGTGCAAAACGCTGAATGAAATCATACATATAACTGCGCAAAAAAGTACTACGGCGAAAACCAATTTTGGTTGTACTGTGGCTGAAGATATCGTGAGCATCAACGCGCACAAGGTCCGGATCGGCGACCGGATCCACCGCCATGCTGGCAATGACCCCTACCCCCAGCCCTAACCGGACGTAAGTTTTAATGACGTCAGCATCCGTTGCCGTGAAAACGATACGCGGCGTTAACCCTGCGCGATTAAAGGCAGTATCCAGTTCTGAACGTCCGGTAAAGCCGAAGGTATATGTCACCAACGGATATTGCGCCAGTTCTTCAATGGTAATGGCTTTTTTGCCTGCCAGCGGGTGATCCGGAGTGACTACAATAGCCCGATTCCAGTGGTAGCACGGTAACATCACTAAATCTTCATACAGATGCAGCGCTTCTGTGGCGATAGCGAAATCGGCATTGCCTTTAGAGACGGCATCAGCAATTTGTGTCGGCGAGCCTTGGTGCATATGCAAAGAAACGCGAGGATAACGCTCAATAAAGCCTTTGATGACGTTTGGTAATGCGTAGCGTGCCTGGGTATGCGTGGTGGCGATATACAGCGAGCCTTTATCCGGCCAGGTGTGCTCTCCGGCAACCGATTTTATGGCATCGACTTTCGACAGGACTTCGCGAGCGATACGAATTATTTCTTGCCCTGCTGGCGTTACCTGCGTCAGGTGCTTGCCGCTTCGGGAAAAAATTTGAATGCCTAGCTCGTCTTCCAGCATTCTGACTTGTTTACTGATCCCGGGTTGTGATGTGTAAAGTCCTTCCGCTGTTGATGAGACATTCAGGTTATGATTGACCACCTCAACAATATAGCGAAGTTGTTGTAATTTCATGTTAAACCATCCACTTAGACGCCATCAGAACATCGTTTTTTCGTCACACCAGGCGGCGTGACTAATACGATTTAATAATAAAAAAGGTGCTAACTATAACCACTATATCATTTATAGCCTTAGTGTATAGGTGTGAAGAAAAAATAATATGCAATAAAAAAGGGCCGCTTTCGCGACCCTTTGTTTATAAAAACCTGACAGAATTAAAGGTTATTTTTTCCCTTCAACCCATTTGCCATCAACATAAAATGCTGACCAGCCAGTCGCCTTTCCGTCTTTTTCCGAAGAGACATATTGCTGTTTGGTTTTACGGCTAAAGCGAACCATGGTCTTATTACCTTCAGGATCCTGCTGTGGCGCATCTGCCAGATAACGCAGTTTTTCCGGCAGACGGTCGCGGAAGCGATAAAGCTCTTCCACCAGTGGCGCACGCGTTTCACGCGATTTCGGGAAAGTGTTGGCAGCCAGGAACACACCGGCAGCGCCGTCACGCAGCACGAAATAAGCATCTGATTTTTCGCACGGCAGCTCAGGTAATGGCACCGGATCTTCTTTCGGTGGTGCCACTTCGCCGTTACGTAAAATCTTACGTGTGTTTTTACACTCTTCGTTGGTGCAGGCCATGTATTTACCGAAACGCCCCATTTTCAGGTGCATTTCAGAGCCACATTTTTCACACTCAACGATCGGGCCGTCATAACCTTTAATGCGGAATTCGCCCTCTTCGATCTCGTAACCGTCGCAGGTTGGGTTATTACCACAGACATGCAACTTACGTTTCGGATCGATGAGATAGCTGTCCATCGCCGTGCCGCATTTCGGGCAACGACGTTTTGCGCGCAGCGCGTTGGTTTCAGCGTCTTCGCCTTCCAGCACGTTCAGCACTTCGTTTTCCGGCACCAGGTTAATGGTGGTTTTGCAACGCTCTTTCGGCGGCAGCGCATAGCCAGAACAGCCAAGGAATACCCCGGTGCTCGCTGTGCGAATCCCCATTTTGCGACCACAAGTCGGGCAGTCAATGCTGGTCAGAACCATCTGGTTCGGGCGCATACCACCCTCTTCCGGATCTTTTTCAGCTTTATCTAACTGCTGGGTGAAATCCGAGAAGAAGTGATCCAGTACAGCTTTCCACTCTGCTTCGTGATTTGCCACCTGGTCGAGGCTGTTTTCCATCTGCGCGGTGAAGTCGTAGTTCATTAACTCGCGGAAATTCTCTTCCAGGCGATCGGTGACGATTTCGCCCATTTTTTCCGCATAGAAACGACGATTTTCTACTCGCACATAGCCACGATCCTGAATGGTCGAAATGATCGACGCATAGGTAGACGGACGACCGATACCACGTTTTTCCAGTTCTTTAACCAGCGATGCTTCACTGAAACGGGCTGGCGGCTTGGTAAAGTGCTGGGCTGGTGTCAGTTCAACGAGCGTCAGAGCATCGCCTTTATCGACTGCCGGTAAGATACGATCTTCATCGCCTTTACGCAGTGCAGGCATCACTTTCGTCCAGCCATCAAAGCGCAAAATACGACCGCGTGCTTTCAGGCGGAAATCGCCCGCACCAACGGTCAGCGTCGTGGAGTCATATTTCGCTGGGGTCATCTGGCAGGCAACGAACTGACGCCAGATTAACTGGTACAGTTTCTGCGCATCTGCTTCCATATCCTTCAGCGATTCCGCCATCACATTGACGTCAGAAGGACGAATCGCTTCGTGCGCTTCCTGTGAGTTTTCTTTGCTGGCGTACTGATTCGGACTTTCCGGCAGATATTTCTTACCAAAATTATCGCTGATATAACCGCGAACCATATTTACCGCGTCCTGACTCAGGTTAGTGGAGTCGGTACGCATGTAAGTGATATAGCCTGCTTCATACAAACGCTGCGCCATCATCATGGTTTTTTTCACGCCAAATCCAAGACGGGTGCTGGCAGCTTGTTGCAGCGTAGAGGTAATAAAAGGAGCGCCAGGTTTACTGGTTGTCGGTTTGTCTTCACGTTCCAGCACGCTGTAGCGCGCTTTTTCCAGCAGACTTACCGCAGCCTGAGTTTGTTCTTTGTTGACCGGACGGAACGGTTTGTCGTTCTGATGAGTCACCTGCAACGCCAACGCTTCACCAGATGGCGTGGTCGTGCTGGCATCGACTTCCCAGAACTCTTCCGGCACGAACGCTTTAATTTCACGCTCACGCTCGACCACCAGGCGAACCGCCACCGACTGCACACGACCGGCAGACAGACCACGAGCGATCTTTTTCCATAGCAGCGGCGAAACCATATACCCCACCACGCGGTCCATAAAGCGACGCGCCTGCTGGGCATTAACACGATCAATATTCAGCTCACCCGGTTTGTTAAATGCCTGGCGGATCGCGTTTTTAGTAATTTCGTTAAACACCACTCGGCTATAGCGCGCATCATCACCACCAATCACTTCCCGCAGGTGCCATGCAATGGCTTCCCCTTCGCGGTCAAGGTCGGTTGCGAGATAGATGTGGTCGGCTTTTTCAGCCAGTTGTTTCAGTTCAGAGACGACCTTCTCTTTACCAGGCAACACTTCATAGTGCGCCTCCCAATTGTGCCACGGGTCAACCCCCATACGGTTGACGAGAGCGCCACGTTCATCCTTTTTAGGCTTTTTAGCCGTCTTGGTGGAGGTAGAGTCGGCACTCTTTTTGGCAGCTGAGCCACTGGTCGGCAAATCGCGGATGTGACCGACGCTGGATTTCACCACGTAGTCACTACCCAGATACTTGTTGATCGTTTTGGCTTTTGCCGGGGACTCAACGATGACAAGAGCTTTACCCATATTCACCTTACCTAATTTGATTCTTCCAGGAATGCGTCGCACGTTGATAAACCTTCCACTGGCAACGAGTTACCGATATGGACTCGCTCTCTGCGGATATCAACCCCTTGTCGTGACTCTGTTCACGAAAATTCAGGTGACTGAGTTAACAGGTCTTGGCCTACAGGCGCTATAGCACGACGGAATTTTGGTCGAATGTCAAGCAAATCTATTGCCAGATTGACGAAAGCGTCACACTGTACCTGATAAAATCCGATACGCAACTTTATTAGCATGCAAAAGCAAATCCCGCCAGCCAGCCCCTGTTTCTTATCCCCTCGGATAACAGGGAAAATTTGCCCCCGAAGCGACCCAGGCGTAGACTATTGTCACTGTTTAAGGAGTGGAATATGCAGAATACGACCCAACCCATTGACCGAGCTTCATTGCTTATCGAAGCAAACAAACTCATTCGCGACCATGAAGACACCCTGGCGGGAATTGAAGCGACTGGCGTGGAACAACGTAATGGCGTGCTGGTGTTCAGCGGTGAATACTTCCTTGATGAACAAGGGCTACCCACCCCGAAAAGCACCGCCGTGTTTAACATGTTTAAATACCTGGCGCATACCCTCTCAGAGAAGTACCACCTGGTCGATTAAAACGAAAACGCGAGGCATCTGCCTCGCGTTTTTCTTTACAGCAGCGGCTTTTGGCCGCGCTGCAACCAGCGTAGCAGCAGGCGATCCGCGCTTTCTGCCGCGCTATTGGTAAAACGGTCGAGCAGGCGCTTACGTCGGGTGAAGCGCACCCCCACCAGCTCACGGCCTTCCATCAGGTTGAGCAGGAGGTCGTCGCTGGTACCCACCTCATCCACCAGCCCTTTCTCCTGCGCCTGCGTGCCGTACCAGTGCTCGCCCGTAGCCACCTGCTCAATGTCCAGCGTTGGGCGCATGCGGTGCACGAAATCTTTGAACAGATGGTGGGTTTCGTTCAGATCTTCCCGGAATTTCTGCCGTCCCTCTTCGGTATTTTCGCCGAGCAGCGTCAGCGTACGTTTGTACTGACCCGCCGTATGCAGTTCGATGTCGATCTCTTTATTTTTCAGGAAACGATTGAAGTTAGGGATCTGCGCGACCACCCCAATCGAGCCGATAATGGAGAACGGTGCCGCGACGATTTTATCCGCCACGCACGCCATCATATAGCCGCCACTCGCCGCGACCTTATCTACCGCAACGGTGAGTGGGATCTGTTTGTCCCGCAGACGTTGTAACTGCGAAGCCGCCAGTCCATACCCATGCACAACGCCGCCCGGGCTTTCAAGGCGTACCACCACCTGATCCTGGGCTGTCGCCACGGCCAGCACCGCCGTCACTTCTTCACGCAGAGAGGAGACTTCATGCGCATCCATGCTACCTTTAAAATCGAGCACATAGACGCGCGGTTTTGCGTCAGCCTGTGGCGTGGCGAGCTTAGCTTTCGCCTTCGCGGCTTTGGCGTCCTGCTTATGTTTTTTCTTCTGGGCTTTTAGCCACAGCTTCTGTTGATGATCGTCAAGCAGCGCCAGAGACATCTCCTCCTGCATCTCTTTATACTGCTCGCTCAGGCGGGTAATGCGTAACTCACCACGCTGACGCTTACGCTGCGTCAGGTTGACAATCAGGACGGCAATCACCGCGACAGCAATAACCACCGTCGCGATTTTGGCCAAAAACAACCCATACTGAGAAAGTAATTCCACGCGTTCCACCTTGATTTAACCACGAATCTTTCACGCCAGTGTACAACAGCCCTGCGCAGGCGTCTCGCTCTGGACATTACCTCTGCGAGGCGGCTTCAGGAATCCCCCGCTTCTGGTTTAAATCTTTGCAAATTGTTAATTTCCCAGCGTTCTGTCCTGTAGACTGATTGAATTCTGACGCTGTTTCGGGCATAAAGCCGAAAAGTCATAAATAAAGGTGCAAGTCACGCCCAATGCGCCTGAGGAGCCACCGTGCATTATCAGCCACAAAAAAACCTTCTACAGAACCGCATCATTCTGGTTACCGGTGCCAGCGACGGGATTGGTCGCGAAGCGGCGCTGACCTATTCTGAATACGGTGCGAGCCTTATTCTGCTGGGACGTAATGAAGAAAAGCTCAAGGCCGTCGCCCGTGAAATCGAAAACGCCGGCGGTACCCCCACGCCCTGGTATACGCTCGATCTGCTGACCTGCACGCCAGCGTCATGTCAGGCCCTTGCCCAGCGGATCAGCACACATTATCCGCGTCTGGACGGCGTACTGCACAACGCGGGGTTACTGGGCGAAGTGCGCCCGATGGATGAACAGGATCCGGAAATTTGGCAGCAGGTGATGCAGGTTAACGTCAACGGGACGTTTTTCCTGACCCAGGCCTTGCTTCCTTTATTACTCAACTCCGATTCCGGCTCGCTGGTATTTACCTCCTCCAGCGTGGGGCGTCAGGGGCGTGCGAACTGGGGGGCTTACGCCGTCTCAAAATTTGCCACCGAAGGAATGATGCAGGTGCTGGCCGAAGAGTACCAAAGCCGCCACCTGCGGGTTAACTGTATTAATCCAGGCGGTACGCGCACCAAAATGCGCGCCAGCGCCTTCCCGACAGAAGATCCGCAGAAGCTTAAAACCCCGGCCGATATCATGCCCCTTTACCTGTGGCTGATGGGTGACGACAGCCGTCGCAAAACCGGAATGACCTTCGATGCCCAGCCAGGCCGCAAACCGGGGATATCGCAATGAGTGATGATCGTCATCAGCAGCGCCAGCAGCGTCTGAAAGAACAGGTTGATGCACGCGTGGCGGCCGCTCAGGACGAGCGCGGTATCCTCATCGTGTTCACCGGCAACGGCAAAGGCAAAACCACCGCCGCATTTGGGACCGCCACCCGCGCAGTCGGGCATGGGCAGAAAGTGGGCGTGATCCAGTTTATCAAGGGTGAATGGCCCAACGGCGAGCGTAATCTGCTCGAGCCGCATGGCGTTGAGTTTCAGGTAATGGCAACCGGTTTTACCTGGGATACCCAGAACCGGGAAACCGATACCGCAGCCTGCCTCGCCGTCTGGGAGCATGCAAAAAGAATGCTTTCAGACCCGTCGCTGAACATGGTGTTGCTGGATGAGATCACCTATATGGTGGCGTATGACTACCTGCCGCTGCAAGCCGTGCTGGAGGCCCTCAGGAACCGCCCTGCACACCAGACGGCGATCGTCACGGGGCGCGGGTGTCATCGGGACATTCTGGAGCTGGCCGATACCGTCAGCGAGCTGCGTCCGGTTAAGCATGCGTTCGATGCGGGTATCAAAGCGCAAATTGGGATTGATTACTGAAAAAAAAGCCCGGTATATTCACCGGGCTTTTCAATTAACCGTTGTTATTACGGCTGCCAGAGCGGCGATTGCTGCTGACCTGGCTGTGACGTTTCACCGCACGGCGGATTTGATTCGCCTTCATGCGACGACGATCTTTCTCTACCGCCACTTTCGACGTGGTTTCTGGCGTCAGGCCAACCAGATCGCGCAGGTAGTTGGTTTGCGTCAGATCCAGTTCGGTATAGCCGCCACGTGGCAGGCCTTTCGGCAGCAGAATGTCGCCATAGCGGACGCGAATCAAGCGACTCACCTGGACACCGACCGCTTCCCACAGTCGACGCACCTCGCGGTTACGTCCCTCTGTCAGGGTAACGTTGTACCACTGGTTAATGCCTTCACCACCGGTAAACTTGATGGTTTTGAACGCCGCAGGGCCGTCCTCCAGCTGAACACCACGCGACAGGTCGCGCAGTTTGTTCTCATCAACCTGGCCGAAAACACGCACGGCGTATTCACGTTCAACTTCACGGCTTGGATGCATTAAACGGTTTGCCAGTTCACCGTCAGTGGTGAACAGCAGCAGACCACAGGTGTTAACGTCCAGACGACCTACGGCAATCCAGCGTGCGCCACGCAGCTTTGGCAGGACGGTCAAACACCGTCGGACGCCCTTCCGGATCGTTACGGGCCTCCGCCACCCGCGCCGCCGCCAGCACACCACCGGAATAACTTCGCCCCAACAAACTGGTATAGGCCCGCAACTTAGGTGCGTCTGTAATGAGAATAAAACGCCGCTAGGGCAATTTCCGGGCGCGAACAGCCGCTGTGAGTGATGGGGTGATACGTGCTGCCATTCTCTGCCAAGTTTGCCGAGACCGCCCAACCTAGCAACGCATAATCCAGTTTCCGTGTTTCCCCTTTCCGACGCGCCACTGTGTGTTGCCGCCTCTTTACGCGCAAGATGTTAACGATAGCTTCACCGTGGGCATAACGTTGATGTCCAGTTTGGGTAAACTTTGGCAGAAAAATATACCCATGCCAGTGAGATAACGGTCAGGAAAACAGCGGTAAAATAACCGCTGGCATATACCAGTAAAGAATACATCTCGACATTGATGTAGAGAGAATAGAAGGCCACGCCTGAACAAATCAGTGGTAAAACAAAGTGATGATTACACGATTAACGCAAGGCTTGTCATCATCGGGGGCAAACAAAGCTCAAGGGAACAAAAAAAAAGGAATAATCCAGCAGATCATAATAAACATATCGCCCACCAGACTCATTCCTGCAAGCCTACAGGACTCAAGTTACGTAAGAATGACCGCCAATATTGCCAGTCCACCCATTGCAAAAAAGTATCAGACCGGTAAAACGAAGACTTTTTACGCGGCAGATAAAATTTCTGCATCCGTAAAATGCCTGCGTAAACTCTGTTGCGTCTCCGTAAGAACGACCTTATCGCCTTTACGAAATAACGCTTCCAGTAATAATGCTCTGCGGGCAGTAATACCGCATTATTCTGGTCGCGCCTTCATTAACACGAATCAGGATTTGCTGGTTCTGTCAGACTGATCTTCCAGATGAATTTTTCCTTTCACAATCAGATTTACGATATCGGCACAAAAACCTTATCGTCGTAAACTAGCTTCGCATCGAGACGTAACATGCCGGGCGTGTAATCTGCGGAATGACATCGGTTTCAATCACATCTACCGGCGTAAATTGCGGCCTGCGCTTCAGAGATATAACCATCCACAAACCAGGAACAGACACGGAAACCAAATTAACAACGATGACGTGGAGGGTAAAAGAGATGGCTGAAAATATTCGTCGTTTGCGGAGCAGGCATTGCTAAGTAAGCGTGAGGCCAGCGGTAGAGGACCGTGAAATCTTCACGATAAAACGGATCGCGGGATTCAATTCTTCCGTCCTCAAGGATGCGCCATTACGATATGTGTCGCCCTCTTCTCCGGTAAAGAGATCGATTTCGCTAAATGGATTACCCGCAATATTAGAGAACTGAGAGAAAAACGGTCTTATAAATTTCAAACGGCCAGTGGTTACCGGTCACGTTCCAGATTACAGATCAGAATCCCCCTCACGCAGGAAGCATTTTTTTACCTGATAATGAATTTGATATGATAGTCGCCTTGAGGCAAGAAACGTTGTTATCGCCCACGACAATACTCATTAACCCGATATGCCAGTCAGATGCCAGGGTTCAGGAATACCATCACGGTGACGCCAACAATATGATAGTTCAGCAGTGCAGCGTCCCCATCAGGCTGCATCCAGAGTCGTGTAAATCACGATAAAAGCCGTGCTTAATCTGCTGATTTCGCGCCTGAAAATGAATATTTTATTTGATGTCGAGCACCCATCTGGTTGCAGAGGGCTTCAACATCAAAGAGCGAGATCCCTTCTTCATAAGAAGGGATCTCCGTTTTTCTGCATAACTTAGAGATGATACAAACAGCCCTGCTATCACAGCAAATGCAGCGAAACTTCCCTGCCATAGTCTTCCATCCATGGAACGCAATTTGTTTATAAGAAAGGCTTCACATCACCTACGCCTTCACGCACCACGACCGGCGTATCATCGGTAAGATCAATAACCGTTGTTGGTTTCTGCCGAGATAACCGCCGTGAATAATCAAATCTACCTGTTTTTCCAGACGGTCTTTAATTTCTCCGGATCGGATTCGGTAAATTCGCTGCCTGGCAGCATTAGCGAAGTGGAAAGCATCGGTTCGCCCAATGCTTCAAGCAACGCTTGCGCAATCGGGTTAGAAGGCACACGCATACCGATGGTTTTGCGTTTTTCCTGCAACAGACGGCGTGGCACCTCCTTCGTCCCCTTCAGGATGAAGGTATAGTTGCCCGGCGTGTTGTTTTTCATTAAACGAAACGCAACGTTATCGACAAATGAATAGGTCGAGAGTTCAGAAAGATCGCGACACATCAGGGTAAAGTTGTGACCGTCCGGCAGCTGGCGAATACGACAAATACGCTCCATGGCGTTTTTATCTTCAATTTTACAGCCGAGCGCATAGCCGGAATCAGTTGGATAAACAATCACCCCGCCTTTACGCACGATCTCCACCGCCTGGTTGATCAGACGTTGCTGTGGGTTATCAGGATGAATATAAAAAAACTGGCTCATAATTCCCTCTCTGTGGTGTTCTGCGGCTGTTCCCATAGCTGCCAGACGCCTTCAACGCCTGCGGGCAGCCAGAGTTTACGACCCAGTTCGATCCACGGGCATGGCTGATGAAAATCAGATCCTTGTGATGCCGATAAATGATGCTGACGCGCAAGGGTCGCCAACTGGGTGCGTTCATTGGGCGATTGCTGGCACTGCGCGACTTCCATCGCGTCGCCGTGGTGTTCGGCAAAATGCGCAACCAATCTTTTCAGCCATTTAGCACTAAGATTGTACCGCCCAGGATGAGCTAGCACCGCCTTACCGCCAGAATGATGAATGACATCAATAGCTTGTTCTATTGTACACCACTGTGGCGGAACGTATCCGGTTTTCCCGCGCGCCAGATACTTTTTAAAGACATCCGCCATTGAACTGGCTTTGCCGCACTCCACAAGGAAACGCGCAAAATGACCGCGCGTCACTGCGCCGCCCTGAGCCAGTCGTTGCGCGCCTTCCAGCGCCCCAGGTATTTGCGCTTTTTCAAGTCTTTCGGCAATGAGCTGCGCCCGCTGATTGCGCCGTTCTGTCTGCTGCGCGAGGAACTCACACATTAGCGGATGAGTAATATCAATATTCAGCCCGACAATATGAATTTCATGATTTTCCCAGACCGTGGAAATTTCCACGCCGGGAATAAGATTCAGCGCCAGTCCCGAACGTGAAATTTCCTCTCTTGCTGGTGCGATTGCAGCTGTGGTGTCATGGTCGGTGATCGCCAGGGTGCCGACGCGCATCTCGACTGCACGGTGCACCAATGCTTCTGGCGTCAGGCAGCCATCGGAAGCTGTGGTATGGCTGTGCAGGTCGTAAATCACTGCGTAATTCGTGTCGCTCAAGGCGCACTCCCGTTCTGGATAATGTTTTTTGCGCCGACATCATAACGGTTCTGGCAAATATTCTGAAATGAGCTGTTGACAATTAATCATCGAACTAGTTAACTAGTACGCAAGTTCACGTAAAAAGGGTATCGACAATGAAAGCAATTTTCGTACTGAAAGGTTGGTGGCGCACTTCCTGAAACGGGCAGTGTATTCACCATGCGTAAAGCAATCAGATACCCAGCCCGCCTAATGAGCGGGCTTTTTTTTGAACAAAATTAGAGAATAACAATGCAAACACAAAAACCGACTCTCGAACTGCTAACCTGCGAAGGCGCTTATCGCGACAATCCCACCGCGCTTTTTCACCAGTTGTGTGGGGATCGTCCGGCAACGCTGCTGCTGGAATCCGCAGATATCGACAGCAAAGATGATTTAAAAAGCCTGCTGCTGGTAGACAGTGCGCTGCGCATTACAGCTTTAGGTGACACTGTCACAATCCAGGCACTTTCCGGCAACGGCGAAGCCCTGCTGGCACTACTGGATAACGCCCTGCCTGCGGGTGTGGAAAGTGAACAATCACCAAACTGCCGTGTGCTGCGCTTCCCCCCTGTCAGTCCACTGCTGGATGAAGACGCCCGCTTATGCTCCCTTTCGGTTTTTGACGCTTTCCGTTTATTGCAGAATCTGTTGAATGTACCGAAGGAAGAACGAGAAGCCATGTTCTTCGGCGGCCTGTTCTCTTATGACCTTGTGGCGGGATTTGAAGATTTACCGCAACTGTCAGCGGAAAATAACTGCCCTGATTTCTGTTTTTATCTCGCTGAAACGCTGATGGTGATTGACCATCAGAAAAAAAGCACCCGTATTCAGGCCAGCCTGTTTGCTCCGAATGAAGAAGAAAAACAACGTCTCACTGCTCGCCTGAACGAACTACGTCAGCAACTGACCGAAGCCGCGCCGCCGCTGCCAGTGGTTTCCGTGCCGCATATGCGTTGTGAATGTAACCAGAGCGATGAAGAGTTCGGTGGCGTAGTGCGTTTGTTGCAAAAAGCGATTCGCGCTGGAGAAATTTTCCAGGTGGTGCCATCTCGCCGTTTCTCTCTGCCCTGCCCGTCACCGCTGGCGGCCTATTACGTGCTGAAAAAGAGTAATCCCAGCCCGTACATGTTTTTTATGCAGGATAATGATTTCACCCTGTTTGGCGCGTCGCCGGAAAGTTCGCTCAAATATGACGCCACCAGCCGCCAGATTGAGATCTACCCGATTGCCGGGACACGCCCACGCGGTCGTCGTGCCGATGGTTCACTGGACAGAGACCTCGACAGCCGCATCGAACTGGAAATGCGTACCGATCATAAAGAGCTTTCTGAACATCTGATGCTGGTGGATCTCGCTCGTAATGATCTGGCACGCATTTGCACCCCCGGCAGCCGCTACGTCGCCGATCTTACCAAAGTTGACCGTTACTCTTACGTGATGCACCTGGTCTCCCGCGTGGTCGGTGAGCTGCGCCACGATCTCGACGCCCTGCACGCTTACCGCGCCTGTATGAATATGGGAACGTTAAGCGGTGCGCCGAAAGTACGCGCTATGCAGTTAATTGCCGAGGCTGAAGGTCGTCGCCGCGGCAGCTACGGCGGCGCGGTAGGTTATTTCACCGCGCATGGCGATCTCGACACCTGCATTGTGATCCGCTCGGCGCTGGTGGAAAACAGTATCGCCACCGTGCAAGCCGGTGCTGGCGTAGTCCTTGATTCTGTTCCGCAGTCGGAAGCCGACGAAACCCGTAATAAAGCCCGCGCTGTACTGCGCGCTATTGCCACCGCGCATCATGCACAGGAGACTTTCTGATGGCTGACATTCTGCTGCTCGATAATATCGACTCTTTTACGTACAACCTGGCAGATCAGTTGCGCAGCAATGGTCATAACGTGGTGATTTACCGCAACCATATTCCGGCGCAGACCTTAATTGAACGCCTGGCGACGATGAGCAATCCGGTACTGATGCTTTCTCCTGGCCCCGGTGTGCCGAGCGAAGCCGGTTGTATGCCGGAACTCCTCACCCGCTTGCGTGGCAAGCTGCCCATTATTGGCATTTGCCTCGGACATCAGGCAATTGTCGAAGCTTACGGGGGCTATGTCGGTCAGGCGGGCGAAATTCTTCACGGTAAAGCGTCGAGCATTGAACATGACGGTCAGGCGATGTTTGCCGGATTAACAAACCCGCTGCCGGTGGCGCGTTATCACTCGCTGGTTGGCAGTAACATTCCGGCCGGTTTAACCATCAACGCCCATTTTAATGGCATGGTGATGGCAGTACGTCACGATGCGGATCGCGTTTGTGGATTCCAGTTCCATCCGGAATCCATTCTCACCACCCAGGGCGCTCGCCTGCTGGAACAAACGCTGGCCTGGGCGCAGCAGAAACTAGAGCCAGCCAACACGCTGCAACCGATTCTGGAAAAACTGTATCAGGCGCAGACGCTTAGCCAACAAGAAAGCCACCAGCTGTTTTCAGCGGTGGTGCGTGGCGAGCTGAAGCCGGAACAACTGGCGGCGGCGCTGGTGAGCATGAAAATTCGCGGTGAGCACCCGAACGAGATCGCCGGAGCAGCAACCGCGCTACTGGAAAACGCAGCGCCGTTCCCGCGCCCGGATTATCTGTTTGCTGATATCGTCGGTACTGGCGGTGACGGCATCAACAGTATCAATATTTCTACCGCCAGTGCGTTTGCCGCCGCGGCCTGTGGGCTGAAAGTGGCGAAACACGGCAACCGTAGCGTCTCCAGTAAATCTGGTTCGTCCGATCTGCTGGCGGCGTTCGGTATTAATCTTGATATGAACGCCGATAAATCGCGCCAGGCGCTGGATGAGTTAGGTGTATGTTTCCTCTTTGCGCCGAAGTATCACACCGGATTCCGCCACGCGATGCCGGTTCGCCAGCAACTGAAAACCCGCACCCTGTTCAATGTGCTGGGGCCATTGATTAACCCGGCGCATCCGCCGCTGGCGTTAATTGGTGTTTATAGTCCGGAACTGGTGCTGCCGATTGCCGAAACCTTGCGCGTGCTGGGGTATCAACGCGCGGCGGTGGTGCACAGCGGCGGGATGGATGAAGTTTCATTACACGCGCCGACAATCGTTGCCGAACTGCATGACGGCGAAATTAAAAGCTATCAGCTCACCGCAGAAGACTTTGGCCTGACACCCTACCACCAGGAGCAACTGGCAGGCGGAACACCGGAAGAAAACCGTGACATTTTAACACGTTTGTTACAAGGTAAAGGCGACGCCGCCCATGAAGCAGCCGTCGCTGCGAACGTCGCCATGTTAATGCGCCTGCATGGCCATGAAGATCTGCAAGCCAATGCGCAAACCGTTCTTGAGGTACTGCGCAGTGGTTCCGCTTACGACAGAGTCACCGCACTGGCGGCACGAGGGTAAATGATGCAAACCGTTTTAGCGAAAATCGTCGCAGACAAGGCGATTTGGGTAGAAGCCCGCAAACAGCAGCAACCGCTGGCCAGTTTTCAGAATGAGGTTCAGCCGAGCACGCGACATTTTTATGATGCGCTACAGGGTGCGCGCACGGCGTTTATTCTGGAGTGCAAGAAAGCGTCGCCGTCAAAAGGCGTGATCCGTGATGATTTCGATCCAGCACGCATTGCCGCCATTTATAAACATTACGCTTCGGCAATTTCGGTGCTGACTGATGAGAAATATTTTCAGGGGAGCTTTGATTTCCTCCCCATCGTCAGCCAAATCGCCCCGCAGCCGATTTTATGTAAAGACTTCATTATCGACCCTTACCAGATCTATCTGGCGCGCTATTACCAGGCCGATGCCTGCTTATTAATGCTTTCAGTACTGGATGACGACCAATATCGCCAGCTTGCCGCCGTCGCTCACAGTCTGGAGATGGGGGTGCTGACCGAAGTCAGTAATGAAGAGGAACAGGAGCGCGCCATTGCATTGGGAGCAAAGGTCGTTGGCATCAACAACCGCGATCTGCGTGATTTGTCGATTGATCTCAACCGTACCCGCGAGCTTGCGCCGAAACTGGGGCACAACGTGACGGTAATCAGCGAATCCGGCATCAATACTTACGCTCAGGTGCGCGAGTTAAGCCACTTCGCTAACGGTTTTCTGATTGGTTCGGCGTTGATGGCCCATGACGATTTGCACGCCGCCGTGCGCCGGGTGTTGCTGGGTGAGAATAAAGTATGTGGCCTGACGCGTGGGCAAGATGCTAAAGCAGCTTATGACGCGGGCGCGATTTACGGTGGGTTGATTTTTGTTGCGACATCACCGCGTTGCGTCAACGTTGAACAGGCGCAGGAAGTGATGGCTGCGGCACCGTTGCAGTATGTTGGCGTGTTCCGCAATCACGATATTGCCGATGTGGTGGACAAAGCTAAGGTGTTATCGCTGGCGGCAGTGCAACTGCATGGTAATGAAGAACAGCTGTATATCGATACGCTGCGTGAAGCTCTGCCAGCACATGTTGCCATCTGGAAAGCATTAAGCGTCGGTGAAACCCTGCCCGCCCGCGAGTTTCAGCACGTTGATAAATATGTTTTAGACAACGGCCAGGGTGGAAGCGGGCAACGTTTTGACTGGTCACTATTAAATGGTCAATCGCTTGGCAACGTTCTGCTGGCGGGGGGCTTAGGCGCAGATAACTGCGTGGAAGCGGCACAAACCGGCTGCGCCGGACTTGATTTTAATTCTGCTGTAGAGTCGCAACCGGGCATCAAAGACGCACGTCTTTTGGCCTCGGTTTTCCAGACGCTGCGCGCATATTAAGGAAAGGAACAATGACAACATTACTTAACCCCTATTTTGGTGAGTTTGGCGGCATGTACGTGCCACAAATCCTGATGCCTGCTCTGCGCCAGCTGGAAGAAGCTTTTGTCAGTGCGCAAAAAGATCCTGAATTTCAGGCTCAGTTCAACGACCTGCTGAAAAACTATGCCGGGCGTCCAACCGCGCTGACCAAATGCCAGAACATTACAGCCGGGACGAACACCACGCTGTATCTCAAGCGTGAAGATTTGCTGCACGGCGGCGCGCATAAAACTAACCAGGTGCTGGGGCAGGCGTTGCTGGCGAAGCGGATGGGTAAAACCGAAATCATCGCCGAAACCGGTGCCGGTCAGCATGGCGTGGCGTCGGCCCTTGCCAGCGCCCTGCTCGGCCTGAAATGCCGTATTTATATGGGTGCCAAAGACGTTGAACGCCAGTCGCCTAACGTTTTTCGTATGCGCTTAATGGGTGCGGAAGTGATCCCGGTGCATAGCGGTTCCGCGACGCTGAAAGATGCCTGTAACGAGGCGCTGCGCGACTGGTCCGGTAGTTACGAAACCGCGCACTATATGCTGGGCACCGCAGCTGGCCCGCATCCTTATCCGACCATTGTGCGTGAGTTTCAGCGGATGATTGGCGAAGAAACCAAAGCGCAGATTCTGGAAAGAGAAGGTCGCCTGCCGGATGCCGTTATCGCCTGTGTTGGCGGCGGTTCGAATGCCATCGGCATGTTTGCTGATTTCATCAATGAAACCAACGTCGGCCTGATTGGTGTGGAGCCAGGTGGTCACGGTATCGAAACTGGCGAGCACGGCGCACCGCTAAAACATGGTCGCGTGGGTATCTATTTCGGTATGAAAGCGCCGATGATGCAAACCGAAGACGGGCAGATTGAAGAATCTTACTCCATCTCCGCCGGACTGGATTTCCCGTCTGTCGGCCCACAACACGCGTATCTTAACAGCACTGGACGCGCTGATTACGTGTCTATTACCGATGATGAAGCCCTTGAAGCCTTCAAAACGCTGTGCCTGCACGAAGGGATCATCCCGGCGCTGGAATCCTCCCACGCCCTGGCCCATGCGTTGAAAATGATGCGCGAAAACCCGGATAAAGAGCAGCTACTGGTGGTTAACCTTTCCGGTCGCGGCGATAAAGACATCTTCACCGTTCACGATATTTTGAAAGCACGAGGGGAAATCTGATGGAACGCTACGAATCTCTGTTTGCCCAGTTGAAGGAGCGCAAAGAAGGCGCATTCGTTCCTTTCGTCACGCTCGGTGATCCGGGCATTGAGCAGTCATTGAAAATTATCGATACGCTAATTGAAGCCGGTGCTGACGCGCTGGAGTTAGGTATCCCCTTCTCCGACCCACTGGCGGATGGCCCGACGATTCAAAACGCCACTCTGCGCGCCTTTGCGGCAGGTGTGACTCCGGCACAATGTTTTGAAATGCTGGCACTGATTCGCCAGAAACACCCGACCATTCCCATTGGCCTGTTGATGTATGCCAATCTGGTGTTTAACAAAGGCATTGATGAGTTTTATGCCCAGTGCGAAAAAGTCGGCGTCGATTCGGTGCTGGTTGCCGATGTGCCAGTTGAAGAGTCCGCGCCCTTCCGCCAGGCCGCGTTGCGTCATAATGTCGCACCTATCTTCATCTGCCCGCCAAATGCCGATGACGACCTGCTGCGCCAGATAGCCTCTTACGGTCGTGGTTACACCTATTTGCTGTCACGAGCAGGCGTGACCGGCGCAGAAAACCGCGCCGCGTTACCCCTCAATCATCTGGTTGCGAAGCTGAAAGAGTACAACGCTGCACCGCCGCTTCAGGGCTTTGGCATTTCTTCACCGGATCAGGTTACTGCGGCGATTGACGCGAAAGCCGCCGGAGCCATTTCCGGTTCGGCTATCGTGAAAATTATCGAGAAGAACGTGGATAAGCCAGAGCAGATGCTGGCTGAGTTACACGCATTCGTCACATCCATGAAAGCGGCCACGCGCAAGGCGTAACCGTTAACACCGTCTGGCCCCGGCGTCAGGCGGTTTTCCCTTCTCTCTTCCTGAAAGAAGCAGGTCAAAATTGATCCTGTCGATATTTTCGGTGTGAATGACTTTCCAAACTTTCGCGTAAGCGTATGATCTGGGCTCTTTTTAGCGTTACCCTTCTGAGTTCAGAGGCTACATTCATGTCATGGCAGCAATTCAAACACGCCTGGTTGATTAAATTCTGGGCACCCATCCCTGCGGTCATCGCGGCGGGTATTCTCTCCACTTACTATTTTGGCATTACTGGCACCTTTTGGGCTGTCACGGGTGAATTTACCCGTTGGGGCGGTCAGCTCCTGCAGCTGTTTGGCGTCCATGCTGAAGAGTGGGGTTACTTTAAAATTATCCATCTGGAAGGATCGCCATTAACCCGCATCGACGGGATGATGATCCTCGGTATGTTTGGCGGCTGCTTTGCCGCAGCGCTGTGGGCCAACAATGTCAAACTGCGCATGCCACGCAGCCGTATCCGCATTATGCAGGCCATCATTGGCGGCATTATCGCTGGTTTTGGCGCGCGTCTGGCAATGGGCTGTAACCTGGCAGCGTTCTTTACCGGTATTCCTCAGTTCTCGCTGCATGCCTGGTTCTTTGCCATCGCCACTGCCATTGGTTCATGGTTTGGCGCGCGCTTTACCCTGCTGCCCATCTTCCGTATTCCCGTGAAAATGCAGAAAGTTTCTGCCGCCTCACCGCTGACGCAAAAACCGGATCAGGCGCGGCGTCGTTTTCGTCTCGGGATGCTGGTCTTTTTCGGTATGCTGGGCTGGGCGCTGCTCACGGCGATGAACCAACCAAAACTGGGGCTGGCAATGCTGTTTGGCGTCGGCTTTGGTTTACTGATTGAACGTGCGCAAATCTGCTTTACTTCGGCGTTCCGCGATATGTGGATCACCGGACGTACCCATATGGCGAAAGCAATCATTATCGGTATGGCGGTGAGTGCCATCGGGATCTTCAGTTACGTACAGTTAGGCGTTGAACCCAAAATCATGTGGGCGGGACCAAACGCGGTAATTGGTGGTTTACTGTTTGGTTTTGGCATCGTGCTGGCAGGCGGCTGCGAAACCGGCTGGATGTACCGCGCGGTAGAAGGCCAGGTGCACTACTGGTGGGTCGGTCTGGGCAATGTGATCGGCTCGACGATTCTGGCGTATTACTGGGATGATTTCGCTCCGGCGCTGGCCACCGACTGGGACAAAATCAACCTGCTGAAAACCTTTGGCCCGATGGGTGGCCTGCTGGTGACATATTTGCTGTTGTTTACTGCGCTGATGTTGATTATCGGCTGGGAAAAACGCTTCTTCCGCCGTGCGGCACCGCAGACTGCTAAGGAGATCGCATGAAAAATATCGTTCCTGATTACCGCCTTGATATGGTGGGTGAACCCTGCCCTTATCCGGCAGTCGCAACTCTTGAGGCGATGCCGCAGTTAAAAAAAGGGGAAATCCTGGAAGTGGTGAGCGACTGTCCACAGTCGATCAATAATATCCCACTGGATGCGCGTAATCACGGCTATACGGTGCTGGATATTCAGCAAGACGGGCCGACCATTCGTTATTTAATTCAGAAGTGACTTCACGATCGAAAAAGGCCTCTCAGAGGCCTTTTCTAGTTTACTGGCTTTGGCCACCGTCGTCGTCTGAGCTTCGGCAGGCATGAATGAATGGTGAGACGTGTTCCGCAAACGGAACAGATAGCACCGTGAGGTAGGCTATGTGCTGGGCTGAACGTCGTGAACTGAAACTGTTTACCTGCACAAACCGGACACTCAAATTTGATGTTGGGGATATCCCCTCCAGCCAGGTGTATGGAACAACCACCATACAGCAATCACCGGCTGACAGGGGATATATCTTCTGTCAGAAACGATAGCCTGCTGAGAACATAAATACCCACGGATCCAGTCGGGTATTGATACTTTGCTGCTGCCCGCCAGCTTTAAAGCGCACGTCCGTATCAATGTCCATATACCAGACCGAGGCGTTGATCAGCCAGTCACGGTTAATCAGATAATCCAGACCAACCTGCCCCGCCATACCCCACGAGTCTTTCAGGCTGAGATCGGAGAGCCCGGCCTTTTTACCGGTATCGTTAAATTTCTCATCAAAGAAGGTGGTGTAGTTAACCCCTGCACCAATATAAGGGCGCACCTTGCTGCTGGAATCGCCGAAGTACCACTGCGCCATCAGCGTTGGTGGCAAATGGTGAACCGTGGCAATGTCCCCGGTCGGTCCTAAACCGACGCGGTGACGGAATGGCGTGGCGGCTAAAAGCTCGACGCCAACGTTATCCGTTGCCATATACGTAAACGTCAGGCCTAACTGGGTGTTATTGCTGACGTTAAACCCGCCCATACCCAGTACATTATCGGACCCTTCCGTTGGACGTACCGTTGCCGAACCGGCACGAATAAAGAATTCGCCTGCTTCATGCGCGTACGCGCCGCCAGAGAGACTGCTTAAGATAAGGGCTGCCACCGCTAATTTTTTCATATCCGCTCCATCGTTGTGGTTTTAATTGCGGAGGAGAATATACTCACAAATGAGTAATAAGTGATCTAACACAGATCACATTAAAACCAGTAAGTTAACATTCATTGATCTAGGTTAATTTTTGGTGACGCCTCATAAAGCAATAAGTTGTTACCGCGTCAATTTTTGGCATTTCATGGTTACAAAATTTTCTGTTTTCCCTCTCTTGCGCTTCCTGTAGCGGCTGGATAATTTATCGCTCTCACAATGTGATTTGATGCGTTCTACTTTTGCAGGTGTGCCATGAGTGATCATAACCCGTGCATGACGTGCGGAGCCTGTTGTGCGTATTTTCGAGTCTCGTTCTACTGGGCTGAAGCCAGCGATGGCGGCGGCACCGTTCCGGTTGATCTCACTGAACCCTTAACCCCTTTTCTGCGCTGTATGCGCGGCACCAACCAAAAACAGAGCCGCTGTGTGGCACTGCAAGGTGAGCCTGGGGTATCCAACCGCTGTTCCATTTACGCGGATCGCCCCAGCCCGTGTCGCACTTTCGCGATGTCGGGAAAGGATGGGCAGGTCAATGAGGCATGCAATCGCGCCCGCGCCCGCTATGGATTACCTCCGCTTTACAAAGATATGCTTTTCCATACAAGACCTGATGCTGCCACCCGAGGCTTAACCAGGGTACAATTGCCCGCTAATTAACACCTGCATAAAACTCAAGGAGAGTGCATGTCTATCACGGCGCAGTCCGTATACCGTGACACCGGAAATTTCTTCCGTAATCAATTTATGACCATTCTGTTGGTATCGTTGCTATGTGCGTTTATCACAGTGGTGTTAGGGCATGTTTTCTCACCCAGTGATGCACAGCTTGCGCAGCTCAATGACGGCGTACCCGTTAGCGGCAGTAGTGGGTTGTTCGACCTGGTTCAGAATATGTCACCGGAACAGCAACAAATTTTGCTGCAAGCTTCAGCGGCTTCCACTTTTTCAGGATTGATCGGTAACGCCATTCTCGCCGGAGGCGTAATATTAATTATCCAGCTGGTGTCTGCGGGTCAGAGAGTCAGTGCGCTGCGAGCTATTGGTGCCAGTGCGCCGATATTGCCCAAGTTATTTATTCTGATTTTTCTGACTACCCTTTTAGTACAGATTGGCATCATGCTGGTGGTCGTTCCGGGAATTATCATGGCCATTTTGCTGGCCCTGGCACCGGTGATGCTGGTACAGGACAAAATGGGCATTTTTGCCTCGATGCGTAGCAGTATGCGGCTGACTTGGGCGAATATGCGTCTGGTGGCACCCGCAGTACTGAGCTGGTTGCTGGCAAAAACACTGTTGCTGCTTTTTGCCTCTTCTTTTGCCGCATTAACCCCGGAAATTGGTGCCGTACTGGCGAACACCTTGAGCAACCTGATTTCAGCCATATTGCTCATCTATCTGTTCCGCCTGTATATGTTGATTCGCCAATAACCTTAAGCATTGATTACGGAATCGTAAAATGAAGCAGTTTCTTGATTTTTTACCGCTGGTTGTCTTTTTCGCGTTTTACAAGATTTATGACATCTATGCAGCTACTGCGGCGCTGATCGTCGCCACGGCGATTGTGCTTATCTATAGCTGGGTTCGCTTTCGTAAGGTTGAGAAGATGGCGCTCATCACCTTCCTGATGGTGGCGGTGTTTGGAGGTCTGACGTTGTTCTTCCACAATGATGAATTTATCAAATGGAAGGTCACGGTGATTTACGGCCTGTTTGCGGGCGCACTCCTCATCAGCCAGTGGGTGATGAAGAAGCCGCTGATCCAGCGCATGCTGGGGAAAGAACTGACCCTGCCACAGGCTGTGTGGGGGCGTCTAAATATCGCCTGGGCGCTATTTTTTATTCTGTGTGGTCTGGCGAATATCTATATCGCATTCTGGCTGCCGCAGAATATCTGGGTCAACTTCAAGGTGTTTGGCCTGACGGCGCTGACTCTTATCTTCACCCTGCTCAGCGGCGTTTATATTTATCGCCACATGCCGCAGGATGACAAGCACTGATCCTTCTGGCCAGATCGCCACGCGGTCTGGCCTCTTTTCCCGCCTTCTCTTTTCTCTACACCCTTCCTGCGAAAATGTCTGAATCATGAAGATTTTATGGAGTTTGCTGTCACTTTATTGTAATGAGAATGACTATCATTAATATTCGTCATCGCATTTTTAACAAATGGAAATGAGTTGATGAATAACATAATAAGATTTGCCCCGGCTACACTTACGCTCGCCATTCTTTCAACGCTTTATCAGAGCGCACACGCAGCGGAAGATCCTCTCGCCGATGGTGAAACAATGGTTGTTCAGGCCACCGCTGAAGAGGCGCTGAAGCAACAGCCGGGGGTATCCATCATCACGGCAAAGGACATAGAAAAGGATCCACCGGTTAACGATCTTTCAGAAATTATTCGCAAAATGCCCGGGGTTAACCTCACCGGAAACAGCGCGACAGGCAGCCGCGGTAACAACCGCCAGATCGACATCCGCGGTATGGGGCCGGAGAACACGCTGATTCTGATTGACGGTGTGCCGGTGACGTCACGTAACTCGGTGCGCTACAGCTGGCGCGGGGAGCGCGACACCCGCGGGGATACCAACTGGGTTCCGCCAGAGATGGTTGAGCGCATTGAAGTGCTCCGGGGACCTGCTGCCGCCCGCTATGGTTCGGGGGCGGCCGGCGGCGTCGTCAACATCATTACCAAACGCCCGACCAACGACTGGCACGGCTCGCTCTCCCTGTACACTAACCAGCCTGAAAATGATAAAGAGGGAGCGACGAAACGCGCTAATTTTGATCTGAGCGGCCCCCTTGCGGGCGATGCGTTAACGATGCGCCTGTACGGGAATATCAACAAAACTGACGCAGATGCTCAGGACATCAACACCGCGCAAAACGGTTCTTACGCCGCCGGACGTGAAGGCGTGCGCAACAAGGACATTAATGCCCTGCTCTCCTGGAAACTCACGCCACAGCAGATTATCGATTTCGACTACAGCTACAGCCGCCAGGGCAATATCTACGCGGGTGATACTCAATACAGCAACAGCAACGTCAGCCCTGACGGTCTGGTGTCGTCCCTGTATGGACACGAAACGAACCGAATGTACCGCCAGTCTTATGGCATTACGCACAACGGCATCTGGGACTGGGGTCAGTCAAAGTTCGGTGTTTATTATGAAAAGACCAACAACACCCGCCTGGAAGAAGGCTCTACGGGCAAAGTTGAGGGGATGATCAATAGCGATAAATACGATACCAGCCGGCTGGAGTCATACCGTTCAACGGGTGAACTGAACATGCCTTTCTTCTGGCTGGTCGAACAGACGCTAACCGTGGGTGCAGAATGGAACCGTGATGAACTGAACGATCCGGCCTCAATGCAGGCGACAAATGTGTCGGGAGAAGTGATTAACGGCGTTCCCGGTACGGCTTCTGAGCGCAACAGCAAAAACAGCGCTGACCTCACTGGCATCTATCTTGAGGACAATATTGAAGCGCGCCAGGGCACCAACCTGATCCCAGGGCTCCGCTTTGATTATCACAATCAGTTTGGCAGCAACTGGAGTCCTAGCCTGAACCTCTCTCAGGATTTGGGTGACATGTTCAAGGTTAAAGCGGGTATCGCTCGGGTATTTAAAGCGCCAAACCTGTATCAATCCAGCGAAGGCTATCTGCTTTCCACCCGCGGCAATGGCTGCCCGAACAACGTTTCCGAAGGAAGCTGTTACCTGTTAGGTAATCCGGATCTGGATCCTGAAATCAGCGTGAACAAAGAGATTGGCCTGGCCTTCGCGCTGGAAGGCTACGAGGCTGGCATAACCTGGTTCCGCAACGATTACAAAAACAAGATTGTTTCGGGAACGGATGTGCTGGGCCAGACAAGCAGCGGCGCAAATATCCTTCAGTGGCAGAACGGAGGAAAGGCTGTTGTTGAGGGGCTGGAAGGCAACCTCACCGTCCCGGTTATTCGCGACACGCTAACCTGGCGTACCAATGCGACGTATATGATTCAGTCTGAAAGTAAGGACACCGGCAACCCTCTGTCGATTATCCCAAAATATACCGTCAACACGATGCTCGACTGGCAGGTTAACAGCAAACTTTCAGCGAACCTTAGCTGGACGATGTATGGCCGCCAGAAGCCAAGAGAAAATGCTGAAATCCGCAAAGAGCAGAATGCGATGTCAGATAAAGAGATTGGCGCCTATTCCATCGTTGGGATCGGTAGTAACTATCAACTGACAAAAGATCTCCGCCTGAATGCCGGGATCAGCAACCTCTTTGATAAGCAGATTTACCGAGAAAATGACGGTGCATCGACCTATAACGAACCAGGCCGTGCGTATTACGCCGGCGTGACACTGTCCTTCTGACCCTAAGGCGCCTGCTCGGCGGGCGCTAACCCTATTCTCTCCAGCCAGAAATCATAGTAGCATCCCGCCTGAAGTCTTCAGTTACGAGTTTAAAACAATGACAACAAATGACGCCCCACAGGGCGAACTGGTTTTACGCACACTGGCAATGCCTGCGGATACGAATGCCAATGGCGATATTTTTGGCGGCTGGTTGATGTCGCAGATGGATATGGGCGGTGCAATCCTGGCAAAAGAGATTGCACACGGGCGCGTGGTGACAGTCCGGGTCGATGGCATGACCTTCCTGCGCCCTGTCGCGGTGGGGGACGTGGTGTGCTGTTACGCACGCTGCGTAAAACGCGGCAATACGTCTGTCTCCATCAACATTGAAGTATGGGTGAAAAAAGTCTCTTCTGAGCCGATTGGTCAGCGCTATAAGGCGACGGAGGCATTATTTATCTATGTGGCGGTGGATAGCGACGGTAAGCCCCGCCAGCTCCCACGGAGCTGATCCTCAGGTAAAAAAAAGCCTCCTTGCGGAGGCTTCTTTTATTCCATCTGTGCCCCGCCGTTCAGGCGGAAGACAATGTTCACAATCAACCCATTGCCGGGTTTACCGGCTTCATAGCGCCACCTGCGCATGGCCGATTTAACTTCGCGTTCAAACATATTCGCCGGCTGTGCGGACAGGATTTCCACGTTATCGACACGTCCATCGGCCGTAACGTCGAATTTCACCCGTACACGCCCTTCAATACGTAACGCCTGAGCACGTGCCGGGTACTGCGGCTGGTTACGGCTCAGCGCGCGCGGGCCCGCGGGCGCCGTTACCGTCGGTTTTGTCGCGGTCGTGGTGTTATTCATCAGCGGACGTGACGGGGCGGCATTTTCAACCGGCTGCGTGGCGCGTGGCTCAACCGGACGCACTTCGCGTTTCGGACGCTCTTCCACCTTTTTGACCGGCTTGGGTTTTGGCTTCGGCTTAGGTTTCGGCTCCGGCTTATGGATCACTACCGGCGCTTCTTTCGGCGGTTCAGGAACCGGCTCGGGCTCTGGCTCCGGCTCGGGTTCAACAACGGGCTGTGGCGGCGGCGGCGCAACCTGCGGCGGTTCGAGATCAGCAGGCGTAACCATCGTGACAGAAATCGGCTGCGCAGGCGCAGGTAGTTCAATAACCTGATGTACCGAGGTATAGAGCAGACCCGCCACAACAGCACCATGAATGCAGACCGAAAGTAACGTCGGCCAGGGGAAGCGGCGAGGTAAATCAAGGGTCATTGAAGTCATAATCATTTCAGTAGAAAAACCAGGTCTCGATTTTAAATGCAAATAGCAATCATATTCAATAAGACACTTTGTCCTGGCGCAATTTAAGCGTACATGAGGGCAAAAAAGGGGCATCCAGATCAGGGTTTTAACATTGTTATTATCTTTACATTGCAGTCATTTGTGCTTTCACATAACGTAATTGTCACTTTTACCGGTTAAGGAGCTTTGCCGTGCTTTACGTGATTTACGCTGAAGATGTACCTGATTCTCTGGAAAAACGTCTTTCCGTTCGCCCTGCTCATCTGGCGCGTTTACAGTTGCTACAGGATGAAGGTCGGTTGCTGACCGCAGGCCCGATGCCTGCCGTTGACAGCAACGATCCGGGCGCGGCGGGTTTTACCGGCTCCACGGTGATTGCCGAGTTTGAATCTCTGGAAGCCGCGCAGGCCTGGGCAGAAGCAGACCCGTACGTCGCAGCCGGCGTGTACGAGAAAGTCACGGTTCGTCCGTATAAAAAAGTATTCTGAAACGAAAGGCTCCCTCGGGAGCCTTTTCTTCATTCAGTGCAGCGACGCCAGCCTCGCCGCAAATCCGACAAACAGCAGACCTATCAGCCCGTTCCCCAGCTTCGCCAGTTTCTTTTTGGTTTTGAGGTAACGCGTGACAAACGCGCCTGAGAAAATCAGGAAGCTCATGTACATGAAGCTGATCAGCTCAAGCGTTGTGGCGAGGATCAGGAACGACGAGCCGGTATTCTTCGCATTGACATCAATGAACTGCACGAAGAACGACACGTAAAAGAGAATCGCTTTCGGGTTCGTCAGGCTCAGCACCAGCGAACGCTTAAGGATTGCGCTTGCCGGTTCGGCGCTACTTTCGTGCGCATTTTTTTGACGCGTCATAACGGACCAGAGCATTTTTCCGCCCAGCCACAGCAGATAAAACGCGCCCAGATAGCGGACAATATTAAATAAAACCGGAGTGGTCTGGATCAACGCGGCGACGCCCGCCCACGCCAGAAACATCAGCACGGCATCACCAATAAACACACCGGTGGCTGCCAGATAGCCTTTCTTAACGCCGTGGCCAATCCCTGTTTTCAGCACAAACAAGGTGTTCGGTCCTGGAACCAGCACGATAAAAAATGCGCCGACAACATAGGTCCAGAAATTCAGTACACCAAACTCCGCAAACACGTCTCACTCCTTTCGCTCAAAAACAGCGGGGATACCGGTAATTACGGTATCCCCTGAATCAGTTGCGCTATTGTACGCCGTTATAGCCATCAAGATAAGTCGCGGCCAGTTCGTTACCAAATAATAGGGCGTCTTTACTGTCCATGTCCGAAGACCATTTATCCTTCGCGTTACCTGCGAACAATTCCTGCGACTTCGCATTTTCTTTTAGCTGATCGCGAATGCTTTGCGCGTATTCACTGGCTTCAGCCTCAGTCCGCCCTTCCGCGCGGTCAGCTTTGCCACGGGCATAAAGCTCGCGGAACTGCGCCACGTTCAGCTGATAATTTTTCTGCACGCTGGAGGTGTAATTGCCGCCAGTAAAGCTGGACTGATGCGACACGAAATAAAACGCGTGCCGTTCGGGTGAGGTTTTGCTGCTGGCACAACCGCTTAATATCGCAATCCCAAAGAGTGCTGCCATTACTTTTCCGTTCATCCTTTTTTCCTTTAATAAAAATGTATTCCCCATGCGAAAACATAATCTGCCAATGAGGAAAATGACGAAAGTCCTAAATCTTCCCTGAGCGCATCCAGCGCCAAAAGTACAATAAAAATCCAGAGATAAGGATTCATCTTTTAATATCATGACGTTATGGGAAGTTAGTATATCGCGGAAAGCAGATGGGAAGAGACTGCAAAAATTGATAGCCTGGATGTTTAATGGGCACCTTTACGGTGCCCTTCATGCTTTTCAGATGTCCTGGACCGCGAACAACAGCGCGTTACGGTGTCTGTTCAGGCCACATTTTCTGATGGCGTGGATACGCATATTGCGGCGGGATTGTGCTTCCAGCCAACGAGCCTTACGACGACTCACCTGTCGCAACATGCGCCAGCGCCCAACTTCAGTTCTACTGCGCTTCATGTCTACAACTCTTTCTCTAACAGAGATGCCATTATATGCCTAAGCAGGCGGCAAACCAGCGCTTTTATCTGCCGTTTTTATTTGCCAGTATGAATCCATATGCGTAAACTCATAACAATGCGCTTTCAAAGGATTTCTAATCTATGACAACCGTTTATACGTTGGTGAGTTGGTTGGCCATTCTGGGATACTGGTTGCTCATTGCAGGCGTAACCTTTACGCATTCTAATGAAACGACGCGCAGTTCCCTCCGCGATGGCCTGGCTGTTGATTAATTACATTCTGCCGTTAGTCGAATTATTGCCTATCTTGCCGTTGGCGAGCTCCATTTAGGCAAACGCCGCGCTGAGCGCGCCAGAGCGATGTGGGCCTTCCACCGCAAAATGGCTTAACGACCTTAAAGCCTGTAAGCATATCTTCGCCGAAGAAAATAGCAGTGTCGCTGCGCCATTATTCAAGCTTTGCGAGCGTCGTCAAGGGGATCGCTGGGGTCAAAGGAATCAGCTACAACTGATGACCGAGTCAGATGATGTGATGCAGGCGTTAATCCGCGACATCCAGCTCGCGCGCCATAATATTGAGATGGTGTTTTATATCTGGCAGCCCGGCGGCATGGCGGACCAGGTGGCTGAATCATTAATGGCGGCTGCGCGACGCGGCATTCATTGCCGATTGATGCTCGACTCCGCCGGGAGTGTGGCTTTTTTTCCGCAGCCCGTGGCCCGAGCTAATGCGTAATGCCGGTATTGAAGTGGTCGAAGCCTTAAAGGTCAATCTGATGCGTGTGTTTTTACGCCGTATGGACCTGCGCCAACATCGCAAGATGATCATGATCGATAATTACATCGCGTACACCGGCAGCATGAATATGGTCGATCCTCGCTACTTCAAACAAGATGCGGGCGTAGGCAATGGATTGATCTGATGGCGCGTATGGAAGGCCCTATCGCCACCGCGATGGGGATTATTTATTCCTGCGACTGGGAGATTGAAACCGGAAAACGTATTCTGCCGCCACCACCAGATGTCAATATTATGCCGTTTGAACAGGCCAGCGGTCACACCATTCACACAATTGCTTCTGGCCCCGGCTTTCCGGAAGATCTCATTCACCAGGCATTATTGACTGCGGCTTATTCGGCGCGTGAATATTTGATCATGACCACGCCCTACTTTGTGCCAAGCGATGATTTACTTCATGCGATTTGCACGGCGGCGCAGCGCGGGGTGGATGTCAGTATTATCCTTCCGCGAAAAAATGACTCGATGCTGGTCGGCTGGGCCAGTCGCGCATTCTTTACGGAACTGCTGGCTGCTGGGGTTAAAATTTATCAGTTTGAAGGCGGGTTACTGCATACCAAGAGCGGTGCTGGTCGATGGCGAACTAAGTCTGGTTGGCACAGTTAACCTTGATATGCGTAGTCTGTGGCTAAATTTCGAGATTACCCTGGCAATCGACGATAAAGGTTTGGTGCTGACCTCGCCGCCGTTCAGGACGATTATATTTCGCGTTCACGTCTGGCTCGATGCCCGTTTATGGCTAAAACGTCCATTATGGCAACGTGTCGCCGAGCGACTGTTTTACTTCTTCAGTCCGTTGCTGTAAAACGTCGCCAACAGAGGTTAAACAGGTAGTAACTATGGATATGGATCTAAACAATCGCCTGACTGAAGATGAAACGCTTGAACAGGCCTACGATATTTTTCTCGAACTGGCTGCCGACAATCTCGATCCAGCTGATGTTCTGCTGTTCAATCTTCAGTTTGAAGAGCGCGGCGGCGCGGAGTTATTCGATCCGGCGGAAGACTGGCAGGAACATGTTGATTTCGATTTGAACCCGGACTTTTTTGCCGAAGTGGTGATTGGCCTTGCAGATGAAGACGGCGGAGAAATTAACGACATCTTTGCCCGCGTCCTGCTGTGCCGCGAGAAAGATCACAAACTGTGCCATATCCTTTGGCGCGAATAATAAAAAAGGCTGCCCGCGCAGCCTTTTTATTTAATCCGGTAAGGCATTTCCACAGCGGTGACAAAACCGCGCGCCGGGTTCATGATTCCCCTGCTGACAATTCGGACATTTGCGTTGCTGCTTGCTGTTCTGGAAGGCGCTGCTCATATGGGTGGTAATTAACCCCGTCGGAATCGCTATCACAGAATAGCCGATCAGGATAAGAACCGATGCCACAATACGTCCGAGCGGCGTATGCGGGGTAATATCGCCATAGCCCACGGTGGTCACCGTGACGATAGCCCAGTAAACAGACGCATTAAGCGTGGTAAACCCGTATTTCGGCCCTTCGATTAAATACATCAGGGAGCCAAAAACGATCATCACGATAGCAATAAACGAATAGAAGAGAATCAGCTGGTGGCGGGCGCTGACAATGGCAACCCAAAAAACCCGCAGCGACGGCATAAAGCGCAGCAGTTTGAGAATCCGTAACACACGAATCGCCCGCATTGCACGCCAGGCAAACACATAATTCAGGCTGATCTCAGGCCACAGCCACATGACATACAGCGGCAGGATAGTGGCTAAATCAATAAATCCCCAGAAGCTGAAAACGTATTTCGCCGGATTTGGCCAGCTAATGACCCTCAGCACATATTCCGCAGTAAACACCAGCGTGACAATCAATTCCAGCCAGACGAAAACGTGCCACTCCTCATACGTCATGTGGTACTGCGTTCCGGCGCCGGATTCGATAAAGATAATAATGACGCTAATCAGCGCAAATAAACCACACAGACCTTCGAAGCGGCGACCGGAAACCGTTTCAGGATCAAATAAAAGGTGATACAGCCGCTGACGGGCCGACGTGAATAATCGCGACACATTAACCTCGAAAAATAAGGGCTGACATTATGTCAGCCCTTGCGATTATAACGGGTCTACTTTCAGGCAAGAAACGGCGTGTCTGAAACTCCCCTCCAGAACAGGACGTGTTTTGGCGCACTCTGGACCGGCAATCGGGCAACGGGTACGGAAAACACAACCGGAAGGCGGGTTGATCGGCGACGGTAATTCCCCTTCCAGTAACTGGATGGTTTTGTTCTTCTCCAGATCCGGATCAGGTATGGGGACTGCCGACATCAATGCCCTGGTGTAAGGATGTAGTGGATTGTGGTAGACCTCATCATAGGTCCCCAGTTCTACCGCATGGCCGAGATACATCACCAACACACGATCGGAAATGTGTTTTACCACGGCCAGGTCATGAGCGATAAAAATTAATGACAATCCCATCTCACGTTGCAATTGCTGGAGCAGGTTGACCACCTGTGCCTGAATTGACACGTCCAGCGCCGACACCGGCTCATCACAGATAATCAGCTTCGGTTCAAGAATAAGAGCACGCGCAATCCCGATACGCTGGCACTGCCCACCAGAGAACTCATGCGGATAGCGGTTAATCAGGTTAGGCAATAACCCGACTTTCAGCATCATCGCCTTCACGCGCTCGCGAACTTCCTGGCGTGACATTTTCGGATGATAAGTACGTAGTGGTTCAGCGATGATCTCGCCGATGGTCATACGCGGGTTTAGCGATGCCAACGGATCCTGGAAAATCATCTGAATATCACTGCGAACGGCACGCCATTCATCGGGTTTCATGCCCAGCAACTCTTTACCTAACCAGGCAACATGACCGTCGGTCGCCTTGACCAAACCGATGATGGCGCGAGCAAAGGTGGACTTACCGCATCCCGATTCCCCTACCACACCTAATGTTTCCCCTTCATACAGGCGAAGAGTGACACCATCGACGGCTTTGAGCGTTTTCGGCGGTTGCCAGAACCACTGTTTGCCATCTTTGATTTCAAAGTGCACTTTAAGATCGGCGATTTCAAGGAGGACTTTTCTTCCTTCAGTTACAGCATTCATAACAGTTCCTCCACCGGTTTAAAGCAAGCACGCAGACGGCCAGGCGTAAACTCTTCCAGCGGCGGTGCGCTACTACAAATTTCCATCGCATGCGGACAACGTGGCTGGAACGGGCAACCTTTCGGTAATCGCAGCAGGTTTGGCGGATTACCCGGGATGGTCAACATTGTTTCACCTTCCGCATCGAGACGCGGCACCGCGTTGAGCAAACCGATAGAATAAGGATGAACGGGTTGATAAAAGACATCGCGCGCGTTGCCATATTCCATCGTGCGCCCGGCGTACATTACCAGCACTTTGTCGCAGATCCCCGCCACCACGCCAAGATCGTGGGTGATCATAATGATGGCGGTATTAAATTCCCGCTTCAGTTCATTTAATAGCGTCATGATCTGCGCCTGTACGGTGACGTCCAGCGCAGTTGTTGGTTCATCCGCAATCAGCAGCTTAGGTCGACATAACAAGGCCATCGCAATCATGACTCGCTGACGCATGCCGCCAGAAAATTCGTGCGGGTACATTTTCATGCGTTTACGCGCTTCCGGCATTTTTACCGCATCGAGCATCCGCACCGACTCTTCAAACGCCTCAGCTTTGCTCATGTTCTTATGCAGCATCAGCACTTCCATCAACTGCTCACCGACGCGCATATAGGGATTCAACGAAGTCATTGGGTCCTGAAAAATCATTGAGATTTGTTCAGCGCGCAGTTTATTGAGTTCATGCTCTGGCAAATTGAGGATTTCACGCCCATTGAAGGTTGCCGATCCGCCAATACGTCCGTTGGCAGCCAACAGGCCCATCAACGCAAATGCAGTTTGCGATTTACCCGAACCAGACTCACCTACAATACCCAGCGTTTCTCCGGCACGTAGGGAAAAATTCAAATCATTGACCGCCGTGACGTCGCCGTCCGGGGTACTAAAGGTGACACGCAAATCTTTCACGTTCAGCAGTGCGTCAGCCTGTTGTTGTGCGAGCGGCACAGTTGCAGTTTCAATTACGCTCATGGCTGCACTCCTTAACGATCTTTCGGGTCGAGGGCATCACGCAAGCCATCGCCGATAAAGTTGAAACAAAACAGCGTCACCACGAGGAATCCCGCTGGGAACAACAATAACCATGGAGAGACTTCCATCGAGTTCGCGCCATCACTCAGCAATGCACCCCAGCTGCTTAACGGCTCTTGCGTACCCAACCCCAGGAAGCTAAGGAAAGATTCAAAGAGGATCATGCTGGGCACCAGAAGTGATGCGTAGACCACCACCACACCGAGTACATTCGGCACAATGTGGCGAATAACAATGCCCGATGTCGATACACCGCCAACTTGTGCCGCCTCAATAAACTCTTTGCGCTTCAGACTCAGGGTTTGTCCACGCACAATACGAGCCATATCCAGCCAGGAAACCATGCCAATCGCCACGAAAATCAGCAGGATGTTTTGACCGAAAAAGGTCACAAGCAAAATGACGAAGAACATGAATGGGAAGGAGTTGAGGATTTCCAGCAGACGCATCATTACCGAATCCACTTTACCGCCCAGATAACCGGAAAGCGAACCATAAAGTGTCCCCACGACCACTGCCACCAGTGCCGCAGCAACACCGACCATGAGTGAGATACGCCCGCCAATCGCAACGCGCACAAGCAGGTCGCGACCGGATGAGTCAGTACCAAAGTAGTGACCGGACTCCATATCCGGGGCGCTGGACATCATCGCCCAGTCAGTATCGTCATAGGCAAACTGCGAAAGCATCGGTGCCAGGATTACAAATAACGCGATCAGCACCAGCACTATCAGACTGGCAACCGCCGCACGGTTATGCATAAAACGTCGACGTGCGTCCTGCCACAAGCTGCGCCCTTCGACCTCCAGCTTTTCACTGAAATTTTCCAGCGTCTCGCTGTTTTTCTTACTTAACATCATCGCGAGCTCCAGTATCAGTAACGGATTTTCGGGTCGATAACCGCATATAGCACATCGACAATGGCATTAAACAAAATGGTTAACGCACCAACCAGGATGGTCAGGCTTAACACTAAGGAATAGTCACGGTTCAATGCGCCATTAACGAACAGTTGCCCAATCCCCGGCAAACCATAAATGGTTTCGATGACCATAGAACCGGTAATAATGCCGACAAATGCGGGGCCCATATAGGAGAGCACGGGTAACAGAGCAGGTTTTAATGCGTGGCGTAAAATGATCCGCCGCATAGGTAACCCTTTCGCCCGGGCAGTACGAATAAAGTTGGAGTGTAATACTTCAATCATAGAGCCACGGGTAATACGCGCAATACTGGCGATATAAGCGAGTGACAACGCCACCATCGGCAATATCATGAATTTAAGCGCCCCACCATTCCAGCCACCGCCCGGCAGCCAATGCAAAATGATCGCAAATATCATGACTAATAATGGTGCAACCACAAAACTGGGGATAACAACCCCGGTCATTGCCAGGCCCATCACGGTATAGTCCCATTTGGTGTTTTGTTTTAATGCGGCAATAACGCCAGCACTAACACCCAGTATTACCGCAAGGAAAAATGCTGCGGCTCCCAATTTGGCAGAAACGGGAAAACTGGATGCAACCAGGTCATTGACCGAATAATCTTTATATTTAAACGATGGACCGAAATCACCGTGCGCCAGTTGTTTCAGGTAGCTGAAATACTGTGTCATGATCGGATCATTAAGATGATATTTCGCTTCGATATTGGCCATCACTTCTGGCGGTAAAGTACGTTCGCCGGTAAAAGGGCTTCCCGGCGCGAGGCGCATCATAAAGAACGAAATAGTAATAAGAATAAATAGCGTCGGAATCGCTTCCAGACAGCGACGTAGAATAAATTTTAACATTGCCCTACCTTCTGGCCTGTGCCTTCTGTAATGCGATAAAAATCAGACACCGTGGAGCAGGACACTCCTGCCCCACGCATTGCCATTAGTGCTTCACAATGTACATATTCCGGGTATAGGTATTATCCAGCGGATCTTTGCCGGTATAGCCACCAACCCACGGTTTCACCAGACGCGCATTCACGTAGTAATAAACAGGAACAATGGCCGAATCCTTATCCAGCTGTTGTTCTGCTTTAGTGTACAGAGCTGTGCGCTGCGCCTCGTCAGTCACTTTCAGCGTTTCCGCCATAATGCTGTCAAAGGCCGGGCTCTTATAATGCGCGGTATTCATCGAGCTGTTCGAAAGCATGGTGTTCAGGAAGGAAGTTGGTTCGTTGTAGTCAGCACACCAGCCTGCACGGGCCACATCAAAAGTACCCTGGTGACGGGTGTCGAGGAACGTTTTCCACTCCTGGTTAACCAGTTTGACGTTTACACCAATGTTTTTCTTCCACAATGAAGAGGCAGCAATCGCCAGCTTTTTATGCAGATCGGAGGTGTTATACAGCAGGTTGATGGTCAACGGTTTGTCTGCGGTATAACCCGCTTCAGCCAGCAGTTTTTTCGCTTCTTCGTTACGTTTTTCCTGGCTCCAGCCAAACCATTCTGGCTGAGTCAATTTTGCGCCATCAGTATACGGTGGAGTGTAACCATAGGCGGGCATGTCGCCCTGCGCTTTCACTTTATTAACAATGATATCGCGGTCCATACCTAGTTTCAGTGCGGTACGCACACGCACATCGTTGAATGGCGGTTTCTGGTTGTTAATTTCGTAATAGTAAGTGCACAGGTATGGATCAACGTGAACTTCGTCCGGGATCTCTTTTTTCAGCTTCTGGAACAATTCGATCGGCATGTTGTTATACGTCATGTCGATTTCACCACTACGGTAGCGGTTGACATCGGTAACTTCAGAAGCAATAGGCAAATAGGTTACCTGGTTAATAACGGTTTTCGCGTTGTTCCAGTAGGTCGGGCTGCGTTCAAGAACGATTCGTTCGTTTACGACCCAATCTTTTAAGGTATAGGCACCGTTGGTGACGATATTACCAGGCTGGGTCCATTTTTCGCCGAATTTCTCGATAGCGGCTTTTGGCACCGGTGAAGTTGATGGGTGAACAAGTAATTTATAGAAGTACGGAACGGGTTCACTTAAGGTGACTTCTAATGTGTGATCATCAATAGCTTTCACGCCGAGATCGGTAATCGGTTTTTTCCCTTCAAGAATTTCATCAATACCGGCGATATGCCCATATTGCAGATAACTGGCATACGGAGAAGCAGTGTTCGGATCAACAGAACGTTGCCAGCTATACACAAAGTCTTGTGCTGTGACTGGCGTGCCATCAGACCATTTCGCATCTTTACGCAAATGGAAGGTCCAGACTTTCGCGTCTTTATTATCCCAGGATTCAGCGACGCCAGGTGCTGGATGACCGTCAAGATCGCTGACCAGTAAGCCTTCAAACAGGTCTCGGCTGATATTAGACTCCGGAACACCTTCAATTTTGTGCGGATCTAATGACTGAACTTCTGAACCATTGTTACGTACCAGTGTTTGTTTTTCCGCCAGTGTGACGCCTGCGGGTACATCAGCTGCCAGCGCGACATTCCCTGCCATTAGCGCAGCCAGAACGCCAGCTGCTACTAAACTTCTCTTGGTGATGTTGGTCATTGTTTTTTGGACTCCCTCATTATAATTACTGGTATTAACCAGCATGTGTAATCCCGGATTGGGACCCTGCACAGGCTCGGAGACTTTCTGCTGTCAGGTTACTTTATCGTTACGTATTACTATCACCGACTTTATTTATTCTGGTGATTCAGACGATCACCTTATGTCGATTCGTACTGTGTCTCCCCTGTCGAGACACATTATTCTTTCGCGACGCTCTTTAATTGTTAATTATTCTCATTACCAATAAAGAATCGTCTGGCGGTTGCCCGGAAAGTACCAAATGCGGTTCTTACTCGCCAATACATTTTGCAAAATTGTTAAGCAATTCTCTTTTATTGACCGTATCAGAATCTATAGCTTGCATCCATGCCTTAACAAACATCTTTCAATTCAATCAAATAGAGATTGGCTAAGCATGTCTATCTTTTTCCTGATTACAGGTTCCAGTAGTGAAATGCACAATAATTTAACAATTGATTATTATTTAGCACTTTCCTCTACAGGCAGTGGAATTACTAATATCATTTCAATTATTCTTCAGCAAGCCCAGGATTATGATGTGGCGAAAATAACATGATGGTGAGGAGAAGCAGTTAAGGAAATCCTTATAACTAACTGTAATTTGAGAAGAATATTTTTACCTATTCCTTTTGCTTTTGATAACTGCGCGGGAACAAAGTAAAAATAATGACGAAGTAAACGGAGCATGGCAGCTCCGTTTCATTTGAAAGGAATTAATTAAGCAGGCCGGGGAAAATCCCCTTAATACCAGTAACGATAAATTCAATCCCCAATGCCATCAGCAATAGCCCCATAATACGCGTAATCACGTTGATGCCGGTCTGGCGTAAAACCCGTACCAGCCACGGTGCCATGCGGAACAATCCCCAACAACATAAAGCGAACAATGCAATAGCCACAAAGAAACCAAACAGATAGCTAATGCTGTGATAACGCGTACCCCAGACGATGGTAGAACTGATCGCCCCTGGCCCCGCCATCAACGGCAACGCCAGTGGCACCACACCAATGCTTTCACGTACCGCGGTTTCTGATTTTTCTTGCTTGTTCTGTTTATCCTCGCCAAGCTTGCCGCTGATCATCGACATCGCTATTGTCACCACCAGGATACCCCCGGCGATACGGAACGAATCAATTGATATACCAAAAAGTTGTAGAATCGTGTCGCCGAGAAAAAGCGAGATCCACAAGATAATGGCCACAGACAGGTTGGCTGTAAGGTTAGTTTTGTTTCGCGCTGCCGCTGTCTGATAACTGGTCATGCTGATAAAGACGGGAATAATCCCTACCGGGTTGACCAGCGCAAATAACCCGATGAAAAATTTGAAGTAAACGGGAAAATCAAAAAAGGTCTGAATCACGGTTAGCTCCGAAGCAAAAGCCGGATAATGTTAGCCATAAATAAGGTTGAAAAGACGCGCTGACAATACGCCTTTTGACAGCATTTTTCACCTCCTAACTACTTAAAATTGCTATCATTCGTTATTGTTATCTAGTTGTGCAAAACATGCTAATGTAGCCACCAAATCATACTACAATTTATTAACTGTTAGCTATAATGGCGAAAAGCGATGCTGAAAGGTGTCAGCTTTGCAAAAATTTGATTTGGATCACGTAATCAGTACCCAGAAGTGAGTAATCTTGCTTACGCCACCTGGAAGTGACGCATTAGAGATAATAACTCTAATGTTTAAACTCTTTTAGTAAATCACAGTGAGTGTGAGCGCGAGTAAGCTTTTGATTTTCATAGGTTAAGCAAATCATCACCGCACTGACTATACTCTCGTATTCGAGCAGATGATTTACTAAAAAAGTTTAACATTATCAGGAGAGCATTATGGCTGTTACTAATGTCGCTGAACTTAACGCACTCGTAGAGCGTGTAAAAAAAGCCCAGCGTGAATATGCCAGTTTCACTCAAGAGCAAGTAGACAAAATCTTCCGCGCCGCCGCTCTGGCTGCTGCAGATGCTCGAATCCCACTCGCGAAAATGGCCGTTGCCGAATCCGGCATGGGTATCGTCGAAGATAAAGTGATCAAAAACCACTTTGCTTCTGAATATATCTACAACGCCTATAAAGATGAAAAAACCTGTGGTGTTCTGTCTGAAGACGACACTTTTGGTACCATCACTATCGCTGAACCAATCGGTATTATTTGCGGTATCGTTCCGACCACTAACCCGACTTCAACTGCTATCTTCAAATCGCTGATCAGTCTGAAGACCCGTAACGCCATTATCTTCTCCCCGCACCCGCGTGCAAAAGATGCCACCAACAAAGCGGCTGATATCGTTCTGCAGGCTGCTATCGCTGCCGGTGCTCCGAAAGATCTGATCGGCTGGATCGATCAACCTTCTGTTGAACTGTCTAACGCACTGATGCACCACCCAGACATCAACCTGATCCTCGCGACTGGTGGTCCGGGCATGGTTAAAGCCGCATACAGCTCCGGTAAACCAGCTATCGGTGTAGGCGCGGGCAACACTCCAGTTGTTATCGATGAAACTGCTGATATCAAACGTGCAGTTGCATCTGTACTGATGTCCAAAACCTTCGACAACGGCGTAATCTGTGCTTCTGAACAGTCTGTTGTTGTTGTTGACTCTGTTTATGACGCTGTACGTGAACGTTTTGCAACCCACGGCGGCTATCTGTTGCAGGGTAAAGAGCTGAAAGCTGTTCAGGATGTTATCCTGAAAAACGGTGCGCTGAACGCGGCTATCGTTGGTCAGCCAGCCTATAAAATTGCTGAACTGGCAGGCTTCTCTGTACCAGAAAACACCAAGATTCTGATCGGTGAAGTGACCGTTGTTGATGAAAGCGAACCGTTCGCACATGAAAAACTGTCCCCGACTCTGGCAATGTACCGCGCTAAAGATTTCGAAGACGCGGTAGAAAAAGCAGAGAAACTGGTTGCTATGGGCGGTATCGGTCATACCTCTTGCCTGTACACTGACCAGGATAACCAACCGGCTCGCGTTTCTTACTTCGGTCAGAAAATGAAAACGGCGCGTATCCTGATTAACACCCCAGCGTCTCAGGGTGGTATCGGTGACCTGTATAACTTCAAACTCGCACCTTCCCTGACTCTGGGTTGTGGTTCTTGGGGTGGTAACTCCATCTCTGAAAACGTTGGTCCGAAACACCTGATCAACAAGAAAACCGTTGCTAAGCGAGCTGAAAACATGTTGTGGCACAAACTTCCGAAATCTATCTACTTCCGCCGTGGCTCCCTGCCAATCGCGCTGGATGAAGTGATTACTGATGGCCACAAACGTGCGCTCATCGTGACTGACCGCTTCCTGTTCAACAATGGTTATGCTGATCAGATCACTTCCGTACTGAAAGCAGCAGGCGTTGAAACTGAAGTCTTCTTCGAAGTAGAAGCGGACCCGACCCTGAGCATCGTTCGTAAAGGTGCAGAACTGGCAAACTCCTTCAAACCAGACGTGATTATCGCGCTGGGTGGTGGTTCCCCGATGGACGCCGCGAAGATCATGTGGGTTATGTACGAACATCCGGAAACTCACTTCGAAGAGCTGGCGCTGCGCTTTATGGATATCCGTAAACGTATCTACAAGTTCCCGAAAATGGGCGTGAAAGCGAAAATGATCGCTGTCACCACCACTTCTGGTACAGGTTCTGAAGTCACTCCGTTTGCGGTTGTAACTGACGACGCTACTGGTCAGAAATATCCGCTGGCAGACTATGCGCTGACTCCGGATATGGCGATTGTCGACGCCAACCTGGTTATGGACATGCCGAAGTCCCTGTGTGCTTTCGGTGGTCTGGACGCAGTAACTCACGCCATGGAAGCTTATGTTTCTGTACTGGCATCTGAGTTCTCTGATGGTCAGGCTCTGCAGGCACTGAAACTGCTGAAAGAATATCTGCCAGCGTCCTACCACGAAGGGTCTAAAAATCCGGTAGCGCGTGAACGTGTTCACAGTGCAGCGACTATCGCGGGTATCGCGTTTGCGAACGCCTTCCTGGGTGTATGTCACTCAATGGCGCACAAACTGGGTTCCCAGTTCCATATTCCGCACGGTCTGGCAAACGCCCTGCTGATTTGTAACGTTATTCGCTACAATGCGAACGACAACCCGACCAAGCAGACTGCATTCAGCCAGTATGACCGTCCGCAGGCTCGCCGTCGTTATGCTGAAATTGCCGACCACTTGGGTCTGAGCGCACCGGGCGACCGTACTGCTGCTAAGATCGAGAAACTGCTGGCATGGCTGGAAACGCTGAAAGCTGAACTGGGTATTCCGAAATCTATCCGTGAAGCTGGCGTTCAGGAAGCAGACTTCCTGGCGAACGTGGATAAACTGTCTGAAGATGCATTCGATGACCAGTGCACCGGCGCTAACCCGCGTTACCCGCTGATCTCCGAGCTGAAACAGATTCTGCTGGATACCTACTACGGTCGTAACTTCACTGAAAGCGATGTCGCTGCCGTAAAAGTTGAAATCCCCGCAGTTGTAAAGGCTGACAAGAAAGCGAAGAAAAATGCTTGATTGACAGTATGATAAAAAAACCCGCCGCTGGCGGGTTTTTTTATATCTGAGGATCCGTAAAACATTCTTATTATTTTCGATTGTCGCCCTGTAACGCCGTCAGCGAGCCTACAGCCAGCGCCTCTTTATAATGCTTGCGGCAGACCGAGACATAACGTTCATTGCCTCCTATCACCACCTGCTCGCCATCAGCATAGGGTTTACCCGACTGGTCCAGGCGAAGAACCATACTTGCCTTGCGGCCACAAAAGCAGATCGTTTTCAGTTCAACCAGCTTATCCGACCAGGCGAGCAGATACTGACTGCCGGCAAATAACTCCCCACGAAAATCGGTACGTAATCCATAGCAAAGAACGGGAATATCCAGCTCATCAACGACCTCTGAAAGTGCGTGGACCTGCTCTCGGGTCAGGAACTGGCTTTCATCTACCAGCACGCAATGGACAGGCTTAGAGGCATGCTCGGCACGAATGTCCTCCAGCAGGTCCGTTTCAGGGTTAAACAGCCTTGCAGGCGACGAGAGCCCTATTCTTGAGCTCACCTTCCCTGCCCCAAAGCGATCGTCGATTTCGGCGGTATAAACAACGGTACGCATCCCCCGCTCCTGATAATTGTATGAGGATTGCAGTAACGCCGTCGATTTCCCTGCATTCATTGCCGAATAGTAGAAATAAAGTTGTGCCATTGGCCGAAGAACCCTAATCAATGTGTAATATTCCCGATGGATCATTGTACCATATTTTGTACCGTCATCAGCGGCGGGCTGCGCTCTCCAGCCTGCCATGCATCAGTAAATCCTTCGCGAGTGGCGCAAAATAATGCGTTAAAACAGGCAGTAAAGGCATTAAACACTGACAATAAGGTGAGTCCGCAACCAGAGATAACACTTCTTTTTATAGTGTCTTCTTCGTTCATTAAAATTCACTATTTATTAACTATTCTTGTCTTCGCTGCGCTTACTCGGGGTAATACAAAAGGCTGATATTTATCAACCGCAACTATAATTCCTGAGGTAAAAGTCACAAAACATACACGCAAATGACGCGCTTTTGCCGTTTGAAACGATATCTCACAGACCCAACAAACAATGAAATTTAAGTTAGCGTAATTAATAATAGCGTCGTTTATTTTGTATTTTTTGAATTCCTTACATTCCTGGCTATTGCACAACTGAATTTAAGGCTCTATTATTACCTCAACAAACCACCCCAATATAAGTTTGAGATTACTACAATGAGCGAAGCACTTAAAATTCTGAACAACATCCGTACTCTTCGTGCGCAGGCAAGAGAATGTACACTTGAAACGCTGGAAGAAATGCTGGAAAAATTAGAAGTTGTTGTTAACGAACGTCGCGAAGAAGAAAGCGCGGCTGCTGCTGAAGTTGAAGAGCGCACTCGTAAACTGCAGCAATATCGCGAAATGCTGATCGCTGACGGTATTGACCCGAACGAACTGCTGAATAGCCTTGCTGCCGTTAAATCTGGCACCAAAGCTAAACGTGCTCAGCGTCCGGCAAAATATAGCTACGTTGACGAAAACGGCGAAACTAAAACCTGGACTGGCCAGGGCCGTACTCCAGCTGTAATCAAAAAAGCAATGGATGAGCAAGGTAAATCCCTCGACGATTTCCTGATCAAGCAATAATCTTTTGTAGATTGCACTTGCTTAAAATCCCGCCATCGGCGGGATTTTTTATTGTCTGGTTTAAGACAATTTAATAAGAATAAGCTATAAAAAAACGGCGTCGATTGCTCAACGCCGTTTCGTGGATAACACCGATACGGATGTTACTTCTTAATGCCCATCTCTTCTTCAAGCCAGGCTTTAAATTCCGTGCCAAGGGTGTTATGACGAATACCGTATTCAACGAAGGCCTGCATGTAACCTAATTTATTACCGCAGTCATGGCTCTTCCCTTTCATATGATAGGCTTCAACCGTTTCTTTTTCGATTAGCATATCAATTGCGTCGGTGAGCTGAATTTCATCACCAGCTCCCGGAGGGGTTTTTGCCAGCAACGGCCAAATATCCGCACTAAGTACGTAACGACCCACAATAGCGAGATTAGACGGCGCAACATCCGCTTTTGGTTTTTCAACCACGCCAACCATCGGTACGCTTTCACCCGGCGCTAATTCAACGCCTTTGCAATCCACAACGCCATATGCGGTCACATCAGCAACCGGTTCAACCATGATCTGGCTATGACCCGTTTCATCAAAGCGGCGGATCATCTCTGCCAGGTTATCCTGTGACAAATCGGATTCATATTCATCCAGAATAACGTCAGGCAAAATAACAGCCACAGGTTCATCACCCACTACCGGGTGAGCACACAATACCGCGTGTCCCAGACCTTTCGCCAGCCCCTGACGAACTTGCATAATAGTCACGTGCGGCGGACAAATAGACTGCACTTCATCAAGCAGTTGACGTTTTACACGTTTTTCCAGCATTGCTTCCAGTTCAAAACTGGTATCAAAGTGGTTTTCAATAGAGTTTTTAGATGAGTGTGTAACCAGCACAATTTCAGTAATGCCAGCCGCAATACATTCATTCACGACGTATTGAATTAATGGCTTATCGACAAGTGGCAGCATCTCTTTCGGGATGGCTTTCGTCGCCGGCAACATCCTGGTTCCTAATCCCGCAACGGGGATAACGGCTTTTTTGACTTTCGTATTAATGGCAGCCATTTAAATTCTCCTGGACTGTTCGTGTTTTGAACGTTTATGCATTGAATAACGCGTTGAGTATACAGTCTCAGCCACTAATACGGGTCTGAAAAGAACGCGTTGCCGATCAATTAAGACAAATACGCATGAAACTTGCAGCGATAGTAGCACTGCCAGCAAAAACACAGGTAAAGCAATCTGAAAAATAAAATCTGACTGCTTACTCCGTGGACAACATTAAGCGTAACCGCCCTCCGGCACCCCAAATTTGGCACTGCCAGGAGGTGCAGCGATGGCTAATTTGATTAAGGTAAGTATTTCCCAGCGTACCCAACGGCACGCCGTTACTCACCTGAATATGGTGTTCGCCAGTATTCAGCGTGGCATTTAAACCCGCAGAGACCAGAATAAGGTTATTCAACCCGCTGTGATAATAGCCAACCAGAAGCGGGAACTGCCCCGGCAAATTGGCCTGGCGAAAAAGTTGGTTGACCTGTTTTAGTAAACTGCCTAACTCAGGAAGTCGTTGCCCCTGATGGGATAATTGTTCCTGTAGCAATCCATTAAACAGCGCACGGAGTAATAAGGCCGCCAGAACGCCGTTATCTCCCGCCCGGGTAACATCCAGGCAATAAAAAGCGAGGTCAGAATCTGATAACGGCGCAATATCCAGCACCAGCCCAGGCTGGTCAGCCGCTACCAGCTGGCGATAATTTACTCTGCAATGAGAGATATTTTGCTGCACCGGCGGCTGAAGTTCCTGAAGCAGCTTCGCGGCCGCGAGCGGATTACTGACTAAAGCATCCCAGTCCTGGAAAAGACGTTCTTCTTCTTCCACCCGGGAATTAAACATATTGGGATACAGGCAGGCCAACACCGTTTCACGCAGACGGTTCAAATCTTTAACCGGTTTGAGCAGAATATCCTGCACACCTAAACGCAACGCCTTAGCAATATCCGCCATATTTTCGGTGGCCGAGATCACCAGTATCGGTGTCTGATAACCTTCATTACGCAGGTTTTCCACCAGCATTAATCCGTCCATGCGCGGCATCTCAAGGTCGCAGATCATCAGATCAGGCGCCGTGCTGGCCATTTTTTCCAGTGCCTCGACGCCATCTTCGGCAAGGGACGTGGTTGCACCCAGTGAGGATAACCACGAATCCAGTAGCGATCGGAAAACGGGCTCGTCTTCTACTATCAAAATATGTTTTCCGGCCAATGGCTGTGTCATGGTTCCTCCCCTGGCTGACAGTTACTCAATAGTGGCATGCTATTGGTACTATCGCCTGTCAGATTTTGCTGAAGTAATCAAAAAAGTGCTCAACGTGCTGTACGCACAAAAGGCAACAGTTCATCTATTTTCTTTTCGACGGCTAACGAGCCCGCTGCTATGGCGGCCTCAGCCCGGTGGAAATCAAGGGTAGAGATTTGTGGACAATAGGGTTGAATAAGAATATCCGGAGGATCGCCAGCCATACGGTTTCGCTTCAGGCGATTCTCAAGGATTTGAATAGAGGTCGTCATGATTTCAATGGCGTTCGGCGCGGTCACCGCGCGACGGGCGGTCAGGCGCCCTATTCTGCCGCGTAATCGCGCATGCCAGGCAAGTTTCTCTTCTTCCGCGTCATCGCTCTGAAGATTAACTGGCATCAAATCTTGCTGCATAAGGTGTGCGTCGTGCTGTAAATCCACGGCAATAACGATATCCGCCCCCATGGCGCGGGTCAGAGAGATGGGTACAGGATTCACTACGCCCCCATCAACGAGCCAGTAGCCGTTGTGAGGCACAGGCGCCATTAACCCCGGCATGCTACAGGATGCGCGAACGGCGAGATGAATATCCCCTTCAGTGAGCCATAACTCCCTGCCCGTACTGAGGTTGGTTGCAACGGCACCGAAAGGCATTTGGCAGTGGCTGAAGTCAGCGAGGGGCATTATCTTACGAAACTGATTGAACACGCGTTCGCCGCGCAGCAGGCCGCCACGCTGCCAGGAGAGATCCATCAGGCGCAGCACATCCCAGTAACTGAAGGAGCGCACCCAGCTTTCAAGCTCCGGGAGCTTACCGCAGGCGTACGCGGATCCGACCAGCGACCCGATAGAACATCCTGCGACAATATCAACGTCAATCCCCATCTGGTTTAAGGTATTGATAACGCCAATATGTGACCAACCCCGGGCTGCACCTGAGCCCAACGCCAGTCCAATTTTTACCTTTCTCATTAGCCCTGTTTTACTTCCCCTGGATTCCCGACATAGCGTCAACGCACCTGCTCAGTTAACATATTGCTACCTTAAGCGTTTAACGCCTTATTTTTTGTTCCAGGAAGAGAATCGTGTCTCAACTCTGCCCCTGTGGTAGCGCTCTGGAGTATAGCCTATGTTGCCAGCGATATCTTTCTGGCGAGCAGGTTGCACCAGACCCGTCACACCTTATGCGCTCGCGGTATACTGCTTTTGTGATCAAAAACGCAGACTACCTGATTAAAACCTGGCATCCGTCCTGCCATGCTGCCGATTTTCGCCAAGAGATTGAAGCCGGATTTGCCAACACCGTCTGGCTGGGCCTCACCGTCTTTGAAGCCGCTCCCGGCCGCGATGCCAACGAGGGCTATGTCAGTTTTGTCGCCCGCTTTAGCGAACAAAACAAGCCCGGCGCCATAATTGAACGTTCGCGATTTTTGAAAGAAAACGGTCAATGGTACTATATTGACGGTACACGTCCGCAGTTTGGTCGCAACGATCCCTGCCCTTGTGGTTCAGGTAAAAAATTTAAAAAGTGCTGCGGCCAATAATGGTTGACGGTACGGTTTAGCAAACACTCTCAACAAGGTTTTTCCAGCAATGCATTCACTCCAACGTAAAGTTCTGCGTACTATTTGTCCGGACCAAAAAGGTCTGATCGCACGTATTACCAATATTTGCTACAAGCACGAGTTAAATATCGTACAGAACAATGAATTTGTTGATCACCGTACCGGGCGCTTTTTTATGCGCACGGAACTAGAAGGGATTTTTAATGATTCCACCCTGCTGGCGGATCTCGATAGCGCATTGCCAGAAGGCTCCGTGCGTGAGCTGAATCCTGCCGGTCGTCGCCGGATAGTGATTCTGGTCACTAAAGAAGCGCATTGCCTTGGCGATTTGTTGATGAAAGCCAATTACGGCGGCCTGGATGTCGAAATCGCGGCAGTTATTGGTAACCACGATACTTTACGTTCTCTGGTTGAGCGTTTTGATATTCCGTTTGAGCTGGTAAGCCATGAAGGGTTAACCCGCAACGAGCACGATCAAAAGATGGCGGATGCCATTGATGCTTATCAACCTGACTACGTGGTGCTGGCGAAGTATATGCGGGTATTAACGCCGGAATTTGTGGCACGCTTCCCGAATAAGATCATCAATATTCACCATTCATTCCTGCCAGCGTTTATTGGCGCACGTCCTTATCACCAGGCCTATGAACGTGGTGTGAAGATTATTGGCGCAACCGCTCACTATGTGAATGACAATCTGGACGAAGGCCCAATCATCATGCAGGACGTTATTCATGTCGATCATACCTACACAGCTGAAGATATGATGCGCGCAGGTCGTGACGTCGAGAAAAACGTCTTAAGTCGTGCACTATACAAAGTACTGGCACAGCGCGTCTTTGTTTACGGTAATCGAACGATTATTCTTTAATCGCCAGCAAAAATAACTGGTTACCTTTAATCCGTTACGGATGAAAATTACGCAACCAGTTCATTTTTCTCAACGTAACACTTTACAGCGGCGCGTCATTTGATATGATGCGCCCCGCTTCCCGATAAGGGAGCAGGCCAGTAAAAAGCATTACCCCGTGGTGGGGTTCCCGAGCGGCCAAAGGGAGCAGACTGTAAATCTGCCGTCATCGACTTCGAAGGTTCGAATCCTTCCCCCACCACCATAATTCACCACAGCGATGTGGTAACTTCGGTGAGATTGTGAAAGTTTGCACTCATCGGGGAAGGGTGAGAACCTTCGACTAAGGTTCGATTCGAGCGAAAGCGAGAGAACGTTGCCACAGGCAACGGCCCGAAGGGTGAGGAGCGAAGCGACGAATAATCCTTCCCCCACCACCATCTCAAGCATTACCTCGAAATTTGAATTACCCCTGGTGGGGTTCCCGAGCGGCCAAAGGGAGCAGACTGTAAATCTGCCGTCATCGACTTCGAAGGTTCGAATCCTTCCCCCACCACCATCACTTTCAAAAGTCCCTGAACTTCCCAACGAATCCGCAATTAAATATTCTGCCCATGCGGGGAAGGATGAGAAGCTTCGACCAAGGTTCGACTCGAGCGCCAGCGAGAGAGCGTTGCCGCAGGCAACGACCCGTAGGGCGAAGCGCGCAGCGCTGAGTAATCCTTCCCCCACCACCATCACTTTCAAAAGTCCCTGAACTTCCCAACGAATCCGCAATTAAATATTCTGCCCATGCGGGGAAGGATGAGAAGCTTCGACCAAGGTTCGACTCGAGCGCCAGCGAGAGAGCGTTGCCGCAGGCAACGACCCGAAGGGCGAAGCGCGCAGCGCTGAGTAATCCTTCCCCCACCACCATCACTTTTCAAAAGTCCGTAAACTCTCAAACGAATCCGCAATTAAATATTCTGCCCAAGCGGGGAAGGATGAGAAGCTTCGACCAAGGTTCGACTTGAGCGCCAGCGAGAGAGCGTTGCCGCAGGCAACGACCCGAAGGGCGAAGCGCGCAGCGCTGAGTAATCCTTCCCCCACCACCATCACTTCCTGAAATACTCAAAACCTGTTACTCCGAGCTAATTTTGCCCGATGGCACCGCGTTTACCGGACCTACAATATCCTCCCCTGTAGGTCGGATAAGCGAAGCGCATCCGACAACTCACCCCGCACCGTGCCCATAAAAAAACCCCGCCGAAGCAGGGTCTATGTGAACTAAAATTCGCTTAGTGACGAGCGCGCACCAACTGATACTTACGTGTCAGATACTCCACCGGTACGCTCCAGATGTGCACCAGACGCGAGAACGGGAACAGCAGGAATAACGTCATCCCCAACACCAGGTGCAGACGGAAGATAAACGCCACACCATCGAGGTGTTGAGAAGCGCCACCGTGGAAGGTCACCACCGACTGCGCCCAGCCAACCAGTTTCATCATCTCGCTACCGTCCATATGCTGAGCGGAGAACGGAATGGTCAACAGGCCCAGCGCGCACTGGATAACGAGCAGCGACAGGATCAGGATATCCGCTCCGGTAGTGGTTGCACGCACGCGTGGGCTGAACAGACGACGCTTCAGCAACAGCACGCCGCCAATCAGACACAGCACGCCGCTGGCACCACCAGCAAACATCGCCATTTTCTGTTTCACTTCAATCGGCAGCCAGGCTTCATACATCCAGTGCGGCGTCAGCATACCGAAGAAGTGACCAACAAAAATCCCCAGAATACCGATATGGAACAGGTTCGACGCCAGGTTCATCCCTTTGCGATCCAGCATCTGGCTGGACGCCGCGCGCCAGGTGTACTGCCCGTAGTCATAACGCAGCCAGCTACCAATCAGGAAGACCGCCCCGGCTATGTACGGGTAGATATCAAAGAAGAACATATTCAGGAATTGCATTAGTGCTGTCCTCCGGTGGTGATATTCAGATATTGCGGCGCGACGGCACCGGCAAAGCGACGCTGATGAGCAGTGATTGCTGAATCACCGCAGCCTTTGTCAGCAAAGAATTTAACCTGCTCTTCTTCCCAGACAGCATCCAGCGCCTGCGGCGTATCATCGCGCGCTTCGTCGGCAATTTTTTCCGCCACTTTGTCGCTGTCGATAGCGGTATTGGCCAATTTCAACAGCAGATCAAACATCACGGCATAACGGCTTTCACGCTGTTGCAGACGCGCGCTCAGCAATGCCAGAATCGGCGCGATATCTTTCAAACCTTCCACGGCTTCGCTTTGCGGCAGCTGCGACAGGTACTCCAGATACAGCGGCAGATGGTCCGGTAATTCGCGGCTGTTTAACTGCAAACCGTGCTGCTCGTACTGCGCCAGCAGGTCCACCATCGCCTGGCCGCGGTCACGGGATTCACCGTGAACATGTTCAAATAGCAACAGTGACGTGGCGCGGCCACGGTCGAACAGTTCGCTGTACTGGGCCTGGGCATCGAGCGGATCCATCGCCGTTAAATCGCGCAGGAAAATGCCCAGCGCATGGGCATCTTCTTTCGACAGATTTTTCGACGCAGCAATCGCCTCAAACATCTCTTGTTGATGCTGCCATAAGGCAGCATCCGGATATTCAAGGAGACGCGATACAATCACGAGTTCGATCATGGATGCGGCTCCGTTTTGCTGGTCACATCGATGGCATCGATACGACGGCTGTTGAACAGATTGAATTTGGTATCTGAACCGTGGCAGCCATCACCAAAGGTAAAGCCGCAGCCATTTTTCTCCGGGAAGGCTTCCCGTGCCAGTTCACGATGACTACTCGGCACCACAAAGCGATCTTCGTAGTTAGCAATCGCCAGATAACGGTACATCTCCTGTGCCTGGGCTTCGGTCAGACCGACCTCTTCCAGCGCACGGGTATCAACTTTACCGTCAACGGTTTCAGCACGTTTGTAATGACGCATCGCCAGCATACGTTTCAGTGCGCGCAGTACCGGTTTGGTATCACCGGCGGTCAGCAGATTCGCCAGATACTGTACCGGAATACGCAAGCTTTCGACGTCTGGCAGAATGCCGTTGCTACCCAGCTCACCCGCGTCTGCTGCAGACTGAATCGGAGACAGAGGCGGCACGTACCAGACCATCGGCAGTGTGCGATATTCTGGATGCAGCGGCAGCGCCAGTTTCCATTCCATTGCCATTTTATAAACCGGCGACTGCTGTGCGGCTTCAATAACGCTCAGCGGAATACCGTCTTTAATCGCCTGCTCGATGACTTTCGGATCGTTCGGATCGAGGAACACCTCCAGCTGACGCTGGTAAAGATCTTTCTCGTTCTCGGTGCTGGCTGCACGTTCAATCGCGTCGGCATCGTACAGCAGCACGCCAAGATAACGGATACGACCGACACAGGTTTCTGAGCACACGGTCGGCTGACCCGCTTCAATACGCGGATAGCAGAAGATGCACTTCTCAGACTTACCGCTCTTCCAGTTGAAGTAGATTTTTTTGTACGGGCATCCGGTGATGCACATACGCCAGCCACGGCATTTATCCTGGTCGATCAGGACGATGCCATCTTCTTCACGCTTGTAAATCGCACCGCTCGGGCAGGTCGCCACACATGCCGGGTTCAGGCAGTGTTCGCACAGGCGCGGCAAATACATCATAAAGGTGTTTTCGAACTGGCTATACATCGCCTTCTGGATGTTGTCGAAGTTCTTGTCTTTCGCCAGTTTGTCAAACTCACCACCCAGGTCATCTTCCCAGTTCGGCCCTTTTTCGATTTTCGCCATCCGTTCCCCGGTAATCAGCGAACGCGGACGGGCAATCGGCTGCGATTTGCTGCCTTCCGGCGCGGTATGCAGGTTCTGATAATCAAAATCGAACGGCTCGTAATAATCGTCGATCCCCGGCAGATGCGGGTTAGCGAAGATTTTACCCAGCAGCATGGCGCGGTTACCCATGCGCGGCTGCAGTTTGCCATTGATTTTACGGATCCAGCCGCCTTTGTATTTTTCCTGGTTTTCCCAGTCAGTCGGGAAGCCCTGACCCGGCTTGGTTTCCACGTTGTTGAACCACGCGTATTCCACGCCTTCACGGCTGGTCCAGACGTTTTTACAGGTAACTGAACAGGTGTGGCAGCCGATGCACTTATCGAGATTCAGCACCATGCCGACTTGTGAACGAATTTTCATTTTACGCTCTCCTGTACCTGGTCATTGCCTTCGCCATCTAACCAGTCAATGTTCTTCATCTTACGCACTACAACAAACTCATCGCGGTTAGAACCTACGGTGCCGTAGTAGTTAAAGCCGTATGCCAGATGGGCATAGCCGCCGATCATATGCGTCGGTTTCGGCGTGATACGGGTGACCGAGTTATGGATACCACCACGCTGTTGGGTAATTTCCGAACCAGGCAGGTTAACGATACGTTCCTGCGCGTGGTACATCATGGTCATCCCTGCCGGAACACGCTGGCTGACAACCGCACGGGCAGTCAGAGCACCGTTGCTGTTGAATACTTCAATCCAGTCGTTATCGGCGATACCCAGATCTTTGGCATCGGCTTCACTCAACCAGACCACCGGACCACCGCGACCTAAAGTCAGCATCAGCAGGTTGTCGCTGTAGGTGGAGTGGATACCCCACTTCTGGTGCGGCGTCAGGAAGTTGAGCGCTTTTTCCGGGTTGCCGTTGGATTTCTGGCCTATCACTTCTTTCACCGAACGGGTGTCGATCGGCGGACGATAAACCAGCAGGCTTTCACCAAAATCACGCATCCACTGGTGATCCTGATACAGTTGCTGACGACCAGAGAGCGTACGCCATGGGATCAGCTCGTGAACGTTGGTGTAACCGGCGTTGTAAGAAACGTGTTCATCTTCCAGACCAGACCAGGTCGGGCTGGAGATAATTTTGCGCGGCTGTGCCTGAATATCGCGGAAGCGGATCTTCTCGTCTTCTTTATTCAGCGCCAGATGCGTATGGTCACGACCGGTAAATTCGCTCAGGGCAGCCCAGGCTTTCACGGCTACCTGACCGTTGGTTTCCGGTGCCAGTGTCAGGATCATCTCTGCCGCATCAATTGCGGTGTTCAGCATCGGCTGGCCTTTCGCCGGACCTTCCGCTTTGGTGTAGTTGAGCTTACGCAGCAGATCCATCTCGCTCTGGGTGTTCCAGGCAATCCCTTTACCGCCGTTACCGATTTTCTCCATCAGCGGGCCGATAGAAGTAAAGCGTTCGTAAGTTGCCGGATAATCGCGCTCTACGACCATAATGTGCGGTGCAGTTTTGCCTGGGATCAGGTCGCATTCGCCTTTTTTCCAGTCTTTCACATCCAGCGGCTGCGCCAGTTCAGCGGCAGAGTCATGCTGGATAGGCAGCGTGACGATGTCGGTTTCTTTACCCAGATGGCCGACGCACACTTCGGAGAATTTCTTCGCGATGGCTTTGTAGATTTCCCAGTCGCTTTTCGCTTCCCAGGCCGGATCGACCGCCGCAGACAGCGGGTGAATAAACGGATGCATATCCGAAGTATTCATGTCGTCTTTTTCGTACCAGGTCGCCGTCGGCAAAATGATGTCGGAATAGAGACAGGTGCTCGACAGACGGAAGTCCAGCGTAACCACCAGATCCAGCTTGCCTTCCAGACCATTGTCCTGCCAGTCCACTTCTTCCGGCTTCACGCCGCCCTGTTGCCCCAGATCTTTACCCTGGATACCGTGCTCCGTCCCCAGCAGGTACTTGAGCATAAACTCATGACCTTTACCGGAAGAACCGAGCAGGTTAGAACGCCAGATGAACAGGTTGCGCGGGTGGTTTTTACCGTTTTCTGGTTGTTCTGCCGCAAAACGGATGGAACCCTCTTTCAGGGATTTCACCGTATAGTCCACCGGATTCATCCCGGCTTTTTCCGCTTCGCCAGCGATAGTCAGCGGGTTAGTGCCTAACTGCGGTGCAGACGGCAGCCAGCCCATGCGTTCCGCACGGACGTTAAAGTCGATCAAGTGTCCGGTATAGCGGGATTTGTCCGCCATCGGTGACAGCAACTCTTCCGCCGTGACGGTTTCATAACGCCACTGGCTGGAGTGGTTATAGAAATAAGAAGTGCTGTTCATGTGACGCGCCGGACGCTGCCAGTCAAGGGCAAACGCCAGCGGCTGCCAGCCGGTTTGCGGACGCAGTTTTTCCTGACCTACATAGTGCGCCCAGCCGCCCCCGCTCTGACCGACACAGCCGCAGAAAATCAGCATGTTGATCAGACCACGATAGTTCATATCGAGGTGATACCAGTGGTTCAGCCCCGCACCGACGATAATCATCGAACGACCGTGCGTTTTATCAGCGTTATCGGCAAATTCACGGGCGATGCGAATAATCTGGCTGCGAGAAACGCCGGTAATCTGCTCGGCCCAGGCCGGGGTATAAGCTTTCACATCGTCATAGCTGGTTGCACAGTTAACGTCGTTCAGGCCACGTTCCAGACCGTAGTTTGCCAGCGTCAGATCATAAACGGTGGTCACCAGGGCGGTGCTGCCATCAGCCAGTTGCAGGCGTTTCACCGGCAGTTTGTGCAGCAGCACGTTTTCCAGTTCCACTTTGTTGAAGTGTTCCGTGCCGTCGCCACCAAAGTACGGGAAGCCTACCTCAGCGATCTCATCCTGGCTACCCAGCAGGCTCAGTTGCAGCTCGGTTTCTTCGCCAGTTTTGCCGTCGCGCTGCTCAAGATTCCATTTGCCCTTCTCGCCCCAGCGGAAGCCAATAGAACCGTTCGGCGCAACCATTTCGCCATTGGTATTAAAGGCGACAGTTTTCCATTCCGGATTGTTTTCCTGGCCCAGCGCATCAACCAGATCAGCAGCGCGCAACATACGACCTGCAGCGTAGTAACCGTCGCGTTCTTCCAGCATCACCAGCATCGGCATGTCGGTGTAGCGACGCACATAGTCGGTGAAATACTGGCTTGGGTTGTCGAGGTGGAATTCACGCAGCATTACGTGGCCCATCGCCAGCGCCATTGCCGCATCGGTGCCCTGTTTCGGTGCCAGCCACAGATCGCACAGTTTGGCGATTTCAGCGTAGTCTGGTGTGACGGCAACAGTTTTGGTGCCTTTGTAACGCACTTCAGTAAAGAAGTGAGCATCCGGGGTACGCGTCTGCGGCACGTTTGAACCCCAGGCGATGATGTAGCTGGAGTTATACCAGTCAGCAGATTCCGGTACGTCAGTTTGCTCGCCCCAGGTTTGCGGAGACGCAGGAGGCAGGTCGCAGTACCAGTCGTAGAAGCTTAAGCAAGTACCGCCAATCAGCGAGAGATAGCGTGCACCCGATGCGTAAGAAACCATCGACATTGCCGGAATTGGCGAGAAACCAGCAACACGGTCCGGGCCGTAGTTTTTGATGGTGTAAACGTTAGATGCGGCGATCAGTTCGTTCACCTCCTGCCAGGAAGAACGAACAAATCCACCGCGTCCACGCGCCTGCTTAAAGCTTTTCGCTTTATCGGCGTCTTCAATGATAGAAGCCCATGCCTCAACCGGATCGCTATGCAGCGCCTTCGCTTCACGCCACATTTTCATCAGGCGTTTGCGCATCATCGGGTATTTCAGGCGGTTGGCACTGTAAAGATACCAGGAGTAGCTGGCACCGCGCGGGCAGCCGCGAGGTTCATGGTTTGGCAGATCCGGACGGGTACGCGGATAGTCAGTCTGCTGGGTTTCCCAGGTGACCAGACCGTTTTTGACGTAGATTTTCCAGCTGCAGGAGCCGGTGCAGTTTACCCCGTGGGTAGAGCGGACGATTTTGTCATGCTGCCAACGCTGGCGATATCCATCCTCCCAGTCACGGTTGGTATTGAGAAGCTGGCCATGCCCATCGGCAAAGGTTTCACCCTTCTGTTTGAAGTAGCGAAACCGGTCCAGGAATTTACTCATCGGTTTTCTCCTGTGGGAGCCTGTCGGCCCTCTGATAAATCGACATTGCTAATGTTTAAGGGCAAGGTAACGCTCTGAAACAGCGTGGGAATTGATAACGATCAAGATGATGGGGGATGAAAAATAAAGTAAATTTCCTAAGATACCCCTTTAGGAATAATTAACAGCCACCCACATAACATACTGTAAATTAAGGACGTTTTATACCTGTAGTTATCTAAACTATTAAGATTTTTATGCAGATGGGTATTAAGGAGTATTCCCCATGGGTAACATTTTAATGGCTCTTAATGAAATCCGGCGAAATAAACCATATAACATTAGTATGTTGTAACTAAATAACGCAAATAAAAAAAGCGCGACATCATGAGCGCGCAAAGGATAATCAAATATTTTACTCTATATAATTCGGTTTACAGGAAGGCGGCAAGTGAATGAATCCCAGGAGCTTACTAAAGTAAGTGACTGGGGTGAATGAACGCAGCCGCAGCCACATGTAACCCGAAGTATGACGAGTAACGGTTTATTTTTTTAGAATGCCGACCATATACCGCCCAGGTAATCACTACGGCAGGCGATATAGAAAATCAAAAATACCTTCATTGCGCCGACTGGCGAACCCGTTAATGCCAGCGAGCTACCAAAACGCTTTCGGGATAAAGAAGCCCCCATCGCGCCAATCGCAGAGATAAACCCAAGCGCCGCAGCGGTATCGGTGGCGGCTTCACGCATTGCCTGCTCATCGCTCCCGCCCTGCGCCTTCACGCGGTCCATGGTCAACTTGCGGAAGATGACAGAGATCATCTGGAAAGTAGACGCACTGCCCAGCCCGGCGGTCAGGAACAGCACCATGAATACGCCGAAGAAGGCAAAGAAGTTACCCCCCTCACCACCCGCAGGCAGCGTCAGGAACAGCAGCGCACAGAAGATGGCCATCACAACAAAGTTCACCAGCGTAACGCGCGTTCCCCCCAGACGGTCGGAGATCATCCCGCCCAGCGAACGTGCCAGCGCGCCGATAAACGGACCGAAGAAGGCAAACTGAAGGATCTGCACGTCCGGGAACTGGGTTTTAGACAGCATGGCAAAGCCTGCTGAGAAACCGATGAACGAGCCGAAGGTCGCCAGATACAGCAGCGCCATCACCCACAGGTGGCCACGCTTCAGCACTGGCAGCTGCTCGCTCAGTGACGCTTTGGACGCGGACAGATCGTTCATGAAGAACCACGCCGCCAGGGTAAAGACCACCAGGAACGGTACCCAAATCCAGGAGGCGTTTTGCAGGAACAGCACGGAACCGTCGGGCTGCGTCACACCGCCGCCGCCAAAGGCCGCAAAGATGGAGACAGAGATCGCCAGCGGGGCAATCAGCTGCATCACGCTCACGCCCATATTACCGAGGCCGCCGTTAATGCCCAGCGCACCACCCTGCTTCGCTTTCGGGAAGAAGAAGCTGATGTTTGCCATACTGGACGCAAAGTTCGCCCCCGCAAAACCGCACAGCAGAGAGATAATCACGAATACGCTAAACGGTGTGAAGGTATCCTGCACCGCAAAACCGAGCCACACGCACGGTACGATCATGATCCCGGTACTGAAAGCCGTCCAGCGACGACCACCAAAGACCGGCACCATAAACGCGTAAGGAACGCGCAGCAGTGCGCCTGAAAGCGACGGCAACGCGGTCAACATAAACAGCTGATCGGTGGTAAAGGTAAAGCCCACTTTTGGAAGGTTAACCGCAACCGCACTAAACAACATCCAGACGCAAAACGCCAGTAACAGACATGGAACGGAAATCCACAGATTACGACTTGCTACACGATGGCCGCGCTGTTGCCAGAACGCCGGATCCTCTGGACGCCAGTCTGTAATAACGGCACCAGTTTCCCTTTCGGGAGCGGAAGAGTGACTCATAGACACCTCTGATTCTCGAATGATGCTGCAAACATTAGGGCTTTAGAGCGGCGGTAAGTTGATATAAATCAAAGGAAAAGTGGGAGGTTTTGCGGCGAAAAAAAAGCCATCACTCTTAATGAGTAGATGCAAAACGTAAAAAAGGTGTGGTTTTTCACGGTGCTGACGCATCCCTGCTTCGTCCACCCACTAACCGTTACCCCTCTGGCAATTTAGAGGTAATCCTTTATTGGTATGGGTATACTCCAGGGTATGCACCAGAATAGCGCCATTCCTGCAATCAGGTCACGTCAGGAGCCCGGCAACTCTATGTTAAAAAGATGTTTATCTCCGCTGACGCTGGTTAACCAGCTGGCGCTTATTGTTCTGCTGTCCACCGCTATCGGTGTGACCGGCATGGCTATTTCTGGCTGGCTGGTACAGGGTGTACAGGGTAACGCGCATGCCATCAACGAGGCAGGCTCGCTACGTATGCAGAGTTACCGGCTGCTGGCGTCGGTGCCGCTGACGCAGGCTGACCAACCGCTTATCGACGAAATGGAGCGTACCGCATTCAGCCCTGAACTGGAAAGAGCCGCCATCCGTGACGGTCAGCAATCTCAGCTTAAGGCGCTTCAGGGCTACTGGCATACCCAGCTGGAGCCTGGGTTAAAGCGGGCGGAAGACCGGGAAACGGTCGCCCGGGACGTCGCCGGGTTTGTGTCACGCATCGATCATCTTGTCTCCTCATTCGATCGCACCACAGAGTTACGCATTGACCGTGTGGTGATGGTTCACCGCGCAATGGCGCTGTTTATGGGTTTGCTGCTGATTTTCACGGTTATCTGGCTACGCGCGCGGTTGCTTAATCCCTGGAAACAGCTCCTGGCAATGGCGAGTGCCGTCAGTCATCGCGATTTTACCCAACGCGCGAACATCAGCGGGCGCAACGAAATGGCGATGCTTGGAACTGCATTGAACAATATGTCTGCAGAACTGGCCGAAAGTTATGCCGTACTTGAGCAGCGGGTTCAGGAGAAAACCGCCGGGCTGGAGCATAAAAATCAGATCCTCTCTTTTTTATGGCAGGCTAACCGCCGTTTGCATTCCCGCGCCCCGCTGTGTGAACGCCTGTCACCTGTACTCAACGGCTTACAGAATTTAACCCTGCTACGTGATATCGAATTGCGGGTGTATGACACTGATGATGAAGAGAATCATCAGGAGTTTACCTGCCAGCCAGATATGACTTGTGATGATAAAGGCTGCCAGCTCTGCCCGCGCGGCGTATTACCCGTTGGCGATCGCGGCACAACCCTGAAGTGGCGGCTGGCTGACTCACATACGCAGTACGGTATTTTGCTGGCGACCCTACCGCAGGGGCGTCATCTTAGCCATGATCAACAACAACTGGTGGATACCCTGGTTGAACAACTCACCGCCACGCTGGCGCTGGATCGGCATCAGGAACGTCAGCAACAGTTGATCGTGATGGAAGAGCGTGCCACCATTGCGCGCGAACTGCATGATTCTATTGCCCAATCTCTCTCTTGCATGAAGATGCAGGTGAGTTGTTTACAGATGCAGGGCGATGCGCTGCCAGAAAGCAGCCGCGAACTGTTAAGTCAGATCCGTAACGAACTGAATGCATCCTGGGCGCAGTTGCGTGAATTGCTCACCACATTCCGCTTGCAGCTCACCGAGCCTGGATTACGTCCGGCGCTGGAAGCGAGTTGCGAAGAGTACAGCGCCAAATTTGGCTTCCCGGTGAAGCTGGATTATCAATTGCCGCCTCGTCTGGTGCCTTCACATCAGGCAATCCACTTGTTGCAAATTGCCCGTGAGGCATTAAGTAACGCCCTCAAACATTCGCAAGCGAGTGAGGTCGTGGTGACGGTGGCGCAAAACGATAATCAGGTCAAACTGACCGTCCAGGATAACGGCTGCGGCGTGCCTGAAAATGCCATCCGCAGCAATCACTACGGCATGATAATAATGCGCGACCGTGCGCAAAGTTTACGAGGCGATTGCCGCGTCCGCCGTCGTGAATCAGGTGGCACCGAAGTGGTGGTCACCTTTATTCCCGAAAAAACTTTCACAGACGTCCAAGGAGATACCCATGAGTAATCAGGAACCGGCTACTATCCTGCTGATTGACGATCACCCGATGCTGCGAACTGGCGTAAAACAGCTTATCAGTATGGCACCAGATATCACCGTGGTTGGCGAAGCGAGTAATGGCGAACAGGGTATTGAACTGGCGGAGTCTCTTGATCCCGATCTGATCCTGTTAGATCTCAATATGCCCGGCATGAACGGTCTGGAAACGCTGGATAAACTGCGCGAAAAGTCCCTCTCAGGGCGCATTGTGGTATTCAGCGTCTCTAACCATGAAGAAGATGTGGTCACCGCACTGAAACGCGGCGCGGATGGCTATCTGTTAAAAGATATGGAACCGGAAGATCTGCTGAAAGCATTGCATCAGGCAGCTGCTGGCGAAATGGTATTAAGCGAAGCATTAACGCCTGTTCTGGCCGCCAGCTTGCGCGCTAACCGTGCCACTACTGAGCGCGATGTTAACCAGTTAACCCCACGCGAGCGCGATATTCTCAAGCTGATTGCCCAGGGTTTGCCGAACAAGATGATTGCCCGCCGCCTGGATATCACCGAAAGCACAGTAAAAGTGCACGTCAAGCACATGCTGAAGAAAATGAAGCTCAAGTCTCGCGTGGAAGCAGCGGTATGGGTGCATCAGGAGCGCATTTTCTGATTACGGTTCCCAGCGCAGTTCGTCGTTTGACAATGCGTCGAACGGTTCGACAAGCGTTAGCGTGATCTCATTGGAGGAGACACGCTGCCCCTGGTTATCTTCCACCACGGCCGTAAGCCGCCATGTATTTTTCGCCCCTTCCGAATCATCCCATGCAGGCATGATCACACTCCAGCCATCGCTGCTGTTGCCGTTTGCCGGTGAGGTCAGGCTGAGCGCCTGGGTATCACCCAGCCAGTGGATCTGCCGGATACCGTGCGTGCTGCGAATTTGCAGCTTCAGCATCACCGTTTCGCCTGGCTTAAGATCCCACGGCGGCGTGGCCAGATATACCGAGAGGGTTTTGCGCTGACGGAATTCCATCACGGGCAGATTATCGCGATCGGGTGAATCATAGCGGCTGCCCCGCAGCGAGCGCGTCGCCGCCACTTCCCCGGCGGAAAGCTGTTTCGCCAGCGGCACGCCAAAACGATAGTTGAGCTTCAGCCCGAGGTTATTCTGGCTAACGCCGCTCTCCCCCTGTTTATGGGCAGCCGTCAGGGTGACCAGCGGTACGGGGGTATAGTTCAGCCCCAGGTTGACCGCAACCGGGTTGTGATACCCCGTACCGCTGTTAAACAGATCGACGTTATCGCCAAAATACTGTTCAAAGCTGACGCTGGTGTTCAGGTGGTGAAACCAGGGAAGCCAGGCTTTGGCCGTTACGTCGTATCCGCGCGCCATGCGCTGCTCGCGGATGTCGGAACGCGGCTGCCAGCCAGCGAACGGCTGGTAGTAATTGGCCGACAGGCGCAGGTTTTCACCCCACGCCTCTGCGCCCAGCCCGGCACGTTGCAGGTTGTCTTCCAGCAGGTTGTCGTAAAAAGTGTTGTAGCCCAGCAGCCAGTTTCCGGCAACCCAGCGCTGACCTGCCCCGACGTTACTCACCAGCCCGTCTGTCTGCTGCGTCAGCCCAAGCTGGCTCCAGCTCAGATAGCGGGTGTTGTCGTTCCAGGGGATAAACCAGCTTCCGCTGCTGCCGTTAAAGTTGCCGTCGTCATCCACCAGCACATTGACGTTGGCGTTTCCCCAGGGTGAAAGCCAGGATTCAATCTGCTCGTTGACTTCCCCGCTCACGGCATCCCGCACCTTGCCAAACGCGAACTGTCGCGCCTGCTGCCCGGCCGTCAGGCCGTTATCGGTCATACTGGCTTCACCGAATGCCTTAGCCATTTCAGCCAGATGCTTTTCGCCTTCGCTGGTCGGTTGCGCCATGCCGAGATCCGGCAGACTATCGCCGTTGTTATCAAACGGATTTTGCGCCTGCTGCACGAAGGATTTCGGCGCACCATGAACGGCTCCAGCCGTAAAAAGGGGGAGTAACAGCAAAAAACGGATGCGGGACGATACAGCCTTCAACGTCGTCAATCAGAACCTGTGTTTATGAACAAACACTTATTATGTTAACGCCATAAGTCCTGAAAACCAGTCTTAAGAGAAATTTCAGGAATATCCTGAAAAGATTTGTCGGGTGGCGGCTTCGCCTTACCCGACCTACAAATTCGTACCGGTGCGAAGCCGCCACCCGACGCCCTTACACTATTATCCCAACAGCGCTTTCAGCTCCGGCACGCAGGAACCACAGTTCGTGCCGCAGCGCAGCTTCACGCCCAGCGCTGGGGCAGAATCACAGCCTCCGGCTATTGCCTTACGTATCGTATTTTCACCCACGCTGAAGCAGCTACAGATAATTCGCCCGGGATCGGCATCTTCGTCCGGCCGTTGCCCGTGCAGCAGCGCATGGCGTTCAGCAAGTTGGACGGGCGCAGCAGCAAAGGCTTCTTCAATAAACGCATGCGCCAGCGCCGGCAGCGTATGGCCCTCCCAGTAGCCCAGCATCAGCTCACCGTGATGCCAGGCGAGCACGCTGCTGCGTTCTCCCGTCTGTGCCACCTGTAACTGCCAGCCCCGACCGCTGGCGTACGCCATGATCCACGACAGCAACGGCTGCTCCCCCGCCACCGTCAGACGTGAGGCTTTACGCCACCAGCAGACCGACGGCGGCAGCGCTGGCAGCTCGCGGGCATACAGTTCACCCTGCCAGGCCGGTAGCCAGGGCAGGATCCTCACCGCGGTTTGTTTACTCTCCGGCTGGCCGGACCCGGCATCAACCCGCCCTTCCACCAGCGCATTGACCTTACCCTGGCGGGCAAATTGCGCGTTCCAGTGCATCGGCGCAAACAGCTCGCCTGCACGCTGCGCGGTGGAAATACGTACTCTGGCAACCATCACTCCGCGCGGGGAACTTACCCGCGCCAGCTGGCCGTCAGTCAGCCCGGCGCGCGCCGCATCGGTTGCGTTCATCTCAACAAAAGGCTCATCGATATGCTGCATCAGACGCGGAACATACCCCGTGCGCGTCATGGTGTGCCACTGATCGCGGATCCGCCCGGTATTCAGTATCAAGGGGTACAATTCGTCGACGCCTGCCCCATGCGGGGAGGGGTCAACCGGAACAAGCGTTCTTTGCGGGAAATCACCGGCATGCCACTGATACGGCGCCAGCTCGTCCCACGCCTCTCGCGACAGCGACGCCAGTTCGCGCAGGTTTAGCGCCCGTTCGCCGTTATTTTCAAACGCCGTCAGCGCCGCATGTTCACAAAATATCTCCTGAGGGTGTTCCCAGGCGAAGGCATCGCCATAACCGAGCTGGTCTGCGATCCGGGCGATGATCCACCAGTCCGGTCTGGCCTCGCCCGGCGCAGGCAGTAAGGCGCGCTGGCGGGAGATACGGCGTTCTGAATTGGTCACCGTGCCGTTTTTCTCGCCCCAGCCCAGGGCGGGAAAACGGATATGGGCAAACCGGCTGGTGTCCGTCTCCTGCATCACCTCAGATACCATGACCAGCGGGCAGGCCGCCAGCGCCTGGCACACCGCGTGGCTGTCGGGAAGTGAAACGGCAGGGTTGGTGCCCATGATCCACACCGCCTTCACCTCGCCGCGGGCAATGGCGTCAAACAGTTCCACCGCCATCAGGCCCGGGGTCTGCGCCAGCCGTTCCGTTCCCCAAAAACGCGCCACGCGCGCGAGATCGTCCGGCTCGAAGTTCATGTGCGCCGCCAGCTGATTCGCCAGTCCCCCCACTTCCCGCCCGCCCATGGCATTTGGCTGTCCGGTCAGCGAAAACGGGCCGCAGCCAGGACGGTTGAACTTCCCGCTGGCAAGATGCACGTTAATGATGGCGTTGCACTTGTCGCTGCCGCTGGAGGACTGGTTGATCCCCATGGTGTAGAGCGTGATCGCGCGTGGCGCGGTGACAAACCAGTCGTAGAAGGTGCCAATCTCGTCTGAAGGCAGATCGCAAAACGCCGCCACGCGAGGGATCGGCCACTCGCCGCGCCCCTGAATCAGATTGAGCAACCCCACAAACAGCCCGGCGTCACTGCCGGGTCTGAGCGCGAGGTGGAGATCGGCGATATCGCAGGTGGCGGTTTTACGCGGATCGATCACGACCACTTTCATCTGCGGATTGTTGTGTTTTGCCTGCACCAGCCGCTGATACAGCACCGGATGCGTCCAGGCCGCGTTCGAGCCAACGAGTACCACCAGATCGCTGTTTTCCACGTCCTCGTAGCTGCACGGCACCACGTCTTCACCGAAGGCGCGTTTGTAGCCCACCACCGCCGATGACATGCACAGCCGCGAGTTGGTATCAATGTTCGCCGCCCCGATAAAGCCTTTCATCAGCTTGTTGGCGGCATAGTAATCCTCGGTCAACAGCTGGCCGGAGGCATAAAACGCCACCGCCTGCGGCCCCCATTCGTTGATAATGTTCCGCAGCCGCTCGCCCGCTTCGCCCAGCGCCTGCGGCCATGCCACCTCCCGGCCATCGACAACCGGGCGCAGCAGGCGTCCCTGTAGCCCCGTGGTTTCCCCAAGGGCAGATCCTTTTACGCACAGACGACCGAAATTCGCCGGATGAGTTTCATCCCCCCGAATGCTCACCTTTTCACCGTCTGCGCTGGCGACCACGCCGCAGCCCACCCCGCAGTAAGGGCACGTTGTCCGGGTTTCCGTCATGAGGCCTCCGCGCGCATCACCAGCTCTTCATTTCCAACCCACACCTTGCCGTTTTCGATTTTTACCGGCCAGGCACGCACCGCAGGCGCCCCGCTCTCAGCCTGACACCCGTCGCGCAGACGAATACGTTGCTTGTAGAGCGGCGAGATCACCACCGGTTCCCCCGCCGCATCGCCGAGGATGCCGCGTGAAAGCACGTTCGCGCGGCTGCCCGGCTCCCGATCGTCGAGGGCATAAACGGTTTTGCCAAAGCGGAACAGCGCAATCGGTTTGCGCCCAAGATGCGCGCCAATGCCCGCCTGCTCCGGGATCTCGTCGATATTACAAATTTCCTGCCAGCGCTTGTTCTCCTCCGCGGCGGGGACGTTCACCGCGGTGCGGAACAGCGCCAGGCGGTCAGGATCGTTAAGGGTGGTTTGCCATTCGCACTGGTAGGTCTCCACCACCCGGGCCATCTCCTGCTCCAGCTCGTGGGCGATCCCCAGGCTGTCGTTGAGGATCACCTCGCGCAGATAGTCGAGGCCGCCTTCCAGGTTATCCATCCAGGTACTGGTGCGTTGCAGACGATCTGCCGTGCGAATGTAGAACATCAGGAAACGGTCAACGGTGCGGATCAGCGTTTCGTCGTCCAGATCGCTGGCGAAGAGATCCGCGTGGCGCGGCTTCATCCCGCCGTTGCCGCACAGATAGAGGTTCCAGCCTTTGTCCGTGGCAATCACCCCTACGTCTTTGCTCTGCGCCTCTGCGCACTCACGGGTACAGCCGGAGACCGCCATTTTGATTTTGTGCGGCGCGCGCAGCCCCTTGTAGCGGTGTTCCAGCCTGACCGCGAGGCCGGTGGAATCCTGCACGCCGTAGCGGCACCAGGTCGACCCGACGCAGGATTTCACCGTGCGCAGGGATTTCCCGTAAGCATGTCCGGTCTCAAACCCGGCCTCTACCAGCGCCTGCCAGATTTCCGGCAACTGTTCGAGCGTGGCGCCAAACAGGTCAATACGCTGCCCGCCGGTAATTTTGCTGTAAAGGCTATAGCGTTTCGCGATCTGGCCGATGGCGATCAGCCCGTCGGCGGTCACTTCACCCGCAGGCATCCGCGGGACGATGGAGTAGGTTCCGTCCTTCTGAATATTGGCGAAATAGCGGTCGTTGGTGTCCTGCAACGGCAGATGCGCCGGTTTCAGCAGATACTCGTTCCAGCAGGAAGCCAATACCGATCCCACCAGCGGCTTACAGATCTCGCACCCGTGTCCCTGACCGTAGCGGCTGATAAGCTGGTCGAAGGTGCGGATATGGTTGACGCGCACCAGGTGATAAATCTCCTGACGCGAGTACGGGAAGTGTTCGCAGATATCCTTTTTCACCTCCACGCCCTGCTCTGCAAGCTGGAACTCCATCACCTGCTTCACCAGCGCGCTACAGCCTCCGCAGCCGGTCGCCGCTTTGGTGCACTGCTTAATGGCGCCGATATCCGTCGCACCCGCGCTTACCGCCTGGCAGATATCCCCTTTGCTGACGTTATGACACGAACAGATCTGCGCGCTTTCCGGCAGCGCCGCCACGCCCAGCGCTTTCGGCGCGCTGCCTGACGATACGGGTAAGATCAGCGTTTCCGGTTCTTTTGGCAGGCTGATGCCGTTGAGCATCATCTGCACCAGCGTGGCGTATTCGCTGGCATCGCCCACCAGCACGCCACCCAGCAGGGTTTTGCTGTCGTGGCTGACCACAATCTTTTTGTAGATTTGCTGCGGCCCGTGCGTCCACTGGTAGCTCAGCGCGCCCGGCGTGCGCCCGTGGGCATCGCCAAACGACGCCACATCCACGCCCAGCAACTTGAGTTTGGTACTCATATCCGCGCCGGTGAAGCGCTTCTCCTCACCCGCCAGCACAGCGGCGGCCACGCGCGCCATCTGGTAGCCCGGGGCCACCAGGCCAAAGATTTTCCCCTCCCACAGCGCGCATTCACCGATGGCAAGCACATCCGGATCGGAGGTCCGGCAGCCGTCGTCAATACAGATCCCGCCGCGCTCGCCGACAGCCAGCCCGCTGCTGCGCGCCAGCGCGTCCTGCGGACGAATACCAGCAGAGAAGACCACCATGTCCGTTTCCAGCTGTTCACCATCGGCAAAGCGCAGCACCAGCCCGTCGTCTGCGGTGGCAATCTCCGTCGTCGATTTACTGGTGTGTACCCCTACGCCCAGCGCCTCAATTTTCTTGCGCAACATTGCCGCGCCGTCGCTGTCGAGCTGCACCGCCATCAGGTTAGGCGCAAACTCCACCACGTGGGTTTCCAGCCCGAGCTGCTTAAGCGCATTCGCCGCCTCCAGCCCCAGCAGGCCGCCGCCAATCACCACACCGCGGCGAGAGCCTGCCGCATGGGCCGCAATGTTGTCCAGATCGTCGAGGGTGCGGTAGACAAAACAACCCGGCAGATCGTTGCCCGGAACGGGTGGTACGAACGGGTACGAGCCGGTCGCCAGCACCAGCTTGTCCCAGTGAGTCTCATGACCACTGGCGGTACGCACTACGTGTGCATCACGATCGATAGCGACGATCTGCTGCGAGAGGCGCAGCTCAATGCCGTTATCGGCAAAGAACTCCCCCGCCACCATCGAGAGCGAGTCCGCGCTGCGTCCGCCAAAATATTCCGACAGATGCACGCGGTCATAGGCCGCATAGCGCTCTTCGCCAAAAACAATAATCTGATATTGCTGATGCAAATTGCGGTTAACGCAGTCTTCGAGGAAATGATGGCCGACCATACCGTGCCCAACCACCACCAGAGTAGGTTTTGTCATAGCGTTCTGTCCTGCAACCTGCGGTTGCGTTGTGAAACGATCGAACAGCCAGTCCGCGTGGGCGGGCGCAGCCGTTGCCAGTAAATCGGTAAAGGTTGCCGCGCTGCGGCAGTCACCCATCAGCAGCACGCCAGCCAGCGCCCCCTGATGGATCAGTAAACGTCGATAGTGACGGGTCAGCGGGTCCCATGAACTCCAGACCACATCGTCCGCCTGCGCCGTCGCGCGTCCGAGGCTGAACAGCGCCACGCCGGTCACCTTAAGGCGCACGCCGTTGTCGGTCAGGGTAAACGGCGCGGTGACCTCCCCGGCCAGCCGCGCGGCAAGAATATCCGCCTGCGCCAGACAGGGGGCCACCAGGCCAAACGTCTGGCCGTCAATTTCGCAGCACTCGCCGATGGCGTAGATATCCGGCACGGAGGTTTGCATCTGCTGATCCACCACGATGCCGCGCGCGCAGCGAATGCCGCTGGCTTTTGCCAGCGCGACGTTGGGCTGCACGCCCGTGGCCAGCACCACGCGCGTGGCGGCGATGCGGCGTCCGTCGAGCAACGTCACGGCATCGTCAGCGATGGCCGTGATGCCGGAGGCGAGTTCACAGCGTACGCCCCGCTTCGCCAGCGCCTCGTCAAGCAGCAGTCCCGCCTGCTGATCCAGCTGCTGTTCCATCAGCCACGTGCCGCGATGGATAAGCGTGACGTTGTCACCGTTTCGCGCCAGCGCTGCCGCTGCCTCCACGCCGAGTACGCCGCCGCCCAGCACTACCGCCGGCCCGGAGATATTCTGGATGGCGCGGGTCTCTGCCAGGGTGCGAAAGGTGAACACATGCGGTGCATCGCCGCCGCGGATCGGCGGCACTACAGGGGTAGACCCGGTGGCAAACACCAGCGCATCCCAGCCCAGCGTGCGAGCAGAGGTATGTACTTCACGCGCGTTGACGTCTACTGCGAGCGCCTTTTCTCCTCGCAGCACCGTCACGCCTCGTGCCGTGTACCAGTCTTCATCGTGCAGACAGATGTGCTCCGCCTGCTTTTCACCACCCAGCACCGGTGAAAGCTGGATGCGGTTGTACGCCTGCTCAGGCTCGTCACCGATGACGGTGACAGCGAAACGACCGGGAACACTCCCGGTGAGCGACGCAATCAGCCGGGTTGCCGCCATACCATTACCGATAATGACCAGTCGCATCGTGCCCCCTCATTACGCCGCTTTCGGCTGTTTTTCGTAGAGGAAATGGAGGATCTGCTGGCGCATGTGGTGATAGCGGCTGTCGTCCGCCAGCTGCACCCTGTTGCGCGGGCGCGGCAGATCGACGCGCAGGATCTCACCCACGGTGGCCGCCGGGCCGTTGGTCATCATCAGTACGCGGTCAGAGAGCAGTACCGCCTCGTCCACGTCGTGGGTGATGAGCACGATGGTGGTGTTCAGCGCCTGCTGGATCTGCATCACCGAGTCCTGAAGATGGGCACGCGTCAGCGCATCGAGCGCGCCAAACGGCTCATCCATCAGCAGCACTTTCGGCTTCATTGCCAGCGCCCGGGCAATCCCGACGCGCTGCTTCATACCGCCGGAGATCTCCCCGGGGCGCTTATGCAGCGCGTGGCCCATCTGCACCCGGTCGAGGTTGTGCTCAATCCACGCTTTGCGCTCGGCCTTACTCATGGTGTGACGGAAGACCTGATCCACCGCCAGCGCCACGTTGTCGAAGCAGGTCAGCCACGGCAGCAGCGAATGGTTCTGGAACACCACCGCGCGCTCGGGCCCCGGCCCGGCGATTTCGCGGTTGTCGCAGATCAGCCCGCCTTCCGTCGGCAGCGTGATCCCGGCGATCAGGTTTAACAGCGTCGACTTGCCGCAGCCGGAGTGACCAATCAGACTGACGGTTTCGCCCTCGTGGATATCAAAAGAGACGTTTTGCAGCGCCAGAAACTCGCCGCTGGCGGTGGAAAAACGCTGGCTCACGGCCTGGACCTGAATTAACGGTTTCATCTTCACTCCTTATTTTTCCTGCCAGCTAAAGCGACGGGCGATCAGCATCAGCCCCTGCTCCAGCAGCAACCCGACCACGCCGATGATGACGATGGCGATGAGAATGTTTTCGACGTTGAGGTTGTTCCACTCATTCCAGATCCAGAAGCCAATGCCTAAACCTCCGGTGAGCATCTCGGCGGCGACAATCACCAGCCAGGCAATGCCAATGGAAAGACGTACCCCGGTCAGCACCGCAGGCAGCACGGCGGGGAAAAGAATGCGGCGCATGATGGTCCACTCTGAGAGTTGCAACACCCGGGCCACGTTGAGGTAGTCCTGCGGAATACGGCGTACCCCTTCAGCGGTGTTGATTACCATCGGCCAGATGGAGCAGATAAAAATGGTCCAGCTCGATGCAGGCTCCGCTTTCTGGAACAGCAGCAGGCCGATAGGCAGCCAGGCCAGCGGGCTGACGGGACGCAGGAGCGCGATCAGCGGGTTGAACATGCGCGAGAAAAAGGTGAAGCGGCCAATCAAAAAGCCCAGCGGAATGCCCGCCATCGCTGCCAGACTGAAGCCGATGGCGACGCGCTGCAACGACGCCAGCACGTTCCAGCCAATGCCCATATCGTTTGGCCCGTCGCGATAAAACGGATCGGCAAACAGGGTCATGGCCGAATCGAGCGTGCTGAGCGGCGTCGGAAAGCCTTTACTGTTTATCGCCGCCAGCTGCCAAAGCACCACCAGCAGGCCGAGACCGAGCAGCGCCGGGATGACGCGCTGTAAAAAATCATTCATCCGACGCGTAAACGCTGGCGTACGACGGCGAACCTGTAGCGGAGGCAGGACAATCACTTCCCCGCTCTCTGACGTCTCTTGTGGTTTTGTATTTTGCAGATGCTGCATACTCAGGCCCCTTTACGGTGAATGGCGAAGCGGTTGGCGTACCCTTCCGGATCGGTGCCGTTCCAGACGGTGCCGTCCATCAGGGTGCTGCTGCGATACGGTGATGACGGTGTGGACATGCCGCCCACGGCGGTCGCGGCATCCTGCCAGACCGCGGTCTGGTTAATACGCTGTGCAATGCCCGCGTAATCCGGCACGGCGTTGAGCAAGCCCCAGCGGCGGAACTGGGTTAAGAACCACATGCCGTCGGAGAGATACGGGTAGCTCACGGCACCCTCGTTGAAGAAACGGATCGGGTGCGCATCCTGCCAGCGCTGACCGACCCCGTTGTCGTACTCGCCAAGCATACGTCCGGTGAGATACTGTTCCTTGCAGTTGAGCCAGGCGCGGCGCGAGAGGATCTGCGCGGTTTCGCGTTTGTTTTCCGCTGACGCCTCGATCCAGCGCGCGGCTTCCATCACGGCGCTCACCAGCGCCCGTGCGGTGTTCGGATTTTTCGCCACCCAGTCGCGTCGGGTGCCGAGGATCTTTTCCGGGTGATCGGCCCAGATGGACTGCGACGTGGCGGCGGTAAACCCGATGCGGTCGTTAATCGCCCGCGCGTTCCACGGCTCGCCGACGCAAAACCCGACCATGTTGCCAATGCGCATGTTCATCACCATCTGCGGCGGCGGCACCACCACGGTGCGCACGTCGTCAAACGGGTTAATCCCCGCGCTGGCCAGCCAGTAGTAGAGCCACATGGCGTGCGTTCCCGTCGGGAAGGTATGCGCGAAGGTGTAGGTTCCCGGCGCCTGCTGCGCAATCAGCTTTTTCAGCCCGTCGAGGTCACGAACGCCCCTCTCCGCCAGATCGCTGGAGAGCGTAATGGCCTGTCCGTTCTGATTGAGGGTCATCAGGTTCGCCATCTGCTGTGGCTTGCCCGCGATCCCCAGCTCCAGACCGTACAGCAGGCCGTAAAGAATGTGTGCGGCGTCCAGTTCGCCCGCCACCAGCTTGTCGCGCACCGCCGCCCAGCTCGCCTCCTTGGTAGGTACAATGGTAATGCCGTGTTTTTTATCGAACCCCTTCAGGGCCGCGATAACCACGGGCGCGCAGTCGGTCAGGGGGATAAACCCGATACGCACGGTATCCTGCTCCGGCTTATCTGACCCCGCCGCCCATGCGGCCTGCATGACACCCGGCAACAGCATCGCACCACTCGCCAGCATGCTGGCCTGCAATAACCGCCGTCTCGACAAATCCGCCATAATTGCTCCTGAAAAAAGGCAAAAAAAAGCGCCCGACGGTGCTGAAGCACCGCTGGACGCCTTTATCCTGAAGACGCATGCACCGCCGTTGGCGCATCGTCGAAAATGGTTAATCTGTTAATGCAAAGGTAATGCCAGCTTTTCATCCCCGGCGTTACGGGGTTTCTGCAAGAAGAGCGCTGTATTACGCACCTCAATCAGGCATAAATTGCCCACTGACTGTGCAACTACTCCCCAGGGGGTATCTTCCACAGATTTTTCACCGTAAGCAGCGCACGGGCGATATCTACCATGCGTTGGTTTTTATCCATCGCCATTTTGCGCAGGGCGGTCCACGCCTGATCCTCGCTCATGTTCTGGTGCGTCATCAGCACGCTTTTGGCTTTATCGATGGTCTTACGCTCCTCCAGCGAGTCGCGCAGGGAAGCAAGCTGACGGGAGAGTTGCTCAATTTCACGCGCCTGCTGGCGCACCAGCGGCAGCAGCGGTTTATCCGGAAATCGCGCCAGGATATCGTCGTGTTCATCGTCTGCGTGCAGGTTTTCGCTATAGCGGCGCTCCTCAACTGCCGTCATCAGATCGGCAATTGCCACCTCCTCCAGCGTGCGCAGGTGCTCAAGGCGCGTGGTTTGCAGGGCAAACCATTTGAGGGCGGTATCGCCGTTATCTGCCGGAGGCTGGCGGGTGCACGCTTCACGCCTGAGTTTTTCAGTCTCCAGACCCGGCTGGCAGTTGAGGATAAACGTCTCCTGCACGTCTGGAGTGCAATGGGAGATAAAAACCTCAAAGCAGGCCTGCTGGCCATCAATGCGATCCACCAGCCGCTGGCGGGTTTCATCGTCAAAGAATCCCTGGGTGAAACCAATAGCCCCCAGCGCCCGCTCTTGTCCCACAAGTTCTTTGCCCTGCATCAGGCTGTAAAGGGCCACAAATCGGCCCGCGATGTGCGGATCGTCAATGCTGTCGCTGAGTTGGGGTACGATACTGAGCAAATGTCGCAGTATGCGGCTGTAATGTTCCATCGCCTGCGGCGCGGTGACGCATTGACCTGTAACGCCATCACGCAGCGCCGTTAGCGTCTCAAGGCCGTGCAGTGCGCTGGCAATACGTTCGCACAGGGCGCTGCCCGGCAGCGGTTCGTTAAACTGAAGGTGCAATGCGGCGAGGTTTTCATCCACCAGGGCCCTGCTGGCCTTGCATTCAGGCGCGTACAATTTGCCCTGCGAGCAGAGCCAGACATTTGACGCACCGCGCTCGCACTGTAGCATATGCACCAGTCGACTGATGCCGTTCACCAGTGCGCCCAGCTGCGCCAGTCTGCCGAGCTGTTCCTCGCGCAACATTCTCGCACGCTGGAACCATTCGGTTGCGCCAGGGGAACTGCCAGCCACTATCGTCATCGTTTCTCTCCCCGATACGTATTCTTCGGTACGAGAAGCAATATTCGTGCCTTTTCAAAGAACAGGAGTCAACATGCAGAAGATTGTGATCGTCGCCAACGGTGCGGCCTACGGCAGTGAATCCCTTTTTAACAGCCTGCGCCTGGCAATCGCGCTGCGCGATAAGGAGAGTGAGCTGGAGCTGCGCCTCTTTTTGATGTCCGATGCCGTCACGGCCGGGCTGAAGGGGCAGAAACCCGCAGAGGGCTACAACATTCAACAAATGCTGGAGATCCTGACCGCGCAAAACGTTGCGGTCAAACTGTGCAAAACCTGTACCGACGGGCGCGGCATTACCGGGCTGCCGCTGATTGATGGCGTGGAAATTGGTACGCTGGTGGAGCTGGCTGAATGGACGCTTTCCGCCGATAAAGTATTAACTTTTTAATAATAACCCGCTAAAAATATTATTTTCTTATGGACGCGGTTTCAGCATCAAGTTTATCTGCACCGTTGCCGATAGGCATGGAAACAACACAGCAGGTATTACACTTATGTTCAGATCCATTCGCGCCCGCATCATTGCCGCGACGACAGGCTGTCTGGTCGTCGCCCTTCTTCTTAATACCATTATTAACTTTCAGGTCACGCGCCAGGATAATCAGCAGTCGCAGCGCGATATTCTGACTAGCACCAGCGCCAGCCACAACATGGCGATTGCCGACTGGGTGAACAGCAAAATGACCGTCATCACCTCGGCGCAACCAGTCGCGCTCAGCGACGATCCGGTTCCGGTGTTTAAACAGCTTGCGCTGGCGGGTGGATTCACCAACGTCTACGTGGGTTATGCCAGCAAAACGGCTAAATTTTCTGACCCAACCGGGGTACCCGCTGATTACGATCCCACCCTTCGCCCGTGGTATCAGCAGGCCGTCAGCGCTGATGGCCCGGTAGTGACTGCACCCTATGTGGACGCGGGCACCGGGAAACTGGTGGTGACGTTCGCGGTACCGGTTAAAGAGCAAGGCGCCCTGAAAGCGGTGGTGGCGGGCGATGTGGCGATGGACAGCGTGGTGGCTAACGTGCGCGGTATTCACCCGACTCCGGCCAGCAGCGGACTGCTTCTGGACAGCAACGGCACCGTTATTGCCGGCAGCGATCCTGCGCTGACGCTTAAGCCTTTTACGGAGACGATCAAAGGGACCGATTTTGCCACCCTGAAAAGCGGCAACCTGGTTGACGGAACGTTTAACGGACGCGAAAAAACGTTCCTGGCCACCGCCGTACCGGGGACGCACTGGCTGCTGGTTGTGGCGCTCGATAACGGCGATGCCACCGCCGGGATGCGGTCATTGCTAAAAGCATCTGCACTGTCTCTGGCGATCCTCGCCCTGCTGAGCGGAGCCCTCATGCACCTCCTGATTGCCCGCCTGCTTAAGCGGCTGTCCGGTATCCGTGACGCGATGAACAGCATTGCCAACGGTACTAACGATCTGTCGCAGCGTCTGCCGGATAAGGGGGGCGATGAAGTGGCGCAAATTGCGCAGGCGTTTAACGCCTTCAGCGATAAGCTTTCTGTGGTGATGGTCCAGCTGCGTGATGCCAGCGCCTCAGTGAAAAACGCCGCGCATGAGATTGCGGCAGGTAATCAGGATCTTTCCGGGCGTACCGAGCAGGCGGCATCAAGCCTTCGCGAAACCGCCAGCGCCGTGGAAGAGATCACGGCCTCCGTTACGCAGTCAAACGAGTCGGCAGCAGAAGCGAACGAACAGGCGATCAAGGCCTCTGCCGCCGCATCCCGCGGAGGCGACGTCGTCGCTCAGGCCATCAGCACCATGCAGTCCATCGAACTGGCTTCCGCGAAAATCGGCGACATCACCAGCGTCATTGACGGCATCGCCTTCCAGACCAATATTCTGGCGCTTAACGCCTCGGTGGAAGCGGCGCGTGCCGGGGAGCAAGGCCGTGGGTTCGCGGTCGTTGCGGGGGAAGTACGTAACCTGGCCAGCCGCAGTGCTCAGGCGGCGAAGGAGATCAAATCCCTTATTGATTCCACCACCGAAAGCGTTGCAACCGGCTCCCGGTTTGTGCACCTTGCGGGCGACAGCATGGATGAGATCCGCGCCAGCGTCGGGAGCGTGTCAGGCATTATGCGTGAAATATCCATTGCCACCCGGGAGCAGATGAAAGGGATCCATGAGATTAACCACGCGGTGACTCACCTGGATCGCATGGTGCAGCAGAACGCCGAGCTTGTTGTACAGTCTGCTGCGGCGGCCAGCGCGCTGCAAAGCCAGGCGGGCGACCTTGCTGAGACCGCTGGCCATTTCCGCATATAATTTTTCCCGGGCGCGCGTTAAGCAGGGTAAACGCGCGTCCGCTGAAAGGTTTCAGGGATTTTGTCATTTTTGTTTAATCGTTGCGCCATTTTTTGATCGAAATCAGCATCCCACCCCTGCCCCTTTGGTGTTATGCAATGAGTAAATTGTGAACAACATCACGCTCGGGATGGGCAAAAACGACGGGGTATAAAATGGCACGAGTTAAAACGAGTCTGAAACTGTTTGGCGGGGATACGGTAGTGGTGCGTTGCTCAGAGCGTTGCCGCATCCATCTGATGAGTACAAAAGGACAGAAGCAATCGCAGGCAGATATCCTTACCGTCCAGGACGATAAGGCCTGGCTGACGGTGCCTTACACCGGCACCTGGGATGTGCTGATCGACAGCCACAGCCAGTCGCTCGAACATTCCGTAAGTTACGTGGCGGCATAACCGTAAACGCCCGGTCAGCCGGGCGTATTATCAGGCAAAACCCGGCCGCAGCGTATTGCTGAGCGGGTTCCCTTCCAGCAGCGCTTTCACCTTCACCACCAGCTCACTCAGACAGTCGTCCTGCATGCCGAGACGCGTCAGCTCCTGATCTAGCGAGAAAAGGTACTGGGCGTTAGTGCCCAGCGGTCCGCTGGCGGCGGCAATCAGCGGGGCAATCACCTGGGTTCGGGTATCGGCTTCATACAGCGGGTGGCGCGGATCCATAATGAACACCAGCGCGTTGACGGTGCGCCCGTCATCCAGTTCCAGCTTGCACCAGCTGGGCATATAGCAGCCCGTGATCATCTCGCGCTTCCACAGCAGCGTCAGCTCATCTTCCAGCGTGGTATCCGGCAGCCGGTATGCCACGCCCGTGGTGCGCCCGCCCTCTTTTAGTGCAAGCATGCGGCCAGGCTGACAGGCGCTGCCACGTCCGGCGGTCAGGCGCAAACAAAAGGCGCGGTGCCACCCAGGCAGCGTTCCGGTTGCTGTTTCAACAAATTCGAGCGCCGGGTTCCACATCAGCGAGCCGTAACCAAAGATCCAGACCGGGCCATCATCCGGGCGGCAGGCCAGCGTTGCCGCAAGCGACGCAGCACGTTGTTCAGCCGACCACAGAAGCGATTCCTCAATAGCACCAAATGCCGTCTTACAATCTGCCTTCATCAAGAAATCACGCGTTAACACATTCCACCTCCGCCACTGCATGCTTCCTTGCGACATCTGTAATTCGCCTTCCCGGCATTCTGTGCTGTTCATTTTAACAGCAGTTGAGCAACGATAAGCAATTCGCGGGCCAGATGCAATACAGCGGCAGGTCAACCGCCTGAAATGTCAAAATGGAGGCAGCGTGTTATTTGGCGGCTATTTCTTTTTGTGCCATTTATCATCGTCCCCTTTCTCATAGTCATTTTTCACGGCGGCCCAGGCCACCTTATGCGCCGTCTCTTCACGGCTGGCATCGTCCCGGCGATCTTCTTTATCTTTGTACTGATCCCAGGCGCTGTTAAAGGCTTCTTTGTAGATATCCTGAGCGTGGGCAGGCAATACGTTTTGCACGTTATCCGGTAATTCGCTTTTCGATTTGTATGGCATCGTTAACCTCTCTTATGGCTAAAAGATAAGTGTGGACGACGATACGTGAGGGTGCCACCCGACAGAGAGAAATGAACAATATAAAAACGCAATTCCTTGTTATTAAACTAATATTTAACAGAGATAAGGCATTATAAGCCTCAGACATAAAAATTATAATAAAGGGTAAAATTAAGTAAAAAATACAGGGTATTTAACAGATTTCTGTTAATTTAATACCTTTAAAATCTATCTATAATTACAAGCACCTGCATTGTTGGAGAAACGCATGACAGCAACACACGAGGCGGTAAAAACCCGCCACAAGGAGACCTCTCTCATTTTCCCGGTTCTGGCACTGGCTGTGCTGCTCTTCTGGGGAAGCAGTCAGTCATTGCCAGTGGTTGTGGGGATCAATATTCTGGCTCTGGTGGGTATTTTAACCAGTGCATTTAGCGTGGTACGCCATGCGGATGTTTTAGCCCACCGTCTTGGAGAGCCGTATGGGTCATTAATTTTAAGCCTTTCGGTTGTGATTCTTGAAGTCAGTTTAATTTCCGCATTAATGGCCACCGGCGACGCCGCGCCAACGCTAATGCGCGATACGCTCTACTCCATCATTATGATTGTTACCGGCGGCCTGGTCGGTTTTTCGCTTTTATTAGGTGGTCGCAAATTTGCCACCCAGTACATGAACCTCTTTGGCATTAAACAGTACCTGATCGCCCTGTTCCCGCTGGCGATTATTGTGCTGGTGTTCCCGATGGCGCTGCCGGGTGCAAATTTCACCACCGGCCAGGCGCTGCTGGTGGCGCTGATTTCCGCGGCGATGTACGGCGTGTTCCTGCTGATCCAGACCAAAACGCACCAGAGCCTGTTTGTTTACGAGCATGAAGACGACGGCGACGACGATGACCCGCATCACGGTAAGCCGTCGGCGCACAGCAGCGCGTGGCATACGGTTTGGCTGATCGTGCATCTGATTGCCGTTATTGCGGTCACCAAGATGAATGCGAACCCACTGGAGGCGCTGTTAACTGAACTGAACGCGCCGGTCGCCTTTACCGGTTTCCTGGTGGCCCTGTTGATCCTGTCGCCAGAAGGCCTGGGAGCGCTGAAAGCGGTGCTCAATAATCAGGTGCAGCGGGCGATGAATCTGTTCTTCGGCTCCGTTCTGGCGACCATCTCCCTTACCGTTCCGGTGGTGACGTTGATTGCCTTTATGACGGGAAATGAATTGCAGTTTGCGCTGGGTGCGCCAGAGATGATTGTGATGGTGGCATCATTGCTGCTGTGCCAGATATCCTTCTCCACCGGCCGCACCAATGTGCTGAACGGCGCGGCGCATATGGCGCTGTTTATTGCGTATCTGATGACGATATTTGCGTAGCCTTTTTGCCCAGCGGCGCTTCGCTTGCAGGGCCTACGGGTTTTGTAGGCCGGGTAAGCGCAGCGCCACCCGGCAATATGCCCCATAAAAAAACCCGCCGAAGCGGGTTTTTTTATTACTTGCTGGTATCCAGTTCTTCGAAACCTTTCACCAGATCATCAATCGCTTTCATCTGCTTGAGGAACGGTTCCAGTTTAGCCAGCGGCAGCGCGGATGGACCATCACATTTCGCATGTTCCGGATCCGGATGCGCTTCAATAAACAGCCCTGCCAGACCTACCGCCATACCGGCTCGTGCCAGCTCAGCCACCTGAGCACGACGACCGCCGGAAGCTGCGCCAAAAGGATCGCGGCATTGCAGTGCGTGGGTCACGTCGAAAATCACCGGCGAGTTACCAGACACTTTCTTCATAATGCTGAAGCCCAGCATATCGACAACCAGGTTGTCATAGCCGAAGTTAGCACCGCGATCGCAAAGAATCACTTTTTCGTTGCCGCCTTCTTTGAATTTATCAACGATATTACCCATCTGTCCCGGGCTGACAAACTGTGGTTTCTTGACGTTAATTACCGCACCGGTTTTCGCCATGGCTTCAACCAGGTCAGTCTGGCGAGCAAGAAACGCCGGCAACTGAATCACATCCACGACATCAGCAACGGGCTGTGCCTGACTTGGTTCGTGAACGTCGGTGATAATTTTCACGCCAAAAGTCTGCTTCAACTCCTGGAAGATTTTCATCCCTTCTTCCAGGCCCGGTCCACGATAAGAGTGGATGGAGGAGCGGTTGGCTTTGTCAAAAGAGGCTTTGAACACGTAAGGGATACCCAGTTTCTGGGTCACGGTTACGTAGTGCTCGCAAATGCGCATCGCCAGATCGCGAGATTCCAGCACGTTCATACCGCCAAACAGTACGAACGGCAGGTCATTTGCTACGTTGATGTCGCCAATGCTAACCACTTTTTGTTTCATAGGATCGCCTTAATCTTGAGTAAAATGTCGATTAATTAATGCAGCACAATATGTTTATGCGCGATGTTATTTATTTGCGCACGGATCATTTCGCTGATCGGGTCTTCCGGACACTGTTCAACGAAATAACTTAAATCGTTCAACGCAACGTGTTCGCAATCCAGTTGCGCATAAATCAACCCGCGATCGCGAATTTCATAGGGATCTTCAGGGTTGAATTGTAATAAAGCTTCGCTGGTGCGTAACGCCAGCTCCATCTGATTTTCTTCCATCAACGAGGCTTTGAGTGTATCCAGCAATTTGCGAATTACCTCAATGTTATCAGCTTCATCAAGGTCTTCATAAAACAGTTCCGCCGACGGGCTGATATTTCCCTTTAACCATACGTCCAGCATATGTTCGCTTAACGATTCACCGTTAAAAGGATTAATCAGCCAAATTTCGCCATCCGGACATTCAATGCGCAATATCAGCTGCGTAGGGAAAATCACCGGCAGCAGCGGCAAATCGAGACGATTCGCGACCCATAATAAAACCGCACCTAATGATACCGCACTGCCCTGTCGATTCTTTAACACCTGGTCCAGCCATAATGCATCGGAAAGACGATAAACGCCGCGTGAGGCTTTAAATCCCCAGTCGCCGTAAAACAGCGCGATCAGTTTTTCCAGCTGCTCTTCTAAAGGCAGAAGCTGGCTGATTTCTTCCTTCGCCAGACTAACGAGACGCTCCAGTTCGTCGTAAACATCTTGCGAGGGAAAATCGCGGCGGATTGCTTCGCAAGCCAGGATCATGCCTTCGCACAATGGCGCTTTATTAAATTCGAAATCAGCTAACGATCTCATGACTTACCCCAGTAACGGTACTTTTGTGGTGGCGAGTTTAATGATGATGTACAGAACCACCAACGCCAGCGGGAAGGCAAAAATGCGCGCCTGCTGACTGTGCATACGACGATAATCGAGTGCAATAAAACCCAAAACGATATAAATGATAACTCCAAACAGCTTTTCAGTCAGCCACTGTGCCTTTATCAGTAAATGGCAGATAGCCGGTTTTCCACATTAACCCGGCTCCGGAAAGGAACAGCACCGTGTCGATACAGTGCGGGGCGATGCGTACCCAGCGGGCGTTAATCAGCGGATTGTTGCTGTAGCGCCACCAGTAGCGGGCAATGAAAAAGCCGATGGTCAGGGCAACGGAAATCAGGTGAACGGAGATCAGCAGCGTAAACAGGCTCATGACCACTGCCCCAGCGTCAGACGTTCATTGCCGCCGTAATCCCGGCAGGTTTCCACGGCAGCGTATCCGGCACGCGTAAACAGCGCTCGCACCGCCTCTCCCTGCGTCCAGCCATGTTCCACCAGCAGCCAGCCACCGGGAAGCAAATGTTGTCGTGACGTTGTCACAATGTGATCGAGATCCGCAAGTCCCTGATTCGCAGCGACCAGCGCGGTCAACGGTTCAAAACGCACGTCGCCCTGCGCGAGATGCGGATCGTCTTCGTCGATGTAGGGCGGATTGCTGACAATCATTTCAAACATGCGGCTTTCAAGCGCGGCAAACCAGCTGCTTTGCAGAACGGAAACATTGTTCAGCCCCAGCCGTTCAACGTTGCGCCGCGCGAGGGCGACCGCATCAGGCATCACGTCTACCGCCGTCACGGTGCAGTCCGGTCGCTCGCTAGCCAGCGCAAGCGCAATCGCCCCGGTACCCGTCCCGAGATCGAGAATACGGCAAGGTTGTTCAGGCAACCGCGCCAGTGCCCTGCTCCACCAGACACTCCGTATCCGGGCGCGGAATTAAGGTCGCTGCGAAACAAATAACGGCAACGACCAGAATTCTCGCACCCCGGTTAAATGAGCAATGGGTTCACCATCGGCGACGACGTGTCAGTAGCGCATCAAGTTGCTGACATTTGTTCGTCAGTCAGCTGCGTTTCACCAAAGGCGAGGATAAAAGTACGCCCTTTGCCAGGTAACATGTTCCAGCAGGATTTCAGCATCACGCCGCGGGCTTTCGCTCGCCTGAAGTTGGCTTATTGCTTCACGTAACCAGTGTTGATATTCCATTATTCCTGCTCGGACAACGCCGCCAGTTGGTCGGCCTGATGTTCCTGGATAATCGGTTCAATCAGCATATCCAGCTTACCTTCCATCACTTCATCCAGGCGGTAGAGCGTCAGGTTGATGCGGTGATCGGTAACGCGCCCCTGTGGGAAGTTGTAAGTACGGTTACGGTCGCTGCGATCGCCACTCCCCAGCAGGTTACGACGGGTAGACGCTTCGGCCTGTTGACGTTTTGCCATTTCAGCAGCGTGGATGCGAGCACCGAGTACAGAAAGTGCTTTAGCTTTGTTTTTATGTTGTGAACGTTCGTCCTGACATTCAACAACAATCCCGGTCGGCAAGTGAGTAATACGAATTGCCGAATCGGTGGTGTTAACGTGCTGACCACCCGCCCCTGACGAGCGGAAAGTATCAATGCGTAAATCTGCTGGGTTGATGTCCGGCAGTTCTGCGTCAGGCAGCTCTGGCATTACCGCAACGGTACAAGCAGAAGTATGAATACGCCCCTGCGATTCCGTAGCAGGAACACGCTGCACGCGATGACCGCCAGATTCAAATTTCAGACGACCATACACACCATCACCGCTAATTTTGGCGATGATCTCTTTATAACCACCATGTTCACCCTCGCTGGCGCTCATGATTTCTACCCGCCAGCGGCGGGCTTCGGCATAACGGCTGTACATACGGAACAGATCGCCTGCGAACAGCGCCGCTTCGTCGCCGCCGGTTCCGGCACGGACTTCGAGGAAGGCGTTACGTTCGTCATCAGGATCTTTTGGTAGTAACAGAACCTGTAATTGCTGTTCCAGTTGCTCGCTTTTTTCTTTAGCTTCGCGCAGTTCATCCTGCGCCATCTCACGCATTTCAGGATCATCGAGCATCATCTGTGCGGTTTCGATATCTTCCTGAACCTGTTGCCAGTCGGTAAAACAGCGCGAAACATCACTTAACTGCGCATATTCGCGTGATAATGCGCGAAAACGTTCCTGGTCGGCGATAGTTTGCGCGTCACCCAGCAACGCCTGAACTTCTTCATGGCGTTCATGCAGGGCTTCCAGTTTGGCAACGATAGAAGGCTTCATAGGCGTAAATGCACCCTGTAAAAAAAGAAAATGATGTACTGCTACTCCAGCCCGAGGCTGTCGCGCAGAATATTCAGGCGTTCGTTATCCCCGTCACGGGCGGCCTGTTGAAGTGATTTCGTTGGCGCATGGATCAAGCGGTTAGTCAGTTTCCATGCCAGATCCTGCATAATGGCTTGCGCGTCGCCGCCCTGCTCAAGGGCCGCTAACGCTTTGGCGGTTAACTCATCGCGAACTTGCTCTGCCTGGCTGCGATACTCGCGAATGGTTTCGCTGGCGCTTTGTGCTCGCAGCCACGCCATAAATTCGCTGGTTTCCTGAGCGACAATAGTTTCCGCCTCAACCGCTGCGGCTTTACGCTGCGCCAGGTTGTGCGAAATGATGCTTTGCAGATCGTCCACGCTATAAAGATAAGCATTCGCCAGTTTGCCAACTTCCGGCTCAACATCGCGCGGAACGGCAATATCCACCAACAGCATTGGTTGGTTGCGACGGCTTTTTAATGCGCGCTCCACCATGCCTTTCCCGATAATCGGTAACGGGCTGGCGGTGGAACTGATGATGATATCGGCTTCGCGCAGACGTTCGTCGATCTCACTCAGGGCAATCACTTCCGCGCCAACTTCATCTGCCAGTATTTGGGCACGTTCGCGAGTGCGGTTGGCGATAATCATCTTCTGTACTTTATGTTCGCGCAGATGACGCGCTACCAGCTCGATGGTTTCGCCCGCGCCTACCAGCAACACTGTGACCGTAGAGAGCGATTCAAAGATCTGCCGCGCCAGCGTACAAGCCGCAAAAGCGACAGACACAGCGCTGGCACCGATATCTGTTTCAGTGCGAACGCGTTTCGCTACAGAGAAAGATTTCTGGAACATGCGTTCCAGTTCGCTGGCCTTCATATGGCCTTTTTGCGAATCGGCAAACGCTTTTTTAACCTGACCGAGGATCTGCGGCTCCCCAAGAACCAATGAATCCAGGCCGCTGGCAACACGCATTAAATGGCTAACCGCGTCGTTATCCTGATGCCAGTAGAGGCTTTTACGCAGATCTTCTTCATTAAGATTGTGATAATCGCAAAGCCAGCGGATTAACGCCTCTTGCAGGTTATCCTGCTCTTCAACGCTAAGATAAAGTTCCGTGCGGTTGCACGTCGACAGCACCACGCCGCCCTGCACCATCGGCTGCGCAAGCAGGCTGTCAAGCGCCTGATCGAGCTTATCCGGCGAAAACGATACACGTTCTCGCAGCGATACAGGTGCCGTTTTATGGTTGATACCGAGTGCTAAAAGGGTCATGTCTGCGGGAAATAATACCAACGTTGATAGGGTTAGTCTGCTTGCATCATACAGGATGCGTAAGATCAATAAAAGAGAGCGCCCCCTTTTGGAGTAATTGCCGAAAGCCGTTAGATTCTGGCAATTAAGACAACTTGAACATAGACGATAGCGGACGGTAACGCTAGCATTAAGGGTTATAACTGCAACGTATCTCAAGGACTTGTCATCACTATGCCCCTGCCCGATTTTCGTCTTATCCGCCTGCTACCGCTGGCTGCTCTTGTGCTCACTGCCTGTTCCGTTACCACGCCCAAAGGTCCTGGCAAAAGCCCGGATTCGCCACAATGGCGTCAGCATCAGCAAGACGTGCGCAATCTTAATCAGTATCAGACTCGCGGCGCGTTCGCTTATATTTCTGACCAACAAAAAGTGTACGCCCGCTTTTTCTGGCAGCAAACCGGCCAGGATCGCTACCGTCTGCTGCTCACTAACCCATTGGGCAGCACGGAACTGGAGCTGAATGCTCAACCGGGTAACGTGCAGTTAGTCGACAATAAAGGTCAGCGTTATACCGCCGATGACGCCGAAGAGATGATTGGCAAATTGACCGGAATGCCAATTCCGCTCAACAGCTTGCGCCAGTGGATTTTAGGTTTACCGGGTGATGCAACCGACTACAAACTGGACGACCAGTACCGCCTGAGCGAAATTACCTACAGCCAGAATGGCAAAAACTGGAAGGTTGTTTATGGTGGTTATGACACCAAAACGCAACCTGCGATGCCAGCCAATATGGAACTCACCGACGGTGGTCAACGCATCAAGTTAAAAATGGATAACTGGATAGTGAAATAATGCGGACACAGTGGCCCTCTCCGGCAAAACTTAATCTGTTTTTATACATTACCGGTCAGCGTGCGGATGGTTACCACACGCTGCAAACGCTGTTTCAGTTTCTTGATTACGGCGACACCATCAGCATTGAGCTTCGTGACGATGGGGATATTCGTCTGTTAACGCCCGTTGAAGGCGTGGAACATGAAGATAACCTGATCGTTCGCGCAGCGCGGTTGTTGATGAAAACTGCGGCAGACAGCGGGCGTCTTCCGACGGGAAGCGGTGCGGATATCAGCATTGATAAGCGTTTGCCGATGGGCGGCGGTCTCGGCGGTGGTTCATCCAATGCCGCGACGGTCCTGGTGGCATTAAATCATCTCTGGCAATGCGGGCTAAGCATGGATGAGCTGGCGGAAATGGGGCTGACGCTGGGCGCAGATGTTCCTGTCTTTGTTCGGGGGCATGCCGCGTTTGCCGAAGGCGTTGGTGAAATACTAACGCCGGTGGATCCGCCAGAGAAGTGGTATCTGGTGGCGCACCCTGGTGTAAGTATTCCGACTCCGGTGATTTTTAAAGATCCTGAACTCCCGCGCAATACGCCAAAAAGGTCAATAGAAACGTTGCTAAAATGTGAATTCAGCAATGATTGCGAGGTTATCGCAAGAAAACGTTTTCGCGAGGTTGATGCGGTGCTTTCCTGGCTGTTAGAATACGCCCCGTCGCGCCTGACTGGGACAGGGGCCTGTGTCTTTGCTGAATTTGATACAGAGTCTGAAGCCCGCCAGGTGCTAGAGCAAGCCCCGGAATGGCTCAATGGCTTTGTGGCGAAAGGCGCTAATCTTTCCCCATTGCACAGAGCCATGCTTTAAGCCGGGCAAGCTGAGTTTCGGTGACAACGTCACCTTGTTCCAGACGTTGCATCGCGCTCTTTAATACACCGCCTGGAAAGGATCATGCCTGGCCCGCACAGTTTTCGGCAGATTCTTTCCACCAATGGACGCATGCCTGAGGTTCTTCTCGTGCCTGATATGAAGCTTTTTGCTGGTAACGCCACCCCGGAACTAGCACAACGTATTGCCAACCGCCTGTACACTTCACTCGGCGACGCCGCTGTAGGTCGCTTTAGCGATGGCGAAGTCAGCGTACAAATTAATGAAAATGTACGCGGTGGTGATATTTTCATCATCCAGTCCACTTGTGCCCCTACTAACGACAACCTGATGGAATTAGTCGTTATGGTTGATGCCCTGCGTCGTGCTTCCGCAGGTCGTATCACCGCTGTTATCCCCTACTTCGGCTATGCGCGCCAGGACCGTCGCGTCCGTTCCGCTCGTGTACCAATCACTGCGAAAGTGGTTGCAGACTTCCTCTCCAGCGTCGGTGTTGACCGTGTGCTGACAGTGGATCTGCACGCTGAACAGATTCAGGGTTTCTTCGACGTTCCGGTTGATAACGTATTTGGTAGCCCGATCCTGCTGGAAGACATGCTGCAGCTGAATCTGGATAACCCAATTGTGGTTTCTCCGGACATCGGCGGCGTTGTGCGTGCCCGCGCTATCGCTAAGCTGCTGAACGATACCGATATGGCAATCATCGACAAACGTCGTCCGCGTGCGAACGTTTCACAGGTGATGCATATCATCGGTGACGTTGCAGGTCGTGACTGCGTACTGGTCGATGATATGATCGACACTGGCGGTACGCTGTGTAAAGCTGCTGAAGCTCTGAAAGAACGTGGTGCTAAACGTGTATTTGCGTACGCGACTCACCCGATCTTCTCTGGCAACGCGGCGAACAACCTGCGTAACTCTGTAATTGATGAAGTCGTTGTCTGCGATACCATTCCGCTGAGCGATGAAATCAAATCACTGCCGAACGTGCGTACTCTGACCCTGTCAGGTATGCTGGCCGAAGCGATTCGTCGTATCAGCAACGAAGAATCGATCTCTGCCATGTTCGAACACTAATCGAACCCGGCTCAAAGACCCGCTGCGGCGGGTTTTTTTGTCTGTAATATCCATTTGTATGACCTATGCCTCCTTCACCTGCCATTTAGTTGACAGATGATGCGCTCACGGATGAAACATTATTGTGAACAAAATATTTTCCTCACATGTGATGCCTTTCCGCGCTCTGATCGACGCTTGCTGGAAAGAAAAATATACTGCCGCACGGTTTACCCGTGACCTGATTGCCGGGATAACCGTCGGGATTATTGCTATCCCGCTGGCGATGGCGTTGGCTATTGGTAGTGGTGTGGCACCCCAGTACGGTTTATATACCGCAGCTGTTGCGGGGATTGTCATTGCTCTGACGGGTGGGTCACGCTTTAGCGTTTCCGGTCCGACTGCGGCATTTGTGGTAATTCTCTATCCCGTGTCGCAACAGTTTGGACTGGCAGGACTGCTGGTTGCGACCTTGCTGTCGGGGATCTTTTTGATTCTGATGGGTCTGGCACGCTTTGGTCGCCTGATTGAGTATATTCCGGTTTCCGTCACCTTAGGTTTCACCTCGGGTATCGGGATCACCATCGGTACCATGCAGATTAAAGATTTTCTCGGTCTGCAAATGGCCCATGTCCCGGAACATTATCTACAAAAAGTCGGCGCATTATTTATGGCGCTGCCGACCATTAATGTGGGTGATGCTGCCATTGGCATTGTGACGCTAGGTATTCTTGTTTTTTGGCCGCGTCTGGGCATTCGTTTACCCGGTCACCTTCCGGCCTTGCTGGCTGGTTGCGCGGTGATGGGGATTGTTAACCTGCTCGGCGGACATGTTGCTACCATCGGTTCGCAATTCCACTACGTCCTGGCCGATGGTTCTCAGGGTAACGGTATTCCGCAACTGCTGCCGCAACTGGTGCTGCCGTGGGATCTGCCTAATTCAGAATTCACGCTAACCTGGGATTCTATTCGCACACTGCTGCCTGCGGCATTCTCAATGGCAATGCTCGGCGCAATCGAATCTCTGCTCTGCGCCGTGGTGCTGGATGGTATGACCGGGACGAAACACAAGGCGAACAGCGAACTGGTTGGACAGGGACTGGGGAATATTATCGCTCCGTTCTTTGGTGGTATTACCGCTACAGCTGCCATCGCGCGTTCTGCCGCTAACGTCCGTGCCGGGGCAACGTCCCCTATCTCGGCGGTGATCCACTCTATTCTGGTTATTCTTGCCCTGCTGGTACTGGCACCGCTGCTCTCCTGGCTGCCGCTTTCCGCCATGGCAGCCCTGCTGTTGATGGTGGCGTGGAACATGAGTGAAGCGCACAAAGTGGTCGACTTGCTGCGTCATGCGCCGAAAGATGACATCATCGTCATGCTGCTGTGCATGTCGCTGACCGTGTTGTTTGATATGGTTATTGCCATCAGCGTGGGGATCGTGCTGGCATCGCTGCTGTTTATGCGTCGTATCGCACGTATGACTCGCCTGGCACCGGTAGTCGTAGATGTTCCAGACGATGTCCTGGTTCTGCGCGTTATTGGCCCGCTGTTTTTTGCTGCTGCTGAAGGCTTATTCACGGACCTGGAGTCACGTCTTGAAGGCAAACGGATTGTGATTCTGAAGTGGGATGCCGTTCCGGTACTTGATGCTGGTGGTCTTGATGCGTTCCAGCGTTTTGTGAAGCGTCTGCCCGAGGGATGTGAACTGCGCGTGTGCAACGTGGAATTCCAGCCACTGCGCACTATGGCTCGCGCGGGCGTGCAGCCGATCCCTGGCCGATTGTCCTTCTACCCTAACCGTGAAGCTGCGTTAGCGGATCTGTGAGTCATCTGATGCAGAGACGCGTCTTTGCATCATCACCCCGATCGCCTGCTGGAGCCATTCAAGCACGGCAGGCGTCATCCACGTGCCCTTCATCAGATGCGGCTCCTGCTGCATGGCGAGGCGAAATTTTTGCTGCGTCTGCGGGTTTGTTCCCGCATAGGACTGGAATAAAACCAGCCAGTTTTCTGCCAGCTTTTGCGCATCGTCAGAGGCGGGACTGAGATTATCCCGCTGCGCCTGATGCAGCTTCGCCACCAGCGGCGGCCACTCCATCATCCGGTCAAAGTAGTGCGACCGGGTAAAGGCCATCTCTTCGGCAGTGAGATATTTCTCCCAGATGCTGAGCTTTGATTCGGCAAACGCCCGCGTGATGTAATCAGTTATCTCCGGCGTAATGCCGGTTTGCGCCTGCATCTGCGGCTCCACGCTGTGCATCTCGTTCAGACGGGTCAAAAATTCCGGTTTGCCTGCGGTATCCTGCTCCAGGCGTTCCATCCACCGTGAAGCCAAATCGGTCGCCCGCGCGTCCGTGACGCTGACGTTCTGTTCCAGCAAGTGTTTAACTTCCGTCACCAGACCCGCCCAGATATCCGCCAGCGCCTCTTTCTCTACCGCAAACGGCAGTTGCTGCAACTCTTCTTTGCTAAACCAGCGATCGTACATATTCATTAACTCCAGAGTCTGTAGCCAGGATTCCAGATCCGGCGTCGCATCGTCGGTCAGCCCGGTACGCAATTCCACCAGCCGGTTGCGCAGCGTATGGATGCTACGCAGTTGCTTGTCCAGCAGAGTGATTTGCCCGTCGAGTAATTCGGCTAATGACAGCGAACGCTGTTCCAGAAAATCCCTGATTTCGGCAAGCTCCAGTCCGGCTTTTGCCAGCGCCTGGATCATATGCAGACGCTGCACATCCGCCAGGTTATAAAGCCGGTAGCCTGCCGCGCTTCTGGCAGAAGGTAACAACAGCTCTGTTTGCTCGTAGTGATGCAAAGTCCGCACGGTGATCCCGGCACGTTTCGCCAGTTCACCCACCTGTATCAACATAACGGCTCCTTTTGTTCTGCCAGTGTCGTTACTCTGAAGCCTTACGTTACGTGAGGGTCAATGCGTCATGCAAAAAAAAACGACTTCAGATGAAGTCGTTTCGGTGTTCTTTATGGGGCACTAGCTATGCTTGCGCTGGTCGCGGCGGCATCGTTTATCGTAATGGCGCACCCACCAGTATTTATCGCAGACTTCCTCATGTCCGCTCACGCGCGCCCCGGCGAGCCACAATACCGCACCAAGGAAGATACTCAGCACCGCGCCATGCGCAAAGTATTGTGGGAGGTCAAGCTGTGGTAACTGGTTGAGGATTGAATACCCCACGCCGACCACCATTACCACCAGACCCAACCCCATGAGCACGTTACCGAGTAACGAAGCGTTTTTGCGTTTCATATGTCACCTCCGGAACTTTCTGGGTTGTAACAGGGAATACCCCTCTTCCTTATGTGTAAAGTATAGACAACACCCAGTGGGTTATGTGCGGGCGTGATCACAATTACAACCCTTATTTCAACAAAACTTTACAAATAAACGCCTGAACACCTTGACTTTCTAATAGTCCACTCAGGCAATTATTACGTTATCTGCATTTGATACGCAGTTTTTTGTCAAGCGGGGCCGCAACCAGTAAACTACGCGCCAGTTATGTACACACTCAGGACAAAAAAACGTGACGATTAAATTGATTGTCGGCCTGGCGAACCCCGGTGCTGAATACGCCGCAACGCGACATAATGCTGGTGCCTGGTTCGTTGACTTACTGGCAGAGCGTTTGCGCGCTCCGCTGCGCGAAGAGGCTAAATTCTTTGGTTATACTTCGCGAGTCACTCTTGGAGGCGAAGATGTCCGCCTGTTAGTCCCGACTACATTTATGAATCTCAGCGGCAAAGCCGTTGCGGCGATGGCCAGTTTTTTCCGCATTAATCCGGACGAAATTCTGGTGGCCCACGACGAACTGGATCTGCCTCCTGGCGTCGCCAAATTTAAATTGGGCGGTGGCCATGGTGGTCACAATGGACTGAAAGACATCATCAGTAAATTGGGTAATAACCCTAACTTTCACCGTTTACGCATCGGAATCGGTCATCCGGGCGATAAAAATAAAGTTGTCGGTTTTGTGTTAGGCAAACCGCCTGTTAGTGAACAGAAGTTAATTGATGAAGCCATTGACGAAGCGGCGCGTTGTACTGAAATGTGGTTTACAGATGGCTTGACCAAAGCAACGAACCGATTGCACGCCTTTAAAGCGCAATAAGTCGTTGTCTGCGGCATTTTTGCCGAGTGCCGTGTATAATAGGCAAAGTTATTTCCATTTCTGCAATCTGTTAGCAATAACAGATTGATTATTAAGATATTAAGGTGATTTAAATCATGGGATTCAAATGCGGTATCGTCGGTTTGCCCAACGTCGGGAAATCTACCCTGTTCAACGCGCTGACCAAAGCCGGTATTGAAGCGGCCAACTTTCCATTCTGCACCATTGAGCCGAACACAGGCGTCGTACCAATGCCTGATCCTCGCCTGGATCAACTGGCTGAAATCGTAAAACCGCAGCGTACGCTTCCCACGACCATGGAATTTGTCGATATCGCCGGTCTGGTAAAAGGCGCATCGAAAGGCGAAGGTCTGGGTAACCAGTTCCTGACCAACATCCGTGAAACCGAAGCGATCGGTCACGTTGTTCGCTGCTTTGAAAATGACAACATCATTCACGTTTCCGGCAAAGTTAACCCGGCTGACGATATTGAAGTTATCAACACCGAACTGGCGCTGGCAGACCTCGACACCTGCGAACGTGCGATTCATCGCGTACAGAAGAAAGCCAAAGGTGGCGATAAAGACGCGAAAGCTGAGCTGGCGGTCCTGGAAAAATGCCTGCCCCAGTTGGAAAATGCAGGTATGCTGCGCGCGCTGGATTTAAGCGCTGAAGAGAAAGCGGCTATTCGTTACCTGAGCTTCCTGACGCTGAAACCAACAATGTACATCGCCAACGTCAACGAAGACGGTTTTGAAAACAACCCATATCTTGACCAGGTGCGTGAAATCGCGGCGAAAGAAGGTTCTGTTGTGGTTCCGGTTTGTGCTGCTGTTGAAGCAGACATTGCCGAACTGGACGACGAAGAACGTGACGAGTTTATGCAGGAGCTTGGGCTGGAAGAGCCGGGCCTGAACCGTGTGATCCGTGCCGGTTATAAACTGCTGAACCTGCAAACTTACTTCACCGCTGGGGTGAAAGAAGTGCGTGCATGGACCATTCCGGTTGGAGCAACCGCGCCGCAGGCAGCGGGCAAAATCCATACTGATTTTGAAAAAGGCTTTATCCGTGCACAAACCATCTCGTTTGAAGATTTCATCACTTACAAAGGTGAACAAGGCGCGAAAGAAGCAGGCAAAATGCGTGCAGAAGGTAAAGATTACATCGTGAAAGATGGCGATGTGATGAACTTCCTTTTCAACGTCTAAAAGATAAAACGGCGCTTTGTGGGGATCTTCGGTGCCTCATAAAGAAGCTAAAATATAAAATCCACGCCAATGCGTGGATTTTTTTACACGTTAGATACTCGAGCCACCACGTTTACAGGCCTGTATCGGGAAGGCTCCCCTTCCCGCGGGCTCTCCGGGCAAAGGGCGGGCCAGTTATCCTTCCACACCCGCAGCAGCGAATAAAGCGTGAGCGCATTACTGATGCCAAGCTTACCAAGAGCCTTTACCTTATGCGAGCTATAGGTTTTTCGGTTCATACAGCGCAACTTGGCCTTGTCATCAGCATCGGTTTCTTCGCACATCACCCTAATCGCCCATTTCTCTCTCTCGGTTAAGTGCGGTCTACCCAGAGTATTAACCCGATAGCCAGACAGATAAAAGGCATATGTCTCCAGAGAAACATCACGCTTAAAATAAAAACTGCGGCAGTGCAGCAACGCGCTGTAAGGATCGAATATTTTGTTCCTTTGCAGTTCGCCAGAATCAAAAATATATGCCGAGCGCAACCCGGTATCAAAAATGACGAGATGGCGGGTATTCACAGCTGGCATCTCTTCCGCGATAACCTTCAGCCCCCTGATAAAATAGTTATCATTTGAAATAATTTGCACCTATCCGCCCGTTTCAAATTGCTGAATCATAAAAAGGCGCACGCAGCGGCGCCTTGTGTTATTAAATCAAAGACTATCTGGAGCAATGCTCCATCAGGACAAACAAAGCGTCATTGCATTTCGCTGGATCACGCATATAGGCTTCAGGCGAAAAGATCTGCAGCGGCAATCCCGCGTTCGTTAGTACGGTGAGATTATAGGGCGACTTATTATCTACCCCTTTTGCATGGCAAATCTCTTTATATCGCTGAGGAACGGAAAGTAATGAGCAGAAAATATCGTAACGCTGTGCATCAGCGCCAAACCGGCTGGAGACCAGCGTTTGCACGGCCTGTGGATCCTCTTTGAATTTATTAAGACTCTCGATTTCTACCGCCGTGAGCTTATTTTCACCGACCGTTTCACCCAGCCAGCGCTTGACGCAAACCGCCGCGTTTGTGCCCGAAATATCACCGCTACGGATAGCATCCGCCATCTTTCCCGGCTGCTTCAGCGCGGCGTTGATCGTCCGAATTTTTTCCAGCTCGAGGCTTTCTCTGAACATACCCACCATATAATCAGGATCTTTATCCATGCGTTCCGTCATGGCCAGACGTAGCTCTTCAGCCGCAGTCGGTTGGATATTATTCAGTTTCGGGTTACCTGCGGCCTTACTCTTATTCGGCACAAGCGAGCTTATCGCCGAGGCAACATGCCGCAGTCCGGACTGAACGGACCTGCCCATCGTTTCCAGCGAATTTGCAACACATTCCAGACAGGAAAGAAAGCCTCGCTTAATCGTTCTCAGACCATCACTCACGGCGGTCGTCACGGAATGTAAAATGCTATGATCTATTTTTCTTGGCTCAAAGCCGGAGTTAATTGACATGGTCGCCATAAATATACCTTTAGTTAATGTGAAACGTCGCCACCAGGAGAAAGTGGCGACTGTGAAAAAAGAAATCAGTGAATTGACGCCACGTGCGTGACAATATCCCCCACCGTCAGCTCGCTCGTTATTTCAGACTCATGAATCGCGACGCCAATTTCCTCAAGGCGCATAAGCAGATCGATTAGCTCAATCGAATCCATAAGCAGGTCATTCACAAGGCTATGGTGTAATGAAATATCCTTAGGCAGCACGCCGTTCACCTGGTAAATAAGGTTAGCGACCAACGATTCTGCATGGTTATCCACCACCATATTACTCATCGCCGTACTCTCCAGTCGGGTTCGTGTCCGTCACGCTGCCTTTTGTCGCGTCGCCACGGCGCACAGTGCCGGATGTCGACGCATCGGTATTCCTTGGAACGAAGGATTTTGGTTCAGGAACGTCAAAATTCCACTGGCTGCGCGTTCTAATCGTGGAGTACACATGGCCCGGGGCGGTGCTGCTGGTCGGTCGGGATACTCTCGCAGACGCTGGCTGTGCCCCGATCTTCTGGGCCTCTTCGAAATACCTGATCCGATCAGCGATGCTAAATGGATTTGCGGCATTCACCTGCGGCGACGGAATGCCTGACACATCCGCTGCGGCAGTCTGATGCCCGCCGCCCGGCTCTTCCGGCCTTGCTTCACGCACATCGCCAGCCTCGCGTGCACCACGGCGAGCGGCATTTTGTATGCGACCATCCGCTTCGTCCACGGACGAGGAGACTGGCGGCTCCTCTTGACCCAAATCGTTCAGGGTGACAAGTCCGGCAACGCTGGGCTCAGGCAAGTATGAAGACGTGACCTGTAGCGTCTGGCGAACCGTCGTTCCGGAGCGCAATACGTCACTGGTCGAACTCATGGATTTGTCCACGGGCTGCTGCGCCGCAGTTTGTCCGGGCGTCGGCGATGCTGTCGGACGAAGACCATTCACCGGCTTCAGGGTGGGGAACGCCTCCACTGGCTTATTCATCGGCACAAAGTGATTTACCTTCACAGGGTCACGTCTGCTCCACTGGTTCAGCGTTCGCTCAGTGGTGTAGATCTGGGACGTTTTATTTTCACCGGCAGGAATGGTTGCTGCCGTTTGATTTGCTACGCTGCGCGTGGCAGTTGCCGACGGCTGCTCATCCTGTGGGCGAGTACGGGTCCCTTCCACTGGCGGCGCTGTTTCCGTCGCACGGCTAGAGACGTTCCGGGTCGAATCCGGGATCCGCTCATCCGGATCCTGCGCGCGTGCGCCTGTCCTCCGGGAATCAACGTCGTCAGCGCGCGTGTTCACGCTATCATCGACGGGCCGATCCTCGCTCTGCTGAGCGAAAGGCGGAATGACCTGAGGCTGTTCGGTTACGTTTTCTTGATTACCTACCCTTACGCTTTCGATATGATCGATTACGCGTGAACCATAACAACCGTCGATGATGCGCCTGGCTAACTCATACTTTTCCTTCGGGCTAATGTTTAGCTTCTCGACGATTTCGAGCCTTCTGGTGTGGGGATCGACGACAGCAGGATTTCCACCCGGATACCCCGGGGCATTGGAAATGTCACCGTTGCGGTTCGAGTTAGAATTATTAATGTGAAGCGTTACGCCGCCCTTATCTGCTCCACCGTGAATATCGTATCTCCGGCCATCCGGCGTGGCTTTTACCGCTTCCGGCGTTGTCGCAGGCTTTTCGGGATGAGCATCAGCGGGCGGTGCATCGAAGTCATGCCTGATCAGCGCCTTTGAGACGGCCGCACATTCGTCTATCAGCATGCTCATGTTCTGAGTCAGCAATTCCCATGGCTTACCCGGCTCGCTCATCACATCCAGACGCCTGTTTAAAACGGTGCAGCAGGCATTTAGCTGTTCGTTAAACGTCTCTTTATCCTTTACGTCAATGCCCTGGCTTTCGTGATACTTGAGCCATGCCGGATAGCAGTACGTTTCCATAAAGTTATTAATGAACTTTTCACCTGAGCGCCGGGCAAATTTAGACACTAGGTCATCAAGCTGACCGGCGATTTTTTTCTCATCCTTCTCGCGCCCGGCCAGATTCGCCAGCTTGTTGCTTACGCTGTCAAGCTTTTCTTTATCCGCCGGCGTGCCGTGCTCCTTCACCTGTTCAGATATGAATCCGATAAGATCCCTTGCTCGCGTCCCGTTATAGGTCAGGCTGGCATTATGCATATTGACCGGAACGCCTAATTGAATTTCAGAGCGCAGGGCGTCACGAGCAAGCGTTTCGTCATGAGGTTGAGTAATAAAATTCTCGCGCGCCGTGTTATTTACGTGCTTAAGCTTCGCAAGCACCTCGTGCTGCTGCATTGCATTTTTTGCCACCCCTTTGCTTTGCGCGTTTGGGCGTATTAATTCTATTTGTGAGAAACTTCGGGTAATTCCGCGCATTCAGTTATTCTCCCAGAGAGTTATTTTTGAAATTTGACGCAGGGTAAAATACTTTGCAGCAACCCTTGCCAGAAACGCTGAAAGGATGATTTAGGTTTTGAGCCACATTCCTGGACTTTATAATGATGAACTTCAGGGGGCGCGATAGATTCGCGCCACGTTTGTTCCGGCTGGGCATGTGCCGAAAATAACTGCGCGGGGAAACGCTGCTGCGGAAACATCACCACGTTATGGGACTCACACTCTGCTGGCGGCAGTTTCGCACCGATGCAATAGCTAAGAACGCGTACCTCATTCCTCATCGTGTCTTCATTATCAGACCATGCGAGCGTTTCGGTGCTGATTGCAGCGCTAAATTTAAGACCGCCAATGCGGGCATAATATGCAGATGCGGTTTCACAAACACCCTGCCCCGGCAGGCATGAAAAAGTAGCATTAGAATAGACATTATTAACTGGCATGGCTGTTCACCTGTTAAATCATCCCAGTGCTTTAAGCACGTCTTTTGCACTGTCGGCCATTGAACTTATCGCACCGCTCAGCACTTTATTTAGGTTATCGAATGTGCTGTTGGCCTGCGTATATCGCTGGGCGAACGACTGCATGTTACTTTGCAGCCCGGTGCCGATGGCATTAAAGGAAGCCAGCCATGCCTGGTAGCTGGAGGTAGATACTTTTCCGCCGCCATCGCTTGGATAATAAGGACGGCCGTTATATTGATCGAGATTGAAGCTTATTTTGCCGCTGCCCTGGTCAACCTTAAAGGCAGGCTCAAGCGTGGCCGTCATGCTGGCCTTTTGCTCATCGGTCATTTTATCCCAGTTGGCGACGCTGCCGAGATCCATACCGTTAACGGCATTATTAAATTTATCGTAACCCCCCTTCATCGTATTGTTATTGAAATCAACGTTATTACCATCCTCACCGGCCTTTACAGCATCAGCGCTGGCTTTCTGTACATACTCATTGTAGGCCTCATACATCTCCGTATATTTCTGCATCAGGCCAGCATAGAAATCGACGTAGTTCGTTCTGATATTTTTAATGGCCTCGGCCATCACCGCCCAGAGCTTGCTGTAGCTGGTATGAACGGAAATCTCGTTGTCACCAGTTCTGGCTTTTGCGGCCTCTTCAGCTTCGGCAATTTCCTGAAGTGAGGTTTGGATGGTCGCTTTGAGCTGGTTCTCAGAAAAGTTGGCCTTGATTCGGTTCTGCGCTATTTCATCTTTAATCGTACCCAGTGCGGCTGCCGTTTTATCAACCTGCTGGTACTTGGCGGAGATCATCTCCTCCACGGTGGCTGTCGTGCCAGCCTTGTCATTTGCCGCCTTTATCTCTGCCAGCGCGGCGCGCAGCTTGCTTTTGAGGAAAGTCTCATCACTGGTCTCGAGACCGTGCTGCTGCAAAACTTTTCGAATATCCTCTAGCTGGTTATCACTTTCCGTCGACGTTAAGGCGGAAATGAGCTGTTTTAATAACACCGTATTCAGTTCAGACGTTGATCCCACGCCGACTTCCGCGACCTGTGAAGCAGAAATCATGGGTGTTTCAACTACTAAAGGGCGAACGGGCGCAGTCGCGCTGCCGCTAACTGGAAGCATATCTTTATATCCTTTACAAAAGTGGCGGGATAGCTCCCGCCGGGAAAGTAAGCCGATAATTAACGCATGCGCTCGGCGATGGTTGACGCCGCGCTGTTGTTCGCATTGAGCACATTTTCAGCAGCCTGGCTAAGCGCCGCGCGAGTATCCGCCGCTTTTTTAGCCACTTCTTTATGCGTATTGGCCAGTTCACTGTTCTGGTTGCCGTCGGCGCGGGCTAAATCTGCTTCACCCTGCATTTCGGCGGCGTTAACGTTATATGCCCCTTCGGTAATATTGCGGGTGGTATTCGCCAGCTGGTTGCCCAACTCGGTGACCACGCGAACTTTCTGCGTGTTGTTCTGAATTTCATTGTGTTTGAGATGCTTCTGCGACGCAGAAAGCTGCTCTTCGCCCTGGGTTTTGCTCATGGTTTCTTTGACCTTGCTGTCCATGCGCTGTCCTTTCATGACCATGTTGTCGCCAGCGCTACCAATGGCATTTTTCTGCTGGGTAACACCAAATTCCTGATTTTTCGCCACGGCAACGTTGTTTTTCAGCGATGCATTCTCTTTACGCAGCGCGTTAGTGGACGCCACCGCCATGCCGCCCTGTGCAACCGCAGCGGTTACGCCGCCCACGATGGCGCCATCACGACGCTCCTCGGCGGCTTCAATCCCTTTCTGCGCGCTGCGCGCCGTCGATTCGATAAAGCGGTTCGAGGCTTTCGCCGCCGACATATTCTGCGTATTTTCACTTTCCAGCAGCGCAACGGTCAGCTTATTGCTCAGGACGATCTGACTCATCGGGCCAACGACGTTGATGAAGGTCGGCTTGACCGAATCGGCACCGGTAATATCCGTTCCGCCGGCAACCGTTGGCTGGGAGCGAGTCTGCCCCACCGCGTTGGTGGTGGTATTACCGGAGGTGTCAACAGCGCTTTTGCTTTCTGCCGCTTTATTATTGGGCTGGGTGATATTGGTCTGCGCCGCCATAGTGCTCGGCATAGCGGACGCCATACGTTCAGACTTATTCGCATCACCTTCCCCTGCGGCAGAAAGCGTTACGGTTGACATCGCGCTTTGGCTGTTAACATCATTGCCACCGTTTCGCTGCGCCACGGCGGCGGCCTGAGCCTCATCGCGTCGGGCGCTTTGCATATCCATAACGGATGACAGCATGCCCTTTTCGCTGGCCCACTCGGACACGTTCTGCAGGCTCCGAGTTTCCGGCTTCGCATTTTCCGTCTTTTGACTTTCGGTGAAGTTAATTTGAACGGGACGTGCGGATACATTAGAAATAGATGTGGTCATTGAATTAATTACTCCTGTTATGAATCGTTCTGTAAAAATGCACGTTGCTTATCCAGCAACGGAACTCATCTGTTTAGTGATATATCTACCGGCCTTCAGCTGGGTGTCAGCCACGGCGGAAATGTTTTTCACAATTTGGTTAACTGTCTCCATTCGGTGCGTGAAGGTATCGATGGCACGATTCATCATCTCGTTGAGCAGCTCCTGCAGCGCGGCGTCTTTCATCATCTGAGCCTTCGTCTTTGAGGCTTCAACCATCATGTCGGCCACCACGATGCTGCCAGCAACCTGAATAGAGGTGTTCACCACCGCCGCGCCGGTAACCGCCATCTGCGTACGGTTGTAAATTGTTCCCATTTTGACTTCGTCCATGCCCGCCGCCCGGCCAAAGCCCTGGAACACGCGCTTGAACGCCTGTGCAAAGGCGCTGTCCATCAGCCGCTGCATGGTGGTTTTCGTCGCCTGTTCGGTCACCTCTTTCGCCACCTCCTCAGACACTTCTTTCGCGGCGGTGCGCAGGGTGGTTTTCGCCAGATCCTGAGTTACCTCTTTCTGCACTTCGGCGGCCACGCTTTTGCCCATGGTCTTGCTGGCTTCTTCACCCACTTCGAGGCCGATCTTCTTCATGACGACACCAAACACCTTGCTCAGCGCGCTGCCCGCGACGATCACCCCAGCGACCAGCACCGCGGCGGCGGCGATAGCGCCCAGGATCTTGCCGACCATTTCGGCCGTCTCTTTATCGACGCCCATCGCCTCGAGGATCCCGGCAAACATCTTGCCCATCAGCTCCATCAGCGGCTTGACGATCGCATCCATCAGCGGCTTCATCGCGTCGGCCATAAAAGAGTTGCCCGTGATCGCCTGATTAATCTCGTCACCGATCGCCAGTGCCAGACCGACGGCGGCTAGCGCCAGCGAAGCCCCGCCAGTGAACGCGGCGGCAACAAAGCTCACGGCGGTAATAAGCCATCCGAGTACCTTTCCGATGCAGCCCATCGTTTTTTGCATTTCCTCGGCCTTACGCACCTCTTCTTCGTACTCTTTGGCCTTTTTTTCAGCGTCCTTGGCCGACGCTTCCGCAAGCTTCTGCTTCAGCTCAGCGGTGGCCTGCAGATCATCACTGGAGCTTTTGGCAATCAGCTGCGACATAAGCGCCATCAGGAAATTAAGGCTCTTTGACTGGTCATCGTTGTTTTTGCGCTGAAACTCAACGGCGCTTTGCTGCTGCGGCGTGAGCGTGTTAATGAGCGCCTGGGATTTGGTTTGCGTCGCTTCCAGCGCCATGCGCGAGTTCGATTCAGCGGTTTTGGCAGGGTTCAGCGTCTTTTCGACAAATCCGTGATACAGTCCGGTAGCCGTCGTGAGCGCGAGCTGCGCGCTGGTGACCGCCGTCTGGGCCCGATCGATTTGCTTTTGCAGATCGTCCGACACCGGATCCTGCCCGGCGGCCTGATTCTTGAGCGAGTCCAGTTCTGTCTGCGCGCTGTCGAGCGCCTTTTGCGCGGCGTCAACGCCGCTGGAAAGCCCGTCGGCCTGCTGCTGCGCCGCTTTCAGGGCATCGGAATCGGCGGCCCACTGGGTTCCCTGCTGCTCCAGCATCGCGGCCATTTCAGACCATGCGCTGGTTGCTCCCGACATCATCGCGTTGAAGCTGTTCAGCTGAGATAGCATTTTCTCAAGCGACGTATTGGCCGTGAGCTGCGTAATTTTCCCCAGCAGTTCGGTCAGCTCAGCCGCGCTGGAGCGCTGGCCGCCACCGCTTGCCGCGGCCTTTGCATTACCGCCCTGCGGCAACTGGAGCACGGGCATCTCCTGAGCTTTAATGGCCGACTTGCCGCCATTTCCCACCAGCGCCTGCTGGGTATTTTTCAGCACGGCCAGCAGCTGCTCCGGCTGTAAAGATTGCACGGCGCTTTTGACGCTTCCCGCCTGCACGTGGTTTTTGTAGCCGTCATTGCCCAGACGCCTGGCCTGTTCAGACTGCTTTTTAAGTTCGTCTTTCCCTATTTCCAGACTAACCTGGTGATAACTCCCGGCATCCTGGCTATCAACACGCATATTCATTACGATTCCTCATACTCATTTTTCTGCTCCATCTCATTAGGCTGATCGCGCTTTAATTTATTCATCGCGGAAACATAAGCTGCAGCTTTCTCAACTAATAATGGATCGCGACAGCGTTCCATTACTATTTCAAAACATTTTCGAGCCTGCGCCGCCTGACGCTGCATTAAATTACACTGCCCGGCATAAAACATCGGTCGATAATCTTCCTTCGACAAGGAATAGGCGAGAGCGTAGAAATCAATGGCTTTCGCATAATTTTTTTTCAGCTGATAAACCGCTGCCAGCCCCATCGCGTATTCAGGGTTGTAAAAGTCATAAATACAGAGAAAACGGAACAATGACTCTGCGTCATTCAGCTTACCCTGGTGATAAAAATCATATGCGAGTTTATAAACATCCTGCATAGTATCGCTGGATACATCGTGGATATCCTTCATCGTCGCGCCATTCTGAAGGGCATCCAGCAAACGGTCAGAATAAACATCTAACTCTTCATCCGTTTTATTCCCCTCATCCTCGGTGAGAAATTCAAGCATATTTTTATCAACCATCTGTGTCTCTTCCCTTATTAATAAGCAACGTATAAGTCACGCATTTTACGTATGGACAGACAGCCAAGAAGATATAAACATCTTACTGTTGTCCATTGGTCGTTAATACAAAAAAACCGCACAGCTCCAGGGCGGAACTACTGACGGGGGCTGTTCTCAGAGTCGGGCTGTGGTGGGGCGGGATCCGCATCGAGAGGTACTATGCCTGCTGCTTCGACCTGGCGTAGCCAGATGAGCACGTCCATCACGTCCATCAATACCTCATCTTCCAGCGAAATGAAGCTGTACTGGCTGTAGGTATGATACAGCCGACGCGTCAGCGGAATATTTCGTACCACCGGCACGCCAATTTTCTCCGCATAGGCGATCGCGGCCTTCGCCTTCAGGTTGGTGCAGCGCAGGGCAATAAAGGGCAGCGACGCGACTTCGGGGTTAAAATAGACCGCCATGGCAATGTGGGTCGGGTTCGCCAGCACCACTTCTGAATTGCGTACCGCCGCCATCTCCTCCCCGGAAAGCAGATCCTGATGTGCACGGCGCCGCGCGCTTTTGATTTGCGGGTTGCCATCGCTCTCCTTGTGCTCCTGCTTCACCTCGTGTTTATCCATTTTCATATCTTTAAAATGGAGGAAGTACTCCACTAAGAGATCGGCCAGGAGCACAAATATGGACCAGGCGATAAATACCATCACCGCCTTCACCGCCATGGCCACCCACACGGCAACCATCCCCGGCATGTCGGCGCGATACAGCGTCAACGCCTGGCGGAGATCCTGCTGAATCAGGCTATTACAGGTGGCGGCGAACACCACCAGATAGCACAGCGACTTCACCAGCTCCTTAACGGTGCGCATGCTGAATATTTTCTTAATCCCCTCCACGGGGTTCAGCGCTTTAAAATTCAGCTTGATGGCTTCGGTCGCTAGCGTAAATCCTGTTTGCAGCAAGGTGGCGGCAAAACCGACAAGGGTACATACCGCAATAAAGGGCAATGCCAGCATGAAAAAAATCCTGGCGAGCTCCAGGAGGAACACGCCCATGCCGGGCCGGGTCGGATACTGCAATAAATGCGTATAAAATGAGATGAAGGGGCCGAAGCTCACGGCATGCGCCAGAAAATAAATCCCCACCAGCAAAATAACGGTGGTAATGACGTCTTTACTTTTGAACGTCTGCCCTTTTTTTGCCGAATCTTTGCGTTTTTTACTGGTCGGTTGTTCTGTTTTTTCAGCCATTGCGTTCTCTCAGGAAATAAACTGACGGAAGTCGGCAATGGAAAACAGCTGCAGCGGTTTCTCGGTTAATGCCTGGAAACCGTAAAACAGAAAAACGACAAAGGCAATCGTGCTTTTCACCGTTAGCGACAGCGAAAAGGGGTTAAGCTGCGGGCAATAGCGAGCAAATACGCCCAGCAGTATTTCCGCCGTCATCATCACCAGCATGATCGGTGCTGCCAGCATGATGCTGTTTTGCATTAACACCTGAAGCAGAACTCCCGCATGCTCCCAGCGTATGCCGTCCAGCGAGCTGCCTCTCGGCAGCATCTCGTAGCTTTGAACCATCACCTCCATTAATTTCAGCATGCCGCCGCTGACGAAGAAAATCGCACCAAAAGCAAAGCTGAGAAAACCGGACAATATTGAACTTTGTACGCCGTTAACGGGGTCGATACTGTCGCTGATGGTGGCCCCGCGCTGGTTATCAAGGATTTCACCCAGACCAGTGACAATCCAAAAAGGAATACACAGCGTGACCGCCAGAATTAATCCAACGACAAACTCTTTTATCAGAATAATAAACCAGCCCTGCTCCGGCGTGACTACCGTTGTGAAACTTGGCCACAGCCCGATAATCGTCAGCGCAATAATCGTATTCTTAATAACCAGATTGGATAAGACCCGTTCGCCTAGCGCTGGCAGCATATAAAAAACGATAGCCAGCCGCGCGTACACCATAACAAACGTCAGCACGCTGTGCTGAAAATTAAGATACAACGCAACAAACAGCATAGAGATTCCGTTTTAGCGAAAAGCCATATAAAAAGCCTGGTTAGCAAAGTTCATCATTTCTGCCGAGAACCATTCAATCAACATAAAAATACTGGCGAAGACCGCCAGCATTTTCAGACCAAACGGCAGCGTCTGCTCCTGAATTTGCATAATGGTCTGGAATAAGCCAACAATAATGCCGACCACGGTTGCAAAGGCAATCGGTACCGCGGTCAGCTTCAGCACCACGATTAGCGCCGTATTTCCGATAAATAAAACGTTATTCATGATGTCATCAGATCGGCATATTGAGCGATCAGTCCTTTCGTTAATAAGGCCCAGCCATTCATCGACACAAACAGGATGAGTTTAATCGGAATTGAGATCGTCACCGGGCTCATCATCATCATTCCGAGCGCCAGCAGTATGCTGGAGACCACCATGTCAATCACGACAAACGGCACGTACAGGTAAAATGCAATTTTGAACGCGCTCTGAATTTCGCTTAATGCATACGCGGGCATCAGCGTCATTAGCGAAAGCGTGCTCAGCTCATGATCCTCCACTTCCGGCGCCGGCTCGCCGCTGCGCTGCTGCTGGACCTTATTGAAGAAACGGATCAGGTCGTGGTCGGAGTAGCGCACCAGATAGTCACGGTAGCTCCCCAGCCCCTGCTCCATCAGCTGCGTGACCGAGCCACTGTTGTTAAAGTCAATATGATTCGATTCGATATAGTCGGAGATGCGCTGGCATACCGGCATCATCACAAAGGCGCTTAAAATCAGCGCCACGCCGTTTAACGTCAGGGTTGAGGGAACCTGCTGGATCCCCAGCGCATTACGCACCATGATCAGGACTATGGAAAACTTAATAAAACAGGTGCCCCCCGCAATGATGAAAGGCAGCAGGGTAAAGAACGACAGTATAGCAATGAGTGAAATATCGTTACTCAACATCGGATGCGCCCATATTACCGATAAGCCCAGCGTTTACATGGTTCACTTCAACGGCAAGCGCGCCATTTTCCAGCGCCACCAGCTCACCGCGCGCAAAAAGCTTTTTATTCAGGTAAATCTTCATGTTTTTTTCCGCATCCTGCGGGAGAGGCAGCGCGGCACCGGGTCGAATATCCTCAAGTTCGGCCAGCGTCACCCTGCTGCCGTCCAGAACAAACTCAATCTCTACCGGCAGGCTGGCCCACTCGTACAGCGTTTCATCCTCATCGCGGTACTCTTCTTCATATTCAACATACTGTTCTTCCACAATAACCTCCTGATTCAGGGTAAAGCTCACTCGATAAATGCGGCGCGCGCCAACGGTCAGATACGCCTCGGGGCGCTTGATTAACAACAGGTCGCCTGGGGCTACGTCCATCAGCTGCGACAGGCTGATCCGGCTGCATCCCAGGCTGAACTGCAGCGGGTACGGAACAAGCCAGGCCGGAATGCCCGGGGTGCGGTATCGCTCAAGTGGATCTTCCGGCCAGTCCAGGCACCACAGTGGACAGGGATCCGCGTGCAGCAGCAGCGCAGCGTGAGGTAGCTCAGCCACCGCTGGTGAGATCGACTCAACGGACCAGACCGTTTCGGCGAAATAAAAATTCAGCCCGAGCCTGGCCAACCAGCTCGCCAGATAGTCCACCGGCACCTCCTTCCACGGAATGGCGGGGAGATGGAGGTTCATTTGCCTAAGCCAGGCGTCGACGTCAAACCAGGCCTGCACCTGGTCGTCGTTCTCATTACGCAGCCTCAGCGGCAGGTAGCGCGCATCCGGTGCCGGGTGCGAAATTTCACTGCCGGGAAGCCGGTTATGCAGCTGCAGCAGCTTCTGCTGTTCTTCACAACGCTTGCGTAAATGGTGGCGTAAACTCATTCTTGCTCCTCATCCTGCTGGGGCTGCTGCTCGCGTTTTTGCTGTTCGTGCCGCTCCTGCCTCGGCTGCAAAAGCTCCGGCGAATGCCCCGCCAGCGCGCCGAGATTGCGCGACAGCGCATCCGCCGCGCGCGCATCCGACGGCAGTAGCGTCATGTTGCCCTCCCGCAGGGCCTGCCCGGGAATGGTCACCTTCACCGAGTGGTCTCCCGACCAGCGCTGGAACGAATAATCCACTTCGAGCGTTTGCGCCTCTTTAGCAGACGGCGCTGCCGTCACGGCGTTCACCTGCCTCTTTAGCTGCTGCAAGGTCGCCGGCACGGCCTTGGTTTGCCCCTGCCGTTCGCTCTGTACGTTTGTTCTGAAATCTACCGCCTTGCCCGGCGCCAAAATCGGTCTCTCCTCGTTCAGCTCATCCTTACGCTGGAGGCTGCTCTCAGGGTGACGGCTCGCATCCTCACTCTTTGTCACACGCGCGGTTAGCGGCTGAGAAATGACGGTCGTCTCTGCCCCCGCTGCCTCGACAGCAACCGGCTGTGAAATCGCCCTGGCATCCGCTTGCGGGAACGGTGCTATCGCTGCGCGAGGTGGAGATACGCTCTCTTTCATCGAGTCAGCTGCGGCTACCGTTCTGTCGGCGGTGGTTAGGGGCCTGTCGCCGGTGGCTAGCGGCTTAATCAGCGTCGCTTCAGTCCGGGCGGAAGCCGCCAGCATGACCTTATGGCGCTGGCCCTCATCGCTGCGGCTCACCTGCCGTTCAGGCTCGGGCACTGCCGCGGCGTTGGCCGCTTTATTCTCCTTTTGCTGCCACCCGCCGCCGGTGAGCGCCCCGTTGAGCACCTGTACCAGCATCTGCGCGGTAAGCGCCGCGGAAGACGGCTGTTCATCGAGCCGATTTTGCTTTTTCTTCTTATCCACCCATTCAAGCAAAACGCTGTCATCCGAAACGGAGCCGCTAGCGAGCGCGGTATTAACGTTAACCTTAGAAACTTTTTCGACCATACCCCGCCATCTCCTGGATTTCATTTTCAGCAGCGTTATCACGGCGGCGAATATAATCGCGGCGCAGTGGCTGCAAATAATAATTCAGTTTGTAATGCTTCTTATCCAGCCGGGTCATTGAGGCGCGCAGCTGTTCTTTATTTTGCTCAAGCTTCAGCTGTTCACTTTCCAGCTGATTTATCTTATGGAAGACGTACTGCTGGTGCGTGAGTAACGCGCCCTGCTGCCTTATTCCTTTATAAATATCCGCCCGGCTCATAACCCCCGCGGGGGTCAGCATTTTTATTTGTTGATTTATATCCGAAAACTCCTGCTGATATTGCTGTATCTGCAAAATGACCTGGGCTAAGTTATTGTCGGTTTTAACGATATCCTGCTGTAACACCTGCTTCTTGCGCTCGAGCATGCCGACAAATTCGCGCCCTTTACGCCACGCTTCCATATAACGTCTCCAGACAAGCCTGCATGTCCGTTTTTTCATTCATCCGTTGTTGCAGAAAAGCCTCCATCTGGTCTTTGCGATCGAAGGCGGCATCATTCTCCGTATTCTCACCGCGGCGATATTCCCCAAGGTCGAGATAGAGCTGCATATCCTTCTGGCGGACGAGGTACTCGCGAAAACGCGTCGCCAGAACCTGATGATCCTCGCTGGTCACCTGGGTAAAGACGCGGCTGATGCTTTGCATGACGTCGATGGCCGGATAGTGCCCCTTGGCCGCCAGCTTTTTGCTGAGGTAAATATGGCCATCAAGAATTGACCTAACCTCATCGCCGATGACGTCTGACTCTTCCTCATTTTCAATCAGAACGGTATAAAACGCGGTTATCGAGCCTCTCAGAAAACGGCCTGGACGCTCCAGAAGCTTTGGCAGCGCCTCAAACACCGAGGCCGGGTACCCTCTTCGCGCCGGCAGCTCGCCCATGCTCAGCGCGACGTCGCGCAAGGCGCGCGCGTAGCGGGTAATTGAATCCACGAACAGCAGAACGTTTTTACCCTGTTCACTGAAAAATTCAGCTATCGTAGTGGCGATCTGCGCCGCGTTGCAGCGCTCCACGCAGGATCGATCGGACGTGGCATAAACCAGGATAACCTGCGAACGCCGGGAGGAGCGCTTAAGCTCCTCAACAAACTCCGTCACCTCGCGGCCACGCTCGCCGATCAGGCCGATAACGTAAATATCCGCTTCTGAATGTTCGATTATCATGCTCATCAGCGAGGTTTTGCCGCAGCCCGCGGCGGCGAAAATCCCCATACGCTGGCCCTGGCCGCAGGTCAGCAGCCCGTCAATCGCGCGGACGCCGGTCGCCAGCGCGTCGGCGATCGGTTTACGCTGGGTGAAGTCTCGCGGCGCGCCGCAGGCATCGAGGCTTACGCCGCCCGTTAAGGGCGGCTGGACGGTCTCATCCAGGCGCCCACGGATGGTTCCGGTTGCGTCAATGATGGCCCCGGCAATGTTTTCATGAACCTCGATACGAAACGGTTTACCGGTAGGTAAGAGCACATTGCTGCGGGAAAATCCTTGATTGTCATTAAGCAGGCTTAATAACGTATGTTCTTTGTTAAACCCGATAACCTGGGCAAAGCCCATAACCTGCGGTTCGAGCAGGGATTTCTGAATCTCACAGACCTCCCCAATACGCGTTCCCGGTAAATGTGCTTCAATAACATTCCCCTGAATACGCAGCGGGTGTGCGAGATGAACCAGACATTGCGCAACCATCGAATTAGCCTCCGGAGTTAAACAAGCACGGATCGGTAGTCCTGCAGGATGGTCAGGAAGTGGTCGAGCATCGGCAGAAACGCGTCAGGGCTGGACATATGCTTCTCTTTTACCTGCGCACGAAGCTCCAGGTGGCCGTCAACCGGATACAGGCAAGGCTGGCCACTATGGAAGAAATCCTCCTGATGATTCATCATCAGCGGCAGCAGACTGGCGCTGCAGTAAGCCAGACTGGTGGGCGCATTTTCCATTACTTTCGCCCATACCCAAACTTCATCATTTTCCTCGCGGATATGAATAGTTGGGATGTCATCTTTCATGGTCAGCGAAATTGTCGAATGGTTATTTAAATCACTGTCCAGAATATCGCTAATGCCTGCATCGTTTAGCAATCTGGATAGTAATTCGACGATATCGTATTTCATTCTTACCTCTGTTATTTCTCTAATGTACCAATTACATCAACATCCACACCGGAAGCGACGTCTCCATAAGAAAGCACTTCCATTTCTGGATAACTGCCTTCAATTATTTTCTTCACAAAACGACGGATATCTAATGACACCATTAAAATTATGTCGCGCGCGTTTACGCCATTACTGCGAATACAGTTTTCAAGACTCTGAATAATACTTTCCGTTTCTGGCGGAGCCAGATTAATAAAGGTCCCGCCGGAAGTCTGACGAATACCGCCGCGGACCAGCCCTTCCATATCATGCGACATTACCAGCGTGCGAATCTGTCCATTAGCGGAAAAACGGTTGGAAATATAGCGCGATAAAACGCCGCGAACATGCTCAACCAGCATAATGGGGTCCTTTTCCTTGGGTGCCCATTGCACCAGCGCTTCAAGGATCAATCGCATATTGCGAATTGAAATACGCTCCTGCAGCAGCCGCTGGAATACTTCGGTAATGCGCTGAACGGTATTGTTGCGATAGCACTCCTTTAGAAGTTCAGGATATTTCTTTTCCAGGTCGTCCAGCAGCGTTTTGGCTTCCTGAATACCGAAGAACTCCGAAATATTGTGCACCAGCAGGGTAGATATGCAGGCATAACATTCATCCACCGCCGAGCGGGAATAGAATCCAAGTTCCAGCGCAGTCTGACTATGTGATTCAGGGATCCAGTAGGCGACGCCCTGGGCGGTTTCCACGGCCTGCACGCTGTCGTCCATAACCTGTAGCTCTTCTCCGCGCAGCAGCACCTTGCACATTCCCGGCAGAATATCGTAGGCGGCAACTCGAATTTCGTTAATTGCCACGGTCAGCTTGCCGCGCTCGATGTGCTCGTCATAGTTCATGACCACTTCAGGCAGGCGGACACCGTACTCAATAAAGAAATTACGCTTCAGCAAAGAGCAAAGATTATGCTCTTTAAAATACTCTTCATAGCCTTTCCACACGGAAATAATCAGTGGAATGGTTTCCGGAATATATTCACCATCAATCATCACCGGCTTGCTTTTCAATACCGGCTGTTCATCCTCTTCTTCTGCCGGTGCAGCCGGTTTTTTGCCTCTTTTCTCGTCAATTTTATCCTTGATATAAATGCCTAACAAAATCGCCGCAAGCAGCAAAAATACGGGCAGCGGGAATCCCGGCAGCAGACCAAGCGCAATGGCCAGTACGGCGGTAACCAGCAGAATAAATTTATTGGAGAACATATCCTGGAGGATCCTTGCCCCCAGGTTGCTGTTTTCACTGTTATTCACGCGGGTCACGATCAGCCCGCCGCTTATCGAGATTAACAGCGCCGGGATCTGCGCCACCAGCGCATCGCCGATGGTCAACAGCGTAAAGACCGACATGGCGTGAGAGAGATCCATCCCGTGCTGCAGCACCCCGACGGAAATACCGCCGATAAGGTTCACGAAGATAATAATGATCCCGGCAATGGCGTCACCTTTAATGAACTTCATTGCCCCGTCGAGCGCACCGTACAGCTGGCTTTCTGCCTCAAGGTCGCTCCGGCGTCGCTTCACCTCTTTCTCATCAATAACACCGGCCTTCAGATCGGCATCAATGCTCATCTGCTTGCCCGGCATCGCGTCAAGCGAGAATCGCGCCGCTACCTCGGCAATACGCTCCGACCCTTTGGTGATCACGATAAACTGCACGATCGTCACGATGAAGAAGATCACGAAGCCAACCACCAGATTATCGGCAATAACGAACTCACCAAAGCTGGCAATAATCTCACCGGCATCGGCATCGGTCAGCACCAGACGGCTGGTACTGACCGATATGGCCAGACGGAAAATGGTCGTAATCAGCAATATTGACGGGAATGTTGAAAACTCCAGCACCCGCGTAATATAGAACGAGCCGATGAAAATCAATAATGCCATGGTCAGGTTAAGACCGATGAGAAAGTCCACCAGGTACGTTGGCAATGGAATAATCAACATCACAACCACCATGACCATTATCGACAGGATAATAAGCTCTGGTCGGCTGCGAAGCTGCAGAATAAACTTTTCAATCATTTTATTTACGCATTAAGTTGGAGGCGATGGATAAACATCGGCAATTATTTATAGTGTTCGTTCCAAATACCCGTATTTTTCTCTTTTTCAGCCATTTTGCGTAATATCATGGACAAATGGTCCATTACAATTTCGCGATACATTAAGTCTGCAAAGAGAAATTCAGGCGTCAGGTTAAAAATATTGCGTAATGCCTGCATCACCGTCGCCCGCTGTTTGAGCAACAGCATGGACATAAACTCTTTACTGAATCGCTTAAGTACACTCTTAAATTCATCCGTATCTACCAGGCCCGTAATATACAGCGCGACAATTTCGGCCTCTCCGGCCAGGATATGCTGATTTCGCATTTGCTCGCGAAACGCAAACTTCGCAAAGTTTTCATTCAGTAGCTTATCGAGCGTGTTTAATACGCGCGCGTCTGATAGCTTAGCGCTCAGCGGGCCGAACTCCGAAGAGTGCACCCCCGGCTCATTCGCCTTCATATCCGCGACCAGCGCCGCCAGGGTAAAGGCGAGCAGCCGGGTGCGGTTTTCATAGCCATATACATCAACCCAGTCTTTGTAGATAAAGCCCGCCGGCATATCCAGCTCCAGAAAGTTGAGGTAGCTGTTGCGCAGATCTTTAGCCGACAGCGGCCTGCCTTCGCTTTCCTGACTAAAACGCCTGGCCAGACGGCCAACGTTTATCCCGGACTGCATCTTTTTGCTGTCGCCGAACTTCTCCAGATCGGCAATCGCCTCTTTGATTTTCTTTTTCTGAAGCTCTGACAGCTGACGGCTCAGCAGCATTTCCCGCAGTGCCAGCATCAAATCACTGTCGTTAGGGAAAAGCTGGCGGGCAAAATTAATCAGCGTATTGACGTCGCGCAGTTTTGCCACCTGACGAATGAGCGTATCCAGCTTCTCATCAGCCTGGTCCTCAAGCATGGCGGAGACAAAATCATTATCCGTGCTGTCGTTTTTTCGCCCCATCTTGCTAAAACGTCCAAACGCGCTGAGGATGTCCGCCATCTCCTCAGCGGCATTGCTCAGCTCCTGCTGCAGGTTCAGAGGCTGTACTTCCTCTCCCCCATCCGCCATCAGCGTCCCAGAGTGACCCTGCGGCATCGGGGTATCGATGCGTTTAAAATCTATGCCGGGGACAGAACGAATATTAATCACGAGAGCAGCCCTTAATTATCTTTCATCGTTTCGCGCAACATGGAGACCGTCGATTTCAGGGTCACTTCGTTGCCCGTCCAGGTACGTCCCAGAACCGGGTTATTTTCCGTGCGTCCCTGCCAGGTTTCGCCGCTGGTCAGGAGGCCCGGCTGGATCAGGAACAGGCGCACCATCTTTTTGTGGCTGGTATAGCTGTAGTCAAAAAGCTTGCCCACAAACGGGATATCGCGCAGCAGCGGGATCCCGAGGCTATGATGCTCATCCTGATCGCGGCTATAGCCGCCGACCAGCAGGCTATAGCCGACCGGAACGCGCGCCTCGGTACTGATCTGGGTATTGTTCACCATCGGCAGGCTGTCGATGTTTTCCGTGGAGCCATCGGCGTTCAGCGGCAGTCCGCCGTCCTGAATATTGAGGATCATCTCAATTTCCTGCTGACGTTGAGCCAGACGCGGCAGCACGCTTATCATCGTGCCGTAGGTGATCTTCTCCAGCGACGAAGTGCGTTCGCCAATCAGCTTCGCGTAAAAGCTGCTGTTGTTATCAAATAGTGCCGGAACGTTTTCCTGGGTGAGGATCTCTGGGCGAGACACCACCTGCGCGCTTCCTTTCTTCGCCAGCGCAGAGACGTCCGCCAGGAAATGAAGGCTATTTTCCGGCGTCAGGGAGCTGGTATTGAACGTCACCCCGGTATTGCCCAGCTTCGCCGCGCCCTGCCAGCGAATGCCCAGCTCGTTGATATCGTCTTTTGAGATATCAATAATCCACAGAGAGAGCTGGATCTGTTGTTTAGGAATGTCGATAGCGTTCACCAAATCCTCAACGAAGCTCACCTGGCGCTCGGAGCCCTGAATCAGCAGGCTATTCGTGTCGGAATACCCCACGATATTGATCGTCTGCTGGCTGGGGATATCCCTGTCAACCGCCCCGCTCCTTGCCGCAGGTGCCGCGTTAAATGACGGCAGCGGCGGAAAGTTGCCTTTTTGCGTCGCAGACGCGGCTTCCAGCGCGCTACGCGTATCGTTATCAACGGTAATATTCGCGCCCGTCGGCGCTGAACGCCCGCCCTCGCGGCTGCTGGTATTGTTTAACAGCTGATTCAGCACCGTCGCTACGCCGGGCACGGTAATAGGAACATCCCGCTGGGTATAGTTACGGTCGTTCACGAAGGTATTTTTCAGTTTGATCACGCGGATTGTGGTCTCTCCGGTTCCCGGCCTCGCATAGGTGGCATCAATGTATTTTGCCGCGGCGGAGACAAGCTCGACGTAAACTGGCGGGCCCGAAACATAAAACGAGCCCGAGCGTCCGTCTGAACGCAGCGGGAATCGCGGATCGTACAGGCCCGACGACTGCAGGTAGGCGACCAGCCTGTCATAAGGTGCATAGGCCAGGCGCACGACGCTGCTTTGTATTTCGCTGGTGTCGTAAATGTAGACCGAGCTGCCGTCGTCATACCAGATAAGACCGGTACGGGCGGCAACGGTATCAAGCACCGATTTAGGGTCATTGAGGTCAAAATTGCCGGATACCCGTTTTTTCGCCGCCTCGACGCTAACGATAAAAGGCTTATGGAGCGCGCCACCAACGACAAAAAAGAGCTGCTGAACGCTGTTGTTGCTCGCCACATAGGTATTTTCCGCCGTCGACTGAATGGACGTCGCGGGCGCTGGGGTAGTATTCAGCATATTTGCGCCTGCTGGCGCACAGGATATTACCGTCAGCAGGAGATAGGGCACTCTGCTATTCAGCGTTTTGCGAACAAACTTATTCATGAAGCAAACCTTCCAATTTTTTAAACTCCCTGGGGGTGATGCCAAATAGCGACTTTATTTCGCTGGAAAAATGCGAAGACGATGCGTAGCCATTGTCACCCGCAATGGTGGCAATGGACTGGTCATTCTCAATCAGCTGCAATGCGCTATTCGCCGCACGCCATAAGCGCAGCTGTTTTTTGGGGCCTCGTGTAAAGGCGTGGTGGCAAAGCTTTCTGAAATAGGACTCTGAAACGCCATAAATTCGACTGGCATTATAAATTTTGTGCGTTTCGCTCTCTTTATCTTCATTCATGACCTGCGACAGCAAAAAATGCGCAATCCAGTAACTCTCCACGTTACGCACAAAGGCAAAAAGGCTTGCCAGGCGTCGGTCTTGCGGCGCTAATAACGATGAAATAAGCAACGCCATCAGCGATTTATTTTCATGTTCAACCCTTAATACCAGATGAGATGCGGTAAGTAGCATAACGTTTTCCTGCCCCTCGATTCCCTCACCGCTGGCTTCCGGGCATTTCGTCTGATAGTCGAGAAAAGAAAATAACGTCGTCACCTGAGACATAGACTTAACCTCAACAATCCATTCCCCAGAAAAACATAAGTGTATTTCACTCAGGGTGGCGATCATTACAGCATGACGGATAGTATCGAATGCCACTGCGCTCTCTTCCTCCGTTTGGTCGATGCCCAGTGACATAATAGAATGCTGATTAACCGGCCGCGCATATAAAATCGCTGAGTGACACTTTATATCGTTACAATCCATTTTATGCGTTTTCCCTCTGAGAATATCATCAGACAGGAGCTGCTGAGATTTCTGCTCCAGATGGCGTTGTTTATGATTATTCATCATCGTTGCACCCTACATGAGTAAGTATGTCTATCAATTCTAATGAATCAGATAAAAACAGTTGAACGAGCATGGGTTTTAAGAATTTCCGTAAACTTATCAGAAAATTCCGCACGGTCAATGGCGTAAAATAAGATTAAATTTTTAATAAATTTTATTATAAAAACTTCAAAAAAAGATCAACACTAATTGTTGCGGATTATTCCTGGCTTCCGTATATTCATTTTCCCGAAAGCATCTGTTGTTATGCAATGCAGTCGGGATGCAAGTATGGATTCAAGCATTATTTATATTTTTATTTATCCAATAGGCTATTGACAGCAACTGGTCATTATATTGAAACCGGTAGCAAAACAATTTAACGGTAGCAGATTAAATATACAATCGTAAGGATGCCAGCATCTGTTTGATTGTTTTTTTATATTGAATGGCTCTTTTCTATGAACAGCGACATGAATGAAATAACTGAAGCGATGCCTGTTGTGCCAGAGACAAAGAAAAGCTACACATTAAAGGTGATGTTTGGCCCTATGTTTGGCTGTGAACTTAATCTGCCAGCAGATGACTATTTTATCATTATTAATCAGAGCATTGCTATCGATGATGCTGGCAGCGCAGCGATATCAAGCGGCGAGCATGCCGCAGCGTATACCCATAATACGCTCTATATACCTTGCGATCGCCCGTCGCCGAATCTCATTTTACGCCTCTCGGCCCCAGCAGAAGACGGAGAAGGCCCGGGCAGCTTTCGGGTAGAGGTTCAGGATGAGAATAACAGTTTCCCGACCATCGTTAATGAAAACGAAATATTTACCCGTGAACATATTCGTTTCGCCCTAAAGCGCACAGAAGATGAGTGGCCGGAAAGTATCCGTAATTTTGCGCTCCCCCCCAATGTTGATGCAGAATTCAACGGTCAGGAGACCATTGCTGAGTTTAATGCTAAAAAGCACCATACGCTGATCGTTGGTGCTGCCATTCTGATGATTTTAATCATTACTGCCGCCGTTATCTGGTATAAAAAACTGGAGAACGATCGTCAGGTATTAAATCTGAATGCGGCGCTCGCCGGCGCGCCCGCGGCTATCGATATTTATCGAGGCCGTGAGAATAGTACAATATATGTGCTGGCAAGCAGATATCAGGCCCTGGAGTGGGTGAAAGAAGCCTTATTCAAGCTAGGTGAAAATAATAACGTCGTTCCTGTATGGTTAGTTCAGCACCAGAAAGCCACAACCGAAGTGCTGATCAAGTCAGGCTATCCGGTAGTGCAGATCGATTACACCAAGCCTCAGCATCCTGTGATTATCCTCTGGCAGGATCTTTCTCCCATTCAGCAGGAGCAGTTAACGTCATTGGCACTGCAGAAAATTCCGTTTGCGCTTGATATCCAGGTATTTATAAAAAGCAAACAGCAGCTCCTGCAGGATGCACGCCAGGGCTTAGACCGCATGCACATTAATTATCGCCAAATAAACTCGTCCAGCGGGTACGCCTTAGTGATTCGCGATGCGCTTAGCGATAATGCTCTTTCGGCGTTGCAGCGATTTATAAATGATTTCAATCGTCAATGGGGAACACACATCATTAATTTTTCGATAAACCTCAATGAGAACTGGTTAGAGAATAAATCTTACCTTGACTCATCGAATGGTTATTTGTTTTTAAACCCTCGTCACTGGTACTTTCCATTAAAGCAAGGAGATATGAATGGCTGATACAAATCCTAGCCCGACCCCCACGAGCAACGGTTATTTTCTTGATGACGTCTCGGTCGCATTCGAGAACGGTGCGGCAGACATGATGAAGCAGCTTCAGGATGCCCAAACGGCTCTTGAAGCCGACCCATCCGATCCCGCCGTGCTGGCTAACTATCAGGCAAAGCTGCAGGAATATACACTGTTCCGTAACGCCCAAACCAGTACGGTTAAAGCCTATAAGGATATTGGCGCAGCCATTATTCAAAACTTCCGTTAATTATAAGTGGTACGAATATTTTCGTACCCTTTCCTTTTATTGGAGATTTTATGAGTCAGCCAATCGAAGCATTATCAGCATTAACTCGCCTGAGCCCACACGGTATCAATCCGGAGGACAATACCTCAGTCACGGTACATGACCAGTATTTTAACAATCTGGTTGCCAGTACGTTTAATAAGATCAGCGACACCGACATGCAGTTCAAGAATGTGATTAATACGCTCAGCCAGTCGCCCCAGTTCACCAGCGACCCGCAAAAATTATTGATGCTGCAGAGCTATATTGGCGAGTACAGCAACTATGTCTCTCTGGTGAGTACGCTGGCTCGTAAGGGGGTTAGCACAATTGAAACCCTGGGAAAATCGCAATAATGAGCACTACATTTTTACGCACCCTGGCGGTTGTCTTTTTTGCTTTTATGTTGAGCGCCTGTAATGACGAAAAGCTGCTATTCAATCTGACCCAGGAACAGGCCAATCAGGTGCTTGCCGTCCTGCAACAGCACAATATCTCTGCCAGTAAGGAAGGCACGATCAAGGCGGGCTATACCGTTGCGGTAAACAAGTCCGAAAGTACCGCCGCGCTGTCAATCATCAACCAGTACCAGCTACCGTGGTCCGCTGATGTGCAGATAGCCCAGGCCTTTCCCGAAGGCGCGCTGGTCTCCTCCCCTAATGCCGAGCAGGCGCGCGTTCTCTCTCTCCAGGAGCAGAGGCTTGAGCAATCTTTGCGCATGATAGCGCAGGTCGTTAACGCGCGCGTTCACGTGAGCTATCCGGCGTTCAACAATGACAGCAGCAGAACGCCAACAGGCCACGTCGGGGTGATAATCACCTATAAAGGTGAAATTGACGAGAACCTTTTCATCTCGCAGATTAAATCGCTAATTAAAAACAGTTTTGATGACGTGCGTTATGAAAATATCTCGGTTGTGCTGTTCCCGGCACCGCTGATCCAGTACGTCACGCCAACCAAAGTCCCTGACGCTCTGCCAGCCACCTGGATACTCATTCTCGTTGCGCTAGCGCTGTGCGGAGCGGTCACTTCTGGCTACATGCTTTACCGCGTCAGCCGCCGTCCTCCGGTTGAAAAAGAGCATAGCGCAGAGCCGCTCGCACCGGAGAACGCAGAACCATGAGAGCCGACGATCAGCACATGATGTCTATCCTGTATGCGCCGGCCGGGTATGCCCACATGAGCCATCTTCCGCAAGCGCTAGTCTATGGCGATATCGACTGCCCGACGCTGCGTAACCTGTGGCTTCTCCGTCAGGGTAAACTCAGCCATCTTCCGTCAGCGTGGCGGTCTGATAATAAAACGCTGTCGCAGATGCTGTCGTGCTGGCATCTGATTCCCGAAACGGCGCACCTGATCGGCGGCTATCTCATGCGAAATCATCTGCTTACGCGCGGCGCGCTGATAATGTCCGATCCGCGGCTTCTGGCCTTTATTTCATTGCCAATGCCCCACGGGATTGCGCTCGATCCCGGCAGCCAGACCTCAATGGCAACCACCTCCTGCGGGCTGGCGTTTATTCTGAGCCAGTTCCCAGAATTACCTCAGGCGCTACGACAGCGCCTGCTGCTGCACTTCCCCGCGGGGATGTCTATTGAACCGCTGCCGGCGGGAAAAACGCTTAACCATATCAATCTACTCCGAATGGCCCTGACCTATGCGAACCATTACTACTGATACCTTACCTGAAGATATCGATAATCAGGTTGTGGTTAAGTCCGGTGAACGGACTCGCCATCAGCGAATGACCGTAGCGCTGGAGCGAACCCTCAGCCGCTGCAGTGAAATTCACGCGGAATATGAACGACAGACCATCAGGCTACGAGAGAGCTGTGAAAAACAGGGCTTTGAAGCCGGGTTTCGCCTGTTCTTCGACCAGCTGGTGGCACTGATTGATGATTATCAGCGCCTGCAACGCCAGCACCAGATGCAGTTCCGCGAGCAGGTCGGTGATGCGCTTAAAGGCGCGCTTCACGACACGATGATCGTGAATCGAATTATTCATCATTTACAGGAAAAGTGCGGTCATCAGAAGGCGCTGCGGATCATCATCCCCACTGCCGTGAAGCTGCCGGAAGGCGCCGACGCCTCAAACTATCAGTTCATCGATGACAACCATATCACCGTGCAAAATGATATGGATGCCATCCGCTTTCCCAGTGAATCACTCTGTCGCCAATGGCTACATCATGCCGATGAAAAGGTTGCTCCCACCGAAGCGGTGATGTCCCATCTGGCCCCTGACGTGCTGCGAGATATCGCCAGTCAACTTATTGGCCTCAGTAACCAAATCCCCCTCACCTCCACTTATTCAGAACATCAACAGGAAGAGCACGATGAGTCAGATTAACCCGGTCTCCGCTGCGGCGCTTGCCGCATACTCCAGCGCATCAGATGAAGAAAACGCTACGGGCAGCAATTTTAACACTAAGGTGCTGGATTTTTTTAAACAAAACCAGCCTGAAGGTTCACTGAACGAAGTGCTCGCACAGCTTAAAAATCTGGCCGACCCGGGTGAAAAGATCTCAATGCAGCAGCTAAACTCGGCGATCCTCATTGCTGATGGCACCCTGCGCAAGGACCCGGAATATAAGACATATACCGACAGCACCCTCGACAGGATGACGACCCAGATGCTCGGCGTGAATATGTTTTACAACAACATGCTTTACAAAAGCTTCACCAAAACCGACGACGATACTTCCCTCTAATTCATTCAGCCCAGACCCGGCATAGCGCCGGGTATTTACATTATGCAGATTAAAACCGTTATTGCTCTCGCCAGCCCTTTCTTCCTCTCTTTTCATGCTTTCGCTCGAAACGGCGATTGTATTACTCAGGCAGCACAATGTTTCCAGGTCAACCCACTGCTTATCAAAGCGATAATCTGGCACGAATCCAGGAATCAGCCGCAGGCGCTGAATTTCAATAAAAATAAAACCGTGGACGTCGGCATCATGCAGATTAACACGGTGCATTTTAGCAGTCTCAAAAGCCGGGGAATTGATGAGCAGCGCCTACGCAAGGACAGCTGCGCCAATGTGTTCTCGGGAACCTGGATACTAAAGCAGAAAATTGAGCGTTATGGTTATACCTGGGACGGTATTGGCAGCTACCATTCGCGAACGGCAGCTCAGCGTGAAAAGTATGTGCGAAACATCGTCTCACTTATTGCCCATCAGACGGCCACCCTCGACAAAATTGCCGTTCCCCCCTCGCACAGCGTCCCAACGCTTTTCTCATGCAGGTAAGTTAAAGCAATAACGCAGGCGCTGGCCTGCGTTATTGCTTTAGTCAGTATGATCTAGAATAGAGAGGTAAATAACGCCGTCACTTATCTTAAATTAAGGCTAATTTAACGAGTAAAAGATTCAGAGCCTGATATTAGTCTGCTTTGATAGCTTCGGTATTCAGCGTGCATTTTCCCATAAGCATGGACGCCCTGGGGCTACAAACCAGTCCGTGATCCGTTTTGCAACAGTATAAATAATTATCCATAAGCCTGGTCTTACTGTACTGCGCCAGCAGTCCGCCAGAAAAGAAGACCTTCTTTTCTTCAAAAAGATCCTGTGCATATCCCCTTGCCCCCATGGCCACCCCCGCCAAAAAGATGCTTAACGTAGCGACGGCGAAAATAAACCACTTCCTTGACGTCAGCTTTCGCCCCACCGGCTTGTGCTGTGGCACATAGGATACAACCGTCATTGACGTTGTGGGGGGAGCGGGCTGATAGCTAGTAATGGGGTTAGCTGAATAAGAGATGTTGTCCAGTTCAATCTTTCCTGCCGCCGGGGAACGTTCGTTTAGCGTGTCAGGCTCCAGTTCGGGTTCTGATAGCGACGCCTCCCAGGTGGGTTCGGCGGTGAGCTGATAGCCTAACTTTGGAATAGTGACGATAATGTTCTTAGATTCATCTTTAAGGCTAATGCGTAATGAGCGTATCATTTGCGCAATACTCTGGGAGGTAACATAGCTGCCATCCCAAACTTCCGAAAGAAACTCGTCCTGAGAAACCGGGGATGGATATTTGGCGCAAAGCAGGGCCAGAACGTCTGACTGTTTTTTTCTCAACTGCAGGATTGTATCTTCGCGTTGTAAGGTTCTTAATGCCGGATTAAAAGTGTAATCAAGAAAGAAAATCTTGCCTTGCTTCGTTGAGCTATTTTTCAATTTAGATCCCTCAGTCATTTCATTTGATGAGTGAACATACCATCAAGAAAATGCATGGCCGAAAGCCTCAACCCACGCCTCTAGACATTTAATCGACAACTGATTAGTTCATTTCACATTTATTTAATTAAACGATACCTAAACGGACAATTACATTATCAGCTCGCCAATATAATTACCTGCGGTATTAATATGTGTCAGATGGAATATTATGGATAATGCTTTACTCTGTAAAAATATCATCTTAACACAGTAAATCCATAGTTTTATAATTGATTTAAACGATCGATGCCCATACGTTAATCGTCAAAACAAATCACACTATTTATTTACATTCAATTAAAATCAACTTCATATACTCCTTCAGCAAGCTGAAAAATAGCATATGGTTCACATCTTTAAATTAAGCTAAATCTGACGCTGATAGACATATTATCGTATGCCGTTTAAAAAAAATGCGGAACATCCTTGTCCGCTAATAAAGCAATGTCCTCACGCTACATGAATAGTCACTGCATTCTGGAGTCGAACCTGTCGCTAACCGTGACTCCTTTTCCCGACCCAATCCATGGTCAAAAATTTAACATATATCCAGGAAATCACTCTATCAAAAAACGCCACTTAGCCTGTCAGTACTGCGTCAGAATCATCGTCGCCGATGCGGAAAATGCCCCTGTTGCAATATTCTCATAGCTGACCGAAGCCGGTTTCACCGGAGTAAAGCTCAACGGCACGGTGAAACTGCCATTCGTGACGCTGAGTTTCTGGCTATCTCCGTTGGCGATCGCATTCCCATTCCATCGCATTTCCACAGCCAGATTATCATTATTGGTTTTAATGGCCTTATTATTCCAGGCCGGAGATAAGAGGCTCATTTTGACATCAAAATCCACAGTGTGCGCCGCATCACAAACTATATTGAAATCTTTTCTTACAGTTTGCGATGACGTCCCGCCTGCGACAATATCACCGCGTTCAATCTGCCCTAAATCCACGTTAAAGGTCGATCCAGACATAACGCTACAGGTCGAGGTATTAATATCCACATCGTTCGACGCGTAGAGGGTCCAGGTATAGTTATGACGCTCGCCTTTATTATTGGTCTGCACGAATCGCAGGCTCCCCAGCTTATCGCCGGTCTTGATGTGAATCTCCTCCCCGAGCGACGTCAGTTCAAAATAAAGCACCACCGGTAATTGTCTGGATTCACCATTGTTTAGATCAAAGATTTTCGTTTCAGATACCGGCGCAGGATGTTCGGTCCCCGAAATCGTGACGCCATATTTAAGGTTTTTAAAAATACCGCTTTCAAGCTTTACCCCATCGGCCCCCAGCCACATGGTGTCGATCCAGCCGTCCTGTCCCGCCGTATTCTTGCAGGTAATTTGGGGCGCCAGATCGACGATACTGTTTTTACCGGTATTAACATCTGAGCTGACGTTAATATGGATATCGGCGTCGCCGCCGTGCCAGCCAATCTTGTCACATTCATAGGCCGACGCCGCCACGCTTTGCAGCAGCAGAATTGCCAGCAACGACAATTTTATCTTCATAAGATTTTCCCTAAGGGTAATTAAGCTCAAACGTCGCCAGTGTGCTGAATTCGCCGCGGCGCAGGGTGCGGTTGGCGAGCGCGCGTGGTTCACCTATCACGTAACCTTCCAGCGCCAGCTCGCTGGTGCCGTTCTGAAGTGAAAACGCCTTTACCGTCTTGTTGAACGGTAAAGGCGTGCCGTCCGGCAGCGACATGCCGATGGCCAGGCCGCTATCGGCAGGAGACGTCACGGCCAACATGCCGGAGAGCTCCGCGCTCTCAGCGCCCTTAAAGGTCACTTCAACCTGATTGCCAAGCGTCAGGTCGCACTCCCTGAGCTTGATGACGAACGGCTGCGCGTGGGTGCGTGTATGTAGATAGAGATACGTATCGATTACCGTGCCAAAATCGAGGGTTATGGCCGCGGAGGCGGGATCGAGCTCACAGGGATCGGCCACCAGCTGGCCGTCAAACCGCAGATTATTACTTACTTCTTTTACGCCGCCCTCCACCGCACAGGCGGCGTGGGTGGTGATGAGCAACAGTAATCCCAGCGCCCCGCGCCGCGTGTAGAATATGTCCATACTATTTCCTTACAGGTATTCCGCCAGCAGCGTCGCGGTTGCGCTAAACGCGCCTTCACTCAGCTCGCTGACGCTCGGATCTTTTACCGGTACCGCTTCAAGGGTTGGCGGATTTTGATAGGTAATATCCAGCGCCTTGTTGATCTCAAACGGTTGCCCGTTCTGAAGGATCTGGATCCCTAGCCCCGCCGCATTGGTGCTCAGCGCGCTGGCGTCAAAGGAGGCGGCGCTGCCCTTCACAATCATGGTCAAACGCCAGGTTGGATCGATATCATCGCAAACCAGCTGGTAGCTGATGGTCTGTCTGTAGCGCTGCCCGTCGACCTTGTGGATACCAACATTGTCGAAATGAATGCTCAGGTCACGGTCGTTATTGATGTGGCAGGGATGAATTTTCAGCGTCCCGTGAAACGCAATGTCGCTACTGTCGCCGGTCGCGACGGCGAAAGCATGCCCGGAGGCAGAAAGCACTAGGGTAAAAATAGCGCCGCGCAGACGCGTCCGGCTACGATTAAGGAGGGGGTGAATCATCGTTCTTGCCTCAGTTATAGGCCACTTTCAGGGTTGCCGTGGCGTTAAATGCCTGGCCGTCCTGAAATCGGGCGCCGCTCTCTTTTTCAAGCACCGCATACAGCGAAGGCGGACTGCTGCTATCAAAATCGATCCAGTGATTAAGCGGCAGGGTCGCGCTGCCGTTTTGCAACTTTATCGTCAGCCCACTGGCATCGGTTTGCAGCCTGCTGGCATCGCCACCCGCGGGCGTGCCGGATACCTGCAGCTGCACCGTTTTGCCATCCGGGTCGCCCTTGCAGCTCACCTGATACGGGATCGTATGACGATACGCCGTCCCCGCGATCTCATTGATGTACACATCGCCAAATTCGACCTTGATCGGCTCGTTGCTTGAAAAGGTACAGGACGCTGTAGCAATCACCTCGCCGGAAATGGCGATGTCCACGTTGCTGGATCCCGGTCCGGCGGTCGCGCCGGCGGCGGCCACCATCATCAGCGCGCTAGCGCCGCGGCTCAGACATTTCATGACGCGCTCCTTAGTCATAGTCCAGTTCAAATCCTACCGTCGCGCGCCACTCGCCGGACGACAGGTCCTGCGCCGTGCGTTCCGGCTGCACGCGGTACAGCAGCGCACCGTTTCCCGGCACGATAAAATGCGGCACGCCGCGCTGGCCAAGACGAATGTCCCGGCCCGCGCTGTCGGTGATACGCAGGCCCAACCCGCTTACGCCGTTGACCTTAACCAGCTCGGGCGTGTCCGGATCGGCGGGGGCGGTGAACGTCACGCTAACCATTGGCTGTACGCTATCCCAGTAGCGATTGCCCGTGCGCAAATCAAGCATATTGCCGCCGACATGCACGCAGTCGCGCAGCCGCAGGATAAACGCCTGCGCTTCACCGCGTGACCCCGTCTTTTGCAGAATCGACGTTGTGATGCGCCCCAGATCGATCTCCTGGTTTTGCGAAACCATATCGAGGCGACAAGCGCCCTCTACAAACTCTCCGTAAACGTGCAGTTCGCCGTGCTCGCCTTCCACATCCCAGCTATCCGCGTCGGCGAAGGCCGGCATCGCCGGCCCGAGCGCGCTTGCGATAAGCAGCACAGCGGCGCATTTTGTCGTTTCATTCATCGTGCTCATCCAGCCCTGCTGTCAACAACCCGGCAAACATCGTGCGCGCAGCTGAACATCAGCTTTGGCCGGCCGCCATAGTCATTAATCCAGGTCATGATGGGCTTATTGCCGAGCGCCCCCGCCTTCACGGTGAGCGGCGATTCAGAGAAAGGGGCAATCATCACCGGGTCAAACCCGGCAATGGGCGCGCCGCCCGGCTGATTGTAAGCAGCAGCCAGCGTCACGTAATAAGGGCTGGGGTTACTAACGCGGTAGCCTTCGCCATGGCGGGTTAAGACCAGTTTTTTCTGCCAGAGATCCGGGGCCTGATTGCGGTCAAGCTGCAGCGAGGCCGGACGGTAGAAAAGCTTGATACGCGTTTGCAACGCAATCTGCAGGGTGTTCGCCTTGCTGCTTTTGGGCGGAATTTCACGCAGGTTAAAGTAGAAAATCGATTCTCTGTCCTGCGGCAGCGACTGGGCATCATCGGTAAGCTGCAGCTTTACCTGCCCTTTAGCCACGGGCTCTACCCGCTGAAGCGGTGGCAGCGCCGCCAGCGGCCCGCTGATTTTGTTCCCCTTTTCATCCTCAATCCACGCCTGCGCCAGGTAGGGCAACGCCTTGTTCTTGTTGGAGATGTTCAAGCTCATCGACCTGTTCGCGCCGTTAAACACTGCCCGCGTGCGGTCAAGCGTAACGGCAGCCTGCACGCTCTGGCAAAGCAGCCCGGAGATCAGCACTGCTCCGATCCCCGTGAACGATAAATGATGTTTCATACGGATATACTCGCTGTTCTTGGGCCACCGCAGAATACGGCTGCCCGGTTGTTTTCCCCGCGGTCGCGGATGGCTGAAACGCTATATCTGCTGCGGCCGGCAGGTTAACGGCAGAACGCGGACGCCGGTCGGCAGGGGGTTCGGCAGCGTCACTACGCACTGCGTTTGCCCATCCCACATCACCCGCATCGACTCTCCGCTGACCATCCCTGTTAGCCATACCATGCCGTCATCGTCGACGATCCCGGCCAGGCTCTCACGATGGCTGAGCACAGTCGCTCCGAACGGTGGAACGCTGCCGTTGGTAAGACGCAGTCGCACCATCGCCTTTTCCCCAGCAATCATGCCAAAACGGCGGTAACCGATGGCACCTTCCGTCAGCGTTCCCTGAACCACCGACCGCGTTGCCTCGACGGTGTCGGCCAGGTTGTTCACGTCCACGCTGACGCTGCTGCGGTAGCCATTGCTGATATCCGCAACCACTGCCTTGCCAAAGCGGTTCGTCTGGGTTCCCGCGCCGTATCCGCGGACGGGTATCCCGGCAATGCCCGCCGTATCAACCATCATTCGCGTTCCACCCATGCTGCTCACCCGATGCATCGCCACGCCCTCTGGCGTCGCCGTAAGGCCCCCCTGAATCGCTCCGCCCCAGGAGCGATAGCGCCCCTCTTCATAGGTGGTATTAGCGGTCAGCTCGGCAACGTCGCCCTTGTGCGTAAAGTACCCGCTGCTGGCTGCCCGGCCCTGCCGGGCAACCCCGGCTTTAATCCGGTAGGTATTGTTTGCGTCAATGCTGTCGAAATAGCCGATCATCGCCCCGTTGCCTGAACTTCCCGCCTGGCCATCGACATTGAGCGTGCCCCCATTACCCCACGGAACCGAGAGGCTTAGGTAAGCGCCATCGTCGCGTGTATGGTTAAAAAGAGAGCGATAGGCCGACAGGGTCAGACCAAGATTTTTAAGCTGTCCGGCATCGAAAAAGCGGGATAGCGAGAGGTTGTAGGTATCGTTATCCGGGCGGTCCCAGTAGGTCTGGTGGCTATAGTTCACATACGCGCTAAGCCCCAGCTGCCGAAACTGTTTATTGAAAGCAATGGTGTAGAGCTCTTTATTGTTATTTCCCGCTATACCGTGATAGCGCGCACTTAAAAACTCCGACATATTCATAAAGTTACGCTGCGAGAAGCGATAGCCTGCGAAGGTGACCTGGCTGTCGTATTCGTCAAAGCGTTTGGAATAGCTAAGGCGCCAGGAGCCACCGGACCGGCTGCCCGTCTGCGGCAACACTGCACGCGACTCGGTGAAGTCAAACGAGACCGCCCCCAAGGCCAGCAGGTCACGACCGACGCCCGTCGCCACCGCGTTATAGTCACCCGCCAGCAGGCTACCGCCGTAAAGCGACCAGCCGTTGTTGATCCCCCACGAAAATTCCCCCGTGGCAAATCCCGGTCCCACGCTGTTGTGGCGGTAATCCGACGGCTTGCCCAGCGCCAGCTTGTAACGCACCATGCCTGGCCGCGTCAGATAGGGAATATTGGCAGTATCCATCTGGAAATGGCGAACGGTGCCGTCCTGTTCCTGTATCTCTACGTCCAGCGTTCCAGAAACCGCCGTGTTCAAATCCTGAATACGAAACGGGCCCGCCGCCACGGTGGTTTCGTGTAGCACGCGTCCCTGCTGGCTAATAGTGACCTTCGCGTTGGTCCTCGCGACGCCGACCACCTCCGGCGCATAGCCGCGCAGGTTGGGCGGCAGCATATTGTCATCCGATTCCAGGCTGCTTCCCGTGTAGCGGAAACTGTCAAACAGCCCCGAGTTGAGATAGTTTTCCCCCATCATCAGCTTCGACTTTAAGGACGGCAGCGCCCGCCATGCGTAGTAACGACTCCACGCCCACTCGCGCTGATTGTCCTGATACGACCCAGCGCTGTGGCTGTAGCGCGCCTGCCAGTCCGCACGCACCCGCCAGCCGCCGACGTTAAAACCGGTAGTGCCGTTACCCGTCAGTGATTTCATCTCGCGGCGGCTCCCCGTTGCATACCGCGAAGACTGACCGTTAAGGTTATAGTCAAAAATGGCCCCGCCAATCCCCTCATCCCAGCTGCCGGGGGGATCCCAATTCTCAGCGGTATAGTCGAGATAGGCCTGAGGGATGCTCAGGTACAGCGTATTAGAACCAAGATCGGCACGCTGGCTTGCGCCCGGCAGGCTCGCCAGCTGCAGGCAGGTACCGTGATGCCACCACGTCAACGTGCTTTGCAGCGCTGATTTAAGTCCAAGCAGCGCCACAAGGTCGTGCGTCAGGCATACCTCACTGCCCTTTGGATCATCATCCGGCGCCAGAAAACTGAGCGGCTGTTCGGGCAACTCGGTCTTGTTCAGGCGAACCACCATCTGGTAGTTTCCCGGCATAATAAAACCGGCGCGAGAGAACTGACTCAGGTCGATATGCGCCCGATCGCTGACGTCCAGCACGTCGGTATTAAATTGAATGGTTTGTGCCGCATACCCACTGGCCATCTCTCCCTGTAGGGCCAGGGTGACCAGCACGGCAATGCTCGAAAAATTAAAAACGTGCCTCATCAAAAATAATCCAGTTTGAAACGCACCGTAGTCTGGTACGCACCCGCGCGCAGCTTCTGGTGGTTACCCACCAGCCGCAGGCTGTAATCAAGGCGCATGGCGCCAGGCTGTAGCTGCCCCGAAGAGGAGGCGATTCCCGGCCGCATGCGGTTTCCTGCGGCATCCATAATTTCCAGACCGACCCCGCGGGCCTCGCCGCGAAGCGCGAAGAGCGAGCCATCGGTGATGGCCCCGTCGAAGGTGACGCGAAAATGTGACCAGTCCGGATGGTTTGGCAGCATCGGTTCCAGCGCGCAGTTCTCGAGGTGAATGCTGAACGGCTTTGATGGCCCGACGCCTGCATTGATGATCTGATCCAACGGCAGCGTGATGAGGTCGATCGCCTGATCGCGGCTATCGACTTTGATCGCGCAGGGCATATCGATAATCGCCCCCTGCATGCTGACCTTGCCATGCCCCTGGCCGGTAATGTTAGCCGCCGGTACGCCCGCGCAGACGAAGGGCAATGTCAGCCACAGCAGCCGCACAGGCGTGACAAATGAAGCGCTACGTTTCATAGATTTCCCGCAAAAAAACCGAACCAGACGGCCGCAAGGCCAACGTCGTCTTACTGGTAAGCCAGGGTGAAGTTGGCAACCGAGGTAAACTCACCCGGCACAACGGAGGACGTGGCGCCGTTCCCCTGCAGATAAGCGGCATAGGTAAGGGTGTTATCACCCTGCTGGGTTTTGGTGACCGAGCTCGGCGTACCAAGCGGGATGTTGGCGCCATTGTCATTGGTAATGCCAATAGCCGCGCCGCTGGCCGTGCCAACCAGCGCCAGATAGCCTGGCTGGGCGCTTGATTCCGATCCCGTGAAGGTGATGGTGACCGTTTTATCCGTCAGGCCAGCGAGATCGCAGCTTTCAAGCTTGATATCAAACGGTCGCGGACGCGATTTCCCGCCGTTCGCCAGCGCTTTGTTGGAAATTTCACCCAGGTCAACGGTTTGTTCAATGGTATCGGGGGTAATTGAACAAGGGGCGTCGATAATTGCGCCGGTAAATGTGACCTTGCCGTGCCCCTGATCGGCCGCCTGTACCTGACCGACGAGTACGGTAGTCGTCATGCCAAGCGCCCTGGCCCATTTGGTTAATTGCATCGTTATTCTTTCCTGTAAAAGTTAATAGATAACACCAACACACACTTTATCCGCATAGAGTTAGTGGCTTTAATCTACTTAATTTTTACTGGCACAACTTTCAAAAAACGACACCGCAAAAATATCCTCTTTTCAGTAAAAAGCGTTTTTTGCAAGAAGCACACGATGGCGCATGACACTATACATCCCGTCAGCAAAACCGGTCCTGTGAACGGTTTTATATTGTAATTTAATGCCAAGCGAGGAAATTATGTCGTTAACTGTACGTGAACAAAATCGATTTATTGCTGCCCTTGATAACCTAAGAACCTCCGAGCGGGTGCATAAAAGCGATCTTAAAACCGTTAATAAAACGCTGGATAAAATGGGCAGCGTGGCTAATAGTAAAGAATTACTCGCAAGTCTCAGCGATCGAATGCGTAAAAACTTTGACATTAAAGATTCCAAAAAAGTCGAGTCGTTTATTGAAAATGTCAAGGACAAGCTTGAAAGGCAGGAATCAAAGATCCACGATAAGAAACTCACGCAGCTGAACAATATTGGCAACCGTATCTTTCAGGCAAGCCAAAAAATTGAGGTTGATCATCTCAGCAAAGAGATCGCGCTCAAGACGAGTGCGGCAAATCGTCAACTGGAATGCGCCAGGTCTGATAAAAACCTGGTTCACGAAATGATTGACAAACGAAATGAAGCAAAAGAATTTGTCTTTATCGAGAAGCAAAAATTAGAACAGATCACTCCGCAGAAAATTAGCGAAGATCAAGAAAAACGCATTGATAGATTGACCCAGAAAACTAATAGTGAGATTGACAAACTGAAGGTTGAAATTCGTAGAATTAATAAACGTGAGCCTGAGCTCGTTAAATTCCTTAATAATCTCGGAAAAACCGACGTTATTAATGATTTGGCCAAAGCGCAAAACAATAAATTCCTCAAGAGAACAATGGCTACGCCTGAGTATGCTGAAAAGATGTTTGGTACCAAGACCATTGTGGTTGAGGGTCGACGCTCCTATTCTGCTACGACAACAAAAGAAGTGCTGAGCGACAACGGAGCAGCGTTCCTCACTCGCATTAAGAAATATCAAAACGCTAAAAATGAGGTTGCAGCCATCAAACATGAGATTAGCCGTATGGAATCTGCCAGAGACGCGCGGATCGCGGCCATTAAGTCTGAAGAACGTTCACCGCTGCAGTCAAAATATGATTCTAGAATTGCGCAATATCAGGACGGTTTCAAAGAGATGGGTGAAACCGAAAACCGCGCCCTGAATACGTTAGCGAAGAGAATTAACTTCATCGATAGCACAATTGAGCATACAACCGCGCTTAAGAAAGGTATTGAAGAAAAAGCCGAGCTTATGGCTGACCCTGAAGTTAAACAGTCAGCGGCTCGTCATGAAGATAGCATTAGCAGGCTCGTCGCCAGGAAAGAGAAGCTGGAAAACAGTTACCAGCGACTTGTTGAGGCGTCAAACACCGGTAAAAACTACGTCAGCGACGTTGAATCTGACATCGGAAGCGATTGCTAAAGTCACGTGTAACCACGCCTGGCCCTCTTCACGAGAGTGACGTTTAAAATCCACGCCCCGGCGTGGATTTTTTCTGTTAACTAGACCCCGCGTTCTGAAAGTGTGCTTCTCAGGGTACCAAGGCCTGTTCACACCCCGCTTTTTCACTTCGGAATAAACGATGACCTCGATAGGTTTTCACCAGAACAGACGCGCCCATTCACTTTAGCCGATGATGACGAACCCGCGATTACACCACCGGTGCGCCTCACGGTTTTGCTCGTATACCGTGCTGGACCCGTACCAGGGAACGCCGGAGAAAACTGATGGGGTTACTGATGATGCCACAACGCTTCCAGCTGCGGTAAAGCAGTACGTAAAGCCCGGAGCGATACTCACCCTGAATCCGGGACAGTATAACGCAGAGCTCAACATTAATGTCTCAGCTGGGGATGGTTTGGGAGTATGCAACATGGAGGGAACGGCAAAGTAGATAGCTGCTGGATAAAAACCAGAAGCGTCACTGGGTCTGGAACGACAATTCCAGCCAGAGTACTGCAGTAATTGGTGAACTGGATACTGTGGAGTTTGTGCGGCAGTCGCAATGGATGGTAAAGGTATCGTTAATTAACGAAGGAATATTAGATGAAAAGAACAGGCTTCGGGTATTAATAGCAGGTAGTTTTCTGGCTGGCTATGGCGAGTAAATGTCAGGTGTAGTAGTGATGACGCAAAAAATCTGGTCATGGATATTGCCATTAAGACAATCGGGAAAGGTATGACGCTGTATAAGGATGTGCGGATTACAGTAGAATATGTCAGAACAATTAGCGATGAATCAGGACTTGATGTCTATTAGTGTGCGGCTGATTTAACGTTCATAAAACTAGAACTGAAAGATTCGCTTCCAGTAGCTCAGTTAACTGATTATTTATAGCGGTAGTGCCAGCGTGTCTGGCCATTATCCTTCTCCACGGTGCGGCCGTGGATGTCATAACGCCAGCAAATACCGTTCATCTGCGTCAGGCGGTTGTGCGTGATCTTTTCAGCAGAAGCTTCGAGCGGTGAAGGTTCTGTAGTGGTAGCGTTTTGCGCCGCGGTTGAATCCGATATCGCTGAAATGAACGACGCCGACCGTGAAGAGTTCATTGCCGAGCGGGGTCTGGAAGAGCCGGGTCTGAACCGCGTGATCCCCGCGGGCCATGAGATGCTCAACGTGCAAACCTACTTCACCGCTGGCGTAAAAGAAGCGTGTGCGTGGACCATCCCTGTTGGTGCGACTACGCCTCAGGCGGCCGGTAAGATCCACACCGACTTCGAGTAGGGCTTCATTCGTACGCAGACTATCGCCTTTGAAGACTTTATTACCTACAAAGGTGAGCAAGGCGCGAAAGAAGCAGGCAAGATGCGTGCGGAAAGGAAAGATTACATCGTTAAAGATGGCGACGTGATGAACTTCTTGTTCAACGTTTAATTTATTTTGAATGAAAAAAATCCACGCTTTGGTATGGATTATTTTCAATATGGGGGACTCATTGCCCCCCCGAATACTACTTATAGTTGAATTGGTTTGTAATTTATAATTTTATCCGCAATTTCTTCTGCGCTAAGTTCTTCATAATAAATATAATTAGCTGCCTGAGGATCTGCGACACTTCTACAAAGGAGGTCGATGTCATTATCAGCTTCTTCTTCTGTCACTTCGCTGCGTTGGATTTTCCTTATTAGTTCAATAAGCTCTTGTCTTTGCATATTATCCCTCAAAAATGATAAGCACGGTCTAGTATGTCAAGATGATATCTTGGTGTAACAATTACTAGATTATCAACATCAGCAACCCCTGCGTGCGGAGGGCAAATATTACATCGTTGAAGATGGCGAGGTAATAAATCTCATGATGAACGTTTGAATAGCTTAAGTTGTATCCTGAGGCTCTTTATATCTCATGGCTCATACTAAAAATCCACGCCATAGCGTGGATTTTCTAATAGAAAGAGTTAGCGTTTAATAAATATGTCAAAGAAACTTATAACATAAATATACTATCGCTTTCTTTATCCATATCTAAACTCCCTAACGCTCCAAGATCTAATGAATAAATCTCATCAGTACCTTCTCGCAAATTCAAAAAGTACCCAAGATCACCATCTTGACCAATCAATAAAAAGTTGGGTTCAGCCTCTTGAATTGTATATGTATTATTTCTGTCAAGTACATCAAAACAATTGAATACATAAAGCTGGTCACCATTTGCTCGTTTAATTTCATAAGAGTCAATATCCTTGACTTTCTCAATCAAAAAACGCTTATACTCAGAAGGTAAAGACGCGTGCACAAGCTTTTCAATTTTATTCAACTGATCAATCAAATCCTGCTTTTCCATATCGTTTTACCTATAAAAGAATAAGTTATATATCAAAGTTAACGTTATTAACATTAGACTCTCTCAACTGGTCAAAATATTTATACGAATCACTAATCGCTTTTCTTGCCTGCTGCTTTGGAACACCTGCATCAATCATTTCTTTGTAACTGATATGAAACTCTTGCTTCAACGTTGTATCCCAACCTCCAGGCAAAGCTCTACGTGTTCGTTGAGCAGAACTTATATTAGCGTGTGGACTGCCTGACGCTGATTTAAGTAGCGTAGCAGGTGCAGTATTTCTCTGGTAACCATTTATTCTTTTCTTAGCCCAAGCGTCTTGAATTGGATGGTGGCTTTGTACAAACCCATCATTTTTACTATTTGTATGGCCCGACGCTCTGTTTACACCAGGAGAAAGGCTACCATGTGGATCAACATCACCAGTTTTATATCCATTCGGTGCTTTACATCTCGACAACCCCCACGGATCCACCCACCCCAGCGCATTCGGCGCATACTGGTAAAGGTTTATCCCCCCAGCCAGCCCTATCGGGTCCTGCTGCGTAAACCGCCCGCAGTCCGGGTCGTAATACCGGAAAAGATTGTAGTGCAGCCCTGTCTCACGGTCCAGATATTGCCCCTGCATACGCAGGTTCTGAGAATATCCTGATACCTGCGTCTCGCTTTCCCGCAGCAGCTTGCCCCAGGCGCTGTTTACCCCTTCCCAGCGTACCTGCCCTTCAATATCCGTCATCCGCTCCGGCGTACCGTTGGGCTGGCAGTGGAACCAGAAGATTTCCGGGGCATCAACGCCGTCAATGCGCGCCAGCGGGTCGTAGCTGTCCTGATCGCTATAGACATAAGTGAGTGGCACGTCCCCGTGCACCTCCTGCAGCAGACGGAACCCTTCCCAGACAAACCGGGTGGTGACCGGCTTACCGGTTGGCTGTCCACCCAGCATCTGGCGTCGCGTTTTGCTGATGCGTCGCCCGAGCGGGTCATAGCGGAAGCTGACCTGCGTCTGCGGTTTATTGCGGTCCCGCGGCTGGCTGATGACCTCCGTCATACGATGTTCGCCATCGTAGCGGTAGTGCCAGCGGGTCTGGCCGTTATCCTTCTCCACGGTGCGGCCGTGGATGTCATAGCGCCAGCGAATGCCGTTCAGCTGCGTCAGGCGGTTGTGCGTGACTTTCTCAGCGGAACCTTCCAGCGGGTTACCGGCGGCATCCCAGCGCCACTGCTCCTGCCCGGGCAGCGTGCCGTCCTGAACCAGCAGACGTCCGGCGCTGTCGTACTGCCAGCGGTACCAGCTGAACGGGTTATCGTCACGCTCTTCGCGGACCAGGTTATTGCGATAGTCGTAATCCCAGCGGCGGGACCAGCGGCGCGGCGACGGGCGCTGGGCATTGCCGGTAAAGACGTCCCGGCGATGCAGTCGGCCAAGGCGGTCATATTCGCTGCGTGTGGTTAGCAGCCCCTGCGTACGGCTGGTTTCACGGTGAAGTTCGTCGCGGGTAAAGTCGGAGACCGAAAGCTTATCAAGCGCGATGCTGAGCAGATGCCCGCTGCCGTAGTAGAACTGTTTCAGCTCCCGGCCATCGGGCAGCGTGACGGAGGTGCGGTTACCCAGCGCGTCATACTCCCACGCCAGCTCCCCGTGTTCGCCCGTTTCGCGCGTGACGCGCCCGAGCGCGTCATACTCAAACACAAGCTCCTGCTCGGCCTCGGCGCTCCAGGCATCGGCTGAAAGCGCGGGATGCAGCCCAATCCGGCTCAGAAGGCCGGACGGGGTGTAGTGGTAGCGGGTCTGCCCCTCCGGCGTGGTGCGGGCGACCAGCTGGCCGCTCGCGCTCCAGGCGAAGGCATGGGTAATGGCCTCCGGATGTCCGGCGGCAAAGGTGCGCGCTATCGTACGCCCGCAGGCATCGTAGCGATACTGCGAGGCCACGCCATCCAGCCCCACCTCTTCCAGCAGCAGCGAGTCTGCGCCCCAGCGGAACTGATACGCTTCGCCGTTTTCGTTTTCCAGGGCAATCAGACGCCCGCGGCTGTCCCAGCGGCGGCGCACCTCTTCACCCTGCGTATTACGGGTGGCGGTTAAGCGCCCTGCCTCGTCGTATCTGAACTCGCTCTCTTTCCCGTCGGCGCCCGCATGCTTCACCGGCAGGCCACGTTCGTTCCATTTGAGCGACTCGGTCCAGCCTTCTGGTCGGTCGAGCTGCACCGGACGCCCCGCGGCGTCGTAGCGGTAACGCGTCTCTTCGCCGTCGGCGCTTATCTCAGCCACCAGCCAGCCCAGCGGATGATAACGGTATTGTGTCACTCGGCCCGAACAGTCCGTCGCGCGGACGATCTGCCCGGCCTCGTTGTACTCCTGGTAACGGCTGTTCCCGGCGGCATCGACTTCTTCCACAACCTTACCAAACTCGTCCCGACGCAGCAGCGTGGTCTGCCCCATCGGATCCACCACGCGTTTCAGTCCGTGATGTTCGTCATACAGGAACCGGGTGGCGCTACCGTCGGCTTCGATGATGGACGCCGGAAGCGCACGGTGCTCCAGCCAGGTGGTGGTGCGGGTATTGCCGTCGGCGTCGATCTCCTGCACCCGGTTGCCCATCTCGTCATAGACGAAGGTAACGGCATTACCCAGCGGATCGATGCGACGCGTGAGGAGTTCGTTGTCATCCCACTCGTAGCGCCAGTTCTCACCGCGCTCGTCAACGTAGCGAACAATCAGGTTTTGCGCGTTCCAGTAATGCTTTCGCGTCTGACCGTCGTAGTGATCGACGGTCGTCAGCCCGGCGGCTAAATCGTAGCTAAAGCGACAGCCGTCGCCGGTGCTGGTGCGGTTTTCCACCACGCGCCAGTGGTCGAATTTTTGCCAGCGGTATTCGCTCTCCAGCCCGCCCGGCAGACGGTGCCAGACCATCAGGCCATCATCGTTATAACGGTATTCACGGGTAACCACGCCGGAGGCATCCGTTGCGCTGGCCAGCTGGCCGCGCGCGTCGTACCCCCACTGCATCAGCGGCCATGTCTGGTTGCCGTCAAAATGGCTGGCAGCGGTAACGCGCTGCGGGAAACGTTCATCGTCATAGCGCAGGGTGACATCGATCGCTCGCGGCTCATCGTGCAGACCGACCAGCCGCCCGTGCTCATCCCATTCAGTCAGCAGCGCGTTGCCGTATTCGTCGCTGAGGGAGGCCAGGCGCAGGATGGAGGGGTTAGCGCGGGTCGGTTTATACAGACGCCACACCGCGCCGTCATCGTCGGCTATCGCCACGTCGCCGCTCTCATTGCGGCGGATGATAATGCCTTCGCTGATGCTGTAAAACACGCGGTCGACCGGCGGCAGCTCGAAGCTCAGCTCGCGCCCGGTTTCATCGAACCAGGTGGCGTTGTTTTCTTCCAGCGTCAGATAGCTGTCAAAGGTGGTAGCCCAGCCCAGACCAAACAGCCCTTCGCGGGTGGTCAGGCTGTTGTAGCTGCGCTGCCAGCGCAGTGGAAAGCGCCCCGGCAGCGAGAAATCGAGTTCGTCGTCGTCATTCAGCACCTTCACGCCGGTAGCGGCGTGAACCGGGTGCGAAGAGCCGAATACGGCGTTGACGGCCATATCAGCCAGCATCCCGCCACCGGCAGCAGCCAGCGCACAGGGCATGTTTTTCAGGATCTTGCCCGGACGCCCGCGCAGCAGGGAGAGCGCAATCATCCCCAGCGCCAGACCCGGCGTTTTGCCGCTTTTGATGTCGCGGACCGTGAGCGCGTCGCCGCCAATGATCACGTTCGGGGATACGTCGTCGGAAACGGTGCCCTCGCAGGTGGTGCGATCTTTTGCGCGCACCGCAGGCTGTCCGTTGATGAAGACGCTTTTCGAGCCTTCCGCCAGATACTGCGGCCCGGAGTGCTTATCACACGCCACCTTGTCTTCTTCCAGTGGCGAGGTCCCTGCGGCGGCAGAGGCGACGCTCGGCTGCCACATCTCGCTGCCGAACTGTCCGGCAGCGGAGAGCAGCATGCCCGCGTAGTCGGCAAAGCTGCCCGGCGACTGCGGCTCAGGGGACGGGGTATCGGCAGGCGTTAACGTCCCGGCGGCGCGCGCAGCGGGAAGTTTATTTGTCAGAACATTGCTCGAACCGGTGGTGATTTTGCCCGCGGGCGACGGCGGGAAAAGCGCGTTACCCAGCCCTTCAGCGGCGTTGCTGATATCGTCGGTGATCCCGGCGACGTTCGCCAGAACCCCGCCGATAATGCCGCTCAACAGACAGCTGGATCCAATCGCCGCCACGCCTGCTGCTGCGGCCCCGGCTCCCAGCAGTGGGGCCGCGACGGTCGCTGCCGCGCCCACCGCCGCGCCAATCACCGCATAGGCAGCGCCTTCCGCCACAATGCTGGTAATATCAGCAAAAATGCTGGAGTGAATAATCTCGTCGCCCTTACGGGCCGCGTTGTTATCGCTCATGCCTTACACATTCCGGTTGTCGTTTAGCGTCAGACTCTGCTTCAGTGCGCTCCAGCGCGCCTCGTCCTCTTCCGTAAAGGCTTTTAAGGCCGAGAGGGTAAAAATCATCAGTACCGGTTTGCCTGGCGTCTGCACGGCCAGCTGTTTTTGCCACAGGCGCTGGCCGTTACGGTCAAAGGTGGTCTCAACTTCTACCCCATCAATGTTGCCGGCAGGCCCGGCTTTTACGTGCTGAAATTCGCTCTGGGCGATCTCACCCATCTGATGACGCAGCACGTCCCACTGGCGGTGAAACTCTTGTTCGTAGTCGCTGCCATCCGGGATAACGCCGCGGCTGACCACCACGGACAGCCCGCTTTCGTCATCGCGAATAATGTTCATGCTGTTGTCCTGCCAGGCGGCAGGAAAAAGGGTAAAGGAACCTTCCTGGAGGGTGTATTTCATCGGTGAACTCGCGTCTAAAATTGCTAAAGGGTTTTACGTGCCGCCACGGACAACCCGGCGGCAGACAGAAAGCGGTTACTCTTCCGGGGGCGTAAATTTCTCCTGCACCGCCGCATCAATATCCCCTTTATGCCCTGACCCCGGCGCCGTTGTGCCCGGTTGGGTGCCCGACGTATTCAGGTGCAGCTTGCTGCCCGTGGTGATATAGCCGTCCCCTTCAACGAAGAAGTTGAACTCTTTGCCGATCAGGTTAATTTTGCCGTTAGCGTTAAGCTCAATAGCACTCTCGCCCGAGACCAGCCGCAGCTTCGTCCCGGAAGCAATAACATACTGCTCTACCGCCGCATCCAGCTTGCCTTTACCCGTCAGGATCTCGGTTCCGCCTTTCACGGCCTGGATCTGATTAGCCTCCACGCGATGCAGCTCATTTTTCTTCACGTAATGGCTGCGCGCGCCGCCGACGCTGTGCGTTTCATCATTTTTAACGCTGGTGTCCATGTTACGCTCGGCCTGGATCCACACCTGCTCTGCGCCCGCCTTGTCCTCAAAGCGCAGGGCGTTGGCGTTGTCCACTGAACCGTCTTTCGTGCGGCTCATAAAGCCCATCTGCGTCGCGGCAGCCGGCAGCGCCCACGGCGGCATGCTTGCTTCGTTATAGACACGACCAGTGATAATCGGACGGTCCGGGTCGCCGTTGATAAAGTCCACCACCACCTCATCGCCGACGCGCGGGATCTGCACCCCGCCGTAGCCCTGACCCGCCCAGGCACTCGACACGCGCACCCAGCAGGAGCTGGTGTCATCGCCCTTCGCCAGCCGGTCCCAGTGGAACTTCACCTTCACGCGACCATATTTATCCGTCCAGATACTCTCCCCCTGCGGCCCCACGACTTTCGCGGTCTGAGGACCGTAGGTGCGCGGCCACGCCGTGCTTTGTGCCGGACGATAAGACACCGATGCCGGGATAACGCTGAAATCGGTGCGGTGAATGGTTTCCCCCTCACCGCTCGCGTAACGGTTTTCCTCGAAGTGGTAGCCCACAGCCGTCACCAGATACTCGCCGTTGTCACTGAAGAACGGCGCGTTGGTCAGGGTAAAGATGTGGCCCGGCGCAATGCCCGCCGCCGTGGCCGTCGCCTGAATCTGCTGATGCTCCACCTGCCAGCGCTCCTGACGGATTCGGGCGTAGAACTCCGCATGGCCTGTCTCCACAAAGCGGCCCGGCCAGTCGTACACGTCGATACTGCCCGGTTTCGGGGACGCCGGGTTCTGCTGCGCCTGGAACAGCCACGCGTTCGGCTTGCGGAAATCGTAATCATCGAGGCTGTAAATCCCCGGCGTCACGCTGTCCTCCAGCGCCCACTGGCTGATGCCCTCTTCATCCGTACTGCCACCGGACGGTGTCTGGTGGTAAGGAATAACCTCGTAGCCGCTGAACGGCTGATGCTGCGTGGCGGCATCGGTCAGCACCAGCGTGTGTTTGTCCGCCTCGTGGCTGAAGTAATACGCGATACCCTCCAGCTCCATCAGGCGGCTGATGAAATCGAGGCTCGACTCCTGATACTGCACGCAGTAGTCCCACACCCGGTAGCTGCCGGTGAGTTTGTCTTCGAGGTTGACCTGGTGCTCACCCAGCAGGGTTTTCACAATCTGTGGCACCGTCTGTCCCTGGAAGATACGCAGGTTACGGTCGCGCTTCATCGGCCACAGGTCCGGCTCCACCGTCAGCTGGTACACCGCGTAGCGGGTGCCCGTCAGCTCCACGGCGCTCACCGCCACGCGCGTCACCTTGCCGTTGATATAGCGGGAAGTGAGCAGGTTCTGCGTCGGGATGGTCACCGTGACCGGCTGGCCCAGCAGCTTGCTGCGGTCAATGCGCGCGTCCGTACCAAGCAGGGTCAGCGTCAGCGCGAACGACTCGGACATCGCCTCACGGCCGGAGAGTTTCCAGAAGAGCAGCCCCTCAACCGGGAGCTGGACGGTAATTCGGTTGAGCATAATCTTTATTCCGTAATGGTTTATGCTGGGAACGTTTATGAACGTAAAGCTAATTTCGACGAGGTGGTTTTGGATTGATGCAATGCTGGGTTGATTTGTCTGGAGGTACGAACTTTCGTTTTTATAAATCCAAAGAGTGCAGGCTTATGGAAACTCCGGAAAAAACCTTATCTCTGGCTTTCATGAAAGCTGAGCAATCACTTAACCGGCTCAGGTGGCCACACGCCCCCTTTCTGAATAAGTTTCTCTTTTATTTCGTTTAACTTCTCGTATTGCTCACTGCCTCGATCAAGTCCACTCAGCGCGTCCGCAAGCGCATTGCTCATTGACCAGCCATTTTTAGCCTTAACTGACGGGTCCGCTCCACGATCGAGCAGTAACAAGACATGATCGTAAGCCTGGTTATCCAGCGCATCAAACACCAGCGTTTTACCCAGTGAATTGGTTGCATTGACGTCAGCTCCGCTATCGAGCATGGCTTCCAGCGTCTCTGTATTTTTCGCTTTTAGCGACTGGAAGATGATGGGTTCGTGGGAGACCTTATCTTTCACATTGGGCGAAAGGCCACCGTCCAGCATAGCGTTGATCCAGTCTGCGCTGTCCCCCTTCAGGGCAAATTCGGCAGGGCTGCTTTTTCCCTGCGGTCGAGGCTGGAGCGGATCTGCGCCGGCCTTAACAAGCAACGTAATCACCTTTAAATGGGGCGATGTTTTTTTATCATTAATCGCGTTGCCGATGGCCCAAAAAAGCAGGGTCATATCCTGCTTTCCCGGTTTATTAAGATCGCTTTCTGGTGCAAGCGTCTTCACCGCGTCGACATCACCTTCTTCAATCGCTTTCGCCAGTTCAAGCTGCTGACCGCTGAAGTAGTCCTGTGGATTAAGGTCCATATCCTGCTTACACCCCTGAATCATGAATAAAAAACATAACGCGACAAAAGCCATCAACCGTTTTTTCACAATCGACTCCCGATTATCGAAATATCCTCGTCCTTCTGTTGCTCTATGCAATCAATCGCCTGATTAATCCCGTGGCGGTCCAGCGCGCTTCCGGTTCCACCGGGAAGATCGTGGGGTATTCCGGCAGCATTAGGGCTCAGCGCAGAGATTTCCTCTTTGAGGATCCACGAAGGGACATGCCCTTTCATCGTTTTCAGATCCTCCCAGGGGTTAACTTCCTGAATCTTCGTCAGCAGTTCACCTTCAACCCGATAAGCCTGGATATTATCCGTACTGCCTAATATCTTGCCGCCGTATTTTTCTACGGTTCCGGCATTCAGGCCGGCGGCGTTGAACGTCCACCCCGCTTTCCCGCTGCCCATAGAGGTTGCAGAGGCGAGGCCACCGCCAAGGGAATGACCGGCAATATCAATATTCTGGCCTGACCTTGCCAACTCCTTACCAATACTCACGGCCTTTTTATAATAATCTGAAGCCATACCCATGCCCTGTGAGAAGTTATTCGACCAGTCAGCCCCGTTTACCACCGGCGCCAGCTCCCCCTTAGTCAGTAAAGAGGAGACATTCTCAGACAGAGAGGCGAAACCAGGCTCGCGCGATCCTCTGAATACCAGCGTGGGGTTCATATCTGTACCAAACACTTCCGGCTTCGGTTGATAGACGCGCGCCAGAAAATTGGGGGACGTATCATCGTCAAAGAGCATTGATTTGTTCAGCCCGAACTTTCCTAACAGCGCATCGTCATTACTGATATCCGTCCACCCCTCCGGCACGCCCGGTGTGGTTTCCAGCGGGTTCACGGTCTTATAAATATTTTCCGCAAGCTTCGCTTTTTCCACCGCGATATTATTCGCCGCCAGACGCTTCGCGGCGATCTGGGCATCCGGATAAAGGCTATTGCTCCCCTTCGCAATCAGATCTTTACGCGCCTGCCAACGCTCTGCTTTGGTCATCTTCTGAAGCTGCCCGGCATAGGTTTTACCGTCCTTGCCCGGAGTAGGTTCATCCGGCATCTGTGCCGTTTTAGATTTCACCACCTGTTTTGGCAGTACCGTTGGCGCAGGGCGAGATCCGTACGTTCTCACCATGGTTTCGTAGCGGTCGACAATCGTACTCACCGGATACCAGCCCAGGCCGACCAGCGAGGCAGCCTGGAGTTGCCCTTTGGCATTGATGTAAAAAATTTCCGTTACTGATGACCAGTCACGAAAACTTTCGTCAATGGCAACCACTCTGCCCATCTCTAAATCCTGCGCGATCAGCGTGCGGGTATCGCGCCCGGACTGATAAGGATTCGCACCGGTGATCGTGCGTAGCAGATCGTAGCGCGTGAAGAGCGAGCGCAGCGAATGGTCGGGAACCGACATAATCCACTGTCCGGCAACGGACGGGCGGATTATTTTCGCAAACAGCGCTGGCGAGACGTTCTCGTGGAACAGATAGACAAACTTGATGTTATACATTCGCTCCGTCCTGTTACCCGCAGGCTTACGGATTCACCAGCCAGGTGCCTGGCTTCGCAATATCCAGCGTCTGGGTACGCGTTCTTCCATTGCCTTCCAGTTCAATGCGGGTCTCGCCCGCAGGCAATTTCAGCGATGCGTAACCGTTATTGCCCGGACGCAGCGCTTTAGACTCGCCGTTCACCTTCAGCGTCTCGCCATCAAGCATGCGGATGTAGACCAGCGCGACCGGGCTGGCGTCGACAGGCGGCGCACTCTGCTGCGCCGTAGCAGGTGGCGCAACCGGCTCGCTCACGTCTGCCGTTGCCGGTCTGGTTTCCGCCTGGGCGGAGGTCTCAGCCGGAGGGCTTACGGCAGGGGTTTGCGCCGTCTGCTCTGGCGTTTCCTGGCTGTCGCCGCCGAACAGCATCGCACCGGCAACCACCCCAACCAGCACGCCCGCGGCCACCAGCCCCGGAAGCTTGTAACGTCGCCAGTCCAGCGCGGAAGCAGATGTCTCCTCTTCCACCGGCACCAGCATCGTGCCGGTCTTCTTCGCGGTCAGCACCTCGTCGATACCGGCGACGGGCATCTCGATCAGCGCCGCAAACTCCTCAATGGATTGCGGACGGTCTTCCATATGCAGCGCCAGCGCCTTGTCGATGGCCTGTAGCAGCGGGATGGAATAGCCCTGCGGCACCAGCTCCACCAGCGGTTTGCAGGTGTCCTGAATCGAACGCACCACGCTGACCGGCGGCGGAGAGCCTACGATAAGGGTGCGCAATACGGCGCCGAGCGCGTAGATATCCGTCCACGGCCCCTGCTCGCTTTCATTGTCGTCGGTATACTGCTCGATAGGCGCGAAGCCCGGACGCAGCATGGTTTCCGTCTCATCCGAGAGATTACCGATGGTGCGGCGCGCCGATCCGAAATCGAGCAGCACCGGCAGGCCGTTATCCTGAATCTGGATGTTATCCAGCGAGATGTCGCGGTGCAGATACCCCTCGTCGTGGATCGTTTTGATGGCGCCGAAGAGCATTGGCAGCATGCGGCGGATCCACGCCTCGTTAATCAGCTCCGGTTTCTCTTCGCGCAGACGCGACAGCGTGGTACCGCTGTAAAACAGCGTTCCCATATAGGCCGTGTCGTTTTGCACCCAGAAACGCAGTACGTGCAGCAGGTTCGGGTGGTTAAAGCGCGCCAGCAGGCGGGCTTCCTGGATGAAGCTGTTCAGGCCGGCAGAAAACGCTTTGCCAAAGCGCTCGCTGCGCAGCACCAGCGTCATATCCTCGCCGCGCACGGCGAGGGAGGAAGGCATAAATTCTTTGATAGCGATAGTGCGTTCGAGCTGGTGATCCCAGGCGCGATAGACGATGCCGAATCCGCCGCCGCCAATCACCTCTTTTATCTCAAACTCATTGAAACGGTACCCGACCGGGAGCGCGTTTGGGACAGTCCGATTGTTATCATTATCCGTCATCTTTTACAGTTCTCTTGATGATTATTACGCGGCAAACTGACAGTGAAACTCGCCCTGCTCGCAGGTGACATGCAGACGTCGGTACTGCTCGTCGCTGCGGCTGGCGGTAAGTAAAATCTGGCTCATCTGAGGCAGCAACGTATTGGTCAGAATCGCATCCACCATACGCCCGCCCGACTCAACCTCGGTACAGCGCTGAACAATCTGTTCGACCACGCTGTCGTCAAATTCAGAAATAATGTTGTGATTCTCTTCCAGACGACGCTGAATGCGCCTGAGCTGAAGACGCACAATCTGCCCCAGCATCTCGTCGCTCAGCGGGTAATACGGCACCACCAGCAGGCGGCCCAGCAGCGCAGGCGGGAACACCTCCAGCAGCGGCTGGCGCAGGGCGCCGCTTAACGCGTCAGGCTCCGGCATCAGTTCCGGGTCGGCGCACATGGCTGCGATCAGGTCGGTGCCGACGTTAGAGGTCAGAATAATAATGGTGTTACGGAAATCAATGTGACGCCCTTCGCCGTCCTCCATCCAGCCCTTGTCGAAGACCTGGAAGAAGATCTCGTGCACGTCCGGGTGCGCTTTTTCAATTTCATCCAGCAGCACCACGCTGTAGGGACGGCGGCGCACGGCCTCGGTTAAGACGCCGCCTTCACCATAGCCCACATAGCCCGGAGGCGCACCTTTTAACGTCGAAACGGTGTGCGCTTCCTGGAATTCACTCATGTTGATGGTAATGACGTTCTGCTCGCCGCCGTAAAGGGACTCCGCCAGCGCCAGCGCGGTTTCGGTTTTACCCACGCCGGATGGCCCGCAGAGCATGAATACGCCGACCGGTTTGTTCGGATCGTCAAGCTTCGCCCGCGAGGTTTTTACCCGACGGGCAATCAGATCCAGACCGTGACGCTGACCAATAACCCGCTGGTTCAGCGTGTCGGCCAGATTCAGCACCGCGTCGATCTCATTTTTCACCATCCGGCCCAGCGGGATCCCGGTCCAGTCTGAGACCACCGCAGCCACCACGTTCTCATCCACCGCGGCAAACAGCAGCGGTTCGTCACCCTGTAAGGTCTTCAGCGCCTGCTGCTGTTCTGCCAGCTGACCGCGCAGTTCAGCCGTATCCTCATCACCCGCCGCAAACAGCGCGGCACGCAGACGGATAATCTCCTGCACCCGCGTGCGCTCTTCTTCCCAGCGACGAGCCAGGGCTTCGCGCTGGGTTTCGAACGCGTCACGTTCGGCGGTTAAGGCCGCCACACGCGCCGGATCGCCCGCCCCCACGCGCGCTTCGCGTTCAGCAATCTCCAGCTCCACGTCCAGGGCCGCCAGGTGACGCAGACAATCTTCCAGCTGGGCAGGCGGCGCGCTCTGGCTGACGGCCACGCGCGCGCAGGCGGTGTCCAGCAGCGCCACCGCTTTATCCGGCAGCTGACGCGCAGGAATATAGCGATGCGACAGTTTCACCGCCGCGCTGACCGCTTCGTCGAGGAGTAAAACCTGATGATGAGTTTCCAGCGGCGACACGGTGCTGCGCAACATCAGCACGGCTTTGGCTTCGTCCGGCTCGTGAACCTGTACGGTCTGGAAACGGCGGGTCAGCGCCGGATCTTTCTCAATGTATTTTTTGTATTCCGCCCAGGTGGTCGCGCCGATGGTGCGCAGTTGCCCGCGCGCCAGGGCAGGTTTGAGCAGGTTAGCGGCATCGCCGGTGCCCTGCTGACCGCCAGCGCCAATCAGGGTGTGGATCTCATCGATAAACAGAATAATTGGCGTGGTGCTGGACTGCACCTCGTTAATCAGCGCCTGGAGGCGCGCCTCAAATTCCCCTTTCATGCCCGCGCCGGCCTGAAGCATGCCGATATCCAGCAGCCACAGCTGAACGTTTTGCAGCGGCTCCGGCACGTCGCCGTCAGCGATACGCAGCGCAAGCCCTTCCACCACCGCCGTTTTCCCGACGCCGGCTTCCCCGGTCAGCAGGGGGTTGTTCTGGCGACGACGCATCAGAATATCGACCATCTGGCGGATCTCTTCATCGCGCCCTACCACCGGGTCGATTTTCCCTTCCCGGGAGCGCGCCGTCAGATCCTGACCATACTGCGCCAGCGTGCCCTGCGCAGCCGGTACTGCCCCGGCAGGCGCGTCCGCAGCGGCGGCGGCCTGCTGGCTCTCTTTGCTGCTGGCGCAAATGGCGTCGAACTGCTCGATCAGCACCTCGACGTTAAGACGGGTGAACTGCGCCGAAATGCTTTTCAGCACGTTAGCCAGATTCCACGTTTTCAGTATGCCGATCAGCAAATGGCCGCCGCGGATGCGGCTGACGCCAAACTTCAGCGAGCCGTAGACCCATGCGCGCTCGACGGCGCTGTCGATATGCTCGGAAAGATCAGACACAGAACTCGCGCCACGCGGCAGGGCATCCAGCGCCGCCACGATATCGCGTGTCAGCTGCTGTTCATCAAGGGCGAAGTGACGAATGACCTGTTGCAGATCGCCATCCTGCTGCTGCATCAGCTGATGCAACCAGTGCACCAGCTCAACGTACGGGTTGCCACGCAGCTTACAGAAGGCAGTCGCGCTTTCCAGAGAGGTAAATAACAGCGTATCCAGTTTGCCGAAAAGCACGGCACGGCTAATTTCTGACATGTTAGTTTCCATTAACAATGATTCGGTATACGGAAGGATTATCGCTCTGCGCGATACACCAGATCGCCACGCGGAACAGGCTGAGGCTGAAGGCCGAGCCAGGTGTTGTACCCTAATCGCCCGCCGCTGCCGAGCGTGGCGCCCTGCACCGCATCGGCGCGCAGGATCACCCGTGTTTCCCATTCAAATTCCACCCCGGCGTACTGTCGCACCCAGTCGCGCAGCTCGGTCACCCATCCTTCGCCCGGCAGAAAACGGTTGTAGTCGTCTGCGCTCAACGGGCCAATCTCGAGCCGGAATTTATGCTGCACGTCGCGTACCGCAATGCCGAGAAAAGCGGACTCTCCCATGCGCGGCATACGCCGCCCCTCGCCCAGCTGTGCCTGCTCCCGCGTTGAGAGCGGCATCCACTGCGGGACGTTGGCCACCAGCCTGACCGGCACGTTGAAATAGTTGCGCAGGATTTTCTCCAGCCCTTCCGGGTCCCGCCCGTGTCGGGTCAGGTGCCCGGCGTGAGTAAAGCGGGCGTGCGCGCTCAGGCTGCCTTTCGACATCTGGGCAGGCTGCCCCATGCCAATCAGCGATGCCAGATACCCTTCGAAGCGCCTGTTGTCGTCGCGATCCTGTGAAACGGCAGGCTGCGCGTCCGCCCATGCGCGGTAGAACAGCAGCGTCAGGCGGTGGTGAAAGAGGTCGGCAAACGCGCTGAGGCTGTGATCCTGATGATGATGAATACGCTCGCGGGCATACTCAGTCATGTGCACCGGCAGCGGGCCGTTAGGACCAAACAGGCCGAAGCTCAGTATGGAAACGTCATGCAGTCCGTTCTCTTCCCGCTGCCGGACCTCAGCAACCGTTGACGGCGCAAAGCCCATTGAAGGCTGCTGACCAATACGCAGCGGCTCAAATTTAGGCAGCGGCGCGCGCCCCAGCGGGTAACGTTCACCGCCCTGGGCATCAATGCGTCTTAACAGCTGGAACAGATCATAGCGCCACGGCGTCTCGCGCACCCCGCGCCAGAACGCATCGGGCAGCGGCGTCAGGCGATGCACGCGCAGCGTTGCAGGGGCAACTTCACTCATACCAGCGCCCTTTTACCCATGCGCGGCGCCCAGTAGCCGATTTCACCACGCTGCTGGCTCTTGAGCGTGAACTCCGTAAAACTGTTGATGGAGACCAGGCGGGCAAAAAGGCGTTCCAGCACGCTGCCGAAAAGCCATGGGCTGGCGCCGGAAAAGGCGCGTTCGTCCACCGTCAGGGTGATGCCGATCCCGCGGGCGAACACCACCGGGCCGGGTTCAGGCACGCGACGGTGCACCGGCTCCAGCACGCAGTGACGAACGCCATCCACCTGACGAGCAACCGGCGTCTCGGCCAGGTTGGCGTATAGCCCTAACAGCTGACGCAGCGCGGCTGCGCCCTCTTCGTTTTCGCTGTCCATCAGGCTGAGGTAGTTCATTTGCAGCTGGCTGATGAGCCGCCAGGTGCTGAACCCTTCGGCCAGCGCCGGACGCGGCGGCGTCGGGCCTTTACGCAGGGTTAACGCCTTCACCGGCATGGAGTCGGCCATAATAAACTGCCCAAGCTCCTGCTGGAGCATCAGCGGCAGGTCACGGCTGGTGCACAGCACCTCGGCGGAAATGTAGCGCAAATTCTCCTGCCACGGCGCGTGCTGCGCATCCACCAGCGAGACGAAGACCTCCGAGCCGATATAGCCCGTGCGGGTGCCATAGCGCAGCGCGTGTTCGGAGAGAACGCGCTGCTCACGGCGCAGGGAAAAATAGGCGCCGTAGTTGCCCGCGTCTCCGCTCCAGGTACTCCAGAACGGACGAAACGTCTGGTCGTCCCGCTGACCATCCGCGCTGGCATAGATTTTTTTCACGGCATAAATTTCATAATCCAGCGGGCGGATGTTATCCACCACCAGGTGGTATTCATGCTGGCTTTCGCTCAGCTTCTGCCGGGCCGCCACTTTCGGGAACAGGTTGATCACCGGCGTGCAGTGCAGCGCCAGGTGGCTGGCATCCACCACGCGCTCCAGCTGATCGTCGCTCTTGTCGAGCAGAATGAAGATATCAAACGCTTTTTCGTCTTCGCAGCGCTGGATCAGCTTGCCCAGCCCACTCAGGCTGATGAAACGAAAACGCGCCGGGAACGCAAAGTACTCCTGCAACAGGCGATAGCCGTCGAAGTTGCGCAGATCGTCCGGGAGCAGCGCCTGGTCCGCATTAAAGCCTTCCTGACGCAGGGCGTCAGACGACAGCAGCTGGCGCTGGGGCTGCTTGCTGACCGTCTGGCAGACAATACCCGCGTGGTGCTCCATCACCAGCTCCAGCAGCTTCAGCGCCTCGATGTCCGGGCCGCTTAAGAAGAACTCCAGGCGGTCAAAGTCCAAGTGCCCGAGATGCTGCGGGCCATCGCAGGCAATGCGGATCCGTAAGGCGCTGCTGATCCCCCGCTGGCTCAGGCCGAGCTGGGCCAGCGGCAGATCGGCGGGAACGCCGCCCAGCTCGATCCGCTCAATTTTTAACGGCAGCAGGTTCACCTCGTGCGCCGTGGTATAGCTGCACGTAACGCCGGTCTTTTTCAGCGCCAGGCTGTCCATCATGGTGCCGCGCGGCACAATAAAGCCTTTGCTCAGGTCGCCGCGGCTGCTGTCGGGCTGAATTTCAGCGATCGCCATCGACGGCGTAGGCGCCAGATAATTTGGCGCAATCATCTCCAGCATACGCTGTGAAAAGCGCGGAAATTCGGCGTCCATTTTCATCTGCACGCGGGAGGTCAGGAAGGCGAAACCTTCCATCAGACGCTCAATGTACGGGTCCGCCACTTCGATGCCGCGCATGCCGAGCCGCCCCGCCACTTTCGGGTAGCGCTCGGCGAACTCTGCGCCCATCTCGCGCAGATAGGCCAGTTCACGGTTGTAATATTCGAGCAGTTTGCTTTCCATAATTACCCCGCATCCTTCAGTTCAAAATGGCCGTTCTCAAGATCGACGTCGGTGCGAAAGAGAAACTCCAGCGGATACGGCACGCACCACAGGCGACCTTTGATTTCGATAGACAGAACGTTGTGCAGATCTAACGAGGAGGTATCGGACACGCAGCGAACCTGAAGCCCCTGCGGCAGGATCCGCGGTTCAAAGTTAATAATCGCTTCGGTGAGCTTGCGCTGAATGTCGTGCCATTCAATATCGGACATTCTTTTCCCCGCCAGCGGCGCCACGCCAAAATTCACGACGGAACGGCTCACCTGCATCAGCCCGCTCAGATCGCTGGAGGCATCGTGGTTAATGGTGTTAAACAACCACTGTAAATCCCGCAGGACGTTACGACGCAGCGCGGCGTGGGTAATCAGATTGCTGTTGGCGGACTCGCGTTTTTTTTCCGGATCGTTATCCGTCAGGCGATCCAGCAGTGAGGGCTGCATTTTGTCGCGCGCCCCCACTTTCTCCTGCCTGCTGCGGGCCTGCCAGCCGCTGCGCAGCAGATCGCCTTCGCCAGCGGGATTACTCATCCGCACCATCCGAGGTAAATGTCACCAGGCTCAGGGTAAGCAGCGGGCTTTCGCTTTGCTCGCTCAGCCAGGCTTTCTGTCCCATGCCTTCATACAGGGCGCCGTCATCGTCCAGCGGGAGCCATTCGGTGGTGCGCCCCAGCTTAACGCTGTCTGGCACCCCGTCAGCAAACGGATAACGCGCCGGGATCTGACACACCTGCTCGGTGCCGTCCGTGAGGCGGACCAGCGCATGACGCCACACCAGATCGGTCACGCTGGCCGGAGCCTGAAAACGGATCGCGTCGATGGCGCAGAACGGCACCCAGAAATAACGGCCATTGACCAGGGTTTCACACACCGGCCCCAGACGGGCATCGCCGTCCATCAGCCATTCAAAGGTGTGGCTCTCTTCATTCTCCAGCGTGACCTGCCCGCGGCTTGCCGGGGCCTGTTCGAGTGCCGCCAGGCGCAGCGTTTGCGCTTGCCCTGCGCTTTCGGTCAGCGCCTGGGCTAACGTCGTCAGCCACGGCCACTGCGCCTCGGGCATTGTCGGTCGTACCTCTCCCGCGAACACGCGCGCCCGCTGCTGTTCACCCTGAATGGCCTGCTCCAGCAGCGTTACGGTCGGTTTTGCCTGCGGCTTCAGCGCCAGCCAGCTTTTCAGCTGGGTCAGGGCGCGCGCCCAGTTGCCGCTGAGGATCAGAAACTGCACAAACGCGGCGCGCAGATCGGCATCCGCCGGACGGGCTTTGATATCGGCTTCCAGGCGAAGCAGCGCGTCGCTAATCGACTCGCCCGCCAGACGTTGATAAAGCGTATTCATAGCCCCTCCTTAATTCGCCGCGCGCCAGGCGCCCACTGCCGGATCGCGCAACTGCGGGCGCAGCGTGTCAATCAGAACAACGTTCAGCTCCGCGCCCGGTGCAACCCATGCGCTCCAGATTTTCTTCACCTCTGCGATACGCGCCTGAAGTCTGGCGTCGTCGCTGGCGATCTCACGGGTGATTTCCACCGCCACCGTGCCGTTGCTCTTCCAGCCGTTCAGGGTGCTGTCGTACGGCAGGATCATCCAGCTCTGGTCGCTGTTCTGGGTGCTGAAGACCATGCGCTCTTTGTTGACGGAGGTGATCAGCGCCTTTTCAGGATCGACCGCGTTGTTCAGCCCCATCACCGGGAAGCCGTGAATGTAGGTGACCGGAATCGCTTTCTGCGTCCCGTTACGGTTCTGCGTCACCACGGTGTGGCCGCTGAGCCAGCTGCCGTTGCCGCAGCGGGTGGTGTCGGAATCCGGAATAAACAGCGCTGGCGCGGAGGAACCGCCCTCCCAGAAGGTGCGCAGATGGCAACCGTCCTGAAGGGTGAACTCCTGCCATGGCGTACGATCTGCCGCCACGGTGTGCGTCTCCGGATTCTGGTCAGGCGGCAGCAGCGCGCCTGAGGTGGCGGTCGTTGCCGCCGCCGTTTCCTGCTGCTTCACCACCAGCGCCCAGTCCTGCGCTTTAGCCGCTGTGCCCCGGGCAAGCGTCGTGCCTTCCGGATCGTTAAGCGTCCAGTTCAGGGTATTCAGCTTGCTGCACTGGTGCTCCAGCAGCGAGCCAAGGCGCGGCACGAAGTTTTCCAGCACCGAAACCTCTTTCTTGCCGTTCGCCACGATACGCAGCGCCACGTCCGCCTTACACCAGCTTTGCGGCGTATTGTCTTTAATGTTGTCGATCCAGATATCCAGCTTCTGCGCAGGAGACTGCACGATGCGGAAGTTTTCAGCCTGTGCGGTGGTCGCCACCGTCAGAAGAGCCAAACCCGATAGCCAAAGTTTCATATCAATCCTTGTGTGTCTAATCAGTTCCGCAGGGAAGAAATTGTGCTGCGTCAGAGAGCGTATGCAGCAAAGTGGTGTCCTGAGGGTTGCCCATCCACACCGCCACGGCGGTATAGTTATCCTGAGCATTGCCCTCCTGTTCGGCATTCTTTTGAATGATTTGGTTCATTAAGGTCAGCCACTCCTGTGGCGTATTGACCATGTGCAGCGACTGCTTCATCTGCTCTTCGCTGACGCCGTGCCAGAAACCGTCGGTGCAGAGCAGGAAGGCATCACCGTCCTCAACCTGCACGACATCGCTGTAGCTCGCTTCCGGTCCGCCATTCTCAATACCCAGCGCCAGATACAAAAGGTTGCTGTTGAGATCGTCAGTCTGATGCCCGGCATCTTTCATCTGCTGGACGAGGCTGTGATCGGTGGTGACATGCCACAGCCAGCCGCGGCGAAACAGGTACAGGCGGCTGTCTCCGGCGTGCGCCCAGTAAGCCAGACGGTAATCCCTGTCGATAAACAGGCTGACCAGCGTGGTGCCCATCCGGCGATAGTCCTGCACGGCCTGTTGTTCGCTGAGAATGGTGCGGTTCGCCGTTTGGACGTAGTCACGAATATGCTGCGCATTCAGGTGCTTGTCGCCATCAAAGCGGGAAATAATGCTGTTGCGGGCCAGCTCAGCGGCCACCTCGCCGCCCGGCAGGCCTGCGATGCCGTCACAGACGACAAAGCAGGCTGAACGTTCCCCGATGGTTTCTCCCGTCTGATCCTGGTTGCTGGCGCGCGTCCCCTGGCGGGAGAGAGAAGCCGTTGCGATATTCATTTTTCTTCCGATCCGCTTTGTGAGTCTTTGTACTGATTGACCTCCATGTCATAGGCATGGAGGAAGGCTTCGCCAAACAGGGTATGGAAGTCGTCCTCGATCTCGCCCGCCGTCTCGCCATAGCTGCGAACGAAATAATCCCACAGCGCGGCTTTACGGCTGCCCGGCAGCGCCAGGCGTGACGTCATCCCGTTCTGCTTAGCCTGCTCCTCCAGCTGTTCCGGGTTAAAGGATTGCAGCATGGCGGCGATAATGGCGCGGATACCAGAGATCATCCCTAGCTGGTGTGCCTGGAGATCGATCAGCGCATCACGCACCGATTTGGTCGGCGGCATAAAGCCCGGCATCGGCGTGCCGAACATCTGGATAAGCACCGTTTTCCCGGTCGGCAACAGTTTGAACGGGTTGTTCGCATCGTCGAGCACCATGGTCATATCGGCTTTCACCCCACGCTTGAGGATGGAGCGCGAGGAGAGCAGCGCCACGGTCCCCTGCGAGAACATGCCCAGGATCTGCCCCAGCTGACGCATATTTTCCCGGTCGAATTGCGGTACCGGCTGCATTTCGCTCAGGCCCATGCCCTCCAGCAGCGCCTCCAGCAGTTCGCCCTGAAGCACCTCGCCCCGCTCGCCGGTCTGCGCGGAGGCAGCAGGCGATGCAGCGTTTTTAACCGGGTCGATACGCAGGCGGCCTTTAGGCGCCTGCGCGTTGCTGCGCGCCACGGCCTGCGGTGTTGGCATGGTGAAGCCAGCGTAATCAGGGCGCGCGGGCTCCTCTTCCGCGCGCGGCGCATCCTGTGGTTCAGTCGGTTCCGGATCGAACAGCGGTGAGCTGGCCAGCGCATCCTCTTCCTGTGCGGCTTGCGGTTCAGGCTTTGGCTCCGGCTTATCGGCCACGATTTCATCCGGATGGGTTAACGGCGCGCCGCCCATCAGGCCGAGAGGGTCATCGTGACGCGCGGCAGGTGCGCTCGCCGACCCGCCAAACAGGGCTAACGGATCGAGTTCGTCCGACGCCTCTTCCTTTGGCTGGGCAGGTTTGCTTTCGTCCGGCTGTACCAGCGTTGAAGGGGTGACATCGTCAAAGATGCTCTCTTTTTTAAACAACGCTTCATCGCTAAACAGCGTGTCCGGGTCAACGTTTTTACGTTCAAGCGACGGTTCGGCGTCGTTAAACATTGCCAGCGGATCTTCGGCATTCCGCTCCGGGGCCGCAGGCTGAGAGAACGGATCGTGGGATGCGGCGGGCTGTGGTTTTGCCCGGTTGCTGGAGATGCTGTCGGAGATGGAAAACTCCTGCATCAGGCTGTCCCAGATTTCCGACGGCACGGCCGTAGGTTCAGCTTTTCCACGAGGCGCGGCGCTGGCCGGTTTCGGTTGCGGCGCTGGTGCAGGTGTCGCCACTGGGCGCGCCTGCTGCATGCTGGCCGCCATGCGGCTTACGGGCTGGGTGTCATGAATGAGTTCGCTGACTTCAATGCGATAATCATCAATACCGAGAATATCCCCATCCTGAAGCTCAACCTGACGCCCACGCTCCAGCGGGATATCATTCAGTACCACGCGGGTAACGCTGCCGCGGTTCGTGACGCGGCATTCGCCACTGGCGTCGACGTGAACGATGGCCTGCAAACGCGAGATGGTGCGGTCATTGTCCGGCAGCACCAGATTGTTATCCGTACCGCGCCCAATGGTGCCGCCCGGGGCATAAAAATCACAGCTGCTTTGCGGCGGCTGATGACCGGGTTTCGTAGAAATAATCGTGAATCGCATGGCGTATTCCTGCTGGTATGATTAGCGCTCAAACGCTGCCGCTCTCGGGGGTGAGAACGGCGGGGTTTGGGGGTTAAGGGCTGATTAAAGCTATTTGACTACATTCAGGAAAATAATGCCGATAAGCAGCCATAGCGTAAAAAGTAAGGCCTGAGCTTTATAGCGTCGATGCAGTTTTAATATCCAGCCGATTCTCTCTTCCGGTAAAGCCTGAACGAATTTATAGGCATCGTCCTGAACATTTCTGTCTTTGGTAAATTTCATCTTCACGCCTTTGCGAAGACGAACAAACCAGATTATTTTTTGATAGTTCGCCAGCGAACCAAAAAATGATGCGTAATTTGTCACCAGATCGAGATCGTAGCCTTTTTGCCTATATTCTGAAAGAAGCTGATTATATTCGGCCTCGTGTTTTTTAAAATAACGGGAACTGATGAAGTCCATAATTACGACAAGTAAAAATAAAACAACAATCAGAAATAAAAGAATATTTTCTAAATTCACCATAGCTTATCCATGACATATTCAGTTGCTCCACCGGCAACTTCGCCACCAATGTATCCACCCGCAGCGGCGCCTACCACAGAACACGCGAGCAACCCTACACCACCTGTTGCCACGCCCAATGCAACACATACGCCAGCCCCAGCCATGGCGCCATATTTTCCGCCATAAATCCCGCCCGCAAGACTGGCGCCAAATTGACTGTACTTCTTAACGGCGACTTTGGAACAACTCTGCTCTCTACCTACTGTACAGGCATCGTAAACTTCATTGGTTGTGTTTGCACCAGCGAAGCCGATAGCAAGCCATCCTCCCATTTTCAGAAAACGGGCAGCTTTTGAAGCATTGTCTACATATGTTGAATACCCTCGTATCGAGGCAACACCCGCAGTACTCCATTCGTGGACAATTGACCTGCTTGATAAACCTAAAGCGTGCTTGATTTCTTCATAAGGTTTCAGTTTCAGCGTTAGTCTGGACAGCTTATTTAATAAAACGTCCAGCTCAGAAAAAAGTTTTTGCCTTTCAACAAAAAACTGCTGCCCGATCAATGTGCCTTGCGTTCTGTATTGATTTTGATAAGCCAGTTCGATAGCTTTTAATTTCTTTTCTATTTCGCTAAAGTACCTTTCACCTGCATCAGCAACCACCCCGAGAGATTTATCCATAAAATTAGTTAATGCTGCGATGGTACTAAAATGCTTGTTAAAGAAATTAGCTTCATCTGTATTCAGTTCTGCCAATGCTCCATTAACCTTTTGCTTTGCATTTTGTAATTGTTTTAGCTGAACCGCATTTTCAGCACCCGGAGCATTAAGGATCAATATTTGCCCGGGTTTTAACCACCGTGTGTCCCTGTTCACTTGCATAAAATAACGTGCCGCTTCACTGTCTGGTTTATTGAACAGTAGTCTTGCCTGGAAATCTAACGTACCAGCCTGCTGAACAACACAATAACCAGGAGCAACCGTTGATTTTACGCTCATATTGACATCCCTTTGCAAACGAAATTAAGTCTCTGTAAATAATGACCGGGGAAAACTCCCCGGTCACGCGCGCAATTACGCTTCTTTATTTTCTTTGATGTTCCAGCCAGCGCTGCTTTCAGCACCTTTACCACCGGCAGTGGTCTGCTCCCAGTACTGCTGTTTCACTTTCGCAGCCTGGAATGCATAGGTCACGCCAACGGTATCGCCGTTGTCTGCACCCGTGTACTGAACGGAAGTCACGAGAACGTCTTCCAGGGTGATGCGGGTGTATTCAACCTGCTGACCACCCGCTTTGCAGACGGACAGTTCAACTTTGGTCAGGTGTTTACCGCTTGCGCAGTGTTTCAGGATTGCTGTAGTGGATTTGTCGATCAGAGCGTTAACGTGCAGATCGTTAAAGTTCACTTTACCGGCACCGCCGCCACCGCCAACGCTCATATTACCTGGCTGGGACGCGCCCCAGGAGAAGGAGGTAATATCAGTCCAGCCGGTGTGGTTAGAATCTTTAGATTCGCCCGTAACACCCTCGACCTTCAGAAACATATCAATAGCCATAATATCTACTCTTCGTGGATGAACAATATTGCTTTCGAAAAAGCCCTTATATGGCAAACAGGAAAGCATGGGGCTGAATAAAACCGTCCATATTTTACCTCTGCCTCATATCAAACGACCCGTGTCATTTGACAGTCTTACATTCCCCCTGAACGAAAGGAAAGAATGTGAAGTCTTATACTATTGTGGATTATCCTGAATCCAGGTGCGGTCAGGATCGCCAATGATGAGCTGCGGAACCAGTTTATTCAGTTCGTCGCTATGATAAAGACGTAGACAATTTAAGGTTACGCCTTTTACATCAGGTTTGCGCTCCGAGTGGAAACCATTAATTTGGTTTTTATACTTCCCAATAATGGCGTTAACTTTGTCAGTACCGTTTTCAGCATCAAACGGTATCCATTCAATAAATGCACTCGCACTGCGGGCCGCATCAGCAGAAAATTGACTGCCTTTATCTGCCACCTGCGCAAGGCAGCGCGCCAGGACAAAATCTTTTACCACCTGCCGGTATGTTTGCTGCTGATAAAAATCAACGTAAGGGTTGTCACCGCGAGCAGAAAAAGATAAGCAAGTGAGCAAAAGAAATACGGACTTTAGACACCTGAATATAATTATTTTAATTCCCAAAACCAGATTTCCTGACAGTACGGAAAGCAATCGGAGTTACATATAAACGAATTATTACTCAGAGGCTCGATAAGGTCGATATGACCACCGCCATACCCATCAATTTTATTGAAGAAAACAACACCTTTTCGGCCCAACATTGAGCGTGCACCAGCCTCGCGGTCTTTAAAGATTTCTGCCTTGCCAAACACATGGGATTTATAAAGCTGATCGGCAAGTAATTTTGCGCCAGGCTCGATTGTTTTTCCCTTATAGGGACCGGTCTTTATGGGTAAACGCCCTGTAAATTCAACATTGCATTTTAACAATGCCAGGCTCATTCTTACCGCACAGGTATTTTCGTATGCCGGTTGTTGCTTGATAATCGTCGAATAATCGTAGCCAATTTCTGAAAAAACCTGTTCACCCGAGGCAAAACCCGCGCGTGTGTGATTTGAAGAGTAATGCTGACGTTTAAGTTGTTCGTATAATGGTCTCATTTGTCACTCTCCTTTCTGCACGGGCGTAATTCTTTCATGCCGTCAATGATGATTTTTGAAGCGCGCTCCTCGCCTTGCTGTTTCGATAAGTTCGCAAAACGAGAATAGAGAAACTCATGTATTGTATTTGGCAAAAAAGGCTTGCCCTTGCACCATGCAGTGCCCTCAGACGCGTCGACTACGCCGAGAAGATACATATTTGCCTTAATGCGTTCACGTTCATTCGTTTTCGACAGCCAGGCTTTAGCAAAACGCTCTGCACTCAGATCTAAATCGTACCCTGTTAACAGCGTCGGATCGCGTTGGAAGTTTGATGTGTCATCCTGAGGCAATGCTTCCGCTTGAGGGTATTTGTAATTTCCAGCGTCCGCGCTTGCGAGAGTAGAAACTGCCAGCAAACTGGTCGCGATCAAAAGTATATGTTTCACCGTCTATCCTTATTCACTGACAGAAATAAGCTAAGCTCTTCCGCTCAGATGGCCGGCCCCTTCGGGCCGGCAATCGTCATTACGCGTCCTTCGTCTTCAGCGACGGCAGTTTAGATACCAGACGCAGGGAAACGGTCAGACCTTCCAGCTGGTAGTGCGGACGCAGGAAGAACTTCGCGGCGTAGTAGCCCGGGTTGTCTTCGATTTCCTGCACCTGCACTTCCGCCGCCGCCAGTGGTTTGCGGGACTTAGTTTCCTGGGAGGAGTTAGCCGGGTCGCCGTCCACGTAGTTCATCACCCAGTCGTTCAGCCAGCGTTCCATCTCTTCGCGCTCGCGGAAGGAGCCGATTTTGTCGCGCACGATGCACTTCAGGTAGTGAGCAAAACGGCAGCAGGCGAACAGGTACGGCAGACGGGAGGCCAGGCGCGCGTTAGCGGTGGCATCCGGGTCGTGGTACTCGGCCGGTTTTTGCAGGGACTGCGCGCCGATGAAGGCGGCGAAGTCGGAGTTTTTGCGGTGCACCAGCGGCATAAAGCCGTTTTTCGCCAGTTCCGCTTCACGACGGTCGCTGATGGCGATCTCGGTCGGGCACTTCATGTCCACGCCGCCGTCATCGCTTGGGAAGGTGTGGCACGGCAGGTTTTCCACCGCCCCGCCGGATTCCACGCCGCGAATCGAGGTGCACCAACCGTACTCTTTGAAGGAGCGGTTGATGTTGGCCGCCATCGCATAGGCAGCGTTTGCCCACGAGTAGCTGTTGTGGTTCGCGCCGTCGGTCTGCTCTTCAAAATCAAAGCTGTCGACCGGGTTGGTGCGAATGCCGTACGGCAGACGCGACAGGAAGCGCGGCATCACCAGGCCCAGATAGCGGGCATCTTCTGATTCACGCAGTGAACGCCAGGCAGCGTATTCGGTGTTCTGGAAGATTTTGGTCAGGTCGCGCGGGTTAGCCAGCTCCTGCCAGGACTCCATCTGCATCACGCCCGGCGCGGTGCCGGTGATGAACGGACAGTGGGCCGCAGAGCCGATGCGCGCCATCTCGCCCAGCAGCTCAACGTCCTGCGGGCTGTGGTCGAAGTAGTAGTCGCCCACGATGCAGCCAAACGGCTCGCCACCGAACTGGCCGTACTCCTGCTCGTAGATTTTTTTGAAGATCGGGCTCTGGTCCCAGCCCACGCCCTTGTAGCGCTTCAGGGTGCGGCCCAGCTCCTGCTTGGAGATGCTCATAAAACGGATCTTCAGCATCTCGTCGGTTTCGGTATTGTTCACCAGGTAGCTCAGCCCGCGCCAGGCGCTCTCCAGCTTCTGGAACTCCTCGTGGTGAATAATCTGGTTCACCTGCTGTGAAAGCTGCTCGTCAATACCGGCAATCAGGTTCTGAATGGTGCGGTAGGTATCGTTTGAGAAGGTCACGGTGTTTTCCAGCGCCTGCTGCGCCAGGGTTTTAACCGCGCTTTCTACGGCAGAGCGCGCCTGATCGGTTTTCGGGCGGAACTCTTTATTCAGCAGCGCGCTGAACTCGTCCTGGCTGAACGCCTGGCCCGCCTGCTGATCGTGTTGTTGAGTCTGGTTGCTCATCGATTATTCCTCGCTACCTTTCGCACTTTCGTCATTTTTTGGCAACTGGCTCAGGGATTTGAGCAGCGTCGGATCCTGGAGAATTTTCGCGATCAGCTCTTCCGCACCGTTTTTACCGTCCATGTAGGTCAGCAGGTTGGAGAGCTGGGTACGGGCTTCCAGCAGCTTGTTCAGCGGCTCTACTTTGCGGGCCACCGCGTCCGGCAGGAAGTCGTCCATGCTGTCGAAGGTCAGATCGACATTGAGCTTACCTTCGCCGGTCAGGGTGTTATCCACCTGGAACGCCACGCGCGGCTTCAGCGCCTTCATGCGTTCGTCGAAGTTGTCGATGTCGATTTCCAGGAACTTACGCTCGTCGACGGCTGGCAGATTTTCCACCGGCTTGCCAACCAGATCGGCCATAACGCCCATCACAAACGGCAGCTGAATTTTGCGTTCTGCGCCGTAGATCTCTACGTCGTACTCGATCTGCACGCGGGGAGCACGGTTGCGTGCGATGAATTTCTGTCCACTGTTACTCATTGCCATGATGTTCTCCATCAAAGATGCGCGGTGAAGGTGAAACGGCAGACTCCATGCCTGTCGTCATAATGCCAGGACGCGTCATTCGCGGCGTCCAAAGATGTTTTCCAGTTGGTTAACGCCGTCTGGCGCCAGGTCGCGAATAATGTCCATAAAGTTGAGTTCAGACAGCCGCTGCACCCGTTCAATCATCAGCGGTGCGGGATGGCTGGGTTCGTACTGCGCAAAATACTGTTTCGCTTTTTCCAGCATCAGCTGGGCGTCGGCGCGGCTGGTCACCTGCACGCTGCGCCAGTCCGTCACCTGCTGAACGGGCGACGCGGCCACCGGCTGCGGCTCGGCGTGCTGTTCAGCCTGCGCGTCACGGTTCGGCAGCAGCTTGCTGATATCGGTCACCTGACAGGCGCTGGAAACCAGTCCGACAGTTTTCAGCAGCTGTTCCATCTCCGGGACGCCACTTTCCCCGAGATAGCCGGTAAGCAGTTCGCGGATGGCCAGCAGGCGTTCGTTGATCACGATTACCGCTTCGGTGCCGGGCTGATCGCCCCGGGCCAGCTCATCGATCAGTCGTGGACGACCGCCCGGATAATCCGGACACTCGGTTTTACTGCCGTCAAGCAGCGCCTGGGCGTCACGGAGCGAAATCTCATCGCCGTTTGAGCGGAGCAGTGAGGCGTTACGCACCGCGACCGTCAGGTCAGATTTATCACTCAGCCCGGCGAGGGCGTTGATACGGTAGAACGGATCGGTTTCGCCATACTCTTCCAGCAGCGGGTAAAGTTGCTCCCAGTAACGGGACAGGGCTTCCTGCACCAGCAGTAGCCCGTCGGCGTAACCTGCCAGCCCGCGACGACGCGTCCAGGCATGGGTTAACGCCAGCATGACGCGAAGATCTTTGGTGCGACCCAGCAGGCTGGTGGCGAGTTTTTCCACCGTGTTCCAGTCGGCAGGCTCTGCCGGAATGATGGTGTCGCCAAACTGCTGCTCGGCTTTGCCCTGACTGGCCTGACCCATGGCCTGGAAATCGGCGTCGTACTCCAGATTTTCACCGCAGGGGTTATCGGGGCTTATCGGCGCGAGAAATTCATCGATATTCATAAGATCCCTGCTTATTCAAACATAGGCGGGTAAAGACCGTGGCGGCCCGGACGGGCGCCGCCTGCCGGATCGAACAGCAGCGTAAAGAGCTGCCCGGTGAAGTTTCCGCTGTGGACGTGGGTGTACAGCGGATAGCCGTCGCAGCGGTTTGTCCACCAGTAGCTGGTCTGGCGCAGCGGATCAAAACACTCCGCCGCCTGCGGCCAGCCCAGCGTGCTCTGACCATCGTCGTCATAGCCAATCACGTCGAGAATGTCGGAACGCTTTTGCGGCTCAACCGGCTGGGGCGCCGGGATGGTCATCAGCATTTCATCCAGCTGGGTGGCAGAATAGCTGTTACGCACCGCGTGCAGCCCCAGACGGCCAAGCTGCTGGTACCAGCTTTCAGCCTGCCCGAGCAGGCGGGATGACCATTCGGCGGGGGTGAAGCTCAGTTGCAGGCATACCGGATAGTGGCGGCCTACGCTGTCACGGCCTGGCAGCAGGCAGCCCATCTGAATCATCTGGCTACCGAGCATCGGCGGGACGACAAAGTTCCACACCGGGGCTTTTGAAAACGGGCGCTCGCCGCTGCGCTGCTCTTCCTGTTGCCAGGACAGCAGGCCGACCTGGAACCAGTGCGACCACTGGCGTTGCAGGGTATCCGGAAAGCGACGCTGCAAAAAATCTCCGGCGCTGGGTAATTTGCCATACCAGCTATAACGGTTCATCGCAGGGGTATTCGTCATACGGCTGTCCTTGCGGTTATGGGCATGAGAAACGGGGAAGCTGGAACGGGTTGCGGATGCTGTTCGGGGCAAACTCCAGCGTGACCTGATGTCCGTCGACGTTGAAGGTCGCCTGACGGCTCAGGCTACCCGCGCCAGGGCTGGTGCGCGCCTTGTCGAAAAAGCGGTTGAGCGCCCAGGAACCGTTAGTTACCAGCGTTGCGGTGCTGCCATTGGTCAGACCGAGCTGCATACGCACCTGGTTCGTCCCGCCCGGCCCCGGCCAGTTCATGATCTGCACCGCCTGCGGACCGTGGCTGTAGCGCAGCAGCTGGCCGTCCACGTCCAGCGTCAGGTTCAGAATGGTGTTGTCCATCCGCACGGTGCGCACCGTGACCTTAAAGGATGGCGTGGTCGCGCCGTTGGCAAAGAAGGCATCGCGGACAGACTGCGCCTGCTGGAACGGACGCAACAGCCCTTCGCTGCCCGACAGCGTTTTACCGTCGATGCCCGGCATAAAGCGCCAGTTCGCCTGGGTGGTGTCCACCTTGTTGGTCAGGTTGTCGCGGAAAAAGGTGTCCATCAGTCCGGTGCCCGGCGCGAACATGCGGGCGAGATCGTCCGGCGTCACCTCGGTGCTGGCGCTGCGCACCAGTGGATAACGCCCGGCAATCGCCTGACGGCAGAACCCACCCACTTCCACGTTAATGCGCTTACGCACGTTCTCCAGATCGCGACGCTGGGTATCGCTGCTGGCGCCGACGGCCATATTGCTGAACATGGTTTGCAGCCCGCCCGGCAGACGTCCCGCGCTGGCTTGCAGGCGGCTGATTGCATCGCCGCCCGGCGCGGGCATACCGCTGTTTGCCGCATCCTGAACGGCGGTCAGGTAGCGATAAAGCTCGTCAACCTGCTTAAGAAAATCGTCAAAGACGATGGTCTTGCCACCCTTCTCCAGCGGCTGCGCCAGCTCAATCATCGGCGCATAGTGGTCGGTCACCAGTTGCTCAGGCGCCTGCGTCACAACCGCGCCCTGCGTCGGGGCATTGTCACCGTTGCTGAACAGCGCTTCCAGCGTGCGGGTGGCGCGGTTGCTTTGGTCTTCCGCTTTCTGCGCATCTTCCGGCGCAGGCGCAGTGCGCGACAGGGTCAGCACCTTGCTCAGGTTAAGCACCAGACGGCGCAGCGGCGAGTTGGTGCCTGAAAGCAGGCGCGCGGTGTTAATACGCTGGGAAAGATCGGCGCTGTTGTTGAGCTGAATGTCAGCGAGAAAGCGATCCCAGTTGACGATAAAGTCGCGCATGTAGAGCTGGCGCACGGCGTTGTCGATCTGCTGTTTATCTTCCTGGGCGGTGGTCGCTCCCAGTACCCAGGCGTCGTCCTCGTGCAGGGCGGTGGTCACGCTGTCGATCTGGTCGTTGAAGCTCTTCCAGTAGCCGTCCGGCGTATACAGACCCGGTACGCCTTCACTCACCGGCTTGCCGCTTTTACGGGAAAACACCAGCTCGCTCTGCGGGCCGCCGAGATCTGAAAGCGAAACCGGCTTCAGGTTTTCATCATGCTCCAGCAGACGTTTCAGGCGGCCATATACGCGTGTTGAGAGCGGCTGCTGGTTGATAAGCGCCCTTTCACGTGCCACCAGATCCTCATCCTGCGCATACGGTGAAGCCTGAATTTTTGGCTCCAGCAGCTGGGTCAGGTGCCATTCCAGCTCCTGAAGCTGCGCCTGCGTCACGTTCTGCGGCAGGTTGCGTTGCAGGTTGAGCATCACCCACGAGTGCAGGAATTTGCCGTCATAGTGCTTCGGCTGGTAGAGCATCTGATAGGCTTTCAGCGCCTCATAGCTGTACTCCACATCGCTGCCGTTGTCGTTGCGCAGCCAGGTGGTAATGTGCATCGCCACGGCGGGCAGCAGCATCTGATCCAGCGCCTTCTGGTACAGAGACTGCGAGGCATCGCTGACGTCATCCCCGCGATAAAGCCCCATGCGGCGGGAAACCGGCGGGTCGTTAACGTCGAAGGCATTGCTTTTCGGCAGATCCACCAGGCTGTTAAGCAGCGGCAGAAGCGCAAACAGATCGCGCTGGGGCTGGTTTTGCAGCGCCTTGCTCTGCTGCTCCAGCATCGGCACTTTTGCATCCACCTCTTCCAGATAGGCTTTATTTTTGGCGTAGCTGGTCAGCCACAGGCCACCCAGGATCACCAGCAGGGCCAGCAGCGCCGCGTAGCCGGACCACATCACGGCGCGGTTGCGCAGTTCCCACCAGCGGTTTTCCCCGGCGATGCCTGCTTCCTGGAAAATCACGTTTTGCAGCAGGTTTTTAATGAAGAAGCTTTGGCCCTTCGCGCCTGGGATCGGCGCCTCTTTGCTCACCGAATCCCAGCGCGTGCTTTCCCCCCCTTCAGGTAAGGAGAGCGCGCGATTCAGCTCGCCCATCACGCGGTCAAACGGCATCCCTTCCTGAGTGCCGCTGGCAAAGTAGATGCCACGCGGAGAGAATTCGGTTTCGAAGTTTGAGCGAGCAAAGACCGTGCTCAGGTAGTCAGCCAGCAGCGGACGCAGCGCGGCGAACTCCTGCGGGAAGAGATAGGCTTCCGCACGGGTTTTGGCGTCATGCTCTTTGAGCATGGTTTCCGGAAGGCCAGCATCCAGACGCTGTTGCAGCAGGGAAAATTCCTGCTGGAAGTTGCCCATCAGGTCGTAATCTGCGTGTTTGGTCTGCTCCCACGGCAGCGTAAAGCCCCAGATCTGGTCGCGCTGGGCTTTGTCGTAATCCGCAAACCAGGCGCGGAAGCCTTTAAGCAGGTCCGCTTTGGTCACCATCACATACACCGGGAAGCGAATACCCAGCTGTTCATGCAGCTCGGAGAGACGCTGGCGCAGGTTGACCGCCTGCTGGCGCGAGGCCTCAGCGGACTGCGAAAGCAGGTCGGAAATGCTGATGGTGATAATCACGCCGTTGATGGGCTGGCGACGGCGGTATTTACGCAGCAGGTTGATAAATTCCAGCCACTCTCCGGCGTCCTGAACCTGCTCGCTCTCCTGAGTGGTGTAGCGCCCCGCGGTATCCAGCAGAACCGCCTCGTTGGTAAACCACCAGTCACAGTTGCGCGTGCCGCCAATGCCGCGCAGCGCGGTTTTACCGAAGCGATCCGCCAGCGGGAATTGCAGCCCGGAGTTGGCCAGCGCGGTGGTTTTACCTGAACCCGGCGCACCAATAATGACGTACCACGGCAGCTGATAGAGGTACTGTGTGCTGAAGCGCTGCGTCCACTGCGCGCCATGTCCCGCTTTGCTGAAGTGGGCTTTTTTCAGCATCTGGGCGGCTTCATCGAAACGCCCGGCAAGGATCTGCTCCTCGCTGTTCAGACGTTTCTGCGGATCGGCTGCCTCAGGGCTGGTGGTATTTTCGTTGAGCTTGTCCATCAGCTTACGGTTCAGCCAGGCGTTATACAGCCGCGGCAGAATGTGGCTCTGGGCCCAAATCAGGTAGACCACCGCAATGCTGATGACGCGGTTCTGCTCTGATTCAAGGGGCCGGGTATCCACGATGGACAACAGCGGGCCAATCATCCAGATGACCGCCGCGAGCGCCGTTACGCCCAGGAAGCTCCACAGAATGCGATTGGTCAGTATAGAAAGTAGAGTTGTCAGCATCCTTAGTTTCCTTGCGGCAATCCGTTCAGCTCGGCCTGGGTATTGTCAGGCGATACCAGCAGCGTAATCTCTACGCGGCGGTTACGGGCGCGATTTTCAGGCGTGGTGTTAGGCGCTACCGGGTTGATCTCACCCCGCCCTTCGGCTTTGACGCGCTCAGGCTGTGAGAGGCTACTCTGGAGCTGTTTTTGCACCGAACGGGCGCGCTCAAGCGAGAGTTCATAGTTGGAGGCGAAGCGTGCGCTGCGGATCGGCACGTTGTCGCTGTACCCCACCACCAGAATTTTGCCGCTGACGTTATTCATCGCCTGGGCGATGCGGTCGATGACCGGCTCATAGCGATCGCGCACCACCGTTGAGGCCGAGGCAAAGAGTCCGTCCCCTTTCAGGATCACCACGCTGCGATCCGCCTCATCCTTAACGGCCACCAGACCGGCATCAATTTCTGGTTTCAGGAAGCCGCGCAGGTTCAGCACCGCCGGCAGCTGACGCGCAGGCTGCTGGATCGTGGTTTCCGGCAGTTGGGACTGGTAAATTTTCGCCAGCACCGGGCTGGTGTTATCACCCAGACGCCAGTTCAGCACGATATAGAACAGGCAGGCGATAAAACCGACCAGCGCCACGCACGCCCAGAGTGGGATCATCGGCCGCCAGAGCTTGCGCAGAACGGGGCGATCTTCCGGGTGCGGCGAGAGCGGCGGCGGATAGCTGCCGCGCACGCCACGGATCATCTGCCACAGGCGCTGTTTGATGGTTTCAAGCTGGGTCCGGCCATTGTCCAGCACGCGGTAGCGGCCTTCAAAGCCGAGCAGCAGACAGTAGTTGATCATCTCCAACAGCAGAATGTGTTCGCGCGGATTCTGCGACAGACGCGCCAGCAGCTGGAAAAACTTCTCACCGCCCCAGGTTTCGTTATGAAACGTCACCAGCAGACCATTGCTTGACCAGACGCCGCTGCTTCCCCACGGGGTCAGCGCGGCGGCTTCATCCAGCGCCGTGCAGAGGCAGTAGCGCGCGCCGACAATCACTTCATACGGTAAGCCCGCCTGCTGGCATCGCACTTCGAAACGGCGAATTTCGTCAATCAGGCGCTGGCGCAGCCCGACCTGATCGTCGTGGGAAACCGAATGACGGATTTGCGGAATCGCATTGAGCAGCGGATTGGCGGCCGCCACCAGCTGATTGTTCCCACTGGCTCCGGTAAACACGGCATCACTGCCGGTATCCTGTCGTTCCTGCATATTAAGCGCTCGCTTTATTATTCTGTCGGGCTACGGATGGCCCAGAACTCCATATCGAGACCCGGGAATTCCCCTGCGAGATGCAGCGCGAATGCCCCGGACTTGTCCATCTCGTGCCACAGTTCGCTGCCCCTCTCGAGCTCGAAATAGCTGTAGCCTGCATGCCACGGGATCTGCGGCGGCGCGACGGGCATTGCCCGAAGCATGATGCCCGGCAGCTGGAGCTGGACCAGATCGCGAATTTTCGACACTGGCGCAACCTTCATCTGGGCAGGGAAATGGGTTTGCAGGTGTTCGCCGGGGACATTGGCTTTTACCGCCAGCACGAAGCCAAATTCGCGGACCATACTGGTCTCCGGCACGGTGGCGATGTTCAGCCCGTGGGAGCGTTCGTGCAGCGGCAGCTGGATGGCATGATCTTCCATGACCAGCGACAGCCCCTGACGCAGCATCAGCATCAGTTTGCTGAAGCAAACGGCGAGATCGTCATGGTCGTATACCGGCAGTATGCTCTCTGCGGTACGCTGCGGCGTCCAGGTGGCGAGCTCCGTGGCGAACGGCAGCCAGCTGCGCCAGAGCGCTTCCGGGTGAAGCAGCGGCAGCGTTTTTAAATGTGAGACGTCGCCAAGGTGGCGGTTGATCAGCGAGAGAAGCGTGAACTCAACCATCTCGGACGTATTGAAACGCCCCGGCTGGCGCAGTCGACCGCCGATCTGCTGGCTACGCTGCACCAGCAAGCCGTGCAGGTCATTGATCATGCCGTACAGCTGCGGGCTGTTATTGGCGTTCAGCATTGGCGGAATGTAGCTGTTATCCAGCCGCACGTGGTTGTCGTTGCGCTTTTCGGTGACGTACGCCACGCCGATGGCGGTCCATTCTGCCGTCAGATCTTTCTCCAGCATCAGGGTCAGACGCAGGCGGCCAAACTGGACCGTCGCCTCCCCGACCGACATGGCGTTGTCGTCTTCCACCTCTTGTTCAAAGGTAATAAAACGCGCCAGAGAAGGCTGCTCCTCGCTGAAAATCACCTCTTCACGGCCACCGCGACGAACCGGCAGCGCAAGCACCACCTTTTCGTTGGTGAGATTATCGGGGATTTTTAGCGGGGCCGGACCATTGCGGTCGCTGCGAACCTGGAAAAAGGTGCCGTCAGGCAGCAAACCGCTACAGTAGCTCAGGGCAATACAGCCCTGGCGTAGCATCGCTTCATCCAGCTCAAGGTCGAGAAAGCCCCAGAGATACGATCGCTGCAAGGCCCCCCACTCACGAACGTGGTTGAGGAGGTAGCTTTCTGTCCGCTGAAAATGGTGGGGACGCAGGAACATGCCCTCGGTCCAGACGACCTTTTCTGCTTTCGTCATGATGATCTCTTTCCTGTTATGAAGGGCGTTACTGGCTGATGACCCGGATACCATTTACGTCAAGAAAGACGCTGGCCTGGAGTTCATCTGCGGACCATTTCCAGAACTGGTAAATCGCGTTTTCGCCGGGAACAGGCAAAGGAAGTGAGACGCGCCATTTTTTGCCGTCCAGCGCCTGGTATTCCGCCATCACGCCGATATAGCGCGCTTCCGGTGAGCTTTGTCCGCTCAGGGTTTTCGAAAGCTGGCCCGGCATCAGGAAGAACACATCGCTGTTCAGCAGATTCGCGCCAAGCGTGGCTGACGCGTTGTTCTGTAAGGAGTAGAAGTCACTGGACATGAAATCCGCATCGGATTTCAGCAGCAACACTCTGACCTTAAGCGGCGCAGAATCATTGATTTGAGGATGAGCCTGAAACTGAAGATTGTAGCGGGAGGGGTCGCTGTGTGAAGACGACGAACAACCACCGATCAGCGCAAGAATCAACGCAAAAAAAGGGAACCACATCCGATGAAAATTTTTATTATTCATAAAAATATGCTCGTGAAACCCGTTTAGTTCAGGATCCAGGTACCGTTCGCGCTGTCTTTGCAGGCTTTGCTGTTGCCATCGACATCAACACAGGTGGTTTTCTTACGCGCTTTCGGGCGCAGTGCCTGTTTACGCACGGTGGCTTCGTACTGGTCAGCCTTGATCACGGCACGCATCGGCACGTAACCAATCAGCTGTTCACTCCCTTCATCGGCCAGCGCCATCCAGAAATGTTCAACCTGCCCCAGCACGACGTAAGTTTTACCGGTCTCAAGCGTACGGATCACTTTTCCGCCGTAGTCAGGACGGCTCATCAGGGATGCCGGGTACATGGCACGGTACGGTTCATTCACCTGAGTGAACTCCGCCGGAGGGGTAACAGCGTGACGGTGCGTCAGCGTGATGCCATTCACCTGGCTGGTCACAATCGTATCATCGGTGATCGCTGGTTTCTGCGGCGCCTTACAGCCCGCCACCGCCATAACAAACAGAAGTGATAACAATACGCGCAGTTTCATATGCTTTTCCGTAGCGATATTTAGAGGATGAAGAGAGGGGATAAAATTTGACTTAGGTGCTATTGTTAAAATAGTCGGAATATTTTCAGCAGGTAACTATTTTAAGGCATAGCTACCGCACGAACCCGACAGAAATGGGCCCAGCATGCTCGTGACATATTTTGACAAACGGTAGACAAGTTTACATGAGCTTGTCATCAATTCAATATTTCCCACCTGCTTAATGGCGTTTAATGATACGCCCAATGCATTATAGGATTAATCTCATAAAAAATGCGCACTTAGGTAAAATCGTCTTTTTCTTAGAGAGATTTCGAGCATAACTCTATGAAAATTAATGGCTAAACAGGAAAAAGAGAACCACTATCATTAACGTAACCCCTTATTATCTCCACTACCATAATTAGTAGAATTTCATTTTTCTGTGCGCTGCGGGATATATCTGGGATATTTTCATTGTTGCATTCAGACGATAACTTTTATTGTGCACGAGCGTCCCGCATAAACAAATGGCGGCTAAGAAAATGGCAGAAATTTAATTTCGCGATCCGAAATAACCTGAGCAAAATTCCCCTTTGGGGTTATTTTTTGCACCTAAACAATTAAGCCCGGCTACATCTTTTTGCTCTCTCATCGTTCAGCGCGCTCCCTTGCAGCCCATAAACTGGGGGGTTCAGCGGCGCTGACAGTGAACCTCACGCAAGAAGTTTTACCGTTACTACATATTTCTTTTACTTCTTCCCAACATCTGCCGTTCTACTCTTTCACCCGGCACGCCTCATTTGTCTCTTCTACAATGTTCGCCTTCCGCTTGACTTATTTTGTGATAAAGGTACTTTTCAGGACATGAAGAAGATCCTGATTATCGTTCCTGATGGTGGCATGTTGTTTGAGGCCGCCGGTATCGCCGACATTCTGATGCAGGCCAACCGGCTGCACCCGGACGGCCTTGCGCAGCCCCGCTACCGCATCATTATCGCCACCACCCAGCCTCACCTGGTGATCCACGGCCAGTCCGGCTTAAACCTGCTGGCGGACTATCGCCTGCCGGAGCTGGATCCGCGCGAGCCGCTGGACACGATCATCATTACCGGTCGCGGCATGAATGAGCAGGAGAGCACCGCCGTGGTGGACTGGCTGCACCTTGCCGCGCCGCATGCGCGCCGCGTCGCCTCTGTCTGCGGCGGGGCCCTGCTGCTGGCACAGACCGGACTGCTCGACGGGCGCCGGGCAACGACCCACTGGCGGCTGCTGGAAACCCTGAAAACCCGCTATCCTGCGGTCAACGTTGAGGGCGGCCCGCTCTATGTTCAGGATGGCCCCATCTGGACGTCGGGCGGCGTCAGCTCCGGGTTTGACCTGACGCTGGCGCTGGTGGAGGATGATTACGGCTTCACCCTCGCCCGCAACGTGGCGCAGGATATGGTGATGTACCTGCGTCGGCCTGGCGGCCAGCTACAGTTCAGCCGCTATAATCTGGAGCAGTCCGGTGCGAGCGGACCGGTCAGCGAACTGCAAAGCTGGATCCTGCAAAACCTCACCGCAGATTTGTGCGTCGAAAGGCTGGCCGAACGGGTCGCCATGAGCCCGCGCAATTTCACCCGCGTGTTCACGCGTGACGTGGGCGTGCCTCCGGCCCGTTATGTCACCGAAGCGCGCCTGGCCGCCGCCCGACAGCTTCTGGAGCAGACCCAGGCTCCGCTTGAGGTCATTGCCGAAAAAAGCGGGTTTGGTACCAGCATCAACCTGCGCCGCGTTTTTGAAAAGCAGCTTCATCTCACGCCGGGCGAATACCGCCAGCGCTTCCACTGCCGCAGAATGGCGTAATATGATCCTTTTTTGTCATTTACGCCATCTGACCTGACGCCTACAGTAACTCCAGACAACACAGATAAGGAGTGCATCATGGTTAAGGTCGGTATTAACGGTTTCGGCCGTATCGGACGTAATGTCCTGCGCGCGGCGCTGGGCAACCCGGATCTCCAGATTGTGGCCATTAACGATCTGACGGACAGTAAAACCCTCGCCCATCTGCTGAAATATGACTCTCTGCTCGGCACGCTGCCGGTGCCTGTGGAAGCGGCGGACGGCGCGCTACAGGTTGACGGGCAACGCATCACCGTATTCAGTGAACGCGACCCGGCAAACATTGCGTGGAAAGACGCAGGCGTTGAGGTGGTAATTGAAGCAACCGGCTTCTTCACCGAACGTGAAAAAGCGGCGGTGCATATCACGAGCGGCGGCGCAAAACGCGTCATTATTTCCGCCCCGGCTAAAAATGATGATCTGACGGTGGTGATGGGCGTGAACCACACGCTGTACGATCCGGCCCAGCATTTTGTGGTCAGCAACGGGAGTTGCACCACTAATGGTCTGGCGCCAGCGGCGCAGGTGCTGCACCAGCAGTTTGGCATTGAGCACGGGCTGATGAACACCACGCATGCCTACACCAACAGCCAGGCGCTGCATGACCAGCCGGAAAAAGATCTGCGCGGCGCGCGCGCGGCAGCATTATCGATTGTGCCTTACTCCAGCGGCGCGGCAAAAGCGCTCGGGAAAGTGATCCCCGAGCTTGACGGTAAACTCACCGGGTATTCTCTGCGCGTGCCGGTTCCGGTGGTGTCGATTGTCGATCTGACGGTGACGCTGAGCCGCAACGTGACCGCCGAAGAGGTGAATGACGCGTTCCGTCAGGCTGCCGCCAGCGGGCCGCTGAAAGGCATCCTGGGCTACAGCGATGAACCGCTGGTCTCCCGTGATTATCAGGGCGACCCGCGCTCATCCATCATCGACGGGCTTTCAACGCTGGTGATTGGCGGGAATATGGTGAAGATCCTGTCGTGGTATGACAACGAATGGGGCTTCTCGAACCGTCTGGTGGATCTGGCGGTGCTGATGGATAAGAAAGGGTTGTAGCCGATCGTATTGCCGGGTGACGCTTGCGCATACCCGGCCTGCAAAATGGCCCCTCTGCCTGCTAACAGGGGGGCATTATGACACTCTTCAGAAATAATATTTAAACCGCACACGACCGCCATAACGATCGTCGTTCTTATCGCTTCCCTTTTTCGGCGACGCGTTCACCCACGAAGCGTAGGCGCCCAGGTAAATGTTAAAGTTCTTCATCTTCATTACGTTGGGAATAAGGTATGGCGCATGGACAGTGTGAATATCATACTCACCCGGATCGGTGATCCAGCAATCATTCTCACACTCTGCGTCAAAGGTTGAAGTGTTAAATTCGTCGATTTCGTTATGTGCATAAATATAGCCCAGGTCATGGTGAATCCGTAACCGGTGCGGTCAGACTGATCGACCCAACGACCCGCGTCATCCCGATAGCCATAAGCATTGTTGACCAGATTGGTTTCCATGGCGACGGCCATTGAGAACGGGCCGTCCTGCCACGAAATAACTGGCCGGACATAGGCGACGTTCTTATCATTTTCCAGTTCCGGCCATGGTAGCGCTGGTCGACGTACAGATCGCTGCCGTCTTTGAACAGCGTATTCAGCTCGAAATACCAGTTATCCAGCGTTTTACTCATCAGGAAGTTACCGCCGCTGTCGGTACGGCCACGCCCCTCTTTCAGCATATAAATGTAACCATAGCCGTCGCTATAAAGATCGTCCGCTGTATTGCCTGAGTATTCAACAAAGGTATCCTGGTTAAGCGGGAACATATCGTAGGCTTCAAAACGTCCAACTTTAATTTCCCAGTCGTTTTCTGCGCCAAAGAAAAATACCGCATCATCAAGGTACATTTGCCCTGCCAAATCGCCCAGTGGTTGTACAGAAAATCCGGCAAAATGGCCGTTATCCATTTTTCGGTAACCCTCAAACCCCAGCAAAATACGACCATTAATATCCCACCGTTCTTTATCTCCCGGCGCCCAGTCGCTATTAGCACTTTACTTAACAGAAGTCAGACTGCCGGTTTTGCTGGCAGCATCCATATTAAATTCCACATCGCCATAAAATTTTATATATCCAAAGCCCGAAAGCGTCAGCTTCGGTGGTGCGTCTTTATTGACGGGCTTTTCTGACTGGACGACCACGGGAGCAGCCTGCTGACTGGCCGCCTGCTGTTGTTTCAACGCCTCGATTTGCGCCTCCAGTTGCGCCAGTTTTTCATCTACGCTCGTCGCGCTTTGTGCCGCAAAAAGAGAGCCAGAACATAGTGCCCCCACGAGGACAACCATTTTTTTAATTGCATAGAATCCATCCTGAAATAAAAGTGAATACCCGAAGTGATGGGCCACTCTATTTCGTCTAAATGTTTTTCGGCAGGCTATTATGTTTTTTTGTTATGTCGGTTATGTTTTTTACTTTGTGTGACCTTCACGGAAAGTTATTCGCGGAATGTAATAAAGAAACACAAACCCGTTCACAGAATTAAAAAAGGTTGCAACCCATAAGCCTGGTCAATATTCATAGTGTGCCCTGACAGGATATTTAATTAAAATCATTCCCCAAAAAACATTCCCCGAGTAAATAGTTTTCGGCGCGCTTCTCACGTCCGGGCGCGGCGGTAAATTGTCTGGTAATGCGCAAAATGGGATATCTAACACGCGAAGCGGGCAATATTCGTCTAAGGTTTTCAGGTGATTGACGACAGCGGTGACGCTGCCCAGCGACGAATGGAGATGAACCGATGATAAAAACTCGAATGCTACGCCCTGGCTTGTTACACCTTACGTTGGCAGGCGCCCTACTCGGTGTTACCGCATTTGGTTATGCTGAAGACCAGCCAACGAGCCAGCAAAGCTCACCTGATATTCTCCTTGGCCCCCTCTTTAATGAAGTACAGAGCGCCAAACTGTTCCCGGATCAGAAAACCTTCGCGGATGCCGTTCCCAAAAGCGACCCGCTAACCATCCTGGCGGATTACCGGATGCAGCATACCCAGTCCGGTTTTGACCTGCGCCACTTCGTAGAGATGAACTTTATCCTGTCGAAGGAAGGTGAGAAATACGTTCCCCCTGAAGGCCAGAGCCTGCGCGAACACATAGACGATCTGTGGCCTGTACTGACCCGCACCACTGACAAAGCGAACAAATGGGACTCCCTCCTGCCCCTGCCAAAGCCCTATGTCGTGCCGGGAGGACGCTTCCGCGAAGTCTATTACTGGGACAGCTATTTCACCATGCTGGGGCTGGCCGAGAGCGGCCACTGGGATAAGATCGGCGACATGGTGGACAACTTCGCTTACGAGCTTGATACCTGGGGCCATATCCCTAACGGTAACCGCAGCTACTACCTGAGCCGCTCTCAGCCGCCTTTCTTCTCGCTGATGGTGGAATTGCTGGCCACGCATGACAGCGACGCGTTGAAGAAATACCGTCCGCAGATGGAGAAAGAGTACGCTTACTGGATGGAGGGGGCTGATGGGCTCCAGCCTGGTCAGGCGAACAAACGCGTGGTGAAGCTGGATGACGGCTCGATCCTCAACCGCTACTGGGACGATCGGGACACGCCGCGCCCTGAGTCGTGGCTGGATGACGTGACCACCGCCAAAAATAACCCTAACCGTCCGGCCACCGAAATTTACCGCGATCTGCGCTCTGCCGCGGCCTCGGGCTGGGATTTCAGCTCCCGCTGGATGGACGATCCACAGAAGCTGGGTACCATCCGCACCACCAGCATCGTGCCGGTGGATCTGAATGCGCTGATGTTTAAGATGGAAAAACTGCTGGCCCGCGCCAGTCAGGAAGACGGCGATAACGCCAGTGCAAGTAAATATGACGCGCTGGCCTCCGCACGTCAGAAAGCCATGGAAAGCCACCTGTGGAACGATAAAGAGGGCTGGTATGCGGATTACGATCTGAAAACCGGGAAGGTGCGTAATCAGCTGACGGCCGCAGCCCTCTTCCCGCTGTATGTGAAGGCCGCATCACAGGATCGCGCCGATAAAGTGGCCGCAGCCGCGTCGTCACGCCTGCTGAAACCGGGCGGTATTTCTACCACCACCATCAACAGCGGGCAGCAGTGGGATGCGCCGAACGGCTGGGCGCCGTTGCAGTGGGTAGCGGTGGAAGGGTTGCAGAACTATGGTCAGCAGAAAGTGGCGATGGACGTAACCTGGCGTTTCCTGAAAAACGTTCAGCATACCTACGATCGCGAGAAGAAACTGGTTGAGAAGTACGATGTCTCTTCGACCGGTACCGGCGGTGGCGGCGGTGAGTATCCGTTGCAGGACGGTTTCGGCTGGAGTAACGGCGTGACGCTCAGGATGCTGGACATGGTCTGTCCGAAAGAGAAGCCGTGCGACAGCGTACCGGAGAATCAGCCTGCGGCAAACGATGATGTTGCACCTGCGAAACAGGCGGCGCAGTAGCGCCCCTCACCCTGACCCTCTCCCCGGTGGGGCGAGGGGATGGTTCCGTGCAATAGATTGGCCCGGTAGCGAAGCGCCACCGGGCTTTTTTCAGAAGCTGTAACTCGCCCCGACCTGGAACGTGCGGTCGCGGCCTATCCAGCAGTTGGTCGCGTCATAGCAGGTGAGCGTCTCTTTGTTGGTGACGTTCTGCGCGCTCGCTTTCAACGTCAGCCCCTCCAGCGATGGCGCCAGCTCGCCCATGCGGTAAGACGCCGCCAGATCGTATTGCGTCGTACCGCCCAGCTTGCCTGCGTCGTTGGCTGGCGAGATCTCCATCGGCCCGGTGTAGCGTGCCCCTGCCCCCAGCGTTAACCCTCTCAGCGGCATGCTGTCAAAGGTGTAATCTCCCCACAGATTAAAGGCGTTCTCAGGGACCTGCGTCGGTCGTTTGCCCTGGTACTTGTCATCTTCGGTATTGATGGCGTGGGTGTAGGCATAGTTGGCAATCAGCGTCAGGTTATCCGTTGGACGACTCATAGCGGAAAGCTCCGCACCTTTCGATTCCACTTCCCCGGTCTGGCGATAGTTGAGGAAGCCCGGATCGCTGGTCACCACATTTTTCTGACGAATGTTAAACACCGAGGCGGTGAAGGTGGTTGCGTAATCCGCCAGCAGGTATTTCACCCCACCCTCCACCTGCTTGCTGGTGGTGGGCTTAACGTCTTTCGCGGTCAGCGTGCCCTGCGGCGATACCGGGGCGAACCCTTCCGAATAGCTGATAAACGGCGAGAGACCATTGTCGAAGGCATAAAGCGCGCCCAGTCGCTTAGTGAGGCGATCCTGCGATACCCAGGCTTTGTCACCGTTTTGTAGATAGTTGGTGGTGACAGAACGGTAGTCGTCATAGCGCAGGCTGGCCAGCACGTTCAGCCCGCCAAACGCAATCTGATCCTGGAGGTAATAGCCATTCTGCTGATAGCTGAGACGGTTTTTCTGCGCGGTTTCAAGCCCCAGCGCATCGTTATCGATCTGCGAGTGATCCGGATTACGCATATCGATACCTGGTGTGGACGAGGCGTAACGATAATGGAAGTGAGAGTTCAGCTTCTGGTAGTCAAAGCCCGTCAGCAGGTGATGTTTCCAGTCCCCCAGCGCGACGGTTCGGGTGACCTGGTTATCAATGTTGAAGCTCTGTAAATCTTCATCCGTGGTATAGGCGAAGCGGTTAAGCTGGTAGACCTCGCTGCCCGTCCCGGTTGAATAGGCGCTGCGCTGGTGGGTGTCCACGTCAAAGTAGCGCGCTTTCTGGCTAAAGCCCCAGCCACTGTCAAACTCATGTTCAAAGCTGTAGCCCAGCATCCACTGACGCTGCTTAAAGCCGCTCCACTCATCCCCGGCATAGTCACGACGATCGGCGTATTTAGACCGTAGATAGCTTAGCGGCATCGGATCAGACGGCGTCAGGCTCGGCGTATTTTGCGCCAGCGCGTCAATGGTCAGGCGCGTTTTGTCATCCGGCTGCCAGGTCACGGAGGGGGCCACCAGATAGTTTTCATAGCGCGTGGTGTGCGCCTGTTCGTCACTCTCTGTCGCTTTACCCAGCAGGCGATAGTTCCAGTCGCTGGTCGCAATCTGCCCCGTGGAATCCAGGTACCCCTCTTTCAGATTGCGGTTTCCGGTGTTAAAGCCCAGTTCTGTTTTCGCCTCTTTCTGCGGCTTTTTACTCTGAATATTGACCAGCCCGCCCGGGGAGCCGCCGCCATACAGCACGGATGACGGCCCCTTCAGAATATCGACGCTCTCAATCAGCAGCGGATCGATTCGCGCTTTAGTGTTCCCGGTGACGTTATAGGGAAGTTGCAGGCCGTTGTAGAACTCCTGCTCGACGTTGAACCCGCGGATTTTGTACTCGCTCATGTAAGAGGTGCTCCCGCGCACCTCCGTGGAAACGCCCGGCGCATAGCGCAGGATCTCGTTTACCGAACTGGCGTGCCGCTGCTCAATCTCTTTAGCGGCAATGGTGTTGATCACCTGCGGCGTTTTACTTTCCGCGACGGCTGATTTCGTGGCGCTGTTGGTCCAGGCAGGGAGCACGCTGCCCTGCTCTGTACCGGTCACCACGATGGTGGGTTCTTCTGCAAAAGCCTGTGTTTGCAATGCCAGCGTGACGGCGCCTGCCAACGCGCATAACGCAAAACGTGAGGTGCTCATAGTGTCGTCTTGTTAGTAGATGGTATTGGGAACGCCAATTATTATCATTTCCATTAGCAAATCAATATCGGCGGAGAAAAACAGATCGTTTGTATTAAGTTTCATGCCAGCCTGCCGATAACCCAGAGACAGTCTGTCATCTATCGAGGAGCCATCTGGCGTGAGTAGCTACAGTGAGCAGTTCCTGAAACAAAATCCGCTGGCTGTATTAGGGGTGTTACGCGACCTGAAAAAGGGCGAGGTGCCGCTGCGCATCAACTGGTCAACCAGCCAGTTTATCAGCAAGATCCTGGACGTGACGGCAGAACACCTGATCGTGGATCTGGGTAGCCAGAGCGAAGAAAACCGTGCCGCGCTCCAGGCAGAAAACCTCTCGGTGATGGCCGAAACGCAGGGGGCTAAAGTCGAGTTTATACTGCCCCGCCTGACCACGATCGCGTACCAGGGTTTGCCTGCGTTTATCGCTCCCCTGCCCGCTAACCTCTGGTTCGTGCAACGCCGCGAGTTTTTTCGCATCAGCGCCCCGCTTCACCCGGCCTATTTCTGTAAGGCAAAAATGTCGGACAAAAAAGAGATACGCTTTCGTCTCTTCGACCTGTCACTGGGCGGGATGGGCGCGTTAATGGATACGCCGAAGCCGGAAGGACTGGTGGAAGGCATGCGTTTTAGTCAGATTGAGCTGGATATGGGCGGATGGGGACGCTTCTGGTTTGACGCCCAGCTGATTGCCATCAGCGAGCGTAAGGTGGTGGACAGCAAAAACGAAACCATTACCACGCCGCGACTGAGCTTTCGCTTTCTGAATGTCGGGCCAGGCGCCGAACGCGAACTACAGCGCATCATCTTCTCACTGGAGCGTGAAGCGCGGGAACGCGCGAACAAAGTGCGCTGAAAGGCGTCGGGCAGCATGCTGCCGCCCGACAAAGGCGTTACATGGCGTCCATCGCTTTCTGTACTTTCCAGATATAACGTGGAGCCTGTGCTGACGGATGATTCTTCACAACGTGCTCGAAGAATTCATCTTTATCCATATCGTTAATCTCTTCTATCGCCTCTTTGCGATCGAATGAGAAGGTTCGGAGCAGCGCGCCGGCTCCGTTAACGTACGACACCACCAGCGCATATTGCATCACTTCCGGATCGTCAATCCCCTTCAGAATGCCATGCTCGAGAATACTCAGGTAAGCGGTTCCCATAGAGATATTACGTTCCGGGTTTTTCAGCTCGCTGGTGGATGGCTGTCCCTTCCAGCCCATGTAGCGATAGACCTCTCTTCCCGCCGTCGAGGCTTTTAACTGCATCAGCCCCACCGCATTCGATTTACTCACCAGCGTCGGGTTGCCACCGGATTCCACGGCAATGATCGCCGTGATCAGACGCGGGCTCACGCCCCAGGCCTTCCCGGCTTGTTCGCTGATCGGCATCCACTGCATGGCCCGCTTTACCGGCACTTCAGGGTTCCAGGGGGGATTTTGATAATCATGTTTTGAACTACAGCCAGCGAGCAGCACAATCAAAAAGGCAAACCATCTCAATTTCACTTCTTCTATCCTTATAGCCGGTCATCGCGGTACGTCGCCCCTTGAAGCAGGCGGCGTATAAGCGGCATGATATAGACAATTAGATTCTCATTCAGCAAGGAATTGCCATGCCTCAGTTTCATCTCATCGCACCGTCAGGCTACTGCATCAACCAGGAGGCGGCACAGCGGGGCGTTCAGCGCCTGCTGGAAATGGGCCATCAGGTAGAAAATCAGACAATTATCCCCCGCCGCATGCAGCGTTTTGCCGGTACCGAGGCGCAGAGACTGAGTGATATCAACAGCCTGGCGACGCTGGAAGGTGAAAACACTATTGTGCTGGCCGTGCGCGGCGGCTATGGCGCAAGCCGGCTGCTGGAGAGCATCGACTGGGCCGGGCTGGCCGCGCGCCAGCAGCAGGATCCGCTGTTAATCTGCGGACACAGCGATTTCACGGCGATCCAGCTCGGCCTGCTTGCGTTGCATAACGTCATTACCTTTAGCGGCCCGATGCTGGCCGGCAACTTTGGTGCGCCGGAGCTGGATGCGTTTACGCAGGACCATTTCTGGCGCGCCCTGCAAAACCCGACGTTCACCATCGAGTGGCAAGGCAATGGACCGCACTGGGAATGTGAAGGACAGCTGTGGGGCGGCAACCTCGCGATGCTGGTGTCGCTGATTGGAACGCCGTGGCTGCCGCAGATCACGGACGGTATTCTGGTGCTGGAAGATATTAACGAGCACCCTTTCCGGGTCGAACGTATGCTGTTGCAGCTCTATCACGCCGGGATTCTGGATCGGCAGTCGGCCATTGTGCTGGGCAGTTTTAGTGGTTCAGCCCCCAACGATTACGATGCGGGCTATTCCCTGGAGACGATGATTGATTTCATTCGTTCCCGGCTGGATATCCCGGTGATCGCCGGTCTGGATTTCGGCCATGAGCAGCAAACCGTTACCCTGCCGCTGGGTGCCCAGGCGCACCTTGTACACGATAATTCAGGCAGTCGGTTAACAATCAGCGGTCATCCGGTCTTAAAGGCATAAAAAAGCCGTTATTCCCCCTCAATAAAACGCAGTTAACGTTGTTATTATGTTAGGGTTTTAATAACAGCGTTCACATTGAGGTGGGAGTAAGACGACATTGGGTGCCACAGCGATAATCAGTCTTTTCATTCTGGGTTCCATCCTGGTAACCTTTAGCATTTTATTAAGTTCATTTTCATCGCGTCTTGGCATACCTATTCTTGTCATTTTCCTGGCTATCGGCATGCTTGCCGGGATCGACGGTATCGGCGGTATCCCCTTCGATAATTACCCTTTCGCCTATATGGTGAGTAACCTCGCGCTGGCGGTGATTCTGCTGGACGGCGGCATGCGCACCCAGGCAAGTTCGTTTCGCGTTGCCTTAGGCCCGGCGCTGTCTCTGGCGACCGTCGGCGTGCTGATCACCTCCGGCCTGACCGGCATGATGGCGGCCTGGCTGTTTAACCTCGATATAATGGAAGGCCTGCTGATTGGCGCGATTGTCGGCTCTACCGATGCGGCGGCGGTTTTCTCACTGCTCGGCGGCAAGGGGCTGAACGAACGCGTTGGCTCCACGCTTGAGATTGAATCCGGCAGTAACGATCCGATGGCGGTGTTCCTGACCATTACCCTGATTGAGATGATCCAGCAGCACGAAACCGGCCTGAGCTGGATGTTCGCCTGGCACATCCTCCAGCAGTTTGGGCTCGGGATTATCATTGGTCTCGGCGGCGGTTACCTGTTACAGCATACGATTAACCGTATTACGCTGCCTTCCGGCCTTTACCCGCTGCTGGCCCTGAGCGGTGGGATCCTGATCTTTGCCGTCACCACCGCGCTGGACGGCAGCGGTATTCTGGCGGTTTACCTTTGCGGTTTCCTGTTGGGCAACCGACCGATTCGCAACCGTCACGCCATCTTGCAGAACTTCGACGGTCTGGCCTGGCTGGCGCAGATCGCCATGTTCCTGGTGCTGGGCCTGCTGGTGACGCCGTCGGACCTGCTGCCTATCGCCGTGCCAGCGCTGCTTTTGTCGGCCTGGATGATCTTCTTCGCCCGTCCGCTGTCGGTGTTTGCCGGGCTGCTGCCGTTCCGCGGGTTTAACCTGCGTGAGCGGATATTTATCAGTTGGGTGGGGCTGCGCGGCGCGGTGCCGATTATTCTGGCAGTGTTCCCGATGATGGCCGGGCTGGACAACGCCCGTCTGTTCTTCAACGTCGCCTTCTTCGTAGTGCTGGTGTCGCTGCTATTCCAGGGGACGTCGCTGGGCTGGGCGGCGAAAAAAGCCAAAGTGGTGGTACCGCCCATTGGCTGGCCGGTCTCCCGCGTGGGGCTGGATATTCACCCTGAGAATCCCTGGGAACAGTTTGTCTACCAGCTAAGCGCCGATAAGTGGTGCGTGGGCGCGTCCCTGCGCGATCTGCATATGCCCGCTGAAACGCGCATTGCCGCCCTGTTCCGGGATAACGCCCTGCTTCACCCGACCGGCAGCACGCGGCTGCGTGAGAACGATATCCTCTGCGTGATTGGCCGCGAGCGCGACCTGCCGGCCCTCGGCAAGCTGTTCAGCCAGTCGCCCCCGGTGGCGCTGGATCAGCGTTTCTTCGGCGATTTTATCCTCGAAGCCAGCGCCCGCTTTGCGGATGTGGCGCTGATTTATGGCCTGGAAGGTGGACTGGAGAATCGCGATAACCAGCAAACCCTGGGTGAGATTATTCAGCAATTATTAGGAGCTGCGCCGGTCGTCGGTGACCAGGTGGAGTTTGCCGGGATGATCTGGACGGTAGCGGAGAAAGAAGATAACGCGGTGCGCAAAGTCGGCGTAAGGCCGATGGAGGAGGAGGCGGAGTAGCTGCTTTTTTGCCGGGTGGCGCTAACGCTTACCCGGCCTACGTTCGGGCTTTTGTAGGCCGGGTAAGGCGAAGCCGCCACCCGGCACACACACATGTTACACCGTCACAACAGGCACTCTTGACGCCAGCGCGCACATCAGCTCATACCCGACTGTGCCCGCCGCAGCGGCCACATCATCAATTTTAACCTCGTTGCCCCACAGCTCAACCGGTGAGCCGATCCCCGCCTGGGGACACGGCGTCAAATCGATGGCCAGCATGTCCATGGAGACGGTACCTACCGTGCCGGTGCGCACGCCATCGACCCACACCGGCGTGCCGCTCGGGGCGATGCGCGGATAACCATCTGCATAGCCCCCCGCCACGATACCGATGCGCTGTTCACCTGCTGCCCGATAGCGGCTGCCATAGCCCACCGTATCGCCCGCTTTCAGGGTTTGCACGCCGATAATCTCGCTTCGTAACGTCATCACCGGCTTCAGGCCGCTGTTGGCAATATCCTGCCACTGACCTGAGGGTGACGCGCCGTACAGTACGATCCCCGGACGTACCCAGTTGTAGTGCGCCTCGGGATGCCAGAGCGTTGCCGCTGAGTTCGACAGCGAGCGCGGACAGTCCAGACCTTCTGCCGCCTGCTCAATGCGGACCATGGCATCGGCAATGCCGTCCGGCTTTTCCGCATCGGCGAAGTGCGCCATCAGCGTCATCTCACCGACGTTTTTCAGCGCACGAAGCTGCTGCCAGACCGTATGCACCCGTTCAGGCTGGAAGCCCAGACGGTTCATCCCGCTGTTCACTTTGAGATAGATATCCAGCGGGGCATGCAGCTTCGCGTCCTGGATGGCCTTGATCTGCCAGTTACTGTGAACGCTGGTCGTCAGGCGGTACTTATCCAGCAGAGGCAGATCCTGCGCATGAAAGAATCCTTCCAGCAGCAGGATCGGTCCTTTCCAGCCGCGCTCGCGCAGCAGGATGGCCTCTTCCAGATTCAGCAAGGCAAAACCATCGGTGCCGCCGAGCGCACTCCAGATACGGTCGATACCATGACCGTAGGCGTTGGCTTTCCACCACCGACCAGACACGAGAACCCGGCGCAGCACGGCGAACAATTTGCAGGTTATCCTTCAGCGCCTGCAAATCCAGCTGGGCCAGAATAGGACGGGACATGACGACTCCTTAATTATGCGCGCCGTGCAGGTGTTGTGGACGCGATGGGGTAAACCCTGATTGATAGCGTGCGGCGCTCAAATCGTCAAACGGAATTGCCGGCGTCCTTCCGAGAGCAGATCGCTTAACAACTGACCGGAACCACAAGCCATCGTCCAGCCGAGCGTACCGTGACCGGTATTCAGCCACAGATTTTTAAAGCGTGTACGCCCGACAACCGGCGTGCCGTCTGGCGTCATCGGGCGCAGACCCGTCCAGAAAGTCGCCTGCTCGACATGACCGCCGCGTGGATAGAGATCGCGAACCACCATCTCCAGCGTTTCACGACGCGGTTGCAACAGCTCGGTGTTAAAACCAACAATTTCCGCCATTCCGCCAACACGAATGCGGTTATCGAAACGGGTAATGGCGATTTTGTAGGTTTCATCAAGAATGGTGGATACTGGCGCACCATCTTCCTGCGCAATTGGAATAGTCAGCGAGTAGCCTTTCAGCGGATACACCGGAATATCAACAATGCCTTTGAGCATCGCCGTCGAGTAAGAACCAAACGCCATCACATACGCATCGGCCTTAATCACTTCATCGCCACACTTCACGCCGTAGATTTGCTCGCCGTCGCAAAGCAGTTGGTCAACGGGCGTATTAAAGCGGAATTTAACCCCCGCCTGCTCCGCCATCCGCGCCAGATTCTGGGTAAATAGCTGGCAGTCTCCGGTTTCATCATTGGGTAACTGCAGGCCGCCCGTCAGTTTGTGCGCCACTTCTGCCAGCGCGGGCTCCACTTCCGCCAGGCGGCTGGATTCCAGCAGCTGATACGGTACGCCGGCATCTTCCAGCACGGCGATATCGCGGGTCGCATTTTCATACTGTTGTTCGGTACGGAACAGTTGCAGCGTCCCACCCTGACGCCCTTCATACTGAATATTGGTTTCGGCGCGCAATGCTTTCAGGCAATCACGGCTGTATTCCGCCAGACGCACCATCCGCCCTTTGTTTTCCATGTAGTGGCTGGTGTCGCAGTTACGTAACATTTGCCACATCCATTTCAACTGGAACTGCGTACCGTCGAGACGAACTGCCAGCGGCGCATGGCGCTGGAACATCCATTTGATCGCTTTTAAAGGCACACCTGGTGCCGCCCACGGTGCAGCATATCCGGGGGAGATTTGCCCGGCATTCGCGGCGCTGGTTTCCAGGGCGGCCCCCGGCTCCCGATCAATGACGGTGACCTCATGTCCTGCCTGATTTAAGTACCAGGCGCTGGCAACGCCTACCACACCACTTCCCAGTATGACAACTCGCATAGCCACTCCGATAACGGTAGATACAGTAAAAGAATAATAATCTAATTACATCTTGATAACTCAGTTGAAAATATTATTCAACATACAGCTTTTTTATGGTGAGCTGGCTCACATCTCCCTGACTCTGCGGCAATATGGCGTCTTTAGTATCTCCTGCTGAACGCCCTTTTTATCCAGCATAAAATTCCGTTCAGAAGCGGATTAGTGGCACTCTGATAATAAGAAATCGCAAAGAAAAAAATTCTCCGGCGACGCGGTTTTTAACAGGTGTTCTATGCTTGAAATGAGGTGCTCCACACAGAGAGCGCCGACAACAATGAGGTGCGCGTATGGCGACGATCGATTCTATGAATAAGGACACCACACGTTTGAGCGATGGACCCGACTGGACGTTCGACCTGCTGGATGTTTATCTGGCAGAGATAGACCGGGTGGCGAAACTCTACCGGCTGGATACCTACCCGCACCAGATTGAAGTGATAACCTCAGAACAGATGATGGATGCCTACTCCAGCGTCGGCATGCCAATTAACTATCCGCACTGGTCATTCGGTAAAAAGTTTATCGAGACTGAACGGCTGTATAAGCACGGTCAGCAAGGACTGGCCTATGAAATCGTCATTAACTCTAACCCGTGTATCGCTTACCTGATGGAAGAGAACACCATTACCATGCAGGCGCTGGTGATGGCACACGCCTGCTATGGGCATAACTCTTTCTTTAAAAACAATTACTTATTCCGCAGTTGGACCGACGCCAGTTCGATTGTCGATTATCTGATTTTTGCCCGTAAATATATTACCGAGTGCGAAGAACGTTATGGCGTTGATGAAGTAGAACGGCTTCTGGACTCGTGCCACGCGCTGATGAACTACGGCGTGGACCGGTACAAACGCCCGCAAAAAATCTCGCTGCAAGAAGAGAAAGCCCGGCAGAAAAGTCGCGAAGAGTATCTACAAAGTCAGGTCAATATGCTCTGGCGTACCCTGCCGAAGCGCGAGGAAGAGAAAACGGTTGCTGAAGCGCGCCGCTATCCGTCCGAACCACAAGAAAACCTGCTCTATTTTATGGAGAAAAATGCGCCACTGCTGGAATCATGGCAGCGTGAAATCCTGCGTATTGTGCGTAAGGTGAGCCAGTATTTTTATCCGCAAAAACAGACTCAGGTGATGAACGAAGGCTGGGCGACCTTCTGGCACTATACCATCCTTAACCATCTGTATGATGAAGGGAAAGTAACGGAACGTTTTATGCTGGAGTTTTTGCACAGCCACACCAATGTGGTCTTCCAGCCCCCCTATAACAGCCCGTGGTACAGCGGCATCAACCCGTATGCCCTCGGGTTCGCCATGTTCCAGGATATTAAACGGATTTGTCAGTCGCCAACGGAAGAAGACAAATACTGGTTCCCGGATATCGCCGGTTCCGACTGGCTGGAAACGCTGCATTTCGCGATGCGTGATTTCAAAGATGAGAGTTTTATCAGCCAGTTTCTGTCACCGAAAGTGATGCGTGATTTCCGCTTCTTCACCGTGCTGGATGATGATCGGCATAATTATCTGGAGATTTCCGCTATTCATAATGAAGAAGGTTATCGGGAGATCCGTAACCGGTTATCGTCGCAATATAACTTAAGTAATCTGGAGCCGAATATTCAGATCTGGAACGTGGATTTGCGCGGCGACCGTTCGCTGACGCTGCGTTACATTCCACATAATCGCGCACCGCTGGATCGGGGGCGCAAAGAAGTGCTGAAGCATGTGCATCGCCTGTGGGGATTTGATGTGATGCTCGAACAGCAAAACGAAGACGGCAGCATCGAGTTGCTGGAACGTTGCCCGCCAAGAATGGGAAATCTGTAAAAACAACAAAAAACCCCTCGTTTGAGGGGTTTGCTCTTTAAACGGAAGGGATTATCGCCCCTGAATGGCTAAATCACCCGGCAGATTTTTCTGCATCCGGTGCCAAATCTCGCCACTCTCATGCCCATAGCGACGCACTGTTTCGTACACCTGATCGTGCGCGCCTTCACTGCACAACGCCGACAGTTTGTGGTAGAAGCCCAGCGCCAGACTGCGCGCTTCCGGATTGGCGAAATAGTGACGACCAATACGCGTATACAGCCCTTTCATCCCGTTAAGAATCAGACCGTAAATCGGGTTGCCGGAAGCAAACGCCAGGCCGCGGAATATGTTGTAATCCAGCTCGGCAAAGGCATCGGCGTGATCGGCCACTTCATTAGCGGTAGCCAGCACTTCCTGCGCTTTATCGGGATGCTGACGAAACGCGGTGCGAATAAAAATAGTGGAAATATTGGTACGCACCGACAGCAAATTATCAATAAGCTGCGGCACACTTTCGTGATCCAGTCGCGCCAGTGTTTCAAGGATATTTAAACCGGAAGTTTCCCAGAAATTATTCACCTTCGTCGGCTTGCCATGTTGAATGGTCAACCAGCCATCTCGTGCCAGACGCTGTAACACTTCACGTAACGTAGTACGCGTTACGCCAATTAATTCTGAAAGTTCACGTTCTGCGGGCAAAATAGTCCCGGGAGGGAAGCGGTTATTCCAGATACTTTCAATAATGTACTCTTCCGCGAAACCCGCCGGGCTTTGCGCCTTAATGACCATAGTGAGATTTCCATAACACAGCAAAACAAAGTTGGACTCATCATACCAGAGGGCTAACTACGCTGATAGCAGACAAAAAGAAGAAAAAGGGATCAAGGCTTCATTTTCCGCATCTCTTTCCCCTTGACTATCAAGACTTGCCTCACTCCTGCCTGACCGTTAAGCTTTGCGTTTAAACATAAAAACATCATTGATTATTTGTAAGGTAAGGGAAACCATCATGGAGATCTCCTGGGGCCGCGCGCTATGGCGCAATTTTTTGGGCCAGTCCCCCGACTGGTACAAACTCGCCCTCATCATTTTCTTAATCGTAAACCCGTTAATTTTCCTCATCAGCCCTTTCGTCGCGGGCTGGTTGCTGGTAGCGGAATTTATTTTCACTCTGGCGATGGCCCTGAAATGCTACCCGCTGCTCCCCGGTGGTCTGTTGGCTATCGAAGCGGTATTCATCGGCATGACCAGCGCGGAACACGTCCGTGAAGAGGTGGCGGCAAATCTTGAAGTCTTGCTGTTACTGATGTTTATGGTGGCGGGTATCTATTTTATGAAACAGCTGTTGCTGTTCATATTTACCCGTTTGCTGTTAAGCATTCGCTCCAAAATGCTGCTGTCGCTCTCTTTTTGCGTGGCGGCTGCGTTCCTCTCCGCGTTCCTCGATGCCTTAACCGTCGTGGCGGTGGTGATCAGCGTTGCAGTCGGTTTTTATGGTATTTATCACCGCGTAGCCTCTTCCCGTACCGAAGACACCGACCTGCAAGACGATAGTCATATCGACAAGCATTACAAAGTGGTTCTGGAACAGTTCCGTGGCTTTCTGCGTAGCCTGATGATGCATGCCGGTGTCGGCACCGCATTAGGCGGCGTAATGACCATGGTGGGCGAACCACAGAACCTGATCATCGCTAAAGCGGCTGGATGGCATTTTGGCGATTTCTTCCTGCGCATGTCGCCCGTCAGCGTGCCCGTGCTGGTCTGCGGGTTAGCAACCTGTGTGCTGGTCGAAAAATTCAACCTCTTTGGGTATGGCGCTAAGTTGCCCGATCAGGTCCGCCAGGAGCTGCATAAGTTTGACGAGCAGAGCCGCAAACAACGCACGCGCCAGGAGACGCTGCGCCTGATTGCACAGGGTTTCATCGGCGTGTGGCTTATCGCTGCGCTGGCCTTCCACCTTGCCGAGGTGGGGCTGATTGGCCTGTCGGTAATTATCCTTGCAACCAGCCTGGGCGGCGTTACGGACGAACATGCTATCGGAAAAGCCTTTACCGAAGCGCTGCCGTTTACCGCCCTGCTGGCGGTGTTTTTCGCGGTCGTGGCGGTGATTATTGACCAACATCTGTTCGCGCCGATCATCGCGTTTGTGCTTCAGGCTACGCCAGATTCGCAGCTAACGCTGTTCTATTTGTTTAACGGTCTGTTGTCCTCTATATCCGATAACGTCTTTGTCGGGACGGTATACATCAATGAGGCCAAAGCCGCGATGGAGCAAGGGATTGTCAGCAGTGAACAGTTCGAGCTGCTGGCGGTGGCGATCAACACCGGAACCAACCTCCCCTCCGTGGCAACCCCGAACGGTCAGGCGGCATTCCTCTTCCTGCTGACCTCGGCGCTGGCACCACTCATACGACTTTCTTATGGAAGAATGGTCTGGATGGCGCTGCCGTATACGCTGGTGCTTACCCTGGTTGGTTTGCTGTGCATCAAAATTACTCTCGTTCCCTGTACGCAATGGTTATTGCAAGCAGGTATACTTGCGGCGCATTAAAATTCGTTTACACTGCGCTGTCTAAGCATGTTCCAGGGAAATGATTATGTTGCGATTTTTGAACCAATGTTCACAAGGCCGGGGCGCGTGGCTGTTGATGGCGTTTACTGCTTGCTGGCACTGGAACTGACGGCGCTGTGGTTCCAGCATGTGATGTTACTGAAACCTTGCGTGCTCTGTATTTATGAGCGTTGTGCGCTGTTCGGCATTATGGGCGCGGGTCTGGTAGGTGCGATTGCACCCAAATCACCGTTACGCTATGCGGCAATTGCCATCTGGCTATACAGCGCCGGGAAAGGGATTGCGCTTGCCTGGGAGCACACCCAGATGCAGCTTCACCCGTCGCCGTTTATGACCTGTGATTTTGCCGCCCGCTTCCCGAGCTGGCTGCCGCTGGATAAATGGCTGCCGCAGGTGTTTGTGGCCTCCGGTGACTGCTCTGTACGCCAGTGGGCGTTCCTGACGCTGGAGATGCCGCAGTGGCTGGTGGGCATTTTTGTCGCCTACTTTGTGGTGGCACTGCTGGTGCTGATTGCCCAGCCGTTCAAACCAAAGAAACGCGATCTTTTTGGAAGGTAAAAGCAAAACGGCAACGTCAGTTTTGTTGGTCGGGTAAGCGCAGCGCCACCCGACAAAATTGCGCACAATAAAAAACCCGCCGAGGCGGTTTTTTTATTGTCACCGATTAGGGTGATTCATAATGTGGTCTTCCCAGTCGCGCACCTCGGACTCTTTCACCGCAATGTGGCGCACGGAAATACGTTCACCGTGCATCGCCGCTTTCGACCCCGTCAACAGCGGATGCCATGTGGGCAGATCCTTTCCTTCCGCCAGCAGGCGATACGCGCAGGTATGCGGCAGCCACTCAAAGGTCGGCAGATTTTCACGGGTTAACTTGATGCAGTCCGGCTCATATTCGAAACGGCGCTCATAGTTGCGGCACTGGCAGGTTTTGATGTTTAACTGCTTGCAGGCTACGTTGGTGAAATAGATCTCGTCCGAATCTTCATCCATCAGCTTATGCAGGCAGCACTGCCCACAGCCGTCACACAACGATTCCCACTCCGCGTCGGTCATGTCGTCGAGAGTTTTGCTTTGCCAGAAAGGAATGTCGTTCATCGGGATGTCCATACGTCAAAATAGAGCGCACCTTATAACGAGTCTGGCACGTTGATGCAAGTTTTGCCGCCCTTTTCAGGCGGCAAGGTGCTTTTACAGCACGCGGGTTTTCAGCGACAGGCCGTTAAAACTGACGTCCAGTTCGTCGCCGCTAAGCAGCGGCCCCACACCTTCCGGAGTGCCGGTGAGGATCACGTCGCCAGGTTTCAGGGTGAAGAAGCGGCTCATGTAGGCAATCAGCGGAACGATCTTATGGATCATGTCAGCGGTTGTTCCCTGCTGGCGGATCTCGCCGTTGACCTTCAGGCTGAGCGGCGTGTTCTGCGGATCGTCGGTAAATTCACTCACCGGAACGAAACCGGAAATCGGGCATGAATTATCAAAACCCTTGGCTTTTTCCCACGGCTGCCCCGCTTTCTTCATTTTGCCCTGGACGTCACGCAGCGTCAGGTCGAGCGCGACACCGTAACCCGCAATCGCCTTCTCTACATGCTCTTCAGTTGCCTGGCGCAGCGTCGCGCCGATCAGCACCGCCAGCTCCACTTCATGATGCACCGAGCCCAGTCCCTGCGGCAGAACCAGCGGCTGGCGAATATCGCACAGTGCGGTTTCTGGCTTAATAAACAGAACCGGCTCTTCCGGCACGGCGCTGCCCATCTCCTGAATATGTTTTGCATAGTTGCTGCCCACGCAGACCACTTTGCTGACGGGATAATCCAGTAATGCACCTTGCCAGTTATGATGTTGATACATGGTCGACCCCTAATCGGTTGATGAGTTGTTCCCGGAAGGACCCGGGCTTATTTCTTTCCGCTCAGCTCAAGGTGCTGTTTTAATAAATTCTCCGGTGGCGGCGGAAGCTGTAAATAATAGCCCTGCTCGATTAACGCCTTTTTGACTTTCTCAAGATCGGCGTTCACCAGCTTCTTACGGCCGTCCAGCGGCAGCAGCATCGCCAGCTGCGGTCGGCCAAAGCTTTTCATTAATTCTTCAGGCACGCGGGAAAAATCGTCTTTCTTTTCGACATAAAGGTAGGTCTGGTCGCGGCTGGTACTTCTGTAGATCACACAAAACATGTTTTTACTCTGAATAAATGGGAGGGTGACTTGCCTCAATATAATCCAGACTATAACATGCCTTATAGTCTTCGGAACATCATCGCGCGCTGGCGATGATTAATAGCTAATTGAGTAAGGCCAGGATGTCAAACACGCCAATCGAGCTTAAAGGCAGTAGCTTCACTTTATCTGTGGTTCATCTGCATGAGGCAGAACCTAAGGTTATCCATCAGGCGCTGGAAGACAAAATCGCTCAGGCCCCCGCATTTTTAAAACATGCCCCCGTTGTACTCAACGTCAGTGCACTGGAAGACCCGGTAAACTGGTCAGCGATGCATAAGGCGGTTTCGGCAACCGGTTTGCGGGTTATTGGCGTAAGTGGCTGCAAAGATGCGCAACTTAAAGCCGAAATTGAAAAAATGGGGCTGCCTATCCTGACGGAAGGAAAGGAAAAAGCGCCACGTCCAGCTCCCGCACCGCAGGCTCCAGCGCAAAATACAACGCCGGTCACAAAAACGCGTTTAATAGATACCCCGGTGCGTTCCGGTCAGCGTATTTATGCTCCACAATGTGATCTGATTGTTACAAGCCACGTTAGCGCTGGGGCCGAATTGATTGCCGATGGGAACATTCATGTCTATGGCATGATGCGCGGTCGTGCGCTGGCAGGGGCAAGTGGTGACCGGGAAACGCAAATATTTTGTACGAACCTGATGGCGGAACTGGTGTCCATCGCAGGTGAATACTGGCTGAGTGATCAAATCCCAGCAGAATTTTATGGCAAAGCGGCGCGACTGCAGTTAGTCGAAAACGCTTTGACCGTTCAACCGTTAAATTGATCCCTTTTTAACAAGGAATTTCTATGGCACGCATTATTGTTGTTACTTCGGGCAAAGGGGGTGTTGGTAAGACAACCTCCAGCGCGGCCATCGCCACTGGTTTGGCCCAGAAGGGAAAGAAAACTGTCGTGATAGATTTTGATATCGGCCTGCGTAATCTCGACCTGATTATGGGTTGTGAACGCCGGGTCGTTTACGATTTCGTCAACGTCATTCAGGGCGATGCAACGCTAAATCAGGCGTTAATTAAAGATAAGCGTACTGAAAATCTCTATATTCTTCCGGCATCGCAAACACGCGATAAAGATGCCCTCACCCGTGAAGGGGTCGCCAAAGTTCTTGATGATCTGAAAGCGATGGATTTTGAATTTATCGTTTGTGACTCCCCGGCAGGGATTGAAACCGGTGCGTTAATGGCACTCTATTTTGCAGACGAAGCCATTATTACCACCAACCCGGAAGTCTCCTCAGTACGCGACTCTGACCGTATTCTAGGCATTCTGGCGTCGAAATCACGCCGCGCAGAAAATGGCGAAGAGCCTATTAAAGAGCACCTGCTGTTAACGCGCTATAACCCAGGCCGCGTAAGCAGAGGTGACATGCTGAGCATGGAAGATGTGCTGGAGATCCTGCGCATCAAACTCGTCGGCGTGATCCCAGAGGATCAATCAGTATTGCGCGCCTCTAACCAGGGTGAACCGGTCATTCTCGACATTAACGCCGATGCGGGTAAAGCCTACGCAGATACCGTAGAACGTCTGTTGGGAGAAGAACGTCCTTTCCGCTTCATTGAAGAAGAGAAGAAAGGCTTCCTCAAACGCTTGTTCGGAGGATAAGTTATGGCATTACTCGATTTCTTTCTCTCGCGGAAGAAAAACACAGCCAACATTGCAAAAGAACGGCTGCAGATTATTGTTGCTGAACGCCGTCGCAGCGATGCAGAACCGCATTATCTGCCGCAGTTGCGTAAAGATATTCTTGAGGTCATTTGTAAATACGTACAAATTGATCCTGAGATGGTAACCGTACAGCTTGAGCAAAAAGATGGCGATATTTCTATTCTTGAGCTGAACGTGACCTTACCGGAAGCAGAAGAGTCGCGTTAATCCGTTTGTGGTTTTGTAGGCCGGGTAAGCATCGCGCCTCCCGGCAATTTCCCCGGTGGCGCTGCGCTTACCGGGGCTACAATTCTTTAGCGCGGATACCCTTCCAGCAGGGTATTCAGGCGTTCGGCCATCAGTTCCCCCCGCCATCCGGCGACCAGTTCCGGTAAACCATTTTGCGGTTTCAACTTCCAGTGCCAGTTCAGCAGCTGGTTAATCTGACGACGTGAAGCCAGCAGTTCGGCACTCAGTTTGCTTTCCCCCGCCACCGTCTGCACCAGCGCTTTGATGTCTTTGAACGCCTTGCGGTAGCCCGGCATATCCATCAGGTTAAGCAGCGGTTCTGGCAGTGCGTCCTCTGGCAGTTGCTGAGCTTTCTCTACCAGCGCGAGCAGCGTTTTACCGTGGAAACGGATCTCACTTCCGGAAAGGCCAATGCTGTCCAGCTCACCAAGGCTACCCGGCATATAGCGCGCCACCGCCCACAGGTGTTCTTCACGCACCACGAAGTTAACCGCCAGATCGCGCTCACGCGCTTTACGCAGACGCCAGTCAGCCAGCAATTGCAGACAGGCCAGCTGGCGGGTGCGCAGCTGCCAGGCGTTGGTGATGTCACGCCAGGCTTCTTTCGGATCAACCACTTCCTGGCGACGCTGCTGCGTCATGCGGCACTCGTCCAGTGCGGCAGACAGCCAACCGGACGCCTCAGCCTCTTTCATGAGCTGGCCGGCAATTGGAAGAAGATAAAAGACGTCTGCCGCGGCGTATTCAAGCTGACGCGCCGTCAGCGGACGCGCGAGCCAGTCGGTACGCGATTCGCTCTTATCCAGCGTCAGACCGGTGTACTCTTCCACCATCGCCGCAAAACCCCAGGAGAGCGGACGACCGCTGAACGCCGCGAGGATCTGGGTATCAATCAGCGGCTGCGGCATGATGCCAAAGGTGTTGAGAAATACTTCCAGATCTTCACTGCCCGCGTGCAGATATTTGGTCACGGCGGTATCCAGCAACAGCTCGCGCATTGGTGCCCAGTCGGTAATGCCGAGGGGGTCAATCAACGACACGTGTTTGCCGTCATACATCTGAATCAGACCCAGCTGCGGATAGTACGTTCGGGTGCGGACAAATTCCGTATCCAGGGCGATAGCGGGAAATTCACGCGTCACCTCGCACAGCGAAGCCAGCTCGTCGTTGGTAGTGATCATTTGGTAATTCAAATTGTTTTCTCTTTAGTGGGCGTCAAAAAAAACGCCGGATTAACCGGCGTCTGACGACTGACTTAACGCTCAGGCTTTATTGTCCACTTTGCCGCGCGCTTCGTCACGTAATTCTCGTCGCAAAATTTTTCCGACGTTAGATTTCGGTAACTCATCACGAAACTCCACCAGCTTCGGTACTTTGTATCCCGTGAGCTGACGGCGGCAAAAAGTCACCAGTGACTCTTCGGTAAGCGATGGATCTTTTTTCACTACGAAGATTTTCACCGCTTCACCACTGGAGCCGGAAGGTACGCCAACAGCCGCGACTTCCTGTACGCCAGGATGCTGCATGACGACATCTTCAATCTCGTTGGGATAGACGTTAAAACCGGAAACCAGAATCATGTCTTTTTTACGATCGACAATGCGCAGGAATCCTTCTTCATCCATTACCGCGATGTCGCCGGTGTGTAACCAGCCATTTTTGATGATTTCATCGGTAGCATCGGGACGCTGCCAGTAACCCAGCATCACCTGCGGTCCTTTGACACAAAGCTCACCCGGTTGACCTGGTGGTACTTCATTATCATCATCCACCAGTTTGGCTTCCGTCGACGGCACCGGCAAACCGATGCTACCACTATGATAATCAATATCATATGGGTTAACGCTGACCAGCGGCGCACACTCGGTAAGGCCATAGCCTTCCAGCAGATACTGTCCGGTCAGTTTCACCCAACGCTCTGCCACCACTTGCTGCACTGGCATCCCACCGCCTGCGGAAAGATGCAGACTGGAGAAATCCAGCTGCTGGAACTCTTTATTGTTCAGCAACGCATTGAACAAGGTGTTAACGCCCGTGATAGCGGTAAACGGATATTTCGCTAACTCTTTTACCAACCCTGGAATATCGCGCGGGTTAGTGATAAGCAGGTTCTGCCCACCCAGTTCGATAAACAGCAGGCAGTTAATGGTCAGGGCAAAAATGTGATACAGCGGCAGCGCCGTCACCACCAGCTCTTTGCCCGGATGCAACAGCGGACCATAGGTCGCGTTAACCTGTTCCAGGTTCGCCAGCATATTGCGGTGAGTCAGCATCGCGCCTTTCGCCACACCAGTGGTGCCGCCGGTGTATTGCAGAAAAGCTAAATCTTCCGGCACCAGTTCGGGTTTGACGTACTGCATCCGGTAGCCGTTATGCAGTGCGCTACGAAATGAAATGGCATCTGGCAGATGGTATTTCGGCACCAAACGCTTGATGTATTTAACAACGAAATTGACTACCGTGCCTTTTGCCGTAGATAGCTGATCGCCCATACGGGTCAGAATTACGTGCTGAACGGCGGTTTTATCAACCACTTTTTCCAGTGTGTGAGCAAAGTTAGACACGATAACAATCGCCGATGCGCCGCTATCGTTAAGCTGATGCTCAAGCTCACGCGGGGTATACAACGGGTTAACGTTTACGACGATCATCCCGGCACGCAAAATGCCAAACAGCGCCACCGGATATTGCAATAAATTAGGCATCATCAACGCAACGCGATCGCCTTTCTTCAGCCCCAACCCTTGTTGCAAATAAGCGGCAAACGCGCGACTGCGTTCTTCCAGCTTGCGGAAGGTCATTACCTCCCCCATATTCACAAACGCAGGTTGATCGGCGTAGCGCGCGACCGACTGCTCAAACATATCTACCAGAGATTGATAACGGTCAGGGTTGATCTCCGTCGGAACGTCCGCGGGATAACGGTTAAGCCAAACCTTCTTCAATTCTTCACCTCTAAAATGCGTGTTCGTCGTCATCGCAACCCCAAATGATATACATGCCGTTAACATAATATTAACTCATCATACCAGCTTGATAATTACCCAACGAAAAGGTTGCGAAGCGCGTCACTATTTATTTTTATCTTTACCGTAAGAATGCAGAAACAGCGACCCAGCCGCTGTTTCTTTTTCTTTAAAAACAAGCAATTATTCAGTTACAACTGTTTGTACTCTCGCGGGGCCGGGATTTATACCAGCCCCATCCGCCGTAGCCATAGGGCCAGCCACGACCGCCATAAAACCATGGATCAATCGGCTGAGGCGGCATAATCACCTGCTGGGTTAAATGCCAACGTTTGTAACCCGTTACTTGCATCACCATAAATTTATAGGGCGTATTGCCGATTTTGCCGTCAACCGCACCAGTGATTGGCCCGACTACCGTAACCAGTTGTCCACGGAAATCCACCGGGTCCAGAAAACCGTTCACATCGGCATAAATGCGACCGCGAGAAGGTTCTCCCAGCGTCGGTCTGGCTCCGCTGTCCAGCGGTACGGTAGCAATTTCCGGCGAGTTTTCCCTTGCTGGTTTTGTACCGCAACCACTTTGCCACCAAAGCGTGCCTCCTGACCAACGTACAGCTGCGGCGCACACATCACCCGAACTAAATCTTGTTGCGGCGTGGGACTGCTGCCTTTAATGGCGTCCGGCACAGTGACACAACCGCTCAGCATTAGCGCAACGTACCTGCCAGTATGCCTTTGATAACATTCCTTTTGAACCGCCATGGTGCGACTCCTTTTTTTCTCAGGGCATACTCTTAAGATTCATTCTTTGCCCGGAAGTTTCTTCCATGCGGACGTTGTTACGTAAATAAACCGGTTCGGCATGTTCCACCGCCACCGTTTTACCCTCAGCAAACATCTGACACGCAATCGGCAGCATATCTTCAGCAGCAGGCAGTAACACTTCGCCATCGCGCAAAACCAGCCCGCTCTCTTTACCGAGATCCGGCCAAGCTTGCCAGCCCGTCCCTACCGTCACCCATTCGCCGGAAAGCTGTTTGCATTCGTTCATGGACGATTTCGGGTTTGAGTACGGCTTCGGTTTCTTCACCGTGCCAGATACCGTATTCATCACGCTGATATTCGGCCCAGTAAACTTCGCCCATTCGCGCGTCAATGGCTGCCAGCACGCGGGTTGCGCCGTTTTTGCGCCACGCCCCTTGCGCCATCGTCATTAGCGTGGAGACGCCAATCATCGGTAATTCCGCGCCAAGCGCCAGCCCTTGCGCGATGCCAATACCAATGCGCACGCCAGTAAAGCTACCGGGGCCGCGCCCGTAAGCCAGAGCGTTAATATCAGTCAGGGAAGTTCCGCTGGTGGTCAGGATATCCTGCACCATCGGTAAGATTCGTTGAGTATGTTCACGAGGGCAAAGCTCAAAATGAGCGTTGACAGTACCGTCGTTCCACAGGGCGACAGAGCAGGCCTCTGTCGCGGTATCGATAGCCAGAATTCGCATGGGTCTTCGTGCTTAGATCAATAAAAAGGCGCGCATCATACCATACTCCGTAACAATTACCTGGAGGATGGTATCGCAAGGAAACGAACCGCACGGGCAATGTCACGGGTGCGTGGCGCGGGCGGCAGACTGGCGAGAAACGTCGCGCCGTAAGGACGCATCACCAGCCGATTGTCACAAATCACCAGCACGCCACGATCGTCGGCGTCGCGAATCAGTCGCCCTACCCCCTGTTTGAGAGTAATGACGGCATCTGGTAGTTGCACTTCATCGAACGGGTCGCCACCGCGCAAACGACAATCTTCCATGCGCGCTTTTAACAGTGGATCATCCGGCGAGGTAAACGGCAATTTGTCGATAATTACCAATGACAATGTATCGCCACGCACGTCCACCCCTTCCCAGAAACTACTGGTTGCCACAAGAAGCGCATTACCGGCACTGACAAACTGCTGCAACAGTTGGCCTTTACTGGTTTCCCCCTGCAACAAAACGGGAAGCGTCATGGTAGCGCGGAACTGCTCGGCCAGATCGCGCATCATGGCGTGCGAGGTACAAAGCATAAAACAACGACCGTTGTTAGCTTCGATGATCGGTCGCAGCATTGCCGCTAACTGGCGAGCAGAACCTGGCTGGTTGGTTTGCGGCAGATTGCGCGGCACACAGAGTAACGCCTGGCGGCTGTAATCAAACGGGCTTGGCAATAGCAACGACTCCGCCTGTTCTATCCCAAGCCGCGAGGTGAAATGATGCAGATCGTCGTTCACCGACAGCGTTGCTGAGGTGAAGATCCAGCTACCGGGCTTTTGCGCCATTAACTCTTTGAATTTATCCGCCACGCTGAGCGGCGTGAGAGCCAGAGTAAAATGGCGCGAAGTGCATTCGTACCAGTAGCTGTAGCCCGGCTGATTGATCTCTTTTAGCCGCTTCAGCCGTGTGCGATACAACGTGGCGCGCTCAAATGCCGCATCCAGCAAGGCGGAACGCCCCAGTGACAGTTTTGCCACGTCATAACAAAGTTCCAGGGTGTCATCGAGCAGTAAAAATGCCCGCTGAATTTGCGGATTAGCTAACAGCTCACGCAGGTTACCGCGATAACCTGGCTCACCGAGTTGCAGACGAAAATCCTGCGCACTCTGGGCAAGACGATCAGCGCACTTTTGTAACTGCTGGGTGTCTTTTAATTCGGTGCGGTAGGCGATGGTGATGTCTTTTGCCAGGTCGAGCAGTTGTCGACTGGAGAGTGACTGACCAAAATACTGGCTGGCAATGTCCGGTAGCTGGTGGGCTTCGTCGAAGATCATGACGTCCGCTTCCGGGATCAGTTCGCCAAATCCACTCTCTTTAACCACCATATCCGCCAGAAAGAGATGATGGTTTACCACCACCACATCGGCGTCCATCGCTTTTTTACGTGCTTTGACCACAAAGCAATCTTTATACATCGGGCAGTCGCTGCCAAGACAGTTGTCGTTGGTGCTGGTGACCAGCGGCCACGCCTGTGAATCTTCCGCCACGCTGACGCAGGTGCTGATATCACCATCGACTGTTTGATTAGACCAGGAGCGCAGCAGGATCACATCGCTTAAGATTTGTACCGGCAGATCGCCCCCCGCCAGCGCCTGCTGTTCGAGACGTTCGAGGCAGAGGTAGTTTGAGCGCCCTTTCAGCAGCGCCACGTTGCCCGTATATTTCAATGCCTTTGAGACTGTTGGCAAATCGCGGCTGTAGAGCTGATCCTGCAACGCTTTTGAGCCGGTCGAGATAATGACTTTCTTTTTCGCCCGCAGCGCAGGAGCCAGGTAAGCGTAGGTTTTGCCCGTACCGGTTCCTGCTTCCACCACCAGCGGCTGGCCTTTTCTATCGCCTGGGTGACGGCTACCGCCATCTGTCGCTGTGGTTCTCGCGGCTTAAAGCCTGGTATCGCTTTCGCCAGCTGACCGTCTGGTGCAAAATCGTCCGTCACACTACCCCCTGTTGATTTGAACAGGGATTATGCAGGATGAGGGCGCTTTCGCCAGTTTGAAGTGGTGACGGCGACCTCACATTGTGGCAGTCTTTGCAGCACGAAAATGGAAGGATAATGAGGACAAAATGATGACTATCGTTCGTATCGATGCTGAAGCCCGCTGGTCTGATGTGGTAATCCACAACAACACGCTCTACTACACTGGTGTACCGGAAAACCTCGACGCCGATGCCTTTGAGCAAACCGCCAACACGCTGGCGCAGATTGATGCCGTGCTGGAAAAACAGGGCAGCAATAAATCGAGCATTCTGGATGCCACCATTTTCCTGGCCGATAAAAACGACTTCGCGGCGATGAATAAAGCGTGGGATGCCTGGGTTGTCGCGGGTCATGCGCCGGTGCGCTGCACGGTACAGGCCACGCTGATGAAACCGGAATATAAGGTTGAGATCAAGATTATCGCGGCAGTGTAAGCCGGTTATTCTTCATCTTCATCCTCAAAGCGCGCCACGATCCGCTCGCCGGTATGGGTGGCGCGAAGTTCTTCCGCGACCTGGGAAATTGCCTGTCCGCTGCTCATCCCCTGGGACATCAGCTCCTGAATACGTTCAACGGCTTTCTGCTGTTGGTCATGGCTGAGAGAAGGTAAACCTGCAAACATCGTTAACTCCTGCTAAATTATTCGCGCTAATTATTTCACGCTGCCCGGTAGTATGCCATACATGAACATGCGCTTCCCCACTGTTATGACCTTGCCCTGGCGTGCAGACGCCGCCGAGTTCTGGTTTGCCCGTCTGAGCCACCTGCCTTTTGCGATGCTCCTGCACTCCGGGCATGCGGATCATCCCTACAGCCGCTTTGACATTCTGGTGGCCGACCCGGTTAAAACGCTGACAACCGATGCGCTGTCGCCAACTGACGATCCGCTGATGCGGCTCCAGAACGAGATCCATGCTCTGGGCTTTTCTGCCACACCGGATCCGGATCTGCCTTTCCAGGGGGGCGCGCTGGGCCTGTTTGGTTACGATCTGGGTCGCCGTTTCGAAAAGCTGCCCGAGCATGCGCAGGCGGATATTTCCCTGCCGGATATGGCGGTGGGGCTGTATGACTGGGCGCTGATCGTGGATCACCGTAAGCAGACGGTTTCTCTGCTAAGCCACCGGGACGTGCAGGCGCGTCTGGCCTGGCTTGAGGCGCAACGGCCCGCCGCCCCGGAACGCTTTATGCTAACCGCCGGCTGGCGCTCGAACATGAGCGCTGAGGAATACGCGGAAAAATTCTCCCGCGTGCAGGCGTATCTTCACAGCGGCGACTGTTATCAGGTCAACCTCGCCCAGCGTTTCCAGGCGTCATACGAGGGAGACGAATGGCAGGCGTTTACCCGCCTCAATGCCAGCAATAAGGCCCCGTTCAGCGCATTTTTACGCCTTGAACACGGCGCCATCCTCAGCCTTTCGCCTGAGCGTTTTATTCACCTGGCTGACGGTATGATTCAGACCCGCCCGATAAAGGGCACCCTGCCGCGCCTTGCGGATGCCGACGCCGACCGTCAGCAGGCGGAGACGCTGGCGGCCTCGCCGAAAGATCGCGCTGAAAACCTGATGATTGTCGATCTGATGCGCAATGATATTGGCCGCGTCGCCGAGCCGGGCAGCGTGCGCGTGCCGGAGCTGTTCGTCGTGGAGCCATTCCCTGCCGTGCATCATCTGGTCAGCACTATAACGGCGCGACTACCAGAACAGTTACACGCCAGCGATCTGCTGCGCGCAGCTTTTCCTGGTGGCTCAATAACCGGGGCTCCGAAAGTACGGGCTATGGAAATTATCGACGAACTGGAACCGCAGCGACGTAATGCCTGGTGCGGCAGCATTGGCTATTTGAGCTTTTGCGGCAACATGGATACCAGCATTACTATCCGCACGCTGACTGCCATTAACGGACAAATATACTGCTCTGCGGGCGGTGGAATTGTCGCCGATAGCCAGGAAGAAGCGGAATATCAGGAAACTTTTGATAAAGTTAATAAGATATTACGCCAACTGGAGAAGTAAGACGTGGAATACCGTAGCCTGACGCTTGATGATTTTTTATCTCGCTTTCAACTTTTGCGCCCGCAAATTAACCGGGAAACCCTAAATCATCGTCAGGCTGCCGTGTTAATCCCCATCGTCCGTCGACCGCAACCGGGGTTGTTGCTGACTCAGCGTTCAATTCATCTGCGTAAACACGCTGGACAAGTGGCATTCCCTGGAGGTGCAGTCGATGACACGGACGCATCAGTTATCGCCGCCGCGCTGCGCGAAGCTGAAGAAGAGGTCGCTATACCGCCTTCCGCCGTTGAAGTTATCGGCGTGCTGCCGCCCGTCGATAGCGTAACTGGCTATCAGGTAACCCCAGTGGTCGGCATTATCCCGCCCGATCTGCCGTATCGCGCCAGTGAAGATGAAGTCTCGGCGGTGTTTGAAATGCCGCTCGCCCAGGCATTACATCTGGGTCGTTATCACCCTTTAGATATCTACCGCCGTGGCGATTCACATCGGGTATGGCTGTCCTGGTACGAACAGTATTTTGTATGGGGAATGACCGCATGCATAATTCGTGAGCTGGCGCTGCAAATTGGTGTGAAACCCTGACTATACTTATCTTTACATCTACAAAACACTACTTGAGACAATCATCGCAATATTAGTTAAATCGCGGTTTTTGATTAGTTTAATTCATGTGAATAGTTAAGCCAGTCGCCGCGTTCCCTCTTACACTATGCGCTGTTATTAGTTCGTTACTGGAAGTCCAGTCACCTTGTCAGGAGTATTATCGTGATTAGTCTATTCGACATGTTTAAGGTGGGGATTGGTCCCTCATCTTCCCATACCGTAGGGCCTATGAAGGCGGGTAAACAGTTCGTCGATGATCTGGTCGAAAAAGGCTTACTGGATAGCGTTACTCGCGTTGCCGTGGACGTTTATGGTTCACTGTCGCTGACGGGTAAAGGCCACCACACCGATATCGCCATTATTATGGGTCTTGCAGGTAACGAACCTGCCACCGTGGATATCGACAGTATTCCCGGTTTTATTCGCGACGTAGAAGAGCGCGAACGTCTGCTGCTGGCACAGGGACGGCATGAAGTGGATTTCCCGCGCGACAACGGGATGCGTTTTCATAACGGCAACCTGCCGCTGCATGAAAACGGTATGCAAATCCACGCCTATAACGGCGATGAAGTCGTCTACAGCAAAACTTATTATTCCATCGGCGGCGGTTTTATCGTCGATGAAGAACACTTTGGTCAGGATGCTGCCAACGAAGTGAGCGTGCCGTATCCGTTCAAATCTGCCACCGAACTGCTCGCGTACTGTAATGAAACCGGCTATTCGCTGTCTGGTCTCGCTATGCAGAACGAACTGGCGCTGCACAGCAAGAAAGAGATCGACGAGTATTTCGCGCATGTCTGGCAAACCATGCAGGCATGTATCGATCGCGGGATGAACACCGAAGGTGTACTGCCAGGCCCGCTGCGCGTGCCACGTCGTGCGTCTGCCCTGCGCCGGATGTTAGTTTCCAGCGATAAACTGTCTAACGATCCGATGAATGTCATTGACTGGGTAAACATGTTTGCGCTGGCAGTTAACGAAGAAAACGCCGCCGGTGGTCGTGTGGTAACTGCGCCAACCAACGGTGCCTGCGGTATCGTTCCGGCAGTGCTGGCTTACTATGACCACTTTATTGAATCGGTCAGCCCGGACATCTATACCCGTTACTTTATGGCAGCGGGCGCGATTGGTGCATTGTATAAAATGAACGCCTCTATTTCCGGTGCGGAAGTTGGTTGCCAGGGCGAAGTGGGTGTTGCCTGTTCAATGGCTGCTGCGGGTCTTGCAGAACTGCTGGGCGGTAGCCCGGAACAGGTTTGCGTGGCGGCGGAAATTGGCATGGAACACAACCTTGGTTTAACCTGCGACCCGGTTGCAGGGCAGGTTCAGGTGCCGTGCATTGAGCGTAATGCCATTGCCTCTGTGAAGGCGATTAACGCCGCACGGATGGCTCTGCGCCGCACCAGTGCACCGCGCGTCTCGCTGGATAAGGTCATCGAAACGATGTACGAAACCGGTAAGGACATGAACGCCAAATACCGCGAAACCTCACGCGGTGGTCTGGCAATCAAAGTCCAGTGTGACTAATACTTCTTACTCGCCCATCTGCAACGGATGGGCGAATTTATACCCGCTTTCTCGTCTGCTGTAATATTCCCCACTACACTTCCACTGTTGCGTCAGGCGTTTCCGGCCGGTGCTTAACAGGCGACCGTTCATGCAAACTGCACAAACGATCATTAAAGACTATCGCCGAAAACGCGTTATCGTCTGTGTCACGGTTGCGCTCGTTACGCTCGTCCTGACGCTGGGTATTCGCTTTATTTCACAGCGCAACATAAATCAGGATCGGATCCACGACTTTACCCACCACACCGTGCGTGCGCTTGATAAGGTGCTTCTTTCGTTAGAGGCCCAGCGGGAAACGCTACTTTCACTGGTTGGCATACCCTGTTCCGAAGCAAATCTGATCCTGCGAAAACAGGCGGCGCTCCTCCAGACCGTACGCTCCATCGCCCTCATTCAAGACGGAATACTGTATTGCTCAAGCGTCTTTGGCAGCCGTAATGTGCCCGTCAGTGAGTTTGTGCCGGAGCTGCCGGTCAGTGAATCCAGGCTGTTGCTGCTGACCGATCGGTGGCTGGTAAAAGGCAGCCCGGTACTGATTCAGTGGTCTCCCCTCGCGAGCGACGGCAACGACGGGGTGATGGAGGTGGTGAATATCGATCTCATCACTAAAATGATTCTCGAGCCGCAGCGGCCGCAGATCACCGACGTTGTCCTGAGAGTAGGAGATAACTTCCTCCGCGACGGGCAACAGGTGACGACTACGCCGACCTTCAATGAAAACGCCTCCCTGCTGGAACAATCGTCACAGCATTACCCTTTCAGCGTCACGGTGAGCGGCCCCGGGCCTGGCGAAATGGCGTTAAAAAATCTGCCCACCCAGCTGCCGCTGGCGTTAATGCTCAGCTTACTGATGGGCTATATCGCCTGGCTCGCCACCGCGCGGCGCATCAGTTTCACCTGGGAAATCAATATGGGAATTGCGGCCAGGGAGTTTGAGCTCTTCTGCCAGCCGCTGGTGAATGCCCGCACCCGGGAATGCGTCGGCGTCGAGATCCTCCTGCGCTGGAACAACCCGCGTCAGGGATGGATTTCGCCCGATGTCTTTATCCCTCTGGCCGAAGAACATAACCTGATTGTTCCGCTTACCCGCTACGTCATCAGCGAAACGGTGCGGCAGATAGGCTATTTCCCGGCCTCGCGCGATTTCCATATCGGCATTAACGTGGCCGCCAGCCATTTTCGCCGCGCTGCGCTGATCCAGGATCTCAACCGCATCTGGTTTAACGCCAGCCCTGTTCAACAGTTGATCGTGGAGTTAACCGAACGCGATGCGTTGCTGGATGTGGATTACCGCATCGTGCGGGAGCTGCACCGCAAAGGGGTGAAACTTGCGATTGATGATTTTGGTACCGGCAACAGCTCACTTTCATGGCTAGAAAAACTGCATCCGGATGTGCTGAAAATTGATAAATCCTTCACCACCGCGATCGGCACCGACGCCGTGAACTCAACGGTAACGGATATTATTATTGCGCTGGGTCAGCGGCTGAATATTGAACTGGTGGCGGAGGGGTGGAAACGCAAGAACAGGCGAAGTATTTGCGCCGTCATGGCGTGCATATTTTGCAAGGGTATTTGTACGCACAGCCGATGCCGCTACGTGATTTTCCCAAATGGCTGGCGGGCAGCCAACCGCCGCCCGCCCGGCATAATGGACATATCACGCCCATTATGCCGTTACGTTAACGCTTACTCATCTTCATCGTGCGCCGGTTGCTCTTTAACAATGCGAACCAGATCAACACGATAATCATTGGCTTCAATGATGGTGATATGCAGTGGCCCTACATCAATCACATCGCCCACACGGGGAATGTGACCATTTGCCGAGATCACCAGGCCCGCGACCGTCGCGATATCATCGTCATCGGCAAGGTGCTCAACATCAAGCGCCTGCTGCAAGGCATGCAAATCTGTACCGCCTTTTACCAGCCAGCCGTCACCATCAGTAATGATTTCCGGCGTTTCGTCAGCGTCCGGGAATTCACCCGCAATGGCTTCCAGCACATCCAGCGGCGTGACCAAGCCTTGTACCACACCAAACTCGTTGGTCACGATAACAAAGCTCCCGCGAGCGCGACGCAGCACGCCCAGCAGGTTGATCGGATCGAGGGTTTCCGGGACGATAATCGCCGGAGACGCCGAAGCAATCGCCGCCACATCAACGCCCTCTTCCAGCGCCACCAGCAGTTCTTTAGCACGTACGATTCCGATGATTTCATCCAGTTCACCGCGACATACCGGGAACAGGCTGTGCGGTGAGGAGAGCAGCTGCTCGCGGATTTCATCGACCCCGAGATTAGCGTCAACCCAGCTTATTTCACCGCGCGGCGTCATGATCCCGCGCAGAGAACGCGACGCCAGCGTCAGTACGCCGTTAATCATGTAACGTTCTTCTTCGGCAAATGCACCTTCCGGGATCGGCATCGGCATCGGGTTATCGGCATCGTGCTGAACATTGGCCTGACGTTTCCCGCCCATCAAACGCAGGATGGCATCGGCAGTACGCGCTCGCAGCGGCAAAGTCGACTGGTGACGAATAAAGTTGCGACGCGCAATCTGGTTAAACACTTCGATGATGATCGAGAAGCCAATCGCGGCATACAGGTAACCTTTCGGAATGTGGAAACCGAAACCTTCTGCCACCAGACTCAGACCAATCATTAACAGGAAGCTCAGACAGAGCACCACCACCGTGGGGTGCTGGTTAACGAATCGCGTCAGCGGTTTGGATGCCAGCAACATAACCGCCATCGCAATCACTACCGCCGCCATCATCACCGGCAGATGGTTAACCATCCCTACTGCAGTAATTACCGCATCCAACGAGAAGACGGCGTCAAGGATGACAATCTGTGTGACGACCACCCAGAAACTGGCGTAGCCTTTACCGTGGCCGGAATCATGATCGCGGTTTTCCAGCCGTTCATGCAGTTCGGTTGTTGCTTTGAACAGCAAGAATATCCCCCCGAACAACATAATCAGGTCGCGTCCGGAGAAGGAGAAATCCATGACGGTAAATAGCGGTTTGGTCAGCGTGACCATCCATGAAATCAGCGACAGCAGCCCCAGACGCATAATCAGCGCCAGTGATAACCCCAGCAAACGCGCTTTATCGCGTTGTTTTGGCGGCAGTTTGTCAGCAAGAATGGCGATGAAGACCAGGTTATCGATACCCAGCACAATTTCGAGAACAACAAGCGTGAGTAGCCCCGCCCAAATTGAGGGGTCCATTAAGAATTCCATGACAAGCTCCTGCTTAAGGAATAGCTATTCGACGCCAGAAATAATGCAGGCGTAACGACAAAATGCAAACGAAAGGTGCGGCATAGAGTGCCAAAGGCAGGCGTTAAAAGGCCTGATGCTGAAATGACGTCGGTGACGATCCATACTGCGGGCTACTGCCCTATACTCCATGGTTGTTAAACGGGAGTTAAACATATCAGAGACGCCTCTGATTTGGCAAAGATTTACCTTCCTTTGCAAACGAATGTGACAAGGATATTTTACCTTTCGAAATTTCTGCTAATCGAAAGTTAAATTACGGATCTTCATCACATAAAATAATTTTTTCGATATCTAAAATAAATCGCGAAACGCAGGGGTTTTTGGTTGTAGCCCTTATCTGAATCGATTCGATTGTGGACGACGATTCAAAAATACATCTGGCACGTTGAGGTGTTAACGATAATAAAGGAGGTAGCAAGTGACCATTGCTATTGTTATAGGCACACATGGTTGGGCTGCAGAGCAGTTGCTTAAAACGGCAGAAATGCTGTTAGGCGAGCAGGAAAACGTCGGCTGGATCGATTTCGTTCCAGGTGAAAATGCCGAAACGCTGATTGAAAAGTACAACGCTCAGTTGGCAAAACTCGACACCACTAAAGGCGTGCTGTTTCTCGTTGATACATGGGGAGGCAGCCCGTTCAATGCTGCCAGCCGCATTGTCGTCGACAAAGAGCATTATGAAGTCATTGCAGGCGTTAACATTCCAATGCTCGTGGAAACGTTAATGGCTCGTGATGATGACCCAAGCTTTGATGAACTGGTTGCGCTGGCAGTAGAAACAGGCCGTGAAGGCGTGAAAGCACTGAAAGCCAAACCGGTTGAAAAAGCCGCGCCAGCACCCGCTGCCGCAGCACCAAAAGCGGCTCCAACTCCGGCAAAACCAATGGGGCCAAACGACTACATGGTTATTGGCCTTGCGCGTATCGACGACCGTCTGATTCACGGTCAGGTCGCCACCCGCTGGACCAAAGAAACCAATGTCTCCCGTATTATTGTTGTTAGTGATGAAGTGGCTGCGGATACCGTTCGTAAGACACTGCTCACCCAGGTTGCACCTCCGGGCGTAACAGCACACGTAGTTGATGTTGCCAAAATGATTCGCGTCTACAACAACCCGAAATATGCTGGCGAACGCGTAATGCTGTTATTTACCAACCCAACAGATGTAGAGCGTCTCGTTGAAGGCGGCGTGAAAATCACCTCTGTTAACGTCGGTGGTATGGCATTCCGTCAGGGTAAAACCCAGGTGAATAACGCGGTTTCGGTTGATGAAAAAGATATCGAGGCGTTCAAGAAACTGAATGCGCGCGGTATTGAGCTGGAAGTCCGTAAGGTTTCCACCGATCCGAAACTGAAAATGATGGATCTGATCAGCAAAATCGATAAGTAACGTATTGTGTTGATTATCACTCAGTTTTCACACTTAAGTCTTACGTAAACAGGAGAAGTACAATGGAGATTACCACTCTTCAAATTGTGCTGGTATTTATCGTAGCCTGTATCGCAGGTATGGGATCAATCCTCGATGAATTTCAGTTTCACCGTCCGCTAATCGCGTGTACCCTGGTGGGTATCGTTCTTGGGGATATGAAAACCGGTATTATTATCGGTGGTACGCTGGAAATGATCGCGCTGGGCTGGATGAACATCGGTGCTGCAGTTGCGCCTGACGCCGCTCTGGCTTCTATCATTTCTACCATTCTGGTTATCGCAGGTCATCAGAGCATTGGTGCAGGTATCGCACTGGCAATCCCTCTGGCCGCTGCGGGCCAGGTACTGACCATCATCGTTCGTACTATTACCGTTGCTTTCCAGCACGCTGCGGATAAGGCTGCTGATAACGGCAACCTGACAGCGATTTCCTGGATCCACGTTTCTTCTCTGTTCCTGCAAGCAATGCGTGTGGCTATTCCGGCCGTCATCGTTGCGCTGTCTGTTGGTACCAGCGAAGTACAGAACATGCTGAATGCGATTCCGGAAGTGGTGACCAATGGTCTGAATATCGCCGGTGGCATGATCGTGGTGGTTGGTTATGCGATGGTTATCAACATGATGCGTGCTGGCTACCTGATGCCGTTCTTCTACCTCGGCTTCGTAACCGCAGCATTCACCAACTTTAACCTGGTTGCTCTGGGTGTGATTGGTACTGTTATGGCAGTGCTCTACATCCAACTTAGCCCGAAATACAACCGCGTAGCCGGTGCGCCTGCTCAGGCAGCTGGTAACAACGATCTCGATAACGAACTGGACTAACAGGTGAGCGAAATGGTTGATACAACTCAAACTACCACCGAGAAAAAACTCACTCAAAGTGATATTCGTGGCGTCTTCCTGCGTTCTAACCTCTTCCAGGGTTCATGGAACTTCGAACGTATGCAGGCACTGGGTTTCTGCTTCTCTATGGTACCGGCAATTCGTCGCCTCTACCCTGAGAACAACGAAGCTCGTAAACAAGCTATTCGCCGTCACCTGGAGTTCTTTAACACCCAGCCGTTCGTGGCTGCGCCGATTCTCGGCGTAACCCTGGCGCTGGAAGAACAGCGTGCTAATGGCGCAGAGATCGACGACGGTGCTATCAACGGTATCAAAGTCGGTTTGATGGGGCCACTGGCTGGTGTAGGCGACCCGATCTTCTGGGGAACCGTACGTCCGGTATTTGCAGCACTGGGTGCCGGTATCGCGATGAGCGGCAGCCTGTTAGGTCCGCTGCTGTTCTTCATCCTGTTTAACCTGGTGCGTCTGGCAACCCGTTACTACGGCGTAGCGTATGGTTACTCCAAAGGTATCGATATCGTTAAAGATATGGGTGGTGGCTTCCTGCAAAAACTGACGGAAGGGGCGTCTATCCTCGGCCTGTTTGTCATGGGGGCATTGGTTAACAAGTGGACACATGTCAACATCCCGCTGGTTGTCTCTCGCATTACTGACCAGACGGGCAAAGAACACGTTACTACTGTCCAGACTATTCTGGACCAGTTAATGCCAGGCCTGGTACCACTGCTGCTGACCTTTGCTTGTATGTGGCTACTGCGCAAAAAAGTTAACCCGCTGTGGATCATCGTTGGCTTCTTCGTCATCGGTATCGCTGGTTACGCTTGCGGCCTGCTGGGACTGTAAGACTGTTGTACACTACCGGGGCCTTTTGGCCCCGTTTTTTTATCTGGAGGATTAATGACAATCACGGACCTGGTACTGATTCTTTTCATCGCCGCACTCCTGGCCTTCGCGATCTACGATCAGTTCATCATGCCCCGCCGTAATGGCCCCACCCTGCTGGCAATTCCTTTGCTCCGGCGTGGTCGCATCGATAGCGTTATCTTCGTCGGATTGATTGTCATTCTTATCTATAACAACGTCACGAATCATGGTGCGTTAATAACGACATGGTTATTAAGCGCACTGGCTCTGATGGGTTTTTATATATTCTGGATCCGCGTTCCGAAGATCATCTTTAAACAAAAAGGTTTTTTCTTCGCCAATGTCTGGATTGAATATAGCCGAATCAAAGCGATGAACTTGTCGGAAGATGGCGTGTTGGTGATGCAATTAGAACAGCGTCGGCTGTTAATCCGCGTTCGAAATATCGACGATCTGGAAAAAATTTATAAGCTTCTCGTTTCAACTCAATAAGTTATGAATTTAGCCAAAGCTATGTTTAGTGTATTTTTAATAATCAGACATAGCTTAGGCTATATTACCTCTTCCCTTATTTGTTATTTATTTTAACGTTTCATTGATATATAAATCTAAATGTAAATCGTTATCAATAAAGCAATGAAATAATATATTCCAACAGTTGTTTTATATTCTCAAAATATGTTAAGGTTGCGCCCTCATTTGGGGAGTAGCCGATTTCCAGATTCCGGAAATGTACGTGTCAACATACTCGTTGCAAAACGTGGCACGTACGGATCGTTTTCAGCACACTTACTGTGCCAAAAGCGATCAGGCGAGACCATAGATACATCAACTGCTGTTTACTGGGGGCAGTGATGTGTCATATGGATATCCCCGGTCTGGACGCTCTTATGAATATCTCCGCTACGATCCTTCTGGCTTTTGGCATGTCCATGGACGCATTTGCCGCCTCTATTGGTAAAGGTGCCACCCTCCATAAACCTAAATTTTCCGACGCCCTGCGTACCGGTCTCATATTTGGTGCTATCGAAACGCTGACGCCGCTTATCGGCTGGGGTCTGGGGATGCTCGCCAGCCAGTTCGTGCTGGAGTGGAATCACTGGATTGCTTTCGTGCTGCTGGTGTTCCTCGGCGGACGCATGGTGATTGAAGGCTTTCGTGGTAACGGCGATGAAGATGATGCGCCGCTGCAACGCCACGGCTTCTGGCTTCTGGTGACAACCGCCATCGCAACCAGCCTGGATGCAATGGCCGTGGGTGTCGGTCTGGCGTTTTTGCAGGTCAATATTATCGCCACCGCGCTGGCGATTGGCTGCGCCACGCTGATCATGTCAACGCTGGGGATGATGGTGGGTCGGTTCATTGGCCCGCTGTTAGGCAAACGCGCCGAAATTCTGGGCGGTATCGTGTTGATCGGGATTGGTGCCCAAATCCTTTGGGCACACTTCGCGGGTTAACCTTCGCGCTGCCAGCAATGGATGCTGAAATCCGTCTGGCAGCGAAATTCTGTCTGCGCTGCCAGCGTTTCCCACACCTCTGGTTTTGCCCGCCATGCAAACGGCGTCATTTGCAGTAACGCCACGGCTTCACTTCCCTGCAACGTCATTTCATACGCTACCGACTGCGCCTGCTTTAACGCAAAGCCCGCCAGCTGTTCAGAGTGCGGCGCATGCAGGTGAACTTCATCATAGATCAGCCCTTTTAACTCCAGCAGATGACGCGGCCCTGGCGTGACGGTGATAACCCAGCCGCCAGGCTTAACGACGCGCGCCAGCTCCTCTGCCTTGCACGGCGCATAGATACGCACCACGGCGTCCATACTCGCTTCCTCAAACGGCAGGCGGTGGCTGGAGGCCACGCAGAACGTTACCGCTGAGTAGCGTTTAGCTGCCGCACGGATAGCCACTTTCGACACGTCCAGCCCGAAAGTTTCGGCACCCTTCTCAGCCGCCACGTCAGCAAACGTGGCGGTGTAGTAACCTTCGCCGCAGCCGATATCCAGCATGGCGGATACGCCTTCTGTCAGAGATTGACGGAGTAAGGCGACAACGGCATCCCTGAGCGGTTGATAGTGCCCGGCATCGAGAAACGCCCGGCGCGCCTGCATCATCTCCGCGCTGTCACCCGGGTCCCGGGAGCGCTTGTGTTGTACCGGCAGAAGATTTACATAGCCCTCTTTCGCCCGGTCAAACTGATGTCCCTGTGGACAGATAAACGTTTTCTCCGCGCGCGTCAGCGGCGCGTGGCAAAGGGGACAACTGAAAGACATGACAGCTCCAGGGCGTAAACCAAAAGGCGAAGTGTACCGCTATTCGCCAGGGTTATAAACGGCTGGGTGACGCATCACGATCAGATGGTCAGAATCTGCCGGCAGCCCGTCTGGCTTCACGTTTTCCAGGCGCAGGACGTTACCCATAATTTCGCTGAACACGGGCGCAGAAACGGCCCCGCCATAGTAGGCACCGTTTTGCGGATCGTTGATCACCACCACCAGCGCGAAACGGGGATCGCTGGCAGGCGCAACGCCTGCGGTATAGGCGACGTATTTATCCACATACTTACCATGTTCATCGATTTTTTTGGCCGTCCCGGTTTTTATCGCCACGCGATAGTTACGCACCGCCGCTTTGACCCCGCCACCGCCGGGTAACGCAACGCTCTCCATCATATGTTCCACCTCGTGAACAATTTCCTCGGGCATCACCCGCTTGCCAATCACCGGCGGGTCAATACGGGTGATGGACAGAGGCCGTTCAATGCCGTAGCTGCCGATGGTGGCATACACATGCGCCAGCTGGAGGGGGGTTACCATCAGGCCATACCCAAAGGCAAAGGTCGCCCGATCTAACTGACTCCAGAATTTTCGCTGCGGCAGTAAACCTGCGCTTTCTCCCGTTAAACCAAGCCCGGTACTCTCGCCAAAACCAAAGTTTTTATAGGTATCCAGTAACCGTTGCACGGGCATCGCCAGCGAAAGACGGGATACGCCTGTGTCGCTAGATTTTTGCAAAATCCCGGTCATCGTCAGCTCGGGGTAGTAGCCCACATCACGAATACGATGACCATCAATGGTGTAGGGATGCGTATCTATCACGCTGTCAGGCTGTACCAGCCCCTGCTGTAGCGCCGTCATCAGCACCAGAGGCTTAACGGTCGAGCCAGGTTCAAAGGTGTCGCTGATCGCGCGATTGCGAAAATCATCCAGCGTTGCCCCTTCCCGGTTGTTGGGGTTGAAGTCGGGGAAGCTCGCCATCGCCAGAATTTCGCCCGTCCGGATATTAATCAGCACCGACGCGCCTGACTCGGCTTTGTTCCACGCCACGGCATTATCCAGCGCGTCTTCGGTGATAGTTTGCAGGCGTTCATCGATACTAAGCTGGATATTATGTGCAGGTACGGGAGCCACCTCCGTAAGGTTCTCCACCACATGTCCGTAGCGATCTTTCCTGACCAGCCGCACGCCTGCCTTCCCGGTAAGCTGCGTGTTAAAGCTTTTCTCGACGCCCTCAATGCCCTGACCATCAATATTGGTGAAGCCAATCAGGTTCGCCGCCACGTGCCCGGCAGGATAAAAGCGGCGGGACTCATCGCGAAGGTTGATACCGGGGAGACGTAGCTTATCGATCCACTTTGCCTGGGCGGGATCAACCTGACGGGCCAGGTAAATAAATCGCCCGTGCGGGTTACTGTTAATTCGCAATGCGAGCGTGCTCAGAGAAAGGTGTAAGGCATCTGCCAGGGCCTGCCAGCGCGAGTCAAAACCGATCCCCCCTTTTTCCAGCACTGTTTTGGGATCGGCCCAGACGGCCTGGACGGGTACGCTCACCGCAAGGGGTCGCCCTTCACGGTCAACAATCATCCCACGCGGGGCGTCTATCGCCACTTCGCGCAGGGAGCGCATATCCTCCTGCTTCACCAGATTATCCGGTTTGATAATTTGTAGCCACGCTACGCGGCCCAGCAGAAACGCAAGGCTACAAAAGATGGCGAGACACAGAAGTGCAAAACGTGCCGGAGTAAAATTTCCGGTGGTGGTTATTGTCTTTTTTTTCACCTTAACCCCAGGGCTGTTAATCAACGCCCTGATTTAACGAGAAAAGCGGATAATAAGGCGGGAAAACAATGCTAATAATCTCGCGGGTTTGCAACAAGATAATAACAGAGGAGGATTACGTAATATTTTGAAAAATAAGCGAATAAAAAAGCCCCGCATCGGCGAGGCTTATGTCTGAGATCGAAGCGCTGAGCGCTTCAGTCAGCAGTGATTCGATCAGATAGCTGTTACGTTAACAGCTGCCGGACCTTTCTGGCCGTCCTGAATTTCGAACTCAACGTTCTGACCTTCAGCCAGAGTTTTGAAGCCATTACCCTGGATAGCGGAGAAGTGTACGAACACGTCTTTGCTGCCATCAGCCGGAGTAATGAAGCCAAAACCTTTAGACTCGTTGAACCACTTAACCTGACCTTTAATCTTTGCCATTTGAAAAATTCCTTAGATTGTTTTCTTCGCCCGCAGGCATAACATAGATAAAACTGACACATTACTGCATGAGGCACCAATATAAGGCTCGGCAGAGAAGCGGTATTCAACGTCAACGTGTTTACTCAGGACTTCTTTACTGAAAATGCCACACATAAACAGAACTGTACCTCGTTTAACCCGAAATCTGTTATCACATACAACGTTAATTATGGCAAGCCATTTTTAAACATGTCTCGATCAGACGCACAAATTCAGACGTTACTCCATAACAATCTGCACAGTTATGCGAATTGTCAAATGAAGCGCCACCTGACCTCACTGCCCGCAGGGTGCGTTGACGCGCCCTGTAATCAAAGACTTTTTAAACATAGCTCAATCATTTCAAAGCGTCCATCCCAATCCCAGAATTTCTTTAAAGGAATGACTGAGTTAGAACATTTTGTGAAAAGTTATGCTGAAAACATTGCAACGCACCAACATGTGTCAGGGAATATACGATGTTAATTACATTTTGCTAACTGTATTAAAAACCACCATTTAATAAGTGTTATTCTGCACCAAAATAATGAAATTTTTATGACTCTGCCTCAAAACAAGGCAAGCAAAACGTTTCGATAAAAATAAAACACTTCAGGAAAGATAAAGCACACTATTTATTCAACGAAACTGAATTTGTTAAATAAGGATAAATATTCGCCAGTTTTCAGTGTGCTAAAACATGAGTTAACTGCTGCTTAATTAAATGCCGGGAAGTTGTGGGATGCATTTGATAAGGGAGGGAATTTACGCCGTACGTCAGGCCACCTCCCCGCTCCGGGCAGACTATCGTTCAGCTACCAGGCGAATGAAGTCTTCCTCGTCTTGTTGTTGAGCAACAGCGTCCTTCGGTACCGCTTTCTCCTCCGGCTCGTTGGCTTCGCACAAACGACGCAGCAGCGCAGTCTGCCGTTTCTGCTGATCGAGCAATGCTTCCAGCAGCTCAATCTGCTCGTTTGTGCGGGAGCTGGCGCGGTTAACGAAAAACCACAGCACCAGCCCAACGACCAGCACCAACAAAGGCATTACCAGGGATGCAATGCTCAGCAGCCCCGAATTCAGTAACTCACCCATTTCACCACCTCAGTAAAAACCGCCATTTTACCACTGCCGCCGCGTAAGGACATCACTCAGCGTAAAAATGGTCTCTACCAGGGGATAAACTTATTGATTGAACAAATGCCGCTAAAGAACTGTACATCCTGATCGCACATCACATTGATAGTCTGCGTCCACAGCACCACGCATGCTATCAACACTATAATCAGAATTACCCAGCGTATTTTTTTCACTCCACACTCCGTCTTATGACCTGATACAGCCAGGTTATCACGGTTATCTTAAACAGGGGCTAACTGTACCTTCAACAGACGCTTTTCGGAATCGTGCACTTGTTTCACTGCGTAAAGCCGTTACGCTTACTCTATGACAACAAAGAAAAAAGAGGCAACGATGCGTTTACTTATTCGTACAGTAATTGTACTGGCCATTGTCTGGATCGGCCTGTTATTAAGTGGGTACGGCGTATTAATGGGGAGCAAAGAAAATGCCGCGGGTCTGGGTATCCAGTGTAAATATCTTACCGCCCAGGGGATAAGCACGGCTCAGTACATCCATTCCGACAGCGGGATCATCGGGTTAACCAACTGTCCTGTGCTGCGTAAATCATCTGTTGTGGTTGATAACGGTTAATCAGCGCTGAACTTCGCTTACAGAAACGCCGCAAAAGTGCGGCGTTTTTATTGGTGGCGTCGATCAGAACGGATAGTCGTGATAACCCATTTGGGCAGAAATTTTGCGCGCTGCGGTATGCAACATTGCGACATATTCCTGTAAACGCTCTTCAGAGAAACGCAACGTCGGGAAGGAGATGCTCAAACCGGCAATGACCACGCCAAAGCGATCAAATACCGGTACCGCAATGCATCGCAGCCCTTCTTCCTGCTCTTCGTTATCTTCGCCATACCCCTGCTCGCGCACCTGGTCCAGAACGGGTAATAACGCTTCTGTACTGGTGATGGTCCGCTCGGTACTGCGTTTATACTCCACGCCCTCAAGAATTTGCTTCACTTCATCGCGATCGCGCCATGCCAGCAGTATCTTACCAATCGCGGTGCTGTACAGCGGATTACGACGCCCAATCCGTGAATACATGCGCAAATTGTACATAGAGTCAATTTTGTGAATGTAAACAATACTGTCTTCGTCCAGTGCGCCGAGGTGGATAGTTTCTTTGGTCAGGCGGGAGATCTCACGCATCTGGATATCTGCGCTACGAATTAAATCGACGTTTTGTAACGCGCGAGCGCCCAGTTCAAACAATTTCAGGGTCAGGGAATATTTCTCCGACTCCCCTTCCTGCGCCACATAACCTAAGGTTTTCATGGTCTGTAAAAAGCGATAAACGGTGCTTTTTGACATCATGACGCGCTGCGACAGCTCGGTTATCCCTATTTCGCGCTCTTCACCCAGCGCCTGCAAAATGCCAAAAACTTTTAGCACGGAAGATACAGAATCAGGCTGTTTATCCAGATCTGCGTTAGCCATTTATCACCTCATTGCGAGTGTTTTATAAAAATCAGAACTGTTTTTTATTATAATTTCGCACCAGGGTGGTCGCAATCCATCTTTTGCCGGTTAGTTACAATTCTGCGACATCCACCGTGAATATCAGTGCTAGAATCATACCCCTGTTGATTATTCACCAAAGATATAAAATTCCTATGCCAAAAGTTCAGGCCGACGGCCTGCCATTGCCCCAGCGATACGGTGCGATATTAACCATTGTGATTGGTATTTCGATGGCTGTCCTTGACGGCGCAATCGCCAACGTCGCCCTGCCAACAATCGCCACGGACCTTCATGCCACGCCAGCCAGTTCCATCTGGGTAGTGAACGCCTATCAAATCGCCATTGTCATCTCCCTGCTCTCGTTTTCGTTTCTGGGCGATATGTTTGGCTATCGACGTATTTATAAATGCGGTCTGGTCGTTTTTCTGTTGTCTTCACTGTTCTGCGCCCTTTCTGATTCGCTGCAAATGCTCACCCTTGCGCGTGTCATACAAGGTTTCGGCGGTGCAGCGTTGATGAGCGTTAATACCGCACTTATCCGCCTGATCTATCCACAACGTTTTCTGGGGAGAGGGATGGGCATAAACTCGTTTATTGTTGCCGTCTCTTCTGCTGCCGGGCCGACAATTGCTGCAGCAATCCTCTCCATCGCATCCTGGAAATGGTTATTTTTAATCAACGTACCGTTAGGTATTATCGCCCTGCTTCTGGCGATGCGTTTTCTGCCACCCAATGGTTCTCGCGCCAGTAAACCCCGTTTCGACCTGCCCAGCGCCGTGATGAACGCGTTAACCTTCGGCCTGCTTATCACTGCGTTGAGTGGTTTCGCTCAGGGGCAATCGCTGACGTTAATTGCTGCGGAACTGGTGGTAATGGTTGTTGTTGGTATTTTCTTTATTCGCCGCCAGCTTTCTCTTCCCGTACCGCTGCTACCGGTGGATTTACTGCGTATCCCGCTGTTTTCACTTTCTATTTGCACATCTGTTTGCTCTTTCTGCGCACAAATGCTGGCAATGGTTTCCCTGCCCTTTTACCTGCAAACCGTGCTCGGGCGTAGTGAAGTCGAAACAGGTTTACTTCTGACACCGTGGCCGTTAGCAACGATGGTGATGGCTCCGTTGGCAGGCTATTTGATTGAACGCGTACATGCAGGATTGCTGGGTGCTCTAGGGTTGTTCATCATGGCTGCGGGGCTTTTTTCCCTGGTTCTGCTGCCCGCGTCACCTGCGGATATCAATATTATCTGGCCGATGATCTTATGTGGCGCTGGATTTGGCTTGTTCCAGTCACCCAATAACCACACCATTATTACCTCCGCTCCTCGCGAACGTAGCGGTGGAGCCAGTGGCATGTTAGGAACGGCTCGTCTACTGGGTCAGAGTAGCGGCGCGGCACTGGTGGCGCTGATGCTAAATCAGTTCGGTGATAATGGTACGCACGTTTCGCTGATGGCTGCGGCTATTCTGGCAGTGATTGCTGCCTGTGCCAGTGGTTTACGTATCACTCAGCCACGATCCAGGGCATAAAAAAAGCGCGTCGATCAGGACGCGCTTTTTAGTATTTACTTCATATTACTTCAGGTATTCACCCGTACGCAGAGCTTCAATTCGTTTATCCAGCGGCGGGTGAGTCATGAACAACTCACTGAGCGATTTCGACTTACCGTTAATGCAGAAAGCCATCATGCTGGTTGCTTCTTGCGGTTCATAGCTGGTTTTCAGGCGCTGCAGCGCGGCAATCATTTTCTCGCGACCAACCAGTTTTGCCGAACCGGCATCAGCATGGAATTCACGATGACGCGAGAACCACATGGTGATAATGCTCGCCAGAATACCAAACACCAGTTCCAGAACCGTTGCAACCGCAAAGTAGATCAGCGGGTTGCCGTTGCTCTCTTCACCTTCATCACGATTTCCGCCCATAAAACCCGCGGCAAGCTGCGCCAGAATACGGGAAATAAAGATAACGAAGGTGTTCACCACGCCCTGAATCAGCGTCATGGTAACCATATCACCATTGGCGATGTGGCTGATTTCGTGAGCAATTACCGCCTCGGCTTCATCCGGGCTCATGTTCTGCAGCAAACCGGTGCTGACAGCAACCAGAGAGGCATCACGGCGCGCACCGGTTGCAAAAGCGTTGATGTCCGGCGCATGGTAGATAGCCACTTGCGGCATAGCGATCCCTGCCTGACGAGCCTGGGTTGCTACAGTATTGACCAGCCAACGTTCCCTTTCGTTACGCGGTTGCTCGATCACTTCCCCGCCAACAGATCGTAATGCCATCCATTTGGACATCAGAAGCGAAACGAAGGAACCACCAAAACCGAACAGCAAGGCCATGATCATCAGCCCCTGAACGCTGCTCGACTGTATCCCTGTCAGGCTCAGTACCAGCCCGAAAACGACCATTACGGCCAGGTTCGTTAGCAGGAAGAGCGCGATTCGCATCATAATTTTCTTTTTACCTCAGTTTAACAAAACGCAATATGCGATACCCACATCGTATGGGTTACGCGACTATTTTCAAGTCTGGATAGTGCGTAAGTCACCAGAAAGACACAACTTTACATTTTGTAGCATCTGATTTACGGCATCTTGCCGCTGTTAAAAAATCAGGCACAATTTCTTGTGCCTGATTGATATTACTTGACGGGAGCGGGTTGTTCCGCGGGTCTGGCTTTTTCAAGCTTCGCCAGATCGAGTGCGATATTCACCGTCTCATCCAGATAAGGATCCGGCTCCTGGTAATCTTTCGGTAGATCATCCAGCTTCTTCAACTCCGGTTTACCTTCGCGTTTAAAGCGTTCGTTCAAACGCGCCAGACGCGTCGCATCATCTTCATTATTCTCTTTCTCACGCACAGCGTAGTTCAGAGAAACGATATTGCGCTTGTCCTTCATAGCGTTGAAGCGCGCGATATCCTTCATGATGTTCTGGAACTCAGGATCTTTCGCGATACGCGCATTATGTTCCTTCAGCAGCTCCGGTTCAAAGGCAGTTAAATCTCCTGATTTCACATAAGTCGCGGCATCGATGCTATCCCACGGCAGCGCGTTATCTTCGAATTTCTCACCCGTTTCCGTTTCTTCATTACCCGTCGGCATGATGATGTCTGGCGTTACGCCTTTACGTTGCGTACTGCCGCCGTTAACGCGATAGAATTTCTGGATCGTGTACTGCACAGAACCCAGCGCTGGCCATTCAGGACGTAACATCTGATCGTAAATACGGTTCAATGAACGGTATTGCTGAACGGTGCCTTTACCAAACGTCGGTTCACCCACAACCAGCGCACGACCGTAATCCTGCATTGCCGCGGCAAAGATTTCTGAAGCCGAAGCACTGAAACGGTCAACCAGTACCACCAGCGGGCCTTTATAGAACACCTGCCCGTCGGTATCGCTGTCTTCACGAACCTTGCCGTTGTTATCGCGGACCTGAACAATGGGACCCGCAGGAATAAACAGACCTGAGAGCGATACCGCTTCGGTCAACGCCCCACCGCCATTGCTACGCAGGTCGATGATCACACTGCTGACATTCTGTTTTTCCAGTTTCTGCAGTTGAACTTTGACATCGTCTGTCAAACCCACATAGAAGCCCGGAATATCCAGCACGCCGACTTTCTCTTTACCGACGGTCTTCACCGACATTTTAACCGCGCGGTCTTCGAGACGAATACGTTCACGGGTCAATGTTACAGTGCGGGTCTTGGTCCCTTTACCAGCAGGTAAAATTTCCAGACGAACTTTACTGCCCTTCGGCCCTTTAATTAAGGCAACCACATCATCAAGACGCCAGCCAATCACGTCAACCATCGGCTTGCCTGTTTGACCAACACCGACAATTTTGTCACCAACGCTGATAGCTTTACTCTTCGCTGCCGGACCACCTGCCACCATCGAATTGATAACGGTGTAGTCATCATCCATTTGCAGCACTGCGCCAATACCTTCCAGCGACAAACTCATTTCAGTGTTGAACTGTTCGGTATTACGCGGGGAAAGATAGTTGGTATGCGGGTCGATTTCACGCGCAAACGCCGTCATTGCCAGCGAGAAAACATCTTCGCTGTTGGTTTGCGCCAGACGACGAATGGCAAATTTGTAGCGGCGTGTCAGGGTTTCACGAATTTCTTTATCCGTTTTTCCTGCCAGCTTCAGGCTTAACTCGTCGAATTTGACTTTACTGTCCCACAGCGCGTTCAACTCAGCCTCGTTTTTCGGCCAGGGCGCTTTGCTGCGGTCAAGGTTATAAGTGTCGTTGCCGGTGAAATCCATCGGCTTTTCCAGTACCGACAAAGCGTACTGGTAACGCTCAAAACGGCGCTTTTGCGCCAGATTGTAGAGATCGTAGAAAACGTCGAGTTTGCCTGAACGCAGTTCATCGCCTAACTCGGTTTTCTTTTTCGCGAACTGTTCAACATCGCTTGCCAGCAGCACGTTGTGGCTGTAATCGAGCAGATTCAGGTAGCGGTCAAAGATTTTGGCCGAAAATGCCTGATCGAGGTCGAACTGGCGATAATGAGAACGGGTGAAGCGCGACGTTACGCGCTCACTTACCGTCGCATGCTGCGTCTCTTCCTTTAATACCGGAATTTGATCAGCACGCGTGATATCTTCTACAGCGAAGGTCTGGCCTGCTATTGCAAGCAGGCCAGCTAACGCGGTAAGCCTAAAAAACATGTTCATGCCTGGCCCGGCCTCCGTTTCAGAACACCAGGTGTTCTGCGCGCACAATCAAAGACATACCCGAATTCAGCTGGACGCGGACGCCGTCTTTGGTGATTTCTAATACGGTGGCATCCATCGCGTTTTGACCCGCTTTCACCTTCAGAGCTTGTCCGACAGTCAGAGCTGAAATGTCAGAAACCGGGGTGTGCTGTTCTTCGCGAGGTGCTTTTACTGTTTTTGGCGCTTTCTCTACCGGCTTTTGCGCACGAGGTTTACGTTCAGCGCCTTCTTTGCGGCGTGGCGTGGTCGGACGTGGCTTGCGTTCGCGGCGCGGTGCGTCTTCTTTCTCACCAGCAGCTGCGGCAGCTTCGCGTTTTTTCGCTTGCTGTTCAGCACGCTGTGCCTGAACACGCGCTTTCGCTTCTTCAAGCTGCTTGCGAGCATGCTCTACATGTTGCTCGTCCAGCTCACCGCATGGGTTGCCGTCAAGATCGACACGCGTTGCGCCGGGTTTAACACCGTAAAGATAACGCCAGCTCGAAGTGTAGAGACGTAAAGCGGATCGTAATTGCGTTTTGCTCAGGTTCATTTCCCCGGCAACACGATCGACCAAATCCTGAAAAATACCGATTTTCAGCGGACGCGCTTCACCTTCCGCACTGAAACAGTGGGGAAAACGTTCGGCCAGAAACGCGATTACTTCTTTACTGCTATTCAACTTAGGTTGATTTTCCATGAAATTTCCTGATTACAACGGACGTAGCCAACAAGCGCAGGCATGAACAGGCGTCATTATAATGACGCTACCAGTAAATGCTACGTTATCCGTTGATTATCCTGCGACGCTCGCAAAGAATTTTTTGTAATCCGTCGTTGCAAGCACTTTTTCAAGCTGTGCCACAAGCTGACGTAAGCCTTGCTCGTCCTCGTCTGTAAAGCGACCGAAGACGGTACTATCGATGTCGAGAACACCAATAATCTGATTTTTCACCACCAGCGGCAGAACAATTTCAGAATTACTCGCCGCATCACAGGCAATATGCCCGTCAAACGCGTGAACATCCTCGATACGCTGCACTTGATTGCGGGCAACCGCAGTGCCGCACACCCCGCGCCCGACGGGTATCCGGACACAGGCAATTTTGCCCTGAAATGGTCCGAGTACCAGTGTATCGTCCTCAAGCAAATAAAAACCTGCCCAGTTTACGTCAGTGAGACGCTCGTATAACAACGCACTGGTGTTCGCAAGCGTTGCCAGAAAACTGGTTTCTCCTGCCATCAGCGCGTTAAAGTCGCGATTTAAATCCGCGTAAAATTCTGTTTTGTTCATTATATAATCACTTGGTTGTCTTACCTGGAACTGCCAGCCTATTAAAATAAGCATTAAATGCGTTAATGCTCAAGATCATTCCCATCATGGGTTAATATTAATGTTAATTCTTATTACATTTGGCACGTCATGGCTCTTAACACACCACAAATTACGCCGACAAAAAAGATAACAGTGAGGTCAATCGGCGAGGAACTGCCGCGTGGTGATTACCAACGTTGCCCGCAATGCGACATGCTGTTTAGCCTGCCCGAGATAAATTCTCATCAGAGTGCCTATTGTCCGCGCTGTCAGGCAAAAATTCGCGACGGGCGCGACTGGTCGCTAACGCGCCTGGCGGCAATGGCTTTCACCATGCTGTTGCTGATGCCGTTTGCCTGGGGCGAACCGCTGTTGCATATCTGGCTGTTAGGTATTCGTATCGACGCCAACGTCATGCAAGGCATCTGGCAAATGACCAAACAGGGCGATACGATAACGGGGGCGATGGTCTTTTTCTGCGTTATTGGTGCCCCCCTCATTCTGGTGTCCTCCATAGCATATTTATGGTTTGGTAACCGACTGGGAATGAATTTACGTCCGGTACTGCTGATGCTTGAGCGACTTAAAGAGTGGGTAATGCTGGATATCTACCTGGTCGGCATTGGCGTTGCTTCTATAAAGGTACAGGATTATGCCCATATCCAGGCGGGTGTCGGCTTGTTCTCTTTTGTGGCGTTGGTGATTTTAACGACGGTGACGTTGTCACATCTTAATGTCGAGGAGCTGTGGGAGCGATTTTATCCGCAGCGCCCCGCTACGCGTAGGGACGAGAAACTTCGTGTCTGTCTTGGGTGCCATTTTACCGGCTATACTGATCAGCGTGGTCGCTGCCCGCGTTGCCATATCCCGCTACGCCTGCGTCGCCGTCATAGTTTGCAAAAATGCTGGGCGGCGCTGTTAGCGTCAATCGTTTTGTTGTTACCTGCCAACCTGTTGCCTATTTCTATCATTTATCTGAACGGAGGACGGCAGGAAGATACAATTCTTTCCGGAATTATGTCGCTGGCAAGTAGCAACATTGCGGTTGCGGGAATCGTGTTTATCGCCAGTATTCTGGTACCGTTTACTAAAGTGATCGTCATGTTCACTTTACTGTTGAGTATTCATTTTAAATGCCAGCAAGGTTTACGCACACGCATTCTGTTACTGCGGATGGTGACCTGGATTGGTCGCTGGTCGATGCTCGACCTGTTTGTCATATCTTTAACCATGTCGCTGATTAATCGCGATCAGATCCTCGCTTTTACTATGGGACCGGCTGCGTTTTATTTCGGCGCAGCGGTAATTTTGACTATTCTTGCTGTGGAATGGCTGGACAGCCGCTTACTTTGGGATGCACATGAGTCAGGAAACGCCCGCTTCGACGACTGAAGCGCAGATTAAAAATAAACGCCGTATCTCACCTTTCTGGCTGCTGCCGTTCATCGCGCTAATGATTGCCGGTTGGCTGATTTGGGACAGTTATCAGGACCGGGGTAATACCGTCACCATCGACTTTATGTCGGCGGATGGTATTGTCCCGGGCCGTACGCCTGTTCGTTATCAGGGCGTTGAAGTCGGAACAGTGCAGGATATCAGCCTCAGCGACGATCTTCGTAAGATTGAAGTCAAGGTCAGCATCAAGTCCGATATGAAAGATGCGCTGCGCGAAGAGACTCAGTTCTGGCTGGTGACGCCAAAAGCATCGTTGGCAGGTGTCTCCGGGCTGGACGCCCTCGTCGGTGGTAACTATATCGGCATGATGCCAGGTAAAGGTAAAGAGCAGGATCACTTTGTCGCACTCGATACCCAACCGAAATATCGACTGGACAATGGCGATCTGATGATCCACCTGCAAGCCCCCGATCTCGGTTCGCTGAACAGCGGTTCATTGGTCTATTTCCGCAAGATCCCTGTGGGAAAAGTCTACGACTATGCCATCAATCCCAACAAGCAAGGCGTGGTGATTGATGTCCTGATCGAGCGGCGTTTTACCGATCTGGTGAAAAAAGGTAGCCGTTTCTGGAACGTTTCCGGCGTTGATGCTGACCTGAGCTTAAGCGGTGCGAAAGTGAAGCTTGAGAGCCTGGCGGCGCTGGTGAATGGCGCTATCGCCTTCGACTCACCTGCTAACTCCAGCCCTGCCGCCGCAGAAGATACCTTTGGCCTGTACGCCGACCTGGCGCACAGCCAGCGCGGTGTCATCGTCAAGCTGACCCTGCCGGATGCCAAAGGCCTGAAAGCCGGTTCGACCCCGCTGATGTACCAGGGTTTAGAGGTCGGGCAACTGACAAAATTAACCCTCAATGCGGGCGGTTCCGTTACCGGCGAAATGACGGTGGATCCGAGCGTAGTGGATCTCCTGCGGGAAAAAACGCGCATTGAACTGCGTAATCCGAAGCTCTCCCTCAGCGACGCCAGCATCAGTTCTCTGCTGACGGGAAGCACCTTTGAGCTGATCCCCGGCGAAGGTGCGCCGAACAAAAACTTTGTTATCGCGCCGGCGGATAAAGCCCTGCTGCAAAAACCGGGCGTGTTGACGGTTACGCTGAATGCACCGGAAAGCTACGGTATCGAAGCCGGGCAACCGCTGATCCTGCACGGTGTGCAGGTGGGCCAGGTCCTCGAACGTAATCTGTCGGAAAAAGGGGTCTCCTTCTCCGCCGCCATCGATCCGCAGTACGGCAACCTGGTCCACGGCGACAGTAAATTTGTGGTTAACAGTCGGGTCGACGTGAAGGTGGGTCTGGACGGGGTTGAGTTCCTCGGCGCCAGCGCCAGTGAGTGGGTTAACGGCGGGATCCGCATTCTGCCGGGCAGCAAAGGTGCGCTGCGCGAAAGCTATCCGCTGTTCGCCAATCTGGACAAAGCCATTGAAAATAGCCTTGGCGACCTGCCAACCACCACGCTGACCTTAAGCGCAGAAACGCTGCCGGATGTCCAGGCAGGCTCCGTCGTGCTTTACCGTAAGTTTGAGGTGGGGGAAGTGATCACCGTTCGTCCTCGTGCGGACGCGTTTGATATCGAACTGCATATCAAGCCGGAGTACCGCAAGCTGCTCACGCCAAACAGCGTGTTCTGGGCTGAGGGTGGCGCGAAAGTGCAGCTCAACGGCAGCGGGCTGACCGTACAGGCATCGCCTCTCTCCCGTGCCCTGCGCGGTGCGATCAGCTTCGATAACCTGAGCGGCGCCGGCGGCAACATGCGTAAAGGTGACAAGCGGATCCTCTTCCCGTCCGAAACCGCGGCGCGCGCGGTCGGGGGGCAGATTACCCTGCACACCTTTGATGCCGGTAAACTGGCAGAAGGCATGCCCATCCGCTATCTCGGCATTGATATCGGGCAGGTCCAGAAGCTGACGCTGATCACCGCACGCAATGAAGTGCAGGCGACCGCCGTGCTTTATCCGGAATATGTGCAGACGTTCGCCCGGGCAGGCTCGCGCTTCTCGGTAGTTACGCCGCAAATTTCTGCCGCAGGGGTTGAGCATCTCGATACCATACTTCAGCCGTACATTAACGTTGAACCGGGTCGCGGCAACGCACGTCGTGAATTTGAGTTGCAGGAGGCCACCATCACCGACTCCCGTTATCTGGACGGTCTGAGCATTGTGGTTGAAGTGCCGGAAGCCGGTTCGCTGGGCATCGGTACGCCGGTCCTGTTCCGCGGCATTGAAGTAGGGACAGTAACAAGCCTGACGCTGGGTAATCTGTCCGATCGCGTGATGGTCGGCCTGCGCATCAGCCAGCGTTATCAGCATCTGGTGCGCAACAACTCGGTGTTCTGGCTCGCTTCAGGCTACTCGCTGGACTTCGGCCTGACCGGTGGCGTGGTCAAAACGGGGACCTTTAATCAGTTCATTCGCGGCGGCATTGCCTTCGCGACGCCGCCTGGCACGCCTCTGGCGCCTAAGGCGCAGGCAGGTAAACACTTCCTGCTGCTGGAAAGTGAACCGAAAGAGTGGCGCGAATGGGGAACGGCGCTGCCGCGTTAATCTCGCAGGCTCCGGTGTCAACGCGCCGGAGCCTTTATGTTACACTGCGCACCTGAATGTTTCCCTGTGGTGTGCCCGTGGCTCAAAACTCCGTATTTCTTCCCGAACAATTCCTCGCACAGATGCGCGAGGCGCTTCCAGCTCATCTCTCTTTCGACGATTTCGTTGCCGCCTGCCAGCGCCCTTTGCGCCGGAGTATTCGCGTCAATACGCTGAAAATCAGCGCCGGGGCGTTTCTGGATCTCGTCTCCCCCTACGGCTGGCAATTAACGCCAGTGCCGTGGTGTGAAGAGGGTTTCTGGATCGAACGGGATGACGAGGAGAGCCTGCCGCTCGGCAGCACCGCCGAGCACCTGAGCGGGCTGTTTTATATTCAGGAAGCCAGCTCCATGCTGCCGGTTGCTGCGCTGTTTGCCGACGGGAACCAGCCTGAGCGGGTTATGGATGTCGCGGCGGCGCCGGGCTCTAAAACCACGCAGATTGCCGCCCGGATGAATAACCGCGGCGCGATCCTCGCCAACGAATTTTCCGCCAGCCGCGTTAAAGTCCTGCACGCCAATATCAGCCGCTGCGGGATCCACAACGTCGCGTTAACGCACTTCGATGGTCGCGTGTTTGGCGCTGCCCTGCCGGAAGCCTTTGATGCCATCCTGCTCGACGCGCCCTGCTCCGGCGAAGGCGTGGTGCGTAAAGATCCTGATGCGTTAAAAAACTGGTCCGTTGAAAGCAACCTGGAGATCGCCGCCACACAGCGCGAACTGATCGACAGCGCGTTTCATGCCCTGCGCCCAGGCGGGACGCTGGTTTACTCTACCTGCACGCTGAATCGCGATGAAAACGAGGACGTCTGCCTGTGGCTCAAGCAACGCTATGCGGATGCCGTCGAGTTTCTGCCGCTGGACACCCTCTTCGACTCGGCCAGTCATGCGGCCACGCCTGAAGGCTTCCTGCATGTCTTCCCGCAGATTTACGATTGCGAAGGCTTCTTTGTTGCCCGTCTGCGTAAAACCCGCGCCGTCGATCCCTTGCCTGCCCCTAAGTTTAAGGTCGGCAACTTCCCGTTCGCGCCGGTCAAAGGCCGTGAGGCGGCACAGGCGCAAGCGGCTGCGAGCAAAGTCGGCCTGCACTGGGATGAGAGCCTGCGCCTCTGGATGCGTGACAAAGAGCTGTGGCTGTTCCCGGTCAACATCGAACCGCTGATTGGTAAGGTGCGTTTCTCCCGCCTCGGTATTCGCCTGGCGGAGATCCACAATAAAGGCTATCGCTGGCAGCACGAAGCGGTCATTGCGCTGGCCGGCAGTGAGAACACCTTTGCCCTGACGCATCAGGAAGCGGAAGAGTGGTATCGCGGTCGTGACGTTTACCCGGAAGACGGCCCGTCACAGGATGAAGTCATCGTGACGTATCAGGGCTATCCGCTGGGGCTGGCGAAAAAAGTCGGCTCGCGGCTGAAAAACAGCTATCCGCGCGAACTGGTACGCGATGGCCGCCTGTTTACCGGTAACAACCGCAGCGCCTGAAAAAAAGCGCATTTTTTTACTGGCGATTTCGCTCTCCTTGTCTAGGATCAAAAATGGGTGACTGCACTGGTCATACCAGATTTTGGGCAACAAACCGGAGAGCATTATGACGAAAACCAGCGTACGCATTGGCGCTTTTGAAATCGACGACGCTGAATTGCGCGGCGAATCACAAGGCGAACGAACGTTAAGTATTCCCTGCAAATCCGATCCGGATTTGTGCATGCAGCTGGACGCCTGGGATGCAGATACCAGCGTCCCGGCAATCCTAGATGGGGAACATTCCGTTCTGTACCGTGAGCATTACGACAGTAAAACCGATGCCTGGGTCTTGCGTCTTGCCTGACCCAAAGAGAACCCGCCCGAAGGCGGGTTATTTATTACTGAAGCTGCGCCAGCGTCAGAAAGCCCCCGAATACTGCCCCCGTATCAATGTAGTGCAGATTGTTAAAATCGTAGCGTTTGTCCACAGGCGTATGTCCAAACCAGAAGTGATCCGCGCCGCTAATGCCCTGCCCTTTGCCCACCATAAAGCCCATTAACCGGTCGCGATCCCACAGCACGCGCTGGACATCCACCGGCTTATGCCAGCCATATTCAGCGGAGGGATAATCCGCATGAGCAATCACGTTCAGACCGTTTTTGCAGGTTATTTCAATAATGTGCGGTAAGTCCCGACACGCATCGAGTAAACCCTTCGCCTGTTTTTGTTGAGCGTCCTTAAGCCCGGTAAACCAGTTACCGCCATTTATCGACCAGAGACTAAAATCATTATTTTCAAGCGCATCTAACGCCATTTGCTCGTGATTACCGCGTACCGCATAAAACCAGTTTTCCTGCATCAGCTGTAAACATTTTACGCTGTCAGGCCCGCGATCGATAATATCCCCCACCGAGATCAGCAGATCCGTATCAGGATTAAAATGCCGTCGTTTCAGCTCATCCATAAGCCACTGATAGCAACCATGAATATCGCTGACAACCCAGACATGACGCCAGTGTTCTCCCTCTATTTTCTGATACATAACGCCTCCTGTAAGAAGTATAGCTGCCACAGAAAATGTCATGAGCTGGCGTTGGATTTTGCGAATCCAAACAAACCATAAACCAGCAGGAAATAAAGATCGCTGCGCTATTAATCCCTTATTCCCTGGCCTTTAAAATAGAGCGGAATAAAAAGAGGGATTTTCACGTGTCAAACATACACCTGCAAAACGATGTTTTTTATCCGCATCGCACAAATATTATTTCTGAACTGGTGAGAGGAAAACGCGTTCCCGGCCCAATCTGGCACAAACGTGATTACCGGTTAAAGTTCCTTCTACGCTCGCTTTTATTCTGGTCCTCCACCCATCGCATGCTGGAGGCTCTGTCCGGGCGCGATGATTTCGACAGGCTGCTCACCTCTCAAATTACCTTGCCGAGCAAAACTCACCGCCAGTATCTGATGCGCGGCCTGAACTCAAACGATCGGGCCGATGCTATCATCAGCCACTATCAGTGGATTGATAGTCTGAAAAACATCGCCCTCGCCCACGCGCTGACCAGCCCGCAAGAGGTGCCGGTTGTCCGGTTCGAGGCAAAAAACGGCGAAATCTTTACCGTCCACGCCTCGTCCGCAGGTAAGGCTGAACGTGAAGGCGAAAGCACGCTTTGGCTGCACGACAATGACAATACGCTGCTTGCCAGTCTGACGTTCTGTGTCGCACGCAGTAACGGCCGTACGGTGCTGGTGATCGGCGGCCTTCAGGGTCCACGTCGTCATGTTTCACGGGAGGTGATTAAGCAAGCTACCCGTGCCTGCCATGGGCTTTTCCCGAAACGCGTGCTGATGGAGGTGATCTTCCAGCTTGCCTCACGCTCGAACATTAGCGCGATTTTTGCCGTCAGCGATGAAGGCCATGTTTTCCGCGCGCTGCGCTACCGTCTGAGCAAAGGCCGTCATTTTCACGCCAGCTACGACGAGTTCTGGGAAGGCCTGAACGGAAAGAAACTCTCCCCCTTCTGCTGGCAGTTGCCGCTCCAGATGGAGCGTAAAGCACTGGAGGAGATTGCCAGCAAAAAACGCGCCGAATACCGTCGCCGCTTTGCGTTACTTGATGATATTGCGGCTTCCGTACATGCGCGCATTGATCCCGCAGTCGTCTCAGGCAAAATACAAACAAAAATTTAACAAAACAGCCAAAAAGGACTGGACTTACGCCTGCCGGGTTGTGGTATGTTTGAAGCAGGCGCACAGGAAGTGAACCTTCTGCTGAGACGAAAACCGGATTTTATCGTTTATTTTTAACAGATAAAAAGAGACCGAACACGATTCCTGTATTCGGTCCAGGGAAATGGCTCTTGGGAGAGAGCCGTGCGCTAAAAGTTGGCATTAATGCAGGCTTAGTTGCCTTGCCCTTTAAGAATAGATGACGACGCCAGGTTTTCCAGTCCACAGCAAAAGTGGTCTGAAAAAAAGCGTCAGAACATCACTAAATGTGAAAAACCGCAGAGCTTTTACAAGCACCTGCGGTTTTTTTTTACTGGAAACCTGACGGCTAGCAGAGCTTTTCAGCGCGCTCAATAAACGGTGCCAGACTCTTCTTCTGCCCGGGGTTTGCCGGGTCATCTACCTGGATCACGCTGACAGGCTGTCCGTTACTTTTCCCGCTGGCAACCTGCTGCTCCGCCACGTCATTTAACGGATACTGCACGAGCGTACTGGGATTGATGACATACAGCGCGTTACCGGGACGGCAGGTAAGCATGACTTCTTCACGATTAAATGCCCAGTTGTCCTTACCCACTTCAAACCGGCTGACGGTGATGACCTGCGGCGCGGCTAACGCACTGCTGGCACAGGTGAGAAGTAAAAGAGAAAGCAGTGTCTTTTTCATATGTTATTTAACCTTGTCAGAAGGGTTCCCAGGTCGCGAACAGGCTGACGGCGGCCAGTACCAGCGCGCCCAGCACCACCTCTGCCTGTGTCATCCTGATAAAAATCTGTTGTTCCCGCCCGGCCTCCGGGCGAAAGCGTGGCACAAGAAAATACCGATTCGCCAGCGCAATTGCCACCATCATCATGACCAGTGCACATTTGAACAACAACAGCTGGACATAAGGCGCCTGCCACGGCACGTTTATGCCAACAATAAAGAGCGTATTGATTATCCCGGTCAGCAGCATGCCTGCCACGGCGTAATGCCCCACGCGGGAGAAGCGCATCATGGTAAAGATAGCGGCTGGCTGCCAGCGGCCTTTCGCCAGACGCATACAAAACAGCAGCGGCAGTAAACCACCCACCCAGGTCGCGGCGCAGAGCAGGTGAAGCGCATGGTTGAGACGATGCAACGCTCCCGGTGCGCCACCGTTCATCGCGGCATGTCCCACGCCCGCCAGCAGCACCAGCTGCCCCATCGCGAGCAGTAACAGCCGTGAGCCTTTTTGCGGGGTAAGCCATGCAGCGCCCGCCGTCACAGCGGCCAGCACCATTTGCCACAACCAGACGCCGCCAAATTGCGTTCCCAGCACGCTGCGCCAGACCGCCGGACGAATGACATCGCCCCAGCCGTTGCCCATCAACCCACTTTGCAGGCCAAACATCAGCAGAGCCGCTATCAGGCTGATTAAGGCCGCGAGTTTCTGCTGCCGCTGGAAACGCCGGGTCATGAGGCGCTGCAACGAAGACGGCGCAAACCAGACGCTGTAAAGCGCGTTGCCGAAAAGCAGCATCAGCGCAGCAAAATGGATAAAGCGTAACGCGACGTAGCTCAGGGTCAGCATGCTATTTCACGCTAAAGTGATAGCTGCCTTTGGTTTTGTGGCCATCCACGGAGACCACATGCCAGTCCACCGTGTAGGTGCCGGACGTCAACGGTTTCTCAAGAGGAACAATCAGCTTTGCGTTATCCTTCTCGTCACGCTTCACCGCGCCGGTCTGGATCTTGTGCTGCTGTGCGTCCGTCACCACCACGCCGCTGAAGGCAGGCTCAATGCCTTCCGAGAAGTTCAGGGTAATGACCTCTGGTGCCACCGCAACGGTATTTTCCTGCGGGGATTGCTGCTTAAGATGCGCATGGGCCAGAACTGAGGGCGTGATGGCTGAAGAGAGCAGAAATGCCAGCGCGCACGCGACACGGGAAGGGGTAAAATGCATCACAATCATTCCTTTTCGTTATGCCTGAATGCTAAAGAATAACTCTGTATAATTAACGAGTCGAGGAACATCCTTTGCTCCCTTGTCATCGTTGAACAATCGCGGTAACGTTGCCGCCGCAGAAAAAGGAGAAGGAAATGAACGTTAATCTGGCCGCCCTTCCTCAGGACGAGATGGACAAAGTGAATGTCGATCTCGCCGCCGCGGGGGTCGCATTCAAAGAGCGTTACAACATGCCCGTCGTGGCTGAAGTGGTAGAGCGTGAACAACCCGCGCATCTCCGCGACTGGTTTCGCGAACGTCTCATTGCGCATCGCCTCGCCTCCGTCAATCTCTCGCGCCTGCCGTACGAACCTAAAGTTAAATAAGCTTAACGTCTCGTTACACTTCCTTACGCGTTATGTGGCAGGATAAGAAAACCCTGATAAATTTAGGTGTAATCTTAAAATCCCAGCGACTTAGTGTATAAGGAAGTCACGATGTCACGATGGAATATTGCCGCGGCTCAGTATGCCCCGCGGCACAACTGTGTTGATGAGCACGTAAAACATCACCTGCACTTTATTGCCGAGGCTGCATGGCATGGGTGCGATTTGATCGTCTTTCCGGAGCTTTCGCTTACCGGCCCAGGCGGAACATCCTTACCCCCACCCCCTGACGATTTGCAGCTTGCCCCCCTCCTTCACGCCGCCCAGTCACGTTTCATCACGGTGATTGCTGGTATTACGCTCCAGCAACACGGCCAGCCCCAGAAAGGACTCGCGCTTTTCACCCCTAACCTGTCGACCATTCGGCGTTATCCGCAGGGCAACGGTGCGGGTGTTATTCCTGGCGATAAACGGTTAACCATCGTGGATAACCAGGCTGACGCCCCGGAACTGGACCCGGAGGCAACGCTGTTCACCAGCAGCCTGGCCGTGGGCGAGCATCGCTGGCGGCAATCCATCGGTTCGTTACAACGCTTCGCGCACAAGTACGCCATCGCGGTATTAATGGCGAACGCGCGCGGCGGTAGCGCGTTATGGGATGAAAAAGGTCAGCTGATCGTACGTGCCGATAAGGGAGAACTGCTGCTAACCGGTTCTTTAGGCCAACAGGGTTGGCAAGGCGATATCATTCCATTACGCTAGGCTTTTTCGGCCTGGAGCATGCCATGTTGCGCATTATCGATACAGAAACCTGCGGTTTGCAGGGAGGGATCGTTGAGATTGCCTCTGTTGATGTCATTGACGGAAAAATCGTCAACCCCATGAGCCACCTGGTGCGCCCCGATCGTCCTATTAGTCCACAAGCGATGGCGATTCATCGCATCACCGAAGCCATGGTCGCCGATAAACCGTGGATTGAAGATGTGATCCCACACTATTACGGCAGTGAATGGTATGTCGCGCACAACGCCAGCTTTGACCGCCGCGTACTGCCTGAGATGCCCGGTGAGTGGATTTGCACCATGAAACTGGCCCGTCGCTTGTGGCCAGGAATCAAGTACAGCAATATGGCGTTATATAAAACACGGAAGCTCAATGTACAGACGCCGCCGGGCCTGCATCATCACCGCGCGTTGTATGACTGTTATATCACCGCCGCGTTGCTTATCGATATTATGAACACCTCCGGCTGGACGGCAGAACAGATGGCCGATATCACCGGACGTCCGTCGTTGATGACGACCTTCACCTTTGGCAAATACCGTGGCAAAGCGGTTTCCGACGTTGCCGAACGCGATCCGGGCTATCTGCGCTGGTTATTTAATAACCTGGACAGCATGAGCCCGGAGCTGCGTTTAACACTGAAACATTATCTGGAAAATACTTAATCCGCAGGCGTAGCGGGTAATGTTCCCTGCGCCAGCGCGACCAGAAAAGCATATTCCATCGCTACGCCTTCGTACGATTTAAAGCGACCAGATTTACCGCCATGGCCTGAGTCCATGTCGGTACAGAGCAATAAAAGATGGTCATCGGTTTTCAGCTCGCGCAATTTAGCGACCCATTTTGCCGGTTCCCAATATTGCACCTGAGAATCGTGCAAACCGGTCGTTACCAGTAAATGCGGATAAGCCTGTGCGGTGACGTTGTCATACGGGCTGTAGCTTTTCATGTACTCGTAATATTGCGGATCCTGCGGGTTACCCCACTCTTCAAACTCACCAGTGGTAAGAGGAATTGATTCATCAAGCATCGTTGTTACAACATCAACAAACGGTACCTGGGCGATAACGCCGTGGAATAATTCCGGGCGTTGATTAATTGCAACGCCCATCAACATGCCCCCCGCACTCCCGCCCATCGCATAACAAAGCGAAGGAGAGCCATAGCCCAGTTTTAACAATGCATCGCAGGCATCAAGATAATCATTAAACGTATTTTTCTTCTTCAGAAATTTTCCGTCTTCGTACCATTGTTGCCCCAGCTCACCACCGCCGCGAACATGGACAATGGCGTAGACAAAGCCACGATCTAATAAACTCAAGCGGCTAAAACTGAAATCGGCATCAATACTTGCGCCGTAAGAACCATAGCCATACACCAGCAACGGGTTGTGTCCTTTGCGAAAATGTTTGCGATGGTAGACCAACGAAACCGGAACTTCGACGCCATCACGGGCGACTATCCACAGGTGTTCACTGCGGTAATTCGCCGCATCAAAACCGGGCACTTCTGTTTGTTTTAATACACGACGCTCACCGGTATCCATATCCAGTTCAAACAAAGTGTCTGGTGTGGTCATGGAAGAATAACCATAACGCAATCGCGCGGTTTCAGGTTCTGGATTGTAGGCAATCCAGGTCACATAGGCTGGATCATCAAAGGCAATACCAATGACTTCCCGGGTCTTGCGGTTAATTTGGCGCAAACTGGTTAACCCGCGCTGACGCTCTTCAACCACCAGCCAGTCGGTAAACAGCGTAAACCCTTCCAGCATCACCTGATCGCGCGCGGGAATTAACACTTCCCATTTGCGTTCATCGCGCACTTTGGTTTTATAAAGGCCAAAGTTTTTGCCCTCGCGGTTCGAACGCAGGTAAAAGCTGTGCTGGAAGTGATCCAGGCTGTACTCATGATCTTTACGGCGCGGCAGGAAGCACAGAGGCTGCGCATCCGGCAGCTCTGCATCCAGCAGCAGCACTTCTGAGGTGGTGGCGCTGGAGAGGAAAATGATCACGTAGTGGCGAGACGACGTTTTGTGCAGGCTGACATAGAACGTCTCATCTTTTTCCTCATACACCAGTTCATCGTCGGCGGAATCGGTCCCCACCGTATGACGCCAGACCTGATAAGGCAGCAGCGTTGAGACATGCTTTTTAACGTAGTAGACCGTTTCTGAATCGTTACCCCAGACGAAATCGGGGGAGACATTATCCAGCATTTCGGGATACCAGTTTCCCGTTTCAAGATTGCGGAAACGCAAACCGTACTGGCGGCGGGAGAGGTAATCCTCAGCCAGCGCCATAATGGCGTTATCGGGGGAAATGGACATGCCTCCCAGCGTATAAAACTCACTGTGGGCAGCACGTTTGTTGGCATCCAGCAGGATCTCCCATTCGTCCCACTCGGCGCTCAGCACAGACTGGCGCTGGTAGATGGGATATTCGTTTCCCGGCTCATAAATATGGCGATAGCGATAACCGTTTTTGCACCACGGGGCAGAGACATCACGCTGGGGGATACGCTGCACCATTTCGTTCAGAAGCTGATCCTGAAGCGCCTGCTGGCTGCCCATGACCTGGCGGCCATAGTCGTTTTCCTCGTGCAGATAGTCCAGCACCTCTGGCCGGGAACGAGAATCGTCCCGCAGCCAGTAGTAGTTATCGGTACGCGTATCGCCATGCGTGGTGATCGCATAAGGAGTACGTCGGGCTTTTGGAGGCATGGCATTCTTACTTTTTCGTTTTACATCCTATAAGGTTGGCAAAACACACGTATGATGCAAGCGAAACATGGCCTTCTAGCCCACGAGGGTCTGCTTCTGCTGCTGAATATCCTGCTCAATTCCCTCACGAACGTCCTGTGGGATCTTCAGCGCATCGCCCAGGGCGTTCAGGTAGCTGCGCTCCATAAAGTGATCGATATCGATGGCGGCACAGCTCAGAAAATAGAGTTCCAGCGCCTCTTCTTCGTTTTTCACGCTTTGCGCCAGACGCTGCGGATCAAGCGGCTGTTCGATGGCCTGCGCCACCAGCGCCCTGCCCTGCTCCTCAACGCCCGCTTCCCGCATCTGCTGTTCAATTGCGGCACGTTCACTGGCATCAATATGCCCGTCGCTCTTGGCCGCAAAGACCAGGGCGAGGATCAACCGCTCGGTGCGTAAATCTAACGGCGATACCTGCTTCCCGTACTGCGGTTCATCCTGATGCGCGCTGCGCACCTTGTCTTTGTATTTGTTCCATAAGACGGAGCCTGCAATAGCCCCTCCGCCCGCCAGCAGCGCGCCGGTACCGTATTTGGTAAGCAGTTTCCGCGATGATTTATTGGCAACCAGCAAACCGGCCAGCCCGCCGAGCGCACCCGGCACCAGCAGCTTGCTCAGACCCTGCTCGCCGGACGACGAGCCTTTTTGTCCCAACAGGGATTGCAGTTGATTCATCCAGCCTGACATATTTTTCCTCACGTAACAGTGCGTAACCTTCACAGCCTAAGCGAGCGGGTGTCAGGAAATGTCTGTCAGTGCTAAAGAAGCGCAAATTTCCCTGCTGTCCGGTTATCCCCATACAAGACACGCGCAAACGTTTTCGTTTATACTGCGCGCGGAATTAATCAGGGGATATTCGTTATGACGTTATTAGGCACTGCGCTGCGTCCGGCAGCAACTCGCGTGATGTTATTAGGCTCCGGTGAACTGGGTAAAGAAGTGGCAATCGAGTGTCAGCGTCTCGGCGTAGAGGTGATTGCCGTCGATCGCTATGCCGACGCACCAGCCATGCATGTCGCGCATCGCTCCCATATCATTAATATGCTTGATGGTGATGCATTACGCCGTGTGGTTGAACTGGAAAAACCACATTATATCGTGCCGGAGATCGAAGCTATTGCCACCGATATGCTGATCCAACTTGAAGAGGAAGGACTGAATGTTGTCCCCTGCGCTCGCGCAACGAAATTAACGATGAATCGCGAGGGTATCCGTCGCCTGGCGGCAGAAGAGCTGCAGCTGCCCACTTCCACTTATCGTTTTGCCGATAGCGAAAGCCTTTTCCGCGAGGCGGTTGCTGACATTGGCTATCCCTGCATTGTAAAACCGGTGATGAGCTCTTCCGGCAAGGGGCAGACGTTTATTCGTTCTGCAGAGCAACTTGCTCAGGCATGGAAGTACGCTCAGCAAGGCGGTCGCGCCGGAGCGGGCCGCGTAATTGTTGAAGGCGTCGTTAAGTTTGACTTCGAAATTACCTTGCTAACCGTCAGCGCGGTGGATGGCGTCCATTTCTGTGCACCGGTAGGTCATCGCCAGGAAGATGGCGACTACCGTGAATCCTGGCAACCACAGCAAATGAGCCCGCTTGCCCTTGAACGTGCGCAGGAGATTGCCCGTAAAGTGGTGCTGGCACTGGGCGGTTATGGTCTGTTTGGTGTCGAGCTGTTTGTCTGTGGTGATGAGGTGATTTTCAGTGAGGTCTCCCCTCGTCCACATGATACCGGGATGGTGACGTTAATTTCTCAAGATCTCTCAGAGTTTGCCCTGCATGTACGTGCCTTCCTCGGACTTCCGGTTGGCGGGATCCGTCAGTATGGTCCTGCAGCTTCTGCCGTTATTCTGCCACAACTGACCAGTCAGAATGTCACGTTTGATAATGTGCAGAATGCCGTAGGCGCAGATTTGCAGATTCGTTTATTTGGTAAGCCGGAAATTGATGGCAGCCGTCGTCTGGGTGTTGCGCTGGCGACCGCTGAGAGTGTTGTTGACGCCATTGAGCGCGCGAAGCACGCCGCCGGACAGGTAAAAGTACAGGGTTAAACCCGGCAAAAAAACGCTACAAAAATGCCCGATCCTCGATCGGGCATTTTGACTTTTACAGCTTAGCGCCTTCTATAGCTTCACGCGCCAGCTTAGTAATGCGGTCGTAATCGCCCGCTTCCAGCGCATCTGCCGGAACCAGCCAGGAACCACCGATGCACAGCACGCTTTTCAGCGCCAGGTAGTCACGGTAGTTAGCCGGAGAAATACCACCCGTCGGGCAGAAACGGACCTGGGAGAACGGACCCGCGATCGCCTGCAGGGCTTTCACGCCGCCGTTAGCTTCAGCCGGGAAGAATTTGAACTCTTTCAAACCGTAGTCCATACCCAGCATCAGTTCGGAAACAGTGCTGATCCCCGGAATCAGAGGAATAGTCCCTTCGGTAGCAGCTTTCAGCAGCGGCTCGGTCAGACCCGGGCTAATTGCGAACTGTGCACCCGCTTCAGTGACTTCTGCCAGCTGCTGTGGATTCAGCACCGTACCAGCACCCACAATCGCTTCAGGCACTTCTTTGGCGATAGCACGGATAGCATCAACTGCACACTCGGTACGCAGAGTCACTTCCAGAACGCGCACCCCACCAGCAACCAACGCTTTTGCCATCGGCACTGCGTGTTCCAGTTTTTTTACCACGATAACCGGTACAACCGGGCCGGTGGTCAGGATTGATTCTGCACTTGTTTTCCAGTTTTTCATCAGAGTTTTCTCTCGCCTGATTACAAATTTGTCGTCTTAAAAAGTGATACAGGTTGCGCCCTGTTCGGCACCGGACAGTTTTTCACGCAAGGCGCTGAATAATTCACGTCCTGTCCCCACGCGTGACGCGCTCAGGTCAGGAATGTGCGGTTCGCGAGCAGCCAGTTCCGCTTCGTCTACCAGCAGCGTCAGTTCGCCTGTCTGTCCATTCACACGAATGATGTCCCCGTCGCGCACTTTTGCCAGCAGCCCGCCATCGTAGGCTTCTGGTGTTACGTGGATAGCTGACGGCACTTTACCTGAAGCGCCGGAGAGTCGTCCATCGGTAACTAACGCAATTTTGAAACACCGGTCCAATAATACACCAAGTGGCGGCATGAGTTTATGTAATTCTGGCATTCCGTTCGCTTTTGGCCCCTGATGACGGACAACAACGACACAATCGCGGTCCAGCAAACCCGCTTCAAAGGCCGGCATAACGTCATGCTGGCTTTCAAAAACAACCGCTGGCGCTTCAATCACCTGGTTCTCAACCGGCACGGCAGAGGTTTTCATAACCGCACGGCCCAGGTTACCGCTTAACACTTTTGTCCCACCATGATGAGAGAAAGGTTGTTCGAAGGAAGCGATCACATTGCTGTCGAGTGATTTTTCCGCCCCTTCCCGCCAGTCCAGTTCACCATTATTCAGCCATGGTTCAAGGGTATAACGAGACAGACCAAAGCCTGCCACCGTATTGACATCTTCATGCAGCAGGCCTGCTTTGAGCAGTTCACGCACCAGAACCGGTACGCCACCTGCCGCCTGGAAGTGGTTAATATCGGCCGGACCGTTCGGGTAGAGACGTGCCATCAGCGGTACAACATCAGAAAGGTCAGAGAAGTCATCCCAGTTAATCTGAATACCGGCCGCGCGCGCCATCGCCACCAGGTGCATGGTGTGGTTAGTGGAACCACCGGTCGCCAGCAGTGCAACGATACCGTTCACCACCACTTTCTCATCGATCATCTTACCGATCGGCATCCATTCATTACCATTACCGGTCATGCGTGTAACCTGACGCGCAGCGGCAGCGGTCAAAGCATCGCGCAGCGGAGAATCCGGATGAACAAAAGAAGAGCCTGGCAACTGCATCCCCATAAACTCCACCACCATCTGGTTGGTGTTGGCAGTACCGTAGAAAGTACATGTTCCCGGCGCATGGTAAGACGCGGCTTCTGACTCCAGTAAGGCCATGCGGTCCACTTTACCTTCGGCATAAAGCTGGCGAATACGCACTTTTTCTTTATTTGGCAAACCGCTTGCCATCGGTCCAGACGGCACAAACACCGCAGGCAAATGACCAAACGACAGGGCTGCCATCGTCAGACCCGGGACAATCTTGTCGCACACACCGAGGAACAGAGCACCATCAAACATGTTATGGGACAGCCCGACCGCCGCAGACATCGCTATCACTTCGCGGCTTAGCAGCGACAATTCCATTCCATCCTGCCCCTGGGTGACACCATCACACATCGCCGGAACACCGCCCGCAACCTGACCAACCGCATTCGCTTCATGCAGGGCTTTACGAATGATTTCTGGATAGTGTTCATAAGGCTGGTGCGCGGAGAGCATGTCGTTATAGGAGGTGATGATGGCGATATTGTTACGCAACATGCTTTTCAAAGAGGCTTTGTCTTCTGGCTGGCAGGCAGCGAAACCGTGTGCCAGGTTACCGCATGCCAACTGCGAACGATGAACAGTCGACGTTTTCGCTTGTTCTATCCGGGCGAGATAAGCAGAGCGAGTCTCGCGCGAACGTTCAATGATTCGATTTGTTACGCGTAACAATTGTGGATTCATAAAGGCTCCTGAAATTGAGTTGTCAGAGCAGGATGATTCACAACGCGTTTCATTCAGAGGATTTATGACTGAAACGCCTGTAACCGGAGCTCATAGGGCAAAAACGTTTCAGTCAGTGTAATAAAAAAAGCCTCGTGGGTGAATCCGCACGAGGCCTGAAAGTGTAAAAATTGTTCTACAATCTGTGCAAGATCATGTTACCGGTAAAATAACCATAAAGGATAAGCGCAGATATTACTCAAACTCATTCCAGGAACGACCATCACGGGTAATCATCGCCACCGAGGCAACGGGTCCCCAGGTTCCGGCCTGATACGGTTTCGGCGCATCATTGTCCATCGCCCACGCCTCAGTAATGGAGTCTACCCATTTCCAGGCTTCTTCCACTTCGTCGCGACGTACAAACAGTGCCTGAATACCACGCATGGTTTCCAGCAGCAAACGTTCATAGGCATCCGCCAGATGCGTCTGATTAAAGGTTTCTGAATAGCTCAGATCCAGCTTGGTGATTTGCAGGTTATGTTTGTGGTCAAGGCCAGGAACTTTATTCAGTACCTGGATATCCACGCCTTCATCAGGTTGCAGACGGATAGTCAGTTTATTCTGCGGCAGATCCTGCCACGACTCTTTAAACAGATTCAGTTCAGGTGTTTTGAAATAGACCACGACTTCAGAACATTTGGTCGGCAGACGTTTACCAGTACGCAGGTAGAATGGCACACCGGCCCAGCGCCAGTTATCAATGTCGACGCGGATCGCCACGAAGGTTTCTGTATTGCTGCTCTTGTTCGCGCCCTCTTCTTCCAGATATCCCGGCACTTTTTTGCCCTGGGCGAAGCCCGCAGTATATTGCCCGCGTACGGTTTTTTCGCGTACGTTGGAGCGGTCGATGCGGCGCAGAGACTTCAGTACTTTCACTTTTTCATCGCGGATGCTGTCTGCGCTCAGGTCAGACGGCGGAGACATCGCAATCATGCAAAGAATTTGCAGCAGGTGGTTCTGGATCATGTCGCGCATCTGACCGGCTTTATCAAAATAGCCCCAGCGCCCTTCGATCCCCACTTCTTCTGCCACGGTAATCTCAACATGATCAATGGTGCGATTGTCCCAGTTATTCACAAACAGGGAGTTAGCAAAACGCAGCGCCAACAGGTTCAGCACCGTTTCTTTACCAAGATAGTGGTCGATACGGTAAACCTGGCACTCCTCGAAGTATTCGCCAACCTGATCATTGATTTCCTGCGAGGTCGCCAGCGACGTCCCCAGCGGTTTCTCCATGACTACGCGTGCCGGTTTAGCATTCAGTTTAGCCTCGCCAAGCCCTTTGCAAATTGCGCCAAAAGTGCTGGGCGGCATGGCAAAGTAGTTAATGGTGATACGATTTTTTTGATCCAGCATCGCGCCGAGACGGCTGAATGCAGCAGTGTCATTGACATCGAGATTACAAAAATCCAGACGTGCACTCAGGGTGTCCCATAAACCTTCATCAATGGTTTCTTTCATGAAAGTTTCGAGCGCCTCGCGGACAACTTTGGTATATGCCGCTTTATCCCAGTCAGCACGCCCTACGCCGATAATCCGGGTGTCCGGGTTGAGCTGACCGGCTTTTTCCAGTTGATACAGGGAAGGCAGCAATTTACGACGCGCAAGGTCGCCTTTCGCGCCGAAAATGACCAGGTCACAGGCCTGGGCTGTTTGCGTTACCGCCATGTCATTCTCCTTAAGTTAACTAACCCGGTACTTAAGCCAGGGTATACTTGTAATTTTCTTACGGTGCACTGTACTGCTTTTACGAGCTTGCGAAAACTGTAAACGCTTATCCACCCGTGCGATTACGGGAAAAGCGCGCAAAGTGCGGCAAAACTGATAAAAAAATCATCGTTTTCCATTGGGTAAAAATCTGACACTGATCATGTTATGAAAAAAAATAACAACTTTTTTATCTGCTTTTGTCATTAACACGGCACACAGGCGTAATATCTGACAAAACTGCATTTCGATTTCTTTCAGTGCGGAAATCGTCATTACCCGTGAGTCTCTTTACATCATGAATATGCTGGAAAAAATCCAGTCTCAGCTGGAACATTTGAGCAAATCAGAGCGCAAAGTTGCCGAGGTCATTCTGGCTTCGCCCGATAACGCGATCCATTCGAGTATTGCTGCTATGGCACTGGAAGCCAATGTTAGCGAACCGACGGTGAATCGTTTCTGTCGCAGCATGGACACGCGCGGTTTTCCTGATTTTAAACTTCATCTGGCACAGAGTCTGGCGAATGGCACTCCCTATGTTAATCGCAATGTCAATGAAGATGACAGCGTTGAATCATACACAGGGAAAATATTTGAGTCCGCAATGGCAACGCTTGATCATGTCCGTCATTCACTGGATAAATCTGCCATCAACCGCGCCGTCGACTTGCTCACTCAGGCAAAGAAAATCGCCTTTTTCGGATTAGGCTCTTCAGCCGCCGTTGCCCACGATGCGATGAATAAGTTCTTTCGTTTTAATGTTCCGGTGGTGTACTCCGATGATATCGTGCTGCAACGCATGAGTTGTATGAATTGTAGCGACGGAGACGTGGTGGTGCTGATTTCTCACACTGGAAGAACAAAAAATCTGGTCGAGCTGGCGCAGCTGGCACGCGAAAACGACGCCATGGTGATTGCTCTCACCTCTGCGGGTACCCCGCTCGCCCGGGAAGCAACGCTGGCAATTACCCTCGACGTACCGGAAGATACTGACATTTATATGCCCATGGTTTCTCGACTTGCACAGCTGACCGTGATAGATGTGCTGGCGACAGGATTTACTTTGCGACGCGGTGCAAAATTCAGAGATAACTTGAAGCGGGTCAAGGAAGCGCTGAAGGAATCGCGTTTTGATAAGCAGTTACTTAATTTAAGTGACGATCGCTAAAAACGACTGTCACTGTCCTAATCTTATACGACATCCGAATGAGATTAATTTATCGCCATCGCGGCGTTATTTCATTCGGATTTCATGTTCAAGCAACACCTGGTTGTTTCAGTCAACGGAGTATTACATGTCCAGAAGGCTTCGCAGAACAAAAATCGTTACCACGTTAGGCCCAGCAACAGATCGCGATAATAATCTTGAAAAAGTTATCGCGGCGGGTGCCAACGTTGTACGTATGAACTTTTCTCACGGCTCGCCTGAAGATCACAAAATGCGCGCGGATAAAGTTCGTGAGATTGCCGCAAAACTGGGGCGTCATGTGGCTATTCTGGGTGACCTCCAGGGGCCCAAAATCCGTGTATCCACCTTTAAAGAAGGCAAAGTTTTCCTCAATATTGGGGATAAATTCCTGCTCGACGCCAACCTGGGTAAAGGTGAAGGCGACAAAGAAAAAGTCGGTATCGACTACAAAGGCCTGCCTGCTGACGTCGTGCCTGGTGACATCCTGCTGCTGGACGATGGTCGCGTCCAGTTAAAAGTACTGGAAGTTCAGGGCATGAAAGTGTTCACCGAAGTCACCGTCGGTGGTCCCCTCTCCAACAATAAAGGTATCAACAAACTTGGCGGCGGTTTGTCGGCTGAAGCGCTGACCGAAAAAGACAAAGCAGACATTAAGACTGCGGCGTTGATTGGCGTAGATTACCTGGCTGTCTCCTTCCCACGCTGTGGCGAAGATCTGAACTATGCCCGTCGCCTGGCACGCGATGCAGGATGTGATGCGAAAATTGTTGCCAAGGTTGAACGTGCGGAAGCCGTTTGCAGCCAGGATGCAATGGATGACATCATCCTCGCCTCTGACGTGGTAATGGTTGCACGTGGCGACCTCGGTGTGGAAATTGGCGACCCGGAACTGGTCGGCATTCAGAAAGCGTTGATCCGTCGTGCGCGTCAGCTAAACCGAGCGGTAATCACGGCGACCCAGATGATGGAGTCAATGATTACTAACCCGATGCCGACGCGTGCAGAAGTCATGGACGTAGCAAACGCCGTTCTGGATGGTACTGACGCTGTGATGCTGTCTGCAGAAACTGCCGCTGGGCAGTATCCGTCAGAAACCGTTGCAGCCATGGCGCGCGTTTGCCTGGGTGCGGAAAAAATCCCGAGCATCAACGTTTCTAAACACCGTCTGGACGTTCAGTTCGACAATGTGGAAGAAGCTATTGCCATGTCAGCAATGTACGCAGCTAACCACCTGAAAGGCGTTACGGCGATCATCACCATGACCGAATCGGGTCGTACCGCGCTGATGACCTCCCGTATCAGCTCTGGTCTGCCAATTTTCGCCATGTCGCGCCATGAACGTACGCTGAACCTGACTGCTCTCTATCGTGGCGTTACGCCGGTGCACTTTGATAGCGCTAATGACGGCGTAGCAGCTGCCAGCGAAGCGGTTAATCTGCTGCGCGATAAAGGTTACTTGATGTCTGGTGACCTGGTGATTGTCACCCAGGGCGACGTGATGAGTACCGTGGGTTCTACTAATACCACGCGTATTTTAACGGTAGAGTAAGTACGTTGCCGGATGCGGCGAAAACGCCACATCCGGCCTACAGTTCAATGATAGTTCAACAGATTTCGAATATTCTGAAGCAAACTTGAACTTATCATCAGGCGAAGGCCTCTCCTCGCGAGAGGCTTTTTTATTTGATGGGATAAAGATCTTTGCGCTTATACGGCTGGATTTCGCCCGGTTTGCGAGTTTTCAGCAATTTTAGTATCCAGGTGTATTGTTCTGGTCGCGGACCAACAAAAATCTCGACTTCTTCATTCATCCGCCGCGCAATCGTATGATCATCCGCCTCTAACAGATCATCCATCGGTGGGCGCACCTGAATCGTCAGACGATGCGTCTTGCCATCATAAATCGGAAACAGCGGTACAACGCGCGCACGGCACACTTTCATCAAACGACCAATCGCGGGCAACGTCGCTTTATAGGTGGCAAAGAAATCCACAAATTCGCTGTGCTCTGGGCCATGATCCTGATCGGGTAAATAATATCCCCAGTACCCCTGACGTACCGACTGGATGAATGGTTTAATACCGTCATTTCTCGCATGCAGACGACCGCCAAAGCGACGACGCACCGTGTTCCAGACATAATCAAAAACCGGGTTGCCCTGATTATGGAACATCGCTGCCATTTTCTGCCCTTGCGAGGCCATCAGCATGGCAGGAATATCGACGGCCCAACCGTGCGGCACCAGAAAGATAACTTTCTCGTTATTACGCCGCATCTCTTCGATGATCTCCAGCCCTTGCCAGTCAACGCGCGGCTGAATTTTCTCCGGCCCGCGTATTGCCAACTCAGCCATCATTGCCATCGCTTGCGGCGCGGTGGCAAACATCTCATCAACAATCGCTTCGCGTTCAGCTTCACTACGTTCTGGAAAGCAGAGCGACAGATTGATTAACGCACGACGGCGTGAGCTTTTTCCCAGTCGTCCGGCAAAACGTCCCAGCCGTGCCAGAATGGGATCACGGAACTTTGGCGGCGTTAAAGCGATACCCGCCATCGCTGCTACGCCCAGCCATGCTCCCCAGTAGCGCGGGTGGCGAAAGGATTTATCAAACTCAGGAATGTATTCGCTATTATTTTTTTTCGTTTCCATGCTTTTCCAGTTTCGGATAAGGCAAAAATCAATCTGGTGATAGTGTAGCGGCGCAACTTGCCCCGCACCAAATAAAAAAAGCCGGTACTGACTGCGTACCGGCTGCGAATGGATGTTAATTAATCAAACCGTAGCTGCGGCACAATCTCTTTGGCCTGTGCCAAGAATTCGCGACGATCGGAGCCGGTCAGCCCTTCGGTACGCGGCAGTTTTGCCGTCAGCGGGTTTACGGCCTGCTGGTTTATCCATACTTCATAGTGCAGATGCGGCCCGGTTGAACGTCCGGTATTACCGGAAAGCGCGATACGGTCGCCACGTTTCACCTTCTGTCCCGGTTTCACCAGAATCTTGCGCAAGTGCATATAACGCGTGGTGTAGCTGCGACCATGACGAATAGCTACATAATAACCTGCTGCACCACTGCGTTTGGCAACCACCACTTCACCGTCACCCACTGAAAGCACTGGCGTACCTTGTGGCATGGCGAAATCAACACCTCTGTGTGGTGCAACGCGACCGGTCACCGGATTAGTACGACGCGGGTTAAAGTTAGACGAGATACGGAACTGTTTCGCCGTCGGGAATCGCAAGAATCCTTTCGCCAGACCAGTACCGTTACGATCGTAGAATTTGCCATCTTCAGCGCGGATAGCGTAATAATCTTTACCTTCTGAACGCAAACGTACGCCCAGCAGCTGGCTTTGCTCACGTTTACCATCAAGCATTTCTCGAGACATTAATACCGCAAATTCATCGCCTTTTTTCAGTTTGCGGAAATCCATTTGCCACTGCATGGCTTTAATCACTGCGCTCACTTCGGCGCTGGTTAAACCGGCGTTTCTGGCGCTGGCAACAAAGCTCCCCCCGACGGTACCTTTCAGCAGATTGTTAACCCACTCTCCTTGCTGCATTTCGCTGGTCATTTTAAAACCGTTAGCGGCAGTACGGTCATAGGTTCGGGTTTCACGACGAGACACTTCCCAGGTGAGGCGCTGCAGTTCGCCGTCCGCGGTTAATGTCCAGGAGAGTTGTTGACCGATTTTCAGGTTACGCAATTCTTTGTCGGCCGCAGCCAGTTGGGTGATATCACCCATATCAATACCATACTGATTGAGAATGCTGCTTAGCGTATCGCCAGTGGAAACAACATATTCATGCACGCCCGCTTCACCGGCGATTTTGTCATCCAGTTCGTCCTGAGGAATGGCTTCATCTTCTTGTGCAGCTTGATCAATCGGCTCACTGGCTTCAGGTAAGAGCGAACGAATTTCGTTCTGTTCCAGCTCAATGGTTTTGACAATTGGCGTGGCATCGCGGTGATAAACATAGGGCCGCCAGACAGCGACGGCCAGAGTAAGAACGGTGAGCGACCCCAACATAACGCGGTGTGGTCGCGGTAAATTATTAAACGCCAGGGCGACAGAGCGGGCTATCTGTTGCACGTAATCACTTCCTCATTAATCTCCTTTCAGGCAGCTCGCATACTGGTTGGCTAATTGACTCAGGAATTCTGAATAGCTTGTTTTACCCAGTTTGATATTCGTCCCCAGGGGATCCAACGTTCCCATACGAACGGATGTCCCTCGTGCGACGCTCTCAACGACCGCTGGCCTGAACTGTGGCTCAGCAAAAACGCAGGTTGCTTTTTGCTCAACCAACTGTGTTCTTATTTCATGTAAACGCTGCGCGCCAGGTTGAATCTCAGGGTTAACGGTAAAATGACCAAGCGGTGTCAGTCCAAACTGTTTTTCGAAATAGCCGTAAGCATCGTGAAAAACGAAATAACCTTTCCCCTTGAGCGGCGCGAGCTCGTTACCAACCTGCGTTTCGGTTGAGGCTAATTGTGCCTCAAAATCCTTCAGGTTGGCGTCAAGTTTGGCTCGACTTTGCGGCATAAGTTCCACTAATTTTCCATGGATTGCAACCGCTGTAGCCCGCGCTATCTCTGGGGAAAGCCAAAGATGCATGTTGAAATCGCCGTGATGGTGATCTTCGTCACTTTTTTCCGCGTGGTCGTGATCATCATCATCGCCGTGAATACTTTTCATCAGTAGCGGTTTCACATCTTCAAGCTGCGCAATCGTTACCTGCTTCGCTTCTGGTAATTTACTTACCGGTTTTTGCATAAACGCTTCCATCTCCGGGCCAACCCAAACGACTAAGTCCGCGTTCTGTAAGCGTTTTACATCCGATGGACGCAGTGAATAATCATGTTCTGAAGCGCCGTCAGGCAGTAAAACCTCCGTTTCTGTTACCCCATCAGCAATGGCAGAAGCGATGAACCCAACGGGTTTAAGCGAAGCGACAACGGCGGCATCTGCGGCCTGTGTTGCACCGCCCCAGAGAGCGGCGGATAATGCTGCGAAAAGAAGCGTTTTTTTATGTAACATAATGCGACCAATCATCGTAATGAATATGAGAAGTGTGATATTATAACATTTCATGACTACTGCAAGACTAAAATTAACATGACAAGTCTGGTTTCCCTGGAAAATGTCTCGGTTTCTTTTGGCCAACGCCGCGTCCTCTCTGATGTGTCGCTGGAACTTAAACCTGGAAAAATTTTGACTTTACTTGGGCCAAATGGCGCAGGTAAGTCGACACTGGTACGGGTAGTGCTCGGGCTGGTAACACCCGATGAAGGGGTTATCAAGCGCAACGGAAAACTACGCATCGGCTATGTACCGCAGAAGCTGTATCTCGACACCACGTTGCCACTGACCGTAAACCGTTTTTTACGCTTACGCCCTGGCACACATAAAGAAGATATTTTGCCTGCACTGAAACGTGTCCAGGCCGGCCACCTGATTAACGCACCGATGCAAAAGCTCTCGGGTGGCGAAACGCAGCGTGTACTGTTAGCGCGAGCATTGTTAAATCGCCCGCAATTATTAGTGCTGGATGAACCCACTCAAGGCGTGGATGTAAATGGCCAGGTGGCGTTATATGACCTTATTGACCAGTTGCGTCGCGAACTGGATTGTGGCGTTTTAATGGTTTCTCACGATCTGCATCTGGTGATGGCAAAAACCGATGAAGTGCTGTGCCTGAATCACCACATTTGTTGTTCCGGCACACCGGAAGTTGTTTCCCTGCATCCGGAGTTTATTTCAATGTTTGGTCCTCGTGGTGCTGAACAACTGGGTATCTATCGCCATCATCATAATCATCGTCACGATTTACAGGGACGAATTGTTTTGCGTCGGGGAAATGATCGCTCATGATTGAATTATTATTTCCCGGTTGGTTAGCCGGGATCATGCTCGCCTGTGCCGCGGGTCCGCTGGGTTCGTTTGTAGTCTGGCGTCGTATGTCTTATTTCGGTGATACGCTGGCTCATGCCTCATTACTTGGCGTCGCGTTTGGTTTGTTGCTGGACGTGAATCCATTCTATGCGGTGATTGCCGTTACGCTGCTGCTGGCGGGCGGTCTGGTATGGCTGGAGAAGCGTCCACAGCTGGCGATCGACACGTTATTAGGGATTATGGCGCACAGTGCCCTGTCGCTGGGCCTGGTGGTCGTTAGTCTGATGTCTAATATTCGTGTTGATTTGATGGCTTACTTGTTCGGTGATTTGCTGGCAGTGACGCCGGAAGATCTCATCTCCATCGCCATTGGCGTGGTCATCGTGGTGGCTATTTTGTTCTGGCAATGGCGCAATTTGCTGTCGATGACGATTAGCCCGGATCTGGCGTTTGTTGATGGTGTGAAATTACAGCGCGTGAAATTGTTATTGATGCTGGTGACGGCATTGACGATTGGTGTAGCGATGAAATTTGTCGGTGCGTTGATTATTACTTCGTTGCTGATTATTCCTGCTGCTACTGCGCGTCGCTTTGCCCGCACGCCGGAACAGATGGCTGGTGTCGCTGTTTTGGTGGGGATGGTGGCAGTGACTGGCGGTTTAACCTTTTCCGCGGTTTACGATACGCCGGCGGGTCCGTCGGTGGTGCTATGTGCGGCACTGTTATTTATTCTCAGTATGATGAAAAAGCAGGCCAGCTAATCTATCGCTGAACACATTTGTCGGATGCGGCGCGAGCGCCTTATCCGACCTACGGTTCGCTATCTCTGGCTGGCCTGATAAGACGCGAACAGCGTCGCATCAGGCACACTGCCAATGTCGGATGCGGTGCGAGCGCCTTATCTGACCTACGGTTCGCTATCTCTCGTAGGCCGGATAAGACGCGAATAGCGTCGCATCAGGCACACTGCCAATGTCGGATGCGGCGCGAGCGACCAATCCGACTTACGGCATTTCTGGCGGCGTTATGCCAAAGTGATTCCACGCCCGCGTCGTCGCCATACGCCCACGCGGTGTACGCTGCAAAAAGCCTTGCTGAATCAAATAAGGTTCCAGCACATCCTCAATGGTTTCACGTTCTTCGCCAATGGCTGCCGCCAGGTTATCCAGACCTACAGGTCCACCAAAGAACTTATCGATTACCGCCAGCAACAATTTGCGGTCCATATAATCGAAACCTTCAGCATCGACATTCAACATATCCAGCGCCTGAGCAGCGATATCTGCCGAGATGGTGCCATCGTGCTTCACTTCGGCGAAATCACGCACTCGACGCAGCAGACGGTTGGCAATGCGCGGCGTACCGCGAGCGCGACGAGCAACTTCCAGCGCGCCGTCATCACTCATCTCAAGCCCCATAAAGCGTGCGCTGCGACTGACGATATATTGCAGATCCGGCACCTGATAAAACTCCAGACGTTGCACAATACCAAAACGGTCGCGCAACGGTGATGTCAGCGAACCTGCGCGCGTGGTTGCACCAATCAGGGTAAACGGCGGCAAATCAATTTTAATGGAGCGTGCCGCCGGACCTTCACCAATCATGATATCCAGTTGGTAGTCTTCCATTGCCGGGTACAGCACTTCTTCAACAACTGGCGATAAACGGTGGATCTCATCAATAAACAGCACGTCATGCGGTTCAAGGTTAGTGAGCATCGCAGCCAAATCGCCCGCCTTTTCCAGCACCGGACCAGAAGTCGTGCGTAAATTAACGCCCATTTCATTGGCGACAATGTTGGCAAGCGTAGTTTTACCCAACCCCGGAGGACCAAAAATCAACAAATGATCGAGGGCATCGCCGCGCAGTTTCGCTGCTTTGATGAAAATCTCCATCTGTGAACGAACCTGCGGCTGACCAACATACTCTTCCAGTAATTTGGGGCGAATGGCGCGATCTGCTACATCTTCCGGCAAAGTGGTACCGGCAGAAATCAGACGGTCTGCTTCAATCATCCTTTACCTCATAACGCGGCGCGTAGGGCTTCGCGAATTAAAGTTTCACTGCTGGCGTCAGGGCGAGCGATTTTGCTCACCATGCGGCTTGCTTCTTGTGGTTTATAGCCCAGCGCCACCAGCGCGGCAACCGCTTCTTGTTCAGCATCGTCGGTCGCCGGGCTGGCAGGAGACGTGAGTACCAGGTCGGCGGCTGGCGTAAAGAGATCGCCATGCAAACCTTTAAATCGGTCTTTCATTTCAACAATCAAGCGTTCGGCGGTTTTTTTGCCAATACCCGGCAGTTTCACCAGTGCCCCCACTTCTTCACGCTCAACGGCATTAACGAACTGCTGCGCTGACATTCCGGAGAGGATCGCCAGCGCCAACTTCGGGCCGACGCCGTTGGTTTTGATCAACTCTTTGAACAATGTGCGCTCTTGTTTATTGTTAAAACCGTACAGCAGTTGCGCGTCTTCACGCACCACAAAGTGGGTGAAAACGATCGCTTCCTGACCCGCTTCAGGGAGTTCATAAAAACAGGTCATCGGCATATGCACTTCATAGCCTACGCCGCCCACTTCAATTAACACCGCGGGGGTTGTTTTCAATGATGATGCCTCTGAGTCCTGCCTATCACATGACGCTCCTGCGTAATGAATCAAAGATAATGCTGTATGATAAAAAAAATGCTGGATAGATATCCAGCGAAGGATGAAGAAAACTGCGAGGTGTCTCGATGAACTGAAAAATGGCACAGTATAAATTTATTCTACAGGTTATATTGGAAGCAAATATTTTATATTACATATTCAGTGAAGAAATGCGTAATAAAATATTACATTGCCGCCTCCTGAAAAAAATAAATTTTTTTATGCTATTACGTATATTTGTATCTATTTCAATGGAATGACAACGTGAATATTAATTACCCTGCTGAATATGAAATTGGAGGATATCGTCTTTACATGTATAGGTGCTGCCTTATTTGGTCAAATATCAGCTGCATCAAATTGCTGGAGTAATCACGTCGGGATCATTATCGGTCATAACGGTGAAGACTTCCTGGTTGCAGAAAGCCGGGTTCCCCTTTCAACCATCACCACGCTATCTCGTTTTATTAAACGTTCGTCAAATCAACGCTATGCTATAAAGCGATTAGACCGCTGGGCTGACAGAACGACAAAAACAACGAATTGTTGAACAGGTTCCCCTCCCGGCCTACGCAAACTTTACCACAACCGGTTTTAAATACGAATCTTCACGCCAGTTCTGTTTCAAAATTTGTTTTTGATATTTATAAAGAAGCGCTATGTATTCCGGTGGGTGAAATAGAGACGTTTGGAGAATTGTTAAATAGCAATCGAATGCAAAATCACTTTCTGGAAATTCTGGTTCCTGGGTTCTATTCCGTGGGAGCGTAAAAACCGTCACGCCAGCCAGTTTGTGGCATCATCCGGGTTTGGTGTTGATTCATGCGGAGGGAGTGGAAACGCCTCAGCCGGAACTGACCGAGGCGGTATAACTTAACGCAGTCGCCCTCTCGCCAGGTTCAGCCGCGATTCGCTCATCTGCATCGCATTCTGACTAACGTGGCAGTGGGTGATAGCAATCGCCAGCGCATCGGCCGGCATCCGCCTGTGGATTAGCGGGCAGTTTCAGCAAGGTGCGGACCATATGCTGCACCTGGCTTTTTTCGGCACTGCCAATACCTACCACCCGTTTGCTTTACCTGACGTGCCGCGGTATTCAAATACTGGCAACTCCTGATTCACCGCCGCCACAATCGCCACGCCCGCGCGCCTGGCCCAGTTTCAGGGCTGAGTCAGCGTTCTTTGCCATAAAGACTTGTTCAATGGCGAAATAATCAGGCTGGAACTGGGTGATGATTTCCGTCACGCCCGCATAGATGAGTTTCAGACGAGACGGTAAATCATCCACTTTGGTGCGGATGCATCCGCTACCCAGGTAGGACAGTTGCCTACCTACCTGGCGGATGACGCCGTAGCCGGTCACGCGCGAACCCGGATCAATGCCGAGAATAATAGCCATCACGCGTCTCCGTTTTGCTGTTTAGCAGGCCTCATCAGAGAGTCGCTGCGACCTCATCAGAGATTTCACCGTTATGGTAAACTTCCTGCACGTCGTCGCAATCTTCCAGCATATCGATCAGACGCATCAGTTTCGGTGCGGTTTCTGCATCCATATCAGCTTTGGTAGACGGGATCATGGAAACTTCCGCGCTGTCTGCTTTCAGACCTGCCGCTTCCAGAGCGTCGCGCACTTTACCCATTTCTTCCCATGCAGTGTAGACATCAATCGCGCCGTCATCATAGGTCACAACGTCTTCAGCACCTGCTTCCAGTGCTGCTTCCATGATGGTGTCTTCATCGCCTTTCTCGAAGGAGATCACGCCTTTTTTGCTGAACAGATAGGCAACGGAACCATCAGTACCGAGGTTACCGCCACATTTGCTAAATGCATGACGCACTTCAGCAACGGTACGGTTGCGGTTGTCAGACAGACATTCAATCATGATTGCCGTGCCGCCAGGACCGTAACCTTCGTAGATGATGGTTTCCATGTTTGCATCATCATCACCGCCCACACCACGTGCAATTGCGCGGTTCAGTGTGTCACGGGTCATGTTGTTAGACAGTGCTTTATCCACCGCCGCACGCAGACGCGGGTTAGCGTCCGGATCGCCACCGCCCAGCTTAGCCGCGGTTACCAGCTCACGAATGATTTTAGTGAAGATTTTACCGCGCTTAGCATCCTGCGCAGCTTTACGATGTCTGGTGTTGGCCCATTTACTATGACCTGCCATAAAAATATCTCCAGATAGCCCTGCCTGTTCAGGCAGCGTTAATTACAAACTGTTCAATCGCCTGCCGGTTGCTCCAGGACTTAGTGAGCGCCGCCGCAGCAGGCGCATCAAGCCACTTGTAAGCCAGATGTTCAGTGAAAACGATCTGCCGCTCGTGCGGAAGCGCAAGACAGAACCATGATTCCGTATTACGCGTCACGCCCGGCGCATAGCGATGACGTAAATGTGAAAAAATTTCAAACTCTACCGTGCGCTGACAGTCAATTAAGGTCAGTTGTTCAGCGACAACATCAATGGTGACCTCTTCCTTTACTTCGCGCATGGCAGCTTGCGGCGCGGTTTCACCCTCTTCCACGCTGCCGGTTACCGACTGCCAGAAATCGGGATCGTCACGCCGCTGCAACATCAGCACCCGTTTCGTATCTTGTGCGTAGATGACCACTAAGATCGAAACGGGACGCTTATACACTTTATCCTTCACGCTGCCTCTTCGTTGACTGCCTTCGCTCATCCCATTCACATAGTTATCTATGCTCATGGGAGTTCACTCAGTTGCCGCCTCGATGCAACGCGAATGATTTCGTGTATTTGAGTCATATCAGTTATTCTCAGCCTTCTTCACAACCTGAATGCTCAGCTCAGCCAGTGCAGTCGGGTTAGCAAAGCTCGGTGCTTCAGTCATCAGACACGCTGCCGCCGTGGTTTTCGGGAAGGCGATAACGTCACGGATATTGTCGGTGCCGGTCAGCAGCATGGTCAGACGGTCAAGACCGAATGCCAGACCTGCGTGCGGCGGAGTACCGTATTTCAGAGCGTCGAGCAGGAAGCCGAATTTCTCGCGCTGTTCCTCTTCGTTGATACCCAGAATACCAAACACCGTCTGCTGCATATCACCATTATGGATACGTACTGAACCACCGCCCACTTCGTAACCATTGATGACCATATCGTAAGCGTTCGCCACCGCATTTTCCGGTGCAGCTTTCAGTTCTGCAGCCGTCATATCTTTCGGTGAGGTGAACGGATGGTGCATTGCCGTCAGGCCGCCTTCACCGTCGTCTTCAAACATCGGGAAGTCGATAACCCACAGCGGTGCCCATTTGCTTTCGTCGGTCAGACCAAGGTCTTTACCCACTTTCAGGCGCAGTGCACCCATCGCGTCGGCAACAATTTTCTTGTTGTCGGCACCGAAGAAAATCATATCGCCATCTTGCGCGGCAGTACGATCCAGGATGTCTTCGATGATTTCTGCATTAAGGAACTTCGCTACCGGGCTGTTGATACCTTCCAGACCTTTCGCGCGTTCGTTAACTTTGATGTAAGCCAGACCTTTCGCGCCGTAGATTTTAACGAAGTTACCGTATTCGTCGATCTGCTTACGGGTCAGCGATGCGCCGCCCGGAACGCGCAGAGCCGCTACGCGACCTTTCGGATCGTTCGCCGGACCTGCAAATACAGCAAACTCAACAGATTTCAGCAGATCAGCAACGTCAGTCAGTTCCATCGGGTTACGCAGATCCGGTTTATCAGAACCATAACGGCGTTCTGCTTCCGCAAAGGTCATTACCGGGAAATCGCCCAGATCCACACCCTTCACTTCCAGCCACAGATGACGCACCAGCGCTTCCATCACTTCACGCACTTGCGGCGCGGTCATGAAAGAAGTTTCCACATCGATCTGAGTAAATTCAGGCTGACGGTCAGCACGCAGGTCTTCGTCACGGAAGCATTTAACGATCTGATAGTAACGGTCAAAACCGGACATCATCAGCAGCTGTTTGAACAACTGCGGGGATTGCGGCAGTGCGTAGAATTTACCTTTGTGCACACGAGAAGGCACCAGGTAGTCACGCGCGCCTTCCGGCGTGGCTTTGGTCAGCATCGGAGTTTCGATGTCGAGGAAGCCGTGGTCATCCATAAAACGGCGCACCAGGCTGGTGATTTTAGCGCGGGTTTTCAGGCGCTGAGCCATTTCCGGACGACGCAGGTCGAGGTAGCGGTATTTCAGACGCGCTTCTTCGGTGTTGACGTGGTTAGAGTCAAGCGGCAGAACATCTGCGCGGTTGATGATAGTCAGCGAGGACGCCAGCACTTCGATTTCGCCGGTCGCCATATCGCGGTTAATATTTTTTTCGTCACGCGCACGTACGGTGCCCGTGACCTGAATGCAGAACTCATTACGCAGTTCAGAGGCCAGCTTTAACGCGTCCGCACGATCCTGATCGAAAAATACCTGCACGATACCTTCGCGGTCGCGCATATCGATGAAGATCAGGCTACCAAGATCACGACGACGGTTGACCCAACCACACAGAGTCACCTGCTGCCCCACGTGGGACAAACGGAGCTGTCCACAATATTCTGTACGCATGAGATATCCCTTAACTTAGCTGCCGGCAGATGCCCCCTGCTGCGCAGGTGACCAAGTCGCAGCGTTAGCTGTATGTCACAACTGAATGAAAAAAGGCGGCTATTATACTGGAAATTCTGCCGCACCGTAAGAGCGTGGCCGGCCTGACGCGCGTTTGCTGAACTCTTATTGCCTATTCTCACAAAAATTAACAAAATTATCCGACCGATAACAGGCCATCACGTCGTAAGGTGTAGAAAAGCAATCATTTGACGGGAGTGACGATGTTTACACTTGATGCCACCAAAACCGCCCTTGTGGTCATTGATTTACAGGAAGGCATTCTGCCTTTTGCCGGTGGTCCGCACACCGCTGACGATGTGGTCAGCCGCGCTGCGCGCCTGGCAGAAAAATGCCGCGCCAGCGGCTCGCCTGTTGTTATGGTGCGCGTCGGCTGGTCCGCTGATTTCGCCGAAGCGTTAAAACAGCCGGTTGATGCCAAGGCCCCGGCGCAGGCGCTGCCGGACAACTGGTGGACATATCCTGTCTCGCTCGGTAAACGCGATAGCGATATAGAAGTCACCAAACGCCAGTGGGGCGCATTCTACGGCACCGACCTGGAGCTCCAGCTGCGCCGTCGCGGGATCGACACTATTATTCTGTGCGGGATCTCCACCAACATCGGTGTGGAATCCACCGCCCGTAACGCCTGGGAGCTGGGCTTTAACCTGGTGATCGCGGAAGATGCGTGCAGCGCAGCCTCTGCGGATCAGCACCAGGGCAGCATGACCCATATCTTCCCGCGTATCGGTCGCGTGCGCAGCACGGATGAGATCCTCAGCGCGCTATGATGTACGTGGGCCTGCCCCAGTGGTCGCACCCGAAATGGGTGCGCCTGGGTATTACCAGCCTTGAAGAATATGCCCGACACTTTAACTGCGTGGAGGGCAATACCACGCTGTACGCTCTGCCCCGCGCGGAGATCGTCGAACGCTGGCGCGAGCAAACCAGCGACGACTTCCGCTTTTGCTTTAAATTCCCGGCGACCATCTCCCACAACGCCGCGCTGCGCAACTGCGATGATTTAACCCACGAGTTTTTCACCCGGATGTCGCCTCTGGCCAACCGTATTGGCCAGTACTGGCTCCAGCTTCCCGCCACGTTTGGCCCGCGCGACCTGCCTGCCCTCTGGCAGTTTCTCGACGCCCTGCCGCATGGCTTCACCTACGGCGTAGAAGTAAGGCATCCGGAATTCTTTGCCAAGGGCGACGCGGAGAAAGCGCTCAATCGCGGCCTGCATGAACGATCGGTCAACCGCGTGATCCTCGACAGCCGCCCCGTGCACAGCGCAATCCCGCACAGCGAAGCCGTTGTTGATGCTCAGCGCAAAAAACCGAAAGTGCCCGTCCACGCGATCGTAACGGCGCAGAACCCGATGGTCCGGTTTATCGGCAGCGATAACATGCAGCAAAATGAGGAGATGTTCGCCGTCTGGCTGCAAACGCTGGCGAAATGGGAGCACACCACCACGCCGTACCTTTTTTTACATACGCCGGATATCGCACAGGCGCCTGAACTGGTCGATGCTCTCTGGCAGGCCTTGCAGCAGGCGGTTCCGTCGGTTGGCCCCGCGCCGTCCATCCACAGCAATCTTCTCTTTTCTGAATTTGCCACCTATCATAGACAGGTGCCATCGGCCATTTTAAAGGGAGTTTGTATGGTAAGCGCGCTGTACGCCGTTTTAAGTGCGTTGTTATTAATGAAGTTCTCTTTTGATGTCGTTCGCCTGCGAATGCAGTACCGCGTTGCCTATGGCGACGGCGGTTTTAGCGAACTGCAAAGCGCTATTCGCATTCATGGTAACGCGGTGGAATATATTCCCATCGCGATTGTGCTGATGCTGTTTATGGAAATGAATGGCGCAGAAACCTGGATGGTGCATATTTGCGGCATCGTTTTGCTTGCTGGTCGTCTGATGCATTATTACGGTTTTCATCACCGTCTGTTCCGCTGGCGACGTTCCGGCATGAGCGCCACCTGGTGTGCGCTGTTGCTGATGGTGCTGGCGAATCTTTGGTATATGCCCTGGGAGTTGGTTTTCTCCCTGCGTTAGCGCACAATACGCCACTTTCTTTTTCCCGGATTTTTACGTTATGTCTCACCGCGACACGCTATTTTCTGCCCCTATCGCCAGACTGGGCGACTGGACCTTTGATGAACGGGTAGCTGAAGTCTTCCCGGATATGATCCAGCGTTCCGTACCCGGCTATTCCAATATTATTTCCATGATTGGTATGTTAGCCGAGCGCTTCGTTCAACCTGGTACGCAGGTTTACGATCTGGGTTGTTCTCTGGGCGCGGCGACGCTCTCGGTGCGTCGCAACATTCATCATGATAATTGCAAAATTATTGCCATCGACAACTCCCCGGCGATGATTGAACGCTGCCGTCGTCATATTGACGCCTATAAAGCCCCTACGCCAGTAGACGTCATTGAAGGTGATATTCGCGATATCGCCATTGAAAACGCATCGATGGTGGTGCTGAATTTTACCCTGCAATTCCTGGAACCTTCCGAGCGCCAGGCGTTACTGGATAAAATTTATCAAGGGCTGAACCCCGGCGGCGCGCTGGTGCTTTCGGAAAAATTCAGTTTCGAAGATGCCAAAGTTGGTGAACTGTTGTTCAACATGCACCACGACTTTAAACGTGCCAACGGTTACAGCGAACTGGAGATCAGCCAGAAGCGCAGCATGCTGGAAAACGTGATGCTGACCGATTCCGTGGAAACCCATAAAGCACGCCTGCATAACGCCGGTTTTGAGCATAGTGAGCTGTGGTTCCAGTGCTTTAACTTTGGTTCACTGGTGGCATTAAAAGCAGAGGACGCTGCATGATCGACTTTGGTAACTTTTATTCTCTGATTGCCAAAAATCATCTTTCACACTGGCTCGAAACGCTGCCCGCGCTGATTGCTAACTGGCAGCGCGAGCAGCAGCACGGGTTGTTTAAGCAGTGGTCAAATGCGGTGGAGTTTCTACCTGAAATTAAACCGTATCGTCTTGATTTATTGCATAGCGTTACGGCAGAAAGCGAAGAGCCACTGAGCGCAGGGCAAATTAAACGCATTGAAACGCTGATGCGCAACCTGATGCCGTGGCGCAAAGGGCCGTTCTCACTGTATGGCGTCAACATCGATACCGAATGGCGTTCCGACTGGAAATGGGATCGTGTTCTGCCCCATCTTTCTGATTTAACCGGACGCACCATTCTGGATGTCGGCTGCGGCAGCGGTTATCACATGTGGCGCATGATTGGCGCAGGCGCGCACCTCGCGGTGGGGATCGACCCTACGCAACTGTTTCTGTGCCAGTTTGAAGCGGTGCGTAAACTACTGGGTAATGATCAGCGCGCGCATTTGTTACCGTTAGGTATTGAACAACTTCCGGCACTGAAAGCCTTTGATACCGTCTTTTCGATGGGCGTGCTTTACCATCGCCGTTCACCGCTGGAGCATCTATGGCAGTTGAAAGATCAACTGGTCAATGAAGGTGAACTGGTGCTGGAAACGCTGGTTATTGATGGTGATGAGAACACGGTGCTGGTACCAGGCGATCGTTACGCGCAAATGCGTAATGTCTATTTCATCCCTTCCGCGCTGGCGCTGAAAAACTGGCTGAAGAAGTGTGGTTTTGTAGATATCCGCATTGCGGATGTGAGCGTTACCACCACAGAAGAGCAGCGACGCACCGAATGGATGGTTACCGAATCGCTGGCCGATTTCCTCGACCCACATGATCCGGGTAAAACGGTGGAAGGTTATCCGGCCCCGATGCGTGCGGTATTGATTGCGACCAAGCCGTAGCCTTTAGCCGGGTGGCGGCTGCGCCTTACCCGGCCTACGCGTGATTTCGTAGGCCCGGTAAGCGCAGCGCCACCGGGCAAAAAAGAAAAAAAGGCCCCTGTGTAATTTGCAGGGGCCTGGTACAAGCAAGCATCATATTGGGCGACATGATGCGCGGTAAAAATCGGTACGTTGCTACACGTGATGACGTTCAATCAACGATTTCATTACCGCAACCGACTCTCCATCCACACCGTAGCGCGAGTACTCATCCGCTTCAGCATCCGTCGACATTGACAACCCTGTATTGCGATAACGCATGGGTGAAGGTATCCATTTACCCGCCGAGCTGTGCAGCTCTTCCACCCCTGCGTTTAAAAACAGTTCCAGATTGCTGGCGCGTACTCCTGCGCCCGCCATGATTATTGGAACACCGGAATGTGCTTTTAGTTCCGTAATTAATTTCAGTCCTTTTTCAGCCGAGGACTGCTGGCCCGACGTCAGAACGCGCGCCACGCCCAGTTCTGCCAGCGTATCAAAGGCTTGTATCGGATCCTGACACATATCGAACGCACGATGAAAAGTGACCGCCATCCCCCGGGCGGCGCGCATGACCTGACGCATACGCGGAAGATCGATGTTGCCGTCTTCGTCCAGCACACCGATCACCAGCCCCGGAAAACCGGAATCACGGACGAGGGCGATATCCTCAAGCATGGCACTGAACTCACCCGCCGTATAACAAAAATCACCGCCGCGCGGGCGAATAATCGGGTGCACCGGAATAGTGATGGCCTGACGGGCTGATTTCAGCACGCCAAAGGACGGGGTTAATCCCCCTTCTTTAGGTGCCGCGCAAAGCTCGATGCGATCGGCCCCCTGCCGTTGCGCAGTGACGGCACACTCCACGCTGTAACAACAAATTTCCAGCAGCGCCATGTCATCCTCCTTAAATTTCACTCAACGTACCATCGTGGCACGTTGCCCGATTGGTGTCTGGATCGACGCTCACAATGCTTACGCTTCGCTGGCGACGATCTGCTCGATAGTCCAGGGATGGAATTTCACCGTCACGTTGCCGTCCGTTACGGCAAGCGTAGGGTTCGGTAAGCGTTCGCGCTCCCCTTTTGGCGAGCTGGTTTTGACGAAAATACCCGGCTGGCTTAACCCCTCGTCGGAAAGCAGCGCCAGCGCACGGGCGTTCAGCGTCTCGGGCTCCCCAGGCAGAACAATTTCGATATGCTCCCAGCCTTCGTGCGGATAACGCTTCTCTCCTGGCCAGGGCAGTTCCACAACGGTGAATTGCCAGTGCGCCACCGTTACCGGCGCGTGAAGTTTGAACAGGCAGATCGGGCGACCGTTAATGATATTCTCCGACAGCAGTTCTCCGCACTGCTCAAAGCCACGCCGCCAGCGTTCGGCGGTGGCATTCTGGTGGCAGCGCAAAGAGATGTGATCGGCCTCAAGCGGCGCGATATCCAGCCCGAGACGGGTGGCAAGTTCTGTGAACGCCTGAGTGAAGCGCGGTAAATCTGCGGAAATATCATGCAGTTCGTCAATGGTATGCCAGTTCGCCATAGGTCAGTCTCGTTTCGTGTCGCAAAGCCGCTAATTTACTCTGTTGCCCTCTGTCGACCAACCGCAGAATCACGGTTTTTTCGACTGCATGATTATGCATACCGGCTTCGCCTGGATTCTGAGCGATCTTCGCCCCCCGCAGGGCTGACGCCCGAAGCATTTGCAGTATACTCCCGCCCTAATTTCTTTAACTGGTGCGGGCAATTTTTGCTCGCTTCATCAATGTAAGGTATTCCGGTGAATATTCAGGCTCTTCTCTCAGAAAAAGTCCGTCAGGCCATGATTGCGGCAGGCGCGCCTGCGGATTGCGAACCGCAGGTTCGTCAGTCAGCAAAAGTTCAGTTCGGCGACTATCAGGCTAACGGCATGATGGCAGTTGCTAAAAAACTGGGTATGGCACCGCGACAATTAGCAGAGCAGGTGCTGACTCATCTGGATCTTAACGGTATCGCCAGCAAAGTTGAGATCGCCGGTCCAGGCTTTATCAACATTTTCCTTGATCCGGCATTCCTGGCTGAACATGTTCAGCAGGCGCTGGCGTCCGATCGTCTCGGTGTTGCTACGCCAGAAAAACAGACCATTGTGGTTGACTACTCTGCGCCAAACGTGGCGAAAGAGATGCATGTCGGTCACCTGCGCTCTACCATTATTGGTGACGCAGCAGTGCGTACTCTGGAGTTCCTCGGTCACAAAGTGATTCGCGCAAACCACGTCGGCGACTGGGGCACTCAGTTCGGTATGCTGATTGCATGGCTGGAAAAGCAGCAGCAGGAAAACGCCGGTGAAATGGAGCTGGCTGACCTTGAAGGTTTCTACCGCGATGCGAAAAAGCATTACGATGAAGATGAAGAGTTCGCCGAGCGCGCACGTAACTACGTGGTAAAACTGCAAAGCGGTGACGAATATTTCCGCGAGATGTGGCGCAAACTGGTCGACATCACCATGACGCAGAACCAGATCACCTACGATCGTCTCAACGTGACGCTGACCCGTGATGACGTGATGGGCGAAAGCCTCTACAACCCGATGCTGCCAGGAATTGTGGCGGATCTCAAAGCCAAAGGTCTGGCAGTAGAAAGCGAAGGGGCGACCGTCGTATTCCTTGATGAGTTTAAAAACAAGGAAGGCGAACCGATGGGCGTGATCATTCAGAAGAAAGATGGCGGCTATCTCTACACCACCACTGATATCGCCTGTGCGAAATATCGTTATGAAACACTGCATGCCGATCGCGTGCTGTATTACATCGACTCCCGTCAGCATCAACACCTGATGCAGGCATGGGCGATCGTCCGTAAAGCAGGCTATGTACCGGAATCCGTACCGCTGGAACACCACATGTTCGGCATGATGCTGGGTAAAGACGGCAAACCGTTCAAAACCCGCGCGGGTGGTACAGTGAAACTGGCCGATCTGCTGGATGAAGCCCTGGAACGTGCACGCCGTCTGGTGGCAGAAAAGAACCCGGATATGCCAGCCGACGAGCTGGAAAAACTGGCTAACGCGGTTGGTATTGGTGCGGTGAAATATGCGGATCTCTCCAAAAACCGCACCACGGACTACATCTTCGACTGGGACAACATGCTGGCGTTTGAGGGTAATACCGCGCCATACATGCAGTATGCATACACGCGTGTATTGTCCGTGTTCCGTAAAGCAGAAATTGACGAAGAGCAACTGGCTGCAGCTCCGGTTATCATCCGTGAAGATCGTGAAGCGCAACTGGCAGCTCGCCTGCTGCAGTTTGAAGAAACCCTCACCGTGGTTGCCCGTGAAGGTACGCCGCATGTGATGTGTGCTTACCTGTACGATCTGGCCGGTCTGTTCTCTGGCTTCTACGAGCACTGCCCGATCCTCAGCGCAGAAAACGAAGAAGTGCGTAACAGCCGTCTGAAACTGGCACAACTGACGGCGAAGACGCTGAAGCTGGGTCTGGATACGCTGGGTATTGAGACTGTAGAGCGTATGTAAAAAAGAAACCCGGCGAGCGCCGGGTTTTTTATTATCAGAAATATTTCCGCAAATATTCCGTCAGACACAGAATCGCCATTGCCTGGCCATACGGCATCGAGGTCAGCGGTATCTGGCGGTAAAACGCCAGATCGCTCCCCATCCCCGTCCCGAAGGACGTTTGCAGCAGCTCCCCTTCCGGCGAGATGTTTTGCACGATGCCGCGAATCGCTTTCTCCGCCACCTCTGCGTACTCTGCGCCGACATAACGCTTGCGCACGGCTTTCAGAATGCCGTAAGCAAACCCTGCCGTGGCCGACGCCTCCAGATAAGAATCAGGATCGTCCAGCAGCGTATGCCACAATCCACTCTCGTCCTGACATTTTGCCAGTGCGGCGGACTGCGCGTTCAGTACCTGCACCAGATAGCGACGAACGGCGTTGTTTTCCGGCAGATCCACCAGCTCGAGGAAATCCGGGATCACGATGGTCAGCCAGCTGTTGCCGCGCGCCCAGCGGGCCCGGGCAAAGTTGTGATTACCGTCGTAATTCCAGCCGTGGAACCACAGCCCGGTCTCCCGATCCATCAGATTCTGTACGTGGAGCAGGAACTGATAGATCGCCTCCTCGACGTACTCCGGCTTGTTCAGCAGCTTGCCGATTTTCGCCAGCGGCAGCACCGTCATCATCAGCGTGTCATCCCACATCTGCTGATGGTTCTCTTCCGCCAGGGTGATGTGCTGCATGCCGCCATGTTCGGTGCGCGGCATCTCATTCATCGCCCATTCCGCCCAGCTTTCCAGCCACGGCAGCCAGGCAGGGTTTTTGGTCTCTTCGTAGCGATACGCCAGCGTCAGGAACGGCGACATGGTATTCACGTTTTTGGTGGTTGCGCCTTCAGCGAAACGGTCAGCAAACCAGCTGTCGATAATCTCGCGCATGCCTTCGTCACCGGTCTGGCAGTAATACTGCCAGATACCGTATAAACCGACGCCGTGGGTCCATTCCCATCCGGCCCAGCCTTTGGTGTCGATCACGCGCCCGTCGTCCAGCCGCAGCAAAAACTCACCCGTTTTGTCGTGGATATTGACCAGGTTATGCGTCACCTTTTGAATCAGCGATTTCAGCTCATCCCTGGCGATAAAGCGCTCAGGCTGACGCAGTAACGGGCTATGTTTGACAGGCCAAACTTTCATCATCTTAACCTCTGTTGTATGTCGAATTCAGTACCGCGCGATCCTTCAGCGAAGGGGCCGCTGGCTTATTGCGATTCAGATAACCGATGTTGTTGTTGCCCCACAGGGATTCATACGGCATTCCCGCCAGCATCTCCACGGTAGCGCGGGCCTGCGGGGTCACCGCCTCTGGCATCGCATGGCCGGACTCGCGCATTTTCGCGGTCTCTTCACGCAGGGTGCTGTGGGTCTGCAAATTGAGTTTGAAGCGCAGGGAGACAAGGAAGCCGCAGAACAGCACCAGAATAGTGCCAACGCTCAGGATCATCAGAATGGTGTGGCTCACTTCCGCAGGTTGCACTTTTTGCCCGCTGACAAAGCCCGACATCTGCATCACGATCCCCACCAGCATCACCGCACCGGCCTGAGACGCTTTACGGGTCAGCGTCATGATGCCCGCGAAGATCCCTTCGCGACGCTGACCGGTGATCACTTCGTCCACGTCAGCAATGTAGGTGTAGGTATTCCACGGTACGTAGTTGATACCCCCGCGGCCAAGACCGGCAACCGCAGAGATCAGCAGCAGCAGAGCGTAAACGTCGCTCAGGCCCGCGTAATAAAGCACCGCGTAAGAGAGCGAGGCCAGACCAAACAGCACGACCACCATGCGGTAAGACGGCGCAGGTCCGAAGCGAATGCACAGCGGGATCATGCCGATCACGGCGAGGAACTGGAAGATGGCCATCGTGCCCAGCAGGTTGGACGCCATTGACGCCTCCTGCATCAGCACAAATACCACGTAATAGGTGAACACCGCATTAAAGACATCCTGTGCGATGTAGCCGCCAAGGTACATCCCCAGATGCTGGCGGAAAATCTTGATGCGCAGCGTCGAACTTAATTCGACAAAAAGACGGTTCAGGCTCTGGCCCAGGGTCAGCTTTTTCTTCTCTTCCTCGGCACGCAGGGCCGCTTCAGACCACTCTTCCCGCGGACGCTCCCAGGTGAAGAACCAGACGAAAGTAAGCATCAGCGCGCAGAGTACGGAGAAGACCAGGCTTGCATAGAAGAAGGAGATCGCGTTGTCTTTGCCGAAATGCGTGAGCAGGATCCCCGGCAGGAAGGAGGCCAGAATGGCGGACATCTGCGCCATAGAGATACGCGCCCCGGAGAATTTTGTTTTCTGTTTGAAATCGTCCGTCATCTCCGGCACCAGCGTTTCGTACGGCACCAGGATCATGGTGTAGACGATATCAAAGATCAGATAGGTCAGCAGGTAGTACCAGAAACTCATGTCCCCTACCCACATCAGCGAGTAGCTGAAAACGCAGGGAATACCGAGCAGGATGAAGAACTTACGACGGCCAAAACGCTTGCCCAGCCAGGTGGTGCCAAAGTTATCGGTCAAAAAGCCCATTAACGGGCTGACAACCGCATCCAGCACCCTTGCGGCAGCGAAGATAAAGGTTGCTTCAATCGGTGTGAGTCCACAGAAGGTGGTATAAAAATACAAAAGCCAGGCGGCCGTCAGGGCGGTAGTCCCCGCCCCGAGGAAGTCCCCTGACCCGTAAGCAAAATAATTTGCGAGTCCAATTTTACGTGTTTTCATTGCCGTCAACCCTAATCAGTTTTGGGAGACTCCCTGTAAGCAACCTCGTCCGGGAGTTTTTACACGGCTACAGTAAAAGTATCGACCTGTTGATACCTTTCTGTTTCTGCCATCACAAAGTGGTGAATGGCAAAAACGCAAAGAGTGTCAATACGCGTGTCACTGATTTATAAAACAGCGTTTCTTTTGTATCAAAAGGGAAGGTCATTTTTGCGAGCCAGCCTTCAGAAATGCCTGGAGACTGGCGAAAAGGCGGGCAGTTAGCGGTAGTTGACGAGCACCTCGTTGCGCTGAACCTTCAGCGCCGGGATGAGACGTCCACCGCCTGGCACTTCCCAGATAAAGCGTAAAGGCTCCTGAGCAGACACCCCGTTGAAGGCCTGGGTAGTGCCACGTTGACCCTCGATTTCCGCGCAGCGGGTCAGCGAGCACAGCCGCACCTGCAACCCGGCCGGTGTGGGTCCCGTCAGGGTGTAATTCCAGGCCACCAGCGTCATCTGCCCGGACACGGGCTCAGAGGCGGACAGCGGACGGGAGGAGATCGACTCACCCCGATGGTTGAGCGTCAAGCCGATACTGCTGGCCTGCCATGCCCCCTCGCCTGCGGCCTGCGCCGCCAGCGGGAAAAGTAAGATCCACAGCCACTTACGCATTATTTGCCGCCAATTGTCGCCGTCATGCGGATATGTCGGTTATCAGACAGTTCCAGATTCGACAGGACCACTAACTGCGGCAAGCTGCGGCGCAGGAAGCGAGACAATAATGGTCGCAGCGCGTGGTTCACCAACAATACTGGCGGCGCACCCAGCATCTCCTGACGGGATAGCGCTTCCTGAGTTTGCGCCAGTAAACGATCCGCCAGCCCTGGCTCCAGTCCTCCCCCGCCCTGCAGCGCCTGTAGTAACAAACGTTCCAGCGGTGTATCGAGGCCAATAACATGGACTTCATCTTTGCCAGGAAACCACTGCTGGGTAATCGCCCGTCCCAACGCCACGCGCACGACGGCGGTTAATTCATGTGGATCGCTTTGGATGGGCGCATGTTCCGCCAGCGTTTCGAGAATGGTGCGCATATCGCGAATCGGTACTTTTTCATCGAGGAGATTTTGCAGCACTTTATGCAGTGTGGTGAGCGTGACGACGCCAGGAACGAGATCTTCCGTCAGCTTTGGCATCTCCTGGGCGACGCGATCCAACAGCTGTTGCGCCTCCTGACGACCAAACAGCTCTGCGGCATGCTGGCTAATGAGGTGGTTAAGATGCGTTGCTACCACCGTGCTGGCCTCAACCACTGTGTACCCCTGAATCTGCGCCTGTTCTTTTAGCGCACTTTCAATCCAGATAGCATTCAGGCCAAATGCCGGATCGACGGTCGCCTCACCAGGTAACGTCCCGGCAGCGATTCCAGGGTTAATCGCCAGCCAGCGCCCCGGATAAGCATCACCACTGCCAATCTCCACGCCTTTCATCAAAATGCGATAGCGGGCAGGTTGCAGATCCATATTGTCGCGAATGTGCACCACTGGCGGCAGAAATCCCATCTCCTGGGCAAATTTCTTGCGGATACTGCGTATACGGCCCAACAACTCACCATCCTGCTGGAAATCGACCATCGGGATCAGTCGATAACCCACTTCCATTCCCAGAGAATCTTCCAGTTGTACATCGTTCCACGTCGCTTCGACAACGGTATTATTCTCTGCCATTTTTACCGGTTTGGGTTCGGCAGGCGCTTTTTGTTCGCGTCCGCGTATCCACCAGGCCAGCCCGAGCAATCCGGCAGTGAACAGCAAAAATACCAGGTTCGGCATTCCAGGCACCAGGCCGAGTAAACCGAGCACGGCGGCGCTTAACAACATAACGCTTGGGTTACTGAAAAGCTGATTCACCATCTGCTCGCCAACATCCTGATCGGTGCTGACACGCGTAACGATGACCCCCGCGGCAGTAGAAATCACCAGCGCCGGAATTTGTGCCACCAGACCGTCGCCAATGGTCAATAGCGTATAACTTTCCGCCGCGTGTCCCATGCTCATGCCATGTTGCAGCACGCCGACCAGCAACCCGCCGACAACGTTAATGACCATGATGAGGATCCCGGCGATGGCATCGCCGCGAACAAACTTACTTGCCCCGTCCATTGAGCCGTAAAAATCGGCTTCCTGAGTCACTTCGGAGCGGCGTTTTTTCGCCTCATCTTCACCAATCAATCCGGCGTTAAGGTCGGCGTCAATCGCCATCTGCTTACCCGGCATACCATCGAGAACAAAGCGCGCACCCACTTCTGCGATACGCCCGGCACCTTTGGTAATGACCATAAAGTTGATGATCACGAGAATGACAAACACCACGATACCGATAGCGAAATTGCCACCAACGAGGAAGTGACCGAACGCTTCGACCACCTTCCCTGCCGCCGCCGCGCCGGTATGCCCTTCCATTAAAATGATACGGGTTGAAGCCACGTTAAGTGCCAGACGCAACAGCGTGGTAAACAACAGAATGGTCGGAAACGCAGCAAACTCAAGCGTGCGCTGGGTAAACATCGCCACCAGCAACACCATGATCGACAAGGCAATATTGAAGGTAAACAACAGGTCGAGTATGAATGCGGGCAGTGGCAGCACCATCATCGACAAGATCAACAGGATCAAAATCGGTCCGGCAAGGATCTGCCATTGTGTCGATTTCAGGTTTGCGGGCAGGCGCAGCATCGCGGCCAGATTACTCATGGGTCGGTTTCTCGTTAATAAAATCCAGGGCTTCCGGCACCGGAAGATGAGTAGGTTGTACAGGGCGCTGTCCACCAGCCAGACGCCAGCGTTTCAGTTGCCAGACCCAGGCCAGCACTTCCGCCACCGCGGCGTACAGTTGACCCGGGATTTGTTGACCAATCTCCGCATGTCGATACAGCGCTCGCGCCAGCGGCGGCGCTTCAAGCGTCGGGACGTTATTTTCAGCGCCAATTTCACGAATGCGCAGCGCGACCAGCCCTGCACCTTTAGCGACCACTTTCGGTGCGCTCATTTTGTTTTCGTCATACTGCAACGCTACCGAATAGTGGGTCGGGTTATTGACAATGACATCCGCTTTCGGCACATCGGCCATCATCCGACGCCGTGCGGCAGCTCGCTGCATCTGACGGATCCGTCCTTTAACATGGGGGTCGCCTTCGCTTTGTTTGAACTCATCACGAATATCCTGCCGCGACATTCGCAGCTTTTTCAGGTGGTTGAAGATTTGGAAAAAGACGTCAAATCCCACCATTGGAATGACACCAAGCACCACCAGCAGTGCGCATAGCCCTACCAAATCCATCGCATTACCCATGGCGGTAATCGGAGACTCGGCCATTAAGCGCATCATCTGCGGCCAGTGATGCCAGAGAAAAAACCCCGTCACGCTGCCAACCAGGATGGTTTTCAAAATTGCTTTAAGCAACTCCGCGCCAGTCTGAGCCGAGAACATCCGTTTAATGCCCGGTAGCGGGTTGAGTTTGGAAAACTTCGGCTGCAAGGATTTGCCGCTAAATACCAGCCCTCCCAGCATGACCGGAGAAATGAGCGCCACCAGTACCACGCCGCTAATCAGTGGCAGCAGCGCCAGCATGGCTTCTCTGATCAGCAGAATAATCTGCCCGAGGATCAGATTCGGGTCTTTGATAATACTGTGATCAAAATGCAGCCCAGCGGAGAGCATGCCCGACAATCGACGGGCCAGCGACACACCGCCAAACCAGATAACACTAACGCCCACCAGCAAAATCAGCAGTGAGGTCAGTTCACGGGAACGCGGGATTTGCCCCTCTTCCCGCGCTTTTTCTAGTCGGTGAGGTGTGGGGGCTTCTGTTTTGTCGTCGCTCTCGTCAGACACGTCGCCAATCCTGGAAAGAGTATTAAGCGTGAATGATGCCAGAGCGCAAAGCGTTCAATGGTTTGAGTAAGGGGCAAAACAGGCGGGATTTAGGGCTTTTGCTGCCACACATCAAGCATAGTGTGCGTTTGTCGGATGCGGCGTCATCGCCTTATCAGACCGCCTGATATGACGTGGTCACGCCACATCAGGCAATACAAATCAAAATCCAAGACTATCCAACAAATCGTCCACCTGATCCTGACTGGCTACCACACCGGCTTTGCTGGTATCGACCTGAGGTCCATTAAGCAAACTCTGGTTTTCACGTTTTGGACGCGACTCCTGTTCCGGGATGTTTTCCAACAGCACCATCAGCAACTGGCGTTCGATCTCCTGAATGACATCCATCATCCGCTTAATGACCTGCCCGGTGAGATCCTGAAAATCCTGCGCCATCATGATTTCCAGCAGTTGCGCGTTAGTAAAGCTGGTATGCGCGGGTACATCTGCCAGAAATTGTCGTGTATCTGTTACCAGTTCACGGGCGTCGGCAAGGTCAATCGGATCGGCAAACCAGTCATCCCAACGTTGGGTTAACGCTTTTGCTGATTTCTCCATTTGATCCTGATGCGGTTGTGACGCCTCAACACTGTTCAGCGCCCGCTCCGCAGCCTGGGCGGTCATCTGCACAACATAGTACAAACGATCGCGCGCATCGGGGATGGCTTCCGCCGCTTCGGCAATGGCCTGATCCAGCCCCAGTTCCCGCAAACTGTCGCGCAGCATACGCGTCAGGCTGCCGATGCGCGCAATGATATCGCCAGCTGAATGCTCGTCAGCAGGTTTGATTGATGGTTGCATCATAGTCGCATCCTCACATGCCCAGTTTCTCAAAGATTTTGTTGAGTTTTTCCTCCAGCGTCGCGGCGGTAAATGGCTTCACCACATAGCCACTGGCCCCCGCTTGCGCCGCAGCAATGATGTTCTCTTTCTTCGCTTCTGCAGTCACCATTAACACTGGCAATGCCGACATCGCGCCATCCGCACGAATTGTTTTCAGCAATTCCAGGCCATCCATATTGGGCATGTTCCAGTCGGAGATAACAAATCCATAACCGCCTGCCTGCAACTTATTGAGAGCGTCGACGCCATCTTCCGCTTCCTCAACATTATTGAATCCCAGCTCTTTCAGCAGGTTACGCACTATGCGTCGCATGGTGGAAAAGTCATCCACAACCAAAAATTTAAGTTCTTTATCCGCCATTTCACACTCCTGATTTAAATACGTATCGCCTGTCCGGCACTAATTTTTGCCAGCATTTGCTGGCTTACCTGGCTAAGATCGACCACTTCGCAAACACCACCCATATTGATGGCCTCGCGCGGCATGCCGAACACCACGCAACTTGCTTCGTTTTGCGCAAGGGTCCATGCCCCCGCCTGACGCATCGCCAACATTCCCGCCGCGCCGTCGTTGCCCATACCGGTCAGGATCACCCCAACCGCATTACGCCCCGCCTGTTTGGCGACAGAATGGAACAACACATCTACCGAAGGCCGATGACGGTTAACCGCCGGGCCATCGTGAATTTTGATTTGGTAATTTGCGCCACTACGCGCCAGCTCCATATGCCGATCGCCCGGCGCAATATAGGCATGCCCCGGCAAGACACGTTCTCCGTCTTCGGCTTCTTTAACCCCGATCTGGCAAAGCTTATTAAGTCTGTCGGCAAAAGAGCGGGTGAAACCGGGCGGCATATGCTGGGTAATTAACAGTGCCGGGCTGGAAAGCGGCAACGGTTGCAGTACGTGACGAATTGCCTCAGTTCCACCCGTTGAAGCACCAATCGCAATCAGTTTTTCAGAACTCAACAACGGCCCCGCCTTCAGCGTTGTCGGTGCCGACAATGGCTTATGTGCTGCAAGGCTCGCCTTTGCTGCCGTACGCACCTTTTCAGCAATCATTTCGCTATACGCCAGCATACCTTCGCGAATACCCAGTTGCGGTTTGGTGACAAAATCTATCGCCCCCAGCTCCAGCGCGCGCAGCGTGACTTCTGACCCTTTGCCGGTCAGGGAAGAAACCATCACAACGGGCATTGGACGCAAACGCATTAATTTTTCGAGGAAATCCAGTCCGTCCATCCGCGGCATTTCAACATCCAGCGTCAGCACATCGGGATTGAATTTCTTAATCAAGTCACGCGCGACCAGCGGATCAGGCGCGGTCGCCACCATTTCCATGTCGCTATGGCTGTTGATGATTTCTGTCATGATCTGGCGCATCAGTGCCGAATCATCGACAGATAACACCCTGATTTTGCTCATCGTTAATCCTTACTTAGCGCATACACCGTCTGACCACGCAGCGTGAAGCGGCGCTCAAGGTGGCTAAAGTTTTCAGAGTGACCCGCAAACAGCAATCCGTCGGGTTTAAGGAGCGGAACAAAGCGGCGCAAAATCTCCTGCTGGGTAGTTTGATCGAAGTAGATCATGACGTTACGACAGAAGATCGCATCAAACGGCCCCGGCACGGTGTACTGTTTCGCCAGTAGATTCAGCGGGGCAAAATCAACATAGTTCGCCAGCTCCTGACGCACGCGTACCAGCCCTTCATGCGGCCCCGTCCCTCGCATGAAATACCGTTGCAGTTGCTGCGGCGTCAGGTTTTTCAACTCTTCATGGCGATAGATACCGCTTCTGGCTTTTTCCAGCACTTCGGTGTCGATATCACTGGCAAACACTTTCCAGCGTCCGGGCGCGGTGCCCAATGTGTCAGCCAGCGTCATCGCAATGCTGTACGGCTCTTCGCCGGTCGAAGCCGCCGCGCTCCATACGCGATACTCGCCAGAACGGCGACGTGCGTGATCCGCGAGCAGAGGGAAATGATGTGCCTCACGGAAAAATGCCGTCAGATTCGTGGTCAGCGAATTGATAAACGCCTGCCACTCACCGCTGTGCTGATTAGATTCCAGCAAGTTCAGATAATGACCGAAATCCGTCAGTCCCAGCGAACGCAAACGACGAACCAGTCGGTTGTAAACCATGTCGCGTTTATGGTCAGCCAGAACGATCCCGGCTCGTTGATAGATCAATTGACTTATCCGCCGAAAATGCGCGTCGGAAAGCGCCAGGCGCTCGGTCATCTGTAACAATAAAGACGTTTGCCCACAGGGCAGAGATGAAGTCATAGCGCCTTCTCAATCACTTCAGGATACCACTGGCGCAATTTGTAACTGCACCGACTCATGTCGTGCTACTTCATGTTCTTCAAGGGTAAATACCGCTACACGCGACGAAAGATGGTCGGCCTGATTCGCCAGTTGTTCCGTTGCCACCGCCGCTTCTTCTACCAGCGAGGCGTTCTGCTGAGTCACCTGATCCATCTGGCTGACAGCCTGTGCAACCTGCTCAATCCCCCGCTGTTGTTCTTCCGACGCAGAGGCAATTTCTCCCATAATGTCGTTCACGCGGGTCACCGAACTGACAATATCGATCATGGTCGCGGCGGCGTTATTCACCAGTTTCGAACCCTGCTGGACACGATTGACTGACTCTTCGATCAGCCCTTTGATCTCTTTTGCTGCCTGCGCGCTACGGCTGGCAAGATTGCGCACTTCACCTGCCACTACCGCAAAACCACGCCCCTGCTCTCCGGCGCGAGCCGCTTCCACTGCCGCATTCAGGGCCAGAATATTGGTCTGGAAAGCAATTCCGTCGATAACGCTGATAATGTCGCCAATTTTTTGCGAGCTGGTGGCGATCTCCTGCATGGTGTGAGTCATGGTACTGACCTGAACACCGCCCGCCTGCGCCGTTGTCGCGGCATTTTTTGCCAGTTCCGACGCCTGTCGTGCGTTATCGGCGTTTTGCCCTACCGTGGCGGTTAATTGCTCCATACTGGCGGCCGTTTGTGCCAGCGATGCCGCCTGCTGTTCGGTACGACTTGAGAGATCGTTATTGCCTGCGACAATCTCGCGCGATACCAATGTGCATCTCCTGGCTTCCCTTACGCACATCACTTACCGTCCCACGCAAAGCCTGCTGCATGGTCTTCAGACTGGCAAAAATGGCGGTGATCTCATTACGACCATATACCGCAATCGGACGCGCCAGATTACCCGCAGCAATGCTGTCAAAATGGCTACCGATAATGGCCAGTGGTTGAACAATCATCTTGCGCGTCCACCACAGCGCACTGCTGATGTAGATCGCCGCAACAATAATCATGCTGATAAACACCAGTGCCGAAATCTGATAGTTACGCTGGCTTTGCGAACTGGCGGCTTCCAGCACATGGTTGATCTCCAGCTGCCAGGCCTCAAAGTTAACGTCAAACGCATTCTGTGATCCCTGCACCGGCGCAGTGAGGAAATCCGAAAGTTGATTACTTTCAAGCCAGGTCGCCTGATGTTCGAGATCGTTGTGCCAGCGGGCAAAACTTTTCTCCGTCTCTTTTTGCAATCCCCTGACGTGCTCGTTGCCCGCAGTCATCGCCATAAAACTTTTAAACAGCGTGGTGGATTGCGTCAGACTGGCGCGCGCCGTCGTCATCAACGTTTTAATGTCATCCGCCGGATAGCTAAGTGCCGTCAGAGTGCCCGCTTTGTTCAGCGCGGTACTGGCCTGTAACATTACCGCCCGAGTTTGCGCTAATGCCGCACGTTGCTGATTGCTCTGCTCGACCTGATTCAGTCGTTGCAAATCGTCGCGAAATGCCCAAAAAGACATGCCGTTACTGCCAATCTGCAAGATCCCGCAGAGAATCAAAATTAAAAACAGCGTGGTCGAAATTCGAATACGATTAAACATCAACGCTCCCCATCAGGCGGCAATGACCGCGTTAGTAAATACTCGTCAAAATGTTTCCCAGTTTGGATCTTGTTCAGCAATTCGCAGTCGTGGCTGTGCCGGTGGTTGCTCACTGGCAGGACGGGATGGTGTTTGCGGTTTATTGGTGAGTGGGCTGGCTGCCAGACGGAACGCGGAAACCGCTTGCGTTAAACGACTCGCCTGTTCTTCCAGCGCAGCGGCGGCGGCAGCTGATTCCTGCACCAGCGATGCGTTCTGTTGCGTGACGCGATCCATTTCCGAAACCGCCAATGCGACTTGATCGATGCCACGGCTCTGTTCATCCGATGCCGATGCAATCTCGCCCATAATGTCAGTCACGCGAGTGACAGCATTGACGATATTGTTCATTGTTTCCCCGGCGCTTTCGACCAGCACCGAACCGGTATCAACGCGTGAGACGGAGTCTTCAATGAGGGCTTTGATCTCTTTTGCTGCCTGGGCGCTGCGACTGGCAAGATTACGCACTTCACCCGCCACCACGGCAAAACCACGGCCCTGTTCACCCGCACGCGCGGCTTCAACCGCGGCATTCAGCGCGAGGATATTAGTCTGGAAGGCAATACCGTCGATAACGCTGATAATTTCGGCAATTTTCTTCGAACTATCGGCGATCTCATGCATCGTTTTCACTACGCCATCCACCACTTTGCCGCCGTGCTGGGCGGTGTCGGAGGCACTTTGCGCCAGTTGCGAGGCCTGGCGGGCGTTATCGGCGTTTTGCTTCACTGTCGCGGTGAGCTGCTCCATGCTGGCGGCAGTTTCTTCCAGCGCGGATGCCTGCTGTTCAGTACGGGAGGAAAGATCGGTGTTGCCCGCCGCAATTTCACGGGTACCGGCATAGATGGCATCAGCCCCCTCGCGAACGTTGGCGACGGTATCAATCAGCGAACGCTGCATATGGTCGACGCTGGTTGCCAGCTCGGTGATCTCATTGCGGCCAGAAACGGTCAGCGTTTTCGTGAGATCGCCTCGGCCAATATCACGGATATGGGCAATGACGCGGCCAAGCGGGTTAAGAAGGATATGACGAATGCCGTACCACACGGCCACCAGCACGATGACCAGCGCGAGGGCGAGAACCGCCATCTGCCATTTCGCGAAACGGTAGTCGTTCTGGCTTTGCGTGAACGCGGAGTGATAAAGCTCGCCGCTGGCTTTAGCGTACTCGCCGAGCGCCGCGCCGAGGGCGTTCTGCATTCCCTGGGTCGGCTGCGCGAAATAGGCGTCCATATTACCCTTCTCCAGGAACTGCACCAGCTCCGTGAGGCCGGCGAAGTAGGCCTGATATTTTTCATCTATGTTCGCGCTCGCCTGCGCCATTGCCGGCTGAGGGGCGATTTTTTTGAAGGCGTCGTAATGTTTCGCCGCGTCTGCCAGCGTGGCGCGCGCATTCTTCAGCAGTTCCGTTTTTGCGCTGCTCTGCTGGTTATTTGGGTCCATCATCATGCGGGCAGACGAGCGGCTCAGGTTGATACGCGTCTGCAACATCAGATCCCAGGTCGTGGTCAGTTCGCTTTGCTGCATTCGCAAATCGTTCGAGGCCGCGAAGCTGTCCTGGTTCTGTTTTAACGACGAGAAAAAGAGGCCGCCAGAAGTAAGCTGAAGAAGTGCGAAAATGACCAGCACCATCATAAGCATTGTGACAACGCGGATACGGTTCAACATACAACACCTTCTCATAGATTTATTAACGGTGTTATCGGCACAGGCCACAGGAACTTTACATTTGCGAAAGGGAAAAGCGCGGGAGTCAGAATGCGACGTCGACAATCAGCGTGTCGGTGTAGGTTCCGGCAGGCGGCGTGGCCTGGCTGGTCAGAACTTTGGCGGTGTAGTTGTAGGTACGTAAAAGCCCGTCCGTACTGACCTGCGATGAGCTGGCGCTGGCCCAGCGCTCGCTGCCGCTGCTACCCCAGCGGTTGCTGGTCGCCTCTTTGTAGATGTCGTAACTCATGAAGTTGCTGCCGCTGACCATACGACGCACGTTGTTCAGGGCATTTGCCCCATTATTAATGCCTATGGTGTAGGTGCTACCTTTGGTGCAGGTGACGGCAACCGACTGTGAAACGTTAGGAAAATTTTGCACCAGCGGCGCGCTGTTAAAATTGACGTCCGGCGTGGTCATGGTGCTGCAATCGTTGGTGACGGTCATGTTGAGGAGGATCGAGGTGGTTGCCGTACCGGTTTGCGGGGTCAGGCACGCTCCGACCGCGCCAACGGCGCACACGTTGTAGTTAATACTGAACGTTAACAACACCTGATACGGCCCGGCGGTGACGTTCTGCCCCATTACGGTCCGGAAATAAAGGGGAATGTTGTAGCGCCTAGAACCCAGCAGCCCGAGCAGCGTGTTTCCGCTCCAGGTATAGGCTTTGCTGATTTGTATTTCACTGTTTCCGCCGCAGCCGGACGCCCCGCACAGCCGCGCAGGGATGACATCGGTAATAGCCGCGTTGTCCGTACGCTTCATGGTCGCCCGGCTATTCGCGAAGACGGATGCCGAGGTGTAATTCAGCGTCACCGAGTCGTTGGTTAACAGGTTGAGAACGGTATCGCAGGTCACCACCAGCGTGCCCGTCGTTTCCACTTCCCCGGTACCGCTGAGTGCGAACGAGGTGACGCTGCCAAACGAGGCATTCACCGTACTGACGGTACAGGCCGCCCAGCTGCCGCCGGAGCACAGCAGCAGGAGCGCGATTAACAGGCGTCTCACGGCGCCTCCCGACAGGTCAGCGGACCGTAGGTTTGCAGCTTATGTTCAGGGTTTGCGCCAACGGTCAGCGTTGCCGTACAGCGTTTACCCTCCGGGGTGATGACCTCGAGCGGATTCACGTCGTTGAGGTTTTCCAGCCAGGCGAGGCCGTCGTAGCCGACAACCGCGCTGCTGCGCGACGCGCGTCTGACCTGGCTTCCTACCGGGATCGCATTGCCCTGCGCATCGTGCAGGATCACGCTGGCAACCCGCTCCTGCTCCATCGGAAAATCCACCAGATAACCGTTATGCCGACGAATCGCCACCCGACGCTCGGTCTCTTTCAGCCGGGTATCCGCGGGTAAGTTCAGGGTATCAATGCGGTAACTTGCCGGGTAATAGGCGGAAACGCCGCTCACCAGCAGATAGCCTTTGTTATTGGTTTTTCCGACCGGCTGGTTTTCGTAGCTGACGGGAACATCCGGATGACCGTCGGTGCTGATCACCACAAACGCATCGTTGATTTTGTTCGCCGCAAACAGCTCACCGTCCATCAGCACGACAGAGCCCATCGCCTCGCCCCACCAGGTCATCATGCCCTTCTCACCGTAGCCGCCGCCCTGTAGCTCCACGTTGTTATTCCGCCAGCCGAGCGTGGCCTGCTGATAGTTACTCGACCGCGACTGGTTGGCCCAGGCCATGTTCCAGCTAAATCCGCCGTCTGAAGGCATCGAGTGGTTGTAGTTAATGCGTTGAGTGCTGCCTGCGTCAGGGGTGTTTTCAAAGGTGACGGCGGCGCTGTCACGTTCGCCGAGGGGAACCTGCAACGACAGCGCAACCGTCCAGTTGCCTCGCTGCTTGTCACGGCTGGCAGCCAGATAAATACTGCTTGAGCCCCACAGATTACGGCTCCAGGAGAGGTTGAGCAGCTCAGTTTTCTGGCTGTCAAAACTCTCAACGCCGATCCACGCCGCGCCGATATTGCCGTATCCGCCGAGGTTAAAGGTTAAGGAATACTGGTCGGTATTGCGGCTCAGGCTGGCAACGGGGTTATCATTTTCATCATAAACGGTGGGCTGATCGTACAGGGCGAGATTACCAAAACCACGATCACGTCGGGTATGCTGGGTCGCTACGCTAAACTCGCTGGTGTTGTATTGATAGCCCCAGTTTATCTGGCCGCCGCTATCGCCGCGCATGCGGCTTTGGGTCCACGAGGTATTTACCACGCCAAAACGCCCGAGCTTCAGTACCGTGCCCGCGCCGCCAAGCGCCAGCGACTCCGCCCCTTCCGCATGCCCCTCCAGCGTCAGCCAGTCGGTCACCCCGTAGCGGTACGATCCGCTGCCCGCCGCCGGGCCATAGTCAAAATTCTCAATACCGTAGTTACGCCGCAGGCTGCCCAGCGTCACGGCGCCGTCGCTTAACCCCTGCTTAAGCAGATCGCTGCTGACATAAAACGGCAGCGTGGTACTCACCTGACGACCCAGCGCATCAGTGGTAACCAGTACTGCATCGCCAGCACCGTTGATATACGGCAGATTGGTGAGGGTAAACGGCCCCGGCTGAAGGCGGGTGGAGCCGGAACGGTAGCCGTTAATAAAGAGATCGACCGAGGTCGGGACAGCCGCCTCGCCGGAAAACGCCGGCAGCGGCCAGGTCACCAGATCCGGACGCAGGGAGAAGTCGCGCCCGTAGCTGATCCCGCCCATGCGCACGCTGGTGCTCCAGCTCAGCGCATCGCTGATGACGTCCCCGGCGGACCAGGTGGTGGCATCCTCTTCGTTGGTGATCAGTAAGGTAGAGTCATAACGCACGTACCCTTCCTGCTGCCCGCTGTTACCGGTGAAATTCTGCCGGGCGTAACCCGTCGATGAAAATGAATAATCCTCATTGAAATAGCGGAACTCGTGCCATACCGATGCCTGGCCGCCCGTGTGTTCGGAATGGTTGGTATAAACGTCGTAATTGAGCAGCGCGCCGCGGCCATAGTGCGGTTTGCTTTGCGTGCTCTGTTCGCTGAACGGCGTGATCCGTGCCGCGACCCAGTCCCGGGGGACCGTCAGCAACAGGCGCTGGGCCGTACTGTCGTACTCTGCGCGTACCGACGTAAGCGTCGAGAGATTCACCTCTCCGGCTGGCACATGCGCGGGCGGCAGCCCGGCGCGGAGCAAATCCGCGCCCGAAATAAACCAGGCGCCCTCACGCTGCGTCACCGGCACCACCAGACCCGTGTCATAGTGGTTCAGCACCAGGGCGAGCTGGAATACTGCTTCGCCGTTTATCGTCCGTGCATCCGGCGGCGGCGGTAAACTGTCGTCGCCGGTTTCGGCAAAGGCGCTGGTACTGACGCAAAGCAGGATCATCATCGCCGGTTTCAGTTGACGGGCGTCGATTGCCATTGCGTATCCCTGGCATTAATTTGCGCGCTCATCCGGTTCGGCTGATAAATCCCTGCCGGAAGCAGCCAGCTTCGGGTGCTGCCTGGCAGCACATAACCCAGCAGCCCCTCGGCAACCGTGCGTTTTTGCCCGCCCTGCTCAACCGTAACCTGGCTGAGCCGGACGTGCACATCCCCCTGATTACGGACCTGAAGCGCGGGTTTCCCCCCTACCTGAACGACCCGCCAGCTCAGCTGTTGAGTATTCGCCAGCGCGTGGTGCGCCCCTTCGTTGAGGGTGGGGATCCCCTGCCCATAAACAAATAAGGGAATGGAATAGCGCATTTGCAGTTTGAGGCCCATGGACGGTTCCGCTTTGGCATCCGGCTGGGGAATTTCATCCACAATAATGCGGTAGGCCTGCTCAACCCCCGACGGGATTGTCCCCTGCTTGATCAGGCGAATAAGCTGTTTACTGCCTTTGGCGATGGTCACGATCGGCGGGCTGGCGACCACATCTTGCTGGGCGGTGTAACGCTCATATCCTCCCTCCTGCTTCCAGCGCACAATACGCACCTGCATTGTCGTGGCGCTGTTGCCCTGATTCTGGATCCACAATTCAGTTGCTCTGGCCTCTGCCGAAAGCCACGGATCGATGGGCCACAAAAGAATGGTTGCCGCTGCCTGCGCCTGGCTCGCTGCCAGAGCCGTTGCCCCCAACAGACCCACCAGGCCTGATCGCCTGAAAAATGGCTTCATCGATGTTCTCCCTTTCCTACCATGACAAGGTCACGGTGAGTTGATCTGAATATGTTCCCGGCAGGCTAAACCCCGTCAGGATCGCGACGCCAAAAAGAGGCAGCGCGATGTTATTGCTGTTGGTATAGGTAATCGGTATGGCCTGGTTAACCCCAATTTCGCTGTTCGCCGCCAGAGAGCTGCTGCTGTAAAGCCGGTAACCAACAACTTCGGTCCCACCTGAACGCGTCATCCGTCGCACCGAGCTGTAATTCTGGCCGCCGTCAATGCTCATGCTCAGCGCCACGCCCGGCGTGCAGGCGATGGACAACGCACCGTCGGCGACAAAGCTGGTGCTGACCGGCGTGTTGTCCACGCCGTTACGGGTTCCAAAATCCAGCGTCCCAAAGCGCCCGCCCGTGCCGGTACTCACCGAGCACCCTGGTACTACCGTCGCGCTCACCCTGAAGGACTGGGAGGTCACCGCTCTGGCGTCGCAGTTCATCATCAACCCGACGATCAGGGCCAAAAAAGGGTGCACGACGCCCTCTGCGCTTTCGCGCAGACATAAACACAATGCCTTCATGGCTGAATCAGTAGGTGACGCTGACGTTAATCGTGTCGGTATAGGTTCCCGGTACAACCGTTACGCTATTGCCACCGCCCGTTATGCGTCCGTAGAGGGTATAGCTGTCCACCCCGCCCGCCGTGGAGGCAACGGGCAACGCGGCGTTGTTAGCGATCACGTTGTTGTACCCGCTGTCGCTATAGAGGCTGTATGCCACGCCCTGTGCCGCATTGGCGGTGTTCACCAGATAGCGGGCGGGTGTGCCGGGGGTGCCGACAACGGTTCCGGGTGCGGTCGCGTTGGTGTTGCCGGTGATCGCCACCGTGTAACTAGCAGTGGTACATTGAATGGTAAAGGTGTTTCCGCCGCTGGCCCCGGTTAACTGGGTTGTCAGGGTGGAGAATGTCGCAGGATGGGTCCCGAAATCGAGTGTCCCGAAGTTAATGCCGTTTTGCGTTGGCGAGCCGTTGATCAAACAACCGTTCGTCAGCGTCAGCGTCGCCCCGATAGTACCGCTACTGGTGACTGCCAGCGCCTGACCGACAGTCGCCGCCGTCAGCAGTGTACCCGCGCAGATAAAAAGAAGTGTTCTTTTCATTTACCACCCTCCAGAAGAAATAATGGTCCGCTTACCCTATTTTATTCATACTGTTCAGTATGTTAGCCCCGCTTAAACATTCCCCGGCGCGGTTACTGAGAATTTAGTTTATGGTTCACGCTTCAACCACTTTCAGCGAAGGTGAGACACCCGCCCTCCAATTAACAGACTATTAACAAACATTACAAAGAGTTAGCAAAATAAAACGGGCATTATTTTTGCTTAATTTGAGGATATATCGCCTGTAACGTGATCCGCGTCACAATATATCGTCATCGTAAAAACAACGAATTTCATAAAAATTAAAAACAAGTTGTAACTCACGCAGCTTTACTTCAATTTATGCCCCTAATATTTTCCTGCGCTTAAATAAAAATTTTGTATGCATTGACGCAGGAAACTCTTTTAGCGCATAGAGGATCTTTTTGTGGCAAGTGCAAACAAACTCACGCTCTTCATCGTGATTTTCATGCTGGCGGGCATTCTTTCAGGTGCGGCAATCCATGAGTATGCTTCGCCCGACGCCATACAGGCCTGGTCGGAGAACATCACCCTGCTGACCGATATTTTCCTGCGGCTGATTAAGATGGTGATTGCCCCGCTGGTGTTCAGCACCCTGACGGTGGGCATTATGAAGCTGGGTGAAACGTCGACGATTGGGCGCGTCGGGGGTAAAGCGATGGTGTGGTTTATCAGCTCATCCGTACTTTCCATTCTGGTGGGGCTGTTTATTGTTACCCTTGAACAACCCGGCAGCGGTCTGAACCTGAGCATTCCGACAGAGACGGTTGATACTGGCCTGGCCGTTAGCGGGATGTCGCTGAAAGCCTTCCTGTCACACACTATTCCAACCAGCATTGCCGGCGCGATGGCGAACAATGAGATCCTGCAAATTGTGGTCTTCTCGATGTTCTTCGGCATCGGCGGCGCGTCATTAGGTCAAAAATTCAACGCCCCGCTGGTGGCGGCGCTGGATGTGGTTTCCCACATTATGCTGAAAGTGACGGGCTACGTGATGTACGTTGCGCCGCTGGCCATTTTTGCCGCGATTTCGTCCGTGATTGCCACTCAGGGTCTGGGCATTTTGCTGAACTATGCCTCGTTCATTGGCGGTTACTATGTGGCGATCCTTCTGACCTGTCTGGTATTGCTGGCGGTAGGTTACATGGTACTGAAAAAAGAGATTTTCCGTCTGGTGGCGATGCTGAAAGATCCGGTGCTGGTCGCGTTTACCACCAGCAGCTCAGAAGCGGCATACCCGAAAACGCTGGAGCAGTTAGCGCGCTTCGGCTGTTCACGTAATATCGCCTCTTTCGTCCTGCCGATCGGCTACTCGTTTAACCTGGTCGGCTCCATGGTGTACTGCTCGTTCGCCTCGATGTTTATCGCCCAGGCATACAACATTCACCTGAGTTTCACCGAGGTGACGGTGCTAATGTTAACGTTGATGCTGGCCTCGAAAGGGATTGCGGGCGTACCGCGCTCGTCGCTGGTGGTGCTGGCGGCAACTATTCCGAGCTTTAACATTCCGGTGGCCGGGATCTTGCTGCTGATGGGGATTGACCATTTCCTGGATATGGGACGATCGGCCATTAACGTGCTGGGGAACGGGATTGCGACGGCGATGCTGTCGCAGAATGAAGGGGCGCGGGAAGCGGAATCAGCGCTGGTGGAGCAGGAGGCGTAAGGTTACAAAAGAGCCGGGTGGCGCTGACGCTTACCCGGCCTACGTGTTCGAGCCATTTGTAGGCCGGGTAAGGCGAAGCCGCCACCCGGCTTTATTTTATGCCACGTGATTCGCCGCGCTATCTAACAGCGCCATCTCTTCGCTGTTCAGCAGTTTTTCGATGTTCACCAGAATCAACATCCGGTCGCCCAGTGCGCCCAGTCCAGTGAGATATTCTGTTGAAAGCGTCACGGCAAATTCCGGTGCCGGACGAATTTGCTCCGCCGTCAATGAAAGCACGTCTGAGACGCCGTCAACCACGATGCCGACCACCCGCTGTCCGAGATTCAGGACGATAACTACCGTGTTGTCGTTATAGTCCACATCCACCTGGCTGAACTTAATTCGTAAGTCAACAATCGGCACAATAACGCCGCGCAGATTCGTGACGCCTTTGATAAACGCTGGCGTGTTCGCAATCCGTGTTACCTGATCGTAGCCACGGATCTCCTGCACTTTCAGGATATCAATACCGTACTCTTCATCACCAAGGGTAAATACCAGAAATTCCTGGCCTGACGGCTCGCTGGCCAGCTTTGTTACATTCGTCATACCGGTCATATTGTTACCTTTTTACTCATTCAGGCGGCGGTGTTCGCCATACGTTGTTCGCGGTTTATCGCCTGCAAGGCGGAGACATCAACAATCAGTGCCACGCTGCCGTCGCCAAGAATGGTCGCAGCAGAAATGCCGGGGACTTTGCGATAGTTACTTTCAAGGTTTTTAACCACAACCTGGTGTTGACCAATTAATTGATCCACCAGCAAGGCGTAGCGGCGACCGCCACTTTGTAAGATCACCACAATTCCCTGGGTGGCTTCGGTTTTCGCGCCCGCGACGTTGAACACTTTCCACAGTTCGACGATGGGCAGATATTCACCCCGCACTTCCAGCACCCGCTCGCCGCCGGCCAGTGGATGGAGATCGGCTTCACGGGGTTGCAGTGATTCCATAACAGCATTCAGCGGCAGAATGAAAACTTCATCCGCAACGCGTACGGACATGCCGTCGAGGATGGCCAGCGTCAGCGGCAGTAAAATGCGGATCGTAGTGCCAGTACCCTGCTTCGACTGGATTTCGACATGACCGCCCATCTCCTGGATATTACGTTTAACGACGTCCATGCCGACGCCGCGCCCGGAGACGTCGGTGACCTGCTCTGCCGTGGAGAAGCCAGGTGCAAATATCAGCATCGCGACTTCGTCGTCGCTCATGTTTTCGCTGACAGTCAAACCTTGCGAGGCCGCTTTTGCCAGAATTCGCTCACGGTTTAGCCCCGCCCCATCGTCGGTCACTTCAATGCAAATGTTGCCGCCCTGATGTTCGGCAGACAGAATTAAATTTCCGACGCTGTTTTTACCTGCGGCGAGCCGTTTTTCTGGCAGTTCAATACCGTGATCGAGGCTATTGCGTACCAGGTGGGTCAGCGGGTCGATAATGCGTTCTATCAGGCTTTTGTCGAGTTCAGTAGAACTGCCTACCAGCGTCAGTTCTACCTGCTTGCCGAGTTTTCCCGCCAGATCACGCACCAGCCGGGGATAGCGACTAAAAACATATTCCATCGGCATCATGCGAATCGACATCACTGATTCCTGCAAATCACGGGCGTTACGTTGTAACTGCCCCATGCTGGTTATCAAATCACCATGATTAACCGGGTCCAGTTCGCTGGAACGCTGGGCAAGCATGGACTGGGTGATAACCAGCTCGCCGACGAGGTTAATTAATTGATCAACCTTTTCTACCGCTACACGGATGCTGGTGGATTCATTGCTGCGCGTCGTTTTTTCCCGCTCCACCGGCGGGGCCGGTTGGCGCTTGTTCGGCTGCCAGTTTAAGCACTGGTGGGGTGGATATTTTTGGCGAGACTTCTACTGTTTCAAAGGTAATCTGATCGGCTTCAATCACAAAACAGAGTACCGCTGTGATGTCATCTTCGGCGATGTCGCCCGGTAATATTGCCGAGAGCGAATCCGCCCCTTTCACCACGTCAGTTAACGTTGTCAGATGTCCCAGTTCTTCTTCCAGCAGGTCGACTTCCCCGGACTTCAGGCGCGAAAGGATAATTCGTCGCGGCGACTGACTGCGACTCTGCTCATCTTGCGGTTCACTTTTGGCAACCACACTTAATCGGGTCACTGCGGATGGCGTTTCGCCTTTCGCTTCTAATGCCAGTTGACGCAAGGCCTGGCAGATATAATCGAAGCTGGCGGCATCCGGCTCTTGCGACTGTTTATAAGCGTCGAGCTGTTCTTGCATGATGTCCTTCGTTTCCAAAAACAGATTGATAATGTCGGTGTTGAGTTGCATCTCACCTCGTCTGGCTTCATCGAGCAGGTTTTCCATCAGATGCGTGGTTTCCTGCAAAACGCTGAAGCCAAAAGTTCCTGCCCCTCCTTTGATCGAGTGGGCAGCCCGAAAGATGGCATTCAATTGTTCGGCATCTGGCGCTTCCGGCTGCAAAACCAGCAAATGCTGCTCCATGTCAGCCAACAGTTCGTCCGCTTCATCAAAAAATGTCTGATAAAAATCGCTTATATCCATGCTCACGCTGTCACCTCGGTTCGGCTGATGGCATTGTGGGAACACTGACCTGTGGTGCAACCTCAGGTTTTTCCAGGGCGCTTACTGGCTCATTCTGGCTTTCGGCGTTTTCATGCAAAATGGCCTGTTCGGCTTGTTTGTTCAGTACCAGCAGGCTGATGCGACGGTTGACGGCATCATCAGGTCCGCGATCGCTTAAGCGCATCGTTGCCGCCATGCCGACGACACGTAACACTTTGCCGCTATCCAACCCTCCGACCATCAGTTCGCGGCGGGATGCATTGGCCCGATCGGCAGAAAGCTCCCAGTTGCTATATCCTTTCTCACCGCTGGCGTAGGGGAAATCATCGGTATGACCTGAAAGGCTAATACGGTTGGGAATACCGTTCAGTACAGGCGCAATGGCGCGCAGAATGTCGCGCATATAGGGTTCGACATCGGCACTGCCGGTTCTAAACATCGGGCGATTCTGGCTATCGATGATCTGAATACGTAGACCTTCCTGGACCAGATCGATTTTGAGATGGGGACGTAACGCCCGCAGTTTCGGATCGGACTCTATCAACTGGTCGAGATCACCCCGCAATTTCCGCAATCGACTTTGCTCCATGCGTTTTTTCAGCTCTTCGATGTTCGGCTGCTTATTCACTTCCCCCTGGCTTTGGGTGTAATCATCACCACCGCCGGGAATTGGGCTTTCACTATTAGAAATGCGATCGCCGCCCGTAACCGCAGTCGCCAGTGGAGTCCGGAAGTACTCCGCAATCTGAATCAGCTCTTTTGGGCTGGAGATGGAGATCAGCCACATCACCAGAAAAAAGGCCATCATCGCAGTCATAAAGTCGGCATAAGCAATCTTCCACGCTCCATGTGCTGCCCCGTGGCTTTTGGCTTTGCGTCGTTTGACGACAATAATCGGATGCGCTTGATTCTTCATGCTTCCTCGGTTGTCGTCTGTTGTTGCGGATTTTTCACCGCACGCACATGCTCTTCCAGTTCAATAAACGACGGGCGTTCGCTGGAATAGAGCGTTTTGCGACCAAACTCAACGGCGATAGGCGGTGCGTAACCGTTCAGATTAGAAAGCAGAGTGACTTTGACGCACTGCATCATTTTGCTGGTTTCGGCGCTTTTCTGACGTAAAACAGTCGCTAATGGGGAAATAAATCCGTAAGCCAATAAAATGCCGAGGAAAGTCCCCACCATCGCATGTGCGATAAGCGCACCCAGCTCGGCGGCAGGACGATCGGCTGAACCTAACGCGTGAACGACCCCTATTACAGCCGCAACAATACCAAACGCCGGAAGTGAGTCCCCGACCAGCGCCAGACTGTTCGCCGGGACTTCTGCCTCGCTTTCGTGCGTCTCAATCTCTTCATCCATCAGGGCTTCGATTTCGAAGGTGTTCATGTGACCGCTGATAATCAGGCGCAGATAATCGACGATAAAATCAAGCATGACGCTATCCGCGAGGATGCGTGGGTAGCTGGCGAAGATCTCGCTCTCACGGGGATTTTCAATATCACGTTCCAGCGAAAACATCCCCATCTGCCGCGATTTCGCCATCAACCGATAAAGCAGAGCCAGCAGATCCATATACATTGCTTTGGTGTATTTGGAGCGACGAAACAGCAACGGCAGCGCCTTCAGCGTGCCTTTAATCGCTTTGCCATTATTGCCGACGATAAACGACCCAATCCCTGCACCGGCAATAATCACCAGTTCAGCGGGTTGATAGAGTGCTCCAAGGCTTCCACCGGTCATCAAATAACCGCCGAAAACTGTACCGAGAACAACCAGGTAACCTAATAAGATAAGCACGACATCATCCTTCCACTGTTGACCATGACAGGATGTTCAGTCGTCAGGCGTTAACGCGCGATTGGGGCAAAAAAAAGCAGCGGTACGTCGTTACCGCTGCTGGAATGTTGCGCCTCACCGTATCAGTTAAACAGCCTGTACTCTCTGTTCATCCAGCAGTTGTGGGATAATATCGGCAGGATTCTGGGAAAGTTTACGTCTTTTTACTGCCCGGGATGGCGGTTGACATAAGCTGCAGGCAAAGCTGCCAACAGGCTGGTGAGCGTGGGTAATAAAATTGCCGCCGCAGCAGTTGCAGCTGGAAAGTTGCAGTAATCCACTTTCAACAAACCGCACCAATGTCCAGGCACGGGTTAATGCCAGCAGTGGTCCTTCTTCTGCTTGTGGGCACTGTTCAAGGTATAAACGGTAGGCTTTGATCACCGCATCGACGCCATTACACAAACCGGTTTTCAGTAAAAACTGCCATGCATTACAGAACATCGAAGCATGAACGTTTTGTTCCCAGGTCATAAACCAGTCGGTTGAGAATGGCAGCATGCCTTTCGGCGGTGGGCTTCCGCGCAGTTCTTTATAAAGTTTTATCAGGCGTCCGCGACTTAACTGTGTTTCGCTTTCCAGCATCTGCAAACGAGCGCCCAGGGTGATCAATTCCATTGCCAGCTGAATATCCCGCGCTTCCTGAACAATGCTTTTTTCACTCATGATCAGGCCCTTTTCTTGCGCAGCGCTTCTTCAGGCTGATTAACATCATTCAGCAAGCGTGTTGAGAGCATGATGCCGGTATGAATTTGCTGGAGATCGTCAACGCGGGAATCTTGCGTCAACTGAGTAATCGTCTGGTGGCTGTCAAAACGGAAGTGACAAACCAGTTGATTGGTTTCTGCCAGCTTAACCATTTGCGGAAGAGTCAGTGCCGCTAACGTTGTCGCCATTTCTTCATTTATGCCGAGACGAAACATAGCGGACGCTTTGTCCTGAACAATCAAACGCTGTGCAAGTAGTAAATATGACAAGTTGATGTCATAAATGTGTTTCAGCAACTCGGAGGTATGCATTATTCCCACCCAGAATAACCAACTTTATTTTTATGCGGTTTCACCGCACCCCGTGATGTCGCCGGGAAATCACCCGGTATAAAAAGAAAAGGCCAAATGCATAGTTGAATTTAGGTTTGTACGTCGTAAAGCGCGTGACCGGTTAACATGGCCAAAATGTCGGTTACACATTTTATCTTTTCTTACAAATAACTAAGATTTTTCCTAATTCGACGCAAACTCTACTCGTCAGTTTTGACACATACAATGCAGCCCCCCCTGGAATTTAAAAAAAATGTGATCTCCGTCACATAATTTACGCGAATGTAACCCATAAATCCATCAGCGTGACTTGTAATTTGACTATTTATTGAGCAACTGAAGCTTGTTTATATTCTTATGGAACGAATACTCATGCAGAGGGATGAGGGGATCGGGTATGAAAATTGCTACGTCGAAGAAGCACTGCCCTTTCGCGTCACAACGGGCGCGAACGCCAGAGAAGAGGCGGAGTTAATTAAGTAAAAACAGCAGCTTAAGTTTTCCTTTCGAGAAAAAAGTTTCCATGGGTAACCATCACGCTTGCGTTGACGATCGGTTAACGCGATTTAACAGCACGGAAGGCTAAATGTGTGATTTACGTTAAGTTGTTAATTACTTTCATTTAGCGTCCCCATTTCGTTATTCTTCTTATAAGAATAATTAATGAATAATTATGATAAGCTTCACACTATTGTCGCATGTGCCTCTTGCAGAAGCGGCAGATTCGCGGTAAAGCTTGAGAAACGTGTCATTCTGACATAAAAGGAGTGTGTGATGAGTTACTCCCATCTTCTTGTTTCTGTTGCGGTTTCCCCCGAAAGTCATCAACTCGTCGCCCGTGCCGTTTCCATTGCCCGCCCGAATAATGCCCGCATAAGTCTGATCACCCTGGCTGCTGAACCCGAAATGTATAATCAACTGGCAGCGCCAATGCTGGAAGATATTCGTGAGGTTCTTCAGGAGGAAACGCAGCAATTTCTGCGCGAGCTGGTTGAGCGGGCAAAATATCCTGTCCACCAGACGGTGATTGCCACCGGCGAGTTAAGTGGACATATTCTCGACATTTGTCAGAAACAGAATGTTGACCTGGTCATTTGCGGAAATCATAACCAGAGCTTTTTTTCCCGGGCGGCATGCTCGGCAAAATCCATCGTTTCGTCAAGCCAGGTGGATGTCCTGCTGGTGCCTCTCGGGGGCAATTAATGCCCCCGGAGAAAATCAGGCGAGTTTAGGGAAGGTCGCGATCTTTTTTTGCAGATCACCTTCCTGAGTTTGCGGCTGGATCGCGCGCAAATCGTCAATAAAACGCGCCTGCCAGCGGTTGATATCATTCTTGACGATGGTCTCCATCATTTCTGAATGACGTGAAATACGTTCCGCAAGCGGCATGGTTAACGCGCGGTTCAGGGCATTTGCCACATCATCGCGATCGTAAGGGTTCACAATCAGCGCCGAGGTTAACTCGTTTGCCGCACCGGCAAATTGGGACAGCACCAGCACGCCCGGGTCAGCAGGATCTTGTGCTGCTACATACTCTTTTGCCACCAGATTCATCCCGTCGCGCAGCGGGGTGACCAGCCCGACGTCCGCATAGCGGAACACTTTCATCAGGATTTTGCGCTCAAAGTGCTGATTCAGATAGAAAAGTGGAGTCCAGCCGAGCTGACCATAGCGCCCGTTGATGCGCCCTGCTTCGGTCTCCAGCTGGTGACGAATATCCTGGTAAGCCTGAACCTCACCGCGCGAGGTCGGCGCTATCTGGGTATAGCGGATCTTGCCGTGATGCTGCGGGAATTTATCCAGCAGGGTTTCATAAGCGAGGAATCGCTCCGGCAACCCTTTGGAATAATCCAGTCGTTCAACCGAAAAGATATTCTTAACGTGCTTGAGTTCGTCCTTGAGCTGGGCAAGCTTCGGCGGCAGCGGACCAGAGGCCTGCTCGGCGATTTCGTCTGGCTCAATACCAATCGGGTAGACTTCGGTATGGAAATTTCGTCCCCACGCGGTGTGAGATTTGCCGCCGTGAGTGACCAGCCGGGTTTTACCCGACACGCTGTCGAGGAACGCCAGCCTGTCATTTTCCGTCTGGAAACCGAGCAGGTCGTAATCAGACAATGCTTCAAGAATTTCATCATGCTGCGGCAGCGCCGTAAAGATCTCCGGGGTCGGGAACGGAATATGCAGGAAGAAGCCGATCCGGTTCTTCACACCCCGTTTACGCAGCTCCCTGGCGAAGGGCAGCAGATGGTAATCGTGGATCCATAAAATATCGTCTTCTTCGATTAGCGGCAGCAGTTTATCTGCCAGCAGCGCGTTAACGCGCATGTAGCCTTCATAGGATTCACGCTGGAATTTCACCAAATCCAGACGATAGTGGAACGCTGGCCACAGCACGGCGTTTGAGAACTCGGAATAATATTCATCGTAGTCCTTCTCACTAAGGGCGAAGGAGGCCCACGTGATATTGCCCCGTGACACCTTTTTTAGCGGTTTCTCATCATTACTGATTTCCCCGCTCCAGCCAAACCAGAGACCACCCGCGGCTTTGAGGGCACCTAATACCCCGACCGCCAGGCCACCGGCACTGGCTTTTTTATCATCCGGCGGTGCGATGCGATTAGAGACGACGACTAAGCGACCCATAATGATTTCTCCCGTTGTTTTGCGCTATTTGTTGTTGTTGCTGGTTAGCGACGTCAGATATCCACTGCCAGACGCTGGCGACATTTTCCAGCCGCCATCCGGCAATGGTTTCACCAGATCCCACCTTGACAGACATGCCCTGGGCCTGGTTTACCACCCTGAACCCGGCCTCGTCGGTCAGGTCATCCCCAAAAAAGACTGGCGTACGCCCTTTAAACGGCGCTTCCGCCATAAACGCTGCAATGGCAGCGCCTTTATTAATTCCTGCCGGTTTAATCTCGACCACACATTTACCCGGCTGTAACGCCAGCTCCGGATGGGCTTCCGCCACGCTTCTTGCCACCGCAAATATCGCCGCCTCATGATGGGGCGCCTGACGGTAGTGCAGCGCAAAGGCCATGCCTTTGGCTTCCAGTTCCGTACCGGGAAGCATTTCCAGAGCCGAAGAGAGTTGCGTATGCAGCGCCTGAATCAGCGTGTCGGGGAGTGAAACTATATGCAGTTGATCATGGATATCGCGGCGCTCCGCTCCGTGCACACCGGCCAGCGGAAAGTGATAAGGACTGGCGAGCACGTCCAGCTCGGCCATTGAGCGCCCTGAAATCAATGCCAGTGCCCCCTCGTTCTGTCGGGAGAGCTGCTGCAAATTCTCTAACACCGTGTCCGGTACAACGACGTCATCCGGATGCGGTTCAATCCCGGCGAGCGTCCCGTCGAGGTCAAAAAAGAAAGCAAATTTTCCGGGCAGTACAGGCGGTGCGGTTAACAAGTCAGCCACCCTAATCCTCCTTACAGTGAACAAAACAGACATGTAAGTATAGACAGTGTGACGGGGGTCGCCATTTGCAACGAAGAACAGCCAACCGTTATGGCGGTTGGCTATGGTGGGAAAAAACGCTAAATTGTTGCAGAAAAAAGCATCAGACAGTGCGTTTCGCTTTTTGCTTGTAACGGTCGAAGATCACCGCTGCCAGCAGGATTAAGCCGCGAACCACGTACTGCGCGAAAGGAGAAATATTAAGCAGGTTCATGGCGTTTTCCACGGTGCCTAAAATTAAGATACCCGCCACCACATATGAGATTTTTCCGATGCCACCTTTCAGAGAAACGCCACCTAAAACGCAGGCGGAGATAACAATCAGCTCATAACCAATCGACGTCATTGGCTGCCCACTGGTCATACGTGAAGCCAGAATAATTCCGGCTATCGCTGATACCAGGCCTGAGAGAACAAAGATAATAATTTTGGTGCGAACAACCGGTACACCCGCCAGACGCGCGGCCTCTTCGTTCCCGCCAATCGCCAGGGTGTTACGACCAAAGGTGGTTTTATTCAGCAGCAAACCAAAGATAATCAGACACGCGACGGTGAGCCAGATTGGCGCAGGCAGACCGAACCAGTTGGCGTAACCAAGGGCAAAGAAGCTTTCATCTTCGATACCGACCGCTTTACCGTCTGAAATGATGTACGCCAGACCTCGAACAATCTGCATCGTTGCCAATGTCGTGATCAGAGCATTTATTTTCAGTTTGGCGATAACAAAGCCATTGACCAGGCCACAGAGAACGCCCAGCAACAACCCCGCTGCCACGCCAATCCACAGGCTTTCAGTCAGGTTAATAACCACCGCCGTGGTGACACCCGCACAGGCAATTACGGAGGCGACAGAAAGGTCAAAGTCACCGGAAGCGAGGCAGAACAACATGCCACAAGCCACCATCCCCGACATGGAAATTGCCAGGCCCAACCCTTTAATATTAATGAAGGTGGCAAAATTTGGGACAAAAATGGCACAGGCGATAAAGAGCACCGCAAACACCACCAGCATGCCGTACTGATCCCAGATACGCCCGAAGCTGAATGACGACTTAGGTGCGCCAGACCCCGATGTAGAAACAGAAGACATCATACTCTCCTTACTCAGGCAACAGCCTGGCTGACTTTAGGCATCGCAAGGCTCAGTGCCTGACGCTCATCTGCCTGCTCGTGTAACAATTCACCGGCGATTTCACCTTCCCGCATCACCACAATCCGGTCGGCAACGCCGAGGACTTCAGGTAAGTCGCTGGAGGCAAACAGCACCGCCACGCCCTGCGCCGCCAGCGCATAAATTACGTTATATATTTCGTGCTTAGCGCCAACATCAATGCCGCGCGTAGGTTCATCCAGCAAAATGACCTTCATCTCTTCCGATAACCAGCGGCCCAGAATGGCTTTTTGCTGATTTCCGCCTGAGAGATTCATGATCAGTTGCTCCGCGCCCGGCGTTTTGATGTTGAGCGAACGAATGTGGTGATCGGCATTGTTTTCTTCCCAACCGTTGTTGATTACACAACCGCCGAGCACATGTTTACGTCTGGCACTGATGTTGATATTGTCGCGAACGGAGTGCACGGGAATAATGCCTTCCGCTTTGCGATCTTCCGGGCAGAGCATCATGCCTGCGGCAATGGCGTGGCTCGGTTTACGAATATCGATCGGCTGTTGGTCGATATAAACCTGACCGGCGGTGATTTGCGTCCCGCCAAACATGCCTTTCATTAATTCGCTACGCCCCGCCCCTACCAGACCAAACAGCCCAACAATTTCACCACTGCGAACCGCCAGACTTATTGGCGTACGCACGCCTGGTGCTTTCACAGCATCAAGACGTAGGCGCTCCTCGCCATAACTACGCGGTTGCCAGCCGTAGATATCGCCAATGTCGCGCCCGACCATCGCCTGCACCAGCGCGTCGTGGTCAACCTGCTGCATATCGGTAAAGGTTTTGACATAACGTCCATCTTTAAAGACAGTAATGGCATCGCTGAGGGCAAATATTTCTTCCATACGGTGAGAAACGTATAAGATTACCCGCCCCTCTTTTCGCAGTTCACGAATAACGCGGAAAAGATTGTCGATTTCACGGGCAGAGAGGGAGCTGGTTGGCTCATCAAAGGCGATAATTTTGGCGTTACGCGCCAGCGCTTTGGCGATTTCAACCATCTGCCACTGACCAATGGAGAGATATTTCAGCGGCGTGTCCGGGTCAATATCCATACCAAGATGTTTAAGTTGTAAACCCGCCTCATAATTCAGCAATGAGCGATTCACAATGCCGCCTTTATGCGGCAGCTGGCCGAGATAGATGTTTTCCGCGACGGTCATTTCCGGCACGAGATGCAGTTCCTGGTAAATAATCGCCACGCCCGCGTTAAGTGCTGCGGTCGTGTCGGAAAAGGACATTTCCTGCCCATTAATCACTACAGAACCCGTGGTTGGCGCATAGTTGCCGCTGAGGATTTTTAAGAGAGTTGATTTTCCTGCGCCATTTTCACCCATCAACGCATGAACCTGACCGGCATAGCAGTCAAAACTAATATCCGTCAGCGCCTTAACGCCGGGAAACGTTTTACCGATGCCGCGAAATGAGAGATACGGGGTAGACTGTTGCATAACGTCTCCGTGAATCACTGGTCGTTCACACCCCCTCTGCATCATGCAGAGGGGAATTTTTCCGGCAAATTACTTACCGCCTAAACCTTTTTTCTCCAGTTCTTCTTTAAAGTTGTCACGCGTGATCAGTACCACGTCGGTAACTTCGGTAAATTTTGGCGGTTCAACGTCTTTTGCTACCCAGTTGTAAAGCATTTCGCTGGATTTATAGCCATGTACGTCCGGGCTTGGCAGCAGGGAACCGTAGAAGCCGGTTGCCTGTGCTTTAGACAGTTCGCTCACCGCATCCACACCGTTAATACCAATACCGATGATATCGGCTGCTTTAAAGCCCTGACCTTCGGTTGCACGTACGCCGCCAAGTACGGTGCTGTCGTTCATACCGACGATCAGCCAATGTTTAACTTCCGGATGTTGAACCAGCATTGAGTTGGCAGCGTCAAATGCCCCCGGGATGTCGTTAGATTTGGTAGGTACCTGATAAATTTGTTTTTCCGGGAATCCGGCCGCTTTCAGTGCGTCCATAGAACCCGTTGTACGGCGGCGGGCGGTATCCAGTTCGTTGGCGGTAATCGCCATCACCGCGCTTTCTTTGACATCCCAACCCCGTTTCTGCATCTCTTTATACAGTTCCTGGCCCTGACGTTCGCCAATTTTAGTCGCCGCCATCATCACCAGCGGAACGGTATCCATTGGCTTACCTTTGGCGTTAACAAACTGGTCATCCACGGCAATGACTTTCATATCGTAGCCACGCGCTTTCGCGACGATGGCAGAGCCGAGTTTGGGGTCCGGAGTACAAATAACGAAACCTTTTGCGCCACTGGCTGCCAGGCTGTCGATCGCGTTCAATGTTTTTTCGCCATCCGGCACGGCAATCTTAATAACCTCAAACCCTAAATCCTTCCCGGCTTTATCGGCAAACTTCCATTCGGTCTGGAACCACGGCTCTTCCGGTTGCTTCACCAGGAAACCGAGCTTCAGGTTCTCCGCCATAGCGGATTGTGACATAACGGCTGCCAGACCAATGGCTGCCAGGGCTTTAGTAAATTTGTGCATGGTTCTCTCCAGCTTTAGCATTCTTATCTGTAGGGAATAATGGCGAACAACTTATTTAATCGGACTTAAAACAAGGCATTAGCGCTTACCTCGTCATAAGCGTTATTGCTGGAGATAGTTTTAGCGGGAAATTAATCATCCATAAGAGAGCGACATCACACCGCAGAATTACAGTAATTGCGTACATAAATTCAGCGAAAAATGACATAAAAAAGGACGTAATTGTCCTACAAATGGAAGGGAGTTAAGCAGGATTATCCATAAGATCAGCTAAGAAATCCCTGTAACCCGGACGCCTTAGCGCCCGGCAGAAAAATTACCAGCGGTAATAGATGTGTTCAGCATGATCGCGCACGGGGGCGTCGTCACCCAACAGACGAGCAGAGAGCGCCAGCGCAAAGTCAAAAGCGTGCCCCAGCCCCTTGCCGCTGATGAGGTTATTATCCACCACGACCGGCGCATCCACATATACACCCTCATCAACGCTCTGCCAGAGATCGCCGGAACAGACGTAGCGACGCCCCTTCAGTAGCCCGTTACCGCCCAGCACCCGCGCGGCCGCAGAGCAGATTGGGCAGATGAGTTTGCCCTGCTCGTCATGCGCGGAAACAAAGCGGAGCACCTGCTTGCTAGCCGCAAGATTGACGCTCCCCTGCGGCCCACCGGGCAACACGACTGCGTCATACAGCGTATTAATGCGCTCCGTTAACGTACTGTCAGTCACCATGGGGATATTGTGGTAACTCACTACCGCACGGGACTCCGCACAGGCCAGCGTCTCCACCTCAATCTGTAAACGCCGCAGAATATCAATCGTGATAATCGCTTCTGCTTCTTCAAAACCGGGTGCCAGCAGCACCGCAACGTTAGCCATCATAAACCTCAACGAATGAAACGATGTAAAACAGCGTTTCATTTTCACTCTTTATCAGATCACAATCTTGCGACGCGATCACAGAACCGTATATTGAGTGAAAATTGATTTAGCTCAAATTTGATACGACAGGATATATTTGCAGATATTATTTCTGATTTAACACTTTTACAGAATTTCCCGCCAAAGAACGTTTCCTGAAACGATAAAAATGAGCAATATTAATTTTACACCCATTAAAATCAGCAAGTTATATTAAATCCAATCTCTCACCCCTCTTTCTGTTCTGGGCTATATTTAAATTTGTAATGTATGGTAAACACAGTCCGATTAAGAGTTTTCTTAAGCCAAAGAGAAGCGTATGCTTATTTAAATCGAACACAGGAAGTGAATTTTCGAGTTTTTTACCTTGCAGAAATCTATTTCTGCCATTCAATCGTCAATACCTGCCGGGTCAGGTTAAGTAGCGGACATCAAGTCCCACAGTCAATAAGGATATGAGAATGACTACCCAAACGATGATGCAAAAACTGAATGCCCAGATGAACCTGGAGTTTTATGCTTCAAATCTGCATCTGCATTTGAGCGCATGGTGTTCCAGAAAAAGCCTCAACGGCACTGCCACCTTCTTTCGTACTCAGGCGCAAAGTAACGTCACGCACATGATGCGCGTCTTTAATTTTTTGAAAGCTGTCGGGGCAAACCCTACCGTCAAAGAGCTTGAAACGATTGAAGATAATTACACTTCTCTGGAAGAGCTGTTTCAGAAAACGCTCGAAGAGTATGAGCAACGCTGTGCGAAGCTGAGCAAACTGGCTGATGAAGCCAAAGCGCAACGGGACATCATTACCCTCAAGTTTTTACGTGATATGGACAGAGAGCAGCAGCAGGATGGCATGCTGCTGAAGACGCTCGCAGATGAAATCCGCAACGCGAAACTCGCGGGGATTTGTCTGGAGCAGACGGACCGCCATCTTCTCGACATTGCTACCGTGCAACACCACTAAGTCCTTCACCCGCTCCCGTCAGGGCTGAGAGTTCCCCACAAAATAATGCCTGCACAGACGGCCCCCTCTCCCTTGAGGGAGAGGGCTGGGGTGAGGGGGAACATACGGCTCTGGTGGTCATTCCGTTCACTTTATGTTCCTTGCTACTCTGTCACGGCATAACCGGTGAACGTGCCAGGGTGGCTCAGTCGCCACCACCTTGGCGACCCGGGCTTCCGGCGGAAAATCGCCGCTTCGCGGTACCTTCGGCTTATTCCTTCCGGCTTATCGGGGACGGGCGGAGGTAACATCCCTGTAAAGCCCGCCCTCTCGGCGCATCCCTGCGCCTCGCCCCGGCCTACAGGAAACGCCTCAGCGATTTACAGCCGGACCGAGGCATCGCTGAAAGCCTTCAGTTATTCTGAAGGCAACGTTATCGCTTTTGCTTTCAAATTACTGGGGATCCCTCAGCCCGTCAGGGAGTGGGTACCAACTCCCTGCTTTTGCTGACATTTAACAAATCAGATCTTGCTCCCAATGAATAACCATACATCGTGTAATGATTTGTTTAATTACATTCATTAACGAGGGAGCATCATGATCACCATTGAGTTTATTGTCATTATTCTCTGCCTGCTGATAGGCACCCGCTTCGGCGGGATGGGCCTGGGGCTGATAAGCGGCATCGGCCTGTTTGTTTTGAGTTTTGTCTTTGGTCTGCAACCCGGTAAACCGCCGGTTGACGTGATGCTCACGATCCTCGCCGTCATCGGCTGTGCGGCCACGCTACAGACCGCCGGTGGCCTGAATGTAATGATGCAGTTTGCAGAGCGCCTGCTGCGTAAACATCCCCAGCACATCACCCTTCTCGCACCGTTTACCACCTGGATGTTGACCTTCCTGTGCGGGACCGGGCACGTCGTCTACACCATGTTTCCCATTATCGCGGATATCGCCCTGAAAAAAGGCATACGCCCGGAACGGCCGATGGCGGTGGCCTCGGTGGCATCTCAGATGGCGATCACCGCCTCCCCCGTTTCCGTGGCCGTCGTTTCGCTGGTCTCGATTCTGGGTGCGCAGCACGGTATCGGCCACGCGTGGGGGATCCTCGAAATTCTTGCGGTCTCCGTACCGGCCTCACTGTCTGGCGTCGCCATTGCGGCGCTGTGGAGCTTGCGTCGCGGGAAAAACCTCGCAGACGATCCTGAATTTCAGGAAAAGCTGAAAGATCCGAAACAGCGGGAGTTTATCTATGGAGGAACGGAGACGTTGATGGATCAACGTTTCCCGAAACAGGCCTACTGGTCCACGTGGATCTTCTTCGCCGGGATTGCCATAGTGGTCCTGCTGGGTGCGCTGCCCGAGCTGCGTCCGGCGTTTGAGATCAAAGGGAAAATGACAGCCCTGTCGATGAACCTTGTCATTCAAATGATGATGCTGATCGCCGGGGCCATCATGCTGATGACCTGCAAGGTGAATGCGTCGGCCATTTCAAACGGGGCGGTATTTAAGGCGGGGATGGTCGCGATTTTCTCGGTGTTTGGCGTGGCGTGGATGAGCGATACCTTTTTTCAGGCGCATCTCGACGAGCTGAAAATGGCGCTGGAGGGGGTGGTGAAAAGTCATCCCTGGACGTATGCCATCGTGCTGTTCCTGGTATCAAAACTGGTCAACAGCCAGGCTGCGGCCTTGACCGCGGTCGCCCCGATGGGGTTGATGCTGGGCATCGATCCGAAAATGCTGGTGGCCTTCTTCCCGGCATCCTACGGCTACTTTGTGCTGCCCACCTATCCGAGCGATCTGGCCTGTATCGGGTTCGATCGCTCCGGCACCACCCGCATCGGTAAATTCATCATCAACCACAGCTTTATTCTGCCGGGGCTGATTGGCGTCAGCTGTGCCTGCGTGGTGAGCTATCTGCTGGTGCAGACGTTCTTCTGATCCTTCTGCGGGCGACAGGCTCTGTCGCCCTTCGACGTAAAAGCAGAAAAGAGTTTCTAATTTTAAAACATCGGTTTATTTTAGTGTGACTCACCCTGCGGTGTGAAGCGGAGTTCAATCAGCGCAATCGCTTTCTGGATCGCGCGGAGCGTAACCGGGTCCGCCGCAGCAGGATGGTTGGTGAAATCGATGTTTTTCAGCTGGGTCGACATCTTTTCGCGTACCTCAACCGGCGCGATAACGTCAATCACATCAAGGATTTGTTTGATAACCAGCTGGCAGGCGACGACGTCAGATACCAGTTCCTGATCGGCGCTCAGGTTTTGTGACATGGGGTTCTCCTTATTCAAAGGCCGCCATAGTAGCAAAACAGACGCCCTTCCATCTCCCTCTCGTCGTCCGCAGACATAAAAAAACCTGCCGAAGCAGGTTTTTTTATCAGAACATCGCACCCGGTGGGACGTCTTTAAACGTTGTGCAGTAGTTTGCCCACATGCTTTTCAGGATTTTGCGCAGTTTCATTATGTTGCTCCAGTAACGTGTTATGCAGGTGTTATTGTCAATACGCTTATAATATGACCACCATCACAAAAATCAACCATTTTGTGACCTGCATCACGGTTATTAAACCCTCAGTGCTGCTGGTTTGTTAAAAAAAGCCATGATAAATCCGCACGTTACAGGCTTATAAATTCCAGTAAATGTTTATAAAATTTTTTGAGCGGGCAGGAAGAGAATGAGTGAAAACGTATCCGGCAAAGAGAGCCGTGGATTATCGCCTGCGGCGCTGCTGGTGGCCGGTGCTTTCTTTATGGAGTTTCTGGATGGGACGGTGATCGCCACCGCGTTGCCGGATATGGCAAAAAGCTTCGGCGACCAGGCGGTGGATCTGAATATCGGCATCAGCGCCTATCTGATCACCCTGGCCGTACTGATCCCCGCCAGCGGCTGGATCGCCGACCGCTTCGGCGCGCGAAAAGTGTTTGCCCTCGCGCTGGCGATCTTCACGCTGGCCTCGGTATTTTGCGGCCTGTCCACCACGCTCGATCAGTTCGTTGCGATGCGCGTCCTCCAGGGCATGGGTGGCGCGCTGATGGTGCCCGTAGGTCGCCTGGCCGTGCTACGCACCACGCCAAAACATCAGCTCATCACGGCAATCGCCACCCTGACGTGGCCTGCGCTGGTCGCGCCGATCATCGGCCCGCCGCTGGGTGGGTTCATTACCAGCTATGCCGACTGGCGCTGGATCTTCTTTATTAACGTGCCGCTGGGGATAATCGCCATTTTGCTGGCACTGCGCATCATTCCGGACCTGCATGAAGATACGCGCCGACCGTTTGATTTACCGGGTTTTGTTGTCACCACCCTTGCCATGGTGAGCCTGGTTTATGCGATGGAGTTGATGGGCGCAGAGCCTCTGCGAACAGGATTAACCGCCACGCTGTTTATCGTCGGTGTCGTCGCCTTAAGCCTGGCGCTGCGTCACTTTAAGCGGGCAACCTGGCCGATGATCAGGCTCGATGCGATGCAGGTGCCGACGTTTCGCGTCACCCTGTACGGCGGATCGCTGTTTCGCGCCTCCATCAGCGCGGTTCCGTTCCTGTTACCGCTGATGTTCCAGGTCGGCTTTGGCATGGACGCGTTCCATTCTGGCCTGCTGGTGCTGGCGGTTTTCGTTGGCAATCTCACCATTAAACCGGCGACGACGCCGCTTATCCGCAGCCTGGGGTTTAAGCGGCTGTTGCTGATTAACGGTGCGTTGAATGTCCTGGCGTTGCTGGCCTGCGCGTTTCTTACGCCGCAGACGCCCGCGTGGCTCATCATGCTGATCCTTTATCTGGGCGGCGTTTTCCGTTCGATTCAGTTTACAGCCATCAGTACGTTGGCTTTTGCGGATGTGCCATCGGCGCAGATGAGCTATGCCAATACTCTGTTTTCAACCGCAACGCAGCTTGCCGTGGGGCTTGGGATCACGCTCGGGGCGATTGGTATTCGTATCGGGGAAAAAGTCAGTGAGGCGATGGGGGTTGCCGGTATGCCGGGAATGAGCTTCCGGCTAGCATTTGTGGCAATCGCGCTGATCTGCCTGGTGGGAATGGTTGACACGCTGCGTCTGACTAAAGATGCGGGCAGCGCGGTCTCATCGAAAAAGTAACGCTATCTGCCGGGCAGGCAACTCACCGCCCGGCAAAGTAAATCAGCCAACAATACCGCGCACGAAGGCTTCAATCTCTTTGTCCTGGCAGTTCTCGAAGAAGCACTGCTGGAAGCGCTGGCCTGATACGGCTGTTTTAACCAGCTCAGGATCGATTGCTCGCAGGGTATCCAGATAGTTTTCTTTCACCACCGCCGCTTTCACCTGGTTCAGGATCCCGGCGTTACGCACCTGCGGCTCTTTACGCTCTGGTGGATAGCCTTCGCCATTGCGTCCGGTAAACGCTTTCTCAAAGATAAAGCGTACGTTCAGTTCTGCCCCCCAGCCGAAGCCCTTCGCAAACGGCAGAGAAAGCGCGTTACCGTTGTTGATTTGCGCAAACAGGAAAGCATCCGCAGGATCGATGCAGTAACCGCAAATCACACCCGGATGGATGTTCAAGGACATCAGCGCGCCCTGCCCGGTACCGCAGCCGGTAACAACAAAATCAACGGCTTTAGCGTTAAGCAGAATGCTCGCCATGATGCCCAGGTGAATATAGGTGAGATGATGATCGTTCTCATCACTCATACCGACGTTATAGACCGGAAAACCTTTCTCATCAGCAACGGCTTTCAGCTCATTAAGGATGATGGGATTCTTAGCGGCCTGGCTGTTTTCCATCATCAGTGCAATTTTCATCTTGTCTCTCCTGAATGCATGGCGGGCGATCCCGCTGTGGATACCTTTTCAACTTAACCTTACTATCAAACAAACGCACTTTCAAATTAAGTGAAAACTTGTTTTAAAAAACAAAGATGCGCTCACAATTTCGCGCGGTGGCCCGGCTCGTTGCACAGTGAGAGGGCAGATCCTCCGGCTATTCCAGCCATTGCGTACCATCGCGTTGGTTACAATGGCGTATTTCCCGTCACGCAGAGTGAACCATGAAACGTGTAATCATAGCCGGAACGATCCTGTTGCTCGCCGGGTGCAGTATCAACCGTCAGGCAGAAGTCAGCAGTACGGATGCCCCAAACGGAATTGTGCGCCTCGACTATGGCCAGGCCATGCTGCAAAACGCCTGGTCTGATGAGTATGTTAATAACGGTACGGCAACCAAAGCCTGTCAACATATGGGCTACGCCACTGCGTCAGCCTACGGGCAGCCAATTAATACCTGCACCCTGATCAGCGGTTCACTCTGTCTGAACGAAAGTGTGACCATTCAGTATAAATGTCAGGGATATGCTGTTACCTCTTCCAGCCAGAATCCGTGGTATTAACCGCTACTGCCAGTCACGCTGGCAGTTTATTTAATAAGAACTAAAACAATTCTCATTAATAAATATAAATAGCGGTAATGCGTTTTATTCCCATTCGTATTTTTAATAAATGAAGTTTATATTTTACCTTTTGCAAATAATAAAATAACAAATTATAGTGACGCCACAGCAACAAATATAACCTTTGTGGAGCACTATCATGCTGAAACCAGAAATGATTGAAAAACTTAATGAGCAGATGAACCTGGAACTGTACTCTTCACTGCTTTATCAGCAAATGAGCGCCTGGTGCAGCTATCATACCTTCGAAGGTGCTGCCGCGTTCCTGCGCCGCCACGCCCAGGAAGAGATGACACATATGCAGCGTCTGTTTGATTACCTGACTGATACCGGAAACTTACCACGTATTAATACCGTTGAATCTCCGTTTGCTGAATATTCTTCACTTGATGAATTATTCCAGGAAACCTATAAACACGAACAATTAATCACGCAGAAAATTAACGAACTGGCTCATGCTGCAATGACCAATCAGGACTACCCAACATTTAATTTCCTGCAATGGTATGTTTCTGAGCAGCATGAAGAAGAGAAACTGTTCAAATCGATTATTGATAAATTAAGCCTGGCAGGCAAAAGCGGCGAAGGTCTGTATTTTATCGACAAAGAACTCTCTACCCTCGACACACAAAACTAATGCTCTCCGGCGGCAGGTTTTCTGCCGCCGTTTCAAATCAGTGACGGCAAATCTTACTCTGATCGGTCGAAAAACCGTCTTCAGAAGGAATAAATTTGCCTTTTGCTGCCAGAAACGCCACCAGCTCTCCCGCTGTCATCCCTTCTGCCGAGCAGGTGTGAAAACGTGCCTGTTCACCAAAACGCGCTTTAATCGCAGCTTCCAGACTGGCATGCGTATATTGCTCGCCTGATTCAATCATCATATTTAACACTTCATGACCGTGAATAGAGTCCATCGTTCCTCCTCAAAAAAAAGCCTAGCGTAGCGATTGCCGCTTATGAAGACTTTGCGCCAGCGCAGGACTGAATGCTTTTTATTGTACATTTATATTTACACCATATGTAACGTCGGTTTGACGAAGCAGCCGTTATGCCTTAACCTGCGCCGCAGATATCACTCATAAAGATCGTCAGGACAGAAGAAAGCGTGAAAAACAGAACCCTGGGAAGTGTTTTTATCGTGGCGGGAACCACAATTGGCGCAGGCATGCTGGCAATGCCGCTGGCTGCGGCAGGTGTTGGTTTTAGCGTCACGTTAATCTTGTTGATTGGGCTTTGGGCGTTGATGTGCTACACGGCGCTATTACTGCTGGAGGTGTACCAGCATGTTCCGGCAGATACCGGCTTGGGCACGCTGGCAAAACGCTATCTGGGACGCTACGGCCAATGGCTGACGGGCTTCAGTATGATGTTCTTAATGTATGCTCTGACTGCGGCATACATCAGCGGCGCCGGGGAGCTGATTGCGTCAAGTATCAATGACGGCTTCGGTGCGTCACTTTCACCGGAAACAGGCGCCATTGTCTTTACGCTGATCGGTGGCGGCGTGGTTTGTGCGGGCACATCGCTGGTCGATCTGTTTAACCGTTTTTTGTTCAGCGCCAAAATTCTCTTCCTGATTGTGATGCTGGTGCTGCTGGCACCGCATGTTCACAAGATTAACCTGCTCTCCCTCCCGCTGGAGAAAGGTCTGGCGCTTTCGGCCATCCCGGTTATTTTCACCTCCTTCGGTTTTCACGGCAGCGTGCCGAGCATCGTGAGCTATATGAACGGTGATATTCGCAAGCTGCGCTGCGTCTTTGTTATCGGCAGCGCCATTCCGTTGATTGCTTACCTGTTCTGGCAGCTGGTGACGCTGGGCAGTATTGATTCCAATACCTTTATCGGCCTGATGGCAGAGCATTCTGGTCTGAATGGATTCCTGGTTGCCCTGCGTAACGTGGTGGCCTCTTCACACGTGGAGCTGGCGGTACATCTGTTTGCAGACCTGGCGCTGGCAACCTCCTTCCTCGGCGTAGCGCTTGGCCTGTTTGACTATATGGCGGATCTGTTCCAGCGTCGCAATACCGTTGCCGGACGCTTACAGACGGGGGCGATGACCTTCCTGCCGCCGCTGGCCTTCGCGCTCTTTTACCCGCGCGGGTTTGTGATGGCGCTGGGGTATGCTGGCGTGGCATTATCGATTCTGGCCCTGCTGCTGCCTTCCCTGCTGGCGTGGAAGAGCCGCATGCAGCATCCGCAGCAGGGGTATCGCGTAGCGGGCGGTACGCCAATGCTGTGCGTGGTGTTTGGTTGTGGGGTGGTGATTATTCTGGTGCAGATTTTGATTGCAGCGGGGATGCTGCCGGAAGTGGGATAACTTATTTATACAGGTCCTGAGGTACTGTTCCGTTCACCTTAAGATCAACAGAATATAATTTTTTCACAGCATGTGAACGGGATAAGGGGGCCGCCGCGGCCCCCTTATCAATCCCCGCGGCCCCGCGGAAAATCGGTGCTTCGCACTGCGCTCACCTCCCGACCATCTGCCTGCGGTCGGCTCAACTCGACATCCTGTCTCGATTCGCCTCTGGCCGCCATCCATGGCGTCCAGCCCTTGTCATCTGGTCTCCGGTTCGCCGATTTTAGCGGGGACTCAACACCCGTGCCCCATTCAGGCTACAGTAATTAATGGTTTAATGCAGGCAACAGCTTTTAAACTTCTTCCCACTCCCGCACGGGCACGGATCGTTACGCCCCACCTTCGACCCGTTCACGATCGGCTTTTTCGCTTCCGGCTGCTGCGGGTTAGCCACCCAGTAGTTATACAAACGCAGCGCCGCAGGCTGAATGCTTTCGATGCTGGCCATGTACTCCTCTTCGGTCAGCGCATCCAGCTTCTCGCTGTTCTCTTCCGTCCCGTGCAGGGCAATCACCGCCAGGTCCGCTTCCAGCTCTTCCGGCAGGGATGACCAGTCCGTCAGCGCCACGCCGCGCATGTAGCCATAGCACCACTCTTCCACCACGGTATAGCTCTGACCGTCAACGTCGTTATAGCCAAACAGCGGTTCAAACTGATCCGGGTATTCGCTCAAACGCTCGGCAATATCGTTCATGTGCTTAAAGCAGAGATCGATAAAACGGTTCATCTCACGATCGTTTTTCCAGCGCGGAATATATTTCTCACCACCCCAGACCGCCACCAGCCAGGTGTCGGGCTCCACCACAACGGGACCGGAAAGTACTGCGGTAAGCATGCCGTCCAGTTCGGACACGTCAATCACGGATGCATCGTCGTGACCGTAAGAGATTAATGTCTCTTCCAGCCACGCCATCTCGCTTTCATTTAATGGGCCTTCAGCCATTGCTGATACTCCTGATAAAAAAAACGATCCTGACATATATCGCCGCGCGTGCCTATCTGAAGTTTAGGTCTTTATTGCTGCAAAAACGTGCAAATCGTGACCGTTGCACAACTTATGGGCTTTGTTGTTAAGGAGATGTGATCTCCGCTGTAAATTCATCTCATCCCGCAAAGGCGCATAAAACGGCGCTCTATACTCAACGTGTTGTGACCCGGTCAAGGGATTAACCATTCTGGCAACCTTTTTGCTTAATGTTCTGCGCGCTTCGCGGTGCGTGGGATCCTCGCCGTATTAAGCATGAGATTGCTTCTAAAGTGCATTTTGTTCTCGCTCTTGTTTTTGAATTTACGATGCCATCAGGCGTTCGGGTTTATACCTGGTGCAAAAACCTCTTTGCTAAGGAACATAATAATGTCGCTGAAATTTACCAAAACTCCCCTCTCCCTGGTGCTGGCCGGTTGTCTGGTGACGGCCTTTTCCGCGCAGGCCGATATCGTCATCGGCGTGGCCGGGCCGTTCACAGGCCCGAACGCAACCTATGGCGATCAATACTGGCATGGCGCTACGCAGGCGGCGGAAGACATTAACGCCGCTGGCGGGATCAACGGTGAGAAAATCAAACTGGTTCAGGGCGACGACGCCTGCGAGCCCAAACAGGCCGTCGCCGTTGCCAACCGCTTAGTCGATCAGGATAAAGTGAAAGCGGTCGTCGGCCACTTCTGCTCCTCGTCGACCATGCCCGCCTCCGAGGTCTATAGCGATGCCGGGATCCTCTCCATCACCCCCGGCTCAACGAACCCGCTTATTACCGAACGTGGCATGAGCGATATATTTCGCATGTGCGGACGTGACGACCAGCAGGGCCAGGTCGCCAGCGATTTCATTCTTGATAAGCTGAAAGCCAAACGGGTGGTCATCATCCACGATAAAGACACCTACGGCCAGGGACTGGCGGACGCCACTAAGGCGGCGCTGGCGAAACGCGGCGTGAAGGAGGTGATGTACGAAGGGTTATCCCGCGGGGAGAAAGACTTCAACGCGCTGGTGACCAAAATCGGCGCACAAAAACCGGACGTGGTGTTCTTCGGAGGCTGTCACCCGGAAGCAGGCCCGCTGGTTCGCCAGATGCGTGAACAGGGCGTGCAGGCGAAGTTCTTCTCGGGAGACTGTATCGTCAATGAAGAGATGGTCACCGCCGCCGGTGGGGCGCAATACACCAACGGTATTTACATGACCTTCGGTAAAGATCCGCGCCTGATCCCGGACGGAAAAGCCGTCATCGAGAAATTCCGCACCGGTAAATTTGAACCTGAAGGATACACCCTCTACGCCTACGCGTCTGTGCAGGCTATCGCGGCGGCATTCAAGGCCACGAAAGGGACGGATTCCGCAAAAGCCAGCGAGTGGCTGAAGGCCAACCCTGTCGACACGGTGATGGGTAAAAAAGCCTGGGACAGCAAAGGTGACCTCAAAGTCTCTGACTACGTGGTCTACCAGTGGGATGACAAAGGCAAATATAAAGAAGTGCCATAACGGGACGGAATCTGCTCAGCGCCGGCAGGTCTGACTGCCGGCGTAACCCTTTATTCAGGTGCGCGACCATGAGTACATTCTTCCTGCAACAATTAATTAATGGCTTAACACTGGGTTCGGTCTACGGTCTTATCGCCATCGGCTACACCATGGTGTACGGCATCATCGGTATGATCAATTTCGCCCACGGCGAAGTGTATATGATCTCCGCCTATCTCTCGGCCATTGGCCTGGCCCTGCTGGCGTTTTTTGGGCTCCACTCCTTTCCGCTGCTGATCCTGGGGACGCTGGTTTTCACCATCGTGGTCACCGGCGTTTATGGCTGGACGATTGAGCGCATCGCCTATAAGCCGCTACGCAACTCGACGCGTCTGGCACCGCTGATTTCGGCCATCGGGATGTCGTTGATACTGCAAAACTACGTCCAGCTCAGCCAGGGCCCGCGCCAGCAGGGCGTGCCCACCATGCTGGATGGCGTGCTGCGTTTTCACCTCGGCGAAGGGTTTGTCCAGATAACCTATACCAAAGTCTTTATTCTCATCGCCTCGTTCGCGGGCATGCTGGTGCTGACCTGGATTATCAACCGTACCCGCTTAGGACGCATGTGCCGTGCGGTGCAGCAGGATCGTAAGATGGCCTCCATTCTGGGTATCAACACCGACAGAATTATTTCGCTGGTGTTTGTTATCGGCGCAGCCATGGCCGGGCTGGCGGGCGTGCTGATCACCATGAATTACGGCACCTTTGATTTTTACGTCGGGTTCGTTATCGGCATCAAGGCCTTTACTGCGGCGGTGCTGGGCGGCATCGGCTCTCTGCCCGGTGCGATGCTTGGCGGGCTGATTCTGGGCGTCGCAGAAGCGCAATTCTCCGGGATGGTGAACTCGGATTATAAAGACGTGTTCTCGTTTGGATTGCTGGTCTTAATTCTGATCTTCCGTCCTCAGGGGCTGCTGGGCCGCCCTGTCGTGGCTAAAGTGTAAGGAATAACGCGATGACCTCTGACGGTTTTTCCCTGAAGCGCTGCATTCTGGACTCGATTTTTTCCGGAATGATCGCCCTGATTATTTTCGGCCCGATTGCGGGCGTGATACTGGATGGTTACAGCTTTACCTTTGACGGCCAGCGGCTGGCGTGGATTGTTGGCACGGTGATGGTGGGACGCTTTTTGCTGAGCTCCTTTTCAGCTACGGCGGCCGGAAGACGTTTACAGGCGCGGTTTGAATCCGACAATGCGGGGGTGTATGTCCGGCCGCCGGCGTATAAAAGCCGCATGCGCTGGATCATTCCGCTGATTGTCACGCTGGCGATCTGCTTCCCGTTTGTGGCCACTAAATACGTTCTGACGGTTGCCATTCTCGGACTGATCTACGTCCTGCTCGGTCTTGGGCTGAACATTGTTGTTGGCCTGGCAGGGCTGCTGGATCTGGGTTATGTCGCCTTCTATGCCATTGGCGCTTACGGGCTGGCGCTCGGGTATCAGTATCTTGGACTTGGGTTCTGGAGCATGCTGCCGCTGGCGGCGCTGATGGCCGCGGGCGCGGGCGCTCTGCTCGGCTTTCCGGTGCTGCGCATGCACGGGGATTATCTCGCCATCGTCACGCTCGGGTTTGGCGAGATCATCCGCCTGGTGCTGAACAACTGGCTCACCTTCACCGGCGGGCCTAACGGCGTTTCAGCCCCTGCCCCGACCTTTTTTGGCCTGGAGTTTGGCCGACGCGCCAAAGAAGGCGGCGTCCCCTTCCACGAGTTCTTCGGCCTGACCTATAACCCCAACTTGAAGTTTATCTTCATCTATGCGGTGCTGTTCCTGGTAGTCATGCTGGTGCTGTACATTAAACACCGGCTGACCCGAATGCCCATTGGACGGGCGTGGGAAGCGCTCCGTGAGGATGAGATTGCCTGCCGTTCAATGGGGCTAAATCACGTTCTGGTCAAACTCTCGGCCTTCACCCTGGGCGCATCGACGGCAGGTATCGCCGGGGTGTTTTTTGCCACCTACCAGGGGTTTGTAAACCCGACCTCTTTCACCTTTTTTGAATCGGCCCTGATCCTCGCCATTGTGGTCCTGGGCGGGATGGGCTCCACCGTCGGCGTCGTACTGGCCGCCTTTGTGCTGACCGTCACGCCGGAACTGCTGCGCAGCTTTGCGGAATATCGCGTGCTGCTGTTTGGCATGCTGATGGTGGTGATGATGATCTGGCGTCCTCGCGGTCTGATCCGCATCAACCGCAGCGGATTTGCCGTGCGTAAAGGAGTGGCGCCATGAACGCAACGATTTTACGTGTAGAACATCTGATGATGCACTTCGGCGGGATCAAGGCCTTAAACGACGTCAATCTTGAGGTGCAGCGCGGCTCCATTACCGCACTCATTGGGCCTAACGGCGCGGGAAAAACGACCGTCTTTAACTGCCTGACCGGTTTCTACCGGGCCTCCGGCGGCAACATTCTGTTCAATGCACGAAATAAAACCACCAATGTCATTCAGGTGCTCGGCCAGAAATTCCAGCCGGGCGACTGGCTCAACCCGGCGCAGCTTGGTCAACGCCTGTTCTATAAGATGTTTGGCGGCACGCATCTGGTGAACCGCGCGGGTCTTGCGCGCACGTTTCAGAACATCCGCCTGTTCCGCGAGATGTCCGTTGTGGAAAACCTGCTGGTGGCACAGCACATGCGCGTCAACCGCAATCTGCTGGCGGGGGTGCTGAACACCCCTGCGTATCGTCGCTCAGAGAACGATGCGCTGGACCGGGCGTTTTACTGGCTGGAGGTGGTGGATCTGGTGGATTGCGCGAACCGTCTGGCCGGGGAAATGTCCTATGGCCAGCAACGACGCCTCGAAATCGCCCGCGCCATGTGTACCGGCCCGGAGATGATTTGTCTCGATGAACCTGCTGCCGGCCTGAACCCGGTGGAAACGCACAAGCTGAGTGAGATCATCCGGTTCCTGCGCGACCACCATGACATCACGGTTCTGCTGATCGAGCATGATATGGGGATGGTGATGGGCATTTCAGATGACATCATTGTGCTCGATCATGGCGATGTGATTGCCAGAGGTAAACCGGCTGAAATCCAGCACAATGAAAAAGTGATTGCCGCGTATCTGGGCACCGACGAAAGCGAGGTAAATCTGTGAGCGAACCGATGCTTCAGTTTCAGGATGTGGATGTTTTCTACGGGGTGATCCAGGCGTTGAAGCAGGTTTCGCTTGAGGTTAACAAAGGGGAAACCGTGGCCCTGATTGGCGCTAACGGCGCGGGGAAGTCAACATTACTGATGTCTGTCTTTGGTCAGCCCCGGATCCGCAACGGGCAGATCCTCTTCTGCGGCGAGGATATCAGCCACAAATCCACCCACTATGTTGCCACCGGCGGCATCGCGCAGGCACCTGAGGGACGACGCATTTTCCCGGATATGTCTGTAGAAGAGAACCTGCTGATGGGGACAATCCCCGTCGGCAATCAGCATGCAGCGGAAGATATGCAAAGCATGTTCGACCTCTTCCCCCGCCTCAAGGAGCGACGTTACCAGCGGGCGATGACGCTCTCCGGCGGTGAACAGCAGATGCTGGCTATCGCCCGCGCGCTGATGAGCCGTCCTAAACTTCTGCTGCTGGATGAACCCAGCCTCGGCCTCGCGCCAATCGTGGTTAAACAGATTTTCCAGACGCTGCGCGAACTGGCCCGTAACGGAATGACGATTTTTCTGGTCGAGCAGAATGCGCACCACGCGCTGAAGTTGTCCGACCGCGGCTATGTGATGGTTAACGGGCAGATTCGGTTAAGCGGCAGCGGCGAGGCGTTGCTGAAGGATCCGGAGGTGAGGAAGGCGTATCTGGGTGGCGTGTGAAACGAAAAGGCTATAGTGAGAAAAACTCACAGTGATTGCGATTATTAATCGTTTTTCAAAAACGCACGCCTTCCAATATTATCCTCTCGACCTACCCTGACGGTGGGCCAATTAAAACATTCAGGCGCAAACTGAATAGTCATAATGAGAGGAACCGGGGCAAACATGACACTTGATGCTTTATTTAAGTTAATGAAAATTATATCGCCATCTGAAATTCCATCAGATGGCGATTTAGCGAATTTTATGACCCTGCTTATCTCCACCAAAAATCATTCTGACGCCCTGTTACCGTTTTCGCAGCGCGCGTATATGCTTTCAGTTGCCTATCGCGATCCCCAAAAAGCAGCTGCGTTGCTTTCATCCTGTCAGCCCGAAGCAGGCAACCCTCTCCCGCTGCTCAACTTCTCTGGCTGGCCGGACGTGCGTTACGCCACTTCTGGTGAATTACAGACGCCCGAGTCTGAGGACTATTTTCACAAGATTTCGTCTGCCGCCACGCTATTACGTGCGGCAATTATTGACGCTGAGCAACAGAAAAACACGCCAGCATTTTATATTCTGGATAAGGTGCTCAACCTGAACAGCGCTTTGCCAGAACGTTATAAAAAGATGGCAAATATATCTTATTAATAACGGTATTAATAAATCCGACTGTCATCGTATTCCAGATAATCGATATCCAGCGCCGGAACGACCGGGGTATGGTTTTGCAGCCAGGCCAGAAGATGCTGAATGCTCTCTCTTTTGAGTGAATTTTTTGGCCAGACGAGGTAGTAGCCATCCCCCGTCGCGATAGCTTCCCTGAAAGGCAGGCCCAGCAGGCCACTTTTCAGGGCATCAAGCGTGAGATGCAGGTCGGCGATAGCGATGCCGTGCCCGTTCATCGCGGCAATACTTCCCTGTTCAAGGGTATCGAACACCATACCGCTGCTCATATCGAGCCCCGGGAACAATCCTGTTCTTCGCAGCCAGCGCCGCCAGTCACGTCTGTCCGGTGAAGGATGGATCAGATCGCATTGCGGAAGCCGCTGCCGGGCCGGTTCGATAAGCGATGGAGTACAAACCGGGATAAGCCATTCATGAAATAGCAGTTGGCTTTCCGTTGTGTCACCAAAACGCCCATTGCCGAGAAGAATGGCGCAATCGTAGGGCTCAAGATTGAAATCAACGGTGTCAATGTCCATCTAGACGCTGGCAATCTCAACCTGTGGTTTTGCATGGTTGTTGCGAAAAGATCGCAGCACGTCGAGAAGCCATCTCATGGTCAGGGTACTGGGTGCTTTAAGCCGCAGCAGGTGGTTTTCACTACGAAATACCCGGCAGGCCCATTCAATGCTCGTGAAGCTTTCGTTCAGCTGCCCGGCAAGCACTCGCCCGGCTTCAGTGACCTCCACCCGAGGACCTTGCCTTTTGAAAAGCTCGCAGTCGAACCACAGTTCAAGGGTACGAACATGTCTGCTGACCGCGCCCGGCGTAATATTGAGCGTTTCAGCGGCTTTACTGAAGGAGTTCAACCGCGCAGCAACTTCAAACGCACGCAGAGCATACAATGGCGGTAAAGACATAGCGTCCCTTAAATGAGGTGATGGCATGGGGAATCAGGATCGCAAACCTGCAAATCTTCACACTGCAAATCGCGCCAGCTACACGATAGCATAATGGGTATCTGTTTAATTCCGTTGAAAAGGATCGTTGTTTTATTACGTGAGGGTCAGAAATGAAGGTTGTTGATTAGCAGAATTGCATGCACAAAAAAACCACCCGAAGGTGGTTTCACGACACTGCTTATTGCTTTGATTATTCTGATGTTTCCCATGGTACCCGGAGCGGGACTTGAACCCGCACAGCGCGAACGCCGAGGGATTTTAAATCCCTTGTGTCTACCGATTCCACCATCCGGGCTCGGGAAGAAAGTGGAGGCGCGTTCCGGAGTCGAACCGGACTAGACGGATTTGCAATCCGCTACATAACCGCTTTGTTAACGCGCCAAATTCTTCAGGCCTTTCAGCCAGACATCCGCTTGAGGCCGATGTCTTTTAAACTGGAGCGGGAAACGAGACTCGAACTCGCGACCCCGACCTTGGCAAGGTCGTGCTCTACCAACTGAGCTATTCCCGCATTCATCAAGCAATCAGTTAATCACTTGATTTTATTATCGTCTGGCAATCAGTGCCGCCGTTCGATGCGTTGCATTCTACTTACCTGGCGCGATGAGTCAACGATATTTTTCACCACTTTTGATCGTTTGCTGAAAATTGCACCGAAGCGATCACTGATCAAGCAAATCTGCACGCGCAGCGCTCAAATATTGCAACATTGACCACAGAGTCAGTACCGCAGCCACAAAGAAAAGTGCAATACCGGCGTACTCAACCCAAATGTTCGGACGCCACAGCAGCCAGGCCAACGCCACCATCTGGGCCGTAGTTTTCACTTTCCCAATCCAGGAGACAGCCACGCTACTGCGTTTACCCAACTCCGCCATCCATTCGCGTAGCGCAGAAATAATAATTTCACGGGCGATCATCGTTGCCGCCGGTAAGGTCACCCACCAGCTGTGATAATGCTCGGTTACCAGCACCATGGCGATAGCCACGAGAACTTTATCTGCGACAGGGTCAAGGAAAGCACCAAACCGGGTACTCTGGTTCCAGCGGCGTGCCAGAAAACCATCGAACCAGTCAGTCACCGCCGCGACGCAGAAAATGAGCGCGGCGGCAAACGGCGACCAGGTGACAGGCAGATAAAAGACCAATACAAAGAATGGGATAAGGATGACACGGAACAGTGTAAGCAACGTAGGGATATTAAATTGCATAATGACGGGTAACTATCTGTTGTCAGTAAGATTACCCCTATGTTGCTACAGAGACATCAATGTTTCAACGACCAGAAGATCTTTTCTGCCAGACCTTGCGAAATACCCGGCACTTTTGCAATTTCCTCGACGCTGGCGTTACGTAAACCTTGCAAACCGCCCATATATTTCAACAACATTTGCCGGCGTTTTGGCCCGACGCCTTCAATGGTTTCCAGGGAACTGGTATTTTTGACCTTCGCCCGTTTTTTACGGTGCCCGCCAATCGCGTGATCGTGTGATTCATCGCGAATATGCTGGATAACATGCAGCGCGGGAGAATCTGGCGGCAAACTGAATCCCTCACCTTCCGGCTCAAAGAACAGCGTTTCCAGCCCAGCCTTACGATCTACTCCTTTGGCAACGCCAAGTAGCAGCGGATGATTTTTATCCCATGAGACATCCAGTTCGGCGAAGACATTTTTCGCCTGCGCAAGCTGGCCTTTGCCGCCGTCGATAAGTATCACATCCGGGATCTTACTGTCGTCGATGGCTTTACCATAACGCCGACGCAGCACCTGATTCATCGCCGCATAATCATCGCCCGGCGTGATGCCAGTAATGTTATAGCGCCGATACTCCGCACGCAGCGGGCCGTTAGCATCAAACACCACACAGGAAGCGACGGTTTGTTCACCCATGGTATGGCTGATGTCAAAGCACTCCATCCGCTTCACTTCCGGCAATTTCAACACACTGGCAAGTGCTGTAAGCCGCTGGTGAACGGTAGATTGCTGCGAAAGTTTGCTGGTTAAGGCCGTCGCCGCATTGGTGCGCGCGAGTTTCAGATAACGCGCCCGATCGCCGCGAGGTTTGGTTTGAACATTAATCTTGCGTCCCGCCAGTTCTGAAAGGGAATCGGCGAGCAGCGTTTTATCGCTAAGATTAAAATCGAGCAGGATCTCACCCGGTAAGGTGCGCATCTGGCTGCCTTGTAAATAGAACTGACCTACGAAGGTTTCTACCACCTCGCTCAGTTCCGTACCGCCAGGCACTTTCGGGAAATAGCTGCGGCTGCCGAGCACTTTGCCCTGACGAATGAACAATACGTGGACACAAGCCATGCCCGCATCGAACGCCACACCAATAACGTCGAGGTCGTCGCCGGTATTGGAAACGAATTGTTTTTCGGTGACGCGTCGCACCGCCTGAATTTGGTCGCGAATACGTGCCGCTTCTTCAAACTCCAGATTCTGGCTGGCAGTTTCCATACGACTAATGAGTTGCGTAAGCACCTGATCATCTTTGCCAGACAAAAACAGGCGCACATACTCGACCTGCTGAGCGTATTCTTCTTCACTCACCAGTCCTTCAACGCACGGTCCCAGACAGCGCCCTATCTGATATTGCAGACACGGACGCGAGCGATTGCGATAAACACTATTTTCGCACTGGCGAATGGGGAAAATCTTTTGCAGTAGCGCCAGTGTTTCACGTACGGCATAGCCATTCGGGAACGGGCCGAAATATTCACCTTTGGCATGCTTCGCACCACGATGCATCGCCAGACGCGGGTGGGTATCGCCACTCAGGAAGATAAAAGGATAAGATTTATCATCGCGTAGCAAAACGTTGTAACGCGGCTGATAGAGTTTGATGTAGTTGTGTTCCAGCAACAGCGCTTCGGTTTCTGTATGAGTAACCGTTACATCAATTTGCTGGATCTGGGCGACCAGCGCTTCGGTTTTGCGCGAAGCGAGGTTGCTACGGAAATAGCTGGAAAGCCGTTTTTTCAGGTCTTTCGCTTTGCCGACATAGATAACCGTACCACCAGCATCGTACATGCGATAAACGCCTGGCTGGCTGGTTACGGTTTTTAAAAACGCTTTTGCGTCAAACTGATCACTCACTGACTTGATAATGTCTCCGCATTACACAGACCATGGCGAATTGCCAGGTGAGTCAGCTCAACATCGCCATGAATGTTTAGTTTACTGAACATACGATAGCGGTAGCTGTTCACCGTTTTCGGACTGAGATTGAGCTGTTCTGAGATCTCATTGACCTTCTGGCCCTTGGTGATCATCAGCATAATCTGCAATTCACGTTCAGACAAACTGGCAAATGGGCTTTCTGTTTTTTCTGGTTCGATCTGGCTTAACGCCATTTGTTGAGCGATGTCAGAAGCAATGTAACGCTGCCCTGAATAGACAGAACGAATCGCACTCACGACTTCCTGCGGAGCCGCGCCTTTGCTGAGGTAGCCCGCAGCACCGGCCTGCATGACTTTCGCTGGTAAAGGGTTTTCTGTATGGACGGTAAGCATGATGATTTTGACATCAGCTGTGGAACGCGCGATTTTACGCGTCGCCTCAAGACCGCCAATGCCCGGCATACTCATGTCCATTAGCACCACGTCAACGGCATTTGCCCGACACCACTTAACGGCGTCTTCACCGCACGATGCCTCACCGACGACTTTTATACCCTTTATATCTTCCAGAATGCGTCGTATCCCTGCGCGCACCAGTTCGTGGTCATCAACAAGTAGAACGTTGATCAAAGGAATATCTCCAGAAATAGGGATAACGCTACTGACTGCTAATTGGGTTTATATTAACGGTTTTCCATGCAAGATTAAAACGCTAAAAAATCGCCTATTCGATTCTGGTCTCGTTTTTGGAAATTAAGCTGTACAGTAAGTGGAAAGAAAACCCTTGCCCGCCGGGCTTTTACCGCTATTTTTTAGCATCGACATTCGAAAAGTTACTAAAACAGTTGTTAACTCAAACGAAAAAGAGCGCGCGATTTTTTGTAACAACAATTAACGAATGGCGAACCGGGGATAAACATTTAATTGTCGCTAACATATTGGACAGAGTACCTTCATAATCCGCGCCGCCCAATAATCACTGCGCGATAAGTATAAAAAACAACCACTGCATTTTTTGCCGTAGCTTGTGGTATACTCCGCCGCCTTAACTTTCATCGTCGCGCTCATGCGCTGTTTTATAATGAGGAAAATAAATGAGCACACCTGAATTTGCCACTGCCGAGAATAACCAGGAACTGGCACAGGAAGTAAACTGCCTTAAGTCGCTGCTGACGCTTATGCTACAGGCGATGGGCCAGGCTGATGCTGGTCGTGTGATCATTAAAATGGAAAAACAGATCGCGCAGATGGAAGACCAGGCGGAATCCGCTGTTTTTGCCAATACGGTTAAGCAAATTAAACAAGCCTACCGCCAGTAACAAAAACGGCTGGATGCAAAGCATTCAGCCGTTTTCTCGTCTGACACGCAGAACGTGATATCAGTCAGATAAGCCCCGTCGCCGCGGCATAACACGCTATCTGGATCTTATTCGGTGCGTTGAATTTCTTCTGCATATTCTTTTGATGGAAATTGACGGTATTTTCCGAGATGGAGAGAATGATGGCGATTTCTGCCGACGTCTTCCCTTCTGCGGTCCACTTCAGAATTTCCCGCTCACGCTTGCTGAATTTCATTTCAGGCGGCATCACCGTCTCATGTTCAAAGCGCAACAGTGTAGTGAGCGCCATCTGGACGAGCATTTGTAAACGCAGCTCAACTTCTTCACTGGATATCGAGTGTGCCTGTAAGCTGGTACATGACACGGAGAGGAAACCGAGCGCATGATTTGGCATCATCAGACACTGCGTTATTCCCTTGCGTAAACCGTGGTCCCGCGCGCCGTCCCATAATTGCTGGGCATCCGTGAATAATTCATCCGTCCAGGGCAAATGTCCCTGAATGAAATTCTCCGGCTTCAGCACCGGGTCAATGGCGAAATAATTCTCGGACTGATATTGCGCCATCCATTGTTGCGGATAACTGGAATGGACGGAGGTTCGCGGGCGGGTAAATGGCACAGGGTGTCGAACACAAAGCGCATAATAATCGAATTCAAGCGCCTGCGTTTGTCGCTGAAGTTCCTGATATACCTCTTCGGCACAGGTCATTTCCTGAAACCGGAGGAAGCATTCCCGTCGCCAGGTGAAAAAGTCTATATCCCTCATACTTACTGAATGAAGCCTCTGATAAAGATAATCATTATTATGGTGAATATAACCTAACACATAAAGCATGATTATTTATATAAAATATCGGCCACAGGCAGATTATCTTTAATTTGGCGATGGCTTATCCACATCAGGCGGAATAAAAAAGCAACAGAACGGAGTTTAAGGGAGGATAATTTGCTCCAGAAGCGGCATCTGGAGCAAATTGAACGCTAAAATGCTACTGCATTAAGAAATTCTCGAGGAACTGGCGGGTGCGAGGCTGCTGGGGATCGGCAAATAACGCTTTTGCTGCCCCCTGCTCGACTATCCGCCCCTGGTCCATAAAAATCGCCCGGTCCGCAACATCCCGGGCAAAGCTCATTTCGTGCGTCACAATCACCATCGTGCGCTTTTCCTGCGCCAGCTGACGGATGGTATTCAGGACTTCGCCCACCAGCTCTGGATCCAGCGCTGACGTTGGCTCGTCAAACAAAATCACCTCAGGACGCATTGCCAGCGCACGCGCAATCGCAACACGCTGCTGTTGACCGCCAGACAAACGACGTGGATAGCTGGTTTCTTTACCGGCCAGCCCAACTTTCGCCAGTAGCTCGCGAGCGCGCGCCGTGGCCTCTTCTTTCGGTTCGCCTTTGACGATCACCGGCCCTTCAATAATGTTCTCCAGCACCGTACGATGCGGAAACAAATTAAAGTTCTGGAAGACAAACCCGACGTGCTGACGCAACTGGCGAATCAGCGATTTTTGCTGACTTAATGAACGTGCAGTATCAATAGTGATATCGCCAACGGTGATCGTTCCCGCTTCGGGTTGTTCCAGCAGATTTATGCTGCGTAGCAACGTGGTTTTGCCGGAACCACTCGGACCGATAATTGCCACCACTTCGCCAGGCTTTACCTCGAGGTCGATACCGTGCAGCACCGTCTGACCGTGGAATTTTTTCACCAGGTTCTTAACTTCAATGGCACTCATTTTGGTTCTCTCTCCTGGCGATTAAGTTGATTCTCAAAATGGTTCTGCAACGTCGATAACACAGTCGCCATGATCCAGTAGATGAGCGAAGCCGCCAGATACATGGTGAACACCTCCAGCGTACGCGAGGTAATCAACTGCGCCTGACGGAACAGCTCCGGCACCTGGATTGTCGCGGCCAGCGACGTATCTTTTACCAGGCTGATAAAGCTGTTCGACAGCGGCGGCAACGCCACACGCGCCGCCTGTGGCAAAATCGCGCGACGCATGGTCTGCCACGGCGTCATACCAATACTGGCTGCCGCTTCCCACTGACCTTTATCAATAGAAGAAATGGCGGCGCGCAGCGTTTCGGCAGCATAGGCGGCAGTGTTCAACGACAGACCAATCATTGCTGACGGAATGGGATCTAATTCGATACCAAACTGCGGCAGGCCGTAATAGATCATAAACAGTTGTGCGATGAGCGGCGTACCACGAAAAATAGAGATATAAAAACGCGCCAGCCAGCGCACGGGCCAGATTGGCGACAGGCGCATCAGCGCGAGAATAAACCCGAGCAGTAAGCCAAAAAACATGCCGCCGATACTGAGTTGCAGCGTATACCCAGCACCTTTCAGCAGGAACGGCAAGGAATCAATAACCAGTTGTATACTTTCTTGCATGAGCGTTTCCGGAGCTAAACGTGGGGATGATAGGCGAACAGCGCAGGCGCACCGCCGGTATGAATAAACAGAATCGGCCCTTCATCTTTGAAACGTTTCTGACTGATACCGTCAATCAGACCCGCCATCGCTTTTCCGGTATACACAGGATCAAGCAGAATGCCTTCCAGCCGCGCCAGCAATTTCACTGCTTCCATGCCTTCGTCGTTCGGCACGCCGTAGCCAGGTGCAAAATAGTCATCCCAGAGTAAAATTTCCGCTGATGCGGTCAGCTCCAGTTCTTTCGCAATCGCCTGTTGTAGGTTAACCACTTTCGGCAATTGATCGGCAACGGAACGCGACACGGTCACGCCAATCAGTTCGCTTTCAGGCATCAGGTGTTCCAGCCCAACAGCCAGTCCGGCGTGAGTTCCGGCACTGCCCGATGCGACCACCACCGACGAAATATTAACCGCCCCTTCACACTGTTGCGCAATTTCCAGCGCACTCTCCACATAACCCAGCGCGCCCAGAGCATTAGAACCGCCAACCGGAATGACATACGGGCGAAAGCCTTGTGCTTCGACTCGCGTCGCCAGCTCTTCCAGTTGGGCATTGGGATCGGTCAGTGCGTCGCACATTTCAATCTGGGTATTGAACAGATCCAGCAACAAACGATTGCCGTTGGTTAAATAGTTTTCTGCGGTTGTGCCAATAGGATTTTCCAGCAGCGCCACGCAGTGCAGACCGAGTTTCGCCGCAACTGCGGCAGTCTGGCGCACATGGTTAGACTGGATCGCCCCGGCAGTAATCAGCGTATCGGCACCTTCACGCAGAGCATCTGCCGCGAGAAATTCCAGCTTACGTAATTTATTGCCGCCCATTGCCATGGGTGTGACGTCATCCCGTTTGATGAAAATTTCCCGTCCAAGATAATCAGAAAAGCGCGGCAGATATTCGAGCGGCGTTGGCGCGCCGATAAACTCCAGCCGTGGAAAACGGGTTAAATTATGCAGTGGCATAACAGCCTCCGATGTGTGTTGTTGTGATTTTCTTATTATGCACGCTGAAAACGCGTAAATAAAAAAGGCGCTAGTGAAAGCGCCCTTTTTTGTCATTATGCTGATTATTTGGTCACATCAGCACCAAACCATTTTTCGGAAAGGGCTTGCAGAGTGCCATCTTTTTGCATTTCCGCAATTGCATCATTCACTGCTTTCAGCAGGTCTTCATTTCCTTTACGCAGCGCCACGCCAGACTCCTGACGGGAGAATGCTTCACCGGTTACTGCCAGCGTATCGTTGGTTTTCTTCACCAGATCCAGCGCCGCCAGACGGTCAACGAGGATCGCATCGATACGGCCTACGCGCAGATCCTGATATTTGGTCGGGTCATCATCATAGGTACGCACATCGACGCCCTGAACATTCTGACGCAGCCACTCTTCATAGTTGGTGCCCAGGCCGACACCCACTTTTTTGCCTTTCAGATCAGCAGCTGTTTTAATGGTGCCTTCGTTACCTTTTTTCACCAGCGCCTGAATACCGGAAATGGTGTAAGGGGTAGAGAAATCGTATTTTTTCTTGCGCTCGTCAGAAATGGTGACCTGATTAATCACCACATCAATGCGTTTAGAGTCCAGCGACGCCAGCATACCGTCCCATTTGGTCGGTTTTAGTGACGCCTCAACGCCAAGATGTTTTGCCAGCTGTTGGGCAAATTCCACTTCAAAACCGGTTAATTTGCCGTCATCTCCCTGAAAACTGAACGGCGGATAAGTTCCTTCCAGCCCTACCAGCAGCGTGCCGCGCTCTTTAACTTTATTAAGCAGACCTTCATCTGCAAAACTTTTAACGCTCATGCCCGCAACCAGCGCCACGGCCATCACACCCATCAATGCCTGACGTCCCAGATGTGCTAATTTCATATTCACCCCGAATGTTGTTATGTCTGTTTGCAGTGTAGAGCCATTGTTTGTAAACACAAAAACAACTCCGCTACATCTTATTCTTATTTAATATATATCAGAAGCAGGCAGGCTGGAGGATTTCTGCACAAGTCCGGTACAGGTTTGGCGCTGATAGTGTTGATACTTCCGTAACGCGATGCGGTAATTGTTGGTGCTGGTGGTGGGCAGCCACGGGGCGAGGATTTCATCAAGGAAACCGTCCTGCAGCTGATCGAGGGAAATATTTTGCTCGTGTAGATGATTCCCCAAACGGCGCAGACGAACGACATATTCACGCACCGTACCTGGGCTCATTTCAGTTTGCTCAAAAAGAAATTGCTTAAAGCCGATAATATCGAAAAAATCACTCTGCGTTTTGCAATGTAAATCACCGCAAAATCGGCACAATGCCGCCCATGATTTTTGTTCCGTTTGCCAGCCCTTTTCATCAAGCAGCGTGTCCAGGCGGGAAATCTCGATTTTATTCACTATTTTGCCGTCGCGAACGAGGGTAATGCGATCGAGTAATTTACGGCAATGCGCGCAATGGGTCTGGCTGTGTTTAAAGTCTTTAAGATAGCGGCTTAATGGCCGTCTTTTCAGGTGCTGCACCATCATTAAGAACTCCTGGTAGTCAAAGTTAAAGTGCGGCATTTACTGACGTTATAACTTACCCAGTTTAGTGCGTAACCGTTTAATAGCCTGGCTGTGTAACTGACTGACCCGCGATTCCCCGACCTCCAGCACTGCACCAATCTCTTTGAGATTCAGCTCTTCCTGGTAATAGAGGGTTAATACCAGTTTTTCGCGCTCCGGCAACGTTTCGATGGCTTCCATCACCCGCTGGCGCAGATTATTGTCCAGCAGTTGTTGTAGCGGGTTTTCTCGCTGATGATCATCAGTAACCAGTTCGATGCTATCGCCGTGCTCTTCGCGCCACTCATCGTAGGAGAAGAGCTGGCTGTTATTGGTGTCGAGCAACATTTGGCGATAATCGGCAATATCGATCCCTAAACGTTCCGCTACCTCAGTTTCCGTGGCGTTGCGGCCAAGTTCCTGCTCCAGTTGCCCTATTGCCTGTGCCACTTCACGCGCGTTGCGTCGCACGCTGCGCGGCACCCAGTCACGGCTGCGAAGTTCATCCAGCATAGCGCCACGGATACGCTGCACTGCGTAAGTTGTAAATGCCGTTCCTTGTAGGGCGTCATAGCGTTCGACGGCATTAAGTAACCCAATGCCGCCCGCCTGTAGCAGATCGTCAAGTTCCACGCTCGCGGGCAGTCGAACCTGCAGGCGCAATGCTTCGTGACGCACCAGCGGGACATAACGCTGCCACAGCGAGTGTTTATCCATTACACCTTCAGCGGTATAGAGTGAATTCACGATAAACAGCCCTGCGTTATATGAGTTATCGGCATGATTATCCGTTTCTGCAGGGTTTTTAATCGGACGATTAGTGGGTGAAATGAGGGGTTATTTGGGGGTTACCGGTAAATTGCGGGCAGAAAAAACCCCGCCGTTGGCGGGGAAGCACGTTGCTGACAAATTACCATTCATGTTGCCGGATGCGGCGTAACGCCTTATCCGGCCTACAAAAATCTGCAAATTCAATAAATTGCAATTCACCTTGTAGGCCTGATAAGCACAGCGCACCAGGCAATTTGGCGTTGCCGTCAGTCTCAGTTAATCAGGTTACGACGATTAACCCTGCAGCAGAGACAGAACCTGCTGCGGTACCTGGTTGGCTTTTGCCAGTACGGAGTTACCGGCCTGCTGGATAATCTGCGCTTTCGACATGTTGGACACTTCGGTCGCATAGTCGGCGTCCTGAATACGGGACTGCGCTTCAGACAGGTTGGTAGTGGTGTTGTTCAGGTTGGTGACTGCGGAATCCAGACGGTTTTGGATAGCACCCAGTGAAGAACGGAATTTGTCTACGCTTGAAATCGCATCATCAAGCGCTGCCAGAGGATTGCTGGTAGACGTTTTGATTGCAGACAGAGTTTGAGTCTGGAGATTAGCACCGCCAAGGTCAGAGGATTTGTAAGTTTTGGCATTTTCGCCTGAACCTACGGTTACCACTTCGGTCAGGCCGTTAGTCCCGCCCAATGTTACATTAGCGCCTGTTACAGCGGCACCGTCTGCATCGGTATAGTTGATAGTTTTTGCTGTTACAACGCCGTTGGTGACATCAGCTGCATAGAGTTTGTTGTCAGTGCCTTTTAATGCATAAGCTTTATCGCCCGCAGCATTGGTCACTTGATACAGTTTTGCACCTGGGATGGCAGCGACAGAGGCATCGGTCATGTCGATAGCTTTGTCTACAGTAACTTTGGTCAGCGCAACATCATCTGATTTAACAGAAGTTTGGTCTGCGACTTTGGAACCCAGAGTCACTGCACCAGAGGCGTTGTCGATGCTAACTGAGTAATAACCATTTTTGGTTGCATCAGTAGTTGCACCTGTTACTTTTGCAAAATAACTACCGTCTTCACCTTTTACGATAGTAGCAGTAGTGTTACCCGTTTCTAAACCATCGACAGCAGTATTAAACGCAGTGGTGTTTAATGTCACATCGGTAGGAACTGTAGTCAGCTCTTTACCAGTTGAAACATTTGCAGTCTGAATGTTAAGACCCTTAAGACCCAGGGTAGAAGAGTCGATTTTTTTCAGGTCGATTTCGATAGTCTGCCCATCATTCGCGCCAACCTGAATCTTCATCGAACCATCTTTCGCCAGCACATTCACGCCGTTGAACTGGGTCTGACCGGAAACGCGATCAATTTCATCCAGACGGGATTTGATTTCGTCCTGGATTGAAGACAGGTCAGAATCAGAGTTAGTCCCGGTCGTCGCCTGAACGGTCAACTCACGCACACGCTGCAAGTTGTTGTTGATTTCAGACAGCGCGCCTTCAGTGGTCTGCGCCAGAGAGATACCGTCGTTGGCGTTACGTGCGGCCTGAGTCAGACCTTTGATGTTAGAGGTGAAGCGGTTAGCAATCGCCTGGCCCGCAGCGTCATCTTTAGCGCTGTTAATGCGCAGACCAGAAGAGAGGCGCTCGATAGAAGTCGACAGCGCAGACTGGTTTTTGTTGATGTTGTTCTGAGTGATCAGCGAGAGGCTGTTGGTATTAATGACTTGTGCCATGATTTCTTTTCCTGTTTTCAAGTCTACGGTTTAAGTATTGGGCTTCCACCCTTCGGCTTCGTCGCCGTCAACCCTGTTATCGTCTGGTCACTCACAACCTTTAGAATTTTTTTCTAGCGGTCGAAATACTCCCCTTCCTCGTTGCTGTTCGTGCCATTAAGGCAAAAAATAAATCGTAAACTTTACCCCGCTTACGCCGATAACCCCGGTATTCGTTCTATACACGTCGCATGATTAAGGAAACTATATGGCTAGTATTTCAACGCTTGGGGTTGGGTCGGGGCTGAACTTAAGCAGCATCCTTGACAGTCTGGAGGCGGCAGAAAAATCTACCCTGACGCCGATATCAAAACAGCAAAGCTCTTACACCGCGAAACTGAGCGCCTACGGGACGCTGAAAAGTGCACTAGAGAGTTTCCAGACAGCCAACACAGCACTGAATAAAGCCGATTTATTTACCGCCACCTCAACCACCAGCAGTTCATCGGCTTTCAGCGCCACCACCACGGGCAGCGCGATTGCTGGGAATACACCATTAGCGTTAGCCAACTGGCGCAGGCACAGACGCTGACAACAAAAAATAGTCAAAAAGACAGTAAAGCCGCCATCGCCACCAGCGATAGCGTACTAACCATCCAGCAAGGTGGCGGTAAAGATCCGGTCACGATTGATATCAGCGCGGCTAACTCGTCACTTTCCGGCATTCGCGATGCCCATTAACAACGCCAAAGCTGGTGTCAGCGCCAGTATCATCCATGTGGGTAACGGCGAGTATCGTCTGTCCATCACTGCTAACGATACGGGCAGCGATAACGCTATGAAACTTAGCGTCAGCGGCGACAGCGCCCTGGAAAGTTTTATGGGTTACAACGGAACGTCGGGTGATAGCAGCAATGGCATGATTGAAAGCGTCACTGCGCAAAACGCCAAACTGACAGTCAATAACGTTGAGATTGAAAACAGCAGTAACACTATCAGCGACGCGCTGGAAGATATCACCCTCAACCTGAATGACGTCACCACCGGTAATCAGACCTTAACGATCACTACCGATAACACTAAAGCGACCAAAGCGATAAACGATTGGGTTACGGCGTATAACTCCCTGCAAGATACTTTCAGCAGCCTCACAAAATATACTGCTGTGGATGCGGGTTCAGACGCACAGAATACCAGCAACGGCGCGTTGTTAGGCGACAGTACACTACGCACTATTCAGACTCAGTTGAAAAGCGTGCTGAATAACCCTCACACCAGTTCCAATATTAAGACCCTGGCACAAGCTGGCATTACGACAGACCCAAGCACCGGCAAACTAAAAGTGGATGATGACAAACTTAGCGCAGCAATGAAGACAAATTCCGCTGGTATGAAGGATCTGCTGGTAGGCGACGGTAAGACATCGGGGATCACTACCACTGTTGGGACGAATCTGACTGGTTGGCTCTCCAGCACCGGCATCATTCAGGCTGCAAAAGATGGCGTCAGTAAAACCCTGAACAATTTAACTAAGCAATACAACGCGGCCAGCGAGCGTATCGACACCATGGTAGCGCGTTATAAAGAACAGTTTACGCAATTGGACGTCATGATGAACTCGCTGAACTCTACGAGCAGCTACCTTACACAGCAGTTCGAAAATACGTCTTCCAACAAGTAGTAACAGATAATCAGACCCGAGGGGGATAACATGTACGGCGCAAAAGGCACGCAAGCCTACGCAAAGATAGAAGTTGAAAGCGCGGTGATGAGCGCCAGCCAGCAGCAACTGGTTATCATGCTATTTGATGGTGCCCTCAGCGCGCTGGTACGCGCGCGTCTGTTCCTAGCAGACGGTAATATCCCGGCAAAAGGGTTGGCACTCTCCAAAGCGATTAATATCATCGAAAATGGCCTGAAGGTCGGATTGGATGAAGAGAGTAAAGACGAGTTAACACAAAACCTGATCGCTCTCTATGCCTATATGGTTCGTCGCCTGCTTCAGGCCAACCTTCGCAATGATGCCAGTGCCATCGAAGAGGTGGAGAGTTTACTGCGCAATATTGCGGATGGCTGGAAGGAGGCTGCAGGTATACCAACTCTTGTCCAGGACGCCGTCTAATGAGTAACGCACCGCAACTTTATGCCCTTTATCAGCAACTCCTTGAGCAGAGCCAGTTGATGTTGCGACTGGCCCGGCAGGGACTATGGGATGATCTGATCATCTGTGAAACCGACTATGTTAATGCGGTGCACTCACTGGCTCGTCTCACTCAGGAAAGTGAACCTTCGATGCAGATTCAGGAGCAGCTTCGCCCGACGCTGCGGGTGATCCTGGACAACGAAGGCCAGGTAAAAACGTTGCTGCAAGCCAGAATGGATGAGCTGGCGAAGCTGGTTGGGCAATCCTCCATCCAGAAAACCGTTCTCTCCACCTACGGTAACCAGGGCGGTCATGTCCTGGTTCCGCAAAGTAATAGCGATATTAATTAGCCATTTAACTGGCGTTCGAGCGTTAACCGTTTCGTTCGCCAGGCATTTCTGCCAAACCTGCTCCATACTTGAGTTTCGCGACCTCATGGAGATGGTGCATGCGCAACCCAACACTTTTACAATGTTTTCACTGGTACTACCCCACCGGCGGTGAACTGTGGCGAGAAGTCACGGCATTAGCCCCCAACCTGAACGAAATCGGCATCAATATGGTCTGGTTACCGCCGGCATACAAAGGGGCATCCGGCGGCTATTCCGTCGGGTATGACTCTTATGACCTTTTCGACCTCGGTGAGTTTGACCAGAAAGGCAGCGTCGCCACCAAATACGGCGATAAAGCCCAGCTGCTGGAGGCCATCAACGCCTTAAAAAGCAACCAGATTGCGGTGCTGTTGGACGTGGTAGTCAACCACAAAATGGGCGCGGATGAAAAAGAAGCTATTCGCGTGCAGCGTGTAAATGCTGATGACCGTACGCAAATTGACGAAGAAATCATTGAGTGTGAAGGCTGGACGCGTTACACCTTCCCCGCCCGTGCCGGGCAATACTCGCAGTTTATCTGGGATTTCAAATGTTTTAGCGGTATCGACCATATCGAAAACCCTGATGAAGATGGCATATTTAAAATTGTTAACGACTACACCGGCGAAGGCTGGAACGATCAGGTTGATGATGAATTAGGTAATTTCGATTATCTGATGGGTGAGAATATCGATTTTCGCAATCATGCCGTGACGGAAGAGATTAAATACTGGGCGCGCTGGGTGATGGAACAAACGCAATGCGACGGTTTTCGTCTTGATGCGGTCAAACATATTCCGGCGTGGTTTTATAAAGAGTGGATCGAACACGTACAGGAAGTTGCGCCAAAGCCGCTGTTTATTGTGGCAGAGTACTGGTCACATGAAGTCGATAAACTGCAAACGTATATTGATCAGGTGGAAGGCAAAACCATGCTGTTCGATGCGCCGCTGCAGATGAAATTCCATGAAGCATCGCGCATGGGGCGCGACTACGACATGACGCAGATTTTCACGGGTACATTAGTGGAAGCCGATCCTTTCCACGCCGTAACCCTCGTTGCCAACCACGACACCCAACCGTTGCAAGCCCTCGAAGCCCCCGTCGAACCGTGGTTTAAACCGCTGGCGTATGCCTTAATTTTGTTGCGGGAAAATGGCGTTCCTTCGGTGTTCTATCCGGACCTCTACGGTGCGCATTACGAAGATGTCGGCGGTGACGGGCAAACCTATCCGATAGATATGCCAATAATCGAACAGCTTGATGAGTTAATTCTCGCCCGTCAGCGTTTCGCCCACGGTGTACAGACGTTATTTTTCGACCATCCGAACTGCATTGCCTTTAGCCGCAGTGGCACTGACGAATATCCTGGCTGCGTGGTGGTCATGTCGAACGGGGATGATGGCGAAAAAACCATTCATCTGGGAGAGAATTACGGCAATAAAACCTGGCGTGATTTTCTGGGCAATCGCGAGGAAACCGTGACCACGGCGGCGGATGGCGAAGGGACGTTCTTCTGTAACGGGGGAAGCGTCAGCGTCTGGGTGATTGAGGACGCGCTGTAGTGCTGGGAAAGTGCGGCCTGATGCCCTCACCCCGACCCTCTCCCACCGGGAGAGGGAGCAAACCCTAAAAACGGCAATATGATTGCCGTTTTGCTTTTACCGCTACGGAAGCTTACTCTCCAGCGGATTCTTGCTCAGGTAATCTGCGCATTCCACTGTTGGACGGTCAACCTTGTACAGTTCCATACCGTCATACTCCAGCGCCGCCCCATCACGCTCCAGCGGATAGACATCCAGCTTACGCGTCACGTTGTAATAATCATCTGAACGCAGCATGATCTTACCCGGCACCGCGATAACGCGCTGCCACTGACGGCAATCCAGCGTATCCCCCTCTGGCGTCACCACCAGCGTGGCGATCGCTTCCGGGCTCACCATCGCGCTCTGCGGCCCTTTCGACTGCCAGTAACCTGCCAGTTGCGAAGGTACCGGGTGCTTAATCACTTCCTGGTAGTTATCGACCTGAACACATCCCGCTAACGTCAGCATCGCAGCCACAATTGCTACTTTTTTCATCATCTTTCCTGCATGCGAAGAAAAAAATATTGTGGCATTAAAGCCATCAGGCTGCCAGCGTAAGATAGGTATTGATTAAACCTGCATCCCCATCACATGAGCATACATTTTTCATAATCGACAAAGATCGTCCAAGAGCGCACCAAATAACAGATGGTTATAGTCGTCGAAAACATCAGTCGTCTAAGTTCACCTTAGAACGAGTGCTGTTTTGTGCCCCACCCATGCCCCATCACCCCATTTTTACCTCCCTGCCCTATACTTTCAGTCTGACTGACTGGAGGTTTCTATGTGTGGACGTTTTGCACAAGCACAAACCCGTGAAGACTATCTGGCATATCTTGCCGATGAAGGCGATCGCGACATTGCATATGACCCGGAACCTATTGGCCGGTACAACGTGGCGCCCGGTACCAAAGTGCTGCTACTGAGCGAACGCGATGAGCAGTTACATCTCGATCCGGTTCTGTGGTCCTACGCGCCCGGGTGGTGGGATAAAGCGCCTTTGATTAACGCCCGTGTAGAAACTGCGGCCACGAGCAGAATGTTTAAACCTCTGTGGCAGCATGGCCGGGCGATCTGCTTTGCCGATGGATGGTTCGAATGGAAAAAGGAAGGTGACAAGAAACAACCCTACTTCATTCACCGGGCAGACGGACAGCCCATATTCATGGCAGCGATCGGCAGCAGGCCATTTGAACGCGGCGATGAGGCAGAGGGCTTCCTGATCGTGACATCTGCTGCTGACAAAGGCCTGGTCGATATTCATGACCGCAGGCCATTGGTGCTCACGCCAGAAACTGCCCGGGAGTGGATGCGCCAAGACGTAGGCGGAAAGGAAGCTGAGGAGATAATAGCCGATGGGACAGTGCCCGCCGACAAGTTTATCTGGCATGCCGTTACGCGCGCCGTGGGTAATGTGAAGAATCAGGGGCCAGAACTTATAGAGCCCGTCACTTAACCACTGGAAGATCTGAAAACCGGGTGGTGTAGCGCGGAGAAAGCATTTCACGCTTCATCTGCCACTGTTGCTGTATGCCCTGCCCGGCAAAATAGAGCGTGCCCTTTCCGTCCTTTGCATTCAGGTGATCCAGTACTTCCATTAACTTCTCACTACCAGCTCGGGGAGCACTGTCATCGAACAGGTTTAGTTGGGCCACGCCCTGACTGAAGAAGTCGCCCAGCATGACACCCGCTTTCTGGTACCGGTGACCGTCCTTCCAGATTTTGTCCAGACACTTTACCGCGGCGTTGATGATGTCTCTGCTGTCCTGCGTTGGCGTGAGCAGCCTTACCGATGCGCTGTTTCCGTAATACGGCTCATTAAGGGCAAATGGAGAGGTCTTAACGAAGGCGGATATAAAACGGCAATACTGGTGCTCGCCGCGAAGCTTTTCAGCACCACGGGCCGCGTAGCTGCAAATAGCCTGCCGCATTTGCTCATAGTCAGTAATACGTTCGCCAAACGATCGGCTGCATACAATTTCCTGCTTAACCGGCGCGAACTCCTCCAGATCCAGGCATGGCTCGCCGCGCAGTTCCCGGACCGTTCGCTCCAGCACCACATTAAAGTGCTTACGGATAATCCACGTGCTCTGTTCTGAGAGATCCAGCGCCGTTTTGATGCCCATAGCGTTCAGCTTCTTGCTGATGCGCCGGCCAACGCCCCAGACATCCTCCACAGGAACAAGCGCCAGTAGCCTTCGCTGCCGGTCGACGTTTGAGAGGTCAACCACCCCGCCCGTCTGCCGCTGCCATTTTTTCGCAGCATGGTTAGCCAGCTTCGCCAGCGTCTTGGTCTGGGCTATGCCGACTCCGACTGTGAGATGTGTCCGCTGTAAAATAGTCGCGCGGATCTCTTTCCCGAACTCAGTCAGGTCCCGGCAGTTTCTTACGCCGGTCAGATCGCAGAATGCTTCGTCTATGCTGTAAATTTCCACGCGTGGGCTCATTTCTTCCAGCGTAGTCATTACCCGGCTGGACATGTCTGCATAGAGCTCGTAGTTGCTGCTGAAGCAAACAACACCAGCGCGCCGGAATAGGTCCTTTTGCTTGAAGAACGGCTCACCCATCGCTATCCCGGCTGCCTTTGCCTCGGCGCTACGTGCTATTACGCAGCCGTCATTATTCGACAGAACGACAACAGGCTGCCCGCGCAGGTCTGGTCTGAATACCGTCTCGCAACTGGCATAAAATGAGTTCACATCGACAAGGGCAAACATCACATCACCGGATTGTCGTCTGTGAACGCCGCAGCGCCATTGATAAAAAAGGTTACAACTCCCATGACTTCGACTTCATCTAAAGCATCTCCCTCTATGCTTTCACCGTCTTCGGTGATGAGCGCACCGCCCATAACGACCGCGAATTGTAGTTGGCCAAACGCATGCACCAGCACGCTCGTTCCGTTGCATGGCGGAAGATCGGTCTGAAAAAGCGCGTAGCCACCTGACGTTTCAACCAGGCATGAGTAGCGATTAACGCCACATAACTGTTCAAGCCTGTATCGCTGAGCTTTTGCCTCCATGGCCCCTCCCAAAACAACTGTGTTTATATACAGTAGCGTCAAATATGAGAGTCGATCAAGTTGGACAGTAATGCTAAACTTCAGACCTTTCCGAATTCACTGATTTCTATAATGTTAAAGTTATTCGCCAAGTACACATCAATAGGTGTTATCAACACGCTCATTCATTGGGTTGTGTTCGCTATTTGCATATATGCATTTCACACAGGTCAGGCACTTGGCAACTTCGCCGGGTTCGTCGTGGCGGTGTCATTCAGCTTCTTTGCAAACGCCAGGTTCACGTTTAAGTCTTCGACTACAACGATGCGCTACATGTTATATGTCGGGTTCATGGGAACACTGAGTGCTACTGTTGGATGGGCTGCTGATAAGTGCTCGCTTCCTCCAATTATCACTCTTATCACCTTCTCCGCCATCAGCCTGATGTGCGGTTTCGTCTATTCAAAGTTCATTGTCTTTAGGGATGCGAAATGAAAATATCTCTGATTGTTCCTGTCTTCAATGAAGAAGATGCGATACCAATTTTCTATAAAACGGTACGTGAATTCGAAGAGTTGAAGCCTTATGACGTCGAAATTGTATTCATAAATGACGGAAGCAAAGACGCCACGGAATCAATTATTAACGTTCTGGCTGTTTCAGATCCGCTAGTTGTTCCGCTGTCATTTACACGAAACTTTGGTAAAGAACCAGCATTGTTTGCAGGGTTAGACCATGCAACGGGCGATGCTGTTATTCCTATTGATGTTGACCTGCAAGACCCGATTGAGGTTATTCCTCATCTGATTGAAAAGTGGCAGGCAGGTGCCGATATGGTGCTGGCAAAACGTTCAGATCGTTCAACTGATGGAAGATTAAAACGGAAAACCGCTGAGTGGTTCTATAAGCTTCACAATAAAATAAGCAATCCAAAGATTGAAGAGAATGTCGGCGATTTCCGGCTCATGTCTCGCGAAGTAGTGGAAAACATTAAGCTCATGCCAGAGCGCAACCTATTTATGAAGGGCGTGCTGAGCTGGGTTGGCGGACGCACTGATGTCGTTGAATATGCACGTGCAGAACGAGTCGCAGGCAGCACTAAATTTAACGGTTGGAAACTGTGGAACCTTGCCCTTGAGGGGATCACCAGCTTCTCTACCTTTCCGCTGCGCATGTGGACTTACATCGGACTCTTTGTTGCCGGGGCCGCCTTCCTTTATGGTGCATGGATGATATTTGACACGATTGCATTCGGTAACGCAGTGCGTGGGTATCCATCTTTACTGGTTTCTATCCTGTTTCTTGGAGGAATCCAGCTGATCGGTATCGGTGTCCTGGGTGAATATATCGGAAGAATTTATGTTGAAGTAAAAAATCGTCCAAGATATGTGCTTAAAAACAAGGGCAAGAAAGATGATTGAACAGTTCTTCAGCAGATACAAAATTGCGTACATTGCAGGATTAGTGTACATCCTTCCTATCATTATTGCAGGACGCATGTTCAATGATGATATAGGAAGGGCAACGGAGGGTTATACTAAATGGGGTGTAAACGGAAGGCCACTAAGTGACTGGATTATGGAGGGTCTAAGCTTTGGATTCCCTATAAGTAACCTTTCCCCTTTCACCATAATTATTGCATTGCTAATTACTGTGCTTTGCGGCGCTCTACTTGCTGAGCACTTTGGTGTCGAGGATAAAGCCAAAAGAAACATACTGGCTTTTTCTTTTATTATATCTCCGTTTTATTTAGAGAATCTTTCTTATCAGTTCGATTCTCTGCCTATGGCTTTGTCATTATTATTCGCATCTCTTGCGTTCACAATCCAAGGAAAGTTCAGACCTTTAGCTGGCTGTGCAGTTGGCACCGTCTTGCTGATTGGCACCATGTGTCTTTATCAGCCATCTATAAATGTGTACATCATACTAGTTTGTTTTGCTGCAATACTAGCAGGAATAAATAGCGAAGGTCGCATTTTACTTACCGCTTTATACAAAGCCATATCATTACTTGTAGCTCAGGTGATTTACTCTTTAGCAATTGTACCTGCCTTTATCGAGGGTGATTACAACACAAATCACAGTATTATGATTACTGAAAAACCAGATCCGGTAGGTCTGCTTTTTAGTAATGCTCAAGCATTTTACGATAGAGTATTAAACTCTCTAGATACAACGGCATACGTGATAGCAGTTGCTCTGGTAGTATTGCTATTAGTGATATGGATAAAGTCTTTATTTACACGCAATAACAATAAAAACAAATTAAACCTTGCGTTTGATAAGTTAACTATACTCATTGCATTTCCAGTTATTTTTATATGCATAGCTGGCCCCTTACTATTACTCTACAAACCAGTGACAAACCCCCGCGTATTGCTTGGCGTTAATGCCATAGTATTTATTGGGGTATTCTGTTCGACATATTTCTTAAGCCGATACTGGAAATTCCTGATGATTGTACCAGTGGTTTACGCGTTCTCACTTTCCGCAGCGTATGGGAATGCTTCAACCATGCAAAAAAGGCTTGATGAATATCGGGCAATAGTAATTGCCAAAGATATTAACAATTTAAATAAACCATTTAAGAATCTTGTTTTTATAGGCATGCCTGAGCTTTCCAAGGTGTCTAATAAATATGCAGACAACTTCCCTGTCATTCGTCAACTGATTACCCCATCCATAAGAGAGAACTGGGTTTTCGCAAACTACTTCATGCGGCAGTATGGGATCTATCTCAACTATATTCATATAAGCAAAGGAAGAACAACCAGAGATGCTTTATGCAAACAAGGTGTATTAATTGCTAATGATGACTATTTTGTTATGCACAATTCAGAAACGGTAATAATAGACTTTACAAAATGTAAAGACGTGAACTAACTTAGTCGAAGGCCGATACTTTTCGGCCTTCCTTAATTTTATTAGGTTCATAAATTTAATTTGTCACCATTAAATGCAGTGATGATGGCTTGTTTTTTATCATTAGCAATACCAATCAATGGTCATAAGTTATACAATTTGAAACCGTTCTCTTTTTGCTGGTGATACATACAGTGAATCTTGCTCGCCCTTCTGAATAAGTGAACTTTCCTAAACATGTGATAAACTGCTTTTTTGAGGAGAAGAAGATGGAGTGGCTAATCATCATGATAGTTGTGCTTTTCGTCTTTGCACTACCCGGTACTGACATATGAAAGAAGGGATTAACCTCCCAAGAGTTTTGGGTGTCTCAATGGTATGCTTGCTTGTCACTGGATCTGTGGATAACAAGTGGGTAGTGGCTATCTTTTTACTGCTCATAGCAGCCTGGCTAACACTAGAAATCTATCTTAAGAATAAAAAATGCGATTAATTCTTATACTAATTCTCTGCCTTTCTGTACCGGTAGACATGCTGAATGGGTGGCTATCTTACGAGCGAGACATAGGGTTTGTGTCCCCTCTCTATAAAGCTGCTGTATTAGGTCTATGCCTTTTGCTGCTCGCGGCAACCAGAATCAAACGGTTTTTGTTCTATTCATTTTTTATGCTTATCCTGTGCCTTGGTCCGATACTCGGCTATACGACTTTTGAACTCAATGAGTTCCCGGTAGAAACTGTGCAGATAGCAATTCGATGCCTGCTAATGTTTGTCGTTTATGACACCCTCTCGGCACTGAGAGTTTCTCACAGGATGGCCGCGTTGGGAGCAGTTTCAGCGCTAGGGTTTACGCTTCTCAATTTCCTTATGGCGCAAATGGGTTACGGTTATTCTGCATATGGAGACGCCGCCCTAAGTGATGCTTACGCTGAATACTCTGTCGGCGCTAAAGGGTTCTTCTTTGCTGGAAATGAAGTAAGCATTTTGCTTATGTTCCTTGCTGCATTTGTTTCACTTTATTTCTATAGATACTTTTGGACTTTCTTCCTGCTTGTTGCATTGCTTGGATGCAGCATACTCCTTTCAACAAAAACAGCTATGATTGCTTCTCTCGCAATGGTGGCTGTCTGGTTCTTTGTTCGATACCGCTCCCTTTCTGTAAAATACCTTATACCTGCTGCCGTTATCGCAGTGTTCGCGCTGGTCTTCATTATCAATCCAGATATAACACTGAGTGGAGCAAAATGGACTCAATTCGTTTATATATATGAGAATGGCGGAATTACTCGATTAATATTCTCAGGAAGAGATGAGTTTGTCGATGCGGCGTGGAGGATGATGCAGGGGAATTCAGCATTTATTACTGGGGAATATTTCTTCGGTTTTACCAAAGAATATCTTGAGTTTCAGAGAATAAAATCATCGGTAGAAATAGATCTGATTGATATGTACCTGTGGTTTGGCGTAGCCGGTGTCGTTTTCTTCTTCTACTATATGAAGTTTGTGTGGTCAAAAGTAAAATATGGATGCTATGAGACTCGCATGTCCAGACTCATATCACTTTGCTTCTTTACCATGATATTCTTCGTATCATTCTTCTCTGGTCACGTTGTTTACTCGGGAACGGCAGCGATCCCTGCTGCATTGTGTCTGTATGCCATTTATCAAAAAATGATGTCTCACAAATAAAAGAAGGCGGCATTAGCCGCCTTTTCTTTTACACCATCAACTGGAATGTTGGTGCTGTTCCAGAGAAATCTCCGGACTGTGTACATACCCAGCCTAGTTTCACTGATGTTCCAGGTGTGATGATGAATATTTTATCCCCGCTGTACCACTTACCTGCTGTTGGTACTGCTGCGGCATGGAAGATTCGGCAGTTAGCAGTGATAGCGCTGCTGATATATGGACCTGCGTTAACCTGCACGGCCTGGCCCACAGCAAAGTCTATCGTGTCGTTTCCAATATTAGTCATTCTCACCGTCGCCGTGGTTGACCTGTAATTCTGATACCCAACCTGAGAGCCAGCGAACTGAGCTGTAGAAGGCAGAGAGAAGTAAGCAATGCTTGCTGATGTGAGTGTCCCTGTGGTGTCATTGAAATCTATCGTCCAGTTACCCAACTGGATCCTTGAGCACCCTGAAAAATCCGCCATGCCAAGATATGAGCCGGTTACGTAATTTACCCGTAGATTTACATCGCCAATATACAGATCAGTCACACCTTGCGTAATGGAGAACATAGAGTGAAGAATGCTCGCAGTAACTCCAGCAAGTACACATGCCCCTTCAATGCGGCCTATCCTGATTGTGCTGCTCACGTTATCAGGTCGGCTACGCAGAATTGGCATAATAGATGAACTTAGGGTGTTGTCGATATACAAGGCATCGATGCGCATGGTTCCACTGTACGAGTATGTAATGCCATATCCAGAGCACTCTCTGATACGCAGAACCCCTATGTTTACTATACCGCCAGCATTTACAACTGGCTCGCCTAATCCGTTATCAACAACCATTTCAGAGATCGAAGCGCGACTACCATCGAGGCAGTAGATTCCATTATCGTGGATCAACCTGGCAGTTATAACACCGAATACCGTTTCAGTGGTGGCTGCGACGATTACCCCACCTTGACTGTCATAGATATTAACATCTGGGTAGTTTCCTCGCTGAGCTGTAGCACCTACGGTGAATGCAGCAGGCTGCGGATCAACATCAGTATCCCCCTTCTGAATATTACGAATAATGGCAGAAATGGTGTTTCTTGTTCCTTCATCCGTTACTGCGTTCTGGAGTCCATAAGTCGTTCTGTTAGCACCATAGATATTCGAAACCTTGATGCGACCAACAGTGTCTGTACCCTGGTTGATAAAACCACCAGCGCCGAAATTCTGCATGTCGATATCGATATCATAAGTTACATTCGCTCCGGTCAATGTCAGGAGCGTACGACCGTATGCCGTGGAAAAATCAGTAGTAGAGGCTTTCATTCTACCGGTCAGGCTGAAGCGACTTGAAGGGATGCTAACGACATTATAATTCTCCCCCATCATTTTCACGTCAAGACCAGATGCGCATGCTTTCAACAGGCGTGCAGAGTTGTCAGATCCTGTATTCCCATCCCAGCATCCATATTCTTCTGTGCTGACCTGTTTATTTTTGACGCACCGACGCCACACAGCTCCGCCGGACGTTTTGATATAAAGACCGCCATCGTCTACCAGCGATCCGGGATTAACACTGCGGAAGAATCCCCCACCACCAAATTTGTCTGAGTAATAATTTTGTACCCGGATTAACTGGCCAATGCTCTTTGGTTCAGTTTCACGGAGGGTGGATAAATCTGGACACTCACCAAGCAATCTGAACCCATCAGTATTCCCTAATTGTGTTCTAAGAGATGCGTCACCAACACTTAACCATGCTCCAGGACCTATGCCGCCTGTAGATTCTGGAGTGGAGTCAGGAGATACCACCTTCGGGAAAGGACCATCCCAGCGATAATATTCGCCGGTCGCTTCAAGTCGCAGAACCTGGTTTGGAAGCGTAAGCGTATTTCCGTCTTCAAAGCTGTCCAGGGTGATATACCCGAACTGGGAGATGGCCTGCTGTGCCAGCCAGCGCAGGCCCTCGATCGTATAATGCTTATTGCCGAAACGGTCAATGTAAGTCCATCCCATCGAGGTAACGAACTCGTCAATTTTCCCGGCGTTGTATTTCAGATCAATCGGTGATTCGCTCGGGACCGGTTTCTGAGTAGGTGTGGTAGCCATATTGATTCCATAAAAAAACCCGGCGCGGTGGCCGGGTATGGTTGGTCGGGGACGGTTCTTATTGGTAGATGGCGTCGCTGTATTCTGCGACGGTCAGAGATACCGTGTTATCTGTGTTCGGTTTGATGCTGTTGACCGTCCATAGCTGACTGTCCAGTTCTTCAACTGTCGCGATCAGATAGCGCGACGGTAGCTGCACAGTGGCACCGTTCCATATGTTGAGCTGAATGTTAGGGATAGCCGCGGTGAATCCGTACTTCGTATCGCTGCGTGCTGTCGCCGGATAGCGCAGCGTCGGATTACCAAGGCTGTCGGTAACCAGCACATACATCGAGCCGGTAAACGTGATCGGCTCGCTGGTATCGAAGTCATTCCCGGAGCGGCCGGTGACGTAACCACCCTGCTGGTTGCTGTCGTAGATGTCTGGCATCTGGATGACGCTACCGACCTGGATAATGCCGTCCTCAAACACTTTGGCGTTCATCTTCACGCGCGAGTAGATCAGGCGCTTGGTTTCGCGCAGAGCGCGCTCCCGGGCCTGATACTCATTACGGAAGCCGACGATCTCCAGCTTGTTCGGGTTTTCCGCTTCCTGTTCGACGATGGCGCCGTTCAGCACGCGGTAGTTGATGTACGTCTTGTTGTTCGTTGTGGGGTGGACGTATGACACCTGCACGCCGTCATAACCGCCTGGGAGAGTGGCCTCGTACGTCATTTTGTACTCGTCCGTCTTCATGTTGGCCCGGTTGAATACGGCAGCCGGGTAATCAACTTTCTGATCACGGGTAAACGTCAGTACGCCGTCGTCCCAGTACGCTACAACAGATGCCGCATTGCAGATGGCCTGCACGCGGTCGCCGAGAGAGTCGTTCTCGTCGTCGAACGTATAGTCGAAGTAACCCAGTCGCTCATCAGGAAGGCTTTCAGCGATCGAATACAGCCCGTACAGGTCAATGCCGCTTACCGGCTGCTCGCCCATAATCAGCCAGGTATGCGCAACCGCATCAGCGAACGAGCGCGACGGCCGCAGTGTGTAATCCACTGCCTGCGTGTCCAGGTCGTAAGTGATGGTGTGGCGCGTCACCAGGGCGTTATATTTGCGCTCACGGCTGCCCAGGGCATTCTCAGTCGCCCGAACTTTTACGCGCACCAGCGTGTCGGTCGGGTGAACGACGTTTGTCCTGATGTTGATGCTGTGGATCTCTTCGACCTTCAGCAGGGAAGCGTCGCCGGAGTTATCCGTGCGCTGGAAGCTGACCGCGTATTTCCCGAAGCCGCCGGTCGGCGTGATTTTGTCGGTGCGGTAGAAAACCTCACTCGTCGACTGGTGCGGTGTCGTCTGCCGGTACGTGAAGGTTTGCTGCGTGCCAGGAACTTGGTTGTAGTCGTCGTCGATTTTCCAGATGACAACCTTCCAGTTCGTCTCTTTCTTCCCGCCCAGACTGGATTGCGTGTGCAGCCACAGCTGCGTCGACTCTACCGGGGAGAAGAACGGGCCGACCACCAGCGCCTCGTTATCGTTCAGGATGAATTTCGTGGTGTTGATCGTGGCATTCGCCGGGATATCCTGCGGTCCTTCGAGCTGGTTCATCGTAAACGTGTACCAGCGCACCGGGTCAACGACCGCGCCGTCGTTTGTTTCAACGGCGGAGATCAGCGTGCCGGAGAATGTTGCATCGGTAGTAACGTTGCCGGAAGCTGTGTTGTACGTGACGTTGATGGTGAAGGTAACCGCGTGCGGCAGAACCAGGCCCATGAAGTAATCGAACTCGGCCTGCTTCACGATTTTCATCGCTATCTGGCCGCCGGAGTAGGTACCGCTGACTACGGAGGTAGCAGTGGCGCTCTCTACCGGGAAATCGCTGGCTTCGTTCTGCCCCGGCACCTCCTGCCCGTCGACGTCATCGAACCCGTATCCCTCGACGATCTGCGGGATAACTTCGCCAGGCTGGAAGAACTGGAATTCAGCACCAGCCAGAGAACCCAGGCTTGATTCTGAGTAGCGCACAGACTCGTAATCGTATTTGCCAATCCCGATACACATCCATTCAGTGACGTACTTAAGGCCGCCGTCTGTGGACGTCTGGTGCACGTATTCGAATACTGATTCTTGAATCAGATCCGGGAAAGAGCGAATCTGACCGTAGATGTCCGGTTTGGCTTTGTAAACGCGCGCGGTGTTTGTCTGCCCGGTCAGGCTATTGTTGGGCGAGTCGACCGTGTTACCGCCGTTGTTTGCGATAGCTGGCTTCGGCGCCAGGAACGAAAACACCTGGCCCACCACTTTAAAGATCGGGCTGAGGATGTCGCCGACAATCCCCTTTGGCTGGTCGAATATCTGGATGTGGTCCAGCTCACTCAGTTCAAACGCCAGCTCATCATCGTCGCCCAGCTTTACGCCGTTGCGGACGATCAGCAGATCTCGGTGAAAGGTAGCGTCATTGGCCGCCAGCCAGTCATAAAAAAGGGTGCCGTTTGGCACCCTGCAACGCAGCTTAGGCGTTCCTGGAAAATTCGATATCTCAACCAGCGCCATAAGAAAAATACTCCACTTTGGTGAATGCCCGCTGAATTACCAGCAATGAATCCTCTTTCACGCTTCCGTTTTCCCCGCGCGCATGAATGGCTTTTCGGTTCAGCACCAGGCCAACATGCGCCGGTTGCGCGCCTCGGTACCCGACGAATATCCCGCCTTCGATCGGTTTATCGACCTGGCGCCAGAAGACGACGTCGCCCTGATAGCAGGTGAAGAAGTCGGCCCCGGCTTCGTAATCCGGCGTCTGATGCAACTCAATGCCGAGGACGTGACGGTAATACAGGACCACCAGCCCCCAGCAATCGACTTTCTCGAACGAGCAGGCCCGGTTAGCCCACGGTACTCCGATAACCCGCCGGATAAATTCATCTTTAGTCATGCGGATTCCTTATAGGTACTGGAGTCCAGTGTATTCGCGGGGATCGTATAATTTTCCAATATTATTATTGAGCGGGTTGGTGACGGACAGAGTGACCGATGCGGCGTCGGCATCGATATCCACCGTCTTGACGTAAAGCTGCCACGACTTTATCGGTACCGACACATCGCCGCTGTCGAAGATCTGCCGCGTTGCCGTAATAGCTGTTAGCCGAGCCGCCCCTTTCCACTGCTTCATGAGAGCTTTAATGTCAGACGACAGACGCCCTAACTTCACCGTAGCGTCGATCACCGGCGTACCGCTCTGCTGGCTCTCTTCGATTTCAAAGCGCGCTGGCGTGTACGTCTGGCCGCCGAGCGTCTTCGGGAAGAACTGCTTGTCGACAAGGCGGACATAGCCAAATGATGGATGGTAGAACGTAATGGTGTCGTACAGTCCGCGCGTCGGGCGTTGCTGCTTATACTCCCTGAAGCTCGGCATTACGGCACCCTCGGTAGTGATTCCGGATCGCGACCGTCCGGATAACCCGTGACAACGATATCCAGCCACGAATCCCACGGCGGCGGCAGTTCAACAATTATGTCGTCAAACTCGTCGTCAGAGTTGTACAGATGATTGGCGATAACGGTTCCCGTCCAGGTCACCACTCCGCCGTCGATACTGGTTTGCACCGGCATCTGCGTGAAGTGAAGCTCCTGCAATTGCAGGCCGCTACCGCCCAGATTGATATTCATCCGGAACCAGTTCAGGCCTCGGTTGAGATAGTTCGGGCTGCGTAGCCACTGCTGGAAAGCGCGCTCCTGCGCCAGAGTGAAGATCCACGTCAGCGACCAGGTCACTTTCAGGTCGTCGGTCTGATTCTCGAAGATAGCCGGGCCGACCGCTGGCTGATCGGTCTGGAACCCGGTATCGAGAGTCATGTTTTTGCTGGCCTTCTGCGCCAGCGGCAGCCAGTCGGGATAGTCGATAATTGGCATCAGCCCTGCCCTCTCGGCGTGCGTTTAACGTTCATGTTGCTGGTTATGGCGTTACTTATTGGGCCACCGTTGTTCAGGTCCGCGACTATTACATCCACAGTCACTCCGCCATTAGCATCCGTACCGGCCTGCGCATCGACCGAGGATGACGTGTAGTTCTGGATGTTGATTACCACCCCGCCACCTCCGCTGGCAGTCATCTCCTTGTTGCTGATCACCCTGCCATTATCGCCCGGTATCATGTACTGCTTACCGGTACTGGCCTGGTAAATCTCAGGCATACCGCCTTCGCCGACCTGATACATCCCTCCAGCCGATACAGGGCCGCCGTTTTTACGCTTTCCTGACAGTGCCAGGATGCCAGCCATCGCGCCAAGACCAATAGCAACAGCGCCACCGAATGAAGCCACGGAGGACATGATGGCCGCCGGAGTCCATGCGGCAGTCGAAGCAGCGGCGGCTGTGGTACTGGCAGCGGATTGCACGCCAATGCCAGCAACCTGAGCTGACGTTGTCGCTGCAATTGCAGCCTGCTGGGTTGTGGAACCCATTATGGCCGACTTAACCCACTCAGACCCCATCTGCACAAACGTATTAACAAGGCTATTTAATACAGTCCTGCCTAATGATTTAGCCGCCTCTTCGGCGTCCATACTTTTGGTGATAAGTCCAGTAAAGGCGTTAGAAGCATTCCCAGCCAGTGAGTCTACAGATGCAGCGATCGCTGCGTTCCCGGCGCTCTGATTACGGAATATCTCCCACTGCGCCGCAACACGTGCCTGCTCGTACTCCTTGTCAGCGTTAGCACGCAGCATAAGTGCGTTCTGGTGAGTAATCAGCCCCTGCTGCTCGTATGCCTGAATAAGCGCGAGTTTTCGGGCGTTTTCATTCGCCAGTTGCTGAACCGGATCAATGCCACCTACAGCATCTTGCTGTGGTGTCACCGCCTGCTGCGCGCGGATTTTTGCGAGGTTTGCCTGGTGTGTGGCCTCGAGTCTCTCAGATGTCTGATTGAACTGCTCCTGGCTTATTTTCTTAGCAGCCAGAGCGGTATTCAGATCCTGAACATCCTGCTTATAGCTTGCGTTTTCGCGCGCTTCTGGTAGGAGCTTCTCGGCTGCGGCCTGTGCTTTGAGCGCATTGGCCGTATCCCATTTTGCCGCCGCGTACTGCCCCGCCAGCGCGATCTGGTCTTTTGTGGCTCCTTTTCCGAGAGACTGCTGCGCATTCAGAATCGCCTGCTCGCGACTCAGCTTATTTGTTGAGTCAGCGGCAAGCTCCGATTGCTGCTTGAGATTAGCCAGCTTCTGAGCGATAGACTCCGCCTGAGACGCTCCTTTCTTCTGTTCGGATTTGAGGGCCTTCTGCGCCTCTGTATTTTTGTAAGTGGCGGCAGCGTCATCCTCCATCTGCTTGGCATGCGGATCATCCTTCGCAAATCCGGCATCTTCGGCAGCGTATTGAGCCTGCAACCGCGCGCGGGCCTCCCCCTGGAGCTTAGAAAGTGCCAGATTACGTTCTGACTGCTTGATAAGGTTCTTCTGGCCGCTGGTTAGATTGTCTGTCTCTTGCTTGAGCGCCGCGACGTTGCCTTTGGCGATTACCGCCTCACGCGAAAGTTCTACCAACTTACCAACGAACGCTGTGAGCGCAGTTTGCCCCTTTTCAGTAGAGCTCTGCGTGTTCTGCAACTCTGTAGCCAAACGCTGTAAAGCCTCTGGCGATGGGTTTTTGGCAATATCTGAAAGCTGCTTGCTCAGCTCAAATGCTTTCTGCTCGGTGATGCCGAACTTGTCCGCTACGGCTCCAACAGTATTGCCGATGCCGTTCGCAGTAGCCTGGAACGCCTGACCTGCGCCGTATGCCTGCTTAACTGCCTCGGCATAGTTATCGGTGGTAATTTCCAGAGTAGCCAGACGGTCATTAAATCCATCTACCGATGCATAGCCGCCAGAGAACGCCGACAATGCTTTATCACCGAAAGACAGTAGAGAACTTGATGCGTCACTGATGGCTTTCGGTATTTTGTTGATCGCCTCGTTGTACTCCAGGAGCGCCTGGTTACGCATCAGCGTTGCGACCTCAGCGTTGGTCTTCGCCAGGTACGCATATTTGTCAGACAGCGCGGCCACGCCATTGATAGAGACGTTGATAACCTTTTCCATCGCTTCGGCTGCATCTTTCAGCGCATCCATGGCGTTCTTGCCGCCATTCAGCGAAGTAATCAGCACGCCAGCCAGGACCGAGCCAAGCGCGATTATAGCGCCAGCAACAGCGCCGCCTGGGCCAAATGCCCCGGCAAGTTGCGAACCCTGCTGAGAGAAAGCCACCAGCGCAGACTGCCCACCCTGCACCTGTACGATGAAGTCCTGAACCTGATAACCAGCTTGCTGCATGCTGGTCTTCCACTTACCAGTGCCCTTAGCCCCATTCTCGACACCTGTTTTCATGTCGTAGAGTCGACTGGTAAGCTCACCGATCTTCTGCTTCTCTTCGTCTGTCGCTTTCGACCCGGCGCGGAGCTGTGCAGCAAGAACAGCCGCACTGCGCGCGCCGTTCTCCTGCGCTTCATCCAGAACAGCCAACTGGTTACCCAGCGCCTCGATGATTGATTCTGCACGGCTGAATTCACTGCTCGCACCACCGGTGCCGCTTCTGGCCTCTTCCATTGCACGGGCAATGCCACTCACGTTGGTGTTCAGCTTGCGCAGCTGGTTGTCCATGGAGTTGGCATATCCAGCCAGTTCTGTAAACGCCGATCCGGTTTGTGAGGTGCTCTCGTCGAGGTTATCCATCCCCTTGCCTGATTGCTGTGCCGCAGCCTCCAGTTTATCCAGAGCATCAATGGCCTGTTTGCCGCCTTGTAACAGCGGCTCAACGTCGGCGCTGATTTCATAAACGATGCTACCGGCGTTCTTCTCACCTGCCATTTTATTCTCCGGTTATTGCTTTGCTTTTGCCCTGCGTGCGGCCTGTTTAGCCAGGTATTCGTCGGCGATGCTGTCGTACTCTTCACGAGTGAAGCCTTTCTGGTCCGGGTATTTAGCCGCCAGCAGCATCTGAAATTCGGTCATCGTTAACTGAGAGGCTTCGTCGCGGTTCATGCCGAAGTGACTACGTGCCGCGCTGATATAGTCGAAGGCTTTAAACTTTGTGGTGCGCTCGCCAGTCTCATGGCGCTGCAGCTGGCGAACCTTTGCCTTTCCGACGACACCGTGCTGCATGAGATGCTGAGCCAGTACGATGATGTCGTTCTTCGGCATCTGGCCGGGTCGATATACAACGCAGTGTCGCCAACCCTTCCACTCGCCAATCATTAGCGTCAGATCGTCATCGCAGCATGCCTGCAGCACCAGCATGCACGTTGATAACAGCTTCTCAGCGGCGCGGTTGAATGATGGAGATAGCCAGTCAGGAAAGCGCCCCAGCGTGCCAGCGCAAACCTCAATCAACTGAGCAACGTCATTGCCGTGGATGGTGGCGTATGCCTGCACAATCTCTTCGGGAGTGCCGATCCTGGTCATGGCCTCAAATGACGGTCGCAACAGGTAATCTTTCCCGCCTTCGCGGCTGTCGCTGATAGAAAGTTCGCCAATATCGGTTAAAGCGGTCATAGGCCTTCCAGTAAACGGTCATTATCAAGGGCAGCACGCCGCCCTTTGGAATGTCCGTTAGGTAACGGTAACCGTATGCACGGCCACAAAGTTGCCGTCTTCGGTGTTGATGATGATCTGCGCGCTGCCGGTGGCGACACGCGTCACGGTAACGGTGTTGCCGGAGGCGGTGGCCGTTGCTTTGGTCGCATCGGTAGTCGCTACAGTGAAGTCTTTGTTGGTTGCGCCGGTTGGTGCGATGTTCACCGTGAAAGTGCTGGTGCCGCCTGCCGTGCCGGTGCTGGTAGCCGGAGTTACCGTTACGCCAGTCACCGCTACAGCAGTCAGCTCGTTCACTTCGATGGTGGTTGCATCACCGACTTTGAACTCGGTAGAGAACGTGACGATGTCGTTGGTACCGCCGTCAGAGCTCAGCGCCGTGATGTTCATGTAGCCGACGAATTCGACCGGGCCGTAGTCCATGCGCACCCATATCCCTGGCTGGCGCTTGGCCTTCAGCTCGTCAGCAAAATACTTGATGAACTTGCCAACGCCGTACTGATCCAGTTTGTCCTTCTTGCGCACTTCGCCTTCAAAGCTCAGGGTGAAATCACTGTTGGTGATGATGGTCTCGACATAGCCGCCGCCGTCATCCGCATCAGAGGTAACCGAGTTCGGGTTGAAGTCGAAGCCTTTCGACGTACCAGCGGCCAGCGCCATCCACTCCCCTTCGAGTGGCTTGACGTCCGGGCAGCCATCGGCGACTTCCAGCACGACCGCACCGCCGAAAAGGCGCTCGTTCGAGTTCGGGCAGTTACCCATGTGAAACTCCTCTTTGACGTATAAAAGAAAACCCGCCTCGGCGGGTTATTTGGTTGGGAATGGCTATTCGCCGTAAGTGCAGGCGAACTGAAGTCGGAAGACTATTCGCCCTTCTTCTGTGAGCACCGGCGCGGGAATTGCGCCCATGTTCTGGATGTAGCCGACGCACTCGTCAGTCATGGGGTTGGCCTGGACGTAATCGACTATGCGCTGCACGGCGTTTAGCGCGTCTTTGCGCTTATCTTTCGCGCCTACGACATCGACCAGGACGTGATACTCAGAACCGAGATCGGTGCGGATATTTGACCCGCCGTTTGGCCTGAACACCATGATCGCCTTCGACAGGTCGCCCGGGTCGTCGTACATCAACTGCTGCACCGTGAAGCCAGTCGTTAGCCCGGCGTCGCCAAACATGTTGCGCACCCGCTCGTGCATCATGGGTGTCATAGCGAAAGCTCCTTGCGCATCACCGCATCAACGTTATCGCGCTCATCATTTGCGCCTTTGGTCAGGAATTGCGGCTCACCATGCGGATCCCAGTAGTTACCCGTTCCTGTCCCGCCGCCGAATTCTTTCGGTTTCTGCGGGCCGAACTCAGACCTGTTACTGGTCACGCCGAAGTGCGCGCGCGGCTGGCCTTTCAGCTTGCCTGACGCTTCGTGCACGTACGCGGCATAGTTGGCTGAGTAACCGATGCGCCCGGTGATGAGAACCCCGCCAGCGTCGATTTCGCGGAACTGGCTATTAATCAGAGTTGAGGTGTCGATCGGGGTGTAATAGGCTGCCCGGGCACCGATGAGAATCATCGCTGACTGGAGGGCGCGAATTACCTTCCTCCCCTTCACGTCGTTGATGACATCGCTCAGGTGCTTCTTCGCCTGGCTGATGCCCTTCACTTTGATGCCCATGGCTACACTCCCGTCAGGATGGCGTAATCATCCGCAAGGCGCTCGAACGTGTCGGCGTAGCGGATAACCTGCCGCACCTCGTCGGCACCGGCCACAACCGGGTCAGCCTCGGTCGACACACCAATCAGCAGGTAATCACCCGCAGCCGCCAGCGCGAACTCCGTCCAGACGGTGTTCTTCACGACGATTTCAGCGCCCAGGCTGGCTAACTTCTTACTGAGCCCGCCCTCGTAATCGCAGAGGATTTGCTCAGGTTCCGCATAGCCCAGCGGATCGCCGTATTCGTCATTACCTTCCAGCTTGCGCCAGATGGTCGCCGTGGCGGTGTATGACCAGTTCGCAACGCTAGACATCTCTCCCCCTCAAAGCTCTGGTAGCGGCACCGTCATACCGGCCATGCTATGCGTACAGTCATTCAGATATTGAATCTGCCCATCCGTCACAAATGAATGGCAGGTAAACGGCTTGTCTTTCGTGGCGTCGCCAAACTCCTCCGGGTCATCGCTGGGCGTGAAGCCAGTAACCAAAACGCTTGGAGTCAGCGTCGGCTTATCAACGCTTCCATTCCATCCCCATCGCGGACCATTGCCAATGCCAACCTGCACCACATGGCAACTACCACACCCGGGGCACATGAACGATAAACGGTTATCGCTCGCCTTCTTCACTCGCTCTGTCATTCTTTCCACCTCAACACCTTCGCGCCAGTCGCCCGGATGCGCGGGCAGTTGATGAACCACTCGCCGTCCGATTTAACGTAGCCGGTAGTTTCCCGCCCGGTGTCGGTCATCACCCAGACGCGGGCGAACGAGCGCGGAAGGCCGTGCTTAACTGATTTGTACGTCATCAGCAGCCCCCTACCACCAGGAACAGGCCTACACTGTTACCGGCGCTGATTGGCAACTCTCCGGTGCAACCGCTGGTATCGAGCCTGGCCAGCGAGTCACGCAACCATGTGATGCTGTCGTCACCATATTCAAACGAGCGGGACGCACCAGACGGTGCACCCTGCGATTTGATGCGGCGCGCTCCGGAAGACGTAGCCATAAGCGCGGCGGCATACATCAGGATCAGCTTCGCGGTGCAGTCGTCATACCCTGCGCCATCGAGGCACGGGATAATCTTGTTTACCACGCAGAGAATCGGCTCCAGCAGCGAGCCCGGGATGGAGTAACCCAATTCACCGAGGAACGCCTGCACGTCTGCCGCTGTGATTGGGTCAGCCATGGTTATTTCGCCTTCTTGATTGCTTCCGCCAGTGCTGCTTCGGCTTCGTCAGCGCGTTTGGTTTCTGCTGCCAGTGCGTCGGCGTGAGCCTTGTCTTTAGCTTCACCATCGGCGATTAGCTTTTGGTTATGCTCCAGTGCGTCGGCGAGTTGCTTTTGAAGGGCCGTCAGATCTGTCGCAGGAGCTGAAGGAGTAGCCACTTCGAAGGTAAGCTTCTCGCCTTTCTTCTTGTCGGTATCCTTCGCCTTGCCTGTGCTGATCCAGCGCTCAGCTGTTGCATCATCCACATCCACCACCGAACCAACCTCCAGTTTGCGGAGGTTGGCACCGGCGTGCAGGTTGCTTGCCACGATTTCTACCAGTGCCATGATTTATCCTTAGCTTGATGCGTGAATTACGGAGTATTTGTTGTTGATGTCCTGCTTGACCATCAACCCCATTGCACCCCAGGTGCGCCAGATGTAGTCGCTGTTGTACTCCGGACGCGGAGATGCAACGGTACCGATAGCCTGGCCGACGATTGGAGCAATGACGCCAGCAGACAGCGGAACGATGACGATTTCGTTACCTGACAGTTGGCTGTCTTCTTTGATCGCCGCAACGCCGGTCAGTTTCAGGATTTCATCCATGATCGTGCCGGACTGGAAGTTGTCGGAGAAGTAGCGTTCCAGGTTGGAGATGATTTCACCGGATACGTACCAGGTCTGCTCTGCATACTGGTTGTTCACGCGGCGCATCTGATCACGCAGTGCGATTGCGCCAGCGCGGATGTCCTGAGACGTTGCTGTGCCAGAGGTAAAATCGATGTTCAGGCCTGAAGCGCCAAGGTCGATCTGCGCTACGCGCTCATCGTCACGCAACCCTTTCCAGGTCAGACCGTCAAACACTGCGAAGTTGCCAGCTTTGTCGCGGAAGCCGTTGAAGATGTAGTCAACGTAACGACGCTGAACGTCTTCAACCGAACCACGCTGCGCATCAGCCTGCGACTGCAATGCCTGAGGGCTGTTGAAGATTGGATCACGCCATTCGAACTTAAAGCCCGAGTCGTGGATAGGCACCATGGTGCCATCGAAGGAATAGCTACGAGCATCGAGTGCCGCGCCGACCTGTCCGGACATGGAAGTGTGAGCCCAGCCGCGGCCACCGGTACGAGCGTAGTCGTAACGAGACTGTTCGATTCGAACGGAGCGAGAAAGCGGCATTAGATCGTTCAGCAGAGTGAACTCGGTATTCGGCTCGAACTGCTGAAGAACAGTTGTGTCGAAAGCGCGATACAGGCGACGAATATCGTCAACTGCGTTCACCGCATCGAGATAAGGAGCGTTTTCTGCATCGCCACGGAACTGAGTGCGCGCCAAGAAATCCGCTGCTGCCTGAGCACTGGCGTTTCGCTCAATTTCAAGAGCGCGCCATTGCGCCTGATTTACCGCGAAGTTACCGGTCTTTTCACCGATAGACTTGGAGAATACAAACATATCCGCTCCTTATTTGATTACGACACGAAGCAGATCGCCTGCCGCCGCTGTGTATGATTTGTCTTCCTCGACGTAGCAGCGCACTGACTCATCGCCAGCAGCCACCTTGACTCGACCGTTTGCAATAGAGAGCGCCTGTCCCTTGGTGTAGGTGCCGGCTGCGGCACGAACGTTGAGGAACATGCCCGGCAGAGGCTGAATACCTACGACAAGCTCGCCAGCAGGGATAGCGTCGTCCACTGACAGGCAGCGCAGATAGTCTTTGTTGGCCACATACAGAATTGCAGCCTCATTGCCATCCACAGAGGCAGTGAACTTGTCCGCTGCACTGAAGAAGCCAATGGTACCCGGCGGAGTAGATGCCGCGGCCGCGCCTTCACGGTTAAGCAGCGGATTAGGGAACACGCCGCCGGCGTGGATGATATGCTTTCCGTCTTTAGCCATTTTTTACTCCGGCATTTCGCTGACTGATTGGGTGTTGGTAGCCTGGCGGAACGCACCGTTCAGGCCGAAAGATGTCTGGCACTTGGCATACATAGCGTCGAGCGCCTTACCGTCCAGGTCTGCGACTTCGTCATCGCTCATGTTCATCGCCAACTTCACAGCCGCGCGCTTTTCGCCTTTCTCTTTGTCGGCATTAGCGTTCAGGCTGTTGAAAACGACATCCACGCGATCGGCGAGTTTCTGCGCCCACGCTGGCATCTCTTCGTTGTTGGTGGCCTGCTCTTTAGCCTTCTTGTCATCCGCTTCTTTCTTCTCACGTGCGGCCTTCTCTTCAGGCGTTTCTTCTTTGCTGTCGGCGTTTTCTGCCAGCATCTGGTTATATGCGTCCATCAGTTCGGCATCGGTTTTACCGTCAACCGATTTACCTTTGGCCTTCAGCGCATTAACGATGAGCTCTTTCATCGGGTCTGTTTCCTTCTGGGTTGAATCGCTGTTGGCGCCGAAAAACGCCTTTAGCTGGTTGAAAAATGTTTTGAATGCGGGGTCTTGCTGGTCTGGGGTAGCGGACTCTTCGAGATTAACGACCTCGATTTCGAGTTCATCACCCTCGGCGTTAACGAAGATGCCAACACCCTCCTCCGGCGTACCGGCACCAGGCTCATCAAGCAGCACAGCCACATGGTCAAACATCATGTTTGTGGCGATCTCGTTGTACTTCTTGCCCTTCGATTCGCCGTTGGCGGCGATACCGGAATAGAGCAGTCCTGTGGAGATGTGAATCGGGTCAGAGTTGGTGCCGGCTAGCATCTCATCCAGGCGGTTGATCAGGCGCTTGCCCTTGTCGCTCGACTCGGCGTACTGGCGGTTAACGTACATGTCGCCCATCACCTTCCCGTCTTTGTGGCTGACGTTCTGTAGCCAGGCCCCGACGTGGTACTCGTTCACCGCCCGGACATCACGCGCCGACACATGCTTGCCGTCCACTTTCGGGTGGCCCAGCGGCATCGGGTTACGCTCGAGCGTGTTGTAAGCCTTTTCGATTTCTGCTGCCGGGTACAACTTCCGGTTCATCACGATATCGTCCACGACAGGCGTGATGCCGCGAACCACGATATGTGGCTTGCCGTCGATGGTTTCAGTGGTGATGTTTGAAGCGGAGTTGACGACGGTCAGCACGTTAACGCGGTTGCGTTTCATGCTGGGTCCTCATTGGTGGATTTTGAGTAATAAAAAAGGCCGCCGTGGCGACCTATAGTTATTTTTTATTTGAACTTAAGCTCTTCCTTCGCATCATCGACTATTGCATCTATGGAGGATTGTATAACGCCTGACATTTCGTGATAGGCAATGAATTCAAGACAACCTTCTTCATAAATGCTGATATTTTTTTCTGTATCTTGGGTAAGAAGGTTGTCCAATAACTCTTTAACATTATGACTGAAGGAGATAGGTGAAAGAACATAGAGTCTGTGCACCTGTGATCTGACTTCATTCAATTTATGCCAATCGACCTTAGCTTTAGGGTAGTCTCGCTCCCCCCTGTCCGCCTGAAATTCCATCTCTGTAATATCAGATGCTATTACGTAGAGATCTTTTAGTTCAAAAAGCTTTTCGATTAACTGATTGTAAGCGGCATGCTTTTTTTCCCACCATTTCTCTCTATAAAATCTATTTAAAGCGAAATAGGCGGTATACCCTGCCGCTGCGACACCGGTAATAACAGGGACAACCAAAGATAAAAAAAATGAACCTACATCAGCCGCTGTTACGCTGCTCATTTCTCACCTATACATCATTTTATGGTGGTTATGATCATACCACTATGCATAATATTGCCAAGATTTTCGCTCTTTCTTCAGCTTGTCTGCCAGACCTTCATTGAAAATGCTGCCGTCGTCGTTGAGCAGTACCGGAATCTGGCTGCAATAGCAGTTGTAACGGTTGCCGTTCTCAGCGTAGAAGTCCCGCACCTCTTCGGTGGAGTAAACCTTACCGTGACGGCTGGCGTGCCAGGTGCGCGTCGTTGGTTTGAGCGCTGACAGCCAAAGCAGGCCGGTATTCAGCCCCAGCCGGTCAGCCGCCCAGCCCGTCTCATTCCATTGAGCTTCACGCAGCGCGCCGACCTGCTCAGTCTGCGCGATGGTCTTGGCCTTCGACATGCTGACGTCGAGGCGCTTACTGATGACGCTGGCAGTCTCGCGAGGATTCACGCCGCGGGCTACCGCATCGGTGATGATGTTGGTCAGGTCGCCGCGGGCAGTGTCGCTGATGACCTTCCAGTCACTGAACGTTGTCAGCCTGGCCGCAGATATCTGGTTCAGATAACCGGGACTGCTTAAAAGCTGCTGTAGCGTCGTCTGGCTGGCGTACACCTGCGACTGCTGCGAGAGGTTGTTGAAGGCCTCAAGCGTTCCGCGCTGCGCCTCAGCGATGACGTAATCCATCGCCCAGAGGTTTTGCCCGCCGCCTTCCAGCAGGTAATCGTCGAGAATGCCCTGCACCGCTTCCAGCAGGTCAGCCAGTTCCTGCGCCGACATGTCGTAGATGAACTTGCCGGCGTTTACCTGGTAGAGCCGCATATCCGCGCCGTGGTCGTGGCAAAGGAAGTGCCAGTTATGGCTATTCACCTCTCGCTTTCGCCCGGTCAGACGCTGATCGAATAGTGCTTTCAACGCTACCTTTATCGCGTAATACCTATCCTCAATGTCGCGCTCCATTCTACTGACGGATTTACGCGACATTGTGGGGTCAACTTTCGACCGTGGTATCACCGGACTTTTCGGCTTCTGATTCTGGGTCGGCCAGTGGGTCAGGCTTTGGCTTATTGCCATCTGGCAGCACCTCATCATCAAGTTCAGGCAGGGCTTGAAGTTCGCCCGCCGCGCGTATCTCGTTTTCGGTGATTGCTGAGCGGCCAAACGCGTTCGTCGACTTCACGGCCACGTCCGCGAGCTTGTCCATGTTGGCAATCTTCTCTGCCTGGCTCGGCGCCAGTAGATCGGACCATCCCACTGTAACTTCTTCGCCGCTGGCTGGAGGAATGAAACCAAGCGTCCAGAAGCGGGTAACCACCTCAGTGATTACTTCGGTCAGGAAGCCATTGCGTCGGCTCATACGGGTTTTTGCCCAGTCCTTCGCATCTTCCGTGCTGGCCCTTTCTCCTGTCTGCATGCCCACCAGCACCTTCACCGGGATCGGCACTGTGGAGCAGAACTCATTGAGCGCAGTCCGCCATGTTGGCTCCGGGTCGGCAACTGCCACGGAAAGCACGCTGGTATCGCCCTCCTGCATGATGACGGCGCTATCTGTGCTGTCATTCAGGCGACGAACCTGGTCATCCATCCCTTCAGAGAGTTGCGCCTCGCTAACGCCCAGTGCTCTTGCCAGCTGCGCAAAACTTGTCTTGGCGCTGAAGTTAAAATTGAGCTGCCGACTGGCATTCTTCAGGAACCCCTCCGCCGCGCCGCCTGATACCTTCTCAAGATCCATCAGCTTGTTGAAGCCCTCTTCCAGCAGAGACTCGCCGGAATCCAGTCTTCCATCATCTGAACCTTCCGCCAGGATGATGACGCGATCAGGATGAACGTTGATGATTCGCCCGGGCTGGCCACTGCGTTGCTGCTGAACCGGTATCTCGGTAAATGAGTACATGCTAACAGCACCGTAGTCCTCGCTGTTCTGGTCCTCATTATAACTGACAGGGTCGAGCTGAGCCTCCCAGACCGGGATTAGCCTGACGAGCGCCCTTTCTTGGAGTCTGCCGACCATCGCCTTATCGACAGGTTCCCACCAGGGCTTACTGTCTTTAACCTGGATGAGCAGCGCTGAGTAACGGCCCACTAGGTTACGTTTGTCAGCGCCCTTAATCTGCTTCCAGCAGCGTTTAAGCAGCTTATTGACCCTCTTATCCCAGGGTGTCTGCTGTGTGGCATCCTTAGTCTGGTCGCCTTCGTAAACGTCCGGGTAATCCTCCCAGCAGCCATCAACCATGCGCGCCACTGCGGCGCCAGCGATGGAATTGCGGCGGTATGCCCGGTAAAAGTCATCGAAGCAGAGATCCTGCGGGTACCCAAACTCCTGATACAGGCGCTTACGCTTGGTATTACTGGTGCCATTGAACAGTGCGTTGACGTAACGCATCCGCTCGCGGTCGATGCTGGCATTCGTGGCGAGCTGTTTATTTTCGCTTTCGTTCACGGTTTCCTCCGTCAGCGCGAGCGCACCAACATGCCGGTTGATTGTGGTTCTGATAATTCGGTTAGCGCGTATACAGCGGCATCAAGCCGGTCAGGTGATTTCTTCGCAGTGGATGGCACGTACTCCATGAACTGGTTTTCTACCTCGTAGAGGCTGCCACGGTGAGCTACCCTCCCCTGCGCATACAGCGCGGAGATGGGCTCTGCACGTGCGTATTTACCCTTACTGGCGTGCACGCGGATGATGCGCCCGCCGAACCCGGCATTGCGCAGCGTATCCTCCGCCATATCGCCGCCCTGGTTGGTTTCGATGACGATCGCATCAGCTTCGTGTTGCTCGTAGGCCTCAATGGCTTTGGTAGCCCAGCCGTTGGGTGAATACTTCCCGCTGTAATCCGCGTCGAGGCTGTATTGCCGCTCATCGCCGGTACCGTAAACACTGGCGACGGCAATGCCTGATTCGTCACTCTCTTCGCTGTTGGTCGCTTGCGGGTCGATTGCCACGACCGTACGGGCCAGTTCCTGGGTGATCCGCATCGCGTGTGCGGCGCTGATCATTTCCTCGTTCCACAGCGCCCCCTCCGCGTTGAAGCGTTTCGGGTTCTGCATGTACTGGGCTTCTGCGGTGCGCCGGTGAGAAAACAGCGATACACGGTGCGATTCGTTATGCTTAAAAGGCCACAGCCAGCCATCAGGCAAGCCGTGGTCAATCGGGATAGCGTGAGTGTTTTCCGGGTAAGTTTCTTCGTAGCTGCGGCTGCTATCGATGAGAACAGGCAAGTTCAGGTGATGCCACTTCTCACCGCTCCCGCCACGCAGTAGATACCCGCTCAGGTCGTGGTAATGGATCCGCTGCATGATGACAATCATCGGCGTCGTCTCGATCGCCAGTCGTGATTTGATTGTCTCGTTAAAGCGGTTGTTGACCCCGTCTCGGACGATCTCAGAGTAAGCGTCGTCCGGCTTAACCGGGTCATCGATAATCAGCGCGCCCTGCCAGCCTGGCTCCATATGTCCTGCACGGAAGCCTGTAACCTGTCCGGCCGCTGATGACGCATAGACACCGCCGCCGTGCTCAGTCCACCACATCGCCTTACTGTCAGCGTCATCTCGCAACGCCATCGGCCACATGGACTGATAAGCCTGTGACTTAATCATACCGCGCGCTGTAGAGGAGTTCAGCAGTGCCAGATTGTGGGAATAGGACAGGTGCATGAAGCGAGCGCGGTTATTGAGTGCCAGCCCTCGCCCCATCATGTTGATGGTTGCCAGTTCGGTCTTTGTGTAGCCAGGTGGAACGTTGATGACCAGGCGCGTAATCTCACCATCGATAACTCGGTCCAGCGTCTGCTGAATCACCTTGTGGTGAGGCGCAACAATCATCTTTCCGCCGGTGCGCTGCTTGAAGAAGTAACGAGCGTAGTAGAGACCATCCTCTTCGCATTCTATCCGACGCGCATATGTTTTTTGCTCAGCAGTCGTCATCCTCCAACATCTCCCGCCGCGCTGCTTTGTATTCTTCTTTGGTGAGCGCTGCCATTTCGATAGGCCCGCCGTTCTTGCCTGTATGCTCATGGGTGGCCTGTTCTTTGAAAGCCATCACATCTATGTGCTTCCCGAGCAGCTCGAGGTTTCTGATTTTATCCGGCCACTTAATTTTCTTTAGAATCCCGACCATTTCACGCTCTTCCCCGCGGCCTTCATACATCTCAGCCACATCGAAGCCGCTCAGATATCTTCGCCAGGATGAGGGCCACTCGCTTACTGGCTTCAGACTCATATCGTCTTTGAGGATGTCTAGCACGTCCATCTGGTCTATCTCAACGAGACGATTCAGGACGTATGTCGCATTTATGCCAACCAGATCATTGCGTTGCGCTTTAAGTTCGGCAATTCTGGACTGGATGTCAGGTTTTGACAGGTTTTCGGACGCGGTGCGGTTAGCTGTCTTTGCGCTGTACCCCGCCCGAATAGCCGCTTGCGTGGCGTTTAAATCGATGAGGTACTCGCGACAGAACATTTCTTGTTTGTCGGTGAGTGCCATATTTTATCTCTGGAGATTTTGGTGAGAAAATTAATCGTATTTGTATCTTTTTGTTCGACTTTAGGCTTTGGCTATCAAGCCATAACCAGTCAAACATTAGCCACAGCGCTAGCAGCATTAGCGAGTTTGGTCGTTTTTCTAACAGCCTTAGCCAATCTAAAAAGTAACAAAGCTAAAGAGCAAGGTGTCAACCAAACAATCGGCGATAACTCTAGCGGTATACAAATAGGTGGCAACGTAACTATTAATGAAAAGGACAAAGAATGAACTTATTCGAGAAATCCGGCCAAAGTGTGGGTGATAACTCCTCAGCTATACAAGTTACAGGTGATGTCCACTTTGGCAACACCACTACTGAGGTCATGGCTATTTGCCAGTTAATGGTCAAAAGTGAAATGGCTTCGCTTCGTGAAGATGCATTCGCTTTAGTCGACTCACGGGCTCAAGAATTTGGTCACCAAATTGCAGAAAAACTATCTAAAGATGTTGATGAAAAACTAAGAGCAAAACTCGCTGATCCCGATATTCAGTACACCCTAAATCAAGCAGTTGTTCAGGTCGCAAGAAAGGGGTTTGATGCAAAATCAGAACTTCTTAAGGAGTTAATAGTTACTAAAATTGAAAGCGATCAAGAAGACGAAAGCATTTTGATCGATCAAGCGTTAGATACAACATCAAGACTGACCACTAATGATATTAAGTTTTTGGCATTTGTATATTTTTTACGTTCAATTACTAAGATGATAGGAAGTATAGATATCACAAGGCTTGCAGAGGAAAAGAAGACTCATTTTTCACTACCTAACCTTTCCTTGGAAGCAAATTACATGACCCATAAATTAATGTATGCTGTTTATGAAACAGATTATATAAAATTTCTTGGAGAACACTTCACCCTCAAACGCATAAATCAGCCACTCTTAGAAATCAAGGGCGTATTTTTCACAGATAAATCATATAATATCAATTACTTAGAGCTGTTATCAAAAAGAACGGGATATGACACCTTCATAACTGATGCATCATTTTATGAAGCATTCCCCGCTACAAAATTAATTCTTGACTCTTTTGGCATTTCAACCCTTACAGAACTTAACTCACTAGTCATCAATCCGGTAGGTAGGATTATTGCGGAAAATTATCTCAAAGCTCGTGGATATATCAGTTAATACTCGACATATGGAAAAAGGTATATGGATGCCAGTTACCCGAGTCGGGGAAGATAACTGGCGGACATGACTTGGGCTCGTCATCGTTATCCATGGGTTACTCCGTTGTTTGTTCTGCTGGCTGTTCGGTCTGCTCTGCCGGTACCGGTGAGAACTGCACGCGCTTCACATCGGCTGGAGCGAAGTACAGCCACTCGCCCATCTCGGTCGCCAGCGGCACAAAGCCGTTCACCAGCTCAGGCTGACGTCGTGACATCTTGCCCGTGAAGGTTTCGCCTGTTTGGGTGGTTAATGTGATTTGGTAGATGTCGGGCATCGTGTTATACCTTCAAAGGCGGTTAAAATTACCAATGACATATAGGAGGAAGAATGTCTTCGTTCAACCAAACAAGCCTACGATCATCCAACAGCCCGCTTCGCATAGAAACAACTGATAAAGAACATGCCATTGCCCATGAGGCAATTTTGGTTGCCTTATTGACTAACGTTGCAAGGGCTGCGCACAGCAATCAGGCGCTGATTGAATTAGAAGAAACAGTTAAAGGATTGATTAGCAGGTCCAACCCTAATAGCTTTAGGATCGCTTCAGATCTCATTAATGAAGCAAAAGAGAATTTCAACAGGGGTTGAGTTTTAGGCGCATCGTTAGGTGCGCCATTATCCAAGCACCTCAGTGAAGAGCTTCTGTAATGTCAATCAGCCAATCAGCAGTTCTGGCTGCGTCACCTGCATGATGTGCTCATGCTCAAGCTTCAGCACGCGTTTTTCCTTCTTCCTTTCGTTCATCAACCGACTGCCGATCGTTCCCTTGAGCTTTGAGCGCGTTTCTTTTATGGCGTAGCGGTGTTGCATTTCTTCACCCATGGCAACTCTTCGGCTCAGTTGCTCCGCCATCCAATTAAAGGCATTGATGTAGCACTCCTTTACTGCGGCAGCTGTTTTACCGGTGAATCCCATCACGAGCATCATGCACCCGTCGCGGGTGATGTTATACATAGGCTGAACATCGCCATTTTTATCAATAAAATCAATGGGCGCAAAATTGCGCCGGGTGAAGTCATCGGAGCATTTCAGGTTACGTATGGCGCGCAAAACGTCTTTATGTCGCTTGCCAAAGTAGTCAGCCACCTTGAGTGATGTGGTGATTATCTTGTTATCGAGAGTCGTTACCATTTCACGAAAATCGAAAGCCGGAATAACTGACGGATTATTCATAGCGTGTACCTTTCTTTGAGATGAACCTTTGCCGCATAGGAAATCAGCCCGTCGAGGCTCGCCAGCACTAACTGACTTCCTCAAAGGCTCATTTCAAAGGGTTTGGTTCGACGTGGTTTGAATGCGCTGCGGTGCGCGGTGAAATGCGGATACAAAAAAGCCCCGGCAATTGCCGAGGCTCAGAATTTTGTATTTGACACTTAATGATTTCTCTTCAGCTGTACTGCTCACAGCATGACTGACTTTTACTACTTTCATTTCTCGATTTCAATTTATTTTTTTCTCATTTCTTCAATTTTCCTGATCGCAGCCTTATCCAGATTGCACTGCCCCAGCGCCGTATAGAGCTGAGCGTTTAACTCAAGACTTGCCTGCCACGTGAACGGAACCACCATTCCGGGGATCGGCGTGTCTGCTGTCAGGTCAGCGCTTATCGGCACCACTGGGGCCGGAACGTAAACTGTCTGCGTATTCCCGCAGGCTGTCAGTAGCGGCAGAAGGAACAGGCTGGTTAGCGCACAGATCGCCTTCAAGCGCCTGCCTGATGTAGACAATGCGCGTTTCGCCCTTTTGAGCCAGTTCGTTCTTTGCATTCTGGGTAGCCTGTGAGATGTCACGGATGATGTTCATCGTGGTGATCACGTTGCTGGTGATCGCCTCTGATTTGTCTGCCCTGACCGTCGCCTTATCGCGCTGGTCTTTGTAGGTGATGGCATTGTCGCGGTAGTGGTTGATAGCCCAACCCATGGCGCTGATTACCACGATGATTACCGCACAGGTAACTCCAACAATTCGACTCATAGAAGGATTACTCCAACAAAGAGAAACCATCCCCAACCCGACATACCGAGACACGCCAGTATTCCTGCCACAATGAAACAAATGCAGCTTGGGTTCATTGGTCTATCCCCCAGCACGCCAGTGCGCTTTCCTGGTCACGCCGCTCTACCTGACCGTAGCAACCATTTTTCTTGCCTTTGGTCAGGCGACAATCCCGTCCACCGTCTTTAATCCACCAGCGTATAGCCTCACAGGCACCTTTCCGATCTCCGGCGTTAATGCGCTGGTAGAACGTCGACGGGTAGCACTTTCCGGGGCCGATGTTGTACGGACAGAAAGATGCGATACCCACCTTCTGAGGCTCTGTCAGAGGCACTTTGATATTCCGGTCGACCCAGGCAAGCGCTTTATCACGCTCGATGGCGTTGACCTTCTTGCATTGCGCCTCGGTAGCGGTCATACCCTTTACGACACGTTTGCCGTCGATAACTGTCACACCATGGCATAGCGACCAGACGCCACCGGGATCCATGACGGCCACAAGTGCATTGCCTTCCTTCTCACTAATGAACTGGTCAAACAGCACTGGCGCTGATGCTCCAGCGGCGATCAGGGATAGCATGGCTGCGCTGAGTTTTGCTCTGGTCGATGCCATGTTAATTATCCTGTGGTGGTGCGGTGATGTAGCCCTTCTTCAGGGCCTTCTCGTATGCCTTGGTCTGGCGTCTTTTGAAGTAAAGGTTGGTCAGGTAAGTGGCTATACCGATAAGAAAACCGCCAATCACTGCAACCTTGTTCCAGTCGAGGTCGTGCAACCATTGCAAAATGCCGCCTCCACAAATAAGACTGCCAGACACGCAATACGAGACTGCGGATGCGATTTTGTCAGGCATATATCGGATCATCTCTTTCTCCTCGCGTAATGGCGGGAGCTGTGCGTAAGGGGTCAGGCCCTCGGGACGATTTAACAAGTAGGCGTGTCGATGATGGTTCCCGGAGCCTGAAAATAAAAAAGCCAGCGACAGGCTGGCAATGTGAGGGTAAGGCAATGTCGGCTCTCTGGCCGAATGGTCCCAGATAGTGGGTTCTGTGTGTGGCGATCGGACTCGAACCGATACTCAGGTTCAGCATTAGCATCATGCCTGCCCTGCTGGCTATGCCAGTTGATGCGTTACTCTACCCATTCCCCGCAAGCGGGAATTAAGTTACACCACAACGGACAGAGCACTGAGCATTTCGTTGGCGCTCCATGCTGCTGCGTGGGTTGGGTTATGAGCCCTTCACGCCAATGCTCTTTCCTGTTGTGCAGATACAAAAAAGGCCGCCTGAGCGACCTGTCTGTTGAGTTGCACCTTCACCACATTTTGAGCCCACGTAAAAAGCCTCTTAGGCCTTCAGCGTGCCTCCTGTAATGCGATGTGCACTCATCGATAACATCATGAGCTGACACAAAGCGAAGCGACTTACAACCGACCTCTTTGTGCAACTTGTTTTTGACGTTGAATATTCGAACACTAAAAGCATCATCCACCTTTCTGATTTCGTAACGATAGGTGATATTGTTTGTGCCGCCAACATAAAGCTGGAAGTTCTTCATGATGAGGCCTCTCTGTTTTCACTGGAGCCCATATTTTACATAAGTAAAAAAAGATTATTAACTTTTAAAGTCCACTTGGTTTACATAAAGCACAAAAAACAAAGCCCCGCACGATGGCGAGGCTCTTAATTCTTTGTCGACCTACGAAGCTATGGCGACGATATCAGATTTACATGAAATGTATGCTATTTAATTGACTTTTGCAATACCCTGCTTCGAAAAAGTCGCCTTTTGTTGTGATCGTGTTCTCACAGTGCAACGAAGAGAGTCGTCATCAAGTCGTTTAAAGATGGCGCACATGGCCCTCCAGTAATCGGCGTAGTTATGGCACCAGTTATCAGGCTTAACGCCACACAGGGCCGCCAAGTCCTGATGCTGATACACATCCTTACCCGCCAGCTCCGCTTTCGCGTCCTGAGCCGCCAGCCATATCAGTTTCTTAAGCCGCTCCATAGTCTTGCCGGCCACTTTCTTCGCGCCGAGCTGTTCCCGGAACTCTGCCCACGCCCACTGGGTGATCGCCACCTGGTATTCGAAGCGGATATTCTCGCTGTAGTTCCACAGCAGCCAGGCTTTCTGATGGTCTTCCAACGACAGGACAGCGCGGCGCCAGGATGCGGTGCCAAACTCTACCGGGCTGACCAGCGCGATAGATGAACCCTTGGCGCGTGACTGGCTGCCACTCATCGGCGGACCGTCCGGATTAACTTTACGGCCGGTGACCGGATCAGTGATTTTCTTACGTCCCCGGCTTCGCGCCGTCGCGGTGAATTGCGCGTTCTCGGCGAAAGCTACCAGTTGCCCTTTCGTCGCCCCGCTGAGGTCTGCGGTCGCCACAATGAGCTGCTGACGTACGTATTCCAGTTGCTGACTGTTCATGCGGCTTCCTTATGTGGCTGATTGGTTTTAGTCTGGCTGTGCTTTGCTACTGGTGGCAGGCTGGCGCGCTTAACGCTTTCGGCCTGGTATCGCTGGAAGTCGGCGTGGTTCATGCTGCCTCCTGTCGGCGGGCGCGGCGTTTTTCCAGCGCGCGGGCTTTACGGGTGAAAATGGATTTGATGCGTTGCAGGTATTGGATGTCGAACCGGCGGACAGTGTTATCGTTGTTTATCGCCTCGACTTTTTCGGCACCGATGCGCACAATAAGGCCCTGTTCAAATGCCTTTTGCGCGCCGTCCCGATCCCGGTTGCAATAGACACACTGAGCAGCGGTATTGTGAAGATTGAAAGCCAGGTGCGCCGCTGCGCCGCGGGTGCGGTAGTGGCCGCAGTCCATGGTTCCGCCAAACTTCTGCTCTGGCAGCCTGCCGCAGCTGATGCACGGCTTATCAGCATCCCTCAGACGGACGTACCGGTTGAAAGCCGCCTGCGCTTCAGCTCTCCACTGCGGTTTCGTTTTTAGTGCCATCTTTCTCGCTTTCAGATCCCGGCGTTCCGCGCGCTCTTTCTCTTTGCGCTCCTTAATGCGCTTAGCTGCGGCTTTCACCTTCTCCTTTTCGCGCTCTTCCATCGCAAGGATTGCGCCATGTTCCGGGCAGCACCAGCGGATCCGGATGTCGTGGAATTTCGGCACGAAGTATTCGCCGCATACTTTGCACTTACGGCGTGATGGTTTACGCATGATTCCTCCGTGCCGCGAGACGCAGCCATTTCTGATCCACCAGGCGGGCGGTGTAGCCTTTCAATGTCGGGATGTCGGACGGCTTAACCGCGGGCTTACGCTTGCGGCGCGCCGGAACGCGGAAGATTTCATTGGTGATAACGCGTGCGAGAGGACTACCCACGGGAAGCCCTCCACTCTTGCGCCCAGGCAATGCGCTTACTGGATGCTTCGGAGAACTTTACGCCGCGGTCGGTACCGAACCAGTAAATCGCTTCGATGACGTCGACCATGTAGCGCTTGCTGGATTTGGATGTGCGGACGCCGAAATAAACGCGGCCGCCGTTGATGCCCGGCGCGGATTTTTGTTCCTGGTCCTGAGTTTGGTTTACCAGAACGGTGATGAGGTCCTTCCACTCTTCTCGGGTAAGCTTTTCGCCGTGCCAGACAACCTGGTCAGACAGGTCTTTCAGCAGCGGCCACATAAGACGGTTTTGCTTGTCGGTGCGCGTCTCTTCCCGGGCCTCGACGACCATCGGCGCGCGCGGGTTTACCGGCAGAGTGCGGATGAATGCTATGAGATTATCTTTAACGGTGTCGTTAACGATGCAGTAGTGCTGTTTCATACGCCACCTCCGAGAGGTAACGCAGAATGCAGAAAGTCGCAGGTGCATTTCTGCATCTGTGACAGGGTGAGGAGTTCAGATTGTGGTCGCATTTAAGTCCCCTTAAATGCGCAGAAGTCACCGGAGTTGTTCAGGCTCCGATGAAATGATTATGGCTGGATGATTATTGGAAATCAATATGCGGCTTTTGTTGGGTCTTGAATTCCATTCAGCTTACAATAAATTTCATATGGCTTTTCGCTAACTACTGTTTTGAACCCATCGACCAACGTTATTAGAGTACCTTCTTCTTTTTCTAAGAATCTAGAAATGCTATCTCCGTTAATGTAAATATCCCTCTCAGATACCGGGTTCAGGAATCCATGCTTATCTGATACCATCGTTGCCTTCAGTCTTATAATCATAAAAATCTCCTATTTTTGAATGATGTACTTTTTATCAGTCTTTCGCTTATTGAGTCGATCAATTTATCACTTTGCATAACACTTAACATCACCACGTCGAATGGGTTAGGCATCCTGCACCTCTAGCGACGCTTCAGGAACTGTATCCGCAATCCAACCGGAGCATTTCCTGCACCGAAAAACAGTTACGCCATCCTGAGAATAAACAAACTGACCTATCGCCTCTGGCTCTACGTTTTCGTCCGGATAGAACGGACGCTTCCTGTCGGTGCGGGCGCACATCTGCGGATCGGCGTTTAACTCGATACTGATTGGCTCGCCGCAGCTGCATATGCCCTGGATGATTTCCATCACTTCACCTTCTGCTGCGGTGCTGCTGGCAGTGGCATCCAGTGGGTGATATTGATGCCAGCGCTATCAAATTTCTTATGTGCAGCCAGGTATTCAAAGCAAAAGTGGCTGATGTCGAATTCGTATTCATCTTGCACGTAGCACAGATACATGCCGCCTACTTCTGGAAGCCGCTCACTGCAAGCCACCCAACCATCTGGCAATTCATCACGATTACTTACAGGTTCGGCACCCTGAAGTATGGCGGCGCGAACAGTGCGGGCGATGCGTTCACGAAGTTGCTGCGTGCCCTGATACTCGACGGCGATATCACGCAACTCGTTTACCAGTTCACGAATCTGATGGTCTTTCATCGATACCGGCGCTGGCGGGGCGGTGTATAGCCGCTCAATTACGCAGTTCTCAAGTTCGAAAGCGTCTGGCTGACGATGATCCGTATAATCCCAGCGCTCGCTACCGATAGCAGATGGTGGCTGTAGCTTTGAACGGAACGCCACAGGCTCCGCTTCGAGCGATGCCAGCGCCAGCTTCATCGCCGCCATCGCATTGGCCGCATCTTCGTTTACTGCGCCTGGCGTCGCATCGCGCTCTTCTTCAAGCTCAGCGATTGTCTGCTGGAGCCATTCTTTGGTAAGTGTGCTCATGGGTTAGTCCTCCCCATCAGGCGTTCGCGAATGGTTAGTTTTCGAGGGGCTTTTAATAGCTCAGCCTCACCAATTTCAATCACGACATGCGCGCATTTGTCGAAAGTCGCGGCACGCCGGTGACAGAGGAATACGGCTTCTTTTTCTGCCTCTTCACGTTCAGTAGCGGTGAGTTCAACGACATTGAAACCGTTACTGGATACGAACCACCCGTGAATCACTGCGATATAACGAGCCATATCACTCTCCTTTCCTGGCTGCGGCGGCGTAGCTGACGCCAGCAGATACCAGGGCCGACAAAATATCTTCGCGTGAATACCACTCCCCATCAGGGGAAGGAGTAGGACACATGTCCACCTCATAACGCTCAGGCAATTTGACTTCCCGCGCCTCCAGCTCAGCAATCCGCTTCTCAGCGGCTTCCAGCTCATCCAGCAGCGCCAGCACGGCGGCTGGGTTGGCTGCGGCGATGAATACACCATCAGGGCTTTCGGGGTTAATTGTCTCCCCATACTCACCCCAAGACGATCCATCATCGATAATGCAATTGTGAGGATCTTGATTGCTCTGAGGAACCAGGAACGAGAAATAAGATCCAGTGTTAATCCATAGCCACGGACCTGGTGTCGCCTTCTCCGCGACTTCACGCAGCGCCAGTTTGTCGATGTGGCTCATTGGGCGGCCTCCAGTTCAATTACTGCCTTTTCTACTGCGCTTCTTGCCCACGCATTGAGGCAGTAACATTCCTCCGACGTAAGCTCTCCTGTGTCAGCCTGAACCGAATCGAGAATCTCAAACAGGTAGTTTTCAAGGCTGCTGAGCATGGCATTTGCCACTAATTCACGGGTTAATTTGCTCATAACTGCACTCCTTTGCGAAGCTGAGCGGCGAAGTACAATGCAAATTCACCAGCGCGGCGCGTTGCGGTAATCGCCTGGTTGCTTGCCGCCTCATTTGGCTCGGATTTCATCATTTCGCCGTGACGCTTCTGACAATGCTTAGCGAACATCTCCACACCCTGCGCCCGCACTTCAGCCAGGAAAGCGTCGGTAGCTGGGATTGAATCAAGCACTTCACAAACATCGTCGTTCTTGCCATCGCGCTCAGTTCGGCAATATCCGCACATGATGTAACTGTCAGCATGCTTTTCAATCGCTGACTTCAGCCCCGCATTCTCAGCAGCCAGCGCTGCGCACCTGGCTTCGAGTTCCGCATTGCGCTTTTCTGCTTCTTCCACTTTTTCCGCAACTTGGTCCAGGCAATACTGGAGAGCAGCTACTCGTGGCGAGTTCTCTTCCATCTGCTGCATTAATTCAGCCATTTTTTCTACTTCACTTACGTTTGTCATACCCCTACCCTCCCCCAAACCATCAATACCCTTCTCATCGCCGGACTGTTGCGGCACTCCTGGCAGATCACGTTTGTCTCTGTGCGCTGCACCAGCTTCGAATTACCCTTCGGCATGGCCGGTATGGTTTCCGGTGCGTATTTCATTCCGTAGCTGGTCAGCCGATACAGCCGCTGGCCATGCTTACCTTCGAACTCGATCAGGCCGTCTGCAAACAACGTGCTTAGCGGGCCGGAAATCTTTTTGGTGGTCATGCCGATCATGGTGGCAATGCGAGCACTATTCAGGCCCGGGTTATTACGCAGGGCTGCCAGCACCTGCTCACGGATTGTTATGGTCATCTCACACCATCCCGTTCGGCTTGTTGCGGTTGTACTTCGCCAGCAGCAGCTGGATCGGCGTCGGCCCGTGTTGGGCAGCCGGTGCTGCAATTGCCCGGCGTACCGGCGGCACTGGTTTACCCTCGATGACGCGCTTCTCCCACATGTCCAGCAGATCGCCCGCTTCGCGCGCCAGCTCACCATGAGTTAACTGGCGCTCTGTACTGCGGTGGCGCAGTTCAACGCAGATGTGGTACATGACCGGCTGCGACCAGGGGAATTGCTCACTGGAGGTGAATTCGAACGAACGGTTACGCCAGTCCCAGTATTCGGCGATAACCTGTTCAACGGTGATACCCAGCACCCCACCGCTCTGTTTGCACCAGGCGACGAACTGTCCAGGCGACGGCAGGAATGGGCGCTCCTGGCGGCGGGCAATGCGCATACCGGCATCGACCTGAGCCATGGTGTGGATCCCGTTCTCCTGAAACGCCAGCAGCCACTGACGGCGGAATTCGTTCAGGTCGTCCTGACTGCGGAAGTTCGCCATGCTGGCCGGGAACGCGGCGCGCAGCTCGTTGAACAGCCCGTTGAACACTTGAGCCACCTGCTCGACCGGTGCGCGTTCCTGGTACTGCTCTGGCAGGTTATGGGCCATGCGGCTCATCTGCTCGCGATCGTGGTTACGCATCTGCTCTGCAAGAGATTTCATCGAATCACCCCATAAGCCCAGTCAGTGTTGTTGAAGTCCAGATCCGGCTTGGCGGCTGGTTTGCCGCGTACTGCCGCTTGCTTGTTCTGATAACTCAGCTTCTGGCTGGCAGTGATAAACCAATTTTTTGGCTTCTCATGCGTGAACTCGATATCCAGCTTCTGAAGTTCGTAATTCAGGTCTATCAGCGGGTACAGGTTTAACCATGCTTGATAGTCCTTGTGGTTCAGCCGAACGATTTGGCCCTCGAATGCGTACCGACTCGATATCTCATGAATATCCGCATTGGCCTCTTCGCAAGACGCGTAAGCGGCTTGGGTGTTAACCAAGGAATCAGGATCAGGGATAGGGGAATCAGGAATCAGGTTAAGGGAATCAGCAGGATTTAAACTGTTCTTAACCTGTTCTTGCACCTTACTAGCACCGTGCTTTTCTTGTGCTTCATTATTTTCAATGACTTGAGGCTTTCTCTCTTCTTCCTTTTCCTCTTTTGCATCTGAATTGCACTGTTCTTGTTCGGTGCCATTTTGGTTCTGAGATGGTTCTGGTATCTCACTTGCCGCTTCTTTGCAGTGCGGGTTCTGATGCTTTTTCCAGTTAGAAACTTGAATGTAGGAATCGCCTTTTACCTGGTAACGGTTGATGAATTTGTGCTGATGCAGCTGCTGCAACAAAGCGTCACAATCGACATCATCAAAAGGCAGCACCATGGCTTTAATTTTCTTAGGGCGGTCATCCAGGCGACCCTCTTTATCGGCGATAGTCCACAAACCAGCGAAGAGAATGCGCGCCAGCGGCTGACATTCTGCAAGCTCGTCGTTCGTGAAAAAGCCGGGTTTGATATTTCGCGATCTGGCCATTTAAAACTCCACTGGTTGTTCTGGGCCGTAAATTCCACGTCTATCAAGCTCTTCTCTATGAGCCTGATATTCATTCATGGCTTCTTTTAGCGCCTGTTCATCAGCGGGTTCGATCGCATACGCATTTGAATCGTGCACAGCGATAACAACGCCGCTTTTTCTACGGATATTGAAAATAGTTTCCGCACCGATTCGAATTAATCGCTCAGCAGCTGCAAGCTTGTCGCCGAAGACGCTAATCCCAATCTCATTAAAAAGTTCAGGTATATTGATTTTGCTGAGGCTCTCAAAAATGATGAAGTCGTGGTAAATAGCTATGTATTCAGCTTTTTCACCGACCTGGCATTCACAGCTGCACGAACAAGCATGAATAATTTCTTTCAAATCAAGCTGAAAAAATTCGCGAGACTCGTTTACTCTCCATTCCGACAAAGCATCGTGAATCTCTTTTTCAGCTTCGAGCGGAGAGTGGCTGTAGAAAGCCGCCTCAACCTTGAATGGAGCAGGAACACCAGTAGCTGATGAAAGCTCTCGCGCTCGAACTTCCGGGTTTGTTGTGGTCATTCCAATTTTGTAGATGCCAGGCATACATGGATTGCTTAACACGTATACCCACCCTTCCATTCTGAAGTCGGTTGGAACATCCATAGTCTTCAGTACGCCGACTTGCTTTGTTAATGGCTCGAGATGCATAATTGCCTCTGTGAATTGATCCAATTAATTCCACCAGAAAGTCGGTTCTGTTCGCGCAGACCGGCTTTCGCCATTTCTGTAGTTCTCACATAACCCCCAGCATTGAAGTGACCATGGCCATCAGCGGCGCGGTCAGGTCTGGGTCGACACGGAACATCTCTACAATCCCCTCACTGAGTTCCTTGAGCTTCTGGTGACGCGGAGCGTTCATCGCAACGGCCACTTTCGCCTCGCTCGTTTCCTTCTCAAGTCGAGCTAAGCGGGACATGAAACTGTCCTCGGGAAGAAGTCGATGGCGATACTCCAGAGGCAGAACGGCCATGATTGCGGGTGTCAGCTGGCGCACGTTCTCGCGGTACTGCTCAGAGTCGAAGCGGTTATCCAGAAAGCGAAATAGCTTCTGCCGCGCCCGGCTGATGTCTTCCGGAAAGCTTATGGAGTTCCCGCCCTGCTCCCGGTATTCGTTGATGATCAGCGCCGAAACGACGTCCTGATTGTCCAGCGCCGACGACCATGCCCGGACCGCATCGCGGATCTTTTCGTGGTCTGGCGCCGCTTTAGCTTGAGCGCGGTTTATCATCGCTCCCGCGTGTATTACGGTATTGTGTTGATACGCAAGTGAATGCATTGCTTTCCCTTTCGTGGTTAGGGCCGCCGTTAAGCGGCTTTTGGTTTACTGATTTCAAGGATCTGGTTCTCTGTATACTGACCACCAGATGCAGCTGCGATTTTGGAGGCATAGCCTGTTTCGCCGGTGTAATCGGTGCGTGGCAGGCAACCGCTATTAATCCATTTGTAAATCGCGCGTGGCGTTCGCCCGCAAGCCTTCGCCACCACCGGTACACGGATTTGCTTGATGATGTCGCCAAGGTTTTTAGGTTGCATTTGTTAACCCTCAAATTGAACTGTAAGTACATATTATGTCGGAACTGATAGTTCACGCAAGTGATATTATGATTGAACCTATGGTTCAAGAAGAGAAAGCGCGTATAGAGTTTTCCCAACGGCTAGCGCTGGCCTGTGATAAAGCTGGTTTACCTGCTCATGGACGTCAGGCTGAAATTTCAAAGCGAATGAAGCTAACTCCAAAGGCAGTAAGCAAGTGGTTCAATGGGGAATCTATTCCAAGACGAGGGAAGCTGCAGGAGCTGGCGGCTATAATTGGCACATCCTCGTCTTACCTGTTAGGCGACAGTGCAGCAGATGGCATATCTGAAGGGCATATGGTGATGAGGGACGATTCTTTCCGTGTAGACGTTTTTGACATTCAGGCTAGTGCTGGGCAGGGAGTTCTCGTGCGAGATGAATTCATTGAAACCATCAGATCCATTGAGTATTCAACCGAAGAGGCTCGATCCGTCTTTGGCGGTCGCCCAGCTGACCACATAAAAATGATTGCCGTTAATGGCGATTCGATGTCTGGCACGTTCGAGCCGCGAGACCAGATATTCGTTGACGTCAGCATCGACTGCTTTGACGGTGACGGCATATACATCTTCGTTCTGGACAATGATCTCTATATAAAGCGCCTTCAAAAGCAGCACAAAAAATTAGCCGTGATTTCAGACAATAAAAAATATGAAACCTGGTACATCGAAGATGGTGAATTTTCTTCTCTCCGCATCTGTGCGAAGGTGCTGGTAAGCCAGTCAAGGGCATACAGATTTCATAGCTGAGGAAGATAAGCATGGAAGCAAATAAGGTTACAGATCTGAGTGATGGCAGCGTCTTGTACGAGCTTGGCGATCACCTTATCACATGCAAATTAAGCCACGATAAACGCTGGCAACTTGGGGCTTTTAAACGTGATGAGAGTAACCTCAGAGATGACACGCTGGCGGTTATGAAGAATGAAAAATTCATGTTTATGGTTAAGCTTGGCGGGAAGCTCTCTCCCAAACCTCAATGCATAGCTGTTAACGGACGCTTCTTATTTTCTGTCCATACTGGCAAAGACAACAACATGGCAGCAGCCATAGTCATGGATAACGCCGGAAAGGAGCTATTCAAGATAGAAACTTCCACTCACCTCATTAGTTCAGCCATATCTGAATTTGGCCGCTACATAGCTCTATCGTTTGCTGGCAGCAAAAACAAAGATGATTTTTACGCGAACCGGATTGAGGTAATAAACATCGATACTGGAGAGGTGCTGATGTCTGTGATCAAAACTGATTTCCTTCGATACGCTGAACTTTCAGTTGTTGAGCCAGACGGCGGTCTTTTCGCAACTTTCAATGGTCGCACAAGACTTGTTGATGTGACGAACCTCTAATAAATCTAACCACCTCCAATACTACCCACCTCTATTATTAAAAAACTCAGAAATATTTCTCCTTAAAGTTCATAAAGATAATCTCATATGAACTTTCCATTCACATAAAATGTACTTTTGGTACTTTACATAAATGAACTATTAGTACATTATCAACCCATCGAAACGAAACATCGACAGCTGAGCGAAGTTAGCCAGCGGCGGATAGCAACTCGCCTGCTTTTTAACAACATGCAGATTTACAGCGTCAATGACCTGTTTAGACCCTTACACGAGAAACGTGCTGTATCACCGGGTGCGATCCGGTCGGTGAGAGAGTATCCCCGCGCGAGAGCGAGAACGGCGTGAGAACGGGCAACACTGGCAAGGAGTTGACGCTGATTCAACTTAGAGGAGTGATTCCAATGAAGCACTAAAGCGGACAGACCGCACTTTCAAGCCGCAGTAATGATGCGGCCCCGAGTCTCAGTGAGAGAGCCAGACGCAGGTCCGAACTGCGGCATACCGCTGGTCAGGGTAAATCGAGGAAAAGGGTATGCCGGTAAAGCAGTGCGAACGCCATACGCGCACCGGTTATGAGCGGCGACGAGCGACAGGTACTCAAGGGCATGAGCGCGGCCACTGCGAGAGTGTGGCGAAATAACTGAAGCTTAAATATAAGCTTCAGTTTTTAAGTTACTGACTTTCTTTATTTAATCGTTTGTATTCTTTTACAAGGTTTTCATAAACATCAGTTATAGCCTTTCCGTTCCCCACAGCACCTAAGTTCCCAGCTTTTATTAATTCAAGTATGACCTGCTGGGCTGCTGCTTCCGCGCTATTTCTGGGGTTAATAACATCACTCATAAGATCTCCTTTTTCATTAGAAAACATCGAACTACGTTGTTGATTAAGCAATTGATGATTTAACACGCGATCTCAAATTTAGCAACTACGGAAAAGGTAAATGCATACCTCAGTCGCTTCACCGAGGCGGCTTAGTTATGAAAACCGGCGGCCATCCACCGCCCATTAGCGCAGAAGTCTTGTATTAACCGTTCCGTTCGCCGCGATAAGGCCAAGAGGATTTATGACAGTCACCCACAACGGCAAGCAGTACACCGCCAAAAAGCTCAACGATAACGAGTGGCAGCTGACATCGGTATCGGCACCGCGCGACAAGCTGGCGCTTAACCGCTGGCAGATGCATATCGCTGGTCTCCTGGAACAGGTTGAGGTGAAGGTATGATGCACCACTACGGCACCACCCCGCTCATTCGTCAGTGCGTCACTCCTGGCATGATGGCAATGCATGAAGGCCGCACCTATCGAGTCTCAGCAGTCATTCAAGAGCGCAAGTGGGTATACCTGCACACCGACGCAGAAATCATCCGCCTCAGTGACTGTGTGATTGACGTCCTTCTGGATGGTCACGGCAACCCTATTCAGCACTAACCACCCTATTCAACCAATCGGCCTGGCTAAAAGCGGGCGGGATCTGCACATCCAAATTTCAGGAGTTCAGCCATGAACGCATACCTCACTTACGACCGAATCGAAGATCGGCGCTGGGTTGAACAGCAACTCGACAACGAGAAAGAGAAGTGGGTCGACGACCGGGCGCAGCAAATTATCGACATGATGCCAAAAGAGCCGTCCGGCCTCTTCCACTTCACGATCCCGATTGACTCCAGCCCATACGAAGGACTTCGCAGCGATAAAGCTGGCGAGGCCTACAACGATTTCATTTCGGCAGTTGCTTACGCCCAGGCGGAATACGACTGGGAACACCGTACCGGCTGCCCGTTTTAATTTTTGAGGGATTTAACAATGAGTACTGCACTTTCCACCATGGCCGGGAAACTGGCCGCACGCCTCGGTATGGATGCCGGTACAGACCTGATGAATACGCTGAAGAACACAGCATTCAAAGGTGGCAACGTCACGGACGAGCAATTTACAGCTCTGTTGATCGTCGCCAACCAATACGGCCTGAACCCATGGACCAAAGAGATTTATGCCTTCCCAGATAAAGGCGGGATTGTCCCGGTCGTCGGCGTTGATGGATGGGCCCGCATTATCAACGAACATCCGCAGTTCGACGGCATGGAGTTCTCTTACGACAAAGAAGAAGGCGCGTGCACCTGCAAGATTTACCGCAAAGACCGTAAGCACCCGACCATTGTCACTGAGTACATGGGAGAGTGTAAACGCAACACTCAGCCATGGCAGTCCCACCCTACCCGCATGCTTCGCCACAAGACGCTTATCCAGTGCGCGCGGCTGGCCTTTGGTTTCGCTGGCATCTTCGACCAGGACGAGGCAGAGCGAGTGATTGAAGGAACAACGGCAGAGGTTCATGCGGGCCATGAATCAGATAGCCGTCGCCCGGATCTGATCGCAAAAGGTGAGTCCGCCGCGCGCCTTGGAACCGTTAAGTATCAGGAGTTCTGGGTGGCGCTGAGCGCTGAAGAGAAGCAGGTGATCGGCGCAGTTGAGAAGCGACGTATGTATGACATGAGTCTTGCTGTCGACAACGCCGAACCTGTCAATGTCGCAGAGATGGAGGCTGAATGATGGAGCAACGCACCCCTGAATGGTTTGCTGCGCGCTGCGGCAAGGTCACAGCGAGTCGCCTGGCTGATGTCATGGCCCGGACTAAGTCGGGCTACTCCACCAGCCGCCAGAACTACATGGCCGAGTTGATTTGCCAACGGCTGACCGGGAAGCTGGAGGAAGGGTTTTCGAATGCCGCGATGATGCGCGGCACTGAACTTGAGCCAGTGGCGCGCGAAATGTACGCCCTGAATGAGTTCGATGCGGCAATCACTGAAGTTGGACTCATCGATCACCCAACCATACCCGGATTCGCAGCCAGCCCGGACGGACTTGTCAACGACGACGGGCTTATCGAAATCAAATGCCCCAACACCTGGACCCATCTTGAAACGCTGAAAACTGGCGAGCCAAAGCGCCAGTACATGCTGCAAATGCATGCGCAGATGATGTGCACCGGGCGGAAATGGTGTGATTTCGTTAGTTTCGACGATCGTCTGCCGCCTGACCTCTCCTATTTCAAGAAGCGCATTCATTTCGATGAAGAGCTGGCGCGCGAAATCGAGTCTGAGGTTAAGAGCTTCATTACAGATCTGGAATCTGAAATTCAGAAAATCACAGAGCGTGCAGCATGAAACGCACACCTTTCTACCGCAGGCCCGGGCGAACCGGGCAATTCTCCGGCCTCCGTGAGCGCGTGATATGGATGATTCAGACGCGTGGCCGCCCGGTAACCGGAAGCGAAATCGCCGAGAAGTTCGGCGTAACGCTCATCGAGTTTAACCGGGTTGCCAACGGCATTACCCGCGGCTCCGGACAGATAGCGCAGATCGTTGAGTCGGAAAAATGGCTTAACGAGGACGGCATCTGCGACCGGACTTTCGACCTGGTCACGAAGCCAAAGGTCGTAACACCTCAGGGGAAATCACGACTATTCACCCGGCGCGCCATAGAGCAATCGCAGGAAGGCCGACGGCAGGAGTGCATTGCGCGTGCCGCCCGCCGTCGTCGGCTGATTGCTCAGGGCCTCTACATCGACGAAATGGAGTCCATCCTATGACTCACGCTCACGACGACATCAGGGTTGGCACACTGTGCCTTCCCTTCATTGGTAACGGCTGGCTAATGCCATGGGGTGAAGTGGTCAGCAATCCATTAAAAGCGCAGCGGCTAGCTGAGGAATATCGAGAAAGGCAGGAGGTGGCATGACCTATCAACTCCACGTCGGGCGCTGCGAAGACGTCCTGAAAACGCTGCAGGATAACTCAGTTGACGCCATCGTGACGGATCCTCCGTATGGTCTGAGTTTCATGAATCACAAATGGGATTACGACGTCCCGACAGTTGAGCAGTGGAAGGAATGCCTGCGCGTTCTCAAGCCAGGCGGACACCTTCTTGCGTTCGGCGGTTCGCGAACCTATCACCGACTTGTAATTAATGCAGAGGATGCCGGTTTCGAAATCCGCGACCAAATACTCTGGATTTACGGCAGCGGCTTCCCCAAGTCGCATAACCTCGATGGTGATTTTGATGGCTGGGGAACTGCCCTGAAGCCTGCGCACGAACCGATCGTCATGGCTCGCAAGCCATTCAAAAAAACGGTGTCGGCGAACATGGCTGAGCACGGCACCGGGGCGATCAATATCAATGCCTGCCGCATCCCTACCGACGAGGCGCTAAATGGCGGTGCTGGCGGTCTACTTTCACACCAGCGCGATGGTACCGAACCTGTTGCCGATTACGAGCAGGCACCAGATGGTCGCTGGCCGGCAAACATCATTCACGACGGAAGTGATGTTGTCGTGTCAGCGTTCCCGGATGCGAAAGGCCAGCAAGGGGATTTAAAGGAAACTGGACGCGCACGTCCATCACAGGGTCGATATGGAGATATGGCACCGCCAAAGGCGCATGTTTCCAGGGTAGAAAGAGAAAAAAGCGCCTCCAGGTTCTTCTACTGCGCCAAGGTCAAACCGAAAGAGCGCGATGAAGGCCTAGAGAGATTTATTGCGACGTCAGCCAGCGGCATGACCGGAGGACGAAAAGAAGGGAGTGTCGGCCTTAACGATCCGCGCGCCGGTGCCGGGCGTACTAATGGCGCGAAGAACAATCACCCCACCGTTAAGCCGATCGCCCTGATGAGCTATCTCTGCAGGCTGATTACTCCGCTTGGCGGTACCGTGCTTGATCCGTGGATGGGAAGCGGGAGCACTGGCCGGGCGGCTATCGAGGAAGGTTTCAACTTCATCGGCATCGACCTGAACCCGGATTACGTGACCATTGCTTCTGCGCGAATAGCTCACTCCTTCAAAAAGACGACGGAGGCCGCATGACGCCAGAAACAGACAATGCCATCCGCGCCGCCTGCCGCCGCTGCACCGAGGAAATCCAGCAGGCCATGCGCAAGAAGCCAAAGCCTAACTGGAACGAAACGGTACCTCCCATCATCAACAAGCATCACAAGAAAATTGAAGCTCTGGGAGTTAGCCTCCTGGAGTTCGTCGTCAAAACTGGCCGCCTTAACGGGCGGTTTGGAGCTGAACAATGAATATGAAAACTGAAAAAATCGTGATGATGGACAGCGATGAAGCGGCCAGCATCCAGACTGTAACTGGCTGGGTGGACCGCCAAGGTCGTTTCTGGGGCGGTGACGAGCACCAGGCGCGCTGGTGCGGCGCTACTCATCGCAAGTGTAAAAACAAACCTGACGAACACCCTATTCATAGCACTCATGGCTATTGCGAAGAATGCCACCGCGAAAGCCGACAGGCTAAGTTCGCCATCTTTGAGCGCGCGGTATGGGCGGGAGAGCCGCTCGTTATCTTTGACAGTGACCAGTACTTTTTCGACGCTGAATCGCTGGCTGACTATTGCTATGAGCACTCCCTGCTGCCGAGCGAGTTGCAGTTAATGATCTGCGAGCCTAACTACCCGCCTGAGTTCGACCTGGAACAGCACTGCGAAGAGATCATGCCTGATGGTGATGACTATTACTGCTTGCCGCAAGCCGTGCGTGATGCTGCTGAGGCGCTGAATAAGGCTCTGAAGGAAAGTGCTCCAGTATCGTGGAGCGCCAGCAACCGTGTGGCGATCGTCTCGGACGACATTCTCAACGACGAGCAGAAGGCCGAAATTATGGCAGAGCGCGCCGCATGAAGGCACTAATCACCAGGTCGCTATCGCGGCCTTTTTTATTGCTGGCATTCACATTCAACAGAATTAACCGACAGTTCCGGGAGCATTGACCATGGCCGACATCATCGACACAGCAGCAGAGATTGAAGAGCTTCAGCGTAACGCTGCCCTTTCCGCTCACCGAGTAAACCGCAATGCCGTATCAGCTGAGCGTTGTGAAGAATGCGACGAACCAATTCCCGAGCCGCGGCGCGCTGCCGTTCCCGGCTGCCAAACATGCGCTGAGTGCCAGGGAGTAATCGAGTTGAAGAATAAACAGAGGGGATTGTGATGGATTACAGCAAGTTGAGTGATACGGAAATAAACGCAGCAGTTGCTGATGAGCTTAATAAGCTACATCAGGAAATGCTGTTTATGTTTAACCCTGCTGGATACGTTTATCGGTTGGGATACGGAAATATTGAAAGCCCATACAGTGACGGGGAGCCAGAAGAGGTGATTTTTGACCCTGTAAATTCATGGTCAGATGCAGGGGAAATCATCGCGGATAACGAAATTAATATCCTTTGGAACTGGAACGAAGAAGGCCTGCATGGTGCTACCGCATTGCCACTCTATGAGTATGAACATGAAAATTCGCTTCGTGCAGCTATGACAGTATTCCTCATGATACAGGGCTCTTCAAATGTTCAGGATAATCCAGCCTAATACTTGGTACGCCGATCCCCACGGCGCGCCCTGCAAAATCCTCCGCGCTACCCACGAAGTCATCCACTACATCCGCAACGGTCGCACCTGCATCGCCAGCATGGGCCGCTTTCAGCATGAATTCGAGCCGCTGACCGAAGCACAGGCCGAGCGGATCGCCGAAGAAATCGAAACAGCAGAACACCTGAAGAAGCTGCGCGCCCAGCGTGCGGCATGAGGAGAGAGCGTGAAACCTTACGAATCGAAGAAATCGCAGTTCACCAGAAGCCTGATCCGGCGGCGCCACGCTGAATGGTCAGAAAAGACCTTCGGCAATGTCGGCCCCATCGGACCTCTGAAGCACCTTTCGAAAGAGGCGCTGGAAGCTGCTGCCGATCCTGCCGACCTCAGCGAATGGGCTGATATGCAGTTCCTGCTATGGGACGCGCAGCGGCGCGCAGGCATCACCGATGAGCAAATCACCGCGGCGCTGGAAGAAAAGCTGAAGGTGAATATGGCGCGCCAGTGGCCGGAGCCGAAAGACGGCGAGCCGCGCCTCCACATCAAACCATGACGCAACTGATAGCCAGTTATGAGCTGGCTATTGGGTGCGAAAGCGCCACCTCGTGATCCCTTTTGCCCGGCCCCTCGCCGGGTTCTTTTTTGCCTGGAGACACCCATGAGCGAAATGACCTTAATCGTTCCCAACGACTGGGTAACAGAAGAAAAGCTCGTCGAGATTACCGGCCTTCGCCCGGGCACTATCGAGCGGGCCCGAAAAAAATGCTGGATGGTAGGACGGGAATATCTTCACGTCTCACCGGACGGCGTGCCGAAGAAAAACAGCGAATGCATGTACAACCGAAAGGCTGTCGACCAGTGGGTTGAGAGCATGTCAAAGAAACAGCCGGGTGCGCGCCAATGAAGATCCGTTTATGCTTAGCGGGCTCTTGGACGTCAGGAGGGAATAATGGCTAAGTCAGCATACCCAACAGGCGTGGAGAACCATGGCGGTACGCTCCGCATATGGTTCATCTATAAAGGCAGCCGGGTGCGTGAAAGCCTCGGCGTGCCGGATACACCAAAAAACAGAAAGGTCGCTGGCGAGCTGCGCGCGTCGGTGTGCTTTTCGATTAAGACCGGCAACTTCAACTATGCAGCGCAATTCCCAGACTCGCCTAACCTGAAAAGGTTTGGGGTGGAGAGCAAGGAAATCACCGTGCTGGAGCTGGCGAACAAGTGGCTTGAACTGAAGCGTATGGAGATCAGCACCAACGCGATGTCACGCTATGCATCTATAGCTCGCAACATGGTGCCCAGGATTGGTGGGGACAGGCTAGTATCTGCGGTAACGCAGGAAGATCTGCTGTTTATCAGGAAGGAATTGCTGACCGGTTATCACACGCTGAAAGTCGGGCAGAAAACGCCGGTTAAGGGCCGCTCAGTCAGAACGGTCAACAACTACATGAAGACCATGGGCGGGATGTTTAAGTTTGCCGCTGATAGCGGTTATGTACGGGTGAATCCGTTCACCGGGATCGCCATGCTTAAGCGGTCACGATGTGAGCCTGACCCGCTGACGCGCGATGAGTTTGTCAGGTTGATTAACGCCTGCGCCCACCAGCAACTGAAAAACATGTGGTCTCTTGCCGTCTACACCGGCGTGCGCCACGGAGAACTTGTGTCGCTGGCCTGGGAAGATATCGACCTGAAAGCGGGTACGATGATGATCCGCCGGAACCACACGTTAACGAAGGAGTTCACCCTTCCGAAAACAGAGGCCGGGACGGACCGTATCATCAACCTCATTCAGCCAGCGATCGACGTGCTGAAGAGCCAGGCCGAGTTAACACGCCTGGGTAAGCAGTATCAGGTTGAAGTGAAACTGCGCGAGTATGGCCGTACCGATGTGCATCCGTGCACGTTCGTGTTCAACCCGCAGATCGCATCACGTAATGGCCGTGCCGGGCATCATTACGCAGTGGGGTCGATTAACCAGTCGTGGGAAGCGGCAATGCGACGCGCCGGGATTCGCTATCGCAGAGCATACCAGTCCCGACACACGTATGCATGCTGGTCGTTGGCTGCCGGTGCTAACCCGAACTTCATCGCGAAGCAAATGGGCCACACCGACGCGCAAATGGTTTACCGGGTGTACGGATCCTGGATGGCTGAAAATAACCAGGATCAGGTACTCATCCTCAACCAGAAATTGAGTGAGTTTGCCCCATCCATGCCCCACGCAGTGGGATCGGGTGGTTATTAATTATAAATATCATTAGGTTAGATAACCTAAACCTGCATGCCCATCACTTCCTGGTATGCCGACACCAGCTTGTTACGCACCTGCAACCCCATCTGCAATGACACCGACGCTTTTTGCAGATCGGCCATCACATCGTTGAGCGCCACGCCGGGTTCGCCAAGGGTAAATCTCTCAGCCTGGGTACGGGCCGCGTTTTGCTTGTCGCTGATCCGGTCCAGCGCCGCATGCAGTTGACCGGCGAAGCTAACGCCCGGCGGCTGGTCAGCCACGCTCTGATTACGGGCGGTCATCGCCGTTGCCTGTAACTGACTGAGTACCCCTTCAATGCCCTGTATAGCCATGACTCTCCCCTGGATGGTTTTTTACGAGGTCAAGACTAACAGCTTGTCAATAAGATAATGGCGGTAAATAGCGTTAAAAAACCAGGTTATTTGACGCATAGAAAATCCCGAATCATCAAATAATGGCAGGGCCATCAGTATGGAACTTTTGTCGTGTTTGCCGACCCGGGAGTCAGTTTTGTTTCTCTACACGAATAACGTAAACCACCAGGATTTAAGAGGTGCGCAATGAGTGCGACAGCAGCATCGACAGCGCCACAGAATAAATCACTCGAGTGGATGAACCGCCTTCGCGCCAACCCTAAGATCCCGTTGATTGTGGCAGGCGCTGCCGCCATTGCGATCGTTGTCGCGATGGTCTTATGGGCAAAAAGCCCGGATTACCGCACGCTCTACAGCAACCTTTCCGACCAGGATGGCGGTGCCATCGTCACCCAGTTAACCCAGATGAACATCCCGTATCGCTTTGCCGATAACGGTGGTGCGCTTGAAGTACCGGCAGATAAAGTGCACGAGCTTCGCCTGCGTCTCGCCCAGCAGGGGCTGCCAAAAGGCGGCGCGGTTGGGTTTGAGCTGCTGGATCAGGAAAAATTCGGCATCAGTCAGTTCAGCGAGCAGGTTAACTATCAGCGCGCACTGGAAGGTGAGCTGGCCCGTACGATTGAAACCTTAGGCCCGGTGAAAAGTGCCCGCGTGCACCTGGCGATGCCTAAGCCGTCCCTGTTTGTCCGTGAACAAAAGTCCCCTTCGGCCTCTGTGACCGTTAACCTCGAACCTGGCCGTGCGCTGGATGAAGGGCAGATCAGCGCCGTCACGCACCTGGTCTCCAGTGCGGTGGCCGGCCTGCCGCCGGGTAACGTTACGCTGGTGGATCAGAGTGGTCATCTGCTGACGCAGTCCAACACCGCAGGGCGCGATCTCAACGACGCTCAGCTGAAATACGCCGCGGATGTGGAAGGCCGTCTCCAGCGTCGCATCGAAGCGATTCTGGGCCCGGTGGTCGGCAGCAGCAACGTACACGCGCAGGTCACAGCGCAGATTGATTTCTCGAATAAAGAACAGACCGAAGAGCAGTACGCCCCGAACGGGGATGCCTCCCGCGCCGTGTTACGCTCGCGTCAGATCAATGAGACGGAACAGGTCGGCGGACAGTATCCTGGCGGTGTGCCGGGCGCGCTCTCTAACCAGCCAGCGCCTGCCAACGCCGCGCCAATCTCCACCCCGCCGGCAAACCCGCAGAACGGTCAGCAAACGAATCAGCAGACGACCTCGACCGCGAACAGTACCGGCCCGCGTAACAGCAGCCGTAACGAAACGACCAACTACGAAGTCGATCGCACCATTCGTCATACCAAAATGAACGTGGGCGATGTGCAACGTCTGTCAGTCGCGGTAGTGGTGAATTACAAAACCTTGCCAGACGGTAAACCATTGCCTCTCAGCAACGAACAGATGACGCAAATTGAAGATCTGACCCGCGAGGCGATGGGCTTTTCTGAAAAACGCGGTGACTCGCTCAATGTCGTTAACTCGCCGTTCAATAGCAGTGACGAAAGCGGCGGAGAACTGCCGTTCTGGCAACAGCAAGCGTTTATCGATCAGTTGCTGGCTGCCGGTCGCTGGTTGCTGGTACTGCTGGTGGCGTGGCTGCTGTGGCGGAAAGCGGTACGCCCGCAGTTAACAAGTCGCGCCGAGGCGATGAAAGCTGTACAGCAACAGGCGCAGGCCCGTGAGGAAGTGGAAGATGCGGTGGAAGTCCGCCTGAGCAAAGACGAACAACTCCGACAACGACGCGCTAACCAACGTCTGGGGGCAGAAGTCATGAGCCAGCGTATCCGTGAAATGTCTGATAACGATCCGCGCGTGGTGGCGCTGGTCATTCGCCAGTGGATAAATAACGATCATGAGTAACCTGACAGGCACCGATAAAAGCGTCATCCTGCTGATGACCATTGGCGAAGACCGGGCGGCAGAGGTGTTCAAGCACCTCTCCCAGCGCGAAGTGCAAACCCTGAGCGCTGCAATGGCGAACGTCACGCAGATCTCCAACAAGCAGCTAACCGATGTGCTGGCGGAGTTTGAGCAAGAAGCTGAACAGTTTGCCGCACTGAATATCAACGCCAACGATTATCTGCGTTCGGTATTGGTCAAAGCTCTGGGTGAGGAACGTGCCGCCAGCCTGCTGGAAGATATTCTCGAAACTCGCGATACCGCCAGCGGTATTGAAACGCTCAACTTTATGGAGCCGCAGAGTGCCGCCGATCTGATTCGCGATGAGCATCCGCAAATTATCGCCACCATTCTGGTGCATCTGAAGCGCGCCCAGGCCGCCGATATTCTGGCGTTGTTCGATGAACGTCTGCGCCACGACGTGATGTTGCGTATCGCCACCTTTGGCGGCGTGCAGCCAGCCGCGCTGGCGGAACTGACCGAAGTACTGAATGGCTTGCTCGACGGTCAGAATCTCAAGCGCAGCAAAATGGGCGGCGTGAGAACGGCAGCCGAAATTATCAACCTGATGAAAACTCAGCAGGAAGAAGCCGTTATTACCGCCGTGCGCGAATTCGACGGCGAGCTGGCGCAAAAAATTATCGACGAGATGTTCCTGTTCGAAAATCTGGTGGATGTCGACGATCGCAGCATTCAGCGTCTGTTGCAGGAAGTGGATTCCGAATCGCTGTTGATCGCGCTGAAAGGGGCCGAGCAGCCACTGCGCGAGAAATTCCTGCGCAATATGTCGCAGCGTGCCGCCGATATTCTGCGCGACGATCTCGCCAACCGTGGTCCGGTGCGTCTGTCGCAGGTGGAAAACGAACAGAAAGCGATTCTGCTGATTGTGCGCCGCCTTGCCGAAACTGGCGAGATGGTAATTGGCAGCGGCGAGGATACCTATGTCTGATAATCTGCCGTGGAAAACCTGGACGCCGGACGATCTCGCGCCACCACAGGCAGAGTTTGTGCCCATGGTCGAGCCGGAAGAAACCATCATTGAAGAGGCCGAACCCAGCCTTGAGCAGCAACTGGCGCAACTGCAAATGCAGGCCCATGAGCAAGGTTATCAGGCGGGGATTGCCGAAGGTCGCCAGCAAGGTCATGAGCAGGGCTATCAGGAAGGACTGGCCCAGGGGCTGGAGCAAGGTCTGGCAGAGGCGAAGTCTCAACAAGCGCCAATTCATGCCCGGATGCAGCAACTGGTCAGCGAATTTCAAACTACCCTTGATGCGCTTGATAGTGTGATTGCTTCGCGCCTGATGCAGATGGCGCTGGAGGCAGCACGTCAGGTCATCGGTCAGACGCCAACAGTGGATAACTCGGCACTGATCAAACAGATCCAACAGTTGTTGCAGCAAGAACCGTTATTCAGCGGTAAACCACAGCTGCGCGTGCACCCGGATGATCTGCAACGTGTGGATGATATGCTCGGCGCTACCTTAAGTTTGCATGGCTGGCGCTTGCGGGGCGATCCCACCCTCCATCCTGGCGGCTGTAAAGTCTCCGCCGATGAAGGCGATCTCGACGCCAGTGTCGCCACTCGCTGGCAAGAACTCTGCCGTCTGGCAGCACCAGGAGTGGTGTAATGACCACGCGCCTGACTCGCTGGCTAACCACGCTGGATAACTTTGAAGCCAAAATGGCGCAGTTGCCTGCGGTACGTCGCTACGGGCGATTAACCCGCGCTACCGGGCTGGTGCTGGAAGCCACCGGATTACAATTGCCGCTCGGCGCAACCTGTGTGATTGAGCGCCAGAACGGCACTGAAACGCACGAAGTAGAAAGCGAAGTCGTTGGCTTTAACGGTCAACGGCTGTTTTTAATGCCGCTGGAGGAAGTCGAAGGTGTCCTGCCCGGCGCGCGTGTTTATGCCAAAAACATTTCGGCAGAAGGGCTGCAAAGCGGCAAACAGTTGCCGCTCGGTCCGGCGTTATTAGGTCGCGTTCTGGACGGCAGCGGTAAACCGCTCGATGGCCTCCCCTCCCCCGATACGACGGAAACCGGTGCGCTGATTACCCCACCATTTAACCCATTGCAACGTACACCGATTGAACATGTGCTGGACACTGGCGTGCGCCCAATCAATGCCCTGCTTACCGTTGGGCGTGGGCAGCGTATGGGGCTGTTTGCCGGGTCCGGCGTTGGTAAAAGTGTGCTGCTGGGGATGATGGCCCGTTACACCCGCGCCGATGTCATTGTCGTGGGTTTGATTGGTGAACGAGGGCGCGAAGTAAAAGATTTTATTGAGAATATCCTCGGTGCCGAAGGGCGTGCACGCTCAGTAGTGATTGCCGCTCCGGCGGATGTTTCTCCGCTCCTGCGAATGCAGGGTGCCGCCTATGCCACGCGCATTGCCGAAGATTTTCGCGATCGTGGTCAGCATGTATTGCTGATTATGGACTCCCTCACCCGCTACGCGATGGCCCAGCGTGAAATTGCGCTGGCGATTGGCGAACCACCCGCCACTAAAGGTTATCCCCCGTCGGTGTTTGCCAAATTACCGGCACTGGTCGAGCGTGCCGGAAATGGCATTAGCGGCGGCGGATCGATTACTGCATTTTATACCGTGCTCACTGAAGGCGATGACCAGCAGGACCCCATTGCCGACTCTGCGCGGGCAATCCTCGACGGTCACATTGTGCTGTCTCGCCGACTGGCGGAAGCCGGGCACTATCCGGCTATCGATATTGAAGCGTCGATCAGCCGCGCAATGACGGCGTTGATCAGTGAGCAACATTACGCGCGAGTGCGCACCTTCAAACAGCTGTTGTCGAGTTTTCAGCGTAACCGCGATCTGGTTAGCGTCGGCGCGTATGCCAAAGGCAGCGATCCGATGCTCGACAAAGCCATCGCCCTGTGGCCGCAGCTGGAGGGCTATTTGCAACAAGGCATTTTTGAACGCGCGGACTGGGAAGCGTCTCTCCAGGGGCTGGAGCGTATTTTCCCGACAGTGTCATAACCCAGGAGATAACGGCAGATGGCAGAACATGGCGCGCTGGCGACCCTGAAAGATCTGGCAGAAAAAGAGGTAGAGGATGCCGCGCGCCTGCTGGGTGAAATGCGTCGCGGGTGTCAGCAGGCGGAAGAACAGCTCAAAATGCTGATCGATTATCAGAATGAATATCGCAATAACCTCAATAGCGATATGAGTGCCGGGATGACCAGCAACCGCTGGATCAACTATCAGCAGTTTATCCAGACGCTGGAAAAAGCCATTACTCAGCATCGCCAGCAACTTAATCAGTGGACGCAGAAAGTTGACATTGCCCTGAACAGCTGGCGAGAAAAGAAACAACGTTTGCAGGCCTGGCAGACACTGCAGGAACGGCAATCCACGGCGGCACTGCTTGCAGAAAACCGCCTCGATCAGAAAAAGATGGATGAGTTCGCCCAGCGCGCCGCCATGAGGAAACCTGAATGATCACACTGCAACAACTGCTGATGACCGACAGCGACCCGTCCGGCGGCACGCTGACCGGGAAAGGCGCTGAGGGCGCGCAAGATTTTCTTTCTCTGCTGGCGGGCGCGCTGACCGAGACCACCGGCAAAGGCAAAGATGCCCCGCTGACGCTGGCGGATCTGAAAGCGGCGGGCAACAAGCTGTCGACAGCGGCAAAGGAAAAAAACGGTGATACCACGCTCCAGGCCAAAATCGCCGAACTGCTCTCCCGTCAGGAGACCCTGACTGGTGAAGATACCGCCGTCTCCCTGCAAAGCCTCGTCTCCGGCCTGAAACCCGCCGCGAATACGGATGCGCTGAAGACGCTGACCCAGCCGGAGGCGAAAACAAACAGCGAGACCACGACTGAAGAAGAGGAGTTGGCCGGGTTAAGCGCGCTGATGGCGATGTTACCGCACCAGCAGACCACCACCCCGGTAGCGACGCAGCCTGCGAGCACCGGGGAGATCGCCCCCCGAACTGCCCTCCCCTCTGCGCTAGCCCAGACGGACAACGGCCAGCATCAGCCGCTTAGCCATGCGTTAACGGGTCAGGAAAAAATGCCGGTTCAGGACAGCGACACATCGCTGCCCGCCACGGCAGCCGTTACGCCAGCCGTCGCCGCCGTCACGGAGAAGCAGGACGTAGCGAGCGCGGCGTCGTCTGCCGCCAGCCCAACCGCGACGCTGGCACCGATCGTAAGTCACCTGGCGCCTTCACAGCCTGCCGCTACCGTTGCGACAGCGCCGGTGTTAAGCCAGCCGCTGGGCACGCACGAATGGCAGCAGAATCTGAGCCAGCACATCACCCTGTTCACAAAGCAGGGACAGCAGACCGCAGAGCTGCGTCTGCACCCGGAGGATCTGGGTCAGGTGCAAATTTCGCTTAAGCTGGATGACAACCAGGCGCAGTTGCAGATGGTTTCGCCCCACAGCCACGTCCGCGCGGCGCTGGAAGCGGCCCTGCCGATCCTGCGCACGCAGCTTGCGGAAAACGGCATTCAGCTTTCCCAAAGTAGCGTCAGCAGCGAGGGCTTTGCCGGGCAACAGCAGTCCTCATCCGGGCAGCAACAGCACACTTCGCGTTCCGGCCAGCATGGCGGGTTTAACGATGAGAGTGAAGAGTTATTGCCTGCCCCTGCCGCCCTGCAATCCGCCGCGCGCGGCAGCCGTGCCGTAGACATCTTTGCCTAAACGCCAGAGGTAACGTGATTATCCCCGTCTTTTCCACGCTTTGACCTAAGCCGGACACGGGATAATCACCGTATTAAGCTGTACCGAAACAGGAAGCTCGTATCAGATGACAGACTCCGCTATCACCAAAAAAAGCAAGCGTTCCATCTGGATCCCGCTGCTGGTGTTGATTACCCTCGCGGCCTGCGCCACCGCAGGCTACAGTTACTGGCGTATGCAGCAGGAACCCTCCAGCGCGGCCGCCAAAGCTGAAGCGCCGCCTCCACCGGCGCCGGTCTTCTACCCGCTGGATACGTTCACCGTGAACCTGGGCGATGCGGATCGCGTGCTTTACGTGGGTATTACGCTGCGTCTGAAAGATGAAGCGACCCGTGCACGCCTGAACGACTACCTGCCAGAAGTGCGTAGCCGTCTGCTGCTGCTGTTTTCTCGTCAGGATGCCTCCGCGCTCGCCACCGATGTGGGCAAGCAAAAGCTGGTCGATGCCATTAAACAGACGCTGGCGACCCCGCTGGTAAACGGGCAACCGAAACAGGATGTCACCGACGTGCTGTATACCGCTTTTATTCTGCGATAACGACATGGGCGATAGTATTCTTTCTCAAGCTGAAATTGATGCGCTGTTGAATGGTGACAGCGAAGTCAAAGACGAACCGACAGCCAGTGTTAGCGGCGAAAGTGACATTCGTCCGTACGATCCGAATACCCAACGACGGGTTGTGCGCGAACGTTTGCAGGCGCTGGAAATCATTAATGAGCGCTTTGCCCGCCATTTTCGTATGGGGCTGTTCAACCTGCTGCGTCGTAGCCCGGATATAACCGTCGGGGCCATCCGCATTCAGCCGTACCATGAATTTGCCCGCAACCTGCCGGTGCCGACCAACCTGAACCTTATACACCTTAAACCGCTGCGCGGCACAGGGCTGGTGGTGTTCTCGCCGAGCCTGGTGTTTATCGCCGTGGATAACCTGTTTGGCGGCGATGGACGCTTCCCGACCAAAGTGGAAGGTCGCGAGTTTACCCATACCGAACAGCGCGTCATCAACCGCATGTTAAAGCTGGCGCTTGAAGGCTATAGCGACGCCTGGAAAGCGATTAATCCGCTGGAAGTTGAGTACGTGCGTTCGGAAATGCAGGTGAAATTCACTAATATCACCACCTCGCCGAACGACATTGTGGTTAACACGCCGTTCCATGTGGAGATTGGCAACCTGACCGGCGAATTTAATATCTGCCTGCCATTCAGCATGATCGAGCCGCTACGGGAATTGTTGGTTAACCCGCCGCTGGAAAACTCGCGTAATGAAGATCAGAACTGGCGCGATAACCTGGTGCGTCAGGTGCAGCATTCACAGCTGGAACTGGTGGCCAACTTTGCCGATATCTCGCTACGCCTGTCGCAGATTTTAAAACTGAAACCCGGCGACGTCCTGCCGATAGAAAAACCCGATCGCATCATCGCCCATGTTGACGGCGTTCCGGTACTGACCAGTCAGTACGGCACCCTCAACGGTCAGTATGCGTTACGGATAGAACATTTGATTAACCCGATTTTAAATTCTCTGAACGAGGAACAGCCCAAATGAGTGACATGAATAATCCGGCCGATGACAACAACGGCGCAATGGACGATCTGTGGGCTGAAGCGTTGAGCGAGCAAAAATCAACCAGTGGAAAAAGCGCTGCCGACGCGGTGTTCCAGCAATTTGGCGGCGGAGATGTCAGCGGAACGTTGCAGGATATCGACCTGATTATGGATATTCCGGTCAAGCTGACCGTCGAGCTGGGCCGTACGCGGATGACCATCAAAGAGCTGTTGCGTCTGACGCAAGGATCAGTCGTGGCGCTGGACGGTCTGGCGGGCGAACCGCTGGATATTCTGATCAACGGTTATTTAATTGCCCAGGGCGAAGTGGTGGTCGTTGCCGATAAATATGGCGTGCGGATCACCGATATCATTACCCCGTCCGAGCGGATGCGCCGCCTGAGCCGTTAGTGATGAATAACCATGCTACTGTGCAATCTTCCGCGCCGGTTTCTGCTGCGTCACTGCTGCAGGTGAGCGGCGCACTCATCGCCATTATGCCCTGATCCTCGCTGCCGCCTGGCTGGTAAAACGGCTGGGATTTTGCCCCTAAACGCACTGGCGTTAACGGTCTGAAAATTAGCGCCAGTGCTTTCGCTGGGCGCGCGTGAACGGGTTGTGGTGGTCGATGGGGAAGAGTGCACGGCTGGTGCTCGGCGTTACCGCAGGGCAAATCAATCTGCTGCATAAACTTCCCCCTTCAGCACGCAACGGAAGAGATACCGCAGCCCGATTTTCAGTCGGTCATGAAAAGCTTGCTTAAGCGTAGCGGGAGATCCTGATGCGGCGTTGTTATTCCTTACGCTGACAGGCCTGGGTCTGTTCGCGCCCTCTGTGTATGCGCAACTGCCGGGGCTGGTTTCCACGCCGCTGGCGAACGGGGGACAAAGCTGGTCCCTGTCCGTGCAGACGCTGGTATTCATCACCTCGCTGACCTTTATTCCGGCGATCCTGCTAATGATGACCAGCTTCACCCGCATCATCATTGTGTTTGGCCTGCTGCGCAACGCGCTCGGCACGCCGTCCGCGCCGCCCAATCAGGTGCTGCTGGGTTTAGCCCTCTTCCTGACCTTTTTCATTATGTCGCCGGTGATCGACAAGATTTACACCGAGGCCTACCAACCGTTCAGCGAAGATAAAATTTCCATGCAGGTTGCCCTGGAAAAGGGGGCACAGCCATTACGTGAATTTATGCTTCGCCAGACGCGCGAAGCGGATCTGGCCCTGTTTGCCCGTCTCGCTAACACCGGTGAGTTACAGGGGCCGGAAGCGGTGCCGATGCGCATTCTGCTCCCGGCGTATGTGACCAGTGAGCTGAAAACGGCGTTCCAGATTGGCTTCACCATTTTCATTCCGTTCCTGATTATTGACCTGGTGATCGCCAGCGTCCTGATGGCGCTCGGGATGATGATGGTCCCGCCCGCAACCATTGCCCTGCCCTTTAAGATCATGCTGTTCGTGCTGGTCGACGGCTGGCAGCTGCTGGTCAGCTCGCTGGCGCAGAGTTTCTACAGTTGAGGAGCGCGCAATGACGCCTGAGTCGGTCATGATGATGGGCACGGAGGCGATGAAAGTCGCGATTGCCGTCGCCGCGCCCCTGCTGCTGGTTGCGCTGGTCACCGGTCTGATTATCAGTATTCTCCAGGCCGCCACGCAGATTAACGAAATGACCCTGTCGTTCATCCCGAAGATCATTGCCGTCTTCGTGGCGATTATCGTTGCCGGGCCATGGATGCTCAATTTGCTGCTGGACTATATGCGCAACCTGTTCACCACTCTGCCTTACATCATCGGCTGACGGACGATGCTGCATTTCACCAGCGATCAGTTTGTTCAGTGGCTCGGGATCTATTTCTGGCCGATGCTGCGCATCATGGCGCTGATCTCCACCGCCCCCATACTCAGTGAAAAGTCGGTGCCTAAACGCGTCAAAATTGGGCTGGGCATCGTTATCACGATTATCGTTGCCCCTACCCTGCCAGCGGTGGATATCCCGATCTTTTCCCCGAATGCGATCTGGATTGCCCTGCAACAGGTGATGATTGGCGTGGCGGTCGGGTTTACGATGCAGCTCGCCTTCGCCGCGGTACGAACGGCGGGTGAACTTATCGGTTTGCAGATGGGCCTGTCTTTCGCGACGTTCGTTGACCCCGGCAGCCATCTGAATATGCCCGTGCTGGCGCGTATTATCGACCTGCTGGCGATGCTGTTGTTTCTCTCGTTCAACGGCCACCTGTGGCTCATCTCGATGCTGGTGGACACCTTCCACACGCTGCCGATTGGCGACAACCCGGTAAACAGCAACGCGTTTCTTGCGCTGGTGCGGGCTGCCGGGCTGATCTTCCTCAACGGGCTGATGCTGGCGCTGCCGATCATTACCCTGCTGCTCACCGTTAACCTCGCATTAGGTTTACTCAACCGAATGGCTCCGCAGCTGTCGGTATTCGTCATCGGCTTTCCGGTGACTTTGACGGTTGGCCTTTTATTAATGTCATTATTGATGCCACTTATCGCCCCCTTCTGCGAGCATTTATTCAGTGAGATATTCAATCTGTTAGCGGATATTGTCGGCGAACTTCCACGCAAATAATAACCCGCAGTGTTTGCAATGTCTTTCTGAGGATATTCCTAAAAATAATCTCGAAAAACATCTACCAGGATATATCTGACGCGGTTTAAATGTTTCTAACCACCTCACAATACTTAATATTTACTTTACTTTAAGATGATTCCTGGCAAATTATACGTAACTTTACGGGATAGTGAGTTCGCCTGAAAGTCTTTGTCATGCTCACAGGTTTTATTAGATTTTTTCCATCCCGTATGGCTGTTTATGAGCTCTCAGGCAGGTGGGGAATTATCGTTACGCATTGAGTGAGGGTATGCCATGTCAACGATTATTATGGATTTATGTAGTTACACCCGACTAGGTTTAACCGGGTATCTGTTGAGTAGAGGGGTTAAAAAAAGAGAAATCAACGACATTGAAACCGTTGATGACCTTGCCATAGCTTGTGATTCACAGCGCCCTTCAGTGGTGTTTATTAATGAGGACTGTTTCATCCATGATGCTTCTAACAGTCAGCGCATCAAGCACATCATTAATCAACATCCCAATACGTTATTTATCGTTTTTATGGCAATTGCCAATGTTCATTTTGATGAATATCTATTGGTCAGAAAAAATTTATTGATAAGTTCTAAATCGATTAAACCGGAATCTCTCGACGATATCCTTGGCGATATTCTGAAAAAAGAGACAACGATAACCTCTTTTTTAAATATGCCGACGTTATCATTGAGCCGAACCGAATCGAGTATGTTGCGAATGTGGATGGCAGGTCAGGGAACCATCCAAATCTCTGACCAAATGAATATCAAAGCCAAGACCGTTTCATCGCATAAAGGTAATATTAAACGTAAGATCAAAACGCATAATAAACAGGTTATCTACCATGTCGTCCGACTGACGGATAATGTGACTAATGGTATTTTTGTCAACATGCGCTAACACATTCTGACTGGTGGTTTCCCACCAGTCAGGCTGAATAAGATTACTCTGCTTTCTCCACAAAGATACCGTCCTGATGCCCTGCTTCATTAAAGAACCAGATGCCGAGCGGGTAGTCTTCCAGCGAAACCAGGTACATTGTGCCTTCACTAAACTCCTCAACTGCCAGTACCACGCCAGGACGACGCGGACCGCCATCCGTTTTGACTGTTACCCGATCATTCACCTTCATCGTTTTCCTCCTGTGGCTTTGTGCCAGTGTAGAACAATTTCGTTTTTCTGGCAGCGCCAGGCGCGCGCGAGTGCTGATTTTCTCGACGGTCTATACTTAAGAGATGCCAGGCGGACTTAACGACTGGCGGCAACAACAGAGTAACGGTTGCGAGGAAAGATGATGAAAACCGCAAAAGAGTACAGCGATACCGCAAAACGTGAGGTCAGCGTCGATGTCGATGCCCTGCTGGCGGCGATCAATGAAATTAGCGAAAGCGAAGTTCATCGCAGCCAGAACGATTCTGAACACGTTAGCGTCGATGGACGTGAATATCATACATGGCGTGAATTGGCGGATGCCTTCGAACTGGATATTCATGACTTCAGCGTCTCTGAAGTGAATCGTTGAATGCACAATAAAAAAATCCCGACCCTGAGGGGGTCGGGATGAAACTTGCTTAAGCAAGAAGCACTTAAAAAATTCGTTACACCAGGAAATCTGATGCAGGTAAGACATTATCCCCAACGGAATAGTCTTACAAGCATATATTCTCTTAGCGAATATTATATTTTATACATGTGAATTTTGGTTATGAGTATAAACTTGCGCCGCCTGTGGGTTTGTCGGGATCGTTTCCACTTCAACGGCGCATCAATGCCTGTTTTTTTAAGATTTATCTTAGGTGAAATCATCACCCGGGAGACGTTATGCCTTCGTTTGAGGAGACTCTGCTTGTTTTTACCGACCTCGACGGCACGCTGTTGGATTTTCACACACTCGACTGGCAGCCTGCGGCCCCCTGGCTGGAAAAGTTAATGGATGAACAGGTACCGGTCATTCTGTGCAGCAGCAAAACCGCGTCCGAGATGGATGACATCCAGCAGGAGCTGGGGCTTGGCGGGTTGCCCTATATTGCGGAAAACGGCGCGGTGATCCAGCCTGACGTACGGTGGGAAAACGCCGCACGGTTCATCTCAGAAAAGAAGCATGACGATATCCGGCAGTGTATTGCCCGGGTACGCCAGGAGATGCATCTTAAATTCACCACCTTCGATGACGTGGACGAGCGCGTGGTCGCCGAATGGACTGGGCTGAGTCGTCCCCGCTCAGTGCTTGCGCGTAAACACGAGGCTTCCGTGACGCTGATCTGGCGTGACAGTGATGAACAAATGGAACGCTTTGCCGCCGAACTCGCCCGGCAGGGGCTGAAGATTGTCCAGGGAGCACGCTTCTGGCATATCCTGGACACCTGCTGCGGCAAAGACGCGGCGGTTCACTGGCTTGTGGACCAGTATCGCCTGCACGAGGGTTCCGAACCGACGACGCTGGGCCTGGGCGACGGCCCGAATGATGCCCCGCTGCTGGACAGCGTAGGCTTTGCCGTCGTGGTGAAAGGCTTCAACCGGGAGGGCGTCAGCCTTAAGAACAACGATCCCGCCCGGGTTTATCACACTCAGCACACCGGGCCGACTGGCTGGTGCGAGGGGCTTGATTACTTTTTGACGTGATCCTGCCAGATGACCCGGTTACGCCCGCGCTGTTTCGCCTCATACAGACGCGCATCGGCGGTGGATTGCAGATTTTCGAAGTGATAATTGCTCTTCTCCTGCGCGCCAGAGACGCCAAACGACGCACTTACGCGCAGGGTGGTACTTTTCTTAATCAGGATCTCTTTGCTGTCGATACGCTCGCGGATCTGCTCTGCGACTTCCGCCGCCTCTTCAAGCGTCATGCCCGGCAGCACCACACAGAACTCTTCGCCCCCGACGCGTCCGGCAATATCTTTAGTCCGGAGGGTGCTGGCAATCAGACCCGCGGCATGGGACAACACCTTATCACCCGCCTGATGCCCGAACCGATCATTGATGCTCTTGAAGCAATCAAGATCGATCTGAATGACCGAGAAAGGCAGCGACTGCTGTTCACACTGCTTCGCCAGCATTTTCGCCTGCTCGAACAGCGACCCACGATTATTCAGCCGGGTCAGAGGGTCGTGCCAGGCCTGCCATTGTAGCGAGTTCTGCATCGAATACATATTACTGACCATGCGCCGGATCACCAGCCATGAGATGAGCAGCATCGCGGTGAACAGCGCCCAAAGCAATGCCAGCACAATGCTGATGCTGCCGAAATCACCGCGCACCCCTTCATCCAGGGTGTGCACGCGCAGGACGATGCCATCAAAATGGTCGAGACGCTCCCAGCTGACAAAACGACTCCCCAGGCGAATGCCGCCTTCGGAATCCGATTCTATCGCGTGCGCTATCTGCGCTAATTCGCGCGCGTCAAAATGATTAACGTCCGCAGCCGGTGATTCAGACGTTGCAAGCTGAGTAAGCCGACTGTCATACAGTTGGTATTCCCCTTCCGGGTTATCGCCCACGGCTTCCACCAGCAGGCGACGCAGGGTGGCAAAGGTGAAATCCATCGCCACCACGCCATACCAGACGTGATTGTAATAAACCGGCACGCTGGCGGTGATCAGCGGCTTTTTGCCGACAAAGGTGGAAGGCGGCGAGATAAACCAGCGCACGGCACGCGCACGGTTTTCACGCTCGGACTGTTGGGTAAACCAGGGCTGAGTGACCAGATGGTAATAGCGCTGCACGATATCGCTGGAATTTCCCGGCGTATCCGTTTCCAGAAAGAATCCGGCGCGAGAGACATAAATCACGCGCTCTTCGTTGCGGGAAGGGCTGGATGCCAGACGCAGCAAATACCCCACTTCAAGCGCGGCGGACAGTTCATTATCAAGGTACTCATCATCACGGTTCAGAAGGGTCGTCTTTTCAACGAAGGCATCCGAAACACCGTTGATCGGTAACGTGCGCTGTTTATCAACCGCAATTTGCCAGCTGGGGGACGTGCGCAAATGCACAAAACGCTTTACCGCATCATGCAGCACGCCAAACGCCAGCGGCGTTTCCAGCGCATCACGCATGCTGTGGCGAAAAAACAATATCTTATCGACGCTGAACTGAAGCTGTCTGTCCAGCGCACTGGCAACCGTTTCCAGATGGTTACGCTGGCTGGAGATATAAGCATCTTCCAGTACCACAACTTCGCGCCAGGTCAGGAGGGTGGAAAAGATCAGGACAACGATAAAACAGAAGTTAACAATCAAACGGGGATTGCTGCGCTTATGCAGCCACTGCAAAAAAGATTGTTTTACAACAAAGGTATCGTGCTGCACACACACTCCCTGATTGTCGCTCACCATCCGATATGATAAGTCTTCTGCCAGTAAAAACGCCCGGCAAGGCCGGGCGTTGTGTGATTAAGCCTTGTCGCGTTTTTGCCTTTTATTAGCAGGCTGAAGCTCGTCTTCGCGAAAAGCCTCCCGCTTAATGCCGTATCCATCATGCCACCGACACTCCACCATTCCGCTGGAATACCCGGTGACGATCATACCTGGACCACCATTTTTGGGCTTAACTTCATCACTGATCAAAAAGACCATACCTGCCTCCTGTATCAGGGTGAAACGTTTTCAATTTAGACGAGGAATGGTCTTTTTGCATCCGGGGTCAGCAATAATTAATGCGATTTCCCGCGTACTTTTTCAACCAGCTTAACAACGGCTACCACAATCAGACCGACGATAAAGCCCAGTACGAGGTTAAGCAGTGTGGGCAGAATTGCAGCAACTACCGCTCCCTGGCCTGACGCAAAATGTTCAATCATGTGATGCAGCGAAGCAACACCGTGCACGATAATTCCGCCACCGACCAGGAACATCGCCAGGGTTCCCACCACCGACAAGGTTTTCATCAGCCACGGCGCCAGCACCAGCAGGCTTTTCCCAATGCCGCGCGCAATTGCGCTGGATTTTTTTTCCAGCCAGAAGCCGATATCGTCCAGCTTGACGATCAGCCCGACCAGGCCATAAACCCCTATCGTCACGAGGATCGCAATGCCGGACAGGATCAGCACCTGGTTCATCAGAGGGGCATCTGAGACGATACCCAGCGTAATCGCCACAATCTCGGCTGAGAGGATGAAGTCCGTGCGGATCGCGCCTTTGACCTTATCGCGTTCAAACGTTTTTGGATCCTGCGCGGCCAGCGCTTCCAGACGCTGCTGGCGCATTTCCGGGGTGTCTTTCTCTTTGCGTGCAGCGAACATATGCAACACTTTTTCGGCACCCTCGAAGCACAGGAACGCCCCGCCAATCATCAGCAGGGGCGTAATGGCCCAGGGTATAAAGGCGCTAATCAGCAGCGCCAGCGGAACGAGGATCACCTTGTTAATAAAGGACCCTTTCGCAACGCCCCACACCACCGGCAACTCACGGTTCGCCCGCACGCCGCTGACCTGCTGCGCGTTAAGCGACAAATCATCTCCCAGTACCCCGGCGGTCTTTTTCGCCGCCAGTTTTCCCATAACCGAAATGTCATCCAGCAAGGTGGCGATGTCGTCCAGTAATGTTAATAAGCTACTTCCTGCCAAAATCTCTTTCCTTCTTTTTTTGCTAATTAAGTGAATAGTATGGAACAAAACTCACCGCCCGGAAACTGGCACCTCGCGTCAACAAAAATTTCACATCAACAACACAATTAAAGCACTCGCCAGGCTGATAGTTTTGGCGTTAACTATGAGCGAACTTTTTATTTCGTCGTGAGGGACTATGCGTTTCCGGCATTTATTACCGCTCATTGGAGCACTCTTTTCCCTGTATATCATCTGGGGGTCCACCTATTTTGTCATTCGTATAGGCGTGGAAAGCTGGCCCCCGCTGATGATGGCCGGTATTCGTTTCCTTACGGCCGGCGTGCTGCTGATGGCGTTTTTATTGCTGCGCGGCCACAGACTACCGCCGCTGCGTCCCCTGCTTAACGCCGCCCTGATTGGCCTGCTGCTGCTGGCGGTGGGCAATGGCGCGGTAACCGTCGCCGAACACCAGAACGTGCCGTCGGGCATCGCCGCAGTGGTCGTCGCAACCGTGCCGCTGTTTACGCTCTGCTTTAGTCGCCTCTTCGGGATCCGCACCCGTAAGCTCGAATGGCTGGGCATCGCGATTGGGCTTGTGGGTATCATCCTGCTGAACAGCGGCGGTAACCTGAGCGGGAACCCCTGGGCTGCCGTTCTGATCATGATCGGCTCCATGAGCTGGGCCTTCGGCTCGGTCTACGGTTCACGCATCGAGCTGCCCTCCGGGATGATGGCGGGTGCGATTGAGATGCTGGCGGCAGGCGTGGTGTTAATGATCGCGTCGATGATTGCAGGTGAAAAACTGACGGCGCTCCCTTCCCTTTCAGGCTTCCTTGCGGTCGGCTATCTGGCGCTGTTTGGTTCGATTATCGCCATCAACGCTTATATGTATTTAATCCGTAATGTCAGTCCGGCTCTCGCCACCAGCTACGCCTACGTTAACCCGGTGGTCGCGGTCTTGCTGGGTACGGGACTGGGCGGAGAGACGCTGTCGAAGATTGAATGGCTGGCGCTCGGCGTAATTGTCTTCGCGGTGGTACTGGTCACGTTGGGAAAATATCTCTTCCCGGCAAAACCCGTAGTTGCGCCAGTTATGCAGGACGCATCAAGCGAGTAAATGAATCCCCTGCGTGTCGATCTGCGCGCTGGCACCTTCGCCGCAGATCCACTCTTCCAGACGCTCGGTAAGCGCTTCATCCGTCAGCTTCTCGCGCCCACGTAATGCACACTCCCAGACAATCAGTACGCGCCAGCCGAGTTCCTGCAAACGACTGATATCGCGGCGATCGCGTTCAACATTTTTACCTATCTTCTCCAGCCAGAACTCGGTTCGAGTCGCAGGCACTTTAAACAGATAGCAGTGATGATGATGCCAGAAGCAGCCATGGGTAAATATCACGCAGCGATATTCATCAACGACAAAATCCGGGCGACCGGGCAGACTGGCGTCCTGAACGCGAAACGCCAGGCCCTGCCCGGTTAACAGACTGGCGAGGCGCTTCTCAATCGCCGTATCACGCGTGGCAATCGCGCGCATATTTTTGCTGCGAGTGGCCTTATCGTGAACGTCGGCCATGTTGTGCCTCTTGCTGACGCAACGCCACCGCCTGTTTGATTTTTGGCTCAAGCAGTTTTGCCACCGCGGCAAAGACCGGCACGACCACCGAGTTACCGAACTGGCGATAGGCCTGAGTGTCCGAAACCGGAATGCGGAATTTCGCTTCTCCCGGCGCTTCAAAACCCATTAAGCGCGCGCATTCCCGAGGCGTTAACCGACGTGGACGATGTTGCTGATTCTGCGGATCGTCAAAGTCTTTCTCACCTTTGGCCATATCCCAGCCGCGATCGATTAAAATTTCCGCGCCATCTTTGTAATAACGCGCAGACAGCGTACGCGTGACGCTTTGCGGATTGTTCGGATAAACCATTCCATAACCGAAGCCGTTACCGCGCGCCTGATGTTTTTTCGCATAACGATAGAGGTACTTCCACAGCACCGGCGTCAGGATATATTTCGCCTCGACCATCGGGTCCAGCAGCTGCGCCAGCGTCACTCGCTGTGCAGGGAAACATTCGCTGATATCACGCAGAGTAAAATCGGCTTTCAGATTCAGATCGCGACGAAAACCCACCAGCACGATGCGTTCACGGTGCTGCGGCAGGAAATGTTTGCCGTCGATGATTTTCGGATCGTCCGGCCCGTTATCTTCTGCATCAGCCACGTCATAGCCCAGTTCGTCCAGCGTCTGCATGATGATGCGGAACGTTTTACCCTGGTCGTGACTTTTCAGGTTTTTGACGTTTTCGAGCACAAACATCGCCGGACGACGCACGTCGATAATGCGCACCACATCAAAGAACAGCGTGCCCTGGGTATCGCAGGCAAAACCGTGCGCCCGCCCGAGCGAGTTCTTTTTCGATACGCCAGCCAGCGAAAATGGCTGACAAGGGAAACCGGCCAGCAGCACATCGTGCGCCGGAATGGTATTGCGAATGTGTTCGGCGGCCTCTTCATCGCTGACGCCAGTTTTGTGGCTCAGCGTGACATCCCGAATATCCGCGTTGAACTGGTGCGCGTCGGGATCGCAATACCAGTTGGCTTTATAGGTACGGACGGCATGTTTGTTCCATTCACTGGTGAATACACACTGCCCGCCAATAGCTTCAAAGCCATGGCGAATGCCGCCGATACCGGCAAAGAGATCGATAAAGCGAAAGGCATAATTTGGATGCGCAGCAGGAGGACGCGGCAGCAAATTTTGCAGATAGCGGAACTCACCGTCGCTCAGGCGGTGCCCTGCCCTGTCGCTTATCAGCAGCCGCTTGAGTATCGCCGGGCTCCAGTGGCTCTCGCCATGGGCCACCAGCTGGTTTGCCAGCGTTTTAGCATCATACATTTCCAGCAGCTGACGCATGAGTGCCTGCACGGCTGCCGTTGATTTCTCAACCCGCTCAGGCGCGGGCACAGTCACTGATCGATTTTCCTGCATTCTCTTAACCGGACAATAAAGACAGAAAACAGAGTACCACAGTTCAGGATCGCACACTGCGACGGAAATGGGTCAATATCTGGCTGTCGGTTCCGAGGTAATCGCCCTGTAATTCGGCACTCAGCTTCGCCATAAACTGGATCAGAAAATCGGCATTGTGACGCGCAAGTTCGCGACCCCGCGCGGTTTGCATGGTGCCAGGCAGGCGCAGGAGTTTGGTCTGAAAGTGGTCGAGCGCGAAGGCTTTATCATCCAGCGCTCGTGTTCCGGCGAACGGGTCGTTGGCATCAAACAGCGCGGCGCCCAGCGCACCGGAGACGGCAAAGACGCGCGCCAGGCCGATAGCGCCTAACGCCTCCAGCCGGTCGGCATCCTGCACAATTTTGGCCTCCAGGCTTTGCGGCGCGATACCGGCACTGAAGCTGTGCGCTTCAATAGCATGCTCAACGGCTGCATAACGATCCGGCGGAAAATCAGGAAAGTCGCGACTGAGGATCTCGCGCGTTTTTCGCGCTGCCAGCCGCGAGGAGTGGCTACGTTCCGGGTGATTTTTCGGCAGGCTGACAATGTCATGGAAGTAGCATGCGGTCAGCACAACCAGCGGATCGCTATCCTCGTCAGCCATAATACCCTGCGCCGTCATCCAGACGCGGTGAAAATGGGCGATATCGTGCGCCGCATCATCAGTAAAATGATTTTCGTCGAGCCAGCGCTCAAAACGGTGTTGCCACTGCGCAAGTTCCATCATCCTGTCCTGTTGCTCAAAAGTGAGTGAATTATAATACACCCGAATTAAAATCCTTTATAAATAGAATTACGAAATACTTAATAATAATTACCCGCTATATTTTCAATGAATTAATTCATATGAAAAATAAAGAGATAAAAAGAAATATTTTGTAATATTTTTACCACTTTAATTACATTTATTTTTGAACCTAAATAATAATCCATAGAATAGTATCAGCCATGTAGTTACGGAGGGTAATTACATATATTCAGACAATTTATATTTAAAGGGAATATATAATGAAAAGAAAAGTTCTGGCAATTCTCGTACCCGCGTTATTAATGGCTGGCGCAGTAAATGCGGCGGAAATGTATAACAAGAATGGCAACAAAGTTGACCTGTACGGTAAGGTTGATGCGCGTCATACCTTCTCCGACAACCCAGGCGATGACGGCGATGAAACCTATGTACAGGTGGGTTTCAAAGGCGAAACGCAGATCACGAACGACCTGACAGGCTATGGCCAGTGGGAATATAAAACCTACGCTAACGACACCGAAGGCGCAGGGGATAAATCTTTCAACCGTCTGGCATTCGCTGGCCTGAAATATGGCGACTACGGCTCATTTGATTACGGCCGTAATTACGGCGTCGTGTATGACGTTGAAGCCTGGACCGATATGCTGCCGGTATTTGGTGGAGATTCTTACACCTGGACGGATAACTATATGGTTGGCCGTACTAACGGTGTGGCGACCTACCGTAACAATGATTTCTTTGGTCTGGTCGACGGCCTGAACTTTGCGCTGCAATATCAAGGAAATAATGAAGGTGGACCAAACGAAAATCAGGAAGGCACCAAAAACGGCCATGATGACGTTCGTTTCCAGAACGGCGACGGCTTCGGTATGTCTACCACCTATGACTTCGATTTCGGCCTGACGCTGGGTGCGGCTTATTCTTCCTCTGACCGTACTAACGACCAGGTCGCTTACGGCGCTGGCACCTATAACCGCTTCAGCAAATATGCTGGCGGTGAACGTGCGGAAGCGTGGACAATCGGTGCTAAATACGATGCTAATGATGTCTACCTGGCCATGATGTATGCGGAAACCCGTAACATGACTCCGTACGGCAACGATGGCATCGCCAACAAAACACAGAACTTTGAAGCCGTAGCGCAGTACCAGTTTGACTTCGGTCTGCGTCCATCCCTGGCGTGGGTCTATTCTAAAGGCATCGATTTGGGCGGTAACGATTATCACCCAGGCAATGGCTATGACTATGTAGACCAGGATCTGGTTAACTACATCGACGTGGGCATGACCTACAGCTTCAACAAAAACTTCTCCACCTACGTTGATTATAAAATCAACCTGCTGGACGAAGATGATGCCTTCTACAATGACAACGGTATTTCTACCGATGACATCGTTGGCGTAGGCATGACCTACCAGTTCTAATCCCCATCAATATTAAAGCCCGCGATGCGGGCTTTTTTTATTTGACGCTGAAATGTTATGGCGCTTCCTGCAAGGCCAGGCGAACAAACCCGTTATTCTGCGCCAGCAATTCGTGCGCTTTCCAGGCATCCAGCCCCGTCAGCACCATCAGTACCGCCGTTTTGCACTGGTGGTTACAGCTTTCCAGCGCGGCCTTCGCCTGCGCCCGGCTACATCCCCCCGCTTCCATCACAATGGCAATTTGTCGTTCGGCCCGTCTGGTATTGCTTGCCTCCAGATCAACGCGCAGGTTGCTGTACACCCGTCCGGAACGTACCGCCAGACCGGTGGTGATCATATGCAGGATCATGCTTTGCGCAATGCCTGCTTTAGCGTTGGTATACCCGGCAACCACATCCGCGCCCAGTTCGGGGGCAATGACCATGCTCGCCAGCTGCGCCGCTTCACTTTGCGCATCCTCCGTAATGATCGCAACCGTTGAGCCCAGAGACCACGCATGACGCATCGCGCCCCATACCCATGGGGTTTTGCCGCTGACGGACAGCGCCAGCATCATGTCATGCTCGCCAAATTCTATCGTCTGAAGGTCGGCAACGCCGCGCGCGTAGCTACCGGCGTGATCGCCTGCTGTCATCGCAATGACGGGATGTTTTCCCGGCGCAAACGCTTCTGCCGCCTGTTCAGCCACGCGTCCGGACGCGCCCGCGCCGGTCAGTACCAGACGTCCGCCGTGGCTAAGCGTCGCCGCCGCGTTATCCACCACGCGGGCCAGCATACTTAAGTGAGGGGTAAGTGCAGAAGAGATTTGCGCGTCATCCTGGTGTATGACGTTAAGCATATCCAGCGTCGATAATCTGTCGATGTTCGTGGTGCTGGCGTGCCGTCTTTCCCTGGCCGTACCGGTAAGCATAATGCTCATAAACTGCCTCCTTATTATGAGTACCCTCAAACTATAAAGTGTTTTATATAGGTCACCTGAGAGGAGGCTCACGAAACGCCTCTCTTTACATGGCTTTATGAAACGCCCGTCATCAGCGATAATTAGCCCTTTCTTATTCATCGCGGAGTGTTAATGAGCGATTTGCAGCCCTTCCCCCCGACGCGCAAGCGCCCTATGAAGCTGAATACGCTGGTTACGCTGATGGTGTGCGCGATTATCGGCTCGGTGCTGCTGGTGGTCTTCGCGCTGTACTCTGTGCAGATCACCCGCGCCACGCGCGATGACGTGAAAGATACCGCTCTGGGTATCGCCCGGACGCTGGCCGACAGCCCGGAGATCAAGCGTGGCCTGATGGAATCGCCGCAGGCTGGCATCATCCAGCCGATTGCCGAGGCGGTGACGAAGCGCAACGACCTGCTGTTTACCGTGGTCACCGACCTGCGTGGGATCCGCTATTCCCATCCAAACGAAGCGCTGTTAGGTTTGCATTTTATTGGCGACGATCTGACGCCCGCCCTGGAAGGGAAAGAGAATGTCTCCGTTAACCGCGGCGCGCTCGCGGAAGCGCTGCGCGTCTTTACGCCAGTGTATGACTACCAGCACGACCAGATCGGCGTGGTGGTGGTGGGTATTTCGCTGAATAAAGTTGAAGATCAGATTGCCCGCGGGCGGCTCAACGCCGTGTGGACCATCTTATTCAGCGTTCTGATGAGCTCAGTGGCGATATGGGGTCTGGTCCGGGTTCTGAAACGTATCCTCTTTGGGCTGGAGCCTTACGAAATCTCAGCCCTCTTTGAGCAGCGCCAGGCCATGTTGCAGTCCCTGCGCGAAGGCGTGATGGCCGTGGATATGCACGGGCGCGTGACGATGATTAACCACACCGCCAGAGAAATATTACTCCTGACCTCGGGCCAGCACTCCGAAAGCAGCAGTGAACCGCTTCTGGCCAGCCTGCGCGAAGTGTCAAAAACCGGCATTGCCCGCCAGGATCAGGAGATCGGCTGTAACGGGCGGCTGCTGCTGTGCAACATGGTCCCCGTGAAAAGCCAGAATCAGGTGATCGGGGCGATCAGCACGTTCCGCGATAAGACCGAAATCAGCCAGTTAATGCAGCGTATTGATGGCATGGTCAGCTACGTTGATGCCCTGCGCTCCCATACGCATGAGTTTATGAACAAGCTGCACGTGATCCTCGGCCTGCTGCACATGAAGCGCTACGATAAGCTGGAGGAGTACATCATCCAGACCGCGCAGAATTATCAGACGGATATCGGCGCAATACAGCGCAAAGTTAAATCGCCGGTCATTGCGGGCTTCCTGCTGGGCAAAATTAACCGCGCTAAAGAGGCCGGAGTGACCCTGACGCTGGCGGAGGAGAGTCAGCTTCCTGACACCGCCAATGAAGAGCAGGTTGCGGTGCTGATCACCGTGCTGGGCAATTTAATCGAAAATGCCCTGGATGCGATGGAAGGCCAGCCGGAAGGCGAGATCGGCCTGCTGCTGCATTATCAGAACGGCTGGCTGAGCGGTGAGGTCAGCGATGACGGTCCCGGCATTGATCCCGAGCGGCTGGAGGCTATTTTTACAAAGGGCTACTCAACAAAAGGTGAAAACCGCGGCGTTGGGCTGTTCCTTGCGCGTCAGCAGATCCAGAATCTGGGCGGAGATATTACCGTCGAGTCGGAGCCTGGCGTATTTACCCAATTTTTTGTTCAGATCCCCTGGGATAGCGAGAGGAATATCGCGTGATAAATGTGTTAATTGTCGATGATGACGCCATGGTAGCCGACCTCAACCGTCTGTATGTTAACCGCGTTGAGGGTTTTAGCTGCTGCGGCGTCGCTTCCACGCTCAACCAGGCCGAGGCGTTGATCGCCAACCCAGGCCAGCCGATCGATCTGGTGCTGCTGGATGTCTATATGCAGCAGGATAACGGGCTGGATCTGCTGCCCATCATCCGCGCGTCGGGCCGCCCGATTGACGTCATCATGATCTCGTCGGCCTCCGACGCCGCAACGATCCAGACCTCAATGCACTATGGCGTGGTGGATTACCTGATTAAACCGTTCCAGTTCCCGCGTTTTGAAGAGGCGCTGAACGGCTGGAAGGCAAAGCGCAGCCTGATGGGATCGCATCAGTATTATGAACAGGCCGACGTCGACAGGCTGATCCACGGCGGCGCGCCGGAGCTGGCCGACAGCAAAAAATTACCGAAAGGCCTGACGCCGCAGACGCTGCGCACCATTTGCCAGTGGATCGACAGCCATCCGGAGATAGAATTTTCCACCGACGATCTGGCGAATGCGGTCAACATTTCCCGCGTCTCCTGCCGCAAATACCTGATCTGGCTGGCGCAAATTAATATCCTGTTCACCAGCATTCACTACGGCGCTACCGGCCGGCCGGTATATCGCTACCGTTTGCAGCCGGAACAGGTCGGCCTACTCAAACAGTACTGCCAGTAATTCGGTAGCTGTCGTCCAGAAGGGTAAAACGGAAGTGGTGCATCGAGGAGATCACCACTTCTTTTGTTTTGGTGACAAAGATGGCTTCAATATCGGGGCGCGAACGCAGCGCGGCGCAGCCCTTTTCCATGCCCATGCCGTAGATCAGCGTGGTCCAGATATCGCCGTCGAGGGAGTCTGGCGAAATAATCGTCACGCTGTCCAGTTCGTTATCCAGCGGGTAGCCGGTGCGTGGGTCAAGTATGTGGTGATAACGTTTGCCGTTCAGCTCGAAGTAGCGCTCATAGGTGCCTGACGTCACCACCGACCGGTTTTCGACCGTCATGGCGCCAATCAGCGCGTCACCGGCGAACGGTTTTTTCAGGCCGACGCGCCAGCCGCCCTCCGGCGAGCCTAACGTCTGGACGTTGCCGCCAAGGTTGATCAGCCCAAGTTCAACGCCCTCTTTATGCAGGTAATCCCGCACCCTGTCGGCGATATAGCCTTTAGCAATGGCCCCCAGATCGATCTCCATTCCGTGGCGAGTAAGGAACACGCTGCTGTTGGCTTCATCCAGCACCACGTCCGCAGGATGCGTGATGCCCAGCAAGGCGGCGATCTCGTCCGCGGGCGGTACAGCGTCCCCCTTAAAGCCAATTTTCCAGCGCTTCACCAGCGGGCCGATCGCCAGGTTAAAGGCGCTGTCTTTAAGCAGGCTGGCCGCTTTCGCGCAGCGGATCAGCTCGAACACCGGGCGACTGACGGCAACCGGATGCTGACCGGCCGCATGGTTGATGTCCATTACCTGAGAGTGCGCTCGGTTAACGGTGAGCAAATCTTCGTACCGTTTGATCAGGCGAAACACGCGGGAGGCAAGCGCTTCGTCATGGGAAAAGAGTTTCAGGAGGATGGGCGATCCCATCAGAACGGCGGAGTAGCTGTAAACGCGATGGCTATCAGGCATTTCATGAGTCCTCAGATGTAGCCCCGGCAGGCACCGCGCCGCCGGGGAAACAGGAGCCTTACCGTGTTTTCGAACGCATAGCCGCCTGATGTCCTGCAAGCGTACCAAAAATAATGATATCTGCCACCGCGTTACCGCCGATGCGGTTACCGCCATGGATGCCCCCGACAACCTCACCCGCAGCAAACGCTCCCGGCAATACGTTGTGGTTGCTGTCCAGCACGCAGGTTTCTGTGTTAATGGTCACGCCGCCCATGGTGTGGTGAACGCCCGGTGCAATCTGAATGGCGTAGAACGGCCCTTCGTTGATTGGCGCACGCAGCGCGGTGGTGCGGCCGAAATCATCGTCGTGCTGTTTCTCCACAAAGCCGTTGTAGCGTTCCAGCGTTGCCAGCAACTGGTGGTGATCCATCCCCAGCGCTTCCGCCAGGGCTTTTGGCGAGCTGGCGCTGGTAACAAACCCTTTTGCGATGTACTCATCCGCGGCTTTGTTTTTGGCGCGAACATGCTCGTCAAAGACGATGTAAGCGTATTTCTCCGGCAGCGCGATGATCTGCGCCGAGACTTTGTCGCGGGTCGACATTTCGTTATAGAAGCGGTTGCCCTGCTGGTTTACCAGAATCGCCCCGCCGCCGCGGATGGATTCGGAAATCAGATACGACGTTTTCTGCTCAACGGTTGGGTGGATCTGAATTTCGCCCATATCCACGGTGCCCGCACCGATACGCTCCAGCAGCGCGATACCGCCTCCGGTCGCCCCTTTGTGGTTGGTGGTAACGAACCCTGCCAGATCCGGACGGTATTTCACCACCATCTGGCTGTTGGCGCTGAAGCCGCCCGTTGCCACAATCACGCTTTTGGTTGCCACGGTGAGGGTTTCGTTCTCTTCGGTGGTCAGACGCACGCCGGTCACTTCGCCATTTTCGAAAATGATGTCGCTCACGGAGGTATCCAGCATCACCTCGATGTTGCGCTTGTTGACGTTACGCACCAGGCCGCTGATCAGATACCCGCCCACTGCGGAACCGTCTTTCGGACGGTGCGTACGGTCGATGCTCATCCCGCCGGTGGTGGTAATGTCGTTCAGCATAATGCCGCGCGTGGCCAGCCATTCGATGGCCTGCGGCGCGTTCTCGACAAAGCGACGCAGCAGTTCAGGGTCGTTCTTGTTGCCACCGCCTTTCAGACTTTCCTGGTAGAACAGCTCTTTGCTGTCCTGAATACCTTTCACGCGCTGGAAGCGGGTCTCCGCCGCGTTCATCCCGGCCGAGGCTTTAATGGTGTTCCCGCCGATGGTGGGCATTTTCTCGACGATTAGCACGCTCGCGCCTTCGTCATGCGCCTGAATCGCCGCTGCCAGACCGGCGCCGCCGCTGCCGACCACCACCACATCCACGCTTTTAGTCTCATTCGGGTCTGCGCCCTCTTCCGCCGCCAGCGCTTTGCTGGATTTCAGCATCGCCTTCGAGACCGCTTTTTTCACCGCCTCGCTCTGGCTGGTCGCGCCCGTAATCGCGTCCACGTGCGGGGTGTTGGCATCCAGAATACGGGTACGGATCTCTTCGAAGCTGGTGACAAACTCGACGTCTTCACTCGGGCCGGAGGCCAGTTCGATATCGGCGATGCGGTCGGTTTCGAGGCTGACGTTAATCACCAGCTCGTTAGCATCGTCCTGCACTTTTTCAATAAAGGTGCCCGGTTTGAATTTAGATTCGCCCATGCTCATGTCGCGGATCATCGCTTCCACCAGCGAGAAGCGCCACAGCGGTTCCGGGATGCTCAGTTCTTCGCGTCGGGTACTGTCCATAAACAGCTCCAGGCTTTCGCCCGCCGCGATGCGATCGGTCCAGTCCGGATAGGCGATGGTGGCGCGGCCAACGGCAATCAGGTCGTAACCGTGATCCAGCGCTTCATTCACATCCGTGGCATTCACCACGCCGCCAACGCCCATTACCGGTACCTGCGCCAGCGTGTCAGAGCGCATGGCGCAGTATTTTTCGATAAGTGGCGTCGGGTCCTGAGTATCGACGATAGAAGGACGCAGGGCGGCGCCAAGGGAGAAGTGGAGATAATCTACCCCGCGCGCGGCCAGTTTTTCCAGCAGATACAGGGTGTCTTCGAAGCGAATGCCCGGGACTTCAAGCTCTTCCGGAGAGAAACGGTAGCCAATGATAAACGCGTCGTCCGCGTACTGGCGCACCATCTTGTGGGTAATGTCCAGCACCGCCAGCGGGAATTTCGCGCGGTTTTCGCGGCTGCCGCCCCACTCGTCGTCGCGCTGGTTAGAGTTCGGGGAGAAGAACTGCTGGATCAGATAGGTATTCGCCCCGTGGATTTCGACGCCGTCGAACCCGGCCTGAATTGCGCGGCGCACGGCTTCGCCGAACTTGCCGATCATGCCTTCCACCTCTTCCGCGGTCAGGGCAACCGGCGTGGCGGCACCGTCACGCGGCGCGGCAACGGCGCTTGGGCCAACCGGCGTGCGACCCCCAATCAGTTTTGGGTCGACCATACGGCCGCCGTGGTAGATTTGCAGCAGGGCTTTAGAGCCTTTGGACTTGATGGCGTCAGCGATTTTTGCCAGCCCGGCGATTTTCTCGTCGTTATCAATACCAATTGCGCCCGGGAACGCCAGGCCGAGATCGTCAACAAAACAGCACTCAACGATGATGGTGCCGATGCTGCCCGCGCGGGCGCGGTAGTACTCCACCAGCTCGCTGGTCACGGTGCCATCGTAATAACCGGTACAGGTTGTCATCGGGGCCATTAACAAACGGTTTTTCAGTTCAGTACCATTCGGTAATGTGAAGGGGCTTAAAATACGTTCGTTAGTGCTCATAATAGAAACTCCAAACTTTAAAAATTAAGAATTCGTTATCGGAATGATTTTTTATTTCGTGTTTTTTGCCGATGTCATGATAGTAATATAAAGCTTTTTTTAGTTTCTAAAGTCATTACGTTAGTTAATAAACTATTTAATCCCTTCGATAACATTAATAACACATTGGTGTTAGCGGGAATGTTTCACTCGTTCACAAGAATTTAAAAAAAGTTAAATTATAAAAGGTCAAACCAATACACCAAATATAGCAAAAACCCCTATAAAACAACAATAAACAAAAGCACCAGAATTTAAATGTTATAGTTTTGATACATAAAATGCGTAAAATTAGCGAATAACCACACTACTCAGAGTGGTTATTATAAAAAATATAAAAATAGCCATTCAGTTCCGTTTTTTTGATCGCGATCAATAGTTATGGCATTCAAAAGAGCAATATAAAAACATCATCATTTTTTATTTAGCGCAAACCAAAATGCGTTAAATCGCTATTAGTGAAAACACAAATCCGCACCTTAAATAACTAAAAAAAGCAAAAAGGATATTTCAATCGAATTTGTGTTTTCGCCGGGCGACGAATTTTTGACAACTTAAGACGTGAAACTATGAATACAAAAACTGCTGTAACGCCTCCTGCGGCGAATCTGGCATCAAATGGAACAGCAAAACGACTGCTGATGATGGCTTTGCCCGTCATTGTTGCCGTCCTGCTGTTGTTTGTCCCCGTTCCGGAAGGGCTGCCGCCTTATGCGTGGCACTACTTCGCCATCTTTGTCGGCGTCATCGTCGGCTTAATTTTCGAACCGCTGCCGGGCGCCGTGATCGGTCTTACCGGCGTCGTGGCGATTGCGCTGTGCAGCCAGTGGGTACTCTTTAGCCCGGAACAGCTGGCTGACCCAAAATTCAAGCTGGCGGGCGCCTCCTTTAAATGGGCGGTCAGCGGGTTTGGTAACTCCACCGTCTGGCTGATTTTCGGTGCCTTTATGTTCGCCGCAGGCTACGACAAAACCCGCTTCGGCCGCCGTCTGGCGCTGATTCTGGTGAAGTACCTGGGCCGTCGCAGCCTGACGCTCGGTTACGCCATTACGTTTGCGGATCTGCTGCTGGCCCCGTTCACCCCGTCCAACACCGCGCGCAGCGGCGGGACCATCTACCCGATCATCGCCAACCTGCCGCCGCTGTACGGTTCAAAACCCAATGACCCAAGCGCGCGCAAAATCGGTTCGTATCTGATGTGGGTAGCCATCACCGCGGCCTGTATCACCAGCTCGATGTTCCTTTCCGCTCTGGCACCTAACCTGCTGGCGCTGGCGCTGGTAAAAAGCACGGTTGGAATTGATATCTCCTGGGGGACCTGGTTCCTCGCCTTCCTGCCGCTGGGCATCCTGCTGATCCTGACCATGCCGCTGCTGGCCTACTGGTTCTACCCGCCGGAAGTAAAAGTGAATAACGAAGTACCGCTGTGGGCGACCCGTGAACTGGAAAAACTGGGCAAACTGTCGCGCAATGAGATCCTGCTGCTGGTGTTCGTGTGCTGTGCGCTGCTGATGTGGATCTTCGCCGCGGCGTGGATTGAACCGGCCATGGCTGCCCTGCTGATCGTTGGCCTGATGCTGTGGACCGGCGTGCTGGAGTGGAACGATATCACCGGTAACAAAGCCGCGTGGAATACCTTCGTCTGGTTCGCCACCCTGGTGGCGCTGGCGGATGGCCTCTCCTCCACCGGTTTTATCAGCTGGCTGGGTAAAGAAGGCGGCCTGCTGATGAGCGGTATCTCTCCGGGTGTCGCCACCATCGTGCTGCTGCTGGCGTTCTACCTGCTGCACTACCTGTTCGCCAGCACCACCGCGCACACCACGGCGCTGCTGCCTGCGATGCTGACCATCGCCTCCACCATTCCGGGCATGAATATGGAAGTGTTCGTTCTGCTGATGGTGACCTCGCTGGGCGTGATGGGGATCATTACCCCCTACGGTACGGGTCCAAGCCCGATTTACTACGGTAGCGGCTACCTGCCAACCAAAGACTACTGGCGCCTCGGTACCATCTTCGGTGCCATCTTCCTGGCAGCTCTGCTGCTGATTGGTTACCCGTGGATGTCCATGATGTTCTGATTCCTGACCGCCGGACTTCTCCTCCGGCGGTTTTATTTTTGTGGAGCAATACGCTATGTCAAACAAACCGTTTATCTACCAGAACCCCTTCCCTCTTGCGCACGATGACACCGAATACTATCTGCTGACCAAAGAGCACGTTTCCGTTGCCGAGTTCGACGGTCAGGAAGTCCTGAAAGTGGAACCAGAAGCCCTGACCCTGCTGGCGCAGCAAGCCTTTCACGACGCTTCTTTTATGCTCCGCCCGGCACACCAGAAACAGGTTGCGGCTATTCTTCACGATCCAGAAGCCAGCGAAAACGACAAGTACGTGGCGCTGCAATTCTTAAGAAACTCCGAAATCGCCGCCAAAGGCGTGCTGCCGACCTGCCAGGATACCGGCACCGCGATCATCGTCGGTAAAAAAGGCCAGCGCGTGTGGACCGGCGGCGGTGATGAAGAAACGCTGTCGAAAGGCGTCTATAACACCTATATCGAAGATAACCTGCGCTATTCACAGAATGCGCCGCTGGATATGTATAAAGAAGTGAATACCGGCACCAATCTGCCAGCGCAGATCGATCTTTATGCCGTTGATGGCGACGAATACAAATTCCTCTGTATCGCCAAAGGTGGTGGTTCGGCAAACAAGACGTATCTCTATCAGGAAACCAAAGCGTTACTGACGCCGGGGAAACTGAAAAATTACCTGGTTGAGAAGATGCGCACGCTGGGTACGGCGGCCTGTCCTCCGTATCATATTGCGTTCGTTATTGGTGGAACTTCTGCAGAAACGAACCTTAAAACGGTGAAACTGGCTTCCGCGAAATACTATGATGAACTGCCAACGGAAGGGAATGAGCACGGTCAGGCGTTCCGCGATGTGGAACTGGAAAAAGAATTGCTGATCGAAGCGCAAAATCTTGGTCTGGGTGCGCAGTTTGGTGGTAAATACTTCGCTCACGACATCCGCGTGATTCGCCTGCCACGTCACGGCGCATCCTGCCCGGTCGGTATGGGCGTCTCCTGCTCTGCTGACCGTAATATCAAAGCGAAGATCAACCGTCAGGGGATCTGGATCGAAAAACTGGAACATAATCCAGGCAAATATATCCCGGAAGAGCTGCGCAAAGCGGGAGAAGGCGAAGCGGTGCGCGTTGACCTTAACCGTCCGATGAAAGAGATCCTCGCACAGTTGTCGCAGTATCCCGTTTCTACACGCTTATCGCTTAACGGCACGATTATCGTCGGTCGTGATATTGCTCACGCCAAACTGAAAGAGCGGATGGATAACGGTGAAGGGCTGCCGCAGTACATCAAAGATCATCCGATTTACTACGCGGGTCCGGCCAAAACGCCGGAAGGTTATGCCTCCGGTTCTCTTGGCCCAACGACCGCCGGACGGATGGATTCTTATGTCGATCAACTGCAAGCGCAGGGCGGAAGTATGATCATGCTGGCGAAAGGCAACCGCAGCCAGCAGGTGACGGATGCCTGTAAAAAACACGGCGGCTTCTACCTTGGCAGCATCGGCGGTCCGGCGGCGGTACTGGCGCAGCAGAGCATCAAGCATCTGGAATGCGTCGCTTATCCGGAGCTGGGTATGGAAGCTATCTGGAAAATCGAAGTAGAAGATTTCCCGGCGTTTATCCTGGTCGATGACAAAGGTAACGACTTCTTCCAGCAGATCCAGAATAAACAGTGCAAAGGGTGCTCACAGCGCTGAACGTTTCCATAACGCCGGAAGCAGCGCCAGCGTATCGTTGATCAACCCGCGCTTGTCGCTGCCCGGCTTCCAGATAGTGACCATCGTCTGGCTTATCCCCTGGCTGCCCACTTCGGTGGGCAGCCTTTTTACATTTTTCCACTGCGTTGCCTGAAGATGGGTCGGCAAAAACCCCCAGCCGCAGCCCTGCTCCAGCAGGCTGCGCAGCATCTCCAGTTCGTTAGTGAAAAGCGTGTGCCCTGAAATTTGCAGGCGACGGGCAACCGGCTCGTCTGACGCGGGATGCATAATCACCTGTGGCACCAGAGAGAGATCGAGCAGCGACACCAGCGACGCAACCTCCGCAAAAAGCGCCGTTGCGGCGTAAAAATCCATTTCGATCGCCCCCAGCGCCCGCCACTCCATCTCATTGCCCACGCTGCGGTTGCGCGCCTGGCAGATCCCCAGATCGGCCTGACCGTTTGCCAGCATCGCTTCCGCCTCATCGCGCGATGCGCTGGTCAGGCTCAGGCGGATCTTTTTCGTCGCCAGTGTGGCAATCAGCGCCTGTAAAAAAGCTCTGGGGGTGAACGGATCGTAAGCGAGGGCGATGTCCTGCGTCGCGCTGTCCGGTACCGATCTGGCAAACGCCTCAAACGCTTTGACCTGGCGCATCAGCAGGTGCGCCTGCCGCTGAAGCTGCTCCCCCTCCGGCGTCAGGCGCAGGCTGCGCCCCTCCCGCAGGAACAGAGCATAGCCCAGCCCATCCTCAAGGAAATCGATCAGATCCCGCAGGGTAGTACGATCTTTGCCGAGTTTACTGGCCGCCTTCATCAGGCTGCCGTGTTCAGCGACGGCAGTGAACGCCTCAAGCTGGGCAAAGGAATAGATCAGTGATGCCACGCCATTCTCCACGCAATTTTTACGGGGGATTTTCCCCCATAACGCGTTTTTTATTATAGGCCGCAGGTTCTTAAACTGAAGTCCTTCCTGAGCCAAACGAGATAAATATGAAAATCAAAACAAACCGCACGCTGCTCGCGGCGCTGGTTGTCAGCAGCCTGCTCTCGCCCGCCGTTATGGCGGCCTGCAACGGTACCGACCTCACCACCTGTCCGGCGCCTTTCGATGCCAGACTCCCGGACGCGCATACCATGCTCACCTGGAGCCAGGCCGATCGCGTGGTGGGCTTTCGCAATGACTACCGCAACTACGCAGGGGATGTGTTCCGCCACGGCAACGCTACGCCGCTGCTGCCCGCAGAAAAACCGCTCACCGATGCCCGCTATCAGGTGAAGGGTAAGAGTTACACTCTTCAGGATTACCTGAAACGCCAGAACGTCAGCGGCATGCTGGTGCTGAAAAACGGCAAAGTGGCCTATAAATACCTGGGTGAAGGCAATACCGACTCAACGCTCTGGACGTCGCGTTCCGTGGGCAAATCGGTGGTCTCCGCGCTGGTGGGTGCTGCAATTAAAGAAGGGAAAATCCACTCCCTGGACGACCTTGTCACCCAATACGAACCTGACTTAAAAGGCACCGCCTGGGAGGGCGTAACGCTAAAACAGCTCATCACCCACACCTCTGGCGTGGCGTGGAACGAAGATTACACCAACCCGCAATCTGACTTCGCCCGGCTTACCGAATGCGAAGCGAAGCCGGGCACCTACAACTGCGTGCGCACCCTGGTGAAGGGGTTACACCGTGAACACCCGGCGGGCGAAAACTGGTCCTATTCCTCGGGTGGCGCCTGGCTGTTAGGCGATGTGCTTGAGCGCGCCACCGGCATGACGCTCGCGGCGTATCTGGAGAAGACCATCTGGCAGCCGTACGGCATGGCGAGCGACGGCGTGTGGCATGCCTACAGCAAAGGCCAGCACGACGTGGGTGCGCATGGGTTCAACGCCACGCTGGAAGACTGGGGGCGTTTCGGGGAGTTTATCCTGCATAACGGTACGCTGCCGGACGGGAAGCAGATCCTCCCCGAGGGCTGGGTGAAACAGTCCTCAGCCTGGACACAGGCCAAAGGATCGGTGTCCGACGCGCATCCGAAGGGGTTATACGGCTACCAGTGGTGGAACAACGAAGTACCAGCCACCGCCACACACGTGGAGCCGAAAGTCGAAAATTCGCTGAAGGATTCCCTGTGGGCGCTGGGTATATTTGGTCAGATGATCATGGTTAATCAGAAAGAAAATCTGGTTATCGTCCAGTGGTCCACCTGGCCGCAGGCAGAGCCGTCATTCAGCGCCCAGCCGCTGGAAGCGTCGCTGATGTTTAGCGCGATTGCGAACGCGCTGCGCTGATAATCCCAAGCCAGGCCCCGCCTGGCTTCTCACCTGCGCGATGTCACAAAACCGATATATCAGCAACTTAGCGAAATCGAGTAAATAAAAGATCACCGAAATGTTAAGTTATTGTTGAATATGTAAATACTGGTCAACGCTTTGTCATTAATGCACCACACGCATCAGTCCATGCGCTATTTGCGCTTATTAATTTCCACTTCCTGATCCAGTTTTCAGAAACAGACGAGCATAACGTCACTATAAAACTGGAGATAATCATGGTTTCCTCAACCTCACCTGCAACGCTTCGTGCCAAAGCGGGCGCGATTTTCCGCGTCACGTCGGGCAACTTTCTTGAGCAATTCGACTTCTTTTTGTTCGGCTTTTATGCCACCTACATCGCCCATACTTTTTTTCCGGCAAGCAGTGAATTTGCGTCCCTGATGATGACCTTCGCCGTCTTTGGCGCGGGCTTCCTGATGCGTCCGATCGGGGCCATTGTGCTGGGGGCTTACATTGATAAAGTGGGTCGCCGTAAAGGGCTGATCGTCACCCTGTCAATTATGGCCACCGGAACCTTCCTGATCGTGCTGATCCCTTCTTACCAGAGCATTGGCCTGTGGGCGCCGCTGCTGGTGCTGACCGGCCGCCTGTTGCAGGGTTTTTCGGCAGGCGCCGAGCTGGGCGGGGTTTCGGTTTATCTGGCGGAGATCGCCACGCCGGGCCGCAAGGGTTTCTACACCAGCTGGCAGTCGGGTAGCCAGCAGGTCGCCATTATGATCGCGGCGGCGATGGGATTTGCGCTGAATGTGGTGCTGCAAGAGAGTGCCATTCGCGAATGGGGATGGCGTATTCCGTTCCTGTTTGGCTGTCTGATTGTGCCGTTTATCTTTTTCCTGCGCCGCAAGCTCGAAGAGACCGAGGAATTCAGCGCCCGTCGCCACCATCTGGCAATGCGTCAGGTCTTCACAACGCTGCTCGCCAACTGGCCGGTAGTCGTCGCGGGCATGCTGATGGTGGCGATGACCACCACCGCGTTTTACCTGATCACCGTTTACGCGCCGACCTTCGGTAAAAAAGTCCTGATGCTTAGCGCGTCGGACAGTCTTCTGGTCACGCTGCTGGTGGCGGTGTCCAACTTCATCTGGCTTCCGGTGGGCGGCGCGCTGTCGGATCGCTTCGGGCGTAAACCGGTGCTGATCGCCATGACGCTGCTGGCGCTGGCGACCAGCTATCCGGCGCTGACGATGCTGGCCGCAGCCCCGAGCTTCTCAATGATGCTGACCGTGCTGCTGTGGCTCTCTTTCCTCTACGGCCTGTATAACGGCGCGATGATCCCGGCCCTGACGGAGATCATGCCAGCAGAGGTGCGCGTGGCGGGCTTCTCACTGGCTTACAGCCTGGCAACGGCGGTCTTTGGCGGTTTCACGCCGGTGATTTCGACTGCCTTAATTGAGTACACCGGCGACAAAGCCTCCCCGGGCTACTGGATGAGCTTTGCCGCCGTTTGCGCCCTGCTGGCAACGCTTTATCTCTATCGTCGTCGCACGTTAATCCTGCAAACTGCCGTTAAGGAGTGATCCCTCATGCTTACATTCAGAACGGTGATTGCCGCCCTGACCTTCGCCACCCTCAGCGCGGGCGCGCTTGCGCAGGATGTGACGGTGATGATTTCTGGCGGCTTCAAAGCGGCGCTGGAGAAGCTGACGCCGCAGTACGAAGCGCAAAGCGGCGACAGGCTCATTGTGATCTCCGGCCCGTCGATGGGCAAAACGCCGCAGGCCATTCCGGCCCGGCTCGCCCGGGGCGAAAAAGCGGACGTGGTGATTATGGTGGGCGATGCGCTGGCGAAACTGGAACAGGATCGCAGGACGGCGGCGGGCTCCCGCGTGGAGCTGGCGGATTCGCCCGTCGGGATGGTCGTCAAAGCGGGCGCGCCGGTGCCGGATATCAGTACGGTGCCTGCCCTGCGGCAAACGCTGCTGAAGGCGCATTCCATGGCTTATTCCGACAGCGCCAGCGGCCGGTATGTAGAGAGTCAGCTGTTCCGTAAGCTGGGCATCGACGGCCAGATTCACGATAAAGCGCACCGGGTTGAGCGCATCCCGGTGGCGTCTGAAGTGGCAAAAGGGAAATACGATCTCGGCTTTCAGCAGGTGAGCGAGCTTCTGCCGGTCCCGGGGGTGATGTTTGTGGGTAAGTTGCCTGACGACATGCAGTACATTACCCGTTTCGCCGGAGCCGTAACGCAGAAGGCTGACCATCCCGAACAGGGAAAAGCGCTGCTGGCCTTTCTCTCTTCGCCACAGGCCGCCAGCGTCATTACGGCAACGGGCTTAACGCCCGTCAGTGCACCTCGCGATACTGCTCGGTAATCAGCGTTTCGAGTTCGGCAGCAATATAGGACTGGATCCGCCCGCGGCGGCGGATCAGCCCCACGGTTCGCCTGACCTCAGGCTCGGTTAAAGGTACCGACGTCAGCAGCGAATGCTCTGCGCGGGGCATTGACATGGCGGGAACGGCCGCAATGCCGATCCCGGCTTCAACCATCCCCAGCATGGTCGTCACGTGCCGCGTTTCGCAGATGCTGGGGCGCTCAGGCCGAATATGCCCGACCCGCTGGTCGAGAAGATTGCGGTTGCCGGAGGTCTTATCCAGACCGATATAATCCTGCTGATAAAAAGCCTGCCACGTCAGGCTTTTTCTTTTTGCAAGCGGGCTGTCGCGCCGGCAGGCAGCCACGTAGACATCCTCCACCAGCGGGACAAACTCGATGTCGGGCTGCAAACTCCGGGCAAAGCAGATACCAAAATCCGCCTGTCCGCGGGTGACGGCCTCGATAACATTTCCGGCGCTGCTGTCGATCAGTTTTATGCGCACGCGGGGGTAACGGGACTGAAAGCGGCGGATAACATCCGGCATAAAGTAACAGGCGGCGGACGGCACCGTCGCCACGGTGATTAGCCCCGTACGCTCCTCGCTGGCCTTATCGATATCCGAAAGCATGGACTCCACATCAGCAAGCAGCTGTCCGCATCGGTCGGCAAAGGTCTGTCCATACAGGGTCAGCGTGACGCGCCGGGTGGTTCTGTCGAACAGTTTTGTCCCCAGTGCCGCCTCCAGCTTTTCAATTCTGCGACTCAACGCCGACTGGGAAAGGCAGATAGACTCCGCCGCAAGACGGAAATTGCCATATTCCAGTAAAGCGCGAAAGGCATAGAGATCGTTGAGGTCAAAATTGACGGGCATACTGACGGGATCCTTAAGCACGGTAGGGTAAGAAGAGATTTATCATAGTCGCGCACGACATACTTCACAAAATGAAGGGGATACCCCTAAAGCGCTATCAACCTGACGGCACATAGTGATAGTTTATGCGGGCTGGATTCCTCTTAAACAGGCTGTCAGTCTGCATGCAGCCGAAGAGGAGTGTCATACTGCTTAACAGAGTATGTTGGCATGCTAACAGCCCCTGACCTTTCCATTTTGTTCACGTGCGAGTAACGAGCAAAGCGATGATTAAGTGGCCCTGGAAAACGAACGACGCTGGTCGAAATATGGCGCTGCCCTGGGATGAGGCTCTGGCGATCCCCGTGCTGGCGAATCTCTTGCCTGAAGAGCAATCAAAGCTGATTCAGCTGGCCGAGCGTTTTTTACAGCAAAAACGGCTGGTACCGCTACAGGGCTTCGAACTGGATCCGCTTAAAAATTCCCGCATCGCCCTGCTCTTCTGCTTGCCGGTGCTGGAGCTGGGTATCGAATGGCTGGATGGCTTCCACGAAGTGCTGATCTACCCGGCGCCGTTTATCGTCGATGATGAGTGGGAGGATGACATCGGGCTGGTGCACAACCAGCGTATGGTGCAGTCCGGGCAAAGCTGGCAGCAAGGGCCAATCATCCTCAACTGGCTGGATATTCAGGACTCGTTCGATGCCTCGGGCTTCAACCTGATCATTCACGAAGTGGCGCATAAGCTGGATACCCGCAACGGCGATCGCGCCAGCGGCGTGCCGCTGATCCCGCTGCGTGAAGTCGCGGGATGGGAGCACGACCTGCACGCGGCGATGGAAAACATTCAGGATGAGATAGACCTGGTGGGTGAAAGCGCGGCCAGCATTGATGCCTATGCCGCGACCGATCCCGCCGAGTGTTTTGCGGTACTGTCCGAGTATTTCTTTAGCGCACCTGAGCTTTTCGCTCCGCGCTTCCCGGCGCTGTGGCAGCGTTTTTGCCATTTTTATCAGCAGGATCCGCTTCAGCGTCTGCGGCAAAGTGAGGACGCAGCCAGCACATCCTCTCATCCGTTCCACTAATGTTCAGCAGAGGTACGATCGGTCGATCGTACCCACACGCTCACCGCGAGAAACAGCAGCGCCATTCCCCATGCGGCAGTAATCAAAAACTGCTCACCGTAAAAGCGCGTCACCACGGGTACCAGCAGCGCGCTGGCCCCGTACCCCAGCGTATGGCTGGTGGCGATCACCCCTGCGCCTTTGCCCGTCGTCAGCCGATCGTTGAGCAAAAGCTGGTATCCCGGCGTTGCCATGGCGGCCCCCAGCGAAGTGATGACAATTCCCACGTAGAACAGGGCTAAACTGGCGAGACACATCAGCCCAAGACCCGCCACCATCAAGACCGCGGCAATTAAGAGTAAAACTCTCGGGGTAAAATGCTGCGGGCGTACCACCAGAAACTGCGCCGCCAGGGTCGCCAGCGCGGCCAGGCTCAGCAGCAGCGCGACATGATGGCTGATTTGCACGGCATCGCCATTAAATAACGGGTGAAGATGCGGCGATAAACCAAGCTGCATCAGGCTGACCAGCGCCGCCAGCAGCAGTGCCAGCACCAGGAAAGGCAGCATGGAGGCCTGTAACCGCGTCGACTGGTGCGCCACCGGCGGCAGCGGGGGATCGGCGGCTTCGCGCAGCACCAGCAGAAGCGCGATAAACGGCGCCAGCGCCATCAGCCAGAGCGGTGCGACCGGGCTGACGCTGAGCATCAGCGCGGCCAGGGGCGGTCCCAGCAGACGCCCGCAGCTAAGGCCAGAGCTTATCGTCGCCAGCGCCGCCATCCTTTTATCCAGCCCCGCGCGTTGAATGGCCCACGTCTGGGCCGCAGGCACCAGCCCTGATACCGTCAGGCCGTACAGCATGCGCGACAGCACCAGGCCTGCCATTCCCCAGAGAGCATTCAGCGCGCCGTTCGCCATCGCCCAGACCACCAGCGCCATCACGACAAAGCTCGCCAGATAGCCTCCCAGCGAGGCCAGCATAACGATCTTACAGCCGTGCCGCTCGCTCTGGCGTCCCCACCAGGGCGATGCGGGTAAAAAGAGCATCGAGCCGAACATCAGCAGCCCGGCCCAGACGGAGAGCGATAGTCCGGTCAGGGAGACCAGCTGCGGCAGCATAACCAGCAAACCGTTTTGCCCAATACCTAATAAACCGGCGCCCAGTGCCAGGGGCCAGTTAGCTTTAGAGGTCACAACGTCAGTGAGATTCTCAGTACGGGTGCGCATAAAATTGTGAATATAATGTCAATAAATGTGTGGAAATTATGAAGTTTATGAAAACAAATATTGCAAAAATAGTTGCCACTGTAAACAGAATGAATATCATAACGAGAATTATTATCAGTCATGGAATGAGGTACAACTATGCGTACTCTGCCCCGCTCCGCCGGTACAGATGTTGCGGCCCAGTGTTTTTTGAACGCGCTGCTGCGCGAAACGAAGGACTGGCATTATCTTCCCGCAACCCGTGCGGATGAGTTATCACAGATTCATATCCCGCTCTCCCCAACCCAGGCCATTCGGGTTCCGGTACGCTATTTCTCCCCCACGCAGCATCACCAGTATCGTTTTCCGGCAACGCTGATTCAGGCCGACAGCGACGGCGGTGACACGGTCACATTCCATCAACTGATTGATTACATTCTTGAAAAAGAGACGGTAAGAGGCGCCCTGGATGCCGATACGCTGGCTCGCTTTAAGCAGCGCGTCCTGGAAAGCCATACGCACACCTGGCAGGCCATTGATTTACGCCACAACTGGGCAAACCTGCGCGATAAGCCGCTGACGTTTGCCGAAGCGGAACAGGCGCTGCTGGTCGGCCATGCTTTTCATCCTGCCCCAAAGTCGCACGAGCCGTTTAACGAGGTCGAGGCGCGTCGCTATCTGCCGGATTTCGCCTCCCGCTTCCCGCTGCGCTGGTTTGCGGTTGAGCATGAGCTGATTACCGGCGACAGCCTGAATGTCTCCCTGCGGGAACGTCTGCTGCGCTTTGCAGCGCAGAGCGCGCCGGCCCTTCTCGGTCACTTCACCGACACCTGCTGGCTGCTGCCGATGCACCCGTGGCAGGCCGACTATCTGCTGGAGCAGGACTGGTGCCAGCGTCTGGTAGAAAAAGGCGCCCTGCGCGATCTGGGCGAAGCCGGTGCGCAATGGCTGCCCACCAGCTCTTCCCGCTCGCTGTACAGCGAAACCAACAGCGACATGATTAAGTTTTCCCTGAGCGTGCGGCTGACCAACTCCGTGCGCACGCTGTCGGTGAAAGAGGTTAAGCGCGGCATGCGCCTGGCGCGGCTGGCGAAAACGGCACGCTGGCAGGAACTTCAGGCGCGCTACCCGACCATGCGCGTGATGCAGGAGGACGGCTGGGCGGGGCTGTGCGATGAGCACGGCGTCATTCAGGAAGAGAGCCTGATGGCCCTGCGCGTAAACCTGCTGTTCGATACCCCTGAAACGCAAACCAACGTGCTGGTGAGCCTGACCCAGGCCGCGCCGGACGGCGGCGAAAGCCTGCTCGCCGCGGCGGTGCGTCGTCTGAGCCAGCGTCTGGATCTCCCGCTCGCCCAGGCCGCGCGCTGCTGGCTGGACGCTTACTGCGACCGGGTATTGCTTCCGCTGTTCAGCGCCGAGGCGGACTACGGTCTGGTCCTGCTGGCGCACCAGCAAAATATCCTCGTTGAGATGCAGCAGGATTTCCCCGTTGGGCTGATCTACCGCGACTGCCAGGGCAGCGCCTGGACCGAAGGGGCCGACGCGTGGCTGAAAGAGGCAGGTGAAACCGAAGTGGAAAACCGCTTCGGTGAGAGCCAGCTGCTGCGCTACTTCCCTTATTACCTGCTGCTGAACTCTACCCTTGCCGTCACCGCCGCGCTCGCCGCTGCCGGTTTCGACAGCGAAGAGAACCTGATGTCCCGCGTGCGTGACGCGCTGGCCGAACTGCGCACCACGGCGAAGCAGACCCGCTGCCTCGATTATGTGCTCAACAGCCCGACCTGGAACTGCAAAGGCAACTTCTTCTGCTACCTGCACGATCGCAACGAAAACACCATCGTCGATCCGGCGGTGATCTATTTCGACTTTAGCAACCCGTTTTATAAGGAGAAGGCGTGATGGCAAACGCGAATATCGTCCATTCCGGCTACGGCTTTCGCTGCACGGTCACGGAACAAAACCTGCCGCTGACGCTGGGTCTCGACGGCAGCGCGGTGCTGAAGCGGCTGACCGGGCTCCCGGACGGCTGGCTGGTGGACGCCCTCGACCAGCTGTTTGTTGCCGCGCCCGCCCTGACCGGCATTACCCTGCCGTGGGCAGCCTGGCAGGATGAACCTCAGGCGCAAGCGCTTTTTAGCCTCGTTCACGGGGACTATCTGGCGCGTGAAATTTTCTGGCAGCTGCCGCTGTGGCTGAAAGGCGAACGTCCGCAGGCGAGCGGCGGAATGCAGTTTGACGAAAGCCGTCAGCTGTACTTCCCGCTGCGCCCTCACCGCCCGCAGAGAGAGGTGTACCGCCGTTACGATCCGCAGATTAAGCGCACCTTGAGCTTCCGCGTGGCGGACGTGGCGCTGGACGGCGAGCGTTTTACCCGCTGGATGAACAACCCGCGCGTGAACGCTTTCTGGGAGATGGCGGGACCGCAGGCCGAGCAGGAAAACTACCTGCGTCGCCAGCTCGACTCGACGTACTGCTACCCGGTTATCGGCTGCTTTGACGATCAGCCGTTCGGCTATTTTGAACTCTACTGGGCGGCAGAAGATCGCATTGGCCGCCACTACCGCTGGCAGCCGTTTGACCGCGGGCTGCACATGCTGGTGGGTGAAGAAAACTGGCGCGGCGCGCAATACATCCGCAGCTGGCTGCGCGGCCTGAGCCACTATCTGTATCTCGATGAACCGCGCACCACGCGCATTGTCGCCGAGCCGCGCTTCGACAACCAGCGTCTGTTCCGCCATCTGGCGTCCGCCGGTTTCGACACGGTGAAAGAGTTCGACTTCCCGCACAAACGCTCCCGTCTGATCATGAGCGAGCGTCACCGCTTCTTCCACGAGGTGGAACTGTGAACGCACTCTGGCAGAAAGTGAACCGCGAGATGGTGGCGAAGATCCTCGCCGAACTGGAATATGAACGCACCCTGCGCGCCGAGCCGGTTTCGGCGGACAACTGGCGCATCAGTATGGGCAACGCGTGCTGGCAGTTTCGCGCCACGCGTGGGATATGGGGCTGGCTGCATATTGACCCTGATACCCTGACCACCACCAGCGGCGCGGCGGTCGAAGCGGAAAACGCGCTGCTGCAACTGGCCACCGTGCTGGAGATGAGCGACGCGCAAACGGCGGAGCACATGGAAGATCTCTACGCCACGCTGCGGGGTGACATGCAGCTGTTGCAGGCGCGTGAAACGCTGGATGCCGATGCGCTGATCCACCTCGACCCGGACGAACTACAGTGCCTGATGCGCGGTCACCCGAAGTTTATTTTCAACAAGGGACGCCGCGGCTGGGGGCTGGATGCCCTGCGCCTGTACGCGCCGGAATATCGCGGGCGTTTCCGCCTGCACTGGGTCGCCGTGCAGCGCGAGCGTCTGGTCTGGAGCAGCGACGCCGATTGCGATATTAACGCCCTGCTCTCCAGCGCCATGGACGATGCCGAGCGCGAGCGGTTCGACGCCCGCTGGCAGGAGCTGGATCTGGACGACAGCTGGCTGCCGGTGCCGCTGCACCCGTGGCAGTGGCAGCAAAAAATTGCCATTCATTTCCTGGCGCAGCTCGCGCGCGGTGAGATGGTAGAGCTGGGTGAGTTCGGCGATGAGTATCTGGCGCAGCAGTCCCTGCGCACGCTGACCAACGCCAGCCGTCGCGCGCCGTATGACATCAAGCTGCCGCTGACTATCTACAACACCTCCTGCTATCGCGGTATTCCGGGCAAGTATATCGCCGCCGGTCCGCTTGCCTCGCGCTGGCTACAGCAGCAGTTCGCCAGCGATGCCACGCTGATTCACTCCGGGGCGCAGGTGCTTGGCGAACCCGCAGCCGGATATCTGTCGCATCCGGGTTATGCCGCATTGCCTGAGGCGCCGTACCGCTATCAGGAGATGCTGGGGGTGATCTGGCGCGAGAACCCATCCTGCTATTTACAGGATGGCGAACAGGCGGTGCTGATGGCGGCGCTGATGGAAACCGATAACCAGGGGCGCCCGCTGATTGACGCGTGGATCAAACGCTCGGGGTTAACCGCTGACGCATGGCTGGAAAAGCTGTTTGAGGCGACGGTGATCCCCTTCTACCACCTGCTCTGCCGCTACGGGGTGGCGCTCATCGCCCACGGCCAGAACGTCACGCTGGTGATGAAAGATTACGTTCCGCAGCGCATTTTCCTGAAGGATTTTCAGGGCGATATGCGCCTGGTGGATGAAGATTTCCCGCAGGCGCAGAGCCTGCCGGAGCAGGTAAAAGCGGTGACGGCGCGCCTCAGCGCGGATTACATCATCCACGACCTGCAAACCGGCAACTTTGTCACGGTGCTGCGCTTTATATCCCGCCTCACCCTGCAATGCGGCGTGAGCGAAACCCGCTTCTATCAGATCCTGGCGCTGGTGTTACGTCGCTATATGGCCGCCCATCCGGATCTTGCGGCGCGCTTCGCCAAATTCGACCTGTTTAAGCCGCAGATTATTCGCGTGATCCTCAACCCGGTCAAACTGACCTTCTCTGAACACGACGGCGGCAGCCGCATGCTGCCGAACTACGTCTGCGATCTTGATAACCCTCTTTTTCTGGTCTCCCAGGAGTCAGCGCAATGAAAACCTATGATTTCATCGGCATTGGTATCGGTCCGTTCAACCTCAGTATTGCCGCGCTGGCAGAGGGGCTGGACGGTTTTAGCTCGCTGTTTCTTGAACGCAAGCCGCACTTCTCCTGGCACCCGGGGATGATGGTGCCGGACTGCCATATGCAGACCAGCTTCCTGAAGGATCTGGTCAGCGCCGTGGAGCCTACCAACCGCCACAGCTTCCTGAACTATCTGGTACAGCGCAAAAAGTTCTACCGTTTCCTCACCACCGAGCAGCGCACCGTGTCGCGCGAGGAGTTTGCCGACTACCTGTGCTGGGCGGCGGATAACCTCACTAACCTGGCCTTCAGCCAGCAGGTACAGCAGGTCAGCTTTGATGAGCAAAACGGCCTGTTTGAGGTCGTGACCCAGCGGGATCGCTTCCTGGCGCGCCACGTCTGCGTGGGGATTGGGAAGCAGATCAATCTCCCAGACTGCGTCACCGCGCAGGACGACACCTGCTTCCACGCCAGCGAAATGATGCTGCGCACGCCGGATTTAGCGGGCAAGCGCGTCACCGTCGTCGGCGGCGGCCAGAGCGGTGCGGATCTGTTTTTAAATATCTTCCGTGGGGAATGGGGGCAGCCGCTGAGCCTCAACTGGGTGTCGCGCCGCAACAACTACAACGCGCTGGATGAAGCCGCGTTTGCTAACGAATATTTCACGCCGGAGTACGTGGACAGCTTCTCGACCCTTGGTGACGACGCCCGACGTCAGATGTTGCAGGAGCAGAAGATGACCTCCGACGGGATCACCACGGAGTCGCTGCTGGCCATCTATCGCGCCATGTATCACCGCTTCGAAGTGCTGCGCGAAAAACCCTGGGCGCATCTGATGCCGTCCCGCTCGGTGACGGCGCTGACGCGCCAGGAAACCGGACATCGCCTCAGCATCCAGCATCACCTGGACGGCGGGCGCGAACAGCTGGAGAGCGACGTGGTGATTTTCGCCACCGGCTACCGCGCCGTGCAGCCCGCGTTTCTCGCCCCGCTCTCTTCCCGACTGCGTCTGGATGAGAATGAAGCCTTCTGCATCAACAACGATTTCACCCTTGAATGGGACGGCCCGCAGAGCAACCGCCTGTTTGCCGTCAATGCCGGGATGCACCGTCTCGGTATTGCCGAACCCCAGCTCAGCCTGATGGCCTGGCGCGCGGCGCGAATTTTGAATCGCGCTCACGATGACGAGCCGTTTGAGCTGGCAACCACCCCCGGCGTGATCCACTGGCGGAGCACCACCAGCCCGGAGAGCAGCCAGGTTTTTAAATCATTAATGAAGACCACCGAGTACTGACACACACATTCAGGATCAACATAACAATGAAACGTTCTCATCTTTGGGTTTTAAATCCGTGCTTGCTTGCCATGCTTTCTACCTCTGCGTGGGCGGAAGAACAAAAGGAAGAAGATATTGTGGTCTCCGCCAGCCGGGCACATCGCAGCGTGGCAGAGATGGCGCAAACCACCTGGGTTATTGAGCGGGCGGAAATTGAGCAGCAGGTTCAGGGCGGGAAAGAGATTAAAGACGTGCTGGCCCAGCTGATCCCCGGTATGGACGTCAGCAGCCAGGGACGTACCAACTACGGCATGAACCTGCGCGGTCGCTCCATGATGGTGATGGTGGACGGCGTACGTCTGAACTCTTCCCGCAGCGACAGCCGCCAGCTCGACTCTATCGATCCGTTCAACATTGACCGCATCGAAGTGATCTCCGGCGCCACCTCGCTGTACGGCGGCGGCAGTACCGGCGGTCTGGTGAACATCGTCACCAAAAAAGGCCAGCCGGAGACCGAGGTGGAGTTCCAGACCGGAGCAAAAAGCGGGTTTAACAGCCATAACGACCATGATGAGAACGTCTCCGCAGCCGTGAGCGGCGGCAATGACAACGCCTCTGGCCGTCTGTCGGTCTCCTATCAGCGCTACGGCGGCTGGTATGACGGCAACGGCGACGAGGTGATTATCGATAACACCCAGACCGGCTTGCAGTATTCCGACCGTATCGACGTGATGGGGACAGGCACCATCAACATCGACGATCATCAGCAGCTCCAGTTAACCACGCAGTACTACAAGAGCGAATCCGACGGCAAGCACGGCCTGTTCCTTGGGGAGAATTTCGCTGCGGTCACGGGCGATGCCAAAGCCTATAATAAAGATAACCTGAACTCTGACCGTATCCCGGGCACAGAGCGTCACCTGATCAACCTGCAATACTCGAACACCGATTTCTGGGGTCAGGATCTGGTTGCGCAGATTTACTACCGTGACGAGAGCCTGACCTACTACCCGTTCCCGACGCTGAGCAAAGGCGCGGTGACCAGCATTGGCGCGTCCCAGCAGAAAACCGATTTTTACGGCGGCAAGCTGACGCTGAACAGCAAGCCGATGGACGACCTGACCCTCACCTGGGGTGTGGACGCCGATCATGAAACGTTCGATGCCAACCAGCAGTTCTTTGACTTGAGCAAAGCGGCGGCGAGCGGCGGCATGGAGCTGGACAATGCCTACAACGTGGGCCGTTATCCGGGTTACAGCATTACCAACCTCGCGCCGTTCCTGCAAGCCAGCTATGACATTGACGCCATCACCCTGAGCGGCGGCGTGCGTTACCAGTACACCGAAAACAAGGTGGACGATTTTGTCGGCTACGCCCAGCAGCAGGCAATCGCCACGGGCAAAGCGACCTCCGCTGACGCGGTGCCGGGCGGGAAAACCGACTACAACAACTTCCTGTTTAACGCCGGGATCCTTGGACGTCTTACCGAACAGCAGCAGCTGTGGTTTAACTTCTCCCAGGGCTTCGAGATCCCGGACCTGGCGAAGTACTACGGCTCCGGCACCTATCAGCTGGTCGATGGTCACTATCGCCTGCAAAACAGCGTCAACGTGAACGACTCAACGCTGGACGGTATTAAGGTCAATGCTTACGAGCTGGGCTGGCGCTTCACCGGCGATAACCTGCGTACCCAGGTGGCGGCCTACTACTCGCTCTCGGATAAAACCATCACCATCAACAAGAGCGACATGACCATCAACCTGGAGGACGATAAACGTCGTATCTATGGGGTTGAAGGCCAGGTGGACTATTTCTTCACCGACAGCGACTGGAGCACCGGGGCGAACTTTAACGCCATCAAGTCCGAAACGCGTGAAAACGGGAAATGGGAGAAGCTGACGGTCGACAGCGCCAGCCCGTCTAAAGCCAGCGCATGGGTTAACTGGGCGCCGGGCGACTGGGCCCTGCGCGTGCAGAGCACACAAACCTTCGACGTGTCTGACGCCGACGGTAAGAAGATTGATGGCTATAACACCGTTGATTTCCTGGGCAGCTACGCCCTGCCGGTGGGCAAAGTCAGCTTCAGCGTGGAAAACCTGCTGGACAAAGACTACACCACCGCCTGGGGCCAGCGCGCACCGGGGCTGTATAGCCCAACCTATGGCTCACCGGGTCTTTATACTTATAAAGGCCGTGGACGTACGTTTGGCCTGAACTACTCCGTTCTGTTCTGATCCTGCGCGCCGCCTGCGGGCGGCGCGATTTGCTGTGCAATTTGAAAGCAAATTTGCTATTAAATCATCGGTTTGCTGAAATTCTCGGCAAACGAACAAAAACGGTGTTTTCCCCTTTGACAAGGCGCACGCAGGTCGATAATATGCGCCTCGTTCACACGATTCCTCTGTAGTTCAGTCGGTAGAACGGCGGACTGTTAATCCGTATGTCACTGGTTCGAGTCCAGTCAGAGGAGCCAAATTTGAAAAGCCTGCTTTTAGAGCAGGCTTTTTGCTTTTGTGGGTTACAACACAAACTCGTAATGAGAACCATCGGGTAGTTCTACATCCAGCCGTAGCTTCCCTCCGGCGGCCTCAACGTAGCGTTTCAAAGAAGAAAGCTTAATATCGCGTCCTGCCTTTTCCATGACGGCGACAGTAGGTTGTTTAATACCCAACGCCCTGGCCATATCTACCTGCGTTTTTTGCACTTTTTCACGTAACTCGGCCAGATGGATATTGAGCAAAATATCCGTTGCCATTGCCTGTGCGCTGGCAACAACCTCAGGTTTTTCATCTGCAATAAGCTGCTCCAGGGTTCTGCCCATCGCGTTAATTCCTCTCTTTTAATGTGTTCAGCCAGCGAGTGTATTCCCGATCCGCAACGAGGAGCATCTCATCGTAAAATCGCCTTTCATTACCGACCTTATTGCCCGCACACAGTACAATACCCGTACGGTTCGAATCGAAAGCGAAAAATGCCCTCAGCGGATCACCCTTACTCTGGATACGCAACTCTTTCATGTTGCTGTGGCGGGAGCCTTTCAGCGTATCGGCATACGGTCTGGACAGACCCGGTCCCCTTTCCCGCAAAACAAGTAGCGCGGCCAGTACGCTGGCTCTCTCGCTATCGTTTAATGAGGTGAACCAGTCGTCAAACCTGTCCGTAGTTTTAATCGCCCACACGGGACCTCCTTGTACAACATAGATCAAAAACTATATAGATGCAAAACTATAGTGCCGATTATGCAGACAGATTGGCTGGTATGCAGGTTAAGGATGCAAAATATGGAAGCCGTCTTCAGAAATAAAGGAGAAACAGGGTGAAGGGGGAATACAAGCCCGGAAAGCGCAGCGCACCCGGGCAAACGCGTAGTTAAATCTGATAATCGATCGCCACCTCTTCCGGCTCCATCACCTGGCGTTTGATCTCATCCACGGAAAGCCCCGCGTTGCATAGCTCAATAAAACGCCACACGTAGTTACGCTGAAGCTGCCCGCGCTTTAGCCCCAGCCAGACGGTATTCGCATCGAACAGGTGACGCGTATCCAGACGCACCAGATTTCCGGCTTCATATTCGCCGCCAGACTGCTCGGCCACCAGGCCAATCCCCAGTCCTAACTCGACGTAGGTTTTGATCACGTCGGAATCCTGCGCGCTCAGCACCACGTCCGGCGTGAGCCCTTTACGCTTGAACGCTTCATCTATGCGCGAACGCCCGGTAATGCCCTGCCGGTAGGTGATAAGCGGCCATTTGACGATCTCTTCCAGCGTCAACGGTGAAACCTGGTTCAGCGGGTGTTCGGCGGGTAATAGCAGGCTGTGGTGCCAGCGGAACCACGGGAACGCCACCAGCAGCGGGTCATTGCTCAGCCGTTCACTGGCGATACCGATATCGGCCCCACCGTTATGCAGCAGCACTTCAATTTCCTGCGGCGTGCCCTGGATCAGTTCGAGACGTACGTCCGGGAAGATCTCACGAAATGCTTTGATAACCGTCGGAAGACTGTAGCGCGCCTGTGTATGGGTGGTGGCGATAGTCAGCACACCCGAAGCGTCGTTGGTAAAGAGATCCGCCAGCCGACGAACGTTGCTGGCCTCGTTGAGAATGCGCTCAGCGATGGTCAGCAATGCCTTGCCTGGCTCGGTCATACCCAGCAGGCGCTTGCCGCGACGGATAAAAATCTCAATGCCTAACTCCTCCTCCAGCTCGCGGATATGTCGGCTGACACCCGACTGAGAGGTGTAAAGCATATTGGCGACTTCGGTCAGGTTGTAATCCCGCCTGGCCGCCTCACGAATAATTTTAAGTTGCTGGAAATTCACAATTCACTCCGGCGCATCTGACATAAGGCTATTGTTAGAGTCAGGCGGGCTGGAGAACAAATAATAAAAACCAGCATCTTATGCTTATTTGGAATATCAGCTGACGAGTTGCAGCTCGCGATTTTCCAGCGACGGCTTACTGACCAGAGACATCAGGATCTCTTTCACCGCCTGCGCCTGCGGCGACAGGGAGCCGCGCGCGGACATATTCAACGACAGCGGTAAGCTCATGGATGGCGTGGTGATGCGGGCCATCCAGCCGTTCGCCGCGCTGCACAGTGAACGTGCGGCAGACTCGGGCAGAACCGTTACACCCATGCCGCTGGCAATGGCGGCAGTCAGCGTGGAGATGGAATCAATCTCGCCGATGATCTTCGCCGTCAGACGGCGCAGCGAGAACGCTTCGTCAACGCGCACGCGCACGGCACTGTAGTCGCGCGGCAGGAACAGATTCATCTCTGCCACAGCGGTTAAATCAATGCTCTGGCCGGGGCAATCACGGGTACCGACCAGGTAAAGATCTTCCTTCAGCAGCGGCTGGCTGGTGATCCCGGCAACCGGGGAGCGATCGTACAGCACCGCCATATCCAGCTGACCGTTGAGCAGTTTGTCATTGAGCACGGAACCACTGTTCTCATGCAGATAAACCAGCACTTCCGGTAGCTCCGCGCGCACTGCCTGTAGCAGCGGCATGGTGACAGACGATGCGGCCGTTCCCGGCGCCAGGCCAATGGAGACATGGCCGCTCAGGGTCTGACCCACATTGTGCACGGCCAGCTGCGCCTGTTCACACTGACGCAGGATCGTGCGGGCATGGGTATATAAAATTTTTCCCGCTTCGGTAGGCGTTACGCCGCGCTTGGTGCGGATCAACAGTTGCTGGTCCATTTCGCCTTCCAGAGTCGCGACCTGCTGGCTCAGCGCAGGCTGCGCGATATGCAGCACTTCAGCCGCCTGGGTCAGGCTGCCGATATCGACGATTTTTACGAAGTATTTCAGTCGTCTTAAGTTCATGTTGCCCCCTGTTCGAAAATAGCGTGCCGGTAACGGCTGTGTTGTTAAACAGGTTTTGCAATATGGATGCCAGTTTTTTGCAGCGGGTGTATGTCGCTGCTAAGCGGCTGAAAATAAGGAAAGCCAATCACTGGTGCCTGTTTTGAGACGGGGACAACGGTTTCCGATCTGCCCCATTCGGGGTATATCTGCACAATAATGGTGCATTCCGTTGGCAAAAACGTCACTTTGCTGGTTTTGTCAGCAAACAGTTCAAAGTCGGCGATCCATCCTTTGACAAGGCGTACGCAGGTCGATAATATGCGCCCCGTTCACACGATTCCTCTGTAGTTCAGTCGGTAGAACGGCGGACTGTTAATCCGTATGTCACTGGTTCGAGTCCAGTCAGAGGAGCCAAATTTGAAAAGCCTGCTTTTAAAGCAGGCTTTTTGCTTTTCTGCGTTCGGTCAGTTTGTCGGGTGGCGCTGCGCTTACCCGACCTACATTCTGCGTTCGGTAAAATTGTCGGTTGGCGGCTTCGCCTTACCCGACCTACGGTCCTGTAGGCCCGGTAAGCGCAGCGCCACCGGGCATAGCAAGCTTCACCGGCATCCCCGACCGCCGTTCCAGCTCAGCGCCCGCCCCTTCACTTATTAGCTGCGTCCTTTGTGCGGCTGAAATGGGCAGCGGCACCTTATTTGTCGATTCAAATTCCGCGCGATTGCGTGACAGCGGCTCGTGAACCTCTACCCAACGGCTACCGTCCGGCTCGGTGGTCACCTTTAAGGGCTGATCGATAAGCTGTACCCTCGTCCCCACCGAAACGTTATCGAACAGGTATTTGATATCGTTATTACGCAGGCGAATGCAGCCCTGGCTGACGCGCAGACCAATGCCGAAATTTGAGTTGGTACCGTGGATCGCGTACAGCCTGCCGATATAGAGGGCATACAGCCCCATCGGGTTATCCGGCCCGGCGGGAACGAACGCGGGCAACGTTTTCCCCTCTTTCGCGTAAGCGCGTCGCGTATTTGGCGTGGGTGACCAGGTTGGGCCTTCCTGTTTGCGCTCAACGGCGGTTACCCAGTTACGCGGCGTTTCGCGCCCGGCCTGACCGATGCCAATAGGCAGCACCTCAACCGTGTTGCTGCCGGGTGGATAATAGTAAAGTCGCATTTCCGCGACGTTCACCACAATCCCCTCGCGCACCGTTGGCGGCAGAATAAGCTGCTGGGGTACCACCAGCTGTGTTCCGGCTCGCGGTAAAAACGGATCCACCCCCGGGTTGGCTTCCAGCATATTGCTCAACCCCTGTCCGTGCTGCGTTGCAAACGCTTCGAGCGGCAGAGTATTGCCCTCAGGCACGGTTATGGTGATCGGCGCCCCCACCAGACGGCTGCCCTCGGGAGGGAGGGGGTAGGTTACAGCAGATGCAGCGGGAACCAGAATACCAAGCGTAAAAACGAATGAGGCAAATCGAATCATAGTGTTCTGTACTCAGTCAAAGAGAAAGCCTGCCAGTGGGCAGGCTTAGCCTACTCATTCAGTCATCTTTTCGTCGTGCGCCATCTCCGGGTAAGGACTTTTTCTGCTTCAACAATCATGAACATCGCAAACCCAATCAGGAAGGTAATGATCCAGTAGCGGAACGGTAGCGCTTCGGTACCGAACAGCATTTGCATGAACGGCGCATAGATGATCAGAAGCTGAAGGGCCAGAAGTACGCCGCTCACGATCCATATCCCCTTGTTAGCCAGCAGACCTTTACTCAGGGAGAAGCCGTCGGTGACGCGGCAGTTGAGCATGTAAAACCACTGGGCGGTGACCAGTGTTTGCAGCAACACGGTGCGAATGAACTCCGGTGAGTAGCCGCGTGGTTGCAGCCAGGCCTCCAGCACAAAGGCGCTGATGGCAATCATCAGGCCGACAAACACTACTCGCCAGATGGCATAACCGTCCATCACATGCAGGTTAGACTTACGCGGCGGCCGGTTCATGATGTCCTTCTCACCCGCTTCAAACGCCAGGCCAAACGACAGCGTTGCCGAGGTTGCCATGTTCATCCACAGGATCAGTACCGGCGTTAGTGGGATCAGGTTCCCCGCCAGCAGGGCAATAATGATCAGTAAGGCCTGGGCGATGTTGCTCGGGATAACGAACAAAATGGTCTTTTTCAGGTTGTCGTAGACCCGACGCCCTTCATGGACCGCCCGGGCAATGGTGGCAAAGTTATCGTCCGTTAACACCATATCGGCGGCTTCTTTGGTGACTTCAGTACCTTTGATCCCCATCGCGATGCCGACATCCGCCCGCTTCAGCGCCGGCGCATCGTTCACCCCGTCCCCGGTCATTCCGACCACTTCCTGCTTACTTTGCAGCGCCTGCACCAGGCGGAATTTATCTTCCGGGCTGGTGCGGGCAAAGATATCGTATTTTTGCGCCGCCTCGCTCAGCTGGTGGTCGTCCATCGCCTCCAGCTCGCGCCCGGTAATGGCGCTCGCCGCGTTGCCAATACCCAGCATCTGTCCAATGCTCATCGCCGTTTGTGGATGATCCCCGGTAATCATTTTCACGCGAATGCCCGCCTGCAAGCAGTCGGCAATGGCCGAAATGGCTTCCGGGCGCGGGGGATCCATCATGCCCGCAATGCCGAGCAGTATGACCCCTTCTTGCAGATCCGCATGCGTCAGCTCGCGCTGCCCGCTGGCAGCCGGTTTCCAGGCCGCAGCCACCATGCGCAATCCCTCGCGCGCATACTCTTCAATCTTCTCTTCCCAATAGTGCAGGTTGAACGGCTCCAGCCCGTTTTGGGTCTGCTGGTGCTGGCAAAGACGGAAAAGGACGTCCGGCGCACCGGTGATTAACATCACCTCTTCGTCGCCCAGGCGATAGAGGGTGGACATGTATTTATATTGCGAATCAAATGGGATTTTACTGCGCAACTCGGCGTCAATTGCCGGAAGCGGAATTTTGGCCGCCAGCACCTTCAGCGCGCCTTCGGTTGGACCGCCGGTGATTTTCCACAGCCCCTGCTCATCTTTGATCAGCTGGCTGTCATTACAGAGATCGACGGTGCGCAGATAGCGCTCCAGCACAGATCCCGGGTTCACGGTGACCGGTGTCGGATCGTCAACGGGGTGAATAGTACCCACCGGCTCGTAGCTGTCTCCCTCCACGCGGTAGGTGGTGTCCGCGGTAATCACCGCTTTTACCGTCATCTCATTCATGGTCAGGGTGCCGGTTTTGTCCGAGCAGATAACCGTCATCGCCCCCAGCGTTTCCACGGTAGGCAGCTTGCGAATAATCGCCTTGCGACGCGCCATCGCCTGCACACCCAGCGAGAGGATGATCGAGATAATGGCCGGTAATCCTTCCGGCACCGCCGCTACCGCAAGGCTAATCAACGACAGCACCAGCTCTGATACAGGCATATCACGGAAGATAAGACTGAAAACGAACAGCGCCAGCATCATTACCAGAATGGTGATAAAAATGGTCTTGCCGAGCTTGTCCATTTGCACCATCAACGGGGTACGGTGTTTTTCAATGTCTGACATCATCTGGTTGATATGGCCGAGTTCGGTCTCCCCACCGGTCGCCACCACCAGCCCTTTTCCCGCGCCGGAGCTGACGGTGGTGCCAGAATAAAGCAGGTTGTAACGGTCGCCTAACGGCAACTCCCCGTGGAGCGCATCGCTGCTTTTCTCCACTACCGTGGATTCGCCGGTGAGAATAGCTTCTTCCACCCGCAGATTGTGCGCCTCTGTCACGCGAAGATCGGCAGGAATGCGATCCCCGGCGCGTATCACGACGATATCTCCGGGCACCAGCGCTGTCGTCGGGATAGTTTCATGGTTGCCCTGCCGGATGACCACAGCCTCGCTGGAGAGCATATTGCGAATACTTTGCAGCGATTTCTCCGCATTGCTCTCCTGAATATGGCCAATCAGGGCGTTAATGATGGCTACCCCAAGAATGACAAACATATCCACCCAGTGTCCCATTATCAGCTTCAGCAGCGCCGCCGCCAGAAGGACGTAAATAAGGACATCGTTGAAATGGGCCAGAAAGCGCAGCCAGCCAGGTTTACCCGGTTTTTGCGGTAAGGCATTTTCACCGTATTTTTCCAGCCTGGCGGTGGCTTCTGTACTGCTAAGTCCGTCGAGGCTGGATTGGATATTTGTCAGGGTTTCATCAACGGTCTGTTGATAATACGGACGGTGAGGCTTTTCTGTTATCATCGTTCCTTCCTCAGGTTCTTTTCAGAAATCACCTTGCTTTCATGACATTAACGAATAACGAAAACAGGAACATGCGCGTAACGAACGATACTCGCCGCCTCTGATCCTAATAAATGAGTTTGAATATTTGGATTACGTGATCCCACAATAATCGCACCGACGTTAAGCTCATCCGCCAGTTTGATTACCTCATCACGTATATTCCCGCTGCGAACATGTAGATGGACATTTGCTTCCGGCAGGTTGATTTTTTTTACCAGCGCAGCCAGTTTTTCTTTAGCATTATTAATCATATATTCATCCATCTTTCTCGCGTCTGCAATAAAACCGCGGGTCAGTTCCGCCGAGAACTTTGGCATAACGTACAGCAGATGGACATTACCCGATGCGCTTTGCGCCAGGAATTGGGCATGCTGTAGCGCTTTATCAGACAATGCTGTTTCGTATACATCCACCGGCACCAGAATCGTTTTATACATATCAAGCATCCTTTTTATAACCAACACAACAGTGAGTGAATCAGGAGAGATCGCATCAAACCCATGGGTACAGGCGTGAATGCCTTTTACGGAAAAAAGGAATGGATGCTATTAAACGTAGCACAGGAATATCAGGATGTTATTCAAAGGGGATACACCATCGTAACGCTTGTTTCGCCTGAGTATGTCACGCCACTAATAATGGTTATTTAACATTTATTTATTCACCGACTATGCTCATAGTCAGGCATGCAACACGTTTATTCTCTTTATTCCGCGCCACCTTCAACCTCATGGAGGAATGCATGTACGGTTTAAGCCTGATTCGCCTTGGTTTGTTTATTGCGCTCGCCATTATCGCCAGCACAGCAATCGGTCTATTTACCTATGTGGTCGTCTCGGCCCTGGCAGAATAGCGCCACCCCAGCATTGATGACGAAATAAATAAAACAATTATTATCAGGGGAATACTGTGAAGCGCTACCTCTCTCTTCTGCCTGCTGTTTTATTGCTGCTGACGGCGTGCGATCCGAAACCCGACCGCGCCGCGCCCCTGCCGAAAATGGTAAAAGTCGCAGAGGTGGTCAAGGCCGGCAACGCGCAGCAGCGCGTGTTTCCCGCCCGTATTGAATCCGGCGACGCCACGGATCTCGCGTTCAAACGAGCCGGGCAGATTGAGACCCTGGACATTCGCCAGGGTGCCATTGTCAAACAGGGGCAACGACTCGCCAGCCTCAACGCCCGTGAAGCCCGGCAGCGCCTGAACGACAGGCAAACGGCGGCGACCCTGGCTCAGCGGCAATTCGACCGCTTCCAGACCCTGGCGGGACGCCAGGCCGTGTCGAAAGCCGAGATGGATGTCCAGCGCGCCAACCGCGATTCAGCAAACGCCGCGCTACAGATTGCGCGCGAAGAATTAAGCCAGATGACGCTCGTCGCCCCCTTTAGCGGGACAGCGGCCAGCGTCCATGTGCGAAATCATCAGGTCGTCTCCGCCGGCCAGCCCGTCGTCACTTTGACCCGTACCGATCTGCTGGACGTGGTGTTCAGCCTTCCAGAGAACCTGTTTAACACCTTCGATATTCGCAATGCGCAGTACAAACCGGTAGTGAGGATCAATGCCCTGCCCGGTCGCGAGTTTACCGCTGTGTACAAAGAGCACTCAGGCAGTAGCGACAGCAACACATTGACCTGGCAGGTGATTTTAACCATGCCCCGCCCGGATGATTTTCCCGTCGTGGGCGGCGTCAGCGGAACGGTCACCATCAATTTAACCAACCTTCCGGCTGGTGTGGGCAGTGAGGCGCTGGTAGTGCCGGTTGAAGCGGTCTTTAACCCGGATAACCGCCCGCGCAATGAGCCACATGTCTGGGTGGTGACGGGCGAAGGCGATACGTTGCACCTTGAAGATCGTAAGGTCAGCGTGGGGCAAGTCAGCGCTGAGGGGGTCGTCATCGTCGGTGGGCTTAAGGCCGGTGAACGCGTGGTGGCCGCAGGCGTTGGGGAGCTACATCCCAACCAGCCGGTACGTATCTGGACGCGTGAACGGGGACTGTAATGGATATCTCTCGTCAGTTTATCAGCAACCCGGTTCGCGTCTGGCTGACTATTTTGCTGCTGGGCGTAGGCGGCATTATTGCCCTGTTGAACATTGGCAGACTGGAAGATCCGGCGTTTACCATCAAAACGGCGGTGGTGATCACCCATTATCCGGGCGCGTCGGCGCAGCAGGTTGAGGAAGAGGTCACCCTGCCGCTGGAAAATGCGCTTCAGCAGTTACCTTATCTGGATAACGTCAGCTCCATCTCCTCCAGCGGCCTGTCGCAGATCACGGTCAATATAGCCTCGCGCTACCACTCAAATGCACTGCCGCAAATCTGGGATGAACTGCGTCGCCGGGTGGGAGATGCCGCCAGACAGTTTCCACCCGGCGTAGTGACCCCGTTTGTGAATGACGATTTTGGCGATGTGTTCGGCTTTTTCTTTGCCATTTCCGGAGATGAATTCAGCAATCCGGAACTGGTCCGGTATGCCGAGCAGCTGCGCCGGGAGTTGGTCCTCGTGCCAGGCGTGGGCAAAGTGGCCATCGGCGGAGCCCTCACTCAGCAGATTAACGTGGACATTTCTCTGAGCAAAATGGCCGCGCGCGGGATAACGCTGAACCAGCTTTCTGCCCAGCTCAGCAGGCTGAACGTGGTCTCCAGCGCGGGAGAGATCCCCTCCGGTACCGAGTCAATTCGTCTGCATCCTACCGGTGAATTCGAAAGTATTGACGAGCTGGCCGATCTCATCGTGACCCCGCCCGGCGTTGGGGCGGCTACCCGCTTACGGGATATTGCCACCCTGTCACGCGGGCTGGATGCGTCCCCTGCCAGCATCTACCATGCCAACGGCAGAAAAGCCGTCACCATGGGCGTCTCCTTTATCCCCGGCGTTAACGTGATCGACGTGGGACATGCCCTGGAGGCGAAGCTAGAGCAGATGTCAGCCGAGAAACCGGCAGGTATCCATATCGACCTGTTTTACGATCAGGCGGCGGAGGTCGGGCATTCCGTTAACGGATTTATCATTAACTTCCTGATGGCGCTGGCGATTGTCATCGGCGTGTTGTTGATCTTTATGGGCTTACGCAGCGGGATCATTATTGCCTTTTCCCTCGCCCTCAACGTGCTGGGCACGCTGCTGATCATGTATCTCTGGGGTATTGAACTACAGCGCATTTCACTGGGCGCGCTGATCATCGCCCTCAGCATGCTGGTCGACAATGCCATTGTTATTGTCGAAGGGGTACTGGTAGCCCGGCAGCAGGGCTCGTCCCTGATGAACGCCATTAGCGACATTATTCGCCGTTCTGCGCTGCCGCTGCTGGGTGCAACGGTCATCGCCATCCTGGCCTTTGCGCCCGTCGGGCTGTCACAGGATTCCACCGGCGAATACTGTAAGTCGCTGTTTCAGGTCCTGCTGATTTCGCTCATGCTGAGCTGGTTCTCAGCCCTCACCATTACGCCAGTGCTGATTAAGTGGTGGCTGTTTAAACGAGATGCTGCACCGCCAAAGGCCGACGAAACGGATCCCTATGACAAACGCATCTATCGGATCTATCAGGGTGTGCTCAACGCGCTGTTACGGCGTAAAGCGCCAACGCTGGTAGTGATGGCCGCACTGCTGGCCGCCGCCATCTGGGGCTTTGGCTCGGTGCGGCAGAACTTCTTCCCCTCCTCCAGTACGCCAATTTTCTTTGTCGACCTCTGGCTCCCTTACGGTACCGACATTAACTGGACCGAGAAGATGACCGGTGATATCGAGAAAACCATTAACGGCCAGCCAGGCGTGGAAACTACGGTCTCGACGATTGGTCAGGGAAGTATGCGATTTATTTTGACCTACAGCGGACAGCGGCAGTACAGCAACTATGCGCAAATTATGGTGAGAATGGACGACCAGCGTAACATCCCCGCCCTGACCCGCCACGTGGATGAGTACATCGCACGGAACTATCCGCAGGTTAACGCCAGCACGAAGCGGGTGATGTTTGGCCCCTCCGGCGACAGCGCCATTGAAATACGTATTAAAGGCCCCGATCCTGACAGGCTGCGTCTGATCGCCAGCCAGGTAGACAACATCCTTACGCGCGATCCGGCGACGGACAGCGTCAGGAACGACTGGCAAAATCGCAGCAAAGTGCTCCGCCCGCAGTACGTCACTGCGCTGGGACGTGAGCTTGGCGTGGATAAGCAGGACGTCGATAACGCACTGGAGATGAATTTCTCCGGCAGTCGGGCAGGACTGTACAGAGAAGGCAGCGACCTGTTGCCCGTGGTGGTGCGCCCGCCGGAAAGCGAGCGGCTGGACGCCAATCACCTGAATAACGTTCTGGTCTGGAGCCAGACCCGGCAGCAGTATATTCCGCTGAGCAACGTCATCAGCGGCTTCGCGCTGGAGTGGGAAGATCCGCTGATCCTGCGCCGTGACCGCTCCCGCGTGCTGACCGTGCAGACCGACCCTGACCCGCTAAGCCAGCAAACCTCCGGCGATATTCTCGCCCGCGTGAAGCCGCAAATTGATGCCCTGCCCCTGCCCCACGGCTACAGCATTGAGTGGGGCGGTGACGCGGAGAACTCCAGCGAAGCGCAGCAGGGGCTATTTACCACGCTGCCGCTCGGCTATCTGGTGATGTTTGTGATCACGGTGCTGATGTTCAGTTCGGTGAAAAACGCCGTCGCCATCTGGCTGACCGTGCCGCTGGCGCTGATCGGCGTGACGCCGGGGTTTTTAATTACCGGCATCCCTTTTGGCTTTATGGCGTTGATTGGCCTGCTGAGCCTGAGCGGGATGCTGATCCGCAACGGCATTGTGCTGGTGGAAGAGATAGAACAGCAGAAAGTGCAGCAGGATCAGCACAGTGCGATCGTTTACGCCGCCACGTCGCGCCTGCGTCCCATCCTCCTCACCGCCTTTACGACCGTACTCGGCCTCGCCCCTCTGCTGCTGGATGTGTTCTTCCAGAGCATGGCCGTTGTGATTATGTTTGGGCTTGGGTTTGCTACAATCCTGACGCTGCTGGTACTCCCCGTAATTTACGCGTGTTTCCATCGTAAGGACAAAGCTGAACAACAATGAATGCGACAGGGCTGAATATCATCAAGACGCTGGGGTGTATGACGGCGGTTACCTTTTTCACCATCTACAACACCTGGGATCATTACGATTATGACTATCACTGGATCCTCGGTTTTTTAACCTTCATTTCGACCATCGCCACGCCGTTATTTTTTGTGGTTGCAGGGTATCTGGACGGGCAATCCCGACACGGCACGCGCTGGCAGCTGGATAAGATCAAAAGCCTGGTGATCGTCTTTCTGTTCTGGGTAACGATTTACTACCTGTGGGAGCCCTATCAGCGCGGATATCTGATCCAACCCTGGTTCGTGTTCGCGTTTATCGTGATTTACACGTTTCACCCGGTGGTGGAGTGGCTCAGCCAGCGACGAACGCTCTTTTGCGGGGTGATTGCCGCCCTGCTGCTTTTCTCATACGGGTACGATTTACTGTCAGCCCTCTATCCTGATGCCCATGTCCTTTCATTGTCGCCGCAGTATCGCCTGTGGACGTGGCTGCTGTTTTATCTGACGGGGCAGCTCTTTTGCGATCCGCAGATCGCGGCGTGGATCGGCCGCAAAAATGTGGTCAGGGCAGCGGTCATCGCCATACCGTTTATTTATCTCTTCACGTGGTTTTACGAACGGCACTTCTTTTTTGCGCTATTTAAAGCAGACAGAAACGCCTTTATTCTCACCGGATCGCAAATCTACATTCTGATTATTGCCCTGGTGATTGCGGCCAACGGCGTGCGGTTTCGCCGCAATGCGGAGTTTAAAGAGTCCGTGCTGGCCGCCATTAGCAAAACCATGACCGGGGTCTATATTATGCACTACTCGGTGTTTCACCTGCTGACCGCGCTCATTCCGGTGACGTCCCTGAGCACCAAACTTGCTCTGATTGTGCTTACGTTTGTTACGTCGGTCCTGTTTTCGCTGCTGATCCTGTCCAACGCAGTGGCCAAAAAAGTGATCACCCTCTAAAAGCCCAGGCGCAGCCAGGCAAACAGCACGTTGCCGTTGTTGTAGGTCCCAGGAATATAGGTGAACTGGACGGTGACGCGCTTATATCCGGCAGAGAAAAGCGGGAAGATAAACGGCAGCGGGACATAGTTGGCAAAGTCGTCGCGTGCCGTGATCCCCGCAGCGGCCCCCAGCCCCAGACGGAAATCTTTTGCGTTATCCAGATACCAGCCCTTCTCCCAGCCGTAGCCCATCGCAGGCTGCCATTCGTTATGTGAATCTTTGAACATCATGGCAAAGAGCGCGCTCCAGTTGCCCTCGTCGTTGTAGCGGGACACGCCCAGCCCCCCGCCCCACGGCATTTCGTTGTAATTGTCGGTTTTCTCTTTGTCATACATGAATCGAGCATGCCAGCTCAGAAACGGAAGGTAGAGATCGTAACGATCCGGCTGTTCCCAGGTTTGCGCAATATCGTCCGTTACTGCATCCCACCAGCGGTGAATACGCTGTTCGCCATAGACTTTCGGCTCCGCATGCAGCGGAGATACGACTAAAAACAGGACTACCCATAGTGCAGGAAAGAGGCGTTGCATCGTTATACCCTCAGCTTACGTCACGCAGCGATCGTTATTACTGTAAACCATTCAGCCCTAACCGGAGCCAAACAGGCTGATTTATGTTGTCGCCCGATAAGATGAAATTTATTTATTCTGCGCTTTCAGGAAAGATAAAAACGTTTTCTCAGGCCGCCTGTCGCGGTAGTCTCATACATTCCGTCAATATGACGGCCGTGATGTGAGTGACCTTTTCTTATACCAATAATTAAAAATCAGTACAGACAGGACAACTATGGACTCCACCCTTATCTCCGCTCGCCGCAACGAGGAGACACCTTCGCTTAACCGCGCCCGCCGCGCCGCTTTAGGTAGCTTCGCAGGCGCCGTCGTCGACTGGTATGACTTTCTGCTCTACGGTATTACCGCTGCGCTGGTCTTTAACCGTGAATTCTTTCCCCAGATCAGCCCCGCCATGGGCACGCTTGCTGCGTTTGCCACCTTCGGCGTCGGTTTTCTGTTTCGTCCGCTGGGCGGGATAATTTTCGGCCACTTCGGCGATCGCCTTGGCCGGAAACGTATGCTGATGCTCACCGTCTGGATGATGGGCATTGCCACCGCGCTGATCGGTATTTTGCCCTCCTTTGCCTCGATTGGCTGGTGGGCTCCGGTGTTGCTGGTGACGCTGCGCGCCATTCAGGGCTTTGCCGTCGGTGGTGAATGGGGCGGCGCGGCATTGCTGTCCGTGGAAAGCGCGCCGAAGAACAAGAAAGCGTTTTACAGCAGCGGCGTGCAGGTGGGTTATGGCGTGGGTCTGCTGCTCTCCACGGGCCTGGTGTCGCTCATAAGTCAGCTCACGACAGACGAGCAGTTCCTGAGCTGGGGCTGGCGTATTCCGTTTATCTTCAGCATTGTGCTGGTCGTGGTGGCCCTGTGGATCCGTAACGGCATGGAAGAGTCGGCTGAGTTTGAGCGGCAGCAGCGCGAAAAACCGGTCGCGAAAAAACGGCTGCCGGTGATGGAAGCGCTGGTGCAGCACCCTGGCGCTTTTCTGAAAATCATTGCCCTGCGCCTGTGCGAACTGCTAACGATGTATATCGTCACCGCCTTTGCCCTGAACTACTCCACGCAAAACCTCGGCCTGCCGCGGGAATTGTTCCTGAATATTGGCCTGGTGGTGGGCGGGATCAGCTGCCTGACCATCCCCTGCTTCGCCTGGCTGGCGGATCGCTTTGGCCGTCGACGGGTGTATATCACCGGGGCGCTCATCGGCACACTCAGCGCCTGGCCATTCTTTATGGCGCTGGAGGCACAGTCGGTCTTTTGGATTGTCTTCTTCGCGATCATGCTTGCGAACATCGCTCACGATATGGTGGTCTGCGTGCAGCAGCCAATGTTTACCGAGCTGTTTGGCGCAAGCTACCGTTACAGCGGCGCGGGCGTGGGATATCAGGTGGCGAGCGTGGTCGGCGGTGGGTTTACGCCGTTTATCGCCGCCGCGCTGGTGACGTTCTCGGGCGGTAACTGGCATAGCGTGGCGATTTATCTGCTGGCGGGTTGCCTGCTTTCTGCCGCCACCGCCCTGTTGATGAAGGAAACCGCGCACAGCTGATCTCCTCACTTTTGTTTCACAGGCGTGTGACATACTATCGGGTAAAGCCGCACACCTGTGGAACAAGGAGACAGACATGAATAATAAGGGCTCCAGCCTGACCCCGGCTCAGGCGCTGGAAAAACTCGACGCGCTGTATGAACAGTCCGTCAATGCACTGCGCAGCGCCATCAGTGACTATATCGAAACAGGGAAACTTCCCGATGAAAAGGCCAGAACCCAGGGCCTTTTTGTTTATCCATCGCTCTCTGTCACCTGGGACGGCAGCGCCAGCAGCAATCCGAAAACCCGCGCCTATGCGCGTTTCACCCACTCCGGCTGTTACAGCACGACCATCACGCGACCTGCGCTGTTCCGCCCCTACCTGGAAGAGCAGCTTACCCTGCTGTATCAGGATTACGGCGCGCATATCAGCGTTGAACCGTCCCTGCACGAGATCCCTTACCCGTACGTGATAGACGGTTCAGCGCTGACGCTGGATCGCTCCATGAGCGCGGGGCTGACCCGCCACTTCCCGACCACTGAGCTGTCGCAGATTGGCGATGAGACGGCGGACGGGATCTATCACCCGGCAGAGTTTTCACCGCTGTCGCACTTTGATGCCCGCCGTGTCGATTTCTCGCTGGCACGCCTGCGCCATTATACGGTACGCCAGTTGAACATTTTCAGCCGTTCGTCTTGTTTACCAACTACACACGTTATGTGGATGAATTCGTTCGTTGGGGATGCAGCCAGATCCTCGATCCTGATAGTCCCTACATTGCCCTTTCTTGTGCTGGCGGGAACTGGATCACCGCCGAAACCGAAGCGCCAGAAGAAGCCATTTCCGACCTTGCATGGAAAAAACATCAGATGCCAGCATGGCATTTAATTACCGCCGATGGTCAGGGTATTACTCTGGTGAATATTGGCGTGGGACCGTCAAATGCTAAAACCATCTGCGATCATCTGGCAGTGCTACGCCCGGATGTCTGGTTGATGATTGGTCACTGTGGCGGATTACGTGAAAGTCAGGCCCATTGGCGATTATGTACTTGCACACGCTTATTTACGCGATGACCCACGTTCTTGATGCGGTTCTGCCGCCCGATATTCCTATTCCGAGCATTGCTGAGTGCAACGTGCGCTTTATGACGCCACCAAGCTGGTGAGCGGCATGCCGGGTGAAGAGGTGAAGCAGCGCCTGCGTACCGGTACGGTCGTCACCACCGACGATCGTAACTGGGAGCTGCGCTATTCCGCCTCCGCCCTGCGTTTCAATCTCAGCCGTGCGGTCGCAATCGATATGGAAAGCGCCACCATTGCCGCGCAGGGCTATCGCTTCCGCGTCCCTTACGGCACGCTGCTGTGCGTGTCCGATAAACCGCTGCACGGCGAGATCAAACTGCCGGGCCAGGCGAACCGTTTTTACGAAGGGGCGATCTCAGAGCATCTTCAGATTGGTATTCGCGCCATCGATTTACTGCGTGCAGAGGGCGACAAACTGCATTCCCGCAAGCTGCGCACCTTCAATGAGCCACCGTTCCGCTGATAACAAGGACCCACTCACCCGGCCTGGGATTCCGTAGGTCGGGTAAGCGGAGCGCCACCCGACAATTTCACGAACGCAGAAAAGCAAAAAGCCCGCTATAAAAGCGGGCTTTTAAATTTGGCTCCTCTGACTGGACTCGAACCAGTGACATACGGATTAACAGTCCGCCGTTCTACCGACTGAACTACAGAGGAATCGTGAGAACGAGGCGAATATTAGCGATGCGCTCTGAGGATGTCAAAGGGTGAATGCAGATTTTCAATCGTTTGCCGATTTATTCTCCACTTCGCACATTTGTCAGGCACTTGCCGTTTCCGAAACCTCCTGCTCCGGTTTTTTTCGCGGATATTTCCACAGCCAGCGCCCGCTCACCATGCGCCAGTAGAACAGCGCCCCGCGCACGGCCCAGTCAAGGAACATCCCCAGCCAGACGCCGACAACGCCCATACCCAACATTACCCCCAGCGTGTAGCCCGCCACAACGCGACAGCCCCACATGCCGAGCATGGAGACCCACATCGCAAACCGGGCATCGCGCGCCCCTTTCAGCCCGGCAGGAAGTACCCAGGACGCGGCCCAAATTGGCATAAACGCCGCGTTGAGCCAAATGAGCACCTTCACGACCTCCTTCACGTCATTTTCATGCGTATAGAACGAGGCCATCAGCCCGGCAAAAGGCGCAGTTCCCCACGCAATCGCCGTCAGTCCAATAGTTGAAAGCCAGAAGACGTGCCGAAGTTGCCGTTCCGCCTGCCCTATCTGCCCCTTTCCGAGACGTCTGCCGGTGATGATCGTCGACGCCGACCCCAGCGCGTTTCCCGGCAGGTTAATGAGCGAGGCGATGGAGAAGGCAATAAAGTTGCCGGCGATGACGTCCGTTCCCATCCCGGCAACAAACATCTGCGTCAGCAGTTTCCCACCGTTAAACAACACGGATTCGATGCTGGCCGGAATCCCGATCCCCATCACTTCCCAGATAATGGCGAAGTTAAGCGGACGAAAATAGCTTTTCAGCGTCAGGCGCAGCGATGGCGTAATTCCCGCCATCAGTACGCCAATTATCGCCGCCGCACCAATATAGCGGGAAATGGTCAGGCCTAAACCCGCGCCGACAAAGCCCAGCCCCTCCCAGGAAAAGACGCCGTAAATCAAAACGCTGCTGATAATGATATTCAGGATGTTCATGCCGCCGTTGATCAGCAGCGGAATTTTGGTATTTCCTGCTCCACGAAGCGCACCGCTACCAATCAGCGCGATGGCAGCCGCCGGATAACTCAGCACCGTCATTTCCAGGTAGGTGAGAGCCAGATCCTTCACCTCGCTGGTCGCTTCTCCCGCGACAATGTCGATAATTTCTTTGCCGTAATAATGGATAACCGCCGCAAGGATGATCGAAAAGAGGGTCATGATCATCAGCGACTGTCTGGCCGCTTCGCGGGCACGCTTCGGATCAAGCTTGCCCAGGCTAAACGCCACCACCACCGTCGTACCGAGATCGATAGCGGCAAAGAAGGACATCACAACCATGTTGAAACTGTCCGCCAGCCCTACCCCGGCCATGGCTTCTTTACCGAGCCAGCTCACCAGAAAGGTGCTCAGCACCCCCATTAGCAGGACGCAGGTATTCTCCAGGAAAATAGGCACGGCAAGGGGGGTGATTTCACGCCAGAACAGAACTCGATAGCTCTTACGTTTTGCATACCAGGGCGTGCGCATAATCGCCTGGCGTAGGGGTGCGGTGACGTTCAAAATGGACCTTAGCGAGAAAGTTGAAACTCCATTTCAAATGATGGGGCAGAAATGCGTATCCTGCAAAGTATTTTCCATAAAATTATGTTTGGATTTACAACAAAATGACGACAGAATCATCAAACAAACGCTTTTGCCTGAGATCGGGTTTGACAAAAGATTTTTCGCCGTTAAGATGTGCCTCAACAGCGATTCCTCTGTAGTTCAGTCGGTAGAACGGCGGACTGTTAATCCGTATGTCACTGGTTCGAGTCCAGTCAGAGGAGCCAAATTTCTGAAAAGCCCGCTTTTATAGCGGGCTTTTTGCTTTTTTGCGTTCGTGAAATTATCGGGTGGCGGCTTCACCTTACCCGACCTACGTGATAACAGCCCTGTAGGCCCGGTAAGCGCAGCGCCACCGGGCAACAGAGTGTGCGATTACTCGCCTTTAGCGTCGACGTTTTTGATTTCGCCCATTACTTTCAGCTTCTTGGAGATGTCGCGACGCTCTTTGGACAGCTCAGCGTTTTTGATGATGTAGTCATCAACGCGATCTTCATAATCGCTCTTCATGCTGGCGATGATGCCCTGAATAGCTTCAACGCTCATGCCAGGCTTGATGTAGTCGCTCAGGTTGTCCAGCAGCAGGACACGTTTCTGGTTGTCACGGATCTTCTTCTCTACGTCCTGGATTTCGCGCTGTAGCTTGTTTTTGCGGCGGAACAGGCGGACGAACTCCAGAACATCCTGGAACGAAGGCTTGGTAGTTTCCATTTTTACACCCCTGATAATGTGAGATTCGGATTCGTTAAAGCAACCGTTTTAACAGACAGCGGCTGCGAATGACAATGAGTATATCGTTTAAAACCATCATAACCCTAATTGTTGCTGAATCGAAGCAGCAGGCATCACATACGCTTTTTATTTGCGCAGTGCCCGGCAAATCAGCTGCGATAACAACTCCAGCTGTCGCGCCAGCTCCATACTCAGCCAGACATAACCATGGATGGGCGTTTCCGCCACATTGTCTCCCTGGCGCTCATTCATCAGCTGTTTGAGCTCGGTGACGATTTCGTTCAGCCGCTCGCTGTTCGCCCGTATCGGCTGTGGGTTACCTTCATATAGCGCATGGGCGATGGTCAGCAGGGTTTGTTGCGTCATCTGCTGCGTCTCTTTCAGCGTATGCGCGTTGAGCATCAGAAGATGGCTGGGGCGTGAGGCCCAGTGGGCATTGATTTGCAGTTCAAGCATACAGACCAGATTACGGCTGACCGTCTGAATAGCTTCAAAAATGGCTTTCTGGATATGGGTTTCTTTGCTTGCCGGGGTAATCAACCCGCGCATTTTGACCACATCATTGAGGATTTTTTGCAGGTGCTTTTCCAGACGCGGGCGCTCAATCAGATTCGGCGAAAACCCGGCCTGGTAGACCCGGTTAAATGCCGTGACGTAGTTTGCCATCTGAATGCGCCAGTGCAGGAAGGCGCGCTGCGGCCAGATGCCGGTAAACAGCATGGCGAGCAACGAGCCGAGGATTACATCCCCGCTTCGCCACAATGCGGTGGTCATATCGCCCGCCGGTGCGCCGACCACAACCGCGAGCGTAATGCCAATCAGCAGCGCCTGATACGGTTTCTTGCCGAGGGCCAGCCATCCACAAAGAAACATCGCCACCGCGCACCACAGCAACATGACCGGAAACGAAATCAGCTCCAGCTTCAGGGCGATAAGCCCAAGCGCTGAGCCTAAAACGGTGCCGCCTATGCGTTCGAAAGCGCGCGGGACCACGTTCCCCCAGAATGAGATCGGCCCCATCACCACCACCAGCGTGATCAGCGGCCACGTCCCTTCCGGGATATCCAGCAGACGAACCAGTACGAAGGTCAACACAAACGCCAGCGCAATGCGGCAACCGTGCACCACGCGATAATGTTTGTATAACCGAATTTCAAAAGGGGTTAATGACTTGTCGGGGCGCACACCCGTCTCCAGCTCTACGGCAAACCACAATTGTACTGTGTTTTCAGCCGGGTGGATCGCGCCCGGCTGAAAAACCCTGCATTCCGCAGGATTATCCCACTTTGTGCTCTACCGGTACAAACATCTCAATATCCCAGTAGCCGTCAGCATTGCCATCGTTAAGATAACGTTCGAAGCAGGGTTTTGCCGCGATCTGGAATTTGTTGTCTTCCAGCAGGGAGTTGAAGAACTGATACCATGGAGTGGCGAAATCATGATTTTCGACGCGCGCGGCGGCAATCGCATACTCTCCGGGAGCAATTTCGGTCATCATCACCCCTTCGCTGTTCTCAGGGATAGTGAAATCGTCCGTTACCGTTACGGCGGTAACGCAGCGGAGCTTTTCTGCCGGCACGTCATCTGGATTGTCATAATAAACGGCCACCCACTCCTGCGGCTGAATATGACGCCCGTCTACCCACATGACCAGCTGTTCAAATCCCTGCTTGACCGTCTTTTCCCACGGCCCCACGAGATGAAAGCCAGCGATCGTACGTTTCTGTTGCTGCCTGATGCTGTAGTCCATGCTGCCTCCGTTTATTACTGTATATATATACACTGTAAAGCAGAATCGAGATTATCGGCAAACCAGGAGTGTTTATTATGTGAGCAGACTCGCAACACTGCCAGTCTGCCCAAAAAGGTCAGAGTTTATGATGCAGATAATCGCCGAGGCGGGAGAAAAGGCCGCCCTTTTCAACGCTTTCCAGCGTAACCAATGGCCAGTGCGCTACCACCTTGTCACGATCGTACAGCTGGATCTCCCCTACCCGCTGATGCGCGGCGATCGGCGCTTCCAGCTCTTTTTTATCCATCACGTATTTCGCCTTGATGTTCGGCACTTCCGATTTGGGTAATGCCAGCCAGAAGTCCTGATCCGTGCCCAGCGCGATCTGCTCTTTATCGCCGTACCAGATGCGCTCGGTTCCCACTTTTTTACCGTTATGCAGGATCTGCACCGTATCAAAATTTTGCTGTCCCCAGTGCAGCAGCTTGCGCGCCTGATCTTCACGTCCTTTCGGGCTGTCAGCCCCCATCACCACCGCAATCAGTCGACGCTGACCGTCCACCGCGGAGGCAATCAGGTTAAAGCCCGCGCCCGAGGTGTGTCCCGTTTTCAGGCCATCCACGTTCATGGTCTTATCCCACAGCAGGCCGTTGCGGTTCTGCTGGGTGATGCCGTTCCAGGTCAGGCTCTTTTCGCTGTACATGTGATAGAACTCAGGCTCGCCGTGAATGATGGCCCGGGAAAGCACGGCGAGATCGTAAGCGGAGCTGTGCTGACCCGGTGCATCCAGCCCGTGTACGGTTTCGAAGTGGGTATCGCGCAGGTTCAGCTTTTCAACGTAGTCATTCATCATCCTGACGAACTGCGGCTGACCGCCCGCCACGTGATCCGCCAGCGCCACGCAGGCGTCATTGCCGGAATCAACAATCAGGCCGCGGCTGAGATCGCGCACGGAAACCCGATCGCCCTCCTTCAGAAACATCAGCGACGAACCGTCAAAGACCGGATTGCCTTTTGCCCAGGCGTCACGTCCGACCGTCACAATGTCATCGGGGCTGATGCGGTGGCTATCAATAGCACGATCGACAACGTACCCCGTCATCAGTTTGGTCAGGCTCGCCGGATTACGCTGCTGATGTTCGTTGCCCGCCGTTAAGATTTGACCCGTGGTGTAATCCATCAATACCCAGGAGCCAGCCTGGATGGCAGGCGGCTGAGGTGAAAAATCCAGCGGCTCGGCAGCCAGCGCGGATGAAATACTCGAAGCGAGTAAAGAAACAGCAATAAACAGACGGCGTTTCAACGGCATATCCTCAGGTCAGTAAAAATCGATGACCTTTTTACGGGAGTTCTGATGTCGTTACCTGCCTTAATTGCAAAAAAATGTGACAGCACGCAGATTTTTTCGGAACAAATCTCGCAAATTTCTTGCCTGACGGTGCTTTTTATTCGGACTGCTCACCCCAATCGTTTACCATAGAGACGTCAATTTTTAACAGGATGAGATTACTGGTGTCTGACTCTGCCGCGCGCCCGACTTTTTTGTTCCACGATTACGAAACCTTTGGCACCCATCCGGCGCTGGACCGACCGGCGCAGTTTGCGGCTATCCGTACCGATGACGAATTTAACGTCATCGGCGAACCCGAGGTGTTTTACTGTAAGCCCGCCGATGACTATCTGCCGCAGCCGGGCGCGGTAATGGTGACGGGCATCACGCCTCAGGAAGCGCGGGATAAAGGCGTTAGCGAAGCAGAATTTGCCCGTCGCATCCACGACCTGTTCACGGTGCCCAATACCTGCGTGGTGGGTTACAACAACATCCGTTTTGACGATGAAGTGACGCGCAATATCTTCTACCGCAACTTCTACGATCCGTATGCCTGGAGCTGGCAGAACCGTAATTCACGCTGGGATTTGCTGGATATCATGCGCGCCTGCTATGCGCTGCGCCCGGAGGGGATTAACTGGCCGGAGAACGACGACGGCTTGCCGAGCTTCAGGCTCGAGCACCTGACGCGGGCCAACGGCATTGAGCACAGCAACGCCCACGACGCGATGGCAGACGTTTACGCGACCATCGCTATGGCGAAACTTGTAAAAACCGCGCAGCCGCGCCTGTTTGAGTATCTGTTGAGCCATCGCAGCAAGCAAAAGCTGATGACGCTAATTGACGTGCCGCAGATGAAACCGCTGGTGCATATTTCAGGGATGTTCGGTGCGTGGCGCGGGAATACAAGCTGGGTGGCGCCGCTTGCCTGGCATCCGGACAACCGTAACGCCGTCATCATGGTGGATCTCGCCGGAGATATCTCCCCGCTGCTTGAGCTCGACAGCGACACCTTACGTGAACGGCTCTATACGCCGAAAGAGGCGCTGGGTGACCTGCCAGCCATACCGGTAAAACTGGTGCACATCAATAAGTGCCCGGTGCTGGCGCAGGCCAACACGCTGCGCCCGGAAGACGCCGACCGGCTGGGGATTAACCGTCAGCACTGCCTCGATAACCTGAAAGTGCTGCGCGACAACCCGCATGTGCGCGAGAAAGTCGTCGCCATTTTTGCCGAAGCAGAGCCGTTCGTGCCGTCTGAGAATGTGGATGCGCAGCTTTATAACGGCTTCTTCAGCGACGCCGATCGCGCGGCGATGAATATCGTGCTGCAAACCGACCCGCGTAACCTGCCCGCGCTGGATATCACCTTCGCAGATAAGCGCATTGAGAAGCTGATGTTTAATTATCGCGCGCGCAACTATCCCGGCACGCTGGATGAAGCAGAGCAGGAACGCTGGTTACAGCATCGGCGCAACGTGTTTACGCCGGAGTTTCTTAATAGCTACGCCCAGGAGCTGGAGATGCTTTACGGTCAGTATGAAGGGAATGCTGAGAAGCAGGCGCTGCTGAAAGCGCTGTTCCAGTATGCGCAAGAAATTGTCTGAGTAGCGGGTACAAAAAAGCCGGAGGCGATGTCTCCGGCTTTTTTTTGCCGGGTGGCGCTAACGCTTACCCGGCCTACGAAGCTGTAGGTTGGGTTGAGCAAAGCCGCCACCCGACACAGTCTTACGCTACGTCTTCGTACTGCGGAACCGGGTTACGGAAACTCTTGGTGACGCAAGCCAGGTAAATCAGACCGATAGCCGCCCAGATCAGACCCAGAACCATTGAGCTTTCTTCCAGGTTAACCCACAGCGCACCAACGGTCAGCGCACCACACATCGGCAGGAACAGATACTGGAAGTGATCTTTCAGCGTCTTGTTACGCTTCTCACGGATCCAGAACTGCGAGATGACCGACAGGTTAACGAAGGTGAACGCCACCAACGCACCAAAGTTGATCAGCGCTGTAGCCATTACCAGGTCGAAGTTGATTGCCAGCAAGGCAATCGCGCCAACCAGGATGATGTTCATCGCCGGAGTACGCCATTTCGGGTGTACATAACCGAAGAAGCTTTTCGGGAATACGCCGTCACGCCCCATTACGTACATCAGACGCGCAACGCCTGCATGCGCCGCCATACCGGACGCCAGTACGGTAATGGTGGAGAAGATCAGCGCACCAACCTGGAATGCTTTACCTGCAACATACAGCATGATTTCAGGCTGTGACGCATCCGGATCTTTAAAGCGAGAGATATCCGGGAAGTACAGCTGCAGGAAGTAAGTTGCAAAGATGAAGATCATGCCGCCAATCAGCGCGGTCAGGAAAATCGCACGCGGGATCACGCGCTCTGCATCTTTGGTTTCTTCCGACAGGTTGCTGATGCCGTCAAAGCCGGTAAAGGAGAAGCACAGGATTGTCGCCCCGGTAATCATCGGGATAACATGCGCATCGCCAGACCAGAACGGACGAGTGCTCGCCAGCGTACCAGCGCCTTCACCTTCAAATACGCCATAAACAACCATGCCCAGAATCACCGCGATCAGCACTACCTGCAACACGACGATTACAGTGTTGAAGTTCGCTACGGATTTCAGACTACGCAGGTTAAAGGCGGTCATAAAGGCCACCAGCGCCACCACAAACATCCACGATGGGATGGAAGGCACCAGAGCTTCAAAATAGATTTTCGCCAGCAGAATGTTGATCATCGGCGCGAACAGATAGTCGAGCAGAGAAGACCAACCCACCATAAAGCCGACAGTCGGGCTAATGGATTTCTGGGCGTAAGTGTATGCAGAGCCAGCAGAAGGATAGCGGCGAACCAGCTTCCCGTAGCTCAGAGCCGTAAACAGGATCGCAATCAATGCGAACGCATAGGCTGTCGGCACATGACCATCCGTGAGGCCTGAAACGATACCAAAAGTATCAAACAGCGTCATCGGCTGCATATAGGCAAGACCCATCATTACAACCGGAACTAACGTAAGCGTTTTACGCAATTCCACGCGAGAGGTGTTTGGAGTAACGTTATGCGACATGGTCATTCTCCTTTACGGTGATAACCGTCGCGTAAGCAAAAAATTGCCCCATTTTTTTGGATTCCTCAGCGACAACAACTGTCGATTTTTAGTAAATATCTATCCGGTACGAAGCCCGGCCTCTTGGTATGAATGATTGGTTTGAAGCAAAAAATAACCGACGCTGATGAAACGTCGGTTTTTAGTCATTTTTTGACAGCGGCGCATTGTGCCTAAATGGGGGGGAAATGACAAGAGAATGAGAGGCTTGTCATAATAATTTTTCTTTAAATGGCTGATTTTCCGTCATCAGATTTTGCATAAACACCGGCGATCGCACTATTTGCTAAAATTTCATCCCGCCACCAGCCGCTGGCAAGCCCTGCGGTCTGTTCATTCCAGCCAATCCAGACGGGTTCAAAGAGAGTTTGGGCGACCACTTTCTTCTCGATTAACGCGCCACTATCGAGAAACCGTTGCGCCAGATAACGGGGTAAATAGCCGCAGCCGAGGCCGCTAATTTGCAGCTCCAGCTTGGTTTTAAAATCGAAAACGGTAATGGCCTCTTGCTCATCCAGCAGCTGCGATGAAATGCCGCATTCGGGGCGAGAGCTGTCTCCAACCACAATGGCGCGATAGTTTTTAATGACGCGTCGGGTAACAGGCTCCGGTTCATTCGCCAGCGGGTGATGAGGCGCAACGGCAAAAACCTGCTCCAGAACACCAAGCCGCGCAAAACCAAATTCGCTCAACTGGGGAGGCTCATGCAGCGCCCCAACGATGATATCCGCCCTGCCCTGCGTCAGGGCCTCCCAGGAACCGCCCAGCACGCCATTGATAAAAACCAGCCGGGTGACGCTGTGGCGCTGATAGAACGCCTCAATAAGCGGAGTAAGCAGGGAGAAAGGGAAAGTATCATCAACCCCAATCACCAGCTCATTTTCCCAGCCCTGGTGAAGTTTGACGGCCTGTTTTTCCAGCTCGCGAACCGTATGCAGCACGTCACGCCCTTTTTCCAGCAGCATCTGCCCTGTACGGGTGAAACGCGCGCGATGCCCGGTGCGGTCAAGGATTTGGATATTAAGATCGCTCTCGAGCTTTTGCACGGTGTAGCTCAGAGCCGAAGGGGTTTTATAGAGCTTCGCCGAGGCGGCGGCAAAGCTCCCCTCTTTTTCCAGCGCATCCAGAATAACAAGAACATCCAGCAGCGGTTTCATCTTCGCCCCCTTGCGGTGTGCGATTGTCTCCGCCGGCGCAATTATTCCATGGGCATAACCAGCGGATCGGGATACTGGTATTCAAATCCCAGTTCATTACAAATCCGACTGCCATCAATAATCTTACCTTTGCCGCTGTCCAGACTATTTCTGAACTGCGGAGGCTCCAGCCCCAGTAAACGGGCCATCTGCGGATAGGAAAACATTACGCGCAGGGTGAGCTGGCGCACATATATTATAGATGTGTCCGCCTTTAGGTGCCTGTAACAACAGAGTGATAGCGCCAATAACATCTTCTAAATGGACTAAATTAACACCATGTTCACCTTCAGGTCGCGGTTTTTCGGCAAAGAAGCGTCCGGGATGACGTCCGGTCCGACCAGCCCCGCAAGACGCAGAATATCGACCGAAGTACCGGGTAAATTGTGCAGCCAGTCTTCGAGTTCTTCTAATACTCGTCCACTGTTGGTTACCGGATTACGCGGGTAGTTTCTTTCACCGTGCCTTGCGCGTCGCCATAGACAGATGTTGAGCTGGTAAAAATAATGCGGGAATACGATGGGCCAGCGCGCTATCCACTAACTCTTGTACCGCTTGTAAATAGAACTCATCGCGGGGCCGCTACGACGTGCCGAAGCGTAATGACCAGCGCATCGACATCCATCAGGGCATCCAGATCGTCAGAATCGCAAACTAACTCAGGCTCCATGCGAAGCAGATTAGCTATCAATGCCACTCATTCGGGCCGCTTCGACACCATCTTGTGTGGTTTTACTCCGGTGACTTGCCACCCTCGCGCTGCAAGTGACATCGCCAGCGGCATGCCTAACCACCCGTAACCCGACAATTGCGACCTTTTTCATCCGTTATCTCCTGATACACCTTAGATCTATAAGGCTACGCTAGCGTATCAAAACTGACAATTCATTCTATGAATGAATCTGTTCAATAATGATAACGACATGCTGCAATGAGCAGTGAATCGTCGGTAACCGCGTTAACCAGACGTGCTCCTCTGTAATGCGTCGGGACCAGAAACCTGACCAATTATGTTTCAGGGGTTCTGGCTTCCCCTTACCTTCAAATGGCGTTCTGCGGGTATCTTTGATAATTTCATTGATCTTTTTAACAATTCGCTTATCTGTTTCCTGCCAGTACAGATAATCGACCCATGATTCCTCAGACCAGATTAGTTTCACTCAATGATGTCCTTTTCCGTTCCTTTGCCTGATTTCAGGCTATCGATGAGTCCATCAATCTCCGGGCGTTAGCGGGGGAGCGCAGTAGATAAGCCGTCTCTTCCAGCGAGTTGTATTCTTCGAGTGACATCAGAACACAAGCCTCTCCATTCTGACGAGTAATAAGGATCGGGGCATGATCTTCAACGGCTTTCATCATTGTTGCCGACAAATTCTGACGCGCTTCGCTGTAGCTAATTGTACGCATGTCAATCTCCTCTTTTGTACAGTTCATTGTACAATGATTGAGCGTTAATTAACTATTTATTAATTAGTTTGTAGATCAAGGTAATTGTCAGTGAGACGAAAATCCAGGCTTCGATATTTTTGGTGCCGTCCAGCTTAGAGGACAGTCCTCTTAGCCCCTCCTTTCCCGCTCATTCATTAAACAAATCCATTGCCATAAAATATATAAAAAAAGCCCTTGCTTTCTAACGTGAAAGTGGTTTAGGTTAAAAGACATCAGTTGAATAAACATTCACAGAGACTTTTATGACACGCGTTCAATTTAAACACCACCATCATCACCATCATCCTGACTAGTCTTTCAGGCGATGTGTGCTGGAAGACATTCAGATCTTCCAGTGGTGCATGAACGCATGAGAAAGCCCCCGGAAGATCACCTTCCGGGGGCTTTTTTATTGCGCGGTTGATAACGGTTCAGACAGGTTTAAAGAGGAATAACAAAATGACAGACAACACTCGTTTACGCATAGCTATGCAGAAATCCGGCCGTTTAAGTGATGACTCACGCGAATTGCTGGCGCGCTGTGGCATTAAAATTAATCTTCACACCCAGCGCCTGATCGCGATGGCAGAAAACATGCCGATTGATATTCTGCGCGTGCGTGACGACGACATTCCCGGTCTGGTAATGGACGGCGTGGTTGACCTCGGGATTATCGGCGAAAACGTGCTGGAAGAAGAGCTGCTTAACCGCCGCGCCCAGGGTGAAGATCCACGCTACTTTACCCTGCGTCGTCTGGATTTCGGCGGCTGCCGTCTTTCGCTGGCAACGCCGGTTGATGAAGCCTGGGATGGCCCGCTCTCCTTAAACGGTAAACGTATCGCCACCTCTTATCCTCACCTGCTCAAGCGTTATCTCGACCAGAAAGGCATCTCTTTTAAATCCTGCTTACTGAACGGTTCTGTTGAAGTCGCCCCGCGTGCCGGACTGGCGGATGCGATTTGCGATCTGGTTTCCACCGGTGCCACGCTGGAAGCAAACGGCCTGCGCGAAGTCGAAGTTATCTACCGCTCGAAAGCCTGCCTGATCCAGCGCGATGGCGAAATGGAAGAATCCAAACAGCAACTGATCGACAAACTGCTGACCCGTATTCAGGGTGTGATCCAGGCGCGCGAATCAAAATACATCATGATGCACGCACCGACCGAACGTCTGGATGAAGTCATCGCCCTGCTGCCAGGTGCCGAACGCCCAACCATTCTGCCGCTGGCGGGTGACCAACAACGCGTAGCGATGCACATGGTCAGTAGCGAAACCCTGTTCTGGGAAACGATGGAAAAACTGAAAGCGCTGGGTGCCAGTTCAATCCTGGTCCTGCCGATTGAGAAGATGATGGAGTGATCGCCATGAGCTTTAACACAATCATTGACTGGAATAGCTGTACTGCGGAGCAACAACGCCAGCTATTAATGCGCCCGGCGATCTCCGCTTCTGAAAGCATTACCCGCACTGTTAACGATATTCTCGATAACGTGAAAGCACGCGGCGATGAGGCCCTGCGGGAATACAGCGCGAAGTTTGATAAAACCACGGTTACCGCGCTGAAGGTGTCTGCAGAGGAAATTGCCGCCGCCAGCGAACGCCTGAGCGACGAGCTAAAACAGGCGATGGCGGTGGCAGTAAAGAATATTGAAACCTTCCACACTGCGCAAAAACTGCCGCCGGTAGATGTAGAAACTCAGCCAGGCGTACGTTGTCAGCAAGTCACGCGCCCGGTGGCTTCGGTAGGTTTGTATATTCCTGGCGGCTCCGCCCCGCTCTTCTCAACGGTATTAATGCTGGCAACTCCGGCGCGTATTGCGGGCTGTAAAAAAGTGGTGCTGTGCTCACCGCCGCCGATTGCCGATGAGATCCTTTATGCGGCGCAGCTGTGCGGTGTACAGGACGTGTTTAACGTCGGCGGCGCACAGGCCATTGCCGCACTGGCGTTTGGTACTGAATCTGTGCCAAAAGTGGACAAAATCTTCGGGCCAGGCAACGCCTTTGTCACCGAGGCAAAACGCCAGGTAAGCCAGCGTCTGGACGGTGCGGCGATCGATATGCCCGCAGGCCCGTCGGAAGTGCTGGTGATTGCCGACAGCGGCGCTACGCCAGATTTCGTGGCTTCTGATTTGCTTTCTCAGGCTGAACACGGCCCGGACTCTCAGGTGATTTTACTGACGCCCGATGCTGATATGGCGCGTCGCGTTGCCGACGCTGTCGAACGCCAGCTGGCAGAACTGCCGCGTGCCGAAACCGCACGTCAGGCACTGAGCGCCAGCCGCCTGATCGTGACTAAAGATTTAGCGCAGTGCGTAGAGATTTCCAACCAGTACGGTCCGGAGCACCTGATCATTCAGACCCGCAACGCCCGCGAACTGGTCGATGGCATCACCAGCGCCGGTTCGGTATTTCTTGGTGACTGGTCACCGGAATCGGCAGGCGACTATGCCTCCGGCACTAACCATGTTCTACCGACTTACGGTTACACCGCCACCTGTTCCAGCCTCGGGCTGGCAGATTTCCAGAAGCGCATGACCGTGCAGGAACTCTCGAAAGAAGGCTTTTCCGCGCTGGCTTCGACCATTGAAACACTGGCCTCCGCCGAGCGCCTGACCGCCCATAAAAATGCCGTTACTTTGCGTGTTAACGCCCTTAAGGAGCAAGCATGAGCACCGTGACTATTACCGATTTAGCGCGTGAAAACGTCCGCAACCTGACGCCGTATCAGTCAGCGCGTCGTCTGGGCGGTAACGGCGATGTCTGGCTGAACGCCAACGAATACCCCACTGCCGTGGAGTTTCAGCTTACTCAGCAAACGCTCAACCGCTACCCGGAATGCCAGCCGAAAGCGGTGATTGAAAATTACGCGCAATATGCAGGCGTAAAACCGGAGCAGGTGCTGGTCAGCCGTGGCGCGGACGAAGGTATTGAACTGCTGATTCGCGCTTTTTGCGAACCGGGTAAAGACGCCATCCTCTACTGCCCGCCAACGTACGGCATGTACAGCGTCAGCGCCGAAACGATTGGCGTCGAGTGCCGCACAGTGCCGACGCTGGACAACTGGCAACTGGACTTACAGGGCATTTCCGACAAGCTGGACGGCGTAAAAGTGGTCTATGTTTGCAGCCCCAACAACCCGACCGGGCAACTGATCAACCCGCAGGATTTTCGCACCCTGCTGGAGTTAACGCGCGGTAAGGCGATTGTGGTTGCCGATGAAGCCTATATAGAGTTTTGTCCACAGGCATCGCTGGCTGGCTGGCTGGCGGAATATCCGCACCTGGCTATTTTGCGCACACTGTCGAAAGCTTTTGCTCTGGCGGGGCTTCGTTGCGGATTTACGCTGGCAAACGAAGAGGTCATCAACCTGTTAATGAAAGTGATCGCCCCCTACCCGCTCTCGACGCCGGTTGCCGACATTGCGGCCCAGGCGTTAAGCCCGCAGGGGATCGTCGCCATGCGTGAGCGGGTGGCGCAAATTATTGCAGAACGCGAATATCTGATTGCCGCATTGAAAGAGATCCCCTGCGTGGAGCAGGTTTTTGACTCTGAAACCAACTACATTCTGGCGCGCTTTAAAGCCTCCAGTGCAGTGTTTAAATCTTTGTGGGATCAGGGCATTATCTTACGTGATCAGAATAAACAACTCTCTTTAAGCGGCTGCCTGCGAATTACCGTCGGAACCCGTGAAGAAAGCCAGCGCGTCATTGACGCCTTACGTGCGGAGCAAGTTTGATGAGTCAGAAGTATCTTTTTATCGATCGCGATGGAACCCTGATTAGCGAACCGCCGAGTGATTTTCAGGTGGACCGTTTTGATAAACTCGCCTTTGAACCGGGCGTGATCCCGGAGCTGCTGAAGTTGCAAAAAGCGGGCTACAAGCTGGTGATGATCACTAATCAGGATGGTCTGGGAACACAAAGTTTCCCGCAGGCGGATTTCGATGGCCCGCACAACCTGATGATGCAGATCTTCACCTCACAGGGCGTGCAGTTTGATGAAGTGCTGATTTGTCCGCACCTGCCCGCCGATGAGTGCGACTGCCGTAAGCCGAAAGTAAAACTGGTGGAGCGTTATCTGGCTGAGCAAGCGATGGATCGTGCCAATAGTTATGTGATTGGCGATCGCGCGACCGATATTCAGCTGGCGGAAAACATGGGCATTAATGGTTTACGCTACGACCGCGAAACCCTGAACTGGCCAATGATTGGCGAGCAGCTCACTAAACGAGACCGTTACGCCCATGTAGTGCGCAACACCAAAGAGACGCAAATTGACGTCCAGGTGTGGCTGGATCGCGAAGGTGGCAGCAAGATTAATACCGGCGTTGGCTTCTTTGATCACATGCTGGATCAGATCGCCACCCACGGCGGTTTCCGTATGGAAATCAACGTCAAAGGCGACCTCTATATCGACGATCACCACACCGTCGAAGATACCGGCCTGGCGCTGGGTGAAGCGTTAAAAATTGCCCTTGGCGACAAACGCGGTATTTGCCGCTTTGGTTTTGTGCTACCGATGGACGAATGCCTTGCCCGCTGCGCGCTGGATATCTCTGGTCGCCCGCACCTGGAATATAAAGCCGAGTTTACCTACCAGCGCGTGGGCGATCTCAGCACTGAAATGATCGAGCACTTCTTCCGTTCGCTCTCTTACACCATGGGCGTGACGCTGCACCTGAAAACCAAAGGTAAAAACGATCACCACCGTGTAGAGAGCCTGTTCAAAGCCTTTGGTCGCACCCTACGCCAGGCCATCCGCGTGGAAGGCGATACTCTGCCCTCGTCGAAAGGAGTGCTGTAATGAACGTGGTGATCCTTGATACTGGCTGCGCCAATTTGAACTCGGTGAAATCTGCCATTGCGCGTCACGGTTATGAACCCAAAGTCAGCCGTGACCCGGACGTCGTGTTGCTGGCCGATAAACTGTTTTTACCCGGCGTTGGCACTGCGCAAGCAGCGATGGATCAGGTGCGTGAGCGCGAGCTGTTTGATCTCATCAAAGCCTGTACCCAACCGGTGCTGGGCATCTGCTTAGGGATGCAATTGCTGGGGCGGCGCAGCGAAGAGAGCAACGGCGTCGACTTGCTGGGCATCATCGACGAAGACGTGCCGAAAATGACCGACTTTGGTCTGCCACTGCCGCATATGGGCTGGAACCGCGTTTACCCGCAGGCAGGCAACCGCCTGTTTCAGGGGATTGAAGACGGCGCGTACTTTTACTTTGTTCACAGTTACGCAATGCCGGTCAATCCGTGGACCATCGCCCAGTGTAATTACGGCGAACCGTTCACCGCGGCGGTACAAAAAGATAACTTCTACGGCGTGCAGTTCCACCCGGAGCGTTCTGGTGCCGCTGGCGCTAAGCTGCTGAAAAACTTCCTGGAGATGTGATGATTATTCCGGCATTAGATTTAATCGACGGCACTGTGGTGCGTCTCCATCAGGGTGATTACGGCAAACAGCGCGATTACGGTAACGACCCGCTGCCGCGCTTACAGGATTACGCCGCGCAGGGTGCCGAAGTGCTGCACCTGGTGGATCTGACCGGGGCAAAAGATCCGGCTAAACGTCAAATCCCGCTGATTAAAACCCTGGTGGCGGGCGTTAACGTTCCGGTGCAGGTTGGCGGCGGCGTGCGTAGCGAAGAAGACGTGGCGGCGTTACTGGAAGCAGGCGTTGCGCGCGTGGTGGTCGGTTCCACCGCGGTGAAATCACCAGATATGGTGAAAGGCTGGTTTGAACGCTTCGGTGCCGATGCCTTAGTGCTGGCGCTGGATGTCCGTATTGACGAGCAAGGCAACAAGCAGGTGGCGGTCAGCGGCTGGCAAGAGAATTCGGGTGTGTCGCTGGAACAACTGGTGGAAACCTATCTGCCCGTCGGCCTGAAACATGTGCTGTGTACCGATATCTCGCGCGACGGCACGCTGGCAGGCTCTAACGTCTCTTTATATGAAGAAGTGTGCGCCAGATATCCGCAGGTGGCATTTCAGTCCTCCGGCGGTATTGGCGACATTGATGATGTGGCGGCCCTGCGTGGCACTGGTGTGCGCGGCGTAATAGTTGGTCGGGCATTACTGGAAGGTAAATTCACCGTGAAGGAGGCCATCGCATGCTGGCAAAACGCATAATTCCGTGTCTCGACGTTCGTGATGGTCAGGTGGTGAAAGGCGTACAGTTTCGCAACCATGAAATCATTGGCGATATCGTGCCGCTGGCAAAACGCTACGCCGAAGAAGGTGCAGACGAACTGGTGTTCTACGATATCACCGCTTCCAGCGATGGCCGTGTGGTAGATAAAAGCTGGGTATCTCGCGTGGCGGAAGTGATCGACATTCCGTTCTGCGTGGCGGGTGGGATTAAGTCTCTGGAAGATGCCGCGAAAATTCTTTCCTTTGGCGCGGATAAAATCTCCATTAACTCCCCTGCACTGGCGGACCCGACGTTAATTACTCGCCTGGCGGATCGCTTTGGCGTGCAGTGTATTGTGGTCGGTATTGATACCTGGTACGACGGCGAAACCGGTAAATATCATGTGAATCAATATACCGGCGACGAAAGCCGCACCCGCGTCACTCAGTGGGAAACGCTCGACTGGGTACAGGAAGTGCAAAAACGCGGTGCCGGAGAAATCGTCCTCAACATGATGAATCAGGACGGCGTGCGTAACGGTTACGACCTCGAACAACTGAAAAAAGTGCGTGAAGTTTGCCACGTCCCGCTAATTGCCTCCGGTGGCGCGGGCACCATGGAACACTTCCTCGAAGCTTTCCGCGATGCCGACGTTGACGGTGCGCTGGCAGCTTCCGTATTCCACAAACAAATAATCAATATTGGTGAATTAAAAGCGTACCTGGCAACACAGGGCGTGGAGATCAGGATATGTTAACAGAACAACAACGCCGCGAACTGGACTGGGAAAAAACCGACGGACTGATGCCGGTGATTGTGCAACACGCGGTATCCGGCGAAGTGCTAATGCTGGGCTACATGAACCCGGAAGCCTTAGACAAAACCATCGAAAGCGGCAAAGTCACCTTCTTCTCGCGCACTAAACAGCGACTGTGGACCAAAGGCGAAACGTCGGGCAATTTCCTCAACGTAGTAAATATTGCGCCGGACTGCGACAACGACACGTTACTGTTGCTGGCGAATCCCATCGGCCCGACCTGCCACAAAGGCACCAGCAGCTGCTTCGGCGACACCGCTCACCAGTGGCTGTTCCTGTATCAACTGGAACAACTGCTCGCCGAACGTAAATCTGCCGACCCGGAAACCTCCTACACCGCCAAACTGTATGCCAGCGGCACCAAACGCATTGCGCAGAAAGTGGGCGAAGAAGGCGTGGAAACCGCACTGGCCGCGACTGTACATGACCGCTTTGAGCTGACCAACGAGGCATCTGATTTGATGTATCACCTGCTGGTGCTGTTGCAGGATCAGGATCTGGATTTAACGACAGTAATTGAGAACCTGCGTAAACGGCATAAATAAAAAAAGACCGGGGAAACCCGGTCTTTTTTTGTGTGTAAATCAGGCTCTTGGTTTGTAGTTTCTCAGCGCGTTACGGCCGAGGACGACACCAGAACCGATGATCCCGCCGAGGAGAACGGCAAGGATGAGGGTGATAGCAATTTTCGGGCTGTCGCGTCGGATAGGCAGGTTCGGCTTCATGACGTAACGATAGACGTGAATAGTGTCTGGGTTAACGTTGAGGTTCTGAATATCCAGTAAATTTTGTTTGGTTTGGTAGTAAGCGCCTGAGAAGACCAGCGGACGAGACGCTTCGTTATCAACCATTGACTTGAGCGCTACGGTACCCAACAGGAACATGGTTTCCTGAGTAACATCCTGAGTCTGTTGAAGCTGCGGAGTGGTGATCTTCGCGGCTTCTGCGTTCTTCAGCGCCTCAGTAATCTGCTTAATGCGTAGATCTTTCTGCTCCTGAGCAACTTTCTCCTGATTCTGGAGGGAGTCGTTCAGGGTTGTGATCTGCTGCTTGAGGTTATCTCTGAGGTCAAGTGTCAGTTCTTTTGCCGTCTGCTCGTCAACCTGCTGAATGTACTGAGCTAATTGCTTTTGAGCTGCTTCAGCGGATTCGCCCTGATAGCTTACGGTTAAAGGCAAACTTTGTCCTTTAACGGTAGGCTCAATAGTCAGTCTTTCCGGATCTTCCTGATTCTCCAGCGCCTGAGCTAATGCCGAGAAGGAGGAATTGAAACGTCCAATAGCACGATTCTGAATGTCTAACATGGAGGGAGCTGCCCCGCCATAGAGGATATTCAATGCATTGGAATAGGTGGCGATTTGTGCCGCATCAGGCTGGGCTATGATGGCTGATGACGTCCATTTCTCTTTGGCTACAGTGATGTAAACGCCAGCAAGAACGATAAAAGCAGCAATAAAAGCCCCTATTACCCACTTACCACGCCACAGCTGTAGCATTACATCAAGTAAATCAATTTGCTCCGGGTCATTGTTACGTGCGACCAGGTTATTGTTGTTTTGCGTCATACAATCCCTAACAGATGAAAAAGGGCAAAAATAATCTTGTTCCCTTAGTGTATCTGTTGCTGAAGAATTTTCTATAAGAATCCGATGAGTTATATCGGAAAGATGGGTTATGTAAGTTCAAGGCGACGCGCTATCATAGTCGGATTCTGATGTCTGGGGCATCAACAAGAACACTGTGAATGAGGGAAGCTATGAAATTTCTGGTAACGGGCGCGGCGGGCTTTATCGGTTCTCATGTCAGCAAGCGCCTGCTTGATGCAGGGCATGAAGTTGTTGGGATGGATAATCTGAATGATTACTATGACCCTAACCTCAAGCTCGCTCGCCTTGAACTGCTCAAATCCGAGAGTTTCACCTTCCACAAGCTGGACTTAGCGGACCGCGAGGGCATGGCAAACCTCTTCGCTGATGAGAAGTTTGACCGCGTAATCCATCTTGCCGCACAGGCGGGTGTCCGTTACTCGCTGGAAAACCCGCATGCCTACGCTGATGCAAACCTGGTAGGTCACCTGAACGTGCTGGAAGGCTGTCGCCACAATAAGGTTCAGCATCTTCTGTATGCGTCATCCAGTTCTGTTTACGGCCTCAACCGTAAGATGCCGTTTTCTACTGACGACTCCGTAGACCATCCGGTATCCCTGTATGCCGCAACCAAAAAAGCCAATGAGCTGATGTCTCATACCTATTCGCATCTGTATAACCTGCCGACCACTGGCCTGCGCTTTTTTACCGTCTATGGCCCGTGGGGCCGACCGGACATGGCGCTGTTCAAATTCACCAAAGCCATGATTGAAGGCAACAGCATCGACGTATACAACTACGGCAAGATGAAGCGCGACTTCACCTATATCGATGATATTGCGGAGGCGATTATTCGCCTACAGGACGTCATTCCTCAGGCCGATGCCGACTGGACAGTCGAAACCGGTTCGCCAGCAACCAGCTCTGCCCCGTATCGCGTGTATAACATCGGCAACAGTTCACCTGTCGAACTGATGGATTACATCACCGCGCTTGAAGAGGCGCTGGGCAAAGAAGCGGTGAAAAATATGATGCCGATCCAGCCGGGGGACGTGCTGGAGACCAGTGCGGACACCAAAGCGCTGTATGACGTTATTGGGTTTAAACCACAAACCTCAGTCAAAGAAGGCGTGAAAAACTTCGTCGACTGGTACCGCAACTTCTATAACGTTTAAAAACAAAAAACCCGGCAGATTGCCGGGTTTTTTATATCACGATTTTAATCAGTCGCTGCCGAACAAATCGCGGGTATAGACTTTATCTTTCACGTCCGCCAGCTCTTCCGCCATACGGTTGGAGATAATTACATCCGCTTCTTTCTTGAATGCATCCAGATCGCGAATGACGCGAGAGTGGAAGAACTCGTCTTCCTGCATGGCCGGTTCATAAATAATGACCTGAACGCCTTTCGCCTTAATACGCTTCATGATCCCCTGAATGGAAGAAGCGCGGAAGTTATCGGAACCGCTTTTCATGATCAGACGATAAACACCCACCACTTTCGGCTGACGCGCCAGAATGGAATCCGAGATGAAGTCTTTACGCGTGCGGTTGGCATCCACAATGGCGGAAATCAGGTTGTTCGGCACCGCCTGATAGTTTGCCAGCAGCTGCTTGGTATCTTTTGGCAGGCAGTAGCCACCGTAACCGAAGGACGGATTGTTGTAATGGTTACCGATACGCGGGTCAAGACACACGCCCTCGATGATCTGACGGGTGTTCAGACCTAAGCTCTCGGCATAGCTGTCAAGTTCGTTGAAGTAAGCCACACGCATCGCCAGATAGGTATTGGCGAAAAGCTTAATGGCCTCTGCCTCGGTGGAATCGGTGAACAGGACCGGAATATCTTTTTTGATTGCGCCTTCCTGAAGCAACGCAGCAAAACGCTCCGCACGCTCGGAACGCTCGCCAATCACGATACGGGATGGGTGCAGGTTATCGTATAACGCCCTGCCCTCGCGGAGAAATTCCGGCGAGAAGAAGACATTATCAATACCCAACTCTTCTTTAATCGATTTGGTGAAACCCACTGGAATTGTCGACTTGATGATCATCACTGCGTTCGGGTTGATTGCCGTAACGTCTTTAATCACCGCTTCAACAGTAGAGGTATTGAAGTAGTTGGTTTTGGGATCGTAGTCGGTTGGCGTGGCGATGATGACGAAATCCGCATCGCGGTAAGCATCTTCTTTGTCCGTGGTAGCGCGGAAGTTCAGCGGTTTGGTCGCGAGGTATTCTTCAATCTCTTTATCGACGATCGGGGACTTCTTCTGGTTAAGCATGTCCACTTTTGCCTGCACGATATCCAGCGCAACCACTTCATGGTTTTGTGCAATCAGAATACCGTTTGAGAGACCAACATAGCCTGTTCCGGAGATGGTTATTTTCATTTGTTTGACTTCTACACGTTTGAGTTTTTGATGACCATAACACAGTCACCACAATGATTAACTAAGCGTTTTTTATCGCTAACCCTCATTCACTGTCAAGGTTTCAGGTTTTTTGAAAAATGTTTTTGCCCAACAAAAAGGCCTGTCATTACACTAAGCAAAGTACCTGTTTTACAGCGACAATAAGACGTTAAAGGGCACTCGACAGTAAGCAGAGGAAAACTGCTTACTGCGTCAAATCAGACTAATCCCTTGGTCAGATTCAGCAGATACTGACCATACCCGGTCTTTTTCAATGGCTCAGCGAGTACCCGAAGTTGTTCGGCATCAATAAAACCTCGTCGGAACGCAATCTCTTCAGGACATGATACTTTTAGCCCCTGTCGCTCTTCAATTGTGGCGATAAAATTGCTTGCTTCGATCATACTCTGATGCGTTCCGGTATCAAGCCAGGCGTAACCGCGCCTCATCATCGCGACAGACAATCGTCCCTGCTGCATATAGATGCGGTTGATGTCGGTAATTTCGAGTTCACCTCGCTCGGACGGCGTTAAACTTTTGGCCATCTCAATCACATCGTTGTCGTAAAAATAAAGACCGGTTATTGCGTAATTACTCTTGGGTTGCTGAGGCTTCTCCTCAAGGCCAATTGCAGTACCGTCTTTATCAAACTCAACGACGCCATAGCGTTCCGGGTCGCTGACATGATAGGCGAATACGGTCGCACCCTCTTGCTGGCTTGCTGCGCCTTCAAGCAGTCTGGGGAGATCGTGTCCGTAGAAAATATTATCGCCTAATACCAGCGCACAATTATCCTCACCGATAAACTCTTCACCCAAAATAAACGCCTGGGCAAGGCCATCCGGGCTCGGCTGCACTTTGTACTGGATATGCAATCCCCACTGGCTACCGTTTCCGAGCAGTTGTTCAAAACGGGGAGTGTCCTGAGGCGTGCTGATAATCAGAATATCCCGTATACCTGCCAGCATAAGCGTAGAGAGCGGATAATAGATCATTGGCTTATCGTAAATTGGCAACAATTGCTTGCTTACGGCCATAGTCACGGGATAAAGACGTGTACCCGATCCGCCAGCTAATATAATCCCTTTACGTTTCGTCATTTACTTACGCTCCCCATAATTTTGCTCAATCCAGCTCTTATAGGCGCCGCTTTTTACATTCGATACCCACTCCTGGTTATTCAAATACCATTCAACCGTTTTACGGATGCCGCTTTCAAAGGTTTCCAGGGGAGTCCATCCGAGCTCGTCGCTAATTTTATGAGCATCAATTGCATAACGTCTGTCGTGACCTGGTCGGTCCGCGACATAAGTAATTTGTGCGCGATAGGATGTTTCTTTCGGTACCATTTCATCGAGCAGATCACAAATGGTCTGAACGACTTCAATATTTTTCTTCTCGTTATGGCCGCCAATATTATAGGTTTCGCCCGGCTTACCCGTGGTCAGAACCGTATACAGTGCACGAGCATGGTCTTCAACGTATAACCAGTCACGGATTTGATCGCCCTTACCGTAGATCGGCAATGGTTTATTATCCAGCGCATTGAGGATAACAAGAGGAATCAGCTTTTCAGGAAAGTGGTATGGGCCATAATTATTCGAACAATTTGTCACAATCCCAGGTAAACCATAGGTGCGTATCCAGGCTCGAACTAAATGGTCGCTGGACGCTTTTGACGCTGAGTAAGGGCTACTTGGCTGGTACGCTGTTTTCTCGGTAAACAGCGGTAACGGGGTGGAGTCATAATGTTCATCGGGATGAGGCAGATCGCCGTAAACCTCATCAGTTGAAATGTGATGGAAACGGAAAGTAGATTTTGCTGCCTCATCCAGTGAAGACCAGTAAGCACGGCTTGTTTCTAACAGGATATAGGTGCCAACAATATTGGTTTCAATAAACGCAGCGGGACCGGTGATAGAACGGTCGACATGGCTCTCGGCAGCCAGGTGCATTACCGCATCAGGCTGATGGGTAGCAAAAATACGCGCCATTGCCTCTTTATCACATATATCGGCATGCTCAAAAACATAGCGTTCGCTATCGCTTACTTCACGCAAGGATTCCAGATTACCGGCATAGGTCAATTTATCAACGTTAACAACGCTATCCCGAGTATTGCTAATAATATGTCGGATAACCGCGGAACCGATAAAACCGGCACCGCCAGTAACTAGAATTTTCACGCAATCTATTCCATTAAACAGTAGGTGGATCGGGCAAGATAAAAAAGCCCGGTATCTCTACCGGGCTTGATGGCATGGCTAACCGTATATTAATCCAGCCATTCGGTATGGAACACACCTTCTTTATCAATGCGCTTATAAGTATGCGCACCGAAATAGTCACGCTGTGCCTGGATCAGGTTCGCAGGCAGAACTGCGGCGCGGTAGCTGTCATAATAGGCAACCGCAGCGGCGAAGGTCGGAACCGGGATACCGTTCTGTACCGCATAAGCGACGACATCGCGCAGCGCCTGCTGGTAGTCATCGGCAATTTGCTTGAAGTACGGAGCCAGCAGCAGGTTAGCGATCTGCGGATTTTCGGCGTATGCATCGGTGATTTTCTGCAGGAACTGCGCACGGATGATGCAACCAGCACGGAAAATCTTCGCGATTTCGCCGTAGTTCAGATCCCAGTTGTACTCTTCAGACGCAGCACGCAGCTGAGAGAAGCCCTGGGCGTAAGAAACGATTTTGCCCAGATACAGCGCACGACGAACTTTTTCGATGAACTCAGCCTTGTCGCCAGCTGGCTGCGCTTGCGGGCCAGAGAGAACTTTAGATGCGGCAACGCGCTGATCTTTCAGAGAAGAGATATAACGTGCAAACACAGACTCGGTAATCAGCGACAGCGGTTCACCGAGATCCAACGCGCTCTGGCTGGTCCATTTACCGGTACCTTTGTTAGCCGCTTCATCCAGAATCACATCAACCAGGTAGTTACCGTCTTCATCTTTTTTAGTGAAGATGTCTTTAGTGATGTCAATCAGGTAGCTGCTCAGTTCACCGTTATTCCACTCGGTAAAGGTCTGCGCCAGTTCTTCGTTGGTGAGATTCAGGCCACCTTTAAGCAGAGAATAGGCTTCAGCAATCAGCTGCATATCGCCGTATTCAATACCGTTGTGAACCATCTTCACATAGTGACCTGCACCATCGGCACCAATATAGGTAACGCATGGCTCACCGTCTTCAGCCACTGCGGCGATTTTGGTCAGGATCGGTGCAACCAGTTCATAGGCTTCTTTCTGCCCACCTGGCATAATGGAAGGACCTTTCAGCGCCCCCTCTTCACCACCAGAAACACCGGTACCGATGAAGTTAAAGCCTTCGGCAGAAAGCTCACGGTTACGACGAATGGTGTCCTGGAAGAAGGTATTACCACCATCAATGATGATGTCACCTTTATCGAGGTATGGCTTGAGGGAATCAATAGCAGCATCCGTGCCTGCACCTGCTTTCACCATTAACAGGATGCGACGAGGCGTTTCCAGAGATTCAACAAACTCTTTCACCGTATAGTAAGGAACCAGTTTCTTGCCTGGATTTTCGGCAATCACTTCTTCCGTCTTCTCACGGGAACGGTTGAAAATAGAGACGGTATAACCACGGCTTTCGATGTTGAGCGCGAGGTTGCGCCCCATCACTGCCATACCGACTACGCCGATCTGTTGCTTTGACATTGTTTACTCCTGTCAGGGGTGGTCGCCGCGAATGATAGCGGCTTGGGAATCACTTCTCATAACTCTAAACAATACTAAAGTCGTTATCAAATAATTTCACAAAGCATTAACTATTTTTTATGATCAAAAGTTACCTGCAAATATTATTAAATGGCTTTAACGATCGAGTACTATCACGCGTTATTTATATGGTCAATAAACTCATCATTCTTGAAAAATCGCACTAATTCAAATTTCTTTGGCTGGAATGAACTTGCATTAATGATTAGATTTTCGAGATCTTCGATATCCCAACAAATCATTGCAAATTCCTTTTCCCCCATATATTTAGCAATGTCAGACTGATGTTTATCCAAACGATCTAAATTTGGGGCAATGATGATTTTTTTCTCGTGATCTAAAAGAGAAAATATTGATCCAGCGCCTGCATGACTGATTACAAGATCATAATGAGAATATTCGTTCTCAATAGATTGAATAAATTCAACTTCCTTGTAATTTTCTGTTTCAGGGTTTGACAGGCCATTCGCCTTTTGGCACATAAAAAAATTGTTGGCCATATGTGGAAGCGCTGAAATTGATGCAATCTGCTTGATAAGTTTATCAAACCGAGTGGTGCCTACGGTCACTAAAATTTTCATAGCACTCCGGAAAATTTGGCTTTTTTATACTGTTTTAAAAGCGTCTTGTGCTGCACATAAAACTCATCCGCAATTAAAGACATGATTCTACCAGTGAAGGACTTCGTTTCGAATCTAGACCATGTTTCGAGATGAATTATTTTTGCACCAACAATATATTTAAAATAAAAAGCGGGAATAAGAGCTACACCGGGTCCCGTTGAAACGACTACTTTTATTCGATGAGTTTTATGAATCTGTAAACAGACCTTGATCTGATGTAACTGATTGAAGCGAAGCACACTAGTGAACGTTGAATATTTATTTCTAAACTCACGAGTGACATAATGCTTATCAGACCATTCTTCCTTAATTTTATAATCTGAGAGACTGATTTTATTTTTATTTATTTCTCCACCAATTCTTTTCATCAATCTGTTCATCTGGGCTCGGTGTCCTCCCTCGCCGTAAATGAATAAAGCACTATCCTCTATGTTCATGTTAAACTGCTTCTCCATTCTTAAAAGCCGTCCTGATCAGGATTCTAAAATAAGCGTATCTGATTAAATATAAAACCATCAGGAATAAAGACATTATTGGGATAAGATATATCACCGAAATACTGATGAAGTATTGCCATACCAAAAACAATGACAGAACCACAATAAATACAAAAAAGTTGAATATCAGTGAGATTTTTTCTTTACCAAGGAATAATATTATATTTGACTGAACTAGTGATAGTTGCGAAGAGAGAGTAAAAAGCATTACAGGCACGACGATTGCCAGTATTTCATTAAAGGTTACATAGGAAAGCGATAATTTAACATAAAAGATTAGTGGCAGGATACTACCAAAGCATACAAGCGCTGATATGATGATAACTTTTTTATTTATCGCAAGATAAACTTTTTCTTCTTTGGACTTAGCACACTCCACCAACTCTCGATAAAAGTAGTTCATGTATGCACGTGAGAAGACAGATATAATTCCAATTATGCTAATTGTGAGACCCAGTACCGACATTGATTCATCGGGAAGTAACTCACGGGAAAAGTAAGGTAATAGAAAAACGATCCCTGTAGAAATGAGCCCCACGAAGCCAACATTTAGGGAGAATTTCCAATCCAGCCCATTGAAAGCCTTGCTATCAGATACGGTTATCCATGCTCGCTTAACATATATATAGTAAATAATTTGGTTAATTATTGTCGCGATAAAGTAAGCAAGGAAGAAAATATCAAGAGGCTTTAAAGAGACAAGATGTATTTTGCACAGCAGCATTCCTGCCGCGAAAAGAACCAGCGCTAGCAAATCATAAATTAAGCCAGGGAGTGCCTTTTTATAATAAATATAATAATAACGATAGATTTGGTTGATAGCCAGACATGCAAGAGAGCCAGCGAATATTAAGGTGTCAATTAAATTTAAGTCAAGTGTTGGAGTCGCCAGTGCTAAGGTAATAACCGAGGCTGCTGCAATACTAAGGAGTAAAACGTAATTAAAGTATTTCATGCTCACTTCAGAGCCATCTTTAATGAGCGTTGTACCAAGTCCCTGACCGAGGAATATCACTGCAACAGTTAAGAATGAATAATAAACAGCAAAGAGCGCAATGTCTTTTTGGACAAACACAAGAGTCAACAAAAAGAAGATTATAACCCTTGCTGCTCCAGAAGATACAGTATATCCAAGCCAAATTAATTTATTAATTACAAACATTTAAATGCCTCAAGCAGCTTCGTTTGCGCTATTTCTTTCGTATAGCTGTTTAAGACCGTTTGCTTAGCCTGATGAGACATCGCTTGAAGCGTTTGTGGTGACATCTTGAGCATTTGCTCAATTTTAATTTTATAGTGTCCGTCCTCGTAAACAATAAAACCATTTTGGTTATTATCGATGAACTCGTTGAAAGAGGGGATATTACTTAGAAGTGGAATCATCCCCGTAGCCATCGCCTCCAAAGGAACCAGTCCAAGGCTTTCACTTTCTGAAGGATAGATTAGTACATCATGTTCCTGAAAAATTTCAGCCAAGCGAACGTGCCCTACGGCAGGCGAAAATTCAATATTTGGTAAATGAGCTGCACTTTTCACTAACGAACCCAGCTCTGGACCATCCCCAACAATAGTTAAGTGAATTTTACTTTTATCATCGTCGGACAGGTTTTCAATTGCCTGTATTGCCAGATCCACACGTTTACTCTTGATGAGTCGTCCAGCAAAAAGGAGTTTAAGCGGAGCGCCGAATTCACGGTTTTTAAACGCAAAGAGTTGGGTATCAACGCCGCCAGAAGGGCTTATTGCACATTTAACTTCATCGAGTTGATATTCATTTTTGGTAAATTCCAGATAAGACTTTGAAGGAAACACTATTTTTACGGCATTTTTCAACGCATTAGAAACAATTGCCTTCTTAACACGAAAGAACATTCCACTGGTTCCGTTGAGCCGCTTAACATCACCGCCGTGTACGTGCACCACAATTTTTTTTCTTCTGACGCAATTGCCCATTTTTACCGGCAGATAGCAATGAGACGCATAATGCAAATAAAGACAATCACTTTTGGTCAAAAGAACTTTAACCAAAATAGAGATATAAAAAACAAGATAGTTATAAATTTTAGTAACTTTGCTTTTTGAGATTTTATTAAGAACACATAATTCAATATCATGTCCATTATTACGGAGCGAATCAGCTGCGTTTTTAACGAACCCGCCCAGATGTGGCGTATCCGAACCTGGATACATATTACTTATGAGCAAAATTTTCATTCGAAGGCCTTTTCAATAGACTACCAACTATCGTGCTAATCGCTTTAATGATCATTACACATAAAAAGAATTTAAATGAGATATACATAAACACTTCTAAACCGTCACGCACCCAGAAGAAGCAGTAGCCAATGCAGGTTATAAATGTAATCTTTATCGTAATCATCCTGGTTTTTTTGGTTACTGCGTCAATGATTTTTAATGTGCTTCCAGTAATAAGTCCCCAAAGCCAAAACCAGGTTGTGCCAAACATAATAATAAAGCTACCTACTATCGTTGGTGATATGGTCAACTGCGTATCCATATTCAGGATATAGGTTGTATAAAAATAGCCGTTATTCAAAAAGTTAATCGGTTTTGACTCCCATAAAAAACGAGGAACAATAATCGCAAACTCATTGAAGAAGGTTGAAAAATACTGAATATTACCTGTTTTATCAATATATTCAATAATATCTTTGATTGCATAAATCGGAGAGAAAGAATCTAAAGCGAATGAAATCATGACTGATGAGCCAGACAGGAGCATACTGATCACATCATCAAGACTGGATCCATAACGCAGAGCACCCAATACAATTAAAGCTACACAGCAACATGCTGATAGTATAGCTATTTCATTTATACGGAGTACTTTTTTCTCATAGGCAAAATAAGTTATAGCAAGAACTGCCGCGCCCATTACATTTCTTGAGCCGCCTATAACGTAGTAATAAACAGAACCACAGAAAATAGCCAATGCGGTTGCCAATATAAAACGTAATTTAGTAGGTTTACGAAGAAAGAACACAATCGAGGAAGGAACAAATGCGTACATTAAAATAATTGACAGGCCGCCACCCGAATTCTGTTCAAGACGAGCTTCGTAACCACCACCAAATGCGACCCCATTATTTTTCACATAAATCATCAAAGCAAAAATGTATAAAACCAGACCACAAATGACAAATATTTTTGAGTTAATACTTCTGAACCATGAATTAGACAAATCATCTGAATGATTATACCGAGAGGACACTTTTATTGGTGTTATAAAATATGACAAATGGATTGCGAATAAACTTAAGAATGAGAACCAAAATACCTGAGTATATCCCTCCTCTAGCGGAATACCCTGTATCCAGACAGATAGATAATATACAAAATTCACCACGAAGTAAAAAATAGTAAAAACGCGAATATATACGCCTTTTATAAAGTATATGGTGCAAATAATATATAAAAGAGGAAGTAAAAAATACAGAGATGCCATCAATCTGCCTTTAGGTAAAATATTAGCATTACTAATAAAGGGAATGAGCCACAACGCTCAATATGGTCGGGCCACGCTACCGCCCTTGGCTCCTAAGCTACCAACATGCTTATATTCTATAACAAATTTTTGAACGCCGAATACGCAGGTCCGGTTCATAAAAATATGCGGATAATTGTCTGACGTATCTCACTTAGAAACAAGCAAAAAGTTATAGACTATCGTACTAAGACTCGCTCTTATCTGTGTCAGAAACATTAAAAGGTGGTAGCGTTCTATCCATTCCGAACGCTTACCACCTTAGATCAATACTTTGCGGGAGTATACCGAAGGTTTAGTGCTCTTTAAGCAGCTTCTCAATCCGGCTTCTGAACTTCGCCCCTTCCTTCAGGTTACGCAGGCCATAGTTCACAAAGGCCTGCATATACCCCATTTTCTTACCGCAGTCATAGCTATCGCCGGTCATCAGCATCGCATCAACCGACTGCTTCTTCGCCAGCTCAGCAATCGCATCGGTCAGCTGGATACGATCCCAGGCGCCCGGCTCGGTTTTTTCCAGCTCAGCCCAGATATCCGCATTCAGCACATAACGGCCGACTGCCATCAGGTCAGAGTCCAGGGTCTGCGGCTGATCGGGTTTTTCGATAAACTCAACGATCCGGCTCACCTGCCCTTCCGTCTCCAGTGGCTCTTTGGTCTGAATAACGGAATACTCAGAGAGATCGCCCTTCATACGTTTCGCCAGCACCTGGCTGCGGCCCGTCTCGTTGAAGCGAGCGACCATTGCCGCCAGGTTGTAACGCAGCGGATCGGCGGAAGCGGTATCAATAATGATGTCCGGCAGAACCACGATGAACGGGTTATCACCCACCACCGGGCGCGCGCAGAGGATTGAGTGGCCCAGACCCAGCGGCTGCGCCTGACGCACGTTCATGATGGTCACGCCAGGAGGACAGATAGACTGAACTTCTGCCAGAAGCTGACGCTTAACGCGCTGCTCAAGCAGCGCTTCGAGTTCATAAGAGGTGTCGAAGTGGTTCTCAACGGCATTCTTAGAAGAGTGCGTCACCAGAACGATTTCTTTGATCCCCGCAGCAACAATCTCGTCGACGATGTACTGAATCATCGGCTTGTCAACGATCGGCAGCATCTCTTTAGGAATGGCCTTTGTGGCGGGCAACATATGCATGCCCAAACCCGCTACCGGTATGACTGCTTTCAAATTAATCATTATTTCTTCCACCTTAAAATGGTTGACGAATTATAGCTTTTAAACCTGTTTTCGCCAGCATGTTTTGCCGTAAATATGAAGTAATCCTAGGTCACCCCACCACAAATTACAGTAGTTGTAATCTGAATAGATCGCGATTCCGTACCAGGAATAGTCGCAAAATAGGCTGTAGGATTACCTGTGCGGCAGCGCAAAATTCAACCGTTCCGTATTCACCACGTGTTGATCGACCCGATCAATATCCACCGAACTCTGCCCCTTTTCATTAACCGCTTTTATGTTCGCGAGCGACAACAGCGTCTCGTTTTTGGCCATAAACTTCCCACGCACGTCTTTGCGCAAGTCGAAGTTCATCTTAAGCGCTGGTCCCGTCGCTGACTCCTGCATCACGTTGATATTACGCAAGAAAAGGTGCTGTGGCTTGTTGTGCAGCTCAAGCGTTGCCCGCTGCATGTTGACGTTGGTGATGGCAACAAACGAGGTGGCATTGCCGGAAGAAATCTGTATCCCGCGCAGCTTATAGGCAAGCTGTCGGTTATCCAGGCGAATATCGTTAAGTTTGAAGTTTTGCGGTATCGACAGATAATCGCCCTTGATCACGCCATACCCGATTAACATTCCGGCGCTGTTCACCATATCGATATTATCAATAACGAAATTATCACAGCCATAAATAGCTACCGTTGCGTTATCAATTCCGGCCTTTTTACTGAAGTCGGGAGTAATATTGCTGGCCTTGATATTACGGATCACAAAGTGTTTACCGTTTTCAACATGGACCAACTGCCGACAGTTGCTGCCGGTGATATTTGCCACCACGAAGTTTTTAACGGTCTGCTGTTCCGGATAGTCATTGTCGTACGTGCTGCCAGCCAGCCCAATGCCTATGCCCCAGTTGATCTTGCCGTTTGTGCAGTTGATGTTATCGATCACGTGGTCAGAGATCAGGATGTTACGGTCGTTAATCGCCACGTTCCACTCAATCGCGTCACCCTGCAAATGGCTGAATTTACTGTTGGTTATGCGCGCACCGTCCACCTGATTATGAAAACCCTGGCGCAGAATGGCGTAGTTGGCCTGGCTCACGGCAATGCGATCGATAAGCAGGTTACGCATCACTCTCGGCTTTTTACCGCCGATGTAGATCTGGGTGACGGGGCCGAAGCCGCTCATCGCCAGCCCTTTAATGACACAGTCGGAGCCACGCACGTCCAGCGTAATGTTATGCGTGCGCCCCTCTCCTTCTCCAATGACCTTACAGCCTTCCTGGAGCACAAACCGCCCGCGGCCGTTGCCCTTCAGCGCACCGCGGATCAGCAGGGTTTTGCCATCAGGAATGAAAATGCCGGTATTGATGTTTTCACAGGTTAACCCGGCGGGAACAACAACGGTATCGCCCTCGGTAAATGCCTGCTTAAAGGCGGCGATCCAGTCGTTATTGTTGTAGCGATCGACAGAAACCGTCTTCCCGGTTGCCGCCCGCACAGCGCGGGGCGACAGCAGTGGCATGGCAGCCAGGACGGATAAAGAAGAGACAAATCGGCGTCGGGTAATCTTTTTCAGCATACAACCTCAGCGTTACAGCGTTTGCAGCAGGCTCGCTAACTGGCGATTAATCACTTGCTGATTGAATTCTGCTTCAACTTTTTGCCGCGCATTTTGCAGCACAGGGATCAGCGTCTGCTGATCGATATCGCTGAACGCGGCCAGACGATCCGCCAGCGCCAGCGCATTGTTTTCAGGGACCAGCCAGCCGGAGTGTTCAGAGGTGATCAGCTCCGGGATCCCGCTATGCAGAGTTGAAACAACCGGAATGCCGACCGCCATCGCTTCCATCAGCGCTACCGGAATGCCTTCCATATCGCCATCCGCGCCCGTTACCGATGGCAACAGGAAGACATCCGCGTCGTCGAGCATCGCTTTCACTTCGTGGCTCGGTTTAAAGCCCGGCATCTCTACCACATCTTCCAGTTGATATTGTTCGATGAGGGTGCGCAGGCGTCGTTCCCACGGGCCAATGCCGAGGATGCGATAGCGAAATGCCACGCCCTGCTCTTTCAACTGACGGCAGGCTTCAATCGCCACATGCAGACCTTTTTTCTCGGTTAAGCGTGCGACGGAAATGATTTCCAGCGGCGTTGCGGGCGCTTTCACCGGACGCGGGCTAAAACGCGTCATGTCCACGCCCATGCGCGATACGGCGATTTTTTCCCTCGGGCAGCCCATTTTTTGCAGCCTTCCGGCCCACAGATCGCTTATTGGTAACATCAGGTCGCCACGGCGAAACAGTTGTTGATATTCGGGAGTGTAGTGGTTGAGCACTTCCCGACTGGAGATATCAATACCGTGAAAGATAGTGGCAATTTTGCCGCGAATGACACCCAGTTCGCGTAGTTTTGCTGCGGTTACCCCCGCAGGGCCAAAATGAGCGATAAAGACATCGGCATAAAATGGTGTTGCGACCTGGCCGCAAATGGCAGACAAAATCAGGTTTCGCGACTCAGCACCATAGCGTTTGAGGTTAAGTGCCTGCCAGGTATTTTTACGATGAATGCCGCGTAAGGTCTGGCTGGCACGGTGGCGCAGTTTCGCCACTTTGCCCGTAGGTTCGTCCTGTAACCAACGGGTTCTGGCGGTAAGGTTGTATTTCGTCCATGCCGCGTGGGTGTTCTGGGTGTCGCCTTTTTGCAGCGCGACAATCTCCACCTCAAAGCCCATATCAATAAACGCGGTAATTTGATTGAGGACGAAGGTTTCTGACGACAGCGGAAATTTCAGTAAAAAGAAGCCGACCTTCATTTCACCTCCCCGATGCGTTCAAGCACAGATTGCACCATCTGCATTCCCGTCTGACGTTCGCGACTGACAGCTTCGTTAAGTCGTGCGTTCAGCGCCGGAAGCTGGCCTAAGGTATCCGCAACCATCGCTTGCAGGGTGCCGTCTAATAAATGACGGATATCAATTGCCATCTCCGGTAGTCCCAGCTGCTGCATGATCCCGGCGGATTTATGTTCATAGTTGATGGCAATCGCCGGAGTGGCAAAGTTCATTGAGATAATGGCGGAGTGCAGGCGCGTACCGACGGTGAGTTCACAGGCACCGAGAATTTTGCCCATTTCCAGATCGTTAAGTTCATCCATCACTACGTGATAACGGGCAGGATCGCTGATGTGCTGGCGCAGGTTGAGCGCAACCATGCGGTCGTCTTTGTTATAGCTGTCGATACCCGTACAGGTGGAGAGCGCAATCACCTGATAGCCTTCGTCGAGAATGCGATTGACCACCCCGGCAAAGGCTTTTTCATACGCATGTTGAGTGGTGCCGAGACGTTTGTCGAACGGTGCCAGTTCGCGCAGGGTAATTGCCACCGTTTTCTGTTGTGCGGCAACGTCCAGCCAGTGTTGAACGGCATAGCTGGCAGTGAAATCTTCGGTGTGGTGATCGACCAGCCACGCGGTATCGACGCCATGTTCAACTTTTGCAGTGGTGATATTGCTGCGTTTCATCAGTTCAAGGCTGACCGATTCGCGCAGGATCAGCGCGTCGCAGTGACCAAAAACGTAGTTCGCCAGTTGGTTAAATTGCTCATCCTGGAAGGGACCGACGCTGTGACCAATCATAAACAGCGGCTTTTTCGCCATAAACGTGCAAAGCGCATGTTCAAACTGCGGCACGCCATAGAGATCGACAAAAAACGATCCGCCGACCTGAATAATGGCGTCGTAACCTGACAGTAGGCGCACGAAGTCGGTGAATCCCTGGGCGATGGCGATATTACGCAGCTTGCCAGTGTCGGTGACGCGCGAGAGCAGTACCTGGTGTTGATAGCGGCGACGGAGGACTTTTTTAACGCGCCCGACAACGCCCGCCGCGCTATTGTGTTGTTTCATTTGCAGGAACAGCGGATCGCCCATTACCGGGCGGTTGAGCAGCCAGGAAGAACTGACCGGATAGCGGCTCATCACGTCCACTTCGGCATGTGGATTGAGGATGTTGATGGCATCAAGTAAGCCGCGCAAGATGGCGCTGTCGCCACGATTGCCGCAAGTGTGGTTGCCCAGAATAAGTAATTTCATTTTTTCCTCATAAATTTGATGCCAGGTGAGGCTGTGTTTGTTGTGTTCGTTGCCGTTTTTTGCCTGATGCGACGCTGGCGCGTCTTATCAGGCCTACAAGACCCGAGCACAGAACCGTAGGCCGGATAAGGCGTTCACGCCGCATCCGGCATTCAGTGCCTGATGCGACGCTGACGCGTCTTATCAGGCCTACAGGTCCCGAGCACAGAACCGTAGGATGGATAAGGCGTTTTACGCTGCACCCGGCAACCGTTGTCGGAACCGAAAACAACAACTCACCCCGCCCGTAAAAGCATTTTCATTTTTTCGCTGCGACAAAACTGGCGCTTCACTTCCACCACCAGCGGATGGCGCGACAGCACAATCATCACCACAAACGCCAGCACGCCCGCGGCTATTTGCACCGCCAGCAGCATCCCCAGCGCCAGTTGCCCTTTCAGCACAATGCCCAGCGCATAACTGACCACCAGCGTCGGCAGCGAGAGATAAAACGGCAGCCACAAACTCAGGATGTACTGACGATAACTGGAACCGAGCACCGGTTTAATCATCACGAAGTAACTCAGAATGGTGTTGATAATCTGTACCAACAGGAAGCCAAGCGTGACGCCGATTGCGCCCGCCATCTGTCCACCAATAACAATCGCCGGAATAAACAGAAATGTTTTGAATACGTTGAATTTAAAGCTGATATCGACCCGCGCTTTCGCCATCAGCAGCGAACCAATCGGGTTACCCACCGAACGCAGCAGACCCACCACACACAGCAATTGCAGCACCGGAATAATGCTGTTCCACTTTTCGCCAAAGACCAGCGGTACGAAGTTATTCGACACCACCATCAGCCCCAGCAGCGCCGGAAAGTTGATAATCCCCACTACCGACAACAGCTTGTAGAAGTTAACGCGCAGCTTTTCGGTATCGTCCTGAATTTTGGCGAATGCCGGAAACAACACGCGGGTGATGATTGGGTTCAGCTTCATCGGCGGCACAACGGCCACGTTGTACGCCAGGTTGTATCCCCCGGCCACGCCCGCGCCGAGAATACGCGCCAGCACCAGCGTTGAAAGGTTGGTGTTGAGATAGTTGATGATGCTGTCCGCCGTCAGCCAGGCACCAAAGCGTAAGTTCGGTGCCACAGACGCCAGCGAGAAATGCAGACCGGGGCGATAAATTTTGCGGCCAAAGTAGCCAAACAGCAGCGTTCTTACCGCACTATTGACCAGATAACCGAGGATCGCAGTCATCGCCAGCGGCCAGAAATGGGCGCTAACCACCGTAAAAGTGAAGCCCGCCAGCACCGCGCTGGTTTCGATCATGCCGATTTTGTTGAACTCCAGCTCCTTCTGCATCAACGCGCGGAACTGCTGCCCGTGGGGGATCACCACAAACGCCAGCGACAATGTTTTAATCAACGGTGCCAGGTCCGGGTTATTCAGCACGTCACCAATGGCATCACTCAACAAAAACACCGCCACGCACACCACAAGCCCCAGCCCGACGTTCAGCCAGTACAGCGTGGTGAGTTCAAGGTGGCTGATTTCTTTTCGCTGAATAATCGAGTTAGCAATACCGAAGTCAGAAAGCGTATCTGCCAGCGCGATAATCACCAGCGACACGGTAAGCAGGCCGAACTGGTGGTTGTCGATAATCCGCGCCAGCACGGTCATCTGCACCAGCCCGAGGCCGATGATGATCACCGTGGCAATCGCCGACCACTTCGCGCCGCTGATGGTTTTTTCACGTAAGCTCATATCAATATGCCGCTTTGTTAACGAAACCTTTGAACACCGTCAGGAAAACGATTTTGATATCGAACCAGACGCTCCATTCGCGGATGTACTCAAGGTCGAACTCGACGCGTTTTTCCATTTTCTCCAGCGTGTCGGTTTCGCCGCGCCAGCCATTAATCTGCGCCCAGCCGGTAATGCCCGGTTTCACTTTGTGGCGCAGCATGTAGCCTTCAATGAGCTGTCGATACTGTTCGTTATGCGCTACTGCGTGTGGACGTGGCCCGACAATCGACATCCCCCCGGTCAGCACATTGATAAACTGCGGCAATTCATCCAGCGAGGTGCGGCGCAGAAAGTTCCCCACTTTGGTGACGCGCGGATCGTTCTGCGTCGCCTGAGTCACCACTTTGTCGTTCTCCATCACTTTCATGGAACGAAACTTCCACACTTTGATCGGCTTGCCATCCATGCCATAGCGAGTCTGGCGGAAAATAACCGGCCCAGGTGAACTGAGTTTCACCGCCAGCGCAATACAGCACAGCACCGGGGAGATCAGCAGCAAGATCAGCGTCGCCAGCACAATGTCTTCCGCACGTTTTAGCAGGCGGTTAACCCCGGAAAGCGGCGTATCGTACAGCGGCACCACCGGAACGCCGTTCATCTCTTCGAGACGTGAATGGAGAATGTTGAAGGTAAAGACATCGGGGATCAGCAGCACCGAACAGGTGGTATCCGCCAGTTGATGGACCAGTTTTTTCACTCGCGCGCCGTCGCACATTTGCATCGCGATATAGACGTTATGAATCTTGCCCGCTTTCGCATCCTCGACCAGCTGTTGCAGATTACCCGCCCAGTCGTTAGAAACGCCGCCCGGTTTTGGGTCATGGTAAATGCCCACCACTTCAAACCCTAACCACGGCTGATTACGGAAGCTCTCCATCAGCATTTGTCCGGCGGCTAAATCCCCCGCCACCGCGACCATGCGCTTGTTATAGCCATGATTACGCAGCCAGCCCGCCCCAATGCGAATACATGAACGGCAAACCACCAGTCCGATGCTGGTCAGCCCATACCACGCCAGCCAGATTTTCAGTTGCGTGTCGAAATCATTGTTGAACGCCACCAGTCCGGCGCTGAAAATCACGCTTAAGGTCCAGTTTTGTAGCAACAGGGCAAATTCTGTCGCTGCCCGAACACCGCGCCATGAGCGATAAAAATCGGTGATGCCGCCCAGCATCTGGAACACCACCAGCGTAATCAGCGCCACCAACAGGTGCATGTAGAGGAATGACAGTCCGCTGACTTCGCAAACCAGCCATAGTCCGGCAAACATGATGGTGATATCTGAAAAGCGTTGCACCATAGAGATTAACGATGCATTGGTTTTCGCTCGCTCGCGCTTTTTTAGATTTGTCATCGTTGTTCCTGTTATTAGCCCCTTACCCGCAGTGGGGTAAGGGAAGATCCGACATTACTCGTTCAGCAACGTCAGCAGAGTTCGCGTTCGTGCTTCCATCAGCGGCACATCACCGCGCGATTCCACATTCAACCGCACCACCGGTTCGGTGTTGGAGGAGCGCAGGTTAAAGCGCCAGTCGGCAAAGGTCATGCTGATGCCATCGGTGCGATCCACCGCCAGCGCCTCACGGCTAAAATGCTGTTCCACGCGGTTAATCGCCTCAACGGGTTGCGCCAGTTTGCTGTTGATCTCACCGCTTGCCGGAAACGCTGCCATCCGGTCGCGCACCAGTTCGCCCAGCGTTTTTCCTTTCAGACACACCAGTTCGGCGACCAGCAGCCACGGGATCATGCCGCTGTCGCAGTAAGCGAAATCACGGAAGTAATGGTGGGCGCTCATTTCGCCACCGTAGATGGCGTCCTCCTTGCGCATACGTTCTTTAATAAAGGCGTGTCCGGTTTTCGACATTACCGGCGTGCCACCTGCGGCAGTCACCACATCAACGGTGTTCCAGGAGAGACGTGGATCGTGGATGATCTTCGCGCCGGGATTTTTTTCGAGGAACGCTTCTGCCAGCAGGCCGACAATGTAGTAGCCCTCGATAAACTGCCCTTTTTCGTCAAACAGAAAACAGCGGTCAAAATCGCCATCAAAGGCAATGCCCATATCCGCGCCGTGTTTGATGACCGCATTGCGGGTGTCGTCGCGACATTCCGGCAGCAGCGGGTTAGGAATACCGTTGGGGAAATTGCCGTCCGGTGTGTTGTGTACTTTGATTAATTCCACGGGCGCGCCGAGGGCTTTAAAGCGGGCTTCAATGGCGTCCACTACTGGACCCGCTGCGCCGTTCCCGGAGTTAATCACCAGCTTGAGCGGCGTGAGGTTTTTGACATTGATATAACCGAACAGGTGATCAACGTAAGCGTCACGCAGGTTGATTTGCTGATAGCGACCGCGTTTGGTTTCATCGACGGGAGGAAAGTCGTTGGCTTCAGCCAGACGCTGGACATCGCGCAGTCCGGTATCGCCGCTGATCGGGCGAGCCCCCTCGCGAACCAGCTTCATGCCGTTATAATCCATCGGATTATGGCTGGCGGTAACTTCAATGCCGCCATCCACGCCGAGATGGAACGTGGCGAAATAGATCTCTTCGGTGCCGGACATGCCGATATCCAGCACATCGACGCCCGCATCCTGTAAACCTCTCGCCAGCGCCAGTTTTAAGGTTTCGCTGGTGAGGCGGACATCACCGCCTAACACAATGGTTTTCGGTTTGAGAAATTCGCCATAAGCGCGACCAATGCGCCAGGCAATATCTTCATTCAGTTCTTCGCCTAATTTCCCGCGAATATCATAGGCTTTAAAGCAGGTTAATTTTTTCATATCGTTACCCTTTTTCAGGCAATAGTTGGCCCTGACCGAAGCGGCCAATTTTGTTTTTGTCGTTATTTACACCGCGGTTTCGCATTCATTGCCTGATGCGACGCTGCCGCGTCTTATCAGGCCTACAAACCCGAACCGTAGGTCGGATAAGGCGTTCACGCCGCATCCGACAGCCAGCGCCTGATGCGACGCTGCCGCGTCTTATCAGGCCTACAAATCCGAACCGTAGGTCGGATAAGGCGTTCACGCCGCATCCGACAAACAGCGCCTGATGCGACGTTTACACCCGTCCGTAGCGATCCGCGAAGCGCACCACATCATCCTCTTCGAGATAAGAGCCGGAGCGCACTTCAATTAAATCGAGCGGAATTTTCCCCGGGTTTTCCAGGCAATGCGTCGCCCCCAGCGGAATATAAATGGACTCGTTTTCACCAAGCAGTTTGATATCACCGTCGATAGTGACTTTTGCCGTTCCCGCGACCACCACCCAGTGTTCCGCGCGGTGATGGTGCATCTGTACCGACAAGCCTTCGCCCGGTTTCACGGTGATGCGTTTCACCTGGTAGCGGTCGCCCGCGTCGATAGAGTCATATTTGCCCCACGGGCGATAGACTTCGCGATGTACCCGATGCTCATGGCGACCATCGGCTTTGATCTGCTCGACCACTTTTTTCACATCCTGCACCGCGTTACGGTCGGCAATCAGCACTGCATCTTTGGTCTGCACTACCACCAGATCTTTCACCCCGACGGTGGTGACCAGGCCAGATTCGGCGTACACATAGCTGTTTTCGGTTTTGTGATTAATCACATCGCCGTGGCAAACGTTGCCTTCCGCGGTGTGGGCGCTAATTTCCCATAATGAGGACCAGGAGCCGACATCGCTCCAGCCCGCATCCATCGGCACCACAACAGCATCTGCCGTACGTTCCATGACCGCGTAATCCACCGACTCTTCCGGGCAGGCGAGAAACGCTTCTTCATCCACGCGAATAAAATCGAGATCCGAATCAATGGCGCTCATCGCTTTTTCACAGGCATCGAGAATATCCGGGCGATATTTTTTCAGTTCTTCGAGATAGCGTCCGGCGCGGAACAGGAACATGCCGCTGTTCCAGTAATATTCGCCGCTTGCCACATAGGCCTGGGCGGTTTCCAGATTCGGTTTTTCGACAAACTGCGCCACTTCAAAGGCCACCGTATCCTGCTCACCCGCAGACACTTCACCGCGACGAATATAGCCATAACCGGTTTCTGGTAGATCCGGCACAATGCCGAAGGTCACCAGCTTGCCCGCTTCGGCATACGGCATGGCATTACGCACGGCGGCACGGAACGCGTCTTCATCGGCAATCACATGATCCGCCGCCAATACCAGCATTAACGGGTCGCTCTCCGGGCTATGACGTGTTGCCGCCAGCGCCGCCAGCGCAATGGCAGGTGCCGTGTTTCGCCCTGCCGGTTCGAGAATAATGTTCTCGGTAAGTTTGTTCAGTTGACGCAGCTGTTCCGCGACAATAAAGCGGTGCTGCTCATTGCAAATCACCACCGGGCTTTCGCACTCCACGCCGTTCAGGCGGCAGATGGTGGTTTGCAGCATGGTGAGATCGCCTTTCAGGCATAAAAACTGCTTGGGGTAAAGTACGCGGGAAAGCGGCCATAAGCGGCTACCAGAGCCACCTGCCATCACAACTGGATAGAGTTTCGACTGCGCCATAATTATCCCCGAATATCATTTATAAATTGACGTAACACGTTCTCTTTATCGAGTGTGCGTTCGGCATATTCACGTGCCACCGTGTTGTGTTTGGGCAGCAGGAGCGCCTGACGGATCCCCGCCACCAGCGCCTCGACCGATTCCGGTTCAACGCAAACCGCAATGCCCGGAAAGGTTTCGCAAAGCTGTCCCAGTTCTGTGTGGGCTTCTGCAGTAATCACCGCGTTACCGCCTACCGCCAGAATATTGGTCAGTTTCGACGGCAATACGGCATCTGCCGCGCCGCGTTTTTGCACCACCAGATGGCAATCGCCCATCTTCAGCAGTGCGGGTAAAGCGTCATACGATTGCAGCGGAAAAAATTGCATGTTGCGCAGACCACGCTGTTGCGCCATTTTTTCCAGCCGCGCTTTGCCGCCGCCCTGCCCGACAATGGCAAAAATCAGCGGTTCATCGCGCAGGAGATCGGCAGCTTCAATAACGTTTTCCAGCCCCTGCTTTTCACCAATATTGCCGGAGTAAAGAATGATTTTTTTGTTATCCGGCAGGCCAAGCTGGTTACGAAGGGCATCAACATCGGCATCTGCAATATGCTGAAAACGGGCAATTTCCGACCAGTTGGGGAAGAAGATGACGTTTTCCGCCGCCACGCCTTTATCGATGGCTTTATTCATCATCGAACGCGAAATCGTGGAGACGTTATCGACGTTATGCAGTCCGCTACGTTCGAACGCCGTCGCCAGCTGTGCCACTTTGCCGCCTTTGCCTTTTCCGGCAAGGCCCAGCCCCAGCATGGCATCTACTTCGTAATCCTGAATATGCAGCACGGTACGCGCACCAGAGAGTTTCGCCAGCAGGCGCATTCCCGGCGTACAAAACAGCGTTGGCACCACGCCGATAATGCGATCCGGCTTCCAGCGACGTTGCGCCATCAGAGGAAAGAAACTGCTGACGGCAAAACTGCCGAGATGTAACAGGCGTTTCAGGGTGCTCGGCTGTTTTGGCACGTACAGCGGGCAGCGCCACACCGTGGCGGCCCCCTCTTCTCGTTTGTACCGCCAGGCGGAATAGTTCTCGCCCACCTGCCATTGCGGGTAGTAAGGCGGTGCGGTAATAACCCGCACCTCATGACCTTGTGCCGCCAGCCATTCCACCATCTCGCCGGTGTATTTGCCGATGCCGGTTAACTCCGGCGAGTAGTTAATGCCGTAGACCAGTATTTTCATAATCCGGGTACTCCGGTACGCTTCTCAGCGAGAAAATAGGCGCGGCTGTTAGCATGAACATTATCACTGGCGAGCAGCGCGTCCGACGTCAGCCAGCGGTAATCGTCATGCTGCTCATCCGGCAGTAACAGCTCTTCTTCCGCTACCGTGAAGCGAAAACCGAGCACCACATAGTGAGTGGTGAAATCCGTGCCAGAGAAGTTATCGTCATAAAAGTGCTGCCAGACACCGTAAAACTGGCCTGCTGTTATCGGCAGACGCAGCCCCAGTTCCGCCATCGTCAGCCGCTCAAATGCGGCCTCCAGCGTTTCGTCTTTCTGCACGCGCCCTCCCGGCACAAACCAGTAACCCTGCGCCGGGCGGTTGGTTCTTTTGCCAAGCAGAAACTCGCCGCGACTGTTCTCGACAATAAAGTCGAGAGAGACAAGCGGGGTGGAGCGCACTACCGTGGCAAAGTCTTCCTGACGTAAAAACATCATTACCCCCGAAAGCGGTCTTGATTCTCAAGGAACCACTGGTAAGTGCTGGCAAGCCCCGCTTCCAGTGAGATTTCGTGATACCAGCCAAGCTGATGCAGGCGCGTCACATCCAGCAGTTTGCGCGGCGTACCATCCGGTTTGCTGGCATCAAAAACCACCCGACCTTTGTAACCCACCACTTTGGCGATGGTTTGCGCCAGCTCGCGGATAGTGCAGTCAACGCCCGTACCAACGTTAATGTGCGACAGCATCGACTGGGTGTTCTCCAGCCAGACTTCATGCGCCAGCTCCATGACATGAATGCTCGCCGCCGCCATGTCATCGACGTGCAGGAATTCACGCATCGGTGTACCGCTGCCCCATACCACCACGTCCGGCGCATTCTGTGCCGTCGCCTCGTGGAAGCGACGCAGCAATGCTGGGATCACATGCGAGTTACTCGGGTGGAAGTTGTCATGCGGCCCGTACAGGTTGGTCGGCATGACAGAGCGGTAATCGCGTCCATACTGGCGGTTGTATGATTCGCACAGTTTGATCCCGGCGATTTTGGCAATGGCGTAAGGCTCGTTGGTCGGCTCCAGCGTGCCCTGCAATAACTCGCTTTCTGCCATCGGCTGTTTTGCCAGTTTCGGGTAGATGCAGGACGATCCGAGAAACAGCAGTTTGTTCACGTCGTTCTGATGCGCGGCGTGAATGATGTTGCTCTCAATCATCATGTTCTGGTAGATGAAATCCGCCGGATAGGTGTTGTTGGCAACAATGCCGCCCACTTTCGCCGCCGCCAGATAGACCTGGTCAATGCGTTCGCTGGCAAAGAAATCATGCACGGCGCGGCTGTCCAGCAGATTCAGCTCGTCGCGGGTACGTAATACCAGCTCCACATCACCGCGCTGTTCGAGCTGCCGCCTGATGGCAGAACCGACCATCCCACGATGGCCAGCGATAAAAATGCGTTGTTTACTCATGCTTATGACTCCAGCGCGATCGCCACGTCGTAGCCGTGAGATTTCAGCAGAGAGTGTTTTTTCGCCGCTTCGAGGTCATTAGCCACCATTTCAGACACCATCTCTCTGAGGGTGATTTCCGGTTTCCAGCCCAGTTTTTCGTGCGCTTTGGTCGGGTCGCCGAGCAGCGTTTCAACTTCAGCCGGACGGAAGTAACGCGGATCAACGGCGATAATCACATCACCCGGTTTAACGCCCGGCGCGTCATGCCCGGTGACGGAAACCACAATGCCCTTCTCTTCAACACCCGTGCCTTCAAAGCGCAGTTTGATGCCCAGCTGTGCCGCTGCCATTTCCACGAACTGACGCACGGAGTACTGAACGCCGGTCGCGATAACGAAATCTTCCGGCTGTTCCTGTTGCAGCATCATCCACTGCATTTTTACGTAGTCTTTGGCGTGGCCCCAGTCACGCAGGGAATCCATATTGCCGAGGTACAGGCACGACTCCAGCCCCTGGGCGATGTTGGCGATTGCGCGGGTGATTTTGCGGGTAACGAAGGTTTCGCCGCGGCGCGGGGATTCATGGTTGAAGAGAATACCGTTACAGGCGTACATGCCGTAGGATTCGCGGTAGTTAACGGTGATCCAGTAGGCATACAGTTTGGCGACCGCATACGGAGATCGCGGGTAGAACGGCGTGGTTTCTTTCTGTGGAATTTCCTGCACCAGACCGTACAGTTCAGAGGTGGAAGCCTGATAGAAACGGGTTTTCTTTTCCAGACCGAGGAAGCGGATCGCCTCCAGCAGGCGCAGCGTACCCATCGCATCGACGTCTGCGGTATATTCCGGTGACTCAAAAGAAACCGCAACGTGACTCATTGCGCCCAGGTTGTACACTTCATCCGGCTGCACTTCACGCAAAATGCGCGTCAGGTTGGAGGTATCACTCAGGTCGCCATAATGCAGATGGAATTTCGGGTTGCAGGTGTGCGGATCCTGATAAATGTGATCCACGCGCTCGGTGTTGAAGGACGATGCACGACGCTTAATACCATGCACCTCGTAACCTTTTTCCAGCAGAAACTCTGCCAGGTAAGAACCGTCTTGTCCGGTTACACCGGTGATGAGAGCGACTTTTGACATGTCTTATTCCTCTGTATTTTTGAATTTATTCAGTTTCAACGCGTTCGCGTATCACCACTGCGGGATTCCCCCGGCAAACCACATTTGCCGGAAGCGATTTAAAAACACTGCTTCGTGCACCCACGACGGTGCCGTCGCCGATTGTGACGCCTGGGGCAACAAAGACATCGGTTGCCAGCCAGCATTTCTCGCCAATCACAATAGGCGTGGCGTTAATGGTGAAATGTTGACTTGCATGGTCGTGGCTACCGGTGCATAAATAACTTTTTTGCGATATCACCGAATGTGCGCCAATGGTTATTTCACCGAGGGTATATAAATTGACGTCATCGCCGACCCACGCGTAATCACCTAAGGTTAATTTCCACGGATAGGTAATTTTTACTGACGGACGAATAACTACGTTTTTTCCTATTTTTGCTCCGAATAAACGTAATAAAAAAGCCCGCCAGCGATACAATACTTGTGGCGACCAGGCAAATATTGTTGCCTGTACTGCCCACCATAATTGCACTTTAATAGCGTTGCCGCCCCGGAACCCTTTCGGCACCGAGAAACCGCTTAAATCTTGCATTGGTTTTCCTTATATTCAGACTTTGTTATATAAGGCTTTCGTCTTTGAGGTAGTACGTTGGCGTAAATGCCAGGATAATTCAGCCCAAAAGCCAGGCACATGTAATATTTGTCGTTGGACTTTTTTCGCGTCAGCACACAATTCCATATTATTGGTGGTAGATACCCCACCCATGGAAAATTCAGACACCAGGCCATTGAGTTTTTTAAATGCATAACCGGCTTTATACATTTTGGCTGCCAGCGCGTAGTCGGAAGAAACTTTATATTCCAGGTCATAACGCCATTTTTTCAAGCCGGATACAGGGAAAAATATCGCCTGATGACTGGCGGGCAGGCTGTGATAAATATACCAGCCAGGTTTGGCGCTACGTTTAATTTTATGCCCGTCGCCAAAATCCAGCAGCGCATCGCCGGTGATCATCATGTTATCTTTTTGCATTTTTAACTTACGGACAAAATTTGCGGCATCCTGATGAAAAATATCGCCCGAATTGAGAAACAACGCGAACTTGCCTTGTGCCATCGCAATGCCCTTGTTCATGGCGTCGTAGATACCGTTATCTGGCTCGCTGACAAAGCGTAGGTTAAAGATACCATTGAGATTTTCCAGATACTCACGGGTGCCGTCGTTGGAACCGCCATCGACAACAATCCATTCGAAGCTGATATCTTCCGCCTGCGCCAGATGCGCCAGCGAGGCATGTGTTTTGACTATCCCTTCGAGGTTACGAAACGCGACAGTGATTATGCTAAGCAACATGTTCTTATTCTTACCTCGTAATATTTAACGCTTTTCGCAAAATAAACGGACAGACGATTAAAAATGCATATTCCGGGCTAAATATCGAACCGGTAAAAAACAGCGACACCGGAGTAAAAAGATATAATTGCACGCGAAAATTGCGGTTATCACCAAAAGCGTTGATCATCATTTTTATCACTTTCCCCATGTACCACAGCGATAAAAACACTGCGAACCAGGAAAAATAAATAATCAGCAGATACAAACCATTGTCTATGGTTTTTCCGACATCCGCACCGTTAAATATTCCGAATGATGCGACATATTCATAAAGTGAGCCAAATCTGACTACACCGTCAATATGGGTCAAAGAATAACCGACCATCACCAGCGGACCGACAATGCGATAATACGATGACGATCCTTCTGTACCTAAATCGCCCAGACGGGTGGAAATATAAGGAAACGCGATTACCACGCCAACCAGGAATACAGCCAGAGAAATCAATGCTAACGGTAACTTTTTCTTAATCGCCTCTTTATTCAGATATTGGAATGCCCACTCCAGCAAATAAAACAGGATAAAGGTCATAACCCCTGAAAACGATCCGGATAATATTATCCCTGCGAGAATCATAGCATCGGTTTTAGGCGTTTTGATACCAAACTGTTTGATGCTGAGCCAAATTGAGATTAATGCCAGAGCGAAAAATGCCGGTTCGAAATAAAGTGCTGTCGTGCGCTTGCCGCCGAATTTGATGAAATTCAGCACATAGCTGTTGCTGTAAATCAGATATTTCGAAATCGACTCCATAATACTGCTGCCGCCGGTGAGGATAATTTGCGCCATCTCCACCGCCGCCAGCGCCACCACCAACCCGACCACCAGATAAAAGAAACGTAATATCTTGCGATGGTTGTGTGGCGAAATCGTTTTAAAGCGAATACTCCACACCATGCCAATAATGATCACAATATAGACAAACAGCATGGTTGAAGTGACGTATTTACTGGCATCCAACGACTGACCAAACAGATAGTTGAACGCCGTGAGTCCCGCACCAATCCCTAAGGCAATCATCAATTTTTTAACGCTGATGCGTTCTAAAAACAGCAGTAACAAGACAGGTAAAAAAGTGACGATAGTGATGGGGAAACTTTCACCAAGCTGGGCGATTTTGACGTTAACCAGCAGGTAGATCAGCGGCAGCAGCAGGTAGCTACAGATTCTGATAGAAGTTGACATACTCCTCCAGCATCTGTTGTCCACTGTAGGCGGCGCGGCTGCGTTGGCTGAACTCAGCCAGCGTGGTACCAAATATCGCCTGCGCGATTTCCGGTTTGCTTAACTGCACCAGTTGCAGCACCTCTTCTTCACTGACGGTTTTACCACCGGATTTTTGCAGCACTTCCCGCGCCGCATCGCTATGGGTGGCGATCACCGGCACGCCAATCGATAGCGCCTCACACAAAATCAGCGGGTAGTTATCGACGCGAGAACTGAACACCAGCGCATCCATCTGATTGAGCGCGCTCATCAACTTGCGCTTGTCAGTTTCAAAGCCGTGATTAACCACGTTGCCAGCGGTGAACGGCGAGAACTTACCAAAGGTATGCAGTTCGATTTTGTCGCCCAGCGCCATCATCTCACGCACCAGTTGCTGGTTAGTCTTGCCGTCGTAACGCAGGTCATGCGCCACCACCGCGATTTTCGGCTTGCCCTGGGTTTCGCGCACCGGAGGCAAGTCCGCCAGAATCGCTTCGGTTGCCATATCAATACCATTATTGATAATCCGGCAACGCCCTGGCCCGTACAGACTATTGAAAGCGTCAGCCACATGCTGGCTGGGGGAAATAAACTGACAGCCCAGTGCCAGCATCTCGCGGAATAACTGGCGTTTGCCCGCCACCAGCTGGTGTGCCCGATCAATCTTCACCGGCGGATAGTTATTTAAGGTCGGGCATTTCTGGCAGCCCGTTTTCCAGCCTTCGCAACCGTCGGTAAAGGCGCAGCGTCCGGTAACGCTCCAGTGGTCGTGTAACGTCCAGACCAGAGTGACGTCCGGTTTATGGTTTTTCACCTTTTCGCAAAAGCGCACCACGCTCTTAAGATTCAACCAGTAGCTGTGCAGCACATGAAAATGCAGGACCACCGGACCCGGGGTGCGAGTAATGGTGCGATATAACTCATTGAAATTGCCAAACAGATCGCGATTAAACAGACGAAACAGGGCAATATTCGCCATCGCGGTCATCCGCGGCGTATGTTTGATGACCTGCGGATAGTTTTGATGGCTGACGCTCTCTTTGCCGCCTTTGCCGTAGCCGTAGACAAAATGTGACGCCAGCCCCTGTTGCAGCGCACGCTGGTGGAGATCTAACGCCACACCTGCCGCCCCGCCTTCCGCCAATCGCACATTAAATTGCAGAATATTCATTTAATTACCTTCACTCGCGCTTTTTCTCCCACCACCAGCGCGTTGTCCGGGACAGAGTCGAGCACCACGCTGCCCGCGCCCACGGTGACGTTGTTACCAAGCGTGATATCACCAAGAATAATGACGTTGGCACCGAGTTCGACGCCGTTGCCAATGTGTGGACATGCCATGTTATCGGCACCACGATTGCCGATAGTGACGCCGTGGCGAATGGTGAAATCATCCCCCGCTACCACGTTTTTATTGATCACTACGGCGTAACCGTGATGGATAGTGAAACGGCGACCAATGGTTGCGGCTGCCTGGATTTCATAACCGAAAAAGCATTCAGTGATAATGCGATACAGCACCAGCAGCGGGGCCGCCCACAGATTGTTGAGGACGTTCTTTTTGCGCCACACCGAACAAAAATGAGCAACACGATAGGCAAGTACCATGCAGCACGGGCGTAAACTCCAGCTGTTGGCACGCAAATCTTCCAGCATCTTTAGCGCCCCCGAATACCATCAGCCAGACGTTTGCCGTTACGCACCGACAGCAGCGTCAGCAAAGTGCGCCAGGTCATACGTTTATTGCGGATCTGGTAGAGAGTAAACAGCTGATATTTTTTGCTGGCGCGGTCAAATTTATCTTTGTGCTTTCGGTAAAAGTGGAAGTACCCGGAGAATTTTTTCGGTGACGAGGTGATCTGCATTTCACCGTGATTGATATGCAGGATCTGCGTCGCCTCTTCCACTTTCCACGGTTCGCCATACTCCACCACCATCCGCAGGAAGATGTCGTAATCCTGTGCTGCTTTCAGTTCGGTATCGAACAAGCACTCTTTGAAACGCCACGCCCAGGTAAAAACCTGATTGCCAATGATATTGCGTTTATAGAACAGGCGGCGTGAATACGGCGATTTGGGATACAGCGGCAAACTTGCTGGTTGGGAATAGACTTCGCCCTGGCAAACGTAGTCGTTAGCGTACAAAAAGGCGTGAGTGACCAGTTGCTGTTTATGGGCGAGGAAGACGCTCAGGCGGTTGGGCGTCCATTCATCATCGTCATCGATCCCGGTGATGTATTCCCCTTGCGCCAGCATAATCGCCTGGTTACGTACCGCGCACGCCCCGCTGTTAATGTCGTTGTGAATGTAGGTGATACGCGGATCGTTGAGGGCAGTGACGTACTGTTGCAGTTGTTCCCAGGAGGTGGAGCAATCATCCACGATGATCATCTCCCAGTTGCTGTAGTCCTGGCGCAGGACCGATTTTATCGCCCGAATCGCCAGTTGTTGGCGGTTCCAGGTCGGCATATAGATTGAGATCAGCGGATTGTCTTTCATAGGTTGTTCTCCCGGCTTATGAGCTGGTTTGCTTGCCGGATGCGGCGTGAACGCCTTATCCGGCCTACGGGGCGGTGCGAATGCAGGCGTCGTTATTTCGCATCCGACTTATATTCGTATTCGTAATAGCCATAATCCTGATACGCGCTGGCGCGGCGGAAGATGGAGTTCAGAATCACCCCTTTCACCGGAATACCGTTTTGCTCAAAGCGGCTCAGACTGGTTTCCACTTCTTTCAATGTGTTGACCGCATAACGCGCCACCATTAACGTGGTTCCGACATGACGACCAACAATTGCCGCATCGGTCACTGCCAGAATCGGCGGCGTATCAATCAACACCAGGTCATAGTTTTTACTCGCCCAGTTCACCAGTTCGGCAAAGCGTTCGCTCATCAACAGTTCAGAAGGATTTGGCGGCACCTGACCGCGCGGGATCAGGTCAAATTTGGCAATAGAGGTCGGTTTAGCAGCGGTAGTAATATCGCCCTGACCAATCAGAATTTCCGACAGGCCATTAACGTTATTAGTGCCCAACAGCTCGTGGGTGTAGCCTTTGCGCATATCGCAGTCGATCAACAACACGCGTTTATTGGTCTGGCTGATCACCGCCGCCAGGTTGGCGCAGACAAAGGTTTTACCAATTGACGGGCTAACCCCGGTCATCATCAACACATTGTTCTGTGCCTGCATCATCGCGAAGTGCAAACTGGTACGCAGACTACGGATGGCTTCAATCGCCAGATCGGTTGGATTCCCCACCGCCAGTAGCTGGCTCTGTTTATAGCGTTTAATCCCTTTGATGGTTTTGACGCTATCACGCGCTTTCTGCCATTCCGACAGCGGGATGCTGGCATAGACGCTAATACCGTGTTCTTCCAGTACTTGCGGGCTTTCAATGCCGCGATTAAACAACGAGCGCAGCAGCACACCCACGATAGAAAGCATCAGGCCAAGGATAATCGCGCCGAGGATAATCAGCCCTTTCTTCGGTTTCAGCACGCCAGGCTGAGTGATTGCCGGGTCAACAATGCGCACATCGCCGACGGTGCTGGCCTCGGTGATTTTCAGCTCCTGCTCTTTATTCAGCAGTTGCATATAGACCTGCTGACCAGACTCGACATCGCGGGTCAGACGGACAATCTCCTGCTGGGTTTTCGGCATCGCCGTTACGCGACCGTTAAGTTTGGCTTTTTCGTCTTCCAGCGCCTGACGTTTCTCCAGCAGCGTGCGGTACGCCGGGTGAACTTTGGTGTACAGCTTGGAGATTTCCGCCTCTTTAAAGGTCAGTTCGTTCAACTGCGCATCGATGTTCACCATCGAATCGAGCACCGCTTTTGCTTCCAGCGGCAGATCAACAGAATCTTTATCCTGACGGAAGGCATTCAGTTTGTTTTCGGCAACATCCAAGCGGCTACGTACTTCCGGTAACTGTTGCGCGAGGAAGGCGAGGCTTTTCGACGCTTCCGCCGATTTGCGCTCAATATTTTGTTCCTGATAGTTACGGGCGATGCTGTTAAGAATGTCGCGGATCTGTTCACGATCTTCACCGGTATAAGTCAGGCTCAAAACGCCAGCGTCTTTGCCGTTCTCCGTTACCGTCAGGCTGTTTTGCAGTTGGTTGATCATCCCCAGCGTGGAGTATTTGGTGACGGTAAACTCACTGCCCGGGCTGGCGTGAATGGCTTCAACCATCAGCGTGACGCCTTCTTTTTTCAGCATCTGGCCCGCTTGCCCCCGGGCGCTAAAGCCGCCGTCGCTGCTCAGGGTGTAGTTTTTGTTGTCCAGCACATTAAGCGTAAACACCTGATCCGCCATCTCTTTCGGGCGGTTAAAGGTGGTCACTTTCACCGTCTCGTTCTGACGTCCCATCAGGCGATCCCAGCCCGCACCGAAAATCGGGAACGTGTTTTTGCTCACTGCAATATCGAGGTCGAGATCGTCCACCGTTTTACCAAGCACCAGACGCGAACGAATCAACTGGATCTCGGCGTCCGATGCAGGCGGTTTGTTGGCTAATGCCGAACCAATGTCCTGCACTAACGAATTGCCGCTGTTTTGCTCGATTTGTACCAGTGCGTCGGCACTATAAATCGGCGTGGCGAAGAAGGTGTAAACCACGGCACAGAGGGCGAATACGGTGGTGATGCCAATCACCCACCAGCGCGCTTCAATGACGGTGCCGACCAGGCGACCAATATCGATTTCATCACTGCCCGTTACCGGAGCGGCATGTTGTTTTACTTTTTCTGTCATTCTTATACCTGCTCTGCGTTCAATGCCTGCGCCCACTGGCGGGCAGACCGTTCAAGTAATGTGTACACCGCTGCAAACGTTTCCCGGCTTTTGCGATACGGATCGGGGATTTCACATTCGTTATCCCAGTGACCAAACAGCATCACTTTGCCGCGCATCTCCGGTGCCATCTCGCATAAGCGTTCGATATGGCGCTTTTCCATGGTCAAAATCAGGTCGTAGTTGCGACACAGACGGCGGCTGATTTGACGGGCACAGTGACCTTCCAGAGACAGTTGATGTTCTGCGGCGACGCTGATAGCGGTAGGATCAGCGCCCTTACCGACCAGCGCGCCGAGTCCAGCGGACTCCACTTTCAGCTCCGGGTGATAACGTTGCAGTAAGCGTTCCGCCGTCGGGGAACGGCAAATATTGCCGACACAGACAACTAAGATGTTGTTAAACATGACGATTACCAGTTATGAATGTCGCTGGCTGTATCCGTCATGTAACGGACACCGCTAATAGTTGGCAGCAACTGATTGATCAGACGGTTCCAGCGGGAAACCGGGGCGGTGGTGACATACACCACGTCATAAGGTTGCAGGCGGAATTCTGTCGCCATCACCAGCGACGTGGCATCGGACATATCCAGCTGGTAGATATTGGCAATCTTGCCGTTACGCCCGCCCTCGCCTTTCAGCGGACGAATGACAAAGATGCCGCTGGCGTTGGAGGTGGTCATGTCGATGCCTTCAGCATTGCCCAGGGCTTCAGTCAGGGTCATGCCGCTAAAGTCCATTTTCAGGGTGCTCTGTTTCTTCACTTCACCCATCACAAATACTTTCAGATCATCATTACGTGGCACGTAGAGAATATCGCCGGGGTAAAGCAGGCGATTCTGGTTGAGGTCGCCGTTTTGCATCAGCGCCTGCAAAGAAATGCGCTCTTCACGACCATTGTGTGTTAGCACCACGTTGCGCCAGTCAGCGGTGTCGGTCAGGCCACCTGCGGCGTTGATGGCGTCGAGAATAGTCAGTGGCACGTTGGTGATCGCCTGTTGACCGGATTTATTCACCTGACCGGAGATATAGGCCTTTTGTGAGCGGAAGGCGGCGATATTAACGTCCACCTGCGGGTCAGCGATGTACGTCGCTAAGCGCCCGGTAATATCACTGCGGATTTCAGCGAGCGTTTTCCCGACTACGTGGACCTTGCCGATATACGGGTAAAACATAGTGCCGTCAGGCTGTACCCAGTTGCCGGTGTCGCTGGAGCTGCGGTACTGACCGGCTGGCGTGGTGAGTTCCGGGTGATCCCAGACGGTGACATTAAGAACGTCCCCCGGCCCGACGCGATACTGGTAATTCGCGATCTCACTTTCCAGCGTCATATTGGGGCGCGCTACATTCGGGCGTGGGCGTAATTGGTCAATCAGGCGCGGGGTCAGCGGATAAACATTCACCATTTTGTCGAGATCGAAATCAGCGTCCTGCTGTTTGATGACGTCTTTGCCCATCGTCGACATATTGCTGCCCGGAAGTACTGTGCAACCGCTTATCAAGGTTACTGACACCAATAATGGCATCAATTTCATTTTGGATTTCATCATTGTTTATTTATCACTTTGGCAGAGTAATTATCCTGTGCACTATTAATAAGCAATGTCGCCATGCACATTTACCTTGCAGTTAATTGAATAAAAATTTAACTGGCATCAGTCCTAAAAAAATTGATTCATCCGTAGGCTATTGACAGAATAATTGAGGCTGATTCACACGCTTTCAGGCACGCTACCGCCCTTGGCTTTCAGTTACCAATCCACTGACTAAACAATGCGTTATGGTTAGACACCCTCTTGGATAAGGCCTTTTGCGAAATATATCAAACGCCTCACAGGGGCGATTGATAATGTATAACCTTCACCAAAGACCGAAACAAAAATAGCAACAAGGAGATTTAACATTTGATGCTGGAAGAATTGTTGCAGCTAACCTAATAGCAGGCAAGGAGACAACCGTCCTAATATTCGTTTTTAAGATTAATATTAAGAGCAAAGTTTTAAGGTTTTCGGATTTTCTTTATATTGACAAAATAGATCGCCGGACCATTTATTGCGATATATCCTAAATATCGTCTTATGTAATTAAATCTTCGCAATTAACTTATTTACACCGCCCGGCAAATGGGGTTTACCTGAGTGTAGCATTAAGAGAAATCTCACCCCGGCATTGCAATTTCCGTCGGCTTTATCCATGATCGAAGTGTGACATTAGTCATATAACAGAAGGTATTGCATTTACTATGGAATGGATTGCCGATCCATCAATCTGGGCCGGGCTGGTGACGCTGGTCGTCATCGAATTAGTGCTCGGTATTGATAACCTGGTGTTTATCGCTATCCTTGCCGATAAATTACCCCCTTCACAACGCGACCGCGCCCGCGTGACGGGTCTTCTGCTCGCCATGGTGATGCGTCTGCTGTTACTGGCCTCAATCTCCTGGCTGGTGACGCTGACCAAACCCTTATTCAGCGTGCAGGGTCTGAGCTTTAGCGCCCGCGACCTGATCATGCTTTTCGGCGGATTGTTCCTGCTGTTCAAAGCCACGGTTGAGCTTAATGAGCGGCTGGAAGGAAAAGACAGTGAAAACCCCACCCAGCGACGCGGTGCAAAATTCTGGCCAGTGGTCGCGCAGATAGTGGTGCTGGATGCCGTCTTTTCTCTCGACTCCGTGATCACGGCCGTCGGGATGGTTGACCATCTGGCGGTGATGATGGCCGCGGTGATCATCGCCATCACCCTGATGGTGCTCGCCAGTAAAGCCCTGACGCGCTTCGTGAACAGTCACCCGACTATCGTCATCCTCTGTCTGAGCTTCCTGCTGATGATTGGCTTTAGCCTGGTCGCGGATGGTTTTGGCTTCCATATCCCGAAAGGGTATTTGTACGCCGCCATTGGTTTCTCGGTGCTGATTGAGTTTCTCAACCAGCTGGCCATTTTCAACCGTCGCCGTTTTCTCTCCGCGAACCAGACATTACGACAGCGCACCGCAGATACGGTGATGCGCCTGCTGAGCGGCAAAAAAGAGGATGCCGAGCTGGATGCTGAATCCGCGGCGATGCTTGCCGACCACAGCGACGGGCAGATCTTCAACCCGCAGGAACGCCGGATGATAGAGCGCGTGCTTAACCTCAACCAGCGCTCGGTGAGCAGTATCATGACCTCCCGCCATGACATTGAGCATATTGACCTGACGGCGCCGGAAGAGCAGATCCGTGCCCTGCTGGATAAAAACCAGCACACCCGCGTGGTCGTGACCGGCGGTGAAGAGGAAGAAGAGCTGCTGGGCGTGGTACACGTGATTGACCTCCTGCAACAGCAGCTCCACGGCGAGCCGCTCAACCTGCGGGCGCTGGTGCGCCAGCCGCTGGTCTTCCCGGAAGCGCTACCGCTGCTCTCCGCGCTGGAGCAGTTCCGCAACGCGCGTACCCACTTCGCGTTTGTCGTTGATGAGTTTGGTTCTGTGGAAGGGCTGGTAACGCTCAGCGACGTGATGGAAACCATCGCCGGTAATCTGCCTAATGAGGTGGATGAGATCGATGCGCGTCACGATATTCAGAAAAACGCCGACGGCAGCTGGACCGCCAACGGCCATATGCCGCTCGAAGATCTGGTGCAGTTCGTTCCGCTTCCGCTGGATGAGAAGCGCGAATACCACACCATCGCCGGTTTGCTGATGGAATATCTGCAACGTATTCCGCAGCCGGGCGAAGAGGTCCAGGTGGGGGATTACATGATCAAAACCTTGCAGGTAGAGAGCCATCGCGTGCAGAAGGTGCAGCTGATACCGCTGCGCGGTGAAGATGAGATGGATTTTGAGGTGTAAAAAAGCCGGGTGGCGCTTCGCTTACCCGGCCTACGGTGTCTGGCTTTTATAGGCCGGGTAAGACAAAGCCGCCACCCGGCACAACAGGCATCACAGCTTATCGAGCAGCTTTTTCACGTCCTTACCTGACTGAGACTCTTTATTGCGGTCCGCCCAGTCATTCAGCCGACGTTTCGCTTCATCCTGAAGGTGCTTCCGAAGGATCTGATCGACCTGCAAACTGTAATTCAACTCCTGCCATTTTCCGTACACGCGCAGCGGTATCGGCGTCTCTTTCAGGAACTCCACAAGCTGGCCTTCGCCTTCCCAGCCAGCCTTCACGCGGACGTTGAAGCGGGTGTCTGCCGTCTCTTTCACCAGATCCAGCGCGCCGGTTCCGGTCAGCGCCAGCAGTGACGACGTCCCCTGCATGTCGTCCAGCGAGAGCTGACCGTTGTCGAGGGCAAGCTCGCTGGTAAAGCTGTCCAGACGGGTTGCGCTGTCGTAGTTTTCATTCGCTTTCACGCTGCTGCTGCGCTCTACCGCCTGCTGCACCAGCTGCTGGAAGTTCAGCCCTTCCATGCGCGAATCTTTCAGCTCAACGTGCGCCTGCCCCTGCCAGCTACGACGGAAAGCGTCCGCATCAATCTTCGTACCAGAGAAATCCCCTGCCAGCGACAGCTGCCCCGTGAGGGCAATCGGGTAATTAAAGGCTTTCAGGATGGTGCCAATCTCAACGTTTTCCAGACGCGGCTGGAACGCGGCGCTGGCAACGTCTTTGCGTACATCCAGCGTGCCCGGCAGGGAGAGGTTCCCTGCTCCCATTTTTCCGCTGAGCTCGGAGATGACCAGCAGGCCGTTGTGGTTGAACATCTGGCTGCTGACGTCAGTAAAATCAATCCCACGCCAGCGCACGCTGTTCGCTTTCAGCAGAATGTCGGCGGTGAATCCGCGCAGGCCGTTGTAGTCAGGCTGATCGAGATTTGAGGAGATCACCGGACGCGACTGCGTGACCTGGCTTTGCCCCACCTGCGTGGCTCCCTCATCGGTCGCGTTCACCGGTTGGGGCGGAAGCAGGTTCTCGAGGTTCAGCTTGTCGAATTGCAGATCCAGCACCCACTTAGGTTTCTCATCAAGCGTGACGCTCGCCTGCCCCTTCAGGGCACTGTCGTTGGCCTGGAGGTTGAGCGCGTTCAGTTCGAGCTGTTTGCGCTCTTCATGCCACACCGCCTGCATCGTGCCCTGGCCGGCAATCCCCTTCGCGGGTAAATCCGCGCCGGTCAGCTGCCAGTTAAGCTGCTGAACGTCCGCCGTCAGCTGGTGCGGATAATCAGAGGCGTTCACGTTCGCGTTCATCGACAGGTTGAGATCGCGCTGATTGCGGTTGATCCGCCCGGAGAACTCCATGGTGGCGTGATGGTTGGCATCCTGCTCCATCCTGAGGTTGATATTGCGTACGGTGATCTGCTCGTCATCTTCATGCTGGAACCCCAGCACGCTGTCCGCCACCTTAAGACTGGATATATCAAACGACCATCCGCGATCGTCTGACAGATCCGGCAAGGTATTGTCGCGCGGTGCAACCGGAGCGTCTTCACTGCGCACCGCTTCCGTCTGCGGCGTCAGTTGGATCACTGCCCCTTTTAGCATCACCTGCTTAACGCTCAGTTGATGACTCAGTAGTGGTAAAAGCGCCACGTCCAGACGCATGTTGTCGGCGCGAACCAGTGGCTGGCTCGCGCCCTGGGCGGTGAGAGACATTCGCCCGGAGAGGATACTAAGCTGCGGCCAGACGTGCCAACGCAGTGGCCCGTCGAGCTGCAATTGATAACCGCTACGTGCAGCAACTTGCTTGACCATATAGTCGCGGAAATCATTCGGATTCACCAGCAACACTAACGCAGATAACCCGGCCACCAGCACGACCAGGAGTATCATCAGCGTCGTCAGAAATCGTCTCATGGTATCCTCAATGGGCCTGAATTAGTCTTTATCGATTCGGCTGGCTACCGCGCCCTGCTGGTTGCGATATTTCGCATCTTCACGGCGGTTGTAAGGTCGCGCCGCCGGGCCGGAAAGCGGCTCAAAGCTCAGCGCACCAATTAACATGCCCGGACGCAGCGCCAGCGGCAGCTTACCGGAGTTGTAGAACTCCAGCACAATGCAACCAGACCAGCCCGGATCGATACGGTGCGCGGTGACGTGCACCATCAGCCCCAGACGCGCCAAAGAGGAACGCCCGTCCAGCCAGCCCACCAGATCGGCTGGCAGCGTCACCGACTCCAGCGTCACCGCCAGCGCCAGCTCTCCTGGGTGAAGATAGAACGCCTCGCCCTCGTCGAGAACGATCTCATCGCTCATCACGCGGTCAAGCGCGGCGCTCACTTCATCTTTGGGACCGCTCAGATCGATAAACGCTGCCGTGTGACCACGGAAGGTACGAAATTTATTGCCCAGGCGTACATCCACCGTCGCGCCGTTAATACGCTCCATTGGCGGACGTGGGTTGATCGACAAACGGCCTTCATCAAGCCAGGCTTCAATATCTCGGTCACACAGACGCATGGCATTTTCTCCTTTCGCGCATCACTCCCTTAACGCCAATTACGTCAAGGGCATACCAGGTTATCACTGAACGGTACACAATTTATCAAGCTTATTCAAAGAACTGACTTATTTTCGCTTTCAATATATCGATCGCAATGCGGTTTTTCCCGCCGCGCGGCACGATAATGTCCGCATATTGTTTAGAAGGCTCAATGAATTGCAGGAACATCGGGCGCACGGTTTTTTGATATTGCGCCATCACGGAATCCATTGAACGCCCACGCTCGTTAACGTCACGCTTGATGCGGCGCATCAGGCAGATATCCAGCGGGGTATCAACGAAAATGGAGAAGTTAAGTTCGTCACGCAAACGCGCATCCGTCAGCAACAAAATGCCTTCGAGAATGATGACCTTCTTCGGCTCAACCGTCACCGTTTCTTTCATACGCGTATGTTCAACATAGCTGTAAACCGGCAGGTCAATTGCCGAGCCGCGTTTCAACGCTTGTAAATGCTCAAGCAGCAGACTGTGATCCATCGCGCTGGGATGGTCGTAGTTGGTCTTAACGCGTTCTTCCATCGACAGATGGCTTTGATCTTTGTAATAGCAGTCTTCGGGAATTACGCCGATGTGTTCATCACCGACTTGCTCACGCAATTCACGATAAAGGGTACTGGCAATAAGACTCTTGCCGGAAGCCGATGCGCCAGCGATACCGATAATGACGCACTGATGAGACTGATCAGTCATATATTTAGCGACCTGATTAACCTGGATGTTAGGAAGGGGGCGACGAAGCGCCAAACGCGGCAATTATAGGGATTTCATCCGTCTGATACCAGTCGAATGCGCAGGTTATGCGAGGCGGGCTGAAAAGCGCTGTTTCACGCCTTTAGCAAAATTTTTACGCGCGGTTTTTCGCCATTTCATCACCCTTCTTCGCAGAGTAACTATTTTATAAGTCTATGAAGTCAAAATCTGACCACTCAGCATATGAATTGTAAAATGTTTGTACTAGCATAAACCAAATTATTAATTTCACGCGTCCGGACCTGGCTCCTGACAACATGGCGTCCCTGGATAGAGCGGTAATGAATAAACAATACCAGCGGGTTTTGGTTACTACCCCACATCCTTTACTGCGGCTTGTCTGTCTGGGTCTGGTCACGTTCATCTTCACCTTATTTTCCCTCGAGCTGACTCGCTTCGGTACGCTGCTGGCGCCACTATGGTTCCCGACTTCAATTATGATGGTGGCGTTTTACCGCCATGCGGGAAAAATGTGGCCCGGCATTGCGCTCGCCTGCTCCTTTGGCAATATTTTTGCCTCGTGGATGCTCTTCTCATGGGCATCGATCAATATCACCTACACGGCGATCAATATCATTGAGGCCACGGTTGGCGCGCTGTTACTGCGTAAGCTGCTCCCCTGGTATAATCCGCTGCAAAACCTCAACGACTGGGTCCGGCTTGCCCTCGGCAGTGCCCTGATGCCGCCGCTGGTGGGGGGCGTTCTGGTTCATTTTCTGGTGCCGAGCGCGGAGCCGCTGCGTAATTTCCTTGTCTGGGTACTTTCAGAAGCCATTGGCGCACTGGCGCTGGTGCCGTTAGGTCTGCTGTTTAAGCCGCATTACCTGCTGCGCCACCGCAACCCGAAACTGCTGCTGGAAACGCTGGTGACCCTGGTCGTCACGCTGGTTCTTAGCTGGACGGCAATCACCTGGCTGCCGTGGCCATTCACCTGCATTATCGTTCTACTGATGTGGAGCGCGGTCCGTCTGCCGCGTATGGAAGCGTTCCTGATATTTTTATTCACCATCATGATGGTGTCCCTGATGATGGCGCGAAATCCGCTCTCCATTACGCCCTCCACCATGATCGTCACCTTCAACGCGCCGTGGCTCCCCTTCCTGATGATGCTGCTCCCCGCCAACATTATGACGATGGTGATGTATGCCTTCCGGGCCGAGCGTAAACATATTACGGAAAGCGAAGAACGTTTTCGCAATGCGATGGAGTATTCCGCGATTGGTATGGCGCTGGTGGGCATTGAGGGCCAGTGGCTCCAGGCCAACAAGGCGCTGTGCAATTTCCTCGGTTACAGCCAGTCCGAGCTTCAGTCGCTCACGTTCCAGCAGTTAACCTGGCCGGAAGATTTAAATACCGACCTGGAGCAGCTGCAACAGCTGATTCACGGCGAGATCAACACCTACACCCTCGAAAAACGCTACTACACCCGCAGCGGCGAGGTGGTGTGGGCGCTGCTGGCCGTCTCCGTTGTGCGCCATGCCGACGGCACCCCGCTCTACTTTATTGCCCAGATTGAAGACATCAACGATCTGAAACAGACCGAGTGGGTGAATAAGCGTCTGATGGAGCGTATCACTCTCGCTAACGAAGCCGGCGGAATCGGGATTTGGGAGTGGGATCTCGAGCCGGACGTAATCAGCTGGGATAAACGGATGTTTGAGCTGTACGAGATCCCCTCGCACATTAAACCCACCTGGCAGCTCTGGCATGCGGCCATGGTGCCTGAAGATCGTACGCACGCCGAACAGGTCCTGCGTGAGTCACTCCAGGCCAGGGTACCTTTCAAGCTGGAATTTCGCATTCGCGTCAAGGATGGCATTCGCCACATTCGTTCGCTGGCGAACCGGGTGCTGAACAAACAGGGCGAAGTGGAGCGGCTGTTAGGGATCAATATGGATATGACCGAAGTGAAACAGCTTAACGAGGCATTGTTTCAGGAAAAAGAGCGCCTGCCCATTACGCTTGATTCCATCGGTGAAGCCGTGGTCTGTATTGATATGGCGATGAAAATTACCTTTATGAATCCAGTGGCGGAGAAGATGAGCGGCTGGACGCAGGAAGAAGCGTTAGGTGTTCCGCTCCTGACGGTGTTGCATATTACTTTTGGCGACAACGGACCATTAATGGAGAACATTTACAGTGCCGACACCTCACGTTCCGCGATCGAACAAGATGTGGTGTTGCACTGTCGGAGCGGCGGCAGTTACGACGTGCATTACAGTATTACGCCGTTAAGTACTCTGGACGGCAGCAATATTGGTTCGGTTCTGGTGATTCAGGACGTTACCGAATCACGCAAAATGCTGCGCCAGCTGAGCTACAGCGCCTCCCATGATGCACTGACGCATCTCGCCAACCGCGCCAGTTTTGAGAAACAACTGCGTATCCTGCTGCAAACGGTAAACAGTACGCATCAGCGACATGCACTGGTGTTTATCGATCTTGATCGCTTTAAAGCGGTGAATGACAGCGCCGGGCATGCGGCGGGCGACGCTTTGCTGCGCGAACTGGCGTCGTTGATGCTGAGTATGCTGCGCTCCAGTGACGTGCTGGCGCGGCTCGGCGGTGATGAATTTGGTCTGCTGCTGCCAGACTGCAATGTTGAAAGCGCACGCTATATTGCGGGCCGGTTGATCGACGCCATCAACAACTATCATTTTTCCTGGGAAGGACGCCTGCACCGCATTGGCGCCAGCGCGGGGATTACGCTGATTGACGACACCAATTACCAGGCTGCGGAAGTGATGTCTCAGGCCGATATCGCCTGCTACGCCTCGAAAAACAGCGGGCGCGGCGTGGTCACCGTCTACGAACCCCAGCAGGAGCGGATCCACAGCGCGCGCAGCATGATGTCGCTGGATGAGCAGTGGCACATGATTAAAGATAACCATCTGCTGATGATCGCCCGCAGCGTCGCCTCGCCGCGCATTCCCGAGAGCAGTAGCTTCTGGCTGATTTCCTTGCGGCTGTGGACCAGCCAGGGAGAAGTGCTGGAAGAGCATGCCTTCCGCGCCGGGCTGGCGGAGCCGGAGCTGCTGCACGCCCTGGACCGACGGATATTCAGCGAATTTTTCCGTACCTATGCCGCACAGGTGGCGGCCAAAGGAATGGGCGTCGCGCTGCCGCTCTCAGAAGCGGGTTTAGCCAGCGTCACGCTGGTGGATGAGCTGCTCGACCTGATCACCAGAGGTCCGCTGCCGGCGCGGCTGCTGCATCTGGCGATCGCCGTTGATGTGCTGAGCAATACGGATGAAAACGTGCAGCAGGGTCTGCAAAAGCTTCGTCAGGCCGGCTGTCGCGTGGTGCTGACCCGGGTCGGACGCGATATGAACGTCTTCAGCCAGCTCAGCGCCAACACCGCCGATTATCTGCTGCTGGATACAGACATGGTGACCAACGTCCACGGCAATCTGATGGATGAGATGATGGTGACAATCATTCAGGGCCACGCCCAGCGTCTGGGCATAAAAACCATTGCCGGGCCATGCCATCAGTCGATCATGATGGATACGCTGTCGGGCATCGGCGTTGATTTTATTTACGGCGACACCATCGGGGAAGCGCAGCCGCTTGATCTACTGCTGAATACCAGCTATTTCGCCATCAACTGACGGCGACCAGCCGTCGGTGTACCAGATATGTAACAGCGCATACGAGCGCCACGGCTGCCAGCGCTCGGCATAACGGCGGATTTGCGCCGGTGTCATTCCCGGAAATCGCTGTTTAATCAGATAATCATCCGGCAGGAAAACATCTTTCGCCTGCCAGCCCCGCAAAGCAAAATAATTCGCCGTCCAGCGCCCGATGCCGGGGCGCTGCTGTAGCGCCTTCATCCCGGCCTCAACGTTCGCAGGCGGGAACAGCGGGAATTCACCGTCCACCGCCGACTGCGCCAGATGAATCAACGACTCCGCACGCCTGAGCGGCATCCCGAGGGCTTTCAACGCCAGCGGATCTGCCGCGGCCAGCACCTCTGGCGGAGGAAAGCAGAGATAGCCCGGCGCATCCTCAATGGGTTCACCGCACAGCGCCACCACCCGTGACGCCAGTTTTGCCGCCATCGCCACGCTCACCAGTTGGCCTAAAATCGCCCGCACGCCCTGCTCAAAAGCATCAACACTGCCGGGTAAACGCAATCCGGGCCGCGCCGCGCCTAACCTGCCCAACGCACCGTTAACAATTTGTGGGTTACATTGCAGATCAAACAGGCGGCTCATTTTCGCCAGACACTCTGCGGCAACAGGTTCTAAACCTGCACTTAAATTTATGTGCAGAGTATGGCGGGCTATATCCGGAATAGCAGTCACCACGCCGCGATATTCGCCCACCGCCAGACTACGGGCATAATAACTGTCCGCGACCGTTTCCACACCGCTCACCGCACGGGCGGCGAGAAATCCCAACATCCACGACCAGTCATACGGCGGCTGCCAGTTCAGGGTATACATCGCATCTCCTTATTCATCCGCTTTCAGCATAAACGTTATTCAGACGCTGCGCTTTGCTTTCATATTCCGGTTGTCGCGACGGCAACATTTCGCTAAAGTCACGCCCCTTCTTCACCGGCATGGGGATTATTTCGTGTTTATTGGTTTTGATTACGGTACAGCAAACTGTTCAGTGGCGGTCATGCGTGACGGTAAACCGCACTTGCTAAAAATGGAAAACGACAGCACGCTGCTGCCTTCAATGCTTTGCGCGCCAACGCGTGAAGCGGTAAGCGAATGGCTGTACCGCCATCATGATGTTCCGGCAGACGACGATGAAACGCAGGCGCTGTTGCGTCGGGCGATTCGTTATAACCGCGAAGAAGATATCGATGTTACGGCGAAAAGCGTGCAGTTCGGTCTTTCCTCACTGGCACAGTACATTGATGATCCAGAAGAAGTGTGGTTTGTGAAATCACCAAAATCGTTCCTCGGTGCCAGCGGCTTAAAACCGCAGCAGGTAGCGCTGTTTGAGGATCTGGTCTGCGCAATGATGTTGCACATTCGCCAGCAGGCGCAGGCGCAGCTGCCAGAAGCGATTACTCAGGCGGTGATTGGTCGCCCGATCAACTTCCAGGGGCTGGGCGGCGATGAAGCAAACGCCCAGGCGCAAGGGATTCTGGAACGCGCGGCGAAGCGTGCCGGATTCAGGGACGTGGTATTCCAGTACGAGCCGGTCGCGGCTGGGCTGGATTACGAAGCCACCTTGCAGGAAGAAAAACGGGTGCTGGTGGTGGATATCGGCGGTGGTACGACTGACTGTTCATTGCTGCTGATGGGACCGCAGTGGCGTTCGCGTCTCGATCGTGAAGCCAGCCTGCTGGGTCACAGTGGTTATCGTATTGGCGGTAACGATCTGGATATCGCCCTGGCGTTTAAAAACCTGATGCCACTGCTGGGTATGGGTGGCGAAACCGAAAAAGGCATCGCCCTGCCGATCCTGCCGTGGTGGAATGCGGTTGCCATCAACGACGTACCTGCGCAGAGTGATTTCTACAGCACCGCGAATGGCCGTTTCCTCAACGATCTGGTGCGTGATGCGCAGGATGCAGAGAAGGTCGCACTTCTGTATAAGGTGTGGCGTCAGCGCCTGAGCTACCGCGTGGTGCGCACCGCCGAAGAGAGCAAAATTGCCCTTTCCGATCGTCCAGAGCATGCGGTTTCGCTGCCGTTTATCAGTGACGATCTGGCTACGGCAATCACCCAGGAAGGGCTGGAAATGGCGCTCACTCAGCCGCTTCAGCGTATTCTGGAGCAGGTGCAACTGGCGCTTGAGAACGGCAACGTGAAGCCGGACGTAATTTACCTGACTGGCGGTAGCGCCCGTTCGCCGCTGATCAAGAAAGCGCTGGCGGAACAGCTGCCGGGGATCCCGATTGCCGGCGGCGATGACTTTGGCTCCGTTACGGCAGGGCTGGCGCGCTGGGCGCAGGTGGTGTTTAGCTAATGGGGTTGTGCCGGGTGGCGGCTTCGCCTTACCCGGCCTACAAGATCCTCCAACCGTAGGCCGGGTAAGCGCAGCGCCACCCGGCGAAGGCGAAACAGCGCGCCACACTCAGACAATTCCCGAGAGTCTTCCATATTTCCTCCATTTTTTCGCTGTGTTAGCTGACTAAACTAGTATCATTCCCCGAAAGAGTTTCAGGATGAGAACGTATAACGATGAAAGGCAGTAACAAATCCCGCTGGGCAATCGCCGTTGGTCTGATTGTGGTGGTCCTGGCCGCCGCCTGGTATTGGCACAGCCAGTCCGCGAACTCCACGGCACCTGCTGGCGCTAATAGCCCCTCACAACGCTCAACGGGCGGCGGGCGCCACGCTATGCGCGGCGGTGCGCTGGCACCGGTGCAGGCGGCAACGGCGGTGAATAAAGCGGTGCCTCGTTACCTCACCGGGCTTGGCACCATTACCGCCGCTAATACTGTTACGGTGCGCAGCCGCGTGGACGGTCAACTGATGGCGTTACATTTCCAGGAAGGCCAGCAGGTCAAAGCAGGCGATTTACTGGCAGAAATTGACCCCAGCCAGTTCAAAGTTGCATTAGCACAAGCCCAGGGCCAACTGGCAAAAGATAAAGCCACGCTTGCTAACGCCCGCCGTGACCTGGCGCGTTATCAGCAACTGGCAAAAACCAATCTCGTATCCCGTCAGGAGCTGGATGCCCAACAGGCGCTGGTCAGTGAAACCGAAGGCACCATTAAGGCTGATGAAGCAAGCGTCGCCAGCGCGCAGCTGCAACTCGACTGGAGCCGCATCACCGCACCAGTCGATGGTCGCGTTGGTCTCAAGCAGGTTGATGTTGGTAACCAAATCTCCAGTGGTGATACCACCGGGATCGTGGTGATCACCCAGACGCATCCTATCGATTTGCTCTTTACCCTGCCGGAAAGCGATATCGCTACCGTCGTGCAGGCGCAGAAAGCCGGAAAACCGCTGGTGGTAGAAGCCTGGGATCGCACCAACTCGAAGAAATTAAGTGAAGGCACGCTGTTAAGCCTCGATAACCAAATCGATGCCACAACCGGTACGATTAAAGTGAAAGCACGCTTTAATAATCAGGATGATGCGCTGTTTCCCAATCAGTTTGTTAACGCGCGCATGTTAGTCGACACCGAACAAAACGCCGTAGTGATCCCATCAGCCGCCCTGCAAATGGGCAATGAAGGCCATTTTGTCTGGGTGCTGAATAGTGAAAACAAGGTCAGCAAACATCTGGTGACGCCGGGCATTCAGGACAGTCAGAAAGTGGTGATCCGTGCAGGTATTTCTGCGGGCGATCGCGTGGTGACAGACGGCATTGATCGCCTGACCGAAGGGGCGAAAGTGGAAGTGGTGGAAGCCCAGAGCGCCACCACTCCAGAAGAGAAAGCCACCAGCCGCGAATACGCGAAAAAAGGAGCACGCTCCTGATGCAGGTGTTACCCCCGAGCAGCACAGGCGGCCCGTCTCGCCTGTTTATTATGCGTCCTGTCGCCACCACGCTGCTGATGGTGGCGATCTTACTCGCCGGGATTATCGGTTATCGCGCCCTGCCCGTTTCGGCGCTGCCGGAAGTGGACTATCCGACCATTCAGGTAGTCACGCTTTACCCAGGTGCAAGCCCGGATGTCATGACCTCTGCCGTTACCGCGCCGCTCGAGCGCCAGTTCGGGCAGATGTCTGGCCTGAAACAGATGTCGTCGCAAAGTTCCGGCGGTGCGTCAGTTATCACCTTACAGTTCCAGCTAACATTACCGCTCGATGTCGCCGAGCAGGAAGTGCAGGCCGCGATTAACGCCGCCACTAACCTGCTACCGAGCGATCTGCCTAACCCGCCGGTTTACAGCAAAGTGAACCCGGCAGATCCGCCGATCATGACGCTCGCCGTCACCTCAACCGCCATGCCGATGACGCAAGTGGAAGATATGGTGGAAACCCGCGTCGCGCAGAAAATCTCGCAGATTTCCGGCGTCGGCCTGGTGACGCTTTCCGGCGGTCAGCGTCCGGCTGTTCGCGTCAAACTTAACGCTCAGGCGATTGCCGCCCTCGGCCTGACCAGCGAAACCGTGCGCACCGCCATTACCGGCGCTAACGTTAACTCGGCAAAAGGTAGCCTCGACGGCCCTTCCCGTGCGGTCACGCTTTCCGCGAACGACCAGATGCAATCCGCCGAAGAGTATCGCCAGCTAATCATCGCCTACCAGAACGGCGCGCCGATTCGTCTTGGCGATGTCGCAACCGTAGAGCAAGGTGCAGAAAACAGCTGGCTTGGCGCATGGGCGAACAAAGAACAGGCCATTGTGATGAATGTTCAGCGCCAGCCCGGTGCTAACATTATCTCCACCGCCGACAGCATCCGACAGATGCTGCCACAGCTCACCGAGAGTCTGCCGAAATCGGTGAAGGTAACAGTGCTTTCCGATCGCACCACCAATATCCGCGCATCGGTCAACGATACCCAGTTTGAATTGATGATGGCTATCGCGCTGGTAGTCATGATTATCTACCTGTTTTTGCGCAATATTCCGGCGACCATCATTCCCGGCTTCGCAGTGCCGCTGTCGTTAATCGGCACCTTCGCGGTCATGGTGTTTCTCGATTTTTCAATCAATAACCTGACGCTGATGGCGTTAACTATCGCCACCGGGTTCGTGGTCGATGACGCCATCGTGGTGATCGAAAATATTTCCCGCTATATCGAAAAAGGCGAAAAACCGTTGGCGGCGGCGCTCAAGGGCGCAGGTGAAATCGGCTTTACCATTATCTCGCTGACCTTCTCGCTGATTGCGGTGTTGATCCCACTGCTGTTTATGGGCGATATCGTCGGGCGACTGTTCCGCGAATTTGCTATTACCCTGGCGGTAGCGATTTTGATCTCAGCGGTGGTGTCGCTGACCCTGACACCGATGATGTGCGCGCGGATGCTCAGCCAGGAGTCGTTGCGTAAACAGAACCGCTTCTCCCGTGCCTCGGAAAAAATGTTCGACAGGATAATCGCCGCCTATGGTCGTGGACTGGCGAAAGTGCTGAATCATCCGTGGCTGACCTTAAGCGTGGCACTCAGCACGCTGCTGCTTAGCGTGCTGCTGTGGGTGTTCATTCCGAAAGGTTTCTTCCCGGTACAGGACAACGGCATTATTCAGGGCACTTTGCAGGCACCGCAATCCAGCTCCTTTGCCAATATGGCCCAGCGACAACGCCAGGTCGCGGACGTGATTTTGCAGGATCCGGCAGTGCAAAGCCTGACCTCATTTGTTGGCGTTGATGGCACTAACCCGTCGCTGAACAGTGCGCGTTTGCAGATCAACCTCAAACCGTTGGATGAACGTGATGATCGGGTGCAAAAAGTCATCGCCCGTCTGCAAACGGCGGTAGATAAAGTGCCGGGCGTCGATCTCTTCCTGCAACCAACGCAGGATCTGACTATTGATACTCAGGTCAGCCGCACCCAGTACCAGTTTACCTTGCAGGCCACGTCACTGGATGCGCTCAGTACCTGGGTGCCACAGTTGATGGAAAAACTCCAGCAGCTGCCACAGCTATCTGATGTCTCCAGCGACTGGCAGGACAAAGGGCTGGTGGCGTATGTCAATGTTGATCGCGACAGCGCCAGCCGTCTGGGGATCAGCATGGCGGACGTCGATAACGCCCTGTACAATGCGTTTGGTCAGCGGCTGATTTCCACTATTTATACTCAGGCCAACCAGTATCGCGTGGTGCTGGAGCACAACACCGAAAATACCCCAGGGCTTGCGGCGCTAGATACCATTCGCCTGACCAGCAGCGACGGCGGCGTGGTGCCGTTAAGCTCAATTGCCAAAGTTGAACAGCGTTTTGCGCCGCTTTCCATCAACCATCTGGATCAGTTCCCGGTAACGACCATCTCTTTTAACGTGCCAGATAACTATTCGCTGGGCGATGCGGTGCAGGCGATTATGGACACCGAAAAGACGCTGAATCTGCCGGTGGATATCACCACACAGTTCCAGGGCAGCACCCTCGCCTTCCAGTCGGCGCTGGGCAGCACTGTCTGGCTGATTGTCGCGGCGGTGGTGGCGATGTATATAGTGCTCGGCATTCTGTACGAGAGCTTTATTCACCCGATCACCATTCTCTCGACGCTACCCACGGCAGGTGTTGGCGCCCTGCTGGCGTTAATGATTGCCGGTAGCGAACTGGATGTGATTGCGATTATCGGCATTATTTTGCTGATCGGTATCGTGAAGAAGAACGCCATCATGATGATCGACTTCGCGCTGGCTGCTGAGCGCGAGCAAGGCATGTCGCCGCGCGATGCAATCTACCAGGCTTGTCTGTTGCGTTTTCGTCCGATCCTGATGACCACCCTGGCGGCTCTGCTTGGCGCGCTGCCGCTGATGTTGAGTACCGGGGTCGGCGCGGAACTGCGTCGTCCGTTAGGTATCGGCATGGTCGGCGGCCTGATTGTCAGCCAGGTGCTGACGCTGTTCACCACGCCGGTGATTTATCTGCTGTTTGACCGCCTGGCATTGTGGACCAAAAGTCGCTTTGCCCGTCATGAAGAGGAGGCGTAAGTGAAGTTTTTTGCCCTCTTCATTTACCGCCCGGTGGCGACGATTTTACTGTCGGTCGCCATTACCCTGTGCGGCATACTGGGCTTCCGTATGCTGCCGGTCGCCCCGCTGCCGCAGGTCGATTTTCCGGTGATTATGGTCAGCGCCTCGCTGCCCGGTGCGTCGCCGGAGACAATGGCGTCTTCCGTTGCCACGCCGCTGGAGCGCTCACTTGGGCGCATTGCCGGGGTTAGTGAAATGACCTCCAGCAGTTCGCTCGGCAGCACGCGCATTATTTTGCAGTTTGATTTTGACCGGGATATCAACGGCGCAGCGCGTGATGTGCAGGCGGCGATCAACGCCGCACAAAGTTTGCTGCCCAGTGGGATGCCCAGCCGTCCGACCTATCGCAAAGCGAACCCGTCGGATGCGCCAATTATGATCCTCACGCTGACATCCGATACTTATTCGCAGGGTGAACTGTACGATTTCGCCTCGACGCAGCTGGCTCCGACGATTTCGCAAATCGACGGTGTTGGTGATGTCGATGTCGGAGGCAGCTCACTGCCCGCCGTACGCGTCGGGCTGAATCCGCAGGCGCTGTTTAATCAGGGCGTCTCGCTGGACGACGTACGCACTGCCATCAGCAATGCCAACGTGCGTAAACCGCAGGGGGCGCTGGAAGATGGCACTCACCGCTGGCAGATCCAGACCAATGATGAGCTAAAAACCGCCGCCGAATATCAGCCGCTGATTATTCATTACAACAACGGCGGCGCGGTTCGTCTGGGCGATGTGGCGACAGTGACCGACTCTGTACAGGATGTACGTAACGCCGGGATGACCAATGCCAAACCGGCTATTTTGCTGATGATCCGCAAGCTGCCGGAAGCCAATATTATCCAGACGGTTGACAGCATCCGGGCAAAATTACCGGAGTTGCAGGAAACCATTCCGGCGGCGATTGATCTGCAAATTGCTCAGGATCGCTCCCCCACCATTCGCGCCTCGCTGGAAGAAGTCGAGCAAACGCTGATTATCTCGGTGGCGCTGGTGATTCTGGTGGTGTTTTTATTCCTGCGCTCGGGTCGCGCAACTATTATTCCCGCCGTTGCGGTGCCGGTTTCGCTGATTGGTACGTTTGCGGCGATGTACCTGTGCGGATTCAGTCTCAATAACCTTTCGTTAATGGCGCTCACCATCGCTACTGGTTTCGTGGTGGATGACGCCATCGTGGTGCTGGAAAACATTGCCCGTCATCTGGAAGCGGGAATGAAACCGTTGCAAGCCGCACTGCAAGGTACTCGCGAAGTCGGTTTTACGGTGCTGTCGATGAGTCTGTCACTGGTGGCGGTGTTCCTGCCGCTGCTGTTGATGGGCGGATTGCCGGGCCGACTGTTACGCGAATTTGCCGTGACGCTTTCTGTCGCCATTGGTATATCGTTGCTGGTTTCTCTGACATTAACGCCAATGATGTGTGGCTGGATGCTGAAAGCCAGCAAGCCGCGCGAGCAAAAGCGACTGCGTGGTTTTGGTCGCATGTTGGTAGCCCTGCAACAAGGCTACGGCAAGTCACTGAAATGGGTGCTCAATCATACCCGTCTGGTGGGCGTGGTGCTGCTTGGCACCATTGCGCTGAATATCTGGCTGTATATCTCGATCCCGAAAACCTTCTTCCCGGAGCAGGACACTGGCGTGTTGATGGGCGGGATTCAGGCGGATCAGAGTATTTCGTTTCAGGCGATGCGCGGTAAGTTGCAGGATTTCATGAAAATTATCCGTGACGATCCGGCAGTGGATAATGTCACCGGCTTTACAGGCGGTTCGCGAGTGAACAGCGGGATGATGTTTATCACCCTCAAGCCACGCGACGAACGCAGCGAAACGGCGCAGCAAATTATCGACCGTCTGCGCGTAAAACTGGCGAAAGAACCGGGGGCGAATCTGTTCCTGATGGCGGTACAGGATATTCGCGTTGGTGGGCGTCAGTCGAACGCCAGCTACCAGTACACGTTGTTATCCGACGACCTGGCGGCACTGCGAGAATGGGAGCCGAAAATCCGCAAAAAACTGGCGACGTTGCCGGAACTGGCGGACGTGAACTCCGATCAGCAGGATAACGGCGCGGAGATGAATCTGGTTTACGACCGCGACACCATGGCACGGCTGGGAATCGACGTACAAGCCGCCAACAGTCTGTTAAATAACGCCTTCGGTCAGCGGCAAATCTCGACCATTTACCAGCCGATGAACCAGTATAAAGTGGTGATGGAAGTGGATCCGCGCTATACCCAGGACATCAGTGCGCTGGAAAAAATGTTCGTTATCAATAACGAAGGCAAAGCGATCCCGCTGTCGTATTTCGCTAAATGGCAACCGGCGAATGCCCCACTATCGGTGAATCATCAGGGATTATCGGCGGCCTCGACCATTTCGTTTAACCTGCCGACCGGAAAATCGCTCTCGGACGCCAGTGCGGCGATCGATCGCGCAATGACCCAGCTTGGTGTGCCTTCGACGGTGCGCGGCAGTTTTGCCGGCACGGCGCAGGTGTTCCAGGAGACGATGAACTCGCAGGTGATCCTGATTATCGCCGCCATCGCCACGGTGTATATCGTGCTGGGTATCCTTTACGAGAGTTACGTACATCCGCTGACGATTCTCTCCACCCTGCCCTCGGCGGGCGTTGGAGCGCTGTTGGCGCTGGAGCTGTTCAATGCCCCGTTCAGCCTAATCGCCCTGATAGGGATCATGCTATTAATCGGCATCGTGAAGAAAAACGCCATTATGATGGTCGATTTTGCGCTTGAAGCCCAACGGCACGGTAACCTGACGCCGCAGGAAGCTATTTTCCAGGCCTGTCTGCTGCGTTTTCGCCCGATTATGATGACTACCCTGGCGGCGCTGTTTGGTGCGCTGCCGCTGGTATTGTCGGGCGGCGACGGCTCGGAGCTGCGGCAACCCCTGGGGATCACCATTGTCGGTGGACTGGTAATGAGCCAGCTCCTTACGCTGTATACCACGCCGGTGGTGTATCTCTTTTTCGACCGTCTGCGGCTGCGTTTTTCGCGTAAACCTAAACAAACGGTAACCGAGTAAATGACAGATCTTCCCGACAGCACCCGTTGGCAATTGTGGATTGTGGCTTTCGGCTTCTTTATGCAGTCGCTGGACACCACCATCGTAAACACCGCCCTTCCCTCAATGGCGCAAAGCCTCGGGGAAAGTCCGTTGCATATGCACATGGTCATTGTCTCTTATGTGCTGACCGTGGCGGTGATGCTGCCCGCCAGCGGCTGGCTGGCGGACAAAGTCGGCGTGCGCAATATTTTCTTTACCGCCATCGTGCTGTTTACTCTCGGTTCACTGTTTTGCGCGCTTTCCGGCACGCTGAACGAACTGTTGCTGGCACGCGCGTTACAGGGCGTTGGCGGCGCGATGATGGTGCCGGTCGGCAGATTGACGGTGATGAAAATCGTACCGCGCGAGCAATATATGGCGGCGATGACCTTTGTCACGTTACCCGGTCAGGTCGGTCCGCTGCTCGGTCCGGCGCTCGGCGGTCTGCTGGTGGAGTACGCATCGTGGCACTGTATCTTTTTGATCAACATTCCGGTGGGGATTATCGGTGCGATCGCCACATTGCTGTTAATGCCAAACTACACCATGCAGACGCGGCGCTTTGATCTCTCCGGATTTTTATTGCTGGCGGTTGGCATGGCGGTATTAACCCTGGCGCTGGACGGCAGTAAAGGTACAGGTTTATCGCCGCTGACGATTGCAGGCCTGGTCGCAGTTGGCGTGGTGGCACTGGTGCTTTATCTGCTGCACGCCAGAAATAACAACCGTGCCCTGTTCAGTCTGAAACTGTTCCGTACTCGTACCTTTTCGCTGGGCCTGGCGGGGAGCTTTGCCGGACGTATTGGCAGTGGCATGTTGCCCTTTATGACACCGGTTTTCCTGCAAATTGGCCTCGGTTTCTCGCCGTTTCATGCCGGACTGATGATGATCCCGATGGTGCTTGGCAGCATGGGAATGAAGCGAATTGTGGTACAGGTGGTGAATCGCTTTGGTTATCGTCGGGTACTGGTAGCGACCACGCTGGGTCTGTCGCTGGTCACCCTGTTGTTTATGACTACCGCCCTGCTGGGCTGGTACTACGTTTTGCCGTTCGTCCTGTTTTTACAAGGGATGGTCAACTCGACGCGTTTCTCCTCCATGAACACCCTGACGCTGAAAGATCTCCCGGACAATCTGGCGAGCAGCGGCAACAGCCTGCTGTCGATGATTATGCAATTGTCGATGAGTATCGGCGTCACTATCGCCGGGCTGTTGCTGGGACTTTTTGGTTCACAGCATGTCAGCGTCGACAGCGGCACCACACAAACCGTCTTTATGTACACCTGGCTTAGCATGGCGTTGATCATCGCCCTTCCGGCGTTCATCTTTGCCAGAGTGCCGAACGATACGCATCAAAATGTAGCTATTTCGCGGCGAAAAAGGAGCGCGCAATGAAGTTCTGGCGACCCGGTATTACCGGCAAACTGTTTCTGGCGATTTTCGCCACCTGCATTGTCTTGCTGATCAGTATGCACTGGGCGGTGCGTATCAGTTTTGAGCGTGGCTTTATTGATTACATCAAGCATGGTAATGAACAGCGATTACAACTGTTAAGTGATGCGCTTGGCGAGCAGTATGCGCAGCATGGCAACTGGCGCTTCCTGCGCAACAATGATCGCTTTGTCTTTCAGATCCTGCGTTCATTTGAACACGATAATTCGGAAGATAAACCCGGCCCGGGTATGCCACCGCACGGCTGGCGTACCCAGTTCTGGGTGGTTGATCAAAACAACAAAGTGCTGGTTGGTCCGCGAGCGCCGATTCCACCTGACGGTACACGGCGACCCATTCTGGTCAACGGTGCGGAAGTTGGCGCGGTGATCGCCTCCCCCGTTGAGCGGTTAACGCGCAATACTGATATCAATTTCGATAAACAACAGCGGCAAACCAGCTGGTTGATTGTCGCCCTGGCAACGTTACTCGCGGCACTTGCCACTTTTCTGCTGGCGCGCGGTTTACTGGCACCGGTAAAACGACTTGTCGATGGCACGCACAAACTGGCGGCGGGCGATTTCACTACCCGCGTAACGCCCACCAGTGAAGATGAACTGGGCAAACTGGCGCAAGACTTCAACCAGCTTGCCAGCACACTGGAGAAAAACCAGCAAATGCGGCGCGATTTTATGGCCGATATTTCTCACGAACTGCGTACGCCATTAGCGGTGCTGCGCGGTGAACTGGAAGCCATTCAGGATGGCGTGCGTAAATTCACGCCGGAGACGGTGGCGTCTTTACAGGCGGAGGTCGGTACACTGACCAAACTGGTTGACGATCTCCATCAGTTGTCGATGTCTGATGAAGGCGCTCTCGCCTATCAAAAAGCACCGGTAGATTTGATCCCACTGCTGGAAGTGGCGGGCGGCGCATTTCGCGAACGATTCGCCAGTCGTGGCCTGAAACTGCAATTTTCCCTGCCAGACAGTATTACCGTATTTGGCGATCGCGACCGTTTAATGCAGTTATTCAATAACTTACTGGAAAACAGCCTGCGCTACACTGACAGCGGCGGCAGCCTGCAAATCTCTGCCGGGCAGCGCGACAAAACGGTGCGCCTGACCTTTGCCGACAGTGCGCCAGGTGTCAGTGACGATCAGCTACAAAAATTGTTTGAACGTTTTTATCGCACCGAAGGTTCCCGCAACCGTGCCAGCGGCGGTTCCGGGCTGGGGCTGGCGATTTGCCTGAACATTGTTGAAGCACATAATGGTCGCATTATTGCTGCCCATTCGCCTTTTGGCGGGGTAAGCATTACAGTAGAGTTACCGCTGGAACGGGATTTACAGAGAGAAGTATGACCGAGTTACCAATCGACGAAAACACACCGCGTATTTTGATCGTGGAAGATGAACCGAAGCTGGGGCAGTTGCTCATTGATTATCTGCGTGCTGCGAGCTATGCGCCGACGCTTATCAGCCACGGCGATCAGGTACTGCCGTATGTGCGCCAGACACCACCGGATCTGATCCTGTTAGATCTGATGCTCCCTGGCACCGATGGCCTGACGCTGTGCCGGGAAATTCGTCGTTTTTCTGACATTCCGATCGTGATGGTGACGGCAAAAATCGAAGAGATCGATCGCCTGCTGGGGCTGGAGATTGGCGCAGATGATTATATCTGTAAGCCGTACAGCCCACGGGAAGTGGTAGCGCGCGTCAAAACCATTTTGCGCCGTTGCAAACCGCAGCGCGAGTTGCAGCAACAGGATGCTGAAAGCCCGTTGATTATCGACGAAGGTCGTTTTCAGGCTTCATGGCGCGGTAAAATGCTTGACCTGACGCCTGCGGAATTTCGTCTGCTGAAAACGCTCTCTCACGAACCAGGAAAAGTGTTCTCCCGCGAGCAATTGCTCAATCATCTTTATGACGACTACCGCGTAGTAACCGACCGCACCATCGACAGCCACATTAAAAACCTGCGCCGCAAGCTGGAATCTCTCGACGCCGAACAGTCATTTATCCGCGCCGTTTATGGCGTCGGTTACCGCTGGGAAGCCGACGCCTGCCGCATCGTTTAGTTTTAGCGACATTATTTTGTTAGCCGGAGATGGCGTTCAGACCAGATCCGGCAACATTATCCCACGCATGGTCAGCAAACTGACATTATCTCTCCGCCCTGGCAGGCATCAGAAAATCGCTCATACTTTAATCGGTAAACAGCACCTTTAGATGCTGTTTTCGATACACAATTTCAATCAAGGAGTCATTATGGCTGGTTGGTTTGAACTCAGTAAGAGCAGTGATAATCAGTTCCGGTTTGTGCTAAAAGCGGGCAATGGTGAGACTATCCTCACCAGCGAGCTTTATACCTCAAAAGCCTCTGCGGAAAAGGGCATCGCGTCGGTGCGTAGCAACAGCCCGCAAGAAGAACGCTATGAGAAAAAAACGGCAAGTAACGGCAAATTCTATTTCAATCTGAAAGCCGCTAATCATCAAATTATCGGCTCCAGCCAGATGTACGCCACCGCGCAATCTCGTGAAACCGGAATTGCCTCCGTTAAAGCCAATGGCACAAGCCAGACGGTGAAAGACAATACGTAATTACGATGCCGGGCGTGGGTTGTTGGCGTCCGGCGCTTTACCAGATCCCCCCACAGCGCTACAATGCCCGCCCTTAAAGTGGGGGCACTCCCCTAACCGCTTCATCAGGTGAAGCGGATCTGACCTGTCATCAGAACGAGAGAATTATGTTTAAACCGGAACTCCTTTCCCCGGCGGGAACGCTGAAAAATATGCGTTACGCTTTCGCTTATGGCGCAGATGCTGTTTATGCGGGCCAGCCGCGTTACTCCCTGCGTGTGCGCAACAACGAATTCAACCACGAAAATCTTCAGCTCGGCATCAATGAAGCCCACGCGCTGGGGAAAAAGTTTTATGTCGTGGTCAACATTGCACCGCACAACGCCAAGCTGAAAACCTTTATCCGTGACCTGAAACCGGTGGTGGAAATGGGGCCGGATGCGCTGATTATGTCCGATCCAGGGCTGATTATGCTGGTGCGTGAGCACTTCCCTGAAATGCCGATCCACCTCTCGGTGCAGGCTAACGCCGTAAACTGGGCGACGGTGAAATTCTGGCAGCAAATGGGCCTGACCCGCGTGATCCTCTCTCGCGAGCTGTCGCTGGAAGAGATTGAAGAGATCCGCAATCAGGTGCCGGATATGGAGATCGAGATCTTCGTTCACGGCGCACTGTGCATGGCCTACTCCGGTCGCTGCCTGCTCTCTGGCTATATCAACAAGCGCGATCCGAACCAGGGTACCTGCACCAACGCCTGCCGCTGGGAGTACAACGTCCAGGAAGGGAAAGAAGATGACGTTGGCAACATCGTACACAAGTACGAGCCGATTCCGGTGCAAAATGTTGAGCCGACGCTGGGTATCGGCGCGCCAACCGACAAAGTGTTTATGATCGAAGAAGCCCAGCGTCCGGGCGAGTATATGACCGCGTTTGAAGATGAGCACGGCACTTACATCATGAACTCGAAAGATCTGCGCGCCATCGCCCATGTAGAACGCCTGACCAAAATGGGCGTGCATTCGCTGAAAATCGAAGGCCGTACTAAATCTTTCTACTATTGCGCACGCACCGCACAGGTTTACCGTAAAGCTATCGATGACGCCGCTGCGGGCAAACCGTTCGATACCAGCCTGCTGGAAACTCTGGAAGGTCTGGCGCATCGTGGCTATACCGAAGGTTTCCTGCGTCGTCATACTCACGACGATTATCAGAACTACGAATACGGTTATTCAGTTTCTGACCGCCAGCAGTTTGTTGGTGAGTTTACCGGTGAGCGCAAGGGGGACCTCGCGGCGGTAGCGGTGAAAAATAAATTCTCCGTTGGCGACAGCCTTGAGCTGATGACGCCGCAAGGCAACATTAACTTTACCCTTGAGCACATGGAAAACGCCAAAGGTGAAGCGATGCCGGTCGCACCAGGCGATGGTTATACTGTGTGGCTCCCGGTCCCGCAGGATCTTGAGCTCAATTACGCTCTGCTGATGCGTAATTTCTCCGGGGAAACCACGCGTAACCCACACGGTAAGTGATTAATTTCGATTATTTTTCCCGGATGGAAAATTCTTAGAAACCGATCACATACAGCTACATTTATTAAGGTTATCATCCGTTTCGCTGAAAAACATAACCCATAAAATGCTAGCTGTACCAGGAACCACCTCCTTAGCCTGTGTAATCTCCCTTACACGGGCTTATTTTTTTTACCCCTGAAAGTTAAAATGGAGTTGCGTTGACCTGGTGGGGGGTCGTGTCGGCATTTGGCATAGCATATAAGGGAATCGTACAGACAAAGGATCTGTATCCCATCTTTTAATGGATTAGAGAGGGATGAAAACTATTCGGGACATTCCTAATTGTAAGAGATGGCAGCCCCCTTACTCTTGATTCAATAACAGCCTACGATTCACCTGGACGGAGAGAGATGAAGTGACATTCCCAGGTCAGTTTTCAAAGGATATTCCAGATTACGAAATCGCACGCAGTCTTGGTCTTGCCTCTGGCTGCGATATAAATTTCACAGTACTTGCAGGTCAACTGGACTGTAGCAGAAATTTTAATCAGGCCGGGATTATCTACTCAGACGGTGCACGTCAGTGGTTAGTACGGCCATCAAGAAGAATTGCGACACCAAACGAAAGCTCGGTTAGTCATGTAGTCATAACCAAAGTAAATGCCTCATTAGTTAACCCTGTTCAGGCAACAACGGCGACGATTAAGTCCCCTTCCCTGGCAACTGAAATTGGTTCAACGGCAATTTCCTGCGGAGCCGCAATACTTACTGTTGTTCTTGCGGCAGGTGCCGGCATGGCTATTCCACTCACCGCAGGGTCTTCCGGTGCTATAGCCGCTGTGATCTTGGCCGGTGGTGTTGCGACAGGAATTCAATGTGCAAATGGGCTTGGCCGCCTGTCGTTGATTGCTATGAATCATGATGACTATGTTGCGTGGATGGACTCCCAGGAGTGGTATACAGCAACCAACACAGCCCTGGATGCGATTTCTCTTGCCGGGGCTGCTGCGGGTTTAAAAAGCGCTGTATTGACCTATCGCCTTCTTAACCGTTCATCGTCTGAGAGTTTGCTCTCTTTATTACAAAAAATGAGCCGGGCTGACCGTACGCGATTAACAGAGGAGATTATTCGTATCCGCAATCCCGGCATCTCGAATTCAGGTGTAAAAGCCGCAATGAAAGCAGGCGTGTATCCTAAACGTTATCCGTCAGAAGCGTTGCAGTTGCTCTTACAGCGTGAGTTGCTGAACACCATTTCAAATTCCTCTGCCTTTGTTGGAAGTGCTATCTCAGGAAATATCAGAAATCCGCAGAATGTTGCACAAACGGGTAAATACATTTTTGGTTTAATTCAGTCTTTTTCATTTACAGGAAGTTATTGACTCGTCCATGATGAAATACATTAAAAATAGCCTTACATTAAGTGCCTTGGTTAACAGTAAAATGGCGACCGATGATCTCCACCAGCTTGAAACATTAAAAGAAGAATTAAAAGATCAGTTCGGCGTTCCTGTGGGCGTACATATGACAGGGATTCCTCTGGCAGTTAGCACATTACTTGCTATTTTTTGCTACGCCATGGTGCAAGTTTCCCTCTGGCTGTTGCTGTTTCGCTGGCTCGGCTTAGCTGAATTTAAGGTTATGATGGGAGTATTCATTGCAGCAATTGTGTATTGTCTGATAGTGATGAGCACGATGTTTCTGACTACACGGGGATCTTTGCCTGGATATAAACTGCATATTTTCGTCATTACGCTGACAGGCATAATGAGCATCGTTTATTTCATCTGGACAGGGATTTCGCTTTTAATCGGCCCTGTTGAGAACTACACACCGCAAATAACCTCTTTGTTGGGGCTGGTTTTTTTCTGTCTGAACATTAAGTGGATGGATTCATCGATTTTTTACCGTTCAATTGCGCTAACGCTACATAATCGGGTCTGGCGTAAGCAGCTCAAAATTGAGGCAAGGCCAACGTCAGGCCTCTAACGTTGACCACAATTGCCATTTGAGTACCAGTAACAGCCATGTAAGCGCTACGGGGTTCTTTGGTCGGGTTCAAAGGCCCCCTTACGCGGGCTTATTTTTTACCTTTCATCCTGTTCTTACCCGCTTTTTCCTTCTCTGGGATACACTCTTTCTATAGTTAAAAAAGGGAGCAACCCGGATGGCATCCTATCCAGACAGTTTATTAATTCTCAATGGCAAAAGTGCAGGCAACGATCTGTTGCGCCAGGCGATCACCGAATTGCGTGAAGATGGCGCGCGTATTCACGTGCGGGTGACCTTCGAAAAAGGCGATGCGGCACGCTATATCGACGAAGGCATCAGGTTAGGCGCTGAGACCATCATTTCAGGCGGCGGCGACGGAACAATCAACGAGATCGCTGGCGCGCTTATTGACCTCAACACAGCACATCGCCCGGTGATGGGCATTTTACCGCTCGGTACCGCCAATGATTTTGCCACCAGCGCCGGCATACCTGAGGATTTAGGCAAAGCGCTGCAACTGGCTATCCTCGGGAAAGCGACCGCCGTCGACATTGCGCAGGTGAATGAAAGAACCTGTTTTATCAACATGGCAACGGGCGGTTTCGGCACGCGGATCACCAGCGAAACGCCGGAGAAGCTGAAAGCCGCGCTGGGCGGCGTCTCGTACCTCATTCACGGCCTGATGCGCATGGACACCCTCAAGCCCGACAGTTGTGAAATCCACGGTGAGAACTTCCACTGGCAGGGCGACGCGCTGGTGATTGGTATCGGCAACGGACGTCAGGCAGGCGGCGGACAGCAGCTTTGCCCGGAAGCCCTGATTAATGATGGTCAGCTACAGCTGCGCATTTTTACTGGCGACGGGCTGCTGCCCGCGCTGTTTACGACGCTGACGCAGCCAGAGGAGAGCCCCAATATCATCGCCGGGAAATCCGCGTGGTTTGAAGTGATCGCCCCACACGGCATGACCTTTAACCTTGATGGCGAACCGCTGAGCGGAGAGAAATTCCGCATCGAAGTTGTTCCGGGCGCGTTGCAGTGCCGATTACCGCCGGATTGTCAGCTCTTGCGCTGATGGTTTGCCGGGTGGCGGCTACGCCTTACCCGGCCTACAGGACCGATCGCGTAGCCGCCACCCGGCTACCTAATACACCGCCACCTCCCGCGCCATCTCGCGGGAATACTGCTGTGAGGCATTGACCAGCATCCGCGTATAGTCGGTTTTGGCCTGCCCGGCGACCAGTTCGTCCACCGTCAGGCTTTCAAGGATTTTGCCATACTGCATTACCGCCACCTTCTGACACAGATGGGCAATCACGCCCAGATCGTGGGTCACCATCAGGTAGGTCAGGTTCGACTCACGCTGAAGTTCCGCCAGCAGGTTGAGGATTTCCGCCTGCACCGAGACGTCCAGCGCCGAGGTAGGTTCATCCAGCAGCAGCACCTGCGGCTCCAGAATCAGCGCCCTGGCAATCGCCACGCGCTGGCGCTGCCCGCCGGAAAGCTGGTGCGGATAGCGATCGCGAAACGCCCGATTAAGCCCAACTCTATCCAGCAGGGCGTGAACGCGCCGCTCCCGATCTTTTATGCGGTGAATGTGCAGCGGCTCTTCCAGAATATCGCCGATGGTGTGACGCGGATGCAAAGAGCCGTACGGATCCTGAAATACCATCTGCACCCGGCGGCAGCGTTCCTGGCTGATACGTTTTTCCAGCCGCTTGCCGTTAATCGCCAGCTCGCCCTCCCAGTGGGTAAACAGCCCGGCAAGGCATTTCAGCACCGTGGTTTTGCCCGAACCGGACTCCCCCACCAGGCCGTAAATCTCCCCCTCCCTCACGCTGATATTCACATCGTCCAGCACCTGATTACGCTTCTCGCCCTCGCCAAACGTCAGGTTAAGGTGTTGTATCTCGATCATCTCTGCTCCTTACTCGGTGAGCCAGCTGGCCTGACGCTGTAATACCGGCAGCGTCGGTCGGCGATGGTTGATTTCCGGTAGCGCGCTGATGAGCCCCTGGGTGTAGGGATGCCTGGCGTTGTGCAGATCCTTCGCGGCAATCGACTCCACCACCCGTCCGGCGTACATCACCAGCACCCGGTCGCAGAAGCTGCGCACCAGGTTGATGTCGTGGCTGATAAAGATCAGCCCCAGACCGCGGGACTGCACCAGGTCATCCAGTAACCCCAGCACCTGCAAGCGCACCGACACGTCCAGCGCCGAAGTCGGCTCGTCGGCAATGACCAGCTCGGGATCGGCGATCAGCATCATGGCGATCATGATGCGTTGCCCCTGCCCGCCGGAAATCTCGTGCGGACAGAGGTGATACACCCGCTCCGGCTGGCGAATGCGCACCACGTCGAGCATCTCCAGCACTCTGGCTTTGGCTTCCGCCTTGCGCCCCGGATGATGGGTCAGCCAGGCTTCGGCAATTTGGTCGCCCACGCACACCACCGGGTTAAGGGAGTATTTCGGGTCCTGCATGATCATCGAGATGCGCTTGCCGCGAATGCCGCGCATCTGCGCCTCGCTGACGGCCTGTAAATCGACATCGCCAAACTGCATCCGCGCGGCGCTGATTTGCGCTTTGGCCGGATGCAGGCGCAGCAGCGCCCGCCCGACGGTGGATTTACCGGAACCGGATTCACCGACAATCGCCAGCTTTTCGCGTCCGAGCTGGAAAGAGACGCCGCGCACCGCGTGGGTGACCGCGTCGCCGTTGATAAAATCGACGTGGAGATCGCGCACGTCGAGCATCGGGTTATTCGCTACGAGGATCGAGGATGTCACGCAGGCCATCTCCTAAGAAGTTGAACGCCAGACTGTTGATCAGGATCGCCAGCCCCGGAATAGTCACCACCCACCAGCACTCCATCATGTAGGTACGACCGCTGGAGATCATCGCTCCCCACTCCGGCTCCGGCGGCTGTGCGCCAAGGCCAAGAAAGCCCAGCCCGGCGGCGGTGAGAATGATCCCCGCCATGTTCATGGTGATGCGGATAATCACTGACGGCAGGCACAGCGGGACAATGTGACGCCACAGTACGCGCACCGGGGAAGCACCCTGAAGCCGCACGGCGGAGATAAAATCGGCCTGGCGCAGAGAGAGGGTTTCGGCGCGCGCCAGACGGGCAATCGGCGGCCAGGCGGTGAGCGTAATCGCAATCACCACGTGCTCCAGCCCCGGCCCGAGCGCCGCGACAAACGCCAGCGCCAGCACCAGGCTCGGGAAGGAGATAAAGATATCGGTGACGCGCATCAGCACCGCGTCCACCCTGCCGCCGAAGTAGCCTGCGGTCACGCCCAGCAGCAGTCCCAGCGGGCCAACGGTCACGGAGACCAGCAGCACGATGTAGAGCGTGATGCGCGCGCCGTACACCAGCCGGCTGAAGATGTCCCGGCCAAACTCGTCGGTGCCGAACCAGTGCAGTGCGTTCGGGGCGACCAGCGCGTTATTGAGGTCCTGCACCAGCGGGTTGTACGGCGCGATCAGCGGGGCAAACGCCGCCACAATCAGCAGCAGCAGGATAATCCCGCCGCCGATGGCGGTGAGCGGATTGCGCGCCATCTTGCCGACGAAGCCCGCGGCGCGGCCCAGCGTGCGTCTGATACGCTGGCGGCGTTCGGATGGCCCGGTCCCCAGCGGCGAATCCAGAGAAACGGTCATGATTTCGTCCTCGGGTCAAAGAGTTGATACAGCATGTCGGAGAGCAGGTTCAGCATCACGAAGATGACCCCCACCAGCAGCACGCAGCCCATGACCGCGTTCATATCCCCGAGCAGCAGGCTGCCGGTGAGATACGAACCGAAGCCCGGCCAGGAGAAGACGGTTTCAATCAGCACCGCCCCCTCCAGCAGCGAGCCGTAGGCCAGCGCCACTACCGTCAGGAGCTGCACGAGAATGTTGCGAAACGCGTGATTCCAGATCACCTGACGTTCAGTTAAGCCCTTCACCCGGGCAGTGATAATGAACTCCTGCGACAGCTGCGCCAGCATAAAGCTGCGGGTCATGCGGCTGATGTAGGCCAGCGAGTGGAAGCCAAGCAGCGACGCGGGCAAAACCAGATGGTTAATGGCGTTCCAGAACACCGCGCCGTTCCCGGCCAGCAGCGCATCCACCGTCATCAGTCCGGTGCGGCGTGGGACTACCCCCTCCAGTCCGAGATCCAGACGCCCCGCGCCCCCCACCCAGCCAAGCCAGGCGTAGAACAGCAGCAGCCCCATCATCCCGACCCAGAAAATCGGCGTGGAATAACCCGCCAGACTGATGATGCGCACCACGTAGTCGGAAACGCTGTTGCGCCGCGCCGCCGCCAGTACGCCCAGCGGAATGCCCAGACCCGCACCGACGATAATCGCCATCGTCGCCAGCTCGAGCGTCGCCGGGAAGACGCGCAGAATATCGGCAGTCACCGGTTTACCCGTCAGCAGGGCATTGCCCAGATCGCCGTGCAGCAGGTTATTGAGGTAAATACCGAACTGAGCCAGAAGCGACCGGTCGAATCCCAGCTGGTGATAGACCTGCTGATAGGTGCTGTGGTCGGCATCCGGTCCGACAATCGCCAGCACCGGATCAACGGGCATTACGCGGCCGATGAAAAAGGTCAGCAGCAGAAGGCCGAACAGCGTCACCACCACCTGCGTTAACCGCTTTGAGAAGCGCCGGGTCCGTGAGCCGGGCGCGAGAATTGCCACGCTCATTTTTCACCTCCGGTTTTGTAGACGTCGCGCAGGAAGGTCGTGGCCGAGGGGTGCGACTGAAAGTTCTTCACCTCGTTACGCACCACCACCGAATCCACCATCTGCGACAGGGGGATCATCGCCGGGATCAGCGCGTCGTAGCGGACCTGGATCTGCTGGTAGTCGGCGATCTGTTTTTCCGGATCGCGCTCCAGCAGGGCCTTGTCGATCATTTCGTTGAGCGGCTTGTCGTAGAAGCTGGTACGCCAGCCCTGGAAGTTGGTCAGACGGGCTTCATCGCTGTTGTCCGGGTTATAGACCAACGCCCGCAGGCTGGAGTGCGGATGGGGTTCGACGCCGCTACCGCCGCGCCCCACCAGCATGTCGAACTTGCGCTCGCGCATTGCGCCGTAAATCTGGTTCCCGGTGCCGGTGATGATTTTGGCGTTGATGCCCGCCTGCATCAGCGTCGACTGCACGGCGATGGCGATATTGAGGAACGGCTGATCCGCCAGCACCCGCAGGGTGGTGTCAAACCCGTCCGGGTAGCCCGCCTCCGCCAGCAGCTTTCTGGCGCGCGGGATATCGAGCCTATAGCCCGGGTCCGGCAGCGTGGACGGCATACCCGCCTTGATCGGGCGCTGGTGCAGCACGCCGTAGCCCGGCATCAGCGCGCTGTTGATGCCTTGATAGTCAATCAGATAGCGCACCGCTTCGCGCACCTTCGGGTTAGCGAAATGGACCTCTTTCATGCTCATCGCCACGTAGTAGACCGTGCCTTTCTGCACGGCTTCGACGGTGAGCTGCGGGTCTTTGCGCAGGGCGTTAATGTCCGCCACCGCCATGTTGTTGGCAACGTCGAGGTCGCCTTTCTCAATCATCAGGCGCAGGGTTTGTGACTCCTGGAAATGACGCAGCACCACCCGACTCATTTTGGGTTCTTCCCGCCAGTATTGCGGGTTGCGCTGCATGCGCAGCATGTCCTTCGCCTGCCAGGTTTCCAGCATAAACGGGCCGGAACCCGCTTCGTTGGTGGTAAGCCAGCGGTTGCCCCAGTCGTTATTCACCGCGTGCTGCTGCACCGTTTTGCTGTCGAGCACGCCGAGGTTGCCGAGCGCGCCGAGGGAGTAGATCACCAGCTGCGGATCGTTAGGCTTAGGCAGAACAATTTGCACCGTGTAGGCATCGGGGGCGCTGATTTGGCTGTCGATGTTTTGCTTAGAAAATCCATACGACTTCCACACCGACGCCTGGGCAAGGTTGAGGTGCAGCAGACGGCGCATCGACCAGACCACATCCTCCGCCGTGAGCGGGTTGCCAGAGTGGAATTTAACGTCGTCACGCAGGTGAAAGGTCAGGGTTTTACGGTCCGGCGAAATATCCCAGGACGTCGCCAGCGCGGGCCTGACGTTGGTGAGCGCGTTCGGGTCCAGCTCCACCAGCGAGTCGTAGAGATTGACCACAATGCCGACCACTTCGTTACCGGTCATTGCCGCCGGATCGAGGGTCAGCAGGTTATTCATGTTCATGCCGATGATGAGCTGGTCGGGCGGCGTTTTCGCGTACGCCGCACCGCTCCCCATCATCAGCGAGAGCGCGAGCAAGCACGCCCCGGCTAAGGGAGATCGTTTCATGTATATATCGCCTGTAGGGTACGTTTTTATCTGTCAGTCGTGGCTGACGGTATTGGCTTCGATATATGCAAAATTAATGTCTTCGCCCAGTCCCGGGCGTGTCGGCAGACTGACCATGCCGTGTTCGTCCATCGGGTCCACCAGGCTGTTGAGGTACGCCGCCGGTTGGTCGTAGTCGAGGAACGGGTGCAGCAGGCCGCGCTCGTACCAGCGGCAGTTTTTGATGGCGCCAATCACCGCCAGGCTGGCCGCGCCGTTGCCGTGTATTTCGCAGTCCATGCCAAAAGATTCCGCCAGGTTCGCCACCTTCAGCGTTGGGGAAATGCCGCCCACGCCGTTCGACCCTGCGCGCAGGATGTCGCAGGCCCCGGCTTTGATCCAGTCCGCGCGGCTGTGGTGCTTTCCGCCCAGGCTTTCCGGCCCGATAACCGGAATCGAGAGGTTCTCCGCCAGCCACGCGTAGGAGGCCATGCTCTCCTCTTCCATCGGCTCTTCAAACCAGGCGAAGTCAAGCTTTTCCAGCGCTTTGCCGATATACAGCGCCTCGGTACGGCTGTACCAGTGGTAGCCGTCAATCATCAGGTCAATGTCCGGGCCAACCGCTTCACGCACGGCGGCACAGGCTTTGACGTCCATCTTTGGATTGGGGGCGAAAGAGACCGGCGGCATCCAGGTGTGCAGCTTGATGGCCTTGTAACCGCGCGCCACCAGCTTTTCGGCAAAGCTGGCGTACTCCTCTGGCGTGGATAATCCGCCCGGCAGATCGTCGCCGCACATGGTGCTGCCATAGGCCGGCACCTTATCGCGATAGCCGCCAAGCAGTTTCCAGACCGGCAGGTTGAGCTTACGGCCAATCAGATCCCACAGCGCCTGTTCAACGAAGCCCAGCGCACGCTCGGTCAGCTGATGCGCGCTTCCCCGCTGCCAGTGCGCCAGATCCTGCCAGATGCGTTCCCGGTTGAATGCGTCCTGCCCCACCAGCACTTTGCGAAAGAAGGTATTGACCACAAAGGGGCGCACCACTTCCGGCGGCGCGAACGAATATCCGCGGGTACCCTCTTCTGCCGTGATGGTCAGCATCGCCATTTTGGCCATGCTCTCCGGCCCCGGATGCGAATGCCCCGCGGCGTCAGAGACCCGACGCGTCGGGTACTGAAAAACGGTGACGTTTACAGATTCAATTTTCATTATCGGTCCTTAAGTCCGGCGATAAGCCCAGAAGCAGAAAATGACAAAGGGGTTTTATGATTTTAAAAATGCGTTTCAGTATGTAATTTAAGCATAAAAAATCAGCACGTCCTCGGACAAAACGCGTTAAGGAGAGGCTATTTTTTGGGCATATGCACGGTCGGACGTGACAATTTTCACAAAAGCGCGGGGAAATGTGAGGTTGATCGGGAGACGTTATTTGAAGGTAAGCGCAGAAGCAGGAATATGCTGACCGGCAACAACCCGCGGAAACTTCTGCGCTTACAAATCAGTCAACTAACCCGCTTCCGGGGCTGGAACGGCAAGCGTTTCCAGCAGCGCATGCATAGACGCATACCGGCCACTGGCATTGTTAAAGCTGGCATGATGGCACGCTGGCGAGACGATGAGGGTTTTGAGCCCCGCACTAAGGGCGGCACGGTAGCCGCTCTGGCTGTCCTCAATCACTATGCACTGCGAGGCCGTCAGGCCTAATTTTCGCAGCGCCGAGAGATAGACGGCAGGGTGCGGTTTTCCGTAGCGTTCATCGTCGGCGCTGCAAATGACCTCAAAATAGTGACCCATCCTGAGTTTCTTAAGCACCGCATGCACGATTTCATGCGACGAAGAGGTGGCAAGTGCAATCCGGTAACCTGCCTCACGAAAATACGACATCACGTCGTAGATGCCTTCTATCGCTTTGCCTTCCCGGCCAATCAGTTCGATGATGCGCAGACGAATGGCCGCTTCAATCATTTCAGGATCGGCCTCAAGTTTGCAGTATTCGCACCAGGTCCGGGCAATCTCATCCAGCCGCTTGCCTTTCGTCAGTGACTCACACTCTTCGTCGCTGACCTCAGCACGCCAGCCTGCCAGAGCTGCTTTCTGCGCCTGACGCCACAGGCCTTCGGAGTCAATGATGACGCCATCCATGTCAAAAATTACCGCCTTAACATCCATCATACGTCTCCGTGAATGGCCCGACGCTGCCGTCAGGCCTGAATAAATTACGAAATTCCGACCGTTTCACCCTTACAGGTTTCCTGACGAACAAACCCAGGCTGTTCAACCCGAATAAACGGACACAGGATGAAGGCCACGACATACAGCGCCGTGTAGGCAATGACCACGCCGAGCGTGCTGAACCAGGGCAGCAGCACCACGGCAATCGCCGGCGCAAGGAAGTTAGACAGACCGGCTGACAGGTTATACACCGAAATCGCCGCCCCCTTGTGCCGCGGCTCCAGCGCCGGGAACACCGCCGCCATCGGTACGAAGGCCGCCACAAAAATCCCCAGCGCGATGGCCGGGACCAGTGCCATGGCAAAGTTATGCCCGAAGTGCTGCGGAATGTAGTAAAACGCCAGGCTCGAGAGCGCCATCCCGATACAGCCAAACCAGCGCACCACCCGCATCCAGCCCATTTTTTCCGCCACCACGCCCCAGAAGACGTTCGAGAAGATGGTGGTGAAGAAGAATACCGCCCAGACCTGAAGCCACTCGGAGGTGGTGAAGCCCAGTTCGTCAACAAACATCATCGGCATGATGACGGCAAACCCGAACAGGGAGAGGGTGTTGATGATACGCACCATGCTGGAGAGCAGAATACTGCGGTTGGTGTAGAGCAGCGTCGCTGCACGGCCCAGCTCGGCGAATTTTTCCCGGGTGGAGAGAGTCTGCATATGCCGTGGCGTTTCCACCTTACGCATAGAGACCAGCGCAATGATCCCGCCGGTTACGCAAAACGCCAGTGCCAGCCACAGGGTGCCCATCTCCCCGATGTGCGGAATGGTAAAGCTCGGAATGTAGCTGCCGAACACGCCGATGCCGATAGAGTAAACCGCCCAGAACCAGCCCAGCGCCGCGCTGGTACTGTCGCTGCGAACGTTATGCACAATGGCGACGATAAAGGCATAGAGGAACAGCGGATAGGCCAGGCCGCGGATCCCGTAGAACAGCAGAATTAATGCGTAATTTGCCTGACCCAGACCAAAAACGAGAAACAGGACGTGGAAAACGCACCACAGGACGAAGCCAATCAGCATGGTTTTTTGCGGGGTGATGATTTCAGCCACCACGCCGGAAATCCATGCGGAGAGCGCCGCCGCGAGACCGTAGAGCGTGAAGGCGAAAGAGGCTTCAGCAGGCGTGAAGCCCAGCGCCTTAATATAGTGCGACAGGAATGCCAGCTCGAAACCATCGCCCGTCATAAAGACCGCGATAGCGATATACCCCCAGACCAGACTCAGGGGTAATCCCAGCCATTGTTTGTTATTTAACGACATATTGACCTCGTTTTTAGGGTACAGGGAACCGCTCCGGCAGCATCGCCGGAGGGTCTTTGCCACAGAATTATGGGTTTCGGTAGTTCAGGTCGTTTTGGTAAAGCGCGTTAAACTGCTGGTAACGCGTCATCAGCGCACGGTGGCGCGCCGGATCGCTGCGCCAGGTTTTATAGACTTCAGGTTTTTCGCACACGGAAGCCAGCGGCTTACCGGCTGCGAGACAGGCCAGCCGTGCAGCCCCCAGCGCACCGCCGGTTTCGCCGCCCTTATGCGTCACCACCGGCATCGCCAGAATATCGGCCAGCAGCTGGGCCCAGAAGGGGCTCCGCGCCCCGCCGCCGACGAGGGAGCACTGTTCAATCTGCGTGCCGCTCTCCTGCAACACGCGAAGGCCATCGGCAATACCGAAGCTGACGCCTTCCAGCACCGCATACCCCATCAGCGCACGCTGGCTGGAGTGCGTTAGCCCCCAGAACATGCCCCGTGCACAGGGATCGTTATGCGGCGTACGTTCCCCGGAAAGGTACGGCAGGAACATCGGCGCGCTCGCTTTCTCCGCATCGCTTAGCTGGGCGATCTCCTCAAGCAATGCCAGCTCCGTGACGCCCACCAGACGGCAAAACCACTGTAGACAACTGGCGGCGCTTAACATCACGCTCATCTGATGCCACAGGTTTGGCAGCACGTGACAGAACGCGTGCACGGCAGACTGGGGTGCCGGACGGTAGGCATCCGTGACCACAAACAGCACGCCGGAGGTGCCCAGCGAAATAAACGCATCGCCCGGCGAAACGGCCCCAACCCCTATCGCGCTGACGGCGTTATCTCCCCCGCCGCCGGCAACGATAACCGAGGGGTTCAGACCCCACCGCTGCGCTACCGCAGGTTCGAGTAGCGCCGAGACCTCACACCCTTCCACCAGCGCAGGCATGGCGGCACGCGACAGCCCACATTTTTCCAGCAGTGCATCCGACCAGTCTCGTTTTCCCACATCCAGCCACAGCGTCCCGGCCGAGTCCGACATATCAGAGATTTTTTTTCCGGTCATTTTGAAGCGCAGATAATCCTTCGGCAGCAGCACGGTGGCGAGACGGCTGAAGTTCTGCGGCTCATGACGGCGCACCCAGAGCAGCTTTGGTGCCGTAAACCCCGGCATTGCCAGGTTCCCCGCCACCTGGTGCAGCTCGGGCGCCATCTCTTCCAGCTCTGCGCACTCCTGCGCGCAGCGGGTGTCATTCCACAGGATGGCCGGACGCAGGGGTTCACCCGCGGCATCCAGCAGTACCGCACCGTGCATCTGTCCGGAAAGGCCAATGGCTTTTATCGCCTGCCAGTGGTGGCCGCACTTCTCCCGGAGGGTGGCAATCAGGTATTCGGTTGCCTCCCACCAGGCTTCCGGCGATTGTTCAGACCAGTGCGGCTTCGGACGCTGTATCGTCAGCGGCGCGCTATGGGTGGCGACAACGCCGTTGTTTTCGTCAATGACCAGCGCCTTTACTTCTGATGTGCCAAGATCGATGCCCAGATACATACCCACCTCTCACTTAATCAGCGCGTAGACGTCAGCGATTTTTTCACGCAGAAGCGCGGCAAAATCTTCCCGGCCGGTCAGATCGCCAAACAGGGCGGTATCGCTGGCATATCGGGCTATCGGATCGTCCGATTCGAACATCGCATGTACCGCAGAGGCGTTGAGGATACCGTCCTGGTATTCATATGGCAGCTTGCCGTGATGCCACTGCTCCATATAGACGTAGAACAGCGCAGGCAGCATAGCGGTAGCGTCAGGACGTACGCCGCGCTGGTAACATTCACGCAGCGTTGGGGCGATCATCGCCGGGATCTTCGAAAACCCGTCGGCCGCGACGCGCTGGTTGGTGTCCTGAATCCAGGGGTTGGTAAAACGCTTAAGCACTACGTCGCGGTAGGCTGGCAGATCGATGCCATTATCTCCCAGGCAGGGAATGACATCTTCCGTCACGTAGCGGTCGGCAATCTTGTAGATAAACTCTGTCAGCGTGCTTTCATGGATATACTGCTGCCCGACCAGAGTACCCGCCCAGGCGATACAGCTATGGGAGGCATTGAGGATGCGGATCTTCGCCTCTTCATAAGGGATGACGGATCCCACCAGCTCCACGCCCACCGTTTCCAGCGCGGGACGAACGTCGCGGAAATTGTCTTCAACCACCCACTGAATAAAGCGTTCCCCCATAACCGGGGCGTTATCGTCTATGCCCGTCCGGGCCTTAATGCGCGCCGGGAGATCGGCCGCCGGACGCGGTGTGATGCGATCCACCATGGTATTCGGACAGGTCGCATTAGCGCTCAGCCATTCGATGACCCTCTGTTTGCCGCTGAGGGTTAAGAATTCAATCAACCCGTCGTGGAAGCGCTCGCCGTTATGCCGCACGTTGTCACAGTTAAGCAAGGTTACCGGACCCGCTCCGTTCGCCATACGCGCTTCGAGGATGCGGGCAATTGTCCCGTAGATGGTTTTACAGCCGCCCTTAATATCGCTCGCCAGATCGGCATTGGCCACATCCAGCCTGTGGCTGGTATCCAGATAGTAGCCCCCCTCCGTCACGGTAAACGCGATGACCCGAGTCTGCGGGTTCGCCCCTTCGGCAATCAGCGGCTGCAAATCCGCCTGCCACGGGATCAGCGTCTGAATCGAGGCGATCTCTTCATAGTCTCTCTCGCCTTCCGGGCTGACGGTCTCCAGTACATATCGCCCCTTCTGCGCGGCCAGCGCCTGCACCACATGTTCAGCATCGTTGCGTATGTTGCCCGCAGCGATGTGCCAGCGCGTATCGCCGCCGGCAATCAGGCGGTGCAGATACCACGCCTGATGCGCACGATGAAAAGACCCCAGTCCAATATGTAGCCATGTGTATTTCTCGGTCATTGTTCTGTTCTCCAGTGAGGTTATGGCTGAACTGTAGATGATCATTTGATTAAAATAAGAGCTAAAGATCACAAAAGAACAAATGACCATTCAAATAACAAATGACCAATAGAGAGCAAACCGCTTGCCTCAGCGCGGAGCACCCGCCAGAATGACAGACAATTGTTGTGGGTGTTGACCGCCCTCAACCCCACTCTTGAGGCAGGTAAACGTGAGCAAAGAAGATGACATCAGGCTCGATCAAAAAGTGCGGGCGGCATGGATGTATTACATCGCCGGGCTTAATCAAAGCGAAATTGCCAGCCAGCTCGGCACATCAAGACCGGTGGTGCAGCGGCTGATTGCCGCCGCGAAAGAGGAAGGCATTGTCTCGATTGGGCTTCATCACCCTGTCGCTAACTGCCTCGATTATGCGCAACTTCTCGCGGAAAAATATCACCTGACCCACTGCAACATTGTGCCCGTCTACCGCAATGAAAGCGCGCTGGATAGCGTGACGTTTGGCTGTTATCAGCTGATGGCCCGCTACCTGCAAGGTGATAAACCCACGGTTGTCGGAATTGGCTCCGGACTGACGCTAAAAAAAACCATCAAGCGTATCGATTTTGACAGCCACAACACCCGCTGTGTCGCCCTGATCAGCGCCATGAACGAGCACGGGCAATGTAACTATTACGATGATGTGCCGTTGCTGCTGGCGCGTAAAATTCAGGGAAAATATTACCAGTGGCCGGCGCCGCGCTATGCTCAGTCCAGCGAGGAGCATGAGATGTGGTGCTCAAACCGCCTGTTCCGTAACGTCTGCGCCGTGGCGGATGCGGCCGATGTGATTTTTGTCGGCATCGGGGCGCTGGGCAGGCAGAGCCCTATCTTCAAAGACGGGTTTATCGATGAGGCACAGCTGGAAGAGTTGACCCAGCGCGGTGGCGTTGGCGAAATACTCGGACGCTTTATCGATGCCGACGGCAACGTCATCGACAGCCAGATTAATCGCTTTATTACCAGCTACGATATTCGCCAGAGCCAGTGTCCACGTATTGCGGCCGCCTGCGGCGAGGATAAACGCCAGGCGATCCTTGCCGCCCTCAAAGGCGGCTGGGTAAACGGTCTGGTGACGGATGAACAGACCGCGCGCTGGCTGCTGACGCGTCAGGGCTAGCCCGTGACGCTCTGGCTGCCAATCAGTTCCGGTGGGATCTCAATACGCCTGACCGAGGTATCACCGGAATCGAGAATTTCAAATACCTTCTCCAGCATCGCCGGGACGTCCTGGCGCACCATGTCAATATCATGTCCCAGCAGAGAGACAAATGGGTCCCAGTCAAAACAACCCATCGGCGGCTGATTTTGGCCGGTCTGCCCGTTTTGGGCCAGCCAACGTACCACCCCCTCCAGCGAAATGGTCGAATTGACAAACAGCCCCTTTAACGCCGTCGATGGCGACGGGAAGGTGGCTCTGAGCTGCTCCTCCACGCGCGATGACGAGTATCCTGTGACCAGCAGCTGCTGTTCCGGAACGGTCAGCCCATGGGCCTGATGGGCATCAAGGAACCCGCGCAGGCGCTCTGCGGTGTTGTTATCACTCCGGCGTCCGCCCACGAAGGTCAGCGGAGCCAGCGAACCAAACCGTTTAAAGCTGCTGGCGAGGATCCGCTCTGTCAGCATCTTCGCGCCGCCGTAGTTATCCGAAATGATAGAGGGCGCCAGGGTACCCGGCAGATCAAGATTTAGCGTAGGTACGCCCGCCTGATGACAGAGTTCAGCAATTTTGTCCGGGTGTGTCGCCCCCGTGGCAATGACCCAGTCAACCTGCCAGGAGAGCATGGCACGGGCGGCATCCAGCTCGAGTTCCGGCTGTCGGCGTGTGCAGGTAATAATCGGCAACAGCCCTCTGGCACGCGCCATCTCTTCGAATTTTTCCGCTATAGAGCCGAAATAGCGGTTGTCATATTTCGGCACAATCATGCCGATAACGTTCGATTTCTTGCTGCGCAGCAGGCTTGCCTGACGGTTAACCGCGTAGCCCTGCTCTTGTGCAATGCGGGTTACCTTCTCTGCCAGGCTGGCGCTGATGCGGCGTTTCTTCCAGTTGCCATTCAAAATAGCGCTCACCGCGCTGGCAGAAACGCCGGTGAGTTCCGCCAGATCGTAAATGGTCGTTTTCTTCGTTTTCTCAACGCGCGTCACAAAATCGCCTCTTCATTTTGAATGTCTCTTGCTGGAGAAATAAGCAAGTGCTAGATCTGCTTCATCGATTGAGCAGTTTGCTTCACGCGTCAGTCAGAACCCCCGTTCTTCACGCGAAAGCAGACACACCCTAAAAATCATCTCTGCATAAAGGATTATAAAATGAATCACTCTGTCCCCTCCATGAATAGTTCCCTTCAGGGCAAAGTCGCTGCTATCACTGGCGCCGCCTCAGGTATTGGCCTGGAGTGTGCAAAAACGCTGCTCGGCGCTGGCGCAAAGGTGGTGTTAATCGACCGTGAAGGCGAGAAGCTTCAGCGCATCGTCGCCGAGCTGGGCGAGAACGCGTTTGCCCTGCAAATCGATCTGTTCAAACCCGAGCAAGTCGACGCGATGCTGAGCGACATTGTCGGCCTCGCCGGCGGCCTGGATATTTTTCACGCCAATGCAGGCGCCTACATCGGCGGGCCGGTTGCTGAAGGCGACCCGGACGTCTGGGATCGCGTACTGAACCTGAATATCAACGCCGCCTTCCGCTGCGTTCGCGCCGTACTGCCGCATATGATTGCGCAGAAGTCAGGCGATATTATCTTCACCAGCTCCATTGCGGGCGTGGTGCCGGTTATCTGGGAGCCGATCTACACCGCGTCCAAATTTGCCGTTCAGGCGTTCGTGCATACCACCCGTCGTCAGGTCGCGGAACATGGCGTACGCGTCGGAGCCGTTCTGCCTGGGCCGGTAGTGACGGCTCTGCTCGACGACTGGCCGCAGGCCAAAATGGATGAAGCGCTGGCAAACGGCAGCCTGATGCAGCCGATTGAAGTCGCAGAATCGGTGTTGTTCATGGTGACCCGTTCGAAGAACGTTACCGTCCGGGATCTGGTGATTCTGCCTAACAGCGTCGATCTTTAAGGGCCGCAAGGATGAAGAGTACACCAGAAACCGTTATCGGCGTAGACGTCGGCTCCGGCAGCGTCCGCGCGGGCATTTTCGATCTCAGCGGCAGGCTGCTTTCCCACGCGACGCAGAAAATTGCCACCGTGCACCGCAGCGGAAGCCGCGTGGAGCAGTCCAGCGCCGAGATCTGGCAGGCCGTTTGCCGCTGCATCCGCGAGGCGCTGGCGCGCTCCGGGACGACTCCGCAGAGCGTTGCCGGCATCGGGTTTGACGCCACCTGCTCGCTGGTGGTGTTGGACAACAATGGCGAACCGCTGGCGGTCAGCCCTGACGGTGAAGCGGAAAACAATATCATCGTCTGGATGGATCACCGTGCGACAGACCAGGCGGAGCGCATCAACGCCACCCATCATCCGGTGCTGGACTATGTTGGCGGAAAAATATCGCCCGAAATGGAGACGCCCAAGCTGCTGTGGCTGAAGGAAAACCATCGTGAGGTCTACGATCGCGCCTGGCAATTTTTCGATTTGGCCGATTTCCTGACCTGGCGCGCGACCGGCGATCTCACCCGTTCCATCTGTACCGTAACCTGTAAATGGACGTGGCTGGCCCATGAGAATCGCTGGGACCCGGACTATTTCCGCACCGTTGGCCTGGACGAGCTGGCCGGAGAAGATTTTGTCCGCATAGGGCAGCATATTGCCGCCCCCGGCACCCCTTGCGGCGAGGGCTTAACGGAGCAGGCCGCGCGTGAGATGGGCTTGCTGCCAGGCACGCCGGTGGCGGTAGGGTTAATTGATGCCCACGCTGGCGGCATCGGGACGTTGGGCGTTGGCGGCGGCGCGCTGAACAATCTCGCGTATGTTTTTGGCACCTCATCGTGCACCATGACCAGCGCCGAGAGCGCCGTTTTTGTGCCCGGCGTCTGGGGGCCTTATTTTAGCGCGATGGTACCTGGGCTGTGGCTGATTGAGGGCGGACAAAGCGCCGCGGGTGCCGCTATCGATCGGTTATTAAGTTTCCATCCTGCCGCACCGCAAGCGCGCCAGCTGGCACAGGAGTCAGACCTGCCGCTGCCGGTTTACCTGGCGGACCGGCTTTTACAGACCTTCACCACCGCCTCAGAGGCGGTGAACCTGGCAGCAGGACTGCACGTGGTACCCGAATTTCTGGGTAACCGCGCGCCCTTTGCCGATCCCCATGCGCGGGCCACGATCTGCGGGCTGGGCATGGAGAACGATATCAATAACCTGATGGCACTTTATGTGGCCGGTCTGTGTGGTATCGGTTACGGTTTGCGACAAATCATTGACGCCCAGCGTGAATGCGGCATACAGACCGAAAATATCGTTATCAGCGGCGGCGCGGGCCAGCACCCTTTCGTCCGCCAGCTGCTGGCAGATACCTGCGGGCTGCCGGTGTTAGCGACCCAATGCAGCGAACCGGTATTACTGGGTTCGGCCATTCTCGGGGCGGTGGCGGGAAATATAGCGCCTTCAGTGACCGATGCCATGAAACAATTTACCCACGTGGATAAATATTTCTATCCGCAAGCGAACTATCAGTCCCTTCATCTGCGTCGATACGAGGCTTATAAGCAGTTACAACAGACTGCGACAGTAATCAGAGAATAAATACACGTCAGTATATTTAGAGAAAAAGACAATAAGAAAACTCACGCCGGAATATTTCCGGTGTGGGCTTACCTGTACGCTACAAACGAGGTCAATATGTCCGAAATAAATAAACAGTGGCTGGGATTGCCGCTGAACCTGCTATGGGGATATCTGGCGATCGCGGTCTTTATGACGGGTGACGGTTTCGAGCTGGCATTCCTGTCGCACTATATTAAATCACTGGGCTTCACGCCTGCTGAAGCCTCTTTCGCCTTCACGCTCTACGGTCTCGCGGCGGCGCTCTCCGCGTGGATCTCCGGCGTGGTGGCTGAAATCATCACCCCGCAAAAAACCATGCTGATTGGCTTCGTCCTGTGGTGCGTTTTCCACGTCCTGTTTCTCGTTTTTGGTCTGGGTCAGGCAAATTACGCATTAATTCTGCTGTTCTATGGGATCCGCGGTCTGGCCTACCCGTTATTTTTGTACGCCTTCATCGTGGTCATTATTCATAATGTGCGTAGCGATAAATCCAGCTCGGCGCTGGGCTGGTACTGGGCGGTTTATTCCGTAGGTATTGGCGTGGCGGGCAGTTATATTCCGAGCTTTACCATTCCGCACATCGGGGAGATGGGCACCCTGTGGCTGGCACTGGCGTTTTGTCTGGCGGGGGGAGTCATCGCCATGGTATCCCTGCGCAGCGTCAAAACCCCAACGCACATGCATAATCTCTCCACCCGGGAAAAATTCGCCGAGCTGGGCCGTGCAGCGACGCTGCTCTACACCAACCGCAGTATTCTGCTCTCCAGCATGGTGCGTATCATCAACACCCTCTCCCTGTTCGGGTTTGCCGTCATCATGCCGATGATGTTTGTTGACGAACTGGGCTTCACCACCTCCGAGTGGCTTCAGGTCTGGGCGGTATTCTTCTTCACCACCATCTTCTCGAACGTCTTCTGGGGCGTGGTGGCGGAAAAAATGGGCTGGATGCGGGTGGTGCGCTGGTTTGGCTGTATCGGGATGGCGCTCTCGAGCCTGGCGTTTTACTACATTCCGCAGCACTTCGGGCATAACTTTGCCATGGCACTGGTCCCGGCCATCGCGCTGGGGATTTTTGTGGCGGCCTTCGTACCGATGGCTGCGGTGTTCCCGGCGCTGGAGCCGCGGCACAAGGGGGCGGCGATTTCGGTGTATAACCTGTCAGCCGGTCTGTCTAACTTCCTTGCGCCGGCGATTGCCGTGGTGCTGCTGCCCTGGTTCAGCACGCTCGGCGTGGTCATCGCCTATACGGTGCTTTATCTGCTGGCTTTTGTTCTGTGTGCCTTTATCCGCGTCACGCAGCCGGGCTTAGAAAAAGCAAATAGCAGCAAGAGAAGGATGGCGGGTCTGCTGAATACTCCTCATCCTGAAACGCTGAAGGAGTAAGCGAGAGAACTTTCCTGCCGGGTCACGCTTATCCCGGCAGGAAGATGCGTGCGATTAGGCAATCGTCACTTTATTGTCCAGATAAACGTCCTGCACGGCATTAATCAGTTTCACGCCGTCAGCCATCGATTTCTTGAACGCCTTACGTCCAAGAATCAGCCCCATTCCGCCAGCGCGTTTGTTGATAACCGCAGTACGCACTGCATCGCTGAGGTCAGTTTCACCGCCCGCAGCACCGCCGGAGTTTATCAACCCAGCCCGACCCATATAGCAGTTAGCTAACTGATAACGCACCAGATCAATCGGGTTTTCGCTGGTCAATTTGCTGTAAACACGATCGTCGGTGTAACCGTAATTAATTGCTTTATAGCCGCCGTTATTTTCCGCCATTTTTTGTTTGACGATATCTGCACCGATGGTTGCCGCCAGATGGTTTGCCTGACCGGTCAGGTCGGCGGAAACATGGTAATCAACGCCATCTTTCTTAAAGGCGGAGTTACGCAAATAGGCCCACAGCACTGTCACCATACCCAGCTCGTGCGCACGTTCAAAAGCCGCAGAAATTTCTTCAATCTGGCGACGTGACTCTTCCGAGCCAAAATAGATAGTCGCACCAACCGCAACCGCGCCCATGTTGAACGCCTGCTCCACGCTGGCATACAGCGTTTGATCGTAGGTATTCGGGTAACTTAGCGTCTCGTTGTGATTAAGTTTGACGAGGAATGGAATGCGATGCGCATAACGCCGCGATACCGACGCCAGCACGCCGTAAGTTGACGCCACACAGTTACAGCCCGCTTCGATCGCCAGTTCAACAATGTTTTTCGGGTCAAAGTAGAGCGGGTTAGCAGCAAATGAAGCTCCGGCAGAGTGCTCAACGCCCTGGTCAACCGGCAGAATAGAAAGATATCCTGTGCCAGCCAGACGCCCGGTGTTGTACAACGTCTGCATATTACGTAACACCGCTGGCGGGCGATTATTGTCAATCATTACGCGGTCTACGTAGTCATGTCCGGGGAGATAAAGCTGGTCAGAAGGAATTGTCATACAACGGTGCTGTAAAAGGTTGTCGGCGTCTTTGCCAAGCAACTGCGCAATATCTGTCATTACTATGCTCCCGTAAATTCCGATTGGATATCGGCTATGGATTGTCCTGGCCCGCCTTTTGCGGGCAATCATAATCCTGGTCGTTACGGGCGAGTTTTTCCATCTTTTGGATGTTTTTTCAGCGTTTTCTGTTGGCTCGATTCATCAGAAAAAATGTTAGCGCGGTCAAGTTTTCACCGCAAAGGTATTTAAAAGGTATTATTAAGTGGTATTGTCATCGCGTACCTTACATTACCTGTCATGAAGGAATTAAAAGATGAAAACAACAGCAAAGCTGTCGTTCATGATGTTTGTTGAATGGTTTATCTGGGGCGCGTGGTTTGTGCCATTGTGGTTGTGGTTAAGTAAAAGCGGTTTTAGTGCCGGAGAAATTGGCTGGTCGTATGCCTGCACAGCCATTGCGGCGATCCTGTCGCCAATTCTGGTTGGCTCCATCACTGACCGCTTTTTCTCGGCGCAAAAAGTGCTGGCGGTATTGATGTTCGCAGGCGCGCTGCTGATGTATTTCGCTGCGCAACAGACCACTTTTGCCGGGTTCTTCCCGTTACTGCTGGCCTACTCGCTAACCTATATGCCGACCATTGCGCTGACTAACAGTATCGCTTTTGCCAACGTGCCGGATGTGGAGCGTGATTTCCCGCGCATTCGTGTGATGGGCACTATCGGCTGGATTGCCTCTGGTCTGGCATGTGGTTTCTTGCCGCAAATGCTGGGGTATGCCGATATCTCACCGACTAACATCCCGCTGCTGATTACCGCCGGAAGTTCTGCTCTGCTCGGTGTGTTTGCGTTTTTCCTGCCCGACACGCCGCCAAAAAGCACCGGCAAAATGGACATTAAAGTCATGCTCGGCCTGGATGCGCTGATCCTGCTGCGCGATAAAAACTTCCTCGTCTTTTTCTTCTGTTCATTCCTGTTTGCGATGCCACTGGCGTTCTATTACATCTTTGCCAACGGTTATCTGACCGAAGTTGGCATGAAAAACGCCACCGGCTGGATGACGCTCGGCCAGTTCTCTGAAATCTTCTTTATGCTGGCATTGCCGTTTTTCACTAAACGCTTTGGTATCAAAAAGGTATTATTGCTTGGTCTGGTCACCGCTGCGATCCGCTATGGCTTCTTTATTTACGGTAGTGCGGATGAATATTTCACTTACGCGTTACTGTTCCTCGGTATTTTGCTTCACGGCGTAAGTTACGATTTTTACTACGTTACCGCTTACATCTATGTCGATAAAAAAGCCCCCGTGCATATGCGTACCGCCGCGCAGGGGCTGATCACGCTCTGCTGCCAGGGCTTCGGCAGTTTGCTCGGCTATCGTCTTGGCGGTGTGATGATGGAAAAGATGTTCGCTTATCCGGAACCGGTAAACGGGCTGACTTTCAACTGGTCCGGGATGTGGACTTTCGGCGCGGTGATGATTGCCATTATCGCCGTGCTGTTCATGATTTTTTTCCGCGAATCCGACAACGAAATTACGGCTATCAAGGTCGATGATCGCGATATTGCGTTGACACAAGGGGAAGTTAAATGAAAACAGAACGTATTCTCGGTGCTCTTTATGGGCAGGCGTTAGGGGATGCGATGGGGATGCCCTCCGAGCTTTGGCCACGCAGCCGCGTTAAAGCACACTTTGGCTGGATTGACCGTTTTCTGCCTGGACCAAAGGAGAATAACGCGGCCTGTTATTTTAACCGCGCCGAATTCACCGACGATACCTCGATGGCGCTGTGTCTGGCCGACGCGATTATCGAATGCGACGGGGAAATTAACCCTGACGTTATCGGTAAGCATATTCTGGACTGGGCGCTGGATTTTGACGCGTTCAATAAGAATGTGCTCGGCCCGACCTCCAAAATTGCCCTGAACGCCATCCGTGACGGCAAGCCGGTGAGCCAGCTGGAAAACAACGGCGTCACCAACGGGGCGGCGATGCGCGCCTCCCCGCTGGGATGCCTCCTGCCAGCCACGCGTCTGGCGCACTTCGTGGAACAGGTTGCGTTAGCCTCCAGCCCGACCCATAAATCGGATCTCGCCATCGCCGGTGCGGTGGTGATCGCCTGGGCGGTTTCACGCGCTATCGACGGCGAACGCTGGCATCACATCGCCGATGCCCTGCCGGGTATTGCCCGTGCGGCGCAGGAGGCGAACACGACCACCTTCAGCGCATCGCTTTCCGCTCGTATTGAGCTGGCCCTGAAAACCGTGCGCGAAGCCAACGGTACCGAGTCCGCCAGCGAGCAGATCTATCAGCTTATTGGCGCGGGCACGAGCACCCTTGAGTCCGTTCCGGCGGCGATTGCGATGGTCGAACTCGCGGGTACCGATCCGAACCGCTGCGCGGTGTTATGCGCCAACCTGGGCGGTGATACTGACACTATCGGCGCGATGGCAACGGCCATCTGCGGCGCGCTGCACGGTGTACAGGCCATTGATCCGGCACTCAAAAACGAACTTGATGCCGTAAACCGGCTCGATTTCGGCCACTACTGCGAAAAACTGCTGCACTTCCGGGAGCAAAGGGAGGGCGTATGAGTGCTTTTGCCCGCCGTCTCGAAACCCTTCACGCCACGCGCCCCGTAACGGTACTCGGCGCGGCGGTCATCGACGTGATTGCCGACGCCTACGCCCTGCCCTGGCGCGGGTGTGATATCGAGCTGAAGCAACAGGGAGTGAATATTGGCGGCTGCGCGCTGAATATCGCCATCGCCCTGAAGCGGCTCGGCATTGCTGCGCAAAACGCCCTTCCCGTCGGCCACGGCGTGTGGGCCGATATTATCCGTAACGCCATGGCGAAGCAGGATCTGCACAGCGCCGTGGAAGCGGAAACGGGCGATAACGGCTGGTGCCTGGCGCTGGTGGAGCCTGACGGTGAACGGACCTTTATGTCGTTTAGCGGCGTGGAGAACCAGTGGCAGCAGCGCTGGCTGGACGGGTTAAGCGTGCCGGCAGGGAGCCTGATCTCTTTGTCCGGCTACCAGCTGGCGTCCCCCAGCGGTGAGCTGCTGACGGCCTGGCTGGGAAGTCTTCAGGATGTGACGCTCTTTATCGATTTCGGTCCGCGCATCGCGGATATTCCCGACCCGCTGATGGCACGCATCATGGTCTGCAAACCAATCGTCTCGCTCAATCGTCAGGAGGCGGAACTTGCCGCCGAATGGTTTGGCGTGAACGTGGAAGAGCTCGGCCCACGGTGGCAGCAGAGGTTTGGCGCTGCGCTGATCGTACGCCATGATAAAGACGGGGCGGTGTGGTATGACGGTGACGCTTCCGGACACGTTCCGGCGTTTCCTGCTACCGTGGTCGATACCATCGGCGCGGGTGACAGCCATGCGGGAGGTACCCTTGCCGGGCTGGCCGCGGGATGGTCACTGCCAGAGGCGGTGCAGCTTGGCAATGCCGTAGCCGCCTGGGTAGTCAGCCATCGCGGTGGCGACTGCGCCCCCACGCGCGAGGCCCTACTCCTCGCACACAAAGACGTATAGGTCGCTGCGGCAGTAGCTGATGCTGTACTCAATTGGCCGGTGCTGTTGATCGAGCGCGACTTGCTTGATCACCAGCACCGGTATCTTATCGTCCATCTTGATATGCGCCTGAAACTCGCTGTCCGGCATCCGGGCGCTGACGCGGGAACGGGTGCGCTGCGGAAAGATATTCTGGCTGCGGAAGTAATCGTAAAGCGAGACGCCGATGTCGTCCGGATTGGGGATTAATCCTACCGGTACCCAGGACTCCTCTATTGATACCGCATCGTCATCCACGTAGCGGATGCGCTTAAGCAGAAATACATCGCTGTCCGGCGCAAGGGAAAGGTGGCGGGCGATCTCCTCCGGACATTTCACGACGCGTTTATTAACCCACAGCGTGTTGGGCGTTTTGCCCCGCAGCACCACCTGCTGAGAAAACCCGCGCGCCTCTTTTAGCGAATATTCAAAGATATTGTTGATTTGCGTACCGTATCCACGCGCGCGGGTGACGACGCCGGCCTCTTCCAGCGCCTGCATCGCTTTACGCACCGTAATGCGCGACACACCGGCCAGCTGGCTCAGATCGCGCTCGCCCGGCAAAATATTACCGTGCGCGAGCACGCCGCTGCGTACCGCGTTTTTAACCGTTTCGGCAAATTTCAGGTACAACGGCGTGTTGTCCGGTGCGGCAATTCGTTCCTTGAGTTGAGCAATTAACCGGGTATGCGCTTGTTCCATCTCTGTTTTTCTCTGGCATAAGGTTTTATGCCAGTATACGGCTTACCACCATGCATGAAAATGGTGAACCGGCCCAATACCGTGACCCACTTCCAGAGAATCGGCTTTTGCCAGCGCGCACGAGAGCCAGATCTTCGCCTCCTGCACCGTATCCGCCCAGTTCGCGTTTCGGGGACGCAGCGCCGCCAGCGCCGCCGAGAGCGTACATCCCGTGCCGTGGGTGTTTTTGGTCTGTACCCGCGGGGCGGTGAAACGTTGCGCGCCATCGCGGGTGAAGAGCCAGTCCGGGCTTTCTGCATCATCAAGATGACCGCCTTTCATCAGCACCGCGCTGCATCCCATCGCCAGCAGCGCATTGCCCTGCTCTTTCATCTCACGTTCGTTTTGCGCGTGTGACGCATCCAGCAGCGCGGCGGCTTCAGGGAGGTTTGGCGTGATCAGCGCCACCTGCGGCAGCAGCTTTTTACGCAGGGTGTCGACGGCAGAGGCGGAGAGCAACGGATCGCCGCTTTTGGCCAGCATCACGGTATCGAGCACCACGTTTTTTATCTGATAACGTTTGAGACGTTCAGCGACCGCTTCAACAATGTCCGCCTCTGCTAGCATGCCGATTTTGGTGGTGTCGATGCGTACATCGCTGAATACCGAATCCAGCTGTGCGGCGACAAAATCCGGCTCAATACGATATACCGACTGTACACCGCGCGTGTTTTGCGCCACCAGCGCGGTGATAACCGAGCATCCGTAAGCGCCGAGCGCAGAGAAGGTTTTCAGGTCTGCCTGGATCCCCGCTCCGCCGCTGGGATCGGTTCCCGCAATAGTCAGGGCATTAATGCGTGTCATACCAGCTCCTCCAGCGCGTAAAGCGCATCCAGAAACGCCGGGGCAAAGCTGCCGGGGCCCCGGCTGTGAGTCAGTGCAGCTGACCCTGCGCGCTTCATAAAGCCGCAGGCTGCCGTCGCATTATCAATCCTGTCGCCAGGCAGCGAACAGCAGGCGGCGACGACCGCCGAGAGCGCACAGCCTGTTCCCACCACGCGGGTCATCAGCGGGTCGCCGCCCGCGACCGTACGGGTTCGCTGACCATCAGTGATGTGATCCACTTCTCCTGTGACGACCACAACGGCATGGGTCTGACGGGCGAGCGTCTGCGCAGCGGTCAACGCGCTCGCCGCCGTATCGGTGGAATCAACCCCGCGCCCGCCCGCACTCATTCCGGCAAGGGCGAGGATTTCGGAGGCGTTTCCACGAATGGCCGCAGGTTTAAGGGACAATATTTGCTGGCAAAATCGGGTGCGGTACGCCAGCGCGCCAACCGCAACCGGATCCAGAACCCAGGGCGTACCCGCGGCTACCGCGCTCTCAATAGCCCGACGCATCGACTGGGCGCGCGGCGCGGTGAGTGTACCCACGTTGATGAGCAGGGCATCGGCAAGCGCGGCAAACTGTTTCGCTTCCTCGGCTTCGATCACCATTGCCGGGGAAGCACCCAGCGCGAGCAAAACGTTGGCGGTGAAGGTCTGCACGACATCGTTGGTCATACAGTGCGTGAGCGGGGAACGGGTTCGGAATTGATGTAAAACGTGTGAGTCGAGCAGGTCAGGCTGCATGGTTTCGCTCCTGCCGTGCGTGAAGAAGCGATGACCGGGTAGGCATCTGACTTCCCTACGCTGGCATTATCCAGATCAGGTAATACGGGTATTTCTCAGCCTTCACAAAGAAGGGCACCCCGAGTCAAATTACTTATAAAACAGTTACTTACGAAATGGCAATTCGTAGTCATGTAGTGTAACCGGGGGGTAACCCGGGTGCAAGGGGTTTAGGGCTGTCCGTTAACCCCCTGTAACGAACAATAAACGACAAGATATTAACTACCCTCAATATGTATACATTATTGTTCAGTTAATTATCCCACCTTATTTGTTAAGAACTCATGAAAAATATTATTCACTCACTATGCTGAGAAATTTTATTTTTATCCATAATGACGCACAGGGAGTGCTTTTATAAGACAGCCCACCTTCTTTCGTATGAAATAAACCCGCATATTAATGTAAACATTTCTTTTGCAGAATTTTATTTCTGTCAAACACTTAATTTAACCCTCTCATTTACCACATCATTTTCACCTTAATGTTTACATTAATAACAACCGCAAAATGACTTTAACGCCGTCGGAACTATTCATAATATTTATGACTTAGATCAACATCATTGGTTTGCGTTTAATTGATAGTTTGCTCGCGTCACTAAATAAGATTTAGACAACGTTCAACCGTTTTAAATCCCGAAAAATTAATCTGTTCAGCTTCAGTATTTTCAACAGTTAATGATGTGAGCTTTTCAAATGAAATCTATGAATAAAACCTTTATTGCTATTTTTGTAATGGGCGTTGTCTTAGTGGGTACAACGAGCCTGGCTGAAGCCGCGAATACGGTTTGGGACGATCGGCAAATTACTAATATTGTAAATGACCATCAGGATCAGATTGCACAAAACAAAGCTGATAGCATTAACCGTGATATCGCAATGGATAACCGCTTAACGCAGGTTTATGACGACCTTCAGTCCACAAAACCAGGCGTGTTAGTCGTGGATAAAATGGCTAACGACGCACATCAGAAAGCGTTGCTTGCCGGCGCGCTTGCCGATACCGCCAGTCTGAAAAGTGAGACGGCCCTACAGGGTGTAGCGACTAACGGCACAGCCATTATCAACCTTCAACACGTCGATAATATTCAGGATAGCCGCCTTACTGCTCTCGAAAATGCACCTAAACCCATCAACGGTACAGATGGAGCGAAAGGTGATAAAGGGTGATACTGGCGCACAAGGCATTGCGGGAAGAAATGGGCGCGACGGTGTAGACGGTCATAACGGTAAAGATGGTGTGACAACCACCGTAACACAACGATAGCTGGATACGGCTACCCAGGCGAAGGTCGCTAAAAATAGCCTGGCTGTTACCGCCGCCACGCAGGATCTGCAAGCCACCAGGCAGACATTACTGGCAATGAATACTAACACCAGCCAGCAATTTAAATCTCTGCTGATGAAGTGGACAATAATAAGAAGCAGGCCAATGCCGGTATTTCAGGGGCGATGGCGGGTTTGCCACAAGTGCAAACCAATCAACGCGTCATGTTCTCTGCTGGCGGCGCGACTTACAACAGCGAGAGCGCGCTTGCTGTCGGTGCATCCGTTAACTTTAATTCCCATGTCATCGCGAAAGTGAGCTTCCCAGATGATACCGCGAATAATATGGGCGCTTCGGTTGGGATTGGAATGGGCTTTTAAAGCGTAAAACAATCATCGGGACAAATATAAAGCCTCATTTTAGCGGATGAGCATTTCGTTGATACAAAAAGATGTCTAAATATATTTTTATTTCGGTAGCCTTGTATCTGATGCTGATTTCGGTCGGGATCTGGATCGGCGTGATGTATGTCTCCTGGTATTTGTGTCGTTTTTAAGGCGGTAAAATGAAAAAAGTAATGATGTTCGTTATAGGTACTGCGGTGCTTGCAGGTTGTGTCTCGCCGGCGCACGCCATAAACGCCCATTATCGCGCTCAATTAGAGCGTTCGGGATGCACGCAAATTAGCGCTGGCGATGGCTCTTGCGATATCAGCAAAACCAAAGCGGAAAATGCGGCACAACACGAACCAACGACATCCGTTCACGATCCCCTGCGTGAAGCCTCGTTCTCGTCGGATACGGTTAACGCCACGCTTTCTAACGGCTTCTTTAGCGCCACCGTAAACGGCAAAAAAGCCAGCGTTAAACGTCTGAATGCGAATTTCTATGAGATCCGTGGTAATGGTTTTGTGATATCGCTAAGCCTGGATGAAAACGGTATTACGGACGCGTCGTGGAATAAAACGAAGGGACGCGAACACGGTATTTTACGCGTTAGCCAGAAATAAACAGCGTAAGGAGGCTCACTGCCTCCTTTTCACCTGACAATCGCACGATTTGTCACACTCTTTTGTCTGATTTTACAATGCGGATAAATCATACGTAAGCTACTGTTTTTATTTAGCATAAAGTGCAATCTCCCCCATACAAACGGCGTTCTTCCCTGCCCTGTGCCCTGTGTCACAAAACAGTAAGCAAATTAACCATTGAGCCCGGTGACAAAAGGCTCTATATTGGCGGCGTTTTTTTCAGGCCCCATCTGTTTTTTAACTTTTTATTCAATCGTTGCTCATAACGAAGCGGCGGTTGTAGGAGTGATATGATGACGGATAAAGTCCGTATTGACACCGTAGATGCCCACAAAAGCAACGAAACCTATCTGGCCCGTCAGGCCGAATTTGAATCTAACGTCAGGAGTTATCCGCGCAAATTGCCTTTAGCGATTACAAAAGCAGAAGGCGTGTGGATCACCGATGCAGATAATAAAGAATACCTTGACTGTTTAGCAGGCGCAGGCACCCTCGCGCTTGGACACAATCATCCTGATGTGCTGAAAAGCATCCAAAATGTCATTACCAGCGGCTTGCCGTTACATACCCTGGATCTGACCACGCCGTTGAAAGACGCGTTTTCAGAATACCTGCTCTCTCTGTTGCCTGGTCAGGGCAAAGAGTACTGCCTGCAATTCACTGGCCCGTCCGGGGCTGATGCCGTTGAAGCGGCGCTGAAGCTGGCGAAAAAAGTGACCGGTCGTAGCGGTATCATCAGTTTCTCTGGTGGTTACCACGGTATGACCCACGGCGCACTGTCCGTCACCGGCAACCTGTCTCCGAAAGAAGCGGTTGACGGTATGATGCCAGAAGTCCAGTTCATGCCTTACCCACACGAGTACCGTTGCCCACTGGGTATCGGTGGTGAAGCGGGCGTGAAGGCGCTGACCTACTACTTCGAAAATCTGATTAACGACGTCGAAAGCGGCGTGCGTAAACCTGCCGCGGTGATCCTCGAAGCCGTTCAGGGTGAAGGTGGCGTGAACCCGGCGCCTGTTGAGTGGTTGCAGCGCATCCGTAAAGTCACTCAGGAACACGGTATCCTGCTGATCCTCGACGAAGTCCAGGCTGGCTTTGCCCGTACCGGTAAATTCTTTGCCTTCGAACACGCTGGCATTGAGCCAGACATCATCGTGATGTCTAAAGCAGTCGGTGGCGGTCTGCCGCTGGCCGTGCTCGGTATCAAAAAGCAGTTCGATGCATGGGCGCCAGGTCACCATACCGGTACTTTCCGCGGCAACCAGCTGGCGATGGCTACCGGTCTGACCACGCTGAAGATCCTGAAAGACCAGAACATCGCGGGCAAAGTAGCTGCACAGGGCGAATGGCTGAAAGGCCAGCTGAAAGAGATGGCGAAACGCTATCCGGTGATCGGCCACGTTCGCGGTCTGGGCATGATGATCGGTATTGAAATCGTTAAGCCACATGAAGCCGCCGATCACATGGGTTGCTTCCCGGGCGATGGCGAGCTGTCTGCACTGATCCAGAAGAAATGCTTCGAAGCCGGCCTGATTCTGGAGCGTGGCGGCCGTAACGGTATCGTTCTGCGTCTGCTGCCTTCTCTGCTTATCAGCGATGACGAGCTGAAAGTCTTCCTGGATAAATTCGAGCAGGCACTGCTTGCTGCGGGCGTTAGCCCGGCGTAACCGGAGTTGTTGAATACGATGTCTGATTCAAACCCAATTTTGTTCTCCTCTGCGCAGAGCATTGAAGCTTACCAGCAGGCGATTGAACAAAGCACTCAGGCTGTGATGCAGTGGCTGAAACAGTCTGAGATGTACCAGGGCAAAACGGTCGCGGAGCTGCGCGACCGTATTAAGCTGGATTTCAACCCGAAAGGGCTGGGCAACGAAGCGGCGATCGAACGCGCCGTGGAGTTCTTCCTGAAAGACAGTTTGTCCGTTCATCACCCGCAGTGCGTGGCGCACCTGCACTGCCCAAGCCTGGTGGTTAGCCAGGCGGCGGAAGTGCTGATCAACGCCACTAACCAGAGTATGGACTCCTGGGATCAAAGCCCGTCCGCAACCATCATTGAGATCAAACTGATCGAATGGCTGCGTACCCGCGTGGGTTATCAGGCTGGCGACGCAGGCGTCTTCACCAGCGGCGGCACCCAGAGTAACCTGATGGGGCTGATGCTGGCGCGTGACGCGTTCTTTGCGCGTCAGGGCCACTCGGTTCAGCAGGACGGTCTGACAGGCGATCTGCGTAAGATCCGCGTGCTGTGTTCAGAAAATGCCCACTTCTCCGTGCAGAAAAACATGGCGCTGATGGGTCTGGGCTACCAGTCCGTGGTGCAGGTGAAAACTGACGAATTCTCCCGCATGGATCTCACCGATCTGGCGGCGAAAATCGAACAGTGCAACGCGAAAGGCGAGCAGATCCTGGCGATTGTGGCCACGGCCGGTACGACCGATGCGGGTGCTATCGATCCGCTGCGTGCTATTGCTGAGCTGGCTGCGAAACAGAATATCTGGGTGCACGTTGATGCGGCCTGGGGCGGCGCGCTGCTGATGTCTGAGCAGTATCGTCACTACCTGGACGGTATCGAGCTCGTGGATTCCGTCACCCTGGACTTCCACAAGCAGTTCTTCCAGACCATCAGCTGCGGTGCGTTCCTGCTGAAAGAAGCGCGTCACTATGAACTGATGCGCTATCAGGCGGCCTATCTGAACTCTGAGTTCGATGAAGAAGCGGGTGTACCTAACCTGGTCTCCAAATCTCTGCAAACCACGCGCCGTTTCGACGCGCTGAAACTGTGGATGAGCCTGGAAGCGCTGGGTCAGGAGCAATACGCGGCAATCATCGATCACGGCGTGACGCTGGCACAGCAGGTTGCGGCTTACGTGAAAGAGCAGTCTGCTCTGGAACTGGTGATGCAACCCCAGCTGGCAAGCGTGCTGTTCCGATTCCGTCCGCAGGCGCAGATGGATGACGCCGGTATTGCTCTGCTGAACCAGAAAATTGGCGATGCGCTGCTGGAGTCTGGCCGTGCAAACGTCGGTGTGACCGAGCATAACGGTATCACCTGCCTGAAGCTGACCCTGCTGAACCCAACCGTGACGCTGGAGGACGTAAAAATCCTGCTGTCTCTGGTTGAGCGTACCGCGCAGGAAGTGATGGCGAAGTAATACTTATCCCTCTCCCACCCGGGAGAGGGATTGTTTTTCCCGCGCTAACGCCTTTCCCCTTTTTTCCTCGAAGCATAACCGTATTCATACTGGCTGTACCCCGAGCTGTAATACAGCGCTGCGGATTTAACAATATCGTTGAGGATTGTGCCGCTGACCTTCACGCCGACGTGCTGTAACCGTTTAACGGTATTCTCCATCTCTTTCACGCTGGTTTTATCGAAACGGGCAACCATTAGCGTTGTTCCGGCTGCTCTGGCGACCAGCGCGGCATCGGTGACGGCCAGGACCGGCGGTGTATCAATGATGACGATGTCATATTGCTCGTTAACCCAGGACATGACGGAAAGGAATCGTTCGCTTAACAGCAATTCTAACGGGCGCAGGGGTTCCGGGCCGCAGGTGATGACGTCAATTCCCCCTTTTTCAGCATGCTGAATGACCTCCGCTAAGTCGCGTTTCCCTTCGAGCAGGCAGGACAATCCGTGGCGGTTCTCCAGACCAAAAATATTATGAACATAGCCCTGGCGCATATCCGCATCAATAAACAGCACCCGCTGACCGCTCTGCCCGGCGATGGCCGCCAGATTCGTCGCCACCAGCGTTTTTCCGCAGTCCTGCGTGGGGCCAGAAATCATCACAATGCGGTTCTCAGCCTCCATCATGGTGAAATGCAGACTGGTCCGCAGCCCGCGTACTGCTTCAACAAACATATCAGCAGGGCGATCGACGGGCAGGAAAGGCACATCCGAGGTTTTGTGTTTCCAGCGACGAGAAAACGGATTTTTTCTGCGCAACTGCGTTTTACTCCACAGCCACTGTGAACGTGGCAACGTAGCCAGAACCGGCATCCCCTGCGCTTCCAGCTGTTCGGAAAGCGTGATCCCACGTTTGAACGCCTGACGTACCAGCACGGTCCCCATTGAGAGCATTAGCCCGAACAGCGCGCCAAGAACGAAGATTAACGCTTTACGCGGCTTTATCGGGTCCGGCAGCGTAACAGCCTCATCAATGATCCTCACGTTCCCGACAGCGCTGGAGCGGGAAATATTCAGCTCCTGCTGGCGCGTCAATAGCTGTAAATAAATCGTGCGACCCGACTCAACATCGCGGCTCAGGCGTAAAATCTCCTGCTGCGTGGAGGGCATAGCTGACACACGGTTATTGAGACGCTCCCGTTCCCGCTCAAGGGTCTGTCTCTTTTCATGCAATGCACGATAGGTAGGGTGACTTTTTTTAAAGAGCTGGGAGATCTCTGCCTCCCGGAACGTCAGCTCATTTAGCTGATTCTCAACGTTAACAACCTGATCCAGTACAGATTTTGCCTCCAGAGACAGGTCCACCGAGTCTCGCTGCGCCCGGTAGGCATTCAGCCGCGCTTCTGCCTGATCAAGGTCCGCGCTGATTTTCGGCAACTGCGCCTGTAAAAAATCCAGACTACGAGAATCCTGAGCCTCCTGGCGCGCGATATTTTGCTGGAGATAATTTTCAGCAATTGCATTCAGCACCCGGGCGATGCTGTCAGGATCTTCGCCCGTCAGGGTTAAGGTCATGATACCGCTCTGTTTCTCCGATTCCGCAACCGTGAGACGCTTCTTCAGCGCGTTGATCGTCTCAAGCCGCGTCAACGACTTAAGCGAAAATTGCGTGCCTGGCTCAGCCTCAATCGACGTCACCAGCAGAACGATCCCTTGCGTAACCAGCGTTTTCCCAACCTGGCCGTCGGCCTCAATGTTTTCGCCCGTCAGGTGATATTTTCCCGCTTCCTGTACGGTCAGCGTGAGCTCTTGCGCGTTGCCTTCCACCTGCGGGATCTGGAGTTCGCCTAACGTGATTTTGCCCTGCTCACGCCCTTGCAGACGCTGCCAGAGACGCCCCACCACAGGCAAAACGCGCTGCTTTGCCTGCTGTGTCAGAGCTAATTTGTCAACGGTCTCGCCGAGGATCATGCGGGATTTCAGCAGTAAAATTTCAGGGGCAACATCCGGCGACACATCGGTGCCCAGCTGGCTCAAACCTTTGAGCAGGTTGTTATCCTGTTTGTTTTCAATTTGCACCATGGCATCCGCCTGATAAACAGGTGGCGCAATCCAGGCATAGAGACCGGCGCACAGGATGAACAGGAACGTCACGCACAGAATCATCGTGCGGTGGTCGATCATCTCGACGAGCAAACGAACGAGATCGACTTCATGTTGTTGGGGTGCCGCTGCACCATAATTGTCTGTTGTGTAAGACGACATTAATGCTTCATTCCTTTCTGACCTAAACGACGTGCCCATTCCTGACTGGCTTTACCCAATAGCCCAAACACATATTCAAACGCTTCCCGGCTTTGACGGTAGGGATCGGGGATCTCCTGCGGCTCCAGCCATTGCCCAAAAAGCAGCGACTTTCCTCGAATCTCCGGCGCCATGGCCGCAATGAAGCGAAGATGTTCCGGCTCCATAACCAGGATAAGATCGGATCCCTGCATCAAATTGCGTGTCAGCCTTCGCGCCACATGACCGTCGAGGGAAATCCCATGCCGCCAGGCTACGTCCTGGGCGCTGTCATCCGCCGGGCACCCTTCAAGCCCGAATATGCCCGCCGAGGCGATATATCTGTCGGGCAGGTGCTGGCGTAAAAGCCGCTCCCCAATCGGAGAACGGCAGACATTTCCGGTGCAAACCACGAGTATTGATTTGAACATTATTGCGGCCACGATCTGATGTAACGAACCGTTTCGGTAAGGTCATGCACCCCGCTGATGGTCGGAACAAGCTGTGATATCACGCGATTCCAGCGGGACAGTGGTGCAGTGGTGACATAGACAATGTCATAGGGCTCAAGCTGAAACTCGGTGCCTAACACCATGGCTGATGCGTCCTGAGCATTGAGCTGGTAGAGGTTGGCAATTTTTTCTGAACGCTCGCTTTTCGGCAGCGAACGAATGACAAAAATTCCGGTGGCATCGGCCATATTCTGATTCAGCCCACCGGCATTGCCCAGCGCTTCGGCCAGGGTCATGCCGCTGCGATCCATTTTCAGCGTGCTCTGTTTAACGACCTCGCCCATGACGAACACTTTCAGCGCATCGTTGCGGGGGACAAACAGAATATCGCCGGGATAGAGCAGCTTATTTTGCGTGAGATCGCCATGCTGCATCAGCGCATATAGCGAGAGGCGCGTGTCCTTCCCATTATGCGTCAGCACGACATTGCGCCAGTCCGCGTCGGCAGAGAGCCCCCCAGCGGCGTTCACGGCATCCATGACCGTTAACGGGATATTGGTAATAGCCTGCTGCCCTGACTTCACCACCTCGCCCGTCACATAGGCTTTTTGTGAGCGAAAAGAGGCGACGCTGACATCCACCTGCGGGCTTTCAATAACATTGTTCAGCCGGGCCGTGATCTCCTCGCGTACCCGTGCGACCGTTTTGCCAGCCACCGGCAATTTACCGACATAGGGATAGAAAAGCGTGCCGTCGGCATTGACCCAGTTACCGGTGTCACTGGCGCTACGATACTGCCCTGCCGGGGTTGTCAGTTCAGGGTGATCCCAGACGGTGACGGTTAGAATATCCCCAACGCCGATACGGTATTCCCAGTTTTTGACCTGTTCATCCAGATTAGGATTTGCCTGAGATTTCAAAACCGATGGTCGCATTTTTTCAATTAACGAAGGCGTAAGAGGATAAACATCAATCCGTTTCTCAAGACGATCATTTGCATCTTCTGCGGCAATTATCTTTTTTCCAGCGAGATCGAGATGCTGGCCAGGGTAAAATACGCAGCCAGATAAGGGGGTGATAATTAAAAATAATATCGATACAACTGTTGTGTTTTTCATTTATTACATAATATCTTTTATAGTAGTGATTATCGTATACAGGATAAAACAGTAACATTTCACTCAAGCACAAGTTGCTGTTATTCAATGAATTAACAGAAACACAAAGAGTATTTATAAAACCACACGACATTCCTTTGGGCAGACTTTACAGCCCTGCATTGTCTTAATCAGGCATTTGGAAAGAGGGTTTCAGGCAATCTTAAATGTTCTATTTGTTGAATGCATGCCTGAATCTTAGTAAATTTGCCTTGAAAATTTTTTTTCAGAATTAATTAATAAACCAATAATTATGTTATCTGTATAAGCTCATATTTATTCGTCGAAGTAATAATTAATGACGGTTGCGACTACACAAAACCGTGCACTTTTGTTACATTTTTTGCAAACTCACCCTGTGAGGATACTTAAAATGAACTGTCTGCCATCCGTTATCGGATCTGCACACAAAAAGTATCAGTAACGATATGACTGGAGAAAAAATGGCTAAGCGTAAATTGTTGCTTCTGGGTGTATTACTGTCACTGGCGGGGGCCGCGCACGCTGCACCGCAAACATCGACAGCGCCTTCCGGCATCAAGGCCTATGAAGAGCAAGAGTTTATTGCCGATTTTACGAAGTTTAAAATCGGCGACACCGCGCCCGCGCAGTATCAGACGCCTGAGTACACCATCAAACAGTACCAGCTGCGTAACCTTCCCGCGCCCGATGCTGGCACACACTGGACCTACATGGGTGAGAATTATGTTCTGATTGGCGATGCCGATGGCAAAATCTACAAAGCCTATAACGGAGATATTTTCTATCACCGCTGATACGATCCTAATCCGTCCGTGGCAGGAGAGCGATCGCCCTTTCCTGCGCACGCTCTTCCTTCACGCCCGACGTGAAGCCTGGCCGTGGCTGGACAGTTCTGCGTGGCAGCTTGAAGATTTTGACGCGGCAACCCTGGACGAAGGGATTTGGGTGGCGGAGCAGGATGGGCACCGACTTGGCTTTGCCTCAGTCTCGACGAACGATAATTTTCTGCACAACCTGTTTGTCGATCCGAACTATCAGAGCCTGGGCGTCGGACATGTATTGCTTGAACACGTGCAGAAGACGTTTACCAGCACGGGTTCACTCAAGTGTCTGGTGAAGAATGAGCGGGCGGTTGCGTTTTACCAGCGCCACGGCTGGCACATTGAGGCGACGGGAGATTCTCCGGACGGAGAGTATTATTTGATGCACTATCGGCTTGGGTAAAGTCAGGTGGCGCTACGCTTACCTGACCTACAAAATCGAGCCAGGCCGGGTAAGGCGAAGCCGCCACCCGGCACTAACGCGCAGAGGCGTTAGACCGCGCGGAAGGAAATCTCGCCTGGAATGACTTCACCCTGCCAGTAGAGCTGAGCTGCAACGCGGTCAGCCAGCTGGCGGTAGATAGCGGTAAATTCGCTCTCCGGACGGCTGATAACCGTTGGCGTACCTTTATCGAGATCCTCACGTAAGGAGATGTGTAACGGCATCTGCCCCAGCAGCTGTGTATGGTATTTTTCAGCCAGTTTCTCTGCACCACCGGTACCGAAAATCGGTTCATGGTGACCACAGTTACTGCAAATATGCACACTCATGTTCTCGACAATACCGAGCACCGGAACCTCGACTTTCTCGAACATCACAATGCCTTTTTTCGCATCGATCAGCGCGATGTCCTGCGGGGTGGTGACCACGACTGCACCGGTTACTGGAATGTTTTGCGCCAGCGTCAATTGAATGTCACCGGTGCCTGGCGGCATATCAAGCACCAGATAGTCGAGATCCGGCCACAAGGTTTCCTGCAACATCTGCATTAACGCCTTGCTCGCCATCGGTCCACGCCACACCATCGCATTGTCGTCAGTGACCAGATAACCAATTGAATTGGTTGCCAGGCCATGAGACATAATCGGTGCCATATGGGTACCGTCCGGCGAAGTTGGACGCTGATTTTCTGCGCCCAACATTGTTGGGATTGATGGGCCGTAGATATCGGCGTCCAGAATGCCGACTTTCGCCCCTTCTGCCGCCAGCGCCAGTGCCAGGTTTACCGCCGTGGACGATTTACCCACGCCGCCTTTACCGGAACTCACCGCGATAATGTTCTTCACACCGTTAATTCCCGGCTGATTCTTCACGCGTTTCAGAGTGGCTATGTTATGCGACAGTTTCCAGTCGATAGCTTTCGCCCCGGTGATGCGCAGCAGTTCGGCGCTACATTGCTCTTTTAACTCTTCGAACGCGCTATGCCAGACAAACGGCATAACCAGTTCCACATGCAACGTGTCGTCCATCCAGGCGACATGGTGCAACGCTTTCAGCGTGGTGAGGTTATGCTTCAGGGTTGGGTGCTGAAAATTGGCCAGTGTCCCGGCGACCATTGCGCGCAAGGCTTCTGGTGATTTGGCCTGGGATTGTTCGTTCATCCCGACTCCTTTTTTGTATAGATAAACCATCAGCTGATAGTTTACCTGAAGAATATAGAGAAGTACTTACTTAACATTTTCCCATTTGGTACTATCTAACCCCTTTTCACTATTAAGAAGTAATGCCTACTATGACTCAAGTCGCGAAGAAAATTCTGGTGACGTGCGCACTGCCGTACGCTAACGGCTCAATCCACCTCGGCCATATGCTGGAGCACATCCAGGCTGATGTCTGGGTCCGTTACCAGCGAATGCGCGGCCACGAGGTCAACTTCATCTGCGCCGACGATGCCCACGGTACACCGATCATGCTGAAAGCTCAGCAGCTTGGTATCACCCCGGAGCAGATGATTGGCGAAATGAGTCAGGAGCATCAGACTGATTTCGCAGGCTTTAACATCAGCTATGACAACTATCACTCGACGCACAGCGAAGAGAACCGCCAGTTGTCAGAACTTATCTACTCTCGCCTGAAAGAAAACGGTTTTATTAAAAACCGCACCATCTCTCAGCTGTACGATCCGGAAAAAGGCATGTTCCTGCCGGACCGTTTTGTGAAAGGCACCTGCCCGAAATGTAAATCCCCGGATCAATACGGCGATAACTGCGAAGTCTGCGGCGCGACCTACAGCCCGACTGAACTGATCGAGCCGAAATCGGTGGTTTCTGGCGCTACGCCGGTAATGCGTGATTCTGAACACTTCTTCTTTGATCTGCCCTCTTTCAGCGAAATGTTGCAGGCATGGACCCGCAGCGGTGCGTTGCAGGAGCAGGTGGCAAATAAAATGCAGGAGTGGTTTGAATCTGGCCTGCAACAGTGGGATATCTCCCGCGACGCCCCTTACTTCGGTTTTGAAATTCCGAACGCGCCGGGCAAATATTTCTACGTCTGGCTGGACGCACCGATTGGCTACATGGGTTCTTTCAAGAATCTGTGCGACAAGCGCGGCGACAGCGTAAGCTTCGATGAATACTGGAAGAAAGACTCCACCGCCGAGCTGTACCACTTCATCGGTAAAGATATTGTTTACTTCCACAGCCTGTTCTGGCCTGCCATGCTGGAAGGCAGCAACTTCCGCAAGCCGTCCAACCTGTTTGTTCATGGCTATGTGACGGTGAACGGCGCAAAGATGTCCAAGTCTCGCGGCACCTTTATTAAAGCCAGCACCTGGCTGAATCATTTTGACGCAGACAGCCTGCGTTACTACTACACTGCGAAACTCTCTTCGCGCATTGATGATATCGATCTCAACCTGGAAGATTTCGTTCAGCGTGTGAATGCCGATATCGTTAACAAAGTGGTTAACCTGGCCTCCCGTAATGCGGGCTTTATCAACAAGCGTTTTGACGGCGTGCTGGCAAGCGAACTGGCTGACCCGCAGTTGTACAAAACCTTCACTGATGCCGCTGAAGTGATTGGTGAAGCGTGGGAAAGCCGTGAATTTGGTAAAGCCGTGCGCGAAATCATGGCGCTGGCTGATCTGGCTAACCGCTATGTCGATGAACAGGCTCCGTGGGTGGTGGCGAAACAGGAAGGCCGCGATGCCGACCTGCAGGCAATTTGCTCAATGGGCATCAACCTGTTCCGCGTGCTGATGACTTACCTGAAGCCGGTACTGCCGAAACTGACCGAGCGTGCAGAAGCATTCCTCAATACGGAACTGACCTGGGATGGTATCCAGCAACCGCTGCTGGGCCACAAAGTGAATCCGTTCAAGGCGCTGTATAACCGCATCGATATGAGGCAGGTTGAAGCACTGGTGGAAGCCTCTAAAGAAGAAGTAAAAGCCGCTGCCGCGCCGGTAACTGGCCCGCTGGCAGATGATCCGATTCAGGAAACCATCACCTTTGACGACTTCGCTAAAGTTGACCTGCGCGTGGCGCTGATTGAAAACGCAGAGTTTGTTGAAGGTTCTGACAAACTGCTGCGCCTGACGCTGGATCTCGGCGGTGAAAAACGCAATGTCTTCTCCGGTATTCGTTCTGCTTACCCGGATCCGCAGGCACTGATTGGTCGTCACACCATTATGGTGGCTAACCTGGCACCACGTAAAATGCGCTTCGGTATCTCTGAAGGCATGGTGATGGCTGCCGGTCCTGGCGGGAAAGATATTTTCCTGCTAAGCCCGGATGCCGGTGCTAAACCGGGTCATCAGGTGAAATAATAAAAAAGCCGGATGAGAATCCGGCTTTTTTTTGCCCGGCGGCGCTACGCTTGCACGGGCCTACGGGTTTTGTAGGCCGGGTCAGGCGAAGCCGCCACCCGGCTAAAATCACCCCTTCTGGTTATGCACCCGCTGCGTCAACCCACGCAGGAAATAACGCAGAAACTGATCCCCACACTCGCGGTAATTCTTATGATCCGGGGCGCGCATCATGGCAGTGATTTCCGGCATCGACACGCGAAATTTCTGCTCGGTCATGATCGCCAGAATGTCGTCAGTTTTCAGGGAGAAAGCAATACGCAGCTTTTTCAGCACCGTATTGTTATTCACCCGACGCTCCAGCGCCAGCTCAGGCGCAGATTCATCTTTGCCGCGCTTGTCGTAGATCAGGCCATTCAGAAAGCCCGACAGAATAATGTCCGGGCAGCGAACAAAACCCTCTTCATCTTCTTTAGTCATCCAGGTGTCGAACCCGGCGGACGTGGATTCCATGTCGGAGAGCGCCAGAATACGCACCAGGTCATTATTATTGGCTTTCAAAATGTAGCGCACGCTGCGCAGAATATCGTTACTTAGCATGAGGCCTTCAGGTGTTGATGAGGCAAAAAGCCATTTTAGCAGTCTTTTACAGGCCAATCGCCTCTTTTAAGCTTTTCAGATAACGGCGGCTGACCGGCACGGTTAAGCCATTACGCAAAATCAACTCGGCCTGGCCGTTATCTTCCAGACGAATCTCCTGTAAATGCGCGAGGTTAACCAGATACTGACGATGGCAGCGCAGTAGTGGTGTACGACTTTCCAGGGTACGTAATGTCAATTCGGTAAAGCCCTCTTTCCCTTCGTGGCTGGTAACGTAGACACCGCTCATCCGACTGCTGACAAATGCCACATCTTTCATTTGCAGCAAATAAATCCGACTATGCCCAGTACAAGGGATAAATTTCAGCGCCTGTTGATTTTCTGGTAACAGCGAAACATCCTGCTTGCTGCGTTCCTGCCGCAAACGCGCCAGCGTTTTCTCCAGTCGCGCTTCATCAATTGGCTTCAGCAGATAATCAAAGGCGTGTTCTTCAAAGGCTTTAATGGCGTATTCGTCAAACGCGGTGAGAAAAACAATATACGGACGATGTTCCGGGTCGAGCATCCCCACCATTTCCAGACCACTGATGCGCGGCATCTGGATATCGAGAAACAGCACATCCGGGCGCAGTTTATGCACCGCGCCGATCCCTTCCACGGCGTTTGAACACTCACCAACGATTTCAATATCGCTCTGCTCCTGCAAAAATACGCGCAGGTTCTCCCGTGCTAACGGTTCATCATCGACAATTAAGACTTTAATCATGCCTCGTCCCTCCATGGTAGTCGTAACGTTATTCGGGTGTAACTATCAGGCTCACAGGCGACGCTTATCCCATAGTCATCGCCAAACCGTTCACGTAAACGCTTATCCACCAGATTCATCCCCAGCCCACTGGCATTGGTTACCGGTTGATACAAACCGGCATTGTCTTCGATCTCCAGCATTAAATGTTGCCCCTCACGTCGGGCGCTGATTGCCACTCGCCCTGTATCCAGCAGTTGTGATGTCCCATGTTTAATGGCGTTTTCCACTATCGGTTGCAGGGTAAACGCGGGCAATTGCTGCTGGGATAATTCTTGCGGAATAGCAATGTTGACCTGCAACCGCGACTGGAAGCGCGCCTTTTCAATTTGCAGATAAGCATTCACATGTTCAATTTCGTCGGCGAGAGTAACAAACTCCGAAGGCCGCTTTAAGTTTTTGCGGAAAAAAGTTGAAAGATACTGCACCAGCTGGCTGGCCTGTTCGCTGTCGCGACGGATCACCGCTTTAATGGTGTTAAGCGCATTAAACAAAAAATGGGGATTCACCTGGGCGTGAAGCAGTTTGATCTCTGACTGGGTGAGCATCGCTTTTTGCCGCTCATATTGCCCGGCAAGGATCTGCGCCGAAAGCAGTTGCGCAATCCCCTCGCCCAGCGTGCGGTTGATTGAACTGAATAAACGGTTTTTGGCTTCATACAATTTGATGGTGCCCATCACCCGCTGATTTTCACCACGCAACGGAATTACCAGCGTCGACCCCAGTTTGCATTGCGGATGCAAAGAGCAACGGTAAGGTACTTCGTTGCCATCAGCGTAGACCACTTCACCGGTTTCAATCGCTTTTAAGGTATAAGTCGAAGAAATCGGTTTGCCGGGTAAATGGTGGTCGTCACCAATTCCGGTAAAGGCTAGCAATTTCTCTCGATCGGTAATCGCGACTGCACCAATATCCAGCTCCTGATACAGCACCTGTGCCACTTTCATGCTGTTCACTTCGTTAAACCCCTGGCGCAAAATGCCTTCCGTCGAGGCCGCCACTTTCAGCGCAGTGGCAGAAAAAGCTGAAGTGTATTTTTCAAACATCGCGCGTTTATCGAGCAATATACGCATAAACAGCGCAGCGCCGACGGTATTGGTGACCATCATTGGCGCAGCAATATTACTCACCAGACGTACCGCATCTTCATAAGGTCGGGCGATCGCCAGGATGATCAACATTTGCACCATTTCAGCGACGAACGTGACGGCACCGGCGGTAATGGGGTTAAAGACTTTATCAGTGCGCCCGCGACGGATCAGGATGCTGTGTACCAGGCCGCCGAGCAATCCTTCAACGATGGTTGAGATCATGCAACTTAGCGCGGTCATGCCCCCCATCGAATATCGATGTAAGCCGCCGGTCAGACCAACCAGCCCACCGACGACCGGACCGCCGAGTAAGCCGCCCATTACCGCGCCTATCGCACGGGTATTGGCAATAGAATCGTCAATGTGCAACCCAAACCAGGTGCCCATGATGCAGAAGATGGAAAAGACGATGTAGCAGAGAAATTTATGCGGCAGACGAACCGTGACCTGCATTAACGGTATGAATAATGGCGTTTTACTCATTAACCACGCAATGACTAAAAAAACGCACATCTGCTGAAGCAGCAGCAACACCAGATTAAAATCGTACATACCCGCAAACCACACTTCCCTTTAAAACGCGTAACATACATTGCCTGCGTTTAACTTTCTTTGAACTCTTGCAGAAAAATGAGAATTCGTGAGTACGATCACTCAAAATCGCCTGGCAAAAATAAAATCACCCTATAGATGCACAAAAAACGGGCAAAACTACCTGGTTCGCAAAACTGCGTCTAAAGTTAAACCGGGACCTCGCGAGCAAGGGTGAGACGATGGCGCTTTACACAATTGGTGAAGTGGCGTTGCTTTGTGATATTAATCCTGTCACGTTACGCGCGTGGCAGAGGCGTTACGGATTGCTGAAACCGCAACGGACAGACGGCGGTCATCGGCTGTTCAACGATGCCGATATTGACCGGATCCGCGAGATCAAACGCTGGATCGACAACGGCGTGCAGGTCAGCAAGTTAAAATGCTGCTCAGTAATGAAAATGTTGATGTGCAGAACGGCTGGGCGCGATCAGCAAGAAACATTACTGACTTACCTGCAAAGCGGCAATCTACATAGCCTGCGAACGTGGATCAAAGAGCGCGGTCAGGATTACCCCGCCCAGACACTCACCACACATCTGTTTATTCCTCTGCGCCGACGGCTTCAGTGCCAACAACCGACTCTCCAGGCGCTGCTGGCGATCCTCGACGGCGTACTGATCAACTACATCGCCATTTGTCTGGCTTCGGCACGTAAAAAACAGGGTAAAGATGCGCTGGTGGTTGGCTGGAATATTCAGGATACCACCCGTCTGTGGCTGGAGGGCTGGATTGCCAGTCAACAAGGATGGCGCATTGATGTCCTCGCCCACTCGCTCAATCAACTACGCCCTGAACTATTCGAAGGCCGTACATTGCTGGTGTGGTGCGGTGAAAATCGAACCTCCGCCCAACAGCAGCAACTCACCAGTTGGCAAGAACAAGGCCATGATATTTTCCCACTCGGCATTTAATGATTCGTTAACAAATGCGCTTTACTGTACAATCCTTTCGTTAACATAAGGAGTGCATTATGCCGCATAGCTAAAATTGGGGTCATCGCCCTGTTCCTGTTTATGGCGTTAGGCGGAATTGGTGGCGTCATGCTCGCAGGTTATACCTTTATTTTGCGTGCTGGCTAAGCGCCTGCACCAGCCTTTCAAACAGGCGGTCTGCGATGATCGCCGCCAGTGCCACCAGTAACGCCCCCTGGATCACATACGCGGTATTAAATCCGCTAAGCCCGATGATGATGGCGTAACCCAGCGTGCTGGCCCCTACCGTTGAGGCGATCGTCGCCGTACCAATGTTGATAATCACCGAAGTTCGCACGCCCGCCAGAATCACCGGAGCCGCCAGCGGTAGCTCGACCTTCACCAGCCGCTGCCAGGCGCTCATCCCCATCCCTTCCGCTACGCTCAGCACCGATGCAGGCACCGCCGCAATCCCCGCCAGCGTCCCTTGCAGAATGGGCAACACGCCGTACAAAATCAGCGCAATGATGGCAGGCTCCTGCCCAAAACCGATCGCCGGCACGGCAATCGCCAGCACGGCCACCGGCGGGAAGGTCTGCCCCGTTGCAGCGATGGTCTCCACCAGCGGACGAAACTCCCTGCCCACGGGTCTCGTCACCGCAATCCCGGCGCCTGTGCCCAGCACGATGGCAATCACGCTTGACACCGCCACCAGCCAGAAGTGCGCCAGAGTGAGATTAACAAAGCTCTCCTGCTGGTACACCGGGCGCGGCAGCCCGGGAATAAGCGCATTAAACAGCGCCGCGCTGTGCGGCATCAGGTAGAGTAAGGCGATAAACAGCCCTGTCAGCCAGAGTAACGGATCACGGACCCACTTCACGCGTCACCTCCCCCGCCAGCAGATCGCGAAAATGGATCGTCCCACATGGCGTCCCCTGCCCGTCCGCAACGGGTAACACCTCGCACTGCCGGGCGACAAACGCCGACAGGGCATCGCGCAGGCTCATCCCATCGTGCAGCGGTTCACCACCGATTTGCGCATCGTGCGGACGCAGATAGTCCCTGACGGTGCGCAGCGAGAGCAGCCTGACGCCCAGCTCGCTGCGGCCAAAAAATTCACGCACAAAATCATTCGCCGGCGAGGTTAACAGCTCAAGCGGCGTACCCTGCTGGACGACTTCGCCGTGATCCATCAGTATCAGACGATCGGCCAGCCGCAGCGCTTCGTCGATATCATGCGTCACCAGCACGATGGTGCGCCCTAGAATACGGTGGATGCGACTCATCTCCGCCTGAAGTGCGCCGCGGGTGACCGGATCCAGCGCGCCGAAGGGCTCATCCATCAGCAGCACCTGCGGGTTAGCGGCCAGCGCGCGCGCCACCCCGACCCGCTGCTGCTGTCCGCCGGAAAGCTGGTGCGGATAGCGGTCGCGAAGCGACGCGTCCAGGCCCAGCAGCGCCATCAGCTCGTCGACACGCTCATTGATCTTCCCCCGGGACCATTTTTCCAGCTGTAGCACGGTGGCAATGTTCTGGGCCACCGTCCAGTGGGGAAACAGGCCGATGGACTGAATGGCGTAGCCCATACGCCGCCGCAGTTCCAGCACCGGCAGGCTGCGGATCTCCTCTCCGGCAAAGCGAATCGTCCCGCTGTCATGTTCCACCAGCCGGTTGATCATCTTCAGCGTCGTCGATTTTCCCGACCCCGACGTCCCGATCAATACCGAGAACGCCCCCTCGGCAAAATGCAGATTGAGGTGGCTTGCCGCCGGACGGCCCGCAAAGGTTTTACTCACATCATGAAATTCAATCATTGGCTCTTCTCCTGAGCAGCGCGAGCCACAGGGCAAACAATGCATCCAGTACGACCGCCAGCGCAATCGTGGGCACAACGCCCAGCAGCACCAGATCCAGCGCGCTGCTCAGCAGCCCCTGGAACACCAGTGCCCCAAAGCCGCCCGCCCCGATCAGCGCGGCAATCACCGCCATCCCCACGGTTTGCACCGTCACCACCCGCAGGCTGCGAACCAGCAGCGGAAGCGCAAGCGGCAGCTGTATTTTCCAGAAACACTGGCGCGCACTCATCCCCATCGCATGGGCGCTTTCCAGCACGTCAGGCGGAACCTGGCTTAACCCCGCCACCACGCCGCGCACCAGCGGCAGCAGCGCATACAGCACAAGGGCGATAAGGGCAGGCGTCAGCCCGGTTCCGGCAATGCCTGCCGCGGCCAACGCAGGGAAGGATTTCACCAGACCGGCCAGGGGGGCAATCAGCAGGCCAAACAGGGCAACGGAGGGGATGGTCTGAATAACGTTGAGCACGGTAAAGACGGCACCCTGGCGGCTGGGATGCCGGTAGCACCCGATGCCCAGCGGCACGCCCAGCAGCAGCGCCGGGATCAGCGTCCCAAACAGGATCGTCAGATGTTGCGCCAGCGCGTTGTCAAACACCTCCTGGCGGTTGGCGTACTCTTTTAACAGCGAGAGTTGATTCAGATCGCCGCTGAAGAGGATCAGCAGAGGGATGACCCAGAATTGCGCGTTCAGCAGCCAGCGCCAGACGGGTAGCGGCGTGAGACGGCGAATGGCATCGCTACAGACCAGCAGACAAAGTGCCAGCCACAGCCAGAGCCCGCTGCCAATCGACGTGCGCGCCAGCGGGCTTTCAACCGAGGCCATCTGCGTTGCCGCCTGTCCCGCGCTCCAGAACAGCACGATAAACAGTGCTTCGCTGAGCAGAAGCGTCAGCCAAAGGGCGGCTCGCCCTGGCCAGAAGGCTAAGGCTACAGTACTCGCCAGCGCCGCGCCCAGCAGTAGCGGCGTAAATGACCAGATCTGCCAGAGCGCGCGCGGTTCGCCCGACACCAGACGGTTTGGCGCGACATTTACAAAGGGTAACGCGACCGCCGCAATGGCCACACAGGCCAACAGCAGCAGGACGCGGTTATGACATTTTATTGGCACAGCCTTGTCCCGTTACTTCACAAGCCCTTGTTGTTTCAGGAAGTCGGCAGCCACCTTTTTGGCATCCAGCCCCTCAACGGCAATGCTGGCATTCAGCTGTTGCAGCGTTTTCGCATCCAGTTTTTCAAACACCGGTTTGAGCCATTCCGCAATATCCGGGTAGGCTTTCAGCACCGCCTCGCGCACGACCGGGGTTGGGGCGTAAATGGGCTGAACGCCTTTTGGGTCGGTCAGGGTTTGCAGACCAAGCGCCGCGACCGGGCCGTCGGTGCCGTAGGCCATCGCCGCGTTGACGCCAGAGGTTTGCTGCGCCGCCGCCTTAATGGTCACCGCCGTGTCGCCGCCCGCCAGCGAGAGCAACTGGGACTGATCGAGCTTGAAATCATAGGCTTTTTCAAACGCTGGCAGGGCATCAGCGCGCTCGATAAACTCTGCCGAGGCCGCGAGCTTAAACTCGCCCTTCTCTTTCAGGTAGCGGCTGAGATCGTCAAGCGAGGTGAGCTTGCCTTTCTCGGCAATATCTTTACCCACCGCGATGGTCCAGGTGTTGTTGGCCGGTGCCGGCGTAAGCCAGACCAGCTTATTTTTTTCCGCGTCCAGCTTTTTGACTTTTTCGTACCCGGCTTTGGCATTTTTCCAGGCCGGATCGTTTTCATCCTTGAAGAAGAATGCCCCGTTGCCGGTGTATTCCGGGTAGATATCCAGCTCGCCGGACGTGATGGCACCGCGTACGACAGGTGTGGTGCCAAGCTGTACTTTATTGACCGTTTTCACGCCGTGGCTTTCGAGTACCTGCAAAATGATATTGCCGAGCAACGCGCCCTCGGTATCAATTTTGGAACCCACCTTAACCGGCTCTGCGGCCTGTAGCGGCAGGCTTAGCGCCGCCAGAAGCACCGCCGATCCTGTTATCCCCTTAATAATCGTCATTCTGCTTTCCTCATTATTTTGTGGCCTTTTTCATAGGCTTGAGACAAAAGCGTAGCTTAAAACAGCGAATTTAACCGTTTTTCGTACAAGATGAGAGGCATCCCCCGCCAGGCGGGGGATGGGGAGGAAGGTAAGATTATTGCAACTCAAACTCGCCTTTCTTAACGCGTGCGGAATCAGTGCCGATAAAGACATTGAACATGCCAGGCTCGGCGTCATATTTCATCTGTTGATTCCAGAACTTCAGCGCCTCGATATCAATCGGGAAGCTGACGGTCTGAGTTTCGCCCGGCTTCAGGGTGATTTTCTCAAAGCCTTTCAGCTGCTTCACTGGACGGCTCATGGAAGCCGTCACATCCTGCAAGTACATCTGCACTACCGTGGCCCCTTCGCGTTTACCGGTGTTCGTCACCTGCACGCTGGCCGTCACTTTGCCGTCACGCTTCATGGTCGGCGCAGAAAGTTTCACATCAGAGACGGTGAAAGTGGTATAGCTCAGACCATAGCCGAACGGATAAAGCGCCCCGTTAGCTTCATCAAAATAACGCGAAGTGTATTTGTTCGGCTTGTCGGCATTATACGGACGACCGGTATTCAGATGGCTGTAGTACACCGGGATCTGCCCGACAGAACGCGGGAAGGACATCGGCAGCTTGCCGGACGGGTTGTAATCGCCAAACAATACATCGGCAATTGCATTACCGCCTTCAGTCCCCGCAAACCAGGTTTCCAGAATCGCATCAGCCTGCTGATCTTCTTTCACCAGCGCCAGCGGACGCCCGTTCATCAGCACCAGCACCAGCGGTTTACCGGTGGCTTTCAGCGCCGCAATCAAGTCACGTTGGCTTTGCGGAATAGTGATATCGGTCCGGCTGGAGGCTTCGTGCGCCATCCCCTGTGCTTCACCGACCACAGCCACCACCACATCAGATTGTTTCGCGGTCTGCACCGCTTCATCAATCATCTCTTGCGGCGAGCGCGGATCGACTTTGACCGCTTCTTCATACTGATTCAGGAAATCGATAATGCCTTTGTCACTGGTGACGTTCGCCCCTTTGGCGTACAGCACTTTACCGTTTTCACCGACGGCATTTTTAATCCCGGTCAGTACGGTCACGGATTGATCGGCAACACCGGCTGCGGACCAGCTGCCCATCACGTCACGTTTACTGTCCGCCAGTGGCCCAACCACCGCAATGGTGGCCGATTTTTTCAGCGGTAACGTTTCGAGACGGTTTTTCAGCAACACCAAGCTTTCGCGCGCCACTTCACGCGCTTCTTTACGGTGCAGGCGGCTTTCGGCATTGGTATCCACCGGGTCAGACTCTTTCGGCCCCAAATGGCTGTATGGGTCGTTAAACAACCCCATATCATATTTAACGTTCAGTACATGGCGGGCAGCATCGTCCAGCTCTGCCATCGTCACTTTGCCGGATTTAATCAACCCAGGCAGATACTTCGAGTAGTACTCGTCGCTCATGCTCATGTTGATTCCGGATTTCAGCGCCACGCGCACCGCATCTTCCGGGTCTGCCGCCGTGCCATGTTTAATCAGCTCTTTGATTGCACCGTGATCGGAAACGGTGATGCCTTTAAAGCCCCACTGGTCGCGCAGAACATCTTTCAGCAGCCAGGAATCGGAGGTGGCTGGCGTGCCGTTCAGCGAGTTCAGCGCCACCATCACCGCGCCGCTGCCTGCGTCCAGCCCCGCTTTGTACGGCGGCATATAATCATTAAACAGGCGCTGCGGACTCATATCGACGGTGTTGTACTCTTTACCGCCTTCTACCGCGCCGTATGCGGCAAAGTGTTTGACGCTGGTCATCACCGAGTAGCGATCTGCCGGGCTTTTACCCTGCATCGCTTCCACCATGGTTTTACCCATTGTTGAGGTGAGATACGTATCTTCGCCAAAACCTTCGGAAGCACGTCCCCAGCGCGGATCGCGCGAGACATCGACCATCGGTGCCCAGGTCATATTCAGGCCATCATCTGCCGCTTCATAAGCAGAGACACGTCCGACCGTTTTCACTGCATCGAGGTTAAAAGACGAGGCCAGACCGAGGCTAATCGGGAACACCGTGCGCTGACCGTGCAGCACGTCGTAAGCAAAGAAAAGAGGAATTTTCAGGCGGCTTAATTCCATCACCTGATCCTGCATGGCGCGGATATCCTGACGGGTTACGGTGTTGAAAATCGCCCCAACCTGACCGTCTTTGATCATCTCGCGGATCGCCTCTTTCGGGTTATCCGGGCCGACGCTGATTAAGCGCAGCTGACCAATTTTCTCATCAACTGTCATTTTCTTAAGCAGTTCGGTGACGAACGCATCCCGCGCTTCGGGCGTTAATGGATGGTTGCCGAATAAATCATCCGCCAGTGCTGGCTGCAGGGCCAGACTCACCGCGATTCCTACTGAACATAGCCATTTCATATGGATTTTTCTTCCTCTGTTGCCCGACGAGGCAGCGAAAATGGTGCAAAAACCGTAGTTTGCCATAAGCATGATGGAGAGAGAAAAAGAATGCTCAGTTTATTGTCTGAATTTTCAAAATATTCACTCGCTGAATTGTCATACAAGGCGCTATTCTAGTTTGTGATATTTTTTCGCCACCACAAGGAGTGGAAAATGTCTTCCATGACAACAACTGATAATAAAGCCTTTTTGAATGAACTTGCCCGTCTGGTCGGTCATTCACACCTGCTCACCGATCCCGCAAAAACGGCCCGCTATCGCAAGGGCTTCCGTTCTGGTCAGGGCGACGCGCTGGCTGTCGTTTTCCCTGGCTCACTACTGGAATTGTGGCGGGTGCTGAAAGCCTGCGTCACCGCCGACAAAATTATTCTGATGCAGGCTGCCAATACAGGCCTGACCGAAGGATCGACGCCAAACGGTAACGGCTATGATCGCGATATCGTGATCATCAGCACCCTGCGTCTCGACAAGCTGCACGTTCTTGGCAAGGGCGAACAGGTGCTGGCCTATCCGGGCACCACGCTCTATTCGCTGGAAAAAGCCCTCAAACCGCTGGGACGCGAACCGCACTCAGTGATTGGATCATCGTGTATAGGCGCATCGGTCATCGGCGGTATTTGTAACAACTCCGGCGGCTCGCTGGTGCAACGTGGCCCGGCGTATACCGAAATGTCGTTATTCGCGCGTATAAATGAAGACGGCAAACTGACGCTGGTGAACCATCTGGGGATTGATCTGGGCGAAACGCCGGAGCAGATCCTTAGCAAGCTGGATGATGATCGCATCAAAGATGACGATGTGCGTCACGATGGTCGTCACGCCCACGATTATGACTATGTCCACCGCGTTCGTGATATTGAAGCCGACACGCCCGCACGTTATAACGCCGATCCTGATCGGTTATTTGAATCTTCTGGTTGCGCCGGGAAGCTGGCGGTCTTTGCAGTACGTCTTGATACCTTCGAAGCGGAAAAAAATCAGCAGGTGTTTTATATCGGCACCAACCAGCCGGAAGTGCTGACCGAAATCCGCCGTCATATTCTGGCTAACTTCGAAAATCTGCCGGTTGCCGGGGAATATATGCACCGGGATATCTACGATATTGCGGAAAAATACGGCAAAGACACCTTCCTGATGATTGATAAGTTAGGCACCGACAAGATGCCGTTCTTCTTTAATCTCAAGGGACGCACCGATGCGATGCTGGAGAAAGTGAAATTCTTCCGTCCGCATTTTACTGACCGTGCGATGCAAAAATTCGGTCACCTGTTCCCCAGCCATTTACCGCCGCGCATGAAAAACTGGCGCGATAAATACGAGCATCATCTGCTGTTAAAAATGGCGGGCGATGGCGTGGGCGAAGCCAAATCGTGGCTGGTGGATTATTTCAAACAGGCCGAAGGCGATTTCTTTGTCTGTACGCCGGAGGAAGGCAGCAAAGCGTTTTTACACCGTTTCGCCGCTGCGGGCGCAGCAATTCGTTATCAGGCGGTGCATTCCGATGAAGTCGAAGACATTCTGGCGTTGGATATCGCTCTGCGGCGTAACGACACCGAGTGGTATGAGCATTTACCGCCGGAGATCGACAGCCAGCTGGTGCACAAGCTCTATTACGGCCATTTTATGTGCTATGTCTTCCATCAGGATTACATAGTGAAAAAAGGCGTGGATGTGCATGCGTTAAAAGAACAGATGCTGGAACTGCTACAGCAGCGCGGCGCGCAGTACCCTGCCGAGCATAACGTCGGTCATTTGTATAAAGCACCGGAGACGTTGCAGAAGTTCTATCGCGAGAACGATCCGACCAACAGCATGAATCCGGGGATCGGTAAAACCAGTAAACGGAAAAAACTGGCAGGAAGTGGAGTAATGAAGAGCGTGACCGACAGCGGTTTACCGTGGCTGGTTGCGCTGTATCGCGGCATTGTTGTCGGCTACTGCTACGCCACGTTTTATCGTCCACGCCAGGCCTACCGGTACACCCTTGAGGAATCCATCTATGTGGATGCCAGCACTACCGGGCGCGGGTTTGGCTCGGCCTTACTCCAGGCACTGATCGCCCGTTGTGAACAAGGACCCTGGCGGCAGATGATTGCCGTGGTTGGTGACGGAAACAATAATGCGGGATCGTTACGGCTGCATAAAAAACATGGCTTCGAGGTTGTCGGTCAACTGCGCAGCGTGGGGTATAAGAAGGGGGACTGGCGGGATACGTTGATCATGCAGCGTCCACTCAACGATGGTGACTGGACGCTGCCGGAGTAGGCGCTTTCGCCCGGTGGCGCTTCGCTTACCGGGCCTACGTATCGGGGCCGCTTTAGGGCCGTAGGCCGGGTAAGGCGAAGCCGCCACCCGGCACAGACAGGCGGCTGTGCCGTCTGCCCCGCCGCCGCCATTTGGGCGGCTTTTTGTTTTTTATAGCTCAACGCTGCTGCCGGCACAGGCATCACTTTACCGGTTTCAATCCAGGTACGCAGGCGGCTGGCATCGGCAAAATGGGTATATTTGCCAAACGCGTCCATCACTACCAGCGCCACCGGTTTATTATTGATAACCGTACGCATCACCAGACAATGGCCCGCCGCATTGGTAAAGCCGGTTTTGGTTAACTGAATATTCCAGTTATCGCGATACACCAGATGATTAGTATTGCGGAACGGCAGCGTATACGTCGGATTAGAGAAGGTTGCCATATCTTCCCGGGTAGTACTTAACTGCCCGATCAACGGATATTGTTTGCTGGCAATGAGCAGTTTGGTTAAGTCACGGGCAGTTGAAACGTTATGCACCGACAATCCGGTAGGTTCAACAAAGCGCGTGTTGTTCATTCCGAGCGATTTCGCTTTCGCATTCATTGCCTTAATAAAGGCTTTGTAACCACCGGGATAATGGTGCGCAAGGCTTGCCGCCGCGCGGTTTTCTGAAGACATCAGCGCCAGCAACAGCATATCTTTACGGCTGATTTCGCTATTCAGTCGTACGCGCGAATAGACCCCTTTCATCTCCGGCGTCTGGCTGATATCCACTTTTAGTTTTTCATCCAGCGGCAGTCGTGCATCCAGCACAACCATCGCGGTCATTAATTTGCTGATAGACGCAATCGGACGCACCAGATCCGGGTGGTTCGAATAGATCACTTTGTTGGTATTCAGATCAACAATCATCGCGCTACCGGAGGCAATTTCCGGTTGTGAAGCGGTGGTAGCGGCTGCCGTTTTCGCAACGGCCTGCGGTGCAAAAGGCACAGCCAGCATCAGGGCCAGGCTAAATAAAGAAACTCGAAATTTCGGCATGATGAGCATTCAGATAGTGGTTCACGCGCACGGGTTGCGCACCGCCGGAGTAAGGATTTACTGAGGCTAGCGACGCCATCATAACGAGCAAAAAGTGCGATCGTCAAAGGAGAATCGTGAGGAAATGCTGCATTGCTGACATTTACGCCAGCAATGCAACGTCAAAGAACTTTCTAGAACAAACGATAACCGTAGCCCCATAGTATAACGGTTAGGGCGAGCAGCACTTCCAGTACCAGCACGCCAATCGCCAGCGTCGAACTGGAGAAGCTAAGGCCTTCCTCTTTGTTGATATTCAGGAAGCTCGGAATACCAAGGTAAAGCAGGTAGCCGGTGTAAAACAGCGCCACCGTGCCGACCAGCGCACACAACCAGACCAGCGGATAAAGCGCCACCAGACCGCTTAAAAACAGCGGAGTTGCAACGTAGCCCGCGAAGACCATGCAGTGCGCAAGTGACGGACGCTGCGGATAATTACGCGCCATCCACCAGATGACCCGCCCCATCACCGCGACCCCAGCCAGCATAACGCCGTAAAACAAGACAGCCAGCGCCAGTCCGGTAAACCAGGATAACTTCAGGATAGTGCCATCGCCAAAATTCCAGCCAATCTGTGTAGTGCCAATGAAGGCGCAAATCACCGGAATCGCCGCCATCAGCAAAACGTGGTGGGTGTAATGGTGAGAAATCGTTTCGTTTTCGCGATTAATCACCTGCATTTCACGATCGGGATGGGAAAACAGTCCCCAGACATGGCTCATACCGCCCCCTTGTTGTCGGCCCGTCAGCGATAGCTTAAGTATAATGCAGGCTTTAGATTATTTTATGTACAGTGGGAAATTTCCGTTGATTGCCGCGCGGTTGATGGATGGGGTATATGATTAACGCAGGCACAGTAAGGGAGATGACGTTTACGTAATGGATATCAACGGTCTTATTGAACAATATGGATACGCCGCGCTGGTGATCGGCAGCGTCGCGGAAGGCGAAACCATCACGCTGCTGGGCGGGGTGGCCGCACACCAGGGTTTGCTGAAATTCTCGCTGGTGGTCGCCGCCGTCGCGTTGGGCGGTATGATTGGCGATCAGCTGCTCTACTTTCTGGGGCTGCGCTTTGGCCCGACGCTTTTGCAACGTTTTGCTAAGCATCAAAAGAAAATTCGCCGTGCTCAGCGGCTTATCCAGCGACGTCCCTGGCTGTTTGTGATTGGTACCCGCTTTATGTACGGCTTTCGCATCATCGGGCCAATACTGATTGGCGCGAGCCGCTTACCGCCGAAAATCTTCCTGCCGCTGAACATTCTCGGGGCGATTGCCTGGGCGCTGATTTTCACCACGCTTGGCTACGTGGGTGGCGAAGTAATAGGTCCGTGGCTGCATAATCTCGATCAGCATCTTAAACACTGGGCCTGGTTGATCCTGGTTGTTGCGGTGGTGATTGTGGTACGGCTGTGGATGCGGCACAGAGAGAAGAGGCGGGATCAGGAGTGAGTGCGGCCTGATGCCCTCACCCCGGCCCTCTCCCACAGGGAGAGGGGGTTTTTAGTTCCCTCTCCCACAGGGAGAGGGTTAGGGTGAGGGGAACCTATCCCTCCGGCTTAAACTGCAGATTCGCCAGCATAAAACCGCCGTCGACGATAAACGACTGCCCGGTGGTGTAGCTGGCGTCGCTGTCACACAGCCACGCCACCAGGCTGGCAATTTCTTTGGTATGCCCTGGCCGTGCCAGCGGGATTTCCGGCATTGCGCCTTCTTTCACTTCGCTGTCGTCCATATCATTCATCGGCGTGGCGATCGCTCCGGGCGCAACGGCGTTCACCAGAATCTTATGTTTAACCAGCTCCAGCGCCATCGACTTCGTTAACCCGCCCAGCGCATGTTTGGCCGCCGTATAGGCGCTGGCGTCCGGCAATGGCGTATGTTCATGCACCGAGGTGATATTCACGATCCGCCCCCCTTCCCCCTGCTTCACCATCTGACGCGCCGCGATTTGCGAGCAGAGAAACGCGCCGTCCACGTCAACGGTGAATATGTGCCGCCAGTCGTCAAACGACAGGTCCAGAAATGGCGCTTTATTCATCGCCCCGGCATTGTTAACCAGCACATCCAGCCGCCCGAAACGCGTAATCAGGGTTTCAATGGCCTTTGCGCCTTCCGGCAAATTGCTTAAGTCGAGATGAATGGCCTCGGCACGCTGCCCGCGCGCTTCAATTTCACGGCAGGTTGCCAGCGCCCCTTTCTCATCTGAATGCCAGGTTACTCCGACATCAAACCCGCGTTCGGCCAGCATCAGGGCCGTCGTTTTTCCAATTCCTGAATCCGATGCGGTAACAATTGCGACTCGCGTCATACTCACCTCCTGATAATCTGCAAAGAGGTAAGTATAGATAATGCGCAATGTTAGCCGTGATGATATCCGCCACCCAGCGCGGAGGTGAGCTGGAGCGTGGCATCCACGTACTGACCTTTCAGCATGAACCCGGTAATACGCTCTTTGAGCGCCGGAATTTTTGCTTCACTCACTCGGGAGCCGGCAATGATCCCGGCGCTGAAACGCGCCTGTGCCAGCGCAACGACGCGCGCCGCATCTTTTTCGATCTGCTGCTGGTGCTGATTTTTGGCGGTCAGCGTTTCCACTTCGCTGGCCGTCCGGGCAACCTGGTTTACGGCATCTACCACGGCCTTGTTGTAGTTCGCCACGGAGAGGTTGTTTTGCGCCTGGGCGATATCCAGGTTCGCATTCAACCGACCGCTGTCAAAAATTGGCAGCGTCAGCCCGGCGGTTACGCCCATTTGCTGCGCAGATGAGCGGAACAGGTCACTCAGGTGCAATGCATCCTGCTGCAAGAATGCCATCAAATTGATGTCAGGGTAGAACGCGGCTCTGGCGGCATCCACTTCGCTCATGGATGCTTCGATATACCAGTGGGCCTCCTGCAAATCCGGGCGCCGAGCCAGCAGTTCATAACCGAGCGTTGACGGCAGCGACGCCTCTGCATCAGGTAAGGCATGCCGGGCGAGCGTGACTGAAGGGGTATGGGTCAACGCATTCAGACGCGCCTCAATGACCTTCATTTTGCCGTGCACGTCAGCGAGCTGCTCATCGGTTTTGCTGGCATTAATATCCGTTTCAACGCCTTCCACCGAGGAGGTAATGCCGTGCTGATAAAGCTCGCGATCGGCACCGATGATATTTTCCTGCTCCCGTTTGATTTGCGCGAGTACGTCACCCACCGCGGCCTCGGTCTGCCAGTCCCAGTACAGCCGCGCGACGCTGCTGGCGAGCAGCTGGCGGGTCTGCTCCAGCTCCGCTTTTTGCGCATTCACCTGACCGATGCGGGCCTCAATTTGGGCGCGGTTTTTACCCCATAAATCCAAATCCCAACCCGCCGTCAGACCAAAGGTGCCGTTGGTGTACCAGGGGCCGGTTGTCCCCGCCGCCGGATCGGTCAGCGCAAATGGACCCATCAGCCCCTCTGCCGACATTTTTTGCCGTTCAACATCTGCGGAAAAATCCAGCTGTGGACCCTCAGCAGCGACAGCGGCTTTCGCCTGTGCTTCCGCCAGGGTAATACGCTGACGGGCAATTTGCATATCCGGCGCATCCGCCAGCGCTTTGTCGATCAGCGCGTTGAGCTGGGGGTCGTTAAAGTCTTTCCACCATTCGCTTTTTGGCCAGTCGGCATGACGCAGTTGGGTATTTACAGCTGCGGCGGCGGCTTGCGTTTTTACTGGAGACACCGTGGCATGTTCCGGCGCGCAGGCGGCCAGCATAAAAACAAGAGGAGCACTCAGAGATAAAGTAAGAGAACGTTTCATTACGCCATGAACTCAAAAAAATAAAGGCGCAACTTACGCTTACTGACGTTCCGTTTTTTAGTAACGCGTGGCAATCCGCATATTGTTATACATTTTCATATCCGGAAATTTATTCCCCAAGACAATGATTTAATTTCATGTATTCATGCTAATTATGAATTGGCTGCTACACTTACTTCGACAGACATACGCAGGAGAGGCGAATGAAAATATTATTGTGGGTTATTTTGATTATATTTCTGATAGGGCTGCTGGTGGTTACCGGCGTATTCAAGATGATTTTCTGATTCTGTTGCCCGGCTCCGTGCCGGGCAAACTCTTCACACTTCGCTCAGGATTTTGACTGGATCACCCGGGCAATATCCGCAGACGTCTGTAGCGTACGGATCTCCTGAAATAATCCCAGCGCGTCGTCGTACTCTTTACGCAAATAACTCAGCCACTGCTTAATGCGCGCGACGTGATACAAGCCGGTATCGCCCTGCTTTTCCAGCCGCGTGTATTTTTGCAGTAGTTTCACCACATCCGCCCACGGCATCCGCGGCTCATTATATTTCACCACCCGGCTGAGGTTCGGCACGTTCAGCGCACCGCGGCCAATCATCACGGCATTACAGCCGGTCTCTTTGAGGCAGGCCTGCGCGCTCTCATAATCCCAGATTTCGCCGTTGGCAATCACCGGGATCGTAAGCCGTTTGCGGATCTCGCCAATCGCCTGCCAGTTAATGCGCTCGGCTTTATAACCATCCTCTTTGGTTCGCCCGTGCACCACCAGCTCGGTGGCGCCCGCCTGCTGCACCGCGTCAGCAATTTCAAACTGCTTGTCGTCGCTGTCCCATCCCAGACGCACTTTGACCGTCACCGGCAGGTGCGATGGCACCGCCTCACGCATGGCCTTTGCGCCGCGATAAATCAGCTCCGGATCTTTAAGTAGCGTCGCCCCCCCGCCGCTGCCGTTGACCAGCTTTGACGGACAGCCGCAGTTAAGATCGACGCCGTACGAACCAAGCGCTACCGCGCGGGCGGCGTTTTCAGCCAGCCACTCAGGATACTGGCCGAGCAGCTGGACACGCACCAGCGTACCGGACGGGGTACGGCTCTGACGATGCAGTTCCGGGCAGAGACGATAAAATGATTTTTCTGGCAGCAACATATCGACCACGCGCAGAAACTCCGTCACGCAGAGATCGTAATCGTTCACCTCGGTAAGCAGCTCGCGCACGAGAGAGTCGAGCACACCTTCCATCGGGGCCAGTAAAACACGCATTCTGAGTACCTGTGAAAAAAGACGCGCTATAGTAGCTGCTCTCTATGTATGTTGAAAGCCCGGCGTTCCATTGCGGAATGTCTGGTATGCCCAAAATTCATGATGTGATCCGTGGCACATTTTCAGGTTTAATTGTATGATGAATACGTCTCAGCAAGGACTTTCACCATGAGCAAATCACTGAATACTATCTGGCAATACCTTCGCGCCTTCGTCCTCATTTATGCCTGCCTGTACGCCGGCATTTTTATCGCTTCGCTGCTGCCGATTACGATACCCGGCAGCATTATCGGCATGCTGATCCTGTTTGTGCTACTGGCATTACAGGTGCTGCCCGCGAAATGGGTTAATCCGGGGTGCTTCGTTCTCATTCGCTATATGGCCCTGCTTTTTGTGCCTATCGGCGTTGGGGTGATGCAGTATTACGATGTGCTTAAAGCGCAGTTCGGCCCGATTGTGGTCTCCTGCGCCATCAGTACGCTGGTGGTATTCCTGGTCGTCAGCTGGAGTTCACACATTGTGCATGGCGAACGCAAGGTCGTCGGGGAGAGAACAAAAAAATGATGGCGAATATCTGGTGGTCCCTGCCGTTAACCCTGGTGGTGTTCTTTGCTGCGCGTAAGCTTGCGGTGCGTTTCAAAATGCCGTTGCTCAACCCGCTGCTGGTCGCCATGGTGGTGATTATTCCTTTTCTGCTGCTCACCGGCATTCCTTATGAGCGTTACTTCGCCGGGAGCAAGATCCTCAACGATCTGCTGCAACCGGCGGTCGTCGCGCTGGCCTATCCTTTATATGAGCAGCTACACCAGATCCGCGCGCGCTGGAAATCGATCATCACCATCTGTTTTATCGGCAGCGTGGTTGCGATGGTGACGGGGACTTCCGTGGCATTGTTGATGGGCGCTTCACCGGAAATCGCCGCGTCAATCCTGCCGAAATCAGTCACCACGCCTATTGCAATGGCGGTTGGCGGCAGTATTGGCGGTATTCCGGCAATCAGCGCAGTTTGCGTGATTTTCGTCGGCATCCTCGGCGCGGTATTTGGCCATACATTGCTTAATGCGATGCGTATTCGTACCAAAGCTGCGCGCGGTCTGGCAATGGGGACTGCCTCGCACGCCCTCGGTACGGCGCGCTGCGCCGAGCTGGATTATCAGGAAGGTGCATTTAGTTCGCTAGCGCTGGTGTTATGCGGGATAATTACTTCGCTGATCGCACCGTTCCTTTTCCCGATTATTCTGGCAGTAATGGGCTAAAATTTGCGATGCGTCGCGCATTTTTGATGTATGTTTCACGCGTTGCATAATTAATGAGATTCAGATCACATATAAAGCCACAACGGGTTCGTAAACTGTTATCCCATTACATGATTATGAGGCAACGCCATGCATCCACGTTTTCAAACCGCTTTTGCCCAACTTGCGGATAACTTGCAATCTGCACTGGAACCTATTCTGGCAGACAAGTACTTCCCCGCTTTGTTGACCGGGGAGCAAGTCTCATCGCTGAAGAGCGCAACGGGGCTGGACGAAGACGCGCTGGCATTCGCACTACTTCCGCTGGCGGCGGCCTGTGCGCGTACGCCATTGTCGAATTTTAATGTTGGCGCAATTGCGCGCGGTGTGAGCGGAACCTGGTATTTCGGTGCCAATATGGAATTTATTGGTGCGACAATGCAGCAAACCGTTCATGCCGAACAAAGCGCGATCAGCCACGCCTGGTTGAGTGGTGAAAAAGCGCTTGCAGCCATCACCGTTAACTACACGCCTTGTGGTCACTGCCGTCAGTTTATGAATGAACTGAACAGCGGTCTGGATCTGCGTATTCATCTGCCGGGCCGCGAGGCACACGCGCTGCGTGACTATCTGCCAGATGCCTTTGGGCCGAAAGATCTGGAGATTAAAACGCTGCTGATGGACGAACAGGATCACGGCTATGCGCTGACGGGTGATGCGCTGAGCGAAGCGGCCATTGCCGCCGCCAATAAAAGCCACACGCCCTACAGCAAATCTCCAAGCGGCGTCGCCCTTCAGTGCCGCGACGGCCGCATCTTCACCGGCAGCTATGCAGAGAACGCCGCATTTAACCCGACTCTGCCTCCGCTCCAGGGTGCCCTGAACCTGCTTAGCCTGAACGGGTATGACTACCCGGATATTCAGCGCGCAATCCTGGCTGAAAAGGCCGATGCGCCGCTGATCCAGTGGGACGCGACCGCAGCCACGCTGAAAGCGCTGGGCTGTTCAACCATCGACCGCGTGCTGCTGGCATAATCTGTTCGGCGGGCAGAGTTGCCCGCCAGTCTGACGAAAAACCCCTCAGTTGAATCGCTGTTTCTTGCGCTAACCAGGCGGGTACAGTAGCCTGAGGGAAATTTCATCATCGGTACGAGCCATCTGCATGTTAAAGCGCGTGTTTTACAGCCTGTCTGTCCTGGTCGGCATACTGCTGTTGATCGTGCTGGGTCTCGACCGCTGGATGAGCTGGAAAACAGCCCCCTACATTTTTGATGACCTACAGGATCTCCCCTACCGTCAGGTTGGTGTGGTGCTTGGCACCGCCAAGTATTACCGCACTGGCGTCATAAATCAGTATTACCGGTATCGTATTCAGGGCGCGCTGAACGCCTATAACAGCGGCAAGGTGAACTATCTGCTGCTGAGCGGCGATAACGCGCTGCAAAGCTATAACGAGCCGGTGACGATGCGCAAAGATCTGATTGCCGCAGGCGTCGACCCGGCCGATATCGTGCTCGACTACGCCGGATTCCGCACGCTTGATTCCATCGTGCGTACCCGCAAGGTGTTCGACACCAATGATTTCATCATCATTACCCAGCGTTTCCACTGCGAGCGGGCGCTGTTTATCGCCCTGCATATGGGCATTCAGGCGCAGTGTTATGCGGTGCCATCGCCAAAGGATATGCTGAGCGTGCGCGTACGTGAGTTTGGCGCTCGTTTTGGCGCGCTGGCTGACCTGTACTTATTCAAACGTGAACCGCGCTTTTTAGGCCCGCTGGTGCCGATCCCAACGATGCACGAAGTGCCGGAGAATGCACAGGGTTACCCGGCGGTAACGCCAGAGCAGTTGCTGGAAATTCAGAAGAAGTAATTCAGATCTACAATGCGTGATATAAAACGCATTACTCTCTTTTTAGACACCTAATGAGTGATATAAGTAGCAATACTTGTTTTTATCACTGACTATGAGTAATATTTTACACATTGTCGCGTTATGGAGGTGAGATGGAGACGTTAACCGTACAGGCATATCTGAACGAAACATGGACGGATATCGCTCTCATCAAATATCCAGGAAGTGAAAAAAATGACTGGAATACCACGCAGTTAGACTATCTCACTGAGTATGCGATTAATTTTCTCGACTATGATGATTTTCACGCAGTCTCAGTCAATCACCCTGTATCACTCTTTTTTGATGACCATGGCCAACCGGGCTGGCTGCGATTTATCGACGATATTATTCCCGCCGGAGCAAGCCGCCGTTACTGGATTAATGCGCTCGACATCAGTGAATTACCCGTTGGCCAGCAAAATTTCTTATTGCTGAAATTTGGCACAATGTCCCCTGTGGGGAATTTGCGCATAAAAGAATCCGTCCCAGAATGGAATAAATTCGCCAGCACTAAAACGTTTACGGTTGCGGACGTAATCGATCGTGCGGCCGATTTTCTGGATTATGCCCAGGAAAGAGGCGCGGCGGCGGGTGGTGCAACCGGTGCTGGCGGTGAAGCGCCTAAACTTTTGCTGCGCTGTAGTGAAACTGATGCCATCTGGATCGATACCTGGCAAAACGAGCCGGATAACCGGGACCGCTATTATTTGGTTAAATATCCACGCGGTAACAGGACAGAAGTTGATTGTAATATTCTGCGAGCTGAATTCCATTATTATCATGAGCTTAACGCGATGGGTTTTTCCACGATCCCAGTGGAAACAATGCGCCTTGAAGAAGGTAGCCATTACCCGTCTCTGTGGTTACCGCGTTTCGACATAGTGAGAAATGAGCAGGACCAACTGGTCAGGCTGGGTATGGAATCGGTGTATTCGCTATTACAAAAGGCACCCGGCACCCTCCTTGATCATGAGACAACGTTGCGCACGTTAATTAATAAAATCACCTCCAGCCATATGGTCCAGCAGCAGGGCTATCATTTTGATATTCCGGGATTTGTAACAGAATGGGTGCGTCGCGATCTGCTAAATATTATTTTTGGAAATAGTGACAACCATGGGCGAAATACCGCCTTTGTGAAGGCTGAAAATCAAATTATGCTCTCCCCTGTATATGACTTTGCGCCGATGAAAGCCGATCCTGAAGGGATACCAAGAACCCTGAAGTGGTCATTATCTTGCGAATCAGGAGGGGATTATAATTTCAACACTATCGCACAAACGCTGGCGGAGTGGATCCCTCCCACAACATTACTTGATGCTCTGCATGAAACAGCCGTTCAGCTTATTGATCTCCCGGAAAGGCTGGCGGCGCGAGGCGTTCCGGAACAGATAATGGAAATGCCCGCGATGGGTTTTCGCTACATCCCGGATAAACTTTCCCGTTGGGGTTTATTATGAAAACACCTAATGAAGCTGAATCAGAGCTTTTACAGACATTAGCTCAAGTACGCAGCGTAAATAAAAAGCGACATCATGACGAGGCGGAAGATCCGGACAAGCCATCGGTAGTGAAGAGGCAACGCGTTACACAAGGCTTAACGCGGATTAGTACTCTTGATCGCCAGGCTGTACTGCATGCAGCCATACGGGACATTTTGCTGGGGAAAATTACACAGGGAGAGGCGCTGAAAAGGCTCAGGGTCGAGGTGTTAGGGCTGAAGCAGGATGAATATGCAAAGCTGGTCAGCGTATCCCGGAAAACATTGTCGGATGTAGAAAATAACAGAGGCAATTATTCCGCTGACGTCATAAATAAAATCTTTAAACCCTTTGGGCTTCAAACCGGACTAGTGCCCGTTTCAAAATCGCTTATCGCTTCACTTTTCTCATAAAAAAACCCGCATCGCTGCGGGTTCTTTCATTCCAGCGCTTATTTCTTACGCGCGTATTTCAGTGAATCCAGCGCTACGGCGAAGATAATAATCGCCCCTTTGATGATGTACTGCCAGTATGGGTTTACGCCGATATACGTCAGGCCATAGTTGATGACGGTAAAAATAATTACCCCGGTCACCACGCCAATCACCGTCCCCACACCGCCGCTGAACGATACACCGCCTACCACGCACGCCGCGATAGCATCCAGCTCATACATAAAGCCGAGGTTGTTGGTGGCAGAGCCGATACGTCCGGCTTCTAACATCCCGCCAAAGGCATAGAACACGCCAGACAACGCGTAGATTATCAGCAGGTTCAGGCCGACGTTGACACCAGATACTTTTGCCGCTTCCGGGTTACCGCCAATGGCAAAAATGTTCTTACCGAAGCGGGTTTTGTTCCACAACACCCAGACGAACGCCACCGCAATCAACGCGTAGAAGGTGATGTAAGAGAGACGGAAACTCCCCAGCGCGACAAAGCCCTGAGCAAAGGTAGAGAAGCCACTGTCAAAACCAGAAATTGGCGACGCCCCGACAAAGTCGTAATAGAGCGAGTTGATGCCATAGACGATGATCATCGTGCCGAGCGTGGTAATGAACGGCGTCACGTTGAGATAAGCGATAATCAGACCGTTGATCAAACCGATCACCGCACCAATGGCACAGACAATCAGAATAACCAGCGCAATCGGCATCGTCGCCATTTCCGGGAACACTTTGTTGGCGTTATCCATGGACTGCAATAATGTCGCAGCCACCACTGCCGCCAGCCCTACCTGACGACCAGCAGAAAGATCGGTCCCCTGGGTGACAATTAACCCTGCCACACCGAGCGCGATAATAATACGCACCGATGACTGGGTGAGAATATTACTTAAGTTCAACAGACTTAAAAATGTTGGGTCCTGGAAAATAATAATCGCCAGCAAAACTAAAAGAACGACGTAAATACCGCCCTCTTTCAGGTAAGTAAGAAAACTTTTCTTATTTAACGCACTCATGGGAAGCCCCTAATCTTAAAGGTGCAAAGACGCAAGACGCAGAATTTCGTTTTGCGTTGTTATTTTTGTATCGACAATTCCGGAAACGAGACCATTGCTCATGACCAGAATACGGTCTGTTATCCCTAACAACTCAGGCATTTCAGAGGAGATAATAATAATCCCCTTGCCTTTCTTCGCCAGTTCGGCAATTAACTGATAAATTTCAAACTTCGCCCCGACATCAATACCGCGCGTCGGTTCATCGAGCATTAATATTTCTGGTTGCGTTAGTAGCCAGCGACCAATAATCACCTTTTGCTGATTACCACCGGAGAGCGAACCAATTTGCGTCCGATGACCCGGCGTTTTTACCCGCATCGAATCAATCACCCACTGGGTATCGCTTTTCATCCGCGAGTTATCCAGTAAACCAACTTTATTTTTGTAGTTGCGAATATTGGAAATTAACGAGTTAAAACCAATATCCAGATAGGCATAAATTCCCGTTGAGCGGCGCTCCTCAGTTACCAGTGCAAATCCATGGTTTATGGCTTCGTTGGCATTATGGTTATTGATCTGTTTGCCGTGCAACGTTATGGTGCCAGCCGATTTCTCGCGAATACCAAATAACGTCTCAACAATATCGGTACGTTTCGCCCCCACCAGACCGGCAATACCGAGGATCTCCCCTTTATGCAGATCAAACGAGACATCGCGAATCGACGGCTGGCGCAGTGACGTCAGGTTACGTACCTCGAGGATGACTTCGCCCGGTTTGTTTTCTTTGTCAGGGAAACGCTGGTTAAGAGAACGCCCAACCATCATGGCGATGATCTTGTCCATCGTCAGTCCTGCCAGCGGTTCGGTGGCGATCCACTGACCGTCGCGCAATACGGTAACTTCATCACATAACTGGAAGATTTCTTCCATTTTATGCGAGATATAAACAATACCGCAGCCGCGCTCTTTTAATTTACGAATAATAGTGAACAGATGATTGACCTCTTTTTCGGTTAACGAAGAAGTCGGTTCATCCATAATCACAATTTTCGCGTTATAGGAAAACGCTTTGGCGATTTCGATCATCTGCATTTGCGAAACGGATAATGTGCCGACGCGCGCACGCGGATCGATATCAATATCCAGTTCGTCAAAAATCGCTTTGGTTTCGCGGTACATTTTGTCCTGATCGACAAACATGCCTTTGGTGGGATATCGCCCCAGCCACATGTTATCCATCACCGAACGTTGTAATACCAGGTTTAACTCCTGGTGTACCATCGAAATACCATTTTCCAGGGCTTCTTTTGCAGAATGGAAATCGATCTCTTTACCCTGGAATAAAATGGTGCCGGAGTCTTTTTGATAAATACCAAACAGGCATTTTAATAATGTCGATTTTCCTGCACCGTTTTCCCCCATTAATGCATGGATAGAATGTGGCCGGACTTTTAAATTAACGTTATCAAGTGCCTTAACACCAGGAAAGGACTTGTTGATACCGCTCATTTCCAACAAGTATTCCCCGGAGGACGGAGTCGTTGAGCTGACCATATAATTTTACCTTGTTGGCCATACAATAAGGGCGCAGTAATAGACTGCGCCCAATCAGTCTTATTTCTTGCTGAATTCAGCCAGGTTGTCTTTATCTACGCCAACATAAGGTACGCGGACCACTTTGTTGTCGATTTTCCAGTTGGTGCCATCAGCCGCACCTTTACCATCGGCCAGGTTTTTCGCCAGATCAAAGGTCGCTTTCGCCTGGTTGTTAGCATCGTTCAGTACGGTGCCCGCCAGTGCACCGGATTTCACCAGCGCCAGCGCTTCTGGCAGCGCATCGACGCCAAACACCGGAATGCTGGACTTGTTGTGTGCTTTCAGCGCTTCAACCGCGCCCATTGCCATCGCATCGTTGTTGGCGATAACCACTTCGATTTTGTTGGCGTTCGGGCCAGACAGCCAGGCGTCCATCTTATCTTTCGCCTGAGCGGTGTCCCACATTGCGGTATCTAACTGTAACTGTTCAGTTTTGATGCCTTTATCGTTCAATTCTTTAATCACGTAAGTGGTACGTGCTTCTGCATCCGGATGGCCCGGTTCACCTTTCAGCAGTACGAACTGAATCTGACCGTCTTTGTTCAGATCCCAACCCTGATTCGCCGCCCAGTGTTTAGCAATCAAATCGCCTTGAATAATGCCGGACTCTTTGGAGTCAGTGCCAACGTAGTAGGCTTTGTCGTAGCTATCCAGCGCCTTACGAGACGGTTCTTTGTTGAAGAAAACCACCGGCACGTTTTGCCCACGCGCTTTCTCAATCACCGTACCCGCAGCTGCCGGGTCAACCAGGTTGATTGCCAGTGCCTTCACCCCTTTCGCCAGCAATACGTCGATCTGATCGTTCTGCTTGGACTGGTCATTCTGAGAATCATTCATCAGCAGCTGAACATCTGGCGCGGCTTTCGCATCTTGCTCAATAGCCTTGCGCACTACAGACATAAAGTTATCGTCGTACTTATAGATTGTTACACCAATGCGAGTATCAGCAGCGTGTGCAGCGGCACCGAATAACATGCTGGCCATCACAGCAGACAGGGTTAACACCTTCTTATTCATGGTATCTCCGGTTTTTCTTATGCAGGGTAGTGCTTGAGATAAATGCTCGGCGGGGCAGTAGAGTTAATGAAGTGTTACTGAACGCCGAAGCTCACTTTTTAAAATTCGTTCTTCCATGCCCGGTAACGCTCCAGAAAACGGCTTTAATTGTTGTTATGACGCTGTTACCTCGGCAAAAGTGATTATTCACTGTTACATACGGGTTACAACGTTAAAACGGTGCAATCATAGCTATCACATTGTTAAGATACTGTGAAATCACTCACAGATTGAAAGCGGTTACATCGCCTGATTTGTTGAGTTAGTGATCGCCGCCGCATTCTGGCGTGTTGCGACAGAATGGCGACGCACTAACGTCGGCATAAAACAGTGGCTGGCACGAGGATCAATATTGCCTGCTGCCCCCTGCAAGGCCAGTTCGGTGGCTAATTTCGCCATTGAAGCAATGGGATAACGCACGGTCGTTAATTGCGGGTCGGTGTAACGGGCGATGGGAATATCATCGAAACCGATGATTGAGAGATGTAACGGAATCGCAATGCCATTATCTTTTAATGCTGTCAGTGCGCCAGCGGCCATATTGTCGTTATAAGCAAATACAGCGGTAAGTTGTAGATTGCGCCCCAGCAGTTCAACCATCGCCGCCTCACCGCCCGGCATGTCCGGCGTACCAGCGCCAATCCAGCTTTCCGGCGGAATAATATCCTGCTCTTTCAACGCACTCATCCAGCCTGCTTTACGCATGGCGTCATCTTCAATGCCGTGGCTGGAAGAAAGATAACCAATACGTTGATGACCGTTATTCAGCAACATGCGCGTCGCCATTCGGGCACCGCTGAGATTATCCAGGCAAACGCAACGATGGGCGTACCCCGGCACAACGCGGTTGATTAACACCATACCGGGAATGTTATCCATAAATTGCGCCAGTTCATCGTCACTCAATGCTTTTGAGTGAACAATCAACGCATTACAACGCTGGCGAATTAACACCTCAATGGCGTGACGCTCTTTTTCCGCTTCATGATAGCTATTGCCGATTAGCACGTATTTCTGATGCTGCTGAGCGACCAGATCCACCGCTTTTACCAGCGCGCCGAAAAACGCATCAGAAACGTCCATCACCACCACGCCAATGGTGTCGCTAACCTGAGTTGCCAGCGCCTGGGCATTGGCGTTTGGCCGATAATCCAGCTCACTCACGGCTTTCATTACTGCTTCACGCGTGTCGGCACTGACCAGCGTGCTGTTATTGAGCACCCGGGAAACCGTTGCCACAGAGACGCCAGCCTGACGCGCTACATCACGAATGGTGATCATATTCACTACCTGTTATGAGATTGCAGTAAATGACTGCTTGCTGGCGGCTATTTTGTCAGCACTGAATACAGGACTTCGTGAATCGAGTCACAGCAATGGAAACGGTTACAGCCGTTTTGTTAACGAATGTGATCCAGATCGTTATCTTGATGTTTTAGATATTGCCGGTCCGGCAGCACGCAAAGTTAACTGACGCCAGAGCCATTCCACCGGCCCCTGGCGGAAGTAACGCAGCCAGATAACAGAGAAGAGGATATTCGCCAGCCATACCGGAATAACAAACGCCAGCAGCTCCAGGCGGTCAAAATGCATAAACAAACCGAGGTGGTAAAAAAGCGTGGTACAAATCAGCGTTTGCAATAGATAGTTGGTCAGCGCCATCCGTCCGACGCAGGCGATCGCAAGCACCAGCTTAAAGCGGCTCAATTGCGGCCAGAAGCCATAAAACAGCGACGCATAGCCAATCGCCTGAAACGGCGCACTCAGTTCCCGCGGCATTTGAAGTAAGAAGGCACACCAGCGATACGCCCAGTCCAGCTGCCATTGCAGGGCGATGGCAGGAAGGTTAATGGTCACCCCAATCGCCACCAGCACAAAACCAGTACGACGATAGTGACGTAAGCTGAACTGCCCTTTCAGCCAGCCGCTGCGCATCAGCGCCGCACCAATGAGCATCATCCCAGCCAGTTGCCAGCCATACTGTGCGCCCAGTGCCAATAAACTGTTGCCAATACCATCGGCACGATTACTGATCGCTTCAACGCCGCCGTGAAGCTTCCAGTATTTTTCATACAAAATAGCCGATGCATCCGGCGTCCAGGCGCGGCTGGTCTGGCTATCGGAAATCAACCCCAATAACAGCAAAACGCCAAGCCCCACCAGATAAAGCATGACGCCTGTATTAAACAGGCTTTTTACCGATGGCGCATCGCGCACCAGCCGCCAGCAGATTAAGCCCACCAGCCCGTAAGCCAGCAGAATATCGCCGTCCCAGAACAGTAAACCGTGAATAAAGCCCAACAAGACTAACAGCGTTAACCGCGACTGGATCCAGCGTCTGCCACGGGGCAGCAACATTTGCAGGCCCGCACCAAACAGCAGCGCAAAAAGCGTGAGGAATTTCACCTGGCCGACGAGATCAAGAAATGCCCAGGTCCATGCATCCTGCGGCGTAATAGCGCCGTACCAGGCGGGATTAAGATAAGCCGCCTTTGGTAGCCCAAAGGCGCTGATGTTTAATAGCAGGATCCCCAGAATGGCGACGCCGCGAACAAAATCGAGCGTGACGTTGCGCTCCATGGTTCCTGCCTTTTAATCAGTTGTGATGACGCACAGCGCGCAGAAACTCGTGGCGCGTATTCTGACTGGATTTGAACAATCCACCAAGAGAGGTCGTTGTCGTGGCACTGGTTGCATCGCGGATGCCACGCGCCTTCACGCAGTAATGCACCGCGTCGATCGAGACAGCCACGTTATTGGTGCCCAGCAGCGTTTGTAGCGCAATAAGAATTTGCTGCGTCAGACGTTCCTGCACCTGCGGACGCTGGGCAAAGAACTGCACGATACGGTTAATTTTTGACAGACCGATCACCGAATCTTTCGGGATATAAGCCACCGTCGCTTTGCCATCGATGGTAACAAAATGGTGTTCACAGGTACTGGTCAGAGTGATATCGCGCACGGTGACCATTTCATCGACCTTCATTTTGTTTTCAATGAGGGTGATTTTCGGGAAGTTGGCGTAATCCAGACCGGAGAAAATTTCATCGACATACATTTTAGCGATGCGATGCGGCGTTTCCATCAAACTGTCATCAGCCAGGTCGAGATTCAGCAGCTGCATGATTTCGGTCATATGACCAGCAATAAGGCTTTTGCGCGTTTCGTTATCCATTTCATGCACGGGCGGGCGCAGCGGTGTTTCCAGTCCTCGCGCAACTAACGCTTCATGAACCAGGGCCGCTTCTTTACTGAGTGATGGCATTTATGATTTCTCCTGCAGGTGTGGACGCCTCCGCCCTGCGTGGGGGCAAAGTTATTAAGCTGATTTACAGCCTGATTATTGTGCGTGAGGCGGCGCACATAATCCAGTATTCACAGCGATAATTATTGTAATTGCCGCTGCCTTTCATCAGCAGATGTTAAAACATCGTTATGCAAGCTGAGCGCAATTCCCACCACCGAGGCGGCGCCAAATATCGGCCAGACAAACTGGGCAAACAGGCTGCCAGGAAAACGCACCGCCGCCATTTGCGATAAAAAGGTCGCCGGGAGGATATAGCCGAACCCTGCCAGGCTGTAGCTCCAGACCAGACGCTTGAGATCTGCGGTCAGCAGCAGCGGTTCAGGCGCGGTACCGGGCCGATGGAGCTGCCCGGACCGCGGCAGGTAGCGCGCCACCAGCACAATCAGCACCAGCGCCAGTACGCCGTAGATTTGCCATGCCGCCCCGGCGGACAAGGATTTCGCCTGAATATAGACCGCCAGCAGGCCGCTCAGGGCGATGCCGGCCCCGGGTCCGGCAAAGACGGCCGCACTGAGTCCCGGTTTGCCCAGTTGCCCCAGCCGCTCGTTGGTCCAGGCGGCAATCAGCACCATCGACCAGCCGCTCATGCAGCCGATCACAAAGCGCAGCAGACCGTGAACAACGGCATTATCTGACGGAAGTGAAAGTTACTCACAGCACATTGAATAAACGGTATGATGAAGAAATTGCAAACAACACAACAAGGAGCCACGCATGGAAATGCTCGAAGAGCACCGCTGTTTTGAAGGCTGGCAGCAACGCTGGCGACACGACTCCAGTACCTTAAACTGCCCGATGACGTTCAGTATCTTTCTCCCTTCCACCTCGTGATCACACTCCGCCACCAGTGCTGTACTGGCTTTCCGGATTAACCTGCAATGACGAGAACTTCACCACCAAGGCGGGTGCCCAGCGGGTAGCGGCGGAACTGGGGATTGTACTGGTGATGCCAGACACCAGCCCGCGCGGCGAAAAGATTGCCAACGACGATGGCTACGATTTAGGCCATGGCGCAGGCTTTTATCTTAATGCCACGCAACCGCCGTGGGCGACGCATTACCGGATGTATGATTATCTGCGCGATGAATTACCGGCGCTGGTTCAGTCGCAATTTAATGTCAGCGACCGCTGCGCCATTAGCGGTCACTCAATGGGTGGTCACGGTGCGCTGATTATGGCGCTGAAAAATCCGGGTAAATACACCAGCGTTTCGGCCTTTGCGCCAATTGTGAATCCGTGCAGCGTCCCGTGGGGAATCAAAGCGTTTAGCAGCTATTTAGGTGAGGACAAAAATGCATGGCTGGAATGGGACAGTTGCGCACTGATGTATGCCAGTAACGCGCAGGATGCGATCCCGACGCTTATCGATCAGGGCGATAATGATCAGTTTCTTGCCGACCAGTTGCAACCTGCGGTACTGGCAGAAGCCGCGCGCCAGAAAGCGTGGCCGATGACGCTGCGTATTCAGCCGGGATATGATCACAGTTACTACTTCATCGCCTCTTTTATAGAGGATCACCTGCGCTTCCATGCGGAGCATCTGTTCAGATAAGTTCCGCCTTTTGCCCGGTAGCGCCTCCTGCCTACCGGGTCTTCCCCTCCCCCTCTTTACATACTTCTATCCGCTTGAATCCAGCCTGATTTCTGTCTCCGACACCCAAACACAAATGATTTCAATTATCATTTGTGTTTACAATTCTACATTCTTTTGTACAATTCCAGGCTCTTCTCCATCTCAAAGAGTTCTTACAAGACAAAAACATACAGTTCTCAGGGTTATCCCGATGGAGTTTTATTCATTTTTATACGGAATGTACAAATGACAATACCGCGCATTAAGCTCCTGGCCGTCGCCATTGGCGCTGCCACATGTTCCCCCTTCGTTCACGCAGCCGATCAGGACACCGTTGTCGTCACCGCGACGGGTTTTGAACAAAAAATCCAGAATGCCCCCGCCTCCATCTCTGTGATTTCAAAACAGCAGATTGAAGATAAAGCCTACCGTGATGTTACCGATGCCCTGAGAGACGTCCCGGGCGTTGTCGTCACTGGCGGCGGGAGCAGCAGTGATATCAGTATTCGCGGCATGGCCTCTCAGTACACCCTGTTCCTGGTGAACGGCAAACGCGTCAGTACGCGAAGCACCCGCCCCAACAGCGACAACTCGGGTATTGAACAAGGCTGGCTGCCGCCGCTGGAGTCCATTGAGCGCATCGAGGTCATCCGCGGCCCGATGTCCTCGCTTTACGGCTCCGATGCTATGGGTGGCGTAATTAACGTCATTACCAAAAAAGTCTCGAACACTAAAGCCTGGACCGGTTCGTTGCATGGCGATGCGACCTTCCAGGAAAACAATGATTCCGGCGATATCTTCCAGACCAACGCCTACGCTTCTGGTCCCCTGATCGACGGACTGCTGGGCGCAAAAGTGACGGGGCTGTTGTCACGCCGCGCAGAAGATAAAATCGTGAACGGCTATAACGAGCAGAAAATGCGTAACGGTGGCATTACGCTGAACTTCACGCCGGACGAGAAGAACGATTTCGACCTCGACTTTGCTCGCGAGCTTCAGGACAGAAACAGCACCCCGGGGATGTCGAAAGCGGCTGAAACCTGCCGGGGAACAACCTGTACGCCAAATACCAAAAGCGACTCGCGCTATGAGCACACGACCTACTCCTTAACGCACAGCGGGTATTACGACGACTTCAATACCACCAGCTATATCCAGCAGGAAGAGACCAATAATCCAGGTCGCAAAATGCGCTCCTATAACACCACCTTCAACAACCAGAACCAGATTTTCCTCGGCGATCATACGTTGACCCTCGGCGGGCAGTATCGTTATGAGAAACTGCGCGACAAGGGTAATCAGCTGGAAGCTGCTGACGGACTGAACAAACTGACGCGCTGGAGCTGGGCCCTGTTTGCCGAAGATGAATGGGCAATGACGGAAAGCTTTACGTTGACCGGCGGTCTGCGTATGGACAAAGACCAAAACTACGGTACTAACTGGACGCCGCGCGGTTACGGCGTATGGCACCTGGCCGATCAGTGGACATTAAAAGGCGGGGTTTCGGCTGGCTATCGTGCGCCGGATCTGCGTCAGTCGTCTGCCAGCTGGGGCCAGGTAACGGGTGGCGGCCGTCTTGACGGTATCATCGTTGGCAACCCGGATCTGAAACCAGAGAAGAGCCTGAGCGAAGAGCTCGCCCTGCTCTGGGATAACAACGATAACCTGAATGCCGGCGTAACGCTGTTTAATACCGACTTCAAGGACAAGATTACGGAAGTTCGCCGCTGTAACAGCAGCGCCGATCCCGCCTGTACGATTGGCGATCACAGCTATGATTTCGTCAGCGATCGCGTCAACGTGGACAAAGCCAACATGCGCGGTGTGGAGTCCTCCTTCGGGTGGAAAATCACGCGCGATGTGAACTGGACTGCAAACTACACCTATACGGAGTCTGAGCAGAAGAGCGGCCAGTTCTCCGGCAAGCCACTGAACAAAATGCCGAAACACATGTTCAACACCACCCTGGACTGGCAGGCGACGCCAGATGTCGGATTCTGGAGCCGTCTGAACCTGCGCGGTAAAACGTCTGAGTACCTGAGCCGCACGTCAATGTCCCAGGGTACGCCGTCCTACACTCAGGTTGATGTCGGTATGCGCTACAACGCCAACAAAAACCTGCTGGTTACTGCCGGTGTGTATAACGTGCTCGATAAGCAGATTGATTACGATACGTATGACACCGTGCTGGATGGCCGTCGCTACACCGTCGGCATGACCTACAGCTTCTGATCTGCCCATAAAAAAGCCCGCTCAACTGAGCGGGCTAAAAGAGAGGAAGTGCGGTTATTGTTTAAATCGTTCTGCGGGAACTTCATTTCGCTGTAGCGTACGAAGTGAGTTCCTTTAATCAGCTTGTAGCCGAACCAAATAATCAGGAACAGCGGGATACCAATATACGTTGCCGCTACGCCGCCCCAGTCAATAGTATCTTTCAGGAACGCTTCGTAGTTCTGGCCCAAAGTGATAATCAGACACAGAATGAATGCGAAGATCGGCCCCAGTGGGAAGAAACCTGAACGGTACGGCAGATCGTTAATGTCGTGTCCCTGCAATACGTAACCGCGACGGAAGCGATAGTGGCTAATGGCAATCCCCAGCCAGGCGATAAAACCCGTCATCCCGGAGGTGTTCAGCAGCCACAGGTATACCGTCTGGTTGCCAAACATGGAGGTCAGGAAGCACAGACCGGCAATCACCGTCGTCGCATACAGCGCATTACGCGGCACGCCACCACGCGACAGTTTAGCGAAAATGCGCGGCGCTTTACCGTCACACGCCAGGGTGTACAGCATACGAGTAGACGCATACATACCGGAGTTACCCGCTGACAGCACCGCCGTCAGAATAACTGCGTTCATCACCGCCGCCGCAGAGAGCAGACCCGCGTGCTGGAACACCAGGGTGAACGGACTAACGCTGATGTCTTTAACATCGTTACGCAGCAGGCTCGGATCGGTGTACGGAATAATCAGGCTGATAATCAGGATCGCGAACACATAGAACAACAGGATTCGCCAGAACACCTGACGTACCGCGCGTGGAATGTTTTTCGCCGGATCTTCGGACTCGCCTGCAGCAATACCGATCAGCTCGGTTCCCTGGAAAGAGAAGCCGACAATCATAGCTACGCCGATCATCGCCGCAAAACCACCAGCAAACGGCGCTTCGCCGATTGTCCAGTTGCTCCAGCCCGCAGGCTGCGCGCCTTTGAAGATACCGATAATCATCAGCACGCCAACGATGATAAAGACAATAACTGTCGTGACTTTGATCAGTGAGAACCAGTATTCCGCTTCACCAAAGCCACGAACTGAGATGTAGTTCAGCAGGAAGATAACGCCGAGGAACAACGCACTCCAGATCCAGCCCGGTGTATCCGGGAACCACCAGCTCATGACCAGCTGAGCTGCAACCAGGTCAACGGCGATAGTCACCGCCCAGTTGTACCAGTAGTTCCAGCCCAGCGCGAAGCCAAAGCCTTCTTCAACATAGTTCTGACCGTAAGTGGCAAACGAACCGGAAACCGGCATATATGCAGCCAGTTCACCGAGACTGGTCATCAGGAAGTAAACCATCAGGCCAATCAGCATATACGAGAGCAATGCCCCGCCCGGACCTGCCTGAGAAATCGTTGCGCCAGAGGCAACAAAAAGACCTGTACCGATGGAACCGCCAATGGCAATCATCGTCAGGTGACGCGCCTTTAATTCACGGCGTAAGCCCGGCGCTTCTGTGGTTTTAGTTTCGGAAACCATACAAAAATGCTATCCATCTTAAAAATGAGGCGCGATTGTAGCAGACGATTGGCAATCCTTCCGGCAGAAATACACGGTTATAAGACACCTTCATGATCGCCCAGGGATTATAAGTAAAGCAGCCAATCTCTTTTCTGGCGAATGCATGCTGAAGGCGCTGCGTCACGAAATCGACACAGCACCAGCATGTTCTTGTACAGCAACTTAACGCGGCACATTTGCGGGATCGCAATAGTCCAGAAAGCGCCGTAGCGCGTTGGAAAGGTGTTTTTGCCGATGATGTATACGCCACAACGTACGCATCAGGCGCGGCAGAGGGACCGCAACTTCACTTAATGTGCCTGCCTGCAATTGATCTTCAATCACACGTCGCGACAGGCAACTAATTCCCAACCCATGACGCACCGCATGTTTGATTGCCTCGGAGTTACCTAATTCCATCGCCATCTCAAACTTCGGTAAATGTGACAGCAACAGATAATCGACAATCTCCCGCGTGCCGGAACCGCGTTCACGCAGGATCCACGGCGCAGCGGCCAGCTGTTCTAAGGTGACCGGACCACGGGCCAACGGCGAAGTCGGCGCGGCGAAAACCACCAGCTCGTCTTCCAGCCACGGTTCAGAAATGATTTCAGTGCTGTGGCACGGCCCTTCAATAAAGCCAATATCAACGCGGAAATCCAGCACCGCTTGCATCACGTCCTGGCTATTCCCAACGCTAAGTTCAATCGGCAACTGCGGATAATCATGGCGATAACGGGCGATAACTGCAGGCAGAATGTAGTTACCGATGGTACTACTGGCATAGATACGAATCGCGCCGTTGTCTTCGCGAAACAGTTGTTCGATTTCAACCGCCTGTTCAAGCAATGCCAACGCACGCGGATAGAGCAGCCGCCCGTGTTCATTAACAACCAGTCTTTTCCCCACGCGATCAAACAGTTGCACGCCAAGCTGCCCTTCCAGGTCGGTCAAGGCTGCGCTCACTGCTGATTGCGACAACGCCAGCATCACCGACGCCTGGGTGGTTGATCCACTTTTCAATACTTCTGCAAAAACTTCCAACTGCCGGAGGGTGATGTGCATAGTCGCTTACCACTTATAAAGATTAATTATAAATATATAATCAATTTTATTTTTAAACCAGTTAGTCGTAACCTTATGCCCGGTTAAAGGAGAGGGTTATGACGAATATCACCTTACAGAAACAACATCGTACACTGTGGCATTTTATTCCGGGGTTAGCCCTGAGTGCAGTTATCACCGGGGTCGCCCTGTGGGGTGGTTCCATTCCCGCGGTTGCGGGTGCCGGGTTTAGTGCCCTCACCCTCGCAATCTTGTTGGGGATGGTTTTAGGCAACACCATCTATCCGCACATCTGGAAAAGCTGTGACGGTGGTGTGCTGTTTGCCAAGCAATATTTATTACGTCTGGGTATCATTCTTTATGGCTTCCGTCTGACGTTCTCGCAAATTGCCGATGTCGGTATCAGTGGGATCATCATTGACGTGTTGACGCTGTCCAGTACCTTCCTGCTGGCTTGCTTCCTGGGGCAGAAAGTGTTTGGTCTGGATAAGCACACCAGCTGGTTGATCGGTGCCGGTAGCAGTATCTGTGGTGCTGCCGCGGTACTGGCGACTGAGCCGGTAGTGAAAGCGGAAGCCAGTAAAGTAACCGTGGCTGTTGCAACCGTTGTTATCTTCGGGACCGTCGCGATTTTCCTCTACCCGGCGATATATCCGCTGATGTCTCAATGGTTTAGTCCGGAAACTTTCGGTATCTACATTGGTTCTACTGTGCACGAAGTGGCGCAGGTGGTGGCGGCAGGTCATGCCATCAGCCCGGATGCGGAAAACGCAGCAGTTATTTCCAAAATGCTGCGCGTGATGATGCTGGCTCCGTTCCTCATCCTGCTGGCGGCGCGTGTTAAACAGCTGTCTGGGGCGAACAGCGGCGAGAAAAGCAAAATCACTATTCCGTGGTTTGCCATCTTGTTCATCGTAGTTGCCATCTTTAACTCGTTCCACCTGTTACCGCAGAGCGTGGTGAACATGCTGGTAACGCTGGATACCTTCCTGCTGGCAATGGCGATGGCGGCGCTGGGTCTGACCACTCACGTCAGCGCGCTGAAAAAAGCCGGGGCGAAACCTCTGCTGATGGCACTGGTACTGTTTGCCTGGCTGATTGTTGGTGGTGGTGCGATTAACTATGTGATTCAAAGCGTCATCGCATAAACCACTACATCTTGCTCCTGTTAACCCGCTATCATTACCGTTTTCCTCCAGCGGGTTTAACAGGAGTCCTCGCATGAAATACATTGGAGCGCACGTTAGTGCTGCTGGCGGTCTGGCAAATGCCGCAATTCGCGCCGCCGAAATCGACGCAACCGCGTTTGCCTTGTTCACCAAAAACCAACGTCAGTGGCGTGCCGCACCGCTCACGACGCAAACCATCGATGAATTCAAAGCCGCCTGTGAAAAATATCACTACACATCGGCGCAAATTCTTCCCCACGACAGCTATCTGATTAACCTCGGACATCCGGTCACTGAAGCTCTGGAAAAATCGCGCGATGCCTTTATAGATGAAATGCAGCGTTGCGAACAACTGGGGCTTTCTTTGCTCAACTTCCACCCTGGCAGCCATCTGATGCAGATTTCAGAAGAGGATTGCCTTGCGCGTATTGCCGAATCCATCAACATTGCGCTGGATAAAACTCAAGGTGTGACAGCGGTGATAGAAAACACCGCCGGTCAGGGCAGTAACTTAGGGTTTAAATTCGAACATCTCGCGGCGATTATCGACGGCGTGGAAGATAAATCCCGCGTCGGCGTCTGCATTGATACCTGCCATGCTTTCGCTGCCGGGTATGATTTGCGTACTCCAGCCGAATGCGAGAAAACATTCGCGGATTTTGCCCGTACTGTCGGCTTTAAGTATCTGCGCGGGATGCACCTTAACGATGCGAAAAGCACCTTTGGCAGCCGCGTTGACCGCCATCATAGCCTCGGTGAAGGCAATATCGGTCATGATGCGTTCCGCTGGATCATGCAGGACGACCGTTTCGACGGCATTCCGCTGATCCTCGAAACCATCAACCCGGATATCTGGGCAGAAGAGATCGCCTGGCTGAAAGCGCAACAAACCGCTGAACAGGCGGCATAAAAAAAGCCGGGCTGCTTACGCACCCGGCTTTTTTTGTAGGTCGGGTAAGGCGAAGCCGCCACCCGACACCTCTTTTAGGCTGCTTTTGCGACCACTTCCGCTTCCGGGCGCTTCAGCACCGCGTAAGACAGGCCTGCCACCAGCGTACCGGCAATAATTGCTACCAGGTAACCCAATACCGGCGTAATAGCGCCAGGGATCAGCAGAACAAACAGACCACCGTGCGGTGCCATCAGTTTCGCACCAATCGCCATTGAGATTGCGCCAGTCAGCGCCCCACCCACGATACAGCACGGCAGCACACGCATCGGATCACGAGCAGCAAACGGAATTGCACCTTCCGAAATGAAGCACAGTCCCAATACCAGAGCGGCTTTGCCACCTTCCTGCTGCGCTTTGTCGAATTTGCGACGCGCCACCATTGTTGCCAGACCCATTGCCAGCGGTGGCACCATACCTGCCGCCATAATCGCCGCCATCGGGCCATAGGTTTGAGTACTCAGCAGACCCACACCGAATGCGTACGCTGCTTTGTTTACCGGACCGCCCATGTCAGTACACATCATGCCACCGAGGATCGCCCCCAGCAGAACCGCATTCGCAGTCCCCATGGTCTGCAGCCAGTGAGTCAGCCCTTCGAGAATGCCAGCAACTGGTTTACCGATCAGGTAGATCATCGCCAGACCGACCACCAGACTGGAAATTAGCGGAATGATCAGGATCGGTTTCAGCGCCTCCATACTCTGTGGCAGTTTCAATTGCGTACTGATTAACTTCGCAATGTAACCAGCCAGGAAGCCCGCAATAATACCACCAATGAAGCCAGAACCGGTGCTGACCGCCAGCATACCGCCAATCAGACCCGGAGTGAGGCCCGGACGATCGGCAATGGAAAAGGCAATATAACCTGCCAGTACCGGCACCATCAGCGCAAAGGCTGAACCACCACCAATCTGCATCAGCGCCGCAGCCAACGTACCCGGCTCTTTAAACGCTTCGATACCAAAAGCAAAAGAAAGCGCGATACACAGACCACCTGCAACGACCATCGGCAGCATGTAAGAAACGCCCGTCAGCAAGTGACGGTATGCGCCTGCACTCTCTTTCTTACTTTCAGTGGTCGCCGTTTGAGCTTTGCCCGCCGGTTCATACGGCGTTGCTTCAGCAACCGCTTTATCCAGTTCCTGCGCGGTTTTCTTCAGCGCCAGACCGGTAGAGGTACGATACATCGGTTTACCAGCAAATTTCGCCAGATCCACTTCGATATCTGCCGCCACAATCACCAGATCCGCTGCTGCGACTTCTTCGGGAGTGATTGCATTACCCGCGCCAACAGAACCACGGGTTTCAACTTTCACCCACCAGCCACGTTTTTTCGCTTCGGTTTCAATGGCTTCAGCCGCCATAAAGGTGTGTGCTACGCCAGTCGGGCAAGCAGTCACCGCAACTACGCGTTTCGGACCGCTGGCGGCAACTGGTGCTGTCGCAGCGACCGGCGCAGTGTAAGGTTTCGCATGGCCTTTGGCTTCACTCAGGAACAGCTCAGGGTGCGCAACTGCCCGGGAAATATCGCCCAGCCAGACATTTTTACCGTTCAGCGCGCTGTCGTTCGGGATGGAATCACCGAGAACAATCGCCATTTCAGCGTCGTTCGGATTGTCGATGATTTCCAGTTTTGCTTTTCGCGCCGCCGCGCCCAGCAGGGTCTTCGCCATATAGGCGCGTGCCTGACCGAGATTAGCGTCAATAATCAGCAGCGTTTTCATTATGCCTCTCCTGCTGTCAGTTAAAAGGTTGTAAGTCGACGCGCGCCATCATTGCGGCCAACTGCGGACGATCGGTAATACCCACATTGCTTTGACTTACCGCCAGGGCTGCAACAGCTGTCGCCAGACGCAGTGTGTGTTCACTGGATTCACGCATCAGCAAGCCATAAATCAGGCCACCAACCATAGAATCCCCTGCGCCAACGGTGCTTACGACATCGACTGACGGTGGTTTGGCGATCCATTCGCCGGAGGCATTAACCCAAAGCGCGCCTTCGGCACCCAGTGAAATAACAACATGCGCGATGCCTTGTTCACGTAGCGCATGTGCAGCTTCAATCACATCTTTCATTTCAGGCAGTTTACGGCCTGCCCAGATTTCCAGCTCGCGGCGGTTAGGTTTCACCAGCCACGGTGCCGCTTTCAAACCTGCTACTAACGCTTCACGGCTACTATCAAAGATAATGCAAGGACACTGACTACGCAGGCGAGTCATCCAGTCGGTGAACGCTTCCGGGCTGACGCCTGACGGTAAGCTTCCGCTGACACAGACCATATCGAACTGACCGAGCCAGCTCAGAGAATCAGTCACAAAGCGTTCCCAGTCGGCGGGGGTGACTTCAAAACCCGAGAAGTTGAAGTCGGTCACTTCGCCGTCTTTTTCCGTCAGCTTAACGTTAATTCGGGTGCGCCCCTGTACAACCTGGAAACGGTTGGCAATGCCCAGCTCGCTGAACAGTTGCTGAAAACCATCCTGATTGTCTTTACCCAGGAAGCCGCCAACGGTGACATCAATTCCCAGGTCTTTTAATACTTTGGCCACGTTGATGCCTTTACCCGCCGCATGCAGACCGGTGGTTTTCACCAGGTTCACTTCGCCGCGTTCAATTTCCGGGCAGAAACCAACAAGGTCATAAGCCGGATTAAGGGTGATAGTAGCAACACGTCTGCTCATTATGCGCCCTCCCCAAGACCAGCAGCGATAGCGTCGCCGATTGCTTTCAGCGCCTGTTCAGCATCTGCACCCTGGGCGGTAAAGCGTAGGCGATGACCTTTCTTAACGCCAAGTGCCACAACTTTCATCAGACTACGTCCGTTTGCCGGTTTGCCGGTACCATCAAGGTTTGTCACGGTAATATCACTGTTAAATTGTTTAATGGTATTGACCAGCATGGTACCTGGACGAGCATGCAGGCCGTGTTCATTGCGCACCACAAACTCCGCGCTTAACACGTCGTCGGTCGGCGCATCATCGCTGGTCAGCAGCGCCAGCAACGTTGCCGCATCCGCTTTCAGCAAGCGGTCAGCTTTATTGTCGAGCAATAAATCAGCGAGACGCTTAAGAACCGCGATGGGCTGATCGTCATTCATCGCCACACTCACCAGCATGGCTGCCGTTTCGCCGTCCACATCAAAAGCATTTGCCGCACGGCTTACCGCAATCGCGCTACGCAGATTGCCTTCGGCGCTATCGCTCAGCCAGATACCCTGTCCGAGATTCAGCGGTTGTTCATTGATGGCTTTGGTGACGAAAGTGGCGTCAACTGCCCCCGCCTCTTTCAGACGCGCAGCGTTCAGCGCCTGAAGAGTCAGCAGATCGCTGGCGACGATATCCAGTGTCAGCATTTCGTTGTCGAGCTTCAGCTGCTCACTCTGCTTTTCGCCCATCAGTAATGCGCGAAGTTCTTCTGCTGTTGTTGCTGACTTCAGTTGTTCAGCAACGGAATCATCGCTCAGTACGTGGGTCAGCTGGCGTAGCAGGCCCAGATGTTCATCCGAGCTGGCAGCAATACCGATTGCCACGTACGCTACCTGACCGTCACCCCAGGTGACGCCTTCCGGGAACTGAAATACCTGAACGCCGGTTTTCAGCACCTGATCGCGGGTGTCGGTAGTGCCGTGTGGAATAGCAATACCATTGCCGAGGAACGTTGAGGTTTGCTGTTCGCGCGCCAGCATGCCATTGACGTAGCCTTCTGCTACATTACCGGCCTGCACCAGCGCCGCAGCGACCTGGCGAATCGCCTCTTCTTTGTCTCCGGCCTTTTCGCCCGGATGGATGTCCTGTACGGATAACTGGAACATAGTTCTCCTCTCTTGCTGAATTGAAACGATTCAGCCTCTATGAGAAAAAAAGCGCCAACCTGCTTAGGGTTAAAGACAAGATCGCGCTGAAACGTTTCAAGAAAGCATAATACTTCTGTTTCAGCACGCAAGGAAAGCCGTAAAGTTATGAGCAAAAGTTTGATGTGCTGCACAATTTTTTGCCATTTTTCCTAATTGCTGATGGGAAAATCCGTTATCAGCAATTTCATTTCAGCAGCGTCAGCAGCCAATCAGCAACAGTGAAATGGCATTTTGACTATTCGTGGCGCTTTTGATTTCGCTGTCTGTTTATTTTCTGACAAGCAGCGTAAACTCCGCGTCTTCCTCTTCCAGTGATCGACCAGCATGCATAACTCCCCCGCAGTCTCCAGCGCGAAATCGTTTGACCTGACCTCGACGGCGTTTTTAATCGTTGCCTTTCTCACCGGTATTGCGGGCGCTCTGCAAACCCCGACACTCAGTATTTTTCTTACCGATGAAGTACATGCCCGTCCGGCGATGGTGGGATTCTTCTTTACCGGCAGCGCTGTCATTGGGATTCTGGTAAGTCAGTTTCTCGCCGGGCGCTCTGATAAGCGCGGCGATCGCAAATCGCTGATTGTCTTTTGCTGCCTGTTAGGCGTGCTGGCCTGCACCCTTTTTGCCTGGAATCGCAACTACTTTGTTTTGCTATTCGTTGGCGTCTTTCTTAGCAGCTTTGGCTCGACCGCTAACCCGCAAATGTTTGCCCTTGCCCGTGAACATGCCGACAAAACCGGACGTGAGGCGGTGATGTTCAGCTCTTTTTTACGCGCTCAGGTTTCACTGGCATGGGTCATTGGCCCACCGCTGGCTTATGCCTTAGCGATGGGTTTCAGCTTTACGGTAATGTATCTGAGCGCAGCGGTAGCGTTTATTGTTTGCGGTGTGATGGTGTGGCTGTTTTTACCGTCGATGCAAAAAGAGCTTCCGCTGGCGACCGGCACGATCGAAGCGCCGCGCCGTAACCGTCGCGATACGCTGCTGCTGTTTGTCATTTGTACATTGATGTGGGGCTCGAACAGCCTGTACATCATCAACATGCCGCTATTTATTATCAACGAACTGCATCTTCCCGAGAAACTGGCCGGTGTGATGATGGGGACCGCCGCCGGGCTGGAAATCCCGACGATGTTGATTGCCGGATATTTCGCCAAACGTCTGGATAAGCGTTTCTTAATGCGCGTTGCTGCCGTGGGTAGCGTCTGTTTTTACGCAGGAATGCTGATGGCGCATTCACCTGTCATTCTGTTGGGCTTGCAGCTGCTAAATGCTATTTTTATTGGCATTCTGGGCGGCATCGGGATGCTCTATTTTCAGGATCTGATGCCCGGTCAGGCGGGTTCAGCCACCACGCTCTATACCAACACTTCGCGCGTGGGCTGGATCATCGCAGGATCAGTGGCGGGCATCGTCGCCGAGATCTGGAATTATCACGCTGTGTTCTGGTTTGCGATGGTGATGATTATCGCCACTCTGTTTTGCTTACTGCGGATTAAAGATGTTTAAGGCGCGGTCAGCATTTCCAGATCGATAAGCCAGGTCATGGCCTGCTGACGCGAGTTACCGCACATTTCAGCGCTGGCTTGTAAGCCTGCACAGACTTTCGGTCGCAGTGGCGAGGTGAAAATTTTACAGCGTTGCTGTTCATCAAGCTGAATGCAGGGCGTATTGGCGGGCTTGCCATCTGGCATACCGGGAATAGGGCTGGAAATTGAAGGGGCAGTGCAACACGCCCCGCAACCCGGACGGCATTCCATACGTTGTTCTCTTAAGGTTAACCACCGGATTGATGAGCGCGCACAGTACCACCTTTTTTGCACCAGCAAAAGTGCGAATACCACTTGCCCGAAAGGCCCGTCGCGAGTACTTTGTCGCGATATTTTTGACATTTTCGACTACAGGAATTTTTCGATGCCAAGAGCGAACGAAATTAAAAAAGGTATGGTACTGAATTACAACGGCAAACTGCTGCTGGTTAAGGATATTGATATTCAGTCGCCCACTGCCCGCGGTGCCGCTACGCTGTACAAAATGCGTTTTTCTGATGTCCGTACCGGGCTGAAAGTAGAAGAGCGTTTCAAAGGTGATGATATCGTTGACACCGTGACGCTGACCCGCCGTTACGTTGACTTCTCCTATGTCGATGGCAACGAATATGTCTTTATGGATAAAGAAGACTATACCCCGTATACCTTCACCAAAGATCAGATTGAAGAAGAGTTGCTGTTTATGCCAGAGGGCGGCATGCCGGACATGCAGGTGCTGACCTGGGACGGTCAACTGCTGGCGCTTGAGCTGCCGCAGACCGTTGATCTGGAAATCGTTGAAACCGCACCAGGCATCAAAGGGGCATCTGCCAGCGCCCGTAACAAACCGGCGACATTGAGCACTGGTCTGGTGATTCAGGTACCAGAATACTTAAGCCCGGGCGAAAAAATTCGTATCCATATCGAAGAACGCCGTTATATGGGGCGTGCTGACTGATCGTGCTTTTCGCCCGGTGGCGCTACGCTTACCGGGCCTACAAAAAACCGGCTCTGATGCCGGTTTTTGTGTTTTTGTAGGCCGGGTAAGGCGCAGCCGCCACCCGGCAACAACCTTTACAGCAGTTCAGGATACTTCGTCATTTTCAGCGCCAGCTCGATACCGCGCACTTCCGCCATCCCTTTCAGACGGCCAATCGCCGAATACCCTGGATTCGTTTTCTTGCGCAGATCGTCCAGCATCTGGTGCCCGTGATCCGGACGGAACGGGATTGGACGCACATCCCCCGCCAGCTTACGACGTACCTCTTCAGAGAGAATGGCATCCACCACCGCAACCATGTTCACGTCGCCGCCAAGATGGGCTGCTTCGTGGAAGGTTTTCGGGTTCTCTTCACGGCAGGTTGCACGCAGGTGGGTGAAATGAATGCGATCGCCGAAGGTTTCGATCATCCGCACCAGATCGTTATCCGCCCGCACGCCATACGAGCCCGTACACATGGTAAAGCCGTTGTAGATGCTGTCCACCGTCTCTTTCAGCCACTGCATATCTTCAATCGTAGACACGATACGCGGCAGGCCGAGGATAGGGCGCGGTGGATCGTCAGGATGAACCGCCAGCCGCACGCCGACTTCTTCTGCCACCGGCACGATAGCGCGCAGGAAGTGCGCCATGTTTTCACGCAGCTGGTTTTTATCGATATCGCCATATTCCGCCAGGCGCGCGCGGAACTGATCGAGGGTATAACCCTCTTCCGCACCGGGCAGGCCCGCGATGATATTGCGAACCAGCTTCTCAATGTCCGCTTCACCGGCGGCATTGAACCACGCCAGCGCCTGCTGCTGCTCTTCTGCGGTGTAGTCTGCTTCCGCCCCCGGACGCTTCAGAATGTGCAGTTCGAAAGCCGCAAAAGCGATTTGATCGAAACGCAGCGCCTTCGAACCATCGGCCATTTCATATTCCAGGTCGGTACGCGTCCAGTCCAGGATCGGCATAAAGTTGTAGCAGACGGTATCAATACCACAGGCTGCCAGGTTACGAATGCTCTGCTGATAATTCGCAATCCAGGTATCACACTCACCGGAGTGGGTTTTGATATCTTCGTGAACCGGAATACTTTCCACAACAGACCAGGTTAACCCCTTCTCTGCCAGCTGAGCCTGACGCTTTTGGATTTCCTCCACCGGCCACACCTGACCGTTCGGAATATGATGCAGCGCCGTGACCACACCCGTTGCGCCAGCCTGACGCACATCATCAAGAGAAACCGGATCGTTCGGCCCGTACCAACGCCAGGTTTGTTCCATTGCCCCACCCTCTCAAGTTGTTATACCAATATGTGTTACCTCAATGACGACTACCATACATGTTTAATCGAAGTGGTCAATACAGCACGCGGCATTGATTGATCAAACTCACATAACAGGGATATTTACGGCTTACCAATTTAATTTGTTGTCATATAACTTTACACTGGCATTGTTAATTAATGGTTAATCAGGTGTGTATTACATGAAGACTATTGCCTCCACCGCGCTTCCTGCTCATGTCCAGCAGCCCCGCTACGATCGCGAGCAGTTACGCTCCCGCATCGTCCATTTCGGTTTTGGCGCGTTCCACCGGGCGCATCAGGCGTTGTTAACAAACCGGGTACTGAATGCCAAAGGAGGCGACTGGGGAATTTGTGAGATTAGCCTCTTTAGCGGCGATGTCCTTATGGGCCAGCTCCGGGCGCAGGATCATCTGTTTACCGTGCTGGAGAAAGGTGCCGAAGGCAATCAGCCCATTATTATCGGTGCGGTAAAAGAGTGCCTGAACGCCAAACTCGACTCGCTGGCAGCCATTATTGAGAAATTCTGCGAACCGCAGGTGGCAATTGTCTCCCTCACCATTACCGAAAAAGGCTACTGCATCGATCCGGCGACGGGAAAACTGGATATGCGCAACAGCCGCATCCTGCACGATCTCGAGCACCCGTCTGAGCCGCATTCCGCGCCGGGTATTCTGGTTGAAGCGCTTCATCGCCGCCGCGAGCGGGGCCTGCCGGCGTTTACCGTGCTCTCCTGCGACAATATTCCCGACAATGGTCATGTGGTGAAAAACGCGGTGCTGGGAATGGCAGAAAAACGTTCGCCAGAACTCGCCGGGTGGATAAAAGAGCACGTCAGTTTTCCGGGAACCATGGTCGACCGCATTGTTCCGGCTGCAACCGACGAATCACTGGTGGAAATCAGCCAGCATCTGGGGGTGAATGATCCCTGCGCGATTAGCTGCGAACCGTTTATCCAGTGGGTGGTGGAAGATAACTTCGTCGCTGGGCGTCCTGCCTGGGAAGTCGCAGGTGTACAAATGGTGAATGATGTCCTGCCATGGGAAGAGATGAAACTGCGGATGCTTAATGGCAGCCACTCCTTCCTCGCGTATCTGGGCTACCTTGCCGGCTACGCGCACATAAATGAATGTATGCAGGACGACAGTTTCCGCGAGGCGGCCGGCAGGCTGATGCTGAATGAGCAGGCCCCTACGCTGCGCATCACCAACGTTGATCTGACAGCCTATGCTGACAGCCTGCTTGACCGCTTCGCCAACCCGGCCCTACAGCATCGTACATGGCAAATCGCCATGGACGGCAGCCAGAAGCTGCCTCAGCGCATGCTGGATGGGATCCGCATGCATCTTGAGCGTAACACCGCCTGGCCATTACTGGCGCTGGGGGTGGCGGGCTGGATGCGCTACGTCAGCGGTACGGACGAACAGGGCAACGCCATTGACGTACGCGATCCGCTGAGCGACAAGTTTCAGGCCATTGTCGCTACCAGCAGCGACGCAGAACGCGTTAGCGCCCTGCTGACGCTAAATGAAATCTTTGGCGACGACCTGCCGCAAAACCCTGTCTTTGTCGAGGCAATCACCAGCGCGTACCAGCGCCTCGTCCGGCTCGGCGCGCGCCAGGCCGTTATCGAAACGTTAAAAATTTAGCGATTATTGCGTTTAAGGCGAACGGTTTTATGCTCCGTTCGCCCTCCCTCTTCTCAATGCCCGATTTTTTCGTCAGGATGATAGATAGTTGTTACTACATCACAATTATTTATCGGAGCGCACGTGACCAAAACCAACCTGATCACCGGTTTTCTCGGCAGCGGTAAAACTACGTCCATTCTGCATTTGCTGGCCAATAAAGACCCGGCGGAAAAGTGGGCCGTGCTGGTCAACGAATTTGGCGAAGTGGGGATCGACGGCGCGTTGCTCGCCGACAGCGGCGCGATGGTGAAAGAGATCCCGGGCGGGTGTATGTGCTGCGTGAATGGTCTGCCGATGCAGGTCGGGCTGAATACGCTGCTGCGTCAGGGCAAGCCGGACCGTCTGCTGATTGAGCCCACCGGGCTGGGGCATCCTAAGCAAATCCTTGATTTACTGACCGCCCCGGTATACGAGCCGTGGCTTGAGCTGCGTGCGACGCTTTGCCTGCTCGACCCCCGCCAGCTGCTGGATGAAAAAGCGATCAATAATGACAATTTCCGCGACCAGCTCGCCTCGGCAGATATTATCGTGGCGAATAAATCCGATCGCGCGACGGCTGAGAGTCAGGCCGCGTTCCAGTCCTGGTGGCAGCAGGCTGGCGGTGGACGTCAGTATGTGCAGACGACCCAGGGCAACATTGATGGCGCCCTGCTCGACCTTCCCCGCCTCAACCAGACGCAACTGCCTGCCAGCGCTGAGCATTCGCATAGTCACGGCGCGAAGCAAGGCCTGGCTGCACTGAGCCTGCCGGAGCATCAGCGCTGGCGTCGCAACCTGAACAGCGGCCAGGGGCATCAGGCCTGCGGGTGGATCTTCGATGCCGATACGGTTTTCGACACCATTGGTATACTGGAATGGGCGAGACTCGCGCCGGTTGAGCGGGTAAAAGGGATCATGCGCACTCCGGATGGTCTGGTGCGCATTAACCGTCAGGGCGAGGATTTCTTTATTGAAACCCAGAACGTCGCGCCACCCGACAGCCGGATAGAGTTAATTAGTGCGGTTAATACCGACTGGAATGCCCTCCAGTCAAGCCTGTTGAAGCTTCGTTTAAGTTTGGGCGGCTAACGTTGCCCCTGATTTCACACATTGCTGAAGACTATGACGACTCGACTTCCTGCTATTTTATTGCTCAACGCTGCCGGCCTGGCGATCTTTTTCTCCTGGTATATCCCGGCGGATCACGGTTTCTGGTTCCCGCTGGATTCCGGGCTGTTCCACTTCTTTAACCAGGCGCTGGCGAAGAGTGAAGCCTTCCTGTGGCTGGTGGCGATCACCAACAACCGCGCGTTTGACGGCTGTTCGCTGCTGGCAATGGGCTGTCTGATGCTCTCCTTCTGGCTGAAGGAAGACAAAACGGGTCGTCGCCGTATTCTGATTATCGGCCTGGTGATGCTGCTGACGGCCGTGATTATCAACCAGCTGGCGCAGCATCTGATGCCGGTTAAACGCGCCAGTCCTTCGCTCTTTTTCCCGAATATTAACCGCGTCAGCGAGCTGCTTCATATTCCAACCAAAGATGCCTCGAAGGACAGTTTCCCGGGCGACCACGGTATGATGCTGCTGATTTTTGCAGGCTTCATGCTGCGCTATTTTGGTAAAAAAGCCTTCACCATCGCCCTGGTTATTGTGGTGGTATTTGCATTCCCGCGGGTGATGATTGGCGCTCACTGGCTGACAGATATCGCCGTAGGCTCCCTCACGGCGGTGTTAATTGGTTTACCGTGGGTGCTGATGACCCCCCTGAGCGATCGCATAATAGACATTTTTGATCGCTATCTTCCTGGCAAATTTAAACAAGCTGGAAACAAATAAATAACGAAAATTAACACCATTCATCAGGGATCGTTTTCGATCCCTGCGTCACTTCTTTTCGGCGTCATTCAACGCTGTCATCACCCCGTCATACAATTCGTTATAAAAATTAAGCAATTGCAGGGATTACCGATATGAATGGCGGCATTTTGAGCAATTCCGCGCTGTAACTTTGTGTATCACATTTTCTTATAAAAAAACGGACTTTTTTGCTCGCAATACCCCGTGCAATCGGTTAACCTCGAACTCGTTTTGCCCCACTGAGATAATTATTATCATGGTGAATAATTTTGTGCGTTAGTCCACAGATTTGGCCTTAAGGAATTGTTTCAACATGCCCAGGTAATTAGTCTCGTGTCGCTTGGCATTTTTTTATAACGATATTTGTCGTTAAGGACTTCAAGGGAAAACAAACAACATGGTCAAATCTCAACCGATTTTGAGATATATCTTGCGCGGGATTCCCGCGATTGCAGTAGCGGTTCTGCTTTCTGCATGTAGTGCAAATAACACCGCAAAGAATATGCATCCTGAGACACGTGCAGTGGGTAGTGAAACATCATCACTGCAAGCTTCTCAGGATGAATTTGAAAACCTGGTTCGTAATGTCGACGTAAAATCGCGAATTATGGATCAGTATGCTGACTGGAAAGGCGTACGTTATCGTCTGGGCGGCAGCACTAAAAAAGGTATCGATTGTTCTGGTTTCGTACAGCGTACATTCCGTGAGCAATTTGGCTTAGAACTTCCGCGTTCGACTTACGAACAGCAGGAAATGGGTAAATCTGTTTCCCGCAGTAATTTGCGTACGGGTGATTTAGTTCTGTTCCGTGCCGGTTCAACGGGACGCCATGTCGGTATTTATATCGGCAACAATCAGTTTGTCCATGCTTCCACCAGCAGTGGTGTTATTATTTCCAGCATGAATGAACCGTACTGGAAGAAGCGTTACAACGAAGCACGCCGGGTTCTCAGCCGCAGCTAATATTGCTGTCGTATCGTTGGTTATCCCTTGGCTGGCGATACGATAAAAAAAGCACTGCTCCGGCAGTGTTTTTTTTTGCCCGTTACACTGATAACTATCCAGCGGCATTTCAGGAATCACGACATCTATGTTTACCCGCTACTTCTCCAGCAACCGCAAGATTCTGTTTCTCAGTTTCCTTACGGGGTTATTCACTGCCCTGCTCCTGGGAGCATTACAGTTTTACTGGAGTTATCACAAGCGAGACGTCAGATTCGATACCCTTATTACCGATTTAAGCGTCTACATGGAGAGCTATTTTGATGAGCTCAAAATGTCGATTGATACGCTCCAGCCACTCACGCTAAACAGCTGCGAGGAAGTGAGTGCCGCCCTGACCTCCCGGGCGGCCTTTAGCATCAATGTGCGCGCCTTTTTGCTGGTCAGGGATAAAAACGCCTACTGCTCTTCCGCCACCGGCCCGATGAATGTCCCTCTGGAAGCGCTTATTCCTGAACTGCACATCAATAAACAGGTTGATATGGCGCTCCTGCCGGGCACCCCCATGATGCCGGACAAGCCCGCGATTGCCATCTGGTATCGCAACCCACTGGTGAAGGACGGCGGTGTATTTACCTCCGTTAATCTTAACCTGACTCCTTATCTCCTCTACACCTCAAGACAGGATGAGTTTGCCGGTATTTCCATCATTATTGGCGATTATGCGTTATCAACCCATTCCGGAACGCTGGTCCCTGCACGTGATTTGCCTGATATCCCGGTCCGTACCGCCACGCTGAAAAATGTGCCTCTGACCATCCATGTTTATGCGGAAGCCTGGACGACCGATGATGTGCTGTACGCCCTGTTTTTCGGCCTGGTCTGCGGTATCGCGGCGGGCCTGTTGAATTTCTATATTCTTACTATCCGTCTTAATCCGGGGAAAGAGATCCTAACGGCCATCAAACGCGACCAGTTTTACGTGGTCTATCAACCCGTCGTGGATGCGCAGTCGCTCAAAATGACCGGGCTGGAAGTCCTGATGCGCTGGAAGCATCCGGTGATGGGAGAAATTCCACCGGATGCCTTTATTAATTTCGCTGAAGCGCAGAAGCTGATTGTCCCGCTGACGCTGCATCTTTTTGACCTGATTATCCGCGATGCCCCTGTCCTGCAAACGGTGCTCCCGCCTGGGGCCAAGTTTGGGATCAACATCGCGCCCGGGCATCTGCATGCGGAAAGCTTTAAAGAGGATATGCGCGCGTTTGCCGCCGCCCTTCCACCCGATCACTTCCAGATTGTGCTGGAAATAACCGAGCGCGATATGATCAACCACCGCGAGGCTAATCAGCTGTTCGAATGGCTGCACGAAGAAGGTTTTGAAATTGCCATCGATGATTTTGGCACCGGCCACAGCGCGCTGATCTATCTGGAACGCTTCACGATGGATTACCTGAAAATTGACCGTGGCTTCGTGAATGCCATCGGGACTGAAACCGTCACCTCGCCAGTGCTTGACGCGGTGCTGACGCTGGCAGAACGCCTGAATATGTTAACCGTTGCCGAGGGTGTTGAAACGCCGGAGCAGGCGGCGTGGCTGCGCGAGCATGGCGTGAACTATCTTCAGGGCTACTGGATCGGCCGCCCAATGCCGCTGGAGCAGTTCAGGACGTGGCAACCCGACATCACGCTCGGGGAATAATTTCACAATCACGGCGCTGTCCCTTATTATTCTGTTCAACCGAGCCTGCCTGTGAACAAAGGGATCCGCCGCACTATGATTATGCGCGTTGTGTTGACGCTATTGGCGCTGGTGAGCCTGTCGAGCCAGGCGCAGACCATCAAAGAGAGCACGGCCTTTGCCGTCATTGGCGAGCCGAAGTACGCGGTTAACTTTAACCACTACGATTACGTTAACCCCGCCGCCCCGAAAGGCGGAAACGTGACGCTTTCCGCCACGGGAACGTTTGACAACTTTAACCGCTTTGCCCTGCGCGGCGTGGCGGCAGCGCGTACCGAATCCCTCTATGACACGCTGTTCGTCACCTCCGACGACGAGCCCGGCAGCTATTATCCCCTGGTCGCCGAGAACGTGCGTTACGCCGATGATTTCAGCTGGGCAGAAATCGCGATTAATCCGCGGGCGCGTTTTCACGACGGTACGCCGGTTAGCGCCCGTGACGTGGCATTCACCTTTCATAAATTTATGACCGAAGGCGTGCCGCAGTTTCGTCTGGTGTACAAGGGCACCACGGTGAAAGCCATCGCCCCGCTGACCGTGCGAATCGAACTCCCTGAGCCGAACAAAGAGAATATGCTGAGCCTGTTCTCCCTGCCCGTCATGCCCGAATCCTTCTGGAAAAATCATAAGCTGAGCGATCCTCTCTCTACCCCGCCGCTGGCCGGAGGGCCGTATCGCATTACCGACTGGCGAATGGGCCAGTACGTGATCTATTCCCGGGTGAAAGATTACTGGGCAGCCACGCTGCCGGTAAACCGGGGCCGCTGGAACTTCGATACAATCCGCTACGACTACTACCTGGATGATAACGTGGCCTTCGAGGCATTTAAGGCGGGCGCGTTTGATTTACGTGTCGAGAACAGCGCCAAAAATTGGGCGACCCGTTATATCGGAAAAAATTTCGCGAAAGGCTATATCGTTAAAGACGAACACAAAAACGAATCCGCGCAGGACACGCGCTGGCTGGCGTTTAATATTCAGCGCCCGGTTTTTTCCGATCGTCGGGTGCGTGAAGCCATTACCCTGGCGTTTGATTTCGAATGGATGAACAAAGCGCTGTTTTACGGAGCCTACAGCCGGGCGAACAGCTATTTCCAGAATACTGAATATGCCGCCCGTGATTATCCCCACGCGGACGAGCTGGTTTTGCTGGCGCCAATGAAAGCGGAGCTCCCGCCGGAGGTGTTCACCCGCGTATTTGAACCGCCCAAATCCGACGGAAACGGGTTCGACCGGGACAACCTGCTGAAAGCCAGCAACCTGCTGGATGATGCTGGCTGGGTGCTGAAAAATCGGCAACGGGTTAATGTGCAAACCGGTAAACCGCTCAGCTTCGAACTGCTGATTGCCTCCGGCGCAAACGATCAGTGGGTGCTGCCATTTAAGAAGAACCTTGCCCGGCTTGGCGTCACCATGAATATCCGCCAGGTCGATATGGCCCAGTTAACCAACCGCAAGCGCAGTCGCGATTACGACATGATGCAGACCCTGTGGGCCGCGCAGCCGTGGCCGAGTTCAGATCTGCAAATCTCCTGGGCATCGGGGTATATCGACTCCTCCTACAACGCCCCGGGCGTAAAGAGCCCGGTGATTGATGCGCTGATTGCAAAAATTGTCGCCGCTCAGGGCGATAAGAACAAGCTTCTGCCGCTTGGCCGCGCGCTCGATCGGGTCTTAACCTGGAACTATTACATGCTGCCGATGTGGTATATGGGCGAAGATCGCGTGGCCCGCTGGGATAAATTCTCCCTGCCTGCCGTTCGCCCGGTCTACACCCTCGGCTTTGACACCTGGTGGTATGACGTGAATAAAGCCGCAAAACTGCCCGCAGAGCGGCGTTAAGGAGTGACGATGGGCGCTTATCTTATCCGCCGGCTGCTGTTAGTGATCCCGACGCTGTGGGCCATCATTACCATTAACTTTTTTATCGTCCAGATCGCCCCCGGCGGTCCGGTGGACCAGGCAATTGCGGCAATAGAATTTGGTCACGCTGGCGGCATGCCGGGCGGCGGCGGTGAAGGTGTTCGTGCCAGCCATGCGCAAACGGGTGTCGGCAATATCAGCGACAGTAATTACCGTGGCGGACGCGGATTAGATCCAGAAGTGATCGCTGAGATCACTCATCGCTACGGTTTTGATAAGCCGATCCACGAACGTTACTTCAAAATGCTCTGGGACTACATCCGCTTTGATTTTGGCGATAGCCTGTTTCGCAGCGCCTCGGTGCTGACGCTGATTAAAGACAGTCTGCCGGTTTCCATCACCCTCGGATTGTGGAGCACGCTGATTATCTATCTGGTGTCGATTCCGTTAGGCATTCGCAAAGCTGTTTATAATGGGAGCCGCTTTGACGTCTGGAGTAGCGCATTTATCATCATCGGCTACGCCATTCCGGCCTTTTTGTTTGCCATCCTGCTGATTGTCTTCTTCGCGGGCGGCAGCTATTTCGACCTGTTCCCTCTACGCGGCCTGGTTTCCGCTAACTTTGATTCGCTGCCGTGGTATCAGAAAATCACCGATTATCTGTGGCATATCACGCTGCCGGTGCTGGCGACAGTGATTGGTGGCTTTGCGGCGCTGACCATGCTGACAAAAAACTCATTCCTTGATGAAGTGCGCAAGCAATACGTGGTGACCGCGCGTGCGAAAGGGGTAAGTGAAAAAAATATTCTCTGGAAACATGTGTTCCGCAACGCCATGCTGCTGGTGATTGCCGGTTTTCCGGCGACGTTTATCAGCATGTTTTTTACCGGCTCGCTGCTGATTGAGGTGATGTTTTCACTCAATGGTCTGGGCTTACTGGGCTACGAAGCGACCGTCTCGCGCGATTATCCTGTAATGTTTGGTACCTTGTATATTTTCACCCTGATTGGCCTGCTGCTGAATATTGTCAGTGATATCAGCTATACGCTGGTTGATCCGCGTATTGATTTTGAGGGACGTTAATGTCGCGACTCAGCCCCGTCAATCAGGCCCGTTGGGCGCGTTTTCGTCATAACCGTCGCGGCTACTGGTCGTTATGGATTTTCCTCGTCTTGTTTGGTTTGAGTTTGTGTTCTGAACTTATCGCCAACGATAAACCGTTGCTGGTGCGTTATGACGGCAGTTGGTATTTCTCGTTATTGAAAAACTACAGCGAAAGCGATTTTGGCGGCCCGCTGGCAAGTCAGGCTGATTATCAGGACCCGTGGCTGAAACAACGGCTGGAAAATAACGGCTGGGTACTGTGGGCACCGATTCGCTTTGGTGCTACCAGTATCAACTTTGCTACCGATAAGCCCTTCCCTTCTCCACCCTCCCGGCAAAACTGGCTGGGAACGGATGCCAACGGCGGCGATGTGCTGGCACGCATTCTCTATGGCACGCGGATCTCGGTTCTGTTTGGCCTGATGCTGACTCTCTGTTCCAGCGTGATGGGCGTGCTGGCGGGGGCGCTACAAGGCTATTACGGCGGTAAAGTCGATCTCTGGGGACAACGCTTTATTGAAGTATGGTCGGGGATGCCGACGCTGTTTTTGATTATTTTACTTTCCAGCGTCGTACAGCCTAACTTCTGGTGGCTGCTGGCAATTACTGTCTTGTTTGGCTGGATGAGTCTGGTCGGCGTGGTGCGGGCGGAGTTTTTACGTACTCGTAATTTCGACTACATTCGTGCGGCACAGGCGCTTGGCGTCAGCGATCGCAGTATCATCCTGCGTCATATGTTGCCTAATGCCATGGTCGCGACCCTCACCTTTTTACCGTTTATTTTATGTAGTTCGATAACCACCCTGACCTCGCTCGATTTCCTCGGCTTCGGTCTACCGCTCGGTTCACCGTCACTCGGTGAACTGCTGTTACAAGGGAAAAATAACCTTCAGGCCCCGTGGCTTGGGATCACCGCCTTCTTGTCGGTGGCGATATTATTGTCTTTGCTGATCTTTATTGGTGAAGCCGTCCGCGACGCATTTGATCCTAATAAGGCGGTGTAGCATGACGCAAACTCTGTTAGCGATTGAAAATTTGTCGGTGGGTTTTCGCCATCAGCAAACCGTACGTACAGTAGTCAATGATGTTTCACTACAGATTGAGGCTGGCGAAACGCTGGCGCTGGTGGGTGAGTCAGGTTCAGGCAAAAGCGTTACCGCGCTGTCAATTTTACGCCTGCTCCCTTCCCCGCCGGTTGAATATCTCTCCGGCGATATTCGTTTTCATGGCGAATCGCTGCTTCACGCCAGCGATCAAACGTTGCGCGGTGTACGCGGTAATAAGATCGCCATGATTTTTCAGGAACCGATGGTGTCGTTAAATCCATTGCATACCCTGGAAAAACAGCTTTATGAAGTGCTTTCACTCCACCGCGGGATGCGTCGGGAAGCGGCTCGTGGCGAAATTCTTAACTGCCTTGATCGCGTTGGTATCCGCCAGGCGGCAAAACGGCTGACAGATTATCCGCATCAGCTCTCCGGCGGCGAACGGCAGCGGGTGATGATTGCGATGGCGCTGTTAACGCGACCGGAATTATTAATTGCCGATGAACCGACCACCGCACTGGACGTCTCTGTCCAGGCGCAGATTTTACAGCTGTTGCGCGAACTGCAAGGCGAGCTGAATATGGGCATGCTGTTTATTACTCATAACCTCAGCATTGTCAGAAAACTGGCCCACCGCGTGGCGGTAATGCAAAACGGTCGCTGTGTCGAGCAAAATTACGCCGCTACGCTATTTGCATCACCCACTCATCCTTACACACAAAAGCTACTCAACAGTGAACCGTCAGGCGATCCAGTGCCGTTGCCAGAACCTGCCTCAACGTTGCTGGATGTTGAACAGCTTCAGGTTGCCTTCCCCATTCGCAAAGGGATTTTGAAGCGCATTGTGGATCATAATGTGGTGGTGAAAAACATCAGTTTTACGCTACGAGCGGGTGAAACACTGGGTTTAGTGGGCGAGTCCGGTTCCGGGAAAAGTACGACGGGACTGGCGCTGCTGCGACTGATTAATTCTCAGGGCAGCATCATCTTTGACGGTCAGCCACTGCAAAATTTAAATCGCCGCCAGCTGTTACCTATTCGTCATCGCATTCAGGTGGTATTTCAGGATCCAAACTCCTCGCTCAACCCACGACTCAACGTTTTGCAGATTATTGAGGAAGGCTTACGGGTTCACCAGCCGACGCTTTCTGCCGCACAACGCGAACAACAAGTGATAGCCGTGATGCATGAAGTGGGATTAGATCCTGAAACACGCCACCGTTATCCGGCGGAGTTCTCTGGTGGTCAGCGACAACGTATTGCGATTGCCAGGGCATTAATTCTTAAGCCCTCGCTGATCATACTTGATGAACCGACATCATCACTCGACAAAACGGTACAGGCGCAAATATTGACGCTATTGAAATCATTGCAACAAAAGCATCAACTGGCCTATTTGTTTATCAGCCACGATTTGCACGTTGTCCGCGCGTTATGTCATCAGGTTATCATACTGCGACAAGGGGAAGTAGTGGAACAAGGACCGTGCGCGCGCGTGTTTGCCACACCGCAGCAGGAGTATACGCGTCAGCTACTGGCGTTGAGCTGACGCTTAAAAAGGATTGTAGTTTGAAAAGGGTTCGGCAATTGCCACACCAAAATTTTTCAATCGGCATGTTGCAGCAAACTCGTCCTGGCGATTTACAAACAGGCACGGCTCACCTTCACACTCCAGCACCGAACATGGAACTTCGATGTCGCTTAACGCCTGGCTTAGTTTATACATCACCGACCATGCATTATCACCATCCGGGCTAAGCAATTTAAGCGCCACCAGGCTGTTGTCACCGCACGGTCCATTTTGCGGAATCGGTTCAACCTTCGAACCTGCGAAACCAGCAGACCAGCGATAGTTCTGCGGCAGTCGATGGACGATTGAGAGTTGTAATGAAGTCACTTATTTTCCCCGGAAGCACATTCACTTCACAATTTGTTTACATCAATTTTAACACATCATCAACAATCCGTCTTTATACAGATCGTAAAGATTGATGCCTCGCCTGCGTGGCCTCTATGGCTCTGATTTAAGTAATATCTGCGGGCGTGGTCACGTTTGCGGGGCTATATGTACCCGTTTCTGCGATCTAACTCAACCTTTTTAACTACAATGATGTGACTTTTTACATAAATTGATTTTACATAAAATAAACATATATCGGGGGAATGATAGATTTGTGGTTGACATGCATCAACAAAGGAAGCCTTTTAGCTTCCTCGTTGTGCAATAGATCACCGTTTTTTCGGCCGACTGGCGTACAGACAGAAGAGAATGGAGCTGGTTGCGCAGAATGCAATTGACCAAATCATCGGCCATGCAGAGTTAAAGGTCGCAAGAGAAAGCAATGCGCCAACAATTGCCCCTATGCCAAAACGGAAGGTTCCTGCCAGCGAAGATGCCGTTCCCGCCATATGGGGAAACTCATCAAGAATGACCGCCATCGCATTGGATGACACCATCGACACGCAGCCCACAAACGCCGCAACGCCAACCACCAGCGACCAAAATCCCAGCCCCAGCAGCGCACTGATGACCATCCACGCTGCCATAATAAATTGTATCCACAACCCCGAGCGGAACATATTTAACGCGCCAATGCGGCGGACGAAGCGGCTGTTAAAGATGGTCATCACGAACAGAAAAACAATGTTTAGCGCAAAGTAATAACCAAAGTTTTCCGGCGCGACGTGGTTAATTTCAATATAAACAAACGGTCCGGCGCTTAAGAATGAGAACATCCCGGCAAAGCTGAAACCACTGGCAAGCATGTAGCTCAGGACACGTTTATGGCGGAACAGCGCCGCAAAGTTACCAATAGTGGTACGAATGTGAAATGGCTGACGACGCTCCGGTGGTAAGGTTTCTTTAATCAGGAAGAAAATCATTGCCGAAGCCAGAATCGCCGCTAATGCCAGGATCCAGAAGATGTAATGCCAGCTCAGCCACACCAGCACCCAGCCGCCAACTATCGGTGCCATCAGCGGTGCAATGGTTGTCACCAGCATGACAAACGACATCATCCGCGAGAACTCTTCTTTCGGGTAAATATCGCGCATCAGGGCGTTAATGACCACGCTGGCCGCAGCCGCAGCCAGCCCGTGGAAGAAACGCATCACAATCAGCTGATCGATGGTGTTTGCCAACGCACACGCCACCGCGGCGGCGGCAAACACCAGCGTACCGCCGAGCACCACCGGCTTACGCCCGAAGCTGTCTGCCATCGGCCCGTAGATTAACTGCCCCAACGCAAAGCCCAGAATATAAGTACTGAGGGTCATCTGCGTACTGCCCGCCGGTACGCCAAACTGCGCTGAAATTACCGGTAGCGCGGGCAGATACATATCAATCGACAGCGGCATCAACATGGCCAGCAGGCCAAGGATAAAAACAATAGCAAACGACGAATGCTGTCGGGTGGTCACAACGGGCTCCTGAAAGTCATTGAAAAGTTAGACGACGCTGGCAATTTCTTCTTCAGTTAACGGACGATATTCACCGGGGGCTAAATCAGCATCCAGCGTAATACCGCCAATACGTTCACGATGCAGCTCAACCACGTGGTTACCCACGGCGGCGAACATGCGTTTCACCTGATGATAACGCCCTTCGCTGATGGTCAGACGAACCTGCGTTGGGGTAATCACTTCCAGCACCGCAGGTTTAGTGAGATCTTTTTCGTTATGCAGCTGCACGCCTTTAGCAAATTGCTCTGCCGTATCGTCAGCTACAGGTGATTCCAGTGTCACCAGATAGGTCTTCTCGCAATGATGGCGCGGAGAAGTAATGCGGTGCGACCACTGACCATCATCAGTCATCAGCACCAGACCGGTGGTATCAATATCCAACCGCCCCGCCGCATGCAGTTTCCACGCTACCGGTTCATCAAGAAAATAGAGCACCGTTGGGTGATCAGGGTCGTCCGTGGAGCAAACATAGCCCTGAGGCTTATTGAGCATGAAGTAACGTGGACCGTGTTGCTGCGCCAGCGGGTTGCCATCGTAAGCGACATCATGTTCAGGAAGCAGTTTGAACGCTGCATTACGGACGATTTCGCCATCGACGGTGACACGATTGCCGCGGATTTCACGCCCGGCAATAGCACGGCTAACGCCGAGTTGCTGTGCGATAAATTTATCAAGTCGCATGTGTGTGATTTTGCCTGTAAAAACGGAGGTCGGGCATTGACCCGAAAATCTGAACTGTTGTCTGCCCAGTATAGCGGTCTAATAACATCCCTCAAGGGAAAAAGATCCATGGCATACTATTAGCAGAATAATCTACCTACGCGAGACCATGATTTTTACACTTCGCCCATATCAGCAAGAAGCCGTGGATGCCACGCTCAACCATTTTCGTCGTCATAAAACCCCTGCCGTTATCGTGCTGCCCACCGGCGCAGGTAAAAGCCTGGTGATAGCGGAACTGGCACGGCTGGCTCGTGGTCGCGTGCTGGTGCTGGCACACGTTAAAGAACTGGTGGCGCAAAACCATGCAAAGTATCAGGCGCTGGGGCTGGAAGCCGATATTTTTGCCGCCGGGCTAAAGCGCAAAGAGAGCCACGGTAAAGTGGTATTTGGCAGCGTGCAGTCTGTCGCCCGTAATCTTGATGCCTTTCAGGGTGAATTTTCGCTGTTGATTGTCGATGAATGTCACCGTATTGGTGACGATGAAGAGAGCCAGTATCAGCAAATCCTCACTCACCTGACAAAAGTGAATCCCCACTTACGCCTGCTGGGGCTGACTGCCACGCCTTTTCGATTGGGCAAAGGCTGGATCTACCAGTTTCATTATCACGGCATGGTACGCGGCGATGAGAAAGCCCTTTTCCGTGACTGCATTTATGAGCTGCCGCTGCGTTATATGATTAAACACGGCTATCTGACGCCGCCAGAACGACTGGATATGCCAGTAGTGCAATACGATTTCAGCCGCTTGCAGGCACAGAGTAACGGGCTGTTCAGCGAAGCCGATCTCAACCGTGAGCTGAAAAAACAACAACGTATTACCCCGCACATCATCAGCCAGATTATGGAGTTTGCTGCAACGCGCAAAGGGGTGATGATTTTTGCCGCGACGGTTGAACACGCAAAAGAGATTGTGGGATTACTGCCTGCCGAAGATGCAGCACTGATTACTGGCGACACCCCCGGCGCTGAGCGCGATGTGTTAATTGAAAATTTTAAAGCCCAGCGTTTTCGCTATCTGGTCAACGTCGCGGTACTGACCACCGGATTTGACGCCCCGCACGTCGATCTTATCGCCATTCTGCGCCCTACCGAATCAGTGAGTCTTTACCAACAAATTGTCGGGCGCGGTCTGCGTCTCGCTCCGGGCAAGACTGATTGCTTAATTCTTGATTATGCGGGTAATCCTCACGATCTCTACGCGCCGGAAGTTGGTACACCAAAAGGCAAAAGTGACAACGTTCCGGTACAGGTTTTCTGCCCTGCCTGCGGTTTTGCCAACACCTTTTGGGGGAAAACGACCGCCGACGGGACATTGATTGAACACTTTGGTCGTCGCTGTCAGGGATGGTTTGAAGATGACGACGGTCATCGCGAACAATGTGACTTCCGTTTCCGTTTTAAAAATTGCCCGCAATGTAACGCGGAAAACGATATTGCCGCCCGCCGCTGCCGCGAATGTGACACCGTACTGGTTGATCCGGACGATATGTTAAAAGCGGCGCTACGACTGAAAGACGCGCTGGTATTACGCTGTAGCGGCATGTCTTTGCAACATGGGCACGACGAGAAAGGCGAATGGTTGAAAATCACCTATTACGATGAAGACGGCGCGGATGTGAGTGAGCGTTTCCGTCTGCAAACACCTGCCCAGCGTACCGCCTTCGAGCAGCTTTTTATCCGCCCGCATACGCGCACACCGGGCATCCCGCTGCGCTGGATCACCGCCGCCGATATCCTCGCCCAGCAAGCCTTATTGCGACACCCAGATTTTGTCGTCGCCCGCATGAAAGGCCAGTACTGGCAGGTGCGTGAAAAAGTGTTCGATTACGAAGGTCGTTTTCGTCTGGCGCACGAATTACGCGGTTAATGGTAGTTTTGATTGATGTATAAGGCGATTGAGTATAGAATCTCGCCCGCTTTTGCATACGCAAAGCAGATCACTTACCTGTTGCTGGGTCGCCTGTAGCAGGATTAATTTAAGAGAGAAAGAAATGTTTACTATCAACGCAGAAGTACGTAAAGAGCAGGGTAAGGGTGCGAGCCGCCGCCTGCGTGCCGCTAACAAGTTCCCGGCAATCATCTACGGTGGCAAAGAAGCGCCGCTGGCTATCGAGCTGGATCACGACAAAGTCATGAACATGCAAGCTAAAGCTGAATTCTACAGCGAAGTTCTGACCATCGTTGTTGACGGTAAAGAAATCAAAGTTAAAGCTCAGGACGTACAGCGTCACCCGTACAAACCGAAGCTGCAGCACATCGACTTCGTTCGCGCTTAATTGCTGAATAAGTTGTAAAAAACCCCGCTCCGGCGGGGTTTTTTGTATCTGCAGATTATGCCTGATTACGGTATTGCTATTTTTTGCAGGCCAGATAAGGCGTTCACGCCGCATCTGGCATTCAGAACACAAAACCGATTAATTGCCGCCAGACGTCCGGCGCTGCAATTGGTCGCGCAAATTCGGCGGCGTGCCTTTAATGGTCAAGGTATCGGTTGCTGGATCCCAGAAGATGCGTTCACCTAACAGCATCGCATCAAAGTTAATAGTCAAGCCACCGCCGCTACCGGCAAACTTCGTCAACTGACGCAGTGTGCTACGGTCTGCCGGGAAGCTCTCTTCCAGTTCGTAGCCTTTTTCAGCCGCAAACTCCGTGAAGCTCACTTCGCTTACGCCTGCCAGCTCTTTCGACAGCGATTTCAGTTCGATCTCTTCGCCTGCCTGCAGCTGCTCATTACAGTAGCTATAAACCTGCTGGCGCACGTTCTGTCGCTCTGCTTTATCCAGTTGTGCTTCGGCAGTGAAATCATCAACCGCTTGCAACAGCCCACGGTTTTGCGCTTTCGCGTTTAACCCTTCGCTGGCCCCGAGGAAATCCATAAAGAAATCCGCCACTTTGCGCCCTACTCGCCCTTTCAGGAAAGTGAGATAGCGGGTGGACTCTGGATTGGTTTCCCATTCGGTTAAATCGATACGCGCAACAATATCCGCATGATTGATATCAAGATAATGGGTTGGGTTGATGTCGAGATTTTCGTTAACGCGCATACTGCTCAGGTTGCTCAGAACTGCCACCAGCAAATACTCCACCGCCAGATAGCGATAGTGGCAAAACAGCACGAATCCACCGTCAGCAAAAGGATATTTCGCTAATTCGTCACGCAGGCGGCCGGTTGCCGCGCGGCTAAATGCCAGGAAGTCCTCTTCGCCCTGACGCTGTAAGCGCAGCGTCTGCGCCAGTTCACTCTCTTCGCTAAACAAGCCGTAAGCTTTATTTTTGGCGCTATAGACCCGATGCAGTTCTGCCACCATCTCAACGACGGTTTCTGTCGGTTCCAGCAATGAATCGCGCAACACCAGCTCAAGGTTCTGCTCATCACGCTTGATAAGCTGGTGCAGAGCAATCTGGTTGATATCCAGACTCATGATAAACTCTCCTTTAAGACCGGGCGGTATTCAACCACCGCCGGTTAAGCGACGCAATAAAAGATGGCGGTCATTTTACAGAAGGCAGCGTAACGAGAATGATTTAACGCATAAAAAAGCAGAAAAAAAACCGTTGCTACGGTAATATGTTGCCCTTTCATCAACTAACTGATTTCGATTTATGCCACAAATTTCCCGCTACAGTGATGAACAGGTTGAACAATTGCTCGCAGAGCTGCTCAACGTACTGGAAAAACATAAGGCTCCGACCGACCTTTCCCTGATGGTGTTAGGCAACATGGTCACTAACCTTATCAACACCAGCATTGCCCCGGCCCAACGCCAGGCAATTGCCAACTCTTTTGCCCGCGCCTTACAGTCCTCTATCAACGAAGACAAAGCGCACTAAGGGAAACAGATAACAGGTTATGGTAACTCATCGTCAGCGCTACCGTGAAAAAGTCTCCCAGATGGTCAGTTGGGGGCACTGGTTTGCACTGTTCAATATTCTGCTTTCGCTCGTCATTGGCAGCCGTTACCTGTTTATCGCCGACTGGCCGACAACGCTTGCTGGTCGCATTTATTCCTACGTAAGCATTATCGGCCATTTCAGCTTCCTGGTGTTCGCCACCTACTTGCTGATCCTCTTCCCGCTGACCTTTATCGTCGGCTCCCAGAGGCTGATGAGGTTTTTGTCCGTCATTCTGGCAACGGCGGGAATGACGCTATTACTGATCGATAGCGAAGTCTTTACTCGTTTCCATCTCCATCTTAATCCCATCGTCTGGCAACTGGTTATCAACCCAGACGAAAATGAGATGGCGCGCGACTGGCAGCTGATGTTCATCAGCGTGCCGGTTATTTTATTGCTTGAACTGGTGTTTGCGACGTGGAGCTGGCAAAAGCTGCGCAGCCTGACGCGTCGTCGACGCTTCGCGCGCCCGCTGGCCGCATTCTTATTTATCGCCTTTATCGCCTCGCATGTGGTGTATATCTGGGCCGATGCCAACTTCTATCGCCCGATCACCATGCAGCGCGCTAACCTGCCGCTTTCGTACCCGATGACGGCGCGACGTTTTCTTGAGAAGCATGGTCTGCTTGATGCGCAGGAGTATCAACGCCGTCTTATTGAGCAAGGTAATCCAGACGCCGTTTCCGTTCAGTATCCGTTAAGCGAACTGCGCTATCGCGATATGGGCACCGGGCAGAATGTGCTGTTGATTACTGTCGATGGCCTGAACTACTCACGCTTCGAGAAGCAGATGCCTGCGCTGGCAGGTTTTGCTGAGCAAAATATTTCGTTCACGCGCCATATGAGCTCCGGCAACACTACAGACAACGGCATCTTTGGCCTGTTCTATGGCATCTCGCCGAGCTATATGGACGGCATTCTGTCGACCCGTACGCCTGCGGCATTAATTACTGCGCTTAATCAGCAAGGCTATCAGCTGGGGTTATTCTCATCAGATGGCTTTACCAGCCCGCTGTATCGCCAGGCATTGTTGTCAGATTTCTCGATGCCGAGCGCGTACGCACCCAATCCGACGAGCAGACCGCCACGCAGTGGATCAACTGGCTGGGACGCTACGCACAAGAAGATAACCGCTGGTTCTCGTGGGTTTCTTTCAATGGTACTAACATTGACGACAGCAATCAGCAGGCATTTGCACGGAAATATAGCCGGGCGGCAGGCAATGTCGATGACCAGATCAACCGCGTGCTCAATGCACTGCGTGATTCTGGCAAACTGGACAATACGGTGGTGATTATCACTGCCGGTCGGGGTATTCCACTGAGCGAAGAGGAAGAAACCTTTGACTGGTCCCACGGTCATCTGCAGGTGCCATTAGTGATTCACTGGCCAGGCACGCCGGCGCAGCGTATTAATGCTCTGACTGATCATACCGATCTGATGACGACGCTGATGCAACGCCTGCTACATGTCAGCACACCTGCCAGCGAATATTCGCAAGGTCAGGATTTGTTCAACCCTCAACGCCGTCATTACTGGGTTACCGCAGCGGATAACGATACGCTGGCAATTACCACCCCGAAAAAGACGCTGGTACTGAACAATAACGGTAAATACCGCACTTACAACTTACGTGGTGAAAGAGTGAAAGATGAAAAACCACAGTTAAGTTTGTTATTGCAAGTGCTGACAGACGAGAAGCGTTTTATCGCTAACTGATTAATTATAAATCAGTTAGCGAAATATCTTACTTGCAATCGGTGTGGAAAACGGTAGTATTAGCAGCCACGAGTCGGCACGTAGCGCAGCCTGGTAGCGCACCGTCATGGGGTGTCGGGGGTCGGAGGTTCAAATCCTCTCGTGCCGACCAAAACTACACAAAAAAACCAGCCGCTTATGGCTGGTTTTTTATTGCCTGTCTCCGCATGCGCAATGCTTAGTGTTTTTCACGCCCACCGAGAAAGAAAATCCCCAGCGGAATCGCCAGCAGGACGGTGAACACCAGGCTGTAAACAAAGATCATCGCCGATTGCAGGACAAACATGCTGGTTGTCCAGGCAGAGAGCGGGATGTTGTACTGCTCAATCACACCGACAATGGTTGCTCGCCCCACGCATGCAGCAGCAATCATAAACACAACCAGTAACGCCAGCAGGAACTTGCGGCCTTCAGGTGTCTTCAGTTTTTCCCGTACCATCTCCCCTCCCTTTACAGATGAATAACAATAATTAACGCGTAAAATAACACGATTGCCGCATCGACTCCAACACAGCATTAAACACCAATAAATGAACATAAAAGCAGTGCATTACTCCGTTTAAAATGAAAATATGAGTAAATTGCGCCAACTATTCACGTGCTATATGTTAGTCTTTCCAGGAACGTTTTAACAAAAAGGAATGACAGTGAAAAACGCACCTAAATTTGCCATCGCCCTCATCGCCGCTGCGTGCGCCAGCACCAGTGCTTTCGCCAGCGAAACCCGGAAAGAGCAGCCGCTGGAAAAAGTTGCTCCGTATCCGCAAGCGGACAAAGGGATGAAGCGCCAGGTTATTCAGCTCCCGGCTCAGCAGGATGAAGCAAATTTCAAAGTTGAGCTGTTAATCGGCCAGACGCTGGAAGTGGACTGCAACCAGCATCGCCTGGGCGGCCAGCTGGAAAGCAAAACGCTGGAAGGCTGGGGCTATGACTACTATGTCTTCGACAAAGTAACCTCGCCAGTCTCCACCATGATGGCGTGCCCGGACGGCAAGAAAGAGAAGAAATTTATTACCGCGTATCTGGGTGATAACAGTCTGCTGCGCTATAACAGCAAGCTGCCGATCGTCGTATACACGCCGGAAAACGTGGATGTGAAATATCGCGTATGGAAAGCGGATGAGACGGTAGGACGAGCGGTAGTTCGTTAAAAATAAGTCGGGTGGCGCTCTCGCTTACCCGACCTGGAAAGGGTGCGTTCTGGTGCCCTCACCCCAACCCTCTCCCACCGGGAGAGGGAGAAAGCACTAAAAACGGTAACGGATGTTACCGTTTTGCGTTTACCTTACAGCGCGATATCCGCTACCGGCTTGCTTTCCGCCTGAGGCTTCAGCTCTGCCTGTGGCGCAGCATCCGCAGCCTGCGGTTTGACGTATTGCAGTTGCAGAACGCGGCTGGTGTATTCCAGCTCTTGTTCCGTGGCTTCAACGTTACCGTTCAGCTTCGTACCGTAGGATGGAATAATGGTTTTCAGCTTCGCCTGCCATTCCGGACTGGATACTTTGTCCTTAAATACTTTTTCCAGCAGATCCAACATAATCGGCGCGGCGGTTGACGCCCCTGGCGATGCCCCCAGGAGCGCGGCAATGGTCCCTTGCTGGTCACTGACGACTTCAGTACCCAGACGCAGTACGCCACCTTTCTCGGCATCACGCTTGATAATCTGCACGCGCTGCCCCGCTTGCCACAAACGCCAGTCCTCTTTTTTCGCCTGCGGATAGTACTCTTTCAACGCTTCAAAACGATCCTCTTCACTCAACATCACCTGACTCACCAGATATTTCACCAGATCGAAATTATCCAGCCCGACGTGCATCATCGGCATCACGTTAGAGGTGGTAGTGGAACTCATCAGATCCCACAATGAACCGTTTTTGAGGAATTTGGTTGAGAAGGTGGCAAATGGCCCAAACAGCACTACGCGTTTACCGTCCAGAACGCGGGTATCGATATGCGGAACCGACATCGGTGGTGCGCCAACGGATGCTTTACCGTAAACCTTCGCCAGATGGTGATTAACCACGTCCGGGTTTTCCGAAACAAGGAACTGTCCGCCCACCGGGAAACCGGCGTAGTCTTTCGCTTCCGGAATCCCCGATTCCTGTAACAGCTTCAGCGCCGCACCGCCCGCGCCGATAAAGACAAATTTGGCACGAATGTTCTGTGCAGTGCCATTTTTCAGATCGGCAACGGTAACGGTCCAGGTGTTATCGTCATTACGCTTTAGGGCGCGGACTTCGCTGCTGAGTTGCAGCGAGAAGTTAGATTTCTTCTGCAAGGAAGCAATTAACTGGCGGGTGATCTCGCCGTAGTTCACATCGGTACCAATTTCCGTACGCGTGGCTGCCACTTTCTGTTGCGGATCGCGCCCTTCCATCACTAACGGTGCCCACTCTTTGATCTGCGCGTGATCTTCAGAGTAACGCATACCGCGAAACAGCGAGCTTTGTTGCAACGCGGCGTAACGGGCGCGCAGGAAATTAACGTTATCCTCGCCCCAGACAAAGCTCATATGCGGAACGGTATTGATGAAGGAGTGCGGATTGTGCAACACACCGCTGTTCACCTGGTGAGACCAGAACTGACGTGAGATCTGGAACGCTTCGTTGATCTCTACCGCCTTCTCGATACTAATGGAACCGTCCTTTTTCTGCGGCGTATAGTTCAGTTCCATGAGTGCCGAGTGCCCCGTCCCGGCGTTGTTCCAGCCGTTAGAGCTTTCCTGTGCCACGCCATCGAGGCGCTCGACCATGGTCATGGACCAGTTCGGCTCTAATTCCTGAAGATACGTTCCCAGCGTGGCGCTCATGATGCCGCCACCAATTAAAAGGACATCCGTTTCCTGCTCTTTTGGTGCGTCAGCCTTCGCTGCCATCGAGACGGCGTTCAGCCCCACGGCCAGAGAAAAGAGCACGGCAGTCATTTTTTTCATCATTTATGCCTTAGTTGAATAGTGCTTGATGCGTGGAAATTACAGGTGAAACACGCTGCGGTGGCACGGTAGCAACTTTTAAATATTGTTTAAAGGTTACGAAATTATTGTAATTGTGAAATTTAATGATGGATTGTTTGTAGGGATTTGGCAGACAGGCTGGCACCCGACGATTTTCCTGGCTATCATGCTGCACTTTGTGATCGCGCGCACGGAAGCCTGCCCCTACCAGCGAATTGTTATGTCATTACCCCACTCGTCTGTACCTCAAGAAGGCCATGTCGCCACTGTTTTACGTTCGCCTCACCGTCTGATGCGCGAAACCCTGGCCGGTGTGATTACCGCGCTGGCGCTGATCCCGGAAGTGATTTCGTTTTCCGTGGTCGCGGGCGTGGATCCGAAAGTGAGCCTTATCGCCTCCGTGGTGCTCTGTTTCGCCCTTTCCCTGCTCGGCGGGCGTCCGGCCATGGTGACGGCGGCGGCAGGTTCCGTCGCGCTGGTGATTGGGCCGATGGTCCATCAACACGGCGTACAGTACATTCTGCCCGCAGTGGTGATGGCAGGCGTGATTCAGATCCTGTTCGGCGCGCTGGGTATGGCGCGGCTGATGCGCTTTATTCCCCAGTCGGTGATGACCGGGTTTGTTAACGCCCTTGGCATTTTGATTTTCTTTGCCCAGGTGCCCCATTTCTGGAGCCGAAGCCCGCTGATTGTGGGCCTTTTCGTGCTGACGCTGCTGATTGTGCTCTGGGTGCCACGCTATATCAAAAGCGTGCCCTCCCCGCTGATTGCCATTGTGCTGCTGACTTTGTTCACCGTCACCAGCGGGCAAATCCTGCCGACGGTAGGGGATGAAGGTTCCATGGGCGGCGGTTTGCCGGGCTTTACGCAACTGCTGGTGCCGCTCAATCTGGAAACCCTGAGCATCATCTGGCCGTGCGCGCTAAGTATCGCTTTCGTTGGCCTGCTGGAATCCTTGTTGACGGCAAAACTGGTGGACGAGCTGACCGCTACCCCCTCCAGTAAGCGCCGCGAGAGCATCGGACTGGGCGTGGGCAATATTATGGCCGGGTTCTACGGCGGCATTGCGGGCTGCGCGATGATTGGGCAGACCATCGTTAACGTGGAGATGGGGAAAGGCAGAAGCCGTATCTCCACCCTTGCGGCGGGCATCGTACTGCTGGTGCTGGTTACGGCGCTCAGCGAGGTGATGGCCAAAATTCCGATGGCGGTACTGGCGGGAATTATGGCCATTGTGGCCGTCAAGACCTTTAGCTGGCATAGCGTTCAGCCCGGAACGCTGAAAAACGCGCCGGTGGCTGAAACCGTCGTGATGCTGGTGACGGTAGTGGCAACGGTTTTCACCGGCAACCTGGCAATTGGCGTGCTGGGCGGGATTATGATGATGTTCATCCTCCCTGCCCGACTTAAGCAAAAAGCGCTGGCTACAGAAGAAAAATCGTCGCCAGTCCAAGAAAAATAAAGAAACCGCCGGTATCGGTAATGGCGGTGATCATCACGCTCGACCCCACCGCGGGGTCGCGCCCCAGCCGGGTCATGGTCAACGGGATAATCACGCCCATCATCGCCGCCACCAGCAGGTTCAGCACCATCGCCAGCATCATGACCCCGCCCAGCGCCATATCATCATACAGCCACCAGGTAATGCCGCCCATGATGCCGCCCCAGACCAGGCCATTAATCAGCGCGACGCCCATCTCCCTGAAAATCAGCCACGAGAAATTACCCGGCTGAATGTTTTCCAGCGCCAGGGCGCGAACGATCATGGTGATAGTCTGGTTGCCGGTGTTCCCGCCGATCCCCGCCACAATCGGCATCAGCGACGCCAGGGCCACCAGCTGGGAAATGGTATGTTCGAAGCCGTCAATAACGCGGGACGCCACGAACGCGGTGCATAAATTGATGGCGAGCCACGCCCAGCGCGTTTTGACGGCCTTGCCGACGGAGGCATGAACGTCATCTTCGGCACTGATCCCGCCAAGGGCACGCAGGTCGTTATCGGTCTCTTCATAGACCACGTCAACGATCTCATCGATGGTCAGACGCCCCATCAGCTTGCCCACCGAATCCACCACCGCCGCGCTCACCAGGTCATCACGTTCGAAGGTACGCGCCGCTTTTTCGGCATCGTCTTCCGGCGAGAAGACCATCGGCTCGGTTTCCATGACCTCACTCACCCGCTGCTGGGTGCTGTTCAGCAGGATCGTTTTCAGCTCCAGCTCCCCGAGCAGAGTTTTATCCCGCGAGGTGACGAACAGTTTATCGGTGTTGTCCGGCATACTGCCCAGGCGACGAAGATAGCGCTGCACCGTACCCAGGGTGACGTCCGGGCGCACGGTGATGACGCCAAACTCCATGATCGCGCCGACGCTGTTTTTCTCGTAGTGCATCACCTGACGCACGCGCGCCCGCTCTTCAGCAGGCAGGGAAGCCAGCAGGCGTCCGGTCAGGTTGCGCGGAAGATGCTGAACGAGGTAAATCTGCTCATCGATATCCAGCGTTTGCAGGGCGTCAAGGATGTCCCGGTCGCTCATCTCATCGATAAGGTCATCCCAGACGTTTTCCGAGGCTTCAAGCAATACCTGACCGCGCTCGTGATCCTGCACCAGCCGCCACAGGGCGTGGCGCTCTTCGGAAGGCAATGCCTCCAGGGTGTCCGCCAGGTCCGGGGGCGGTAAATGTGCAACCAGCGCACCTACCTCAGCAATATCGTCGGCCAGCGTGCCGACATCATATTGCTCAGCCAGGGTTAGCTTACCCAATAACGTTGACGTAACCGCTTTATCGGTCGTCAGGAGCCAGATGAGCCGCGCACGCTCCTGGTCACGCTGCCTGGCGCTGTTTTTCTTTAATACCGACATCAATCATAAATCCATTAAATGAGTTGGCGTTAAGCATAGCGCGGGGATATGTAAATAAGAATAAACGGCGGGTCGGGATGGAGAAAAAAACGGCATATATGAAAAATTAGTGTGCCGGGCGCCACCCGGCACAATTGCAATCAGGCCGTACGCGCCACCGCGTCCCGTGACGCCGCATCGCGCTCTTCGCCCGTCAGCTCGCTAAGTTGCCCATTGCGCATTTCCAGCAGGCGGTCGGCGTGGATAAAGTAATGATCATCATGACTGATAGCGAAAATAGTTTTACCCATCTCCTGCATCAGCGGCAGCAACACCTGATAAAACTCACGACGGAAGTGTGGATCCTGATCCGCCGCCCATTCATCCAGCAGGATAATATCGCGTTCTTCTGCCAGCGCCAGCAACAGCGCCACGCGTTTTTTCTGCCCTTTTGATAACTTCAGGTTAACAATACGCCCGTTGCTTAACTCAAGCTTATGAGCCATTTTCAGCTGCGCCAGCCACTTCTCAACCAGTTGCGGGTTAGCGGGTTTACCCTCCGGCCCCAGCAGTTGATCAAACAGCCAGACATCGGTAAACACTGCCGAAAACAGTTTGCGATAATCTTCCGGTTGTTCGCCACTGACAGGTTTGCCATCCAGCAAGATTTCGCCGCTTTGTGGCTGGTACAAGCCCGTCAGCAACATCGCCAGCGTCGATTTTCCACTACCGTTGCCACCAATCAGAAACAGCAGCTCGCCACGTTTAATGGTGAGGTTAATCGGCCCAACGGAAAACGCGTTATCCTGATAGCTAAACGTCACGTTACGCAGCTCCAGCGTTTGCCAGTTGGGAAACGCCTGCGGGCGCGGAAACTCAGCTTTGAAAGGCGCGAGCGCGAATTTGTTCAGCTTGTTAAACGCCACCTGCGCCGTCAGCAGCGTCGGCAATGCGCCAACCGCCGAAAGCAGCGGCGTACGCAGGAATAACAGCGTCAACGAATAGGTCGCAGCAACGTTGGTATCAGCCCAACCGAGACTGTTCGCCATCCAGAACACCAGGCCGATAGCGCCCAGCATCATGATGTTTGACCAGTTCACGGCGCTAAGATGGAAGGTGTCTGCGCGAATAATATGATGGCGATACTCTTGCGCATCGGGGATGTAGAGGTTGTTAAACACATACTCGGCGCGTTCCCGGTTCAGAGTCAGCTCTTTGCGCCCTTCGAGTACGGTTTGAAAATCCGTGTACAGCTTGTCTTCGGTTTCACGCAGGGTCGCCATATGTTTGTACACCCGCGCCACCAGTACAAAACCACCCCAGATGGTGATCGCCATCCAGATAGCCGTTACCAGCAACATTTTGCCCGACAGCATCCACAGATACGCCGCGGAACCGATAGTGAGAATGATCCCCTGCACCAGTTCCGGAAGACGCACAAAAGCAATGGTGATATTGCGCACATCGCTGGTTAATCCCGCCAGCAACGAGGCGCTACCGAGTTGTTCAATGCGCTCGACGTGGGTATCCAGAATCCGCTTGATAAATTCACTACGCAGTCGGTAAACGAAGTGATGCCCCAAAGTGGTGAGCGCCAGTTGCGATCCGAGAGTGACTGCCATCAACAGCAGTAATAATCCAAGAAACTCCGGCAACACCAGCAGACTGGTATCCGCCGTTTCGATAAGGCGCTGATTGATAAAAGCAATTAAGCCAATGCCTAATGCCGCACTGGCGAGGCTTAGCGCCACCACACTGATAAATGGCCAGCGATACTGCCGCCAGACAAGTACAAGAAGTTCCATGCAGAAAACCCGGACAATGAATTACAGCCCGCAGTTTAAACATCTTCGCGCGCACAGCAATAATAATTCTTATTTTTATTCTTTTTTACCTGTCTGACGGAATGTCAGGTTGTAGCGGCAGTCGGTGGTGAGTGGATGAAACCCCGCTTTCAACGGTTGAATACCGTGATAAAACAGCCGCGATTCACCGCCCCATACCACCACATCGCCATGTTCCAACAACAAACGTTTGAGCGGATCATTACGTTTCAGGCCGCCAAATTGAAAAATCGCGGGTAAGCCCAGAGAAACAGAAACAATTGGCGCGCGCAGATCCGGTTCGTCTTTATCCTGATGCAGCGACAGTTTCGCGCCAGGAGCGTAGCGGTTGATAAGACAAGCATCTGGCTGGAAATCTGGATAGCCCGCCGCCGTAGCCGCACGTTGACATAAATTATGAAAACTCTGTGGCATGGCGGGCCACGGTTTATTTGTTTGCGGATCAATGGGCGAATAGAGATAACCTTGCCGATGGCTCGTCCAGCCCAGATGCCCACAGTTGGTCATCGCCACCGACATGGTATATCCCCCGGGGGTGACCATCTGGCGAAACGGCGAACAAGCGGTAACGGCATCAATACCGTCGAACAGCGCCGCCGCGCGGGAAAGCGCGAAGCGTCTCAGGATCGTCGCCCCCGGCGCGAGCGGCTCGTGCCAGGGTTCAGCATCAGCAAAAAGATCGAGCATTATCCCTCCGGTTTGTTCGCCTCACGTTTCAACAATAGCATCTTACGCGCTGCTCCCCAGCGATAACCCGACAGCGCACCGTCGTTACGCACCACGCGGTGACAGGGGATGACTATCGCCAGTTTGTTGGCACCGCAGGCCCCCGCCACGGCACGTACGGCATTGGGTTTACCAATGGCCTTCGCCACCTGCTGATAGCTTGCCGTTTCACCGCAGGGGATATCCCGCAGCGCCTGCCAGACCTGCTGCTGGAAGGCGGTACCACGGATATCCAGCGGCAGCGTCAGCGGCGTCGCGCGGCTGTCGACAGAGGCAATAACCTGCCGAACACGCCCGGCAAACGCGCCTTCCATCGGTTCACGGACGGCAAGCGGAAACAGTGACAGCAGCTCAGCCGTCAGCCCGGCGTCGTCATCACCCAGCAGTATTGCGCAGATCCCGCGCTCGCTTTCCGCCACCAGACAGCGGCCCAGCGAGCAGTCACTGATGGCATAGCGGACCGCAGCCTCTCCGTTGCGGTACTGTTTTGCCGTCATGCCCAGCGCGCCGTTGGCTTTACGGTAGTAGCTGCTGCCGTCCGGAAAGCCAGCGGCCAGTACGGCGTCGGTGATTTTACCGCCCTGTGCAAGCAGGGTGCGCAGGCGTTGTTCACGCGCGGCCTGCTGCCATGCTTTCGGCGTCATGCCGGTGACGGATTTAAACAAGCGGTGGAAATGGAACGGACTCATGGCAACCTGCTGCGCCAGTGCCTCCAGGTTCAGCGCGGCATCCTGTTCAAGCAGTCGACAGGCCAGCGCAATGTTGGCCTTTTTCTGCGCCATAGGGTCGACCTGGTCCGGCCTACAGCGCTTACAGGGGCGGAAACCCGCCTGCGCGGCCTGGTGAGCATCAGGATAAAAGCAGACATTTTTACGCAGCGCGTGGCGGGCGCGGCAGGACGGACGACAATAAATGCCGGTCGTCTGCACGGCAAAGACAAACTGGTTATCCGCACGCGGATCGCGGGCCAGTACGGCCTGCCAGCGATCCTCATCGGTAAGATAGGTTGTGTTTTTCATTATCGGCTCCTCTTACAAGCATACGCTCAGCTTGCCTGAACGCCACCGAACAAAAACCAACAATCTTGCGCTTTAATTTTTTTCGCTGACAAGGAAGCTTTTAAACTGTGGTGACATCCAGGTTTTAAAGCTATCGCCTTCTTTGGTGATCATATAAACCGCCAGCCCTTCCCGGCGAACAACCTCTTTGGCTTTCTCCGGCCCGAGTACCATCAAGCCAGTATCCCAGGCATCGGCTTCCAGCGCCGTCGGAGCAATCACCGTCACGGATACCAGATTGTGTTCGATGGGACGCCCGGTTTGCGGATCGATAACATGGGAAAGACGTTTGCCGTCCAGTTCGTAATAGTTACGGTAGCTGCCAGAGGTGCTAATCCCATGACCGTTGATATCCACCACAGCCTGAACCGCGTTTTCTTTATCGGTTGGTTTTTGAATCGCTACCCGCCACGGCTGGCCTTCACCGTTCATACCACGGCTGTTCAGCGCGCCGCCCACCGACACCAGATAGCGGGAAATCCCTTCCTGCTCCATCAAGCGTGCCAGGTGATCCGCCGCATAACCTTCACCGACGGTGGAGAGATCGACATATAAATCCGGCAGGTCTTTTTGCAGATATTGCTGATGCGACTGATTAATGACCGTCAGGTGCTGTAAGCCGGTTTTGGCTTTCATCGCATCAATCTGTTCCTGGCTCGGGATTTGTACCGGCTGTTGTTCCGGGCCAAAACCCCACAGATTCACCAGTGGCCCGACGGTTATATCCATCGCACCATCGGTCCTTGCGCCAATGCGCAGCGAGGTGGTGACGATATCGGCCATCGCTTCACTTACCGGCCACGGCGACAAACTTTGCGAGTCGTTAAAGCGCATCAGCGCGGAATCTTTTTTATAGGTCGAAAGCAGCTGATCGTCGGCGTCCAGCTGGGTCTGAATCTTTTCTTTAAGTTCGGCACTGCGTTTGGCATCAATGCCCGGGATGCTGGCACGCCAGAAGGTACCCATGGTTTTGCCTTCAAGAACGGTAACTTCAGTAGCGTGGGTTTTGGCGGGTTGTGGTTTTTGATCGCAACCAACAAAGAAGAGCGCGGCAGCCAGCAGTGCCACGCGGGTAAAGCTTATTTCCATACGTGATTATCCTCATGCGAACGGTCGCAAGAGTACACCAAAAAACTGTGTTTGTACGCTGAAAACAATGAAAAAAGGGCCCGCAGGCCCTTTGTTCGATATCAATCGAGATTAGAACTGGTAAACCAGACCCAGAGCTACGATGTTATCAGTGTTGATGCCAGCGTCACGAGTGAACTGGTTGTCGTCCAGCAGGTTGATTTTGTAGTCAACGTAGGTGGACATGTTTTTGTTGAAGTAGTAGGTCGCACCAACATCAACATATTTCAGGATATCTTCGTCGTAGTTACGACCATTGATGACACCCAGGTTTTTACCTTTAGACTGCAGGTAAGCCAGGGACGGACGCAGACCAAAGTCGAACTGGTACTGAGCAACAGCTTCGAAGTTCTGTGCTTTGTTCGCCCAACCCAGGGAACCTACGCGAGTTGCGTTGTAGGTCTGGGTGTACTGAGCAGCCAGGTAGATGTTGTTAGCGTCGTATTTCAGACCACCAGTGTAGGTTTCAGCACGGTCGCCAGTACCGATGTAGTTACGAACTACATCATTGCTGGTGTAGCTACCATTTTGATCATCAGTACGTTTGGAGCTGGAAACTGCAGCACCGATACCGAAGCCTTCGTAATCATAAGTGATAGATCCGCCGACACCGTCGCCATTCTGACGCAGAGCACCACGACCATTGTTGGTCATGCCTTCGCCGCTTACGCTACCGTTTTTGCCCTGGTACTGAACAGCAAAGTTCAGACCGTCAACCAGACCGAAGAAGTCGGTGTTACGGTAGGTCGCGAAGCCGTTACCACGCTGCTGCATGAAGTTGTCAGAACCGTAGGTGTCGCCACCGAATTCTGGCAGTACGTCGGTCCAGGAAGTTACATCGTAAACAACGCCGTAGTTACGACCGTAGTCGAAAGAACCTACATCCTGGAATTTCAGACCTGCGAATGCCACACGGGTCCAGGAGTTTTCTTTGTTGTCTTCAGAGGTATTGCCCTGGATCTGATATTCCCACTGGCCGTAACCGGTCAGCTGGTCAGTAACCTGAGTTTCGCCTTTGAAACCAAGACGTACATAGGTCTGGTCGCCGTCTTCTGACTTGTTGTCAGAGAAATAGTGCAGGCCGTCTACTTTACCGTACAGATCTAATTTGTTGCCGTCTTTGTTGTAAACTTCAGCAGCGTTTGCTGCGCCTGCTACCAGCAGAGCTGGGACCAGGAGGGACAGTACTTTAACTTTCATGTTATTAACCCTCTGTTATATGCCTTTATTTGCTTTTTTATGCCACTGCATACTGATTAACCCTCATTAATCAGTCGGCAAGTCCATTCTCCCCAAAAATGCAGAATAATCCAACACGAATATGATACTAAAACTTTTAAGATGTTTCATTTATCGCTATAGATGTTTCAAAATGTAAATGCAAGGGAACTTTTTAAGATTATTGCGGAATGGCGAAATAAGCACCTAACATCAAGCAATAATAATTCAAGGTTAAAATCAATAACTTATTCTTAAGTATTTGACAGCACTGAATGTCAAAACAAAACCTTCACTCGCAACTAGAATAACTCCCGCTATCATCATTAACTTTATTTATTACCGTCATTCATTTCTGAATGTCTGTTTACCCCTATTTCAACCGGATGCCTCGCATTCGGTTTTTTTTACCCTTCTTTACGTCAGCCTACATTTTATGTGCTACCCCTCAGAAATGATAACGACTATTAACTAAATCCAGCATCCGGCTTTCGCTGAATTCTTTTTTATGCTATTGAAATTAATTTCTTGTTTATTCGTGCTATTTTCCTGCCGGTGCGATCGCGTATTTATACATTTCACGGGGTTTTGTACACCTTTCATCCGGGGACGTTGAAGCCGGTTACCCGGATAAAAAGTCAAGGTCATACCGTTAACGACGCTGGAAATTCAGTTATTACCCTTTATACTGCCCTATCCCATTACCGCGCGGCCATTACGGGTTAAACACATCGATGAGTCAGACTGAAACTACCGCCCCGAGCAAATTCTCCCTCCTACCGGGCAGCATCACCCGTTTCTTTCTTCTGTTGATCGTTGTGCTGTTAGTCACAATGGGGGTGATGGTTCAGAGCGCCGTTAATACCTGGCTTAAAGATAAAAGCTATCAAATCGTCGATATCACCCATGCGGTGCATAAGCGCATTGATACGTGGCGCTATGCGACCTGGCAAATCTACGACAATATCGCTGCCGCGCCTGCCACCTCGTCAGGCGAAGGGTTGCAGGAAACGCGCCTTAAGCAGGATGTGTATTACCTTGAAAAACCGCAGCGCAAGACGGAAGCCCTGATTTTCGGCTCGCACGACAGCGCAACGCTTGAGATGACGCAGCGGATCTCCTCCTATCTGGACACCCTGTGGGGCGCCGAGACCGTACCGTGGTCAATGTATTACCTGAACGGTCAGGACAACAGCATGATCCTGATCTCGACCCTGCCGCTTAAGGATCTCTCCTCCGGCTTTAAAGAGACCACCGTTGGCAGTATTGTGGATTCCCGTCGGGCAGAAATGCTGCAACAGGCCAACGCGCTGGACGAGCGAGAAAGTTTCTCGTCACTTCGCCGTCTTGCCTGGCAGAATGGCCACTACTTTACGCTGCGAACCACCTTTAACCAGCCGGGCCATCTGGCGACCGTGGTTGCCTTCGACCTGCCGATTAACGATCTCATCCCACCGGATATGCCGCTGGACAGTTTCCGTCTGGAGCCAGACAACAGCACCCAAAATATGCGCACGCCGTCGGATAAAGAAGGCGCGGACAGCGTAGCGATCTCCTTTAATGGCTCAAAGATTGAGATTGCCTCATCGCTCAACTCAACCGGTATGCGTCTGGTGTGGCAGGTGCCTTTTGGCACCCTGATGCTTGATACTCTGCAAAACATTCTGCTGCCGCTTTTGCTGAATATTGGCCTGCTGGCGCTGGCGCTGTTTGGCTACAGCACCTTCCGTTTCCAGTCGGGCCGCCAGAGCGACTCGACGTCGGTATCAGCCGGGACCAGCAACGAGTTGCGCATTCTTCGTGCCCTGAATGAAGAGATTATTTCCGTGCTGCCGCTTGGGGTGCTCGTTCACGACCAGGAGGCTAACCGCACGGTAATGAGCAATAAAATTGCCGATCACCTTCTGCCGCATCTTAACCTGCAAAATATTACGGCCATGGCGGACCAGCACCAGGGCGTTATTCAGGCCACCGTTAATAATGAACTGTATGAGATCCGTCAGTTCCGCAGTCAGGTCGCCTCGCGCACGCAAATCTTCATCATTCGCGATCAGGATCGCGAAGTGCTGGTGAATAAAAAGCTCAAGCAGGCGCAAAGGCTGTACGAGAAAAACCAACATGGCCGCGCGGCGTTTATGCAAAATATTGGCGATGCCTTTAAACAACCGTTGAAGTCACTCGCCACGCAGATTGCTGATCTGAGCACGCCGGAAAGCCGACAGCTCAGCAGCCAGGCCGACTCCCTGGTTCGTCTGGTGGACGAAATCCAGCTTGCGAACATGCTGGAGAATGACATCTGGAAGGGCACCCCTACGCTCTTCTCCATTCAGGACCTGATTGATGAGGTGGTGCCGGAAGTCCTGCCGGTGATCAAGCGCAAGGGACTCCAGCTGCTGATCAACAACCATTTACCGGCTAACGACGAACGTCACGGCGATCGCGATGCCCTGCGTCGCATCCTGATGATGTTGATACAGTATGCCGTCACCACGACGCAGATCGGCAAGATCACCCTTGAAGTCAGCACCGATGAGTCCACCGACGATCGTCTGACGTTCCGCATTCTGGATACGGGCGAAGGCGTCACAGTGAGCGAAATTGATAACCTGCACTTCCCGTTCCTGAACGATACCCAGCGCGACCACTACGGTAAGGCGAATGCCCTCACCTTCTGGCTTTGCGATCAGCTGGCGCGTAAGCTGGGCGGTCATCTGAACATTAAGGCCCGCGAATCCCTCGGCACCCGCTACTCTTTACACGTGAAAATGGCGGCGAATCCCCAGGAAGAGGATGAAGAGCGTCTGCTGGACGATGTGGTGGTGATGGTGGATGTGACCTCCAGTGAGATCCGTAATATCGTCGTTCGTCAGCTGGAAAACTGGGGGGCGTCCTGCATTACCCCGGACGAAAGGCTCGCTAGTCAAGATTATGATATCTTTTTAACGGATAATCCGTCTAATCTTACTGCCTCTGGCTTGCTTTTAAGCGATGATGAGTCTGGCGTACGGGAAATTGGGCCTGGTCAATTGTGCGTCAACTTCAATATGAGCAACGCTATGCAGGAAGCGGTCTTACAATTAATTGAAGTGCAACTGGCGCAGGAAGAGGTGACAGAATCGCCTCTGGGCGGAGATGAAAATGCGCAACTCCATGCCAGCGGCTATTATGCGCTCTTTGTAGACACAGTACCGGATGATGTTAAGAGGCTGTATACTGAAGCAGCAACCAGTGACTTTGCTGCGTTAGCCCAAACGGCTCATCGTCTTAAAGGCGTATTTGCCATGCTAAATCTGGTACCCGGCAAGCAGTTATGTGAAACGCTGGAACATCTGATTCGTGAGAAGGATGTTCCAGGAATAGAAAAATACATCAGCGACATTGACAGTTATGTCAAGAGCTTGCTGTAGCAAGGTAGCCTATTACATGAACAATATGAACGTAATTATTGCCGATGACCATCCGATAGTCTTGTTCGGTATTCGCAAATCACTTGAGCAAATTGAGTGGGTGAATGTTGTCGGCGAATTTGAAGACTCTACAGCACTGATCAACAACCTGCCGAAACTGGATGCGCATGTGTTGATTACCGATCTCTCCATGCCTGGCGATAAGTACGGCGATGGCATTACCTTAATCAAGTACATCAAGCGCCATTTCCCAAGCCTGTCGATCATTGTTCTGACTATGAACAACAACCCGGCGATTCTTAGTGCGGTATTGGATCTGGATATCGAAGGGATCGTGCTGAAACAAGGTGCACCGACCGATCTGCCGAAAGCTCTCGCCGCGCTGCAGAAAGGGAAGAAATTTACCCCGGAAAGCGTTTCTCGCCTGTTGGAAAAAATCAGTGCTGGTGGTTACGGTGACAAGCGTCTCTCGCCAAAAGAGAGTGAAGTTCTGCGCCTGTTTGCGGAAGGCTTCCTGGTGACCGAGATCGCTAAAAAGCTGAACCGCAGTATTAAAACCATCAGTAGCCAGAAGAAATCTGCGATGATGAAGCTGGGTGTCGAGAACGATATCGCCCTGCTGAATTATCTCTCTTCAGTGACCTTAAGTCCGGCAGATAAAGACTAATCACCTGTAGGCCAGATAAGACGCGTTAGTGTCTTATCTGGCATTTGCACCGATTGCCGGATGCGGCGTAAACGCCTTATCCGGCCTACGATTCCCATTATTTCAACAAATTACATTAAAGTAGGCCAGATAAGACGCGTCAGCGTCGCATCTGGCATTTGCACTGAATGCCGGATGCGGCGTAAACGCCTTATCCGTCCTACGAATCCCGCGATTTCCTGACCCTCTCGGCATATAACGTCAGCGTCTGTTTTATCACATCCAGCGTTACCGGCTTCGACAGGCAGCTGTCCATACCGGACTCCAGACACCGCTGCTTCTCTTCAGCCAACGCATTAGCAGTTACTCCGATTACCGGCAACGTCAGTCCCAACTGACGAATGTGTTGCGTCAAGCGGTAACCATCCATATTTGGCATGTTGACGTCGCTAAGCACGATATCAATATGATTCTTGCTAAGTACATTAAGCGCATCGACGCCATCATTCGCGGTTTTACATTGATAGCCCAACGATCCCAACTGATCTGCCAGCAAACGCCGGTTAATCGGATGATCATCCACGACAAGAATCATCATATCGTCATTATCGCTGACCGCTTTGTCCGTTGACGGCAGAGCGTTAGCAGGATCGTCGCTCTCCATCTCGATCAAATAAATACGCGCCAACAATGCCGGTAGCTCATGCGGAGCAGCCACACTGTGTACCCACTCCCCTGGCGCTTTCTCCAGCGGAATACCAATATGGCGACGACAGAAGGTCACTACCGCTCTGCCCTGCCATTTTTTACTCACTACCTCGTCAGTGATCAACACATCTTCGGGAGTCGGTTCCTGCCCTTCGTATGTTGTAACGACGATGCCGCTGCGCTGCAAACTGGTTTCCAGGAACTGACAGAGCGACGCATTGCGGACCGCCAGCCAGCAGCGTTTACCACTCAACCCTTCCACGCCTTTTTTCTGCGGGTACTGAGCGCCGTACAACGGAATACGCACGGTAAACTGGCTGCCCATTCCCGGTTCTGAATCTACCGAGATATCGCCGTCCATCATGCTGATCAGTTTTTCACAAATCGCCAGACCCAGACCGGTCCCCTGGAAATTACGCTGTACGCCCGTTCCGACCTGGAAGAAGGGATCAAACAAGCGCACCACTTCTTTCGCCGGTATCCCCACGCCGGTATCGCGAACACGGATAGAGAGATAATCGCCATCCGCGCGAACATGCAAAACTATACAGCCGGTATCGGTGAATTTTATGGCGTTACTCAACAGGTTGGAGATGACCTGCTGTAAACGCATCGGGTCGCCATTTAAGGCCACTGGCACATCCGGTTCAATAAAGCAGTACAAGCCTAACTGCTTGCGTACCACCAGCGGTAAATAGTTGGCGGTGATGTGGTTCATCACTTCACGCGGTGAAAACTCACGCGGTTCGATCTTCAACTGTTCCGATTCAATCTTCGAGAAATCGAGAATATCGCTGATAATTTTCAACAACAGGCTGGAAGAGTTGTTCATTGCCGTCACCAGCCGATCGACGCCTTTCGGTAACTCTTTGGTTTGCAACAGATCCAGGTTACCGATAATGCCATACAGCGGCGTTCGCAGCTCATGACTGACGGTGGCAAGGAACATCGATTTTGACTGGCTCGCCTGTTCCGCTGCTTGTGCCATCTCCTGCAACGACTCTTCCATCTTCACGCGCGAAGAAACATCCACCAGCACACAAATGGCCACGTTTTCATTACGATAGCGCGAATGGACGAAGCTGATTTGCAGATTGGTATTGTTGCTGGTCAGGACATCAACAAAATTGACCTGCTGCCCACAGATAATTTGCGTCAGTCGTTGGCGGTCCTCATGCGTAAGCATATTGAGATAGGTATGCGCCAGTTCGTTACTTAAAATATTGACGCCATCAGCGGTACGCAAAATGCAGATACCCACTGGCGCGGAGGCGACAATCTTGCGATTGAACTGCTCATGTTCTTCCAGTCGCAGGGCGTCGCTTTCCGCCGGAATGAAAATACGTCGCTCGTACATCCGTGCGAGAGTAAACAATGCAGCTCCGGCAAGCACATTCAGCAAAATTGCGTTAAGGATCAACATGCGAATGCGTTCCAGCACCTTATCAACCGGCACCGAATACACGATGCTTAGCGATGAGGGTGGCAGATTTTTCTTCAGCACCAGCTCCCGGAACCCTTCCGTATAGCCAAACCAGGAGCGTTCCTGCATCCAGCGAGGATCGCCCTTAATTTTACTTTCTGGTCCGGTAAGCGAAATCAGGGTATGACCATTTTCATCAAGAATGGTAACCCCCCATCGGCAACGTACCCGGTAAGAAAAAGTTTTCCATCCGGATGGTCTGCTCGACACCCAAAAGCGCCTGCAACCGGTTCGCCAGATAAACTGGCGTCAACGCGTAAAAATACCCGACGCCAGGGCGCGGACCTTCGCTGATCCAGTAGAGGTTACTGCCGCTATCATCTTGTGGTGCATTTCGATATTTATTGATGCGTTCATGCAAAGCTTTCACGCGGTATCGCGTTCCACTGGCATATCACGCAGACCGAAATTGGCCATGCAGAGGTTATCACTGCCGATTAAAAATACCCGGTTGAGATCGTAAGCCGCAGAAAAATTATCGCGCCAGTAGCGCATAAACCACGCCAATGACTCCAGAGAACCTCGCCAGGTGTTACTCATCGCGGAACAATCGGAGTCCGGGAAGAGCGGTTCGAAATCAGGGACTTCGGTTTTTTCATCCCGACCGCGGATAGCAAGAATGCCGTTCTCCGCCGTGAGTCGATTCTCAGCAATATACTTAAGCTCTTTCATCACGTCAGACGTGCGCTGGATATAGCGCTGAGCCTGATCCGAGCTTAAGTTAAACTCCTGGCGGATCTCCGCTTCTTTCTGGTGTAACGCGTTAACGATGTAAAACACCGAGAGCAGTGCCACCAGCAACCATAGCAGTAGCGCAAGCGCCCGAAACAGATAGCGAGAGACTTTTAACGTGGTACGAAAGGAGACGAGGTATTTCAAAGGGGCGAGGCTCCGCCGTCGGGGTCAAAAAGAATGTGGTTAAGGTAGCGGTAAACGCGGCTTGTCGCAACGTTCACTTGTCTGCTTGCGCAAAACAAAAGGGCCGGAAACCGGCCCTTTATGCGTCAGGAGACGTTACTCGTCAGCGTCATCCGCTACTTCATCATCGGTGTCCACTTCCGGAGCGATTTCATCGTCCCCTTCCGCGGCACTGCCGTCGATGGTATCCAGATCTTCCTCGTCAACCGGTTCAGCAACACGTTGCAGACCCACTACGTTTTCATCTTCCGCAGTACGGATGAGGATCACGCCCTGGGTGTTACGGCCCACGATGCTGATTTCCGAAACGCGAGTACGTACCAGCGTACCGGCATCGGTGATCATCATGATCTGGTCGCAGTCATCTACCTGTACCGCGCCAACAACTAAACCGTTACGTTCGGTAACCTTGATGGAGATAACCCCTTTCGTCGCACGCGACTTGGTTGGGTATTCCGCCACTGCGGTACGTTTACCGTAACCGTTTTGCGTTGCGGTGAGGATTGCGCCATCGCCACGAGGCACGATCAGAGAGACGACTTTATCGCCTTCACCTAAGCGAATACCGCGAACACCGGTGGTGTTGCAGCCCATCGCACGGACAGAAGACTCTTTAAAGCGCACCACTTTACCTTCAGCGGAGAACAGCATTACTTCGTCTTCGCCGCTGGTCAGGTCAACGCCGATCAGCTCATCGCCGTCAACCAGTTTGATCGCCACTTTACCGGCGGTACGCAGACGGTTGAACTCGGTGAGGACAGTTTTCTTCACGGTACCGTTAGCGGTCGCCATGAAGACTTTCACGCCTTCTTCAAACTCGGTCACTGGCAGGATCGCAGTGATACGTTCGTCCTGCTCCAGCGGCAGCAGGTTGACGATCGGACGACCGCGCGCGCCACGAGTGGCTTCCGGCAACTGATAAACTTTCATCGAATAGACGCGACCACGGCTGGAGAAGCACAGAATATGGTCGTGAGTGTTCGCCACCAGCAGTCGGTCGATAAAGTCTTCTTCTTTAATACGTGCGGCAGATTTACCTTTCCCGCCACGACGCTGCGCTTCGTATTCAGAAAGCGGCTGATACTTAACGTAGCCCTGGTGAGAGAGCGTCACGACCACATCTTCCTGGGTGATCAGATCTTCCAGGTTGATGTCTGCGCTGTTGGCGGTGATTTCAGTACGACGTTTGTCACCGAACTGTTCACGAACCAGCTCCAGCTCTTCACGGATCACTTCCATCAGACGATCGGCGCTACCAAGAATACGCAACAGTTCCGCGATCTGATCCAGCAGCTCTTTGTATTCGTCGAGCAGTTTTTCGTGCTCAAGACCGGTCAGTTTCTGCAAACGCAGATCCAGAATCGCCTGAGCTTGCTGTTCGGTCAGGTAGTACAGACCATCACGCACGCCGAACTCTGGCTCCAGCCATTCCGGACGCGCAGCATCGTCGCCAGCACGTTCGAGCATCGCGGCAACGTTGCCCAGCTGCCACGGATTAGCAACCAGCGCAGTTTTCGCTTCTGCAGGCGTCGGCGCATGACGGATCAGTTCGATGATCGGGTCGATGTTCGCCAGCGCCACGGCTAATGCTTCAAGGATATGAGCACGATCGCGAGCTTTACGCAGTTCGAAAATAGTACGACGGGTCACCACTTCACGGCGGTGACGAACAAACGCCGCGATGATGTCTTTCAGGTTCATGATCTTCGGCTGACCATGGTGCAATGCCACCATGTTGATACCGAAAGAAACCTGCAACTGGGTCTGGGAGTAGAGGTTGTTGAGCACAACTTCACCGACCGCATCGCGTTTCACTTCAATCACGATGCGCATACCGTCTTTGTCAGACTCGTCACGCAGCGCGCTGATGCCTTCCACGCGTTTTTCTTTTACCAGTTCCGCAATCTTCTCGATCAGGCGCGCTTTGTTTACCTGATACGGAATTTCGTGGACGATAATGGTTTCACGACCGGTTTTGGCGTCAACTTCCACTTCTGCGCGAGCGCGGATATACACCTTGCCGCGACCGGTACGGTAAGCTTCTTCAATACCGCGACGACCGTTAATGATTGCCGCCGTCGGGAAGTCCGGCCCCGGGATGTGTTCCATCAGCCCTTCAATGCTGATGTCTTCATCATCAATATACGCCAGACAACCGTTGATGACTTCCGTCAGGTTGTGCGGCGGGATGTTGGTTGCCATACCTACGGCGATACCGGAAGAACCGTTCACCAGCAGGTTAGGAATTTTGGTTGGCATGACGTCCGGAATTTTTTCCGTGCCGTCATAGTTATCAACGAAATCGACCGTCTCTTTTTCGAGATCGGCCATCAGTTCATGGGCAATTTTCGCCAGACGGATTTCCGTATAACGCATTGCCGCCGCAGAGTCGCCGTCGATAGAACCGAAGTTACCCTGACCGTCTACCAGCATATAACGCAGCGAGAATGGCTGCGCCATGCGGACGATCGTGTTATAGACCGCCAAGTCACCATGGGGATGGTATTTACCGATTACGTCACCAACGACACGGGCAGATTTTTTATAGGCTTTGTTCCAGTCATTGCCTAGTACGTTCATGGCGTAAAGTACGCGACGGTGTACCGGCTTCAGGCCATCTCGGACATCTGGCAGCGCACGGCCAACAATGACCGACATCGCATAATCCAGATAGGAGCTCTTCAGCTCTTCCTCAATGTTGACCGGTGTAATTTCTCTCGCAAGGTCGCTCATCTAACCGCTATCCCTCTACTGTATCCCGGATTCAAAGGTCGCAAATTATAACACAGCCGCGCAGTTTGAGGTAAACCTATACGCTTTATTCACATCCAATGCCTGATATACTCGTTTGTCTTGCCAATTACGGAGTAGAAGTGCCAATGAATGCCGAAAAATCGCCGGTAAACCATAACGTAGACCACGAAGAGATCGCTAAATTTGAAGCCGTCGCCTCCCGCTGGTGGGATCTGGAAGGTGAGTTCAAACCGCTGCACCGCATTAACCCGCTGCGTCTGGGCTATATTGCCGAGCGTGCTGGCGGTTTATTTGGCAAAAAGGTGCTCGATGTCGGTTGTGGCGGCGGCATTCTGGCCGAGAGTATGGCGCGCGAAGGCGCGACGGTGACCGGTCTGGATATGGGCTTTGAGCCATTGCAGGTGGCAAAACTGCACGCACTGGAAAGCGGCATTCAGGTGGATTACGTGCAGGAAACCGTGGAAGAGCACGCGGCAAAACATGCCGGGCAGTATGATGTGGTGACCTGCATGGAGATGCTGGAGCACGTCCCCGATCCGCAGTCAGTGGTCAGAGCCTGTGCGCAACTGGTGAAACCAGGCGGCGATGTCTTTTTCTCGACACTTAACCGCAACGGCAAGTCATGGCTGATGGCGGTGGTTGGTGCGGAATATATTTTGCGCATGGTGCCCAAAGGCACGCATGATGTGAAGAAGTTTATTAAACCGGCAGAATTGCTGGGCTGGGTGGATCAGACCAGTTTAAAAGAGCGGCATATCACTGGGCTGCATTACAACCCGATCACTAATACTTTTAAACTCGGCCCCGGCGTGGATGTGAACTATATGCTGCACACAACCGCCAAAAACGACTAACGTCATCCGTTATTCTTATAATGATTGCGCGACATCATGTTGCGCAATTCTGACCTCCCGTTGAAGAAATCAGCACTCGATCAAATTTTGAATTTTTTTTCTTAATTATTGACATCTCTTCCAGGCCTTACGGCACGAGGACTTAGCCTTTTTTACCCTTTCACAACCTCAATTTAACGTCAAAATCAACCCTTGTGCTGAAAAGATTCGATACTAGAATACTCACCATATAGCGTTCTTCTTATCGCAAAACCCCTATATGTAGTATTTATCCACAGAGTTAGTCACAAGACGGTTCTGTGGATAAGCGGGGGATATTTTTTTATTTCACGGACAGGTAAAAACCTACATGAATCAGAATCTGCTGGTGACAAAGCGCGACGGTAGCACAGAGCGCATCAATCTCGACAAAATCCATCGCGTTCTGGATTGGGCGGCAGAAGGACTGCATAACGTTTCGATTTCCCAGGTCGAGCTGCGCTCCCACATTCAGTTTTATGACGGTATCAAGACCTCTGACATCCACGAAACCATTATCAAGGCTGCCGCAGACCTGATCTCCCGTGATGCGCCGGATTATCAGTATCTCGCCGCGCGCCTGGCGATCTTCCACCTGCGTAAAAAAGCCTACGGCCAGTTTGAGCCGCCTGCGCTGTACGACCACGTGGTGAAAATGGTCGAGATGGGCAAATACGATAATCATCTGCTGGAAGACTACACGGAAGAAGAGTTCAAGCAGATGGACACCTTTATCGATCACGACCGTGATATGACCTTCTCTTATGCTGCCGTTAAGCAGCTGGAAGGCAAATATCTGGTACAGAACCGCGTGACCGGCGAAATCTATGAGAGCGCCCAGTTCCTTTATATTCTAGTTGCCGCGTGCTTGTTCTCGAACTACCCGCGTGAAACGCGCCTGCAATATGTGAAGCGTTTTTACGACGCGGTTTCCACATTTAAAATTTCGCTGCCGACGCCAATCATGTCCGGCGTGCGTACCCCGACTCGTCAGTTCAGCTCCTGCGTACTGATCGAGTGCGGTGACAGCCTGGATTCCATCAACGCCACCTCCAGCGCGATTGTTAAATACGTTTCCCAGCGTGCCGGGATCGGCATCAACGCCGGGCGTATTCGTGCGCTGGGTAGCCCGATTCGCGGTGGTGAAGCGTTCCATACCGGCTGCATTCCGTTCTACAAACATTTCCAGACAGCGGTGAAATCCTGCTCTCAGGGCGGTGTGCGCGGCGGTGCGGCAACGCTGTTCTACCCGATGTGGCATCTGGAAGTGGAAAGCCTGCTGGTGTTGAAAAACAACCGTGGTGTGGAAGGCAACCGCGTGCGTCATATGGACTACGGGGTACAAATCAACAAACTGATGTATACCCGTCTGCTGAAAGGTGAAGATATCACCCTGTTCAGCCCGTCCGACGTACCGGGGCTGTACGACGCGTTCTTCGCCGATCAGGAAGAGTTTGAACGTCTGTATACCAAATATGAGAAAGACGACAGCATCCGCAAGCAGCGTGTGAAAGCCGTTGAGCTGTTCTCGCTGATGATGCAGGAACGTGCGTCTACCGGTCGTATCTATATTCAGAACGTTGACCACTGCAATACCCATAGCCCGTTTGATCCGGCCATCGCGCCAGTGCGTCAGTCTAACCTGTGCCTGGAGATAGCCCTGCCGACCAAACCGCTGAACGACGTCAACGACGAGAACGGTGAAATCGCGCTGTGTACGCTGTCTGCTTTCAACCTGGGCGCAATTAATAACCTGGATGAACTGGAAGAGCTGGCAATTCTGGCGGTTCGTGCACTTGACGCGCTGCTGGATTATCAGGATTACCCGATCCCGGCCGCCAAACGTGGAGCGATGGGTCGTCGTACGCTGGGTATTGGTGTGATCAACTTCGCTTACTACCTGGCGAAGCACGGTAAACGCTACTCCGACGGCAGCGCCAACAACCTGACGCATAAAACCTTCGAAGCCATTCAGTATTACCTGCTGAAAGCCTCTAATGAGCTGGCGAAAGAGCAAGGCGCGTGCCCGTGGTTTAACGAAACCACTTACGCGAAAGGGATCCTGCCGATCGATACCTATAAGAAAGATCTGGATACCATCGCTAATGAGCCGCTGCATTACGACTGGGAAGCTCTGCGTGAGTCAATCAAAACGCACGGTCTGCGTAACTCCACGCTTTCTGCTCTGATGCCGTCCGAGACTTCTTCGCAGATCTCTAACGCCACTAACGGTATTGAACCGCCGCGCGGTTACGTCAGCATCAAAGCGTCGAAAGACGGTATTTTGCGCCAGGTGGTGCCGGACTACGAGCACCTGCACGACGCCTATGAGCTGCTGTGGGAAATGCCGGGTAACGATGGTTATCTGCAACTGGTGGGTATCATGCAGAAATTTATCGATCAGTCGATCTCTGCCAACACCAACTACGATCCGTCACGCTTCCCGTCAGGAAAAGTGCCGATGCAGCAGTTGCTGAAAGACCTGCTCACCGCCTACAAATTCGGGGTCAAAACACTGTATTATCAGAACACCCGTGACGGCGCTGAAGACGCACAAGACGATCTGGTGCCGTCAATCCAGGACGATGGCTGCGAAAGCGGCGCATGTAAGATCTGATATTGAGATGCCGGATGCGGCGTAAACGCCTTATCCGGCCTACGGCTCGGTTTGTAGGCCTGATAAGACGCGCCAGCGTCGCATCAGGCACAGGATGCGGCGTAAAATGCCTTATCCGGCATTAAACTCCCAACAGGACACACTCATGGCATATACCACCTTTTCACAGACGAAAAATGATCAGCTCAAAGAACCGATGTTCTTTGGTCAGCCGGTCAACGTGGCTCGCTACGATCAGCAAAAATATGACATCTTCGAAAAGCTGATCGAAAAGCAGCTCTCTTTCTTCTGGCGTCCGGAAGAAGTTGACGTCTCCCGCGACCGTATAGATTACCAGGCGCTGCCGGAGCACGAAAAACACATCTTTATCAGCAACCTGAAATATCAGACGCTGCTGGATTCCATTCAGGGTCGTAGCCCGAACGTGGCGCTATTGCCGCTTATTTCTATTCCGGAACTGGAAACCTGGGTCGAAACCTGGGCGTTCTCAGAAACGATTCATTCCCGTTCCTATACTCATATCATTCGTAATATCGTTAACGATCCGTCTGTTGTGTTTGACGATATCGTCACCAACGAGCAGATCCAGAAACGTGCGGAAGGGATCTCCAGCTATTACGATGAGCTGATCGAAATGACCAGCTACTGGCATCTGCTGGGCGAAGGTACCCACACCGTTAACGGTAAAACTGTGACCGTTAGCCTGCGCGAGCTGAAGAAAAAACTGTATCTCTGCCTGATGAGCGTTAACGCGCTGGAAGCGATTCGTTTCTACGTCAGCTTTGCTTGTTCCTTCGCATTTGCAGAACGCGAATTGATGGAAGGCAACGCCAAAATTATTCGCCTGATTGCCCGCGACGAAGCCCTGCACCTGACCGGCACCCAGCATATGCTGAATCTGCTGCGCAGCGGCGCGGACGATCCTGAGATGGCGGAAATTGCCGAAGAGTGTAAGCAGGAGTGCTATGACCTGTTTGTTCAGGCAGCTCAACAGGAGAAAGACTGGGCGGATTATCTGTTCCGCGACGGTTCGATGATTGGTCTGAATAAAGACATTCTCTGCCAGTACGTTGAATACATCACCAATATCCGTATGCAGGCAGTCGGTTTGGATCTGCCGTTCCAGACGCGCTCCAACCCGATCCCGTGGATCAACACTTGGCTGGTGTCTGATAACGTGCAGGTTGCTCCGCAGGAAGTGGAAGTCAGTTCTTATCTGGTCGGGCAGATTGACTCGGAAGTGGACACCGACGATTTGAGTAACTTCCAGCTCTGATGGCCCGCGTTACCCTGCGCATCACTGGCACACAACTGCTGTGCCAGGATGAACACCCTTCCCTTCTGGCGGCGCTGGAATCCCACAATGTGGCGGTTGAGTACCAGTGTCGCGAAGGTTACTGCGGCTCCTGTCGCACACGCCTGGTTGCAGGTCAAGTTGACTGGATTGCCGAACCGTTAGCCTTTATTCAGCCGGGGGAAATTTTGCCCTGTTGTTGCCGGGCAAAAGGCGATATTGAAATCGAGATGTGAATTATGTCGGGTGGTGCTTCGCTGACCCGACCTACAAAACCGCAGTTCGTAGGCCGGGTAAGGCGCAGCCGCCACCCGGCAATTTCAGCGTTTATCCTTCAAAAAGCTCACCGCTTTATCCGGGAAATCCGTAAACAACCCGTCCACATCCGCCTGGTTATACAGTACGTCGTAAAGCTGATTCACGTCCGTCGCATACTCCGGCAGCTGGTCTGCGCGTACGGTATACGGATGCACCTGCATCTTGCTCGCATGCGCCTCTTTCACCATCGCCGTCAGCTTCACGTGACCCGGCGTTGAGCCTTCCGCCACCAGCATGTGGTAATCCGGCCCGATGCCGTCGGCGTACTGCGCAATCTGCTTCATGGCACCCGGCTTAAACATCCAGTCGTAGTTGTAATTAACCCAGCTTCCATCCGGCTGTTTCTGCTGCGTTTCATTCCCAGTCGGTATAGGCAATCCGCTGTACCAGATTGAGCTCCATGCCCATTTTGGGTTCCAGCTCATTCTTAATACGCTTCAGCTCATCAGCATCAAAACATTGCAAATAAACTTTATCGTCTTTACCGGTGTAACCATATTTCTTCAGCACTTCCAGCGTTTTTGCCGCAATATCCTTCCCTTCCTGATGATGGAACCACGGCGCTTTGATTTCTGGATAAATACCGATATTTTTCCCGGTAGAGTGATTTAACCCCTGAACAAATTCAATCTCTTCTTCAAAGGTGTGCACCCGGAAGTCGGACTTACCCATTGGGAAACGCCCCGGATAAGTCTGCACTTTTTTTACCGTTTTCAATATCGAAACCTTCGGTAAATTTCAACGACTTAATTTCATCCAGCGTGAAATCTATCGCGTAGTAACGACCGTCTTTGCGCGCCCGATCCGGGAAACGATCGGCAACATCAGTAACACGATCGAGGTAATGGTCATGCAGAACAACCAGATTGTCGTCTTTGGTCATCACCAAATCCTGTTCCAGATAATCCGCTCCCTGCGCATACGCCATCGCTTTTGCTGGCAGCGTATGCTCCGGCAAATATCCACTGGCACCGCGATGGGCGATGACTATTTTTTCGTTGCTGTCCGCCGCCATTGCACTGCTTCCCATGACTATAGTGCTCATCATGATCGCCATGCTAAGGTTTTTCAGCGTCAATTTCATGCCATTAGCCTCCGTTGCGTTCTTGCAGTAATTGTTCATGGCGACGTTTTTCGCCAATCATCACAACAATCAACAAGATAACCGCCAGAATGCTGCCGCCAATCATTACCATAAAGCCGCCATCCCAGCCGAAGAAGTCCACGGTGTAGCCAACAATCGCGCTCGCCGCCACCGAACCGCCCAGGTAACCAAACAGCCCGGTAAAGCCCGCTGCCGTACCTGCCGCTTTTTTCGGTGCCAGTTCCAGCGCATGCAGACCGATCAGCATCACAGGACCGTAGATCAGGAAGCCGATAACAATCATACAAATCATATCGACGGTTGGGTTACCTGCCGGGTTCATCCAGTAAACGATAGTCGCGATGGTCACCAGTGTCATAAAGAAAACGCCGGTTGCCCCACGGTTGCCACGGAAGACTTTATCCGACATCCAGCCGCACAGCAGAGTGCCCGGAATACCTGCATATTCATAAAGGAAGTAGGCCCAGGAGGATTTATCTAGCGCGAAATGCTTAACCTCTTTCAGATAAGTCGGTGACCAGTCGAGGATGCCGTAACGCAGCAGATAAACGAACACGTTGGCGATGGCGATATACCACAGCAGTTTGTTCGGCAGTACGTACTGCATGAAGATTTGCTTCGCCGTCAGCTCCTGTTCCGCTTTTTCGTTATAGTCGTCCGGATAATCATTTTTGTACTCTTCGATCGGCGGCAAGCCACAGGATTGCGGGGTATCGCGCATCATCGCAAAGGCGAATAATGCCACCAGAATGGCGCAGAAAGCAGGCATATAGAGCGCCGCATGCCAGTCATTGAACCAGGCCATCCCCAGCAGGAACAGCAGCGGCGGAATACCACCACCGACGTTGTGCGCACAGTTCCACACTGACACAATGCCGCCACGTTCTTTCTGCGACCACCAGTGCACCATAGTACGACCACACGGCGGCCACCCCATCCCCTGGAACCAACCGCAGAGGAACAACAGTACAAACATCACCGCAATGCTCGACGTCGCCCATGGCACAAAGCCCATAAACAACATCACTGCCGCCGCCAGAATCAAACCTGCGGGCAGGAAAACGCGCGGATTCGAGCGATCCGATACCGAACCCATGATGAATTTCGAAAATCCATAAGCAATCGAGATCCCCGAAAGGGCAAAACCTAAATCACCGCGTGAGAATCCCTGCTCAACCAGATAAGGCATAGCAAGCGCAAAGTTCTTACGAACCAAATAGTAAGCCGCATAGCCAAAGAATATCCCCAGGAAAATTTGCCAGCGCAATCGACGATAAGTCGGATCGATCTCCGCGGCAGGTAAGCGCGCTTTGTGTGGCGCTGGTTTAAAAATACTCAACATTGATAGCCTCCGTGGCCCGTGGTCTTATTTATGATTAACAGCCTGATTCAGTGAGAGAACCTGCCGTTTCTTGAGTTGCCCGCGATGTTAAGAAAAACATTCATAAATTAAATGTGAATTGCCGCACACATTATTAAATAAGATTTACAAAATGTTCAAAATGACGCATGAAATCACGTTTCACTTTCGAATTATGAGCGAATATGCGCGAAATCAAACAATTCATGTTTTTACCTATGGCTAAATGGTAAAAAACGAACTTCAGAGCGGATAACAATGAAAACTCGCGACTCGCAATCAAGTGACGTGATTATCATTGGCGGGCGGCGCAACGGGACGCCGGGATTGCCCGCGACTGTGCCCTGCGCGGGCTGCGCGTGATTTTGGTTGAGCGCCACGACATCGCAACCGGTGCCACCGGGCGTAACCACGGACTGCAGCACAGCGGTGCGCGCTATGCGGTAAACCGATGCGGAATCGGCCCGCGAATGCATTAGTGAAAACCAGATCCTGAAACGCATTGCACGTCACTGCGTTGAACCAACCAACGGCCTGTTTATCACCCTGCCGGAAGATGACCTCGCCTTCCAGGCCACTTTTATCACCGCCTGCACGGCGGCAGGCATTCAGGCCGAGGCGATCGATCCTGCGCAGGCGCGCCGCCTTGAACCCTCGGTAAACCCGGCGTTACTGGGTGCGGTAAAAGTACCGGACGGAACCGTTGATCCTTTCCGCCTGACCGCCGCCAATATGCTCGACGCGCGGGAACATGGCGCCCAGATCCTGACCGGGCATCACGTCACCGGGCTTATTCGTGAAGGTAATACCGTGCGCGGGGTGCGCGTGTTTGATGCGCAGTACAATGAACACCGCGAGCTGTATGCCGCCGTCGTGGTCAACGCGGCGGGGATCTGGGGCCAGCGCATCGCGGAATACGCGGACCTGTCGGTGCGCATGTTCCCGCGAAAGGATCGCTGCTGATCATGGATCACCGCATTAACCAGCATGTGATCAACCGCTTGCCGTAAACCTCCGACGCCGATATTCTGTGCCTGGCGATACCATTTCGCTGATTGGTACCACCTCTTTACGTATTGATTACAACGAGATTGACGATAATCGAGTGACGGCAGAAGAGGTTGATATTTCTGCTGCGTGAAGGGGAAAAACTGGCCCCCGTGATGGCGAAAACGCGCATTTTGCGGGCCTATTCTGGCGTGCGCCCGCTGGTTGCCAGCGATGACGACCCGAGCGGACGTAACGTCAGCCGTGGCATCGTGCTGCTCGACCATGCTGAACGCGATGGTCTGGACGGATTTATCACCATTACTGGCGGCAAGCTGATGACCTACCGGCTGATGGCCCAGTGGGCCACCGATGCCGTCTGCCGTAAGCTCGGCAACACCGCACCGTGCGTGACGGCGGAACAGGCTCTGCCCGGCTCGCAACAATCGACAGAAAAAACGCTGCACAAAATCATTTCACTTCCTGCCCCGCTTCGCGGTTCAGCGATTTACCGCCACGGCGACCGCACCCCAACCTGGCTCGGTGAAGGGCGACTCAGCCGCAGCCTGGTGTGCGAATGCGAAGCCGTGACCGCAGGCGAGGTGCAGTATGCCGTGGAAAACCTGACGGTGAACAACATGCTCGATTTACGCCGCCGCACGCGCGTCGGGATGGGCACCTGTCAGGGGGAGCTGTGCGCCTGCCGTGCCGCCGGGCTGCTGCAACGTTTTCACGCCACCACGTCAACCCAGTCGCTTGCCCAGCTCAGCGATTTTTTAAACGAGCGCTGGAAAGGCATTCAGCCCGTCGCCTGGGGCGATGCCCTGCGCGAAAGCGAGTTTACCCGCTGGGTCTATCAGGGGCTTTGCGGTCTGGAGAAGGAGCACAACCATGAAATTTGATACCGTGATTGTGGGTGGGGGACTGGCGGGCCTGCTGTGCGGCCTCAAACTGACGCAGCGGGGTCTGCGCTGCGCCATTGTCACTCGCGGTCAGAGTGCCCTGCACTTCTCTTCCGGCTCGCTGGATTTACTGGGCGCGCTATCGTTCGCCGATCTGCCGCCTGAACATCCCTACCGCCTGACGGGCGCAGAGAATATGGCCCGCTTTGCCTGCGAAACCGAACACCTGCTCACCACCTGCGGCGCACGCATGCAGGGTGACGCCGAGCAAAATCATCAGCGCGTCACGCCGCTCGGCACCCTGCGCGCCGCCTGGCTTAGCCCGGAAGAGGTGCCTGTCGCCCCCATCGCTGCCGAGCGCGTGCGGGTGGTGGGGATCAGCGGCTTCCTCGATTTCCAGCCGCATCTGGCCGCCGCGTCTCTCAGACAGCAGGGTGTTCAGGTGGATACGGCGGAGATTGATCTCCCCGAACTCGACGTGCTGCGCGAAAACCCCAGCGAGTTTCGTGCGGTGAACATTGCCCGCCTGCTGGATAATGAAAGTTACTGGCCGCAGCTGTACGCGGCGCTTCAACCGCTCGGCGAGACCTGCGACGCCCTGTTTATGCCCGCCTGTTTTGGCTTAACGGACAACCGGCTCTGGCGCTGGCTCTCGGCGCGCCTGCCCTGTACGCTCGGTTTACTGCCGACGCTCCCCCCTTCCGTGCCCGGCATTCGTCTGCACACCCAGCTTCAGCGTCAGTTTGTTGCCCAGGGTGGCGTCTGGATGGCAGGCGACGAGGTGAAAAAAATCATCCTGGCTGAGGGCGCGGTAAGCGAAATCTGGACCCGCAACCACGGCGACATCCCGCTTCGCGCACGCTTTACGGTGCTGGCAAGCGGCAGTTTCTTCAGTAACGGTCTGCTGAGCAGCCGGGATGGCGTGCGTGAGGCGATCCTCGGTCTGGACGTCCGGCAAAGCGCTTCCCGCGCGGACTGGTATCAAAGCGATTTCTTCACCCCGCAGCCCTGGCAGCAGTTCGGCGTGATCGTCGACAGCCAACTGCGCCCGCGGCTGGGCGGGGAACCGGTTGAAAATCTTTACGCCATCGGCTCGGTTCTGGGCGGGTACGATCCCGTGGCGCAGGGCTGCGGTGGCGGCGTCTGCGCCGTCACTGCGCTGCATGTCGCGGAGCAGATTCTCCAGCGCAGGGAGGGAGCACAATGAACGACACCCGATTTGAAAGCTGTATCAAATGCACGGTCTGCACCACGGTTTGCCCGGTCAGCGGCGTCGATCCGCGCTATCCCGGCCCGAAACAGGCCGGTCCCGACGGGGAGCGTCTGCGCCTGAAGGATGGCGCGCTCTACGACGAGGCGCTGAAATACTGCATCAACTGCAAACGCTGCGAAGTTGCGTGCCCGTCGGACGTGAAAATAGGCGATATCATCCAGCGCGCCCGCGCCCGCTACAGTACGCAAAAACCGACGCTGCGTGACGCGATACTGAGCCACACCGACCTGATGGGTAGCCTCTCGACGCCTTTCGCGCCGGTCGTCAATGCCGCCACCGCCCTGAAGCCGGTGCGCAGGCTGCTGGATGCGACGCTCAAAATCGACCATCACCGCAGTCTGCCGAAATATTCTCACGGCACCTTCCGCCGCTGGTTTAAATCCGTGGCGGCAGAACAGGCGCAGTTCTCTGAGCAGGTCGCCTTCTTCCACGGCTGCTACGTGAACTACAACCATCCGCAGCTGGGGAAAGACCTGCTGAAAGTCCTGAACGCCATGGGAACGGGCGTTCAGCTGCTGAGCAAAGAAAAGTGCTGCGGCGTTCCGCTGATTGCCAACGGCTTCATCGACAAAGCGCGCAAGCAGGCGAGCAGCAACGTCACCTCTTTACGTGAGGCGATCGTCGACAAAGGGATACCGGTACTGGCGACGTCGTCAACCTGTACCTTCACGCTGCGCGATGAATATCCGCATCTGCTGGAGGTGGATAACACCGGCCTGCGCGAGCACATTGAGCTGGCGACCCGTTTTCTCTGGCGCAAACTGGACAGCGGGCAGACGTTACCGCTGGGCAAATTGCCGCTGAAGGTGGTGTATCACACGCCATGTCATATGGAGAAGATGGGCTGGTCGATCTATACGCTTGAGCTGCTGCGGCTGATCCCCGGGCTGGAGCTGACGGTGCTGGACTCACGCTGCTGCGGCATCGCAGGCACGTACGGCTTCAAGCGTGAAAACTACCCAACGTCACAGGCCATTGGCGCGCCGCTGTTCCGGCAGATTGAAGAGAGCGGCGCAGATATCGTGGTGACGGACTGCGAAACCTGCAAGTGGCAGATCGAGATGTCCACCAGCAAACGCTGTGAACATCCCATTACCTTGCTGGCAAAAGCGCTGGCGTAACCGTTGCCGGGGATACGGCCCCGGCACACTCTCACTCCACGAACAGCGATTCGACGACGTTGATCCAGCCGTGCTCGCTGGCGACCTCTTTCCCGTTCAGCCAGCGGCGCAGCATGTTCAGCGCCATCATCGCGCACACCTCCTGACGCACGGCCAGGCTGTGGCGGGTAATGCTCATCCTGACCCGCAGGGCGTGCGTCCCTTCCGGCGTTGCAAGGGCAAAGTTGAGATGCTCCTCATCCAGCCCGCCCACAAACAGCGCCAGCCCGGCGAAATGCTTCACTCTGCGCTCGGACGCCCAGCGCGCGGTCTGCGCCAGCGTCTCCTGCTGGAACGGCACCACTTCACTGGCCAGCAGCGGCGCACCCGCCCGGGTAAGCTGAAGCGCCAGAAGCCCACCGGTAAACTGCTCGCTTAACGTCACGCTCAGCTGGCGGGACTGCAAATGCGCTGCGATCTGCGCCGGCAGCCCTTCCGTTCCTTCGAAAATCAGGCTTTCCCCGGCGACGCGCTGCACTTCCGGCCACAGCGCCAGCATGGCGGCTTTCTCTGACGCCGGTCCGGTCAGCTTCAGTTCAATAATCGGCATGGAGGAGCGATAGCCCATCGACACGCCGGGAGGCAGTTGCAGGTGATCGAGGCTCTGGGCCAGATCGCTTTCCGAGCGACCAAAGGTGGTCAGACGCAGGCACAGCGGCGGTTCAGGCAGCGTAAAGCGCGCGCGCAGGCGCGGCAGGATCTGCTGCTCGACCATCACTTTAAATTCCGACGGCACGCCCGGGGTGAAGAACATCAGGCAGCGGTTCAGCTGAACGGCAAACCCGCAGGCGGTGCCGACCGGGTTATCAATCAGTTCCGCGCTGGCGGGAATTTCAGCCTGCTTGCGGTTGCTGGGGGCCATCACGCGGCCACGCCCGGAGAAAAAGCGCTCCATCTGTGCCAGCCACGCCTCGTGCAGAACCAGGCCTTCGCCTTTAGCCGTGGCGGCGGCCAGCGCGCTGAGATCGTCGCTGGTGGGTCCCAGCCCGCCGTTCACAATCAGCACGTCGCAGCGTTCGCTGCGCTCGCGCAGAACGTTGACCAGCGACTCAAGATTGTCACCTACGGTGTTGCGGCGCGTTAACGGTAATCCTTGCTCAAAGAAGAGGTCGGCGAGCCAGGCGGCATTGGTATCAATGATTTGCCCATGCAGCACTTCGTCGCCAGTGGATAACATTTCCACATTTATCATTGTGTTCTCCCATTTCAATGGTCAAAACACTATAGCGCAATCGAGGACCGGGGGAAGAGAGAAACTGGCGCGACTGAACGCCGCGCCGAGAGGATTAGAAACCGGCGCTCACGCCAATGTACGGGCCGTCTGCCAGGGCGTTGTCGCGGTTGCCGTCTTTACCGGCCAGGTTCAGATAGCGATAGCCCGCTTCGATGGTGATCGGACGCATGATGGTCCAGCGCGCGCCGGCATTAGCTTCCTGATAGCTGTCGATACCGCTGGAGAGGGAATCCGGGGAGTAGTAGTACTCACCGAACAGGCCAAAGCTGTCGCCAATTTTCCACTGCAAGCCGCCGCCCACTGCCGCCGCGTAGCCTTCGTCGCCATCGTTCGGGTTGGTGTAAATGCCTTTACCGCCGACGGTCGCCAGGAAGGGACCCAACGGCACGTTGAAGCCGAGGCCCAGGCTTGCCGCATCCCCATCGTCGTCGTTGTGCGTCCAGCCGCCGGTCATTGCCAGGCCTGCGCTATCCGTGCCAAGACCAAAGCCCAGATGGGTATAATCTTGTCCCGCCGAGCCGTTGAAGGAAATTGCGTTTGCCGCTGCTGAAACAAACATCAGGCCGCTTAAGCCCATTAATGCCACTTTTTTCATTGTCGTGATCCCGCACAATTTATTCAGAGATGTCCAAAAACCGCGAGATTTTAACCTGACTGCCTGTGTGATCAATGGACTCCGCGTGCGGCGGGCAATTAGTTTGTAACGATTTGATAATATCGGCATTTATACCAGCATCAGAAAGCGCATTTTCACGCTCAGCCCACCCAGATTTTCACTGGGCATCAGCTGAAGATGGCTGCGGTGCAGGCGGGCAATATCGTTAGCCAGCGCCAGGCCAATGCCGGACCCGGCGGCATCGCCCACGTTATCCAACCGATGAAACGGCAGCATGGCCTGGGAGATCTGGTCTTCAGCAATGCCCGGTCCGCTGTCCTCCACGCTCAGCTCAACGGCATCGTTAGCCGTGCGCAGGTACACCGTCACGACGCCCTGCTCCGGTGTGTATTTGATCGCGTTCTCCAGCAGGTTGGCGCAAAGTTCGCCCAGCAACACGTCATCCCCCTCAATCATTACCGGCTGCTGTACGCCGTCATAACCGAGATCGATACCCTTGCTGCGCGCCTGCGCCAGCCGGGAAAAGCAGCAGTTTTGCACCACCTGTACCAGATCGACAGGCGCAAACTGTCGCTCCCCCTGCTCTTTTCGCTTCACCGCCGAAAGCTGCAACAGCCTTTCCGTCAGCACGATGGTGTTATCCAGCGTGACGTTCATCGCCCGTAAGCTCTCCTGCCACAGCGCCGGATCGTTACGCGTCAGGGCAACCGATACCTGGGTTTTCAGCACCGCCAGCGGCGTTTTGAGCTGGTGTGAGGCGTCGGCGTTAAAGCGCGCCTGCCGCGAAAGTACGCCGCGCAACCTGTCGATATAGCGGTTAAATGCCACAATCAGCAGCCGCGTTTCCGACCAGGGCAATAACTCCGGCAGCGGAGCCAGCAGCCCCGGCTCACGGCGCACCATCAGGGACGAGAGCTGCCGCATCGGGCGCAGCACACGACGCAGCAGCCACGCGGTCAGGACCAGCGTCAGCAGCACCAGCAGCCCCTGCGACACGAGCGAGGAAAACAGCAGCTGAGTGGCCAGATAGCGCCGCGACTGCAACGTTTCGGCGACGTAGATTTCCGCCATGCCGAACACACTGTCCTCGTTAACCGGCTGGAGCAGCTTCGCCACGCGGATCGCCTGCCCGCGATACTCGGTATGATAAAACCACGCCAGCGCCGGATAGTGGGAGGTGCGCGACGTGGAGGGGGGCATATTCGGCAGATCGTCATAGCCGGAGATCGTCCGCCCGTCAGGGTCCACGACCTTGTAATAGAGGCGATCGTTCATGTTCAGCTCAAAGCTGTCGAGCACGACCCAGGGCACGTTCACCTGGAGCTTGCCGTTGTGCACCACCAGCCGCTCTGACACCGTGCGCGCCGAGGATAACAGCGTGCGGTCATAGGCCTGCGTCGCCGCCTGTAGCGCGCTAACGTAGCTGTTAAAGGCTGACAGCCCCCATAACAGCAGCAGCGGCAAACCCAGAAAAAGCAAAAGTTGCAGGTAAAGCGACTGCGGCTTAACCCACTTCATCGCCGCACTCCAGCACGTAGCCCAGCCCCCGCAGGGTGGTGATCCGCACGCCGCTGCCGGTCAGCTTCTTACGCAGGCGGTGAATATAGAGATCGATGCTCTCGGGGCTGACGTCGTCGTTCAGGCTGAATACCTGGTCGAAAAGCTGTTGCCGGGAGACGGGACGGGTCCGGCGGTGCATCAGCACCTTCAGCAAAGAGAGTTCGCGCGGCGTGAGGGAAAGGGGTTCATCGCGCAGCAGAAAAAAGCCTTCATCATCGTACTCCAGCTCTCCCAGCCGCTGGCGCTCCTGGGTTCGTCCTTCGCTGCGGCGCAGCAGCGCGCGCAGACGGGCATCAAGTTCCTCCAGCTCGAACGGTTTCGGCAGGTAGTCATCCGCCCCGGCATTCAGCCCCTTCACCCTGTCTGCCACGTTGCTGCGGGCGGTAAGAAACAGCACCGGCAGCGTCTGTCCGCGCTTTCTCAGCCGATGCACCACCTCCAGCCCGTCGAAGCCGGGCATACCGATATCAAGGATCGCGACGGCATAGTTTTCCCCCTGCAAAAGGTGATCGGCCGCCCGCCCGTCGTTGACGCAATCCACGGCAAATCCGTTTTGTACCAGCGCTTTTTCCAGCCAGTGAGCCAGCTCACGATTATCTTCCGCGAGTAAGAGACGCATATCACATCCTGTAAAGTTGGTGTCGCAGTGAAAGGGAAATGAAAGGTTATTGTTTTAACAATCACGCAACGGAACCGCTACAAGGTGGTTCACATAATCAGAAAAAAGACACCCGTACCCGTACTCCCGGTTCTCCGGCGTGAGGATAAACGATGAAAAAACAAATACTTTCTACCCTTGCTGCAAGCGTATTGCTGTTGAGTGCCTCTGTCGTCCAGGCGCAGGACGCGCCATCCCGTACCGAATGTATCGCCCCGGCCAAACCCGGCGGCGGCTTCGACCTGACCTGTAAGCTGATTCAGGTCAGCCTGCTGGAGACGAAGGCCATTGAAAAACCGATGCGCGTCACCTACATGCCCGGCGGCGTGGGCGCGGTAGCCTATAACGCCATCGTCGCGCAGCGCCCTGCCGAAGCGGGCACCGTGGTGGCCTTCTCCGGCGGTTCGCTGCTAAACCTGTCGCAGGGGAAATTTGGTCGTTATGACGTGAATGACGTGCGCTGGCTCGCCACCGTAGGCACCGATTACGGCATGATCGCCGTGCGCGCGGACTCCCCGTGGAAATCCCTGAAAGATCTGCTGACCGCCATGGAAAAAGATCCGAACAGCGTGGTCATTGGCGCGGGCGCCTCTATCGGCAGCCAGGACTGGATGAAAGCCGCGCTGCTGGCGCAGCAGGCCAAAGTGGATCCGCACAAGATGCGTTACGTGGCCTTTGAAGGCGGCGGCGAGCCGGTGACGGCGCTGATGGGCAATCACGTCCAGGCGGTATCGGGCGATCTCAGCGAAATGGTGCCCTACCTGAGCGGGGATAAGATCCGCGTGCTGGCGGTCTTCTCGGAAAACCGTCTGCCGGGCCAGCTGGCAGACGTCCCAACCGCTAAAGAGCAGGGTTATAACCTGGTCTGGCCGATCATCCGCGGCTTCTTCGTCGGGCCAAAAGTGACCGACGCCGAGTACCAGTGGTGGGTGGATACCTTCGCAAAACTTCAGCAAACCGAGGAGTTCAAAAAACAGCGCGATCTGCGCGGGCTGTTTGAGTTCAACCTGAACGGCAAGCAGCTGGACGAGTATGTCAAAAAACAGGTGAATGACTACCGAGAACAGGCGAAAGCCTTTGGTCTGGCGAAATAACCGGAGGCGCTATGAGCGATCGCATTTTTGCCGGGATATGGCTGCTGCTCTGCATTGGCGGCATGTTCGTCGCCTGGCAGATCCACAGCGAATACAGCTATGAACCCGTGGGGCCACGCCCCTTCCCCGTCGGCATAGTCGGCCTGATGCTGCTCTGCTCGGTGGCGCTGCTGCTGCGCCATCCGGATACCGCGGAGTGGCCGCCACGCCGTACGCTGCAACGTCTGCTGGTAATGGTAATTGTCCTGCTGATGTATGCGTGGGGCTTTGAGTGGCTCGGCTTCCCGATTGCCACCGCCCTGCTGACGATGGTGATTGGCATACTGTTTAACGCCTCGCTGACTGCGGCGGGGATCTCCGGGGTCGTACTGGGCATTTTACTCTGGTACGCCTTCGACCGCCTGCTGGACGTGACCCTGCCGCTCGGCGCATGGTTTAACTAACGGAGCACGCTATGGATACCTGGATCTATCTCTCTCAGGGGTTCGCGGTAGCGATGACCCCGGAAAACCTGGTGATCGCCCTGATCGGCTGTTTCGTCGGGACCATCGTCGGCCTGCTGCCGGGCCTTGGCCCTATCAACGGCGTGGCGATTTTACTGCCGCTGGCCTTTGCGCTACACCTGCCTGCGGAATCGGCGCTGATCCTGCTGGCGACGGTTTATATCGGCTGCGAATACGGGGGGCGTATTTCCTCGATTCTGCTTAACGTGCCCGGCGATGCCGCCGCCATTATGACCGCGCTGGATGGCTACCCGATGGCGCAGCAGGGGCGCGGCGGCGTGGCGCTCTCTATTTCTGCCGTCAGCTCGTTCTTTGGCTCCATGATCGCCATTGGCGGCATCATCCTCTTCGCCCCGGCGCTGGCCCAGTGGTCGCTGGCGTTTGGTCCGGCCGAGTATTTTGCCCTGATGGTGTTCGCCATCGCCTGTCTCGGCAGCATGATGGCGCAGAATCCGCTGAAGTCGTTTTTGTCTGCGTTGATTGGCCTCAGTCTGGCCACCGTCGGCGTGGATGCCAACACCGGGGTTTATCGTTTTACCTTCGACAGCGTTCATCTCTCCGACGGCGTGCAGTTTATCGTCGTGGTGATTGGTCTGTTCTCTGTCTCAGAAATCTTACTGATGCTGGAGCATACCAGCAGCGGGCAGACGCTGGTGCGTAAAACCGGACGTATGCTCTTTAATGCCAAAGAGGGGGCGCAGTGTATTGGCGCCACCCTGCGTTCGTCGGTGATCGGTTTCTTCGTCGGCATTCTGCCCGGCGCGGGGGCTACTATCGCCAGCGCTATCACCTACATGACCGAGAAAAAGCTGAGCGGTAACAGCGACAGCTTCGGCAAAGGCGATATCCGCGGCGTGGCAGCGCCGGAGGCGGCGAATAACGCCTCGGCCTGCGGCTCGTTTATCCCGATGCTGACCCTCGGCGTGCCGGGCTCCGGCACCACGGCGGTAATGATGGGCGCGCTGACGCTCTATAACATCACCCCGGGTCCGGCGATGTTTACCGAGCAGCCCGATATCGTCTGGGGTTTGATTGCCGCCTTGCTGATCGCCAACGTGATGTTGCTGGTGATGAACATCCCGCTGATCGGCCTGTTCACCCGCATGCTGACCATTCCCCTGTGGTTCCTGGTCCCGGCCATCGCCGCCGTCTCTGCGGTTGGGGTGTACGCGGTGCACAGCACCACCTTCGACCTGGTGTTGATGGTGCTGCTCGGCGTGCTGGGCTACATTCTGCGCAAGATGCACTTCCCGATGTCGCCGCTGATTTTAGGGTTTGTGCTGGGGGAAATGCTGGAGCAGAACCTGCGCCGCGCCCTCTCCATCAGCAACGGCAACATGGGGATCCTGTGGGAGAGCAGCGTGACGAAGATCCTGCTGGCAATGGCGATTATAGTGATTGTCGTGCCGCCGGTGCTGCGCTGGGTCCGTCGACGCCAGCACAAACCGCAGCCGGATATCGGCTGATTAGCCCCTCAACAGGGCATTGACCCACTGCTTTAACGCCTGGCGGGAGATTTTAATCCCGCCATTTTTCAGTTCTGACGGCAGCGCCAGCCAGTGTACCGGCTGCTCAAAGCGCGCCAGCCTGCCCTGAACCCACTCCGGCAACAGCGTGATATCCGTGCCCGGCTCGCATTCCACTACCGCCACCGGACGTTGCCCGTACTCGGCATCATCCAGCGGAACGACAAACGCCTGGCTTACCTGCGGATGCGTGGCGATAACGCGCTCCAGCGCTTCGGGCTGGATCCCTTCTCCGCCGCTGAAAAAGAGATTGTCCATTCGGCCCAGAATGGTCAGGCGTCCGTCATGCCACTCGCCGCGATCGCGGGTGGCAAACCAGCCCTGCTCATTGACCAGCGGCAATAATGCGCCGTCTCGCCAGTAGCCCGCCGCCATGCTTTCCGCCCGGAGCCAGACTTCACCGTTCACCACCTGAACGTCTCTGCCCGGCAGCGCGCTGCCCACGTCCGGCGCGCCGTCGGCCTCTTTGGCGCAGACGGTGGAGGCGAACTCGGTCAGACCGTAGCCGCAGAACGTACGGATCCCCTGCTCGCGCGCCTGTTCGGTCAGCGCAACGGGGATTTCCGCCCCGCCGAGCAGCACGGCTTTCAGCGCGACGGGATGGTGTGAATTAAGCAGCCGCCACAGCTGCGTTGGCACCAGCGAGGCGTGGGTACAGCCCTGTAGCGCCTGCTCCAGCGGCTGTTTTTCACGCACGGTGAGACGGCCTCCGCCCTGCAACCAGCGCCACAAAATCCCCTGACCGGAGACGTGAAACAGCGGCAGAGAGAGCAGCCAGTCGTCGCTACCGCCGTAAGGCATCAGCGCCAGCACGCCCTTTGCGCTGGCAAGGTGGGCGGCACAGGTGTGCACCGCCGCTTTCGGCAAGCCGGTGGAGCCAGAGGTGAGCGTCATTGAGGCCAGCCGTTCTGCCCGCCACGTCACGCCGCCCTGCCTCTCGCCCTCTCTTAATACCAGCCCGGGCAGACCGTCATACTCACCGTTAAGCACCAGCGCAAAGCGCAGGGTCATCTGCGGCAGGAGGACGTCCAGCAGCGAACGGGGAAGCTGAGGGTTCACCGGCAAAATGCGGGCGCCGCACTGAAGCAGCGCCAGCCAGGCCAGCAGGGTCTGCGGATGGTTGTGGGCGAGCAGCATGACGCCGTCACCGTCCGTAACGCCCTGAGACTGAAAACCGGCTGCGAGACGATCGATACGCTCGCCCAGCTGAGACCAGCTGAGCGTTACATCGTCTAAACGCAGCGCGGGTTTATCGGCACGCCGGGTGCGCCAGTGCCGCCACGGCCAGTCGGTAAAACTCATCGCAGTGGCTCCAGCGCCCCGACGTCGAGGCACGGCAAGGTGCTGCCAGGCCACTGGCGAATCAGCTGCGCCTGCATCAGATCCAGCGTGTCCAGCCCTGGAATGGTGTCCGGCGTTAACCAGGCGGCAATCCGCGCCAGTTGCGTTAAGCCTAAGCTCGATTCAATGGAAGAACTGATCACCGCCGTCAGCCCCAGCGCGTGCGCCGCCTGTACCTGCTCGCGTACTTTTTCCAGACTGCCCGTGAGCGTGGGTTTGATAACTACCGCGCGCACGCCCTCTTCAGCCACAAAGGCAAAATCCGGCTCGCGCAGGCTTTCATCCCAGGCAATGGCAATGCCGGTTTCACGGGCAAACGCTCGCGAATCATCGCGGGTTTTGCACGGCTCTTCGAGAAACGCGATGCGGTCGCGATAATCCGGGTTAACGTATTTGGCAAACTGCTGACCTTTCAGCGGTGTCCAGGCGCGATTTGCGTCAAGACGCAAATGCAGATCCGGAATTGCCTCCAGCAACAGATTCACCACCATGCCGTCGCGCACCGCTTCGTACAATCCCACTTTGACCTTCGCCACTTTCTCGCCTGGCATATCTGCAAGTTTGAGGATCAGATCGTCCGGATCGCCATTACACAGCGGTGCCGCACGGTAGTTGGCTGCTTGCGGCAACGTATCTGTCAGTTCTGCCAATGCACAGCTTACGCCAAAGGCCACGGAAGGCATCTGCGGTAGCTCGCAATCGCCTGCCAGCCAGTTATTTACCCAGGCAAGCAGCACACTTTGCGCCTCTTCCCAGGTTTCCTGACTGAAGCCCGGCAGTGGGGAGATCTCCCCCCACCCTTCGCGCTCGCCTTCACGCAGGCAAACATACAGCCCGTCGCGGGTTTTTAACCGCCTGTCGCGCAGAACCACCCCCGCGTCCATGGGGATCTGCCAGCGGTATACCTGCGCGCTACGCATTACGGATTCCGTTTGAATTTGCTGAAGTCAGGCTGACGTTTCTGGTTGAAGGCGTTGCGACCTTCCTGACCTTCTTCCGTCATGTAGAACAGCATGGTGGCGTTGCCCGCCAGCTCCTGCAGCCCCGCCTGCCCGTCACAGTCGGCGTTCAGTGCAGCTTTCAGGCAGCGCAGCGCCATCGGGCTGTTTTGCAGCATTTCGCGGCACCAACGGACGGTTTCTTTTTCCAGATCCGCCAGCGGTACCACGGTGTTCACAAGGCCCATATCCAGCGCCTGTTTTGCGTCGTACTGACGGCACAGGAACCAGATTTCACGCGCTTTTTTCTGCCCGACGATGCGAGCCATGTAGGAAGAGCCCCAGCCGCCGTCGAAGGAACCGACTTTCGGGCCAGTCTGACCGAAGATGGCATTATCTGCCGCGATAGTCAGGTCGCACATCATGTGCAGAACGTGACCGCCGCCGATGGAGTAGCCAGCCACCATCGCGACAACCGGTTTCGGACAGGTACGGATCTGACGCTGGAAGTCCAGCACATTCAGGTGATGTACGCCGGAATCATCTTTATAGCCGCCGTAATCACCACGCACTTTCTGGTCACCACCGGAGCAGAACGCTTTATCGCCTGCACCAGTCAGAATGATCACGCCGATGTTGTCGTCATAACGCGCATCTGCCAGCGCCTGGATCATCTCTTTTACCGTCAGAGGACGGAAGGCATTGCGCACCTGCGGACGATTAATGGTGATTTTTGCGATACCGTCGGTGGATTTTTCATAACGAATGTCCTCGAAACCTTCGGAGCAGTCGTGCCATTCAACCGGTGCGTAAAGCATTGCTTCATCAGGATAAATCATATTGTGTCCTTTAGTCAGAAACGCAAGATCTGCGCCAGACTTGCGATTACGCCAGCGGGATTTTCCCGATGCGCGTTATGTCCGGCGCGAGGAATGACATGGCAGTCGGCAGCCAGTTCCGCCGCCAGGGCGCGGAATTTGCTGTCACGTTCACCACATAAATAATAAAACGCAAATGTGCGGGCGCTAAGGTTAGCACGTAAATCAGGCTGGACGGCGAGAGAAGTCGCCTCCAGCATGGCGGCAAGCGTTGCGCCATTATTGTTGCTGCGCAGCGCCACCAGCTCCCGCGTTGATCGTCATTGAGTGAGGCAAAAACAGGCTGTTGATACCAGTCGGCAAATACCGCCGTTAACGGTTCTGTGAGAAAACGCTGCACCCATTGGCGATCGGAACGCTGACGTTCCGCACGTTGTTCAGCATTTTGCAGCCCCGGATGCCCGCCTTCGACAATAACCCACAAAGCCCCGCCAGCCCCTGGCAAGCCGCCATCATCGCCACCCGTCCACCAAGCGAGTACCCCACCAGCCAGAAGTCAAGGATGTTGTAACTAACCAAGGTTTTACGCAGTAAGTCGGTGACATCATCAAATCCATCGACCGCTAATCGCCGCCGAACCACCGTGACCTGGGAGAATCAACATACAACCGTGAGTAGTCGGCAAAAAACGCCTCGCCCACTTCTTGCCATTCGTGGCAATCGCCGGAAAAACCGTGCAAAAACACCAGCCAGGGTAAACCTGGTTTTCCGTGTTTTGCCTGCGCGTGCAGGATCATAAATGGCTTACCTGCGCCAGAAGTTGCTGGAGCGTTTGCGCACCATCGGTGTCGTTAACCACCATTTCAATCACCGTGGTGGTTGGCGTGCGCCAGGCGTCGGCAAATGCCGTTTCAAGTTCCTGCCAGTTTTGCGGACGATGATATTTCAGCTCGAACATCGCGGCGGCGTGCTCAAAATGGACGTTTTGCGGCATCAGATAGAAACGCTCACGCTCGCTTTGCGGCGTTGGCAACAGCGAGAAAATTTGCCCGCCGTTGTTGTTCACCACAATTAATACCAGCGGCGCAGAAACCTGACGCAATAACGCCAGCGCGTTGAGATCGTAAAGTGCGGAGAGATCGCCCACAATCGCCAGCGTCGGTTTGCCGCTTGCCCGCTGAACGCCGGCGGCGGTCGAAAGCAGCCCGTCGATACCGCTGGCCCCACGGTTGCTGTACACCGGGTAACCTGCCGGAAGTTGCGAAAGCGCATCAATCAGACGTACCACCAGGCTGTTACCAACAAACAATTGCCCCTGTTCAGGCAGATAGTCGCAGATGCGATGCGCCAGTTGCGCTTCGCCAAACGCATCACGGCGGGCAATAACCGCCTGCATTGCCTGTTCCGCCAGGCGCGGGATTTCAACGCACCAGGGCTGGCGTTTTTTCTGCCGGATGCAGCTCCAGCCAGTCGGCAATATTGGCAATTAAGCGACGTCCGCGATGGTGTGCCGGATCAAGTCGCCCTTCAATGTCATCAACAATCCAGTACTCTTCTGGTTCACAGCTTGCCTGCCATTGCAGGAGCCGTTTCCCCGTCAGGCTGCTTCCCAGTTGCACCACAATTTGCGCCTGCTGCAGCTCGCTGGTCGCTTTGGCATTGCCTAACCAAAGATCGGCACACGGCAGCGGCTGCCCGGTTTGTGACAGCACATCGCCAATCAGCGGCCAGCCAAGAGTTTGCGCCCACAGGGCAACTTTTTTGCCCTCTTCCGCACTCATGCGCCCGGCAACCACCACGCCGCGCTTTTGTCGCCAGAAGAACCAGTCGCGCTGTTTTTCACTTTCCAGACGAGGCGCTTCACGCAGCCACGGTTTGTCGTCCTGCCACCAGTCACCCAGACGCTGTTGCCAGCTAAGCCCGGTATCGTCCATTTCGCCATACAGCGGTTCAGCAAACGGGCAGTTGATATGGACTCCCCCGCATGAAGCGTACCGAGAGCGTGGTCGATGGTAGAAACCAGCCAACGTGCGGGGATATCCTGGGTCGGGCGCGGCAATGAAATACTGTGCGTGGGGTGAGAGGCGAACATTCCCGGCTGGCGAATTGCCTGATTCGCGCCGCAGTCAATTAGCTCCGGCGGGCGATCGGCGGTTAAGAGAATCAGTTTTTCTCCGGTTAACCCGGCTTCAATCAGTGCCGGATAGAGATTTGCCACCGCCGTGCCGGAGGTCACAATCACCGCCACCGGCTGCTTGCTGACTTTCGCCAGCCCCAGCGCCAGATGCCCCAACCCACGCTCATCGAAATGGGTGTGGTGAATGAAAGCCCGGTTTTCCGCGGCAGCAAGGGTGAGCGGCGTGGAGCGAGAGCCCGGGGCAATACACACATGCCTGACACCATGACGGGTCAGGGCTTCAAGGATCACCGCCGCCCAGCGTCGGTTAAAAGAACTTACTGACATGAGATTGTCCAGTATCAAGAATGCGACACAGTATAAATAATAGAAAAAGTCAGAATTTTGATATGAATCGGGATTGCACGAATCAGTATTAATCCCTTAGGAGAAGGGAACGCAGCCCGGCGGCCTTGTTTTCGATCTCCTGCCACTCCTGCTCCGGATCGGAGCCGCTGACGATGCCCGCCCCCGCATAAAGACGCAGCGCAGCGTCGTGAACGCGGGCGGAGCGTAATGCCACACAGAATTCGCTTTGATCGCGCGATAAATAGCCCGCCGACCCGGCGTACCACTCCCGGTCAAACGGCTCCACTTTCGCAATAAATTCTCGCGCCGCCTGTCGCGGCAGCCCGGCCACCGCCGCCGTCGGTTGCAGAATATGCAGGCACTGCTCGTCGTCAGGCTGTTTAAGTTCGGTCCAGATACAGCGGCGTAAATGCTGCACCTTGCGCAGACGCAGCACCTGCGCAGGCAGGATCTCCAGCGTCCGGGTATGGTGCTGAAGACGCTGGCAGATATCTTCCACCACCAGCATATTTTCCCGCTGATTTTTGTCGTCATTCATCAGCCAGTCGCCCAGACGCTGGGCCTGCTTATCGTCAGAATGGCTGGCGACGGTGCCTGCCAGCGCTTCAGTACGCAGCAGCGTGCCGCGTCGCCGCCACAGGCGCTCGGGCGTCGAGCCGAGGAACGCATTGCTGGCGTCAAAGACCATACAAAAATGATAGCAGTTGAGGTTTAGCGCGCGGCTGGCAGCCATCAGCGCGATGGCGTTCACGGGCTGCTGGCACTGCACGTCTGTAGCACGTGCGAGCACCACTTTCTCAAAATCGCCGCGAGCAAGGGCATCCGTCGCCTGACGAATCAACGCCAGCCATTCCGGTTTTTCCGGATGATGGGTTTCCTGCACAATCTGCACGGACAACGGGCGGATCGGCGCGGCGTCGCGCAGGTTATCGACAAAATTCAGCGCCTCACGGGCATCTTCCCGCAGCGACGTTTCGCTCCACAGTTGCAGACGCAGCGTGGCGACCCCGCCAGACCGTCGCCAGAGAAGGCGCGGTAAAAACAACTTGCCCTGCGCCGGGTTGAAGGCGTTCAGGCCGCAGATACGGGTGTCATTGGCTTCGTCGTGGGTGTGCAAAAACCGCGAGGCCGAGGCCAGAGAATCGAAATGGGCGAGGCTTCCGAGCGCGGCAAGTTCTTCATCACCGCTGCGCTGTTGCCAGTAAAACTGAGGATAGCATCGCTGCACACCGAGCCAGGCCAGCGGATCGAAGGCGTCGTTTAACGGGAAAGAGACATCGAAATGGCGTAAACCGGGTGTAGCTGGCAATGCTTGCGCAAGCTGAGTACGCAGGCTTTGCAGCGCGAGGAAAATCGAGTGCACGCGAACCTCTCCCTGTTAAAGCCTTATATTATACGGGGTACTGACGATAAATAGCAGTACCCACGTGTAGGGAGTGGTTTACCGGCTTAACGACGGGCTAACAGCAGACCCAGCACCAGCCCTACGGCCGCACCGACCCCAATGCCCTGCCACGGTTTTTCATGCACATAATCGTCGGCACGATAAACCGCCTGCTTGGCGCGGTAGTAGTAATTGTCGGATGCGTTACTGACGCGGTTTTTCACGTCATGCAGCGCCTGCTCGGCGCGGGCTTTGAGCTCAATGTACTTCTGATCGGCAGGATCGCCTGAAGAGCGCAGCACTTCTTCCAGCGTTTCGCTTAGCAGCGTCAGGTCGTCGTCGACTCGGGTATCCCAGGATTGAAATGACATATTTTTCTCCATGTTAGTACACCAGTCCGGTAACTATAGACAACGTATTGCTATTGCGCCTGTTTCGCTTCGCGTGCCATGCCGATGTGTGGGATGCCGTCTTCGTCGTAAATGTCCGTGACCGGGGTAAAACCAAAATGGCCATAGAATGATTGCAAATGCGCCTGCGCGCCCAGGTATAACGCCTTGTCCGGCCACTGTTTCTGGCATGCGCCCAGCGTTTTTTCCATCAGCTGATAGCCCAGCTTTTCACCGCGCGCGCGGCCGCTGATAATGACGCGGCCAATGACGACAGGGTCAAAATCCTCTTCGCTTTTCAGAATCCTCGCATACGCCACCAGCTCGTTATCGCGCCAGCCGAGGATGTGCCGGTTCTCGCCGATCAGGTCATCGCTGTCGATATCCTGATACGGGCAGGTTTGTTCAACCACAAAGACTTCGCAGCGCAGCTTGAGCAGGGCGTAGAGTGAATGCACGGTCAGTTCGCTGTGGTGTAGATCTTGCCACTGGATCATGTGTTTCTCCTTCCTGGTGTTCATCACGTTATACTAAACCCCTTCCCATTCGGCAAAGGGCTGATTGCGTTATGGAACTGATTTTTCTGGGTACGTCCGCCGGGGTGCCAACCCGCTCACGAAACGTGACGGCGATTCTGCTGGATCTTAAGCATCCTACCCGCGGTGGGCTGTGGCTGTTTGACTGCGGCGAGGGTACGCAACATCAGCTGCTGCATACCTCATACCACCCGGGGAAAGTGGATAAAATATTTATCACCCATCTGCACGGCGACCATCTGTTTGGCCTGCCGGGCCTGCTGTGCAGCCGTTCGATGGCCGGTAACGCTAACCCGCTGACCATTTATGGCCCCGCGGGTATTCAGGAATTCGTTGAAACCACGCTGCGCCTGAGCGGCTCGTGGACCGATTATCCGCTGGAGGTGTTAGAGATCGGCGAGGGTCTGGTGTTCGATGACGGAGATTACCTGGTGCGCGCTTACCCGCTTAACCATCCGGTGGAATGCTACGGCTATCGCGTTGAGGAGCATGACAAGCCCGGGGCGCTGAACGCCGCCGCGTTGCAGGCTGATGGGGTGAAACCAGGCCCGCTGTTCCAGCGTCTGAAGCACGGCGAGACCGTCACGCTGGAAGACGGGCGCGTCATCAACGGTCAGGATTACCTCGCCCCACCGCAGCCGGGCAAAAAACTGGCTATTTTTGGGGATACCGCCCCCTGCCCTTCGGCGCTCAGGCTTGCCAGAGGTGTAGATGTGATGGTGCATGAGGCGACGCTGGAAGCGGCGATGGAAGAAAAAGCCAACAGCCGGGGGCACAGCTCTACGCGTCAGGCGGCGCAGCTGGCACGTGAGGCTGGCGTCCGGAAACTGATTGTTACTCACGTCAGCTCACGCTATGACGTCCGCGGCGCTGAAAGCCTGCTGGCAGAGTGCCGGGAAGTATTTCCGGCATGCGAGCTGGCGGAAGATTTTGCTCAGGTCAGCGTTTAGTCCTTCATTTTTCCCTCAGCGTGCCGATAACGATTAAAAGGCCAGCATTTCTCTTGAGGGTAGAATGGATAATTTCCAGAAAGATATTGATGACAGGGCAAACCTGACCCTGTCCAACCGTTTTGAACTGTTGCTGTTCCGTCTTGGCACCTCTCTGAACGAAAATAAATCCGAGCTGTTCGGCATCAACGTATTCAAATTGCGCGAAATTGTGCCGATGCCGACCTTCACCAAACCGGCGGGAATGAAGTCTCCGCTGATGGGGATGGTGAACATTCGTGACCAGGTGATCCCGGTGATCGATCTGGCCGCCGTCGCCGGCTGCAAACCAGCCACCGGGCTGAACATCCTGCTGATCACCGAATATGCCCGCAGCGTGCAGGCGTTTGCCGTAGAATCGGTGGAAAACATCATGCGTCTGGACTGGAAGCAGGTGCACGCCGCGGAAACCGCCGTCAGCGGTCGCTACATCACCAGCATTGCCTGTCTGGACGAGAAGACCGATACCAACGATCTGGCGATGGTGCTGGACGTGGAGCAGATCCTGTACGACATCACCCCGGCGAACCACGATCTGCACGCCACCCATCTGGAAACCACCAAATTCAACATCAAGCCTGGCTCTGTCGCGATTGTTGCAGAAGATTCAAAAGTAGCGCGCTCAATGCTGGAGAAGGGATTGCAGGCGATGGAGATCCCGGCCCAGCTGCATATCACCGGCAAAGACGCGTGGGAGAAAATCACTCAGCTGGCCGCGCAGGCACAGGCCGAGGGCGTTCCCGTTACCGATAAGATTGCCCTGGTATTAACCGACCTCGAAATGCCGGAGATGGACGGATTTACGCTGACGCGCAAAATCAAAACCGACCCGGTACTGAAAGATATTCCGGTGGTGATCCACTCGTCTCTTTCCGGCAACGCGAACGAAGATCATATTCGCAAAGTGAAGGCGGACGGCTATGTGGCGAAGTTTGAGCTGAACGAGCTGTCGTCGGTAATTGAAGAGGTGCTGGACCGCTCGATGAAGAAGATTGAAGGGCCGCTTATAAGCAGGAAGCAGTTAGCTTAGTCGGGTGACGCTTCGCTTACCCGACCTACAAAACCCGTAGGCCCTGCAAGCGTAGCGCCGCTGGGCAATAAAAAAGGCAACTTTCGTTGCCTTTTTGCTTTCACCTTACATTAGCGGCATCGCGCGCTGCACGATATCAATCAGCGGCTGCGGATAGATACCGAAGATCAGCACCAGCAGCGCGGAGATCAGCACAACGATACCGCCCGCGCTGTACTGCCAGTTTGATGGTGCATCGCGACCCGGTTGTTCGGGGCGTGAAGATACAGGCTCACCGCCACGCGCAGGTAGTAGTAGAGGCCGATTGCCGAACCGACAACCACGGCACCCACCAGCCACCACAAGTGTGCCTGGACACCGACCGCCAGCACGTAGAACTTACCGATAAAGCCCAGCGTCATCGGGATACCGGCCAGAGACAGCATCATCACCGTCATCACTGCCGCAAGGATCGGACGATGCCAGAACAGACCGCGGTAAGAGAACAGGGAATCAGCATCCGGGCCACGATACGGGCTGGACATCAGGCTGACCACGCCGAACGCGCCGAGGCTGCTGAACAGATAACCGGCCAGGTAAACCCCTACCGCTTCCATCGACATCTCGCCGGTTTGCAGCGCAATCAGCGCTACCAGCAGATAGCCGAGGTGAGAGATAGATGAGTAACCGAGCAGACGTTTGATATTGGTCTGGCTCAGCGCCATCAGGTTACCGAAGATGATGGAGGCAAAGGCGATAATCGCCAGCACCACGCGAATCGCTTCGCTGTCACCCACCGGTGCGTAGAGGAACAGACGCATCACCACACCGAAGATAGCGATTTTGCTCGCCGTCGCCAGGAAAGTGGAAACCGGCGCAGGCGCGCCCTGGTATACGTCTGGCGTCCACAGGTGGAACGGCACCAGAGAGAGTTTGAAGCCGAGGCCAACAATCATCAGGCCGAAACCTGCCAGCAACAGCGGCTCGTTGAGCATACCGTCGCCAAGGTTTTTACCCAACGCGACAAACGACAGGTCGCCAGACTGCGCATACACCAGCGCCATACCAAACAGCAGGAAAGAAGACGCTGCGGCAGAAAGGATGGTGTATTTGATACTGGCTTCCAGTGAACGTTTCTGGCGGAAAGCGTAACCGACCAGGCCAAACAGCGGCAAAGAGATCAGTTCGATACCGAGGAACAGAGACGCCAGATGGTTGGCATTCGCCAGCAGGATCCCGCCCAGCGCGGCAATTAACACCAACAGGTAGAACTCATCCTTGTTGTCGTTATAGCCTTCAAGCCACGGGTAGGCGAAAGTACAGGTGGCGAGGCTCGCCAACAATACCAGCCCGGTGTAAAGCATGGCGAAACCATCAACGCGCATCAGCGGCGTAACGTCCATAGCGCCCGCCTGGCCAACAAACCAGAGCGAAACCAGCGCCGCGTTAAGCCCAATAACCGAGAGCGTAGCGTTGAGGAAATGATTGCGTCGCCACGCAATGGAGAGCATCACAACCACCACCGTCAAGCCGACGATCAGCAACGGTAGCAGTGCGATCAGGTTTTGTGGAGTTATTGTCATGGCGATTTACGGCCTTGTAGTAGTAACGGAATTAACAAACCACTGCTGGATATTGCCAATCGCGGAGTGCGAGGTATCCAGAATCGGCTGCGGATAGAAGCCCAGCAGTACCAGCAGCACCACCAGCAACAGGATCATAAACAGCTCACGCAGCGACATCCCTGGCAGTTCCTGGCTGGCAATCTGGCTTTTCGCTTTACCGAAGTAAGCGCGATGTAACATCGCCAGCGAATAAACAGATGCAAAGACCAGCCCAAAGGTAGAGATAACGGTAATCACCGGTACAACCTGGAAGCTGCCGAACAGAATCATAAATTCGCCGACGAAGTTACCGGTGCCAGGCATCCCAAGCGTTGCCACCGCAAAGAACAGCGACAGTGCTGGCAGCCATTTCATCTTGCTCCACAGACCGCCCATCATGCGCATGTCGCGGGTATGGATACGTTCATAAAGCTGACCACAAAGAATAAACAGACCCGCCGCCGACAAACCGTGCGCAATCATCTGGATTACCGCGCCCTGGTAGGCCAACTGGCTGCCGGTGTAGATAGCAATCAGCACGAAGCCCATGTGGGAAACCGAGGTGTAGGCGATCAGACGTTTGATATCGGTCTGGGCGAAGGCCATCCACGCACCGTAGAAGATGCCGATAACACCCAGCCACATAGCAATTGGCGCGAACTCTGCCGACGCGTTCGGGAACAGCGGCAGGGAGAAACGCAGCAAACCGTAAGCGGCAGTTTTCAGCAAGATCCCCGCGAGGTCAACGGAACCGGCGGTCGGAGCCTGGGAGTGCGCATCCGGCAGCCAGCCATGCAGCGGAACCACCGGCATTTTGACTGCGAAGGCGATGAAGAAGCCCAGCATTAACAGGTATTCCACACCACTGGACATTGGCGTATTCAGCAGCTCTTCATAGTTGAAGGTCCAGACGCCGGTCGCATTGTAGTGAACAAAAACCAGCGCCAGGATGGCAATCAACATCACCAGGCCACTCGCCTGGGTGTAAATGAAGAACTTGGTTGCCGCCGTGATACGCGTTTTACCGTCAGAGGCTTTATGCCCCCACAGTGCGATCAGGAAGTACATCGGCACCAGCATCATTTCCCAGAAGAAGAAGAACAGGAACATGTCGATGGCAAGGAACACGCCGATAACGCCGCCCAGGATCCACATCAGGTTGAGGTGGAAGAAGCCCTGATATTTTTCGATCTCTTTCCACGAACATAGTACCGCCAGCACACCGAGCAGACCGGTCAGCACGACCATCAGCAGCGACAGCCCGTCAATGGCGAGATGAATAGAGATACCAAAACGCGGGATCCACGGCATGTCGAATTCAGACTGCCACTGCGGAATTCCGGCGGATTGCGTCAGTGAATAACCGCCCTGCAACCACAGTTGCAGCGACAGCGCCAGCGTCAATCCCATGGTGATCAGCGCGATCCAGCGTGGCACCTTGACGCCAAAGCGTTCGGTCTGCCAGCACAGGAAGCCGCCAATAAAGGGAATTAATATTAGCCAGGGTAGTAACATGGCGATCTTTATTCCTTGTAAAAGTCCCGTCAGGACCGGATTTTCAACGAATTCTCACGACAGAAAATTCTCTTCGGACTGGGGGTAGTGTCGGATGCACCGCGAAGGCGGCTTATCCGACCTACGTTCTTATATGCCCAGGGGCAATCCCACAATCCTTAACTCAACGCAGTACCATCAACAGTGCCAGCACCACGACCGCACCGATGCTCATGGATGCCACATACCAGCGCAGATAGCCGTTCTCACTTAACAGCAGACCTTTACCTGCAAAGCGGGAAAGGACAGCCGGGATGTTCATCATTGAGTTCAGCGGATCGCGTTTCAGCAACCAGGCAATACCCAGGAACGGCTTGACGAACACTTTGTCATACAGCCAGTCAAATCCCCAGGCGTTGTACCACCAGGTGCCCAGCAGACGGCCCGGCGCACTGTTGGCGATGGAGGTCACCAGAGTACGTTTACCCAGCCACAGCCAGGCTGCCAGCAGAATGCCGACCACCGCGACCACGCCAGAGGTAATTTCCAGGGTCAACATGCTGCCGTGCGCCAGTTCCGTCGTTTGCGGAAGCACGCCCTGCAGCGGCGGTACAATCAGTGCGCCAACGAAGGTGGAAAGGATCAGCAGCACAATCAGCGGCAGGCTGTGAGTTACCCCTTTCACGGCGTGAGCGTGAATTTGTTCTTTTCCGTGGAAGACGATGAAAATCATACGGAAGGTGTAGAGCGAGGTCATAAACGCACCGACCAGACCTGCCACCATCAGATTGATATGACCATTCGCCATCGCACCCGCGAGGATCTCATCCTTACTGAAGAAGCCCGCAGTGACCAGCGGTAGTGCCGACAGTGCTGCGCCGCCCACCAGGAAGCAGAGATAAACCAGCGGAATAGATTTACGCAGACCGCCCATCTTGAAGATGTTCTGTTCGTGATGGCAGGCCAGAATGACGGAACCGGATGCCAGGAACAGCAGCGCTTTAAAGAACGCGTGGGTCATCAAGTGGAAAATCGCCGCATCCCATGCCTGCACGCCAAGCGCGAGGAACATGTAGCCAATCTGGCTCATGGTAGAGTAAGCGAGAACACGTTTGATGTCGGTCTGTACCAGCGCGGCAAAACCGGCCAGCAGCAGCGTAACCGCCCCGACAATACCCACCAGATGCAGAACTTCCGGCGTCATCAGGAACAGGCCGTGGGTACGGGCGATCAGGTAGACACCCGCGGTTACCATGGTTGCGGCGTGGATCAGCGCGGAGACAGGCGTCGGGCCCGCCATCGCGTCGGCAAGCCATGTCTGCAACGGCAACTGCGCAGATTTACCGACCGCACCGCCCAGCAGCATCAGCGTCGCCCACATCAGCATGTTATTGCCGTCAGCAAAGTGCGCTGGTGCCAGTTCCACCATTTCGCGGAAGTTCAGGGTGCCCAGTTCGTTGTAAAGAATGAACAGTGCGAAAGCGAGGAACACGTCACCCACACGGGTCACGACGAACGCTTTCATTGCCGCTGCGCCATTCTTCGGATCGGTGTAATAGAACCCGATCAGCAGATAGGAGCACAGGCCCACGCCTTCCCAGCCGAGGTACATCAGCAGCAGGTTGTCGGCAAGCACCAGAACCACCATGCTGGCGATGAACAGGTTGGTGTAAGCGAAGAAGCGAGAGTAGCCCTCTTCACCGCGCATATACCAGGAGGCGTACATGTGAATAAGGAAACCCACACCAGTGACCACCGAGAGCATGGTCAGCGACAGGCCGTCCAGCACCAGGTTAAAACCGATGTTAAAGTCGCCTACCGACATCCACGTCCACAGCGGCTGGCTGTATGTCTGCTCGCCGTTAGCGAAGAAATCAACGCCGATAAAGGCGGTTACCAGCGCCGCCAGGCCCACAGAGCCTACGCCGACGATCGCCGAGACGTTTTCAGACCAGCGCCCACGGGAGAATGCCAGCAGGACGAAGCCAATCAATGGCAAAATAATGGTTAAGGCAAGCATGTTCATCCGCGCATCTCACTTACTGAATCGATGTTCAGGTTCTGGCGACGACGGTGAAGTTGCAGCAGCAGCGCAAGGCCGATACTCGCTTCTGCCGCCGCGAGGCTGATGGCGAGAATGTACATCACCTGACCGTCGGTCTGGCCCCAGTAGCTTCCGGCGACCACGAAGGCCAGCGCGGAGGCGTTAATCATGATTTCCAGACCAATCAACATAAACAGCAGATTGCGACGGATAACCAGACCGGTTAAGCCAAGAACGAATAAGATTGCCGCGAGGATCAGTCCATGTTGTAAGGGGATCATGCGTGCTCCTCCGTTTTTCTTTTCGCGCTGTCGTCTTTACGATTGCTCAGCACTTCACCCGCACGCTCTTCACGACCGACGTGGAAGGCCACAACCAGACCTGCGAGCAGCAGCATAGAAGCCAGTTCCACCGCCAGTACGTAAGGCCCGAACAGCGTAATACCCACTGCTTTAGCACTGATTGGCGTACCGTCGATACCCTGATCGTTAACACCGAGGATGGCGTAAACAATCACCACCAGCATGATGGCCGACAAAATTGCCGGACCAATCCACACCTGCGGTTTCAGCCACTGGCGTTCCTGTTCGATTTCTGAACCGCCCAGGTTGAGCATCATCACCACGAACACGAACAGCACCATAATGGCACCCGCGTAGACGATAATTTCCAGCGCACCGGCGAAGTAAGCGCCCAGTGAGAAGAACACCCCGGAAATCGCCAGCAGCGAAATAATCAGGTACAGCAGTGCGTGTACCGGATTGGTATGGGTGATCACTCGCAAGGTCGCAAGTATGGCTATCAGGCCACAGATATAAAAAGCGAACTCCATTGCCCCTCTCCTTACGGTAACAGGCTCTTGACGTCGATAGGCTTGGCTTCGTTCTCTGCTTCGCCCTTATCTTTGCCGTCGATTGCCATACCTGCCATCCGGTAGAAGTTATATTCCGGGTATTTGCCCGGACCGGAGATCAGCAGATCCTCTTTCTCGTAAACCAGATCCTGGCGCTTGTATTCCCCCATTTCGAAATCCGGGGTTAACTGAATCGCCGTGGTCGGACAGGCTTCTTCGCACAGACCACAGAAAATGCAGCGTGAGAAGTTGATGCGGAAAAATTCCGGGTACCAGCGACCGTCTTTGGTTTCTGCTTTTTGCAGCGAGATACAGCCGACCGGGCAGGCTACCGCGCAGAGGTTACAGGCTACGCAACGCTCTTCGCCGTCCGGGTCGCGGGTCAGAACGATACGACCACGATAACGGGGCGGCAGATAGACCGGCTCTTCCGGGTACATTCGCGTTTCGCGTTTGGCGAACGCGTGCAGGCCGATCATCCAGATACTACGAACCTGGGTGCCGAAACCTACTAACAATTCTTTTAAGGTCATGGTCTTATTGCCCCTTATTGCGCCTGCCAGAGAATGACAGCCGCCGTTACCAGCAAGTTGATCAGCGTCAGCGGCAGGCAGATTTTCCAGCCGAAGGACATTACCTGGTCATAACGCGGACGCGGTAACGACGCACGAATCAAAATGAACATCATCATAAAGAACGCGGTTTTCAGCGCGAACCAGATGAATGGCGGTAACAACGGGCCTTGCCAGCCACCGAAGAACAGCGTCACCATCAATGCAGAGATGGTCACAATCCCGATGTACTCACCCACGAAGAACAGACCGAACTTCATACCGGAATATTCAATGTGGTAACCATCCGCCAGTTCCTGCTCGGCTTCCGGCTGGTCAAACGGGTGACGGTGACATACCGCCACGCCCGCGATGGCAAAGGTAATAAAACCAAAGAATTGCGGGATAACGTTCCACACATGCGCCTGGCTGTTGACGATGTCGGTCATGTTGAATGAACCGGCCTGCGCCACCACGCCCATCAAGGAAAGCCCGAGGAACACTTCGTAGCTCAGGGTCTGCGCAGAAGCACGCATCGCACCCAGCAACGAGTATTTGTTGTTACTTGACCAGCCCGCAAACAGCACCGCGTAAACCGCCAGACCTGCCATCATCAGGAAGAACAAAATCCCGATGTTCAGGTCGGCAACCACCCAACCCGGACTGACTGGCACAATCGCAAAGGCCAGCAGCAGCGAGGTAAAGGCAATCATCGGTGCCAGGGTAAAGATGACGCGATCCGAGAATTTCGGGATCCAGTCTTCTTTAAAGAACATTTTGATCATGTCCGCAACCAGCTGGAGCGAACCGCCCCAGCCAACACGGTTAGGTCCGTAACGGTTCTGGAACAGACCCAGCAGGCGACGTTCGCCAAAGCTCATGAATGCCCCGCAGGTGACAACCACCAGCAGGATCACCACCGCTTTGAGGATGGTCAGCAGGATCTCAATCAGTTCCGGTGATATCCAACTCATTGTTGTGCCTCCTTGAGATCCTCAAGATGCGCGCCAGCCAGCACCGGAGCAATGCCGGACATACCCATCGGCAAGCCCACCTGCCCTGCCGTCAGTCCTTCGGCGATTTCAACCGGCAGCGTGACCGTGTTGCCATCGTAACTAAAGGAGACGCGTGTACCTGCGTTCACACCCAACTTCGCGGCATCCGCTGGGTTGAGTTTGATGTACGGCTGCGGCATACGGCTCTGGAAGACCGGAGCACGCTGTGACAATTCATCGCTGCCAAACAGGTGGTAATACGGCGCGATACGCCATTTCCCGTCCTGCGGCTGGAAGCGTGCCGGTACGCTGGTGAAGTAATCCAGACCATTTTCGCTGGTTTCAAACAGACGCACGCCCGGATCGCCAAAGCGCAGTTTGCCGCCCACTTCGTCCTGGAATTTGTTCCACGCCTGCGGGGAGTTCCAGCCCGGCGCCCAGGCAAACGGCACTTGCGAACGGTGCGCAGTCGGCTGGTTGTTACCTTCCATCGAGAAGGTGAACATGGTGTCAATATCCTGCGGCTGACGCGGCTCATGAACGCTGATATTGGCGCGCATGGCGGTACGACCGCTGTAACGGTGCGGTTCACGGGCCAGTTTCTGCCCACGAATACGGAATGTCGCATCCGGCGCAGCATCTTTGATACCTGCCAGTTCCGGGATTTTCGCCACAACAGCGTCAATCACATGGTCGAGCTGCGTCCAGTCCACTTCACGGCTCAGCAGGGTGCTGTGCAGCGAGTGTAACCAGCGCCAGCTTTCCAGCATGACAGTTTTGCTGTCGTAATAAGCAGGATCGTAAACCTGGAAGAAACGTTGGGCGCGGCCTTCGTTGTTGATCACCGTACCGTCGCTTTCAGCAAAGCTGGCAGCAGAAAGTACCAGATGGGCGTTTTCCATAATCGCTGTGCGTTGATGATCAACCACCATCACCAGCGGTGCTTTAGCCAGCGCAGCATTCACGCGGATAGCAGAAGCGTGACGATGCAGATCGTTTTCCAACACCACCACCGCGTCGGCGCGTCCGGTTTCCAGTTCGGTTAACGCTTCTTCAAGCGAACCGCCACCCATAATGCCCAGCCCCATGCTGTTGACGGAACGGGCAATCATGGTGATACCGACGTCAGCGCCGCGACCTTTCAGGGCTTTCGCGACGTTAGCCGCCGCCTGAATCACCTCTAAGCTACCGGCGTTCGTCCCGGAGATAATCAACGGTTTCTTCGCACCTGCCAGTGCCTGCACGATGACGTCGATTTTGCTTTGCAGCTCAGGTTCGATACCGTCAACCGCTGGTGCAGAGTTATCCAGCGCATGGGCGATGGCAAAACCTAAACGCGCCTGATCTTCAACCGGTGCGCGGTAAGTCCACGCCGCGATATCATCCAGACGGGTGTCATCAACGTTGGTAACAAACAGCGGATGCTTCGCACGTTGACCGATGTTGAGGATTGCCGCAATCTGCCAGTCAGCCACTTTCTGTGCTGCCGCCATTTCGCGCGCTTTACCTTTCACAGCCTGACGCACTGCCAGCGCGACGCGCGCGCCGGTCTGGGTAACGTCTTCGCCCAGCACCAGTACCGCATCGTAAGATTCGATTTCGCGCAGAGCCGGAGTATAAATGCCGCCTTCACGCAGCACTTTCAGCGCCAGTTGCAGACGTTCCTGCTCACCGTGAGCGATACCGGTGTAGAAGTTTTCTTCGCCCACCAGTTCACGCAGCGCAAAGTTGCTTTCCACGCTGGCACGCGGAGAACCAATACCGATCACTTTCTTCGACTGACGCAGAATATCTGCCGCGCCCTGCATTGCCTGTTCGGCGTTGAGGGTAATGAAATCATCGCCACGACGCTGTACTGGCTGACGCGGACGATCCTTCAGGTTGACGTAACCGTAACCGAAACGACCACGGTCGCAGAGGAAGTAGTGGTTTACCGTACCGTTGTAACGGTTTTCGATACGACGCAGTTCGCCGTAACGTTCACCGGGGCTGATGTTACAGCCGATGGAACATTGCTGGCAGATGCTCGGCGCAAACTGCATATCCCATTTACGGTTGTAACGCTCGGAGTGCGTTTTGTCGGTAAATACGCCGGTCGGGCAAATTTCGACCAGGTTACCGGAAAATTCGCTTTCCAGCGTGCCGTCTTGCGGGCGACCGAAGTAGACGTTGTCGTGCGCACCGTAAACGCCCAGATCTGTACCGTCAGCGTAATCTTTGTAGTAACGCACACAGCGGTAGCAGGCGATGCAGCGGTTCATTTCGTGAGAGATGAATGGCCCCAAATCCTGATTACGGTGGGTACGTTTGGTGAAACGGTAGCGACGGAAGCTGTGTCCGGTCATCACAGTCATATCCTGAAGATGGCAGTTACCGCCCTCTTCACATACCGGACAGTCGTGCGGGTGGTTGGTCATCAACCACTCGACCACGCTTTCACGGAACTGTTTCGCTTCTTCGTCGTCAATGGAAATAAAGGTGCCATCGGAAGCCGGTGTCATACAGGACATCACCAGGCGACCACGCGTGTCTTCCGCGTTTTGGTATTGCTTCACCGCACACTGGCGGCAAGCACCGACACTTCCCAGCGCCGGATGCCAGCAAAAGTAAGGAATATCAAGGCCCAGAGACAGACAAGCTTCCAGCAGGTTGTCCGCTCCGTTGACCTCGTATTCTTTGCCGTCTACATGAATTGTAGCCATTAGCATGCTTCCAGTTTTCTCAGTCAGAGACTGAGCGTTAATCGAAATTCGGTTACCAGCGCTCTTTCAGCAGGTTCGGCTGAATCCCATTAATCAAATGGGTATTGCTGAACGGCTGTTTGATTCCCGCCTCAAATTCTTCGCGGAAATATTTGATGGCGCTCTGTAACGGCTCCACTGCACCAGGTGCGTGGGCACAGAAAGTTTTACCCGGGCCTAAGAATCGACACAGTTGCTCAAGTGTTTCGATATCGCCCGGCTGACCTTCACCACGCTCCAGCGCACGCAGAATTTTCACGCTCCACGGCAGACCGTCGCGGCACGGCGTACACCAGCCGCAGGACTCACGGGCGAAAAACTCTTCCAGGTTACGCACCAGCGACACCATGTTGATCTCATGGTCAACCGCCATCGCCAGCGCCGTACCCAGACGGCTGCCCGCTTTACCGATACTTTCGAATTCCATCGGCAGATCAAGGTGCGCTTCGGTCAGGAAGTCAGTCCCCGCGCCGCCTGGCTGCCAGGCTTTAAATTTCAGACCATCACGCATACCACCGGCGTAATCTTCGAGGATCTCGCGTGCGGTGGTGCCGAACGGCAGTTCCCACAGTCCCGGATTTTTCACCCGACCGGAGAAGCCCATCAGCTTGGTGCCAGCATCTTTACTTTTCGAGATGTTCTGATACCACTCCACGCCGTTAGCGAGGATCGCCGGAACGTTACACAGGGTTTCGACGTTGTTGACACAGGTCGGTTTACCCCATGCGCCGGAGGTTGCCGGGAAGGGTGGCTTCGAGCGTGGGTTAGCACGACGTCCTTCCAGGGAGTTGATTAACGCTGTTTCTTCCCCGCAGATGTAGCGCCCTGCCCCGGTATGGACGAACAGTTCGAAATCGAAACCTGTTCCCATAATGTTTTTGCCAAGCAGACCCGCTTCGGTGGCTTCGGCAATGGCACGGCGCAGATTAACTGCCGCTTCGATATATTCGCCACGCAGGAAGATGTAGCCACGGTAAGCTTTCAGCGCAAACGCGGAGATGAGCATACCTTCCACCAGCAGGTGCGGCAGTTGCTCCATCAACAGGCGGTCTTTATAGGTGCCCGGCTCCATTTCATCGGCATTACACAGCAGGTAACGGATGTTCATGGATTCGTCTTTCGGCATCAGGCTCCATTTCAGGCCAGTCGAGAAGCCCGCGCCGCCGCGCCCTTTCAGACCAGCGTCTTTTACCTGATTAACGATTTCGTCCGGAGACAGCCCGGTCAGCGCCTTACGCGCGCCTTCGTAACCGTTTTTGCTGCGGTATTCGTCCAGCCACACTGGCTGTTTGTCATCGCGCAGACGCCAGGTCAGCGGATGCGTTTCGGGAGTACGGATAATGTTTTTCATTTATACCGCTCCAGCAGTTCAGGGATCGCTTCCGGGGTCAGATGCGCGTGAGTGTCCTCATCGATCATCATGTTTGGCCCTTTATCACAGTTCCCCAGGCAGCAAGTTGGCAGCAGCGTAAAGCGGCCATCAAATGTCGTTTGCCCTGGTTTGATGTTCAGCTTTTTCTCGAGCGCCGCCTGAATACCCTGATAACCGTTGATATGACAGACCACGCTGTCACAATAACGGATCACATGGCGACCAACCGGCTGGCGGAAGATCTGACTGTAGAACGTTGCCACACCTTCGACGTCGCTTGCCGGAATACCCAGCACATCGGCGATCGCGTGGATCGCACCATCCGGCACCCAGCCACGCTGCTTCTGAACGATTTTCAGCGCTTCAATGGACGCCGCACGCGGGTCTTCGTAGTGGTGCATCTCGTGCTCGATCGCTTCACGCTCTGCCGCACTCAGCTCAAAAGCCTCGGTTTGTGGTTGTTGATTCTCGTGCATAATTAGCGGTCCACATCTGACATAACAAAATCGATACTGCCCAGATAAACAATCAGGTCAGACACCAGGCTGCCGCGGATCGCCGCCGGAATTTGCTGCAAATGCGCAAAGCTCGGGGTACGAACACGGGTGCGGTAACTCATGGTGCTGCCGTCGCTGGTCAGGTAGTAACTGTTGATCCCTTTGGTCGCCTCAATCATCTGGAAAGATTCATTGGCAGGCATCACCGGACCCCACGACACTTGCAGGAAGTGGGTGATCAGGGTTTCGATATGTTGCAGCGTGCGCTCTTTCGGCGGCGGCGTGGTCAGCGGGTGATCCGCTTTGAACGGGCCTTCCGGCATGTTGTTGAGGCACTGCTCAAGAATGCGCAGACTCTGGCGCAGCTCTTCCACTTTAAGCATTACGCGGGTGTAGCAGTCAGAAACGCCACCACCCACCGGGATTTCAAAGTCGAAGTTTTCATAGCCAGAATAAGGACGCGCCTTACGCACGTCGAAGTCGATCCCGGTAGCACGCAGGCCCGCGCCAGTGGTGCCCCACTCCAGCGCCTCTTTCGCGCCATAGGCGGCAACGCCCTGGGAACGACCTTTCAGAATGGTGTTTTGCAGCGCCGCTTTCTCGTAAGACGCCAGACGTTTCGGCATCCAGTCGAGGAACTCACGCAGCAGGCGATCCCAGCCGCGCGGCAGGTCGTGCGCTACGCCGCCAATACGGAACCACGCCGGGTGCATACGGAAACCAGTGATTGCTTCCACCAGATCGTAAATTTTCTGACGATCGGTAAAGGCGAAGAACACTGGCGTCATTGCGCCGACGTCCTGAATAAAGGTCGAGATATACAGCAGGTGACTGTTGATGCGGAACAGTTCGGAGAGCATAACGCGAATGACGTTAACGCGATCCGGCACGGTGATCCCGGCCAGTTTCTCTACCGCCAGCACGTAAGGCATTTCGTTAACGCAGCCGCCGAGGTATTCGATACGGTCAGTATACGGAATGTAGCTGTGCCAGGACTGGCGTTCGCCCATTTTCTCCGCACCACGGTGGTGGTAACCGATGTCTGGTACGCAGTCGACAATCTCTTCGCCATCGAGTTGCAAAACGATACGGAAAGCCCCGTGCGCCGACGGGTGGTTCGGACCGAGGTTGAGGAACATGAAGTCCTCGTTTTCGGTGCCGCGCTTCATCCCCCACTCTTCCGGTTTGAAGGTCAGGGCTTCCATCTCCAGATCCTGTTTGGCTTTGGTCAGCTCAAACGGCGAGAATTCGGTAGCGCGCGCCGGATAATCTTTACGCAGCGGGTGACCTTTCCAAGTTTGCGGCATCATGATGCGTCGCAGGTTCGGGTGACCGTCGAAAGTAATGCCAAACAGATCCCAGGTTTCACGCTCATACCAGTTAGCGTTCGGGAACAGTTTGGTGAAGGTCGGTACGTGCAGGTCGTTTTCTGCCAGCGCCACCTTCAGCATGATGTCGCGGTTACGATCGATAGAAATCAGATGGTAGAAAACGGAAAAATCCGCGGCAGGTAACCCTTCGCGGTGTGTGCGCAGACGTTCGTCCATGCCGTGTAAGTCAAACAGCATGACGTAAGGTTTCGGCAGTTTCTTTAAGAAATCGCCAACTTCCAGTAATTGTTCACGCTTGATCCACACAACGGGAACCCCGGTGCGAGTCGCCTGAACAGTAAAGGCATCCGGCCCAAAACGGTTGCGCAGTTCGCCAATCACCGGATCATCAAGATGATCGCGGGTCTGCCAGGCGGGTTCTTGCGCGGTTAAGTCGGTCATATTGTTCACCATTGCAAATGGTCCGTGGTGACTGTCGGCGCAGTAAGCTTCGCGAAATAGATTTAGGAATAAGCGAAGAAAAATCCCTTTGCCGACAGGCGCAAATTAAATCTCGTCAGGTGTACGCAGGTTAGTTACGGCAATGCGTTCACCGCGCTTGCGTTCGCGCTCTGATTGCATATTGGCGCGATAAACGCCCTGATCGCCAACCACCCAGGAGAGCGGACGACGTTCTTTGCCGATAGATTCCTGCAACAGCATCAGTGCCTGCATGTACGCTTCAGGACGCGGCGGGCAGCCCGGGATATACACATCAACCGGGATGAATTTATCGACGCCCTGCACAACGGAATAAATATCGTACATACCACCAGAGTTGGCACAGGCACCCATTGAGATAACCCATTTTGGTTCCAGCATCTGGTCATACAGACGCTGAATAACCGGTGCCATTTTGGTAAAGCAGGTTCCTGCAACCACCATCAGGTCAGCCTGACGCGGCGAAGCACGCAATACTTCTGCGCCAAAACGCGCCACGTCATGCACCGCGGTAAACGAAGTCACCATCTCAACGTAACAGCAGGAAAGACCGAAGTTATACGGCCAAATTGAGTTTTTACGACCCCAGTTAACCATGTCATTGAGCTTGCCCATAAACACGTTTTTGTTAACTTCTTGCTCCAGAGGGTCGGTTACGATCTCCTGCTTTTGCAGGGGGTAACGGTCGTTCTCACCGTTGGGATCTATGCGGGTGAGCGTATAATCCATCTTAATGCCTCGCGGTTAGCGTTGACGATTAGCGATACTGTTCGTTTCCGGGTTCATACGCTCGCGGCGTGAACGCGCGGGCGTCCAGTCCAGCGCGCCAATACGCACCAGATAAACCAGACCTGCCAGTAACACAAAAATAAAAATTGCAGCTTCCACAAAGCCTACCCAGCCGCTTTCGCGGATAGAGGTTGACCATGCGAACAGATACAGCGCTTCAACGTCGAAGATAACGAAGAACATGGCCACCAGATAAAACTTGGCGGACAGGCGTAAGCGGGCGGAGCCGACCGAGTCGATACCGGATTCAAACGGCACGTTTTTCGACCTCGCGCGTGCGCGACCGCCTAAAAACCAACCGCCTACCAGCATCAGGCAACACAGGCCAATGGCAACGATAAGAAAGATAGCGAATGCCCAGTGATGAGCGATGACTTCAGTGGATGTTGACATACTCATTGCTTACTCATCAAAAGTAGCGCCAGATTCACTGCTCTTCACGGCAGATGGACGCCACATCGATTCATGGGGAGGAATAAAAAAAACCTTACAATCACTGTAGAAATTCTTTTATACAGCTAATTGATGTGGTCTTTTACTCCTTTCTATAACCTTTTGTCAACTTTAACAAAAGTTTCTTCACATTAGTTTACAAATATCAACACCATTAGCATTTAATGCCCTTTCACCCCAGATCCTTGACGACTCCAGGATAATTAGATGTTGTTGAATCGTGTCCGTTGTGAAGCAATGGAAAAAATACGGGTCTATTTTGACAGGAATTTGTGTCGATTCCTCCCCCCAAAAGAGAGTATTTTCTTGATCTGTGACACGCTTTTGTCATTCCATAACAAAAACGCAGCAACAAATTTACGTATTTTTAACATCATTGTAGCAGGTGATTTTTTTCAGGCGATTATTTGTGCGTTCGGACAGTGAATCTCTGGTGATTGAAAAATGAACAGTTTTGTGCGTTCTGCACTATGCGAGGAAGGATTTTTACTAAAAAAAAGCCGCTGGGGTTTAAAAACACCCCAGCGGCTCGTTTTTTTACACTATTGTCTCAGAATTATCTATCGTCCGTCGATTACTCGATATCCCTTTCAATCAACAATGAATCATCCCCTTCCGGAGCAGACATTGGGCTGTATTGCCACGGATTATGGTAGCTCTCCATCGCCTGATAGATCACCTGGGCCAGCTCATTATACTGGACGGGTCATTAGCACAGCAAATATTCGGTATCAGGTAGCGGCGGTAAGCCATCTACTCCACTCAGCACAACGCAGGTCCGGGCTCATCATTTCAACCGGCCTTGCCGTCACGGCCAAGACCGGCTTTCACATGCCCGCACGACGGCCGGAAGCGTCGAGGCGACATAAGCCAGTCGCCATGGAATATCTGCTTTATTAAGCGTCGCCAGCACCATATCGCGAAACGGACTTGGATCATCCAGCAATACAAGAGGGATCGGCTCACCTTTTTGCAATACGTATTCCGCTGCGCAGTACCAGTGTGTTGGCGAGGTACGCAGGTTCAATGCCTTAAAGGTAGAAGGACGATGGGTGGTTACCATCAAAATCCACCTTCCTGGGATTCCAGCATTTCTGCCATATAGGCATTACGTTTAACGCGGACATCCAGCGCTAATTTCGGATAAACCGAACTCACGCGATTAACAGGAAAGGTAAGATCGTATCGGCAGATTCATCTGAAGCACCGATAGTTAACACGCCCTGAAGATTACTGAACATTAATGATGAGCAGGCCTCATCATTAAAACGCAGGATTTTTCCTGGCGTAACCAAGAAGTTGAATGCCATGTTCAGTTAACAGTTTGTTGCGACCGTGACGAGCGAACAGTTCTTCCCAACGAGTTGTTCCAGACGCTGCATTTGCTGACTTACGGCGGACTGAGTACGACACACAGCGGCAGCTGCCGGCAGCAAAAGTGTTCAGATCGGCAACAGCAACAAATGTTCTCAGCAGATCGAGGTCGAGGTTAATTATCGGACGATTTGCATTTATCATATCTTTTCACTTTCAGGTTGCTCGTGCGGAGCTGCCCGGGTTGAAGCTGTGTGTAACAGTTAAGCAATTCCTTCTGAAGAGTTTCCCTCGCATCCCGGCCCGGCAGACTGCCTGACAGATAGTTATTGTACTGCGGTATATCACCAGTCAGAAATCACGTTTCATGACGTTATTTTTATTCTCTTGCGTCCAGGATATTTCGTTGTTTGCAGGTCGATGTTAATACCATAAAGAGTAAGACATGTTTTCTGCCATCTATATCGCAGCGTTGGCAACGTAGCAAGATGTGACTTACCCAATCAGCCAGAGATAATTTTAACAATAACAATCGATTAATACAGGAAAGCAGTATCCGATATACGTAACAGGCCTATCGCTATGCTGCATTCCCGAAACACATCTTAACCCAAATCCACTATATTTATAAGTCTTATTGCAATATTAAGGATTTACCGCCAATGATAAGCAACTACACTCTTTTTATTAAAATTAACGAAAGTTGCATTTTCGTCGTTAATAATAAATAAAGTTTAATTTAGATTCAGGCCATTCATTAATAACCCTTAACATTAATTTCACATGAGTAACTTTTAACCTGGCTTTGCTAATATGGCAATCGGTATCTCAGCATTCAGGTTTTACGAATGGTCACTCAGGGGGACTAATGCATCAGCCAGAATCGTCTTTTTATTTATTCCAGAATAATATTCATCTTTATATGAAATTTTTAGCACAAACAACCCAACACCCCTCTTTATCACGATAAATTCAGGCACAAAATCACTCCGTCGTTAGAGTAAGCGATCACCGCGGCATTGCCCGGTTGGACGAAATCTTCTTCTGTGCGCCCTTCAAAACGAAGCGCGGTGGGAGTACATTGTTCTAAGCTGACTTCCACGGCAGGGAGTGGCGATAACAGCAAAAAAGGTCAAGATTCATGTCCCCCATTGAAAAATCCAGCAAATTAGAGAATGTCTGTTATGACATCCGTGGTCCGGTGCTGAAAGAAGCAAAACGCCTGGAAGAAGAAGGTAACAAGGTACTGAAACTGAACATCGGCAACCCAGCCCCGTTCGGTTTTGACGCGCCAGATGAAATCCTCGTTGACGTGATACGCAACCTGCCTACCGCTCAAGGGTATTGCGATTCCAAAGGTCTTTACTCCGCGCGTAAAGCCATCATGCAGCACTACCAGGCTCGTGGCATGCGTGATGTTACCGTGGAAGATATTTACATCGGCAATGGTGTATCGGAGCTTATCGTTCAGGCAATGCAGGCATTGCTGAACAGCGGGGACGAAATGTTGGTTCCTGCACCAGATTACCCACTATGGACCGCGGCGGTTTCGCTTTCCAGCGGTAAAGCGGTGCATTATCTTTGCGATGAATCCTCTGACTGGTTCCCGGACCTCGATGATATTCGCGCTAAAATTACGCCTCGTACGCGTGGGATCGTTATTATCAACCCAAATAACCCAACCGGCGCGGTATATTCCAAAGAGCTTTTAATGGAGATTGTGGAGATTGCACGTCAGCATAATCTCATTATCTTCGCCGATGAAATTTATGACAAAATTCTCTACGACGACGCTGAGCATCACTCAATTGCACCGCTGGCACCTGACCTGCTGACCATTACCTTTAACGGACTGTCGAAAACGTACCGCGTTGCAGGCTTCCGTCAGGGGTGGATGGTGTTGAACGGGCCGAAAAAACACGCCAAAGGCTACATCGAAGGTCTGGAAATGCTGGCTTCAATGCGCCTGTGTGCTAACGTTCCTGCGCAACACGCCATTCAGACCGCGCTAGGTGGTTATCAGAGCATCAGTGAATTTATTACCCCTGGCGGTCGTCTTTATGAGCAGCGTAACCGCGCGTGGGAACTGATCAACGATATTCCGGGCGTTTCCTGCGTGAAACCTCGTGGTGCGCTGTATATGTTCCCGAAAATCGACGCCAAACGCTTTAACATTCACGACGATCAGAAAATGGTGCTGGATTTCCTGTTGCAGGAAAAAGTTCTGTTGGTGCAAGGGACGGCATTCAACTGGCCGTGGCCGGATCACTTCCGCATTGTCACGCTACCGCGTGTCGATGATATCGAGCTGTCTTTGAGCAAGTTCGCGCGTTTCCTTTCTGGTTATCATCAGCTGTAATCTTAATTTCACTGCCGGAGATTGCATCCGGCAGCGTTATCCCGCCACAATGACCTGATGATGTCATCATACGTAAGGTCACTATGAAACAGAGCCATTTTTTTGCCCATCTCTCCCGCCTGAAACTCATTAACCGCTGGCCGCTCATGCGCAACGTGCGGACGGAAAATGTGTCCGAACACAGTTTGCAGGTAGCGATGGTCGCCCATGCGCTGGCAGCTATCAAAAATCGAAAATTTGGCGGTAATGTCAACGCCGAACGTATCGCTTTACTGGCGATGTACCACGATGCCTCAGAAGTGCTCACCGGCGATCTCCCTACTCCGGTGAAATACTTCAATTCGCAAATCGCTCAGGAGTACAAGGCTATTGAAAAAATCGCTCAGCAAAAACTGGTCGATATGGTTCCGGAAGAGCTGCGGGATATCTTTGCGCCGTTAATTGACGAGCATGCATATAGCGATGAAGAAAAATCGCTGGTGAAACAGGCAGATGCACTGTGTGCATATCTGAAATGTCTGGAAGAACTCGCGGCCGGAAATAATGAATTCTTGCTGGCAAAAACGCGACTGGAAGCGACGCTTGAAGCGCGTCGCAGCCAGGAGATGGACTACTTCATGGAAATATTTGTTCCCAGCTTCCATCTTTCGCTCGATGAGATTAGCCAGGATTCACCGCTGTAAGCAGCCGGAGTCTGCGTCGCATCAGGCAATAAGCGCCGGATGCGACATCAGGCTCTTGTCAAAACGGAAACAGCATCGGGATCATCACCACACAAACCGCCATCACGATAATGGTGAACGGTACCCCCAACTTCACAAAGTCACTGAAGCTGTAATTTCCCGGACCTAAAACCAGTGTGTTAACAGGTGAAGAAACCGGTGTCATAAAGGCGGCGGATGCTGCCATCGCCACGACCATCGCGAATGGATAAGGCGACACCCCCATCGTTTTGGCAGCAGCCAGCGCAATCGGAGCCATCAACACCGCCGTCGCGGTATTAGAGATAAATAGCCCAATAACCGCCGACAAGACAAACAAACACCCCAGCATCATATGTGGCCCGTAACCACCGCCAATGTCCATCAGCCCTTTCACCGCCAGCGCGACACCTCCCGTTTTCTGTAATGCCACAGCAAACGGCATCATCCCAACGATCAAAATAATGCTCGGCCAGTGAATGGATTTATAGGCGCTTTCAGCATCTATACAGCGGAATTTCCCCATCAGCAGGCAGGCGATGATAGCGGCAACAGGATTAGGAATTTCATCTGTCAGCATTAACGCCACCATTAGCACCAGACAGAAAATGGCATGGGGTGCCTGGCTGTGCGCGGGTGATGCTTCACTCACCTCTTCCGGTAAGTTCAGCGCTACGAAGTCGCGGCCCTGTTTGGCCAGCATACCGATCAGTTTCCAGTTACCCACAACCAGGATGATATCGCCCAGCAGCAGAGGCTCATCCGCCAGCGAACCTTCCAGCGCCACGCCATTGCGCTTTAGCCCCACCACATTCAGTCCGTAGCGGGTACGAAAACCAATTTCGCGCACCGATTTACCAATCAGTTCTGACTCAGGAATTAATGAAATCTCTGCCATGCCCACATCAAGGGCCTGGTCAGAAAAATACTCGCCGCGCAGTACCATCGGCTCCAGCAATTGCTCACTACAAAATTGCCGGAGATCGACATCAGCCGCAGACATATCAATAAGCAAAACGTCACGCGCGCGAAATTCAGAAACCCCATTAACGTTCACGATAACGCGACGAAAACGCCGCCAGCGTTCAACACCGATGACGTTAGCGCCATAACGCTCACGTAATTTGAGATCATCCAGCCGTTGACCAATCATTGGCGATCCGGGGCGAATAGCCAGACGTCGCGCACGCCCGGTCAGTCGATATTCACGGATAAGATCGCGAAAGGTTCGACGCGTCCAGCCTTCGCGCTGCGGGGTCTGGGTATCCCCTTTCAGCATGAAACGCATCACTAACATATACAAAATACCCAGCACCAGCACGACCAGGCCAATAGGTGTTACGCTAAAGAAACTGAAGCCGTGATAGCCTTCACGCAGCAATTCACTGTTGACTACCAGGTTCGGCGGCGTCGCCACCAGCGTCATCATGCCGCTAATCAGCCCGGCAAAACTTAACGGCATCATCAGACGTGACGGCGACGTTTGCATACGCATGGCAACGCTTAACACCACGGGAATAAAGATAGCGACAACGCCGGTTGAACTCATAAACGCGCCAAGCCCCGCGACGGTCAGCATCAACAAAACCAACATTTTGATTTCACTATTGCCCGCAACTTTGACCAGCCATGTTCCCATTACGGTGGCAACACCGGTACGGACCAAACCATCGCCAATAATAAACAAGGCGGCAATTAAAATAACGTTGGGATCGCTAAACCCGGAAAAGGCTTCCGGCAGGGAAAGGGTACCGCTCAGAACGAATGCGACAATCACAAACAGGGCGACGGCATCCATGCGCACCTTGCCCGTGGCAAAAAGAATGATGGCGATTAACAGCAGGCTCAGGACCCAAATCAGTTCACCGTTCACAACATGTCCTTGTCAGTGGAGGAGAAGCAATTCTGCCATAAAAAAGCCCCGGTAATGCGGGGCTATATCATGGGATTACATTTTTAGCGAGACGGTTACAACTCCGTCTGACGCCTTCGAGACGTCGATGGCGGTCAGGGTGTTAAGCACGAAATCCGCCTCCTCCAGCCGGGGGGAACCCGCCGGGACGTTAACGGCAATGACGTGGCTTCCGGCGTTCAGCCCGGCCAGCACGCCTGCTGCCGCGTCTTCCACCACCACGCACTCCGCTGGCGCAAGGCCAAGCAGTTCAGCGCCGAGCAGGAACGCATCCGGTTCAGGCTTGCCGCGCTTCACGCGCTCAGCGGTAATGAAGACGTCCGGCGTCGGTAAACCTGCCGCCTTATGACGGGCATGCGCGACGGGAACCGAGCCGGAGGTGACGATAGCCCACGGGATCTGCGCTTCATTCAGGTGCTCAAGCAGTTCACGCGCACCGGGCAGCGCGGTGATGCCTTCGGTATCGGTAGCTTCAATCTGCTCAAGATAGCGGAACTCCGCCTGAATCTCTTCCTCAGAACGTCCCGCAAGGAAGTGCCGCAATGAGGTAATGGCCTGTTTGCCATGGATGAAATTCAGTACGTCCTGATGGTCGATGCCGTGCCGGTCGGCCCAGTTGCTCCACGCCCGTTCTACCGCAGGCAGGGAATCCACCAGCGTTCCATCAAGATCAAACAGAAAACCTTTGCACCGCACGCGGGCCTCCTCAGGCATTGATAATTTGATTAATTTCGTTGGCGCTCAAATGGTACTGACGCGGGCAGGCATGCCACACATTAAGCATGCGCTGATATTTTTCCCACATTGGCGTCTGGGCGTTAAAACCGTGAGTTCCGGCGTCAAAATGGGTATAGCGCCCTTCCACATTAACCATAAAGCGGACATAACCGAGGTAACGTGCTTCAGTGGCGGCGTCAAAGCCGAGGAAGGTGACACGACGTTCATCGATGGATTGCTGGTCCTGCAAATTAGACCAGGAAACATGCAACGCATGATACATCTCCATAATGTCGATGATAGTGCGGCAGGTTTCTTCTTTCAGCTCGCCAAACTCGCGATCCAATTCACGCATCTGTAATCCGTAACCACGCTCAATAATTGTTTGCAGGCGACGGTAACGTTCAGCATTTGCCGGATCGAGCATAGTCATCATCTTGTACTGATTAGACAAAATAAGACGTTGCGCGTTGGTCATTTCCATTGTTGACTCCTGTATCACTCTACTACGGTGAAAAAAAAGAAGGCTGAGTATGCCTTCTTTTATATGCGTAATCAGGGGTCAATTACAAATCATCAAGGAAAGTTTTATCCAGTTGTTTGAAGGCGCGCTTAAGCGTGTCAGCTAATGCCTGGTAATCAGGCTTGCCTTCAACGGGTGCCAACACCTGTCCAGACTCCTGCAATTTACCGCGAACTTCATAAAACCAGTTAAGGATTGCAGGGGGTAATGGCGTGACAGAACGCTTGCCCAGCCACCACAATCCCTGCATGGGTAAACTTAAGGCGAACAGGGCAGTGGCAACTGCCGGCCCAAGCTGACCGCCCAGGGCAATCTGCCAGCAGAGAGTAAATACGGCGATCGGCGGCATAAAACGGATCGCATAACGCGTCATCTTGATAACGCGATTTTCGACAAAGACCGGGGCAAGGCGTTTTTCCAGCGGCCACGTCTTTGAGTAATGCTGTCCCCGGCGAAACAAGCTAAAAAAATTAACAGAACGATTATCCGGCGTTGACATGCTTCACCTCAACTTCACATATAAAGATTCAAAAATTTGTGCAAATTCACAACTCAGCGGGACAACGTTCAAAACATTTTGTCTTCCATACCCACTATCAGGTATCCTTTAGCAGCCTGAAGGCCTAAGTAGTACATATTCATTGAGTCGTCAAATTCATATACATTATGCCATTGGCTGAAAATTACGCAAAATGGCATAGACTCAAGATATTTCTTCCATCATGCAAAAAAAATTTGCAGTGCATGATGTTAATCATAAATGTCGGTGTCATCATGCGCTACGCTCTATGGCTCCCTGACGTTTTTTTAGCCACGTATCAATTATAGGTACTTCCATGTCGAGTAAGTTAGTACTGGTTCTGAACTGCGGTAGTTCTTCACTGAAATTTGCCATCATCGATGCAGTAAATGGTGAAGAGTACCTTTCTGGTTTAGCCGAATGTTTCCACCTGCCCGAAGCACGTATCAAATGGAAAATGGACGGCAATAAACAGGAAGCGGCTTTAGGTGCAGGCGCCGCTCACAGCGAAGCGCTCAACTTTATCGTTAATACTATTCTGGCACAAAAACCAGAACTGTCTGCGCAGCTGACTGCTATCGGTCACCGTATCGTACACGGCGGCGAAAAGTATACCAGCTCCGTAGTGATCGATGAGTCTGTTATTCAGGGTATCAAAGATGCAGCTTCTTTTGCACCGCTGCACAACCCGGCTCACCTGATCGGTATCGAAGAAGCTCTGAAATCTTTCCCACAGCTGAAAGACAAAAACGTTGCTGTATTTGACACCGCGTTCCACCAGACTATGCCGGAAGAGTCTTACCTCTACGCCCTGCCTTACAACCTGTACAAAGAGCACGGCATCCGTCGTTACGGCGCGCACGGCACCAGCCACTTCTATGTAACCCAGGAAGCGGCAAAAATGCTGAACAAACCGGTAGAAGAACTGAACATCATCACCTGCCACCTGGGCAACGGTGGTTCCGTTTCTGCTATCCGCAACGGTAAATGCGTTGACACCTCTATGGGCCTGACCCCGCTGGAAGGTCTGGTCATGGGTACCCGTTCTGGTGATATCGATCCGGCGATCATCTTCCACCTGCACGACACCCTGGGCATGAGCGTTGACGCAATCAACAAACTGCTGACCAAAGAGTCTGGCCTGCTGGGTCTGACCGAAGTGACCAGCGACTGCCGCTATGTTGAAGACAACTACGCGACGAAAGAAGACGCGAAGCGCGCAATGGACGTTTACTGCCACCGCCTGGCGAAATACATCGGTGCCTACACTGCGCTGATGGATGGTCGTCTGGACGCTGTTGTATTCACTGGTGGTATCGGTGAAAATGCCGCAATGGTTCGTGAACTGTCTCTGGGCAAACTGGGCGTGCTGGGCTTTGAAGTTGATCATGAACGCAACCTGGCTGCACGTTTCGGCAAATCTGGTTTCATCAACAAAGAAGGTACCCGTCCTGCGGTGGTTATCCCAACCAACGAAGAACTGGTTATCGCGCAAGACGCGAGCCGCCTGACTGCCTGATTTCACACCGCCAGCTCAGCTGGCGGTGCTGTTTTGTAACCCGCCAAATCGGCGGTAACGAAAGAGGATAAACCGTGTCCCGTATTATTATGCTGATCCCTACCGGAACCAGCGTCGGTCTGACCAGCGTCAGCCTTGGCGTGATCCGTGCAATGGAACGCAAAGGCGTTCGTCTGAGCGTTTTCAAACCTATCGCTCAGCCGCGTACCGGTGGCGATGCGCCCGATCAGACTACGACTATCGTGCGTGCGAACTCTTCCACCACGACGGCCGCTGAACCGCTGAAAATGAGCTACGTTGAAGGTCTGCTTTCCAGCAATCAGAAAGATGTGCTGATGGAAGAGATCGTCGCAAACTACCACGCTAACACCAAAGACGCTGAAGTCGTTCTGGTTGAAGGTCTGGTCCCGACACGTAAGCACCAGTTTGCCCAGTCTCTGAACTACGAAATCGCTAAAACGCTGAATGCGGAAATCGTCTTCGTTATGTCTCAGGGCACTGACACCCCGGAACAGCTGAAAGAGCGTATCGAACTGACCCGCAACAGCTTCGGCGGTGCCAAAAACACCAACATCACCGGCGTTATCGTTAACAAACTGAACGCACCGGTTGATGAACAGGGTCGTACTCGCCCGGATCTGTCCGAGATTTTCGACGACTCTTCCAAAGCTAAAGTAAACAATGTTGATCCGGCGAAGCTGCAAGAATCCAGCCCGCTGCCGGTTCTCGGCGCTGTGCCGTGGAGCTTTGACCTGATCGCGACTCGTGCGATCGATATGGCTCGCCACCTGAATGCGACCATCATCAACGAAGGCGACATCAATACTCGCCGCGTTAAATCCGTCACTTTCTGCGCACGCAGCATTCCGCACATGCTGGAGCACTTCCGTGCCGGTTCTCTGCTGGTGACTTCCGCAGACCGTCCTGACGTGCTGGTGGCCGCTTGCCTGGCAGCCATGAACGGCGTAGAAATCGGTGCCCTGCTGCTGACTGGCGGTTACGAAATGGACGCGCGCATTTCTAAACTGTGCGAACGTGCTTTCGCTACCGGCCTGCCGGTATTTATGGTGAACACCAACACCTGGCAGACCTCTCTGAGCCTGCAGAGCTTCAACCTGGAAGTTCCGGTTGACGATCACGAACGTATCGAGAAAGTTCAGGAATACGTTGCTAACTACATCAACGCTGACTGGATCGAATCTCTGACTGCCACTTCTGAGCGCAGCCGTCGTCTGTCTCCGCCTGCGTTCCGTTATCAGCTGACTGAACTTGCGCGCAAAGCGGGCAAACGTATCGTACTGCCGGAAGGTGACGAACCGCGTACCGTTAAAGCAGCCGCTATCTGTGCTGAACGTGGTATCGCAACTTGCGTACTGCTGGGTAATCCGGCAGAGATCAACCGTGTTGCAGCGTCTCAGGGTGTAGAACTGGGTGCAGGGATTGAAATCGTTGATCCAGAAGTGGTTCGCGAAAGCTATGTTGGTCGTCTGGTCGAACTGCGTAAGAACAAAGGCATGACCGAAACCGTTGCCCGCGAACAGCTGGAAGACAACGTGGTGCTCGGTACGCTGATGCTGGAACAGGATGAAGTTGATGGTCTGGTTTCCGGTGCTGTTCACACTACCGCAAACACCATCCGTCCGCCGCTGCAGCTGATCAAAACTGCACCGGGCAGCTCCCTGGTATCTTCCGTGTTCTTCATGCTGCTGCCGGAACAGGTTTACGTTTACGGTGACTGTGCGATCAACCCGGATCCGACCGCTGAACAGCTGGCAGAAATCGCGATTCAGTCCGCTGATTCCGCTGCGGCCTTCGGTATCGAACCGCGCGTTGCTATGCTCTCCTACTCCACCGGTACTTCTGGTGCAGGTAGCGACGTAGAAAAAGTTCGCGAAGCAACTCGTCTGGCGCAGGAAAAACGTCCTGACCTGATGATCGACGGTCCGCTGCAGTACGACGCTGCGGTAATGGCTGACGTTGCGAAATCCAAAGCGCCGAACTCTCCGGTTGCAGGTCGCGCTACCGTGTTCATCTTCCCGGATCTGAACACCGGTAACACCACCTACAAAGCGGTACAGCGTTCTGCCGACCTGATCTCCATCGGGCCGATGCTGCAGGGTATGCGCAAGCCGGTTAACGACCTGTCCCGTGGCGCACTGGTTGACGATATCGTCTACACCATCGCGCTGACTGCGATTCAGTCTGCACAGCAGCAGTAATTGTAAGGTCTTGCCGGATGTCGCTTCGCTTATCCGGCCTACAGGACCGTAGGCCCGGTAAGCGCGAGTGCCACCGGGCAACAAAAAGGCGACCACAAATGGTCGCCTTTTTTATTACAGCAGCTCCCGCGCCGCCGACACAATGTCATGTGCCGTCAGGCCATACTCCTTCTGCAAGAAGTCCTGCGTACCCACCTGACCATACCGTTCCTTCACCCCCACCCGCCGCATAGGCACCGGACAGGTTTCCACCAGCACTTCCGCCACCGCCGACCCCAGCCCGTTGTGAATGCTGTGATTTTCGCAGGTCACAATACGCCCGGTTTTCTCGGCATAGTTTTTCACCAGCATCCGATCGATGGGCTTCAGGGTAAACATGTCGATGACCGCTGCGCTTACCCCCTCCTGCTCCAGCTGGCGCGCCGCCTCCAGCGCTTCCGCCACCATAATGCCGTTAGCAATCAGGGTAATATCGGTTCCCTCGCGCAGCACGTTGCCCTTGCCGATGGTGAAGGTTGACCCCGGGGCATACACGCTCGGCGCCTGTTTACGGATGGTCCTTACCCAGTAAAAGCCTTCCAGGTCGATAAGCTGACGCAGCACATCTTCGAACATCACCGCATCGGTCACCTCAAGCACCACTGAATGCGCCAGACCGCGCACGATGCCCATATCCTCAAAAGACATATGCGTCCCGCCGTTGTGGCAGGCCGTCACGCCCGCATCCGAGGCAATCACCTTCACGTTATTGCGCTGGTAGTCCAGGGACATAAACAGCTGGTCGAAGCAGCGACGGCTGGCAAAGGCGGTAAAGGTATGGACGAACGGCTTACGTCCGGTGAGCGACAGCCCGGCGGCCGTCCCAATCACGTTGGCCTCCATAATGCCGCAGTTGATAACGTGCTGTGGATAATCACGCGCTACGCCGTCCATCGCCATCGAACTCATCAGATCCGCTTCGAGCGCAATGATCTCGCTCCCGGCCTCAATCTGTTTTGCCACAAAACCCGCGTAGACCTTACGCATCTCAACGGCATCTTTCTGTCCTGTCGGTGCAACCTTAATCATGTGAAGCCTCCAGTTGGCGAATCGTCTCGTTAAGCGCCGCTTTGCTCTCCTCGGTTAATCGCAGGTGATGCGAGTTGCTGAGCTGTTCCAGATATGGCACCCCCTGCCCTTTGATGCTGTCGAGGATCACCACCCGCGGACGCGCATCGGCCTCAGGGATCGGCGCGGTCACCTCCAGCAGCGCCGGAATGTCATCCCCTTTCACCGTCACCACGTCAAAACCAAAGGCGCGGAATTTGCCTTCCAGGTCGAAGGCGCTGATGATTTCGTCCAGCTCGCCGTCGAGCTGCTGTTTGTTCCAGTCCACGAATACCGTCAGGTTGTTCAGTCGATGGTGAGCGATAAACTGGAAGGCTTCCCAGCACTGCCCTTCATTCAGTTCTCCGTCGCCAACGATGCAAAACACCCGGTTTGGCCTTCCTGCCAGCTTGTGCGACAGCGCCATGCCGCCAGCGATGGAGATCCCCTGCCCCAGTGAACCGGTGGTGGCATCCACGCCGCGTGTTTTCAGGCGATCCGGGTGACTTGGCAGACGCGTCCCGTTCTGGTTCAGCGTGCTCAACTCTTCAATCGGGAAGTAGCCCTTAATCGCCAGCGTGCTGTACAGCGCCGGCCCCGCATGGCCTTTCGACAGCACAAAGTAATCGCGCTCTGGCCAGTCCGGATCGGCCGGGTCAATTTTCATTACCGCGCCGTACAGAACGGCCAGCGTTTCAACGACTGACATGCTGCCGCCGTAGTGACCAAAACCCAGCTGCGTAAGGGATTTCAGCGTCTCAAGGCGGATCTGACGCGCCAGGTCGGTTATTTCATTCTCATTCATGATTTGGCTCCGGGGTTTTCCTGCGCGTTACCGCTGGCAGGTTTGTTTTTAGCGAAGACGTTGTAGGCCACCAGCAGCGCGAACAACACAACAACCAGTCCGGTGATGGCAAGCGGCGACAGGAAGCGTGCCAGGTTGCCCAGCACAATCCCGACCGCACCAAAATCAGCGTCCGAGAAGGTCGTATTCGCAAAGCCAATTGCGCCCAGAACAGGCAGCAGCAGGACCGGGAGGAAGGTGATCAGCAGGCCGTTAGCAAAGGCGCCAATCATTGCCCCGCGGCGTCCACCGGTGGCGTTACCGAACACGCCCGCCGTTGCGCCGGTGAAGAAGTGCGGTACGACGCCCGGGAGGATCAGCACCCAGCTAAACTGACCGCAGATGAACAAGCCCACAATCCCGCCGAGGAAGCTAAACAGGAAGCCAATCAGCACCGCGTTTGGCGCATACGGGTAGACCACCGGGCAGTCCAGCGCAGGCCGCGCATTGGGCACCAGTTTTTCCGAGAAGCCGGTAAAGGCCGGGACGATTTCCGCCAGAATCAGGCGCACGCCCTGCAAGATGATGAACACGCCTGCCGCGAAGGTGATGGCCATAATGATGGCGTACACCAGGTAGTTTTGGCCGCCGCTGAAGGTGGCCTCCACGTACTCACGTCCGGCGCTCACCGCCATGATCAGGTAGATAATCATCATGGTCAGGGAGATGGAGATTGAACTGTCACGCAGGAAGCTAAGGTTCTTCGGCAGGTTCATCTCTTCGGTGGAGCGCGAGCCTTTCCCGACCTTGCTGCCAATCCAGCCGGACAGCACGTAGCCCAGCGTGCCGAAATGACCGAAGGCGATCTCATCGTTGCCGGTAATACGCTTCATATAGCGCTGCGCAATCGCCGGGAAGAAGGCCATAATCAGGCCGAGGATCAACGAACCGGTAAAGACCAGCCCGACCCCCTCGAAGCCTGCAACCGTCAGGATCACGCCGATCATGCATGCCATGTAGAAGGTGTGATGCCCGGTGAGGAAGATGTATTTCAGGCGGGTAAAGCGCGCAACAATAATATTCGCCACCATCCCGAAGGCCATAATGAGCGCGGTGGAAGCGCCATATTTCTCCAGGGCAATCGAGACAATAGCTTCATTGTTGGGAATAATGCCCTGAATATTAAAGGCGTGCTCAAACATACCGCCGAGCGGATTTAAAGAGCCCACCAGCACAGTTGCGCCGCCGCCCAGTACAATAAAGCCGAGAATGGTTTTAATTGTGCCTTTTACCACATCCGAAAAGGCTTTTTTCTGCGCCACAAGACCAATCAGAGCAATTAACCCGACCAGCACTGAAGGGACTTTTAAAATATCAACAACGAAATTCAGCGTTTCAAGGATAAACATATCCACCTCGCCTTATCAGGATTATTGTCTTTCGAACCAGGCGCGCAGCTGCGCTTCGAGTTCGTTGATATCAATGATATTGTTGATTACCACCAGCTGGCTTTCCGGCACGCTGGCGCTGGCGGCAATGTCTTTCGCCATTACAAACAGGTCCGCCGCGCCCGGCGTGGCCGAGGAGAGATCGGAGTGTTCAACCTCGGCCTCAATTTCCAGTTTTTTGAGCACCTTTTTAATATTCATTTCGACCATAAAACTGCTGCCCAGGCCGGAGCCGCAAATAGCCATGATTTTCATTGTTATCCCCTTTTTTGAGTAGAGTACGTCCCATCACGCTGACGCGTAATGTTGAGATGAATCGGATTAAATAATTAAATCAGAAGCGATCGATAACGGTTTTTATCTCCTCCAGCGTATTCGCTCGATGTAATTCAGCCATATCTTCGTCGCTGGAAAATAATTCCGCTAAGGCTGAGATCATTTCGATATGGCTATGCTTGTCCGGCGCCGCCAGCATCACAATCACATCGACGGGGTCAAACTCACCGGCACCAAAAGAGACGCCCTGTTTTAGTTTTAATAATGACAGGCCAAGTCCTTTCGCCCCTTCTTCCGGTCGCGCATGTGGCATTGCCAGCCCTGGAGCCAGCACATAGTAGGGACCTAACGTCTGGTGCTGCTCGATGATAGCCGTGACATATTCCGGCGCAATGACCTGCAAATCCAGCAGCGGTTTCGCGCACAGTTCCAGCGCCTGGGGCCAGCTTTCAACGCTATCCTGTAGGATGGTGGTTGTATCATATATCCACTTTTTGAGCATTTTTCACTCCCGCTAAAGACCAGACATGGGCAAACTCTATTCAACCCATCAATCAATGACTGCGATCGCGATCACAAAGATAGCGCTACCAACGACTAACATGCAGAACTGTGATAGCGCTATCAAATTGCTATCATGGTGCGAAATCACAGCAAAAAAAGGGATTTAAGGCGTATACTGCCTGTCACGTAAAATGAAGGATGAAACTGAATCGCGTCCTGTCAGCAGGAAGATGTATGTCTTTAACCCGAAAACGGCGCAGTACCGGAAAAGTAACGCTCGCGGATGTCGCACAGCTTGCCGGCGTAGGCACGATGACTGTTTCCCGTGCCCTCCGCACGCCCGAACAGGTTTCCGATAAACTGCGTGAAAAAATTGAAGCCGCGGTGCAGGAGCTGGGTTATATGCCCAATCTTGCCGCCAGCGCACTGGCATCGGCGTCGTCATGGACGATCGCGATGGTAGTTCCCAATCTTTCCGAAGCTGGCTGTTCCGAGATGTTCGCCGGGCTACAGCAGGTGCTCCAGCCAGCCGGATACCAGATCATGCTGGCGGAATCTCAGCATCGTCTTGAACAGGAAGAGAAACTGCTCGAAACGCTGCTGGCCTCGAATATCGCCGCGGCGATACTGCTCAGCGTCGAGCACTCCGATACCGTACGCCACTGGCTGAAAAACGCCTCTATCCCGGTGATGGAAATGGGTGCAATGCGTGCCGATCCGATTGATATGAATATCGGGATTGATAACGTCGCCGCCATGTATGAACTTACCGAGATGGTGATTCAGCGTGGCTACCAGAATATCGGCCTGCTGTGCGCTAACCAGGAGCAGTGGATTTTTCAGCAGCATTTGCAGGGCTGGTACAAGGCGATGCTGCGCCACCACCTGTCGCCGAACAGAGTGATTAATGCCGCCATGCCGCCGAACTTCTCCACCGGCGCGGCACAACTGCCAGAGTTCCTGCTGGCGTGGCCGGAACTGGATGCGCTGGTGTGCGTATCAGATGAACTGGCCTGCGGCGCGCTGTATGAGTGCCAGCGTCGACGCATCAAAGTGCCGGACGATTTAGCGGTCGTGGGCTTTGGTGACAGCGACGTCAGCCGCGTCTGTCAGCCGCCGCTGACAACGATGGCAGTACCGCATCGCAAGATTGGGATTGAAGCCGGGAAAGCGTTACTGGAACGTCTGAATGACGGAGACTGGCGCGATCATAAACCCATCGCGTCCAGCCTGTGTATGCGGGAAAGCTGTTAAGGCTTACTCAGCCTCTTCCTCTTTTTCCGCCTTATTTTCCGGTTTAGCGGATTCGTTTTTGGCGTTGCGGGTCATCCACAGCGCCAGTGCTTTAAGGGAATCTGGCGTGAACTCGTCGCAACGCGCGGTGATCTCTTCCGGCGTCATCCAGCACACTTCGCTCACTTCCTCTTCCTGCAAGGCGAAAGGTCCGTGGGAAACGCAGCTAAACAGCCCGCCCCAGACGCGACAATGTTCATCTTCGAAATAAAATTGCCCGTGCTCGGCAAACGGCACGCCAGCGATACCTAACTCTTCTTCCGCTTCACGACGCGCGGAATCCAGCAATACTTCATCGGCCTGCACAACGCCACCTGCTGTGGCATCCAGCATACCAGGAAGAAAATCTTTGGTGTCGGTGCGACGCTGGACCAGAATCTTGCCCATGCCATCATGAACAACGATGTACGTCGCGCGGTGACGCAGACGCTCCGCACGCATTTGTTCGCGGCTGGCCTGCGCGATCACTTCATTCTCTTCGCTGACAATGTCAACCCACTCAGTACTTGCCAAATGATTCTGCTCCACCATCGGGAAACCTTCTCGTCTAAGCGCTCTTTCGGCGCGTTTGCAGTTGTGGTGTAACTTACGGATTAATCGCTATCTGCGCAATAACTTGCTGATCATTAAGTGCGATAACGCTTAATGTCCCGTCTTCATACATGCCGTAGCTTGCCGGGTTGCCGCCTTTAGGAATGCTGACAGACCCGGGATTAAAGTGATAAAACGCCCCGCGTTTTTCCGCCACCGGAATATGAGTATGACCATAAACCAGGACATCGCCAGCGGCGAGTGACGGCAGGTTATCCGGGCCGAACAGGTGCCCGTGGGTCAGGAACAAACGGCTGTTTTCCATCAACACCTGTTGCCAGGGAGCGGTGATGGGAAAATTCAGCAGCATCTGGTCAACTTCGCTGTCACAGTTGCCGCGAACGGCGATAATGCGCGAGGCAAAATGATTAAGTTTTTCCGCCACCTGCGCGGGAGCGTAGCCTTCCGGCAACGCATTGCGTGGGCCGTGGTTTAACACGTCGCCCAGGATCACCAGCCATTGCGCCCCGCTTTGGGCGAACAGAGAAAGCACGCGTTCGGTCGCGGGCAGCGATCCATGAATATCCGACGCAAACATCAGTTTCATCAGTTACTCCTCAGGAATTCAGACTGCCCTTATCATACCTCAAGCGCCCCGTCTTATCAGCCCGCGCGCTTAGCAGAGAGTGCCAGATAGCGCTGTACCGACGCGCGTTGCCACTGGAATGTGGCGTAATCCACCAGCAGCTGTGGGACGTCATCGCCATTGAGGATCAGGCGATTGAGCATCAGCGCCAGATCGGTGTCGGCAATACACCACTCGCCAAACAGGTTGGGGTTACCCTGCGCCAGCAGCGATGACGCAGTTTCGATCAGCTTCCGGGCGCTGGATAAGCCTTCCTCGCTGAGGGCGGGCTTTTTGACGCCAGCGAACACCACATCCGTAGAGCGTTCTGTGCGAATCGGCACCAGGTCGCTACGCAGCCATGCCTGGATCTGGCGGGCGCGGGCGCGCTTTTGCAGATCGTGAGGATAGATGCGTTCCCACTCTGGCGGGGCAAAGCGGTCCTCAAGATACTCGTCAATCGCCGAGGATTCACTCAACTCAAAACCGTCGATCTCCAGCACAGGAACTCGGCGAGTGAGCGCGTAGCCCTGCCACTGGGGCTTCAGATGTTCGCCGCTGTCCAGGTCGACGGTTTTCAGACTAAAAGTAAGCCCCTTTTCTGCCAGCGCCACATAAACGCTCATGACATAAGGAGAAAAAAAGTTCGCATCGGACCACAACGTTATTACAGGCTGGCTCATAACATCCTCATCGGCTGATCGGTTTTCACTCAACATATAATCTCTTTGCCTCGCTGTCACTTGATGAAAACTCACGATTTACAACAAGCACCTATACTGATTTTTTATGGCAACACTATTCGCACTGACAGGAGTTGAGAATGATAGATCTCTATTATGCCCCCACCCCTAATGGCCATAAGATCACCCTCTTTCTCGAAGAAGCCGAAGTGGACTACCGGATCATTCGCGTGGATATCAGTAAAGGCGACCAGTTCCGCCCCGTTTTTCTGGCCATATCGCCCAACAATAAAATTCCGGCCATCATTGATAACCTGCCTTCTGACGGCGGCAAACCGTTAAGCCTGTTTGAGTCTGGAGAGATTTTGCTCTATCTGGCAGAGAAAACCGGCAAGCTCCTGAGCGGTGAATTGCGCGAGCGTCATCACACGCTGCAATGGTTATTCTGGCAGTCGAGCGGCCTGGGGCCAATGCTGGGGCAGAATCACCACTTTACCGCCTATGCGCCGCAGACGATCCCTTACGCCATTGAGCGATATCAGGTCGAAACCCAGCGCCTGTACGGGGTCCTGAACCGTCGGCTGGAAAAATCACCGTGGCTGGGAGGTGAGCATTACAGCATTGCAGATATCGCCTGCTGGCCGTGGATTAACACCCATGAACGCCACCGGATCGATCTGGCCACTTATCCGGCAGTGAACAACTGGTTTGAGCGCATCCGGACGCGCCCGGCCACCGAACGCGCCATGCAAAAAATCCATCAGATTTGAGCCTGCGCCCCGTTGGGTGCAGGTGTTTTCCTCATGTATGATGAGGTGAAAATACTGACACGGAGAAGACCTGCAATGTCCCAGCATGACGCTATTATTCGTATAAAAAACTTACGCTTACGCACGTTCATTGGTATCAAAGAGGAGGAGATCGCGAATCGCCAGGATATCGTGGTGAATGTAGTGATCCACTACCCGGCAGACAAGGCGCGTGCCAGCGAGGACATCAATGACGCGCTGAACTATCGCACGATCACCAAAAGCATCATCCAGTACGTTGAGAACAACCGTTTTGCGCTACTGGAAAAATTAACTCAGGATGTGCTCGACATCGCACGCGAACACCACTGGGTCACTTATGCTGAAGTGGAGATCGATAAACTTCACGCCCTGCGCTACGCCGACTCCGTCTCCATGACGTTAAGCTGGCAGCGCCAGGCGTAAACCTGGAGGTTGTATGAAGATCCTGCTCACCGGCGGTACGGGCCTGATTGGTCGCCATCTCATTCCACGTTTGCAGGCGTTGCATCACGACATTACCGTGGTCACGCGCAGCCCGGAGAAAGCGCGCCAGGTGCTGGGCGTCGGCGTTGAGATCTGGAAAGGCCTGGCGGAAAGGCAGGATCTGAACGGCTTTGACGCCGTCATCAACCTTGCTGGCGAACCTATCGCCGATAAACGCTGGACCGAAGAGCAAAAACAGCGTTTATGCAGCAGCCGCTGGAACATGACCGAAAGGCTGGTTGAGCTGATTCGCAACAGCGAGACGCCGCCTTCGGTGCTGATTTCCGGCTCTGCTACAGGCTACTATGGCGATCTCGGTGAAGTGGTGGTGACCGAAGAGGAGCCGCCGCACAACGAGTTTACCCATAAACTCTGCGCCCAGTGGGAGCGCATCGCCTGCGCGGCGCAAAGCGATCGTACCCGCGTCTGCCTGCTGCGCACCGGCGTGGTACTTGCGCCGAAGGGCGGTATTCTCGGTAAAATGCTGCCGCCGTTTAAAATGGGGCTTGGCGGGCCCATCGGCAATGGTCGTCAGTATCTGGCGTGGATCCATATCGAGGATATGGTCAACGGCATTCTCTGGCTGCTAGATAACGATCTGCGCGGGCCATTTAACATGGTATCGCCTTACCCCGTACGTAATGAACAATTTGCTCATGCCCTGGGGCATGCCCTGCATCGCCCGGCGGTGCTGCGCGTGCCTGCAACGGCGATTCGTCTGTTGATGGGTGAGTCTTCGGTGCTGGTGCTGGGCGGGCAACGCGCGCTGCCAAAACGGCTGGAAGCGGCCGGGTTCACGTTCCGCTGGTATGACCTGGAAGAGGCGCTGGGGGATGTGGTGCAGTGAATATGTTAGAGTTATACGCCATGTCTGGATGAGATGGCGTAACTATGGCAACCATTACCACAACCCGGCTTCACCTCACCCCTTTCGAACCTTCTGACTGGGCGTTCTTCCGCTCTCTGCGTGAAGACCCCGCCATCATGCGCTATATGGCCGCTATCACGCCGGAAAAAGAGACGCGCCGCGTATTTGCCGCGCGCCTGATGGCGAAGCATGTCTTTGTGATCCGTCTGCATAACGACGTTACGCCGCTCGGGGATATCGGCCTGCAAATCAGTGCGGCGAACCGTGAAGAGGCGGATATTGGCTACACGGTTGTGCCTGCCGCGCAGAGAAAAGGCATTGCCAGCGAAGCGCTGCGCGCGGTGTGCGAGTATGCATTTAACCAGACGGGCGTGAAGGCGATAAACGCGTACGTGCTGGCGGATAACGTTGGGTCGGTGCGGGTCCTTGAGAAAGCGGGTTTTGTGCGCACGCAGGTGCTGGAGAAGGCGTACGAGATTAAAGGCGTACGGTATGACGACTGGGTGTATCGGCTGGAGTGTTGAATGCCGGGCGGCACTGCGTTTGCCCGGCCTACGGGGTTTGTAGGCCCGGTAAGCGAAGCGCCACCGGGCAATTGGGCGGCTCTGCGGCCTGATGCCCTCACCCCGGCCCTCTCCCACAGGGAGAGGGAGAAAGGCCAAACCTACTTCAACGAGCCTTTCAGGAACTGCTGCAAGCGCGGGCTTTGCGGGTTCGCCAGCACCTCATCGGGGTGCCCCTCTCTTCTATTTTCCCCTGATGGAGGAAAATGACATGAGTAGAAACATGGCGAGCAAAGCCCATTTCGTGAGTCACTACCACCATGGTTTTCCCCTCTTCTGCCAGTTGCTGCATAATACGCAACACTTCGCCTACCAGTTCAGGATCGAGCGCCGAGGTAGGTTCATCAAACAGTAAAACTTCCGGTTCCATCGCCAGCGCCCGCGCGATAGAAACACGCTGTTGCTGACCGCCGGAAAGATGCACCGGATATTTCCCCTGCGCACGTTCGTCTATCCCGACTTTTGCCAGATACTTCACCGCCCGCTCGCGCGCTTCCTGCTTGCTCAGGCCCAACACCTGAATCGGCGCTTCCATAACGTTTTCCAGCACCGTCATATGGCTCCAGAGATTGAAGTGCTGGAATACCATCGTCAGGCGTGTGCGCAGTAAGCGCAGTTGATTTTTATCGGCGACTTTGAGTTGACCGTCTTTGTCGCGCACCAGATTGATCGTCTGGCCATTGACCACGATCGACCCTTCACTCGGTTTTTCGAGGAAGTTAATGCAGCGCAGAAAGGTACTTTTCCCCGATCCCGACGATCCGATGATGCTTATTACATCTCCGGCATTCGCTTGCAGTGATACCCCTTTCAGCACTTCATGTTCGCCGTAGCGTTTGTGCAAATCGATAACGTTTAATTTATTCTCGGACATCGTATTCTCAGTGCGTTGAAGAAGGTTTCACATGCTGCAACCAGCGTTTTTCCGCTCTGCGAAAGAGGCTGATCAGGACATAAGAGATGATTAAATAGAGCACCGCGGCAATGCCGAAGGCGGTAAAAGGTTGATACGTGGCGGCGTTAATATCGCGGGCTATTTTCAGCAGATCCGGCACCGTGGCAGTAAATGCCAACGCAGTAGAGTGCAGCATCAGGATCACTTCGTTGCTGTATGCCGGTAACGCAATACGCAGCGCAGAAGGCAAAATAATGCAGCGATACATTTTAAAAGTCGAGAAGCCATAGGCTCTGGCGGCTTCAATTTCCCCATGCGGAACCGAACGGATTGCCCCAGCAAAAATCTCGGTAGTGTAAGCGCAGGTGTTAAGCGTCAGCGCCAGCACGGTACAGTTCAGGCCACTGCGGAAGAAAGCGTTAAGGAATTCGGTTCCCTTAACAATCTCAAGCGTGTACATGCCGGAATAGAACACCAGCAACTGAACATACAGCGGCGTACCGCGAAAAATATAGGTAAATAACCAGATTGGAAACTGGATGTATTTATTACTGGAGACACGACCAATCGCCAGAAACAGCGCCAGGACTCCGCCTATCACTACCGACAAAATAAGCAGCCACAGAGTGATCGCCACACCAGTAAAGCGATAACCGTCGGTCCACAGCAGCGGTTTCCAGTATTCATGTAAGATTTCGATCACAGGTCAGCCCTCTTCACACCCACGGAGTAGCGGCGCTCAAGGAACAGCAGCACACCATTGGAAACAGTGGTGAAAACCAGGTAAATCACGCCACAGACGATGGCGAAATAGAACGGTTCCCAGGTACTTTTGCCTGCCAGTTGGGTGGCTTTGACCACATCTTCCAGGCCGAGTAACGAAACCAGTGCGGTAGATTTGAGGATCACCTGCCAGTTGTTGCCAATGCCTGGCAGGGCGTAACGCATCATCGACGGAAACATGATCCGCCGAAACACTTGCCCACGAGTAAAACCGAACGCCGTCGCCGCCTCTATATGTCCTTTCGGCACTGCCATAAAAGCACCACGGAACGTTTCAGTAAAATAAGCACCGTAGATAAAACCGAGAGTGATAATACCAGCGACCATCGGATCGATATCAATCTGCCCGACGCCCATCGCCTCCGTCACCGTGTTTAGCGCAATCTGCAAACCGTAGAAAATCAGCAGCATCAACACTAAGTCCGGCACGCCACGAATCAGCGTGGTGTACCCTTCGAAAATCAGCCCCGAAAGCCGATTTTGCGAGAGCTTACCGCCAGCGCCAATTAAACCGATGATTACAGCGAGCACTACAGAGCTGATAGCCAGCTCCAGCGTGACGAGCGCACCCTGTAAAATAACACCTGAAAACCCATACAACATGCTGCCTGTCCTGTCGTGTGTGGTGAATTACCGCCTCTTGTCTCCCTCCGGTTACCCGAAGGGAGCGGGCTTTCTTTCACCGATGGCGATTAGCCACCATAAACATCAAAATCGAAGTACTTTTTCGCTAATTTCTCGTAAGTACCGTCAGCGCGCATTTCGGCAAAGGCTTTGTTCAGTGCTTCGCGCAGTTCGTTATCTTCTTTACGCAGGCCCATGCCGGTCCCTACGCCAAACAGTTTTTCATCTTTAACAGACGGGCCACCGAATTTGTAATCTTTACCGACAGGTTGTTTGAGGAAACCTTCGCTGGCAGCGACCTCATCCTGGAACGCGGCATCAATACGTCCGGCAGTCAGGTCAGAATAAATGTTGTCCTGCCCCTGATACGAGACGATTTCAATGCCTTTTGGTGCCCAATGTTCATTACCGAACGTCTCCTGGGTGGTGCCCTGCAATACGCCTACCCGTTTGCCTTTCAGCGACTCGACTGTCGGCTGAATGTCAGAATTTTTCGCCACCACCAAACGAGAATCGGCAGCGTACAGTTTGTCGGTGAAGGCTATTTCTTGCTGACGTTTTTCCGTAATGGAAAGCGATGACATAATGGCGTCAATCTTCTTCGCTTTTAAGGACGGGATTAACGCATCCAGCGGATTTTCGACAAACGTACATTGCGTATTGATGCGTTTGCATAATTCCTTTGCCAGATCGATATCGAAGCCAACCAGTTCGCCTTGTGAATTTTTTGATTCAAATGGCGCATAGGTCGGGTCGGTACCGATGCGGATGTTTTGCGGAATCGCAGCAAACGCCGCAGTTGCGCTGGAGAAGGCCAGAACCAGAGAGAGCGATAGCACCAGTTTTTTCATAATGTCCTCAACTGACAGTCTTTTTATAGGGAATATTTACAGGTTTGTTACACTTATCGTGCCATAAAATTGACCATCAAGGCAAAATATCCCGCCCCGTTAGACGTATTATTTTTCATTAAAAATGCTTAAGTATGCATTTCAATGCACCACGATAGTGCAACAAACCTGGCGTGCACCATGATGATCATTCCATCAGGTACAGCTTCCCAGCGACGTATCAGTCACCGTAGACATTAAAGTCGAAATACTTTTTCGCCATCTTGTCGTAGGTGCCGTCCTGACGCAGCTCGCCAAGCGCCTTATTGAAGGCAGCCGTCAGTTCAGCATCATCTTTACGTAGCCCTACACCGGTGCCATCACCGAAGTATTTTTTGTCTTTTACTGATGAGCCAGCAAAGGCGAAATCTTTACCAGCAGGTTGCTTGAGGAATCCTTCGCTGGCAGCAACTTCATCTTGTAACGCAGCATCCAGACGTCCTGCAGCCAGATCGGAATAGACCAAATCCTGGTTGGCATAGGCCACCACATCCACGCCTTTACTACGCCAGGTCTCGTTAGCGTAAGCTTCCTGGGTTGATCCCTGCAGCACACCAACATGTTTACCTTTCAGTGAATCCAGCGTTGGCTGAATCGGTGAACCTTTGGCCGCAATCAAACGAGAATCTGCGGCGTACAGCTTGTCGGAGAAGGCAATCTCCTGCTGACGTTTATCGGTAATGGAAAGCGACGAAATAATAGCGTCGATTTTTTTCGCTTTCAGTGAGGGGATCAGCGCGTCAAAGTCACTGGCAACCCAGGTACATTTCACCTGCATCCGTTTGCACATCTCGTTACCGAGATCGATATCAAAGCCAACAAAATCACCTTTAGCATCTTTCGATGAGAACGGTGCGTAGGTGGTATCGGTTCCGATACGTACCGTCTCCGGTAGCGCCGCATAGCTGGAAGCCGCTGTGGAGAGACCGACTAACAAAGACAGAGCGAGAATCGACTTCTTCATACATAACCCTCAAGTGAAAATGGCTTTTTTATGTTGTGTATTGTGTTGTGTGTTTGCAGGCTCTTTCATGCAGGTCTTATGCCATCTTGACGACAACAGTAACATTCAACGTTAAATATGTTAATAAGACGTTGCATTATTGTCCTGAAGTTGAAGATAGCAGGTATAGCGGTTGAATCGCAGCGTTTCGATTGAATGGCAGAAACAAAATGTCGAGGATTTGATCGCGGTTGCAAAATTGCCCTGAAACAGGGCAACAGCGGAGTTATGCGCCCTGCCAGCGGGCAAAGAGATCTTCAGGAAGGGTTATCGCAAACTGGTCAAGAACACGATTAACCGTCTGATTTATCACATCATCAAGGGATTGCGGGCGATGATAAAACGCCGGAACGGGAGGCATAATCACCGCACCGATTTCTGCCGCCTGAGTCATTAAACGCAGATGGCCTAAGTGCAATGGTGTTTCACGCACGCAGAGCACCAACGGGCGACGCTCTTTCAGCACCACATCTGCCGCACGGGTCAGTAAGCCATCAGTATAGCTATGGACAATGCCGGAAAGGGTTTTGATTGAACAGGGTAAAATCACCATCCCCAGCGTCTGGAAAGAACCGGAAGAGATGCTGGCGGCAATATCGCGCGCATCGTGCGTGACATCGGCTAATGCCTGCACTTCGCGCAGAGAAAAATCCGTTTCGAGGGATAAGGTCTGGCGCGCTGCCTGGCTCATCACCAGATGCGTTTCGATATCTGTGACATCGCGCAGAACCTGTAATAAGCGCACGCCATAAATCGCGCCGCTGGCACCGCTGATGCCTACAATGAGTCGTTTCATAAATAGTTGCCCTGTCAGACTTGCAGGCAGACTTTGCAGGATTTCGGCGGGAGTTGCAAGTCAGGGTGCCAGACCGGCACCCTCAGCGAAGGCATCATCCTTCGTTATGCATTTCGAGATTTTCCACTTCGTTCTGACGTTGCACTGCTTTGGCGTCATCATTACGTAACGTATCGAGGAAATCGAGGTAGCCCTGATCAACATCTTTGGTGACGTAGACGCCGTTGAACACCGAGCATTCAAACTGCTGGATATCCGGATTTTCAGCGCGAACGGCGTCGATCAGATCGTTCAGATCCTGGAAAATCAACCCGTCAGCACCGATGATCTGGCGAATTTCATCAACTTCGCGACCGTGAGCGATCAGTTCCGTGGCGCTCGGCATATCAATACCATAAACGTTCGGGAAGCGAATTTCCGGTGCCGCAGAAGCGAGGTACACTTTCTTCGCTCCGGCTTCGCGTGCCATCTCGATAATCTGCTCAGAAGTGGTGCCACGGACGATGGAGTCGTCGACCAGCAGGACGTTTTTATCGCGGAACTCGGCGCGGTTGGCATTCAGTTTACGGCGCACGGACTTACGACGCAGCTGCTGGCCCGGCATGATAAAGGTGCGGCCAACATAGCGGTTTTTAACGAAGCCCTGGCGGTACGGTTTGCCCAGAATACGAGCAATTTCCAGCGCGATATCACACGAGGTTTCTGGGATCGGGATCACCACGTCGATATCCAGATCTTCCCATTCGCGGGCAATTTTCTCGCCCAGTTTCGTGCCCATATTCACACGCGCGCTGTAAACGGAAATTTTGTCGATAAACGAGTCCGGGCGGGCAAAGTATACATACTCAAACAGGCACGGATTGCTGACCGGATTGTCAGCACATTGACGGGTAAACAACTGCCCTTCTTCAGTGATGTAAATCGCTTCGCCCGGCGCGACGTCACGCAGGAAATCAAAGCCCAGCGTATCGAGCGCTACGCTTTCGGAAGCGACCATATATTCTGTACGGTTCTCGTCAATATCACGTTTTCCCAGTACCAGCGGACGAATCCCGTTTGGATCGCGGAAAGCAACCATACCGTGGCCGATAATCATCGCCACACAGGCATACGCGCCGCGGATTAAGCGGTTTGTGGCAGCAATGGCAGCGAAAATATTGTCGGCTTCCAGCGGGTAGTGGCGGAAGTTGTCCAGCTCGCTGGCGAAGATATTAAGCAGAATTTCCGAGTCGGAAGTGGTGTTGATGTGGCGGCGTTTTTCTTCAAACAGTTTTTTACGCAACTCGTGAGCGTTGGTCAGATTGCCGTTGTGGGCAAGCGTAATGCCATACGGGGAGTTAACGTAAAACGGCTGCGCTTCAGAGGCGCTGGAGCTGCCAGCCGTGGGGTAACGCACATGACCAATGCCCATATTGCCCTGCAAACGCTGCATATGGCGAGCTTCAAATACATCGCTCACCAGCCCGTTCGCTTTACGCAAACGGAAGCAGTTATTGGCATCTATGGTGATGATGCCGGCGGCATCCTGACCGCGATGCTGAAGCACCGTTAAGGCATCATAAATCGACTGGTTAACCGGCATAACACCGGCGATACCGACAATACCGCACATACGTCTTTTTCCTCGTTAAGCCACATCTCAGAGCACTTACGCTCTGGGCAAGAAACTTGACGAGCTTTGCAGATAATCAAAAAACCATCTGATGATAAAACTGAATTGCGGGATCAGCTGTGATTTGCTCCAGTCTTCGCTTTTCGACACCCCGGTAAAGGAGTCGAGAAAGAAGAGAATGGCAGCAACAATCAACACACCGCGCAACGCACCGAAACAGACGCCCAGCACCCGATCGGTGCCTGACAACCCCGTTTTCTCCACCAACTGGCCTATCACGAAGTTCACGATAGCACCAACGATCAGGGTAGCGATAAACAGTACCGCGATGGCAATCCCATTTCGAACCAGTTCGTCTTCAAAGCCCGTAAACCAGACTGACAGGTAAGTGTAGTAATGACTGGCAACAAAGAAAGCACAACCCCATGTCACCAGCGATAACGCTTCACGAACAAAGCCGCGGATCAGGCTAACCAGAGAGGAAAAAGCAATCACCGCGATTATGGCGTAATCAATCCAGACCATATGTGTCCCACGATTTTACGCCCTGTCATCCTGTTCGGGGCGCATTCTAACAGAAAAAGAAAACGTTTGCGTAGGGATTTCCTTCCCGCGCATCAATAAAAATGGCGCTGAAAAAAATATTCAACGCCATCGACCTTTTATGCCTTTGCGGCATCGGGCAATGCGTGTCGGATGCGGCGTAAACGCCTTATCCGACCTACGGTTCTACCCCTGCGTAGGCCTGATAAGACGCGCCAGCGTCGCATCAGGCAAGACCGTATTAATTCGGCGTATAGCCCATTACCACGCCACTTAAGCCAGAAAGTTGCTTCAACTCACCCAGCGAACCTTTCAGCTTATCTTTCGAGGCATCCGGCCCAACCAGAATACGGGTAATTTTACCCTGCACTGGCGTGGATGGCGACGTATAAACCCGATAACCGGCACCGCGCAGCTTACCGACAATCTCATTCACTTTATCGGCATTTTTCAGCGCACCCAGTTGCACAACATAGGCTTTACCCGTCGGTGCAGCTTTTTCTTCCACGACCGGCTTCGGTTCTGGCTTCGGCGCAGGTGGTGCTTCAACCTTTGGTTTAGGCGGCTCCACCGGTTTCGGCTTCGGTGGGGCGACCGGTGCAGGTTCCGGTTCAAACTCGGTGTTATTGGCTGCAATAGTGGCCGGATCGAGCGACGGTGCTGCGGCATCACCTGCCCGCACCTCTTCCGCTGCGCCTTCCGGCGGCTGCGTCGGTAACGCCTGGGTGGCGGCTGGCATCATATCAGGCTCATCACGATCGCCCGCTTTCGGCACCAGCGGGATAGCCGCGAACTCATCCTGATAATGTTTTTTCTGCCCGTCCAGCAGCCCTGGAAGTACAATCACCCCCAGCGCCACCAGCACGATCGTGCCCACTAACCGATTCTGAAACTTACTTGCCACCGCTTCTCCTCGCGTCAATCACTTCCATGACATGTGCGACCGTGTGGAAAGAACCACACACCAGCACGGTGTCTTCCGCTTTAGCGTCCGCCATTGCGGCATCCCATGCCTGCGCAACGCTATCAAATGATTTGCCGTTACCCAAATGCTCAAGCAGTTGTTCTGCCGTGGCACCGCGCGGCCCTTCCAGTGGCGCACAATACCAGTCATCAACCACGCTTTTCAACCAGGCCAGAGTTCCGGCAATATCTTTATCATGTAGCATACCGATAACCGCCAGCACGCGCCCGTTTTTCGGTAGCGCTTTCATACGCCCGGTGAGATATTCCGCCGCATGTGGATTATGCGCGACATCAAAAATAACGCGTGGCGACTCGCTCACAATCTGGAAACGTCCCGGCAAAATTGCGCTGGCAATCCCGTCGCGAATGGCATTTTCACTGACTTCCAGCCCGCTGGCACGCAGTGCCGCCAGCGCTGTTGCGGCATTCGGTTGCGGGACAAGCGGCAACGGCAGATTTTCCAGCGTGCCGTGAGCATCGCTAAACGCCCAGTCATGATCGGTGACGGAATAGTTCCACTCAACGCCCCGACGTTGTAACAGTGCACCTTTTTCCTGCGCCACATCAGCAATGGTAGAAGGCATTTCCGGCTCACCGACAATTGCCGGTTTTTCGCTGCGGAAGATGCCTGCTTTCTCGCGACCAATACTTTCGCGATCTGGACCCAGCCAGTCGGTATGATCCAGCGCAATACTGGTTACTACCGCGACATCGGCGTCGACAATATTGGTTGCGTCCAGACGACCGCCCAGCCCTACTTCCAGAATCACCACGTCAAGTTGTGCCTGCTTGAACAGCCACAACGCCGACAGCGTACCGTACTCGAAATAGGTCAGGGAAATATCACCGCGTGCCGATTCAATCTCCGCAAAAGAGGCGGTGTGGGCCGATTCCGGCAATTCCTGGCCCTGCACACGTACGCGCTCGGTATAACGCACCAGATGAGGCGAACTGTAGACGCCCACTTTGTACCCTGCCGCCATCAGAATCGACTCCAGCGTACGGCAGGTGGTGCCTTTGCCATTCGTACCCGCAACGGTAAACACAAATGGCGCTGGTTTCAGGACGCCAAGACGCGCCGCGACCAGGCTCACGCGCTCAAGGCCGAGATCGATAGTTTTACTGTGCAGGTTTTCCAGATAAGAAAGCCACGAAGCCAGAGGCGACGCGGCTTGAGGAGTGCGTTTGATAATCATGGTATCCGCTGATTCGTTACGGTGAGAATAGCAAAAGGGCAGAGCCAGTGGCCCTGCCCTTATCAGTTATCAGGCCTCAGGTTCCTGATCCGGTACCGGGGGTACCACTACGCCTTCACGCGGCGCTTCAGGATTCGGCGCTGGCAGATTCATCAACTTCGCCAGAATGCTCGCCAGTTTCAGGCGCATTTCCGGACGACGGACGATCATGTCGATCGCGCCTTTCTCGATCAGGAATTCACTGCGCTGGAATCCAGGCGGCAGTTTTTCGCGAACGGTCTGTTCGATAACACGCGGACCGGCAAAGCCGATTAACGCTTTCGGTTCAGCGATGTTGAGATCGCCCAGCATGGCGAAACTTGCAGAAACACCGCCCATCGTCGGGTCGGTCAGCACGGAGATGTACGGCAAGCCGCGCTCCTGCATTTTTGCCAGTGCCGCAGAGGTTTTCGCCATCTGCATCAGCGACATCAGTGCTTCCTGCATACGTGCGCCACCAGAGGCGGAGAAGCAGATCAGCGGGCAGTTATCTTCCAGCGCCTGCTCAACGGCACGCACGAAACGTGCACCCACAACAGACCCCATTGAACCGCCCATAAAGGCGAACTCGAATGCCGCAGCGACAACCGGCATTCCATACAGAGTGCCTTTCATCACCACCAGCGCATCTTTTTCGCCGGTTTCTTTCTGCGCAGATGCCAGACGGTCTTTATACTTCTTGGAGTCACGAAACTTCAGCACATCTTTCGGCTCAAGCTCGCTACCCAGCTCCACAAGGCTTCCTTCATCTAACAGGCTATGCAGGCGATTACGCGCTGTCATACGCATGTGATGGTCACACTTCGGACAGACCTCAAGATTACGTTCCAGCTCAGCGCGGTATAAAACCTGACCGCAGCTATCACACTTAGTCCACACCCCTTCAGGAATGCTCGCCTTGCGGGTGGGAGTAATGTTGCTTTTAATTCGTTCAATCCAGCTCATTAGGGACCTTTCTGTCTGAACCTGGTTCGATGCCAGTTTTATCTTTGGGGACGCATAATGCCATTTTTGCCCCCAACAGACCATGAATGTTGCACATTAAAACATAACAGCCCGAAACTTTGGATAAAAAAGTGGTCGAACCGCGGAGTTACTTTTTATTTTGCGGCGCGTGCCGCAGCGCGTTTGTGACGGATTATTTCGATGACGCCCGGCAAAATAGAAACCACAATAATCCCGACGATCAGCAGCTTAAGGTTATCCTGAACCATCGGGATTGTACCGAAGAAATAGCCTGCGTAGGTAAAAAGCAGTACCCACAACAGTGCGCCGATCACGTTATAAGCGGCGAAATGACGGTACGACATGTGGCCCATTCCCGCAACAAACGGGGCGAACGTTCTGACGATCGGCACAAAACGGGCGAGAATAATCGTTTTGCCGCCATGTTTCTCATAAAACTGATGGGTTTTGTCGAGATAACTGCGACGGAAAATTTTCGAATTGGGATTACTGAACAACTTTTCACCGAACAACCGCCCGATAGTGTAATTGACCGCGTCACCCACAATCGCGGCGATCAGCATCAGCACCACCATCATATGGACGTTGAGATCGTTGGTTTCCAGTGATGCCAACGCTCCGGCAACAAACAGCAATGAATCACCCGGTAAAAACGGCGTTACCACCAGACCGGTTTCACAGAACAAAATTAAGAACAAAATGGCATAAACCCAGACGCCGTACTCCGCGACCAGCTCTGCCAGATGCACGTCAATGTGCAGGATAAAATCGATGAGGAAATAAATCAGGTCCATATTTGCCTATGCCTTGTACTCGTCATCTTTCAGGCTGTAACTACGTTGGCTACAGCCTGAAATGTTCCGAGCATTATTCTCGTTAGTCCGCCAGAAATAGCGGGCCCATTGGCGGTTTTGGAAGATCATACCGGTCAGGGTAATCCACCGCGACCAGATACAGCCCTTCCGCTTTTGCCGTTGCTGCCGCCAGCGTTCTGTCCTTTGCCGCCAGCAACTCTGCTATCCAGCTCTCCGGCTGGTTGTGGGCACCGACTTCCATCAGGCTGCCGACAATATTCCTGACCATATGATGTACAAAAGCATTCGCTTTAATATCTACCACCACATAAGGACCGTGACGCGTAACATTAATATGCATAACGTTGCGCCACGGGGTTCGGGACTGGCACTGCACCGCACGGAACGAGGTGAAATCATTCTCGCCCAGCAAGCATTGCGCAGCCCGATGCATCCGTTCAGCGTCCAGCGGTTCGTAAAAATGGGTTACCCCTTTACTCAGTACCGCCGGGCGCAGCCGATGATTGTAGATGATGTAGCGATAACGGCGAGCCGTGGCGCTAAATCGGGCATGAAAATCATCAGGTACAGCTTTAACCCAACGCACAGCGATGTCACCAGGTAAATTCGCATTTACGCCCAAGGTCCACGCCGCGTCTTTGCGCAGCGCGGTTGTTTCGAAATGCACAACCTGCCCGGTACCGTGTACCCCTGCGTCAGTACGCCCGGCGCAGAAGACGGTGATGGGTTCGTTCGCCACCTGGGAGAGCGCCTTTTCCAGCTTCTCCTGCACACTGCGGACTTCGTTCTGCCGTTGCCAGCCGTAATACTTACTACCGTCGTACTCAATGCCCAGCGCAATTTTATAAACTGGCGGTTGTTGCTGGTCGGACATTAGTACAGATACTCCTGCACCAGTTTCTCGGCGATTTTTACTGCCATCAGCGCGCCGCCAAAGCGAACGTTATCGGCCACCGACCAGAACTGGACTTGCTCCGGCATACCGTAGTCATTACGCACGCAGCCAACAGAAAGATGCGGCGTACCCGAAGCATCACCTACCTGAGTTGGGAATTCGTTCTCTTCAGAGAGCACAATATCTTCGCCTTGAACAAACGCATCACGCGCTTCTTCTGCTGCCAGTGGACGCAGAGCTTCAAAGTTGACCATCTGGGCATGACCGTAGAATACCGGTGCCTGGACGACGCTAGCCGAAATCATCAGCCCTTCGTCCTGCAGGATTTTGCGTACTTCGTCAACGATACGACGTTCTTCACGCACGCTACCTTCGCTATCCGGCAGTAACGGCAGCATGTTGAACGCCAGCTGACGCCCGAAGAAATCTTCTTCGTCAATCGGAATGCCGTTGAGCAATTTCGCACTCTGCCCCGCTAACGCATCGACCGCTTTTTTGCCCTGGGCGGAGGCTGAAATCAGGCTGGTAACGCTGATACGTGATAAACCGCCCTGATCGATTAACGGTTTCAGTGCCGCCAGCAGCTGGCTGGTCAGACTGTCTGGTACGGCGATGACATTCCGGTTCCGGTAATCTGTCAGTACAAACGGGTTTACTTCCGGCACCACCAGCGGTACGTCGGGTTCGAGAGCAAACAATCCACTGCTGTCGATCACCAGGCAACCTGAGTTGGTCGCTTCTTCAACCCAGGCAGCGGTAGCTTCTTTGCCTGCGACAAAAAATGCCAGCTGCGCCTGCGTCCAGTCGAATTCAGCGGCATCCTGCACGGTGATTGTCTTACCACCAAAGCGCAGTTGTTCGCCTGCGCTTTCGTTACGTGCCAGTGCATAAATTTCCCCAACCGGGAACTGACGTTCAGCCAGCGTTTCAAGCAGGGCTTCGCCCACAGCGCCAGTTGCGCCCAGGACGGCAATGTTCCAGCCTTCAGACATGGTGGTTTACTCCAGAAATAGCAAAGCTCCCTGCCAATGTTACAGCAGAGAGCATGAAGAAGAGATTAACGTGCCGGATGATGAACGGCGTTAAAACCCAGTTTACACAGCAATGATGCCGCACTGGCGTCATCACAAATTACATACAGAGATGACCATTCACGGCGCTCAAGATAGTTTTTGCGCAGTTTATCGAACTCACCCGGTATCCCGGCGACTTTACGCAGCGGTGCGTCATCGCGGCGCACATCATACACCAAATGCACCAGCCTTTTCAGCGTCGGTTGATCGAGCGGGCCATGCAGCGTAATGCGACCAAACTCTGGCGCAGGCAGTAATGTATCCAGCGCAACGTGCTGTTCATGCCCAATAAACTTGCTATAAGCTTCAAACACTTGCGTAGTACCGCGTGCTTTACCTTCCAGGGTATAGCCTGCGATATGCGGCGTGCCGATATCCACTTTTTTCAGCAGCTCGACGTTGAGTTCCGGTTCGCCTTCCCAGACATCCAGCACTACGCTTAACTTCTGGCCTTCATTCAGGCAGGTCAGCAACGCAGTATTATCGACGACTGCGCCACGGCAGGCGTTAATCAGAATCGCTCCGGGCTTCAGGCTACGGATCAGTTTTTCATCCGCCAGATGTAGCGTTTTGTACGGACCATCTTTAAAGAGTGGCGTATGGAAGGTGATGACGTCGCACTCGTCGACCAGCTCATCCAGCGTGCGGAAGTCACCTTCATCGCCGTTATCCTTACGCGGCGGATCGCACAGCAGGGTGCGGATACCCCAGGCTTCCAGACGCTTTTGCAGACGTCCGCCCACGTTGCCCACCCCCACAATCCCGACGGTGCGGTCTTTCAGCGCAAAACCATCGCGCTCGGCCAGCATCAATAGCGAGGAGAAAACATATTCCACGACGGCAATGGCGTTACAGCCTGGCGCCGCGGAAAAACCAATCCCCGCCTGCTTAAGCCACTGGTCATCCACATGATCGGTCCCGGCCGTTGCCGTCCCGACAAATTTAACCCCTTTGCCGGTGAGCAGTGCCTCATTTACTTTGGTCACCGAGCGCACCATCAGGGCGTCTGCATCGTCCAGTTCGCTGACCGGAATCGGGCGACCAGGGACAGCCTTAACCTCACCCAGGCGGCTGAACAGCTCACGGGCGTAAGGCATATTTTCATCAACGAGGATTTTCACGTCTGAGTACCTGTTTGAGAGGAAGTAAACCTGCCAAGTGTGCCATAATCTCGCCGCCGGGCATATATCTCCGCCCGGTTACGCAGAGTTTGACTTTAAGGATTTTTGACGATGCAGCCCATTTCAGGTACGCCTCCGCGCCCTCCGGGTGAAGGCCCCGTAACGCCCAACACGCCAGGCGAACAACCGCTCTCCACGCAGCAACGCACCGTACTGGAGCGTCTGATCACGCGTCTTATTGCGTTAACCTCACAGCAAAACGCAGAGGTATGGGCCGGCGTTAAGCACGATTTGGGCGTAAGAAACGATGCGCCGCTACAGTCGCGCCATTTCCCTGCCGCCGAACAAAACCTGAACCAGCGTCTTACCAGCGCACAGCAGCAACATACTACCCGCCAGATTATCTCGCAGCTGACCGAGCTATTGGGCCAGGGGAATAATCGTCAGGCGGTGAGTGATTTTATCCGTCAACAGTACGGTCATACCGCCCTGAGCCAGCTTTCGCCGGAACAGCTGAAAACCGTGTTGACCCTGCTGCAAAGCAATCAGCTTTCTATCCCGCAGCCGCAACAGCGCCCGTCTACAGAACGGCCATTGCAGCCTGCGGAGCATAATACGCTCAAGCAGATGGTCACTAAACTGGCTGCTGCTACCGGCGAACCCACAAAGCTTATCTGGCAATCTATGCTGGAACTTTCCGGTGTGAAAGCGGGCGAGATGATCCCGGCAAAACAGTTTACCCATCTGGTCACCTGGCTCCAGGCGCGTCAGACGCTCAGCACCCAGAGCGCCCCGACCCTGCACAGCGTACAGGCGGCGCTGAAACAACCGCTGGAACCGCACGAGTTCGATATGATTCGGGATTACGCTCAGCAGAGCTGGCAGGCTACGCCGCAAACGGTGCTGACCACCGCGCAGGTGCAGGATGTGCTCAATCAGATCTTCATTCGCCGCGCCGAGCGGGAAGGCGGCGTGCCGGAGGTAAGAAACATTCAGCCGATCTACAGCCCGCTGTTTGCCCCCGTAGTTGATACGTTCAAAACGCTTTCTTCCCGTCCGGGATTGATGTTTATCGCGTTGGTGATTGCGCTGGCGATTTTCTGGCTGGTTGCGTGAGGATTTGCCCGGTGGCGCTTCGCTTACCGGGCCTACGGTTCGCGCGGTTGTAGGCCCGGTAAGCGAAGCGCCACCGGGCAAAAAACTACGACTTGCGAAACGCCACCAGCGTCACCACAATTCCCACCACCGCTGACACCGCACCGGCCAGGAAGACGGAAGGATAGCCAAACGACGTTGCAAGCAGCCCCGCCAGCGGCCCGGTGACCCCGTATGAGATATCCTGAAACGCCGCATAGCCGCCCAGCGCCGTGCCGCGCACCTGCGGAGCCACGCGCTTCACCACTTCAACGCCCAGCGCCGGGAAGATCAGCGAGCAGCCGCAGCCGGTTAACGCCGCACCCAGCAGCGCAACGGATGCAGAGGGCGCCTGCCAGAGCAGTACCAGACCCACGGTCTCAATGACAAGTGACGCCACGGCCACCTTCACGCCGCCAAAGCGATCCGGCATCCAGCCAAACAGCACGCGCATCAATACAAACGCGCCGCCAAAGGCCGTCAGCGTAAAGCCCGCCATCGCCCAGCCGCGGCTCATGAAATAGAGGGAGACAAAGGTACCAATAACCGCGAAGCCCACCCCCTGAAGCGCCAGCCCGAGCCCCGGCTGCCAGATTTGCCCCACCACGCTCCACAGCGAAGGACGCTCGCCTTTATGGGCGGGCACCTTACGTACCGAACCGTTAAACGCCCACGCCAGCAGCGGCAATACCATGGTGGTGCCTGCCAGCGCCGCAAAACCAAACTGGCTGTGGATCAGCAGCCCCAGTGGAGCGCCTGCCGCCAGCGCGCCGTAAATCGCCATTCCGTTCCAGGACATCACTTTTCCGGAACGCGCAGGCCCCACCAGCCCCATTCCCCAGGTCAGGGTGCCGGTCAGCAGCTGGCTTTCGCCAAAGCCGAGGATCAGGCGCCCTGCCACCAGCAGCGCAAATTTATACGCTGCATCTATTGGCAACAGCGCCGCCAGCAGCCAGGCTCCCCCCGCCAGCCCGCAGGCAAACATGCCCTGCAACGCCGAGCGTTTTGCGCCGTGCTGATCCGCCAGGCGACCGGCGTAGCCCCGGGTTAATACCGTCGCTAAAAACTGAATGCCCACCGCAATGCCGACCATGGTGTTGCCATAGCCCAGCTCCTGGTGAACGAACAAGGGGATCACCGGCAGCGGCAGGCCAACGGTCATATAGGTCAGAAACACCGCAAAGGCGATGCGGAAAAGGGGAAGATTCCCGGAAGGAGCGCTCTTCCCAGGGGTAACAGCCTTCATGCATAACTCCGTGTTCAGGCATAAAAAAAGGGAGCCGCGCGGCTCCCTTCTACTATACCTTCAAACGCTTAATCTTTCAGCTTGCGCATTACCAGCGTGGCGTTGGTGCCGCCGAAGCCGAAGCTGTTAGACATAACGGTGGTCAGTTCGCGATCGGTCGTTTCGGTCACGATGTTCAGACCTGCAGCCTGCTCGTCCAGCTCTTCAATGTTGATGCTCGGGGCGATAAAGCCGTGTTCCAGCATCAGCAGAGAGTAGATAGCTTCCTGTACGCCAGCAGCGCCCAGAGAGTGACCGGTCATGGCTTTGGTTGCAGAAATCGCCGGGCTCTTATCGCCGAACACTTCACGGATAGCTGCCAGCTCTTTCACGTCGCCAACCGGAGTCGAAGTACCGTGGGAGTTCAGGTAATCGATTGGGGTATCAACGCCATGCATCGCCATCTTCATGCAGCGTACTGCGCCTTCGCCAGACGGAGCAACCATGTCTGCACCATCAGAGGTTGCGCCGTAGCCAACGATTTCAGCATAGATGTGAGCACCACGCGCCAGCGCGTGTTCCAGCTCTTCAACCACTACCATACCGCCGCCGCCAGCGATAACGAAACCGTCACGGTGAGCGTCGTAAGTACGGGAGGCTTTTTCCGGGGTGTCGTTGTATTTAGTAGACAGCGCACCCATTGCGTCGAATTCGCAAGCCATTTCCCAGCACAGCTCTTCGCCGCCGCCAGCAAACACGATGTCCTGTTTGCCCAGTTGGATCTGCTCTACTGCGTTACCGATACAGTGTGCGGAAGTCGCACACGCGGAGCTGATGGAGTAGTTAACGCCATGAATTTTAAACGGGGTGGCGAGGCAGGCAGAAACGCCGGATGCCATCGCTTTGGTGACCACATACGGGCCAACCGCTTTCAGGCCGCGCGGGCCGCGCATTGCGTCAGCGCCGAACACCTGGAAACGCGGGGAGCCGCCGCCGGAACCTGCAATCAGGCCAACGCGCGGGTTATTCTGGTAAGCTTCCGGAGAGAGGCCCGCATCAGCGATTGCCTGCTCCATAGAAAGGAATGCATAAATGGATGCGTCGCTCATAAAGCGCACAACTTTGCGGTCAATGAGGCCAGTGGTATCCAGTTTTACGTTGCCCCAGACGTGGCTACGCATGCCGGAATCCTTTAGCTCCTGAGAGAAAGTGATCCCTGAACGTCCTTCACGCAGAGATGCCAGGACTTCCTGCTGGTTATTACCGATGCTGGAAACAATGCCCAGGCCAGTAATCACTGCACGTTTCATTCAATACCTCTGTAAGTCGCACATAGAGTAAGTTTCGAATGCACAATAGCGTACACTTGTACGCCGAACAAGTCCGATCAGCCATTTAATAGAGAAATTTGCGCAGCCTTACACACATCGCTAAGATCGAGCCACCGCCTGTAAGACGAGTAACTTACGTGAAACACTACTCCATACAACCTGCCAACCTCGAATTTAATGCTGAGGGTACACCTGTTTCCCGAGATTTTGACGATGTCTATTTTTCCAACGATAACGGGCTGGAAGAGACGCGTTATGTTTTCCTGGGAGGCAACCAATTAGAGGTACGCTTTCCTGAGCATCCACATCCTCTGTTTGTGGTAGCAGAGAGCGGCTTCGGCACCGGATTAAACTTCCTGACGCTATGGCAGGCATTTGATCAGTTTCGCACTGCACACCCCGAGGCTACCTTACAAAGATTACATTTCATCAGTTTCGAAAAATTTCCGCTTACCGCGCACGATCTGCGGCTTGCCCATCAGCGCTGGCCGGAGCTTACCCACTGGGCGGAACAGCTTCAGGCCCAGTGGCCTCCGGCTATCGGTGGCTGTCATCGTCTGATTCTGGACGACGGACGCGTCACCCTCGACCTGTGGCTGGGCGACATTAACGACCTGACCGATAAGCTCGATGACTCAATGAATCAGAAGGTGGACGCCTGGTTCCTGGATGGTTTTGCGCCCGCCAAAAACCCGGACATGTGGAGCCCGCACCTGTTCAGCGCCATGGCACGTCTGGCGCGCCCGGGCGCGACGCTTGCTACCTTCACCTCGGCGGGCTTTGTCCGTCGTGGGTTGCAGGAGGCGGGGTTTACCATGCGGAAAACCAAAGGCTTTGGCCGCAAACGCGACATGCTGGTCGGGGTGATGGAACAGGATCTGGCGATCCCGGCGCAGGCCCCCTGGTTTGCCCGTCGCGCCAGCACCTCGCGTGAGGTCGCCATTTTGGGCGGGGGTATCGCCAGCGCCCTGCTCTCGCTGGCGCTGCTGCACCGTGGCTGGCAGGTGACGCTCTACTGCGCTGACGAGGCGCCGGCGACGGGCGCATCAGGCAACCGTCAGGGCGCGCTTTATCCCTTATTAAGTTCACACGATCCGGCACTGTTCCAGTTCTTCCCGGCGGCGTTTACGTTTGCTCGCCGCCTTTACGATAGCCTGCCGGTTGCGTTCGACCACAACTGGTGCGGCGTGACGCAGCTCGGCTGGGACGAGAAGAGCCAGCAGAAAATCACACAAATGCTGTCGCTGGGTCTGCCGGAGGCCATCGCCCATGCAGTGACGGCACAGCAGGTTGCAGAGACCGCTGGCGTCGACACCGGCTGCGGGGGTATTCAGTATCCACTCGGCGGCTGGCTGTGTCCGGCTGAACTGACTTCTGCGGCGATAGCCCTCGGGCAGTCGCGTGGGTTGACAGTGCATTGTGCCCATAAGGTTCAATCGCTAAGCCGCACTGCGCACTGGAAACTGCGTTTCGCTGACGGCAAAGAGGTCCAGCATGCCAGCGTTGTGCTGGCCAACGGACATCATATCAGCCAGTTTACCCAGACAGCATCATTGCCGGTTTATCCGGTCGGCGGCCAGGTGAGCCATATTCCTGCCGCCCCCCAACTGAGCAAACTGCGTCAGGTGCTGTGTTACGACGGCTACCTGACGCCGCAAAACCCGTCCAACGGCCATCACTGCATCGGTGCCAGCTACCATCGCGGTGAAACAGATATGCAGTACAGCGAAGCGGATCAGCAGCAAAACCGCCAGCGCCTGCTCGACTGTTTCCCGGATGCGTCGTGGGCAAAAGAGGTGAATGTCGGTGAGGGTCAGGCGCGCTGCGGCGTACGCTGCGCGACCCGCGATCACCTGCCGATGGCGGGAAACGTGCCGGACTATGACGCCACGCTTGAAGTCTATCAGGATCTTGCTGACAACAAAGAAACGGCGGTAAGTGCTCCCGTTCACCCCGAGCTGTTTATGCTGGGTGGCTTAGGCTCGCGGGGATTATGCTCCGCGCCGCTGCTGGCTGAAGCGTTAGCCGCGCAAATGAGCGACGAGCCGGTTCCGCTGGACAGGGTTACGCTCGCGGGGCTGAATCCAAACCGACTGTGGGTGCGGAAATTGCTGAAGGGGAAAATGGTCAAGTAGGGTGCGGTCTGGTGCCCTCACCCCGGCCCTCTCCCTGTGGGAGAGGGCGGTGATACACTTACTTCGCTTTCGCCTGCTGGAACAAATTGTCCCACATATCGGTCACCAGCGCCTGGTCACGCGGCGACAATTCACCAGCACCAATGGCTTTTTCCAGACTCTGGCTAACGGTCGTATGCACCGCCTGAGCGGAGTGGTCATCACCACTTTCCAGTTCTGCGATGGCTAATGTCAGGTGGCCACGCAAATACCCACTGGCAAACAACTCATCATCACTGGCATGGTCAACCATACCGTCGATTAATGCCAGAATGCGTGATTCAAACTCCGCGATCATCTTCTTTCCTCATTGTAAAACGTGGCGCTGGCTTCAGTTGAGCGCTTCCGGCCACGGGAACTGTTCCGCCGTAAGTTCCGGCGTGTGATAATAATTTTGTAGTGCTTTAATGAAGCGTGCCGGACGTTCCGGAATGCCATTTGTCAGATAATCCATCACCTGCGCATGTACTCGCCGTTGAAACACCACACGATCCGGTTCGAAATCCCCTTCCAGATTGTCGCAACTGACGTTAAACGGATATCCCGCCGCCACACAGAACAACCAGTCGAGCGCCTGCGGCTTCACTTCAACATCTTCAAACTGGCTTTGCGTTTGGGCATCGCGTCCGTCCGGGCAATACCAGTAGCCGAAATCAACCAGCTCACGGCGCGCTTTCCCGGCAATACACCAGTGCGAAATCTCATGAATTGCGCTGGCATAAAAGCCATGAGCAAAGACGATTCGGTTATACGGTACTTCCGCATCAGCAGGAAGATAGATCGGTTCGTCGTCGCCTTTAATCAGACGGGTATTAAAATCATCGGCAAAGCAGCTATTAAAAATTTCAATCAACTGCTCGTAGTGGTGTGTACTGTTCATTAGTTCATCCCCAACCAGTGGAGGATCTCCTGTCCGTGGCTGTCGTAAAGTAATTTGGCACTCATCACCGCCGAGACGATAACAATCATCGGGCGGATCAGCTTTTGTCCTTTGCTCAACACCAGTCGTGAACCCATGCGCGCGCCGAGGAACTGCCCCACCAGCATGACAAAGCCCGTCGCCCAAATCACTTTGCCGCCGAGAATAAACAGCAGTAAACCGCCGATGTTTGACGTTGCGTTGAGTAATTTGGCGTGAGCCGTGGCTTTGGCGAGGTTAAATCCGCACAGCGTAACGAAGGCCAGCGCGTAAAACGACCCGGCAGCCGGGCCAAAGAATCCATCATAAAAACCGACGCAGCCACCGGCTATTAACGCGAAGGGTAAACCGTACATCCGGCGCTGGCGGTCTTCTTCACCTAGCTTTGGCATCAGCAAGAAATAGAGGCCGATACAAATTACCAGAATGGGCAAAATCTGCCGTAAGACATCAGCCTGAACGTATTGCACCAGCAGTGCGCCGCTCATTGAGCCGACAAAGGTCATGGCGATATTGAGTTTCTGATCGCTTAAACTAACCACTTTGCGGCGAATAAAGTAGATAGTAGCGGAAATAGAGCCGCCGCAGGCTTGCAGTTTATTGGTTGCCAGCGCATTAGCGGGAGACATCCCCGCTGCCATCAATGCCGGAATGGTGAGTAACCCACCGCCACCGGCAATCGAGTCGATAAATCCCGCCAGCATGGCGACAAAAAAGAGAACTCCCAGCAACAGCGGGGAAACCATAAACAGGCTATTAAACGTTTCCATTAGATCACGTGCTCATCCAGTAGCGCCTGGCAGGAAGGCGGCAACGGAGGCGGTGTCTTCTTCTCAGGCTTTGTTGTTCCCGGTTTTGGAGGTTCAAACCAGCTTTGCAGTTCTGCCCCGCAACCATCGCCTGATGGCGGTAAAGGTTGATCTTCACACTCCAGACTATCGGCAGGGCAACGTAATCGTACATGCATATGCGCGCGATGCTGGAACCAGGGTCGCACTTTGCGCAACCAGTCGCGATCGGTGCCCGCATCAAGGCAAAGTTGTTGTTTAATCGCCGGATTAACAAAAATGCGCGTGACGTCTTTGTCCTGGGCGGCGAGTTTGATCAAGCTGAAAATTTCTGGCTTCCACAGCGTGGAGACAACGTGTTTACCGTCGCGGGAAACTAAGTCCAGTGCTTGCGGGCGCAAGAGCTGCGCGGAGGTCCAGCGAGTTTTCGGCAGTTGCAGAAAGATATCGACATCCAGTCCGGTCTGGTGGCTGGCATGACCGCCGTTGAAACGCCCACCAGCGGGCATCCCCATATCGCCAATCAGCACCGTACCCATGCCCAGATTGCTCACCTGGCTACTCAGACGCTGGATAAACATCACCAGATCCGGGTGACCGAAATAGCGACGCTGATCGGTACGCATGACCTGATAATGTTCGGACTGTATCGGCAGCGTGTCAGCGCCGACAATACAGCCATTAGAAAAACTGCCTATCGATTGTGCGCTACCCGGCACAGGTTGGGTTATTTTTTGCCACGGCGTCGCTGCCAGGCTGGCGCTACTGGCAAGCAGAGCCAGCAGCGCAATCGCGGTTTTATTCATTTTTTACCAGCGTGGAATATCAGTCTTCACATCGGCATTTTGCGCCCGTTGCCGTAACAGGTGATCCATTAAAACGATCGCCAGCATCGCTTCTGCGATCGGCACTGCGCGGATCCCGACACAGGGATCGTGACGGCCTTTGGTGATCATCTCAACTTCTTCGCCAAAGCGGTTAATGGTACGACCCGGCACGGTAATGCTGGAGGTCGGTTTCAGCGCCATATGGGCAATGATTTGCTGCCCGCTGCTGATACCGCCGAGAATGCCGCCCGCATGGTTGCTCTGGAAACCGTCTTTGGTGATTTCATCGCGGTTCTGGCTGCCGCGCAGCGCCACCACGTCAAAGCCGTCGCCAATTTCCACGCCTTTCACCGCGTTGATGCTCATCAGCGCATGGGCGATGTCAGCATCCAGGCGGTCAAAGACCGGCTCGCCAAGTCCGGCAGGAACGCCACTGGCAACAACGGTGACTTTAGCGCCGATGGAGTCGCCCTCTTTTTTCAGCGCACGCATCAACTCGTCTAACGCGTCGATTTTGTCGGGGTCCGGGCAAAAAAACGGATTTTGCTCGACCTGCGACCAGTCTTTGATATCCAGCGGAATGTCGCCCATCTGGGTCAGGCAGCCACGGATTTCAATACCAAATTTCTCGGCGAGATATTTTTTGGCAATAGCTCCTGCCGCCACGCGCATGGCGGTTTCGCGGGCGGAAGAACGTCCACCGCCGCGATAATCGCGCAGACCGTATTTTTGTTCGTAGGTGTAATCGGCATGGCCTGGACGGAAAACGTCCTTAATCGCACTGTAATCCTGAGAGCGCTGGTCAGTGTTTTCGATCAACAAGCCAATGCTGGTGCCGGTAGTAACGCCTTCAAAAACACCGGAGAGAATTTTGACCTGATCCGGCTCGCGGCGCTGGGTGGTATAGCGCGATGTCCCAGGGCGACGACGGTCGAGGTCATGTTGCAGGTCCGCTTCCGTCAGCGGAATGCCTGGCGGAACACCATCGACGATGCAGCCGAGCGCCAGCCCGTGCGATTCGCCGAAGGTGGTTACGCGAAAGAGTTGTCCAATTGTGTTTCCAGCCATCACGGCTCCGTTATTGTTGTGTTTGCGTGTTTACTTAATCTTTATAAATCGCGAAATGTTCTCGTGCGGCAATAAGCTGCTCTTTGGTGAGCATAAACACACCATCGCCGCCGTTATCAAACTCCAGCCAGGTGAACGGAACATCCGGATATTGTTCCATAAGATGTACCATGCTGTTGCCGACTTCACAAATCAACACGCCATCATCAGCAAGGTAATCTGCCGCGTTACCGAGAATGCGACGCGTCAGTTTCAGGCCGTCAGTGCCAGATGCCAGGCCCAGTTCCGGCTCGTGGCGGTATTCGTTTGGCAGGTCGGACATATCTTCCGCATCGACATACGGCGGGTTAGTGACAATCAGGTCGTACTGCACTTTCGGCAAGTCGCGGAACAGATCGGAACGAATCGGAATGACGTTGTGGATCAGACCGTGTTCTTCGATGTTCTGTTCAGCAACCGCCAGCGCGTCTGGAGAGATATCCACCGCGTCGACTTCTGCATCCGGGAAGGCATAAGCACAGGCAATGGCGATGCAGCCGCTACCAGTACACATATCTAAAATATGCTGCGGTTGCTTGCTGATAAGTCCGGCAAATTTATTGTTGATCAGTTCACCAATCGGCGAGCGCGGCACCAGCACGCGTTCATCGACGTAAAATTCATGGCCGCAGAACCACGCTTTGTTGGTCAGGTAAGCCACCGGAATGCGTTCATTGACGCGGCGGATCACGCGTTCAACAATACGGTGTTTTTCGCTGGAGGTCAGACGCGCGGTGCGCATATCTTCCGGAATATCCAGCGGCAGGTAGAGCGAAGGCAACACCAGCTGTACGGCTTCATCCCACGGGTTATCGGTACCGTGACCGTACCAGATATTTGCCGCGCTGAAGCGGCTCACCGACCAGCGCAACATGTCCTGAATGGTTTGCAGCTCATTTACTGCTTCATCAACGAAAATTTTATCCACGTATTCCTCCAGGGCATGATCGCAATAATTTCGGCGGCTAGTTTGCCATGAAGATGACGATAAATCAGCATTCACGCGCGGTGAGTGAGGAAAAATACGTTTAAAACGATCGATTGCGCTACGAGTCGGGTAAACTGTAGGAAAATTAGAAATAGAGACAGATAAATGAAAAAGAAAACAACACTTAGCGAGGAGGACCAGGCTCTGTTTCGCCAGTTGATGGCGGGGACTCGCAAGATTAAGCAGGACACGATTGTCCACCGACCGCAGCGTAAAAAAATCAGCGAAGTGCCGGTGAAACGCTTGATCCAGGAGCAGGCTGATGCCAGCCATTATTTCTCCGATGAGTTTCAGCCGTTATTAAATACCGAAGGTCCGGTGAAATATGTTCGCCCGGATGTCAGCCATTTTGAGGCGAAGAAACTGCGCCGTGGCGATTATTCGCCGGAGTTGTTTTTGGATTTACACGGTCTGACGCAGCTGCAGGCCAAGCAGGAACTGGGGGCGTTGATTGCCGCCTGCCGCCGTGAACATGTGTTTTGCGCCTGCGTGATGCATGGGCACGGGAAGCATATTTTGAAGCAACAAACACCGCTGTGGCTGGCACAACATCCGCATGTGATGGCCTTTCATCAGGCACCAAAAGAGTATGGCGGTGATGCGGCGTTGTTGGTGTTGATTGAAGTCGAAGAGTGGCTGCCGCCGGAGTTGCCCTGACAGGATGGCGGGAGGCACGCTGCACCCCGCCATATCGCACGTCACGTCAGATAGCTTTTGCCATCTTCAGATTACACGGGCTCATCTGCCAGTTGAATGTGCCGTTTCCGCTTTCATCAAGCGTTACGCTGGCAATGGCCGAGGTGGTAAACATAGGCGGCGTTTCGCCCGGACATAACTCGGCAACCAGATACCCGACTAACGGTAAGTGAGAGATCACCAGTACCGAAGCAACACCTTCATTGGTCAACGCCTGCAAATAGGCACTGACCAGACCAACATCGCCGCAGGGCGTTAACTCCGGCAGAACTTCTGCACTGGAAGGCAGGTTCAGACAATCCCCTACTTCTTCCAGTGTTTGCTCGGCTCGCAGGAACGGGCTCACCAGAACGCGTTCGATTTCCACTTTTTGACCTTTCAGCCAGTTCGCCATCAGGCGAGATTCGTCACAACCATTAGTGGTCAGAGGACGAACGGAATCACTGGCGGCATCGAGGGCTGCGTCGCCGTGACGCATGATAAAAACTTGCATATTGCACCGCTTTTGTTAACCAGATTCGCCCGTTTTCTTTCATCTGAAACCAGAGAAAGAAAACGGTGGCCGGCATTGTGCCTTATCCATTCACCGAATGAAACGCTGTTTTTTACCTCAATGGCGTAAGTATAGTCAATATGCGTTTACATTTTTGACCAACACTCCGCCATTCAGCGCGGATTCATATAGCTTTGACCTTCTTATTGCAGGTCAGTTGCAGTTGTTTTCCAAAAACTTTCCCCACGCGCGCCCATCTCGACCAAACGCTCGCAAGGGGTAAAACGGGAACCATACTGCGTGGCAAGTCGTTGCATTATTGCAACCACTTCGCCCGCGCCGAGAGAATCGATATAGCGGAACGGTCCACCGAGAAATGGCGGAAAACCAATGCCAAATACCGCGCCAATATCCCCGTCACGCACGCTACGGATAACCTGCTCATCAACACAACGTACTGCTTCATTCAGCATCAACATCACACACCGTTCAGCAACCTGCGGTGCGGAGATTCGCCCCTGCCCTTGTGTGCCAATCAGCGGGTAAATGGCGGGATCGACCTGTTTTTTGCTTTTACGCCCTTTCTGACCATAAAGATAGAAACCCCGGCCATTTTTTCTGCCTTTGCGATCGTCGTTCAAAATTGAAGAAACAACATTTGCAGGCGCGCTAAAACGTTCTCCATAAGCGGCTTCCAGTACAGGAATAATTTTAGTCCCGGTGTCGATTCCTACCTCATCCAAAAGTTGGATTGGGCCTACCGGAAAACCAAATTTCACTAGCGCGGCATCAATGTGCTCTACCCGTTCACCTTGGGTCAACATGCGGATAGCTTCATTAATGTAAGGCGCTAAGATGCGATTGACGTAAAAACCGGCTTTGTCACGCACGACAATTGGCGTTTTACCCTGTTTTTTCGCCAGTTTTACTGTGGTAGCGATGGTTTGCGCCGATGTCCCCGCATGAGGAATAATCTCCACCAGCGGCATTTTTTCCACCGGACTGAAGAAATGCAGGCCGATAACTTGCTCAGGTCGCGTGGCGTGAGCGGCGATATCACCAATCGGTAAAGATGACGTATTCGAAGCAAAGATGGTATGAGCGGCGCAATTTTGCTCAACTTCCGCCACCATCTGTTGTTTCAATTCGAGATTTTCAAACACCGCTTCAATAATCAGATCGCGATGGGCAAAGCCGCGATAGTCCGTCGTTCCGGAGATTAATGCCAGCTGTTTGTCACGTTCGCTGGCTTTGAGATGACGACGGCGAACTTTGCCCTCCAGCTGATCCCAACTGTACTTCAGCGCATGATTTATGCCCTGCGGGTTGATATCTTTAATTCTGACCGGAATCCCCGCTTTACAAGCAGTGACATAAGCAATACCGCCGCCCATCAAGCCACCACCTAAAATCCCCACGCTGTTTAATGGCGCAGGCGGCGCATCACTGCCGGGATCTTTCTTCACGTCCGTACTGGCAAAAAAGATACTACGCAGCGCCTGCGATTGTGGCGTCATCGCCAGTTCGCCAAACGCCCGAGCTTCGGCGTCATAACCGCTGCTGGTGCCCTGCGCTAATCCCGTTTCAACAACCTCCAGGATGCGTTCTGTCGCCGGATAATTGCCTTGAGTTTTGTGTTCTGTTTTCTTGCCGACCATTTTGAACAGCAGCGCACGACCTAACGGCCCCGCCAGAATACGCTCGCGTACAGGTAGAGGGCGGGAAGATGGGCGCTCCTTCTTTGCCAGCTCAACAGCGGCTTCCAGCAGAATGGAGTGCGGAACAACGTCATCCACCAGCCCCAGCTTTAATGCCTGTTTCGCCGAAGTTGTTTTCCGGTGAGGATCATCTCTAATGCTGTGCTGACGCCTATCAGACGCGGTAAACGCTGGGTGCCGCCTGAACCGGGTAACAATCCAAGTTGTACTTCAGGCAAACCGAGCACCGTTTTAGGATCGTCAGTACAAACGCGACCGTGGCACGCCAGCGCCAACTCCAGCCCACCACCCAGGCAAGCGCCATGAATAGCCGCGATAACCTGAATGGGCAAAGCATGAATCTCCGCCATCAACTGTTGGCCCTGCCGCGCCAGAGCTTCCGCTTCTTGCGCCGTTTTGCAGTTGCCGATCATGTTGATGTCTGCGCCAGCAATGAAGTTGTCCGGTTTAGCGGAGACAAACACCACGCCTCGCAACTCTTTGTTTTCACGGAGTTGCTTAATAATGGCGCGCACCTGCGAGGCAAACTCCGCCTTCAGGGTATTCATTTTCTCACCCGGTACGTCGATGGTGATAACGGCAATGTTGTCCAGACGAACATTAAGGGTAAACGCTGATGTCATTTCCATTATTCCGCCTCCAGAACCATTGCCGCGCCAAGCCCACCGGCAGCACAGGCGGTAACTAAACCAAATCCACCGCCGCGACGGCGAAGTTCATGCAATGTCTGGGTAATCATCCGCGCGCCGGTCGCCGCGAAGGGATGCCCGTAAGCAATCGAACCGCCAAGCACGTTAAATTTGCTATCGTCCACTTCGCCAGTGGCATGTGCACGCCCCAGTGCTTCACGAGCAAAACGTTCACTACCCAGCAACTGAATATTCGCCAGCGTCTGAGCTGCAAAGGCTTCGTGCATATCGATCAATGTCAGATCGCTCATCGTCAAACCGGCACGCTCCAGCGCCAGCGGTGTTGACCAGGCTGGACCGAGCAACATGTCCTGCCAGACATCAATCGCAGTAAATGCGTAGCTGCGCAGATACCCCAGCGGCACCAGCCCTAATTCTTTCGCCCGGGATTCAGTCATCAGGATCACCGCTGCCGCGCCATCGGTCAGCGGCGTACTGTTTGCCGCCGTTACCGTTCCGTGTTTGCGATCAAACGCCGGGCGCAGCTTTGCGTAATCGGCAAGCGAGGAATTACCGCGAATATTGTTGTCTTCGACAAGCGGTTGTTTATAAGGAGGGATAAAGGCAGTCATCACCTCTTCTTTGAGTTTTCCGTCTGACCATGCCTGAGCGGCACGCTGATGCGAACGGTGCGCTAATGCATCTTGCTGTTCTCGGGTGATGCCGTAGGTTTTCGCCATTTGCTCTGCGGTGTCGCCCATCCGCAAGCCGGTAGAATATTCTGCTACCGCAGGTGGTACGGGCATTAAGTCGCGCAAACGCAGGCGAGAGAAGAGTTTCAGTCGCTGGCTCATGGTACGAGCTTTGTTGACATCAACCAGCACGCGCGCCAGTTTTTTACTGACGCCAATTGGCAATACCGAAGAGGAATCTGCCCCACCGGCAATCCCCGCTCGAATAGTTCCCGCCATCAGGCTTTCTGCGACGTTTGCAACTGCCTGGAAACTGGTAGCGCAAGCGCGGCTGACGCTGTAAGCATCGGTATGTACATTCATTCCCGTACCGAGAACAATTTCACGCGCAATGTTGGGGGCTTCAGGCATTTGTACGACCTGACCAAAGACCAGTTGTTCAATCACTTCGGCGGGGATCTCGCTGCGTGCCAGCAGTTCGCCTACCACCATCTTCCCTAAATCAACCGCGGGAATGCCATGAAAAGCCGTCGCCTGACGGGCAAAAGGCGTACGTAAACCGCTAACAATGGCGATACGATCGCCCTGGCGGGTAACCAGCGGTAAAACCTGACCCATAACACTCCCCTGTAAAAAAACAAATAAAGTGGTCTGACCTGATCATAGTCTTAACCATTTTTTTACATTTAGCCAAGTGGAGAAAAGGGAAAGTGGGAGCTATGACACAGAGAGAAAAGAAGAAGAGAAAAGAAAACGCCCCTGCCAGCAACTGACAGGGGCGTACGTACCCGAGAGGAATTAACGCAGACCCAGCTGGAAAATCAGCATTTCAGCTTCGCAGGCAAAAGTGAAATCGATATCCAGGCGCACACCGTCAGACTCTTCAGTGAAAGTCGGGGTGATTTTGCAAGGTTCAGATTCCACGCTACGGGCTTTTTCAGTCAGCGCCGCCAGCGTTTGCTCTGCTTCTGCGCGGTTTGCAAACACGCGGCTGTAAGACGCGGTGCAGTCGGAGTTGTCCATAATGGTGCCAACATCCATACAGCAGCAAACCGGGGTTTCATCAGCACTACATTTACTCATCGTTGATTTCCTCTGTATGTGCACCCAAGGTGCCAGATAAACGTTGTGGATATTTTACGCTTCCGGAAAGTGCTGCTCCAGTTGTTAATTCTGCAAAATCGGATAAGTGACCGAAATCACACTTAAAAATGATCTAAAACAAAATTCACCCGAATCCATGAGTGCGCCACCTCCAAATTTTGCCAGCTGGATCGCGTTTCTTAGATCATATTTGAAAAAAGATAGAAACATACTTGCAACATTCCAGCTGGTCCGACCTATACTCTCGCCACTGGTCTGATTTCTAAGATGTACCTCAGACCCTACACTTCGCGCTCCTGTTACAGCACGTAACATAGTTTGTATAAAAATAAATCATTGAGGTTATGGTCATGAGCCAGAAAACCCTGTTTACAAAGTCTGCTCTCGCAGTCGCAGTGGCACTTATCTCCACCCAGGCCTGGTCGGCAGGCTTTCAGTTAAACGAATTTTCTTCCTCTGGCCTGGGCCGGGCTTATTCAGGGGAAGGCGCAATTGCCGATGATGCAGGTAACGTCAGCCGTAACCCCGCATTGATTACTATGTTTGACCGCCCGACATTTTCTGCGGGTGCGGTTTATATTGACCCGGATGTAAACATCTCTGGCAAATCTCAGTTCACCGGCGCAGATCTGAAGGCGGATAACATTGCGCCGACCGCGTGGGTGCCTAACCTGCACTTTGTTGCGCCAATCAATGAACAGTTTGGTTGGGGTGCCTCTGTCACCTCTAACTATGGCCTGGCAACGGAGTTCAATAACAACTATCCGGCCGGGGAATACGGCGGTAAAACCGACCTGACGACCCTGAACCTCAACCTGAGCGGCGCATATCGTCTGAACGATAACTGGAGCTTTGGTCTGGGCTTTGATGCTGTCTACGCCGATGCAAAAATCGAGCGTTACTCCGGGGAGCAAACTGCTGCACTGCCGAAAAACAGCAATAAAATTGCCAGCCTGAAAGGTGATGAATGGGGTTACGGCTGGAACGCCGGTATCCTGTATGAACTGGATAAAAACAACCGCTGGGGTCTGACCTATCGCTCAGAAGTGAAAATTGATTTCGATGGCGATTACAAAAGCGGCATCCTGAGCCCAGTCAACGGTATGGTCCCAGGCGCGGGCACCACCATTCCATGGGGTACCTCGAATCAAACCGTACCGGGTTCACTGTCGCTGCATCTGCCAGAAATGTGGGAAGTGTCAGGTTATAACCGCGTTGCGCCGCAGTGGGCAATTCACTACAGCCTCGCGTATACCAGCTGGAGCCAGTTCGAGGAGCTTAAAGCCACCGGCAGCAACGGCCAGACGCTGTTCTATAAAGACGAAAGCTTCCACGATGCATACCGTATCGCGCTTGGTACGACCTATTATATGGATGATAACTGGACGTTCCGTACCGGCGTGGCATTTGATGACAGCCCGGTACCGGCCGATAAACGTTCTATCTCCATTCCGGATCAGGACCGTTTCTGGGTGAGTGCGGGGGCAACCTACGCGTTCAACGAGAATGCCTCTATCGACGCGGGCGTGTCGTACATGCATGGCCAGAAGGTGACCTTCCAGGAAGGCCCGTACGAGTTTTCCTCTGAAGGTAAAGCCTGGCTGTTTGGTACCAACTTCAACTACGCGTTCTAATCCCAACACGATTAAAAAAGGTGAGCATTGCTCACCTTTTTTTTATTCCGAATCGATATCTTTTAATTCGTTCTCGATGGCTTTCGCGTTCGGATTATCTTCCGGCTTCAGCTTACCGCCGTTGGCAATAAAGTCATGGTTCTGGAAGTAGGCCTCGCGGACCATGATGTACGGATCGGAAGACTGACGCAGCAGACCATCAGAATCCAGCAGTTGCGCACGCGTTTCAATTCCTTCCACGGTCCATTTACCAATCGACAGCGGCCAGGTGAGCCATGACAGTACAGGATACAGCGTATCCACCATGTCGCCGCCATCATCACGCACGGTAAAGCTGCCGTAGAATGGCAGGTGCACATACGGACCATAACCTACGCCATAGTGACCCAGCGTGCTGCCGAAACGGTGCGGCTGTTCACGCTGTAATTTCGGGTTCGCCATGCTCGCGACATCAATTAAGCCGCCCATACCCAGCAGGGAGTTCAGGAAGAAGCGGGTGAAATGCACCATCCCCTGATACGGGTCGCCCTGGAGGAAGTAGTTGACCATAACCGCTGGCTCTTCCAGGTTACTGGTAAAGTTGCTCAGCCCGTTACGCGCCGGCTGCGGAACATAGTCACGCCATGCCACGGCAACCGGACGAACCAGATATGGATCCAGCACATTATAGTTAAAGCTGTACATTGAACGGTTAAATCCTTCGAGAGGATCGGAGCGTCCCGTTTGCTCGCCAGAGCTGGCGCAGCCCACAAGCATTGTTACGCCCAGCGCAAGCGCCGACAGCCGAAGCTTCATAAATTTCTCCCTGTTCAATATGGCTATCGTTGAATGCCATCTGTGACGGAGCATGAGATGCTCCGCCTGAAACGTGCAAGTGATTGTAACAGCACGCTTACCGATGTCTACGAGGACAATGACGACCCGCTCGCGTCATCACGCTAATTTCAGCATAGCCTGTCTTTCGGAATTCGTTTCGCTGGCAATTTTATATTGGCTTTGAAAGAGATGTCTCACCTTTATTGCCATTTTCAGCAATTTAAGAGCATCCCCACGGGGAAAGCGCTAAAAGCCGCTACGCTTAAATGAGCAATTACCCCGAAGGAGCTGTTATGAAAGACATTAGCGAAGAGAAAATTGGTGAAAGCAAAGAGGAACATGAGATTGAAAGCGAGGAGAAAGACCGGGGAGAAGAGATAGAAGTCGATGAAGAGCGCCTGCCGTCGCGCGCCATGGCTATTCATGAGCATATTCGCCAGGACGGGGAAAAAGAGATGGAGCGCGACGCGATGGCCCTGCTGTGGTCAGCCATTGCAGCCGGTCTGTCGATGGGTGCCTCTCTGCTCGCCAAAGGGATATTTCACGTTCAGCTGGAAGGCGTACCGGGCGGGTTTTTGCTGGAAAATTTAGGCTACACGTTCGGCTTTATTATCGTCATTATGGCGCGACAGCAGCTTTTTACGGAGAATACCGTCACTGCCGTACTGCCCGTCATGCAAAATCCGACCCTCGGTAATTTCGGTTTACTGATGCGCCTGTGGAGCGTCGTGCTGCTGGGGAACCTGATCGGTACGGGCATAGCCGCCTGGGCGTTCGAGTATATGCCAATATTTGATGAACCGACCCGCGACGCATTTGTGAAAATTGGCATGGATGTGATGAAAAACACGCCGGTTGAAATGTTCTCTAATGCCATAATTTCCGGCTGGATCATCGCCACTATGGTCTGGATGTTCCCGTCAGCGGGCAGCGCGAAAATCGTGGTGATTATCCTGATGACCTGGCTTATCGCACTCGCCGATACCACGCACATTGTTGTCGGAACCGTGGAGATCCTTTATCTGGTATTTAACGGCACACTCCACTGGAGCGACTTTTTCTGGCCGTTCGCCCTGCCAACCCTCGCAGGCAACATTTGTGGCGGGACCTTTATCTTTGCGCTGCTGAGCCATGCGCAAATCCGTAACGACATGTCCAACAAGCGTAAGGCCGAGCTTAAGGCTCAGGAAAAAAAGGATAAAACTGCCGAAAAATCGGCGTGAACGGTGACTCTTTGACCAGTCAGGCGGCAATGCGCTTAACGAAAAGTGTAAATAACGCTATACTCATGCCGCATTGTCCTCTTAGTTAAATGGATATAACGAGCCCCTCCTAAGGGCTAATTGCAGGTTCGATTCCTGCAGGGGACACTTCTGTCTTTCCTTACGCCCCCTTCCAAAGCTCCACGCAGTTTCGGCCACGCCGTTTCGCGCCGTATAAGGCTTCATCCGCCGCCTGAATCAATCGCTCGTAATCGGGATGCCCGTTGAACATCGCAACGCCTATCGAGAGGGAGAGCGGGATAATATCGCCGGTTGGGGAGTTAACCTTGATTTTTTCCACCCGCCTGCGGATACGCTCGGCAATTCGCAGCGCGTCCACCTCTGAGATTTCCGTTAGCACAATCAGAAATTCATCGCCGCCGTAGCGAAAAACGTAATCACAGGTTCGCACGTTGTCGTAGAACGCGCCGGAGACTTTTCGCAGGATCTCGTCCCCGGTATTGTGCCCCCAAGTATCGTTGATTTGTTTAAATTTGTCGACGTCAATCAGCAGCGTCGAGAGCTTTGTTCCCGCCCGGGTGGCGTGCAGGATTTCGCGTTTGAAGATGGTTGGCAGGAAACGGCGATTCAACAGGCGGGTCAGGACATCAACCCCCACCTCGTGTCGCGACACTTCGTCAAACAGTTCGCGCAAAAGCGTGATGATTTGCGAGAGGGTATTACGCATTCGCTGCAAGAATTTATCCCGCTGCGCTTTATCACTCAGACCCTGCCCTGCAAGACGGACCTCGTTAAAAAGGTCATCGAATTCCTGAATCAGACGAGAGATATGACCGGCCTCAGCGATCCCGCTGAAGTAGTGCCGACCTTTATGGCTAAACCACAGTCCAAATTCAGACTGCCCCAGCGGCAGACTGTTGCCGATACTGGAATTAAGCGTGATCTTATACAGAAGCACCATTTCCCATGACAGCAGCGCCGCGGTCTGTCTCTCCTTCTCCTCTTCTGCGTTCTCCATTAAGGAAAAGATGCGATAATTTTCGTCCTCTTTCGCCGCATTGTTCTCGCTAAATACATAGGCCCGCGACATCACTTCCATGGCCAGATCGATACTGTTTATAGCGTAGTGATAAATATGCAGCTTCACCTCAGGCGAATGGGCGCTGGTAGTAATGACAGGTAACAGCAGCTTTTTCAGAACACGGAAGCCCATTTCAACTAAATCAACCGAAATACCAATACGGGCATGAACATCCGCAGCGCGCTGCTGCGCCCGCATCTGCTCTTCAACCTGCTCCACACGGCATGAGAGCACATCAATAAGCCAGCGACGAAGCGCCTCCTGAAGCTGCCTCTCCACCTGTTCGGTTGTCAGGAATTCAGCTGCCGATGGATCTGCCAGCACAACACGATAGAATTCAGCGACCAGGGGAGTTGCGTTGTCTCTGGCAAGCTCAGTCGCAAGCCGATGCACATCGGGATCGGTTTCATTAATCAGCTTCACCCACTCTTCTTTCACCGTTTGCAGGTAGGTTTCCATGGTCTGCACCTTCAGGAGACATGCGGGAACGCAGATTAAACAATAGCAAAATCAAACCACTCCGCAATTGCCGCTTTTTTAAACAAAAACGAGTGATGGCTCATAATGTATAACGGTGCTACATTATGCCGCCCACCCAAGTCAGCAATGGCCAGGCAACGTCGTAAAGAACGGTAAAGCCTGCAACCATGACCTCGTCCTACGGTCTCAATGGCACGTGGTATCGCGAAGTCTGCGCTACCTTCACAGGCTTCACATAGGTTCCACTATTTTGTCTCAATCCAAATTTCAGCGGGCGTTTCTGCACCCGCGCTACTGGTTTACATGGTTCGGCCTTGGCGTGCTTTGGCTGCTGGTTCAACTTCCATATCCCGTGATCCGTTTCCTGGGTTCTAAGCTCGGCAGCGCATCGCGTTACTTTCTTAAGCGTCGTGAATCCATTGCCCGAAAAAATCTCGAACTTTGCTTTCCGCATTACAATGCGCGGCAGCGCGAAACGCTGATTGCGGAAAACTTTAAATCTATCGGTATGGCGCTGCTTGAAACCGGTATGGCCTGGTTCTGGCCAGACGAGCGTGTCCGTAAATGGTTTGACGTGGAAGGCCTGGATAACCTGAAACGTGCCCAGATGCAAAACCGCGGCGTGATGGTTGTGGGTGTGCATTTTATGTCGCTTGAGCTGGGCGGCCGCGTTATGGGTCTTTGTCAGCCGATGATGGCAACCTATCGCCCGCATAACAGCGCGCTGATGGAATGGGTACAAACGCGGGGCCGCATGCGTTCAAATAAGGCGATGATCAGCCGTAACAATCTGCGCGGTATGGTTGGCGCCCTGAAAAAAGGTGAAGCCGTCTGGTTTGCCCCGGATCAGGACTACGGTCCTAAAGGCAGCAGTTTTGCCCCTTTCTTTGCGGTTAAAGATGTCGCTACGACGAACGGTACCTTTGTGATTTCACGTCTCTCAGGCGCCGCGATGTTGACGGTGACCATGGTCAGAAAAGCGGATAAGTCAGGCTATCGTCTGCATATCTCCCCAGAGATGGCGAACTATCCTGAAGATGAGAGTGAAGCCGCGACCTTTATCAATAAGGTGATTGAGTTTGAAATTATGCGTGCGCCTGAGCAGTATCTGTGGATGCACCGCCGCTTTAAAACCCGCCCCCTGGGCGAAGCCTCGCTCTATATCTGACCCCTTTCGAAGGTTAGTTTCGCTAAGAAACTAACCTTTTCAAACACCTGTAATCGCAGTGCGTAACGGCTTTTTTCGACCGTCGCTCAACAGGCATTTATTGCGTACCGAAATCAAACTGTCGCCGTTCCACGACACTCGTAAGTGTAGGAAATTATTTAAAAAAATGCCTCTTGTCACTCCTGAAATTTAGGCGTACATTAGCGCCGTCTGGCGACAGGAAAGCACAGAATTCAGAGCTGAAGTTAGCGACGTCACGGGATAATTCCGATTTCCCCTTTCGCATGATTTCAACTCTCTATACTCAGTTGGACTCTGTTTTTTTAATGCGTACCGGAAGATACGCGGAGCGATGAAACGTGAAATATTTCTTTATGGGCATTTCGGTTATTGTTTTAGTTTGGGCCGGAACGTTTGCTCTGATGATCTAGTTAAGAAAATGCAGTCAAAAAAACAGGCGCCGTTGGCGCCTGTTTTTTTTGTTGTCCGTTACGACTCGGGTTGTTCCGCAACGCTCTTCGCTGCAAGCAGGCCATCCGCGCGGAACATCGCTTTTAATCCCTCTGATGCCTGACGAATACGGTCGCGGTTTTCAATCAGTGCAAAGCGAACATGCGTATCACCATAGTCGCCAAAGCCAATCCCCGGCGAGACACAAACCTTCGCTTCGTTAAGGAGCTTCTTGGCAAATTCCAGCGATCCCATGGCCGCATATGGTTCCGGGATTTTCGCCCAGACATACATCGAAGCCTTCGGCATTTCAACCATCCAGCCCGCTTCATGCAGCCCTTTAACCAATACATCACGGCGGCGTTTGTACTGTTCGGCAATGTCGCGCACGCACTGTTGATCGCCCTCCAGCGCCGCAATCGCCGCCACCTGCAACGGCGTAAAGGTGCCGTAATCGTGATAGCTTTTAATACGAGCCAGGGCGCTGACCAGCGTTTTGTTGCCAACCATAAAGCCGATACGCCAGCCCGCCATGTTGTAGCTTTTCGACAGCGTAAAGAACTCGACTGCCACATCGCGTGCACCCGGTACCTGCATAATTGACGGCGCTTTCCAGCCATCGTAGACGATATCGGCATAGGCCAGGTCATGGACCACCAGCACATCGTAGCGTTTCGCCAGCGCCACTACTTTTTCGAAGAACTCCAGTTCCACGCATTGCGCGGTTGGGTTTGACGGGAAGCCGAGGATCATCATCTTCGGTTTCGGATAACTTTCACGAATGGCTCGCTCCAGTTCGTTGAAGAAATCGACACCTTCCACCAGCGGCACTGAGCGTACCTGCGCCCCGGCAATCACCGCGCCATAAATATGGATCGGGTAACTTGGATTCGGCACCAGCACCGTGTCACCATGATCCAGCGTCGCCAGCATCAGATGCGCCAGGCCCTCTTTCGAACCAATAGTGACGATGGCTTCTGATTCCGGGTCGATTTCAACGTCGTAGCGATCCTGATACCAGCGGGAAATGGCGCGACGTAACCGCGGAATGCCGCGTGAAGTGGAGTAACCATGCGTGTCCGGGCGCTGGGCCACAGTACATAATTTTTCGACGATATGCGGCGGAGTCGCACCGTCCGGGTTACCCATGCTGAAATCGATAATATCTTCGCCGCGCCGACGCGCAGCCATTTTCAGTTCAGCGGTGATGTTAAAAACGTAGGGCGGGAGACGATCAATGCGCGTAAAGCGACGTTCAGGGCGAGTGTCAGCCATAATTTCCTCAGATTAACGTTAGCGCCCGGACCGTCCGAGCGACGCTGCCACGATGGTGGCTGTTTTGAAAATAGCCTGATTAATTTCTGTCTGTCCAGCGTTTTAGAACATTTTATTAATGACGTTAAATGAGGAACTCTGCTTTAAAAACAGGAAATTTATCTGCGCTAACAAGAAAATTACCACTCATTTTATTAACATAATAATTTCAATAAATTTACTAACCAGAAGTGCATTATCAAGAGATGCATTGCTAATACACCATTTATCTATCAATCCCCTTTTAAAATTGTGGTTTTTCCTCAAAAACGGCCTGCTGGTCATCAGCCTTCAGGTTACCTATCATAGAGGTTTAATCCTTATTCAGAGTCACCCGTGCACGAAATATTCAACATGCTGCTGGCGGTCTTCGATCGGGCAGCGTTAATGCTTATCTGCCTGTTCTTTCTCATCCGTATCCGCCTGTTTCGCGAACTGTTGCACAAGTCGGCGCACTCCCCAAAAGAATTGCTCGCCGTTACCGCCATTTTCTCGCTGTTCGCCCTGTTCAGCACCTGGTCCGGCGTTCCCGTAGAAGGCTCGCTGGTGAACGTACGTATTATCGCGGTGATGTCCGGCGGGATTCTGTTTGGCCCGTGGGTAGGCATCATTACCGGCGTGATTGCGGGTATTCACCGGTATTTAATTGATATCGGCGGCGTGACGGCGATCCCCTGCTTTATCACCAGCATTCTGGCGGGTTGTATATCGGGCTGGATCAACCTGAAAATCCCCAAAGCACAGCGCTGGCGCGTCGGTATTCTCGGCGGCATGTTGTGTGAGACGTTGACCATGATTCTGGTAATTGTCTGGGCACCAACTACCGCGTTGGGGATCGATATCGTCTCTAAAATCGGCATTCCAATGATCCTCGGTAGCGTCTGTATCGGCTTTATTGTGCTTCTGGTGCAAAGCGTTGAGGGCGAAAAAGAGGCCAGCGCCGCGCGGCAGGCCAAGCTGGCGCTGGATATCGCCAACAAAACGCTACCGCTGTTTCGCCATGTCAATAGCGAGTCATTACGCAAGGTCTGCGAAATTATCCGCGATGACATTCACGCCGATGCGGTGGCGATTACTAATACCGATCATGTGCTGGCCTATGTTGGCGTGGGTGAACATAACTATCAGAATGGCGATGACTTCATTAGCCCGACTACCCGTCAGGCGATGAATTACGGAAAAATCATCATTAAAAACAATGATGAAGCCCACCGCACACCAGAGATTCATTCCATGCTGGTGATCCCATTGTGGGAGAAAGGGGTCGTGACCGGAACGCTGAAAATTTACTACTGCCACGCGCATCAGATCACCTCGTCATTACAGGAAATGGCGGTCGGTCTGTCGCAAATCATCTCCACGCAACTGGAGGTTTCACGCGCCGAGCAGCTACGTGAAATGGCAAATAAGGCAGAGCTTCGCGCCCTGCAAAGCAAAATTAATCCCCATTTTCTGTTTAACGCTCTGAACGCTATTTCATCGTCAATCCGTCTGAATCCGGATACCGCTCGCCAGTTGATCTTTAATCTGTCGCGTTATCTGCGCTATAACATTGAATTAAAAGACGATGAGCAAATCGATATCAAAAAAGAGCTGTATCAAATTAAAGACTATATTGCCATTGAGCAGGCCCGCTTTGGTGACAAGCTGACGGTTATCTATGATATTGATGAAGAGGTGAATTGCTGCATTCCCAGCCTGCTGATCCAGCCGTTGGTGGAGAACGCCATTGTCCACGGTATTCAGCCTTGCAAAGGTAAAGGCGTTGTCACCATCAGCGTTGCAGAGTGCGGAAATCGGGTACGCATTGCGGTGCGAGATACCGGGCACGGCATCGATCCAAAGGTGATTGAGCGGGTCGAAGCGAATGAAATGCCGGGCAATAAAATTGGCCTGCTGAATGTCCATCATCGCGTGAAGTTATTGTATGGCGAGGGGCTGCATATCCGCCGCCTGGAGCCGGGGACGGAAATTGCGTTTTACATTCCTAACCAACGCACCCCAGTCGCCTCACAGGCTACGTTATTGCTTTGAGCCGGAGTGATATTGTGAAAGTCATCATTGTTGAAGACGAATTCCTGGCACAACAGGAACTGAGCTGGCTAATTAAAGAGCACAGCCAGATGGAGATTGTCGGCACCTTTGACGACGGTCTGGACGTGTTGAAGTTTTTGCAGCATAACCGCGTCGACGCCATTTTTCTGGATATCAATATTCCGTCGCTGGATGGCGTGTTGCTGGCGCAAAACATCAGCCAGTTCGCCCATAAACCGTTTATTGTGTTCATCACCGCGTGGAAAGAACATGCGGTAGAAGCGTTTGAACTGGAGGCGTTTGACTACATTCTCAAACCGTATCAGGAGTCACGTATTACCGGGATGCTGCAAAAACTGGAAGCGGCCTGGCAACAACAGCAGACCAGCAGTACGCCTGCCGCGACGGTAACGCGTGAGAATGACACCATTAATCTGGTGAAAGATGAGCGAATAATCGTCACGCCAATTAACGATATCTATTACGCCGAAGCGCACGAGAAAATGACCTTTGTCTATACGCGGCGTGAATCCTACGTAATGCCGATGAACATTACCGAATTTTGCAGCAAACTGCCGCCGTCGCATTTTTTCCGCTGCCATCGCTCATTTTGTGTCAATCTGAACAAAATACGCGAAATCGAACCGTGGTTTAATAACACCTACATTCTGCGACTGAAAGATCTGGATTTTGAAGTGCCGGTCAGCCGCAGCAAAGTGAAAGAATTTCGCCAGTTAATGCACCTGTAGCGCGTTCCCTCTCCCGCAGGAGAGGGGAATGAGCGTCAGAGAATCTGACCGAGTACCTGACGCAGATGCGCGCCGGAGCCCAGTAAGCCTGGGTTATCGTGGACAATCAGGTAAACAGGAATATCATGGACATATCTTTAAAGCGCCCTTTATCTTCAAATGCGGCACGGAAACCGGAGGCTTTGAAGAACTCAAGGAAGCGCGGCACGATACCGCCCGCAATAAACACGCCGCCAAATGTCCCGAGATTGAGCGCCAGATTGCCGCCAAAACGGCCCATAATGACGCAAAACAGCGACAATGCGCGGCGGCAATCGGTGCAGCTGTCAGCCAGCGCGCGTTCGGTAATATCTTTTGGCTTGAGATTTTCTGGCAGGCGGTTGTCAGCTTTCACAATTGCGCGATACAAATTCACCAGCCCAGGGCCAGAAAGCACGCGCTCCGCCGAAACATGACCAATTTCCGCACGCAATATTTCGAGGATAATGGCCTCTTCTTCACTATTCGGCGCAAAATCAACGTGACCGCCTTCGCCTGGCAAGCTTACCCAACGCTTATCGACATGGACCAGATGCGCAACCCCCAGCCCCGTTCCGGCACCGTAAACCGCAATAGGCTTACCTTCGACCGGTTCTGCGCCACCAAACTGAATCAGATGCTCTTTTTTCAGCATCGGGATCGCCATCGATACAGCGGTAAAATCGTTAATAATTTCCAGATGGCTAAAACCGAGATTCTTTTTCATTTCGGCAATTGAGAACGCCCAGGTATGGTTGGTCATCGCCACCCAGTCACCGGTAATTGGGCAAGCGATGGCAATACAGCCGTCTTTCACCTCGACCTTATGTTCTTCAAGATAAACGCGAATGACCGCTTCGAGGCTGGGGTAATCAAGCCCTGAATAGGTCTTAGCCTGCGAGATTTCACCACTGGCAATATCACACAGAGCAAGACGTGCGTTGGTGCCGCCCACATCACCGACTAATGCATACTTTGTCATTCTTCAACTGCTCCGCTAAAGTCAAAATAATTCTTTCTCACACTGTAAATACCTGGGGGCATAACAACAACGCCGGAAAGGCAGGCTCCCTGTAAATATCGATCTGGGTCACACAATTACTTTATCGTTTCAGCACCAATTGCAGCGATGCCTTTTTGCAAGCTGGGCAAACTAAGTATCTGACCCCGCATAAGGAATAGAACATGCTCCATCCGCGAGCCAGAACCATGTTGTTATTAGCTGTCCCGGCGCTGATTATTGGCGTGGCGTCGAGCCTGGTGCTCATCGTCGTCATGAAAGTGGCGGCGGTGCTGCAAACGATTTTATGGACCGCGCTTCCGGTAAAACTCGGCATCAGCATTGACTCGCCGGGCTGGATCATGATGATGCTGACCCTGACCGGGATTGCCGTAGGGCTGGTGATCCGCTATAGCCCGGGTCATGCCGGGCCGGACCCGGCACTGGAACCCTTGATTGGCGCCCCTGTCTCTCCCTCTGCTCTGCCGGGGCTTATTATCGCGCTGATTATCGGTCTTGCGGGCGGCGTAAGCCTCGGGCCTGAACATCCCATTATGGCGGTTAATATCGAGCTGGCGGTCTTTCTGGGGGCGCGTCTTTTTCCGCGCGTTGGCGCGCTGGACTGGACGATCCTGGCGTCAGCAGGCACCATCGGGGCGCTGTTTGGCACTCCGGTCGCGGCTGCGCTCATTTTTTCGCAAACCCTCAGCAGTGATCATGAAGTACCGCTGTGGGATAAACTCTTCGCGCCGCTAATGGCCGCCGCTGCGGGAGCCCTCACCACCAGCCTGTTTTTCCATCCCCATTTTTCACTCTCCATCCCCCACTACGGCCAGATGCAACTCACCGATATTTTCAGCGGTGCCGTCGTCGTCGCGATCGCCATTGCGCTGGGGATGGTCGCGGTGTGGTGTCTCCCTCGCCTGCATCGTCTGATGCACAGGCTGAAGCATCCGGTGCTGATTCTGGGCATGGGGGGTTTTATTCTGGGCGTTTTAGGCGCCATCGGCGGGACGGTTACGCTGTTTAAGGGTCTGGACGAGATGCAGCAGCTGGCCTTCAGCCAGGTCTTTAGCGTCTCCGATTATCTGCTGTTCGCGCTGGTAAAACTGGCGGCGCTGGTGGTCGCTGCGGCCTGTGGTTTCCGGGGAGGTCGTATCTTCCCGGCGGTATTTGTTGGCGTCGCGCTGGGGCTGATGCTGCATGAGCACGTTGACGCTGTCCCTGCGGCGATTACCGTCTCCTGTTCCATTCTGGGGCTGGTACTGGTGGTCACGCGCGATGCGTGGCTGAGCCTGTTTATGGCGGCCGTTGTCGTGCCGGATACCACGCTTCTGCCGCTGCTCTGTATCGTGATGTTGCCCGCCTGGCTCCTGCTGGCGGGCAAACCGATGCTGATGGGATGGCGAAACGACAGGTAATCAGGCGTTATTGCGCGCCTCCAGCGCTTTGGTCAGCGCGCTCAGCAGCGGCGGAATATCGGCTTTCGGCAGCATCAGCTCGATCAGCGAAAGCCGCTCATGGTGTGCCACTTTATCCAGCACCTCCGCCAGCGCTTCCGCTTCGCTGACGCGCCAGCACTCTGCCTGAGGCGCCAGGCTCAGCGCCTGCGGGATCTGCGTCCAGTTCCAGAGGGCAATATCGTTATAGCGCTGCTCCGGCCCGTGGATGGCCCTTTCCACCGTGTATCCTTCGTTGTTAAGCACCAGAATAATCGGGCGCTGTTTGTCGCGCAGCATCGATCCCAGCTCCTGAATGGTCAACTGCGCGGCGCCGTCACCCGTCAGGACAATCACGCGTCGGTTCGGACACGCCGTTTGCGCGCCAAATGCTGCCGCCAGCGTGTAGCCAATCGATCCCCACAGCGGCTGGACGATAAAGTTCACGTCCGCCGGTAAACGCAGATCGATAGCGCCGAAAGCAGACGTTCCCTGGTCAGCCAGAATAATGTCTCCGGGGCGGATAAACGTTTGCAGGGTACGCCAGAAGCTCTCCTGAGTCAGCGCCCCTTCGATAGTCGGGAACGAAAAGCCGCTGTGATCCAATGGCGCTCGCGTATCACGAACATAGGTTTTACACAGCGCTGTCAGCGTTTCAATGGCCTCCCTCATCGGGATACCCGTAAACCAGACGTCGCCGACGCGGGACGCGTGGGGCTGAACCTCTATCGTCTGGTCTGGCGTCAGCTGGTGGGTAAACCCGGCAGTGAGCGTATCGGTAAAGCGCGTGCCAATACACAGCACCGTATCAGCCCCCTCGATGGCCTCTTTGACCGGCGCGGCGCTCGCCGATCCGCTGTAGGTGCCGTAAAAACCGCTCTGTCGTTCGTCAAAAATGCCCTTGCCCATCAGCATGGTGGCGTGTGCCATCGGCACCTCTTTCACCCACGTCTGAAGGGCCGTGCGCAGACCATGGCGGAGTACCAGGAAGTCCGCTAACAGCGCGGTGCGTTTGCTCGTGGACAAGCGCTTTTCGGCAGCCTCACGGAACGCCTGCAAGCAGGCTAAATCAGCCGGTGCGGGGTTAACAGTGAGAGCGCTTACAGGGGGCGTAGCGGCTTTTTTCGCCACATCAGCGGGCAGCATCAGGTAGCCCGGACGGCGCTCCCGCAGCATAGTGGTCAGGACTCTGTCAATTTCATAGCAGGCGTTTTGTTCGGTAAGTACCGCCTGTGCAACGGTGATGGGTTCGCTCATATGATAGAAATGGCGGAACTCGCCGTCGCCCAACGTATGGTGCAATAACTCTCCTCGCTGCTGCGCCGCCATACCCGGGGCCCCCACAATATGGAGGACGGGAACATGTTCGGCAAAGCTGCCCGCCACACCGTTCATGGCGCTTAACTCCCCAACGCCGAATGTCGTCAGGAGCGCGGCAAAGCCCTTACAGCGGGCATAACCGTCTGCGGCGTAAGACGCGTTCAGTTCATTGGCACAGCCCACCCAGCAGATGTCCGGGCTGTCTATCACGTGATCGAGAAATTGCAGGTTATAGTCGCCTGGCACACCAAACAGATGATCGGCACCACAATCTGTTAGTCGGTCCAGCAGGTAATCGGCGACGCAATAGGGGGTACGCATATTATAAGTGTCCTTCTGACGTTGACCTCACTCTGAGTATTAAATAAGCGTGAAGCGTGTCCAGAATTGGCGACAATCAGGGTCTGGAAAGAATGCTTTACGAAAAAAGCTGAGCTATGCTCATTTTCTTCAGGTTAGTGTAAACGTATACACTGATGTTTCTTTCCAGCGCCAGAGGTCTCGCCAATGGGTTATCAGCCTGACAAAAATCGTTATCAGACAATGCAATATCGCCGCTGTGGGCAAAGCGGCCTTAAGCTTCCCGCCATCTCGCTGGGGCTTTGGCATAATTTTGGCGACGCGACGTTACTAGAAAACAGCCGTCAACTTTTACAGCGTGCTTTCGATTTGGGTATTACGCATTTTGACCTTGCCAATAATTACGGCCCGCCTCCTGGTTCGGCCGAACGTAATTTCGGGCGCATTTTGCAGGAGGATTTCCTGCCCTGGCGCGATGAGCTAATCATCTCCACCAAAGCGGGCTACACCATGTGGGACGGGCCTTACGGCGACTGGGGCTCACGTAAATATCTGATCGCCAGCCTGGACCAGAGCCTCAGGCGTATGGGGCTGGAGTATGTCGATATTTTCTATCACCACCGCCCGGATCCACAAACGCCGCTACGTGAAACCATGAAAGCGCTTGACCATGTGGTGCGTCAGGGCAAGGCGCTGTACATCGGTCTGTCCAACTACCCGGCAGAACGGGCAAGACAGGCGATTGAAATACTGGAGGATCTGGGCACGCCATGTCTGATCCACCAGCCGAAGTACTCCATGTTTGAACGTGCGCCTGAAGAGGGGTTGCTGGACGTGTTGCAGCAAAAAGGGGTGGGATGTATCCCCTTCTCCCCCCTGGCGGGCGGACAGTTGACCGATCGCTATCTGAACGGTATCCCGGCGGATTCTCGCGCAGCAAGCGGCAGTAAGTTCCTTAACCCGGAGCAGATCACCGACAAAAAGCTGGAAAAGGTACGCAAGCTGAATGCGCTGGCGGAAAACCGGGGGCAAAAGCTATCGCAAATGGCACTGGCCTGGATCCTGCGCCACGATGCGGTGACATCCGTGCTCATCGGCGCAAGCAAGACCGGACAAATTGAAGATGCAGCAGGCGTGCTTGAGAATTGTCGGTTCACGGCAGAAGAGCTGAAGACGATAGATACGATCCTGTCCAGTTCAGATTAAAAACACTTTTAGCAAAAAGTGCTCTCGTTCATGATTTAGGAGTTGAGGCGATGAAACGAATGTTTACCAACTCGTAAAATTGCGTTAACAGGTCGCACAGCGGCCCCGATCGTGAAGGAGAAGAGTATGTTCAGGTCACTGATTCTTGCAGCGGTATTACTGGCTTCGGCCCCGCTGGTCGCCAGTGCGGGCGAAATCACCCTGTTGCCATCGATTAAATTACAAATTGGCGATCGTGATGACTACGGCAGATACTGGGACGGTGGCTACTGGCGCGACCGTGACTACTGGCATCGCCATTATGAATGGCGTCAAAACCGCTGGTGGAAACACGATAACGGCTATCACCGTGGCTGGGATAAGCGTAAGGCTTACGAACGCGGCTACCGCGAAGGCTGGAACGATCGCGACGACCGCCGTGGCGGCTGGGGTCACGGAAAAGGCAGAGGCCACGGTCACGGCCATCACCATTAACAACAAAAAGGAGCCTTCCGGCTCCTTTTTCTTTTACAGGCCTGCGGCTGTGCCTATCAGCAACCACAAGTTTAACGCCACCACCACGACCACAATGGCCCACCCGGCGCGCTTCACCCACGTCGAATTCACCAGATCGCCCATCAACTTGCTGTCACTGGTGAAAATCAGCAGTGGAACCAGCGCCAGAGCGATACCAAAACTTAACAGTACCTGACTCATAACCAGAATCCGTGTCGGATCTAATCCCATCAGAATGACAATAAATGACGGCAACATGGTGACTGTACGACGCACCCACAGCGGGATATGAAAGCGAATGAAGCCCTGCATCACCACCTGCCCCGCCAGTGTCCCCACCACCGTTGAAGACAGCCCCGCAGCAACCAGGCTTAATCCAAAGACCGTTGCCGCAGCGTGGCTTAACAGCGGTTGCAGCGTCAGATAAGCCTCATCAAGATCGGCAACACCAGTATGACCGGAAAAGTGGAACGCCGCCGCAGCTGTAGCCATCATCGCCAGATTGACAAAACCGGCAATAGTCATGGCGATAGCCACATCCCATTTGGTGGCGGAATAACGTTGTTGACGCGAACCGCCATGTAAATGCTGAGTGAGCGAGGAGTGCAAATAAATCACATGCGGCATAATCGTCGCCCCTAACACGCCTGCTGCCAGGAAGACCGCTTCCGAAGTAGGTAAACTCGGGATCACCATTCCTTTACCCAGCTGCGCCAGGTTAGGCTGGGAGAAAATCAACTCGACAATGTAAGCCGCGGCAACAAACAACAGTAACCCGCCAATCACTTTCTCCAGCGGTTTTTGCCCGCGACGTTGCAGCATTAAAATCAGGAAAGTCGCGATCCCCGTCAGCACCGCGCCCTGCAACAACGAAACACCAAGAATGAGTTTAAAACCGATCGCCGCACCAATAAATTCCGCCAGGTCGGTTGCCATCGCAATAATTTCTGCCTGAACCCAATAGAACCACACTACGGGACGCGGATAGTGATCGCGAATCTGCTCCGCCAGATTTTTACCGGTGGCAATCCCTAGTTTGGCAGAGAGGATCTGAATCAGCATCGCCATCAGGTTGGCCCAAACGACAACCCACAGTAGCTGATAGCCGAAGCTAGCACCCGCCTGAATATTGGTCGCAAAGTTACCGGGATCGATATAACCAATCGCCGCAATGAACGCAGGTCCCATTAATGCGAGCCTCATCTTGCGCGCCGCCCGTCCGCTGCTACTCTCAACGCGATAGTTCGTCATCTTGTGCCTCTAAAACATAGCCTTTGCTATGTTTCATGCTATGCAAAACGAGAATGATTATCAAATTCATTTAAATGGATTGTGGTGATTTCTCTGATAGACCAGGATTATGACTACGAAAAGATTGATGACTTGAATGTTATGGTTATGTTTAATGTTAGCACATTTACATAACTTTCAGCTTCCATACACAACATAGCAGAAATGTATGACAGATCACTATTTTTGAAGCCTGTCACAGGACGTCATTATAGTGTGTGTCAGATCTCGTTTTCCTTAACCATGTTACATAGAATGTGCACGGAAATTTAACCTGCCTCATATTTGGAGCAAATATGGACCGCGTCCTTCATTTTGTACTGGCACTTGCCGTTGTTGCGATTCTCGCACTGCTGGTAAGCAGCGACCGCAAAAAAATTCGTATCCGTTATGTTATTCAACTGCTTGTTATCGAAGTGTTACTGGCGTGGTTCTTCCTGAACTCCGACGTTGGTTTAGGCTTCGTGAAAGGCTTCTCCGAAATGTTCGAAAAACTGCTCGGATTTGCCAACGAAGGGACTAACTTCGTCTTTGGTAGCATGAATGATCAAGGCCTGGCATTCTTCTTCCTGAAAGTGCTGTGCCCAATCGTCTTTATCTCTGCACTGATCGGTATTCTCCAGCACATTCGCGTGTTGCCGGTGATCATCCGCGCAATTGGTTTCCTGCTCTCCAAAGTCAACGGCATGGGCAAACTGGAATCCTTTAACGCCGTCAGCTCCCTGATTCTGGGTCAGTCTGAAAACTTTATTGCCTATAAAGATATCCTCGGCAAAATCTCCCGTAATCGTATGTACACCATGGCTGCCACGGCAATGTCCACCGTGTCGATGTCCATCGTTGGTGCATACATGACCATGCTGGAACCGAAATACGTCGTTGCTGCGCTGGTACTGAACATGTTCAGCACCTTTATCGTGCTGTCGCTGATCAATCCTTACCGTGTTGATGCCAGTGAAGAAAACATCCAGATGTCCAACCTGCACGAAGGTCAGAGCTTCTTCGAAATGCTGGGTGAATACATTCTGGCAGGTTTCAAAGTTGCCATTATCGTTGCCGCGATGCTGATTGGCTTTATCGCCCTGATCGCCGCGCTGAACGCACTGTTTGCCACCGTTACTGGCTGGTTTGGCTACAGCATCTCCTTCCAGGGCATCCTGGGCTACATCTTCTATCCGATTGCATGGGTGATGGGTGTTCCTTCCAGTGAAGCACTGCAAGTGGGCAGTATCATGGCGACCAAACTGGTTTCCAACGAGTTCGTTGCGATGATGGATCTGCAGAAAATTGCTTCCACGCTCTCTCCGCGTGCTGAAGGCATCATCTCTGTGTTCCTGGTTTCCTTCGCTAACTTCTCTTCAATCGGGATTATCGCAGGTGCAGTTAAAGGCCTGAATGAAGAGCAAGGTAACGTGGTTTCTCGCTTCGGTCTGAAGCTGGTTTACGGCTCTACCCTGGTGAGTGTGCTGTCTGCGTCAATCGCAGCACTGGTGCTGTAATGTCATACCGCGTAATAAAAACCGGGAGTCCTCGCTCCCGGTTTTTTTATGCCTCCAGCGCCGTCAGGGGCACTGGTTTACCAATCAAATAGCCCTGCAAATAGTCCACGCCAAATCGCAGCAACATCTCGCGTTGTTCAGCCGATTCCACATATTCAGCCACTACACAAAGCGATTTCGTTTTGGCCATGTTGCAAATGGACTGCACGATCATCGCATCCATGCTGTCGGTGCAGATATCTTTCACGAAGCAGCCATCGATCTTAATGATATCGGCCTCCAGCCGCTTCAGGCGCTCAAAGTTGGCATAGCCGGTACCAAAGTCATCAATAGCAATGCGGAAGCCGTAATCCCGCAGCTGCTGGATATTGTTGATGCTGCTTCCCGAGTCAGAGAAAGCCTGTTCCTCGGTGATCTCAATGACGATATCTTGCGGCGCAATGGCGTAGCGTTCAAAAAGCGCGATGATCTCAGCCGCTATCTCATTTTGCATCAGCGTCAGCGGCATCAGATTAACGGAGAACCGCGTTCCGGCCCGTTCGGACGGATGGCTGCGCATCCACATCAGCAATTTTTCCACCACGTTCAGGTCAAATCGGTGGCTCAGGTTAAACTGAGCAATCAGCGGAATAAAGCGATCAGGCGTGATGATCTCCCCCTCGCTTTCAAGCCTTGAGAGGATTTCAAAGTACCCTTCCCCACGCGCGTTATGGATTGGCTGGGCATAAAGGTGAAGCCCACCGATATCAAGGGCGCGTTTTATGCGGGCCAGCATCAGCACTCTGTCCGTCGTCTGACCGGAGACATCATCCAGACTGTTGGTTAACGCCAGGACGTTGTGCCCGGCACAGGACTGCTCGGAGAGCCAGCTCAGCTGACCCAGCGTGTGATGCAGGCTTTCTCCATCCGGCACTTCACCCCAGGAGGCGCCAAACTCGATGTCGAGCTCAGTCTTGTTCCAGATAATCTTACGGCTGTTCAGATGATCAACCATATATTGCAGACGTTCAGCCGTGCCCGGACCCAGCAAGACCACTACCAGCTCACTGCCCGGCAACTGGAAGAGCTTCTCGTCTTTTTGCAATAACGGTTGCAGCGACGCGGTTATCATCTTTTTACAATGTACACGCATGAGGATGCCGTAGTGACGGCTCAGGAATTCGAGATTATCCAGGCGCAGGCAGCAGACTTTGGCCTCGGGATGGTGCTGTAAAAACACTTCCAGCGCACGAATGTTAGGCAGACCGGTGAGCGGATCGGTAAGCGCCCTCTCCTGCCACCCCTGTTTCAGCCATTCACTTTTCTGATAGATCCGCGACATGTAAAGCAGGCAGATGGCGAAAGAGATAAGCACCGACAGGATAAAGGAGAGCGAGTGGCCCGATTCAACACCATTAAGAAAATTATAATTATAGGTCAACAGCATGAGCGCCGAGGCCGCCCAGAATAAAGAGATGAGCGCATAGCTCAGACGACCAATCCCCAGGGTGAAAAGAATGAAAACGATTGGCATCAAATAACCCGCAATAAACTGCGACTCAAAAGGCGCGCATAAAATAGCGATCATCGTGATCAACAGCATCAGCCACACAACGATAAATAACGCTTTTTTGTGACAAAAGAGGGGCTTCACGCTTCGCCGCCAGAATGTTCGGGCATAGCGAGGATAAATAATCATTCTTAACGGATAATAGAACATCATGGTGAAAATCAGGGCGGCACAAATCAGACTCTGAATATCGATAACGTTATAAATTGCAGAGCCTTCGCCGAAATAGGAGGAGATTGTCACCGGGAAATCAAATAAATATCCCGCCAGATACATCGATAATTTGATGCCCACAGGCACCATAAATCCGAGCCAGAAAATACGTATGCCAATGTACTTATTCGGTATGCTGTGTCGCCAGCGCTTGCCCAGCACCAGACGGATGACGCCACAGGCGGCGAAGACGGTAAACGTCTGACAACATAATAATACGGCAGATTGTAGTGGTGCTAAATCAAGATTATAAATATTAGTAATACTAAAACATAACAGCAAAGGAATGATTGCCCGTCGTCCAAATAACAACACGATGGCGAGCATGGCACTTAAGGGCAACCACGCCAGATAAACATCATTTTCGCTAACAATGGCCCGTGGAGAGATATAACGAGAAAAAGGAATCGCAATCAGGCTTAGCGCCAGGGCAATCATAAATATCTTTACATTATTGTAAATTTTTCTATTCATTAATCCGGATAATCTATTTTACCATCGTCTCATTGACCGCATGGATAATAGGTTTATTAATAACACGAATCAAGTTCAGGTCTATTTATAGACTTGTTTATTGATTTGGATTGAGGTGAGGTGTAGAAAACGACGTTAATTGCAACAAAAACAGTCTAAAATATTTTACAAGATATAAAAAAACCCCCGCTTTGCAGCGAGGGTTGGAAATTTGGTGGAGCTAAGCGGGATCGAACCGCTGACCTCTTGCATGCCATGCAAGCGCTCTCCCAGCTGAGCTATAGCCCCACGATGCGTTTACGTACCAAGTTTGCTGGGTGCAAAATTTGGTGGAGCTAAGCGGGATCGAACCGCTGACCTCTTGCATGCCATGCAAGCGCTCTCCCAGCTGAGCTATAGCCCCGTCACGTAAAGCTTGTCGAGTTGACGGGCGGCATCATATGAATTCCGCCCGAATGTGTCAACGGCAAATTGCAACGTGTAGTTTCAATCGCTGAAAAATCAGGCAAATGAACAATTTTGGAAAACCGCTCGCATTCAGTAGTTATTCATGTCACGGTTTCCTGTAAAGTGGTGTTATAAAATGAACTACTAATAGACCCACATACATTCAGGGAATTGTTATGTTCAAGGAGAGGATGACACCAGATGAACTTGCCAGACTGACCGGCTATAGCCGCCAGACCATTAATAAATGGGTACGCAAGGAAGGCTGGACAACGTCACCAAAACCTGGCGTCCAGGGTGGCAAAGCCCGACTGGTTCACGTCAATGAACAGGTTCGTGAATATATTCGCAGCGCGCGCAGGGCAACAGAGACGCCGGAACTGCCAGATAAGGCGTACCACGAGGGCTCGCTTCATGCCCTGCTCCTGACGCTGGCGAATGAAATGACGCCGGAAGAGCAAAAGCAGATGACATCGCTGTTACTGCGGGAAGGGATTACCGGCTTGTTACAACGTTTAGGGATTCACGACCAACGCTGATATGAAAAGATTACGCAGCAAAATGACCACGGAAGAGCTGGCGGACAGTCTGGGCGTAGCCCGACAAACCGTTAATCGCTGGATACGACAGAAGGGATGGAAAACGGAGGGTATCAACGGTGTAAAAGGCGGAAGAGCGAGGGTGATATGTATTGATGCGCACGTTAAGGAGCACATCATTAGTCTTCCCGCCATTCGTAACCGTCGGGCTGTTTACCATGTGGCGGAAAGCCCTTCCCACTACGGCGTGGCAACCTCATCCAGCCTGCTTCCACAAATTATCGACTCGCTGGAAAACATGACGACTGTCGAACAGGAACGTTTGCACAAGTTGCTCGCTCGTGAAGGGTTGCAGGGTTTTCTCACGCGTCTTGGTATTGCTGAATAACAGGCATAAAAAACGGCAGGATATTATCTCCTGCCGTTTATCTTTTTACACGCTAATTACTGCTGATTTTCGCGTTCAGCAATAAAATCCAGCGCTTTGTTGATACGCTCGATACTGCGGGTCTTACCAATTGCGTGAACGGTAACATCCAGTGCTGGAGACTGCCCCGCACCGGTTACGGCGACACGCAGCGGCATACCAACTTTACCCATACCCACTTCCAGCTCATCCGCCGTCGCCTGAATAGCGTGATGAACGTTTTCAGCGGTCCAGTCAGTAATCGCGGCCAGTTTGTCACGAACCACTTCCAGCGGCTGACGCGCTACCGGACGCAGATGTTTTTTCGCGGCGTCGGCATCGAACTCAGCAAAATCTTCGTAGAAATAACGGCAGCTCTGTGCCATCTCTTTCAGCGTCTTGCAGCGTTCGCCCAGCAGTTTCACCAGATCAGCCAGCTGCGGGCCGTTACGGGTATCGATATTTTCCTGCTCAATGTGCCACTGTAAGTGAGTAGCAACATACTCCGGCGGCAGCGCGTTAATGTAGTGATGGTTCAGCCACAGCAGCTTGTCGGTGTTGAACGCACTGGCAGATTTGCTGACGGCATTCAAAGTGAAGTATTTGATCATCTCTTCACGAGTGAAGATTTCCTGATCGCCGTGGGACCAGCCCAGACGCACCAGATAGTTCAGCAGTGCTTCTGGCAAATAACCGTCATCACGATACTGCATTACGCTGACTGCCCCGTGACGTTTGGACAGTTTTTTACCGTCATCGCCATTGATCATAGAAACGTGCGCGTAAACCGGCACCGGCGCTTTCAGGGCCTTAAGAATGTTGATCTGGCGTGGCGTGTTGTTGATATGGTCTTCGCCACGGATAACGTGGGTGATTTCCATATCCCAGTCATCGACAACCACACAGAAGTTATAGGTTGGGGAACCATCGGTACGGCGGATAATAAGATCGTCCAGTTCCTGGTTGCTGAACTCGATCGGACCACGGATCTGATCGTCAAAAACAACAGAACCTTCCTGCGGGTTAGCAAAACGTACAACACACGGTTCATCATCAGCATGATGCTCATGGCTGTGGCGGCAGCGACCGTCATAACGCGGCTTCTCACCTTTCGCCATTTGCTCTTCGCGCAGCGCTTCCAGGCGCTCTTTAGAGCAATAGCATTTATAAGCAGTGCCCTCTTCCAGCATCTGATCGATCACCGCGTTGTAGCGATCAAAACGTTTGGTCTGGTAGTACGGACCTTCATCCCACTCCAGGCTCAGCCAGTTCATGCCATCCATAATGGCTTCGATAGCTTCCGGCGTGGAACGCTCAAGATCGGTGTCTTCAATACGCAGCACGAACTCACCGCCGTGGTTACGTGCAAAAAGCCAGGAGTAAAGAGCAGTACGCGCGCCGCCAACGTGCAGATAGCCTGTTGGGCTTGGCGCGAAGCGAGTTTTGATTTTCATGAAATGGCCTTACGTTTAGAAAGATGCCGACAACCGGCAAATCCTGGAAAAATTAAGTGGGCGATATTCTATCACTCCCGCCTGATTCCTCAATGTAGTTCGGGTTTCTACCTTACGCATTATTGTTTTCGTTGACAAATTGCGCAACACGGTCTGTTTTGCGATCATCTTGCTTAAATTTACGACGAACGAACAATTTCTTTAGAAAATGCGTTGACTCATTTTGAACTCTCCCTATAATGCGACTCCACACAGCGGGGGTGATTAGCTCAGCTGGGAGAGCACCTCCCTTACAAGGAGGGGGTCGGCGGTTCGATCCCGTCATCACCCACCAACTACTTTATGTAGTCTCCGCCGTGTAGCAAGAAATTGAGAAGTGGATGATTAGCTCAGCTGGGAGAGCACCTCCCTTACAAGGAGGGGGTCGGCGGTTCGATCCCGTCATCACCCACCACTTTCTCGCCAGCTAAATTTCTTGTAAAAATGTGAAGTACCGAAGTGGGTGATTAGCTCAGCTGGGAGAGCACCTCCCTTACAAGGAGGGGGTCGGCGGTTCGATCCCGTCATCACCCACCACTTCGGGTCGTTAGCTCAGTTGGTAGAGCAGTTGACTTTTAATCAATTGGTCGCAGGTTCGAATCCTGCACGACCCACCAATGTAAAAAAGCGCCCTAAAGGCGCTTTTTTGCTATCTGCGATATAGCACATCTCCATTGCAGCCAGACCGCTTGTTTTACTCAAGCTCACGCCTTCTTTGCCGATACCTCTATTTTATGGCGAAAAGGATCTCAATATGACAACTCTGAAGCCCGTTTCTCTGTCGGCGATGGAAATCGGCAGCGTAGATAACAGCTCCGGCGGAAACGACATTGCTTCTCAAATCACCCGTCTGACCAAACAGATAACGAAAGTCACTCAGCAGCTCAAAGAAGTGGCCATGGGTGATGCCACAGCAGAAGAGAAGCAAAAGCAGCAGGAATTACTCGAATCTCAGCTGGCTATGTTGCAGGCACAGCTGGCGCAATTGCAGCGTCAGCAGGCAGAAGAGGCGATGCCAAAACAGGAAAAAGGTCAGGCAGTCGCGGAAGGCATCAATAAGCCCTCCGCGGAGCATCAGATTAATATCTACATCTGATTATTGGTTTCGTTAAAAAGTGGATCGCGTGTGCGGGCCTCCAACAAACGTTCGGCCTGCATACGCACCACATCCCAGCAGGCATGCGCCGCGCCGGAAAGTGACCTGTTTTTACGGCGTACCAGCATCAGCTGGCGTTCGACACAGGGTACGAAACGCTTCACCGTTAAACGACTCCCCTGCGGCAGTGGCAGCGCCAGCGCCGGCAGAACGCTGATGCCAATCCCCGCTTCGACCATCGGGAAGAGCGTGGCAGGATGCCCGATCTCCTGCACAATGGTTGCCTTAACGCCCTGCGCGGCCAGTGCGGCATCTATCAGCGGACGGCTGCCTGATGCATAATCCTGTAACACCAGGTTTGCCCCCTGCAAGGCCTGCCAGGCCACCTGCGGCAGCGATGCCAGCGGATCATCATCGCGGCAGAGCAATAAAAAGGGCTCCGAGAGCACCACTTCACATTCCAGGTCGCTTACCGCCCCGGGATCAATAACGATGCCAAAATCCACATCCCCCTGACGGATACTCTCCAGTACCCACTGCTGCGGCCTGTCGTGCAAAACAAAATCGATATCCGGATAGCGGTGATTACTTTCAGCGATACACTGGGGAATAAGATGCGCCGAAATCGTCTGGCTCGCCGCCACTCTCACGGTGCCGGAAAGCTGTTGTCCGAGCCGGCCAACATCCCTGAGCGTACTGTTCAGTTCATCCAGCAGCCTTTCCAGTCGCATTGCCAGCTGCTGTCCCGCTTCGGTGAGTACCACTTCTCGCGTCGTACGGTCGAGCAGCTTCACTCCCGTTTGCGTTTCAAGCTCCTTAACGCTATGGCTCACCGCCGACTGGCTGAGGCCAATGATCTCCCCTGCCCGGCTAAAGCTGCGGGCCTGCGCGACGGTGACGAAAACGCGAAGCTGACGTAAAGAATAATTCATCTGTTTTCTTCATGAATGGATGCAATAAATCAATTTTATTTCTCAAACTGGAAGAAGCACAATAGAACCATCGATCATCTGGAGTCTTTATGAAACTTTTTCGTATCCTCGATCCTTTCACCTTAACCCTGATCACGGTGGTGTTGCTGGCCTCTTTCTTTCCGGCCAGAGGCGATTTCGTCCCCTTCTTTGAAAATCTGACCACCGCAGCTATTGCCCTGCTGTTCTTTATGCACGGCGCGAAGTTGTCGCGTGAGGCGATTATTGCTGGCGGTGGTCACTGGCGACTGCATTTGTGGGTAATGTGCAGCACCTTCGTGCTGTTTCCGATTCTGGGTGTACTGTTTGCCTGGTGGAAACCGGTAAATGTCGACCCGATGCTCTACTCCGGTTTTCTCTACTTGTGCATTCTCCCGGCTACCGTGCAGTCTGCAATCGCCTTCACGTCAATGGCGGGCGGTAACGTCGCGGCAGCGGTTTGTTCTGCGTCGGCATCCAGCCTGCTGGGGATTTTCCTTTCACCATTGCTGGTTGGTCTGGTGATGAATGTTCACGGTGCAGGGGGCAGCCTTGAGCAGGTCGGTAAAATTATGCTGCAACTGCTGCTGCCGTTTGTGTTGGGGCATCTTTCCCGGCCGTGGATTGGTGACTGGGTGTCGCGCAATAAAAAATGGATTGCGAAAACTGACCAGACGTCCATTCTGTTGGTGGTTTATACAGCGTTCAGCGAAGCCGTCGTTAATGGTATCTGGCATAAAGTTGGCTGGGGATCATTGCTGTTTATCGTGGTGGTCAGCTGCGTTCTTCTGGCTATCGTGATTGTAGTTAACGTCTTTATGGCACGCCGACTGAGCTTCAATAAGGCAGATGAAATTACTATCGTCTTTTGTGGTTCGAAAAAGAGTCTGGCAAATGGCATCCCGATGGCAAACATTCTGTTCCCCACATCGGTGATCGGTATGATGGTGCTGCCCCTGATGATTTTCCATCAGATCCAATTGATGGTCTGTGCGGTGCTGGCGCGTCGATACAAACGCCAGACCGAACAGTTACAGGCGCAGCAGGAAAGCAGCGCCGATAAAGCTTAAAGCGGACGCTTCAGGGGCTGGACCAGTTGCGTCAGCCCCTCGGTTTTAATCAGCAGCGTGATTTGCATTAGCTCACCGAGCTTCCCTGCCGGGAACTCATCTTTGCGGGCAAACCACAGCAGATACTCCTCCGGCAGGTCGATTAAGCGACGCCCTTTGTATTTGCCAAACGGCATTATCGTATTGGCTATTTCAATCAGCTGCTCTTTTTCCATCTCAGCTACCCAGCAAACGCAGCATTTCCGCTTCGTCGATGACTTCAATGCCCAGTTCCTGCGCCTTCGCCAGTTTAGATCCTGCAGCTTCACCCGCTATCACCAGATCGGTTTTCTTCGACACGCTGCCCGCGACTTTCGCGCCCAGTTCGACCAGTCGAGCTTTAGCGTCATCACGCGACATCTGGCTTAAGCTGCCCGTAAGCACCACGGTTTTACCAGCAAACGGGCTGTCAATCTCTTCCGCGTTGATAACGATCGGCGCAGGCCAGTGAACACCTTCCGCCAACAGCTCGCTGATGACATTGCGGTTGCTTTCTTCGGCAAAGAAGTTGTGAACGTGGGATGCAACGACAATGCCAACATCAGGCACCTTTTGCAGCTCTTCAATCGAAGCGGCTTCCAGCGCTTCCAGCGTGCCGAAATATGCCGCCAGACCTGCTGCGGTGGCCTCGCCGACTTCACGGATGCCAAGTGCATAGAGGAAGCGAGCAAAGGTGGTTTCTTTCGCTTTTTCCAGCGCGTTAACCACGTTTTGTGCCGATTTTGGCCCCATACGCTCCAGTCCGGTCAGTTTGCCTGCGGTGAGTTTGAACAGATCTGCCGGAGTATGGACATATTCTTTTTCAACCAGCTGATCGATGATTTTGTCGCCCATTCCGTCAACATCCATCGCACGGCGGGAAACAAAGTGTTTCAGCGACTCTTTACGCTGCGCACCGCAAATCAGGCCACCGGTACAGCGGGCAACCGCTTCACCTTCCACACGCTCAACGTCAGAACCACATACCGGACAATGCGTCGGGAATACAACCTCACGGGTATCTTCCGGGCGTTCAGAAAGCACGACGTTAACCACCTGCGGGATCACGTCGCCAGCGCGGCGAATCACCACTTTATCGCCAATGCGTAAACCAAGACGTTCGATTTCATCCGCATTGTGTAAGGTTGCGTTACTCACCAGCACGCCTGCAACATGGACAGGTTCCAGACGCGCAACAGGCGTAATCGCGCCAGTACGCCCAACCTGAAACTCGACGTCACGCACAAAGGTCATCTGCTCCTGCGCCGGGAATTTAAACGCTACCGCCCAGCGCGGGGCACGCGCGACAAAGCCAAGCTGCTCCTGCTGTGCCAGTGAGTTGACCTTAATCACCACGCCGTCGATATCAAAGCCCAGCGTCGGGCGGTCTTCTTCCACTTTGTGATAGAACGCCAGCACTTCTTCCGCCGATTCACAAAGCGTTACCCGATCGCTGACCGGCAACCCCCACTTTTTAAATTGCAGTAAACGGCCAAGATGAGTATCCGGCAGCTCGCCACCTTCCAGAACACCAACGCCATAGCAGAAAAAAGTGAGCGGTCGCTTCGCTGTAATACGCGGATCAAGCTGACGCAGTGAACCAGCTGCCGCATTACGTGGGTTAGCAAACACTTTCCCGCCCGTGCGTCGCGCATCTTCGTTAATCTTTTCGAACCCCGCCTGCGGCAGGAACACTTCACCACGCACTTCCAGACGCGCCGGGATATTCTCTCCGTGCAGCTTCAGCGGAATGGCGCGAATAGTACGCACATTAGACGTGATATCTTCCCCGGTGGTGCCATTGCCACGGGTCGCGGCACTGACTAAAACGCCATTTTCATACAGAATACTGACGGCAAGACCATCCAGCTTCAGCTCACAGCACCAGGTGACTTTCTCGTTGTTTTTCAGACGGTCCTGCACACGTTTGTTGAAAGCAAGAAAGCTTTCTTCATCAAAAACGTTATCCAGTGACAGCATTGGTACTTCATGGCGTATCTGGCTGAAAGCCGCCAGCGGCGCAGCGCCTACACGTTGAGTAGGCGAATCAGGCGTAATCAGTTCTGGATGTTTGGTTTCCAGCTCGCGCAGTTCGCGCATCAGCCTGTCGTATTCAGCGTCGGGAATTTCCGGCGCATCCATCACATGATAAAGATATTCATGATGGCGAAGCGTCGTTCGCAGTTCTGTCAGTTGTTGTTCGATTGATTCCATATCGCACCATCAATGCTAAAAACCCCCGACAAGCGGGGGTTCGAAGAGGAGTTAATTTGCCTTAAGTGTATCAGGCGTTGGCGTCTTTGACTTCGCGGATGATGTCCTGGTACTCGCGCAATTTCTGCGGAGTCATCATACGGCGCTGATCGTCAAGCACGACACCGCCCACTTCATCGGCAATATGCTGCGCAGATTGCAGCATCAGCTTGAAGTTCTGCAGCTCGTCACCGTAAGACGGTACCTGCATAAAGATAGTGACACCCGGAGTAGTGAAATCCTTCATTTCAGGATCAAAGGTTCCCGGTTTCACCATATTCGCCAGGCTGAATAACGCCGGGCCGCTGCCATCCGGGCTAAGATGACGATGGTAAATATTCATATCGCCAAAAATGAAGCCCGCTTGTTGAATGCTGTTAAGAAGCAGTTCACCGTTTAGCTCGCTACCGTGATGCGCCGCGACGTTCATGATAATCACCGCTTCTTTGCGCTTCGGTTTATCCATAACTGGAGCAGGTTCCGCTACAGGCTCAGGCTGTGGTGCCGCTACGGGTTCTGCAGGCTGGAAAGCCTGTTGTGCCGGTTGCGGTGCTGAATGCACAGGCTGCGGCGCTGGCGCGACCTGTGGCGAAACTGGCTGCTGCAACGGCTGTTCAGGCTGCGGCTGATAGGCAGGCTGCTGCACCGGCTGCGCTGGATGCGGAGCATGTTGCGGCGGTACCTGCGCTTCAGGCGGCTGCTGGACCGGTTGACGCGGCTGCGCAGACGCATAAGGCGGTTGGTACTGGTGTTGCGGCGACGGACGAGCAGCCTCATGCTCCTGAGCGTTAGCCGGGGCATGATTCACGCGGTGAACACGAACCTCACCAACGCCCTCATCATCTTCGACATCCTCGTCATAAGAATCGTCGTCACGTTTTGACTTCATTCGTTTTAATGGCCGATCGCGGAACATAGAAGATCGTTCTTTACGGCTGGTCCAGAAACCATGTACCAGTAAAGCGATTATGGCGATCGCGCCAACAATGATTAATATCAGACGCAAATCCTGCATCATTATATTCTCTGTTGTTCTAACACCTTGCCACCACGGCAAACATTTACTCACTAAGAGTATTTGCCGATTACCTCAAGTGCAAGTGCACTATTAACTTTCACAGCACAAAGATAGATGAAATCGTGCTTTTTGCTGTTTTTTCGAACATATCCTAACTGTCCATTGCGCAATTACCCGATAAAATACGCAGAATTTTCCTGGGATTGGTCAAAAGGAGCTCATCCTGATTATGGTTTCATCATTCACATCTGCCCCACGCAGCGGTTTTTACTATTTTGCGCAAGGCTGGAAGCTCGTCTCGCAACCTGGGATTCGGCGTTTCGTTATTTTACCGCTGCTGGTCAATATTTTGTTGATGGGGGGCGCATTCTGGTGGCTCTTTACACAGCTCGATGTCTGGATCCCGACTCTCATGAGTTACGTTCCGGACTGGCTACAATGGCTGAGTTATCTGTTGTGGCCTCTGGCTGTCATCTCTGTGCTGTTAGTGTTTGGCTATTTCTTCTCCACGATTGCTAACTGGATTGCCGCTCCGTTTAACGGTTTATTGGCTGAACAACTGGAAGCACGATTGACTGGCGCTACACCGCCAGATACCGGGATTTTCGGTATCATGAAAGATGTGCCGCGAATCATGAAACGCGAATGGCAAAAATTTGCCTGGTATCTGCCGCGCGCAATTGTATTACTAATTCTTTACTTCATCCCTGGTATTGGGCAAACCGTCGCGCCGGTACTGTGGTTCCTGTTTAGCGCCTGGATGTTAGCCATCCAGTATTGCGATTACCCCTTCGATAACCACAAAGTGCCGTTTAAAGAGATGCGCACCGCCCTGCGCACACGCAAAATCACCAATATGCAGTTTGGTGCTTTAACCAGCCTGTTTACGATGATCCCGCTGCTTAATCTGTTCATCATGCCCGTTGCCGTTTGTGGCGCGACGGCGATGTGGGTCGATTGCTATCGCGATAAACACGCGATGTGGCGGTAACAATCTACCGGTTATTTTGTAAACCGTTTGTGTGAAACAGGGGTGGCTTATGCCGCCCCTTATTCCATCTTGCATGTCATTATTTCCCTTCTGTATATAGATATGCTAAATCCTTACTTCCGCATATTCTCTGAGCGGGTATGCTACCTGTTGTATCCCAATTTCATACAGTTAAGGACAGGCCATGAGTAAGATTTTTGAAGATAACTCGCTGACTATCGGTCACACGCCGCTGGTTCGCCTGAATCGCATCGGTAACGGACGCATTCTGGCGAAGGTGGAATCTCGTAACCCCAGCTTCAGCGTTAAGTGCCGTATCGGTGCCAACATGATTTGGGATGCCGAAAAGCGCGGCGTGCTGAAACCAGGCGTTGAACTGGTTGAACCGACCAGCGGTAATACCGGGATTGCACTGGCCTATGTAGCTGCCGCTCGCGGTTACAAACTCACCCTGACCATGCCAGAAACCATGAGTATTGAACGCCGCAAGCTGCTGAAAGCGTTAGGTGCAAACCTGGTGCTGACGGAAGGTGCTAAAGGCATGAAAGGCGCAATCCAAAAAGCAGAAGAAATTGTCGCCAGCAATCCAGAGAAATACCTGCTGCTGCAACAATTCAGCAATCCGGCAAACCCTGAAATTCACGAAAAGACCACCGGTCCGGAGATATGGGAAGATACCGACGGTCAGGTTGATGTATTTATTGCTGGCGTTGGGACTGGCGGTACGCTGACTGGCGTCAGCCGCTACATTAAAGGCACCAAAGGCAAGACCGATCTTATCTCTGTCGCCGTTGAGCCAACCGATTCTCCAGTTATCGCCCAGGCGCTGGCAGGTGAAGAGATTAAACCTGGCCCGCATAAAATTCAGGGTATTGGCGCTGGTTTTATCCCGGCTAACCTCGATCTCAAGCTGGTCGATAAAGTCATTGGCATCACCAATGAAGAAGCGATTTCTACCGCGCGTCGTCTGATGGAAGAAGAAGGTATTCTTGCAGGTATCTCTTCTGGAGCAGCTGTTGCCGCGGCGTTGAAACTACAAGAAGATGAAAGCTTTACCAACAAGAATATTGTGGTTATTCTACCATCATCGGGTGAGCGTTATTTAAGCACCGCATTGTTTGCCGATCTCTTCACTGAGAAAGAATTGCAACAGTAATGCCAGCTTGTTAAAAATGCGTAAAAAAGCACCTTTTTAGGTGCTTTTTTGTGGCCTGCTTCAAACTTTCGCCCCTCCTGGCATTGATTCAGCCTGTCGGAACTGGTATTTAACCAGACTAATTATTTTGATGCGCGAAATTAATCGTTACAGGAAAAGCCAAAGCTGAATCGATTTTATGATTTGGTTCAATTCTTCCTTTAGCGGCATAATGTTTAATGACGTACGAAACGTCAGCGGTCAACACCCGCCAGCAATGGACTGTATTGCGCTCTTCGTGCGTCGCGTCTGTTAAAAACTGGCGCTAACAATACAGGCTAAAGTCGAACCGCCAGGCTAGACTTTAGTTCCACAACACTAAACCTATAAGTTGGGGAAATACAATGTTCCAGCAAGAAGTTACCATTACCGCTCCGAACGGTCTGCACACCCGCCCTGCTGCCCAGTTTGTAAAAGAAGCTAAGGGCTTCACTTCTGAAATTACTGTGACTTCCAACGGCAAAAGCGCCAGCGCGAAAAGCCTGTTTAAACTGCAGACTCTGGGCCTGACTCAAGGTACCGTTGTGACTATCTCCGCAGAAGGCGAAGACGAGCAGAAAGCGGTTGAACATCTGGTTAAACTGATGGCGGAACTCGAGTAATTTCCCGGGTTCTTTTAAAAATCAGTCACAAGTAAGGTAGGGTTATGATTTCAGGCATTTTAGCATCCCCGGGTATCGCTTTCGGTAAAGCTCTGCTTCTGAAAGAAGACGAAATTGTCATTGACCGGAAAAAAATTTCTGCCGACCAGGTTGATCAGGAAGTTGAACGTTTTCTGAGCGGTCGTGCCAAGGCATCAGCCCAGCTGGAAACGATCAAAACGAAAGCTGGTGAAACGTTCGGTGAAGAAAAAGAAGCCATCTTTGAAGGGCATATTATGCTGCTCGAAGATGAGGAGCTGGAGCAGGAAATCATAGCCCTGATTAAAGATAAGCACATGACAGCTGACGCAGCTGCTCATGAAGTTATCGAAGGTCAGGCTTCTGCCCTGGAAGAGCTGGATGATGAATACCTGAAAGAACGTGCGGCTGACGTACGTGATATCGGTAAGCGCCTGCTGCGCAACATCCTGGGCCTGAAGATTATCGACCTGAGCGCCATTCAGGATGAAGTCATTCTGGTTGCCGCTGACCTGACGCCGTCCGAAACCGCACAGCTGAACCTGAAGAAGGTGCTGGGTTTCATCACCGACGCGGGTGGCCGTACTTCCCACACCTCTATCATGGCGCGTTCTCTGGAACTACCTGCTATCGTGGGTACCGGTAGCGTCACCTCTCAGGTGAAAAATGACGACTATCTGATTCTGGATGCCGTAAATAATCAGGTTTACGTCAATCCAACCAACGAAGTTATTGATAAAATGCGCGCTGTTCAGGAGCAAGTGGCTTCTGAAAAAGCAGAGCTTGCTAAACTGAAAGATCTGCCAGCTATTACGCTGGACGGTCACCAGGTAGAAGTATGCGCTAACATTGGTACGGTTCGTGACGTTGAAGGTGCAGAGCGTAACGGCGCTGAAGGCGTTGGTCTGTATCGTACTGAGTTCCTGTTCATGGACCGCGACGCACTGCCCACTGAAGAAGAACAGTTTGCTGCTTACAAAGCAGTGGCTGAAGCGTGTGGCTCGCAAGCGGTTATCGTTCGTACCATGGACATCGGCGGCGACAAAGAGCTGCCATACATGAACTTCCCGAAAGAAGAGAACCCGTTCCTCGGCTGGCGCGCTATCCGTATCGCGATGGATCGTAGAGAGATCCTGCGCGATCAGCTCCGCGCTATCCTGCGTGCCTCGGCTTTCGGTAAATTGCGCATTATGTTCCCGATGATCATCTCTGTTGAAGAAGTGCGTGCACTGCGCAAAGAGATCGAAATCTACAAACAGGAACTGCGCGACGAAGGTAAAGCGTTTGACGAGTCAATTGAAATCGGCGTAATGGTGGAAACACCGGCTGCCGCAACAATTGCACGTCATTTAGCCAAAGAAGTTGATTTCTTTAGTATCGGCACCAATGATTTAACGCAGTACACTCTGGCAGTTGACCGTGGTAATGATATGATTTCACACCTTTACCAGCCAATGTCACCGTCCGTGCTGAACTTGATCAAGCAAGTTATTGATGCTTCTCATGCTGAAGGCAAATGGACTGGCATGTGTGGTGAGCTTGCTGGCGATGAACGTGCTACACTTCTGTTGCTGGGGATGGGTCTGGACGAATTCTCTATGAGCGCCATTTCTATCCCGCGCATTAAGAAGATTATCCGTAACACGAACTTCGAAGATGCGAAGGTGTTAGCAGAGCAGGCTCTTGCTCAACCGACAACGGACGAGTTAATGACGCTGGTTAACAAGTTCATTGAAGAAAAAACAATCTGCTAATCCACGAGATGCGGCCCAATTTACTGCTTAGGAGAAGATCATGGGTTTGTTCGATAAACTGAAATCTCTGGTTTCCGACGACAAGAAGGATACCGGAACTATTGAGATCATTGCTCCGCTCTCTGGCGAGATCGTCAATATCGAAGACGTGCCGGATGTCGTTTTTGCGGAAAAAATCGTTGGTGATGGTATTGCTATCAAACCAACGGGTAACAAAATGGTCGCGCCAGTAGACGGCACCATTGGTAAAATCTTTGAAACCAACCACGCATTCTCTATCGAATCTGATAGCGGCGTTGAACTGTTCGTCCACTTCGGTATCGACACCGTTGAACTGAAAGGCGAAGGCTTCAAGCGTATTGCTGAAGAAGGTCAGCGCGTGAAAGTTGGCGATACTGTCATTGAATTTGATCTGCCGCTGCTGGAAGAGAAAGCCAAGTCTACCCTGACTCCGGTTGTTATCTCCAACATGGACGAAATCAAAGAACTGATCAAACTGTCCGGTAGCGTAACCGTGGGTGAAACCCCGGTTATCCGCATCAAGAAGTAATTCTTGCCGCAGTGAAAAATGGCGCCCATCGGCGCCATTTTTTTTATGCCGGCAGGATAAGCTCGTCATAGCCTTTCGACTGCGTATAGATCATAACGTCAGTCACCCGATCGCCCGCCATGCGAATGGCATCGGCAACGGTTTTCCCTCCCACAATGCCGCTGACCAGCTCCGAACAGAACAGATCGCCCGTTCCTTTCAGATCCGTCTCTACGCGCGGGTGCGCGCTTACGGTAACACCTTCTTCGCTCACCAGCACAACGTGGATATTCTGCGGATCGTCAGACACTGGCGCACTGGTGATCGCTACCCATTTCAGCGAGTCGGACAGCAGCCCCTGCGCGGCGGCAATGGCGCTCTCCGGCGTACGGCACGGTTTGCCGCTCAGCACTTCCAGTTCATACACGTTGGGCGTAATGCCCTGGGCCAGCGGGAGCAGATGCTCACGGTAGGCTTCAGGAATATCCGGCTTCACGTACATCCCGCTATCGATATCCCCAATTACCGGGTCGACCAGCACCAGCAGATCGGGATGTTGCACTTTGATTGCCTTCAGCCACTGCGCCAGCAGCGCGATCTGGCTGGCGCTGCCCATATAGCCGGTGGTGACCGCTTTAAGCTCGCGCAGGATCTCGCGCTCTTCCAGCGCCTTAAGGTAGCCGCTGAACCACTCGTCCGGGATCACCCCGCCGTAGAAGGTGTCGTAGTGCGGCGTATTGCTGAACAGCACCGTTGGCACGGCGGTAACGTTCAGCCGGTGGGTTCGAATATTCGGCACCGCGATGCTGTTTCCCACGCTGCCGTACACCACCTGCGACTGTACGGCGACAATATCGGTTTGCTGCGCCCGGGTGTTATCCCGGAATAAAATCATCTCCATGACGCTTAAATCCCCGCCCCCTGCGAATAACTCTCTTCACCAAAGACGCCGGTAGACAGGTAACGGTCGCCGCGATCGCAAATAATCGCTACGACCACCGCCCCCGGCGTGGACTCAGCCACCCGCAGTGCTCCGGCAACCGCGCCGCCGGAGCTGACGCCACAGAATATTCCTTCCCGCACCGCTAGTTCGCGCATGGTGTTTTCCGCATCGCGCTGATGAATATCCAGCACCTCATCCACCAGAGAAGCGTTGAAAATCCCCGGCAGATATTCCGTAGGCCAGCGGCGAATGCCGGGAATGCTGCTGCCCTCTTCCGGTTGCAGGCCGACAATGGTCACCGGTTTGGATTGTTCGCGCATAAAGCGTGAGACGCCGGTGATAGTGCCGGTCGTCCCCATGCTGGAGACAAAATGAGTGATGCGCCCGCCGGTTTGCTGCCAGATTTCCGGCCCAGTGGTGGTGTAATGCGCATAAGGGTTATCGGGATTATTGAACTGATCGAGCAGCTTTCCTTCGCCACGATTCGCCATCTCCAGCGCCAGATCGCGCGCACCTTCCATGCCCTGCTCTTTGGTGACAAGAATCAGTTCCGCACCATAAGCACGCATCGCCGCACGGCGTTCCTGGCTCATGTTGTCGGGCATCAGCAATTTCATGCGATAGCCTTTCAGCGCGGCAATCATTGCCAGCGCAATGCCGGTGTTACCACTGGTGGCTTCGATTAAGACATCACCCGGTTTAATTTCCCCGCGCTTTTCCGCCTCGACGATCATCGAAAGTGCCGCACGATCTTTCACCGAACCTGCCGGGTTATTGCCTTCCAGTTTTAACCACACTTCACTGCCGTTATCCGGCCCCATTCGCTGCAACTTCACCAGAGGCGTATTGCCTATTGTTTGTTCTAATGTACTCACGATCTCTATCCATACGTGGTGTTGCCTGATGCGACGCTTGCGCGTCTTATCAGGTCTACAGGTTACAAACCTTGCCATTAAAAAGCCCGGATCGCGGGAAGCGCCTCCGGGCGTTTAACATTCACTCAACCTATCAGGCGCTTTGTGCGAGAGCAAGTTCCTCATCGCGGGTTTCGATACGCTCGTCGCCGTTATACAGCCGCGCATGTTGCAGACCAACGAATAAACGCTCGCCACGCTGCGGGGCATCGTCGCCATGCATCACGACCGTCAGCGGTTCGTTGTACCACCCCAGCGGCTGCACCACTAATTGGGTGTAGTGACCTTTCGGGCTGGCTTCCAGTACCTGTACCGGCAGCGGTGAATCGAGGCTGGTACGGCGGCTGATATCCACTTCCCAAGGGCGCAGGAAGAGATCCACCGGCCCCTGATACGCAGGTGTGTAGCCCAGCGGCCAGCGATGCGCGCCAACATGGAACTGCCCGCCGCGAATGGTTCCCTGCAGGCGGTTCACTTCGCCCATAAATTCGAGCACAAAACGGGTCGCCGGTTCGCGCCATACCTGATCCGGCGCGTCAGCCTGTTCAATATTGCCCTGGCTCATCACAACTACACGATCAGCTACTTCGGTCGCTTCTTCCTGATCGTGGGTCACAAAAACGCTGGTGAATTTTAGTTCTTCATGGAGTTGACGCAGCCAGCGACGCAGCTCTTTACGCACCTGCGCATCCAGCGCGCCAAACGGTTCATCAAGCAGCAGAATTTGCGGTTCCACAGCCAGCGCGCGCGCCAGCGCCACGCGCTGTTTCTGGCCGCCGGAAAGCTGCGCCGGATAACGATCCGCCAGATGAGCAAGCTGGACCATTTCCAGCAATTTTGTCACTTTCGCTTTGATGGCTGCGGCATTCGGGCGCTCGCGACGCGGCAGCACCGTCAGGCCAAAAGCGATATTGTCGAACACCGTCATATGGCGGAACAGCGCGTAATGCTGGAACACGAAACCGACTTTACGATCACGTGCGTGCAGGCGGCTCACGTCGGTGCCGTGGAAGCGAATATGCCCGCTGGTTTGATGCTCCAGCCCGGCGATAATGCGCAGCAGCGTGGTTTTCCCGGAACCGGACGGCCCCAGCAACGCGACCATCTGACCTGAAGGAATATCCAGTGAGATATCGTTCAGCACCTGGGTGCGACCAAACGACTTCTTAATATTGGCAATCTCAATGCTCATGATGTTCCTCCTGCTGTGCGCGTTTTTCCTGATTCTCCAGGCGCCACTGCAACATACTTTTTAAAAACAGGGTGATAATCGCCATCAGCGTTAACAGCGCCGCAGCGGTAAAGGAGCCGACGGTGTTGTAGTCCTGCTCCAGCAATTCAATCTGTAACGGCAGCGACAGGGTTTCGCCGCGAATCGAGCCGGAAACCACCGACACCGCGCCAAACTCGCCAATTGCGCGGGCGTTGGTCAACACCACGCCATAAAGCAGCGCCCAGCGGATGTTCGGTAATGTGACGCGACGGAACATCTGCCAGCCGGACGCGCCAAGCAAAATCGCCGCTTCGTCTTCCTGGCTGCCCTGGCTTAACATCACCGGCACCAGTTCGCGCACCACAAACGGACACGTCACGAAGATGGTGACCAGCACCATTCCCGGCCAGGAGAACATAATTTGCAGGTTATGCTCGTCGAGCCAACCGCCGAGCGGGCCGTTAGAGCCGTAGAACAGCAAATACACCAGACCGGCAACCACCGGCGATACGGCAAACGGAATGTCCAGTAGCGTCAGCAGTAACTGGCGTCCAGGGAAGTTAAAGCGCGTCACCAGCCAGGCCAGCAGAATGCCGAACACCAGGTTTACCGGTACGGCAATCAGCGCGATCATCACCGTCAGCCAGATGGCGTGCAGCATGTCCGGATCGGCCAGATTCTGTAAAACCGGCATCAGCCCCTTGCTGAATGCCTGCACGAAGATGTAAATCATCGGCACCAGCAGGATGAACGCCGAAACCAGCATCCCGATGCCAATCAGAAACCATTTGCCCCAGTTAATCGGGCGCGCGTCATAACGCTTCAATTGGGTAACTTCCGCCATTAATGACCTACCACACGCCGACCAAAGCGACTTTGCAGAGTGTTAATTGAGAACAGCAGCAGCAGAGATGCCGCGAGGATCACCGAAGCAATCGCGCTCGCTGCCGGGTAATCAAACTCCTGTAAGCGCACAAAAATCATCAGCGACGTCACTTCCGTCTTCCACGCGATATTTCCGGCGATAAAAATCACCGCGCCAAATTCACCAAGACTACGGGTAAACGACAGCGCCACGCCCGCCACCAGCGCCGGAGAAAGCTCCGGCAGCACCACTTTGCAGAAACTCTGCCAGCGCGTTGCACCAAGCGTTTCCGCCGCTTCTTCATATTCCGGGCCTAACTCTTCCAGCACCGGCTGCACGGTACGCACCACAAACGGAATGCTGGTAAAGGCCATAGCCACCGCAATCCCCAGCCATGTATAGGTGACTTTGATATCAAACTTCGCCAGCCATTCACCGTAAAAACCGTTTACGGAAAAGAGCGAGGCCAGCGTTAAACCGGCGACAGCCGTTGGCAGCGCAAAGGGTAAATCCATCAGCGCATCAAGCAGCGTGCGGCCTGGGAAGCGATAGCGGGTTAGGATCCACGCCATCAGCAGACCGAAAACGCCGTTAAAAATCGATGCCACAAACGCCGACAGCAGCGTTACTTTGTAGGCCGCGACCACCTGCGGGTTGGTGATCACCTCCCAGTACTGCGCCCAGCTCATCTGGGCCAGTTGCATCACCAGCGCGGAGAGCGGCAGCAGCAAAATCAGGCACACAAACAGCAGACTGGTGCCGAGGCTTAAGGTAAAGCCCGGCAGCACGCGTCTGGAGGAGACAGCAAACATCAGTTACGCCCCGCCGCTAACAGCTTGTCTAACTCGCCGCCGCTGGTGAAGTGGGTTTTCATCACTTCCGGCCAGGAGCCAAATTTGTCTTCCACGCGGAACAGCTCGGTCTGCGGGAATTTGTCTTTCAGTTTGTCCATCACCTCCGGGTTATTCACGCGGTAGTAATAGTCGGTGATGATGGTTTGCGCCTGCGGGCTATAGAGCCAGTTCAGATAGGCTTTGGCGGCTTTTTCCGTACCGTTGGCCTGCACGTTTTTATCAACCCACGCCACCGGGAATTCCGCCAGAATGTTGGTTTTCGGAATCACCACTTCAAAGCCCTGCGCTTCATACTGTTTACGGATGTTGTTCACTTCCGATTCGAAGCTAATCAGCACATCGCCCAGGCCGCGCTCGGCAAAAGTGGTGGTCGCGCCACGACCGCCAGTATCGAACACTTCAACGTTTTTCAGGAACTGGGTCATAAACTGTTCGGTTTTGCCTTTGTCACCACCGTCAGCTTTATCCGCTGCGCCCCATGCCGCCAGATAGGTATAACGCGCGTTACCCGACGTTTTCGGGTTCGGGAAAATCAGCTTCACGTCGGAGCGCACCAGGTCGTTCCAATCGTGGATATTCTTCGGGTTACCCTTACGCACCAGGAAGCCCATGGTGGAGTAGAACGGCGAGCTATTATTCGGCAGGCGCGACTGCCAGTCGGCCGGGATCAGCTTGCCTTTATCGTGCAGGATTTGTACGTCGGTCACCTGGTTATAAGTGACAACGTCGGCTTTTAAGCCCTGTAAAATCGCCAGCGCCTGTTTTGATGACCCGGCATGAGATTGTTTTATCGTCAGTTTGTCGCCGCCGTTATCTTTTGCCCATTGTTGCTCAAACGGCGGATTCAGGGCGGCAAACAGCTCGCGGGAGACGTCATAAGAACTGTTCAGCAGTTCCGTTGCCTGTACATGGCCCGCCAGCAGCAGAGAAGCGACCAGCGCGAGTGAGTTCTTTTTCAGTAAGTTAACGGCCATTGCGCACCCTTATAAATTTAATGACTTTCTAATAGCCATCATATTTATAACGGACGTGAAAGGAGTAACGGTTTTATATACCGTTTGGTGATTTGGAAGTTGAAAAGGGAATAAGGGGTGCGGGAGAAATTGCCGGGTGGCGCTAACGCTTACCCGGCCTACGAATGGAGAGCGATTTACAGCGCCAGCAGGCGCTCAACGGACGGTGCGAAATAATAGCCGCCGGTTACCGGTTTGGTGAAACGCAACATCGCATCACGCTTACCATCGGTATCGCCAAACATGCTCAGCAGTTGCTGCTCAATGTTATGCAGACGCGCGCAGTAGGCGCAGAAGTACAGACCGTGAGTGCCACTGGCAGTGCCGTACGGCAGGCTCTGGCGAACAATCTTCAGCCCTTTGCCATCTTCTTTCAGATCAACGCGGGTGAGGTGAGAGGTTTCCGGACGTTCGTCGCCGTCGATCTCTTCGTTGGCCTCTTTGGTGCGCCCGATCATCATCTCCTGATCGTGAACGCTCATCCGGTTGAGCTGCTTCAGGTTGTGTTCCCAACGCTGGACAAACACATAGCTGCCGCCCGCATCCACGCCATCTTTGATAACCGCCACTTCGCGACGCGTCTCTTCACCCGCCGGGTTTTCCGTACCGTCAACAAAGCCGCTCAGGTCACGCTCTTCAACCCAACGGAAGCCGTGGATCTCTTCTTTCACTTCAATGCAGTCACCAAAGGCTTCCATCGCCGCCTGGGCGACAGAGAAGTTTACGTCGTGACGCAGAGAAAGAATGTGGATCAACACATCGAACTGGGTCGTCGGCGCAAGGCCTTTACCGTAGCCCGGAAAATCTTTCAGCTCTTCTGCCCCAACGCCGCCGCTCAGAGCGCGCCAGGTGTTGTTACCAAAGGCAACCACCGCACCAAGATGCGCGTCCGGGAATTTCGCTTCAAAAGTTGCCAGTTTGTCGGCAAATGTTTTACTGGCCGCACGCAGGGCGTCAACTTCCCCTTTCACGTTGGCTTCGATCCAAATCGCCGCGCGGCAATGTTCTGGCAAAATGCCACTCTGAACCTGAGACATTGTTCCTCCTGAAAATAATAATGCCACGCAATCCGTGGCATTGTTGAGCGCTATTTTACGTGTTTTTTCGCGGCGGCGGTTTGTTCAGACGCAAATTAACGCCGCCAGATAATTTTACTGACTTTCCAGTTTTTCAGGGTATCGTCCGAAGGCATTAACCCTTCAGGACCACGCCATTCCCCGCTGAACTGGTAGCTAATATGTTGACTGCCTTCGGCTTTACATTCGACGGCACGATTATCATCACCATCAGCTTTTTGGCAATTGCCAAATGCTTTGCTGTAAAGGTCGCTAAACGGTGTACCGATTTTAACACCGGTGTCAGCAGGAATATCGCTATCCAGCACGTCAATGCGACTGATCGTGCCTTGATCACCGTTAATCACCATCGCCACGTTGTCGCCCTTCATCACTTCAAAAAAGCGCACCACGTTGCCGTTCGCGGTTTTCATTCCGCTGCGCAGGCGATAATCGCCATCAAGCGCATCGGCAATGGCTTGTTCTTGCAGTGGTGTGGACGCCGTTAATTCACCCACGCCCTGCTCGCTCACTTTGGTGGACGACCCAAACCAGTTCCACGGGTTAGCGGCAGACCAGTTAACTGACGACATCGTGGAACAGCCGGTCAGCATCAATGGCATAGCGCATAACATTAAACGCAGCGATTTCATGTCACTTCCTTTGGTTATTCAATAACGTTGCTTGGAGTGCAAATTCACCAAAAAGTGCCGTTATTCTTTTACTTCATTAAAACAAGCGCGTAAACGTCGATTGGTCAGCAGCCAGATTAACGCCACAATATCCGCCACTACCAGCGCCAGACCGATACCGCTAACGGATTCACCGTTCAGCCACAGCCACGGTTGCCAGCAAAGTAAAACCACCTGCGCCAACAGCAACAGAAAATAGAGTACACGCCAGGTGCGAGGAAACGTAGCCCGCCGACCGCTCAACAAAAACGCCAGCACCGCCGGAATGCCAGGAATCAGCCCCAGCCAGAAATTATCGTGATCGGGATAAAACAGATTTAGCAGCGCAGTACCCTGCTCGCGCGACGCACCGGCAATGACAAACAGCACCCAGGTTCGCGCCTGAAGCAATAGCACAAGCCAGAAGAGCAAGGGTAAACGCAGGCGACCGTGCGCATCATAATGGACAGGATGAAACTCAGTACTCTTCATCTTCAATCAAACGCTTACCCAGACTCAGCACGTCGGCGTGTTCATATCCCAGGCGTTCATACATTCCGAGCACCATGTCGTTATCTTCCGGCACATTGATCTGAATTTTCGGGCAGCCACGAGCAATCAGCTTTTTCTCCAGCCGATTAAGCAACGCATTGGCAATCCCACGCCCACGAAACTCTGGATGCACGCCAAGATAATAAGCAGACCCGCGATGCCCGTCATAACCGCCCATCACCGTTCCGACCACGTCACCGTTTACCTCAGCGACCAAAAACAAACTGACGTCATGGTTCATCTTACGCTCGATGTCCATTTCCGGATCGTTCCACGGACGCAGCAAGTCGCAACGCTCCCAAAGGGTGATGACCTCTTCGAAATCTTCCTGGCGAAATACGCGTATCTCCATGGTATTCGTTACCTTTTTGCGGGTTAAAAGGCTGATTATGGCGTGAACGGTCGAATTAGCCAATATCTGACGAAAATCGGTTGAAAAAGTGGCATAATGGGGAGTTGTCAACTATTGAAATGAAAAGTAAAACAATTCTCAACAGCAAACCGTCGTAACGGATTACGCGATACGATATAACATCTGGAACTTTATTATTACAACTCAGGCCGTATGAGCACTTTTAAACCACTAAAAACACTCACTTCGCGCCGCCAGGTGCTGAAAGCCGGTTTGGCTGCCCTGACGTTGTCAGGAATGTCGCAAGCCATCGCCAAAGACGAACTTTTAAAAACCAGCAACGGACACAGCAAGCCGAAAGCCAAAAAATCTGGCGGCAAACGTGTCGTTGTTCTCGATCCAGGTCACGGCGGAATTGATACCGGAGCGATCGGACGCAACGGTTCGAAAGAAAAACATGTGGTGCTGGCGATTGCTAAAAACGTCCGTTCCATTTTGCGTAATCATGGGATTGATGCGCGTTTAACGCGTTCTGGCGATACGTTTATCCCACTTTACGATCGCGTTGAAATCGCCCATAAACATGGCGCAGATCTGTTTATGTCAATTCATGCCGATGGCTTTACCAACCCGAAAGCTGCCGGTGCTTCGGTATTTGCCCTCTCTAACCGTGGGGCAAGTAGCGCAATGGCGAAATACCTGTCTGAACGCGAAAACCGCGCCGATGAAGTTGCCGGTAAAAAGGCGACTGACAAGGATCACCTATTGCAACAAGTGCTGTTTGATCTGGTGCAAACAGATACCATTAAAAATAGTCTGACGCTCGGCTCGCATATTCTGAAGAAGATTAAGCCGGTGCATAAACTGCACAGCCGCAACACCGAACAAGCGGCATTTGTGGTGTTGAAATCACCGTCGGTTCCTTCGGTGCTGGTGGAAACCTCGTTTATCACCAACCCGGAAGAAGAACGGCTGTTAGGCACGGCGGCGTTTCGTCAGAAAATCGCCACAGCGATTGCTGAAGGCGTGATCAGTTATTTCCACTGGTTCGACAACCAGAAAGCACATTCGAAAAAGCGATAAGTTATGAAACCCGACGCACACCAGGTTAAACAGTTTCTGCTCAACCTTCAGGATACGATTTGTCAGCAGCTGACCGCCGTCGATGGCGCAGAATTTGTCGAAGATAGTTGGCAGCGCGAAGCTGGCGGCGGCGGGCGTAGTCGGGTGTTGCGTAATGGTGGTGTTTTCGAACAGGCAGGCGTCAACTTTTCGCATGTCCACGGTGAGGCGATGCCTGCTTCCGCCACCGCTCATCGCCCGGAACTTGCCGGGCGCAGTTTCGAGGCGATGGGCGTTTCACTGGTAGTGCATCCGCATAACCCGTATGTTCCCACCAGCCACGCGAATGTGCGGTTTTTTATTGCCGAAAAACCGGGTGCCGATCCCGTCTGGTGGTTTGGCGGTGGCTTCGACTTAACCCCATTCTATGGTTTTGAAGAAGATGCTATTCACTGGCATCGCACCGCCCGTGACCTGTGCCTGCCATTTGGCGAAGACGTTTATCCCCGTTACAAAAAGTGGTGCGACGAATACTTCTACCTCAAACATCGCAACGAACAGCGCGGTATTGGCGGGCTGTTCTTTGATGACCTGAACACGCCAGATTTCGACCGCTGTTTTGCCTTTATGCAGGCGGTAGGCAAAGGCTACACCGACGCTTATTTACCAATTGTCGAGCGACGGAAAGCGATGGCCTACGGCGAGCGCGAGCGCAATTTCCAGTTATATCGTCGCGGTCGTTATGTCGAGTTCAATCTGGTCTGGGATCGCGGCACGCTGTTTGGCCTGCAAACTGGCGGGCGCACCGAGTCTATCCTGATGTCAATGCCGCCACTGGTACGCTGGGAATACAGCTTTGAACCCAAAGAAGGCAGCCCGGAGGCTGCCTTGCGCGAGTTTATTCGGGTTCGGAACTGGGTGTAACTGCCGGATGGCGCTGCGCTTATCCGGCCTACGAGTCCCGTAGGTCGGGTAAGCGAACGCGCCACCCGACACGCAGCGCTTACAGCGGCTGCGTCTGTGCCTCAACCACGGCCAGCGCCACCATGTTGACGATACGACGCACCGATGCGATCGGCGTTAACACGTGAACCGGTTTCGCCACACCCATCAGCACCGGGCCGACAGTCACACCTTCCGAGCTGGAAACACGCAGTAAGTTGTAACTAATGCGGGCAGCTTCCATGTTCGGCATCACCAGAATATTGGCGGAACCTTTCAAAGAGCTGTCCGGCATACGGTCGTTGCGAATCGCTTCCACCAGCGCTGCATCGCCGTGCATTTCACCATCAATCATCAGTTCTGGTGCACGTTCCCTGACCAGTTCCAGCGCCTGACGCATTTTGCTCGACGACGGGCAGTCAGAAGAACCAAAGTTGGAGTGCGACAACAAAGCAACGCGCGGCTCAATACCAAAACGACGGACAGTTTCTGCCGCCATCAAGGTGATCTCCGCCAGCTCTTCTGCATCCGGTTCATCATTAACATATGTATCGGCAATAAAGGTGTTACCACTCGGCAGCAGCAGCGCGTTCATGGCACCTGCGGTGTGAACGCCATCGCGATAACCAAAGACATTTTTCACCACGCTAAAATGTTCATGATAATCACCCACCGTACCGCAAATCATTGCATCGGCTTCCCCACGCTGAACCATGATCGCGCCGATCACTGTCGGGTTACTGATCAGCGCCCGCTGCGCCTGTTCCTGAGTGACGCCGCGACGCTTCATGATCTGGAAGTATTCGGTCCAGTACTCTTTAAAGCGCGGATCGGATTCGTTATTGACGATCTCAAAATCAACGCCCGCTTTGATCTGCAAGCCCAGTTTCTGAATGCGCATTTCGATCACGTTCGGACGACCGATAAGGATCGGTTTCGCCAGTCCCAGCGTTACCAGTTCCTGAGTGGCATGCAGAACGCGCGCCTCTTCCCCTTCCGGCAGAACAACGCGCTTCGGCGCTTTGCGAGCCTGGGAGAAAATCGGCTTCATAAACAGGTTGGTTTTGTAAACGAACTCAGTCAGCTTGTCGATGTAGACGTCGAAATCAGCAATCGGACGAGTCGCCACGCCCGACTCCATCGCGGCTTTAGCGACCGCAGGAGCGATCTTAACGATCAAGCGCGGATCAAACGGTTTTGGAATGATGTATTCCGGACCAAAGCTCAGATCCTGATCGCCATACGCTGAAGCCACCACTTCGCTCTGTTCCGCATGGGCGAGTTCTGCAATCGCACGTACCGCCGCCAGTTTCATCTCTTCGTTGATGGCGGTTGCGCCAACGTCCAGCGCGCCACGGAAGATGAACGGGAAGCACAGGACGTTGTTCACCTGGTTCGGATAGTCAGAACGACCGGTGCAAATGATGGCATCCGGACGCACTTCTTTCGCCAGCGGCGGCAGAATTTCCGGTTCCGGGTTCGCCAGCGCCAGGATCATTGGCGCACGAGCCATTTTCTTCACCATTTCCTGGGTCAGCACTTTCGGGCCGGAACAGCCCAGGAAAATATCCGCGCCTTCAATCACATCATCGAGGGTACGTTTGCCGTCATCCACCACCGCATATGCGGCTTTGGTTTCCGCCATGTTTGGCTCACGGCCCTGATAGATAACGCCTTTTGAATCGCAAACCACGATGTTATGTTTTTGCAGACCCAGCGCTACCAGCAGGTTCATACAGGCGATTGCTGCGGCACCCGCGCCGGAAACCACCATCCGCACGTCGGAGATGTTTTTCTCCACCACGCGCAAGCCGTTGAGGATGGCGGCAGTGCTGATAATTGCCGTGCCGTGCTGATCGTCGTGGAATACCGGAATATTCATCCGCTCGCGCAGTTTCTGTTCAATATAGAAACATTCTGGCGCTTTAATGTCTTCGAGGTTGATGCCGCCGAAGGTTGGTTCGAGCGCGGCGACAACTTCAATAAATTTGTCCGGGTCGAGTTCGTCAACTTCAATGTCAAATACATCAATCCCGGCGAATTTCTTAAACAGAACGCCCTTGCCTTCCATCACCGGTTTGCCTGCCAGCGCGCCAATGTTGCCTAACCCCAGCACCGCCGTACCGTTAGAGATCACCGCCACCAGGTTACCGCGGGCGGTATATTTGTAGGCTTTTAACGGGTCTTTTTCGATTTCAAGACAAGGTGCGGCAACGCCTGGTGAGTAGGCCAGCGCCAGATCGCGCTGTGTTGCCAGAGGCTTGGTTGGAGAAACCTGGATTTTCCCTGGAACTGGAAATTCATGGAAATCAAGTGCACTTTGTTTTAACTGGTCATCCATTTGGTTGTTCCTTTCACGTAACGTTCACAAATAAAGTGTGTGGGCAACAGCCCCTGCCCACAACGTGGCGCACATTATTACCCTGCCGGAGTCTACAGACTTTGAGCAAGTCCAAACTCTCACCATTAATATAATGTTTTGGTAATAATCCTATAACACTGATGTTACCTGCTTAATCCAGCAATACCATGCCTGTCTGCTATGCTTTTTTGATGCGTTTAGCGAAATTTCTCAGAAGTGTGAATTAACGCACTCATCTAACACTTTACTTTTCAAGGAGTATTTCCTATGAACGAGTTAGACGGCATCAAACAGTTCACCACTGTCGTGGCAGACAGCGGCGATATTGAGTCCATTCGCCATTATCATCCCCAGGATGCCACCACCAATCCTTCGCTGTTACTCAAAGCTGCCGGATTATCACAATATGAGCATTTAATAGACGATGCTATCGCCTGGGGTAAAAAAAATGGCAAGACCCAGGAACAACAGGTGGTCGCAGCGTGTGACAAACTGGCGGTCAATTTCGGTGCTGAAATCCTCAAAATCGTACCCGGTCGCGTGTCAACAGAAGTTGATGCACGCCTCTCTTTTGATAAAGAAAAGAGTATTGAGAAGGCGCGCCATCTGGTGGACTTGTATCAGCAACAAGGCGTTGAGAAATCACGCATTCTGATCAAGCTGGCTTCGACCTGGGAAGGAATTCGCGCGGCAGAAGAGCTGGAAAAAGAAGGTATTAACTGCAACCTGACGCTGCTGTTTTCTTTTGCACAGGCACGGGCCTGTGCGGAAGCAGGCGTTTTTCTGATTTCGCCGTTTGTCGGGCGTATTTATGACTGGTATCAGGCACGCAAGCCGATGGACCCGTATGTGGTGGAAGAAGATCCGGGCGTTAAATCGGTGCGCAATATCTACGACTACTATAAGCAACACCACTATGAAACCATTGTGATGGGCGCGAGCTTCCGTCGCACCGAACAAATCCTCGCCTTAACCGGCTGCGATCGACTGACTATCGCACCGAATTTACTGAAGGAGCTGCAGGAAAAAGTTTCGCCAGTGGTACGTAAATTAATCCCACCTTCTCAGACGTTCCCACACCCAGCTCCCATGAGCGAAGCGGAGTTCCGTTGGGAGCACAATCAGGATGCGATGGCGGTAGAAAAACTGTCTGAAGGCATTCGTCTGTTCGCCGTTGATCAACGCAAACTGGAAGATCTTCTTGCCGCCAAACTATAAACCAGCCACGGAGTGTTATATGTCCCGAAAAGACCTTGCCAATGCGATTCGCGCACTCAGTATGGATGCGGTACAAAAAGCCAACTCTGGTCATCCCGGCGCGCCGATGGGCATGGCTGATATTGCCGAAGTGCTGTGGAACGATTTTCTTAAACATAACCCTACCGACCCAACCTGGTATGATCGCGACCGCTTTATTCTTTCCAACGGTCACGCGTCGATGCTGCTCTACAGTTTGCTACATCTGACCGGTTACGACCTGCCGCTGGAAGAACTGAAGAACTTCCGTCAGTTGCATTCGAAAACCCCAGGCCACCCGGAGATTGGCTATACGCCAGGCGTTGAAACCACCACCGGCCCGCTTGGACAAGGTTTGGCGAACGCCGTCGGGCTGGCGATAGCAGAGCGTACACTGGCGGCGCAGTTTAACCAGCCAGACCATGAGATCGTCGATCACTTCACCTATGTGTTTATGGGCGACGGCTGCCTGATGGAAGGTATTTCCCACGAAGTCTGTTCGCTGGCAGGCACGCTGGGACTGGGCAAGCTGATTGGTTTTTACGATCACAACGGTATTTCCATCGACGGTGAAACAGAAGGCTGGTTTACCGACGATACGGCAAAACGTTTTGAAGCCTATCACTGGCATGTGATCCATGAAATCGACGGTCACGATCCGCAGGCGGTGAAGGAAGCGATCCTTGAAGCGCAAAGCGTGAAAGATAAGCCGTCGCTGATTATCTGCCGTACGGTGATTGGCTTTGGTTCGCCGAATAAAGCAGGTAAGGAAGAGGCGCACGGCGCACCACTGGGGGAAGAAGAAGTGGCGCTGGCACGGCAAAAACTGGGCTGGCACCATCCGCCATTTGAGATCCCTAAAGAGATTTATCACGCCTGGGATGCCCGTGAAAAAGGCGAAAAAGCGCAGCAGAGCTGGAATGAGAAGTTTGCCGCCTATAAAAAGGCTCATCCGCAACTGGCAGAAGAGTTTACCCGACGGATGAGCGGTGGTTTACCGAAGGACTGGGAGAAAACGACTCAGAAATATATCAATGAGTTACAGGCAAATCCGGCGAAAATCGCTACCCGTAAGGCTTCGCAAAATACGCTTAACGCTTACGGGCCGATGCTGCCTGAGTTGCTCGGCGGTTCGGCGGATCTGGCTCCCAGCAACCTGACCATCTGGAAAGGTTCTGTTTCGCTGAAGGAAGATCCAGCGGGCAACTACATTCACTACGGGGTGCGTGAATTTGGCATGACCGCTATCGCCAACGGCATCGCGCACCACGGCGGCTTTGTGCCGTATACCGCGACGTTCCTGATGTTTGTTGAATACGCCCGTAACGCCGCGCGGATGGCGGCACTGATGAAAGCGCGGCAGATTATGGTTTATACCCACGACTCAATTGGCCTGGGCGAAGATGGTCCGACGCACCAGGCTGTTGAGCAACTGGCCAGCCTGCGCTTAACGCCAAATTTCAGCACCTGGCGACCGTGCGATCAGGTGGAAGCGGCGGTGGGCTGGAAGCTGGCGGTTGAGCGCCACAACGGACCGACGGCACTGATCCTCTCAAGGCAGAATCTGGCCCAGGTGGAACGTACGCCGGATCAGGTTAAAGAGATTGCTCGTGGCGGTTATGTGCTGAAAGACAGCGGCGGTAAGCCAGATATTATTCTGATTGCCACCGGTTCAGAGATGGAAATTACCCTGCAAGCGGCAGAGAAATTAGCAGGAGAAGGTCGCAATGTACGCGTAGTTTCCCTGCCCTCGACCGATATTTTCGACGCCCAGGATGAGGAATATCGGGAGTCGGTGTTGCCTTCTAACGTTGCGGCTCGCGTGGCGGTGGAAGCAGGTATTGCCGATTACTGGTACAAGTATGTTGGTCTGAAAGGGGCAATTGTCGGGATGACGGGTTACGGGGAATCTGCTCCGGCGGATAAGCTGTTCCCATATTTCGGCTTTACCGTTGAGAACGTGGTGGAGAAGGCGCTAAGCGTGCTGTAGTGCTTTTGCCGGGTGACGCTGTCGTTTACCCGGCCTGCGGTTCGAGGCTTTGTAGGCCGGGTAAGGCGTAGCCGCCACCCGGCTTTTTCACACCACTCTTACCCCTGCCGCCATCGCCCGCTCCGGCGTTAATAACACACTTTCTCGGGCGTCATCGGTTTCCGCGCAGAGCAACATGCATTCAGACGTTTCACCGCGCATTTTAGCCTTTGCCAGGTTACACAACACCACCACCGTTTTGCCCATCAGCTCCTCTTCCCGGTAATACGGCACCAGGCTGGTGACGGTTTGCAACGTTCTGTCTCCGACCTCTATCTGCGCAATATAGAGCTTGTCCGCATTGGCGTGACGTTTAACGTCAACAATCTTCCCCACGCGGATCTCGAGCTTTGCAAAATCATCGTACGCTACCGTTTCCACTTTTGCCTCCCTGGTAAAATTTTACTAAATACTAACACGGTAACTGGCGAGAGCAACAGGGATGTTATTTACTAAAAATTAATGCATGTCCGAACGCATCCTTTACAATAAGCTATCTCGTGGGGAATAAGGACAAACATGGCAACGCTGAAAGACATCGCGACGGAAGCTGGCGTCTCGCTGGCAACGGTATCCCGGGTTTTAAACGATGACCCGACGCTGAATGTGAAAGAAGAGACGAAACACCGCATTCTGGAGATTGCCGAGAAGCTGGAATACAAAAGCACGACCTCCCGTAAAATGCAGTCTGTCGCTGCCGGTCAGCAACATATTCTGGCGCTCTACAGCTACCAGCAGGAACTGGAGATCAACGACCCTTACTATCTTGCCATTCGCCACGGCATTGAGACGCAGTGCGAAAAACTGGGGGTCGAACTGAGTAACTGCTACGCTAATGCCACCCTGCCGGAGCTGAAAAAGCTCACCGGGGTGTTGATTGTAGGCAAACCCTCCCCTGCGCTTCGACGTGCGGCAATGTCGTTGACCGACAACGTCTGTTTTATCGACTTTCACGAGCCAGGTAGCGAGTACGATTCTGTCGATATTGACCTTTCGCGCATCAGCAAGCAGATCGTGGATTTCTTTATTGCTCAGGGAGTTAAGCGGATTGGCTTTATCGGCGGCGAAGATGAGCCAGGCAAGGCTGATATTCGGGAAGCCGCCTTCGTGGAGTACGGGCTCCTGAAAGGGGTGGTATCGGAACAGGACATCTGGCGCGGCGGTTTTTCCAGCTCGTCCGGTTATGAACTGGCAAAAATCATGCTGGCACAACAGTGCTGGCCTTCCGCCTTGTTCGTGGCCTCCGATTCCATCGCCATCGGGGTGTTACGCGCCATCCACGAAAAAGGGCTGGCGATCCCGGAAGATATTTCACTGATCAGCGTGAACGACATTCCAACCGCCCGCTTTACCTTCCCGCCTCTTTCCACCGTGCGCATTCACTCTGAAATGATGGGCAGCCAGGGCGTTAATCTGCTGCTGGAAAAGGCCCGCGATGGCCGCGCGCTACCGCTTCAGGTCTTTGTCCCGAGCGTACTGAAGCTGCGCGGCACCACCCGCTGATTTCCACCTGTTAACTCTCCCGCCGGGCACGCCCGGCTTTTTTAATTTCGTGATCGAGTTAAAGCAAATCGGTTTTACTGATTTTATTTAGTAAAATATTTACTAAAATCTCCAGCAATGATGTTTTACCCCTACAGGGAGATCACATGAATCGCTGGGAAAATATTCAACTCACGCATGAAAACCGGCTCCCGCCACGTGCGTACTTCTTCTCTTATGACACCGTTTCCCGGGCACGCACGTTTGCGCGTGGAGCCAGCAGCCACTTTCTGTCGCTAAGCGGAAAGTGGAACTTTCGCTTCTTCACGAACCCGCTGCTTGTCCCGGAAAACTTTACCTCAGAATACATGGCCGACTGGGGCGATATTACCGTGCCGGGCATGTGGCAGATGGAAGGTCACGGTCAGTTGCAGTACACCGACGAAGGCTTTCCTTTCCCGGTGGACGTACCATGGGTGCCGTCAGACAACCCGACCGGGGCATACCAGCGCTGGTTTACGCTTTCTGAAAGCTGGCAAGAGAAACAGACTCTTATCAAGTTTGACGGCGTCGAAACCTATTTCGAAGTCTACGTGAATGGCCGCTATATAGGCTTTAGCAAAGGCAGCCGACTGTCTGCCGAGTTTGATATCAGCGATGCGGTACACAGCGGGCAAAACCTGTTGTGCGTGCGGGTTATGCAGTGGGCAGATTCCACCTACATTGAGGATCAGGACATGTGGTGGACGGCGGGGATATTCCGCGACGTCTACCTGCTGGGAAAATCACTCACGCATGTCCGCGATTTCACGGTTAAAACCACCTTCGACGAGGCATACCGGGATGCCACCCTCTTCTGTCAGCTTGAGCTGGAAAACCTTGCTGCACGCCCTGGCTGTGTTCAACTGGATTATACCCTGTACGACGGCGAGACAGTGCTGCACAAGGGAACAACCGACAACCTGACCGTCAGCGAGCGTGCGGAAACCGCCTTCAGCATTGAGGTGAGGCAACCCCGCCAGTGGTCCGCTGAATCGCCGGATCTTTATCATCTGGTCATGACTTTAAAAGATAACCATGGCCAGACGCTGGAAATCATCCCGCAGCGCATCGGGTTTCGGGATATCAAGGTGAAAGACGGCCTGTTCTACGTTAACAACCGTTATCTGAAGCTGCACGGCGTCAATCGTCATGACAACGATCATCTGAGGGGCCGCGCGGTGGGGATGGATCGCGTGGAGCGCGACCTGATCCTGATGAAGCAGCACAATATCAACTCGGTACGTACCGCCCACTACCCGAACGACCCGCGCTTTTACGAGCTTTGCGACCTGTACGGCCTGTTTGTAATGGCTGAAACGGATGTGGAGTCTCACGGCTTCGCCAACGTCGGCGACCTGAGCCGCATTACGGACGATCCGGTGTGGGAGCCGGTCTACGTTGAGCGCATCGAACGCCATATTCACGCGCAGAAAAATCATCCGTCGATCATCATCTGGTCGCTCGGAAACGAGTCCGGCTACGGCTGTAACATCCGCGCGATGGCCCGTGCGGCAAAAGCGCTGGATGATACTCGCCTGCTTCACTACGAAGAAGATCGCGACGCCGAGGTGGTGGACATTATCTCCACCATGTATACCCGCGTACCGCTGATGAATCTGTTTGGCGAATACCCGCACGCCAAACCGCGCATTATCTGCGAATACGCCCATGCGATGGGCAACGGTCCCGGCGGGTTGACCGAGTATCAGAACGTGTTCGATCGCCACGACTGCATTCAGGGGCATTATGTCTGGGAGTGGTGCGACCACGGTATTCAGAAAACAGACGCCAGCGGCAACATCTGGTACGCCTATGGCGGCGACTTCGGTGATTACCCCAATAATTACAATTTCTGCCTCGACGGGCTGATCTACTCCGATCAAACGCCCGGGCAAGGTTTGCGTGAGTACAAGCAGGTGATCGCCCCGGTCAAACTGCGCTGGCAAAACGGTGAGCTGCACGTTGATAACCGCTTATGGTTCACCAGCCTGGATGATTACACCCTGCTCACGGAGGTGCGTGCGGAAGGTGAAACGCTGCACAGCGAGCCACTGAACATCACCGGGTTGGCCCCCAACAGCTCCCGCAGCGTCAGCCTGCACGTGCCGGAACTGGACGAGCGCGAAGCATTCCTGACTGTACGTATTATCAAAAACAGTCCCACGCGCTACAGCGAGGTCGGGCACGAGATCGCGGTGTATCAGTTCCCGTTAAAAGGCCGCACGGCACGCCCGACACCGTTTATCAACACCAGTGCCACTCCGCTGCGTCTGGAGGAAGATCGCCTGAGCTGCACCGTGACCGGGCATAACTTTCGCGCGACCTTCTCTAAAGTATCGGGAAAACTCAGCGCCTGGCAGGTGAACGGTGAGGAATACCTTACCCGTGAGCCGAAGATTAACTTCTTCAAGCCCATGATTGATAACCATAAGCAGGAGTATGAAGGGCTGTGGCAGCCGTATCATTTCCAGATCATGCAGGAGCACCTGCGCGGCTTCGAGGTTGAGCAGCATAACGATGCGGTCATCGTCACCACCCGTACCCTGATTGCCCCGCCAGTGTTTGATTTTGGCATGCGCTGTACCTATCGCTGGCGCATCGCCGCCGACGGGCAAATCAACGTTGAGCTATGCGGTGAGCGCTACGGCGAGTACCCGCACATCATTCCGTGCATCGGCTTTACGCTTGGCATCAACGGCGGGTTCGATCAGGTGAGCTACTACGGGCGAGGGCCGGGTGAAAACTATCCGGACAGCCAGCAGGCCAGCACCATCGACCTGTGGCACACCACGGTTGATAAGATGTTTGAAAATTATCCGTTCCCGCAAAACAACGGCAACCGTCAGCAGGTGCGCTGGGCCTCCCTCGCGGATCGTCATGGCAGCGGCGTGCTGGTCGTACCGCAACAGCCTCTCCACTTCAGCGCCTGGCACTACACGGCTGAGAATATTCACGCCGCACAGCACTGCAACGAACTGCGCCGCTGCGATGACATCACGCTTAATCTTGACCACCAGGTGCTGGGCTTAGGCTCCAATTCCTGGGGAAGTGAGGTACTGGAGAGCTGGCGCGTCTGGTTCAGTCCGTTCCGCTACGGCTTCACATTGCTCCCGCTCAATGGCGGCCGCATCGCCTCGATGGCGCTGGCACGCCAGCAATTCGGCACCGGTTTCTTCTCCATGGATTTGCACAGCGAGGCAGACAAATGATCGTTCTTGAGAGCCTGGAACAGTTTCAACAGCATTACCGCACGGGTCGCAAATGGCAGCGCTGCTCAGAAGCCATTAACAATATCGATAATATCTCGCCCGGCGTAGCCCATTCGATTGGCGATTCGCTGGCCTACCGTGTGACCAATGATGCCAGCACCGACGCGCTGTTTGTCGGGCATCGCCGCTATTTCGAGGTGCATTACTACCTTCAGGGCGCGCAGAAAATTGAATATGCCGCCAAAGATGCGCTTCAGACAGTGGAGTGCTACCGCGATGAGACCGATCGAGAATACCTGAAAGGCGTGGGTACCACCGAACAGGTGCGCGAGGGGCAGATCGTAATTTGTGAGAACCATGAGGCGTATCGCTTTATCAGCGAGGAGCCGGTCAAAAAAGTCATTCTCAATGTGACCATCGAAGACGGTTATTTCCATAACAAATAAAAAAACGAGCGGTGCCAATGAAGCACCGCTAGCCTCTTACCCGGAGAAACGTTATGTCTGAAACCACCAAACGCAATACCATCGGCAAATTCGGCCTGCTGTCGCTGACCTTTGCCGCCGTGTTTAGTTTTAACAACGTGATCAATAATAATATCGAACTCGGACTTGCCTCCGCGCCGATGTTCTTTTTAGCAACCCTGTTCTATTTTATCCCGTTCTGCTTAATTATCGCTGAGTTTGTCTCGTTGAATAAAAACTCAGAAGCCGGTGTCTACGCGTGGGTAAAAAGTTCGCTGGGCGGACGTTGGGCATTTATTACTGCCTATACCTACTGGTTCGTAAACCTGTTCTTTTTCACCTCACTGTTTGCCGCGCGTTATTGCTTATGCTTCGTATGCCTTCCTCGGATACGAATATATTATGACGCCGGTTGCCACCACCATTATCAGTATGGTGCTGTTCGCCTTCTCCACCTGGGTTTCCACCAACGCGGGCGAAAATGTTGGGGCCAATTACCTCCGTCACTTCAACGCTGATGCTGCTGTTTAACGCTCTCCTACATTTTACTGGCAGGTACGGCGCTGGTTGGCGGCGTACAGCCTGCTGACGCCATCACCGTTGACGCGATGATCCCGAACTTCAACTGGGCGTTCCTCGGCGTTACCACCTGGTCTTTATGGCCGCAGGTGGCGCGGAGTCCGTCGCTGTGTACGTTAACGACGTCAAAGGCGGTTCGAAATCGTTCGTTAAAGTGATCATCCTCGCCGGGATTTTTTATCGGCGTACTGTATTCCGTCTCCTCGGTGCTGATTAACGTCTTCGTCAGCAGCAAAGAGTTGAAATTTACGGCGGATCGGTGCAGGTATTCCACGGCATGGCGGCGTATTTTGGTCTACCGGAAGCGTTGATGAATCGCTTTGTCGGTCTGGTGTCCTTTACCGCGATGTTCGGTTCCCTGCTGATGTGGACCGCAACGCCGGTGAAAATTTCTCTTCTCCGAATCCGGAAGCATCTTTGGTAAGAAAACCGTCGAACTGAACGAAAACGGCGTTCCGGCGCGCGCAGCGTGGATCCAGTTCCTGATCGTCATCCCGCTGATGATTATCCCGATGCTCGGTTCCAATACCGTGCACGGATCTGATGAATTACTATTATTAATATGGACCGCGCGCAGCGTCCATGCTTCCGCCGTTATTCATCATGCTGGCTTACCTGAATTTACGCGCCAAATTAGATCACCTGCCACGCGATTTCCGTATGGGCTCCGCCGCACCGGTATTATCGTTGTTTCAATGCTGATTGCGATATTTTGCCGTAGGGTTTGTCGCTTCGACCTTCCCGACTGGCGCGAATATTTCTGACCATCATTTTTTATAACGTCGGCGGTATTGTTATCTTCCTTGGCTTTGCGTGGTGGAAATACAGTAAATATATAATGGGATTAACGGTCTGAAGAGCGCATATTGAAGCGACGCCAGCCAGCAATGTTGATTAAGCAGAATATAAAAAATGAGCAGGCATTTTTCCTCTTCCTGGATGAGGAGAGGGAAAATAGTTTCTGCCTTTATATTTTTTATAATTACAACGATAAAAGGCTGTACTTTTTCTTTAGCTCATGGATTAACACAATGAAATTAATCACTGCACCATGCAGAGCATTACTTGCTCTGCCGTTTTGCTACGCCTTTCTGCGCAGGAGAAGAAGCACGTCCGGCAGAACATGACCGACACAAAAACACCCGCAATTACCTCGACATCTTCTCCTTCATTTCGTTTTTACGGCGAATTAGGGGTTGGTGGATATATGGATTTAGAGGGTGAGAATAAACATAAATACAGCGACGGTACCTATATTGAAGGTGGCCTGGAGATGAAGTACGGCTCCTGGTTCGGCCTGATTTACGGCGAAGGCTGGACCGTGCAGGCCGACCACGACGGCAATGCCTGGGTGCCAGACCATAGCTGGGGTGGTTTCGAGGGCGGAATTAACCGTTTCTATGGCGGTTATCGTACCAATGATGGCACCGAAATCATGCTCAGTCTGCGTCAGGATTCCTCGCTGGATGACCTGCAATGGTGGGGCGATTTCACCCCCGATCTGGGCTACGTCATTCCCAATACCCGCGACATTATGACTGCGCTGAAGGTACAGAACTTAAGCGGCAACTTTCGTTATAGCGTCACCGCGACTCCTGCCGGACATCATGATGAAAGCAAAGCCTGGCTACATTTTGGCAAATACGATCGCTATGACGACAAATACACCTATCCGGCAATGATGAACGGTTACATCCAGTATGACCTTGCCGAAGGCATCACCTGGATGAACGGTCTGGAAATCACCGACGGCACAGGACAGCTCTATCTCACGGGCCTGCTAACTCCTAACTTTGCCGCTCGCGCCTGGCACCATACCGGACGCGCCGACGGGCTGGACGTACCGGGAAGTGAAAGTGGGATGATGGTGAGCGCCATGTATGAAGCGTTAAAGGGCGTTTATCTCTCCACCGCTTACACCTACGCCAAACATCGCCCTGACCACGCTGACGATGAAACCACCTCTTTCATGCAGTTTGGTATCTGGTACGAATACGGCGGCGGACGTTTCGCCACGGCTTTTGATAGCCGCTTCTACATGAAAAATGCCTCTCACGATCCCAGCGACCAAATCTTCCTGATGCAATATTTCTACTGGTAATAAGGACTGTAATTTCATGAAAATAAAAACTATTTTAACGCCAGTAACCTGCGCTCTGCTGATAAGTTTTTCCGCCCATGCCGCTAACGCCGACAATTATAAAAACGTGATTAACCGTACTGGCGCGCCGCAGTACATGAAGGATTACGATTACGACGATCACCAGCGTTTTAATCCGTTTTTCGATCTCGGAGCCTGGCATGGTCATCTGTTGCCAGACGGCCCTAACACCATGGGCGGCTTTCCGGGCGTTGCGCTGCTGACGGAAGAGTACATCAACTTTATGGCCAGCAATTTCGACCGCCTGACCGTCTGGCAGGACGGCAAGAAAGTCGACTTTACGCTGGAGGCATACAGTATTCCCGGTGCGCTGGTGCAAAAACTGACAGCAAAAGATGTGCAAGTCGAAATGACTCTGCGCTTCGCCACGCCGCGCACGTCACTACTGGAAACCAAAATCACCAGCAATAAACCGCTGGATCTGGTGTGGGACGGCGAACTGCTGGAAAAACTGGAAGCGAAAGAAGGGAAACCGCTTTCCGATAAAACCATTGCTGGCGAATACCCTGACTATCAGCGCAAAATCAGCGCCACCCGTGATGGCCTGAAAGTCACCTTTGGCAAAGTGCGCGCCACCTGGGATCTGCTGACCTCCGGCGAATCGGAATATCAGGTGCATAAATCCCTGCCGGTGCAGACTGAAATCAACGGTAATCGCTTTACCAGTAAGGCGCATATCAACGGTTCGACCACGCTCTACACCACCTATTCCCATCTGCTGACCGCTCAGGAAGTTAGCAAAGAGCAAATGCAGATCCGCGATATTCTGGCGCGTCCGGCGTTTTATCTCACCGCCTCGCAGCAACGCTGGGAAGAATACCTGAAGAAAGGGTTAACCAATCCGGATGCGACGCCGGAACAGACGCGCGTCGCGGTGAAAGCGATCGAAACGCTCAACGGTAACTGGCGCTCACCGGGCGGTGCGGTGAAATTTAACACCGTTACACCGTCGGTGACCGGGCGCTGGTTCTCCGGCAATCAGACCTGGCCGTGGGATACCTGGAAGCAGGCGTTTGCGATGGCGCATTTCAATCTGGACATCGCCAAAGAGAATATCCGCGCGGTCTTCTCCTGGCAGATCCAGCCTGGCGATAGCGTGCGTCCGCAGGATGTGGGCTTTGTCCCCGACCTGATAGCGTGGAACCTTAGCCCCGAGCGTGGTGGCGATGGCGGCAACTGGAACGAACGTAATACCAAACCCAGCCTTGCCGCCTGGTCGGTGATGGAAGTGTATAACGTCACCCAAGATAAAACCTGGGTGGCAGAGATGTACCCGAAACTGGTGGCCTATCACGACTGGTGGTTACGTAACCGCGATCACAACGGCAACGGCGTGCCGGAATATGGCGCGACCCGCGACAAAGCACACAACACTGAGAGCGGCGAGATGCTGTTTACGGTGAAAAAAGGCGATAAAGAAGAGACGCAGTCTGGGCTGAACAACTACGCCCGCGTGGTGGAGAAAGGCCAGTACGACAGTCTGGAAATTCCGGCACAGGTTGCTGCATCGTGGGAATCGGGGCGTGATGATGCCGCCGTCTTTGGGTTTATCGACAAAGAACAGTTGGATAAATATGTCGCTAATGGCGGCAAACGTAGCGACTGGACGGTGAAATTCGCCGAAAACCGCAGTCAGGACGGAACGTTGCTGGGCTACTCGCTATTGCAGGAGTCGGTGGATCAGGCCAGCTATATGTACAGCGATAACCATTATCTGGCGGAGATGGCAACCATCCTCGGTAAGCCAGAAGAGGCCAAACGCTATCGCCAGTTGGCACAGCAGCTCGCGGACTACATCAACACCTGTATGTTCGACCCGACTACCCAGTTCTACTATGACGTACGTATTGAAGATAAACCACTGGCGAACGGCTGCGCGGGCAAACCGATTGTTGAGCGCGGTAAAGGGCCGGAAGGCTGGTCGCCGCTGTTTAACGGTGCGGCAACGCAGGCCAATGCCGACGCGGTGGTGAAGGTGATGCTCGATCCTAAAGAGTTCAACACCTTTGTCCCGCTGGGAACGGCGGCGTTAACCAATCCGGCTTTTGGCGCTGATATCTACTGGCGTGGCGCGTATGGGTGGATCAGTTCTGGTTTGGTCTGAAAGGGATGGAGCGTTACGGTTATCGTGATGATGCCCTGAAGCTGGCGGATACGTTCTTCCGGCACGCCAAAGGGTTAACCGCCGATGGACCAATTCAGGAAAATTACAACCCGCTGACAGGCGCACAGCAAGGCGCACCAAATTTCTCCTGGAGTGCCGCGCATTTGTATATGTTGTATAACGATTTTTTCCGTAAGAGCGATCGGTGATGCCCTCGTGCCCGGTGGCGGCTACGCCTTACCGGGTCTACGGTTCTAAAAAGTAGGCCGGGTAAGCGACAGCGCCACCCGGCAAAACCCTACCTTGTGATCCACAGCGTGGGCCAGGCATCTGGCCCATTCCAGTTATCACAGCTTGGCTCTTCCGCGTAGCGTACCAGGCGGAAGCGCTGGCCGTTAAAACGCCAGCGGGTCTGGATCCCACAGTCGCCAATCCCGCGTCCCAGCGCCAGCGTGGTCAGCTCGCGCGTTTTTTCGTCGAAGCTGGCATTCATCAGCTCCATGTCGCTAGTCTGGCTGGAAGGGGTAAACGGCAGGCGCAATCTCACGCTCCTGGCCGAAAATGGTTTTTTACGCGACACCAGCCACGCCAGGTCGACGGTGTTGTACGCCCCCGCCTCACAGCTGATGATCATCAGCGCTTTGTCATCGGTCAGCGCGGTCACGCGCACTTCACGCCGGTTCGGATCGAGAGAGCACTGGCTGTGGTTCATGCGCCAGGTACCGTAATCCAGCAGATCGTTGAGTTCGTTATGCGTCAGCGGCGTTGGCGTGGGGTTCACCACCGCCACCTTTTTTAATGCCGGCGCAGGCGGCACGCTCAGCGGTGGACTATCCCCTTTTTTAATCCACGCCGTTTCACTTCCGACGCGTTTTTGCTGGGCATCGATAAACAGCAGCGCCGCTTTCAGACCGGCCAGAGAAATTGTCTGCTTCCCCCCGCGCAGGGTCAGCGCCTGTCCTTCCTGAATGGTTTTCAGAAACGTGGTAATAGTGGCCGTATCGTCTGTTTTAAGATGCCAGGGGGCTAACTGCCAGTGTTGCGACGTGAGTTTAAGCGGCACATTGTCGAGCAGCAGGCGCGGGGCGATGTCAGGCTCTTTCACCGGAGGCGCCGAAAGCCCGCCGAGATCGATGCGCAGGCTGGCGTCCGTTTTTGCCCCCGCACTGCGGCTCAGCGTCATGACCAGACCGCGATGCTCGCCGGTATTGCGCGCTACGCAGAAGTTCTGGTTATTGCAGGTCACCTGCCAGTCTGAAAAAGACTGCTGCGCAGGCGCAGCCCACACCAAAGGCGCGGGAAGCACGCAAATGAAGAAGAGAAGATAAACGCAGTAGCGCATGAACGGCACAGCCCCGGAAACGAATAGGTCAATCTGGGGCGTATCTTCGTGCCCTGGGCGGGCTGGCTCAATCGGATTTATCGGATAGATTTATCTGAAATACAACTTATCGCGCTTCCGCCGTCGCATTCATCAGCCCGCTGGTTTGCAGATACTGCAACAGGATCACCGCTTTACCGTCGCGGATCTCGCCGCGTTTCACCATGTCGACAGCCTGAGCGAAAGGCATTTCCAGCACTTCAATGTCTTCATCGTCCACGCCGCCGCCCCGGTGCGTGCGCTGAGCATCGGTATATTCCGCAATGAAGAAGTGAACCAGCTCGGTAACCCCGCCAGGGGACATAAACAGCTCAAAGACTTTCTGCACCGCACCCACTTCAAAACCCGTCTCCTCAATGGCTTCTTTGCGGATACACACTTCCGGCTCATCGTCATCAAGCAGACCTGCACAGGTTTCAATCAGACGTCCGTCCGCGTTGCCATTGACCCATGTCGCGATGCGAAACTGGCGGATCAGCACCACGCTTTGCTTTTCACGGTTATATAGCAGGATGGTTGCACCATTGCCCCGGTCGTAGACTTCGCGTTTATGGCGAATGACGTCCCCGTTCTTACGGGTGAGATCGTAAGTGATGTTACGCAGGACAAAGTAATTTTCAGAAAGGATTTTGTCTTTAATAACGGTAATGTTCAGGGACATACGGGCTCCACGGCAAAATGAGTCTGTTTATACTACGCCGTGAAGCCCGCTTTGTCGCCCGTCTGCATTAATGCATGTTGCGCGGCGGCACGCCAAGCCAGTCCATGATCCCCTGCGCGGCATGACGCCCTTCCGCCATCGCGGTGACCACCAGATCCGCACCGCGTACCGCATCACCGCCAGCAAAAATCTGCGGATTCGAGGTCTGGTAGCGATAACGGCTCTCCACGGAGGCCCTGATGCGCCCCCAGTCGTCGGTGTCGACGCCCTGCGCCTGAAGCCACGGCATGGCGTGCGGATTAAAACCAAACGCCATGATCACCGCATCCGCTGGCATGACAAACTCACTGCCCGCCACCGGGACAGGACGCCGCCGCCCCTGCGCATCCGGCTCGCCCAGCCTGGTGCGCAGCATCCGGATACCGTTAACCTTCCCGTCGGTATCCAGCGTGAGCTCAACCGGCTGGACATTAAATTCAAACGCTGCGCCCTCTTCTTTCGCGTTTTTAACCTCTTTCTTTGAGCCCGGCATGTTGGCCTCGTCCCGCCGATAGGCGCAGGTGACTTTCGCCGCGCCATGCCGCAGCGCGGTGCGCACGCAGTCCATCGCCGTATCGCCCCCGCCGAGCACCACCACGTTTAAACCCTGTGTGTCGATAAACGGTTCGTCTGCGGCAGGATCAAGGCCCATCACGTTCCGCGTGTTTGCCACTAAAAACGGCAGCGCGTCGTACACGCCCGGCGCGTCTTCGTGAGGGATACCCGCTTTCATGGAACGATAGGTCCCTACGCCGATGAACAGGGCATCGTAGTCGTTTTGCAGTTGGGCCATCGACACGTCTTTTCCCACCTCGCAGTTCAGCTCGAAGCGGATGCCCATCGCGCTGAATATCTCTCTGCGCCGCGCTAACAGGGATTTATCCAGCTTGAAGGCCGGAATACCAAAGGTCAGCAATCCGCCGATTTCCGGATGGCGGTCGTAGACCGTCACGCCGACGCCGCTGCGCACCAGCACGTCGGCGCAGGCCAGCCCTGCCGGACCGGCGCCGATGATGGCGACGCGCTTACCGACCGGCTTAACGTGGCTGACGTCCGGCGTCCAGCCCATCGCCAGCGCCCGATCCGAGATATACCGTTCGATATTACCGATGGTTACTGCTCCTGACGCATCCCGCAGGGTGCAGGCGCCTTCACATAATCGATCCTGTGGGCAGACGCGGCCGGTAATTTCCGGTAAACAGTTAGTCTGGTGAGAAAGCTCAGCCGCACCGACGATATCCCCCGCCCCGATCCGCTCAATCCACTGGGGAATGTGGTTATGCAGCGGGCAGGTCCACTCGCAAATGCTGTGCTCGCCACATTTCAGGCAACGGGAAGCCTCGCGCTGCGCCTGTTCCGGGCGAAACGGCAGGTAGATCTCGTTAAAATGGTATGCGCGTGCTTCGGGGCTGAGCTTATCCGGCTCACCGCGCGCCGGGGTGTTTTGCATCTGTTGCCGTTTGGTTTGCGGAGGGGCTGACTGAACCGCCTCGCTGTGCCACGGCAGCGCGTTCAGCCTTGCGCTGCGCTGTCGGCGCTGCTTAACCAGCTTATCCAGTACGGCTGGGGTGGCGAGCGTAAGCACCGCCGCCGGGCAGTTTTCCACGCAGGCCGGGCCTTGCGGCCTTTCCAGGCAGAGGTCGCATTTGTGCGCCGAGGCCTTTACGCTGTCGTTTTCCAGCGGGGCGATCAGCATGTCCATCGTGCCAAACGGACAGGCCACCACGCAGGCTTTACAGCCAATGCATTTTTGTTGATTGACCTGTACGCTGTCGTTGTGTTGCGTGATGGCTCCGTTCGGGCAGCTTTGCGCGCAGGGCGCATTTTCACAGTGGTGGCAGGTCACGGGACTTTTTCGCAAGCCAGTAGTAAGGACCGTAATGCGGGGATGAAAATGGCGCTCGCTCAGCGCGTGCTGTTCCCCGTTGTGCGCCATCACACAGGCGACTTCGCAGGCGCGACAACCGATACACTGCTGAGCATTGGCCATAATAAAACGATTCATAACAACACCTGTTTTTGGTTCAATAACCTTATTCTTTCTATTGTTATCGTATTTACCCACAGCGGCATGGCGACGCAATGTTCAAATGCCCAGGAAGCCGAACTATTTCCAGTGAACCTGTGGCAGATCAATTTAATTCAGGAAGCTGATGAGTGACCGTTAAACGCCCCGTATCGGGAAGCCTGGCTCGGGCTTTCTTTTCGATGATTGTCTTGTCCGTTCTGATCAGCGCCATTGCGCTGGTCACACTCGCCAGCAGCCAGCGCGACGCCGAGGCGATTAACATCGCCGGCTCGCTGCGTATGCAGAGCTACCGCCTGGGCTACGAAATGCAGCGCGCCGGCCCATCGCTGGCAGAGCACCGCGCGGTCTGGCAAAAAACGCTGAGCGCGCCTGCGTTGCAGAAGCTAAACCGCTGGTATGTGCCAGAGGACGTCAAACAGCGTTACCAGCAGTTGCACCTTGGCTGGCAGGAGATGGACACGCGCATCGCCAGCGGCGATACCGGGTGGTATCAGAACCACATAGAGGATTTCGTGGGCCGGATAGATGCCTTTGTGCTGGCGCTACAGCACTACACCGAACATAAAATTCAGCTGGTGATTTTCATGTCGCTGACGGGCGGCCTGGGCATCCTGCTGCTGGCGGTGGTGACCCTGCGGCGCATCCGCCGTCAGGTTGTGCTGCCGCTGAATAATCTGGTGGCGGCGAGCGAGCGTATCGAACAGGGGCAATTCGACACTCCCGCGCCGGATACTACGCTTCCCAACGAGCTGGGCCAGCTTTCCCGCGCCTTCAACCATATGTCGGCGGAATTACACACCCTGTACCGTTCACTTGAGCGCTCCGTTGCTGAAAAAACCCGCCACCTGAATGAAGCGCATCAGCAGCTCGAAATGCTGTTTAAATGCTCACAGGCGTTGAATACCGGGCAGATAGATAGCCACTGTTTCCGGCATATTTTGCAGATTGTGCATGACTATACGCAGATGAATTACCTGCAATTGCGCACCAGTGACGACTGGCAGCTTTACGAAGGACAGGAGTCCCCGGGCGAGAAAATGCACAATTTACCGGTGTTAATGCAGGACACCCTGTACGGCGAACTGCGCTGGCAAAGCGCGACCGGGGATGTTCCGCTGCCGCTCATGGAAAGCGTGGCGACGATGCTGGGCCGGGGGCTCTATTTCAATCAGGCGCAGAAACATTATCAGCAGCTGCTGCTGATGGAGGAGCGCGCCACCATCGCGCGCGAGCTGCATGATTCGCTGGCGCAGGTGCTCTCCTATTTGCGTATTCAGCTTACGCTGCTGAAGCATGCCGTGCCGGGCGACAATGCTCCGGCGCAGACCATCATTACGGACTTCTCCCGCGAGCTGAATAATGCCTGGCATCAGCTACGCGAGCTGCTTACCACCTTCCGCCTGACGCTCAATCACGCCAATCTTCCTGCCGCGCTACAGGAGTCTCTCGACGGGTTGCAAAGCCAGACCCGCGCGAAGCTGGTGCTCGACTGCCGTCTCTCATCGCTGGCGCTGGACGCACAAAAACAGGTGCACCTCTTACAGATTGTGCGTGAGGCAGTGCTGAATGCGATTAAACATGCCGACGCGAGCGAGATTGTGGTCAGCTGCGTCACCACCGCGGACGGCACTCACACGGTCACGATCCGCGACAACGGCATTGGTATCGGCGACGCCAGCGAACCGCCGGGGCATTACGGGCTGAATATCATGCGCGAACGCGCGGAACGGCTAGGTGGGACGCTGACTTTTTCACAACCTCGGCGGCGGCACGTTAGTGAGTATTAGCTTTCGCTCTGCGGAGGGTGAGGAAAGTCAGTTAATGTAATGCCTCCTACTGACCAAAGAATACTTGCACTTAAGGTTCAGTATAAAAGGGCATGATAATTTACATTAACTCCTTTTTTTCTCCACGATTGGCTCGTACCTTGCCGCTACAGTGAAGCAAGTCAAGCCTACAACGATACGCAGAAACACGAGGTCCTCTTTTAATGGCGAATTTCTTTATTGATCGCCCCATTTTTGCCTGGGTGCTGGCAATCCTGTTGTGTCTGACAGGTACCCTGGCGATTTTTTCATTGCCCGTTGAACAATACCCCGATCTCGCGCCACCGAATGTGCGAGTGACCGCTAACTATCCCGGCGCATCGGCCCAGACGCTGGAAAACACCGTGACCCAGGTTATCGAGCAAAATATGACCGGCCTCGATAATCTCATGTATATGTCATCTCAGAGCAGTGGCACCGGTCAGGCATCTGTCACTTTAAGTTTTAAAGCAGGCACCGATCCGGACGAAGCCGTGCAGCAAGTACAAAACCAGCTGCAATCAGCCATGCGAAAGTTACCGCAGGCGGTGCAAAATCAGGGCGTGACGGTGCGTAAAACCGGCGATACCAACATTCTGACCATTGCCTTCGTCTCTACCGATGGTTCGATGGATAAACAGGATATTGCTGATTATGTTGCCAGTAATATTCAGGACCCGTTAAGCCGCGTGAATGGCGTCGGGGATATCGATGCCTATGGTTCGCAATATTCCATGCGTATCTGGCTGGACCCGGCGAAACTCAACAGTTTCCAGATGACGGCTAAAGATGTCACTGATGCCATTGAGTCACAGAACGCGCAGATTGCGGTTGGGCAACTTGGTGGTACACCTTCCGTCGATAAGCAGGCGCTCAACGCCACCATTAACGCCCAGTCACTGCTGCAAACACCAGAACAGTTCCGCGATATCACCTTGCGGGTCAATCAGGACGGCTCAGAGGTAAGGCTGGGCGATGTCGCCACCGTCGAAATGGGGGCGGAGAAATACGATTATCTTAGCCGCTTCAATGGTAAGCCAGCCTCCGGGCTGGGGGTAAAACTGGCCTCCGGCGCTAACGAAATGGCGACAGCGGAGCTGGTGCTCAATCGTCTCGACGAGCTGGCGCAGTATTTCCCGCATGGACTGGAATACAAGGTGGCGTATGAAACCACCTCGTTTGTTAAAGCCTCCATTGAAGACGTGGTGAAAACGCTGCTGGAAGCTATCGCTCTGGTTTTCCTCGTTATGTATCTGTTCCTGCAAAACTTCCGCGCCACGCTGATACCCACTATCGCCGTGCCGGTGGTGTTGATGGGAACCTTCTCCGTACTTTACGCCTTCGGTTACAGCGTCAACACCTTAACCATGTTCGCGATGGTGCTGGCGATCGGTCTGCTGGTGGATGACGCCATCGTGGTGGTGGAAAACGTCGAACGTATTATGAGTGAGGAAGGACTCACTCCTCGCGAAGCCACACGTAAATCGATGGGGCAGATCCAGGGGGCACTGGTCGGGATTGCGATGGTTCTTTCGGCGGTATTTGTACCAATGGCCTTCTTCGGCGGCACCACCGGTGCCATCTATCGCCAGTTCTCTATTACCATTGTTGCGGCGATGGTGCTGTCAGTACTGGTAGCGATGATCCTCACTCCGGCTCTGTGTGCCACACTACTTAAGCCACTGAAAAAAGGTGAGCATCATGGGCAAAAAGGCTTTTTTGCCTGGTTTAACCAGATGTTTAACCGCAACGCCGAACGCTACGAAAAAGGGGTGGCGAAAATTCTCCACCGTAGCCTGCGCTGGATTGTGATTTATGTCCTGCTGCTTGGCGGCATGGTGTTCCTGTTCCTGCGTTTGCCGACGTCGTTCTTACCGCTGGAAGACCGTGGCATGTTTACTACCTCGGTACAGTTGCCCAGCGGTTCAACGCAACAACAGACCCTGAAAGTCGTTGAGCAAATCGAGAAATACTACTTCACCCATGAAAAAGACAACATCATGTCGGTGTTTGCCACCGTTGGTTCTGGCCCTGGGGGTAACGGGCAAAACGTGGCGCGAATGTTTATCCGCCTGAAAGACTGGAGCGAACGCGACAGTAAGACCGGCACCTCGTTTGCCATTATCGAGCGTGCAACGAAGGCGTTTAACCAAATTAAAGAAGCTCGCGTTATCGCCAGCAACCCGCCAGCAATTAGCGGTCTTGGTAGTTCTGCAGGTTTTGATATGGAGTTGCAGGACCACGCTGGAGCGGGTCACGATGCGCTGATGGCAGCACGTAATCAGTTGCTGGCGCTGGCGGCGGAAAACCCGGAGCTAACCCGTGTGCGCCATAACGGCCTCGACGACAGTCCGCAGTTGCAGATTGATATCGACCAGCGTAAAGCTCAGGCGCTGGGCGTTGCTATCGACGATATTAACGACACACTGCAAACCGCCTGGGGTTCGAGCTATGTGAATGACTTTATGGATCGCGGTCGCGTGAAGAAAGTCTATGTGCAGGCAGCTGCGCCGTATCGCATGCTGCCAGATGACATCAATCTCTGGTATGTCCGAAATAAAGATGGCGGCATGGTGCCCTTCTCTGCTTTCGCGACCTCACGCTGGGAAACAGGCTCGCCGCGTCTGGAACGCTATAACGGTTATTCTGCGGTTGAGATTGTTGGGGAAGCCGCACCGGGGGTCAGTACCGGTACGGCGATGGATATTATGGAATCGTTAGTGAAGCAGCTGCCAAACGGCTTTGGTCTGGAGTGGACGGCGATGTCGTATCAGGAGCGGCTTTCCGGCGCGCAGGCTCCGGCGCTGTACGCCATTTCCTTGCTGGTGGTATTCCTGTGTCTGGCTGCGTTGTATGAAAGCTGGTCGGTGCCGTTCTCGGTAATGCTGGTCGTGCCGCTGGGGGTAATCGGCGCGCTGCTGGCAACCTGGATGCGCGGGCTGGAAAACGACGTTTACTTCCAGGTGGGCCTGTTAACGGTCATTGGTTTATCGGCGAAAAACGCCATCCTGATCGTCGAGTTTGCTAACGAGATGAACCAAAAAGGCCACGACCTGTTTGAAGCGACGCTCCACGCCTGCCGTCAGCGTTTACGCCCGATTCTGATGACCTCGCTGGCATTTATCTTCGGCGTATTGCCAATGGCAACCAGCACGGGTGCCGGTTCCGGTGGTCAGCATGCGGTGGGTACTGGCGTAATGGGCGGGATGATTTCGGCCACTATTCTGGCTATTTACTTCGTGCCGCTGTTCTTTGTGCTGGTGCGCCGCCGCTTCCCGCTGAAGCCGCGCCCGGAATAAGCAATAAAAAAGGCGACATGCCAATGTGTCGCCTTTTTCAACTTTCCGATTAAGAACCTGCTCAGCGGGTTCTTGCTGTTTGTACTTTGTCTCAGGAATTACTTACGAAGCATAACTTCGATAAAGTCTTTCCAGTTCCCCAGTTCACGTTCAATCATAACAACCTCTCTTATAATTATGGGTATTCTACGGAAACATATACCGTGGTGAAGCTAATTTACTCGATTGCTGCGATTGAGCCCCGCTGTGCTGGTAGGTTTAGGATCACTATGAGCGTTGTCGGGTAAATTTTATGTGACCTACAGCAATATTTTGAAATAGTAGGAAAAATGACAGCATTTTTAATTTCCCCCTGAGTTTATTGGCAATTTAAACAGGGTGGACAACTATGCTTAAAAGATGAAAGACTATTCAGCTTACAGCTGTTCGTTGAATTATGGAGAATTGTAAATCCCGAAAAATTCCGAATGTGTTATATTCCACTTAAGGATATATCTTCGAAAATATTGAACATTTAATCCACAAAAGAACAAAAGGATTCACTATGGTTGTGATGTACGGCATTAAGAATTGCGACACGATTAAAAAAGCCCGCCGCTGGCTGGAAGCACACAACATCGACTATCGCTTCCACGATTACCGTGCCGACGGGCTTGACCCCGCGTTTCTCCATTCCGCCATCAACGAACTGGGGTGGGAAGCGCTACTGAATACCCGCGGGACCACCTGGCGAAAACTGGATGAATCTCTCCGGGCCACGATCAACGACGCCGACAGCGCAGCCAAACTGATGCTTGAAATGCCGGCAATCATCAAACGCCCATTGCTCTGCAAGCCAGGTCAGCCTATGCTGCTGGGTTTCAGTGAAACCCTTTATTCAGATTTATTCGTTGAGGTGTAGTCTATGTCGTGCCCGGTTATTGAGCTGACACAACAGCTTATTCGCCGCCCTTTCCCTGAGTCCTGATGATGCAGGATGCCAGGCTTTGTTGATTGAACGTTTGCAGGCGATCGGTTTTACCGTTGAACGCATGGACTTTGCCGATACGCAGAGTTTTGGGCATGGCGTGGCAGGGTGAAACGTTAGCCTTTGCCGGGCATACCGACGTGGTGCCGCCTGGCGACGCCGATCGTTGGATCATCCCCCGTTTGAACCCACCATTCGTGACGGCATGTTATTCGGGCGCGGTGCGGCAGATATGAAAGGCTCGCTGGCGGCGATGGTGGTGGCGGCAGAACGTTTGTCGCACAACATCCCAACCATACGGGGCGACTGGCATTTCTGATCACCTCTGATGAAGAAGCCAGTGCCCACAACGGTACGGTAAAAGTCGTCGAAGCGTTAATGGCACGTAATGAGCGTCTCGATTACTGCCTGGTTGGCGAACCGTCGAGTATCGAAGTGGTAGGTGATGTGGTGAAAAATGGTCGTCGCGGATCATTAACCTGCAACCTTACCATTCATGGCGTTCAGGGCATGTTGCCTACCCACATCTGGCTGACAATCCGGTACATCGCGCAGCACCTTTCCTTAATGAATTAGTGGCTATTGAGTGGGATCAGGGCAATGAATTCTTCCCGGCGACCAGTATGCAGATTGCCAATATTCAGGCGGGAACGGGCAGTAACAACGTTATTCCGGGTGAACTGTTTGTGCAGTTTAACTTCCGCTTCAGCACCGAACTGACTGATGAGATGATCAAAGCGCAGGTGCTTGCCCTGCTTGAAAAACATCAACTGCGCTATACGGTGGATGGTGGCTTTCCGGGCAGCCATTTTTGACCGCGCGCGGTAAACTGGTGGATGCGGTCGTTAACGCGGTTGAGCACTATAATGAAATTAAACCGCAGCTACTGACCACAGGCGGAACGTCCGACGGGCGCTTTATTGCCCGCATGGGGGCGCAGGTGGTGGAACTCGGGCCGGTCAATGCCACTATTCATAAAATTAATGAATGTGTGAACGCTGCCGACCTGCAGCTACTTGCCCGTATGTATCAACGTATCATGGAACAGCTCGTCGCCTGATGAGTGGTTCTGCAAGAGGAAATAAGCATGGACTGGCTGGCTAAATATTGGTGGATTCTGGTGATTGTCTTTTTGGTAGGCGTCCTGCTGAACGTGATTAAAGATCTCAAGCGCGTCGACCATAAGAAATTTCTCGCCAACAAGCCGGAGCTTCCCCCGCATCGTGATTTCAACGATAAGTGGGACGATGACGACGACTGGCCGAAAAAGGACCAGAAGAAGTAATCGCTCTGTTTCCCCTCTCCCTAAAGAGAGGGGGACACCTCACATAAACTCGACGATATCATCGTCATTCGGCTTACCGCCGCTGAGCGCTTCATCAAAGTAGTGCTTCGGTACGGTATAACGCAGATGATCGAGCGCGAACTGCATGCTGCGATCGTCAATGGCATGCCCCAGATCGTCTACGATATCCAGCGTCACATCTCCGCCCTCGCGCATCAGCGTCTCCTGGGCAGCCACCGCATGCGAAAGCTCAATTACCCGGTCTTCCCCCCCATGAATGAGATGGATCGTGGTCTGCGTGGTCGCGCTTTGCGGTAACGTCGCAAAACGCCCGTTAAAGGCAATCACGCGGGACACCAGTCCGGGCTGCGCTTTTACGCTTTCCAGCGACATGATTGAGCCCTGAGAGAAGCCAATCAGCGCCGTTGCGTCGGCGCCTACGCCGCTCTGCTGCTGCCAGTAACGCACGGTATCGATAAAGGCTGGCATAGCGGCATCAATACGCGCCTGACGATTCTCCTCCGTCACACCCTCGACGGAAAACCACTGCCGCCCGTCCGGACCGCACGGCTCCACGCCGCCGATGCTGACGATCAGCGCGTGTGGGAAAACGGGTGCAAACCAGCTGCCAATCTGTCCCATATTGACGGCATTGTCGCCCACGCCATGAAACAGAAGCAGGAGCTGTTTAGCAGGTGTATCCGGGCTTTGCACAACAAAATGGTCATGTTTCATGGCGATCTCCTTAATTGGTAAGCAGGATTTTACGCCTCTGCGGGGTAATGACCATGCCACTTTACTGAAGAACTCATTGAAAAAATTGCCATTGCAAAATGTCGGCTTTCAGCTGCTGGCTACGGGAGTAATCAAGCCTTTCAAGCGCGTGAGCGGTTTCCTCGCGTAGCTTCGCCAGCAACGCTTTGCGCCCGAAATCGTGCGTATTCCCTTCCATTTTCCCCCGCAGCGCCGGAAGTGGCATGTCCACGGCTAACAACAACCGCGTCAGCGCCGCAACCGAAGTTGAAAACGCCCGGTGAGCAAAGGCAAACCCCGCCAGCTCCAGCCAGTCGTCACTATTAAGGGTAGCTTCCCATGCATCCGTCACCGGGATCTTTTCGCCATTCCAGGCCGACAGGACGCGCATATCACGACATAACCGCTGATGCGCCTGTTCGCAGAGCTGATGCCCCGCCTCGCTTAGCGGCAGCAACGCCATCGCCGTATAGCACCCGCTGCTGGCTTCCCGGTGGCTGCCCATTCGCACCAGCACAAACCCGCACTGCCGCCAGAAACGCCACAGCTCGTCGGTATAGCCAAAGCTGACCGAGAGATAATCTTCTCCGCTGGCACTGCGGATCAGCCGCTGGCCGATGCCTTCCCGCTGGCGATGGGGATGAACCGCAATGCGGCTGACGCGTCGGCCTTTCAGCGTCGCCGCGAGCGGCGAACCGCCGTGCGCCGCCAGCGACTGCGCCACCAGATTTCCACGCGGCCGACGAAAGCCCGCCCAGACTGCGCGGCTAAGTTCGGGGGGTAACCCCCCCTCCTCCACCAGCCAGAGCGCGCCCGCGATCTCCGCGCCCGCCTGAGCAACAGCAAAGTGCTGGCCGGGGGCGTCCATCATCCGGCGTAAATCGAGGGGTGACGTCCGGTAGTGCGCGGCACACAGCAGTTCATACACGCCTGCCCCGCGCGCCGGATCGCTCTCCCACATCCCGGGCTCCAGCGACGTTAAACGTACCTCGCCTTCCGGTTTGCGATCGATAAGCGCATCGTCGAACAGCAGCGCATTCGCCACTATCCGCTCAAGGGGGCATCCGGCAGCCCAGCGAACTGGTGTGGATAAGGTATAACGCCGCAGCCCGCTGAACCGGGCGCAGAACTTCAGCAGGAATCCCCTGCCAGTGCCTTCATAACCCTGCACCGTGGTGGTCAGCAACACGCGGGGAAAGCGCGACGCCAGCTTCTCCAGCTGCGGGCCGGGGATGGCGGCTGCCTCATCAACAATCAGCCAGTCAGCTTCTGTAGTGGAGGCCAGCAGCGCATCCGGGGCCATAAAGTGAAAATGTTCCCCGGCGAAACGCGCGATGACATCCGTCGCCCCTTTTGCCGGTGCCGTCACTACTGCACTCCCCTGAATGCCGTTCAGCAACATGCCCGCCAGGGCGGACTTTCCGCGTCCGCGCGGCGCCGTTACGGCGGCCACGCCCGCAGGCATGGTCAGAAGAGCGTCGAGGATCTCAGCCTGCTCGCGCTGCGGTTCACCGCTGGCGGGCTGCCAGGCGGGTAAATCTGACGTAACGGGAAGGCACAGAGGACGATGTTGATGCCAGACGATGGCATCTGAATCGGCGGCAAGCGTCCGGCAAAAGTGGTGAACAAAGTGCGGGGTGGCGATCGGCTCGGCGCTGTCGCTCCAGCGTAGAGAATCCGCGTCGGGCCTGTTAGCCCAGACGGAGAACGGCGGCACCAGCAGCATCAGAAGGCTTCCGGCGCGCAGGGTCCCGCTGAGGGCGGCGAAGGCCGAGACGTCAAACCCGCGACGCGCGTCAAAAACGGCGTGCAGGTATTCACGTCCCAGCAGGCCGCTGATGGCCTTAGAGGGGTTTTCCTCCAGCCACAGCCAGTCTCCTGGTAACGTATCGCGCAGGATGGTCGCCTGGCTCAACGTCCACGCTTCATCGCCGCTGAGCACCACCAGCCGGCGGTGCCCGGTACGCTGAAGCTGGTTGACCAGCTGTTCAAACCCCAACATCACATAGCTTTGCCGAAGGTATTACACTGCGACGGGTTGCCGCTGTCGAAGCCACGCTTAAACCAGCTGTAGCGCTGCTCTGAGGTGCCATGGGTAAAGCTGTCCGGCACAACGCGCCCCTGGCTCTGCTGCTGCAAGCGATCGTCACCAATCGCCTGTGCGGCATTCAGGGCCTCTTCCAGATCGCCTGTTTCCAGCACGCCCTGCTGCTGCATGCTGTGTCCCCAGACGCCAGCGAAGCAGTCGGCCTGAAGTTCCATGCGTACGGACAGACGATTCACCTCCGCCTGAGAAGCATTCTGCTGCATCTGACGCACTTTAGGCTCAATGCCGAGGAGCTTCTGCACGTGGTGGCCGACTTCATGCGCGATCACGTAGCCCTGGGCAAAATCGCCGTCGGCGCCCAGCTTGCTTTTCATGTCGTCATAGAAGGAGAGATCGATATAGACGGTGCTGTCCGCCGGGCAGTAGAACGGCCCCATAACGGACTGCCCGGTGCCGCAGCCGGTGCGGGTTGCGCCCCGGTACATCACCAGTTTTGGCGGCTGATAAGTCCGCCCCATTTTCTCGAACTGATGACCCCAGGTATCTTCGGTCGTCGCGAGAATAACGGAAGTAAATTTCGCCGCTTCATCTTCATTCGGGCTGATGGAGCGCTGAGAATACTGCTGCTGTTGCCCGGTTTCACCGGTCATCAAACCGGTCAGGTCGACGCCGTAGTAGCCCGCCACCAGCACGACGACCAGCAGAATAATGCCGCCCTTGCCGCTGGGTAACCGGAAACCTGGCCCGCCCATAGACGGACCACCGCCACCACTGCTGCGTCTGTCTTCTACGTTGTCACTTTCACGACGCCCTTGCCAGCGCATAAACACCTCGAACTATTCCATTTATAATAGCTATGATCGTAGGCGGTTAATGAAAGGATTACCATAGTAAACAAGGATAAGACGCCAAAGGATGCCAACATCCTTTGGCAAATGCGCAGTTTAGTCGAGCTTAACGCCTAAACGGTGGGCGAACGCTTCATAGGCTTCGATCAGGCCACCGAGGCTCTGGCGGAAACGGTCTTTGTCCATTTTCTCCAGCGTTTCTTTGTCCCACAGGCGGCTACCGTCCGGGGAGAACTCATCACCCAGTACCACTTCGCCTTTGTACAGACCAAATTCCAGCTTGAAGTCGACCAGAATCAGACCAGCATCATCGAACAGTTTTTTCAGCACGTCGTTCGCTTTGTAGGTCAGCTCTTTCATACGCGCCAGGTTCTCTTTGCTCACCCAGCCAAAGGTTTCGCAGTAAGATTCGTTGACCATCGGATCGTGCATGGCGTCGTTTTTCAGGAACAGATCGAACAGCGGCGGGTTCAGCTCAATACCTTCTTCGATTCCAAGACGTTTCACCAGAGAGCCAGCAGCACGGTTACGCACGACACACTCAACCGGCACCATATCCAGCTTTTTCACCAGACATTCGGTATCGGAGAGCAGACGCTCCATTTGAGTCGGGATACCCGCTTCAGCCAGTTTGCTCATAATGAAGTAGTTGAACTTGTTGTTCACCATACCTTTGCGATCAAACTGCTCAATGCGCGCGCCATCCCCTGCTGACGTATCATTGCGGAATTCGAGCACCAACAGGTCCGGGTTTTCCGTGCTGTATACGGTTTTCGCTTTACCACGATACAACTCAGCTTGCTTTTGCATCTTTATCACTCCTGGGTGTGAATTAACGTTTTAAAATCTTTTGCTGTCTGGTGTGCCGGATGTTTTGTCGGATGCGGCGTGAACGCCTTATCCGAACTACGTCCGACAAACAAATTTCGTGCGAATTACCGCTAAAATCGCGTTTTCCTGCAGACGCACACGTTTGCGTATCATATCAGAAAAAAGGGCCGGATGATTCCAGCCCTGTATTTTTACTTGCTAAACGCAGCCTGGAAGACAGCTACCAGCGCGTCGTTCTGACTCTGAGTCAGAGTATGACCTTTCGGATCGATGAACTGTAGGCTGCTGCGGTTATCTAAATCGCCAACCTGCAGTTTATAGTCACCGGATGCCAGGCCTGGATCGCTCGCGCCCAGTTCCTGCCAGTCGCTGTCAGACAGCGGCTTATAAGTTACGGCCATGTTGCCCTGCGAACGGGTGCTGTCGGTCACTTTCATGCCCACTTTTTCCAGCGCCGCTGGCAGACGTTGCCAAACCACATTGAACGGCCCGCGTACGACCAGCATTGGTAAACCGGTGTCATCAGCTGCACTTTGTACGTCCATAGTGGTGGAGGCACGATTTTGCGCAGCGTTCGCGGCGTCAGTGGCAGATTTATCCAGACCGGCGGAAATAACGTTCATCATCTCCGTGCTGTAACGCTGCATGGAAGCCGCGTCTGCAACCGGTTTGCCCGCCTGTTCCAGGTTCAGCAGTTTAACCGTAACCGCCTGCTGATAACCCTGCGGCTTAACAGAGATTTGATAACGACCACGATACTGCTCGTCTTCGTCCAGACGGTTCCATTGTACCCAATCGGTGGTCAGTGTCTGACCAGCATCATCACGTTGGGTGATGGTGTAGTTTTTCGCCTGCAGCACGCTAACCACCTGCGGCCACAGAGTATTGCCACGACCATTTTCCACCAGCAATGAAGCGGTATCGCCCGTGAACTGGGTACGCGCGCCAGAAACCAGTGCCAGCGGCTGGGCTGGTGGACGAATGTCCAGCGCCTTACCGACAGCACCACTACCGTTGGTCACCGGGATTGCATAATCACCGGAGGTCACCGGCAAAATCATTCCAGCCGGGGCATGAAGCTCCGCAAGCGGTGCCGCTTCCAGGTAGGCTTCATCACCACTGACCTGACGCTTATAGCGTGAGTCAGAACTACAGGCAGCGAGTAATAAAACAAGCGAAACACCCGCAACCTTTGCCAGGCGCGACTTTTGAACAGAGTAAGCCATCAAATCTCCCTAAACTTTACAGCAAACCGGCATGCTTAAGCGCCGCTCTGACCGTCTCACGACCACTGTCGGTGATTGGTGTCATTGGCAGGCGCAGCGTATCGGTCGCCACAAGACCCAGTTCCTTACATGCCCATTTCACCGGGATTGGATTGGGTTCGACAAATAGTTTGTTGTGTAATGGCATCAGACGCTGATTAATAACGCGTGCCTCGGCAAAATGCCCTTCTGCTGCCAGTTTGCACATCTGGGCCATATCACGCGCTGCGACGTTAGCCGTAACGGAAATAACCCCATGACCGCCCAATTGCATGAAGTCCAGCGCGCTCGCATCATCGCCGCTCAGCAGAACAAAATCATCTGAAACCAGCTCTTTGATCTGGTTTACACGCGTTAAGTTCCCTGTTGCCTCTTTGATTCCGATAATATTTTTTACTTTCGCCAGACGGCCCACCGTTTCCGGGAGCAGATCGCAGCCAGTACGGGACGGCACATTATACAGAATTTGCGGCAGGTCAGTATGCTCAGCGATGGCTTTGAAATGCTGATACAAACCTTCTTGCGACGGACGATTGTAGTAAGGGGTTACCGTCAGGCAGCCGACGATACCACTGTCATTGAAGCGCTGCGTCAGGCTAATGGCTTCCGCAGTAGCGTTAGCGCCGGTCCCGGCAATTACCGGAATGCGCCCATCAGCCAGATCCAGCGTCATCATCACCACATCAGCATGTTCGTCATGATTTAAGGTAGCGGACTCGCCAGTGGTGCCAACAGAAACGATCGCCGAAGTACCGCTGGCGACATGATAATCAATCAGTTTTTTCAAGCTAGCCCGACAGACATTACCTTTTTCATCCATCGGAGTAACAATCGCGACAATACTTCCCGTGAACATGGGCCATCCTCTGTGCAAACAAGTGTCTCAATGGTACGTTTGGTATGGCATTAAAAGCAAGCAGACAGAACCGTTCTGATTGTTGTATGCATGTTTTTTTTATGCTTTCCTTAAGAACAACTCACCCCTTAAAGGAATAACCAGTTTGACACTGTCATCGCAACATTATCTGGTGATCACTGCGTTGGGTGCCGATCGCCCTGGAATTGTGAACACCATCACCCGTCATGTCAGTAGTTGCGGCTGTAATATTGAAGACAGTCGCCTGGCGATGCTGGGAGAAGAGTTCACGTTTATTATGCTGCTTTCCGGTTCATGGAATGCCATTACTCTGATTGAATCAACGTTACCGTTGAAAGGTGCCGAACTGGATCTTTTAATCGTGATGAAGCGCACGACGGCGCGTCCGCGTCCGCCAATGCCAGCATCTGTCTGGGTTCAGGTCGATGTGGCAGACTCCCCGCATTTAATTGAACGCTTCACAGCACTTTTCGACGCGCATCATATGAACATTGCGGAGCTGGTGTCGCGCACGCAACCTGCTGAAAATGAACGGGCTGCGCAGTTGCATATTCAGATAACCGCCCACAGCCCCGCATCTGCGGACGCAGCAAATATTGAGCAAGCGTTCAAAGCCCTATGTACAGAACTCAATGCACAAGGCAGTATTAACGTCGTCAATTATTCCCAACATGATGAACAGGATGGAGTTAAGTAATGAATCCACTGAAAGCCGGTGATATCGCACCGAAATTTAGCTTGCCGGATCAAGACGGAGAACAAGTTAATTTGACCGACTTCCAGGGACAGCGTGTTCTGGTTTATTTCTACCCGAAAGCCATGACCCCCGGCTGTACCGTACAGGCCTGCGGCTTACGCGATAACATGGATGAGTTGAAAAAAGCGGGCGTTGATGTGCTGGGTATCAGCACCGATAAACCCGAAAAACTCTCCCGTTTTGCGGAAAAAGAGCTGCTTAACTTTACGCTCCTGTCTGATGAGGACCACCAGGTGTGCGAACAATTCGGCGTCTGGGGTGAAAAGTCCTTCATGGGCAAAACCTACGATGGCATTCATCGCATCAGCTTCCTGATTGACGCTGATGGCAAAATCGAACATGTCTTTGACGATTTCAAAACCAGCAATCACCACGACGTTGTGCTGAACTGGCTGAAAGAACACGCCTGATCATTTTAGTGCCGGGTGGCGCTGCGCTTACCCGGCCTACAAGGTAAATGCAAAACGGTAGCATGCGCTACCGTTTTTAGTGTTTGCCCCCTCTCCCCGCGGGAGAGGGTTGGGGTGAGGGCATCAGCCCGCACTAAATCTACTTCTCTTCCACCGCTGGCACATCCGGCCACGCGTGGACCACGGCTTTAATCAGCGTCGCCAGCGGAATGGCGAAGAATACCCCCCAGAATCCCCACAGCCCGCCGAAAATCACCACTGACAGGATAATCACCAGCGGATGCAGGTTAACTGCTTCTGAGAACAGCACCGGTACCAGCAGGTTCCCGTCCAGTCCCTGAATAATCAGGTATACAGCGAAACAGCTCCAGAACTCCGTACCCAGACCAAACTGGAACAGCGCCACACCGACTACCGGAATGGTCACCACAAACGCGCCGATATACGGGATCAGAACCGAGAATCCGACCAGCACCGCCAGCAGCAGCGAGTAGTTCAGTCCGAAGATCACGAAGCCAATCCAGGTCGCCACGCCCACCACAATCATCTCCAGCACTTTGCCGCGAATGTAGTTGGTGATCTGCTGGTTCATCTCCTGCCAGACCTGACCGGCGAGACCGCGATTGCGCGGCAGCACGCGGCGCACCGCGTTCAGCATCTGCTCTTTATCTTTGACCAGGAAGAACACCATTAGCGGCACGAGAACAAGGTAAACCGCCAGCGTCAGCAGGCCTACCAGCGAGGCCAGAGAGTATTTCACCACCGAGTCACCCATGGTCATGATGCGGGCGCGCATGTTTTCGGCCATCGCATCGATGATCCCGGCGTCCATCAGCGCAGGATAGCGGCGCGGCAGCGTGGCGGCAAAATCAGACAGTTTATTCAGCATGCCGGGCATATCGCGGATCAGGTAGATCCCCTGTTGCCAGGCGATGGGCATCACCACGAAGGACATCAGCAGCAGAATGCCGACAAACAGCACCAGAACAATGCTGGTCGCCCAGCGCCGGGAACAGCCGATATGTTCCAGACGCGCGGTGGGCCACTCCAGCAGATACGCCAGCACAATCGCCACCAGTAGCGGCGCCAGCAGGCCACTAAAGAAGAACAGGATACCGAATCCGGCAACCAGAATGACCAGCAAAGCAATGGCTTCCGGGTCGCTAAACCGACGCCGATACCACTGCATTAACATTTCGAGCATACAACCCTTCCCTGAATCGAATGGCGGGAGTGAGACGGTGAATTGTATCTAACTGTCACAAAAAAGACTTTCCTTTTTGTTTCACTGTCAGGTTTCGCAAAACCCTGATGAATGGGATTTTCTTCATCTCTTAACACGGCTACACTCGCAGAGCAGCGGAGATGAACGTTATGCGGGTTCATCGGTCAAATTAGCACATCCAACATACAGGACAGTGGTTATGTTCAGGCAGTTGAGAAAAACACTGGTTGCGACACTGATTGCCGCCGTGACGGTGGGTCAGGTGTTGCCCGCTTTCGCTGACTCGTCCGATTCATTGCCGGACATGGGCACCACGGCAGGAAGCACGCTCTCCATCGGGCAGGAGATGCAGATGGGTGATTATTACGTACGCCAGTTGCGCGGCAGTGCTCCGCTGATTAACGACCCTTTGCTGGTGCAATACATTAACGGCCTGGGGATGCGTCTGGTGGCGCACGCCGACTCGGTAAAAACGCCCTTCCACTTCTATTTAATCAATAACGACGAAATCAACGCCTTCGCTTTCTTTGGCGGGAACGTGGTGCTGCATTCGGCGTTGTTCCGTTATTCCGATAACGAAAGCCAGCTGGCGTCCGTCATGGCGCACGAAATTTCGCACGTCACCCAGCGCCATCTGGCGCGTGCGATGGAAGATCAGAAGCGTAACGCCCCGCTAACCTGGGTGGGCGCGCTGGGCTCTATTCTGCTGGCGATGGCCAGCCCGCAGGCCGGGATGGCGGCGCTTACCGGGACGCTGGCGGGGACGCGTCAGGGGATGATCAGCTTTACCCAGCAGAATGAGCAGGAAGCAGACCGCATCGGCATTCAGGTTTTACAGCGTTCCGGCTTTGACCCGCAGGCCATGCCGAGCTTCCTGGAAAAACTGCTCGACCAGGCACGCTACTCGTCGCGCCCGCCTGAAATTCTGTTGACCCACCCGCTGCCGGAAAGCCGCCTCTCGGATGCGCGTAACCGAGCCAACCAGATGCGTCCGGTCGTGGTGCAGTCTTCGCAGGATTTCTACATGGCCAAAGTGAGAACGCTTGGCATGTACAACTCCGGACGTAATCAGCTCACCAGCGATCTGCTGGACGCGCTGGCGAAAGGCAACGTGCGCGAGAAAAACGCGGCGCAGTATGGTCAGGCGCTCCAGGCGATGGAGGCCAGCAAATACGATGAAGCGCGAAAAGCGCTACAGCCGCTGCTGGCGGCGGCGCCTGACAATCCGTGGTATCTCGACCTCGCCACCGATATCGATCTGGGGCAGAAAAAAGCGACCGATGCGATTAATCGCCTGAAAGGGGCGAAAGATCTTCGTAATAATCCAGTATTGCAGCTTAACCTGGCGAACGCCTACCTACAGGGCGGCCAGCCCGGCGAGGCGGTGACCATTCTGAACCGCTACACCTTTAACAATAAAGATGACCAGAACGGCTGGGAGCTGCTCGCCCAGGCCCAGGGGCAACTGGGTAACCGCGATCAGGAGCTGGCCGCGCGTGCGGAAAGTCTGGCGCTGGCGGGTCGTCTCGATCAGGCCATTTCCCTGCTGAGCAGCGCCAGCTCGCAGGTGAAGCTTGGCAGCCTGCAACAGGCCCGCTACGATGCGCGAATCGACCAGCTGCGCGGCCTGCAACAACGCTTTAAGCCGTACGAGAAGATGTAATAAAGGAGAAGTCATGACAGACGCGGTAAAAATTTACCATAACCCTCGCTGCTCCAAGAGCCGAGACACCCTCAGCCTGCTGAAGTCTAACGGCATCGAACCGGAAGTGGTGCTGTACCTGGAGACGCCGCCGGACGCGCAGACTATCCGCCAGCTGCTGAAGATGCTGAACATGGGCAGCGCACGCGACCTGATGCGTCAGAAAGAAGATCTGTATAAGTCGCTCAATCTGAACGATACCAGTCTCACTGAAGATCGGCTGATTCAGGCGATGGTCGACAATCCAAAGCTGATTGAGCGCCCGATTGTAGTGGCAAATGGCAAGGCGCGTATCGGCCGTCCGCCGGAAGACGTGCTCGAGATCGTCTAATCGTTACGCCGCAGCGCTTCCAGAAACGCCTGCGGCGTACGCTCTCCCAGCTTTTTCTGCGCTTTTCCCCGGTTGTAAAACTCACACAATTGGATCAACAGCTCTCCCATCGGTTCACTGTTCACCCGCGGAATGATTTCGCGTAACGGCACGGTGACCTGAAGAGCGAGATAATACTGTGAATGCACTTTTACGGTGACGTTATGCTCCGGCAAGTTCACTTCCAGCCCAAAAGTCTCAACAGATTGAATATCAGACGGACAGGCAGCCAGCACCTCGTTCGTCCAGCGGGTCAGCAACTGCGGCGATACGCCAGCATAAAGCCGGGCGTAACACCAGCCGCTGACGGGTTCACGCGCCCAGAGCAGGTGTTGCTCGCCACCGTCGTCCATATGTAGCGACAGCGGCTGATGATGCAGGAGTAGCTTCTGCGGCATGATCCCGGCCTTCAGCGCCTTTTTGCCCTGCAACGACGCCCCCTTTTGTTTTAGCGAGGCTGGTTTGAGGTAGCGGTTCAGGGTCGCGCGGGAAACGGCGATCCCGAGTCCGTCATTCACCAGCAGCAGCAGTTCATCCAGCGGTGCCCCTGTGATATCCCGCAGGGCATTTATCAGTGCCGCCTGCTCTTGTCTCAGCGCTTTGTGTATCACTTTTGGCGTTGTGTGGTTATCCGAAACCTGGTCGCGGTTGCGCCAGCGCCTGACGGTGGTGACCGAGATCCCCAGCTCAACGGCAAGCTCTCTGTCGCTTTTATCTGACTGCTGAAGATAGCGACGGATACGCGGCGTAGTGGTGGCGTTGGCATGCAGTTTGATTTCCATCGCGCCTCTCCTTAACTAATCTTATGAGATTTATATCAGAGCAGCGAATGCTTTGTGACCGATTTCACCTTTCGCTCGCCACGCTTCACTGATAATCCACAGACATAACATAAACAACACCCCTCAATCTTGTACGGAGTTCACAATGAACAATGTTCTGGGATTTCTTGAAGCAAAACTGATGCCGCTGGCGGCGAAAACGGCCCAGCAGCGTCATCTTGGGGCCATTCGCGGCGCCTACGTGTCATTCATGCCGTTTATTATCGTCGGCTCCATTCTGCTGGTGATCTCCTCCTTCCCGAATCAGGCCTATCAGCAGTTTATGTCTCAGGCCTTTGGTGAGAGCTGGAGTGCAATTATAGAGATCCCGTTTAACGCGGTGTTCTCAACCATGTCGCTGTTTATCAGCTTCCTGGTGGCCTACCGCCTGGCTGAGCATTATGGAGAGGACCGCATCTCCTGCGGCATCCTGGCGCTGGTCGCGTTTCTGATCCTGACGCCTTTTATCAAAGTGGCGGAAAACGGCGGCATTACCGTGATGCCGGTGGAGTGGATTGGCAGCAAAGGGCTGTTCGTGGCGATGATCGGTTCCCTGCTGTGGACGGAACTGTTCTGCTGGCTGAAGCGCAAAAAGCTGGTCATCAAAATGCCGGACGGCGTGCCTCCGGCGGTGCAGGAGTCATTCGCGGCCCTGATCCCGGCCCTGCTGGTAATGATTCTGGTGCTGCTTATCCGCATCATCTTTGAAAACACCCACTACCACACCATCCACCAGTTTATTTATGAAGTGGTTGCCACCCCGGTACGCCACTACGGCACCTCTTATTTCGGGGCGCTGATGACCGTATTCAGCATCACCATTCTGTGGTCAGTGGGCATTAACTCCGGTTCGATGATCAACGGGATTATTCGCCCGCTGTGGATGGAGAACCAGACCGACAACATCGCCGCGATCCAGGCGGGAACGACGCCGCCGCACATCATCACCGAACAGTTTTTTGACATGATCTGGATGGGTGGCGCGGGCGCCACGCTGTCGCTGGTGATTGCGATGCTGATTTTCGCCCGCAGCAAAAACATGCGCGAAGTAGCGCGCCTCGGTGCGGGCGCGTCGGTGTTTAACATCAACGAACCGATTCTCTTTGGCCTGCCGGTGATCATGAACCCGATCATGCTCATCCCGTTCAATCTGGTGCCGCTGGTGCTGGTCACCGTGCAGTATGCGGCGATGAAAATTGGTGCGGTCGCCGTCACCACCGGGGTGTTTATCCCCTGGACGCTGCCGCCGGTTATCAGCGGCTTTATCGTCACCGGGCACCTGAGCGGCAGCGTGATGCAGCTGATCAACCTGCTGATTGGCGCCATGCTGTACCTGCCTTTCATGCGTATCGTGGATAAACAGTACCGCGCCGCGGAGCTGACTACCGCTACGCAACCCGACACCACCCTTGCAAAACAGGAGTAAAGCATGTGGGGAATTATCGCAACCTGGCGAATGGCGCTTGAAGGGGTAACGGAATCTGCGTCTGCGCTGGCTGCGGGCAAACCTGTCGCTCCGGCGGTGGTGGATGCCGTCGCCGCCGTGGAGGACTTTCCGTTTTATAAATCCGTCGGCTACGGCGGGCTGCCGACCGAGAACGGCGAGGTGGAGCTGGACGCGGCCTATATGGACGGCGACACGCTGGCGTTCGGCGCCGTGGGCAATCTGGTGGATATCGCCAACCCGGTGCGCGTGGCGCATGCGCTCAGCCGCCAGCGCTATAACAGCCTGCTGGTCGGCCAGGGCGCGCGCGAATGGGCGCTGAGTCAGGGCTTTGCCGATAAAACCATGCTCACGGATCGCGCCATGCAACACTACCGTAAGCGCTGCCGCGAAACGCTGGATAAGGGGTTAAGCCCCTACGACGGACATGACACCGTCGGCATCATTGGCCTCGATAAACAGGGCTCGATGAGCGTCGCCACCTCCACCAGCGGCCTGTTTATGAAAAAACGCGGCCGCCTCGGTGACTCACCCATCATCGGCTCCGGCTTTTACTGCGACAGCGAAACCGGCGCGGCCACCGCCACAGGCGTCGGTGAAGATCTGATGAAGGGCTGTACCAGCTACGAAATCGTTCGCCGGATGGCGCAAGGGATGACGCCGCAGCAGGCGGCGGATTCGGTGGTGTTCGAACTGGAAGACAAGCTGATGTCGCGCTTTGGCCGCGCGGGCGATCTCTCCGTGGTGTGCATGAACAGCAAAGGAGAATTTGGCGCCGCGACCAACATCAAAACCTTCTCGTTTGTGGTGGCGACGGCTCGCCAGCCCCTCACCGTTTTCCGTACTGAACGCCTGCGGGAGAAAACGCACTATCACGCGGTAGATGAGGAGTGGATGCAGGCCTATGCCGCGCGGATCCGCGCACCGATTGAGGAGTCATGATGATCACATACCAGTTTATCAACGCGCTTTCAGACGCGAAGCCGCAAAGCCATTTGATTGCGCGCGCTGACAGTTCCCTGTTACCGGAAAGCGCTCTTGTCGCTGAAATGCGCCAGCAGAGCACCGTCGCGGACGCGCGCTTTGGCTGCGCGCCGTTTGCCCGCATCACCCTTTTGCCGGATGCGCTCTGGCATGACGCCCTGACCGAAGGATTGCTCACCGCTCTGCGACCGCTGCTTGCCGCCCCCGCCAGCGCCGAACTCGTGCTGGACGTGACGGATATTGACGATGTGGTGCTGGCGCAAGTACTGCGTTTTCTCTTTAATCAGGCGCACAGGCTCAGTGACCTGAAGCTGAAGAAGACGGACGAAGCGCTGCGTCTTACCTGCATCACTGCCCTCTGCTTGCCGGAACAGCAGGCGAAGCTGGAGACGACCTTCCGCCAGCAGCAGGCCATTGCGCTCGGCATGGTCGCGGCGCGACGTCTGGCGGATATGCCGTCCGACCGCTGCACGCCGCAGTTTGTGGTGGAAGAGGCGCAAAAACTGTGTGCCGCCAGCCCTGCCCTGCGCTGCGAGGTGTTGGATGAAACGCAAATCGTTGAGCAAGGGCTTGGGTTGCTGCACGCCGTCGGCAAAGGGGCGACCTGTCCGCCGCGCCTGCTGGCTATTCACTATAACGGCGTGTCTGATGGACCTGTGCGCTGCTACGTGGGAAAAGGCATTACCTTTGACACCGGCGGCCTGTGGCTGAAGGAAGGCGCGGGCATGTACACCATGAAATATGACATGTGCGGCGCGGCTAACGTGCTCGGGCTGATGCTGACCGTTGCGGAGCTGAAATTACCCGTGCGCATCATGGGCGTGCTGGCGCTGGCGGAAAACGCTATCGGCCCCGACGCCATGCAGCCCGGCACGGTGGCGACGGCCTGCAACGGCACCACCGTTGAAATCAACAATACCGATGCCGAGGGCCGGCTGGTACTGGCAGACGCTATCGCCTGGGCGAGTCAGCGCCATCCGCAGGCGCACTATATCATTGATATGGCGACCTTAACCGGAGCGGTGGTGAAAGCGCTGGGGTATGAGCTGAGCGGGCTGATGACCCAGGATGAGCCGTTGCGTCAGGCACTGACGCTCGCGGGCAAACGGAGCGGCGACGAGGTGTGGTCCCTGCCGCTGGATGCGCGGCTGAGAAAGCAAACCGACAGCGCGATTGCCGATCTGTGCAACACGCCGACCAACAATGCGGCGATCAGCGCCTCGGCGGCGTGGCTGCTGCATCACTTCTGCCCGCCGACCATTCCGTGGGCGCATCTGGATATCAGCGGGACGGCGCTGTGGCGTGAAAGCGGACGAAGCGTGGCGTCGGGAAGGCCGATTCCGCTTTTGGTTGAGCATCTGATGGAAGATTGTTAAGCCCGGTGGCGCTGCGCTTACGGGGCCTACAAAGCGTGACGGGTTTTCGTAGGCCGGGTAAGGCGCAGCCGCCACCCGGCAAAACTAGAGCTTCAGAATATCTTTCACAAACGGAATGGTCAGCTTACGTTGCGCGGTAATCGACGCACGATCCAACTGATCCAACGTCATAAATAGCGTGCGCATTTCTCTGTCGAGCCGCTTCAGCAAGAAACGCCCCACATCTTCCGGCAGTTCAAAACCACGCAAACGCGCGCGTAACTGTAGCGCCTGCAACTTATCTTCATCAGAAAGTGGCTGCAATTTGTAGATCTGCCCCCAGTCGAGTCGCGACGCGAGATCCGGTAATCCCAGATTCAACTGCCGCGGTGGACGATCGCCGGTGATCAACAATCGTGTTTTGCCCGATTCCAGAATTCGATTGTAGAGATCGAAAATCGCCATCTCCCACAACTCATCGCCTGCAATACACTCAATGTTGTCGATACAGACCAGCGACAAATGCTCCATACCGTCGAGCACTTCCGGAACAAACCAGGTGCGTTTATCCAGCGGGACATAGCCCACCGCATCGCCACGCTGCGACAATTCCGCGCAAGCCGCGTGCAGCAGATGGCTGCGCCCCGCGCCTTCGCGTGCCCAGAGATAGATGTAACCGCTATGTTCCTGACGCAGCACGTTTTGCAGCGCAGCCAGTAAAGAGGAGTTATCCCCCGGCCAGAAACTTGCAAAGGTTTCGTCGTCAGGAAGATAAAGTGGCAAAGAGAGCTGTGCCGGTGTGTTCAGAGATACCTCAACCAGGATTTCACAAAATCGCGAGAAGTTTACCACAGAATCCCATGATGTTTGAACCGGGCAGCAACACTGCCCGGTCGGTACATTATTTGTCTGTTATATCCGCGTCTTCTGCGTCCAGCACCACTTCTTCAGGGCGCAGCACACTGATCAGTTTGAAGATCAAACTTAAGCCGATACCGACGATGGTCGCCAGCGCCATACCTTTCAACTCCGCCGCGCCGATGTTTACCTTCGCGCCACTGACGCCGATGATCAAAATCACGGAAGTCAGGATCAGGTTCTGTGCTTTGTTGTAATCCACTTTCGATTCGATCAAAACACGAATACCGGAAGCACCGATGACACCATAAAGCAGCAGCGAAACGCCGCCCATCACCGGCAATGGGATCATCTGGATAGCGGCAGCCAGTTTACCGACGCAGGAAAGCAGGATAGCGAAAATCGCCGCCCCGCCGATAACCCAAGTACTGTAAACACGGGTGATCGCCATCACGCCAATGTTTTCTCCGTAAGTGGTATTTGGCGTAGAGCCAAAGAAGCCGGAGATCACAGTCGACAGGCCGTTAGCAAACATCGAACGGTGCAGACCTGGATCGCGCAGCAGATCTTTTTTGACGATATTAGCCGTTACTACCAGGTGCCCTACGTGTTCGGCAATAACCACTAACGCCGCTGGCAGAATAGTCAGAATGGCAAACCACTCGAAGCGCGGCGTATAGAGGGTTGGCAGCGCAAACCAGTGAGCATTAATAATCGGCGTGGTATCGACAATTCCCATTGCGAAAGAGAGCGCGTACCCCACCAGCACGCCAATTAAAATCGGGATAATTGCCAGGAAACCACGGAACAGCACGGAACCTAAAACCGTGACCGCCAGGGTGGTAATAGAGATGATGATGGTTTTGGAGTCTGGCGTTTGCCCTTCAGCCGGGAGTAAACCCGCCATACCGGCAGCTACGCCCGCCAGCTCCAGACCGATGACGGCAACGATTGCGCCCATTGCCGCAGGTGGAAACAGCACGTCCAGCCAGCCGGTCCCCGCTTTCTTCACGATAAAAGAAACCAGGCAGAACAGCACGCCGCACATAATAAAGCCGCCCAGCGCGACTTCATACCCTAACGGCAACAGTAACAATACCGGTGAAATAAAGGCAAAGCTGGAACCAAGATAAGCCGGAATTTTCCCTTTACAGATGAAGAGATACAGCAGCGTTCCAATACCGTTAAATAACAGTACAGTCGCCGGGTTAATATGAAATAAGACGGGCACCAGGACGGTTGCACCAAACATGGCGAACAAATGTTGCAAACTAAGCGGGATTGTCTGTAAAAGTGGCGGTCTTTCACTCACCCCGATAGCACGGCGCGTCATAGTATTATCCTCTGTATTATGTGTTATAGGCGCTTTACTCAAAAAAAAGCCGACTCTTAAAGTCGGCTTTAATTATTTTTATTCTTTATTTCGTACCAAAGATTTTGTCACCGGCATCGCCGAGGCCCGGAATAATGTATCCGTGCTCGTTCAGTCCCTGATCAATCGATGCGGTATACAGTTCGACGTCCGGGTGCGCTTTTTCCAGCGCAGCGATACCTTCTGGCGCAGCGACCAGCACCAGAACTTTGATGCTGCTGCAGCCCGCTTTTTTCAGCAGGTCGATGGTCGCGATAACGGAACCACCGGTTGCCAGCATTGGGTCAACGATCAGCGCCATACGCTCATCGATGTTAGAAACCAGTTTCTGGAAGTACGGTACCGGCTCCAGCGTTTCTTCATTACGGTACATACCGACAACGCTGATGCGCGCGCTCGGAACGTTTTCCAGCACACCGTCCATCATACCAAGACCCGCACGCAGAATTGGCACAACGGTAATTTTCTTACCTTTGATCTGGTCGATTTCTACCGGGCCGTTCCAGCCTTCGATAGTTACTTTTTCCGTTTCGAGGTCGGCGGTCGCTTCGTAAGTCAGCAGGCTACCCACTTCGGAAGCGAGTTCGCGAAAGCGCTTGGTGCTGATATCTTGCTCACGCATCAGTCCCAGCTTGTGTTTGACGAGTGGGTGTTTGACTTCCACGATCTTCATACTCTTTCTCCTTTGAGGGGCAGCCACAAAAAAAATCGACGGATTATACCTCTTTCTTCGGATTGCGCCATACCCATCTTGCTTGACGTATATCAATCAAAAACAAAAAAGCCGGAGGCTGGGCTCCGGCTTGGGGGCGGGATTCTGCCGGGTGGCGCTAACGCTTACCCGGCCTACACATCCCGTAGGCCCGGTAAGCGCAGCGCCACCGGGCAATTATAGCTGCTCGCCGTTGCTGGCAATCAACTGCTTATACCAGTCGAACGATTTCTTCTTGCTGCGGTTCAGCGTGCCGTTACCTTCGTTATCTTTATCGACAAAGATAAAGCCGTAGCGTTTTTTCATCTCGCCGGTGCCGGCCGAGACCAGGTCGATACAGCCCCACGGGGTATAGCCCATCAGATCCACGCCGTCTTCCACCACCGCTTTTTTCATCTCGCGGATGTGTGCGGAAAGGTAGTCGATGCGGTACTGGTCGTTCACCGTGCCGTCGCTCTCCTGCACGTCGATCGCGCCAAAGCCGTTCTCAACGATAAACAGCGGCAGCTGGTAGTGATCCCAGAACCAGTTGAGGGAGTAGCGAAGCCCCACCGGGTCAATCTGCCAGCCCCAGTCCGATTTCTGCACGTACGGGTTAGAGACCAGGCTCTTGCTCTCGTCGTAGTCCAGCTGCGGGTTGTCCGCCGTCGCCTTGGTAGCAAAAGACATGTAGTAGCTGAACCCGATGTAATCCACGCAGCCCTGCGTCAGCGCCACTTTATCTTCTTCGGTGATATCCAGCGCGAAGCCGCGACGTTCAAAGTAGTTGAGCAGATGCTGCGGATACTTGCCGCGCACGTGAACGTCGGTGAACCAGTAGCGACGATGCATGGCGTTCATCGCCATCATCATATCGTCCGGGGCACAGGTCAGCGGATAGATGGGGCACATGGCAATCATGCAGCCGATTTGCAGTGACGGGTTGATCTCGCGCCCCGCCTTCACCGCCAGAGCACTGGCCACCAGCTCATAGTGCGCCGCCTGGAACATCACCGGCTCGCGATCTTCTCCCGGCGCATATTTCAGCCCGGAGTTGGTAAACGGCGCAAAGTCTTCGTGGAAGTTGGCCTGGTTATTGATCTCGTTAAAGGTCATCCAGTACTTCACTTTATGCTGGTAGCGCTCAAAAACGACCTTCGCGAAGCGAACAAAGAAGTCGATCAGCTTACGGTTGCGCCAGCCGCCGTATTCCGTCACCAGGTGGAAAGGCATCTCGAAGTGGGAAAGCGTGATCACCGGCTCGATGCCGTGCTTCAGGCACTCGTCAAAAAGATCGTCATAGAATTTGAGTCCCGCTTCGTTCGGCTCCAGCTCGTCGCCTTTCGGGAAGATACGCGTCCAGGCGATGGAGGTGCGGAAGCATTTGAACCCCATCTCGGCAAAGAGTTTGATGTCTTCTTTATAGCGGTGATAAAAGTCGATGGCTTCGTGGTTTGGGTAATTTTTCCCCTCCAGCACGCCGTTGGTGATTTCACGCGGTACCCCGTGGGCGCCTGCCGTCATGACATCGGCAACGCTCACGCCCTTGCCGCCCTCTTTCCAGCCGCCTTCGAGCTGGTGCGCCGCAACGGCCCCACCCCACAGAAAACCTGCTTTAAATCCTGACATTCGCTATCCCTCATTCTGCGTTATTTTCTGCAAAAACAGTTACAGAAACCGGTTTCAGTTTGATGATGTGCAAAGGGGATAGCCGTTGCAAGCAGATCGCCGAAACCGGTTTCATTTTCGTGAACAGAGTCAAGTTTGTTGCCCTGGACAGCCCGCACAGAAAAAAAGATCCTCGCGCCGAGAATAGGCTCGCAAACGTTTGCCTGGACTGTTAGAATTGCGCCGATTTTTCTTACTAGCTATGCAATCGCGTGGGGATTTAAGCCGTGACCAACAAAACTTCTCTCAGCTACAAAGATGCCGGTGTTGATATTGACGCAGGTAATGCGCTGGTTGACCGAATCAAAGGTGTGGTGAAAAAAACCCGCCGCCCGGAAGTGATGGGTGGCCTGGGTGGATTCGGCGCACTGTGCGCGCTGCCGCAAAAATATCGTGAACCTGTGCTGGTCTCGGGTACGGATGGTGTCGGTACAAAACTGCGCCTGGCGATGGATCTTAAGCGTCACGATACGATTGGTATCGATCTGGTGGCGATGTGCGTCAACGACCTGGTGGTACAGGGCGCCGAGCCGCTGTTCTTCCTCGATTACTACGCGACCGGCAAGCTGGACGTGGATACCGCAGCCAGCGTCATTAACGGTATCGCCGAAGGCTGCCTGCAATCCGGCTGTGCGCTGGTCGGCGGTGAAACCGCGGAAATGCCTGGCATGTATCACGGGGAAGATTATGACGTCGCAGGCTTCTGCGTCGGCGTGGTAGAAAAATCAGAAATTATCGACGGCAGCAAAGTGGCTGACGGCGATGTGCTGGTTGCGCTGGCCTCCAGCGGTCCGCACTCCAACGGCTACTCTCTGGTGCGTAAAATCCTCGAAGTGAGCGGTTGCGACCCGCTGACCACCGAGCTGGACGGCAAACCGCTGGCCGATCACCTGCTGGCCCCGACCCGCATCTACGTGAAAAACGTGCTGGAGCTGATTGAGAACGTTGACGTGCACGCCATCGCTCACCTCACCGGCGGCGGCTTCTGGGAAAACATTCCGCGCGTGCTGCCGGACAATACCCAGGCGGTGATCGACGCATCCTCATGGCAGTGGCCGTCCGTCTTCAACTGGCTGCAAACCGCAGGCAACGTGAGCTCTCACGAAATGTACCGCACCTTTAACTGCGGCGTGGGCATGGTTATCGCCCTGCCCGCCAGCGAAGCGGATAAAGCGGTTAAGCTGCTGACAGAAAAAGGTGAAAACGCGTGGAAAATCGGTACGATTAAAGCTTCCGATTCCGAACAGCGTGTGGTCATTGAATGAAAAACATCGTGGTGCTCATTTCCGGCAACGGAAGCAATTTGCAGGCAATCATAGACGCCTGCAAACAGAAGAAAATCAATGGCACCATTCGGGCAGTATTCAGCAACAAGGCCGATGCATTCGGCCTTGAGCGCGCGCGGGTAGCGAACATTCCTGCGCACGCGCTGGAAGCCAGCCAGTTCGCCGGGCGTGAAGCCTTTGACCGTCAGCTGGTGCAGGAGATTGACGCCTACGCACCTGACGTGGTGGTGCTGGCAGGCTACATGCGCATCCTGAGCCCGGCTTTTGTTGCACACTACGCCGGACGACTGCTCAATATCCACCCTTCCCTGCTGCCAAAATACCCCGGTCTGCACACCCATCGTCAGGTGCTGGAGAACGGCGATGAGGAGCATGGTACCTCCGTGCATTTCGTCACCGACGAGCTGGACGGCGGTCCGGTCATTTTGCAGGCAAAAGTACCGGTCTTTGACGGCGACAACGAAGACGACGTGACCGAACGTGTGCAGACGCAGGAACACGCCATTTATCCGCTGGTGGTAAGCTGGTTTGTCGATGGACGTCTGGAGATGCGCAACGGCGCAGCCTGGCTGGACGGCGTGAAGTTGCCCCCGCAGGGTTATGCGGCTGAAGAGTAGTCTGTTTGAATTGCCCGGCGGCGCTTCGCTTGCACGGGCCTACGGTCCCGTAGGTCGTGGTAAGCGCAGCGCCACCCGACACCCCCTCCCCCAACCCTCTAAATTCCCCAACAAAAAAATAACTGTCATACTTTTCTGGCACTGTTGGACATATCGTGGAAATGCTCGCCATAATAAGGACGAGACGGATTTACCACGTCCTGTGATTGAACTGGAGTGTGAGCTGTAATGGGTCAGGAAAAGCTATACATCGAAAAAGAGCTCAGTTGGTTATCGTTCAATGAACGCGTGCTTCAGGAAGCGGCGGACAAATCTAACCCGCTGATTGAAAGGATGCGTTTCCTGGGGATCTATTCCAATAACCTTGATGAGTTCTATAAAGTCCGCTTCGCTGAACTGAAGCGACGCATCATTATTAGCGAAGAACAAGGCTCCAACTCTCATTCCCGCCATTTACTGGGCAAAATTCAGTCCCGGGTGCTGAAAGCCGATCAGGAATTCGACGGCCTCTACAACGAGCTGCTGCTGGAGATGGCGCGTAACCAGATCTTCCTGATTAATGAACGCCAGCTCTCCGTCAATCAACAAAACTGGCTTCGTCATTATTTTAAGCAGTATCTGCGTCAGCACATTACGCCGATTTTAATCAATCCTGACACTGACTTAGTGCAGTTCCTGAAAGATGATTACACCTATTTGGCGGTGGAAATTATCCGTGGCGATACCATCCGTTACGCGCTGCTGGAGATCCCATCAGATAAAGTGCCACGCTTTGTGAATTTACCGCCAGAAGCGCCGCGTCGACGCAAACCGATGATTCTTCTGGATAACATTCTGCGTTACTGCCTCGATGATATTTTCAAAGGCTTCTTTGATTATGACGCGCTGAATGCCTATTCAATGAAGATGACCCGCGATGCCGAATACGATTTAGTGCATGAGATGGAAGCCAGCCTGATGGAGTTGATGTCTTCCAGTCTCAAGCAGCGTTTAACTGCTGAGCCGGTGCGTTTTGTTTATCAGCGCGATATGCCCAATGCGCTGGTTGAAGTGTTACGCGAAAAACTGACTATTTCCCGCTACGACTCCATCGTCCCCGGCGGTCGTTATCATAATTTTAAAGACTTTATTAATTTCCCCAATGTCGGCAAAGCCAATCTGGTGAACAAACCACTGCCGCGTTTACGCCACATTTGGTTTGATAAAGCCCAGTTCCGCAATGGTTTTGATGCCATTCGCGAACGCGATGTGTTGCTCTATTATCCTTATCACACCTTTGAGCATGTGCTGGAACTGTTGCGTCAGGCCTCGTTCGATCCGAGCGTGCTGGCGATTAAAATCAACATTTACCGTGTGGCAAAAGATTCACGTATCATCGACTCGATGATCCACGCTGCGCACAACGGCAAGAAAGTGACCGTGGTGGTTGAGTTACAGGCGCGTTTCGACGAAGAAGCCAACATTCACTGGGCGAAGCGCCTGACAGAAGCAGGCGTGCACGTTATCTTCTCTGCGCCGGGGCTGAAAATTCACGCCAAACTGTTCCTGATTTCACGTAAAGAAAACGGTGAAGTGGTCCGTTACGCACACATCGGGACCGGGAACTTTAACGAAAAAACCGCGCGTCTTTATACTGACTATTCGTTGCTGACCGCAGATGCGCGTATCACCAACGAAGTACGGCGGGTATTTAACTTTATTGAAAACCCATACCGCCCGGTGACATTTGATTATTTAATGGTGTCACCGCAAAACTCTCGCCGTCTGTTATATGAAATGGTAGACCGCGAAATCGCCAACGCGCAGCAAGGGCTGCCCAGTGGTATCACCCTGAAGCTAAATAACCTTGTCGATAAAGGCCTGGTTGATCGTCTGTATGCGGCCTCTAGCTCCGGCGTACCGGTTAATCTGCTGGTTCGCGGAATGTGTTCGCTGATCCCCAATCTGGAAGGCATTAGCGACAACATTCGTGCCATCAGTATTGTTGACCGTTACCTTGAACATGACCGGGTTTATATTTTTGAAAATGGCGGCGATAAAAAGGTCTACCTTTCTTCCGCCGACTGGATGACGCGCAATATTGATTATCGTATTGAAGTGGCGACACCGCTGCTCGATCCGCGCCTGAAGCAGCGGGTGCTGGACATCATCGACATATTGTTCAGCGATACGGTCAAAGCACGTTATATCGATAAAGAACTCAGTAATCGCTACGTTCCCCGCGGCAATCGCCGCAAAGTACGGGCGCAGTTGGCGATTTACGACTACATCAAATCACTCGAACAACCTGAATAACCCTATGCCAATACACGATAAATCCCCTCGTCCGCAGGAGTTTGCTGCGGTCGATCTTGGTTCAAACAGTTTTCACATGGTCATAGCCCGTGTGGTAGATGGTGCCATGCAGATTATTGGTCGCCTGAAACAGCGGGTGCATCTGGCGGACGGCCTGGGGCCAGATAATATGTTGAGTGAAGAGGCAATGACGCGCGGTTTGAACTGTCTGTCGCTGTTTGCCGAACGGCTACAAGGGTTTTCTCCTGCCAGCGTCTGTATAGTCGGCACCCATACGCTGCGTCAGGCGCTGAACGCCACTGACTTTCTGAAACGCGCGGAAAAGGTCATTCCCTACCCGATTGAAATTATTTCCGGTAATGAAGAAGCCCGTCTGATTTTTATGGGAGTGGAACATACCCAACCGGAAAAAGGTCGCAAACTGGTTATTGATATTGGCGGCGGATCTACGGAACTGGTGATTGGTGAAAATTTCGAACCTATTCTCGTTGAAAGCCGCCGGATGGGTTGTGTCAGCTTTGCCCAGCTTTATTTTCCTGGCGGGGTCATCAATAAAGAGAATTTTCAGCGCGCTCGCATGGCGGCAGCACAAAAACTGGAAACTTTAACCTGGCAATTCCGTATTCAGGGCTGGAACGTTGCAATGGGCGCTTCCGGTACCATAAAAGCCGCCCATGAAGTGTTAATGGAAATGGGCGAGAAAGACGGGATAATTACCCCGGAACGTCTGGAAAAACTGGTAAAAGAAGTTTTACGTCACCGTAATTTCGCATCGCTGAGTTTACCGGGTCTTTCCGAAGAGCGGAAAACAGTCTTCGTTCCGGGACTGGCGATTTTATGCGGTGTGTTTGATGCTTTAGCCATCCGTGAACTGCGCCTTTCTGACGGGGCGTTACGCGAAGGCGTACTGTACGAAATGGAAGGACGTTTCCGTCATCAGGATGTGCGTAGTCGCACCGCCAGCAGCCTCGCCAACCAGTATCACATCGACAGCGAACAGGCCCGACGGGTGCTGGATACCACTATGCAAATGTACGAACAGTGGCGGGAACAGCAACCGAAGCTGGCGCATCCGCAACTGGAGGCGCTACTGCGATGGGCCGCCATGCTGCATGAGGTCGGGTTGAATATCAACCACAGCGGTTTGCATCGCCACTCCGCTTATATTCTGCAAAACAGTGACTTGCCGGGTTTTAATCAGGAACAGCAGCTGATGATGGCGACACTGGTGCGCTATCACCGTAAAGCGATTAAACTCGACGATCTGCCGCGCTTTACCTTGTTTAAGAAGAAACAGTTCCTGCCACTGATTCAGCTATTGCGCCTTGGCGTATTACTCAACAATCAACGTCAGGCAACCACCACACCGCCAACATTGACACTGATTACTGATGACAGTCACTGGACACTGCGTTTCCCGCATGACTGGTTTAGTCAGAATGCGTTGGTACTGCTTGATCTGGAAAAGGAGCAAGAATACTGGGAAGGCGTGGCTGGCTGGCGGTTGAAAATTGAAGAAGAAAGTACACCTGAAATCGCCGCTTAATGCTTTGCGGGCGACGAGAAATGTCGGCCCGCATTATTCAGGCACTCGGCCCGCATTATTCAGGCACTTTCGCGAATGGGTTCGATTTCATTCAACGTATCAATTAACGGCTGCGGCTTACCAATAAGATAACCCTGCATATAATCGATCCCCAAAGAGAGCACCGCCTCGCGGATCTCTTCGTTTTCAACGTACTCTGCCACTACCCGCATTTTCTTCATTCGCGCCAGGTGGCAAATCGATGCCACTATCTGATAATCCAGACTATTTGACACAATATTGCGGATAAAACTGCCGTCAATTTTAAGCAGATCGGCATTCACATTTTTAAGCCGCGCATAGCTGGCGTAGCCGGTGCCGAAATCATCAATGGCGATCCGGATGCCCATTTTTTGTAATTTCCTGAGGGTCGACGCCGCCAGATCCGCATGACCAAAGGCGCTGCTTTCGGTCACTTCAAAGATCAGCTGCCACGCTTCAACGGCGTATTTGGCTAACAGGCGGCTCACTTCAAGCGGGAACTGCGCCCTGTAGGCGGTAGAAGGTGCGAGGTTGATCGCAAAGCGCTGGCCCGGCAAACGCTGGCGGTGCTGTGCCAGAAAACTCAACGTACGCTCCAGTACCCATAAATCAACACGCGACGCTAAACCAAACTCCTGTGCAATGGGCAGGAACTGCTCGGGAAAGATCAGCGCCCCGTTATCATCACGCATTCGCAGCAGCACCTCGTGATAACAATCACCGCGCAGCCCGCGAACGGGCTGAACCAGCAGGGTAAAAGCGTCCTGCTCCAGCGCGGCCTGCAAACGACTCATCATCGCGACCTTATCTTTCAGGCTACGCTGCAAATGAACAGCCCCGCGCTGCTGAAGATTTTCCGGGTGGTTGGTAGAAAGGGAGAGATCGGCCACGATGCCCAGTTCCCCCAGCACCAGATAGAGATGATTGACGGGTGAGCGTACATAGCAATAGCTCACGCCGACCTGAGGCTGTACCGGCATACCATCCCAGATAAAAACAAACTGCTTGATATGCTCGTCCAGCGTTTCAATGCGCTGTTGATGCGACTCCGCCTCCAGACGCACCGCCATGTCATACCCGGTGAGGTGATAGACTCGCTCATTGGGCTGAAGGGTGCCGTTTATCCATTGCGCCAGCTGCTGTTTATACTGGATCCGCAGCATCACGCCGTAATTGCGTCCCAGCACCTCCAGCTCGGGCACGCGCAGTAAACAGAGCGCTGACCACGGATGACTGGCCAGCTCGCGCGACAGCGCCCGCAGGTTGGGCATATGCACCACCGGATCGAGAAAAGCCTGACTGCGGGAGCGAATATTGATGGCCCGCTGACGTGTCGCCAGCATCGACATGTACGTCACAACGAAGGAAAAGACCAGATAGCTGGATGAGGTGATCGCCAGCTGAATGCCATACCCCTCTTGCACCGGAATGTAGTGATAAAAAAAGTGAATCGACACCAGCAGGACCGGCGTCCAGATGAGTGACATCAGCTTGTAGCCAAAGCGCATCGCCCCCCAGAGCATCACGGGCATCAGCAGGGACAAGGTGTAGTTGGTACTGAAAATGGAACTGTTTGCATTCATAGGCAGCAGCAGCATGACCAGCAACCCGCCCAGGGCTAAAAACCACACCACAAACTCAAAGGCCGTCACCTTTTTGTCTATTTGCGCGCGGAGCTGGGACATCAGTCCCTTGATATAGCGCGGATGACGTATCAGGCGGATCAGCAGGTAGCTTAGCGGCACGCCCGTCAGCCCGCTCACCAGCAGCCCCTGATAGTTAATAAGGGTCCGAATATTGAGGGGATTCAGTCCTGCGAGGCTCTGGCGGCTCTCATAGACGCCGAGATAGACCGCAAACTGAAACAGCAGCAGAAATAGCGTTGCCGGGCAAAACACCTGCCAGAAAATACGCTGCCCCATCAGGCGTATGTCACCGTAAGCGGTCATATTGCGCCGGGGCGCAAATACGCGATAACCGCCCCAGCTGAGCACCAGAGGAACGATAAAATGCAGAATGCCGGCCATGGCTTCAAATAACCCAACGGAGGGGTAATAACGTAAAAACAGCGACACCACCACCCCGGGGAGGGCTTCCAGGCCAAAGAATAACATCAGCGTCAGCAAAAAGGAGAGCGGGAGATAATAGAGCGCAACGATACCGTCGCCCAACTGCGTTAAGGTATTAGCCACACTAAGCACCGGGAGTAACACGACGGGTAAAATAAGAGGAAGTGCCCACCAGCGGTCTTTATTTTGCTTCAGGATGTGGTGAATATTCATAGATGCTCGTTTACAACCCTTGCGCTCCAGAGGGTAAATGAAGACAGGCATCCAACCTGACGTACACGTTGCCTGGAAATTCCTGGCAAGCACAGTGGAGGAGGGATTTTAAATAGCAACGACGGGATGCGGTTGACCTAAATCAAATTAATTTATCTGAATAAACCTTTTTCACGTTTTTTTTGAATATTTTTCCTGTAATTATCAATGCGATAAATAAAAGCGTTGTTTTTAATAACATAAATTAATGTAAGCATTGACGCTATTTTACATTTCGCCGAATTGACCCTGACTTGCGGCTGTGCCTTAATAGCCGTATCGCCCAAAAGGGTATACTCAGGAAAAGAAAGTGAGTCAGGCTACGCGTATGCGAAAACGACATCGATTTAACACCCGGATGACCCGCATCATACTGCTTATCAGTTTCCTGTTTTTCTTTGGCCGCTTTGTTTATTCCTCCATTGGCGCCTGGTATCACCATCAGGAAAATTCAGTCGCAGCAAACCAGTCTTAGCGTTGAAACGCCCGAGCGCTAACGTACCGGGTGTTTTTGCACTATTCGAATAATGCCTGCAATCCTTTTGTACGAGCGATTTCATCTGACCGGGTATGGTCATCACCGCAGATTTACCTCGGGTTGACGCGGGTCTTTTCCGGACTGGCGATAGCCGCCAACTATCTCCGATACCTAAAAATGATTATCTGTCAGATGGCGGGTCGGGTCGGGAAAAAGTGACTCACGTGGCGTGGGATAACAAACCAGGATGGCTCGTGGTTAGTAAGACTGAGCGGATGAATGATCCTGAACCTGAGCGCGCGATGGCAAAGTTTCGCAGGTCGGGTAGGCTCAGCGCCACCCGACAAGAAAAGCCGATTTCAGCGCCTGTTATCTACAGGATAACTCCTGTTAATCCATGCGTGGTCCTTCTCCCACGTAAACATCCATTTGCGCACCGGGCCGGCCATCACGTTGAGGTAATAACTGTCATACCCGGCCATCGTTGCCACAGGATGGTACCCCCTGGGCACCATCACCACGTCACGGTTATAGACCGCCATACACTCATCCAGCGTTCTGTCGTCGGTGTAGACGCGCTGCATGCAGAAACCCTGCGCAGGGTTAAGACGATGGTAGTAGGTTTCTTCCAGGTACGTCTCCTGCGACGGGTTATCGGTGTCGTGCTTATGACTGGGATACGAGCTGGTGCAGCCCTCACTGGTCCACACTTCCACCACCAGCAGGCTGTCGGCAGGTTTGTCTTCTGGCAGGATGTTGTGCACGTAGCGCTGGTTGTGGCCCATACCGCGCGCTTCGCCGTCGATATCCTGTGAGGCAATCAGCCGCGTCGGATACGCTCCTGTGCCCGGCGCAGCGCAGACGGCCAGCTCCAGCTTAGTCAGCGCTTTCACCTCTACAGTCTCCTGTGGGGTCACGTAAACCGCCCAGGGCTTAATGCGCTCGAACGGACTCATCCGCTCGCCGATGTCGTTAAACCGGGCGGAAGGGGTGCTGATGGAAGCGCGACCGGCAACCAGCACCAGACAGCGCTCTTCGCTGACAGCAGGCAGCGTCAGCTGCTGCCCCTCCTGCAACTCATAAGCTTCAAAGCCGACATACCCCCAGTCAGCGCTTTCTGGCGTAACGGACTGCGTGCGCCCCTCCGCGTTCGGCTGTTGCCAGCGTGATAACAGACGTGACATGTCACCTCCTCAAATAAGTCCGGCATTGCGCGCCAGGCGGTGCAGGTTGTTATACCCCAGTCGGGCATAGGTAAGCGGATGGGCGATTGCCGGGTCCTGCTCGGCCTCCACCACCAGCCAGCCGTGATAATTCTGCGCTTTCAGCAGCCGCATGATGGGCGAGTAATTCACACAGCCGTCGCCCGGCACGGTAAACACGCCGCTCAGCACCGCATCAAGGAAGCTGGTTTTGCGGTTTTTGACCTCCGCCAGCACGTCGGCGCGCACGTCTTTGCAGTGAACGTGGTTGATGCGCGACGCCCAGCGCTGCGCCACCGCCAGCGGATCGGCCCCGGCAAAGGTCAGATGTCCGGTATCCAGCAGCAAACCGACCGCCTCCCCGGTGTGGATCATCAGGTTGTCCACGTCCTCAGCGGACTCAATTACCGTGCCCATATGGTGATGGTAGGCAATCTGCACGCCCTGCTGCTGGGTGTAGCGGGCAAATTCGGTGAGCTTCTCGCCATACTCCTTCCAGCGCGCCTGCGGGAAGCGCGGGCGCAGATGCACCGGGGTCTGCTGCTCGCCGTGAATGCAGCCGCTCACTTCCGCAAAGACCAGCACCTTCGCCCCCAGCTCGCGCAGCAGCGTCAGATGCGACTGCACGGCGGCGATCTCCTCCTCCACGCTGCGCTCCAGCAGGCGGCCGGAGTACCAGCCGGAAACCAGCTGCAGGTCGTGGCGCTGCAGGATGGGGCCGAGCAGGTGCGCTTCGCGCGGGAACTTATTGCCCAGCTCGAAACCGGCGAAACCGGCCTCTTTCCCTTCGCTCAGACAGGTCTCCAGCGAGGTTTCCGCCCCGAGAGAAGGCAGATCGTCGTTCGTCCACGTCAGCGGGTTAATGCCTAATTGCACACTCATTGTCGTCTCCATTATGCGTGTCCGCGCTCGCGCCACCAGGCGATAAGCTGTAGGTAGTTGTCCCGGATGCGCGCCACCAGCTGCGCATCGTCAATATCATGTTTCAGCCACGCGCGGGAAGCATCGCCAAACAGCGTGCGTCCCACGGCGAAACCTTTCACCAGCGGCTGCCCCGCCGCGGCTCTGAAGTCGGCCCGGAGCTGTTCTGCCGGAGCATCCAGCCCGAGGATCACCACCCCACGGCAGTACGGGTCCCGGCGTTCGATAATCTCGCTCAACGCCGTCCAGCCCTCTGCGGAGAGCGGTGGCAGTTTCCACCAGTCGGGGTAAATCCCCAGGTTGTAGAAGCGAGAAATGGCCCGCAGGTAAAGTTCGTCGCTGCGCGGCATGCTGGCGGGCAAAATCACTTCCAGCAGCAGCTCGTGCCCGGACTGGCAGCAGGCGTGGTAGACCTCGGCGATTTTCTGCTCCTGCTCCAGGCGCAGGCCGTGGGCATCTTCCGGGTGGAAGAAGACCAGGCACTTCACCACGTGCTCCTGCGGCCAGCTGATAAGCTGGGTGCCGATGTTGCCGTGCTCCATCTCCAGCGGACGCGATCCTGGCAGTTCAATGGGGCGGCCTATCCACCACCCTTCTCCGGTTATTGCGTTGAGCGCATCCTGACCAAATGTCCCGTCGCACAGCAGACCGGCTTTGCCCTCCAGCCCGGCGCGGCTTGCCGCCTCGCGGCTGGCCAGCAGGATCAACTGTTTCAGCGCCGGAATGCGCTTGAGCGACGCGCCGCACTGCATCGCCATATCCTCAAGCTGGCTGCGGTGATCGAAGGCCATCACGCACAGCTCTGGCCAGGCGCGGCGACGGGTAGTGACGCGGTGGAGATGGTTGAGACGCGGGTCGAGATCCGGGCGCGGAACGAGCGTCGCGCGCGAGAGATAATCATCCAGCTCAATTTTGCTCGGCATCGCCGGGGCGCAGCCGTGGCGCGACACCACCAGCGCGCCGCAGGCGTTGGCATAGCGGCACGCCTGCTCCCAGCCCTCGTCGTTCAGGTAGCCGCGCAGCAGGCCGGACATAAATGCGTCCCCCGCGCCGAGGACGTTTAGCACCTCCACGCGCACGCCGGTCACCGTCAGGCCGTCGTCCAGACGAGGCGGAATAGCGTCTGTATAGACCGAGCAGCCCAGCGCGCCGCGTTTGCAGACCAGCGTCGCCTGACTCACGCCACGCACCTGAGCCAGCGCCTGTAGCGTATCCGTACTGCCACCCGCAATGTGAAACTCCTCTTCGGTGCCGACAATGACGTCGAAGAGGTGCAGCACCTCCTGTAGCTCACGGGTGACCTTGTCGGCGGCGATAAATCGCGTTTCACCGTCGCCTAAGGAGGTCAGCCCCCACAGCACCGGACGGAAGTCGATGTCCAGCACCGTGCGCACGCCGTGACGGCGGGCATAGCCCAGCGCCGTCAGCACCGCCTCGCGGGTCTTCGGATGAGAAAGATGCGTCCCGGTGATGGCAAGACAACGGGCGGAGGCAATGTAGCTTTCGTCCACATCGCTGGCCGTAATAGCCATATCCGCGCAGTTATCGCGATAAAAAATCAGAGGAAAAGTGTCCCGGTCTTTAATGCCGAGTAGCACCAGCGCCGTGAGGCGTTCTTTATCAATAATCAGATGGCGGGTATCGCAGCCAACCTGGTTGAGCTCTTCGCGCAGGAAGCGGCCCATATGTTCATCGCCAACGCGCGCCAGCATCGACGAGCGTAAACCCTGGCGCGCGGTGCCGTACGCCACGTTGCCGGAAGACCCGCCGAGATATTTGGCGAAGCTCGACGCGTCCTCCAGACGGGCACCAACCTGCTGGCTGTAGAGGTCTACCGCCACGCGGCCCATGCATATCACATCAAACTGCTTTTCCACGTTGATACCTCATCAGACAATATCGTTCACGTTCAGCCAGCGGCCTTCCAGGTGTGAGAGCGCGATCGCGTCCAGCACGCGCGACACCTTCCAGCCCTCTTCGAAGTCCGGCCACATTGGCGCGTCGGCGGCAATCCCGTCCACCAGGTCGCGCACCTCCACCGTTTTTTGATCGTTAAAGCCAATACCATGGCCCGCGCCCATGCAGAACGCGGCGTAGTCCGGGTGCGCCGGGCCAACGAGCAGCGTGCGGAACCCCTGACGGTTCACCGGATCGTCATGCAGATAGAGCTTCAGCTCCGCCATGCGCTCCTGGGTGAAGCTGATGGCGCCTTTCGTCCCGGTGATGACGTACGACAGCCCCATCTTGCGGCCGCAGGCGACGCGGGAGGTTTCAATGACGCCCTGCGCCCCGCTCGCGAAGCGCACCATCGCGTGGGCCTGATCCTCGTTTTCGACGGCAATCATCTCCGACGATCCGGCCTTCGCCGGGCGCTCCGGGACCACGATCTTCAGGTCGCCGCAGACCTGCTCGATATCCCCCACCAGGTACTGGGCCATATTGACGATGTGAGCCGCAAGGTCGCCCAGCGCGCCCAGCCCGGCGGTCTCTTTAAAGCAGTGCCAGTGAATGGGCGACAGCGGGTCGGCCATGTAGTCTTCGTTGTGGGTGCCGTAGAAGTGGATCACCTCGCCAATCTCGCCGCGGGCGATAATATCCTTCGCCAGCTGCGCGGTCGGGTTCTTCATGTAGTTGAACCCCACCAGCGTTTTCACCCCGGCCCGCTTCGCGGCATCGACCATCGCGCGCGCGTCGTGGGCGTTAAGCGCCAGCGGCTTCTCCGAGTAGACGTGCTTGCCGTGGCGGATCGCCTCCAGCGCCATCTCTTTATGCAGATGGTTGGGTGAGCAAATATCCACTACATCAATGGCCGGGTCGGCCACCAGCGCCCGCCAGTCGCCAGTGGAGCGGTTGAAGCCAAACGCCTGCGCACGTGCTGCCGCCAGCTCCGGCGTCACTTCCGCCACCATCTCGCGCACCAGCCTACCGCGCAGGTTGAACACCGTCGGGGCCTGGGCATAGGCGATGGCGTGCGCCTTGCCGATATACCCGGTGCCAATCAATCCAATACGAATCTCTTTCATCACGATCCTCACAGTGCGCCGCGACGGCTCTTGGCATAGGTATCGAATGCCACCGCCAGAACGATAATTAATCCGGTAATAATTTGCTGGTAGTAGGCCGAGACGTTCATCAGCACCAGGCCGTTAATCAGAATGCCCATGATGATGGAGCCGATAACGGTGCCGCCGATGCGCCCGTAGCCGCCCATCAGCGAGGTGCCGCCAATCACCACCGAGGCGATAACGCGCAGCTCAAAGGAAATTCCGGCCACCGCCTCAGCACTGCCCAGACGCGCGCTCAGGATGAAGCCTGCCAGCCCCGCCAGACAGCCAATCAGCACGTAGACGCTGACCAGCACGCGCTTGACGTTGACGCCCGCCAGGCGCGCCGCCTCCGGGTTGCCGCCGATGGCGTAGACGAAGCGGCCCCAGCGGGTTTTATGCAGCGCCAGATAGCCGCCGACGGCGACGATGGCGAAGATCCAGATCGGAATGGATATGCCGAGCAACTCCCCGCGCCCCCACCAGCGGTAGCCTGGGTCGAAACCGGCGATCGGCGCGCCATCGTTAATCACCAGCGTCAGGCCGCGCCAGATGGTCATCCCGCCGAGGGTGACGATAAACGGCGGCAGGCGCAGGCGGGTGACGCCCAGGCCATGGAGAAATCCAATCGCCGTGCCCATCGCCAGACAAATCCCCAGGCCGATCAGCCAGCTCATGCCGCCCCAGGCGTTCGGGTCAACGGTGGTAAAGTTGTCGCCCTTAATCACGTACGCCGCGGTCATGGCGCACACCGCCAGAATGGAGCCGACGGAGAGGTCGATCCCGGCGGTGAGAATAACGAAGGTCATCCCCACGGCCATGATCCCGTAGATGGAGACTTCGGTCAGAATGTTGAAAATATTGCGTTCAGAGAAAAAGTTGCTGTTCTGCGACTGGAAGAAGATCAGCAGCAGGATCATGAAAATCAGCACCCCAAAGCGCTCGAAGAAGGCGATGGGATCGATGCGTCCGGCGCGTTTGACCGGGGCCTGCGTTTTAGAAATCATCTGCGTCATGAGAAACTCCGTTATGCCGCGTTCAGGGCGTTGTGGTTGATGGCCATCATCGTCATCAGCCGCTCTTCGTTGGCATCATCGCCGTGGATCTCGCCGGTTACCCGGCCTTCGCTCAGGGTGATGATCCGGTCGGACACCGCCATCACTTCAGGCAGATCGGAGGAGATCACAATCACCGCCACGCCCTTTTTCGCCATGTCAAACAGCACCTGGTGCACTTCTGATTTGGTCCCCACGTCGATGCCACGCGTTGGCTCATCGACAATCAGCACCCGTGGGTTGAGCGCCATGCATCGCGCGAGGATGACTTTTTGCTGGTTACCGCCGGAGAGCTTGCGCACCTCCTGCGCACTGTTGACCATTTTGATCTGCAGCGCCTGGCGGTAGGACTCAATCAGATCGTCCTCTTTGCGGGTATTGACGAACCAGCGCCAGTGCAGCAGTGACGAAAGGCAGGAGAGCGACAGGTTGTCGCGAATCGACAGCCCCAGCACCGCCCCCTCTTTTTTGCGATCTTCCGGCACCAGCGCCACGCCCTGATCGAGGGCATACAGCGGGTCGCGCGGCTGGTACGGCACGCCGTCAAGCTCAAAGCTGCCAGAGGTAAACGCGTCTGCGCCAAACAGGCAGCGGGCCACTTCGGTGCGTCCTGCACCCACCAGTCCGGCGATGCCCAGCACCTCCCCGGCGTGGACGTGGAAGCTGATGTCGTGCAGGGCAATACCGTGCGGATCCAGCGGCGGCTTCTCGCGGCTCAGCCCCTTCACTGCCAGGCGGACGGGTTTGTCTTCATGATGCGTTTCGCTGGCAGGACGACGGTTAAAGGCTACGTCGCGCCCGACCATCAGGCGGATCAGCTGCTCTACGTTGGTCTCCACCACCGCGCCGGTGCCGGTGAAGCGGCCGTCCTGGAAAACGGTGAAGCGATCGCAGAGCTGGAAAACTTCGTGCAGGCGGTGAGTTACATAGATAATACTCACGCCACGGTTTTTAAGCTCCCGCACCACGCGGTGCAGGCTTTCTACTTCGCTGTCGCTCAGCGCGGCGGAAGGTTCATCCATGATGATCAGCCGAGCGTTAAGGGTCAGCGCTCTCGCGATCTCCACCATCTGCTGCTGGGCCACGCTCAGGCGGGCAACCGGTGTGGTCGGCGCAATATTCAGTTGCAGGTAATCCAGAATGACCTGCGCCTCCTGGTTTACTGCTTTTTCGTCAACGATCAGGTTGCGCCTGCGCGGTTCGCGCCCGAGAAACATGTTTTCCGCAACGGTCATGTTGGGCAGCAGGTTGAACTCCTGATAGATGGTGATAATGCCCTTGTTCTGGCGTTCCACTGGAGAGTCATCTACCGGCAGCGTTTCGTCGTTAAACCAGATATCCCCGCGGGTTTGCGGCTGCGCGCCCGCGAGCGCTTTCAGCAATGTAGATTTTCCCGCCCCGTTTTCCCCCAGCAGGGCGTGGATTTCTCCGCTACCGACGGTCAGCTGAGCGCTGCTCAGCGCCCAGACGCCGGAAAAGCTTTTTGCCAGGTCGGTCACTTTCAGTAAGGGTTGCGACATCGGTCTGCTCCTCCTCATGTTGAGCCGCCAGAGGCGGCTCGGGACATATCAGTTACCGGCCTCACCGATACGCTCGGCCTGCTGTAGGTTCTCTTTGGTGATCAGCGTCGGCGGGTAGTCGGCTCCGGTGATGGCTTTCTTCTCGCGCACGTTGGCCACCAGCTGGCTCATCGCCGTCTGCACCGCAAAGCCCGGACGCTGATCAGCCGTCACCGCCAGCCAGCCGTCGCGCACGCGAGCCAGCGCTTCCGGTACCGCATCAAAGCCGGTGACCAGAATCTCGCCCGGCTTCACGCCCTGGCTCTGCAGCGCTTCAATCGCCCCCAGCGCCATATCGTCGTTGGCGGAGAGGATCACCTGCGGGCGTTTTGGCAGCGAAGGCAGAACGCTTTCCACGATGCGCATCCCTTCTGAACGCATCCAGTTCCCGGTCTGATCGGCGACGATCTTGTACTTATCCCCGCCCGCCTTCAGGCTGTCGCGGATCCCTTTGGTGCGTTCAATATTGGAGGAAGAGCCCGGCTGGCCGGTGAGGAGAATGATCTCCGCGCCGTTGGGGAATTTGGTTTTGACGAAGTCGCCAATTGCCTGGCCGCCCTTGTAGTTGTTGGCGCCGAAGTGCGGCACTTTCTTCTGGCTGTCGACGGAGCGGTCGAGCGTGACCACCGGCAGCTTCGCATCCTGAATTTCATCCACCGCGCTGGAGACCGCGTTTACGTCGTTCGGGGAGACGATAAAGCCCTGCGCCCCGCGGGTGATGGCGTTTTCCAGGTCAGCTACCTGTTTCGGTGAACTGCCCTGCCCGTCCAGCACCTGAAGCTTCACGCCCATCTCTTTTGCGGCTTTCACCGCCGTGCGCTGCATGTGAACTTCAAACGGCATGGCCAGGTTTGGCGTACTGAAAACTATTTGCTCGTTTTCGGCGAGGGCGGCCCCGGACGTCATGGCGATGAGGGCGGCTACGATCAGTTTTTTCATTATTATGTCTCTCTGTGTAGGGTTGTGGTGTTTAGAGGACGATCTCGCGCTGGCTACGCAGCGACTCCAGCGCTTTATCCGCAAGGTACAGCGCACGTTCACCATCATCGCCGCTGCAGTCAGGTACCGCTTCGCCACGCAGGACCGCAACAAAGTGTTCCCATTCCGCGGCGTAAGCGGATTTGTAGCGCTGCAGGAAGAAATGTTCCGGCAGCGCGCTGGTGCAGCCCTGTTTACCGTAGTGTTGCACCTGGTTTTCAAGGATGTTGCCCGCGCACAGCAGCCCTTCGGAGCCGTGCAACTCCAGGCGCTGGTCGTAGCCGTAAGATGAACGGCGGCTGTTAACGATGGTCGCCATCGCGCCGGAGGCGTATTTCAGAACGATAAACGCGGTATCGATATCCCCCGCCTCGCCAATCGCCGGATCCACCAGGTTGCTGCCCTGGGCATACACCGACACCGGCTCTTCGCCCATGATGAAGCGTGCCATGTCAAAATCGTGGATAGTCATATCGCGGAACATGCCGCCGGAGACGCGCACGTATTCCACAGGCGGCGGAGATGGATCGCGGGAGATGATGAGCAGCGATTCCGGCTTGCCGATGCGACCGGCCTGGGCATCGGTTTTCACGCGGCGGAACTGCGGGTCAAAGCGGCGGTTAAAGCCGATAAACAGCGGCACATCGTACTCTTTGACCACTTTCAGGCAGTCGCGCACGCGGGCAAGGTCGAGGTGTACCGGCTTTTCACAAAAGATGGCTTTGCCGTGGCGGGCGGCCATTTCAATCAGGTCCGCGTGGGTATCAGTCGCGGAGGCGATCAGCACGGCGTGCACGTTAGGGTCGGTCATCGCATCAATCAAGCTCTGCTGGCGGGCCTGATACTGCGCGGCGAGACGGGTTGCAAATTCCTGATTCGGGTCAACCACGGACCAGAGCGTGGTCGCGCCGTGGCTGGCGATGTTAGCTGCATGAACCTGGCCAATTCGGCCAGCGCCCAGTAAAGCAATGTTAAACATAACGGCTCCCGGTGTTGGTGAATGCTGTGAACTAACGACCCTATAAATAAAACATTTATTTCATTTTTATAAATAGTGAAAATTATGTTTTTGAGTGTGAGTTAACACTTTTGAGATGAATGAGATAAATTTTGTTATCAATCTCACAACATGGAAGGACGTGCGGCAACTCCCCTCACCCCGGCCCTCTCCCCAAAGGGGCGAGGGAGAAAAGAGCGCACCAAACTATCCCCTCTCCCTTTGGGGAGAGGGTAGGGTAAGGGGAAAATGAAATGAAAATTTCGTTAAGGCGAAAAAACTTAATACTGCCGGGCTTTTTTCAGCTGCGCCTGCGTTTGCTCCGCGGCTTTGCGCACGGCAGACGACGCCGCCACCTGCGCGTCACCGGTACGCCACCACGACGCATAGTCATGGGTCATGGTCTTCGGCAGCACTTTAATGTCCAGCAGCGTCGGGCCAGGGTGCGCGCGTGACGCCTCAAGCGCCGCCAGCAGGCTTTGCTCATCGTTCACACGCCACGCACGGCAGCCGTAGCTTTCCGCATTTTGCGCAAAGTCGACCTTCACCAGCGGCCCGTCAAGCCGCCCGGTTTCCGGGTTGCGCCTGCGGTTTTCCGTGCCAAAACTGCCCATTCCGTGCCCCATCTGTAGGTTGTTAATGCAGCCAAAGCCGGCGTTATCAAATAACAGAATGGTGACTTTGATCCCCTCCTGTACGGCGGTTTGCAGCTCGGAATGGAGCATCATGTACGAACCATCCCCCACCATGGCATAAACCGGTAGCTGCGGTTTCGCGAGCTTCGCGCCAATAGCTGCCGCGATCTCATAGCCCATGCACGAGTAGCCGTACTCCAGATGATAACTGTCCGGCGTTTTGACCTGCCAGAGACGCTGTAAATCGCCCGGCAGCGAACCGGCCGCGCCCACCATGATGGCGTTATCCTCAATATGCTGGTTGATCAGCCCCAGCACCCGCGTCTGGGTCAGCCGGGTGTTGAGCGTCTCGCCGTATTCCGCCAGCTGCGCATCCAGGTGTCCAGCCACTTCGGGTGCGTCATCAGGACGCCACTGGCGATCCCACAGGCGGCAGCACTCGTCGCGCCAGGCGGACTTCGCCCCGGCAATCGCTTCTCCCCAGGCGCTGCGATACCCGGCGAGCGCGTGGGTCAAGCCTCTCAGCCCGGTTTGGGCATCGGCAATCAGCGCGGTGGCGTCCAGCTTCAGGGCATCAAACTCGGCCACGTTCAGCAGCAGGAACTCAACGTCAGGGTGGGAAAAGAGCGCCTTGGAGCCGGTGGTAAAGTCGGTAAGACGCGTGCCGATGCCAATCACTAAGTCAGCCTGTGGCGCAAGCTGGTTGGCGGCCATACCACCGGTTACCCCCACGCCGCCCAGGTTAAGTGGGTGGTCACTTACCAGCGCCCCCTTTCCGGCCTGGGTTTCGGCAAACGGCAGCCGCAGCGTCTCGACAAATTCGCGAAACGCTTCATGCGCGCCGGAATAGCGCACGCCGCCGCCGCAAACCACCAGCGGACGGAGCTTGCGGGCGATCAGCGCCCGCGCCTGCTCCAGGCGCTCCGGATCTGGCGGGCGGCGCTCGATGTGGTGCACGCGACGCGCGAAGAAGCTCAGCGGGTAGTCCCAGGCTTCTCCCTGCACGTCCTGCGGCAGGCAAATGGTCACCGCGCCGGTATCGGCGGGGTCAGTGAGCGTTCGCATCGCGCTTAGCATCGCGCTCATCAGCTGTTCCGGCCGGTTGATGCGGTCCCAGTAGCGGGAGACCGGACGGAAGCAGTCATTAGTGCTGATGCTAAGATCGTGATACTGCTCGATCTGCTGCAGTACGGGGTCCGGCTGGCGGCTGGCGTAGATATCTCCCGGCAGTAGTAGCAGCGGGATGCGGTTCGCCGTCGCCGTTGCCGCTGCGGTAATCATATTGGCAGCGCCTGGCCCGACGGAGGAAGTGACGGCAAAAATGCGCTGACGGCGATGCTGTTTGGCGAACCCCGTCGCCATGTGGGCAATCCCCTGCTCGTTGCACCCCTGCATGATTTTCAGATGACCGGGATCCTGCTCCAGCGCCTGGCCGATACCGAGCACGTTGCCGTGACCAAAGATGGTGGCGACGCCCTCCACGAAGGGCGTTTCAATGCCATCAATGCTGACGTACTGTTGATTAAGGAACCGGACCAGCGCCTGGGCCATGGTCATACGTTCGGTTTGCATAAAACCTCCTGTCAGCCCAGCGTCGGCATGGAGAACGCAGCGCCTGTCTCCTGCTGCATTTCCGGCCAGCGTGCGGTGACGGTTTTCATTCGGGTGTAGAAACGCACGCCGTCGTTACCATGGACGTTGAGCGCACCGAAGATGGAACGCTTCCAGCCACCGAAACTGTGAAATGCCATCGGCACCGGAATCGGCACGTTGACGCCCACCATGCCCGCCTGCACCTCCTCGCAGAAGCGGCGGGCGCAGCCGCCATCACGGGTGAAAATCGCCGTACCATTACCATATTCGTGGCGATTAATCAGGTCCACCGCGCTGCTGTAATCTGCTACGCGAACCACAGAAAGCACCGGGCCAAAAATTTCTTCTTTATAGATGGTCATCTCCGGGGTGACGGTATCGAACAGCGTCGGCCCGACGAAGTAGCCCTGCTCGTGGCCCTTCACGCTGAAGCCGCGACCGTCCACGCGAAGTTTCGCTCCCTGCGCTTCCCCGCTGTCGATGTAGCCCAGCACCTTGCTGCGGTGCGCGGAGGAGATGAGCGGCCCCATTTCGTTTTCTGGCGTCTGGTCCAGCCCTGGCCCAACGCGCAGCGCGGCAATCTGTTTTTCCAGACGGGCGCAGAGGTCATCGGCGGTTTTATCGCCCACCGCCAGTACCACTGAAAGCGCCATACAGCGTTCCCCCGCCGCGCCGTAGGCCGCGCCCATAATGGCGTTGGTTGCCATCTCCATGTCGGCATCCGGCATTAAAATGCAGTGGTTTTTCGCCCCACCCAGCGCCTGACAGCGTTTGCCGTGGGCGGACGCGGTCTGGTAAATGTATTCCGCAATCGGCGTAGAGCCAACAAAGCTCACCGCCTGCACGCGCGGATCGGTCAGTAGCACGTCAACGGACTCTTTATCACCCTGCACCACGTTGAAGACGCCATCCGGCAGGCCGGCCTCTTTCAGGAGCTGCGCCAGCGCGAGCGCGAGAGAAGGATCTTTTTCCGAGGGTTTCAGCACGAAGGTATTCCCTGTCGCCAGCGCAATCGGGAACATCCACATCGGCACCATCGCCGGGAAGTTAAACGGTGTGATCCCAACGCAGACCCCGAGCGGCTGCATCAGCGAGTGGCTGTCGACGCCGGTGCCGACGTTCGCAGAGTGCTCACCCTTTTGCAAATGCGGAATACCGCAGGCAAATTCCACCACTTCCAGGCCACGGGTCAATTCGCCCACCGCGTCGGAGAAGACCTTGCCGTGCTCTTCGCTGATGATGCGGGCCAGGCGCGTCATGTTCTCCTCCAGCAGCGACTTGAAGCGGAACATCACGCGCGCGCGCTTAAGCGGAGCCTGGCGCGCCCACGCAGGAAACGCCTGCTGCGCGGCGGCAATCGCCTGCCCGGTTTCCTGCGCCGTACTCATTACCACCTGGCGGATCTGCTCGCCCGTGGCTGGGTTGAAGATCGCCTGAACGCGCTGGCCTGAACCGGTGACACATTCGCCGTGAATAAAATTCGCTACCGTCTCCATCCTTAACCTCTCGCTGTTGATACGTGACTGTTGACTGAACACTGTGTACAAACACTATATATGAAACAAACGTTCCATTTTAAGTTGAAATAAAATAAATAATGATTATTGTGATCAAGGATGGATTTTTATGTTTACAGCCAGTAACACTGGCTCAGCGTGCGCTATTAAGAAATTTCGGGCGAGGAAATGACTGAAGTTTCTGTTTCATTTTTGCTGCCAGATGGATGGCCGACATTTAAAAGACGCGGTTTTGCGTTTAGAATCATGAGACTGTATTTGGGGGATAAGATGACGACAGCAACCAGCCTGAACGAACTGCAGCAGCAAATCCGCGAGCGATACGATAACCTGAGTAAGAGGTTGCAGCAGGTCTCCCGCTATGTACTGGATAACACCAACAGCGTGGCCTTTGATACGGTTGCCGTTATTGCCGAGCGCGCCGACGTGCCGCCCTCGACGCTGATCCGCTTCGCCAACGCCTTTGACTTCACCGGCTTTAATGAAATGAAACAGCTGTTTCGCATGAACCTGGTGGAAGAGACCGCCAGCTACAGCGACCGTGCGCGGCTGTTCCGTGAAATGGAGAGCGAGGCCGTGCCGGAGACGCCGCTCGATATTCTGCACGAGTTCGCCCGCTCGAACGCGCAGGCGCTCCAGCAGCTGGCCGCCCGCGCGGAACCGGAAATGCTGGAGCGCGCAGTGCAGCTGCTGGCTGACGCCGACACCATCTACATCGCCGGACTGCGCCGCTCCTTTAGCGTCGCGGCTTACCTGACCTATGCCCTGAGTCATCTGGAGTGCCGCCCTATTCTGCTCGACGGCATGGGCGGAATGCTGCGCGAACAGATCAGCCGCATTAAAGCGCGCGACATTGTGGTGTCGATCAGCTTCTCGCCGTACGCCGAAGAGACAGTGATGGTCAGTGAAACTGCCGCCAGCGTCGGCGCGCGGCAGATCGTGATTACGGACAGCCAGATAAGCCCCCTGGCGACGTTTAGCGATCTTTGCTTTGTGGTGAAAGAGGCGCAGGTGGATGCGTTTCGGTCTCAGTCGGCAACGCTGTGCCTGGTGCAGTCGCTGGTAGTGGCCCTGGCGTATAGGTTGGGTGAAGGGAAGTGAGGAAATAAAAACCCCCTGCACAGGCAGAGGGTTTGGGTGTTAATTCAGAGGGAGATTATTCCCACTCAATGGTAGCTGGCGGCTTGCCGCTGATGTCATACACCACGCGGGAAATACCGTTCACTTCATTGATAATGCGGTTGGAAACGCGACCGAGGAAATCGTACGGCAGATGCGCCCAGTGTGCGGTCATAAAGTCGATGGTTTCGACAGCACGCAGAGAGACAACCCAGTCATACTTACGACCATCGCCCATTACGCCAACGGAACGTACCGGCAGGAACACAGTGAACGCCTGGCTGACTTTGTCGTACAGGTCCGCTTTACGCAGTTCTTCAATGAAGATGGCGTCAGCACGGCGCAGCAGGTCACAGTACTCTTTCTTCACTTCACCCAGAACACGAACGCCAAGGCCTGGTCCCGGGAACGGGTGACGGTACAGCATGTCGTACGGCAGGCCCAGCTCCAGACCAATCTTACGCACTTCGTCTTTGAACAGCTCTTTCAGCGGTTCAACCAGGCCCATCTTCATCTCTTTCGGCAGGCCGCCCACGTTGTGGTGAGATTTGATGACGTGTGCTTTACCGGTTGCAGACGCCGCAGATTCGATAACGTCAGGGTAGATGGTGCCCTGCGCCAGCCACTTCACGTCTTCCAGTTTCAGCGCTTCTTCATCGAATACTTCAACGAAAACGCGACCGATGATTTTACGTTTTGCTTCCGGATCGTTTTCGCCAGCCAGCGCTGACAGGAAGCGATCTTCTGCCGGTACGTGAACAATGTTAAGACCAAAGTGATCGCCAAACATATCCAGAACCTGCTCTGCTTCGTTGAGGCGCAGCAGGCCGTTGTCGACGAATACGCAAGTCAGGTTTTTACCGATAGCGCGGTGCAGCAGCATTGCGGTTACGGAGGAATCCACACCACCAGAGAGGCCGAGGATGACTTTATCGTCGCCTACCTGCTCGCGGATGCGAGCTACAGCATCGTCGATAATTTTCGCTGGCGTCCACAGGGCTTCACACTGGCAGATATCACGCACAAAACGCTCCAGCATGCGCATACCCTGGCGGGTGTGAGTCACTTCCGGGTGGAACTGTACGCCATAGAAGCGTTTTTCTTCGTTAGCCATAATGGCAAACGGGCAGCTTTCGGTGCTGGCTACGGTGATGAAGTCGGACGGAATAGCGGTAACTTTATCGCCGTGGCTCATCCAGACATCGAGCAGCGGTTTACCGTCTGCGGTCAGCGCATCTTCGATACCGCGAACCAGTGCGCTGTCGTTTACGACTTCAACCTGCGCGTAGCCAAATTCACGTTCGTTAGAGGCTTCAACGTGACCGCCCAACTGCATTGCCATGGTCTGCATGCCATAGCAAACGCCGAATACCGGTACGCCTGCTTCAAAGACATACTGCGGCGCACGCGGACTGTTTTCTTCAGTAGTACTTTCCGGGCCGCCGGAAAGAATAATGCCGCTTGGATTGAAGTCACGAATTTGTGCTTCTGTCACATCCCACGCCCACAGTTCGCAGTAAACACCCAGCTCACGCACGCGGCGCGCAACCAGTTGAGTGTACTGAGAACCGAAGTCCAGAATGAGGATGCGATGCTTATGAATGTTTTCCGTCATTGACGCTTATTCCGAGGCAAGTGAAACAGATAATATAAATCGCCCGACATGAAGTCGGGCGAAGAGAATCAGGAGCCCAGACGGTAGTTCGGGGACTCTTTAGTAATGGTCACGTCGTGAACGTGGCTTTCCTGAATGCCCGCACCGCTGATACGTACAAACTCCGCTTTAGTACGCAGTTCGTCGATAGTACCACAGCCGGTCAGACCCATACAGGAGCGCAGGCCGCCCATCTGCTGGTGAATGATCTCTTTCAGGCGACCTTTATAGGCTACGCGACCTTCGATACCTTCCGGCACCAGTTTGTCGGCAGCGTTATCGCTCTGGAAATAACGGTCAGAGGAACCTTTGGACATCGCGCCCAGGGAACCCATACCACGGTAAGATTTGTAAGAACGGCCCTGGTAGAGTTCGATTTCACCCGGAGATTCTTCAGTACCCGCCAGCATGGAACCTACCATCACCGCGCTTGCGCCAGCGGCGATAGCTTTGGCGATGTCGCCGGAGAAGCGAATACCGCCATCAGCGATAACCGGAATACCGGTGCCTTCCAGGGCTTCTACTGCGTCAGCAACAGCGGTAATCTGCGGAACACCGACGCCAGTCACGATACGAGTTGTACAGATAGAGCCAGGGCCAATGCCGACTTTAACCGCACTGCAACCAGCTTCTGCCAGAGCGCGTGCACCTGCAGCTGTTGCCACGTTGCCGCCGATAATTTGCAGATCCGGATATTTAGCACGGGTTTCACGGATACGTTGCAGTACACCTTCTGAGTGACCGTGGGAGGAGTCGATCAGCAGAACGTCAACGCCTGCGGCAACCAGCGCGTCAACACGCTCTTCGTTACCCGCACCTGCGCCAACCGCTGCACCAACACGCAGACGGCCTTGCTCGTCTTTACAGGCGTTCGGTTTACGTTCCGCTTTCTGGAAGTCTTTCACGGTGATCATGCCGATCAGGTGGAATTCGTCATCAACCACCAGCGCTTTTTCAACGCGTTTTTCGTGCATTTTTGCCAGCACCACTTCACGGGCTTCACCTTCACGCACGGTGACCAGACGCTCTTTCGGCGTCATGTAAACGCTAACCGGCTGGTTCAGGTCGGTAACAAAACGCACGTCACGACCGGTGATAATACCCACCAGTTCGTTTTCTTCGGTAACGACCGGATAGCCCGCAAAACCGTTACGCTCGGTCAGTTCTTTCACTTCGCGCAGCGTCGTGGTTGGCAGAACAGTCTGCGGATCAGTCACCACACCAGATTCGTGTTTTTTCACACGGCGAACTTCTTCTGCCTGGCGTTCAATGGACATGTTTTTGTGGATAAAGCCGATACCGCCTTCCTGAGCCAGAGCAATAGCCAGGCGCGCTTCCGTTACGGTATCCATTGCTGCGGAAAGCATAGGGATATTCAGACGAATAGTTTTCGTCAGCTGGGTGCTGAGGTCAGCAGTATTCGGCAGAACGGTAGAGTGAGCAGGAACGAGGAGAACGTCGTCAAACGTCAGAGCTTCTTTAGCGATACGTAGCATGGGCAATATCTCGACCAGAGTGGTTAATAAATATTGCCGCGGCATTATACAGAGCGTAACCGATTGCATCTACCCCTTTTTGCAAAAAATGCTTGCTATCCCCGAAGGGCGGGTTACTATCGACTGAATAACCTGCTGATTTAGAATTTGATCTCGCTCACATGTTACCTTCTCAATCCCCTGCAATTTTTACCGTTAGTCGCCTGAATCAAACGGTTCGTCTGCTGCTTGAGCATGAGATGGGACAGGTTTGGATCAGCGGCGAAATTTCTAATTTCACGCAACCAGCTTCCGGTCACTGGTACTTTACACTCAAAGACGACACCGCCCAGGTACGCTGCGCGATGTTCCGCAACAGCAACCGCCGGGTGACCTTCCGCCCACAGCATGGGCAACAAGTTTTAGTTCGCGCCAATATTACGCTCTACGAGCCGCGCGGCGACTACCAGATAATCGTTGAGAGTATGCAGCCGGCCGGTGAAGGGCTGCTGCAACAGAAGTACGAACAGCTCAAAGCGAAGTTGCAGGCTGAAGGTTTGTTCGATCAGCAATACAAAAAACCACTTCCCTCCCCTGCGCATTGCGTTGGTGTGATCACCTCAAAAACCGGTGCTGCGCTACATGATATTTTGCATGTGTTAAAACGTCGCGATCCTTCTCTGCCGGTGATCATCTACCCTGCCGCCGTTCAGGGCGATGACGCGCCGGGGCAAATTGTTCGCGCCATTGAACTGGCGAATCAGCGCAATGAGTGCGACGTATTGATCGTCGGGCGCGGCGGCGGTTCGCTGGAAGATTTATGGAGTTTTAACGACGAACGCGTAGCGCGGGCGATTTTTACCAGCCGCATTCCGGTTGTCAGCGCCGTCGGGCATGAGACGGATGTGACCATTGCCGATTTTGTTGCCGATCTGCGTGCGCCAACGCCGTCTGCCGCCGCTGAAGTAGTGAGCCGTAATCAGCAAGAGTTACTGCGCCAGGTGCAATCGACCCGTCAACGGCTGGAGATGGCGATGGATTATTATCTCGCCAACCGCACACGTCGCTTTACGCAAATTCATCACCGATTACAGCAACAGCATCCGCAGCTCCGGCTGGCACGCCAGCAAACCATGCTTGAGCGCCTGCGTCAGCGGATGAACTTCGCGCTGGATAACCAGCTTAAGCGGGCGGTATCTCGCCAGCAGCGCGTCACGCAGCGTCTGAACCAGCAAAACCCGCAGCCGAAGATTTATCGCGCACAAACGCGTATCCAGCAGCTTGAGTTCCGCCTCGCGGAAAATATCCGCTCACGCCTGAGCACCACGCGCGAGCGTTTCGGCAATGCGGTCACCCATCTGGAAGCCGTCAGCCCGCTCTCCACGCTGGCTCGCGGCTATAGTGTGACCACCGCGACGGACGGCAAAGTGCTGAAACAAACGAAACAGGTTAAAGCCGGGGATGTGCTCACCACCCGGCTTTCTGACGGCTGGGTCGAGAGTGAGGTGAAAGAGATCAAACCGGTGAAAAAAACGCGCCAGCGTAAAAGCGGATAAATCTTCGCCGGTTACAAACTATACTGCTGCTATTGCCTTTTTTAATAAGGAGAGCAGCATGCCCCATCTTCATAGCGTCATCCCTCCGTATATTCTTCGCCGTATTATCGAAAGCGGTTCTGAGCCGCAGCAGCGCTGCGCCCGTCAGACATTAACCCACGTCCAGACGCTGATGGCCCATATGCCGGGCAAACCCGCCGCCCCGCATGTGAATAAAGCCGGTCAGCTTGAGCGTGACATCTACGATGCGAAACAGACCCAGGAGCTGCCGGGTACCCAGGTGCGCTATGAAGGCCAGCCCTCCAACGGCGATGTGGCGGTGGATGAAGCGTACGATTATCTGGGTATCACCCATGATTTCTTCTGGAAAGAATATCAGCGCGATTCACTCGATAACAAAGGACTGATCCTCACCGGCACCGTGCATTATGGTCGGGAATATCAGAACGCCTTCTGGAACGGCCAGCAGATGGTCTTTGGCGACGGTGACGGAGAAATCTTCAACCGCTTCACCATTGCCATCGACGTGGTGGCGCATGAGCTGAGCCACGGCGTGACCGAGACCGAAGCCGGGCTGATTTATTTTGAACAGTCGGGCGCGCTAAACGAGTCGCTGTCAGACGTGTTTGGCTCGCTGGTGAAGCAATATCATCTGAAGCAAACCGCCGATAAAGCAGACTGGCTGATTGGTGAAGGGCTGCTGGCAGCGGGGATTAACGGCAAAGGGCTACGTTCCATGTCTGAACCCGGTACCGCCTACGACGATCCGCTGCTCGGCAAAGACCCGCAGCCCGCGCACATGAAAGACTTCATCAAAACGCGCGAGGATAACGGCGGCGTGCATCTTAACTCCGGCATCCCCAACCGCGCGTTTTACCTGGCCGCAACGGCGATCGGTGGCTACGCCTGGGAAAAAGCGGGTTATGCCTGGTACGACACGGTTTGCGATCGCAACCTGGCGCAGGATGCGGATTTTGACGCCTTTGCAAAACTGACGATCGCGCACGGCGAGAAACGATCCGGTAGCGACGTTGGGGCGGCCATTAAACAAGCCTGGGAACAGGTAGGAGTGCTGTAAATGCAGGTTCCGGAACTGACGGATGACGCCGTGGTTGAGCTGGCCCGGGAAGGCGGCGTCGCCTTTATCCCTAAGCTGAGCGGCCAGCGCACCATTGCGCTCTCCTCGCTTAATGAGGCCCAGCGCCAGCGCCTGGTGAGCATTCTTGAGCAGGCTTTCCCGCGCGGCCAGCCGCCCGGGCAAGCCTCTTCCCCCGGCAGCGGTGACCAGCGCTATTTCCGCATCCAGATTATCTGGACCGGCCAAAATCAGGCGCACTACGCCGATATCATCGTGCTGGTACCCGAGCAGGAAGCACCCGAGTCGCTGGTGGAACTGTGGCAGAAAGGTGAAGGCTGCGTGTGCGATTAACCTTCAGCCCGAACAAACTCCACGCGTTTTTTAGAGATAAGACCGTGGCCGTTCTGGCAAAAATAGTCCACCGCACCACAGGCTTTTAGTACCTGGAGTGGCTGATGACACTCCGGGCAGCGGGCTTCGAGCGCGATATCTTTATTACAACTTTCGCAGTGCGCTACCTCGTTCAGGGGCTCCAGCGGTGTCTGGCAATCCGGGCAGGTAATCGTCATGGTGACTCCTTCAAAGCGTTCAGGTCTGCGATAATTTTACCACGTCGCGTTCAGTGCGGGCCACGCAACTGTTGCTGTAAGGTCAGCAGCAGCGTCACCTCCTCGACCCTGCGGCGCGTCGTGCGGCTCACCTGGTGCGGATCCCGTTCAAAGAGACTTTTTGCTCCCAGAATATGCTCCGCAAGGCAATGCTCGTAGATCGTACCGGGAATATGCCAGCGCTGAATTTCTTTACCCTTAATCAGCTCCAGCACATCTTCTGCGCCGCGTCGGTCGTGGCTGACGATGCGCCCGTCGCGCAAATGGAAGCGTAATCCCTTTTGCCCGCCCGCAGGCCCCGCGTATTTGTTAAGCCAGATGTCCACCGGCACGCCGCTGATGCTTCCCTGCAAATGCGCCTCGCCTTCCGCCGTGGTCAGATCGCCCGTTTCAATATCGCTGCCCAGGCGGTCTTTTGCTGTCACCACCTGCAACGTCATATCGTCACTGCCGCCCAGGTAACGCACCGTTTCACGCAGCATCGCCAGCACGTGCGTACCGATATCCAGAATCACACCATCTGGATGGCGAAGCGTTCGCGCGTCTGGCTCGCCGGTGGCGAAGTTGAGCGCAATGGGCTCTCCTTCGGCGTTATACCCGCTTGGCTCCTGCAAAAAACCTTCGATTTTGACGATGTCAGAAACATGAGCGACCAGTGATTGCTTTACGCTATCGAGACGCGCCATCCAGTGATCGAGCGCCAGCACGCGGTCGGCGGCTCCCGGTTGAGCCAGCAGCGCTTTCAGTTTTTCAATTTGGGGCAGCGTGGCGACAATCGGTTTTTCTACCACAATACGCGACGCGGGTGAGGCCAGCGCCTGCTCAAGTACCTCGAGGTGGTACAGGGAGGAAGTGGTGATAAACAGGGTATCCAGCGGGTGGGAAAGAAGTTCACCGAGCGACGCGCAACGTGTGACCCCTTCAGGCTGCTTCTCGGGATGAATATCAAAACCTAAACAGCGCGGAGTATCAGGAAAAAGATTTCGTATTGCCGGTAAGTAAGCCGTTTCAACCACAGCACCAAGCCCAACAAACCCTAACAGCATGTTCTTACCTCGTTAAGTCAATTGCCGGGGCATAACGCCACCCCGGCAAGGTCGAGGTTTATCAGGCGTTAGCGGCCGGTTTAGTCTGCGCATTTTCCAGCATGCGGCGCACCGGAACAATGAGGACGATCAGCACCGCAGCACAAATCAGCAGCGCAATGGAGCAACGGGCAAAGAGGTCTGGCAGCATATCCAGCTGGTCGGCCTTCACGTGACCACCAATCAGCCCCGCAGCCAGGTTACCCAGCGCACTGGCGCAGAACCACAGGCCCATCATCTGGCCGCGCATTCTCTCCGGCGCCAGCAGGGTCATGGTCGCCAGACCAATCGGACTCAGGCACAGTTCCCCGAGCGTCAGCATCAGGATACTGCCCACCAGCCAGAACGGAGAAACCCCTGCCCCACCGTTGCTCAGCACGTTCTGCGCCGCCAGCATCATCAGGCCAAAGCCCGCCGCCGCGCACAGAATGCCGATCACGAACTTGGTGATGCTGCTCGGACGAATGTTTTTGCTCGCCAGCTTCGGCCATGCCCAGCTAAATACCGGGGCCAGCAGAATGATGAACAGGGCATTGATCGACTGGAACCACACCGCCGGGATCTCAAAATCACCGATCATGCGGTTAGTGTAGTCGTTGGCGAACAGGTTGAAGGAGGTTGGCTTCTGCTCGAACGCGGACCAGAAGAACGCGGCGGAGACCAGCAGAATAAAGCACACCAGCAGCCTTGCGCGCTCTTTACGATTCAGCCCGGCGAAGATGAACAGATAGATGAAGTAGAGCGCGACGGAGGCGGCAATCACATACACCAGCACGCTGGCGACCGCGACCGGATTAATCACAATCACGCCCTGGGCAATCAACGTTACGATGATTGCAACACCCACAGCCAGCGCCAGCAGCCAGGCACCCACGCCGTTACGTTTCACTACCGGACTGTTCCAGGTGGAGTCCAGACCGACTTCACTGTCGTAGCGCTTCATGGCCGGAACGGCAAACACTCGGAAGATAATCAGGGCGACCAGCATCCCGATACCACCGATACCAAAGCCCCAGTGCCAGCCGTGGGTTTTAATCAGCCAGCCGGAAATCAGAGGAGCAATGAACGAGCCCATGTTGATGCCCATATAGAACAGCGAGAAACCGCCGTCACGACGCGCATCGCCCTTTTTGTACAGTGTCCCCACCATGACCGAGATACAGGTCTTGAACAGGCCGGAGCCGAGCACGATAAACATCAGGCCAATGAAGAACAGGTTGTCGCCCATGATGGCCGACAGGGCAATCGACAGGTGCCCGAGCGCAATCAAAATCGAACCGTACCAGACGGCCCGCTGCTGGCCGAGCCAGTTATCCGCCAGCCAGCCGCCCGGCAGCGCAGCGAGGTACATGGTGCCGGCAAAGATGCCGACAATCGCCGAGGCGTTTTCACGCGCCAGGCCCATCCCGCCGTCATAGACGGTGGCGGCCATAAACAGAATCAGTAGCGGGCGAATACCGTAAAACGAAAAACGCTCCCACATCTCGGTGAAGAACAGCGAACCGAGCGGATAAGGATGGCCGAAGAAGGTTCGGCTCTCTTTTTGATTAACAGAGGATTGCATAATTCTCCCGAAAAGGTATGTGTCGTGCTTGTAAACACCAGCATGTACGCCGAACGGTTACGTATCCGATCGATTTTTTACATGCGGCGAAATGTTGGTTAACCATTTGATAACCAGGCGCTAGTTTTGTCTAGTACCGAACCCTGGACTTTAAGACGAAAATTCGATGATTGTCTACTTTCTTAGATATAAACATGGTTAAAAGCGAATAGTGATTGACATCACACAGGGAAGGCAGGCCTTTTGAATGGGCGAAAAAAACCCGCGACAGGCGCGGGTTTTAGTGAGTTCGGTAAGAATTATTTATTTTTCTTGATGTGCTTCATCAGACGCTTACGTTTACGCATCTGGGTTGGCGTCAGGGTGTTACGCTTATTCGCATACGGGTTTTCCCCTTCTTTGAACTGAATACGAATCGGCGATCCCATTACGTCCAGCGATTTGCGGAAGTAGTTCATCAAGTAGCGCTTGTAGGAATCAGGCAGGTCTTTCACCTGATTACCGTGAATCACCACAATCGGCGGGTTATAACCACCGGCGTGGGCATATTTCAGCTTCACACGACGACCGCGTACCAGCGGCGGTTGGTGATCTTCAACAGCCATCGTCATGATGCGCGTCAGCATAGAGGTCCCCACACGACGGGTGGAGCTGTCATACGCTTCACGTACTGATTCAAACAAGTTACCAACACCACTGCCGTGCAAGGCAGAGATAAAGTGCACACGAGCAAAATCGATAAAGCCCAGACGGAAGTCCAGCGTTTCTTTCACCTGCTCTTTCACTTCCTGACTCAGGCCATCCCACTTATTCACCACAATGACAAGTGAGCGCCCACTATTGAGAATAAAGCCCAGCAGCGAGAGATCCTGATCGGAAATACCTTCGCGCGCATCAATCACTAACATCACCACGTTGGCGTCTTCAATGGCCTGCAACGTTTTGATTACGGAGAATTTCTCTACAGCATCGGTGATTTTGCCGCGTTTACGTACGCCAGCGGTGTCAATGAGCACATACTCACGTCCATCGCGTTCCATTGGGATGTAGATGCTGTCACGCGTCGTGCCAGGCATGTCGTAAACAACAACGCGCTCTTCACCAAGAATACGGTTAGTGAGTGTAGACTTACCTACGTTCGGACGCCCCACAATCGCCAGTTTGATCGGCAGACTTTGCGGGTCGAAGTCGTCTTCCTCTTCTTCTTCGCCGTTCTCTTCCGCTTCAAATTGCGCCCAGTATTCAGCGTCTTCGTCGACTTCCTCTTGCGGTGCGAGATCTTCCATCCACGGCAGCAGCACATGCTCCAGCAGACTTAATACGCCACGACCGTGAGACGCGGCGATCGGGTAGATTTCACCTAAACCAAGCGAGTAGAAATCAACCACTGCCTGATCGGGATCCAGACCGTCAGTTTTGTTTGCCACCAGGAAGGTCGGTTTTTCACGGGAGCGCAGATGTTTGGCAATCGCTTCATCTGCCGGCATCAGGCCCGCGCGCGCATCCACCATAAACAGTACGACGTCCGCTTCTTCAATCGCCAGCAGCGACTGTTCCGCCATGCGGGTTTCTACACCGTCTTCTGTGCCATCAATCCCGCCGGTATCAATACAGATAAACTCACGGCCTTCAATTTCCGCACGACCGTACTTACGGTCACGAGTCAGACCCGGGAAATCCGCAACCAGCGCATCTCGGGTGCGAGTTAGACGGTTAAATAACGTGGATTTTCCTACGTTAGGGCGCCCGACAAGCGCGACCACAGGTACCATGTTTAAAGCCTCATTTTTATAAATCATCAGACAACGCACGCTATATTCGCGTCGTTGTTAAAAACAGGAAAACGGCCCCTGTCCAGGAGCCGTTTTCAAAGTGAACGACAGAGACGATTAACGTGTAATAGAGTACACGGTTCCGTCTTTTGCCTGGATCAGCAGTTTGCCGTCAGCGGCAACCGGTTCAGTCTGGAAACCGGAACTATCAACTTTTTGCTGGGCAACGAAACGACCATCTTCGACGTTAATCCAGTGCAGATAACCTTCACTGTCACCGACCACCAGGTTGCCATTATACAGCACCGGAGAAGTCAGCAGGCGATGCAGCAGATCGCTTTGTGTCCACAGCGTAACGCCGCCATCAATGGTCAACGCCATCACCCGGTCATTTTGATCGACCAGATAGATGCGATTGCCGTCGACGATGAAATCATTCACCGAACCCAGTTCGCGTTTCCACATAATCTGACCACTGCGCAGATCAAGCGCCGTCAGGTTACCATTATAGGCCAGCGCGAAAACAACGCCGTTAACAACGACGGGAGTCGTGTCAACATCGCTCAGACGGTCAATTTCGGTAGAACCGGTCGCCTGGGAAATACGCTGCTGCCAAATCATCTGGCCCTGTTCCATCAGCACTGCGCTGACGCGACCATTATCGCCCCCCACGACGGCCGCACCAAAAGCCGTTGCCGGCGCAGACTCGCCACGCAAAGAGAGCGAAGGCATATCGAGGTTAACTGTCCATTTGACAGCGCCGTCAGCTTCGTTCAGCGCTTGTAACTGACCGTTACTGGTGTGGATTAACACCAGACCGTCGCTGACCACCGGGCGCGAAAGTGCTTCACCCGCGACTTTAGTTTGCCATGCCACAGTACCATCGCTGGTATTCAGCGCGTAAACCTGCGCCTTTTCGCTGCCAATGTAGACATGCCCACCAGACACGGTCACACCGCCAGAAAGTAATGCAGGCTCTTTAGAGAACCAGCCATCTTTCTCGGCCAGGCTGACAGACCAGATTTCTTTGCCATCATCCGCATTCAGCGCTTTTACTAAACCAGCGCGGTCCGCTGCATAGACAACGTTGTCCGCCAGTGCCGGATGAAGATTGGAATAGAAGTTGCCAATGCCGCTACCAACGGAAGTGCTCCACGCCGTGGTCGGCGTAAACTGGTTTTCAACGGTTGGCAATGGGGACATCTTTACCACATCTTCTTCGCTGTTAAACAGCGAACAGCCGCTTAAAAGGGTAACGGAAAGCAGTCCTGGCAGCAGTAATTTACGCAATTGCATCGGGTCCCTCTCAGATGGACAAATTATTAATTTTCATCTGCATCATTTCGCTCAGTGCCGGAGTAACATCGCTTTTCACGCCTGCTTCCCATGCACTACGCGCACCTTGCTTATCACCTTTGCTCAGCAATGCTTCACCACGCAGGTCGGCAACAATGGCAGCCCACCCTTCACCTTTGATGGTATCAAGGGTTTTCAGCGCGGCATCAGCCTGCTTGAGCTGTACCTGAACGCGAGCAAGACGCAGATTTATCACGGCTTTGAGATTTTCATCGCTCGTGTCTGCCAGCCCCTGTTGTAACTGGGCGGCAGCTTTCTCTAGTTCATTTTTGTCAACAAATTGCTGCGCAAGTTCCAAAGAAGCCAGCGCACCATAAGTATTTTTATTTTCAGCAGCAAATTTTTCCGCCGCCGGGATGCTATCCGGTTTGCCTTCGCTCACTGCGGTAACCGCATTTTGATAGGCAAGAGAAGCGGAGCGTGCAGAATCAACCTGATGGCTGTTCCAGTAGCGCCAGCCAATCAGTGCGCCAACGCCCAAAATCACCCCAACAGCCAGTGCTTTGCCATTTTCAGCAAAAAAGCGTTTAACCGCTTCTACCTGGTCGTTTTCGTTCTCGTAAATTTCCACGCTGTCCTTCTCCTTCCTTAACCCAGTAACGTGCGCAAATGCGCGGCTACGCTATCCTGCGCAACTGCCGTTTGCTCACCAGAGCGCAAATCCTTCACTACTGCTGTGCCGTTAGCCACTTCAGACTCACCCAGCACCACAGCAACGCGGGCACCCCATTTATCAGCACGGGCAAACTGTTTCTTAAAGTTGCCGCCGCCGTGGTTGGTCATCAATTTCACGCCCGGTAATTCATCACGCAGACGCTCAGCTAATGCCATAGCCGCAGATTGTGTATCAGCACCTGAAGCCACCAGGTATATATCGACAACAGGATCGGCTTTAAATTCCGGATTAACGGCCTGTACTAACAATACAAGACGTTCGAGGCCCATCGCAAAACCGACAGCCGGTGTTGCACGACCGCCCAGTTGTTCCACAAGACCGTCATAACGACCGCCTGCACACACGGTGCCCTGGGAGCCGAGACTGTTAGTCACCCACTCGAAAACGGTACGGTTGTAGTAATCCAGACCACGCACCAGACGCTGGTTTACGGTGTAAGCGATCCCCGCGCTCTCCAGCAGTTTGCACAGACCGGCAAAATGCTCACGAGATTCCTCGTCCAGATAGTCACCTAATGCCGGAGCGTCGTTGAGAAGCGCCTGCACTTCCGGATTTTTTGAATCCAGCACGCGCAGCGGGTTAGTGTACATGCGGCGTTTGCAGTCTTCGTCCAGCTTTTCTTTATGCTGCTCAAGGAATGCCACCAGCGCATCGCGGTAATTGGCGCGTGCTTCCAGCGAACCGATAGAGTTCAGCTCAAGAGTTACGTGCTCGGAAATACCCAGCGCGCGCCACCAGCGGGCAGTGAGCATAATCAGTTCAGCGTCGATATCCGGACCTTGCAGACCGAAAACTTCGCAGCCCAACTGATGGAACTGACGATAACGCCCTTTCTGCGGACGCTCGTGACGGAACATCGGCCCGATATACCACAGACGCTGTTCCTGATTGTACAGAAGACCATGCTCGATGCCGGCGCGTACACAGCCCGCCGTCCCTTCAGGGCGCAGAGTCAGGCTGTCGCCATTGCGATCCTCAAAGGTGTACATCTCTTTTTCAACCACGTCGGTGACTTCACCAATCGCACGTTTGAATAGCGGGGTCTGCTCTACAATCGGCAAGCGGATTTCACTGTAACCGTAGCTGCCGAGCACGTTTTTCAGTGTGCCTTCAATGCGCTGCCAGATGGCCGTTTCGCCAGGCAGGTAATCGTTCATGCCGCGAATGGCTTGAATGTTTTTTGCCACGTTTATTCTCTTTCTGAATATAAAAATGAACCCTCAACGCTTCCCTCAATGTTTCGGGAGCCATGCGGGTTCAATCATACACGGGAAGCGAGGCGCTTCCCATCACGTTATTATTTTTCAACCTGCTGAACGTCAATTCGACGCGCTTCGTCCAGCTGACTGGCTTTCGCACGAATGCGTGCTTCCAGCTGGTCGATCATATCGTTGTTGTCCAGACGGTCTTTGCGCACGCCATCTTCATAGAGGCCGCTTTTCTTGTTGCCGCCGGTGACGCCGAGTGTAGAAACCAGCGCCTCACCTGGGCCATTCACCACGCAGCCGATAATCGAAACGTCCATCGGAGTGATGATATCTTCCAGGCGTTGCTCCAGCGCGTTAACCGTACCGATAACATCAAATTCCTGACGCGAACAGGTCGGGCAGGCGATGAAGTTGATCCCTCGCGAACGGATACGCAGCGATTTCAAAATATCGAAACCGACTTTGATCTCTTCGACCGGATCGGCCGCCAGCGATACGCGCAGCGTGTCGCCGATGCCTTCAGACAGCAGCAGACCTAAACCAATGGCGGATTTTACTGCCCCGCTGCGCGCACCACCGGCTTCGGTGATCCCCAGATGCAACGGCTGATCGATCTGTTTTGCCAGCAAACGATAAGACTCAACAGCGAGGAAGACGTCAGACGCTTTCACGCTGACTTTGAACTGATCGAAGTTCAGGCGATCGAGATGATCAACATGACGCATGGCAGATTCCAGCAACGCCTGCGGCGTCGGTTCGCCATACTTTTCTTGCAGATTTTTTTCCAGCGATCCGGCGTTAACGCCAATACGGATCGGAATGTTTTTATCGCGCGCACAGTCAACCACCATGCGAATACGCTCTTCATTACCGATATTGCCAGGGTTAATACGCAGACAATCGACGCCGTATTCCGCTACTTTCAGCGCAATGCGATAGTCGAAGTGGATGTCAGCCACCAGCGGCACGTTAACCTGCTGTTTGATGAGTTTGAACGCTTCTGCCGCGTCCATCGTCGGTACGGATACACGGACGATATCAGCGCCAACGCGTTCCAGCGCCTTGATTTGATTGACCGTTGCTTCGACGTCTGTCGTACGCGTATTGGTCATGGACTGTACGGCGATGGGAGCACCATCGCCAATCGGCACATTCCCAACGTAAATACGTGTTGATTTTCTACGTTGAATTGGAGCCTGGTTATGCATGAAAAATCTCCCGCGTTACCCGTCTGTTACTGCGCCGGTGATTGTTCGGCATTGAGGGTCAGACGCGCAACCTGGTTAGTTCTGATAAAACGACTCAGATCGACAGGTTTCCCTTGATACTGGATCTGTACTGCGGCTGGCGCACCAATTTTCAGTTTGTACGGTGCCTGGCCGGTTAAGTTCAAATTACCGTCTTTACGCTGCATACCGCTAAACAATTTTTTACCGGTAGCATCAGTGACCTCCAGCCAGCAATCGGCAGTAAAGTTCATCACCAGCGCATTCGGATCAGCCACCGGCGTGGTCACGCCAGCCTGATCGGTTGGCAACGGCGCAGCACCATCTGGCGTTGTTGCTGCCGTTGGTGCCGGGGTCGCGGCGGTATCAACATTTGCCTGCGAAGGCGAAACAACCGCATTCTGTTGCGGATCAACAGCTGGTGCTGGCGCAGTTACGGCAGGTGTTTGCGTGTTGGTTGCGGTAGTATCCACAGACGCTGGCGGCGTGGACGTTGTAGCCGGGTCTGTAGTTGTCGACGTATTTAATGGAACACTCTGCCCCTGCTCGCTATTACTGCTCAGTTCCGCCGAAGATTGATCGGCCATAGTGGTGATCTCTTCCTGCTGAGCTTTGTGGTCTTGCCACCACCAGGCACCGCTCAGGCCGATAACCACAAACAACACCAGCCAAGTGAAGGTCATCAGCCAGCCGTCGCGTTTTTTGCGGCGTTTACCGAGGGAAAAACTCTGCATCGGCGCAACTTTTGCAGCCCGAAGTGGAGCCTGCTTTTCCAGCCCTGGCAGCAGTTCTTCTTCTGGAATATGTACCAGACGCGCATAAGAGCGGATATATCCGCGCAGGAATGTTGAAGCAAGATCGGCGGGTGCCTTATCTTCTTCAATGTCGCGTACCGTGGAAACCTTCAGGCAAAGTCGCTCGGCAACGGCCTGCTGACTAAGTCCTAGTTGTTCGCGAGCATTACGCAGGCGAGCGCCGGTAGTAAGTGCTTCATTTTGGTCGTGCGTGGCTTCAGTATTCATTCGCTGCAGGTACGTTTAAATGAGAATTGAGATGCCGGTGAACCATCATGCTCACCCACACCGCGAAACATCCGTTAAGTTAACCGTTATCATACAGTATAAGACCGTCTGTGTGCTCGTGACAAAGCCCACATTCACTAAGGCTAACTTACTGTTGCATCGTTACATACTGCCTTAAAGTCAGCAAAAACGCACCGTTAATATTGACCAGACAATTGCAACTTAATACTTCATTCATAAAACATTACGCCACGGTACATAAAGTAACCGTGGCGTAATGGCTATCAGACCGCTTTAATGTCGATGGCTTCACCCTGCATCCGTTTACGCAGGGTACGTTTCGTACGGTCGATAACATCGCCCGCCAACTGACCACAGGCAGCATCGATATCATCACCACGAGTTTTACGCACAATAGTGGTGAAACCGTAGCTCATCAGCACTTTTGAGAAACGGTCGATACGGCTGTTCGAGCTGCGTCCATACGGCGCACCCGGGAACGGGTTCCACGGGATCAGGTTGATCTTACACGGCGTATCTTTCAGCAGTTCCGCCAGTTGGTGCGCGTGTTCAGTGCCGTCGTTAACGTGGTCAAGCATCACGTATTCAATAGTGACTCGGCCCTGATTGGCGTTGGATTTCTCCAGATAACGGCGCACCGCAGCAAGGAACGTTTCGATATTGTACTTTTTGTTGATCGGCACAATTTCGTCACGAATTTCGTCGTTCGGCGCGTGCAGGGAAATTGCCAGTGCAACGTCGATCATATCGCCCAGTTTATCCAGCGCCGGAACTACACCGGAAGTGGAAAGCGTGACGCGACGTTTAGACAGGCCAAAACCGAAATCATCAAGCATGATTTCCATCGCCGGAACGACGTTGTTCAGGTTGAGCAGCGGCTCGCCCATGCCCATCATCACTACGTTAGTGATCGGACGCTGACCGGTGACTTTTGCTGCGCCGACGATTTTCGCCGCACGCCACACCTGGCCGATAATTTCCGACACCCGCAGGTTGCGGTTAAAGCCCTGCTGGGCGGTGGAACAGAATTTACACTCCAGCGCACACCCCACCTGCGAAGAGACGCAGAGCGTGGCACGGTCGTCTTCCGGGATATACACCGTTTCGACGCGCTGATCGCCAACGGCGATCGCCCATTTAATGGTGCCGTCAGATGAACGCTGTTCTTCAACCACTTCCGGTGCGCGGATTTCCGCCACCTCTTTCAGTTTGCCGCGCAACACTTTGTTGATGTCGGTCATCTCATCAAAGTTGTCGCAGCAATAGTGATACATCCACTTCATCACCTGATCGGCGCGGAAGGGTTTTTCACCTAAATCTTTAAAAAACTCCCGCATCTGCTGACGGTTGAGATCCAGCAGGTTGATTTTTCCATCTTTCGTGGTGACGTTTTCAGGTGTGACTAATTGTTCAGACATATGCTATTCCGGCCTCGTTATTACACGTTATGGCCCCTGGAGGGTTGAAAAAAGAAACGCCCCGGTGAGCGGCTGCTCGTCCGGGGGCGCTGCATTGTACAAATTCTGGCGCACGGATGCCACGTTTGCACGCGGCATTTACGAAATTATTAACGGGTGCGCGGGCACACTTCGCCTTCGCCAAAGAAATAAGCGATTTCGCGAGCGGCAGATTCGACGGAATCAGAACCGTGGGTACCGTTTTCGGTCAGGCTGTCAGCGTAATCAGCGCGCAGAGTACCAGCCAGTGCGTTTGCCGGATTGGTCGCGCCCAGCAGATCGCGGTGACGCTGAACGGCGTTTTCACCTTCCAGCACGGAAACCACGATCGGGCCAGAGGTCATGAATTCAACCAGACCATCAAAGAACGGTTTTCCATCGTGTTCAGCATAAAAGCCACGTGCCTGTTCAACGGTCAGGTGCAGCATTTTGGTGCCAACAATTTTGAACCCTGCAGCTTCAAAGCGCGCAAAGATATTACCAATGACGTTTTTTGCTACCGCGTTCGGTTTGATGATGGAAAAAGTACGTTCAATAGCCATTTTTACCTCTGTAAATTGTTCTGTTGTTGTCTGTACCAGCGTACGAGATGGCGCGGATTATAATGAGCAACAGGGCCGTTGACTATTGATGAAGGTAACATTTTTTTAAAATGAGACGAAGATTAGCAACAGCTCGTATTTCGCATACCGTGTTGATGATGAAAACAGAGCGGACACTGCTTTTCATCAGACGTAAATGACCAGAAATGACGGTGGCACGTCAGGCAAACGGCTTCATATGCCGGTATGGTCACGCTTTTCGCTGTTCCTTCTGTTTGCGTCACGTTTATCGCCGCATGCTGGCATACCGCTTCGCAGCCGCCGCATCCCGTACAGCGTCCGGTTTCCACGATCAGTTCAGCGTTCCCAAACCGAATCGCGTTTTCCGTACAACTTCGCCAGCACGCGCCGCACAGTACGCAGGATTCGGCATCGAGCGTTATCTCTGCCTCGCTAAACGCAGAAAACGCCCTGCGCAGTTCACGCTGACCGGGCACGACGCTACAGGCCTGGACATCCTCTCGGGGAACGTGCATCAGCACACGCCGTGCGGTATTAACCTCGTTGACGGGTATATATTTAAACGCCCACGCCGCTTCACCGCGTCGGCGAAGCGCCAGATTCAGCCGGGCAATCGCCAGCAACCAGTCAGGATTCTGCTCCGCGTCGATACTGATAAAACGAACGTGGTACTGCGCGTGCCACAGCAGAAGCTCATTCACCCCTGGCGCACGGTCAGTAAACGGCCCAACAAGCGTATCGCCACACAGAAAGCGTTTTCGCGGCGTGATGCCGGTGATGGCCTCAGCGGGGCAGACGAACAGGCAGTCACCGCATTCAATACAGCGGCTGTCATCAACCGAGACGCCTGAGTCGGTAATAGAAAAAGTCTGCACAGGGCAGACGTCCGCGCAGGTGAGGCAGGAAGCGTGGCGAAAACGGCGACGGACGCACGCATGCGTCACGTCCATCGCCGGGACAAAGGTCAATCCGCCCATCAGCCAATACTGAAGAAAACGAAGCGCAGCATCAGCTCACCGACAATCAGCAATGCGCTTCCCAGCAGCATGGGAGATCGCGCCGCTTTCAGACCGCCCGCAGCAAAGCACAGCATACCCGCAACGGATACGCACCAGCTCAGCAGATGAACGGTTCGCAGTTGCTCCAGCATCTGTAGCGGTGCGTGAGGGAACGTCACCACGGTGTTGTCCATAGCCGTAATATCTGCCAGCCAGACGGGCTGCATCACCAGACGCACAAGCACCAGCAGCGTGATAATGACAACCGCCGCACGCACGGTAGTCTGGGAACGCGTCCCAACGGCCATGCAGGCTGAGCCGATAATTCCCACCGAACCGATAAACAGCACCAGAGTGTTTACGTGCTGCCATGTCACCACGGATGCGTGCATGTAGATCTGCGCCATGCAGAACACGTCGACTAAACCAACCAGACCTGCCACAAACAACAGTGGCTTCCAGCCTGGCTTTTTGACAAGCATCAGCAGCGTTGCGAAGCCAAGCGCCGCAAGATAAAGACTGGCAAAGATAATCTCACGACTCAGCCAGGAGCTGGACACGTGGCGCAGCGCGTTAAGAGCATTAAGCGGATAGCCCATGTGCAGCGCGGAGGTGAGCAGCCCCAGACTCGCCAGCACAAACGCTCCGGCTGCCGGCAGCAGCGCGCTGCGTTGCGTGCTTCCGAACGCCAGCCACAGCGTAACGCCAACCGATCCTTGCAGGAACAGCGTAAAAATCAGCAATGGTAACTCATGCATGACGTTTCCCCTCTTTCTCTGCGCCCTGATGCGCTTTGATCACCAGGTTTGGTTTGGTGATGGAGGAATCAGGCAAGCCTTTCACATCACAGACCGCACCATACTTCGCCCGCAGTTCATCAATCGGCCCGAATTTAATCGCTTCGAGTGGACAGGTTGCCACACAGACGGGCTGCTCTCCCTTCGCCTGGAGATCCACGCAGAAATCACATTTGGACATCTGCCCGGTCTGCTCGTTGAGCTGTGGCGCGCCGTAAGGGCAAGACCATGCGCAGTAGCCGCAGCCGACACACTTATCAGTATCAACGCGCACAATGCCGTCCCCCGGACGCTTATGCATCGCGGTGGTTGGACAGTTTTTGGTGCAGACAGGGTCTGCGCAGTGGTTACAGGAAATAGAGAGCGTGTAGGCAAAAACGTTGTTGCTGACGCCGCCCTGCCCGGTCGGGATAAAACTCCCGCCGTTGACTTCATAAACGCGACGGAAACGACGTCCGACCTCAAGGTTGTTTTTATCTTTGCACGCCACCTGGCATGCCTTGCAGCCCGAGCAGCGAGAAGAGTCGATATAAAAACCCAGCTGTTTGTCGCTCACCGGTGCGTAATGTTTAAACTGACTCATGCTTTAGCTACCTCCACCAGCATGGTTTGATGGGAATTCCCTTTCGCAAGCGCGGTAATACGGGCGGAACTGAGCACGTTTGCGCAGCCGCCTTTATCGATACCCTGCGCGTCCGGCTGCCACCAGGCGCCTGCCTGCATAGCCACCACGCCTGGAATGATGCGCGGCGTGACCTCCGCCGGGATCTCACAAATGCCGCGCGCGTTATGAATACGCACGGTATCCCCCTGCGCAATGCCGCGCTTTTGCGCATCCTGCGGGTTGATCCACAGCTTTTGCTGCTGCGCCTCAATTAACCACGGGTTGGCGTACTGGGTGGAGTTAGCGCGGTTTTTCCCTTTCCAGGTGATCAGCTGGAGCGGGAAGGTTTTGACCAGCTCGTCTTCCGGCCCTTCATGGGCAGGCACGTAGTGCGACAGCGCCGGGATTTCCGGGTGCTGCATGTCGTACAGACGCTTCGAGAAGATCTCAATTTTTCCGGACGGCGTCGGGAACGGATGATTCTGCGGATCGCGAATGTTGTCTTCAAAGGCAACGTACGGCGCGCTTTTGAAAAGATGCTGACGCGTCTTCTGTAGCGTCGCGAAGTCCGGCAGGTTTTCATCCGGCATGGACAGCCGCGTCTGCTCCCAGATGTGCTCAATCCACGCTTTTTCGTCACGGCCCTCGCTGAACGCTGGCTCGACGCCAAGCTTAGCAGCGACCTCCCGCAGCCAGTCGTAGTCTGAACGGCGTTCAAATTCAGGTTCAATCAGCTTTTCTGACAGGATCAGATAGCTTGCCGTACCCCAGGTTTCGCCGATATTCCAGCGTTCCATGAAGCTGGTTTCCGGCAAAAGCAGGTCGGCGTATCTGGCGCTCGGCGTCATAAACAGATCGCTTGCGACGATAAACTCGATTTTCGACTCGTCTTCCAGGACACGGGTTGCCTGATGAAGATCCGGGTTCTGGTTAGCCAGATAATTGCCCGCCAGCGAGAACAGGATGCGGATATTGCTGTCCAGCTTCTCAGCATCCTTCAGGCCATCTTCCGCGGTTACCTTAGAAGCATCATCCGCGGCCTGCACCCAGTTCATGACCGAAATTTTGGCGTTGACCGGGTTGTCCGGCATCTCTGGCCCGGCCGCAAATTTGCGGTTTGCGCAGCCGCCATAGCCTGCTGCCCAGCCGCCTTTCACCCCGACATTACCCGTTAGCGTGGCCAGTATCGTCGAGCCGCGCGCGGTGCGCTCGCCGCAGTTGTGACGCTGCGGTCCCCAGCCCTGGATCAGCGCGGCGGGTTTGGTGGTTGCGTAGTCACGCGCCAGCTGACGAATAGTTTGTGCAGGCACGTGGGTGATTTTCTCTGCCCACTCAGGCGTTTTCGCCACGCCATCCTTTGCACCGCTCAGGTAAGCCATCAGGGATTCATTGGCCGGAACGCCCTCTGGCATGGCGTCTTCGTCAAAGCCCAGGGTGTAGCGTTGAATAAAGTCGCGATCGTGCAGATTCTCCGTGACGATCACATACATCATCGCGTCCATCAGGGCGTTGTCCGTGGCAGGAAGCAATGGGATCCACTGATCGGCAAGGGAGGAAACCGTATCGGAATAGCGTGGGTCGACAACAATGAAGCGCGTGCCGTTTTGCTTCATCTTCTGGTAGAAGTGGTTGCTGTGCCCGAAGATGGTTTCCGTCGGGTTATGCCCCCAGAGAATGACCAGTTTGGTATCCAGCAGCGTGTCCAGAGAGCTGCCGCTGGCGGCGGTGCCATAGGTATACGGCGTTGCCGCCGCCGTGTTACCCATACTGACCGAGTGATAGCTTTCGAGATAGCCGCCGGTTAAGTTGAGCAGACGACGAACCATTTTATCGCCGGAAAAGGTCCCGCCGGACACCGCGGTGCCCACATGAACATAGCGTGACGCAGCACCGTATTTTTGCGTAATAGTTTTTAATTGATTCGCAATGAGGGTGGTGGCTTCATCCCAGGTAATACGCTCGAATTTTCCTTCGCCACGTTTACCTACGCGTTTCATTGGATATTTCAGTCGATCGGGGTGATAAACAAATTTCCGATAAGCCCGACCACGAACGCAGGCGCGCATTACTGGCATCTGCGGATCCAGCGCGTTATTCGGACGCGTTGAAATTCGGGTCACAACGCCATCACTGACGTGAGCACGAATATCACACTTCCCGCCGCAGTCAAACGTACTACAGGTTTGCACCACTTTTTCTTCAGGCGTAGCGTCTGAAACCGCCGCGCCCTGTGCCTGTACTTTGCCGGTTTTGACGACAAACGGCAGGGCGGCGAGCGCCGACCCTGCCTGAATAAACTGACGCCGGGATATGGCGGGAATAAGCCCTTCTCCCTGATGTTTATTTTTTTTCATTGCTCGTTCCTTCAAATAAAAACGCATTCTCGTTTTTTTTCAGGAACGAATATTGATAATTATCAAGCTAACTCTTGAGGGGTAATACTTAGCGATCTAATTCAAAATTCACTGTCGCCGTTTGTCCTGTTTCATCTAATACAATTAATTGATATTTACCCGGCAAATATAATTGCAGTGAATAATTCTTCTGATGCCCGTCCAGCGGTTCGCCATTCAAAAACCACCATCGTTGTCCCTCCCCGCCGCTGGTTGAAACGTTAAGGGTCATATTTTTCTCACCCGGAAGACGTTTAATTACCGCCCCTTCTCTGACGCCTGACAACATCATCGGCGCCGCATTATGGTTATCCAGCGGAGGGCAAATAGCTGAACGGGCGGGAAGACGAGCAGCCCGTTTTTCAGCAGCAGGCAGCCAGGGCTCCAGCGGTAGCGGCCAGACATCCAGCACTTTCTCTGTCGCATCAGGACAATCCGCCGCAACGCGTTTGCCTTCTTTATCCAGCCAGACCGGGAAACGGATCCCGCGAATACCTTCCTGTTCCGGCAGCAACAGCGTAGGCGGTTCACTGCCTTCCAGCAGCCAGGTTGACAGCCGACGCCGACAGTTTTCGCTCCCTTCAGGCAGGGACTGGCCCCCCGGCCAGCAAATCACGCCCCGTCCTACGCTTGCAGGACGCGGATCGCGCGGCAGGCGCGCTTCATCCACCATCGAGCGGGACTGAAGCATGTTATTGACCTGATTCAGGAGCGGTACCGCGCTGGCGAAACCAAACTGCCCGGCAACGGGCGTGCCGTCCGGGCGTCCGGTCCAGATTCCAATGACATACCGGGCGTTCAGCCCGATGGCCCAGGCATCCCGGTAGCCATAGCTGGTGCCCGTTTTCCACGCCAGCGGCGCAACCTGGGGCAACGCACTGTCCGGCAGGGGCTGTGCTTCATTAGCGAGAATGCGACGAATGATCCACGCCGCCCCCTGCGACAGCAGCGGACGTTCGATCAGCGGATCGCCCTGCTGTAAACGCAGCCGGCCCGCCTTACCCTGACGCGCAAAGGCGCTATAGGCGGCAGCGATATCAGCCAGGCGTGCGCCTGCGCCCCCCAGGATCAGAGAGAGGTTGGGCTGTGCCCCCGCAGGCAGAATGAGCGGTAATCCCGCGTTGCTCAGCATTCCGGCAAAACGTTTTGGGCCGTACGCTTCGAGAACCTGCACCGCAGGCAGGTTGAGGGAACGCACCAGGGCTTCGCTCATACTGACCGGCCCATGGAAGCCGCTGTCAAAGTTGCCGGGACGATAATCCCCCGTTTTTCTTGGCACATCCTGCAATAACGAAGCGGGATGGATCAGACCATCGTCCAGCGCCATGCCATAGATGAATGGCTTGAGGACCGATCCCGGCGATCGGATCGCATTGACCATATCCACGTGGCTGAAACGGCTGTCATCATTGATATCTACCGAGCCTACCCAGCCACGCACTTTCATGGATGTATGATCCACGACGATCATCGCCAGCGAACTGCGGGCAGGCAGGCGTGATTTCCAGTTCATTGCCAGCTCTTCAAGCTGTCGTTGCAAAGCTGCATCCAGCGTGGTGACTATTTTTGTGTCACGACTTTTACTCAGCATCATGCGGGAAAAGAGCGGCGCCAGCTGCGGCATCTGCCGGGGAGCCAGCCAGACCGGCTCTTCACGGGACTCTTTCACCTGCTTCTCAGACCAGACGCCCTGAGTCAGCATGCGGTCGAGCACTTTGTTACGCGCCGCTTCGGCACGTTCCGGCCAGCGGTCCGGGCGCAGACGGCTGGGTGCCTGCGGCAGCACTGCCAGCAGCGCCGCGTCGGAATAGCTCAGCTGAGACGGCGGTTTGCCAAGGTAAGTCCAGCTTGCCGCGCCCACGCCCTGCAACGTGCCGCCAAACGGGGCACGGTTAAGATACAGCGTCAGGATTTCACGCTTGGAGAGATGCCACTCCAGCTGCATCGCCCGCCACAGCTGACGAATTTTACCGCCAAAGGTACGCGGATGCGGATCCAGCAGACGCGCCACCTGCATGGTAAGCGTGCTCCCGCCGGAAACCACTCTCCCGGAGGTGAGATCCTGCCAGGCGGCACGCAGTACAGAAAGCGGATTGACGCCAGGGTGATCCCAGAACCAGCGATCTTCATACTGGATCAGCGCCTCAAGATAGCGTGGGGAAACCTCTTCAATGGTAACCGGATAGCGCCAGATGCCTTCGCTGTCGGCAAAACGCCACAGCGGAACACCCTGCTCATCCACCACCACTCGCGCTGGGTTGACCTCTTTCAGGGGCAACGGCCACACGCGGTCAGCGACGACAATCAGCCCCCCTGAAACGAGAAGCGCTCCCGCCAGCCACAGCCAGCGGGAGCGAATCAGGCGTGCTATCCGCATCTTACGGAACAACGATCAGCGGGCCACTGGCCGCCCCCGTTGCCCGCCACTGCGGAACATACATGGACTCGACCATCGGAACAGGCACCTGGTAGGTTCCCGGCGTAACGGCACGGGCCAGGTAAACCAGCGTGACCGGCTGACCTTCATTGACCGGCACCGCGGCCACAAAGCGATCGTCGCGGAATTCCATGTGCTGAATATCAGACTGTTGCATCTGATTCAGCAGGTTTTGCACTTCACTGCCGCTGTCCTGCAAGCTGGCGCTGCTGCTCGCCAGATTCTGGTTTTCCAGCTCCAGACCTGCCGGGAGCAGATCCACCACCAGCGCATCCGGCACGTTCTGGCTGGCCTTCACCTCCAGCCACACCAGAACCAGCTCACCGCTCTTCAGAGAAGAGAGCGACTTGCTGCTGCCGTCTGTCGCCAGGATATGACGTTCAATCTGCAAGACATTAGAGGATGGCTGAGGCGCGTACTCCGGATAGCCAGTAGTGTCCAGTCGTACCCACAGCGGCGTAGTGCCGGTATTCGTCACCTGCAAGGCATCAAGCTGGTCGCCGTTCAGGTTTTCTACCTGCGCTTTATCACTGCTCTGGGTCTGTTCAGAGAGGCTGGTCGTTGCCTGCCACGCGCCTGACAAGGTTTGCAGTGAACGTCCAGCCAGGAACAGCGCATTGCTCTCCTGGGTAGACAGCCAGCGCTGGCTGAACGCGTCTTCAGATAACGCGTTCAGCAGCCTGTTTTGCGCATCCGGCAGCAGCTTGTACTCTTCAAGCAGGGAGAGCATCAGGGCATTATCACGCAGCTGGCTGCCGTAATCCGCCATCCAGTTTCGGCTGTCGTTACGGGGAGTTTTGAGAGCCAGATCCAGCGCCTGCTGGCTGCGCGGTGCATCCCCCATCAGTTTGAGTGCCATGCCCAGCTGCATCAACGGAAGCCCGGAAGCAGCCTGAGCGTGGCGCTCCCAGATTTCACGCAGCGCACCGAGCGGCGCTTTTTGCTGACGAGCCAGCACCAGCGAAGCGTACGCCTGAACAGCAAATTTGCTGGCCTGGGTGTCGTCGCTGTAGCGGATGGACATCATCCCCGGATCCTGTAAATAGCGCAGCAGTCGGCTGTTGGCGTTATTCACTGCCTCGGCAGGCACGCTGTAACCCTGCTCCCCTGCCCGCACCAGGAAGTCCGTGACATAGGCGGTCAGCCAGTACTCTTCCGGGCCGTTTTTATCCCACAAGGCAAAACCGCCATCGTCACGCTGCATTTGCAGCAGACGGGAGATCCCGATATCAATGGCCGCACGGCGTTTATCGTCGGTATCGCCTTTAATACCCAGTGCCTTAAGTTGTGCCGCGTTGGTGTAAAGCGACGGGAACAGGCCGCTGGTGGTCTGCTCAAGACATCCGTATGGATAGGCCTGAAGTTCACGAATGTAGCGCGCCAGATTTAAAGGTGGTTTACCGCTGAGCAACAGCTGCCCCTGTAGCGTGGCAGGCGAGAAACCGTTGATATGCTGTGCTGGGGCACTCCAGGATTCGCCAGGGTTCAGCATCGTGCCCGTATTCACCGTTTGCGCCGGGAATGCGGGACGCACGCCAATTTTCCAGTTCTTCTGCTGCGGCGCAAACGTCTCACCAGGGAGCTGAAGCCCCGACACCTGAGCAGTCACTTCACCATCACCATAGCCTTCCAGGGCGCGCACCGGAATAAACAGGGTGCTACGTGCGCCAGGCGGCAGCTTAACCGGCTCTGGCTGAGCACCTTCGAGCGACAACTTACCGGTTGCGGTTAACGCAATGTTCAGCGTTTGCGGCTGGTCCGTCAGGTTAGTCAGGTCCAGCGTCAGGCGGGAGGTATCGCCACTTGCGAGGAATCGCGGCGTATTAAGCTCGGTGATAATCGGAGCCGCCACAATGATTTTGCTTTCGCTGCTGCCGAAATCGTCTTCCGTCCAGGCCTGCGCCATCAGACGCAGTTCGCCGTTGAAATCGCCAATCGGCAGCGTGATGGTGCCTTCGCCGTTGGCATCAAGCGTAACCGGCTGCGCCTGCTGGGCAATAATGGTGACATGGTTCACCGGTGGCTTACCGCCGCGTTTCAGTTCATCGCCGTCTCCGCCAAAGCGCAGTGCGGCCAGACGTCCCTGACCTTCAATCACCTGGCCGTAAACATCATAGATGTCCGCGCCATAGCGCTTCTGACCGAAGAAAGCTTCCCACGGATCCGGCGTGACGTAGTCGGTAATGTTCAGCACGCCGCTATCGACAGCCGAGACCAGCACGTTCACCTTCTGTGGCACAGCCCCCTCTTTTACGCTGGCTTTCACTTTCACAGAAAGCGTCTGGTTCGGACGCATTTTTTGCGGGTTATCCAGTGCGATGGCCAGGCGACGATTTTCGTCCCCCATTGGCAGATGCAGCAGGCCAACCGCCCGTTTTGGCGTGGCGGATTTGGATTTATCGCCAGGACGAACCACCAGCGTGCTGAGGTAGAGATCGTGACGTTTCCAGTCCTTATCCACCGGAATGGCGAGATCCAGACCGTTTGCTGGCACGTCGATCTCTTTCCACCACAGCGGTCCTTCGCTGGATTCGATCATTGCATAGCCCTTGCCTGCGGCCGGCGCTGCAATATGCAGGTTGATGGTATCGCCTGGCTGATAGGATGGCTTGTCCAGTTTCAGCGTCACACGATCCGGGCGAGCAGCGCCCGTGCCATCGCTGTTATCCTGCCAGCTGTACCCCGCCCAGAAGCGCACGCTGCTGACCATGTCATCAGGGGCTTTCACTTCCAGACGGTATGAGCCCCACTCCACCGGGAAGGTGACTTTACCGGTTTCATCGGCCTTGAGGTTTAGCTCCTGCTCGCCCTCAACCAGATCTTTTTGATCAAACTGAGACTGCCAGCCCTCACTCTCGGACCAGTTCCAGAAGTAGTCGCGACGCTCACGGATCAGACGCACCTGCAAACCAGATACCGCTTTTTTCGTCCCGCTGGCATCGGCATAGACGATGTCAAAGCTGGCGTTGCCGTTTTCATCGACAATCGGCTGATTGACGGTGGTATCGGTACGGTAGTCGTAAACGGCCTTGCTGGCGAACTGTGGGCGGATCCCCGGAAGTTCAGCCGCTGGCCAGATAGCCTGCTCGGCGCGTCGCGTTACCGGACGCCCACCTGATTCCAGCAGGCTGGCCTGCAAAATCAGTTGCAGCGGCGAGTGCGCCTCTTTCCACTGGCTTTCGGTGGTAACCTGCCCACGCCCCTGTTCGTCCAGCGTAAGCTGCACTTCATCCAGGCTGCGGCTCAGGTTTTCCTCGGCAATATCACCGAACTGGAAGCCAGGCAGCGCAGGCACCGCGTCACGTAGCGGACGCAGGAAAAGCTGGCCTTGCAGAGAATTACCGTTAGCCGGCGCGCCATACAGGTAATAGCCCACAACGTTAAAGTCGACATTATCCTGCGGGGAAACCGGCGTTTTTTGCCCGGTCAGATTCAGCGCCATACGCTCAGGCATAAAATCTTCGACGTGGAAATCCCACATACGCTGCTGGTTATCGCCCGTATTCGCGCGAATATGCCACATGCCGGTCTGGGCGCCGCTATCAAGCGGATAGTTGAAGCGATAAAGGCCGTTCTCAGGTTGCACAACGACCGTACGCGCCACCTGTCCGTCCGGACGCAGCACGTCAAGTTTTACCGGCTGATCGGGAAGCGGTTTGCCATCGCTGTCGCGAAGCAGGCCGTTCAGGATCACCGTTTCACCCGGACGATAGAGATCGCGCGGGCCAAACATAAAGAATTGTTTGCTGTAACCCGGGTTACCGGCGATATCAAACTCCGCCAGATCCAGCGCCGGAAGTTTGAGGTCGAGAAGCGTCGTCTGGCCATCTTTACTGGCCAGGATCAGCGCGGCTTCTTTATCGGTTTCCAGTTTCGCATGACCATCGGCGTCGCTGTTCGCCTCGGCCAGGGTCTGCCCTTTATCGTTCAGAAGGGTAATGGCCACACCTGACTGTGCCGCACCGTTTTCAAGACTCTGGGTGAAGATGTCCAGGCGGTTATGATAACGGTGAGCGGACAGCCCAATATCACTTAAGGTAAAGAGCGTCGCGGCGTTACTGTAGTTATAGTGACCAGCCTGATTCATCACGGCGATATAGACGCCAGACTGCTGGAGCGGCTTAATATCTTTGAGCGGCAGGAGCAGTTTTTCACGCGTATTGCGCGCCGGGTTGAGGTCGAAACGGCCGGTGTAGACCAGTTCCGCCATCTTCAGCAGGTTGTCAGATTCCCAGTTGGTCAGCGAGTTACGGTACTCCCACTGGCTGACAAACGAGGCCAGCGACTCCGGCTTCACGCGATAGAAGTTCACATCCACATTGTTGACGTTGAGCGCCATCACCGGCAACCCTTCCACCACCTTACCCGGCAGCAGCGATCCGCGGCTGGCGAATCCGACCGTCGGTTCAACATCCCGGGTGGTGATCGCTTTTTCATAGTCGATGCCGAATGTCGCTTTGTTCAGCGCCAGCAAATTACGTTCGACGGTGACGACCAGATTACGATTCGGCTCCAGATGGCGCAGGCGCAGCTCTTTCAGATTGGGGGCCAGTTCCCAGGCGCCGTCCACTTTGCCGCTTTTTTTATCCACCACATGCACCGTTTTCGCAAAATCCTGGCTGGGCTCCAGCGGTACAGAGAAGGTCAGAACCAGCGTCGCAGCGCCGTCGAGTTGCACTTCAGAGGCATCCAGCAGCGTCAACGCCTTGCCCTGACTCTGCGCGGCCAGCTTAGCCAGCTTTTCAGGATCCGGTTTTGCCGGGGTTTTCTGTTCTGATGCAGTAGACGCTGCGGGGGCAGCGGCCTGAGGTTTGTCGTCGCTGTTATCACAGCCGACAAGCGTAAAGGTGGTGAGCAGCGCGAGAGAGATCGCAGCTAAGCGAAACGGTTTCATCCTGTGTCCCTGGCCTGAGGGGCCTGTTGGTCATCGTCCGGATAAGTATTATCCGCAAGTTTCGTTAATACAAAAAGTCCAATTTTATAATCTGGAAAGCACCTCGCAGAATGGCATCACGCAGCCAAACCGTGATGGAACGGCGATCACAGCGCATAACGTAACATGTTACCTTTCGCGTCATTTGTTTTTAAAACAAGAAGATAGCTGGATAAGCTCGCATCAGGCCTGCTAGTTTTATGACCATGACGCACCCCGAGTGCGCGGTTCAATAAGAGAGAAAGCCATGAAACGAGCCGTGAACGCCCTACAAAATTTCGGAAAATCATTGTACGGACCTGTACTTATCTTACCCATCGTCGGCCTGTTTATCGCCTTCGGGAATGTGCTGGGTAACGGCAATCTGGCCGAGTACCTGCCGTTTCTCGGCCACCCGCTGATCCAGAGTGTCGGCCAGCTGATCGCCAAATCTGCCGTGTCGGTGCTGGTCAACCTGGCGCTGGTGTTTGCCGTCGGGATCCCCATTGGACTGGCAACACGAGACAAAGGCTACGCGGCGTTGATTGGGCTGGTGACCTTTATCGTATTCATTAACGCGATGAACGTGACGTTACAGCTTCAGGGAGAACTGGCCCCTGCGGAACAGATGAAAGCCGCCGGACAAAGCATGGTGCTGGGCGTCCAGGTGCTGGAGATGGGCGTTTTCGCCGGGATCCTGACCGGGGCGCTCTCCGGTTATCTGTACAACAAATATTCCGGTGTCCAGTTTAACGGCGCGATGGCGATTTACTCCGGCCACTGCTTTGTCGCGATTGTGATGCTGCCTGTCTCTATGCTGCTCGGCGTGGTCATGAGCGAACTCTGGCCGTACGCACAGCATGGAATAAGCGCTCTGGCGCTGGCGATCAAAGGGTCCGGTCCGTTTGGCGTGGCGATCTACGGTTTCCTTGAACGCATTCTGGTGCCGACGGGCCTGCATCATCTGGTCTATACGCCGTTCCTGTATACCGAACTGGGCGGTACGCAGGAGGTGTGTGGCGCAACCTATCAGGGCGCGCGCAATATCTACTTCGCCGAGATGGCCTGCCCGGACGTGAAGCAGCTCAGCAGTACCGTGGTGTGGGATGCGCGCGGCATCAGCAAGATGTTCGGCCTTCCTGCCGCCGCGCTGGCGATGTACATGACCGCGAAGCCAGAGCGTAAAGCGATTGCGAAAGCGATTCTGATCCCGGCGGCGCTGACCTCGCTGCTGGTCGGCGTAACCGAGCCGATTGAATTCTCCTTCCTGTTCGTCGCCCCGCTGCTGTTCGTGGTGCATGCGGTGCTGACCGGCATCGGCATGATGCTGTTCTCGCTGTTTGGCGTTCACGCCATCGGCGCCAACGGGATTATCGATTTCATCCTCTACAACCTGCCGCTCGGCACGGAGAAGTCCAACTGGCCCATGTACATCGTGGTCGGGCTGATCATGTTCGCCCTTTATTTCGTGGTATTCCGCTTCCTGATCCTGCGCTTCAACATGAAAACGCCGGGCCGTGAAGATGAGGACCAGGAGACACGCCTTTACAGCAAGCAGGAGTACCAGGCGAAGGGCAATAACGACGAGCTGGGCGAATCCATCGTGGTGGGTCTGGGCGGTCGGGAAAATATAGAGGTAGTGGATAACTGCTACACCCGCTTACGCGTTACGGTGAAGGACGTCGACATCATCGACGAACCGCGCCTGAAAGCGACCGGCGCGAAAGGGGTTATCAAACAAGGTAACAACGTTCAGGTGGTCTACGGGCTGCATGTCAAAAAAATGCGAGAAGCCGTTGAGACGTTTCTCTGAAAGGAGCTAAAGATGTTTACACCCCCATTTATTCTGTCGATTGCCGGCGGCGGTAGCACCTACACGCCAGGTATTGTGAAAAGCCTGATGGTACGTCTGCATGATTTCCCTCTGGCAGAGATCCGCCTTTATGACATTGACGAGGCGCGCCAGAACACCATTGCGCCCGTGGTGGAGAAGGTTATTCGCGACCACAGCCAGAGCATCAAATTCACCGTCACCAGCGACCCGGAAGTGGCCTTCAGCGGCGCGCATTTTGTTTTTGCCCAGATGCGCGTCGGACAGTACAAAATGCGCGAGCAGGATGAAAAGATCCCGCTGCGCCACGGGGTGGTCGGCCAGGAAACCTGCGGACCCGGCGGGCTGGCATATGGCCTGCGTACTATCCTGCCGATGGTAGAGCTGATCGATCGGGTGGAACGCTACGCGCACGAAAAGGCGTGGATCGTGAACTACTCCAACCCGGCGGCGATTGTAGCTGAGGGCGTGCGTCGCCTGCGCCCCAACGCACGCGTGCTGAACATCTGCGATATGCCGGTTGCCGCGATGCGCAATATGGGCGCCATTCTGGGCGTGGATCGCCATAAACTGGAGGTGGACTATTTTGGCCTCAACCATTTCGGCTGGTTTACCCGCGTGCGGGTGGACGGCGAGGACAAGCTGCCGGAGCTGCGTAAACATATCGCGAAGTTTGGCCTGCTGACGGAAGATGCCGCGAAAACCGACCCGCAGCACTCGGATCCGTCGTGGGTGAAAACCTGGCGCAACATCAAGCCGATTATGGATAACTTCCCGGAGTACCTGCCGAACCCGTATCTACAGTACTACCTGATGCCAAACCAGATTGTGGAGCATCAGAACCCTGACTATACCCGCGCCAACGAAGTGATGAACGGGCGTGAGAAAAAGCTGTTTGCCGCCGCCGAAGAGTACCAGCGCACCGGAATTTTACCGGACGCCTTCCACGTAGGTGTTCACGGCGAATTTATCGTCGATGTCGCCTGCTCACTGGCGTTCAACCTGCGCCAACGCCATCTGGTAATGGTGGAAAACCGCGGGGCGATTACCAACCTGCCGTACGATGCGGTGGTGGAGGTGCCTGCCTATATCACCTCCGAAGGGCCGGAGCCTGTCCGCGTGGGTCAGGTACCGCTGTTCCACCAGACGCTCCTGCAACAGCAGCTGGCCTCTGAACAGCTGCTGGTTGAGGCAACCATCGAAGGCAGCTACGAGAAAGCGTTGCAGGCGTTCACTCTGAACCGCACCGTGCCGACCATGGAGCACGCGAAAGCGATTCTGGATGAGATGATCGAAGCCAACCGCGACTACTGGCCTGCGCTGCAAAAGGCCTGGCAGGACGGTGAAGCGGTGAAAAAATAGGGGCTTGCTCGCGAGTTGAACGTGGTTAGCTTGTCGGTGTCAGAAAAAACACCGACAATCCTTTTTTACGGAAAAGAATGGAGGCAACCATGTCCACCTCATATTTTGTCGCTGCCGACTGGCTGATTGAGCACGGCGACGACCCGGAAGTTCAGATTATCGACGCGCGCATGGCCCCTCCGGGCCAGGAGCATCGTGACGTTCCCGCTGAATACCGTGCAGGGCACCTGCCTGGCGCGGTATTTTTTGATATCGAAGCCCTCTCCGATCACACCTCTCCCCTGCCGCACATGCTGCCTCGCCCGGAAGCGTTTTCCGTGGCGATGCGCGAGCTGGGCATCAGCAAAGATAAACATCTTGTTGTTTACGATGAAGGTAATCTGTTTTCCGCGCCGCGAGCGTGGTGGATGCTGAAAAACTTCGGCGTGGAAAAGGTATCGATTCTGGCGGGCGGACTTGCAGGCTGGAAGCGCGACGAACTACCGCTTCAGCAGGGTGACGTCACGCTGCCGGAAGGGGAATTTGATGCCACGTTTGACGCTAACGTGGTCAAGCGCCTGACCGATGTGCTGGTCGTGAGCCACGAAAACACGGCGCAAATCGTCGATGCGCGTCCCGCTCCACGTTTCAACGCAGAAGCGGACGAGCCGCGTCCGGGACTGAAACGCGGACATATCCCGGGGGCGCTGAACGTACCGTGGGGCGATCTGGTGTTTGAAGGCGAGCTGAAAACCACCGATGAATTGCGTGCCATTTTTGAACGTCAGGGCGTGGATTTGCATCGTCCGGTTATTGCCAGCTGCGGCTCCGGCGTGACGGCCTGCGTGGTGATCCTGGCGCTGGCAACCCTTGGCGCGAATGACGTGACTCTGTACGACGGCGCCTGGAGTGAATGGGGTGCACGGGACGATCTGCCGGTTGAACCGGCGAAATAATGGATAACCGCCTGGCAACGCTGTTAACGCGCGGATCGTCGCTGACCCGCGCGGAGTATCGCGTCCTCGCCCACCTCACTGAGCATCCATTGCTGGTGGGCAACATCACGGTGCGCGAGCTGGCGCAGGCGACATTTGTCTCTACCGCGACGATTATGCGGCTGTGTCAGAAACTGGGGTTTAGCGGCTTTAGCGAGTTTATCTGGCACTGCAAGCAGCTGCTTTCTGACACGCCGCATATCACCGTACAGCCTGAGCAACATGCGGAAATGCCCGCGCTTTTTACCCGGTTCGTTGCCAACTATCAGCAGACCTTCCAGTGGGTCACTCAGGACAAACGCCAGCAGTTTGCCAGCCTGCTGCGCCAGAAAGAGAGCTTCTTTCTCTACGGCGCCGGGTTTTCGTACCTTTTTGCCGAGTACCTGACCAAGAAGTTGCAGGTGCTGGGAAAAACGGCGTTCATCTCCGGGCCGGGAGACAGCCGGAATATTTTTCTCAGCAACGCCGCGCGCTATCAGGTGTTTATTGCCGTTTCACGCAGCGGCGAAACGGAGCAGGTACTGGATAAAGCGCGGATCGCCAAAAACGTCGGCATGACGATCGTCGCCTTTACCCGCGCGTCGGCCAATACGCTGGCAGGCATGGCGGACGTGCATTTTGCCCTCTATGACGAAGCGGTACATTTCGCCGCCGAAGCCGCAGGGGTAACGTCGTTTGAGTCGAATCTGGTGCTGCTGATGGATTTACTGCTGCTGGAAGCAACGGGGTGAAGGTCACCCCGCCGTAATCAGATAATGCGGTTGGTCTTGAGATCGCGCAGGAAGCCGCCCCAGCGACGCTCGTAGAACGGGGTGATGTGCTCGGTAATAAAGTGGCTGATCCCCTTCTCACCTTTCTTCACCTGACAGATATCAATCGGCTCATCGCCCGGCAGGGTGTCGGTTGCCACGCTTCCCGCTGCCTGGATGATCTCGTCGATATCGCCGTCGGCCTCAATCCCTATCAGCAGAACAGGCTTTTCGTCAGCGCTCTCTTTGATAGAGCAGAGAAACGCGCGTTTTACCGGCTTGATGGTTTTAAACAGCGTGGTCAGGGAGTCAATCATCTGCGCGGGCGGCTCGGCCACTTCAGACAGCAGCAGCGTTTCGCCCCCTTCCAGCACCTCCTGAGTGCTGAGCGGGTTGCCCTCGTCACCAATCAGGTGGCTGATTTCGCGCGGAGTAAACTCTTTCCCGGTCGGCAGTTTGGCGTTGAGGAACAGCGTCTGCCCCAGGGTCATTTCGAACAACGTGCGCACCGGCATCACCACGAACGCCTGTTCGTCTTCTACCGCTTCCTGCAAGGCCTCGAGCGAAGTAAAGAACGGGATCACCGAGGTGCCGTCGTCTTTCTCCCAGTGCAGCAGATCCAGCGCGCTGTCTTCGACAACCTGCTCCCCTTCCGCCGCGGTGCCCGGCACCCAGACGGTGGATTCCAGCAGCGTGCGGAAAAAGGCCGGACGGTGGGCGGGTTCGGTCGCCGCCTGCTCCAGCAGGGTTTCTAATTCGTTTTTGGTTTCTGACATAGTTTGGCTACTTCAAAAAACGCCGGGTGGCGCTTCGCTGACCCGGCCTACAAAACCGTAGGCCCGTGCAAGCGCAGCGCCGCCGGGCAATACGATGACTCCGAAGGCGCGCGTAAGCGTAGCGCTACCCGGCAAAAAAGATCACTCAGCCGTCAGCAGGTTCGCCACGGTACGCACGCCCAGACCGGTAGCGCCCGCAGACCACTGTTCAACCGGCGCTTTACGGTAAGTCGCCGAGCAGTCGATATGCAGCCAGCCTTGCTGATAGTTCTCAACAAAGTGCGACAGGAAGCCCGCCGCCGTGCTCGCGCCTGCCGGATACGCCGCGCTTCCGGTATTGTTCAGTTCGGCAAAGTTAGACGGCAGCTGGCTGCGGTGGAATTCCGCCAGCGGCAGACGCCAGAATGGTTCGTTCTCTTGTGAGGCACTCGCCAGCAAACGACCGGCAAGCGCATCGTCAAAACTGAACAGCGCGTGATAATCATTACCCAGCGCAGTTTTCGCCGCCCCGGTGAGGGTCGCCGCATCAATGATCAGTTCCGGTTTCTGCGCACTGGCATCAATCAGACCATCGGCAAGCACCAGACGCCCTTCGGCATCAGTGTTCATCACTTCAACTTTTTTACCGTTGCGATAGGTGATGATATCGCCCAGCTTGAACGCATTGCCGCTAATCAGGTTATCCGCACAGCAGAGGAACAGCTTCACGCGCTTGTTCAGTCCGCGCGTAATGGCAAATGCCAGCGCCCCGGTAACCGTTGCCGCGCCGCCCATGTCCGACTTCATCGAGTCCATAAACGCAGTCTGTTTGATGCTGTAGCCGCCGGAGTCAAAAGTGATACCTTTACCTACCAGGCACGCGTACACTGGCGCTTCTTTATCGCCAGTTGGGTTGTAATCCAGCGCCAGCAATACCGGAGAACGTTCTGAACCGCGTCCGACTGTGTGCAGCCCCATATAACCTTGCTCACGCAGATCTTCGCCTTTGGTGATCCGATAAGTCACACGATCGCCCGCGACGTTGCTGATCAGATCAACAGCACGCTGTGCCAGTTGCGATGGTCCCAATTCTTCTGCCGGTGCGTTGATGGTGTCACGCACCCAGTCGATGATCATCAGGCGGTTATCCAGTTCCTGGCGCTGGGCATCGTCCAGATCCGGCCACACCACTTTACGCGTGCCTTTCGGGGCTTTGTAACCTTGCCAGAATGCCCAGCAGCGATCCGCATCCCAGCCTTCACCGCTTAACTGAACATGCTTGATGCCCAGACCGTCAATCTTGCGCGCCGCACGCTGGATCAGCCCCAGATCGTCTGCCCCGTTCAAATGCAGGGTAATGCCGTCATTATTAATGCTGTAAGTTGCTTTTTCTCCCCAGCGCGCGTCGGCAGGTTGGGTAGAGAGGGTAATCTTCATCGCTTCTGTCATTTTAGTTATCCTTATTCGTTTAACAGCAAAACGGGCTACCCCCAGGCAGCCCGTTCATTCACTCGGCTTCGTCCAGCCAGACTAACAAAATCGCTTCGAGGATTTTCTCGTTGGATGCCTGCGGGTCGTCGTCGAAATCTTCCAGATCGCAAATCCACTGATGCATATCGGTGAATCGAACCGTTTTCGGATCAAGATCGGGATACGCATCGTACAGTGCTTCGCCAATTTCGCGGCTATCGGTCCACTTAAGTCCCATACTAACCTCTGTTAATGCTCACGCGCATGGTTGATAGTGTAACGCGGGATTTCGACCACTAAATCTTCGTCGGTGACGCGCGCCTGGCAGCTTAAACGGCTTTCCGGCTCCAGTCCCCAGGCTTTGTCCAGCATGTCGTCTTCCTGCTCTGAGCTTTCCGGCAGTGAGTCAAAACCTTCACGAACGATGCAGTGGCAGGTGGTGCAAGCACAGGATTTTTCACAGGCGTGTTCAATCTCGATACCGTTACGCAGAGCTGCGTCGAGAATGGTTTCACCGCTATTAGCTTCCAGAACAGCGCCATCAGGGCAGAGCTCCTGATGAGGCAAAATAACAATCTTTGGCATATTAAACCTCGTCCACGGAATGGCCTTTCAGCGCACGACGAACCGACTGGTCCATGCGGCGAGCGGCGAAATCCTGGGTTTGTTTGTCTACGTTTTTAATCGCTTGTTCGATGGCGTCAACATCATCGCCCTGCGCCACTTCACTCAGGTGAGCGGCAGCATCGTCAATGACCTGACGTTCTGCGGCGCTTAACAGCGCGGCATCAGCAGCCAGCGCGCCGTGCAGACTTTCCAGCACACGCGCCGCTTCTACTTTTTGTTCTGCCAGCATTCGGGCTTTTACGTCCTGCTCGGCATAGCTCATTGAGTCTTTGATCATCGAAGCGATTTCGCTATCGGTCAGACCGTAAGACGGTTTGACCTGAATAGACGCCTCAACGCCGGTGGATTTCTCCATCGCCGTCACGCTCAAAAGACCGTCGGCATCGACCTGGAACGTCACGCGAATATGCGCACCGCCAGCCGGTAGCGCCGGAATACCACGCAGCGCAAAACGCGCCAGTGAGCGGCAGTCCTGCACCAGTTCGCGCTCACCCTGCATTACATGGATAGACATCGCCGTCTGACCATCTTTAAAGGTGGTGAAATCCTGAGCGCGGGCCACCGGAATAGTGGTATTACGCGGAATCACTTTCTCCACCAGGCCGCCCATCGTTTCGAGGCCCAGCGACAGTGGGATCACATCAAGCAACAGCATTTCGCTGTCTGGCTTGTTACCCACCAGAATATCCGCCTGAATCGCCGCGCCAATAGCGACGACTTTATCCGGGTCGATGGAAGTCAGCGGTGGACGACCGAAAAATTCGCCTACCCGTTCACGCACCAGCGGCACGCGAGTAGAACCGCCCACCATCACCACTTCCAGCACTTCATCAGCTTCTACACCCGCGTCTTTCAGCGCGCGACGACAAGCCAGTAAGGTTCGTTTTACCAGTGGCGCGATCAGTTCATTGAATTGTTCACGGCTGATTTCGCCCTGCCAGCCCGCAACGTTAACGGTCACGGAGTCCGCATCGCTCAGCGCGATTTTGGCTGCAATGGCGGCATCCAGCAGTTCACGCTGAACGCGGTTATCGCTACGATCAGGAATGCCCGCCTGCTCGCGAATGTAATCCGCCAGCAGATGGTCGAAATCATCGCCGCCGAGCGCGGAATCACCGCCGGTTGCCAGCACTTCAAACACGCCGCGACTTAAGCGCAGAATGGAAATATCAAACGTCCCGCCACCGAGGTCATAAACGGCGATCACGCCTTCCTGACCGGAATCCAGCCCGTAGGCGATAGCCGCAGCGGTCGGTTCGTTAAGTAAGCGCAGGACGTGAAGGCCCGCCAGACGCGCCGCGTCTTTGGTGCCCTGACGCTGGGCATCGTCAAAGTACGCCGGAACGGTGATAACTACACCATCCAGCTCGCCTGCCAGGGCTTCAGTTGCCCGCGCCGCCAGTGCTTTGAGGATGTCCGCAGAAACGCGCACCGGGTTCAGCAGCCCCGCCGCCGTTTCAATCATCGGCAGGCCGTTTTCGCTGGCCTGGAATTGATAAGGCAGATGCGGATAGCGTTGCTGGATATCAGCCAGCGAGCGTCCCATCAGGCGTTTAACAGAACTAATTGTGTTGGCGGTATCGAGCGCTGCATTAGTACGCGCGTCATAACCCACCGAATGCCCTTGCTGTTGATAGTGAACAACAGATGGCAGCAGGTGACGGCCTTCATGATCGGCTAACGTTTCGGCCTGACCGCTGCGCACTGTCGCCACCAGCGAGTTGGTTGTGCCCAGGTCAATACCGGCCGCCAGACGACGCTGATGCGGCGCAGCACTCAAACCAGGTTCACTAATTTGTAATAAGGCCATGTTTAGCTTCCAGAAATTAAAAATCGAGCAGTTTTTCTTCGAGTTGTTCGGCACTGCTTCGCAGTTTATCGAGAAAACGCAGCTTACGCACGGTATCCGCCGCCGCGTCCCACGTCTCGTTGTCTAACTGTTCAACCATCAACTGATGGCGGGTATCAAACATCTTTTTCACACGTTTGATAAAGCTTTCCAGCCGCGCTTCATCTTTCGCCTGTTCGATCTCGTCCAGCTCTTCGCGCAGCTCCAACTGTTCCATCAGGAACGCGGTGTCGCGCACAGTATGCTGCTCGCTGGCGAGATCAAAGCCGTGCAAAGAAAGCAAATATTCCGCGCGCATTAACGGATGACGCAGCGTTTGCCAGGCCTGGTTAATGGTTGCAGATTGCTGTACGGCGGCGAGTTGTTCCGCCTGGCTTCCGCTGGCGAATTTATCAGGATGATACTGACGTTGTAGATCCTGAAAACGCAGGCTCAGCGCCTGGGTATCGAGTTGATAGCGGGCAGGCAAGCCAAAGAGGGTGAAGTAATCCATAACATTCTCAGGGCTGCGATCCGCCGCGATAACGGCGAATCAGGTAAAACAAACCCCACGCGCAGGCGACCACGGTGGGGTTATCGGTATGCGCATCAAACGTGGAAGCTTTCGCCGCAACCACACTCATCTTTGACGTTCGGGTTGGTGAATTTAAACCCTTCGTTCAGGCCTTCTTTTACGAAGTCCAGCTGCGTACCGTCCAGAAATTGCAGGCTCTTGCCATCGACCACGACTTTCACGCCTTTGTCTTCAAACACGATGTCTTCCGGCGTCGGTTCGTCAACAAATTCCAGTACATAAGCCATACCTGAACACCCGGAGGTTCTCACGCCCAGACGCAGGCCAAACCCTTTACCGCGGTTAGCCAGAAAGGTATTTACTCGCGCTGCTGCACTGTCGCTCAGTGTAATCGACATAACCAAACCTCAACTCTTATTTTGCTTCACGTTTGCTTTTATAGTCCGCAATGGCGGCTTTGATCGCGTCTTCTGCCAGAATAGAACAGTGAATTTTCACCGGCGGCAGTTCAAGTTCTTCAGCAATATCGGTGTTTTTGATCGCCTGCGCTTCGTCGAGAGACTTCCCTTTCACCCATTCGGTGACCAGGGAGCTGGAAGCGATAGCGGAACCGCAGCCGTAAGTTTTAAAACGCGCGTCTTCAATGATACCTTCATCGTTGACTTTAATCTGCAACTTCATCACGTCGCCACAGGCCGGTGCACCCACCATGCCGCTGCCGACGTTCTCGTCGTTGTTGTCAAAGGAACCCACGTTACGCGGATTCTCGTAATGGTCGATAACTTTTTCGCTGTAAGCCATTATAAATTCTCCTGATTCCGATACCGATTAATGATGAGCCCATTCGATGCTGTTCAGATCCACGCCCTGCTTGTACATTTCCCACAGCGGAGAAAGGTCACGCAGACGACCGATGGATTTACGAACTAACTCGATGGTGTAGTCGATCTCTTCTTCAGTAGTAAAACGACCTAAAGAGAAACGGATAGAGCTATGTGCCAGCTCGTCGTTCAGCCCCAGCGCGCGCAGCACGTAGGACGGTTCGAGGCTTGCTGACGTACAGGCGGACCCGGAAGAAACCGCGAGGTCTTTCAGCGCCATAATCAGCGACTCACCTTCAACGTAGTTGAAGCTGACGTTGAGAATGTTCGGCGCACCGTGTTCCAGGTCACCGTTCAGGTAAACTTCTTCGATATCTTTGATGCCGTTCCACAGACGGTTACGCAGTCCGCGCAGACGTTCCATCTCGGTCGCCATCTCTTCTTTTGCGATGCGATAGGCTTCGCCCATTCCAACGATCTGGTGAACAGGCAGAGTGCCGGAACGCATACCGCGTTCGTGACCGCCGCCGTGCATTTGCGCTTCGATGCGTACGCGCGGTTTACGACGCACATACAGCGCACCAATACCTTTCGGGCCATAGATTTTGTGACCGGAGAAAGACATCAGGTCAACTTTCAACTGGCTCAGGTCGATAGGCAGTTTACCCACGCTCTGGGTTGCATCAACGTGATAGATAATGCCACGAGCACGGCACATTTCGCCGATAGCCGCGATATCCTGCACCACGCCGATTTCGTTATTTACGTGCATGATGGACACGAGGATGGTGTCGTCACGCATCGCTGCTTCAAGTTCTTTCAGGTCGATAATGCCGTTACGCTGCGGTGCCAGGTAGGTGACTTCAAAACCTTCGCGCTCCAGCTGACGGCAGGTATCCAGTACCGCTTTGTGTTCGGTTTTGCTGGTGATGATGTGCTTGCCTTTTTTCTGATAAAAGTTGGCTGCACCTTTGATCGCCAGGTTGTCAGATTCGGTTGCACCAGAGGTAAAGACGATTTCACGCGGATCAGCGCCGACCAGATCGGCAATCTGATTACGGGCGATATCTACCGCTTCTTCAGCCTGCCAGCCGAAACGGTGAGAACGGGAGGCCGGGTTACCAAAGGTTCCGTCCATCGTCATAAACTGCATCATTTTCTCGGCAACACGCGGATCCACCGGCGTGGTTGCGGAGTAGTCGAGATAAATCGGTAATTTCATTGCTCTATAAACTCCGTACATCACTCAATGCAAGGAATCAGGCTACCGGCTGGATGTACGACCGTGTTTACGGAGTATTTAGCACTCCGGCCTGATTCTGAATTCTTTTTATTAAGCGCGTAACTTAACGTCGATCGCGTCTTGTGTGCGGGTGCGTGGCGCGTCGTGAGTATGCTGACGACCAGACACATCCAGCACTTCCTGGTTATTAACCAGTTCGCCTAAAGTAATGTTGTTGAGAAAACCGGTGAGACGGTCGCTCAAATCACGCCACAGCGCGTGGGTCAGGCATTTATCGCCGCCCTGGCAGCCGCCTTTACCCTGACAACGGGTGGCATCTACAGATTCGTCAACGGCGCTAATTACTTCGCCAACGGCGATGCTGCTGGCATCTTTGCCTAACAGATAACCACCGCCTGGTCCACGTACGCTGGAAACCAGACCATTTTTACGCAGACGGGAAAACAGTTGTTCCAGATAAGAAAGGGAAATTCCCTGACGTTCGGAAATATCAGCCAACGGTACCGGGCCCGCTTCAGAGTTGAGCGCAACGTCAAGCATTGCGGTCACGGCATAGCGCCCTTTAGATGTCAGTCTCATGTCTTACTTCACCTCAAACTCGCCCCTGCCCGGGGTTTTTTATTGTAAAAGTGGGGGTATTGCATAGCAGGGTCAAGTCTGACATTCCCGAGTAAATTGGTCAACTATTTACTTGACTGATTTAGTCGGGTATTTAACCTTCAGTGCCATTTTTTTATCGTGGCGTTTGTACCTGTTGTCGGATGCGGCGTGAACGCCATATCCGCCCTGGGGTTCTGTACACTGTAGGCCTGATAAGACGCATTACGCGTCGCATCAGGCAACGGCTGTCGGATGCGGCGTGAACGCCTTATCCGACCTACGGTTCTGTTCACTGTAGGCCTGATAAGACGCATTACGCGTCGCATCAGGCAACGGCTGTTATTCGGCCTTGTTACCTTTATTCTGCTGCTCAATAGAAGCCAGAATCCCGCGCAGGATATTCAACTCCTGGCTTTCCGGGCGCGCACGGGTAAACAGACGGCGCAATTTATTCATCACCTGCCCCGGATGGTTTTCACGGATAAAACCGGTTGCCAGCAGCGTTTGTTCCAGATGACCATAAAAACGCTCCAGATCATCGACCAGCGGATACGGCGTCTCTTCATGCTCGACCTGCTCGCCATTTTCCTGAGTTGCCAGCCAGGCCATGCGCACTTCATAGGCAATAACCTGAACCGCCATCGCCAGGTTCAGCGAGCTGTATTCCGGGTTAGCCGCAATCGCGACATGATAATGGCATTTCTGCAACTCTTCATTGGTCAGGCCGACACGTTCGCGACCAAAAACCAGCGCCACCGGGGTATTTGCCGCTTCAGCAACGCTTTTCAAACCGCATTCGCGCGGGTCGAGCATCGGCCACGGCAGCGTGCGGGAACGTGCGCTGGTGCCCACCACCAGGCTACAACCGGCTAACGCTTCGTCGAGCGTATCGACGATGTGAGCATTACCAATCACATCGCTGGCCCCCGCCGCCAGGGCAATCGCCTGGGAGTCAGGTTTCACCAGTGGATTAACCAGCCACAGATTGGTTAATCCCATTGTTTTCATGGCACGGGCAACAGAACCCATATTGCCGGTGTGTGACGTCTCCACCAGCACAATCCGAATATTTTGCAGCATTGTCTTTCTTCGTCTAAAGATTATTCGCGCATCTTATCATAAAACGAAGACAGATGCCGATCTCGCTGCTATACTCTGCGCCGTTTTCCCGTTCTTTAACATCCAGTGAGAGAGACCGATGCATCCGATGCTGAACATCGCCGTGCGCGCAGCGCGCAAGGCGGGTAATTTAATTGCCAAAAACTATGAAACCCCGGACGCTGTAGAAGCGAGCCAGAAAGGCAGTAACGATTTCGTGACCAACGTAGATAAAGCTGCCGAAGCGGTGATTATCGACACGATTCGTAAATCTTACCCACAGCACACCATCATCACCGAAGAAAGCGGTGAACTTGAAGGTACTGATCAGGATGTTCAATGGGTTATTGATCCACTGGATGGCACTACCAACTTTATCAAACGTCTGCCGCACTTCGCGGTATCTATCGCCGTTCGTATCAAAGGCCGCACCGAAGTTGCTGTGGTATACGATCCTATGCGTAACGAACTGTTCACCGCCACTCGCGGTCAGGGCGCACAGCTGAACGGCTACCGTCTGCGCGGCAGCACCGCTCGCGATCTCGACGGTACTATTCTGGCGACCGGCTTCCCGTTCAAAGCAAAACAGTACGCCACTACCTACATCAACATCGTCGGCAAACTGTTCAACGAATGTGCAGACTTCCGTCGTACCGGTTCTGCGGCGCTGGATCTGGCTTACGTCGCTGCGGGTCGCGTTGACGGTTTCTTTGAAATCGGTCTGCGCCCGTGGGACTTCGCCGCAGGCGAGCTGCTGGTTCGTGAAGCGGGCGGCATCGTCAGCGACTTCACCGGTGGTCATAACTACATGCTGACCGGTAACATCGTTGCTGGTAACCCGCGCGTTGTTAAAGCCATGCTGGCGAACATGCGTGACGAGTTAAGCGACGCTCTGAAGCGTTAATTCAGTCTGTTAAGCCCGGTGGCGCCACGCTTACCGGGCCTACAACACGCCTCAGATACGGCTAGAAAGGCCGCAACCCCCTACCCACCGGCACCGCGCTCATCCACATTGTCACCGCCGCTACCAGCAGAATCACCCCGCCCGCCAGCGCCAGCGTCGTCCAGCCAACCTGTCGCCACAATACCGGCGTTTTATTGCCGCTGAGTTTTACCGCCAGCTGACGGAAGCTGTGCACCAGCAGGGCTAACGAAGAGATCGTCAGAGACGTTCCCGCCGCCATCGCCAGCGCCGAGAGCATGCCCCAGCCAAATACGCCTGTCACTTTGCTGAACAACAGCACCATGATTGCGCCCGAGCACGGACGCATCCCCATTGAGAGAACAATCATCAGGCGCGCACGCCAGTCCTCACTGTTCTGTAATTGTTCCTGCGTCGGCAGATGCTGATGCCCGCACCCGCAGTTTTCATGGTGAACGTGATGCGGTGTAAAGGATTTGAATTTTGGTTTTCGCAGCAACGCGCGCAATTTTTTCAGCGCCCGCCAGCAGAGGATCAGCCCCAGCACGCCTACCAGCGCGTAACTCCCCTTCTCCAGCCAGAAGCTGCTCATATGCAGCTGGCGGGCCGGCAGCTGTAGCAGCGAAAGGACGATCACGACCAGCGCAATCGCCACACCGCCCTGAAGTAAAGAAGAAGCCAGCGTCAGGCCGATACTCGATTTCAGCTTCGACGGATGCGTGGCAAGCCAGGTCGTGATGACGATTTTGCCGTGCCCCGGTCCCAGGGCATGCAGCACGCCATAGATAAAGCTGAACGCCAGAAGAGCGCCGCCCGCTTTGTTCGGATTTTCCGCCACGGCTTTCAGCAGACCGCTCATCTGCTGATTAACTTCCCGCTGCCAGAGGATGCTTTTCATCATCACCTGCGGCCATGCCTGCCACAGCCAGAGCGCGCCGCCAACCGCAAACAACAAAAAGAGCGCCAGAGGCCAGAGGTGCAGCCAGCGACGCGGCTTACTGACGGAAGAGGAGATCACTGACATTGTAACGTCACCTCCTGCGCAAACTGTTTACCTAACTCCATGTCTTCGGGGGGCGCATCCTCTTTATCAAGAGAAACGGCAAAGTTCAGCATCTCTTCGCTGGGTTTCGGGGTGTGCACGGCAATTTTGCAGCTTTTTTGCAGCGCGTCCGGCAGCCGTACGTCGCTGTCATTGTCATAGCGCATGTCGACATAGTAGGTTGGGTCAAACGTGGAAAACGTGTACTTCTGCCCGGCCAACGGTTGAGGGTGCGCCAGCGGAAGGATAAAGGTCAGCACCGCCTGATGTCCGTCGCGGGTCATACCGTACACCGTGGGACGGTTGAGAAACTTCACCTTTTGTCCGTTGTGCCAGAACTCGGTGAAATAGTGCTGGCCGAGTACGTTGGCCATGACTTCCGCCGCCAGCTTTTTCCAGATCTCATCGCCAGGCCTGGCGTTACCGGCATCGTACAGCAGATCGGCGGAGGTGATTTCATCCATCGTCCAGCGCATTTTCAGGCCGCTGAGCTGCGTGCCGTCCGTCACCAGTTCGGTTTTCAGGCTGATAAAACTGTGAGGATGTGCGCCGGCGGCACAAGTGAAAACCGCCAAAAATAACGCTACCGCGCTTTGTTTAACTATTTGCATCTGTTCCTCACGTCAAAAATTCTGTGATGTTCGCCAGCAATCCTGAGTGAAAGGCCTGCCGGTGCGCTTTTCAGCGCCCATCCTTTAGCTATTCTTATCAAACATTCACACTGGATACCCGACAGATGATGACGACGCTTGAAATTCCATCTGTGCTTTCCAGTTCGCAGCGCCGCTGCCAGGTGCTTTTGATGCTTTACCTGCCCGATGCTGCCATCACCGCACAGAGCATAATCGCTGCCAACGGCGTGGACGACGTCATGGCACGGCAAGATATAGCCGAGACGCGCGATGAAATCCAGCGCTATCATCGGCTTGATATTGTCACGCACCATGATGGCTGCTACCGAATTGAGGGGTCCGCCCTGAATCAACGTTTGTGCCTGCTGCACTGGCTGCGCAGGGCGCTTCGGCTCTGTCCACATTTTGTCGCCCAACAGTTTACCCCTGCCTTAAAAACCGCGCTTAAACAGCACGGCATTGCCCGCCCGCTTTATGACGATGCGAACCTTCGGGCGCTTATCAACTTTTGTGCGCGCAAGCTTCAGCGCCAGTTTGAGTCCCGCGACGTACAGTTTTTACAGCTTTATCTGCAATATTGTCTGATTCAGCATCATCTGGGCAATACGCCAGAGTTTTCGCCCGTTCAGCGCAGCTGGACGCAGTCCCGAGGGGAATACTTTACGGCGCAGGAAATTGTCCGCCACTGGAAACGGCGCGTCCCGCAGGGAACGCACAGCGATGAACAGCTGTTCCTGGCACTGCTGTTTATGATGCTTCGCACACCCGACCCGGTGATGGATAAACACCAGCAGGATCAGCGCCTGCGTCGCGCCATCGTGCGTATGATTGCCCGTTTCCGGGCGCAAACCGGGATGAACTTCAGCGATGAGCAAGGGCTGACCGATCAGCTTTATATTCATCTGGCTCAGGCGCTGGACCGCTCCTTATTTGACATCGGCATCGACAACAGTCTGCCGGAAGAGATCCACCGTTTATACCCCCGGCTGCTGCGAACCACTAAAGAGGCGCTGTTTGAGCTGGAAGCCGAATTTGGTCTGCGATTCTCCGGTGAAGAGATGGCTCTGGTGGCGGTGATTTTTGGTGCCTGGCTGATGCAGGAGACCGACCTGCATGAAAAACAGGTGGTCCTGTTAACGGGGGAAGATAAAGCCTGCGAAGCGTTAATTGAGCAGCAGCTTCGCGAGCTGACGCTGCTGCCGCTCAATATTCGTTATCTTAGCCTGGAGGCGTTTAAGAAGGAGGGCGCCCCCCGCGAGGCGGCGCTGGTCATTACGCCTTATCCAACCGCCCTGCCGCTGTTCTCGCCGCCGCTCATTCATGCCGTTGAGGCCCTGAACACGCAGCAGCAGGAACATATTCGCGTTATGCTCGAATCATAGTTACGAGCGAGCAGCCACCTTTGGGCGGATGACGATGGCAGGTAAAGCGACCAGCGCCATCACCCAGAACACACTGTGCCCCAGGTGCTGATAGAGGAAACCGGCAAATACGGTCATCACCGCAATACTGCCGCCCATCGCCACCGCTGAATAGACCGCCTGAAGACGAATAACGTCCCCACCCTCTCGCGCCGCGATGTAGCGCATCGCCGCCAGATGGCACACGGTGAAGGTTCCGCAGTGCAGAATTTGCGCCACAATCAGCCACGGCAGCTCAGTCGTCCAGCCCATGATGCCCCAGCGCACCACGCCGCAAACGGCGGAAAGCAGCAGCAGGTCACGCGCCCCGAAACGACGGAAAAGTTTTTGGCTCAGCGCGAAGATAATGACCTCCGCCACCACGCCGAGCGACCACAGGTAGCCTACCGCAGAAGCCGAGTAGCCCGCCCCCTGCCAGTAGATGGCGCTGAAGCCGTAATAGGCCGCATGTGCCCCCTGGAGCAGACAGACGCAGGCCAGGAAACGCCAGCTTTGCGCCACCAGCGAGCGCCAGGCGGGCCAGCCGGCGCTCTCCTGATGGCGGCTTTCGCCCTGCGGCATTACCGACGGACGCAGCAACATACCGAGCAGCATCGAGGCGATGCCGAGCGTTAACAGCGCCAGAATGGCACGATAGTCATAGAGGCTGACCAGTTTCCCGACCAGCGCAGAGCCGATCACGAAGGCAATCGATCCCCACAGGCGCACCCGGCCATAGTCCATGATGATCTGCTTTTGCCAGGTGTTCGCCAGGGCATCCGTCAGCGGCACCAGCGGGGAGAAGAACAGATTAAAGCCAACCATTACCACCATCAGCCAGGCAAACTGATGGCTGACCCAGAAGCAGGCCGCAAAGACCAGCGTCAGCAGGGCCAGAATTCGCACCGCTTTAATCAGTAAGGAGGGATCGCTGACGCGGGGCGCAATCAGCAGGCTACCCAGGAAACGTGCCACCAGCCCCGCGCCCAGCAGGATGCCAATGGTCTCAGGCGTCAGACCAATTCCCTTGAGCCAGACGCTCCAGAAAGGCAAAAAAATACCGTAACTAAAGAAATAGGTGAAATAGCTGAGCGCCAGCCAGCGCGTGGAATGCAAGACCATGAATCCCTCCCGAAATGGAGGCGATAGTCTGGCGTTAATCCCTGACTTTAGCAAGTCGTTAGCGCGCTATAAATTAACGATAAATTAACATCATGGACAGCCGGTCGGCGTATGGCGAGAGCGGCAAAATTGTATTACGTTTAAAGAACATCGCCTGAAGAGGTCGTTTGCCATGAACAACTTACGTTATTTCGATTTCGGCTCCTCTCGTTCTTTCCTGCTTTTAATTGCCCGCATTGCTATTGTGGTCCTGTTTATTATTTTCGGTTATCCCAAGCTGACGGGGTTTAGCGGCACCGTTCAGTATATGACGTCGCTCGGCGCCCCCATGCCCATGTTGGCCGCCATTGTTGCGGTGGTGATGGAAGTCCCCGCCGCGATTCTGATCGTGCTGGGCTTTTTCACCCGCCCCCTCGCGGTGATCTTTGTCTTCTATACGCTGGGAACGGCGGTGATTGGTCACCACTACTGGGATATGACGGGCGATGCGGTTCTGCCAAATATGATTAACTTCTACAAAAATGTAAGTATCGCTGGCGGCTTTATTTTGCTGGCGATTACCGGGCCGGGGGCCATCTCCCTCGACCGACGTTAGCCCATAAAAAAAGGCCGCATGAGCGGCCTTTTTCAGTTCTGCGACGCAGAGAATTATGCGTAAACCGGGTAACGTGCGCAGATGTCGAGAACTTTACCTTTGATGCGCTCGATAACGGCTTCATCATTGATGCTGTCCAGCACGTCACACATCCAGCCAGCCAGTTCTTTCGCTTCGGCTTCTTTGAAGCCGCGACGCGTAATTGCCGGAGTACCCACGCGAATACCGGAGGTCACAAACGGGCTCTTCGGATCGTTCGGTACGCTGTTTTTGTTGACGGTGATGTTAGCACGGCCCAGAGCGGCGTCTGCTTCTTTACCGGTCAGGTTTTTATCAACCAGATCAACCAGGAACAGGTGGTTATCAGTGCCGCCGGAAACCACTTTGTAGCCGCGCTCGAGGAACACTTCTACCATCGCTTTAGCGTTTTTCGCGACCTGCTGCTGGTAAGTTTTGAACTCAGGCTCCATCGCTTCTTTCAGAGCAACCGCTTTACCGGCGATTACGTGCATCAACGGACCGCCCTGACCACCAGGGAAAACGGCAGAGTTCAGTTTTTTGTACAGCTCTTCGCTACCACCTTTCGCCAGGATCAGGCCGCCGCGCGGACCCGCCAGGGTTTTGTGAGTGGTGGTAGTAACAACGTGAGCATGAGGAACCGGGTTCGGGTAGACGCCAGCAGCAACCAGGCCCGCAACGTGCGCCATATCAACGAACAGGTAAGCACCGATGCTGTCAGCGATTTCACGCATTTTCGCCCAGTCAACCACGCCGGAATATGCAGAGAAGCCACCGATAATCATTTTCGGCTTGTGTTCTTTGGCTTGTTTTTCCAGATCGGCGTAGTCGATATGACCGGTAGCATCGATACCGTAAGGAACGATGTTGTACAGTTTACCGGAGAAGTTAACCGGAGAACCGTGAGTCAGGTGACCGCCATGCGCCAGGTTCATACCCAGAACGGTATCACCTGGTTCCAGCAGCGCGGTGTAGACCGCAAAGTTAGCCTGGGAGCCGGAGTGCGGCTGGACGTTAGCGTAGTCAGCGCCGAACAGTTCTTTCGCACGATCGATCGCCAGTTGTTCAACGATATCAACATACTCGCAACCGCCGTAGTAGCGTTTGCCCGGATAACCTTCAGCATATTTGTTGGTCAGCTGAGAACCCTGCGCCTGCATTACGCGCGGGCTGGTGTAGTTTTCGGAGGCGATCAGTTCGATGTGCTCTTCCTGACGTACTTTTTCCTGCTCCATAGCCTGCCACAGTTCGGCATCATAATCGGCAATGTTCATTTCACGCTTTAACATCCGCATCTCCTGACTCAGCTAACAATAAAATTTTTGGCCTTTATAGGCGGTCCTGTTGGACAACGGCGAACAGTATAACCGAATCATTGTGCGATAACAGGTCTTGACAAAGGAATTTACGCAAACGATTACCTTCAGGCTACGCAAGGCTTTGGAGAATAAAGAGCTTGCAACCGGAAACGGATTTCTTTTCAGGTTTGTGATGCAAATTTTTCACTTCATCACATTCTTTCTGAAAAACACCAAAGAACCATTTACATTGCAGGGCTATTTTTTATAAGATGCATTTGAGATACATCAATTAAGATGCAAAAAAAGGAAGACCATATGCTTGACGCTCAAACCATCGCTACAGTAAAAGCCACCATCCCTTTACTGGTGGAAACGGGGCCAAAGTTAACCGCCCATTTCTACGACCGTATGTTTACTCATAACCCAGAACTCAAAGAAATTTTTAACATGAGTAACCAGCGTAATGGCGATCAACGTGAAGCCCTGTTTAACGCTATTGCCGCCTACGCCAGTAATATTGAAAACCTGCCTGCGCTGCTGCCAGCGGTAGAAAAAATCGCGCAGAAGCACACCAGTTTCCAGATCAAACCGGAACAGTACAACATCGTCGGCGAACACCTGTTGGCAACGCTGGACGAAATGTTCAGCCCGGGGCAGGAAGTGCTGGACGCGTGGGGTAAAGCCTATGGTGTACTGGCTAATGTATTTATCAATCGCGAGGCGGAAATCTATAACGAAAACGCCAGCAAAGCCGGTGGTTGGGAAGGTACTCGCGATTTCCGCATTGTGGCTAAAACACCGCGCAGCGCGCTTATCACCAGCTTCGAACTGGAGCCGGTCGACGGTGGCGCAGTGGCAGAATACCGTCCGGGGCAATATCTCGGCGTCTGGCTGAAGCCGGAAGGTTTCCCGCATCAGGAAATTCGTCAGTACTCTTTGACTCGCAAACCGGATGGCAAAGGCTATCGTATTGCGGTGAAACGCGAAGAGGGTGGGCAGGTATCCAACTGGTTGCACAATCACGCCAATGTTGGCGATGTCGTGAAACTGGTCGCTCCGGCAGGTGATTTCTTTATGGCTGTCGCAGATGACACACCAGTGACGTTAATCTCTGCCGGTGTTGGTCAAACGCCAATGCTGGCAATGCTCGACACGCTGGCAAAAGCAGGCCACACAGCACAAGTGAACTGGTTCCATGCGGCAGAAAATGGCGATGTTCACGCCTTTGCCGATGAAGTTAAGGAACTGGGGCAGTCACTGCCGCGCTTTACCGCGCACACCTGGTATCGTCAGCCGAGCGAAGCCGATCGCGCTAAAGGTCAGTTTGATAGCGAAGGTCTGATGGATTTGAGCAAACTGGAAGGTGCGTTCAGCGATCCGACAATGCAGTTCTATCTCTGCGGCCCGGTTGGCTTCATGCAGTTTACCGCGAAACAGTTAGTGGATCTGGGCGTGAAGCAGGAAAACATTCATTACGAATGCTTTGGCCCGCATAAGGTGCTGTAATTTGATGTTGCCGGATGGAAACATCCGGCAACCCTTGACGCGGTTTAAATTGCCGCGTCGTCCTCTTCACCGGTACGGATGCGAATGACCCGTGCCACGTCAAAGACGAAGATTTTACCGTCACCGATTTTGCCGGTTTGCGCCGTGCGAATAATGGTATCGACACAGATATCGACAATGTCGTCCGGTACGACAATCTCAATTTTCACTTTCGGCAGAAAATCCACCATATACTCCGCGCCGCGGTACAGCTCGGTATGGCCTTTCTGGCGGCCAAAACCTTTCACCTCAGTGACCGTCATGCCGGTAATGCCGACTTCAGCCAGTGCTTCGCGGACATCGTCCAGCTTGAAGGGTTTAATAATCGCATCAATCTTTTTCATGCTATTCCTTGAAAAGGTCGCCTGTCTTTTGATCTGCTAAACGTAACACATAACGCCAATTCATTCCTTGAAATCGTTTGCATCCAGCTCGTGTCGGGAAAGCAGTTTATAAAATTCTGTCCGGTTGCGCCCCGCCATTCTCGCCGCGTGGGTGACGTTGCCTTTGGTAATTTGCAGCAGCTTACGCAAATAGTTGAGTTCAAACTGATTACGTGCCTCAACAAAGGTTGGCAGCGCCGTATTTTCACCCTCCAGCGCCTGCTCCACCAGCGCATCACTAATCACCGGAGATGAGGTCAGCGCCACGCACTGTTCAATCACGTTGACCAACTGGCGCACATTACCCGGCCAGCTAGCGGTCATCAGGCGTTTCATTGCATCGGTGGAGAACGCGCGGACAAACGGTTTATGTCGCTCTGCCGCCTGGCGCAACAGGTGATTTGCCAGTAGCGGAATGTCTTCTGTGCGCTCTGCCAGAGCCGGAATTTTCAGGCTGACAACGTTGAGGCGGTAATAGAGATCTTCACGGAATTCCCCGCGCGCCATCGCTTTTGGCAGGTCGCGGTGAGTGGCGGAAATAATCCGCACGTCGATATCAATATCGCGGTTACTGCCCAGCGGGCGCACTTTACGCTCCTGCAACACGCGCAGCAGTTTGACCTGTAACGGCGCAGGCATATCGCCAATTTCATCGAGAAATAGCGTTCCGCCTTCCGCCGCCTGGAATAAACCTTCGCGATTGCTGACAGCGCCAGTAAACGCGCCACGCGCATGACCAAACAGCTCCGACTCCAGCAATTGCTCAGGCAATGCACCACAGTTAATAGCAATAAATGGTTTGCTATTGCGCGGGCTGGCGTTGTGGATAGCCTGGGCGAAAATCTCTTTCCCGGTTCCGCTCTGGCCATTAATCAAAACGCTGACGTCTGATTGCGCCACCAGCCGCGCCTGTTCAAGCAAACGCAGCATCACGGGCTACGCGTCACGATGGATTCACGCCAGGCGTCGTCGCCGGATGGCGCCGCATGCTCAAGGGCGCTGTCGATTGCTTTATAGAGGGCGTCTTTATCCACTGGTTTGGTGAGGAAGCTGAATACCCCCTGCTGCGTCGCGGCCACCGCATCAGGAATAGATCCATGAGCGGTGAGGATAATCACCGGCATCCCGGGCTGCTGCTTCTGGATCTCCGTGAACAGTTGCAGGCCATCCATTTCATCCATGCGCAAATCACTGATCACCAGATCGATTTTCTCGCGGCTGAGCACTTTCAGCCCCTCCTGCCCGCTTTCAGCGGTGACCACGCTGTAGCCTTCGCTGACCAGACGCATTCCCAGCAGCTTTAACAGCCCGGGATCGTCATCCACCAGTAACAGATGGGCAGGTTTACGGCTTGTCATGGCTTCACATCCTCTTGTTTCGGCGTCTCACTGTCTGGCGTCGTGGCAGAGTTGCCTTTCGACCCATCGGGCAGATAGCTGCCTGCCGGCTTACGCGTCGAGAGCTGTCTTTCGATATCGGTCAGATTTTCGAGCTTGCGGGTGGTGGTTTCCAGCTGCTCGCGCAGCGACTCCTGCTGCTGGCGAAGCGCATCAAGCTCGCTGTCGCTCGACTGCTGCAATTTGCTGTAGCGGAAACGCTCTTCAGACAGTTGTAATTGCAGGGTTTGTCCATCCCGCCAGAGCTGATAGACCGGGCGCACCTGCGGGGGAATATTGATCACGTAAGTATCCAGCCGCGTCACGTTGGCGCGGCGTTCGACAGGCGTGATTCTGGCATCCGCCATCACGATCCCACGTTTAAACGCGTCCTGCCAGGTATCGTCCACCAGCATCGCCGCCTGGGCACGGGCCTCGGCGGGCGCCAGCCGCTGGGCGCAGTCTATTCCGCGCAGCCAGAACAGCGGATTGGATTCAACATCACGCCCCGACAGGTTCCAGATATCATCGCAACGTGTTGAAAGGAAATCGGCCAGCTGTTTTTGCGGCCATTTATCTTCCTGTTTGTGGCTAATTGCACTTTTCGGCGCATGGGTTACACAGCCGGCCAGCAGTAAGCAGGGCAGGCTCAGGCGCACATTTTTGCTGGAAAACACCGCGCGCAGTGCGCGGTAAAAGACGTGTGACATACTCACCAGGTTGTTATTCATTTCATTGATTTTTCCGGCTCAAGAGGCAGTTCGATACGAAAACAGACATCGGCGCGTTCATCACTCACGATGTTAAGCTCACCCTGCATGCGTCGTATGCAGTCGCGGGCAATACTCAGCCCCAGACCACTTCCTTTTACCGCACCTTTTCGCTGATGACTCCCCTGGAAGAAGGGCTCAAAGATCATCGTTTTTTCATCATCCGGAATCGGGTTTCCCGTATTCGCTACGTCAATAAATACCCGCGAACCGTTGTTATTGCTTCTGATATAAATGGTACCGGATTCAGTACCATAGTGCACCGCATTGGAGTAAAGATTATCCAGTACGCTCATCAGCAGCATTGGCTCCGCCAGGCAAGCTGTTGCTTTGAGATCGACGTCGGTATGCATCATTTTAGCCCGTGCGGGCCAGGCTATGAGCAGAAACTACTGTCTCCACCAGCGGGCTAATTCAACATTCTCCAGTTCCACCGCACTGTCCGCCTGTTTACGGTTGTAATCAAGCAGTTGTTCGATCAGTTTTTGCAAATTGCGGCTGCTGCTATCAAGAATGCTCACCACCTCTTTTTGCTCTGGCGTAAGCGGCCCGACAACCTGGTCAGCCAGTAATTCAGTGCCCTCTCGCATACTCGCCAGTGGCGTTTTTAATTCATGAGATAAATGTCTTAAAAATTGATGGCGTTGGGATTCCAGCCATGACAGGCGCTCACTTAACCAAAGAATACGTTGCCCAACCGAGCGTAACTCGCTCGGTCCACTGAACGAAACGCTATTGCCCAGAGAACGCCCTTCCCCCAGACGGTTGATCATGCGCTCGATATTTTTCACCGGCCCGATAATCATCCGTGTGAAAAGCAGTACCATCACCAGACTCACCAGAAATAGCACCAGCGATTGCCAACCAAAATATTGCCCACGTTCGGCGATTTCACGCTGAAGCTGCTGCCCACGAGAGAACACCACTGTGCGCGTGGCCTGCACCATTTCGGTATTGGCACTGGCAAAGGCTTCCAGACGCGCGGCGGCAGCAGCATCGGGACCACTGTTGTTACACTGAAGTTGGGCCAGATTGTTCAAGTCCTGACGCAATGCCTGGTAAAGTTTATCGTCTGGCAGTACGCCTGCATGGGCATCGAGCATTTCGCTGTAACGCTTGCGCTGGCTTTGATAAACCTTCGCAAGCGTAGGGTCGTCCAGCACGCAATACTGACGGTAGCTACGCTCCATCTCCAGTGCCGCGTTGGTCATCGCTTCACTACGTCGGGCATCAATAAGCGTAGTGCGGTTAACCAGCGCCGCCTGATCGCTAAGCACATTCAGGCTTTGCCAGGCTTGCCATGCCAGCACCAACAGGGGCAGCAGAATCAGCAAAAATGCCAGCATTACCAGTTGTCGTAATGAGCGGGGAAAAACGGGCCAGCGTTTCAAGGTGTTACTCTCGTCAGACGCGAATAGCCTGATGCTAACCGAGGGGAAGTTCAGATACAACAAAGCCGGGAATTACCCGGCTTTGTTATGGAATAAGGCGGTGCCTAACTCGACGTTTCGCCCGATGGTTGATATAGCTACGCTGATATCAGAAGTTGGACGGCAGGCACCTTGTTGTGCGTCATTCGTATTTTATGTAGCACGTCCCGAAGGGGCTGACATAAGTCGGTGAATGAGCCACTGGTTACTATTATGCAGTAACTGTGCCAATAAAGAAAATAGTTTGGTAACGTACTGATTATACGTTGCTTTGAGGGATTTATGGCTTCTTCGCTATTTGAATGTAAATCAGCCACTGTGTCGCTAAAAAGAGACAACTTAAGATAAACTTATTAGATTACAATAAAATCAATCATTTAAGTGTCGCCAGAAAGCGACACGGTAAACCACCCATTGTCGTGATTTACAGACACAAAAAAGCTCCCGGAGTTGGGAGCTTATGATAGTGGTTGGTGCTTAATGCCGCATCCGGGCTGCAAAACCAATGAACTGATGAATTACCCCAACTGCTTACGCGCATTGCGGAAAATGCGCATCCATGGGCCATCCTCGCCCCAGTTTTCCGGATGCCAGGAGTTGCTGACAGTACGGAAAACACGTTCCGGGTGCGGCATCATAATGGTGACTCGACCACTTTCAGTCGTGACTGCCGTAATACCGTTCGGTGAACCGTTCGGGTTAGCCGGGTAGGTTTCAGTGACTTTGCCGAAGTTATCGACATAGCGCAGTGCCACCAGCCCTTTGCTTTCCAGTGCCGCCAGATGCGCCGCATCACGCACTTCCACGCGCCCTTCACCATGAGAGACAGCAATCGGCATTTGCGAGCCCACCATCCCCTGCAACAGCAGAGACGGGCTTTGGGTTACTTCAACCAGGCTGAAACGCGCTTCAAAGCGATCGGAGGTATTGCGCACAAAACGTGGCCACAACTCACTACCTGGGATCAGTTCGCGCAGGTTAGACATCATCTGGCAACCGTTACATACCCCCAGCGCCAGCGTTTGCGGACGGTGGAAGAAGGTTGCAAACTCATCGCGTACACGGTCATTGAACAGGATTGACTTCGCCCAACCTTCACCGGCACCCAGCACATCACCGTAGGAGAAACCACCGCACGCGACCAGGGCGTGGAAATCTTCCAGGCCCGTGCGTCCGGTCAGCAGGTCACTCATATGCACGTCGATAGCATCAAAGCCTGCACGGTGGAAAGCTGCCGCCATTTCAACATGCGAGTTCACGCCCTGCTCACGCAGTACGGCAACTTTCGGACGTGCGCCAGTGGCAATATACGGTGCTGCCACATCTTCGTTGATATCGAACGACAGTTTTACATTCAGGCCCGGATCGGCGTCGTTAGATTTCGCCTGATGCTCCTGATCGGCACACTCCGGGTTGTCACGCAGGCGCTGCATCTGCCAGGTAGTTTCTGCCCACCAGACACGCAACGTGGTGCGGCTTTCGCTGAATACAGTCTGCCCGTTGGCGGTAATCACAAAACGGTCACCGGAAACCGCCTGCCCTACATAATGGACACAATCAGCAAGCCCATGCTGTGCCAGTACGGACTCGACCGCTTCACGGTCAGCGGCACGAACCTGAATCACCGCACCCAGTTCTTCGTTAAACAACGCCGCCAGGCGATCGTCGCCCAGAGAGGCAATATCCGCGTTAATGCCGCAATGACCAGCAAAGGCCATTTCCGCCAGCGTTACCAGCAGGCCGCCATCAGAGCGGTCGTGGTATGCGAGCAGCTTACGCTGTGCAACCAGCGCCTGAATCGCGTCATAGAAGCCTTTCAGTTGCGCGACGTCGCGTACATCTGCCGGTTTGTCGCCAAGCTGACGATAAACCTGCGCCAGCGCCGTTGCGCCCAGCGCGTTATTGCCTTTGCCCAAATCAATCAGCAGCAGTGCGTTATCTTCGGTAGAAAGCTGTGGCGTGATGGTGTGACGTACATCTTCCACGCGGGCAAATGCAGAAATCACCAGCGACAGCGGCGACGTCATTTCGCGCTCTTCGTTACCTTCCTGCCAGCGGGTTTTCATCGACATGGAGTCTTTACCCACCGGGATCGTCAGGCCCAGCGCCGGACAAAGCTCTTCGCCCACGGCTTTAACGGCTTCATACAGGCCCGCATCTTCACCAGGGTGGCCTGCCGCCGCCATCCAGTTGGCGGAAAGTTTGATGCGTTTGATATCGCCAATTTGTGTTGCGGCGATGTTGGTTAACGCTTCACCGACCGCCAGACGGGCAGAGGCGGCGAAATCCAGCAGCGCAACCGGCGCACGCTCGCCAATCGCCATCGCTTCACCGTAGTAGCTGTCGAGGCTGGCGGTAGTGACCGCGCAGTTAGCGACCGGCACCTGCCACGGCCCCACCATCTGATCGCGCGCTACCATGCCGGTTACGCTGCGGTCGCCAATGGTCACCAGGAAGGTTTTTTCCGCCACAGTCGGCAGATGCAGCACACGTTTCACCGCGTCTGCAATGGTGATCCCTTCACGGGCCAGCGCGTCGCCTTTCGCTTTCAGCGTTTGTACATCGCGGGTCATCTTCGGCGTTTTACCAAGCAGGACGTCCAGCGGCAGATCGATCGGCTGATTATCAAAATGACGATCGTGCAGAGAAAGATGCAGTTCTTCGGTCGCTTCACCAATCACAGCGTAGGGTGCGCGCTCACGCTTACACAGCTCGTCAAACAGCGGTAATTGATCAGCAGCAACCGCCAGCACGTAGCGTTCCTGGGATTCGTTACACCAGATTTCCAGCGGGCTCATGCCCGGTTCGTCGCTCAGGATATCGCGCAGTTCGAATTTACCGCCGCGCCCGCCGTCGCTCACCAGTTCCGGCATGGCGTTAGAAAGACCGCCCGCACCGACGTCGTGGATAAACAGAATTGGGTTAGCATCACCAAGCTGCCAGCAACGGTCGATTACTTCCTGGCAACGACGCTCCATCTCCGGGTTGTCGCGCTGTACGGAAGCAAAGTCGAGGTCGGCATCAGACTGACCTGACGCCATGGAAGACGCCGCTCCGCCGCCAAGACCGATGTTCATTGCCGGGCCGCCGAGAACGACCAGCTTCGCACCGACGTTGATCTCGCCTTTTTGTACGTGATCGGCGCGAATGTTGCCGATCCCGCCCGCCAGCATGATCGGTTTGTGATAACCGCGCAGCTCTTCGCCGTTGTGGCTGTTCACTTTTTCTTCATAAGTACGGAAGTAGCCATTCAGTGCCGGACGACCAAATTCGTTGTTAAACGCCGCGCCGCCCAGCGGGCCTTCGGTCATGATGTCCAGCGCGGTGACAATGCGCTCAGGCTTACCGAAATCTTCTTCCCACGGCTGTTCGAAGCCAGGAATTCGCAGGTTGGAAACGGAGAAACCAACCAGACCAGCCTTCGGCTTCGCACCGCGTCCGGTGGCGCCTTCATCACGAATTTCGCCGCCGGAACCCGTCGCCGCGCCCGGCCACGGAGAAATCGCCGTCGGGTGGTTGTGAGTTTCGACTTTCATCAGAATATGCGCCGGTTCCTGATGGAAATCGTAGCGGCCCGTTTCGTGGTCAGCAAAGTAGCGGCCCACTTCAGAACCTTCCATTACGGCGGCGTTATCTTTATAAGCAGAGAGAACGTGATCTGGCGTGGTTTCGAAAGTATTTTTGATCATCCTGAACAGCGATTTCGGCTGCTGTTCACCGTCGATAATCCAGTCGGCATTAAAAATTTTGTGGCGGCAGTGCTCAGAGTTCGCCTGAGCGAACATATACAGCTCGATGTCGTTCGGGTTACGACCAAGCTTTGTGAAAGCATCCTGCAGATAGTCAATTTCATCTTCCGCCAGAGCCAAGCCAAGACGCAGGTTAGCGTCGATCAGCGCCTGACGGCCCTGCCCCAGCAAATCAACGCTGGTAACCGGAGTCGGTTGATGGTGGGCAAACAACTGCTCTGCATCATCTAAAGCAAAAAAGACCGTTTCCATCATGCGGTCGTGCAGTTCAGCGGTAACCTGCTGCCATTGTTCATTGGTCAGCGTACCGGCTTCTATATAGTAAGCAACGCCGCGCTCAAGGCGGTTTACCTGTTGTAGCCCGCAGTTATGGGCAATATCGGTCGCTTTCGAAGACCAGGGAGAGATGGTGCCAGGACGCGGGGTCACCAGCAGGAGTTTGCCTTGCGGGGCGTGGCTGGCGAGTGCCGGGCCATATTTCAGCAGGCGTTCAAGTTGTGCGTGCTCATCATCGTTTAACGGCGCATTGAGGTCAGCAAAATGGACATACTCGGCGTAAATATTGTGAACCGGGAGCCTGGCAGCCTGAAAACGTGCCAGCAGTTTGTTGATTCGGAATGCCGACAGTGCAGGCGAACCACGCAGAATTTCCATCATAAGTCTCTCGTCTTCTAAGCTTTCGGTGTACCCAAGGGGGGGAAACGGGCGTCATTATAAAGAATCTGATGCGCTGACGAAACCGTTTGCGTGGAAATAAAATCACCATCGTGAATTAGCAACGCGTGCCGCCAATGGCTGTAATAAGTTGCCATCTGGCGCAGGTTTACGCAAAATGCCGCTCATTTATGAGTAAACCTTTCACTATTATTACGTTTTTTCAAGCTGGGACGCGCACGACACAGAGAATTAACTAATTGAAAAAATTAAAGATTAATTATCTGTTCATCGGCATTCTGGCACTGCTGCTCGCGGTCGCTCTCTGGCCATCCATTCCCTGGTTTGGTAAAGCCGACAACCGTATCGCCGCCATTCAAGCGCGGGGAGAGTTGCGTGTGAGCACCATTCATACTCCCCTGACTTATAACGAAATCAACGGGAAACCTTTTGGCCTGGATTACGAACTGGCGAAACAGTTTGCCGATTACCTCGGCGTAAAACTGAAAGTGACCGTGCGGCAGAATATCAGCCAGCTGTTTGACGACCTTGATAATGGTAACGCCGACCTGCTGGCGGCAGGACTTGTCTATAACAGTGAGCGGGTAAAAAATTATCAGCCTGGCCCTACCTATTATTCCGTGTCACAACAACTGGTTTATAAAGTGGGTCAGTATCGCCCACGTACGCTGGGCAACCTGACGGCGGAGCAACTCACCGTTGCACCGGGTCATGTGGTGGTTAACGATCTCCAGACCCTGAAAGAAACAAAATTCCCGGAATTAAGCTGGAAGGTAGACGACAAAAAAGGCTCTGCAGAATTAATGGAAGATGTCATCGAAGGAAAACTCGATTACACCATTGCTGATTCTGTCGCCATCAGCCTGTTTCAGCGCGTTCACCCGGAGCTCGCCGTAGCGCTCGATATCACCGATGAACAACCGGTGACTTGGTTTAGCCCGTTAGATGGCGATAATACCCTTTCCGCCGCCCTGCTCGACTTCTTCAACGAAATGAATGAAGACGGTACGCTGGCACGCATTGAAGAGAAATACCTGGGGCATGGCGATGATTTTGATTACGTCGATACGCGCACATTTTTACGCGCCGTCGATGCGGTACTGCCGCAGTTAAAGCCCCTGTTTGAGAAATACGCCGAAGAAATTGACTGGCGTTTGCTGGCCGCTATTGCTTATCAGGAATCGCACTGGGATGCACAGGCCACTTCACCGACGGGTGTGCGCGGCATGATGATGTTAACCAAAAATACCGCGCAAAGCCTCGGCATTACGGATCGTACCGATGCCGAACAGAGCATCAGCGGTGGCGTGCGTTATTTGCAGGATATGATGAGTAAAGTGCCGGAAAGTGTGCCGGAGAACGAGCGGATCTGGTTTGCCCTCGCTGCGTACAATATGGGCTATGCGCATATGCTGGATGCCCGCGCCCTGACGGCAAAAACCAAAGGGAATCCTGACAGTTGGGCTGACGTAAAACAGCGTCTGCCTTTACTTAGCCAGAAACCCTATTACAGCAAGCTGACTTACGGCTACGCTCGTGGACATGAAGCCTACGCTTATGTCGAAAATATTCGTAAGTATCAGATTAGCCTGGTGGGTTATCTGCAAGAGAAAGAAAAAGAGGCAGCCGAGGCGCAACAGCTGGCTGAAAGCTATCCGGTGGTCGCACCGGACGAGCTTAATCATCCTGCGGTTTCAATTCTGCCTTTTGTTGCTTTTTCTGCTGCCGACGCATTCGAAAAAAGTCACTTAACAGACCCGAACATTCTGGTGCAAGTACCCCGCCGATAGTTTTCACCTGGTGGTTCATCCCCGGATGCCCAAGTACGTCCATCAGTGAACCAGCAGCGCCCGTCTTTTCATCCCGCGCGCCAAACACCAGCGTACCGATTCGGCTGTGCACCATCGCCCCGGAGCACATTACGCACGGCTCAAGGGTGACATACAGGGTGGTATCAAGCAGACGATAGTTTTGCAGCACCAGTCCGCCCTGACGCAGCGCCATAATTTCAGCATGCGCGGTAGGATCGTGACGGCCAATCGGACGGTTCCATCCTTCCCCAATCACCTGATTGTTATGGACCAGTACCGCGCCCACGGGCACTTCGCCCTCTTCCCAGGCGCGCTGAGCCAGCGCCAGCGCATGGCGCATCCAGTATTCATGATTGTGTTCAGGGTTGGACAAGGGCTGATACTCCAGTCGAAAAGCGGGCGGCATTATACACAGCCGGTACAGATAAGACTATTCGAGTTGCTGAAGTTCGCCCAGAGGCGTGACGCGCCAGCGATGCTGGCAAAAATAGAGCAGCGGGTTGTCCTGCTTGCTGTCGCTGTAGCCGCTGTACAGACGCAGCGGCGTACCGATGCGTTTCTCCAGCTGCACCACTTTTTCATGTCCGAGGCAGCGCATAGTCAGCACCCAGCCGCCGTAGCCGCGCGCGATTTGTGTCGCGATAAGATTCACGCGCGGCAGCCAGGGCGTATCAAAATAGACATGCTCCACCAGCGTCTGCGGGGAGCCGGTAATCAGCCAGATATCGGCATCGTTGGCGTCGAGATAGCTGGTCAGGCGCGCCTGTACCACGGGAAACGCGGCGACGTGGCCGCGAAACCAGTGCGCAAAATCCTGTTCGAGCTGCTTAAGGCGCGCTTCGCTATGACCAAACGTGCATCCCCAGAGCAGCAGGCTCATCGGCCAGCGCGCTGCACGGCCTTTCACCAGCAGCGCGATACCAATAACGGGTAACAGGGGTAATACCAGCAACGCGTTAAGGGGCTGGCGCCGCAGCAGGTAGCGCATAAAGGTGCCGAACATATCCTGCTGATGCAGCGTTCCATCAAGATCAAAAAAGACAACGCGACGCTCGTGACTGGCCAAACCTTACTCCTCTGGGTCGTTGAATCCTAACAGCCAGGTAAACAGGAACCCGGCGATCACCGCTACCAGATAGCCTAACAGATAGAGCATCACTTTTCCGGTCACGATGGTTAATGCCAGCGGTAAACCGGAGATCCCGAAGGTAATGACGGTCGCCACTTTCCAGTAGCTGATTAACGCCCCGCCCACCGCGCCACCGAGGCAGGCGGCCAGGAACGGCTTACCCAGTGGTAAGGTCACGCCGAAAATCAACGGTTCGCCGATACCGAGTAACCCGACCGGCAGCGCCCCTTTAATGACCTTTTTCAGACGCGCGTTGCGGGTTTTCATCAGCACCGCGATGGCCGCGCCGACCTGCCCAACGCCCGCCATCGACAGGATCGGCAGCAGTGCGTTATAGCCGTGCGCCTGTACCAGTTCGACGTGGATCGGCACCAGCCCCTGATGCAGACCGGTCAGCACTAACGGCAGGAAGGTCCCGGACAGCACGGCCCCCACCAGCAGCCCGCCGCGATCGATCGCCAGAGACGCGCCGTGGGCGATGGCTTCAGAGATCGCGCCGCCTAACGGTTGCAGCGCCACAATCGCCACGCTCCCGGTAATCAATGTGGTCAGCAGCGGGTTGAGGATCAGCTCAATCGAGCCTGGCAGCAACGCGCGCAGCTTTTTCTCGATCCAGCACATCAGAATGACCACCAGCAGCACGGCAATCACCCCACCGCGGCCAGGCTGAAGCGCCTCGCCAAACAGCGTAATCTGCGCCAGCTGCGGGCTGGAGAGGATACCCGCCATTACGCCGCCCATCGCCAGCGAGCCGCCGAACACTTTGGCCGTGTTTACCCCCACCAGAATGTTCATGATGGCAAACACCGCGCTGCCGAAAATCGCCAGAATACCCAGCAGGTTCGGATACTGGGTGGCGAAATTCCCGACAATATCCGGACGCTTGAGGATATTGATAATCCCGGTGATCAGCCCCGATGCGATAAACGCCGGGATCAGAGGAATAAAGACGTTTGCCAGCTGGCGCAGCGCATCGCTCATGGGGGCTTTGTATTTGGCTTTCGCCTGCGCTTTGGTGCGTTCCGCGTCGTCAAAGGCGGGAGCCGTTTCACTTCCCGTCATCAGGGCGCGCATGGCATCAACCACCTGCGCCGCTTTGCCCGGACCGACAATCAGCTGGTGCTGTTGCCCCTGTTTAACGTACCCGCTCACGCCGGGGAGCTGCTTCAGGCGCGTTAAATCAAGCTTTTCGTCGTTGTGCACCTCGACGCGTACACGCGTCATGCAGTTTTCCAGACGCTGAATATTTTTTTCCCCACCGATCCCAAGCAGGATGTCGCTGGCGAGCGCTGCTGTTTTGTCCATACACGCCTCTTATTGGTGTTCTAATGCCGCCCGTAAAAACCCGTGATGGGCTTCGAGCCTGGCTCTGGCCGCGGCTGCATCCAGCCCGGTTAATATCATCAGAATGGCGGGTTTGACGTCGTAATCGGTCTGTTTGAGTACCGCTTCCGCCTCTTCCCGACCTGCCCCTGTCGCCTCTATCACCATGCGGCAGGCTCTGTCCACCAGCTTGACGTTGGTGGCCTGCATATCCACCATCAGGTTTTGGTAGACCTTGCCGAATTTCACCATCGCGCCGGTGGAGATCATATTGAGCACCAGCTTCTGCGCGGTTCCCGATTTCAGGCGCGTGGAGCCGGTGAGCGCTTCCGGCCCGACGACCGGAGAGATGGCAATGGCGGCCACCTGCGCAATCGGCGAACCCGGGTTACAAGAGATGGCCACCGTGGTACATCCCGTCTGTCTGGCGTATTCCAGCCCACCAATGACGTACGGCGTACGACCAGAAGCCGCCAGCCCGACGACCAGATCCTGCGCGGTCAGGTTCAGCGCCCTGAGATCGTCTTCCCCAAGCTGTTTATTGTCTTCTGCCCCTTCCACCGCTTTCAGCAGCGCGCCGGGGCCACCGGCAATCAGGCCAACGACCAGACCATGCGGAACGCCAAAGGTCGGGGGACACTCTGAGGCATCCAGCACACCGAGGCGCCCACTGGTACCCGCCCCCATGTAAATAATGCGTCCTCCTGCTTTCAGAGCGTCGGCAGCGGCGTCTACGGCTTTCGCCACCTCGGGCAATGTCTCTTTGACTGCCAGCGCGACGAGGGTATCCTGTTGATTAAAGCGGTTTACCAGCTCCAGCGTGGACAGTGCATCAAGATCCATGGTTTGCGGGTTACGCGTTTCAGAAACAAGAGAGCCTAGATTCATGTTATTTACCTCTGGAATTTTTAATTCATAATAAACGCACTATAATGGAATATAAAATTCATTCAGGCGAGCAAAATTCGTATTTGCGCGGGTAATCACATTTTCGCCAGGAGACCGTATGAACTGTTTAATTCGTATTCGCCAGCGCTACGCAGGGTTTGCCCAGAGTGACAAAAAGCTGGCGGATTATTTACTTTCCCAGCCCGATCGCGCGCGACACCTCAGCTCCCAGCAGCTGGCAGGCGAAGCCGGGGTGAGCCAGTCGAGCGTGGTGAAATTTGCCCAGAAGATAGGCTATAAAGGCTTTCCGGCGCTAAAACTGGCGATCAGTGAAGCACTGGTAAGCAACCCTAATCCGCAGTCAATGCCGGTGCATAACCAGATCCGCGGCGACGATCCGATGCGTCTGGTCGGCGAAAAGCTGATCAAAGAGAACGTGGCGGCAATGCATGCCACGCTGGATGTGAACACGGAAGAGAAGCTGCTGGAAAGTGTAGCCATGCTTCGCGACGCGCGGCGTATTGTATTGACCGGGATCGGCGCCTCCGGACTGGTTGCGCGTAACTTTGGCTGGAAGCTGACAAAAATCGGCTATAACGCCATCGTTGAACAGGATATGCACGCGCTGCTGGCGACCGTGCAGGCCATGGATCCTGACGATTTACTGCTGGCCATCTCCTATTCCGGCGAGCGTCGTGAAATTAATATGGCTACCGACGAAGCCCTGCGCGTAGGAGGAAAAATTCTGGCGATTACTGGCTTCAGCCCGAATGCGCTCCAGCAGCGGGCCACCCGCTGTCTGTATACCATTGCCGAGGAACAGGCCACTCGCAGTGCGGCGATTTCGTCGACGAGTGCGCAGATGATGCTGACGGACCTGCTGTTTATGGCGCTGGTTCAGCAGGATCTGGAGCGTGCGCCAGAGCGTATTCGTCACAGCGAAGAGCTGGTAAAAAAACTGGTCTGAACAACGAATGAGCGTATAATGCCCGCCCTGTTTGTGATGTTTCTGAGAATTTCCTGATGGCGCTGTTAATCACCAAAAAATGCATCAACTGCGATATGTGCGAACCCGAATGCCCGAACGAGGCGATTTCGATGGGCGACAGCATTTATGAGATTAACAGCGACCGCTGCACCGAATGCATCGGCCACTATGAGACGCCGACCTGCCAGAAGGTGTGCCCCATTCCCAATACGATCTTAAAAGATCCGGCACACGTCGAGAACGAAGAACAGCTGTGGGATAAGTTTGTCCTGATGCACCATGCGGACAAAATTTAACTTTCAATAATTACCGTGGCACAAGCATAGTGCCGCTCATCTGCCAGCGTTACATGCATATTTACAACGCCGAGCTTTTCCGCCAGTTTTAATGCCTCACCCCATAGCCGTAGCCGTGGTTTGCCGAGCTCATCATTGAATACTTCAAATTGATTAAACGCCAGACCATTGCGGATCCCGGTGCCAAACGCTTTTGCTGCGGCTTCTTTCACAGCAAAACGCTTCGCCAGAAAACGCACCGGCTGGTGGTGCGTTTTCCAGATTGCCCATTCGTTATCGCTTAATACGCGGCGTGCCAGGCGTTCACCGGATCGGGCGATCACTGCTTCTATGCGAGCGATCTCTACGATATCCGTGCCTAAACCTAATATTGCCATTAGCCACGCGCTTCCAGCATCAGACGCTTCATTTCTGCCACCGCATCTTTCAGTCCGGTCATCACTGCACGACCAATAATGGCATGACCGATATTCAGTTCATGCATCTCAGGGATGGCGGCAATAGCTTTCACGTTGTGATAGGTCAGACCGTGACCAGCGTTAACTTTCAGACCGAGACTAGCGGCAAAGGTCGCGGCTTTGGCGATACGCGCCAGCTCTTGCGCCTGTTCGGCGTCAGTTTTGGCATCAGCATAGCAACCGGTGTGGATCTCGATAAACGGTGCGCCAACCTCTGCCGCAGCTTTGATCTGCTCTTCATCGGCGTCGATAAAGAGAGAAACCTGGATCCCGGCATCTGCCAGACGTTTGCAGGCATCGCGCATTTTTTCACGCTGCCCTGCAACGTCCAGGCCGCCTTCGGTTGTTACTTCCTGACGCTTTTCCGGTACCAGGCAGCAAAAATGTGGCTTCGTCTCAACGGCGATCGCCAGCATCTCTTCGGTCACTGCCATCTCCAGATTCATACGGGTATCCAGCGTCTGACGCAGGATGCGCACGTCGCGGTCAGTAATGTGACGGCGATCTTCACGTAAATGCACGGTAATGCCGTCCGCTCCCGCCTGCTCGGCAATAAACGCCGCCTGCACCGGATCCGGGTAAGCAGTACCGCGTGCGTTACGCAGCGTTGCAATATGGTCAATGTTGACGCCTAACAGTAATTCAGCCATGACAATCCTCATCATTCATAATGTGTTTTCACCGTTCGCTTAGGCATAAACTGCCGGAACAGTTCCCTGCTCTTTAATGGTTTACCGCCAAGATACGGCTTAAGCGCCATGCGGGTAAAGCGTTTCGCGGCGCGTAGTGTGTCTGCGTCAGGAAATTCCCGCGCGTTTAACGCTTTTAACTGCCTTCCGGTGAACGTTTTATTGTCGATAACGACGCTTGCGATAAACCCTTTTTCTTCGCGATAACGATACGTCATGGTGTCATCTACCGGCTCGCCGCTACCCGCGCAATGGGTAAAATTGACGCCATAGCCCAGATGCCCGAGCAGTGCCAGTTCAAAGCGGCGCAGCGCGGGTTCTGGCGTACCAGTGGCACCTGCAAGAGACTGAATGCAGTGCAAGTAATCGAAAAAGAGTTCAGCGAAGCGCGTCTCGTATTCCAGTACGCGGGAGAGAAGTTCGTTGATGTACAGACCGCTGTAAAGCGTGATACCGCTTAATGGCAGCGCCAGCGAGACAGCTTCAGCACTGCGCAGCGTTTTGACTTCGCCACGCCCGCCAAAACGTAGCAAGAGAGGGGTGAAAGGCTGTAATGCACCTTTCAGAGTAGAGCGTTTAGAGCGTGCGCCTTTGGCAACCAGACGCACGCGACCCGATTCCTCCGTGAAGACGTCCAGCATCAGGCTGGTTTCGCTCCACGGGCGACTATGCAGGACAAATGCGCGCTGCCAGCCTTCCATCGGAGTGACTCTTAAAGATCGTCAACGTAACCGAGACTGCGCAGTGCGCGTTCGTCGTCGGCCCAACCGGATTTCACTTTTACCCACAGTTCAAGGTGAACAGGCGCTTCAAACATTTCCTGCATGTCTTTACGCGCTTCAATCCCGATGGTTTTGATCTTGGCCCCTTTGTTGCCAATAACCATCTTCTTCTGCCCTTCACGCTCAACGAGAATCAAACCGTTGATGTCATAACCGCCGCGTTCGTTAGAGACGAAACGTTCGATCTCCACGGTCACGGAGTACGGCAGTTCAGCGCCGAGGAAACGCATCAGTTTTTCGCGGATGATTTCAGACGCCATAAAACGCTGTGAGCGATCGGTGATGTAATCTTCCGGGAAGTGATGAGTCGCTTCAGGTAGATGCTTACGCACGATTGCTGCGATAGTGTCGACATTCAGCCCGGTTTCGGCAGAGATTGGCACGATATCGAGGAAGTTCATCTGGCTTGCCAGGAACTGCAGGTGCGGCAGCAGATCGGCTTTCTCCTGCACGTTGTCCACTTTGTTCACCGCGAGGATTACCGGCGCTTTGCCTTCGCGCAGTTTGTTGAGCACCATTTCGTCGTCCGGCGTCCAGCGGGTGCCTTCAACGACAAAAATCACCAGCTCAACATCGCCAATAGAGCTGCTCGCCGCTTTGTTCATCAGGCGGTTAATGGCGCGTTTTTCTTCCATATGCAGGCCCGGTGTATCGACGTAGATCGCCTGATACGCGCCTTCAGTATGGATCCCCACAATGCGGTGACGAGTTGTCTGCGCCTTGCGGGAGGTGATGGAGATTTTCTGCCCCAGCAGTTTGTTCAACAATGTGGATTTGCCAACGTTCGGACGTCCGACGATGGCAATAAATCCGCAGTAACTTTTATCGATGCTCATTCCAGCTCCAGTTTTTTCAACGCCTGTTCGGCGGCAGCCTGCTCAGCCTTACGACGGCTTGAACCTGTGCCAACCACCGGTTCACTCAGGCCGCTGACCTGGCAGTGGATTGTAAATTCCTGATCGTGCGCTTCGCCACGGACCTGAACTACCAGATAAGTCGGCAGCGGCAGATGACGACCCTGCAAATATTCTTGCAAGCGCGTTTTCGGATCTTTTTGTTTATCGCCTGGGCTAATTTCGTCCAGACGAGTTTGATACCAGTTGAGGATTAATTTCTCGACGGTTTGAATATCACTGTCGAGGAATACGCCACCAATTAATGCTTCGACGGTGTCGGCGAGAATTGACTCACGACGAAATCCACCGCTTTTAAGTTCACCTGGTCCTAAACGTAAGCACTCGCCTAACTCAAATTCGCGCGCCAGTTCCGCCAGCGTATTGCCACGGACCAGCGTGGCGCGCATCCGGCTCATATCGCCTTCATCCACACGAGGGAAACGGTGATAAAGCGCATTGGCGATAACGTAGCTCAGAATAGAGTCGCCTAAAAATTCTAAACGCTCGTTATGTTTGCTGCTGGCACTACGATGAGTTAATGCCTGCTGCAACAGTTCCTGATGATTAAAAGTGTATCCCAGCTTCCGTTGAAGCCGATTAATTACGATGGGGTTCATGCGATACCAATAAATAAATGCGTCAACAATTCAGCACACGAAACAGACCTGATATAACAGACCTGATATACATGGCTCTGCTAACTGCTTCGCTGCAGTTTCAGTTTAGCGGTATATGGGGACCAACGCTGTTTCGTGTGCCGTGGCAACCTGGAGGTGCCAACCTTAAACTTCGGGGGAATATTCTATACACAACGACGGGGGATGTCGTTAGCCACGGGAGATTTATCTCATAAATAATTCACGTTGTCGCCATAACGGCGACAACGTGAACGAAGATGAGCTATTAATGGATGCCGCCAATGCGACTTAAGCGCACACCAGTCGGCCATTCGCCTTCTTGCTTATCGAAGCTCATCCAGATAGCCGTTGCCCGACCGACCAGATTCGCTTCAGGCACAAAACCCCAGTAACGGCTGTCCGCGCTGTTGTCGCGGTTGTCGCCCATCATGAAGTATTGTCCCGGAGGAACAATCCAGGTTGCCAGTTGTTGCCCTGGCTGCTGGTAATACATCCCCACCTGATCCTGCGCAATCGGCACTGTCAGAATGCGGTGCGTCACATCACCCAGTGTCTCTTTACGCTCGGAAAGACGAATTCCATTTTCTTTGGTTTCGTTTTTCGGCACTTCAAAGAATCCGCTGGTCGCTTCCCCACCATTACGGCGTGAGAAGGTCTGAACGAAATCGCTCGGTTCCACGTTTGAGTAGGTGACCGGCAGCGCGTTTTCACACGCCTGGCCGGAACTGCATCCCGGTTGAATCGTCAGCTCTTTTGAGACCGGATCGTAAGTGACTTTATCGCCCGGTAAACCCACCGCGCGCTTGATGTAATCAAGCTTTGGATCTTCCGGATATTTAAAGACCACGATATCGCCGCGTTTCGGATGACCGGTTTCGATCAGCGTTTTCTGGTAGATAGGATCTTTAATGCCATAAGCAAACTTCTCTACCAGAATAAAATCACCGATTAACAGAGTCGGCATCATCGAACCTGACGGGATCTGGAACGGTTCATAAATAAACGAACGCACAATCAATACGATAGCCAGTACCGGAAAAACAGAAGCACCGGTTTCCAGCCAGCCAGGCTTCGGCGCAACCTTTTTCAACGTTGCTTTATCCAGTGAGTCACCGGCAGCCGCCTGCGCCGCTGCCTGACGTTCCCGCCGTTTAGGTGCGAAAAAGAATTTATCCACGCACCATAAAATGCCCGTCACCAGTGTGGCAATCACCAGAATCAGGGCAAACATATTCGCCATGCCAACTCCTAAGGGTTATTTGTTGTCTTTGCCGACGTGCAGAATGGCGAGGAACGCTTCCTGCGGCAGCTCGACGTTACCGATCTGCTTCATGCGTTTCTTACCTTCTTTCTGCTTCTGCAGCAGCTTTTTCTTACGGCTGATATCGCCGCCATAACATTTAGCCAGTACGTTTTTACGCAGCTGTTTCACGGTGGATCGCGCAATAATGTGCGTACCAATCGCTGCCTGAATGGCGATATCAAACTGCTGGCGTGGGATCAGATCTTTCATCTTCTCCACCAACTCGCGACCGCGGTTTTGCGAATTATCACGGTGGGTGATCAACGCCAGCGCATCAACACGTTCACCGTTGATTAATACGTCTACACGTACCATGTCGGACGCCTGGAAGCGTTTGAAGTTGTAATCCAGAGACGCATAACCTCGCGAGGTAGATTTCAGTCGATCGAAGAAGTCGAGCACCACTTCCGCCATCGGGATCTCGTACGTCAGTGCCACCTGATTACCGTGGTAAACCATATTGGTCTGCACGCCGCGTTTTTCTACGCACAGCGTAATAACGTTGCCGAGATATGCCTGCGGCAGCAGCATGTGACATTCTGCAATCGGCTCGCGCAGTTCGTAAATGTTATTTACCGCAGGCAGCTTGGATGGGCTGTCGACGTAGATAACTTCTCTTGACGTGGTTTCAACTTCATACACTACGGTCGGCGCAGTGGTGATCAGATCCAGATCGTATTCACGTTCCAGACGCTCCTGGATGATCTCCATGTGCAGCAGGCCAAGGAAGCCGCAGCGGAAACCAAAGCCCAGCGCGCTGGAGCTTTCCGGCTCATAGAACAGTGAGGCATCGTTCAGGCTGAGTTTACCCAGCGCGTCACGGAAGGCTTCATAGTCGTCGGAACTTACCGGGAACAGACCGGCGTATACCTGCGGTTTGACTTTCTTAAAGCCAGGCAGCGCCTTTTCTGCCGGATTACGCGCCAGCGTTAAGGTATCGCCGACTGGAGCGCCGTGGATATCTTTAATCGCACATACGAGCCAGCCTACTTCGCCACATTTCAGTTCAGTGCGGTCAACCTGTTTCGGCGTGAAGATGCCCAGACGGTCGGCGTTATAGGTCTGCCCGGTACTCATGACTTTCACTTTGTCGCCCTTACGCAGGGTGCCGTTTTTAATACGGATAAGTGAAACAACGCCCAGGTAGTTGTCGAACCATGAGTCGATAATTAGTGCCTGCAACGGGCCTTCCGGATCGCCTTCCGGCGGCGGAATGTCGCGCACCAGACGTTCGAGAACGTCCTGCACGCCAACACCGGTTTTCGCTGAACAGCGCACCGCGTCAGTGGCGTCGATGCCGACGATATCTTCAATTTCTTCCGCCACGCGTTCAGGATCGGCTGCCGGCAGGTCAATCTTGTTCAGTACCGGCACCACTTCGAGATCCATTTCCATGGCGGTGTAACAGTTTGCCAGGGTTTGCGCTTCCACGCCCTGCCCGGCGTCGACCACCAGCAATGCACCTTCACAGGCAGCCAGCGAACGGGAAACTTCATAGGAGAAGTCTACGTGGCCCGGGGTGTCGATAAAGTTAAGCTGATAGGTTTCGCCGTCAGACGCTTTGTAGTCCAGCGTCACGCTTTGCGCTTTGATGGTAATGCCACGCTCACGCTCAAGATCCATGGAATCGAGAACCTGCGCCTCCATTTCACGGTCAGACAGGCCACCGCAGATCTGGATAATACGGTCAGACAGCGTCGATTTACCGTGGTCAATGTGAGCTATGATCGAAAAGTTACGTATATTCTTCATAAAGTATGATTATTGTGCCTTATGCCCGGTTAACCAGGCACCAGGCTTTTAGAAGTCGCTGTTCTGAGCTTAACGTCTGTATTAATAGAAACGCCGCATTCTACACTACAACATTGAGGCGAGGAAATGTTCATACCGTATGGATTGTGGTATCTGGAAACGTCCTCGCATTTGTTATGCAAAATGCAACAAAGCCAGTGAAATCACTGGCTCGCGTCTTCCGAAGATGTTTCAAATCGCACAAGGCCAGGCGGCAATGCCACGCTTAAGATGATCGGTTGCCATTCTGCCCGGGCAGCAAACTTACGCGAGTAGCCACGCGCAATCAGGAACCCGCCAATACCGCCGAGGACCGCACCACATAATGCTGCGACGTCAGAAGCAAAGAGTAGCTGAAATAGCGAAGCGATGAGGAATAATCCCACCAGCGGCGACATATAAACCAGTAATGCGGAGCTAAGCAGGCTGCCTTCGGCGATCCCCAATTCCACTTTTTGCCCCGGCACTAACGGCTCATCACAGGGTACGACAATGGTATACGTGGTTTGCGGGCCAAGTTTATTCAACACGCGGCTACCGCAACCGGCGCGTGAAGCGCAGCTGCTGCATGAGGCTTTAACATCACAACTGACCAGCGCCTGCCCGTTTTGCCAGGAGACGACGGTAGCCCACTCTTTGATCATTGCGCTGCCCCGAACTTAATATTCTCGGCAATGCGTTTCGCCGTTTGCGGCGGCAGTTCACCGACAATGGTGATTTCGGCGTTATCACGTACGCTTGTACTGACGGTTCTGCGTCCGGTGCGCAACATCTGATCGGTGCTCGATGGCGTAGCGCGGTTAACGTTTACCGAGAAGCTGAATAATCCGTCGGAATAGAGACGTGATTCGATAGGCATGTTGTCCATCGTCGGTAGCGGACGTCGACTACTGGAAACTTCGCTAAAACCCTGTGGCAACCAGGTTGGCGTCCAGCTGAATTTAGCTTTTTCACCTACAGGAACAGAAAGCAACGGCGGCAAATTTGCCTTCGCCAACGTCTGCATACTGCTGCTGATATCCTGATTGACGTTAAAAGCAATCACGCGAAATTGTTCCAGCGTTTCACCATCGCGATCAAGGAGATCAACCCTCATCGGTAATTTCGATTCAGTGTCCATCCACACGATGTAGCTGTAGCGTGTACCATCTCGGGCAACCACGCGAATGACTTCGCAAAGACGATCAGCAATACGCGTGCGCCCGACGGAGATGAAGTCGTAGTAAGGAGAAAGGCGTTTGAAATCGGTATAGATGAGCGATGGCAGAGAATCAACAATGTAATCGCCATTAAGCGTGAACGGTTCAAGTCCCGGTTCAAAATAGCTGATTTCATTGCCGCGCTGTACCACTTCCCGGCGCGGGCCATCCATTTGCAACAATTGTGCAAGAGGACGGTTATCGAGGCGTGCATGTCGATAACGCAGAGACTCAACACCCTGTTTATTGATGCTGATGAATGACAGCTCGTAATTCAGTGACTGACTGGCCAGGTTCATCTGCTGTAGTAACGCCCCGGACGCGGGAGTGGCCGAGGCGTTAGCAGAGAATAACAGGCTACCTGTCACTAATGACATGGCAAACCAAAGTTGCTTCATTACTGCGATTGCGTTCCTAAAGTTTGAATTCCTGGCACCTGTACAGCGGCTTGCTGGGTTTGCGCCTGCTCAAACTGAAGCTGTTCAGAGTGGAGTCGGCGTTGCAGTTCGTAATCCTGCAACATTGCATTAATGCGACGACGCTGCTCCTGTACCTGCTGCTGTTGACCATTGTTTGCGGTCGCTTCAGAAGGTACTCCCAGGCTAACCGGGCTGGCTTTACCCATCATCGGCAGTGTATTAAATACCGGCGTTTCGGGCTGCTGGGACGTTTCAGATTGTCCATTATAGTGCTGGACGCCAACGATAACTGCAAGCGATACGCATGCGGCTACGCCCATTTGGGTAAGCTGTGCCGCCCACGGACGTACTTTCTGCCAGAATGGCATTTTCTGCCATTGATGCGGCGCAGGCTGGGCTTCCGGGATCAATGTCGCCGGTTGACGTACTGGCTCTTCTTCAATGGCGGCCATCACGCGTGAAGAGATATCGAAATGGAGCACCTCGGGAGTATCACCCCGCATTGAGTCACGGATTAAGTGATAGCTTTCCCAGGTTTTCTGCATTTCTGGATTATGAGCCAGTTCGTTAAGCAGCTCACTATCCAGCGTTTCGCCATCCATTAAAGCGGAAAGTTGTTCTTTCTGCATGCCTAATACCCTTATCCAGTATCCCGCTATCGTCAACGCCTGATAAGCGGTTGAACTTTGTTATCAATAGCTTCCCTCGCTCGGAAGATACGTGAACGCACTGTACCTACCGGACAATCCATGATAGCGGCTATCTCTTCATAGCTCAGGCCATCCAGCTCCCGCAAGGTTATTGCCATGCGTAAATCTTCCGGGAGGGACTCAATAGTTCGGAAAACTATCTGTCTCAGTTCTTCTGACAACATTAAGTTCTCAGGGTTCGAAATTTCTTTCAACGCGCCGCCACTTTCGAAGTTTTCAGCTTCAATGGCATCCACATCACTGGAAGGTGGACGACGCCCCTGAGCAACCAGGTAATTTTTCGCTGTATTTACAGCAATCCGATACAGCCATGTATAAAAAGCGCTATCTCCCCGGAACGAATCCAGCGCACGATAGGCTTTAATAAAAGCTTCTTGTACCACATCGGGAACATCACCCGACGGCACATAGCGGGAAACCAGACTCGCCACTTTATGCTGATAGCGCACTACCAGTAAGTTAAAGGCTTTCTGATCTCCCTTCTGGACCCGTTCAACCAGGACCTGGTCCGTTAACTGCTCGCTCATCCGAGGTAAAGTCTCCCCAAACCAAATTTCCACGCGCTATCGAAACGCCACTCCATTAGCTGCAATTTGAGCAAGCAAAGGGTTAGAGTGTCTCGTTTTTGTAAAGTTCCGTAACGCATCTGTTTTTGTTTGTCATGCTGTAGACGGATCATTATCTATCATTATAAGTCTACAGAATCTGAACATCGCATTATCTGTGTAGAAATGCCCATTTAACTGCCTGAAGAGTAACCCAACGGCCTTTTTATTTCACCACCTAATCCTCCACCAGCCAGTAACTTCTCTTTTTCTCGCCGCCCTGCGTCAGCGTGTTTAGCAACTGTAACAAATATTAAAATAGCAGGTGTTTATCCGCACAACATGATGCTATGCTGACCAAACCATGTTTAGTAAATTAAACAAAGAAAATGAATACTCTCCCTGAACATTCATGTGACGTGTTGATTATCGGTAGCGGCGCAGCCGGACTTTCACTGGCGCTACGCCTGGCTGACCAGCATCAGGTCATCGTTCTAAGTAAAGGCCCGGTAACGGAAGGTTCAACATTTTATGCCCAGGGCGGTATTGCCGCCGTGTTTGATGAAACTGACAGCATTGACTCGCATGTGGAAGACACATTGATTGCCGGGGCTGGTATTTGCGATCGCCATGCAGTTGAATTTGTCGCCAGCAATGCACGATCCTGTGTGCAATGGCTAATCGACCAGGGGGTGTTGTTTGATACCCACATTCAACCGAATGGCGAAGAAAGTTACCATCTGACCCGTGAAGGTGGACATAGTCACCGTCGTATTCTTCATGCCGCCGACGCCACCGGTAGAGAAGTAGAAACCACGCTGGTGAGCAAGGCGCTGAACCATCCGAATATTCGCGTGCTGGAGCGCAGCAACGCGGTTGATCTGATTGTTTCTGACAAAATTGGCCTGCCGGGCACGCGACGGGTTGTTGGCGAGTGGGTATGGAACCGTAATAAAGAAACGGTGGAAACCTGCCACGCAAAAGCGGTAGTGCTGGCAACCGGCGGTGCGTCGAAGGTTTATCAGTACACCACCAATCCGGATATTTCTTCTGGCGATGGCATTGCTATGGCGTGGCGCGCAGGCTGCCGGGTTGCCAATCTCGAATTTAATCAGTTCCACCCTACCGCGCTATATCACCCACAGGTACGCAATTTCCTGTTAACAGAAGCACTGCGCGGCGAAGGCGCTTATCTCAAGCGCCCGGATGGTACGCGTTTTATGCCCGATTTTGATGAGCGCGGCGAACTGGCCCCGCGCGATATTGTCGCCCGCGCCATTGACCATGAAATGAAACGCCTCGGCGCAGATTGTATGTTCCTTGATATCAGCCATAAGCCCGCCGATTTTATTCGCCAGCATTTCCCGATGATTTATGAAAAGCTGCTCGGGCTGGGGATTGATCTCACACAAGAACCGGTACCGATTGTGCCTGCTGCACATTATACCTGCGGTGGTGTAATGGTTGATGATCATGGGCGTACGGACGTCGAGGGCTTGTATGCCATTGGCGAGGTGAGTTATACCGGCTTACACGGCGCTAACCGCATGGCCTCGAATTCATTGCTGGAGTGTCTGGTCTATGGCTGGTCGGCGGCGGAAGATATCACCAGACGTATGCCTTATGCCCACGACATCAGTACGTTACCGCCGTGGGATGAAAGCCGCGTTGAGAACCCTGACGAACGGGTAGTAATTCAGCATAACTGGCACGAGCTACGTCTGTTTATGTGGGATTACGTTGGCATTGTGCGCACAACGAAGCGCCTGGAACGCGCCCTGCGGCGGATAACCATGCTCCAACAAGAAATAGACGAATATTACGCCCATTTCCGCGTCTCAAATAATTTGCTGGAGCTGCGTAATCTGGTACAGGTTGCCGAGTTGATTGTTCGCTGTGCAATGATGCGTAAAGAGAGTCGGGGGTTACATTTCACGCTGGATTATCCGGAACTGCTCACCCATTCCGGTCCGTCGATCCTTTCCCCCGGCAATCATTACATAAACAGATAAAAAGCCTGGGTCAGCGCCGTATACGCTTCGGAATAGTTCTGGTCTGGCCCACGAATGACTAAGCGATCGCTAAAGCATTCTCCCGCCTGCGGGGAGAATGCCAGCAGCACCCGATGCGGCAGTCGCGCTTCGTTTTTCGCCACATCCGTCCGCAAACGTAAATGCCAGCCCATGCTTAATGCCAGCTCCGTAAAACCATTACCAATCTGCTCTGGCAGCACTACGCAGAAAAATCCCTCTTTCGGTAATGCACTCCGCCGCACAGGTCAGCAACGATGGTGATCAAGCGTAGTGGTATAGCGAGCCTGTTCCCGTGAGTGTCGAGCACTCTACTCCCTGCTGATAGTAAGGTGGGTTACTGATGATTAAATCGAAGCGTACTGTCTGCTGTGTGAGTCCACTGCTGAATATCCGCCGTATGGACGTTAATTGTATCGTTATCCGCTCTGCCCACGGGGACTGGTTGATATTTTCCTGCGCCTGCGCGGCAGCTTCACTTTTCCAGTTCAACTGCATCAATCATCACGCTGTCATCGGTTCGCTGCGCCAGCATTAATGCCAGCAACCCGCTACCCGCGCCGATATCAAGGCAAAACGTTTTACCCCAGCCACCGGTGCCCATGCGCCCAATAAAATACCATCCGTTCCCACTTTCATCGCACAGCGATCGTGAGCAACAAAAAACTGTTTAAAAGTAAATCCATTACGACGAAGCACGGATGTAGACTGTGACATGAAAATAAAACCTTGCAGGAAAAACGGCGATAGCACCGGGTGAGAACAATACCCGAGAAGCGATATCCATACAAACAGATGAAGATTGCAGCCGTAACGTCTATAATCAGCGCCCCACACAGAGGTAGAACATGACTGTAACGACTTTTTCCGAACTTGAACTCGACGAAAGCCTGCTGGAAGCCCTCCAGGATAAAGGTTTCACTCGCCCGACCGCCATTCAGGCTGCCGCCATTCCGCCTGCGCTCGATGGCCGTGATGTACTCGGTTCTGCGCCGACAGGCACCGGTAAAACGGCGGCGTATCTGCTGCCAGCGTTGCAGCACCTGCTCGATTTCCCGCGTAAGAAATCCGGTCCGCCGCGTATTTTGATCCTCACCCCAACTCGCGAGCTGGCGATGCAGGTGGCCGATCATGCCCGCGAACTGGCGAAACATACGCATCTGGATATCGCCACCATCACCGGCGGCGTAGCCTATATGAACCACGCGGAAGTGTTCAGCGAAAACCAGGACATCGTGGTCGCCACGACCGGGCGTCTGCTGCAATACATAAAAGAAGAGAACTTCGATTGCCGCGCGGTTGAAACGCTGATCCTCGACGAAGCAGACCGTATGCTGGATATGGGCTTCGCTCAGGATATCGAACATATTGCTGGCGAAACGCGCTGGCGTAAACAGACCCTGCTCTTTTCGGCAACGCTGGAAGGCGATGCGATTCAGGACTTTGCCGAGCGTCTGCTGGAAGACCCGGTGGAAGTTTCTGCCAATCCGTCCACCCGTGAGCGCAAAAAAATTCATCAGTGGTATTACCGCGCCGATGATCTTGAGCATAAAACCGCGTTGCTGGTGCATCTGTTAAAACAGCCGGAAGCGACCCGCTCAATTGTGTTTGTGCGTAAGCGTGAACGTGTGCATGAGCTGGCAAACTGGCTGCGCGAAGCGGGCATCAACAACTGCTATCTCGAAGGTGAGATGGTACAAGGCAAGCGTAACGAAGCGATCAAGCGTTTGACCGAAGGTCGCGTAAACGTACTGGTTGCAACCGATGTTGCCGCGCGCGGTATCGACATTCCTGACGTCAGCCACGTCTTTAACTTCGATATGCCGCGCAGTGGTGATACTTATTTGCACCGTATCGGACGTACCGCGCGCGCCGGTCGTAAGGGAACAGCGATTTCGCTGGTTGAAGCTCATGACCATCTGCTGCTGGGTAAAGTAGGCCGCTATATTGAAGAGCCAATTAAAGCTCGCGTTATTGATGAGTTACGCCCGAAAACGCGTGCGCCAAGCGAAAAGCAGACCGGCAAGCCATCGAAGAAAGTACTGGCTAAACGTGCTGAGAAGAAAAAAGCTAAAGAGAAAGAGAAGCCGCGGGTGAAAAAACGCCATCGCGATACCAAAAATATTGGTAAGCGCCGTAAGCCAAGTTCTGCTGCGCCAGAGACAAAAACGGAAGAGTAAAAAAAAGCCGGGATATTCCCGGCTTTTTTATTCCCCCCCCGAAGCTGAAACCTTACAGGCTTTCAGTAAAGGTACGCGCGATAACGTCGCGCTGCTGTTCCGGGGTCAGAGAGTTGAAACGCACCGCATAGCCAGACACACGGATGGTCAGCTGCGGGTATTTTTCCGGGTGCTCAACGGCATCCATCAGCGTTTCGCGACGCAGGACGTTAACGTTCAGGTGCTGACCGCCTTCCACGCGTACTTCTGGTTGCACTTGCATTGGAATTTCACGGTATTCAATTTCGCCCAGTTTGCTCACCGGAACGATTTCGTCTTCCGCAAAACCTGCTTTCGCTACTACACAGCGCGCTTCGTTTTTCTCGCTGTCCAGCAGCCAGAAAGAGTTCAGCAGATCGTCATTTGCAGCTTTAGTAATCTGGATACCTGTAATCATGTGATGCCTCCCCGGCAAAATTATTTGATTTGTTCAGCCTGTCGCGGCCAATTGGTAAAACCATTGTTGCTTGAGTGTATATATACTCCTCAAACACCCTTGAATCTTTGATTTAAATCAATAAAAACCACACATCAAGTATGGTCGCAAATGGATTTTATTGTTTTACATCAACTTATGCGGGTGTGAAATTTTACCAATTTACATTTTTTTGCACTCGTTTAAGTCTAAAAAATGAGCATGATTTTGTTCTGTAGAAAGAAGCAGTTAAGCTAGGCGGATTGAAGATTCGCAGGAGAGCGAGATGGCTAACGAATTAACCTGGCATGACGTGCTGGCTGAAGAGAAGCAGCAACCCTATTTTCTTAATACCCTTCAGACCGTCGCCAGCGAGCGGCAGTCCGGCGTCACTATCTATCCACCACAAAAAGATGTCTTTAACGCGTTCCGCTTTACCGAGTTGGGTGACGTTAAAGTGGTGATTCTCGGCCAGGATCCTTATCACGGACCGGGACAGGCGCATGGTCTGGCATTTTCCGTTCGTCCCGGCATTGCCATTCCTCCGTCATTATTGAATATGTATAAAGAGCTGGAAAATACTATTCCGGGCTTCACCCGCCCTAATCATGGCTATCTCGAAAGCTGGGCGCGTCAGGGCGTTCTGCTGCTCAATACTGTGTTGACGGTTCGCGCAGGTCAGGCGCATTCCCACGCCAGCCTCGGTTGGGAGACGTTTACTGATAAAGTCATCAGCCTGATTAACCAGCACCGCGAAGGCGTGGTGTTTTTGTTGTGGGGATCACATGCGCAAAAGAAAGGGGCGATTATAGATAAGCAACGCCATCATGTACTGAAAGCACCGCATCCGTCGCCGCTTTCGGCGCATCGTGGATTCTTTGGCTGCAACCATTTTGTGCTGGCAAATCAGTGGCTGGAACAACGTGGCGAGACGCCGATTGACTGGATGCCAGTATTACCGGCAGAGAGTGAGTAAATTTGCGGGGAAATGCCGGATGGCAGAGTTGCCACCCGGCTGATTTATCAGGCTTTATTCTGACGCCACCATTCACCAAGCAAAACGCCGGTTGCGACAGAGATATTCAGCCCGGCAACGTTGCCCGTACCGTCAATCTTCACGCGCAGATCGTTCGGATCGCGTGCGGCATCCGGTAACCCTTCATATTCCTGACCCAGCACCAGTACCATTTTCGCTGGCAGACTAGTTTTGAACAGCGGTTTACCCTGCTCGCTGGAAGTGGTCACTACGGTGTAACCTGCCTGACGGAAATCATCCAGCACGTTAACAATGTTGTCGCCAGTAATCGGCTGAACGTGCTCTGCGCCGCCTTCTGCGGTACGGATAGCCGCCCCCGACTCCAGCAGTGCCGCATCCTGCACCACGACACCTTTCACGCCGAAGTGCGCGCAGCTGCGCATCATGCCACCCAGGTTATGCGGGTTAGATTCGTTTTCCAGTGCCAGAACGCAATCCTGCGCGCCTGCCTGGCTTACCCACTGCTGCACGGTTGTACCGTTACGCTTTTTGATCAAGAAGCAAACGCCGCCGTGATGTTCCGTGCCTGACGCTTTTGTCAATTCCGCTTCATCCACCACATGGTACGCTTTGCGGTTTGCTGCCATCCAGCGCAAAGCTTCTTTAAAACGCGGCGTTACACTCTGGATAAACCAGGCGCGAACAATCGCTTCCGGACGGCTCTGGAAAAGTGCCTGACATGCATTTTCGCCGTAGACGCGGGTTTCTTCCGCACGCTGACGACGCAACACTTCCGGATCAATAAAACTTTTACCACTGATGCCACCGTGATCGGCCTTTTCCGGCGTCTCATCACCCGGCGCGCGGGAAACCGTGCGCCACGGCGAATCTTCCCACTTGCGGTCACGGGGCTGACTCTGTTTGTCATCGCGGGCGGGGCGACGGCCACCGTCAGCACGAGATTTTCCTGGACGCCCGCCCCCTTTCCCGGTACGCGGGTTGTGGGTACGTTTATCAGAATCATCATCACTGCGGACATACATCACTTTGACCTTGCCGCTTTTACCTTTCATTTCATCGTTCATGCTTTTCTCCACCAGCGCTGCGCGAAGCGCGCAGATTACCCGAAGTCCGCGCGGTTCGCCATGATTTCGTACCAAAGCCTGCGACTATCATACCTATTGAATAAAACAGATTGTTGTCTGGAACAATGTCCCCGATAATATGTAACATATTAGAAACATACCGGCGTCGTTGCCGATAAGTCTCCTTACTCATCCCGAGGTTAGTTATGAATACCGTTTGTACCCATTGTCAGGCCATCAATCGCATTCCCGACGATCGGATCGAAGATGCGGCAAAATGCGGACGCTGCGGTCACGACTTGTTTGACGGAGAGGTGATTAATGCGACCGGTGAAACACTCGACAAATTGCTGAAGGATGATCTACCTGTGGTGATCGACTTCTGGGCACCGTGGTGCGGCCCCTGCCGTAATTTCGCACCAATTTTTGAAGATGTCGCGCAAGAGCGTAGCGGTAAAGTGCGCTTTGTGAAAGTGAATACCGAAGCTGAACGTGAATTGAGCAGTCGCTTTGGAATTCGTAGTATACCGACGATCATGATTTTCAAAAACGGTCAGGTTGTCGACATGCTTAATGGCGCAGTACCGAAAGCGCCGTTCGATAGCTGGCTGAACGAATCTCTTTAATCTTACCGGGGCGCATCTTGTGCCCCGTTTTCTCCTCTGCGACAATGGCGTTTTTTCGACGCTCTCTTATGACCGAAAACGCTGTTCTCCAGTTACGCGCCGAGCGTATTGCGCGCGCAACACGTCCTTTTCTTGCCCGCGGTAATCGCGTTCGTCGCTGCCAACGCTGTCTTTTGCCAGAGAAATTATGTCTCTGTTCGACAATTACCCCAGCACAAGCAAAAAGTCGCTTCTGTTTGCTGATGTTCGACACCGAGCCAATGAAGCCCAGTAATACCGGGCGTCTCATTGCTGATATTTTGCCTGATACCGTTGCGTTTCAATGGTCGCGTACCGAACCCTCGCAGGATTTGCTGGAGTTGGTGCAAAACCCGGACTATCAGCCAATGGTGGTCTTTCCCGCTTCGTATGCTGATGAGCAACGGGAAGTGATCTTCACACCACCTGCCGGTAAGCCACCGCTGTTTATCATGCTCGATGGTACCTGGCCGGAAGCTCGCAAGATGTTTCGTAAAAGTCCGTATCTGGATAATCTTCCCGTCATTTCCGTCGATCTTTCCCGGCTTTCTGCCTATCGCCTGCGTGAAGCCCAGGCTGAAGGCCAATATTGTACTGCCGAGGTAGCCATCGCACTGTTAGATATGGCCGGCGATACCGGGGCGGCGGCAGGGTTAGGCGAGCATTTTACCCGCTTTAAAACACGCTATCTGGCAGGAAAAACGCAACATCTGGGTAGCATCACAGCAGAACAGTTAGAAAGCGTTTAAAATCATTCGGTCACTTCTGCGGGAGACCGGTATGAGTCAGCGAGGACTGGAAGCACTACTGCGACCAAAATCGATAGCGGTAATTGGCGCGTCGATGAAACCCAATCGCGCAGGTTACCTGATGATGCGTAACCTGCTGGCGGGAGGCTTTAACGGACCGGTACTCCCGGTGACGCCAGCCTGGAAAGCGGTGTTGGGTGTGTTGGCCTGGCCGGATATTGCCAGCTTGCCCTTTACAACCCGACCTTGCGGTTTTATGTACCAATGCCAGCCGTAATCTTGCTCTTCTGGAAGAGCTCGGCGAGAAAGGCTGTAAAACCTGCATTATTCTTTCCGCCCCGGCATCGCAACACGAAGATCTCCGCGCCTGCGCCCTGCGCCATAACATGCGCCTGCTTGGACCAAACAGTCTGGGTTTACTGGCTCCCTGGCAAGGTCTGAATGCCAGCTTTTCGCCTGTGCCGATTAAACGCGGCAAGCTGGCGTTTATTTCGCAATCGGCTGCCGTCTCCAACACCATCCTCGACTGGGCGCAACAGCGTAAGATGGGCTTTTCCTACTTTATTGCGCTCGGCGACAGCCTGGATATCGACCGTTGATGAATTGCTTGACTATCTGGCACGCGACAGTAAAACCAGCGCCATCCTGCTCTATCTCGAACAGTTAAGCGACGCGCGACGCTTTGGTTTCGGCGGCCCGTAGTGCCTCGCGTAATAAACCGATTCTGGTGATTAAAAGCGGACGTAGCCCGGCGGCACAGCGACTGCTCAACACGACGGCAGGAATGGACCCGGCATGGGATGCGGCTATTCAGCGTGCCGGTTTGTTGCGGGTACAGGACACCCACGAGCTGTTTTCGGCGGTGGAAACCCTTAGCCATATGCGCCCGCTACGTGGCGACCGGCTGATGATTATCAGCAACGGTGCTGCGCCTGCCGCGCTGGCGCTGGATGCCTTATGGTCACGCAATGGCAAGCTGGCAACGCTAAGCGAAGAAACCTGCCAGAAACTGCTGCGATGCACTGCCAGAACATGTGGCAATATCTAACCCGCTCGATCTACGCGATGACGCCAGCAGTGAGCACTATATTAAAACGCTGGATATTCTGCTCCACAGCCAGGATTTTGACGCGCTGATGGTTATTCATTCGCCCAGCGCCGCTGCTCCCGCAACAGAAAGCGCGCAAGTATTAATTGAAGCGGTAAAGCATCATCCCCGCAGCAAATATGTCTCTTTGCTGACGAACTGGTGCGGCGAGCACTCCTCGCAAGAGGCACGACGTTTATTCAGCGAAGCCGGGCTGCCGACCTACCGTACCCCCGGAAGGAACCATCACTGCTTTTATGCATATGGTGGAGTACCGGCGTAATCAGAAGCAACTACGCGAAACGCCGGCGTTGCCCAGCAATCTGACTTCCAATACCGCAGAAGCGCATCTTCTGTTGCAACAGGCGATTGCCGAAGGGGCTACGTCGCTCGATACCCATCGAAGTTCAGCCCATCCTGCAAGCGTATGGCATGAACACGCTCCCTACCTGGATTGCCAGCGATAGCACCGAAGCGGTGCATATTGCCGAACAGATTGGTTATCCGGTGGCGCTGAAATTGCGTTCGCCGGATATTCCACATAAATCGGAAGTTCAGGGCGTCATGCTTTACCTGCGTACAGCCAATGAAGTCCAGCAAGCGGCGAACGCTATTTTCGATCGCGTAAAAATGGCCTGGCCACAGGCGCGGGTCCCACGGCCTGTTGGTGCAAAGTATGGCTAACCGTGCTGGCGCTCAGGAGTTGCGGGTTGTGGTTGAGCACGATCCGGTTTTCGGGCCGTTGATCATGCTGGGTGAAGGCGGTGTGGAGTGGCGTCCTGAAGATCAAGCCGTCGTCGCACTGCCGCCGCTGAACATGAACCTGGCCCGCTATCTGGTTATTCAGGGGATCAAAAGTAAAAAGATTCGTGCGCGCAGTGCGCTACGCCCCATTGGATGTTGCAGGCTTGAGCCAGCTTCTGGTGCAGGTTTCCAACTTGATTGTCGATTGCCCGGAAATTCAGCGTCTGGATATTCATCCTTTGCTGGCTTCTGGCAGTGAATTTACCGCGGCTGGATGTCACGCTGGATATCTCGCCGTTTGAAGGCGATAACGAGAGTCGGCTGGCAGTGCGCCCTTATCCGCATCAGCTGGAAGAATGGGTAGAATTGAAAAACGGTGAACGCTGCTTGTTCCGCCCCGATTTTGCCAGAAGATGAGCCACAACTTCAGCAATTCATTTCGCGAGTCACCAAAGAAGATCTTTATTACCGCTACTTTAGCGAGATCAACGAATTTACCCATGAAGATTTAGCCAACATGACACAGATCGACTACGATCGGGAAATGGCGTTTGTAGCGGTACGACGTATTGATCAAACGGAAGAGATCCTCGGCGTCACGCGTGCGATTTCCGATCCTGATAACATCGATGCCGAATTTGCTGTACTGGTTCGCTCGGATCTCAAAGGGTTAGGCTTAGGTCGACGCTTAATGGAAAAGTTGATTACCTATACGCGAGATCACGGACTACAACGTCTGAATGGTATTACGATGCCAAACAATCGTGGCATGGTGGCGCTAGCCCGCAAGCTCGGGTTTAACGTTGATATCCAGCTCGAAGAGGGGATCGTTGGGCTTACGCTAAATCTTGCCCAACGCGAGGAATCATGAGTAAGGTACTGGAAATGTTGACCACTTAATCGGGACTGGTGTTATTATTGCCCGCTTATGTCGTCTGCATTGCACAGAGGACCCTTCAATGAACAGAGAAGAAATGCACTGTGATGTTGTCAAAATTTAAGCGTAATAAACATCAACAACACCTTGCCCAACTACCCAAGATTTCTCAATCAGTTGATGATGTCGATTTCTTTTACGCTCCCGCCGACTTCCGGGAGACGCTGCTGGAAAAAATAGCCAGCGCGAAGCAGCGCATTTGCATTGTCGCCCTGTATCTCGAACAGGATGACGGTGGCAAAGGCATTCTGAACGCGTTGTATGAAGCTAAAAGGCAGCGTCCGGAACTGGATGTGCGGGTGCTGGTCGACTGGCATCGTGCACAACGTGGACGCATTGGCGCTGCGGCATCTAACACTAACGCTGACTGGTACTGCCGCATGGCGCAGGAAAATCCGGGCGTAGATGTTCCGGTTTATGGCGTTCCAATCAATACCCGTGAAGCCCTTGGTGTTCTGCACTTTAAAGGCTTTATCATCGACGATAGCGTACTTTATAGCGGTGCCAGCCTGAACGATGTTTACCTGCATCAGCACGATAAATATCGCTACGACCGTTATCATCTTATCCGTAACCGTAAGATGTCAGACATTATGTTTGAATGGGTTACACAGAATATTATGAATGGCCGCGGCGTTAATCGTCTGGATGATGTTAATCGGCCAAAAAGCCCGGAAATCAAGAACGATATTCGTCTGTTCCGCCAGGAGCTGCGTGATGCCGCTTATCATTTCCAGGGCGATGCCGACAACGATCAGCTTTCCGTAACGCCGATAGTGGGGCTGGGGAAATCGAGTCTGTTGAACAAGACCATTTTCCATCTTATGCCTTGTGCCGAGCAGAAACTAACCATCTGTACGCCATACTTCAACCTGCCAGCAATCCTTGTGCGCAATATTATCCAGTTGCTGCGCGAAGGGAAAAAGGTCGAAATTATTGTTGGTGATAAAACCGCGAACGACTTCTACATTCCGGAAGATGAACCTTTCAAGATAATTGGCGCATTGCCTTATCTCTATGAGATCAATCTGCGTCGTTTCCTGAGCCGTTTGCAGTATTACGTCAATACTGACCAGTTAGTGGTTCGGTTATGGAAAGATGACGACAACACCTATCACCTGAAAGGGATGTGGGTTGATGATAAGTGGATGTTGATCACCGGTAATAACCTGAACCCGCGCGCCTGGCGTCTGGATCTGGAAAACGCCATTTTGATCCACGATCCTCAGCATGCGTTAGCCGCGAAACGCGATCGTGAGCTGGAGCTTATACGCACGCATACTACAGTGGTTCGTCATTATCGCGATCTGCAAAGCATCGCTGATTATCCGGTGAAAGTTCGCAAGCTGATTCGCCGTCTACGTCGGATCCGTATCGACCGCCTCATCAGCCGCATTCTGTAATACACGAGCCCTGTCATCGACGGGGCTTTTTTATGGAGTCTGTTAATGCGTACGCCTTTCCTGATAATCCCTCTTTTCCTGACCGGTTGCAGCCATATGGCTAATGATAACTGGTCGGGTCAGGATAAAGCTCAACACTTTCTGGCGTCTGCAATGTTGTCCGCTGCGGGTAATGAATATGCGCTGCACCAGGGTTATAGCCGGGATCGAAGTGCCACAATGGGGCTGATGTTCTCCATCAGCCTGGGGGCATCAAAAGAACTTTGGGATAGCCGCCCCTCGGGAAGCGGCTGGAGCTGGAAAGATTTTGCCTGGGACGTAGCCGGGGCAACAACCGGCTACGCCGTCTGGCAGATGGCGCATTACTAAAGGCGGATCCCTTTTCCTTTACGATGCAGCATCAGGGAGACAATAAACGCCAGCGCCCCCATGATGGTGACATACCAGAAAAAGGTCGATTCACTGCCCCATGACTTAAGGGATAGCGCGACATACTCTGCCGAACCGCCGAACAGGGCGTTAGCGACCGCATAAGAGAGGCCTACGCCCAGCGCCCTCACCTGTGCGGGAAACATTTCCGCTTTCAAAATGCCACTGATTGCCGTGTAAAAACTAATAATAATAAGTGCCACCATAATCAAAGCGAAAGCGGCATACGGAGAGGTTGTATGCTGTAGCGCCGTCAAAAGCGGAACAGTCCCCAGGGTGAGCATGCCACCAAAGATCAGCATGGAGGTGCGGCGACCTATTTTGTCCGACAGCGCGCCAACAATCGGCTGGATGAGCATAAAGACCAGTAACGCCACCGTCATGACGACACTCGCAACGTTAGCATGCATGCCCGTGGTGTTGACCAGATATTTTTGCATATAGGTGGTGAAGGTATAGAAGCTTAGCGAGCCTGCGGCGGTAAAGCCTAATACCATCAAAAACGCTTTGCGGTTTCGCCACAGCCCTTTCATCGAACCGGCTTCTTTCAGCGCCCTGACCTCCTGCTGGGAGGTTTCATCAAGCTGACGGCGTAACCACAGCGCCACAACCGCCAGGGCAGCCCCCAGGGCAAACGGGATGCGCCAGCCCCAGGCGCGTAAATCTTCATCGCTAAGGATTTGTTGAAGGATCACCACAACCAGTAACGCCAGCAGCTGACCGCCAATGAGGGTTACATACTGGAATGATGCATAGAAACCTTTGCGCCCTTCAACAGCTACTTCGCTCATGTATGTCGCGCTGGTGCCGTATTCGCCACCCACTGACAGCCCCTGGAACAGGCGTGCCAGCAGCAACAACGCCGGTGCCCATGTTCCGATAGTGTCATATCCGGGCAGGCAGGCAATCACCAGCGAGCCGACGCACATCATGCATACGGAGATGAGCATGGATGTCTTGCGCCCTTTCCTGTCCGCGATCCTGCCGAACAGCCATCCGCCAATGGGACGCATCAGGAACCCGGCGGCAAAAACGCCTGCGGTTTGCAGAAGCTGCGTTGTAGTGTTCCCTGACGGGAAGAAGATATGTGCAAAGTAGAGTGAACAAAATGAATAGACGTAAAAATCAAACCACTCTACAAGGTTCCCCGATGAAGCTCCAACGATTGCCCAAACCCGACGGCGAGTATCCTTGCCTGCTAAACTTGTGTTATCCGTATCTGCACTGGCTACGGTTTCTGTCATTTTAAAATCCCCTGTCTCACATTGCGGGCCATTGCCCACAAACAGTAAAACCGGATTTAAAACGAATCGTTAGGTAAATAAAATGCTTCCAATATGTTTCATTGGATTTTGTGAACTCGATCAGGTATCGAATTATTAGCGGACGTAGTAATTATCCCCACGCTTGCTGGTGAGCCTTTTTTCGCTGCAAATAATCTTCATCAGCACGAATTTTATCCCACCACGTTTTGAACACCGCAGCGGCTTCTGCTTTTACTGGATCGTGATCGAGGGGTTTGACCTGGCGCTTCTCATCATACTTTTTACCGCCTTTATGATTGGCGTATCGCCGGGCACGGGTGTATCCCATCTGTATGAATTTACGCGCCATATCCATGCCGACAAAATCGTTTTTCCTGCGGTATTCTTCAAAAAGGGCGTAGATCTCTTCTGCCGAACGCGCTGCGACTTCAGCATTTTTATAACGCCAGTGCGGCAGGATTTCGCTTTTATAAGGCTCGACCATCAATACGCCCTGCTCACCCCGGCCCACCTGATACCGTTCGGGATGTTCGCGAAAATTAATATTGGCAAAATCTTGTTGATAATCAAAGGGACGAGTCAAAGCGGCACCATTGTTAAAATTGTTTTAACAATTGTAGGCCGGATAAGGGGAAGCCGCCATCCGGCATGTTTTCCACGTACAAAGCAAAAAACCCCGGCCTTATGGACCGGGGTTTTTCTTGATTTGATGCCTGGCAGTTCCCTACTCTCGCATGGGGAGACCCCACACTACCATCGGCGCTACGGCGTTTCACTTCTGAGTTCGGCATGGGGTCAGGTGGGACCACCGCGCTAAGGCCGCCAGGCAAATTCTGTTTTATCAGACCGCTTCTGCGTTCTGATTTAATCTGTATCAGGCTGAAAATCTTCTCTCATCCGCCAAAACATCTTCGGCGTTGTAAGGTTAAGCCTCACGGTTCATTAGTACCGGTTAGCTCAACGCATCGCTGCGCTTACACACCCGGCCTATCAACGTCGTCGTCTTCAACGTTCCTTCAGGACTCTCAAGGAGTCAGGGAGAACTCATCTCGGGGCAAGTTTCGTGCTTAGATGCTTTCAGCACTTATCTCTTCCGCATTTAGCTACCGGGCAGTGCCATTGGCATGACAACCCGAACACCAGTGATGCGTCCACTCCGGTCCTCTCGTACTAGGAGCAGCCCCCCTCAGTTCTCCAGCGCCCACGGCAGATAGGGACCGAACTGTCTCACGACGTTCTAAACCCAGCTCGCGTACCACTTTAAATGGCGAACAGCCATACCCTTGGGACCTACTTCAGCCCCAGGATGTGATGAGCCGACATCGAGGTGCCAAACACCGCCGTCGATATGAACTCTTGGGCGGTATCAGCCTGTTATCCCCGGAGTACCTTTTATCCGTTGAGCGATGGCCCTTCCATTCAGAACCACCGGATCACTATGACCTGCTTTCGCACCTGCTCGCGCCGTCACGCTCGCAGTCAAGCTGGCTTATGCCATTGCACTAACCTCCTGATGTCCGACCAGGATTAGCCAACCTTCGTGCTCCTCCGTTACTCTTTAGGAGGAGACCGCCCCAGTCAAACTACCCACCAGACACTGTCCGCAACCCGGATCACGGGTCAACGTTAGAACATCAAACATTAAAGGGTGGTATTTCAAGGTCGGCTCCATGCAGACTGGCGTCCACACTTCTAAGCCTCCCACCTATCCTACACATCAAGGCTCAATGTTCAGTGTCAAGCTATAGTAAAGGTTCACGGGGTCTTTCCGTCTTGCCGCGGGTACACTGCATCTTCACAGCGAGTTCAATTTCACTGAGTCTCGGGTGGAGACAGCCTGGCCATCATTACGCCATTCGTGCAGGTCGGAACTTACCCGACAAGGAATTTCGCTACCTTAGGACCGTTATAGTTACGGCCGCCGTTTACCGGGGCTTCGATCAAGAGCTTCGCTTGCGCTGACCCCATCAATTAACCTTCCGGCACCGGGCAGGCGTCACACCGTATACGTCCACTTTCGTGTTTGCACAGTGCTGTGTTTTTAATAAACAGTTGCAGCCAGCTGGTATCTTCGACTGATTTCAGCTCCATCCGCAAGGGACTTCACCTACATATCAGCGTGCCTTCTCCCGAAGTTACGGCACCATTTTGCCTAGTTCCTTCACCCGAGTTCTCTCAAGCGCCTTGGTATTCTCTACCTGACCACCTGTGTCGGTTTGGGGTACGATTTGATGTTACCTGATGCTTAGAGGCTTTTCCTGGAAGCAGGGCATTTGTTGCTTCAGCACCGTAGTGCCTCGTCATCACGCCTCAGCCTTGATTTTCCGGATTTGCCTGGAAAACCAGCCTACACGCTTAAACCGGGACAACCGTCGCCCGGCCAACATAGCCTTCTCCGTCCCCCCTTCGCAGTAACACCAAGTACAGGAATATTAACCTGTTTCCCATCGACTACGCCTTTCGGCCTCGCCTTAGGGGTCGACTCACCCTGCCCCGATTAACGTTGGACAGGAACCCTTGGTCTTCCGGCGAGCGGGCTTTTCACCCGCTTTATCGTTACTTATGTCAGCATTCGCACTTCTGATACCTCCAGCATGCCTCACAGCACACCTTCACAGGCTTACAGAACGCTCCCCTACCCAACAACGCATAAGCGTCGCTGCCGCAGCTTCGGTGCATGGTTTAGCCCCGTTACATCTTCCGCGCAGGCCGACTCGACCAGTGAGCTATTACGCTTTCTTTAAATGATGGCTGCTTCTAAGCCAACATCCTGGCTGTCTGGGCCTTCCCACATCGTTTCCCACTTAACCATGACTTTGGGACCTTAGCTGGCGGTCTGGGTTGTTTCCCTCTTCACGACGGACGTTAGCACCCGCCGTGTGTCTCCCGTGATAACATTCTCCGGTATTCGCAGTTTGCATCGGGTTGGTAAGTCGGGATGACCCCCTTGCCGAAACAGTGCTCTACCCCCGGAGATGAATTCACGAGGCGCTACCTAAATAGCTTTCGGGGAGAACCAGCTATCTCCCGGTTTGATTGGCCTTTCACCCCCAGCCACAAGTCATCCGCTAATTTTTCAACATTAGTCGGTTCGGTCCTCCAGTTAGTGTTACCCAACCTTCAACCTGCCCATGGCTAGATCACCGGGTTTCGGGTCTATACCCTGCAACTTAACGCCCAGTTAAGACTCGGTTTCCCTTCGGCTCCCCTATTCGGTTAACCTTGCTACAGAATATAAGTCGCTGACCCATTATACAAAAGGTACGCAGTCACACGCCGAAGCGTGCTCCCACTGCTTGTACGTACACGGTTTCAGGTTCTTTTTCACTCCCCTCGCCGGGGTTCTTTTCGCCTTTCCCTCACGGTACTGGTTCACTATCGGTCAGTCAGGAGTATTTAGCCTTGGAGGATGGTCCCCCCATATTCAGACAGGATACCACGTGTCCCGCCCTACTCATCGAGCTCACAGCATGTGCATTTTTGTGTACGGGGCTGTCACCCTGTATCGCGCGCCTTTCCAGACGCTTCCACTAACACACACACTGATTCAGGCTCTGGGCTGCTCCCCGTTCGCTCGCCGCTACTGGGGGAATCTCGGTTGATTTCTTTTCCTCGGGGTACTTAGATGTTTCAGTTCCCCCGGTTCGCCTCATTAACCTATGGATTCAGTTAATGATAGTGTGTCGAAACACACTGGGTTTCCCCATTCGGAAATCGCCGGTTATAACGGTTCATATCACCTTACCGACGCTTATCGCAGATTAGCACGTCCTTCATCGCCTCTGACTGCCAGGGCATCCACCGTGTACGCTTAGTCGCTTAACCTCACAACCCGAAGATGTTTCTTACGATTCATCATCGTGTTGCGAAAATTTGAGAGACTCACGAACAACTTTCGTTGTTCAGTGTTTCAATTTTCAGCTTGATCCAGATTTTTAAAGAGCAAATATCTCAAACATCACCCGAAGATGAGTTTTGAGATATTAAGGCAGGTGACTTTCACTCACAAACCAGCAAGTGGCGTCCCCTAGGGGATTCGAACCCCTGTTACCGCCGTGAAAGGGCGGTGTCCTGGGCCTCTAGACGAAGGGGACGTATCAGTCTGCTTCGCAAGACGCCTTGCTTTTCACTTTCTATCAGACAATCTGTGTGAGCACTGCAAAGAACGCTTCTTTAAGGTAAGGAGGTGATCCAACCGCAGGTTCCCCTACGGTTACCTTGTTACGACTTCACCCCAGTCATGAATCACAAAGTGGTAAGCGCCCTCCCGAAGGTTAAGCTACCTACTTCTTTTGCAACCCACTCCCATGGTGTGACGGGCGGTGTGTACAAGGCCCGGGAACGTATTCACCGTGGCATTCTGATCCACGATTACTAGCGATTCCGACTTCATGGAGTCGAGTTGCAGACTCCAATCCGGACTACGACGCACTTTATGAGGTCCGCTTGCTCTCGCGAGGTCGCTTCTCTTTGTATGCGCCATTGTAGCACGTGTGTAGCCCTGGTCGTAAGGGCCATGATGACTTGACGTCATCCCCACCTTCCTCCAGTTTATCACTGGCAGTCTCCTTTGAGTTCCCGGCCGGACCGCTGGCAACAAAGGATAAGGGTTGCGCTCGTTGCGGGACTTAACCCAACATTTCACAACACGAGCTGACGACAGCCATGCAGCACCTGTCTCACGGTTCCCGAAGGCACATTCTCATCTCTGAAAACTTCCGTGGATGTCAAGACCAGGTAAGGTTCTTCGCGTTGCATCGAATTAAACCACATGCTCCACCGCTTGTGCGGGCCCCCGTCAATTCATTTGAGTTTTAACCTTGCGGCCGTACTCCCCAGGCGGTCGACTTAACGCGTTAGCTCCGGAAGCCACGCCTCAAGGGCACAACCTCCAAGTCGACATCGTTTACGGCGTGGACTACCAGGGTATCTAATCCTGTTTGCTCCCCACGCTTTCGCACCTGAGCGTCAGTCTTCGTCCAGGGGGCCGCCTTCGCCACCGGTATTCCTCCAGATCTCTACGCATTTCACCGCTACACCTGGAATTCTACCCCCCTCTACGAGACTCAAGCTTGCCAGTATCAGATGCAGTTCCCAGGTTGAGCCCGGGGATTTCACATCTGACTTAACAAACCGCCTGCGTGCGCTTTACGCCCAGTAATTCCGATTAACGCTTGCACCCTCCGTATTACCGCGGCTGCTGGCACGGAGTTAGCCGGTGCTTCTTCTGCGGGTAACGTCAATGAGCAAAGGTATTAACTTTACTCCCTTCCTCCCCGCTGAAAGTACTTTACAACCCGAAGGCCTTCTTCATACACGCGGCATGGCTGCATCAGGCTTGCGCCCATTGTGCAATATTCCCCACTGCTGCCTCCCGTAGGAGTCTGGACCGTGTCTCAGTTCCAGTGTGGCTGGTCATCCTCTCAGACCAGCTAGGGATCGTCGCCTTGGTGAGCCGTTACCCCACCAACAAGCTAATCCCATCTGGGCACATCCGATGGCAAGAGGCCCGAAGGTCCCCCTCTTTGGTCTTGCGACATTATGCGGTATTAGCTACCGTTTCCAGTAGTTATCCCCCTCCATCAGGCAGTTTCCCAGACATTACTCACCCGTCCGCCACTCGTCAGCGAAGCAGCAAGCTGCTTCCTGTTACCGTTCGACTTGCATGTGTTAGGCCTGCCGCCAGCGTTCAATCTGAGCCATGATCAAACTCTTCAATTTAAAAGTTTGATGCTCAAAGAATTAAACTTCGTAATGAATTACGTGTTCACTCTTGAGACTTGGTATTCATTTTTCGTCTTGCGACGTTAAGAATCCGTATCTTCGAGTGCCCACACAGATTGTCTGATAAATTGTTAAAGAGCAGTGCCGCTTCGCTTTTTCTCAGCGGCGCGGGGTGTGCATAATACGCTTTCCCGCTACAGAGTCAAGCATTTCTTTGCTTTTCTCTGTTGAGATTCTCAGGAGAACCCCGCTGACCCGGCGGCGTGTTTGCCGTTGTTCCGTGTCAGTGGTGGCGCATTATAGGGAGTTATTCCGGCCTGACAAGCGAAAAATATAAAAACTTTATCGTTCGCTCACTTTTCAGGCAAAACATCTTAAATATAGTCTTTTCCGTCTAACTTATAGACAAAAACGAGCCCCGAAGGGCTCGTCGTTTTATCATTTACTGGACGGCGACAATCCGGTCTTCATTAACTTCCAGGCGAATCACTTTACCCGGAACCAATTCACCAGACAGTATTTGCTGTGCCAGCGGGTTTTCGATCTGCTGCTGAATTGCACGTTTCAGAGGACGTGCACCATAGACCGGATCGTAACCGTTCTCGCTCAGCAGTTTCAGCGCCTCGTCAGAAATGTGGATTTCATAACCACGTTCTTCCAGACGTTTGTACAGACGTTTCAACTGAATCTGCGCAATCGAGGCAATGTGCTGTTCACCCAGCGGATGGAAGACCACCACTTCATCGATACGGTTAATGAATTCCGGACGGAAGTTATGGCTTACCACACCGAGCACCAGCTCTTTCATGTGCGCATAATCCAGTTCACCGAAGCGTTCCTGAATCAGATCGGAACCGAGGTTAGAGGTCATAATGACGACCGTATTACGGAAGTCGACCGTTCTCCCTTGCCCGTCAGTCAGACGCCCATCATCCAGTACCTGCAACAGAATGTTGAAGACATCCGGATGCGCTTTTTCCACTTCATCCAGCAGGATGACGGAATACGGACGACGACGCACCGCTTCGGTCAGGTAGCCACCTTCTTCATAACCGACATATCCCGGAGGCGCACCAACCAAACGAGACACCGAGTGTTTCTCCATAAACTCGGACATATCGATACGGACCATCGCCTCGTCGCTATCAAACATAAAGTTCGCCAGCGCCTTACAAAGCTCTGTTTTCCCCACACCAGTTGGGCCGAGGAACAGGAATGAACCAATCGGGCGATTTGGATCCGCCAGCCCCGCACGGCTACGACGAATAGCGTTAGATACCGCATCAACCGCTTCGTTCTGACCAATTACGCGATGGTGCAGTTCTTGCTCCATACGCAGCAGTTTTTCGCGCTCGCTTTCCATCATGCGAGAAACCGGAATCCCCGTCCAACGCGCCAGCACTTCAGCAATTTCGGCGTCGGTCACTTTATTACGCAACAGACGCATAGTTTTGCCTTCGAGCTGCGTTGCGGCTTCCAGTTGCTTTTCCAGTTCCGGGATTTTGCCGTATTGCAGTTCAGACATCCGCGCCAGGTCCCCCACACGGCGAGCCTGTTCAATAGCGATTTTCGCCTGTTCCAGTTCCGCTTTAATGGTCTGCGTACCAGAAAGCGATGCCTTCTCTGCTTTCCACTCTTCTTCTAACTCGGAGTACTGACGTTCTTTGTCGCTCAGTTCTTCGTTGAGCATATCCAGACGTTTTTTACTGGCTTCATCAGACTCTTTCATTAACGCCTGTTGTTCCAGTTTGAGCTGGATGATACGACGATCGAGTCGGTCGAGTTCTTCTGGTTTTGAGTCAATCTGCATACGAATGCTGGATGCTGCTTCATCGATCAGGTCGATGGCTTTATCCGGCAGCTGACGGTCAGCAATGTAGCGATGAGACAACGTCGCCGCTGCAACAATTGCCGGGTCAGTAATTTGCACATGGTGGTGCAATTCGTAACGTTCTTTCAGGCCACGCAGAATCGCAATGGTATCTTCAACAGAAGGCTCGGCAACAAACACTTTCTGGAAACGACGTTCCAGCGCAGCATCTTTTTCAATGTACTGGCGATATTCGTCAAGCGTCGTGGCACCTACGCAGTGCAATTCACCACGCGCCAGCGCCGGTTTCAGCATGTTTCCGGCGTCCATTGCGCCATCGGCTTTACCCGCGCCGACCATGGTATGTAATTCGTCGATAAATAGGATGACGTTGCCTTCCTGTTTGGCAAGATCGTTAAGCACGCCTTTTAAACGTTCTTCAAACTCACCGCGATATTTCGCCCCAGCCACCAGCGCGCCCATATCCAGCGCCAGTACCCGGCGGCCTTTCAACCCTTCCGGCACTTCGCCGTTGATAATACGCTGCGCCAGACCTTCAACGATGGCAGTTTTACCGACGCCGGGTTCACCAATCAGTACCGGGTTATTTTTAGTACGACGTTGCAGCACCTGAATGGTACGGCGAATTTCTTCATCACGACCAATCACCGGATCGAGTTTGCCCTGTTCGGCTCGTTCGGTAAGGTCGATGGTATATTTTTTCAAAGCCTGACGTTGGTCTTCAGCACCTTGATCGTTCACGCTTTCACCTCCACGCATTTGTTCAATCGCTTGAGTAATGTTGGCGGTGGTCGCCCCTGCTGCTTTCAGGATGTCGGCCAGCGTGCCGCGAGACTCAAGTGCCGCCAGAACGAACAGTTCTGACGAGATAAAGTTATCACCACGTTTTTGCGCCAGCTTGTCGCAAAGATTAAGAACGCGCACCAGATCCTGTGATGGCTGGACATCACCACCAGTACCTTCAACCTGCGGTAAACGATTTAATGCCTGATTGATATCTGTGCGCAACTGGCCAGCATTTATGCCAGCGGATGTTAATAAAGGACTAACCGAACCCCCTTCCTGATTCAGCAGGGCGCTCATTAAATGAAGTGGTTCGATAAATTGGTTGTCGTGCCCGAGTGCAAGTGATTGGGCATCGGCAAGAGCAAGCTGGAATTTATTAGTAAGACGATCCAGACGCATAACTCCTCCCATAACGGATCAAAGTTGCTACTGGAGATTAAATGAGGTCATCCCTCAATTATTCAAGGTTATTGACCAGATTAATGTGAAAAGAAAATCACGCGTACCGGATCGTCTTGATTCTTTAGGTTATATCAGCCAAATGAAACTTGCCATACGACCGGTGGTCTTGTCGCGACGATAAGAGAAGAAAGTCTCATTTTCCGTATATGTACAACGGTCGCCGCCGAAAATTTGCTCAACACCCACGTTCGCCAGACGCTGCCGGGCAAGCTGATAAATATCCGCCAGATACTTATCACCATGCTGAATGAAAGCTGCACTTGCTTTAGCGTCTACTGCCATAAACGCCTCGCGAACCTCCCCCCCCACTTCGAACGCGCGTGGACCAATTGCCGGCCCTAACCAGGCGAGAATATTTTCCGGATTATCAGCAAAACAGGAAACCGTCTCTTCCAGCACGCCTGCGCACAGTCCACGCCAGCCAGCATGAGCGGCGGCGACTTCCGTTCCCGCTCGATTGCAAAACAGCACAGGGAGGCAGTCGGCAGTCATCACTGCGCAAACCGTGCCGGGCGTATTGCTATAAGAGGCATCCGCCCGTTTTGAGGCATAAGGTTCGCCAGTGAGCTTAAGCACATCTTTGCCGTGTACCTGCTCAAGCCAGACCGGTTTAGAAGGCAAATTGCCCGCAGCAAAAAGTCGCTTGCGATTCTCCTCAACGTGATCCGGGTTATCGCCACAATGGGCACCGAGGTTGAGTGAGTCATACGGGGGCAAGCTCACGCCGCCGATACGAGTGGAGCTACAGGCCGCAACACCTTTTGGCTGCGGCCACTGCGGGACAATCAGCTTACTCATAACCAGTCCACTTCATCCTTATGTTCTTCGAAATCGGCGCGCATCACCTCAATCAGCTCCACCATATCTTGTGGAATAGGCGCATGCCATTCCATTTCGATGCCGGAGATCGGGTGATAAAGACGCAGCATGGTTGCATGTAGCGCCTGGCGGTCAAACTTACGCAGCGTGGAGATAAATGCTTCCGAAGCACCTTTTGGCGGACGCGGACGGCCACCATAAACCGGATCGCCCACCAGCGGATGAGTGATATGGGCCATATGCACGCGGATCTGGTGCGTACGTCCAGTTTCCAGACGCAACCGCAGACGCGTGTGCACACGGAAGTGTTCCATGATGCGATAGTGAGTCACCGCTGGTTTGCCCATCGGATGCACCGCCATATGGGTACGTTTGGTCGGGTGGCGACTGATTGGCTCGTCCACCGTGCCACCTGCGGTCATATGACCAATCGCCACCGCTTCATACTCACGAGTAATTTCACGCCGTTGCAAAGATTCGACTAAACGCGTCTGAGCCGGAACGGTTTTTGCCACAACCATCAGGCCAGTGGTGTCTTTATCTAGACGATGGACGATGCCCGCACGCGGTACATCGGCAATGGGTGGATAGTAATGAAGCAACGCATTCAGTACCGTGCCATCCGGGTTACCCGCGCCAGGATGTACCACCAGGTCGCGCGGTTTATTAATGATAATAATGTCTTCATCTTCATAGACGATATCCAGCGGGATATCCTGCGGTTCAAAACGCGCTTCTTCTTCAATCTCAGCGTTGATGGCAACCTGCTCGCCACCCAATACTTTTTCTTTCGGCTTATCACAAACTTTGCCGTTAACCAGCACTCGCTGGTCGAGGATCCATTCTTTTATTCGCGAACGTGAATAATCCGGGAACATTTCGGCCAAAGCCTGATCTAAGCGTTGACCGAGTTGGTTTTCGGACACCGTTGCAGTGAGCTGTACTCGTTGTGCCATATATACTGCTTCTTCGTTTATCGTTGGGGTTTTACGGCTTTGCCGTTTAATATAGTGTGCTATTGTAGCTGGTCTTAACCGGGAGCAGGAACAGAGAATCTCCCGTATTACATTTTGAGGAAAGTCAAAACGTCATGACGCGCATGAAATATCTGGTGGCAGCCGCCACACTAAGCCTGTTTTTGGCGGGTTGCTCGGGGTCAAAGGAAGAAGTACCTGATAATCCGCCAAATGAAATTTACGCGACTGCACAACAAAAGCTGCAGGACGGTAACTGGAGACAGGCAATAACGCAACTGGAAGCGTTAGATAATCGCTATCCGTTTGGTCCGTATTCGCAGCAGGTGCAGCTGGATCTCATCTACGCCTACTATAAAAACGCCGATTTGCCGTTAGCACAGGCTGCCATCGATCGTTTTATTCGCCTTAACCCGACCCATCCGAATATCGATTATGTCATGTACATGCGTGGCCTGACCAATATGGCGCTGGATGACAGTGCGCTGCAAGGGTTCTTTGGCGTCGATCGTAGCGATCGCGATCCTCAACATGCACGAGCTGCGTTTAGTGACTTTTCCAAACTGGTGCGCGGCTATCCGAACAGTCAGTACACCACCGATGCCACCAAACGTCTGGTATTCCTGAAAGATCGTCTGGCGAAATATGAATACTCCGTGGCCGAGTACTATACAGAACGTGGCGCATGGGTTGCCGTCGTTAACCGCGTAGAAGGCATGTTGCGCGACTACCCGGATACCCAGGCTACGCGTGATGCGCTGCCGCTGATGGAAAATGCATACCGTCAGATGCAGATGAATGCGCAAGCTGAAAAAGTAGCGAAAATCATCGCCGCAAACAGCAGCAATACATAACAGAAACCTGAAACACAAAACGGCAGCCCTTGAGCTGCCGTTTTTTTATTCTGTCCGTTGTGAAACTGAAGCGATTTAGTCGCTATCGATCTCATCAAATATGGCTCGCTTTGAGATATTCCTCAAGTAAAAAAACATCTCTTCCTGCGATTTCTCACAAAAAAGATTCGTTGACAAAAAGTGACAAAATTATGAGATTTTCATCACACATTTTGACATCAGGAACGGTATGCTGAATTCACCAAGACGGGAAGACAAGAGGTAAAATTTATGACAATGAACATTACCAGCAAACAAATGGAAATTACTCCGGCCATCCGCCAACATGTCGCAGACCGTCTCGCCAAACTGGAAAAATGGCAAACACATCTGATTAATCCACATATCATTCTGTCCAAAGAGCCACAAGGGTTTGTTGCTGACGCCACAATCAATACACCTAACGGCGTTCTGGTTGCCAGTGGTAAACATGAAGATATGTACACCGCAATTAACGAATTGATCAACAAGCTGGAACGGCAGCTCAATAAACTGCAGCACAAAGGCGAAGCACGTCGTGCCGCAACATCGGTGAAAGACGCCAACTTCGTCGAAGAAGTTGAAGAAGAGTAGTCCTTTATATTGAGTGTATCGCCAACGCGCCTTCGGGCGCGTTTTTTGTTGACAGCGTGAAAACAGTACGGGTACTGTACTAAAGTCACTTAAGGAAACAAACATGAAACACATACCGTTTTTCTTCGCATTCTTTTTTACCTTCCCCTGAATGGGAGGCGTTTCGTCGTGTGAAACAGAATGCGAAGACGAACAATAAGGCCTCCCAAATCGGGGGGCCTTTTTTATTGATAACAAAAAGGCAACACTATGACATCGGAAAACCCGTTACTGGCGCTGCGAGAGAAAATCAGCGCGCTGGATGAAAAATTATTAGCGTTACTGGCAGAACGGCGCGAACTGGCCGTCGAGGTGGGAAAAGCCAAACTGCTCTCGCATCGCCCGGTACGTGATATTGATCGTGAACGCGATTTGCTGGAAAGATTAATTACGCTCGGTAAAGCGCACCATCTGGACGCCCATTACATTACTCGCCTGTTCCAGCTCATCATTGAAGATTCCGTATTAACTCAGCAGGCTTTGCTCCAACAACATCTCAATAAAATTAATCCGCACTCAGCACGCATCGCTTTTCTCGGCCCCAAAGGTTCTTATTCCCATCTTGCGGCGCGCCAGTATGCTGCCGGTCACTTTGAGCAATTCATTGAAAGTGGCTGCGCCAAATTTGCCGATATTTTTAATCAGGTGGAAACCGGCCAGGCCGACTATGCCGTCGTACCGATTGAAAATACCAGCTCCGGTGCCATAAACGACGTTTACGATCTGCTGCAACATACCAGCTTGTCGATTGTTGGCGAGATGACGTTAACTATCGACCATTGTTTGTTGGTCTCCGGCACTACTGATTTATCCACCATCAATACGGTCTACAGCCATCCGCAGCCATTCCAGCAATGCAGCAAATTCCTTAATCGTTATCCGCACTGGAAGATTGAATATACCGAAAGTACGTCTGCGGCAATGGAAAAGGTTGCACAGGCAAAATCACCGCATGTTGCTGCGTTGGGAAGCGAAGCTGGCGGCACTTTGTACGGTTTGCAGGTACTGGAGCGTATTGAAGCAAATCAGCGACAAAACTTCACCCGATTTGTGGTGTTGGCGCGTAAAGCCATTAACGTGTCTGATCAGGTTCCGGCGAAAACCACGTTGTTAATGGCGACCGGGCAACAAGCCGGTGCGCTGGTTGAAGCGTTGCTGGTACTGCGCAACCACAATCTGATTATGACCCGTCTGGAATCACGCCCGATTCACGGTAATCCATGGGAAGAGATGTTCTATCTGGATATTCAGGCCAATCTTGAATCAGCGGAAATGCAAAAAGCATTGAAAGAGTTAGGGGAAATCACCCGTTCAATGAAGGTATTGGGCTGTTACCCAAGTGAGACGTAGTGCCTGTTGATCCAACGGCAGCCGATACTCTTCCAGCTGTTCGCCTTGCGGTGAAAACCGTGCGATACGCCAGCCGTCAAACAGTGCGCTCCAGTAGCAGCCTTCCTCGTCCATTGCCGCTCCGTCGGGCATACCTTCTCCCTCGCTAAACCGGCGAAACTCTTCGCGCTTACCGGGTTCCCCCTGCTCATCAAGCGGCGTACGGTAGATCACACCGTTCGGCGTATCAGAAGTAAACATCCATCGTTTGTCAGGACTAAACGCTAAACCGTTATGCCCGTGAATATCGCACTGGATCACTTTCGGCGTCAGGTCGTTGTCGATACGCATCAGCATGGCGCCGTTATAATCTCCCGGCCCCCAGAAGGTGCCCGCATAAAACCGTCCCTGATGATCGGTACCGCCATCGTTAAAGCGTGTAAGCTGCGGGTTGGATGGGTTATCGCAAACTTTACGCTGTAGCAGGCCGTGCTTATCGGTCAGCCAGATGGCGTTTCGCATCGCGACGATAAATCCGATGAAAAGGTGCCGGATGATGTGAATCATCCGGCACTGGATTATTACTGGCGATTGTCATTCGCCTGACGCAATAACACGCGGCTTTCACTCTGAAAACGCTGTGCGTAATCGCCGAACCAGTGCTCCACCTTGCGGAAACTGTCAATAAACGCCTGCTTATCGCCCTGCTCCAGCAACTCAATCGCCTCGCCGAAACGCTTATAGTAACGTTTGATTAACGCCAGATTACGCTCTGACGACATAATGATGTCGGCATAAAGCTGCGGATCCTGAGCAAACAGTCGCCCGACCATCGCCAGCTCAAGGCGGTAAATCGGCGAAGAGAGCGCCAGAAGTTGCTCAAGCTGAACATTTTCTTCTGCCAGGTGCAGCCCGTAAGCAAAAGTAGCAAAGTGGCGCAGTGCCTGAATAAACGCCATATTCTGATCGTGCTCGACGGCGCTAATACGATGCAGCCGAGCGCCCCAGACCTGAATTTGCTCCAGAAACCATTGGTATGCTTCCGGTTTACGTCCATCACACCAGACCACAACTTGCTTTGCCAGGCTACCGCTGTCCGGACCGAACATCGGGTGTAGCCCCAGCACCGGACCATCATGCGCCGCCAGCATGGCCTGTAATGGCCCATTTTTCACTGATGCCAGATCGACCAGAATACAATCTTTCGGTAAAGGCGGTAATTTGCCAATAACTTGCTCAGTAACGTGGATTGGCACACTAACAATCACCATTCCGGCATCGGCAACAATATCAGCCGCTCGATCCCAGTCATGTTGCTCCAGAATCCGCACCTGATAACCCGAGAGGGTCAGCATCTTCTCGAACAGGCGTCCCATCTGACCGCCACCGCCGACGATAACCACCGGACGCAGTGACGGACAAAGTGTTTTAAATCCTTTGTCGTTTTCACTGGAGTAAGATTCACGCATCACCCGACGCAAAACATCCTCAATCAGATCTGGCGGTACACCCAGAGCTTCCGCCTCTGCACGACGCGAGGCCAACATAGATGCCTCGCGCTCCGGAACATAAATAGGCAGTCCAAAGCGGCTTTTCACCCCGCCCACTTCAGCAACCAGTTCCAGACGCTTCGCTAATAAATTCAGCAGCGCTTTATCGACTTCATCAATTTGATCGCGTAATGCGGTCAATTCAGCAACCATAATAAACCTCTTAAGCCACGCGAGCCGTCAGCTGCCCGTTCAGATCCTGATGAATTTCACGCAGCAAGGCATCGGTCATTTCCCAGCTAATGCAGGCATCGGTTACGGATACACCGTATTTCATTTCACTGCGCGGTTGCTCGGAAGACTGATTGCCCTCGTGGATATTACTTTCGATCATCAGACCAATAATTGAGCGATTGCCATCTTTGATTTGAGCAACCACGGATTCTGCCACCGCAGGCTGACGGCGATAATCTTTATTGGAATTACCGTGGCTGCAATCTACCATCAGAGACGGGCGCAGTCCCGCCTGTTCCATCTCTTTTTCACATTGCGCAACATCCGCAGGGCTATAGTTCGGCGCTTTACCACCGCGCAGGATCACATGGCCGTCCGGATTCCCCTGAGTTTGTAGCAACGCAACCTGCCCTGCCTGGTTAATGCCAACAAAACGGTGCGGCTGGGCGGCGGCGCGCATAGCGTTAATTGCTGTTGCCAGACTGCCGTCGGTGCCGTTTTTAAAACCAACCGGCATGGAAAGCCCGGAGGCCATTTCACGGTGAGTTTGCGATTCCGTTGTACGAGCACCAATTGCTGACCAGCTAAACAGATCGCCCAGGTATTGCGGGCTATTCGGATCTAACGCTTCCGTCGCCAGTGGCAGTCCCATATTCACCAGCTCAAGCAGCAATTTACGCGCGATCTGCAGCCCGGCTTCTACATCAAAAGAGCCATCCATATGGGGATCGTTAATTAACCCTTTCCAGCCGACAGTGGTACGGGGTTTTTCAAAATAGACGCGCATTACCAGATAGAGGCTATCGCTGACCTCTGCGGCAAGGGCTTTAAATCGACGAGCATATTCCAGAGCAGTTTCCGGATCATGAATGGAACAAGGACCACATACTACCAGCAGACGAGGATCGCGCCCGGCGATAATATCTGAAATGCTTTTACGCGAGTCAGCAATCTGGGCTTCTTGTTGCAGGCTCAATGGAAAAGCGGCCTTCAGTTGTTCCGGAGTCATTAAAACCTGTTCGTCGGTAATATGTACGTTATTCAGCGCGTCTTTTTGCATGATGGCGATCCTGTTTATGCTCGTTTGCGATAGTTGATCCTCAGCGAGGATGACGTAACGATAACACATAAAGTAAAGTTTTCAATCCATAATTCGTACACATTACTTTACACCAACCCTTTAATTGCAAAAGTCATGGCCTAAAATCGTAAAGTTAAAATTACACACGCACGCCTGTAAGCCAGGCTATGCTCACAAAAAGGAGAATAGCCATGCGTTCAATTGCTTTTATGTTGTTGTCGCTTATTTTGTCGGGTTGCCAGATCAATCCTTATACTTTTCAGCCTGACTGGACCAGCCCGGACTGGTTCACGGCCGGTAAAGAAGACGCTATGAATGGTGTTCCGGTTAAAGATAACCAGGCTCTGGCCGATAGTTTTAATGACCCTCAGGTTGATCGAGCGGAATATCTTCGTGGCTACGCTGACGGACAGAAAAAAATATGCAAAGAGGGCTTTATTCACGCCTGGGGATTAGCGGGCAAATCATTTCCTGCCAGCTGCGATGCAACTGAAAATGCAGTAAAACTGCATGAATCCTGGCAACAAGGATTGGATGAAAGTATGCGTTCCAGCAGGCTTAATTGAGCCTGCCTTAATTCCTCTGAATATAGCTCACTGTAAGATTTAGCTTAGGTCAAAACAGGGATATTTCTGACATAATGACGGCTTTGATAAACAATGGTATTCTGCCGACAATTCTTAAGGACATCTATTTCCGGGGCGGTTTGGCGGATTCTGATGAGAAATGCAATCTTGATCGCTTTGCTCCGACTCCCCCTGGTGCTAATACTGTTCATTTTAGTAGCCCCTGCAACGGCAGGCTCGTTCACGGAAACGGATAAATCAGTACGTTCGATTGTTTCTGGCATTGTGAGCTACACCCGATGGCCAGCACTGTCCGGCCAGCCTAAGCTCTGTATTTATGCCTCTTCCCATTACAGACAGGCGCTCAGCAGTGAAGATGAACACAACCCGTTGCCCTATAGTCCTGTCATTGTGCATAGCGATCGGGAAGCACTCGCAGCAAGGTGTGATGCCCTCTATTTCGGGAGCGAGTCGCCGGCAAAACAACAGGAAATAATAAATCAATATCAGGGCCAGGCGTTGCTATTAATGTCAGAACAAAATCCTGAATGCGTTATTGGCAGCGCATTTTGTCTGATAATAGAGCACAACCTCGTCAGGTTTTCCGTAAATCTGGATGCGCTGGCGCGCAGTGGCGTAAGAGTCAATCCGGATGTATTAATGCTCGCACGGAATAAGAAGCATGAATAAGGAAGTCGCACCAACACCGCGTCCGACGTTTAAAAGAACGTTGCGACGAATCAGCATGATAAGCGTCATTATAACGATGACGTTTATATGGTTGCTGCTGTGTTTCGCTTCCGTGGTGACATTAAAGCAATACGCGCAAAAAAACCTCGAACTTACCGGCGCCACCATGAGCCACAGCCTTGAAGCCTCTCTGGTGTTCAACGATGCCGTGGCGGCAAATGAAACGCTGGCGACCCTCGGCAAGCAGGGACAGTTTGCCGTGGCGGAAGTGCTTAACGCACATCATAAACGGTTTGCCTGGTGGTCATGGAACCCGGCGGATAATACCGACACGCTGGGCGCGCTGGTCAACCGGTGGTTGTTCCCTGTTCCTGTCGCACAGCCCATCATACATAATGGCAATGTGATTGGCGAAATTCGTCTGACCGCGCGAGACAGCCTGATTAGCCACTTTATCTGGCTCTCATTTGCGGTCCTCACCGGCTGCATTCTTTTTGCCTCTGCCGTCGCATTGACCATCACCCGCTCGCTACATCATGGCATGGTTGCTGAAATGCAAAACATCACTGACGTTGTGCATGACGTTCGCACTAACCGCAACTTCTCTCGCCGGGTAACGGAAGGCCGCATTGAAGAGTTCCACCAGTTTGGTGAAGACTTCAACAGCCTGCTGGATGAAATGGAAGAGTGGCAGCTCAAGCTACAGGCGAAAAACGCTCAACTGTTGCGTACCGCCATGCACGATCCGCTCACGGGGCTTGCAAACCGCGCCGCGTTTCGCAACAACATTGCGGCATTAATGAACGACGCTTCAGCAAAAACCAATTCTGCCCTGCTCTTCCTGGACGGTGATAACTTTAAGGTTATCAATGACACCTGGGGTCATGCCGCGGGTGACTGCGTACTGATCGAAGCCGCCAAAAGGATGGTCGAGTTTGGCGAAAAACGTCATCAGTCTTACCGTCTTGGCGGCGATGAATTTGCCATGATCCTTTATGGCGTCCACACCGCACGTGAGGTCGAATTTATTTGCGCTGCGCTGTCGCAGCAATTTATCCGTCCGTTTGATCTGCATAACGGGCACACAGCATCAATGTCCCTCAGCATTGGCTTTGCTCTGGCGTGGGAAAATGCCTCCGTTGAAGCATTACTGGAGCAAGCCGATCGCAATATGTATCTGGTCAAAAACCAGCGTTCGAAAACAATATCCTGAAAGGAAGACGATATGTTAAAGCGATACTTTGCGCCGTTAATACTGGCATCACTGGTAATGTCCGGATGCCAGTCATCCCCTCAAGGGAAATTCACGCCAGAGCAAATTGCGGCCATGAAATCCTACGGCTTTAACGAACTGAATGGCGACTGGTCTCTGGGCCTGTCGGATAAGATCCTGTTTGATAAAAATGACGCCAGGCTGCGCCCGGAAAGTGAAACGCAGATCCAGACTATGGCCTCACGCCTGGCGGCAACCGGTCTGAACCACGCCAGGATGGATGGCCATACGGATAACTATGGCGAAGAGAGCTACAACGAAGCGCTTTCGTTAAAACGTGCCAATGTTGTGGCGGATGCCTGGGCGAAGGGCGCGAATATCCCGCGCAGCAATCTCACTACGCGGGGCTTAGGCAAAAAATACCCTGTCAGCAGCAACCGCACTGCGCAGGGGCGCGCTGAAAACCGCCGGGTTGCGGTAGTCATCAGCACGCCTTAAGGCTATTTAACGGCTGTTCCGGCGAGCGACACGCCTGAACCTGCTCGCCAGCGCAGCCAGTCAATCACAATAAAGACCGCCAGACTGACGCCCATTACCGGCAACGCCAGCCCCAGCAGGAGGCTTATCAGGAACGTCACTCCCCTTCCCCACAGCGGCAATGCCAGCCAGCTTTGGCAGAGCGTCTGTACCGGATTCGCGGCTGACGTTGCAGGGCGACGCATCCACCACATCCGGTATCCCCAGATAATTAACACACACAGCGCAACGCCAAACGCGATGAGCAGCAGCTGATTTGCCAGACCAAACAGGATCCCCATATGGAAATCCACGCCCCAGCGGGTGAGTTTAGCCATCAGCGGGAAATCCCCGAAGCGAGTGCTGTCCAGCACCTTCAGTGAGTGGGGATCCACGGCAACGGCATCAACCTGCGTTGGCCAGCGGCGATCGATTTCCGTCACCGTCCAGGCCTGGTCGACCCTGCTTGCCGGACGGATCTCAACGTTGTTCGCATCAATCCCTGACTGGCGGGCGACCTGCAATACGTTGTCAAAAAGCGACAGTTTGACTGGCATTTCAGGCATCGTCATTCCCCCGTGATGACCACGATGTTCGGCGTGTTCATCCCTCATTTCCGGCGCACCGGAAAGGGTGGTGTTTACCTGCGGCGTCAGCCAGTTCATCTCTGCACGCAGCTTATCGACGTTGCCACCGGCCCATTGTGACCAGGTTAACCCGGTGACTGAGAACAGCAGCATTCCCGCCAGTAACGTCCAGCCTAAGATCACATGCAGGCGACGACGATTCTGGAAACGATTGTTAATACGGCGCTTCGGACGGGTGTAGAACCACAGCGCGATCCCGCCCAGGGCAGCAACCCACATCCACGAGGCGGCTAACTCGCTATAGAGGCGCCCGATGTTGCCCAGCATCAGCGAGGTATGCAGATAATCGATAGTCTGACGCAGCGGTAAAATCCCGCTGGTGCCGTACACGGTCATATCCCCTCGAATCTCAAGGCTGGTGGGATCAATAAAAATAGCCCGATGCTCGGAGGGACCCAGCGCCGGGTCGGCAAACATCACGCGGGTCGTTTCGCCCTCTTCCAGCCCCGGACGTACAGCATGTAAACGCAGCGCTGAACCCACGGCCTTTTCCGCCACGGCAATTTGTTCAGCAAGAGGCTGCGCCTCACCCACGGCATCCGTGTGGAGTGCATGATGGTACAGCGCCTTTTCAAGCTGCGGCGTGGCGACATACAGCGTTCCGGTCAGCGCTGCGAAGAAGATAAACGGACCGACAAACAGCCCGATATAGAAATGGAGGCGACGCAGCAGGTTTCCCCATGCCGCGCGCGGAGTGCAGGTAGTCATACTTTTCCTTTTTAAGGCAAAAAGTGAGTGATTTTGTTTTAAAGGGAGAAAGCAGACCGACGCGGCGGCGCGCGGGTATCGGGGTAAAGCCAGGGGAAAAAGTGCCAGTGGCTGACCGCCTGACGAGGCGGTTTCACGCGCAGCCGCTGCAACACCACGCTGAGCAGAACGATAAGCGCCAGCATCACGCCCGGCACATGCGCTAACAGCACGCAGTAGCCGCATGCTTCCGCATGGTCAACTGGCATAGAATGCGGCATATCACTATGATGCTCGTCCATCGACATCATGCTCATGTCATGGTGCATACCCGGCATGGCGCTCATGGGATCTTTTTGCAGCGAGACGGAGATCAACGGCGCCACGACGATCAGCAGGATCGCAAACAGCGCGGTCAATGCCGCTGCGCGTTTCCAGTTACGCTGATGCAGTACGTTATCCACTTACCCTCCACCCAAGAGGCGAACATTGTAAATGATTTATGACGGAAGGGTTAACGCGAGAGGTGCGATGGGATAAAAAAAGGGCCAGCCAATTGGCCAGCCCTTCTTAACAGGATGTCGCTTAAGCGAAATCTTAGTTAAGACGCTCTTTGATACGAGCAGCCTTACCAGTACGCTCACGCAGGTAGTACAGTTTAGCTTTACGAACAGCACCACGACGTTTGACAGAAATGCTGTCAACTACCGGAGAGTGAGTCTGGAAGACACGCTCAACGCCTTCGCCGTTGGAAATTTTACGAACAGTGAATGCAGAGTGCAGACCGCGGTTACGAATAGCGATAACCACGCCCTCGAATGCCTGCAGACGTTTTTTGGAACCTTCAACAACCCATACTTTCACTTCCACGGTATCACCCGGACGGAAGGAAGGTACGTCCTGCTTCATCTGCTCTTGTTCAAGTTGCTTAATAATGTTGCTCATAATTTAATCTCTTATCCTGGGTAAACTGATATCTCGGGGGCTTACGCCATCCCATCATGTTTATGTTGCTGTTGTGCGTGTTCCGTTTTGAACTCCGCCAGCAACCTTGCTTGCTCTTCAGTCAGAGCCAGGTTTTCCAGAAGTTCAGGTCTTCTAAGCCAGGTACGGCCCAGCGACTGTTTCAAACGCCAGCGACGTATCTCGGCATGGTTGCCCGACAGTAACACTGGCGGAACTTCCATCCCTTCTAACACCTCAGGCCGCGTATAGTGCGGGCAATCCAGCAATCCTTCAGCAAAGGAATCTTCCGTTGCCGAGGCTTCATGTCCCAGTACTCCCGGAATAAACCGGGAAACGGAGTCAATTAGCGTCATTGCTGGTAACTCACCACCACTGAGAACGTAATCGCCGATTGACCATTCTTCGTCAATTTCGGTTTGGATCACGCGCTCATCTATACCTTCGTAGCGACCGCACACCAGAATCAATTTTTGATTCGTTGCCAGTTCGCTGACGCCCGCTTGATCAAGCTTGCGTCCCTGTGGTGACAGATAAATCACCTTTGCGCCTTCACCCGCCGCGGCTTTTGCTGCATGAATGGCGTCCCGCAAGGGTTGCACCATCATTAACATCCCCGGTCCGCCGCCGTAAGGACGATCGTCCACGGTACGGTGCCGGTCATGCGTGAAGTCGCGAGGACTCCAGCTCTGGATGCTCAGCAGGCCATTTTTAACTGCCCGGCCAGTTACCCCGTAATCGGTAATTGCGCGGAACATTTCAGGAAACAGGCTAATTATGCCAATCCACATAGCGCCGTCTTTTACCGTTTATCCGGTGGTTTAAAAACCAGGATCCCAATCTACTTCGATTGAACGAGTAGTGAGATCGACTTTCTTGATAACCTGCCCATCGAGGAACGGTACGAGACGTTCCTTGATACCAAACGCATCTTTCAGGTTTGCCTTAATGACGAGAACGTCATTAGATCCGGTTTCCATCATATCGACGACTTTACCGAGATCGTAGCCTTCAGTGGTTACTACCTGGCAGCCCATCAGGTCTTTCCAGTAGTAGTCCCCCTCTTCAAGCTGAGGCAGCTGCGATGAATCCACGATAATTTCACAATTCGTCAGCAGGTTCGCCGCATCACGATCGTCAACGCCTTTCAGCTTGATGATCATGTCCTGATTGTGGTGCTTCCAGCTTTCCAGCTGGACTTGCTGCCACTGACCCGCCTTCTGGATAAACCAGGGCTGATAGTCAAAAATGCTTTCGGCGTCTTCGGTGGAAGAAAACACTCTGAGCCACCCACGAATACCGTAAGACGAACCCATTTTTCCCAAAACGATGGGATCAACAGGTGCTTGCGCGGTGAGTTGTTTGCTCATCATGACCACCGTGACAGATTAAGCTGCTTTGTTTACTTCTTTGATCAGCGCAGCAACGCGATCAGAAATAGTTGCGCCCTGGCCAACCCAGTGAGCGATGCGATCCAGATCCAGGCGAGTGCCTTCTTCTTTTTCGCTAGCGATTGGGTTGAAGAAACCAACGCGCTCGATGAAGCGACCGTTGCGTGCATTACGGCTGTCAGCGACAACAACCTGGTAGAACGGACGCTTTTTAGCGCCGTGACGTGCTAAACGAATAGTTACCATAACATCCTCTTGTGTGAATAAAACAACCGGACCCCATCGAGGAACGGAGTCCGGTGTCATATTAAAAGCCCGAAAATTTTACTGATTTCTGGAGAAAATGCAATCAGCAGTTAATAACTCTGTCGCATAAGGTCATTTAGCGACCAGGAAATCCCGGCGGCATCATCCCCTTCATGCTTCTCATCATCTTCGCCATTCCGCCCTTCTTCATTTTCTTCATCATGCGCTGCATGTCGTCGAACTGCTTCAGAAGGCGGTTAACGTCCTGCACCTGCATACCGCAACCGGCAGCGATACGACGCTTACGCGAACCTTTGATGATTTCTGGCTTAGCGCGCTCTTTCATCGTCATCGAGTTGATGATGGCTTCCATACGCACCAGCACTTTATCGTCCATCTGCGACTTAACATTATCCGGGATCTGCCCCATGCCCGGCAGCTTGCCCATCAGGCTAGCCATGCCGCCCATATTTTTCATCTGGCGCAGTTGCTCAAGAAAATCGTTGAGATCGAAGCCGTCGCCTTTTTTCAGCTTGCTGGCTAATTTCTCTGCCTGCGCGCGGTCAACTTTGCTTTCGATATCTTCGATCAGCGACAGTACGTCGCCCATGCCGAGAATACGCGACGCGATGCGGTCCGGATGGAACGGCTCCAGCGCCTCAGTTTTCTCGCCAACACCGAGAAACTTGATCGGTTTGCCAGTGATGTGACGAATAGAGAGCGCCGCACCGCCGCGGGCATCGCCGTCCACTTTGGTCAACACTACGCCGGTAAGCGGTAACGCTTCATTGAATGCTTTTGCCGTATTGGCCGCATCCTGACCGGTCATGGCGTCAACCACAAACAGGGTTTCAACCGGGTTAATCGACGCATGGACTTGTTTGATCTCGTCCATCATCGCTTCGTCAACGTGCAGACGACCAGCGGTATCCACCAGCAGCACGTCGTAGAATTTCAGTTTGGCTTCTTTCAGCGCCGCGTTAACGATATCTACCGGCTTCTGACCAACATCAGAAGGGAAGAAATCAACGCCCACCTGCTCTGCCAGCGTCTCAAGCTGTTTGATTGCCGCCGGGCGATAAACGTCGGCAGAAACCACCAGCACTTTCTTCTTGTGCTTCTCGCGCAGGAACTTACCGAGTTTACCAACGCTGGTTGTTTTACCGGCACCTTGCAGGCCCGCCATCAGCACGACCGCAGGCGGTTGCGCCGCCAGGTTCAGGGTCTGGTTCTCTTCGCCCATCGCCGCAACCAGTTCGTTACGGACGATTTTGACGAACTCCTGCCCCGGCGTCAGGCTCTTATTAACTTCATGACCAACCGCTTTCTCTTTTACGCGATTGATAAACTCACGCACTACCGGCAGAGCGACGTCCGCCTCCAGCAGCGCCATGCGCACTTCGCGCAGCGTATCTTTTACGTTGTCTTCAGTGAGGCGTCCACGGCCACTGATATTGCGCAGCGTGCGCGACAAACGATCGGTTAAATTATCAAACATTGTCTCTCGCCTGGGGTGGAAACGGTTGGCCGCAATCGCGACACATCATCAGTATTTTGCCGCAGTATAACATGAAGGCGTCTTTGTTGTTATGCAACGGTTGGAGCAGCGTTCACCTGACGCTATACTGCTTCTCTTTCTTATTGCTCAAACTGTCGACATCACTATGCCCGTTTTTGCTCTGCTCGCGCTTGTCGCCTACTCCGTCAGTCTTGCGCTGATTGTTCCCGGTCTGCTGCAAAAAAACGGCGGCTGGCGGCGCATGGCTATTATTTCTGCGGTCATTGCGCTGGTCTGCCACGCAATCGCTCTGGAAGCCCGCATCCTGCCCGACGGTGATAGCGGACAAAACCTCAGCCTGCTGAACGTTGGTTCATTGGTCAGTTTGATGATCTGTACGGTAATGACCATTGTGGCTTCTCGCAATCGTGGCTGGTTGCTGCTACCCATTGTCTATGCCTTTGCGCTTATCAACCTGGCGCTGGCGACCTTCATGCCCAATGAATACATCACCCATCTGGAAGCAACGCCTGGGATGCTGGTGCACATTGGCTTATCGCTCTTTTCCTATGCCACGCTAATTATCGCCGCCCTGTACGCGCTGCAACTGGCGTGGATTGATTACCAACTGAAGAACAAGAAGCTGGCATTTAACCAGGAAATGCCGCCATTGATGAGTATCGAGCGTAAAATGTTCCACATCACGCAGATTGGCGTGGTGCTGCTAACGCTCACGCTTTGCACTGGCCTGTTCTACATGCACAACCTATTTAGCATGGAAAATATCGACAAGGCTGTGCTCTCTATCGTGGCGTGGTTTGTCTATATTGTGCTGCTGTGGGGACATTACCATGAAGGATGGCGTGGACGCCGCGTCGTCTGGTTTAACGTTGCGGGCGCGGTAATTCTGACACTGGCCTACTTCGGCAGCCGAATTGTCCAGCAGTTAATCAGCTAAACCCAGAAAAGGAGTTTCCCCTGGAACACATTTCTACTACTACGTTGATCATTATTCTGATCATCATGGTGGTCATTTCAGCCTATTTTTCCGGGTCCGAAACCGGAATGATGACCCTCAACCGCTATCGTCTGCGACATATGGCGAAACAGGGTAATCGCTCGGCCAAACGCGTCGAAAAATTGCTGCGTAAGCCAGACCGCCTGATAAGCCTGGTGTTAATCGGCAATAACCTGGTCAATATTCTTGCCTCCGCGCTCGGCACTATTGTTGGGATGCGTTTGTACGGCGATGCGGGCGTGGCAATTGCGACTGGTGTGCTGACTTTTGTCGTACTGGTATTTGCTGAGGTATTGCCGAAAACCATTGCCGCGCTGTACCCGGAAAAAGTCGCTTATCCGAGTAGTTTTCTGCTGGCTCCGCTGCAAATTTTGATGATGCCGCTGGTCTGGTTGCTGAATGCTATCACCCGTATGCTGATGCGCATGATGGGTATCAAAACCGATATCGTGGTTAGCGGCTCTTTGAGCAAAGAAGAGTTGCGCACTATCGTGCACGAATCACGCTCACAAATTTCCCGTCGCAATCAGGATATGCTGCTGTCGGTGCTCGATCTGGAAAAAATGACCGTTGATGACATCATGGTGCCGCGCAGTGAAATTATCGGTATTGATATCAACGATGACTGGAAATCGATTCTGCGCCAACTCTCCCACTCACCTCACGGGCGCATCGTGCTCTACCGTGATTCGCTGGACGACGCCATCAGTATGCTGCGAGTACGTGAAGCCTGGCGGTTGATGTCGGAGAAAAAAGAGTTCACCAAAGAAACCATGCTGCGCGCCGCGGACGAGATCTATTTTGTGCCGGAAGGTACGCCGCTCAGCACGCAGTTGGTAAAGTTTCAGCGCAACAAAAAGAAAGTCGGCCTGGTCGTCAACGAGTATGGAGACATTCAGGGGCTGGTGACGGTTGAAGATATTCTGGAAGAGATTGTCGGCGATTTCACTACGTCGATGTCGCCAACACTTGCCGAAGAGGTCACGCCGCAAAACGACGGTTCGGTGATTATCGATGGCACCGCCAACGTGCGGGAAATCAACAAAGCCTTTAACTGGCATCTACCGGAAGATGATGCCCGCACGGTTAATGGCGTCATTCTTGAGGCACTGGAAGAGATCCCTGTCGCAGGCACCCGCGTGCGTATTGGCGAGTACGATATAGATATTCTCGACGTACAGGACAATATGATTAAGCAGGTAAAAGTTTTTCCTGTGAAACCGCTGCGCGAGAGTGTGGCGGAGTAACGAAAACGGCCCTGCATTCGCATGCAGGGCCGTGAATTATTACGAAAACAGAAATTACGCTTTTGCTTTCGCTACAGTTACCATCGCCGCACGAATCGTACGACCATTCAGCGTATAACCCTTCTGCATAATGCCCAGTACGTTACCTGGCGCAACGTCATCAGATTCCACCATTGCGATAGCCTGATGCACATTCGGGTCCAGCGGCACGTTAGTTTCGGCGATCACTTCAACACCAAACTTACGCACAACATCCAGCATCGACTTCAGCGTCAGCTCAATGCCTTCAACCATCGCAGACATATCCGGGTTAGCTTTATCAGCCACTTCCAGCGCACGATCCAGGCTATCAATCACCGGCAGCAATTCGTTGATGAATTTCTCCAGCGCGAATTTGTGGGCTTTTTCAATATCCAGTTCAGTACGTCGACGCAGGTTTTCCATTTCGGCTTTTACACGCAAAATGCCGTCACGTTCACGGGTCTGGGCTTCAGCCAGCTGAGCTTCGAGATTCGCAATTTTTTCATCGCGCGGATCCACCTGCTCAGCAGAAGCTTCTGGCTCAACTGCCTCAATCTCTTCGTGCTGATCCATGATAATTTCTTCCGGGGCTTGCCCCTCAGGCGTTTTCTGTTCTTTACTACTCATGAATTTCTCCGCGTTTTTTTCGCATTCATCTCGCTAACTTCGCTTATTATGGGGATCAGTTTCAGGGTTTCAAGGGAAGCACTCACATTGTCATCAATCTTCGCAACAAGGACCTCGGAAAAATGAATAATCATTTCAAGTGTATTGGCATTGTGGGACACCCACGGCACCCCACTGCACTGACAACACATGAAATGCTCTACCGCTGGCTGTGCACAAAAGGTTACGAGGTCATCGTTGAGCAACAAATCGCTCACGAACTGCAACTGAAGAATGTGAAAACTGGCACGCTCGCGGAGATTGGGCAACTAGCTGATCTCGCGGTAGTCGTTGGTGGCGACGGTAATATGCTGGGCGCGGCACGCACACTCGCCCGTTACGATATTAAAGTTATTGGAATCAACCGTGGCAACCTGGGTTTCCTGACTGACCTTGATCCCGATAACGCCCAGCAACAGTTAGCCGATGTGCTGGAAGGCCACTACATCAGCGAGAAACGTTTTTTGCTGGAAGCGCAAGTCTGTCAGCAAGATTGCCAGAAACGCATCAGCACCGCGATAAATGAAGTGGTGCTTCATCCAGGCAAAGTGGCGCATATGATTGAGTTCGAAGTGTATATCGACGAGATCTTTGCGTTTTCTCAGCGATCTGATGGACTAATTATTTCGACGCCAACAGGCTCCACCGCCTATTCCCTCTCTGCAGGCGGTCCTATTCTGACCCCCTCTCTGGATGCGATTACCCTGGTGCCCATGTTCCCGCATACGTTGTCAGCACGACCACTGGTCATAAACAGCAGCAGCACGATCCGTCTGCGTTTTTCGCATCGCCGTAACGATCTGGAAATCAGTTGCGACAGCCAGATAGCACTGCCGATTCAGGAAGGTGAAGATGTCCTGATTCGTCGCTGTGATTACCATCTGAATCTGATTCATCCGAAAGATTACAGTTATTTCAACATATTAAGCACCAAGCTCGGCTGGTCAAAAAAATTATTCTAATTTTACGCCAGCCTCTTTACTGTATATAAAACCAGTTTATACTGTACGCAATAACAGTAATGGTTTTTCATACAGGAAAACGACTATGTTGGCACAACTGACCATCAGCAACTTTGCTATCGTTCGTGAGCTTGAGATTGATTTTCATAGCGGCATGACCGTAATAACTGGCGAGACCGGCGCGGGTAAATCTATTGCAATAGATGCCCTCGGTCTTTGTCTCGGTGGTCGCGCTGAAGCCGACATGGTGCGTACCGGCGCTGCTCGCGCTGACCTGTGCGCCCGTTTTTCTCTGAAAGATACGCCAGCGGCTCTGCGCTGGCTGGAAGAAAACCAGCTTGAAGACGGGCATGAATGTTTGCTTCGTCGCGTGATCAGCAGCGATGGTCGCTCCCGTGGTTTCATCAACGGTACAGCTGTTCCTCTGTCACAACTGCGCGAACTGGGTCAGTTGCTGATTCAGATCCATGGTCAGCACGCTCATCAATTACTCACCAAACCTGAGCACCAAAAATTCCTGCTTGATGGCTATGCCAATGAAACCTCTCTACTGCAGGAAATGACCGCACGTTATCAGTTGTGGCATCAAAGCTGCCGTGACCTCGCGCATCATCAACAGTTAAGTCAGGAACGCGCCGCCCGTGCGGAACTGCTGCAATACCAATTAAAAGAACTTAACGAATTTAATCCGCAGCCCGGAGAGTTTGAACAAATCGACGAAGAGTACAAACGTCTGGCGAACAGCGGTCAATTGCTGACCACCAGCCAGAATGCATTGGCATTAATGGCCGACGGTGAAGACGCAAACCTGCAAAGTCAGCTTTACACGGCTAAACAACTGGTGAGCGAATTGATTGGCATGGACAGCAAACTGTCCGGCGTACTTGATATGCTGGAAGAAGCTACCATCCAGATTGCTGAAGCCAGCGATGAACTGCGCCACTACTGCGATCGTCTGGATCTCGATCCCAATCGACTATTTGAACTTGAACAGCGCATCTCAAAACAGATTTCGCTGGCACGTAAACATCACGTCAGCCCTGAGGCATTGCCACAGTATTACCAGTCGCTACTGGAAGAACAGCAGCAACTGGACGATCAGGCCGACTCACAAGAAACGCTTGCGCTGGCGGTAACGAAACATCATCAGCAGGCACTGGAAATCGCGCGCGCATTACACCAACAACGCCAGCAATATGCAGAAGAACTTGCACAGCTGATCACCGACAGTATGCATGCGCTCTCAATGCCGCATGGGCAGTTTACGATCGATGTTAAATTTGACGAGCATCACCTGGGCGCTGACGGTGCCGATCGTATTGAGTTTCAGGTAACCACCAACCCAGGTCAGCCAATGCAGCCTATTGCCAAAGTCGCATCCGGTGGTGAATTGTCCCGCATCGCACTGGCAATCCAGGTCATCACGGCGCGTAAAATGGAAACCCCGGCACTGATTTTTGATGAAGTGGATGTAGGGATTAGCGGTCCAACAGCGGCAGTTGTCGGCAAACTGCTGCGTCAACTCGGCGAATCAACTCAGGTGATGTGTGTTACCCACCTGCCACAAGTCGCGGGATGTGGTCATCAACACTATTTTGTCAGCAAAGAAACCGATGGTGCGATGACAGAAACGCATATGCAATCCCTGAATAAAAAAGCGCGGTTACAAGAGCTGGCGCGCCTGCTTGGTGGCAGTGAAGTCACACGTAATACACTGGCGAATGCGAAAGAACTGCTTGCAGCGTAAACTTTTTTCCTGCTTCACGGTCAGAGTAAACAGCAAAACGCCGTAAGACCGGAAAGCAAAAGGTTTTAAAGTGATGAAAGGTCTATTATCATCGGCATATTACAGATGAGCCACGTACTGCTCGGGCCCGAAAAGGAATCAAATCACTATGCGCTGTAAAACGCTGACTGCTGCAGCAGCAGTACTATTGATGTTGACCGCAGGCTGTTCCACTCTGGAGCGAGTGGTTTACCGTCCTGACATCAACCAGGGGAACTATCTGACCGCTAACGACGTATCCAAAATACGTGTTGGCATGACGCAACAACAAGTTGCGTACGCATTGGGTACACCGCTGATGTCCGATCCATTTGGTACGAATACCTGGTTCTATGTCTTCCGCCAGCAACCAGGTCATGAAGGTGTAACGCAGCAAACGCTGACGCTGACCTTTAACAGTAGCGGTGTGTTGACCAATATTGATAACAAACCTGCGCTGAGTGGTAACTAATAATAAAGTTGCTCTCAAAGACGTTAAAAAAGGTGCTCAATGAGCACCTTTTTTCTGTCTGTTATTTATTCGCTGATTTTTCTGCTCGTTGCCTGCGAAGCTCTTTCGGATCGGCAATGAGAGGGCGATAAATCTCCACCCGATCGCCATCATGCACACTATCGCTTAGTTTTGCCGGACGGCTGTAAATGCCGACTTTGTTTTTAGTTAAATCGATATCGGTACGCAATTCCAGCAAGCCACTGGCGCGAATAGCTTCTTCAACCGTCGCGCCCTCCTGCAGCGTCACGCGCTGCAGGTACTGCTTCTCAGGTAGCGCATAAGCCACCTCAACGGCAATTTTACCTGGCACTGTAAACCTCTTTCGCACGAACCGTAAAAGCCTGGACCATATTAGCCGCCAGCTCTTTAAACACGCGACCAAAGGCGAGTTCAATCAACTTATTGGTAAACTCAAAGTCGAGATGAAACTCGATACGACACGCCTCCTGGCTCAGCGGCGTAAACTTCCATCCACCAATCAATTTCTTGAACGGCCCATCCACCAGATTCATAAGAATACTTTGGTTACTGGTCAACTGGTTGCGGGTAGTAAACGTTTTGCTGATCCCAGCCTTAGAGACATCTACCGCCGCAGTCATCTGCCCAGGAGTGGACTCCAGAATCCGACTTCCGGTACAACCCGGCAAAAACTGAGGATAAGACTGAACGTCATTCACTAACTGATACATTTGCTCCGCGCTGTAGGGTACCAGTGCGGTCCGGCTAATCTGAGGCATAACAATTTCCATCAACAAAAATCCAACAAATAATATCATTTATCCTGCTGTAAAAAAAACGCTATCCCGGCGCTGGGTAACATCGGGTTCATGCTAAGATAGAGCCTTGTCCCCCGCAGGATTGATATGGGGTGTTTTCGATTTCAGATTACCGATGATTCACGACGCTTATGACGAAGAAAAAAGCACATAAACCTGGTTCAGCGACCATCGCGCTTAACAAGCGCGCCCGTCACGAATACTTTATCGAAGAAGAGTTCGAAGCGGGACTTGCCCTGCAAGGCTGGGAAGTTAAATCCCTGCGCGCAGGAAAAGCCAATATCAGCGACAGCTATGTCCTTCTGCGTGACGGAGAAGCGTTCCTGTTTGGCGCAAACATCACGCCAATGGCAGTGGCCTCCACGCATGTGGTGTGCGATCCTACCCGTACCCGCAAGTTACTTCTCAACCAGCGCGAACTGGACTCATTGTACGGTCGCGTCAATCGAGAAGGCTATACCGTAGTGGCGCTCTCCCTGTACTGGAAAAATGCCTGGTGCAAAGTGAAAATCGGCGTCGCCAAAGGTAAGAAACAGCACGATAAACGTTCAGATATCAAAGAGCGCGAATGGCAGGTGGATAAAGCGCGTATCATGAAAAACGCCCACCGTTAAACCTGCACTCCAATTATTGACCAGTTCCTCACCGCGCCTCCCTCTCCGGCGGCGCGAATGAACATCTTATTGGCTATCACATCCGACACAAATGTTGCCATCCCATTGCTTAATCGAATAAAAATCAGGCTACATGGGTGCTAAATCTTTAACGATGAGGCTGGTCATGGCGCTCATAAATCTGGTATACTTACCTTTACACATTGGGGCTGATTCTGGATTCGACGGGATTTGCGAAACCCAAGGTGCATGCCGAGGGGCGGTTGGCCTCGTAAAAAGCCGCAAAAAATAGTCGCAAACGACGAAAACTACGCTTTAGCAGCTTAATAACCTGCTTAGAGCCCTCTCTCCCTAGCCTCCGCTCTTAGGACGGGGATCAAGAGAGGTCAAACCCAAAAGAGATCGCGTGGAAGCCCTGCCTGGGGTTGAAGCGTTAAAACTTAATCAGGCTAGTTTGTTAGTGGCGTGTCCGTCCGCAGCTGGCAAGCGAATGTAAAGACTGACTAAGCATGTAGTACCGAGGATGTAGGAATTTCGGACGCGGGTTCAACTCCCGCCAGCTCCACCAAAATTCTCCATCGGTGATTACCAGAGTCATCCGATGAAGTCCTAAGAGCCCGCACGGCGCAAGCCCTGCGGGCTTTTTTGTGCCCTCATTTTGTCCCGCGAAGTCTGATGCCGACTAATTAAATCCGAACCTTTTAGGCACCTTGTTAGGCACCTCATAAAGCTTTATTGTTTTTGAGGTGCCTAAAACTATGGAAACCCGGCAATGGCAAGACAAACCAAACCTCTATCCGTTAAAGAAATTGAATCTGCTAAGCCCAAGGAAGCGGACTACGTTCTCTATGATGGTGATGGCCTTGAGCTACTAATCAAATCCAGCGGAAGTAAAATCTGGCAGTTTCGCTACATTCGCCCTGTCACTAAGAAACGTGCGAAGAAGAGCATAGGCCCCTACCCGTCAGTTACCCTTGCCGATGCCCGAAACTATCGGGCAGAGTCCCGCTCTCTTCTGGCGAAACAAATTGATCCCCAGGAACATCAGCAGGAACAACTGCGCAGTTCAATTGAAGCCAAAACCAATACTTTCCAGCTCGTAGCTGAACGTTGGTGGAATGTGAAGAAAGCAAGCGTGACAGCGGACTATGCAGAAGATATCTGGCGCTCTCTTGAGAGAGATGTCTTTCCTGCAATTGGGGACGTTAGCGTTACAGATATTAAAGCTCACACACTGGTTCAGGCCGTTCAACCTGTTCAGGCCAGAGGAGCACTGGAAACCGTTCGTCGACTGTGCCAACGCATTAATGAGGTCATGATCTATGCCCAAAACACAGGGCTGATTGATGCTGTTCCCAGTGTCAACATTGGCAAGGCATTTGAGAAGCCGCAGAAGAAGAATATGCCAAGTATTCGCCCGGATCAGTTGCCTCAGTTGATGCAAACGATGCGAACAGCCAGCATTAGCCTTTCAACACGCTGCTTGTTCATGTGGCAACTTCTTACTATCACCCGTCCCGCCGAAGCGGCTGAAGCTCGCTGGGATGAAGTAGACCTAGAAGCCCGAGAATGGAAGATTCCTGCAGCACGCATGAAAATGAACCGCGACCATACTGTTCCATTGTCAGATGAAGCAATTGCGATACTGGAGATGATGAAGCCGTTAAGTGGAAATCGAGAATTTATCTTTCCCAGCCGCATCAAGCCAAACCAGCCGATGAACAGTCAAACCGTTAACGCATCGCTTAAACGCGCAGGTTTTGGTGGGGTGCTCGTTTCACACGGTTTGCGATCTATTGCCAGTACAGCTCTCAACGAGCAAGGTTTTCCGCCTGATGTGATTGAGGCAGCACTTGCTCATGTGGATAAGAATGAGGTTCGGCGTGCTTATAACCGCAGCGATTACCTGGAGCAACGACGTCCAATGATGCAATGGTGGGCTGATTTTGTGATGGCTGCGGATCGTGGAAGTATGATTGAGGGAGGTACGAAAGGAATGCGTTTAGCGGGATGACGGATAATTAATGACAGTTCCCACTTTAGTAGTGGCCAGATGAGAATTTATATTTCAAGCGAAAGCTAATAGTTTTAGAAATCAAGCTAATTAGCATAATATCTCTTAATTGAAGGGATATGGAGCCGCAGAAATAAATGAAGACACGGCAGTATGCGCAAAAATCAATCTTCGATCTGGAAGCAATCTTCGAGCAGTCCAGCAACAATGTTAGCGAACTTGAACAGTTGTTGAGCGAGCTGACCTTTCGCAACACTGCCAGGGCGCGGACGCTGACGGCTAAAATCGAGCAATCTCTATTTGCACTAAGCGGCCACAGCGTGGTCGCCATGTCGGCTTCCAGCCCATCAACACACCATCCCGATTCGGTGTCCATTCAATCTTCTCGAGTTGTGCCCCACAATTCGCCTGCTGCGGAAGAGCAACTTCAACTGAAGGCCATCCCAGATTCTGCCATACGAGAGCAATTCGACAAAGACCAAATCGACCTTGGTCCGATCCCGTCTTTTTCTCCATCAGGTAAGGCGAATGATGCGCGAGCAATACTGGCAGCATGGACAGCCCTCGAAGCACTGTCGCCTCAAGCTTATAAACGCCCAGAGGATATGGCAACCGGCGACCGCTCTAGGGTTGCTCTATTGGAGCGAGGTGTTCCATGGGGACCAAATGCCCGCAGCAAGCCCAGTTATAAGCTTTATTTCGAGGTCGTCCTCGGCTCCATCGCTCTCGACAAGGCGACGGACGAGCTGGTCAAGGTTTTTGGCGAGGATGAGGAGCGTTCACGCCCGGACGGTAAGAAAGCGGCCATCGGCTCGATCCTGATCGACAAAGAAGGCTTTGTGCTTGAGGACAAAGGCGTTGCCGTGTCCAGTTTTGCCTGGGCACTCAAGCCGGCTCTCGATCTGAAGCTTGGGAGTTTAGGGAATTGGCCGAATGTTGAGCCGCGCATTATCGAGCATCTGGATCGAATGGTTCGCCACCACAACAAAGATGGAGAACCCATACCGATCGATCTGAATGTTGTTCATAACGCTTATAAATGGCTTGTATCGCAGTTCAGTGTACCCGAGCATTTGGTTGAGCCACCCACATTCGCGATTAAGGTGTTTCATCATTTCAAGGCTAAGGCGCCGCCTGAACCTTCGTTACTGAATTCCTTCTATCTTGAAGATCTCGGTGAAGCAACCAAATTGCTCGAGACGGGCAAAGCCGGAACCGGTTTGCGCCGCTACATGGGAATTGGAAGACCTGACCAGAAAATCGACGTGCTATCGCCCATTTCCGCAGTTGAGCCGTTCGTCGCACCGTCGCTCATGCCGCAGGCTCGTTGGCCTTCGAAAGGCGGCCATCCACTGGTGCTGCTTCAACAGGCTGCCGTGAATGCGGCGCGTGCTGAGCTGAATGATGCTCCAGGTATCATCGGCGTCAATGGGCCTCCGGGAACCGGAAAGACCACTCTTCTCCGGGATATCGTCGTTGGATGCATTCTCGATCGGGCCACGGCGATGTCCGGCTTCAACAAACCGCAGGATGCCTTTTCCACAACAGGCGAGAAGCTGGCATTCGGTTCCAATGCATTCCTGCACTTCTACAAGTTACATGCATCCTTGAAGGGCCATGAGATCGTCGTAGCCTCCTCCAATAACAAAGCGGTCGAAAACGTCAGTAAAGAGCTTCCTCTCAAGGAAGCCAATGGTCGCCATGAACAGATCGCCTACTTCCGGTCCATCAGCGATCTGATTGCGAATCCCAAACGCGCCGGCTATTTCGAAGCCGAGGCCGAGGGGGGCATCCCCTCCGACACTGTCGAAACCTGGGGGTTGATCGCCGCAGCTCTCGGCAAGAGCAGCAACCGAGGCGCGTTTCAGCAAGGTTTCTGGTGGAATGAAGACGGTGGTTTCCTTACCTACCTGAAAGCAGCTCGCGGCATAAATGTCATGCGTGAGATCAAGGACGAGCGAACTGGCGAAACCATCGATCGCGTGATGCCCAGCGTGGTTGTCAATGAGCGGCCCAGCACCAACGAAGCGGATGCTGCTGCGGCCTGGCAGAAAGCGCGAACCGCCTTTCTTAAACTTAAGGAGACGGTAGACGCCGAAATCGCCAGCATCGAAGAGATGCGACGGGATATCCAGGCGCTCAAGGGAGCGATCACCGAACTTCAAAGAGCTGAACAGCGTCGACCGAGTCTGAATGAAGCCGTCGAAGAGGCACACAAGACTGCTGAATCCTGCCAACGAGAGCATGAGAAGGCAAAATCGCAGATCGAGCAGGACAAGATCATGCTCGACAGCCATCTTGCTTGCCGTCCAGGTTTCTTCTCCCGTTTGTTTGCGACTGCGGCCTGGAAGTCGTGGAGATCGACACTGCAGAAGCTCTCGGCGACCTTGCAGCAATCAGTCATACGGGCGCAGGGGACGGACGGTGCCCTAGAGCTTGCAAGGGCTGAGTGGGGCAATACTGAGTCCCAGTTACAGCAACTCGACCAGGAAATTTCCAGCAAATGTCAGGCTGTCTCGGAATTGAAGGCAACCGAGGCACAGGCACGAAACCGTATGGGAGACAGGGTCGTTGATGCGAGGTTCTTCGAGCTCGAGCACGAGGCTATCCACCTCACTGCACCCTGGCTTCCCGATGAGGTTCATCGCCTGCGGGAGGATCTTTTCGCCGCTGCCCTGACTGTGCATAAAACGTTCATCGATGCTTCGGCCAGCCGCTTGCAACACAATCTTGGGTTATTGATGTCAGGCATGGTAGCTGGTGCCTTCCAGTCTTCCGCTCACCGTGAACTTCTCCCCGACCTTTGGTCAAGCCTTTTCGTGGTTGTGCCGACCGTGTCCACGACATTCGCCTCTGTTCGGACGATGTTCGGGGATCTGCCACCAGAGAGCATTGGTTGGCTTCTGGTAGATGAAGCGGGCCAAGCCGTTCCTCAGGCAGCAGTTGGAGCTATCATGCGGGCAAAGCGCTCCATCGTGGTAGGTGACCCGTTGCAAATCCCACCTGTAGTTTCACTTCCTGAAAAGCTGAACGCCGAAATCTGCAAGTTCTTTGACATTGACCAAGTCGAATGGTCTGCCCCCGCAGCATCTACGCAGACCCTTGCTGATCAGGCATCGCGCTTCAAATCCACCTTCGTCATGGACGTAGGTGATCGAGAAGTCGGGCTGCCATTGCTCGTTCACAGGCGTTGCCAGAACCCAATGTTTGATGTTTCTAACTCCATCGCCTATGCCGGGCAGATGGTCCATGCTGTCGGGCCTAAAAAACCCGGATCTATCGGCTCGGCTTTGGGGAGATCTCACTGGGTGGATATCAATGGCGATGCTGAGACGAAGTGGTGTCCCGACGAGGGCGAAGCGGTTGTGCGAATGCTCAAAGAGCTGGCAGCATCGGGCATTACAAATCCGGACGTATTTATCATCACACCATTCAAGATCGTAGAGCAGAACATGCGTCGGCGTCTCGACAGTGAAACTGATCTGCTGCGAACGTTCGGCGTAAAGCTGGATGAATGGTGCCGTGATCGTGTAGGCACAATCCACACGTTCCAGGGCCGAGAGGCGGACACGGTAATCCTGTTGCTGGGTGCGCCGAAAGCGAGTCAGCAAAGGGCACGTCAGTGGGCGGCAAGCCCACCAAACATAATCAATGTAGCCGTCTCACGCGCCAAGCAAAACCTGTATGTGGTCGGCTCGGCTGCTGCATGGGCAGGGGCGGGAACTAGCCTTCAGGTCCTGCATCGGCAATTGGCGAAATCAGCCTAACAATCTCCGAGGTGGCCCTCATTATTGAGGGCTCATCGCGACTCATTTTTGGCTAACTTCAGTAATGGGCTGGCCGCTATGTGTTAAAATCTGACATTGCTCACATAATAGTCAAGCAGTCACTTTTCACCGCCCATCCAAGCTTGATAATTCTTACCGCTCCCCTTATATCCACACTGAGGAATAACCTCTGACATGGCTAAGGAGTATGATTATGGGGCTTAAACCTGGTCCAAAACCAATCGCAAAATCAACAGGAAAACCCGATCAACGCAGACGTGATAATAAGGATACACCCGGCAATACCCCAGGACTGAAACCAAGCAAATCAACTGGGAAGTAATCGTTTAAGGGTATGGAGAATTCATCTATACCCTTATCTCATCAAATCAGTCTGCTTTAGCCCGTTTAGTGCCAGGAGCAGACGTTCAGCTGTTTATTTTTTGGCATGAAACTGCGCGCTCTTTGGACGTTCAGATTATTTTGTACAGTTTTAATTAATCCATCCAGTTTCTACGCTTTTTTGCTCTGGAGGCGTCTAGAAGGAAGTACGGGAATATTTCGTGAAAGTATGGAACTTGCGGTTCATTGATACCATTTTGAATCTCTCTGAGTTCCACAGCATTCCTGAGAGATACCAATAAAAATAGTACGGCTGCAACATACATATTATTTCAGACGCAATGCAGGGTGAAACTTTTATAATTTTCCAGTTTAGCATACGCTGATCAATATGAGTCATAATATGTCCGTCTAGTCCAAAATCATAGGTGTATCCATAAAGCCTATTTTTATCAGCCCATTCAATAATTTCAGTTTGAAGCTTTTCCCTCTTGTTTGCTGATATGTGTTTCCAGTAGCAGGCATTGAGTATCTCGTTCCACTGTTCAAGCGGATTATTTATCTTTTTTTTATCTTCAACAATCGTGTTAAGGTTGTAGTATCTGGTTTCCTTACCAAACTCTGATAGCATTGTCAGAATTAATTCCTGCTCATCGTTGAGTTTCCATTCATTGTTGTTTCTATTATTATAATTTTCAGCAATAGCCACGGCCGTCTCATGTAAGGCCAATATATCATGACCTTTCTCCCTCAGTTGCTTATATGATGGTTTATGAAATTCATTTTCAATCATAAACTGCACTACATATATAATTTTAAAGAATCGCTCCAGCCCCGTTGATAGTTGGAAGAAAGCGTTATAAAAGCTTCCTTTATCGTGATACTTGCACTTATTTAGAGCCGTTAATCCTCCACGTAGCGAAGCGCTTGCCAGTAATGCCTCTGTTGTGAATTGCTGGAAGGATGCACCAAGCATATAAACTCCTGTTAAGTTTTAAATCAGTAAAATCTAGTCTAAATCTTTTCAAGCCTCTAAAAATCAGTAAGATAGGTAGTTACATTCACCAAACTTTCTGAGAGACATAAATGATTAACGATAATGATGTTAAAGTCTTTGCAAAAGAAAAGGAAGAAATGCTGATCAGCAAGCTTTCTTCTGGCAGAGAGCATTCTCCGTCGAGTGCAGATACAAGGCAAAGAAACGAATTTGAGCGAGACTATGCGCGCATTCTTTACTCTTCTTCGTTCCGGCGGTTACAGGGAAAGATGCAGCTGTTTGAAGTCGATCCTCAAAAATTTAACCGTAACAGACTGACTCATAGCCTGGAAGTCGCCCAGATTGCCCGAAGCATCGCATCCGAACTTGAACTTGAACATCACGTTGTAGCCGAACTGGCTGCGCTTGCGCACGATATTGGCAATCCTCCGTTCGGCCACTCCGGCGAAAAACAACTTAACAAGATTGCTAAGGACTTCGGCGGCTACGAGGGCAATGCGCAGGCACTCAGAATACTCAGAAGTCTTGAGATAAAGCATCCATATTGCCCCGGCCTCAACCTCACCCACCGCGCCATTCTCTCTGTGGTTAAATATCCCTTTAAAAATGAAAATGGCAACAAAAAATTTCTTTATGATAATGACTACAAATACTTCACAGACTTAGTAAATAAATATGAATTAGATTTGCAGCCAGGTGAAAAAACTATTGATGCGCAGATAATGGATCTGTCAGACGAAATTGCATATGCCGCGCATGACCTTGAAGATGCACTAAGCCGTAGTATGGTCAGCATTGAGGATATCGTTTATGAGTTTGGAAGATCCGATTACAAAGATTCAATTGGTTTATTAAATGAAATAATTGAAAATTCAAAAGCCACAGCTTCGAAAGCATTCAGACTAAATTCATCCGAAGAGTTCGCCATTATATTCAGAAAAGAATTGACATCCAATATTGTTAATGTGCTTGTTAATGATATTACTGTCACTCAGGGTGAAAATAGCTTCAGGCAACTTGGGTTTGGCACTAAAAAAAATCTGTCTTCCGGTCTTAAAGATATCGTATTTAAAGTCATCATGCGCAAAAGAGACATTAAAAGCTATGAGCACAAAGGGAACATGATTATCACAGATTTATTTAATTTCTATAATTCTGACAATAACATAGAATTTATATCACCCCAACTGTATCGGACGCTTCCGGAAGAAAAAATTAACAATGAAATAAATCCTCTTTATCAAAAAGATAAAGAACGGGCAATTGTCGACTACATCTCTGGCATGATGGACACGTTTGCCATCCGCGAGTGGGAAACGCATTGCAGAAAATGACCTGACTGACATGCAGATCAACAGCAGATTCAGCTCCACTCTTTTCACTGGACAGAACAGTGATTCTGTCCATTACCCACGTCCTTATCCCCCCGCTTCTGTGGATAAACCACATCTGGTGCGCCTGTGCCAGCCTCTGCCGTGTTAATTGCACTCGCTCCGTGCAAATCGTGTTTTTCAACCTGGACGAAAGAGCACATTCGGAAATAATGTCCAGTGACAAAGTCAGTCAGATCGGAATTAATCATCTTTACTTTACTGCGTAACTACAAATCGCACGGTTTCTAAACATCATATGTCCGCTGCTCGCTCAAAGCAGACCTTATGACCTCGATTTCTGGCAGATCCGAGCCAAGAGCAAAAATTGATATCCTCAATCGGCCTCATGCTTAAGGGGAACATCTCCCCCTTTTTATGTAACCAGTTTACTGAAGATGTTCTTTCAGCCAGGTACACGCGCCTTCAATGTCATACGCTTTTTCCCCAAATCCTTTCGCAAGCAGAAACTCTGGTAAATATTCATCATATTTATCTAAGTACTTTTCTGGAACATTTACAGCAAGATCAAACGCTGAGGGCAAGCCTGACAGCAGCAGGCCTTTAAGGGCCTGTTGAACAGAAGTGATACTTGAGCCGTCAATTTCTATAACTCCAGCCAATGAATTAGCTTTAAAGCCACAACGTATGAGCAAGGCTGTAATCGTATTGACAACCTTATCTCCCATCCATGGGAGGATGTAACAGTATTGGCCGCTCGTAAGAAAATACTCATTTTGCAGGTTATAACTCTGGAAGTTACGACTGCCTTCCGCAAATAGGCTTCTGGCGGCAGAATCGGCATAATCTACTCTCTTGCTACCTATTGCTATGCGGTAATCACCTTCCCTATAGATAGCGAGCATTTCCTGACGAACGGCATCATGAACAGACATTCCCCCCCCACTAAATTGTGGTGGCTGACCGCCTTTGGTCGCCTCTACATAGATAACTTTTTTCTCTGTCTCGATCTCTGTCACTCTCCAGCGCCGCCCACCGAAGGTGATGTGTTGATCTGGTAGCAGTGGGGAGTCCACAGGCACTGTTCCAAGGGTTCTGTTTCCGGTGACAATGCGGAACTCTTCTGGTGTGTTGAACACGGCATAAAACGTGTAATGGTTAGTCAGTTTCTCCCCCTCTGCCCCAACAACCATTTCTCCACTAGCGAGTTGAGTGAGCAGGCCACATGCCCCCATATGTTTAAGCAGGCTTTTGAAATCGCCTATATCCACATTACGGAACGGGCCTGTTTGACATAGCTGTGACCAGAGTTGATCGGCACGAACTCCGCCCCATTGCGCGGTAATTGCAAGAATCTGGTGTAGCAGCGTGGAGTAATGCATCTGCTGGGAATCGGCAGGCTCAAACCATTGTTTAGAGATCATCAATCTGATCATTGCCATCGACTGGACCAAATGCAGCCGTAGGTGGTCAACGATACTGCTAGTCACAGTGAGCTCATTTTCTGTAATTAGCATTCTTAGAACTGATGGGGAGTCGCGTCGCCCAGAACGTCCCATACGCTGACGCAGACTGGAAACAGTATGCGGAGGCGTAACTTGGATAACCGACTTAACCTTACCGATATCAATTCCCAACTCAAGCGTCATTGTACAAACAGCTGTTGTGGGCAAATTTCCTTTCTGAAGACGAGTTTCAAGCGCTTCCCGCAATTCCTTGGCAAGGGAACCATGGTGGGGAAAGAATTCATTGGGAACAATATGTTCCTCACACATGTCGCTCAGCGTTGCCGCAATGCTTTCAGTGCGCTTTCGGCTGTTTGCAAAGACCAAATGAGAATCGCCACGGCAAAGTCTAAAAATGTCAGCGCAAACGTCATGTTCAGCAGAACTCTGAAGTTCTTCCTCATTTTGGATCACTCGCTCCAGGTATCCTTTGACCTGTACCTGAAGAGTGGCCGTGCTATTACTATCTGTAACAGTTACGCAGGGGAGTCGTTTGTCCGGGCGCAACATTTCGGGCACTTTCTCCAGTTCCCCCAGCGTGGCACTCAATGCAACGCGGGGAATTGGATTTACCTGGCGACCTAGCACATGGTCAATTCTATTGAGCAGAGAAAGCAGCTGTACACCACGCTCTGAGCCAATAAAAGCATGAAACTCATCAATAACGATGTATGCGATTGAAGAAAACGCCTGTTTGAGCCAGCCCATTGAATTTATGAGCAAAGACTCAAGTGACTCAGGTGTAATCAGTAAAATGCCCGCAGGGTTAGTCCGAGCCTTCTTCTTTATGCTTTGTGGTACATCCCCGTGCCAGGGAGTCACTGGCATTTCCAATGCATCTCCAAGGCTCTCAAGACGACGGTACTGATCGTTAATCAATGCCTTCAACGGGCTGATATAGACGATGCTAAATCCATTAGTGAGATCTGCAACTGCCGAACAGGCAGGAAGAAAAAAAGCCTCTGTTTTACCCGCTGCTGTGCCTGCACTGATTAGCACGTCTCGATCACGGGCTAAAATTGCCGGGATAGAACTCTCCTGCAAGGGCCTTAATGTTGACCACCCCTGCTTGTAAATCCACTTACGGACGCGGGGATCGAGACTATCATAGGCACTGCTCATAATTTGAAGTTCGCCAGTCCGTCATCGTCATCGCTTTCCTCTATAATGGCGTCATCCATTTCGCTGGGCCTGTCCTCTTCAATCGCCACACCCTCGATTAGTGTTTGCCAGTTCATCGTTCTGTTTTGTTCCAGCACGGCCAGCATGTCCAGGAAACCTTTTATGGTATTACGGGGGGTACGGAAGTAAGCGTCTCCAATGGTTTTACTACAGTGATGCAGAAATCCAGTCAGTGCCTCATCTGGAACCAGATAATTCTCTGGATCTCCGCCTGCATAAACATGACGAAGATTTCTCAGTAAAATATACAGTTCCTCAGGGGTGAGGCTGGCAAGATGCAAAGTGGGAGACGAGTAGTCAATCACTCCTGCTTTTTGCGCGAACCGATTTTCCGCCAGACGTGATTGGAGCGCCTCATAGCTGTAAAGACCTTTGCGTGGATCGAAAAGGAGCTCTGGCGTCCCCCCGAGGATAAAACCAATATTCTCGGCTGAACCTTGCAGGCAGTCATTCAGGATCCGCAAAATCTGTTCGTAGTTCGCTGTTCTTGCTTGCGTATTATTCAGTTTAAAGAGGTTCACCATTTCGTCGAGGCTGACCAAAAGACCGGCATAGCCTGCCTGGCGGACAAAAAGGCTCATCAGTTTCAAAGAGTCATAGAATGAAGCGTCTGAGATAATAGTCCGAACGTCGAGATCGTTACGGGCATCAGTTTTAGTGGTGTACTCTCCCCGCAACCAGCGAATAGCATTGGATTTTAGTGTTTCGTTATCCTGCTCATGCCCGCGCCAGAATGAATCAATGACCTTAGCAAAGTCATATCCGCCGACCATATCTGATAGTGCTGCCAAGCGTTTATGAATAACTGATGAAACCTCGGAGCCGTCCTTGTCAGCTTCCTTCCTTGCCTCCGTAACGAATCTTTCAACAACGCTAAGTAACGCATTACCATCCGGCTTGTTTCTGGTGGACATGTTTTTCATAAGCTCTGAGTAGAGATTACGAGCCTGACCTCCCGATGAGTGAATGCGTCTGTCAGGAGAAAGGTCTGCACTGACTGACACCAGCTTCTTCTCTAACGCAATAGAGCGCACAACACTCAGAAAGAACGTTTTACCAGAACCATATTCACCGATGATAAGTCTGAAGCTTGCACCACCGTCAGCAATCCTCTCAATATCCTGGTGGAGAGCAGTGATTTCATTCACGCGGCCAACCTGGATATGCTGAATGCCTATCCTTGGCGTTACGCCTGACTTAAGTGACTGAATAATAGCGTCACGTTCTTTCACTCTTATACGTGTTACAGACATTCACTATCCCTCTAATTCTTTGGCAATTTCCAGGTCAACCCAGATATCATCATCGGCATCGTCCAGCACCGGAGCATCAACCACCGCATAGGACCAGTCATTGATCACCTCAAGCGCACCGCCGAGCATCAAATTCAAATTTCCGCACAATTCTGTCGCCTCTTTTCGGGACCACTGTTCTTTCTCCAGCAAACTGCGATAAAGCTGGCTATGTGCGGAGTCAAGCCCCCCCGCCTCCGTTGATGAGGCTGGAGCGCTTTCTGGCTCTTCCGGTTCTTCTTCGGTGAAAATTGTGTTCAGCAATTTACGAACATCATCCGTGGCAGATTCGTGGCGGGCAAGTACATTAGCATCCAGTGTGAACCCTGCTGCTGTCTGATCAGTTGGTACAGACGAGACGAGATCATGTTCAGTTGCGGAATGCTGATGGATATTGCTCGAGACAGATGAGGGATCCAGCCCCAAACTTGAATAAATCTTCTCAAGCTGTTTGATTTCGGCAGGCGCTATCGTCCCATCCGAACAGGCAACACTAACGATAACCTTACCCACAGCAGCTTTTTCCGCGGCCCCCATCAACTCAATCCTGCTTTTCATTCCTGTCATATTGGCTGGGGTATGAAGTTGCCACGTTAAATACGCATGTAGAGAGCGTTTTTCATCATCGGTGAAGCCAGGATTGTTGTTGATGGCATTCTCAAGCACTTTCTGTTCAGCTTGATCAAGAGAATCGTCAATCAAGGCGACCATCGCCCCTAATCTAAGCGTCATTACAGCTGAGATAAATTCAGGAGAAGGTGAGAAGCGTCCACCTTCGGCGGCAGGGAATAGAACAAGTGTCCCATCAACATCCGCCTTCACATGGTGATAATACGGGTCAGGTGCCAGACCGTAACCCATCTTCAGAGCAAAGGCCTGCATCAAATCGGCCTCTTTTTTATTGATCTTATTGGGGCAACTGGCATTCATATGTGCCCAAAAGTCAGCAACTGAGACTAACCCCTCCTTGACGAGGATCGCCTCATCAGCCCAGCGTTTGAATGAGCTTAATATTTTTTCTGCGCTTTCATTAACGATCTCTGAAGGGAGCAACATAATTGCAGCCGTATCATTGACTGACGTACCTTTCCTACCAAGGTAGCGACTATAAGCATCAAGTTCATCCGTACATATGTCGGCAAGAGCCATAATTTTCTGGACAGGGCTCTTCAACGCACTTGGATCAGGCAGGTCGGGAACAGGGAGTCGAACACCTCGCAAACTAGGACTTGCTGGTGTGTAATCTAACCTTAGGCGCGTTTTATTCGCCTTAACGACCATCCCTTCACCATATTTGAGGGTGTAACGCCGTTTGAAAAGCGCAGCAAACTCTTTAGCACAGCGGCGAGCCGGGGTACGCAGCGAATACTCGGTGTGGTTTATTACCCAGTTCAACGCCAGTTCAGCTGATACAGGAACTCCTTCATGTACAGTTTTTGCCAGAGCCAGCTTAAATTGCATGCTGTTGCTGAAACCTGAATTGCTATCGAGCTCAGTGGCTAAGCCCATGTTCGGGCGCAGAATAGACATGGCTTCGAGTAACTGGGCCGAATATCCACGGAATGAGCGGTTCTCAATGAATACGGATCTTAACCGAGCGACTTCTTTGAACAGATTACGGAACTCAGCATCAGGGAATTTTGGGTCAGTGGAATCTATGAGCGCTTTTCTTTCCAGGCCGTAGAGGTAGATAAAAACATAGCCGATAGGACACGATGGATCAGACCTATCGCTGGCGAGCCAACTGACATACGCACCGCGTGCTTCTGGGGAAAGAGAGGAAAAACTGGGCCAGTATCCTAATGAACTGTCCTCGTAAAGATAAGAAGTAGGTTTTATCTTACATGTGTCATCAATTAATGATGCCTCATTTCCATCGTCATAATAGCCGCCTGATTCCTGACCGGAGGGCTTCATACGTTGCCCCACGTAAATGTGGCCACCGCTAATTGCTACACCAGCTACAGTTATCATCTCACCCGGAAGTACCCATCGAGCTAGTGCACCTGCCGACTTTGAGGTGTTCCGGTAATGATTGGTTGTCACCCGAAGTTCAACACCTCGGCCACCGCTCAATGTAAAAGTTGCAAGGTTATCGTCATCACTATCATCGTTTCGCACAACCGCCTCTTTTTTCTTGATGTCAGCGAGCCATTCTTTTGGTGGTGCTTTCACAGGGCTTGAAGCATAAGACTTTGGAGATTTACGTTTTTTCTTTCTAAAAAACAACAAGTAAATGACAAAAATTGCCGCCAAAAACTTCAATAACTCCATGATATATAACCTTAAAATCATTCTCCATTCACATTTGAAATGTGGTAGGGAATGCATGGCAAGTGGATTAATCTTAAAATAATACGTCTAAATCGCTAGGGTTAAAAGCAAATCGCAATTAAAATTAACCAATTGATTTAAATAACAAAAACCATTGAATAATTTACTTAACCAGAAGTGAATTTTTAAGGAGTAAAAAGCCTGCTGGGCCATTCGCCTAAGAATGATGTTGTACTAATGCTAGGTTAACATACGAGCAAATATACTGCGGATGCAGAACTGACCGCTGTATGATGACATTTACCTAGTCGTTGAGAATTTCGGTAACTATTGGAAAGCCGTTAGAGACTGTACATTCTCGGATTTTAAGAGTAGCTGGTTTAGTTTTGTGTAATAGCTGCGTCAGGTCAAACCTGATCTATGAGCAGATATAGCGAGGGGCCCCACGCTGATTTTTATCAACTAATTAAGCTATGAGCTGAGTTGTGCCGAAGTTAAGATATACTCATCACCTACGTTGATGAGCTGAAGAGCATCTCTGACGCCATTAATGCAGTTTATCCGGAGAGCGGATAAGTTCTGTATCATTCACATGGTGAGTAATAGCCTGCGGCTCGTATCTTAGAAGGACTACAAAGCATTAACCCATGACCTGGGCTACCAGCGGCAGAGGCTGTTTTACACGACGAATACCATTGCCAGATTGGACAGTGTGATCCGGCATACCATTAAAAAGTGCAAGGTACTCCCGACAGATTACTCATTAAAAAGTTGTATCGCTATCAACCCTGTCAGTATCGCTAAAAAGACGATGATGTTCAGGGGAGCTCGTATCGTCTTATTATCAGCTCTATGCTCTTCTGCACAGCCACATCTGAGAAAAGGCAGTCACATTGAATCACGTACGCGCTCTCAAGGTACCGGACTATCGATTTTGCGATACCCCGATACGTTTTTGTACTGCCTTCGCGAACGCCGCCTTCACTCTTTTGTCTTTGACTGACCATTCAGCCAACAACTTGCTCTGGCTTGCCTCCACCATTGCCGCGTCCCGTGAGTCGTTTTTATCCTGTGCGGAAGGCCATCCATGCTCCTCAATATAGGGCCTTAACGCTTTAATAATTGCATTGATGGCATCGGTTTTAGTTTCCCAGCCCTCAGGTTGCGCTTCCAGGTGTTTTATCACTTCGTCTTTAACGCCATCAAAACGTGTCGCTTTGACCTTTCCGCCATAAGCAGAATTGAGTTTATGCCGTTCCTTGATTCTTTTACCTGCTGCGGATTCACTGCGTTTCAGACCGCGATCCAACAACGCGATAGCCTTCAGCATTAATTGCACCGCATGATCTGGATCAGATTCGAGAGCCGATGTTCCCTGCTCCCAGTATTGTTCAGCCTCAGACATATCGTTCCTGATCCCCTTTATCATCCATTCTGAAAGACTGAAAATTTTCAGATAACGCCGCCATTTTTTCTCTCCGTGCTCATCAGCAAGTCGCCGCGCTAAATCTTCATCCTTCGTTTGTCTCCCTGTTTGTAGCACGATAACAATTTCAGTATCTTTATTCAGCCATTGCCTGGCGATATGTTTCTGTCTGACCCCAAGATGAAAACGTAACGCTTTCCTCTTTTTACGAAATACGATGAGTAACTCATCAGGGGTAAAATCCCTGTCTAAATCAGCCATGAAGTCCCTCTTTTCGAATGACAATTTCTATACTCCAGTAAATATCCTTGCCTGACACCTGGAACGACTCATTCTTGCCCTTAGCCAGACGCTTCCGGCACCATTCTCGAAAAAAAATATTCTGTCACCAACAAAAAACGGAAAAAAACCTAAAAAAAACCTCCTATCTCATTGTTATAAAATGCCTTTTTTGCTACAGCCACCAGGCGGGTGCCATTACCTGTTCCGGCACCATACAATTGCGTCCATATCGAAAGAACAGGGGGAATTAACAGATATGTCTGTACAAGGTATCAGGATACTGCGCATACGCGCCGTTGTTAACAAAACGGGCATCGCCCGCTCAACCATCTATGACTGGATCAACCCGAAGTCGCCGCGCCACGACCCGACCTTTCCGAAACAGCGAAGGCTGGGTATGCAGTCCGTCGGCTGGCTTGAGTCAGAGCTGGATGCATGGCTGCTGGAACGCCAGCAGGCATCATAAGCGATGAGATAGTATTGGTAAAAATTAAAGAAGGATACGCAGGTTATATAACAACATCTCTGATTTAAATATGTGCTCGCTGTGACATATTTTTGCCAGTTGCAAGAAAACTGAATGCGATTATTTATTGGGTAAGATTATTACTTTAAATAAATTTTGACGCTTGGCTATTTTATTATATTCACAACTAACCCGTTACTGAAAACAGTAACCAAGGAGAATATTACATGCAGAATATACTGCCACACACTGTCATTACGAAAATGCCGGAGCCTTATATTCCCGTACAAAACAGAACCCCGGAGGGTTACCCTGTCTGCGCGTTCCCGCCGGTGATGCGGGATGTCATTGATGCTCTTTATAACGAGACGGGTATCCCGGCGGAACTGATAGCGGGGGCCGTACTGGCAGCCTCTTCCCTCGCCTGTCAGGCTCATATTGAGGTGGTACCACCACACTCATCGGATCCGATGCACTGTGCACTGTATTTACTGACGTTGGCGGTCTCCGGTGAAGGTAAGACCAGTATCAGCAAAAAAGTGATGAAGCCTTTTTACCGGTTCGCTGAGCAAATGAAGCAGCAGCACGACGGTCTGATGAAGGCACACCTGCGTGCTGACAATATCTGGAAAATACACCAGAAAGCATTGACCAGTAATCTGTACACTGCCATCAAAAGCGGTTCTGAGGGGACGGAGGAAGAACGGCTGTTAGATGAACATGCAGAAACGCGGCAGCAGCCTCCGACCCGCCTGGCGATGCTTTATGACGACACCACCGCAAAGGCGCTCCTGGAAGGTTTGAGCCGGTATTCTGAAGCCGGGGTGCTCTCAGATGAGGCAATTACCTTTTTTAAAGGGTATCTGAAAAACAACCTCGGTTTACTGAATAAAGCCTGGGACGGGGAGACCTATGAATACCACCGCCCGGGCGGTGAGGAGTACGATATCAACGCCTGCCTGACCCTGGCATTAATGGTTCAGCCCCCGGTCTTTGAAAATTACCGCCGTAACCACGGTGAACTCAGCAAGGGAAGTGGTTTTCTGTCGCGGTTTCTTTATATCAATACCATCAGCACGCTGGGACGTCGCCGCACAAATACGGACCACGCTCATTCTGATGAAGCATTAAATGTGTTCCACAGTAAAATTAACCAGTTACTTGATAAGCAAAAGGCGCGTTTTTATAGTCACGATAAGCAGAAACAAACGCTCAGATTATCTGATGATGCGACCACTTACTGGGCAGATAAACAGTCAGAGCTCAGCCGTAAAACAGCCCCCGGACAGCAGATGGAGCATATCAGTGAAATTGCAGCCAAAGCGGGGGCGAATGCCCTCAGGGTTGCGGCCATTCTGACATATATGTATTCACCTGAGAGTTTATGTATTTCGCGGGGGGTCATCCAGGCCGCCTTCAAAATTGTGGAATGGCATCTTGAAGAAGCGGAAAGGCTGTTTTTCCCTTCTTCTGAACGGAATGCATTTATGGAGGACGTTTACGAGATGTTCAGGTGGCTTAAGGAGAAATTTCTCGATAATGAGGGATATCCACTCAGGAAAAATGAGGTAAACCGGAACGGCCCGAACCGGCTGCGTGACGCCAGTAAATCACAATCTGTTCTTGAGCAGTTAATCGCACTGGGTCTGATTTGTTTTATTCGTCCCGGCCGTCATTCTGCGGTGTATATTGCCATGCCCTCCCTGGAATGTCGCCACTCATGGTGTATTCCACCGGCATTCCTGGAGAACGGACATAATCCGATTATTGCATCGCCAGAGAATGTCACTGGCAGGTATGGTTTTGAATACTTTGACTTTAACAGGCTGGAATATTAATCGGGACACCTCACTACAGAGACCCGAATGGCCAGAGCGTAAACCGGTTAAATGTCTTCGAAAAACAGCCACAGAGGCAAAAACCCCGCGCCAGTCGCGACTGGTCGCAATCCGCGCGGGGTTTTCTCAGAATACAGTGCTAAAAAACAGATAATGACGACTGGTGGAAAGCTCTGTGGATATGAACCATTAACAGCCATCAAAACATGTAATTTAACACAATGTGTTTTGCTAGTGTATTTCTTACTCATTTGAGACAAATACATTAACATTTAATTAGTGTTGATTAATAAATATATTTAATGACATATAAAAATAGCATCATTGTTATTAACAACAAAAGCAAAGACATTATCACATTAAATAAGAGTTTAATTATGGCCGTATGTAAAAGAAATAACTGCATGGCACAGATCGGCCATTCACCCGCCGAACGGATATTACGGCTATGCCCGGTACATTATCAGGGCAGACAGTTAAATGCAGCCAGACGAACGGAAAGAGCAGCATTAATATGCCAGTATCCCGCCTGTGGTATCAGTATATCTGAAACCCGCAATCATTTTTATTGTTGTAAGGAACATCGGGATAAAGCCCGGAGGTTAATCGATGACGATGCTATTATAAGACTGGTTAAGCACTCTTACTGGCTCAATGTGGAAGCTATGCTAAAAAATAATTCCCTTGGACTGGGGAGTATCACCGGTCCGACGGATATTGCAGACCTCATTCGGTTATATCAGCGCAAAGCTGTCCACCAAAAAACGTATAATATGCTGAACGGGCAAAGAGTTGCTGATACGACAAAACGGTTAATCCCCTGGCTGGATCTTGAGCTATGCCACATTTACCCTAACTCTAAGGGCGGTGCAAATATCGCCAGAAACATTATCATCGCACCTGCTGCTATAAACCGGATGATGAAGGATTTTATCCCCTGCTGTCAGTCAGGAGTGCTGAGTGGCATAAAAGCAATGGAAACACCTCAACCGGTTAAATCGACCTTACTGAAAGCGTTAACGGATAAATACGGTTCAGATGCTGTACAGGAAGCATTGTACGGAGTTAAGCATCTTGCCTTTGCTGATTTAAGTCTGTCACGCAGGCTATTTGACACTGATATTTACGCATTCCCTCCACTAACCCGTCTGTTAAAAGAGGAAGCCTTACGCCTGAATTTGATGTCACTATGGGAAACGCTGGTTTGTACCGAAGTCAGCGTCTGGCTTAATGCCGGGCCTGCGAATGAATTATTTGCCGTTGCCGCGTTTCATGCGTTGCTGAACGGCGACGCCGACCACCTGCTGGAGCAATGTTATCGTTTAGTCGATGAAATCAGGGTGAAGCACAAGCGGGGGTCTCAACAAATCTACGACGAATTTCAGCATATACTCAGCCAGTACATGGCAAAATATTTTCACATTGACACCAGCGACCACAGAGCCTGTAATCTCTTCTATAACCGCTTTTTTAGTGTTCCTCCTGTCACAGAGGACGGTGTCTGCGCCATACCGCCTCAGTGATGCATTTCCTCAGCCTGTGTTCAATAAAATCTCAGATATATATCACCCTTCCGAAGTGAAACCGGACCATCGATAAACTCGGGCGAGGTTTACGGTAAATATATTTACTGAACCACGATCAATTTTGTCGATCGGTTCGATCGAATTTCATCGTTATCCCCTTCTTTTTTGCAGCTATAAAATCCCAACGGGATGCTTATGACTGTCTGTATTCTACTAAAAAACATGCAGATACCCTTTCCGGGTAGCGTTTTACGAAAACCAGAGGTGCACAAAAATGAACAGAAAAATGATTCACCCTTTACTACTGACCTGTGCGCTGGTACCGGCAGTGGCAATGGCCTTCGGTAATCAAACCACCTGGACCCGGGGCTGGGGCCAGGGAGTATCAGAGTTTGTTATCAATGGGGAAAGTCAATCGCAACTGTCTCTGACCTGTGAGGATTACGGCTCGCAACCGGCCACGGTCATATTCACTGACGCCAGCGGGCATCAGGTCAGTATGGATGAAGATAAAAGCCTTCAGGTCAGTATCGACGGTGGAGCCCCCATCGACATCAGCGAATCTGGCAGTCGAGTGGGCGGTAATAACCTTGCGCTGGCCTGGGCTCAGCTACGTAATGGCAAACAGGTCTCAGTAACCGGAGACGGTGTTAAGGATGCCACATTCACGCTGGCTGGGGCAGCAAAGGTATTGCCGGTATTCGGGACTCACGGCTGCGTGGGTAAAGACGCACTCTAGCCTGCATCTGAATTTAATACCTGTTGATTACGTTATTTTTAAAAGGAACAGTTTATGAAATTTAAACACATGCTGGTGCCTGCACTGTTTGCACTGTCAGCCCTGGCGCTGGCAGAGCCAACGCCATCCATCAAAGTGGAGACCAGTAATCAGATTCACCCTGCCGGAACACGCTACGTCACTGTCGTGGTCACTGCACTGGATAACACCGTGAAAGTCGAAAATATTGACGTGAACCGGGGAAACTGTCGCATTGCCAACCAGAAATATCTGTACTCCAGCAATAAAGAAACTATTTTGCCTGCCACCCTGCGTTACGGGCAGTCCGTCAGCGTGAGTTTTTATAATAACTGCGTGGCTTCAGAAGTCGTCGTCACTACTGATAAGGGGGGATGGCGTTACACTTACCACTGAGTCCCCCGCCCCTGATTAACGTTTCCCAACCTAAAAAATGCCACATGACCAACGGGCTGCCGCTGCGCAGTCCAGAGTAAATCCTATGACTTTTCTGAAAATGCTGGTGACCGCCCTGAGCCAGGCGCTGACCTGGTGCGGCGGACATCATGCCCGGCAGTATATTGAAATCCGCTTTCGTCAGGCAGGCTACGATGACAGCAGCATTGATACAGCCCGGGAAGCGGTCACGTTGCTGGTCACTGCACTTATCACCGCCCTGATGGCGCAGATATTGAAGATTCTGGATACGCAGTAGTCCCGCCCGACCTATCCGTTCATTGAGAACAACACATCCAGCCCCAGCCTCCTCACGGAGCAGGGGCTTTTGCTTTTATGCCATCAGAGTAATCAGATGAGGAATCAAGCATGCGATTAGCCAGCCGTTTTGGTCGGGTGAACCAGGTTCGCCGTGACCGTCCATTAACCCGCGAAGAACTGATGCAGCATGTCCCCAGCGTCTTCGGGGAAGACAAGCACGACTCCAGAAGCGAAAAGTACACCTATATACCCACAATCACCCTGCTGGAGAACCTTAAACGCGAAGGGTTCCAGCCATTCTTTGCCTGTCAGTCACGAGTGCGCGACCAGAGCCGACGGGAACATACAAAGCATATGCTGCGCCTGCGTCGTGCCGGTCAGATAAACGGCCAGCAGGTGCCGGAAATCATCATTCTGAATTCTCACGATGGCGCATCGAGTTTTCAGTTGCTGCCGGGGATATTCCGAAGTGTCTGCACCAATTCACTCGTCTGCGGGCAGTCGTTTGGCGAGATTCGTGTGCCACACAGGGGGGATGTTGTCGGGAAGGTGATTGAGGGGGCCTATGAGGTTCTCAGCGTCTTTGAGCGGGTGGAAGAGAAACGTGACGCCATGCAGTCCGTGCAACTCCCGTCACCCGCACAACATGCACTGGCTAAAGCGGCGCTCACATATCGTTTTGGGGAAGAGTACCAGCCAGTGACTGAATCGCAAATTCTTGCCCCCCGCCGCTGGCAGGACGAGAGCGATGACCTGTGGACCACTTACCAGCGCATTCAGGAAAACTTGCTGAAAGGCGGGCTAAGTGGCCGTACCGCGAAGGGGAAACGTACCCACACCCGCACAGTAAACGGCATTGATGGCGACGTTAAGTTAAACCGTGCGCTCTGGGTGATGGCGGAGAACATGCTGGATTTGTTGGGCCGGTAATCACCCGCGCCCCGCCACTGAAATCAATCCCCGGCCCGAGACCTCCATTCGACATCTCCATGCATAAGGAAAAATTAACATGACCGACATTACTAATATTAACGACAACCATCAGCGACCTCTGCAGGCTGGCGATAACGGTTCTGCACCTACTCTGACAGCCACGCCCGTACCGGACGAACAGCGTGTAGAATTCTGGCCGCAGCACTTTGGTAACATCCCGCAGTGGATAACCCTTGAACCGCAGGTCTTTGCGTGGATGGACCGGTTCTGCGCTGACTACAGCGGCGGTATCTGGAGTTTTTATTCTCTCAGCAACGGCGGGGCCTTCATGGTTCCGGAAACGGACAACGATGCCTTCTGGTCGCTGTTCAACACCATGAATGGCAACGCCGCAGACATGAGCGCCGAAGCCGCCGGGATTGCAGTCTGTCTTGTCGCTTACAGTCATCACGCTTGCCGCACGGAATGCGACGCCATGACGGAACATTACTGGCGTCTGCGTGACTATGCGCTGAACCACGCAGAATGCAGCGCCATCATGCGCATTATCGACTGAGCGTCCCGCCATGCCGTATGAACTGTCTCACCTGAATGCCCTGTGGGATGCGCAGGGGAAAACAACGGTCAGGGATGAGGACGGTGACGTTGTGACCGACGAGCCCTTCCTGCATTTCCCGACGGGTACCCCTCTCTTCCATATCTGGTCATGGTTTGAGTCCCTGCACGACGGGTTCGTCGTTGCCGTGAAACTGTACAACACATCCCCTCCCGACACGTCAACAGACAGGAAAAGCAAATGAATATCACCACTTGTCCTCCCGGCAGCGGGGAAATATCTCCCACTACACAGCGCACTATCAGACGTGCACTGACCCTGCTGGAACGCCAGTTACGCGAGCCCGGCGTTGCATTTACCTCCAGCCAGGCGGTCCGCGACTGGCTTCGTCTGCAGCTCGCCACGCTGGAGCGCGAAGTATTCATGGTGATCTTCCTCGATAACCAGCATCGTCTTATTGCTCATGAAACGCTCTTCACCGGCACCATCAACCATACACAGGTACATCCCCGTGAAGTGATAAAGGCAGCACTGAAATACAACGCGGCTGCCATTGTGCTTTCACACAATCATCCGTCAGGTTATGCGGAACACGGCCATGCTGACCGACTTATCACTGACCATCTGAAACAGGCACTTAAACTCGTGGATATCTGCCTGCTGGACCACCTGGTCGTGGGAGGCATGGATATTGTCTCGTTTGCTGAGCGTGGCTGGCTTTAGGGAGAGAGTAACGATGAAAATCATCAGCAAACGTCAGGCAATGGCGATATACCGCCAGCATTCTGAATCCCGGCTGTTTCGCTTCTGTACCGGGAAATATAAGTGGTCCGGCAGTATCTGCCATTACCACGGCAGGGAAGTGCAGGATATCCGCGGTGTGCTGGCCGTGTTTGCTGAACGCCGACAGGACCGCAACGGTCCGTATGTGATCCTGCGCAGCGTTACCCTGAACTGACTCACCGTTAAGGAGTACTTACATGAAGAAAGCAACCCGTATAATCAACCATAACATCGCGGAACCCTGGTGGGGCCTCAGACGCAACATCACGCCGTGTTTGGGTGCCCGGCTGGTACAGGAGGGTAACCGCCTGCATTACCTTGCTGACCGCGCCAGCATTGCCGGAACATTTAATGACACAGATTTACGCCATCTGGACCAGGCATTTCCGGTACTGATGAAGCAGATGGAGCTTATGCTGGCCAGCAGCGAACTCACGCCCCACATTCAGCGCTGCATCACGCTCCACGCAAAAGGGCTGATATGTGAGGCTGATACGCTCGGCTCCTGTGGCTATTTGTATATCGTAATTTATCCGACATCTGCAATAACCGCATAAATCCCAAACGCTTTTCCTTAATCAAACCAGCCAACAAAGAGCGCAAACCATGCAAATACAATCCCTGCCCCCTCAAAGGGCGGCATCGTCACGTCTGTCATCAGTCGAAATCTGGCAAAAATTACTGGAGTATCTGCTGGAGCAACACTACGGCCTTACCCTCAACGACACGCCGTTTGGCAACGACAGTGTGATCCAGAAACACATTGATGCGGGAATCTCACTGTGTGACGCTGTAAATTTTATCGTGGAAAAGTACGACCTGGTGCGTACTGACCGTCACGGCTTCAGCGTGAAAGAGCAGTCTCCGTTTATCGGCAGCCTTGATATGCTCCGAGCCCGGAAGGCTACCGGGCTGATGACCCGCAAGGGATATAAAACCGTTACTGACATCACAGGTGGCAGATTCAGCGGAGGGAAATAATGACGTTAGCCCTGATCGTTGACGCCAACACCGTCAGCGATCAGCCCCTCAGGTACCAGTACAAAGACTGGCGCTTTTATCAGATCTCCATTAGTTGAAACAGATGTTCGCTCAGACAGCGCGTATGGCGGTAACACCTTAACGGAGATATCCGTCTGAGATAGAATAGGGTGTGGCAGGACGCCGCCAGAACATCAGGGGCCGTATCGTCTGTCAGGATGGGGCTTAATTCCGGGGCGTTCAGTAAAATGAACCATTTCTCCGGTAGCATGCCTTCCGCATTTCCTTTCGGAAAATAACCGCCCAGATACAGTAACACGGCCAGCAGGCGAAACTGTCGGGTGAGTACCGTTTCAGTGTCCCGGTAATGTGCGGCTATCCACAGGCATTCCCGCCGCATAAACCGTCGGGTCCGTCGGGTGAGGTCACCGCCTTTATCATACCAGTGTTCGACGATATCCCTTGCGGAGCGAATGGAGTCATCACCCGTTGTCGCAGTTTGCCACGACCGCGCCAGAAGCGTTGCGATATCCATGGATTAACGCCGCACCTGCGAAACGGCTGCGGGAGTATTGCGGACACCAGGCAGATAAATATTGCGGACCAGCTTCAGGAGGAAAAAGACATCGCTCAGGTTGCTCACGCCGGATACCAGATGGCGAAAGGCTATCCGCGCACGAAAACGCGCCCGGATCGCCAGCCGGTCATTCACCCTGCGCCGGTACAGGCCCAGAAAATGGCGGCTTTCCACCAGCGCATGCCCGACTAGCGCTCGTCTGACAGACCGGTACTGCGTCTGTGTACTGAGTGCCAGAATATCTGCAATCACGTCGCAATAGCTGAACGCGCGGATATCGTAATAATCCGGGCTGTGGGTAATTGACGCCGGGTTATTCACCCACAGGTAATCCTGTCTGTCAGAGAAATAAAATCGGCCATCTGCGGCGGCAAGCTGTATCGTCCAGAGAATGTCCTTGTGGCTTTTCCCTTCCTGGAATCGCAGGTCATGCTCACGAATATACGCTGAACGGATTATCTGCAGCCACAGATAATGCGGCCATTCCCTCTGGCTGACGCAATGGCGTATCCACTGCTGACCCGTCAGCGTCTGGCCGTAAGGCTGTCTGCGGTGAACGGGATGCCGCAGATGTCCGACGCTGTCTGTATGCCGGGCATTGAAAAAGACGACATCGGCCTGTGCTTCGCGTGCTGTGCGCAGCCGCTCCTGCAGAAAATCTGCCGCAACCCGGTCATCCGCATCCAGGAACACCACCCATTCGCCACGGTGAATCGCCAGTGCAGCATTACGGGCAGCATACACCCCCTGATTTTCCTGACGAATGAGAATAAGCCGTTCATCTGTAATGGCGCTGAGTACCGTCCATGTTTCGTCGGTAGAGCCATCATCCACAGCAATGATTTCAGTACTGAGCGTTGTTTCGCCAAGCAGTGTCTGGACCAGAACCCCGATGCTGTCAGCCGCATTGAAGGCAGGAATGATGACGCTGATATCGATGTTGATTTTCATTGAACAAATGGAATGTAAGCAGAGGGAAACTTCAGAGCTGTCACCCCATCAGGGGCAATAACCTGCCGGGTAAGAAACATTATCAGGCAGAGCGCTCAGATGATTTTCGTGCTGGTGTGGACACCACCCGTTTTTCTCTGATTTCCTGGTTAACCACCATCAGACAGTCATCGCAGAATTCTTTATCAAGCCCGAAAAGCCGGTCCAGAACGCCTCTTTTCTTGTTACATCTGGCACATTTTTTCATTCCATCACCTGCTATCGCATTCCGGTGCCGTGCCCGCAGGACAAAAGAAGGCCGCCCGCCAGAAGACAGAAAATAAATTAATAAACAATACGTTAAATGAGTTTTTGGAAATTTATCACAGGCACTACCGGGCCGGATAATTCATTTTGCAGATCAATTTTTATAAATCGATCGGTTTAATCGATCATCTTTTTCACTCTGCGTTACACGCCATCCGTATTTCAGCTAACCGGCACGCCGGCAAGCTCCACCGAATCGCCAGGGAATGCGCTTCGAGCCTGACGGCTGGGGCTAATGGTGTCGTAACGTAAGATGGCATTGCAGGTTTTTGTCACGTAGATGCTTTGCGTATGCGTTAACGGTAAATCCGGAATATCACGAAACTTTTTTACGAAGCCATCTTGTTAAGCCACTGTCCAGAATGAGCCCGGCTAACTTATCGGGGCCGATTAACGTAATGCAGTCGGCTTTGATACTTTCGGATAAAGGCCCGCTGTGCCAGATAAAAAACATTCTTTTATAAGCAGTAGTTTCCCTGAAACGTTTTTCATACTCACTTAGGGCACCTGCATTCGCATGCGATTTTATCTGTACAAACGCTTTCTCACCGGTGGTAGGCAATTCAAGCTCAAGATCCAGCGTTTTTTGTGTTTTCCCGACAATGCTGGTGCGTCGCCACCCACTGGTTGAAAAAATAAGGTCAATCAGTAGTTCAAAATCCTGCCAAGTCAGCAATTGGCACAGATTTTTTATCGCGGTCAGATATGCCTCCTCAGCCTTTTTCGCCGCTGAAACGGCAGATAGATCTACGTCATTTATTTTACGAACAACATAATCATGTGCGCTTACGTTACATATCGTTCCCCGGTACCCCTGAACCTTTAAGAGGTCACCGCTCAGGTGATCCGTCGTTAGCTGCGCACCACCAATACTGGTGTTTTTCCACCCTTCAACCGTCTTTCGGAGTCGACTTCCATCCTCCAGGACCTCTACCTGGCCTGTGGGGCGACACCAGTAAAGAAACCCGCCCCAAAAGGTGATGAATACTGTCTCTGCTCCTGCCGTGTAGAAAGTTTTAATCTGCCTTACGTCACTGGTCGCGACGGCTTGCCGCCTATCACGGATGTTAAGCCAAATATCATGAACATCTTCCCATCGTTCCTCAACACAGAGACTGTTCGGGGTTTGATGATAACCAAACCGAAGTGTGCCATCCGACAGGCACTGCCGCTCCCATTCACCAGCCTAACCAAGCTTGATAAACTGAACTACTGTCGGGATGATTTTTTCCATAATGTTCCGGTGTGGTTAGGGTATCTACTGATATAAAACAGGAGATGTTCAGTTATTTCAACGCACAATGCGTCGTGAGAGGGTCTATGCAGACTACAACACTCTATGTTATCGGAAATGGCTTCGATCTCAGGCATTGCATCCCCTCAAGCCTGTGGCATTTTAAGGAATTCCTCCGGGCCACGGATTCGGATATCTACCGGGACGTTGAAGAATATCTACCCGTGGATGGTGACTGGTGTGATCTTGAAACTGCATTAGCAGGTCTTGATGCCGACGTGCTTATCAACAATCTTGGCCATTTCATGAGCTCTTACGGCAATGAGGTCTGGAGTGATGCTGGTCATCATGATTTTCAGTATGAGGTGGAGCAGGTAATAAAACGCCTTTCTAAGGGTCTGCGTTACCAATTCGGACTGTGGATCCGTCAGTTGCCGATACCCTCGTGTAAAAATGCACCTAACCGCTTGACTAAGCTGGATCCACAGGCAATTTTCCTGAGCTTTAATTACACCAATACACTTAGTCGTGTCTATGGAGTCGAACCGGAGCGTGTTCTTCACATCCACGGTTCTGCGGAGACGAGGGACGATGATTTGATTCTGGGGCATGCCTGGGAGCCGGGATCCCGCCCTTCTCTCAACGAAAGAGCCGATATTGCAGAGATTGATACCCGGCTCATGGAAGCGAACAGCATCATTGATGACTATTTCTTCGCGACTTTTAAGCCTTCACAGAAGCTTATTGCTAAACACCAGTTTATTTTTGAGGAGTTGAGCGAGGTTAAGCAGGTGGTGATTTTAGGCCATTCTCTGTCTGAAGTTGATGCGGCTTATTTCCAGGCTCTTTTTCTGCAGAAATCCGTTGCAGCGGCACAATGGGTGATAGCGTGTCGCAGTGAAGAGGAGTGGGATGAGAAATCCCGTAATCTTGAACTAATGGAGATCAGACCAGCTTCTGTCAGAAAAGCGCTATGGGATAAGCTGTAATTGTGTCCAGTATCAGATAGGTTCGATGGTATACCCATCTGCAGCCCAGGTCAGAGAGTGGCGGTCTCCTTTCAGAGACAACTGAACGGCAGCTTAGAGCGAAAAGCGGACATCTAAGAATTGATGAAAAGTACAACATCTTCAGGTAATAAATAAATTTCGCCGAAATAATGTAATTACCGACCCGAAGGCCGGTAATTGTTAACACTGATAACCTTTTACCACGCGTAAGCTTCAGGTGCCTCACCGCCTGGTCCCGGCCAGATGGTATCCAGCCTTTTGAGCGTATCGTCTGAAAGAGACAGCGTCAGGGCATTGAGATTCTGGCGGAGCTGTTCAACTGTACGCGGACCACTGAGCACGGCGCTAACCACAGGGTTCTGCAGCAGCCAGGCCAGCGCGACGTCTGATGGTGTTTCCCCCAGCTCATCACACAGTGTTTCCCAGGCCTCCAGTTGTGGCCGCAGGCGGTTGATTTGTGCCTGCAACTGCGGTGACGCCCGGCGGCCACCGGCAATTTTTTTCAGCACGCCACCCAGCATCCCCATCCCGACCGGGCTCCACGGGATCAGGCCAATGCCGTAATGACGCAGCGCCGGAATGACCTCCAGCTCAACTGTGCGCTGGGTCAGATTGTACAGGCTCTGTTCCGATGCCAGCCCCAGCAGGTTGCGCGCGTCAGCCTTGCACTGTGCCGTGGCAATATCCCAGCCAGCAAAGTTACTACTGCCCACGTAGCTGATTTTACCCTCACGGATGAGCTGTTCCATCGCCTGCCAGATCTCCTCCCAGGGCGTGTTCCGATCGATATGGTGCATCTGATAGAGATCGATATGGTCCGTTTTCAGCCTTTTCAGGCTGGCCTCACAGGCCCGGCGGATATGGTAGGCAGACAGGTATTTGTCGTTCGGACCCGTGTCCATCGGCTGGTAAACTTTCGTGGCCAGCACTACCCGGTCACGCTGACCACTGCGCGCTAACCAGTTACCGATGATTTCTTCGGATGTTCCGTAACCCTTTGCCATATCCGGCGACTGCGGCCCGCCATAGACGTCAGCGGTATCGAAAAAGTTGATACCTGCATCCACGGCTTCATCCATGATCCTGAAGCTGGCCGACTCATCCGTCAGCTCGCCGAAATTCATGGTACCGAGACCGATGCGGCTCACCCGCAGACCGGTACGCCCCAGATGTTTGTAGTTCATGTCAAATGCTCCTTAACTGAACGTGTTATTGCAGATTTTTACGGAAAAAGTCTGTCAGCTTGTTAAACGGGATTACGTCGGTACGGTCATAAAGATCGACGTGCCCTGCGCCCGGTACGACATACAATTCTTTAGGCTGACCAGCGCGTTTGAAAGCGTCCTCGCTGAACTCTTTTGAGTGTGCCTGATCGCCGGTAATAAACAGCATCGGGCGCGGAGAGATGGTTTCAATATCGTTGAACGGATAGAAGTTCATAAACTTGCCAATACTGCTCAGCATCGGTTTCGTCGTCAGTTCTTCTTTCTGACCCTGCGGGGTGTAGCCACCGCGTTCTGTGCGGTAGAAATCAAAGAACTCACGCTGAATATCCGGTGTGGAGTCATCCAGTTTGTTCACGGTGCCAGGGATATAAGCCGTCTCGCCCCCCTTAAACTCGGCTAACCGTTGCTCAATGGCTGACTGGATAAAGGCCTTACGTTGTTCTCCCGTCTGGGAATGATTAAGGCCATTACGGAACGCACTCCCCATGTCATACATGCTGACCGTGGCAATGGCTTTCATACGCGGGTCAATCTTGGCGGCACTGATAACAAAACTTCCGCTGCCGCAGATACCCAGCACACCGACGTTATCCGGATCGACAAACGACTGTGTACTCAGATAATCAACCGCCGCGCTGAAATCATCTGTGTAGATTTCCGGTGAAATCAGATGCCCCGGTTTGCCCTCGCTTTCTCCCCAGAAAGAGAGATCGATAGCCAGCGTGACAAAACCCTGCTCCGCCAGCTTCTGCGCATAGAGATTTGAACTCTGTTCCTTAACGGCTCCCATCGGGTGACCAACGACGATCGCCGGGTGTCGGGTGTTCTGGCCCATCGTTTTCGGGATAAACAGGTTGCCGACCACGGCCATCTGATACTGGTTTTTAAAGGTGACTTTTTGCTGCGTCACCTTATCGCTTTTATAAAAATTATCGGCCCCACGGGACATATCCGCCGCAGAGGAAGCAAATGCACTGATCAACAGCCCCAGCGCTAACGTAAATTTTTTCATGATGGTCTCCTTATCATTAAGCCAGGGTGGCGTTATCAATGACAAACCGGTAATGCACATCGCCCCTGAGCATGCGCTCATAGGCATCGTTAATCTGGTCGGCGCGGATAAGCTCAATGTCGGCGACAATGCCGTGTTGGGCGCAGAAATCGAGCATCTCCTGCGTTTCAGGAATGCCGCCAATCATCGACCCGGCAATCGATCTGCGCTTCATGATGAGGCTGAACACCTCTGGCGCGTCATGCGGCGTGGCCGGCGCACCCACCAGGGTCATCGTGCCATCACGTTTCAGCAGCGCAGTGAACACGTCGAGGTTATGCGGCGCAGCAACGGTGTTGAGGATAAAATCGAAGCTCTTTGCATGGGCTTCCATTTCGCTGGCATGACGGGAGACCACCACCTCATCTGCACCAAGCGCTCTGGCGGCGTCACGTTTTGACTCAGACGTGGTAAAGGCCACGACATGCGCGCCCATGGCGTGCGCAAGCTTGATCCCCATATGCCCCAGTCCACCGATACCGACCACTCCGACCTTTTTGCCGGGGCCCGCCTGCCAGTGACGCAGCGGTGAGTACGTTGTGATCCCCGCGCACAGCAGCGGTGCCACGGCGGCCAGCTGCGCTTCCGGGTGAGTAACGCGCAGGACGTAGCGTTCATGCACCACAATCTGCTGCGAATATCCGCCCAGCGTGTGGCCCGGCGCATCCGGCGTCGGGAAATTATATGTCCCCGTCATATGGTCGCAGTAGTTCTCCAGTCCGTCGTCACAGTCACTGCAGTGGCGGCAGCTGTCGACAATGCAGCCGACCCCCACCAGGTCCCCTGTACAAAAACCGGAGACGTGATCGCCAACGGCCACTACACGGCCGACAATTTCATGTCCCGGCACGCACGGATAGAGCGTCCCGGCCCATTCAGCGCGTACCTGGTGGATATCCGAATGGCAGACACCGCAGTACGCGATATCAATCTGCACATCATGGGCACCGGGGGCGCGACGGGTGATATCCATCGGCTCCAGCGGTAGTGTGCCCGCATGGGCACCGTAAGCTTTAACTGTCATGGCGTTACTCCTGGGTTTATGAATGGTCTGCGGCAGAAGTGTCTGCCCGCGAGGTCAGAAAGATCAGTACGGTTGCGATAATCAGCATCGCGGCGCTGGCCAGGAAGGTGCTCTGGTAGCCGTGATGGTCGAAAAGCAGGCCGCCCACCGTCGAACCGAGAGCAATGGACAGCTGCACCATCGCCACCATCAGTCCGCCGCCCGCTTCGGCATTCTGCGGGAAGGTACGCGGAACCCATGCCCACCATCCCACTGGTGCGGCAGTGGAAATCAGCCCCCACAGCCCGAGCAGCGCCGTCACGATGGCTACCTGACTGCCGAAGGCAATCAGTGCCAGCGCGGTGATGGCCATCAGTACCGGGATGGACATCAGGGTCGGGTAGAAGCCGCGTTTTAACACCCGGCCAATCAGGGTAGTGCCGATGAAACCCGCGACACCAATAACCAGCAGGACCAGGGTCACCGTTGCGGCATCCACCCGCGTCACCGTCTCAAGGAAAGGCCTGATGTAGGTAAAGAGCGTGAATTGCCCCATAAAGAAGATCCCCACACCCAGCATACCCAGCATACCCAGCGTGACCACACGGCGACGAAACAGCATGAAAACGTTGCGGGAAGCCGCCGCCTGACGGGTGACCGACATGGAAGGCAGACTGAGTAATTGCCAGACAAACGCGATGATGGCGACCGGCACCAGGCAGAAGAAGGCGCCCCGCCAGCCAACAACCGATCCGAGCCAACTGCCCAGAGGGGCAGCCACGACGGTAGCCAGAGCATTGCCGCTGTTGAAAATAGCCAGCGCCAGCGGAACACGATGCACCGGGACCAGACGCATTGCCGTCGCGGCCGACATCGACCAGAACCCGCCGACCACAATGCCAATCAGGGCCCTGCCCGCCATATAGGTCAGGTAATTGGGTGCCATCGCAATAACAGCACCGGAAATTGCCATAATGCAGGTCAGGCCGAGCAGCAGCGTTTTCCGGTTAAGCGTGCCTGCCAGCACGGAAATAAACAGGCTGGTTACCACTGCAAATGCCCCGGAAATAGCGATGCCCTGTCCGGCCATGCCTTCGGTGACACGAAGGGTCTTCGCCATCGGTGTCAGCAGGCTGACCGGCATGAATTCGGAGGCGATCAGGGCGAAGACGCACAGCGTCATGGCAAAGACACCACTCCAGTGCGCAGGCTGTTTCCCGCTTCCGGTGTTTTTTTTTCTGTTTTCGTCTGTCTTATTACTCATTCAGGGATTTCTTTTCAGTAGATAACATGAAGTCTGTGCCCCGGAGCCTTCAGCGCTGCAGGAAGAGCTGAAACGGCATACGGGGACGGGATAAGAGAGATAATCGCGGTACGGAAGGTGCTGCGGGTCAGTTGGCGACCCTGATCTGCACCGCAAGAGGTCCGTGGCGCTGCAGGACCGGCAGTCCGGAATCCACTTTCCCTAACGGGATCAGTGAACGGGCGTAAGCCCTGCCCCGGGCAAAAATCGCCAGGTTGCCCCAGGGCGCGTAGTAAGTGATATCTCCGGCTTCCGGCGTCATGCCGTCCGGTGCCTGCACCGTGGAAAGCCTGCGCGGCAGGTCGCTTATACGCTCAATATCGTCATAGTCTTCCAGCGTCAGGCTGAGGGGAAGCAAAGACGCAAAGTCCCGGCCTGTCGGCGTATCAAAGAGGGTGGCGGTGGCGGTTTCTCCCTCCACAATGATCTCAATTTTCATAAGCGTCTCCTGCGCCACTCCCCGGTCGTTGTCACCCGCCATAGCGGACTGCGTGACGAAAAGCAGGCCGGCAAGGAGCAGCAGTGATGTTCTGCGGTAAGCGTTTTGCATAAGGGTTAGCGTTGACTTTTTCATCGCATTATTGTTACCAATATGCAGCGGGTTAACTAGCTAATGAATACTTAATACCCTTATAAGTAAAATTTATAAATGGACCGGAAACGAGCATGGCCAGACGCAATCTTAACGACTTACTCTCTTTCGTCACCGTGGCGCGTGAGGGCAGCTTTACGCGCGCTGCCGCCCAGCTCGGCGTGACCTAGCCCGCACTGAGCCAGGCGATTTCCGGGCTGGAAGAACGGATGCAAATCCGCCTGCTGACAAGGACCACGCGCAGTGTGTCAGTGACGGCTGCCGGGGAGCGCCTGCTGCAGTCTGTGGGACATCGTATTGATGAGATTGAAGCCGAGCTGGACATGCTGGCGGCACTGCGTGATAAACCTGCCGGGACCGTCCGTATTACATGTGGACCTAATGTTCTGAAGACCACACTGCTGCCAAAGCTGACACCACTGTTACGCGAATATCCTGATATTCATATTGAGTTTGATGCCAACCACGGCTTCCGGGATATCGTTGCGGATCGTTTTGATGCCGGCGTGCGGCTCGGAGACACTATCGACAAAGATATGATAGCCGTACCCATTGGCCCGAAACTGCGCATGGCGGCTGTAGCTTCCCCTGAGTATTTCTCCCGGTGCGCCGCCCCTCAGACGCCACGCGATCTGATGCAACACTGCTGTATTAATGAGCGCATGGTTCAATCGGGGAAAATTTACGCCTGGGAGTTTGAGCAGGAAAACGGTAAATTTCACGTTCGGGTTGAAGGGCAACTGACGTTTAACACATCGGAACACGTCGTTGACGCAGCTCTTGCCGGACTGGGCATTGCCTTTTTACCTGAAGAGGAGTTCGGCACACATCTGCAGGAAGGAAAACTGATCCGCGTGCTTGAAGAATGGTGCCGTCCTTTTCCCGGCTACTATCTTTATTATCCCAGCCGTAAACAGCCTTCCCCAGCGTTTTCACTCGTTGTGGATGCGTTGCGTATTAACCGGAAAATTTAACGCTGAATTATCGGGCCAATATTTCAAGAACGGACGTGAACGTCCGCTTTTGGCACTAAGCGGACGTAGCTAACGGAGCTGGAGGTCCGCCGTGAGCGAAAAGCGGACATACCTCAGCTCGGCCCTACGTGATCCTGAACCTGTCAGCCTCAAGCAGGCTGATTGAAGATGAGCATTGGGGATCTTTCAGAATCAGGAAGAGTTTAGATTCAGCCTGAAATGGCCCAGGGGCGTTGCTCCAGCTCTGTTCCGTCATGGTTCGTTTCTTACGGCTTGTGTTATTCACCTCACTACACACATCGGCCTACCCGATACCGGCTCTGGATGAATTTCTGCCTCGACGCCAAATACCGTTTTCAGTAATTCTGGTTTCATCACCTCACCAGGTGCGCCCTGCGCCATCACCCGTCCGTTTGCCAGCATCACCAGATGATCGCAATAGCGGCTGGCCTGATTCAGGTCGTGCAGTACTGCGACCACTGTTTTTCCGTGTGTCTGGAGTTCATGCATCAGGTGCATGAGTTCAACCTGGTGATTAATATCGAGGTACGTCGTCGGCTCATCGAGTAGCACAACCGGCGTATCTTGGGCAAGTACCATTGCCAGAAATGCGCGCTGGCGCTGGCCGCCGGAAAGTACGTTTAACCTTTTGTCCGCCAGATGATGCGTCTGGGTTTGGCTCATTGCCGCGTTGACGCGGGCATTGTCCTCAGCGGACAGACGTCCCCAAAGCGATAGCCAGGGACTGCGGCCATAAGACACTAGTTCCCGGACAGTGATCCCCTCTGGCGTTAAGTGGTGCTGCGGCAGTAGCGCCAGCCTCCGAGCTAGCTGGCGTGACGAAAAGCCGTTGATCGGGTTATCGTCGAGTAATACGGTGCCTGATTCCGGTGCTAACAGACGTGAAAAGCAGTTCAAAAGCGTCGACTTCCCGCAGCCGTTAGGACCGAGCAGCGCGGTGATTTGCCCCGCAGGCAGCGCGAGAGAAAGGTTGTCCAGCACGGTTTGCGTACCGTAACGGACGGTCAGGTTTTCAGTACGTAATGTCATTTATCGCATTCTCACAAGCAGCCAGACGAACCAGGGGGCGCCGACGATCGCGGTCAGCACGCCTGCCGGAAGCTCCAGCGGGGGATGAATCACGCGCGCAAGCAGGTCGGCAGCAGCCAGTAATAATGCGCCCATCAGGGCCGAAACGGGCAGCAGCACGCGGTGACGCCCTCCGGTGATGTTGCGCACCATATGCGGCACGACCAGGCCGATAAAGCTAATCGGGCCGCAGACCGCCACGCCGGTTGCGGTCATGGCGACGGCCAGCAACAGCCCCCAAAACGGGATCCGGGAAACTGACACGCCGAGCGTTGCCGCCCGCGCATCCCCCAGCGCCAGCAGATCGAGATCGCGGCAAAACAGCAGGCTCAGCGGCAGGAACAATGCGAGCAGCGGCACGGCAATTTTCACAACGCTCCAGTCGCGTCCCCAGAGGCTTCCGGTCAGCCACATCAGCGCGCTGTTTACATCCTGCGGGTGCAAGAGCATCAGATAATCCGTCAGGCTTGCCCAGCAGGCTGAAAGTGCCACGCCCGTTAGCGCCAGCTTCATAGGCTGGCGGGTATTCGCCAGCGTATTGAGTATCAGCAGGCCCGTCAGGCCGCCGGTAAAGGCCAGCAGCGGTAGCACCATCACCGGCAATGACGGCATGAGCAGCAACCCGCCGACGGAAGCCAGGCTGGCGGCATGGTTGATGCCGAGAATATCCGGCGAGGCCAGCGGGTTGCGCACGATGCCCTGCACCAGCACGCCCGCTACCGCGAGAGCCGCGCCGACAAACAGCGCCAGCAGCACGCGCGGCAGGCGGTATTCCATCAGCACGTAATAGTGTTCGCGCCCCGGCTGCCAGTCGGTGAGCAGCGCGCGCCACGGCACGGGGATTGCCCCCATTTGCAGAGAGAGCAGCGCACACCCTGCGAGCATGAGGGCAATGAAAATAACCAACGCAATTCTCATCCACGCCTCCTGACTAGCCAGACAAAACAGGGCGCGCCAATGAGCGCCAGCACCGCGCCAGCGGGCAGGTCGCCGGGAAAGGCCAGAGCGCGGGCGAGTACATCGGCCAGCAGCAGCAGTATGGCCCCCAGCAGCATGCTCATCGGCAAGAGCTTGCGCTGATCAAACCCGACCCAGAAACGGGCCAGATGCGGCATCAGCAGGCCGATAAAGGCTACCGGACCCGCCACGCTAACGCAGGCACCCACCAAAATGAGCACCAGAAAATCGAGCGCCAAACGCAGCCGGGGCAGATTCACACCTAGCGTTTGCGCTGTACCGTCGCTCACGTTGAGCAGGTTCAGCTGATTGGCCAGCAGCATCACGACCGGCGCGGCTACCATCAAGACCGGAAAGAGTTGCCAAAATTCCTGCCAGCGGGCGTGAGACACCCCGCCTGCCAGCCAGTAGAAAATGCCGTAAGCGTGATCTTCCGCCAGCAGCAACGTGATGCGCGTAAGGGCCATGCAAAAGGCTGACAGGGCGATACCCGCGAGGATCAGTTTATTTTTATCCAGAGACTGACGAAATCCGCCGCCTGCCATCATCACCAGCAGCCAGCTTACGCCACCTCCGCACGCGGCGATGAAGGAGAGCGAAAAGCCCGCTACCGGCGTTGGGCTTAAGGCGCTGGTCAGCGCCATGGCCAGCGCCGCGCCGCTGTTGATGCCGAGTAGCGACGGTGAGGCCATAGGGTTATGCGTCAGGGTTTGCAGGAGTGAGCCTGCCAGCGCCAGGCTTGCGCCGATCAGCATGGCCACCAGGCTGCGCGGCAGCCTGAGGTTTTGCACCAGCGCTTGTGCAAGCGTCGGCGTATGGCCCGGCAGCAGGGCGCGCAGGGCGTCGGTCCCAGAAACAGGAATGGCCGAGTAGCAAAACAGACTCAGCCAGAAGATAACGATAAGCGCGACGGCGGGAAGCCCCCACCGCAGCGCCGGGTGTCTTAACACGGTCATTTCACATCGGGTACGGGCTGGTGGTGGACGATTTTTACCGTATCGCTGGCAATGCGTTCCGCAGCGAAAATGCCGCGCATTCGCGCCCAGGCGTTGCTGTCGACTGAAGCAACCTGCTGTTTTTGCGCAGCGGTTAACATCTGCCAGAGCGGATCTTGTTGCCAGCGCTTAACGATGCTCTCTTCGCGGTAGTGCGCGACCAGCAGCCAGGCCGGATTAAGCGCCAGCAGTTGCTCAAGGCCGACAGAAGGCATGGATGCACCCGCCATCGCCGCCGGAACCTTCAGCCCCAGAGAGATCAGGACGCTCCCGGTATACGTCTCCTGCGTGTGCAGGTTGAACTGCTGTTCCCGGGAAGTGCCGAACACCACCAGCGTGCCTTTTGGCAGTTGTCTGGCCCACTGCGCCATCTTCTGTTTATGCTGCTGCAGGCGCGCCTGCATTTGCGTTTTTTTACCCACCACGTCGCCGATGATTGCGGCAGATTGCAGGTTTTCTACGTAAGTTTCATTCCGGGACTTGAGCAGCAGCACCGGTGCAATGTGCTGTAACGCGGCATAAATACCCGCATGGCGACTGCTGTCGGCAATGATGAGATCCGGTTTCAGCGCGCTGATGGCCTCCAGGCTCGGCTGCGCGCGAGTGCCAACGGACTGCCACGGCTTAAGGTGCGCGCGCACCTCGGGCAAAATGCGCGTTGCATCGTTATCGTCGGCAATGCCGACCGGGCTGACGTCGACGGCGGCCAGCGCGTCGGCAAACGACAGTTCGAGCACCACAATCCGCTGTGGCGTTGTATCAAGCGTAAAGGTGCCATGTTCGTCCTGAACCGTGGCGGCAAAAGCGTGGCTGGTGACCAGCAGCAGCGCGGCGAATAGCGTGCGGACAAATGTGAACATCGGTACTCCTGAAAGCCGGGTGGCGCTGCGCTTACCCGGCTTACGAAATCGGTGTGAATTAGAACTTCAACGACCCCTGCATATACAGCGTGCGCGGCTGGCCTGCGTAGATGCCTTTGTTGTTGTCGTCGTAAGAGCGGGTGAAATACGCCTGGTCGAAGATATTTTTCACGCCGAACGCGAGGTTCAAATCGGCCATCCGTGGACCAAAGTCGTAGGCTACGCGCGCGCCCCAGAGCATAAAGCCAGGGATGCGACCGGTGCTGCCGTCGGCGCTCTCTTTGACGGTATTCGCGTTATCCGCAAACTGGCTGGACTGGAAATCGCTGTTCAGGTTGAAGGTCCAGCTGCCCGGTCTATAGTCCACGCCCAGCGTGCCTTTATGTTTCGGCGAGAACGGCACCTGATTGCCGTAGGTATCGCCATTTTCGCGGATTTCGGCGTTCACATACGCATAGCTTGCATAGACAGAGATGTTATCAAGCGTTGGCGTCAGGGTGCCGAGATCGTAACGTGCCTGAGTTTCCAGCCCGCTATGGCGTGTTTTGCCACGCGCAGTAACGGTGTCGTTGGTTTGGTTGGAGTCGTACTGATTATTAAAGTTAATGAGGAACAGCCCCATTTCCGCCGTCAGCGCGCCATCGTCGTATCGGGTTCCTAGCTCCCAGGTTCGCGCTTTTTCCGGTTCCACATTGCCGCTTTGCACAGCCTTGCCAATTTGGCTGTACTGTACGGTGCCGAACGAGCCTTCGGTGTTTGCATAAAGATTCCAGCTGTCAGTCAAGTGATAGAGCACGTTTAACGCCGGAAGCGGGGCGTTATAGCTCACTTCCTGATGCGTGCCTTTGGTGGCGTTGTTCTGGTATGACTCGATATGTTCAAAGCGCATACCCGGCGTGATTGTCCAGTTGCCAACGTCTATTTTGTCGTCCAGATACCAGGCGTGCGCCTCGGTGCCGGAGCGGGTATCACGGTCGTAAGGGCTGGAGCCAGACGGCAGTTGCCCGCTGGATGCCGCCGTGTAATAGCGCATTTCGTGCGTGGATTCATTCACGTAACGATATCCCACACCCACTTCGTGCGCGGTCGCGCCGATCGTAAAGCTCTGACTGTAGCGGGGTTCAATGCCGCGAACCCAGTAGTTACGTGGTGAAAGGGTGATGTTTTTACCCTGATCCAGATAGCCGCTGCGCAGGGTTTGGGTATAAAAGCCCTGAATATTGAACGTGTGCTGGCTGTCCGGCTGAAACTGGTAGCCCACGCTTGCAAGCTTGCGACGCCCCCAGAAGCGATCGTACGGGCGCGTAGACTGCCAGCGGTCGGCGTTGTAATCCGCACGGGACAGGCCGCCGGGCATATCGGCTTCACCGTCGTAGTATTGCAGCAGGCTGTTGAAGGTATGTACTTCGTTCGGTGCATATTTGCTTTTCAGCATCAGATCGTCGATACGCGTCGCGCTATGCTCGCGCCAGTCGCTGCCGCGCGTGCCGGAGTAAAGCAGGGCGGAGCCAAAACCGTTATCCGCCGTGCCGCCGACCATCAGGTTATGCGTCTCTTTCGGATTGTTTTGCGAAGAGGTTGGGCTGAGCTGACCTTCCACGCCGGCTTCGATACCGAAGTCTTGCGGAATAGCGCGGGTGACAAAGTTCACCACGCCGCCCACGCTCTGCGGCCCGTAGCGCACCGCGCCGCCGCCGCGCACCACGTCAATGGCGTCCATATTGCCGAGCGAGACGGGCGCAAGTGAAAGCTGCGGCTGGCCGTAAGGGGCAAACGGCACGGGGATGCCGTCCATCAGCACGGTTGAGCGGCTGGCGAGGCGCGGGTTCAGGCCGCGAATACCAAAGTTCATCGCCAGATCGTGGCTACCGGTGCCGTTGTTTTCCGGAGCGGTGACGCCAGGTATGCGGTTCAGGACTTCACGCATCGTCGTCGCACCGGTTTTGGCGAAATCCTCACGGCGGATGACGTCACGCGCGCCGGCATGTTCGAAAACGTCGTTCTCTCGCGCATCGCCCAGCCAGTCGCCGACAACGGTCAGCGCATCTTCTTTGGGGGCCGGAGCCTGCTCCAGCGTCCAGCTGTCAATGCCCAGCGGTTTTACCTGAAGGCCGCTGCCGTTCAGCAGCTGCTGAAGACCGTTTTCGACGTCGTAGTCACCGTGCAGGCCGTTGCTGTGTTTATCGCGCGTCAGGCTGGCGTCAACCGACAGGGTAATTCCGCTGCGTGCGGCAAACTGGTTAAGGGCTTTGTCGAGCGCGCCCGGGGGGATATCTACCTGCACTGCGAAGGCGGATAACGAGAGACCGGCCAGCGGCAGCAGGCTCAGGCGAATGGCGTTAACCAAAGGTGTTGTTTTTCGAAAAACGCGTAAAGGCGTCATACCTTCTCCATCATCATTTTTGTTGTGTTCAGCTATGAGTCGAACGAGAAGGGAAAAAAGGACAATCGAAATGAGAATTATTTTTCTTACAAAGCCGAGATATTGACCCAGTATCGCGTAACATACTGAATTTTAACTGGAAGTGTTTGGGCGATAACATTCAGGATTGCATCGGTATTTTTCAGCGGGAAGGTTCCACTAAGGCGTAGCCCAGCCACAGCAGGATCGCAGCGCAGCACGCCGCTGCGATAACGCCCCAGCGTGGCAATCACCTCGCCCAGCGGTTTATCGCTGAAGCTCAGAACGCCCTGAGTCCAGGCCGCGCTTTCATCATCCGCTGAGGCAAGTGCACCAAAGTCAGACGCGCTGAACTGCAGGCTCTCACCAGCGTTGACTATGCGTTTTTCCTGCGGACGGTTTGCCAGTATGACTTCAACAGCGTGCTGTTGTACGGTTACGCGCGTGGCGTTGTTCTGCTGAAACACGGTAAATTCTGTGCCTAACGCAGTGAGTTGGCCCTGGCGGGTCATCACCCGAAAAGGCCGCCGCTGGGCGTCTTTTGCCGTGGTGATGGCAATCTCGCCGTACCAGAGGTGGACAGCGCGCTGATGCGCATCAAAACGAACATCTGCGGCGCTTTGCGTGTTGAGCGTCAGCAGCGAGCCATCTTCCAGCCGCTGATGGCTGACCGCGCCTTTGGCGGTGCGGTAGTCAGCCCGCAGACCTTCACCGGCTTCAGATTGCCAGAGCTGCCAGCCACCGCCCACGCCTAGCAAAAGCAGCAGCCCTTTCATGACGTGACGACGGGTAAGGCGCGTGTCGTGCAGCGCCCGGCTCGCGACATCGCCCGGCACGTGGCTAAGCTGGCTGCGCAGGCTTTCAACCTGTTGCCATGCCCACTGGTGATCCTTGTTCTCTTCAAACCACTGTTGCCAGCGCGCTTCCTGCTGCGGGCTGACGCGCTCGCCGCTTAATACCGCGTACCAGTGCGATGCCGAGCGTAAAGCCTGGCGGCGAGAATCGGTTATTGGAGCGTTCACTGGCCGTGCTCCAGACGAAACAGAAGGCAGTGTTCGACGGCTCTGGCGACGTACTTTTTCACCGAGCTTGTGGAGACGCCCAGCTTCTGGGCGATATCGCTGTAGGTCAGCCCTTCAAGCTGTGAAAGCAGAAACGCTTCCCGCGTTTTGCCGCTTAGCCCATCCAGCATCGCATCAATGAGTTGCAGGGTTTCGAGCTGGCTTTCGCGCTCTTCGGGTGACGGTGCCAGCCTCTCCGGCATAAGCGCCAGCATCTCCAGATACGCTTTTTCCAGCGCGTTTCGGCGGAACAGATCCACCATTACACGTTTGGCGATGGTGCACAGAAAGGAGCGAGGATCGCGGATTGTCGACAGCGTTTCGCTTCCCATCACCCGCAAAAAGGTGTCCTGAGCGATGTCATCAGCATCAAACGTGGATTGAAGCCTGCGGGTTAGCCAGCTTTTCAGCCAGCCGTGATGCGCGCCGTAAAGCGATTCAAGCGTAAAAGCAGCGGTGGGGGCGGCGCGGTCAGACATGCAGAATGCATCAAAAGTTAATCATCACGCGGCTATATTAATATGAGAATGGTTCTCATTACAATTGGAAATAAAATATTATTATGATTGAACTTTAACATGTTGTTTTTTAATTGTAATGTCGTGATGTAGATAATAGATGGGGAAAGGTGCGTCGGCTTCTGAAATGTGTCTCCCGGAATGGCTCCTTGCAAGAACTGCTATGAGTGAGGAGCGGACGTTACGCATCCCTGCTAACATTGGCTCTGAGCAGTCAGAATTGAACTTAGCGATTCAATGTGAATTCCCGAGCGCCCTTCCAGCCAGTCTGATTCGCCGCAACTTTCTAAAGTACCGATCCTAATTAATCTGTCCAGGGTTACCATGGTGGCGAAAGTATGAAATTTGAAACCGGATTCATAGTTATGAATCACGTTCTTGTTCCCCCAAACAATCATGGTATAAGGTTTTTATGCTGATAGCGCAGGTTTCAGACATACACGCCTCACCCAAAAATAACCATCTGTTTCGGTTCGATCAAATACTAAATTGGCTTACGCATCTGCAGCCGGACGTACTGGTAGTTACTGGTGATCTAACAGATGGGCATTGGCACGAAGGTTATATAAAGATAGCTGACCGTCTGAATCAGCAAAATTACCCTACGTTGGTCCTGCCGGGGAACTCAGACGACCGCTGTCTAATGCGTTCTGTTTGGGATGAGAACAAATGGGCGCACGATGCCCAAGGAGAGGCCCTGCACTTCATACTTAACACCGGTGGCATTCGTCTGATTGGTCTGGATTCGACGATTGATTATAAGGATTACGGCAGTGTGACTGACCATCTGGAATGGTTGGAGAATCAACTTAGCGACGCATGCAGCCCTCCGTCATTGCTGTTTATGCATCATCACGTATTTGCATCTGGCATACCAACGCTAGACGAAACGATGTGCAGAGGTCTGCCTGAGATGGAAGATTTGATGAGACGCGCCCCGACCAGACTCCTCGCCATTTCGTCAGGCCATGTACACAGACCAATCGCGGGTACGTTTGCGGGCATACCTGCCTACATTTGTGGCTCCGTTTGCCCGGCTAATCCAGTCTGGTTTGGAACAGTTAACGCTCCTCCTGCAAATGACCCACCAGCATTGATGATTCACCGCTACGTCAGTAAATCCATTACCAGCCATCACGTTTGCGTTTAACTGGTATTTAGAAAAGTATAGTTCTCATAGAAAACGACCTGAGCCACAGTGATAAACACATAATGTTGTGCGGAAGCAACGTCCGCTCCAGGCACGAAGCGGACTAGTTAACTGGCCTGGAGGTCCGCTTAGAGCGAGAAGCGGACGTTCGCTTTCGTGTAACCTAATCCACATGCATGAGGATCTCTTAAAGGGAATGGGGTATTTAAACGGTACAGTTACCATACTACCGGAAGGTTAGGAATATGGTGAACTGATCTTGATTGCGGTAAAAACTTCGATTCGCTCAATAAATCCTTTTCGTGATTCTTTAGTTTTCTTGTTTTTGTGGGTAGAGTAAATTCCTCTTTCTGCCCGATATAGGTGACGACATGCAGCTCAACCGTACTTTACTCGATGATATTCAACTTAGCGACATGTATGACCGTATAGATAATAATAGCCAAACCAGAGGTTCATACAATCATATTTTTTATGTGCTGCGTTTGCATCCAGAAGTTCATAACATATTGTCTAGAGTTGCATCAGGTGAAAACACAGATGATTTGATTGAAGGTGAAATTAGTCAGGCGACATCGACTCTTTTTCATGAGAATTTACATTGGTGGCAATATATTGGTTCTACTTCTGGTCTAATTATGAGCTTAAGCCTTCCGGCTCAAATATCATCCAGTCTGACATATTTTAAGCAATACCTTAATCTAAGTGGAAATAAAAAGCCGATTACTATTTATAGTGATAATAATCCGCGTGATAATATAACTGATGATCCTGAGTTTATGGCAATCAACCATATACTCAATAACTTCCATGATGTTTTATATTATAAATACAGGGTTAAAAGACCAAGTTATATAAAAAAAGCGTACAAAGAAAAATATTTCGAATCAATAGGTCACGCTTTTCATATTTCCTACTCCACTTCTGTTAGTCTACTCGCTACGACTTTCGATAAAGGATTTTCTTTTTTACCGAACCCTGACACTTGGGGTGAGGGTTTTAAAGATCTTACCGAAAGGAAAGTCGAGGATTTCTACTATGATTCAAAAATATGGTTACCGCCAATCGGCACGGAGGATTTGTTTGAAGGGCAGGCTAGATTTAATCAGATTCTTTTTTTGCATTTAAAATCTAAAAAAACACTCGACTGGTTTCAGTTTGAACAGGCGGGAATGCTGCACGGTGTTTATTATTCTGCATTCGAACTTTTTTTAAAAATACTTAATAAGCAGCGTCCTGCAAGTGTTGACAGCCCTCTCGTAGCACTCTATCTATTATTAATAGATATTGCAATCAACCCAGCTGAAGGTTTTCCATTTACCATTGAATATTATGAGGATTTCGTAAAGGATACGGATCCTGGAATACGATTCATGAATCTCTGCAATGCTGTCAAAGAGAATTTCCCTGAATTTAAAGACATTATTAAGGAATATTCACGCGAAGAGTACTGGACAATTTCAAATTCGTTGTGTGAATATTTGGATATTCATTCTCCATATGAGTGTTTGAGTGAACTGGCAGATTGGTGTGGTAAACAGGAAAGCATCATCGAATTATTAAAACAAAATAAAGCCTTTATCTACAATAGTGAAAATTTGGTCGTTCGTTTAATCTTTGGTAGATTTTTGAGCTTTCAGCAGGACAAAATTAATAATCCCGAATTTTTTTTGTTGGCCTGGCATATACCTTAATGAAGAACGAAAAAGTAAAATCACTGATGAACTCTATCTCAAACACCAGGCGATATTTAAAGAGAACATAAATATGGACATTGCACCTTCAATGTTACCAGGCATTGATGAGAAAACTCTTAAAGATACAGCAGGTTTTTTTTATGGAGGGGTTACTGTATATGAACTATGTCAGCAATGGATATTAGAACCGGGGGAGTTTAAATACAATTTACAATGGCTATCGAACACGTATAGTAGAGAAGAAATGGAGGACTGGCTTAAGACTAATTTTATCGAAGTATTTGGCGTGTCGCCTGACGATTTCGAGATAATCACTCCTGTACAATCCTCATGACGGTAAACTGTAGCCGCGATCACGCGGCTTTAGTTTTTTTAAGCAAGTGACTGTTTTATATATTAAGCCAGTCATTTTGTAATTATCTCATCTAAAAGACCATTCATTTTTGATTTTTACAGGTACGACATTAATTTTAATTTGATAAATTCCCTACTCAATCCTCCAACGTTACTGTAAGTATTCTCTCTATGCGGCCCATGTGCTTTTAGAAATCCGTCTTGACGAACCATAGCGTTGTTATGTCCGCTCCTGGCACGAAGCAGACGAGTTAACCGAACTGAAGGTCCGCTTTGAGCGAGGAGTGGACTTTTTCCTCTGTGTAAAGAGAGACGGGTAGATCTCTAAAAGAGTATGCACTGTTTTTAAGGGGGGCTTACAATAACAGCTGAATTCAACTGTTGCATCTACTATGTTTGCATAAAATTATTTTATTTCCAGAAACCTGGCCAAAATGTCTGGCTAATGAAAATAGAGTTCATCTATAACTGTAGAATAAGCCAAAGAGCAATAACTTATTAGGAACTTAATGCATTCATCTAAAATAAATTCTTTGTACTCGATTGGCATATGCGAACTGTCTGGTAATTCACCTTGATGAACATAGCTACACCTCAAAGCATAAATAAATGACAGTATATTGGAGGATTTTGGCATATCCGCACTATTACCCATCAGTGCATTATAACCACGGTTTAGGAACTGTTCTTGCTCACCTTGAGCATGCGATATTAGAATATTTAGGTAGTGAGATAATGCGTCCTTTGCCACATCATCTGGGAGCGTGTCGGGAATGCTTCTAGTTATCGAAAATGCCCACAAAATATCTTGGTACGAAGATAAGAACCACCGTCCTGTAAAGTATTCTTCATTGATCAGTCTTGCCTTTCCGACTGGGTTGTAAGTTAAGTCTACATTAACAAATAGATTTTTCTTTCTAGGTTTTTCGGGTTCAATCTTGCCTATCGCAGAAACTTTCAGCGTATCCAGCCATTCCTTATTGATTTGTTCTTCTGATTTTTCCTTTGCATTACCAAACCCATATTCCGTAGCAGTAGTAAGCAATTCAAAGCAGTACCACAGCTCCGATAACTTGATGGTCTTCGCATGAACTCGATTGTAAAGTTCAGTCTTACTATTAGTAAAGGAGATTTCCATTGCAACCGCTAGCTGAAATCTTTCGCTAAAATTCTTTAAAAGGTTTTGCTTGTCTTCAACTATAAAATCTTTAAATGTTCCGTATAGAAAATCGACATCTGTTTGTTTAATCATGTTTCCCTCATGAGCTTGAGTTTAACTAATTTATTTTACGAACACTCTTTTACCTGCCACCACAGATGCTCTTAAATCAACTTCAGGTTCGCAGGAGCCTACTCTGTATGAGTAAGACTGCTGTTGATCGTAGGCGACATCAATGAGTTCTATAAGGGACTCAGTAGCCCTCAAAGCTTCTGTAGGTATAATTCGAGGCCCATAGGTGCTCACAATGCCGGGCTTCATGTGCGCAACCTCTTCATGTCTAATCTTGACGATAGGGGCTGCAAATGACATAAACCGCTCTGCTGCTAACTTAACGTCGGCATATGTACCGGGATATGTGCCTTTCTCCAACAGCATCTTAGTATTACGTACTTTCTTGGTTCTATCTGCCAAACGAGCGATACGCAGAATTAATAATTCAACTATCGCATTTAGCGCGATAAGCTGATTACCCATTTCATATCTCGTTGGGCTGGATGCAAGAGTTCCCAATAACTCCTGATGTGTGTAGATAGATACCAGAGCAAACCAGGCTTCGTTTTGGACCTCTTCTAGAATAGTCATGAGCTTGTCGTTGCGTTTGAAGTTAGATAGGCATCTAATATGATGCCTAGGTGATGCTCAGTCAACGCTGTGGTGATGGTTGATGAAAAGCCACAGCAGTCAATGATATGATTTTTCGTTAGTTCCGTTAGAATTGTATGCCGCCTGTTAACGGCCATTCTGCATTAGTACGGGAAGGGGAGCTCATTCAGCGGCCAAATGTAAGATTGAAGTCTTTCTGCCTCGGAATGACCTCTTAGTTAACAAAAATGTCAGCAGACATTTTTGTTAACTAAATTATTAAATCTTAAGTTGCTTCAAGTCTGTGAGACAACATTGATGTATAAGTATTCAGCATAATCTATGCCTTTCACTTTTAGAAGCTTTCTGATACTCCAACGTCCGCTGTTGGCACATAGCGGCCAGCGTTGGGGTGGGCTGGTCCAGTCCACTCTAAGCGAGGAGAGGAAATCACAGCCGTTGTCACAACAGTTGAGGGTCAACTTAAGTTGTGGTCTGTTACTCAACGGTGAGCAGGTCAAGACTGTTTTTCAGCGTGACGACTCAACTAGAAATCACCACGCACAGTACCTATCTCGTCTCATTTTTCTCATCAAAGGGAGAAAAAAATTTTTAGGCACCTAAATAGGCACCAGCGAAAAGTCAAACTACTAGTTACCAAAGTGAATTCAATGGATTACACAAGCAATTCAGACTCCGCCAGCACCAAAATTCTCCATCGGTGATTACCAGAGTCATCCGATGAAGTCCTGAAAGCCCGCACGGCGCAAGCCCTGCGGGCTTTTTTGTGTCTGTCGTTGTCCGAGAAAGATCTAACGTTGCGTCATGGCCCATGCCATCGTTGAAATCCCCGTACTGCAAAACAAAGCCCAAACACCCTTCCTATACAGAACATAAGTTATTGATATAAAACATTTAATACCTCATATATTTCCGTTTTCTTTTGTTTTGTCGAACGATCTGTGAACAACACCAAAACATTAACAACAAGGAAACAATAATATAACCACAGAGGTGACCTTATGCTCAATAAAGAACGGCATTATGCAATTTTGACCTGGCTTAACAGGTACGAACGGGCGACGGTGAATCAGCTTGCGAAAGTATTTAACGTCACCAGGGAAACGATTCGCAGCGACCTGAACTTATTAGCGCAGGAAGGCGGCATTGAGCGATGCCACGGTGGGGCAATTATCAAACGCCGTATTTTTCATACCCAATCAGTCAATAATTTAGATAGCAATATCATTCATTTTTTTGACTCCGCGCAGTCAAGAAAAACGATCAAATCCCGACATAAAGGGCGAAAGATGAAAGGTAAAGTCTGTATTCTGGGTTCATTCAACGTTGATATTATTGCTAATGTCGATCGTTTCCCGCAAAGCGGAGAATCTATTTTCTCCGAAAATACCATTATTGGACCCGGCGGCAAAGGCGCCAATCAGGCGCTGGCCGTAAGCAAATGCAATGTTAAAACCCATTTTGTCGGTAAGGTGGGTAACGATCAGTTTAGTCAGATGGCCTTTGAACATCTTTCATCTTCTGCTATCGACAGCTTCACGCTTTATCAGGATAAAGATCAGAAAACCGGCACCGCGCTTATTTATGTTTGTCAAAGTGATGGTGAAAATATGATTGCCATCAGCCCTGGGGCCAATCGGTCCATTACAGCCGATGAAGTTGAAGCGATTACCCCTGAAGTGAAAAACGCAGATATTTTTTTAACCCAGCTGGAAAATAATCTACCCGCTACCTTTCGGGCCATTGAAATTGCCCGCCGTAACGGGATTAAGGTGGTTTTGAACCCTGCCCCCTGGTCATCTGATGTGGTTAGCTGCCTGAAGAACGTGGACTTTCTGACCCCAAACGAGACTGAGGCCTCATTGCTGTCCGGCATTCATATCGTGGACCTTGCCAGCGCGAAGGAAGCCGCCAGAGCCATTAAAGCGAAAGGGGTAGGTCACGTCATCATCACCATGGGAGCGAAAGGCGCGCTTATTTATGACGGTGAGCAATTCATTCATATCCCGGCGCTGAAAGCCGTATGTGTGGATACCACCGGTGCTGGCGATGCCTTCAACGGCGCATTCGCCGCCGCGATGGCGAAAGGGGAATCCATTATTCATGCAGCAAAATTTGCCTGTGCTTTCGCGTCTTTGGCCGTCGAAAAAGAAGGCGCATCAAATATGCCCGAATATAAAGATGTCCTGACCCGCCTCGCGCAATATAACGATAAAAAAATTCTCACCGAGAAAATTTAACGCACGCATATTTCTGCAAACACAGATTATATTCACGACAACCATTTCAGTAATGGGAGTATGTCCGATGAAAGCCCTGACAGAATCTAAACCCGGCGGCGCGATACCGAAGGTAAATAACATGCCTCACCAGCAAACACTATCCCGCATGGCACGTTGCCGCCAGACGTTACGCCGGTGGTGGCCGTTCTACGTGATGGCCCTGCCTGGAGTTATCTATTTTTTTATCTGGCACTATTTACCCATTTGGGAAACCAAAATTGCGTTTGAGCAGTACCGTATTATCCCGCCGAATATCTGGGTCGGGATGCAGTATTTTGCCACGCTGATGTCATCCCCTGTTTTCTGGCAGGTGATACAGAACACCGTGATTATCGGCGCAATGAAGCTGATTTTTATTTTTCCGGTTCCCATTATCGTGGCGCTCTTGCTCAATGAAGTGCGCTCATCCGGTTACCGTAAATTTGTCCAGTCGGTGATTTATCTGCCGCATTATCTTTCCTGGGTGGTGATCGCCAGTATCGCGATTGCCACGCTCTCGCCGGTTGATGGCGCGGTTAACGACATCATTAAATCGATGGGCTACGATCCGATCCCCTTTATGACCGACAGCGGCTCTATCCGCTGGGTACTGGTGTTCACTGAAATGTGGCGCAGCGCGGGCTGGGATTCATTACTTTACATCGCGGCGATCCTCGCCATCGATCCACAGCTGTATGAAGCGGCGGAAATGGATGGTGCCGGGCGCTGGCGCAAAATCTGGCACATCACCCTGCCCGCTATCACCCCGACCATCGCCACGCTGTTTATCCTCAACGTCGGGCTGTTCCTGAGCCAGGGTTTTGATCAGGTCTTCAACATGACCAACGACGTGGTGAACGGTCAGATAGACATCATCGACACCTACGTCTACCGCATGGGCCTGCGCACCGGGGAGTTCTCGCTGGCGACCGCCGCAGGGTTATTCAAAGGCGTGATCGGCATGATCCTTATCGTGCTGGCACATAACGTTTCAAAACGCCTGACGGGTAAAGGAGTCTGGTAATGCGCATCTCATCACGAAGCACCCCTTTTGAGCGCATCGAATACGTGCTCATTCTCTCGGTACTGATGCTGCTGGTTGTCGTGACGCTACAACCGATCCTCAACCTGGTGGCGATATCCTTCTCCAGCCCGGCAAACGTGCCCGGTATGAGCGGCCTGGAGATTATTCCGCAGGGCTTTTCGCTGGACGTATGGAAGCTGCTGCTGACCAACGAAGCCGTGCTGCGCGGGTTTGGCAATGCGATGCTGATTACCGTGGTGGGCACCATCATCAACGTAGTTTTCACCGTGCTGCTGGCCTGGGCGCTGGCGCAAAAACGCCTGCCGGGACGCCGCTGGCTGTTTATGTTTGTCCTGTTCACCATCGTCTTTGAGCCGGGCATCATCCCCGATTTTCTGGTGATGAAAAAGCTGGGGCTACTGAACAGCTACTGGTCCGTCATCCTGTATCGCGCCGTCTTCGCCTGGTACCTGATTATTCTGGTTCGCCTGTTCGAAGAGATCCCGGAGGAGCTGCTGGAAGCCGCCGAACTCGATGGCGCGAACCCGTTCCAGACGCTGTGGTACGTCATTATGCCGGTCGCCAAATCGTCCATTGCCATGATCACGTTATTTTACATGGTGCTGCACTGGAACGAGTTTTTCCGCGCCATGGTGTACCTCAACGACCCGGACAAATGGCCGTTGCAGGTGGTGCTGCGTCAGTTTGTCGTCGAGGGCGATAAGCTGGCGATGGTAGGCGTCGAAAGCATGTCGAACTACACCGATGCCAGCCAGATCAGCATCAAGGCGCTGAAAGCCGGGATGATCACCTTAACCATCGCCCCGCTGATTGCCATCTACCCGATTATTTTGCGCTTCTTCACCAAAGGGACCATGTCCGGCGCGGTGAAGGGTTAACAGGAGCGATGACGATGAAATTATTCACAGCAATCGCCTGCGGCCTGCTGTTATGCCAGGCCGCCTGGGCCGAGCCGGTCACTATCCGGATTGTGGAAAAAGATCTGCTGACCACCAACCGCGAAGATGTCGCGCATATTCAGCGAATCGAGCAGGCGCTGGCACGCCAGGGACACGATATCCACATTGAGATCGTCAACCTGTCGTCTTCCGGCTACTCCGACGTGCTGAACGTGATGCTGCTCTCCGGCACCATCCCTGATCTGATCTATTTCAACGGCAGCGACCAGAAGATGGTCGAACAGGGCATTCTTGAAGACTGGCGTCCGTGGATTGCGCAAACCCGCTATCTGAAAGAGGCGCTGTGGCCGCACAACCAGCTTCGCCTGCAAAACCATCCGACCCTGCTGTATGTCTTTCCCCTGCGCGCGCGCCAGCCGGTGATCCGTGAGGACTGGTTACAGAAGAGCGGATTCAGCGCATCACCCAAAACGCTGGCGGAGTACGTCACGCTGTTCAATGCGATCCACGCCGGCGACTACAACGGCGACGGTAAGACGGATAGCTGGGGGATCACCTCCGAGAAAGACCTGCGCGATCTCGACGGTTTTATGAACCCGGCGTTTGGCATTCACGCCACCTGGCTCAAGGACGACCAGGGCAAGCTGATCAACGCCCAGATAAGCCCGCAGGAGCGGAGCAAGCTGGAGTTCTACCATTCTCTGTATCAGAAAGGACTGCTCTCCTCCCAGTACATCACCACCAACTGGGAGCTAAAAGAGGATGAGTTTTATACCGGCAAGGTTGGCGTGGTATCCGTCTCATCGCCGGGCAACGTCGGCGTGTACCAGGAAAAGATGCGCCAGATCCATCCTGACGCCACCCTCACCCTGCTCGACCCACCCGAAGGCCCGGCAGGTAAAGGGCTGGCGGCGACAGATGTTTCCATGGAAACGCGCGGCTTTGCCATGTCCTCGCTCTCGAAACATAAAAAGGAAGTGATGATCCTGCTCGATTTTCTGGCAAGCCCGGAAGGGCAAATGATGGAGCAGATGGGCTTCGAGAACACGCACTACGTTCGTAAGGGCAACATGATAAACGTGACGCCAAAAATTAATGCCTGGTATCCGCGGTTTATCCAGGCCGCCAACTGGAAGCCGCCGGTGGAGTGGCGGACGCCCGCGATGCTGCGCTATATCGACAATTCACAACGTTATTTTACGGCGGATAACGCCTTTATCTTCCCGGCGTCGTTTGCCGCCGCCATCGACTCAACCAGCAGTATTTATAACCAGTGGGCGTACCAGTTTGTCTCTGGCAAAGCGTCATTTGATCAGTGGGATCAGTATGTCAGCGCCTGGAAAGCCGCAGGTGGAAACGCCATGACCGAATATGCAGAGGAAAAATTAAAATGACCGTTACTCAAGCCGCTGATTTATCGTTCACGTCCCGCATTCTGGGCATGCTGTATGGCGTGGCGTTCGGTGATGCCTTAGGCGGACCGGTTGAGAAACTCTCCGCCCGGCAAATCGCGGAGAAATATGGCCGCGTCACCTCCATCCACCAGCGCTGGCACCGGATGGACGAGCCGTCCGCACGGCGCAACAACCGCGTACGCGGCAACGGTATCATCACCGACGATACGCTGATGACACTCTGCCTGATGGAGGTTTACAGCGAGCTGGGCCGTCACGTTGATGCGTGGGATATGGGGGAGTCTTTTGTGCGGAAGATTGCCTGGGAACCGCGCTGGGTGCCGGAACTGGATCGGGAAGCGCTGGTTATTGAGCGCCTGTTTTATCCGGAAAAATGGATCTTCCATCGTCTGCAACTGGCCGCCTGCGATCCGCGCCAGGGCGGCGTGGGCAATATGGTGAACTGCGGCGCAGCCATGTATGCCGCCCCCATCGGAGCTATTAATGCCTGCAACCCTGAGGCAGCTTACCAGGAAGCCATTAATTTCACCCAGGGGCATCAGCAGAGCTATGGGCTGGAGGCCGCCGGGGTCTTCGCCGCCTGCGTTGCAGCGGCATTTATTCCTGGCATCACCATTGAGGCTATCACCAACATCGCATTGAAACTGGCTAAAGACGGCACCCGCCAGGCCATTGCGGCAACGCTTGAGGTCGCGCATCGCTACCGTGGAACCGCATGGGATTATCAACAGGTCGTTGACGCCCTGCACGATGCGCTTTTGCCCTTCTCACCGATGGGAGATGACCTGATGCACGGCCCGGAAAAAGCGGGCGTCCCGACCATGGCCTACCAGCCCTCGCGTCTGATGTCGATTGAGGAACTGCCGATGGCGCTGGCCTTCTGCCTGCTGCGCGAAGGCGAGTTTCGCGGCGCGGTGGAAGACGCCATCAATTCAGGCCGTGATACCGACTCTATCGGGGTGATGAGCGGCGCGATTTTAGGCGCGCTGCACGGGGAAGCCATTGTCGAACCTGAGGTGCTGGCGGGTATTGATAGCGCCAACCACCTGGATCTGCGTACGGCCGCGCTGCGCTTCAGCGAATCAGCACAAAGCATTATCCAGCAGGATCTCGCTGCGGCGGCGCTTTACCGCCAGCACGTCATGCCATTATTGCAGCCAGGCCACACCGCCGGGCGAGGAGAGTAACATGAGCCAAATCGTTTTAAATAATCTCGGTAAATCCTACGGCAACGTCAGCATCATTAAAGGGATCTCGCTGAGCATTCACGAAGGCGAATTTATTGTGCTGGTCGGCCCGTCCGGGTGTGGGAAATCCACCCTGCTGCGCATGATTGCGGGTCTGGAAGACATCACCTCCGGTGAACTGCTGATGCACGGCGAGGTGGTCAACACTCTGCCCGCCAAAAAACGCGATATCGCCATGGTGTTCCAGAGCTATGCGCTCTATCCACACATGAAGGTGCGGGACAACATGAGTTTTGCCCTGAAGCTTGCCAGCGTCTCAAAAGCGGAACGGATGGCGCGCGTGGAAGAGGCAGCGGAAATCCTCGGCCTGACGCATCTGCTCGATCGCCTCCCGCGGGATCTTTCCGGCGGCCAGCGTCAGCGCGTGGCGATGGGACGCGCGCTGGTGCGTGACCCGAAGGCCTTTTTGTTTGATGAACCGCTCTCCAACCTGGACGCCAAACTGCGCCATAAAATGCGCGGAGAAATTCGTAAGATCCACCAGCGGATGGGGCGCACCACCATCTACGTGACGCACGATCAGACGGAAGCGATGACCATGGCGGACAGGATTGTGGTGCTGAATGCCGGACATATTGAGCAGGTCGGCACCCCGGAAGAGCTGTACCGTAACCCGGATAACCTGTTTGTCGCGGGCTTTATCGGCACGCCGGAAATTAACACCCTTAAAGGCGTGATTCAGCACGGCGAGATTGTGCTCAACAACGGCTACCGCTTCCCCTGCCCCCTCCGCTCACATATTGAAGGGATGGAGATCATCTGCGCCACCCGACCGCACTATATCCGGCTCGGCGAGTCAGGGATGCCAGCGGAAATCGTGCTGATAGAAATGACCGGGGAAGGACAGGAGATCCGGGTGCGTATCAACGATCAGGAGCTGATCGTGGTGTCCCATGAAAAGCTGGATATCAACGTGGGTCAGAAGGTCTTCCTCACCGTAGACGCGGAAAAAATGTTCTTGTTTGATGCCCAGACCGGTAAGCGCCTGCGGTCATAGAATGCTTAATCAATCCCTCCTGCAATCGCAGGGGGATTTTATAATGGCGGTGGGTATATATCAGGCTAGGCCAGGCTAGTTTCCAGCATTGAATCCACCATATCCATCTCTTCACGGCTGAGCAGCATTTCGATATTGACCAGGATGATCATTCTGTTTTCCATCACGCCAAGCCCAAGAAGATAGCGGCTTGATAGCATGGACGCGAAGTCCGGCGTCGGTTTAATCTGATCCATGTCCATCGACAGCACGTCAACCACACCGTCTACCACGATTCCTACAACGCGATTATTGAGGTTAAGGATGATCACTACCGTACTGTCATCCTGCTGAACGTCAGGAAGACTGAAGCGCACGCGAAGGTCAACTATTGGCACTATCACACCGCGCAGGTTGGTCACGCCGGTGATAAAACCTGGCGCGTTCGGGATACGAGTAACGCTATCGCATCCACGTATCTCTTGTACCTTCAGAATGTCGATCCCATATTCTTCGTTACCGAGACGAAAAACCAGATACTCCTGCGCAATGGCGTCCGCGCCCGCAGGCTTTGTCGTTGTTTGGGTCATGCTGTTACTCCTTGCTTGCCGAACGTCGGCCTGACATGGTTTTCCTTTTGTCCGTTCATCGTCGACAGTTCAACCACGTCGAGGATTAGCGCAACGCTGCCATCACCGAGAATGGTCGCGGCTGAAACGCCCGGTACTTTGCGATAGTTCTGTTCGAGGTTTTTTACCACAACCTGTTGCTGACCAATGAGCTGATCGACCCACAGGGCGTAGCGGCATCCAGCGCTTTGGACGATCACCACAATGCCATCTTCAGGTGCGGTCTCGCCGGGCACCGATAGGCGCTGACGCAGCATCACCAGCGGAAGATATTCGCCACGAATTTGCAGCAGGCGTTCCTCCCCGACGAAGCGGCAGAGCATATCCTCGCCGGGCTTCAGCGATTCCATTACCGCGCCGAGCGGCAGAACATAGATCTCCTGTCCAACTTTCACCAGCATGCCATCAAGGATTGCCAGCGTCAGCGGCAGAATAATGCGTATCGTCGTGCCTTCTCCCGGCTTTGAAAGGACTTCGACATGGCCGCCCATGGCCATAATGTTACGACGGACCACGTCCATACCCACGCCGCGCCCGGAAACATCCGTCACGCTTTCTGCGGTGGAAAATCCCGCGGCGAAAATCAGCATCCATACGTCCTCATCGCTGAGGGTGTCGCTGATATTCATTCCCTGGGAGCGGGCTTTCGCGAGGATTTTCTCCCGGTTCAGTCCGGCACCATCATCAGTCACCTCAATGATGATATTGCCGCCATGATGTTCCGCCGAGAGGATAAGATTGCCCACTACCGACTTCCCCTTACGGGCACGTTCTTCTTTCTGCTCAATGCCGTGATCGAGACTGTTACGCACCAGATGAGTCAGTGGGTCGATAATGCGTTCGATCAGGCTCTTATCCAGCTCGGCCGAGCCGCCACGAAGAGTTAGCTCTACCTCTTTGTTCAGGCGTGAACCCAGATCGTGCACCAGCCGCGGGAAGCGGCTAAACACATAATCCATTGGCATCATTCGAATTGACATGACTGATGACTGAAGCTCGCGTGTATTACGCTCCATTTGCGCCACGCAGCTGGAGAGCATGTCGTAGCTCGCTGGATCAAGTTTTTTGGAAAGCTGAGATAGCATCGCCTGGGTGATGATGAGCTCACCCACCTGGTTAATGATCTGATCGACTTTACTGACCGCCACGCGGATGCTGCCCGATTCCTGACTATTACTGCGGGCTGGCACCGGCGCGGCAGGTCGTGAAGGCGGTTCTGAATGGTCCGCGACTACAGAAGCCTTGTCCGTAACAGGAGAAGTCACTTCAACCGACGCTGGTTGAACGACATGCTCGATAAGGATTTGCGACTCTTCAAGCACAAAACACAGCACCGCGGAGATATCATCGGCAGAGGCGCTCGTGCGCAGCTGAACCACCATGCCATCATCAGCCTTCTCCGTAGCGACAATCTCTCCCATGTGGGATAACTCTTCCTGAAGCATTGCCCGCTCGCTTTCAGGAATTTTCTTCAACGTCACGCAGAGTAAAGGCTCACCATCAGCTGCCCCCTGCTGCGTCGCGGCTTTGTCTTGCAACTCGACTGCCGTCTGGGCATGTTTGTCTTCCAGAGCAATCTTGCGCAGGGCTTCACAAATATAGCGATAACTCGCTTCATCAGGTTCCTGCGAAGACTGATAGGCTTCCAGTTGCGCTTGCATAATGTCTTTACATTCCAGAAATAGATTAACGGTCGTTCGGTTAAGCGAGCGTTCTCCGGCTCGCACCTGGTCAAACAGGTTCTCAAGTAGATGCGTGGTCTCTTGCAGGGCATTAAAGCCAAAAGTCCCTGCCCCGCCTTTCAAAGAATGCGCTGCGCGAAAAATGGCATTTACCTGTTCAGGATTCGGCGATGCGGCATCAATCTCCAGCAAATGCTTCTCCATCTCGGCCAGCAGCTCTTCCGCTTCGGTAAAAAAGATCTCGGTGAAATCATTCATGTCCATCGCTATACCCCCTTACCTCCTGCTGCGTAGTGTTGTTCAGGACGTTTTCTGGGCGATCCATGCGCGTGTCTTCCAGACGGATATCCTGTTCTTTGGTTTTACTTAATACCAAAATGCTAATACGGCGATTCGCCGGACTTGAGGGATCACTGTTTTCTAAAGGCATACGGCTTCCCGTGCCGATCACGCGAAGAAAACGCTCATCGTCAAGACCTGCTTTAACCAGCACGCGGCGCGCGGCGTTGGCGCGTCCGGAAGAAAGTTCCCAGTTACTGTATCCGGAGGTGCCGCCCGCATAGGGAAGCGAGTCGGTATGGCCGGTGAGACTGATTTTATTGGGCAACTCCTGCAACAGCGGCACAAGCGCCTGCAAAATGCCGTTCATATAGGATTCCGGCAGCTCGCTGCCTACTCTAAACATCGGGCGATCCTGGCTGTCGGTGATCTGAATGAGCAGACCGTCGTTGGTAAGACGCAGCATAATGTTGGATTTAAAGTTATTGAGCCGGGGATCGGTTTCGATCATCTGCTGCAATTTATCTCTGGCCTGTTTCAGGCTCTCCATCCAGCGCTGCCGCTCGCTCTGTACCCGCTTATGATTCGCCACTTCTCCGTCCTGCTTCATCAGATCGTCACCGCCGCCGGGGATGATGCTGTCGCTCAGGCTGGTTTTGTCGCCATTGGCCATAGATGGCTTAAGCGGCATGCGGAAGTAATCGGCGATCATCTCCCGCTGCACCGTGCTGGACTGAGAAATCAGCCACATTACCAGGAAGAACGCCATCATCGCGGTCATAAAATCGGCGTAGGCGATTTTCCACGTACCACCGTGATGAGCATGCTTTTTCTTCTTTCGCTTGCGCGAAATGATTATCGGGGAATCGTTTTTCATGCCGTGGCATCCGCAGACTTAGACTTAAGGCTGGCGCTGGATTTCACTTCCCGCACATGCTCTTCAAGCTCCTCAAAGGAAGGCCGTTCGCTGGTAAAAATGGTTTTTCGGCCAAACTCCACGGCAATTTGTGGCGCATAGCCGTTTAGACTGGAGAGCAGCGTGACTTTTATACACTGAAGGATTTTGACCTGATCGGAACTCATCTGACGCAGCAGGGTTGCGAGCGGTAATACAAACCCGTAGGCAATCAAAATTCCGAGGAACGTGCCCACCAGCGCGTGGCCAATCAGCATTCCGAGCTCGGCTGCGGGTCGGTCCGCGGCACCGAGCGCGTTCACTACCCCCATGACGGCAGCCACAATACCAAAGGCCGGAAAGGCATCGCCGACGGTATTCAGACTGTGGGCCGGAACCTCAAGCTCCTCTTCGCAGGTTTCAATTTCTTCATCCATTAACGCTTCGATTTCATGCGAGTTCATACTTCCGCCAATCATCAGGCGGAAGTAATCGAGGATAAAGTTGCTTAACATCGGATCGCTCATCAGACGAGGATAAGCGCTGAAAATTTCGCTGCCCGCCGGATCTTCAATGTCTTTCTCAAGTGACATGAGTCCCTGAACACGACTTTTTGACAGCAGCAAAAACATAAGCGCCATCAGGTCCATATAAACCGTTTTGTTGTAGCGTTTCCCCACGAACAGCTTCACGATAGCTTTACCCGTCGCCTTAAGGGATTTCATGTTATTACCAACAATAAAAGCGCCGACCCCGGCACCGCCGATAATTAACAATTCCAAAGGCTGGAACAGCGCGAGCAGATTACCACCAGACAGTACGAACCCACCAAATACGGTAGCAATAACAACAAGATAGCCAAAGATAACTAACACACTCTCTCCTTTTTACTCGCTGACCGATGTCGAGTGCCGTGGCATCGAATAAAACGCCATCCTGTGCATTGCCATCGAACATCCGTCAGGCTGTCATAATTTCCGGCGTGGCATAATTGCCTGCGATTCCGCTGAGGTTGACCTGCGATTTCTTAAATGCCCGCGAAGGAGGGCTACACAAACTACAGGTGAACGGGTTTTTGATGAATTCCGTCGTGACCACAAAACCACCGGAACAAACGCTACAGGCCTTACGGGAAATAATACCGCAGTCGATAAAGCGTAATAATGTCCAGGCACGCGTTAGCCCCAGGACAGGTTTATCGTCGCAGCAAGAACCACACTGCTCCAGATAAAGACGATAGGTTTTCATCAATATTTCAATAGGACGCCCGCCCCCAGTTTTCTGAAGATAAAGGTAAATGTTATAGAACATGGAAGAGTGAATATTCTGCTCCCATGACATGAACCAGTCTTCAGAAAAAGGGAGCATCCCCTTTGGAGGCGGACAGCCGCGTAACTCTTTATACAAGCGCAGTAAACGCCGACGACTTAAAGAAGTTTCAGATTCCAGAACCTGCATTCTTGCCCCAAGGTTAATTAACCCCATGGCAATATTTACCTCTTCAATTTCTTGCAATAAACTTTTCTCGCACATTTTATGCTTCTCCCGTCACAGCAGCATCGGACTCGCTTAATGAATTAAGTAAGTTTGTCGATAAAATGATGCCGGTATGAATTTGCTGAAGAGCTTCAATACGCGAATCTTTCGTCAAATTTTCGATGACCACTTCGTCATCGACGCGTAAACGACAAATCAACTGATTGGTCGCAGCCAGTTTCATCAACTGTGGTAAAGACAACTCTTTTAAATTATCAATCGTGCCTTCGGATAAGCCGAGACGAAAACTGGCAGCAAACTTGTCCTGTCTGATCAGCTGCTGCGCCAGTAATAAATAAGAAAGATTAATATCGTGAATGTTTTGCAGATACTCGTCAAAATTGGACACAAAAAGCTCCCACTGTTTTTCAACCACAAACAAGGCTAAATAGTTAAGGCAAAATGTTTACCCGGTCGATGCAGAGAGTCTTTTGGCATTGATAATCGCTGAATTCAGTCAAGCTGATTCAATAAATTATCGAAAAACTTTTCAATGCCAAAGGATGGCTACATCACAAATCTGACGAAATCATATTCATTAAGAATTTTCCTAGCAAGCTTTAAGAAAACAACGCGCACCAGAAAACTATCATAACTAAATGATTTACCTATAAAAATACACATTGTTAAACATTCTTAATTATCACGCAACGTAATTAACTTTACTTAGGAAATATTGTTAATCTTGTTAATGTTATCGCTATGTTATTCTTTCCTTAACCGATCCATTCTGCTTCGTAAGCGTTTTATCGCTAAACTGTGCAACTGGCTAACGCGCGTTTCGGTAACGCCCAAAATTAATCCAATCTCTTTCATGTTCAGATCCTGCTGATAATAAAACTGCAATATCTGCTGTTCACGCTTGGGGATCATTCGGATATGCTCAGCAATGTTGGCTATCAAGTTTTCCTGAATGGCCTCATTTAACGGATTAAGCTGTGCATTTTCGCCGTCATTACTCTCCCAACTGTCAGAATAGTTTTCCTGAAGCTCATCAATAGAGTACATCTGGCTGCTATTATTATCAGCCAGCATTTGCTGAAATTCCTTTAGCGAAACGCCCATCCGTTCAGCAATATCAGCTTCGGTCGCTCCCCCCCCCTTTTCCTGTTCGATCTGCTGAATAAGTGACACAATTTCCCGCGAATGCGATCGCACGCGCCGTGGAACCCAATCACTTTCCCGAAGCTCATCCATTAATGCCCATTTCACACGCTGTGAGATCCAGGCATTAAGGGCCACCCCTTTTTTAGGGTCAAAGCTATCAATGGCACTCAAAAAACCCATGGAGCCCGCCTGAATGAGATCGTCTAATTCGACATTGGCAGGCAGTCTCTTATGCAAACGCAGCGCTTCTTGCCTGACGATAAAATGGTATTTTGACCACAATGCCGTTTTATTCTCCAGCCCTTCAGCTGTGTATATACCGTCCACGCATTTCTTCCACCTAATCTTCACATTCTCAATTATCAGTTGAAACCACATAATCAAAAAGTGCGATAAGCTTTTATAAAAATGCGCATTCTGTTAATTTAATCATCGCGCTGCCTGACAGGAATAATTGGCGGCACTATTGACGCCAATTATTCCCTTTCCGCAGATGTCAGAACGTTTCCCACTGCGCATTATCATTTTCAACGTGACGCAACGTCATTTTTTCCGGCGCGGACGTATGGCGTTTTTCAGCTTTTTCATCTCGCAGGGTAAACTGGGCAACAAGCTGCTCAAGCTCGTCCGACTGAGATTCCAGTTTGCCTGCCGCCATGGCCGCTTCTTCCACCATCGCCGCGTTCTGCTGAGTCACCAGATCCATCTCGTTCACGGCCTGCGAAATCTGATTGATACCCGCACTTTGCTCGTCAGAGGCCGAACTGATTTCGCCCATAATCTGCGTCACCTCAGCAACCGAAGTCACGATGTCCTGCATGACGCCGCTCGCCTGGCTTACCTGGCGCGAACCTGTATCAATATTGTTAACGCTGGTATTAATCAGCTGATTAATCTCTTTCGCTGCATCGGCGCTGCGCTTGGCGAGGTTACGCACTTCTTCCGCAACTACCGCAAAGCCACGCCCTTGCTCTCCCGCTCGAGCGGCTTCAACCGCTGCGTTCAAGGCCAGAATGTTGGTCTGATTGGCGATACTGTCGATGACGCCGTTAATATCAGCAATCTGACGGGAGCTTTCGGTAATCTGCGCCATGATAGCTTCCAGGTTTACCATCACCTCACCGCCATTTTGGGCATTCATGCTTGCCCCTTCTGCCAGACTGCGCGCCGCATGTGCGTTATCCGCATTCTGGCGTACGGTGGTTTTAATTTGCTCCATGCTGGCAGCCGTCTCCTGAAGGGCCGCAGCCTGTTCTTCGGTACGGGAGGAAAGGTCGCTGTTGCCCTGAGCAATCTCCTGGGCGTTAGAATGGATATTCACTACCCCTTCACGGATACCGGTAATGGTGTTGGTCAGGGAGACACGCATCTTCTCAAGCTCCCTGAGCATTTTGCCAATTTCGTTATCAGCGCCAGTCTCTATGGCATGACTCAGATCGCCTGCCGCTACGCGCTGAAGCATCTCAACGGTAGTTTCCATCCGGCGCACCAGCGCAATACGCAACCAGTAGCGAACGGCTAACAATACGCAAATCGCGATGGCCATCATCACCACGCTTACCCAAATCATCATCTTGTAGCTGCTTTCAGCTACTGACACATATTCGTACCCCCGGTCAGATGAGATTTCTGAATACTTCTCAATTTTTTGACGCAGCTCGGTACGCAGTTCCATATCACCGTTCATCGAGCCCGGGTATCCTTCCGGTCGCTCAAGATAGCCGAGCTTGGTTTGGACGGTGTTATAAACCAGGTCAAATTTGGCGCGAAGCTCCTCAGCAGCCCTTGTCTCTGCCAGGCTGTTGAATTTCACCTGCGCGAAAGCATCCATCTCCTTGCGCGCCTCTTTCAGCAGGTTGTGGGTATGTTTGATCATCTCTGGCGACAGCGGTTTATGCAGCGACGTCTGAAGCATCATCCCGTTCGTATTCGCCACCACCGAGTTAATGTTATATGCGGCGTTAGTCATGTAGGCGTTGCTGTCATTAACGTCCACAACGCGTTTAAAATTTTTATTAATCGTCACCGAGTTATAAACGGAAAAAGCCGTAACGCCAAACAGCATGCAAGAGATCATGCCGATAATCAGGCTGATTACGGTATAGATTTTTAGTTTATTTAACATAGGTCCTCATAAGCCGCACATAAATATACGGCTAAAACTTTCATAAATAAGATGGAAAGATAATGTTATTTATTAAATAAATTCATTTTTTGCATTGACTGAAATACCATCATGGATGCGTTCAGCGCAAATTCTGACATTTTAGAATCCATTATGAGCGAGGTCATCGTGCTATAGTCAGCGCCAATGGCCGTCTGAACCTTGGTTATGGTGTCGTTGATCATGACGTCGCCACTCATATCAAGCGCGTCCAGTTGCTGAAGGTTGGTCCCCAGTTCCGCCTGCGCCTTACCCAGACGATCGATGCCGCCGGAAACCGCTTCGCTGGCGGCGCTCAACGCAGCATTCAGCGCATCACGGTCGATGGGATCGCGAGAAAGTTCTTCTACCGCTTTATCAAGAACAGAGAATATATCCCCGAAAACATCGCTGCCCAGGTGGCCCGTCTGCATATCCGTACCATCGGCAACGGTTTGTCGACGAGCGGTATCACCGCCGACATAGTTACCCGCATCGTCAAACGGCGCCGTATCGCTTTTAAATCCGCCAAAAATATAGCGCCCGCTCCCGTCGCGATTATTCGCGAGATCCATCAGATTGCCGCGAATACCTTTAATCTCTGCACCCAGCGCCCGACGATCTTCATCAGAGTAGCTTTCCGTTTTCGCCGCTACGATTTTTTCGGTGAGGGTGGTGGTCAGCAAATTGCCCACACCGTTCAGGATATTATCTTCATGCTCAAGTGAACTCCGCACCGTTGAACGTACGTTGCTGTAAAGCTCAAGCTTCGCCAGTGCGTCCTGATAATTTACCGCATCGGTAGCGGACTTTGGATCATCCGAGGCTCGCAGCAACGATTTTCCAGCAGAGAGTTGAAGATAAATATTATTATTATCACTCACGCGCTTTGACATGCTCTCGGCGCTCTGTTTAAACATATACAGCGTACTTAATCGCATCGGATAGCTCCTTATTTAATCGAAAGCAGCGAATCAAACATGGTGGTTGCGGTCTGTAGAATTTGCGCATTGGCCTGGTAATATTGAATAAACATCTGCATATTGACGGTTTCTTCGTTCATATCCACACCTGAAAGCGCCTGCTTCGCATCATATTTAGTTTGCAGGTCGATCTCAGCCGAGGAAATGCCCGATTTTACCGCCCGCGCGTTAGAACCAATGGTCCCCACCAGGCTTGAATAAGCCTCCGTCAGCGTGCTGCCGCCAATCAGTTTCTCATTCTGGATCTTAAGCATCTCTTCCAGATTAAGATTATTTCCCACCCCGCCCCCGGAGGCATCCGCTGCGGCAAAATCCTGTGCGCTGTTGATCGCGCGGCCAATACCCTCCGCAGCCCCAGCCATAGGATTAAAGGAAAAACTGTCCCCGGCGCTTGCGGTCACACCGGAGAGATCAATCTCAATGCCGTCAAACTCAAGCGTGGCGGAACCGGCCGGCACCTGCTTCACCAGGCGTCCGTCCTCCCCCATTACGTTCCAGTTTGTTCCATCAAAGTCGATGCTGTAATTTTCAGATTTTACGTTGGTGTAGTCCGTCACGCTGATAGCGTCGAGCGTTCCCCCACCGGCATTGCCTGCATTTGCCACCGCCTTCATAGGTGGCAGAGAGAAAAGATCGCCCCCCGGCACACCCGCTGGCGTCTCACCCAAACGGTGCTGCTCGTTCATGCGGCTCGCCATCATAAAGGCGATCTGGTTTAGCTCGTTTTTAGCGATCTCAAGATCTTCGCTGCGGAACTTAAACAACCCGGCCAGGCGGCCTTTGGTAATGCTCGCTTCGTTAACTGGCGTGGTAGTGCCGTTGCTATCAACGTAAGAGACAACGATTCTGTCAGGATCGCTTTCAGACGCTGTGGCCTGTAGCTTGCTGGCGTTTTCGCCAAAGACAAGGGGGCGACCATCCTGAAGCGTTACGTCGACGCGGCCAGATACGCTATTCTCGGTTACATCAATACCGATCTGCTCACTCAGTTTTTCCAGTAATGCATCACGTTGATCCAGCAGGTCCGCAGGCGGCGTACCGTTTTGCGCCTGTACGCGTTCCAGCTGTTTATTCACTTCTGCCAGCTGGTCGCTGATGCTATTAATTTCTTTAACGCTGGTTTCGATATTGGTGTTGGTGCTCTTTTCCAGCGCGGTGAGGCGCTTGCCGCTGTCATTGAAGCGCTGGGTCAATACGCCGAGTGAGCTGAATACTGCGGAACGGGCCGGGCCTTCATCTGGGGTTGCGCTCAGCGTCGCCATCGACTTGAACAGGTTATTGATAGAGACAGAGACGTTGTCGGATTCATCGCCCAACATATTATCAATGTCGCTCAATTGCTCCATGCGGCCGTTAAGCGAGGCCCAGTTTGAGACGGAGCCGCGTAGCTGCTTGTTGGCAAAAGCATCGTAAGCGCGATCGACGCCAGTTACCGTCGCACCGTAGCCATAAAATCCGTTTCCCGTGGTCATGCCACCGAGCTCACCAATCACAAGGCTGCGGCGGCTATAGGTATCGCTCATGCCATTGGTCAGGTTGCTGCCTACCACACTAAGAGCGGATTGCGCTACGCTAAGGCCACTTTTCGCGAGACTAAAGAGGTTGTTCATAAGGCACCTGGATATTCCGTTATTTCCAGCCCGATATTCGGGCAGGGTCAAAATTATTGCTCTGCTTTATTCATCGGTGATTGCGAATTTATCTAAAAACTTTTTTAAAATATTTTCGCGAGGTCGTTTTTATAGGCTTCTACACCCTGCTTAATATCACCTTTTACTTTCTGAATAATGGTGATCAGTTTTTTCGCATAGGCAGGATCGGTTGCGTATCCCCCCGCCTGAAGCGCTTTGGCCGCCTGCTCCGGCGAACGGGAATGCGCAACGCCCGCATAGCGCGGGTTCTTAGTGAGTAGCTTCGTATAATCGGCGAGCGCATGTTCATAGGAATCGTAAACGCGAAACGAGGCCTTTATCTTTTGCTTCACGCCGTTGATGTATTCGGTGGTCATCACCTCTGTGGTCTTGCCTTGCCAGTCACCTCCGGCCTTAATGCCGAACAGGTTATGGCTGGGGCGGCCGTCAGCGGTGGGGATTTCACGCTGCCCCCATCCTGACTCCAGCGCCGCCTGCGCGAGGATCAGTTGCGGATGAACCCCGCTCTGCCTGGCAGCGATCTGTGCTGGACGCAGCAGACGAGAAATAAAGGATTGAGCCCCCTGCGCTACTTTGCCGAAGGAGACCGACGCAGACGGCGCCAGCGGACCGGTGGCGGATCTGACGGAGGAGGAAAGTCCCGGCAAATTAAGCGGACCGCTGCCGGGCGTCGACACCGATGGGCTATCGATCTCCCCGCCTGACTGGCGCACAATCATATCCGCAAACCCAAGCTGTCCGCTCCCGGCAATATTTTGCGCCACCTGCTGGTCGTGCATCGCGGTAAACATATCGGTGGACTGGCTGTGCATGAGGTCATCTTTGATGGTGGCATCGCGCATGCTCTTCATCATCATCTGCACGAAGATCCCCTCCATCTGCTGCGCCGCCGCCCTGAGCGCCCCGGGTTCAGCGCGGCGTGCATCGCGCTTTAGCGCGTCGAGAGAGCGAACGTCAAAGGCTGGCTTATCCAGACGATCGAAAGCATTCATCACTCCACCTCCAGCTTCGCACGCAGGCAGCCTGCATTTTTCATTGACTGCAAAATGGACATCAGCTCATTTGGCGTCGCGCCAAGCGTATTGAGTGCCCTGATCACCGCGTTCAGATCCGTGCTGCTGCGCACGCTTTGCAGCGAGCCGCCGCGGTCGCGTACTGAGATATCGGTTTGTGGCACCACGACGGTCTGCCCTCCCCCGAGGGGAGTATCCGGCTGGCTCACAACATTATTCTGTGTAACCTCTACCGTCAGCGATCCATAAGCTACGGCACAGGCATCGAGGGAAACATGGCGGTTCATCACCACGGCGCCGGTACGAGAGTTAACAATGACCTTCGCATCCTGTATCCCCACCCGCAGCGGAATATCCTGGATATTGGCGAGGAAACGCACCCGGGAAGGACCATCCGGCGGTGCAAACAAACGTACAGTACGGGCATCTTCAGGGATTGCCGCCCCACCGCTATAGCGACGATTAATCTCGTCGCTGATCTGCTGCGCCAGCGAGAAATCTGACTCGTTAAGCTGTAGGCGCAGCGTGTTTTGCGTGGCGAAGTCATTCGGGACTTCGCGTTCAACCGTCGCCCCACCGCTAATGCGACCGCCGTTAAGCTGGTTAACCTGCACGCGACTGCCGCCAGCCTGCGCGCCAGCCCCGGAGATCAGCACATTGCCCTGCGCCATCGCGTAGATCTGGTTGTCCGCCCCTTTAAGTGGCGTCATCAGCAGCGTACCGCCACGCAGGCTCTTCGCATTCCCCAGAGAAGAGACCACGATGTCGATCTTATCCCCTGAGCGGGCGAACGGCGGCAGTTCGGCCGTCACCATCACCGCGGCAATATTTTTCAGCTGCATGTTGGTGCCCGCCGGTACGGTGATCCCAAGCTGGGACAACATATTATTGAGGCTCTGGCCCGTAAACGGCGCCTGCATCGTCTGGTCGCCCGTGCCATCAAGCCCCACCACCAGCCCGTAGCCCATTAGCGAGTTGGAGCGCACCCCCTGCACCGTGGCCAGATCGCGAATTCGCTCGGCCTGCGCCGGCGTGTACAGCATCGGAATGCTGAGCAGCAGGCCGAGAAATAACAGAATGGATTTTGTATTCATCGTCGTATCAAAAAGGAGAAAGGTTCAGGAACAGGCGTTGCAGCCAGCCCATCGTCTGCGCTTCGTTGATGTAGCCGTTGCCGACATACTCAATGCGCGCATCCGCCACCTGAGTTGAGGGCACGGTGTTGGCCCCGCTGATGGTGCGAGGGTTCACCACACCCGAGAAGCGTATAAACTCGGTCCCCTGGTTTATGGCTATCTGCTTCTCACCGACCACCTGTAAATTGCCGTTCGGCAGGAGTTTATTTACCGTCACCGTGATGGTGCCGGTAAAGGTGTTGCGCGCTGCCGCCCCGCCCTTGCCGGAGAAGTCGCTTTTTCCCTCCGCGTTAAAGTCAGCTTTGCCGTTACCCAGCCAGCTGTTCGAGCTGCCCGGCATGGCCAGTAATCCCATTCCGGCCGATCCATTACGGTTGGCACTGGCGGAGGAGCTCTTGCTGGCGCTAACGTTTTCCTGAAGCAGGATCGTCAACGTGTCGCCCACGCTGCGCGGCCTGCGGTCTTCAAACATCGGCTGATAGCCATAGTTCATGGCCTGTCCTGCCTGGAACAGCGAGCCGCCGGTTGTGACCGGTGCCATCGGTAATGGTTCTGCCGACGTTGGTCCGTCCACGAGCGGTTTTTGCAAAATATGCGCGCAGCCGCTTAGCAGCAGCACGCCCGCCAGCAGTGCAGGACGCGATAGCCCTGTTGGACTGTATGTAAAAAGTGTTTTCATTTACGTGTCGATAAACCATCTATCCGCCCGAGCCTGCGCCCGGAGCGGTAAGAGAGAGGAAATTAAAGCTGGGTAAGCCTCTGCAACATCTGATCGGATGCAGAAACGGCCTTACTGTTGATCTCGTAGGCGCGCTGGACCTGGATCATATTGACCAGCTCCTCAGCCACGTTGACGTTAGACGTCTCAATGTACTTCTGCTTGAGCGTACCCGCATCTTCAAGGCCCGGATTCAGTTCATTCGGTGCGCCGGAGGATTGCGTTTCACGATAGAGGTTGCCGCCAATGCTTTCGAGACCGGCATCGTTGACAAAGGTCGCCAGGGTCAACTGCCCCACCTGCTGCGGCTGAGCCTGACCCGGGAGCGTCACGCTGACGATACCATCAGGGCTTATCTGCATCTCTTTGGCGTCCTGCGGTACTACGACGCCCGGCAGAATGGGATGGCCTTCTGCGTTTACCAACTGACCGTTTTCATTTTTATCGAAATGTCCGTCACGGGTGTACGCGGTGCTGCCGTCAGGCAACTGCACCTGGAAGAAGCCTTTGCCTTCGATAGCGACATCGGTATCGTTGCCGGTCATGTTCAGGCCGCCCTGAGTATGCACGCGCTGGGTAGAGACCGGACGCACGCCGGTACCCAGCTGGAGGCCGCTTGGCAGCGTTGTCTGTTCGGAAGCCTGTGCACCGGGCTGGCGCATGGTTTGATAAAGCAAATCCTGGAACACCGCTCGCTGGCGCTTAAAGCCGTTGGTATTGACGTTCGCCAGGTTGTTTGAAATCACGTCCATATTGGTCTGCTGTGCTTCCAGACCGGTTTTTGCGATCCATAATGACCGAATCATCTGTACTCCTTGCGCGGGTTAGCCCACGCTTAATAGCTGGTTGGCCTTTTGCGCGTTTTCATCCGCGCTGCGGATCACCTTCATGTTCATCTCGAAGCTGCGTGCGGTGGCGATCATCTCCGTCATGGCCTTCACCGGGCTCACGTTACTTCCCTCAAGGGATTCAGGACTCAGACGCATGGCGTCATCCTGGGGCAACGCATTGCCCGCCGCCGGGCGAAACAGCCCATCGTCGCCGTGGATCAGGGTGCTCATGGGAGCATTAACCATTTTCAGTCTTCCGACCGGCACGACGGCCGTTGGCTCATCACCCGCGCCAAGTGCAGAGACGGTACCGTCCTCCGCAATGGTGATCTGCGAATGGGGAGGAACCACCAGCGGTGCGCCATCGCCCATCAGCGGCTTCCCGCCAACCTGCAATGCGCCGTCCCGATCGATCTCAATGCCGCCGTTACGGGTGTACCCTTCACTACCGTCTGGCAAGGCTACCGCCAGCCAGCCGTTCTGCGGAAGTGCAACGTCGAGACTGCGTCCGGTGTGGGTAATCGGTCCCATGGTGTCGTCGTTATACGGCGTCGATTCCGCTACCAGCGCGCGAGTTTTCAGGGTCTGCCCCTCAACCGGCACAGCGCGAAACGCGGCCAGTTGAGCACGAAAGCCCGCCGTGGCGCTGTTAGCCATATTGTTCGACGTCACGGCCTGGCGGTTGAGCGCCGCGTTGGCAGCACTCAATGCGGTATATATTGCGCGATCCATCCGCCGCCCTTATCGCAGGTTAACCAGCGTCTGGAGTAGCTCAGACTGGGTTTTGATGGTTTGCGAATTCGACTGGTAGTTACGCTGGTAGACAATCATATTGACCATCTCCTGACCCAGATCGACGTTAGACTGCTCAAGCATATTCCCGTTAATCGTACCGAAGCTGCCGGAGCCGGAAGTACCAAGGAAAGGCTGGCCGGACTGCGGCGTTTCGCTCCAGACGTTATTACCTTCAGCCGCCAGCCCACCGCTGTTGGCGAAATCAGCCAGTACGATTTGTGCCACGGTCTGACGCTGACCGTTACTGTAGGTCGCGACCACTTCTCCGCTGTCGCCAATAACAAAGCTCTGATATTTACCCGGGGCCTGACCGTCGATGGTGTCAACTTTCACGAGGCTATCGGTGGCCCGGCGGGTCAAGCTGGAAAGATCCATGTCGATACTCAGCGGCGCGGAGCCATTAAACGCGGCCCCGTTAATGGTCATTTTGGTACTGGCCATCGCCGCCGTGTCCATATTGCCGTTGCTATCGAACTTTAAATCCAGGGAGGTCACATCAGGCGTGCCGGGCGCGGTTTCATCGCGCGCGTAAGCTTTCCACTCGCCTGCCGCGGTCTGCACGAAGTAGACCTTTACGGTGTGTTTATTGCCCAGCGTGTCGGTCGCCTCAATCTGGCTCTGGTAGTTGTAGGTTTTCGGATCGCTATAATCGAACGAGTCGGTGATGATGGTGGTGTCATCTGACTTCAGGTTACCCGTAAGGGATCCGGCGGTGGACGCCGCGGGGGGCATGTCTTCCGTCGGTATACGAATGGGTCCTACCGGTGCGCCAGGGGCGATTGTCGGCGGCGTACCGGTCGCCTGGTAGCCAGTCAGGTACAATCCATTGGTGCTGTTGATGATATTGCCGTTCTGATCCTGCTTAAACTGGCCGTTACGTCCGTAATAGACGGCGCCACCTTCGCTTACCATGCGGAAAAATCCTTTTCCCTGTAAGCCCATATCCAGCGAGCTATTGCCCGCCGTGAGGCCACCGTCGCCGAAGTTCTGGGTCACGCCCGCAACCTGAACCCCGAGACCCGTCGTTCCGGCGAAGATGTCGGCGAAGGCCACGGAGCCTGCTTTAAAACCTGCTGTCTGGGAGTTGGCGATATTGTTTCCAACCACGTCCAGCGCTTTGGCGGCTGCATTGAGGCCGCTAAGACCTTGTGAAAAGCTCATATTGAAGTTCCAGAGAGTAAATTATTCGCTATTTTTGGATAACAACCACGTCGCCCATGGTGATGGGGTCATGATTGAGCAGGTGCAGTACCGCGCCGTTGGCCGTCATCGTGACGCCAGACACCTGCTCCTGAATCAGGCCGGATATTTCCGGGTTATCGCCTTCCGGATTTTTCGCCTCAAAGGAGAGCGTGTATTCCCTGTCCTGAGGCGGCCCCGGCTCCGGCTGGAAGTTTTCCAGATCGTCGAGGGTGTAAGTCTTCACACCGGATTTCACGTCCTTCAGCTGCGCCGTATAGGCATTGCCTTCATCATCCGTCAGCGTGACGGTGACCGTTTCTGCATCCCCCGATAACAGGAAACTAAAGCTGTCTGATGGCTTCTCCTCCCCGTCCAGTGGCTGCGTGGCGTCACCAAAGGCGACTTTCGGATCGCCCTCGATCAGTACCCCACGGCCAACCCAGGAGGCGGCGCTCATACTGCCCAACTGCGCCATAAGCGCCTGAACGTTGCCGACAGATGCGTTGAGTTTTTCCACTCCCGCGGCGGTATTGAACTGTGCCAGCTGGGAGGTCAGCTGGTTGTTATCCATCGGGTTAGTCGGGTCCTGGTTTTGCATCTGTGCAACCAGCAGCTTCATAAACTGCTCGGAGAGGTCGGCTGCACTGCTGCCCGTGCCGTAGGTGCTGGTATTGCCGCTGGTGTCGTTTACCGTTGAAACTGTCATATCCTGCCTTACTGACCGAGGGTTAAGGTTTTCTGCATCAGGGCCCTGGCGGAGTTCATCACCTCCACATTTGCCTGATAACTGCGTGAGGCGGAAATGGTATTGACCATCTCATTGACCACGTTGACGTTAGGCATGCGTACATATCCCTGTTCGTCCGCCAGCGGATTACCGGGCTCATAGACCAGGCGATCGGGCGCTGTACTTTCCACTACGTCGCTGACTCTGACGCCGCCGATGCCCTGGCCGGCAGAGGTGTCCGCTTCAAACATGACCTGACGGGCGCGGTAAGGCTGTCCGTCCGGTCCGGCAACGCTGTCTGCGTTCGCCATATTGCTGGCACTCACGTTGAGACGTTTTGACTGCGCGGCCATCGCCGAGCCTGAAATATCAAATACGCTAAATAACGACATTTATTTACCCCTGACTGACTACCGTCATCATTTTCTTAATATCTGCACCGAGGAATGTCAGGCTCGATTGATATTTCATGGCGTTATCCGCGAAATTAACTCGCTCGCGGTCCATATCCACGGTGTTACCATCAGCACTTGGTTGATCCGGTACGCGATATAGCAACTGAGCATCATCAAAAGGCATTTTTTTACCCTGCATATGCTTGCTGGACGTTAAAGCCATTGTGACAGGCCCTGATGCAGGTTTATTCCCTAACGCATTTTTAAGTTGCTGAGAAAAATCAATATCTCGCGCCTGATAGCCTGGCGTATCGGCATTCGCAATATTCGATGCCAGGACTTCCTGCCGACGCGAGAGCAGACCTAACGCTTGCTGTTGGAAGCGAAACGCATCGTCAAGTTTATTCATCATGCACTCTGGCCTCTGCCTTGCTTTATATAAACCGCGATAGTGTAGACAGCGCTGATGAAATATCACACTGCAAAGACCTGACAGAAATAGGCGCTATTAGCGAAATTAAGATAGATATTTAAAACATGCGGAACTGATTCATGAAAACGGCAGCAGAAGTGTCATTATTTAACGCAATAAAAGCGTTTCTATCACGTATATAATTTAGTCAGAATAAGCATACCCGTTTACTTTACTGGTTTTACAATAAGGCAACAAGATGAAGCTTCCATTATTACGCGTAACGCTGGTAACGCTCCTTTTCGCGAGCCCGCTGTATGCCAGCGTGCCATCCGCGACAACGGCGAAACTTCGATTAGTGCAGAAACTGGAGGCGCTGGTTAAGCTCACGGAAAATCCAGGCAATATCGTTCGTACCGTTACGCTGCTGGCCTCGCCCGGACAGCTATCAGCGGTGTGCGAAAATCCTGACCTGAGCCTGGCCGGGCATGATGACCGCCTCACCGGCAAACGCACCGCAGTGGCGCGCTGCGGCATGCGTAAGTTCTATCTGCCGTTTAGCATTAGCGCCCAGGGAACCTTCTGGGTCGCCAGTCATAGTCTGAAGGGCGGGGAAATTGTGCAGCAGGGCGATATTACTCCCATGACCGGTAGCATAGACGATTTGCCCGTTGGGCTAATGTTTGAGGCGAGGGACATTGTCGGCCAACGCCTTTTGCGCCCCCTTTCCGCGGGCAAACCGGTGCTGCAAAACCAGCTGCGCCAGCAGTGGCGTCTTCGCGCCGGGCAGACGGTAGAACTGGTCATGTCGGGACCGGGTTTCTTTATCCGCAGCCAGGGCAAAGCGCTAAACAACGCTGCGGTTGACGATACGCTGCGCGTGAAAACCACGGGTGGACGTAACGTTACGGGAAAAGTGGGTCGTGACGGAGCCGTGACAATTTTTTTAGAACAATAATTTTAGTTTTTTCGTGTATTTCCGAAGACTAGTGTATAGGCAAGAGCAGTAACGATTACTGGCGAGGATAAACATGAGCATCGAAAGCACCCAACCCACCGCACCGATTGGCAATCTGGCTGGCGGACAGGAACTGCGTACACGCGGCACTACTCAGGAAAATAGTGTCGCGACGGGCGAAGCGCGCGGAAACAAAACCGAAGTGACCCTGAGCGCGCTGACAAAAAAAATTCAGACCGATGACAGCCGTGACGTGGATTATGCACGGGTGGATAAAATCCGTGCCGCAATGGCCTCCGGGGAACTCACTATCGAGCCAGAGAAAATTGCTCAGGCGCTGGTGCGACATATTTTTGAGTATTAATAACGGCAGGATTTTTTAACATTATGGATAAGCTGTACCCGATACTGACGCAAATGAAAAAGTCCCTGGACGAGCTGGAAGCCATCATGATTGAAGAGGTCAATCAGCTCAGCCGCGTACAAATAAATCCCGTTTCGCTACAGGTATTATCGGATAATAAAAGCCAATTGCTTTCGTCGATTCAGTACTATGATGAAATGCGTCTCCAGCAGGAACAGCTTTCCGCCCTTCAGGCGCCCTATCACCATCACAGCAGGCTGTTCACCAGCTGGAAGCTGATCAGAGAACGGGTGCAAAGCACCAAAACGCTGAACGCGCAGGTCGAAACGCTTCTGCAAAACCATATGAAGAAGAATCAATATATGCAGAAGGTGGTAGACCGCGTGGGTCACGCCAACACGCTCTACGGCCCCGCCGGGGAATCCAGCCAGGCACCTGCGGGTCGTAAATACAATATCAGCATCTGATTCGCCTCTTGCTTACCCGTAACCGAGCTCGCCCATGGCGGGCTTTTTTTACGCGCTAACGTCATCTTGCAGAGGGATTGAGGCGGGACACGCTCCCGCCATCAGGGGCGGGAGCGTCAGACAGTGTGGTATGCCTGGGCAGACGCGTTTGATTTAAGTAGAGCAGAAATGTTATTGCTGAGATGACCTAGCCGGACAGACATCCGCTGGCGCAGACGTTCGTCCTGGGCAAGAAGCTGCGCAAGCTGTGCGCGGACGTCTTCAGCAAGCGGCGAGAGATTGAACTCACAGAGCGCCTGCATACCCCGGGCGTAGGCTGCAACCTCTTCATTAAAGTACTCCCACGCCTCCTCGTCTGCTAACTGCTGTAGACGTTCGTTACTCTGCAACATCAGGGCGATTTGCCGCGTGAGTTTATCAGCCATGCTTCACCTGACGCGCCTGTGGGTCGATGGCTTTCCACGTCTCGGCCATATCCACCATCAGTGAGATAAGATGCGGGAGCATTTCCCCGGACTTATTAAGGTTCGCTTCCAGCAGAGAGCGCGAAATATACTCGTACAGTCGCTCCAGATCGGCGGCAATCTGTCCCCCAACCTCATGGTTAAGCCCGGCGCGCAGGCCATTATCAATAATGTTGATTGCACGGGAGATCATCTCACCCCGGCGAGCGATGTTTCCAGACTGGAAGTAGATTTCGGCGCGACGCATGGCATTGATTGCTCCGTCGTAGAGCAAAACGATGAGCTGGTGCGGGGTGGCGCCAGCAATCTGGCTGTCCAGAGAGACGGAGGAATAGGCGCTGTTGCCCGTTTTGGTGTACATCTTCGGTTCCTGCCGGGCAGTTGGCCTGCCCGGATGTGTTAAGTTTAACCCATGATCCCAAGCAGCGCGGACTGAAGCTGCTGGCTCGTACTGTTCATTTGCGTCAGGGCCTGGTCGAGACGCTGGAATTCCTTACGGCTGCGGTCAAGGCTGTCCTGAATGCGTTCCTGCATGCGGGCTATCTGTTTTTCAACGCGGGTATTTTGTTCCTTTACCCCCTTGAGAGCGGTGGAGATCGCCCCTTCAACCTTCGGGATCGAATCGTTATCGCCCAGATAGGTGGTGAACACCTCCTCCATGCGATCCTTGATCCCGCCCGTTGAGCCGGTGCCTAAAAACAGAGCTTCCACTTCCTTTGGATTTTTCTTCAGCGCTTCGTCGAGCTTTTTATTGTCGATGGTGAGTATGCCCAGGGTCCCGGTACGCTCCTCGCCGGGCTTGGTTTCGTTGAACTTCACCTCAATACCGAGCGCACCCAGAGATTTGTACAGATCGTCGGCATCGCCATAGCTCCCGGCGACAGCGGACTTCATCTGGCTGGTCAAACGGCGCAGGGTACCGTCACCGAAAAGCGCGCCGTTTGACGCATTGGCCTGCGGCAGTTCATCGCCGGTCGTCTTTTCCGGTTCGTTGTATGCACTGGCGCTGGATGCTGCGCTAAGATAGGCGTTATAGACATTCACAAACTCTTCAATCAGGCTTTTAACCTTAGAGGTATCGGCGGTGATCGACAGTGTTTCTGATTTCAGTTTTGATGCGTCGTCAGGATCTTTTTCTGAGACCTCGCGCAGATCGAGGGTGATCCCGTCAATGGCGTCAGAAATGGTATTGGAGCTGCGTTCAATCTTCGTACCATCAACGTAGACAATGGCATTCTGCGCCGGCGTAATCTCCCGGGCATTATCTGCCCCCGGCGTGACTGCCGGGTCGTAATCCAGCACTTTTGCCAGCTTACTGTCGCCGCTTACGCTGATGCTAATTTCGCCATCTTCGCCGGTCTTTTTCGACGTCACGACCAGCTGATATTTGCCATCTTCGGCAGGCATTACCGTCGCGGTAACATCGCCATTTTTAGCATTAATTTTTTTAGCAATCTGTACCAGAGAGGTTTCATCATCTTTCAGCTCCACCTCCATCGGCTTGCCTTTGCCTGCGGTGATGGTCACCGTACGCGGACCGGCGCCGTCACCCAGCTGGGTGTCGTTCGCATTTTGCGGTGCCGTCCCCACTTTATTGGCTTTTGCTAACTGCTCAACCTGGACCGAGTAACTATTCGGGATCGCTCCCTTACCTGCCGTTGCGTTAAATGCCTTGTTGGTGCCAATGCTGACCCCATTGAACCCTTCATCCTCCAGTTTTTTCAGCGCCGTTTTCACCGCATCCAGACTGCTGGAGATTTTACCCCAGGAGGAAGTTTGTCCTTCATAATTGCTCTGCTTCTGCAAATAGGGGTTTAATTTTTTATTCTCAGCTACCTGGAGCTGCGAAATCATACTTTCAATATCTAACCCGGAGCCGCCGAGGCCTGACATAGAGAACGAAGCCATGATTTGTATTCCTGTTACAGTGAAGATAGATATAGCGATATCATCGGGGTTTCGGCCATAAAGTTTAATTTTTTACAGTTCAGGCGACAACGAAACCACCACATTAATACACTCTTACACGCTTATCAGGCTATTGACTGAGGTAATCGGGAGAATTGCCGTCACTTGTGAATGCTTTTTCTGGAATATAAAAAATTATGAAAAAATAATTTAGTCATTTCCTTTTCATCCGATTAATTCAGTATGCGCAACAGACATCGCATATTTAACTGGCGAATGCCGTCGTTACTTTATTTAAAAGGATATTGATATGGCCCAGGTCATTAATACTAACGCATTGAGCTTGATGGCTCAGAACAACCTGAACAAATCTCAGACTTCTCTGGGTACTGCAATTCAGCGTCTCTCTTCCGGTCTGCGTATCAACAGTGCGAAAGACGATGCAGCAGGTATGGCGATCTCTAACCGCTTCACCTCTTCTATCCGCGGCCTGACCCAGGCAGCACGTAACGCCAACGATGGTATCTCCCTGGCGCAGACCACCGAGGGCGCGCTGGAAGAAGTAACCGAGAACTTACAGCGTATCCGTGAACTGACCGTTCAGGCAAAAAACGGTACTAACTCCTCTGACGACCGTGACTCCATTAAAAAAGAGATCTCTGCACGTCTGGACGAAATCAAACGTATTTCTGAAACCACCAACTTCAACGGCGTTAACGTTCTCGATGGCTCCAAAGATAAACTGACCATCCAGATTGGCGACAAAGATGGCCAGACCATCGACATCGATCTGAAGAAACTGGACATCGACTCTCTGGGTCTGGACGGCTTCACTGCTGCATTCGATAAAATTGCCGGCTCTGCTGGCGCCACCAGTCAGTACACCAAGGCAGCCACTGCGAAAGCAGCGGGCGACGATACGGGTATCAGCACTGCTGCCGGTAACTGGAAAGTTGCCGCAGCTGACATCACCGCAATTGAAACGGCAGTGGGCGCAGCAGCAGGCGACGTCAAGCTGTACGTAGCTGATGGTGAAGCTTTCGCTTACGATAAAACTGCCGACAAAATGTTTAAACTGGACACCTCTGCCATCACCTTCAAGGATGATGGTGCTGGCAATGCGATCATTGACGGTGCTGTACCTGCTGGCGCCGTAACGGAAGTCAACGCGCTGGATGCCGATATCCTGTTGAACGGTCCATCTACGCTGAGCGATGCCACCAAGCTGAAAGAAGGCGCGACCTTCAAAGCTCAGGATGGTTCTGAAGTGACGCTGGATCAGGCTAAACTGGACGAGATCTCCAACGCGGCCTTTGGCGCTGACGCTGCTGACAGCAACATGCAGCTGTTCTCCGTGAAAGACGGTGCAAACACCAAATACTTCGCGCAGAGCACCGACGCAAGCGGTAACACCGTGGTGAAAGAGCTGACCTTCGCAGATAACGCAACTGCCCCTACCGTCGCGGATGCAGGCGCAGCGAACTCAGCGTTCATCAACACCGCCGCTAACGCTGCCGCAGCCGACGACCTGCTGGGTAACCTGGATGCAGCCCTGACTGAAGTGACTAACTTCCAGGCTGACCTGGGTGCGATTCAGAACCGTTTCAGCTCTATCATCGCGAACCTGAACACCACTGTTATCAACACCACCGAAGCCCGCTCCCGTATCCAGGATGCTGACTTCTCCGTGGAAGTGTCCGCAATGAGCCGTTCTAACATCCTGCAACAGGCCGGCGTATCCGTTCTGAGCCAGGCTAACCAGGTACCTCAGAACGTTCTGAGCCTGCTGCGCTAATCCCGAAAAGCCTCAACATTTTACGCGTATTTATTGCGCGTTAGCCCTCCCTGTCGGAGGGCTTTTTTCGTTTTGAACCTCGCTAATCGTCCTCAATCCTTCTCCCCTGCCCTGACCGTCTGTCAGGCAAGTCACAACCAACCAAAAACATTACAAATAATATGGTTAAAAAGGTCTCGCAAAACAATATAAAAACGCGTTTACCCTATTTGGAGACGATCGGTAATCGACCATAAATAGCATGCGTAAAGTGCCATTGAATACGAAATGAAAGAACGAACGCATCTCGTTTATTTATTATGAACGCAACCTTCCGCTAAACAGCTCTTCTCAACATTGTTTAAATGATATGACCAGTGAGATAAAATTAACCAACTCATTTATAGCGACTGCCGATATTTAATGTTAAAATCGTTTTCGCTGCACAGCGTGCAAAAGGAGAAATTCCCTCCTGTTACTTATACATTTTTAAGCGTTTAGCTTATCTAACTTGAGCAGTCAGCAAATGCCCGTCAGTCATTGCCCTTCACGTACTAAGCCTCAGAAAAATAGGAATATAAGCGTCACCCCACTGCTATCGTGCCGCCAGGTTCAGCGAGAGGAATCACCGCATGCGCATCAAAATGGGAGGGCATTTACTTTATTTATCACACAAATACGCCAACCGAGGCCTGGCCATTTTTAACATCGGCATTAATAACATTAATATCGTTGAAATTTACCTTTAGCGATCCGCGAATAGTTGCGATATAAGCCTTAGGTAGCCCGAAATTGTTGCGCATTGTTAACGAAAAGACTTTACCCAATTAACATAAATACCCATTCAATTCACCTTATCTTTCATTACGAAGTATCAAGATATTATGGTCAATTACATTGCGATTGGATCGTTAGTGACGCTGGATTTACACACGAGGTTACTAACACGAACGCGCGACGGCGAGTGCGTGACGCTGCCTGCCAGCGCCTGCCTCTGCCTTGCCGCCCTGGTGGAAGCGCAGGGACAAATTTTGTCTCAGGAACAGTTAATGGATATCGGCTGGCGTAGCGCTGGCGTTGAGGTCACGGATAATAGCGTGCGCGTTATGGTGAACAAGCTTCGACGAGCGCTGGCCTCGCTAGAGATGCAGGATGCTATTGCGCTGGTTGCCGTAACGCGAAGCGGCTATCGCCTGATTATTCGTGAAGAGAGCCCGCCGGAACCCTCGGCTGAAAGCGTTGAGATCCTCCCCCCACCACAGCCGCCTGAAATGCCGGTGGAGGCTACGCCTTCTCCCCCCTCCGCTACGCCAGCACCGCGTCGAAAAAGGCTTTTGCGAAGCGCTGCGTTCGCGGTCTGCGGCATGCTGATCGGTATTCTTATTGCCTTGTCCGTCAAAAATGCGTTTGTCCCCAGCCCGCAGAGCATCGAGTTTATCCTCTGGCAGGGAGAAGGGATCCCCCCCGGCCATATCGTGATGGTGCAAAAAAACCGAATAAGCCAAACAGAACTTATCCAGGCAACGCTGCACACCTATAGCGAATATGTGCTGGAAAGACGCGTCCATTACAGACCGGGTAAAATTTTATACATCACTACCGGTACGGGAAAGATAGATAAATATCAGGCAGTTATTGCCTGTCAAAAACCCATTCAGGAGCAAAAGAATGACTGTGAATCGTTCTATTTTCATCTTTATTAAACGCCCGCAGATCCTCTTTGCTGGCGGCCTGATGACAGGTTTAGCGTTAACAATCGGGTACACGATCGCCACGTCGCCGCTGAAACAGACGTGCTTTGCCCCAGCCTCGTTTTACACTATCAAGGACGAAAACAACGTGACGCTGGCGCGAGGAATTTATCGCTCATACCGCGATGGACTTCATGAGGGACACACGACCTATATCGGTAACATCCGCCATTTTCAGGACGGAAAACGCGTAGGGCAAGCTTCACCCGTACAGCGCAGCGTGAATTATACCATGTCCTTCTCCGGCAACCTGCTTCATCTGACGATGCTTAGCCACGCCCGTCGGCTCGGCGATCAAAGCAACGAAAAAGAGGTGACGGATTATATTTTTCCGCAGCTTAAGAGCGGCGAAACCTCCACCAGTTCCCTCTATTTGCTGGAAAACAGCATCCTGGCATCGGGAACGGAGACGGTAGTACGGATAGCCTGCACGAATTAAGCCCTCAAACCAGCGCTTGTAGTAACCCGCTCAGGATCTCGAAGCCGTGGCTCATAAGACGTTCAAAAAATGGAGCCAGCGTTTCGTCGATGAGCAACAGTGCCAGCATGCCAAAGGTCAGCGTGAGCGGGAACCCTACTACAAAGATCGAGAGCTGCGGGGTAAGTCGGTTTAGCAGCGCAAGCACCATGTTTATGCTCAGCAGCAGGGCTATCACCGGGAGGCCCAGGATCAGTCCCTGACTGAAGATGAGTCCGGCATGATTAACGAGGTAAAACATCCCGCCAGCATGCAGCGGTTCTGAGTTAATGGGGAGAGCCTCGAATGTCTCTGCAAGCAGCGAAAGCAACCACAGATGGCCGTTACACACCAGAAAGAGCAGCATCGCCAGCATGTTTAGCAGGCGAGCGATCACCGGGCTGTTACCGCTGCCCGGGTCGAAGAAGGTGGCAAACGAGAGTCCCATCTGCATCCCAATGATCTCGCCCGCCAGGCGAACGGCGGCAAACAGCAGTTGCATCGTCAGCCCCATCGCGGCGCCGATGAGCACCTGCTTAGCCATCGTCCAGACGCCCGCCCAGGAGTAAAGTCCTATATCCGCGTCAGAAACCAGCCCGCCCAGCAGCAGCGCGAGGGTTAAGGCCAATGCCGCACGCAGGCGGGCGCTTATCGCTTTTTCGCTAAATACTGGCGCAACATGCAGAAGCGCCGAGATACGCACCATGACCAAAAAGTAATGGCTTATCAGGGCGTAAAGCTGCTCAAGGGGAAGATTAAAAATCATTAGCCGATGGCGTAAGGAATGCTGGCGAACAACATGCGCGTGTATTCAATAAAGATTTTCATCATCCACGGACCGAGCAGTACGCCGACACCCACGATCATCAGGATTTTAGGGATAAAGGTCATGGTCATTTCGTTCACCTGCGTCGCGGCCTGAAGAATACTGATAATCAGACCGGTTGCCAGCGCGACCAGCAACAGCGGCCCCGCAATCATTAGCCCAACCTTGATAGCTTCCATGCCCAATACCATGACGCTTTCGGGGGTCATATCAGGCTCCTATGAGTAAAAGCTTTGTGCAAGCGAACCGACCAGCAGCTGCCAGCCATCCACGAGTACGAACAGCATCAGCTTAAAAGGCAGCGCAATTGTCGCTGGCGGAACCATCATCATCCCCAGCGCCATCAGAATGCTGGCCACCACCAAATCAATAATCAAAAACGGAATAAAGATGGTAAAACCAATCTGGAAGGCGGTTTTCAGCTCGCTGGTGACGAAGGAAGGCACCAGAATACTCAACGGCACGTCCTCCGGGCCGGTAAGGGTCGGCGTTTTAGCAATGCGGGCAAACATCGCCAGATCGGCTTCACGCGTCTGCTCAAGCATAAAGGCCCGCAGCGGTTTTACGCCTTCCTTCAGGGCCGTTTCCATGGTGATTTTATTGGCCTGCAACGGCTGCCATGCCTGTTCATAGATCTGGTTGAGCACTGGCGACATCACAAAAAAGGTCAAAAACAGGGCCAGTCCCACTAATACCTGATTTGGCGGTGCGGTCGGCGTACCAAGCGCGTTGCGCATCAATCCCAGCACGATAACGATACGCGTAAAGCCAGTCATCATCAGCAGTACCGCAGGGATGAACGTGAATCCACTGAGCAACAATAGCGTCTGGATGGGTAGCGTCCAGCCAGCGCTCCCCGGCGAACTGGCCAGCGTAATGTCGCCGTTAGCGGCGAGCGCAGAGGCGACGGGCAGCAGCAGACCAACGCCCGTCGCAGCACGGGCAATCAACAGACGGTTCATTTTTGCTCACCACCCGAACGGTATTTATGAAGAAAGTTATCCAGCATGGCGGGGAAAGCCGCTGAAGGAGTCGCCTGCTCAGGCACCTCTGGCCTAACCTGTACGGTAAGACAGCTAATGTGGGTTGGGGTAACACCCAGCACCAGACGCTGTTCGCCCACGTCAACCACCACCAGCCGTTCGCGCGAGCCGAGAGGTTTACTTGCCACCAGCGATACCGCAGCCGGGCTTTCACGGGTGCAACGCGCCAACCCGCTGCGGCGAGCGATCCACGCCAGCAGTACCATCAGCATAATAATGAGCATGAGCGTACCGATAACCGATAGCGCGATTGCCCCGCCAGAGAGCACGTTCGTGCTCCCTGCGGCAAAAGGAGGTTGTACTGCGTTCATTAGCGGCTCAGGCGATGCATTCGCTCGGATGGGGTAATGATATCGGTAATACGAATCCCGAATTTATCGGACACAACCACCACTTCGCCCTGGGCAATAAGGTAACCATTGATCAGAATATCAAGCGGCTCACCCGCCAGACCGTCAAGCGAAACCACCGAGCCCTGGCTTAAGCGCAGCAGCTCCTTGATAGTCATTTTTGTGCGGCCCAGCTCAACGGTCATTTTGACAGGGATATCCAGAATCAGGTTCATCTCTTCAGAAAACTGAGGAACCGCCGTTTGCTCTGTACTTCCCGCAGCGTTCTGCTCGTTCAGCGCCTCACCCCAAAGATTGTCCATAGACTTATCTTCAGATCCCGACGAGTTATTCATGTCGCTCATGGGGAAATCACTCCTTATTGAAAGATTTTAATGCTGGCTGATTCATCCGATCGACCTTCAGAGCATATTGATTATTTACAGAGCCATATTTCGCGGTAAATACCGGCACGCTGCCGACGTTCGCTTCTATAAACTCCTGCTTATCCAGTGGGATAATGTCGCCTTTTTTCATCTTCATGACGTTTGACAACCGCGTGTTGATGTCGGCAAATTGCGCCACCAGCTCCAGCTCGGTTTCACGCATCTGGCTTGCCAGCATGCTGCGCCACTCAGAATCCTCATGGCGCGAATTATCCATTGGCGGATTGCTTAACAGTTCACGCAGAGGCTCTATCGTGCTGAAGGGAATACAAATATTGAACTCCCCGCGATGCGAGCCGATTTCCACGGAGAAAGGCGTGGTGACAACAACATCGTTTGGTGAAGAGGTAATATTGGTAAATTTCACCTGTATCTCTGAACGGATGTATTCCGTCTTAATTTTATAAATAGAGCCCCAGGCAAACTCATACGCCTCGCGTGCCATTGTCAGCATACGGTGGATCACCCGCTGCTCGGTTGGGGTAAATTCCCGCCCGTCTGCCTTCGTCGGGAAACGCCCGTCTCCGCCGAACAGGTTATCCACGGCCATAAATACCAGACCGGAGGAGAATGCCATCAGCGCGGTCCCACGCAGGGGATTAAGGTGCAGCAGGTTCAGGTTAGTTGGCACCGGTAAATTGCGGGCAAACTCATGATACGGCTGGATCTTGATATTTCCCGCCGTAATATCTGAACTGCGGCGCAGCAGGTTAAATAGCCCCATCCTGAACTGACGGGCAAAGCGTTCGTTAATAATTTCCAGAGAATGAAGCCGCTCGCGAATCACGCGTCGCTGAGTATTTGGATCGTAAGGTTTTATCCCCGCATCTCCCATGCTTCCATGGAGGTCATCGGGACTCTCCGTATCAGCATTGAGCAGGCGATCGATCTCATCCTGTGATAAAAAACTATCAGCCATTGTGTTTACCGCAGAATAAATTCATTAATCAAAACGTCAGTGACGTTAATCTTTTTGTTGAACGCCAGCGGTTTTTTAAGCTCATTATTGATGTTGCTAATCAGCTGGCGTTTACCTTCATCCGTTGAGAGCGTTTCATACGTTTGCTGAGAAAGCAGCATAAACAATCGGCTGCGATATTCCGGCAGGAATTTCTCAAGCACCTGTACGGACGACGTATCGCCAAGTCGTACGGACAGACCAATGTAGAGCACGCGATCCGACTCGTGCTGCGTCGGGGTCAGGCTAACGGTAAAGGTATTCATCGACACGTATAACGGTTCAACTTGCTGTACCGCCGGGGCTTCGTGCTCACTTCTCGAATTGTTGTCCGTCTGCACGTGTGCATATTTCATCGACCAGAACAGATAGCCTGAAAAACCGCAGGCTGCGAGGGCAATCAGAAACATTAGTATTAACAGAAGCGAGCGCGACCCTCCGCGAGCCGCAGCATTTTTATTTTTGTTACCCATTACGTAAACCCAATAAAATAAGAGAGGCAGCAACCTGCCCCTCGATAAATACGGTGGACATTGTAGTCCATTTAATCAGCAGAATAATCAGGAGATAAAATTTCATTCCTGTCGGCAATTCAGCAATTCAGCAATTCAGGCAAAAGTGTTAATGCCGTATATATTTCCTTGCGTCGATGTTAATAATTCCGCCACAGCGTCTTCGTCCACGAACACGTTATCTGCGCCTTGAGCGGTATGCTGCTCTCCGGAAGGATGACGTCCCTGCTCGCCACCGCCAGTATGTGGTCGATCGGGGCTCACGCTCGCCTGGCCCAACTGAAGCCCGGTTTCCGCTAAAGCCGCCCGCAGGTGCGGTAGAGCAGTCTCCATCATCTGCCGCACCTGGGCATGTTCGCTGACGATATGGATCTGCGCCTGGTCCTGCTGCACGCGCAAAGAGATATGCAATGAGCCCAGCTCCTGAGGATGCAGGCGGATCTCCGCATTGTGCAAATTGTCGCGGCTGAACAGGGCAATATGTTGGCTCACCGACTGTTTCCATTCGGGCGACTCCAGCGGATAACGGACGTTGACCACCTGCTGTGAGACAGGCTGACTGACCAGTCGCGCCGTTGATGGCTCCATCACGACGCTCTGAACCGTGGGATCGCACGTAGCGTGCTGCGATGCGTCTCCCTGATGAGCCGTTAAGCCTGGCATCACGGCGCTGGCGTCCGGGGCTTTCCCCCCTAACGCCTGTGCCTGCATCTGGAGAGGGGTATCTTCGCGTCGGGCGGGCTTCAGCTTAATATCGTCAACAGGGATCGTTAAAGGCGCCTTTTCGCCAGCTACCTCTTCACGTGGCAGAGTCGCATCAGCAAGGGTCGAAGCCTCTGGAGCGCCCCTCGCCTGGCGGGTGACTATTTGCTGAAGCTGCCACTGCGGGCTTTCATCACCGGGAGAGGCGCTGATTCTGACCTCCGCCAGCGTGTCGTCACTCTCCCCCGGCTCAGCTACCGGCGGCAAAACCGGCTGCGGAAGAGGGTATCCTTCTTGACTCAACAGCTGCGCCGGAACGTCCAGCCCAGGTAACAACAGTCCCATCTGCGCCAACCTGTCGTCGAGCGTGAGAGCAAAATCCTCGCCGATGAGTTTTCCTTTGCCTGCTCTCGTCGGCGCTCCGCCGGACAGCAGAGCCGTAATATCAATATTCATAGCCTTTCTCTTTTCTGTCCGGCACGCTGGGCGAATTCGTCCATCATTTTTTGCTCCTGGCGGCTCTGTGCCATAGCCAGTGCCGCTTCGCGGCGATCGATGAGCGTCTCAAACGCATTAAGGCGCTGCTTTTTCTGTAGCCACTTCTCTTTGACCCGATCCACGGCTTGTTCGCAGGTGGAAACATGTGATTCGTGCTGCTTCACCACCTGGTTAAGTGACAAAATGAAAGACTGTTGATTAACCAGATCCGCCATCGACATACCGCTGCCCAGCAGGCCCTGACGCAAAGATTGCTGATACTCGCGCTCATAGTGCTGAAGCTGTTCATGCTGGGCCACGGCTGCCATAAGCGTCTGCTGGACGCTGCCGAGGGCGCGAGTGGTCTCCGTAAGCTTTTCCTGAGCCATGTCACGCAGCATGACCATTGGATTATTCACTTTCACGTTTTATCCCGCCTGTTCATCGATGTCAGGGAAAAGTTGGCTCAGTGCGGCAATAGCCTCGTCGTAACCGCTCCGCTCGTGTATTGCCTGATGCAGGAAGGCTTCCAGCGCAGGATACTGGTCTATCGCTCTGTCGAGCAGCGGATCGCTGCCCTTCACGTAAGCGCCTACGCTGACCAGATCCCGGTTACGCTGGTAGGTCGACAACAGCTGCTTAAAACGCTGAACCTTGCGGTACTGGACATGCGGAATTAGCTCCGTCATCGCGCGGCTAATAGAGGCTTCAATATCAATAGCAGGATAATGGCCCGCCTCAGCCAGGCGACGAGAAAGCACGATATGGCCATCGAGGATCGCGCGCGCCGAATCGGCGATCGGATCCTGCTGATCGTCCCCTTCGGTCAGAACCGTATAAAAGGCGGTTATCGATCCGCCGCCGCGCATACCGTTACCCGCACGCTCTACCAGTGCGGGCAGACGCGCGAAGACGGACGGTGGATAACCTTTCGTTGCCGGCGGTTCACCGATAGCCAGCGCCACTTCACGCTGCGCCATGGCATAGCGCGTAAGAGAGTCCATTATCAGCAGGACATTCATCCCACGATCGCGGTAATCCTCAGCAATTCGGGTGGCGTAAACCGCACCCTGCATACGCAGGATCGGTGAGACGTCAGCAGGTGCGGCGATCACGACCGCGCGTGAGAGCCCCTCTTCGCCAAGAATGTTCTCGATAAAATCTTTTACTTCACGTCCGCGCTCGCCAATCAGCCCGACGACGATGACGTCGGCGGTGGTGAAACGGGCCATCATGCCGAGCAGCACCGACTTACCGACGCCCGAGCCGGCAAAAAGGCCCATACGCTGTCCCCTGCCAACCGTCAGCAGGCCATTTATTGCCCTCACGCCCACATCGAGCACGGACTTGATGGGATCGCGGTGAAGCGGGTTAAACGAGGGGGTAAACAGGCCGGCTACGGGTTTTCCCGCCGGTGGACGACCATCCAGGGGGCGGCCCTGAGCGTCAAGCACGCGCCCCAGCAGGTGTAACCCCACCGGCAGCTGTTTACCCGCTCCCTTATCGGCCTCTGGCGCGTACACGCGCGCGCCGGGAAGAATACCGTCAACATGTTCAAGCGGCATAAGATAGAGCGTCTGACCATTAAACCCGACCACCTCACACTCGACCGGTAAAATAGCCTGCCCGGTCTGACGTTCAACAATGCACAACGCGCCTATCGGCAGCTTCAGGCCAACGGCCTCCATCACCAGCCCGGTAGCACGCGTCAGCTTGCCGTACTGACGAAAGCGCGGGAGCTCTCCGAGCTTCTCTTCCACCCGATCCATGACCGAGAGCCAGTTTTTTAACTGCTGGCTCATTGGGACAATTCCTCTCGGGCGAGCTGACAGAGAGACTGCCAGCGCGTTTCCATGGTGGCGTCATACTCCACGTCCGGCGTGACCACACGACATCCCCCTGCGGCCAATTGGGGATCGCTTTGTAAGGACCACCCCATTGAGGAGAGCGTCTCACCGATCGCCTGGGAGACCATGGGCAGATCCTGCGGGTTCACATGCAGTTCTGTCGGGCCGTTGAGCAGGGTATCCTGCTTCATTAACTGGCGGATCTGCGCAAGCAGAGCATGGTTATCCGCCACGCTCAGGGTGCCGTACAGCTGCTGTACCGCCGTCAGCGCCAGCTGAACCAGACGTCCGGGAATAAGGCTATCGAGATTCGAAAGCGCAAGCTTGCACTGCGTCACCCATTCTCCAGCCTGGAGCAGTAAAGCCTGCCGTTCGTCACGAGCCTGTTCCAGCCCCTGCGCCAGACCCGCCTCACGCCCCTCCTTCAGCCCGGCCTCATAGCCTTCGCGACGGCCTTCCTCTTTGCCTTGCGCCAATCCCTGAGCAATACCCTGCTGCTCAGCCTGCTTACGCAGGCGTGCCAGCTCGGCCTTAAACTGCGCGTCAGAATGGCCGGTATCCTGCGTCTGCAACGGTACTTCAACCGTTTCGTTTAACAGATCCTCAGGCTGCCAGCTGCGCCACTGAGCGGCGCTATTGGCATCAAACGTAGGCATCGTCGCTGCCTCCAATGATGATTTCCCCAGTCTCCGCAAGGCGACGAACGATGTTCAGAATAGTCTTCTGCTCGGCTTCCACCTGTGACAAACGCACCGGGCCGCGCGATGCCAGATCTTCGGTCATCAGATCCGACTGACGGCGCGACATGTTACGGAAGAACTTGGCCCGCAGCGCTTCGTCTGCTCCTTTGAGGGCGATGATAAGGGTTTCACTTTCCACCTCCTGCAACAGACGCTGAATGCTGCGATCCTCGACATCTACCAGGTTTTCGAACAAGAACATTTCGTCGATAATTTTCTGTGCCAGCTCACTGTCGAAATCGCGAACCGCCTCAATGGCGGCCTCTTCCTGCTGGGATTTCATCAGGTTTAAAATCTCCGCAGCCGGGCGCACCCCACCCATCTTGCTGCGCTTAAGATTTTGACCGTGGAGCAGGCCGTTGAGTACCTCCGTCAGTTCCTGCAACGCGGCGGGCTGAACCCCGCCGAAGGTGGCGATACGCAGCATAATGTCGTTACGTTCACGATCGTCGAATTTGCTCAGGACGTCCGCCGCCTGGTTACGCTTTAAGTGGACCAGGATCGTGGCGATAATTTGCGGGTGTTCTTCACGAATCAGATCGAATACCGCCAGCGGATCCATAAAGTTGAGCGTTTCGATCCCGTTTCCACCCTGGTGGGTATCCAGCAAATCCTCAAGCAGCGTTGACGCACGCTCTTCACCCAGCGCCTTGACCAGCACGCTGCGCAGATACTCGTTCGTGTTAAGGCTCAGCGCGGCATACTCGCTTGAGTCATTTTTAAAGTCGCGCAGCACGGAGGCCATTTGATCGTGGGTAAACCCCGCCATGTTGACCATAGAACTGCTGATGGTCTTCACCTCATGCGCGTTTAGGTGCTTAAAGACTTCGGCGGCCAGGACGTCGCCCAGCGTCAACATAACGATGGCGCTTTTCTCTGCGGCATTCATGATTTGAGCTCCTGATTCATCCACTGACGAATAACCAGCGCAATAACCCGCGGCTCTTGTTCCGCCAGTTCGCGCAGCTGCTGACTGTTAAGTTCCGTATCCACACGCTGCTGAGCGCGGTCACGCGCATCCTTTTCGGACGCTTTCTTGCGGGCGGCCAGCTCTTCCTGACGCGCCTCTTTTTCCATTTCCATGCGGCGCAGGCTGGTTTCCTGATGGCGGATCCAGGCCGGATGAACAAGCTTACGCCACATAACCCAGGCGATAATCGCAATAACCAGATAACGCGCAATCGCCATCATCAACTGATAAAACTTATCCTGTTTCCAGAATGGCGGGAGTTCCTCTTCCTCAACCCCGTTAAACGGCGAGTTCAAAATATTGACGCTATCGCCGCGTGAGGCCGTATAGCCGACAGCCTCTTTAACCAGAGCATTAATACGGTTCAGTTCAGCCTCACTCAGCGGACCCGGCTTGCCCTCAGCGCCTTGCGGCAGATGGTTTATCACCACCGCGACTGAAAGACGATCGATGCGCCCCATGGCATTTTTAATGTGGGTTAGCGTGCGATCGACCTCAAAATTGGTGGTCTCATCGTTGTGATTGTTGTAGGGCTGTGAGCGGTCATTTCCGGTACCAGCGGTACTGGTTTGAGCGGCAGGCTTGTCAAGCGGCTGCGTAAGTGGCGCAGTGGCAGGCGCTGGCGGCTGATTCGTCAGCGCGCCCGGTACGCCGCCATTGCCGCGTCCATTACCCTGCTCAGACTGGCTCGTCTGGCGGCTTCGAATCACCATTTTTTGCGGATCGGCGTTGGGCTGATACTGTTCCTGCGTCTGCTCCTGCTGGGTAAAATCAATCTGCGCCGTGACCTGGGCGCGAATATTTTTGCTGCCCACCAGCGGCGCCAGGATTCGCTGGATGCGCTGCTGGTAATCACTTTCGATCTCACTGGTGTACTTCAGCTGTGACGTTTGCAGGCCGCGCAAACCACTTTGGGTGAGCAGCTCACCCCGCTGATCGACGATAGTGACATTTTCTGCCGTCAGCCCCGTCACGGCGCTGGAAATCAGATGGGTAATGGCAATGACCTGTCCTTCATCCAGGGTACGCCCCTGAATCAGGTTGACGGTAACGGAAGCCGTCGGCTGTTTTTGCTCACGCACAAACATCGTCTGCTTGGGTGTGGCAAGATGAACGCGCGCCGATCTGATCGGCCCCAGGTTTTCAATAGTACGCGCCAGCTCTCCCTCAAGCGCCCGCTGATAATTAACCTGTTCGCTAAACTGGCTAATACCAAACTTTTCCTTATCCAGCAGTTCAAACCCTACGGAGCCGCCTTTTGGCAACCCCTGTTGGGCCAGCTTCATACGCACTTCATGGACCTGCCCTTCAGGAACCAGAATAGCGCCACCCGGCGCGTCGATGCGGTAAGGGACATTCATCTGCGACAGCTGGGCAACAATGGCCCCACCGTCTTCATCACTGATATTGCTAAACAACACGCGATAGCCTGGCTCTTTTGCCCAGAACATAAGCGCAATTAATACCGATACGGCAGCCGCGGCGCAAATGACCAGCGATAGCTTCGGGCTGGCGCGAAGCCATGACAGAGCCGATTTAATTCGGTCAGCCGGATTATTCGTTAAATCATTTAATGTGGCACTCATGCCGTGATCCTGTAAGAAATAGCACGCACAATAATGCGCGTCAGCGCCTGTGATATCGCAGGGCTGATAACGACGATTTCAAATTAAGAGAAATTTTCAGGCGGGCATTATCGTCTGAAAGGCCGATTTTTTAAGGATAAATAAGCTTAAAGTAATGTTCGCTTATTGGATTTTATGGCCATTTTGCCTACGTGTTAAACTATCAACGTTTAAAAGATATGTAATAAATGTGTGCTTTTCCCTTATTAATTCAGGAAGTCAACAATGTCAGCAACTTTAATGCGTGGCGTACTCGATCAAATTAACACTCAGTCACAGCAAATAGCCGGCATGAGCCGAAACCAGCCTGCCGCGCTGAAAAACACGCCGTCGTTCTCTGACATTTTATTCAACAGTATCAATGAAATTAATGAAACTCAGGTTAACGCGAAAGAAATGACGCAGCAGTGGATGTCTGGCAGTAGCGATATTGGATTAAATGACGTAATGCTGGCAATGCAGAAGTCCTCAATTTCTTTTAGCTTCGGTGTGCAAGCGCGCAATAAAATGCTCAGTGCCTACCAGGAAATCATGAATACCCCGGTATAAGGCCTCGCCCTGTCTATGAGTGAATTTAAAGACATTCCCGTGCGCTTATCGCCAAATAAGCTTACGTTATCCGATTCTGAATTACAGCGTATTGGGCAACTGATCTATCGCCGCGCCGGGATTGTAGTCAACGCACAAAAACGAGAGATGATTTTTAATCGTTTATCACGGCGGCTACGGGCGCTGGGGATTGACACATTTCTTGAGTACATCAGCATTCTGGAATCCCACAGCGAGCATCCGGAATGGCAGAACTTTGTCAACGCGCTGACAACCAATCTGACCTCTTTCTTTCGCGAAACCTACCACTTCCCGGTGCTCGCAGAACACGCCCGTCAGCGGCCCAACGGCTACCGCGTCTGGTGTACCGCCGCTTCCACCGGGGAAGAACCTTGCTCCATCGCCATGACGCTGGACGAGACTCTGGGGAGCGCGACGGGAGGGCCACGCGTCTGGGCCTCTGACATCGATACCGAGGTGCTGGCCAAAGCGGAGGCAGGGGTATACCGCATGTCCGACCTACACTCGCTGACCCTGGTGCAAAAACGCCACTATTTTTTGCGCGGCTCGGGTGAGAACAGCGATCGGGTGAAGGTAAAGCCAGAACTGCTGGCCGCTATTCACTATCAGCGGCTCAACTTGCTGGACAACAGCTGGCCCCTGCCCGGACCGTTTGACGCCATCTTTTGCCGCAACGTGATGATCTATTTCGATGCGCCGACGCAGAAGCGTCTGCTTGAGCGCTTTGCCCGCATGCTGAAGCCAGACGGCCTGCTGTTTGTTGGTCACTCTGAACATTTTAATCATCCGCACATACCACTCAGGCTTCGCGGCCAGTCGGTGTATGAACTTACGGAGGCCTTACGGTGAAACGGATACGGGTGCTGACAGTTGATGATTCTGCGCTCATGCGCAACATCCTGAGCGCAGTGATCAATCAACAGCCAGATATGGAGATGGTCGGCACCGCGCCAGACCCGCTGATCGCACGCGAGATGATTAAGCAGTTGAATCCCGACGTGCTGACGCTGGATATCGACATGCCGAAAATGGATGGGCTGGAGTTTCTCTCCCGTTTGATGCGCCTTCGTCCAATGCCGGTGGTGATGATCTCCTCGATGACCACCCGAGGCTCGAAGGCGACAATGGCCGCGCTGGAACACGGCGCCGTCGATTTTCTGGCCAAACCCGATCAGCGTATCGCCGGAAATCTGGAACTGTGGGGTGTGCAGGTCGCAGAGAAGATCCGCATTGCCGCGAAGGCAAAACTGGGACGTCAGGCTGAAGTGGCCTCGCCGATACTGCGGGGCATTACCGTGGATCCGCAAAGCATTGTGGCGATTGGCTCCTCGACCGGCGGGACGGAGGCGCTGCGCCAGGTATTAACGCCGCTGCCAGCCAGCGTCCCCGGTATCGTCATCGCCCAGCATATGCCTGCTGGATTTACCCGCTCCTTCGCCCAGCGTCTTGATTCACTTTGCCAGATAAAGGTGCATGAAGCGGATGATGGCGAACCGGTACTTCCGGGTACGGCATTGATCGCCCCCGGCGACAAGCATATGGAGATCGTCCGTCACGGAAAAGGGTACGCCGTCAGGCTGACCGACGCGCCCCCCGTCAACCGTCATCGCCCGTCTGTAGACGTTCTCTTTAACTCCGTTGCACAGCTGGTGGGCGCACATGCCAGCGCCGCCATCCTTACCGGAATGGGAGCCGACGGCGCACGTGGGTTGCTGGCGTTGCGGGAGTCGGGCGCGTTTACCCTCGCTCAGAGCGAAGCGAGCTGCGTGGTGTTCGGTATGCCTCGCGAAGCGATTGCCCTTGGCGCTGCCCGAGAAATCGTCGATCTCAATAAAATTAGCCAGCGTCTGCTGGAAAGTTTCAGCCATAAACCACGACGTTCAGGAGAGAACACACATGTCGGATAAAAACCTGCGTTTTTTGGTGGTGGACGATTTTGCCACCATGAGACGTATCGTACGTAACCTGCTTCAGGATCTGGGCTATTCAAATATTGAAGAGGCGGAAGATGGCCAGGACGCGCTGAACAAGCTGCGCGCCGGTGAGTTTGATTTCGTTGTGAGCGACTGGAATATGCCCAACCTTGATGGCCTTGAGCTGCTGAAAACCATTCGCCTCGACCCGGCGATGTCAAAGCTGCCGGTACTGATGGTTACTGCGGAAGCAAAGCGCGAAAACATTATCGCCGCCGCGCAGGCGGGTGCCAACGGTTACATCGTTAAACCGTTTACTGCCGCCACGCTGGAAGAAAAGCTTGGCAAAATTTTTGAAAAACTCGGGTGAATACTATGACCACTCAGCCTGGCGAGATCGCGGAACCGCCAAAGGATCTCTTTTTGCGTATCGGTCAATTAACCCGGCTGCTGCGCGACAGTATGGCAAATCTTGGCCTGGAGCAGGCCATTAAAGAAGTCGCGGACGCGTTCCCCAACACGCGTGACCGTCTCAACTACGTTGTTGGCAAAACGTCTCAGGCCGCCGATCGCGCGCTGACGGCCGTCGAGGTGGCACGACCGCTCCAGGAAAGATTAGGTGAAAATGCCGGTAAGCTTACTGAACGGTGGGACGCCTGGTTTGAAGAGCCACAGCCGCTTGACGAGGCGCGAGAACTGGTGAAAGAGACACGTACCTTTCTGCTGGACGTGCCGGCCACCGCTCAGCAAACCAACCAGCAGCTCACCGAAATAATGATGGCGCAAGACTTCCAGGATCTCACCGGCCAGGTGCTACAAAGCCTGATGCAGGTGATTCAGACCGTCGAAACCGAGCTGATCAGCGTGCTGGTTGAAAACATGCGCGAACGTGACGCGGGTATCGAACAGAGCGGTGACGCCCATCTCAAGAACGGCCCGCAGATTGATACCAGCGTCGCCGGGATTGTCGCCTCTCAGGAACAGGTGGATGACCTGCTGGAGTCGCTGGGCTTTTGATGACCCCAGGCCAACACTATGTCTGAAGAGAGCGAGAGCGACAAAACAGAAGACCCCACACCCCACCGAAAACAGAAAGCGCGGGAGGAAGGTCAGGTTCCGCGTTCGCGCGAGCTGACCACCCTTGCCATGCTTCTGGTGGGCTGGGGGCTTATCGTCGGCGCAGGTAGCCATCTGGCGACGCAGCTTGAATCTATTCTGCACAACGGGCTGACCTTTGATCGACTGCTGATCCGCGACCCGCAGAATATGTTACATCGTGCAGCCTCGCTGTTGAGCATGGCTTTTCTCGCCATTCTGCCCTTCGCCGGCGGGCTGTACGTGACCGCAATAACGGCACCGTCGATTATCGGCGGCCTGAACGCAAGCAGTAAGGCGCTAAAGGTTAATCTTAAAAAACTTAATCCCGTCACCGGTATCAAGCGTCTTTTCTCTGCCCAAATGGTATCAGAGATGATCAAAAGCATCCTCAAGGTGCTGTTGGCCGCCACGGGGGGAGGACTGTTTTTACTGCTCAATAAAAGCAGGTTCATCAATCTAATGTATGAACCGTTGGGCGGCGCGCTAAACGACATCAGCAACCTGCTGATTGGCTGCATGCTGTACGTGATTTTGTCACTGATCCCCATGGTGGCCTTCGACGTGATTTATCAGCTCTGGAGCAACTTTAAGAAGCTGAGAATGAGCCGCCAGGAGATAAAGGATGAATTTAAAAACCAGGAAGGTGACCCGCACATTAAGGGTCGCGTCAGGCAGATTCAGCGCCAGATGGCACAAAGCCGCATGATGGCCGAGGTGCCCACCGCCGATGTGGTCGTCAACAACCCGACCCACTATTCCGTGGCGCTGAAGTACCAGGAAGGCACCATGGGCGCACCGATCGTCGTCGCAAGCGGCAGTGGACTTATTGCCCTGCGCATCCGCGAGATGGCTGAAGAAAATCGGGTTCCGATGCTGGAAGCGCCACCGCTGGCGCGTGCGCTTTACCGGCACTGCGAGCCGGGTCAGCCGGTGCCCGGTGAATTATATAACGCTGTTGCCGAAGTCCTGGCCTGGGTATATAGCCTGCGCCGGTGGCGTAAAGGCTTTGGCTTGCGCCCAACAGAACCTAAAGATTTGCCGGTTCCCCCGGCGCTCGATTTTGCACAAGAGAGTAAAGAGTAATGGCTAATATCGCCACCAAATTACGTTTGCCCGGCATCAAGGAGACCCAGTGGCAGGTACTGGCCGGTCCAGTCCTGATCATGACGATCCTTGCGATGATGATCCTGCCGCTGCCAACCTTCGTGTTGGACTTGCTGTTTACCTTTAATATTGTACTGGCGATCATGATCCTTCTGGTCGCCATGTTTACCCAGAATACGCTGGAGTTTTCCGCCTTCCCGACGGTACTGCTCTTCTCAACGCTGCTTCGCCTGGCGCTAAACGTCGCCTCAACGCGCGTTATCCTGATGCACGGCCATAACGGCGCTGACGCCGCGGGCCAGGTCATCGAAGCGTTCGGCCACTTCCTGGTAGGCGGCAACTTTGCCATCGGCATTGTCGTTTTTATCATATTGATAATTATAAACTTTATGGTCATCACCAAGGGGGCCGGGCGTATTGCAGAAGTGGGCGCTCGCTTTACCCTTGACGGTATGCCCGGTAAACAAATGGCAATCGATGCCGACCTGAACGCCGGTCTGATCGGCGAGGAGGAGGCCAAACGCCGTCGAAAAGAGGTGACTCAGGAGGCAGATTTTTACGGCTCCATGGACGGTGCGAGCAAATTTGTGCGTGGCGATGCCATCGCAGGCCTGCTGATCATGGCAATAAACATTATCGGTGGCCTGATTATCGGCGTAATGCAGCATGATATGACCCTCAGCGCAGCGGGAGAAGCCTACACGCTGTTGACCATCGGTGACGGCCTGGTTGCGCAGATCCCTGGTCTTGTGATCTCCACCGCGGCAGGTGTCGTTGTAACGCGTGTGGTCAACGAGCAGGACGTAGGCGAGCAGATGGTCGGCCAGCTGTTTACCTCGCCTCGCGTGCTTGCCCTCTCTGCGGCCGTAATTGGTTTGCTGGGGCTAATCCCAGGCATGCCCAATCTGGTCTTTTTACTCTTTACCTCCTCACTTTTAGGCATTGCATGGTGGCTGCGGGGCCAGGAAGGTAAGGCGAAAAAAACGGGCGCCGCCCCCTCCGCCCCTACCCGAGCTGAAGCTGACGTGGCGCAGGTTAATGAAGCGACATGGTCTGACGTACAGATGGAAGATGTACTGGGGCTGGAGGTTGGCTATCGACTGATCCCTATGGTCGATCATGAACAGCAGGGCCAGCTGTTAACCCGCGTACGGGGTATTCGTAAGAAGTTCGCGCAGCAGATGGGCTTTCTGCCGCCAGCAGTTCATATTCGCGATAATCTCGACCTGCCGCCGACTCACTATCGTATTCTGCTAAAAGGGGTGACGATTGGTAAAGGCGAGGTCCAGCCCGATCGCTGGATGGCGATCGATCCAGGCTGTGCAGAGGGAGAAGTGCCCGGTACGCCCTGTAAAGAACCAACCTTTGGACTTCCCGCTCTATGGATCGATGAAGTCCATCGCGAGCTGGCGCAGACGCTGGGCTATACCGTAGTCGATCCATGTTCCGTCGTCGCTACGCACCTGAACCACCTTATCAGCACCCACACGGACGAACTTTTCGGTCGCCAGGAGGCGCAGCAGCTGCTTGACCAGCTCACCAAACAGTCGCCGAAGCTGATAGAGGATTTGATCCCCGGGGTAATCAGCCTGACCACGCTGCACAAAGTACTGCAAAATCTGCTCTCCGAGCGCGTGCCGATCCGCGATATGCGGACCATCATCGACACGCTGGCTGAGTATGCCACTCCTCAGTCTGACGCTGACGAGCTGACGGCCCGCGTGCGCGCTCGCCTCTCCCGGGCGATTACGCAGCAGTGGTTCCCTGGCGACGACGATATCCAAATAATCGGCCTTGATATGTCACTTGAGCAGTTGCTGGTACAGGCAACCCAGAGCGGAAGCGCTATCGAGCCGGGAATTGCCGAGAATTTAATGAAACAGACCGAGCAGGCGTTGCAGCATCAGGAAGCGCTGGGTGCGCCGCCGGTTCTGCTGGTGAACCCGGCGCTGCGTTTGATGCTGTCCCGCTATCTTCGTCGCATCTTCCCTCAGCTTGCAGTGCTCTCCAGCCAGGAGATAAACACTCAGCGCAACGTGAGAATGACGTATCTCATTGGAGGTAAATCGTGATAAGAGCCGCCTTGCTTGTTCTGCTGCTTGCGCCACCGGCGTTTGCTGCGGACGGTTCATGGAGCAGCCATAGTTTTGGCGGCACGCTGTCGCGCGGCAAGCAGGTACTGAAAAGTCGTCCAGTTCAGCCCGCCACGCCCCTTCCGAAAGGGGTTACGCCGACGCATCTGCTGTGGAAGATTACACCGGACGGCCCCACGCCGCCGGGCTTTCGCATTCGCGTCTGTAACAACCTGCGCTGTCTGATGCTCAGGGAACTGGCGGGCGAAATCCCGTTGCCAGCGGGTTTCCCGGCCGCGGGCCCCTTTCGCTTTGAGTATCAGTCGGTAGCGCGCGGCGAAATGACGCCGCCGCTGACAATACTGAAAAATGAAATCACAATAAGGTATCGCGGCAAGGGGCCATCGGCGCCTTAAGAGAGGTTCTGACAAACGGTACCGCTCTGGCGATATCCTGCCTTAAACCTCAGCACCTCATTTATCCCGCCCAGCGCCCCCTCACATGCCAGCGCCAGCGTCATCAGCATCGTCTCATCCTCCTGCGCCGATAACATCTCCATCCCTACCGGCAGCCCGATACGGCTTACGCCACAGGGCAACGTAATGGCAGGCAGGCCGCTGATGGCGGCCAGTTCCGGCGCGCAGCCTGGCGGCATCTTCGCCATACTTTCTGGTAATCGTTGTACGGTGGGATACACAAATCCGTCGATGCGCTGCACCTCCGCCACCTGGCAAAGGTTCTGCCGCAACAGGCGCTGAAAGCGACGCCCCGCCAGCCAGAGCGGGGTTTTCAGCGTGTTACTCGCCAGCATCTGACGTAGAAACGGCGCAAACTCTGGCAGGAAAGCGCCGGAGTCCACAATGCTTGTCAGTCCGGAGGGAGCGCCAGGCTGTTTGCTAAGCCAGTCGTCAATCGCCACGCGAAATTCATACAGACTGAGGCAGGTGGCCTGCCTCACCTCTTCAAGGAGGGGGAGTGAAACCTCCACCAGCGTCGCTCCGGCACGGCGCAACGTGTGCAGCGCCGACTGCCAGACCTCCAGCTGTACCTCATCCTCTCCCTGTAACGCGGTCACCACGCCAAAGCGAACGCCTTTCAGCGAACGCACAGGAAGCGCAACCGGCGGCAGGCCATGGATCACCGCATGCAGCAAGGCGGCATCCTCAACGCTATGTACCATTGGCCCAACGGTATCTTTGCTGGGCGAGAGCGGCGCCACGCCGTCCAGCTGTGAACGGCGAAAGGCAGGCCGTAGCCCCACCAGCCCGGTATAGCTACAGGGAATGCGGATAGAGCCGCCGGTATCGGTACCCAATGCGCCATCCGCCATTCCAGCCGCCACCGCCGCGGCGCATCCTCCGCTGGAACCTCCGGCGGTGAGTGTCGGGCAAAGTGGATTCGCCACATCACCCCCCAGCGAGCTACGCGAGCGCACATCGAACGCGAACTCGGACATATTGGCCCTGGCAAGAATAATCGCCCCCGCTCTGCGCAATCGCTGCACGACCCGAGCATCCGCTGTCGCGTTAAGTGAGGCCAGCGCACGGCAGCCAAGGGTGATCGGCATCGGCGCGCAGGCAATATTATCTTTGACGATCAGCGGCACGCCGTGCAGGGGGCCGATCGGCTCTCCACGCCGACGCTGCTGCTGATGCTGTTCCGCCTGAGACATGGCGTCAGGGTTAACCCCGAGGATCGCGTTGAGCGCCCGGTGCTGCTGTATGACGTCGAGACGGCGGGCAATTTCCTCCGGACAGTCGTCTGGCGGTATCAGGCGCTTCATAGTCTCAGGCTCCCCGTGCTGAAAACCGGGCAGAAGGCTGCCCGGGATACGTTTTAGTCCCGCATGCCGGTAGTAATGGCATCAATGTCCTGCGGACGCAGACGAATTTCCGCCGCCCGTCGGTGCCCCTGCATCCCCTCAGTACGGCTCTGGCGGATCGCCGGTTGTGCGATTGCCGGGATACCCTGCTCGTCAATCCACTGATGGGTACAGATTTTGACGTATGCCCCTACCCACAGACCGCCGGTATAGCGTGCCGCCGCCATCGTCGGTAACGTATGGTTGGTGCCGCAGCATTTATCGGAGAACACCACGCTGGCGTTCTGACCAATAAACAGCGAGCCATAGTTGCGGATCTTCGCTGCCGTCGCGTGCGGATCGCGGGTATGCACCTGCAAATGCTCCGTCGCCATATGGTCAGCAAACGCAATCAGCTGCGCTTCATCTTCGCAGAGCACAATTTCACCCTGCCGACGCCACGCCTCGCCCGCCGTGGCGGCCGTTGGCAGGCTGGCAAGCTGACGCTCAACCTCCGCCAGGGTACGCTCAGCGATATCCCGGCTGGTTGTCGCCAGCCCGACGCGGGTATGAATATCGTGCTCTGCCTGCGCCAGCATATCGGCGGCCAGAATGCGCGGGTCGGCGCTGTCGTCGGCGATAGTAAAAATCTCGCTTGGCCCGGCGAGGGCATCAATGCCGACTCGACCAAACACCTGGCGTTTCGCTTCGTTAACGAAGGCGTTGCCTGGCCCAACGATTTTGTCCACCGACGGAATACTCTCCGTTCCCCAGGCCATAGCCGCAATGGCCTGCGCGCCGCCAACTTTGAAAATGCGGTGCGCGCCCGCCAGATGGCAAACGGCAATCATCGCCGGATGGGCGCCCGGGGGCAGACAGGCGATAATCTGTTCACAGCCCGCCACCGTCGCAGGAACAATCGACATCACGGGTGCGGAGAGAATCGGATACCGTCCGCCCGGCACGTAGCAGCCCACCGTCTGCACCGGGATGATCCGGTGACCGAGATGCACGCCAGGCAGCGTCTCTACCTCCAGCGGCAGCATGGTCGCCAGCTGCGCCTGCGCAAAACGACGCACCTGATTAATGGCAAACTCACTGTCGCGGCGCGTCTGGGCATCCATCCCCTCCAGTGCTTCGGCAATCTCCTGCTCTCTCACCTCAAACTGCGCTGGTACGACATGATCAAACTGCTGCGAAAAGGCTCTTAGCGCCGTATCGCCCTCGGCTTTCACGCGCTCGATAATGGCGCTGACCTTCTCCGTCAGGGAACGATCGGCCTGCGCATCCTGCCCCTGCGGACGCTTAATCCAGCTCACCTGATTTAACATTTACGCGTCCTCCATCTGGCCGAGTTTGATCTGCGCCAGCAGCGCCAGATGGTCATAAACCACCCACTCATCAACAATTTTTCCGTTGACGATGTGGTAGTGCGACATGCCCATCACGAACAGTCGTTCTCCGGACGGCTTGCCGAGTTCGCCGTAACCCAGGTGATGTCCTTCGATAATCCAGCGTACGGCCACTTTGACGCCGCCTTCATCGCACGGGTTGGAACAAATATGCTGCGGCAGCCACGCGCCGTCAGGGATCATCCCCACCAGCGCCAGCGTCTGATGGGTTACCGCCGCGGTGCCGTACAGCTCTTTCATCAGCGGACCGTGCCACTGTACGTTAGGCGCATACACTTCTTTGATCTTGCCAAACATCCGGCGGTTGTAGATCTCATGCAGCCAGCGCAGGCACTGCTCCTCCGTATCGGTGTGCGCAATGGAAACATCGCACTCCATCTCCGGCGGATATTGCCCCAGCATGCGGCCGTTTTCGCCGATGTCCATCACGCGGAAGCCTTTATCGAACTGCTCCTTTGCCATATTAAATGCGATTTGATCGGTATTCAGGCCAAGCTGTTTCATCAGTGACATATTGTCGCTGACCACCCACTCCCGATAAATTTTATTCTCGTGGATCATGCAATCCGCCACGGTACGCGTCACAAACGTACGGTTCGTCGGTTTGCCTAAATGGCTGTACTGGGTATGCCGCCCGCTTCCCGTCACCAGGTGAGAGGTATAAAAACCGTCAACATCATTTCCGTTCCAGATAACCTGAGTTGCCATTCCGCGCCGTTCCGGGAAGGCAATTAAGCGTTGCAGCGTATCCTGCACCACCTGTTCGCGGTTATAGAGTGTCCCCAGCGCGTTATACAGCACGCAGTTATGGGTATAGTGAGAATAAATTAAGCCGACATCGCGCTCGTCCCATATTTTATGGGTGCAGCGAACGATATAATCGACAATATCGGTATAGCAGTCATCAAAGCCGCGTAATGATTGCACGCGCGGTCTTTTTTCCGGTACCAGATCGACAAAATCACGACGCTCCACCTGTAATACAGGTTCCTCTTTCAGCGATTTCACGCTGCTTTTTTCGGGTACGGCTGGTGCTTTATTTGTTGCTTCGGTGGAAGACATATAAACTCCTGCTCTGTTTTCAGACAATAAGAACCCGCACCCGTAAGTGAGGGTGAATTAAACACGGTTATTTTTTGCAGCCGGAATAAGGGGGCTGCCGCCCCATTAATTAAATATTTGCGACCAAATCGCTAATTCATCGATCCCCAGATATTCACGGAAAATTAAACCATCACGTAATTCAAGCTGGCTGATACCGGTAATTGATATGGGTTTACGGGTCGGCGCACCAAATTTGCCGTAACCGTCATGCCAGGTTAACAACGACCAGCGCAATGAAAGTCGAATCGGCTCATTAGGATCTTTACGCACAATCAGGTGATGAAGCTGCGTTTCGCTGTCGGCAAATGAAGCGCGATAACCGGAAAGCTGTGCGCCAATTTCCTGTTCGCCGGTGCAGAGGCAGTGCCCCGGCGCGTACAGCGTCGCCGCCGGGTGATAGAGACCGGGCACCACGCCGCTGTTACCGCCCGCCCACATCGTTAAGTAGCGCTCAACGACCCCGGCCAGCGCCCCTTCAACGTCGTCGCCCTCAGGCCCACCCGCCCAGCGGGCGTCAAGCGTCTCAGCAGACACAGATTCCAGCCCAAGCTGCTGGCGCATGGTCGCCAGGTTAAAAGCAAAGTCGCGGACATCCAGCCCCAGTTGCGCCACAATCGCGGCACGATCCTGAAGCAGCCACTCCTGGCGTACGGCACCATCAACACAGATGCGATCGGCCCAGGTGCGGACCCAGACATTTTTCCCGGTCGGCGGGCCAAAAAATCCCTCCCCCTGGTGCTGAATGCGGGCTACGGTACGCTGCGCCGCATAGTACTCGTCCCCCGGGTTCTGGCTGCACAGAATATCCTCCGTCAGCACCGCTCGCTGCGGGAAGCTGTGCATCGCCTCAAGCGTCAGGCGCATAAACTGGGAAAGCTCATGCAGCTGTTTTTCGGGGGTAGTGAAAACCACCGGCGTGGCGTAAAAATCCGCCAGCTGGCCGATATCTTTCTGCTCCCACACCACGTGCGTCAGCGTCAAAATGAACTGCTGGATAGAGTCGAATTGAGGGCTGAAGCCCCGTAATCTGGTCATGTGCGCTCCTTAGACTGGAATAGCGTTAAACCATTGGTTTCGATAACGCCGCTGCGTGGGCGACGCGCCGAGTGGCGTATCACCAGCGTACCGGGCACCGTAATCTGTTCAGGCTCTATGGTTCCGCTGTCAATTTGCTTCATTAACAGTTCCACCGTGGCATCCACCATCGCGCCGACCGGCTGCGACGCCGAGGTCAACGCATAAGAGGGCCAGCCGGAAGGGCCGATGTCGTCATAGCCGACAACGGAGACCTCCTCCGGAATGCGCAAACCAAACTCATAGCGCGCCACATCCATTACCGTGACGGCCATATGATCGTTGGCGACAAAGACCGCATCCGGCGCTGGCGACGTCGAAAACAGGGTATAGGCTGCCCGGGTGGTTTGCTGAGCGTCGTAATTCCCGTGCACCACCCGGACATCGGTGATGCCATGTTCTTCCAGCGTGGAAATGAACCCGCGCTGGCGGGCGATATTGACCGGGGAATCGGCCACGCCGCCCACGTAGGCAAAACGCTTGTGCTCCCCCGCCAGCAGAAACTCGGCAATCTGCCGCGCGGCCGCTTCGTTATTACTGTTGACGCTGGAGGCCATGCCACTCTCTTCGCTGCGGTTAAACAGCACTACCGGGATCCCGGCGGCAAGGCACTCCTCGGATAACTCCAGCGACAGCGTCACCGAGGCCAGCACAATGCCATCCACCCGGTACTGCATAATCTGGTCAAAAATACGGTCTACGTTACCTTCCCGGTCGCCAACGAACAGCAGCAGGTGATAGTTCAGCGTATCCAGCTTTTGCGCCAGCGCCTCCAGCACCTGCGAGTAAAAGGGGTTATCAAAGTAAGAAATGACGACACCGATAATGCGCGAACGAGCCGTGTTGAGCGAACGGGCGATCGCATTCGGGCGATAGCCCAGCTCGCGCGCTGCCTTCAGCACTTTTTCACGCGTTGCCGGTGAAATGCTGGCCCCCGGCGTGAACGTTCGCGACACCGCAGATTGCGATACCCCCGCCAGCTGAGCGACCTGTTGGGATGTGACTGCTGCAAAAGTCTTACGTTTCATTACCCCTGATTCCTTATCAACGTCCTGCCCATTTGCGCGTGCTTCAAACGCCTCAGCAAGTGGGTGTTTTTTATACTTACACCACCTTTGCATGCGTATGCAACACAAAAAATTAAAATTCTCACAACAAGATCGAGATCACTTTACAAATGTGAAACCTTTTCGTAACTTCAAATCTTGAATACGTATGCAAAGAGTTTTCATACCGTCAATGGTACCGGAGAGAACAGGAGTCGCCCAAAGGATTGAACCGGTAAACGTCGTCCCTGACTGGTTATAACCCATTAATTCTTAAGAGGTTCAAAACCATGTTTCAAGCACTGTTACGCCGTCGGGAAGCCCGGCTCTTTTTCATCATCAGCATCCTGTTCTTTATCTGCATTCATAGCATTGATGCATTCCTGGCCCCCATGATGATCAACCAGGGCATTGAGCCACAGATCATGGGCATCATCATGGGCGCGTCCGGTCTGGCAACCCTTCTGATACGCTTCCCGTTAGGCATTATTTCCGACGTGGTTAAAAGCCGCAGGATCTTCATCCAGATTGGCCTGCTGCTGCCAATTATCGCCTGGCCGATTGCCTGGCTTGAACCCAACGCCATTACGCTGTATCTGGCGAAAGCGGCAGACGGTGTCACGGCGGCGACCTGGGTGCTGTACAACATCCTGTTCATGCGTTACTTCGGTCGCAACGAAGCGCCTGCCGCCGTCGCGCTGCTGGCGCTGGCAGGGCCCATCGGCGTGTTTCTCGGTAACTGTATTGGCGCGGTGCTGATTCACTATTTCGCCAATAACATCGCCTTTTTTGTCTCCTGCATCTCCGCCCTGGTGGCGTTATTCCTGACGACCCGCATTCAGGACGTGCACGACCCGGTTCAGGCCCCCACGCTTAAAGCCTGCATTACCGGCGCGCGCCAGCAGCTGGCCGACCGTTCCGTCTGGCTGATTGGCATCCTGGCGACCGTCGTCATTCTGGTGCCCTTCGCCACCCGCGACACGCTGACGCCGGTCTATGCCGAGCAGCTTGGCGCCCGGGCGGGGATCCTCGCGCTGCTGGGTAACATTCACCTTCTTTTTTACGGGCTGGCCATCGCCCTGTGCAGCTCGGTGTTTTATCAGCGCCTTGGGCTGGTAAAAACCGCCGTGCTCGGCATCGTTTTACAGGTGATTTCCACTTTCGGCATTCCCTTTACCAGCAATATCTATGTGATTTACCTATGGCAGGCGCTGGCGGGGTTCTCGTTCGGTATGGCCTTTGCCGCATTCATGTCGCTCAGCGTAGTGAATACCTCGTCTGATGAACAATCCACGCGAATGGGACTATTCCAGACCATTTATTCCTGCGGCATGTTTGTCGGGCCGGTAATGATGGGAGTAATGATGCAACATATTAACCTGTCGTCCGGTTATATATTGATTGCCGCCCTTTCCGTTGTGGCCGCTATTGCCACGCCGCTGTCCGCTCGATGGGTATATGCCCGTAAAACGCAAACCTCAGCCCAATTATTAAAAAACGGTGCGTACGCTGCCGCGCCGGATCAATAACTCTTTCTGAAGTAAACACCCTTTCCCGGCTCGCCGGGAGGACAACTGACATCTGAAAAAGGTAAGGAGAAGCGAGTGTCCTGGAAATTAAAAACCGGTAAATCTACCGAAGAGCGCCAGCAAGCCAACCAGCAAATAAGGGAAACGGTTGAACAAATACTTGCGGATATTGAAAAACGCGGAAATAAAGCCATTCGCGAATTATCCATTAAATTCGATCGTTATGACCGTCAGGATTATCGTCTGACGTCCGCGGAGATTGACCGCTGCATAAAACAGTTAAGCCGCCAGGATATTCAGGATATTGAATTTGCCCAACAGCAGGTGGCGAATTTTGCCCGCGCGCAGAAAGAATGTCTGCGGGACCTGGAAATTGAAACGCGTCCCGGGGTGATCCTCGGACATAAAAATATTCCGATTAACGCCGTAGGATGTTACGTGCCTGGCGGAAAATATCCCCTGCTCGCCTCCGCGCACATGTCGATCATCACTGCCAGCGTGGCGGGGTGTTCAAGAATCATCAGCTGTGCCCCACCGTTTAACGGTCAGCCCGCCCCGGCGATTGTCGCGGCGCAAAAAATGGCTGGCGCAACGGAAATCTATGCCCTTGGCGGCATTCAGGCGATAGGCGCCATGGCGCTGGGCACGGACTCGCTGGCACCGGTCGACATGCTGGTCGGGCCCGGTAACGCCTTCGTCGCGGAGGCCAAACGCCAGCTGTTCGGCCGGGTAGGTATCGATCTGTTTGCCGGTCCGACGGAAACGCTGGTGATTGCCGATGACACTGTTGACGCGGAAATGTGCGCCACGGACCTGCTGGGCCAGGCCGAACACGGCGTCACCACCCCTGCCATCCTGCTGACGAACTCGCTTCAACTTGCCAAAGAGACGCTCAGCGAAGTGGAACGGCTGCTGGAAAAGCTCCCTACCGCCGACATTGCCCGCCAGTCGTGGCAGGACTACGGGGAAATCATCGTCTGCGACAGCCACGAAGAGATGCTGCTGGAGGCAGATCGTATCGCTTCCGAACATGTTCAGGTGATGACCGACCGGGACGACTGGTTCCTGGCTAACCTGACCAATTACGGCGCGCTGTTCCTTGGACCGCGTACTAACGTGGCCTACGGCGATAAGGTGATCGGCACCAACCACACCCTGCCCACGCAGAAAGCCGCACGTTATACCGGCGGCCTGTGGGTGGGCAAGTTCATGAAAACCTGCACCTTCCAGAAAGTCCTCAGCGACGAAGCCACTGCCGAAATCGGCAGCTATTGTTCCCGTCTGTCGCTGCTGGAAGGGTTCGCCGGACATGCCGAGCAGGCCAATATTCGCGTGCGCCGTTATGGCCAGACGGAAGTTCCCTACGCCACACCGGCCCCGGTCAGGGAAAAGGTGTAAGCCATGACGCTTTTGCAAACGCCCTCTTTCACCCTGCACGGCAAACGCGCGCTGGTGACCGGCGGGTCAAGAGGGATTGGCTTCGCCGCCGCCGTCGCCCTCGCACAGGCGGGAGCAGAGGTATGGATCGCCGCCCGGGGCCGCGAGGCGCTGGCGCATGCCACAGGTCTGGCAGCGGAACACAGTCTCGCATTTCACCCGCTGGAACTGGATATTACCGACACTCAGGAGGTGGCGCGTGTGCTGGCGACGTTGCCCACGCCCGACATTCTGGTGAACAGTGCCGGGCTGGCCCGCCACCAGCCGTTTCTTAAGGTGAACGAGGAAAATTTCGATGCGGTGATGGCGCTTAACCTGCGCGCCACCTTTTTTATCAGCCAGCATGTGGCGCGCAGAATGCGGGTGGACGGTAAGGGGGGATCGATTATTCACATCTCATCGCAAATGGGACACGTTGGTGGCCCCGAGCGTAGCGTGTACTGTGCCTCCAAATTCGCGCTTGAAGGGTTAACCCGAACGATGGCGCTGGAGCTGGGCGATGCGGGGATCCGTGTCAATACGCTGTGCCCGACCTTCATTGAAACCGACCTGACGCGTTCGTCGCTCGCCGACCCGGCATTTCGCCGCTATGTGCTGGACAACATCAAACTGCGCCGGCCAGGCAGGCTGGAGGACATTATGGGGCCGGTAGTGTTCCTCGCCTCTGAGGCCGCCGGGCTGATCACCGGCAGCGCCCTGATGGTTGACGGCGGCTGGACGGCTACGTGAGGGATGCAATGGAATATCCGCTTCTGGACAATACCGATCTGCCGCTGGTTCTGCTTGGCGGCACGCTGTGTAACGCCCGGCTCTGGCAGCCCGTCATTGAACGGCTGAACGTCTCAGCGGTGCTGTGCATCACGCTGACGGGCGCAGAGTCCGCGCCGCAGGCGTCACGGCGGTTGTTAAAGGTTCTGCCACCGCGCTTTCTGCTGGCGGGCTTTTCGCTCGGCGCGATTGTCGCGCTGCAAATGGCCGCCGACGCGCCAGAAAGAGTGAACGGGCTGACGCTGATTTCCGTTAATCCGTTGCCCGTTGCGCCAGACACCCTTGCTTCACGCCGGGAAGCGGTACACACCGCACAGGCGCGGGGCCTGGCCGACTGGCTGGTCTCGTCGCTGTGGCAGAGCTATGTCGCCCCGTCACATCTGTCCGATCGGATCCTGCAAGAGACTATTTGCCGAATGGCGCAAGAGTGCGGCATTGAGACCTTTGCGGAGCAAACGGAAATGGCCATTCACCGGCAGGACAACCGGGCTGCGTTTAACGCCCTCTCCTGCCCCACATTACTTCTAAACGGCGCGCAGGACGTTATCTGCACGCCCCATCATCATCAGCTACTGGCAGCAGGCAACGCGAACGTGACCAGGCATACGGTGGAGGCTGGCGGGCATTTTATTCCGCTGGAAACCCCGGATGAGATCGCGCCGCTGCTGCGTCAGTGGATAACGGAGTGCATACAGTGCGCAAAAACAGTTTAAAGACCGCATTTCTGGAAAATACCCCGATCGTTAACGGCTGGCTGGCGATCCCGTCCGGGTATAGCGCGGAAATTATGGGCCATCAGGGTTACGACGCCGTCACCGTCGATTTGCAGCACGGCATGATTGATTTTGCCAGCGCGTTGTCGATGCTACAGGCGCTATCGAGCACGCCTGCCGTGCCGCTGGTGAGGGTGGCAGATAACGATCCGGCGCAAATCATGCGCGTATTAGACGCCGGCGCGTATGGCGTAATCTGTCCGATGATCTCCAGCGCGGAACAGGCTCGCCGTTTTGTCGCTGCCTGTCGCTATCCACCGCTGGGTGTTCGCTCCTTTGGTCCGGCCAGAGGTCTACTCTACGGCGGCAGTGATTATCCACAGCACGCTAACGACGAGATCCTGACGCTGGCAATGATCGAAACCCGCGAAGGGCTGGCGGATCTTGACGCCATCCTTGATACCGAAGGACTGGACGGTGTGTTTATTGGCCCCAACGATCTCTCGCTGACGCTGACCGGCAGCGCCAGCGCCGAATCCCAACATCCCGAAATGCTTGCTGCTATTGAGCGGGTGATTCATTGCTGCCGCCAGCAGCAGAAGATTGCCGGTATTTTCTGCACTTCCGGCGCGGCCGCCGCAGCGCGTATTGCGCAGGGTTTCCAGTTTGTTACCCCAGCAAACGACGTTATGCAGCTGGGTCGCGCCTCACGTGAAGCAATTGCTCTCGCCCGCGGCAACGCCATCCCTACCACCGGTGCATCCGGTTATTAAAAGGAGAAATGATGAAAACTATCCATCTTAGCCAGAGCCAGGCACGAACACGGTTAATCGCCCCCGACGATATGGTTTCCTGCAATCTTGCCTTTATTGATTGCAAGCTGCCCGGTTCGCATCTCAAACAAAACTATTCCTTCATCGGCCCGGGTGTAACCCAGTCCAGCGAGCAGATTGTTAATATCCCCGAGCCGCACGGCTTTAACATTGGCGCGGCGGCTATGCCGAAAGGGGTAACCAATAACCTGCATCTGCATTTCACCGCAGAAGTGTTCCTCATCCATGAAGGGACATGGCGTTTTCGCTGGGGCGCCAACGGCGAGCATGAAGCTGAATTTAGCGCGCCCACCATCCTCTCAATACCGACCTGGATCTTCCGCGGTTTCACCAACGTCAGTAAAGAAGATACCTGCGGCATGGTATTTACCGTGCTCGGCGGGGACAACACGGGCGGCATCATCTGGCACCCGTCAGTGCTGGCGGCCGCCAGCGAGTACGGTATGTATCTCAGCAAGGATAATATGCTGATTGCGCAGGAGGCAGGTGAACCAATGCCCGATCCCGCAACGCTGCTGACGCCGCTGTCAGAGCAATATATTGCCGGTCTGCGTGACTACAGCGTTGAGGAGATGCGCCAGCGTGCGGTAACCGGCGATGATCGCTGCTGGTCAGCGCAGGGACTGCTGGACTCGGTGCTGCCGGGACACGGCGGCGAAATTGCGCCGGTTATCGGTTTCGGCATTTCACAGGATCGGGATTCCGCTCCCGCTATCCTGAGCCCGCACGGTTTTTCCGTCGAATGGCTGCGGCTTGCTGACGACCACATTGTCGGTCGCCATCTCTGCCCGGATATTCAGGTGATCATGGTCTTTAAAGGCCAGCTGGAGGTGACCTGGAACGAGGCGGGTAAGGAAGTCAGCATTATCGCCCCGGAACGTTCGGTGATCTCCATTCCGGCAAACAGCTGGCGCCGCTACCGCGCGGTTGATGGCAATGTGGAGTTTATTCTGACGACCCGGGGCGATCAGCGTAAGCGCCTGTACTGGGACGAAGCGATCCTGCACCAGGCGAGAGAACACAATCGCTGTCTCGATCCTGATGGCTACGTGGCGGATGCCGACATCCTGCCAGCCACGGCCCGTCGGGCCGGAGAAAAAGTAGAAAAAGTGCCAGCAGCTAACTGATTTTTACGGCAAAGTGGCGCAAAATAGGGGGGCAGGGATCGCCTGCACCATCATCAATAATGATGCACATAAAACGGATTGCATGATAAACATGGATGGAAAATCAAATGTACAGACCCATAGTCGTTATCCTCTTTATTCTTCTGACGCTCGCCGCACTGATTGAAATGGGGATTATCTCTTTCGGCTAAACCTCCCCCCTCAGAAAGGCCACATTTGCGGCCTTTTTATTTATGAAATATGTGAAGTCGACAGTTTATTTTTATGCGTAGCAGAATCCAAACCCAAACCGAAAATATATTTCATTAATGCAACTCTTCGAAATATATCATACAGCAGATGATTCACCCTAACTTAAATCATTATTAAGCAGTCATTAATATTCGCTGTAATTATAAATAAAGCCTATGTATTCAGTATTATCCCCCTCTCATTTCTTCCACTACCTAATCCCGACCGCCTGTACGCCAACGCCTCTGTGGCGCGGCCCGCATAGCCAACAAAATATATTCGCGTTATCAATTAATTTTCTCTGCAATCACAGTGCAGGGTTTACAGACACTTAATTTGCACATTCAGATATTTATAGCTATATCATTTTTACAGCAAAACAAATAATACCTGTACAAATAATAAGGTTTATAAATTACGAAAATATAAATAAATAACAGTTACTCATGTAAATAATTAGCTTCGCCCTGATGTTGCCACGTTGATTGCTGGCGGGTCTCGGTCGCTCTAAAGAAAGCAACGGTAAATACTGTTTTATTCACAGTATTTTCGCCGGGAGCGCCCTCATCCCTCCAGAAAATATGGCCACGTCTGACACGCCGTAAACAATAACTCTGCTGGAGTAATAACTGTATGAGCCAAATATCTGTTATATCGAAACTAACTGGCGTGGAAACGACCACGGAGGGAACACAGGTAACACTCGGCCATTCGTCTATTGTTAAACTTAACGTGGATCGCGCCGATATCTCAGGTTACTCCCGCAGCGGAAACGATCTGGTGATTACCCTCCACTCGGGCGAAGTGATTACCCTCAAGAATTTCTACGTCACCGACGCGCAGGGCGTGAGCCAGCTGGTGCTTGAGGAGAGCGACGGTGCGCTGTGGTGGATTGAAGATCCAACCGGTGCCGCCACCTATGAATCCATCGCCTCCACGGACGCCCTACTGGCGGCGTCAGGGAGTGATACCGGCGGCGCCGCAGCGTGGCCCTGGGTGCTGGGTGGCCTGGCCGTCGCAGGTGGGATTGCCATTGCGGCGGGAACCGGCGGTGGAGGTGGCGGGGATGACGATAACAACAGTCCGAATCCCGGCAATCCGGGAAATCCTTCCGAGCCAGATACCACGCCTCCGGATGCCCCCACCAATCTACAGGTCTCACCTGACGGCAAAACCGTTACCGGTACCGCTGAGCCGGGCAGCACGATTACCCTGAAAGATGCCGATGGCAACACCATCGGAACGGGCAAAGCGGGCAGCGACGGGAAATTTACGATTGATCTCGGTACGCCACTCACCAACGGGGAACAGATCACCGCCACCGCCACCGATCCGTCCGGCAATACCAGCCAGGGCGGTCAGGTTACGGCACCGGATTTAACCGCGCCGGATGCACCCGAGATTGTCACCGTCAATGATAACGTGGGCGCCGAAACAGGCCCGCTGAGCAACGGACAACGCACGGACGATGCGCGTCCGACGTTCAGCGGCATCAGTGAAGCCGGCACCGTCATTACCTTCTATGACAACGGGAAACCGATTGGCACCGCCACAGCCGATGCCACCGGGAAATGGAGCTTTACCCCGTCGACCAACCTGTCTGAAGGCAACCACGCCATTACCACCACCGCGACCGATGCCGCAGGCAATACCAGCCCGGCATCCACGGCGGTAACCTTCGTGGTCGATACCGTCGCGCCTGGCGCGCCAGCGATCGTCAGCATCACCGATGATGTTGCGCCTGGCACCGGCACGCTCGGGAGTGGAAGCAGCACCAACGACCCGCGGCCACAGCTCACCGGCACGGCGGAAGCGGGCTCGACGGTCACCATCTATGATAACGGCATTGCCATTGGCACAGCGGTTGTGGGCAGTAACGGAAGCTGGAGCTTTACGCCGTCGGTGAACCTGAGCGAAGGCAGCCACCAGCTTACCGTGCGCGCCACCGACGTCGCCGGTAACACCGGCCTGGCCTCGCCGGTCTTTACCGTCACGGTAGATGTCACCGCGCCGCAAACGCCTTCCGGATTTATCATTAACGACGACACGGGCGTACTGAAAGGGGCGATCGGTGCCGGGCAGTTTACCGATGCCTCAGAGCCGCGCCTGACGGGCAGAGGCGAACCGGGCAGCACGATCACGGTTTACGATAACGGCGTTGTTATCGGCACCACCACCGTTCTGCCGAACGGTACCTGGAGCATCACGCCGACGAATCCACTGGCAGAAGGCGCACACTCGATTACCCTGCGGGAAACTGATGCGGCAGGCAACCAGAGCGGTCTGTCTCAGCCGATCAACTTTACCGTCGATCTTACGCCGCCAGACATGCCGGTTGCGACGCTCAACTCCGCAGGCACCCAGATCACCGGTACCGCCGAGCCGGGCAGTAAAATCGTCATCACCAACAATGCCGGGCTGCAAATCGGGACCGCCACTGCCGACAGCAACGGCAACTATGTCGCCAACCTGAACCCTGCGCAGACCAACGGTGAGATTATCTCCGTGGTCGCCTCCGATGCCGCAGGCAACCAGAGCTCACCGGCGCTGGTTAACGCAGCGGATATCACCCCGCCTGCCGCACCGGGCAACCTGGTGGTGGCGGAAGACGGGGCCAGCGTCAGCGGAACCGCCGAGCCAAACAGCACGATTATCATTAAAGCGCCGGACGGTACGATCATCGGCCAGGCCACCGCCGGTCCGGACGGCACATTTACCATCCCGATTTCGCCAGCCCAGACCAACGGCGAAGCCCTTGAAGTGACGGCCACCGACGGCAGCGGCAACACCAGCCCGTCTGGCTTTGCCGACGCGCCAGACAGCACCCCACCGCTGGCGCCGGAAAACGTGGTGATCTCTGCCGACGGCACCACCGTAACCGGTACAGCCGAGCCGGGCAGTACCGTCACCATTCGTGAAAATGGCGTGAAGGTCGGGGAAGCGGTCGCCGACGATCAGGGGAATTTCAGCGTAGATCTGATCCCGCCGAAAGCCAACGGCGAAGCCCTGACCGCCGATGCCACTGATACCGCCGGAAACACCGGTCCGACCGCGCAGTTTGACGCGCCGGACATCACCGCGGCACAAACCCCGGTCATCACGGGCGTGGTGGATGATGCCCCCGGCGTCACCGGTCCTGTCAGCCAGAACGGTCTCACCAACGACAGCACGCCTACCATCAACGGAACGGGCGAGCCTGGCACCACCATCATCCTCTACAGCGGTACTACCGAAATTGGCACCGCAGTCGTGTCGGCGAACGGTCAGTGGTCCATCACGCTGGAAACCGCGCTACCGGACGGCGGGCACGTACTGACGGCGACGGCGGTTGACGCCAACAATAACCTCAGCGGGACATCCAACACCTGGAGCATCACGGTGGATACCGCCGCCCCGGGCGCGCCGGCCATTACGCAGGTCATTGATGACGTACCGGGTCGCACGGGTGCGCTCGACACCAATGAAACCACCAACGATACGCTCCCGACGCTGAACGGTACCGGTGAGCCGGGCTCCACCGTGACGATCCGTCTGGACGGACAGGATATTGGTACTGCCGTTGTCAACAGCGGTGGCGCATGGACCTTCACGCCTACTACCCCATTAGTGAACGGGCAGCATACGTTCACCGTCGTCGCGAGCGATGCGGCCGGTAACGCCAGCGCACCATCAGCCGGCTTTACCTTTACCGTCGATACGACTCCGCCACCAGCGGCCACCATTGACACCGTTTCCGATAACGTGGGGCCCGTGCAGCTTCCGCTTAACAGCGGGGACACCACCGACGACACGCTGCCGCAGTTGCAGGGAACCGCACCGGACGGCACCACCATCACGATCTATGACGGAACCACCCTGCTCGGCACGGCGGTGCTCGACGGCAGCGGCGGCTGGAGCTTCACGCCAACCACGCCGCTGACGGACGGCCCGCACTCGCTGACGGTCCACGCAACGGATGAGGCGGGTAACACCACCATTTCGCCGCCGTTTGAACTGGCGATCGACACGACAGCGCCTGCAACGCCGGATATTCCTGAGATCACCGTCAACCCGGACGGCGGCACGCCGGGGACGGCCCTGAATCCTGGGGAGACCACCCGGGATACCACGCCAACCCTGAGCGGCTCGGGCACGCCGGGCGATACCGTCAACATTTACGATGGTGCCACCAAAATTGGTGAAGCCGAGATCGATGGCGACGGTAACTGGAGCTGGACACCCACCACTCCGCTGCCTGACGGCACCTACGATCTCTCCCTGACGGTGACCAACCAGGACAGCGCCGGGAACGAAAGCGCCCCGTCCACGCCGGTGACCATTACCATTGATACCGACGCGCCTGCCCAGCCGGGAACCCCAACGGTGACAGACAGCGTAAGCCAGATCACCGGCCCCGTGCTGGATGGCGAATCCACCAACGATCCGCGTCCGGTCCTGAGCGGCACCGGTACGCCGAATGACGTCATTACCATCTATGACCAGGTGGGTACAGGCGAGCCGCAGGCCGTGGGCAGCGTTACGGTGGACGGTAACGGTAACTGGAGCTGGCGTCCTGAGAACAACATTGGCGAAGGGACGCACGAATACACGGCGACCGCCACCGATGAAGCCGGGAACGAATCTGTGCCATCAGCCGGTATCACGATAACGGTCGATACCCTCGCCCCGGACACCCCTGTTATCAGCGACATCGCCGGCGCGCAGAACGGCGGGTCCACTAACGACACCACACCGACCCTGAGCGGAACCGGCACCACCGGCGAGACGGTGATCATCTACAACAACGGCGTGGAAGTGGATCGCGTTGAAGTCGTCAATGGCGGATGGTCCTATACCCTGCCGACGCAGACCGACGGCCCGCTGAATATCACCGTCGCCGCGGTGGACGATGCCGGTAACGTTAGCCCGGTAAGCCCGGTCTTTACGGTGGAGGTTGATACGCAGGCGCCAACCGTGCCGCAAATTGACGCCGTCTCTGACAGCCAGCTGACCAACAGCGTGCTTTACACCCGCGACGGTACGCCAACCCTCACCGGGATTGGCGAGCCGGGTTCGAGCGTCACCGTTTCTGTTGATGGTGTCGCCTCGCCGGTGGTCGTGGAGGTTCAGCCGAACGGGACATGGTCCTGGACCGCCGACCCTGCGCTTACCGAGGGGCCGCATACCTTCTCAGTGGCCGCGAGTGACGCGGCGGGGAATACCTCCGCCAGCTCCGGCGATCTCAGCGTGACGGTGGATACCCTGCCACCTGCAACGCCAACGAATATCACCATTGCCGCGGAGGGCACCCCGCTGACCGGTACGGCAGATGACGGAACCACGGTGACGGTTCGTGACGCCAACGGCAATATCATCGGGACCGGGGTCGCGACGGGAGGCAACTTCTCCATTGCCCTCTCCCCGGCCCAGTTGGATGCCGCGACGCTGACGCTCACCGCCACGGACCCCGCAGGCAATGCCAGCCCGTCAACCACCTTTGACGTGCCGGACTCTCCGCTCGAGCTGCCTGCGGTGCCGGTGATTACGGCGATCAACGATGACGTCGATCCCGTCACTGGTGATGTGAAAGATAAAACCACCAATGACGTCACGCCTACCCTTACCGGCACCGCCGATCCGGGCAGCGTGATCGCCATTTATCAGGATGGGGCGCTGGTTCCGCTGACGAACGTTGTTGCGGATGATAACGGCAACTGGAGCTACACGCCGCTGTTGCCGCTGACGGAAGGGCCACACACCTTTGCCGTGACCGCCACAAACATCACCACCGGCGAGACCAGCGGACAGTCGCCGATTGCGACCGTCACCGTCGACCTTACCGCCCCGACAGCGCCAGCCATCGGTGCGGTGACTGATGACGTAGGTCCGATCACCGGCCCAATCGCCGACGGGCAGAGCACCAACGACAACCGTCCTACCCTGACCGGGACAGGCACGGCCGGGGACACCATTACCGTGTACAATAACGGCGACCCGCTGGGCACCGTTGTTGTCGGTCCGACCGGCACCTGGAGCTACACGCCGCCTGCGCTGGACGACGGCAGCCACACCCTGACCGTGACCGCCACCGACCCGGCGGGCAATAAGAGCACCCCGTCGGCCGGGATCACCATTGTGGTCGACACCGTCTCCACCACGCCGGTGATTACCAGCGTGACGGATAACGCAGGCAATGCGGCAACGCCTGTCCCAAGCGGCGATCCAACCAACGACACCACGCCAACCCTGACCGGTACCGCCGAGCCGAACAGCGTCGTCGCCATTTTTGATGGCGCCACGCAGATTGGTACGGTGGCGGCAGACGGTACCGGCGCCTGGACATTTACCCCTGAAACCGCCCTCGGGGAAGGAACGCATGACTTTACGGTCAGAGCGACGGATCCGCAGGGCAACGTCAGCCAGCCGTCCGGCGTCTGGAGCATCAATATCGATCTGACGGCGCCACAGGTGCCGACGATCGATACGGTCAGCGACAACGCTCCGGGTGGCGTAACCGGCCCGCTTACCGCCGGGCAGGTCACCAATGACACCACGCCAACCCTGAGCGGCACCGGCCAGGCGGGTACCACCATTCACGTTCTGAATAACGGCGTAGAGATTGGTACCACTACGGTCGACGGCAACGGTAACTGGACCTTTACGCCGGACCCGGTTCTGACGGACGGGACGTATAACCTGCGCGTCAACGCCAGCGATGATGTCGGAAACGTCTCCGCCAACTCGCCAGTGTTCGCCTTTACGGTGGATACCACCGGCCCTGCGGCCCCGGTGGTCACCACGGTGATAGACGATGTCAGCCCGGGAACGGGAATCATCGCCAGCAACGGTTCCACCAACGACACCCGTCCAACCTTCAACGGTACGGGGGAAGTGGGCGCAACGGTGCACGTTATTGTCGATGATGTGGAAATCGGCACGGCGGTCGTCAACGCCCAGGGTAACTGGACCTTCACGCCGACCACCGCGCTGGGTGAAGGGCCGCATACCATTACCTTCAACGCCACCGATGCCGCAGGCAATACCGGGGTCACCTCGCCACCGTTCAACCTGACGGTGGATACGTCGGTGCCCGACGCACCGGTCTTTACCCCTGCCACCGACAATGCCGGTCCCGTGCTGGGCCCGGTCGCCTCGGGACAAAGCACAGACGACACCACGCCAACGCTGAACGGCACCGCGGCAGCCAACGCGACCATCACCATCTATGAGAATGGTCAGCAGGTGGGCACCGCCGTGGCTGATGCCAACGGCGTATGGAGCTTCACCACCGGCACGCTGGCAAACGGCAGCCACACCTGGACCGCCACGGCAACCGATGCCGCGGGCAACGTCAGTCCTGCCTCACCAGGCTTTACGCTGGTTGTGGATACGACTGCGCCTGCCGCGCCGGTTATCACCCAGGCGATTGACGATGTTGGCACCATCACCGGGGCGATTGGCTCCGGCCAGACCACGAACGATCCTCTCCCGCGCCTGGTGGGGACCAGCGAGCCGCTGGCCACCGTGAATATCTACGAAGGCACTACGCTGGTGGGCACCGGTACTGCCGATGCTAACGGCAACTGGACCGTGGATATCACCGTGCCGCTGGGCACCGGGTCACACACCTTTACCGCAGAAGCAACGGATCAGGCGGGGAACACCGGCGCGCCGTCCGCCGACTTCAGCCTGACCATTGACACCACGCCGCCAGCGCTACCGGTGCTGACCAGCATCACCGACGACGTCGGTAATGCTGCGACGCCTGTCGCCAACGGCGGGTTAACCAACGATGCACGTCCAACGCTCACCGGTACGGCAGAAGCCGGCGCGACGGTAACCATCTATGACAATGGGGTACAGATTGGCACCGCGGTCGCCACCGGCGGCGCGTGGAGCTTTACGCCGTCCACCCCGCTGGCTGACGGGCCGCATAATCTGACCTTCTCCGCCACCGACGCCGTGGGCAACGCCAGCGCGCAGACCGGGGGTTACACCATCAATGTGGATGCCACCGCCCCTGTCGCACCGGCAATCACCTCGATTGTGGATGATGTGGGAACCGTCACCGGCCCTGTCACCGGCACCAACCCAACCAACGACACCCGTCCGACCTTAAACGGTACGGCGGAAGCCAATGCCACCGTACGTATTTACGACGGCACGACGCTGGTAGGAACCGTCACTGCCGATGCCAACGGCAACTGGACGCTGCCGCAAACCAGCACCACGCTGACCGAAGGCGCGCATAACTTCACCGCCACCGCCACCGATGCCGCGGGCAATACCAGCGCGCCATCGCCGATTATCACGATCAACGTTGACCTGACGCCGCCACCAGCCCCAACCGGGCTGGCGGTGATCACCAACGGGACGCAGGTTACCGGTACGGCGGAAGCAGGAAGTACCGTCACCATTACCAGCAGCACCGGAACCGTGCTTGGTACCGCCGTCGCGGACGGCAGCGGAAACTTCAGCGCCACCCTCACCCCTCCACAGACCGGCGGGGAGTCACTGATTGTCTTTGCTACCGATAAGGCCGGTAACGCAGGTATCACCACCTCCGTGATTGCTCCGATCACCACGATCCCGAACGCGCCGGTTATCGCTAACATCGACGATAACGTCGGCACGGTGACGGGCAACCTGACCAACGGGAAAACCACCGATGACACCACGCCAACCCTGAGCGGCACGGCGCAGCCAAACGCGACTATCACCCTCTATAACAACGGGGTGCTGATGGGCACGGTCACCGCAAATGCCAGCGGCAACTGGAGCTTCACCACGCCGGTGCTGAGCGAAGGGCCGCATGCCTTCACCGCCACGGCGAGCAACGGCTCGGGCACCAGCCCGATTTCCACCTCGACCACCGTCATTGTCGATCTCACTGCGCCAACGGCCCCGACCGGGACCTTCAACGCAGACGGCAGTGTACTGACCGGTAGCGCCGAAGCGGGCAGTACCGTCACCATCCGTCTGGCGGATAACTCAACGGTCACCGCCACGGCAGACAGCAACGGCTCCTGGAGCTACACCTTCCTCAATAAACAGACGGAAGGCCAGACGCTGCAAATCACCGCCACCGACGCGGCAGGCAACGTCTCGCTGCCCGGCTCAGCCCTTGCGCCGGTGGTGCCGCTCTCAGCCAGCACTAACGTTGAAGAGCTGGCGCTGACAACCACCGCAACGGTGACCAACTCGCAGTACAGCGACTATGGTTTCCTGCTGGTGGGCGCCGTAGGTAACGTGCTGACGCTGCTCGGCAACGACACCGCGCAGGTAGGTTTCACCGTCGGCAGCGGCGGCAGTGCGGATATTGCCGTGAACGCCAACGCCACGGGGGCCGTTCTTTCCCTGCTCAATACCCTTGAGCTGGTGGTACAGCGCTTTGACGCCGCCAACAACACCTGGACCACCGTGGTCGACACCGGACAGCCGCAGTTCGCTGACCTGCTGACCCTCGGCGCGACGGGGGTGTCGCTGAACCTGACCGGCCTGGCGGATGGTCAGTATCGCGTCCTGAGCTACAACACTAACCTGCTGGCAACCGGCTCTTACACCAGCCTCGATGTGGCGGTGAAAGAGACCAGCGCAGGCACCGTGTCCGGCGAGACCAGCGTTGTCGGGAACGTCATCACCGACGTGGATCCAACCGCAGGCAGCGACAACGCCCCGGCGGGCACCACCGTCACCGCGGTCACCAACGCCCAGGGCACCACCACCAGCGTCACGGCTGACGGCACGGTGATTCAGGGGCAGTACGGCACGCTGACCATCAACCTGGACGGCAGCTATACCTATAACCTGACCAACACCAGCGCCGCCGTCATTGGGCGCACGGAGAACTTTACCTACACCATCACCCACAACGGCACCAGCGCCTCGGCAAATCTGGTTCTGTCGCTGGGCGAAGGCACCAGCAGCAGCGGTATCGTGGCCGTGGACGATACCGCCTCGCTGACCTTCGATACCACCGTGGAGGCGATTAACAACGGCACCTCGTCGCAGGGCGGCTTTACCCTGGTGGGGATCAACCTTGGCAATACGCTGGGGCTGAACCTGCTGGACGATCTGGCCAACCCGATCATCTATAACGTGGAAGAAGGCACCACCCGCACCATGACCGTTCAGGCGTCCGTGGGCGGCGTGGCGCTGGCCTCGGTGTTCGACCTCTACATCTATAAGTTCAACAATGCCACGCAGACCTTCGAGCAGATGCGCGTTGAACCCGGCTGGCTGCGCGCGCCGCTGCTGGGCGGCACCTCTTCGCAGCTGACGCTGAATCTGCCCGCCGGCGAGTACCTGTTCCTGCTCAATACGGCGGCGGGGATCACCGCGCTGACGGCCTACACGCTGAACGTCTTGCAGGATCATGTCTACAGCGTGGCAAGCGTGAGCGAGAGCACGACCGGGGATGTACTGGCGGATGATATTGCGCCAGCGGGTACCGTAGTCTCCGACGTTAACGGCGTGGCGGTGAACAGCAGCGGTCTGACGGAGATCACCGGCGAGTACGGTACGCTGCGGATCAACGCGGCCGGAGAGTACACCTACACCCTGAACAGCGGGGTCGGCGCGGACCATATCAGCACGCCGGATACCTTCGTCTACACCATCACCGCGCCTGACGGCTCGAAAGACACGGCATCGCTGAACATCACCCCAACCGCGCGCCCAATGGATGCGGTAAACGATGTCAGCACCGCGATGGACGTCACGTCGGTTCACCATACGTCAACCTATACGGATACCTCCGTCGGCACCGCCAGCTGGACTACCGCCCTGTTGGGGTCAACGCAGGGCAGCGGAAGCGGGACCTTCGTGGTGGATGCAAACACCGCGCTGCATAACGCCTCGCTGCACTTTGACGTGGCCTCGCTGCTGGCACTGGGCGGGCTGACGGTGAACTGGTCAATCACTGACGGGACGAATGTGATTCGCAGCGGCTCCTTCAGCGGAGGCTCACTGCTGGGCGGCAGCATCGACGTTCCGCTGACCGGGCTGGATCTCAACGCCGGGACCTATACGCTGAACTTTACCGGCAGCGTACCGGGGCTGAGCGTGGGGAACATCGCCATTACCCCAAGCGTAAACGGCACGACCTACTCCCTGTCGCAATTCGACGCGACGGGCACCCACACCGTTGACGGCAATATCTTCGACGGCACCGGCTCCGCAGGGGCGATGGACCAGCTGCACTCGGTTGATACCCGCGTGAGCATTACCGGCTACGACGGCGTTACCACCACGCTGGATCCGTACACCGGCAGCACGATGTCAAACATCACGGGCCACTACGGGACGCTGGCGATTGCCGCTGACGGCAGTTACACCTATACCCTTAACCCGGGGATCTCGCTCTCTACCATTACCAGCAAGGAGGTCTTTAACTACACCCTGACCGACGCCAGCGGCACCACGGATACCGCGTCGCTGACCATTGACATGGCGCCGAAATTTGTCAGTTCGGAGCATAACGATGTGATTAGCGGCACGGCCTACGGCGACACGCTGATTTATCAGGTGTTGAACAATACGGCGGGTAACGCTACCGCAGGTAACAGCACGGGCGACCACTGGACGAACTTCTCCCTCACGCAGGGAGACAAGATCGACATTGGCGATCTGCTGGTGGGCTGGAACGGTAGTGCGTCGACGCTGGGGAACTATGTCTCTGTTTCACAAAGCGGTAACAATACTGTGATCTCCATCGACCGTGACGGCACGGGAGCCGCCTACACTAAATCTGCGCTCGTTACGCTGGACAACGTTCAGACCACCTACGACGAGCTTGTAAACCAGCAACACATCATTACCTGATAGCACCTGCAAGAAATGACCCGGGCGCGCACAGCGCCCGGGCATAAACAAAAAAGCAGTACTTTTTTATTAGGGACAAGACATGGGAAAGAAGATGCCTTACTGGTGGCTCTCGTGCTGCCTGATATCTGTGCCTGCTATCGCGGCAAACCCTGCGGCGATGATTAATACCGGACAATTAAGCGAAACGCAGGAACTCCCCTCTTTAAATGGTCGCGTGGCGCCCGTAGCCAGCAAAGCCGCCCCCGGCACGCTACAGCTGAATGAAGCGGTTAACCGCGCCGTGACCTGGCATCCGGCCATCAGTGAAGCCGTCGGCAAACTTTATCAGCAGAGCGAAAATGTGGACGTCGCCAAATCGAAATATTATCCGCAAATTAACGCCGGCATGGATAACGGCTATAGCCACGACGGTGACGATAATGGCTTTACCCCTTCGCTGGTGCTTTCTCTTTCGCAAATGCTTTACGACTTCGGCAAAGTCGCAAGCCAGGTACGCGCGGAAAACGCGGGCGTCGCCCAGCAGCAGGCCAACGTGCTGGTGAGCATCGACACCATCGCCCACGATACCGCCATCGCCATGGTGCAGGTGCAGACCTGGCAGCAGATGGTCGAGACCGCCAAAGAACAGCTGGATGCCCTGTCCTCCATCGGCACCCTGACGAAACAACGTAATGATGAAGGCGCAACGTCACTCTCTGACGTGGTGCAGACCGACGCCCGCATCGAAGGGGCGCGTGCGCAGCTGATGCAGTATCAGGCCAGCCTCGACAGCTCGCGCGCCACGCTGATGAGCCTGCTGGGCTGGGACAGCCTGAACGCGGTCAGCAATGACTTTCCGCAGAGCCTGGCCCGCAGCTGCGACATCGCCGAGCCGGACGATCGTCTGGTGCCCTCGGTATTAGCGGCCTGGGCGCAGGCCAACGTCGCGCAGGCTAATCTCGACTATGCCAACGCGCAAATGACCCCTACCGTTTCGCTGGAGCCGGAAGTTCGTCACTACCTGAACGACCGCTACGCCGGCAACGAAACGCGGGACCGCACCCAGTACTCCGCGTGGGTAAAAGTGCAGATGCCGCTCTATCAGGGCGGCGGCCTCACCGCTCGGCGTAACGCCGCCGGACACGCGGTGGAATCCGCCCAGTCCACCATCCAGCGCACCCGTCTTGAGGTGCGGCAAAAACTGCTGGAAGCGCGCAGCCAGGTGATGAGCCTGATGAGCACGCTTCAGATCCAGGGCCGTCAGGAAGCGCTCAGCGCCCGCACCCGCGAGCTGTATCAGCAGCAGTATCTCGATCTCGGTTCCCGCCCGCTGCTCGACGTGCTCAACGCCGAGCAGGAGGTGTATCAGGCGCGCTTTACCCAACAGCAAACCGCCGGACAGCTGCATCAGCTTCAGCTCAACTGTCTGTACAACACCGGGCGCCTGCGTCACGCGTTCGATCTTGAAAACCGCACCATCCAGACCGTGGAGATCCAGCCATGAAGCAACGCGATATTCCGCAGGGTGAAAATATGACGGATGAGGCGCTGGAGCAGTGGGCGCAGGCGTTTGGCTATGTGGCGACGCGCTATCGCGTTGCCTGTTCGCCAGGCTCGCTGATCGCCGGCGCGCCGTGGCTGAAAGGCAAACCGATGGTGCCCGCGCTGACGCAGCTCGCCCGTGAAGCCGGGCTGACATTCCAGCTGCTGACGGCCGATCAGCACGCTATCAACAGCTGGCGTCTGCCGGTGGTGGTTGAGCTGAACGACGGTAAAATCGGCGTGATCGACAATTTCGACGGCGAGGATACGCTTGAGGTCAGCTTTTTCGACGACAGCACGCACACCAACCGCCTGTCGATGAGCGCGATGCTGCCTGCCATCCGCCACGTCATCGCCCTGCGTCCGCTGGCGGCGCTGAAGGACAGCCGCGTGGATGCCTATATCTCAAAATACCGCCCGGACTGGCTCTACCGGCTGGTGATGCGCGACCTTCGCCCTTACAGCTGGGTGATGCTGGCTGCACTGTTCATTAACGTGCTCTCCCTCTCGGGCATCGTCTTTTCCATGCAGGTGTATGACCGGGTGATCCCCGCCCAGTCCTATCCGACGCTCTATGTGCTGACCATCGGGGTGCTGATCGCCACGCTGTTTGGCTTTGTGCTGCGCGTGGCGCGCGGACACATTATGGATCTGCTGGGTAAACGCTCGGATCTGCGCGTCTCGGATCGGGTGTTCGGCCACGCGCTGCGGCTGCGCCACAGCGCCATTCCGCGATCCACCGGCAGCTTTATCTCCCAGCTGCGCGAGCTGGAGCAGATCCGCGAGATGGTCACCTCCTCCACCATCTCCACCATCGTCGATCTGCCGTTTTTTATCCTGTTTGTGATTGTGCTGGCGATCATCGCTCCGCAGCTGGCGTGGATCGCCCCGGTGGCGGCGGTGATCATGGTCCTGCCTGGCCTGCTGCTGCAAAAGAAGCTGGCGGAGCTGGCGAAGCAGTCGGCGCATGAATCAACCCTGCGCAACGCGGTGCTGGTGGAGAGCGTGCAGGGGCTGGAGGACATCAAGCTGATGCAGGCGGAGAACCGCTTTTTGCAGCAGTGGAACAGCTATATCCAGATCACCGCTGAATCCGGCCTGCGCACCCGCGAGCTGACCCAGAACCTGATCAGCTGGGGGATGACCATTCAGAGCCTGGTGTATGCCGGGGTGATCGTGGTGGGCGCGCCGATGGTGATCGACGGCACCTTAACCACCGGTTCAGTGGTGGCCGCCTCAATGCTCGCCTCACGGATGATCGCCCCGATGGCGACGCTGTGCGGCGTGCTGGCCCGCTGGCAGCAGGTGAAGGCGGCCAAAGAGGGGCTGGACAGCATTATGCAGCTGCCGACCGAGAATCAGCGCGAAGAGACGCCGATCCGTCAGGACGTGCTGCGCGGACATTACCTGTTCGAGCAGGCGCAGTTCCGCTATCACCCGGAAGATCCGCGCATGGCGCTGCGCATTAACCGTCTGGAGATCAAAGCGGGCGAGAAAGTGGCGATCCTCGGGCGCAACGGCGCGGGCAAATCAACCCTGTTGCAGGCGATGGCGGGCGGGATGGATCTGGCGGGCGGTGAACTGCGGCTCGACAACCTCAGCCTGCCGCATCTGGACGTGGCTGACGTGCGGCGAAACGTCGGCTTTATGACCCAGAACGCCCGGCTGTTTTACGGCACCCTGCGCGAGAACATCACGCTCGGCATGCCGCGCGCCACCGATAAAGAGATCTTCGAGGTGCTGGAGATGTGCGGCGCGGCCAGCTTTGTGCAGAAGCTGCCGAAGGGGCTGGATTACCCGATTATGGAGAACGGTGTCGGGCTGTCCGGCGGGCAGCGGCAGTCCATCCTGCTGGCACGGATGCTACTGCGCGATCCGAATATCGTGCTGATGGATGAACCGACCGCTTCCCTTGATGAGCATACCGAGCGGGAATTTATTCAGCGCCTCGGAGCGTGGCTTGGCAACCGCACGCTGATTGTCGCGACCCACCGCGTGCCGGTGCTGGAGCTGGTGGAGCGCGTGGTGGTACTCAAAGATGGCATGCTGGTGATGGACGCGCCAAAAGCCCAGGCGCTGAACAACAGCCGTATGCAGCAACAGCAGCAGGCAACCGGACGGGAGTGGAAAAATGAAAATCAGTCAGCGTGACGTTGCCGCAGTAGAAGATCTGGATAACGCGCTCGACTCAGAAAGCGGTTATACCGGTGCCCGGCGCATTGTTTTCTTCTCCCTGCTGATGTTTGTGGTGCTTGGCGTCTGGGCGTGGTTCGGGGTGCTGGACGAAGTCTCAACCGGCACCGGGAAAGTGATCCCCAGCTCACGCGAGCAGGTTTTGCAGTCGCTGGATGGGGGCATCCTCACCGAGCTGAACGTGCACGAAGGGGATCAGGTGCAGGCCGGACAGGTGCTGGCGCGGCTGGATCCTACCCGCTCGGAATCCAACGTCGGCGAAAGCGCGGCGCGTTACCGGGCATCGCTGGCCTCCAGCGCGCGTCTGTATGCCGAGGTGAACGATCTGCCGCTCAAATTCCCGCCGTCCCTGGCGAAATGGACCGACCTGACCGCCGCTGAAACGCGGCTCTACAACTCGCGCCGCGCCCAGCTTGAGGATACCCAGCGGGAGTTGCGCGCCGCGTTAGATCTCGCGAACAAAGAGCTGGCGATCACCCAGCGGCTGGTGAAAACCGGGGCCGCCAGCCACGTGGAAGTGCTGCGCCTGCAACGGCAGAAAAGCGACCTGGAGCTGAAGCTCACCGACGTGCGTTCCCAGTATTACGTGCAGGCCCGTGAAGCGCTGTCGAAGGCCAACGCCGAGGTGGATATGGTGTCAGCGATCCTGAAAGGCCGCGAGGATTCCGTTACCCGTCTGACGGTGAAGTCTCCGGTGCGCGGGATCGTGAAAAACATCAAAGTGACAACGATTGGCGGTGTGATCCCGCCCAACGGTGAGCTGATGGAAATTGTGCCGGTGGACGATCACCTGCTGATTGAAACCCGCCTCTCGCCGCGGGATATCGCCTTTATCCACCCTAATCAGGAGGCGCTGGTGAAAATCACCGCCTACGATTACGCGATTTACGGTGGGCTACACGGGGTGGTGGAGACCATTTCGCCGGACACTATTCAGGACGAAGCGAAGCCGGAGGTGTTCTATTACCGGGTGTTTATCCGTACCAGCCAGGATTATCTGGTGAATAAGGCGGGCAGACACTTCTCGATCGTGCCAGGGATGATAGCGACGGTGGATATCAAGACCGGTGAGAAAACGGTGCTGGATTATATGATCAAACCGTTTAACCGGGCGAAGGAGGCGCTGAGGGAGCGGTAGTCAAACGCCGGGTGGCGGCTGCGCCTTACCCGGCCTACATTCTCGCAGGCCCGCGCAAGCGCAGCGCCGCCGGGCATTAATCCGCACGCAAGACGTGGAATCCGCCTCGAAGAATTAACCTTTAGTCATGCATCACACTTCCCTTCAGCCATGACCAGGGTAATATTACTCGCAGACAAAACGCACTTGCGCACAGTGCAGGAGTGCATTACTATCCACTCAGCTTCAAGGACTGGAGCTTACCAGCATTATGATTAATCATTTTCGGGATCAATGGCTTGAGGATTTTTTTCTCTACGGGAGATCGAGCAATGTTATCCCTTTGAATCTGGAAACAGCGCTTGCAAGAAAGCTCGACATCATCAATGCGGCCATGTCGCACCTGGATTTACGATCGCCACCGGGCAATATGTATGAAGCATTGAGTCCTCCGTTGAAGGGATATTCCTCTATCCGGGTAAACAGACAATACAGGCTTGTATTTCGCTGGTCAGAGGGAAAAGCAGACGATCTCTATCTCTCTCCACACAAGTACACGCAACACAAGTGAGGCATCACCTATGACACTTCAACAGGCACTCCGCAAACCCACCACGCCGGGCGAGGTGTTGCAGTATGAGTATCTTGAACCGCTCAATCTGAAAATCAACGATCTGGCAGAGATGCTAAATGTACACCGCAATACCGTAAGCGCATTGGTCAATAACAATCGCAAACTTACTGCCGATATGGCGATCAAACTGGCAAAAGCCTTTAATACCACTATTGAATTTTGGCTGAACTTACAGCTAAACGTTGATATCTGGGAAGCGCAATCTAACTCCCGCACGCAGGAGGAGTTAAGCCGGATAAAAACCGTGGCGGAAGTCATGGCGAAGCGAAAATCCGGCAAGCCAGACGTTACCCTGCACGGGAACAGCGCATAACGGCATCTGCCATTATGCGCATCCTGTTACAGGGAAATTTTGAGGCGTCGAACCGCTTCTTTAAGCTGCTCATCCGTTGGGGTAACGAAAGACATGCGCAGCGTGGTATGGTCCGGCTCGTTGCAGTAGAAGAACTCACCCGGCACAAACACGACGCCGTTGCTCAACGTTTTTTCCAGCCATTTCGTCGTATTGATGCCGTTGTTCATTTTCGCCCACAGGAACATGCCGCCCTTTGGCTTGTGGAACGACATCACATCGCCCAGCTCCGCTTCCAGTTCCGTTGCAAAGGTCTGGTATTTCTGGCGATAGGCTTCGCGGATCATTTTAATCTGATTCGCCAGACGACCGGTTTTCAGATACTCGTACGTCATCAGCTGCGACAGCGTGCTGGTGTGCAGATCGGTGGTTTGCTTGAGGTTCACCACCGCGCGCTTCAGCCACTCCGGCACCAGCACCCAGCCCACGCGGGTGCCCGGCGCGAGGATTTTAGAGAAGGTGGAGGTGTACACCACGTTATCCTCATTGCCGATATCTTTGGCATGAGCAATCAGCGGGCGGAACGCTTCGTCGGTGTAGTTGATCTCGCTGTACGGGTCGTCTTCGATAATCACGAAGTCATAGCGCTTCGATAATTCCACCAGCTGTTTACGACGCGCTTCGGAGAGCGTCACGCCGCCCGGGTTACCAAAGGTTGGCACGATATAAACCGCTTTGATGGTTTTGGTGGCTACCAGCGCTTCAAGTTCATCCACTTTCATGCCGTCACCGTCGGTGCCGACGGATTCAAAATTCGCCTGCGCCAGGCCAAAGACCTGCAACGCGGCGAGGTAGGTAGGCCGCTCCACGACGACCGTATCGCCCGGGTTAATTAACGCCCGCGCCAGCACGTCAAGCGATTGTTGCGAGCCGGAAGTAATGACCACGTCATCGGCTTTACAGGCGATGCCGCGACCTTCACAGATGCGTTGGATCTCTTCGCGCAGCCCCGGGACGCCTTCCGTCAGGCCATACTGGAACGCTTCGCCAAAATGCTGAGAAAGCACGGCATCAGCGGCGATTTTTAAACCCTCATGATCGAACAGGTCCGGATTTGGAATACCGCCACCCAGCGAAATCACGCCTGCCATTTTGCTATGTTTTAATAATTCACGGATGGCAGAGGATTGCAGGCCCTGCGCGCTGCTGGCGAGTTTGTTTGCAGACATTCTTTACTTACCTTCTTTTTTTATATTGTGCCCAATCTTAGCAGAATATGGGCAATAAATTCCGTTAGCTTAGGCAGCGGCCGCAAATCCTGACGCCACAGTAAATGCACCGGCCTCGGCGCGGGCGTAAACGCTTCCAGAACCCGAACCAGCCTGCCGCTCGCCAGCTCTTCCGCCACCAGCACTTCCGGTTGCAGCAGGAGTCCCGCCCCGGCTCGCGCCGCCATGCGTAAGCCGTAGCCGTCATTGCATCGTAAGACGGCATCACGCTTCCAGCGCACTTCGCCTTCCACTCCCGGCAGCCGCCACTCGTTACGCGCCGTCCAGACCGTGTGCGACAGGCACAGGTGATCCACCAGATCGGCTGGCGTTTGCGGCGTACCGTGACGCGCCAGATAATCCGGCGCGGCGCAGATCACCATGTTGTAGGGACACAGGTATTTCGCCACCAGATCCTCATTACGGATCTCACCGATACGAATGGCCAGATCGCCCCCTTCCTCTACCAGATCCACCATTCGGTTGGTGAGATCCAGTTCGATGCGCACTTCCGGGTAACGCTGCAAAAACGTGGCCGTCAGAGGCGCGATAACGCAGCCGCCAAACGAGGTAGGCGCCGTCACGCGCAGGGTGCCGGCGGGTGTGGCTCGCAGACGCTCAACCGCGTTTTCAGCAATCGAGACCTGCTCCAGCACGCGCCTGGCCTCTTCGAAATAAACGCGTCCGGCATCCGTCAGGCTCTGGCGACGGGTGTTGCGCTCCAGCAGCCGCGTACCGAGCTGCGATTCCAGCTGCGCAATATACTTCCCGACCATTACCGCCGACATCTCCAGCCGGGCCGCCGCGCCGGTAAAGCTGCCGCTTTCCACCACCGCGATGAACGTCTCCATGCCGCGAAGCTTATCCATATTACGAACCTCTGGTTAGTAATCTTCTAACATCATCCCAGTTTATCTGAATTTTTATTTATTAAAGAATGAAGGCTCACAACATAAGGAGTCTGCTATGAAAATCGTCATTATTGGTGCCAGCGGTACCGTCGGTCGTGCTGTGACAGAAGAGCTAAGCCGTCGCCACGAGGTGATCCGCGTGGGTCGCACGCAGGGCGATCATCAGGTGGATATCACCTCGCAGGCGAGCGTGCAGGCGCTGTTCAAAAAGATCGGTCCGGTGGATGCGATTGTCTCCGCCAGCGGAGGGTTGCACTTCGGCCCGCTCTCAACCATGACCGACGGCGAGTTCAACCAGGGTTTGCAGGATAAGCTGCTGGGGCAGGTTCGTCTGGCGCTGACCGGCCAGCACTACCTGAACGAAGGTGGCTCGATTACGCTGATAAGCGGGATTGTGGCGCACGAGCCGATTGCCCAGGGCGTGAATGCCACCACGGTTAACGCCGCGCTGGAAGGGTTTGTGCGCGCCGCGGCCTGTGAACTGCCGCGCGGTATTCGCATTAATCTGATCAGCCCGACGGTGCTGACCGAATCCGCCGAAGCGTACGACGGCTTCTTCCCGGGCTTTGAAAGCGTTCCCGCCGCGACCGTTGCGCAGGCTTACCGCCGCAGCGTCGAAGGGGTGCAGAGCGGGCGGGTGTATAAAGTCGGTTATTAAGCCTTACGGGCGGCGATCAGCACCAGCATCGGGCGCTCTGCCTCTTCTGCCAGCGCGGGCCAGGCGTCAATTTGCGCCTGCGTTGGTCCCCACTCATTGACTTCGCTTATTGTTAATCCGGCCTTGATCAGCGCGTTGAGCGTGGTGCCCAGCGTACGGTGGTATTTAATCACCCCGTCTGCCAGCCAGTTGCTGACGCGCTGGCTTTCGTCCTGATAATGGTTCACGCCCCAGAACCGCTCGCCGCTGTTGTCCGTCAGCCAGCCCTGACGGGAGGCGCAGGTGTAAATCGGGTGCTCCATAGAGAAGACCAGGCAACCGCCGGGTTTAAGCGCGCGCTGAACGTGGGCAAATAATGTGTTCAGTTCCGGCAGATAGTGCAGCGCCAGCGAGCTGTAGACCAGATCGAGGCTGTTCTCGTTGAGCTTGAGAGACTCCAGATCGCTACGCTGATAGTGAATCTGTGGATCGGCGGTGAGCTCCACTGCGCGAGCGAGCATCTTTTCGGAGATATCCACGCCCGTGACGTCAGACGCGCCCAGCTCACGCGCCGCGCGGCAGAACCAACCATAGCCGCAGCCGAGATCGATAACCGATTTGCCGGTTAAATCCGGCAGCATCGCCCTGAGCGCAGGCCACTCCGGCGCGCCGTCCAGCCCCTGCACCGAGCGCGGAAGCTGAGCGTAGCCTTCGAAAAACGCCGGATTGTCGTAGATGTTTTGTGCCATGGCTGATCCCTCTTTAAGAATGTGCATAGCAGTATACTGCATTGTCGGGTGGCGGTTTCGCCTTACCCGACCTACAAAATCTCCGAACCGTAGGCCGGGTAAGCGCAGCGCCGCCCGGCACCACATTAACCCACAGAGCCCCAGACCAGACGCCCTTTATGGAACGTTGCGGTTCTCGGCGAGATACGCGCCACCGCCTCGGCGGAACAGGAGGCGTCCACCAGCACAAAGCTGGCGTCATCCTGCGCTTTTGGCCATACACGCTCGCCTTTTTCATTCAGCGGCAATACATCGCCAGTGGCTAAAAACAGCGAGCGGGAGAGGTTCTGTTCGTTAGGACGAATATAGAGCTGCGCGTACAGATTGGCTTTTTCCAGCATGTCGCCCAGACCATAAGGCGACCAGTGGTCGATAACGCTGTCAGTGCCAGTCATCACTTTTACGCCTTTGTCGTGCAACTGTTTGAGCGGCATATGCAGCGTGCCAATCGGCACCGTCGAGGCGATAGAAATTTGTTGCACCACCATCCGGTTCGCCAGTTCATCTACCTGTTGCTCGTTGAGCGTTGCCAGCGCAAAGGCGTGACTGATGGTCAGCTTGCCCTTCAGCTGTGGCGTTTTCTCTACCGTTTCAACCATATAATTGATGGCTGCCACGCCTGCCGGAGTGGTTTCGTGCAGGTGAATATCGACGCCTTTGTCGTAGTCCAGCGCAATCTGGAACATGGTGTCGAGGGATTTTTCCATCGCGCCATCAACACTGGTCGGGTCCAGGCCGCCGACGTAATGCGCCCCCGCCTGCATCGCTTCACGCATTAAAGGTTCAGATTTCGACAGCAGCAAACCGTGCTGCGGGAAGGCGACGATTTCACACTCAAAGCCCGCCTGACGTCGCGCCAGCACCGCCTGCAAATTTTGCAGATTTTTCAGGCCGGAAACCGGTTCGATATTGCAGTGGCTGCGGGCAATGGTGGTGCCTTTCGACTGCAATAAATCAATCAGTTTTTCTGCCCGCTCCTGAGTGTACGGTTGCAGTTCCGGCAGCATTTTCTGCTCGAGTTTGATCATGTCCTGGATGGTGGTGCCTGCCGGACGATTGAGCGAGCGCCACGGCCCGCCGTAAAAGGTTTTGTCGAGATGAATATGCATGTCGCGGGTGGTGGGCAGCATCAGCTTACCGCCAGCGTCATAGTGCGGCAGCGTGGCGTCCGGATGCAGCTTGTTCTCGCGCAGGGCGACAATTTTGCCGTCCTGAATCTCCACGGTCTGGCGCGCCGTGCGGGTCTGCACCGCCACGCCATTTTCGTAGTCAAAACCGGTTTCCAGCAGCACGTTATCGAGATAGTAATGCGGGTCAGTGATTTTCATGGTGTTGTTCGCTTCGCAGTTTAGGGTGCCAGCTACCGCCGCATGGGCGAGCGGCACAGAGGTACCAAACAGCGCGGCGGCGGTGACCATCTTACCGCTCTGGCTCAGAAATTCACGGCGGCTATTGCTTTCTTTCATCTTACGTCCTTACGTTTTAATAATATGAGTGCCCGTTTCGCCGCGCAGCGCCGCAGGCAGGCATTCCGGCGTGGTGATAATCACTTCTTTGCCGCCTTGTTCTAAAAATGTCAGGCTGGCGATGATTTTTGGCAACATGCTGCCGGGCGGGAAATGCCCTTCCTGCATATAGCGGGTCATGGTGGCAATATCCACCCGATCGAGCGCCTGCTGCTGCGGTTTGCCAAAGTGAATACACACTTTTTCGACGCCAGTGGTGATCACAAGAATGTCGGCGTGAATTTCACGGGCCAGCAGCGCGGTAGAGAGATCTTTGTCGATAACCGCGTCCACGCTTTGGTAATCTCCCGCGTCAGTACGCACTACCGGAATTCCACCGCCGCCCGCGCCAATTACGACAAAACCTTGTTGGATCAGCGCTTTAATGGCAGGTGCTTCGACAATACGTTTCGGTTCCGGCGAGGCGACCACGCGGCGATAGCCCCGCCCGGCATCTTCAACAAAACACCAGTCAGGGTTTGCCTTTTGTAATTCGTCACGCTGGCTGTCACTAAAGAATGCGCCGATGGGCTTGGTGGGATGGGCAAAACCTGGATCGTTTTTATCCACTTCCACCTGAGTCACCACGGTGACGGCTTTCTTCTCGCCGTGACGCGCCAGCCGGTTATTCAGCGCCTGTTGGATCAGATAGCCGATGCCGCCCTGCGTATCTGCCACACAGTTCGCCAGCGGCGTTAAGGGCAGCCCTTCGCGCTCGTGGGCAATCTCCGCACGGCGTAAATCCAGCCCGACCTGCGGCCCGTTGCCGTGGGTCAGCACAATGTCGTAATCGGAAGCCAGCATTTCCAGCACCGTATCGGCGACGGCTTTCACCGCCTCCGCCTGATGCTCAATCGACTGGCTGGCGTTATCTTTGATAATGCTGTTGCCACCAATGGCAACGACCACAAGCTCTTTCATGTTGTTTCCTTTAGAAGGTGCGTTCTGGTGCCCTCATCCCGGCCCTCTCCCACAGGGAGAGGGGGATTAACAGAGGTATCCAGCACATGCTTCACCACAAACATCCCGCCCATCATCAGGTAGGCCGTGACGAACATCAGGGAACTGCCCTCGGCAAAGCCCACCACCGGCGCGTGGATCACCCCAAACAGCGCCAGCAGCGCTCCACCGGCCGCCGCGACGGCCCCACGCAGCGGTTTGTTGAGGATGGCGAAGATGGCGATACAGCCCCAGAGCATGCTGGCGAGCGGCGCGCCGTTGCCGAGATGCATCAGGCCTTCGTAGTAGATCCCCTTGCTGTGCAGCACGTCGGTGCCGATTTTCGCCGCGCTGGTCCCCGCCGCGCTCATCACGCTGTTCATCATGGTCAGCGCCCAGTTGGCGATCCACGGGAACAGGCAGATGAAGATGACGGGTACCTCCACTTTCGGGGTTTCCCTCACCACCTGGTTGGCGGTGACGACGCCGATAAACACCAGAATCGGCACGATGGCGGTCATCGGTATGATGGCGAGCATAAAGGCCCCCAGCCCGAACAGCGGCACGATGAACATGGTCACGCCGGACGCCAGGGTGTAGCCGATGCTGGCGCCCATCGCTTTCCAGCCAGGATGGCCGACGTAGACCGTGACCGGGAACGGATTGCCCATCAGGCAGCCGAGCATCGAGGCCAGACCGTTCGCCAGCATTACCTTGCGGGTCGGGTATTCATCCCCCGCCGCGTGGGCGCTTTCGATGTTCTCCAGGTCAAAGATGTAGTTCGCCAGCCCCAGCGGTACGGCGGACGCCAGATACGGCAGCGCGTGCGGCAGTCCCTGCATGAAGCTGTCCACGTGCACTTCTGGCGGGTTAAAGCCGAATGATGACATGGACGCTTTAATGGCATCCGGGCTTTGCAGGCCGGAGATCCACGCAAGCAGAGTACCGGCAATTAACAGCAGCAGGCCGGTCGGGATTTTGGCAAAAATCGGCTTTTTACCGAACCAGTTAATGAAGATCAGCAGCAGGACGATAAACGACACGGTCGGCGCTTCGAACGCCTGCAACATCGGGTTCATCGCCAGCAGCAGCAGGCCAAGACCGGACAGGCACGACAGCAGCACGGTACGCGGGATCATCTTGCGGATGGTTTCCCCCAGGAAGGAACCGCCCGCGAGGATCATCGCTTCCACAAAGCACCACACCAGGCCAATCTGAATCGCGAAATCCGCATCGCCGGTTTGCTGGTAAACCGGCATTAAGACCAGGAAGGTCACGGTAAAAATCGACGGCGCGCTTGGGCCGGACGGCAGCGCGGTGACGTCCGTTCGTCCGGTGGCGCGCGCCATTTGCAGGCCAAACCACGTATAGCAAAGACTCGCCACCAGCACCGCCAGCCCGAAGGCTGGCGCGATGCGTCCATAAACAATCTCCTTCGGGATGCCGACGACAAAAATGAGCAGCCCCATCATGGTCAGCAAATTGGTCAGGTTGTTGGTCATCAACCCGAAATAAGCTGCCCAGTCACCTCTTTTCCACTCCAGTTTCATGTTTTTCATGGATGCATACCTTATAGAACGTAGCGATCGCGGAAGGTTAACAGCGCCTTTTCAAAACAGCTAAACGGCGGGTGAACGATGCCCGCGCCAATCATGCCGACGCCCGCATCTTTATGGGCGATGGCGGTGTTGATCACCGGCAGAATGCCGCTGCTACCCACGCGGGTGATGTCGATTGCCGACGGCACGCCCATAAAACCGAGCAGCGGAATGGTGACGTTGGGGTTTTCACCGAGGGTGATTTCGCGCATCTGACGGGAGAAATCAATAGCTTCTTCCACCGTGCCGCCCACCAGCGCGACGATAGCGGGCGCGGTCGCCATAGCAAATCCGCCAATACCGTAGGTTTCGGTGATGGCGCTGTCGCCGATATCCAGCCCCGAATCTTCCGGCTTATAACCGGCAAACATCGGGCCGATCACCTGCTGCGCCGGGCCGGTAAACCATTGCCCCGGCAGGCCGCTGACCCGCAGGCCGAACTCGACGCCGTTACGCGCCATGGTGGTGACCACGGTGCTGTATTCGATGCCATGCGCCGCATCCATCGCCGCTTTACACATCGCCATCCACGTCGGGCCGGAGAAGTAGTCGCTGCTGGCGACAAACTCAAACACTTCGCGCTGTTGCTCGACGGAATAACCCGCCTGAATAATCCCCGGCGTCAGCACCTGAATCAGCAGTGTCGTCCCGGCGTTATTGCGGTTATGGCACTCATCGCCCATATGCAGCGCCTGCGCCAGCATTAAGCGCAGATCGATTTCGCCGATAATTTTCATCGCGTCGCGCAGTATTGGTCCCTGCACATCACGCATCCAGTTCAGGCGGTCAATCACGCTCTGGTCGTTAGCGCCCATACGCAAAATCTTCGCCATCTGCTCGCTCATGTTGGTATAAGCGATGTTGCCGTAGGTTTTGTTTTTTACGATGTGCATAAACATCGAGGCCGAGGTAACACCCGCCATCGATCCCACGCAGTCGTGCTCGTGACACGGCGAGAAGGTGATCTCCCCGGAAGCCGCCAGTTCAGCCGCCTCGTCGAGATCTTTCGCCAGTCCTTCGAACACCAGCGCTCCGGTGACCGCGCCTTTCATCGCGCCGCACATTTTTTCCCAGGTGATCGGCGGCCCGGCGTGAAGAATGGTTTTCGCCGTCATGCCCGGCACCACGTTAATCGCCTGATCAAAACCAATCAGCACCGGATGCGACTGGATAATACGCTCCAGCGCCTGCTGGTTAGCGGCGGCGATTTTGTCCGCCAGCGGCGAATCGGCAATGTTATCCAGCGCCTGCACCACCTGCATATTGCCCTGCCCCGGCGGCGTCCAGTCGAGTTGAGTCACTTCTACATGCTGCTTTTTCAGGTCATCGCTAAACATGGCGATGCCGACGTTAATAACGTTCAATGGTTGGCTAAACAGTGACTGGCTCATCAGGCTTCCTCCCCTTTGCAGATAAATTCACGCGCCAGCAATCCGGTATTGGTGCTGCTGCTCGCCAGAATCACTCCGGCATCAAGCAGCATCTGGCTTTGTTGTTCTAACGATGGCGTATCAAGATCGGTACCCAGCACATAGGCGAGAATGATCAACTCGCGTCCTTCGGCAGCGGCGATCGCTTTCGCTTCTTTGATCGTCTCGATGGTGGAGCCGACCGGATCTTCATGCGATCCAAATCCGAGCACAAAATCCATCACGATCACCGCCACTTCTGGATCGCGCGCCTCTTCGATCAAGCGACTGATGCGGTTGGTGGGGTCAATCATCGGGTGCGGCTTGCCGTTGGTGAAGTCGTCATCGCCAAAGTCGAGGAAGGTGTGTTTGATGCTGCGGTTGATATCTTTCAGGCGGAATTCCGGATCGGGCTGAATGTTGCTGTAGACATCGCCATGTTTTTCCATCACCGCGAACATGGTTTCGTCGCACAGCGTGCCGCCGCAGAACAGGCCACGAATGTATTTCTGCTGCGGTTGCAGACGCGCACGCACATCCGCAATCAACGGCTGGTTAAGCGTATGCAGGTCGAGATTTTCCTGTTTCACGCCGGAGAGCATCACCGCTTTTAGCGCTGCCTCTTTGGTGCCGCGGGCAAACTGTAGCCCCTGCTCATCCACTGGCGTTTCGCCACGATCGAGGAAGCAGACGACCACCGGCTTGCGGCAGGCGCGCGCACGTTCCAGCACTTTGCGGGCCACCGCAGGCGCAGGCGGTTTGGAGATAAGCGCAATGATTTCAGTTTGCGGATCGTTTTCCAGCATCCCGATGGCGTCGAGCATCATCAGGCCGCCGATTTTCTCGCTCAGGTCGCGCCCGCCGGTGCCAATCAGTTGCGAAACGCCGCCGCCAAATTCATGAATGCGGACGCTCAACTCCTGACTGCCGGTGCCGGATGCGCCAACAATACCGATGTTGCCGCGACGCACGGCGTTACCAAAACAGAGCGCCGCGCCGTTGATAATCGCCGTGCCACAGTCTGGCCCCATCATCAGCAGCCCTTTTTCGTGGGCCAGTTGCTTGAGCGCCAGTTCATCTTCAACTGAGACGTTATCGGAAAACAGCATCACGTTGAGATCGTTTTGCAGCGCCTGACGCGCTTCGCGAGCGGCAAACAGACCGTTGACCGAAATCACCGCCAGGTTACTTTCCGGGATATGCTTTTTGGCGCTGCCAATAGTGGCGTAGCGTGCATCATGGGAGCCAGTGCGCTCTTTACGCGTGAACAGCGCTTCAATGGCGGCCAGGGTTTCCTCATTCGCCGCGTCGCCTTTAATAACGATCATCAGGTCGCCGTTTTTCGCGTCCGCTAATTCCGGCGTTAATAGCCCGAGGTTTTTTAATACCCCTTTGTTCATTTCCGTCGCCATCGCCACAAACGCCTGCTCGACGCCCGGCAATTTATTGGCTTTGGTGGAAACCGACATTAAGGAAACCGAATCGAAATACGTATTCTTTTTTATGACGATTTTGGTTGGCATTATTTTCACCTGTTTAAGATAAAAGGGGGCCGCCGTCGTGCTAAATGCACGTCGGTAACAATGCGTTTATTGATTAACGGCCAGCCAGGGGAAGGCTGACCGAATGCACTATGCGCCTGCCGCCAGCAGCAGGTCTGCGATCGCGTTGAAGCCTTTTTCCCGCGCCAGCTCGAGCGGGGTTTTGCCGTATTTATCGGTCATGTGCGGGTTCGCGCCGTGATCGAGCAGCAGCTTCACAATTTCCTGCTGCTTTGCGCCGCCGTCGTTTAATACGATGGCCTCCAGCAGCGGCGTCCAGCCGACAAAATTGGTGTGGTTGACGTTGATGTCGGTTTTTTCCAGCAGCTCACGCACGATTTCAACGTGCCCTTTTTCACTGGCAGGGGTAATGCCCACGCCGCCAAAGCGCGTCAGACGATCGAGATCCGGATTTGCCGGAAGGACAATGCGCAGCAGGGTTAAATCATTGGTCAGGCAGCCGATCAGGAAGGGGTTAAAACAGGTCTGGTCCTGTTTATCAATATCCGCCCCGGCGGCAATTAAAAACTCCACACAGGCGTAATGCTTTTTCAGGCTGGCAATAATAATGGCGGTTCTTTTCTGGCGGTTGGTCGCGTTAATATCCACGCCTTTCTCCAGGCAGGCTTTTAGCGCGTCGATATTGCCCTCTTCTGCCGCCAGCAGAAATTCTGTAACCAGTGCAGTTGCAGACATATTCAGACTCCCTATGTTTCACTTCTGATGACCTGAGAATAGCAACAGCCTGGTCATAAAAGAATCCGCTTAAAAATGATTCATCGACACGCAATTCATTGTTGAGTTAAATTCAACAGTCCGGGAGAAATGTGCGTCTGTGCAACCTTTTTCTTATGTTTTACCGCTTTTACGCGCTTCAGGCTGCATTATCCTTATGGCTGAAAAAGCCTTACACAGCGCGGTTCTACGTAAAAATCCAGAACTGTGATCGACATCAACTATGATGTAACGCCGCTGTTAAAATATGTTCAAAACTGATGGTCACCAGGAGCCATAATATGAATTCCATCTTTACCGAAGAGAATTTGCTGGCCTTCACCACCGCGGCACGTTTTGGCAGTTTTAGCAAAGCGGCTGCCGAACTGGGCGTGACCACCTCCGCCATCAGTTACACCATCAAACGCATGGAGACCGGACTGGACGTGGTGCTGTTTGTACGCAACACGCGCAGCATTGAGCTGACCGAATCCGGTTTTTATTTTTATCGTAAAGCGACCGACCTGCTGAATGACTTTCATGCCATCAAGCGCGGGATTGATACCATTTCTCAGGGCATTGAGACGCGGGTGCGCATCTGCATAAATCAGCTTTTGTATACGCCACGCCATACCGCGCGTTTGCTCCAGGTGCTGAAAAAACAGTTTCCCACCTGCCAGATCACGGTGACGACCGAGGTGTATAACGGCGTCTGGGATTCCATCATTAATAATCAGGCCAATATCGCCATTGGCGCGCCGGATACGCTGCTGGACGGCGGCGGCATTGATTACACCGAGATAGGGGCGATCCGCTGGGTATTTGCCATCGCGCCCACGCATCCGCTGGCGTTCGCCCCGGAGCCCATTTCCGAAAGTCAGCTGCGTCTGTATCCCAATATCATGGTCGAGGACACCGCGCATACCATCAACAAGAAGGTGGGCTGGCTGCTTCACGGTCAGGAGGCGATTCTGGTGCCGGACTTCAACACGAAATGCCAGTGTCAGATCCTGGGGGAAGGTATTGGCTTTTTACCGGAATATATGACGCGTGAGGCGGTGGAGGAAGGGCTGCTGGTAACGCGGCGGATCAATAATCCACGTCAGGATTCGCGCATGCTGCTCGCCACGCAGCATGCGGCGACCGGTCAGGTCACGCGCTGGATCAAACAGCAGTTTGGCCCGGAAGGCGTGCTGACCCGGATCTACAGTGACTTACTGTGGCGTACCTAGCTCTTCGTCTGAACCCAAAACGCGTGGATAAGACCGGGGAAGTAGCCCAGGATGGTCAGAAGGATATTCAGAATAAACGCCCAGCCCAGCCCCTTGCCAAGCAGCACGCCCAGCGGCGGGAGAATAATCGTAAAAACAACGCGCCAAAAACCCATAAAAAACTCCGTGCAAGCTAACCAATTGAAAATTATAAAAGACACTTCTCTAAGCGTAGCCAGTTTACGGTTAACTGCCATGCGTCTCTCGCGCTTTTACCTGCCTTTACCCTCTTTACACTGGCTTAAACCCCCGCCTTAAATGCTCTACTGTTCTGAAATTGACCGTAAGGAAACGCAATGTCTCTTCGTCTTATTTCGCCGCAGCAGGCAAACGCGCTGATTGCTGAAAGTGATGCCGTGGAACCGACGTACCTGATAAGGAGTATCTGAAAGATTAGGCTGTACCCCGCCCCCGGACGTGGGCTATGGTGAAGATCATGACAATGATGAGGAGGTGCTATGTTTTCTGTCGGTGATTATGTCCAACCGCGTCAGGGCGGTCCGAAACTGAAAGTGCTCGAAGTGAATGGTGAAAACATTGTGGCTGTGCAGGCCAGCAATGAGCAGGGCGAGAAATATCACCTGAAATCGGCGGACGTGGTTCTGTACTCCGAAGACGGTGACTTTGGCGTCTGCTAAGTCAATAATCGGGCGGAATACACCGCCCGAATAATCATCAGATCAGGAAATCGTCCAGCGATTTACCGTTTGCCAGTGCGGTTGCAATTGGCTTTGGCGTACGCCCCTGGCCGGTCCAGGTTTTTTCTTCACCGTTCGCGTCAATAAAACGATATTTCGCCGCACGCGCTTTACGTTTTTTCGTCGGCTGACCCGCCTGCGCCAGATCACTGCCTAACAGATCGCTCGGAGAAATACCGTCAGCTTTCATCAGTTCCAGCAGAGCATTAATTTTATCCTGCTGTTCAGCGCGTTGACGCTCTAATTCAGCCTGCTCGCTGCGTTTTTCTTCAGTGACAATCCGGAATTTTTCCAGCACTTCTTCCAGAACATCCATGGATAATTCACGTGCCAGCGCCCGGAGGGTACGAATATTATTAAGATTCTGTAACGTTAAAGCCATAATAATGAAAAACCTTTCTTCGTGTGTATAACATAAATCAGGCAACAGAATAATTGATTTTGGTTCTGATATCTACCCACCCTGACGTTTTGACATTATTGTAAATGTTTTAGAATATCCCGTTAATATAACCCCGAAATATATGTCTGTTTTAATGTGTAATATACCGCCCTTCCCCTGACCACAAGCTCCTGTTTAAAACAGTTCAAAAAACCGCCTCCACTCTCCCACACAACAGAGGTTTCACACGCACACAGACAAACTAATCCATTGATATGTTTCACTAAAATAGGCGCGAGGAGAGAAAATAACGAAGCGCGCAAAAAACGAACAATTTTAGAGAATTTTATGGCCAAAGCGCCTGTAAATAAAAATTAATCACTACTTGTTAGTTAAAAGCCAGAGAGATACGCTATACACTCAAAACAAACCAACCTAAAGCACTAAAGGCCGCAGGTAAAACGCCACTTTTTTGTCCTGTTCGAGGAGTTCAGACATGTTCTCACCGCAGTCTCGCCTGCGCCATGCGGTAGCGGATACATTCGCGATGGTCGTTTACTGTTCCGTCGTGAATATGCTGATTGAAATTTTCCTGTCGGGAATGTCCTTTGAGCAATCCCTCTCGTCGCGCCTGGTGGCCATTCCGGTGAATATCATGATTGCCTGGCCGTACGGCCTGTATCGCGATGCAGTGATGCGTTTAGCCCGGCGTATTAGCCCGGCGGGTTGGGTAAAAAACCTGGCGGACGTGCTGGCTTACGTAACGTTCCAGTCCCCGGTGTATGTGGTTATTTTGCTGACGGTGGGCGCAGACTGGCATCAAATCGCCGCTGCGGTAAGTTCAAATATCGTGGTATCCATGCTGATGGGTGCGGTGTACGGTTACTTTCTTGACTACTGCCGCCGCCTGTTTAAAGTCAGCCCTTATAGCCAGGCAAAAGCGTAAGGTAAGGCGACTGGCTCAGGCCAGTCGCAGAGTTATTGTACGTCGCCAAACAGCCCTTTCAGGAACCGCTCCAGCGCCATACGCGAGCTGAAACCGTGCGGAATACCATAATGTTCATGCGTCTCGCCGCCTAAATAGAGCGGAAATTGCTGATAATGATCGCAGGTTTTAATATCCGAGGCGGGCTCAGCAAATGACAGGCTTCTGTCTTTGAGTGTCGGGTGAATAATGAGAGCAGTACGCCCCATTCTTGCTTCACGGTTGACGTAAACATAATTCTCACCACGGCGATATCCGTACGCTTTTGATGTTACCTCATCCATGGTGAACCCTTCTTTTTCAAGAACGCGCGCCACCTCATCGGGTCGTAAATACATATCTTTTCCTCATTATCATTCCTGCCCGGCAACCTTACAGTATTCAGCATTAGCAGGGCTTTCAGAATATTCCATAAACTGCCCGATAAGCCGTGACTCGCTTCAGATATTACATTTCTGGACTAAACTAAACGGGAACACAAATTATGGAGGATCGTATGTTTAACAGACCGAACCGAAACGATATTAATGACGACACACAGGATATTCGTAACGATGTCAGCCAATTAGCGGACACGCTGGAAGCCGTATTGAAATCCTGGGGCTCTGACGCGAAGGACGAAGCAGATGCCGCGAAACGTAAGGCTCAGTCTCTGCTGCGTGAAACGCGGGCAAGGATGAATGGCCGCTCACGTACCACTCAGGCGGCCTGCGACATGGCCAGCTGCGCCACCACCTTCGTACGTGAAAAACCACTTTGTACGCTGGGAACGGTCGCGGCGGTCGGGATTTTTGTCGGCGCCCTGCTTAGCTTGCGTAAGTAAGCGCGCGTTCTCAGCCCCGGTCGCCTCAGGCGCCGGGGCTTTTCTTTGCCTGACAGCCTGAAAAACCCGCACAGCCCGCCCTGCCCCGCCAGGCTCATCGTTGGGGCCTTATTAATCTGTATTTCCCATATCTTGTGTGGTTGAAACTTATCGCAACTACATCTAGTATTCCCTTTAGAAAGACACACACAACATGACGCGTTTACTCGCGCCGTTCTCTCATTCTAAATGGAAATACGAATCATGAGCATTATTATTTACACTCGTAACGATTGTGTTCAGTGCCACGCCACGAAACGGGCGATGGAGAGCCGCGGCGTGGCATTTGAGATGGTCAATATTGATCAGGTGCCCGACGCGGCAGACACCCTGCGGGCGCAGGGTTTCCGTCAGCTTCCGGTTGTCGTTGCCGGCGACACCAGCTGGTCTGGCTTCCGTCCGGACATGATCAACCGCCTTGCCGCTCAGGGCGTCAGTGCATGAGCCAGCTCGTCTACTACTCCAGCAGCTCCCGAAAACACGCAGCGTTTTATCGAACGTTTAGGTCTGCCCGCGGTGCGATCCCGCTCAATGAGCGGGAACGGATCAGGTAGACGAGCCTTACAATCCTGATCGTGCCCTCTTACGGCGGCGCGGTACAGCTGGCGCGGTGCCACGACAGGTAATTCGCTTTTTAAACGACGAGCACAACCCGGGCGTTGCTTCGCGGCGTTATTGCTTCTGGTAATCGCAACTTTGGTGAGGGTATGGCCGCGCGGAGATGTGATTGCCCGGAAATGCGGCGTGCCGTGGCTGTACCGTTTTGAACTCATGGGTACGCAAAGCGATATCGAAAACGTTCGTAAAGGAATAACCGAATTTTGGCAACGACAACCGCAGACTGCCCTGACGCAGGAAACGATGGATTACCACGCGCTGAATGCGATGCTTAACCTCTACGATAGCGCAGGTCGCATTCAGTTCGATAAAGACCGCCAGGCCGTTGACGCCTTTATTGCGACGCATGTGCGTCCGAACAGTGTGACCTTCAGTAGCCAGCAGCAGCGCCTGAACTGGCTGGTCAACGAAGGTTACTATGATGAAAGCGTTCTTAATCGCTACTCTCGCGACTTTGTCATTACGCTGTTTGCCCACGCACACACCAGCGGTTTTCGTTTCCAGACATTCCTCGGGGCATGGAAGTTTTACACCAGCTATACGTTGAAGACATTCGACGGTAAACGTTATCTGGAAGATTTTGCCGATCGAGTAACGATGGTGGCGCTGACGCTGGCACAAGGCGATGAGACGCTGGCGTTGCAACTGACCGATGAAATGCTGTCAGGACGCTTTCAGCCAGCCACGCCAACATTCCTCAACTGCGGTAAGCAGCAGCGCGGCGAACTGGTTTCCTGTTTTTTGCTGCGTATTGAAGACAATATGGAGTCGATTGGTCGGGCGGTAAATTCCGCACTGCAGCTGTCGAAACGCGGCGGCGGCGTAGCATTTTTGCTGTCGAATCTGCGAGAAGCGGGCGCGCCAATTAAACGTATTGAAAATCAATCTTCTGGCGTAATTCCGGTGATGAAAATGCTGGAAGACGCATTTTCCTATGCCAACCAACTCGGCGCTCGTCAGGGGGCTGGTGCAGTCTATTTACATGCTCATCATCCCGATATTCTGCGTTTTCTCGACACGAAACGGGAAAATGCCGACGAAAAAATCCGCATTAAAACACTGTCGCTTGGCGTGGTGATCCCGGATATCACTTTCCATCTGGCAAAAGAGAATGCGCAGATGGCGCTGTTTTCGCCTTATGACGTAGAGCGAGTTTATGGCAAGCCGTTTGCCGATGTGGCCATCAGCCAACACTATGACGAACTGGTTGCCGATGAACGCATTCGCAAAAAATACCTCAACGCCCGTGATTTCTTCCAGCGACTGGCAGAAATCCAGTTTGAGTCCGGCTATCCCTACATCATGTATGAAGACACGGTAAACCGTGCTAACCCTATCGCCGGGCGCATAAATATGAGTAATCTCTGCTCAGAAATTTTGCAGGTTAACAGCGCCTCAGAGTATGACGAGAATCTCGACTATACCCGCACAGGCCATGATATTTCCTGCAATTTAGGTTCGTTGAATATTGCGCACACCATGGATTCCCCCGATTTTGCCCGCACGGTAGAGACTGCCGTGCGCGGTTTAACGGCAGTATCAGATATGAGTCATATCCGCAGCGTGCCGTCCATCGAAGCCGGAAATGCCGCCTCGCACGCCATCGGACTGGGGCAGATGAATTTACACGGCTATCTGGCGCGAGAAGGCATCGCTTATGGTTCGCCGGAAGCACTGGATTTCACCAATCTCTATTTCTATGCCATCACCTGGCATGCACTGCGTACCTCGATGTTGCTGGCACGCGAACGCGGTGAAACCTTCGCCGGGTTCAAACAGTCACGCTATGCCAGTGGTGAATATTTTAGCCAATATCTGCAAGGGAACTGGCAGCCGAAAACGGCGAAAGTTGGCGAACTGTTTACCCGTAGCGGTATTACGTTACCTACCCGTGAGATGTGGGCGCAGCTGCGCGACGACGTGATGCGCTACGGCATATACAACCAGAATCTTCAGGCGGTGCCGCCAACCGGTTCTATCTCTTATATCAACCATGCTACGTCGAGTATTCATCCGATTGTGGCGAAAGTAGAGATACGCAAAGAGGGCAAAACAGGACGCGTTTACTACCCTGCCCCGTTTATGACTAACGAGAATCTGGCGCTGTATCAGGACGCTTACGAAATTGGCGCAGAAAAGATCATCGACACCTACGCGGAAGCGACTCGCCATGTCGATCAGGGGCTGTCGCTGACGCTTTTTTTCCCCGATACCGCCACCACTCGCGATATCAACAAAGCGCAGATTTACGCCTGGCGCAAGGGTATCAAAACGCTCTATTACATCCGCCTGCGTCAGATGGCGCTGGAAGGCACTGAAATTGAAGGCTGCGTCTCCTGTGCACTTTAAGGAATATCTATGAAACTCTCACGTATCAGCGCCATCAACTGGAACAAGATATCTGACGATAAAGATCTGGAGGTGTGGAATCGCCTGACCAGCAATTTCTGGCTACCAGAAAAGGTGCCGCTGTCGAACGATATTCCTGCCTGGCAGACATTAACTGTCGTAGAACAACAACTGACGATGCGCGTTTTTACTGGCCTGACGCTGCTCGACACGCTGCAAAATGTTATCGGCGCGCCTTCTCTGATGCCCGATGCACTCACGCCTCATGAAGAAGCGGTATTATCGAATATCAGCTTTATGGAAGCGGTTCATGCCCGCTCTTACAGTTCGATTTTCTCGACGCTATGCCAGACCAAAGATGTCGATGCCGCCTACGCCTGGAGTGAAGAAAACGCACCGTTGCAGCGAAAAGCTCAGATTATTCAGCAACATTATCGCGGTGATGATCCGCTGAAAAAGAAAATCGCCAGTGTGTTTCTTGAATCTTTTTTGTTCTATTCCGGTTTCTGGCTGCCGATGTATTTTTCCAGCCGCGGAAAGCTGACCAATACCGCGGACCTGATCCGTCTGATTATCCGCGATGAAGCAGTCCACGGTTACTACATAGGCTATAAATATCAGAAAAACATGGAAAAGATATCTCTGGGACAACGTGAAGAGTTGAAGAGTTTCGCCTTCGATTTGTTGCTGGAACTCTACGACAACGAGTTGCAATACACCGATGAGCTGTACGCCGAAACCCCGTGGGCTGACGATGTGAAAGCGTTTCTCTGTTACAACGCCAATAAGGCTTTGATGAATCTGGGCTACGAACCGTTATTTCCCGCAGAAATGGCGGAAGTGAATCCGGCAATCCTCGCCGCGCTTTCGCCGAATGCCGATGAAAATCACGATTTCTTTTCCGGTTCAGGCTCCTCTTATGTGATGGGGAAAGCGGTTGAAACAGAAGATGAAGACTGGAATTTCTGAGGGTGTTATTTTCAAAAATATCACTACCCGCAGCAGGGAAATAATTCCCGCCAAATAGCTTTTTATCACGCAAATAATTTGTGGTGATCTACACTGATACTCTGTTGCATTATTCGCCTGAAACCACAATATTCAGGCGTTTTTTCGCTATCTTTGACAAAAAATATCAACTTTCTCGATTTGCTCTCAGCCCTTATATCACGGGAAATTCCGGCGATTTGCTCGCATCAATATTCATGCCACATTTGCCATCAGGGGTTGCCTCAGATTCTCAGTATGTTAGGGTAGAAAAAAGTGACTATTTCCATTGGGTAATATATCGACATAGACAAATAAAGGAATCTTTCTATTGCATGGCAATTAAATTAGAAATTAAAAATCTTTATAAAATATTTGGCGAACATCCACAGCGAGCGTTCAAATATATCGAACAAGGACTTTCAAAAGAACAAATTCTGGAAAAAACTGGGCTATCGCTTGGCGTAAAAGACGCCAGTCTGGCCATTGAAGAAGGCGAGATATTTGTCATCATGGGATTATCCGGCTCGGGTAAATCCACAATGGTACGCCTTCTCAATCGCCTGATTGAACCCACCCGCGGGCAAGTGCTGATTGATGGTGTGGATATTGCCAAAATATCCGACGCCGAACTCCGTGAGGTGCGCAGAAAAAAGATTGCGATGGTCTTCCAGTCCTTTGCCTTAATGCCGCATATGACCGTGCTGGACAATACTGCGTTCGGTATGGAATTGGCCGGAATTAATGCCGAAGAACGCCGGGAAAAAGCCCTTGATGCACTGCGTCAGGTCGGGCTGGAAAATTATGCCCACAGCTACCCGGATGAACTCTCTGGCGGGATGCGTCAACGTGTGGGATTAGCCCGCGCGTTAGCGATTAATCCGGATATATTATTAATGGACGAAGCCTTCTCGGCGCTCGATCCATTAATTCGCACCGAGATGCAGGATGAGCTGGTAAAATTACAGGCGAAACATCAGCGCACCATTGTCTTTATTTCCCACGATCTTGATGAAGCCATGCGTATTGGCGACCGAATTGCCATTATGCAAAATGGTGAAGTGGTACAGGTCGGCACACCGGATGAAATTCTCAATAATCCGGCGAATGATTATGTCCGTACCTTCTTCCGTGGCGTTGATATTAGTCAGGTATTCAGTGCGAAAGATATTGCCCGCCGGACACCGAATGGCTTAATTCGTAAAACCCCTGGCTTCGGCCCACGTTCGGCACTGAAATTATTGCAGGATGAAGATCGCGAATATGGCTACGTTATCGAACGCGGTAATAAGTTTGTCGGCGCAGTCTCCATCGATTCGCTTAAAACCGCGTTAACGCAGCAGCAAGGTCTTGATGCGGCGCTGATTGATGCGCCGTTAGCAGTCGATGCACAAACGCCTCTTAGCGAGTTGCTCTCTCATGTCGGACAGGCACCCTGTGCGGTGCCCGTGGTCGACGAGGACCAACAGTATGTCGGCATCATTTCGAAAGGAATGCTGCTGCGCGCTTTAGATCGTGAGGGGGTAAATAATGGCTGATCAAAATAATCCGTGGGATACCACGCCAGCGGCGGACAGTGCCGCGCAATCCGCAGACGCCTGGGGTACACCGACGACTGCACCGACTGACGGCGGTGGTGCTGACTGGCTGACCAGTACGCCTGCGCCAAACGTCGAGCATTTTAATATTCTCGATCCGTTCCATAAAACGCTGATCCCGCTCGACAGTTGGGTCACTGAAGGGATCGACTGGGTCGTTACCCATTTCCGTCCCGTCTTCCAGGGCGTGCGCGTTCCGGTTGATTATATCCTCAACGGTTTCCAGCAATTGCTGCTGGGTATGCCCGCACCGGTGGCGATTATCGTTTTCGCTCTCATCGCCTGGCAGATTTCCGGGGTCGGAATGGGTGTGGCGACGCTGGTTTCGCTGATTGCCATCGGCGCAATCGGTGCCTGGTCGCAGGCAATGGTGACTCTGGCGCTGGTGTTAACCGCCCTGCTGTTCTGTATCGTCATCGGTTTGCCGTTGGGGATATGGCTGGCGAGAAGTCCGCGAGCGGCGAAAATTATTCGTCCACTGCTTGATGCCATGCAGACCACGCCAGCGTTTGTTTATCTGGTGCCAATCGTCATGCTATTTGGTATCGGTAACGTGCCGGGCGTGGTGGTGACGATCATCTTTGCTCTGCCGCCGATTATCCGTCTGACCATTCTGGGGATTAACCAGGTTCCGGCGGATCTGATTGAAGCCTCGCGCTCATTCGGTGCCAGCCCGCGCCAGATGCTGTTCAAAGTTCAGTTACCGCTGGCGATGCCGACCATTATGGCGGGCGTTAACCAGACGCTGATGCTGGCCCTTTCTATGGTGGTCATCGCCTCGATGATTGCCGTCGGCGGGTTGGGTCAGATGGTACTTCGCGGTATCGGTCGTCTGGATATGGGGCTTGCCACCGTTGGCGGCGTCGGGATTGTGATCCTCGCCATTATCCTCGATCGTCTGACGCAGGCCGTTGGGCGCGACTCACGCAGTCGCGGCAACCGTCGCTGGTACACCACTGGCCCTGTTGGTCTGCTGACCCGCCCATTCATTAAGTAACTCTGCACTTGCCCGGTGACGCCGGGCATTATCACCCTGCCAAAAAAAGGAATAACAATGCGACATAGCGTACTTTTTGCGACAGCGTTTGCCACGCTTATCTCTACACAAACTTTTGCTGCCGATCTGCCGGGCAAAGGCATTACTGTTAATCCAGTTCAGAGCACCATCACTGAAGAAACCTTCCAGACGCTGCTGGTCAGTCGTGCGCTGGAGAAATTAGGTTATACCGTCAACAAACCCAGCGAAGTAGATTACAACGTTGGCTACACCTCGCTTGCTTCCGGCGATGCAACCTTCACCGCCGTGAACTGGACGCCACTGCATGACAACATGTACGAAGCTGCCGGTGGCGATAAGAAATTTTATCGTGAAGGGGTATTTGTTAACGGCGCGGCACAGGGTTACCTGATCGATAAGAAAACCGCCGACCAGTACAAAATCACCAACATCGCACAACTGAAAGATCCGAAGATCGCCAAACTGTTCGATACCAACGGCGACGGAAAAGCGGATTTAACCGGTTGTAACCCTGGCTGGGGCTGCGAAGGTGCGATCAACCACCAGCTTGCCGCGTATGAACTGACCCATACCGTGACGCATAATCAGGGGAACTACGCGGCGATGATGGCCGACACCATCAGTCGCTACAAAGAGGGCAAACCGGTGTTTTACTACACCTGGACGCCGTACTGGGTGAGTAACGAACTGAAGCCGGGCAAAGATGTCGTCTGGTTGCAGGTGCCGTTCTCCGCACTGCCGGGCGATAAAAACGCCGATACCAAACTGCCGAATGGTGCGAATTATGGCTTCCCGGTCAGCACCATGCATATCGTTGCCAACAAAGCCTGGGCCGAGAAAAACCCGGCAGCAGCGAAACTGTTTGCCATTATGCAGTTGCCAGTGGCAGATATTAACGCCCAGAACGCCATTATGCATGACGGCAAAGCCTCAGAAGGCGATATTCAGGGCCATGTTGATGGCTGGATCAAAGCCCACCAGCAGCAGTTCGATGGCTGGGTGAATGAGGCGCTGGCAGCGCAGAAGTAAAGTAATTTCCCCTCACCCTAACCCTCTCCCCAAAGGGGAGAGGGGACTTTATACACCCTCTCCCCCTTGGGGAGAGGGCCGGGGTGAGGGGCTTAACCGCACAATCCACCACGTAACAATTCCCCAACATTCACCATCATTGGTTATTATGTTTCCGGAAAAATAATCACTTAACTCACGATTCCTGAAACTAATGACAAAAACAACTCAAGGGCTTAGCCCCGCACTCATCCTTTTAATGTCCGTGGCAACGGGTCTGGCCGTCGCCAGCAACTATTACGCACAACCACTGCTCGACACCATCGCACGCGCCTTCGATCTTTCAGCCAGCTCCGCCGGGTTTATTGTCACCGCCGCACAGCTCGGCTATGCGGCCGGGCTGCTGTTCCTGGTGCCATTAGGCGATATGTTTGAGCGCCGGATGCTTATCGTCTCCATGACACTGCTGGCGGCGGGCGGGATGTTGATCACCGCCAGCAGCCAGTCGTTAACGATGATGATTATCGGCACCGCGCTGACGGGGCTGTTCTCGGTGGTGGCGCAAATTCTGGTTCCCCTCGCCGCGACGCTGGCTTCCCCGGAAAAACGCGGCAAAGTGGTCGGCACTATCATGAGCGGCCTGCTGCTGGGCATCCTGCTGGCGCGAACCGTTGCCGGGCTGCTGGCGAGCCTCGGCGGCTGGCGTACCGTTTACTGGGTGGCGAGCGTGCTGATGGTTATCATGGCGCTGGCCCTGTGGCGCGGCCTGCCAAAGGTGAAGCAGGAAAATCACCTGAACTATCCGCAGCTCCTCGCCTCCGTTTTCAGCCTCTTTACCCGGGATAAACTCCTGCGCACGCGCGCCATTCTGGGGTGTCTCACCTTCGCTAACTTCAGCATCTTATGGACGTCGATGGCGTTTCTGCTCGCCGCGCCGCCGTTTAACTACTCAGAAGGCGTGATTGGCCTGTTCGGGCTGGCAGGCGCGGCTGGCGCACTGGGCGCGCGCCCGGCGGGTGGGCTGGCCGACAAAGGCAAATCTCATATGACCACCTCCGCAGGGCTGGTTTTACTCCTGCTCTCCTGGGCGGCCATCTGGTACGGACACGTCTCTGTGCTGGCGCTGATTGTCGGTATTCTGGTGCTCGACCTCACCGTGCAGGGTGTACATATCACCAACCAGACCGTGATTTACCGCGTGAAGCCGGATGCCCGTAACCGTCTGACGGCCGGGTACATGACCAGCTACTTTATCGGCGGCGCGGCGGGCTCGCTCATCTCAGCCTCCGCCTGGCAGCATGCGGGCTGGACGGGCGTGTGCGCCATCGGCGCCATTGTCGCGGCGATAAATCTGCTGGTATGGTGGCGCGGCTATCACCGTCAGGAAGCAATTCACTAAGTTTTACATTGCTTTGGGCCCCCTGGGGTGTAAAGGGGGCCTGCATCTGTTAAGGTAACGGTAATCATTTATCCCAGAAATTTTACTGTGGGTGACATATTTACTACCGGCATGAATAGTTCAGACCCCTGTCCTCACATCCCCTCTTTCGCGGGTACACACCCCACGCTCTCTGTGTTCACCGGGTCACGGATTTACCCGGCGCTTTCTGATGGTGACATACGTTTGGCGGATATAACCGCACAAACAATACATTTACTTTATTTGTCACTGTCGTTACTATATCGGCTGAAATTAATGAGGTCATACCCAAATGGATAGTTCGTTTACGCCCATTGAACAAATGCTAAAATTTCGCGCCAGCCGCCACGAAGATTTTCCTTATCAGGAGATCCTTCTGACTCGTCTTTGCATGCACATGCAAAGCAAGCTGCTGGAGAACCGCAATAAAATGCTGAAGGCTCAGGGGATTAACGAGACGTTGTTTATGGCGTTGATTACGCTGGAGTCTCAGGAAAACCACAGTATTCAGCCTTCTGAATTAAGTTGTGCTCTTGGATCATCCCGTACCAACGCGACGCGTATTGCCGATGAACTGGAAAAACGCGGTTGGATCGAACGTCGTGAAAGCGATAACGATCGCCGCTGCCTGCATCTGCAATTAACGGAAAAAGGTCACGAGTTTTTGCGCGAGGTTTTACCACCGCAGCATAACTGCCTGCATCAACTCTGGTCCGCGCTCAGCACAACAGAAAAAGATCAGCTCGAGCAAATCACCCGCAAATTGCTCTCCCGTCTCGACCAGATGGAACAAGACGGTGTGGTTCTCGAAGCGATGAGCTAACGCGTCATCTCGCTCAAAAATCCAGATTTATAAAAGAAAAAATGACTGGCCAGCATCGCAACATGCTGGCCTTTTTGGCAAGCAGGTCGGCTCAGCCGATGAGTTAAGAAGATCGTGGAGAACAATATGAGCGCAAATGCGGAGACTCAAACCCCGCAGCAACCGGTAAAGAAGAGCGGCAAACGTAAGCGTCTGCTCCTCCTTCTCACCTTGCTCTTTATAATTATTGCCGTAGCGATAGGGATTTATTGGTTTTTGGTACTGCGTCACTTCGAAGAAACCGATGACGCATACGTGGCAGGGAATCAAATTCAAATTATGTCTCAGGTGTCTGGCAGCGTGACGAAAGTCTGGGCCGATAACACCGATTTTGTAAAAGAAGGCGACGTGCTGGTCACTCTCGACCCGACAGATGCTCGCCAGGCGTTTGAAAAAGCCAAAACTGCACTGGCTTCCAGCGTTCGCCAAACCCACCAGCTGATGATTAACAGCAAGCAGTTGCAGGCGAATATTGAGGTGCAGAAAATCGCCCTCGCGAAAGCACAAAGCGACTACAACCGCCGTGTGCCGCTGGGCAATGCCAACCTGATTGGTCGCGAAGAGCTGCAACACGCCCGCGACGCCGTCACCAGTGCCCAGGCGCAACTGGACGTCGCGATTCAACAATACAATGCCAATCAGGCGATGATTCTGGGGACTAAACTGGAAGATCAGCCAGCCGTGCAACAGGCTGCCACCGAAGTACGTAACGCCTGGCTGGCGCTGGAGCGTACTCGTATTGTCAGTCCGATGACCGGTTATGTCTCCCGCCGCGCGGTACAGCCTGGGGCGCAAATTAGCCCAACGACGCCGCTGATGGCGGTCGTTCCAGCCACCAATATGTGGGTGGATGCCAACTTTAAAGAGACGCAGATTGCCAATATGCGTATCGGTCAGCCGGTCACTATCACCACGGATATTTACGGCGATGATGTGAAATACACCGGTAAAGTGGTTGGTCTGGATATGGGCACAGGTAGCGCGTTCTCACTGCTTCCAGCGCAAAATGCGACCGGTAACTGGATCAAAGTCGTTCAGCGTCTGCCTGTGCGTATCGAACTGGACCAGAAACAGCTGGAGCAATATCCGCTGCGTATCGGTTTGTCCACGCTGGTGAGCGTCAATACCACTAACCGTGACGGTCAGGTACTGGCAAATAAAGTACGTTCCACTCCGGTAGCGGTAAGCACCGCGCGTGAAATCAGCCTGGCACCTGTCAATAAACTGATCGACGATATCGTAAAAGCTAACGCTGGCTAATCCAGAGGTGCGTGTGATGCAACAGCAAAAACCGCTGGAAGGCGCGCAACTGGTCATTATGACGATTGCGCTGTCACTGGCGACATTCATGCAGGTGCTGGACTCCACCATTGCTAACGTGGCGATCCCCACTATCGCCGGGAATCTGGGCTCATCGCTCAGCCAGGGAACGTGGGTAATCACTTCTTTCGGGGTGGCGAATGCCATCTCGATCCCGCTTACCGGCTGGCTGGCAAAGCGCGTCGGGGAAGTGAAACTGTTCCTTTGGTCCACCATCGCCTTTGCTATTGCGTCGTGGGCGTGTGGTGTCTCCAGCAGCCTGAATATGCTGATCTTCTTCCGCGTGATTCAGGGGATTGTCGCCGGGCCGTTGATCCCGCTTTCGCAAAGTCTATTGCTGAATAACTACCCGCCAGCCAAACGCTCGATCGCGCTGGCACTGTGGTCGATGACGGTGATTGTCGCGCCAATTTGCGGCCCGATCCTCGGCGGTTATATCAGCGATAATTACCACTGGGGCTGGATATTCTTCATCAACGTGCCGATTGGCGTGGCGGTGGTGTTGATGACACTGCAAACTCTGCGCGGACGTGAAACCCGCACCGAACGGCGGCGGATTGATGCCGTGGGGCTGGCACTGCTGGTTATTGGTATCGGCAGCCTGCAGATTATGCTCGACCGCGGTAAAGAGCTGGACTGGTTTTCATCACAGGAAATTATCATCCTTACCGTGGTGGCGGTGGTGGCTATCTGCTTCCTGATTGTCTGGGAGCTGACCGACGATAACCCGATAGTCGATCTGTCGTTGTTTAAGTCGCGCAACTTCACCATCGGCTGCTTGTGTATCAGCCTCGCGTATATGCTCTACTTCGGCGCTATTGTTCTGCTGCCGCAGTTGTTGCAGGAGGTCTACGGTTACACGGCGACCTGGGCAGGTTTGGCCTCTGCGCCGGTAGGGATTATTCCGGTGATCCTGTCGCCGATTATCGGCCGCTTCGCGCATAAACTGGATATGCGGCGGCTGGTAACCTTCAGCTTTATTATGTATGCCGTCTGCTTCTACTGGCGTGCCTATACCTTTGAACCAGGTATGGATTTTGGCGCGTCGGCCTGGCCGCAGTTTATCCAGGGGTTTGCGGTGGCCTGCTTCTTTATGCCGCTGACCACCATTACGCTGTCTGGTTTGCCACCGGAACGACTGGCGGCGGCATCGAGCCTCTCTAACTTTACGCGAACGCTGGCGGGGTCTATCGGCACGTCGATAACCACGACCATGTGGACCAACCGCGAGTCGATGCACCATGCGCAGTTGACTGAGTCGGTAAACCCGTTCAACCCGAATGCCCAGGCGATGTACAGTCAACTGGAAGGGCTTGGGATGACGCAACAGCAGGCATCAGGCTGGATTGCCCAGCAGATCACCAATCAGGGGCTGATTATTTCCGCCAATGAGATCTTCTGGATGTCAGCCGGGATATTCCTCGTCCTGCTGGGGCTGGTGTGGTTTGCTAAACCGCCATTTGGCGCAGGTGGCGGCGGAGGCGGTGCGCACTAGCCCTGTGCACGGGTTGCCGGGTGGCGGCTACGCCTTACCCGGCCTACGATCGTAGGCCCGGTAAGCGCAGCGCCACCGGGCAACAATCGCCCCCCTTGTCCAAAACGCGACAGCGATTGTCAGTTCCGATAAAGCAGCGCGCCTGAAATCGATTCACGATAGTGAAAAGACAACAGGAGCGCACCATGCTGAACACACCCGCCGACAAATACCAGCCTTACCCCACCCTTTCGTTGCCCGACCGCCGCTGGCCGGAGCAGATTATTACCCGCGCCCCGCGCTGGCTCTCGACCGACTTACGCGACGGTAACCAGGCGCTGGCCGAGCCGATGGACAGCGCGCGCAAGCTGCAATTCTGGGATCTGCTGCTGAGCTGCGGGTTTAAAGAAATCGAAGTCGCCTTCCCGTCCGCCTCGCAGACGGACTTCAATTTTGTGCGTCAGTTGATTGAGGAGAACCGCATCCCGGATGACGTCACCATTCAGGTGTTAACGCAGGCGCGGGACGATCTTATCCGTCGCACTTTCGACTCCCTGCGCGGCGCGAAGCAGGCCACCGTTCACCTGTATAACGCCACCGCCCCGCTGTTCCGCCGTCTGGTATTCGGCATGGAGAAAGCGCAAATCGTCGAGCTGGCGACGCGCGCGACGCGCCTGATTCGTCAGCTGTGTGAAGAGAACCCTGACACCTGCTGGCAGTACGAGTACTCCCCGGAAACCTTCTGCTTTACCGAACCGGAGTTTGCGCTGGAGATTTGTGAAGCCGTGGCGGAGATCTGGCAGCCGTGCGCGGCGCGTCCGATGATCGTCAACCTGCCCGCTACCGTCGAGGTGAGCACGCCGAACGTCTATGCCGACCAGATCGAGTATTTCTGCCGCCACTTCAGCCGCCGCAGTGACGTCTGTATCAGCGTGCACCCGCATAACGATCGCGGTACCGGCGTCGCCAGCGCAGAGCTGGCCGTCATGGCCGGGGCTGACCGCGTGGAGGGCTGCCTGTTTGGTAACGGTGAGCGCACGGGCAACGTCTGCCTGGTGACGCTGGCGATGAACCTCTACAGCCAGGGCATTAGCCCGAATCTGGATTTCAGTGATATGAATCGGGTGGTTGAAACGGTAGAAACCTGCAACCAGCTGCCCGTCCATCCGCGCCATCCGTGGGCGGGTCGTCTGGCTTACACCGCCTTCTCCGGCTCGCACCAGGATGCCATCAAGAAAGGTTTCGATGCCCGTAAGCCTGGCGAACGCTGGGAGATGCCCTATCTGCCCGTCGACCCGCAGGATATTGGCTGTACCTATGAAGCGGTGATCCGCGTGAACAGCCAGTCAGGAAAAAGCGGAAGCGCCTGGCTTATTGAGCAAAACCACGGCCTGAAATTGCCTCGCGCCCTGCAACAGGATTTTAGCCAGCACGTGCAGCAGGAAACGGATAACCATGGAAAAGAGATGACGCAGAATGCGCTCTGGCAGCTGTTCCGCGCCCGCTACGGCCTGGTGGCGAGCCCGCCATTAGCGCTGCAATCGTACCGCAGCGACAGCCAGCAGGACGGCCAGCTGCGGCTGACGGCAAGCGTCGCCACGCAAGGGGGCACCCGCCAGCTGGAAGGCCAGGGAAACGGTTTGCTCTCCGCCGCCGCTCACGGCTTAAGCCGCTGGATCAACGCACCGTTTGTGATCAAGGATTATCACGAACATACGTTAGGCGAACGCAGCGACAGCCGCTCGGTGGCCTATATCCGCTGCCTGTTCCAGGATGGGACCAGCCGCTGGGGCGTGGGCATCGACAGCGACGTGGCACGCGCGTCGATTCAGGCGCTTTTTAACGCGGTCAGTCGTTCCTGAAGTAATCGCTGGGTGAGAGACCCATTACCCGGCGAAACATTGCCGTAAAGGCGCTGTGGCTGCCATACCCCAGATCCAGCGCCACGCGTAATACTGGCTGGCCCTGCGCCAGCCGCACCAAGGCTTCCAGCAGTCGCGCCCTTCTCACCCACTCGCCGTAGCTCAGGCCTGTCTGCTGCTGAAAATGGCGGTTCAGCGTGCGTTCGCTCATCCCCACAATACCTGCGGCCTGGGCGCTGCTCCAGCTTTCTCCCGGGGCCATTCGAATCTGCTGGCAGAGATGGCGCAGCGCTTCGCTTTCCGGCTCGGGCAGGTGAAACGGCAGTACCGGCATGAGGCGAATTTCATCGAGGATCAGCTCATAAACACGTTCATCGCGGCTTCCGGGTGCGTAAGATTCAGGAAGCGTAAGGGAGGTCAGGATCAGCTCGCGCAGCAGGGGCGAGATCTGCACGATCTGGCAGGTCGCCGGGAGATCGGCGCGCGCCAGCGGGTCGATAAACAGCGTGCGGGCAGCAACGTTGCCGGTGATGCGCAAGGCGTGCTGCGTACCCGCAGGTAGCCAGACGCCGCGACCGGGCGGCACCACCCAGCAGCCGGATGCGGTATCGACCCGCACGACGCCGGTGAGGCTGTGCAGGAGCTGCGCGCAGTCGTGCTGATGCCACGGCTCGCTGTCGCCATGAGCATAATCATGCGAAAACGGCACAAGCGGGCGATGGGTAAAGGAGAAGGTGGTGGTTGTCGTCATCAGGATTGTAGGCCCGGTCAGCGAAGCGCCACCGGGCATCCACAGGCACGATACTAGATGTGCAGTTCCTGCAACTTCTCTTTCGGCAGTGCCAGTTCTTCGTTGCTGTTGATGCGTACGTCACGTTCCAGAATGCTACGCGCAATATCCTGCGCTTCCTGCAACGAGTGCATCTGGTAAGTGCCACACTGGTAGACGTTCAGTTCCGGGATCTGATTCTGATCCTGCACTTTCAGTACGTCTTCCATTGCCGCTTTCCAGGCATCAGCAACACGCTGCTCATCTGGCGTACCAATCAGACTCATATAAAAACCGGTGCGGCAGCCCATTGGCGAGATATCGATAATCTCTACACCATTACCGTTAAGATGGTTACGCATAAAACCAGCAAACAGGTGCTCCAGGGTATGGATCCCTCTTTCTGGCATCACTTCTTTGTTCGGCACGCAGAAGCGCAGATCGAACACGGTGATTGCGTCGCCATGCGGGGTGTTCATTGTTTTCGCCACCCGAACTGCAGGCGCTTCCATCCGGGTATGATCGACTGTGAAGCTATCTAACAACGGCATTTAGCCACCTCCGGTAATTTTTTTAAAAATTTTCTGAACTCTTTCTTCCCAGGCGAGTCTGAGTATATGAAAGACGCGCATTTGTTATCATCATCCCTGAATTCAGAGATGAAATTTTGGCCACTCACGAGTGGCCTTTTTCTTTTCTGTCAGGCGTGTTTTTCCAGCCACACCGCAAACGGTTCGGTATCAGCGGCTTCCATTTCCTGCTGACGGCGTTCAGACGCCTCGCGCTCGGCTACAAAATCCTCTTCGCGCAGAATTTCCAGCGGCTCTTCACGCAGCAGATTACGGTACGCTTCAGCAAACGCTTTGCCTGTTCCGCCAATACCAGTATCAATCATAGACCTTAAGATACGGGCAGAGAAAGTCAGATCGGGATTATCGAAGCAGGCAACCAGTTCATCACACACTTTCTGATACGCTTCGCCGCCGTTAATGCTATCCAGCGTTTGCGCGACGCGTTTCAGATCGCGGAACAGATCTTTACCCACCTGCGGTAACGGGAACTGTGCGGTTTCGCAGCCGATACCCAGCGTCAGACCCGGTTTGCGACCTTCGAGGATCACCCGGTTCCAGTTAACGCGCGTACAGGCAAGTTCGCTACTGCTCATTTCCGGTGCATCAGCCAGCGCACACCAGACCATAAACAGGTCGAGGAATCGCACCTGCTGTTCATCTACACCAATCGGCGAGAACGGGTTGATGTCCAGCGAACGCACTTCAATATATTCAATACCGCCACGTAACAGCGCATCAGAAGGCGACTCGCCGCTGCGGGTAACGCGTTTTGGACGAATCGGCGCGTACAGTTCGTTTTCAATCTGCAGCACGTTGCTGTTGATTTGCAGCCTCTTACCGTCTTTCTCAATACCAATCTTCGCGTACTCTTCCGATGGCGTTTTGATTGCCTGTTTAAGGCCCGCTACGTACTCGTAAAGATCGTTGAAGGTAATACCAAGATTGCTTTGCGATTTATTGGTATAGCCGAGATCGCTCAAACGAAGAGAGGTCGCATACGGCAGGTAATACATACCGCACTCGGTTTTCTCAAACGGCAGCGACGTTGGTTTTCCTTGCAGGAAAGAAGAACAAATCGCCGGAGATGCACCAAACAGATAAGGAATGACCCAACCGAAACGATAGTAATTGCGGATAACGCGGAAATAGCCCGCAGAAATTTTCTCTTTGGCATCAGCGCCCGAGATATCACCGCACTTCGCTTGCCAGAATGCCATTGGCAAAGAGAAATTGTAGTGCACGCCGGAAATGGTTTGCATCAGCGCGCCGTAGCGATTTTTCAGCCCTTCACGATACAGCGTTTTAAAGCGTCCGGTGTTAGAAGTGCCGTACTGTGCCAGTTCGATGTCCTGACCTTCTGCGATGTAGCATGGCATACTTAACGGCCACATCCGCTCATCGCCCATATTGCGCGCCGTATAACGATGCAGATCGCGCATAAAGGTCAGCATATGTTCAATATCACCATCCACTGGTGTAATGAATTCCAGCAATGCTTCCGCAAAATCGGTAGTAATCCATTTGTGCGTCAGTGCGGAACCTAATGCTTCAGGATGACCTGTTGTTGCCAGTGTGCCATCAGCATTAACACGCAAAGTTTCGCGCTCCAGCCCACGCTGTATCCCCTTTAACGCCTGAGGATGTTTTTCCAGCCAGGCCAGCGCCTGTGATACGTCCGGGATCAAATTGACCTCCCGCCTGTCAAAATCGTTTTAATTAGCATAACTGTAATGGTGACCATATGTGCAGGCCTACAATTAGTGCCACCACATCATGCCCTGAACGGTCGCTGCTGCAACTGCAACATAGCGTAACGCTTTACCAAGGCACAAAAAAAAGATTACCGGTCCCCACGAGATGCGCATCCATCCCGCTAACAGACACAGTAAATCGCCAACCACGGGCATCCAGCTTAATAATAGCGTGACTGCACCATAGCGTTTCAGCCAGCCGGTAGCTTTCTCTTGCCAGCGCGATGTTTTACGCAATGGAAAGAAACGCCCAAGGATAACGTTAGTTAACCCTCCAAGGCTATTACCCATTGTTGCTGTTAAAACTAAAACCCAGGGATGACTGATCCCGGAAAGCAACATTGCCACCAGCACGACTTCGGAGTTGCCGGGTAATAGTGTAGCGCTGAGAAAACTACTGGCAAACAACGAGAAAAGCGATAACGCTTCACTCACAGCAAGCGAACATCCACGGCGTCCATGCCTGCTGCACGGGCCGCCTGAATACCGAAATCGGCATCTTCAAAGACCACACACTGCGTCGGTTGCACGCCCATACGCTGCGCGCACAACAAAAATGTGTCTGGCGCGGGTTTATGGTGTTTGACGTGATCGGCAGCGACGACGGCGTCAAAATAATGGCGTAATCCCAGGTGCGCCAGCAATGCCTCAGCGATGGCGCTTTCATTCCCCGTTCCTACAGCCATTGGGCGACGACCATGCCAACTTTTCACCACATCAACAAGAGGAAGCGGTTCGACGCTATCCAGCAGCATACTTCTTACTGCTTCTGTTTTTTCACGCGCTAACGCATGCGGGTCGAGATCGGCCTGATTCAGCTCAATAATTGCCTGAGCAATACGCCAGGTGGGCGATCCATTAAGCGCAATCATCGCCTGAATATCGTACTGAAGACCGTAGTGCCCTAATACTTCGCGCCACGCTTTACGGTGCGTAGGCTCCGTATCCAGGATTGTGCCATCCATATCAAAAATTAAACCTGCATAACGCTCGTACATGGTCTTCTCGCAAGTCGAAAAATATGACGCTACTTTAGCGTAATTGCTTGATTTTGTCGCTGATGGCGAAGGAGAAGAAAATTCAGGAAATGGATAAAGGAGTTATTTAGAAATGAGATATTTTTGAAGGAAATTTTTTGGAGAAGATGGTGCATCCGGGAGGATGACTCACTGACGTTCGCCCTTCGGGCCGTTGCTGGCGCAACGTTATCCTTCCTGGTGCCTGCGGTTAATACCGCTATCTCTTCGATACCTTCATTGCTGAAGGTTACGGAGAATATGGTGCATCCGGGAGGATTCGAACCTCCGACCGCTCGGTTCGTAGCCGAGTACTCTATCCAGCTGAGCTACGGATGCATCGGGAAAACTTATTCTACTGCTGATATTGATACCGCTACTAAAGCCATATCAATTAAGAGATGGTGCATCCGGGAGGATTACTCGCCTTGCGGCTCGCCCTTCGGGCCGTTGCTAAAGCAACGTTATCATCCCTAGTGCCTGCGGTTAATTCCGCTACCTCTTCGATACCTTCATTGCTGAAGATTTCGGAGAATATGGTGCATCCGGGAGGATTCGAACCTCCGACCGCTCGGTTCGTAGCCGAGTACTCTATCCAGCTGAGCTACGGATGCATCGGGAAATTTATTTTACTGCTGATATTGATACCGCTACTAAAGCCATATCAAGTAAGAGATGGTGCATCCGGGAGGATTCGAACCTCCGACCGCTCGGTTCGTAGCCGAGTACTCTATCCAGCTGAGCTACGGATGCATCGGGAAACTTACTTTACTGCAGATTTTTTGATACCGCTACTAAAGCCGTATCAAGTAAGAGATGGTGCATCCGGGAGGATTACTCGCCTTGCGGCTCGCCCTTCGGGCCGTTGCTAAAGCAACGTTATCCTCCCTGGTGCCTGCGGTTATTACCGCCACCTCTTCCATACCTTCATCGCTGAAAGTACGTAGAATATGGTGCATCCGGGAGGATTCGAACCTCCGACCGCTCGGTTCGTAGCCGAGTACTCTATCCAGCTGAGCTACGGATGCAAATGGCGGTGAGGCGGGGATTCGAACCCCGGATGCAGCTTTTGACCGCATACTCCCTTAGCAGGGGAGCGCCTTCAGCCTCTCGGCCACCTCACCACACGCCTCTTACGAGTGCTTCGAAGAACTTGTTTATCGCTCATCGTCGCTGCGTGGCGCACATATTACTTTCTGAGACTTATAAGTCAAACAATTTTTCCTACACTTTTATCGTTTGCACACTTCACGTTCAATTAGTCTGTAAAAACGTCAAAAAGAGTGTTTTATCAACAGAAGAATGGAGGTCTGACAGATAGTAGTAATGCAAAAAAATGGAGACTTAAGTTGAATGAACGGGAGTAAAGCGAAAAGACTATAGAGTGAAGGAGAAATTTTGAGGGTGCGTCTCACCGATAAAGATGAGACGCGGAAAGATTAGTAACTGGACTGCTGGGATTTTTCAGCCTGGATACGCTGGTAGATCTCTTCACGGTGAACAGAAACTTCCTTCGGGGCATTTACGCCAATACGTACCTGGTTGCCCTTTACCCCTAAAACTGTCACGGTGACCTCATCCCCAATCATGAGGGTCTCACCAACTCGACGAGTCAGAATCAGCATTCTTTGCTCCTTGAAAGATTAAAAGAGTCGGGTCTCTCTGTATCCCGGCATTATCCATCATATAACGCCAAAAAGTAAGCAATGACAAACACATTACATCTAAGCAGTCATGGCATTACATTCTGTTAAACCTAAGTTTAGCCGATATACACAACTTCAACCTGACTTTATCGTTGTCGATAGCGTTAATGCGAATGCCGTGAAGCGAGTCCACGGCATTGCCTGACGCTTATATTATTGCAATTTCGCGCTGACCCAGCCTTTCACACTGGCTAACGCTGCAGGTAAGGCCGCAGCATCCGTACCACCGGCTTGCGCCATGTCAGGACGTCCACCACCCTTGCCGCCCACCTGCTGAGCGACCATACCAATCAGTTCCCCTGCTTTCACACGATCTGTGACGTCCTTAGATACGCCTGCAATCAGAGAAACCTTACCTTCGACTACCGTTGCCAGCACGATAATTGTCGACCCCAGCTGATTTTTTAAATCGTCAACCATGGTACGCAACATTTTCGGCTCAACACCGCTAAGCTCGCTAACCAACAGCTTAACACCATTAACATCAATTGCCTTACTGGAAAGATTTGCGCTCTCCTGTGCGGCAGCTTGTTCTTTAAGCTGTTGTAACTCTTTTTCCAGCTGACGCGTACGTTCCAGTACTGAGCGCACTTTATCAGCCAGATTATTGCTATCGCCTTTCAGCAGATGCGCGACTTCGCTTAAGCGATCGCTGTCTGCATGAACGGTGGCGATAGCACCTTCTCCGGTTACCGCTTCGATACGACGAACGCCTGCAGCAGTACCCGATTCAGAGATGATGCGGAACAGACCAATATCACCAGTGCGGCTGGCGTGAGTACCGCCACACAACTCGGTAGAGAAATCGCCCATGCTCAGCACGCGTACGCGCTCATCATACTTCTCGCCGAACAGCGCCATCGCACCTTTCGCTTTCGCCGCTTCGAGATCCATGATGTTGGTTTCGATCGGCAAATTGCGACGAATCTGTGTGTTCACCAGGTCTTCGACCGCACGAATCTCTTCTGGTTTCATCGCTTCGTTGTGTGAGAAGTCGAAGCGCAGCACCTTGTCGTTAACCAGTGAACCTTTCTGCGATACATGAGTACCCAGAACCTGGCGCAGCGCAGCGTGCATCAGGTGCGTTGCGGAGTGATTCAGACGAATACGGGCGCGACGAGCCTCATCAACATCAGCCTGCACCGCGTCGCCCACTTTCAGAGAACCCGCAGCAAGTTTACCGATGTGACCAATCGCCTGGCCGTATTTCTGCGTATCTTCCACCGCAAAGGAGAAGTTAGCGCCTTTCAGTTCGCCTTTATCGCCAACCTGACCGCCGGATTCCGCATAGAATGGCGTTTGATCCAGCACGACCACAGCTTCCTGGCCTGCATTGATGGCATCAACCGCTTTACCATCAACAAACAGCGCAGTCACTTTGCCGTTCAGTTCCAGATGGTCATAGCCTTTAAATTCAGATGCACTGTCAACACGGATCATTGCGTTGTAATCGGCACCAAAGCCGCTGGCTTCGCGCGCGCGACGACGCTGCTCTTCCATTGCAGCTTCAAAACCAGCTTCGTCAACTTTGATGTTGCGCTCACGACAAACATCAGCCGTCAGGTCAACCGGGAAGCCATAGGTGTCGTACAGACGGAAAGCAGTTTCACCATCCAGCGTATCACCAGAAAGTTTTGCCAGCTCTTCATCCAGCAACGCCAGACCGCGCTCCAGAGTACGAGCAAACTGCTCTTCTTCAGTCTTCAGCACCTGCTCAACCTGCGCCTGCTGGCGTTTCAGGTCTTCACCCGCAGAGCCCATAACGTCGATCAGCGGACCAACCAGTTTGTAGAAGAAGGTTTCTTTCGCGCCGAGCATATTACCGTGACGCACTGCGCGACGAATGATACGACGCAGTACATAACCACGGTTTTCATTGGACGGCATTACGCCATCCGCGATCAGGAACGCACAAGAACGAATGTGGTCAGCGATTACGCGCAGCGATTTATTGCTCAGATCGGTTGCGCCAGTGACTTTCGCTACCGCCTGGATCAGCGTGCGGAACAGGTCGATGTCATAGTTAGAGTTAACGTGTTGCAGCACCGCAGCAATACGCTCCAGACCCATACCGGTATCTACAGACGGCTTCGGCAGCGGTTCCATCGTGCCATCGGCCTGGCGGTTGAACTGCATGAAGACGATGTTCCAGATCTCAATGTAGCGGTCGCCGTCTTCTTCCGGGCTTCCCGGAGGGCCCCCCCAAATGTGGTCGCCGTGATCGTAGAAGATTTCGGTGCACGGGCCGCACGGACCAGTGTCACCCATCTGCCAGAAGTTGTCAGATGCGTATGGCGCACCTTTGTTATCGCCGATGCGAATAATACGTTCGCGCGGGATCCCTACTTCTTTTTCCCAGATTTCGTAGGCTTCGTCGTCGCTTTCATAGACGGTAACCCACAGACGCTCTTTCGGCAGGGCAAACCATTTTTCGCTGGTCAGCAGTTCCCATGCAAACTGAATGGCATCGTGTTTGAAATAGTCGCCGAAGCTGAAGTTGCCCAGCATTTCGAAGAAGGTATGGTGACGCGCGGTGTAACCGACGTTTTCCAGGTCGTTGTGTTTACCACCCGCACGCACGCAGCGTTGGGAAGTGGTAGCGCGGGAATAATTACGCTTGTCGAGCCCAAGGAACACATCCTTGAACTGGTTCATCCCGGCGTTGGTAAACAACAAAGTTGGGTCGTTATGGGGTACCAGGGAGCTGCTGGCAACTACCTGATGTCCCTTACTATGGAAAAAGTCGAGAAACGCCTGACGGATCTCAGCGGTGCTCTTGCTCATAATTATCCTGAAATCAAGCTAACGAAATATCGCCACCAGCTCCAGCGTGTCTTAACCGCCGGGCTGGTAACTGAAAAGTGGGAATAAGATAAGTTTTCTTGACTGGGAAGTAAAATACCGTATGCGTTCAGTCGGCAAAATTTCGCCAAATCTCCTGGATATCTTCCATCAGATAGCCACGATAGAGCAGAAAACGCTGGATCTTAACTTTTTCTGAAAAGACAGTTGGCAAAGGTTCGCCATATTTTCGCGTCGCCTGATCGCGCGCCAGTGCGCACCAGTCGATGTCACATTCACGCATCGCTTTTTCTGTCGCTTCGCGGGAAATACCTTTCTGATTCAGTTCCTGGCGAATACGCGCAGGTCCATAACCTTTGCGGCTACGGCTGGCGATAAAGCGCGCAACAAATCGGCTGTCATCGAGATAGCCATGTTCATGGCACCAGGCAATAACGCGCTCGTAATCTTCTGCCGTAGCATCAATCTCTTCTGGGCCATTTTTGCCCATAATCGGTGCCGCGAGTTTACGTCGCAGTTCTTGCTCACTGTGATCGCGCACCGCCAGAATGCGTACCGCACGATCCAACAGGCGAGCATATGCCGGGCGACGGGATGTTGATTCTGTCATGGCATATCCTTACAACTTAAAAAAGCAAAAGGGCCGCAGATGCGACCCTTGTGTATCAAACAAGACGATTAAAAATCTTCGTTAGTTTCTGCTACGCCTTCGCTATCATCTACAGAGAAATCCGGCGTTGAGTTCGGGTTGCTCAGCAGCAACTCACGTACTTTCTTCTCGATCTCTTTCGCGGTTTCCGGGTTATCTTTCAGCCAGGCAGTCGCATTCGCTTTACCCTGACCGATCTTCTCACCTTTGTAGCTGTACCACGCGCCTGCTTTCTCGATCAGCTTCTCTTTTACGCCCAGGTCAACCAGTTCGCCGTAGAAGTTGATACCTTCGCCGTAGAGGATCTGGAATTCAGCCTGTTTAAACGGCGCAGCGATTTTGTTCTTCACCACTTTCACGCGGGTTTCGCTACCCACCACGTTTTCGCCCTCTTTCACCGCGCCGATACGACGGATGTCGAGACGAACAGAGGCGTAGAATTTCAGCGCGTTACCACCGGTAGTGGTTTCCGGGTTACCGAACATCACACCAATTTTCATACGGATCTGGTTGATGAAGATCAGCAGCGTGTTGGACTGCTTCAGGTTACCCGCCAGCTTACGCATCGCCTGGCTCATCATACGTGCCGCAAGGCCCATGTGAGAGTCGCCGATTTCGCCTTCGATTTCCGCTTTCGGCGTCAGTGCCGCCACGGAGTCAACGACGATAACGTCTACTGCGCCAGAACGCGCCAGGGCGTCACAGATTTCCAGTGCCTGCTCGCCGGTGTCCGGCTGGGAGCACAGCAGGTTGTCGATATCGACGCCCAGTTTACGTGCGTAGATTGGGTCCAGCGCGTGTTCAGCATCGATAAACGCACAGGTTTTACCTTCACGCTGCGCTGCGGCGATCACCTGCAGCGTCAGCGTGGTTTTACCGGAAGATTCCGGTCCGTAGATTTCGACGATACGGCCCATCGGCAGACCACCTGCCCCAAGCGCGATATCCAGTGAAAGCGAACCGGTAGAGATGGTTTCCACATCCATGGAACGGTCTTCACCCAGGCGCATGATGGAGCCTTTACCAAATTGTTTCTCAATCTGGCCCAGTGCTGCCGCCAACGCTTTCTGTTTGTTTTCGTCGATAGCCATTTTTACTCCTGTCATGCCGGGTAATACCGGATAGTCAATATGTTCTGTTGAAGCAATTATACTGTATGCTCATACAGTATCAAGTGTTTTGTAGAAATTGTTGCCACAAGGTCTGCAATGCATACGCAGTAGCCTGACGACGCACCGCATCACGGTCGCCGCTGAAGCATTCCCGCCGGGTAATGCCTTCACCGCGGGCAGTGGCAAAAGCAAACCAGACGGTGCCGACAGGCTTCTCTTCACTGCCGCCATCCGGCCCGGCGATACCACTAATAGACACGGCATAATCAGCACGAGCCGCTTTCAGTGCGCCTATCGCCATTTCCACCACGACGGGTTCACTCACCGCGCCATGCTGCGCCAGCGTCTCTTCGCGTACGCCGATCATCTGCGCTTTGGCTTCGTTACTGTAGGTGACAAATCCGCGTTCAAACCAGGCGGAGCTACCGGCAATATCGGTAATCACTTTCGCTACCCAACCACCGGTACAAGACTCGGCAGTTGTTACGGTTGCGCCACGGGCTTTCAGCGCCTGCCCAACCTGTTCACTTAACTGCATCAGTTCACTGTCAGTCATTCTCGCTCCAGGCCTTAGAAAAACATGCAGCACAAGATAGCACTTTCTCATCAAATATGGGGATGCGCGTCGGGTTTTACGAGGGGGCTTCAGAAAAAAGCCGATGCGGGCGCATCGGCCAGAGAGATGCTTATTTCATGCTGTTAGCGAGGGTGTCCACATTGTGGCGAAACGCCTTGACGTAGGTGTCCGCCACGCCGCCCTTCGCGGACAGCGCTTCCGGGTAAAGTTCACCACCCGGCTGGGCGCCCGTGGCGGTCGCAATCTGCTTCACCAGGCGTGGGTCAAGCTGGTTTTCCATAAACCAGGTTTTCACGCCGTCAGCTTTAATCTGATTGATGATCTCCGCTACCTGCGCCGCGCTGGCTTCACTCTCAGACGACAGCCCCTGCGGCGCCATAAACGTCACGCCGTAGGCGCGGCTGAAATAGCCGAAGGCGTCGTGGCTGGTCAGCACTTTGCGCTTCGCCTGTGGGATGTCGCTGAAACGCTTTTTAGCCCAACCGTCCAGCTGAGAGAGCTGCGCAATATAGGGTTTACCGGTAGATTCAAGCGCCGCCGTATCTTCAGGATCGGCCTTCACCAGCCCTGAGAGAATATTTTGCGCATACAGCGCGCCGTTCGCCGCGCTGTTCCACGCGTGCGGATCGGTCACGGTTTTACCGTCCTCTTCCAGCGTGTGCGTTTTCACGCCGTCCGAAGCAACCACCAGCTGGCCTTTGAATCCGGAGGCTTTCACCAGACGGTCGAGCCAGCCCTCCAGCCCCAGCCCATTGACCACCACCACGTCAGCTTTACTCAGCGCCGCGCTGTCTTTGGGCGAGGGTTCGAAAGTATGGGGATCACCGTCCGGCCCCACCAGCGTCGTCACCTTCACACGATCGCCGCCAACCTGCTGCGTGATGTCTCCCAGGATGGAAAAGCTGGTCACCACATTAAGCGTTTTCGCCATTACGCCGTGCGTCATCATGCCGAGCGCGAGCGCCACGGCTAACCCTGTACGTTTCATCGTTTCCCCTTGCGTTAAAAAAGCGCCCGCAGGCTATCCGCCAGCCTGCTGCGCGTGCCAAATAAAACTGAAATAAAGAACAATGCGCTGGCGGTCAGCACAATGGAGGGCCCGGCGGGCAGACTCACTGCCCAGGAAAGGCTTAAGCCCAGCCACGCGCAAAAAATACCGCTGATACCCGCCATCAAAAGTAACCCTGGCAATGTGCGCACCCAGCAGCGTGCCGCCACGGCGGGTAACATCATCAGCCCGACGGCCATCAGCGTGCCGAGCACCTGAAAACCGGCTACCAGGTTGAGCACCAGCAGCGCCAGAAACAGACCGTGTAACATCCCGGGCAGCCAGCGCGCGTTCACCTGCAACCACGCGGTATCAAACGCTTCGCTGACCAGCCCCCGATAAAAAATCGCCAGCGTGAGGAGCGTGAACATGCAAACGCCCGTCACGAACAGGGCTGACGCGCTATCCACGGCGAGAATGGAGCCAAACAGAAGATGAAGCAGATCGACATTTGAACCGCGCAGCGACACCAGCGTGACGCCCAGCGCCAGCGAGCCCAGGTAAAACCCCGCGAAGCTGGCATCCTCTTTAAGCGGCGTGCGGCGGCTGACCAGCCCGGCCACCAGCGCAACGGCGATCCCGGCAATAAACCCGCCGACAGTCATTGCCAGCAGCGACATCCCGCTGAGCAGATAGCCCACCGCGACACCCGGCAAAATGGCGTGAGAAAGGGCGTCCCCCATCAGGCTCATCCGACGCAGTTGAAGAAATACGCCCAGCGCAGTGGTGCTGACGGAGAGCGCCAGGCAAACCACCAGCGCGCGCCGCATAAAGCCGTACTCAATAAACGGCTGGAAGAAGAGATGCCAGATCATGCCACCCTCACCCGCTCGGTTTTCCAGTGCGGCGTATCAGCGTCCAGCCGCAGCGTTTGTGGGAAGTGGCGCGAGACGCGTTCGCTGTCGTGCAGTACCGCCAGCAGGGTCTGCCCCTGCATATACATCTCCAGCATCAGATCCATCAGCACGTTGCAGGTCGCTTCATCGACGCCGGTGAAAGGCTCATCCAGCATCACCAGCGGCGCCTGCTGCACCAAAACGCGGGCAAACAGCATGCGCTGAAACTGGCCGCCGGAAAGTTCATCTATGGTAGAGAACGCCATGGACTCCAGCCCCACGCGCTCCAGCGCGCCGGCAATGCGCATGCGGGTATCCCGACGAAAACCGGCAAACAGTGAGATTGCTGGCCAGCAGCCCATACTCACCACGTCCTGCACGGTCAGAGGAAATTGCGCCTCCAGCGCGTGACGCTGCGCCAGCCAGCCCACCACCGGACGTCTCCCCTGCCAGCGAAACGTACCGCTGACGGGCGGAATAAAGCCGGCGAGCGTTTTCAGCAGCGTGGATTTACCGCAGCCGTTGGCCCCGACGATAGCGGTCATGCTCCCGCGTTCAATCACGCCGGACAGCGCGCGCGTAACGGGCTGGCGATCGTAACCCGCCACCAGGTCGTTCATCACGATCATGGCAACGCCACCGCCCAGCGCACGGCCAGGCCGAGAAACAGAATGAGCACCAGCGCCAGCAGCAGCCGAACCGGGGATGAGAGAGAAAACAGGGACATGGAAATCTCAATTCAAAAATAATGTTATAACATAACAATAATGAAAGTCGATTAAGATGTAAACGGTGGGAGTGAAATGGGAGTGTGGCGAAATGTTTCTGCAAAATTCCCCTCTCCCGTGGGAGAGGGTCAGGGTGAGGGCATCAGGCCGCACCGTGCATGCAGCCATGCCGGGTGGCGGCGTTGCCTTACCCGGCCTACCCGTCAGGGTAACTTACTGGCTAAACGGTGACGCTGCCGGCACACGCGCCTGAGACACCGCCAGCCCCAGCTGCCACACCGCCATCGCATAGTGCGTGCTGTGGTTGTAGCGGGTAATGGTGTAGAAGTTCGGCAGCCCGAACCAGTACTGATAACCGGTTCCGACATCCAGGCGCAGCAGGCTCACCTGGTCAACATTGCCCAGCGGCTGCGACGGCGTTAAGCCTGCCGCTGCCAGCTGCGCCACGCTGTATTTGGTTTTAAATCCGTTTTCCAGACCAAACGCCTCGCCGTTCGCCTGCACCGCCACCTGGCCGCCCGGCGTCCAGCCATGCGCTTTGAAGTAATTGGCCACGCTGCCAATGGCGTCTTCGGGATCCCACAGGTTGATGTGACCATCCCCGTTAAAATCTACCGCGTACTGCTTATAAGAGGACGGCATAAACTGTCCGTAGCCCATCGCCCCGGCAAAGGAACCTTTCAGATTGAGCGGATCGTCCCTGCTCGTCGCGCGCCATCAACAGGAAGGTTTCCAGCTCGCCAGAGAAATACTCCGCGCGGCGTGGGTAGTTAAATGACAGCGTTGCCAGCGCATCGAGGATGCGAGTTTTCCCCATCACGCGCCCCCAGCGGTTTCAACGCCGATAATCCCGACGATAATTTCCGGCGGTACTCCATACACCTGCCACGCGCGATTCAACGCATCTTCATACTGATTCCAGAAAACCACACCGTTCTGCACGTTGTCCGGCGTAATAAATTTTTGCGATAACGGAGCCACGCGCCGTTTGGCCCGGTCGGCACCTGGGCTGTCGGCGCCTGCCTGTCCATCAGGCGCAGCACGTAGTCCAGACGCTTCGCCTGAGACAAAATGGCATGCAGCTGCTGGCGGTCAAAACCGTGCTTGCTCACCATTTTATCGATGAACTGTTCGGCCGCAGGGTTATTCGCGAAGTCGCCGCCCATATGCATCATATTGTGCTGCGGCTCCAGCAGGAATCCTCCGGAAGGCACGCCCGCCGTTGGCTGAGCGGCTTCGGTCTTGGGTTTGCTACTACAGGCGGACAGGAGAATAAGCGCAGGCAACAGCGCTGCATAACGACGCTTGAACATGTGGCATCCATTTAACGAGTTCGGTAAGAACCCAGTATGGTAAAGCATCCCCAACTCCTCAAGGAAGCGGTACGCACCTCCCCGACGCAAATCCGTGTTTTTTTCCACCAAAAATTATTCACCTCACCAATAAACTTTCAAAATAATACATTTTTCTTTCATTGTGAGATCTGATTAACACTTTAAAACCTTTCAAAGTGATTATTATTAGCCGCAGATAGACAAAAACAAACGCCCTACAGGAGAGAACAATGATAGAAACCATTACTCATGGTGCCAGAGTGGTTTATCGGGCTGTTCCAAAAGGGCGGAGAGGTATTTACCGGGATGGTGACCGGCATTCTTCCGCTGTTGATTAGCCTGCTGGTTATCATGAACGCACTGATTAATTTTATCGGTCAGCATCGTATTGAACGTTTTGCTCAACGTTTGCGCCGGTAACCCTGTTTCCCGTTACCTACTGTTACCGTCATTGGCACGTTTGTCTTTTGGCAATCCGATGACCCTAAGCCTGGGTCGCTTTATGCCGGAAAAGTACAAACCCAGCTACTACGCGGCGGCCTCTTATAGCTGCCACTCAATGAATGGCCCTCTTCCCCCATATCAACCCTGGCGAACTGTTTGTTTATCTTGGCATTGCCAGCGGTCTGACAACGCTGAACCTGCCACTTGGCCCACTGGCGGTGAGTTATCTGCTGGTTGGTCTGGTCACCAATTTCTTCCGCGGCTGGGTGACCGATCTGACCACCGCCATTTTTGAGAAAAAAGATGGGCATTCAACTTGAACAAAAAGTTCACCTGGCAGGAGCAACATCAATGACGCATATTCGGAATCGAAAAAGGAACGGGTGGCTGGGGCGGCCCGCTTGAGCTGAAAGCCACGCCGGGGAAAAAAAATCGTCTATATCACCGCCGGTAACCCGGCCTGCGATTGTTGACAAACTGGCACAGCTTACTGGCTGGCAGGCTATTGACGGATTTAAAGAAGGTGAACCCGCGGAGGCGGAAATTGGTGTCGCGGTAATCGACTGTGGCGGCACATTACGCTGCGGCATCTATCCGAAACGACGTATTCCCACCATTAATATCCACTCGACGGGCAAGTCCGGTCCGCTGGCGCAGTACATTGTGGGAAGATATTTATGTCTCTGGCGTAAAAGAAGAAAACATCACTGTAGTAGGTGATGCGACACCACAACCCTCTTCCGTGGGCCGTGACTATGACACCAGTAAGAAAATCACCGAACAAAGCGATGTTTACTGGCGAAGGTGGGAATGGGCATGGGGTCCACCGTTGCGGTGCTGTTTCAATCTGGTCGTGACACCATCGACACTGTATTAAAAAACCATTCTGCCGTTTATGGCATTCGTCTCGGCGCTCATTGGCATCATTATGGCTTCTGGCCTTGGTGACTGGATTGCCCACGGTCTTGCTCCGCTGGCGAGCCATCCACTGGGTCTGGTCATGCTGGCGCTCATCTGTTCCTTCCCACTGCTTTCACCTTTCCTCGGCCCAGGCGCAGTTATCGCACAGGTTATCGGCGTATTGATTGGCGTGCAGATTGGTCTCGGCAATATTCCGCCGCATCTGGCTTTACCGGCACTGTTTGCCATCAACGCGCAGGCGGCCTGCGACTTCATCCCGGTCGGTTTGTCGCTGGCGGAAGCCCGTCAGGACACGGTTCGCGTCGGTGTCCCCTTCCTGTACTGGTGAGCCGCTTTTTAACCGGCGCGCCGACTGTACTGATCGCCTGGTTTGTCTCCGGTTTTATCTATCAATAGAGGCTGAAACATGACCGTTATTTATCAGACCACCATCACCCGTATCGGCGCGAGTGCCATTGACGCCCTCAGTGACCAGATGCTCATCACCTTTCGTGAAGGCGCGCCTGCGGACCTCGAAGAGTATTGCTTCATTCATTGCCCACGGCGAGTTGAAAGGTGCACACCATCCCGGTTTTGCAATTTTCACTCGGGCAGCATCGCTATCTCGGTGACCGCTGTTGGCAGCGTGGCGGAAGACAACCTTCGCGAACTGGGTCATGTCACCCTGCGCTTCGATGGTTTAAACGAAGCGGAATTTCCGGGCACTGTCCATGTGGCAGGGCCCTGTCCCCGACGATATCGCGCCGGGATCGGTTTTGAAGTTTGAATCTGTTAAGGAGTAAAAAATGAATCAGGTTGCCGTTGTCATCGGTGGTGGGCAAACCTTAGGCGCGTTCCTGTGCCACGGTCTGGCTGCCGAGGGGTATCGCGTCGCGGTTGTCGATATTCAGAGCGACAAAGCCGCAAATGTGGCACAAGAAATTAACGCCGAATATGGTGAAAGTATGGCGTACGGTTTTGGTGCTGACGCCACTAGCGAGCAAAGCGTTCTGGCGCTCTCTCGTGGGGTAGATGAAATCTTTGGTCGCGTGGATTTGCTGGTCTACAGCGCCGGAATAGCAAAAGCAGCCTTTATCAGCGACTTCCAGCTCGGCGATTTTGACCGTTCGCTACAGGTGAATCTGGTGGGTTATTTCCTGTGTGCGCGTGAATTTTCGCGTTTGATGATCCGCGACGGGATTCAGGGGCGCATTATTCAGATCAACTCGAAATCCGGCAAAGTGGGCAGCAAACACAACTCTGGCTACAGCGCAGCGAAATTTGGTGGCGTCGGGCTGACTCAATCACTGGCGCTGGATCTGGCGGAGTACGGCATTACGGTGCATTCACTGATGCTCGGTAACCTGCTGAAATCGCCGATGTTCCAGTCACTGTTGCCACAATACGCGACCAAGCTGGGTATCAAACCGGATCAAGTCGAGCAGTATTACATCGACAAAGTACCGCTCAAACGCGGCTGCGATTATCAAGATGTGCTGAATATGCTGCTGTTCTACGCCAGTCCTAAGGCGTCGTACTGCACCGGACAGTCGATCAATGTCACCGGCGGTCAGGTGATGTTCTGATCAACAGCGGAGATCCATTAAGGATCTCCGTGAGACTATAGAATGCCTGATGCGCTACGCTCATCAGGCATACAGGACTTCCGCCACTACATTAAGGAAAAGTTATGGTATCCGCACTCATCACCGTCGCCGTTATCGCCTGGTGTGCGCAACTGGCCTTAGGCGGCTGGCAAATTTCTCGTTTTAACCGTGCCTTCGACACACTATGCCAGCAAGGGCGGGTTGGCGTGGGCCGTTCCAGCGGGCGCTTTAAACCGCGGGTCGTGGTCGCCATCGCGCTGGACGATCAGCAGCGCATCGTCGACACCTTGTTTATGAAAGGACTGACCGTCTTCGCCCGACCGCAAAAAATTCCCGCAATTACCGGTATGCATGCGGGTGATTTACAGCCCGATGTGATCTTTCCCCATGATCCACTATCACAGAATGCTCTATCATTGGCGCTTAAACTGAAACGTGGATAATTTCGTTGTGAATGTTACTTGCTTGCGAAGTTATCATTTTGAAACCTAAATCAGGTAATCACGCCCATGAAACCTCGTCAGCGTCAGGCCGCCATTCTGGAGTATCTGCAAAAGCAGGGTAAATGCTCGGTTGAAGAATTGGCGCAATACTTTGACACCACAGGCACAACCATTCGCAAAGATCTGGTCATTCTGGAACATGCCGGAACCGTCATTCGTACTTATGGCGGAGTGGTGTTGAATAAAGAGGAATCCGATCCGCCTATCGATCATAAAACACTCATCAACACCCACAAGAAAGAGCTGATTGCAGAAGCTGCCGTTAGTTTTATCCATGATGGCGATTCGATCATTCTTGATGCTGGCAGTACCGTTTTGCAGATGGTTCCCCTGCTCTCGCGCTTTAATAACATCACGGTGATGACCAACAGCCTGCATATCGTCAATGCGCTATCCGAACTGGATAACGAACAAACTATCCTGATGCCAGGCGGAACGTTTCGCAAAAAATCGGCCTCATTTCACGGGCAACTGGCAGAGAATGCCTTCGAGCATTTCACCTTCGATAAATTGTTTATGGGCACCGACGGCATCGATCTCAATGCGGGCGTAACCACCTTTAACGAGGTTTATACCGTCAGTAAGGCAATGTGCAATGCCGCGCGCGAAGTGATTTTGATGGCGGACTCATCAAAGTTTGGCCGTAAAAGCCCCAACGTAGTTTGCAGTCTTGAAAGCGTCGATAAGCTGATTACCGACGCAGGTATCGATCCGGCGTTTCGTCAGGCGCTGGAAGAGAAAGGGATCGATGTGATCATAACCGGAGAGAGCAATGAGTGAAGCACTACTGAACGCGGGACGTCAGACGTTAATGCTGGAGTTGCAGGAAGCAAGCCGTTTACCGGAACGTCTGGGCGATGATTTTGTTCGCGCCGCCAATATCATCCTGCACTGTGAAGGCAAAGTGGTGGTTTCGGGAATTGGCAAATCGGGCCACATTGGTAAGAAAATCGCCGCAACGCTTGCCAGTACCGGCACTCCGGCTTTTTTTGTCCATCCGGCAGAAGCGCTGCACGGCGATCTGGGGATGATCGAAAGCCGCGATGTGATGCTGTTTATCTCTTACTCCGGTGGCGCGAAGGAACTGGATCTGATTATTCCGCGTCTGGAAGATAAATCTATCGCGCTGCTGGCGATGACCGGCAAACCGACGTCACCGCTGGGCCTGGCGGCAAAAGCGGTGCTGGATATCTCCGTAGAACGCGAAGCCTGCCCGATGCACCTTGCGCCGACCTCCAGCACCGTCAATACCCTGATGATGGGTGACGCGCTGGCGATGGCGGTCATGCAGGCGCGCGGATTTAATGAAGAAGATTTTGCCCGCTCCCACCCAGCCGGGGCACTGGGCGCTCGCTTGCTGAATAAAGTGCATCATCTGATGCGCCGTGACGATGCCATCCCACAGGTGGCGTTAACCGCCAGCGTGATGGATGCGATGCTGGAACTCAGCCGCACCGGTCTGGGGCTGGTGGCGGTATGTGACGCTCAACAACAGGTACAAGGCGTCTTTACCGACGGCGATTTACGTCGCTGGCTGGTTGGCGGCGGCGCACTCACCACGCCAGTCAATGAAGCGATGACGGTCGGCGGCACCACGTTGCAATCGCAAAGTCGCGCCATCGACGCCAAAGAGATCCTGATGAAGCGCAAAATCACTGCCGCACCGGTGGTGGATGAAAACGGCAAACTCACCGGCGCAATAAACCTGCAGGATTTCTATCAGGCCGGGATTATTTAATCCTTCAATCCCAGACGTTTCGCCAGCCGATGCAGGTTGGCGACGTCGGTTTCCAGCATCCGCGCGCAGGCAGCCCAGTTGTGATGATTTTGTGCCAGTGCCTGACGAATAGTTTCACGCTGGAACGCTTCTGTCGCTTCACGCAGGTTTTGCTTAACAACGGGCACCGCCGCCACTTCTGGCGTCGGCAACGTCACCTCAGGAAAAGCAAAATGTTGCGCCTCAAGAATCACTTCATCGCCGCTGCGGGTGGCTCTCGCCAGAACTACCGCCCGATGAATAGCATGTTCCAGTTCGCGCACGTTTCCCGGAAAACTGTAGTGTTGCAGTAAATTTCGCGCTCCGGCACTTAATACCACGCGGGAGAGCCCCTGCCGCAAACGACACTGCTCGCAGAAATACCCCGCCAGCAGAATGACATCATCGCCCCGCTCACGCAGCGGCGGCACCGAAAGTGGAAACACGCTCAGGCGATGAAACAAATCGGCGCGGAATCGCCCTGCCAGCACCTCTTCGCGTAAATCGCGGTTAGTCGCCGCCAGCACGCGCACATCGACCCGCAAACAACGGTCATCGCCAACGCGCTGAATATCGCCATACTGCAACACCCTCAGCAGCTTGGCCTGCAATGCCAACGACAACTCGCCGATCTCATCCAGAAACAGCGTGCCGTTATCCGCCATTTCAAACTTCCCGCTGCGATTACTGATAGCGCCAGTAAACGCTCCTTTCACATGCCCGAACAACTCACTTTCCGCCACACTTTCCGGCAGTGCAGCACAGTTGAGATAGACCAGCGGATTCACCGCCCGTGGCGAGGCTTCATGAATCGCTTTCGCCACCAGCTCCTTACCGGTTCCAGTCTCACCGCTGATCAGGACGTTGAGATCGGACGCCGCCACAATCTCAATCTCTTTTTTCAGTTGCGTCATGCCAGGGGACAAGCCAATCATCTGCGTCTGTTTCACCGCTTCAAACGGCGTGGCATCGCCTGGCAGCATATTCTGGCTTTCCAGTTGTTCAATCAGCAACGCATTGCTTAACGCTCCCGCCGCCAGCGCAGCAATCAGCCGTAGCTCTTCGTCGCTGAAAACATCGAACTGATCGGGCTGCATCCCGTCGAGCGTCAGTGCGCCGATCAGGTTTTGCCCGGCAAACAATGGCAGACCAACGCAGGCGTGAACCTTCAGACTCTCCTGCCCAGGAATCAAACCGTCATAGGGATCGGGCAATTCGCTGTCTGCGGGAAAGCGCACCACATCCCCGGCGCGGGCAATCGCTTCCAGCCGTGGATGCCCTTCCAGCGCAAAGCGTCTACCGAGTACATCCTTTGCCAGACCGTCGATGGCAAGCGGAATAAACTGCCGCGAATCGTAACGTAGCAACGCAGACGCATCGCACTCCAGCACCTGACGTAGCGTGGTGATCAGGCGCTGAAAACGATCCTGGTGACCAATCCCACGCTGCAATTCGATGGCGATATTCGCCAGCACATCAACGGAAAAACTCATCTTTGCCTCACTGTCAATTTGACTATAGATATTGTCATATCGACCATTTGATTGATAGTCATTTTGACTACTCATTAATGGGCATAATTTTATTTATAGAGTAAAAACAATCAGATAAAAAACTGGCACGCAATCTGCAATTAGCAAGACATCTTTTTAGAACACGCTGAATAAATTGAGGTTGCTATGTCTATTGTGGTGAAAAATAACATTCATTGGATTGGTCAACGTGACTGGGAAGTGCGTGATTTTCACGGCACGGAATATAAAACGCTGCGCGGCAGCAGCTACAATAGCTACCTCATCCGCGAAGAAAAAAACGTGCTGATCGACACCGTCGACCATAAATTCAGCCGCGAATTTGTGCAGAACCTGCGTAATGAAATCGATCTGGCGGATATCGATTACATCGTGATTAACCATGCAGAAGAGGACCACGCTGGGGCGCTGACCGAACTGATGGCACAAATTCCCGATACGCCGATCTACTGTACTGCCAACGCTATCGACTCGATAAATGGTCATCACCATCATCCGGAGTGGAATTTTAATGTGGTGAAAACTGGCGACACGCTGGATATCGGCAACGGCAAACAGCTCATTTTTGTCGAAACACCAATGCTGCACTGGCCGGACAGCATGATGACTTACCTGACAGGCGACGCGGTGCTGTTCAGTAACGATGCTTTCGGTCAGCACTACTGCGACGAGCATCTGTTCAACGATGAAGTGGATCAGACGGAGCTTTTCGAGCAGTGCCAACGTTACTACGCCAATATCCTGACGCCGTTCAGCCGCCTGGTAACGCCGAAAATTACCGAGATCCTGGGCTTTAACTTACCAGTCGATATGATAGCCACTTCCCACGGCGTGGTATGGCGCGATAACCCGACGCAAATTGTCGAGCTGTACCTGAAATGGGCGGCTGATTATCAGGAAGACAGAATCACCATTTTCTACGACACCATGTCGAATAACACCCGCATGATGGCTGACGCTATCGCCCAGGGAATTGCGGAAACCGACCCACGCGTGGCGGTGAAAATTTTCAACGTCGCCCGAAGCGATAAAAACGAAATCCTGACCAATGTCTTCCGCTCAAAAGGCGTGCTGGTCGGCACTTCGACGATGAATAACGTGATGATGCCGAAAATCGCCGGGCTGGTGGAGGAGATGACCGGATTACGCTTCCGTAACAAACGCGCCAGTGCTTTCGGATCTCACGGCTGGAGCGGCGGTGCGGTGGATCGTCTTTCCACGCGCCTGCAGGATGCGGGTTTCGAAATGTCGCTCAGCCTGAAAGCCAAATGGCGACCAGACCAGGACGCTCTGGAGTTATGCCGTGCACACGGTCGCGAAATCGCCCGTCAGTGGGCGCTCGCGCCGCTGCCGCAGAGCACGGTGAATTCGGTGGTTAAAGAAGAAACCTCTGCCACCACGACGGCTGACCTCGGCCCACGGATGCAGTGCAGCGTCTGCCAGTGGATTTACGATCCGGCAAAAGGCGAGCCAATGCAGGACGTTGCGCCAGGAACGCCGTGGAGTGAAGTTCCGGATAACTTCCTCTGCCCGGAATGCTCCCTCGGCAAAGACGTCTTTGACGAACTGGCATCGGAGGCAAAATGAGCAACGGCATTGTGATCATTGGTTTGGGCTTCGCCGCCCGACAACTGGTGAAAAATATTCGCAAACAGGACGCCACTATTCCATTAACCTTGATTGCCGCCGACAGCATGGATGAGTACAACAAACCTGACATCAGCCATGTTATCAGTCAGGGGCAACGTGCCGATGACCTTACCCGCCAGACGGCGGGTGAATTTGCCGAGCAGTTTAATCTGCACCTGTTTCCACAAACCTGGGTGACGGATATCGATGCCGAAGCCCGTGTGGTGAAAGCGAAAAATAAAACCTGGCAGTACGACAAACTGGTGCTGGCGACGGGGGCATCGGCGTTTGTGCCGCCGGTTGAGGGCCGCGAGCTGATGGTCACGCTCAACAGCCAGCAGGAGTATCAGGCCAGCGAGACCCTGTTACGCGACGCCACGCGGGTGATGATTGTCGGCGGCGGACTGATTGGCACCGAGCTGGCGATGGACTTCTGCCGGGCGGGAAAATCCGTCACCCTGGTTGACCACGCGGCCAGCATTCTGTCAGCGCTGATGCCAGCAGAAGTAAGCAGTCGCTTACAGCATCGTCTGACCGACATGGGCGTGCATCTGCTGCTGAAATCGCAGTTACAGAGCCTAAGCAAAACCGAAACCGGCATTTGTGCGACGCTCGACCGCAACCGCAGCGTGGAAGTGGATGTGGTTATTGCGGCGACGGGGTTGCGCCCGGAAACCGCGCTGGCGCACCGCGCGGGCGCAGAGATCAATCGCGGCGTGAAGGTGGACAGCTACCTGCAAACCACCCAGCCGGACATTTATGCCCTGGGCGACTGCGCGGAAATTAACGGCCAGGTGCTGCCGTTCCTGCAACCGATTCAGTTAAGCGCCATGTTCCTGGCGAAAAACCTGCTCGGCGGCAACGCCCCGGTGAAATTACCCGCCATGCTGGTGAAGGTAAAAACGCCGGAACTACCGCTGCATCTCGCAGGTGAAACGCAGCGTCAGGATCTGGACTGGGAGATTGTCCTTTCGCCTCAGGGCATGGTGGCGCGCGGCACCGATACCGACGGTCAGATGCGCGCCTTTGTCGTCAGCGAAGACAGAATGAAGGAGGCCTTCGCGCTGCTGAAATCGCTACCAGCTTAACCCTCGTCATGCCGGGTGGCGCTCCGCTTACCCGGCCTACAGTACTGCCACGCTTACTTAACCTTTGGATTTTGTTGTCCACCGCCCCGATGTCCCGGGGCTTTTTTTATCGCTACACTTTCAGCGTCAGGAGCGCACCACCAGCGCGTCATAACCGCGCCAGCGATAGTTCGCCATCGAGATCAGCCAGCAGGCGACAAACAGCCCGACCACCACAAATCCGGCGTCGCCCAGGTTATCGTTCACCGCGCCAATCAGATCCCACACGCCGCCGCTGAGGGCGAACTTGTCCATCAGCAGACCCATCGCTTCCAGGCCGCCGATAAACAGCGCCACCACCACCGAAGTGCCGGTGATGGTCATGTTGTAGTAGAGCTTGCGCTGCGGCTTGTTAAACGCCCAGCCGTAGGCACCCACCATCAGCAGGTTATCGAGCGTATCCACCAGCGCCATGCCGCTGGCGAAGAGCGCCGGGAAGATCATGATCGACCACACCGACATCCCGCTGGAGGCGCTGGCGGCGGAGATCCCCAACACGCCGATTTCGGTGGCGGTGTCGAACCCCAGGCCGAACAGGAAACCGACCAGGTACATCTGCCAGCTTTTATTGACGAGGCGGAAGGTTTTGCCGAACAGCCAGTTCATGACGCCGCCCTGTGCAGGCAGCGTGATGTCGCCCTGCACGGGATTGCCGTGTTTCAGCGCCTGAAAACTGCGCCAGACGCCGCGCAGGATCACCATATTCACCAGCGCCATCGCCAGCAGGAAGGTGGCGGAGACGGCGGTGCCAATCAGGCTGCCGGTTTCGTGGAACCATGCCATGTTTTTCTGAAACGCCGTGGCGGTCGCGGCGATAGCAATGGAGGCCAGCACCACGATGGTGGAGTGTCCGAGGGAAAACCATGCGCCCACGCCGGACGGGCGCTTGCCCTGCTGCATCATTTTACGCGTCACGGTATCAATCGCGGCGATATGGTCGGCATCCACCGCATGACGCAGTCCGTAACACCAGGCCAGCAGGCTGGCCGCCATCAGCGCCGTACTGCCGCTAAAGGTGTGCCACGCCAGCCCCCAGGCCAGCAGGTTAGCCATCCCGAGAGCCAGCAGCAGGCACGCTGCACGAGGTTCATTGCGTAAAAGTCGTAACATTTTAAATCCCTTGTGAACATGATCGGGCGGCAGCAACCACCGCCTGCCCGAAGGAGATCGCTCCGTCGCCTGCGGGCAGGCGCGAAGGAAAAAGAAGCGTGAAATCAGAAAGGTAATGACGAAGGCGCGCGCGCAGCAGGCGGTTGTGAAGGACGCCTCCGCTGAAGCACACCGTCGTGAGCGACCGTCGGCGGGCATGCGTTGCCGCCAGTTCGCTCAGCCCTTTTGCCAGCGCATCGTGAAAAGCCCAGGCACGCTCGCCGGGTTCCGCCCGCCAGGTAAGCCACTGTTGCCAGAACAGCGCAAGGTTATCCGTCTGGAGCGTCACCGGATGATCAACCCCTGCGCAGCGTTCGGCCAGCGCCTCCAGCCGGCACGCGGCTTCGCCCTCATAGCGTTGCGTTTCAATACCCAACGCACAGGCCACGGCGTCGAACAGACGACCACAGGAGGAGGCCCGCGGCGCATTGATACCGCGCGACACAGCCGTTGCCAGCAGCGGCCAGTTTTGACGCTGTACCACCTCAGTTTCCGGGTACTGCTGCCAGTCAGGTACGAACGCCAGACAGTGGGCGAGCAAATTGCGCCACGGCTGCTTCGCCGCCAAATCGCCACCAGCAAGCGCCACTGCAGGCAAGCCGCCCAGGTGCTCACATTCGCGATAGTTCACCCGCAGGCACTCGCCGCCCCACAAAGCGCCATTCTCCCCCATACCGATACCGTCGAGCGTCAAAGCAATGACATCACCGCCATCCAGCGGCCACTGATGCTCTGCCAGACACGCCGCTGCGTGGGCATGATGATGCAGCACCGTTTGCGTCGGCAGATTCATTTCGCGCGCCCACTGGCTGGAGACATAGCCCGGATGTGCGTCATGCACAACGTATTGCGGGGTGAAATCGTAGATGTTTTGCATCAGGCGTAACGCTTCGCGCCACTGCATCTGGATGCCATCGTCACTTAAATCGCCAAGATGCTGACTCAACACCGCTTGTTCACCGCGCACCAGGCAGAAGGTATTTTTCAGATCCGCGCCGAGACACAGCACAGGCGGAACATTTTTAAAGCCCGGAGGCAAAGCCAGCGCATCCGGCACATACCCCCGCGAACGGCGCAGCATTTCGCCGCTTTCGCGCACCACCGAATCATCCATCCGCTGCACGATGTCGCGGTTATGTATCAAAAATCCGTCGGCAATGCCCTGCAAATCCGCCAGCGCCTGTTCGTTGCTGATAGCTGGTGGTTTACCGCTCAGGTTGCCGGAGGTCATCACCAGCGGGCATTGCAGTTCCTGTAACAGCAAATGCTGGAGCGGGTTCGCAGGCAACATTACCCCGACCGTATCCAGCCCCGGCGCAATCTCCTCAGGAAACGCAGGAAGGCAGGCTTTTGGCGTCAGCACAATCGGCGCAGCGGGTGAACGTAACAGCGTCTGGATGGCCTCCGGCAGATCGTCCGCATGCGGGATCATCACCGCCAGCGGCCTGGTCGGGCGCTGCTTGCGTGCCCGTAATTTCCGAACCGCCTGCGGGTTAAGCGCGTCGCAGACCAGGTGAAAACCGCCCAGCCCTTTGACCGCCACAATCCCGCCGACTTTCAGCATCGCCACCGCCGCGCTTAACGCCGATTCGCGGGTGGCAGCAGCCTCCCCGGCTCGCCACTCCAGCTGCGGTCCGCAATCCGGGCAGGCCACCGGCTGGGCGTGAAAACGCCGGTCAGCCGGGTTGCGGTACTCCGTTTCACAGGGCACACAGAGCGGGAATGGCGCCATTGACGTGGCCGGGCGGTCATAGGGCATGGCGCGGATAATGGTAAACCGCGGCCCGCAGTGGGTGCAGTTGATAAACGGGTAGCGGTAGCGACGTTCGCGGGGATCGCGCATCTCCGCCAGGCATGCGGGACAGGTGGCGGCATCCGGGACGATTTGCGTGTCCATCGCCCCGCTCTCGCTGTGGCGGATGACAAACTCGTCCGGCAGCGTCGTCCAGCTGAACGGCTGCGTTTCAACGCGATCGATGCGCGCCAGCGGTGGGCAGTCCTGGCGCAGTCTCGCGGTAAAGTCACCCCCACTGCCCGCGAGACGCACCAGGACACCCTCTCCGTCGTTGCAGACGTCGCCTGCCAGCCCCAGCTGGTGCGCAAGCTGCCAGACGAAGGGACGAAATCCTACCCCCTGCACCTTGCCGCGCACCCGAAGCTGTACGCCGTTAACGCGCATCGCAATTTAAAACAGCAGCGATGACGTGGTGTCGAACGCCGCGCGGCGGCGTTTTTCGGCACTCATCTGTTCGAGCTTGTCGCGATCGACGCAGACCAGCGCATGCGTCGGACAGGCTTCCATACACGCCGGACCGGCATCGCGGTGGTAGCAGAGGTCACATTTATTGGCTTCGGCTTTCTCCGCGCGTACGCTCAGCCCGATACCGCTGTTGCGCACCACCGGGCGAACCACCACCTCCATCGCGCCATACGGACACGCCACCACACAGGTTTTGCACCCGATGCAGCGCTCCTGCATCACATGCACGAAGCCTTTCTCGCGCTTAATCGCCCCGTTCGGACAGACGTTGGCGCACGGCGCGTCTTCGCACTGGCGACAGATAGCGGCGGTAGAAATATTCACGCCTTTAATGACGTGGATGCGCGGCAGGAAGGTATCAGGGGTGAGAGAGGCGCAATCCTGCTCTGCCTGATGGGACACCACGCACGCCACTTCACAGGTACGGCAACCAATGCATTTGCTGGCATCGGCCATAATAAAACGGTTCATCTGCTTCTCCGGCATAACTGTTATGCGCGAAGCTATTCATAAACCGTGCCAATATTTAATTCATTGATTTTATATGGAAATTTAAAAGAGAAGGATCTGTCATCGTCATTAGTGACGATGACAGATGTCGACGTCAGCGATGCGGGCCGTCAATGACGGAGTCGCGCAGGATAAGCTCGCCGGAAAAGGTTTGCTGAGGCTTAAACTCACCGCCGTCGAGCATGAAAATCATACGGCTGATGGTCTCCTGAATCATCTCCGTTACTGGAATACGCACGCTGGAGAGGGACGGCACGATATAGGGCGCGATTGCCACGTCGTCAAAGCCGATGACGGACACTGCGCCCGGCGTGGCGACGCCGCTCTCGTGCAGCTGCCTGATGGCGCCAATCGCCATGTCGTCGTTACTCGCCACCAGCGCGGTAAACGCTTCGCCGCGGGTGAGCAACTGAGAGACCGCCGCCGCGCCGCTGGCCGGGTTCCACTTCCCTTCGGCGATCAGCGCGTCGCGAACTGCAATCCCGTGCTGCGCCAGCGCGTCCCTGTAACCGGAAAGACGCTCCACCCCGGTGGGGGAATCCAGCGAACCGGTGATAAACGCAATCTCCCGGTGGCCTTTCTCAATCAGCTGCGATACCGCGTCCTGACACGACGCTTTATGATCGGACCAGACGCTGTGACTGCTGTTTTTCCGCAAACGGCGGTTGAGCACCATGATCGGCTGCTCGCATTTCTCAATGATCTCGTCCAGCGCTTCCACGCTCAGAAAACGCGGATAGATGATTACCGCGTCGCAGCGCATGTCGAGCAGGTACTGGATCGCCTCGCGCTCCTCTTCGGCGCTGTGCTTGCCGTCCGCCAGGATCAGCTGACGCCCCTTCTCTTCCGTCATCCGCGCGGCGTTAAACAGCAGCTCGCTAAAGTAGACCCCATGGTACAGGGTGTTCGTCACCACCAGCCCCAGAGTCTGGGTGCGTTTGGTCGCCAGGTTTCGCGCCAGCAGATTGGGGCGATACCCGCTCTCTTCGATGGCCTGAAAAACCCGGTCTTTCGTCTCCTGGCTGACGTAACCGTTCCCCGACAGTACCCGGGAGACCGTCGCTTTTGATACGCCTGCCCGCTTCGCCACTTCCAGCATCGTGGTCATATTATTATTCCGTCTGAACCTGATGGGCGCAGTGTACTGCACCGCAGAAAAATTGTCGCAGCGGCGTTATCACGCTTTTTACGGCCACGAGTGATCGTCATCACGAAACGAAAAAATGCATAAAAAGTGATCTTGTTTCATTAAAAGAAACTCATGATGATTGTGTGAAACCGGTTTCCTACACTTCTCACAACGATAACAGGATAAAATCCGATGGCCAAAAATTATGCGGCGCTGGCACGCCTCGGTGATAGCGGCACTGGGCGGCGTTGATAACATCTCGGCGGTCACGCACTGTATGACGCGGTTGCGCTTTGTTATCAAAGATGATGCACTTATCGACAGCCCGACGTTAAAAAACCATCCCCGGCGTGCTCGGCGTGGGTACGTAGTGACAACCAGTGTCAGGTGATTATCGGCAATACCGTTTCACAAGCCTTTCAGGAAGTCGTCAGCCTGCTGCCGGGAGATATGCAGCCCGCACAGCCCGTGGGTAAACCCAAACTCACGCTACGTCGCATTGGTGCGGGGATCCTCGATGCGCTGATCGGCACCATGTCACCGCTGATCCCGGCGATTATCGGCGGATCGATGGTCAAACTGCTGGCAATGATCCTCGAGATGAGCGGCGTGCTGACAAAAGGATCGCCGACCTTAACCATTCTGAATGTGATTGGTGACGGTGCTTTCTTCTTCCTGCCGCTGATGGTCGCGGCATCTGCCGCCATCAAATTTAAAACCAATATGTCGCTGGCGATTGCCATCGCGGGTGTGCTGGTACATCCGAGTTTTATTGAACTGATGGCGAAAGCGGCCCAGGGTGAACATGTCGAATTTGCCCTGATTCCGGTCACCGCGGTGAAATACACCTACACGGTGATCCCGGCGCTGGTGATGACCTGGTGCCTGTCATATATCGAACGCTGGGTGGACAGCATTACACCGGCGGTGACCAAAAACTTCCTCAAACCAATGCTGATTGTGTTGATTGCCGCACCGCTGGCAATCCTGCTGATTGGCCCGATTGGTATCTGGATCGGTAGCGCCATTTCGGCGCTGGTTTACACCATTCATGGTTATCTGGGCTGGCTTTCAGTCGCCATTATGGGCGCGCTGTGGCCTCTGCTGGTAATGACCGGGATGCACCGCGTCTTTACGCCAACCATCATTCAGACCATTGCCGAAACCGGCAAAGAAGGGATGGTCATGCCGTCAGAGATCGGCGCTAACCTGTCGCTGGGCGGTTCATCACTGGCAGTGGCGTGGAAAACGAAAAACCCGGAACTGCGTCAGACGGCGCTGGCTGCGGCGGCATCAGCCATTATGGCGGGGATTTCCGAACCGGCGTTATATGGCGTGGCGATCCGCCTGAAACGTCCGCTTATCGCCAGTCTTATCAGCGGTTTTATTTGCGGCGCGGTTGCCGGTATGGCGGGGCTTGCCAGCCACTCAATGGCAGCGCCGGGGCTATTTACCAGCGTGCAGTTCTTCGATCCGGCGAATCCAATGAGCATCGTCTGGGTGTTCGCGGTCATGGCGCTGGCGGTGGTGCTGTCGTTTATCCTCACACTGTTGCTCGGCTTTGAGGATATTCCTGTTGAGGAAGCGGCTGCCCAGGCGCGAAAGTATCAGAGCGTACAACCGACCGTCGCCAAAGAAGTAAGTCTTAATTGAGGATGAAAATGTCAGTATTTCCAGAAAGTTTTTTATGGGGCGGCGCGCTTGCCGCCAACCAGTCTGAAGGTGCGTTCCGTGAAGGTGACAAAGGTCTGACCACTGTCGATATGATCCCACACGGCGAGCATCGAATGGCGGTGAAACTGGGGCTGGAAAAACGTTTTCAGTTGCGAGATGACGAGTTTTATCCCAGCCATGAGGCGACGGATTTTTATCATCGTTATAAAGAAGATATCGCCCTGATGGCAGAGATGGGATTCAAGGTTTTCCGTACCTCAATTGCCTGGAGCCGTCTCTTTCCGCAGGGCGATGAAATCACGCCCAATCAGCAGGGCATTGCTTTTTATCGTTCTGTCTTTGAAGAGTGTAAAAAGTACGGTATCGAACCGCTGGTCACGTTGTGCCACTTCGATGTGCCGATGCATCTGGTCACCGAATATGGCTCCTGGCGTAACCGCAAGCTGGTGGAGTTTTTCAGCCGCTACGCCAGAACCTGCTTTGAAGCATTTGATGGTCTGGTGAAATACTGGCTAACCTTCAATGAAATCAACATTATGTTGCATAGCCCGTTCTCCGGCGCGGGTCTGGTGTTTGAAGAAGGTGAAAATCAGGATCAGGTGAAATATCAGGCCGCGCATCACCAGCTGGTTGCCAGTGCGCTAGCCACCAAAATCGCCCATGAGGTTAACCCGCAAAATCAGGTGGGCTGTATGCTGGCGGGCGGTAACTTCTACCCTTACAGTTGCAAGCCGGAAGATGTCTGGGCGGCGCTGGAGAAAGACCGGGAAAACCTGTTTTTTATCGATGTGCAGGCGCGGGGCACGTATCCGGCTTACTCTGCCCGCGTATTCCGCGAAAAAGGGGTAACCATCAACAAAGCACCGGGCGATGATGAAATCCTGAAAAACACCGTCGATTTTGTCTCTTTCAGCTATTACGCCTCGCGCTGCGCCTCGGCGGAGATGAACGCCAACAACAGCAGTGCGGCGAACGTGGTGAAATCGCTGCGTAATCCGTATCTACAGGTGAGCGACTGGGGCTGGGGAATTGATCCACTCGGTCTGCGTATCACCATGAATATGATGTACGATCGTTATCAGAAGCCGCTGTTTCTGGTGGAAAACGGCCTGGGCGCAAAAGATGAATTTGCTGCCAATGGCGAGATTAACGACGACTATCGCATCAGCTACTTACGCGAACATATCCGCGCAATGGGCGAAGCGATTGCAGACGGCATTCCGCTGATGGGCTACACCACATGGGGCTGTATTGATTTAGTTTCCGCCTCTACGGGTGAAATGAGCAAACGCTACGGCTTTGTCTTTGTTGACCGTGACGACGCAGGCAACGGTACGCTGACGCGCACGCGTAAGAAATCATTCTGGTGGTATAAAAAAGTGATTGCCAGTAATGGGGAAGATTTAGAGTAGGTAACAGTGCCGGATGCGGCGTGAACGCCTTATCCGGCCTACATGTCGCACGAACCATGAAGGCCCGATAAGCGCAGCGCATCGGGCAATTTAGCATTTGGCATCAGAGCTGGTTCACCCCATCAAGAACATCCCTGTCCTGATTCCTTAATGAAAAACTACTCTTCTTCCACCGCTAACTGCGCGAAGCCGCCATTTCCTTCCCAGCCTTCCAGTCGTTGATAAACGGTTTCTACCGCATCTTTAATCGGCTGGGTCATCGGGTAGTAAAAGCCGACGATATCCGGCTGAATGCCGAGGAAAATCACTTCGCCAATATCTTCTTTCAACTGGTCGATAAGGTAATTCAACGGCATGTTATGGGTAGTCATCATAAACATCTCGGCGATATCATCCGGGTCGATGATGCGGATCTCGCCGGGGTTTAGCCCCATATCCGTGGCGTCGACAATCAGCAGTCGTGTCGGGCGCAGTTCACGGATAGCGACGATGTCGTTTTCCGGTGCGCTACCGCCGTCAATCACCACCCAGTTACCTTTCGGCGCGGCGGCGCACTTTTCCGCCAGCAGCGGACCTGCGCCATCATCGCCCATCATGCTATTGCCAACACAGAGTAAAACGTCAGTCACGCAGTCTCCTCACCATCAAATAGATGGCGTTTTCCTGATGAATATCATGCAGCATACTTAACAGCATTGTACTCCATTCCTGCTGCTGCGAAGTTTGCGCTGCCCGGGCTTTATCGAATGCGTTGGCCAGCATCGGCACATGGTTAATGTCGATGACGATCTCACCATATTTCGGCACGCCTTCCATTTTGCGGCGGGCTTCACTGCCTGCCTCCAGAGTGGCAATCCATGCCAGATATTCATCCCACGGGCAGGTGAGCGCCGCTTCCAGGCAATCGATAACCCCAAGGTGGTGACCAATCGCCAGGCTGTAATAGACCACCTGCTGCGCCTCGGCGGGCGTGGCATCGTTCTCATCAATAAATTTACGGCTCAGTTGACTGAACACCACCTTTTCACTCATCGGATACGCGCCTCTTCAACAACATGATTCAGATGGCTGACAATCTCGTTCAGACGCGGATCGTTTTCCGCTTCCAGCCAGCGTGCAACCTGTTCTTCGCCCTGCCCTAACTGTGTAAGGTAATCATCGGCAATCTGACGACCGTAACGATAACCCGCCAGGCGACGTGCTTCGCGATCCACTTTCACGCGCAGCGGCTGCACCATATCGCCATGCAGGATCTCCGCCGGTTGTTCATCCAGTTCACCCGGCCCACGGGCGTGAATTTTCTGCTCCAGCAGGCCGAGCGCCATTGCAAAGCCGTACAGCGTGGCGGCAGGCGTTGGCGGGCAGCCAGGGATATAAACATCCACAGGGACAATTTTATCCGTACCGCCCCACACGCAGTAGAGATCGTGGAAGATCCCGCCGCTGTTACCGCAGGCACCGTAGGAGATACAAATTTTCGGGTCCGGCGCGGACTGCCACGCACGCAGCGCAGGGGATCGCATTGCACGGGTGACCGCGCCGGTAAACAGTAAAATATCCGCATGACGCGGTGAAGGAACGACTTTAATGCCGAAGCGTTCTGCATCAAACAGCGGCGATAAAGTGGCGAAAATTTCGATTTCGCAACCGTTGCAGCCGCCGCAGTCCACGCGGTAAACATAGGCAGAACGTTTGATTTTTTTCAGTAACGACGCCTTCATGCTGGCGATGGATTCATCCACCGTCATGGGGACCGGAATGCCGTTGGCGTCACGGGAGCCTAATAAATTGCTCATCAGATGGCCTCTTTCATATGGCGAGTCAGTTCAATACGGTCGGACGGCACCAGGCATTTCTGGCGCTTACATTCCGGGCAAGTCTCAAAGCTTTCGCGGTGGTTTTCCGCGCGGCTGTCGCCGTTGTGCTTAAGCAACGCAATGGCGTAGTCGATCTCTTTCTGGACGGCGAAAGGACGATTGCAGACGCGGCAGTTGCACAGCGCGAAGCGGGACTGTTGCAGGAAGTCTTCTTTCTTCCACACCGCCAGTTCGTACTCTTGCGACAGTTTGATCGCCGCCGTCGGGCAGACTTCTTCGCAGCGTCCACAGAAGATGCAGCGCCCAAGATTAAACTCCCAGGCAAGCTCTCCTGTGGCGAGGTCAGTTTCAACCGTTAAGGCGTTTGACGGGCAGGCATTGACGCAGGCCGCGCAGCCGATGCACTGCTGCGGGTTCTGCTCTGGCTTACCACGGAAGTTTTTATCAACCGCAATCGGCTCCAGCGGATAAGACGAGGTCGCCGTGCCGGTTTTGATGACTTTTTTGATAAAGGTAAACATGGCGATTCCTTATTTCAGCGGCGAGTTTTTACGCTCAATGCTGTAACGCTCGAGTTCTTTGTACGGCACCACTTTGCTCTTCTTCTTACGCACATCGACCACGGTCATGCGGTCGGTACAGGAGTAGCAAGGGTCGAGGCTACCGATAATCAGCGGCGCATCGGAAACGGTGTTGCCGCGCAGCATGTAGCGCAGGGTCGGCCAGTTCGCGTAGGTCGCGGCACGGCAGCGCCAGCGGTACAGCTTCTGGTTGTCGCCGGTCATGCTCCAGTGGATATCATCGCCGCGCGGCGCTTCGGCAAAGCCCAGCGCAAAGCGGTGCGGAATGTAGGTAAAGCCTTCCACCATCAGTGGGCCACCCGGCAGGTTATCCAGACCGTAGTCGATCATGTTCAGCGCGGTATAGACTTCGTTGATACGCACTTTCAGACGGGAAATAACGTCGCAGTCCTGCTCGCTGTGGACTTCCATTGGCAGCAGGCCATAGCCGACAAACGGGTGATCGGCGCGGGTATCACGGGCGTGACCGCTGGCACGGACCATCGGGCCGACGTTACTGAAGTCGCGAGCGATTTCCGGGTCCAGACGACCAATGCCGACAGTGCGCTGTTCCATGTTCGGAGTGCTCAGCAGCACATCCACCAGCTCCTGCACTTCACGACGCATCTGTTGTGCCAGCTGGCGGGTCTGGATCATGTCGTCTTTCAGCAGATCGCGACGAATCCCGCCGATCAAGTTCAGGCCGTAGGTTTTACGCGCACCGGTAAGGATCTCTGCCATTTTCATGGAGGTTTCACGCACGCGGAAGAACTGCATAAAGCCGGAGTCGAAGCCGGTAAAGTGACAGGCCAGGCCAAGGTTGAGCAGATGCGAGTGCAAGCGTTCTACCTCCAGCAGAATGGCGCGGATCATCTGCGCACGTTCTGGCACCTGAATACCCATCGCGTTTTCCACCGACGTGGTGTAGGCGGTGCTGTGGGCAAAGCCGCAGATCCCGCACACACGGTCAGAGAGGAAGGTCACTTCGTTATAACCCATACGGGTTTCCGCCAGTTTTTCCATGCCGCGATGGACGTAGAACAGACGGTAATCGGCGTCGATAATGTTTTCGCCATCGACGAACAGACGGAAGTGGCCCGGTTCATCAGAAGTGACGTGCAGCGGACCAATCGGCACGACGTTGTTTTTCTTGTCGCCCAGTTCGTTGATGAACTCGTAGGTTTCAGCATCGGTGGTCGGTGCCGGACGCTGACGATAATCCATGCTGTCTTTACGCAGCGGATAAAGTTCATCCGGCCAGTCATCCGGCAGCACCAGACGACGTTCATCCGGCAGACCAACCGGAATCAAACCGTACATATCGCGCACTTCACGCTCGCCCCACACCGCCGCCGGAACGCGCGGCGTCACGGACGGATATTCCGGTTTGTTGGCGTCAACTTCGACGCGAACCGTAATCCAACACTTAGTGCCCTTCTCCATCGACAGCACGTAGTAAACGGCGTAATGACCATTCAGTTTGCGTTCGTCGTTACCAAACAGCACCGACAGCCAGCCACCCTGTTTGTAGTAAAGAAACTCCACCACTTCCGGCAGGTAGTTCACCTTTACGGTGACAGTCAGCTGATCTTTGGTCTGCCAGGCGTGGTCCAGCACGACGCCCGGAAATGCCTCATTCAGCGCGGCGAGATAATGTTGACCTAATTTTTCTTCAGACATGCTCAAACTCTCTTTAATCACGCCGCCAGCAAGGAGACGAACGCTAAAAATGCAAAGCCAAACCCAGCCCAGGTAATGCGCGGAGTAATATCAAGACGCAGACGGGCCATGCTGTTTTCGAACAGCGCGATAACCAGGACGCCGACCACCAGTTTTACGATGGCAATCACCAGCGCCAGCAGCAGTCCACCGGCGGTGAAGGTTTCCATTTGTCCCCACGGAATAAACACCCCGACGAACATCTGCAACACCACCAGCTGTTTCAGGCTGATACCCCATTTCATGACGCCAAAGCCGCTGCCGCTGTATTCAGAGAGCGGGCCTTCCTGCAGCTCCTGCTCGGCTTCCGCCAGGTCGAACGGCAGTTTGCCCATTTCGATAAAGGTGGCGAACGCACAGGCACAAAGCGCCAGTACCAGCGGGATGCTCTGGCTCAGCGGCCAGTGATAAACGGTGTCGGTGATGTTGCTGATGTTGGTGGAACCGGCAACCTGTGCGGCAACCCACAGACCAAGCAGCAGCATCGGTTCGACCAGCACGCCAAGCATCGCTTCACGGCTCGCGCCGATAGCGGTAAACGGGCTACCGGTATCCAGACCAGAAATGGCAAAGAAGAAACGCGCGATGGCAAAGAGATACAGTAAGGTGATCAAATCACCCAGTTGCGGCAGCGGAGAACCGACGGTCACCACCGGCAGCGCAGTAGCGATAGTCAGCATGACGCCCACCATCACATACGGCGTCAGGCGGAACACCCAGCCGGAGGCATCCGGGCCAACGCTCTGGCGGCCCAGCAGTTTGAAAATGTCACGATACTCCTGCAACACACCCGGCCCACGACGGTTATGCAGACGGGCGCGCGCCACGCGGGTAATACCGGAGAGCAGCGGCGCAACGGCAAATAACACCAGCGCCTGAATTAACGGATATAAAACACTCATTCTCAGGCTCCTCGTGAAACAATAATCACCACCAGTACCGCCAGTTCAACCAGCGCCATCCGGCGGAACAGCAACGCACTACCTTCGCACTGCCAGCCCGGCACCAGCGACACCGGATTCAGCCATTTGCGCAGTTTCAGCACTGGCGCAAACGCCTGTTTCACCGGCATGGCAAAACCGTGAGCGGTAATCACCATTGATTTTTCGTGGTCGTAGCCGCACACCCAGGCCGCGCCGCGGGAACGCGATGGCAAACGATCGCCTTTGCAAATCGCCATAATGATGAATGGCAGCAGCGGGCAGGCAATCAGCAGCAACGTGATCATCGGTTGAGAAACGGTGGTGTTAGCAGGCTCCAGCGGCAGAGGTACAGCAGCAGACAGCATCGGCAGCAGCCACGGCGCAGCAACACCGCCAATTACGCAGCAAATCGCCAGTGCCACTACGCTTACGCTCATCAGGAGCGGTGCACAGGTGGCGTTTTCGGCTTCTTTGGTACGCGGCGCGCCGAGGAACGTGACGCCATAGACTTTCGCCATACACATCACCGCCAGCGCACCGGTAATTGCCAGACCCACGGCGAGCAGCGGCCCCAGCAGACGGGCAACAAACGCGCCACTATTGCTCAGTTTGAAGAAGGATTGATAGATAACCCATTCCCCGGCAAAACCATTCAGCGGCGGCAGCGCAGCCATTGCCATCAGCCCGACTAACATGGCGATGGAGATAACCGGCATTTTCTTGCCAATACCACCGAGTTTTTCGATATCGCGATGACCGGTACGGAACCAGATGCTCCCCGCTCCGAGGAACAGTACGCTTTTGAACAGGCTATGGTTAAGCAGATGGTACAGACCACCGACCAGGCCAAGAGCAATCAGTGCCGGTTGTTCGAGCGCGATACCCGTTACGCCAGCGCCCAGCCCCAGCAGGATAATGCCGATATTTTCCAGGGTGTGGTAAGCCAGCAGGCGCTGGATGTTGTGTTCCATCAACGCATACAGACCACCGACGAACGCGGTGATCATGCCGAGCACCAGCAGCGCGATCCCCCACCACAGCGGTGCATTACCGCCCAGCAGTGACAGGGTTAAAATGCCCAGCAGGCCAATTTTCATGACTACCGTAGAAAACAACGCGGCAGCTGGCGCAGAGGCGTTAGCATGTGCCTGCGGCACCCAGCCGTGCAGCGGAATAATCCCGGCCAGCAGGCCAAAGCCAATCACACCGAGCAGCCAGATATCGGAACCGAGCGGCAGCTGTTGCATACGCATATCCAGCAGGCGCAGATCCAGCGTGCCATAACGCTGCCACAGCAGCCAGCAAGCAATCGCCAGCAGCAGAGTGCCAAGACGCCCCAGCGCAAACCACAGTTTGCCCTCTTTGCTGTTGCTGGTGAGGAACACCGCGCACAGGGCCATGATTTCGGCCATTACCACGAACATGCCGAGGTTGCTGGCAATGACGGCGCAGACGGCGGCAGCCATCAACATATTGATCTGCAAGCCGTTGCACTTCACCTGCGCGTGGCGATGCCAGTCAATGTTGTAGAGGCTGACAAACAGACCGCACAGACCGAGCGTAATCAGCCAAATCGCGTTAAGCGGAGAAATTTGCACATCGTAGCTTACCAGCGACAGCGCACCGCTCACGCCAACCGCGCCAGTCAGTACAGTGAAGCCCGCGGCTGCCGTATACAGACTACCAACCGCGCCGCCAATTCCAGCTATCCAGCCACTTAACGCTTTTTGAAAAGAAAAGAGAAATGCCAGAACAGCGGCGGCGACAAACCACGCCACGCCGCTATTGATCAGGGAAATTGCGCTCATTTAGCCTCTCCACTTTGAGCCTGCTGAAACAAGGTGAGATCGCCAAAGTCCGTGTTAAAAGTCAGCTCACGCTTACGTTTGCTGACGCGGGCGATATCAGTGTTATCCACCAGATGCAGGGCTTTAGTCGGGCACATCCGCACGCAGGCCGGACCTTGTTCATCAAAGCTACAAAGGTCACATTTGACGGCGATCGCGCGAATACCTGGCACCCAGTCAAGCAATGTGCTGACACGCGCCGGAGCAGGCGGTGCCGGTGGCGCTTTCGGGGTATTGGCGTTTGCCGGAATATCCAGCGGACGGCTGCCGGAAAATTCAATTGCGCCAAACGGGCAGGCGATGCCGCACAGCTTGCAGCTTACGCACAGGCTTTCATTCAACTGCACGGCCCCATCAACGCGGGTGATGGCGTTAACCGGGCAGACCACCGCGCAGGGTGCATCTTCACAGTGGTGACAGAGCTGCGGCGCAGATTCTTTTTCATTCAGCATCACTCTCAGGCGCGGCATTGATTGCAGGCCGTGCTGGCGATGCGTCTCTGAACAGGCGGCCTCACAAGTGTGGCAGCCGATACAGAGCGTGGAGTCAGCAATTACAAAACGATTCACCAGGCATTCCTCAGGTGATTGTCATTTTTGACGAAAACATGCCGATGAAATGTCATTTTCGACACTCATCGACACGCCCATCCCCAAACAGGCGTAACGCCTGCAAAACGGGCAAAGCCTCAGCTCATGCTGCCGGGCTTTGTCCCTTTACCAGTTGGCTTAAATTCACCGGCACATTGTTTTCAATAGCGGTGTATAAGCTGTCGTAAACGCCAGCGATTTTTTCGAGATAGTGTTCCAGAACCTGTTCGCGATCGCGGATGTTGACCTTGCCATCAATCATGCCGTCAATGCTCAGTTGCGCCTGCGCAATCCGCTGTTTGTCTTCGCCATCTTTTGTTTCGACGTAATACTCGATGGTGTGGCTGTTAAAGCCATCCGCCAGGGTGACGTAAATGCGAAAATGTTCAAAAAGGACGAAACAGAGTTCTTTGTCCGGCGCGCAGCTCATGGCGTGATGCAGGCGCGCTTTCGATAACGTGATCCCCTGAACCAGCGAATTGCAGTAGATGTGCCACTGGTCCTGTAGGCGACGATGCCGCTGTGCGATGTAATCGGCTTTCTCGCTTATTTCCCAAATAGTCATTGTCAGGTTACCCGTTTAACAGAGATGCCAGCTTTAAGCATTTTTTGTGCCAACTTTTAATTTATTGTTATTAAAGAGATTTTTAAGCTAAAGATGAATTTCGTCGCCGTGTCGACGTGTCATTTCGACATCATCGACATTATTCACCGCAGGGATAATCAACACTGGCACAATTATTGCTTGTAGCTGGCAATAGTTAATGGGAGGCGATATGCACGAAATAACCCTCTGCCAACGGGCACTGGAATTGATCGAACAGCAGGCCGCAAAACACGGCGCAAAACGCGTAACTGGGGTCTGGCTCAAAATTGGCGCATTTTCTTGTGTCGAAACCAGCTCTCTTGCCTTTTGTTTTGATCTGGTTTGCCGCGGCAGCGTGGCGGAAGGTTGTAAACTGCACCTCGAAGAACAAGAGGCCGAATGCTGGTGTGAAACATGCCAACAGTATGTGACGCTACTGACCCAGCGCGTCCGCCGCTGTCCACAGTGTCATGGTGACATGCTGCAGATTGTGGCAGACGACGGTTTACAGATTCGGCGGATAGAAATAGACCAGGAGTGAGCGATGTGTACAACATGCGGTTGCGGTGAAGGCAACCTGTATATCGAGGGTGATGAACATAACCCTCATTCCGCGTTTCGTAGCGCGCCATTTGCCCCGGCGGCACGCCCGAAGATGAAAATCACCGGCATTAAAGCGCCTGAATTTACCCCCAGCCAGACTGAAGAAGGCGACCTGCATTACGGTCATGGCGAAGCGGGCACTCACGCACCGGGCATGAGCCAGCGTCGGATGCTGGAAGTCGAAATTGACGTGCTGGACAAAAATAACCGTCTGGCTGAACGCAACCGCGCGCGCTTTGCTGCCCGCAAGCAACTGGTGCTCAACCTGGTTTCCAGCCCTGGTTCCGGTAAAACCACCCTGCTGACGGAAACCCTAATGCGCCTGAAAGACAGCGTTCCGTGCGCAGTTATTGAAGGCGACCAGCAAACCGTGAACGATGCCGCACGCATTCGCGCTACCGGCACACCAGCGATTCAGGTGAATACCGGTAAAGGCTGCCATCTTGACGCACAGATGATTGCCGACGCCGCACCGCGCCTGCCACTGGACGATAACGGTATTCTGTTTATCGAAAACGTTGGCAACCTCGTATGCCCGGCCAGCTTCGATCTCGGTGAAAAACACAAAGTGGCGGTGCTTTCCGTTACCGAAGGTGAAGACAAACCGCTGAAATATCCGCATATGTTTGCCGCCGCCTCGCTGATGCTGCTCAACAAAGTTGACCTGCTGCCGTATCTCAACTTTGACGTTGAGAAGTGCATCGCCTGCGCCCGCGAAGTCAATCCAGAAATTGAAATCATCCTTATTTCCGCCACCAGCGGCGAAGGGATGGACCAGTGGCTGAACTGGCTGGAGACACAGCGATGTGCATAGGCGTTCCCGGCCAGATCCGCACCATTGACGGCAACCAGGCGAAAGTCGACGTCTGCGGCATTCAGCGCGATGTCGATTTAACGTTAGTCGGCAGCTGCGATGAAAACGGTCAGCCGCGCGTGGGCCAGTGGGTACTGGTACACGTTGGCTTTGCCATAAGCGTAATTAATGAAGCCGAAGCACGCGACACTCTCGACGCCTTACAAAACATGTTTGACGTTGAGCCGGATGTCGGCGCGCTGTTGTATGGCGAGGAAAAATAATGCGTTTTGTTGATGAATATCGCGCGCCGGAACAGGTGATGCAGTTAATTGAGCATCTGCGCGAACGTGCTTCACATCTCTCTTACACAGCCGAACGCCCTCTGCGGATTATGGAAGTGTGCGGTGGTCATACCCACGCCATTTTTAAATTCGGCCTCGACCAGTTACTGCCTGAAAACGTTGAGTTTATCCACGGTCCGGGTTGCCCGGTGTGCGTACTGCCGATGGGTAGAATCGACACCTGCGTGGAGATTGCCAGCCATCCGGAAGTCATCTTCTGTACCTTTGGCGACGCCATGCGCGTGCCGGGGAAACAGGGATCGCTGTTGCAGGCAAAAGCACGCGGTGCCGATGTTCGCATCGTTTACTCGCCAATGGATGCGTTGAAACTGGCGCAGGAGAATCCAACCCGCAAAGTGGTGTTCTTCGGCTTAGGTTTTGAAACCACCATGCCGACCACCGCCATCACTCTGCAACAGGCGAAAGCCCGCGATGTGCAGAATTTTTACTTCTTCTGCCAGCATATTACGCTTATCCCGACGCTGCGCAGTTTGCTGGAACAGCCGGATAACGGTATCGACGCGTTCCTCGCGCCGGGCCACGTTAGTATGGTTATCGGCACTGATGCCTATAATTTTATCGCCAGCGATTTTCATCGTCCGCTGGTGGTCGCTGGTTTCGAACCCCTTGATCTACTGCAAGGCGTGGTGATGCTGGTGGAGCAGAAAATAGCGGCCCACAGCAAGGTAGAGAATCAGTATCGTCGGGTGGTACCGGATGCCGGTAACCTGCTGGCGCAACAGGCAATTGCTGATGTGTTCTGTGTCAACGGCGACAGCGAATGGCGCGGCTTAGGCGTGATTGAATCTTCTGGCGTGCACCTGACGCCGGATTATCAACGATTCGATGCCGAAGCACATTTCCGCCCGGCACCGCAGCAGGTCTGCGATGACCCGCGCGCACGTTGTGGTGAAGTATTAACGGGCAAATGTAAGCCGCATCAATGCCCGCTGTTTGGTAACACCTGTAATCCTCAAACCGCATTTGGTGCACTGATGGTCTCCTCCGAAGGAGCGTGCGCCGCGTGGTATCAGTATCGTCAGCAGGAGAATGAAGCGTGAATAATATCCAACTCGCCCACGGCAGCGGCGGCCAGGCGATGCAGCAATTAATCAACAGCCTGTTTATGGAAGCCTTTGCCAACCCGTGGCTGGCAGAGCAGGAAGACCAGGCACGTCTTGATCTGGCGCAGCTGGTAGCAGAAGGCGATCGTCTGGCGTTCTCCACCGACAGTTACGTCATTGACCCGCTGTTCTTTCCTGGCGGTAATATCGGCAAGCTGGCGATTTGCGGCACCGCGAATGACGTTGCGGTCAGTGGCGCTATTCCGCGCTATCTCTCCTGTGGCTTTATCCTCGAAGAAGGATTGCCGATGGAGACACTGAAAGCCGTAGTGACCAGCATGGCAGAAACCGCCCGCACGGCAGGCATTGCCATCGTTACTGGCGATACTAAAGTGGTGCAGCGCGGCGCGGTAGATAAACTGTTTATCAACACCGCTGGCATGGGCGCAATTCCGGCGAATATTCACTGGGGCGCACAGACGCTAACCGCAGGCGATGTATTGCTGGTGAGCGGTACACTCGGCGACCACGGGGCGACTATCCTTAACCTGCGTGAGCAGCTGGGGCTGGATGGCGAACTGGTCAGCGACTGCGCGGTGCTGACGCCGCTTATTCAGACGCTGCGTGACATTCCCGGCGTGAAAGCGCTGCGTGATGCCACGCGGGGCGGCGTGAATGCCGTGGTGCACGAGTTCGCGGCAAGCTGCGGCTGCGGGATTGAGCTGACCGAGCGCGGCCTGCCCGTTAAGCCCGCCGTGCGCGGGCTGTGCGAGCTATTAGGGCTAGACCCGCTTAACTTTGCCAATGAGGGCAAGCTGGTGATCGGCGTGGAACGCGCGGCGGCGGAAGCCGTACTTGCACAGCTGCGCGCGCATCCTTTAGGGAAAGACGCGGCCATCATCGGCGACGTGGTTGAGCGCAAAGGGGTGCGCCTGACCGGGCTTTACGGCGTGAAGCGCACGCTGGATCTGCCGCACGCTGAACCGTTACCCCGAATTTGCTAGACCGCGCCAAAAGCGGTCAGCGCTGAATTTCTCTTTTTGCCAGTTTCTATTGGAAAGCAACAATGCCGTATACACCGATGAGCGATCTTGGACAGCAGGGCCTGTTTGACATCACGCGCACACTTTTACAACAGCCCGATCTCGGCGCGCTGAGCGATGCCCTGACGCGGCTGGTCAGGCAATCAGCGCTGGCGGACAGCGCCGCCATTGTGCTCTGGCATAGCGCAACCCACCGCGCGAGCTATTTCTCAACGCGTGATAACGGCAAAATCTTCGAATATGAAGATGAAACGTTTCTGGCCCACGGCCCGGTGCGGCGTATCCTCTCCCGCCCGGAAGCGCTGCACTGCAATTTTGACCAGTTTCGCCAGGCCTGGCCGAAGCTGGCAGAGAGCAATCTTTACCACCCGTTCGGCCACTACAGCATGCTGCCGCTGGCGGTGGAAGGGCAAATTTTTGGCGGCTGCGAGTTTATCCGCGATACCGACCAGCCCTGGAGCGAGGCGGAGTACGAACGCCTGCACACCTTTACCCAGATTGTGGCCGTTGTCGCGGAGCAGATCCAAAGCCGCGTCACCAATAACGTGGATTACGACCTGCTGAGCCGCGAGCGCGATAACTTCCGCATTCTGGTTGCCATCACCAACGCCGTGCTCTCCCGCCTGGACATGGATGAGTTGGTCAGCGAAGTGTCAAAAGAGATCCATCACTATTTTAAAATCGATGCCATCAGCATTGCGCTACGCGGCAACCGGAAAGGCAAGCTGAACATCTACTCCACTCACTATCTTGATAAACAGCATCCCGCCCACGAACAGAGCGAAGTCGATGAAGCCGGAACCCTCACCGAACGCGTGTTCAAAGTAAAGAGATTGCTGCTGATCAATCTCCACGAGCGGGACGATATTAGCCCCCTATGAACGCATGTTGTTCGACACCTGGGGCAACCAGATTCAAACCTTGTGCCTGTTACCGCTGATGTCTGGCGACACCATGCTGGGCGTGCTGAAACTGGCGCAATGCGAAGAGAAAGTGTTTACCACTACCAATCTGAATTTACTGCGCCAGATTGCCGAACGTGTGGCAATCGCTGTCGATAACGCCCTCGCCTATCAGGAAAATCCATCGTCTGAAAGAACGGCTGGTTGATGAAAACCTCGCCCTGACCGAGCAGCTCAACAATGTTGATAGTGAATTTGGCGAGATTATTGGCCGCAGCGAAACCATGTACAGCGTGCTTAAACAAGTTGAAATGGTGGCGCAAAGTGACAGTACCGTGCTGATCCTCGGTGAAACTGGCACGGGTAAAGAGCTGATTGCCCGTGCGATCCATAATCTCAGTGGGCGTAATAATCGCCGCATGGTCAAAATGAACTGCGCGGCGATGCCTGCCGGATTGCTGGAAAGCGATCTGTTTGGTCATGAGCGTGGGGCTTTTACCGGTGCCAGCGCCCAGCGTATCGGTCGTTTTGAACTGGGCGGATAAAAGCTCCCTGTTCCTCGACGAAGTGGGCGATATGCCACTGGAGTTACAGCCGAAGTTGCTGCGTGTATTGCAGGAACAGGAGTTTGAACGTCTCGGCAGCAACAAAATCATTCAGACGGACGTGCGTCTAATCGCCGCGACTAACCGCGATCTGAAAAAAATGGTCGCCGACCGTGAGTTCCGTAGCGATCTCTATTACCCGCCTGAACGTATTCCCGATTCACCTGCCGCCACTACGCGAGCGTCCGGAAGATATTCCGCTGCTGGCGAAAGCCTTTACCTTCAAAATTGCCCGTCGTCTGGGGCGCAATATCGACAGCATTCCTGCCGAGACGCTGCGCACCTTGAGCAACATGGAGTGGCCGGGTAACGTACGCGAACTGGAAAACGTCATTGAGCGCGCGGTCCTGCTGACCCGCGGGAACGTGCTCCAGCTCTCCCTGCCAGAGGTTACTCCTTCTGAAACGACCGTGACCGCAACCGAGCTTGCGAAAGAGGGAGAAGATGAATATCAGCTCATTATGCGAGTGCTGAAGGAGACCAACGGCGTGGTAGCCGGACCGAAAGGTGCGGCGCAACGGCTGGGGCTGAAGCGTACCACCCTGCTCTCGCGCATGAAGCGTCTGGGAATCGATAAAGAGAGCCTGAATTAACCCGTCATTCCGGCGACGTCGCCCTGCGCGTAATTTGTCGCCCACTGCGGCGCGGAGCCGGTTATTTTTTGGGCCGATACTTTTCGGGTAATTCCGGAACCGGACGGCGATCGTCGATCAGATGACGGATGGTCAGAATCGGATGGCGCCATAACATACGTGGCCCTGCCCAGCGCATCACCTGCTTCATCTCTTCCCGTCGGGCGGGCTGATAACAGTGCACAGGGCACTGTTTGCAGGCAGGTTTTTCCTCACCAAACACGCATTTATCCAGCCGCTTATCGGCATAAGCCTTGAGCGCTGAATAGTGCCCCTCTTCTTTTATGGCGTGCGGACACCTGTTTTCGTACAGGGCGATCATTCTGGCGATCGTCTTTTTTTCTCGTGAAATACGTTTACCGGACATAACGTCGTCCTCAACAATAAAGTGCATTTATAATACCCTTTTATCCGCACATTTTCAGTCATTGCATTCCATTTTCTGAAGCGCCCTTCCAGAATTACCCCGCCCCCCGCTGCGTTTTACTGGTATTTTATACAGGCATAAATAACCACCTTTGACCGCATTCACCGGAGAGCTTATGCAAGAGATCGCGATCGCCAAACCCTATCGTCACTTGAAAGTGGGTTACTTCAGAAAACGTCATGAAGACCGTAAAACGAAAATTCCAAAACGCTACAGCGTACACGCAGCGCTGAGCCTGAAAGGCGACTGGCTTGAGCAAGCGGGATTTACCACCAACTCGCAGGTTCGGGTGGGCGTCGAGCACGGGAAAATCATCATTGAATTAATGGTGGAAGATGCCTCGTAAAGTCGTGACTTTTTTCTGCGCCGCACCTTTTTTTCATGCGACAATAGAAGGAACAATCGGCCATTGAGCCGCTCAAAGCGTAATATTTTCAAAGAAATGGATATCATAACTCCATGAGCACAATCGACAATTTCGACGCGCATACGCCAATGATGCAGCAGTACCTGAAGCTGAAAGCACAGCATCCGGAAATTTTGCTGTTTTACCGTATGGGCGATTTTTACGAGCTTTTTTATGACGATGCGAAACGTGCGTCTCAGCTGCTCGACATTTCCCTGACGAAACGTGGCGCGTCGGCAGGCGAGCCCATCCCGATGGCAGGTATCCCGCATCACGCGGTTGAAAACTATCTGGCGAAGCTGGTGAACCAGGGTGAGTCTGTCGCTATCTGCGAACAAATTGGCGACCCGGCCACGTCGAAAGGCCCCGTTGAGCGCAAGGTCGTACGCATCGTGACGCCGGGAACCATCAGCGATGAGGCCCTGCTTCAGGAGCGCCAGGATAACCTGCTGGCGGCGATCTGGCAGGACGGTAAAGGGTTTGGCTACGCCACGCTGGATATCAGCTCCGGTCGTTTTCGCCTGAGTGAACCGGCTGACCGTGAAACCATGGCGGCTGAACTACAGCGCACCAATCCGGCAGAACTGCTTTATGCAGAGGATTTCGCCGAGACGGCGCTGATTGAAGGTCGCCGCGGCCTGCGTCGTCGTCCACTGTGGGAGTTCGAAATTGATACCGCGCGCCAGCAGCTGAACCTGCAATTTGGCACGCGAGATTTGATTGGCTTTGGCGTAGAAAACGCCCCGCGCGGGCTGTGTGCCGCAGGCTGCCTGTTGCAGTACGTTAAGGATACGCAGCGTACCGCCCTGCCCCATATCCGTTCCATTACCATGGAGCGTCAGCAGGACAGCATCATCATGGATGCCGCCACGCGCCGCAACCTGGAGATCACTCAGAACCTCGCTGGCGGCATGGAAAATACGCTGGCGTCGGTTCTCGACAGCACGGTTACCCCCATGGGCAGCCGTATGCTCAAACGCTGGCTGCATATGCCGATCCGCAATACCGACACGCTGATCGGTCGCCAGCAAACCATTGCCGCATTGCAGGATCGTTACACCGACTTGCAGCCGGTGCTGCGTCAGGTGGGTGATCTTGAGCGTATCCTGGCGCGCCTGGCACTGCGCACCGCGCGTCCACGCGATCTCGCCCGTATGCGTCACGCGTTCCAGCAGTTGCCGGAACTGCGTGCTCAGTTGGGAGAGATCGACAGCGCGCCAGTGCAGAAGCTGCGCGAAACCATGGGCGAATTTACCGAGCTTCGCGAACTGCTGGAACGCGCCATCATTGATGCGCCGCCTGTTCTGGTGCGGGATGGCGGGGTTATTGCTCCGGGTTACAACGAAGAGCTGGACGAATGGCGTGCGCTGGCCGATGGCGCGACGGATTATCTGGATAAGCTGGAAATCCGCGAGCGTGAACGTCTGGGGCTCGACACCCTGAAAGTCGGCTACAACGCGGTACACGGTTACTATATCCAGATCAGCCGTGGGCAGAGCCACCTGGCACCTATTCACTACGTTCGCCGCCAGACGCTGAAAAATGCCGAGCGCTACATTATTCCCGAGCTGAAAGAGTACGAAGACAAAGTGCTCACGTCGAAAGGTAAAGCGCTGGCGCTGGAGAAACAGCTGTATGACGAGCTGTTCGACATCCTGATGCCGCACCTGGCTGACCTGCAACTGAGCGCCGCTGCGCTGGCCGAGCTGGATGTCCTGGTAAACCTGGCCGAGCGCGCCGATACGCTGAATTACACCTGTCCGACCTTTACTGACAAACCCGGCATTCGCATTACCGAAGGCCGCCACCCGGTGGTTGAGCAGGTGCTGAACGAACCGTTTATTGCCAACCCGTTGAACCTGTCACCGCAGCGAAGAATGCTGATCATTACCGGCCCCAACATGGGCGGTAAAAGCACCTATATGCGCCAGACAGCCCTTATCGCGCTGCTCGCCTACATCGGCAGCTACGTTCCGGCGCAGAAGGTTGAGATTGGCCCTATCGACCGTATCTTCACCCGTGTGGGTGCGGCGGACGATCTGGCGAGCGGTCGCTCTACCTTTATGGTCGAGATGACCGAAACCGCCAACATTCTGCATAACGCGACAGAGAACAGTCTGGTGTTGATGGACGAAGTAGGACGCGGTACCTCCACCTATGACGGCCTGTCCCTGGCCTGGGCGTGCGCGGAAAGTCTGGCAAATAAAATCAAGGCGCTGACGCTGTTCGCAACGCACTATTTCGAACTGACACAGCTGCCAGAGAAAATGGAAGGCGTGGCTAACGTCCACCTTGATGCGCTTGAGCACGGCGACACCATCGCCTTTATGCACACGGTGCAGGACGGCGCGGCAAGCAAGAGTTATGGCCTGGCCGTCGCGGCGCTGGCGGGCGTGCCAAAAGAGGTGATCAAGCGCGCGCGTCAGAAACTGCGTGAGCTGGAAAGTTTGTCACCGAATGCGGCGGCGACGCAGATAGATGGTACGCAGATGTCACTGCTGGCGGTCCCGGAAGAGACCTCTCCGGCCGTGGAAGCGCTGGAAAATCTCGACCCGGATTCCCTGACGCCGCGACAGGCGCTGGAGTGGATTTATCGGTTGAAGAGTCTGGTTTAGTTCTCTGCGGTCTTTTTTGCCGGGTGGCGGCTTCGCCTTACCCGGCCTACAAAACCCGTAGGCCCGGTAAGCGTAGCGCCACCGGGCAAAGGACCGCACAATATTATCGCCCGGTAAGCGCAGCCGCCACCGGGCTTTTTTTACAGCAGCGGCGGGATCGTCGGCACCTGCGGCGCCTCATCAATATCCTTCTGCGTCATGCGGAACGCTTCCGGGTAATGCTCGCGGCTGGTACGGCGCAGCGGTTCGGTATCGCGCCAGGTATACAGACAGTGCTGACACTGGTATACCGTCCAGACACCTTTCACCGGTGATGTTGCCATCACTTCAATATGTTCATCGGCACAACGTGGACAAATCATTTTTTCCTCCTTATTGACGTGCCGCCAGCATCGCGGTCAGTTTTTCGGCCCAGGCTTTGGTTTCAGGGAGATCCTGTACCGGCTGGCTGTAGTGACCACGGTTGTCCGGGGCAACAGGGGTGGTGGCATCAATGATCAGCTTGTCAGTGATCCCCGCCGGGCTGGAGCCGGGGTCAAGCTCGAGCACAGACATATTCGGTAGCTGCACCAGATCGCCTGCCGGATTGACCTTCGATGACAGCGCCCACATCACCTGCGGCAGGTTAAACGGATCGACATCTTCATCCACCATAATCACCATCTTCACGTAACCCAGACCGTGTGGCGTGGTCATGGCGCGGAGCCCGACCGCACGGGCAAAACCGCCGTAACGCTTTTTAGTGGAGATAATCGCCAGCAGACCGTGGGTGTACATGGCGTTTACCGCCTGCACTTCCGGGAATTCAGCCTTCAGCTGCTGATAGAGCGGTACGCAGGTGGCGGGCCCCATCAGATAATCAATTTCGGTCCACGGCATGCCCAGGTAGAGAGATTCGAAAATCGGTTTAGTGCGGTAAGAAACTTTGTCGATACGCACAACCGTCATGTTGCGCCCGCCGGAGTAGTGACCGGTAAACTCACCGAAGGGCCCTTCAATTTCACGTTTCCGGCCTTCAATCACCCCTTCCAGGATCACTTCCGACCCCCACGGCACATCGAAACCGGTCAGCGGAGCCGTCGCAATCGGATACGGGCTTTCACGTAGCGCACCGGCCATCTCATACTCGGATTGATCGTATTTCAGTGGCGTGGCGCCCATCAGAGTGATGATCGGATCGTTACCCAGCGTAATGGCAATTGGCAGGTCTTCGCCGCGCTCTTCTGCCTTATGCAGATGCAACGCAATATCGTGCATCGGCACCGGTTGCAGGCCGAGCTTACGCTTGCCCTTCACTTCCATACGATAGATCCCGACGTTCTGCTTGCCGAAGTGATCGGGGTCGAGCGGATCGCGGGAGACAACGCATGCTTTATCGAGATAAAAGCCCCCGTCACCGTCGTTCAGGCGGAACAGCGGCAGAATGTCGAACAGGTTAATGTCTTCCCCGTCCACCGTGTTCTGCGCCCAGGCCGGGTTTGCACGACGCTCTGGCGCGACGGGAAATTTGTCCCAGCGACGAATAAACTCGTCGATCTGTTTTTTCACCGGGGTATTCGCCGGCAGCCCCATCGAAATAGCGTGGTTTTGCCACGAGCCGATAGTGTTCATCACCACACGGGCATCGGTGAAACCGCGAATATTATCGAACCACAGCGCAGGCGCGCCATCGCCAATGCGCCCGGTAGCGTTGGCGGCCGCCGCTAAATCCGGCTCAGCGTTTACCTCTTCCTCAATTTTCAGCAGCTGCCCTTGCTCATCGAGCGCCTGCAAGAAGCTTCTCAAATCATCAAATGCCATCTTTATTCTCCTGTGAAAAATGTTTCGCTGCCTGCAAACCTTCCCAGCGCCGGGCTTTTTTATGCTCCAGACCAAACTGGTCGAGAACGCGGGTCACGATATGCTGGGTAATGTCATCGGCGGTTTGCGGGTGGTTGTAGTACGCAGGCATAGGCGGCACCATCGCCACGCCCATGCGGGAAAGGGCAAGCATGTTCTCGAGATGGATGGTGCTGAGCGGCGTCTCACGGGGAACCAGCACCAGCTTGCGTCCCTCTTTCAGCACCACGTCTGCCGCACGCCCTACCAGCCCTTCGGCGTAGCCCGCGCGGATACCCGCAAGCGTTTTCATGCTGCACGGGATGACGATCATGCCGTCGGTGCGAAACGAGCCGGAGGAGATGGTGGCAGCCTGATCGGCCGGGCTATGGACGACATCCGCCAGGGCAGCAACGTCATGCGCAGTGAAGGGCGTTTCCAGCTCAATCGTGGTTTTTGCCCACTTCGACATCACCAGATGCGTTTCCACCTCCGGCATTTCCCGCAGCGCCTGCAACAACGCCACGCCTAATGGCGCACCCGTTGCGCCCGTCATTCCCACAATCAATCTCATTCAGCACCTCAATTAGTTTGTTCGTATACGAACATATTAATTAAACTACGCCTTGATCCTGCTGCTGACAAGATCGTTCGTATACGATCACACTAATCGCTAAAAAACTCTCGCGTTAAAATTCAGCCCGAGAGCGGCTATCATAGAGGGAGTATTTTTCCGTCGGAGTGTCCATGGAGTTAAGACAAGAAGCTTTCCACCTGCTACGTCAGCTTTTTCAACAGCATACAGCCCAGTGGCAGCACGCATTGCCGGAACTGACCAAGCCACAATATGCGGTGATGCGGTCAATTGCTGAAAATCCTGGCATTGAGCAGGTTGCCCTGACTGAAGTCGCGGTGAGCACCAAAGCGACGCTGGCAGAAATGCTGAGCCGCATGGAAGCACGCGGCCTGGTCAGGCGCGAGCACGATCCGGCAGACAAACGCCGTCGGTTTGTCTTTCTGACGGCCGAAGGTGAGGCCCTGCTTGAGAGCAGTAAACCGATTGGAAATGAGGTGGATGAGGCGTTTTTAGGGCGCCTTAACGGCGCGGAACGAGAGCAATTTTCAGCGCTCATTAAAAAGATGATGCAGGGTTAAGTAACCCTGACGCGCATAAAATCAATAAATGTTCGCACTTTCGCGGGCACATGCCGGGCATCAGGATAAACGGCATAGATGCCCTGCTGAGCGAACGTGTACGCCGGTAACAGCGAGACCAGTTCCCCTGCATCCAGTGCGTTTCGCACCAGCCACTCCGGCAGCAGCGCCACTCCACATCCCGCGAGGGCAAAAGCCATCAGCGCCTGGGCGCTGTCTGCATACAGGCGCGGCGCTCTCTTGATCTCAAAGGAAACCGACTGCCCATCAACGCCTCTCACCTGCCAGCGCAGCGGAGAGGTTAAACGCTCGTGAATGATCCAGTCCGCTTCCGCCAGCTGCTCCAGCGAGTTAACCGGATGGTTTGCCAGCCAGCCTGGCGTTGCCAAGGGAAGGATGGTGAAGGAGGTCATCAACGCGGCGTGGTAGCGCGAATCTGCAAGCGTGCCGAGCCGGATAGCGACATCGAAGCGCTCGGCGATAAGATCGGCATGCAAAGAGGACGAGACATGCCGCACGCGAAGGTCCGGGTGCAGCTGGCTAAATTCAGCCAGCAAAGGCACCACCACCTGCGAGCCATATTCGGGCGTGGTGGTGATCCGCAGTTCTCCCGTCAGCCCGGCGTGGTTGGCGCGAACATCATCCTGCAATCGCTCTGCATCCCGTAACAGCATCACGCTTCGTTGATGAAAGAGCTTCCCCGCCTCGGTCAGCGTCAGGCGTCGGGTGGTTCGCAGCAACAGGGTGACGCCCAGCTCCTCTTCAAGCTGACGAATATGAAAGCTGACCACCGCTTTTGTCAGCCCCATCGCCTCCGCCGCGGCGGTGAAACTGCCGGTGTCCGCTACGGCGATAAACATCGCCGTACGCTGTAAATTAAGCATCGCTTGCCTGGTTAACTGTCAAAATAATGTTGACAGTATATCGTGCTTTGTCGCGTTTATCCGTAACGCGCGGGCCGATACGATACGCCACCTCACCGGAGGAACTTCCATGACGTATCGCAGCAAAATCGCCGTCGTCTTTCTGCTCGGCTTTTTCCTTGATTTGATAAACATGTTTATTGCCAGTATCGCCTTTCCGGCGATGGCTCGTGCTTTCAATACCACACCTTCCGCGCTTGCCTGGGTAAGTAACGGATACATTGCCGGGCTGACGCTAGTCATCCCTTTCAGCAGTATCCTGACGCGCCGCGTCGGGCCGAAGCGCGTTATCCTGCTCTCACTGCTTCTCTTTAGCGCGGCCTCCGTTGCGGCGGGTCTCTCATCTTCGCTGGAAAGTCTGATTGCCTGGCGAGTCGTACAGGGCGCCGGAGGGGGTTTACTGATCCCGGTTGGTCAGGCGCTGACCTGGCAACAGTTTAAGCCTCATGAGCGGGCCAGACTCTCCTCGGCGGTGATGCTGGTCGCACTGCTTGCCCCCGCGTGCTCACCGGCTGTGGGCGGTATGCTGGTTCAGACATTCAGTTGGCGCTGGATATTTTTTGCCACCCTGCCCGTCGCCATTGTCACCTTTGCTTTGGCCTGCGCGTGGCTTAAAACAGAACCGTCGCCGATAAACACCACCAGGACAGTAAACCTGTCTTTGCTGACGGATCCGCTGTTGCGCTTATCCATGCTTATCTATGTGTGCGTACCCGGCATTTTTATCGGCGTGAACGTAACGGGCATGTATTACCTCCAGAGCGAGGCCAATATGACACCCGCCGCAACGGGCATGCTTATGCTGCCGTGGTCTGTGGCTTCGTTTGTGGCTATCACCGCGACAGGACGCTATTTCAACCGTATCGGCCCCCGGCCGCTGGTGGTCATCGGTTGCCTGTTGCAGGCGACGGGCATTCTGCTTTTAGTTAACGTCGGCCCGGCAATGCTGCTACCTGCCGTTGCGTTTGCGCTGATGGGCGCGGGGGGAAGCCTTTGCAGCAGTACGGCTCAGAGCAGCGCGTTTTTGACGATGCGACCGGAAGATATGCCCGATGCCAGCGCGCTATGGAATCTGAATCGTCAGTTGAGCTTTTTTGCGGGCGCTCTGCTGCTGGCGCAGGCGCTGAGCTTCATGCAGGATTATGTCGCGCCGCTGGCCGCCTGGCACGGGATGTTTGTTTTTGCCGCAGTCATCACCCTACTGCCCGTACTGTACGTCTACCGTCTTAACAACACGCAGTTACTTGCGCAACTGCAACAGGAGCAACCATGACCCATTTCGAACAAGAGATCCTCGACATTCACGTCGCCCTTGAAAACTGGTTAGGTGCAGGCGAAGGCGATCGGGACGCCCTGCTCGCCCGTTTCCGTCCGGATTTTCTGATGGTTCCACCGAGTGGCAACCCTTTAGATCATCACGCGCTTGCCCAATTTTTATATGCGCAGCGGGGAACCCGACCGGGGCTCAGGATCGACATTGATGCGTTAACAACGCTTCAGACATGGGACAACGGCGCAGTGCTCCATTACCGGGAGACGCAAACCCGGCCAGGCCAGCCCGTCAACGTGCGCTGGTCAACCGCAGTGCTTAATCAGGAAGGGGATAACATCACCTGGCGTTTGCTGCACGAAACGGCGCAGCCGTAAGGCATAAAAAAGGCCCGTCTCACGACTGGCCTTTCTGACAGATGCTTACTTACTCGCGGAACAGCGCTTCGATATTCAGCCCCTGCGTTTGCAGGATTTCACGCAAACGGCGCAGGCCTTCAACCTGAATCTGGCGAACACGTTCACGGGTGAGGCCAATTTCACGACCTACATCTTCCAGTGTTGCCGCTTCGTACCCCAGCAAACCGAATCGACGTGCCAGCACTTCACGCTGTTTGGCGTTCAGCTCGAACAGCCATTTGACGATGCTCTGCTTCATATCGTCATCTTGCGTGGTATCTTCCGGACCGTTCTCTTTTTCATCGGCCAGGATGTCCAGCAACGCTTTTTCGGAATCACCACCCAGCGGGGTGTCTACCGAGGTAATGCGCTCGTTAAGACGAAGCATACGGCTGACGTCATCAACTGGCTTATCCAGTTGCTCTGCGATCTCTTCCGCACTTGGTTCATGGTCCAGCTTATGGGACAACTCACGTGCGGTTCGCAGGTAAACGTTCAGCTCCTTTACGATGTGAATCGGCAAACGAATAGTACGGGTTTGGTTCATAATCGCCCGTTCAATCGTCTGGCGAATCCACCAGGTTGCGTATGTTGAGAAGCGGAAACCACGTTCCGGGTCAAACTTCTCTACCGCGCGGATCAGCCCCAGGTTGCCCTCTTCGATAAGGTCCAGCAACGCCAGACCACGATTGCCATAACGGCGGGCAATTTTTACCACCAGACGCAAGTTACTCTCGATCATCCGGCGGCGAGAGGCGACATCTCCACGCAGTGCGCGACGCGCAAAATAAACTTCTTCTTCGGCCGTTAACAGTGGTGAATAACCAATCTCACCAAGGTAAAGCTGAGTCGCGTCCAACACACGCTGTGTGGCTCCCTGCGATAACAGTTCCTCTTCGGCCAAATCGTTATCACTGGGTTCCTCTTCTACTAAGGCCTTTTCGTCAAAAACCTCAACTCCGTTCTCATCAAATTCCGCATCTTCATTTAAATCATGAACTTTCAGCGTATTCTGACTCATAAGGTGGCTCCTACCCGTGATCCCTTGACGGAACATTCAAGCAAAAGCCTGGTTCCGCCGATTTATCGCTGCGGCAAATAACGCAGCGGGTTTACGGATTTCCCCTTGTAACGAATTTCAAAATGCAAGCGTGTTGAACTGGTTCCGGTGCTACCCATGGTTGCTATTTTTTGCCCCGCCTTCACTTCTTGTTGTTCCCGGACCAGCATTGTGTCGTTATGGGCGTAGGCACTCAGGTAATCATCATTATGTTTGATGATAATCAGATTACCGTAGCCGCGCAGCGCGTTACCAGCATAAACAACGCGGCCATCTGCGGTCGCGATAATTGCCTGTCCTTTGCTGCCTGCGATATCAATCCCCTTGTTGCCCCCCTCAGAAGCGCCAAAGGTTTCGATCACTTTGCCCTCAGTCGGCCAGCGCCAGGTGGAGATAGGCGTACTGGTTGATGTACTGCTGACAGTTGGCTCGGTTGTGCTTGCTGTTGGTACCGTTACAGGCGCTGTGACCGTGGTCGCAGCTGGCTTGTTGTTCGGCAACATTTTGTTAGCACTCTGTTCACCCGAAGATTCAGAATACGTAATTGTCGGTTGCGACGCAACAGCAACGGTGGAATTTTGTGCAGGCTTGATCACAACTCCTTGCTCTGCTGCGTCGGCCTGGGTAATGGCATTTCCGCCAGTGATTGGCGTACCGGAAGCATTACCCACCTGCAAGGTCTGACCAACGTTCAGCGCGTATGGTGCCTGAATATTGTTGCGCTGAGCAAGGTCACGGAAATCGTTGCCAGTAATCCAGGCGATATAGAAAAGTGTGTCGCCTTTTTTCACGGTATAGGTACTGCCGCTATAACTGCCTTTCGGAATGTTCCCATACTGACGGTTATAGACGATGCGTCCGTTTTCCATCTGTACCGGCTGCTGAGCTACTGGCTGCACTGGCTGGATTTGCGGTTGTTGAGTAGCCTGAATTTGTGGCTGCTGTACCGGCTGAATTTGCGGTTGCTGCGCTGTAGACGTCGTCCCCATTTTCGGCGGCGGCGTAATCAACATACCAGAATTAGTATTTGCAGGCGCATTGCCATTAACGGAGCTGACCGGTGCCGGTGGATTTGAAGTGTCAGAACAGCCTGCCAGCCATAGCGAAACCAGTGACAAAGCCGCAATGCGGCGAACGGTGAATTTTGGGCTTCCCGCGCTCATTTATCCCCCAGGAAAAATTGGTTAATAACCAGTGACATAATTACCGTGCAAGGCACCCTACTGAACACTGGAAAAGATGTTCACGATACGCTGACCTGCGGCAAAATAACCAGGAAAAATCCAGGTATTTCCTCACGTTTTAAGCCAGCTCACCCTTCACTAAAGGGACAAAGCGCACGGCCTCCACGGTATCGATAATAAATTCGCCTCCCCGACGACGCACCCGTTTCAAATACTGGTGCTCCTCCCCTACGGGTAAGACGAGAATCCCGCCTTCGTCCAGCTGCGTCATTAGCGCAGTTGGAATTTCCGGCGGTGCCGCCGTAACAATGATAGCGTCAAACGGCGCACGTGCCTGCCAACCTTGCCATCCATCGCCATGACGGGTTGAAACATTATGTAAATCAAGATTTTTCAGGCGGCGACGTGCCTGCCACTGCAAGCCTTTAATCCGTTCAACCGAGCAAACATGCTGGACAAGATGCGCCAGGATTGCCGTTTGATATCCCGAACCGGTGCCAATTTCCAGCACCCGCGACTGCGGCGTCAGCTCGAGTAATTCGGTCATTCGCGCCACCATATATGGCTGCGAAATTGTCTGCCCCTGACCTATCGGCAAGGCGATATTGTCCCAGGCTTTTTGTTCAAACGCTTCATCAACGAATTTTTCACGCGGCACGGCGGCAAGTGCATTCAGCACCTGCTCATCCTGAATACCTTGCGCACGTAATTGATCCAGAAGTGCTTGTACGCGTCTGCTTACCATTGCGTGCCAACTCCCACGCTGTTTAACCAGTCTGAAACCACATCTTGCGCGCTATGCGCAGTTAAATCCACATGCAGCGGCGTGATGGAGACATAGCCCTCATCTACCGCAGCAAAATCGGTCCCCGGACCGGCATCACATTTACCGCCCGGCGGGCCAATCCAGTACAGCGTATTGCCGCGCGGATCTTGCTGCGGGATCACCTGATCTGCCGGATGTCGTGTACCGCAGCGCGTCACGCGAATACCTTTGATTTGATCCAAGGGTAAATCCGGAACGTTAATATTAAGAATACGCCCGGTGCGCAGCGGCTCTTTACACAGTGCGCGCAAAATTGAACAGGTTACCGCCGCGGCAGTGTCGTAATGTTTATGCCCGTCAAGCGAGACGGCAAGCGCCGGAAAACCTAAATGACGGCCTTCCATCGCGGCGGCTACCGTACCGGAATAAATAACATCATCCCCCAGATTCGGCCCGGCGTTAATTCCGGACACAACAATGTCCGGGCGCGGACGCATCAGAGCATTCACGCCAAGATAGACGCAATCGGTCGGGGTTCCCATTTGCACAGCAATATCACCATTTTCAAAGGTAAACGTGCGCAGGGAGGATTCCAGTGTCAGAGAATTTGAAGCGCCGCTGCGGTTACGATCGGGGGCGACCACCTGAACGTCAGCAAACTCACGCAAGGCTTTCGCCAGCGTTTGTATACCGGGTGCATGTACCCCGTCATCATTACTCAGCAATATGCGCATAATCACCTGTTGTGTTGATAAGTTCCCTGACAACGCTGGTTGCAAAACTACCCGCCGGAAGCCAGAAACGGATCTCTACGGTGACGTCATCCCACCAATTCCAGCTTAATTGTTGCGGATACAGCAGCATCGCTCTGCGCGCGGCTTCAACTTTTTCGCGCACCAGTAAAGCTTGTAATTCAGTTTCTGCGGCGACAGCTGCTTGTTCGAATGCCAGCGCTTCACGCTGAGTTCCCCATTCGCCACTGCCCGGCAATGCGGCGGTTATCATCAGCTCTTTATCGTTAACGCGACGCTGTAATTCCGCCAGTTCTTCGGTGGTTGCGACAAACCAGCTACCACGTCCGGCTAATTGTAGCGCATCGCCGTCAACAACTTGATTAACGTCTGCTTTTTTGAGGCGCTCAGCAACAATCTGATTAAACAACGCACTGCGGGCTGCCGACAACCAAAAACTCCGTTTATTGCGATCGCGCACCGGAGTATTGGTTTGCGCCCAGCGCTGCGCCCCCTGCAAGTTGCTACCGCCAATCCCAAAACGTTGGGCACCGAAGTAGTTCGGTACACCTTTTACGCAAATATCGTTCAGACGTTGTTCAACGTCATCGCGATTGCTCACTTCGCGCAGAACCAGGGTAAAGGCGTTTCCTTTCAGCGCCCCTAAACGCAGCTTGCGCTTGTGCCGCGCATACTCCAGCACCTGGCAGCCTTCCAGTTGAAAGGCGCTCAGATCGGGCATTTCCTTGCCCGGCACGCGAGCGCATAACCACTGTTCCGTAACAGCATGTTTGTCTTTTTGCCCAGCGAAGCTGACTTCACGGGCATGAATTTTCAGGAATTTCGCCAGTGCATCCGCCACAAAACGGGTATTGCAGCCGTTTTTGAGGATTCTAACCAGAATATGCTCACCTTCACCATCAGGCACAAAGCCCAAATCTTCCACCACCACAAAGTCTTCCGGATTGGCTTTCAGCAGCCCGGTGCCTTGCGGTTTACCGTGGAGGTAAGTGAGATTATCAAACTCAATCATTTTGTTGCCTTAATGAGTAGCGCCACCGCTTCACAGGCAATCCCTTCCCCACGTCCGGTAAATCCCAGTTTTTCCGTAGTAGTGGCTTTCACGTTAACATCATCCATATGGCAGCCGAGATCTTCGGCAATAAACACGCACATTTGTGGAATGTGCGGCAACATCTTCGGTGCCTGAGCGATGATAGTGACATCGACGTTGCCAAGGGTATAACCCTTCGCCTGAATACGACGCCAGGCTTCGCGTAGCAGCTCGCGGCTATCGGCACCTTTAAATGCCGGATCGGTATCCGGGAACAGCTTGCCGATATCCCCCAGCGCCGCCGCGCCAAGCAATGCATCGGTCAACGCATGGAGCGCCACGTCGCCATCAGAATGCGCCAGCAATCCTTTTTCGTAAGGAATGCGTACGCCACCAATGATAATTGGGCCTTCACCACCAAAGGCATGTACGTCAAAACCGTGTCCAATTCGCATTATGTATTCTCCTGATGGATGGTTCGGGTGAGGTAAAACTCGGCCAGTGCCAAATCTTCCGGGCGCGTGACTTTAATGTTATCCGCACGGCCTTCGACCAACTGAGGATGGAATCCGCAATATTCCAGCGCCGAGGCTTCGTCGGTAATAGTCGCGCCTTCATTTAGAGCGCGCGTCAGACAGTCATGTAACAGCTCACGAGGGAAAAATTGCGGCGTCAGCGCGTGCCATAAGCCGTTGCGATCAACGGTATGAGCAATGGCATTTTTGCCCGGTTCGGCACGTTTCATAGTATCGCGCACTGGTGCGGCGAGGATCCCCCCCGTGCGGCTGGTTTCGCTCAACGCCAACAATCGCGCGAGGTCATCCTGATGCAAACAAGGACGAGCGGCGTCATGCACCAATACCCACTGCGCGTCGCCAGCGGCTTTCAGACCTGCCAGCACGGAATCGGCACGCTCATCACCGCCATCTACAACGGTGATTTGCGGATGATTCGCCAGAGGAAGTTGTGCAAAACGGCTATCGCCAAGACTTATGGCAATGACGACTCGTTTCACCCGGGGATGCGCCAGCAGCGCATGCACCGAGTGTTCAAGAATGGTTTGATTACCGATTGAGAGATATTGCTTAGGACATTCCGTTTGCATTCGACGGCCAAATCCGGCCGCCGGAACCACGGCGCAAACATCCAAATGAGTGGTTGCCATGTTAATTCCCGGGCTGATTTATCGATTGTTTTGCCCCGCAGACTGTGCGCGCTTCGACGCGTCAGGCACCAGACGATAAAAAGTTTCGCCCGGCCTGGTCATGCTGAGTTCATTACGCGCACGCTCTTCGAGCGCCTCCTGGCCGCCATTGAGATCGTCAATTTCGGCAAAAAGTTGATCGTTTCGCGCTTTAAGTTTCGCGTTTGTAGCTTGCTGTGCCGCCACATCATCATTGACGCGGGTATAGTCATGTATACCGTTCTTACCGAACCACAGCGAATACTGTAGCCAGACCAGAATAGCCAGCAACAGCAGCGTTAGTTTACCCATCCTGCCCCCTGAAAAACGGCATCATCATCCCATGCATCCGAAGACGACTCTACATCCTCTGTTGGGGATACCGCGACAACGCGGGCAAATGTACCACATTTGTCCATTGTTACGTATACCCAGGGCGTGCAGAACATAATCTCATTATTAGTTACGGTTTGAATTATGAACAGAGGAGACGGGAAAGTACAAATTAGCCCAGTAGCCACATAAACAGTGCGCCAAACATAATGCCTACTGTCACCAGGGTGAAAACAATACTGTAGCGTAGCTTTCCGTCCATCAATGAATGCAGCGCAATCCCCACCACTACCGCGACGGGCATCAGCGCAAGAAAGAAAGGCCAGGTGTAGATAAAGAAGAACAGCGTGTTAGAGCCATAAATCAACATCGGCATCGCCAGCGCAAATAACCAGGAGATAAAACCGACCACGGCACCAGGCAGTGACCATGTGGTTTCTTCATCCTCAGTAAGGCTGTCGTTATTTGTTAGTGTAATGTTATGGCTATTACGCATATTTGATCCTGTTACTTTGACGAACACCGGGCATGGAAACCCGGTGGTGTCTCAGGATCTGATAATATCGTTCTGTCTCAACAGATCTAATAATTGCTGTACCAAATTTGTTACTAATTGTTCACCATTGAGATAAATTTCTGCCGATTCAGGCGCTTCGTAAACGGAATCTATTCCCGTAAAGTAGCGCAGTTCACCGGCACGCGCTTTCTTATATAAGCCTTTTGGATCGCGGGCTTCGCAAATCGCCAGCGGCGTATCGACAAACACTTCGATAAAGCGCCCTTCTCCTACGCGTTCACGAACCATCTGGCGTTCGGCGCGGTGTGGCGAGATAAATGCGGTCAGCACCACCAGTCCGGCTTCAACCATCAAATTCGCCACTTCACCGACGCGACGGATATTCTCTTTACGATCGGCATCGCTAAATCCGAGATCGCTGCATAATCCGTGGCGAACATTATCGCCATCCAGCAGATACGTACTGACGCCGAGTTTATGTAACGCCTCCTCCAGCGCCCCGGCGACCGTTGATTTACCGGACCCGGAGAGGCCGGTAAACCACAGCACTACACCACGATGACCGTGGTGTAGCTCGCGTTGTTGCACAGTGACCGGATGGCTATGCCAGACGACGTTTTCGTCATGCAGCGCCATTATTTATCCCCCAGCAAATCGCGCGCGCCCCAGTGTGGAAAGTGGCGGCGAACCAGGGCATTCAATTCCAGTTCGAATGCACTAAATTCAGATGGCGCAGCAGTTGCCTGGCTAACTGGCTCATGCACCATACCGGCACCTACGGTCACATTGCTCAGGCGATCGATAAAAATCAGCCCACCGGTAACCGGGTTTTGCTGATAACGATCTAACACCAGTGGCTCGTCAAAAGTGAGATCCACCAGGCCGATGCCGTTCAGCGGCAGGTTTTCAACTTCGCGTTGGGTAAGGTTATTAATATCAACCTGATAACGAATGCCATCAACACGAGCACGCGTCTTCTTACCGGCAATTTTGATGTCATAACTCTGGCCCGGGGAAAGCGGCTGTTCCGCCATCCATACCACATCCACCGACGCGCTCTGCACAGCTGGTAACGCTTCGTCTGCCGCCAGCAGCAGATCGCCACGGCTGATGTCGATCTCATCCGTCAGCACCAGGGTGATCGCTTCTCCGGCAAAGGCTTCTTCGCGATCGCCATCAAAAGTCACGATCCGGGCGACGTTTGATTCCACACCAGAGGGCAGCACTTTGACTCGTTGCCCGACTTCTACGCGACCGGATGCCAGCGTTCCGGCGTAACCACGAAAATCGAGATTCGGGCGATTAACGTACTGCACCGGGAAGCGCATTGGCTGAGCATCCACCACTCGCTGGATCTCCACGGTTTCCAGCACTTCGAGCAGTGTTGGACCGCTGTACCACGCCATACTTTCACTTTGCGAAGCCACGTTGTCGCCTTCCAGTGCAGAGAGCGGCACAAAGCGGATATCCAGATTACCCGGCAGCTGCCCGGCAAAGGTCAGATAATCTTCACGAATACGGGTGAACGTCTTTTCACTGTAATCCACCAGATCCATTTTGTTGATCGCCACGACCAGATGTTTGATCCCCAACAGTGTGGAGATAAAACTGTGACGACGGGTTTGATCGAGCACGCCTTTACGGGCATCGATCAGTAAGATCGCCAGTTCACATGTCGATGCGCCAGTCGCCATATTGCGGGTGTACTGCTCGTGCCCTGGGGTGTCGGCGATAATAAATTTACGCTTCTCGGTAGAGAAATAGCGGTAAGCCACGTCAATGGTGATGCCCTGTTCGCGCTCAGCTTGCAGGCCGTCCACCAGCAGTGCCAGATCCAGCTTTTCGCCCTGGGTGCCGTGACGTTTACTGTCGTTATGCAGCGATGAGAGCTGATCTTCGTAGATTTGGCGGGTATCGTGCAGCAGGCGACCAATCAGGGTACTTTTGCCGTCATCGACGCTACCACAGGTCAGAAAACGCAGCAGGCTTTTATGTTGTTGCGCAATCATCCAGGCTTCGACGCCGCCTTCATTGGCGATTTGTTGTGCAAGTGCGGTGTTCATCTTAAAAATACCCCTGACGTTTTTTCAGCTCCATAGACCCCGCCTGGTCGCGGTCAATCACGCGGCCCTGACGTTCACTGGTGGTAGAAACCAGCATCTCTTCGATGATCTCCGGTAGTGTTTGTGCATTTGACTCCACCGCACCGGTCAGCGGCCAGCAGCCCAGCGTACGGAAACGCACCATCCGTTTTTTAATCACTTCGCCCGGTTGCAGGTCGATACGGTTGTCATCAATCATCATCAACATACCGTCGCGTTCCAGAACCGGACGTTCCGCAGCGAGATACAGCGGCACAATGTCGATATTTTCCAGCCAGATGTATTGCCAGATATCCTGCTCGGTCCAGTTAGAGAGCGGGAAGACGCGGATGCTTTCGCCTTTGTTAATTTGCCCGTTGTAGTTGTGCCACAGCTCTGGGCGCTGATTTTTCGGATCCCAGCGATGGAAGCGGTCACGGAAAGAGTAGATTCGCTCTTTAGCGCGGGATTTCTCTTCGTCACGGCGCGCACCACCGAAGGCGGCATCAAAACCGTATTTGTTCAGCGCCTGTTTCAGGCCTTCAGTTTTCATAATATCGGTATGTTTCGCGCTGCCGTGCACGAATGGATTAATCCCCATCGCCACGCCTTCCGGGTTTTTATGCACCAGCAGCTCGCAGCCGTAGGCTTTCGCCGTACGATCGCGGAACTCATACATCTCGCGGAATTTCCAGCCGGTATCGACATGCAGCAACGGGAAAGGCAGCGTACCTGGATAAAACGCCTTGCGCGCCAGATGCAGCATGACGCTGGAATCTTTACCGATAGAGTAGAGCATCACCGGATTTGAGAATTCTGCCGCCACCTCGCGAATAATGTGGATGCTTTCCGCCTCCAGTTGCCGCAGGTGAGTAAGTCGTATTTGATCCATAACCGTTCCTTAAGCCAAATTTATAACAGAAGCGCCAAAGCCTTCTGTGTCGGTTGTGTGTTGGAACCAGGCGAGCGTGCTGTGCAGCTGCACCACTTCTCCCACCACGATCAGGGCGGGCATTGGGGCGTCTTTCGCCAGGGTTGCAAGGTCTTGTAAGGTGCCGATGGCGACATGCTGATCGACGCGTGTCCCGCGGGAGATCACCGCTACCGGCGTCGTCGCATCGCGACCGTGCTGAATAAGCTGTTCGCTGATGTCAGCCGCTTTCATCGTGCCCATATAAATCGCCAGCGTTTGTCGGCTCTGGGCGAGATGCGACCAGTCAAACGGCGTGCTGTCGGCTTTATAGTGCCCGGTCACAAAGGTCACGCTCTGGGCGTAATCGCGATGGGTCAGCGGAATACCGGCGTAGGCCGTGACCGCAGACGCCGCCGTAATGCCGGGAACCACCTGGAACGGGACGCCCGCTTCAGCTGCCGCCTGCAACTCCTCGCCACCACGACCGAAGATAAACGGGTCGCCCCCTTTCAGGCGCACCACGGTCTTGCCCGCTTTCGCGGCGGCAATCAGCATCTGGTTGGTGTCGTGCTGGGGCACGGAGTGCTCGCCGGCACGTTTGCCGACGCAAATTTGCTCCGCGTCACGGCGGATCAGCTCGCGAATACCGTCGGTGACCAGGTGGTCATAGAACACGACATCCGCATCCTGAAGAACCTGGAGGCCACGCAGCGTGAGCAGCCCGGCATCGCCCGGCCCGGCGCCCACCAGAATGATCTCCCCGCCCGTACTGCCGGGGTTATCCAGTTCGTCTTCGAGAATTTGTTGCGCTGCCGTCTCGTTACCGGCCTGCATCAGGCTGGCAAAGCGGCCGCGAAACACACGCTCCCAGAAGCGACGGCGTTCCGTCACGCTGGTCAGACGCGTTTTCAAATGGTTGCGCCAGTAGCTGGCCTTCTCCGCCATGCGTCCGAGGCTGGTCGGCAGCAGCGCTTCGATTTTTTCTCTCAGCACGCGCGCCAGCACCGGGGCGGTGCCGCCGGAGGAGATCGCTACCAGCAGCGGCGAGCGGTCGACAATCGACGGGAAGATAAATGAACATAACGGCTGGTCGTCTACCACGTTCACCAGACGGTGACGGGCCTGAGCTGCGTCGGAAATGCGGCGGTTGAGCGCCCGATCTTCGGTTGCCGCAATCACCAGCACCACGCTGTCGATCTGAGACTCTTCAAAATCCGCCTCTGCAACAATCTGCACCTGCGCCCCGGCGCGTTGCAGGAAGGCGATTTTGCGATCGGCAATTTCACCCGTCCCGACAACCAGTACCGGTCGGTCTTTTAAGGCGGCAAAAAGGGGGAGATAGTCCACAGGCAACAACTCACTAACAACCACGAATAAAGGGACTATAGGGGGCGGCTTAGATCGAATGAAATTACGAATTGGAATGAGTAGTTACTCAATGGAATAACGCCGTGGAAAAGCAAATATCAAAAAGTGCTTAACACGCGAAATTTCGGGCATTTAAGAGCAATTCAAATTGTGTCTACCCGATCACAGTTTCATACTATGCGGGTTAAAATTTTGCTCTGTTTTTAAGGACTCACTATGTTTTCCGCAATGCGCCACCGATTCGTTGCCCTGGCGCTCGGCGTTTGCTTTATCCTTCCGGCTCAGGCAAAAAATCAATCTTACGGTGAAATAGCCAGTATGCAGGCGCGGCATATTGCGACGGTCTTTCCGGGCCGTATGACCGGAACCCCAGCCGAGATGCTCTCGGCAGACTATATCCGTCAGCAATTTGCGGAAATGGGCTATGAGAGCGACATTCGCGCTTTCCATAGCCGCTACATCTATACCACACGCAATAAAACGCAGAACTGGCATAACGTAACCGGCAGCACGGTCATTGCGGCGCACGAAGGAAAGGCGGCTGAGCAGATTATTATTATGGCGCACCTTGATACCTACACGCCGTTGAGCGACGCCGATGTCGATAATAACCTCGGCGGGCTGACGCTTCAGGGGCTGGATGACAATGCGGCGGGTCTGGGCGTGATGCTTGAGCTGGCCGAACGCCTGAAGAATATTCCGACGAAATACAGCATTCGCTTTGTTGCGACCAGCGGCGAAGAAGAAGGAAAACTCGGCGCTGAGAATCTCCTTAAGCGCATGAGCGCTGAGGAGAAGAAGAATACGTTGCTGGTGATTAACCTCGATAATCTGATCGTGGGGGATAAGCTCTATTTTAATAGCGGACAGAGCACGCCGAGCAGCGTACGTAAACTCACCCGCGACCGGGCGCTGGCGCTTGCCCGCACGCATGGCGTCTATGCCGCGACAAATCCGGGCGGTAACCCGCATTATCCTAAAGGCACAGGCTGCTGTAATGACGGTGAAGTGTTTGATAAGGCGGGCATTCCGGTGCTGTACGTCGAGGCGACGAACTGGGCGCTGGGCAAAAAAGATGGCTATCAGCAGCGCAGCAAATCGAAAGCCTTTCCGGACGGGACCAGCTGGCATGATGTGCGGCTGGATAATCAGCAGCACATTGATAAAGCGCTGCCGCAGCGGATTGAGCACCGCAGCCGGGATGTCGTGAAAGTGATGCTGCCGCTGGTGAAGGAGCTGGCGAAAGCGGGGAAAGCCTGATGTCGTTAAGCCCGGTGGCGGCTACGCCTTACCGGGCCTACGTTTCGTGCCGTTGTAGACCCGGTAAGGCGTAGCCGCCACCGGGCGAAAAAACATTACCCTTCGTGCAGCCCGCACTCGCGCTTCAGCCCAAAGAAACGCGTTTCTTCTTCCGCCATGCCGGGTTCCCATTTACGGGTTGTATGGGTATCGCCCACCGATAAATATCCTTCATCCCATAATGGGTGATATTTCAGGCCATGTTTTTGCAGGTACTGATAAATAGTTCGGTTATCCCAGTCGATAATCGGCAGCACTTTAAATACGCCACGCTGAATTGCCAGCACCGGTAAATTGGCGCGACTGCCGGATTGTTCACGGCGCAGGCCAGCAAACCAGGTTTGCGCATTCAGTTCTTTCAGAGCCCGGTTCATCGGTTCGACTTTGTTGATGTCATTGTACTTTTCAATGCCTTCAACGCCCTGCTCCCACAGTTTTCCGTAGCGTGCTTCCTGCCAGGCTGCGCTTTCGGTAGCACGGTACACTTTCAGGTTGAGCTTGAGTTTGTCCGTTAACTCGTCAATAAAGCGGTAGGTTTCCGGAAACAGATAACCGGTATCGGTGAGGATCACTGGAATATCCGGCCGAATCTGATTCACCAGATGCAGGCTCACCGCCGCCTGAATGCCGAAGCTGGAAGAAAGCACATATTCACCGGGCAGATTATCCAGCGCCCAGGCTACGCGGCCTTCAGCGTCCAGTTTTTCCAGTTGGGCGTTAGTTTCCGCCAGCGCCAGAATGCGATCTACCTTCGGCAGTTCGTTCAGGGCGTTTAGATCGAGTTTGGACATAGATTCCTCACTGTTTGCCTTGCCTGATGCGACGCTCACGCGTCTTCTTATCAGGCCTACAAGACCGGGCTGATGGTTAATCCCACAAATCGCGCGCCGGATCGAGCACCGGGCGAATGATGCCCGCACGCACCGTAAAGTCGCCGAAGCCTTCACCCGCTTCGCGCTCTTTCGCCCAGCGCCCTATCAGTTCATCAAGCGACGCCAGGATTTCCGGCTCGGTGATGTTTTCTTTATACATCCGAGGGATACGTGTCCCAATGCGGTTGCCGCCAAGATGCAGGTTGTAGCGACCCGGCGCTTTACCCACCAGGCCCACTTCCGCCAGCATCGCGCGACCACAACCGTTCGGGCAGCCTGTTACACGCATCACGATATGCTCATCGCTGACACCATGTTTCGCCATTAAATTATCGATGTTGTCGATAAAAGACGGCAGGAAACGCTCCGCTTCCGCCATCGCCAGCGGGCAAGTCGGGAATGACACGCAGGCCATTGAGTTTTCACGCTGCGGCGTGACGGCATTCATTAACCCGCTCTCTTTGGCGATCTTCTCGATCTTCGCTTTCTCGCTTTCCGGTACACCGGCGATGATCAGATTCTGGTTCGCCGTAATGCGGAAATCGCCTTTGTGGATCTTCGCGATCTCCAGCAGGCCGGTTTTCAGCGGACGCGCCGGATAATCAAGGATGCGACCATTTTCGATAAACAGCGTCAGGTGCCAGTTATCATCAATGCCCTTAACCCAGCCAATACGATCGCCTCGTCCGGTGAACTCATATGGACGGATCGGTTCAAATTTGATCCCCGCGCGACGCTCCACTTCCGCTTTAAACGTCTCAACCCCCACGCGCTCCAGCGTGTATTTGGTTTTGGCATTTTTACGATCGGTTCGGTTACCCCAGTCACGCTGAGTTGTCACGACGGCTTCGGCCACCGCCAGCGTATGCCCCAGCGGCAGATAGCCAAACTCACTCGCGGTGCGGGCGTAGGTTTTCTTGTTGCCGTGTTCGATGGAAAGCCCACCGCCCACCAACAGGTTAAAGCCCACCAGCTTGCCGTTTTCGGCGATCGCCACGAAGTTCATGTCGTTGGCGTGCAGATCGATATCGTTCTGTGGCGGGATCACTACCGTGGTTTTGAATTTACGCGGCAGGTAGGTCTGGCCGAGGATCGGTTCTTCATCAGTAGTGGCGACTTTTTCCTGGTCGAGCCAGATCTCCGCATACGCGCGGGTACGCGGCAGCAGATGCTCAGAAATCTTCTTCGCCCACTCGTACGCTTCCGCGTGTAGCTGCGACTCGTAAGGGTTCGAGGTGCAGAGTACGTTACGGTTCATGTCGTTAGCGGTCGCCAGCGCATCAAGACCAACCGAGTGCAGCATCTGGTGCACCGGTTTGACGTTCTTTTTCAGAATGCCGTGGAACTGAAACGTCTGGCGGTTGGTCAGGCGAATGCTGCCATAGATGGTGTTTTCACCGGCAAATTTGTCTATCGCCTGCCACTGTTTAGTGGTAATCACCCCACCCGGCAGACGGCAGCGCAACAGCATCGCGTGGCGCGGCTCCAGCTTCTGTTCAGCACGTTCGGCGCGGATGTCGCGGTCATCCTGCTGATACATGCCGTGGAAGCGGATCAGCAGGAAGTTGTCGCCCTTAAAGCCGCCGGTCAGACCGTCGTTTAAATCTTCCGCAATGGTGCCGCGCAGGTAGTTGCTTTCAAGCTTCATGCGCTCGGCGTCTGTCAGTTTTCCTTCGACCACTAAAGGCCCTGGATGTTTTTCGCTCATTAGTAGACATCTCGCTGATAACGGCGCTCTACGCGCAGCTCACTTAAAAATTCATCCGCCGCTTCGGTGTCCATGCCACCAAATTCGGCAATCACTTCCAGAAGTGCCTGCTCAACGTCTTTCGCCATGCGATTAGCGTCACCGCAGACATAAATGTGGGCACCGTCATTGATCCAGCGCCACAGCTCCGCGCCCTGTTCGCGCAGTTTGTCTTGTACGTAAACTTTTTCTTTTTGGTCGCGCGACCAGGCGAGATCGATCCGCGTCAGCACACCCTCTTTGACGTAGCGCTGCCACTCCACCTGGTAGAGGAAATCTTCCGTAAAGTGCGGGTTGCCAAAGAACAGCCAGTTTTTTCCCGGCGCTTCATCGGCAGCACGTTGCTGCATAAAGGCGCGGAACGGCGCGATGCCGGTGCCTGGGCCAATCATAATCACCGGGGTTTCTGGATTGGCTGGCAGGCGGAAGTTATCGTTATGTTCGATAAATACGCGGACTTCGCCCTCTTCTTCCACGCGGTCAGCGAGGAAGCTGGAGGCACCACCGGCACGGGCGCGGCCTTCCACGTCGTAACGCACCACACCAACGGTGACGTGTACTTCGTTCTCGACTTCCGCCTGCGAGGAGGCAATGGAATAGAGACGCGGCGTCAGCGGGCGCAGCAGATTAATTAGCGCTTCGGCATCAAGCTGTGCCGGGGAGAAACGCACCATGTCAACAATCGGCGTCGTCGCGGCGTAATGCTGTAACTTCGCTTTATCGCCCACCAGCGGCAGCAGTGTTTCACTGCGGGTAAGCGTGGCGTAATTCTCAACAATGTTGGCGGTGTTGACGGTCAGTTCGAAGTGCCACTGTAGCGCTTCGTTCAGAGGCAACGTTTTGCCCTCGACGGTGACAGGTTCATCGCCTTTCAGCCACAGCAGTTCGACAAGTTCTTTCACCAGTGCCGGATCGTTCTGATACCAGACGCCCAGCGCGTCACCCGGCTGGTAACGCAGGCCCGAGTCACCTAAGTCAATTTCGATATGGCGAACGTCTTTTTCAGAGTTACGCCCGGTAATTTTCTGGTTAACAGAGAGGCTAGCCACCAGCGGCGCGTCTTTGCTGTACGGGCTGGTGTGGATTTCATTTACCGCGCCAGTAGCGACGGATTGCGAAGGTGCCGCGACAGGCGCACGCGATTTAAGCGCATCAACCACGCGGGCGCGCCACTCGCTGGCAGCAGCCTGGTATTCAACATCGGCATCGACACGGTCGAGCAGGCGTTCACCACCCAGTTCCGCCAGCTTGCTGTCGAAATCTTTCCCGGACTGGCAGAAAAATTCATAAGAGCTATCGCCGAGGCTAAACACGGCAAACGCGGTGTTTTCCAGCTTTGGCGCTTTTTTGGAGAACAGGAACTTATGCAGCGCGACGGCTTCTTCCGGCGGTTCCCCTTCCCCTTGCGTTGACGTCACTACGATGAGCAGTTTTTCGCTGGCGATTTGTTTGAATTTATAGTCGCCCGCGTTCACCAGCTTAACGTTCAGTTTTGCTGCTAATAAATCATCACGTAATGCTTCAGCAACCCGGCGCGCATTGCCGGTTTGCGAGGCGGAGATAATAGTTATACCCGGCATTTCTGCGGCTGGCGCTGGCGTCGCTGCAAGCGCAGCAGGCTGCTGATTGAGTACGCCCCAGAAATAGCCAGAAACCCAGGCAAGCTGGGTGGGAGTTAAATCGGTCGTGGCCGCCTGAAGGCGTGCCAGTTGCTCCGGGTTCAACGGAAGCAACGCGGAAGGTGGGACCTGTGTCGTCATGCGTCGTTATGTTCCAGTAAGCAAAGCGGACTTTAAGCGAATAAATCCAAACTGAAGATAAGGTTAACGGCGGGGATAATAACAATTAAAGAAGGGATGGAAATAATAAATAACCAAATGGACTAACCTGTTTTAGTTATCGTTCTTAACGATAAAAGCGATTAAATAACTATCTGAAATAAAACAATAAAGGCCGATAAACACCATGAATACGAGGCGGTGACCGTTCAGAGCCGTTTTAGTTAATGATAAAAATTGTGCTTTCCGGTACTATGCGGCGGTTTTTTCCGCATTCCTGAGAGCTATGATGTCCACCACACTGTTTAAAGATTTCACCTTCGAAGCCGCACACCACCTTCCACACGTTCCTGCCGGGCACAAATGTGGCCGCCTGCATGGACACTCGTTTATGGTGCGTCTTGAAATCACCGGTGAAGTCGATCCCCATACGGGCTGGATCATGGACTTTGCCGAACTGAAGGCTGCGTTTAAGCCGACCTACGATCGTCTCGATCACTACTATCTGAATGATATTCCGGGCCTTGAAAACCCGACCAGCGAAGTGCTGGCGAAATGGATTTGGGATCAGATGAAACCGCTGGTCCCGCTGCTGAGCGCAGTGATGATCAAAGAGACCTGCACGGCAGGCTGCGTCTACCGCGGGGAGTGAATCTCCTCCGTTGCGGCCTCACGAGGCACGAGCGGCGTAAACTCGTAGAGCACCAGCGCATTACTCTCCAGTGATTCACTCAGTTGCCAGCCGTCATAAAGGCGTTCATCGCGTACGGAAAGCGTTGGACGCGCTTTATGCGCTATCCAGCGCCACATCTCTTCATCAGGGCCGCTTTCGCTGCCAACCCCTTCAAGTAACGGATAGAGCGCGCCGTTGTGCTGATCAAACAGATGACATTTAATTCGCCATTTACCGCGCATTCCCTTCAGGTGTAAATGATACTGCTGGCGAAAACGCTGGATGAATGCTTCTTCACTGGAAAGGAGCGGATTAAAAACCACCACATTACGCAGCAACAGCTGATAACCATTGCGATGGCGCGTAAGCAGGACACGCTTATCATTGACCAGCACCTCGCCCCGCAGACGTTGCCAGAGCCAGAGTACCCAATAAACCGGACGCGGCAGACCATGGTTATACTGTAGCGCCAGGCTTGATGTATCGATGGTGTTGTTCGCACGAGCTTCTCCCTGAAGGCCTGAATTGAGCCAGAATCCCGCCAGCCAGACCTGCTCCGAAAGCCCGAGCAGGTTCTGCATCAGCAGCGCCCCACGAAAAAACCAGCCGTTTGTCGCCCGCGTGTTGCCGGTGAGGGTATTCCAGGAGAGAAGCCAGACGGGAAGCGAACTTTTTCGCAGGCGAAGGGCGGCGAGGATCTGGCGGACCTTCAGTATCGGATAATTTTCCGTTGAGGAGAGAGGGGTTGCCTCCAGCTGCGCGGGATCGAGAAGCTCATTGGCATCGGCCGAACAGGCAAGAAAATCGGCCTGCATCAGGATGGCTGAACTGAACAGGGTATCCTCACTTACGCCCGCGCTGACGGGGGCAAATCGGTGCCATAAACCAAACTTTGCCTGCGGAAGATAAGTTCGTATTGCCTTTTGCTGGGCCAGCCAGACCTGCTCCCGGGTCTCCTCACTTGCCTGTGTTGACCAGTGCATGACGAAGTGCCAGCCCGCGGTGATCTCTGGCGAAAAATGATTAACCGACTGTTGTAAAAAACGGGTAAGAAGATCGCGACGGGTCGTTACGCCGGTGTGCAGTAGCACCGTCCACTGCTTTTTTGCCAGCCAGGTGAAGAGCTGATGCAGATTGTACCAGCAGGCGTAGCCCGCCATCTGGGGGTCATCCCACCCGGTGGCAAACAGACGACTGCTGAGAAAAGGTTCGGCGATATCAATTCCCTCAATGGGAATGGCCTCATTTATCGCCTCCAGATTTTGTCGGACGTCCTCACGCAGCAAATCGTCGAGCTCACGCAGGGTAATGACCACCCGCATACGGCGCAGCGAGGCAGAAAGAGGATTGAGCTGCTCAAGATCCAGGCTCTGCTCCTGCTGCGGATGAACGATGAGCGGCGAGGCTCCCCAACCGCGCGCCACCGGTTCATTGAGCAGGCTAAACAGCTTGTCCACGGCGACCGGATAGCGCTGCTCACGCCTGTCCGTCCGAATACGTGCCGCCTCCGGGTGCTGGCGCCGGGCCTTACGAAACTCACCCGGAGACATATTGTGAACACGCCTGAACCGATCGCTCATCATACGCGTGCTGGCGAAACCCTGCTCAAGCGCAATCTGATGCAGCGGTCGGTTCGTCAGCCGGAGAGCGTCGGCCGCCTTTTCCAGCCGCAGGTGGGTGATGTACTGCATGAAACTGATCCCCACCTCCTTGCGAAAGAGACGAGAGAGCCAGGCTTCAGAGACATATTCACTCGCGGCGATTTCCGCAAGCGTAATACGGCGGGAATAACTGGCATTGATCCGCTCTATCACCCGGGCGATGCGTTTGCTGTGCGCTGAGGAAAGTTCCCGGGACAGCATACGGGCGGGCTGTTGAAAGCGGCTGGTCAGCAACAGCAATATCTCGCTCAGCCAGCGGTACGCCTCCAGCCGGTAGCGGTGCGGGTCGTTGATGAGGGTGACCACAAGAAGCTGGCGCAGCAGATCGCGAAGCGCATCGCATTGGGGCCAGACGCCTCCGGCTTCTGCCGGTACAGCATAATCATGGGCAAAAAAATCATTGCAGAGCTGGACGACCCAGCGCCCGGAAAGGGTTACGCGCAGGGTGACATTTGCCGTTTCGCTCGTGAACTGCCAGCGCCGATGACGGTTGATGATAGCAAGGGTATTGGCCTCCAGGATGTCACGTCCCACATCGGTGTTCAGCTCTGCCCGCCCTTCCAGCACCCAGAGCAACGTTAGCGTATCGCCTTCATCCTCCACGCAGTGGCGAATGTCCTGAATCTCTATCCAAAACTCATCTCCCCGTTGCGCCATCTTACCCCTCACCAAAGACAAAAAATGACCTGATCTTTTTTGTCATAACTGAATTGTATGAAAAACAATCAAAATAAAGCCGTCGCTTTACAACAAAAAAATGCATTTTCAGGCGGGACGATCGTCATAGACTCGAAATTATCATCGTTTGGCAGAAAAAGGATAACAAAAATGACACATCCAATTATCGAAGCTCTGCGTGGCAACGAAGCCCGGTTCACTGAATTACGTCACTATTTTCATCAGCATCCTGAAATTGGTTTTGAGGAGCACAACACGAGCGATCGCGTTGCAGCTCTGCTTCAGGAATGGGGATATGAGGTTCATCGCGGCCTGGCGAAAACCGGTGTGGTCGGCACACTGAAGGTGGGTAACGGGCATAAGCGCCTGGGCCTGCGCGCCGATATGGATGCGCTGCCAATGCAGGAAAACAACGGCAAGGCGTGGAGCAGTACCGTTGAGGGTAAATTCCACGGCTGCGGTCATGACGGCCACACCACAACGCTCCTGTATGCAGCGGAGTACCTGGCACGCACCCGTAATTTTAACGGCACGCTGCACCTTATTTTTCAGCCCGCGGAAGAACTTCTGTATGGCGGACGCGTTATGGTAGAGGACGGTTTGTTTGACCTGTTCCCCTGCGACCACATCTTTGGTCTACACAATATGCCGTCACAGCCCCTCGGAAAAATTGGTCTGCGCGATGGCGCCATGATGGCCTCTTCCGACACCCTTCATATTGAGGTTAACGGCGTGGGTGGTCACGGCGCGGTGCCAGAACATACCGTTGACGCCACCCTGGTTGCCTGTCATATCACTATCGCGTTGCAGTCGATTGTTTCGCGCAACATTACCCCCTTCCAGCCAGCCGTCGTTACCGTAGGCAGCATTCAGGCCGGGCACGCCCCTAACATTATCAACGACAAAGTGTTGATGAAACTTACCGTACGCACGCTGGATGAACGCGTGCGGCAAACCGTGCTACAGCGTATCCATGATATCGCCGTTGCACAGGCGGAAAGTTTCAATGCGACGGCCACCATTCGACACATTAACGGCAGCCCGGTGCTGAAAAACAATCCGCAAGCCAACGAGATGGTGCGCAGCGTCGCCACCGATCTGTTCGGTCAGGATGCCGTCGCGGAGGTCAATGCGTTTATGGGCAGCGAGGACTTTGCTTTCATGCTCGAGAAAAATCCCAATGGATGCTATTTCACGCTTGGCGCCGGGGATGAGCCTGACCGCTGCATGGTACATAACCCGGGCTACGACTTTAACGACAACATTCTCCTCACCGGCGCGGCGCTGTGGGCCGCACTGACCGAACACTATCTGCGCTGATTCGCACCTTCCCGGGAGGGCTGCACTATGAGTACCGTTTCCCTGACAGACGCATCCGCCTACGCCGGTAACGATCGGCTGCTGGCGGGTATCGTCATGAGCGTTCTGACATTCTGGCTGTTTGCCCAGTCGGTTATCAACGTGGTTCCGGCCATGCAGAATAGCCTCGATATTGCCCTCGAAACCCTTACGCTGGCCGTCAGCCTGAGCGCGTTGTTCAGCGGCTGTTTTGTCGTCGCCTGCGGTGGGTTTGCCGATAAGTATGGGCGCATGCGCCTGACCATGATTGGCCTGATCCTGAGCATGATCGGGAGTGGTCTGCTGTTCATTTCATGGGAGCCCGTCCTGTTTTTGTTGGGAAGAGCGATACAGGGGCTATCAGCGGCCTGCATCATGCCCGCCACGCTGGCGCTGATTAAAACCTGGTATGAAGGTAAAGCACGCCAGCGCGCAATCAGTTTCTGGGTTATCGGTTCATGGGGCGGGAGTGGCCTGAGCTCGTTTGTGGGAGGCGCCATCGCCACCACGCTGGGCTGGCGCTGGATTTTTATTCTGTCGATGGTGGTGGCTCTGGTCGCGCTATTGCTTATCCGCGCCACGCCGGAAAGCCGCAGCCCTGATGCGTGTCGACACAAACTGGATATCAGCGGCCTGGTGAGTTTTGTCCTTATGCTGGTGCTGTTCAATCTGTTTATCAGCAAAGGACACAGCTGGGGCTGGAGCAGCAGTTTATCGCTTCTTGTATTGTGTGGAGCCGTGATTGCACTGATGTGCTTTATCGTTACCGGGCGGCGGAAAGGCGATGCGGCGCTGATCGATTTCGCCCTGTTTAAAAACCGGGCCTATAGCGCCTCGGTATTCTCAAATTTCCTGCTCAACGGCTGCATTGGCACCATGATGATCGCCAGCATCTGGTTGCAGCAGGGCCATCATCTGTCACCGCTACAGACCGGCATGATGACGCTGGGGTATCTGGTTACCGTACTGGCGATGATCCGGGTGGGTGAAAAACTGCTTCAGCGCTATGGCGCCAGGCTGCCGATGATGACCGGCCCGCTGCTGACCGCAACAGGTATTTCGCTGATTTCATGCACCTTCTTAAGCAAAGAGGTCTACATTGTTACCGTTTTTCTGAGCAATATTTTATTCGGGCTGGGGCTCGGATGTTACGCTACGCCCTCAACGGACACGGCGGTAATGAATGCCCCTGAAAACAAAGTGGGGGTGGCTTCTGGGATCTATAAGATGGGCAGTTCCCTGGGCGGCGCAATGGGTATCGCGGTCACCGCATCGCTGTACGCGCTATGGCTGCCGATGGGAACGGCCAGTGCCGCGCAGTATGCCTTGCTTTTCAACAGTGCGATTTGCCTTGGGTCGGCAGTCGTGACCTGGGCTTTACTGCCAACAACAAAAGCCCCGCGTTAAGCGGGGCCACAAAAGTATCAGGCAATGTTCAGATATTTGTGCGTCTGCATCGACAGCCGCCAGTTGCGGGCGATACAGGTTTCAATGCACAGACGGGTCGCATCGTCTTTCTGGCTGATAGGCTGTAGCGCGATCACGCGCTGCTTTTCGTCCGTCAGCGTCGCCAGCAGTTCATCCAGCGCTTCGATGTCACGCACGCGCCCCACCGGATGTTTGATCTCATCAGCACGCTCAAGCGCCTGCGAAAGTACGTCATACCCGCCGCGCATATTCACTTTCGGTGAAACCGTGACCCACGTTGAATGGGAGCAGCGCACTTCATGGGTGCCGCTGGTTTCGATCTGACAGCTATAGCCGTTCTTCTCGAGCAGTTCGGTGAGCGGCATCAGATCGTGAATGCAGGGTTCCCCGCCGGTGATCACCACATGCCGCGCCGTCCAGCCCTGACGACCAATAATGGCAAGCAGATCTTCCGCGCTGCCCGCGCCCCATTTATCGCTCTCTTTGGTTTTCGCCAGAATGCTGAACAGCGACACTTCCCGATCTGCGAGCTTATCCCACGTATGTTTGGTATCACACCAGGCGCAGCCAACCGGGCATCCCTGTAAACGAATAAAGATAGCGGGAACGCCGGTAAAGTAACCCTCGCCTTGCAGGGTCTGGAACATCTCGTTAATCGGGTACTGCATAGTCAACTCTGTTAAGGGGATAAACGATAAGTATCGCAGATCCCCGTCAGATGATCATGCTCCATCGGTGCTTTGCGCGCCAATTGCCGCCATAAACCGTTCCGTAATTTGCTGTGGTCGGGTGATCGCCCCGCCGACGACAACCGTGTGCGCCCCCAGCGCCAGACACCTGGCCGCGCGTTCAGGCGTATCCACGTTACCTTCAGCAATCACGGGGATCGTGACGGCAGACAGCACCTCTTTCAAAAACGCGCAGTCATTTTCCGGTAGCGAATGGCCCGCAGTCTCCGCCGTATAACCGTAAAGGGTGGTTCCGACGCAATCAAACCCCAGCGCCTGCGCGGCCACGGCCTCCTGCACGGTGGCAATATCCGCCATCAGCAGCAGCGAAGGGTAACGGGTGCGGATCTGCCCGATCAGCATGTCCAGCGATCCGCCACCGGGCCGTTTCCGGGCGGTCGCATCCAGCGCAACGATCTCCGGGCCGACCGCCATCAACTCATCCACTTCTTTGAGCGTTGCGGTGATGAACACCTCGCTGTCCGGATAGTCTCGTTTGATGATGCCGATTACCGGCAGTGAGACCAGCCCTTTGATAGCCTCAATATCCACCACGCTATTGGCGCGGATCGCAGCGGCACCGCCCTGGGCCGCCGCCAGCGCCATTCGCGACATAATAAACGGGCTGTGCAGCGGTTCGTTTTCCAGCGCCTGGCAGGAGACGACCAGTTTTCCTTTCAGGTTATCCAGTACAGTTTTCATTACGATAAGATCTCTTCTACTTCGTTTTTGATAATGGTGACGTGCGGTCCATAGATGACCTGGACCCCGTTGCCGCGGACGATTACGCCGCGGGCGCCGGTCGCTTTCAGTGCAGATTCATTGACTTTGCTACCGTCTTTCACCGTGACGCGAAGGCGCGTGGCGCAGCAGTCAACGTCATCAAGATTGTCTTTTCCTCCCAGCCCGGCGATCACCGCCGCGGCGCGCTCGCTTTGCGGCAGGGTAGCCTCGTCAGCCAACGCCTCCTTTTCACGGCCCGGCGTGGCAAAATCAAAACGTTTGATCAGATAGCGGAAGGTACAGTAGTAAAGGAAGAACCACGGTACGCCCACCAGCGGGACGAACATCCAGTTAGTTTTCGCTTCCCCCTGCAAAATGCCGAACAGCACGAAATCAATAAACCCGCCGGAGAATGTTTGTCCGATGGTGATGTGCAGCATGTGCGCGAGCATGAACGCCAGCCCGTCAAACAGCGCATGAATGACGTACAGCACCGGGGCAATAAACAGGAATGAGAACTCTATGGGCTCGGTAATTCCCGTCAGGAATGAGGTTAACGCCGCAGAGAGCAGCAGCCCGGCAACCCGCTTTTTGTTCTCCGGCCTGGCCGTGTGGTACATCGCAAGGCAGGCGCCGAGCAGACCAAACATCATGGTAATAAAGCGCCCGGACATGAAGCGCGACGTGCCCTCATAGAAATGCTGCGTGTTCGGGTCGGCGAGCTGGGCGAAGAAGATCCGCTGCGTGCCCTCAACCAGGTGACCGTTAACAATTTCACTGCCGCCAAGCGCGGTGGTCCAGAACGGAAGATAGAAGATGTGGTGCAAACCAAACGGGCCAAGCATGCGCAGGATGAAGCCGTACAGCAAAGTCCCCAGATAGCCGGTGGCATCCACCAGCCCGCCGAGGCCAAAGATCAGCTTCTGAAAATGCGGCCAGACCACGGTCATCAGCGCGCCGACGAGTATCGCCGCCAGTGAGCTGATAATGGGAACGAAGCGTGAGCCGCCAAAAAAGCCCAGGAATTGCGGAAGCGCGATTTTATTAAACCGATGATGCAGTGCGCAGGTCACCAGCCCAATAACTACCCCACCAAACACGCCCGTTTCCAGCGTCTGAATACCCAGCGTCATGCCCTGCCCTACGGCGCCCGGGTTCTCATGCGCCAGTTTTCCGGTCAGGATCAGCAGCGCATTGATAGTGGCATTCATCACCAGATAAGCGAGCAACGCCGCCAGCCCTGCCGTGCCTTTATCATTTTTCGCCAGCCCAACGGCGACCCCAACAGCAAACAGTACCGACAGGTTTGCAAACACAATCGAGCCTGCGCTGCTCATGATGGTAAAGATGGCCTGTAGCCAGCCAACGTCTAAAAATGGATACGCAGTAAGCGTATTTGGATTCGATAGCGCCCCGCCGATCCCCAGCAACAGACCTGCTGCGGGCAGTATGGCGATGGGTAACATAAAGGATTTGCCGAAGCGCTGCGCTTTTTCAAACCATCCGCCGGAAGACGCTCCGCTGAACATTTGCATCATTTTTTTATCCCCCTGGTTATTGATGAAAATTTTTACCATATATATTTTTAATTGTGAAAATTACCACCAAAAACCAGGACACCGATCATACTTTTTCGAAATGACTGGCATCTCTCCCCCGCTTTCCGCCACACTAGTTGGCAGAGAAACGCATTAAGGATCTAGCATGTCGGACCATGAAAACCTGCTGCTGAAGCTACGCCAGGAGGCTTCCGGGTACAGCCCAACGCAACAAAAACTGGGGGAGTTTGTCCTCAACGATCCTGCCAGGGTGCTCTACCTGACGATCACCGAGCTGGCGCGTGAAAGCGGCACCAGCGAGGCCAGCGTCACACGCCTTTGCCGCACGCTGGGCTGTAAGGGATATAACGAATTTAAAATGGCGCTTGCGCTGGATATTCAGCAGGGTTTGCCAGAGCGTCAGGCAGGAGATGCAATAGATAACGTGGTGGATGAGTCTGTCCAGGCGCTGCAAGATACCGCAAAACTCCTCGACCGGGCCCAGCTTGAACAGGCGACACTGGCCCTGCATCAGGCGCAGTCAGTGCAAATTTACGGGGTGGCGGCCAGCGCAATTCTGGGGGAGTATTTGCATTACAAGCTGCTGCGACTCGGCAAACCTGCACAGCTGTTTAGCGATATGCATCGCGCCGCCATGAATGCGACGACGCTCTCGAAAGAGACGCTGGTGGTGGCCATCTCAAGTTCCGGCTCTACACGGGATCTGCTTCACGTGGTGAAACTCGCCCGCAAGCGCGGCGTTAAGGTACTGGCGCTCAGCAATACGCCCCGCAGCCCGCTGGCCTCCCTGAGCGATTTACAGCTGGTTGCAGCCAAGCCAGAGGGACCGCTGAGCGCGGGTGCGCTCAACGCCAAGGTTGGCGTGATGCTGCTGGTTGAACTGCTAACCACTTCCCTTATTGCAGTAGACAGCCATTACGGTGACGTTAGCCAGCAAACGGCAAGCGCCACGTTGCCGCTTCTGCTATAGAAAACAAAAAACCCGCCGAAGCGGGTTTTTTCATAAGAACGAAGTTCAGTCTTATGCCTGGCCTTTGATCTCTTTACGACCGTTGTACGGTGCTTTTTCGCCCAGAGCTTCTTCGATACGAATCAGCTGGTTGTATTTAGCAACACGGTCAGAACGGCTCATAGAACCAGTTTTGATCTGGCCTGCAGCAGTACCAACAGCCAGGTCAGCGATGGTAGCGTCTTCAGTTTCGCCAGAACGGTGAGAGATAACTGCAGTGTAGCCAGCATCTTTCGCCATCTTGATTGCAGCCAGAGTTTCGGTCAGAGAACCGATCTGGTTGAATTTGATCAGGATGGAGTTAGCGATACCTTTTTCGATACCTTCTTTCAGGATCTTGGTGTTGGTTACGAACAGGTCGTCACCAACCAGCTGGATTTTGTCGCCCAGAACTTTGGTCTGGTATGCGAAACCGTCCCAGTCAGATTCGTCCAGACCGTCTTCGATAGAAACGATCGGGTACTGTTTGGTCAGTTCTTCTAGGAAGTGAGTGAATTCTTCAGAGGTGAACGCTTTGTTGCCTTCGCCAGCCAGAACGTATTTACCATCTTTGTAGAATTCAGAAGCTGCGCAGTCCATCGCCAAAGTGATGTCTTTGCCCAGTTCATAACCAGCAGCTTTAACAGCTTCAGCGATAACAGCCAGAGCTTCAGCGTTGGAACCCAGGTTCGGCGCATAGCCACCTTCGTCACCAACAGCAGTGTTCATGCCTTTCGCTTTCAGAACTTTTGCCAGGTGATGGAAAACTTCAGAACCCATGCGGATGGCTTCTTTCACAGTTTTCGCGCCAACCGGCTGAATCATGAATTCCTGGATATCAACGTTGTTGTCAGCGTGCTCACCACCGTTGATGATGTTCATCATCGGAACCGGCATAGAGTATTTGCCCGGAGTACCGTTCAGTTCAGCGATGTGCTCGTACAGCGGCATACCTTTAGCAGCTGCAGCAGCTTTGGCGTTAGCCAGAGATACAGCCAGGATTGCGTTCGCGCCGAATTTGGATTTGTTTTCGGTGCCGTCCAGGTCGATCATGATCTTGTCAATGCCAGCCTGATCTTTAGCATCTTTGCCAATCAGCGCCTGAGCGATCGGGCCGTTTACCGCAGCAACAGCTTTGGTTACGCCTTTACCCAGGAAACGGGATTTGTCGCCATCGCGCAGTTCCAGAGCTTCACGGGAACCAGTAGAAGCACCTGACGGAGCAGCTGCCATACCGACGAAACCACCCTCCAGATGTACTTCGGCTTCAACAGTCGGGTTACCACGGGAGTCGATGATTTCACGACCGATGATTTTTACGATTTTGGACATTAGGTTTTCCTCAAGTCACTAGTTAAACTGAAACTCCAGACAAACAACGCGTACCCAGGGTACGCGTTGCCGCTCTAACTTTTTTACTTACTTCGCCTGACGTTTCTGGAACTCGCTGGCGGCTTTCACAAAGCCTGCAAACAGCGGGTGACCATCACGTGGAGTAGAAGTAAACTCCGGATGGAACTGGCAAGCCACGAACCACGGGTGATTCGGAACTTCGATGATCTCGACCAACTGATCATCCCCGGAACGGCCCGCAACGCGCAGACCTGCATCTTCAATCTGTTTCAACAGCATGTTGTTGACTTCGTAACGGTGACGATGACGCTCAACAATTGTCGGCGCATTGTACAGCTGGCGAACCAGGCTATCGTCAACCAACTGGCACTGCTGTGCGCCGAGACGCATGGTACCGCCGAGATCGCTCTTCTCGCTACGAACTTCAACGTTGCCGTTTTCATCGCGCCACTCGGTAATCAGCGCCACAACCGGGTACTTACAGTCTGGCACAAATTCCGTAGAGTTGGCGTTCTCCATGTTGGCAACATGGCGAGCGTAATCAATTAACGCCACCTGCATACCCAGGCAAATGCCCAGATAAGGAATATTGTTCTCACGCGCAAAACGCGCGGTCGTAATCATGCCTTCTACGCCACGATAGCCGAAACCGCCAGGTACGAGGATTGCGTCCAGACCTTTAAGGATTTCAACGCCGCGCGTTTCAACATCTTGTGAATCGATCAGTTTGATGTTGACGCTGACACGATTCTTCAGCCCACCGTGTTTCAGTGCTTCGATCACTGATTTATAAGCATCCGGCAGTTCAATGTACTTGCCGACCATACCGATGGTGACTTCACTTACCGGGTTCGCTTCTTCGAAGATAACCTGTTCCCATTCGGACAGATTCGCTTCCGGGCAGTTTAAGCTGAATCGTTTACAAATATAATCGTCCAGCCCCTGAGATTTCAACAGGCCCGGAATTTTATAGATGGAATCGACGTCTTTCAGAGAAATAACCGCTTTTTCCGGAACATTACAGAACAATGCAATCTTCGCACGTTCGTTCGCCGGAACAGCGCGATCTGAACGACAAATCAGGATGTCAGGCTGGATACCGATGGAGAGCAGCTCTTTTACAGAGTGCTGAGTCGGTTTGGTTTTGACTTCACCAGACGCTGCCATGTACGGCACCAGCGTCAGGTGCATAAACAGAGTGTGCTCACGGCCAATTTCAACTGCCATCTGGCGAATCGCTTCGAGGAACGGCAAGGATTCGATATCACCTACTGTACCGCCGATTTCTACCAGTACTACGTCATGACCTTCGCCACCTTCCAGCACGCGCTCTTTGATTGCGTTAGTGATGTGCGGAATAACCTGCACGGTTGCGCCGAGGTAGTCACCGCGGCGTTCTTTACGCAGAACGTCAGAGTAGATACGACCCGTGGTGAAGTTGTTGCGGCGGCTCATTTTGGTACGAATGAAACGCTCGTAGTGCCCCAGGTCCAGGTCGGTTTCAGCGCCGTCTTCAGTAACGAACACTTCCCCGTGTTGGATTGGGCTCATAGTACCTGGATCGACGTTGATGTACGGATCCAGTTTCATGATGGTCACATTGAGGCCACGGGCTTCAAGAATGGCTGCGAGGGAGGCTGCGGCAATGCCTTTACCCAGAGAGGATACGACCCCGCCGGTCACAAAAATATAGTTCGTTGTCATGCTGAACCTGAGAAGTTAGGTTGAAAAGACGATGGAATAACCAGGACGGGAAAGCAGTATACCCGAACATGACCTGTGCCACAAACTTTCATTATCCCTCCTCTTCGCCAGCGCACTATTGAAATCAGGAGTGAGAAAATAGCCCCTTTGGGGTAAATGTTTTTGACGCAAATCAAGCGCTTGTCATTTAAAAAATGACACAAATGGCGCTTGACCGCGTAATTCCCTTAGAGATCAATTTCCTGCCGTTTTACCTGTTGCCAGACTTCTTCCATTGTTTCGAGGTCAACACCTGTCATTTCCAGTCCACGCGCGGCAACAATACGCTCCACTTCGCGAAAACGACGCTCGAATTTTTCGTTCGCTTTTTGCAATGCGATTTCTGCTTTCGTCCCTAAATGGCGAGCCAGATTAACCGTGGCAAACAGCAGGTCCCCCATTTCCTCCTCCAGTTTAGCCTGGTCGACAACAGCCTGCCGCGCTTCGTACATCACCTCGTCGATCTCTTCGTAGACTTTATCGACTACCGGACCAAGCGTCGTCCAATCGAAGCCAACGTTGGCGCAACGTTTCTGGATTTTTTGCGCACGCATTAAAGCCGGTAAACTACGAGGAATATCGTCCAGCGCCGAATGCTGCGCTTTCTGCGCGCGCTCTTCGGTTTTGATTTGCTCCCAACGGGCAAGCACTTCACTACTGTTTTCGGCAGAACTATCAGCAAAAACATGCGGATGGCGACGCTCTAATTTATCGCTAATAGCAGCGCAAATATCATTAAAGTCAAAGCGCCCTTCTTCCTGAGCCATTTGCGCGTAAAACACCACCTGGAATAGCAGATCGCCCAGTTCACCGCGAAGATCGTCAAAATCTTCACGGGCGATGGCGTCCAGCACTTCGTAGGTTTCTTCAAGGGTGTAAGGCGCAATGGTGGCAAATGTCTGCTCTTTATCCCACGGGCAGCCGTTTTCCGGATCGCGCAGGCGCTGCATAATAGTGAGCAAACGGTCGATTTGATTCATTGAAATTGTCCTGAAAATTGCGGGTCTGTCAGGTGGAAACCTGTGACCAGAATAGAAGTGAGTTAGTAACACTACCCAATCAGTACGTTAATTTTGGCTTTAATGAGTTGTAATTCCTCTGGGGCAACTGTTCCTTTCTTCGTTGCTCCTCTTGCCCGCCCAGGCGATACTTTTTACCTGATCAGCTAACGCTACGCCATCACGTTCCTGACCGGATAAAACAACTTCGAACGGATATCCTTTTGATTGCGTTTGTACAAGGAACACACAGACACATACCTGTTTTGTTGTTGTACATGAAAGGACTCAGGACAACAGCTGGACGATGTCCAGCTTGCTCGCTACCTTTTGTCGGGTCAAAATCAACCCAAATCAGATCGCCCATATCGGGTACGTATCGGCATTACCATTACCAGACTTCCTTATCTTTCGGCTCTCCCCAGTCGATATCTCGTGGAGGTTTTCCGGCGTGATGTCGTTGACCAGTTCAGCAAGCGTAAATACGGGCTCTTTACGCACTGGCTCAATAATTAATTTGCCATCCACCAGGTCAATCTTCACTTCATCATCAATATTCAGATTGAGCGCCTGCATTAACGTAGCCGGGATCCGCACCGCCGGTGAATTTCCCCCAACGCTTTACGCTACTGTGGATCATAACCCTTTCCTCAAACCGCTATCATATGTAGATACAGTATATATCAATCTACATTGTAGATACGAGCAAATTTCGGCCTAACTCCCGTGCAACCGACGCGCGTCGATAACATCCGGCACCTGGTTGAGTTTACCCAGCACGCGCCCCAGCACTTGCAGGTTGTAAATCTCAATGGTCATGTCGATGGTCGCCAGTTGCTGTTTGGTGTCGCTACGGCTGGCAACGCCAAGCACGTTCACCTTCTCGTTGGCGAGAATGGTCGTGATATCACGTAACAACCCACTACGATCATTAGCTACCACGCGGACCACCAGGCGAATATCCGGCGGGAGTAGCCTCTCACCCCATACCGCGTCAACAATGCGTTCTGGCGCATGGGAGCGCAGTTCCGCCAGTTGTTCGCAATCGGCGCGGTGTACTGAAATACCGCGCCCCTGGGTAATGAAGCCGACAATCTCATCTCCAGGAATCGGCTGGCAGCAGCGCGCGATGTGGTGCATCAGGTTGCCAACACCTTCGACTACCACGCGACCGTTATCTTTACTGCGGTTTTGCGGCGTGTAGCTTTTTTGCTGAAGTTGCTTCAGCGCGGCGGCGTCCTGCTCTTCGGCACTCGGCTTATTAAATTGCGATTGCAGGAAGTTCACCATCTGATTGAGACGGATATCCCCGCCACCAATCGCCGCCAGCAACTCGTCGACATCATTGAAGTTGTAACGCGGCAGCAGATGTTTTTCTGCTTCTTTCAGGCTGATCCCCAGATGTTCCAGCTCGTCGTCAAGGATTTGCCGCCCAGCCAGAATGTTTTTGTCACGGTCCTGTTTACGGAACCAGGCGTGAATTTTCGAACGCCCACGGCTGGTTGTGACGTAACCGAGGTTTGGGTTTAACCAGTCACGGCTGGGGTTCGGCTGTTTCTGGGTGATAATTTCAATCTGGTCGCCCATCTGCAGCTGGTAGGTGAACGGCACAATGCGCCCGCCAATTTTTGCCCCGATGCAGCGGTGTCCGACATCACTGTGGATGTGGTAAGCGAAGTCCAGCGGCGTTGATCCCGCAGGCAAATCAACGACATCACCTTTCGGCGTAAAGACGTACACCCGGTCGTCAAAGACCTGACTACGTACTTCGTCGAGCATTTCGCCGGAATCAGCCATCTCTTCCTGCCACGCAATCAGTTTACGCAGCCAGGCAATCCGGTCTTCATGTCCCGAACGTGCGCCGCCAGCAGCCGCGCCCTCTTTATATTTCCAGTGCGCAGCAACACCCAACTCTGCATCTTCATGCATCTGTTTGGTGCGGATTTGGATCTCAACGGTTTTTCCACCCGGCCCCAGAACCACGGTATGAATAGACTGATAACCGTTTGGTTTCGGGTTAGCGACGTAATCGTCAAACTCATCCGGCAGGTGGCGATAGTGAGTGTGCACTATCCCCAGTGCGGCATAGCAATCCTGTAAACGCTCGGCGACAATACGTACCGCACGCACATCAAACAGCTCATCAAAGGCGAGGTTCTTTTTCTGCATTTTACGCCAGATGCTGTAGATGTGTTTCGGACGACCATACACTTCCGCTTTAACGCCTTCAGCTTTCATCTCAGCGCGCAGATGACCAACGAACTCTTCGATGTAGTGTTCGCGGTCGAGACGCCGTTCATGCAGCAGTTTGGCAATTCGTTTGTATTCGGTTGGATGGAGGTAACGGAAGCAGTAATCTTCCAGTTCCCATTTCAGTTGTCCGATTCCGAGACGGTTAGCCAGCGGTGCGTAGATGTTGGTACACTCTTTTGCCGCCAGTACACGTTCATCTTCCGGCGCATCTTTTACTTCGCGCAGATGAGCAATACGCTCCGCCAGTTTGATGACTACGCAGCGAAAATCATCGACCATCGCCAATAACATCCGGCGAACGTTATCGACCTGTTCGGAGGAAACAGAATCAGTGTGCGTCGCTTTCAGCTGGCGGATCGCCGCCATATCACGCACGCCGTGAATAAGGTTAACGACCGACTTACCGACGCTCTCACGCAGCACATCTTCGCTGACTACGTTGGCATCCGCCAGAGGGAAAAGCAGCGCCGCCCGCAGCGTGTCAATGTCCATACTTAATGTCGAGAGGATCTCCACCATCTCAACACCACGCCACAATAACAGACTGGCATCCGGATGCCCCTGCGTCTGTTGCAGACAATACGCCCAGGTTTCGGCTAAGCACTCACACGACTTCTGGCTGGTAATACCCAGACTTGCGATCCATTTTTCCGGATCAAATTCACCAGCCTTATTGATATGTGCACTTCTTACCGCAACCATCGTCCTCTCCTTTAGGGACCAGACCTGCCGAAATCGGCAAATCGCAACTATTTAACTTAACGCGCGAGAAAAGTACCATCGATTCCAGATGTCCCGTGTGTGGGAACATATCCAGCATCGCCAGTCGCGCAATGGTATATCCTGCTTTTAATAACGCTTCGCTATCCCGAGCCAGCGTTGCAGGGTTACAGGATACATAAACTATACGAATAGGTTCCAGTTTTATAATTTGCTGCATAACACCTGCGGCACCTGCTCGCGCCGGGTCCAGCAACACTTTATCGAAGCCGTTTTTCGCCCACGGCTGCTTTGTGACATCTTCTTCAAGATTTTCGTGATAAAACGTCACATTCTGTAAGCCATTAAGACGCGCATTCTGCTGGCCTTTTTCCACCAGCGCCGGAACACCTTCTACACCGACCACACTGGCAGCTTGTGTCGCCAATGGCAGTGTAAAGTTGCCCATACCGCAGAACAGATCCAGTACGCGATCTTCAGGTTGCACATCCAGCCATTCCAACGCACGCGCTACCATTTTTTGGTTCACACCCGCATTGACCTGAATAAAATCGCGCGGGCTAAAAGTTAAGCGCAACCCGTTTGAGTCATACCAGGGCATCTCACCAGAGACGGTTTCGAGTATCTCACTATCGGGGGCGAGATACAGATCCAGGCCTTCAGAATGCGAAAAGCGTTCCAGTTTTTCGCGATCTGCCGAACTTAGCGGTGCGGTATGGCGCAAAATCATCAGCGTGCCGCTGGTTGCCTGTACCAGTTCAACATGACCAAGATGGCGCATAGCTTGTAAGCTGCCCAGACATGCCCTGACTTTGGGCAGCAATGCTTCAAGTTGGGGCGCTAAAATGGGGCATTGTTTGACGTCGACAATGTCACTGGAGCCCGCTTTGCGAAACCCCATCTGAAGTTGCTGTGTTTTCGGTAAGTAGTTCAGACTTAAACGCGCGCGACGGCGATAGCCCCAGGGAACATCGGCGATCACTTCAGAGACATCGTGTTTCATTAATCGGGCGAGTGCCGCACTTTTGCTTCGCTGCTGTAAATCCACGCTGGCGTGTTGTTGCTGACAGCCACCGCATACGCCAAAATGAGGACAGCGTGGCGTTTCGCGTTCCGGGCTATCGCTTAACCGGCGTACGACTTTAGCGCGGGCATACTGTTTTTTATCTTCAGTAACAGTAACTTCCGCGTTTTCCTGCGGCAATAATCCGGGGATAAATAGCGTTTTGCCGTTATGTCGCGCCACGCCCTGACCAAAAGAGTCGAGGTCGTTGACTGAAACGGTTATGATCTGACGCGTCGTCGTGCGTCGTTTTGCAGAGTAGAATTGCGCCATTGGCGAGACTTTCTCAATTTAACAGTGTGACCTTAATTGTCCCATAACGGAACTCCATGACCAACTACAGCCTGCGCGCACGCATGATGATTCTGATCCTGGCACCGACCGTCCTTATTGGTTTATTGCTGAGTATCTTTTTCGTCGTGCATCGCTATAACGACTTGCAGCGTCAACTGGAAGATGCCGGTGCCAGCATTATTGAGCCGCTTGCAGTTTCTACTGAATATGGCATGAGCCTGCAAAATCGCGAATCTATCGGTCAGTTAATAAGCGTACTGCATCGTCGCCATTCCGATATTGTTCGCGCGATTTCGGTTTATGATGAAAATAACCGACTCTTTGTCACCTCCAATTTTCATCTTGATCCCTCATCAATGCAGCTCGGCAGCAACGTGCCGTTTCCTCGCCAGCTCACTGTCACTCGTGACGGCGATATTATGATCCTCCGCACGCCGATTATTTCTGAGAGTTACTCCCCCGACGAATCGCCCAGTAGCGATGCCAAAAATAGTCAAAATATGTTGGGATATATTGCGCTGGAGCTGGATCTTAAATCGGTTCGCTTGCAGCAATATAAAGAGATCTTTATTTCCAGCGTGATGATGCTGTTTTGTATCGGTATTGCGCTTATTTTTGGCTGGCGCTTAATGCGCGATGTAACCGGTCCGATTCGCAACATGGTGAATACCGTCGACCGCATCCGTCGCGGGCAACTCGACAGCCGGGTGGAAGGATTTATGCTCGGCGAGCTGGATATGCTGAAAAACGGTATCAACTCGATGGCAATGTCGCTGGCTGCTTATCACGAAGAGATGCAGCACAATATCGACCAGGCGACGTCCGATCTGCGTGAAACGCTGGAGCAGATGGAAATTCAGAACGTTGAGTTAGATCTGGCGAAAAAGCGCGCCCAGGAAGCGGCGCGTATTAAATCCGAGTTTCTGGCAAATATGTCACACGAGCTGCGTACACCACTGAATGGTGTTATTGGCTTTACCCGCCTGACGCTGAAAACAGAATTAACACCAACGCAGCGCGATCACCTGAATACGATTGAACGTTCGGCAAATAATTTGCTGGCAATTATTAATGATGTTCTCGACTTCTCGAAACTGGAAGCAGGTAAGCTGATTCTGGAAAGTATTCCATTCCCACTACGCAGCACGCTGGATGAAGTCGTTACTCTGCTGGCACATTCTTCTCACGATAAAGGGTTAGAACTGACGCTCAATATTAAAAGCGACGTGCCTGATAACGTGATCGGCGACCCGCTGCGATTACAGCAAATCATCACTAACCTGGTGGGGAATGCAATTAAATTCACCGAGAATGGCAACATTGATATTCTGGTAGAAAAACGTGCGCTGAGTAATACCAAAGTGCAGATTGAAGTGCAGATTCGGGATACCGGCATTGGTATTCCTGAACGCGATCAATCGCGCTTATTCCAGGCCTTCCGACAGGCTGATGCCAGTATTTCCCGCCGTCATGGTGGCACCGGGCTGGGGCTGGTGATTACACAAAAACTGGTTAATGAAATGGGCGGCGATATTTCGTTCCATAGCCAGCCGAATCGCGGTTCAACTTTCTGGTTCCACATTAATCTCGATCTGAACCCGAACGTGCAGACCGACGGCCCGGTCACCGGGTGCCTGAAGGGGATGCGTCTGGCCTATGTGGAACCGAACGCCGCGGCGGCGCAGTGTACGCTTGATGTATTAAGCAGCACGCCGCTGGAGGTCATCTACAGCCCGACCTTCTCCGCGCTGGCGAACGATCATTACGATATCCTGTTGTTGGGGATTCCGGTGACGTTTACCGGAGAACTGACCATGCAGCAGGAACGCCTGGCGAAGGCGGCCTCAATGACGGACTACCTGCTGCTGGCGCTGCCGTGCCACGCCCAAATCAACGCCGAAGAGCTGAAAAACGACGGAGCGGCGGCGTGTCTGCTGAAACCCCTCACCGCCACACGGCTGTTACCTGCGCTGACCGAATATTGCCGTCTGACGCATCAGTCCCTGCCGCTGGAAAACGACGAACATAAGCTGCCGATGACGGTGATGGCCGTGGACGACAACCCGGCGAACCTGAAGCTGATTGGCGTGCTGCTTGAGGATCAGGTTCAGCATGTTGAGCTGTGTACCAGCGGCGCCGAAGCCGTGGAACAAGCCAAACAGATGCAGTTCGACCTGATCCTGATGGATATTCAGATGCCGGGCATGGATGGCATCCGCGCCTGCGAGTTGATTCGCCAGCTTCCGCACCAGCAGCAGACGCCGGTGATTGCCGTGACGGCGCACGCGATGGCGGGGCAAAAGGAGAAACTGCTGGGTGCGGGCATGAACGATTATCTGGCGAAACCGATCGACGAAGAGAAGCTGCACAGCCTGCTGCTACGCTACAAGCCGGGGCACATTGGCGGGACATACACCATTACAGCTGAATCGCCGGAGATCAGCGTTAACCAGAATGCCACGTTTGACTGGCAACTGGCGCTGCGCCAGGCGGCGGGTAAACCGGATCTGGCCCGCGATATGCTGCAAATGCTGGTGGACTTCCTGCCTGAGATCCGTAACAAGGTTGAAGAACAGCTGGTGGGTGAAAACCCCGAAGGACTGCTGGAAGCCATTCATAAACTGCACGGCAGCTGCGGCTACAGCGGCGTACCGCGGTTGAAAAATCTCTGCCAGTTGCTTGAACAGCAGCTCCGCGCGGGTACGCCAGAATCCGATCTCGAACCGGAGTTCCTGGAGCTGCTGGACGAGATGGACAACGTGACGCGGGAAGCAATGAAGGTGTTGGGGAGCTAAGACCAAAGCCCGGTGGCGCTTCGCTTACCGGGCCTACAGGAGCACGAACGTTAACGCGACATCCCCTGCCCCATCTTTATCACCGCCGCAATATTCCTTGCGGCCAACTGTACATTCTGTTGCGCATTTTCCAGCGCATCCTCCAGCGAGCAGATGGTGTAAATCACGCTGAATACGGCATCCAGTCCATGCTCATGCACCACGCCAACATCCGCCGTCAGGCTGCCGGCAATGCCGATAACTGGCTTGTTATAGCGTTTCGCGACTCTCGCCACGCCAACGGGCACTTTACCGTGGATCGTCTGGCTGTCGATACGCCCTTCGCCCGTGATCACCAGATCGGCGTCCGCGACCTGTTCATCAAGATGCAGGGCATCGGTGACAATCTCAATCCCCTGACGGAGCTGTGCGCCGCAAAATGCATACAGCGCCGCCCCCATTCCGCCAGCCGCACCGCCGCCCGCCAGGTTTAAGACGTCAATATCCAGATCCCGGGCGATAATTTTTGCGTAATGCGCCAGCGCGTTGTCCAGCGTCCTGACCATCTCCGGCGTCGCCCCTTTCTGCGGACCAAATACCGCAGAAGCGCCAGCTTCGCCGATCAGGGGGTTGGTCACATCGCAGGCCACTTCAATTCGACAGTCTGCCAGCCGCTTATCCAGCCCGCTAAGATCGATATGCGCAAGGCTTGCCAGTTCGCCGCCGCCCGGCCCTACGGGCTGCGCTTTCGCATCCAGCAGTTTTACGCCCAGCGCCTGCACCATGCCTGCGCCACCGTCATTGGTCGCGCTGCCTCCAATGCCAATAATGATATGCTTAACGCCCGCATCCAGCGCATGACGGATCAGTTCCCCGGTTCCCCAGGAGGTGGTGATTAACGGGTTACGCTTTGCGGGAGCAACAAGCTCCAGACCGCTCGCTGCCGCCATCTCAATAAAGGCGCTTTTCCCGTCTCCGGATAACCCGAAAAACCCTTCCACGCGTTCACCCAAAGGCCCGGTAACGGGAACATGGACAAGACGCCCATGCGTGGCTGCCACCATCGCTTCCACCGTCCCTTCGCCACCATCGGCAACCGGTAATTTGACATAGTCCGCTGACGGGAAAATGTCGCGAAAACCGACCTCTATCGCTGTCGCCACCTCCAGCGCGCTCAAGCTTTCCTTATACGAGTCCGGAGCGATAACAATTTTCATAAGCCATCCTTACGCATGTTAGTTACGTTAAGCATACACCACGTAAGGGACCACTCATGGGAGCGGTCCCAATGCGCTTATCGTACCATGCACGGACGTTTATTGTCGAATGTCCACTCTGGGATCAGGTATTGCATCGCCAGCGCGTCATCACGCGCCCCCAGGCCGTGTTTCTGGTACAGCTCATGCGCTTTCATGACCTGGTCCATATCCAGCTCTACGCCCAGACCCGGCGTAGCAGGAACCTGTACCATACCGCCTTTGATTTCAAACGGCTGTTTGGTCAGGCGCTGGTTGCCTTCCTGCCAAATCCAGTGCGTATCAATAGCAGTAATTTTACCCGGTGCAGCGGCGGCAACATGGGTAAACATCGCCAGGGAAATATCGAAGTGTTGTTAGAGTGTGAACCCCCAGGTCAGGCCAAATTCATGGCACTTTTGCGCCACACGTACCGAACCTTGCATTGTCCAGAAATGCGGATCCGCCAGCGGGATATCAACGGATTGCAGGGGAGAGCGTATGGCCCATTTGCCGCCAGTCGGTGGCGATCATATTGGTTGCAGTCGGTAGACCTGTCCGCGCGACGGACTCTGCCATCACTTCACGCCCGGAGAAACCTTGCTCCGCACCACACGGATCTTCTGCATAAGCCAGCGAACCTTTCAGGTATTTACCGATTTTAATCGCTTCGTTCAGCGACCAGGCACCGTTAGGATCGAGCGTAATACGCGCCTGCGGGAAGCGTTGCGCCAGTGCCACAATAGACTCGGCCTCTTCTTCCCCGGCCAGTACACCGCCCTTCAGTTTGAAATCGTTGAAGCCATATTTTTCATATGCCGCTTCCGCCAGGCGCACCACCCGCATCCGGCGTCATCGCTTCTTCATGACGCAGGCGATACCAGTCGCATGAGTCATCCGGCTGGCTTTGATACGGCAGCGGCGTGGCTTTGCGATTACCGACGAAGAACAGATAACCGAGCATTTCGACTTCGCTACGCTGTTGACCATCGCCCAGCAGCGATGCCACGTTTACCCCCAGATGCTGCCCCAGCAGATCCAGCATTGCCGCTTCTATCCCGGTAACTACATGAATAGTGGTACGTAGGTCAAATGTCTGCAAACCGCGCCCACCAGCATCACGATCGGCAAAGTATTACGCACCAGCGTCAGAACGGTTTTTGTATTCACCCAGCGTTTTACCTACCACCAGCGGAATCGCATCTTCCCAGCGTTTTACGGATTTTCTCGCCGCCGGGGAATTTCCCCTACGCCAGTGTGACCAGAATTATCTTTGATAATCACAATATTACGCGTAAAGAACGGTGCGTGTGCACCACTCAGATTCATCAGCATACTGTCATGACCCGCCACCGGGATAACCTGCATTTCAGTAACAACAGGCGTCGTAAATTGAGAACTCATATTTATGTCCTTTTTCAGAATCAATGACGGCCGAAAACGGGACGTTTACGGTCAAAGGTCCAGCCGGGGATCAGGTACTGCATCGGACCTGCGTCGTTACGCGCACCGCCAGGCAGACGTTTATAGGCCTCATGTGCCTTTTGTACCTGTTCCCAGTCCAGTTCCACGCCCAGACCGGGCGCATCAGGAACGGCAATTTTTCCGTTTTTAATCTCCAGCGGATTTTGGGTCAGGCGACAATCGCCCTCCTGCCAAATCCAGTGGGTATCGATAGCGGTAGGATTACCCGGTGCCGCCGCGCCCACATGGGTAAACATCGCCAGAGAGATATCGAAATGGTTATTAGAATGGCAGCCCCAGGTCAGCCCCCAGTCGTCGCAAAGCTGCGCCACACGGACTGCACCGGAAAGCGTCCAGAAGTGCGGATCGGCAAGTGGAATATCTACCGCATTGAGCATCACCGCATGACCCCATTTCGCGCCAGTTGGTGGCGATCATGTTAGTCGCGACGGCAAGCCGGTCGCCCGTCGAAATTCCGCCATCACTTCACGTCCGGAGAAGCCCTGTTCTGCGCCGCATGGATCTTCGGCATAGGTAAGAACATCATTCAGCCCTTTGCATAAAGAAATGGCTTCATCAAGCAGCCATGCACCGTTGGATCAGCGGTAATCCGCGCATCCGGGAAGCGTTTCTTCAATGCACGAACAGTGTCGATTTCTTGCTCGCCAGGTAACACGCCGCCCTTAAGTTTGAAATCTTTAAAGCCGTAGCGATCCTGTGAGGCTTCCGCCAGACGCACAACGGCTTCGCTGTTCATTGCTTTCTGATGCCGCAACTGATACCACTCATGGTTGCCCGGCGTATTTTCCACATAAGGAAGATCGGTTTTGGTCGATCACCGATATAAAACAGATAACCGAGGACGGTAATAGCCTCGCGTTGCTTGCCTGGCCCTAACAGTTCGCAGACCGGAACATTCAGCGCCTTACCTAGCAGGTCAAGCAAAGCGGCTTCCAGCGCCGCCACGGCGTTAACGCGTAATTCAAAGGTCCAGGCACCTTTACCGAAGGTATCAAAATCGGCGGCCTGATTACCTTTATGCACCTGCTGACCACTTTATTCAGTCGCGCAACTTCCTGGCCCAGAACCATCGGAATAGCATCGACAAGCGTCTGATAAATCACATCTCCGCCCGGCGCTTCACCAATGCCGGTATGCCCGGCGTTATCGGTGAGTACCACAATATTGCGGGTGAAATATGCGTTATGTGCCCCACCAATATTAAGCAACATGCTGTCATGCCCGGCCACCGGAATGACTTTCATATCAGTAATAACAGGGACTGGATTGTGTCGCCATCTTATTGCCCGCAACAGGTTTCAACTCGATACGCTTGATATCGCCCACCAGCACCAGGTAGCTCAGTACCGCGATTAAGGCATGAACACCAACATAAATCAGCGCCCCATTAAACGAGCCAGTCGTGCCAACGATATAACCAATTGCGATTGGCGTGACGATGCCAGAAATGTTACCGAACATGTTGAACAGGCCACCGGAAAGACCGCTGATCTCTTTTGGCGCGGTATCTGCCATTACTGCCCAACCCAGCGCCCCGATGCCCTTACCGAAGAAGGCCAGCGCCATAAAGCCGATGATCATCCACTCAACGTTGACGTAGTTGCAGAACACCATCACCATCGACAGCAACATGCCCATTACGATCGGTGTTTTACGCGCAATGTTCAGCGATCCCGTGCGGCGCATCAGCCAGTCGGAATAATCCCACCCAGCACACCGCCGATAAAACCGCAAACCGCCGGAACGGAAGCCACAAGGCCCGCTTTCAGAATCGACATCCCGCGTGCCTGCACCAGATAAACCGGGAACCATGTAATAAAGAAGTAAGTCAGGGCGTTGATACAGTACTGACCGATATAAACGCCGATCATCATCCGTGACCCTAGCAGCTGTTTGATCTGCCCCCACTTCACGCTGAACGGCACTTTAACTTTGGTGTTTTGCTGATCCATATTGATCAGCGCACCACCCGCGGCGATGTACTCCAGCTCTTTCTTATTTACCCCCGGATGTTGATTTGGCTCGTGGATGACTTTCAACCAGATAAAGCTGATGACAATCCCCAGACCGCCCATAAAGAAGAAGACGTGTGACAGCCCACTTCATGCGTCAGCAGCCCATAATCGGCGCGAAGATCACCGTTGCGAAGTATTGAGCGGAGTTAAAATCGACACCGCCGTTCCCCTTTCCTGCGCCGGAAACCAGGCCGCAACAATGCGACTGTTGCCGGGGAAAGATGGCGCTTCAGCAAGCGCCGACCAGGAAGCGCAGCGTAAACAGGGCAACGATAATGCCGAATCCACTAAAGATATCGACGAAGCCTTGCAGCAAGGTAAACATCGACCAGATAAAGATCGACCAGAAGTAGACGCGTTTTGAACCAAAACGGTCCAGCAACCAGCCGCCAGGGATTTGGCCGATTACGTAGGCCCATGAAAATGCGGAGAAAACATAACCCATACCTACCGGATCAAGTCCGATGTCCTTTGCCATCTCAGAGCCGGCAATGGATAACGTGGCACGGTCGCCGTAGTTGAAAGAGGTGACGATAAACAGCATCACCACTATCCAGTAGCGGGCGTTGGTGCGCTTCTCAGCGCTGCTCGCCGCGTGGCTTAATGTACTCATTGTTGCACTCCTGAAACATAGCTTTCGCCTGGTTCATTCTGTACAGCACCTGTAGGGTAATCAGAATGAGAGATTTGTGTTTGGTTTTGGTACGGCCAGAAGCCGTTTTATAGTGACGGGAAAAGTATATGAAGGAGTGCCTCTTCACCTCACCGTGCAAAAACACAGTATTGAAGGGCGTGAGGGAGGTTGTTTAGGGCATAAGCCCAGAGGAGTGGAAGGTGGTTCACGGAAATGGCGTTTGGGGCGGGGTGTAATGCCGGGTGGCGGCTACGCCTGACCCGGCCTGGCGTTTGTATAGTACAGGGTTAGTTCAGGAGCGTTGCCCAGTGTTCAACCCAGGGATTTGACTCGCTTTCTGGCTCAGGGTGTTCACCCGCATCAATCAGCAACATCTCTCCGACGCGCTGAGCGCTCTGTTCCTGCAACAGCGCGTCGAACTGCTTACCGCCACCGCAGAAATTGGCGTAAGAGCTATCGCCGAGGGCGATGATGCCATAGTGAACATCTGGCTGATAGCCAAGCTGGTCTTTAATGCCCTGGAAAAGCGGGACGATGCTGTCCGGCAGATCGCCCTGCCCGGTGGTGGAGGTCACCACCAGAATGTATTTATCTTTATACTTTTCCCAGTCCGCCAGCTCCGGATCTTCATAGACCGTTGCTTTATGGCCCCGGTTTAAGAGGATTGCTTCCGCTTCCTCCGCCACCAGCAGCGAGTTGCCGTACATCGTGCCGACAAAAATGCCTACTTCAGCCATGCTTTGCTCCCGTAATTATTGCGCTTGCTGTTCATCCTGAACGTTGCCTGCGGCAAACTCAACCCTTTCATTTTCAGGAAGCAGACCGCGCCAGCCAAATTGTGATAACGCCTGCATCCAGGTGTCGTCCAGGCCCGCGTGAATAGTCAGCGGCTCGCCAGTAAAAGGATGCGTCAATGACAACTGACTGGCATGTAGCATTAACCGCTGGAGGCCAAAATGCTCAGCACCGCTGCGATTCTGGCGTAAATCGCCATGTTTGCTATCGCCAATAATCGGATGACGCAAATGGGCAAGATGTCGGCGAAGCTGATGTTTGCGTCCGGTTTTCGGCTCCAGTTCCACCAGGCCGTAGCGCGTGGTCGGGTAACGTCCGGTCGCTACCGGCATTTCTACGGTCGCCAGACCGCGATAATGCGTCACTGCTGGCTGCGGGCCTTTATCTTCGCGGGCAAATTTATCAGCGATTTTGTCCAGTTCTTCCACCAGTGGATAATCCAGCACCGCTTCTTCCATCAACCAGCCGCGCACAATTGCATGGTAACGTTTCTGGATTTGGTGCTGTTCAAACTGTTGTGCCAGCAGCCGTCCGGCCTCGCTGGATAATCCCATCAACAACACACCAGAAGTGGGTCGGTCCAGACGATGAGCAGTAAAAACATGCTGGCCTATCTGGTCACGCACGGTTTGCATGACCACTACTTTCTCGTCGCGATCCAGCCAGCTGCGGTGAACCAGCCAGCCGGAGGGTTTATTTACCGCAACCAGCCATTCATCCTGATAGAGTATTTCCAGCATTAGCTCGCATCATCCGCAAAAAGAGCATCCAGTTTTTCCAGCTCAGCCAGAATAAGCGCGCGTTGCGGATGGTCCGTCGCCAGCGCCATTTCATAATAGGGTGCAACGGCAAAAGCGCCCGGTAACGGCTGTTTGTTATCTAACAAATCGTGCATTCGCGGGATCAGCACCCACTGCAACCACTCCAGTGGTTCCATGGTGTCCATAAAGAACGGTTGGGTACTATTAAATTGATGCGGCTGGGGTTCATCGTTTCGCCAGTGCTGATGTTCACGCAGTAACGCTTCAAGCGCCTGCAACTGGAGACGAACGCGGTCATGAGTGGTCATAAAGCAACCTCAATAAGAAAAACTGCCGCGAAGGATAGCAGGAATAAAAAAAGGGAGCACTGTATTCACAGCGCTCCCGGTTCGTTTCGCAGCATTCCAGCTACTTTTGTTGCTCCCTGCTCATCCTTGACAACTTTTCCTCTGGCCTTGCGGCCAATCGTTCATCCTGAACTATTGCTTCCTGCTCACACCACCCCGATGTGATACTTCATCCTGAAGTGTCCCTGGCCTTCCTGACCCACCGAATCATCCTGACCGGTTCTCATTCTCCATCCTGGAGGTGTCCTTTAACGCGTCCTGCGTCATCCTCTTCGCTTCATCCTGACGTGTCCCTGGTAAGAAACGCCATCATCCTGATGTTCGTTTCTCGTGTCGGCATCCTGTCGACACAGATAGAATCCGCTATTCTGCTTCGTCTTACAACCCACCTTGTAAGCAATGTAAGCCAGGCGAAACGGGGGATTTCCTTTCTGAAAAACACTAACATGTTGAAAGAAAAGTTAATATTAATCTGAAATTCCTAAGGCAACGCTAACTGTTTCGGCGATGTCTCACAGAGCGTGTAAGAGATCTCTCACACGTCCAGTAGCATCATGGATTACAGAAGCGGCTTAATTTGGGTAAGAAAATCCGCAAGTGAAGGCGCGAGAACGTCGCGATTGCGGGTGCCGAGCGTCTCTTTGATGACCTCGCCAGACAGGTTGCAGACAGAAATGACGTCCAGTTCACTGTCGAGCGTCGCAATAAAAAGAGTCGGAGAGAGCTTAAGGCGTTTTTGCGTGACCAGGTGACCAATGAGGTTTTCCTGAACGCGTTGCAGATCGTCTTCGCTCCAGGTTTGCAGCAGCGTCAACGGCTGTCCTGCAAAACATGCAGTCATATCCCCGGCAAACTGCGTGGTATAAAATGCATGAAGCGCAGGTTGTATCACAATGTCCATCGCGCGTTCAACCGCATTTACATTCTGCTCGCCCGTGAACGGTTTCGGTTGCCAGATAACGTAATCATCCTGCGAAGCGATAATGCACGGTGACGGCACGCCATATAAGTCAGTACTTTGCGGCCACGTCCCCCGCTTTTCATGCCAGGCATCGCAATAGCGGGTCGTGAAGGACGTCAGGGCATTTGCAGTTTCGATATCCACCGATTTCTCTCTTCTTGTAAGACAGGATAAACTCAGCCCATAAGTGTACCTGTAAAGTGGCTATGAAACATGTCTTACGAAAATCATCAGGCGTTAACGGGCTTAACGCTGGGTAAATCGACCGATTACCGCGACACCTACGATGCAAGCCTGTTGCAGGGCGTGCCGCGCAGTCTGAACCGCGATCCGCTCGGGCTGCACGCTGACGCGCTGCCGTTTGTCGGCGGCGACATCTGGACGCTGTACGAACTCTCCTGGCTGAATGCGCGCGGTCTGCCGCAGGTGGCCGTGGGCCACCTCGAGCTGGATTACGCCAGCGTAAACCTGGTCGAATCCAAGAGCTTTAAGCTCTATCTCAACAGCTTTAACCAGACCAAATTCAACAGCTGGGACGAGGTACAACAGACGCTTGAACGTGATTTAAGCGCGTGCGCGCAGGGCAACGTAACCGTCTCGTTATACCGTCTGCATGAGCTGGAAGGACAGCCCATTGCCCATTTCCACGGCACCTGCATCGACGATCAGGACATTGAGGTGGAAAGCTATGAATTTAGCACCGACTACCTGGAAAACGCGGCGGGCGGAAAAGTGGTCAGCGAGACGCTTGTCAGCCACCTGCTGAAATCAAACTGCCTGATCACCCATCAACCAGATTGGGGTTCGCTCCAAATTCAGTATCGTGGACGCCAAATTGACAGAGAAAAACTGCTGCGTTACCTGGTCTCATTCCGTCATCACAACGAGTTCCACGAACAGTGCGTGGAACGCATCTTTAATGACCTGTTACGCTTCTGCCAGCCAGAAAAATTGAGCGTTTACGCACGTTATACCCGTCGTGGCGGTCTGGACATTAACCCGTGGCGCAGTAATAGCGATTTTGTCCCATCGACCACAAGACTGGTTCGGCAATAAATTTTTTCTCAATTTTGCGTGCTGGATTCACGCAGAAGGTTGTGAAAGGTCATCAGGCAGGGCTATTGTAATCAAAGGGAATGACGATATTCGTCCCATAAGGAGTTTTTCTTGATTACACATATTAGCCCGCTTGGCTCCATGGATATGTTGTCGCAGCTGGAAGTGGATATGCTTAAACGCACCGCCAGCAGCGACCTCTATCAACTGTTTCGCAACTGTTCACTTGCCGTACTGAACTCCGGTAGTTTGACCGATAACAGCAAAGAATTGCTGTCTCGTTTTGAAAATTTCGATATTAACGTCTTGCGCCGTGAACGCGGCGTAAAGCTGGAACTGATTAATCCCCCGGAAGAGGCTTTTGTCGATGGGCGAATTATTCGCGCTTTGCAGGCCAACTTGTTCGCGGTCCTGCGTGACATTCTCTTCGTTTACGGGCAAATCCATAACACCGTTCGTTTTCCCAACCTGAATCTCGACAACTCCGTCCACATCACTAACCTGGTCTTTTCCATCTTGCGTAACGCTCGCGCGCTGCATGTGGGTGAAGCGCCAAATATGGTGGTCTGCTGGGGCGGTCACTCAATTAACGAAAACGAGTATTTGTATGCCCGTCGCGTCGGAAACCAGCTGGGCCTGCGTGAGCTGAATATCTGCACCGGCTGTGGTCCGGGAGCGATGGAAGCGCCGATGAAAGGTGCTGCGGTCGGACACGCGCAGCAGCGTTACAAAGACAGTCGTTTTATTGGTATGACAGAGCCGTCGATTATCGCCGCTGAACCGCCTAACCCGCTGGTCAACGAATTGATCATCATGCCAGATATCGAAAAACGTCTGGAAGCGTTTGTCCGTATCGCTCACGGTATCATTATCTTCCCTGGCGGTGTGGGTACGGCAGAAGAGTTGCTCTATTTGCTGGGAATTTTAATGAACCCGGCCAACAAAGATCAGGTTTTACCATTGATCCTCACCGGCCCGAAAGAGAGCGCCGACTACTTCCGCGTACTGGACGAGTTTGTCGTGCATACGCTGGGTGAAAACGCGCGCCGCCATTACCGCATCATCATTGATGACGCCGCTGAAGTCGCTCGTCAGATGAAAAAATCGATGCCGCTGGTGAAAGAAAATCGCCGTGATACAGGCGATGCCTACAGCTTTAACTGGTCAATGCGCATTGCGCCAGATTTGCAAATGCCGTTTGAGCCGTCTCACGAGAATATGGCTAATCTGAAGCTTTACCCGGATCAACCTGTTGAAGTGCTGGCTGCCGACCTGCGCCGTGCGTTCTCCGGTATTGTGGCGGGTAACGTAAAAGAAGTCGGTATTCGCGCCATTGAAGAGTTTGGTCCTTACAAAATCAACGGCGATAAAGAGATTATGCGTCGTATGGACGACCTGCTACAGGGTTTTGTTGCCCAGCATCGTATGAAGTTGCCAGGCTCAGCCTACATCCCTTGCTACGAAATCTGCACGTAATCTCCGCTCCCCCGGTGACGTTTGTTGCCGGGTTTTCTCGTTTTTGGTCACTTACTCATCAACTCATTTCATTTGTTATATGAATGTTTCTTACCACCCTCACGCGACAAATATCATCACAGTTAATATGTCATACAATTTATGTTGCAACGCAAACGTTTCCCTATTTTCATAAACCGTATTTTATCGCTATGAAAAAGAAATTATCGCCATGATTAACTAAAAGTATTGATTTTTTCAGTTCAACCTACATATATTGCGCGCCCCGGAAGAAGTCAGATGTCGTTTAATGGGCAAATATTGCCCTTAAATTCTCTTTTACTTTTGATTTACAGAGTAAAGCGTTGGGATAATCTATCTTCCAAGTAGATTATTGTATTTGAGATCAAGATCACTGATAGATACATAACTTGTGTGTATCTTTCCGCCCTCAAATTATTACGGCGGTAAATGATTAAGCCATCGCCGATAGACAGATTTCATTTTTACGGTCAGGCACCTTCCCGGGCTGAACTGGCTAAAAGCTGAATTATTTGCATTCCTCCAGGAGAAATAGATGGAAACGACTCAAACCAGCACGATTGCGTCGAAAGACTCTCGTAGTGCCTGGCGCAAGACAGACACCATGTGGATGCTGGGCCTTTACGGCACGGCAATCGGCGCGGGCGTGCTGTTCCTGCCAATCAACGCCGGTGTTGGCGGTATGATCCCGCTGATCATCATGGCTATCCTTGCGTTCCCGATGACGTTTTTTGCTCACCGCGGCCTGACTCGCTTCGTACTGTCTGGTAAAAACCCGGGCGAAGACATCACCGAGGTTGTAGAAGAACACTTTGGTATTGGCGCAGGTAAACTGATTACCCTGCTCTACTTCTTCGCTATCTACCCGATCCTGCTGGTTTATAGCGTGGCAATCACCAATACCGTTGAAAGCTTCATGTCTCACCAGCTGGGTATGACGCCACCGCCGCGTGCGATTCTGTCGCTGATCCTGATCGTGGGTATGATGACCATCGTTCGCTTCGGTGAGCAGATGATCGTTAAAGCGATGAGTATTCTGGTATTCCCGTTTGTTGGCGTACTGATGCTGCTGGCTCTGTACCTGATCCCGCAGTGGAACGGCGCTGCACTGGAAACGCTGTCTCTGGACACTGCATCTGCAACCGGAAACGGTCTGTGGATGACCCTGTGGCTGGCAATTCCGGTAATGGTGTTCTCGTTCAACCACTCTCCGATCATCTCTTCTTTCGCCGTTGCGAAGCGTGAAGAGTACGGCGATATGGCAGAACAGAAATGCTCGAAGATCCTGGCATTCGCACACATCATGATGGTGCTGACCGTAATGTTCTTCGTCTTCAGCTGTGTACTGAGCCTGACTCCGGCAGACCTGGCTGCGGCTAAAGAGCAGAACATCTCGATTCTGTCTTACCTGGCTAACCACTTTAACGCACCGGTTATCGCGTGGATGGCTCCGATTATCGCGATTATCGCTATCACCAAATCCTTCCTCGGTCACTACCTGGGCGCACGTGAAGGCTTCAACGGTATGGTGATTAAATCTCTGCGTGGTAAAGGTAAGTCTATCGAAATCAACAAGCTGAACCGTATCACTGCGCTGTTCATGCTGGTAACGACCTGGATTGTTGCCACCCTGAACCCGAGCATCCTGGGTATGATTGAAACCCTGGGCGGTCCAATCATCGCGATGATCCTGTTCCTGATGCCGATGTACGCAATTCAGAAAGTACCGGCAATGCGTAAGTACAGCGGTCACATCAGCAACGTATTCGTTGTCGTGATGGGTCTGATTGCAATCTCCGCAATCTTCTACTCTCTGTTCAGCTAAGTCCTTTCGCGCCGCTTTCGGGCGGCGCTTCCTCCGTTTTAACGCGATGTATTTCCTATGATTAGCGTATTCGATATTTTCAAAATCGGCATTGGCCCTTCCAGTTCTCATACCGTTGGACCAATGAAAGCGGGTAAACAATTTACCGACGATCTGATTGCCCGTAACCTGCTTAAAGACGTGACCCGCGTGGTGGTTGACGTGTACGGCTCGCTCTCTCTGACCGGTAAAGGCCACCACACTGATATCGCCATTATTATGGGCCTGGCGGGTAACCTGCCGGATACCGTGGATATCGATTCCATCCCCAGTTTTATTCAGGATGTGAATACTCATGGTCGCCTGATGCTGGCAAACGGTCAGCATGAAGTGGAGTTCCCGGTTGATCAGTGCATGAACTTCCACGCCGACAACCTTTCTCTGCATGAAAACGGTATGCGCATTACCGCGCTGGCGGGCGATAAAGTCGTTTACAGCCAGACTTACTACTCTATTGGCGGTGGCTTTATCGTTGATGAAGAGCATTTTGGCCAGCAGGATAGCCACCGGTTGAAGTTCCTTATCCGTACAGTTCAGCAGCCGATCTGCAAAAACATTGTCAGGAAACCGGGCTGTCACTCTCTGGCCTGATGATGAAAAACGAGCTGGCGCTGCACAGCAAAGAAGAGCTGGAACAGCACCTGGCGAACGTCTGGGAAGTCATGCGCGGCGGTATTGAGCGCGGTATTTCCACCGAAGGCGTGTTGCCTGGCAAACTGCGCGTTCCACGCCGTGCTGCGGCACTACGCCGGATGCTGGTCAGCCAGGATAAAACCACCACTGACCCGATGGCGGTTGTTGACTGGATCAACATGTTTGCACTGGCAGTGAACGAAGAGAACGCTGCTGGCGGTCGCGTGGTGACTGCGCCGACTAACGGTGCGTGCGGGATTATCCCGGCAGTTCTGGCGTACTACGACAAGTTTATCCGCGAAGTGAACGCTAACTCACTGGCTCGTTACCTGCTGGTAGCCAGCGCCATTGGTTCTCTTTATAAGATGAACGCGTCGATTTCTGGTGCTGAAGTGGGTTGCCAGGGTGAAGTTGGCGTGGCGTGCTCAATGGCGGCGGCTGGTCTGGCAGAACTATTAGGCGCAAGCCCGGCGCAGGTGTGCATCGCGGCGGAAATCGCCATGGAGCACAACCTCGGTCTGACGTGTGACCCGGTCGCCGGACAGGTACAGGTGCCATGCATCGAGCGTAACGCCATTGCGGCAGTAAAAGCGGTGAACGCCGCACGTATGGCGCTGCGCCGTACCAGCGAGCCGCGCGTCTGCCTCGATAAAGTTATCGAAACCATGTACGAAACAGGTAAAGATATGAACGCCAAGTACCGCGAAACCTCTCGCGGCGGCCTGGCAATGAAGATCGTTGCCTGCGATTAATCGCTCTCCAGAGGCCTCGTTTTGCGAGGCCTCTTCCGATTTCCTCATCCAGCCGTAGCCTGTTCCGGCATCGAATGTTACCCTTATCGCCTGATCTTTAAGGGGTTATCGTGGCTGTTCATTTGCTTATTGTCGATGCACTGAATCTTATTCGTCGCATTCATGCCGTTTCAGGGGTCGCCCTGTGTCGAAACCTGCCAGCATGCGCTCGATCAGCTCATTATGCACAGCCAGCCAACCCACGCGGTCGCCGATTTTGATGATGAAAACCGCAGTAGCGGCTGGCGGTCATCAGCGTTTACCAGATTACAAAGCGGGTCGACCGCCAATGCCGGAAGAGTTGCACGACGAGATGCCTGCATTACGCGCCGCCTTTGAGCAAGCGCGGCGTTCCGTGCTGGGGCGCCCACGGTAATGAGGCTGACGATTTAGCCGCAACGCTGGCGGTTAAAGTCGCGAGCGCCGGGCATCAGGCAACTATCGTTTCAACCGACAAAGGCTACTGCCAGCTGCTCTCACCAACGATCCGCATCCGGGACTACTTTCAAAAACGCTGGCTGGACGCGCCATTCATTGCCAGCGAGTTTGGGGTATCGCCTGAGCAACTGCCGGATTACTGGGGGCTGGCGGGGATCAGCAGCTCTAAAGTGCCGGGTGTCGCCGGTATTGGACCCAAAAGCGCCGTACAGCTGCTGACGGAGTTTCAGAGTCTGGAAGGAATTTACGCCAGGCTTGATGAAGTGCCGGAAAAATGGCGCAAAAAGCTGGAGGCGCATAAAGAGATGGCGTTTATCTGCCGGGAGGTGGCAACGCTACAGACGGATTTACAGCTGGACGGGAATTTACAGCAGTTAAGGTTAGAACGTTAAAACAACTACACGATTTTGTAGGCCCGGTAAGCGCAGCGCCACCGGGCGTTACAAACGTTATCGCTCGTCGCGACGACCACCCACCGCAGCCCAGATGCGGCGGACGTGCACCGTCACTTCTTCGCGATCGTGATACAACTGCCGCGCCTGAATCTGAGCATTTATGCCATGTTCATCAAGCTGTGCCTGAATATACGCCAGATTGTGTGACACTTCTTCGTAGCGTTTTTTCATCGGCAGTTTGAGGTTGAAAATGGTTTCACGGCACCAGCCATTAACCAGCCACTGCGCCATCAATGCCGCAACTTTCGCCGGTTTTTCAACCATATCGCATACCATCCAGGAGATATTGCTGCGCGTCGGACGGAATTTGAAACCGTCTTCCCGCAGCCACGTCACCTGTCCGGTATCCATCAGACTTTGCGCCATCGGGCCGTTGTCGACGGAATAAACCCACATGTTGCGCTTCACCAGTTGGTAGGTCCAGCCGCCAGGGCAAGCGCCTAAATCCACCGCCCACATCCCGTTCGCCAGGCGTTCATCCCACTCATCCGCAGGAATAAACACATGAAATGCCTCTTCCAGTTTGAGCGTGGAACGACTCGGCGCATCTGCCGGAAATTTCAGGCGCGGAATGCCCATATAGAACGGCGAATTATTGTTGCTGTATGAGTAACCGGTATAGCAGCAGCCTGGTGCAATAAAGAATACATGCACAACCGGACGCTTCGGCGTTTCATAGTTCGCCAGCACCCCGGCATCGCGCAAGGCAGCGCGTAGCGGAACAGTAAATTTACGGCAGAATTTCAGTAACTCTTTGCTTTCGTTGGTATCGGCAACTTCAACACGCAGTTCACCACCCTTCTCTACTACGCCCTGTAACATGCCGACAATGGGGGTAATACGATCTTCTGGCGGCAAATGCTGCAGGAGTTCCCCCACCACAAACCACTGGCGGGCAAAAATTAATGAACTGAACGGCAGCTCACGGATTAACTTATCGCCATCATCAGGTTGATAACATTCATAAATGACATAACCCGCATTCTCTTTCACGCGGGCAAAACCGAAAATTTCCCGCTGGCCGGCTTTATCGGTAATTTCTGCGGCGCACTCTTTTTCAAAGCCCGGACGGCACAGCAATACAACCTTATTCATGACTTACGCCCTTGCGCTTTAAACGGATAGCACCAACTAACATTAACGCCCAGCCCGCGAGGAAGCTCACGCCGCCAACCGGAGTGACAAACGCCCACAAACGCAGATGGGACAGCGCCAGGCAATAAAGGCTGCCGCTGAACAACACCGTGCCTAACGCGAGGAAAACGCTACTCCAGTAAAACCAGATACTGATGCGACGCTGCATTGCCACCGCCAGACCTAAGATCGCCAGCGTATGAAACGCCTGGTATTCGAGGCCGGTCTGGATCCAGCCCATCTCAACGGCCCCCATGGTTTTACTTAACACATGCGCGCCAAAAGCGCCCAGAGCCACAAAAATGAAGCCGCTAATGGCGGCGAAAATCAGCATAAAACGGCTGGTCATGGTCGTACCCTACGTAAATTATTGTTCATAACGAAAGCGGAATTTTTCTTGTTCAGCAGCGGCTTTCGCCAGGATCCATTGGCGAAAGGCGGCTATTTTACCCAGTTCTGCCTGACTGTCATGACAAACCAGATAAAAAGCATTTTTACTGACCAGAACATCATTAAACGGGCAAACAAGACGTCCGGCCTCGATTTCAGATTGCGCCATCACGTTATTTGCCAGCGCCACTCCCTGCCCGTGGATAGCCGCTTGCAGCACCATGGCGCTATGGCTAAAAATTGGCCCTTGCTGAACGTTGATATGATTTAACCCCAACTGTCGGGTATATGTCTGCCAGTCACGGCGCGAAGCATCATGTAATAACGTATGTTTAGCCAGATCTTCCGGTGTCTTCAAGGGTTTTTCGCCAGTCAGCAGTAGCGGCGAACACACCGGCAATAAATATTCGGCGTACAGTTTTTCCACCCGTAGCCCCGGCCAGTTGCCCCGACCATAAAATATCGCCACATCAACATCATCCGCCAGCTTATCTTCCTGACGATCAACCGCCTGGATTCGAACGTCAATTCCCGGATAAGCTGAATTAAAGCTGGAAAGTCGCGGAACCAACCAATGAATGGCGAAACTGGGGAGTAAACTGACCGTCAACGCCCCCTTGGCGCTACGGGCCTGGAGTTTACGCGTCGCTTCGGTTAATTGCGAAAATATCTCTTTGATATCGAGGAAATAGCTTTGCCCTTCCTCGGTCAGCAGGAGTGAACGATTACGGCGGCGGAACAGTTTTAGCCCCAAAAAATCCTCAAGAGACTTGATTTGATGACTTACTGCGGCTTGGGTCACAAAAAGCTCTTCTGCTGCGCGAGTGAAACTTAAATGGCGTGCTGCGGCATCAAAAACTCGTAAGGCATTTAGCGGTGGTAATCGTTTAGACATGGCTATTAAACTTTGATGTTAAATGAATTTAACAATTAGATCACACTATGTAACCTATTAGTTTTTTTAATCTGAGCCATTATAAATTGTCCGTTGAGCTTCTACCAGCAAATACCTATAGTGGCGGCACTTCCTGAGCCGGAACGAAAAGTTTTATCGGAATGCGTGTTCTGGTGAACTTTTGGCTTACGGTTGTGATGTTGTGTTGTTGTGTTTGCAATTGGTCTGCGATTCAGACCATGGTAGCAAAGCTACCTTTTTTCACTTCCTGTACATTTACCCTGTCTGTCCATAGTGATTAATGTAGCACCGCCTAATTGCGGTGCTTTTTTTTACCTTGCGATCGCGAATTACTGATCCAGTTCGACCATCTCTTTCACGTCAGTACGGTTGATCTGCTGTTTGTTGCCATTAGCGTCTTTATACGAAATCATACCGGTATCGTTATCAGTCTGTGGTTTGCCGTCAGAGACGATGGTACGTCCGTCATTGGTGTGCATCACATAGTTCGAACCGGAACAGGCGCTCAGGGCAAAAGTCAGCATACAGGCAGAAATAATTGCGGCAGTCTTTTTCATCATCTTCTCCTTAAAGCGATTAATAAATCTTAATAGTATTGATTAACAGGCTAAAATTAACGCCTAACACTATTCAGCATATGTTACTTACGCGGCTTCGCCAGGATATCCAGATAATTCTGATGGTTAGCACTCTCCTTGTATCAAAGTGAATTTTGCGTCACGATCGGTGCATCAAGCCGAGGAGTACCATGAACGTTTTTAATCCCGCGCAGTTTCGCGCCCAGTTTCCCGCACTACAGGATGCGGGCGTCTATCTCGACAGCGCCGCGACCGCGCTTAAACCTGAAGCCGTGGTTGAAGCCACCCAACAGTTTTACAGTCTGAGCGCCGGAAACGTCCATCGCAGCCAGTTTGCCGAAGCCCAACGCCTGACCGCGCGTTATGAAGCTGCACGAGAGAAAGTGGCGCAATTACTGAATGCACCGGATGATAAAACTATCGTCTGGACGCGCGGCACCACTGAATCCATCAACATGGTGGCACAATGCTATGCGCGTCCGCGTCTGCAACCGGGCGATGAGATTATTGTCAGCGTGGCAGAACACCACGCCAACCTCGTCCCCTGGCTGATGGTCGCCCAACAAACTGGAGCCAAAGTGGTGAAATTGCCGCTTAATGCGCAGCGACTGCCGGATGTCGATTTGTTGCCAGAACTGATTACTCCCCGTAGTCGGATTCTGGCGTTGGGTCAGATGTCGAACGTTACTGGCGGTTGCCCGGATCTGGCGCGAGCGATTACCTTTGCTCATTCAGCCGGGATGGTGGTGATGGTTGATGGTGCTCAGGGGGCAGTGCATTTCCCCGCGGATGTTCAGCAACTGGATATTGATTTCTATGCTTTTTCAGGTCACAAACTGTATGGCCCGACAGGTATCGGCGTGCTGTATGGTAAATCAGAACTGCTGGAGGCGATGTCGCCCTGGCTGGGCGGCGGCAAAATGGTTCACGAAGTGAGTTTTGACGGCTTCACGACTCAATCTGCGCCGTGGAAACTGGAAGCTGGAACGCCAAATGTCGCTGGTGTCATAGGATTAAGCGCGGCGCTGGAATGGCTGGCAGATTACGATATCAACCAGGCCGAAAGCTGGAGCCGTAGCTTAGCAACGCTGGCGGAAGATGCGCTGGCGAAACGTCCCGGCTTTCGTTCATTCCGCTGCCAGGATTCCAGCCTGCTGGCCTTTGATTTTGCTGGCGTTCATCATAGCGATATGGTGACGCTGCTGGCGGAGTACGGTATTGCCCTGCGGGCCGGGCAGCATTGCGCTCAGCCGCTACTGGCAGAATTAGGCGTAACCGGCACACTGCGCGCCTCTTTTGCGCCATATAATACAAAGAGTGATGTGGATGCGCTGGTGAATGCCGTTGACCGCGCGCTGGAATTATTGGTGGATTAATGACAAACCCGCAATTCGCCGGACATCCGTTCGGCACAACCGTAACCGCAGAAACGTTACGCAATACCTTCGCACCGTTGACGCAATGGGAAGATAAATATCGCCAGTTGATCATGCTGGGGAAACAGCTTCCGGCATTGCCAGACGAGTTAAAAGCGCAGGCTAAAGAGATTGCCGGATGCGAAAACCGCGTCTGGCTGGGATATACAGTGGCTGAAAACGGCAAAATGCATTTCTTTGGCGACAGCGAAGGGCGCATTGTGCGCGGCCTGCTGGCGGTGTTGTTGACTGCCGTTGAGGGGAAAACCGCCGCCGAGTTGCAGGCACAGTCACCACTGGCATTGTTTGATGAGCTGGGATTACGTGCGCAGCTTAGCGCCTCACGCAGCCAGGGGTTAAATGCGTTAAGCGAGGCGATTATCGCTGCGACGAAGCAGGTTTAAGCACAGAACCGGGTCGGATAAGACGTTCGCGTCTCATCCGACCTGATTGTTTAACCCTGACGCGCCGCTTTCGCCATCATCTTCTTCAGCGCATGAGAAACCGCAACAAACCCAAAGGTGGCGGTCACCATCGTTGCCGCGCCAAATCCAGATGCACAATCCATCCGCTTCGGCCCTTCTGCCGTGGCTTTCATCGCACACACCGTACCGTCTGACTGCGGGTACACCAGCGCTTCAGTAGAAAACACGCAATCCACGCCGAGCTTACCTTTACTGTTTTTCACTACGCCAAAATCGCTTTTCAGGCGCTCGCGCAACTTCGCCGCCAGCGGGTCCTGAATCGTTTTCGCCAGATCGGTAACCTGAATCTGCGTCGGATCAATCTGCCCACCCGCGCCACCGGTTGTGACCAGTGGGATTTTATTGCGCCGACAATAAGCAATCAGCGCCGCTTTGGGCCGTACACTATCAATGGCATCAATCACGTACGAATAACCCACGCTCATATACTGCGCTACGTTATCCGGCGTCACGAAATCATCCACCACCGTTACACGGCACTCCGGGTTAATCTGGCGAATACGCTCCGCCATAACTTCCGCTTTTGCCAGCCCAACGTTATCGCGCAGGGCATGAATTTGCCGATTGGTATTGGTGACGCACACATCATCCATATCGATAAGCGTGATTGCGCCAATCCCCGTGCGCGCCAGCGCTTCCGCCGCCCAGGAACCGACACCACCGATACCAACCACACAAATATGCGCGTCAGCAAACAGTTGCAACGCTTTTTCACCATACAGACGCGCTGTGCCACCAAAACGCTGACGCCATGCATCACTAATTACCACAGACATAGCACCTCAGAATTAAAAAGGGCGAGGTTATCCCTCACCCTAAACGCATAAATGCCTGATGCGCTACGCTTATCAGGCCTACATAACTCCTGCAATATTTTGGATTTGCATGATTTGTAGGCCGGATAAGGCGTTCACGCCGCATCCGGCATGAACAACGCGCACTTAGTCAATAATCAGGATGTGAGGTTACCCCTCACCCTGTCATATCCGTAAAAACGGCATACAGAATATCACATCAGCCGCTAAAGACGTTACCTGCGCCCGGGGCGGTTTTCAGCACCCAGACACGTCCATAGTGGTTGTACCAACCTGCGCGGTGTCCGGCTTCCGGCCCGATCCCTTGATAGATATCGAAGTGTTGGCCTTTGATTGCACCACCGACATCCAGCGCCACCATCAGACGCAGTTCGTACTGACCATTAAATTTGCCGTTATTATCCAGCAACGGCACTTCTGCCAGCAAGGTAGTACCTGGCGGAATAATGGAACGATCAGAGGCAACTGACGCGCGACCAACCAGCGGCACCGCACTTGCCCCTTTCACCGGAGCAAAAGATTGCGGTTTAAAGAAGACGAAAGACGGGTTCTGTTCCAGCAGCTCGCGAACCTCGGCTTCACTGTGTGTTTCGCCCCAGTGACGAATCGCCTGCATCGACATATCTTCTTTTTTCACTTCGCCACGGTCGATCAGCACCTTACCAATGCTGCGATAGGCATGACCGTTTTTCCCTGCATAGCTGAAAAAGTTAAGCGGACTGCCATCACCAAAGTCGATATACCCACTACCCTGCACATCCATAATGAAGTTATCCATCAGGGAGTTACTGTAAGCGAGAATATATTTATCACTCAATGCCCCCGCGTAGATCTCCGCACGAGACGGCAGACGACCACGTTTTGGCGGCATACGGTAAATAGGATACTGGAACTCGCCCTGGCGGGTATGGCGCGCCTGAATTACCGGCGTGTAATAACCGGTAAACTGCACGTTACCATAGTTGTCGGCACCTTCCATCTGCCAGGCATCAATGCCGAACTGGCGCATATTGCGGGTATCACCGCCTGCGCGCAGCCACTCTTGCACCGCGTTATAAACATTACTCTGGTTGCCATACAGACGCGGTGACGAATTACGGATATGGTTAATTTGCTCGGCAAAATCACCGGCGTTAATCGGCGCGCCAACGGCATCTGGCTGGTTCACCAGAGAGAAAGGCTGGGTAAATTTCCCGTCTTTATATTGCTGTCCGCGATCGGTTGGTTTGGAAGAGCAGGCGGCAAGCATTGCCACAACCGTGCCCATAAGAAGGTACTTTACCCAACGTCCTTTCATTGTTCTCTTCTTCAGGTTAAAAAATAAGGCGCAACGAAGATAACAAACCGCCGCGTTTAATGAAATGAGCAGCCTCTCCCTGACGCAAATTTTGCACAAAAAATAGGCTTTAGTGATTTGTTTTTGTTCAAAATCATGCCAAATCCGTGATCGGGGTAAAAAAAAGGTTGCATGAAAACGCGAGCGGAGTATAGTGCGCATCCACGGACGCGGGGTGGAGCAGCCTGGTAGCTCGTCGGGCTCATAACCCGAAGGTCGTCGGTTCAAATCCGGCCCCCGCAACCAATTAAAATTTGATGAAGTAAAGCAGTACGGTGACGCGGGGTGGAGCAGCCTGGTAGCTCGTCGGGCTCATAACCCGAAGGTCGTCGGTTCAAATCCGGCCCCCGCAACCAGTCAAATTTGATGAAGTAAAAGCAGTACGGTGACGCGGGGTGGAGCAGCCTGGTAGCTCGTCGGGCTCATAACCCGAAGGTCGTCGGTTCAAATCCGGCCCCCGCAACCAATTATTGAACACCCTAACGGGTGTTTTTTTGTTTCTGGTCTCCCATAAAAAAGCGCCATTCAGCGCCTTTTTATCATCCCCTTCTCGCCAGCGTCGCCCCATCGGCAAAATACGCTTTAATCCCCGCAAGAATAGACTCCGCAACTTCCTGCTGGAAAGTCGCCGTTTTCAGTTTACGCTCTTCCTCAACGTTACTGATAAACGCCGTTTCGACCAGAATGGAGGGAATATCTGGTGCCTTTAGTACGGCAAACCCGGCCTGTTCAACTTGATTTTTATGCAGCTTGTTGATTTTACCGAGCTTATTCAGTACCGCTTTACCAAACTTCAGGCTGTCGGCAATGGTCAGCGACTGTACCATATCGAACATGGTGTGGTCGACATAGCGGTCACCGCTTTTGCTCACGCCACCAATCAAGTCCGAGGCGTTCTGGGTTTGTGCCAGATATTTTGCCGCAGTACTGGTTGCACCTTTGGTTGAGAGCGCAAACACAGAGGAACCGCTCGGCTGACGACTGGTAAAGGCGTCGGCATGGATAGAGACAAACAGGTCAGCACGCTGTTTCTGGGCTTTTGCTACGCGCACTTGCAATGGAATGAAGATGTCTTCATTGCGCGTCATGTACACCTTCATATTGCCCTCTTTCTCGATCAGAGAGCGCAAACGGCGAGCTATTTGCAATACCACATCTTTTTCGCGCGTTTTGTATTTCCCCACCGCACCGGAGTCTTCGCCACCGTGGCCAGGGTCAAGCATAATGACAATCGGACGATCGCGCCCTGCTTTACCCGGTTGTGGACCACTTTGCGCTGGCGGCACCTGCTTTTCGAGGTCGCCTTTGTTGTAATCCTCCAGCAGCGCCAGCAGCGAGTCCTGCATATCCTGTGCATTGGCCGGATAGAGGTCCATCACCAGACGCTCTTTAAACCCGGCGACCGGCGCAAGGGCAAACAGCTGCGGTTTTACGTTTTGCTTTAATTCAAAAACCATCCGTACGGTTTGCGGGTCAAATTGCCCGACGCGCGCCGACTTGATGAACGGGTCGTCTGCACGAATTTGTGCCGCCATCCCCTTGAGTACCGAGTTCAGGTTTACATCTTCGATATCCACCACCACGCGTTCAGGGTTACTCAACGCGAACTGCTTATATTTCAGCTGACGATTTGATTCCACCGTCACGCGGGTGTAGCTGGACGCAGGCCAGACGCGCACCGCCACGACCTGGCTGACCGCAGCCAGACTGACCTGACTTACGCTCAATAGCCACATGGCACCCGCGCCTTGCAGTAAACGACGACGGCTGATTGCAGTGTTGGATCCTGACATGCCTCTCCCGAGCAAAAGAAATCTAAGCTGTGTAACAAGTAAACGACTAATTTGACCGGAAACTTTAGCGAAAGACGCATAATCTGTCATCTAATAAACGGTAAACATTCTTTTTATATTCACGACATTACTGATAAAAAAGTCGCTCTCGCATAAAATTTACACTTGCACCCTGCGAAAAAACAGAATAAAAATACACTAATTTCGAATAATCATGCAAAGAGGTGTGCCGTGGTAAAGGAACGTAAAACCGAGTTGGTCGAGGGATTCCGCCATTCGGTTCCCTATATCAATACCCACCGGGGAAAAACGTTTGTCATCATGCTCGGCGGTGAAGCCATTGAGCATGAGAATTTCTCCAGTATCGTTAATGATATCGGGTTGTTGCACAGCCTCGGCATCCGTCTGGTGGTGGTCTATGGCGCACGTCCGCAGATCGACGCAAATCTGGCTGCGCATCACCACGAACCGCTGTATCACAAGAATATACGTGTGACCGACGCCAAAACACTGGAACTGGTGAAGCAGGCTGCGGGAACATTGCAACTGGATATTACTGCTCGCCTGTCGATGAGTCTCAATAACACGCCGCTGCAGGGCGCGCATATCAACGTCGTCAGTGGCAATTTTATTATTGCCCAGCCGCTGGGCGTCGATGACGGCGTGGATTACTGCCATAGCGGGCGTATCCGGCGGATTGATGAAGACGCGATCCATCGTCAACTGGACAGCGGTGCAATAGTGCTAATGGGGCCGGTCGCTGTTTCAGTCACTGGCGAGAGCTTTAACCTGACCTCGGAAGAGATTGCCACTCAACTGGCCATCAAACTGAAAGCTGAAAAGATGATTGGTTTTTGCTCTTCCCAGGGCGTCACTAATGACGACGGTGATATTGTCTCCGAACTTTTCCCTAACGAAGCGCAAGCGCGGGTAGAAGCCCAGGAAGAGAAAGGCGATTACAACTCCGGTACGGTGCGCTTTTTGCGTGGCGCAGTGAAAGCCTGCCGCAGCGGCGTGCGTCGCTGTCATTTAATCAGTTATCAGGAAGATGGCGCGCTGTTGCAAGAGTTGTTCTCACGCGACGGTATCGGTACGCAGATTGTGATGGAAAGCGCCGAGCAGATTCGTCGCGCAACAATCAACGATATTGGCGGTATTCTGGAGTTGATTCGCCCACTGGAGCAGCAAGGTATTCTGGTACGCCGTTCTCGCGAGCAGCTGGAGATGGAAATCGACAAATTCACCATTATTCAGCGCGATAACACGACTATTGCCTGCGCCGCGCTCTATCCGTTCCCGGAAGAGAAGATTGGGGAAATGGCCTGTGTGGCAGTTCACCCGGATTACCGCAGTTCATCAAGGGGTGAAGTTCTGCTGGAACGCATTGCCGCTCAGGCGAAGCAGAGCGGCTTAAGCAAATTGTTTGTGCTGACCACGCGCAGTATTCACTGGTTCCAGGAACGTGGATTTACCCCAGTGGATATTGATTTACTGCCCGAGAGCAAAAAGCAGTTGTACAACTACCAGCGTAAATCCAAAGTGTTGATGGCGGATTTAGGGTAAGCGATGAAAATCGTCGGATGCGACATGCGTAACACTCGTACGTCGCATCCGGCAATTACGTTTATTCCCGTGAACTAAACAACGCCGCCAGACCACTGCGCCGCTCAGTACGAGTGGCGATTGCCGCACTTAATATGCGCTCATCGGCATACAGCGACAGACGGCGACGCGCGCGGGTCACCGCGGTATAAACCAGCTCTCGCGTTACTACCGGCGTGCGTTGGCTCGGCAAAATCAACGCCGCATGGTCGAACTCCGATCCCTGCGATTTATGTACCGTCATCGCCCACGTAGTTTCGTGCTCTGGCAAGCGACTCGGTTGCACAGACTTAATATTGCCGTCCGGCATCGCAAACCAGACGCGCGTCCCCTGCCCGCGATCCAGCGCAATACCGATATCGCCATTAAACAACCCAAGCGCGCTGTCATTACGGGCAATCATCACCGGTCGACCTTCGTACCAACGAGAGTGCGGATGACGATGAATTTTGCGCTTCTGTTGCATAAACTGCTCAATTCGCTCATTCAGTCCAGCCACGCCAAACGGCCCTTCCCGCAGGGCGCACAAAAGCTGGTACTCATTGAACGCCTGAATGATTAAATCCGGCTCGGCACGCGCTTGCAGCAGATCCAGATAACGTCCGTAACCCGCAAGAGCTTCCTCAAGCATCGCAATATAATCTTCGCCGCTCTGTAAAAGCCGTTTTTCGATATCAGTAAAATCCTGCTGAAAAACGGTTTTCACTGCCGTTTTATCACCACGGTTGATCGCCGCAGCTAACTGACCAATGCCAGAATCGCTGCCGAAACGATAGCTTTTTTGCAGCAGGCAGAGACTGTCGCGCAAAGATGCCGCTTCTGTGCCGGTTCCTGCCGGAACGTGAGTCCCCGTCAGGCGGCTTAGCTGCCTGGCACGCTCGGCGGTAAAGCCCGCGTTGGCATAAGCGCAGATATCGCCCAGCACAGCCCCAGCCTCAACCGAGGCCAGTTGATCACGATCGCCGAGAAAGATCACTCGCGCATGATCGGGCAAGGCGTCGATCAGTCTCGACATCATAGGCAGATCGATCATTGACGCTTCATCTACCACCAGCACATCAAGATGCAGCGGGTTACCGGCATGATGACGTAAACGCTGGCTACCCGGCTGCGCGCCCAGCAATCGGTGCAAAGTGCTGGCATCTTCCGGAATGCGTTTCTTTTGTTCATCGGTCAGCGGTAACTGTCGCAAAGCCTTGCCGAGAGATTCGGTTAAGCGCGCGGCAGCTTTACCCGTTGGTGCAGCCAGACGGATACGGCAGCGTTCGCCGTCGGCCATTTGAATTAACGCTGCCAGCAACTTCGCTACGGTGGTCGTTTTACCGGTGCCAGGGCCGCCGGAAATCACCGAGATCCGCCGCGTCAGCGCCACTGCCGCCGCAACTTTTTGCCAGTCTGTAGGCTCACCGGAGTCAAATAGCCTGTCCAGCGTCTGGCGAAGCTGTGCTTCGTCGCAGGGAAGCGGCGCATTGGTCTCACTAAAGAAACGCGCTACCGTCAGTTCGTTTCGCCACAGGCGGTTCAGGTATAAGCGCTCCCCCGTCAGGATCAGCGGTGCCTGGTTGTCTCCCGGCCCGACGGCTGACGATTCACGCAAGATTTTCTGCCAGTCTACCGTCTCCCCCAGCAGCGCAAAGCAGGACTGGAGGACAGGCGGCATTTTCTCGTCAGCCACCAGACGCGAGAGCGGCAGACACACATGCCCCTCTCCGGCGTCTTTACTCAACAGGGCAGCGGCAAGCATCACGGCGGGCTGGTCAGCGGCAATCATCATGGCAAACTGCACGTCCAGCTGACGCAGCACGCGTTGCTCTACCGCATCCAGCAATAAGTCCTGCATCGTCATGCCATCTCCTCCGTGTTTGCTGCAAACAGGTTATCCATTTTATTAATCAATTCCGCATCCGGACGGGTGCTGAAGATCCCGGAGCGCGGATCGGCAGCGTCGACCCCGCGCAGGAACAGGTAGATGACGCCGCCAAAATGATCGTCGTAGCGGTAATCCGCAATACGGTGGCGCAAATAGCGGTGCAGCGCCAGGGTATAGAGCTGATATTGCAGATCGTAGCGATGCATTTGCATGGCGGCCGCCATCGCCTGCTGGGTATAGGCTTCGCTGTTCTCGCCCAGCCAGTTTGATTTGTAATCCAGCAGGTAGTACCGTCCTTCGTGACGGAAGACCAGGTCGATAAACCCTTTCAGCATGCCCTGCACCTGACGGAAGTTCAGCGGCGGGCAACCGGCTGAGAGCGGATCGTACTGACGGATAAGCGCATCGAGCGCGTCGGCCTTAAGCGGGCCTGCGACGGGCAGATAAAACTCCATCTCAACCTGCTTATTTTTGGCCGTTAACTGGCGAAGAGAGAAGCCCTGCGCCGTCAGCGGCGCCTGCAAAATGGCGTTGATCCAGTCAGTGAGAACGGGCTGCCAGTGCGCGTCATAGCCTCCGCTCTGCAACATCTTCAGCACCCACTCCTCACTGACAGGCTGGGTGAAATCAAGCTCTTCAAAAAGGCTGTGCAAAAAGGTGCCCGGCGACGCGCCGCGTGGGAACTGATGCGGAGTTAACGTCGGTTCAACCGGAACATCGCCCACCCCTGCGGCATCCACGTCCAGCTTCGGCATGAGATCCTGCGCAATACTTTGCCCGTGCTGTTGCAGGCCAGAATAGCTGGTGACGCGCCAGTCGTCGGCAAGCACCCGTGTGATCTGGCGCGCGTTAAGATCGGTCGCGGGCTCTTGCGCCATTTCCCAGCGGCTGTTGTCTGGCAGAGAAGGGATATGCAGGGCGATATCGTCTCCGCAAAGCGACTCAATACAGAGGCGCAACCCCGCCGCATCTTTCGGCTCACCACGCTGAACAAGCCGCCCTAAGGCGCTTAAATGGAAATCGCTCTCCCCTGTTTTCTCCCCGCGACGGCGGAAAACCGGCGCGACGCCCAGGCTGCAATGCCAGACAGAACGGGTCAGCGCCACGTAAAGCAGGCGCAAATCCTCCGCCAGACGCTCCGCTTCCGCCAGCTCAACGCTGGTTTCCGCCTTGCTGAGATCGAGCACCGCATCGAAAGTCTCGCGGTCATGATAATAGGCCTGATCCTGAACGCGGTAGTTGGCGATAAAGGGCAGCCAGACCAGCGGATACTCGAGACCTTTCGATTTGTGAATGGTGACGATTTGCACCAGATGCTTATCGCTCTCAAGACGCATCTGCTGGCTTGAGGCGTTACTGTTTGGATCCGCGATTTGCTGCGCCAGCCAGCGCACGAGGGCATGTTCACTTTCAAGCTGGGTGCCGGCTTCCTGCAACAGTTCGCTGATGTGTAAAATATCGGTAAGACGCCTTTCACCGCCCGATGACGCCAGCATATTTTCGGCAATCTGGCGCCGCGTCATCAATTCGCGCAGCATCGCCATGACGCCGCGTTTTTGCCAGCGTTCACGGTAATGGACAAACTCTTCCACCACCGCATCCCATGCGTTTTCGTCATGGTTGAGCTCATCTATATCGCGCGCGTTCAACCCCAGCATAGAGCAGGCCAGCGCGCTTCGAAGCGTATTTTCGCGCTCCGGGGCCAGCACCGCCTGAAGCAGCCAGAGCATTTCCTGGGCTTCCAGCGTGTCGAACACGCTGTCGCGGTTAGAGAGATACACTGACGGAATATCCAGCAGCGTTAGCGCATCGCGGATTAGCGCCGCTTCCTGACGACTGCGCACCAGCACGGTAATATCAGAGGCTTTAACAGGATTCGCCTGTTCCCCCTTCCACAGCAGCGCCTCGCCGCGCGCGCCTGCGCTCAGCCAGTCACGGATTTGCGCGGCGCAGTGCTGGGCCATCGCCGCCTGATAGTCGGCAACCCCATAGCCTTCCCCTTCCAGCAGCCAGAAGGTCATGGCGGGTTGTACCGCGCTACTGACTTCGAAGCGCAGGGATGCGTTTTTTGGGGCGGATTTCACCGGCAGGAAAGGGATTTCATTGAACATGAACGCCGTCTCCATACGGCTGAACAGCGCATTGACGCTCTCAACCATCCCCGGCGCGGAACGCCAGTTAGTTTCTAACGTGTAATGCGCGACAACCTCACTACGGGCTTTCATATAGGTGAAGATATCTGCCCCACGGAAGGCGTAAATCGCCTGTTTAGGGTCGCCTATCAACAACAGGGCAGTGTCGGGCTGCTGTCGCCAGATGCGGCGAAAAATGCGGTACTGTTGAGGGTCAGTGTCCTGAAATTCGTCAATCATCGCCACCGGAAAACGGGTACGGATCGCGCTGGCGAGCGCTTCACCATTCTCGCTGGACAGCGCCTCGTCCAGGCGGCTCAGCATGTCATCAAACCCCAGCTCGCCCCGGCGACGTTTTTCGCGCGCGACGGCCTGGCGGATCTCCGTCATAGCGCGTGTGATCATCAGGTCATTGAGCGTTAATGGCTCCGCAAGCAGCGCATCAATCGCCACAAACAGGGAATGCTCAGGCACAATGCCGTCGGCTTTGGTTCGCTCGGTCAAAAAGCGCTGCGAAAATTTTTCCAGCGCGTCCGGAAGCTGGTAGCCCCGCGTCTCCTCCTGGGCCCAGACGCTGATCTTTTCGATCCACTTCCCCTGGTTCCCACGGTTGAACTTGCGTCTGTCGATGCCTGAGTTTTCGATGATTGCATCAATTTCACCAACCGACTCATTCCACTTATGCTTAAGCGCCGCAATTTTGGCGACGATCTTTTCATGGCGCGAGGCCAGCGTTTCATCGGCAGGCGGCGGAGATTTAATGACCGGCGCTTCGCCTTGCAGGTAACGGTCGATGGCGCGAAGAAGCTCTTCCGGACCTTTCCACAGGGCGTGAACCGCTTCGGCAATGTCGCGCTGCAATGGATAACAGTGACGACGCCAGAAATCCGCACAGGCCTGATAGCGAAGCTCGGATTCATCTTCAATAAGCTGCTGCTCAAAGAGCATGCCGGATTCAAACGCATTCAGGCTTAACATGCGCTGACAAAAACCGTGAATGGTGAAGACGGACGCTTCATCCATTTGCCGCTCGGCCAGCAGCAGCCATTGCGCAGCCTGTTGCTTATCCGCAATCTCGTCCAGCAGGCTCGCGTAGAGGGGGTTATCCGTTGTCTGACGCAAACAGGCGATGCGCAGCTCATGAATGTTGCTGCGAATACGGCCACGCAGCTCGGCAGTGGCCGCTTCGGTGAAGGTTACCACCAGCAGCTCTTCCACGCTTAACGGGCGCGAAAAAGCGGCGTTGCCGCCGAGCCCCAACAGCAGACGCAGATAGAGCGCGGCGATGGTATAGGTTTTTCCCGTTCCCGCTGAGGCTTCAATCAGTCGCTCACCCTGTAGAGGTAAACTTAGGGGATCAAGCGGCTCAGCGGTATGGGTCATTCTTTCTTACTCCAGGGCATAGTTTGTTGCAGCGCGCTGACGCTCTTCCAGACGGTCCACTCTTTTGATTTTACGTAGTCCGTTTTCCCGTTCTGGCTGCCAGAAACCTGAGACAGGATGGCCATACCCTGCGGTTTTACTACCGCCTGATGGAAGAAATCGGCAACCTTTTGTGGCGTCAGCTGTTTTATTTCGGCCACTATTTTATCACGCGAATCAAATTTCATATTACCGCGATCAAAATCTTTGCTCAGCTGCGAGGCCTCTTCACCCAGCGTCTGCGGCGGCTGCATCACCTGGGCGATAACCGCCTGCTGGATCTGGGCAAACTCTTCCGGCTTCATGGCGCGCAGTTTTGCTTCCGCCTGCGGGAAGAACGCCTGATAACGCTGCCACAGGTAAGCGGGTTGCTTGTCGCTGCTTTGCAGAAGGAAGCCCAGCCCCCACTGACGGCCCACATTCATAGAGAAAGCGAATACCGCATAGCCCAGCTGCTCTTCGGTGCGCAGCTGGTTGTAAAACCACGGCTGAATAATTTGACCGAGAACCGCACTCTGGGCAGAGCTGGTAAATTCGTCATAACCGACAGGGACAAACACCGCGGCCAGCGCGGAATCCGTGCTGCTTCCCGCTTTTTCGAAGATCACGTTCTGCTTTTTCTCTACCAGCACATCCTGGTTACGGCACCACTCATCGCCTTTTGAACCCAGTTGCGCACGGACGTTTTGCGCCAGCGTTTTAGCCTGATCTTCGCTCATATTCCCTACAACCAGGAACTCCGGACGGGTATTGGTTTTCAGCGCATCACGGTAAGCCAGCACCTCTTTTAAGGTGACTGAGGGCAATAACGCGCGGCGATCTTCGCGCTGGAAGTACGGCACTTGCGAGAGCATCTGCGCGGGCATAATCGCCTGCTCAAACGCTTTACCCTTTCTGCGGAATCCATCATCTGGTTATACCAGGACTTCGCCTGCTCAAGCTGATCTTCCGTAGCGGTATAGCTAAAGTACCCCTCGAGCAATGCCTGGAACAGCTGCGGCAGACGCTGGGTGTAACCATTAGCATTAACCATAAGGCCGTTGTTAGCGTTGGTGGAAAAACTTATGCCACCAACCGACGCCTGGTTGCTTAACTGATCAAGCGCCAGCCCTGCGAGATAATCATTGAGCGCAAACATCACCTGATTGCGGGCGCTGTCCATGGCTTTCGGATTACGCAAAATCAGGCTGACATCAGCTTTGGGCTCGCTGGCAAAATAACGGCTTGGCGCATACACCACGCGCAGATTCGACTCATCAACAATCAGCTCTGGATGGTCGTATTTCTTCTCTGACTTAATCAGCGAGAAATCATCAGGAATATAAGGGTTAAGCTCTGGCAAAGAGAGCGCAATGTCGGCGGCTTTTTTCTGCCAGTCGGCGAAAGTTTGTGCGCTGATTTTATCGACCTGATACGGCGCATCGACAAAGTAAGCCGTTTTGTTGTGCGGCTCTTTCGGGCTGATATACCAGATACGCGCATTCTGCGGCGTCATCATCGCCAGACGTTCCTTTACTGCTTTAGCATCGTACCGATCGGCAATATTGACTGCATCCAGCGTATGCTCAACAGGAACGCGAATCATGGTATCTGCCAGCCATTCGACGTAATCCATATCACGGGTGATCGACGGATAACGGAAGTCGATATCCAGCACATTCGCCAGTTCATCGAAGTATTGTTTATCAATGCCTTTTCACGTAACAGATTGAGATAGCTAAAAATTGCCGCCACAACCTGATCGCGATTAGCCAGGCCTTTATCGGTTAAAGACGCAGAGATCGCTAATACGCCGCTGTTGCCGTTGACGATAGGATCGGAGTTGGCGCTAATGCCCTCAACTAATCCCTGCTTTTGCAGCCAGTCAGAAAGTGTACCTGGGCTGCGATTGCCAATCAGATAGGTAATCAATTCATCGGTTTTACTACGGAACTTCGCTGAGTTGTTATCGATGCGAAACTCAACGCGCAACACTTTACGCGGCAGCGCAGGGACGTAATGAATGATAATGCCCTTTTGCGCGTCGGTGACTACCGGCACGGTGATTTCCGGTTTTTTGCTCTCTTTGTTCGGCACGCGACCAAAGGTGTCCGCCGCCATTTTTGCCAACTCCGGCAGCGGTTTATTACTGTAAATAACCGCCTTCATCAAATTGGCGGAATAGTACTTCTCGTGGAAATCTTTCAGCGCCTGCTGCACCGGATTACCAGGTTTGTCGCTTAAAGTTTCGAGGTTACCACCAGAAAACTTTGAACCGGGGTGTGCCGGGTTAATGGTTTCTGCGCTGACCTGTGCCATGCGCATCCCGTCACGCGTACGCGCCATGGTTAATTCAGCGTTCACCGCATTACGCTCACGTTCGGCATATTTCTTGTCGAGCAAAGGTTCAGCAATAGCATCGGCCAGGCGGTCTACCGCACCAGGCAAGGCGTCGTTCTCAACTTCCAGATAGAAAGCCGTGCGATACGGCGCAGTGCTGGCATTGTGACTACCGCCGTGCATTTTGAGATATTCGGCCAGACTGTCAGCCTGCGGGTACTTTTTCGACCCCATCAGACTCATATGTTCAAGGTAATGTGCCAGCCCCTGGTACGCCTCGGGATCTTCCAGCGACCCAACGGGCACCACCAGCGCCGAGAGTGATTTAACTGCCTGCGGATCAGAAACCAGCAGCACGGTCATCCCGTTATCAAGACGAATCGCCTGATACTCACGGGTGTCCTTATCGCTCTTACGGATTGTTTCCTTGACAGGTTGCCAACCGGAATCGGCCTGAGTGACGGGAGCCCAAAGGGCGACAAACAAAACAAACGCTTTGAACAAGGTGCTGCCTGGCATTACGACCTCTTTATCACGGCTACATCATTAACAACGTGCGTGCTGGACACGCCAGCATCTCTTTCTTTGGGTACATCAGTCCGTGATAAGAGGTGCATCATAAATGAACACCTCATACTGCGCAATTTTTATACAGCACTCAGGACTGATTAAATTTGAACAACGGTAACAGGTAGCGTTGCGCCTCCAGGGTGATAATGTCGAAATATTCTGGCTCCAGCGTGCGCCATAAACGTTGATACCAGACATCGTCACCTTCGCCACGTACCATCATGTTCCCTTCGTAGGCCTGCAAAAACTTGCTGCGCGCTTTCTGGAGCGAAGCCTCATCCGTTAACATGGCATCATTCTGCGCGTCGTAACAGGCTTTTATCCACGCCCCCCCACTTTCAGGCAGCAAAAGCAGAGGTTTGTTCATGCCCTGACGGTAACCTTCAATATAAAGCGACAGATACGTCAACGCCTGCTCAGGCTCCATCGGCGGGAAACGCCATTCGCCGTCCTTACGTACAAACAACCGGCTTTCACCTTCGTGACCACTCGCACTGTAGACAAGATGTTCGAGCCAGAGTTGCAGGCCATGTGAAACGCTGAGCATGGATGGCCGCCAGCGCAGCAGCCCGTCAGACTGCACGTGCGTGAGCCAGCCGCTGAGGTGCATACCGTTACAATCGAGATCGATTTCAATGCTGCTCGCCGGCTTCCGACACGCGATAACGCGGTCAGCAAGCGCTCGCATCTCCTCGCACTGGGCATCCCAGACGATTTCGCCGAATGCACCATACGGAAGTAATCCCGACGCCCTGTAACGTCGGAACAGTTTACTGGCGTCTTCTTCGTCAACCAGCGCATTCAGAAGCTGGGAATTAAGCTTAAAACGCTCCAGCCCATCAAGAATAAACGGTTCCGCATCGGGGATTTCGCTCTCTTCAGAGCGGAAATTCACCTGCAAGCGTTGCTGGAAAAAAGCCCGGACCGGGTGCGCCCAAAAACGCTGTAGCTGCTCAAACGACAGGGTATCTATGACGCGCGGCTCGAGCGTCTGAATAAAATCGGTTTGCGGCGTCCCCGCTTTCTTCGCGGCGGGAAGCCACTCGCGGGCGTAGCTTTGCAGTTCATCAGGAACGTAATTGACAGGATCAAACGGCATACGGCTATGGTGACAGGTGATATGCGCTATCACCCGACGTTCGCTTTCATCACAGTTGAGCGCTTCATCGCCCGGTAGATAATGACTTTGCCCGATGTAGTCGATCAGTTCCTGCACCAGTACCGACGGGAAACGCTCACTGTTATCCTGAATGGAACGACCGATATAGCTGATATAGAGTTTTTGCTGCGCGGAAATTAACGCTTCCAGGAACAGATAGCGGTCGTCATCGCGACGGCTACGGTCGCCACGCTTCGGTTTCTGGCTCATCAGGTCAAAGCCCAATGGCGCAAGCTGACGTGGATAAACGCCGTCGTTCATTCCCAGCAGGCAAACCACTTTGAACGGAATTGAACGCATTGGCATCAGAGTACAAATGTTAACCGGTCCGGCGAGAAAACGCTGGCTGATACGTTCTTGATCCAGACGCTGTGCCAGTTCATCACGCATAGTGACAGCGGCACCGCGTCGCCATACTGCGCACCTAAACCTTCGGCGATAATCGCCTGCCATTGTTGTTCGATCAGCGTCATCGCCGCTTCGGTTCCGCATCCGGCAGGAAGAAGGCGTTGAGCATATCGCGACAAACCGGCAACCACTCTTCCAGCGGACGCTCCTGTGCCAGCCCGCGACGCCAGATGTTTAGCTGCATTAGCAGTGAAGCCAGATGCCCCACCAGTTCTGCAATTAAGCCGCTCGATTCATCATAAGGTAGAACCGATTGCCACTCGCCCTGCGCGCTCTCCATCGCGTAGCCCAACAACATACGCGTCAGGCCAAATCGCCAGGTGTGTTGTCCGGTGGCGGGGAGTTCCAGCTCGCGAACGTTGTCGTCATCTATGCCCCAACGAATGCCGGATTCGTTGACCCACTGGCGTAAATAACGCAGCCCTTCTTCGGTGATGTCAAACCGCGCCGCCAGCACCGGCACATCCAGCAACGCCAGCACATCCTCTGACACAAAACGACTGTCAGGCAGTGATAACAGGCTGATAACGCTTCCAGTACCGGATGTGACTGCCGCGCACGACGGTCGGAAATGGCGTAAGGTAGGTAACGATCCGCAGGTGCGCTACCAAACACAGCCTGAATAAACGGACTGTAGCTGTCGATATCCGCCACCATCACGATGATGTCGCGCGGAGTAAGTGTCGGGTCTTCCTCCAGCATCGCCAGCAGGCGATCGTGTAAAACTTCAACTTCACGCTGCGGGCTATGGCAAACGTGGAAGGTGATACTGCGATCGTCAGGATCCAGTTTTCGCTTCTTGTCGCTTCGCGCAAACTCTTCGGCAGTGATCCCGGCAACGGCACGGTTTTCCAAATCCAGAATATCAAGCTGAATATTGTGCAGCAGGCTGTCCGGCGTAATATCCGCAAACGCATCCACATCCCCTTCTCCCGAAGAGGTGATATCTGAAAGCAGATAAATATAGTCGCGTCCGAGCTTGCCCCACGAGGCAAGCAGCGGGTTCGGCAGGTTCTGAATCCCCTCTTCATCAAAAAGCTGCGCCGCATTTTCACTGTCTTTAAACAGCGGCACGGCGCGCTCTTCAAAGAGGCGCTTTCTCTGGCGGGTGACCAGCCGTGAAAGCCAGCGCGGATCCTGAATATCCCCCCAATAGTGTCGACACGGGTTGGTAAAGAGGATATGGATATCAGTGTGCTTACCGAGCGCTTTTAGCGCGTTCAGGTAGACAGGCGGCAGCGCGGAGATACCGCAAATGAACACGCGTGACGGCAAACGGGCTGGCCGTTCTGCGCTGTTCTCAAGTATTGAGATAAAGCGATCGTACAGGTTAGCACGGTGCCACTTAGGCTGACCGAGTTTCCCGGTATGCTCGACCAGCGCTTTCCAGAGCGGCGCCTGCCAGATTTGCGCTTCCGGTAACCCATCGACTAATTCTCCCGCTTCCCAGCGAATCAGCCATTCTGCACGGTAAACCAGATACTGGTCATAAAGGTCGGCAGTACGTGAGGCAAGCTGGAAAAGTTTACGCTTGTCGGTGTCGTCATTCAGGTAGTGGCGCAGCATGGCAAACTCATCATGTGCCAGCATGTCCGGCAGCAGCGTCATCAGTTTCCAGGCCATACTTTGTTTGTTGAAGGCGCTCTGCTCAGGAATATCCGGCAGGACGCGAACAAACATCTCCCAGATAAAGCTCGCGGGCAGCGGAAAATCGATGTTGGCCGCAATGCCAAATTTCTGCGAGAGGGACATTTGCAGCCACTGCGCCATACCGGTGCTCTGCACCAGCACCATTTCTGGCTCAAACGGATCGTCAAGACGCTCTTGCTCAACGATATACTCCATCAGTGCTTCCAGCACATCCAGACGATTTGAGTGGTAAACCCTTAGCATAAACGCTCCCGACTAGCGGCTAACCGGGCAATGCAGACGCGTCAACGCGCCCTGCCGCCCCATAGGAGAAATAAGTGTGACCGTGATGCTGACACATCCGGACTGTGTTGTCTGCCCCCGACTGACCTGCCAGCCCGGCGGGAGCGTTAATGTTGAGATCTGCGACTGATTCCACGCATGATGCCATAGCTGACGATACTGGCTAAGCGCCGCATACCGGGCTGCCAGCGCGCGATGATAGCCGGATAACGCCATCACAACCACAACCAGCAACATCATTGCCAGCAAAACCTCAACCATGCTAAATCCTTTTTGTCTGCTCAGGGTAACTGACATAGCGTACTTTCCTTAAGGGGGCAGAAATCACTCCAGCCGTGGGCGGAAAAGCGTATCTGCCCCTCCGAGATGTCCCCGCCTCGCCATAGCAATAGATTGTCATTGCCGGCAATAAGCAACACACGCGCCCCAAACAGCCTTATACAGACCCGCAAACGTTGTGTCTGTTTGCACTGAACTTCTGGCTGTAAAACCCATTCCTGAACGCGCCCCCACTCCAGTGCAGATTGCACGGCAGCCTGCTGGCGAACAGACAAACTCTCGCCACTTACCAGCGTGCTAAAGGTTTGCAGCTGCTGATTTAATCCGGTGAGGATCAGCGTGCCGAGCACCAGCAACAGCAGGACCAGCGCCAGCGATGACATGCCCCGCTGACGATTCACAGATTAAACCCCGTTACGGTATGGCGAGCCGAAAAGGGTGCGGTCAGTTCACCTTTACGGCGGGCACGCAGCTCGATACTGATGACCGGCGCAAAGCCATCATGATCGGTTTTAGTGACCATAAATTGCTCTATCAGGACCCGATCCGGGTCGGTGAGCTTATCCCATCCCTTACCGTCACAGGATGTGGCGCCCCGCAGCGTTTCAAGCGATCCGGACTCAAGCCGGAATCCCGTACTGTCGTTTTCTGACGCGGTGCTATCCCACTGGCCGTTGCTGTTCGCATCCCATAGCACAATCGCACATCGTCCTTGCCTGCCGATGATCATCCCCTGCCCCTGGCAATGCCCTGCACAATATCCTGCCCTCTGAAACTGTTTACCGATCGCGAACAGACGTTGCCAGACCTCATCCTCCAGCTCCTGCTGTCCGGATTGCAGTAAAACACCCCGCTGTAGCCCCGGTAAAAAACGTGACGTGCTGAGTAACAGAATGCTGCTTATCGTCATCGCAATAAGCACTTCCAGCAGGGAAAACCCTTTTCGATTTACTGGCATGCACCTTCTCCTGCGGCATTACACAGCCTGATACGTCCGCCATTTGAGACAATAACCCACCACCCACCAGCGCGGCTCTGCACGCGGATATGTCCGGCCCATGCGGTATCCCTTAAACCGTAAAATCCCAGCGCAGGGGTTATGTCGCTTATCGTGACCTCGGGCCACATCGGCTTCATCACGAACGGTCCGCCGCTGTCACAACCGGTCACCGCTGAACTGGCCAGACAGTTCTTTTCACCGTCGTTATGCAGCGCGATCCTGTGCTCGCTGTTGTGACGGTTGGCGTCATTGCGCAAAAACACCAGGTAATCCCGCACCTGGCAGGCGGTTTGCCAAAGCCGCTGCCGCTGCTGCCAGCTGTCCCAGCCATAGAGCCCTGTGGCGCTGAGGATCACTGTCAGCGAAACGGCGATAAGGGTTTCGATAAGCGTAAAGCCTTGTTCGTTTTTCATGGCGGGAGTGTGGCGGAATAGCAAAAACGGTGCGAGCGTTAAACCAGAACTTTACGAGCCGCTTTCAGGAGATTTTCACCCGTTGCAACGCGTTGCATTATCTCTGGAAACAGGCTCGAAAAACAAAACGGGCGTGAAAAAAAACCGGCGCTAAAGAGCACCGGTTGTGTCAGGATTTGCCGTATTAGATAGCCACCGGCGCTTTAATGCCCGGATGCGGATCGTAGCCTTCAATCTCAAAGTCTTCGAAACGGTAGTCGAAGATGGATTCGGGTTTACGTTTGATAATCAACTTCGGCAGCGGACGCGGTTCGCGGCTTAATTGCAGATGAGTTTGATCCATATGGTTGCTGTACAGATGCGTGTCGCCACCGGTCCAGACAAAATCACCCACTTCCAGATCGCACTGCTGCGCCATCATATGCACCAATAACGCGTAGCTGGCAATGTTGAACGGCAGGCCGAGGAAGACGTCACAGGAGCGCTGATAAAGCTGGCAAGAGAGTTTGCCGTCTGCCACATAGAACTGGAAGAATGCATGGCACGGTGCCAGCGCCATTTTATCCAGTTCGCCTACGTTCCACGCTGAAACAATAATGCGGCGCGAATCCGGGTCGTTTTTCAGCTGGTTCAGTACCGTAGTGATCTGGTCAATATGACGACCATCTGGCGTTGGCCAGGCGCGCCACTGTTTACCATACACTGGCCCGAGGTCGCCGTTTTCATCGGCCCATTCGTCCCAGATGGTGACATTGTTTTCGTGTAGATAAGCAATGTTAGTGTCGCCCTGCAGAAACCACAGCAGTTCATGGATGATGGAACGCAGGTGGCAACGTTTAGTTGTCACCAGCGGGAATCCATCTTGCAGGTTAAAACGCATCTGATGACCAAAAATGGAAAGCGTTCCGGTTCCGGTACGGTCGTTTTTCTGTGTGCCTTCGTCGAGCACTTTTTGCATCAGTTCTAAATACTGTTTCATGGTTCCTCAGGAAACGTGTTGCTGTGGGCTGCGACGATATGCCCAGACCATCATGATCACACCCGCGACAATCATCGGGATGGAAAGAATTTGCCCCATGCTGATGTACTGCACCCAGGCACCGGTAAACTGCGCGTCGGGCTGGCGGAAAAACTCAACAATGATGCGAAACGCGCCGTAACCAATCAGGAACAAACCTGAGACAGCTCCCATTGGGCGTGGTTTACGAATATACAGGTTGAGGATAATAAACAGCACCACACCTTCCAGCAGCAGCTCGTAAAGCTGTGATGGGTGGCGCGGCAGCACACCGTAAGTGTCGAAAATGGATTGCCACTGCGGGTTGGTTTGCAGCAGCAAAATATCTTCTGTACGGGAGCCAGGGAACAGCATGGCAAACGGGAAGTTCGGGTCAACGCGGCCCCACAATTCACCGTTAATAAAGTTGCCCAGACGCCCGGCACCAAGACCAAACGGAATGAGTGGTGCGATAAAATCAGAGACCTGGAAGAAGGAACGTTTAGTACGGCGGGCGAAGATAATCATCACCACGATAACGCCAATCAGGCCGCCGTGGAAAGACATGCCGCCGTCCCAGACACGGAACAGATACAGCGGATCGGCCATAAACTGCGGGAAATTGTAGAACAGAACATAACCAATACGTCCCCCGAGGAAGACGCCGAGGAAGCCCGCATAGAGTAAGTTTTCAACTTCATTTTTGGTCCAGCCGCTGCCCGGACGATTCGCCCGTCGTGTTGCCAGCCACATTGCAAAAATGAAACCCACCAGATACATCAGGCCGTACCAGTGAAGCGCCACGGGTCCTATTGAGAAAATGACCGGATCAAACTCCGGAAAATGCAGATAGCTACTGGTCATCTGTCACCACAAGTTCTTGTTATTTCGCTGAAAGAGAACAGCGATTGAAATGCGCGCCGCAGGTTTCAGGCGCTCCAAAGGTGCGAATAATAGCACAAGGGGACCTGGCTGGTTGCCGGATACCGTTAAAAGATATGTATATGATCCGCGCTATAACCCTCCGCGAATCAGCCCGCCCATGCCGCGACGCTCCATAAAGGCTGCAACCTGATGGCGAACTTCGGTCGCCAGTTGCGCTTCCAGACTACGCTGCGCAAGATTTTCTGCTTCGGCATAATCAATGCGCCGCAGCAGGTATTTTGCCCGCGCTACAGAACGTCCGTTCATAGACAGATGGCGATACCCAAGCCCAATGAGGATTGCCACGCACATGGGATCGCCCGCCATTTCACCGCACAAACGGAGATCGATTCCATGTATTTCCGCTTCCCGGGCGATCATCGCCAGAGCTCGTAACATTGCAGGATGAAGACTGTCATAAATGTTCGCCACCCGGGTATTGTTGCGATCAACGGCCAGAATGTATTGAGTCAGATCGTTGGTGCCAACAGAGATGAAATCGACCCGCTTTGCCAGATGCGGCAGCATAAATACCATTGACGGCACTTCCAGCATGATGCCGATACGTGGTTTGGGAATTTCGTAACCGATCATCTCCTCGACTTCACGTCCGGCACGTTCAATCAGGCGGCGTGCTTCATCAACTTCATCGAGGCTTGTGACCATCGGCAACAGAATATTCAGGTTGCCCGTAGCGGCATTAGCACGCAGCATCGCCCGCACCTGGATCAAGAAGATCTCCGGCTGATCGAGCGTAATGCGAATCCCACGCCAACCCAGGCATGGATTCTCTTCGCTGATCGGCATGTAAGGCAGCTGCTTATCTGCTCCGACATCCAGCGTACGCAAGGTGACGGGTTTATCATTGAACATTTGCAGCATCCCCTGATACTGCGCCACCTGTTCTTCTTCCGACGGGAAACCACTTTGCAGCATGAATGGGATTTCAGTGCGATAAAGACCGATGCCATCAATACGGCTGCCCAGTTTTTCTTCATGTTCCGGGCTTAAACCAGCATTGAGCATGACTTTTATACGCTCACCGCTTTTTAACTGCGCGGGTAAATTGACGTCATCTTCCGCCAGACGGCTAAGCTCAATCTCTTCACTAATTAGCCGCTGATATTCTTGCAGCAGTACCGGCTCCGGATCGACCAGCAATTCACCGCGATAGCCATCAACGATCAGCGTCCTACGATGCAGCACCGAAGGCTGAATATCCGCGCCCATCACGGTAGGGATCCCCAGCGCACGTACCATGATCGCAGCATGGGAGTTGGCTGCGCCATCTCGCACGACAACACCGACTAAGCGATCCTGGGGCAGCTCAGCAAGCGTTGTCGCTGACAGTTCATCTGCCACCAGAATGAAACGTTCCGGCCAGGCGTTCGGCCCTTGATTAGCGTCATCAAGATGAAACAGCAATCGCTGACCCAGCGCACGTAAATCGCCAGCCCGCTCTTTGAGATAGTTATCACTTAGCGCGGCAAACTGTTCGGCAAATTTTTCAATGACCGTTTTTACCGCCCACTCTGCCACCGAGCCTTTATCAACCTCGGCAAACAATTCGCGACGCAGCCGGGTGTCCGAAAGCAGGTGCGAGTAAAGATCGAAAATAGCCGCCGTTTCTTTTTGTGCACCGGCGGCAAAGCGTTTGCTGTAGCGGCGAAACTCGTTTGCCGCTTCTTCCAGCGCCCCGGTCAGTCGTTCGCGTTCCAGAGCCGGATCCAGCGTTGATGCCTGATACACCTGTTCCATTAAAGGTAACGTGGCATCCTGCCAGCCTTCGGCAATCGCCACACCAGGTGCTGCCGGTAATGCGCGGATTCGCGTCTGGCGATATTGCCCAAACAAGGCAGTCAACTGCGACTGAGAAAGAATAGCTGCCATCTGGGTGGCAAGCGTCACCAGGAAGGATTCTTCACTTTCGTCATACTGGCGCAACTCTCGTTGCTGTACCACCAGTACACCAAGCAACTGGCGACGTTGAATAATTGGTACGCCTAAAAACGCGCGGAAACGTTCTTCTTTTACGGAGGGGATGTATTTGAAGCTGGGGTGCTTTTGCGCATCTGCAAGGTTTATCGGTTCCGCCAGCCTGCCAACCAGGCCGACGATCCCTTCATCAAACGCGAGCGTTACAGTGCGACCGCGTGGTTTTTTCAGCCCCCGGGTCGCCATCAGGTAGTAACAACGTCGATCATGATCGGCCAGGTAGACCGAACAGACCTCGGTATCCATCGCAAGACAGATGTCGGTAACCAGAATATTTAACGCCTCATTCAGGCGTGGTGCGCTGGCTACCTTTTCGACTATTTCGCGCAGGCGAGTGAGCATAATTGGCGTGACTTAACCTCTTTTACGTCGATAAGCAGATGCGTTTTGTGGTTTTGGCGTATTTTCCTGCAGTGACATCACCACACTCGCGAACTCTTTCATTACCCTACGGTAGACATCACGTTTAAATGACACCACCTGTCTGACCGGATACCAGTAACTTACCCATCGCCAGCCGTCAAACTCTGGTGTACTGCTGGTTTGCATATTGATTTCTGCATCGCCGCTCACCAGCTGCAAGAGAAACCATTTTTGTTTTTGGCCGATACAAACCGGCTTCGTGTCCCAACGCACCAAACGTTTCGGTAATTTGTAGCGCAACCAGTTACGCGTTGAAGCAAGGATTCGAACGTCTTTGCGGCTTAATCCTACTTCTTCAAACAATTCACGGTACATCGCCTGCTCTGCGGATTCTCCGGGGTTGATTCCGCCTTGCGGAAATTGCCAGGAGTGCTGACCAAATCGCCGGGCCCACATTACCTGCCCCTGGCGATTACAAATCACGATACCTACGTTTGGGCGGTAGCCATCGTCATCAATCACCGGACTACCTCAAAATAAAGCTTTATATACGAATGATTGTTTCATACTCCAGGAAGACGGTAAACCACTCTCTGCAGGGCATTACACACTAATAACAATTGAATAACTCACAGTTATGTGCAGAGTTATAAACAGAGGAAGGGGTGGATAGCCGTTTTTATTCACCTTTTCTGTGGATAGAGTTGTGAAGAACTACGGAATTACTACGGGAAAACCCGGAGCATTCTGAATAAGCCCGATATAGACATTTTAAAATATTCATTATCAGTCAATGCATTACATGTAATTTTAGTAATGAAAAAGAGTAATTCGTGACCCAGGTCACACCTCTCATTTACGGGTTGGCGAAAGATCAACCAATGCCGTATTTATCCACAGAATGTGCCACTAAGTTAAGCACTGAACCACTAAAAACTGGAGTTTCGTCGCACGTCAAGGCTGTAAATGGAAACAGTAGTGGAGGTTTTTCACAGTTATCCCAGCTTTCTGTGGATAACATGGTGTAAGATCCTGTTTATTTTCAGTGACCAGATTTGGAAAACCCGTTTGCAGTGTTGCGCAAACTCGATTACCGGCAACCTAAAAAGCAATATAAATCAGAGAATTGAACAACGCATGTGGAAAAAGTTACACTGCGAATATTCGGCACATAATTGCTGTTTGTTTTTTAATCAAGGTATCATGACATGTCCCAACCTCGCCCACTGCTCTCTCCTCCCGAAACTGAAGAACAGTTGTTAGCGCAAGCACAGCAACTTTCTGGTTATACATTGGGAGAACTGGCGGCACTTGTCGGGCTGGTTACGCCAGAGAATTTAAAACGCGATAAAGGCTGGATTGGCGTGTTACTGGAGATCTGGCTAGGTGCCTGCGCAGGGAGTAAACCTGAGCAAGATTTTGCTGCTCTGGGCGTGGAACTTAAAACTATCCCTGTGGATAGTCTTGGTCGTCCGCTGGAAACAACATTCGTTTGTGTTGCCCCGTTAACGGGCAATAGCGGGGTGACCTGGGGAAACCAGCCACGTGCGCCACAAACTCAAACGCGTACTGTGGATACCGGTTGAAGGCGAGCGCAGCATCCCGCTGGCGCAGCGTCGCGTTGGATCACCGTTGCTGTGGAGCCCGAATGAAGAGGAAGACCGGCAGCTACGCGAAGACTGGGAAGAATTAATGGATATGATTGTTCTCGGTCAGTTGAGCGGATTACCGCTCGTCACGGGGAGTATTTACAGATACGACCGAAAGCAGCGAATGCGAAAGCGCTTACCGAAGCCATTGGTGCCCGGGGCGAACCGGATTCTGACGCTGCCCCGCGGCTTTTATTTGAAGAAGAATTTCACCGGGGCGCTGCTGGCACGCCACTTCCTGTTGAAAACATAGTTTTTTACCAATTTTGCGCTCCGGCTAACATAATCTCCTCCTTTTTAAGATTTCCCCCCTTTCACCTGTCGTAATATCAGGTTATTAATACACTATGATTTGATACGAGCCAGGTGAGGATGAGAACGATGAAAAAATGGGCAGTAATTATCTCAGCAGTCGGTTTAGCGTTTGCGGTATCGGGTTGCAGCAGCGACTATGTCATGTCAACGAAAGATGGTCGTATGATCCTGACCGATGGCAAACCCGAAGTCGACGACGATACCGGTCTGGTGAGTTACCGCGATCGCGAAGGCAATCAAATGCAGATTAATCGCGACGAAGTCTCCCAGATCATCGAGCGTTAAACAGATAAAGGTCAGTAGCTTGCTGGCCTTTTTGATTTTTTCCTTCCCCTTTTGCCTTCCCTCTGCCATGTTTATATTCCTTTGTCGGGAGGTTCCTGACGCAGTCTGTATGTATAAAAAAGGAAACGGCTATGCAATATCACCGTATACCCCACAGTTCGCTGGAAGTCAGCACGCTGGGGCTTGGCACGATGACGTTTGGTGAACAGAACAGCGAAGCCGACGCCCACGCACAACTCGACTATGCCGTCGCTCAGGGCATTAACCTTATCGACGTTGCCGAAATGTACCCAGTACCTCCGCGCCCCGAAACGCAAGGGTTAACCGAAACCTACGTCGGCAACTGGCTGGCGAAACATGGCAGCCGCGAAAAGTTAATTATCGCCTCCAAAGTGAGCGGACCGTCGCGCAATAATGACAAGGGCATCCGCCCGGATCAGGCGCTGGATCGGAAGAATATCCGCGAAGCGCTGCATGACAGCCTCAAGCGCCTACAGACTGATTACCTCGATCTTTATCAGGTGCACTGGCCGCAGCGCCCGACCAACTGCTTCGGCAAACTCGGTTATAGCTGGACGGATTCTGCGCCTGCGGTTTCGCTGCTGGATACGCTGGACGCACTGGCAGAGTACCAACGCGCGGGAAAAATTCGTTATATCGGCGTGTCGAACGAAACTGCATTTGGCGTAATGCGCTACCTGCATCTGGCGGACAAACACGATCTGCCGCGTATTGTCACCATTCAGAACCCTTACAGTCTGTTAAACCGCAGTTTTGAAGTAGGTCTGGCAGAAGTCAGCCAGTATGAAGGGGTCGAACTGCTGGCCTATTCGTGCCTGGGTTTCGGCACGCTGACCGGGAAATATCTCAATGGTGCAAAACCCGCTGGCGCACGTAATACGCTCTTTAGTCGGTTCACCCGCTATAGCGGTGAGCAAACGCAAAAAGCCGTCGCGGCGTATGTTGATATCGCCAGACGTCATGGCCTGGACCCTGCTCAGATGGCGCTCGCGTTTGTACGCCGTCAACCGTTTGTTGCCAGCACTCTGCTGGGCGCAACCACGATGGATCAGCTGAAAACTAACATCGAAAGTTTGCATCTGGAGTTAAGCGAAGACGTATTAGCTGAAATTGAAGCGGTGCATCAGGTTTATACTTATCCGGCACCATAAGGATTAACGCCGGTTAAAACCGGCGTTAAATATTAATGACGGCGCTGCCAGATCCACAGCGCCGTTATTGCCAGCGCAAACAGCGCACCGAAGCCAATGCCAATGGGCACGACCGGGATGCCTATCATTACCGCCAGCGAGTAAATGCCCAGCATCAACAACATGGCGCTGTTTTCGCCAAGGTTTTGTACTGCAATCGCATTCCCCGCCCCGACGCTTTTTTTACCCCGCTCCTGTAGCAACGCATTGAGCGGAACGACAAAAAAGCCCCCCATCACGCCAATCAGCATCAACAAGGCATAGGCTGGCAGCAGCTCGTGTTGCAGGGAAAAAATCAGTACCACCACGCCAATCAAAATCCCGGCTGGCATACAGCGTGACACGGTTTCCAGCGTAACTAACTTCGCTGCCGCACCTGCGCCAACCACGATACCAATCGCTACCATCGCGTTGAGATAGGTGGGCGTAGCGTTATCGGTAATGCCCAGCGCCACCGGTACCCACAGCACCAACAGGAAACGCAACGTGACACCCGCTCCCCAGAATAAACTGGTGCCCACCAGCGAAAAACGCGTTTCACCATTGCGCCATAGCGAGGTGCAGGCATTCAGGAAACTGCGGGTCATGTTGATGAGATTCCAGGACTGCCCCGGACGCGCCGCCGCCAGTTTGGGAATGTAGATATTGGCAACGACCGCACCACCGTAGGCCAGTGCGCATGCGGCCAGGGCGACGAGGACATGCCAGTCAGCCAGCACACCACCGGCTACGGAACCGAGCAAAATCGCCGCTATGGTAGAAGCTTCCATTAAACCGTTAGCTTTCACTAACTTACTACCCGTGGTTAATTCGCCGAGAATACCGTATTTCGCCGGTGAATAGGCTGCAGCACCAACACCCACCAGCGTATAGCCGAGAAACGGATTGATACCAAAGCAGATACTGGCTGCGCCCAGCAGCTTCAGGCCGTTGGCAAACATCATCACCCGGCCTTTGGCGAAGCTATCCGCCACCTGCCCGACAAACGGCGCAAAAAGAATGTAAGCACCTACAAACACCATTTGCAGGATGGGCTGGCTCCACTCCGGATAGAACTGCGCTTTCAGTAACGCCAGAGTGGCAAACAGTAGGGCATTATCGCCAAACGCAGAGAGAAACTGCGTCACGATAACCGCTTTCATCCCCTTCGACCACAACGAAGTGTTAGTGTGCACTGACTCACTCATCGTGTTGTTCCGCTTCGTCTACCCAGCTTTTCAACGTGACAAAGTCAGGTTTGCCGCTGCCAAGTAATGGCATCTGTTTCAGATAGCGAATATCGCGCGGTACAGCAAGCTCCGGCACGCCGTGCTCGCGGGCATACTGTTGCAACTTATCGCGCGTCAGTTCGTTATCTGTGGTGAAAAGCACCAGTGCCTCGCCTTTGCTGGCATCGCTCTTAATCGCAGTGGCATGGACTTTATCTGGCGAAACACCAAGTGCCAGTTGTTCCACCATTTCCAGCGACACCATTTCGCCTGCAATTTTGGCAAAGCGTTTTGCGCGGCCCTGAATCTGCACAAAGCCCTGCTCGTCAAAACGCACAATATCGCCAGTGTCATACCAGCCGCGCTCCATTTCGCCGCGAACATTCTCGGCGGTGGGCACTTCCAGTACACCTGGCTTCTCCACCCGCAGATAGCCGTTCATTATGTTCGGCCCTTTCAGTTGCAGGCGTCCGCCCTCTTCGATACCAGGGACCGACAACAGGCGCGCATCCATTCCTGGTAGAATACGCCCTACCGTACCGGGTTTCGCCGCCATCGGTACGTTGATAGAAACGACAGGCGCGCATTCGGTCACGCCGTAGCCTTCAAGGATGCGCAGGCCAAATTTATCCTGCCAAAGCTGTTTGGTACTTTCTTGTAATTTTTCTGCGCCTGCCACCACATAGCGTAGACGATAGAAGTCATACGGGTTGGCGAAACGCGCGTAGTGACCGAGGAAAGTCGAGGTGCCGAACAACACGGTGCAACTGCGGTCATACACCAACTCCGGCACAATGCGGTAATGCAGCGGGCTTGGATAAAGGAACACTTCTGCACCTGTAAGCAGTGGCGTAAACAGGCCTACCGTCAGCCCAAAGGAGTGAAACAGCGGTAACGCCGACATAAAGCGATCGTTGGTGGTGAAGTCGGCAATCGTTTTAATCTGCTCGACATTCGCCAGAATGCTTTTATGGCTATGGACGACGCCTTTCGGATGGCCTTCAGAACCGGAGGTAAAAAGGATCAGCGCCTCTTCTTCCGGCTGCTGTTTAACCTGTGCCAGACGCGGCATCAGCAAATGAGCGAAGATCCATACTTTGTCGGCAGTGGTGACATCTGCTTTTAAATCTTCCAGATAGACCCAGCGCACCTGAGTAAGTTGCTCCGGCAGATGCCAGAGTTTGCCTTTATCGAGAAACTGGCGGGAAGTGAAGATGGTTTTGATTTCAGCCGCCGTAATAGCACTGGTCAGCCCTTTTACCCCGGCAGTGTAGTTCATCATTGCGGGCATGCGGCGACGGGCGATGGCCCCAAAAATCACTGCCGCACTGATGCCTGCATTGGGCAGCATTAAGCCGATGCGTTCGCCTTCAACACTGTATTTTTCAAGGATGCGTCCAACAAACAGCGTTTTCGTAAGCAATTTGCGATAGGAGTCTGGGGTAAAGTTGACGTCTTCGACACATTTCTTCCCGGCTCCGAAGCGGTACATTGCACTCAGTAAAGATTCGTACAGCGTTTCACGCGGGCGCACCGCCATTCGCGCTTCCATCATTATTTGATGCAGCATTTCGCCAGCGATTTTGCGACGGTCACGGGCACGCGGCGCATCCGGCATCGCCACCTGCGTTGGTGGCAAAATATGCAGAGTAATTTGCGGGAACAAGCGACGTTTAACCAGACCTTTCAGGCGGCTGAAGTGCGTAAGTTCCGCCCCTTCAATACGCACAGGAATAACCGTTGCACCAGACTTCGCCGCGACAAAACCCGCGCCATCGTAGATTTTCATCAGCGAGCCTGTCGTGGTGATGCGTCCTTCAGGGAAAATCACCACTGGTCGGCCCTGTTCCACCAGACGTACCAGATGTTTAATAGCCATAGGTTGCGTCGGGTCGAGAGGAACAAAGTCGATAAATGATTTCAGCCAACGCATATACCACTGTTGGCTTATTGAGGTGTAAACGGCAAACACTGGACGCACAGGTAAAAACAGTCCAAGCAAAATGCCATCAATAAAAGAGACGTGATTAGGCGTAATTAGAACGCGCTCGCCCTTCAGTGCCTGGGTGTCACCCGTAACGCGAACGCGATACAAAACACGGCACAAATTTCGAAAAAAGCTAAAAAGCATTCCAACTCCCTTTGCTCTGATTCAGTAAAAGCGAATGGAGGGAGATTACACGAGATAAAGAACGCGAGCGACAGTAAATTAGGTGCGAAAAAAAACCTGCGCATCCGCGCAGGTTGGTGCAAGAGACAGGGTACGAAGAGCGTACCGAATAATCTCACCAATCAATACCTCTGGGATCTTGATTGTGGTCTGCACGACGACTCTTCGCCAGCGAGAAAACGCAAAGGAATGAAGGGAAATGCAACGAGGTGTGTAAATTGTCGGTTACTGTTACAGATTGATGACCGGCAAAAAAAAACCTGCGCATCTGCGCAGGCTGGTGTAATTCATGTGCTCAACCCGAAGTTGACTTCACCTATCAATACCTCTGGGATCACCACTTTAGCAATTCACTACGCATCGTTGCTAACGGACAATCGCAACAGCCTGAGGCAAAGTGTAACTAAAGGTTCAGATTGACATTATTCAGACATGACTGGCCGTGTAACGATTACACCGCGAGGGATGTTCTGCTTCACGTTTGCAGAGGACGCTCACCCGCTCCCCTTGAATGCGCGCCGCTTTTCCGCAACACTAGTTAGTGTGTAAACGCTTACCCCAATAAGAAGGTATTGAATGGCGACAATTAAGGATGTGGCTCGTCTGGCCGGTGTTTCCGTCGCGACCGTCTCCCGCGTGATCAACAACTCCCCTAAAGCGAGTGATGCATCGCGCCAGGCCGTGCAGGACGCCATGGAAAACCTGAATTATCACCCTAACGCCAACGCGCGCGCCCTTGCCCAGCAGTCGACAGAAACCATCGGGCTGGTGGTCGGAGATGTATCCGATCCGTTTTTCGGTGCGATGGTCAAAGCCGTAGAACAAGTCTCTTATCACACCGGAAATTTCCTGCTGATTGGTAATGGCTACCACAATGAACAGAAAGAGCGCCAGGCCATTGAGCAGCTGATCCGTCATCGCTGTGCGGCGCTGGTGGTCCATGCCAAAATGATCCCCGACGCCGAGCTAATCCATCTGATGAAACAGATGCCGGGGATGGTAATTATCAACCGTATTATTCCCGGTTTTGAAACCCGCTGCGTGGCGCTCGACGACCGTTACGGCGCATGGCTCGCAACCCGTCATCTGATCCAGCAGGGCCATACCCGAATTGGTTATCTGTGCTCCAACCACCCAATTTCCGATGCGGAAGATCGCCTTCAGGGCTATTACGACGCGCTGCGTGAAGCCGGTCTGCCGTGCAACGATCGTCTTGTGGCGTACGGGGAACCGGATGAGAGTGGCGGCGAGCAGGCGATGACGGAGCTGCTGGGCCGCGGGCGGAATTTCACCGCCGTGGCCAGCTATAACGACTCCATGGCCGCCGGCGCAATGGGCGTGCTGAATGATAACGGGATCGACGTCCCGGCAGAAATTTCGCTGATTGGCTTTGATGATGTGCTGGTATCGCGCTACGTGCGCCCTCGCCTGACCACCGTGCGCTACCCGATTGTGACCATGGCAACGCAGGCGGCAGAACTGGCGTTAGCGCTGGCCGAGCATCGCCCGCCACCGGAAATTACCCACCTGTTCAGCCCAACCTTAGTGCGCCGTCACTCGGTGGTATCGCCCGCGGAAGCCGTGAGCGAACAGCGATAGAGATGGACGGTTTTATCCGGGTATTCCAGCGCATCGCCGATGTAGTGCCAGCCGTAACGTTCGTAGAAGTCGCGGCAGGCAGACCAGAGATGAAGCTCGTGATACCCGGCGCGTCGCGCGTAGCCGATAACATGCTGCTGAAGTTTTCCCGCCAGCCCGTTTCCCCGGGCGGCTTCATCGACATACAGCGCAGCCAGCCAGGGGTGGAGATCCTGCCGGGAAATTAAATCGCAACGCCACAACCCAACGGTGCCCAGCAGGTGGTCATCCTCAACGGCAATAAAGGTGAGCGGTAACTCGCCCGGCGTCAGGCTGTGCTCAACAATGCTCTGGAAAAAGGCACGCGGCATACCTTCACCAAACGCGTTCCAGATCCAGTCGATCACCCGCTGTGTAAACTGCGGCGCAGCGTGAAGCGGCAGTATATTCACACCAGTTTCCCCTGGAAAAGGGGGACCGATTCAAAGAGATAGCCGTCAAAATCGGGCGCGTCTTCGTCTGACAGCTCAAGCAGGCTCTTTTTGACGTTTTCAAGATGCTGGAACATCGCCTGCCACGCCCCCATCACGTCGCGGCGGCGGAGCGCAGCGAGAATGGTTTGCCTGTCGCCGAGCCATTTCAGCCGCCATGCGCGGCTGGCGATGTGGCCGTTAAACTGCTGCCACAGCGGGCTGCTGTCCATGTGATGCCAGACGCTTTCAACGGTCGCCAGCAGCATCTGGTTTTGTGTGGCTCCCGCCAGCACCAGGTGGAACATTTTGTTGTTGTCCTGGCTGCGATCGTCGGCGGCAATAGCCCGTTGCTCCTGCTCGATGATGCGGCGCAGGTTGTCGATATCCGCCCGCGTCGCCATTTTTGCGGCAAAGGCGGCAATGTTGCTTTCAAGCAGCTGGCGCGCCTGAAGAATTTCAAACGGACCCACGTCACTGTTCAGAAAACGTTCTTCCTCGTTTTCATGCTCCTCCGGAATGCGCATCACGTACACGCCAGACCCCTGGCGAATATCCACCGTCCCCTGTAGCTCAAGCATCAGCAGCGCCTCGCGCACGATAGTGCGGCTCACGCCATACGTCTCGGCAATGTTGCGCTCCGGCGGCAGACGCGATCCCACGGGATAATGCCCCTGGATAATCTGCGCCCGTAAATCCTCGCCAATCTCCTGGTACTGTTTTTTTTCCGGCAGGATGACAGCCTTATCCACGTTTTCACCTGTGTTTATCAGTTAATGCGCGGGCCGGACGTCCTCCCGGCCAGTTTGTGCGCTATTTTACCAGAAGGCTTACTTCCATTCATCGTCAACCCTGAGCGTCAGCACACGCTCATCGCGCAGCTGGCGAAACCAGGATGCCGATTTCTTTGCCCGCCGTGCGCGATGGTTTTCAAGGTCGACCTCAATAAGCCCGTAGCGGTTTTTAAACGCGTTCATCGGGGAGACGTTGTCGGTGAAGGCCCACAGCATATAGCCGTGGCAGTTAGCCCCCGCCTCCCGCGCCAGCAGCGTGTAATAAAGATGTTCGCTGAGAAACGCAATGCGGTATGCGTCATCGATAATGCCGTCGCGATTGCGAAACTGCGCTTCGTTCTCCACGCCCATCCCGCTTTCCGCCACAAACCATTCAATGTTGCGATACTCGTTTTTAATCCGCATCGCCATATCGTAAATAATGCGCGGGAAGATCTCCCAGCCGCGGGAGGTGTTCATCCTCCGCCCCGGCAGCTCGAACGGCTCGTAGTAGTACGCCGGGTGGAACGGCGTCTCCGGGTGCCAGGCGCGGGACGGGGCTTTGACGCGATGCGGGTAATAGAGGTTAATGCCCAGCTCGTCGACGGTGTTGTCGGCAATCAGCGCCAGCTCGTCAGCCGTGTAATCCCACTGCACCTGATGCTGCGCCAGCAGGGTAAAAAGCGCCTGCGGATAGCGCCCGTGCACCAGCGGGTCAAGAAAGACGCGGTTATAGAACAGATCGTACATCTCTGCCGCCCGCACGTCATGCGACGCGCGCGAGCGCGGGTAGGTCACCTCCGGGTTGAGAATACAACCCACCGTGCCGTCATACCCTTTCTCGCGAAACAGCTTCACCACTTTCGCCGTCGCCAGCACCTTATGGTGGTTCCACTGCATCCAGGTGCTGGTGTTCTGCTCATAGGGCCAGCGCAGTGCGTCAAGGTAGACGCGCGTCTGGACCACAATCGGCTCGTTGAAGGTAAACCAGCGGGTGACTTTGCCGTGAAAGCGCTCAAACACCTTTTCCGCATAGCGAACGAACAGCTCGGCGACGTGCTTCGACGCCCAGCCGCCGTAGGTCTCCAGCAGCACGCCCGGCAATTCGTAGTGTTCCAGGCAGATCATCGGCTCAATGCCCTGACGGTGCATTTCATCGAACAGCGCGTCGTAATAGGCGGCGTACTCTTCATCTACGGTGGCGTTTTCATAGTCGGTCAAAAAGCGCGACCAGTTGATCGAGGTGCGATAGTGCGTCAGTCCCGCCTGCTTCATCAGCGCCACGTCTTCGCGAAAGCGATTGATAAAGTCGGTTGCCACCGCCGGGCCGTAGCCGTTGTGCCAGACGTGACGATCGTTCTTGTACCAGAGATCGATCCACGAATCCTGCCCCGGCTTTTTGCCGCTCCAGCCCTCGGTCTGCCAGGCCGATGCTGCCGCGCCCAGCATAAAATCTGGCGGTATGGTTATCTGTTTTATGCTCATCCTGTCCTCATGCGTTATCGGTGGCTTGTTGCAGTGCGGCCTGATCTGCGCGGCGTGAGGCAATTTTCACAAACGGCAGATAGATAATCACCGCGGTCACGATGCAGATAAACTGGGTGATCACCGCCCCCATGGAGCCCGCGGTTGACAGCCAGGCGTTGATCAGCGGCGGCGTGGTCCAGGGCGCCATCACCACGGCTTTCCCGGCAAATCCGGTCACGGTGGCAAAGTAGCCAATCGAGCCCGTCACCAGCGGCGTGATGATGAACGGGATAGCCAGGATCGGGTTGAGCATGACTGGCATCCCGAAGATCACCGGCTCGTTGATGTTAAAAATACCCGGGCCGATGGAGAGCTTAGCGATCTCCTTCATCTCTTTACGTTTGGTGGCAATCATGACGGCTATCAGCAGGCCGATGGTCAGGCCGGAGCCGCCGATGCTCATATAGACGTCCCAGAACGGCATGGTGATGATGTTTGGCACCTCTTTGCCCTGCTCGAACGCGCTCATGTTGACAGTGATCGCCCCCAGCAGCAGCGGCTCGCGGATCGGCTTGATCATCTGGTTGCCGTGAATACCAATCACCCAGAACAGCTGGGCGACAAACATCAGCAGCAGGATCCCCGGCAGGCTTTGCACCACGCGCTCCAGCGGCTGTTGCACCACCTGGTAAACCGCGTCGTAGAGATACATTCCGGTAACCCGATGAAACACGAAGCCAAAGGTGGCGATGGCGGTGGTGGTGATAATGGCCGGGATCAGCGCAGAGAACGACGCGGCGACGTTCGGCGGCACCGTGTCTGGCATCCTGATTTTCAGCCCCTTGCGGTTTTCCAGCCAGCAGTAAATCTCCACTGACAGGATGGCGATAAACATGCCGAGGAACAGGCTGCGGGTATCCGAGAACTGGCGCAGCAGCACGTCTTTCACCACGTGCATCTCGCCGTCCACCAGCATTTCCACCGTGGTCGGCGTCACGCAGATAAAGCAGATCACCGCCAGCAGGCCGGGGAACAGGGACTTAATGCCGTTAATACGCCCCAGCTCAATGCCGATTAAAAACACCGCGCCGATGTTGAGAAAGTTGAGCGTGGCATAGTTCAGCGCACTGGTGATCGGCTTTAACGCCGCCAGAAACGACAGCGACTGAAAGCTCGCCAGGCCGTTTTTCGGATCCAGCACCATATTGGAGATCAGTACCGAGAACGCCCCCACAATGATGACCGGCATTAAGGTAATAAACGCAGACTTAATCGCCTGGATATAGCGATAGCTGTTGAAGGTGGTGGCAAAACTGCCCAGAGCGTCGATCAGTTTTTCCTGAAATGCCATAGGGTAATACCTCAGTAAAAGGGCTTTTATTGAATAAGATGGACAGCCGGATACTATTGGTATGCCAAAAATAGCGTCCACAGGCGCTTTGTTCTGTGATTAAGCTCTCAATGAGGTAAGAGGTATTCCAGATTGCGATTTATCACCATTTTGGCATGCCAATGACAGGCATTTATCCCGCGGGCGAGGATCGTTACCGAAAAGCGTGATCGTTATGGGGTTTTGCCCTTCCCACGTCGCTTATGCGCCGGATGGTCTGTGTTAAACTGCAAACCATTACGTGGAAACAGGAATTTCGAATGGCAACAATGCTGGATGTCTCACTGCGTGCGGGCGTGTCGAAGGCCACCGTTTCGCGCGTGCTGAACGGCACAGGTCAGGTTAAAGAGAGCACGCGTCAGCAGGTATTTCGCGCGATGGAGGAGCTGGGCTATCGTCCGAACTTTCTCGCGCGTTCGCTGGCTAACCAGACCAGCAACAGCATTGGTCTGGTCGTCTCGACGTTCGACGGTTTTTACTTTGGTCGTTTGCTACAGCAGGCGTCACGGCAGACCGAAAAGCACGGAAAACAGCTGATTGTTACCGACGGTCACGACGCACCTGAGCAGGAAGAACAGGCGGTCCAGATGCTCGCCGATCGCAAGTGCGACGCCATCGTGCTGTATACGCGTTACATGAGCGAAAAGACGATCCTGAAGCTGATCAACAGCGTGCAGACGCCGCTGGTGATCATTAACCGTGAAGTGAGCCAGGCGGCGGATCGCTGCGTCTTCTTTGAACAGCAGGACGCAGCCTTCAAAGCGGTGGATTACCTGATAAGCCAGGGCCACCGGGAGATCGCCTGTATCACCGTCCCGATCCACACGCCAACGGGTAAAGCGCGACTGATGGGCTACCGTAAGGCGCTGGAGAAGCACGGTATTCGTCTCGACGAGCGGCGGATTAAATACGGCGATGCAGGCATGACGCGGGGTTACGAGCTGTGCAAGGAGCTGATTGCGGAAAAGACATCGTTCAGCGCCCTGTTTGCCTGTAACGATGATATGGCCCTGGGCGCCTCCAAAGCATTACACCAGGCCGGGCTGAAGATCCCGCAGGATATTTCGCTGTTTGGTTTTGACGATGCCCCCAGCGCAAAGTGGCTGGAGCCTGCCCTGTCGTCGGTGTATCTGCCGATCGACAACATGATCGTCACGGCGATCGACCAGGCGATCCGGCTGGCAAAAAACCAGCCGGTTGAAGCGATCCCGCCGTTCACCGGCACGCTGGTGTTACGCGATTCGGTGACAACAGGGCCCTGGTTTAATCAGACCAGCTCTAACGCCAGCAGCTCCTGAATGGTCTGGCGACGGCGAATCAGCCGCGCCACGCCGTTATCAAACAATACTTCCGGCAGCAGCGGGCGGCTATTGTAGTTGGAAGACATAGACGCCCCGTACGCGCCAGTATCATGCAGCACCAGATAATCTCCCGGTTTTACCTCTGGCAGCGAACGGGTTTCGACTTTCCCGCCTTCCTGCTGAGTAAAGACGTCACCGGATTCACACAGCGGGCCGGCAACAACGGTCTCGATGCGCGGGGCGTTAACCAGATCGCGGCCATCGGCGGCAAGTGCGGTGATGTGATGATAGCTGCCGTACATGGACGGGCGCATCAGATCGTTGAAGCCAGCATCAATCAGCACAAAGTGACGGCTTCCCATCTCCTTCACGCTCCGCACCTGCGCCACCAGCACGCCGGCCTCGGCAACCAGGAAACGACCCGGCTCAATCTCCAGCTTCACCGCATGGCCCAGATGGGCGGCGATGCTGTCACGCGCGGCGCTCCACAGGCCGTAGTAGTGATCCGTGTCGATCGCCTCTTCCCCTTCGCGGTAAGGGATCGAAAGCCCTCCCCCGGCGGAGATCGCCTCCAGATCCTGACCAAAATCGATAACCTGACGCACCATGGCGCCACAGACCTGCTCAAGATGGCCGTAATCCACGCCGGACCCGATATGCATGTGAATGCCCACCAGCTTGAGGTTGTAGCGTTGTAAAACCTCCAGCGCCGCAGGCATATCGGCATACCAGATCCCGTGCTTGCTGTTTTCGCCCCCGGTGTTGGTTTTCTGACTGTGACCGTGACCAAAGCCCGGGTTGATGCGCAGCCAGACGCGATGGCCAGGAGAGACCTGCCCAAGCTGTTCCAGCATATCCACCGAACCGGCATTGACCGGGATTTGCAGCTCGTGCACGCGCGCCAGCGTGGCGTCGTCAATCAGGTCAGCGGTGAAGACGATCGCGTCGCTGTCGGCTTTCGGATCAAACCCGGCCGCCAGCGCACGTTCGATTTCACCCAGCGATACGGAGTCAACCTTCACGCCCTGCTCGCGCATCAGGCGCAGAATATGAATATTGGAGCAGGCCTTCTGCGCAAAACGCACCACGTCAAACTGATGCAGCGCGGCGATCTTCTCGCGGACAATCTGTGCATCGTAGACCCACACCGGACAGCCGAATTCGGCAGGCAGGCGCAGCAGGTTATCGGCGTTTAAATCGGTCTCAGTCTGGTTGAGTGGGCGTGGCATGGTCGTCTCCGGAAATCTGTTTTTTATCATTACGCCATAGCCTGGAGAGAATAAAAAATATCGTTTTATCGTGAGTCTATGCAAAAATGATATGGACTACGCTCAGCCATCAGGTGCCCTATGCCCGCCGTTAACCTACGCCATATCGAGATTTTTCATGCGGTAATGACCACCGGCAATCTCACTGAAGCCGCGCACATGCTGCACACCTCGCAGCCGACGGTCAGCCGCGAGCTGGCGCGTTTTGAGAAAGTGCTGGGGCTGAAGCTGTTTGAACGCACCCGCGGCAGGCTGCATCCAACCGTGCAGGGTTTACGCCTGTTTGAGGAGGTTCAGCGCTCCTGGTACGGGCTGGACAGGATCGTGAGCGCGGCAGAGAGCCTGAGGGAGTTCCGCCAGGGCGAGCTGTCCATCGTCTGCCTGCCGGTCTTTTCCCAGTCATTCCTGCCGGTACTGTTACAGCCTTTTCTGGCCCGCTATCCGGAGGTCAGCCTGACCATCGTGCCGCAGGAGTCGCCGCTGCTGGAGGAGTGGCTTTCGGCCCAGCGCCACGATCTGGGTCTGACCGAAACCCTCGTCACGCCAGCGGGAACGGAACGCACGGAGCTGCTGTCGCTGGATGAGGTCTGCGTGCTACCTGCCAGCCACCCGCTTGCCCACAAAGCGGAGCTGACGCCGGCGGATTTTCACGGTGAGAACTATATCAGCCTGTCGCAGACCGACAGCTACCGGCAGCTTCTGGATGGCCTGTTTGCCGAACATCAGGTGAAGCGGCGGATGGTGATGGAAACGCACAGTGCGGCGTCTATTTGCGCGATGGTGCGCGCGGGCGTGGGTATTTCGGTGGTGAACCCGCTCACGGCCATGGACTACGCCAGCAGCGGCGTGGTTCTGCGCCGTTTTAGCGTTTCCGTTCCCTTTACCGTGAGCCTGATCCGCCCGCTGCACCGGCCCGCCTCAGCGCTGGTTGATGCCTTTAGTGAACACCTGATTGCGCACGCGCGTCAGGTGGCGCTTCGCTTACCTGACCTGCAAAAACCACTATGACAGCATGAACTCCACCGCATCCGCGGCATGGATGGCGGCGGTATCGAAGACCGTTATCGGGCTTTGGTCTGCCGGCACCAGCAGGCCAATTTCGGTACAGCCGAAGATAACCCCTTCCGCCCCCTGCTGCGCCAGTTTCTCAATCACGCTGACGTACCATGCGCGCGACGTTTCACTGAAGGTGCCCAGACACAGCTCATCAAAAATAATCTGGTTAATGCGCGCCCGGTCAGCCTCTTCAGGGATCAGGCTTTCAATCCCGAACTGGCTGTTCAGCCGCCCGCGGTAAAAATCCTGCTCCATGGTGTAGCGCGTCCCCAGCAGCGCCACGCGCGTCATGCCGGCGGCACGTATGGCACGCCCGGTGGCATCCGCGATATGTAAGAACGGCAGCGAACAGCGGTCTTCAATGTGCGACGCCACCTTATGCATGGTGTTGGTACACAGCAGAATACCCTGCGCGCCCGCACGCTCCAGCCCGAGCGCGGCGTCCGCCAGCATCTGCCCGGCTTTGTCCCACTCCCCGCTCGACTGGCAGGCTTCTATTTCATGGAAATCCACGCTGTGCAGCAGCAGGCTGGCCGAATGCAGACCGCCCAGACGCTGTTTGACACCTTCATTAATCAGGCGGTAGTACGGGATCGTTGATTCCCAGCTCATGCCCCCTAACAGACCGATCGTTTTCATCTTTCCTCCTGTGCGTTTCACCCAGTGAAGCAAACTTGTGATCGCCTTTCCAGTTATTTGGCTAAACGTTTCCTTTTCGCCGCGGGTGAGATAAATTAATTGAAACAATGTTTCATTACATAACAGGGCGAAAATATGTTTATTTTCCATAAAGAGACCACGCTTGAGGATCTGGGCAACGGCGTGACGCGTCGTATTCTGGCGCACGACGGCAGGATGATGGCGGTGGAAGTGAATTTCGAGCAAGGCGCGATTGGCCCGATGCATAACCATCCGCATGAGCAGCTCACCTACGTTCTCTCGGGGGAATTTGAGTTCACCATTGGCGAGGAGAAGCATGTGGTGATGGCGGGCGACACCCTCTATAAAGCGCCGCACGTGATGCACGGCTGCGTTTGCCTGAAACCCGGCACCCTGCTGGATACCTTTACGCCGGTTCGCGAAGATTTCCTGAAATAAAAAAAGGCGCTCAGTTGAGCGCCTTTTTTGATGTTATTCCGTAACCGGCTCAGGAAGTTGTTCCGGCAGCGGGTTGCGGGTGCTCATTGCCTCGCGCAGCAGCACGCTGCCACAGGCGAACAGTCCACCCAGAATACACGCCAGCAGCACGATCAGGGCTTTGCCCGGGCCATCTTTTTTCACCGGCATAGAAGGTGAAAGCTGGTATTTGAACGGCTCCAGGCTCACATCTTCGAAGGAAAGTTTTTGCAGCTGTGCCAGATAGTATTCGCGGTTCTGGAAATCGGCGTTCAGCTCAGAAACGTCCTTCAGATTTTTTTCAATCTGCAATTTCTGCGCAATCCCGTCCGCACCGAGGGCGACGGAATAATCCGGATCGTCTTTCACCGCCTGTCCATTGCTGTAGACCGGCTTTTTGATCCCTGCCGCGTTCGCCACTTCCAGCGAGTAGTTCAGGCGTTGCAGGTTGGTATTATGGATATTTGTCAGACGGACCCGATCCAGCTCCAGCTGCTGCTGAACCGTTTTGGTTCTCAGGATCAGCTGATCGCGAATGTTTTGCATGGTCTCCTGCTCGACGATGCGGGAGATGTACTGAATGTAACCATTCAACACTTTCTGCGCGTCCTCTGCCGTTGGGGCAGTGAAGCTTAACGTCCAGGAGAGGTACGGTGCTTTATCGGCATTTTTTTCCTGCGTGTTATCAACGGCTTTCATCTTTTCGGCAATATTGACCACCGCGCGGTGCAGCTCCAGCGGGTCAACCTGAGCGCCATCGAGCTGAGCCATCACGTAAGGTGAGCTCTTCATGTACTCTTCAAGCAGAGACTGGGACTGAAACTTTTTAACAAACAGATTAAACACATCCGCACGGGTAATTTTCACGTCGACATCAAGCACCTGGAGCGCCACCATCATCTGGCGTAGCGAACTCCACTGCGTCTGTTCCGCGGGCGTAATGACCGCTTTACTGGTCCATTTTTGCGGTATCAGAAAGGCGATTGCCAGGCCGACCAGTGCAAATGCAAAGACAATGGTGATGATGCGTTTTTTTGCTGCCAGCAGGACGTCCAGCAGACCCAGAAGATCTATTTCTTTAGCGCTGACCGCCGGGGGAGCATAGTGAGGAAAGTTGAGATCCGTATGTTTTTTGAAATCCATCGCTGACATAACTGTTCTTCTTTTAAGGATGCAGTGAAATTCTGCCTGACTGGTTCCGGTGTAACAAATCATACAAGAATGTAAGAATTATCTGAATGACGAATTGGTACATCTGTAGACCTGCTATCAGATCTGGTAGTTAGCCACGCTGCGTGACTATTCTTATTCCCGCTCCCTTTTTGCTTCATTATCTCTTCCTCATGGCCGGCGGCAAAGCTTCGTGAAAAGTCAAAAATGCCACCTCCCTCACTATATTGAAACAGCGTTTCGACGCCGATCACATTTCCACCATTAAGCGAATGACGCAGAAATAAATCGCAATAATATAAAATAAAACGATGTTTTAGTATCCAAGAACGCCGGTTCAGCTCTTTTGAAACCAGAAGCGCTTACAGCACAAAGAAAGACAAAAAAGCGTTAAAAAACAAACGTAGATTTCGCCGTTGCCAGACGTTGCACCCTGAATTTCAGCTCTCATGCCGCGCATCGCAGGCCTGGGAAAATGTAACAAAGCAGATTTCGTATTAAACCATTGATTGCCAGGTAGGTATGTATGAATGAAAACAAGCTGCTGGGGCTCGCATGGATATCACCCTACATCATCGGGCTGATACTCTTTACGGCATTCCCCTTCGTCTCATCGTTTTTCCTCAGCTTTACGGATTACGATTTGATGAGTCCGCCGGTGTTTAACGGCATTGAAAACTATCGCTACATGTTTACCGAAGACACGCTCTTCTGGAAATCCATGGGCGTGACCTTTGCCTATGTATTTTTAACCATCCCGCTAAAGCTCGCCTTTGCATTAGGAATTGCCTTTGTCCTGAACTTTAAATTACGCGGCATCGGCTTTTTCCGAACGGCCTACTATATTCCGTCGATCCTCGGCAGCTCCGTCGCCATTGCCGTATTGTGGCGCGCCTTATTTGCCATCGATGGCCTGCTGAACAGCTTTATCGGCGTATTTGGCTTTGATCCGGTGAACTGGCTGGGCGAACCGTCGCTGGCGCTGATGTCCGTTACCCTGCTGCGCGTCTGGCAGTTCGGTTCCGCGATGGTCATCTTCCTGGCCGCGCTGCAAAACGTACCGCAGTCCCAGTATGAAGCGGCAATGATCGATGGCGCATCGAAATGGCAGATGTTCATGAAGGTGACCGTGCCGCTGATTACGCCGGTGATCTTCTTCAACTTCATCATGCAGACCACGCAGGCGTTCCAGGAATTTACCGGGCCGTACGTGATTACCGGCGGCGGGCCAACCTATTCGACCTATCTGTTCTCGCTCTACATCTACGACACCGCGTTTAAGTATTTCGATATGGGCTATGGCGCGGCGCTGGCGTGGGTCCTGTTCCTGGTGGTGGCCGTCTTCGCCGGTATCGCCTTTAAGTCGTCGAAATACTGGGTGTTCTACTCCGCCGATAAAGGAGGCAAAAATGGCTGATATTCAACAACTCTCCACGGCAAGAAGCGTCGCCGAACGCGAAGTGGCCCGCACGCTGCGCAGAGAGAAAATCAACGCCTCCGTTCGCTATGTGATCCTGCTGGTTGTCGGCCTGCTGATGCTTTACCCGCTGGTGTGGATGTTCTCCGCGTCGTTCAAACCGAACCACGAGATCTTCACCACCCTGAGCCTGTGGCCTGCCCACGCCACCTGGGATGGTTTCGTGAACGGCTGGAAAACCGGCACCGAGTACAACTTCGGCCATTACATGCTGAATACCTTTAAGTATGTGATCCCGAAAGTGATCCTGACCATTATCTCCTCCACCATCGTGGCGTACGGCTTTGCCCGCTTCGAGATCCCGTGGAAGAAGTTCTGGTTCGCCACGCTCATCACCACCATGCTGCTGCCCAGCACCGTGCTGCTGATCCCGCAGTACCTCATGTTCCGTGAAATGGGCATGCTCAACAGCTATATGCCGCTGTATCTGCCGCTGGCCTTCGCCACTCAGGGGTTCTTCGTCTTCATGCTGATCCAGTTCCTGCGCGGCGTCCCGCGAGACATGGAAGAGGCGGCGCAGATTGACGGCTGTAACTCCATTCAGGTGCTGTGGTACGTGGTGGTGCCGATCCTGAAACCGGCCATTATCTCCGTCGCCCTGTTCCAGTTCATGTGGTCCATGAACGACTTTATCGGGCCGCTGATTTACGTCTACAGCGTGGATAAATACCCCATCGCACTGGCGCTGAAAATGTCCATCGACGTCACCGAAGGCGCGCCGTGGAACGAAATTCTGGCAATGGCGAGCATCTCCATTCTGCCATCCATCATTGTCTTCTTCCTGGCACAGCGCTACTTCGTACAGGGCGTCACCAGCAGCGGAATTAAAGGTTAAGAGGGAAATACCATGGCTGAAGTTATTTTCAACAAGCTGGAAAAGGTCTACTCCAACGGCTTTAAAGCGGTACACGCTATCGATCTTAAAATTGCTGAAGGGGAATTCATGGTGATCGTCGGCCCATCCGGCTGCGCCAAATCCACGACCCTGCGCATGCTGGCGGGGCTGGAAACCATCAGCGGCGGCGAGGTGCGCATCGGCGACAAGATCGTGAACAACCTCGCGCCGAAAGAGCGCGGTATTGCAATGGTGTTCCAGAACTACGCCCTCTATCCGCACATGACGGTGCGCGAGAATCTGGCCTTTGGTCTCAAGCTGAGCAAACTGCCGAAAGATCAGATTGAGTCTCAGGTGAATGAAGCCGCCAAAATTCTTGAGCTGGAAGAGCTGCTCGACCGCCTGCCGCGCCAGCTTTCCGGCGGCCAGGCGCAGCGCGTGGCGGTAGGCCGTGCGATTGTGAAAAAGCCGGATGTGTTCCTGTTCGATGAGCCGCTTTCAAACCTCGACGCCAAACTGCGCGCTTCGATGCGTATCCGTATTTCTGACCTGCACAAGCAGCTGAAGAAATCGGGAAAACCGGCGACCACCGTTTACGTGACCCACGACCAGACCGAAGCGATGACCATGGGCGACCGCATCTGCGTGATGAAGCTCGGCCATATCATGCAGGTGGACACGCCGGACAACCTCTACCACAAGCCGAAGAACATGTTCGTGGCGGGCTTTATCGGCGCGCCGGAGATGAATATACGCAAAAGCGTGCTGGTCGAAAAAGCGGGCCAGCTGCACATCGCCATTGGCGATGAAACCATGCCGCTGAACGCGGAGAAGCAGGAGAAAGTCGCGGCTTACGCGGGTCAGGAGATCTTCTACGGCGTGCGCCCGGAATTTGTGTCGCTCTCTGATGAGCCCTTCCCGAATGGCGGCTGTAGCGGGGAGATGGTGCGCGTAGAGAACATGGGCCACGAATTCTTTGTGTACCTGAAGGTCGCGGACTACGAACTGACCGCCCGAATCCCGTCCGATGAAGCTAAGCCAATGATTGATAAAGGGCTTCATCGTAAGGTGTATTTCACGTTTGAGATGAACAAGTGTCATATTTTTGACGCAAAAACTGAACAGAACCTCTCTCTCTGATGGAGTGATAAAAATGAAAAAAGTGCTTTTAAGCGCAGCAATCTCCGCGACCCTGGGCCTTACCGCTTTGCCATCGATGGCGCAGAATGTGGATTTACGGATGTCCTGGTGGGGCGGCAATGGCCGTCACCAGGTCACTCTGAAAGCGCTGGAAGAGTTCCATAAGCAGAACCCGGACATCAACGTAAAAGCGGAATACACCGGCTGGGACGGTCACCTCTCCCGTCTGACCACCCAGATTGCGGGCGGCACCGAGCCGGACGTGATGCAGACCAACTGGAACTGGCTGCCGATCTTCTCGAAAACCGGTGACGGCTTCTACGATCTGAACAAGATGAAGGACGTGATCGACCTGTCGCAGTTCGATCCTAAAGAGCTGCAAACCACCACCGTGGACGGCAAGCTGAACGGCATTCCGATCTCGGTGACGGCGCGCGTGTTCTACTTCAATGACGAAACCTGGAAAAAAGCGGGTATTGCGTACCCGAAAACCTGGGACGAGCTGATGGCGGCCGGTAAAACCTTCGAGAGCAAGCTCGGCAAGCAATACTATCCGGTGATCCTGGAGCACCAGGATACGCTGGCGCTGCTGAATTCGTACATGATCCAGAAGTACAACATTCCTGCGGTGGATGAGAAAACCAAAAAGTTCAGCTACACAAAGGAACAGTGGGTGGAGTTTTTCCAGACCTACAAAAAGCTGATCGACAGCCACGTCATGCCGGACACCAAATACTATGCCTCGTTCGGTAAGAGCAACATGTATGAGATGAAGCCGTGGATCCAGGGTGAATGGGGCGGCACCTACATGTGGAACTCCACCATCAACAAATATTCCGACAACCTGAAGCCACCGGCGAAACTGGAGCTGGGCAGCTACCCAATGCTGCCGGGCGCCACCGACGCGGGTCTGTTCTTCAAACCGGCGCAGATGCTGTCGATTGGTAAGACGACCAAAAACCCGGAAGCGGCAGCGAAGCTGATTAACTTCCTGCTCAACAGCAAAGAAGGGGTTGATACGCTGGGTCTTGAGCGCGGCGTGCCGTTGAGCAAAGTGGCGGTGCAGTATCTGACCGAAGACGGCACCATTAAAGAGGACGATCCATCCGTGGCGGGCCTGCGCCTGGCGCAGTCGCTGCCGGCGAAACTCACCGTCTCGCCATACTTTGACGACCCACAGATTGTGGCGCAGTTCGGTACCTCTTTGCAGTATATCGACTACGGGCAGAAAACCGTGGAAGAGACGGCCGCTGACTTCCAGCGTCAGGCGGAGCGTATTTTGAGACGTGCGATGCGGTAAACACAAAGCCGGGTGGCGGCTACGCCTTACCCGGCCTACAGGCTATCGTAGGCCCGGTAAGCGAAGCGCCACCGGGCAATGACATTACACGCCGATATTTCTCAACTTCTCGCCTGCCATCAGTTTGCGTTCGATATGTTCCAGCGTGACATTTTTGGTTTCCGGAATGAGCCAGAAAGTAATGCCCACAAACGCAATGTTCAGCGCAGTGTAGAGCCAGAACGTACCGGCAGCGCCAATGCTATCAAGCAGTGTCAGGAAGGTCGCGCCGATAATCATATTCGACACCCAGTTCGTGGTGGTCGAACAGGTAATACCGAAATCGCGGCATTTCAGCGGCTGAATTTCAGAGCACAGGATCCACACCACTGGCGCGGCGCTCATCGCATAACCGGCAATACACATCATCGTCATGCCAACAGAGAGCCAGGACAAGCCACTGGAAGCCGTACCGTTATCAAACTGCATCAGGCAATAGCCCAGCACCAGAGTGCCTAACGCCATCACGCTGAAACCAATTTTCAGAGCCGGTTTACGCCCTGCTTTATCTACCGTAAACACCGCAATAAAGGTGGCGAACATAAAGGTCAGCCCTACGACCAGAGTCGCAATCATCTGTTGTTCTGTGGTCGTAAAGCCCGCCATTTTGAAGATACGCGGCGCGTAGTACATGATGATGTTCATACCGGTAAACTGCTGCATCGCCTGCAACAACATACCGAGAAACACAGCACGACGGACGTTACGGTTGATCTTAAACAGTGCCCAACCGCCCTGTTTTAACTTCAGGCTTTCACGAATTTCGTTGAGTTCTTCTCGCGCTTTTTCCGACGTATCGCGCAGCATACGCAATACTTCTTCCGCCTCAATATGACGCCCCTTTTCCGCCAGCCAGCGCGGGCTATTTGGCAGGAAGACTACCAGAATAATCAGCAGAACTGCTGGTAAAGCAAGAACCCCCAACATTGCGCGCCAGTTACCGCTATAACTGAACGCTGTATCGGATAAAAACGCCAGCACGATGCCGAGTGTGACCATCAACTGGTACATACTGATCATCTTACCGCGAACGTTTTCACTTGCCATTTCAGAAAGATACAGAGGAGCGGTGTAAGACGCGATCCCGACAGCAATGCCCAGCACCACACGAGCGGCGATTAACATCTCTACGCTGGTCGCAAAAGCGGACCCTATAGAACCGAGTACAAACAGGATGGCCCCCGCCATCAGGCTGTATTTACGCCCCAGGCGGAACGACAGCCAACCATTAAACAGCGCACCAATTGCTGCTCCGAGCATCATGCTACTAACCACCCACTCTTGCAGGCGGTTGCTTAACGTAAAGTGGTCGGTAATAAAGGGCAGTGCGCCAGCGATAACGCCGATATCCAGACCAAACAGTAAACCGGCTACGGCGGCCGCAACAGAAACAAACTGGTTCATGCGTCGGGTATCGCGCAGCGCAGCGGGCATAAGGGTAGAGTCATTTACAGATGTCATAGTTTCCTGCCTCAACAGCGAAATTCGTTAAGTGAAATTACGAGATACCGGAAGAAAGTGTCAGGCCGGAACTGGTGAAGATATGGATTATTTCGCTACGACATACCGATCTGTGATGGACATTACAATTTCAAATCAGGGTGGTTTAACCTTATTTTTTATTAATTAGTTAATATTTAAGCAATAAATGTGTGATACCCATCATCCATTCCTTTTCAGTATGGATTTTTCATCTTTAAGGATATGGATAAAGCCAATTTTGGCGCAAAAAAAAACCTCTGCCTGAGGGCAGAGGTTCTTTATTCGGGCTGATTAACGAGCCAGCCAGCCGCCGTCAACGGCAACGGTGTAGCCGTTAATGTAATCCGAAGCCGGGGACGCCAGGAACACAACCGGGCCCATCAGATCGCTCGGCAGACCCCAGCGGCCCGCTGGAATACGCTCCAGGATAGCTGCACTGCGCTCTTCATCCGCACGCAGCTGCTGGGTATTGTTGGTGGCCATGTAGCCCGGCGCAATCGCGTTGACGTTGATGTTGTGCTGCGCCCACTCGTTCGCCAGCAGACGGGTCACGCCCATCACGGCGCTCTTCGATGCGGTGTAAGACGGCACGCGGATGCCGCCCTGGAAAGAGAGCATGGAGGCAATATTGATGATCTTGCCCCCTTTCCCCTGGGCGATGAAGTGCTTCGCAGCCGCCTGGGACATAAAGAACACGCTCTTGATGTTCAGATTCATCACGTCGTCCCAGTCCGTTTCGCTGAAGTTAATCGCGTCTTCACGACGGATCAGGCCGGCGTTGTTGACCAGAATATCGATATGCCCAAACTCCGCCACCGCGCGATCCAGCAGCTCAGGGATCGCATCGATTTTGCGCAGGTCCGCGGTCAGGCTCAGGAAACGGCGGCCCAGTGCGGTAACGCGCTCGATGGTTTCCGTTGGCTCAACGATGTTAATCCCGACGATATCGCAGCCCGCTTCAGCCAGACCTAACGCCATACCCTGCCCCAGCCCGGTGTCACAACCGGAAACCACAGCCACTTTACCTTGCAGAGAAAATGCATCCAGAATCATGTTTATTCCTTAATCGTTCAGCGCCTGTCAGCAACAGGCAGATATATACTTAACTGCCTGCGACTAGCGCAGATCCTTAACAGCGACGTGGTCCATGTCATCGAAGACCTGGTTTTCACCGACCATACCCCAGATAAAGGTATAGGCTTTCGTTCCCACGCCAGAGTGGATGGACCAGCTCGGCGAAATGACCGCCTGCTCGTTGTGCATAACGATATGGCGCGTCTCCTGCGGCTGTCCCATCATGTGGAACACGCAGGCGTCTTCATCCATGTTGAAATAGAAGTAGACCTCCATGCGGCGCTCGTGGGTATGGCACGGCATGGTGTTCCACAGGTTGCCCGGCGCAAGCTCGGTCAGCCCCATGCTGAGCTGACAGGTTTCCAGCACATCCGGAACAAAGTATTTGTTGATGGTGCGACGGTTGCTGGTGAGGTTATCGCCAAGGGTCACCGGGGCAACATCCGCTGGCGTGACTTTTTTGGTGGGGTAAGTCGTATGAGCCGGGGCGCAGTTGTAGTAAAACTTCGCCGGTTTGCTGCCATCAATGCTGGCGAACACCACTTCTTTCGCCCCTTTGCCGACGTACAGCGCGTCGCGGTGACCAATTTCGTAGCACTGGCCATCAACGGTAATGGTGCCCGGCCCGCCGATGTTAATCACGCCCAGTTCACGGCGTTCGAGGAAGTAGCTCACGCCCAGCTGTTTGCCCACTTCACCGCCCACGGAGACGGTTTTCGCCACCGGCATAATCCCGCCCACAATAATGCGGTCAATATGGCTGTAGACCATGGTGTACTTGTCGGCTTCGAACACTTGCTCAACTAAAAACTCACTGCGCAGCCCCTGAGTATCCAGCGTTTTAGCGTGCGCACTGTGGATGCTTTGTCTGACGTCCACGTAAACCTCCAGAATTGATCGTGCCCGAAGGCAAAGATAAATAACGAAACAACGTTCCGTTTTCGTGATGAACACATATTATCCCCTGACCACGGGGTTTTCAATTGCATTTAAAACAACGTTTCATTTTTTCTGCTTGTTTATGCCAGAAATGGTGTTTCGATCACGATAAATCTTTAAGACCCTCAATCTGGTTAATGAAACTGAGAAAGTGCGCTGTCAGTCACACATAATGAAACAATGTTTTGATAATTTAACACCCAGTTTTCAACCTACATTACGCGTTCAAAGGAGTGCATTATGGCTAAAGGTATGCGGGTCAAGCTGAACTACGAGGTCAGCCGCGATCCGGATACAGGCGTGGAAGTCACCCGCCTGACCCCACCGGAAGTAACCTGTCATCGCAACTACTTTTACCAGAAGTGCTTCTTTAACGATGGCAGCCACCTGCTGTTCGCCGGGGAGTTCGACGGTCACTGGAACTATTACCTGTTGGATCTGAAAAAAGCCGAAGCGGTACAGTTGACCGAAGGCGCGGGCGATAACACCTTTGGCGGGTTTCTCTCTCCGGACGATAAATCCCTCTACTATGTGAAGAACGATCGCACCCTGCTGGAGGTGGATTTACAGACGCTGGCAGAGCGCGAAGTGTACCGCGTCCCGGAAGAGTGGGTCGGCTACGGCACCTGGGTCGCGAACAGCGACTGCACCAAACTGGTGGGTATTGAGATTGCCAGACGCGACTGGACGCCACTCAACGACTGGAAAATTTTCCACGACTTCTTCCACAAAGGGCCGCACTGCCGCCTGCTGCGCGTTGATCTGAAAACGGGTGAAAGCACCACCATTCATGACGAGAAGATCTGGCTGGGACATCCGATTTATCGCCCGTTCGATGACAATACCGTGGCCTTCTGTCATGAAGGGCCGCACGACCTGGTCGACGCCCGCATGTGGCTGGTGAACGAAGATGGCAGCAACGTGCGGAAAGTGAAAACGCACGCGGAAGGTGAAAGCTGTACACATGAATTTTGGGTGCCGGACGGGTCCGCGCTGATCTACGTTTCTTACCTGAAAGGTCAGCAAGGGCGCACCATCTCCCGCTTCAACCCGGACACCGGCGTGAATGAAGCGGTAATGAATATGCCCGCCTGTTCGCACCTGATGAGCAACGTCGACGGCACCCTGTTGGTTGGCGACGGCTCCGGTACGCCTGTCGATGTGAAAGACACCGGCGGCTACACCATTGATAACGATCCTTATCTGTATGCCTTTGACGTGGCGAAAAAAGCCTGTTACCGCATCGCCCGTCATGACACCTCATGGGCTACGGTGGCGAACAGCCGCCAGGTAACCCACCCGCATCCGTCCTTCACGCCGGACGAAAAAGCGGTGCTGTACAGTTCCGATAAAGACGGCAAACCGGCCCTCTATATCGCGAAACTCCCCGAGCAACCTGAAATGTTGCATGCCTGACTTGAGTTAGTGTTTCTGTAACTGGCCTTGCCCTCCGATTCGGAGGGCTTTTTTTTGGGTGATTGCGCGACATACGAAACGACGGAGTGGAAGGAAGGTGTAGGCCGGGTAAGCGAAGCGCCACCCGGCGGTTTTAGCGAAGAAGATAAATTATCAGAAGGAGTACGCCACGCCTAAACGGAAACGGGTCTGGCGTTCGTCCGTGTCTTTAACCCCCACGTTGCCCACCTCCACATACGGCGCCCAGTTTTTATCCCATTTGTAGGCCAGCTTGGCGTTATATTCGTTGGAATAATCTTTATTGTTATTTCGGGCCACGCCTTCAGAACTTTTCGCGTAAACATAGTTCAGCTCGGTACGCCAGTCACCTAATACCCAACCGACCCACGCATCGCCACGGTTAACTTTATCATCGTCCTTATTTGAGCTTGACGGGTAGCGGGTATATTCGTAACGGTAACGCGCAGCCACGTAGAAGCCATTATCGAAGCTATATTGCACATGCAGATTCGGTTTATAAATGGTGCGACTGTCTGTGCTTTCAATCGTAAACGCAGGGGTCAGGGCAATATTGTCTGTCGCTTTCCAGCGCCAGCTAATCTGATCTTCGTGACCGTTCCCCACTACATCCGCGAATGGCTGATCTGCCTTGTCCCCGCCTGATTTCCACTTCGCCTCGACTGAAAAACCGAAGCCATTATCAAAGCGGTGCGAGACGGCAACACGGTCGGCATTCGAGCCGCTGTCAATATATTCGTGACGCAGATCGATGGTAACGGCGCTAGCCGCAAAAGAGGCACTAATAAGGGAAGCAAGGAGCAGAGATTTCTTAAACATGAAAAAACCCTCAATTAAAATAACGTTTCGTTTTTATGAAACTTGAGTTTATTTTTTATGCACCGTTATTTTAGTGACAAGGATCGAAATTATTTGTTTCATTTTTTTTGGCAAAGATTGACGTGAACCCCATCAACAAAAAAAGGGTATTAACCGTAAATTTCAGGCGTGAGATCACATTAAGCACTTCACAAAGCAAATAATTAACCGCGCAATAATTATTGCGGGCTTCAGAAAGAACGCATAAGTGTTAAAAAAGGATTCTGCGGACACAAAAAAACCTCCCGTGGGAGGTTTTCTGTGCGCAGAGGGAGAAATTACCGTTCGATAGCCAGGGCCACCCCCTGCCCCCCGCCAATACAGAGCGTTGCGATCCCTTTTCGGGCGTTACGCTTTTTCATTTCGTGGACCAGCGACACCAGAATGCGGCAGCCGGAGGCGCCAATGGGATGGCCCAGCGCGATGGCTCCGCCGTTGACGTTGACCCGCAGCGGATCCCATTCCAGCATTTTCCCGACCGAGATCGCCTGTGCAGCAAAAGCTTCGTTGACCTCAATCAGATCCACATCGTTCAACTCCCAGCCCGCCCGCTCCAGGCAGCGGCGCGTGGCATAGACCGGGGCGATCCCCATTAACGCGGGATCAACGCCCACGCTGGCAAACGCTTTGATCCGCGCCAGCACCGGCAGCGCCAGCTCCTGGGCTTTGCTTTCACTCATCATCATCACCGCCGCCGCACCGTCGTTAATGGATGAGGCGTTGCCTGCCGTTACGGAACCGAGCGTTTCAAAGGCCGGATCGAGTTTTGCCAGCCCTTCTGCGCTGGCATCGGTGCGCGGCTGCTCGTCGGTATCGACGATGAGCGCTTCACCGTTCTGGCGCTGGGTACTGACCGGGACAATTTCATCGCGAAAACGCCCGGAGTCGATCGCTGCACGCGCTTTTTGCTGTGAGCTGAGGGCATATGCATCCTGAAGCTCGCGGCTGATACCGTATTCCCGCGCCAGGTTTTCCGCCGTTACGCCCATATGGTAGTCGTTGAAGGCGTCCCACAGCCCGTCGTGAACCAGGCTGTCAAGCAGTTGACTATTCCCGAGCTGCGCGCCGGTCCGGCTGTCGGTCAGGACATGCGGGGCACGGCTCATATTCTCCTGCCCGCCGGCAATGACCACGTCCGCTTCACCGCACTGGATGGCCTGCGTCGCAAGATGGAGCGCTTTCAAACCTGAACCACAGACGTCGTTGATGGTAATTGCCGAAACGGTATTAGGCAGGCCGCCCTTCAGCGCCGCCTGGCGCGCAGGATTTTGTCCCGCGCCAGCGGTCAGCACCTGGCCCAGGATCACCTCATCAATTTCATGTGCGGCAACCCCGCTGCGTTCCACCAGCGCTCTTACCACCACGCTGCCAAGATCAACCGCAGAGTGACGCGCAAGCGCTCCCTGAAAACAGCCGATAGCCGTACGTAACGCACCCACTATAACGACATCTTTCATCACGACCTCTGTGCAAAATGACATGACGATAGTAGAGGATTGTTATCAACAATTGACGCAAATGTTTAAAATTAGTGAGTTTAGTCACAGGATTATCGTGCGTCCTGCAAGTACTGGCGCAGCCAGCTTCCGGCGACGCCGGGCGGGGTTCGTTTGTTCCATACCAGATCGATGGCAATCGACCTCGGCCAGCCCGGCACGTTCAGCTGCACCAGCGATTTCGACGCGGCAAATTCGTCGACCAGCGCGCAGGGTAACGCGCACCAGCCAAAGCCCTGTACCGCCATGCTCAGCAGTAACAGATAATTCGGCGCAGACCAGACCGGCCCGCGCGAAAGGGGCGCTTCCCGTTCAAGATAGGTGCTCAGCCGCAGCTCGCGCCAGCCATGCAGCTCGTCCGCCTGCGTCTCATGTTGCCCTGCCAGAGGATGTCCGGCAGAAACGTAGATGGCCATCCGCGTCTGCATAGGCAGACGGGTCGCGCCAATATCGGTCGGGTAGCTGTCGCGCGCTTCCGTCAGGCCAATTTGCGCCCGCTCCTTTTGCAGCAGATCGATCACGTCCTCCTCTTCTCCAATCAGGCACTCAAATTCCGTGTGCGGAAAACGCTGGTCGAACTGGCTCATCATCTCTTCCAGCACGGCCGGGTTAAGCGTATCGGAGAGAACAAAGGTAAAACGCGCCTCCGTTTGCGCGGTTAAAGATACGGCCAGCTCATCCAGGCGCGCGCTGGCGGCGAGTATCGACTGGACATAGCCCAGCACCTGTTCACCCTGGGCGGTTAATACCGGATGACGCGCCGAGCGATCGAACAGCTCAAAGCCAAGGTCAGCTTCAAGGTTGGCAATGGAGGTGCTGATGGTGGACTGGCTTTTACGCAGCCGCCGTGCCGCAGCAGAAAACGAACCTGCGGCGACAGTTTCAACAAACGCGGTCAGTGCTTCGGGAGAGTAACGCATGATGTATCTACTTTATCGATGGATACCATCTTTTATATATCACCTTAAACGATAAGAATAGGCGGCATCAACGCCCATACTGGCGTCTATATGAGGTAAATATGCAACATCAGGATGCACTCCAACGTAAATTGCCGGAGCGGATCTTCCATGCCGTCTGTTTTGAAGGCATTGCCACGGCGATCCTCGCCCCGACGGCCGCGTGGCTAATGCAGCGCTCGGTGGTTGAAATGGGGGGTCTTACCATTATTCTGGCGACCACGGCAATGCTCTGGAACATTATCTATAACTTTGGCTTCGACCGTTTCTGGCCCGTCCAGCGGGTGAAGCGCACGGCGAAAGTGCGCGCCCTGCATGCCCTGGGTTTTGAATGCGGCTTTATTGTGATTGGCGTAACCATCGTTGCCGCCGTGCTGGGCGTGACGCTGCTCCAGGCTTTTACCCTGGAAATTGGTTTCTTTCTGTTCTTCCTGCCGTACACCATGCTCTACAACTGGGCGTACGACACCCTGCGGGAGAAAATCATCAAGCGCCGCCAGCAACGACGCGCCCTGGCAAGCGAATAACCTTCCGGCCGGAGACCTGCTCCGGCCCGCCCCCTGCGAAGCAACGGCGACCTCAACGCATAATTATGGTAAATTGCACTCCTTTTTGTTCGTTTTATAGTTGATACGTTGCTCTAATGTCGAAAATTTGGTCAAAAGAAGAGACTCTCTGGAGTTTCGCCCTCTACGGCACTGCCGTGGGCGCAGGAACCCTGTTCTTGCCCATTCAGCTCGGCTCTGCTGGCGCGATTGTCCTGCTGATCACCGCCCTTGTGGCGTATCCCTTAACCTACTGGCCGCATAAAGCGCTGGCGCAATTTATTCTGTCGTCGAAGACGAAAGACAACGAAGGGATCACCGGTGCCGTTTCCCATTACTACGGCAAAAAGATCGGCAACCTGATCACCACGCTCTATTTTGTGGCCTTCTTTGTGGTAGTTCTGATTTACGCGGTGGCGATAACCAACTCACTCACTGAACAGCTGGCGAAACGGATGACGGTGGATACCGGCATGCGGATGCTGGTGAGCTTTGGCGTGGTGCTGATTTTGAATCTGATCTTCCTGATGGGGCGGCACATCACCATTAAGGTGATGGGTTTCCTTGTCTTTCCGCTGATCGCCTATTTTCTGTTTGTCTCGCTGTATCTGACGGGCAGCTGGCAGCCGTCGCTGCTGACCAGCCAGATGGCCTTCGACCAGCATACGCTGCACCAGGTGTGGATTTCGATCCCGGTGATGGTTTTCGCTTTTAGCCATACTCCGATCATCTCGACCTTCGCCGTAGACCGTCGCGAGAAATACGGTGAAGAGGCGATGGGTAAATGCAAAAAAATCATGAAAGTGGCGTACCTGATCATCTGCCTCAGCGTGCTGTTCTTTGTATTCAGTTGCCTGCTTTCGATTCCACCGTCTTATATCGTGGCGGCAAAAGAGGAAGGGGTGACGATCCTGTCCGCGCTGTCGATGATGCCATCGTCCCCGGCATGGCTGGGCATCTCCGGCATTATCGTGGCGATTATTGCGATGTCGAAATCGTTCCTCGGCACCTATTTTGGCGTGATTGAAGGGGCAACGGAAATTGTGAAATCGTCGCTGAATCAGGTGGGTGTGAAGAAAAGCCGCGCCTTTAACCGCGCGATTTCGATTCTCGGCGTGTCGCTGATTACCTTTGCGGTCTGCTGCATCAACCCGAATGCGATCTCAATGATTTATGCCATCAGCGGTCCGCTTATCGCCATGATCCTGTTCATCATGCCGACGCTGTCGACGTACCTGATCCCGTCATTAAAACCGTACCGCTCCATCGGTAACCTGCTGACGCTGATTGTGGGTGTGCTGTGTGTGTCGGTGATGTTTGTGGGTTGAGTATGCTGCCCGGCGCAATGCCGGGCATCTGTTTTACGCCCGAATATTGTCATACTCCCGCGTATTATCAAACTCATGCTTCGCAAATGGACACAGCGGGATAATTTTACGATTCTCACCGCGCATCTTCTCTACCACCTTCGCCACCAGCTGTTTACCCACCCCCTGCCCTTTCAGGCTCGGATCCACATCGGTGTGCTCAATGATGCTCAGATGCTCGCCGGTCGGGACAAAGACGATCTCCGCTACCTGATTGCCTTCGGCGTCGTTGACGTAAAACTTGTTATGGCCTTCAAGAATTTCCATGGTTCCTCGCTTATTTTTGGCGGTACTTCAGCGCACCGCTCGGGCAGGTATCAATTACGCGCATAACCGTTTCTGCATCTACTTCATCCGGCGCGATCCATGGTTTACGCTTCAGATCGAACAGCTTCGCGCTGCCGCGCACGCAGTTGCCCGAGTGTTTGCAGATCCCGGTGTTGAAGTAGACATCGATTTTCTCACCGGTATAGGCCCGGTACCCCGCATCCAGTAGCTCCTGATCCATGACATTGCCTCTGTAATTATTGTGGTGACAAAAGAAGCATACCCTCACCCGATCCGCCTGACCACGTCAAAAACGAGGTTTAGCCACACTCTTTTCAGCGCATGACTTCGTCACGTTCATAGGATTATTCCGAATACAAAAACACCCGTTGCGAAGATATATTTTTGCGCTGTGTCAATTCTTGTAATAATTCCCGCCACGTTCACATTAGGATTATTAGCTAAGCGCAATCTTAACCTCCGGTTTTATTTTCATCTAACTGATGGATTTCCCATTCGTTTTTAAAACTCGTAACGAAGCGGTATTTCTTCATTCCCTGCAAAATTACCGTAAAACAACCCAAACAAGAAATTTGACTCTTCTCACATAACGACTAATGTTAATTTCTGAACGACAACTGATACGAATTACTTATCGTATCTCCTGACATAAACGCAACATGAGGGTTGATATATGGCAGAGCAACATCGTGGTGGTTCCGGTAATTTCGCTGAAGACCGTGAAAAGGCATCAGAAGCTGGACGTAAAGGCGGCCAGCACAGCGGCGGTAATTTCAAAAACGATCCGCAACGCGCATCTGAAGCGGGTAAGAAAGGGGGACAGAGCAGTCACGGCGGAGGCCGTAAATCTGATAACTCCTGATCTTATTTAAAGCTCTTATAAATATACCGAGAGCATGCTGCGGGCCCGTCGGCTCGCAGTACCTTCCCTTTATTTCACTGGAGCGAAAATATGAATATGAAAACTGTTGAAGATGTATTTATTCACCTGTTATCCGACACCTACAGCGCTGAGAAGCAGCTGACCCGCGCGCTAAGCAAATTAGCTCGCGCCGCATCCAGCGAGAAGCTGAGTGCCGCGTTCACGGCTCACCTCGAAGAGACGCAGGGACAGATCGAACGTATCGATCAGATTATTGAGCAGGAATCCGGCCTCAAACTGAAGCGCATGAAATGCGTTGCGATGGAAGGCTTAATTGAAGAAGCCAACGAAGTTATTGAGAGCACTGAGAAAAATGAAGTGCGTGACGCTGCATTAATTGCCGCAGCTCAGAAAGTTGAACACTACGAAATTGCCAGCTACGGCACCCTGGCCACCCTGGCTGAACAATTAGGCTATAAAAAAGCCGTTAAACTTCTTGCCGAAACGCTGGAAGAAGAAAAAGAAACCGATCTCAAATTAACCGATCTGGCTGTCGGTAATATTAATCAAAAAGCCCAGAAAGGATAATTAATATCTGATGAGCATCAGCACCAAAAATTAACCAGAAAATAAATCACAGGAGTTAATTATGAATCATGTAGAACACTACCATGATTGGCTACGCGATGCCCATGCGATGGAAAAGCAAGCCGAATCCATGCTGGAATCAATGGCCAGCCGTATTGATAATTATCCCGACTTACGTGCACGAATTGAACAACACGTTAATGAAACTAAACACCAAATTACCGTGCTGGAAGAAATTCTCGACCGCAATGATATTTCCCGTTCGGTCATAAAAGATTCCATGAGCAAAATGGCGGCGCTCGGCCAGTCCATTGGCGGCATGTTCCCTTCCGACGAAATTGTTAAAGGCTCCATCAGCGGCTACGTTTTTGAGCAGTTTGAAATTGCCTGCTACACCTCTCTGCTGGCTGCGGCCAAACAAGCAGGCGATACCGCCTCCATTCCAGTCCTTGAATCCATTCTGGAAGAAGAGCGCCAGATGGCAGACTGGCTGCTCCAGCATATTCCACAGACGACGGAACAGTTCCTGCTGCGCTCCGACGCGGACGGCGTTGAAGCGAAAAAATAACGAAATAGGGAGAATGTATGTTTCGACACGTAAAACAGCTGCAATACACGGTACGCGTAGCCGAACCGAATCCGGGCCTGGCCAATCTTCTGCTTGAGCAGTTTGGCGGGCCACAGGGCGAACTTGCCGCGGCATGTCGTTACTTTACGCAAGGATTAAGCGACGACGATCCCGGTCGTAAAGATATGCTGATGGATATCGCGACCGAGGAGTTAAGTCACCTGGAAATTATCGGCACCCTGGTGGGTATGCTCAATAAGGGTGCGAAAGGCGAACTGGCGGAAGGCGTTGAAAATGAAGCGGAACTGTACCGCTCCATGACCGAGAACGGCAACGACAGTCATATCACCTCCCTGCTCTACGGCGGCGGTACTCCGCTTACTAACTCCGCAGGCGTACCGTGGACGGCGGCGTACGTGGATACCATTGGCGAACCGACCGCGGATCTGCGCTCTAACATAGCGGCCGAGGCGCGCGCCAAAATTATCTACGAACGGCTTATTAACGTAACGGACGATCCGGGTGTTAAAGATGCGCTGGCGTTTTTAATGACGCGTGAGGCAGCACACCAGCTCTCGTTTGAGAAGGCGCTCCAGTCGATCCGTAACAATTTCCCACCAGGTAAATTGCCGCCAATCGAAGAGTACACCAACAAGTACTACAATATGTCTGAGGGGGGAGAAGTTCGCGGCAGCTGGAACAGCGATAAGCACTTCGACTACGTGGAATCTCCTCAGCCAGCGGTCGATGGCGGTGGCGGCGGCGCAAGCGTAACGCTCACTACAGAGCAGGAAACGCTGGTCAAAGCGATGTGCGCACGCACGAAATCCGACCCCAATGCCGATCCGCTTACCGGTGCCGAGCTTGGCGCAGGTAAGAAAAAACCGTAACCGGTTTTGCCAGGCAGCCTGAGGCTGTCTGGCAATGCCTTGTGCGTTATCAGTTCCAGAGGTACGGAGCATGTTCGAGCTTGATGCGTTTCATCTGGCCAGGATACAGTTCGCCTTTACCGTCTCTTTTCATATTCTCTTCCCGGCGATCACCATCGGGCTTGCGAGCTATCTGGTGGTTCTCGAAGGCATGTGGCTTCGCACCAAAAATGATGTCTGGCGCTCGCTATACCATTTCTGGCTGAAAATTTTCGCCGTCAACTTTGGTATGGGCGTGGTTTCCGGGCTGGTCATGGCTTACCAGTTTGGGACTAACTGGAGCGGCTTTTCCCAGTTCGCAGGCAGCATAACCGGCCCTCTGCTCACCTATGAAGTACTAACCGCCTTCTTCCTGGAAGCTGGTTTCTTAGGCGTAATGCTGTTCGGCTGGAATAAGGTCGGCCCCGGCCTGCACTTCTTTGCCACCTGCATGGTGGCGCTGGGCACGCTGATGTCCACCTTCTGGATCCTCGCCTCCAACAGCTGGATGCACACCCCGCAGGGCTTCAGTATTCAGAACGGTCAGGTCATTCCCGAAGACTGGCTGGCCATTATCTTTAACCCCTCATTCCCTTACCGCCTGATCCATATGTCCATCGCCGCCTTCCTGTGCAGCGCCTTGTTTGTGGGCGCATCCGGGGCATGGCATCTGCTGCGGGGTAACGATACGCCCGCTATTCGCACAATGTTCTCCATGGCCATGTGGATGGCGCTGCTGGTCGCGCCCATTCAGGCCGTGGTTGGGGATATGCACGGCCTGAATACGCTTGAGCACCAGCCTGCCAAAATCGCCGCGATTGAAGGCCACTGGGAAAACCCGCCCGGCGAGGCCACCCCGCTGCTGCTGTTTGGCGTACCGGATATGGAAGAGGAGCGCACCAAATACGGGCTTGAAATTCCCGCGCTCGGCAGCCTGATCCTGACGCACAGCCTGGATAAACAGGTCCCGGCGCTGAAGGATTTCCCGAAAGAGGACCGCCCTAACTCGCTCATCGTCTTCTGGTCCTTCCGCATTATGGTCGGCATGGGGCTGCTGATGATTACCCTTGGCGTGCTGAGCGTCTGGCTGCGCTATCGCCGTCGACTCTATCACTCGCGGCCATTCCACTGGTTTGCCCTCTGTATGGGGCCTGCCGGATTGCTCGCGCTGCTCGCCGGGTGGGTCACCACCGAAGTGGGCCGCCAGCCGTGGGTCGTTTACGGCTATCTGCGCACGATAGATGCGGTGTCTCTGCACAGCACGTTGCAGATGAGCATCAGCCTGCTGGCCTTTATCGTGGTCTACTGTTCGGTGTTTGGCGTGGGTTATGTGTATCTCGCCCGGTTGATTAAGAAAGGTCCGCAGCCTGTGGGCACGCTAACGTCTAATACGTCGGGCACCCCTGCCCGTCCGCTGTCCGCCGCCGAGTCCGTTCCGGAAGAGGAGAAGATCTGATGGGCGTCGATATCCCGGTCATCTGGTTTGCCATTATTGTCTTCGCCACGCTGATGTACATCATCATGGACGGTTTCGATCTCGGTATCGGCATGCTGTTCAGCTTTGTAGGCGATGCCAAAGAGCGCGACGTGATGGTGAACAGCGTCGCCCCGGTCTGGGACGGAAATGAAACCTGGCTGGTTCTCGGCGGTGCAGGGTTGTTCGGCGCGTTTCCGCTGGCCTACGCAGTGATTATCGATGCCCTGACCATCCCGCTGACGGCCATGCTGATCGGGCTTATTTTCCGCGGGGTGGCGTTTGAGTTTCGCTTTAAGGCGACCCCTTCACACCGCAAATTCTGGGACTACTCCTTTGCCGGCGGTTCCCTGCTGGCAACCTTCAGCCAGGGGATCGTGGTTGGCGCGATGATCAACGGCTTTGACGTGGAAGGGCGTCGCTTTGTGGGCTCCTCGCTGGACTGGTTCACCCCGTTTAATCTGTTCTGCGGGCTGGGCTTAATTGTCGCCTATACCCTGCTGGCTACCACGTGGCTGATCATGAAAAGTGAAGGCGCGCTGCAAAACCGGATGCGCGAGCTGACCCGCCACGTGCTGCTGGCGCTGATTGCCGTTATTGCGGTGGTAAGTATCTGGACCCCGCTCGGCTGGCAGTTTGTCGCCGAGCGCTGGTTTACTCTGCCTAACTTCTTCTGGTTCCTGCCAGTTCCGGTTCTGGTCGCGGTATTCAGCCTGTGGATCTGGCGGCTGACGCGCAATCCTGACAGCCATGCCCGTCCGTTCCTGTTAACGCTGGGCCTGATCTTCCTCGGCTTTAGCGGCCTGGGCATCAGCCTGTGGCCACACATTATTCCGCCGCACATCACCCTGTGGGAAGCCGCCGCGCCGCCTGCCAGCCAGCTGTTTATGCTGATTGGTACGCTGTTAATCATCCCGGTGATCCTGGTTTATACCGCCTGGAGCTATTACGTCTTCCGGGGCAAAGTGTCTGATACCGAAGGTTATCATTAAGGATTGCTATGGCAGGCTGGCATACACGCGCCATTATTTACCAGATTGATACCGCCCTGTTTTACGATCTTAACGGCGATGGCTGTGGCGACATCGCCGGAATCACCGCGAAGCTGCGCTACATCCGTCGGATGGGCGCGACGGTTATCTGGATCACCCCGTTTTACCTCACGCCTTTTCTCGATGAAGGCTATGACGTGAGCGACCATTTGCAGGTCGATCCCCGCTTCGGCAAGCTCAACGATATCATCGCCTTTATTGAACAGGCGCGGGAGCTGGGGATGCAGGTCATTATTGAGCTGCTGATCCAGCATACCTCGGATGCGCATCCCTGGTTTCAACAGGCCCGCCGCAACCCCCAGTCACCCTACCGTGACTATTACCTGTGGTCCGACACGGACGACGACGATACGCCGCCGATGTTCCCCGGCGTGGAGAAGAGCATCTGGACATGGGACGACGAGGCGGGGCAATACTACCGGCATATGTTTTATCACCACGAGCCGGATCTCAATCTGGCCTCCCCTGCGGTGCTAAAGGAGATTGAGAACATCATCATCTTCTGGCTAAAGCTCGGGGTGTCGGGCTTTCGCCTGGATGCGGCATCGCACCTGACAAAACAGGCCGGACGTGGGGATGAAAAACGCGGCCTGTGGATCCTGGAGCATCTGCGCCGTCTTATCGGGCAGCGTAACCCGGACGCGATCCTGCTCGGCGAAGTCGACGTGGAGGTCGAGGCCTACAAAGATTATTTTGGTCAGAACGACCGGCTCAACCTGGTGCTGAATTTCTGGCTCAATAAGTACTTTTACGTCAGCCTGGCAGAGAAGAGCGCACGACCGCTGCGCAACGCGGTGAAGAAGATGATTGTGCCACCGGACTCCTGCTGCTTCGCCAACTGGCTGCGCAATCATGATGAGCTGGATCTGGAAGGGATAGGAAAAAAAGCGAAGCAGACCGTCATCGATACCTTTGCCCCTGACGAAGAGATGAGTGTGTATCAGCGAGGTATCCGCCGCCGTCTGGCGCCGATGCTTAATGGCGATCGAAAGCGGCTGGCCTTTTGCCATGCGGTCTTGTTTTCGCTGCCGGGCGTACCGGTCATGCGCTACGGGGATGAGATTGGCATGGGGGATGATTTGGATCTGGAGGAGCGTTACGCCGTACGCACCCCGATGCAGTGGGCCGGATCGCAAGGCGGCGGTTTCTCAGATGCCGACCCGGAAACTTTTGTCGCCCCGATGATTGACCACGGCCCGTACCGCTATCAAAAAATCAACGTGGCGGATTCGCTGTTGCACCGCAACTCACTCCTGCACTGCATTATCGATATCGCCAATACGCGCTCGGAGTTCCCTGAGATCGGCGTCGCGCCGTTTCGTCTTATTAATATCGACAGCGATGCGGTACTGGGGATCTATTACGAAACCGACACGCGCAGCATTCTGACCTTCGTTAACTTCAGCGATAAGCCCGTTAATTTTACCGCCAGAGGGATCCGGCATGCGACCTGGACCGCCTGCCTGGCGGACAAACGTTACGATGACGCGCTTGTGTGCGGCAAAACCGTCGCGCTTAACCTCAGCGGCTATGGCTACCGCTGGTTCTGGACCGATCGTACCGCACTGCGCTGATTATCGTCTCCGCGAGAGCAGCAGACGGGCCACGATCGCGCCCGTGACGGCAAGGGAGCCGAGCAGCACTTTCCCCGGCATGCCGGAGGTGACGCTGATAGCGCGCTCTTTTGCTTCGTCGGTGAAGTGCCCGTGGATTTTATGCAGGTCGTTAACCGGCTGATCCAGATAGTCCTGACGGTCATCCGCATTTAACGTATCGGTCATCTGCCCTTCCCAGGCCTTTTTAACCATCAGCCGATCCAGAAAGCCGGGGAAAAGAAATTGCCCGACAATCGACTGGACGGTGCTGCTGCCCACCCACAGTTCCCGCACCGGTTTCTGCGCCACCTTAAAAATAGCGCTGGCAGCTACTTCCGGCTGAAAAACGGGAGGAACCGGGCGCATCGCCCAGGCAAATTTATTCCTCGCCCACTCGAACTGCGGCGTATTGAGGCCCGGCATCTGTACCATTGCGATCTGCACCCGGCTGTTTTCATGCATCAGTTCGGTGCGCACAGCATCGGTAAATCCGCGGATTGCGGCTTTCGCCCCGCAGTAGGCTGACTGCAAGGGAATGGAACGGTAGGCCAGCGCGGAGCCAACCTGAATAATCGTTCCGCGATCGCGTGGGGTCATTAACTCCAGCGCGGCGCGGGTGCCGTTAACATAGCCCAGATAGGTCACCTCGGTGACGCGGCGAAACTCCTCAGGCGACATGGTGCGAAACGGCGCCAGCATCCCGCCCATAGCGTTATTCACCCACACATCGATGGCCCCAAGCCGGTATTCAATCTCGTTAGCAGCATCGGTCACCGCCTTGCTGTCGGCCACGTCGGCCTGAACGGCACGGGCGTTGATCCCAAAACGGCGCAACTCCTCTTCTGTGGAGCGCAGGCTCTGCTCGTCGCGGGCAATGATGCCCACATCGTAGCCCGCTTTGGCAAAGTGCAGCGCCGTGGCTTTCCCCACGCCCGCCGTACCGCCGGTAATAACGATCACAGCCATAGCCTTTCCCCTTGTTTCAGACGTTATCCCAGCCGGAGAGTATTTCGATCAGTTCAGACAGGGAATAACGCACCGCTTTATCCACCACATCCTGACATTCACCGGAAAACAGCACGGTGCGGGTTTCCGTCTTTCCGCGAATATTCCAGCCGAAGCAGACCGTACCGGCTGCGGTGCCATCGTCGCCGCCTTCCGGTCCCGCATAGCCGCTGATGGCAAGGCCGATATCCGCCTCGGCAATTTCGCGAATTTTAGCGGCCATCTCGGTCACCGTTTGTTCACTGACGGCGGTGAAGCGCTTAATGGTTTCGTGCCGCACGCCGAGGATCCGCTCCTTCGCCGCATCGCTGAACACCACCATGCCAACATCATAAAATTCCGCCGTGTTCTCTTCGGCACAAAGCGCAACAGCGAGATTGCCGCCGGTACAGGACTCTGCGGTGGTTAACCGCAAACCTCTGTCCGTAAGCTGAGTGGCGAGCTTTTTCGTCAGCTCGCTGATGGTGCTGTTGCTGTCGTGAATAAGGTTGCTCATCGCATTGCCCCTTAATTTTCGTCAGGAATAATAGAAATATGACCATTACGCTCAAGAATAGCGTATTTAATCTCCTTCAATTCTGTAATACCGTGATTCTGGCGGGCTGATACCAATATATCATCACAGGACACATCGACCTTTTTCAGTTTATCGGCAAGGGGAACACCGTTCTCCACCAATATCACCGGCGTGCCATCAAGAATATTCTCGACAGTGGAGAAATATTTTTTCAGCAGGCCAAAAATAATATCCACAACCACCAGCGTCGTTATTGTAATCATCGCGCCGGTGACAGAGAAATCTTCGCCAAGCAGCGCCTGTTGTGTCGCCTCACTGATAATTAAGAGCAAAATAAGGTCAAAACTGGTCATTTGTAGCAGGGCGCGTCGCCCGGCAACTTTAAACACGATGACCAGAAACAGGTAAATTGCCAGGGCACGAAAAACCATGTCCATATTCGACTCCTAGGGGTAAATAAACTGCCAGAAATGGATATCTGGCTCGTTGTTTACGCGGATGCTGTTTGTCCACTTCCCTGCTTTTGACGGCGTGATAAATAACAAAACGGTAAATTTATCGGTCTGTTGTAAACGATCGTAGACGAGAAACAGGGTATTCCCCCGGCTGTACATGCTGTCCGGCTGTGGCCAAACGCTGCCTGGCTCATACGCGTCGCTGCTTTCGCTGGTCATGCTGAGGGTATATTTCCCCTCAGACGTCACCGGAAACGTCAGTGCCATCCGCGATTCGGTCTGGCGGCGACCGAAGCGCTCATAGCTCAGGGTCAGGGAATTTGCTTCGTTTGTTTTCTCCACGTCGCTGACCGCGCCGCTGGAAAACAGGCCGGCTATCGCGGCCACGATAATAGCTAACAGCACAATAAAACCCACCTGGCGAAATGCATACTCAAACGTCATTAAACGGCTACTCTCTTTTATCCCAGGCACTTTTTCATTTTTTGGTTCCATGGCTGTGGTCACCGTTTCGCTTAATTGCCGAAATTTTTGATTTTTCTGTGCAAATGCTTTTAAGACTTATCACATTTGCCACATAAAGGAATAGCAACAATACTTAATAAGTCAAGACATCCAAAATGAAGGGTATCAGATGAAATTATCAGTGATTTCAGCCTTGTTTATATTAATTATCCCTACTGCATGGGCAGATAATAACGGCGGGTTACAAAAGGGTGATGCGCCGCCACCGCCGCATGCGCTGGACAGCGGTTATCGTGGTACCGATGATGCGCGCATTATGACCATTACTCAGGCGAAAGAGATGCATGATGGTGCCTCTATTTCATTGCGCGGCAATCTTATTGATGGCAATGGCGATAAATACGTATTCCAGGATAAAACCGGGAAAATCGACGTTATTATCCCGAAAGCCGTATTTGACGACAGAACCGTGGAACCTGACAACATGATCAGTATTAGCGGCTCGCTCGATAAAAAATCATCCCCACCCGTAGTGCGGGTCAGCCACTTGCAAAAATAATTCAGCGAAGCGTTAACGCTGTAACTATCCATCAAATCTCACCCCTAACAAGGAGTTAGCTATGAGTGATAATGAACAACGTACGAACGCTTACCCAACGCCACCTTTCCCGGAGCAGCCCCAGACGCCACCGGGCCTGGCCTCAGAGATGGAACCCGTACCCGACCACGGCGAGAAGAGCTACAAAGGGCATGGTCGTCTTGCCGGTAAGAAGGCGCTGATTACCGGGGGCGATTCCGGCATCGGACGCGCGGTAGCCATTGCCTATGCCCGCGAAGGGGCAGATGTCGCGATTAACTATTTGCCGGAAGAGGAAGAAGACGCAGCGGAAGTCATCGCCCTGATTAAAGCGGAAGGGCGGAATGCCGTCGCGCTTCCGGGCGATGTGCGGGACGAAACTTTTTGTCAGAATCTGGTGGAGCAGGCCGTCTCAAAACTGGGCGGGCTGGATATCCTGGTGAATAACGCAGGCCGCCAGCAGTACCGTGAGTCGCTGGAAGAACTGACCACGGAAGATTTTGACGCGACCTTTAAGACCAACGTCTATGCGCCTTTCTGGATCACAAAGGCGGCATTGCGCCATATGAAAGCCCCTGCTTCCATCATTAACACCTCCTCCGTTCAGGCGGTTAAACCGAGCGCCGTACTGCTTGACTATGCGCAGACCAAAGCCTGTCTCGCGGTGTTCACCAAAGCGCTGGCGAAACAGCTGGGACCGAAGGGGATCCGCGTGAACGCGGTAGCGCCGGGACCTTACTGGACCGTGCTTCAGCCCAGCGGTGGGCAGCCACAGGAAAAAGTGAAACATTTTGGCGAGAGTACCCCTCTGGGACGCCCGGGACAGCCCGTGGAGATCGCACCGCTGTATGTCACCCTGGCCTCGGATGAGTGTTCATACACCTCCGGGCAGGTGTGGTGTTCAGACGGCGGGGATGGCGTCATCTAGCGCTCAAGGCGCGCAGAGTGTAGGCCGGGTAAGGCGAAGCCGCCACCCGGCAAATTGTTGCAGGCGAATGCTAAAGGGCTGCGAAAGCAGCCCTTTTTACGTTTAAGGGGTGACGACAGGAAACCAGAAGCTGAAGCTCTCCATGCAGCGCAGCATTTCGTTTACCTTCGCGGCATTGCCGACGATCGTCACCTCTCCTGCCTGTTGCGCCTTTTTCAACGTGGTCTCTTTGAGGATGATTTTATTCAGCGTTTCGCGGCTGAGCGTGATGGTTGCATCCGGATCTTCTGCCTGAGCGTTGGCGATATGGTTCAGCACGCCATTCTCCAGCTCCAGCTTGTACCTGCCGCCCTCGCGACCCAGATCAACGTTAAAAATCCCTCTGGCATTCGCAGCTCTGACGCCGTTAAGGTGAACGCCGAAGTAGTCAAAAATCATCTCAGTCGACATGGCACGAACCGCATCCGGGCTGGCGGTATTGGGCGTCGGCATCCTCTTCACCCCGTTACGCAACTCCTGCGCACCGGTGAGGTAGGCGTTACGCCAGGGTCCTGACTCGGCCTGGTATCCCAGCTGTTCAACCGCGTCCGCTTCCAGTTCGCGCGCCGCCTTATTATTTGGATCGGCAAAAACGACTTTATTCATCACCTGCGCCACCCAGCGGTAATTTCCCCGGGCATAATCAACCCGGGCTTTTTCAAGGATCGCGCGGGCTCCGCCCATGTAATCGACATATTTTTTCGCTGCCTCGACCGGAGGCAGTTCATTGAGCGTCGCCGGATTTCCGTCGAACCAGCCAAGATAGTAGACATAGGTGGCTTTGACATTGTTGCTTACCGAGCCGTAATAGCCACGGCCTGCCCAGGATTTTGCCAGCCCGTAAGGCAGGGCGAAATTAGCGGCTATCTCATCCCTCGTCAGCCCTTTATTCGCCAGCCTCAGCGTCTGGTCGTTGATATAGCGGTAGATATCACGCTGGCTTTTCATCAGCTTCACCACTTTCTTATTACCCCATGTGGGCCAGTGGTGCTGCGCGATAATAATTTCCGCTTTATCCCCCCAACGATCGAGGGCGTTATTGATGTATTTTGACCATGCCAGCGGATCGTGTATTTTCGCCCCGCGCAGCGAGTAAGTATTGTGCAGAGTGTGAGTGACGTTCTCTGCTGCTTCAATCAGCTTTTTCTCTTCCACATACCAGAGCATTTCAGACGGCGCTTCCGACCCCGGCGCCAGCATAAAATCATAGGTGAGACCGTCGATGATCTCTTTCTGCCCGTCTTCGGTAATGGCGTGAGTGGGCGCGATAAGCGTGACCGTCCCGGCTGAGGTGGTCGTCCCCATACCCGCCCCTACCTGACCTTTTACATTGGCCTTTAACAGGTTTCCGTAGATATAACTGGCACGGCGGCTCATGGCATTTCCGGCCATGATATTTTCCGATACCGCCTCTTCCATAAAACCTGCTGGAGCATAGACTTTCACTTTGCCGGTTATCACTCCCGCTTCATCGACTACGCCACGCACGCCGCCATAATGATCGACATGACTATGGGTATAAATAACGGCAACAACCGGGCGTTTGCCACGATGTTGAACGTAAAGATCCATGCCCGCTTTGGCCGTTTCCGCAGACACCAGCGGATCGATAACCGTGATCCCCTCTTTGCCCTCTATAATCGTCATATTCGACAGATCGAGGTTACGGATCTGGTAGACGCCTTCCGTGACCTCAAACAGACCGCCAATATTATTCAGCTGCGCCTGACGCCACAGGCTCGGGTTGACGGTATCCGGCGCTTTTTGCCCTTCTTTGATAAAAGCGTATTTCTGGGGGTTCCAGATAACGGCGCCTTTTTCGCCTTTAATCACCGCGGGTGGCAGCGGGGCAATAAAGCCTTTGTGCGCATTTCGGAAATCCGTCTTATCAAAGAAGGGCAGTTGACCATAAAGTGCATCATTCATCTCTTTCGTATGGACAGTGGCTCCCTTCCCTTCCTTTTGTGCCAGGACTGGCAATGAGGTCAACGACACTAATAGCAGACCAGCAACGGCTATCGCACTAACGAGAGTTTTAAATTTCATACTTCCTCGAGGAGTTATATTCACGCTGGCGGTACATGGGGGGAAAGGAGGCTATCACCAGGCTTATCTTTAACCTATGGAAATAACGTTTATAAATAAATTAGTTTATTCTTTCGTCGCTGCGTCCTTAAGGGATAATGCTGAGTCCAGTTATTTCCCCGGAGTGATTCGATGAAGAGCCTGCCGTTCTTTTTCGCTGTATTAACCCTCAGCACATTAACAGCCTGTAGTTCTCCCCAACCAGACAATGTTGAAAAAATTAATCATCTGCAAATTCCACTGGTGTTGCCGGGGGAAAAACCGCCGCAGGCACAGATATCGCATATCGCGTCTCTTTATCAGGAAAATAAACAGCAGATCGAGACCTTAACGCGCAGCGTAAAATCTCAGTATCTACAGGACACCACCGCAAAAGAAATTTTTGTTGCGGACAGTGCCGTTCAACGCGTCTATGCCTCGCTGACCAAACTGGAACAGTTAGATATGGTTAATCAGCAATACCTGAAAGATAATAATGTCACGGGCCTGCAAAATATTCATATCATTCTTGAACCGTTATTTACCAGCTGAAAACGAAAAACCCGGCAATATAAGCAGCCGGGTTTTTTATTAATGGGCATATCACGGGCATCAGTCGTACTGACCAAAGCGATAGCTAAGCCCTGCGGTGACGGAACTCAGGTCGCTGCTCACGCCGATCTGGTTAACATTGCCCACGTTGCTTACCCACTGATACTCCAGGCGGCCCGCCCAGTTTTTATTGAAAGCGTATTCAGTACCCACGGCTGCAAGCGGGCGCACACCGGTTTCAAAACGATTGTGACCACTTACATCGGATTCAGCGCGATAGCCCATTGCGCCGGCACGGCCGTAAATATCCCAGTCACTGGTCAGGGCATAACTGGCCTTCAGAGACATTTGCAGCCCCTGCGTCTTCATTTGCGCCCCGGCGCCATGCTGACCTTTAATCTGCATGTTGCCTAAATAATCATAACCACCTTCTACCGCAAGCCATGGGGTAATCTGATAACCCGTATAAACACCCCCGCCGACATTATCATGGTTAAAATCGAAGTGATCGGAATGTGTGTTCTCAAACGCTTTTGAACCCATATTGGTATCAAAATAGTGAGACCAGCCGAATTTAGCCCCGCTATACCAGGTGCCCGCATCAGCGGCGGCGAACGCGGAAGTGGCGGTAAATGCATTAGCCATAATCAATGCGATAACTGTCTTTTTCATAAATATACCGTTTACTTGATAATGTTAAATCTGAGAAAGCAAACGATATAGAAAATTAACGGTAGCGTTAATTGCATTTCTGTTTAATTTTAAACTTCCGCTAGAATGACTCGGGTAAATGTCTGACCTCAAGCAGATATCCACCGCGCTTAAAGGCGATATATTCCCCCTGCTTAAGGGCAGATAATACATTGAGTATACTGCTGCGAGAGAGCAGCGTACGATCCTGGATATATTCCAGAATCGTGGTACGCAAACGCGTCTCTTCCGGGAGCAAAATCATTTCCTGAAGGTGGTTACGAATAACGGAATAGGTACGCTGCTGGAGTACCTGGGCATCACGGAATATTAAATAGGCCGTATGGTATGAGAGCAGCGCGGCGACATCCTCCCAGACGCCCTCGGCACGAAACAACTCAGCCGCCTTGTCCGCATCGAGACGTAAAATAGTCGACTCTCTTTCAGCACGGAGAAGGTGCCCCTGCGTAGGCTGGATCATCTCTGCAATACCAAACAAATGCGGCTCGTAAACGGTCACTACCACCAGTCCATCCGAAGCCCGCAGCAGGGACAGCTCTCCTTCCAGAAAGAGGTACATCTGCTGTTTCCCCTTCCGTAACCAGGTGAGTCGCTTACGCGGAACAACGTGCACTTTCTCCGCTATCGGCTCAAGGATGGCGGTCAGTCTTTCGATGGATTTTTCGGGTCGAACAGGCGGTAAAATATGCATGGTACAACCTTCTGACATTCAATATCTGCCATTATAGACCATATATTTTAAGCGGTTAGCCGATCAAAACTGATAGCTGTAGTTGACGCTGGCAAACCAAAGATAAGGATGATCGTAACTTCCGGCAAACGCCGTCGGGGATTTCACATGCGACGACTGCATATGAAGATACGACACGGCAATACCAATATTGCTGGCCGGGGTGATCTGATACTGGGCTCCCGTGCCAAATCGCCACTCATCCCCGGTGGGTAAAGTTAAGGCCACATCACTCTGACTCTCATACGGCGAGCTGTCGAACGCCACACCGATATTCAGTCGCCACTGAGGTGTTGGACGATACTGCACGCCCACCGCGCCGTGCCACGTATCCTTCAGGCGGCTGACGTTGTTCAGTTGCCGATCCCCAACGACGATTTGCGGGGCACCGAACTGGCTCCAGTCCTGCCAGCCGAGATCGCCCATAACCGACCACCGAGGGTTAATATCATGCACAAGACTGAGCATGATTTGCTGCGGCGCGCTGATTTGTGCCGACACCGGGAGGTCGTAGGCACCATTCTGTACTCGAGCTTTGCCGTTAACAGAGTAGCGATAGTTCGTCTCGCTGTTCCATGTAATACCGGCTCGCGTCTGGTCGGTCAGTTGCATGAGTAGCCCAAGCCGATAGCTCATGGCCCAGTCCTCATCATGCTGCCGATAGTCATTATCATTAACGTTGCGGGTCAGCGAGAAATAACCGTAATTAACGTTGGCGGACGCCCCTATTGAGAGTCGGTCGGTGAGCTTGTATGCCAGTGACGGACTGAGCGTCATTGCAACCAGGGTACTCTTTTTAATCAGCCTGTCGCCCGCCCAGCTACCGTAATCGATCCCCAGACCGTAATTACCGTAAAGCCCGATCCCGGCATAAAGATCATCGTTTATCTTCTGGCTATAAAAGGCGCTGGCATTCGGGATGGTTTTCATCACGTCGCCGGGGCTTTGATGGGCATGGTTATCCAGCTGGTTGTCGATGGAGCCATCCATAACCTGTAACCCACCGGTGACCATATGATCCGGCAGGCGCGTCATGCCAGCAGGGTTGGTCATGATTGTCGAGGCGTCCTGCGCACGAGCCGCCTGCCCTGCTCCGGCAAGCGCGGTATCTTCGGTGCCGGCTTCATAAAAATAGAGGGCGCTGGCATGGGCACTGGAGGCGGCAAATAAGCCCGCGCACAGGAGGAGTCGTGTTTTCATCTGCGATCCGGGAAATAAAAAATTTGCCGACAGATATAACAGGGGCGCCTGATGACGTAAAAAGGAAGAGGGTTTAATTTTAAATTATGCGCGGTTCAGCCCCTCTTAATATCTCTGACAATTCAGCGACGTCCGGAATAAGGCGCCACTACGTCCTGCACCTGTAATACGTTCAGGTACAGGACGATAAAATCCAGGAATTTTGTTCAGGTTTATCCGGCCTTACTTATAATGCTCCAGATTGGTTTCCGGGCCCGTTCTGGCAATTTCCTGAGCTTTGCCGAAACTTTCAATCAGGCACTTATATTCCGGACAGACATGCTCTGCCAGGATCTCAGCAAAGCGAGAACCTTCCGCGCGGTTCCAGGTTCTCATTAATTCAGCGACAATGGCAAACGTATCGGTAGGGATCGCTCCCGCCTGAGCCACGCGCGCGATGGTGGTATCGGTCGCGATTTTGGACCAGTTCCCCGAGGCATCCACAACACAGTAAACCTTATACCCCTCCTGGACAGCGCTAACCGCAGGGAACGCCATGCAGACGCTGGTGAGCGTTCCGGCAATAATCAGGGTCTTTCTGCCCGTCTTTTCCACTTCCTTCACAAACGCCGGATTATCCCAGGTATTAATCTGCCCGGTGCGTGGAACATACACGGCATGGGGTGCATATTTGTGAATTTCCGGGATGAGCGGGCCATTGGGACCGTCAGGAACAGAGGCCGTGGTGATCACCGGGATATTTAAAAGCGTGGCAACTTTGGCTATCGCTGTCACATAATTACGAAGGTCTGGTACAGGCACATCACGTACCGTGTTGAATAAGCCACTCTGATGGTCGATGAGTAAAATTACAGCGTCATCAGTATCAATCATACCGTTTGTAGCAGCCATATTTCTTTCCTCATGATTTCTTTTACATTGCCGTCAACTCTCCCGGCTCCGCGATTTTACATGCACATGGTCAGGGTATAATGCATTGATAAATCATAATGAATAGTAGTCCGATCCGGTCTGAATACCGCATCATTTCAGGACAATTTCTGGCACGGTACGCTGAGCCAACGACGCTGACGGAAAGTCATAGTGAAGAGAAGAGATCCTTACAATGCCGTTATGCGGCCATTCGTATTCGTTCGGCTGAAGGCAAGCGTTACTCCTCACAGGGATCCCCCTTATCCTCCCGCATAGATTCAATAAACTCCCGTTGCTCCTCTGTGAGTTCAAGCTCATTCAGCAAGCGATCTAACTCTTCTTCAGGTGATTCCTTTTGGTTCTTTCTCTTCCCGGTAGCCATACTCACCCTTGAGTTATTAGGATTAATCTCAGGGTATCCAGGGTACAGGAAATGTGCAACTTAGCGTGTTATGCCATGGGTGATTCGTCGTTTAGCAGAAGAAGATTAAAAGCATAGCAAATCACCCTTTACGCATAAAAATTCAGTGTTAGCATGGAGGTGCTTAATTTTTTCCGGAGATAGCTATGCTGGACATAACTCATTTTGGGCTTTTCGCCCTGTCTGTATTTCTCCTTTCCGTTACACCTGGGCCTGATATAGCCTACGTGGTAGGTCAAAGCGTGGTTAATGGAAGACGAGCGGGAATTATCTCTGCCGCTGGAGTAGCATTAGGTAGTTGCACACATGCAATTGCAAGCGCTGTGGGATTAACCGCGTTGATAACAGCATCTCCGATGATGTTCACCATCATTAAGTCTCTCGGTGCGGCTTATCTGATGTATCTCGGTAGTAAGATGATTTGGGGAACGCTGACAAAGCAAACCACTAATCACAACGAAGCTGAAAGCGTTAAGGCAAAAGCGACTCTGACGAGTCTACTTACTAAAGGTTTCATAACTACCTTAACCAACCCGAAGGTACTGTTATTCTTCATCTCCTTTTTCCCTCAATTCGTTGCGCCTGGAAGCGAGCACCAGACAGCTTCTTTTCTACTCCTGGGTATGACCTACGCATTGATCGCTTTTATGACTGATTTAACGTTCGCCGTACTTGCAGGTAGTGCAGCTGGAACCGTTTCGCAAAACAGAAGGTTGCAGAAAATACTGGATAGAATTGTTGGTGTAACATTCATTGGATTAGGGCTCAGGTTGGCGTTTACACGCCGTTAAGAATATGGGGCGTTCAGCCCCTTATTCTTTGGGATAAGAAAATTCAGCAGTGACTAAATGTGACCCTGATTTATCAGATTGGACGTCATACGCGAAGTTATACCGCTCTCCAGGTGTAAACTTAAATCCGAACACAGGAAGACACCCGCCCTTTTGAACATACACGGGCTTGTCATCAAAAATCTTGTGAAGAGAGTCGCTATTATCACTGTTGATTTGGATAGCAGTGATCCGTTCCTGTGGCTCCAGTGGTGACACCACACAAACTTGATTATCTTTGATAAATGCCGTTGTAGATTCACGATCTACCATTCGATCACCAGGCCCAGGGCATCCCGTCAAGAGGAATACAACACCCAGCAACATTTTGTTCTTCATGTTTAACACCCCTTCCCTGTTACGATTTTTTGGTAAAGCGAAGGGACATCCTGCAACTTATCTACGCCTCTGTACATCCCCATGCGCCCAGGCCTTTGATAATAAGACCACTTACTAATCCCATAAACCAGCAGTAACCAGTAATCAGCTAAAATAGAGGCTTGCTGCTCAAGAGAGTAATCAGTGAGCTTTTCTTTATCCAGCCTGTAGGTATATTCAGCAGCCCAGCTAAACGCACCCCGCATTCTCACCCATTGCCCGTGTTGGTGTTGCCAGACATGCCCCAATTCATGGATGAAAACATATTTATCTTCAACAAAAACCGAGTTTGCGGAAAAGTCTTCCCTGTACATCTGTTTTCTGTACCACAACTCCCCGTTGGGAGTCATCGCGTAGTTCTGTTTCTGGAGGCCGAACGGTAAATAGCTGTCGCAATGAATCCAGACACGGCTATACACTATCGAATCACCGAACACTCTGCGAGCCATTGCAATCTCGCCTAAGGTCATCCGGCGCAATGTTCCTTCCTCTGCATATGCGCTCATAAACTATCCTCCTTGTATGATTTATCTACATCGTAAAATCATAAGTCGAAATAGTCTATACGCGAACATTAGCCATTTATTAAACACAGTGACGGTGCAAACACTACTCCCCGTTGGTGATACAGCAACAAGCGGAGCCGTTAGGCGACAACATCAGACCGTCAGAGGGATCACACTTTACGTGTACCCTTGCGGGAGCGTGGCTGAAACGTTGATAAAGCCTACAGGTCGTTTGTAGTTATGGTTATTACGTGGCTCATAAGGCCGCACATCGGTCTTAAATGCGTCTGAGCAGTCTGTCGATGACATAACAATACCAGTGTGGCTTTTTCTTCACGTTTTGCTATCGCGGAGTGAGGATGCAACTGACACCAACGCTGAGTTATCTTGTTTTCTCACCATGTAACTTAGCGTGACAGTTACCAAGGGCGGATCACGATGGCATAACTCATAGGCGGCTAAAACAGATAATTATTTAAGCTGCTGATAGAGAATGATTTTAAGGCGTTCGTACGAGGGGAGAGATCTGGAGCGGGCGAAGGGAATCGAACCCTCGTATAGAGCTTGGGAAGCTCTCGTTCTACCATTGAACTACGCCCGCTTCGAGATGCGTAAGGCATTATAAACCTTACGCCTCTTCATACAAGCCTTTACCCCACTAAGTGGCGATTAAATAATCACTTAACACTTCGGCTTACTGCCCTGCGCCGGAAGATAACGCTGCGGATCGATGGCTGTAGCCTTATAGCGGATCTGGAAGTGCAGCTTCACCGTATCCGTCCCGGTACTGCCCATGGTCGCAATCTTCTGCCCCGCCTTCACGTTCTGCCCATTATTGACCAGCATCGTGTCGTTATGCGCATACGCCGTAATGTAGTCCTCACCATGCTTAATCATGATCAGGTTACCGTATCCACGAAGCTGGTTACCGACATAGACCACCTTCCCGGCCCCTGAAGCGTAAACCGGTGTGCCGCGTGCGGCAGCGATATCAATACCTTTATTGCCACCTTCCGAGAGCGAGTACGGCGCAACCACTTTTCCGCTTGCAGGCCAGATCCAGCAGCGCTGACCGACCGGCGGCCAGGATGATTTAGGCACCTGATAGGATGGCGTGACTTTGGCTGTTTTACGCGTTGAGGACTTTTTCCCTGAGGAGGAACCGCCGTTAACCTTGAGCTTCTGCCCTACCTCAATAGTATACGGTGGAGAGATATTATTCAGGCGCGCCAGCTCCTTCACGCTGGTTCCCGTGGCGCGTGAGATGCGGTAGAGCGTGTCCCCGCGCTTAACGGTATAGACTGCACCGGAATAACTGCCCATATCCGAAGATTTACTCCCCGAGCATCCTGCTACAAGTAGCGTCAGCGTCAGGCAGAAAACGGCAATGATCGGGTTTCTCGTCAGGCTTCCTGCAAACAAAACAGCTCCTCGGTCAGCGTGAATGGCGCACTATGATAGCAGCCCAAACTGATGCGGGTCATGCCCTTTTCCGCTCTGTGGGCCAAACCGTTCGCATAAGAATGCAGTATAATAATTCCGCTGATGGTGCTGAACCATTAAGCATTTTGGCACTGGAGCATCAATGAGTATTCAAGAACACGTTATTTTGGTAAATGACCAGGGAAAGGTGATTGGCACTCAGGAGAAGTACGCCGCGCACACGTCACACACCCCGCTACACCTGGCCTTCTCTTCATGGCTGTTTAACGCTAATGGAGAATGTCTGATCACCCGGCGCGCATTAAGTAAAAAAGCCTGGCCCGGCGTATGGACCAACTCCGTTTGCGGCCATCCACAGGCCGACGAAGCGACAGAGCAGGCGATTATCCGCCGCTGCCGCTTTGAAGTCGGCGCCGAAATCACAGACATCACCCCCATTGCCCCGGAGTTCCGCTACCGTGAAGCCGACCCGTCAGGGATCGTTGAAAACGAAATCTGCCCGGTCTATGCCGCCCGCGTAACGAATACCCTCGCAATCAATGACGATGAAGTGATGGAGTATCGGTGGGTGAAGCTGGACGCGCTATTCCGCGCGCTGGACGCCACACCGTGGGCATTTAGCCCGTGGATGGTGCAGGAAGCGAACACCGCGCGTGAAAAACTCAGCGCCTTCGCGGCGCAATAAAAAAGCCCCGGCGATAAACGCACGGGGCTTTTTTTACCTCTTAATGGCTTATTTTACCGGACGCATCGCCGGGAACAGAATAACGTCGCGGATGGTATGGCTGTTGGTGAACAGCATTACCATACGGTCGATACCAATTCCCAGACCTGCTGTCGGCGGTAAGCCATGTTCCAGTGCGGTGACGTAATCTTCATCGTAGAACATCGCTTCGTCGTCACCTGCGTCTTTCGCGGCAACCTGATCCAGGAAGCGTTGCGCCTGATCTTCCGCGTCATTCAGCTCGCTAAAGCCGTTACCGATTTCACGACCACCAATGAAGAACTCAAAGCGGTCTGTGATTTCCGGGTTAACGTCGTTACGACGCGCCAGCGGAGAAACTTCTGCCGGATATTCAGTAATGAAGGTCGGCTGAATCAGATGTGCTTCTGCCACTTCTTCGAAGATCTCGGTAACGATACGGCCCAGACCCCAGCTCTTCTCAACGTGGATGCCGATAGATTCAGCAATTGCTTTCGCAGAGTCGAAGTTGTCCAGATCCGCCATGTCGGTTTCCGGGCGATATTTCTTGATCGCTTCACGCATGGTCAGTTTTTCGAACGGTTTACCGAAGTCCAGCGTCACGTCGCCGTAGGTCACTTCCGTCTTACCGAGAATATCCTGTGCCAGAGTACGGAACAGCGATTCGGTCAGCTCGATCAGATCTTTGTAATCTGCGTAAGCCATGTAGAGTTCCATCATGGTGAACTCTGGGTTATGACGTACGGAAATACCTTCGTTACGGAAGTTACGGTTGATTTCGAATACACGCTCGAAGCCACCAACCACCAGACGCTTGAGGTACAGTTCCGGCGCGATACGCAGGTACATGTCGAGATCCAGCGCGTTATGGTGGGTGATAAACGGACGCGCAGCGGCACCGCCAGGGATCACCTGCATCATCGGCGTTTCAACTTCCATAAAGCCGCGGTTCACCATGAACTGGCGAATACCAGAGAGGATCTGCGAGCGCACTTTAAAGGTGTTGCGGGATTCATCGTTGGAGATGAGATCGAGATAACGCTGACGATAGCGCGCTTCCTGATCCTGCAAGCCGTGGAATTTATCCGGCAGCGGACGCAGTGCTTTGGTCAGCAGACGCAACTCGGTGCAGTGGATAGACAGTTCGCCGGTTTTGGTTTTGAACAGCTTACCTTTCGCGCCGAGGATGTCGCCGAGGTCCCATTTTTTGAACTGCTCGTTATAAACGCCTTCCGGGAGATCGTCACGGGCAACGTACAGCTGAATGCGACCGCCAACGTCCTGCAGGGTAACGAAAGACGCTTTACCCATAATACGACGGGTCATCATGCGGCCAGCAACGGCGACTTCGATGTTCAGCGCTTCCAGTTCTTCGTTCTCTTTGCCGTCGAATTCTGCGTGCAATTGGTCAGAGGTATGATCGCGACGGAAATCGTTCGGGAAGGCAATCCCCTGCTCGCGCAGGTTCGCCAGCTTCTCACGACGCGTTTTCAGTTCATTGTTAAGATCGACTACCGCGTCAGCGCCCTGTGCGTGTTGTTCAGACATGTTGGTTCCTCATAACCCTGCTTTCAAACTTGCTTCGATAAATTGATCCAGGCTGCCGTCCAGCACGGCCTGCGTGTTGCGGGTTTCTACCCCGGTGCGCAGATCTTTAATGCGGGAGTCATCAAGGACATAAGAACGAATCTGGCTGCCCCAGCCGATGTCGGATTTGTTATCTTCCATCGCCTGTTTCTCGGCATTTTTCTTCTGCATCTCCAGTTCATAAAGCTTCGCTTTCATCTGCTTCATGGCCTGATCTTTGTTCTTGTGCTGGGAACGGTCGTTCTGGCACTGGGTCACGATCCCGGTCGGGATGTGGGTAATACGCACCGCAGATTCGGTACGGTTAACGTGCTGACCGCCCGCGCCGGACGCGCGATAAACGTCAATGCGCAGATCCGCCGGGTTGATTTCGATATCAATATCATCATCAACTTCCGGATAAACAAACGCGGAGCTGAACGACGTGTGGCGACGACCGCCGGAGTCAAACGGGCTTTTACGCACCAGGCGGTGAACGCCGGTTTCTGTACGCAGCCAGCCGTAAGCGTAATCGCCGGAGATTTTGATCGTCACGGATTTAATACCCGCCACTTCACCTTCCGACTCTTCGATGATTTCAGTTTTGAAACCACGCGATTCTGCCCAGCGCAGATACATACGCTCAAGCATGCTCGCCCAGTCCTGTGCTTCCGTACCGCCAGACCCCGCCTGAATATCGAGGTAGCAGTCGGCGCTGTCATATTCGCCAGAGAACATACGGCGGAACTCAAGCTGCGCCAGTTTTTCTTCCAGGGCGTCGAGTTCAGCAACGGCTTCGTTAAAGGTTTCTTCGTCGTCAGCTTCTACAGCCAGTTCCAGCAGACCAGAAACATCTTCCAGCCCCTGTTTCATTTGGTCGAGGGTGTCGACAACGGCTTCGAGGGAGGAACGCTCTTTACCCAGCGCCTGTGCGCGTTCGGGTTCGTTCCAGACATCCGGCTGTTCCAGCTCGGCGTTTACTTCTTCCAGACGCTCTTTCTTGGCGTCGTAGTCAAAGATACCCCCTAAGAACGTCGGAGCGTTCCGTGAGGTCCTGAATGCGATTATTTACCGGATTAATTTCAAACATGGTCTGATTTCTTTTATTGAGCTAGTCAAAATGCGGTGATAAGAGCGGGATTGTACCCAATCCACGCTCTTTTTTATAGAGAAGATGACGCTAAATTGGCCAGATATTGTCGATGATAATTTGCAGGCTGCGGTTGCCGCGAAACTCGTTGATATCGAGCTTATAAGCCAGTTGCACTTCGCGCACGCCGTTATCCGGCCAGAGGGCGGTATCGACATTAAAAGCAATACCATCCAGCAGTGGACCGCCGCCGACCGGTTCGACCATCACCTTCAAATGACGTTCGCCCACCAGCCGCTGTTGCAGCAGACGGAAATGACCGTCAAACAGCGGCTCCGGGAACATCTGCCCCCACGGGCCAGCATCGCGCAGCAGCTGCGCCACTTCCATGGTCATTTCGGCCGGGCTTAACGGACCGTCTGATACCACTTCGCCTTGCAATAGCGAAGGGTCCAGCCACTCAGTAACCAGTTCGCCAAACCGTTGTTGAAAGAGTTTGAATTTATCCTCTTCCAGCGACAAACCCGCCGCCATCGCATGACCGCCAAACTTCAGCATCATGCCAGGGTAGAGTGTGTCTAATCGCTCCAGCGCATCACGCATATGCAGCCCCTGAATGGAGCGACCGGAACCTTTCAGCGTACCGTCACCTGCTGGCGCAAACGCGATAACCGGACGGTGAAAACGCTCTTTGATGCGCGAAGCCAGAATACCGACAACGCCCTGATGCCATTCGGGGTGATACATTGCCAGCCCGCCGGGTAGCGTGTCACGGCTGCGCTCCAGTTTTTCGCACAGGGTCAGGGCTTCAATTTGCATTCCTTGTTCGATCTCTTTTCGCGTCTGGTTTAGCGCATCGAGTTCATTTGCCAGCACGCGCGCTTCGCCGATGTTGTCGCACAACAACAGCGCCACACCGACGGACATATCGTCCAGTCGTCCGGCAGCATTGAGACGTGGCCCCAGCGCAAAACCTAAATCGCTGGCGGCGAGTTTTTGTGCATCACGGTTTGCCACTTCAAGCAGCGCTTTAATCCCCGGACGGCACTTTCCGGCTCGGATGCGACTCATCCCCTGCCAGGTCAGAATGCGATTATTAGCGTCCAGCGGCACGACGTCCGCCACTGTCCCCAGCGCGACCAGATCCAGCAGTTCTGCCAGGTTAGGAATTGCGATGTTACGCTCATCAAACCAGCCCTGATCGCGCAAAAAGGTGCGCAGCGCCAGCATCAGATAAAACGCCACACCCACGCCTGCCAGTGATTTCGACGGGAAATTACAGTCGCGCAAGTTAGGGTTAATGATCGCTTCCGCTGCGGGTAATGTGTCGCCTGGCAAATGGTGATCGGTAACAATAACCGGGATGCCCAACGAGCGAGCGTGCTCAACCCCCGCATGGGAGGAAATACCGTTATCCACCGTGACAATTAACTGCGCGCCACGGGCATGGGCCTGATCGACCACTTCCGGGCTTAAGCCGTAACCGTCTTCGAAACGGTTTGGTACCAGGTAGTCGATATTGCTGCAACCAAGCGAGCGCATCGCCAGCACGCTTAGAGCCGTGCTGGTCGCGCCGTCGGCGTCGAAATCACCGACCACAATAATCCGCGTTCCTTCGCGAAAAGCGTTGTAAAGGATCTCAACGGCCTTTTCGACGCCGCTCAGTTGCTGCCAGGGCAGCATACCTTTAACACTGCGTTCCAGTTCTTGCGCACTGCGTACTCCCCGGCTGGCGTATAAACGGCGCAGCAAGGGAGGCAATTCAGCGGGCAAGTCTGCCGTTTCATCGACTTCACGGCGACGAAGTTGTATCTGTTGTTTCACGCGAATTATTTACCGCTGGTCATTTTTTGGTGTTCGTCGAGGAATTCTTTCATCTCTTTCGGCGGCTGGTAACCCGGAACAAGTGTGCCATTGCTCAGCACAACTGCCGGAGTACCGCTAACGCCAAGCTGGACGCCAAGTGCGTAATGGTCGGCAATATCCACGTCGCAACTGGCTGGTGCGACGCTTTTACCTGCCATCACATCATCAAACGCTTTGTTTTTATCTTTCGCACACCAGATAGCTTTCATTTCTTTCTCTGCATCGCTGTCCAGCCCCTGGCGCGGGAAAGCAAGATAACGCACGGTGATCCCCAGCGCGTTGTAGTCTGCCATTTGCTCATGCAGTTTGTGGCAGTAACCACAGGTAATATCAGTAAACACGGTGATGACGTGTTTTTCCTGCGGCGCTTTATAAACGATCATCTCTTTTTCAAGCGCATTCAACTGCTTTAACAGCATCTTATTGGTGACATTGACCGGAGCCGTGCCACTAACGTCATACATTGGCCCCTGAATGATATGTTTACCATCATCGGTGATGTACAACACGCCGCTGTTAGTCAGAACTGTCTTCATGCCAGCTACAGGCGCGGGCTGAATATCGCTGCTTTTGATGCCCATTTTGGCTAACGTTTGTTGAATTGCCGCGTCATCAGCCTGAGCAAAGCCTGAAAACGCCGCTAACAAAGTAAACAACATAAAACCTTTCTTCATAAATCTTCCCGTTCTTTTCAGACATCACGCCCGCGGGTGATGCTGTTGATGAAGTTGCCGCAGACGCTCGGTAGCGACATGCGTATAAATTTGCGTGGTGGAGAGATCGCTGTGGCCCAGTAGCATCTGCACCACGCGTAAATCCGCACCATGATTTAATAAATGAGTGGCAAAAGCGTGACGCAACACATGCGGTGACAGCTTTTCGCTGTCGATACCCGCCAGCACAGCATAATGTTTAATACGGTGCCAGAAGGTCTGTCGCGTCATCTGCTGCGCACGCTGGCTGGGAAACAACACGTCAATTGACACACCATTCAGCAGCCACGGACGCCCATGTTCCAGATAGGTTTCCAGCCAGTAAACCGCCTCTTCACCTAACGGCACCAGACGCTCTTTGTTGCCTTTACCAATGACCCGTACCACGCCCTGACGCAGGCTGATATCACTCATTGTCAGTCCGACCAGTTCAGAGACACGCAGCCCGGTAGCATACAACACTTCAAGCATGGCTTTATCGCGTAGCTCCAGTGGCTGATCGATTAATGGTGCCTGTAATAAACGTTCGACCTGCGCTTCGCTTAAATCTTTTGGCAAACGCTGGGGCAATTTCGGTGAAGCGAGATGCGCACTGGGATCGTCTTCACGAAACTTTTCGCGATAAAGATACTGGAACAATCGGCGCACTGCACTCAGCAAACGCGCTGAGCTGGTGGCTTTATACCCGCCCTCCAGCCGTTCTGCCAGTAATGCCTGCAAATCGTCACTTTGCGCCGTCGCCAGCGTCAACCCGCGGTGATGCAACCACTCCACCATCATTGACAGATCGCGACGGTAAGCGTTCAACGTATTTTCAGCCAGATTTTTTTCCAGCCACAGAGCATCAAGAAACTGCTCGATGCGTGCCAGATCCTGTTTCACTTGCGCCCCTTATGGTCACTCATTTGATCCATTATGCCTTATTGTGCCGTGACTAAAGCGATTCTGATACACTAGCCGCAAAAGCCACAGCAGAATCGAGAAGCTTACGTTATGAATATGGGTCTTTTTTACGGTTCCAGCACCTGTTACACCGAAATGGCGGCAGAAAAAATCCGCGATATTATCGGCCCAGAACTGGTGACCTTACATAACCTCAAGGACGACTCCCCGAAATTAATGGAGCAGTACGATGTGCTCATTCTGGGTATCCCGACCTGGGATTTTGGTGAAATCCAGGAAGACTGGGAAGCCGTCTGGGATCAGCTCGACGACCTGAACCTTGAAGGTAAAATTGTTGCGCTGTATGGGCTTGGCGATCAACTGGGATACGGCGAGTGGTTCCTCGATGCGCTCGGTATGCTGCATGACAAACTCTCGACCAAAGGCGTGAAGTTCGTCGGCTACTGGCCAACGGAAGGATATGAATTTACCAGCCCGAAACCGGTGATTGCTGACGGGCAACTGTTCGTGGGTCTGGCGCTGGATGAAACTAACCAGTATGACCTTAGCGACGAGCGTATTCAGAGCTGGTGCGAGCAAATCCTCAACGAAATGGCAGAGCATTACGCCTGATCTCACTGACGGCTTAGCGCATATGCTTTGCCGTCATCTTTATCTTTGCGTCTCTTGTTGCAACAAAATCCGCCGTAAATCCCGCCATTCAGCTTCGTCCATGCTGTCGGCTGCCAGCCATAAATGTTGCCGTTTACCGCCATCAGAACGTAAACGCAGCATCATGCCGCTCTTAATCATCCACGGTGCTTTGACGATGCTCCACTCCTGCCCTTGCCAACGCAAACGCCCGTCCATCAACAAGCGAATTTCCCCCTGGCGAGCATTAATACGCCGCTGGCTGCGAACGCAATCAAACACCACCAGCGAAAGTAACACCATCCATAACGGGGTGTAACTGAGTGGCCAGGGCATGAGTAAAATAACAGCGGCAACCAGCCCATGAATCAGCAAGGAAAGCCACTGTGCGCGCCAGGAGACGCGCAAATCAGATTGCCACAGGACCACGTTCCCGGTTCCGTGTCTGGATGAGTCGGACCATCATTTCCAGTTCTGCATCGGCCGGTTTACCGTGATTCATCAGCCAGTTAAACAGGTCCGGATCGTCACATTCCAGCAGACGAATAAAGATGCGTTTTTCGTCATCGCTTAAGCTGTCGTACTCATGTTCGAAAAACGGCATGATTGAAATATCGAGTTCGCGCATACCACGGCGGCATGCCCAATGAATGCGGGCTTTGTTGTTAATGTCCATCTTCTGTTTCCTGCATTACGTTTGGCACAGTCGGTATCCCGTTTGGTATTCATTATTGCTCTCCGGGAACACCTGCTAGTGTAACGTGTTTTTGACCGTTTCTTTACTGGAATATTGCGAACCTCGAGCAGGCTCCCTGAATAATCCTTATAAAGACAGCGGATTACACTATTTTGCGTAGCGCCACGCATAACCGCGTAATGGCACGAATGGCCTGCTGAAAGCGCTTGCATTGAATACAGTCTCTTTTACCATTAGGTATTATCAAAGCGTTAAGCAATTCAGGACATCACTATGGCATTTACACCATTTTCTCCTCGCCAGCCCGCCGCCTCTGCGCGTCTGCCGCTGACGCTGATTACTCTTGATGACTGGGCACTGGCGACACTGACCGGTGCGGACAGTGAAAAATACCTGCAAGGCCAGGTCACGGCGGACGTGGCGCAGTTGACTGAGCACCAGCATCTGCTGGCCGCGCATTGCGATCCAAAAGGCAAAATGTGGAGCAACCTGCGTCTGTTCCGCCGTCAGGACGGATTCGCCTTTATTGAGCGCCGCAGCCTGCGTGACGCCCAGCTTAAAGAGCTGAAAAAATACGCGGTCTTTTCTAAAGTCACCATCGCCCCGGACGATGAACACGTTCTGCTGGGGGTCGCGGGTTTCCAGGCGCGTGCAGCGCTGAAAAACCTGTTTGCCGAGCTGCCGGATGCTGAAAAACAGCTGGTCAGCGAGGGAGCGACCTCCATTCTGTGGTTCGAACACCCGGCGGAGCGCTTCCTGCTGGTAACCGACGAAGCAACGGCGGAACGCGTCACTGACGCCCTGCGCGGTGAAGCACAGTTCAACAACAGCCAGCAGTGGCTGGCGCTGAACATCGAAGCGGGCCTGCCGGTGATTGACGCGGCAAACAGCGCGCAGTTTATCCCGCAGGCGACAAACATCCAGGCGCTGGGTGGTATCAGCTTTAAGAAGGGCTGCTACACCGGTCAGGAAATGGTGGCGCGTGCGAAATTCCGCGGCGCGAACAAACGCGCCCTGTGGACACTGGCTGGTCACGCCAGCCGTGTGCCGGAAGCGGGTGAAGATCTTGAGATGAAGATGGGCGAAAACTGGCGCCGTACCGGCACCGTGTTAGCCGCCGTCCAGCTCGATGATGGCCGCCTGCTGGTGCAGGTTGTCATGAATAATGATATGGAGCCCGACAGCGTGTTCCGCGTGCGGGATGATGCAAACACGCTCAGCATTGAGCCGCTACCGTATTCTCTGGAAGATTGATGCTGTATCGCCCGGTGGCGCTGCGCTTACCGGGCCTACGGTGTTGATATTCTCCCTCTCCCTGTGGGAGAGGGTCGGGGTGAGGGCATCAGACCGCACCTTACAAAAAAACTACACCTGCCCAACATACAGATAAATTGCCAGGAAGTGGCACACGCTGCCGCCCAGCACAAAGCCGTGCCAGATGGCATGGTTGTACGGAATACGCTTGCAGACGTAGAAAATCACGCCCAGCGAGTAGACTACCCCGCCCACCGCCAGAAGCGTCACGCCCCCCACCGCCAGCTTAATGGCTAACTGATACACCACAATCAGCGACAGCCAGCCCATTGTCAGATAGGTAACCAGCGACAACACTTTAAACCGGTGCGCAATGGTCAGCTTAAACAGGATCCCCAGCAGCGCCAGGCTCCAGATCACAATCATCAGGCCACGCGACAGCGGTGAGTTGAGCCCCACCAGCAAAAACGGCGTATAGGTACCCGCAATAAGAAGATAGATAGCGCAGTGGTCAAATTTCTTGAGCCATATCTTCGCCCGTTGATGCGGAATAGCGTGATACAGCGTTGAGGCCAGGAAAAGCAGGATCATACTCCCGCCATACAGACTGTAGCTGGTAATGGCCATCGCGCTGGCGTTGGTATCCACTGCCTGTACCAGCAATAACACTAAGCCGACAATCCCAAAAACCAGACCAATGCCGTGGCTTATACTGTTGGCTACTTCCTCAGCCAGCGAATATCCCTGTGCGATTAATGGTCTGCTCACCATACTTAACTCCGGGAAAACAAAAGATGATTATTCATCGCCAGCCTATGCTAACTGAGAATGATTCCAGTGAACACCTGTTAGCTAAAATAAATCCACATTCAAGATTTATCCTTATAAATCAGCATAATGTAAAAACAATCCACCGCACAGGTGTAAATGATTTCATTAACATCTAAGTAATCAAGGAGATAAATCCGTCTCCCGCCCTTCGTCATCATGGTATGCTTCAGGAATAGTGTCCGACAGCGAGTTTAGCCATTGTGAGTATGTTCAGCCATTCCGCCATTGCCAGCCTCAACAATCTGGAAATGATGGTCTACAACTATGTCATTAAGAACCGCGATAAAGTGATGTACATGACCATCCGCGAGCTGGCGGATGCGGCGGGCGTTTCCACTACCACTATCCTGCGCTTCTGCCGCAAGCTCAACTGCGATGGTTACTCGGAATTTCGGGTGCGCTTTAAACTCTATCTGGAGCAGAACGAGCCGCAGCAGGCGAATTTTGGTGCCAGTGAAATCATCAGCTTCTTTAAAAGCGTAAATAACGAAGAGTTTGATGCGCTATTAGATAACGCGGTCGATATTATTTTATCATCTGAACGAATTATTTTTGTCGGTGCGGGCACCTCCGGATCGCTGGCAAAATATGGCGCACGTTTCTTTTCAAATATCGGGAAATTCAGTAACCATATCGACGATCCTTATTTCCCGGTCACTAACGACATGGCTAAAAATGCGCTGGCCATTGTACTCTCCGTCTCCGGCGAAACCGAGGAGATCCTGCGCTTCGCCAGCCAGTTCAGCCTGCACCACTGCAAGGTGCTCTCAGTCACCAGCCACGAACATTCACGTCTCGCAAAGCTGGCGGACTTTAACCTCTCCTGGCACGTACCGCAAACGCGCATTGGCGGCGTTTACGATATCACCACGCAAATTCCCGTCATCTATATTCTGGAATCATTAGGCCGGAAACTGGCGAAGAAATTAACAGAATAAAACATCCTGTTTTTTTGATGTGACAAATTACAATTTCCGCAAAATGTTATATCGTGACATTTAATTCCGCTTTGCTAGACTCGAAATCAATAAGTCCTGAATTGAGAATAGCAAAGATGAAAAAACTCACCTTACCGAAAGATTTCTTATGGGGCGGCGCAGTTGCCGCTCATCAGGTCGAAGGCGGCTGGAACAAAGGCGGAAAAGGGCCGAGCATTTGTGACGTTCTGACCGGTGGCGCACACGGCGTGCCGCGCGAAATCACCAAAGAAGTCTTGCCAGGAAAATACTATCCAAACCATGAAGCCGTTGATTTTTATGGTCACTATAAGGAAGACATCAAGCTATTTGCCGAAATGGGCTTCAAATGTTTTCGTACATCCATTGCCTGGACGCGCATTTTTCCAAAAGGCGATGAAGCTCAGCCAAACGAAGAAGGGCTGAAGTTCTACGATGATATGTTCGATGAACTGCTGAAATACAACATCGAACCGGTGATCACCCTCTCCCACTTTGAAATGCCGCTGCATCTGGTGCAGCAATACGGTAGCTGGACCAACCGTAAAGTGGTTGATTTCTTTGTACGTTTCGCGGAAGTGGTATTTGAACGCTATAAGCACAAAGTCAAATACTGGATGACCTTCAACGAAATTAACAACCAGCGTAACTGGCGTGCACCGCTGTTCGGTTACTGCTGCTCCGGCGTGGTGTATACCGAGCATGAAAACCCGGAAGAGACGATGTATCAGGTGCTGCATCACCAGTTTGTCGCCAGCGCCCTGGCGGTGAAAGCTGCGCGTCGCATTAACCCGGAGATGAAAGTCGGCTGTATGCTGGCGATGGTGCCGCTCTATCCTTACTCCTGTAACCCGGACGATGTGATGTTCGCTCAGGAGTCGATGCGCGAACGCTACGTCTTTACCGATGTGCAGCTACGCGGCTATTACCCGTCCTATGTGTTGAACGAGTGGGAGCGTCGCGGATTTAACATCAAAATGGAAGACGGCGATCTGGATGTGCTGCGTGAAGGCACCTGCGATTATCTTGGTTTCAGCTATTACATGACCAATGCAGTGAAGGCCGAAGGCGGCACCGGCGATGCGATCTCTGGTTTTGAAGGCAGCGTACCAAACCCGTATGTTAAAGCATCTGACTGGGGCTGGCAGATTGATCCAGTAGGTCTGCGCTATGCACTTTGCGAACTGTATGAGCGTTATCAGAGGCCGCTGTTTATTGTCGAAAACGGTTTTGGCGCTTACGACAAAGTGGAAGAAGATGGCAGCATCAACGACGACTACCGCATTGACTACCTGCGCGCCCATATCGAAGAGATGAAAAAAGCGGTGACTTACGATGGCGTGGATCTGATGGGCTACACACCGTGGGGCTGCATCGACTGCGTGTCGTTCACCACCGGGCAGTACAGCAAACGCTACGGCTTTATCTATGTGAATAAACATGACGACGGTACTGGCGATATGTCGCGTTCACGTAAGAAGAGCTTTAACTGGTACAAAGAGGTGATTGCCAGCAACGGCGAGACGCTGTAATGGCTCGCCCTCTCTGCAAGCGGAGAGGGCAAACCGCTTATCTTCCAGACACTTCTTTACAGCTTTTGCGTTGCCAAAATATGTTCGCCCGATAATATAGGCGTCCTGAATATTTGAGGCGAACATGATCAAGCGACAACGCAACGCTATCCTGCTTGTAGCCCTGGCCTGCCTGGTGGTGCTGATATGCACCGCCCAGCGGATGGCCGGGATGCACGCGCTTGTCATGAACGTCACCACCACGAGCCAGTCTGTCCAGCAGGGACAGGAGAGTGCCGACGCACCGGTAACCCCGTGTGAGCTTAGCGCCAAGTCGCTGATGTCGGTCCCGCCTGTTTTATTTGAAGGCGCCCTGATTGCCGTCACCCTGCTGCTGGCGTTGCTGGCAGCCAGTCCACCGCGCCGCGAACGGCAGTGGCCTCCCCGCGTTATCTTCCCGCCCCGGTTAAGGGTGCATCTGCGATTATGCGTCTTCCGTGAATGAGCCTTCGCCTGTTACTTCAGGTTAATTCATCATTTACGGAGAAAATTTATGTTTACTGTATTCAGGCGACTGCTGGTCTGCCTGCTTTGGCTATGGCTGCCCCTCAGCCAGGCTGCCGACAGCGGCTGGCTGCGCGCCGCCGATAATCAGCACGCCAGCGTCAGGCTGCGTGCGCAACCCGAAAGCACTGGCGAAACCCACCTGCTGCTGGACGTCGCCCTGCAAAAAGGCTGGAAAACCTACTGGCGCTCGCCGGGCGAAGGCGGCGTCGCACCCGCGATTAAATGGCATCAGCCCGTCGAGGCGATCTGGCGCTGGCCTGTGCCGCAGCGTTTCGACGTCGCGGGCATCACCACGCAGGGCTACCACGGCGATGTCAGCTTTCCCATCACTCTGCGGGGCGACGTCCCGAAGATCCTGAGCGGCGTACTGACGCTCTCCACCTGTAGCAACGTCTGTATTCTTACCGACTACCCGTTTTCGCTGAACATGACCGCATCCGCAGGTGCCGGTTTTGATTACGATTTCAGTCGGGCCATGGGCACCCTTCCGCTCAGCGGCGGGTTGACCTCAACACTTAACGCCACCTATGCCCCCGGCAAGCTGACCGTAACGGCGCAGCGTGACGCAGGCTGGCAGGCGCCGTCCCTGTTTATCGACGGTATGGATGATGTTGATTTCGGCAAACCGGCCCTCACCGTGCGCGGTGACTCGCTGGTCGCCACCGTGCCCGTGACGGACAGCTGGGGCGAGGCCGCGCCCAGCCTCAGCGGGAAAACGCTGTCGCTGGTGCTCGCCGACAGCGGCCAGGCGCAGGAGTCCCGCGTGGAGATCCAGCCGGGCAGCGCCGCCCCCGCGTTCTCGCTAGGCTGGGTGCTGCTGATGGCGCTGGCTGGCGGCCTGATCCTCAACGTTATGCCCTGCGTGCTGCCGGTGCTGGCCATGAAGCTGGGCACGCTGATGCAAACCGAACAGCAGGCGCGCGGTCAGGTGCGCAGGCAGTTTCTTGCTTCAGTGTCCGGGATCGTGATGTCGTTCCTCGCGCTGGCGCTGATGATGACGGTTTTACGCTTAGGCAATCAGGCGCTTGGCTGGGGGATCCAGTTCCAGAATCCGTGGTTTATTGGCGCGATGGCGCTGGTGATGGTGCTTTTCAGCGCCAGCCTGCTGGGGTTGTTTGAAATCCGTCTCCCTTCCGGCGCCAGCACCTTCCTCGCCACGCGCGGCGGCAACGGGCTTGCGGGTCATTTCTGGCAAGGCGCGTTTGCCACGCTGCTGGCGACGCCCTGCACCGCGCCGTTCCTGGGTACGGCGGTCTCGGCCGCGCTGGCGGCGCCGCTCCCCCTGCTGTGGGGGATCTTCCTGGCGATGGGTATCGGCATGAGCCTGCCGTGGCTGCTGGTGGCGGCCTGGCCGGGGCTGGCCCAGCGGTTGCCGCGTCCGGGACGCTGGATGAACGTCGTACGCGTAGTGCTGGGGATGATGATGCTCGGCTCATCGCTGTGGCTGCTGAGCCTGCTGACGGTGCACATTGGCAGCCTGCCCGTCATCACGCTGGGCGTGCTCCTGATCCTTACGCTGCTGCTGGTCACCGCCTGGCGCTACCGCTGGCAAACGGCACTGCGCGCCGGGGTATTTGCTGTAGTGGTGGCCGGGGCGGTCGCGTTTGTATCCGGTTCCGGCGGCGAGGGTTCCCGCCGCGATCGTATTCACTGGCAGCCGCTCAGCGAGCAGGCCATTGCCCGCGCGCTGGCGGAGAACAAACGGGTGTTCGTCGACGTGACCGCCGACTGGTGCGTGACCTGTAAAGCCAATAAATACAACGTGCTGCTGCGCGACGACGTGCAGGATGCGCTCTCCGCCCCGGACGTTGTCGCCCTGCGCGGCGACTGGAGCCGCCCCTCAGATACCATCAGCCAGTTCTTAACCACGCGCGGCAGCGCCGCCGTACCGTTTAACCAGATCTACGGACCGGGATTACCGCAGGGCCACGTGCTGCCTGCGTTGTTAAGCCGCGAAGCGGTGCTGAGCACCCTGTCCGATGCAAAAGGAAAATAACATGAGAGCCTTCGTTGCCTTACTTCTGCTGTCGTTATCAACGTTCGGTTTCGCCGCACCTTCTGATGACGCTTCCAGCGACCAGCTGGCAAAACTGCTGTTTAACGACCCCAACAGCCCGCGAACCGGCGCGACATCGCCGAAGCTGACCATCGTCTCCTTCACTGACTACAACTGCCCGTATTGCAAGCAGTTCGACCCAATGCTTGAGAAAATCGTGCAGGAAAATCCCGACGTGCAGCTCATCGTCAAACTGCTGCCGTTCAAGGGACAAAGCTCGGTAAATGCCGCGAAAGCGGCACTCTCAACGTGGCAGCAGGCGCCGGATAAATTCTGGGCGCTCCACCAGCGGCTGATGATGAAAAAGGGCTATCACGATGACGCCAGCATCGCCGCCGCGAAGGTAAAGACCGGAACGGACAGCATTAAAAAGGATGATAAAACCATGGACAGCCTAAAGATGAACCTCATCCTGGCGCAGGTGCTGAATATTCAGGGTACCCCGGCGACCATTATCGGCGACCAGATGGTGGCGGGCGCAATTCCGTATGACGACCTGGAGGGGCTGGTCAAAGAACAGCTGGCAAACGCCCGTGGCAAGTAAGCTTCCGCGCCTGCTGCGCGAGCTGGGCGTATGGCTGCTGATTGGCGTAGCCGTGAGCCTGGCGGTGGACTATTTCCGCCAGCCCGCGCTGCCGCAGAATTTCTCCGCGACGGCACTGCACACCCTTGACGGCCAGCCCGTCGATCTTATCGCCATGAGTAAGGAGCGACCGCTGCTGGTCTACGTCTGGGCGACATGGTGCGGCGTCTGCCGCTACACCACGCCGTCGGTGGCGGCGCTTGCCGCGGACGGGGGTAACGTGATGTCGGTTGCGCTGCGCTCGGGCGATAACGCGACGCTCGAAACCTGGATGAGGAAGAAGAAGGCGATGATGCCCACGGTCAACGACGCCAGTGGAGAGCTGGCGCGTGAGTGGGACGTTAAGGTTACGCCAACGCTGGTGGTGATCTCTCACGGTGAGGTGAAGTCGATCACCACCGGCTGGACCAGCGGCTGGGGAATGCGCCTGCGGCTGTGGCTGGCGTCGTAGCGTTACTTCCCGCCAGCCAGCTCCAGGAAGCTACCGGTGACATAGGAGGCTTTGTCGCTCAGCAGCCAGACAATGGCCTGGGCGACCTCCTCCGGCTGACCGCCACGCTGCATCGGTAACATCGACTTCACCCGATCCACACGCCCCGGCTCGCCGCCGGAGGCGTGAATATCGGTATAAATCAGGCCTGGCCGCACGCAGTTAACGCGAATGCCCTGCGCCGCCACCTCCAGCGCGAGGCCGGTGGTCAGGGAATCCACCGCCCCTTTTGAGGCGGCATAATCCACATATTCCCCCGGCGCGCCCAGCCGTGATGCCGCCGAGGAGACATTCACAATCGCGCCGCCCTTGCCGCCGTGTTTATGCGACATGCGCTTAACCGCTTCACGGCAGCAGAGAAAATAGCCGGTGACGTTGGTAGCCAGCACGCGGTTAATACGTTCAGCGGAGAGGTTTTCGATGGTGGATTGTTCAAACAAAATCCCGGCGTTGTTCACCAGCGCGGCGAGCGGCTCACCTTCGCGATCGATGCTGTCGAACATCGCCATCACCTGCGCTTCATCGCTGATGTCCGCGCGTACGGCAAAGGCTTTACCGCCCGCGTCTACGATCTGATTAATGACGTCCGTCGCGGCTTTGATGTTGTGATGAAAATTCACCGCAACGGTGTAGCCTTCGCTTGCCAGCTGTAGCGCGGTGGCTTTACCAATACCCCGGCTGGCGCCGGTGACCAGTGCAATTGCCATTCTTTTCTCCCAATAAAAAAGCCGGGTAGCGGCTTCGCCTTACCCGGCCTACGTTACTACAGGAACAACGTTACTGGTATTCGCTAATCGGTACGCAGGAGCAGAACAGGTTACGGTCGCCGTAAACATCATCCAGACGTTTCACTGTCGGCCAGTATTTGTCTGCCACACCTGCCGGGAATACCGCAACTTCACGGCTGTACGGATGCGCCCACTCGGCGACCAGTTCGCTCTGAATGTGCGGCGCGTTCACCAGCGGGTTATCTTCCAGCGGCCAGACACCGGCTTTCACCTGGTCAATTTCTGCGCGGATAGCCAGCATCGCGTCGATAAAGCGATCCAGTTCCACTTTGCTTTCAGATTCAGTCGGTTCAACCATCAGCGTACCCGCCACCGGGAACGACATCGTCGGCGCGTGGAAACCGTAGTCGATCAGGCGCTTGGCAATATCCAGCTCGCTGATGCCGGTTTCTTCTTTCAGCGGGCGAATATCGAGAATACATTCGTGCGCCACGCGACCGTCGCGACCGGTATACAGCACCGGGAAGGCATCCTGCAGGCGGCTGGCAATATAGTTGGCGTTGAGGATTGCCACCTGGCTTGCTTTTTTCAGCCCTTCTGCGCCCATCATGCGGATGTACATCCAGCTGATTGGCAGGATAGAGGCGCTACCGAACGGTGCCGCAGAAACCGCGCCCTGACGGGTTAACATGCCTTCGATTTGCACCACGCTATGACCCGGTACAAACGGTGCCAAATGCGCTTTCACGCCGATCGGTCCCATACCCGGACCACCACCGCCGTGCGGAATGCAGAAAGTTTTATGTAGGTTAAGGTGTGAAACGTCCGCACCAATAAAGCCCGGCGAGGTGATGCCAACCTGGGCGTTCATGTTCGCGCCATCAAGGTAAACCTGACCGCCGAACTGATGCACGACTTCACACACTTCACGGATCGTTTCTTCATACACGCCGTGGGTAGAAGGATAAGTCACCATGATACAGGAGAGGTTATCGCCCGCCTGTTCCGCTTTCGCGCGCAGATCAGTCAGATCGATGTTGCCGTTTTTATCACACGCCACAACCACCACCTGCATTCCTGCCATATGTGCAGAAGCGGGGTTAGTTCCGTGCGCAGAAGCCGGGATCAGGCAGATATCGCGATGCCCTTCGTTGCGGCTTTCATGATAATGACGAATCGCCAGCAGGCCCGCGTATTCGCCCTGTGCGCCAGAGTTCGGCTGCATACAAACGGCGTCGTAACCGGTCAGTTTCACCAGCCAGTCAGCCAGCTGCGCAATCATCTGCTGATAACCTTCGGCCTGCTCCGGCGGGCAGAACGGGTGCAGTTCGGCAAATTCCGGCCAGGTGATTGGGATCATCTCGGCGGCGGCGTTCAGTTTCATGGTGCAGGAACCCAGCGGGATCATCGCCTGATTCAGCGCCAGATCTTTACGCTCCAGCGAGTGCATATAGCGCATCATTTCGGTTTCGCTGTGGTAGCGATTAAACACCGGATGGGTGAGGATTTCGTCGTCGCGCAGCATCGCAGGCTGGATAGAGCGGCTGTCGTGAGCCACGTCTTTGTCCAGCGTGTCGATGTCCAGGCCGTGGTTATCGCCCAGCAGCACGTTGAAAAGCTGCATTACGTTTTCACGCGTGGTTGTTTCATCAAGGGTGATCCCAACCGCGTTCAGAATATCGCTACGCAGGTTGATTTCAGCCGCTTCGGCACGCGTCAGTACGCCCGCTTTGTCGGCCACTTCCACACACAAGGTGTCGAAATAGTGCGCATGGCGCAGTTTCAGACCTTTTTGTTGCAGGCCCGCCGCCAGGATATCGGTCAGACGGTGAATGCGGTTAGCGATACGTTTCAGGCCAACCGGGCCGTGATAAACGGCATACAGGCTGGCGATGTTTGCCAGCAGTACCTGGGAAGTACAAATGTTGGAGTTCGCTTTCTCACGGCGGATATGTTGCTCGCGAGTCTGCATCGCCATGCGCAGCGCGGTATTGCCAGCTGCATCTTTCGATACACCGATAATACGGCCCGGCATTGAGCGTTTGTATTCATCTTTCGCCGCAAAGAATGCCGCGTGTGGGCCACCGTAGCCCATCGGCACGCCGAAGCGTTGCGCCGAACCAAAAACAATATCCGCGCCCTGTTTACCCGGCGCAGTTAACAGCACCAGCGCCATAATATCGGCGGCAACGCTGACCACAATTTTGCGTGATTTCAGTTCGCTAATAAGCGCAGTGTAGTCGTGAATTTCACCGGTAGTGCCTACCTGCTGTAACAGCACGCCGAAGACGTCCTGATGGTCGAGCACTTTTTGCGCGTCATCGACAATCACTTCAAAACCAAAGGTTTCGGCACGAGTACGGACCACATCCAGCGTTTGCGGATGCACATCGGAAGCCACGAAGAAGCGGTTGGCATTTTTCAGTTTGCTGACGCGTTTCGCCATCGCCATTGCTTCGGCGGCAGCGGTGGCCTCGTCCAGAAGAGAAGCAGAGGCCATATCCAGTCCAGTCAAATCCAGCGTTACCTGCTGGAAGTTGAGCAGTGCTTCAAGGCGGCCCTGGGAGACTTCAGGTTGATACGGAGTGTACGCGGTATACCAGCCCGGATTTTCCAGCATGTTACGCAGGATAACCGGCGGTAGCTGCACGGCGGTGTAACCCATGCCGATGTAAGACGTGAAGCGTTTATTGCGACTGGCAATAGCCTTGAGTTCTGCCAGTGCGGCGTATTCGGTCGCCGGTGCGCCAACCTGCGGTGGTGTCGCAAGTTGAATATCTTTCGGCACAATCTGGCCGGTCAGCGCGTTTAACGATTGTGCACCAACGGCATTCAGCATTTCTTGCTGTTGCGCGGCGTCCGGTCCGATATGGCGTTCAATAAAAGCGCCGCTGTTTTCAAGCTGGCTTAACGTCTGTGTCATGAGCGATGGTTCCTGAAACGTGCAGTGAATTGTGAACCTCTCTCCTTACGAAGAGAGTGAGGGTGAGGCATAAATTTTCCTCACCCTGATCCTCTCCCGCAGAAGAGGAATAAAGCCGTTACTCGTCTTCTAACAATGCTTCGTATGCGGTCGCATCCAGCAGTGATTCCAGTTCGCTTTCATCGCTGGCTTTGATTTTAAAGATCCAGCCGCCTGCATACGGTTCGCTGTTCACCAGTTCCGGGGAATCGCTCAGTGCGTCGTTTACCGCCACGATTTCACCGCTTACTGGCGCATAAATGTCTGACGCCGCTTTTACCGATTCGGCAACCGCGCAGTCATCGCCCGCGCTAACCGTTGCGCCCACTTCCGGCAGGTCAACAAACACCATATCGCCTAACAGCTCCTGAGCATGTTCGGTAATACCAACGGTGTAAGTGCCGTCGGCTTCTTTACGCAACCATTCGTGTTCTTTGCTGTATTTCAGTTCTGCTGGTACGTTGCTCATCAATCAATCTCCAAAAAAGTAAATCACGCGACGGCTTTGCCGTTACGCACAAAAACAGGTTTTGTCACTTTAACCGGCATTTCACGGTTGCGAATTTGCACAATCGCCGTTTCGCCAATACCTTCCGGCACGCGCGCCAGCGCAATGCTGTAACCCAGCGTCGGGGAGAAAGTACCGCTGGTGATAATGCCTTCATGCTGGTTGCCCTGCGCATCGGTAAAGCGTACCGGCAGTTCATTACGCAGCACGCCTTTTTCGGTCATCACCAGACCAACCAGTTTTTCTGTACCATGCTCACGCTGCACTTCCAGGGCTTCAAGACCGATAAAGTCACGATCTGCCGGTTCCCAGGCGATGGTCCAGCCCATGTTGGCGGCTAAAGGAGAGATGGTTTCGTCCATCTCCTGACCATAAAGATTCATGCCCGCTTCCAGACGCAGCGTGTCACGCGCGCCCAAGCCACATGGCTTAACACCCGCTTCCACCAGCGCACGCCAGAAATCGGCCGCTTTTTCATTGGGCAGCGCAATTTCATAGCCCGCTTCACCGGTATAACCAGTGGTGGCAATAAACAGATCGCCCGCCTGCACGCCAAAGAACGGTTTCATCCCTTCCACCGCCTGACGCTGGGCGTCATTAAACAGTGTGGCAGCTTTTGCCTGCGCATTCGGCCCTTGCACGGCAATCATGGAAAGGTCATCACGAACGGTAATTTCGATGCCGAAAGGTTCAGCGTGTTGGGTAATCCAGGAGAGGTCTTTTTCGCGGGTGGCGGAGTTAACAACGAGGCGGAAGAAATCTTCAGTAAAGTAGTAGACGATGAGGTCATCTATCACACCGCCAGAGGCATTCAACATCCCCGAGTAAAGGGCTTTGCCGCTTTTGGTGAGCTTCGCCACATCGTTCGCCAGCAGATAACGCAGAAACTCCCGGGTGCGGCTGCCGCGAAGATCGACGATGGTCATATGTGACACATCAAACATTCCGGCATCGGTACGTACCGCATGATGTTCGTCGATTTGCGAACCGTAATGCAGCGGCATCATCCAGCCGTGGAAATCCACCATGCGAGCGCCGCAAAGCGTGTGTTGTTCGTACAAAGGAGTCTGTTGTGCCATCTTGTCCTCATTGAATAAGCGGGGCTGACAACTTTTTCATGGTGAAATTATCACCACGAAACCCAGCATCGGAGCCACTCCCGGTCCCCAACGCAATCGTTCTCTTTTGCCTGAACTTACCACCGAAACAGACTGTTAACCATAAGGTAAAATTGATCATCACATTAGCTTATGGTTAAAAAATGCAAAAATCGCGACAGAATAAAAAACCAAAAAATACACCAGTTTCTATACAAAGATGATGTGATGAGAAAGTCAATTTGAATAAGACAATATTAAGAGCTAAAAAAATGTCAAAAAACACTAAATCAAAAAATAATGGCATTAGAAAATATAATGCGAAAACGGAGGTGAAATTAGTTTATTTCAAATGAGGAAAATCTCCCGGCGAAAAAACCGGGAGATGAAAGTGTGATGGGTATCAAATAAACAACAGAGGAGAAATTTTTAACGCAGCCATTCAGGCAAATCGTTTAATCCCATTGCCTGGCGGATAAGTTGCGGCTTAACGCCAGGAAGCGTGTCGGCCAGTTTCAAACCAATATCACGCAGCAGTTTTTTCGCCGGATTGGTACCGGAAAACAGATCGCGGAATCCCTGCATACCAGCCAGCATCAACGCCGCACTGTGCTTGCGGCTACGCTCATAGCGACGCAGATAAATGTACTGCCCGATGTCTTTCCCCTGACGATGCAACCGTTTCAGTTCGGCAATCAGCTCTGCAGCATCCATAAAGCCGAGATTTACCCCCTGCCCCGCCAGCGGGTGAATGGTATGTGCGGCGTCGCCCACCAGCGCCAGACGGTGCGAGGCAAACTGGCGCGCATAACGCCCCGTCAGTGGGAACACCTGACGCGCGCTCTCAACCTTGCATAAGCCCAGGCGATTATCAAAAGCGATATTTAACGCGCGATTAAATTCGTCTTCACTTGCCTGCTGCATCCGCTGCGCTTCCTCTGGCGACAGTGACCAGACAATCGAGCAAAGATGCGGATCGCTAAGCGGTAAAAAGGCCAGAATGCCTTCGCCATGGAAAACCTGCCGCGCCACCGCATCATGCGGTTCTTCCGTGCGAATGGTCGCTACCAGCGCGTGATGCTGATAATCCCAGAAAGTCAGCGGAATATCGGCTTTGTTGCGCAACCAGGAATTAGCGCCGTCCGCGCCAATCACCAGACGCGCCGTTAACATGCTGCCATCTTTCAGCGTCAGGAAGGTTTCATTTTCTCCCCAGGCGACCTGCTGTAATTCTGCGGGGGCTAACAGAGTGATATCTGACGACTGATGCGCTTTGTTCCACAGCGCGTAGTGAATCACTGAATTTTCAACGATATGCCCAAGATGGCTATAGCCCATGCTTTGATCGTCAAACGAAATGTGACCAAAGCTGTCTTTGTCCCACACTTCCATACCGTGATAACAGCTGGCCCTACGAGAGAGAATGTCCTGCCAGACGCCAAGACGGGTGAGTAATTTTTCGCTGGCGGCATTGATAGCCGAAACGCGCAGTTGTGGTGGTGCATTCGCCGCCAGAGGTTCCTGTACGCGCTGCTCCAGTACGGCAACGCGTAAGCCGCTCCCCTGTAAGCCACAGGCAACCGCCAGCCCCACCATGCCGCCGCCAACAATGGCTACATCAACACTTTGCATTGTTTATTCCTTAAAACCGCCTTCAACGCGCCACCCAACCGAGGGTGCGCTGCGCCAGCACATCGCGTGCCGGGGTGAATAATTCCATCGTCATCAGCCCGATGTTGCGCCCGACAACCAGCGGTGCCCAACGGTTGGCAAAAAGATGTACAAGGCTGTCCGTGACGCCAATGGTTGCTTCGCGATCGCTCTGTCGACGCTGCTGATAACGGCACAATACGCCGTAATCCCCCATGTCTTCTCCGCGCTCCTGCGCCTGAGTCAGGGTTTCCGCAAGACCTCATCACATCTCGCATACCGAGGTTAAACCCTTGCCCGGCAATCGGGTGCAGAGTTTGCGCCGCATGCCCACCAGCACGGTACGATGGGTAATAGATCTGGCGGCGTGGGTTAACGCCAGCGGATAAGCACTGCGTTTTACCAGCGTGGGTAATTTTCCCAAGTCGCCAGCCAAAGGCCGACTGGAGTTCACGGCAAAACTTCTCGTCACTCCACGACATCACCTCTTCGCGCCGTTCCAGTGGATGACACCAGACCAGCGAACAGCGTCCGTCAGACAACGGCAACATCGCCAGCGGGCCATGTTGCGTAAGCGTTCAAAAGCGCGCCCTTCATGCGCAACGGAAGTAGCAACGTTGGCAATCACGGCCAGTTGTTCGTAAGGCTTCCTGCTGCCAGTCAACGCCGCACGCGGTTGGCTAACGCTGAATGGGTGCCATCAGCTGCTTCCAGCACGCGGCCCGTCAGCGTCTCGCCACTCTCCAGCGTCACTTCAACGTGACTCTGAGTACGGCAACGTTAGCCACGCGATCAGGGCAATGCAGCGTTACGCCAGGTGCTTTACGCAGCAATGCAAACAGCCGGTTGCCCGACATTGTGCAATTCGACAACCTGTCCCAGCGCCGCCAGTTGGTAATCTTCTGCGGCGAGGTGACAAATCCAGCGTGACCACGATCGCTGACATGCACGGTGTGATGGGCAGTTGCGCAATCCGCCAGAGATTGCCAGACGCCGATGCGCGCCAGGTTGCTGACAGGTACCCGCCGCCAGCGCTATCGCTCGTCCATCAAAGCCCGGATGAGCATGTGACTCTGGCGCAGTCGCTTCAATCAAATGTACCGGCAGCGCCCCGTGGACTTAACCGGGAAATAGCCAGCGCCAGCGTCGCGCCCGCCATGCCGCCACCGACGATGATTACGCTCATTGCTTTCTCGCAGCAACCATCAACGCTTCGATTTCTTCCGGCTTTTTCACCACGCTGGCGGTGAGGTTTTCGTTACCGGTTTCGGTAATCACAATGTCGTCTTCAATACGAATGCCGATACCGCGATATTGTTCTGGCACTTCTGCATCCGGCGCAATATACAGCCCTGGCTCTACGGTCAGTACCATGCCCGGTTCCAGAATGCGCGAGCGATCCTGACCATAAACACCCACGTCATGGACATCCAGTCCTAACCAGTGGCTAAGGCCATGCATAAAGAAAGGACGATGGGCGTTCTGAGCGATCAGTTCATCAACATCACCTTTCAGGATGCCGAGTTTTACCAGGCCGCTAACCATGATGCGCACCACTTCACCAGTGACTTCCAGAATGGAAGTTCCCGGACGATACAGGCGCAGGCTGGTTTCGAGAGACTCCAGCACAATGTCGTAGATTTCACGCTGGGCCTGGGTGAATTTGCCGTTGACCGGGAAGGTGCGGGTAATATCGCCAGCGTAACCTTTGTATTCACAACCCGCGTCAATCAACACCAGGTCGCCGTCGCGCATTTCACACTCGTTTTCGGTGTAGTGCAGAATGCAGCCGTTTTCACCGCTGCCGACAATGGTGTTATAGGACGGATAGCGCGCACCGTGGCGGTTAAATTCGTGGTGAATTTCGCCTTCCAGATGGTACTCGAACATTCCCGGACGGCATTTTTCCATCGCCCGTGTATGTGCCATGGCGGTGATTTCTCCCGCGCGGCGGAGTACGGCAATCTCTTCTGGCGATTTGAACAGGCGCATTTCATGAACAACAGGACGCCAGTCGATCATCGTTGCCGGTGCGGTGAGATTTTGCCGCGAACCTTTACGCAGTTTTTCCAGCGCACTGTTCACGATTACATCAGCATATGCATATTCGCCCTGGGCATGGTAAACCACATCCAGGCCGTTAAGTAGTTGATAAAGTTGCTGATTGATTTCGCTGAATGCCAGTGCGCGGTCAACGCCCAGTTTCTCTGGCGCGGCATCCTGGCCTAAGCGACGGCCAAACCAGATCTCCGCCGTCAGGTCGCGAACGCGGTTAAACAGAACGCTGTGGTTATGAGTGTCATCGCTTTTAATCAGCACCAGCACCGCTTCCGGTTCGTTAAAGCCGGTGAAGTACCAGAAGTCACTGTTCTGACGATAGGGGTATTCGCTGTCGGCGCTACGTGTTACTTCTGGTGCAGCAAAAATCAGCGCGGCGCTGCCGGGTTGCATTTGCTCCACCAGGGCCTGACGGCGACGCTGAAACTCTTGCCGGGATATCTCACTCATAACACTCTCCTTACGTTTTTTGTTTTTAGTGTAGAGTCGGTTTTTGTACTTCTGGCGCGGTCGGTTGCGGATGAGTAAAGGTGTCGTGGCATAACAGCGCGGCAACACGAACGTATTCGATGATCTCTTCAAGCGACATTTCAAGCTCTTCCTGATCTTCGTCTTCGTCGTAACCCAGTTGCGCAATGTTACGCAGATCGTCGATAGCTTCACCGGTTTCGCCGGTCACTTTATCCAGCTTCGGTTGCGTAACGCCAAGACCAAGCAGGAAGTGATTGACCCAACCTGCCAATGCATCAGCCCGATCGAAAACGCTGACATCATCGCCATCAGGCAGATAAAGCTGAAAAAGGAAGCCGTCATCCTGCAGGGCATCGCTGGTGGCAGAGTGCATTTTACGCAGTGCCTGTGCCAGCTCATGACCGAAAGCCATGCCTTCGTTCGTCAGGTCGTGAAGTAGCGGTAGCCATGAGCTGTCATCGTTACCGCCACATATCATCCCGCTGATTAAACCATGCATCTCAGCTGGGGTCAGACCCGTCCCTTGTTGGTTCAGATACTGGTTCATTTCGTTGTAACCAGGCATTTCGTTCTGTATAGACATAAGCATTCGTCGTCAAAGGGAGGAATATTCATGATATGCTACCACTTTGGGCCCTGGTGGACCAGAAAAGGGCTTGTCTCTTCTCATCAGGGTAGCTATAGTGTCGCCCCTTCGCAGACCATGGGTCTAAAGACGAAGGCAGCGCAGTCAATCAGCAGGAAGGTGGCATGTCTGCACAACCCGTCGATATCCAAATTTTTGGCCGTTCACTGCGTGTGAACTGCCCGCCTGACCAAAGGGATGCGTTGAATCAGGCAGCGGACGATCTGAACCAACGGTTGCAAGATCTGAAAGAACGCACTAGAGTCACAAATACTGAACAGTTGGTCTTCATTGCCGCATTGAATATCAGCTATGAGTTAGCGCAAGAAAAAGCAAAGACTCGTGACTACGCGGCAAGTATGGAACAGCGTATTCGGATGCTGCAGCAGACCATAGAACAAGCGTTACTTGAACAAGGTCGCATCACCGAAAAAACTAACCAAAACTTTGAATGACACTTTTCGGTTTACTGTGGTAGAGTAACCGTGAAGACAAAATTTCTCTGAGATGTTCGCAAGCGGGCCAGTCCCCTGAGCCGATATTTCATACCACAAGAATGTGGCGCTCCGCGGTTGGTGAGCATGCTCGGTCCGTCCGAGAAGCCTTAAAACTGCGACGACACATTCACCTTGAACCAAGGGTTCAAGGGTTACAGCCTGCGGCGGCATCTCGGAGATTCCCTTTCTTATCTTCGCACCAGCCATGACGCAACTACCAGAACTCCCACTGACATTATCCCGACAAGAAATCCGCAAAATGATTCGGCAACGTCGTCGTGCGTTAACGCCGGAACAACAGCAGGAAATGGGGTCAACAAGCCGCGACCCGGATGATGACTTATCCCCCGGTGGTGATGGCACAAACGGTCGCTGTATTCTATCATTTGATGGTGAGCTGGATACCCAACCGCTTATCGACCAGCTCTGGCGCGCCGGGAAAAAAGTTTACCTGCCGGTTCTGCATCCCTTTAGCCCGGGCAATCTGCTGTTTCTGCACTACCATCCGCACAGCGAGCTGGTGGTAAATCGTCTGAAAATCACCGAACCCAAACTGGACGTGCGCGACGTGCTCCCGCTTTCCGGGCTGGATGTGCTGATTACGCCGCTGGTGGCGTTTGACGAGCAGGGCCAGCGATTAGGCATGGGCGGGGGGTTCTACGACAGGACGCTACAAAACTGGCAGCAGTACGGATTGCAGCCGGTGGGGTATGCGCATGATTGCCAGGGCGTGGAGGCATTACCCGTAGAGAAATGGGATGTGCCGTTGCCGGCGGTGGTGACGCCCAGTAAAACCTGGACCTGGTAGAACAAAGCCGGGTGGCGGCTATGCCTTACCCGGCCTACATAAATCCTCGAACATTACAGGTCGGGTAAGCGTAAGCGCCACCCGACACACAAACCGCACGACAACTGTAGGTCGGGTAAGGCGCAGCCGCCACCCGACGCCACAGACCGCACCATCAGTACAGCAGACGGGCGCGAATGGTACCCGGAATAGCTTTCATTGCCTGCAGCGCTTTTTCGGCAACGTCTTCGTCGGCTTCAATATCAATAACCACATAACCCATCTGGGCGGAAGTTTGCAGATATTGCGCGGCGATGTTGACGCCCTGCTCGGCGAAGATTTTGTTCAGCGCAGTTAGCACGCCCGGACGGTTTTCGTGGATGTGCATCAGACGACGCCCACCGTGCAGTGGCAGCGAGACTTCCGGGAAGTTCACCGCAGAGAGCGTTGAGCCATTGTCAGAATACTTGATCAATTTACCCGCAACTTCCAGGCCGATATTCTCCTGCGCTTCCTGAGTCGAACCGCCAATGTGTGGCGTCAGAAGGACGTTGTCGAATTCACACAGCGGAGAGGTAAATGGATCGCTATTGGTCGCCGGTTCCGTCGGGAATACGTCGATTGCCGCCCCCGCCAGATGTTTGCTCGCCAGCGCATCACACAGCGCCGGAATATCCACCACAGTACCGCGCGAAGCATTAATCAGCAGCGAGCCGGGCTTCATTAGTGAAATTTCTTTCGCGCCCATCATATTTTTGGTGGACGGATTCTCTGGTACATGCAGACTCACCACATCGCTCATATTCAGCAGGTCAGAAAGATGCTGTACCTGAGTGGCGTTGCCCAGCGGCAGTTTATTTTCAATATCATAAAAGTAAACATACATTCCCAGCGATTCAGCCAGAATGCCCAATTGCGTACCAATATGACCGTAGCCGATGATACCCAGCTTTTTGCCGCGCGCTTCAAAAGAACCCGCCGCCAGTTTGTTCCACACGCCACGGTGCGCTTTAGCATTGGCTTCCGGCACGCCGCGCAATAGCAGCAGCAGTTCGCCAATCACCAGCTCCGCAACAGAGCGCGTATTTGAGAACGGTGCGTTAAATACCGGGATCCCGCGCTTTGCCGCCGCATCCAGATCAACCTGGTTTGTTCCGATACAGAAACAGCCAATAGCGACCAGTTTTTCTGCGGCGTTGATCACGTCTTCAGTCAGATGGGTACGGGATCGCAGGCCGATGAAGTGGGCATCGCGGATGGATTCTTTTAATTGTTCATCATCCAGCGCGCCTTTGTGAAATTCGATGTTGGTGTAACCAGCTGCACGAAGGCTTTCCAGCGCCTTTTGGTGCACGCCTTCTACCAGCAGAAACTTAATCTTGTCTTTCTCCAGCGATACCTTTGCCATTTACCCAATCCTGTCTTTTGAAATGTTGTGTGCGGATTTGCATCCGCCTTTCAACATATCAAAAAATAATATTGCGGCAATATGAACGTTTGCGTCGCGATGTTGAGGAAATATCACGCAAAGGTAATTCTTGGATGAATATGCTGGTTTAGAGGATTTATTTAGAGCAATCGACAATTGCCTGGTAAAAGCGTGACACATGTCACCAAATTTAATGAAGAGAATTTTTTTAACGGGGGAGGTTCCCCCGTCAGATCATTTCACAATGGTTTTGACACCGTCAGGTGTGCCAATCAGCGCAACGTCCGCGCCACGGTTAGCAAACAAGCCAACAGTCACCACGCCAGGAATCGCATTTATGGCGTTTTCCATCGCTATCGGGTCAAGGATTTCCATGCCGTGGACGTCGAGGATCACGTTGCCATTATCGGTCACCACGCCCTGACGGTATTCCGGACGACCGCCCAGTTTCACCAGCTGACGCGCCACTGCACTACGTGCCATCGGGATAACTTCTACTGGCAGCGGGAATTTACCCAGAATATCAACCTGCTTGGAAGCGTCTGCAATACAGATAAATTTTTCTGCAACCGAAGCAATGATTTTTTCACGGGTCAGCGCCGCGCCGCCGCCTTTGATCATTTGCATGTGGCCGTTGATTTCATCTGCGCCATCAACGTAGATGCCAAGGCTGTCGACTTCGTTGAGATCAAAAACGTGAATGCCGAGGCTTTTCAGTTTTTCAGTGGAAGCATCTGAACTGGAAACGGCCCCTTCAATCTGGCCTTTCATTGTACCGAGCGCGTCAATAAAGTGTGCGGCGGTGGAACCTGTACCTACACCAACAATGGTGCCGGGCTGAACATACTGAAGTGCCGCCCATCCTACTGCTTTTTTCAATTCATCCTGCGTCATGATCGTTTCGCCTGTGGTATGAAAACTCAGGGCGCATTATAGAACACGTCGAATGGATTTCGTCTGCCACGAAGGGAAAATTGTGTCATAGTGCAGATTAAGCAAAATTAAGGAGTCAGCCAGAGCAATGAAACGTCCGGACTACAGAACACTACAGGCACTTGATGCAGTTATTCGTGAACGCGGTTTTGAGCGCGCGGCGCAAAAGCTGTGCATCACCCAGTCCGCCGTATCACAGCGTATCAAACAGCTTGAAAACATGTTCGGGCAGCCGCTGCTGGTGCGTACCGTACCGCCGCGTCCGACGGAGCAAGGACAAAAGCTCCTCGCCCTGCTGCGGCAGGTTGAACTGCTGGAAGATGAATGGCTGGGCGATGAACAGACCGGCTCCACGCCGCTGCTGCTGTCGCTGGCGGTGAACGCCGACAGTCTGGCGACCTGGCTGCTGCCGGCCCTTGCGCCGGTGCTGGCCGACTCCCCTATCCGCCTGAATCTCCAGGTTGAAGACGAAACCCGCACCCAGGAGCGCCTGCGTCGCGGCGAAGTGGTTGGTGCGGTCAGTATTCAGCCTCAGGCGCTGCCAAGCTGTCTGGTGGATCAGCTGGGCGCGCTGGATTACCTGTTTGTCGGTTCAAAAGCCTTTGCCGAGCGCTACTTCCCGAACGGTGTGACCCGCGCCGCGCTGCTGAAAGCGCCTGCCGTCGCTTTCGACCATCTGGACGATATGCATCAGGCCTTCCTGCAACAAAACTTCGATCTGCCGCCGGGCAGCGTGCCGTGTCATATCGTTAACTCGTCCGAAGCCTTCGTACAGCTCGCGCGTCAGGGAACCACCTGCTGCATGATCCCGCATTTGCAGATTGAGAAAGAGTTGAAAAGCGGTGAGCTGATTGATTTAACCCCGGGGCTGTATCAGCGCCGGATGCTGTACTGGCACCGTTTTGCGCCGGAAAGCCGCATGATGCGCAACGTCACTGACGCGCTGCTGGCGTTTGGGCATAAGGTGTTAAGACAGGATTGAAAAACTAGCCGGGTGGCGGCTTCGCCTTACCCGGCCTACGGGTTACTGAGCTGGCTTTTCAGTCGGCTCCAGCTGGAACACCACATCAACCTGATCGTCGAACTGAATGGTTGGCTGCTCATAGGTTTCCTGAGCAGAAACCGGCGCGGCGTCCGCCTTCATCATCCGAACCATCGGGCTTGGCTGGTAGTTTGAAACGTGGTAGCGCACGCTGTAAACCGGACCGAGCTTGGTCTTGAAGCCGGATGCCAGCTGCTGCGCCTGATGAATGGCATCATCAATCGCCGCTTTACGCGCTTCGTCTTTATATTTCTCCGGTTGCGCAACGCCCAGCGAGACGGAACGAATTTCGTTCAGCCCAGCCTTCAGCGCACCATCCAGCAATCCGTTGAGCTTATCAAGCTGGCGTACAGTCACTTCCACAGTACGCACGGCGCGATAGCCTTTCAGGATGCTTTTGCCGTTCTGGTAGTCGTAATCCGGTTGGGTACGCAGGTTCGCAGAGCTGATGTCTTTTTTCGCGACACCGTTCTGTTCCAGGAAAGAGAGGTATTGCGCAACACGATCGTCTGCCTGTTTCTTGGCGGAAGCAGCATCTTTCGCCGCCACGTTCACTTCAATTGCCAGGGTTGCAACATCCGGTACCGCATCCACGCTTGCCGTGCCTGAAGTGACAATGTGCGGGCCGTTTGGCAGTTCATTCGCCTGCACCGACACCGCACCTAAACTTACTAATGCCGCCAGGGCCATCACCTTAAACTTCACTGTCATTCCTCCATGTTGCGAAGAGTGCCCCACCAACAGGGCTCATGCCAGCAAGCTTAGCGGGTCTTGTTCAGATGTCCATAAGACAACGCTTAGTTGAACAATCCCTGTACGTGATGAATGCCCTCTTTCGCCAGCTGGAAGGCAATAAACCACATCACCAGCCCAACCAGGGTATTGATAATGCGCTGCGCTTTAGCGGTGCGCAGACGTGGCGCCAGCCATGCCGCCAGGATCGCAAGACCAAAGAACCAGAGGAAGGAGGCGCTGACCGTACCGAGCGCAAACCAGCGCTTGGGCTCAACGTCCAGCTGTCCACCCAGGCTGCCGAGCACCACGAACGTATCAAGATAAACGTGCGGGTTAAGCCACGTCACGGCGAGCATGGTGACGATAATCTTCCAGCGCCCCTGCTTCATCACTTCGGCGCTCGCCAGCTCAAGATTGCTGCTCATGGCCGTTTTCAGGGCGCCAAACCCGTACCACAGCAGAAACGCTACGCCGCCCCAGGTAACCAGCGCCAGCAGCCACGGCGACTGCATCAGCAAGGCGCTGCCGCCAAAAATCCCGGCGCAAATCAGTAGCAAATCGCTCACCGCGCACAGCAGGGCAATCATCAGATGATACTGGCGGCGAATGCCCTGGTTCATCACAAACGCATTTTGTGGACCAAGGGGAAGGATCATGGCCGCGCCTAACGCAAGCCCCTGAAAATAATAAGATAACATGACGTAATTCTCGCAGAGTTGTCCTGGAGGCAGACTATACTGCGGGAACGACATTAGAGGAAATTGATAATATTAATTGGGGATTAGCCGGGCTAATATAAGAAAAGCCCGGTGTCGCTGACGCTTACCGGGCCTACGTTAAAGCAAATTATTCGGCTGCTTTCTCGCGTTTGAGATTTACGTCCATCTGCGGATAAGGGAAGCTGATACCGTTGGCATCGAAATCACGCTTGATGCGCTCCAGCACGTCCCAGTAAACGTTTTGCAGATCGCCGCTTTTACTCCAGATGCGCACCACAAAATTAATGGATGACGCGCCCAGCTCGTTCAGGCGAACGGTCATTTCGCGATCTTTAAGAATGCGGTCATCTGATTCGATGATATCGGTAATCAGCTTTTTCACCAGCTCAGTATCTGAATCATAGCCAACCCCGATAATGAGTTCATTACGGCGAACCGGCTCACGAGAGAAGTTAGTAATGTTGCCATCAATCACTTTCTTGTTTGGCACAATGACGATTTTGCCGTCTGCCGAACGCAACGTGGTAGAAAAAATCTGCACGTTCAGCACGGTGCCCGCAGTGCCACCGAGATCAACATACTCTCCGGCACGGAAAGGACGGAACGTCACTAACAGTACGCCAGCTGCAAGGTTAGCCAGCGAGCCCTGAAGAGCGAGACCTACGGCCAGACCAGCGGCACCAAGTACAGCAATGACCGAAGCGGTTTGTACACCGACCCGCCCCATTGCCGCAATGAGGGTAAACGCAATAATCCCGTAACGCACCAGCGCAGAAAGGAAATCAGCAACGGTTGCATCGATATGACGGGATAGCATTACGCGATTAACGCCCCGGGAAACCGTGCGGGCAATAATCATCCCCACGACAATGATGGCAATTGCCGCCGCAATATTCACAGCGTAACTAATCAGGAGCGCCTGGTTGCGCACCAGCCAGGAGCCAGCGTTATTGATGCTATCTACAACACCGAGATCTTCCATTTATCTTTCCTTATGCTCATAAAAACCACAAAATCTATCCCACACGGAGACAGGCAGGTCAGTAAAGGGTAAACAAAAAGCCATGATATTGCCAAACAGATCACAAAAACAGAGGCATCAGGCTATTGAAAAGGCATAAAAAAAGGCCCGCATATGCGGACCTTCTTGACGCTATGAACAGCTCAAATTACAGAACGTCGATCGCGTTCAGTTCCTGGAATGCTTTCTCCAGACGAGCGATCATCGAAGTCTGACCGGCACGCAGCCATACGCGCGGATCGTAGTATTTCTTGTTCGGCTGATCTTCGCCTTTCGGGTTACCCAGCTGACCCTGCAGATAAGCTTCGTTCGCTTTGTAGTAGTTCAGAACGCCTTCCCAGGTTGCCCATTGGGTATCGGTATCGATGTTCATTTTTACTACGCCGTAGCTTACGGAGTCTTTGATTTCCTGAGCAGTAGAACCGGAACCACCGTGGAATACGAAGTTCAGGCTGTTGTGCGGCAGGTTGTGTTTCTTGGAAACATATTCCTGAGAATCACGCAGGATGGTCGGAGTCAGAACCACGTTACCCGGCTTGTAAACACCGTGTACGTTACCGAAGGACGCTGCGATGGTGAAACGCGGGCTGATTTTGCTCAGTTCGGTGTATGCGTAATCAACGTCTTCCGGCTGGGTGTACAGTGCAGAAGCGTCCATGTGGCTGTTGTCCACGCCGTCTTCTTCACCACCGGTGCAACCCAGTTCGATTTCCAGAGTCATGCCGATTTTGGACATGCGCTCCAGGTATTTAGAGCAGATTTCGATGTTCTCTTGCAGAGATTCTTCAGACAGGTCGATCATGTGAGAAGAGAACAGCGGCTTACCGGTAGCTGCGAAGTGTTTTTCACCCGCGTCCAACAGACCGTCGATCCACGGCAGCAGTTTCTTCGCGCAGTGGTCAGTGTGCAGGATAACCGGAACACCATAATGTTCAGCCATCTGGTGAACGTGATGCGCACCAGAGATCGCGCCCAGGATAGCAGCACCCTGCGGAACGTCAGATTTCACGCCTTTACCAGCGATAAAGGAAGCACCACCGTTGGAGAACTGAACGATAACCGGCGCTTTAACTTTAGCAGCGGTTTCCAGTACGGCGTTGATGGAGTCAGTACCGACGCAGTTTACTGCTGGCAGTGCGAAGTTGTTTTCTTTTGCTACCTGGAAAACTTTCTGTACGTCATCACCAGTGATTACGCCAGGTTTTACGAAATCAAAAATCTTAGACATGTCTCTTGTCCTGTATCGTCGGGCCTTATACTCGTCATACTTCAAGTTGCATGTGCTGCGTCTGCGTTCGCTCACCCCAGTCACTTACTTATGTAAGCTCCTGGGGATTCACTCTCTTGTCGCCTTCCTGCAACTCGAATTATTTAGAGTATGAAAAATTGCGTGCTCTAAAAGCGCGCTGAAACAAGGGCAGGTTTCCCTGCCCTGTGATTTTTTACTTCTTAGCGCGCTCTTCGAGCATCGCTACTGCAGGCAGTACTTTACCTTCCACGAATTCGAGGAATGCGCCGCCGCCAGTGGAGATGTAGGAGATTTTGTCAGCAATGCCGAACAGGTCGATTGCTGCCAGAGTGTCGCCGCCGCCAGCGATGGAGAACGCTTCGCTGTCTGCGATAGCGTTAGCCACGATTTCAGTACCTTTGCGGAAGTTCGGGAATTCGAACACGCCAACCGGACCGTTCCACAGAATGGTTTTCGCATTCTTCAGGATTTCAGCCAGTTCCTGAGCGGAAGCATCACCGATATCCAGGATCTGCTCGTCAGCTTTCACATCGTTAACAGATTTCAGGGTAGCCGGTGCAGTTTCAGAGAACTCGGTTGCTACGCGAACATCAGACGGAACCGGGATGTTGCAGGTGGTCAGCAGACGTTTAGCTTCGTCAACCAGGTCAGCTTCGTACAGGGATTTACCCACATCGTGGCCTTGTGCCGCGATAAAGGTGTTAGCGATACCACCACCAACAATCAGCTGGTCAGCGATTTTAGACAGGGAGTCCAGAACGGTCAGTTTGGTAGATACTTTAGAACCACCAACGATAGCCACCATCGGGCGAGCAGGTTCTTTCAGTGCTTTACCCAGCGCGTCCAGTTCAGCTGCCAGCAGCGGGCCTGCGCACGCAACGTCAGCGAATTTACCGATACCGTGAGTAGAAGCCTGCGCGCGGTGAGCAGTACCGAATGCGTCCATTACGAACACGTCACACAGTGCAGCGTATTTTTTGGACAGGGTTTCGTCGTCTTTCTTCTCGCCTTTGTTGAAGCGAACGTTTTCCAGAACAACCAGTTCACCTTCAGCAACGTCAACGCCGTCGAGGTAATCTTTAACCAGACGAACCGGGTTAGACAGTTTGTCTTTCAGGTAGTTAACAACCGGCAGCAGAGAGAATTCTTCGTTGTACTCGCCTTCGGTAGGACGACCCAGGTGGGAAGTTACCATCACTTTTGCGCCTTGTTTCAGGGCCAGTTCGATGGTCGGCAGAGAAGCACGGATACGCGCGTCGCTGGTTACTTTCCCGTCTTTTACTGGTACGTTCAGATCCGCACGGATAAATACACGTTTCCCAGCAAGATCCAGATCGGTCATCTTAATTACAGACATGGTGAATCCTCTCGTTGATTCTAAAAGTTTTGCAGACGCTGCTTGCGTCTTACCTGAAAGCAACAGTAGCCATAGCTAACGTCGTGTCGAGCATTCGGTTAGCAAAGCCCCATTCGTTATCGCACCAGACCAACGTTTTGATCAAGTGTGCGCCACTGACCCGGGTTTGGGTGCCATCGACAATGGCACTGTGCGGATCGTGGTTAAAATCTACAGAGACCAACGGCAATTCCGTATAGTCAACTATACCATGAAATGCACCTTGTGCTGCTTTTTGCAGCAACAGGTTGACTTCATTGGCTTTTACAGGTTTCTTCACCGTCACGCTTAAATCGATTGCCGTCACATTTATGGTTGGCACACGTACCGCAATCGCTTCAAAGCGATCGTTAAATTGCGGAAAAAATCGTGTGATACCGGCGGCCAGTTTAGTATCGACCGGAATGATCGACTGGCTGGCTGCCCGGGTGCGACGCAGGTCAGGATGGTATGCATCAATAACCTGTTGATCGTGCATGGCGGAGTGAGTTGTGGTCACAGTGCCGGACTCAATACCGTACGCATCATCTAACAATTTGATGACGGGAATTATGCAATTCGTGGTACAGGAAGCGTTAGAAACGATGCGGTGTTCCGCACGAAGTTGATCCTGATTGACGCCGTAAACAACGGTCGCGTCGAGATCGTTACTGCCAGGATGTGAAAAGAGCACTTTTTTGGCCCCGGCGGCAATATGCGCTTCGCCATGCTCGCGGGAGCCATATACGCCGGTGCAGTCGAGGACTACATCAACGCCAAGTTCACGCCAGGGGAGCGATTGCAGTGAACGTTCATGCAATACGCGGATGGCGTCATCACCAACAAAAAGTTGATCGCGTTCCTGTCGTACTTCCCATGCAAAACGGCCATGGCTGGTGTCATATTTCAACAAATGCGCCATGCCCGCAGCATCCGCCAGTTCGTTGATTGCCACCACGGTAATTTCCGCCCGGCGTCCGGATTCATACAAAGCACGAACCACATTACGCCCGATGCGACCGAAGCCATTTATCGCTACGCGTACGGTCATAGATCTCCTGCAAGGTTTTCCCTGAGCAAATTTGCCAGACAGAGTAATCCAGCAAATCGTCCGGGGAAACCTTACCTGTCGCAAACTGCGACTGATTGGTTAATTGTCGAACATTTAATCGACTGAAACGCTTCAGCTAGGATAAGCGAAACGTGGAATAAAAGGAATGTTTGTCCAGACGAAGAAGCGAGCTATATGACTTGCATCACATTTTCGGTGGAATAATTTACAGAGCAGTTACATGTCTGAGGAATCGTGCATACAAAAAAGCCGGGTGGCGCTAACGCTTACCCGGCCTACATTTTATGCCATTTGTAGGCCCGGTAAGCGTTAGCGCCACCGGGCAAAACGGCAATTACAGCAGTTCTTTTGCTTTCGCAACAACGTTATCAACAGTGAAGCCGAACTCTTCAAACAGCAGCTCTGCCGGAGCAGATTCACCGAAGGTGGTCATACCGACGATAGCACCGTTCAGGCCAACATACTTGTACCAGTAGTCAGCAATACCCGCTTCTACAGCAACGCGTGCAGTAACCGCTTTCGGCAGTACGGATTCACGGTAAGCAGCATCCTGCTTGTCAAATGCGTCGGTAGACGGCATGGACACCACGCGCGCTTTCACGCCTTCGGCAGTCAGTTTTTCGTAGGCAGCAACAGCCAGTTCAACTTCTGAACCGGTAGCGATGAAAATCAGTTCCGGCTGACCGGCGCAGTCTTTCAGCACATAACCACCGCGCGCGATGTTTGCCAGTTGCTCTTCAGTTCGTTCCTGCTGCGCCAGGTTCTGACGGGAGAGGATCAGTGCGGTCGGGCCGTCCTGACGCTCAACACCGTATTTCCACGCGACCGCGGATTCAACCTGGTCACACGGACGCCATGTAGACATGTTCGGGGTTACGCGCAGAGAAGCGACCTGCTCAACCGGCTGGTGAGTCGGGCCGTCTTCGCCCAGACCGATGGAGTCGTGGGTGTAAACCATCACCTGACGCTGTTTCATCAGCGCAGCCATACGTACGGCGTTACGTGCGTATTCCACGAACATCAGGAAGGTGGAGGTGTACGGCAGGAAGCCACCGTGCAGGGAGATACCGTTAGCAATCGCGGTCATACCGAACTCGCGAACACCGTAGTGGATGTAGTTACCCGCAGCATCTTCGTTGATTGCTTTAGAACCAGACCACAGGGTCAGGTTAGACGGCGCCAGGTCAGCAGAACCGCCGAGGAATTCCGGCAACAGCGGACCGAACGCTTCGATAGCATTCTGAGACGCTTTACGGCTGGCGATTTTCGCCGGATTAGCCTGCAGTTTAGCGATGAACTCTTTCGCTTTAGCGTCGAAGTCAGACGGCATTTCGCCTTTCATACGGCGGGTAAATTCAGCGGCTTCCTGCGGATAAGCTTTCGCGTAAGCAGCGAATTTCTCGTTCCATGCGGATTCTTTCGCCTGGCCTGCTTCTTTCGCATCCCACTGAGCATAGATTTCAGACGGGATTTCGAACGGCGCATATTTCCAGCCCAGTTGTTCGCGGGTCAGGGCAATTTCAGCGTCGCCCAGCGGCGCACCGTGGGAGTCGTGGGTACCGGCTTTGTTCGGGGAACCGAAACCGATGATGGTTTTGCACATCAGCAGGGAAGGTTTGTCAGTCACTGCGCGCGCTTCTTCTACTGCGCGTTTGATAGATGCCGCGTCATGACCGTCGATGTCGCGAATAACGTGCCAGCCGTAAGCTTCGAAACGCATTGCGGTGTCGTCGGTGAACCAGCCTTCAACGTGACCATCGATAGAAATACCGTTGTCATCGTAGAATGCAATCAGTTTACCCAGCTTCAGCGTACCCGCCAGAGAGCAAACTTCGTGGGAGATGCCTTCCATCATGCAGCCGTCGCCCATGAAGGCGTAGGTGTAGTGGTCGACAATGTCGTGGCCCGGACGGTTAAACTGCGCCGCCAGCGTTTTTTCTGCAATCGCCATACCGACTGCGTTGGCAATACCCTGACCCAGCGGACCGGTGGTGGTTTCCACACCAGCGGTGTAACCCACTTCCGGGTGACCCGGAGTTTTAGAGTGCAGCTGACGGAAGTTTTTCAGTTCTTCCATCGGCAGATCGTAACCGGTGAGGTGCAGCAGGCTGTAGATCAGCATGGAGCCGTGGCCGTTGGACAGCACGAAGCGGTCACGGTCAGCCCAGGACGGATTCTGCGGGTTGTGTTTCAGGAAATCACGCCACAGGACTTCGGCAATGTCAGCCATACCCATAGGGGCACCCGGGTGACCGGATTTGGCTTTCTGTACTGCGTCCATGCTCAGCGCACGAATAGCATTGGCAAGCTCTTTACGTGAGGACATTTTGACTCCAGATCGGATGATGAAGGGCACGCCCTTAACGACTTGACGACAGCGCGTTTTGGGCTACGCCGGAAAATTTGCCAACAATTTACCGCAAGCCGCGCGTCATGTACATGGAACATCCTTTTGCCGCTTCAGAAATCTCTGGATCATGCTCGCATGTTGCGCAATCTACTCGCCCGTCCGCTGCGCTTTTCCTTATACTGAGCCCGACACCGGCTTCGTTGACGGTGCATTTTTCGGAATTAATTCAGATTAACGAGTACGGAAGCAACATCATGAAAATGCGTGCAATCGGGCTGGCTGTGGGAACAACGCTCCTGCTAAGCGGCTGTCAGAATATGGATTCTAACGGCCTGATGACCTCAGGCGCAGAAGCTTTTCAGGCCTACTCATTGAGCGATGCGCAGGTGAAAGCGTTGAGCGACGAGGCCTGTAAGGATATGGATGGAAAAGCTACGCTTGCCCCGGCAAACAGCACCTACACGCAGCGTCTGAACAAGATTGCTTCCGCTCTGGGCGACAACATTAACGGTCAGCCGGTGAACTACAAGGTGTATATGGCGAAAGACGTCAACGCCTTTGCGATGGCGAACGGCTGTATCCGCGTTTACAGCGGCCTGATGGACATGATGACCGACAACGAAGTGGAAGCGGTGATCGGCCATGAAATGGGTCACGTTGCACTGGGTCACGTGAAGAAAGGGATGCAGGTTGCGCTGGGCACCAATGCCGTGCGCGCAGCGGCGGCCTCTGCGGGCGGCATCGTCGGCAGCCTGTCCCAGTCGCAGCTGGGCGACGTGGGCGAAAAACTGGTGAACTCGCAGTTCTCCCAGCGTCAGGAGTCGGAAGCGGATGACTACTCTTACGATCTGTTGCGCAAACGCGGCATCAATCCATCGGGTTTAGCTACCAGCTTCGAAAAACTGGCGAAACTGGAGGAGGGCCGTCAAAGCTCCATGTTTGACGATCACCCGGCTTCGGAAGAGCGTGCGCAGCATATTCGCGACCGTATGGCGGCAGACGGAATTAAATAATTTCAGAAGGAGGCAGTTTTGCCTCCTTTTTATTTCGCATGAATTGTTAACTTAAAAGCACGTATCGATAACACCCCTGAAAGCCCCGCCAAATCTGCCCTGTCACACTGAAATGTCTGGTCACATAATTATTGCAAAGGTAACTTTTTCCGGTAATTATCTCTTCCGCAGTTATTCAAATTAATATATCCAGACAGAGACGTTCCCTCCGTGAAAAAAGAATTATCATTAATTGCTTTAAGTTTATTTGCCGCATTACCTGCCGCCGCAAGCCAGCAATCCGACAGCAAGGGTTTTATTGACGACAGCCATCTGGATCTGTTTTTACGCAATGCGTATATCAGCCGCGACTACCATCAGGGCCAGCAGGACAAAGCCGAATGGGGTCAGGGGATCATCGCCACGTTTGCATCCGGCTATACCGAAGGGCTGGTGGGCTTCGGCGTGGACGGTATCGCGCAGTATGGCGTGCGTCTGGACGGTGGCCGCGGCAAGAGCGGCGCGGGCGGCATCGACTTCTTTAAGCAGGAAGACGACGGCCGGGCAAAATCCGATCTGGCAAAGTTTGGCGCGACGGCCAAAATGCGCATCTCCAATACCGTGCTGAGCTACGGGAACCAGCGTCCTGAACTGCCAATCATTACATCCGACAGCTCCCGCCTGCTGTTTGAAAGCTACACCGGCACCCTGCTGACCTCGAAAGAGATCGACGGTCTGGAAGTCAACGCCGGTTACTTCACAGACGAGCAGCGTAAAAGCGATGACCGCCACGACAGCGGACTGAAGAGCCTCTCCTTCGGCGGTGCGAGCTATCAGTTTAACGACCAGTTCAGCGGCGCGCTGTACGCCTCTCATAACGAAGAGGTGATGAACAAGCAGTACCTGGGCATGAACTTCAAACAGCCGTTCAGTACCGGGCAGCAGCTGGTGCTCGACTTCAACGGCTATAACTCCCGTCTCGACCAGCATTACGCGGACAGCCTCGACACGGGCCGCAGCAACACCATCTGGAGCCTGGCAGCGAGCTATATCTGGGACATTCACACGTTCAAAGTGGCGTACCAGCAGAGCAGCGGCAGTACCGGCTACAACTACGGCGGCTATCGCGACAAAGGCGGCGTGGGTGACGGCGGTAACACCATCTGGCTGGCGAACTCCTACTGGTCTGATTTCAACGGCGAAGATGAACGTTCCTGGCAGGCATCCTACGGTCTGGACTTTGGCGGCCTTGGTTTACCGGGCCTGAGCTGGACCACCGCCTACGTGCGCGGCGATAACATCAAAACCTCTGAAACCAGCAATGGCAAAGAGCACGAGTGGTTTAACCAGATCCAGTACCAGGTGCAGGATGGCCCGGCGAAAGATCTGAAGCTGAAGCTGCGCTACTCCGTACTGCGCGTCTCCAGCAACGCCAGCGAGTACAACGTGGGCGGGGACGAGATCCGCGCTTACGTGGAATACCCGTTTAACGTGTTCTGATTTACCCCCTCACCCTAACCCTCTCCCAAAGGGAGAGGGAACGCTGTCACCCTCTCCCTTTGGGAGAGGGCTGGGGTGAGGGCTTCAGACCGCACTGCACTGCTAGTAAAGCGTCTTCTGCGGCGGCCCCGCAAACTTAAGGGCGCCAATCTGCCCCATCCGCACTTCCACTACCGACGGCCCCGGCATCGCCAGCGCCTCCGTCATCACCGCATCAAAATCCTCTGCCCGCTCAACGCTCCACGCCTGAAGGCCAATCGCCTGCGCCAGCAGGGTAAAGTCCGGCGTATGCAGTTCGTTATAGTACTGACGCCCGCCAAAATATTTATCCTGAATACCACGCATTACGCCGTAGCCCCCGTCGTTCATGACCAGCAGCGTCACGTTAGCTTTCTCCTGCGCCAGCGTCGCCAGCTCGCCTAAATTCAGACTCACGCCGCCGTCGCCCACCAGCCCCACCACCTTGCGCTGCGGGTTGGCAATCGCGGTGCCGATGGCCATCGGCAGCCCCATACCAATCGCCCCGGCGAGGGAGTGAATGTTCATCATCGGACCGTTAGCCCTGAACAGGCGGCTACCCCACAGGCTGCCGGACACGGTGATATCGCGCACCAGCAGGCCATCTTTCGGCAGCGCTTTCTCGATGGCATCGTTGAGCTTCGCGTAGGCGCCGCACTGCTCGCGCAGCCCCTGTTCGGCTTGCTCAACCGCCTGCTGCACCTGCGTATCCCACTGTGCGTTGCCCCACTCGCGGCCCTGAATTTTGTCTGCAAGCGCGCCAAGCACCGCTGAACAATCGGCTATCAACGTGCTATCCATCAGGTAGTTACGGCTTGCTGCCGCCGGGTCGATATCGATCTGCACCCGCGGGGAAGGCAGCTCAAGCGTCCAGGAACGGGTTTCGTTGCTGCGCAGGCGAGAACCGGCCACCAGCGTAAAATCGCACTGCGCGATCAGCGCCTCCACCGACGGCGAGTTGTGAAACGCCCGCAGGCTGGCGCGGTGGCTGTCCGGCAGCACGCCGCGCGCATGGGTGCTGGAAATCACGGTGATGCCCGCATCCGCCAGCGTTTTAACCGCCTCAGCGCTGCCCAGCGCCCCGCCCCCCAGCCACAGCAGCGGCTGTTTCGCCTGTTGGAGCTGCGCCCACAGCGCGTCAACCATTCCGGTATCCACGGCTGGAACCGATGCCGGTTTAACCGGTTTAGTCACCAGCGACAGCGGAATTTTGGCGCCCTGAATATCAATCGGGATTTCCACCGAGACCGGTCCGCACGGCGGGGTCTGCGCGTCCTGGATAGCTTTATGCAGAATCGCTATCGCCTGATTCGCATTGCTGATGCGGTACGCCCGTTTTGAGCTGGCCTTCAGGAAGGTCAGCTGGTCACGGGTTTCATGGATAAACCCGGTGTCGGCGTCCAGCCAGGCTTTCTCAACCTGCCCGGTTAAATGCAGCAGCGGCGTGCAGGCATTCATGGCTTCCACCAGCGCGCCTACCGCATTACCCGCCCCCGCGCCGGTGCTGGTCAGCGCCACGCCGAGGCCGGAAAAGCGCCCGTGGGCATCGGCCATGGTGACGGAACCGGCTTCACCGCGGGCGGGCACAAAGCGGATATTGCCCCGCTGCCCAACCGCATCCGCGATCGGCAGGTTGTGAATGGAGATGACGCCGTAGATGGCCTCAACCTGATACTGCTCCAGCGTTCTGGCGATGGCGTCGCCGACGGTTATCATTTCGCTCATTGCTCACCCTTTCTCAGTCGCACCAGTGGTTGACGCTGTTACCCGTCGCCAGATAAATGCTCTTTTGTTGCATCCAGGCTTTCAGCCCCTGTATACCCTTCTCGCGGCCCAGACCGCTCTCTTTAAAGCCCCCGAACGGGGTCGAAATCGCAAAGACTTTGTAGGTGTTGATCCACACCGTGCCTGCCTCCAGCTGCTCGCTGAGACGCAGGGCGTGCCCGGTATCGCGCGTCCAGATCCCCGCCGCCAGGCCGTAAACCGAGTCGTTCGCCTCGCGGATAAGCGTGGCTTCATCGGCAAACGACATCGCCACCAGCACCGGGCCGAAGATCTCTTCCTGACAGGCGCGGGCGCTGTTGCTCAACCCTTCAATAATCGTGGGCTGGAAAAAGCTGCCGTTTGCCAGAGCGGGATCGGCGGGGATCTCGCCGCCGCACAGCACGCGGCCCCCTTCACGCTTCGCCAGTTCGACGTACTCGATCACGCTCTGGCGATGTTTTTCGCCGATCAGCGGTCCGACATGCACGCCGTCGGTAAACGGGTGTCCGACGCGCAGCCCGCGAGTTAATTCCAGCAGCCTCGCCATCAGCGGGGCGTAAATGCTCTCGTGGATAAACAGCCGCGACCCGGCGATACACGCCTGCCCCGCCGAGCTGAAAATGCCATAGCAGATCCCGCGCGCGGCCTGTTCGATATCAGCATCCTCCAGCACGATGGTCGGCGATTTGCCGCCCAGCTCCAGCGAGGCCGGGATCAGTTTTTCCGCCGCCACGTGCGCCAGATGGCGGCCCGTGGTGGTTCCACCGGTAAAGGAGATTTTGCGCACGCGAGGATGGCGCGCCAGCGCATCGCCAATCACCGAGCCTTTGCCCGGCAGGACGCTCAGCAGCCCGGCAGGCAGCCCGGCCTGTTCAAAAATCCGCGCCAGCTCCAGCGCCATCAGCGGCGTGGCTTCGGCCGGCTTGAGGATCACCGCGTTTCCGGCGGCAATCGCCGGTGCGACCTTCTGCATTTCGCTGGCAATCGGCGAGTTCCACGGCGTGATGGCCGCTACCACGCCGAGCGGCTCATAGCGGCTCAGCGTCAGCAGATCCGGCTGGCGCGGCGTGGGCAGTTCCCCTTCCAGCAGCTCGCAGGCGGCGGCAAAGTAGCGCGCCGTTCCCGCCGCGCTCATCACCAGCCCGCGCGCTTCCGCCAGCGGCTTGCCGTTATCACGGCTCTGCATCTGCGCCAACGCGTCGACGCGGGATTCAATGAGATCGGCAACCTTATGCAGGATCTTCGCGCGCATATGCGGCAGGCTGTTACGCCAGGCGGGATCGCGCCAGGCGCGCTCTCCGGCGTCTACCGCCTCCTCCAGGTCATCCAGACTGGCGGCGTTCAGCGTCGCGTTGATCGACCCGTCTGCCGGGAAGTGGCTCTGCATCGGATTGCCGCCGCCGTGTCGCCACTGGCCGCCGATAAAAATCTTCAGATCGTCCATCGTCTCTCCTCAGCTCAGGGCCAGCTCGCGGCAGGCGCGCACCGCGCTCAGTGCCGCCAGGGTGGAGGTTTTAGGATTAGAAGCCAGCGGCAGTCCGCTCAGCTCCAGATGAAACTCGCCGAACAATCCTTCCACATGGAGCGTGTGGATGTTACGTTTCGTTGCCGGGTCAACCATCAGCTGCACGCGGGTATCGTCCATCCCGACGCCGCCGAGCGCCACGGTCGCCGCCACGTTGGCGTTCGCCGGGAACAGCCGCGCCGCCTCGCGGGCGCTGCCTTCAAAAAAGACCTTTTCCTCTGTCACCGCATTCAGATCGATAAGCTGCTCAGCATAGCTGCCGCGCCAGCTGGCCGGGCTTTTGCGCGACTGATAGGTAACGCGCTCAAGGCCGCCCTCTTTCGCCGCCGCCAGCCCGTCAATACCGGCCACCGCACCGGAAAGCAGGGTGAGTTTTCCGCCCGCAGCGAGCAGACGCTGCTCCAGCGCGCTGTCCGCCAGCGCGCCGGTGGAAATGACGGCCAGATGCCAGCCGCGACGCAGGATCTCTTCCCCGTACTGGGCCACCGCCTGCTGGCTGGCGCATTCCAGCACCAGATCCGGCGTTTGTGCGCACGCCATCGGCGACGTCAGCGCCTCAACCGCATCGCCAAACTGGTCGTGAATGGCGGCATGGTGAGACGCGCGCGCCACGATCCAGCCGATAGCCACGCCGGCGGGCAGGCGCTCAATCACCGCCTGCGCCATGGCGCCAAAACCAATCAACATTACCTTTTTCATGATGTGTCCTTACAGATGGCGGCAGAAGCCGCCGGAAACGTCCAGCGCCGCGCCGGTGGTAAACGAGGCCAGCGGCGAAGCGAGGAACAGCAGCGCCTGCGCGGGCTCCTGCGGCTTGCCGAGGCGCGCCATCGGAATGCCGCGCTTGCGCGCGATATCCGCCGTCCACTCCGGCCAGCTCTGGCTTTTGTCCGCCCGGTTTTCAAAGCGGCGCTGCCACTGGCCGGATTCCACCATGCCGAGCAGAATGGAATTGACGCGAATACCTTTGCCCACCAGCTCTTTCGACAGCGTCAGCGTCATGTTCAGCAGCGCGGCACGAGCGGCAGAGGTGGCGATCATGTGCTCCTCCGGCTGTAGCGCCAGCAGGGAGTTCACGCAGGTAACAGAGGCAATGTCGGACTGCTCCAGCAGAGGCTGAAACGCCTGCACCGGGTTAATCACCCCGAACAGTTTGAGTTCGGCTTCGTGCAGCCACGCCTCGCGCGGGGTGTCATGGAAGTGCGCCACGTAGCCCTGCCCGGCGTTGTTGATCAGCATATCCGCCGCGCCAAAACGCGCCTGCACCGCATCCGCGAAGGCCTGAAATTCGTCGGCGTTCAGCACGTCGCAGCGGTAAGCGAAAATCTCCCCGTGGGGAAATTCGTTTTGCAGCGTCGCATGGGCGCTGGCGAGCCGATCCGGGTCACGGCCGCAGAAGGCGACTTTCGCCCCTTCACCCAGCAGCAGGCGCAGCGTTTCAAAGCCAATGCCGGAAGAACCGCCGGTAACGACCGCTACGCGCCCGTCAATTTGTGCATTCATCGCGCACCTCTTCGTTAATGCGTAAAAGCTGTTGGTTGAAAAACGCGTCGTTATCGAGATAGCTGGCGTGCCCGGCCTGCGGAATGGCGATAAACGGCATGCCGTAGCGCAGCGCCAGACCCTGAACCAGTTCCGGCTGGGTGATGGCATCCTGCTCGCCGCACCAGACTTCAAACGTGCCGGAGTAGCGTTTAAGCCAGCCGTGGATATCGTCATGCGCCAGCATCCACGCGGCGGCAAGGTAGCCTTCCGGGCGCAGCGCCCGCATGCCCGCCGCGACGGTGGCGATATCTTCCGCGCGCGCGCCGGGGCGCAGCAGCTTCGCGGCGCGGGTCTGGGCGAGGATGTCGCCTCCCAGCGCCATCTGCTGCTCGCGGTTGCGCCATACCTGCTCCCGCTGCTCCGGCGCGGCATTGCCGTACCCCTGCGCGGCGTCGGCCAGCACCAGATGAATGACGCGATCCGGGAACTTTGCCGCAAAGGCGCTGGCCACCAGCGCCCCCAGGGAATGGCCGACCAGCACTGCCTGCCAGACACCGGCGCGATCCAGCATCGCCGCCAGCGCGTCGGCGTAATCCCCCGCGTTCGCCCGCGCTACGGCCAGCATCGGGCTTTCGCCGTAACCGGGCATGTCCCACGCCAGCACGCGAAAACCGTTCAGCGCCATTTGCTTGTGCCAGGAGGCGGCGCCGGAGCTGATCCCGTGCAGCAGCATCAGCGGAATACCGCTTCCCTGTTCACGAAAACCCGTCATCATGCCCCCCTTAGTTCCGCTTCACTTTGGAAAGCGGATGGTCGGACGGATAGGTTGGGATTTCCGGCTTGTTGGTCCCCAGCATGACGCACATCAGCGCTTCTTCTTCGCCGTGGTTAAACAGGCCGCGATAGATGCCCGGCGGAACGGAGATCAGGTCACGCTCACGCAGCACGGTTTCTGTGTAGTTGTCGCCGTCCTGGATCATCAGCGTGATCTGCCCCTTGAGCATGAAGAACACCTCTTCCACGTCGTCGTGCAGGTGCAGCGGTCCTTCGCACTTCGACGGCAGCACCATGGTGGAGAAGGTAAAATGGTCCGCCTGCACGGTGTTGGTGTCGTTCGCGACGCCCGTTGCGCCAGTGCCGATGTAGCGCATCTGCGCCCGGCGGTATTTCGGGTCAAAATCGGCCTGGAACTTCAGCGCGTTCCAGTCGTATTTACGGCCTTCGAAGCGCGCGATGCGCGACTCGACCCACTCTTCCATCGTCAGATGGTCAGGTTTGATGCCTGTTGTGTTGGTTACGGTTGAATCAGTCATGACACTCTCCTCAGTAACGTCTCAGCAGCGGCAGTAACAGGACGCAGCCCACCGCCGCCATCACCGCCAGAAAAATCAGCCCGGAATCCATGCTGTGGGTGAAGGCGATAAGCGCGCCCATCACCGCCGGCGACAGCGCGCCCGCAAAGTTTCCCAGCCCGTTGAAGATACCGCCCGCCGTGGCGCTCACCCGGGGATGGGTGGCCTTCGCCAGCAGGGCGAAAATGTTGGGTGCGCCGGTGCCCCACATAAAGGTGCTGAAGCTCATCGCCGCGATGACGGCCAGCGGGGTATCAAGGTGCATCACCGCCGCCAGCCCGACGGCCGCCCCCGCCATGGAGATAAAGCATGCCGCCGCGCGCTTATCGACCCTGTCCGAGAGCCACGCGCCAATCACTTCCCCTGCCAGCATGGCGATGAACGGCATCGACGACAGCCAGCCCGCGTGCTCCAGATGAATGCCTTTGCCTTTGATCAGGTAGCCCGGCAGCCAGCCGTTGATGCCCCACAGATAGGTCAGGAAAGCGATGTTAAAGATGCAGATGATCCAGAAGTGCGGGCTGACGAACAGCTCACGCCGCGCCGCGCGCCGCTCGTCCCGGGACGCCTGCGAGGTGCCGGGTTTTGCCTCCAGGCGGATCCCGCGCAGACCAATGCGCACAAAGATAAGTACCGGCACGGTAAGCATGGCCATCACAAAGAAAGTGCTCTGCCAGCCAAAGGTGTTCAGCAGCCAGAGGGAAAGCGGGAAACCAATCGCCGCGCCCACCGGGGTCCCCAGCAGCCACAGCATGGTGGCGCGCGCCTGCAAATGCTGGGGGAAGTTGTGACGTACGATGGCGAAGGCCAGCGGGAACAGCGGTCCTTCCGCCACGCCCAGCAGAATACGCAGGACGATCATCAGCGTGTAGTTATGGGTAAAGCCCATCGCCACCATCAGCACGCACCACACCGCCATCATCCCGGTGAGCAGGCGCAGCGGCGCGATTTTGTCGCCTAAACCGCTTAAAAACACCGATGAGAAGCCATAGCTCAGCAGGAAAGCGCTCATCAAAATGCCGAGACGCGTGGTGTCGAAATCAATGCCCATCGCCTGCTGGAAATGGGTATCCGAAAAGAGCGCCGCGATGCTGATTTTGTCGAAAAACGCCAGCAGCACGCAGGCCAGCAGCGACAGCGGGATGGCCCAGCGCACCGCTTTTTCGGGCGTGCGGGTCCCCTCACCGCTCGCCTCAACCGGTGCGGTGTTAGTCTCTAGTGTGGTCATCTCTCCCCCTACGGGTGCGGGTTAGCTATCGCAGTGACATCAGTGAAAAGGTCGGGTCGGCGAGCGGCACGTCGGACAGATCCCGCCCCGCCGCCATCCAGCGCTTCGCCAGCTTGACGGTACGCGCATCGTCGAACGCCACCAGCTGCGTCAGCCTCCCGTTGTCGTCCAGCGAGAAGTACAGCGCCTCTTCACGCACGACCGTTCTGCTGCCTGGCTGCGGAATACCGAGGATCTGAATATTGTGCTGGTATTGATCCGACCACAGCCACGGCGCGTCGTCGTAGCCTGGCGCATCGGGGTTGAGCATCGCTTTCGCCGTCGCCGCAGCCTGATTCTGGGCGAAGGCCCAGGACTGGATGCACAGCCCGTAGTGATGGTGCTGGGCGACATCTCCTGCGGCAAAGATGAACGGATCCGACGTGCGTCCCTGGGCATCCACCACGATCCCGCGCCCGGTTTTCAGCCCCGCATCGCGCGCCAGCTCCAGATTGAGATCGACGCCGATCCCGACCACGACCGCATCAAAGGTTTCACGCTGGCCGTCGCAGTGGATGACCGGCAGGCCGCCGTCGTCCTCCAGCTCCAGCGCACCGCAGCCGGTACGGATATCCACGCCCTGCTCGCGGTGAAGGGCCTTTAAGCGCTGCGATACCTCGCCGCTCACCGAGCGCATGCAGAGCGCGGGCTGCTGCTCGAACAGGGTGACCGCCACGCCGCTTTTCCGCGCCGAGGCAGCAATCTCCAGTCCGATCCAGCCGCCGCCGACGATCGCCAGTTTTTTACTTTCCGCCAGACGACTTTTCAGGCGCTGCGCGTCCTGCCAGTGGCGCAGGGTATAGACCTGCGGATGGCTTGCCCACGCCTGCGAAGGCAGGCGCGCCCGACCGCCGGTAGCGATTAAAAGGATGTTGTAACTAAGCCGTTCGCCGTTGCTAAGAACGACTTTTTTCTCATCGCGATCGACAGATTCAGCGCGCAGCGGCCGGTACCAGGCCAGGTTCAGCGCCTGCTGCACCTCGTCGCTAAACAGCCTTGGGAGCGCCGCGTCCGGCTCCAGCAAAGACGCTTTCGACAGCGGCGGGCGCTCGTAGAAATCCCACTCTTCTTCCGCTACCACGCAAATCTCTCCGTCGAAACCCTCATCGCGCAGGGTTTTCGCCGCCCAGCCGCCCGCCTGGCCGCCGCCGATAATGACAACGCGCGACGTCATACCGCCTCCGGCTTTTTCTGCTGACGGCGCGTGTCGTGGTCAATCCCGCCTTCCACCGCCCACTCGGTAAAGGAGACCAGCGAATGCTCCAGCTCACGCGGCTGCCAGTTTTCCGTCAGATAATCATCGTTGGTGTAATACTCAAACGCCCCGCCGGTCGGGCTGTTGACGTACCAGAAGTACGCCGACGACACCGGATGACGGCCCGGCCCGATAAAGGTGCTCCAGTCATGTTTATTCATCGCGATACCGCCGCCGATCACCTCGTGGATGTCGCGCACGGTGAAGGCCACGTGGTTGAGGCCGCGCTTGCGGTTCGGCAGTTGCAGCAGGAACAGGTTGTGATGGCCGCCGCGCACGCCGCAGCGCAGGAACACGGCGCGGTTGATATAGCGGTCCGAGACCTGGAAGCCGAGCACCTCGCGGTAGAATTTCTCCACTGCCGCCAGCTCTTCCACGAAGAACACCACATGCCCCACGTTGATCGGCTGGGCGCGATCGTAAACCGGGCTGGGGGTGTCGATACGGCGGGCATCGCCCCACTGGTTAATCGGCTCGACGTTCAGCTCCACGTCAGTTTGCTGGGTCACCTGCACGCGCAGCGTCATGCCGTTCGGGTCCAGGCACTCCAGCGCGTCGCCCACTTCACGAAAACCTGGCTGTTGCGCCAGCTTCGGGCGCAGCGCATCCAGATCAGACTGGCTGGCAACCGCCCAGGTCATGCGGCGCAGGGTGTTACCCGCTTCAAACGCGGGCGGCAGGTCGGGGCTGTCGATCGGGTTAAGCTCCACGCGCGCGCCGCTCAGGGTGGTGAAACGCTGGCCGCTGGCATCGCCCGTCAGGCCAAAATCACGCATAAATTTGGCGCAGTGCGTCAGGTCTTCCACACCAAATTCCAGCTTTTCAATTCCGGTTACACTCATCGTTCGTTGCCTCATCTGGCCCAGATTGGGCGTAAAACATGCCCGACGCAGTCAAGCGCCTGACGTTAACTCACTGATTTAACTGGCCTGTGACAAATACCCTAAGAAGCCAGAAATTTTATCCGCCGCGAGGCGAACCTCGTTTTGCAGGCGCTCGCGGTCGCTCTGCGGGATCTCCTCCGACGGCACCAGAATGCTGACCACCGCCGCCACGCGGCCGCTTCGGTCATACACCGGGTAGACGATGGAAGAGATGCCGTGGCGGAAGAAGGATTCGCCGATGACATACCCGCGGGCTTTGTCCTGCTGCACCATCTGCCACAGGGCTTCGCGGTCGTGAAGCTGCCCCGGCGTGTTGCCCGGCAGACGCTCATGCGGGAACAGCTGTTCGAAATCAGCGCGGGAAATATCGGTCAACAGCATGCGGCCCAGCGAGGTGCAGTGCACCGGCAGGCGGGTACCAATGCTGACCTGGTTGATGCGCGACCCGGCGGCGCTGACGCGGGCGATGTAGATAATGTCGCGCCCGTCGCGGATCGCCAGGTGGCTGCTGCACTGGCTCACGTCGCGCAGTTGCTCGATCACCGGCTGACCGACCTGCGCCACGTCAAGCGAGGCGATGTACTCAAAGCCCAGGCGCAGCACGTTCATGCCCAGCGAGAAGGTATTGGTGCGCGCGTTGCGCTCCAGAAAGCCCATGTACTCCAGCGTCTGTACCACGCGATAGGCGGTGGCCTTCGGCATATCCACCAGCCGGTGCAGTTCGGCAAAGGTCAGATCGCGATGCTGCTCGCCAAAGGCCAACAGCAGCTGTAAACCGCGCTCCAGCCCCGGCACCAGATACTTCACTTCCCGATCGTTTGCCATCATCGCCCTACCTCAATTAAAGACAAAACCGCCGTTGACCGGGATCAGCTGTCCGGTGATGAACCGCGACAGATCGCTTAACAGCCAGACCACGCTGCCGGTGACGTCTTCCGGCTGCTGCGCCCCCGCGAGCGCGCGGCCGTTTTCGTAGAGCTGATGCCGCTCGGCCGGCACATATTCGGTTGCCTCGACGCGGGTCAGGCCCGGCGCGATGGCGTTGATTCGTATGCGCTTTTCACCCAGCTCGCGCGCCATTGAACGCGTCATGGCAATGACGGCCCCCTTGCTGGCGACGTAGGCCATCAGGCGCGGCGCGCCCCACAGCGCGGTGTCGGACGCGACGTTCACAATGCCTGCCCCTTCGCGCAGCAGCGGCACGGCGGCGCGCGTCACCAGCCAGGTGCCTTTGACATTGACGCTCATCACCCGATCCCAGAGATCCGGATCGTAATCGAGCATGTTTTTGCCGCCCACACCCGTCGCCATCGCCGCGTTGTTCACCAGGCCGTCAATCTGCCCTTGCTCGCCAATGGCGCTGAACACCTGGTCGATAGAGTGCTGATCGGCCAGATCGATAACGTGCGATTCGATCGCATAGCCCTGCTCGCGTAGCCGGTGGGCGCTCTCGGTCAGCTCGCCTTTGAGGATGTCGCACATCACCACCGCCGCGCCCTGCTCCGCGCAGGCTTTGGCAAAGTGGTAACCCAGCCCGCGCGCGGCGCCGGTCACCACGATGCGCTTTCCGCTCAGCAGCCCGTTCATCAGGCGGCTCCCTGCTGTGCTTCACGCATCGCCAGCTGCTCTTTGGCGGCCTTTTGCATCATGCGGCGCAGGCGCGAGAGGCCAACGTCGTGCTGATACAGGTACTCATGATCGCGCGCGTTTGGCGCCAGGCTCTCCAGCACCACGCGGTCCTGCTCCAGCACTTCCCAGTGCAGTTTTTCCAGCCGGTTGCGGTACATGAATCGCCACATATCGCGCTGCCAGCCCTGCACGCGGCGGATGCGCCAGAAGAAGACGCGGCAGTTGTCGTTATCTTCCGGCACCACCATGCCGACGATAAAGAAGTGGCCGCCCGGTCCGAAGCGCTTCTTGTACGGAATGGAGAGGCGCATCCAGCAGGTGCCGCTGTTGCCCAGCTCCACCCAGTCAAAATTGACGCCGCTCTGCCCTTTCTTCTCGAAAATAAAACCGGTTTTGGTCGGCTGGAGCACCATGTCGGCCTTGCGATCCCCTTCCGCCATCGAGTGCGACGAGGAGTGCAGATAGGTGCCGTGCATCGGGTCCATCACGTTTTCCAGCGCGTACTGGTAATTACATTTCCACGCGGCGGTGCAGAGGAAGTTGCTGAAGTTTTCCGTGTCGGCGAGTTCATCCGGGAAGGTCAGTTCGTCCGGCTGCTGGTCCGCGGTGACGCCAAACCACAGGAAGATGGCGCCGTGCGCCTCCTGCACGTTATAGCTGCGCACGCACTGCTGGCCGACCAGCGGACATTTATCCACGGCGGGCACGTCTTTCACTTCGCCGTTGCCCGCCACCTCAACGCCGTGATACCAGCAGGCAATGCGGTCCCCGAGGTTCCAGCCCATCGACAGGCGCGCACCGCGATGCGGACAGCGGTCCTCCAGCGCCTGAACCTGGCCATCTTTATTGCGCCAGACCACAATCTGCTCGCCCAGGCGGGTGATGCCCACCGGCGCAGACTGCACTTCCCAGCTCGCCAGCACCGGATACCAGAGGCCGCGCAGGCCTTTATCCAGATAATGTTGTACGGTCGTCGTCATCGCGTTGCCCTCAGTAGCCGTTAACCTGTAAGAATGCCTGGAAGCTGGCGTCGCTCCACGGCTCGCCCTGCTGGTCGTGCATACGCACTGCGTTCAGCCCGCTTACCAGCTCCGGCAAGGTTTCAACGCCCTGCTCGAAGAGATCTTCCAGCGTCGCAATCAGCTTCACTTCCCAGCTTTCCGGCTCGCGGCTGCGGGTCTGCCAGATCAGGTTGGTGTAATCACCCGGCTTATGAATGGCGCCATTACCGCCCTCTGCCGGTGGGGTAAACTGGCGGCTTTCCGGCAGCGCCGGGTTGTAGTTCAGGGTGTCGCTCATGCCACGGTCTCCTCGACGAAGGTAATCTGGATTTGATTTTCAAAGACCCGAACCGGGTAGCGGTTGAGGTTGCGACCACCGGGGCCGTGCAGGCACTGGCCAGTTTTGACGTCGAACACCGCCTCGTGCAGCGGGCATTCCACCTTGCCGTCTTCCACGAAGCCCTGACTCAGCAGGGCATAGGCGTGCGGGCATACGTCCTCCAGCGCGTAATACTCACCGTCGATCAGGTAAACGCCGATCTCTTTACCGTCGACGTTTCCGCTAAAAGGGAAATCTTCCTGTACTTGCTCTGCGTCACATACGCCTATCCAGCTCATCACGATCCTCCAGGCTTTTGTTTCATATATGAAACTCTGTTTCTTATTTAATACGGTCAATATAAAAGCGATGAATGTTTCGTCAAGCGACAATGTGACGAATTTGTTAATCAAACAGGTATTAATTAACTAAGTGTGCAAAGGATCACGAAAAAATGCAGCGATATGAAATTTTCATTATCGCGGCGTGATAAATACGATTTATTAATGCCCTCGACATTTCAATAAAAGATATTGACTTCTTTTCTTTTTGTTCCTTAAAAATAAAGTAACGTCACATCTTCGGCGTTTCACCTGTGAAACAAAATATTTATTTACTCTTAATAAACAATGAGTTTCACCAGTGAACCATTTTAGCTCCGTGACAATCACATTGATGAAAAATATAAGTTACAAAAAACGTAAGGCGGACATGATGACGGCAAGATGGCAAGGCACGATTGCGCTTTTATTACTCATTATTATTTCCTACGTCGATCGGGTAAATATCTCGGTAATGATTTTAAACCCGGAATTTGCCGAACATTTTCAGTTAAATGAAAACAGAATGTTACAGGGAATGCTGATGACCTGCTTTCTGCTGGGTTATGGCTTTTCGGCTTTATTATTAACGCCGGTTATTGAAAGCAAGCTCCATTACCGGCAGGGATTGTTAAGCAGCATTGCGATTTGGGCCGTGGTCTGCGCGGTTTCACCGCTGCTTGGCTCGCTGATGGGGATGCTCGTCGCACGCCTGATTTTAGGCATTGCCGAAGGGCCGCTCTTTTCGCTGAAAACGCGCTTTATCAGCGATAACTTTAGCGCGCAAGAGATCGGCAAACCCAACGCCGCGACCGCGCTGGGCGTCTCGCTCGGGCTGGCCGTGGGCTTTCCGCTGGTGACCTGGCTGATGTCGCATCTGGGCTGGGCCGGATCGTTTTATGCACTGGCGGCAATCAACCTTCTCCTCGGCGGCGGCTTAATCTGGCGTTTTCTGCCCGCGCCGCGCAAGCTCCCGACCGCGAAAAAGCCGGGGTTTGTCCACACCTTCACGCTGGCCTGGCAGACGCCGCTGCTGGGCTGGATCATGGTGGTTGAAATCGCCACCCTGAGCTATCTGTGGGGCAGCAGCGCGTGGCTGCCCGCATGGCTGCGTGACGAGCACCACTTCTCGCTGCATGCCACGGGCATGCTTGCGGCGGTCCCCTTCCTGCTGAGCCTGGGGTCAAAGTTTCTGGGCGGCGTGCTGCTCGACAAAATGCGGCCGGAACAGGCGCCGGTACTGTTTGTGGTGGGCGGTACGTTGACGGCACTCTCCGTGATCGCACTGATGCTCAGCCATCAACCCGCATGGCTGGCGCTTTTTATGCTGTCTGCCAACGTGTTCTGGGGACTTCAGGGAGCGGCTATTCCGGCGGTGATCCAGCATCACGCCGCCCGGGAAGCGGTGGGCAGCGCTTACGGCATTATCAATGGGATCGGCAATATCTGCGCGGCGTTTATTCCGCTGCTGATGGGGATGGTGATGAGATCGGTGGGGTCGGTCAGTTCAGGCTTTTCGGTGCTGGTCGTCTCGCAGGTTGTAACCCTGCTTGCCGGGGGAATGTTGCTGCTGCGCATGCGGCGCGCAGCAGCAATCAGCGCGTAAGGCTTACTCGCCCTTTTTCGCCGCCTGAATATACAGCATTTCCAGCGCCAGCGTTGCCGCTGCCAGAGCAGTGATTTCCGACTGATCGTATGCCGGAGCCACTTCCACTACGTCCATCCCAACAATGTTGAGATCTTTCAGGCCGCGTACCAGTTTAATAGCGCGATCGGAGGTCAGGCCGCCAATCACTGGCGTACCGGTGCCTGGTGCAAAAGCAGGATCCAGGCAGTCGATATCAAAAGTCAGGTAAACCGGCATATCACCCACAATCTGTTTCACTTGGGCGATAACGTCATCCACGCTGCGATCGTTCACCTGGCAGGCGTCCAGCACGGTAAAGCCGTTGTCTTTATCAAACTCGGTACGAATACCAATCTGCACGGAATGATTCGGGTCGATCAGACCTTCTTTCGGCGCGGTATAGAACATAGTGCCGTGGTCAAATTCACAACCGTTCGCATAGGTATCGGTGTGGGCGTCAAAGTGTACCAGCGCCATTTTGCCGAAATGCTTCGCATGAGCACGCAGCAGCGGCAGCGTAACAAAGTGGTCACCACCGAAAGAGAGCATACGCTTACCGGCAGCCAGCAGCTTCTCGGCGTGCGCCTGCAGCTTTTCGCTCATCTCACGGGCATCGCCAAAGGCATATACCAGATCGCCGCAGTCCACGACGTTCAGACGCTCACGCATGTCGAAATTCCACGGGAAGCGGTTGTGTTCCCAGGCCAGATTCGTCGAAACCTGACGGATCGCTGCCGGACCGTGGCGACCACCCGCACGACCAGAAGTGGCCATATCGAACGGCACGCCAGTAATCACCCAGTCTGCATCGCTGTCATACGGCTGGAAGTTCATCGGCAGGCGTAAAAAACCAAAGGCATTGGAAACCAGTGAGTTATCGTATTGATGACCTAAGGTGCTCATGGATGGACTCCTATTACAAAGTCGATATAAAAAAACCCTTCCGCGTCGTTAGGCCCGACGAGGAAGGGTTGGATTTGTCACAATAAATTGTGGCGGATTATCACCGCTAAATTAAGCGGATTCAAGTAACACTACTCATCTTCAAGATAAGTATAACCGTACAAACCTGCCTCGAACTCTTCAAGGAACTGTTGTTGCAGTTCAGCATCAAGATCGGTTTTCTTCACTTGATCGCGGAACTGGGTTAACAGCGTTTTCGGATCGAGCTGTACATATTGCAGCATGTCCGCCACGGTATCGCCTTCGTCAGACAGTTCTACTTCTACGCTACCGTCAGGGAAGACGAACACGTCAACCGCTTCGGTATCACCGAACAGGTTGTGCATGTTGCCGAGGATCTCCTGATATGCGCCGACCATAAAGAAACCGAGCATCGGCGGATTCTCTGGATCGTACTCCGGCATTGGCATTGTCGTGGCAATACCGTCACCATCAATATAGTGGTCGATAGCACCGTCAGAGTCACAGGTAATATCCAGCAGCACAGCGCGACGTTCCGGCACTTGATCCAGCCCTTCCAGCGGCAGAACCGGGAACAACTGGTCGATCCCCCATGCGTCCGGCATCGACTGGAACAGCGAGAAGTTGACGTACATTTTGTCCGCCATACGTTCCTGCAGCTCGTCGATAATCGGACGATGAGCACGGTTTTGCGGATCCAGCTGCTTTTGCACTTCATGGCACATGCTCAAATAAAGCTGCTCAGCCCATGCACGTTCTTGCAGGCTAAAGATGCCGGAAGAGTAGCCGATATGAATGTCGTGCAGATCCATCTGACTGTCGTGTAACCATTCACGCAGAGAACGGCGAGTTCCCGGTTCGTGCATCTCCTGCCAGGTTTCCCACATGCTTTGCAGCGCGCGCGGCGCATCTTCTGCAGGCGCGGTCGGCACCGTGTATTCGTTACGTTCCACGCCGATGATATTAGACACCAGCACGGTGTGATGCGCAGTCACCGCACGACCCGATTCGGTGATTACCGTCGGATGCGGCAGACCGTTTTCTTCACACGCATCGCCAATCGCCCAGATAATGTTGTTGGCGTATTCATTGAGGCCGTAGTTCACCGAACAGTCGGACTGCGAACGAGTACCTTCATAATCCACGCCCAGACCGCCGCCGACGTCGAAGCACTGAATATTGACGCCCAGCTTGTGCAGTTCCACATAGAAACGCGCGGATTCACGAACGCCTGTCGCGATATCGCGAATATTCGCCATCTGCGAACCGAGGTGGAAGTGCAGTAGTTGCAGGCTGTCGAGACGCCCGGCTTCACGCAGGGTTTCAACCAGTTGCAGTACCTGAGTCGCAGCCAGGCCGAACTTCGATTTTTCCCCGCCGGAGGACTGCCATTTACCCGAACCCTGCGAAGCCAGACGTGCACGCACGCCCAGACGAGGAACGACATTCAGACGTTCTGCTTCATCCAGCACAATGGCGATTTCTGACATCTTCTCAATGACCAGATAGACCTTGTGCCCCATCTTCTCGCCAATTAATGCCAGGCGGATATATTCGCGGTCTTTATAACCGTTGCAGACGATGACGCTACGGGTCATGCCAGCATGTGCCAGTACTGCCATCAACTCGGCTTTGGAACCGGCTTCCAGACCCAGCGGTTCGCCCGAATGAATCAGGGACTCAATCACGCGGCGGTGCTGGTTAACTTTGATCGGATAAACAAGGAAGTAATCGCCGTTATAGCCGTAGGATTCCCTCGCACGTTTGAACGCGGCGTTAATGGAACGCAAACGGTGCTGCAGGATCTGTGGGAAACAGAACAGTGCAGGCAGACGCTGGCCCTGTGCTTCACGAGTTTTCACTAACTGCGCGAGATCGACGCGAGCTTCCGGGACGTCCGGGTCCGGGCACACGCTAATGTGGCCCAGCTCGTTAACGTCATAGTAGTTATTGCCCCACCAGGCAATATTGTAAGTACGCAGCATCTTGCTGGCTTCCTGGGAGCTCATTGCAACCTCCTGCATGGAGCGTAGTACACCGTGTTCGCCCGCTGACGAAGGCAAACCCATAGACATGTCGTCAGACATAGCGAACCTCAAATTATTTTATTAAGTGTAAAACAGTTAACGACTATCGCAGCCTGGAACTGCGATAACAACCCATAAGCACATGGATTTTCCAGCAGTGAATGCTGACGCTCCAACTGCGCAACCGGTTTCTTTTTCATAACATTATTAAGCACATAACCGAACGTAAGTGTGAAAGTTCGGCGAAACCACGAGAAAACTCTTGTTTTTACAAGAGCGCCCTTGTTCAGTCCTCAGTAACTGTAACCAGCTCTTGAATCCTGAGAAGCGCCGAGATGGGTATAACATCGGCAGGTATGCAAAGCAGAGATGCAGAGTGCGGGGAACGAATCTTCACCAGAACGGTGAGACAGGTTAAGCAGCAGACAACGGTTCATTATTTCGTATCACCTCCACGGCCGCCTGTTAAGACGAACCCACAAGCCAAAACTCTGATTTCAACCCGGCTGGAAGTGGCAACACGAAAGAAACGTCGTGTGCTTTTTATTTAAGCCGCGCGCCGCGTTTTATACCCCACAATGGCAGAAAATTGCAAAAGATAAATACGCAGAATGCCGGCATTGTCAGGAAAAATTTCCAGCCACGTTTTTAACAGAATGAGACACGATTCAAAAAAAAGTGGAAATAGGGTGAAGAATTGACCTAAAATAGCCATCCAGATGTTAATCCATCCATACCGATTAACACTCAGACTGCCAGTGTTTTTAACCTGCAGAGTCGTGGTAGGATCCGCTACCACAGAAAATCCACACAACAGTTTGAGCTAACCAAATTCTCTTTAGGTGATATTAAATATGGCAAAACACCTTTTTACGTCCGAGTCCGTCTCTGAAGGGCATCCTGACAAAATTGCTGACCAAATTTCTGATGCCGTTTTAGACGCGATCCTCGAACAGGATCCGAAAGCACGCGTTGCTTGCGAAACCTACGTAAAAACCGGCATGGTTTTAGTTGGCGGCGAAATCACCACCAGCGCCTGGGTAGACATCGAAGAGATCACCCGTAACACCGTTCGCGAAATTGGCTATGTGCATTCCGACATGGGCTTTGACGCTAACTCCTGTGCGGTTCTGAGCGCTATCGGCAAACAGTCTCCTGACATCAACCAGGGCGTTGACCGTGCCGATCCGCTGGAACAGGGCGCGGGTGACCAGGGTCTGATGTTTGGCTACGCAACTAATGAAACCGACGTGCTGATGCCAGCACCTATCACCTATGCACACCGTCTGGTACAGCGTCAGGCTGAAGTGCGTAAAAACGGCACTCTGCCGTGGCTGCGCCCGGACGCGAAAAGCCAGGTGACTTTTCAGTATGACGACGGCAAAATCGTTGGTATCGATGCTGTCGTGCTTTCCACTCAGCACTCTGAAGAGATCGACCAGAAATCGCTGCAAGAAGCGGTAATGGAAGAGATCATCAAGCCAATTCTGCCCGCTGAATGGCTGACTTCTGCCACCAAATTCTTCATCAACCCGACCGGTCGTTTCGTTATCGGTGGCCCAATGGGTGACTGCGGTCTGACTGGTCGTAAAATTATCGTTGATACCTACGGCGGCATGGCGCGTCACGGTGGCGGTGCATTCTCTGGTAAAGATCCATCAAAAGTGGACCGTTCCGCAGCCTACGCAGCACGTTATGTCGCGAAAAACATCGTTGCTGCTGGCCTGGCCGATCGTTGTGAAATTCAGGTTTCCTACGCAATCGGCGTGGCTGAACCGACCTCCATCATGGTAGAAACTTTCGGTACTGAGAAAGTGCCTTCTGAACAACTGACCCTGCTGGTACGTGAGTTCTTCGACCTGCGCCCATACGGTCTGATTCAGATGCTGGATCTGCTGCACCCGATCTACAAAGAAACCGCAGCATACGGTCACTTTGGTCGTGAACATTTCCCGTGGGAAAAAACCGACAAAGCGCAGCTGCTGCGCGATGCTGCCGGTCTGAAGTAATCTTTCTTCACCTGCGTTCAAAGGCCAGCCTCGCGCTGGCCTTTTTCTTTTGGATAGGCGTTCACGCCGCATCCGGCAAAAAAACCGCCCGCACAATAACATCATTCTTCCTGATCACGTTTCACCGCAGATTATCATCACAACTGAAACCGATTACACCAACCACAACAGACAAAGATTTGTAATATTTTCATATTATTATTCGGTTTTCACAGTTGTTACATTTCTTTTCAGTAAAGTCTTAATTGCAGATAACAGCGTTTAATCTATGATGATATAACTCAATTATTTTCATGCACTTAAATCATAACTAAGATAAATGTTAGTGTAAGCGATTACACTGATGTGATTTGCTTCACATCTTTTTACGTCGTACTCACCTATCTTAATTCACAATAAAAAATAACCATATTGGAGGGCATCATGCCTGACGCTAAAAAACAGGGGCGGTCAAACAAGGCAATGACGTTTTTCGTCTGCTTCCTTGCCGCTCTGGCGGGATTACTCTTTGGCCTGGATATCGGTGTAATTGCTGGCGCACTGCCGTTTATTGCAGATGAATTCCAGATTACTTCGCACACGCAAGAATGGGTCGTAAGCTCCATGATGTTCGGTGCGGCAGTCGGTGCGGTGGGCAGCGGCTGGCTCTCCTTTAAACTCGGGCGCAAAAAGAGCCTGATGATCGGCGCAATTTTGTTTGTTGCCGGTTCGCTGTTCTCTGCGGCTGCGCCAAACGTTGAAGTACTGATTCTTTCCCGCGTTCTGCTGGGGCTGGCGGTGGGTGTGGCCTCTTATACCGCACCACTGTACCTCTCTGAAATTGCGCCGGAAAAAATTCGCGGCAGTATGATCTCTATGTATCAGTTGATGATCACTATCGGGATCCTCGGTGCTTATCTTTCTGATACCGCCTTCAGCTACACCGGTGCATGGCGCTGGATGCTGGGTGTGATTATCATCCCGGCAATTTTGCTGCTGATTGGTGTCTTCTTCCTGCCAGACAGCCCACGTTGGTTTGCCGCCAAACGCCGTTTTGTTGATGCCGAACGCGTGCTGCTACGCCTGCGTGACACCAGCGCGGAAGCGAAACGCGAACTGGATGAAATCCGTGAAAGTTTGCAGGTTAAACAGAGTGGCTGGGCGCTGTTTAAAGAGAATAGCAACTTCCGCCGCGCGGTGTTCCTTGGCGTACTGTTACAGGTAATGCAGCAATTCACCGGGATGAACGTCATCATGTATTACGCGCCGAAAATCTTCGAACTGGCGGGTTATACCAACACCACCGAGCAAATGTGGGGGACAGTGATTGTCGGCCTGACCAACGTACTTGCCACCTTTATCGCAATCGGCCTTGTTGACCGCTGGGGACGTAAACCAACGCTAACGCTGGGCTTCCTGGTGATGGCTGCTGGTATGGGCGTACTCGGTACAATGATGCATATCGGTATCCACTCTCCGTCGGCGCAGTATTTCGCCATCGCCATGCTGCTGATGTTTATTGTCGGTTTTGCCATGAGTGCCGGTCCGCTGATTTGGGTACTGTGCTCCGAAATTCAGCCGCTGAAAGGCCGCGATTTTGGCATCACCTGCTCCACCGCCACCAACTGGATTGCCAACATGATCGTTGGCGCAACGTTCCTGACCATGCTCAACACGCTGGGTAACGCCAACACCTTCTGGGTGTACGCGGCTCTGAACGTACTGTTTATCCTGCTGACATTGTGGCTGGTACCGGAAACCAAACACGTTTCGCTGGAACATATTGAACGTAATCTGATGAAAGGTCGTAAACTGCGCGAAATCGGCGCTCACGATTAATCTCCTCAGGCTTCCTCCCGTCGCGGAGGAAGCCGCCTCTTGCAGTCATCTTTTCTTCGCTCTATCCTCTGCCTCTATGAAAACATCCCGTCTCCCTATCGCCATCCAACAGGCCGTTATGCGTCGCCTGCGGGAAAAACTCGCCCAGGCTAACCTGAAATTGGGGCGTAACTACCCGGAGCCAAAACTCTCTTACACCCAGCGCGGCACCTCCGCCGGAACAGCCTGGCTGGAAAGCTATGAAATCCGCCTCAATCCCGTTTTGCTGTTGGAAAACAGTGAAGCCTTTATTGAAGAAGTGGTGCCGCACGAACTGGCACATTTGCTGGTATGGAAACATTTCGGGCGCGTAGCACCACATGGCAAAGAGTGGAAGTGGATGATGGAAAACGTGCTGGGTGTTCCCGCCCGTCGTACGCATCAGTTCGAACTGCAATCCGTGCGTCGCAACACCTTCCCCTACCGCTGCAAGTGCCAGGAGCATCAGCTTACCGTACGCCGCCATAATCGCGTAGTTCGTGGCGAAGCCGTCTATCGCTGTGTTCACTGCGGCGAACAACTGGTCGCAAAATAACCATCTGAACTATCAGGAACTTTCCTGATCTGGCTGATTGCATACCAAAACAACTTTCGCTACGTTGCTGGCTCGTTTTAACACGGAGTAAGTGATGTACCGTTATTTGTCTATTGCTGCGGTGGTACTGAGCGCAGCATTTTCCGGCCCGGCGTTGGCCGAAGGTATCAATAGTTTTTCTCAGGCGAAAGCCGCGGCGGTAAAAGTCCACGCTGACGCGCCCGGTACGTTTTATTGCGGATGTAAAATTAACTGGCAGGGCAAAAAAGGCGTTGTTGATCTGCAATCGTGCGGCTATCAGGTGCGCAAAAATGAAAACCGCGCCAGCCGCGTAGAGTGGGAACACGTCGTTCCCGCCTGGCAATTCGGTCACCAGCGCCAGTGCTGGCAGGACGGTGGACGTAAAAACTGCGCTAAAGATCCGGTCTATCGCAAGATGGAAAGCGATATGCATAACCTGCAGCCGTCAGTCGGTGAGGTGAATGGCGATCGCGGCAACTTTATGTACAGCCAGTGGAATGGCGGCGAAGGCCAGTACGGTCAATGCGCCATGAAGGTCGATTTCAAAGAAAAAGCTGCCGAACCACCAGCGCGTGCACGCGGTGCCATTGCGCGCACCTACTTCTATATGCGCGACCAATACAACCTGACACTCTCTCGCCAGCAAACGCAGCTGTTCAACGCATGGAACAAGATGTATCCGGTTACCGACTGGGAGTGCGAGCGCGATGAACGCATCGCGAAGGTGCAGGGCAATCATAACCCGTATGTGCAACGCGCTTGCCAGGCGCGAAAGAGCTAACCTACACTAGCGGGATTCTTTTTGTTAACCCCTACCCCACGCGTACAACCGCGTGGGGAGACGACGCGGATTTTTAACTATGCGTATCCCCCGCATTTATCATCCTGAACCACTGACCAGCCATTCTCACATCGCGCTTTGCGAAGATGCCGCCAACCATATCGGGCGCGTACTGCGCATGGGGCCGGGGCAGGCGTTGCAATTGTTTGACGGTAGCAACCAGGTCTTTGACGCCGAAATTACCAGCGCCAGCAAAAAAAGCGTGGAAGTGAAGGTGCTGGAAGGCCAGCTCGACGATCGCGAATCTCCGCTGCATATTCACCTCGGTCAGGTGATGTCGCGTGGTGAAAAAATGGAATTTACGATCCAGAAATCGATCGAACTCGGTGTAAGCCTCATTACGCCACTTTTTTCTGAGCGCTGCGGCGTTAAACTGGATAGTGAACGTCTGAACAAGAAGCTCCAGCAGTGGCAGAAGATTGCAATTGCTGCCTGTGAGCAGTGTGGTCGTAACCGGGTGCCGGAAATCCGTCCAGCGATGGATCTGGAAGCCTGGTGTGCAGAGCAGGATGAAGGACTGAAACTGAATCTTCACCCGCGCGCCAGTAACAGCATCAATACGTTGCCGTTACCGGTTGAACGCGTCCGCCTGCTGATTGGCCCGGAAGGCGGTTTATCGGCAGATGAAATTGCCATGACTGCCCGCTATCAATTTACTGATATCCTGTTGGGACCTCGCGTTTTGCGTACAGAGACAACTGCGCTCACCGCCATTACCGCGCTACAAGTACGATTTGGCGATTTGGGCTAACGGAGAAGAATAATGATCAAGCTCGGCATCGTGATGGACCCCATCGCAAACATCAACATCAAGAAAGATTCCAGTTTCGCTATGTTGCTGGAAGCACAGCGTCGTGGTTACGAACTTCACTATATGGAGATGGGCGATCTGTATCTGATCAATGGCGAAGCCCGCGCCCATACCCGCACGCTGAACGTGAAGCAGAACTACGAAGAGTGGTTTTCGTTCGTCGGTGAACAGGATCTGCCGCTGGCCGATCTCGATGTGATCCTGATGCGTAAAGACCCGCCGTTTGATACCGAGTTTATCTACGCGACCTATATTCTGGAACGTGCCGAAGAGAAAGGGACGCTGATCGTTAACAAGCCGCAGAGCCTGCGCGACTGTAACGAGAAACTGTTTACCGCCTGGTTCTCTGACTTAACGCCAGAAACGCTGGTTACGCGCAATAAAGCGCAGCTAAAAGCGTTCTGGGAGAAACACAGCGACATCATTCTTAAGCCGCTGGACGGTATGGGCGGCGCGTCGATTTTCCGCGTGAAAGAAGGCGATCCAAACCTCGGCGTGATTGCCGAAACCCTGACTGAGCATGGCACTCGCTACTGCATGGCGCAAAATTACCTGCCAGCCATTAAAGATGGCGACAAACGCGTGCTGGTGGTGGATGGCGAGCCGGTACCGTACTGCCTGGCGCGTATTCCGCAGGGGGGCGAAACCCGTGGCAATCTGGCTGCCGGTGGTCGCGGTGAACCTCGTCCGCTGACGGAAAGTGACTGGAAAATCGCCCGTCAGATCGGGCCGACGCTGAAAGAAAAAGGGCTGATTTTTGTTGGTCTGGATATCATCGGCGACCGTCTGACTGAAATTAACGTCACCAGCCCAACCTGTATTCGTGAGATTGAAGCAGAGTTTCCGGTGTCGATCACCGGAATGTTAATGGATGCCATCGAAGCACGTTTACAGCAGCAGTAACCCACCTTAGCGAGAAGGATCTCGTTGAGACTCTGAGTGACAGCGCCCTTCTTTCCACGCATACTGGGCGCTGTTGCTTTTTTGAACCAGGAAACAGAACCTCTGACAATGAATTTACAGCATCACTTTCTTATTGCCATGCCTGCTCTCCAGGATCCGATTTTCCGTCGTTCCGTGGTCTACATTTGCGAACATAATACCAATGGTGCAATGGGGATCATCGTCAACAAGCCGCTGGAAAATCTCAAAATTGAAGGGATTCTGGAAAAGCTGAAGATCACGCCGGAGCCGCGTGATGAATCAATCCGTCTGGATAAACCGGTTATGCTCGGCGGTCCGCTGGCTGAAGATCGCGGGTTTATTTTGCATACTCCGCCCTCCAATTTTGCTTCCAGCATTCGCATTTCAGACAACACGGTAATGACCACTTCCCGCGATGTGCTGGAAACGCTCGGCACCGATAAACAACCGTCTGACGTATTGGTGGCTCTGGGTTATGCCTCCTGGGAGAAAGGTCAACTGGAACAAGAAATTCTCGATAACGCGTGGCTAACGGCCCCGGCAGATCTGAATATTCTGTTCAAAACGCCGATTGCCGACCGCTGGCGCGAGGCGGCAAAACTGATTGGTGTGGATATTCTCACCATGCCTGGTGTGGCAGGACACGCCTGATGAGTGGAACCTTACTCGCCTTCGACTTCGGCACCAAAAGCATTGGCGTAGCGGTCGGCCAACGCATTACCGGCACCGCTCGCCCTTTGCCTGCAATTAAAGCACAGGACGGTACGCCGGACTGGAACATTATCGAGCGTTTACTGAAAGAGTGGCAGCCGGACGAAATCATCGTCGGTTTGCCGCTGAATATGGACGGCACCGAGCAACCATTGACTGCCAGAGCGCGTAAATTTGCCAACCGTATTCATGGCCGTTTCGGTGTTGAAGTAAAGCTCCATGACGAGCGTCTTAGCACTGTGGAAGCCCGTTCCGGTCTGTTTGAACAGGGCGGCTATCGGGCGCTCAACAAAGGCAAAGTTGACTCTGCCTCTGCGGTTATTATTCTCGAAAGCTATTTCGAGCAGGCGATTTAAACGCCTGGCGGAGTGTAAATAATATCATCGCGTCTTATTGCCGGATGCGGCGTGAACACCTTATCCAGCACACATCTGGCAGCGGCTATAGGTCTGATAAGACGCGTTAGCGTCGCATCAGACATTTATTGCCTTTGTAGGCCCGATAAGCTTGCGCATCGGGCATGGCAACGTCACAAACGCCCTTCCCCCACCCGGTGCTGATAACTCTGCTGAAACGTTATCATCCCCACCTGCTGCCCGGTTTGAATAACATGCGGTAACTGGTGGGTTTTCCCTTCGCGAATCAAATTCCCCACCGCGGGTGTGTTAATCAGCAATTCAAATAGCGCCACGCGTCCTTCCTGTTTATCCACTTCCAGCTTTTGTGACAGCACTGCCCGTAAACTACCTGCCAGTTGATTACGCACGGGGTCTTTTTCCTGCGCCGGAAATGAATCCACCAGTCGCTCAACTGCCTGCGCGGCACCACGCGTATGTAATGTTGCCAGCACCAAATGCCCGGTTTCTGCCGCCGTCAGTGCCAGACGGATTGTCTCGCTGTCACGCAGCTCTCCGAGCAAAATCACATCAGGATCTTCCCGCAATGCGGCCCGCAATCCCGATGCGAACGTCATACAGTGCAAACCAATTTCCCGCTGCTGGATCAAACATCGCTGGCTGGCATAGAGATATTCAACAGGATCTTCCAGCGTCAGAATATGCGCATCGGCATGTTGATTGAGATAGCCAACCATCGCCGCCAGCGTGGTAGATTTGCCACTCCCCGTCGCCCCCGTCACCAGAATCAGGCCATTCTCGCTCTTGAGTAATTCCGGCAATACCGTTGGTGCGCCAAGCTGTTCGAGCTGCGGGCAGTGCGAAGGTAACAGCCGTAACGCCAGCGAAATGCCATGCCGTTGCGCGAATGCGCTGCCACGCAATCGCTGGTTTTCCGCCAGCGACACGGCAAAATCCAGCTGACCATTCTCCAGCAATATTGCCCGCTGATCGTCATCCAGCCACTCCCGCAGTAGCTCTTCGACGTCCGGCGTATCAAACGGCGCAGCTTCCATTCTGCCGCGAATGCGCCATCGTGCGGGCCAGGCGCTGCACAGGTGTAGATCCGAGACGTTATGCTTTACACTAAGGGCCACAATTTCTTCCATATTCATACTAAGATCCTCGGAAAATGAACGATATTGCGCATAACCTGGCACAGGTCCGGGACAAAATCTCAGCGGCTGCAACGCGTTGCGGCCGTTCTCCAGAAGAAATTACGCTGCTTGCAGTCAGTAAAACAAAACCTGCGAGCGCCATCGCAGAAGCCATTGATGCCGGGCAGCGTCAATTTGGTGAAAACTACGTTCAGGAAGGGGTAGATAAAATTCGCCACTTTCAGGAACTGGGCGTAACAGGATTAGAATGGCATTTTATTGGCCCGTTGCAGTCTAATAAAAGCCGCCTGGTGGCAGAGCATTTCGACTGGTGTCATACCATCGACCGTTTGCGCATCGCTACCCGTCTCAACGACCAGCGCCCGGCAGAACTTCCCCCTCTTAACGTTCTGATTCAAATTAACATTAGTGATGAAAACAGTAAGTCCGGGATTCAACTGGCTGAACTGGACGAGCTGGCAGCTGCGGTCGCTGAACTACCGCGTTTACGTCTGCGTGGGTTGATGGCAATCCCTGCGCCTGAGTCAGAATATGTAAGGCAGTTTGAAGTTGCACGCCAAATGGCTGTAGCATTTGCCGGACTGAAAACGCGCTACCCGCATATCGACACGCTCTCTCTGGGAATGTCGGACGATATGGAAGCCGCCATTGCGGCAGGTAGCACGATGGTTCGTATCGGCACTGCAATTTTTGGTGCGCGTGATTACTCTAAAAAATAAGGAATTAAAGGAACGCCATGAATACGTTGACTTTCCTGCTTTCAACGGTCATTGAGCTGTATACCATGGTGCTGTTATTACGCATCTGGATGCAGTGGGCTCATTGTGATTTTTACAACCCCTTCTCACAGTTTGTAGTGAAGGTAACGCAGCCAATTATCGGGCCACTGCGCCGCGTTATTCCGGCAATGGGGCCAATTGACAGCGCCTCGCTGCTGGTTGCCTATATTCTCAGTTTTATCAAAGCCATCGTGCTGTTTAAAGTGGTGACCTTCCTGCCAATCATCTGGATTGCCGGTTTACTGATTCTGCTGAAAACCATCGGCCTGCTGATTTTCTGGGTCCTGCTGGTGATGGCGATTATGAGCTGGGTAAGCCAGGGGCGTAGCCCGATTGAATACGTGCTGATTCAGCTGGCCGATCCGCTGCTGCGCCCGATTCGCCGCCTGCTACCGGCAATGGGTGGGATTGATTTCTCGCCGATGATCCTCGTTCTGCTGCTGTATGTCATCAATATGGGTGTCGCAGAAGTATTACAGGCAACCGGAAATATGCTGCTGCCAGGGCTGTGGATGGCGTTATGAATGCCGTAACAGTTAATGATGACGGTCTGGTTTTACGGCTCTATATTCAGCCGAAAGCCAGCCGTGATTCTATTGTCGGTTTACATGGCGACGAAGTTAAAGTCGCCATTACCGCGCCGCCGGTTGACGGCCAGGCCAACAGTCATCTGGTGAAGTTTCTCGGTAAGCAATTCCGGGTTGCCAAAAGCCAGGTGGTGATTGAAAAAGGCGAACTTGGCCGCCACAAACAAATTAAAATCATTAATCCGCAACAAATCCCGCCAGAAATCGCGGCGTTAATTAATTAGGTATCCTATGCAAAAAGTTGTCCTCGCAACCGGCAATGTCGGTAAAGTGCGTGAGCTGGCGTCGCTGCTTAGCGACTTCGGTCTTGATATCGTGGCCCAAACAGACCTCGGCGTTGATTCCGCTGAAGAAACCGGCCTGACCTTTATCGAAAACGCGATTCTGAAAGCGCGCCATGCGGCAAAAGTGACCGCTTTACCGGCAATTGCCGACGACTCTGGTCTGGCGGTAGATGTGCTTGGCGGCGCGCCGGGCATTTACTCCGCGCGTTATTCCGGTGAAGACGCGACCGATCAAAAGAATCTGCAAAAACTGCTGGAAACAATGAAAGACGTACCGGACGACCAACGTCAGGCGCGTTTCCACTGCGTGCTGGTATATCTGCGTCACGCGGAAGATCCCACTCCGCTGGTATGCCACGGTAGCTGGCCGGGCGTGATTACTCGTGAACCAGCGGGCACTGGTGGCTTTGGTTATGATCCAATCTTCTTCGTACCTTCCGAAGGGAAAACCGCCGCCGAACTGACCCGCGAAGAAAAGAGCGCCATTTCCCACCGTGGTCAGGCGTTGAAACTGCTGCTGGACGCTTTACGTAATGGTTAAATTACCTCCGCTGAGTCTCTACATTCACATCCCGTGGTGCGTGCAGAAATGCCCGTACTGCGATTTCAACTCTCACGCGTTGAAAGGAGAAGTGCCGCACGACGATTATGTTCAGCATCTGCTTAACGATCTGGACAACGATGTGGCTTACGCTCAGGGCCGTGAAGTAAAGACAATCTTTATTGGCGGTGGTACGCCGAGCCTGCTTTCCGGCCCGGCGATGCAAACGCTGCTGGACGGCGTGCGTGCGCGTTTGCCGCTGGCAGCGGATGCAGAAATTACTATGGAAGCGAACCCTGGCACGGTAGAAGCCGATCGCTTTGTCGATTATCAGCGTGCTGGTGTGAACCGCATCTCTATTGGTGTGCAGAGTTTTAGCGAAGAAAAGCTGAAACGACTTGGGCGTATTCATGGCCCGCAAGAAGCGAAACGCGCGGCGAAGCTGGCGAGCGGTTTAGGGTTACGTAGCTTTAACCTTGATTTGATGCATGGGCTGCCGGATCAATCACTGGAAGAGGCGCTTGGCGATCTACGCCAGGCCATTGAACTGAATCCGCCGCATCTTTCCTGGTATCAACTGACCATCGAACCCAATACGCTGTTTGGTTCGCGACCACCGGTGCTGCCGGACGATGACGCGTTGTGGGATATATTCGAACAGGGGCATCAGTTATTAACCGCAGCGGGTTATCAGCAATATGAAACTTCCGCTTACGCCAAACCCGGTTATCAGTGCCAGCACAATCTCAACTACTGGCGCTTTGGTGACTACATCGGTATTGGCTGCGGCGCACACGGCAAAGTGACCTTCCCGGATGGGCGCATTCTGCGTACCACCAAAACGCGTCATCCGCGTGGTTTTATGCAAGGAAGGTATCTGGAAAGCCAGCGTGATGTCGAAGCCACAGATAAGCCGTTTGAGTTCTTTATGAATCGCTTCCGTCTGCTGGAGGCCGCGCCGCGCGTGGAGTTTATTGCGTATACCGGGCTTGCGAAGATGTGATTCGCCCACAGTTAGACGAGGCGATTGCCCAGGGTTATCTCACCGAATGTGCGGATTACTGGCAGATAACGGAACATGGGAAGCTGTTTTTAAACTCCCTTCTTGAGCTGTTCCTCGCTGAAAATCCTGAAGGCTGATTCAGAATTTTACATCCCGTTCTGCTGGCTGAGGGAAAGGCTGGCAGAGTGTGGGGATGGAAAAATCAAAACAACTCCGCAAACAAATGACACCCGAAGAAGTACGCCTCTGGTATTTGCTCAGAGGTCGTCGTTTCTTCGGGTATAAGTTTCGTCGTCAGATGCCGGTTGGGCCGTATATCGTGGATTTTGCCTGCTTTAAGGCGAAGCTGATTATTGAGCTGGACGGTGGGCAACATCAGGATGAGGAGAACTATGATTCACGTCGTACCGCGTTTTTGAATACGAACGGATGGGAAGTCGTACGGTTCTGGAATAATGAATTCAGGACTAATGAGGAGCAGGTGCTGATGGCTATTTTGCAACGATTGCAATGCCTGATGCCCTCACCCTAACCCTCTCCCACAGGGAGAGGGAACTGGTTACTCCCTCTCCCTGTGGGAGAGGGCCGGGGTGAGGGGTCCTGCGCGCAGAGGCGTTACTTCAGCGTCCCCACCAGCGCCTTCCGGCTGTCTTCCAGCGACACCACGCGTTTACACACGTCTTTGCCGAACTGCTGGAAATCGGCTTCCTGATTCTTCCACTCGTTCTGAATCGAGGTTTGCAGTCCGCCCAGGCTACCCAGTACACCCTGCAACGGATTACCGCCACCCTTCAGCACCGCTTTGGCGCCCATCTCGTTGATGCTGTCCTGGAGAATGCCGCCCATCGCCTGGTTCACCAGCTGCTGACCGTCGGCACGCACCTGATCGATCGCCTTATAGTGGAACGTCAGGCCATCAGAGCGCGTCTCGATAATACGGTTCATCTGCTCTTTCAGCTGTTTATCCAGCTTCGTCAGGCGGGTGCGCATATTGCTGCTCTCCCCCACCTCTTTGGTGATGATTTTATCCAGCGCCACGCGGCTCTTTTCAACGCGGGTCAGCGCGCCATCGTTGATCCAGGGCAGCGCGGTACGCAACTCGGCCTGGTAGTCCATCGCCTGCTCGCGCTGGGCGGCCGTCAGGTTTTGCGGTTTGCCGTTAAAGGTCACGTTGCCATCCGGCGTAATCACCAGATTGCCATTCTCGCCCTTAACCTGCACGGTTTGCGGACTCAGCACCACGTCATCACGCGGGGTGACGCTACATTTATACTCCGCATGGGCGGTGGTTCCGATTGCCAGTAAAGCAACAGCCAGCAACGTTTTGCGCATCTTTAACACTCCCTCAGACAAAATGGGCCAGCTAATGCTGGCCCCGTTCTTGCTTTCTTAGTCCCACCAAACGTCGAAAAGTTCGCTGGTGCGTACCTCATCCAGTTTGCGCTCTTCCAGCCACTTACGCACAATCGCCTGATGTTCTTCGGTGCATTTGCCGATTTCCTGCATGCAGATCAGACCTTCCCAGGCCAGATAACCGCTGCCGTCAAAGGCCAGTTTGTTCGGTTCGATAACCTCGTTAATAAAATCATCAACGGTTTTATCAATCTGTTCTTCCGATGTACCTTCCGGGAATCGCCATGCCACCGAAAATCCTAATTCCTGGAATTCGTCGATGTGCATTTTTTTACGCAGACGACGGCTACGGTTCTTTGCCATTATTTCACCCTCTCGAACATTAAGTCCCATACTCCGTGACCAAGACGATGACCACGTTGTTCAAATTTCGTCACCGGACGTGATGCCGGACGCGGTACGTAATCATTGCTCTCTGACAGGTTTTTATAACCGTCAATAGAAGACATCACTTCAAGCATATGTTCCGCATAAGGTTCCCAGTCGGTCGCCATATGGAATACGCCCCCCAGCTGCAGTTTGCTTTTTACCAGTTCGGCAAACGGCACCTGAACGATACGGCGTTTATTATGGCGCGCTTTGTGCCACGGGTCAGGGAAAAAGAGCTGCACCATGCGCAATGAATTGTCAGGAATCATTTTATGCAGCACTTCAACCGCATCGTGACACATCACGCGCAGGTTGCTTAAACCTTCTTCATGCGCAGAAGCCAGGCACGCACCAACGCCCGGTGAATGCACTTCAATGCCGAGGAAGTCCTGCTCAGGGCGATCTTTAGCCATTGCCACCAGCGACGCCCCCATGCCAAAACCAATCTCAAGCGTCACCGGCGCTTCACGGCCAAAAAGCGCGGGGAAATCCAGCATATCTTCGCTGAACTCAACGCCCATCACCGGCCAGTAGTTTTCCAGCGCATGTTCCTGGCCTTTGGTCAGTCGCCCCTGGCGGCGCACAAAACTACGGATACGGCGCAGTGGGCGGCCGTTTTCATCAAATTCCGGTGAAATGACGTCGTTTTTCATAAAGGTTTAGTCGCTTGTGAAAGTGTTCTGAAAACGGGCATTATCCAAAGTTAGTTGCCGGATGCAAGCATGATAAGGCCGTGGCTGCGGAAAGTTCCGGTTTACACCCTGCCGTCGCTGTGCTGCAATCTTGCCCCCAACAACAGTGAATTCGGTGACCATGCAAGCGTCGCAATTTTCAGCCCAGGTTCTGGACTGGTACGATAAATACGGGCGAAAAACTCTGCCCTGGCAAATTGACAAGACGCCCTACAAAGTATGGCTCTCAGAAGTGATGTTGCAACAAACTCAGGTTGCGACCGTTATCCCCTATTTTGAACGCTTTATGGCGCGCTTCCCGACGGTGACCGATCTCGCCAATGCGCCGCTCGACGAAGTTCTCCACTTGTGGACCGGGCTTGGCTATTACGCCCGCGCGCGCAATCTGCATAAAGCGGCACAACAAGTGGCGACCTTACACGGCGGTAAATTCCCGGAAACCTTTGAGGAAGTTGCAGCACTGCCGGGCGTCGGGCGTTCCACCGCAGGCGCGATTCTCTCGCTTTCTCTGGGTAAGCACTTTCCGATTCTCGACGGTAACGTCAAACGGGTGCTGGCGCGCTGCTATGCTGTAAGCGGCTGGCCAGGGAAAAAAGAGGTCGAGAATAAATTATGGAGTTTGAGCGAGCAGGTGACGCCCGCGGTTGGCGTGGAACGGTTTAATCAGGCGATGATGGATTTGGGTGCGATGATTTGTACGCGCTCGAAACCGAAATGTTCGCTCTGTCCGCTACAAAACGGATGTATTGCCGCCGCCAACAATAGCTGGGCGCTTTATCCGGGCAAAAAACCGAAACAGACGCTGCCGGAGCGCACCGGCTACTTTTTGCTATTACAGCACGAAGATGAAGTATTGCTGGCGCAGCGTCCGCCGAGCGGATTGTGGGGCGGTTTATACTGTTTCCCGCAGTTTGCCGACGAAGAAAGTTTGCGGCAGTGGCTGGCGCAACGGCAGATTGCTGCCGATAACCTGACGCAACTGACCGCGTTTCGGCATACCTTCAGCCATTTCCACTTAGATATTGTGCCTATGTGGCTTCCCGTGTCGTCATTCACCGGCTGCATGGATGAAGGCAATGCGCTCTGGTATAACTTAGCGCAACCGCCGTCAGTTGGCCTGGCGGCTCCCGTGGAGCGTTTGTTACAGCAGTTACGCACTGGCGCGCCGGTTTAGCGCGTGAGTCGATAAAGAGGATGATTTATGAGCAGAACGATTTTTTGTACTTTCCTGCAACGTGAAGCAGAAGGTCAGGATTTTCAGCTGTACCCCGGCGAGCTGGGAAAACGCATCTATAACGAGATCTCCAAAGAAGCCTGGGCGCAGTGGCAGCACAAGCAAACCATGCTGATTAATGAAAAGAAACTCAACATGATGAATGCCGAGCACCGCAAGCTGCTTGAGCAGGAGATGGTCAACTTCCTGTTCGAGGGTAAAGAGGTGCATATCGAGGGCTATACGCCGGAAGATAAAAAATAAAAACAGTGCCGGAGCACGCCTCCGGCAACTTGCATAAAAACAAACACAACACGCACCCGGAATGATGAAAAAATATCTCGCGCTGGCTTTGATTGCGCCGTTGCTCATCTCCTGTTCGACGACCAAAAAAGGCGATACCTATAACGAAGCCTGGGTCAAAGATACCAACGGTTTTGATATTCTGATGGGGCAATTTGCCCACAATATTGAGAACATCTGGGGCTTCAAAGAGGTGGTGATCGCTGGTCCTAAGGACTACGTGAAATACACCGATCAATATCAGACCCGCAGCCACATCAACTTCGATGACGGTACGATTACTATCGAAACCATCGCCGGGACAGAACCTGCCGCGCATTTGCGCCGGGCAATTATCAAAACGTTATTGATGGGTGACGATCCGAGTTCGGTCGATCTCTATTCCGACGTTGATGATATTACGATTTCGAAAGAACCTTTCCTTTACGGTCAGGTGGTGGACAACACCGGGCAGCCGATTCGCTGGGAAGGTCGCGCAAGCAACTTCGCGGATTATCTGCTGAAAAACCGTCTGAAGAGCCGCAGCAACGGGCTGCGTATCATCTACAGCGTCACCATTAACATGGTGCCGAACCACCTTGATAAACGTGCGCACAAATATCTCGGCATGGTCCGCCAGGCGTCACGGAAATATGGCGTTGATGAGTCGCTGATTCTGGCAATTATGCAGACCGAATCTTCCTTTAACCCGTATGCGGTCAGCCGTTCCGATGCGCTGGGATTAATGCAGGTGGTACAACATACTGCCGGGAAAGATGTGTTCCGCTCGCAGGGGAAATCCGGCACGCCGAGCCGCAGTTTCTTGTTTGATCCTGCCAGCAATATTGATACCGGCACCGCGTATCTGGCGATGCTGAACAATGTTTATCTCGGCGGAATTGATAACCCAACATCGCGGCGTTATGCCGTCATCACCGCCTATAACGGCGGCGCAGGCAGCGTGCTGCGAGTCTTTTCGAATGATAAGATTCAGGCTGCCAATATTATTAACACCATGACGCCGGGCGATGTTTATCAGACGCTGACGACCCGCCATCCCTCTGCGGAATCTCGCCGTTATCTTTATAAAGTGAATACCGCGCAAAAATCCTACCGCCGCCGATAATTCCATTAACCGCCCCTGACGATGCTCAGGGGCAAAAATGTTATCCACATCACAATCAATTTCGTTTTGCAAATTGGGAATGTTTGCAATTATTTGCCACAGGTAACAAAAAACCAGTCCGCGAAGTTGATAGAATCCCATCATCTCGCACGGTCAAATGTGCTTTTTCAAACACTCATCCGCATCACGATGTGAGGAAATTAACATGAATCTTAAGCTGCAGCTGAAAATCCTCTCTTTTCTGCAGTTCTGTCTGTGGGGAAGTTGGCTGACGACCCTCGGCTCCTATATGTTTGTTACCCTGAAGTTTGACGGTGCTTCTATTGGCGCAGTTTATAGCTCACTGGGTATCGCAGCGGTCTTTATGCCTGCGCTGCTGGGGATTGTGGCCGACAAATGGTTAAGTGCGAAATGGGTATATGCCATTTGCCACACCATTGGCGCTATCACGCTGTTCATGGCGGCACAGGTCACGACACCGGAGGCGATGTTCCTTGTGATATTGATTAACTCGTTTGCTTATATGCCAACGCTTGGGTTAATCAACACCATCTCTTACTATCGCCTGCAAAATGCCGGGATGGATATCGTTACTGACTTCCCGCCAATCCGTATCTGGGGCACCATCGGCTTTATCATGGCAATGTGGGTGGTGAGCCTGTCTGGCTTCGAATTAAGCCACATGCAGCTGTATATTGGCGCAGCACTTTCCGCCATTCTGGTTCTGTTTACCCTGACTCTGCCGCATATTCCGGTTGCTAAACAGCAAGCGAATCAGAGCTGGACAACCCTGCTGGGCCTCGATGCATTCGCGCTGTTTAAAAACAAGCGTATGGCAATCTTCTTTATCTTCTCAATGCTGCTGGGCGCGGAACTGCAGATTACCAACATGTTCGGTAATACCTTCCTGCACAGCTTCGACAAAGATCCGATGTTTGCCAGCAGCTTTATTGTGCAGCATGCGTCAATCATCATGTCGATTTCGCAGATCTCTGAAACCCTGTTCATTCTGACCATCCCGTTCTTCTTAAGCCGCTACGGTATTAAGAACGTAATGATGATCAGTATTGTGGCGTGGATCCTGCGTTTTGCGCTGTTTGCTTACGGCGACCCGACTCCGTTCGGTACTGTACTGCTGGTACTGTCGATGATCGTTTACGGTTGCGCATTCGACTTCTTCAACATCTCTGGTTCGGTGTTTGTCGAAAAAGAAGTTAGCCCGGCAATTCGCGCCAGTGCACAAGGGATGTTCCTGATGATGACTAACGGCTTCGGCTGTATCCTCGGCGGCATCGTGAGCGGTAGAGTTGTTGAGATGTACACCCAAAACGGCATTACCGACTGGCAGACCGTATGGTTGATTTTCGCTGGTTACTCCGTGGTTCTGGCCTTCGCGTTCATGGCGATGTTCAAATATAAACACGTGCGCGAGCCGCACGGTGCGCAGCCGATCGCGCATTGATTGTTGTGCCCGGTGGCGCTGCGCTTACCGGGCCTACAAAACCAGACCGTAGGCCGGGTAAGGCGTAGCCGCCACCCGGCTATTTTATTCCAGAAAGCACCCACCCCACCGACAGCAAATCCGCGCTGCCGCCCGGGCTCAGATTGCGTTCAATCAATGCCTTATCCATCTTCAGCAACGCCTCGCAGTCCCAGCCGTTAGCCAGTAATTCCCGCGCGTAGCCCTGAACGTAGCGCAGCCCCTCAATGCCGCCGCGCGAAACGAGATTGCTGTCCTGATTTACCGCCATCAGGCGCAACAGCAGGCCGTGAAGCGACTGACCGTTCCACGCATCCAAAGCCTTACGCACCGTGGCAAAGCCGCTTTCTGCCTCGCCACGCGCGCCGGTTAAACCGTACAGCTGAAACTGCCGCTCCCCCGCCGTTGCCTGCCCACTGCGCCCGGCCAGCTCCCTCGCCACCAGCCCATGACAGATGTTACTTACCTCACAACAGAGGCTATCCGCAGAGATATTTTTCACACGCCCGGCGGCGAAGCAGAGCAAACCGAGGGCAAAAATCCCGCCCTTGTGGGTATTTACCCCGCCCGTGGCGGCGTACATTGCCTGCTCGCAGGCCATTCCCATTGGGCGAAGAATCCGCAACTGCCGATCGGCAGGTTTGGCCGCATGTGCTTCCCCCAGTTCCGCAAACCGGGCAAACCACGGCGTAATCGCCATAATGCTGCGGACAAACAAGGCATGGTCCATATCGCGATGGGAGCCGTTATTGAGCCTGTCCACCAGCCCCGGTTTTGGCGTCAGCTCCAGCTCCTGCCACAGCGCCTCTGCGGCAAGCGCAGGGAGATCAACCGGGCGCGGTTCAGTCGCGAGCAAACCAGTCATCGATCATCTTCTCCACGCGGGAAACCACCTGCTCAGCGGGGTGATTGCGCGAACGGGAACAGGCATGAGCGGGCTCGTCACAGATCAGGCAGCGTCTGAGATTCGCCCCCAGCGACTGACGCCCGACGTGGCCGTTTTCAGGGCAGATCACATCCAGATCCCACAGCCTGCCGAGTGGGTGCGTCTGCTCCAGTTCTGCACAGTGCGCCTTAATTTCCGCCGCCGGATGCGCGATGCACCACAAGGCTTCAGGTCCGGTGGGTAGCCACAGCACCTTACGGTCCAGCACCTGCCAGCGGTTTTCCCACAGCAGCTGGTCGCACATTTGCAGCGCCACGCCCATGGTGTTGCGATAGCGAAGGCTGTCTTTGATTTCCCCGGGCGTAACCAGCGTGAGGGAGATCACCGGTTGTTGATAGTGCGCAAGCATGTCAGCCTGGCGCGCTGCGCGGCGCTCTTTCGCCGCCAGCAGTTCGTCCAGGCTGACACCCGTCCGCACGGGTGTCGCAATAGTCACACTTCCTCCTTTACCTGTCGAACGGTGTCGATCACGCTGCCGTCGCGGTAGCGGATCACCCCGACGATTTTGTCGGTGAACTCAATCGGTTTCGGTACGCCTGTCAACGAAATCGCTCGCTCATACAGCGCGTTGATATCTACAACCTTCAGCCCTGCTTCCATAAGTCGTTCGCGGATCTCCGGGCGCGCCGGGTTGACCGCAATACCGTGGTCGGTGACCAGCACGTCAATGCTCTCCCCCGGCGTGAGGCGGGTGGTAACGCGCTTCACGACGGTCGGGATGCGGCTTCGCAGCAGCGGCGCGACCACAATGGTCAGGTTGGCTGCCGCCGCCACGTCGCAGTGTCCGCCGGATGCGCCACGCATCACGCCATCGGAGCCGGTGATGACATTGACGTTAAAGTCGACGTCGATTTCCAGGGCGCTGAGGATCACCACGTCGAGCTGGTCGCAGCTTGCCGCCTTGCTGCCGGGGTTGGCGTAGACGTTGGTGGAGATCTCCACGTGGTTCGGGTTGCGCGCCAGCGAGGCCGCTGCCTGGCCGTCAAAGCACTGGGTGTCGAGCAGCTTTTCGATGAGTCCCTTCTCGTGCAGATCCACCAGGCTGCCGGTGATGCCGCCAAGGGCGAAGCGCGCCTTCACGCCGCCGCGCTCCATCTTCTCTTCCATAAAACGGGTGCAGGCGGTGGCCGCTGCGCCGGAGCCGGTCTGCATCGAGAAGCCTGGTTTGAAATAGCCAGAGTGTTCAATCACGTCCGCCGCATAGCGGGCGATCATCAGCTCGCGCGGGTTGCTGGTGACGCGCGCCGCGCCGACGCTGATTTTCGCCGGGTCGCCCACGCTCTCCACCTGCACGATGTAGTCCACCTGATCCTGCACCAGGCTGGCGGGCATATTGGGGAATGGCACCAGCGCTTCGGTCAGCAGCACCACCTTACGGGCAAAGTGCGCATCCACCATGGCGTAGCCCAGCGAACCGCAGCACGATTTTCCGTGCGTGCCGTTGGCGTTGCCAAACTCATCGCTGCACGGCACGCCAAGAAATGCCACGTCGATGCTCAGTTCGCCGTCCTGGAGCAGCTTCACGCGCCCGCCGTGGGAGTGAATTTGTACCGGCTCGTCCATTAGCCCGTGGGAGATGGCATCCGCCAGCCTGCCGCGCATGCCGGAGGTGTAAATCCGGGTGATGACGCCACTCTCGATATGCTCGATCAGCGCGTCATTGCAGGTCATCAGCGAGCTGGAAGCCAGGGTCAGATTTTTGAAGCCCATCCGCGCCAGCAGCGCCACGACGGTGTTGATCACCCGGTCGCCTTCGCGAAAGGCATGGTGGAAGGAGATGGTCATCCCGTCCTGCAAGCCGCTGCGCTTAACCGCCTCTTCAATAGAGGCGCAGAGCTTGCGGCTGTGCTTCGCCTCGCTGTCCGCCAGCCACGGCGTCGCGCTGTGGGCGGTATCAAAGGGTTTCAGATCCCGCAGATGGGGGAAATTTACATGGAGAAGTTCTGTCTGATTCATTATGTCATCCTTACCGACGCACGCCAGAGGCCGCCGCGCGCTCCAGCACCACCTGCGCGTGGTTAATAATCGGTGCATCCACCATTTTGCCGTTGAGCGACACCACGCCCAGGCCGTTACGCTCGCCCTCTTCTGCCGCCTCAATCACCCTTTTGGCGTGATCCACCTCTTGCTGAGTCGGGGCGTAGGCGTTGTGCAGCAGGTCTATCTGGCGCGGGTTAATCAGCGATTTGCCGTTGAAGCCCATCTTGCGGATCAGGTCGACCTCGCGCAGGAACCCGGCTTCGTCGTTAACGTCGGACCACACCACGTCGAAGGCGTCGATACCGGCGGCGCGTGCGGCGTGCAGCACGGCGCAGCGGGCGTAGAACAACTCGGTGCCGTCGCCGCGCTCGGTCTGCATGTCCATCACGTAGTCAAAGGCGGCCAGCGCGATGCCGATCAGGCGCGGGGAGCTGCGGGCAATCGCCACGGCGTTGATGACGCCAATGGCCGATTCAATCGCCGCCATCACGCGGGTGGAACCCACATCACGCCCGCACTCCTGCTCGATACGCTTGAGGTGGCCTTCCAGCTCGTAAATATCGTCCGGGGTGTCGGTTTTCGGCAGGCGAATCACGTCCACGCCCGCGCGCACGGCGGCCTCCAGATCCAGCAGGCCAAACGGCGTGCTCAGCGGGTTAATGCGCACCACGGTTTCGATATCCTGATACATTGGGTGCTGCAACGCGTGGAACACCAGCATGCGTGCGGTGTCTTTCTCGCGCAGGGCCACGGCGTCCTCAAGGTCAAACATGATGGAGTCGGGGCGGTAGATAAAGGCGGTAGAGAGCATGGCGGCATTGGCGCCTGGCAGGAACAGCATACTGCGGCGGAGTTTGCTCATTTCAGCGCCCCCCAGTTGATGGCCTGTTCATCGGCGGCACGCAGAAGCGCGCTTTGCAGGCGAGCGCGGATCACACAGTCCAGCGCCCCTTTGTCTTCAATAATGATTAATCCCTGGTGCACGTTCATGGCGCGCAATGTGTCGTTGACCACCTGGCGTATTTGCTCGCCAAACTGCTTAATCACTTCACTGTGGATGACAATCTCCAGCTCACCGTGAGCGGGGGCGATTTTCACCATCAGGTCGCTGGACTCCTGCGTTCCGGCCAGCGCCTCCCTTACAATATTCATGATAAATTCCTGATAGTTATGCGACTTCCGCACTCGCACGATAATGTGCTTCGAGGTGCGCGAAGGTGGAGTCCGGGACAATCTCCCGGATCCGGGAAAACTGCTGTGTCTTGAGTAAACGGCGCACTTCCGAGGCCGAAATGGCGTTGCCGGTGGCCTTGATGCGCGGCATCTCCACCACCTCAATATGCGAGGCCAGAAGGTCGTGCAGCGTCTGGTTGTACTGCCGCGTGATGTCGCAGAACGGCTCCGAGCCGATGAAGCGGTGTGTGATGCCCAGCGCCGGGGCGATATAGTCCCGGAAGATCAGCACGTCGATCTCGCTCCACGCCTGCTGCACTTTGCCGGTCTCCTTCAGGAAGTAGGCCGGGAAGGTGGCGCGGGAGATGATGTACTGCGAGCCTTCATGCACCACCACGTTCGGCAGATGCGCCACGCCCGCACGCACCATCTCGAGGCGCGCGCTGAACGGGAAGAACGAGGCGTCTTCACGCACCACAAACAGATGCAGGGCATCGCACTGCGTCGCCGCCTGCTCCACCAGATGACGATGGCCGAGGGTGAAGGGATTGGCGTTCATCACGATCGCGCCCGTTTTTTCCCCACACCGGCGCTTCGCGCGCAGGGAACGGCAGTAGCGCGCGATCCCCTGCGGAGTGTTCTCCATTAGCACCGCGTTGTTCCCGCTCTGGGCAATCGGCCAGAAACCGCTGCGGCCAAAGCGCTCCTTATTGCACGGACGGGTGCAGAGGAAGAGGTGAAAATGGCCGCGCTCCAGCGCCGCGTTTTCCACCTCTGCAAGCAGACGCGCGCTGAGGTTTTCCCCACGAAGCTGCTCGTTGACCGCCACGCATTTGATGACGTTGGCAGCCAGCCCGGCGCAACCCACCAGCTGCGCGCCGGACCAGGCTTCGACAAACAGCGTGATGTCGTTGTCCAGGCCAAGGCCGCTGTCTGCCAACAGGTAGCGGATCTGGCTTAAGCGTTCCGGGTGTTTCGCCACAACGGTGTGCCGAAAATCAATGGGTTGCGATTGCATGCTGCCGCCTTACTCAGTGCGCTGCCGCGAGCCCGACGGCTGGCGCTTCCACGATCACGTTGCTCAGATGACCGATATGCTCGATCTCCACCTCAATGCGATCCCCCTCCTTCATAAACAGCGGCGGGTTGCGCTTTTTACCCACGCCACCAGGCGAGCCGGTGATGATCACGTCGCCCGGGCTGAGACGGGTGAAGGTGCTGATATACTCGATCAGCTCCGCCACCTTGTGGATCATGCTGCTGGTGTTGTCCTCCTGCACCATGCGGCCGTTCAGCCAGGTGCGGATCGCCAGGCTGTGCGGGTCCGGGATCTCATCCGCCGTCGCCATCCACGGGCCGAACGCCCCGGTCTGGCGCCAGTTTTTCCCGGCGGTGAACCAGGTGTGCTGCCAGTCGCGGGCGGAGCCGTCCATGTAACAGCTGTAGCCCGCCACGTGGCGCAGGGCGTCGTCGCGGCTGATGTTCTCCCCGCCTTTGCCGATGATCACCGCCAGCTCGCCTTCGTAGTCGAACTCGCTGGAGTGGCGCGGCTTCAGCACCGGCTCGTTGTGGCCGGTCTGTGAATCCGGGAAGCGGACAAACAGCGTCGGGGCCGGGTTGTGCTGGTCAAACTCCTTGCGCTTGTCGGCATAGTTCATGCCCACGCAGAGGATTTTTTCCGGCTGGACAATCACCGGTAAGAAGGTGATGGCGTTCAGCGGTACATCCACCGCGTCGTTCAGAAAACGGGTGGCCTGCGCCAGCCCGTTCCCCTGCAACAGCGCTTTAAGGTCGCCATAGCGGTCGCCCAGGCGGCGGCCCAAATCAATCACGCCTTCGGCCTGTACGATGCCGTAGCTGCGTTTTCCCTGGTATAAAAAGCTTGCGAGTTTCATTGTTCTTTCCTGAAAACTTAAACGAGGAAGTTGCCCAGAATCAGCAGTGAGACAGAGACGTTAATCGCGCCGCCGATACGGGTAGCAATCTGGGCGAATGGCATCAGGCTCATGCGGTTGCCTGCGGTCAGGATCGCCACGTCACCGGTGCCACCCTGCCCGCTCTGACAGCAGGAGACGATGGCGACATCAATCGGGTGCATACCAATCTTTTTGCCAACGAAGAATCCGGTCGCCACCAGCGCGGAAACGGTGCTGACAATCACCAGCAGGTTGCTGACGGTGAACGCCGCCACCAGTTCATGCCATGGGGTAATCGCCACGCCGACAGCGAAGAGGATTGGGTAGGTCACGGAGGTCTGGAAGAATTTGTACACCACCTGGGAACCCTCCAGCAGACGCGGAGAGGCGCCGTTGCAGAGCTTCACCAGCACCGCCATAAACAACATGCCCACCGGCGCTGGCAGACCAATCAGCTTGTGACCGAGCATGCCCAGCATGTACAGCAGCACCGCCAGCAGCGCACCCGAGGCGATGGTCGTCACGTCCGCTTTGCCGGAGAACGCAGGTTGGGAAACAGTGGCATCAGCGTTGGCGCGATTCGGCATCAGCTGGCCTTCACCGGTCAGGTGCGGGTAGCGTTTCCCGAGCTGGTTGAGGCAACCGGAGATAATGATCGCCGTCAGGCCGCCGAGCATCACCATCGGCAGCACGCGGCCGAGCGCCACGCCCTGATCCATATGCAGCAGGGTGGCATAGCCGATAGAGAGCGGGATCGCCCCTTCCCCGACGCCGCCCGCCATGATCGGCAGAATGATAAAGAAGAAGATCTGGAACGGCTCGAGGCCCAGCGCCAGCCCAACACCCATGCCGACAATCATGCCGACGATTTCACCGCACAGCATCGGGAAGAAGATGCGCAGGAAGCCCTGGATCAGCACGGTGCGGTTCATGCTCATGATGCTGCCGACGATAATGCAGCAGATATAGAGGTAGAGAATGTTGGTGGATTTGTAGAACTTCGTGGTGGACTCAACCACCACGTCCGGCAGCAGGCCATAGTAAACCAGCGCGGAAGGGATAAAGGTGGCGCAAATTGCCGCCGCACCGAGCTTGCCGACAATCGGCAGGCGTTTGCCGAACTCACCGCAGGCAAAGCCGAAGAAGGCCAGCGTGGCCACCATGACCACAATGTCGCTCGGCAGTTTTCCGCCCAGGCAATCAATCGCAATCAGCGCGCCCGCCAGAACGAACAGCGGCAGAGGAATAATGCCGATTTTCCAGGTATCCATAATATGCCACCAGCGCTCTTTGAGCGATGGCCGCTGAATATCAATCGGGTCGTGGGTAACAGAGAATGAATCGTCAGTTGTGCTCATAATAAGCCCCTTAGTTATTTTGTGCGTTCAGCTTAGAGTCACAAAGGCTTACTTTATGTGAGGGATGGCATATTAAAAGCGAAGTTTTAATGGACGCTATGGTTTTAATGGTTTCTTTTATTTAATGTGATTTACGCCTTATTTATTGCCGTGGTTTTTATGGTTTCTTTTCTTAACTGAACAAAGAAATAACATTTATTCATTTAACCTTAAGAGGATGAGACTTTCGGAAAAATCTTTTACAGGCTGCGCTGTGCAAGGGATCACAAGTTTTCGGCAAAGCGGGCATCCTGGCCTTAAAAGATGATATATTCAGCCGACCTGTTGATATCTCGCGTGATAGTTATGAAAGTATCGTTTCAGATCAAGCTGTTTATTTCGCTGGTCGCCTTTTTCTCAGTGCTGTTCGCATTACTGGGTGGATATTATTATGTCGATGTCGGCAGGCAGCTTTATCAGGAAATGAGCGCGCGCGCAAAAATACAGGCCGAAGAAATTGCGCTTATTCCTACCCTGCGAAAAGAAGTCGAACAAAAGGATATCCTGGGTATCCATGACTTTATGCAGAAAATAGCCGCCCGCAGCGACGCCAGTTTTATTGTGATTGGTGACAATAAAGGGCTGCATCTTTTCCACTCCGTGTTTGCCGACCGGGTAGGCAAAACGCTGGTTGGCGGAGATAACGACGAGGTATTACACGGCAAAAGCACCATCACCATCCGCAAGGGCGGGTTAGGCATTTCGCTGCGCAGCAAAGCGCCCATTTTTAATGATGCCGGGCAGGTGGTGGGGATTGTTTCGGTAGGCTATCTCACGAGCTATCTGGACACCATCACCGTCAGCAAGGTGGTTAATATCCTGATTGCCGCCGTGCTGCTGCTTATCGCCCTGTTTATTTTCTCCTGGTTCTTCACCCGCAGCATCAAGAAGCAGATATTCTCTCTGGAGCCGCGCGAAATCGGCCTGCTGGTGCGCCAGCAAAAGGCGATGATGGAATCCATTTATGAAGGGGTGATTGCCATCGACGACGATCTTCGCATTGAGGTGATTAACCAGGCGGCGCGTAAATTATTAGGCTTACGTCAGCCCGCCCGCGAACTGCGGGGTCAACTCATCAGCCAGGTGATCGCGCCCGTCCCGTTCTTCAACGCGCAAACCATGCTTGCGAAAGACACCCACGATGAGATCTGTCGCTTTAACGATCTCACGGTCATTGCCAGCCGGGTGCGGATCATGCTGGAAGATGCGTTGCAGGGCTGGGTGATCACCTTTCGCGATCGCAACGAGATCGACTCGCTCAGCGCCCAGCTCAGCCAGGTGAAGCGCTACGTTGATAACCTGCGCATCATGCGCCATGAACAGCTGAACCGCATGACTACGCTGTCCGGCCTGCTGCATATGGGCCGTTATGACGAAGCGATTCGCTACATACAGGCGCAGTCGGAACACGCTCAGGAGCTGCTGGACTTTATCTCGTCCCGCTTTAGCTCTCCGACGCTGTGTGGTTTGCTGCTTGGAAAGGCCGCCCGCGCGCGTGAAAAAGGCGTTGAGCTGAGTTTCGACCCGGCCTGCCGGGTGGATAAACCGTTCCTGCCGCTGCTCGAATCGGAACTTATCTCGATCATCGGGAACTTGCTGGATAACGCCATTGAAGCGACCCAGCGTGCACCGCTCCCGCATGCCCCGGTGGACGTGCTGATAAAGCTGAACGAGCAGGAACTGATTATTGAAGTCGCCGACCAGGGCGTCGGCATCACACCGGAGATCCGCGACCGGATCTTTGAGCGCGGCATCACCACCAAAACGCGCGGCGATCATGGTATTGGCCTGTATCTGATTGAAAGCTATGTCACACAGGCTGGCGGTGCAATTGAAGTTGCCGATAACACCCCACGCGGTGCCATTTTCTCACTGTTTATTCCCGCCACGGGAACGGCCCGGCACCCCGTACAGGAACTGGAAGATACCGACTATGCAACATGAACTTATCGACGTACTGATTGTTGAAGACGAGAACGAACTGGCGCAACTGCACGCGGAGCTTATCGGTAAACATCCGCGCCTGAGGCTGGTGGGGATTGCCGCGTCGCTGGCCGACGCGCAGGTACAACTGGAGAGCAAACAGCCGAAGCTGATGCTGCTGGATAACTACCTGCCGGACGGCAAAGGCATCACCCTTATCAGCAACCCGATGCTCACCCGCGCCAACTGCTCGGTGATTTTCATCACCGCCGCCAGCGATATGGACACCTGTAGCCAGGCAATTCGTAACGGCGCGTTCGACTACATCCTCAAGCCGGTTTCCTGGAAGCGCCTGAGCCAGTCGCTGGAACGTTTTGTGCAGTTTGCCGAACAGCAGCGCGTCTGGAAGATCGTCGACCAGCAGAACGTAGATTCACTCTACCAATTGCAGGCGAAAAACTATCGCCTGGACAACGGCAGCAAAGGGATAGAGGAGAACACGCTGGCGCGGGTGCAAATGCTGTTTAACAACAAGGCGGCGCACTGTTTTACGGTGGATGAGGTGGTGAGCGAGACGGGCCTGAGTAAAACCACCACCCGGCGCTATCTGGAACACTGCGTGGAGGTGGGTTTTCTGACGGTGGAGATGCTGTACGGGAAGATTGGGCATCCGAGAAGGATGTACCGCCGCGCAGAAGCCTGACGCAGTATTGTAGGCCCGGTAAGCTTGCGCCGCCGGGTACTCGCCGGGTGGCGCTAACGCTTACCCGGCCTACGTTCAGACATTCAATACGTATCCATACAGCCGCTTAATCCCGTCCGCATCTTTCTCGCTGTAAACGCCCTGCAACTCTGGCGAGAAACCCGGCAGCATATTAATGCCCTCTTCCAGCGCCAGGAAATAGCGCTGTACTGCTCCACCCCAGACTTCCCCGGGTACCACGCAAAGCACGCCAGGTGGATAAGGCAACGCCCCTTCTGCCGCAATTCGCCCTTCGGCATCACGAATCCGCACCAACTCCACGTCACCGCGAATATAAGCGCTATGCGCATCCTGGGGGTTCATCACCACTGACGGGAAACTCTGCTGGCGGAACATCGCTTTTTGTAGGTCTTTGACGTCGAAACTGACATACAGATCGTGCATCTCCTGACACAACTGGCGCAGGGTGTAGTCGCGATAGCGCACCGGATACTTGTTATAAACGCTCGGCAACACCTCAACCAGCGGCGAGTCATCCTCAATATGCTGTTCAAATTGCGCCAGCATCGCCACCAGTTGTGCCAGCTTCTCGTGGCTTTCCGCCGGAGTTAATAAAAACAGAATGGAGTTGAGATCGCACTTCTCCGGCACAATGCCGTTCTCACGCAGATAGTGCGCCAGAATCGTCGCCGGAACGCCAAAGTCGCTATATTCGCCGGTTTCGGCATCGATACCTGGTGTAGTGAGTAACAGCTTGCACGGATCAACAAAATACTGATCCGCGGCATATCCTTCAAAGCCGTGCCACTTCGCCCCCGGCTCAAAACTGAAAAAACGGCGGTCGCTGGCTAACACTGATGTCGGATAATCCTGCCACAATTTGCCATCAACAACGGGCGGGATAAACGGGCGGAACAGCTTACAGCGCGCAAGAATAGCCTTGCGCGCTTCAATCCCTATCTCAACACACTCAGCCCACAGCCGACGCCCACTCTCCCCTTCATGAATTTTGGCGTTAACATCCAGTGCAGCAAACAGCGGATAGAAAGGGCTGGTAGAAGCATGGAGCATAAAGGCGTTATTCAACCGCTTATGCGGGCAAAAACGCGCCTGTCCGCGGATATGGTTATCTTTTTTATGGATCTGCGACGTCTGTGAGAATCCCGCCTGCTGTTTGTGCACCGACTGAGTCACAAAGATCCCCGGATCGTTTTCGTTAAGTTCTAACAGCAGCGGCGAGCTATCCGCCATCATCGGGATAAATTGTTCATAACCGACCCACGCGGAATCAAACAGAATGTAATCACACAGATGCCCAACGGTATCGATCACCTGACGGGCGTTATAGACAGTGCCGTCATAGGTTCCCAGCTGAATAATCGCCAGGCGATACGGGCGCGGCAGGTCGGCTTTTTCTGGCGCAACGTCGCGAATTTGCTGGCGCAGATACTCTTCATTAAAACAGTGCGCATCAATACCGCCAATGAAACCAAACGGGTTGCGTGAAGCTTCCAGATAGACCGGCGTCGCCCCCGCCTGAATCAGCGCGCCGTGATGATTCGACTTATGGTTGTTACGGTCGAAGAGCACCAGATCGCCACGCGTTAACAGCGCATTCGTCACCACTTTATTCGCTGCCGATGTGCCGTTCAGCACAAAATAGGTTTTATCGGCATGAAAGACTTTGGCTGCGAATTTCTGCGTATCTTTCGCCGATCCTTCATGAATAAGCAGATCGCCCAATTTTACGTCAGCGTTACACATATCGGCGCGAAAGACGTTCTCACCAAAGAAATCGTAAAAATGGCGTCCGGCAGGATGCTTTTTAAAAAACGCACCATGTTGATGTCCAGGGCAAGCAAAGGTGCTGTTGCCCATCTCAACGTACTGCGTCAGCGTGTCATAAAACGGTGGCAGCAAATTCTCTTCATACTGACAGGCTGCGGATTCCAGCTCCAGCAATTCCTGTGCTTTACCCGAGATGATCGCCGTGACACCCTCTGGCACCTCTCCTGGCTCTGTTGAGAACAAAAATACCGGTAACTGAAAGCCCGTACGCTTCAGCAATGCGAGAATGCCGCTGTAGCTTTCAACAACCGTAATGACGACTGCCGCCACATCGGTGAAATCAGTGTTATCCAGCATAACTTTTTCGCGATGCGTAGAAACTTTGGATACCAGCTCACGGCTGACGGCAATTTTCATGGTTTTCATAAGCGCAAACACCCTCACCGAACGGTGAGACAGGAAGGAGAAAATTCGCGCAATCATGTCACCTTTTATTTTCAGGTGCAAGAAGGAATCAGTATGCGTTACGCCTCCCAAAGCTAAGCGTAATCTGGGACGAACGTGCCATAATCATGCAATGCCAGTGCTTAAATAACAGGAGTTAAACGTGGTAATTGGACCCTTTATCAATGCGGGAGCCGTATTGCTGGGCGGTGTACTTGGGGCAGTATTAAGTCAGCGCCTGCCGGAGCGTATTCGCGTCTCCATGCCTTCTATTTTTGGCCTGGCGTCGTTAGGGATTGGTATCCTTTTAGTGGTGAAATGCACCAACCTGCCGGTGATGGTACTGGCGACGCTGCTCGGCGCGCTCATCGGCGAGTTTTGCTATCTGGAAAAAGGTATTAATCACGCGGTAGGCAAAGCCAAAAATCTGATTGCCCGACCGGGCAAGGCAAAGCACGGCACGCACGAGTCGTTTATTCAGAACTACGTTGCGATCATTATTCTGTTCTGCGCCAGCGGCACGGGGATATTCGGTTCGATGCAGGAAGGGATGACCGGCGATCCCAGCATATTGATTGCGAAAGCGTTTCTGGATTTCTTTACTGCCACCATTTTTGCCACCACCCTCGGCATCGCCGTCGCCGCGATTTGTGTGCCGATGTTGCTTATTCAGCTGGCGCTGGCCACCTGCGCCACGCTGATCCTGCCGCTGACAACGCCAGCGATGATGGCAGACTTTACCGCCGTCGGCGGCCTGTTGCTGCTGGCGACAGGGCTGCGCATCTGTGGCATTAAGATGTTTGCAGTGGTGAACATGCTCCCTGCCCTGCTGCTCGCGATGCCGCTTTCCGCGCTCTGGACGCGCTTTTTCGCTTAAGTTTGCGACGAAATGGTGAGAGAGTGTGCAGTCTGCACCGAAAGCAACAAATTTCGTTGACGCCGGAGGGAGGATCAGGTTTAATGCGCCCCGTTGCCCGGATAGCTCAGTCGGTAGAGCAGGGGATTGAAAATCCCCGTGTCCTTGGTTCGATTCCGAGTCCGGGCACCACTTATTTATAACCCTCGCTTCGGCGGGGGTTTTTGCTTTCTGAGTCAGCAACTCGTTGTTTGAACAGTAGTTACCGCCCTTATCTCTCCTCCGGCCCCGCTTCCCGGTGGTACAACTGGCGTTGTTTACCGCCTTTACCGCCACACAGAAGCAGAAAAACCTGACCTTCACCGATCTATTTGAGCATTACAAATGCACATATCAATTGGACAGAGCCCGACAGAGCGGCATCACGTATCCGTGATTACCCCCCATCGGCTAACTGTTTTATTAGATTCATCGGTGGTAAATCCATCCGGGACATCCTGAAAAGTGACCTTTCGGCGTTCCGTACACTGCTGGAACAGGCCCTGGCTAACCGCAGTAAAGTAGGCCGAGGAACGAAGCTGTAAAAAGCGACTTCTACTTCAGACACCGTAACCACATTGCTACTATATTGTGTGTGCGTTGGCACGCATGGCTGTCATGGGGGCATTTATCAGTCTAAGCAGAGGCCGGTAAAGCAATTGAGAGGAACTACAATGGATGCAGCATTACTTAACATGATGCGCTCAGATGGAAGAAATAAAGCCTGGGCGGAAACTATGGTGAATATGGAAGCCAGGAAACTGGTAAATACAGCCAACACTCTGTCGGCTTTTCATCTCAGCGATAGTTTGACTCGAATGAAGTTTGTTCAGGAAATTCGGGACCTCATAGAACATCAGTTTACGTTAGCTCGTCGGGCTAAATCAGATGAAGAATGCATGGAATGCGTTAAAATTCTCAGAGAAGAAAACAGTAACCTGCTGGAACAAGCGCGTTTATTAAGAACGAAGGCAGCGAAGCTTTACGCTAAAGTCGAGTTTATCCGAGAGAATAACAAAATTGTTGGGTATGTGATCTCGGCTGTTAGTGTTGTCCTGGCCGGTGCTGAAATAGCCGCAGGATTTACCCTCATAGGCACTATGACCCCTCTCGGGGTTCTTGCTGGTGCGATTCTGGTTACTGACGGGACAAACAGCATCAGTAAAGAAGTGGCTCGCTACGCAACTAACAACACTACCAGTGAAGGGCTGGTCGCGAATGCCGCGATGTCTACAGCTGAGTTTATGGGCTTTAGTCGTGAGAATGGGTTAGGTGTCTACAAATCAATTTCACTGGCCGCTAATGCGTACACCATTTTTGGCTTGTTACGGCGACCTGGTACCTGGCGACTGTTTCGTTATCTCCCTGCTGACTATTACCGAAAGGTGAGCACACTGAGCCGCCCGCAGCTTACAATGAAAATAGCGGGTTATGGCGTGAAAGCTAAGATTATTTTTGATCTGTTGTCCGTCAGCGACCCGTCCCAGAATTAGTCAGCATTTTACGATAACGCCAGGATTTGTAGCCAAGTTTTGCTGGCGTTATATACCAGATGAAAGGTAGTACAATCAATAATGTGAGCGCAAGTGTCAGGCTTGTATCCTTGGATGCAAGTAAAAGAGTTAAAGCCAGTATGATGAAGGCAATAATAGTTATCCACTTCATAGCCTTAAAACGATTGGCCAGATCATGAGTTACGCTATCAAACGAACCACCGTAATTTTCAATATTGTTTTTTAACTTTTGAAGATCTCGTTTGCTAAAACCTGATTTTAAAAGTGCCTCTTCGCTGGTCATTCTGTTATCCGTCCCATAACTCACTGAAACCTGTGACGAAGTTTAACTTAATTTGGCGGATAAATCGCTACCTGACGATATTCGTCAAATTTATATATATCAACGAGTTGAAGATATCTTAGAGTATACGCTCGAAAACTGACATTATTGCCCACTGCGGAACTTCGCTGGTAGCAACTCTAATGACTCCTTCGGGGCCGCTTCCAACATCTCCCGCCCTGCCCGGTAGAAGCAACATGCAGATCACCACAGGAGGCTGAATCATGCACGATGAAATCATTAATCAGGCCCGCGAAATCCTCCCTCAGCGGCTCAACCATACCGACACATTGGCATCACAGCAGGACACCGCGTACTATCTGGCCCTACAGTGAAGCGCAATGCTGCTATTATCTATTCCCCTATCCACGACACCCCGACCACTGCGTCAGCAGCGCATGCAGTTTAGCCGGCTCAAGAGGCTTGCGAAGCACCAGGTAACCCTCCTGCTCCGCCTCCAGCAGAACCGGTGAATTAAATTCGCCGCTGACTATCGCGCCGCTCATATCCGGCAGACGTTCAAAAAGCGCTTTCAGGATATCGAAGCCGCTTTCGCCCGATCGCAGACGCTGGTCGCACAGCACGGCGAACGGCGTAAAGCCGTCGTCGATTATGGCAAACGCTTCTTCAGCCGAGGCCGCACAGCGTACATCGATTCCCCAGACGCTCATCAGGCTCTCCCAGGCAGACGTCACCAGCGGGTCGTCATCAACGACCAGGCAGGAACCGTGCAGCGGCGCATAGCGTACCGGCGTGGCGGTGTTATCAGCGGCTGGCGGGGCATCCAGCGCGATGTCTTCGCCAGCATATTGGGTAAAGCGCATCCAGAAGCGTGAGCCTTTCCCTTCAATGGATTGCATCCCGTATTTCACCTTCATCAGCTTGGCACAACGGGCAACGACGGCCAGTCCCAGCCCGTGTCCGGCGCTGTCGATCTTCCATGCCAGCTCGGGGCGGTAGTAAGGTGAGAAGATTTTGCCCTTCTCTTCATCGGCGATACCGACTCCCGTGTCCCACACCTCCACCATACACTCGTCACCGCGCGGTCGGATGGCGACCAGCACCCCGCCCTGGAGCGTGTAGCGAAGGGCGTTTTGAATCAGGTTAATCAGGGACTGTCGCACCAGCAGCGGATCGCCCATCACGTCGATACGGCGTTTAGGCCGCCGGATACACAGCCTAAGCGCGCGGCTGTTGGCCTCTTCACGAAACAGCGTGATGACCGAGTCGAGCAGAGCACCGATATCCACTTTGGTCGGGGCAGAGAGGACATTCCCGGATTCTATTTTGCTCAGATCGAGCAGAGAATTGAGCATTAAATGCACCGAGCGAACGCTCTGCTGAAGGTCAAGGAGTTGCGGCGTCAGGCTGTCGTCCCGGTTTCGGTGGAGGATGGCTTCGATCAGAAAGCCCATTGCGTGTACGGGCTGGCGCAGATCGTGACTGGCGGTGGTCAGAAACTGATTTTTATCCAGCAGTGCCTGCTCCGCGTCCTCTTTGGCCTGACGAAACTGTTCCGCAAGGCGTGAGCTTTTTTCCTCAAGCAGCGCTTGCTGAATAAAGAACGCATGGGAAGTTAACGCATGGCGGTAAATCGCGAAGCCGTAAAGCAGATTCAGCATGAGCACGATGAACATCAACTCATCCAGCCGCCAGATAATACCGAGGTTCAGCACCCCCCAGGAGGCGAAGAAAAAACGCGTAAAGGTACTGATGACAGGCGTCAGATGCGTCGCATTGGCGGCGACGATGGCGGCAATGCTGATATTAAGTAACAGGAAAAAGTCAAAATTCTGCGTCTGTGGCGTAATTAAATAGAGTGATGAAATTCCCAGCCCGTGAATAAAGGCAATATTATTAATACGCGGAAGCCAGCGTCGCAGAACGTCCCTTTCACCGTTTTCTTTCGCTTCACGCTGATAGCGTCGGTGCAATATTCGTATCGCCACGGCACATAGCAGATAAATAATTATCCAGATAATCGTTGGGCCGAGGTCGTCCCCAAGCATATAAATCCAGATGGCGAAAGGAATACCAACAAAGGGCACTGCACTAAAGCTAAATACCAGCCGCAGAAAGGTGTTGTTTAGCAAACGGATCTGCGCCGGAGGAGAGATACCATCATTTTGTAAGCTCTGAAAAAACCTCATTCCGACGGTTCCTGCTTGCCATGCAGAAGCGTGATGGCTTCGACCCGGCTGTTAACGCCTATCTTTTTCAATATATTGCTGATGTGTTCTTTGACCGTGGGCTCAGAAATTGAAAGCTGGGCGGCGATGCGTTTATTTGGCAGGCCGCGCATAATCATATTTAATACGTCTATTTGTCGCGGCGTTAAGTTAAATTTACTTAACTTCTCATTATTCGTCTTAACGGAAATTTCGTTTCCCTCAGGAAACCATGTCTGATTATCAGTGAGTGCGAAAACGGCCCGCGAGAACATCTCAGGTGGCTCGCTTTTCAATACAAAACCGTGTCCCCCGGCGGCATTAACTTTGCGCCAGATATCATTATTGTCATCCCCGCTGACCACCAGGAGTCGTACCTGTGGGTAAAGTTGCTTTACTTCTTTGAGTAATTTCAGGGCCGTTCCGGAAGAGAGCCAAAAATCGATTACCAGCAAACGTGGCGGGCCATGATCCCTAATTTGGCGGTAGCAATCATCCTCATTCGTCACCACACACGCCTGCTTAAAATGGCAATGTGTAATCAGAAAATTGGCGATGCCGCTTGCTACCAATGGATGGTCATCAACGACTAACGCATAATTCTGTCCCAAAGGAGCCTCCTTTTACCTTCGCATATCTTAGAGTACAGATGAATTATTATCTACCCACCCTACTTTAGGAGGGTTTTTTCGATTAGGAAAGAGAAATATATTATTCGCTGATTTGGGTAAAAGAAAACATAAATACAATCAGTGAAATTAACTGGTTGGATATCAAGGATAATTTATGAAAAAACCACTCATCGTTTTAACCGTTACGTTGATGCTAGCCGGTTGTTCCACGTTGAAAACCGATCAGGCTATTCCACTCCTACAGGCGGAGACCGCTAAAATGCTGGGACTGGGCTCATCGGATGAAATAACCGTATCCAACGTTAATGGCGCCCAGCCGGACGCACTGGGAGGACAAAAACTCTCTTATCGCGCCACGACAGAAAAAGGGCGTATTTTCGATTGTTCATCGATGATGATGCCGGGAATTTTAGGATCTGCACCGACGCTGAGCGCGCCAACCTGTACACCAGTTGTCACACATAAATAATTAGCACCGCATTAAAAGGCGTACTGAAATAACGCCTTTTACGTTATCTGACGTATCTGAGTTTTCATATAAAAACGATGTTCCTGACATCATGCTAATGAGTACGGAGATAGCCCGTGAATAACTCTACATCACATTCTTTAGCGGTTAAGACACCGCTTTCCAGACTTTACCTCGCTCTATTTTCCGCGCCGCTGTTACTTTTTTTACCTGCCGATGTCGCGCGTGCAGCCGATGCCTTTTTTGATGGCGAGTCGCGTATTACCGAAACGCTGGGTTACACCGGAGATGTTTATGTTGGACGTAACCAACGCGGAAACCTGCTGATCGATAATGGCAAAATCACCGCCTATAACATCAATATCGGTCGGCTGTTCGACGGCAAAATTTATGAAAGCGTGGTCACGGTCCGTGGGCCAGACGCTGAGCTTAACGCGGTGAACGATCGGTACGTCCTTCGCGGCGACCTGAATCTTGGCCTCGGCACCCTGCGAGTCGAAGAGGGCGCGCTGGCGAGCGCAAAGGAGATCGTTGTCGGCACCACCCGCGGCTACGACAGCCACCTAATCGCCACGGGTGCCGGCTCTCGTGTGACCAGTAATTTTCTCAGTGTAGGCACCGATCTGGGCGCACGCTCCACGCTTGCGATTGAAGACGGCGCGTCGCTCAGCACCGCTTACGATGCGCGCATCGGCAACGGTACCGGGCCGGGTGAAACCGACACGCTGAGCCCGAAAGCCACCGTCACGGGGAGCGGGTCACAGTGGAACGTTGGCCGTACGTTGACGCTATATGGCGACCTGGATGTGCTGAACGGCGGAACGGTTAACGTTGGCGGCGTGCAGGTGGCGGGTGTCTCCGGCGCAGGGAAAACTGCCGAACTGGTTATTGCAGGCAAGGACTCGCGCTTTACCAGCGGCAGCAGCGTGAGCGTGGGCGATTACGGCAATGGCGTGCTGTCTGTGATTGACGGCGGTTCATTTTCCGCTGGCAGCAATGCGCTGATCGTGGGGACATCGGGTTCCGGCTCGAACCGGGGTGCGCTCATCATCGGCAGCCGCGGCAATATGGACACCGGCACGGGTTTAACTGAGCCAACGCTTGGCACGGCGGGCGGCGCAGGTACCCTCGATGCGAAGACGGCAATCAGCCTTCGTGGCGGACTGTTCGGCAGCTATGTCTACTTCAACCATACCGACGGAAATTACCTCTTCAGCAACACGATGAGCGGTGAAGGTGATGTGATCAACACCTCCGGGCAGACGACGCTGAACGGCGATCTTTCGGCACTCAAGGCGAACGTAACCGCGCGGGGCGGTAAAGTCATCCTTGCCAGCAATATTAATACCCAGCCAGAAGACGATATCTTTGACGTCCAGACCCTTAGCGCGGAGAACGGCGGCACGTTGATCCTCAATGCGACGGCGGGTTCAGACGTCAGCAACGGGGTGGGTTACAGCAGCGCCGCGTCAATCAAGTCCGGCGGAACGCTGGGCGGCAACGGGACGCTGGGCCAGACCGAGATCCTGTCCGGCGGACATATCTCGCCCGGCGACGGCAATATCGGTACGTTGACGCTGAAACGCTATCTGAACTTTATCGGCGAATCCTTCTATGACGTCGATATCGCAGGAGATGGCCGCAGCGACCAGCTACTGGTATCGGGCAAAACCACCATCAGCAATCAGGCTAAGGTACAGGTCACCGCGCTGGATCCGCAAACCAGCTATAAAACGGGCCAAAGCTACCGCATTTTGACCTCCGACGGGGGAATCGACGGTGAGTTCGCCGGAGCGATCTCCAAATCCGCATTCCTCGACGTGGCGCTTAAGCAAAGCACCAATGCCGTCGATCTGACCATCGCGCAGAAAGAGACCGGTGGCGAGAATCCTGGAGGAGAAAACCCCGGAGGCGAAAACCCTGGCGGTGAGAATCCTGGCGGTGAAAACCCCGGAGGCGAAAATCCTGGTGGTGAAAACCCGGGCGGTGAGAATCCTGGCGGTGAAAACCCGGGCAGCGGCAAGCCGGGCATTTTCCAGACCGTGGCCCAAAGCAGCAACCAGTGGAATACCGCTGGCGCGCTCTCCACGCTGACGCAAAGCGGCCCGTCGCTGGCGCTGTATAACTCGCTGCTTCTGCTAAGCGCACCGGAAGCGCGCGAGGCGTTCAACCAGCTTTCTGGTGAAGTTTATCCGTCAATGCAGTCCAACCTGATCGCTGGCAGCACGCAGGTGTTTAACGTGTTAAACCAGCGGATGCAGCGCGCGTTTGATAACGACAGCCTGCCGATACCACCGTTAGCCATGTCGCTGGTGCAGCAGCCGGAGCCGCAAAACAATGGCGTCTGGGGCCAGACCTTCAGCTCCTGGAGCCGAAACAGCGGCGACGGTAACGTGGGCAAGCTGGACGGCAACACCACCGGCTTCCTGCTGGGGGCAGATCGCAAACTGGCGGACCATAACGTGCGTGTCGGCGGCTACTTCGGCTACAGCCGGGGTGATTATGACGTCGACAGCCGTCGCTCCTCAACGGATACCGACAACTATCACCTTGGTCTGTATGCGGCGGGTCAACAGGATGCGTTCTCCCTTCGCGGCGCGCTGGGTTACACCTGGCACAAGATCGAAGGCGAGCGCAATGTTGATTTCAGCGGCTTCTCGGATCGGCTGAAGTCAGATTACGACGCGAACTCCCTGCTGGCGTTCACCGAAGCGGGCTACCGTTTCGGCCAGCCAGACAGGAATATTGAGCCGTTCGTCAATTTATCGTACATCCGGCTGCATACCGACAGCTTCAGGGAAGACGGCGGTGCCGCTGCGCTGAGCGTCCGTAACGAAACGATGAACACCTTCTATACGACACTCGGGTTGCGCGGTGTGACCGAGTTGCCGAAGCACGTTAACCTCTACGGTTCGTTGGGCTGGCAGCACGCCTATGGCGATAAGAATACCTCTTCGCGCATGGCGTTTGCGGGCAGCGACGCGTTCATTACTCAGGGACAGGCCGTGGATGAGGATGTGATGGTCGGTGATATCGGCGTGAGCGTACAGCTGTCGCGTGCTGCGACGCTGGATGTGGGTTACCAGGGACAATATGGTGCGGATACCCGCGTCAACTCTGTTAACGCCAATCTGCGCTGGTCGTTCTGAATTATTTCCATGAAAAGAACCCGCCCTCGTGGCGGGTTTCTGCTTTTGGCTTCTGACGAAGCTAGGGATCGTTCCCAACCACGTCCAGCAGTTTGTTTTTAAAGATAAACAAACACGCCTCGTTGAAGTTACCTGCTCCTAACCGCTCCGACAGCACCGTTCGCTTGCGATAGAGGCTTTTAACCGACATATTCAGCTTATCTGCAATCTCTTCCATTGACCTCCCTGCCTTCAGCAACCTGATCATTATCGCTTCGTGTCGACTCAGCCGTAAGTTAAGCAGCCATTTGGTTGTCAGACGCCTGCCTTTCATATCAAGCACCAGATTGAATAACGACGCCATATCCGGAGCCGTAAGCGACGTGTTCATAAACAGCTTCATACTGAGAAGATCCTCCTCTCGAGGACGCATATCCAGCATAACGCAGCAGATCGTTTTTCTCGTTCTGGCCGGATGGCGTATCAGGTAATCATATAAACGGAGCGGCGTACGGCTATCAATCAGTACAGTATATTCATTTGCGTCGGTATCAAATATGTTTCTGTCTATCGAACTGAGGCAAATTATATCCGGGAAAAATAGCCGCATCCCCCTGACAAGGAAACAATCCTGAGTCACTAACACTATTGAAGTCGCCACTAACCATCCCTTTTAGATTAAAGCAAGCCCGCCTCTTAAGAAACAAGAACGCTTTCGTTTATAGCGTTTTACATTAACGGCAAATGTTTTCTGGCTTTGATCATCCCTCAATATGACATTGGTGAGCTAGACTTTTTGTAGACTATCACTCAATGCCTGGCGTTAATTATAAATAAAAAAGAATTTCAGAAAAGTCACTTCTCTGAACATTAAGAATTTTTGTCATGAAACTTCCCAAACATGCACCAGAAAGTACTTTAATTAACTCAGCAGAACTTCATTTCTAATATAAAAAAACAGGTAGCAGCAAAAGAAAAAACATTTAACATCAATCAGTTAAAAAGAACAATCCTGCACTGAATTATCTAAAAAACTTACTTCTTCCAGAATTATCTCAAAACCTCCCAGCCGCTTTTCAACTTATTTATCCCCCAACATATCGGGTGTACATTAAGCCCAATCAGACCACTGAGATGAGGGCTAATAATTACCTTTAAGTAAGTACCCCATAACGTAGCATCATTCAGATTTAATGTTCTCCTTTATGCCCTTTAACACAGAGTTAAAAGGCGGCCGTGTTATGCAATGGATTCACGATAAACAAATGGCAAATAGATATGGAAAGATCGCTTAGCTTCACTACGTTATTCTTTTATCGCACCACAATATTATTGCTCCTGCTTTTACTCTTTCCTGTTCTGGTTCAGGCTGATGAATCCGTTTATGAGCATCAGATACAACAGGCACGTAACGGTAATTACGCTCTGTTTCTTGATTACCTACAGCGCTATGAGCAACAGCATGCTTTAACACCCGGACAGGTTGCGGACTGGTTACAGGTAGCCTCCTGGGCAGGACGCGATGATGAGGTTATCCGGGTCTGGCAGCGTTATGGTATTTATATGCCGCTGCCCGCTCGCGCCATCGCTGCTGTCGCCCAGTCCAGAAGAAACCAAAAAGCCTGGCCATCCGCCTTATCGCTGTGGAAAGAGGCGCTCAGCCTTGCGCCGGATAACGACGATTACCGCATCGGCTATGTTAAGACTCTGGCCGATGCCCGCAGAGATCGCCTCGCGCTTTCGGAAGCCCGGCAGCTGGTTAAGGACGATCCTTCTCCCGCGCACCTTGAGACGCTCTCCTATGTCTGGATGCGCCAGGGAAAAAACGGGGACCGGCTGCTGGCGGACATGCGCGCGCTGAACGCCGCACCCGGGAATAATGCCCTTCTTCGCGAGACGATCGAGGCGTTAACGGAGAACCGGGTAAGCACGCCCGCACTCTGGCTGTCGCAAAGCGCGGCGATGTCTCCCGCGGAGCGCCGCCGCCTTGAGCGTAACGCCGCGGCTGAAAGGGTACGCCTGGCGGATGTGCCTGGCAGAACGGAGAAAGAGCGCCTGCGGCTGGCACAAAACGCGTTAGATCGCTATCACACCCTGCTTTCCCGCTGGCAAAACGAACCGCAGGCGGCTGAAGACGTCGTCCTTGCCCGTATCGATCGGCTTGGCGCCCTGTATGCGCAGGGTAATTACCGGCAGGTCATTAGCGAATATGAGGCGCTGACGGCCGCACAGCATCCGGTACCGGACTGGGCCATCGGCTGGGTGATCTCGGCATATTTGCAGGAGAAAAACACCGTCGCCGCCTTCTCGCTTGTGCAACGCTATCCACACTACGCCTCCGATCCGCAGGATGAGGAGCATGCGCTTTTCTACGCCTGGCTGGATACGGGGCAGTATCAGACCGCCCGCCGCTACGTTGAGCGCGAGACCCGCAGCGTTCCCTGGACCCGCTACGATTTCGGATCCCCGACCGCTCAGCCGAACGATCGGTGGCTCACCGGACAGTCTCTCAAACTTAACTATTTGCTGGCGACCAACGCCCTGCCGGAGGCCGAAAAGCTGTCGTATCGTCTGGCATCAACGGCGCCGGGAAATCAGGGGTTACAGATTGATTATGCCGCCCTGCTTCAGGCCAGAGGCCTGCCGCGCGCGGCCGAGCAAAAGCTTAAACAAGCAGAGGCGCTTGAACCCGCGAATCTGGAGCTTGAAAAACAGCAGGCTTACGTCGCAATGGACCTTCAGGAGTGGCGCCAGATGGATTTACTGGCTGCTGACGTAATTGCTCGCGCCCCCGCCGATCGCAGCGCCCGTCGCCTGGACAGACTCAGTGCGGTCCACCATATGTCTGAGCTGCGTCTGAACGCGGGTAAAGGATTGCACTCAGATAACCCCGTCAGCGGTAGCCACGACATGAGCTGGGACGCCACGCTCTATGGCCCGCCCGTGGCGGATAACTGGCGGCTGTTTGCCGGCGCCCGCTATGCCCAGGGGAATTTCGACGAAGGTAAAGGCATCAGCCGCCACCTGCTGGGCGGCGTTGAGTGGCGCCCCCGTGACCTCACGCTCGAAGCCGAGCTCTCCAGCAACCGCTATCACGATACAAACAGGCCGGGCGCACGGCTCTCAACAACCTACAGCCTGAGTGATCACTGGCAGGTCAGCGGTAACCTCGAACGCTTGTCACGCGCCACACCCTTACGGGCATTACGCAATGGGATCAGCGCCAACCGGGGTGAAGGTGGGGTGCGCTGGTATCAAAACGAGCGACGTGAATACCAGTTCAACGCCGCCGTCAGCCGCTTCTCAGACCACAACCGCCGTCAGGAATACACCCTCTCTGGGAAAGAGCGTCTCTGGCAGACCCCGACCCTGACGCTGGATCTCGAACCGGGGATCGCCGCCAGTAAAAACAGCCTGCGGAATACGCTCTATTACAACCCGGCACGGGATCTGTCCGTGACGGCTGCCCTGTCCGTTGACCATGAGATGTACCACCACTACGACACCCTCTGGAGCCAGCAGTTCGTGGCAGGAGGGGGCAGCTACTGGCAGAAAAATCAGTCCGCGGGTGCCGTTACCCTGCTGGGTTACGGGCAACGCATCCAGTGGAACAACGTTGTCGATACTGGCGTGATGCTGAACTGGGATAAGCGCCCTTACGACGGCAAACGCGAGAGCAATCTCTCCGTCACGTTAGATGCGACTTTACGCTTTTAAGGATGAATATGCTGAACACACGTTTTTCTGTAAGCCTGATCGTCATCGGCTGGCTCTGCCTCAGCGCGAGCCTCTGCGCGCAGCCGCTCTCCTTTATGGCCCCTGAAAAGAGGCCGCAGCTGGAGGCCAGCAAACCCTGGCCGGAGAATCAGTTTCTGGTCCTGGCCTACCACGACGTTGAAGATGATGCCGCCGATCAGCGCTACCTCTCCGTTCGCACCAGCGCGTTAAACGAGCAGATAAGCTGGCTTTTGCACAACGGCTATCACGCCATCAGCGTGCAGGACATTCTGGATGCGCATGAAGGGAAAAAAGCGCTGCCGCCGAAAGCCGTTTTGCTCAGCTTTGACGACGGCTACAGCAGCTTTTACACCCGGGTCTGGCCTCTGCTTCAGGCCTGGAACGTTCCTGCGCTGTGGGCGCCGGTGGGCAGTTGGGTGGATACGCCGGCAAATCAAAAAGTTAACTTCGGCGGTCTGATGACGCCCCGCGATCGCTTTGCCACCTGGGATATGGTTCGCGAGCTCAGCCAGTCCCCGCTGATTGAGATTGGCTCGCATACCTGGGCCTCGCATTACGGCATTCCGGCCAACCCGCAGGGAAGCCGTGAACCCGCCATCGCCAACCGTTTTTTCGATAACGCGACGGGGCATTACGAAACCGATGAACACTTCAACCAGCGGATCGCCGCAGACGTACGGAAAGTCACCGATAAAATCACCCAGGTGACGGGAAAAGCGCCGCGTGCCTGGGTGTGGCCCTATGGGGCTGCCAACGGTACGTCGCTCGCTATCGCCCAAAAACAGGGCTATCAGTTGGCCTTTACCCTGGAGGACGGGCTGGGAAACGTGCGCGACCTCGGCAACATCCCGCGCCTGCTGATCGCCGGAAATCCGTCGATAAAAACCTTTGCCAACACGATTAGCCGCGTTCAGGAGTTTGACCCGGTGCGCGTCATGCATGTTGATCTCGATTACGTCTACGATCCCGATCCGGCCCAGCAGACGAAAAACATCAACAAACTCGTCCAGCGGGTCTACGACATGAAAATCAGCCATGTGTTTCTCCAGGCGTTTTCGGATCCGCGGGGCGACGGCAGGATCGATGCGCTCTATTTCCCCAACCGTCGGCTCCCGGTCCGGGCCGATCTCTTTAATTTTGTCGCCTGGCAGCTACAAACCCGCGCGGGAGTGAAAGTCTTCGCGTGGATGCCGGTTCTCTCTTTCGATCTCAGTCCAGCCTTGCCGCGCGTGCAGCGCCGGGATCGTCAAACGGGAGAGTTGACCGTGGCCGCCGAGCCCTATATCAGGCTCTCCCCCTGGAGTCCGCAGGTTCGCCAGCAGGTGACGGAGATCTATGAAGATCTGGCCCGCTATGCCAGCTTCAATGGCATCTTATTTCATGACGACGCGGTGCTGACGGACGTTGACGATGCAGGACAGGACACGACCCGACAGAAGAGTCAGCGACTTATCGGCTTTACACGCACCCTGAGCCAGGCGGTGAAAAACATCCGTGGCCCGCAGATCAAAACCGCGCGGAACATGTTCGCGTTGCCCATTCTCGAGCCGGAAAGCGAGGCATGGTTTGCGCAAAATCTCGATGATTTTCTGGCGGCCTACGACTGGACGGTGCCGATGGCAATGCCGCTGATGGAGTCCGTCCCGGCAGAAGAGAGCAATGCCTGGCTGACGCGTTTAGTCAAAGCCGTCGCCGCACGCCCCGGCGCGCTGAATAAAACGATTTTTGAGCTACAGGCCAGGGACTGGGCACAGAAACCGCAGCGTGCCGTAGCCGATGAACGTCTGATGGAGTGGATGCGGGTGCTCCAGCTGAACGGCATCAAAAATTACGGTTATTACCCCGACGACTTCCTCAACAACCAACCTGATATCTCACGTATCAGACCTGAATTTTCTTCGTACTGGTATCCTGACAATGACTGATCGCATTATCGCCTTCTCTATTTTGTGTCTGGTATTCGGGTTGCCGTTAGGCGTAGCCGCGCTGTTTACCGGCGAACTGATTCTGGACTTTGTCTTTTTCTGGCCGCTGTTTATGTCCGTGCTCTGGGTAACCGGCGGCCTCTATTTCTGGTTTCAGCTTGAACGGCACTGGTCGTGGGATAACGCAACACCCGCCCCCGCCTTAGCCGGTGAGCCGTTAATCTCGATTCTTATTCCCTGCTTCAATGAGGAACGCAACGCACGGGAGACCATTAGCGCCGCGCTGGGTCAGCGGTACTGGAATGTGGAAGTTATCGCCATCAACGACGGTTCTTCTGATAACACGGCGGAGGTACTGCAACAGCTGGCGCGAGAGCAACCGCGCCTGCGGGTGATTAATCTCGCGGAGAACCAGGGGAAAGCCGTGGCGCTCAAGGCCGGCGCTGCGGCGGCCCGGGGCGATTTGCTGGTCTGCATTGACGGCGACGCCCTGCTCGACCGCGACACCGCGGCGTATCTGGTGGCACCGCTGATTCAGTATCCCCACGTTGGGGCCGTCACCGGGAATCCGCGTATTCGCACGCGCTCAACGCTGATTGGCCGCATTCAGGTGGGCGAGTTTTCTTCCATTATTGGCCTTATCAAGCGAACGCAGCGGATCTATGGCCGGGTCTTTACCGTCTCCGGCGTCATCGCCGCCTTTCGCCGACAGGCGCTGGCGGATGTCGGGTACTGGAGCCCGGACATGATCACAGAGGATATCGACATAAGCTGGAAGCTTCAGCTTCGCCACTGGGATATCTTTTTCGAGCCGCGGGCACTGTGCTGGATCCTGATGCCGGAGACGCTAAAGGGGCTGTGGAAACAGCGTCTGCGCTGGGCGCAGGGGGGGGCAGAGGTGTTTCTGGTTAACCTGCGCAAGATGGCCCGCTGGGAGCATCATCGCATGTGGCCCCTGTTTCTTGAGTACGCGCTATCAACGCTGTGGGCGTTTGCCTATGGGGCAACCGTGGTGTTGTTCATTCTCAGCCATATTATCCCTCTTCCCGCGAACCTGGCCGTTGCGAGCCTGTTTCCCCCGGCGTTTACCGGGCTGCTGCTGGGTGTGATGTGCCTGCTGCAATTCCTCGTCAGTTTGTATATCGAGCGGCGCTACGAGCGGAAAGTGGCAGGCTCGCTGTTCTGGGTAATCTGGTTCCCGATGGTGTACTGGATGATTGGCCTGTTTACCACCCTCGTGGCATTTCCGAAAGTCATGCTTAAACGTAAACGCGCCCGCGCGCGCTGGATCAGTCCGGACCGGGGTAAAGGGAGCATTCAATGAACGAGAATACGTTAATTTTGACTGAACAGCGGCTGGCACCGCGTCTTTTCGATGCCGCATTAACGCTGATAGCCTGGGGAGGATTCCTGTTTTTCCTTTACGCCAGGCTGTGGATGCAGTTAACCGAGGAGGGCGATCACCGCTGGAGCGTGATTATCGCCTCTTTTAATACGGTGCTGGTCTATCTGCTGATTGCCGCGTTCAACGGCTGGCTGCTGATCCTGTGGTATCAGTACAATCGCCGCCGCGCGCATGTGAGGCGGCGTCATCCGGAAATGTTGCGCCATGACGAGCTTGCCCAAAGTTTTAACGTCACGCCGCAAATTATGTCCGAGATGAGCCAGTACAACCTGCTGACGGTTTACCATGACCAGATTGGCCGGATCATTGATTTGAAGATCAGCGAGCAGCAGGAAGAGGAAGAGCAGTAATGAAACGCCCCCGCAACATGCCCTGCGGGGGCGTTTTTATAACAGGGAGACGTTATTTATCTTTCACCACAATTAACGGTTCAATATCACTCTCTTTTTTGATGACCAGTGATTCATCACCGCGCAAACACGTCCCACCGTAGTTGCCGCCACGGTGAAGGTACATACCTGAATGTATTTACCGTCCACTTTCGGCAAACACCACAGTTGCTGATAGATGTTTTTCTGCTCGGCAAATTTACCGCTGGTTTTGTCCAGCACCTCTTCATGATGGCTGACGAGGTCGATATTGCTGCCACAGCGACCGGCGATCGGTTTCACTGCGTAACCTGTTTTCACCCAGTTCATCATTAACAGTGAAATCGGTATCCAGCAGGTAACGATGGTGCGGGAACAGCGACCAGAGGATCGGCAGAATCGCTTTGTTGCCGGGGATCACCGTCCACAGCGGCTCAAAGACCAGCACTTCCGGGCGCAGCAATACGTCGATAAGACGCACTTCGTTTTGCGGATGACCGGTACGGATTGGCACCGCAGCAAACTCACGGTCGCTAACTTCACGAATCTGATCAAACGCGGTTTCCCACGCCCAGGTTTTCCACACGCAGTTAACCAGTCGCCCTTCCCCATCAATCAGTTGCCCGGCAGCATCCCAGCCCAGTTCATCCAATCCACGCAAGATACGCGTTTCAAAGCCCGCCTGGTGCAGCGCCTGCTCCATAAACTGCGCGTGATAGTTTTCCTCGATATCTTTGTCCTGCATGATATGGACAAACGGACGTGCACGACTGTGTTTCCAGGCACCAGCCAATTCGTTAATCAGCCCTTCCGCCGGATTGAAGCCGTTGCCTTTATAGCCCTGCTCCGCCCAACGTTCGAGGATCAAGCCCGCTTCGGTATGACAGGAGGCGGAGTCGGCGTTGTACTCGTAAACCTTCAGGCCACGCTCATCCATGCAGAAATCCATACGACCAGTGATCATATGGTGACGGCGACGCTGCCAGGAGAGACGCAAACGTGGCCAGAGGATTTTCGGGATGTCGAACAGCGCCAGCAGGTTGTCATCTTTCAGCACCTTGTCGGTTGCGTGAAGATACATCAGGTGCAGCTCGTTGGTGGCTTTAATTAGCTCCTGCTCGGCACTCTCGGTAATGGTGTAGTAATGATAAGGATCCTGATTGATCACCTGACCGTTGGCCTGCACATAGGCGTTTTGCAGCGGATCTTTTTCATCCAGCCATTTACCGTCAAACTGGCCTTTGTTTTCCAGGCGCGCTCCGCTGATTTTCAGCAGCTCGCCTGCAATTTCCGGCTGCGGTAAGCTGTATTCAGTATCTTCCGTCTGGATCATCCAGCCCAGAATGGTGGTGTCATCAAAAGTGTCTTTCAGGGTATAGCAGCCGTTTTCGACCACCATCTCCAGCTCGCGCGTCCACTGTTGCCCTTGCGGCAACGGGGAATGAATCACGTTCTGTTCCGCAATACGGACTTTGTTGCCATGCAATTGGGTAATGATGGCGACATGGCCAGTGGTCTTTAAATTCACCGCCTTTATCCCAGATAAGAAGCGCACCCGCGACCGGCGCACGCGGCGAGCCGTTAGGAAATGCCTGCAATGGCAGGATGTTGTCATTAACCACTTCTCGCAGGAAGCGCAGCGAGAAAATCTCCCACGCCATACCCACGTCAGTAAAGACCACACCGTAATTCAGAAAGAGAAAACGGCGAGCAAATTCAACGCATTGCCACTTGTGGCCCATATATTCGTCGTCGATATAGCTACGGAATACGGCGTCATCTTCGTATTCCTGCGGATCGAGAGAACTGTAATCTGAAGAGTAGATTGCTACCCCACCTGGGGCGTAGCCCATAATGTCCCCGAACGGGGCATCCTGGCTGGTCGTTCCTTTGCTCATCACTTTACCTTTACAATACAACCTAAGCAGTTGGCGTAATTGTTGTGCGCTGTTACCTGCTCAGCGACATTAACCGGACAGAGGTCAGACTAATCATACACCTCATCGCAGCGGCTGGCGCAAAGGGTTAAAAAATTCACATTCTGTACAGCAAGTGACCTGCTACACTGCTTCAACACTACCACTCAGAAGGCAACTCACTATGACAGACAATACTTATCAGCCCGCGAAAGTCTGGACGTGGGATAAATCCGCTGGCGGCGCGTTCGCCAATATCAATCGCCCGGTTTCTGGTCCGACGCATGAAAAAACGCTGCCCGTTGGCAAACACCCATTGCAACTTTATTCGCTGGAACGCCGAACGGTCAGAAAGTAACGATTATGCTTGAGGAGCTGCTGGCGCTGGGCGTTACTGGTGCAGAGTACGACGCCTGGCTGATTCGTATTGGCGATGGCGATCAATTCTCCAGCGGCTTTGTCGAAGTGAACCCAAACTCGAAGATCCCGGCGCTGCGTGACCACTCCACCACCCCGCCGACGCGCGTCTTTGAATCCGGCAATATCCTGCTCTACCTGGCCGAGAAATTTGGTCACTTCCTGCCAAAAGATCCGGCAGGACGAACGGAAACCCTGAACTGGCTGTTCTGGTTACAGGGTGCGGCCCCGTTCCTCGGCGGCGGTTTTGGCCACTTCTATAACTACGCACCAGTGAAGATTGAGTACGCTATCGATCGCTTCACCATGGAAGCTAAACGCCTGTTCGACGTGCTGGACAAACAGCTGGCGCGCGGTCGTTACGTAGCGGGTGAGGAATATACCATTGCGGATATGGCAGTCTGGCCATGGTTTGGCTGCGTGGCGCTGGGCAGCGTGTATAACGCCGCCGAGTTCCTGGATGCCGGGAAGTACACCAACGTGCAGCGCTGGGCAAAAGATGTGGCGAATCGTCCGGCTGTTAAACGCGGGCGCATTGTTAACCGTACCAACGGCGAGCTGAACGAGCAGTTACATGAGCGTCATTCAGCAAGCGACTTCGATACCCAGACGGAAGATAAACGTCAGGGTTGATCCATGACCGGGCGGTTCGCCGCCCTTCTTCCGCGATGAGAAAAATGCGTCAGCACGCGTGCGCAAGGAGCCTCGTATGTCAGACCAGACGCTAAAAGCGACCCGACAGCAGAGTCTTATCACCTTGCTGAGTAAAAGCGACTGGCTGACTACCGATGTGCTGGCTGAAAAGCTCTCCGTCAGCAAAGAGACCATCCGCCGGGATCTGAAGTCGTTGCAGCAGCAGGGGAAGCTTCTGCGCCAGCACGGGCGTGCGCGTCTGATTCACCCGGACAGCCGCGACAGCGGTGAACCCTTTGGCGCACGCCTGAAAAGCCATTATGCCGACAAAGCCGATATTGCCCGCCACGCGCTGGGCTGGATCAGCGAAGGGATGACCATCGCCCTCGACGCCAGCTCAACCTGCTTTCATCTGGCGCGCCAGTTGCCGGACATCAACCTCACCGTATTTACCAACAGTCTGCCTATCTGCCACGAGATGGCAAAGCGCGAGCGGATCACGCTTATCTGCTCCGGCGGAACGCTTGAGCGTAAGTATCGCTGCTATGTTAACCCGGCGCTGGTGACGCAGCTAAAAGGGCTGGAGATCGATCTGTTCATCTTCTCGTGTGAAGGGGTCGATGAGCGTGGCGTCCTTTGGGATCCGTCCGAGCACAACGCGGGCTTTAAGGCGCTGCTGTTAAACCGCGCCAGCCAGTCGCTGCTGCTGATCGACAAAAGTAAATTTATGCGGGCAAGTGAAGTGAAAATTGGTCAGCTGTCGCAGGTGACACAGATTATTCAGAGCGATAAACGTCAGGCCGCCAGAGACGGCCTGACACGATGAGGTTACGCGGTGAGACGGAATTTCTGCACTGAGCGCTGGAGTTCTTCGGTCTGCCGTTCAAGTGCGGCGGCGGCGGCGGAAACCTGCTCCACCAGCGAGGCGTTCTGCTGGGTCACGCCGTCCATCTGCGTGATGGCAACGCCGACCTGAGAAATACCTTTGCTCTGCTCCTCTGACGCGGCGGCGATCTGCTTCATAATGACGGTCACTTCCGTCACGTCGCGCAGGATCGCTTCCATCGTGGTGCCGGTATCGTTCACCAGCTGCGCCCCCTGCTCCACGCGGGCAACGGAATCTGCAATCAGCCCTTCGATCTCTTTTGCCGCATTCGCGCTGCGGCTGGCCAGATTACGCACCTCACCCGCCACGACCGCAAAGCCCCGCCCCTGCTCCCCGGCCCGGGCCGCTTCCACCGCGGCGTTCAGCGCCAGAATATTGGTCTGGAAGGCGATGCTGTTGATGACGGTAGTGATTTCAGCGATTTTTTTCGAGCTGTCCGAAATGCCGCTCATGGTTGTGACCACATCTTCCACCAGCGAGCCGCCGCGGCTGGCCGTACTGGAGGCGACATCCGCAAGCTGGCTGGCCTGGCGCGCACTTTCGGCGTTCAGCTTCACCGTTGCGGTTAGCTGCTCCATGCTGGCCGCGGTCTCTTCCAGCGCGGCGGCCTGCTCTTCGGTACGCGAAGAGAGATCGTTATTCCCGCTGGAGATCTCCGTTGCCCCGCGCCAGATATTCTCGCTGCCGGAACGAATCGTGCTGACCGCTTCCCGCAGGCTGTCCTGCATGGCGCTCAGCAGCGGCACCAGTTGCCCCACGCAGTTGCGGCCAAAGGATTCAATCGGCTGGCTGAGATCGCCCTGCGCAATCTGGCGGAACTGCTGACGGATACGATCCAGCGGTTTTACCAGTATCGCCACCAGGTAGCGGTCGGTGAACAGCAGGATCAACAGACCCACGATCGTGGCGGTGATAATCACCGTCCGGGTCATGCTGGTGAGGCCGTCGACCACCACGCGCGTGCTGTCGAGCGCCTTCGCCGCGGTGTTGTTAAAGTTCTCAGCCGCTGCCCCGAATGCACGGCTTAGCGGCGGCGTGACGTTGTTGGCATGCTGACGATAGCCTTCGAGCGTCGCCTGCTTCGCCTGCGCCATCTGCGGCGTCACGCCCCGATCGAGCAGCGCCTGCCAGGTGGAAATCACCTGCGCAGACACCTTTTCATCCATCGGGCCCGGAGAGATAGCTTTCATCTCTGCCAGCTTTTTACTCATGTTATCCAGCGCCTGCTGAGCAGGAGCCAGGTCCGGCGTGCCGCCCGCCGCTTTAACTTCCATCGCCCGGCTCAGGCGGGTGACGAAACGGAAATACTGATCGTTGCCCTGGCTCAGCACCGTCATTTGCCGGACCAGCTGGCGGTCAACATCATTACCATCAGAAACACGAGACAGAGACCAGGTGCTGTAAAGCCCCACGCCTGCCCACATGACACAAAAGATCCCCAGTATCGTCAGCATGACGAAACGGATGGTGAAATTACGAAGCATCTTCATTGAGTATTCCTTGCCGTGAGGGTGAATTCGCCCAGAGGCGAGTACTACCCTCTTTATCGGCAGATACTGCAGAAAATATACTTTTTTGTTATCGAGTCGGCATAGAATGAAAACGTTGTTTCGAAAATTCACCGACAAGAAAGGAGACATCATGTCCTGGCACCCTTACACCGGCCGATACGAAAACATGCAGTACCGATACTGCGGCAAAAGCGGCCTGCGCTTACCGGCACTGTCGCTGGGCCTGTGGCACAGCTTCGGTCACGTTCAGCCGCTCGATTCCCAGCGCGCGCTGCTGCGTAAGGCCTTCGATCTCGGTATTACCCACTTTGACCTTGCCAACAATTACGGGCCGCCTCCAGGAAGCGCAGAAGAGAACTTTTGGTCGCCTGCCTGCGGGGAGGATTTTGCCGCTTATCGCGATGAACTGATTATCTCTACCAAGGCTGGCTACGATATGTGGCCCGGCCCTTACGGCTCTGGCGGTTCACGTAAATACCTGCTCGCCAGCCTCGACCAAAGCCTGAAGCGTATGGGGGCTTGAGTATGTCGATATCTTTTACTCTCATCGCGTCGATGAAAATACGCCGATGGAAGAAACCGCCTCTGCGCTGGCGCACGCGGTGCAGAGCGGAAAAGCGCTGTACGTCGGCATTTCGTCCTACTCCACGGAACGCACGGCGGTAATGGCCGAATTGCTGCGCGAGTGGAAGATCCCGCTTTTGATCCACCAGCCGTCTTACAACCTGCTTAACCGCTGGGTCGACAAGACCGGCCTGCTGGACGCGCTGGAGAAAAACGGAACGGGCTGTATCGCCTTTACCCCGCTGGCACAGGGCCTGCTCACCGGAAAATACCTGAACGGTATTCCGGACGGTTCACGTATGCAACGCGAAGGGAAAAAAGTGCGCGGCCTGACGGAGAAAATGCTGACGGAAGCCAACCTGAGCAGCCTTCGTTTGCTGAACGAGATGGCGCACGCGCGCGGGCAGACGATGGCGCAGATGGCGCTAAGCTGGCTGTTGAAAGATGAGCGTGTAACGTCGGTGCTGATTGGCGCGAGCCGCCCGGAGCAGCTGGAAGAGAACGTTCAGGCGCTGAATAACCTGCGCTTTAGCGAAGATGAACTGACGCGGATTGACCAGCACGTTGCGGATGGTGAGCTGAATTTGTGGCAGGCGTCGTCGGATAAATAAATAGTGCGGTCCGATGCTTTCGCCCCTCACCCTAACCCTCTCCCCAGAGGGGAGAGGGAACTTGAACACCCTCTCCCCTCTGGGGAGAGGGCAGGGTGAGGGGCATGGTGAATTTATTTCTTACTGATCTTATCCAGATAGCCCATCACAAATGCAGAAAGCACAAACGTCAGATGGATAATGACGTACCACATCAGTTTGTTATCCGGGACATTTTTCGCATCCATAAAGACGCGCAGTAAGTGAATGGAAGAAATTGCCACAATCGACGCTGCTACTTTGTTTTTCAGCGACGTTGCGTCCATTTTCCCCAGCCAGTTCAGCTTCTCTTTGTTCTCGGAGATATCCAGCTGTGAGACGAAATTCTCATAACCGGAAAACATCACCATCACCAGCAAACCGCCAACCAGCGTCATATCCACCAGCGACAGCAACACGAGGATCAAATCTGATTCCGCCATCGAGAAGATATTCGGCAGTACGTGAATAATCTCCTGGAAGAACTTCAGCGCCAGGGCAACTAACGCCAGCGAAAGGCCAAAGTACACGGGGGCAAGCAGCCAGCGAGAAGCATACATTGCATTTTCAAGAAAACGTTCCATACATTCCTGTCTGCAAACGAAACCAGCGCTCAGTATATCTCAACTATACCTCGTTGGGATCCACATCCGGACGCGCATACTCCGGCCAGACCAGCGCGACCAGTTCCGGGTAGGCTTCCAGGCTAAACTCGCGAAAACACTGGCGCAGATTTAATACGTCTAAATCGGAGTACGACACCTTCTCGCCATTCAGACAGCGCTTTTTGATATTGTCGTAATATTTATAAACCGCCGAATTAAGGTCGCTACAACGGCGCTGCGCGTCGAACAGGCCGGGCGTATCATTAATTTCAGCCATTTTCATTCGCTTAATTGTCGCATGGAGAAAATCGATATATTCGTGATTTACCCGCCAGTACCAGACCGGCGTCACGGCGTTCATCAATACGGAGAAATGATCTTCCCCCTCCTCTTTCGACATCAATTCAGGCTGCGGCGGTTCACTGACGTCTTTTGACGCTTTCGTTTTATTTAACTCTTGCATCAATAAAAGCACGCCAGCGGTCAGTAATAGTAACGTTATGACCGTAAAGAAAATGCTGTTCATGGGTAGGCTCCATTTTTTTTGATTTTAAAATTGCCTCATGTTATTGTCAACGAATCTCACCCTTTTTCCACCCCCACCTTTTTTGAAATTAAAGGAAATTAAAATGCTGCCCGACAATCTTGTCCCGGCAAAGTACCACATTACGCCTGTGGAACAGCCTTCGACGGAAGCAGATAAAGAGGCGAATTTCACTCAAGGAAAAAGAAAACTCTCCGACTATGAAGCCGACATATTAATTGGTGTTTCACGCACCGGCAAATCCCGTAATATGGTGCTGGAAGAGCACGATCGCCATTTAAAAGAGCGTTTATTTCGCGCCATCAAGATTGAAGCCTTAGTTCATCTACTAAATGATTTACAGGCCGAAGGGGAAATAGATGCCCAGACGCTAAGTCAAATAATGACCGAGAAAACGCAGCAAATAAATGAGGCCGGCAATGAAATTTGGCTTAATTTAATTACGCGTGAAAAAAACAATCCCATTTTTTATAACCTGGGGGAAGATTAACGTGAATGATGACAGCGGTAATAACGTTTATTTGACTTTAGATGATAAGAAAAGCGATGAATTTATCTTAAAGCAGAATCTCGACGCCCTGAAAAAGATAAAAAATGACGAGATGACGCGAATTACGCAGGATTTGGTTTCGATTCCGGCCACGCTGGTGCGCCTGAAATGGCAGAATCGTCGGGAGATTTACGCCTTGCAGGCCAAGGAGGAGATTTACGGCGCGGTGATGAACGCCATTATTGAACAGCGCCCTGAGCTTAAAGAGAAGATCCTCGGGCGACTGGAGGCGAACTATCAGTACCTGCTGGCACGCGAGACAGCCACCCTGCGCCTGACCCGTAAACTCTCGGAAGGTCATTACCGAACTTCAAACGTGACCTGTGTAGCGCTTGATGAAGAGGCGCCGACGGCGCCTTCAGTGTGAGTCAACAATGATTGTTGCGGAATGCAGGCCGGGTAAGGCGACGCCGCCACCCGGCAGGGAAGGCTGCAAAAGCTTTCGTTTTACTTCGCTTGGGCGGTTTTCTTCGCCGACCAGACCTATCTTCAGGTAACCCGCCTGATGCAGCGTATCCATTACCTTCATCAACGTCTCGTAATCGACGGTTTTGTCCGCTCGGAAGAAGATGGTGGTGTCTTTCTTGCCTTCGGTTAACGCATTCAACGCCGTAATCATTGTTTCATCGGTGACCGGATCGTTACCGATAAACATCGAGTTGTCTGCCTTCACCGACAGATAAACCGGTTTTTCCGGGCGCGGCTGCGGCGTGCTGGTAGAAGCAGGCAAGTTCACCTTCACATCTACCGTCGCTAACGGTGCCGCCACCATAAAGATAATCAGCAGAACCAACATCACGTCGATAAACGGCGTCACGTTGATATCATGCATTTCGCCGTTATCGTCGAGGTTTTCGTTAAGATGCATTGCCATCGGATATTATCCTGCGCGTAATTTTTGTGCGACACGAACCGGATGCGCAGCGGCGCTGGCTTCCAGATCCAGGTCACGGCTTTGCAGCAACAATACCTGCGCTGCAACATCACCCAGCATCGCTTTAAAGCCGCCAATCTGGCGTGCAAATACGTTATAGATAACGACCGCAGGAATCGCTGCCACGAGGCCGATTGCCGTTGCTAACAGAGCTTCTGCGATACCCGGCGCAACGACTGCCAGGTTAGTGGTCTGCGTTTGCGCGATACCAATAAAGCTGTTCATGATGCCCCAGACCGTACCAAACAGACCAACGAACGGAGAAATCGCGCCGATGGTTGCCAGATAGCCGTTACCGCGGCCCATTTGACGACCCACTGCGGCGACCCGACGCTCCAGACGGAAGCTGGTACGTTCTTTAATACCTTCGTTATCGTCGCTGCCTTCTGACAGTTCCAGCTCATTCTGCGCTTCATTGAGCAAATGCAGGCTTAAGCTTTTGCTACCAAAATCAGCGGCGATATCGTTGGCCTGGTTTAAGGAACGCGCTTCAGCCAGCAGTTGCTGCTCGCGCTTAAGGCGACGCTTCTGATTGAAGAACTCTACGCTCTTACTGAAGAAGATTGCCCAGGTGACTACGGAGGCCAAAATAAGCCCAATCATCACGCACTTAACGACAATATCGGCGTGCTGATACATACCCCAGACGGAAAGGTCCGTCTGCATTAAATTATTACCCACTGTGTATCTCCAGGACGCAAGTCACAAAATCTGCGCATAATAATATCAAAACGACGTCGAATTGATAGTCGTTCTCATTACTATTTGCATACTGCCGTACCTTTGCTTTCTTTTCCTTGCGTTTACGCAGTAAAAAAGTCACCAGCACGCCATTTGCGAAAATTTTCTGCTTTATGCCAATTCTTCAGGATGCGCCCGCGAATATTCATGCTAGTTTAGACATCCAGACGTATAAAAACAGGAATCCCGACATGGCGGACAAAAAGCTTGATACTCAACTGGTGAATGCAGGACGCAGCAAAAAATACACTCTCGGCGCGGTAAATAGCGTGATTCAGCGCGCTTCTTCGCTGGTCTTTGACAGTGTAGAAGCCAAAAAACACGCGACACGTAACCGCGCCAATGGAGAGTTGTTCTATGGACGGCGCGGAACGTTAACCCATTTCTCCTTACAACAAGCGATGTGTGAACTGGAAGGTGGCGCAGGCTGCGTGCTATTTCCCTGCGGGGCGGCAGCGGTTGCTAATTCCATTCTTGCTTTTATCGAACAGGGCGATCATGTGTTGATGACCAACACCGCCTATGAACCGAGTCAGGATTTCTGTAGCAAAATCCTCAGCAAACTGGGCGTAACGACATCATGGTTTGATCCGCTGATTGGTGCCGATATCGTTAAGCATCTGCAGCCAAACACTAAAATCGTGTTTCTGGAATCGCCAGGCTCCATCACCATGGAAGTCCACGACGTTCCGGCGATTGTTGCCGCCGTACGCAGTGTGGTGCCGGATGCCATCATTATGATCGACAACACCTGGGCAGCCGGTGTGCTGTTTAAGGCGCTGGATTTTGGCATCGATGTTTCTATTCAAGCCGCCACCAAATATCTGGTTGGGCATTCAGATGCGATGATTGGCACTGCCGTGTGCAATGCCCGTTGCTGGGAGCAGCTACGGGAAAATGCCTATCTGATGGGCCAGATGGTCGATGCCGATACCGCCTATATAACCAGCCGTGGCCTGCGCACATTAGGTGTGCGTTTGCGTCAACATCATGAAAGCAGTCTGAAAGTGGCTGAATGGCTGGCAGAACATCCGCAAGTTGCGCGAGTTAACCACCCTGCTCTGCCTGGCAGTAAAAGTCACGAATTCTGGAAACGAGACTTTACAGGCAGCAGCGGGCTATTTTCCTTTGTGCTTAAGAAAAAACTCAATAATGAAGAGCTGGCGAACTATCTGGATAACTTCAGTTTATTCAGCATGGCCTACTCGTGGGGCGGGTATGAATCGTTGATCCTGGCAAATCAACCAGAACATATCGCCGCCATTCGCCCACAAGGCGAGATCGATTTTAGCGGGACCTTGATTCGCCTGCATATTGGTCTGGAAGATGTCGACGATCTGATTGCCGATCTGGACGCCGGTTTTGCGCGAATTGTATAACATTGCCACTTTTGGACAATTTTGCAGACATTTTATTGTGAAAAGTCTTAAATTGTTGCGTCCGGGATCAAGGCGTCCCGGACGATTCAGGAGTACAATAGGCAGATAAAGGCTTAAACGCTGTTCCACAGGAAAGTCCATGGCTGTTATTCAAGATATCATCGCTGCGCTCTGGCAACACGACTTTGCCGCGCTGGCGGATCCTCATATTGTTAGCGTTGTTTACTTTGTCATGTTTGCCACGCTGTTTTTAGAAAACGGCCTGCTGCCCGCCTCATTTTTGCCAGGCGACAGCTTGTTGATACTGGCAGGCGCATTGATTGCCCAGGGGGTTATGGATTTTCTGCCTACGATTGCGATTCTGACCGCCGCAGCAAGTCTGGGCTGCTGGCTAAGTTATATTCAGGGGCGCTGGTTAGGGAATACCAAAACGGTGAAAGGCTGGCTGGCACAGCTTCCTGCTAAATATCACCAGCGCGCCACCTGCATGTTTGACCGCCACGGTCTGCTGGCGCTGCTGGCTGGACGTTTTCTTGCATTTGTCCGTACGCTGCTGCCAACCATGGCGGGAATTTCCGGTCTGCCAAACCGCCGCTTCCAGTTTTTCAACTGGTTAAGTGGATTGCTGTGGGTCAGCGTGGTAACCAGTTTTGGCTATGCCTTAAGTATGATTCCGTTCGTTAAACGCCATGAAGATCAGGTAATGACGTTCCTGATGATCCTGCCAATTGCCTTGTTAACCGCTGGCTTGTTAGGCACGCTGTTTGTGGTGATTAAAAAAAAATACTGTAACGCCTGACGATTTTCCCCGTTCCCGGTTGCTGTACCGGGAACGTATTTAATTCCCCTGCATCGCCCGCATTCTTGCCGCATCTTCCCCCGGCGTCACACCGAAGTAACGTTTAAACTCACGGCTAAATTGCGATGCGCTTTCATAGCCGACGCGCATCGCTGCTGCGCTGGCCTTCATGCCGTCATGGATGATCATCATCCGCGCCTTATGCAGACGGTAATTCTTCAAATACTGCAACGGCGAGGTGCTGGTGACAGACTTAAAATTATGGTGGAACGCCGATACGCTCATGTTGGCTTCTGCCGCCAGTTGCTCGACGCTCAGGTTTTCGGTGTATTTATTCTCAATCCGTTTCAGCACGCGGCTAATCAGACTGAAGTGAGTCTGGCGACTGACCAGCGCCAGTAACGCGCCGCCGCAAGGTCCGGTCAGCACGTAGTACAGAATTTCGCGGATGATCTGTTTGCCGAGAATACGCGCATCCAGTGGTCGCTCCATCACGTCGAGTAACCGCTCCGCCGCGCATAAAATCTCTTCTGATAACGTGGCGGAGTTAATCCCGCTGGCTGCCATCGACGGCTGGAAATGCTCATCTTCGCCAATGTCCATCAACAGTTCCTGTAACTGCAAAATATCGACATTGAGACGCAACCCTGCCAGCGGCACCTCTGACGTGGCATAGGTTTCGCACTCAAACGGCAACGGCACCGTCAGCAGCAGGTATTCATTGGCATCATAACGAAACACGCGTTCATTGATATAACCGATTTTATGCCCGGAAAAGAGAATTATGATGCCAGGCTCGTACATCACCGGTGTACGTGCGAAAGGTGTCTCGCCATACAACAAACGCACATCGGGCAACAGTTCTGACAAACTATTTTCTTTATTTTTCAGTTTATTAACTTTATCCGCCAGCAAGCGGCAAATCTCTTCACGTTTCATATCGCGTAATTTCTTAGGAATAATGCGGCAATTTGATTGTGCGCAATTTTGTAGCATTTCTCCAGCACTCTGGAGAAATAGGCAAGACATTGGCAGAAATGAGCATTGAGAGCCAGGGCGCTGGCGATCACAATGAAAAACATCAGGCAGATCGTTCTCTGCCCTCATATTGGCCCAGCAAAGGGAGCAAGTAATGAACAACTTTAATCTGCACACCCCAACCCGCATTCTGTTTGGTAAAGGCGCAATCGCTGGTTTACGCGAACAAATTCCTCACGATGCTCGCGTATTGATTACCTACGGCGGCGGCAGCGTGAAAAAAACCGGCGTTCTCGATCAAGTTCTGGATGCCCTGAAAGGCATGGACGTGCTGGAATTTGGCGGTATTGAGCCAAACCCGGCTTATGAAACGCTGATGAACGCCGTGAAACTGGTTCGCGAACAGAAAGTGACTTTCCTGCTGGCGGTTGGCGGCGGTTCTGTACTGGACGGCACCAAATTTATCGCCGCAGCGGCTAACTATCCGGAAAATATCGATCCGTGGCACATTCTGCAAACGGGCGGTAAAGAGATTAAAAGCGCCATCCCGATGGGCTGTGTGCTGACGCTGCCAGCAACCGGTTCAGAATCCAACGCAGGCGCGGTGATCTCCCGTAAAACCACAGGCGACAAGCAGGCGTTCCATTCTGCCCATGTTCAGCCGGTATTTGCCGTGCTCGATCCGGTTTATACCTACACCCTGCCGCCGCGTCAGGTGGCTAACGGCGTAGTGGACGCCTTTGTACACACCGTGGAACAGTATGTTACCAAACCGGTTGATGCCAAAATTCAGGACCGTTTCGCAGAAGGCATTTTGCTGACGCTAATCGAAGATGGTCCGAAAGCCCTGAAAGAGCCAGAAAACTACGATGTGCGCGCCAACGTCATGTGGGCGGCGACTCAGGCGCTGAACGGTTTGATTGGCGCTGGCGTACCGCAGGACTGGGCAACGCATATGCTGGGCCACGAACTGACTGCGATGCACGGTCTGGATCACGCGCAAACACTGGCTATCGTCCTGCCTGCACTGTGGAATGAAAAACGCGATACCAAGCGCGCTAAGCTGCTGCAATATGCTGAACGCGTCTGGAACATCACTGAAGGTTCCGATGATGAGCGTATTGACGCCGCGATTGCCGCAACCCGCAATTTCTTTGAGCAATTAGGCGTGCCGACCCACCTCTCCGACTACGGTCTGGACGGCAGCTCCATCCCGGCTTTGCTGAAAAAACTGGAAGAGCACGGCATGACCCAACTGGGCGAAAATCATGACATTACGTTGGATGTCAGCCGCCGTATATACGAAGCCGCCCGCTAAGCTTTTTACGCCTCAAACTTTCGTTTTCGGGCATTTCGTCCAGACTTAAGTTCACAACACCTCACCGGAGCCTGCTCCGGTGAGTTCATATAAAGGAGGAACGTATGGCTAATCCAACCGTTATTAAGCTACAGGATGGCAATGTCATGCCCCAGCTGGGACTGGGCGTCTGGCAAGCAAGTAATGAGGAAGTAATCACCGCCATTCAAAAAGCGTTAGAAGTGGGTTATCGCTCGATTGATACCGCCGCGGCCTACAAGAACGAAGAAGGTGTCGGCAAAGCCCTGAAAAATGCCTCAGTCAACAGAGAAGAACTGTTCATCACCACTAAGCTGTGGAACGACGACCACAAGCGCCCCCGCGAAGCCCTGCTCGACAGCCTGAAAAAACTCCAGCTTGATTATATCGACCTCTACTTAATGCACTGGCCCGTTCCCGCTATCGACCATTATGTCGAAGCATGGAAAGGCATGATCGAATTGCAAAAAGAGGGATTAATCAAAAGCATCGGCGTGTGCAACTTCCAGATCCATCACCTGCAACGCCTGATTGATGAAACTGGCGTGACGCCTGTGATAAACCAGATCGAACTTCATCCGCTGATGCAACAACGCCAGCTACACGCCTGGAACGCGACACACAAAATCCAGACCGAATCCTGGAGCCCATTAGCGCAAGGAGGGAAAGGCGTTTTCGATCAGAAAGTCATTCGCGATCTGGCAGATAAATACGGCAAAACCCCGGCGCAGATTGTTATCCGCTGGCATCTGGATAGCGGCCTGGTGGTGATCCCGAAATCGGTCACACCTTCACGTATTGCCGAAAACTTTGATGTCTGGGATTTCCGTCTCGACAAAGACGAACTCGGCGAAATTGCAAAACTCGATCAGGGCAAACGGCTTGGGCCGGACCCGGATCAGTTTGGCGGGTGATCCCCTCACCCTGCCCTCTCCCCGGAGGGGAGAGGGTTAGACCTGTAGGCCCGGTAAGCGCAGCGCCCCCGGGCATTGTTACAGGTTTAACCGGTCTTACGTTTTACGTTCTTCTTCGTTCCCGCAACACCGTTCGAACGCTGATGCGCAATCGGCGTATGTTTCGTCAACGCCGGACGGGTATTGCGGTTCTGGCGACGAGCTTCACGCATCTCTTCAATGGTTGGCGCAGGCACTAAGCAATCGCGACGGCTGCCAATCAGATGCTTTTTGCCCATCGCTTCCAGCGCCTGGCGGATTAACGGCCAGTTTGCCGGATCGTGGTAACGCAACAACGCTTTATGCAAACGACGCTGTTTGTCGCCCTTCGGTACGAAGACGTCTTCGCTCTTATAACCAATCTTCGCCAGCGGGTTTTTCCCGGTGTAATACATGGTGGTTGAGTTCGCCAGCGGCGACGGATAGAAGTTCTGCACCTGGTCGAGGCGGAAGCGGTGCTTTTTCAGCCACAGCGCCAGATTCACCATATCTTCATCACGCGTACCGGGGTGCGCGGAGATGAAATAGGGGATCAGATACTGCTCTTTACCTGCCTGTTTTGAGTAAGTATCGAACAGCTCTTTAAAGCGGTCATAGCTGCCCATGCCCGGCTTCATCATCTTCGATAACGGCCCTTCTTCGGTATGTTCCGGGGCAATCTTCAGATAACCGCCGACGTGATGGGTCGCCAGTTCTTTGATATAGCGCGGATCTTCTACGGCTATGTCATAACGCACACCAGAGGCAATCAGGATCTTTTTAATGCCTTTCAGATCACGCGCACGGCGATAGAGGTTGATCGTTGGTTCGTGGTTCGTGTCCATGTGCGGACAAATATCCGGATAAACGCACGACAAACGGCGACAAGTTTGTTCAGCGCGTGGCGATTTGCAGCGCAACATATACATGTTGGCAGTTGGCCCACCAAGATCGGAAATCACGCCCGTAAAACCTGGAACGGTGTCGCGGATCGCTTCGATCTCATTAATGATCGAATCTTCGGAACGGCTCTGAATAATGCGCCCTTCGTGCTCGGTGATAGAACAGAAAGAGCAGCCGCCAAAGCAGCCACGCATAATGTTGACCGAAAAACGGATCATTTCGTAAGCCGGAATACGGGCATTGCCATAGGCCGGATGTGGCACGCGCTTGTATGGCAGCGCAAAAACGCTGTCCATCTCTTCGGTAGAAAGCGGAATAGCAGGCGGGTTGATCCACACATAGCGGTCGCCGTGTTTTTGCATCAATGCGCGGGCACAGCCTGGGTTGGTTTCGTGGTGCAGAATACGCGAAGCATGGGCGTACAGCACTTTATCGCCCTTCACTTTCTCGAAAGAAGGCAGCAACACGTAGGTTTTTTCCCACGGTTTCGGGCGCGGTGGCTGCACGGTTACGGCTTTGGCTTCCTGCTTTTTCGGTGCCACCGGTTTGTTATCCGCGCACGGCAAATCTTCACCATACGGATACGGGATTGGGTCGATTTTTCCAGGGGTATCAAGACGGGTGGAATCCACGCCGCTCCAGCCAGGCAGTGCCTCTTTCACGATAATCGCGGTATTACGCACATCGCGGATTTCACTAATCGGCTCGCCCATCGCCAGACGGTGCGCCACCTCCACCAGCGGACGCTCACCGTTACCAAACATCAGCATGTCGGCTTTCGAATCCACCAGCACGGAACGGCGCACGGTATCGGACCAGTAATCATAATGTGCGGTACGGCGCAGACTAGCCTCAATACCGCCGAGGATCACCGGTACATCTTTCCACGCCTCTTTACAACGCTGGGTATAAACCAGTGTGGCGCGATCCGGGCGCTTACCCGCGACGTTATCCGGCGTGTAGGCATCGTCATGACGTAAACGGCGATCGGCGGTATAACGGTTGATCATCGAATCCATGTTGCCAGCAGTAACACCGAAAAACAGATTCGGTTTACCCAGACGCATGAAATCGTCTTTGCTGCTCCAGTCTGGCTGGGCGATGATCCCGACGCGAAAGCCCTGTGCTTCCAGCATACGACCGCAAATCGCCATCCCGAAGCTTGGGTGATCGACATACGCGTCGCCAGTAACCAAAATGATGTCGCAGCTATCCCAGCCAAGTTGATCCATCTCTTCACGAGACATCGGCAAAAACGGTGCCGGTCCAAAACAGGCGGCCCAGTACTGCGGCCAGGAGAACAGGTCGCGATCCGGTTGGATCAGGGAGATAGAGCTCATTTTGCTTCCAGAAATGATAAAAAAATAATCAAAGGCCGGGGATTATAAGCCGGAACGAAAGAGAAATCGAAAGGTATTCCATACTCGCCCTCCTCGGGCGAGTATGAAGATTACGGTACCGGATTGACCAACAGTTGCCCAATCGAGCCACGGTCCGCCATTTCCAGCGTCTGACTGTTGAAGTAGAACGGGAAGTGCGCCCAGGAAGGCTGACCGAAATAAACAAGCAGCTCCACTTGTCCGTCAACCCAAACGGTATCTTTCCAGCCTCTATCTTCCGGGAACGGCATCGCGCCATTCACGTTACGGATCTGGAACATTACGCCTTCAATATGGAACGCTTGCGGCTCGTCCGCGCGTACCGTCCAGCGTTCCCACGTTCCTTGCTGCGCGGTGACATCAATACGGTTGACGTCCCACAGCTGTCCATTAATACCCGGGTCATCACCCAGACTGATATCGCGACTGCGAATTGGCGAACCAGCCATGATTTCAGTTGGCAGCAAGCGCATCGGAAGACTGTCTGTGACCAGCGGCAGAAGGCCGGTTGGGCGCAGCGTTAGCACCAGGGTAGAAACCAGAATACTGGATGGCTCAAAGAAGCCACGAATACGATCAACAATGCTCGCCGCTTCGCCACAGGTGATCGACACTTCATCGCCGTTGCTCATATCCACCAGAATCTCGCGGCGCTCGCCCGGTGCCAGCGAAAGTTGCTTCACCGATACAGGAGCAGGCAGGAATCCCTGATCGCCAGAAATCACATGTAACGGGCGACCATCGTTCATCTGTAGTTGATAGCGACGAGAGTTCGACGCGTTCAGCAGTCGCAAGCGCACCCAGCCACGCGAGACTTCAACGTACGGGCTTTGTACACCGTTAACCAGCAGCGTATCACCAACAAAGCCGCCGCTTCCCGGTTCGTTGTATTCTGGCGTACCAAAGTTATCCAGCCGTTTATCCTGGATAATGACCGGAAAATCATCCACACCATAATGGTTGGGGATAGGCAGCGACTTGCTGACTTCATCTTCCACCAGCCACATTCCGGCAAGGCCGTTATAGACCTGCTGAGCCGTGCGGTTGGGAGTATTGGCGTGATACCACAGAGTAGCTGCGTTCTGGCGAATGGGCAGTACGGGTGCCCAGTCAGCGTTTGGCGACATCATCCGTGCCGGACCGCCCATCAGCGGGCCTGGTACCTGTAGCCCGGCCACCGTCATTGAGACATTTTCTGTCAGGCGGTTGCTGTAAATAAGCTTAACATCGTCGCCCTTCCAGACGCGGATAGTCGGTCCCAGGTAACGACCATTGATTCCCCAGACCGACGCGCGTGTCCCTGGCGTAAATGACCAGTGCGCACGTTGTACAGTCATAAACAGCGGTTGCCCACGGCGAGATTCAAGTAGCGGCGGAACGGGTAGCGGTTGCTGTTGCCCGGCTGCGCTGGCCTTCAGGGGAACAGCGCCTGCACAAAGTGCAATCCCCGATGCCTGAATGAACTGACGCCGACTGAGTGACATATTTGCTCCATGTAAAACTGGCTAAAGTAATACCGTGCAGGAAAGTGTTCCCCGCAAAAATACAGATTGCCGACTTAAACTTTTCCGGCGGCTTCGCGTTCTGCGACTTCTTTATCGAGCTCGGCGATTTTTTGTTCCATTATCGAACGACAATGGGCAGCCAGCTCACGAACCTGATCTTTGCCATACTGACTGACGTCAATTGGCGGCAGCATTTCGACAATCACCAGACCGTTGTGCAGTCGATTAAGATTAATCTTATTCGAAGTTGTAGAGACGCACACGGGAATAATCGGGACGCCCGCCGCAATTGCCGCGTGAAATGCTCCAGTCTTGAACGGTAGCAGGCCGCGACCACGGCTGCGGGTTCCTTCCGGGAACATCCAGATGGAAATACGGCGTTTTTTGAAGTGATTCACTACTTCCGCAATGGTGCCGTGAGCTTTAGTGCGATTGTTTCTGTCGATCAATAAGTTGCCGGTTAACCAGTACAACTGCCCGAAGAAGGGGATCCACAGCAAGCTCTTTTTACCTACCGTCACCGTCGGCGGTTGCACGATGTTCGATGCTGTCACCATGTCATAGTTGTTCTGGTGGTTAGCGATATAGATAGCATTGCCGTAGCTTTCAGCGTCTGTAGGTTTACGGCACTCAACTTTCAGGCCAAACAGCGGCGCAAGACGGCCAAACATATGCCCAAAGGTGGCCACATGTTTCGGGTTACGCGGGCTGAAAAGGCAGTAAATGGAGCCGAATACACAGACTAAGATGCTGTAAATCACGGTAATAATAAGACGAAAGATATATAGCATAACACCCTCTGAAGGTCTGAGAGACTGGCATTGTACGTCACCTGAAATCAGGTTAGGGCATTGTTAAAAGCCGCTCTCTGGAAAAGCGTATTGTTAATCGCAACGCATGAATAAACAACGGTTTCAAGGGAATTTTTATCGTTTCCGGGGGTTGAATACGCTGCCGGATGACGACTTAACGTTTCATCCGGCGTTCCTTGCAAGCGGGAGGAAACAGCGCCCTCCCCGGCATATTACTCTTCGCTATCACCGCTGCTGGCACGGCGAGGAGAGTCGATCTCAACACGATCGATACGCTGCAAACCGCGCATCAACGTACCGCGGCGTCCACGTTCGCCAGTGACTTTCTGTAACTCTTCCGGGCGCAGTTTAATTTTGCGTTTCCCAACATGAATGGTCAGCGTGCTTTGCGGCGGCAGAACGTACAATTGCGCCAGACCATCTTCTCCACGCGCGGCTTCTGCCGATGGAATGTTGATAATCTTGTTGCCTTTGCCCTTCGACAGCTGCGGCAGATCACTTACCGGGAACATCAACATACGGCCTGCCTGAGTGATTGCCAGCAGCATATCGGAAGCATCTTCAATCACCACCGGCGGCATAACATGGGCATTTTCCGGTAAGGTGATCAAAGCCTTACCTGCACGGTTACGCGCCACCAGATCGTTAAAGGTGCAGACGAAACCGTAACCCGCATCGGAAGCCATCAGCAGTTTCTGATCGTCGCTTTCCATCAGCATATGGTCAACGGTCGCCCCAGGCGGCAACGTTAATTTGCCGGTGAGCGGCTCGCCCTGACCACGCGCCGACGGCAGCGTAATCGGGTCAATGGCATAGCTACGACCGGTGGAATCAACAAACACTACCGGTTGGTTGCTCTTACCTTTCACCGCCGCTTTGAAGCTATCACCCGCTTTATAATTCAGGCCCGGCGCGTCGATATCATGGCCTTTAGCGCTGCGTACCCAGCCCATCTGCGACAGCACAATGGTGACAGGTTCAGACGGCAGCATGTCGTGCTCGCTCATCGCTTTCGCTTCTTCGCGTTCCTGCAACGGCGAACGACGATCGTCACCGTAGGCTTGCGCGTCTGCCTGCAGTTCTTTCTTCAGCAGGTTATTCATTTTACGCTCGGAAGCCAAAATGCCCTGCAACTGGTCGCGCTCTTTTTCCAGTTCACTCTGCTCACCGCGAATCTTCATCTCTTCCAGTTTGGCAAGATGACGCAGTTTCAGTTCGAGGATCGCTTCCGCCTGGGTTTCCGTAAGGCCAAACCGCGACATCAGCGCCGGTTTCGGTTCATCTTCATTACGAATGATCTCAATCACTTCGTCGATATTGAGAAACGCCACCAGCAAACCTTCGAGGATATGCAGGCGCTTGAGGACTTTCTCCAGACGATAGTTCAGTCGGCGGCGCACGGTATCGCGGCGGAACACCAGCCATTCGGAGAGGATTTCCAGCAGGTTTTTCACCGCCGGACGACCATCCAGACCGATCATATTAAGGTTAATACGATAGCTCTTTTCCAGATCGGTGGTAGCGAAGAGGTGGTTCATCACCTGATCCATATCCACGCGGTTGGAACGCGGCACAATCACCAGGCGGGTCGGGTTCTCGTGGTCAGATTCATCGCGCAGATCGTCAACCATCGGCAGCTTTTTGTTGCGCATTTGCGCAGCAATTTGCTCCAGTACGCGCGCACCTGAAACCTGATGCGGCAATGCGCTGATAACCACCGCGCCATCTTCTTTCTTCCACACCGCGCGCATACGCACTGAACCACGTCCGTTCTCGTAGATTTTACGGATCTCGGCGCGCGAAGTGATAATTTCCGCTTCAGTCGGATAATCCGGCCCCTGCACGATATCCAGCAGCTGATCGAGCGTGGTTTTCGGCTGGTCGATTAATGCGATTGCCGCCTGAGCCACTTCACGCAGGTTATGCGGTGGAATATCGGTCGCCATGCCGACGGCAATACCGGTGGTGCCGTTAAGCAAAATGTTTGGCAGACGGGCAGGTAGCATTTTCGGCTCCTGCAAAGTGCCGTCGAAGTTTGGCACCCAGTCAGCCGTCCCCTGCCCCAGCTCGCTCAATAGCAGCTCGGAATATTTCGACAACCGGGATTCGGTGTAACGCATTGCCGCGAACGATTTCGGATCGTCCGGCGCGCCCCAGTTCCCCTGACCATCAACCAGCGGATAACGGTAAGAGAACGGTTGCGCCATCAGGACCATCGCTTCATAACAGGCGATATCGCCGTGCGGATGGTATTTACCCAGTACGTCACCGACGGTACGGGCCGATTTTTTAAATTTGGCGCTGGCATTCAGGCCCAGTTCAGACATCGCATACACAATGCGGCGCTGAACAGGTTTCAGACCATCACCAATAAACGGCAACGCACGGTCCATGATCACGTACATGGAGTAGTTTAAGTAGGCGTTTTCCGTAAATTCATGTAGCGCAAGGCGCTCTGCCATATCGCTCATTAATTCTGATTCCTCAACTCAGAAACCGATGGGTTTCAGGCAATATTGCCGCAGATACTACCTCATCTGGCGAGTTGAGTCACAAAGAAAAAGGGCCGCATAAGCGGCCCTTTCCGGGTTATTTGTTCAGCTTGATAACCTGCTTCACGTCGATTTCAAACTCGTTCCAGTCTTTATCGATTTTACCCTGGAGTTCGACTTTATCCTGGGGCGTCACCGTCACGCCGTTCCAGCGCTTGTGGTCGATCTCCACCACCACCGTGCCGCTCTCATCGCGGAAGGTGTAACGGTCATCGGACAGGCGCTCGGTAATGTTCCCGCGCAGCTTCACCCAGGCATCGTCCTTCAGGTCTTTCACTTTAGCCGCGGTGGTGAGGTTGGCGTTGTTATCGACAAAGCCACCCTGCTGGGTTTGCGTCTGGTTCTGTGTCGCAGATGGGCCAGAGAAGCCACCCTGTGCAGCAAAGACTGGGGCCGTGGTCATCATCATGATGGCAGCAATTGCAGCGAATTTTTTCATCTTTATCTCTCCCTTTAATGTCGTTTCACAATCCATTAAACAGGGTAAACCTTAACAACTTCTTAAGGGGAAAATTTATTTATTTTTACTGTACAGCAGGCGCTTGCAGAAGGTTTACTGGCGGCATCAAGGAGGAAATATGCGCATTTTACTGGTAGAAGACGACAAGCTCATCGGCGACGGCATCAAAGCGGGCTTAAGCAAAATGGGCTTTAACGTGGACTGGTTTACCGACGGTAAAACCGGGCAGGCGGCCCTGTACACCGCGCCGTATGATGCCGTGGTGCTGGACCTGACGCTGCCAGAAATCGACGGGCTTGAGATCCTGCGCGCCTGGCGCGAAAGCGGTAAGAGCGAACCGGTGCTGATCCTGACCGCGCGGGATGCGCTGAATCAGCGCGTCGAAGGGTTACGCCTGGGGGCGGATGATTACCTGTGTAAGCCGTTCGCGCTGATTGAAGTGGCGGCCCGCCTTGAAGCGCTGGTGCGCCGCAGTCACGGGCAGGCGCGCAGCGAGCTGCGTCACGGCAAGGTCACGCTCGATCCGGCAAGCCTTGTCGCCACGCTGGAGGGCGAAACGCTGGTGCTCAAACCCAAAGAGTTCGCCCTGCTGGAGCTGCTGATGCGCAACGCGGGCCGCGTGCTGCCGCGCAAGACCATCGAGGAGAAACTCTACAACTGGGATGATGACGTCTCCAGCAACGCCGTCGAAGTCCACGTTCATCATTTACGCCGCAAGCTCGGCAGCGAATTTATCCGCACCGTGCACGGCATCGGTTATACCCTGGGTGACTCATGAAACTGACCCTACGCCTGAGCCTGAAGCTGCGCCTGACGCTCCTCTTTTTGTTGCTGTCCCTGGCGGCCTGGTTTGCCGCAAGCGTGGTGGCCTGGCACCAGACGACCGACAAGCTCGATAAGCTGTTCGATACCCAGCAGATGCTGTTTGCCAAACGGCTGCTGACGATGGACGTGGACGAACTCCGCGCCCCGGAACGCATGCGCGAGGTACCGAAAAAAGCCAAACACGGCCATCTGGACGACGATGCGCTGGCCTTCGCAATCTTCACCGCCGACGGTAGCATGGTGCTTAACGACGGTGAAAACGGGCGCGACATACCTTACCTCTACCGCCGGGACGGGTTTGATGACGGTCGGTTGCAGGATGACAACGACGAATGGCGTTTCCTGTGGCTGACTTCTCCGGACGGGAAATACCGCGTGGTGGTTGGCCAGGAGTGGGAGTACCGACAGGATATGGCGCTGGACGTGGTCAGCTCGCAGCTGACGCCGTGGCTGGTGGCGCTGCCCGTCATGCTTTTGTTGCTGATTGTTCTGCTGAGCCGGGAACTGAAACCGCTGAAAAATCTGACGCGGACCCTGCGCTCGCGCTCGCCGGATGCGACCGATACGCTGCCCACCCACGGCGTGCCGACGGAGGTTCGCCCGCTGCTTGATGCGCTTAACCATCTTTTCGCCCGTACGCAGGAGATGATGGCCCGCGAGCGCCGCTTCACCTCGGATGCCGCCCATGAGTTGCGCAGTCCGCTGGCCGCGCTGAAGGTGCAAACCGACGTGGCGCAGCTTTCCCTGGACGATCCCGGGGCGCAGTCTAAAGCGCTGGGGCAGCTGCATGCGGGCATCGACCGCGCCTCCCGGCTGGTGGACCAGCTTCTCACCCTGTCGCGCCTGGATTCACTGGATAATCTTGATGACGTCGAACCCGTGATGATGGCCGATTTGCTGCAATCCGCGGTGCTGGATATCTGGCATCCGGCGCAGCAGGCGGGCATTGATATTCGGCTCAACGTCAACGCGCCCGAGGTGATGCGTCACGGACAGCCGCTACTGCTGAGCCTTCTGGCGCGTAACCTGCTGGACAACGCCGTTCGTTACAGCCCGCGCGGCAGCGTGGTGGACGTGACGCTGCATACCCAAAGCTTTACCGTGCGCGACAACGGCCCGGGCATTTCTTCCGATGCGCTGGCGCGTCTCGGCGAGCGCTTTTATCGTCCACCGGGCCAGGACGCCACCGGCAGCGGTCTGGGGTTGTCTATCGTCAAGCGTATCGCGACGTTACATGGGATGAGCGTCTCGCTGGGCAATGCGCCGGAAGGGGGCTTTGAGGTGACCGTCAGCTGGCAGCCATTATTGCGCTGAGCGCAAAAGACTTTGCACATTTTGCTTATTTTTCCGCTCCGTCCTCGCGCGTAGAATACCCGGCATACTCTCAGCATCGAGGACAAAAAATGAGCAACATCCTGATTATCAACGGCGCGAAAAAATTCGCCCACTCCAATGGTCAACTGAACGACACCCTGACCGAAGTCGCGGATGGCACACTGCGCGACCTTGGGCATGATGTCCGCATCGTTCGCGCCGACAGCGACTACGATGTCAAAGCGGAAGTACAAAACTTTCTCTGGGCTGATGTGGTGATCTGGCAGATGCCAGGCTGGTGGATGGGCGCGCCGTGGACAGTGAAAAAATACATTGATGATGTATTCACCGAAGGTCACGGGACGCTGTATGCCAGCGATGGTCGTACCCGCAAAGATCCGTCGAAAAAATACGGTTCCGGCGGCCTGGTACAGGGCAAAAAATATATGCTTTCTCTGACCTGGAACGCACCAATGGAAGCCTTCACCGAAAAAGATCAGTTCTTCCACGGCGTTGGCGTTGACGGTGTGTATCTGCCGTTCCATAAAGCAAACCAATTCCTCGGTATGGAACCGCTGCCGACATTTATCGCTAATGACGTGATAAAAATGCCTGATGTTCCCCGCTATACTGAAGAATATCGCAAGCATCTTGTGGAAATTTTTGGTTAACTAGAGCTCAGGCTTTAGAAGGAGTTAACCATGCTTACCGTAATCGCAGAAATCCGTACTCGTCCTGGTCAACATCACCGTCAGGCGGTATTGGATCAGTTTGCTAAAATCGTTCCAACCGTACTGAAAGAAGAAGGTTGCCACGGCTATGCGCCAATGGTGGACGCCGCCACCAGCGCAAGCTTTCAGGCGACCGCGCCAGACTCAATCATCATGGTTGAGCAGTGGGAAACCGTCGCGCACCTTGAAGCGCATTTGCAGACCGCGCATATGAAAGCGTGGAGCGACGCGGTGAAAGGGGACGTTCTGGAAACCCACATCCGTATTCTGGAGCAAGGGGTTTAAGTTCCGTGAAATTTGCCGGGTGGCACTGCGTTTACCCGGCCTACAAAACCTGACTCGTAGGCCCGGTAAGCGCTAGCGCCACCGGGCTTTTTGTATCATCTTAATACTCAACTGCTATGCTTATTCTGACTTCATTGTTAACAGGAGGATGGAATGGGACTTTTTAACTTCGTAAAAGAAGCAGGCGAAAAGCTGTGGGATAACCTGACCGATCATAAAGGTCAGGGCGACAAAATCACCGAGCACCTCAAGAAACTCAACATTCCCGGTTCCGATAAGGTTCAGGTTAACGTCACTGACGGCAAGGCCAGCGTGACGGGCGACGGGCTGACGCAGGAGCAGAAAGAAAAAATCCAGGTCGCCGTCGGCAACATCGCGGGCGTCAGCGAAGTGGAGAACAATATCACCGCAACAGATGCCAAAGATGAAGCCACCTACTATACGGTGAAATCCGGCGATACCCTGAGCGCAATCTCTAAAACCGTGTACGGCGATGCCAACCAGTACAATAAGATTTTTGAGGCTAACCGCCCAATGCTCTCCAGCCCGGATAAGATCTATCCCGGTCAGACGCTGCGTATTCCGAAAGCGTGATCGATAAGTCGGGGGTTACCCCCCGACTGTTTTTACCAGTACAGTTTCCAGCTCTGCGTAAAACGCACCAGTGCCTCAACGTAGAAGTAATCGCCCCAGCTCGCGCACTCATCCACGCCTTTATTGCTCGCCAGGTGATACACCGAGTGCTTAAGCAGCCCGTTGCCCTTCTCTTCTTTGCCCATCAGATAGTGCTTTGTCAGCGAGGACATAATCCCTTTCGCCCATTCGAGGTAACGTTCGCGATCCGGATCTGTGACCGGCAGATGTTTCACCAGCTCCAGCAGTCCACACACCGCAATTGCCGCCGAGGAAGAATCACGCAGTGCGTCGGTGCCCACCAGCGCCAGATCCCAGTGGCAGACGTAGTCTTCCGGCAGGCGATTGAGGAAGTAGTTCGCCAGCCGTTTTGACAGGGCGATCATCGTTTCGTCGCCGGTATAGATATAGCTCAGCAGGAAACCGTAAATGCCCCAAGCCTGCCCGCGCGACCAGCAGGAGTCGTCGGCGTAGCCCTGCTGGGTGTTGCCGTAGCGCGGTGCGCCGGTTGCCACATCCATATAGTAGGTGTGGAAGGTGGAGGCATCGTCACGAATGAGGTATGTCGCGGCCTGCATGACGTGCGCTTTTGCGGCGTCGGCAAAGCGCGGATCGCCCGTCTGCTCCGTTGCCCAGTAGAGCAGCGGCAGGTTCATGTTGCAGTCGATGATCATCCGCCCGGCCTGCTCCGGATCGGAGAGATCGCCCCACGCCTGGATGATTTTCGCCTTCTCGTGGAAGCGTTCCAGCAGGGCTTCCGCCGCCAGCAGCGAGAAGCCGCGCGCCTCGCGGCTTCCGGTCAGCCGCCACGCGGCTACGCAGGAGAGCGTGTAGAGGAAGCCTAAATCGTGGGTGTTGGTGTCGTTGCGCCCGGCGATGCGCAGGCCAAACGAGCGCACGTGTTTTTCCGCCATCGCGCGGAATTTTTCCTCGCCGCTCATCTCCCATGCCAGCCACAGCTGCCCGGTCCAGAAGCTGGTGGTCCACTCCACGTTGTCAGTCAGCGGATAAAAACCGTTCTGGCAGGTTTCCGCCGGGAATTTGTCGCCGAACTCCGTTAAATGACGGCTAATCAGGTCGAGAACGTGGCTGCGCGCCGAATTCAGTTCATCGCTGAATGCGCGGGAGTCAACGGGCGCAACGATAACAGGCAGACGTTCTTCTTTGATACGACTTAACATATTTCGGTTCCTTCTTTGACGGCGTAATTTATCGTGTTGACGTTTCTGCTACGTTCAGCGCACGAGCCCCGCGCCATTTGCTCTGACAGGCGGATAACGTAAAAGCAGAAATAAGGGTAAAGGTCAGCGCCGTTGCGCCCATGATGATATAGGTGTGCTCAAAGCCAATACGGTCATACATATAGCCGGCAGGGGAAGAGACCACCACGTTGCCAACGTAGAGCATCGCCTGATAGCCGAGTAAATACATGGTGGCATTGACGCGCTTGTCGAAATGCTCGGCGATATATTTAAATACTGACACCAGCAGGAGACAAATTTCCAGACCGTACAGCGGCTTAAGCACTGAAATTAACAGGTGTGAATCACACATGCCGGAAATAATCAGACGCGCCCCAACCACCAGCCCGACAATTAACAGCCCGCGTTTGGCGCCAATAAAGTTCACAAACAGCGGGACCACCATATACATGACAAATTCCATGCCCGACTGTACGGTCCCGAGATAGCCGAATACGGCGTTGCCCTCATGAATATCATCGAAGAAGGTGACGAAATAGCGCGAGAATTGCTGCTCGGCGATAAACATCATCCACGCCACGCCCGCCACGTACAGGCAGAAGGCCCAGAATTTGCGGTTACGCAGCAGGGCGTAAACGTCAGACGGGGCTATTTTCTCTTTCGTCAGCACCTCGCCTGCGTGAGCGGAGTTAGTGTTCACTTTCAGGCTCAGAAGGACAATCAGCATCACCACCGACGCCACGCTGCCGAGAATAAAGTTATACGCCGGTGAGAGGTTGAACAGCAGGCCGGAGAAAGATGACGCCACCGCCCAACCGAGCGATCCCCACATACGGATCTGCCCGAACTCCATGCCATTCAAACGGCTAAAGCGGTCGGAATAGGATTCACACGCCGCCACGCCCGCGTACCAGGCAAAGCTTAAATAGAGCGCGCCGATAATAATCCCCAGCAGGGTATTAGACATTAACAGCGGCTGGTAAACATAAATAAAGAATGGCGCCATCAGGGCCGACATGATCACCACAAAATAGAGCAGATATTTGCTCATGCCGATCTTATCGAGAATATAGCCGTAGATCGGCTTGAGAATAACGGAGAATATCCCGTTCACCGCAAAGACGGTTCCAATCACCGATCCGCTCAGGTTGGCTTTCTGACCGAGCCAGATCGCCAGCAGACCAATACTGGCAGACCAGGTAAAGAAATAGAGAAAGATAAAGCTGCTGATTTTGTAATATTCAGTTCTGTTGGTTGTCGATGTGCTTTTCATATCATCCTCGCCGGGGTGTAGGGCCAGATTTTTATAATGTGAACGACAGCTTACGTTCGCTTCCGGGTTCGCGAATCACGACCTGGTTATGGGTTATATTCAGCTGCGGCGTCGCCGCAGCGGGCTGTTTTCCGCCAGCCAGAACGGCGCAACAGAGCCAGCTTTCCCCTTGCGGGAGGTCAGCTTTCAACAGCGGAATGGAGGCGCACTCCGCAAACATAATGCTGCTGTTCGGCGGCGTGACGATGCTGTCTGGCTGGCGCTGAATGATCGGCGAAAGATCGACAATGACGCTGCTGCCGTTTTCAGCCAACAGATAACAACCGCGTTCGCGCACCTGGTGGGCGGTTTTCATCACCGCAAAGCCGCCCTCGACGGTTTGCAGAGTGCGCGCGCTGTTGATACGGTGCAGGCGCAGGTGCCACTCCCCGAACGGGATCTGCCAGGTCGCAATCTGCACGTCGCGCCACGGCAACCAGCGCGAGAAAATGTAATTTTCATCCACCCGAACCTCTTCGCACTCGCGACGACCGCGGAAATAGTCATCTCCGTCCGCCAGCAGCAGCATGGAATCGCAGGCGGCATGCTTCAGGCCAAAACGCCCGCGCTCAAGGGTGAATCCGAAGCGGCTGGAGTAGGCAAATTTGGTGTATTTCGCTTCGGTGTTGACGTAGTTGTTCAGCTCCAGCTGACCGGCGGTGAGCATGACGACGTGCTGCGAATCTTTCGAATGCATCAGGATCTGCTGCGCATGCGGAATCACATGTTTTTCAGCAAGCGCGGGCAGCGGTTGTTCTTCCGCCTGCCAGAACGGGTGTGCTTCCGGCAGCGCCAGAATCAGATAGGTTTTCAGCGCCCAGTACGGTGAACCGGGGGAGTTGTAATCCTCGCACATCGCCAGGTTCGGATACGCAAACCCCAGGGTAAGAATACCGTCGCGATCGACAATCGACTGCTGCTGCCACCAGCGCAGATGCCGCAGCACAATGCCCTTCACGATGCCCGGGGTGAAGACGTCCAGTTGAGAAAAGGCCACCGCACTCCAGAAGGCAACCATGGCAAAGCGGTAGGTCAGGCTGCGGCCAAACGGCACCGAGGCGCCATCGGCGGCGGACCAGTAGATAAAGTCTTCCGCGAACAGACGCGAGCGCTCGCGCAGCACCTTCGCCCTCGCCTCGTCGTCACTCAGGGTGGCGTAAATCAGGCCGTAGAAATGGAAAGCCATGGAGATGTAGTAATCTTTCGGGCGGCCGGGACCGTCGGAATACCAGCCATCGCCGAGGTAGTAGGCGTCCATCAGCGCAAAGCGGTGGTCAATGGCGGCCCGATCGTACGGCAGGCCGGCGCGCTTAAAGCCGAGCTGGACCATAATGGCAAAATAGTTCCAGTTGCTGTCCGGCATCTGCGCGTCGGTGATTTGGTTGAGCCACGCGTGCAGGTTCATCACCTCGCGCCCGGTAAAGTGCGCGGTGAGTTTATCCCCCAGCAGAGCGAGCCCCAGACCGTAGGCCGCCATCTCCACCAGACGCTGATCGTACGGGCCAGTTTCACCCCAGTAGCCGCTGCTTTGCGGGTCGGTACCAAGCTTAATGGCAGTAAGGTACTTCTCGCTGAACGGCGTGCTTTCGCCGGATGCCATCAGCGGAAACAGCCCCCAGAGCGCGCGGGAAAGTCCCTCCATCTGCGCAATATCCGCGGTGTAATGGGCGCAGGTGTTGCCCAGCGGGAATCGCGAACGGTTCGCCGGAAATTGCGTGTCCAGCGCCTGTAAAAGTGCATTCAACGACGCCACTACCTCCTGGCGTGAAGACAACGGATTTGATTTTTCTATGTTTGCCGCCCACATCGGTTCGCCCTCGTAATCAACTGCGGCAAAGCATAGTGAATCCGCAAGGGGCAGAAATGTTAGCCATGTCACAGGCGTGAACGATGAATAAACCTCCAGTTGAGAAAATTTAAAAAGGTGGTTTATAAAGACAGTCAGACGGGAAAAAGTTGAGTTTTATTGCACTATGCGCGACACGCCAACATCCGATCTTCTTGAACTGATCACCCTGAACGATACCGTAGCCTCGTTCAGCCGCCTGTTTGCCAATACGGTGCGCTACCATCACTGGCATCAGTGTCTGGAGATCCTCTATGTGGAAGAGGGCTTTGGCGTGGCGATTGTCGATAATCGTCACTACACCATGCGCCCCGGACGACTGTTTTTCTTCCCGCCTTTTACGCTGCACAAGGTCATGGTGGACGAACAGGCGGAGGCAATTTACCGCCGCACCATTATTCATCTCGACCAGCACGCGGTGCTGAAGATCCTGCGGGATTTTCCCCAGACCCGGCAGCGCCTGGAGCGGCTGTCACGCCGTGGCGGCGAAGCGTGGGTCGCCGATTTAGCCCACTGTCACCACCATATCCACCATCTGTTTAGCTGCTATAAACCGCCGATGAACGGCGAGAGCATCGCCAGCCTGCTGATCGGCCTGTTCGCGATGCTCCCCGACGATCGCGACGGTGAGCCGGGCAACAGCCAGGGGATCGCCAGCCAGGTAATGTCCTGGCTCGACGAGCATTATCAGGAGAAATTTCGTCTGGATGCGCTGGCCGAAGAGCTGGGTAAATCGCGCAGTTACGTATCGCGAAAATTCCATGCGGAAACGGGCGAAAAAATTCACGACTACCTGAACACGCTAAGGTTGCGTAAGGCGTGCGAGTGTTTACTCCACACGGATTCGAGCGTGCGTGACATTGCCGCACAGGCGGGATTTTCCGACGTGACGTGGTTTATCAGCGCATTTAAAAAGGGGATTGGCGAGACGCCGTTGCAGTACAGGAAGAACCATCGTGCGGTTTGACGCCCTCACCCCAGCCCTCTCCCACGGGGAGAGGGGGAAGATCATCCGCTCTTCTTCCCCGGCTTTAATCCGCGGTGTAACTCGTTGATGCGCTTCATCGACTTGATGGTGCGCTGCGGCTCGGTGGAGGCGACGGACAGAATAATCATCTCCAGGCACAGCAGCACCGTGCCGTGCAGCGGGATTTTGCCCTTCTCGCCGCCGCGCGGGACGTGGATCACTACGCTTGCCTCTTTGCTAAAGCGCGAGTCCGTGGCGTTGGTCAGCAAAATGGTGGGAATACCCAGGCGCTTCGCTTCGCGCAGCGTGGTCTGCCCCTCCCGGTGCGCGGATTTTTGCGCCATCATTACCAGCACGTCACCGCGCTGTAGGGCAATCAGCTGTTCGGCGAGGCCAATACCGGTGCGGTTGAGCGGGATCGCAGGCAAGCCTATACGGCTAAACAGTCGCGAGGTGTACTCGGCCAGAATGCCGGATGCGCCAATGCCAAAAATAGCGACCTGTCTCGCCTGCGCCAGCAGCGACACGGCCTGCGCCATCGCGTAGCGGTTGCCCGGTTCGGACAACACCGCGCAGGTGTGCTGATGGCCTTCCAGCACAAAATCGATGCTCGCGTCGACGTCGCTGGTAAGCGTGTTTACCGTGGTGGACATCTTCTCGCTGGAGGTGACCACCGGGCCAAACCACTGCTCCAGGGTCTGCTTGAGATCCCGCAGCCCGCCAAACCCAAGCGCCTGAATGGCACGCACCACGGTGGCGTCCGAGGTGTGTAGCACAGCGGCAATCTCCATTGCCGTCTGCTCCATAACCGCTTCACGATTTTCATTGATATAGCTCGCCACCTGCAGCAGACGCGGCGTCAGCTGGTGCGCCCGCGAGCGGAGGCGGTCGCCGTAGACATCAATTTTTCGGATCATCGTGCGGCCTCCGGCAGCGGACGGCCCGCTATCTGCGACTGCACCTGCGCGGCCATCAGCCCCAGCGAGGCAAATGAATTTGAGATCGCTTCCTCGCGGGAGATGAGCACGTAATGCCCGGTTCGGCAGGCGTTGAGAAACTGACACCAGCCCGGCATCACCGCATCCATCGCCGCCAGCTCGTCCTGCGGTTTTCCGCCGGTGTCCCCGCGCCAGGTGGCAAAGACAAAATCAGCATCCAGCTCCGGCAGGCGCTCGGCGCTGACGTCGATGCGCCCGCCCTCCGGGATGCTCTCAATCAGTGGCGGGAACCTGAACCCTGCGTCGCGCAGCACGCGCCCAAGCGAGTGGTAGCTGTGCATGGCGTTGATTTTGCCCTGATTGGCCTGAATCACCGAGACGGTCAGTTTGCTCGTATCGATGGTCGCCTTTAGCGCCTCGATCTGCTCCTGATAGCGACGCTCCAGAATCTTCAGCCGCGCCTCTGTCCCGGTAAGCTGCGCCAGCTTGCGGTAGATCTCCGGCGCACCGCCGTCGAGGTGATCGATACTCACCGTCGGGGCAATTTTTTCCAGCTGTTCGACCGGCGTGTTGCGGGTCGGCTCGGTGATGATAAGATCCGGCTTCGCCGCGGCGATGGCTTCAATATCGATATCCGCGGTGCCGATGAATGTGATGTCGGAATTATCAAAATCGATGCCCGTCAGCATACCGCTGGAACGCAGAAAATGGCTGCCGTCCGGTCGGGTGCGGCCATGGCTGGCAACCGGCGGTACGCCAAGCTCGATCAGCGGAATGGTGATATCCAGGTCGTGCAGGGACACAATCCGCTTCGGGTTAACCGGCACCACCACGTTGCGGTTCAGGTCGTCAGTAAACGTCTGCGTTGGCTCTGCGGCTCCTACAGCAAAACCCACCAGCACCAGCATTGCAAAAAATACGCGCATTTTTATCCCCTAAAATCGATCCCGACGCTGCCAGAGCAGCAGCAGGAAAAACGGTCCGCCAATCAGTGAAATGACAATTCCCGCCGGCAGCTGCAACGGGAGAAATGCCAGCCGCCCGACGTTATCCGCCAGCAGCACCAGCAGCGCGCCCAGTACGGCACTTCCCGTCAGCAGTGCCGTTTGCCCTCCGCGCAGCAGCAGGCGCGCCATGTGCGGGGCAATCAGCCCGACAAAGCCGATACTCCCCACGCAGGAGACGCAGGCCGCGGTGAGCACCACGGGGGCAAACACGCGCAGCAGAGCGAGGCGTGAAGTCCGCACGCCCAGCCCCGTCGCAGTGTGGTTGCCGAGCAAGGCTACGTCTGCGGCGCGTGCGGTAAAGAGCAGCAGCGCAAACGCTGGCACTGTCCAGGCAGCAGCGATGCTGACCAGCGTCCAGCTTGCCGTATGCAGGCTCCCCGCCAGCCACAGCATCGCCGTCTGGACGTCGCGCACGTCGGCGGTCGTCATAAAGACCCCCATCGCGGCGGCAAACGCCCATGACACGCCGATGCCGATCAGGATGAATCGCGGGCGCGAGATATCACGCGCCAGCGCCACTACCAGCAGCGCGGTCAGCAGCCCACCGGCCATGCCGATAAGTGGACGCCAGTACGGCCCCAATCCCGGAAACTGAAAAATCAGCAGCAGCACCGCCGCGCTACAGCCCTCTTTCACGCCGATAAGACCGGGGTCAGCAAGGCCGTTGCGGGTAATGGACTGCATGGCCGCCCCCGCCATGCCGAGCATCGCGCCGCACAGCACCGCCATCAGCAGGCGCGGCAGGCGGATATCCATCACAATGTAATGCGCATCCGCCGTCAGACGTTCAGGATAAAACAGCGCACGTCCGATGGCGGAAGCAGGAATGGGCAGCGAACCGTGCGTCAGGCCAAAACTTAGCAGCAGGAGAGCGGCAAGCGATAATACGGCCAGATACAGCAGCGCCCTCGGGCGAACCAGCGCCGAGAAGGAGAAAAATCGTACTGCCCTCAATCCAGCCCGGTTCATTTGAACATCCTTGACGCCATAAGGATAAAGACCGGCGCGCCGACCAGCGCAGTCATCACGCCGGTTGCCAGCTCATACGGCGTAAACAGCGTACGGGCGGCGATATCCGCCATCAGCAGAACCAGCGCCCCGCAGAGGGCTGAAAGCGGCACCATCACGCGCAGGTCCACCGATACCAGACGGCGAATCAGCTGCGGCACCACGAGTCCGATAAACCCGATCGGTCCGGCAACTGAAACCGACGCGCCGCACAGCAGGGCGATGGCCAGCAGCGCGAGCAGGCGCGTTTTCAGCAGCGACACGCCAAGCCCCTGCGCCATTCTCTCGCCCAGCGCCAGCATGTTCAGCGACGGCGACAGCCAGAGCGCCAGCGCAAAACCCACGGCAGCGGCCCCCGCGGCGCTAGCGATCGTCTCGCCGATGACTCCCGCCACATCCCCCGCAAGCCAGGTCCGCATGGCCAGCAGCGTCTGTTCATCCAGAATCAACACCGTGGCGGTTATCGATGAGGCAAATGCCGACATTGCCACGCCGCACAGCGTGACCTTCATCGGCGTGAGACCGGTACGCCCGGATGAGGAGAACGTTAGCACCAGCAAAAAGAGCGCGGCGGCGCCAGCTGCGGCTATCAGAGGGCGGCCAAACGGCAGCGACAGCCCGAGGGCACTCGTCAGCACCACCGCCAGCGCCGCCCCTGCATTCAGCCCCAGGATATGCGGCTCGCCGAGCGGATTGCGGATCACTGATTGCAGCAGCACGCCCGCGACGCCGAGCGCCGCGCCCGCCACCAGGGCGGCGCACAGCCGCATCAAGCGCAGCCTGACGATCACGCTATGCTCAAAATTGCGCGGGTCGAAGTGGAAAAATGCGTCTACTACCGTCCGGGGGGCGATAACGCGCGCCCCGATGCTCAGGTGCGCAATCGCGCCTGCCAGAAGCAGCAGCGTAAAGAGAATAAAGGCCACAGATGTGCGCATCATGGTTTGTCGTCAGCCTGACGGAACGGCATAAAGAACGGCTTGCCGGTCAGCGGGTTAACCGACATATGCACGTCGACGTCAAACACCGCTTTGATTAGCTCCGGCGTGCAGGCGTCGCCCTCATGCAGTACCCCCTCAACCTTTCCCTGACGTAAAAAGACCAGCGAATCACCGTAATTCACGGCGAAGTTGAGATCGTGCAGAACCACCACCACGGTGCGCCCGTGCCGGCGCGTCAGCGTGTGCAGCAGTTCGAGGATCTCCACCTGGTAGCGAAGATCGAGGTACGTCGTGGGTTCATCCAGCAGGATATAGGGCGTTTGCTGCGCCAGCACCATAGCGATCCAGCAGCGCTGGCGCTGGCCACCGGACAGGCTTTCAACCAGATGATGGGCAAACTCTGCCGTTCCGGTCAGGCGTAACGCCTCTTCCACGGCCCGCTCGTCTTCCTCGCTCCACTGGCGCATCACGTTCTGCCAGGGGAAACGTCCGCGCGAGACCAGCTCAAATACGGTTAACCCTTCTGGAAGCAGCGGAGACTGCGGCAGGATCCCGAGCTGGCGGGCGACCGCTTTGGTTGGCTGCGAGTGGATGGCTTTGCCGTCCAGCACCGCGCTGCCGCCGAGCGGCTGAAGCAGCCGTGCGAGGGTACTTAACAGCGTCGATTTTCCGCAGCCGTTTGCGCCCACCAGAACAGTCATTTTCTGCTGGGGGATCGCAAGGGAGATATCATCAACGATGATTTTTTTCTGGTAACCCGCGGAGAGGTTCTCAAGAACCAGTCCCGGCTTTTTGATGTAGTGAGCCACGTGAACGCCAACGTAAGAAAAAAAACCAACAAATAAAAATAAAACTCATTCTCTTTTGTGAGTTTGCCGCCGCTCCATGTAGTAGTCAAGCGAAGATACACCCTGTAAAACCCAGGGATAATTGAGCGTCACCGCACAAATTAAAATTCATTTTTATTAATTATTTTCAATACCTTAAACAAGAAATCGAAGCGTTTTAGCCAGAGAGAAAACTCTGTAGCGAAATTTTTATTTATTCCATTTACTACTACATGCCCTCATGCTTGAATGATTCTCAATTACAAGTCCGATGCCGTAGAGGCTAACGGACAGAGCGTAAGGGCAATGACTCACACATTCTTCCGCGAGCATTTCATCGCAGGATATTTTGGGAAAACAGATGTAATGGCTAAGTTCACACCTTCATTCGCCGGGGTAAAAGGGCGCGCGCTCTTTTCACTCCTGTTCATGGCGCCTCTGGTGCACGCAGCAGCAAAAGACGGTGAGACGCTTACCGTCACTGCCGATCCTTACGCTTCCACCGACGCCACCAGCGGCTATCAGCCCCTGAACACCTCCACCGCCACGCTGACCAACATGCCGATGCTGGACATCCCGCAGGTGGTCAATACCGTCAGCGATAAAGTGCTGGAAGACCAAAACGCGACCACGCTAGACGAGGCGCTGTATAACGTCAGCAACGTGGTGCAGACCAACACCCTGGGCGGCACGCAGGATGCCTTCGTGCGCCGTGGCTTCGGCGCAAACCGCGATGGCTCGATCATGACCAACGGCCTGCGCACCGTGCTGCCGCGCAGCTTCAATGCCGCAACCGAGCGCGTGGAGGTGCTAAAAGGCCCGGCCTCGACCCTTTACGGTATTCTCGACCCCGGCGGCCTGATTAACGTGGTGACCAAACGCCCGGAGAAAACCTTCGGCGGCTCGATTTCTGCCACATCAACCAGCTTTGGCGGCGGTAGCGGACAGTTTGACGTCACCGGTCCAATTGAAGGTACGCGTCTGGCCTATCGCCTGATGGGGGAGTATCAGGACGAGGATTACTGGCGTAATTTCGGCACCGAACGCAGCACCTTTATCGCCCCGTCTTTGACCTGGTTCGGCGATGATGCCACCGTGACCGTGCTCTATTCGCATCGCGACTATAAAACGCCGTTCGATCGCGGAACGATCTTCGATCTCAACACCAAAAAGGCCGTCGACGTCGATCGCAAAACCCGCTTTGATGAGCCATTTAACGTGACCGACGGTCAGTCCGACCTCGCTCAGCTTAACGCGGAGTATCGGCTCAACAGCCAGTGGACCGCGAAGTTCGACTACAGCTACAGCCAGGATAAGTACAGCGATAACCAGGCTCGCGTGATGGCCTACGATTCAAAAACCGGCAACCTGACCCGCCGCGTGGATGCGACCCAGGGTTCGACCCAGCGTATGCACACAACGCGGGCAGATTTGCAGGGGAACGTGGACATCGCGGGCTTTTACAATGAGATACTGACCGGCGTGTCGTATGAAAATTACGATCTGCTGCGCACGGACATGATCCGTTGTAAGAACGTTAAGGATTTCAATATTTACAACCCGAGCTACGGCAGCCTCGGCAAGTGCACCACCGTCTCGGCAGCCGACAGCGATCAAACCATCAAGCAGGAGAGCTACTCCGCCTACGCGCAGGACGCGCTGTACCTGACCGATAAATGGATCGCCGTTGCCGGACTGCGCTACCAGTATTACACCCAGTACGCGGGCAAAGGCCGTCCGTTTAACGTCAACACCGACAGCCGCGACGACCAGTGGACGCCGAAGCTGGGCCTGGTATACAAGCTCACGCCGGCAGTCTCCCTGTTTGCCAACTATTCCCAGACGTTTATGCCGCAGTCGTCCATTGCGAGCTACATCGGCGACCTGCCGCCGGAAACGTCTAACGCGTATGAAATAGGCGCTAAGTTCGACCTGTTCGACGGCATTACCGCCAACATCGCGCTGTTTGATATCCACAAGCGCAACGTGCTGTACACCGAGAGCGTCGGTGATGAAACCGTCGCCAAAACCGCGGGCCGCGTGCGCTCGCAGGGTGTCGAAGTGGATCTCGCCGGATCGCTGACCGAGAACACCAACATTATCGCCAGCTACGGCTATACCGATGCGAAGGTGCTGGAAGACCCGGACTACGCGGGCAAACCGCTGCCGAACGTACCGCGCCATACCGGCTCCCTGTTCCTGACGTACGATATTCACAATGCGTTTGCCGGGAATACGCTGACAATTGGCGGCGGCGGGCACGGCGTAAGCCGCCGCTCAGCGACTAACGGTGCGGATTATTATCTGCCGGGCTATTTCGTGGCGGATGCATTTGCGGCGTACAAAATGAAGCTGCAATATCCGGTGACGCTACAGGTGAACGTGAAGAATCTGTTCGATAAGACCTACTACACGTCGTCGATTGCGACCAACAACCTGGGCAACCAGATTGGCGACCCGCGTGAAGTGCAGTTTACGGTGAAGATGGAGTTTTGACGTAAAAAAGCCCGGTGGCGCTAACGCTTACCGGGCCTACGATCCTAACCCTCTCCCTGTGGGAGAGGGTTAGGGTGAGGGGACATCAGGCCTCAATCTCCGCCATGTCGCCTTTCTCTTGCAACCAGTTGCGGCGATCTTCCGAGCGTTTCTTCGCCAGCAGCATATCCATCATCGCGTCAGTACGCTGATCGTCTTCATCATCGATAGTCAACTGCACCAGACGGCGAGTGTTCGGATCAAGCGTGGTTTCGCGCAATTGCATCGGGTTCATTTCCCCCAGACCTTTAAAACGCTGGACGTTCGGCTTGCCTTTCTTGCGTTTTAATTGCTCAAGTACGCCCTCTTTCTCTTCTTCCGTCAGCGCGTAATAAACCTCTTTCCCGAGATCAATACGGTAGAGCGGTGGCAGTGCGACGTAAACGTGACCGTGTTTCACCAACGCGCGGAAATGTTTTACGAACAAAGCGCAGAGCAGCGTGGCAATGTGCAGACCATCAGAGTCCGCATCCGCGAGGATACAGATTTTGCCATAACGAAGCTGGCTCAGATCGTCGCTGTCAGGATCGATACCGATCGCTACCGAAATATCGTGCACTTCCTGCGAAGCCAGCACTTCGTCGGAAGAGACTTCCCAGGTGTTAAGGATCTTACCTTTCAGTGGCATGATCGCCTGATATTCGCGATCGCGCGCCTGCTTGGCAGATCCGCCTGCGGAGTCACCTTCCACAAGGAACAGCTCGGTACGGTTAAGGTCCTGCGCGGTACAATCAGCCAGTTTGCCAGGCAACGCCGGGCCGCTGGTCAGCTTTTTACGCACCACTTTTTTGGCCGCACGCATACGGCGCTGGGCGCTGGAAATCGCCATCTCCGCCAGCAGTTCAGCCGCCTGAACGTTCTGGTTCAGCCACAGGATAAAGGCATCTTTCACCACGCCAGAAACGAATGCCGCGCATTGACGCGAAGAGAGACGCTCTTTCGTCTGCCCGGCAAACTGCGGATCCTGCATTTTTACTGACAGCACATAGGCGCAGCGATCCCAGATATCTTCCGCCGACAGCTTTACACCGCGCGGCAGAATATTGCGGTATTCACAGAACTCACGCATCGCGTCCAACAGGCCCTGACGCAGACCATTAACATGGGTACCGCCCTGCATCGTTGGGATAAGGTTGACGTAGCTTTCGGTCAGCAGTTCACCGCCTTCCGGCAGCCACAGTAGCGCCCAGTCCACAGCTTCAGTATCACCAGCGAAATTACCGATAAACGGTTTTTCCGGCAGCGTCGGCAGACCATTTACCGCTTCCGCCAGGTAATCATTCAGACCGTCCTGATAGCACCAGCGTTGTTCGGTATTGTTGATCTCATCTTTAAAAGTGATCTCAACGCCAGGGCACAATACCGCTTTGGCTTTCAGCACATGCGTCAGGCGTGAAACAGAAAATCGCGGGCTGTCAAAGAAGGTTTCATCCGGCCAGAAGTGCACACTGGTACCAGTATTGCGTTTACCGCAAGTGCCGACAACCTGTAAATCCTGCACCTTTTCGCCATTTTCAAAGGCGATGTTATAAACCTGACCATCGCGGCGCACGTTAACTTCTACGCGCTTCGACAGGGCGTTAACCACCGAAATCCCCACGCCATGCAGGCCGCCAGAGAACTGGTAATTTTTGTTAGAGAATTTACCGCCTGCATGCAGACGGCAAAGAATCAGTTCAACCGCCGGTACACCCTCTTCCGGGTGAATATCCACCGGCATCCCGCGCCCATCGTCAATAACTTCTAACGACTGGTCAGCATGTAAGATTACATCCACGCGTTTTGCGTGACCCGCCAGTGCTTCATCGACACTGTTATCAATAACTTCTTGCCCCAAATGGTTAGGGCGAGTGGTATCGGTATACATCCCCGGACGGCGGCGAACCGGCTCAAGCCCGGTGAGTACCTCAATGGCATCAGCGTTATAAGTTTGCGTCATGGTTTAAGTTAGCAATTCGAGTTGATCGTCAGAGATGGTGCAGACCAAGAAAATCGACGATCGGGTTGAAATAATCTTCGAAGCCCGTGAATGCGTGGTTGCCGCCTTCTATGACAGTCTGGCGGCAGGAAGCGTAGTACGCCACCGCCTGGCGGTAATCCAGCACTTCATCTCCCGTCTGTTGCAGCAGCCAGATCAAATCCGGCGCTTCCAGCGGGTCAATCTGCATGACTTTGAGATCGTAAATATGGCGTGACTCTAGCACATATTGCTGCCCGGTGTAGGGGTTCTCGTTCTGACCGAGATAGTCCGTCAGCAGTTCAAACGGGCGCACCGCCGGGTTTACCACCACTGCGGGCAGCATAAAACATTGTGACAACCAGGTGGCGTAATATCCCCCCAGTGACGAACCGACAATACCCAGCGAATCGCCGCCATGTTCCAGGACAATGGATTCCAGCAGCTCTGCCGCGTCGGAAGGATACGGCGGCAACTGCGGAATGATCATCTCAACGTCAGGGTGATGTTCCGCCAGCCAGTTTTTTAACAAGCTCGCTTTTGCAGAGCGCGGCGAGCTGTTGAAACCGTGTAAATAAAGAAGCGTAGACATCAGTAGCCTTCTGAAGCGGTATCAGGTTGGAAACGTGTGTCCGCCAGGCGATGCACCTCGGTGGTCAGCGTGCCATCAGCATGTAACTCGAGAGTACGCCAGCCGGGCGCGATAGTATCCAGCGTAAAGTTGGAACAGTGCGGCTTAAACTGCACACAGGTCGACGGCGTTGCCAGCAGGCGGCGACCGTTCCAGTCGAGATCCAGCTCCTGATGAATATGACCGCACAGCAAGTATTTGACGTGCGGAAACTTCGCCAGCACGGTATCCAGTTCGCCCGCGTTACGCAGGCTGTGTTGATCGAGCCAACTACAACCCGCAGGTAGCGGATGATGATGCAGCAGCAGCAACGTATGGCGTCCTGGCGCATCGGCCAGTTTACGTTCCAGCCACTCAAGCTGAAACTCGCTCAGCTCACCGTGCGGCACGCCAAACACCTGGCTATCCAGCAACAGGATTTGCCATTGCTCACCAATAAACACGCGCTTCGCCGGGGAGATACCCGCATCCTGTAACGCGCTGTACATCGCGGGCTGGAAATCGTGGTTGCCAGGCAGCCAGACGCAGGGCGCACGAAAACTTGCGATGCCTTCAGCGAAATGCTGATAGGCCGCAGAGGATTGATCCTGCGCTAAATCACCTGTCGCGACAATCAGGTCGAATTCGTGCTGGTGTGGACGAATCGCCTCCAGCACCGCCTGGTAGCTTTCCCAGGTGTTTACCCCTAACAGGGCTTCGTGCTTTTGTGCAAACAGGTGAGTATCGGTAATTTGTAAAATCCTGACTCTGGCCTCACCAGCCAGAGGAAGGGTTAACAGGCTTTCCAAATGGTGTCCTTAGGTTTCACGACGCTAGTAAACCGGAATCGCCATCGCTCCATGTGCTAAACAGTATCGCAACCAGTCCGCTAAAAACTGGTTAATTTGATGCTTTTCGTCGCGTTGATGCAACTTTTTATTAGGATAATCATACCGCGCTTTGAAGCGAAAAATCTGCTGGCTTGAACACACTTCAGCCACCATCGCGTCATGATACAGACGCACCGTCATTGACGGAAGGCTCCAGTAACTGATCGCGGGCGCAGTCTGTTCTATTGTCACCAGGGTAGTGTATCGGGTCGATTCCACAATCGTCAGCCGATATTGTGCGTTTGCCACCTGATAGCTTACAGTTTCGCCGGGTGCGTCATTGCGCGGTAACAAACGGCGCAATTGTGAAAAGTTCATCTCGCACAGGCGCATCATTTCAGGAAAGTCAGGTGTGTAACGCTTCATTTATGCCCACTCATTTTTTAACGCTTGATGATGCAGCTGCAGCCATTGCAAAGCGATGACCGACGCTGCGTTGTCGATTTTCCCCTCTTCTACCCACTGGTATGCCTGTTCCCGGCTTACCACATGAACGCGAATATCTTCGTTTTCATCAGCCAGACCATGAATACCGCTTGCGGTCGTGGCGTCCACTTCGCCCACCATAATTGACGAACGCTCACTGGTGCCTCCCGGGCTTGCCAGGAAACTTAACACCGGTTTGGTCCGTTTGACTATCAGTCCCGCCTCTTCAATCGCTTCGCGACGGGCAACATCTTCCACACTTTCACCCTCTTCAATCATCCCGGCAACCATCTCCAGTAGCCAGGGGGTTTCACTGGTGTCGTATGCGGCAATCCGAATCTGCTCAATCAGCACAACTTCATCACGCACTGGGTCAAAGGGTAGCAAGACTGCGGCGTGACCGCGCTCAAAAATTTCCCGCCGTACCTCATGACTCATTTGCCCGTTGAATAAACGATGACGAAATCTATAAAGATCTAATGAAAAAAAGCCGCGATAAAGTGTTTCTCGTGCAATAATTTCTACATCGTTTTTGCCAAATGTAACGGGCAGGCTGTCTGGCTTAAGCATTGTTAATGTCCTGGCACTAATAGTGAATTAAATGTGAATTTCAGCGACGTTTGACTGCCGTTTGAGCAGTCATGTGTTAAATTGAGGCACATTAACGCCCTATGGCACGTAACGCCAACCTTTTGCGGTAGCGGCTTCTGCTAGAATCCGCAATAATTTTACAGTTTGATCGCGCTAAATACTGCTTCACCACAAGGAATGCAAATGAAGAAATTGCTCCCCATTCTTATCGGCCTGAGCCTTTCTGGGTTCAGTTCGTTGAGCCAGGCCGAGAACCTGATGCAAGTTTATCAGCAAGCACGCCTTAGTAACCCGGAATTGCGTAAGTCTGCCGCCGATCGTGATGCTGCCTTTGAAAAAATTAATGAAGCGCGCAGTCCATTACTGCCACAGCTAGGTTTAGGTGCAGATTACACCTATAGCAACGGCTACCGCGACGCGAACGGCATCAACTCTAACGCGACCAGTGCGTCCTTGCAGTTAACTCAATCCATTTTTGATATGTCGAAATGGCGTGCGTTAACGCTGCAGGAAAAAGCAGCAGGGATTCAGGACGTCACGTATCAGACCGATCAGCAAACCTTGATCCTCAACACCGCGACCGCTTATTTCAACGTGTTGAATGCTATTGACGTTCTTTCCTATACACAGGCACAAAAAGAAGCGATCTACCGTCAATTAGATCAAACCACCCAACGTTTTAACGTGGGCCTGGTAGCGATCACCGACGTGCAGAACGCCCGCGCACAGTACGATACCGTGCTGGCGAACGAAGTGACCGCACGTAATAACCTTGATAACGCGGTAGAGCAGCTGCGCCAGATCACCGGTAACTACTATCCGGAACTGGCTGCGCTGAATGTCGAAAACTTTAAAACCGACAAACCACAGCCGGTTAACGCGCTGCTGAAAGAAGCCGAAAAACGCAACCTGTCGCTGTTACAGGCACGCTTGAGCCAGGACCTGGCGCGCGAGCAAATTCGCCAGGCGCAGGATGGTCACTTACCGACTCTGGATTTAACGGCTTCTACCGGGATTTCTGACACCTCTTATAGCGGTTCGAAAACCCGTGGTGCCGCTGGTACCCAGTATGACGATAGCAATATGGGCCAGAACAAAGTTGGCCTGAGCTTCTCGCTGCCGATTTATCAGGGCGGAATGGTTAACTCGCAGGTGAAACAGGCACAGTACAACTTTGTCGGTGCCAGCGAGCAACTGGAAAGTGCCCATCGTAGCGTCGTGCAGACCGTGCGTTCCTCCTTCAACAACATTAATGCATCTATCAGTAGCATTAACGCCTACAAACAAGCCGTAGTTTCCGCTCAAAGCTCATTAGACGCGATGGAAGCGGGCTACTCGGTCGGTACGCGTACCATTGTTGATGTGTTGGATGCGACCACCACGTTGTACAACGCCAAGCAAGAGTTGGCGAATGCGCGTTATAACTACCTGATTAATCAGCTGAATATTAAGTCAGCCCTGGGTACGTTGAACGAGCAGGATCTGCTGGCACTGAACAATGCGCTGAGCAAACCGGTTTCCACTAATCCGGAAAACGTTGCACCGCAAACGCCGGAACAGAATGCTATTGCTGATGGTTATGCGCCTGATAGCCCGGCACCAGTCGTTCAGCAAACATCCGCACGCACTACCACCAGTAACGGTCATAACCCTTTCCGTAACTGATGACGACGACGGGGCTTCGGCCCCGTCTGAACGTAAGGCAACGTAAAGATACGGGTTATCTGCCGCATTCTTCCCCCTTCTCGCTTCAATTTCGACCAGCCATCCTCTATTCTGATGGGTATTTACCACTGGTCCCGGAAGACAAAAATGAAACGGACAAAATCCATACGCCACGCATCGTTCCGCAAAAACTGGAGCGCACGCCATCTGACACCAGTCGCTCTCGCGGTTGCCACTGTTTTTATGCTGGCTGGCTGTGAAAAGAGTGATGAAACAGTGTCTCTCTATCAAAATGCTGACGACTGTTCAGCTGCAAACCCAGGCAAAAGCGCCGAATGTACCACCGCGTACAACAATGCGCTGAAAGAAGCCGAACGTACTGCGCCTAAATACGCCACCCGTGAAGACTGTGTTGCTGAATTTGGTGAAGGTCAGTGCCAGCAGGCACCAGCCCAGGCTGGCATGGCACCAGAAAACCAGGCGCAGGCCCAGCAATCCAGCGGGAGTTTCTGGATGCCGCTGATGGCCGGTTACATGATGGGGCGTCTGATGGGCGGCGGCGCGGGATTTGCACAGCAGCCGCTGTTCTCCTCGAAAAACCCAGCCAGTCCGGCTTACGGTAAATATACCGACGCGACGGGTAAAAACTATGGCGCAGCCCAGCCAGGCCGCACCATGACCGTACCGAAGACGGCAATGGCACCAAAACCGGCGACCACCACTACCGTTACCCGTGGCGGTTTTGGTGAATCTGTTGCCAAACAAAGCACTATGCAGCGTAGTGCAACCGGTACCTCTTCTCGTTCAATGGGTGGCTGATACCGATGGAAAGAGTCAGTATTACCGAGCGCCCGGACTGGCGTGAGAAAGCCCACGAATACGGTTTCAATTTTCACACCATGTACGGCGAGCCGTACTGGTGTGAAGATGCTTACTACAAGTTGACCCTCGCCCAGGTTGAAAAGCTGGAAGAAGTCACCGCCGAACTGCACCAGATGTGCCTGAAAGTGGTGGAAAAAGTGATCGCCAGCGATGAGCTGATGACCAAATTCCGCATTCCAAAACACACCTGGAGTTTTGTGCGCCAGTCATGGCTGACGCACCAGCCATCGCTTTATTCGCGTTTTGATCTGGCGTGGGATGGCACTGGTGAACCTAAACTTCTGGAAAATAACGCCGATACGCCAACGTCACTATACGAGGCGGCGTTCTTTCAGTGGATCTGGCTGGAAGATCAGCTTAACGCCGGTAACTTGCCGGAGGGCAGCGACCAGTTTAACAGTCTGCAAGAAAAACTGATCGATCGCTTCGTTGAGCTGCGTGAACAGTATGGCTTCCAGTTGCTGCATCTCACCTGCTGTCGCGACACGGTGGAAGATCGCGGAACCATTCAGTATTTGCAGGACTGCGCAACGGAAGCTGAAATTGCTACTGAGTTCCTCTACATCGATGATATCGGGTTAGGTGAAAAAGGTCAGTTCACGGATTTACAGGATCAGGTAATTTCCAACCTGTTCAAACTGTATCCGTGGGAATTTATGTTGCGTGAGATGTTCTCAACCAAGCTGGAGGATGCAGGCGTACGCTGGCTGGAACCGGCGTGGAAGAGCATTATCTCCAACAAGGCACTTCTACCGCTACTGTGGGAGATGTTCCCGAATCACCCGAACCTGCTGCCCGCTTATTTTGCGGAAGATGATCATCCGCAAATGGAAAAATATGTGGTTAAACCGATCTTCTCCCGTGAAGGCGCAAACGTGTCGATCATTGAGAACGGCAAAACCATTGAAGCAGCGGAAGGTCCGTATGGCGAAGAAGGGATGATTGTTCAGCAATTCCACCCGTTACCGAAATTCGGCGACAGCTATATGCTGATTGGTAGCTGGCTGGTGAACGATCAACCCGCCGGAATTGGCATTCGTGAAGACCGTGCATTGATCACCCAGGATATGTCTCGGTTTTATCCACATATTTTTGTTGAATAAGCCACGATACCGGATGGCACTCGCCATCCGGTAATTGTTAGCCTATCTGCACCGACAGCATACTCAGGCTGCCCATTTCTATACCCTCAACCGGAATGGTAATTGGCTCCTGCCCATCCCACGCACCTAACACATACAACAACGGCAAATAATGCTCTGGCGTTGGGTTCGATAACGTGCCACCTTCATGGTCGAGGTAATTCACCAGAGGATGTTGTTCCACTGGCCCTTGCCACGTCAGATTCGCTTTCACATACTCATTAAACGACGTCGCCCACGGATACGGTGAACTATCACCGTGCCACTTCACTGTGCGCAGGTTATGCACCACGTTACCGCTGGCGACCAACATTATTCCTTCATCTCGCAGCGCTGCCAGTTTGCGCCCCATTTCGAAATGCCAGGCGGCAGGTTTGCTACTGTCGATACTCAACTGCACCATTCGGGATATCAGCGTCAGGATACATCTTAATCAGCACGCCCCACGAGCCGTGGTCAAAGCCCCAGGCTTCTTTATCCAGCGTCACCGGGATCGGCGCTAACAGCTCAACCAGACGCTGTGCCAGCGCAGGCGAACCCGAAGCAGGATAATGCGTATCGTACAGCGCCTGCGGGAAGCCACCAAAGTCATGAATCGTTTTTGGCGCTTCCATAGCCGTCACACCGGTACCCCGGGTAAACCAGTGCGCAGAGACCACCACAATTGCCTTCGGACGCGGTAACGTCTCACCCAGCTGACGCCAGGCACGGGTATAGACGTTATCATCCAGGACGTTCATTGGGCTGCCATGGCCTAAAAACAGTGCTGGCATACGAGAAGAAGACATGGTGATATCCTTAGAGAAGGTGTCAATGTGATGGGCCTACATTACGCGCATTCAGGTGAAGATGAACGCAGATAACCGTGAAGATCATCATCAGGAAATTTGAATGTCAGCTATCGCTTAAGGAGAATGCATGTCAGTACCGTTGATTTTGACCTTACTCGCGGGCGCCGCAACCTTTATCGGTGCGTTCCTCGGGGTACTCGGGCAAAAACCCTCTAATCGCCTTCTGGCCTTCTCGCTGGGTTTCGCCGCCGGGATCATGCTGCTTATCTCGCTGATGGAGATGCTGCCCGCCGCGCTTCACACCGAAGGTATGTCGCCTGTTCTGGGCTATGGCATGTTTATCATTGGACTGCTGGGTTATTTTGCGCTCGACCGTATTCTTCCTCACGCGCACCCGCAGGATTTAATGCAAAAAAGCGTTACCCCCATCCCGGGCAATATCAAACGCACGGCCATTCTGCTGACGCTGGGTATCAGCCTGCATAACTTTCCGGAAGGTATCGCCACCTATGTCACGGCCAGCAGCAACCTGGAAATGGGTTTTGGTGTGGCGCTGGCCGTGGCTTTGCACAATATTCCTGAAGGACTTGCCGTTGCCGGGCCCGTTTATGCCGCCACGGGTTCAAAACGTACGGCTGTCTTTTGGGCGGGTATCTCCGGGATGGCTGAAATTCTCGGCGGCGTGCTGGCGTGGCTGATCCTCGGTAGCCTCGTCTCCCCGATTGTGATGGCTGCGATTATGGCTGCCGTGGCCGGGATTATGGTCGCGCTCTCTGTCGATGAGCTGATGCCGCTGGCGAAAGAGATCGATCCCAACAATAACCCCAGCTACGGCGTACTGTGTGGAATGTCAGTGATGGGGATGAGTCTGGTACTGCTGCAAACGGCCGGTATTGGCTAAGAATTTATGCCTCCGTTTTATACGGAGGCTTTATATTATTCAAAAAAACAATCCTATATATTTCACCTATAATAACCCGCAAATATAAACCTGTTAAAACCCTGAAAAACCACGCCTCTTAAAATAGCCTGCAAATATTAATTAAAACCATCTAAAAATATATTTAAGTCATGTTAATCGCGTCTCCCCACCCCAATTCGTATACTTCGCGAGTATTCTGAAATTAATATTCACATTATGAATCACTCTGAAAAAGGATATTTTCATGTATATGGGTAAAAAACTACTGTTAGCGACGGCTATGGCAGTCATTGTATCGGGTGCTGCTTTTGCAGATGATCAAGGCTCAGGAAAAATCAAATTCAAAGGTATTGTTATTGACGCACCGTGCAGTATCGCACCAGACAGCGTTGATAAAGAAGTCGATCTGGGTGAAGTGACCACGGCCGTTATCAACGCCAACAAAAAATCTACCCCGGTTCCGGTCGATATCAATCTGGAGAACTGCCAGCTTGACGATCCGGCAGACGAGACCGACACGCCAATTACCAAAGTGGATGTGACCTTTACCAGCGCAGCGACAGACGCGGCGGATACCAGCCTGATGAGCAACACCTATGCAAGCGGTGCGCAGAACGTGGGGGTGCGTCTGCTGGATAACGCGGAGTCTGCTATCACGCTGGGAGAGGCCAACGAGGTTGAGTTGCTGGCGGGTTCAACCACCCAGACGCTGCATTTCAAAGCGGTTATGGAAGTCCCTACAGGTAAAACTGCGACGGCAGGCCAGGTTGAAGCCACGGCTAACTACGTCCTGATGTACAAATAATTCTGTTACGTCACGGCACCAGCCGACTGGTAATTCATACTGGTCGGCACTCTCTATTTACTCGAGTAACAGGATGATGACATACAAATTACAATGGATAATCATCATTGCGTCCCTGTTAATGACGAAAGTTGCCTCTGCCACCGAGTTTAATATAAACGCCATCGATAAAGATCAGCGCGGCAGCGTCGATTTATCACTGTTTAAAGATCAAATATCGGTTACGCCGGGAAGCTATTTCGTTACGGTTGCCGTCAATGATATTCCGCTGGCAAATGGCTGGCAGCTTCGCTGGCGAGAAATAAATAACGCCGTTCAGGTCTGTATTGCCCCCGAGCTGGTCGATACCTTTGCGTTGCAGGATGACGTTCGTCACGCTTTGCCGGAGAAAGAGGGATGCGTTGATTTCGCCGCCAGACCAGACATCAAATTTACTTTTGAGCAAGGCAGCCAGACCCTGAAAGTGACCATCCCCCAGGCGTGGCTGCAATACCGTGCGGTTGACTGGATGCCGCCATCCACCTGGGACATCGGCGTGCCGGGCGTACTGCTGGATTACAATCTTTTTGCCAGCCATTATCAGCCCAATAGCGGCAGCAACAATGACAACGCCAATACCTATGGCACCGCCGGTGCGAACATGGGCGCGTGGCGGCTACGCAGCGATTACCAGTACACGCAAAGCCATACTGACGCAGGCTCGGAGCATAATGGACGTTTTTCACGCGTGTATATGTTCCGCCCTCTGCCCTCGATCGGTGGGAAACTGACGTTGGGTGAAACGGATTTCCAGTCCGCAATTTTTGACGCCTTTACCTACACCGGCGCATCGCTAATCAGCGATGAACGTATGCTGCCATGGTCGCTGCGCGGCTATGCCCCGCAGATTACCGGGATAGCGCAAACCAACGCCACGGTAACCGTAAGCCTTGCCGATCGCGTGATTTACCAGAGTAAAGTGCCGCCAGGTCCTTTTGTTATTCAGGATCTTAACCAGTCGGTTCAGGGCACGCTGGACGTCAAAGTCACGGAAGAGGATGGACGCGTCAGCACCTTCCAGGTCTCGGCCGAATCCGTACCATTTTTAACGCGCAAGGGTCAGGTGCGCTACAAGCTCGCGGCGGGTAAAGCGCGCCAGGGCGCCTCCCATGACGTTGAAGATAACGCCTTCATGAGCGGCGAATTTTCCTGGGGCATGCTGTCGCACACCTCCCTGTATGGCGGTACGCTGGCCGATGGCGACCGCTATCGTTCCGTCGCTGCCGGGATCGGCCAGAATATGGCCTGGCTGGGGGCGCTCTCTTTTGACGTCACGCAGGCCACCAGCCAGCTGCCACTCCAGCGCAGCCAGACGGGTTACAGCTATCGCATTAACTACAGCAAGCGTTTCGATACCACCGGCAGTCAGCTTACGCTCGCCAGCTACCGCTACTCAGATCCACAGTTTTTGAGCTACGCCCGCTACCTTAATTATGACGACGGTGACCGCCAGTCGGAAAAACAAACCCTGAGCGTGACGGCAAGCCAGTACATTTCGGCGTTATCCCTGAACCTGTACGTCAATATGCTGCGTCAGACATGGTGGAATGATTCACCCTCCACGACCGGCAGTATCACGGCGGGCTACAACTTTGATATGGGCCGCTGGAAGAACCTTGGCGTAACCCTGTCCTGGAGTAAAACGCATTACGATGAGAAAGACGAAAGTGACGATACTCAGTTCTATCTCTCGCTCAGCGTACCGCTCGATCCCGATCATCGACTTAACTATGACCTGCGTAACCGCGATACGCTGAGCCATAACGTGTCGTGGTATGACACGTCGGATCGCAATAACACCTGGGGCGTTTCCGCGGGGGCGGAGAGCGGGAAGCCAGACTCCGGGGCGCAGTTCAGCGGGAATTATCAGCATTATTCTGCGTACGGCGATCTTAATCTCTCCGGCAGCTATAAAGCTGACGAATATAACTCCCTCAGCGCAAGCTGGAGCGGTTCCTTCACCTCAACGGTGAAAGGCGCCGCGCTGCACCGGCGCAGCTACGGTAATGAACCCCGCGTAATGGTCAGCACCGACGGGGTAGGCAATATCCCGCTGAACATGTCGCGAGATGAGACCAACCGTTTTGGCATCGGCGTTTTACCGTCATTCTCCAGCTATTCCCCCTCCAGCGTGCAGATCAATATGAACAACCTTCCGGATGGCGTGGACGTGGACAACCGCGTCGTGACCTCAACCTGGACTGAGGGGGCCATTGGTTTTCGTCAGATTGCCACGCGTGCAGGTCGGGACGTGGCAGGTGTTCTGCGGATGTCATCAGGAACGCCACCGCTCGGGGCGATTGTTCGCCTGGAAGCAAACGATTTGCAGGTTGGGATGGTGGCCGATGAAGGCCACGTCTGGCTCGGCGCCGTTGAGCCAGAACAGCAGTTTCGCGTGACATGGGGCGACAACCAACAGTGTCGCTTCTCGTTACCTTCTCACTTAGAAAACAGTATGCAGTTGATACTGCCGTGTCAGTAAGAAATCATCATGAAATTAACGCCGATTAAAAGCCTGTGCCTGATGCTAATCAGCACAGCATTTACCACCCATGCGGCCATTAATCTGGACCGCACGCGCATTGTTTTTCCAGAAAGCGACAAGGCCAGCAGCCTGAAAGTGGACAACCAGAGCAAGGCTTTACCTTATCTGGCGCTCTCCTGGATTGAAGACGAAAAGGGGCAAAAAGAAGATACGCACTTTATGGCGCTTCCCCCCATTCAACGTATCGAAGCGGGCACCTCGTCGCAGGTAAGAATTGTTAAACAAGCCGCCACCCGCCAGTTGCCAAAAGACAGGGAATCGCTGTTTTATTTCAACCTGCGTGAAGTACCGCCAAAAAGCATCAGCGCCAGCGAGGAGCGCAGCGTGATGCAGGTTGCCATGCAAAGCCGAATTAAGCTGTTCTGGCGTCCGGAAGCGATTAGCAAAAAATCCGGCGAACTGGCTGAAATGCGAATGGAAATTACCGCCAACGCGAAAGGGCTCACGGTCCACAACCCTACGCCGTATTACATCACGCTGGCGTGGCTGAGCAAAAATGCCAAAACCATGCTGCCGGGTTTTGACAGTCTGATGATTGCGCCTTTCGCCACGGCAACCGCCTCTACCGGTAATTACCACGGTAGTTATTACAGCATCGGCTATATCGACGATTACGGCGCCCTAAAAAAAGTCGACGTGCAGTGCACCGGAATGGCGCAATGTAAACTTACCGAACGGAAAATCGATAAAGATGCAAAAGCTCGCTAGTTTGCTGTTTACACTGCTGCTTTCAGCGCTGCCTTTGAAAGACGCGCTGGCGCTTAACTGCTATCTGGGTGGATCTGGCGGCCCCGTCGAGGAGACAAAAACGATCACCCCTTTTGCGATCCCCAGCAACGCTCAGGTTGGCCAAAAAATATGGGAGTCTGACGACATTAGAATTCCGGTGACGTGTGACAACAACGTCACGAGCAGTTTTGAGCCGGAAGATGTCTTTGCATGGGTGAACCCTTATCCTGCCGCAACCGATCCCTATTATGAACTGGGCGTAACCTATGAAGGCATAGATTACGATGCTACAGGCCAGCCCAACGGCGTGGATACCCGCCAGTGCCTGGACAACAATAACATCACCATTTACACCTCGGATCAAATCCGCCAGATGGGTTGGGAGGATCGCATCTGCTCCGGCAATCCGGATGATATCCATATTTCACGCACGTTCGTCACCCGATTACGACTTTTCGTGAGAATTAAGACTATGCCGCCACATGGTTATGTCAGTTCGCTCAGCGATTACATCGTTGTGCAGTTTGACGGTAAGGGTGGCGTTAATCAGATGGCCGACGCGAAGAACCTCAAGTATCACATCAACGGACTGCAAAACATTACGGTGCTTGATTGTGGAGCGACGTTTAGCATTTTCCCTGAAAATCAGGAGATCGACTTCGGCGCCTTCAGCGCGCGCGACATTGTGAATCAGCAGACGCGTATGCGCACGTTTTCAATACGAACCACCAAAGTGCAGGATGCCCAGTGCTCGGACGGATTTAAGATGGACTCGTCGTTTTACACAACCGAAACGCTTAGCGCAGACGACACCGCGGTACTGATAGGGAATGGGTTAAAGCTGCGTATTCTTAACGGAACGGAGCCTTACACCTTCAACCAGTACAAGGAGTACGCCGATTTTACGGGCGATACTATGAATGTTGAGCAAAACTACACGGCTGAACTTTCACGGGAAGAAGGGAAAGCGATTCAGTCCGGGCCGTTTGAAACCGTGGTACTGTTCAAAATTAACTACCACTAGAAACAAAAAAGCCGGGTTTCCCCGGCTTTTTCACATCAGCATGTTTAGCTGGCTTTGCGCTCGTGCGCCCGGCGGTACTCAACCAGATCTTCAATCGTCACCACTGGCATATTGTGCAGTCGCGCAAAGGTGATGCACTCTGGTGCACGCGCCATCGTGCCATCGTCATTAGTCAGCTCACACAGTACACCAGCCGGTTTAAAGCCTGCCAGCGTCATCAGATCAATAGTTGCTTCAGTATGACCGCCACGCGTCAGTACACCACCTGCCTGAGCGCGAAGTGGGAAAACGTGGCCAGGACGATTCAGATCTGACGGTTTTGCGCCATCGGCAATCGCTGCGCGAACGGTCGTAATACGGTCAGCGGCAGAAACACCGGTAGTCACACCTTCAGCTGCTTCAATGGTCACGGTAAAACCGGTGCCATAGGCGCTGGTGTTATTTTCTACCATCATTGGCAGATCGAGTTGTTTACGGCGATCTTCAGTAATGCACAGGCAAACAATACCGCTACCGTGGCGAATGGTCAGCGCCATCTGCTCAACAGTCATGGTTTCTGCCGGGAAGATCATATCACCTTCGTTTTCACGGTCTTCATCATCAAGCACCATTACACCGCGTCCTTCACGCAGCGCAGCCAGTGCATTTTCAACACGTTCGAAAGGCGTACCAAAAGAGGAAAGTAGCGTCTGATTCATGGTAAAAAAACCTCACTAAAATTATGGTTACCAGAATCAGGGCAGTCTTAGGAGTGGCGGCATATAGCCAAAATAACGTGAGCGGGTCCATGCCCGACAGAATCGTTACTCTCTCCCATCCGGACTCTAACCGTCGGCCCCGGAATTACACCGGATCTGCTGTCCTTTGAGTTCGCACCCAAAGCGCTCGCGGGCTTTCAACTGAGTTGATTTACCGCCGGTGGGGAATTTCGCCCCGCCCTGAGAATAAGCGGATTCACTATAACGCTAATGATTAGCGGCAGCAACGCATAGCTTCACATAATTCTGGTTTATGACTTACCCTTATCGCACTACAATGGCACTCAACACCTATCAGTACAGGGAAACTACAATGATTGACCCGAAAAAAATTGAGCAAATCGCTCGCCAGGTTCACGAATCAATGCCTAAAGGAATCAGGGAGTTCGGGGAAGATGTGGAGAAAAAAATCCGCCAGACGTTGCAGGCACAGTTGGTTCGCCTTGATTTAGTCAGCCGCGAAGAGTTTGATGTGCAGACTCAGGTGCTGCTGCGCACCCGCGAGAAGCTGGCGCTGCTGGAACAGCGTCTGAGCGAGCTGGAGAGCCGCAATGCGCCGGAAGAAGTGAAGCCAGCGCCAGCTATTCCACCGGTGGATGACCAGGCATAAGTGCGGCCTGATGCCCTCACCCCAGCCCTCTCCCACAGGGAGAGGGTGAAAAACGAACGGGCCAACTGGCCCGTTTTTTACTGACTGTCTTTCTGGATCTTCTTGATGATGTTGGTCGTCGAGCAACCGTCTTCAAAGTTGAGCACCAACACTTCGCCACCGTTGGCCCAGACTTCTTTACTCCCGGCAATCTCTTCTGGTTTATAGTCGCCGCCTTTCACCAGCAGATCTGGCAAGATCCCGGCGATCAAGCGCTGCGGCGTGTCCTCTTCAAACGACACCACCCAGTCGACCGCTTCCAGTGCGCCCAGCACAATCATACGCTGTTCGAGCGGGTTAACGGGGCGGGAATCCCCTTTCAGCCGTTTGGTGGAGGCATCGCTGTTCACAGCGACAATCAAACGGTCACCCAGTTTACGGGCATTTGCCAGATAAGAGACGTGCCCGGCGTGCAGGATGTCAAAGACACCGTTGGTCATCACCACTTTTTCACCACGTTTACGCGCTGCCGCTACGGCCAGCTTCAGTTCCTCTTCGGTCATCACGCCAAAGCCTGTATCTGCACGTCCACGTACAGCATTTTCCAGCTCGATCGGCGAAACCGTGGAGGTTCCCAGTTTGCCGACCACCACGCCAGCCGCCGCATTGGCAAAGAAGCAGGCTTCTTCCAGCGAATTACCCGCTGCCAGCGTTGCCGCCAGGACGCCAATCACCGTGTCGCCCGCACCGGTAACGTCATACACTTCCTGCGCTTGGGTTGGCATATGCAGCGGCGCTTTACCCGGTTGCAGCAGCGACATACCCTGTTCGGAACGGGTCACTAACAGAGCCGAGAGTTCGTAATCGGCAATCAGTTTCATGCCGCGCTCAACAATCTCTTCTTCGGTCTTACATTTACCGACAACAGCTTCAAATTCCGAGAGATTCGGCGTTAACAGCGTAGCGCCGCGGTAGCGCTCAAAATCGGTACCTTTTGGATCAATCAGCACCGGAACACCCGCTTTACGCGCCAGTTGGATCATCTGCTGTACGCTTGCCAGCGCACCTTTGGCGTAGTCAGAAAGCACCAGCGCGCCAATCGAACTCAGCGCCTGATTAATCCGCTCGTGCAGCGGCTGCGGATCAACACCTTCGAAACCTTCTTCAAAATCCAGACGGATCAGCTGTTGGTTGCGGGAAAGTACCCGTAATTTGGTAATGGTCGGATGCGTCGGTACAGAAACGAAGTCGCATTTGACGTTGACGTCGGCCAGAGATTTACTCAGCGCGCGCGCTGCATCGTCAATGCCCGTCAACCCGACCAGGCGTGCATTAGCACCGAGAGAAGCGATATTCATCGCCACGTTAGCCGCGCCGCCCGGACGTTCTTCGATGGTATTCACTTTAACCACGGGCACCGGCGCTTCCGGCGAGATACGACTGGTGGGGCCGTACCAGTAACGATCCAGCATCACATCACCAACCACCATCACTCCTGCACGTTCAAACTCTGGCAGCGTTACTTTCATTCCTGTCTCCTGAGAGATTCAAAATTTGCGCGCGATAATACCATACTTCATTCTTCCACCAGCCACTTCTGCCAGCTTGCCCGCACCAGTTCACGCTCTGCGGTGAAGCAATCCTCCGACACATGGCCCGGCAATTCCTGTAATGCCAGATGATGAAGTTCATCGCGAAGCGTAGTGTAAGCACGGGTCAGCGCCATCGCTTCCTGCTCTTCCATAATGTCGTTTTGCGCCAGTAGTTCCAGAATACGCACGTTGTCTGACCAGCGCGTTAACTTCGGTTTTTCATGAGCGTAGCGCAACACCAGATATTGGGTAATAAATTCGATATCGGTAATTCCCCCTTCATCAGCTTTGATATCAAAGCGATCGCGATGTTTATTGCCGAGATGAGCGCGCATTTTCTCGCGCATTTCCCGCACTTCCGTTTGCAGAGTTTTACCTTCACGCGGCAGCGTCATAATCTCGCGACGCACTGCGTCAAAGTGCGCGGTGAGCTGCGGATCGCCGTACACTACACGCGCACGCACCAGCGCCTGATGTTCCCACGTCCAGGCCTCGTTTTTCTGATAATCGGCAAATGCTTCTGCGGATGTCACCAGCATTCCCGCCGCCCCGGACGGACGCAGTCGAGCATCCACTTCATACAAAATGCCGGAAGAGGTACGCGTACTGAACAGATGCATAATGCGTTGCGCCAGACGCAGATAAAACTGCCGCCCGTCGATTTCCCGCTCACCGTCAGTCATCGCATCCATTGGGCAATCATGGAGGAAGATAAGGTCAAGATCGGAACTGTAGCCTAACTCCCAGCCGCCCAGCTTGCCGTAGCCGACCACCGCAAAACCACGCCCTTCGCGTTCGTTCAGGTGATTCGGCTTACCGTAGCGGGCAACCATTTGAACCCACGCCTGCTGAACGACGGCATCTATCATGGCTTCCGCCAGCCAGGTTAAGTGATCGCTCACTTTCATCACCGGTAGCGTACCGGCGATATCCGCTGCGGCGATGCGTAACAGCTGCGCCTGTTTGAACTGACGCAGCGCCTCAAGCTGTTGCTCTTCGTCATCTTCCGGCACGCGCAGCAAATACTGGCGCAACTCATCGCGGTAGGCATCGGTCGCCGTCGGCTGGTAAAGGGTGTTTGGATCGAGCAATTCATCCAGCAATAATGGATAACGCGCCAGCTGGCTGGCAATCATCGGCGACGCGGCACACAGAGAAATCAAATGTTTAAGCGCCGCGGGGAATTCACTGAGCAATTCTAAATAGGTGGTGCGGGTAACAATCCCCACCAGCAAGGCGGTAATGCGCGACAGCGTAACGGCAGCGTCTTCACGCGCACAGACATCACTTAGCAGATGCGGCATCAGATGGTCGAGCACCTGACGTCCTCGCGGCCCGATGGTGCGCTTATCCAGCTCTTTGCGGAAATCGGCAATCAGCGTTAGCACCTGTTTGCGATCATCCTCGCTAAGATGCGCCAGCACTGGCGTGGTGTCATCTTCCTGCAACGCATCCTGCCACAGCTCACGCCACTGTTCCGACAGCGACTCTTCCTGAGTTTCACTTTCGTCGTCGCCAATCAATTCATTAAACACCCGGCGCACATTGGTCATATGTGCGGTCAGCGCCCCGGTCAGTTGCGGCCAGTCAGCAAAGTCCATCGCCCACGCCAGCCGCGCACGGTTAAGCTCATCAGAAGGAAGCGTCTGGGTTTGTTCGTCGTTAATGCTTTGCAGCAGGTTTTCCAGACGCCGCAGGAACAGATACGCCACTCGCAATTGTTCAGCATCGTTTTCAGAAAGCAGATGCAGCGCGGCAATGACGCTGAGCGTTGGCAGTAAAGAGCGCGACTGCAGCGACGGTTCGCGCCCACCGCGAATGAGCTGGAACACCTGAACGATAAATTCAATTTCGCGAATGCCGCCTGCGCCGAGTTTGATATTGTCGGTCAAACCACGTCGACGCACTTCACGGGCAATCATCCCTTTCATGTTGCGCAGCGACTGAATCACGCTGAAATCGATGTAACGACGGAAAACAAACGGGCGCAGCATCGCACGCAACTCGTTAGCATAGACGCCTTCGCTATCGCCCATAATCCGCGCCTTGACCATCGCGTAACGCTCCCAGTCGCGCCCCTGCTCCTGGTAATAATCTTCCAGCGCCGCAAAGCTCAGCACCAGCGGGCCACTTTCGCCAAACGGACGCAGTCGCATATCCACGCGATAGACGAAGCCATCCTGCGTTGGTTGATCCAGCACTTTAATCAGCCGCTGCCCCATGCGGGTAAAAAACTGCGCGTTATCCAGTTCCCGGCGTCCGCCCTGCGTACAACCATGTTCCGGCCAGGCAAAAATCAGATCGATATCTGAGGAGAAATTCAGTTCCCCACCGCCCAGCTTACCCATGCCTAAAATCAGCAGCGGTTGCGCTTCGCCCTGCGCATTGCACGGCGTTCCCCACTCGCGGCAGCAGGCGTCATACAGCCAGTCACGCGCCGCAACAATCAGCGTCTCCGCCAGATAGCTGAGCTGCTGCAATATGCTCTCTTCAGTAACCAGTGCCAGCGTTTGCGCCCAGGCGATGCGCACCATAATGCGCCGCCGGAATAGCCGCAGCTCGCGCATTAACCCGGCTTCGTCACTCACATTACAGAGCGCCTCCTGCAACCATGCCGCGTAATGCTGCCATTCGTCGGCCTGCGGCGGTTGGCTTTCCAGTTCCGTCAGCCACTCTGGATGCGCAATCACGCTGTCCTGCACAAAATCACTGAAAGTAAGTACTGACTTCGCCTGTGCGCTAAGTGATTCCTCGGCTAAAGGCTCTGGCAGCCGCTCAACAACGTTCTGCCAGTACTGCTGTAACGGTGAAGAGAGCGGCTTCATAAGCGATTTTATCCTTGCCTGATTAACGTTTTCCGCTGTGCAACCAGAACGGTTCCTGATTGTTTGCCTCATTACGGAAATGTTCAATTTCGATGCGTTGCCCGGTCGCAATAGCGTGATGCAGCCCCTGCCAGTTCTCCAGCCAGGCTTGCGCCTTCACGCCCTCATACGCACCTGACAGCAGCAACATGCTGTCGATGTTACGCGCCAGGCGGGGAAGCTGATCGCCATACTGGTCGCCCAGCGGATGCGCAAAGGTGGTTCTCAGCTCGGCCGCGTGACGGGAGAGGTGGATATCCGCAAAACGTTTGAAGTTTTCCGCGATTTTGGTCTGCCCTTTCGCATCGAGGAAAATACGCCAGCCGCGCGTCACCAGAAATTCGGTCAGCGCCAGTTTCGCGCTGGCATTTTGCGGGCTGTAGATCGCCGTTTGTGCCGACACGTCGGAAAGCATCAGCGTTTCGGTTTGAGTGAGCAAATCACGTAAGTGAGTGCTGGCTTTACGCGGTACAATGCCGCCAAAGAGCGTCAGGGTATGACGCACCAGCCCCATAGCGGCCAGCACCTGTTTTTTGGCATTTTTCACGTTACGCGCCCACAGCTCCTCGTGGTACTGCCACTGAGAGAGCGCCAGCTCCAGCGCCGCTTCCATGCCCTGCTCAACGGAGGCTTTCGGCACAACGCGCAGAATCGGGGTTTCTCGCAGCACGCGCGGCGCATTCCCGGCGGCCAGGTGATAGCCGCGTGCCGCTTTACTCAGGCTGCCCTGACGCAGGCCAGGCTGGTTCACCAGCTTGTGCGCCAGCTTCAGCACGTCGCTCGCCTCGCCTTCCAGCAGTTCGAGTTCCAATTCGCAGATCGGCTCCTGCTCTTCACCCGCCTTAATTTCACCCCGATCAAACGCGATCTCAATGCGGCTCTTGCCTTCCGACACCAGCCATTTTTCGCGCCAGAAATCGGTGCTGAACAGCGGTTGCGCCTCTGCCGACAGCGTTGCGGGCAGCGTCCCTTCCGGCCACACTTCCGCCGGAAAACGATCCAGCTCAAGTTCTGGCATACTGATGTCGATATTGTATTCCGGACGCTGGTGCAAACCGCCCACCACGCGACCGGCGATTTTCATCGTCATCTCATAGCGACCGTTTTCGCCACGAATACGTAAGCCCATATCGTGCCCACGCAGCCAGTTATCCGGCGTTTCGTAGTAAATATTCAGCAACTGCACGGGGTCATGGTGCTCGCCGCCCAGCGTATTGAGATGGTCACGCAACGCCTCAACGGCACTGTGATTAACAATAAACTTTAATTCGATTTCCTGAGCCATGGCCTTTACTTATCGGTTATGTCACATAAGTGACGATGAACGGCGAACTTAATGCGATCTTTTTTTGTCAGTAGATAGTATTTTGCGCCAAATTGCCATGCAACGGGCAATTTGACGGGCGTAAAAGTTTGAAGCAGTGGCAAGACCTGACACAGAGGATTCCGATTGATGTCGAATGCTTTGCGTAGCGACACTGATGCCACTACTATCGTTCCACTTTCCATGACAATAACGACAGCCTGATGCCAAAATTACGCCTGATCGGATTAACTTTACTCGCACTTAGCGCGACTGCCGGTCTCACACGCTGAAGAAACGCGCTATGTTTCCGACGAACTGAATACCTGGGTCCGCAGCGGTCCGGGAGATCATTATCGCCTCGTGGGCACGGTTAACGCCGGCGAGGAAGTGACCTTATTACAAACTGACGCCAACACCAATTATGCCCAGGTGAAAGACAGCTCTGGCCGTACCGCCTGGATCCCGTTGAAACAACTTAGCACTGAGCCAAGCCTGCGCTCCCGTGTGCCAGATCTGGAAAATCAGGTCAAAACCCTGACCGATAAACTCACCAATATCGATAACACCTGGAATCAGCGCACCGCAGAAATGCAGCAAAAAGTGGCGCAGAGCGACAGCGTGATCAACGGGTTAAAAGAAGAAAATCAGAAACTGAAAAACGAGCTGATTGTCGCGCAGAAAAAGGTCGATGCCGCCAGCGTACAGCTGGATGACAAACAGCGCACCATCATCATGCAATGGTTTATGTATGGCGGTGGCGTGCTGGGGCTTGGCTTGCTGCTCGGTCTGGTACTGCCGCACCTGATCCCAAGCCGCAAACGCAAAGATCGCTGGATGAACTAAATCGCCTTCTTCGTTGCACTGTCTTATTATTAGGAATTGTGTATTTGACGAAGGGATGATGGCGTGAAGATTTATCTGGTCGGTGGTGCTGTTCGGGATGCATTGTTAGGGCTACCGGTCAAAGACAGAGATTGGGTGGTGGTCGGCAGTACGCCACAGGAGATGCTCGACGCGGGCTACCAGCAGGTAGGCCGCGATTTTCCTGTGTTTCTGCATCCGCAAACGCATGAAGAGTATGCGCTGGCACGTACCGAACGGAAATCCGGTTCCGGTTACACCGGTTTTACTTGCTATGCCGCACCGGATGTCACGCTGGAAGATGATCTTAAGCGTCGCGATCTGACCATTAATGCGCTGGCCCAGGACGATAACGGCGAGATTATCGACCCGTACAACGGTCTGGGCGATCTGCAAAATCGTCTGTTGCGCCATGTTTCCCCCGCTTTTGGCGAAGATCCGTTACGCGTATTGCGCGTGGCGCGTTTTGCTGCGCGTTATGCCCACCTCGGTTTTCGTATTGCCGATGAAACTCTGGCGTTGATGCGCGAGATGACCCATGCGGGTGAACTGGAACACCTGACGCCTGAACGGGTATGGAAAGAGACGGAAAGCGCCCTCACCACCCGCAATCCACAGGTGTTCTTCCAGGTACTGCGCGATTGCGGCGCACTGCGCGTTTTATTCCCGGAAATTGACGCACTGTTTGGCGTTCCGGCCCCTGCCAAGTGGCATCCGGAAATCGATACGGGTATTCATACCTTAATGACGCTCTCAATGGCGGCGATGCTGAGTCCGCAGGTCGATGTCCGTTTCGCAACTTTATGCCACGATCTCGGTAAAGGGCTGACGCCGCCAGAACTCTGGCCGCGTCATCATGGTCATGGCCCGGCGGGTGTTAAGTTAGTGGAACAACTATGCCAGCGTCTGCGCGTGCCAAATGAAATTCGCGATTTAGCCAGACTGGTGGCTGAGTTTCACGATCTCATCCACACCTTCCCAATGCTGAACCCAAAAACCATCGTCAAATTATTTGATTCCATCGATGCCTGGCGTAAACCGCAGCGTGTCGAGCAACTGGCGCTGACCAGCGAGGCTGACGTGCGCGGCAGAACCGGTTTTGAATCAGCGGACTACCCGCAAGGCCGCTGGTTGCGCGAAGCCTGGGAAGTGGCGCAGTCAGTGCCGACAAAAGCCGTCGTTGAAGCGGGATTTAAAGGTGTGGAGATTCGCGAGGAGCTGACCCGACGGCGGATTGCGGCGGTAGCCAGCTGGAAGGAACAACGTTGCCCAAAGCCTGAATGAGTATTGGGCATTTTGCCGGATGCGGCGTAAACGCCTTATCCGGCTACATGTCAACGACAGTTGTAGGCCTGATAAGACGCGCAAGCGTCGCATCAGGCGTTGATTGCCGGATGCGGCGTGAACGCCTTATTCGGCCTACGCAATCGTTGACAACGCCAAGCATCCGACACTATTCCTCAATTAAAAGAACACGACATACACCGCAGCCGCCACAATAAAGCGATAAATGGCGAACGGGATAAACGAAATGCGCTTAATCAATTGCAGGAAGGTTTTAATCGCTATCAGCGCCACCACAAAAGCGGTGATAAACCCAACGGCAAACATCGGGATATCGCCGCTTGTCAGGAAGCCCCAGCTTTTGTAGAGATCGAGCGCCGTTGCGCCCATCATCATCGGCACCGCCAGCAGGAACGAAAACTCGGAAGCAGCGTAACGGCTCACCCCCATCAGCATCCCACCTGAAATGGTCGCCCCGGAACGGGAGAAACCCGGCCACAGCGCCAGACACTGGAAACAGCCAATCATAAATGCCTGACGATAGGTCATATCATCAAGACCCGGCGCACGCGGCTCTTTCGGCTTCAGGCATTCGGCGGCAATCAGCAACAAACCGCCAACGACCAGCGCATACATCACATTTATCGGGTTAAACAATGACTTAATCGTGTCGTGGAACAACAGCCCCAATACCACCGCCGGAATCATCCCCAGCAAAATGTGGATCAGCGTTAAACGACCTTTGCTTTCACCTTCGTGCTGCAACGGGCGGCCAAAGTGGATGCCAATCAGGCCAAACAGACGCCGCCAGAACATCACTACTACCGCCAGAATTGATCCTAACTGGATCACAACTTCAAAGGTTTTCGCCGTGTCGCCCTCAAACCCCAACAAGTGACCGACAATAATCATATGGCCCGTGCTGGATACCGGCAGAAATTCTGTCAATCCTTCGACCACACCCAATATTGCCGCTATCAGCAGCGAGTGCATATCGCTCATCAATAAACCCCTAAATTATTAAAATGTACCGCTTGTCCGAACTACTGCGTATGACCAGGTTATAACCGTTTGGTTTAACAGCTGTAAAATTAATTATTTTCTTTCAGATTATTGCCACGCTCAATGATTACGCCAACATTCGCCGCCCGCGCCACTGCGCCTGGCTTGCTGAGTTTGATACGCACCCACGGCGAGTTGAAGCGTGCTAACAGCAGCTCCGCCACCTCTTCAGCCACGCGTTCCACCAGCGCAAAACGCGCCCCCTCGACGTGGCTGACCACCGTTTCTGCAATGTCAGCGTAACTGAGGCAATCCGCCACATCATCACTTTTCGCCGCTTTACGGTTATCCCACGCCATTTCGATATCGAACACTAACTTCTGTTCGATGGTCTGTTCCCAGTCGTAAACACCAATAGTGGTGATTACCGAAAGTTGCTCTATAAATACAATATCCATCACGTCCTGCCTGCTTTTTGGCTAACCGGATACCACTTCCGGCGAAATGTGCGTATTATCCACAGATTCATCGTTGAACACGAATTTTCAAAACGGAACAGCTTATGAGTGCAATCGCGCCTGGAATGATCCTCATCGCGTACCTCTGCGGCTCCATTTCCAGTGCCATTCTGGTTTGCCGCTTGTGTGGGCTGCCCGATCCGCGAACCAGCGGCTCCGGCAATCCAGGCGCAACCAATGTGTTACGTATCGGTGGCAAGGGAGCAGCCGTAGCAGTACTGATTTTCGACGTTCTGAAAGGAATGTTGCCCGTCTGGGGCGCGTATGAATTAGGTGTCAGCCCCTTCTGGCTAGGCTTAATTGCCATCGCCGCCTGTCTTGGACACATCTGGCCCGTTTTCTTCGGATTTAAAGGAGGAAAAGGCGTTGCTACCGCTTTTGGTGCCATCGCACCCATTGGCTGGGATCTCACCGGAGTAATGGCGGGAACCTGGTTACTGACCGTGCTATTGAGCGGATACTCGTCGCTGGGAGCGATTGTCAGTGCACTGATTGCTCCGTTTTATGTCTGGTGGTTTAAGCCACAATTCACCTTCCCGGTTTCGATGCTCTCTTGCCTGATCCTGCTGCGTCATCATGACAACATCCAACGTCTGTGGCGTCGTCAGGAGACAAAAATCTGGACGAAGCTCAGGCGTAAAAAGAAAGACGCTCAGTAAACCGTTCGTTATGCCTTATAACCAAATGTGATTTTGGTCACCTTCTGCCTGTGGTAACTGTTAGAGACACAACACAACCACACAAAAAGAAAAATGGCAGAAATCACAGATACAACTCCCCTTTCAACGGCAGGAAGCACCCCGGATGGCGACATCAAGTGGGTGCGCAGCGCATCGGACGTTTCACGTCTCGTTAATGACGGTTCTCAGGGCCGGGCCAATGCCCGCATCGTGGTCGGTATCGCACTCGGGGGAATTTTCCTCGATGCCTACGATCTCGGCGCGCTGGCATTCGGCATCAAAGACATCACCCGCGAATTTAACCTGACGCCCGCCGGTACCGGCATGGTGGCCTCGGCGATTACCTTTGGCGCGATTGTCGGGGCGCTGCTCGGCGGCTATCTTACGGATAAAATCGGGCGCTACCGCGTCTTTATGGCCGACATGGTGTTCTTTGTCGTTGCCGCTATCGCCTGTGCGCTGGCCCCGAACGAATATGTGCTGGCGGGCGCGCGCTTTGTGATGGGTCTTGGCGTTGGGATCGACCTTCCCGTCGCGATGGCGTTTCTCAGCGAGTTCGCCAGGCTGAAAGGCCCGGGGAATAAAGCCTCCAGCGTCGCAATGTGGTGCCCCACCTGGTACGCGGCCATCAGCATCTCTTATCTTCTGGTGCTCTTCTTTTACGCCGTGCTGCCGGAAAGCCACAGCGACTGGCTCTGGCGTCTGATCCTTGGCTTTGGCGCGGTGCCCGCGCTGGTGATTATCGCCATCCGCAGCCGCTATATGAGCGAATCCCCGGTCTGGGCGGCGAATCAGGGCAATCTGAAGGAGGCGGCGTCCATCCTGCGGCAGTCTTACAATATTAATGCCCACGTACCGCAGGATGCGCTCGACCAGCCCGCGCCTGTCGTGAACAAGGCAAAATGGTCGAACTACCTGAACCTGTTCCGCGGTATCTATCTGCGGCGTACCACGCTCGCCACGCTGCTGTCAGTGGTCTCCTCGTTCGCCTATAACGCCGTAGCCTTTGGCCTGCCGGTGATCATCTCCAGCTTCTTTGTGCAGTCGATGCTGACCACCATTCTGATCTCGCTGGCGCTTAACCTGCTGTTCGCCTTTGTCGGCGGGCTGCTGGCGGTGCGCTATGTTCCGCGCTTCGGCGCATGGCGGATGTCTCTGGCGGGTTATGCGTGCCAGCTTGCGGCACTGCTCGGCCTGGCGTTGATTGGCCGGCCTGACGGGGCCACGGAAGGCGTGTTCGCCGTCGCGATGCTGGCGCTGTTCCTGTTTGGTCAGGGTTTTGGTCCAGGTGCGCATACCATGACGTTTGCCTCCCTGAGCTACCCGACCTCGCTGCGCGGCGTGGGTGTGGGGCTTAACCAGACGCTGATGCGCAGCAGTTCAACGCTGTCACTGTTTTTGTTCCCGCTGCTGGTCGCCTCGCTGGATACCGCCGTGTTCTGGGTGATTGCGCTGGCGCCGTTTATCGGTCTGGCGTCGCTGCTGGCGATCCGCTGGGAGCCGTCGGGGTATGATGTGGATGCAGAGGATTATCGCTAGCCTTTCTTGCCGGGTGGCGCTGCGCTTACCCGGCCTACATTACTGAAACCGGCTCACATGAGCCGGTTTTTTTATCCATAAGCGACTCATATGACAGCCTTCATTTCCGCCAGGGCATACTGAAACGTACCCCGATAGTGTGGAAATGGAAGCACCATGTTAGCAACTCAGGTCACTGATAATTCATACAAAGGCTGGCAGGCCTCGCTTGCCCTCCAGTTTTGTCATACCCCTGAGAAAACCCTCCTCCATTCCGCGCGTCACAGCGGGCCGCTCACCGTTCAGCGTCCGTTTTATCCCGAAGGGGAAACCTGCCACCTTTACCTGCTGCACCCGCCAGGCGGAATTGTGGGCGGAGATACGCTGGATATTTCCGTGCGGCTCGACGCCAAAAGCCATGCCCTCATTACCATGCCCGGCGCCAGCAAGTTCTATCGCAGCAGCGGCCCGCTGGCCTGCCTCAGTCAGCATTTTTACCTCGACGAAGAGGCCACGCTGGAGTGGCTGCCGCAGGACACCATTATTTTCCCCGGCGCTAACGCCGCGCTGCGTTCCGTCTTTCACCTGCACGCCACCAGCACGCTGCTGGCGTGGGAGCTGTACTGTCTGGGCCGTCCGGTGATAAACGAAACCTTCAGCCACGGCACGCTGGAGAACCGCCTTGAGGTGTGGGTGGATGGCGAGCCGCGTCTGATTGAGCGACTGCATCTCAGCGGTGGCGATCTGACGTCCGTCGCGGACCATCCGTGGGTCGGCACGCTGCTGTTCTATCCGGCCCGGGAAGCACTTCTCGACGCGGTGCGTGCGCTTCTCGCCCCGCTGGAAAACGTTGGCGGGGCGACGCTCACCGACGATCTGCTGTCGGTGCGTTTTCTCTCCCACGACAACCTGATTTGTCAGCGGGTGATGCGCGATATCTGGCAGTCGCTTCGCCCGCTTTTAACTTCCAAAACCGCCTGTTCGCCGCGCATCTGGCAAACATAAGAGAAACGCTATGGAACTGACTCCCAGAGAAAAAGACAAGCTGTTGCTGTTCACCGCCGCGCTGGTTGCCGAACGCCGCCTCGCGCGCGGGGTAAAGCTCAATTACCCGGAATCGGTCGCGCTGATCAGCGCCTTTATTATGGAAGGCGCGCGCGATGGCGAAACCGTCGCCTCGCTGATGGAAGCCGGCCGCCACGTCCTGACGCGCGATCAGGTGATGGAAGGCGTGCCGGAGATGATCCCGGATATCCAGGTGGAAGCCACCTTTCCGGACGGATCCAAGCTCGTCACCGTCCACAACCCGATCGTGTAAGGAGCGCGTGATGATCCCAGGCGAATACCGGATCCAGTCCGGAAACATTGCTCTCAACGTCGGGCGCGAAACCCGAAGTGTGATCGTGGAAAACCACGGCGACAGGCCGATCCAGGTCGGATCGCACTACCACTTTTACGAGGTCAACCCGGCGCTGAAGTTCGATCGCGAAGCCACCCGAGGTTACCGGCTGAACATCCCGGCCGGCACTGCCGTGCGCTTCGAGCCCGGCCAGAAGCGGGAAGTGACGCTGGTGCAGGTGACGGGCGCACAGCGCATTTTCGGCTTTCGCGGCGAGGTCATGGGCGAGGTGAAACATGGCTGAGATTTCACGCCAGGCGTATGCCGATATGTTCGGCCCCACTACCGGGGATAAAGTGCGGCTGGCCGACAGCGAGCTGTGGATCGAAGTGGAAGACGATCTCACGATCTACGGCGAAGAGGTTAAATTCGGCGGCGGAAAAGTGATCCGCGACGGCATGGGACAGGGGCAGATGACCGCCGACGACTGCGTGGATCTGGTGCTCACCAACGCGCTGATCGTCGATCACTGGGGGATCGTGAAAGCGGATATCGGCGTAAAAGATGGGCGGATCTTCGCCATCGGCAAAGCCGGGAACCCGGACATTCAGCCCGGCGTGACGATCCCGATTGGCGCGGCAACGGAGGTGATCGCCGCCGAAGGGAAGATCGTCACCGCAGGCGGGATCGACACCCACATCCACTGGATCTGTCCGCAGCAGGCGGAAGAGGCGCTGGTGTCTGGCGTCACCACCATGATCGGCGGCGGCACCGGGCCTGCGGCAGGCACAAACGCCACCACCTGCACACCGGGGCCGTGGTATATCGCCCGCATGTTGCAGGCAGCCGATACGCTACCGGTGAATATTGGCCTGCTGGGTAAAGGGAACGGCTCCAACCCGGACGCGCTGCGCGAGCAGATCGCCGCAGGTGCCATCGGGCTTAAGATCCACGAAGACTGGGGCGCGACGCCTGCGACCATCAACTGCTCGCTGGAGGTCGCTGAAGAGATGGATATTCAGGTGGCGCTGCACAGCGACACGCTGAACGAGTCCGGTTTTGTCGAAGACACGCTGGCCGCCATCGCCGGGCGCACCATCCACACCTTCCACACCGAAGGGGCGGGCGGCGGCCATGCGCCGGATATCATCACCGCCTGCGCGCACCCGAATATTCTGCCCTCCTCCACCAACCCGACGCTGCCCTACACGGTCAACACCATCGACGAGCACCTGGACATGCTGATGGTTTGCCATCACCTCGACCCGGATATCGCCGAGGACGTGGCGTTTGCCGAATCCCGCATTCGCCGGGAGACCATCGCCGCCGAAGACGTGCTGCACGATATCGGCGCGTTCTCGCTCACCTCGTCAGATTCACAGGCCATGGGCCGCGTGGGGGAAGTGATTATCCGCACCTGGCAGGTGGCGCACCGCATGAAGGTGCAGCGCGGCGCACTGCCGGAAGAGACCGGCGATAACGATAACTTCCGCGTGAAGCGCTATGTCGCCAAATACACCATCAACCCGGCGCTGACCCACGGCATCGCCCATGAGGTCGGTTCTATTGAGGCGGGCAAGCTGGCGGATCTGGTGGTCTGGTCCCCCGCCTTCTTTGGCGTCAAACCCGCCACCATCGTCAAAGGCGGGATGATCGCCTGCGCGCCGATGGGCGACATCAACGCCTCGATCCCCACGCCGCAGCCGGTACATTACCGCCCGATGTTTGGTGCCCTTGGTGCCGCACGCCACGCCACGCGGCTGACGTTTGTCTCTCAGGCTGCTGATGCCAGCGGCATTCCGCAACGGCTCGGACTGCAAAGCGCCACCGCGGTGGTGAGAGGCTGCCGGTCGGTGAAAAAGGCCGACATGATCCACAACGATTTACAGCCGAATATCACCGTTGACGCGCAAACCTATGAGGTACGCGTCGACGGCGAATTGATCACCAGCGAACCGGCAGAGGTTTTGCCGATGGCGCAACGCTATTTTCTGTTTTGAGGAGACATGATGATCTATTTAACCCAACGCCTGGACCATGCGCATCCGATTACCGCCAGCGTCACGCTACCGATTGATGTGCGGGTAAAAAGCCGCGCCCGCGTGGCGCTGAACGACGGCCGCGAAGCCGGGCTAATGCTGCCGCGCGGCCTGCTGCTGCGCGGGGGCGACCTGCTGACTACCGACGATGGCAGCGAGGTGATCGAAGTGATCGCCGCCCCGGAGTCGGTTTCCGTGGTGCGCTGCGCCGACCCGTTCCTGCTCGCCCGCGCCTGTTATCACCTGGGCAATCGTCACGTACCGCTGCAAATAATGCCTGGCGAACTGCGCTACCACCACGACCACGTCCTCGACGATATGCTGCGTCAGTTCGGGCTGGAGGTGACCTTCGCCAGCCTGCCATTTGAACCAGAAGCGGGCGCTTACACCAGCGATGCCCACAGCCATAGCCACTCTCACGCTCATTCACATTAAGGACTCATCATGCGCAAGTACTTACCGCTGTTACTGCTGGCTTTTTCCGTTCCCGCGCTCGCCCATCCCGGCCACGGGACCGACAGCTTTCAGGCAGGATTTCTCCATCCGCTGACCGGGCTGGATCACCTGCTGATGCTGACGGGGGCTGGCGTGCTCTCCGCCCTGAGCGGCCGCAAGCTGCTGTTGCCGTTAGCGACGCTCGGCATGATGCTTGCTGGTGCCGTTGCGGGCAGCCTGCTCGGCGGCTTTAGCGGCATGGAGATGCTGATTATCGCCTCGCTGGCGGTCTGCGGCGTGATGATGTTTAAGACTGAAAATCGCCTGCTGCTGGCGGTACCAGCCCTGGCGATGTTCCACGGCTGGGCGCACGGCGTGGAGATGTCCGGCCACAGCTTCTGGCTCTTCACCAGCGGGTTTATGTTAGCCAGCGCCACGGTGCTGTGTGCCAGCTTCGCGGCAGGGCTGCTGCTGCGCCGTCACGACGGCCTGCGTAAAACCTTCGGCGGCGGGCTGATCGTCTCCGCCCTGCTGGCGCTGATGAGCTGATGGAGCACGCCCGCCAGCGGCTGCGCCTGATGCAGCTCTCCAGCAGTAGCCTGCCGGTCGGATCGTTTACCTGGTCGCAGGGGCTGGAGTGGGCCGTTGAGGCCGGGTGGGTCACGGACGCTGAGGCCTTCAGGCGCTGGCAGATCCAGCAGATGGAGCAGAGCTTTTTCTGCGTCGACCTTCCGCTGTTTATCCGCCTGTATCGTGCCTGCGAGAAGCAGGACGTCGCGACAGCAAAACGCTGGACGGCATACCTGCTCGCCTGTCGGGAAACGCGCGAGCTGCGCGATGAAGAACGCAACCGTGGGGCAGCCTTTACGCGGCTGATTAAGAGCTGGGAACCCGCCTGCCCGCCAGAATGGCTACCGCTGTTTATACAAAGCCAGCTCTGCGGCATGGCGTGGCTCGGCGTGCGCTGGGGCATTAGCGCGCGCGAGCTGGCGCTGAGTCTGGGCTACAGCTGGATAGAGAGCGCGGTGATGGCAGGCGTCAAGCTGGTACCGTTTGGGCAGCAGGCCGCACAACAGCTGATTATCGACCTGAGCGACCATTTTGCCGCCGGGTTTGAACAGGCATTTTTACGTGGCGACGACGCGCTGGGGGCCGCTACGCCGCTGTCGGCCATCGCCTCCGCGCGCCATGAAACCCAATATTCACGACTATTCCGTTCCTGAGGAGTCAACATGGCTGATTACAAACATCCCCTGCGCGTGGGCGTGGGCGGCCCGGTAGGGTCGGGCAAAACCGCCCTGCTGGAAGCGCTCTGCAAGGCGATGCGCGACACCTATCATCTTGCGGTGGTGACCAACGATATCTACACCAAAGAGGATCAGCGCATCCTGACCGAGGCGGGTGCGCTGGAGCCAGAGCGCATCGTGGGCGTGGAAACGGGCGGCTGCCCGCATACCGCCATCCGCGAAGACGCCTCAATGAACCTGGCGGCGGTGGAAGCGTTGAGCGAGAAGTTCGGCAATCTGGATCTGATCTTCGTGGAAAGCGGCGGGGATAACCTAAGCGCGACCTTCAGCCCGGAGCTGGCGGACCTCACCATCTACGTCATCGACGTGGCCGAAGGGGAAAAAATCCCGCGCAAGGGCGGGCCGGGGATCACCAAATCCGATTTTCTGGTGATCAACAAAACCGACCTCGCGCCGTACGTCGGTGCGTCGCTGGAGGTAATGGAGCGCGACACTCATCGCATGCGCGGCGAGCGTCCGTGGACGTTTACCAACCTGAAGGCGGGCGACGGTTTAGCGACGATTATTGCGTTTCTGGAAGAGAAAGGAATGCTGCGGATCTGAAAAAAGGCCTGGCATAACGCCAGGCCGTGATTGTTATTTGCAGCTGTTATTGGGAGACCCTTGTTCGCGCCATGCGCCCCACTGGCCGCCGGTTCCCGGCGTTTCTTGCCCCGGGTTGACATACCACTGGTTGAGCCAAACTTTACCGTTGTAAGACACTTTGGTGCATCGGGTTGGATAGGCAATTTTGGCGTTATAGGCCGGTGCCGCAGGATTTACCGGTGTGTCATCTTTTGCCGGGGTGTCATCCTTAGCCGGTACCGCCGGTTTACTGACGGTGATGGTCATGCTGTCCGTCGCGGTTCGCCCATCCGCGCCGGTCGTCGTCAGCGTAAAGGTCGCTTCACCCTCGCTGTTGGCAGGAATGACGGCATAGGCATGCGCGCTGTCCACGCTCTTCACCAGCGTGCCGTTCAGTGTCGCCTCCAGCGAGAAGGTTTCTGCCCCTTTCGTCACACGCCAGTTATACGATTTGGCATTCAGGCTCTTACTGCCGTCCAGCGCGTAGGTGATCACCCCCGTGGTCGGAGAAACCAGAGCGTAATCTGCGCCTGCCACAGCCGTTGGAGCCGGCGCGACAGGCGTGCTACCGTCTTTGAGCGCCATAATACGGGCCACCGCACGCTCCATGTCAGGTTGAGTACCCACTTTTGCCGAATCTCCGTTGGCCAGTGGCGTTCCGGTCTCCGCCAGAATCTGACGCATCTGCCGCGGTGTCACGGTAATACCGTTGGCTTTGGCGATGCCTGACAGGCTGGCTACCACACCCGCAATAATCGGGTTCGAGGAAGAAGTTCCGGCAAACGTCGCGGTATAAGAATCGTTAACGCCGCCATTTTTATAGAGATCGCCATAACCTGTGCTCACTACGTCCCAGCAGCCCCATGCAGAGCTGGTGACGCGCGAACCATAGGTGCTGAACGACGCTTTTTTACCGTCCTTTGCACAAAACGCACCCGCCAGGATAGCCCCGGAGTCCCGCACGTTCACGTCAAACTCACCCTGAAAGCCAGGGCTATCCAGGTTGACGTTCCCGTTACCTGCCGCCTCAATAACGTGAACGCCTTTATCCGTCAGCGCTTTAATCACATCGTAATAGGCGGGCTCGGACTCCATTGCCACCCAGCAATCCTCCTGACAACCCGCTGGATAACCGCCCGCTACGTGTACCCCGATCTGCACCACATCGCCAGCTTTTAGCAACGGAATTAAATTATAGAGGTTATTATGCGCTGAGGCCGCGTACCCCAGTCGGCTTTTCCAGCTTATCCCTCGAATACCGGTGCCAATATCTTTCGCTGTCATAATCCCGACGGAAGCGGTGTCATGATCTTGCTTTTCAACATAGGTTGTCTTTCCAGAGCTGAGACTCATTGGCGGTAAGTTGAGGTGGTGGGTATTCCAGGGATAAATCTCCGTTGAAATAATCGTCACCCCTTCACCCGCACTGCCTGCATAGTGATCAACGCTTTCGCGGTTTACGCCCCCCATATAATAACCGGCGCGCTTAACATCAGGAGCTTTGAGATAATCCTGCTTATTGCGAAAATCCGGAACGGCAGCAGACGTTAAATTATTATTTACCGAAGATTTAACCTGAGGCGTAAGGGCGTTTTCATCCAGCGACACCGGTTCGGCCTCCGGATAAACAAACTCAACGTTCTGATTCTGCTCCAGCTCAGTAATAATATGGTTAATGTAGGTTTTATCCTGACGTTTATCTTGCGGTAACGCGATACGCAGATAACGGTCAAAGCCATAGCGTTTATTGAGTTCCGTTAACTCGGATGACTGATTTGAACTCCGCAAATTAGTCGGCCGAAACATATTTGTGGTGATAAGGGAAGGATCATTCAGGGTAATTTTATTGTTTGTCGCTTTTAGCAAACCTGTAGTGGGTTTTAGCTTGAGTACAATTGCTGTGTAGGTCGCATTGTCATGTGCAAACTCATTTTGCACCTGATTTTCTGCCGTAGCGGAAAATGAAATTGCTGCACAAATAAAAAGGGACAAGGTACTTTTTTTCATGGTAATCACGGTTCCTTTGTGAATCGACATTTCTCCTTTTTCAGTATCTGTGATACATGCACCGTGATGAATAAGAACTTCCTAATCTGGGGGAACGATCTTTCTATAATTGAATAAGAAAAATCCATATCTCATTTCTTTATATTTCGCAACACGAGGATACACCTGGATACAAAAGCCATAAAGATTAAGCATAATGAAATAATCAATATCCGCCGCCGTTAAAAATACTCTCATTGTTACTGCTATTTTACCGCAGCCTGGATTTTAATAACGATATATCTTGCGAGGGATTCCAACCCCGCCATTATCATGTAAGGGTTAATACGACGCATCATTATGGACATTAAAATCGTTATCGCTGAAGAATCCTCGTTGATTCGCCGCGGCTTATCCTCAATGATGCAAGCGCTCTCGTTACCCGCCTCAGGCATGAATAAGAGATGTGTTTTGACCGGTGAAGCAGCCTCTTCCGCAGAACTTCTGTCGCTTCTTGGCCAGCATAACCCCGATATCGTTATCCTCAGCTATTCACTGACAACCAGCTTTAATCGCTCTCCTCTCACGGGTATGGACGGTCTGAAGCTGTTGAGATGGCTCCATCAGACTTATCCTACGCTCAGCATTATCCTGCTCTCGCCCTATGCAAACGCCATGTTGATTCGTCAGGCGCTAAAGGAAGGCGTCAGATCGTATTTGTCGCGGGATATCAACGAGAAAACCTTAAGCCAGGCGATTGCTACAGTTCTTAAAGGTGAGATCTATATCGAAAGCCAGCTGGTAAATATGCTTTTTCGTCATGAGATGACAGATATAGAGAAACTCTCGCCGCGGGAAATCGATGTGCTGCGTCTGATATGTAACGGATTAAATTTGAAGGAGATTGCACAACATATGCACCTGAGCATCAAAACAGTCAGTGCGCATAAGATCCGGGCGATGGAAAAGCTGGATGTGCAAAACGACTGCCAGCTTTACTCTCTGATCATCAAGAACCAGATGTTCGACATCAGAATATAAAACTCCCCCGCCGCGACGACGGGAGAGCCGTTCACGCCTCAGGCAGTTCCGCCAGCGGCCAGCGCGGACGCACGCTAACGCCGAGATCCGCCGTCGCGCCTGCTTTAAACCGCACCATTCCGGCATAGGCGATCATCGCGCCGTTATCAGTACAAAATTCCGGACGCGCGTAGAACACTTCGCCGCGGCGTTTTTTCATCATTTCAGCCAGCTTCGCCCGTAACGTACGGTTAGCACTCACGCCGCCCGCCATGACCAGTCGCTTAAAGCCCGTCTGATCCAGCGCCCGCTTGCACTTAATCATCAGCGTATCGACCACCGCATCTTCAAAGGCGCGGGCGATATCAGCACGCGTCTGGTCGTCGGTGCCGTTGTCACGAATGGTATTTGCCGCGAAGGTTTTCAGGCCGGAGAAGCTGAAATCCAGCCCCGGACGGTCGGTCATCGGACGCGGGAAGACAAAGCGCCCGGCAGTACCCTGAGCCGCCATTTTCGACAGTAACGGCCCGCCAGGATAATCCAGCCCCAGCAGCTTCGCGGTTTTATCAAACGCTTCCCCGGCGGCATCATCGATAGACTCGCCGAGCAGCTCGTACTGACCAATGCCAGTCACGCTGATTAACTGCGTATGACCGCCGGAAACAAGCAGCGCAACAAACGGAAATTCCGGCGGGTTATCTTCCAGCATCGGCGCTAACAGATGCCCTTCCATATGGTGTACAGGGATCGCCGGAACGTCCCAGGCAAACGCCAGAGAACGCCCCACGGTCGCGCCAACCAGTAGCGCGCCGACTAATCCAGGGCCTGCGGTATAGGCCACAGCATCAATGTCTTTTGCCGTTAAACCAGACTCCTTTAGCGCCGCCTGGATCAACGGTACGGTTTTACGCACATGATCGCGGGAGGCCAGTTCAGGCACGACGCCGCCGTAGTCAGCGTGCAATTTCACCTGACTATACAATTGGTTGGCTAACAAACCTTTTTCATCGTCGTAAATGGCGATGCCGGTTTCATCGCAGGAAGTTTCAATACCCAGTACACGCATGACTTGTTTTACCTCGCTTTATTACCGCGCAGTGTAGGACCAATGCGGGTTGATGTAAAACTTTGTTCGCCCCTGGAGAAAGCCTCGTGTATACTCCTCACCCTTATAAAAGTCCCTTTCAAAAAAGGCCGCGGTGCTTTACAAAGCAGCAGCAATTGCAGTAAAATTCCGCACCATTTTGAAATAAGCTGGCGTTGATGCCAGCGGCAAACCGAATTAATCAAAGGTGAGAGGCACATGCCGGTAATTAAAGTACGTGAAAACGAGCCGTTCGACGTAGCTCTGCGTCGCTTCAAGCGTTCCTGCGAAAAAGCAGGTGTTCTGGCGGAAGTTCGTCGTCGTGAGTTCTATGAAAAACCGACTACCGAACGTAAGCGCGCTAAAGCTTCTGCAGTGAAACGTCACGCGAAGAAACTGGCTCGCGAAAACGCACGCCGCACTCGTCTGTACTAATTCCCCGAGAGCGTTGCTCTCCGATCAGACCGAGTTGTAGTTGTAAGGCCGTGCTTCCGAAAGGAATGCGCGGCTTATTTTCGTTTATGAATTGCTAAAAATCGGGGCCTATGGCTGGACGAATCCCACGCGTATTCATTAATGATCTGCTGGCACGCACTGACATCGTCGATCTGATCGATGCCCGTGTGAAGCTGAAAAAGCAGGGCAAGAATTTCCACGCGTGTTGTCCATTCCACAACGAGAAAACCCCGTCCTTCACCGTTAACGGTGAGAAACAGTTTTACCACTGCTTTGGATGTGGCGCGCACGGCAACGCGATCGACTTCCTGATGAACTACGACAAGCTCGAGTTCGTCGAAACGGTCGAAGAGCTGGCAGCAATGCACAATCTTGAAGTGCCATTTGAAGCAGGCAGCGGCCCCAGCCAGATCGAGCGCCATCAGAGGCAAACGCTTTATCAGTTGATGGACGGTCTGAATACGTTTTACCAACAATCTTTACAACAACCTGTTGCCACGTCTGCGCGCCAGTATCTGGAAAAACGCGGATTAAGCCACGAGGTTATCGCTCGCTTTGCGATTGGTTTTGCGCCCCCCGGCTGGGACAACGTCCTGAAGCGGTTTGGCGGCAATCCAGAAAATCGCCAGTCATTGATTGATGCGGGGATGTTGGTCACTAACGATCAGGGACGCAGTTACGATCGTTTCCGCGAGCGGGTGATGTTCCCCATTCGCGATAAACGCGGTCGGGTGATTGGTTTTGGCGGGCGCGTGCTGGGCAACGATACCCCCAAATACCTGAACTCGCCGGAAACAGACATTTTCCATAAAGGCCGCCAGCTTTACGGTCTTTATGAAGCGCAGCAGGATAACGCTGAACCCAATCGTCTGCTTGTGGTCGAAGGCTATATGGACGTGGTGGCGCTGGCGCAATACGGCATTAATTACGCCGTTGCGTCGTTAGGTACGTCAACCACCGTCGATCACATACAACTGTTGTTCCGCGCGACCAACAATGTCATTTGCTGTTATGACGGCGACCGTGCAGGCCGCGATGCCGCCTGGCGAGCGCTGGAAACGGCGCTGCCTTACATGACAGACGGCCGTCAGCTACGCTTTATGTTTTTGCCTGATGGCGAAGACCCTGACACGCTAGTACGAAAAGAAGGTAAAGAAGCGTTTGAAGCGCGGATGGAGCAGGCGATGCCACTCTCCGCATTTCTGTTTAACAGTCTGATGCCGCAAGTTGATCTGAGTACCCCTGACGGGCGCGCACGTTTGAGTACGCTGGCACTACCATTGATATCGCAAGTGCCGGGCGAAACGCTGCGAATATATCTTCGTCAGGAATTAGGCAACAAATTAGGCATACTTGATGACAGCCAGCTTGAACGATTAATGCCAAAAGCGGCAGAGAGCGGCGTTTCTCGCCCTGTTCCGCAGCTAAAACGCACGACCATGCGTATACTTATAGGGTTGCTGGTGCAAAATCCAGAATTAGCGACGTTGGTCCCGCCGCTTGAGAATCTGGATGAAAATAAGCTCCCTGGACTTGGCTTATTCAGAGAACTGGTCAACACTTGTCTCTCCCAGCCAGGTCTGACCACCGGGCAACTTTTAGAGCACTATCGTGGTACAAATAATGCTGCCACCCTTGAAAAACTGTCGATGTGGGACGATATAGCAGATAAGAATATTGCTGAGCAAACCTTCACCGACTCACTCAACCATATGTTTGATTCGCTGCTTGAACTGCGCCAGGAAGAGTTAATCGCTCGTGAGCGCACGCATGGTTTAAGCAACGAAGAACGCCTGGAGCTCTGGACATTAAACCAGGAGCTGGCGAAGAAAAAGTGATTTAACGGCTTAAGTGCCGAAGAGCGATCGGGAAGCCCCCGACAGCCGCACTGAGAGGCAGCGGCAAATATATAAGTACGCCCTCGTAATTATCGTTGGCGGTAAACAACCGTTGGATTTCAGCGTTAACGGCTGAAGGACATCGGGTCAATCGCCCAACACCAACCTCATGAAATAAGTGTGGATACCGTCTTATGGAGCAAAACCCGCAGTCACAGCTGAAACTTCTTGTCACCCGTGGTAAGGAGCAAGGCTATCTGACCTATGCCGAGGTCAATGACCATCTGCCGGAAGATATCGTCGATTCAGATCAGATCGAAGACATCATCCAAATGATCAACGACATGGGCATTCAGGTGATGGAAGAAGCACCGGATGCCGATGATCTGATGCTGGCTGAAAACACCGCGGACGAAGATGCTGCCGAAGCCGCCGCGCAGGTGCTTTCCAGCGTGGAATCTGAAATCGGGCGCACGACTGACCCGGTACGCATGTACATGCGTGAAATGGGCACCGTTGAACTGTTGACCCGCGAAGGCGAAATTGACATCGCTAAGCGTATTGAAGACGGGATCAACCAGGTTCAATGCTCCGTTGCTGAATATCCGGAAGCGATCACCTATCTGCTGGAACAGTACGATCGTGTTGAAGCAGAAGAAGCGCGTCTGTCCGATCTGATCACCGGCTTTGTTGACCCGAACGCAGAAGAAGATCTGGCACCTACCGCCACTCACGTCGGTTCTGAGCTTTCCCAGGAAGATCTGGACGATGACGAAGATGAAGACGAAGAAGATGGCGATGACGACAGCGCCGATGATGACAACAGCATCGACCCGGAACTGGCTCGCGAAAAATTTGCGGAACTACGCGCTCAGTACGTTGTAACGCGTGACACCATCAAAGCGAAAGGTCGCAGTCACGCTACCGCTCAGGAAGAGATCCTGAAACTGTCTGAAGTATTCAAACAGTTCCGCCTGGTGCCGAAGCAGTTTGACTACCTGGTCAACAGCATGCGCGTCATGATGGACCGCGTTCGTACGCAAGAACGTCTGATCATGAAGCTCTGCGTTGAGCAGTGCAAAATGCCGAAGAAAAACTTCATTACCCTGTTTACCGGCAACGAAACCAGCGATACCTGGTTCAACGCGGCAATTGCGATGAACAAGCCGTGGTCGGAAAAACTGCACGATGTCTCTGAAGAAGTGCATCGCGCCCTGCAAAAACTGCAGCAGATTGAAGAAGAAACCGGCCTGACCATCGAGCAGGTTAAAGATATCAACCGTCGTATGTCCATCGGTGAAGCGAAAGCCCGCCGTGCGAAGAAAGAGATGGTTGAAGCGAACTTACGTCTGGTTATTTCTATCGCTAAGAAATACACCAACCGTGGCTTGCAGTTCCTTGACCTGATTCAGGAAGGCAACATCGGTCTGATGAAAGCGGTTGATAAATTCGAATACCGCCGTGGTTACAAGTTCTCCACCTACGCAACCTGGTGGATCCGTCAGGCGATCACCCGCTCTATCGCGGATCAGGCGCGCACCATCCGTATTCCGGTGCATATGATTGAGACCATCAACAAGCTCAACCGTATTTCTCGCCAGATGCTGCAAGAGATGGGCCGTGAACCGACGCCGGAAGAACTGGCTGAACGTATGCTGATGCCGGAAGACAAGATCCGCAAAGTGCTGAAGATCGCCAAAGAGCCAATCTCCATGGAAACGCCGATCGGTGATGATGAAGATTCGCATCTGGGGGATTTCATCGAGGATACCACCCTCGAGCTGCCGCTGGATTCTGCGACCACCGAAAGCCTGCGTGCGGCAACGCACGACGTGCTGGCTGGCCTGACCGCGCGTGAAGCAAAAGTTCTGCGTATGCGTTTCGGTATCGATATGAACACCGACCACACGCTGGAAGAAGTGGGTAAACAGTTCGACGTTACCCGCGAACGTATCCGTCAGATCGAAGCGAAGGCGCTGCGCAAACTGCGTCACCCGAGCCGTTCTGAAGTGCTGCGTAGCTTCCTGGACGATTAATCGGTAGGCCGGATCAGGCGTTACGCCGCACCCGGCACTAGGCCCTCTGCACAAACGCCACCTTTTCGGTGGCGTTTTTTATCGCCCACGCACTACCAGCGCCTGGTCCAGCTCGCGATACGCTTCAACCAGTTTCTCCAGTGAAACGCGACTTAAACCGCTGGGATTTGGCAGCACCCAAATCTGCGTCGAACCAATGGTGAGCGTTTGTTTCCCCCACTGTGCACCGCGCTGGCTGAATCCCTGTTCATATGCTTGTTTGCCCAGAATCGCCAACGCCTGCGGCTGATAATCTTCAATTTTTTCAATCAGCTTACGCCCGCCTGCGTGTAGCTCCTGCTTTGAAACTTCATTGGCTTGCACCGTTGGACGGTCTACCAGTTTGGTGACGCCACAACGATAATCCAGCAGATGCTGTGCCTCCTGCGGCTTCAACTGACGGTCGGTAAACCCGGCCTGATATATCACCTTCCAGAAGCGATTTGCCGGATGAGCAAAGGGAAAACCAGTCCCGGCGGATGAAAGCCCAGGGTTGATACCGCAAAACACGACCCGTAACCCTGGAGCCAAAATATCCTCAACCATATTTACTCCTTTCTAACATCACCAGGAAAAGTATAACGGATTGAAAATACATTGTTTATAAAAACAGCAGGCGCGCGGTAATGGCTGGATTGCGACACGGAGTTACTTTATAATCCGCTACCATGGCCCCTTAGCTCAGTGGTTAGAGCAGGCGACTCATAATCGCTTGGTCGCTGGTTCAAGTCCAGCAGGGGCCACCAGATTTATAGCTTTAGAATCATATAATTAAGCCACTCAAAAGAGTGGTTTTTTTGTTAACGGAATTGCGGGTGTCCCCTTTTCGTCCCCTCACTATTTTTTGCAGGCATCCGCCAGGCCGCATTCTGCATAGCAGTGCATGATTTTTTTATTATCCGCCTCTGATTTTTGCCGCTCCGTATGAAAGCAAGTAGCCGACTAACAATGCGCCAACACACCCGGCGAATTTCATCCATATGCTTTCAAACCAGAAGAATGACCCCATAGCAAAAATCACAGCCAGAAAGGTGATGGTTCCCTCAATTGCGTGGGACATTAACGATTTTACAAATTTCATTCTGTATTCCTTTGCAATCAATAGGGTGTCCTTCAATGAACACCAGTTAAGGCTCTAACTGCTGTTCAACGAGAAAGTAGACCATATCCAGATTCTCTTTTGACACCCTGGCGTATGTAGAGGGATATTTGGCTTTCATCCGTCTTGACGCTCTGGCTGACTCTTCGATGATTCCCTGAAACATCACTACGTTTAACGCTACTGAAGCGCTGAGCCGAATAAAATGCTTGTACGCCTGGTCAATCACCACGTCTGACGCGCAGTGATATCCCCGCCTCGCCTGCGCGCTTAACGGGTCGCTTTTAATGCTATACCTCAACGCTACAGTCTTAGGCTGATCAGCAAAAACTCTTACTCACAATCACATGCAGAATCATGCAAGTGCAAGTGCAAGTGCAAGTGCAAGTGCATTGAGTATGAGATCTTTCTTGAAAATTAGAAGTGTAATAACATGGTTCCTAAGTACTTCTCCTATATGCACAGGAACTCTCCATGAGAAAAGAAATCGCTTTTGCGAATCTTAAAGAAAGCCGCGTTTTAGAATGCAAACTGGCGAATGGAAAAAACGGTAAAGGGGCATTGCCAATTGATTTTTGGGAAAGTTATAGCGCTATGGCGAATTCTTGCGGAGGCTTGGTTTTATTGGGCGTTCGAGAGAAAAATGGTGTGTTTACACCAGAAGGGATTGAAGATATTGAAAGAGTGAAAACAGACCTCTTTAATACTTTAAACAACCCCCAAAAAGTAAGCTGCAACCTCCTAAATGATAATGATGTATACGCTGAGGAAGTAGATGGCAAAAATATTTTATTCATAGAAATTCCTCAAGCAAATAGAAAACAAAGACCTGTCTACATAAACAACAACCCTTTAACAGGAACATATATACGACTTCATGAAGGAGATAGAAAATGTACTAGTGAGCAAGTTAAATCCATGTTAGCAGAGCAAACGACTGACACTCTAGATGATAGGATCTTTGAAGGCTACACAATTGATGACTTAGATAAAGCCAGCATTCAAATTTATAGAAAAATGTTGGCTGATAGCAAACCGAGTCATGTATGGTTGGAGTTGGATGATTTCGATTTCATTACTGCACTGAAGGGATGGAAAAAGGATAGAAAAACTAAAATAGAAGGTCTCACTTTAGCGGGAATCTTGATGTTTGGGAAATGGTCCACAATTCAAGAAGCCTTGCCTAATTATTTCATAGAATATCAGGAGATTACTGAAGACAATCGGTGGGATGATAGATTATTTCCGGATGGCAGCTGGACAGGTAATTTATTTGAATTTTACAGAAAGGTATACCGAAAATTGATTGAAGATCTTAAAATCCCCTTCCAAATCAATCAAGGAATTAGAAAAGATGACAGCCCTGTTCATGTTGCACTAAGAGAAGCTTTAGTGAATAGCCTAGTTCATGCTGACTATAATGGTCACTCCCCCATAAAAATCACAAAACAAAATGGATTATTTTCTTTCCGTAATCCAGGAACTATGCGAGTACCCATTAGCATTGCTAAAGTCGGAGGTGAAAGTGATTGCAGGAATAAATATTTACATCAAATGTTTCTAATGATCGGCCTTGGCGAAAGAGCCGGATCAGGTTTACCAAAAATAATTAGCGGCTGGCGTTCACAACATTGGTCAGAGCCAAAACTAATTGAAAACTTTGAAATTAACAATACAATACTCGAACTTGGAACCAATGATTTCATTCCTGAAGAGACCATGTCTACAATACGAGGTATTTGTGGTGATAAGTTTGACACCCTGACAAAATTAGATAGGATAATTTTAGCTACAGCCGCAGATGAAAACATTGTAAGCCATGAAAGAATCAAAAGTTTAACGATGGAAACAACGCGTAGTATTACATTATCACTTTCAAAACTTGTGCGCTTGAAATTTTTGAATTCCGATGGAGTACAAAAACACAAACGTTATTTTCTTCCAACTTACTCGCCTATAAGACCTGATGATGCAAAAGGACATCAACTGTTACAGTTAGCATTCATCCACCCCCCTAAAGATATTGCCTTAACTGAAATCAGTAATAATGAAGCTCCGTTATACGATTTTAACGAAGAATTTAATGAATATTTCACCCGCAAGGATGCATATAAATACATTGTACAAATCAGCATATTAGCAACGGAACTTCAAAATGCTACAAAAACACTAAGCAAAAGACTTTTTATCGCAAAAAAACTTTTAACCCAGAATAGTAAAGAACAGAAAAATAACAATAGTTCAGAGTTATTTTATAACGTAGTATCCGAATCACTTGATGAATATAATGACTCACCTCAAAGGATGGGGCAACAGCAGTACCTTAGTACTGAGCAACAACAACACCTTCGTACTGAGCAACAACAACACCTTAGTACTGAGCAACAACAGTACCTTAGTACTGAGCAACAACAACACCTTAATACTGAGCAACACCACCTTAGTACTGAGCAACAACAGCACCTTAGTACTGAGCAACAACAGCACCTTAGTACTGAGCAACAACATCACCTTAGTACTGAGCAACAACAGCACCTTAGTACTGAGCAACAACAGCACCCTAGTGCTGAGCAACATCAGCACCCTAGTACTTCCGTTAGTATCAAGCAGCCCCTACAGAGGGTTGAAACCCCTTATCAGGAAAAAAGGCACAAAGAGGTTCTTAAAGAGATTGGCTTGAATACTGATCTATTAAGTATGACTGAAAGTGATTTATTATTAGAAATCAATGAATTAGAGTCCAGCCTCGCAACAGCTGATGATACATACAGGAATATGCTTTGCAACGAAAATGGTAGACCAAAAACTCTCTATGAAATGATCAAAGGGAAACCTTTTGAATGTGAAATTGATAATCCAGAGGATCAGGTAAAAACTAAAGCAGATTTTTTACGATTAACACAAGAAATAGCTTGGAAAGAATTAATGGATTTATCATCAGATATAAGAGAGGGAAGTAAAAGAGGGGTTAAAAAATCAACCATAATGAGGGTGATCGTTACATTAGCTCTAAGAGGATATTTAACAGTTAGAGACTTTAGTGAATTGCTTGGCCGTAATCCCAATTCCCTCAGAAGAGACTATCTGGCACCGTTAGTTAAAGAAAAAATATTAACCTTAGCTTATCCTTCAACACCAACACATGCCTATCAAGGATATAAAAGTGACATTTCTAAGCTATCCATAGACTTGCAAAAATTCGACAATTAGCACCTCCCCCCTCTCAAATAAATTAGAGGGGGGTATTTTAAGCAAGAATATGGCCCAAGCAATGATGCCCTGGTTCTTGATGAAGAGTATCCCTTCGCTGTACGAATGCGCACTTGTTTAGATTCGCCAGAAATACTTGAGATTCTTTCTAACGACCTAGAAGTTGATACTTCGTTATGGTTTGGAGAAGAAGAAAATAACGTTCTTGAAATAACGAGCCAAAACCAGTGCCAGGCAGTTCCTCCATTGCAGAACTTTTATGGGCTTGACGAAAATACTCCTTTTGAAAACGGACTGGCTAAGTGGCGGTAGAAATGGCTCTAAGTGGCCCTTGGTTGGTCAACGATGGCCCTTTATGTCCATGATTTGTATAGCAACCTATTGATTTTCGGTTGTTGTTTTAGGAACTAATAATCGCTTGGTCGCTGGTTCAAGTCCAGCAGGGGGCCACCAAATTTTAGCTTTAGAATCATCCAGTTAAGCCACTCGATTGAGTGGCTTTTTTGTAAGTAATCCACCACACGTAGCCCGGCCTACCGCTTCCCCTCACAAACCCTAAAAACTAAAGAAATCCCCCATCGCGCCGATCATCATCCGTGTGTATTATTTCCTGTAGCTTTTACAACAACTAACCTTAACTCAAATACTTAAGCGCCAGAGCGAAAGGCATCATGAGCACACCGATCAAACGGCTAGAAATCATTAAAAATGCCATTGAGCTGGAAGATGACGACATCATCCGGAGCCAGCTGAAACGTCTCAAAGAGGAAGCCTTTGACGATGATCTCCTGTCCATCGTCGCGGCGCTTGAGCAGAAAAACTACACCGCAGCCCTTCGCGCTATCACCGCCTGGCTGCAAAGCCAGCGCGCCGTTACCCCGTGGCGTGACCCACAGCTGGCGGCCAGCAAGCTGGAGCTGAAAGCTCTGGAAGAGCGTCTGCGCGATCTGATTGATCGCCGTAACGCCCGGGTACAGCAGCTAGATGAATTCAACGATCTCTATTTCTCCCGCCTCGGGCCGTTGATGCAGCAGATCCTCGCCCTGCGTAAAACGCTGGCGGAGCTTAACCTGCGTCGTCAGCAGGCGGAGACGCGTCGTCGGGAAGAGGATTACCGCCGCTGCCAGGACTATATGGCGCAGGCCGTAGAGGTTCTGACAACGCTCACCCGGCGCTGGCGAGATCTGCCTGCGGATTCCGTTCAGGCGGCAGAGGCGCGCAAACATCTTCAGCAGCAAAGCAATCTGATTGCCAACCTGCTGGCCGAAGCAATGGAGCTGGAGACCGGTTTAACGCGTGAAGAAGAGCCGGCACGTCAGGCGCGCGATGAGGCCAACGAAGAGTACAAGAAGTATCGCGAACAGCATCATGATGCCGAAGTTCGCCTGCGTAAAGGCAAGGATCTCTCTGAAGAGGATCGGAACGAGCTGAAGCGGCTCTGGCGTCAGGCGAGCAAGCTATGCCACCCGGATCTGGTTGCCGATGATTTAAAAGAGGAAGCCAACAGGATGATGGTGCAACTCAACCAGGCCAAACAGCGCGGCGACGTGAAGGCCATTCGCTCGCTGGTCGCCCGTCTGCAACAAGGATTCGAACCGATGATGGCAAGCGACAGACTGAACGACCTGGAACGTATTCGTAAAAAGATGGCGCAGGTGCGTGAGCAAATCGACACCCTGGTGAACGAACTGGCAGAGCTGGAGAAGGAAGAGTCCTGGCTGCTCGTCTCGTCGCTCAGCAATATGGAAGCCTACTTTGCCCAGCAGGAGAAAGCGCTGAAAGAGGTATGCGCCTCGCTCGAACATCAGGTGAGCGAAGCGCAGCTGGATCCCGCTGCCTGATTATTTGGCGTGCCAGTACGCGCTGGCACGCACCAGCTGCGGGTCAATTGCGTCGTTTTCAAACTGACGGCTCAGGCGTTTCACCACCTTCCCCTCCCCGGTCAGCCAGATAAAGTAATCCTCTTCCGGCACGGCCAGCGCGGCAAGATGGTCGGCCACCGCCTGCTCGTTGTGGCCGATAACCCAGGTGATGTTGAACCCGCTCAGGTGCGCCAGATAGTCCTGATACGCCGCATCGTCCACGGTGACGATGGCGTGGATCGCCGGGCGAACAGGCAGTTTTGCGATGCCTTCTAAACGGCGGCGCAGCGCGGGCATCCCCGACTCGTCGCACACGTACAGCTGCCAGGCGTAATCTTCCGGCACCACCAGCGAACCGCGCGGCCCGCCGATGGTCAGCTTGTCGCCCACCTTAGCCTCCACCGCCCAGTTGCTGGCAATGCCGCCATCATGAACGAAGAAATCGAGCGCCAGCTCATGTTTTTCGTCATCGTACAGCGGGGTATAGTCACGTGCCTGCGGACGCGCGCCGTCGCCCCAGTCGATGCCTTCATCGGTCACCACAGGCGGCACGAAAGTGGTGCCCGGTGCCGGGAAAAAGACTTTGGTATGGTCGTCAAAGCCGCGAGAGCTAAAGCCCTCCAGCGCCTCGCCGCCTAGCACAATGCGCTGAAATCCTGCGCTGACTCGCTCAGTGCGCAGCACGTTCAGCTCACGAAAACGCAGGTCATTGCGGACACGTTGAGGGTAACGGGTAGATGCCATGTTGATGCCCTTCTCAGGTGAATACGATATATCGGAATGAATTCTTAATGATAATGATTGCTATTAACTAAGAAATCAAGATTTTTTAGATTGCATCTGAATATATCTTAGATATAGTTTAGATATATCAAATTAAGGAAAAAACATGCGACACGAACACGACGGCGGCGGACGCCGGCCACGATTTTTTGGCCATGGCGATTTGCGGCTGGTGATCCTGGATATCCTGACCCGCAACGCGAGCCATGGTTACGAACTGATCAAAGAGATCGAAAACCTGACGCAGGGACATTACACGCCTAGCCCTGGCGTGATCTACCCGACGCTGGATTACTTGCAGGATCAGGCGCTTATCACCATTACCGAAGAAGAGAACGGCCGGAAGCGGATTGCGATTAACGCCGCCGGAGAACAGTGGCTGGATGACAACCGGGAACAGCTGGAGCAGATCCAGACGCGTATCAAGGCGCGCTCCGTCGGTTTCCAGCTGCGCAAAAACCCGCAGATGAAGCGGGCGCTGGATAACTTTAAAGCGGTTCTGGACCTGAAGGTTAATCAGGGAGAGCTCAGCGACGCGCAGTTGAAACAGATTATCGGCGTGATTGACCGCGCGGCGCTGGAGATCTCCCAGCTGGATTAAGCCAGCACGCCGTCGCTCACGCGGAACACGCGGACCAGCTCTTTCAGGTGCATCGCCTGTTCGTTAAGGGATGCCGCCGCCGCAACGGACTCCTCCACCAGCGCGGAGTTCTGCTGGGTGGTGGCGTCTATCAGGCCAATCGCGCTGTTGATCTGCGAGATGCCTTCCGTCTGTTCATGGCTGGCCTGGCGAATCTCACGCAGGATTACGTCCATCTCCTCCACGTTGCCGACCATGCCGTTGATAAGCCCGCTGGCCTTCTCCACAAGGTTCATGCCGTCCTGCGTCTGGCTTGTGGAGCTTTCAATCAGCTGGCGGATCTCACTCGCAGATGTTGCACTTTTCTGCGCGAGCTGGCGTACCTCGCCCGCCACCACCGCAAAGCCGCGACCATGCTCACCCGCGCGCGCCGCTTCGACCGCCGCGTTTAGCGCCAGAATATTAGTCTGGAAGGCAATGGCGTCGATCAGGTCGATAATGTCGGACATCCTGTTCGATGTTTCGTTAATCAGGCGCATCTTGCTGGTGACCTGCTTCATCATCTCGCCGTTGTTTTTGACCACGGCAGCCGCATCGGCAGACAGGTTCGTCGCTTCTCCGGTGTGGGACGCGGTGTTCTTCACCGTAGCGGTGATCTGCTCCATCGACGCGGCCGTTTGTTCAACGGAACTGGCCTGCTCCTCCGTGCGGGCAGCCAGATCCTGGTTTCCCGCGACAATCTGCGCGGCGGCGCTGGAGATGTTTTCCGATCCGGTTTGCACCTGCTGCACAATCTCCAGCAGGCGCGTTTTCATCTCCATCAGTGCGGTGAGTAGCAGTCCGGTTTCATCTTTACCGTGCGAGATAATGCTGCCGGTGAGATCGCCATCGGCAATGGCCTCCGCAAAATTCACCGCGTCGTTCAGCGGTCGGGTAATGGATCGCACAATGAACCAGCCAGTCAGGCTGGCTGCCGCGACGCTGAAAAGCGTAATCAGGACCAGCAGGAGACGATTGGTGCGGAAATCGCCTTCCACCTGCTCGCCCGCACTCTGCATTTCATGGTCCTGGATCGCAATCAGCGCCTGCACTTTCGCTTTGTAGGACTGTTGCAGATTCAGGGTGTTGGTCATCATTTCGTTTATCGCGCCCGCACGGTCGTTATTCTGCACGGCCTGCAAAATGCGGTAGCGCGAGTCAAGATATTGCTGGCGTACGCCGTGGATATCGGCCAGCACCTGTTGGGATTTTTTATCCTTGAGAGCGTTGTCCAGCTCGCTCAGGATTGCGGAGATGCGCTCGCTGATCGCCTTCAGACGCTGCTCTGATTGCGCCGTGTACGTTCCCTGTTCGTCCAGCAGCATGAGCTGCTGCGTGCTTATAAATTCCTGGAAGTTGTCGATTAACTGGTTCGCTTTTACCGTCGTTGGATAGTCGCTGGTAAGGATGGTTTGCATTCCATTGTTTGCCCGATTCAGGCTCATCAGAGACAAGCTTGCGCTGACGACCATCAGGACAATAAATAATCCAAACGCCAGAAATAATTTCGTGCCGATCTTTACGTCATGTATGAACATATTTACCCCATCGATGTGATTATTTCTCAGACGATCGCTGTTATCGACAGGAAACACGCTAACTTTATGACTTTGATCGTTTTTTTATTTTTCACTCTCAATAAATCTGGATCGTAACAATTAAAAACCGGGCGCTTTTTTTAGTTACTTAATATTTCATTAACAACATAACTTATTCTGAAAAACAAAAAAGCCGTTTACCCAGGAGGAATAAACGGCTTTATCGAAGCATGCATTTCTTAATGCAGCACGGTAACCGCATCTTCAAGGCGTCCGGCCCGGTGCTTAACCATCGCGGAAATCTGCGCGCTCTCTTCGACCAGGTCAGCATTTTTCTGCGTAATGCTGTCCAGCTCTGCCACGGCACGGGTCAGCTCTGTCAGGCCTGTCGCCTGCTCTGAGGTGGCGTGACTGATCTGCGCGATGAGCTGCGTGACGTTTTTCACCTGCTCGACAATATCATCCATAGTACGTCCCGCGGCGTGGACCTGCTCGGCGCCCGACTGCACTTTGCTGGCGCTGGCGTCGATCAGCTTGCGAATATCGTTAGCCGCGTTCGCGCTGCGGCTGGCAAGATGACGCACTTCGCCCGCCACCACCGCAAAGCCTTTCCCCTGCTCGCCCGCGCGTGCCGCCTCAACCGCGGCGTTCAGCGCCAGAATATTGGTCTGGAAGGCGATGTCATTGATAAGCGAGGTAATAGAGCCAATGCGCTGGGTACTGTCGGCAATGTCATCCATGGTTTTCACCACGGTCTGCATCACGGTGCCCCCCTGCGTGGCCGCGCTGCTGGCGGCCATCGATAGCTTGTCGACTTCGGCTGCGGTCTCAGAGTTACTCTGCACCGACGCCGCCATCTGGTTCATTGTTGCCACGGTCTGCTGCACGTTAGCCACGGTCTGGCGCGTGCGGTCGTTGAGATCTTCATTGCCCTGCGCCAGCCTGTCGCTGCCGTCGCGCACGCTCACCACCTGGCTGGAGACGTCGTTGATCAGCCAGCGGCACATCAGCCCCAGCTGTCCGACGGCCCGCAGCGTTAGCCCCAGTTCATCGCTGCGGTTAAGATGCTGCACGCTGTTACGCTCTCCGGTAGCGACCCTGAGCGCCTGCCGTGCGACGTTTTCCACCGGGCGGACAATCTGTTGCTCAAACACCAGGGTGCCAAGCAGCATCACCACGGCTGCCGCCACCAGCGAAGCCCAGCCCGCGGCACTGGCAACCAGCGTTGCGGCCATCACCGCGAAAAGTACCGCCATTACGCTACGCACGCGCCAGCGCAGCGGCATCGCCGGTAGTTTGCCGAGCCAGCCTTTGCGCACCACCAGCCCTTTATGAATGCGTTTTTTGCAGCGTCCTTCGTTGAGCGCCTTATAAAGCGGCTCCACCGCGGCGACCTCGTCCTCGGTGGCGCGGGTACGAATGGACATATAGCCCGTCATCTGGCCGTTACGCACCATTGGTACCGCATTGGCGCGTACCCAATAGTGATCGCCATTTTTACGTCGGTTTTTGACAATCCCGCTCCAGGGTTCGCCCTTTTGCAGCGTGTACCACATGTCGGCAAAAGCCGCTTTCGGCATATCCGGATGACGCACAATGTTGTGCGGTTGCCCGAGCAGCTCCTGGAGCGTAAAGCCGCTCACTTGCACAAAGGTGTCGTTAGTGTGGGTCATGTAGCTGTGGAGGTCGGTGGTCGACATAAGCGTGGTGTCATCGTCCAGCGGATATTCATTCTGGGTGACATAGTCAGGAGAGGACATAGTGAGCATCCCTTGCAGGTTATTTGAATGTTAATTTTGTGGCTTATGTTTTTTCGGCGATAAAAAATTTATCTTTAGTTGTTAAATATGATTGAGATCGCAAATCTCGGTTAAACCGCACTTTTCGTACGTTTTTCTAATTAATTGATTTAAAATACTTTCGGCATGAAACTACCTACAAAGCATGATACCCCGGTGCACACTTAAGGCGCATTCCCTGCCCTGGAGCAGTGCAATTGACGACACCCAATCCCCGGCTCGTTATCCCTTATCCCGTGCGGCGCGCGATGGCATGATTAAATATTGTGCAACTTTGATTTCACCTGGCGTTTATCCCGATTTTCGCGATCGCAGCCGGAGTGGCGCAATCCCTGCAATACTTAAATCGGTATCATGTGATACGCGAGCCTCCGGAGCATATTTTGAACAGGTTACCTTCGAGCGCATCGGCTTTAGCGTGCAGCGCCCACGCCCTGAATCTCATTGAGAAGCGAACGCTGGATCATGAGGAGATGAAAGCACTTAACCGAGAGGTGATTGAATACTTCAAAGAGCATGTCAATCCGGGGTTTTTAGAGTATCGCAAATCTGTTACCGCCGGCGGGGATTACGGAGCCGTAGAGTGGCAAGCGGGAAGTTTAAATACGCTTGTCGACACCCAGGGCCAGGAGTTTATCGACTGCCTGGGAGGTTTTGGAATTTTCAACGTGGGGCACCGTAATCCAGTTGTGGTTTCCGCCGTACAGAATCAACTTGCGAAACAACCGCTGCACAGCCAGGAGCTGCTCGATCCGTTACGGGCGATGTTGGCGAAAACCCTTGCTGCGCTAACGCCCGGTAAACTGAAATACAGCTTCTTCTGTAATAGCGGCACCGAGTCCGTTGAAGCAGCGCTGAAGCTGGCGAAAGCTTACCAGTCACCGCGCGGCAAGTTTACTTTTATTGCCACCAGCGGCGCGTTCCACGGTAAATCACTTGGCGCGCTGTCGGCCACGGCGAAATCGACCTTCCGCAAACCGTTTATGCCGTTACTGCCGGGCTTCCGTCATGTGCCGTTTGGCAATATCGAAGCCATGCGCACGGCTCTTAACGAGTGCAAAAAAACCGGTGATGATGTGGCTGCGGTGATCCTCGAACCGATTCAGGGTGAAGGTGGCGTAATTCTGCCGCCGCCGGGCTATCTCACCGCCGTACGTAAGCTATGCGATGAGTTCGGCGCACTGATGATCCTCGATGAAGTACAAACGGGCATGGGGCGCACGGGCAAGATGTTCGCCTGCGAGCATGAGAACGTACAGCCGGATATCCTCTGCCTTGCCAAAGCGCTCGGCGGCGGCGTGATGCCGATTGGCGCGACCATCGCCACTGAAGAGGTGTTTTCAGTTCTGTTCGACAACCCATTCCTGCATACCACCACCTTTGGCGGCAACCCGCTGGCCTGTGCGGCGGCGCTGGCGACCATCAATGTGTTGCTGGAGCAGAACTTACCGGCTCAGGCTGAGCAAAAAGGCGATATGTTGCTGGACGGTTTCCGTCAACTGGCGCGGGAATATCCCGATCTGGTACAGGAAGCGCGTGGTAAAGGGATGTTGATGGCGATTGAGTTTGTTGATAACGAAATCGGCTATAACTTTGCCAGCGAGATGTTCCGCCAGCGCGTACTGGTGGCCGGAACGCTCAATAACGCCAAAACGATCCGCATTGAACCGCCACTGACACTGACCATTGAACAGTGTGAACTGGTGATCAAAGCGGCGCGTAAGGCGCTGGCGGCCATGCGAGTAAGTGTCGAAGAAGCGTAAAAAACGCCGGGTGGCGCTACGCTTACCCGGCCTGCAAAATACTGCATACGTAGGCCCGGTAAGCGTAGCGCCACCGGGCTGCTTTTTATCGGTGGAACTCCGCCACCGTCATGGTGAAGCGAAGTACGGTATCGCCTTCATTGGCATAGCCGTGCGCGGCTTCCGTTTTCGCCACCGCCGACGCGCCAGCATTAACCTGTACCACCGTCTCGTCCACCGTCAGGGTTAACATGCCTTCGTTCACGTGCAGCAGCTCAAAGGTTCCCGCGGGATGTCCCGGAGAGGTGAAAGTCTCTCCCGGATGCATCTCCCACTGCCACAGCTCAATCATGTCCGGGCCTGCGGTGCCTGCCAGCAATCTGGCATAACCGCCCTGTGCGCCCTGCCACAGAACCGGGATCGCCTCTTCCTGAATAATGTGTACCTGCGGCTCGCTGGAGACGTTAACGATGTCTGCCACCGAGACGCCAAGCGCGGCGGCCAGTTTGCACAGAATGGCAATGCTGGGGTTGGCAGCCCCTTTTTCGATCTCCACCAGCATGCCTTTGCTGACGCTGGCGCGGCGGGAAAGCTCGTCCAGCGACAGCTTTTTCTCTTTCCGCCAGCTGCGGATACGGTTCGCCACGGCCAGGCTTACCTGGGCAACATCGGCGCCCGCATCGGTCATTATATTGACTTTATCAGTCATTGTTCACTACCATGGTATAAAACAGTCAATACAGGATTATTTATGTCTCTTCTAACACCGTCAATAGATTCGCGACTTGTCGGGATCGCGCCCGGCTTTCGGGCACTGAGCATTCTGGTTGAAGCTGCCCCGATTACCCAACCGGAGGTTGCGCCCGCTGCGCTGGCGCAGGCCTGCCAGCAGATGCTCAATGATGATGTGCCCTGGGCAGAAAATCATCTCGCCGCCTGGGATGAGGTGTTTAAAGCCTTTGGTGCAAAACCCAAACGTACGCCCTGCTCGGCCTCGGCCCTGCGCAAGCGCGTGATGAGAGACGGTTCGCTGCCGCCGCTCGACCCGGTGGTGGATGTCTATAATGCCATCAGTATCCGCTACGCTATTCCGGTAGGGGGAGAAAATCTGGCGGCTTACTCGGGAGCGCCGCGCCTGACGCTGGCCGACGGCAGCGAGCCGTTTGATACCTTTAAAGAAGGTGAGCCGGTTGTAGAAAATCCGGAGCCAGGCGAAGTTATCTGGCGTGACGATCTCGGCGTCACCTGCCGCCGCTGGAACTGGCGACAGGGGGTACGCACGCTTCTGGACAGCCAGGCGCAATCCATGTGGTTTATTCTCGAAAGCCTGCCGTCGATGCCGCTGGCGGCATTACAGGAAGCTGGCGATGAGCTGGTGAGCAATCTGCAAAAGCTGATGCCGGGCGCGACGGCGCGTATTCAGTTGCTGGAGCTGGCGTGAACAACGCCGGGTGGCGCTTCGCTTACCCGGCCTACAAATACTGCATATGTAGGCCCGGTAAGCGCAGCGCCACCGGGCAAACATTGCACCATCCCCGTAGGCCCGGTAAGCGCAGCGCCACCGGGCAAAGCCGCTACTCCGGCAACAACCCCACAAAACAGCGTTTTTTGCGCGGCTCTGACATCAGCTCTTCAAGCTTATCCACGCACGCCAGATAGTGTGGCGTTTGCTTATGCGCCAGCACCGCCGCTTCGTCCTTATAGGCTTCGTAGATAAAGAAGCGGGTTTTCACCCGCGGGTCCTGCAAGACATCAAAGCGCAGGTTTCCCGGCTCCTTGATGGCCCCCTCGTGGTTGGCGCGAAATACCTCCAGAAACTCGTCCACCCGCTCGGGTTTAATATTAATCTCCACCAGCGTCACGTTCATTTTGCTTCTCCCTGTTTCTCTTCCTGCCAGAACTGGAACGCCTCCCGGGCGCTCATGTTCTCGTGAACGACTTTCTTCACCGCCTTCAGCATGGCGAGTGGCGCGCTGGACTGGAAGATGTTGCGCCCCATGTCCACGCCGGATGCGCCCTGGTCAATCGCCCGCCAGCACATCTCCAGCGCCTCGTGCTCCGGCAGCTTTTTGCCCCCGGCGATAACAATCGGCACCGGGCAGCTGGCGGTCACTTTTTCAAAGCCCTCGTCCACGTAGTAGGTTTTGACGAACTGCGCTCCCATTTCGGCGGCGATGCGGCTGGCAAGCGAGAAATAGCGCGCGTCACGCGCCATCTCTTTCCCGACGCCCGTCACCGCCAGCGTCGGCATGCCGTAGCGCGCCCCCGCATCCACCAGCTTGATGATGTTGTTGATCGACTGATGCTCAAACGGGCTTCCGATATACACCTGCGCCGCCACCGCGCAGACGTTCAGGCGCAGCGCGTCCTCCATCGCCACCGCCACGCACTCGTTGGACAGCTCGCCCAGAATCGAGTTACCGCCGGAGGCGCGCAGCACCACCGGTTTGTTCGTGGCGGCTGGCACCTGGCTCCTGAGGATGCCGCGGGTGCACATCAGCACGTCGGTTTCACCAAACAGCGGCGCGATGGAGAGATCGATACGCTCAAGGCCGGTGGTCGGCCCCTGAAAGTAGCCGTGGTCAAAGGCCAGCATCACCGTGCGGTTGCTCTGTGGGTTGAAGATGCGCGCAAGCCTCGACTGCATTCCCCAGTCCAGCGAGCCGCAGCCCTTCAGGGTGTACGGCACATTCTGCTGCGGCGTGCCGATGCCAAAATCCTTGCCGTCTTTGATGTCATCTAAATCAGCCATTTGCTCCCCCGTCAGAAATCGTATTTGTTGATGTTCTCTTTGGTGAACACCACCCGCTCCGGCAGCAGCACGATGCCGTTGCCCTTCGCCTCATACTGGTAGCCCTGCACGCTGTTCGGCTCGACCTTCAGCGTCCCGATATCTTTCACGTCGACGCTGTCGCCAGGGTTAAGATCGCCTTTTTTCAGTAAACGATCGGCGACATTGACCGCAATTTTGCCCTGTTGCACCACATCCCACAGGCCGAAGGCTTTCACCGTGCCGCGCTCAACGTACGGGCGCATCACGTTCGGCGTGCTGAAGCCGACAATCGCCACCCCTTCCCGTTTCAGGTTTTCCGCCGCCTGTGCCGCGGCTGGCAGGGCGTTGGCGTCCGGGGCGATGATCGCATCCAGATCCGGATAGGCTTTTAAGATCCCTTCGGCGGTTTGCAGAGATTTGGTGGCGTCGTTATAGCCAAACTGGGTGGTGACAACCTGCCACTGAGGATGATCTTTCTCGATTTTGGCCTTTGCCTCTTTCACCCACTGGTTCTGGTCGGTAACGGTCGGGCTGGAGTAGAAGAACGCCACTTTCGCGTTCGGTTTGGTGACCTGTTTGCCCGCCATCTCCACCAGCAGGCCGCCGAGCTGCTCCGGCGTTCCCTGGTTGATGTAGATGCTGCGGCACTCCGGTTTGGTGTCGGAATCCCAGGTCAGGACCTTCACGCCGCGCTGCATCGCGCGCTTCAGTGCCGGGCAGAGGCCGTCCGGCGACACGGCGGAGACGATAATGGCGTTATAGCCCTGGTTGACGAAGTTATTGATCAGCTGCACCTGGCCGGAGACGCTCGGCTCGGTCGGGCCGTCGTAGGTCACGTCCACGCCGAGATCTTTCCCCGCCTCTTTCGCGCCGTTGCCGCCGCTGGTGAAGAATCCCACGCCTACCAGTTTCGGGATAAAGGCAATGCGGTCCGCCGCCTGCGCCGAAGCGAAGCTGAGGGCCATTGCCAGGACGAATAGTTTTGTTTTCATCTTACGCTCCGGATAGTTTTCTGAAGAGAGAACGCACCCATTCGCGGTGCAGACTCAGCGAACGTCCCATCACCACCACAACCAGCAGCGCCCCTGACAGCGCGCTCGACACCTGGTTGGGGATGCCGACCATCTGTAAACCCTGTTGCAGGTACCCCACCAGCAGCGCCGCCAGCGCCGTACCGACAACCGAACCTGACCCGCCGTAGATATTTGCCCCGCCGAGTACGGCGGCGGTGAGCGCGGGCATGAGTAAATCGCGCCCCAGATCCGAGCGCGCGGAACCGAAATAGGAAACCATCACCAGCGCGGCAACCGCCGAGGCTACCCCCACCAGGCCGTACAGCGCGTACGGCATGCCGTTCACCGACAGCGCCGCATAGCGCGCCGCACGCGGATTCTGGCCGATTAAAAACAGATGCCGACCAAAGCGCCCGCGGTGGGTAATCAGCCAGAAGAAAGCGGTAATCACCGCGAACAGCACCAGCGGGATCGGCAGGCCCACCACCGTGAGGTTAGTGAAGGTGGTAAAGCTGTCCGGGAAGCCGCCGATCCCCTCGTAGCCCGTCGCCCCCGCCATGCCGGAGAGCAGCAGCGCCCCGCCGCCGTAGAGGTAGAGCGTGCCGAGGGTAATGACCAACGGGCTGATGCCGGTGTAGTGGATCAGCGCCGCATTCACCAGCCCGCACAGCAGGCCGAGCAGCAGCGTCAGAGGGATGGCAACCGCCATCGGCCACCCTGCCTGCATCATCACCCCCAGCGCGATGGCGCACAGGCCGATGGTTGAGCCGAGGGAAATATCGATCCCGCCGCTGATAATCACAAGCGTAAGCGGCAGCGCCACGATGCCAATGCAGATAAAGTCGCTGGTGCTGAACAGCAGCATGTTGATATCAAGCATGCGCGGGTTGATGGCGCCGAAGAGCAGGATCTCCAGCACCAGTAAAATCAGCAGCGCGCTTTCCCAGTTAAGCCTCATTTACGCCACCTCTTTTTTGCGTTTCGGAAACGGGGTAACGTGCTTTCCCCCTTTGTTACCCGGCTGGAAACGGCTGTATTTCAGCGCCCGCTGATGCCGTGAGAGCGCCTGACGCAGCCGCCCGTCGAGCACCAGCACACCCAGCAGCACCAGCCCGGCGATAAAGTCGTTCCACCACGCCGGGAGCCTGAACAGCACCAGCACGGTATCGATTTGGGTGAGGAAGAACGCGCCGAGGAAGGCGCCGACCAGCGTGCCGGTGCCGCCCAGCAGCGAGATGCCACCGAGCACGCAGGCGGCGATGGCCTTCATCTCCAGCCCGCTGCCGGTCTGGTTCGGCACGAAGCCAATCTGTGAGGCAAACACAATCCCGGCGCAGGCCGCCAGCATGCCGTTGAGGGTAAAGGCGATCATGCGGGTGCGGTTCACCGCCACGCCCAGCTGGCGCGCGGCGGCGAGGTTATCCCCCACGGCGTAAAAATCACGTCCAAAGGCGGTGCGCGACAGCGTCCACGCGCCGATGGCCGCGATAATCAACACCAGTATGCCGAGCGGCGAAATGCCGACGGCGGCGGGCTCAGAGAGAGATTTCAGCCCCGGCGGCAGCCCTTCTATCCACTTCCCGCCGGTCCACAGCAGCATCGCCCCACGATACAGCCCCAGCGTGCCGAGGGTGGCGACAATCGCCGGAATGCGCAGGCCCACCACCAGAAAACCGTTGAACGCCCCCGCCAGCGCGCCGAGCGACAGCGCGAAGAGAATGGAAACGGGCAGGCTGTAGCCGCCGTTCAGCGCCACGCCGACGGCAATAGCGGAAAGCCCGACGGTGGAGCCGACGGAGACGTCAATATTGCGGGTCAGCATCACCAGCGCCGCGCCGATAGCCAGCAGGATCAAGATCTGCGAGCTGGCGAAGATCATCCCCAGCGTCTGTAAGCTCAGGTAGGACGGGTTCAGCGCCACCAGCACGGCGAACAGCGCCAGAATGGAGAGAAACGCGCTCAGCTCGCGGTTTTTCAGTAAGATCTTCATGATTGCCCTCCAAACGCCAGCGCCATCATCCGGTCGAGGCTGACGGCGTGGCGCGGCAGCTCGCCGCTGAGCACGCCCTGATGCATTACCAGCACCCGATCCGCGAGGCCGGGAAACTCATCGAGATCGCTTGAGATCATCAGCACCGCCACGTTCTGCGCCGCCACGCTTTTCAGCAGCTGATAAATATCGGCGCGCGCCGATACGTCCACGCCGCGCGTCGGTTCATCGACGATCAGCAGCAGCGGGTTGGCCTCAAGACAGCGCGCCAGCAGCACCTTCTGCTGATTACCACCGGAGAGCGTGCGCACGGTTTGATCCGCATGGTTGAGCTTGATCCCCAGCGCCCGGTGATAGCGTTCCACTACCGCAGACTCCCGCTTTCGCTGCTGCCAGAGCGACGGCTCGTTCAGCGCCACGGTGTTCCAGCGGATCGGCGCGTCGAGAAACAGGCCGGACACCTGCCTGTCTTCCGGCAGATAGACCAGCCCTTTTTGCAGGCGTGAACTGACCGGATCGGCGGTGATCTCCTGGCTCTCCAGCCACACCCGCCCGCCGCGAACCGGACGCAGGCCGTAGAGCGTTTCGGCAAACTCGGTGCGCCCGGACCCCACCAGCCCGGCCAGACCAACGATCTCCCCGGCGTAAATCTCAAGGCTGAGATCGATAAAGCCCTCCCCGGTGAGCGCTTCCACGCGCAGCACGGGAAAATCCTGCGCCTGGGTGCGGCGGTTGCCCGGCAGCGCCAGCCACAGCTTTTGCGTATCGCTCAGGGATGCTTCCCGGCTTACAGGCGTCATGGCGGCGATCAGGGCGTTATCGTCAAAATGCGCAGTTTCGCCGCTGAGCACCACCGCGCCGTCGCGCATCACTGAGACGTGACTCGCCAGCTGTCGAATCTCCGGCAGCTTATGCGAGATAAAAACAATCCCGACGCCAAGATCCTGCAAGGCGCGGATCTGGCGAAACAGCCGTTCGGTTTCACCGGGCGTCAGCGAGGCCGTGGGTTCATCAAGGATCAGAATTCTGGCGTTGCGCATCAGCCCGCGCAGGATCTCCACCATCTGCTGGTCCGCCACCTCGAGGGTGCTGGCGGTAGCGTCGAGGTTAAGCTGGCATTGCAGCTGCCGGAGTTTTTCCGCCAGGCGTTTTTCCCGATCGCGCTCTCGCGGCAGACGAAACAGGATGTTTTCCCGCACCGTCAGGTTGGGAAATAGCAGCGGCTCCTGCGGCACCAGATAAATGCCTAACCTGTGCGCCTGCGCCGGGGTAAGCCGTGCAAAAGACTCACCCGCCACCGAAAGTTCACCGCTATCCGGGGTTTCTACCCCGGCGATGATCTTCATCAGCGTCGATTTTCCCGCGCCGTTACCGCCCATCAGCGCATGCACCTGCCCCGCAAGCAGCGTGAAATCAATGCCTTTTAAGACCGGTACGCCTGAAAACTGCTTGCTGATATCACGCGCGTCGAGAAGTGGTGTCATCATCGCTCCGCTATTGAACAAATGATTTTTAGATTTAATAATGTTCAAAAGCGTAGACGGTGAACTATATTTACAACCGTGCAGGGATCACAGTTTTATCGATTGAGATTCAGATAAAGCGGAAACGATCGAAAAGATCCGTTTTGTCGCGTGGCTCACATTTTCACGTCGCACCATCACGAACATATGATCTAAATTTTTATAAGAGTTCAATTATGAGCGATAAACGCACTGCGGAAGAAGGACGGTTTGCCGGGCTGGCACTGGCGGAAGAGGAGCTGGTGGCGCGCGTGGCCTGGTGCTACTACCACGACGGGCTGACCCAGAACGACATCGGCGAACGGCTCGGGCTGCCGCGTCTGAAGATCTCCCGCCTGCTGGAGAAAGGCCGTCAGTCCGGGGTGATCCGCGTGCAGATCAACTCCCGCTACGAGGGCTGCCTGGCGCTGGAAACCGAGCTGCAACAACGATTTGGCCTGAAGCTGGTGCGCGTGATGCCCGCCCTGAATACGCCGCCGATGAACGTGCGGCTGGGCATTGGCGCGGCACAGTCGCTGATGGGCGTACTGCAACCCGGCCAGCTGTTAGCGGTGGGCTTCGGTGAAACCACCATGAGCAGTCTGCAACACTTAAGCGGCTTTATCAGCTCGCAGCAGATCCGCCTGGTGACGCTCTCCGGCGGCGTCGGGCCGTATATGACCGGTATCGGCCAGCTGGATGCAGCCTGTAGCGTCAGCATGATCCCCGCCCCGCTTCGCGTGTCATCCGCTGAAGTCGCCGGGATCTTAAAGCGCGAAACCAGCGTGCGGGACGTGATCCTCGCCGCCACCGCGGCTGACGTGGCGGTGGTCGGGATTGGCTCGGTAAACCAGCGCCGTGACGCGACGATACTGCGCTCCGGCTATATCAGCGAAGGTGAACAGCTGATGTACGCCCGTAAAGGCGCGGTGGGCGATATCCTTGGCTATTTCCTCAATGCCGAAGGGGAATGCGTTGAGGAGCTGGAGATCCACAAAGAATTACTGGGCGTCACGCTCGATGAACTGGCGCAGCTGCCCACCATCGTAGGCGTGGCCGGAGGGGAAGAGAAAGCCGATGCGATTTATGCCGCACTGAAAGGTCGCCGTATTAATGGCCTGGTGACGGAAGAGACGACAGCCCGCGCGGTGCTGGCTCTGGCCGGATAAGAGCAGCCCTGCGCCTGACACGAGGCAAGCTCATGAGTTACCTTTTAGCGTTAGATGCAGGGACAGGCAGCGTTCGCGCCGTGATTTTTGATTTACAGGGCAACCAGATTGCCGTTGGCCAGGCCGAGTGGAAGCACCTGAGCGTGGAGAACGTGCCGGGCTCGATGGAGTTCGACCTCGACACCAACTGGCGGCTGGCCTGCCGGTGTATTCATCAGGCGCTGGAGCGCGCACGCCTGAGCGCGGCGGATATTCAGTCCGTCGCCTGCTGCTCGATGCGCGAAGGGATTGTGCTGTACGACCGCAACGGCGAGGCTATCTGGGCCTGCGCCAACGTCGACGCCCGCGCCAGCCGCGAGGTGGCTGAACTCAAAGAGATCCACGACTACCGGTTTGAATCCGAAGTGTATGATGTTTCCGGCCAGACGCTTGCCCTCAGCGCCATGCCGCGCCTGCTGTGGCTGGCGCACCATCGTCCGGATATTTATCGTAAAGCCGCCACCATCACCATGATCAGCGACTGGCTGGCGGCGAAGCTCTCCGGTGAGCTGGCGGTCGATCCGTCCAATGCGGGCACCACCGGCATGCTGGATCTCTTCTCCCGCGACTGGCGTCCGGCGCTGCTCGACATGGCCGGGCTGCGCGCCGATATCCTCTCCCCGGTGAAAGAGACCGGCACCGTGCTGGGGGCGATTACCAGACAGGCCGCGCAGCAGAGCGGCCTGCGCGAAGGCACACCGGTGGTGATGGGCGGCGGCGACGTGCAGCTGGGCTGTCTGGGGCTGGGCGTGGTGCGCGCCGGACAAACGGCGGTTCTCGGCGGCACCTTCTGGCAGCAGGTGGTGAATCTGCCGCAGGTGCGCACCGACCCTGAGATGAACATCCGCGTAAACCCGCACGTCATCCCCGGCATGGCGCAGGCGGAGTCGATCAGCTTCTTTACCGGGCTAACCATGCGCTGGTTCCGCGACGCCTTCTGCGCCGAAGAGAAGCTGATTGCCGAACGAATGGGAATGGACACCTACTCCCTGCTCGAAGAGATGGCGAGCCGCGTCCCGGCGGGCTCCCACGGCGTGATGCCGATCTTCTCCGACGCGATGCATTTTAAGCAGTGGTATCACGCAGCGCCGTCGTTTATTAACCTCTCCATCGACCCGGAAAAGTGCAACAAAGCGACGCTGTTCCGCGCGCTGGAAGAGAACGCGGCCATCGTCTCGGCCTGCAACCTGGCGCAGATTTCGCGCTTCTCCGGCGTGACGTTTGAGAGCCTGGTGTTTGCGGGTGGCGGGGCCAAAGGCGCCCTGTGGAGCCAGATTTTAAGCGACGTTACTGGGCTGCCGGTGCGCGTGCCGGAAGTCAAAGAGGCAACGGCGCTGGGTTGCGCGATTGCGGCAGGTGCTGGCGCGGGGTTGTTTGCGGATATGGCTTCGACGGGCGAGCGGCTGGTGAAGTGGAGCCGCGAGTTCACGCCGAACCCGCAGCACCGCGAGCTGTACGACGGCATGATGCAGAAATGGCAGGCGGTGTATGCCGACCAGCTTGGGCTGGTGGACAGCGGGCTGACGACGTCGATGTGGCAGGCACCGGGGCTGGTGCGGGCAGCGGCGCCGTAAAATACGCCGGATGGCGCTGCGCTTATCCGGCCTACGGTTTGTAGCCCCGGTAAGCGCAGCGCCACCGGGGAAGTTCTTTGAGATCTATCACAATCATTCGATCCCGCTTTTACCTTTCCGCTACCGCTGGCTAAATTAGTAACTCATCCGACCACATAACAATAATTTTACACTGGAAGAGACTATGAGCCGCTACCCGTCGTTATTCGCCCCTCTCGATCTGGGGTTCACCACCCTCAAAAACCGCGTGCTGATGGGCTCGATGCACACCGGGCTGGAGGAGCGTCCGGACGGGGCTGAACGTCTGGCAGCCTTCTATGCCGAGCGCGCGCGCCACGGGGTGGCGCTGATTGTCACCGGCGGCGTAGCCCCTGCCCCTTCCGGCGTGACGATGGAGGGCGGCGCAGTGTTGAACGATGCGTCACAGCTGCCGCATCACCGCATTGTGACCGACGCGGTCCACCGCGAAGGCGGCAAAATAGCCCTGCAAATTTTGCATACCGGGCGCTACAGCTACCAACCGCATCTGGTCGCCCCGTCCGCATTGCAGGCCCCCATCAACCGTTTCGTGCCCCATGAGTTAAGCCATGAAGAGATCCTGCAACTGATCGACAATTTCGCCCGCTGCGCGCAACTGGCGCGGGAGGCAGGATACGACGGTGTAGAGGTGATGGGTTCCGAAGGGTATTTGATCAACGAATTTCTGACGCTGCGCACCAATCAGCGCAGTGACCAGTGGGGCGGCGATTACCGTAACCGGATGCGATTTGCCGTAGAAGTAGTGCGTACGGTGCGCGAACGCGTCGGCAGTGACTTCATTATTATCTACCGACTGTCGATGCTCGACCTGGTCGAAGGCGGTGGGACTTTTGCCGAAACGGTAGAGCTGGCGCAGGCCATTGAAGCGGCGGGCGCAACCATTATCAACACCGGAATAGGCTGGCACGAAGCGCGGATTCCGACCATCGCCACGCCCGTGCCGCGCGGCGCATTTAGCTGGGTCACGCGCAAACTGAAAGGCCACGTCTCGCTACCGCTGGTAACCACCAACCGGATTAACGATCCGCAGGTTGCCGACGATATTCTCTCGCGCGGCGATGCCGATATGGTATCGATGGCGCGACCGTTTCTTGCTGATGCGGAGCTGCTGTCAAAAGCGCAATCGGGACGAGCCGATGAGATCAACACTTGTATTGGCTGCAATCAGGCCTGTCTCGATCAAATCTTCGTTGGCAAAGTCACCTCGTGCCTGGTGAATCCTCGCGCCTGCCACGAAACCAAAATGCCAATCCTTCCCGCCGTGCAGAAAAAAAATCTGGCGGTGGTCGGTGCGGGACCTGCTGGGCTGGCGTTTGCCATTAACGCGGCGGCGCGTGGGCATCAGGTAACATTGTTTGACGCTCATAGCGAGATTGGCGGGCAGTTTAATATCGCCAAACAGATCCCCGGCAAAGAGGAGTTTTACGAAACGCTGCGCTATTACCGCCGGATGATCGAAGTGACGGGCGTGACGCTAAAACTCAATCACACCGTGACGGCGGATCAGTTACAGGCTTTCGATGAAACGATCCTCGCCAGTGGGATCGTGCCGCGCACTCCGCCCATCGACGGGATCGATCATCCGAAGGTATTGAGTTATCTCGATGTACTGCGCGACAAAGCGCCGGTTGGCAACAAAGTTGCCATCATCGGTTGTGGCGGGATTGGTTTTGATACGGCGATGTATTTAAGTCAGCCGGGCGAATCCACCAGCCAGAATATCGCCGGGTTCTGTAATGAATGGGGGATCGACAGTAGCCTACAACAGGCTGGTGGCTTAAGCCCGCAGGGAATGCAGATCCCCCGTAGCCCACGGCAGATTGTGATGCTCCAGCGCAAAGCCAGCAAACCAGGACAGGGGTTAGGCAAAACCACCGGCTGGATCCATCGCACCACCCTGCTCTCGCGGGGTGTGAAAATGATCCCAGGCGTAAGTTATCAGAAGATTGACGATGACGGGCTGCATGTGGTGATCAACGGCGAAACGCAGGTATTAGCAGTGGACAATGTGGTGATCTGCGCAGGGCAAGAGCCAAACCGCGCGCTGGCGCAACCGCTGATTGATAGCGGGAAAACGGTGCATTTAATTGGCGGCTGCGATGTGGCTATGGAGCTGGACGCACGACGGGCAATTGCCCAGGGGACGAAGTTAGCTCTGGCGATCTAGGGCATTGCCGGGCGGCGCTTCGCTTGCCCGGCCTACGGGTTCGAGGCCATTGTAGGCCCGGTAAGCGAAGCGCCACCGGGCATCAGGCCGCACATACCCAATCTTACCGACGACGTCCCAGCTTCACCGCTTTCAGTACCACAAATTTATTATTCGTCGCAATAGTGGTGCAGTTGCCGAAAATCTTCTTCAGTTTATGGAAGTAATCCAGGTGACGGTTGGCAACGATATACAGCTCGCCGTTGATTTTCAGGCAGCGGCGGGCGTGGTGGAACATCTCCCAGGCGACGTTATCGGTCAGCGCATGTTGTTGGTGAAACGGCGGGTTGCAGAGCACAGCATTAAAGCGGAAAGGCTCCACGCCGGAGAGCGCGTTGTTGATCATAAACTCGCAGCGATCCAACGCCTCTGGCATGTTGGTTTCAACGTTCAAACGGCTGGAAGCAACCGCCATCGGCGATTCATCGACAAACACCACTTTCGCCTGCGGGTTTTTATCAAGCAGCGTCAGACCAATAACGCCATTACCGCAACCGAGATCGACAATCTCCCCTTCGAGATTCTCTGGCAGATGTTGCATAAAGAAGCGCGCGCCGATATCAAGCCCGGTGCGGGAGAAGACATTCGCATGGTTGTGGATAGTCCAGTCAGTACCTTCCAGCTTCCAGCTAACGGTCTGCGGCGCATCGGCCAGCTGCGGTTCATTGAAAGTGCAATTAATCAGGCGCGCTTTTTTCCATGCCAGCGTGGTGGTGGTTGGGCCGAGCACTTTTTCGAACAGTTCCAGCGTGGAAGTGTGAATGTCACGGGCTTTGGCACCGGCAATAATACGTGTATCCGACGTGACCACTTTGCGCAGCGCACGCAGTTGTTGTTCCAGCAATGCCAGTGTTTTCGGCACTTTGATCAGCACCACCCCCGGCTGTTGCGGGTAGTCGGCGGTGCTGTCGAGAAACTTCACGCTCGACTCATCAATCCCGTTGAGGCGTAAATTCTCGCGCGTCGCCAGTTCGCTGATGTATGAGTCGCCAATGCTGTATGGCTTATGTTCCGCCAGCGCACAACTTAACGCACCAAAGGCATCATTCAGGATCAACACCGGGCCGCGGATTTCTGTGTCGTCCAACTGTTGCAGCAAATATTCATCCGCCGCTTCCCACGCCTGTAGTGGGTTAACGTCATCCGTCGCCGGAAAACGTTGTAGTGTCAGTGAACGGAAACCGTTGTCTAAGTGGCTCATCGGCCCTCCTGAATGATAAAATTTCGACGTTGCCCCTGAAAAGGGTGCGTGAGTATACCCTTTTTCTCTTTTTCGTGGGCGGTTATGAGCAATCTTACTTATCTTCAGGGTTATCCCGAGCAGCTACTTTCCCAGGTGCGAACGCTGATTAACGAACAGCGTCTGGGCGATGTGCTGGCAAAACGTTATCCGGGAACACACGACTACGCCACCGATAAAGCGCTGTGGCAATATACTCAGGATCTGAAAAATCAGTTTCTGCGTAATGCCCCGCCGATCAATAAAGTGATGTATGACAATAAGATCCATGTGCTGAAAAACGCGCTCGGGTTACATACCGCTGTTTCGCGTGTGCAGGGCGGCAAGCTGAAAGCAAAGGCGGAGATCCGCGTCGCTACCGTGTTTCGCAACGCGCCGGAACCGTTTTTGCGCATGATCGTGGTGCACGAGTTGGCGCACCTGAAGGAGAAAGAGCATAACAAAGCGTTCTATCAATTGTGCTGCCATATGGAGCCGCAGTACCACCAGCTTGAGTTCGACACCCGGCTGTGGCTAACGCAGTTGTCGCTTGGGCAGGACAAAATCTGAAAATGATGTCAGGCGTTATCTTTTCTTTCTTTAGCGCCTAAAATCGACCTCCCCCCTTTCGTTAAGGATAACGACCATGCAGCCCCGCCTTCTTCTCCGTATTTGTTTTTCTCGCCGGACTCTTAAGATTGGCTGTTTATTGTTGCTTATAGCAGGAGCGACCATTTTTATTGCCGATCGCGTTATGGTCAACGCCAGCAAGCAGCTGACCTGGAGCGATGTCAACGCAGTTCCGGCGCGTAACGTGGGTTTATTGCTGGGGGCGAGGCCGGGTAATCGCTACTTTACCCGACGTATTGATACCGCAGCAGCGTTGTACCACGCCGGAAAAGTGAAATGGCTACTGGTGAGTGGCGATAACGGACGTAAAAATTACGATGAAGCATCAGGTATGCAGCAGGCTTTGATCGCTAAAGGCGTACCGGCGAAAGTGATCTTCTGCGACTATGCCGGATTCTCAACGCTGGATTCGGTAGTGCGTGCCAAAAAGGTGTTTGGGGAAAACCATATCACCATTATCTCGCAAGAATTTCATAACCAACGCGCCATCTGGCTGGCAAAACAGTACGGTATCGACGCTATCGGGTTTAACGCGCCAGACCTCAATATGAAGCACGGTTTTTATACTCAACTGCGGGAGAAACTCGCTCGCGTCAGCGCGGTGATTGACGCAAAAATCCTCCATCGCCAGCCGAAATATCTCGGGCCATCGGTCATGATTGGGCCGTTTAGTGAGCATGGCTGTCCGGCGAAAGAATAATGCGTATCTGCGCACGTCGAAGATGAAAAAGGCGTGCTACATTGACGACAGAATCCCTTTATGGAGTATCCACGCGTTATGATACGTTTCGCTGTGATTGGTACGAACTGGATCACTCGCCAGTTCGTCGAGGCCGCCCATGAGAGCGGTAAATACAAGTTAACCGCCGTTTATTCCCGCAGCCTTGAGCAGGCCCAGCACTTCGCCAATGATTTTTCTGTCGAGCATCTGTTTACCTCGCTGGAAGCGATGGCAGAAAGCGATGCCATTGACGCGGTGTATATTGCCAGCCCAAATGCCCTGCACTTTTCCCAGACACAACTTTTCCTTAGCCATAAAATTCATGTGATTTGCGAGAAACCACTGGCGTCGAATCTGGCGGAAGTGGATGCCGCCATTGCCTGTGCGCGCGAAAATCAGGTGGTGCTGTTTGAGGCATTTAAAACCGCCTGCCTGCCGAACTTTCATTTGTTGCGCCAGGCGCTGCCGAAAGTCGGCAAACTGCGTAAAGTCTTTTTCAACTATTGCCAGTATTCCTCGCGGTATCAACGTTACCTGGACGGTGAGAATCCCAACACCTTTAATCCGGCATTCTCTAACGGTTCAATTATGGATATCGGCTTTTACTGCCTGGCGTCGGCGGTGGCGTTATTTGGTGAGCCGAAAAGCGTGCAGGCAACGGCGAGTTTGCTGGCAAACGGCGTTGACGCCCACGGCGTGGTGGTGATGGATTACGGTGATTTCAGCGTCACCTTGCAGCACTCAAAGGTCAGTGATTCTGTCCTGGCAAGCGAGATTCAGGGCGAAGCGGGATCGCTGGTGATTGAAAAACTGTCTGAATGCCAGAAAGTGTGCTTCGTGCCGCGTGGCAGCCAGATGCAGGATCTCACCCAGCCGCAGCATATTAATACCATGCTCTACGAAGCAGAGCTGTTCGCTACCCTGGTGGATGAGCATCTGGTGGATCATCCAGGGCTGGCGGTCAGTCGCATCACCGCCAAACTGCTGACCGAGATCCGCCGCCAGACTGGGGTGATTTTTCCGGCAGATAGCGTAAAACTATAATTGCCAAAGTAAAACAGTGTAAAAGGTATGTAACAGACCATTGACTGGCTGAATGGTCTGTCATACTTTGTTACCTGCAAAGGGGAGTAACTTCATTGCCGGTCGATCGTCATTACGATGTGTGAAAAACCACATCCGGTCACCGGGCAACCCGAAAGGAATACGCAGACGTATTCCTTTTTTGTTGTAAGTGAGACCTTGCCGGAAGGCGAGGTCTATGCATAAAAAGCAGCGGCTGACGTCTTCCGACGTTGGCCGTTTTTTTATGTGTAAGGAACTTCTATGAATACTGTCGGCACGCCGTTGCTATGGGGCGGATTCGCTGTTGTTGTCGCCATTATGCTGGCTATCGACCTGTTGTTGCAGGGGCGTCGTGGGGCACATGCCATGACCATGAAACAGGCTGCGGCCTGGTCGCTGGTCTGGGTGACGCTGTCGTTACTGTTTAACGCCGCTTTCTGGTGGTATCTGGTGCAAACCGAAGGTCGCGCCGTTGCCGATCCACAGGCACTGGCCTTTCTCACAGGTTATCTGATTGAGAAATCGCTGGCGGTCGATAACGTCTTTGTCTGGCTGATGTTGTTCAGCTATTTCTCTGTTCCGGCGGCATTACAACGCCGCGTGCTGGTGTATGGCGTGCTCGGGGCGATTGTTCTGCGTACCATCATGATCTTCACTGGCAGCTGGCTAATTTCGCAGTTCGACTGGATCCTGTATATCTTCGGTGCCTTCCTGCTGTTTACCGGCGTGAAGATGGCGCTCGCCCATGAAGATGAATCAGGCATTGGCGACAAGCCGCTGGTGCGCTGGCTACGCGGTCATTTGCGCATGACCGACACCATCGACAACGAGCATTTCTTTGTGCGTAAGAATGGATTGCTGTACGCCACACCGCTGATGCTGGTACTGATTCTGGTGGAATTGAGCGACGTGATTTTCGCCGTGGATAGCATTCCGGCTATCTTCGCCGTGACCACTGACCCGTTCATTGTGCTGACCTCAAACCTGTTTGCGATCCTCGGCCTGCGTGCGATGTATTTCCTGCTGGCGGGCGTAGCAGAGCGTTTCTCGATGCTCAAATATGGCCTGGCGGTGATTCTGGTGTTTATCGGTATCAAGATGCTGATTGTCGACTTCTACCATATTCCAATCGCCGTCTCGCTGGGCGTGGTGTTTGGCATTCTGGTGATGACGTTTATTATCAACGCCTGGGTGAATTATCGGCATGATAAGCAGCGGGGTGGATAATTTTTAATCTGCCTAAGCCGTGTACCCTGTCATTAACATGAGCACCGTTTTCTCCCTCTCCCTTCCAGGGAGAGGGTCGGGGTGAGGGTAATTTTTCGCACCGATGCTGGCCTGTTCCCCTCACCCTAACCCTCTCCCCAAACGGGGCGAGGGGACTGACCGAGTCCTTTTTTGATGTTGTCATCAGTCTGGAAGCCGCACGTTGGCTTTATTTTTATGTCAAATAAATGTAACAATTAAGCTGCAAAACATGACCTCTCTTTAAAATCCAGCATTTTTCGCTTCCCGAAGCTGTAACTTTCCTTATACTCGACCTTGCAAACACTTTGTTACATCCTGAAAGATGCGTCGACAGAACGCACCAGGGATGTGCGACAACACAATGAAAGGATCGAAAAATGACTACGCAACGTTCACCGGGGCTATTCCGGCGTCTGGCTCATGGCAGCCTGGTAAAACAAATCCTGGTCGGCCTTGTTCTGGGGATTCTTCTGGCATGGATCTCAAAACCCGCGGCGGAAGCTGTTGGTCTGTTAGGTACTTTGTTCGTCGGCGCACTGAAAGCCGTTGCCCCCATCCTGGTGTTGATGCTGGTGATGGCATCTATTGCTAACCACCAGCACGGGCAGAAAACCAATATCCGCCCTATTTTGTTCCTCTATCTACTGGGCACCTTCTCTGCTGCTCTGGCCGCAGTAGTCTTCAGCTTTGCCTTCCCTTCTACCCTGCATTTATCCAGTAGCGCGGGTGATATTTCGCCGCCGTCAGGCATTGTCGAAGTGATGCGCGGGCTGGTAATGAGCATGGTTTCCAACCCCATCGACGCGCTGCTGAAAGGTAACTACATCGGGATTCTGGTGTGGGCAATTGGCCTCGGCTTCGCACTGCGTCACGGTAACGAGACCACCAAAAACCTGGTCAACGATATGTCGAATGCCGTCACCTTTATGGTGAAACTGGTCATTCGCTTCGCACCGATCGGTATTTTTGGGCTGGTTTCTTCTACCCTGGCAACCACCGGTTTCTCCACACTGTGGGGCTACGCGCAACTGCTGGTCGTGCTGGTTGGCTGTATGTTACTGGTGGCGCTGGTGGTTAACCCATTGCTGGTGTGGTGGAAAATTCGTCGTAACCCGTTCCCGCTGGTGCTGCTGTGCCTGCGCGAAAGCGGCGTGTATGCCTTCTTCACCCGCAGCTCTGCAGCTAACATTCCGGTGAATATGGCGCTGTGTGAAAAGCTGAATCTGGATCGCGATACCTATTCCGTTTCTATTCCGCTGGGTGCCACCATCAATATGGCGGGCGCAGCAATCACCATTACCGTGTTGACGCTGGCTGCGGTTAATACGCTGGGTATTCCGGTCGATCTGCCCACAGCGCTGCTGTTGAGCGTAGTGGCTTCTCTGTGTGCCTGTGGCGCATCCGGCGTGGCAGGGGGGTCTCTGCTGCTGATCCCACTGGCCTGTAATATGTTCGGTATTTCGAACGATATCGCCATGCAGGTGGTTGCCGTCGGCTTTATCATCGGCGTATTGCAGGACTCTTGCGAAACCGCGCTGAACTCTTCAACTGACGTGCTGTTCACTGCGGCAGCTTGCCAGGCAGAAGACGGTCGTCTGGCAAATAGCGCCCTGCGTAATTAATTGCTTAACCCCTTTCGTCTATGGCGGGAGGGGTTTTCTCTACTTTAAACGGATCAATTCCCCTTTTCTGCATCCGCCAGAAACGCATGATATTCAGGCCATTCATAAGCAGAAAACTACCCTCAATCATCGTGCCGCCTATCGACCCCGCCCAGAAGTTGTGAATCACCCAGCAACACGTTGAAAACCACATTACGCAGCGCATGGTCAGCCCTTTACAGCGGAACAGCGCCCAGGTACTGACAATCGTGCCGATAACCGGCAATAGTTCGACAGGATGATGGAACTTCGCGAGACCAATTCCGCCAGTCAGCACAATAAAAATCGCCATTACCCATAAGCTGCGCGTGCGTAAGGTAATCAATGTACGAATGGCATTAAGGATGGCACTGGCACCAGCGGGATAGGTGCCCAGAAGAAAAAAATGTACGCCAATAACGGCGCTATAGACCGAAAGCTGCTTTTTGAAGCGACGTTCGTCACGATTGAAAAATGTTGTGATACCAATCAGAAAGGCGATGACACCCACGCCCTGGGCCAGCCAATACGCGGTCATGATAAATCCTTATCAGGTATGGAAAAGCAAACGGCGCTTCACATTATGAAACGCCGTTTTTTATTAACAACTCATTTCGACTTTATAGCGTTACGCCGCTTTTGAAGATCGCCAGTTCGCGGAAGTCGTTACGCTCGTTGCAGGTTTGTTTACCGTTGGCAAACTCAACGATGGTGTCGATAAATTCTTCCAGCAACTGCGGCATCGCTTTGCCGTGGATCAGCTGACCCGCGTCAAAGTCGATCCAGTGTTTTTTCTTCGCCGCCAGTTCACTGTTGGTAGCGATTTTCACCGTCGGTACAAAGCCGCCGTATGGCGTGCCACGACCAGTACTGAACAGCACCATATGGCAGCCCGCACCCGCCAGGGCGCTGGTCGCTACGGCATCGTTACCCGGCGCACTTAACAAGTTCAGCCCTGGCGTTTTCAGACGCTCGCCGTAACGCAGCACGTCAACCACGACGCTGGAACCCGCTTTCTGGGTACAGCCAAGTGATTTGTCTTCCAGCGTGGTGATACCGCCCGCTTTGTTCCCCGGCGATGGGTTTTCATAGATCGGCTGATCATGGGCAATAAAGTACTGTTTGAAGTCGTTGACCATGGTGACCAGTTTTTCAAACGTTGCTTCGTCGCGGCAATGGTCCATCAGCAACTGCTCTGCGCCAAACATCTCCGGCACTTCGGTCAGTACGGTAGTACCGCCGTTAGCAATCACGTAGTCAGAGAAACGCCCCAGCATCGGGTTAGCAGTAATACCAGAAAGACCGTCAGAACCACCGCACTCCAGACCAAACTTCAGTTCGCTGAGTTTGCCTGGCTCGCGTTTATCATTGCGCATCACGTTATACAGCTGATGCAAATGCTCGATTCCGGCTTCGATCTCATCATCCTGCTGTTGGCAGATCATGAAATGAACGCGTTCAGGATCGATATCGCCAAGCGTTTCACGGAATGCGGCAACCTGGTTGTTTTCACAGCCCAGACCAATCACCAGCACTGCGCCCGCGTTCGGGTGGCGCACCATGTTTTGCAGCATGGTGCGGGTATTGATGTGATCGTCGCCCAGCTGTGAGCAGCCGTAGGTGTGGCTGAAGAGGAACACGCCGTCAGTACCTTCGGCGTTGTTGGTCTCTTTCAGGAAACGATTTTGGATCTGCCGCGCGATGCCGTTGACACAGCCCACGGTTGGCAGGATCCACAGCTCATTACGCACTCCGACATCGCCGTTAGCGCGACGATAGATCTGCACTTCACGATCTGCCGCTTGCGCAGGCAGATCCTGAAAATCAGGTTGATAGCGATACTGATCCAGATCGCTCAGATTCGTGCGCGTATTGTGGGCGTGAACGTGTTCCCCCGCCGCAATATCCGCCAATGCATAACCAATCGGCAGGCCATATTTGATGACGTTGGCCCCTTTTGCGATATTCGTTAACGCAAATTTATGTCCACGAGCAACATCCTGGCGCAGCCTAACAGTTTGGTTATCGACACTGACTTCTGTGCCTTCAGCCAAATCCGCTAAAGCGACCGCGACGTTATCCAGCGCATGGATCTTGATGTATTGCATATCAACCCCAGACCTTAGTTCAGTTCAATGGCGAAGTAGTCACGCGCATTGTTAAAGCAAATATTTTTCACCATCTCGCCCAGCAGGTTGATGTCCGCCGGTGCTTCGCCCGCTTCCACCCAGCGACCGATCATCTGGCACAGAATGCGGCGGAAGTATTCGTGACGGGTGTATGACAGGAAGCTACGGCTGTCAGTCAGCATACCGACAAAGCGGCTCAGCAAACCGAGCTGCGCCAGTTGGGTCATCTGACGTTCCATACCGTCTTTCTGATCGTTAAACCACCAGCCGGAACCGAACTGCATTTTGCCCGGCATACCTTCGCCCTGGAAGTTACCGATCATGGTGCCCAGCACTTCGTTATCGCGCGGGTTCAGGCAGTACAGAATGGTTTTCGGCAGCAGGTTTTCTTCGTTCTGCTTGCTCAGCAGCTTAGACAACTCTTCTGCCATCGGACGGTCGTTGATGGAGTCAAAGCCTACATCCGGCCCCAGCAGTTTGAACTGACGCAGGTTGTTATTACGCAGCGCGCCAATGTGGTACTGCTGTACCCAGCCGCGACGTGCATATTCGGCACCAAGGAACACCAGTACCGCAGTTTTGAACTGTGCCACTTCGTGCTCGCTCAGGGTTTCGCCAGCCAGACGGCGCGCCAGAATGCTGTCCAGTTCCGCTTCGTTCGCTTCAGCAAACATCACCACGTCCAGCGCATGGTCAGACACTTTACAGCCGTGAGCGGCGAAGTGATCCAGACGTTTGGTCAAGGCAGTTTGCAGGTCAGCAAAGCGGCGAATGTCGGTATCGGAAACTTCGCCCAGCTTCGCCATGTAGTCGTTAAAGGTCGCCTGTTCGATGTTGAAGGCTTTGTCCGGACGCCAGCTCGGCAGCACTTTGATGGTGAAAGAGCCGTCTTTGGCGATCTCTGCGTGATGCTCCAGAGAATCGATCGGGTCATCGGTGGTGCCGACCATTTTCACGTTCATCTGCTGCATGATGCCGCGCGCGGAGAAGTTATCCTGCGCCAGCAGTTCGTTACATTCGTTCCAGATTTCATCGGCAGTTGACGGAGAAAGCAATTTGCCAGTGATACCAAACGGACGACGCAGTTCGAGGTGCGTCCAGTGGTATAACGGGTTGCCGATAGTGTGCGGAACAGTCGCCGCCCAGGCGTCAAATTTTTCACGGTCAGACGCATCACCGGTACACAGACGCTCGGCCACACCGTTGGTACGCATAGCGCGCCATTTGTAGTGATCGCCTTTCAGCCAGATGTCATATAGGTTTTTAAAACGATAGTCTTCCGCAATCTGCTGCGGCGGCAAATGGCAATGGTAATCGAAAATCGGCTGGTCTTTTGCGTAGTCGTGATACAGACGGCGGGCAAATTCGGTATCTAACAGGAAATCTTCAGTCATAAACGGAGTCATTTTCGTCTTCCTCTCAACGAGTGAGCTAGCTTGCTTATGGTGCGATGCTGACAAAGTTATCACACCAATTTCCAGAGTCCGAAGATATTTTCGTGAGTTAGATCAATAAACGTAGTTAAAAAAATTACTCTCAAAGTGGTAAATCTCGCTGCAGGCCGCGCCAGTACTGGCCTTGCTGTCGTCAGGTAATGTCCCTACAAATATTCCCACATTTGTGATGGCTCTCACCTTTTAAAGTTGTATGACAAGTTATCTTTCTGCCGTCGCAAATCATAAGTCGACGGAATGCAAATTGCCGATTCATTCATTTGTTAGATGAATCGGGTTAACCGGTACGGAAGCCGAATTAGCACGAAACTTTCATGGCAACGTTCGGGGCGTGCCGGTTTTTTTTCGGTTACCCGGTCGTAACTAACATCTTCAGCCTCTGGCGGGATGATGGCCGCGCTTCCTGCGGATATAACAAAACGATGAGGTTTTACATGCGTAAAATTAAAGGGTTACGTTGGTATATGATCGCACTGGTGACGCTCGGCACCGTGCTTGGTTACCTGACGCGTAACACTGTGGCGGCAGCTGCGCCAACTCTGATGGAAGAGTTAAACATCTCCACCCAACAGTATTCCTATATCATCGCAGCCTATTCTGCTGCTTATACGGTCATGCAACCGGTAGCAGGTTATGTACTGGATGTGCTGGGTACGAAAATCGGTTATGCAATGTTTGCTGTGCTGTGGGCCGTGTTCTGTGGTGCAACCGCGCTGGCAGGTAGCTGGGGTGGCCTGGCTGTTGCTCGTGGTGCGGTCGGTGCCGCGGAAGCAGCGATGATCCCGGCGGGTCTGAAAGCCAGCTCCGAATGGTTCCCGGCGAAAGAGCGTTCCATCGCAGTAGGCTACTTTAACGTAGGTTCTTCGATTGGTGCGATGATTGCGCCGCCGCTGGTGGTATGGGCAATCGTAATGCACAGCTGGCAGATGGCATTTATCATCTCCGGTGCATTGAGCTTTATCTGGGCGATGGCATGGCTGATTTTCTATAAACATCCGCGCGACCAGAAGCATCTGACCGATGAAGAACGCGACTATATTATTAATGGTCAGGAAGCCCAGCACCAGGTGAGCACGGCGAAGAAAATGTCCGTTGGTCAGATCCTGCGTAACCGTCAGTTCTGGGGTATCGCGCTGCCGCGTTTCCTGGCAGAACCGGCCTGGGGTACTTTTAACGCGTGGATCCCGCTGTTCATGTTTAAAGTTTACGGCTTTAACCTGAAAGAGATCGCGATGTTCGCCTGGATGCCGATGCTGTTTGCTGACCTCGGTTGTATCCTCGGTGGTTACCTGCCGCCGCTGTTCCAGCGTTGGTTTGGTGTGAACCTGATCGTTTCCCGTAAGATGGTCGTAACGCTGGGTGCAGTGCTAATGATTGGCCCGGGTATGATCGGCCTGTTCACCAACCCGTATGTCGCAATTATGCTGCTGTGTATCGGTGGTTTTGCCCACCAGGCACTGTCTGGCGCGCTGATTACGCTCTCTTCCGATGTGTTTGGTCGTAACGAAGTGGCAACGGCAAACGGTTTAACCGGGATGTCCGCATGGCTGGCAAGTACGCTGTTTGCGCTGGTTGTCGGTGCACTGGCTGACACCATCGGCTTCAGCCCGCTGTTCGCAGTTCTGGCAGTGTTCGACCTGTTAGGTGCGCTGGTTATCTGGACCGTGTTGCAGAACAAACCGGCGATTGAGGTGGCGCAGGAAACACATAACGATCCCGCACCGCAACATTAACGTTTCGTGTAAGTTTTAGTTTCCCTTCAAAGCCGCCTTCTCAGGCGGCTTTTTCATCACTGCGAGTAGAGCTAAACTCGCAAAAGTGGTATAACAAATATAGTCTGCCGTATCATGCCTGGAGCGCATATGGAAATCACTGAACCACGCCGTTTGTATCAACAACTTGCCGCTGACCTGAAAGAGCGCATCGAACAGGGCGTCTATCTGGTGGGTGATAAACTGCCTGCAGAACGCTTTATTGCCGATGAAAAGAACGTCAGCCGTACGGTAGTTCGTGAAGCCATCATCATGCTGGAAGTTGAAGGCTATGTCGAAGTGCGTAAAGGTTCAGGTATTCATGTGGTTTCCAACCAGCCGCGCCATCAGCAGGCGGCTGACAATAATATGGAATTCGCCAATTACGGTCCGTTTGAGTTGCTTCAGGCTCGCCAGCTCATCGAAAGTAATATTGCCGAATTCGCGGCAACTCAGGTAACGAAACAGGACATCATGAAACTGATGGCCATTCAGGAACAGGCGCGCGGCGAACAATGCTTCCGTGATTCCGAGTGGGATTTGCAGTTCCACATTCAGGTCGCTCTGGCGACGCAGAACTCCGCCCTGGCGGCTATCGTGGAAAAAATGTGGACCCAGCGTAGTCATAACCCGTACTGGAAAAAACTGCACGAACACATTGATTCCCGTACCGTCGATAACTGGTGTGATGACCACGATCAAATCCTCAAGGCGCTGATTCGCAAAGATCCTCATGCTGCTAAGCTGGCAATGTGGCAGCATCTGGAAAACACCAAGATCATGTTATTTAACGAAACCAGCGACGACTTCGAGTTCAATGCCGACCGCTATCTATTCGCCGAAAACCCGGTGGTGCATCTCGATACAGCCACCAGCGGCAGTAAATGAAATTCCTGTCCGACAGGCGCTGCAATGCGCCTGTTTGTCTCGTCGGTAAGCGAAAAGTATAAAGTGTCAGCCTGTGTAAATCCTCGCCACCCTCCCTGCATTCAGCAAAATCAGACTCCACGGACATGTAATTTTGATAACGAACAACGTTGACCTTTGTTACAATTAGATTCAATTTGAATTTATGTTTTTGAATGCTTTCTTATCTCACGATTTAACAGGGAATAGTTCAGGCTGTGTTGATGTATCAAACCCGCCAGAACATACCAAAACAGCAATAAACATTGCGGTAGTGCATCTTTTAAAACCAGCGTGGCGTTAACCGATTCACCAGGAATAATGAATGGAACTTTTGACCCAATTGCTGCAAGCCCTGTGGGCGCAGGATTTTGAAACCCTGGCCAATCCATCGATGATTGGCCATGTTGTATTTTGTCTTGTTTGTAATTTTGTTCCTTGAAACGCTTGCTTCCGGCGGCCTTTTTACGGGCGACAGTTTACTGGTATTGGTCGGCGTGTTGATTGCGAAAGGCGCGATGGGCTATCCGCAAACGATTCTGCTGCTGACCGTTGCCGCCAGCCTCGGCTGCTGGGTCAGCTATATTCAGGGGCGATGGCTGGGCAATACCGCACCGTACAAAACTGGCTATCTCATTTACCCGCGCATTACTCATCAACGCGCACACCATCTTTTTCATAAACACGGTTTATCGGCGCTGTTAATTGGTCGCTTTATTGCGTTTGTCAGAACACTGCTGCCGACGATTGCCGGGTTATCAGGGCTGAATAACGCGCGCTTTCAGTTTTTCAACTGGATGAGCGGTCTGCTGTGGGTATTGATCCTGACAACTCTGGGTTACATGCTCGGCAAAACACGGTATTTTTAAAGTACGAGGACCAGCTGATGTCTGCCTGATGCTGCTCCCGGTGGTGCTGCTGGTGTTTGGCCTGGCAGGTTCTCTGGTCGTACTGTGGAAGAAGAAATACGGAGCCAGGGGTTAACGATGGTTATCTCCCCGCTCGCGCTGCGCCGCTTCTCTTACGCTATCGTCGCGCTGATGATGTTCAGCGCTCTTATCCTGCTGTGGTCTGCGCTACAGCATCAGGAGTCGACGCTGGCTATCCGTCCTGTGAGCCAGGGAACCAGCGTGCCGGATGGTTTTTCCATCTGGCATCATCTGGACGCAAACGGGATCCGCTTTAAGAGCATCACGCCGCAAGACGATGTGCTGCTGATAAAATTTGACTCCAGTGCGCAAAGCGCCGCGGCGAAAGCCGTGCTGGACCGCACGCTGCCGCAGGGTTACATCATTGCGCAACAGGATGATGACAGCCACGTAGCCTCCTGGATGTCACGGTTACGCGACACGTCGCATCGATTTGGTTAACGACTAAGATTCCGAATATTTTCACCTACTTTGGTGAAACTCCCGTTTACTTACTATGCTTAAGTACGCGGAGCACCCCTCAGATGTTCTCCGCATAGTTCTGGAACACGGCTTACGCCGTAACACAATGGAAGGTTTCTATAATGAAATACCGCATCACTCTGGCTCTGGCCCTTTTTTCTTTAAGCACAGCTTCCTTCGCTATGTCTCTTTGTCAGGAGAAAGAACAGGATATCCAACGCGAAATCAGTTATGCCGAAAAGCATAACAATCAGCACCGGATCGACGGGCTGAAAAAAGCGTTGAGCGAAGTGAAAGACAACTGTACGGACAGCAAGCTGCGTGCCGATCATCAGGAAAAAATCGCTGAACAGAAGGACGAGATAGCCGAGCGCCGTCAAGACCTACAGGAAGCGAAAGAGAAAGGTGATGCGGAAAAAATTGCCAAGCGCGAGAGGAAGTTGCAAGAGGCGCAGGACGAACTGAAAGCGCTGGAAGCTCGCGATTATTGAGTTAACGGAAATCTCAACAGGAGAGAATCATGTCAAAAGATACAACTTCAGAAAATCTGCGCGCTGAACTGAAATCCCTGGCGGACACCCTGGAAGAGGTGCTGAACTCTTCTGCGGATAAATCGAAAGAAGAAGTAAGTAAACTGCGCAGCAAAGCGGAGCAGGCACTGAAAGAGAGCCGTTACCGTCTGGGCGAAACCGGTGATGCGCTGGCGAAACAAACCCGCGAAGCGGCAGCGCGCGCAGACGAATATGTACGTGATAATCCATGGACGGGTGTAGGTATTGGCGCCGCAGTGGGTGTGGTGCTGGGTGTCCTGCTGACGCGTCGTTGATTATGGAAGATCCACGTCACGCACAAGGGCCTGCTAAAAACGTCCTCGGCATCGGCCAGCGTATTCTTACGACGCTGGTCGGGATTGCCGAAACGCGCGTCCGGCTTGCGGTAGTGGAGCTGGAAGAGGAGAAAGCCAACCTCTTCCAGATGCTGCTCATGCTTGGGCTTACGATGCTCTTTGCCGCATTTGGTCTGATGAGCCTGATGGTGTTAATCATCTGGGCTATCGATCCACAGTATCGTCTGAACGCGATGATTGCGACTACCGTGGTTCTGCTGGTGGCGGCGCTGATAGGCGGTATCTGGACCCTGCATAAAGCGCGCACGTCGACCTTCCTGCGCCATACGCGCCAGGAGCTGGCCAACGACCGCGCCCTGCTGGAGGATGATAAGTCGTGAGCGACAAAGCCGAACGTCAAAAGCGGAAAGCGTATCTGTTGAGCCAAATCCAGCAGCAGCGGCTGGATTTGTCTGCCAGCCGTCGAGACTGGGTTGAAGCCACGCATCGGTTTGACCGCGGCTGGAACACGGTCCTGAGCCTGCGCTCATGGGCGCTGGTCGGCAGCAGCGTGATGGCGATCTGGTCGGTTCGGCATCCTAACATGCTGATCCGCTGGGCACGCCGCGGCTTTGGCGCCTGGAGCGCCTGGCGGCTGGTGAAAACCACGCTGCGACAACAGCAGTTGCGCTAGCCTTCTTGCCGGGTGACGCTGCGCTTACCCGGCCTACGATTGCGTGTAGGCCGGGTAAGGCGTAGCCGCTACCCGGCAAAACCCCCTCCCTTACTCAATATCTTTGAAGAAGATTAACAGTTTTCCTTGCTAACATTTGCCATCCGCCCCGTTTACACTCCTCTCCATCGACAGCAAAGACGCGGTATCTACCCGAATTTGCAAGCAAATAACGTTTAGCCGCTGATGTGGTTTCCTGGAGAGTATGATGAAAAAATTAGAAGATGTTGGTGTACTGGTAGCGCGCATTTTAATGCCGATTCTGTTTATTACCGCTGGCTGGGGAAAAATTACTGGCTATGCGGGTACCCAACAATATATGGAAGCAATGGGCGTCCCGGGTTTTATGCTGCCGCTGGTGATTCTGCTTGAGTTTGGTGGTGGTCTGGCAATCCTGTTCGGTTTCCTGACTCGCACCACAGCCCTGTTTACTGCGGGCTTTACGCTGCTGACGGCATTTTTATTTCACAGCAACTTTGCTGAAGGCGTCAACTCGCTGATGTTCATGAAAAACCTGACAATTTCTGGCGGATTCCTGCTGCTGGCAATTACCGGTCCGGGCGCGTATAGCATCGACCGCCTGCTGAATAAAAAGTGGTAAGCACGCGCTATACTTAACGATAAAAAACGAGGAGGAAGCTCCTCGTTTTTGCTATTGGAGGAGAGAAAAATGGGTCAACTGATTGACGGCGTCTGGCATGACACCTGGTACGATACCAAATCTACCGGCGGTAAATTTCAACGTTCAGCTTCCGCATTTCGTAACTGGCTCACTGCCGATGGCGCTCCTGGCCCCACTGGCACAGGCGGTTTTATCGCAGAGAAAGATCGTTATCATCTCTATGTTTCACTCGCCTGCCCGTGGGCGCACCGCACGCTGATCATGCGCAAACTCAAAGGACTGGAACCGTTTATTTCCGTTTCCGTAGTGAACCCGCTGATGCTGGAAAACGGCTGGACCTTTGATGACAGTTTTCCGGGAGCAACCGGAGATACGCTCTATCAACATGAATTTCTGTATCAGCTTTATCTCCACGCCGATCCACACTACAGCGGACGAGTTACTGTTCCCGTGCTGTGGGACAAAAAGAACCATACCATCGTCAGCAACGAATCAGCAGAAATCATTCGCATGTTCAATACCGCGTTTGATGCGCTGGGTGCGAAAGCTGGAGATTACTACCCACCAGCCCTGCAAACGAAAATTGACGAACTTAACGGCTGGATTTATGACACCGTTAACAACGGCGTGTATAAAGCTGGTTTTGCCACCAGCCAGGAAGCTTACGACGAGGCGGTGGCGAAAGTGTTTGAATCGCTGGCGCGACTGGAGCAGATTTTAGGCCAGCATCGTTACCTGACCGGCAATCAGCTAACCGAAGCCGATATTCGCCTGTGGACTACGCTGGTCCGTTTTGATCCGGTGTATGTGACCCACTTCAAGTGTGATAAGTACCGCATCAGCGATTACCTTAATCTGTATGGCTTCCTGCGTGATATCTACCAGATGCCGGGAATTGCCGAAACAGTCAATTTCGATCATATCCGTAATCATTACTTCCGCAGCCATAAGACCATCAACCCTACGGGGATTATTTCAATTGGTCCGTGGCAGGATCTCGATGAACCGCATGGGCGCGACGTGCGTTTCGGATAATTATTTAGGGAATCAATTGATTCCCTTTTTTAATTCACAGCATACATCTATCCTTACCTCGATCGCTTAGAAAACAAGTGATTGACTGATTAAGAGGCAAGGAAAAATGGACTGGTATTTAAAAGTACTGCGCAACTACGTTGGATTTGGTGGCCGTGCCCGCCGTAAAGAGTACTGGATGTTCGTTCTGGTGAACTTCGTCCTGATTATGGTGCTGGGCATTGTGGACAAGATCCTCGGCTGGGAACGCGAGGGGGGTGAAGGCATTCTCACCACCATTTATGGTGTGTTAGTTCTGCTGCCATCATGGGCCGTACTGTTTCGTCGTCTTCACGACACCGATCGTTCGGCGTGGTGGCTGCTGTTGCTGTTGATCCCGCTTATCGGCTGGATCGTGATTTTGATTTTCAACTGTCAGAGCGGAACGCCGGGCGAAAACCGCTTTGGTCCGGATCCTAAGGCAAGCGCGTAAATTCTGCCCGGTGGCGCATACGCTTACCGGGCCTACGCTTATTTGTTGTGGTGGGCAAAGAGCTTGGGAATTTCACGCAAACACCACGATTTGGCTTCGCCCATGCTGTCGCGACGCCACGCCATAATGATATCCACTTCGCTGGTGTATTCCGGGCTGACGACGCGCAGCCGCCCTTCTGCAATGTCCTTTTCGACAAACGGATACGGCATAGTCGCCACGCCCAGCCCCGCCAGGAGTGCCTGTCGCTTATCTTCCAGCGACGTTACCGTAAGTCGCGGCTGTTTATCCAGCAACTGTACCGTTAACACCGGGCGCTCTCGGGCGGTATCCGCGACCGCCACACCGCGGTATTTCACGCGCGTGACCTCAGAGAGCGGCTCCGGCTCCTGATGGATCGGGTGATCCGGGGCGGCGACGTAGACGTTCATCACGCTGTACAGTTTGCGCGAATTGATTTCTGACGATGAGCGGAAATGCATGTCCGGCGCAATCACGATATCCGCCCTGCCCGTCTCAAGACGCTCCCACGCCCCGGCCAGCACCTCAGTGATGATCGACAGCTGGGTATTGGCTTTCGCGGCCAGTCTGTCCACCAGCGGGAACAGCGCCTCGGTGGGCACCAGCGCTTCGGTCACCAGCGTCAGATGGGTTTCCCAGCCGCGGGCCAGCGCTTCGGCATCCGTCGTCAGCTTATCCGCCGCTTCCAGCAATACGCGGCCGCGCTCCAGCAGCATCCGCCCAACGTTGGTGAATTTTGTTCGATGACCGGAACGGTCAAAGAGCACAACATCCAGCTCCTCTTCCAGCTTTTGCATGGTATAGCTCAGGGCAGACGGAACGCGCCCCAGTTCATCTGCCGCCGCGGCAAAACTGCCGCGCCTGTCAATCGCGTCCATGACGCGAAGCGCCTCAAGCGTCAATGCTCTCTCTTTAGCCATCTCGTTCTCATTCAGGAAATTTGAACATACCAGGCAGAATATCTGGCTAACAATGCAGCGTCCATACCTTTACCATTGATTTAGTGTAAAGAGAGGTCAAGTTTATGATTACGACAAGAACAGCGAAACAGTGCGGACAAGCCGATTTCGGTTGGTTGCAGGCCCGCTACACCTTTTCCTTTGGACACTACTTTGACCCTAAACTCCTCGGTTACGCTTCACTGCGCGTATTGAATCAGGAAGTGCTCGCCCCGGGCGCGTCCTTCCAGCCGCGCACGTACCCTAAAGTCGATATCCTGAACCTGATCCTGGAAGGCGAGGCAGAATACCGCGATAGCGAGGGCAATCATGTCCAGGCAAAGGCTGGCGAGGCGCTGTTAATTTCCACGCAGCCAGGTATTAGCTACAGCGAGCATAACCTCAGCAAAGATAAAACGCTGACCCGCATGCAGTTGTGGCTGGATGCCTGTCCGGAGCGGGAAAATCCGCTGGTGCAAAAAATCGATCTGAAGGGCGGTAAACAGCAGCTGATTGCCTCGCCAGACGGCAGCAAAGGCAGCTTGCAGTTGCGCCAGCAGGTGTGGCTGCACCATATCGAACTGAAAAAAGGTGAACAGGCGAGCTTCCAGCTTCATGGCCCGCGTGCCTATTTGCAGTCCATTCACGGAACGGTGCATGCGGTCACGCATACTGAAGAGAAAGAAGCGCTCACCTGCGGTGACGGGGCGTTTATTCGTGACGAAGCGAATATCACCCTGGTTGCCGATACGCCGCTGCGCGCGCTGCTGATTGATTTGCCGGTTTAAGATCAACACGCCCCCTCGCTCGATCGGTTCCCTCTCTCTATGGGAGAGGGTTAAGGTGAGGGGTAACGGGTTGGATTTAATCACAACACCTTACTCGCCATAATCTCAATGATCTGCCGGTCCGTCGCCTGCATTGAGCGGCACGCCAGGGCGCACAGGTTAGAGATAGACTGTTCCACGTCGTGCGCCACAATCCCCTCGTTACCCGTCACGGCAGTATCATCCAGCGCCATCATCACGGCTTTCCAGGCACTGGTGACGCTGGTCGAGACCTTCATTGCGCAGCTGTTAGAGGCCCCATCGCAGATCATCCCGCTCACGTCGCCGATCATACTGCCGATCGCCATGGCAATGGTCTGGTAAGATCCGCCCATCAGCCACGCCATCCCCGCCGCTGCCCCCATTCCGGCCGTTGTCGCCGCGCATAACGCGGACAAGCGCGGAAGCTGGTAGTGGATATAGATAGCCGACAGATGCGAGAGCATCAGCGCCCGCGCCAGCCGTTCGTCATCGGCCTGAACGTGCTCAGCCACCACCACTACCGGCATGGTGGCGGTGATGCCCTGATTCCCGGAACCCGAGTTGCTCATCGCCGGCAGCGTCGCGCCTCCCATGCGGGCATCCGAGGCTGCGCTGGTGCGGATAATAATGTCTGAACCCAGATCCTGCGCCATCCAGCCGCGTGCGCGCTGTTTATTGAGCGTCGCGCCAATATGCAGCCCCCAGTTGCCACGCAAACCTTCGCGGGAGAGCGCATCGTTCAGCCGCCCCGCATCGAGGATAAAGCGGATCGCGTCGAACGGCACCTGCTCTACAAACTCAAGGATCTGCGACAGCGTGGTGGTCGAGAGTACCGCCAGCGGATCGTCGTTGTTCTGGCTCTGACAATCGTCAAGCCTGAAGCGCGTTTCGCCCTGACAAACTACCTCCACCACGCGAGTGTGCCCGCCAGCGATGGTCACCATCGCCGAGGATTCACCGACGTAAACGCAGGCGCGTGAATAGAGGATCTCCTCGCACGGCTCCTGCAATTTCACCTGCACCAGACCTGCGTTCAGCAGTGCTTTGGCGCGCGTTAGCGCCTCGGCCGACGCGTCTTTCAACACCTCCAGCCCGGCGTGTGCATTACCGCCTGTCGCCCCCAGCGCGGCCGCGATGGGTAAACCGACCATACCGGTGCCGGGCACCGTTACGCCAAGCCCGTTTTTCATCAGGTTCGGCGATACCCACGCCTTGATACGCGTCACCTCACCGTCAAGCTGTCCGGCAGCTATCGCGCACGCCAGCGCCAGCGAGACGGGTTCGGTACAGCCCAGCGCAGGCTTTACCTCTTCCTGCACAGCGCGAATAAAATGGTTCCATAAAGGATTAATTTGCTCAGACATCGTTACGACCTTATTTAACCTCATGAGAAGGCGAGGAAAGGAGAAACACAAAGCAGCAGCCCGGTAATCACAATAATCACCAGCGATACGCCTTTATATTTATGAAGTGCGGGCACTTTGTAGACCAGCCACGCCGGAATTAAGCAACCCACCATCCCGAAAATAGGGCTACAGATGGAGGTGAAGCTCAGCACCGGCGCGTTTAACACAATCGCGCTCCAGGCAAGCAGGATAGCGAACAGCATAATCCCGCGCTGGACGGTGCTTTCATTGATTTTCTCCGCCGGCATTTTGCGGCGCAGGATGTTCATCACGATGCCCTGCGTCGCCTCACGAAAGCCGAGATAGACGCCAAAGAACGCGGTCATCACGGCAAAAATGTTGAGGATCACGCTGACGATTTTGACCCAGCCCGCACCATCACCGCTGATGAACTGTGCTGCGATTGCAGCGCGGAATATTCTGCTCATAGGCTTTTACCGCTTCGTCATGTCCCATCGCCAGCGTGAACGACACGGCGTAGAAAAAGACGGTGACAAACCAAAATGCCAAACGCGATATTCATTGCCCGCAATGCTTTATGCCGCGCCACTTCAATTGATTTTTCCGCGAGCGATAAGAGATCACCATCGGACTTAACGTCTGGATAAACAGAATCGACGTCAGGGTAAACCGGCAGCGTAATAATGGCGTTTTTCCCAGCAGCCCCAGCGGCGGTAGCGAACCGACGTTATACAGATGCCACATTCCCACCATCGACACGCCCAGCGCCGCGACCACCAGCAGCTTGGTCAGCACCATGCGGTCGAAATTTTGAATAACAATTTCTCGCCGCGTGAGGAGATCGCCACCAGAATGCAAATCAGTACCAGACCATAAAAGGGACTGTCTGACAGCAACCCTTCCGTCACGCCGAAGGTATGCAGGTAGGAAGCACTATCGTTGGTGATGGCGGTGGAATAGACGAACATCCAAATCACCAGCATTACGAAATAGAGCGCACCTAACAGGATGCCCCAGTTTTTACCTAAATAACCGCTAATGACGCTCGGGTAATCTTTACATTCTGGTGATTCTGCCAGCGTATTAATAAACAATCGCTGAAACAGATACATTGCCGGGTAACCAATCACCGATGAGAGCAAAAATACCCACAATCCCATCAAACCGACCTGCACCGGGAGAAAAACAATCCCCGCGCCAATCGCCATCCCGATACTCATAATCACCCAGCCGGTGTCAGTACTGTCGAATTTGATCGCTTCTCGCCACTCGCTCTCACTCATTCCCGCCCGCCTTGCCGCAGGGGAATCACTCACAATCACACTGCTGTTTGTTGCCATATTCATTGGGCACTCGCTTATTTTGTAGGGTAACTGGTTGTTTTTATAAGGTTCCGATCGCCAGCGATTGCGAGTCAGAGGGTGCAGGTGTGAGTTATTGATATGGGAAGATCATATCCGGAGCGCGGGAGAAAAAAGTCACAACTTTTATAGGGTTTTTCTAAAGCGAGAGAATAATATTACTTCTGGATAGCAGAAAGTAGAGTAAGTTTTCTAAAATTGACGGCGTTCACAAAATTAAAAGCCTCCCCATTTGAGGAGGCTGAAGATGAAGCCTGTATTACATCGCCTGGGTAAAGGTACGTGAAATAACATCCTGTTGCTGTTCACGGGTCAGTGCGTTGAAGCGCACGGCGTAGCCAGAGACACGGATTGTCAGGTTAGGATATTTTTCCGGGTGCTCGATGGCATCCAGCAGCATTTCCCGATTCATTACGTTGACGTTGAGGTGTTGACCGCCTTCGACATCCGCTTCGTGGTGGAAATACCCATCCAGCAGGCCGACAAGGTTGGTTTTACGTACTGGATCTTCTTTGCCCAGCGCCGCAGGAACGATTGAGAAGGTGTACGAGATCCCATCTTTGGCGTAGGTGAACGGCAGTTTCGCCACCGACGTCAATGAGGCCACGGCACCTTTGCGGTCACGACCATGCATCGGGTTAGCGCCCGGCGCGAACGGTGTTCCGGCGCGACGACCGTCCGGCGTATTACCGGTTTTCTGGCCGTACACCACGTTAGAAGTGATAGTCAGAATCGACTGGGTAGGGACGGCGTTGCGATAGGTTGGCAGCGCTTTAATTTTCTTCATAAAGCGTTCAACCAGGTCGCAGGCAATGCTGTCTACGCGCTCGTCGTTGTTGCCGTACTGCGGATATTCACCGTCGATTTCAAAGTCCACCGCCAGGCCGTTTTCGTCACGGATTGGTTTCACGCGGGCATATTTGATGGCAGACAGGGAGTCCGTCGCCACCGACAGGCCCGCGATGCCGCATGCCATAGTGCGATAGACATCACGATCGTGCAGCGCCATCAGCGAAGCTTCGTAGCTGTACTTGTCGTGCATGTAGTGAATGATATTCAGCGCGCTGATGTACTGCACCGCCAGCCAGTCCATGAAGTGATCGAGGCTGTCCATCACTTTGTCGTAATCCAGCACGTCGTCCATCAGCGGTGCTGTTTTCGGCCCGACCTGAATCTTCAGCTTCTCGTCCACCCCGCCGTTAATTGCGTAGAGCAGCGTTTTCGCCAGGTTAGCGCGTGCACCAAAGAACTGCATTTGCTTACCAATCACCATTGGGCTGACGCAGCAGGCAATCGCGTAATCGTCGCTGTTGAAGTCAGTACGCATCAGATCGTCATTTTCATACTGCAAGGAAGAGGTGACGATCGACACCTGCGCGGCATATTTTTTGAAGGCAATCGGTAATTCTTCCGACCAAAGAATGGTCAGGTTAGGTTCCGGTGCCGGCCCCATAGTGTGCAGGGTGTGCAAATAGCGGAAGGAGTTTTTGGTCACCAGCGTACGACCGTCCAGCCCCATCCCGCCGATCACTTCCGTCGCCCAGATTGGGTCGCCGGAGAACAGCGAATCAAATTCCGGTGTACGCAGGAAGCGTACCATACGGATCTTCATGATGAAGTGATCGATCAGTTCCTGTGCCTGCTGCTCATTGAGTACGCCAGCTTTAAAGTCGCGCTCAATGTAGATATCGAGGAACGATGCCGTGCGGCCCAGCGACATCGCGCCGCCATTTTGCGATTTCACTGCCGCCAGATAAGCGAAGTAGAGCCACTGCACCGCTTCCTGCGCATTCTGCGCCGGGCGAGAGATATCAAAGCCATATTTCGCCGCCATTTCCTGAATCTGCAACAGCGCATGACGATGCTCTGCCAGCTCCTCACGCAGACGGATGGTGGCTTCCAGATCCTCGCCTTTTTCCAGACGAGACTGGAGATCGGCAAATTGCAGTTCGCGTTCACGTACCAGATAACTGATGCCATACAGCGCTACGCGGCGATAGTCACCGATAATGCGCCCACGGCCATAGCCATCTGGTAAACCGGTCAGCACGCCAGATTTACGGCAGCGCAGCATATCCGGTGAGTAAACATCAAATACGCCCTGGTTATGGGTTTTACGCAGATCGGTAAACAGATATTCAAACTGCGGATCCATCTCGCGACCGTAGGCTTCGAACGAGCTGCGGATCATGTTGATCCCGCCGTACGGATGCAGGGCGCGCTTGAGCGGCTTGTCGGTTTGCAGGCCAACGATCGTCTCCAGCTCCTGATCAATATAGCCCGGCCCGTGCGCGGTAATAGTAGTGGCGATGTTGGTGTCAAAATCCACCGGAGCGTGAGTAGCATTCTCCTGACGAATGCCGACCATCACCTTCTGCCACAGCGCCGTCGTTGCTGGCGTCGCCTGTGCGAGGAAAGCTTCATCGCCTTCATAAGGGGTGTAGTTATGCTGAATAAAATCGCGCACGTTAATGGCGTTTTTCCATTCTTCACCGCGAAAGCCGGCCCATGCGTCGCTGTAAGGCGCGACGCCCGTATCGATTGTTACTTTCATCAGATTCTCGCTTTATCAGGCGTAAGCCGCAGCCGGAGTAACCTTCCCAAGACGGAGGGCGTCCAGTGCGATCATTTTTTCTTCATTGGTAGGGATCACCGCGCAGGCCGCGCGGGACGACTCGGTGGAGATCACGCGCTCGCCCGCGCTGCCCGGCAGGGCATTTTTGGACTCGTCGAGGATGATGCCAAACACCTTCAGGTGGTCCACCACCAGCGCGCGGATAAGCACGGAGTTCTCACCGATCCCGCCGGTAAACACCACGCCATCCAGACGGTGCAGGGACGCGGCATGACCGGCGATATGTCGCGCAATCCGGTGGACGAAGGTCTTTATTGCCAGCCGCGCCCGCTCGTTGCCGTCATGCCAGGCTTTCTCCAGCGCGCGCAAATCGGAGGAGATGCCAGAGATCCCCAGCAGCCCGGACTCTTTGTTGACCACGCGCTCCAGATCCTCGAACGACTGGCCGGTCTGCCGGGCAATCCACGCCATCGCGCCAAAATCCACGTCGCCGCAGCGCGTGCCCATCACCAGTCCTTCAAGCGGCGTCATCCCCATGGACGTGTCCACGCTTACGCCGTTACGCACCGCGCAGATGGACGCCCCGTTGCCGAGATGGGCAATCACCAGGCCGCTGTCATCGGGAGAGAGCCCGAGCAGCGCGTGCGCCTGCGCCGACACGTAGCGGTGAGAGGTGCCGTGGAAACCGTAGCGGCGCACGCCCAGCTCTTCAAAATAGCGGTACGGCAAGCCGTACAAATACGCCTGCGGCGCCATGGTCTGGTGGAAGCTGGTATCAAATACCGCCACCTGCTGCACGCCGGGGAACAGGCGCCCGGCGGCTTCCACGCCGCTCAGGTTGGCGTAGTTATGCAGCGGCGCCAGCGGGGAGACCTGGCGGATCTGCGCCATCACCTCTTCCGTGATCAGGGTCGACTCGCTGAAGAGGTCGCCGCCGTGGGCAATGCGATGACCAATCAAGGCCACGCTGCCCATCAGGTTGCGTTTCTCCAGCTCCAGGGCGATGGCGGCCAGCGCCCCTTCGTAGTCCTGGTGAGCCAGTCTGACCGGCTCACCCCCATTCACGGAAATAAAGGCTTTTTCTGTGTTGATGCCGTCCGCAATGCCCGTCATCAGGGCATCGCAGCCTGCGGCGTCCAGCACCGAGAACTTAACAGAGGACGATCCGCAGTTAATGACCAGTACTACCGGAAACTCAATCATGGTATGGCTCCGCTCTTCCTGAGCTTTGGTTTAAAACAGTTTGTATACGATGTTCAGGATGGTCAGCAGACCAATCACGGTAACAAACACGTTATCCAGACGACCACGGTATTTCGCCAGAGACGGCGCTTTACGGATGGCATACATCGGCAACAGGCACAGCAGGGATGCGATAATCGGTGCGCCCATGGCTTCAATCAGGTCAAGGATGTTCGGGTTGGCGTAGGCAACAACCCAGGTGGAGCCCATGATGAAGATCATGCTGATAGTGTTCAGTTTACCCAGCGACACTTTAGTTTTGTCGCCTTTATAACCAAACTTCAGGACCAGGCCATTCAGACCTTCCAGCGTTCCCAGATAGTGACCGAAGAAAGATTTGAAGATAGCCACGAGTGCGATGATGGAAGCCGCATATTCCAGTGTAATCGCGAACGTTGTTTTGGTACCGGTCATGGACGCAAAGTGGTTAGCCAGATAAGAAAGCACTGGAATATTCTGCGCTTTGGCTTCCGCCATGTTGGCCGGAGACAGAGTAAACAGGCAGCTAAAGGCAAAGAACATCACCACTGCAACCATCAGCATGCTGGCACGAGAAATGATTTGGGAACATTTACGTTCGGTGAAGTCGCGACCGAAGTCTTTCTCATACTCTTCACGCTTAGAAACCACGAAAGAAGAGACGATTGGCGAGAAGTTAAAGGAGAAAACCATGATGGAAATCCCCAGCCAGACAGTGATCAGGATACCGTCATGACCGGTTAACGACAGCGAACCGAGGTCAACCTGGTCGATAACTGCAGAGTTCCAGTAAGGGATCAGCGACAAAGAAATCAGCACCAGGCTGGCGATAAACGGCCATACCAGGTAGCTCATCACTTTAACCATCAGATCCTTACCAAACCAGATGACGAAAGCCATCAGCAGCAACAGGAACAGCGCCACAAAGCCGCGATTCAGCGGTGCAAAGCCGAGCTGGTTTTCCCAGAACGTCATAAAGGTATTGGTAATAGTAACGCCATAAATCCACAGCAGTGGGCAAATCGCGAAGAAGTACAGGAACGTGATAACCACGCCGCCAGTTTTACCAAAATGCTCTTCCACCGTTTCCGTAATGTTGCCGGAAGGGTTAGAGCCAGAAAGACACAGACGCGCCAGCGCCCGGTGGCAATAAAACGCGATGGGGTATGCCAATACCAACATCAGAAGAATCGGGATCAGTCCGCCAAAACCTGCGCGGATAGGGAAGAACAGCACCCCGGCGCCGATTGCCGTACCAAACAAGCCTAACGTCCATGTGGTATCTGATTTACGCCAGGACGATTGTTTTGTCTGGCTGGATACAATGCTATCTGAAGTACTCATATCCTATCCTCAACGAATTAATTAAGCGTCAACGAAACCGGTGATTTGAGAGACGCGAGAAAGATCGATATTGCCGCCGGAAATAATACTGACGGTTTTTCTGTTTTGAATATATTGGTCTAATTTACCGCTTAATAATGCAGCACATGCCAGAGCGCCTGCGCCTTCGGTGACGACTTTATTGCGCTGAATTAAGGCAATCATACTGTTTCTGATTTCGTCTTCGCTGACCAGCACGATGTCATCGACTAATTCACGAACGATTTCGTAAGTTAAATTACCCGGGCGGGAGACATCACAACCATCCGCCAGGGTGCCGGTAGTTCGGTGCGTGGTTATTTCTCCGGAGTGGAAAGAAGCCGCCATGCCGTGAACGTTTTCAGACTGTACGCCAATAACACGAATGGTCGGGTTAATAGATTTAATTGCCACCGCAATACCAGCAATTAAACCGCCACCACCAATTGGCACAATCACGTTATCGACATCATAGAGATCTTCCATAATTTCCAGACCAATCGTTCCCTGGCCAGCAATCACTTTCGGATCATCGTAAGGTGGGATAAAAATACGGCCTTCCATTTCGACAATTTCGCTCACTTTAGCGATAGTGTCGTTGAAGTTATCACCATGCAGAACGACTTCTGCGGAGTAGTCGCACGTTGCCGCTACTTTGGATTTTGGCGCACCTTTTGGCATCACCACTTTACCGTCGATACCCAGCATCGCGCAGGAGAGGGAAACCCCTTGCGCATGGTTGCCCGCAGAACAGGCCACCACGCCTTTGCGTTTTTCCGCATCGGTCAGTGAACTTAATTTATTAAATGCGCCACGAATTTTAAATGAACCCGTACGCTGCATATTTTCAAACTTCAGGAATATTTCACCTTTGCAACGTTCACTAAAATAGTTGGAGCGAGGCATGCCTGTTTTATAGATCTTTCCCGCCAGTCTTTTTCTGGCGTCCTGAATATCTTCAATGGTCACCGGGAGATCGTAAGTAATGTGCATAATATCCTCGTTATAATAATTCATTGTTTTCAGGCAAAGTCAGGGTATCAGAGCGTTAAAAAGCGTCGCTCCGGGTGTTTTAAATCATCATTATTTCTATCGTCGTTTTTCGATATTCATCGACGAATATTGTTTTGCCACTTCAACTAATACTGACGCCGATTTTTTAATACTGTAATTTTTTGACCACACGGCGGCATAACGCGCCACGGGTAATTCATCTTCCACCGGCAGAACAATAAACTGGTCCGAGCCGAATGGCGCAATCATGTCACGGGGGATCACCGTCAGGTAATCGGCATTGAGGACAAGGTTATAGATGGTGACGACGGAATCGGTCTGGACGATGTTTTCAATGCTGATGTGGTTGTCTTGCAGGGTGGTCAGGAGTTCGTTGTAGTAGCCCATATCGGTTTGCGGCATCACCCACTGCTCGTGCGTGAGCGATGCCAGTCTGGTCGGGCCGGTGCACGTTCGTGATTTACTCGCCACCAGCACAAACTCGGATTCAAACAGTGGCTCAACGTGAAGATCCTGAAGCTGCATCCCGTCGCTCAGCGTGCCGATGGCGAAATCCAGCCGGCCATCGCGAATGGCGGGCAGGAATGAAGAGAGCTGCGCTTCATACATTGAGACGCGCGCTTTCGGGAACACTTCCTTGAATTTTTTGATCATCCCGGACAGGAAGGTGAAGCCAATCAGCGACGGATAGCCAAAAGAGACGTCCATGACGGTACTGAAACTGAGGCTGTTAATCTCGCTCACCATGTTTTTCATTTCGCGGGTGATCGACTCAGCGTAGGACAGCAGCACCTGACCGGCGGCAGTGAGTTTTACGCCGGTGTTCTTACGCACCATCACTTCCACCCCAAAGTAGGATTCGATGTCGCTGATGATTTTGCTGACGGCAGGTTGCGTCAGCCCCAGTTGTCTTGCAGCAGAACCTATGGAGCCACTTTTGATGACTTCCTGAAATACCACGAGGTGCTGTGTTTTCGGTAGAATAATAGTATTCATAATATTCTGCGCTTATTTCCCTATGACGCAGCGGATTCTACCCAATATTGTTTCAGGGGGTATGTGCTGTTACTCACAATTTGCCAGGACGCTCTGTTTTCAACCGCACCCAAAATCTATTTATGTCTTTATAAATCAAATGCTTATTACAATAAAAATACGCATTTACGCTGATATTGATCAATAAAAAACGCGGTAATAAATTTATTTTATGGCAATAACCAGCGTGAATTTTTTTGCCTTAAAAATATTAATAAAGGCTATCTTTCAGGCAATTAAAGGTTAATAAAACACCATTATTCCTTTAAAACATTTTTGTGGTTTATCAACTTTACCAGGAATATTTATTCACTTTCCGGTTAAAGAGTGGGATATATCACACATTCACCAGAAGAATGTTTTTAGATTCAATATTAAATTATCAAATGAATAACATTCGGCATCACTGACTAAACATTTACAACATCTGCTCAACACTAAAATTTTCTAATTTTATAGCGTTAAATTTTGTGATTGCGATCATGCGCAGCAGATGAGAGGAACACACAGTCAACCAAATAGTGAAATGTGCTTGGCGTCGCAAAATTGAGAATTGATGTCGTTTGGCGCTTCGCTTACCCGGCCTGCAACCTCCAAAAGCAAAAACCCGCCGAAGCGGGTTTTTACGTAAATCAGGTGAAACTGACCGATAAGCCGGGTTCTGTCGTGGACAGTCATTCATCTAGGCCAGCAATCGCTCACTGGCTCAAGCAGCCTACCCGGGTTCAGTACGGGCCGTACCTTATGAACCCCTATTTGGCCTTGCTCCGGGTGGAGTTTACCGTGCCACGGACTGTTACCAGCCGCGCGGTGCGCTCTTACCGCACCCTTTCACCCTTACCTGATCCCGCTTGCGCGGGCCATCGGCGGTTTGCTCTCTGTTGCACTGGTCGTGGGTTTCCCCCCCAGGCGTTACCTGGCACCCTGCCCTATGGAGCCCGGACTTTCCTCCCCTCCGCCCGTCTCCCCCGAAGAGGACGACGACGAAGCGGCGACTGTCTGGTCAGCTTCGGCGCGCAGTATAGAGGGTTTGCGCGCCCTTGTCACCCCGCGTTGCGCATTCCAATCGCCAGTGTCGCGGCGATATTACGTGAAGCACGGCAGATATTGTCATAAGCCCCGCGGAATGCTTCGTCCAACGTACCAATGCTGGTCAGTACGCTGAAGACCGCATCAATGCCATGCTGATGTACAACGCCAACATCATCGGTCAGGCTACCCGCAATGCCAATCACCGGTTTATGGTACTTCTTCGCCACGTTTGCGACACCAATCGGTACCTTGCCGTGAATACTCTGGCTGTCAATACGCCCTTCACCGGTGATCACCAGCGTACAATCGTGAATATGTTCCTCCAGATTCAGCGCCGTAGTGACGATTTCAATACCACTTTTCAGTTCCGCACCAAGAAACGCCATCAGCGCCGCGCCCATACCGCCAGCAGCTCCTGCGCCGGGGACATCTTTCACATCAACATGCAGCGCTTTTTTAATGACATCGGCATAGTGAGAGAGGTTATTGTCCAGCTCAACAATCATCGCTTCACTGGCTCCCTTTTGTGGGCCAAAGATGCGCGATGCGCCGTTATCGCCCACCAGCGGATTGGTGACATCACAAGCGACGCGAATGACGCAATCTTTTAAGCGCGGATCGAGGCCGGAAATATCAATATCATTCAGAGTATTAAGACTACCACCGCCAAAACCAATTTCATTGCCGTTGGCGTCGCATAATTTCGCCCCCAGCGCCTGTACCATGCCTGCGCCGCCATCATTTGTAGCGCTGCCGCCAATGCCGATAATAATGTTTGTTGCGCCGCTCTCCAGCGCCTGCAGGATTAACTCGCCTGTGCCGCGTGAAGTGGTCACGAGTGGATCGCGTTTTTCCGCAGGTACCAGCTCCAGCCCACTGGCCGCCGCCATTTCAATAAACGCGGTTTTGCCATCGCCGGAGATCCCCCAACTGGCATTCACTTTCTCGCCCAACGGCCCTGTAACCCAGGCGTGACGTTCGGAACCCTGGGTGGCTGCAATCATCGCTTCCACCGTTCCTTCGCCACCGTCGGCAACCGGAACAGAAACGTACTGTGCATCAGGAAAAATTTCCCGAAATCCTTTTTCTATCGCCTGCGCAACCTCGCTGGCAGATAAACTTTCTTTATAAGAGTCTGGGGCGATTACGATTTTCATACCTATGCCTGTTACCACATGACGCCGGAGGGCGTTTCTCTTATTCGGCCTGGATTCCAGGCCCGGATTGCAATACGCCATCCGGGCACGACGTCATTAACGAGTAACTTCGACTTTCGCCAGTTTTTCGTAGTAGCACGCCAGGGCGCTATGATCCGCCGTTCCTAAACCATCTGCACGCAGTGCCTGCATCATCTCCATAACCGCAGCTGTGAGCGGCAGTTGCGCGCCGACGCCGTGAGAAGTATCCAGCGCATTCGCCAGATCCTTAATATGCAGATCAATGCGGAAGCCCGGCTTGAAGTTGCGGTCCATCACCATCGGCGCTTTGGCATCCAGCACGGTACTGCCCGCCAGCCCACCGCGAATTGCCTGATAAACCAGGTCCGGGTTAACGCCCGCTTTGGTTGCCAGCGTTAACGCTTCTGACATCGCGGCAATATTCAGCGCCACAATGACCTGATTTGCCAGTTTGGTGACGTTACCTGCACCGATTTCCCCGGTATGCACCACGGAACCCGCCATCGCTTTCATCAAATCATAGTATTTGTCGAAAATAGCCTTGTCGCCGCCCACCATCACTGACAGCGTACCGTCGATGGCTTTCGGTTCACCGCCGCTCACCGGAGCATCCAGCATATCAATGCCTTTCGCTTTCAGCGCTTCGCTGATTTCACGGCTTGCCAGCGGTGCGATAGAACTCATATCGATCAATACCGTACCTGGCTTCGCGCCTTCAATAATGCCATTCTCACCCAGCGCCACCTCTTTCACATGAGGGGAGTTTGGCAGCATGGTTATGATGACGTCGCACTGTTCAGCGATCGCTTTAGCCGTAGACGCTGTTTCTGCACCTGCAGCAATCACGTCAGCAATAGCTTCTGGGTTACGGTCAGCAACCACCAGCGAGTAACCTGCTTTCAGAAGGTTTTTACTCATTGGTTTACCCATAATCCCCAGGCCAATAAAACCAACTTTCATAGTCATATCAATCATCTCTCTTGTTGCGGTGGTGGTTATTTTTTAAAGGTATCAGCCAGTTTCTGAGTGGCAGAGCGGAAGACGCCGAGATCGCTGCCGACAGCCACAAACGTCGCGCCCCATTCCAGATAACGACGCGCATCGGCTTCGACCGGCGCGAGGATACCGCTGGGTTTGCCGTGCGCGCTGGCACGGTTAAAAATGTGCTGAATTGCTTTTTGTACATCCGGGTGTGATGCATTGCCGAGATGGCCTAATGCCGCGGCCAGATCGCTGGGGCCGACGAAGATGCCGTCTACGCCTTCGGTAGCGGCAATGGCATCGACGTTATCTACGCCCTGCTGACTTTCTATCTGGACCAGAATAGTGATGTTCTTGTTCGACTGAGCGAAATAATCCGCCACGGTGCCAAACATATTGGCGCGGTGAGAAACGGAGACGCCGCGAATGCCTTCTGGCGGATAACGCGTCGATGCCACGGCCTGCTCTGCTTCCTCTTTTGTTTCTACAAAAGGAATCAGGAAGTTATAGAAACCGATATCCAGAAGACGCTTAATAATTACCGGCTCGTTGGTCGGCACTCGCACTACTGGCGCGCTGGTGCTGCCTTTCAGGGCCATTAACTGCGGAATAAACGTGGAAATATCGTTTGGCGCATGTTCGCCATCCAGCACCAGCCAGTCAAACCCAGCCAAACCAAGAACTTCAGTGCTAATCGGGTTAGAGAGTGCTGACCAGCAACCAATTTGTACTTGTTTCGCAGCCAGTGCGGCTTTGAATTTATTCGGGAAAACATCGTTATTCATCGCTTATACCTTTGTTAATTCCGCAGTTTTAGCCAGTAGCTTTTCTTATTTATTCCGACTCAGCGTCAGCGTTATATTTATTTTCCTGACTGAATTTTGGCGTTATAAAATCGTCATTCAGTATAATCGTCACCACCCGGCAGCACATTGTCTCAATGCTCAATTATCCAACGGGAGTAGCACGCTATTTTGAGCATATGCCCAACACAGTGGGCGCTGATGCACAGAATCAACGATTAGTGGTTCGGGAGCGATCGCGATCACATTCTCACCTTTCCTCTCCTGGCATTCTTTATTTCCTCAATAAGAAACAATTAACCATCTGGCTATATTTAGTATCAGATATTTTGCTGGAGAAGAGTGAACAATGGCCGATATTGAAATTCGACAGGCGTCGCCGACGGCGTTCTATATAAAAGTGCACGATACCGATAACGTGGCGATTATTGTCAACGACAATGGCTTAAAAGCTGGCACCCGCTTTCCGGATGGCCTGGAGCTGATTGAGCACATTCCGCAGGGGCATAAAGTCGCACTGGTCGATATACCGGCGCAGGGCGAAATCGTGCGCTACGGCGAAGTCATCGGCTATGCGGTGCGCGCTATCCCGCAGGGTAGCTGGATTGAGGAGTCGCTGGTTGAGCTGCCCACCGCCCCGCCGCTGGAGTCGTTGCCGCTGGCTACCCGCGTCCCTGAGCCGTTGCCTCCGCTGGAGGGTTATACCTTCGAGGGTTACCGCAACGCGGATGGCAGCGTGGGAACCAAAAACCTGCTTGGCATCACCACCAGCGTGCATTGCGTGGCGGGCGTAGTGGATTATGTGGTGAAAATTATTGAGCGCGATCTGTTGCCGAAATACCCCAACGTTGACGGCGTGGTGGGTCTTAACCACCTGTACGGCTGCGGCGTGGCGATCAACGCGCCCGCAGCGGTCGTGCCGATCCGCACGATTCACAATATCGCCCTTAACCCAAACTTTGGCGGTGAGGTCATGGTGATTGGTCTCGGCTGTGAAAAATTGCAGCCAGAACGCCTGTTGCAGGGTACGGAAGATGTGAAAGCCATTCCGGTTGACGATGCCAGTGTTGTGCGACTTCAGGATGAACACCATGTCGGCTTCAGATCGATGGTCGACGACATTTTACAGGTGGCAGAGCACCATCTGGAGAAGCTGAACAAACGCCAGCGTGAAACCTGCCCGGCCTCTGAACTGGTCGTTGGGACACAGTGTGGCGGCAGCGATGCGTTTTCCGGCGTCACCGCCAACCCGGCAGTCGGTTATGCCTCCGATCTGTTCGTGCGCTGCGGCGCCACGGTGATGTTCTCCGAAGTCACCGAAGTACGTGATGCTATCCACCTGCTCACGCCGCGCGCCGTCAACGAAGAGGTGGGCAAACGCCTGCTGGAGGAGATGGCCTGGTACGATAACTATCTCGACATGGGCAAAACCGACCGCAGCGCCAACCCGTCTCCGGGTAACAAGAAAGGCGGCCTGGCCAACGTGGTGGAAAAGGCCCTCGGGTCGATTGCCAAATCCGGCCAGAGCGCGATTGTGGAAGTGCTCTCCCCTGGCCAGCGACCAACCAAACGCGGTCTGATCTACGCGGCAACGCCTGCCAGTGATTTTGTTTGCGGTACCCAGCAGGTGGCATCCGGCATTACGGTACAGGTCTTTACCACCGGGCGCGGCACGCCGTACGGCCTGATGGCGGTACCGGTGATCAAAATGGCGACCCGCACCGAGCTGGCAAACCGCTGGTATGACTTAATGGATATCAACGCGGGCACCATCGCCACCGGGGAAGAGAGTATTGAAGAAGTGGGCTGGAAGCTGTTCCACTTCATTCTGGATGTGGCAAGCGGGCGGAAGAAAACCTTCTCCGATCAATGGGGATTGCATAACTCGCTGGCGGTGTTTAACCCGGCGCCGGTGACCTGATGGCCCCTCACCCTGCCCTCTCCCCACCGGGGAGAGGGTAAAAACCGCACCGGGCAGTCCTCTCCCCCCTATGGGGCTGAGGGTTCCCCACAAAATAATGCCTGCACAGACGGCCCCCTCTCCCTTGAGGGAGAGGGCTGGGGTGAGGGGGAACATACGGCTCTGGTGGTCATTCCGTTCACTTTATGTTCCTTGCTACTCTGTCACGACATGACCGGTGAACGTGCCAGGGTGGCTCAGTCGCCACCACCCTGGCGACCCGGGCTTCCGGCGGTAAATCGCCGCTTCGCGGTGCCTTCGGCTTATTCCTTCCGGCTTATCGGGGACGGGCGGAGGTAACATCCCTGTAAAGCCCGCCCTCTCGGCGCATCCCTGCGCCTCGCCCCGGCCTACAGGAAACGCCTCAGCGATTTACAGCCGGACCGAGGCATCGCTGAAAGCCCTCAGTTATTCTGAGGCAACGTTATAGCTTTTGCTTTCAAATTACTGGGGAACCCTCTCCCTATGGGGAGAGGGTTAGGGAGAGGGGAAAAGCCTCTTTAGACCAGCACCACATCGATCCCGCTTTTGCGTAATCCTTCAAGGCTTTCCGCAGGAATGCCTTCATCAACAATGATCATGTCGATACGTTGAGTATCAATGATCTTATGTAAACTGGAACGATTGAATTTACTGGAATCGGTGACCACGATGATCCGTTCCGCAACTTCGCACATCCGACGGTTTAAACGGGCTTCATCTTCATTATGTGTGCTGACGCCGCGCTCCAGATCGATCGCATCTACACCAAGAAACAGCATATCGAAGTGGTAATTTTGCAGCGATTGCTCAGCCTGATCGCCGTAAAAAGATTGCGACTGACGGCGCAAATGCCCGCCGGTCATCAGCAGCTCAACGCCTTCCGCTTCCAGCAACGCATTAGCCACGTTCATACCGTTGGTCATCGCAATTACGTCAGTGTGCTTGCGCATCAGACGAGCAATCTCAAAAGTGGTGGTCCCGGAATCGAGGATCACCCGATGACCAGGCTGAATCAACTCAACGGCAGCTTTCGCAACGCTGCGTTTCATCGCGGTGTTCAGTGCGCTTTTATCTTCCACTGATGGCTCGACTGACGGCGTCGTGCTATCGCAGATCAACGCGCCACCATAGGCACGCACAGCGATCCCCTGCTTTTCCAGAAACGCCAGATCGTTGCGGATCGTCACAGTAGATACGCCATACAATGCCGACAGATCGTTAACCTGCACACTCCCTTGCTGTCGCAGACGCTGAATGATCTGTTCTCGTCGCTCGCTGGTGCCTGTCACTCGCTTCTCACCTGAAGCGTCGGTATTACTCATAGTAAGTCCTTTCGTAAAACTTTCGTTTCATTTCGTTTTGCCTATTAACGCCTTTCTATTAAGCAAATGCAAGCCCACCTTGCCCATTGACGCAAGCTACTCTCGTTTCAGTGACTTTCATTATGTTTCTTTTGTGAATCAGATCAGAAAACTATTATCTTTCGTTTTATTTTTATATCACCATGACGCAGTATCAACTGAAACAAAACGAAAGATTAATATCGCAGTAATCTGAACTGGAGAGGAAAGTGAAACATCTGACAGAAATGGTGAGACAGCACAAAGCGGGCAAAACAAATGCAATTTATGCCGTTTGTTCCGCACATCCGCTGGTGCTGGAAGCTGCAATCCGCTACGCCAGTGCAAACCAAACGCCGTTACTGATTGAAGCAACCTCCAATCAGGTAGACCAGTTCGGCGGTTATACCGGAATGACGCCCGCCGATTTTCGCGGCTTTGTTTGTCAGCTCGCCGACTCGTTGAATTTCCCGCAGGATGCGTTGATTCTGGGTGGTGACCATCTGGGGCCAAACCGCTGGCAAAACCTGCCAGCCGCTCAGGCAATGGCCAATGCCGATGATTTGATTAAAAGCTACGTTGCGGCAGGATTCAAAAAAATCCACCTTGATTGCAGCATGTCCTGTCAGGACGATCCAATTCCCTTAACTGATGACATCGTGGCTGAACGCGCCGCCCGTCTGGCGAAAGTGGCGGAAGAAACCTGTCTTGAACACTTTGGCGAAGCCGATCTGGAGTATGTCATTGGTACCGAAGTGCCGGTACCTGGCGGCGCGCATGAAACCTTAAGCGAGCTGGCGGTCACCACGCCGGATGCCGCCCGCGCCACGCTGGAAGCCCATCGTCACGCCTTTGAAAAGCAAGGTTTGAATGCCATCTGGCCACGCATCATTGCCCTGGTGGTTCAACCCGGCGTCGAATTCGATCACACCAACGTTATTGATTATCAGCCCGCCAAAGCGAGCGCCTTAAGCCAGATGGTCGAAAACTACGAAACGCTGATTTTCGAAGCGCACTCTACCGATTATCAAACGCCGCAATCGCTGCGCCAGCTGGTGATTGACCACTTTGCCATTCTGAAAGTTGGCCCAGCGCTGACCTTCGCCCTGCGTGAAGCTCTGTTCTCTCTGGCGGCGATTGAAGAAGAACTGGTGCCAGCGAAAGCCTGTTCTGGTCTGCGTCAGGTGCTGGAAGACGTGATGCTCGACCGCCCGGAATACTGGCAAAGCCACTACCACGGTGACGGCAACGCGCGTCGTCTGGCGCGTGGTTATAGCTACTCGGATCGCGTGCGCTATTACTGGCCGGACAGCCAGATTGATGACGCTTTCGCTCATCTGGTACGTAATCTGGCGGATTCACCAATTCCGCTGCCGCTGATCAGCCAGTATCTGCCGCTGCAGTACGTGAAAGTTCGCTCCGGCGAGCTGCAGCCAACGCCACGGGAACTCATTATCAACCATATTCAGGACATCCTGGCGCAGTACCACACAGCCTGTGAAGGCCAATAAGCAAAACAAAGAGGAACACGCTATACCAAATATTGTTTTAAGCCGGATTGATGAACGCTTGATTCACGGTCAGGTCGGCGTTCAATGGGTCGGATTTGCGGGGGCAAATCTGGTGCTGGTAGCCAACGATGAGGTTGCCGAAGATCCGGTACAACAAAACCTGATGGAAATGGTACTAGCAGAAGGGATCGCCGTACGTTTCTGGACGCTGCAAAAAGTTATCGACAACATTCATCGCGCCGCCGATCGACAGAAAATCCTGCTGGTTTGTAAAACACCCGCCGATTTCCTGACGCTGGTGAAAGGTGGCGTTCCGGTGAATCGCATTAACGTTGGCAATATGCACTACGCCAATGGCAAACAACAAATCGCCAAAACGGTTTCTGTGGATGCGGGCGATATCGCAGCATTTAACGACCTGAAAGCCGCTGGGGTGGAATGCTTCGTTCAGGGCGTCCCGACAGAGCCTGCTGTGGACCTCTTTAAATTACTTTGAGGGATTCATCATGGAAATCAGCCTGTTGCAGGCATTTGCGTTGGGCATTATCGCCTTTATCGCTGGCCTGGATATGTTTAACGGCCTAACACATATGCACCGCCCGGTGGTCCTCGGCCCGTTGGTCGGGCTGGTACTTGGCGATCTGCATACCGGAATTTTAACCGGCGGTACGCTGGAACTGGTGTGGATGGGGCTGGCCCCGCTGGCGGGCGCACAGCCGCCTAACGTGATTATCGGTACTATCGTCGGCACGGCGTTTGCCATTACTACTGGCGTGAAACCCGATGTCGCAGTCGGTGTCGCCGTACCTTTCGCTGTCGCAGTACAGATGGGGATTACCTTCCTGTTCTCGGTGATGTCCGGCGTGATGTCTCGCTGCGACCGGATGGCGGAGAACGCCGATACTCGCGGCATTGAACGCGTGAACTATCTGGCACTGCTGGCACTCGGCACTTTCTATTTTCTCTGCGCTTTCCTGCCTATCTACTTCGGCGCGGAACATGCAAAAACCATCATTGATGTCCTGCCGCAACGATTAATCGACGGCCTCGGCGTCGCGGGCGGCATCATGCCAGCAATCGGTTTTGCCGTGCTGCTGAAAATCATGATGAAAAACGTCTACATCCCCTACTTCATCCTGGGCTTTGTTGCCGCAGCCTGGCTCAAGTTACCGGTGCTGGCTATTGCTGCCGCTGCGCTGGCGATGGCGCTGATCGACCTGCTGCGTAAATCTCCTGAACCGACTCAACCTGCGGCACAGAAAGAGGAATTTGAAGATGGCATCTAATCAAACCACCCTGCCGAACGTCAGTGAAAACGAAGAAACATTGCTGACTGGCGTCAATGAAAACGTGTATGAAGATCAGAACATTGGCGCGGAGCTGACGAAAAAAGATATCAACCGCGTCGCCTGGCGTTCCATGCTGTTACAAGCGTCTTTTAACTACGAACGTATGCAGGCTTCTGGCTGGTTGTACGGTCTGCTGCCTGCTCTGAAAAAGATCCACACTAATAAACGCGACCTGGCGCGCGCCATGAAGGGGCATATGGGTTTCTTCAATACCCATCCGTTTCTGGTGACATTTGTTATCGGCATTATCCTTGCGATGGAGCGTTCTAAGCAGGACGTTAACAGTATTCAGAGCACCAAAATTGCCGTCGGTGCGCCGCTCGGCGGGATTGGCGATGCAATGTTCTGGCTAACGCTACTGCCGATTTGTGGCGGGATTGGAGCCAGTCTGGCATTGCAAGGCTCCATTCTTGGCGCAGTCGTCTTTATTGTGCTGTTCAACGTGGTACACCTGGGGCTGCGTTTTGGTCTGGCGCATTATGCTTACCGCATGGGCGTGGCGGCGATTCCACTGATTAAAGCGAATACCAAAAAAGTCGGCCATGCTGCGTCTATCGTTGGGATGACGGTAATCGGTGCGCTGGTGGCAACCTATGTTCGTTTAAGCACCACGCTGGAAATCACGGCGGGCGACGCAGTGGTTAAGTTACAGGCTGATGTTATCGACAAACTGATGCCGGCCTTCTTACCGTTGGTCTACACCCTGACCATGTTTTGGTTGGTACGCCGCGGCTGGAGTCCGCTGCGTCTGATTGCAGTTACCGTGGTTCTCGGCATCGTCGGTAAATTCTGCCATTTCCTTTAAATACAATGAGGTATTAGATGTTAAGTATTATTTTGACAGGGCATGGCGGGTTTGCCAGCGGCATGGAAAAAGCAATGAAGCAAATTCTCGGTGAGCAATCGCAGTTTATCGCCATCGATTTTCCGGAAACCTCAAGCACCGCGCTGCTTACATCGCAGCTTGAAGAGGCCATCGCCCAACTGGATTGTGAAGACGGCATTGTTTTTCTGACGGATTTGCTGGGCGGCACGCCGTTTCGCGTAGCTTCAACGCTGGCGATGCAAAAACCGGGCTGTGAAGTGATCACCGGCACCAATTTGCAACTGCTACTGGAGATGGTGCTGGAGCGCGAAGGGTTAAGCGGTGAAGAATTCCGTGTACAGGCACTGGAGTGTGGACATCGTGGGCTGACCAGTCTGGTGGATGAACTTGCACGCTGTCGCGAGGAAGCGCCCGCCGAGGAAGGGATATGAGCCAGCTGCTGCGCGCGCGTCGTCTGCTTACCGGGCAGGGCTGGCTGGATGACCATCAGCTGCGTATGGATAGAGGCGTCATCACCGCCATCGAGCCGATTCCGGCAGGGGTTAATACCCGCGAGGCAGACCTGCTTTGCCCGGCATACATTGATATCCACGTCCACGGCGGCGCGGGTGTGGATGTGATGGATGATGCGCCCGACGTGCTGGACCGGTTAGCCGTGCACAAAGCGCGTGAAGGCGTGGGGGCGTTTCTGCCTACCACCGTCACCGCTCCGCTGGAGGCGATCCATGGCGCGTTACGGCGCATTGCCCGGCGCTGTCATGCCGGTGGCCCCGGCGCGCAGATCCTGGGCAGCTATCTGGAAGGCCCGTACTTTACACCGCAGAACAAAGGGGCGCACCCGCCAGAACTGTTTCGCGAACTGGATCTCGCGGAACTTGATGAGCTGATTGCGGTTTCGCAGAACACGCTGCGGGTAGTGGCGCTTGCTCCGGAAAAAGTGGATGCCCTGAAGGCGATCCATCACCTCAAGCAAAAAGGGATACGCGTCATGCTGGGCCACAGCGCCGCTACATACGCGCAAACCCTGGCCGCATTTGATGCAGGCGCAGCCGGGCTGGTGCACTGCTACAACGGCATGACAGGGTTACACCACCGGGAGCCCGGCATGGTTGGCGCCGGGCTTACGGACCCACGCGCGTGGCTGGAGCTTATTGCCGACGGGCATCACGTTCATCCTGGAGCCATGCGGCTATGTTGTTGCTGCGCGAAGGATCGTACGGTGCTGATTACCGATGCCATGCAGGCGGCGGGTATGCCTGATGGGCGCTATACGTTGTGTGGTGAAAATGTCGAGATGCAGGGCGGCGTTGTCCGCACGGCCTCGGGCGGGCTGGCGGGCAGCACGCTCGCGCTGGATGCCGCCGTGCGAAATATGGTGGAGCATACGGGGATCGCCCCAGAAAACGCAATCCATATGGCCTCGCTGCATCCTGCTCGTCTGCTCGGTATGGATCACCTGCTGGGAACGTTAGCGCCAGGCAAACGCGCCAATGTTCTTGCGCTGGATGCGGGTTTACACCTCCGGCAGATCTGGATCCAGGGTCAGGCTCTTTCCCTGTAGCCCCTTCACAGTGTGCCCTGTTGGCCTTACGGAAGACGATCGTAAGGCCTTTCTTTTCCTTTCCTTGATTTTCGCCTTTCCTTTCGCGATCACACTTTTCGTTTTATTTCTTTTTCGCCATTGAACTTTCGATTTCTTTTCTATAGATTTTCTTTAACTGCTAAAGTGAACAAGTGAAACGAAACGAAAGATAGCGACACATTTGCCAGCGTCTGATGTGGAATTCACACGACTAAGGACTGAGTTATGCCACAAACCACTATCGCCACCACCGGCACCTGGACCGAAAAAGAGATCCGCCAGCAGCCAGCCAGCTGGCTTCGCTCGCTCAACAATATTGATAATCTGCGCGCGTCGATCGACAGTTTTCTGACGCCACTGTTGCGCAAGCCCGATCTGCGGATCATCCTGACCGGAGCCGGAACGTCGGCATTTATCGGTGACATCATCGCGCCGTGGCTCGCCAGCCATACCGGTAAAAACTTCAGCGCCGTACCGACCACCGATCTGGTCACCAATCCGATGGACTACCTGAACCCAGCTCATCCGCTGCTGTTGATCTCCTTCGGTCGATCCGGCAACAGCCCGGAAAGCGTCGCAGCCGTGGAACTGGCAAATCAATTTGTACCGGAATGCTATCACCTGCCGATCACCTGCAACGAAGCGGGCGCTCTTTACCAAAACGCGATCAACAGCGATAACGCGTTTGCCCTGCTGATGCCCGCAGAAACGCACGATCGCGGCTTTGCGATGACCAGCAGCATTACCACCATGATGGCCAGCTGCCTCGCGGTTTTCGCACCTGAGACGATCAACAGCCAAACCTTCCGCGACGTGGCGGATCGTTGCCAGGCGATCCTGACCTCACTGGGCGATTTCAGCGAAGGTGTGTTTGGTTACGCACCGTGGAAACGGATCGTTTATCTCGGTAGCGGTGGCTTACAGGGCGCAGCACGCGAGTCGGCGCTGAAAGTGCTGGAACTGACGGCGGGTAAACTGGCGGCCTTTTATGATTCTCCAACCGGATTCCGTCATGGACCAAAATCGCTGGTCGATGACGAAACGCTGGTGGTGGTATTTGTCTCCAGCCACCCTTACACCCGTCAGTATGATCTTGATCTGCTGGCTGAACTTCGCCGTGACAACCAGGCAATGCGTGTAATCGCCATCGCCGCGGAAAGCAGCGACATCGTCGCTGCCGGTCCACATATCATCCTGCCACCGTCACGTCACTTTATCGACGTTGAGCAGGCATTTTGCTTCCTGATGTACGCCCAGACGTTTGCACTGATGCAGTCGCTGCACATGGGCAATACGCCGGATACCCCATCAGCCAGTGGCACCGTTAACCGCGTGGTGCAAGGCGTAATCATTCATCCGTGGCAGGCATAAGAGGATCGCATTATGAGCATTATCTCCACTAAATATCTGTTACAGGACGCCCAGGCCAATGGCTACGCGGTGCCTGCTTTTAACATTCATAACGCCGAGACGATCCAGGCGATCCTCGAAGTGTGCAGTGAAATGCGATCGCCGGTGATCCTCGCCGGAACGCCGGGGACCTTTAAACACATCGCGCTGGAAGAGATCTACGCCCTGTGTAGCGCCTATTCCACAACCTACAACATGCCACTGGCGCTGCATCTCGACCACCACGAATCGCTGGATGATATTCGCCGTAAAGTCCACGCAGGTGTGCGCAGTGCGATGATCGACGGCAGCCACTTCCCGTTTGCCGAGAACGTGAAGCTGGTGAAATCGGTTGTTGACTTCTGCCACTCACAAGATTGCAGCGTGGAAGCAGAACTGGGCCGCCTGGGCGGTGTTGAAGATGACATGAGCGTTGACGCCGAAAGTGCATTCCTGACCGATCCACAAGAAGCTAAACGCTTTGTCGAACTGACTGGCGTCGACAGCCTGGCGGTAGCGATTGGTACGGCGCACGGCTTATACAGCAAAACGCCGAAGATTGATTTCCAGCGGCTGGCGGAAATTCGTGAAGTGGTGGATGTTCCTCTGGTGCTGCATGGTGCCAGCGATGTTCCGGATGAATTTGTCCGTCGCACTATTGAAACTTGGCGTCACAAAAGTGAACGTTGCCACAGAATTAAAAATAGCCTTCGCTGGCGCGGTTAAAGCCTGGTTTGCGGAAAATCCGCAGGGTAATGATCCTCGTTATTATATGCGCGTCGGAATGGGATGCATGAAAGAAGTTGTCAGAAGCAAAATCACCGTTTGCGGCTCGGCGAACCGGCTGCTGCTTGCGGCTGAAGCCTGAACCCATCGCGCATAACGTTAGTACCTAAAAAATAACTATAAGCCTCGCAAATATGAAGGCGCGTCCTTAAGCCGGACAGCGCCTTCCATTATCCTAAAAATCCGAGGAGTCCCTACATGACACAGGAAAAGTCGTTTAAATCGAAAGCGTGGGAGTTTTTCCAGAGTCTGGGAAAGACGTTTATGTTCCCGGTCTCACTGTTGGCCTTTATGGGGTTGTTGTTAGGTATCGGTAGTTCTGTCACCAGCCCTTCCACCATCAAAAGTTTTCCCTTTCTGGGCGGCGAGTTAACGCAGCTCACCTTTGGTTTTATCGCCATGGTCGGCGGCTTTGCTTTTACCTATCTGCCGCTGATGTTTGCCATGGCGATCCCGATGGGCCTTGCCAGACGTAATAAAGCGGTTGGCGCTTTTGCCGGATTCGTTGGCTACATGCTGATGAACATGAGCATCAACTACTACCTGACCGCCACCCACCAGCTTGCGGATGCCGCCACCATGAGACAGGTGGGACAATCCATTGTGCTTGGCATTCAAACGCTGGAGATGGGCGTGCTCGGCGGCATTGTGGTAGGGGTGATCACCTACTTCCTGCACGAACGTTTCCAGGACACGGTGCTGCACGACGCGTTTGCCTTCTTTAGCGGCATTCGTTTTGTGCCCATCATTACCGCCCTCACCCTGTCGCTGGTCGGCTTGTTTATCCCCCTGCTGTGGGAATATGTGGCAATGGGCATTGCCGGGATTGGTCATATCATCCAGAGCACCAGCGTCTTTGGGCCATTCCTGTATGGCGTGGGCGTACTGCTGCTCAAACCTTTTGGCCTGCACCACATCCTGCTGGCGATGGTGCGCTTCACCCCGGCGGGCGGCATTGAGATGGTTAACGGCCAGGAAGTGGCCGGTGCGCTGAACATTTTCTACGCCGAGCTGAAAGCTGGCCTGCCGTTTAGCCCGCACGTTACGGCATTTTTATCGCAAGGGTTTATGCCGACATTTATCTTCGGCCTGCCTGCCGTGGCTTACGCTATCTACCGCACCGCGCGCCCGGAAAACCGTCCGGTGATTAAAGGGCTGCTGCTTTCAGGCGTGCTGGTTTCAGTTGTCACGGGTATTTCAGAGCCGATTGAGTTCCTGTTCCTGTTTATTGCCCCTGTGCTTTACGCGTTTCATATCGTTATGTCTGGCCTGGCGCTGATGGTGATGGCGCTGCTCGGCGTCACCATCGGCAACACCGACGGCGGCATTCTGGATCTGCTGATCTTCGGCGTCATGCAGGGGATGTCGACCAAATGGTATCTGCTGTTCCCGGTGGGTATTGCCTGGTTTGCTATCTACTTCTTCGTCTTCCGCTGGTACATCCTCAGGCACGATATTAAAACGCCGGGCCGTGAGGTTGACGCGCAGGGTGCGCTCCAGGCGGTGGAAGCCAATACCCGGGCACGTGGAAAATCGAAATACGATCATGGGCTTATTCTTCGCGCGCTTGGCGGTAAAGAGAATATTGAGTCGCTCGACAACTGCATCACCCGCTTACGTCTGGTGGTAAAAGATATGGGGCTTATCGACCAGCAGGCGCTGAAGGCCGCGGGCGCCTTGTCAGTAGTGGTGCTTGATGCCCACAGCGTTCAGGTGATCATCGGCCCGCAGGTGCAGAGCGTCAAATCCGGCATTGAAGCCTTAATTTAACAGGGGGACGTTGTGTTTGATTTCGACAGAATCATTGAGCGTAAAAGCGATAAATGCCGTAAATGGGATCATGCGTTTGTGTGCTCGCGTTTCGGTGATGTCCCGGAGGGATTTATCCCGCTGTGGATAGCAGATATGGATTTCACCTCGCCACCCGCCGTGATTGAAGGCTTCCAGCGCATCGTGGAGCATGGCACCTTCGGTTACACCTGGTGCTTCGACGAATTCTACGATGCGGTCATCGCCTTCCAGCGCACCCGTCATCAGGTTGAGGTGCATAAGTCATGGATCACCCTGACCTACGGCACCGTTTCCACGCTGCACTATACGGTTCAGGCGTTCTGCAAACCCGGCGACTGCGTGATGATGAACACCCCGGTGTATGACCCGTTTGCGATGGCGACACAGCGACAGGGCGTGCGGGTGCTTGCAAATCCGCTGAGCGTGAAGGAAAACCGCTATCAGCTGGATTTTAATCTGATTGAAGTTCAGCTCAAAACTCACCGTCCAAAACTGTGGTTCTTCTGCTCGCCGCATAACCCTTCGGGCCGAATCTGGCGCGCGGATGAGATACGTCAGGTGTCCGATCTCTGTAAGCGCTACGGCACGATTCTGGTGGTTGATGAGGTTCACGCCGAGCACATTCTGGACGGTACATTCGTCAGTTGTCTGACTTCGGGCTGTGCCGCCCAGGACAACCTGATTGTGCTGACCTCCCCCAATAAAGCCTTCAACCTTGGCGGGCTAAAAACATCCTACTCAATGATTCCAGACGATTCGCTGCGCCAGCGTTTCCGCCAGCAGCTGGAGAAGAACTCCATTACCTCGCCCAATATCTTCGGCGTGTGGGGAATTATTCTGGCTTATCAGCAAGGTCTGCCATGGCTCGACGCGCTGAATGGTTATCTGCGTGGCAATGCCCGCTACCTTGCGGATGCCATCCAGACCCACTTCCCTGCATGGAAGATGATGAACCCGGAGTCGTCGTATCTCGCCTGGATAGACGTCAGTGCGGACGATCGCAGTGCGACGGCGCTAACTCAACATTTCGCAAAACAGGCTGGCGTGGTCATTGAAGATGGCAGCCACTACGTACAAAACGGCGAAAACTACCTGCGTATTAACTTCGGCACCCAGCGCTACTGGCTGGAACAGTCCATCAACCGAATGCTGAAGCATTACTGATAAGGATCTTACCCCGATGAAAAAAATGCTCACTCTCTCGCTGCTGGCTCTCTGTGTTTCTCATGGCGCGGCGGCAGCAAACTACGCGCTCAGTAACGACAATATTGCCCTTTCGTTTGATGATGCAAACGCAACGGTAGTGGTAACGGACAGCAAAGCTAACCATCCGCTCACGCCCCAGGAGTTGTTCTTTCTGACGCTACCGGATGAAACAAAAATCCACACCGCTGATTTCAAAATCAAGCACGTCGAAAAGCAGGACAATGCGATAGTCATCGACTTTACGCATCCGGATTTTATCGTAACGGTGAAACTGAACCTGGTGAAGGGAAAATACGCCAGCATTGGCTACACCATCGCCGCCGTCGGGCAGCCGCGGGACGTAGCGAAAATTACCTTCTTCCCGACGAAGAAGCAGTCTCAGGCACCTTACGTTGACGGGGCGATTAACAGCTCGCCAATCGTGGCCGACTCGTTCTTCATCCTGCCAGACAAACCGATTGTGAATACTTACGCTTATGAAGCCACCACGAACCTCAACGTGGAGCTGAAAACGCCAATTCTGCCTGAGACACCGGTTAGTTTTACCACCTGGTTCGGCACTTTCCCGGAAACTAATCAGCTGCGCCGCAGCGTAAACCAGTTTATCGATGCCGTGCGTCCACGGCCTTATAAGCCTTACCTGCACTACAACAGCTGGATGGACATCGGCTTCTTTACCCCTTACTCCGAGCAGGATGTCATTGGGCGGATGGACGAATGGAATAAAGAATTTATTGCCGGACGCGGGGTGGCGCTGGACGCGTTCCTGCTGGACGATGGCTGGGACGATCGCACCGGACGCTGGCTGTTTGGCCCGGCATTCAGCAACGGTTTTGGCAAAGTCAGGGAAAAAGCCGACAGCCTGCATAGCTCGGTTGGGCTGTGGCTTTCTCCGTGGGGCGGATACAACAAGCCGCGCGATATTCGCGTCTCGCATGCAAAAGAGTATGGTTTCGAAACCGTAGACGGCAAGCTGGCGCTGTCAGGGCCGAACTATTTTAAAAACTTTAACGATCAGATCATCAAGCTGATCAAAAACGAGCATATTACCTCGTTCAAGCTCGACGGAATGGGTAACGCCAATTCGCATATCAAGGGCAGCCCATTTGCATCGGATTTTGACGCGTCCATTGCCCTGCTGCACAACATGCGCAGCGCAAATCCGAACCTGTTTATCAACCTGACCACCGGCACCGACGCCAGCCCGTCCTGGCTGTTCTATGCTGATTCAATCTGGCGTCAGGGCGATGATATCAACCTGTACGGCCCCGGCACGCCAGTGCAGCAGTGGATGACCTACCGCGATGCCGAAACCTGGCGATCCATCGTGCGTAAAGGTCCGCTGTTCCCGCTTAACTCACTGATGTACCACGGGATCGTCAGCGCAGAGAACGCTTACTATGGACTCGAGAAAGTGCAAACAGACAGCGATTTTGCCGATCAGGTCTGGAGCTACTTCGCAACCGGAACTCAGCTTCAGGAGCTGTACATTACGCCGTCCATGCTGAATAAGGCGAAGTGGGATACCCTGGCGCAGGCGGCGAAATGGTCGCGTGAGAATGCCAGCGTGCTGGTGGATACTCACTGGATTGGCGGTGACCCAACTTTGCTTGAGGTTTACGGCTGGGCCTCATGGAGTAAAGACAAAGCGATTTTTGGCTTACGCAACCCATCGGATAAGCCGCAACGTTACTTCCTGGATTTAACCAAAGATTTTGAGATCCCGGCAGGAGAGCGTTCGCAGTTTACCCTGAAAGCCGTGTACGGCAGTAATTCGACCGTACCAGAGGAGTATAAAAACGCTGTGGTGATTACGCTGCAACCGCTGGAAACGCTGGTGTTTGAGGCGATGCCGGGGAAATAAAAAGTGTTCAGCTGGCAGGTTAAGCCATGACCTGCCAGCTTCCCCCTTTCCTTGCCCCAAGGCGTTTTAATTTACCTTTTGTTTGCAAAGAACGAAGATAACGTTCCGCGGTGCGGGAAGTCACGCCCAATACAGAGGCCAACATCACCGCAGTCATTTGCGGTTGAACGGTAAGCAATTCAAGGATAGTGTGTTCCTTTTCCGACAATTCTTCCGACATTTTTTCCGACATGGCGGATGTCATATCGATGCCTTCCCGCAAAGCTTCGGCCAAATTTTGCAACATAAACGCCACGAATGCCGTGCAGTCACTGGCCCGATCGCATTGTCCTAAAATCTGATAATAGCGCGCTTGCTGGAAGTGAATGAGTGTTTCAACGGGCAGCCATGCAAGTTCTGCACGCCACTGGCTTAAGATCAACGTTTGCCACAGCCGCCCCATGCGGCCATTTCCATCCGAAAAGGGATGAATAAATTCAAACTCGTAGTGAAATACCGAACTGGCAATCAGCGGGTGAAGATCGGTTTGCTTAAGCCAGGAAAGAAGATCGTCGATAAGGCGGTTCATCTGTGAGGCTGGCGGAGCCATGTGGACTAACTGGTTTCCACGGTACACCCCTACGTCCCCATTTCTGAGCTTTCCGGGATGATCGACCAGACCCATCATTAATAATCGGTGTGCACTGAGTAAGTCGTTGAGCTTCCAGGGCTTCCATTCGGGCAGTTTCTCATATGCCAGGATAGCATTGCGTACTTCCTGAATATCTTTTTCAGGTGCAAGCACGCGTTTGCCATCCATGATTGCCGTCACCTGCCCTGTCGTCAGCGAGTTGTGCTCAATGGCTAGCGATGCCTGAATAGTTCGAATACGGTTCTCTTTACGCAGGAGTGGCGAAGTTCTGCCTGAATGTGCCGCCCAATGCCCCAATAGTTCACCAATCTCAACCACCTGATTGAGGATAAAGGGTGTGATGGTGAAGGGAGGCTGATAGCGGCTCATTTGGCTTACTCCCCCTGCTGCTCCAGCGCATACTTATACAGCGCATTTTTCTTCACGCCGTGAATTTCTGCGGCCAGCGCCGCCGCTTTTTTCAGCGGCAGTTCTGCCTGTAGCAGCGCCAGCGTGCGCAGGGCATCGGCGGGTAAGTCTTCTTCCTGTGCTTTATGACCTTCGACAATCAGCACCATTTCGCCTTTGCGACGGTTTTCATCTTCCTTTACCCACGCCAGCAGCTCGCCAACGGGCGCGCCGTGAATGGTTTCCCAGGTTTTGGTCAGCTCACGCGCCAGAACCACGTAGCGGGATTCGCCTAATACCGCAACGATATCTTCCAGGCTATCTAACAGACGGTGGGTAGATTCATAAAAAATCAGCGTGCGCGGCTCCGCTTCAATGGCTTTTAGCGCATCACGGCGGCCTTTTGATTTGGCAGGTAAAAAGCCTTCGTAACAGAAACGGTCAGAGGGTAAACCCGCTGCGCTTAACGCAGTGATAGCAGCACACGGCCCGGGTAGCGGCACCACGCGGATCCCCGCTTCACGGCAGGTACGCACCAGATGGTAGCCAGGATCGTTAATTAGCGGCGTTCCGGCATCGGAAACCAGCGCAATGTTTTGCCCCTCTTGCAGCTTCGCCAGCAGCGTTTCAGCTTTTTGTTGTTCGTTATGGTCGTGCAGCGCAAACAACCGGGCATTAATCCCAAAATGTTGCAGCAATAAACCGGTGTGACGAGTATCCTCGGCGGCAATCAGATCAACGGCCTGTAATACCTCTAACGCACGCTGGGTGATATCCGCCAGATTGCCGATTGGCGTCGGTACAATGTAAAGCTGGCCCTGAGAATTATCCGCCGATTGGTGTTGTTTCATTGTGTCGTCCGTATTGCCGATTTAATATTGAGCATTGCGTAAAAAAAATATCACTGGATACATTATGGTACCCTCAACATTTTCTCGTTTGAAAGCCGCGCGTTGTCTGCCTGTTGTTCTGGCAGCCCTGATTTTCGCCGGTTGTGGCACCCATACTCCCGATCAGTCCACTGCTTATATGCAGGGCACGGCGCAGGCTGATTCTGCCTTTTATCTTCAGCAGATGCAGCAAAGCTCTGATGATACCAGGATCAACTGGCAATTACTCGCCATTCGTGCACTGGTGAAAGAAGGTAAAACCGGGCAGGCGGTTGAGTTGTTTAACCAACTACCGCAAGAACTGAACGATGCTCAGCGTCGCGAGAAAACACTGCTGGCGGTAGAGATTAAACTGGCGCAGAAAGATTTTGCTGGCGCGCAAAACTTGCTGGCGAAAATCACACCTGCCGATTTAGAACAAAACCAGCAAGCGCGTTACTGGCAGGCAAAAATCGATGCCAGCCAGGGGCGTCCTTCCATTGATTTACTGCGCGCGTTAATTGCTCAGGAACCGCTGCTTGGCGCGAAAGAAAAACAGCAGAATATTGATGCCACCTGGCAGGCGCTCTCCTCCATGACTCAGGAACAGGCGAATACGCTGGTGATCAACGCCGACGAAAATATTCTGCAAGGCTGGCTGGATCTGCAGCGCGTCTGGTTTGATAACCGTAACGATCCCGACATGATGAAAGCCGGGATCGCCGACTGGCAGAAACGTTATCCGAACAATCCGGGCGCGAAAATGCTGCCAACGCAGTTGGTTAACGTAAAAGCGTTTAAACCAGCCTCGACCAACAAAATCGCCCTGCTGTTGCCACTGAATGGCCAGGCAGCGGTATTTGGTCGCACTATTCAGCAAGGCTTTGAAGCGGCGAAAAATATCGGCACTCAGCCAGCTCAGGTAGCTGCCGCACCTGCCGCAGACGTAGCTGAACAACCTCAGCCGCAAACCGTGGATGGCGTTGCCAGCCCGGCACAAGCCTCGGTTAGCGATCTGACCGGTGAACAGCCTGCAGCCCAGCCGGTGCCTGTAAGCGCCCCGGCGACAAGCACCGCAGCGGTAAGCGCACCCGCAAATCCATCCGCAGAGCTGAAAATCTACGATACCTCATCACAACCACTTAGCCAGATCTTAAGCCAGGTTCAGCAGGATGGCGCGAGTATTGTGGTCGGTCCGTTGCTGAAAAATAACGTTGAAGAGTTGCTGAAGAGCAACACTCCGCTGAACGTACTGGCACTGAACCAGCCGGAGAATATCGAAAATCGCGTCAATATTTGTTACTTCGCGCTTTCACCGGAAGACGAAGCGCGCGATGCAGCGCGTCATATTCGTGACCAGGGTAAACAAGCGCCGCTGGTGCTGATCCCACGCAGTTCATTGGGCGATCGCGTAGCCAATGCGTTTGCGCAAGAGTGGCAGAAACTGGGCGGCGGCACCGTTCTGCAACAAAAATTTGGTTCCACCAGCGAATTACGCGCGGGTGTTAACGGCGGTTCTGGTATTGCTTTAACGGGTAGCCCGATTACTCTCAGAGCGACAACCGACTCCGGCATGACGACCAACAATCCAACGCTGCAAACCACGCCAACCGATGACCAGTTCACCAATAATGGCGGTCGTGTCGATGCGGTGTACATTGTGGCAACGCCGGGTGAAATCGCTTTTATCAAACCGATGATCGCCATGCGTAACGGTAGCCAGAGCGGTGCAACGCTGTACGCCAGCTCCCGCAGTGCGCAAGGGACCGCTGGCCCGGATTTCCGACTGGAGATGGAAGGCTTGCAGTACAGCGAAATCCCGATGCTGGCAGGCGGTAATCTACCGTTAATGCAGCAGGCACTCAGCGCGGTGAATAACGATTATTCACTGGCTCGCATGTATGCGATGGGCGTCGATGCCTGGTCGCTGGCAAATCATTTCTCACAAATGCGCCAGGTTCAGGGTTTTGAAATCAACGGTAATACCGGAAGCCTGACGGCTAACCCGGATTGCGTGATTAACAGGAACTTATCATGGCTACAGTACCAACAAGGTCAGGTAGTCCCCGTCAGTTAACCACCAAACAGACCGGCGATGCGTGGGAAGCACAAGCGCGTCGCTGGCTGGAAGGCAAAGGACTGCGGTTTATCGCCGCTAACGTGAACGAGCGTGGCGGCGAGATCGATCTGATAATGCGTGAAGGCCGGACCACCATTTTTGTCGAGGTACGCTATCGCCGCTCTGCGCTTTATGGCGGCGCGGCAGCCAGTGTGACCCGCAGCAAACAACACAAATTATTACAGACTGCCCGCTTGTGGCTCGCGCGTCATAATGGGAGTTTTGATACTGTGGATTGCCGGTTCGATGTGGTAGCCTTCACCGGGAATGAGGTTGAGTGGATTAAGGATGCCTTTAATGACCACTCATAATTAAGGTTTAAGGATTAGCGTGCAAGAAAGAATTAAAGCTTGCTTCACTGAAAGCATTCAAACTCAAATTGCGGCGGCAGAGGCGCTTCCGGATGCCATCTCCCGTGCAGCCATGACGCTGGTTCAGTCTCTGCTCAATGGCAACAAAATCCTCTGTTGTGGTAATGGAACTTCCGCTGCCAATGCACAGCATTTTGCTGCCAGCATGATCAACCGTTTCGAAACGGAGCGGCCCAGCTTACCTGCCATTGCACTAAATACTGATAATGTTGTCTTAACGGCGATTGCCAACGATCGCTTACATGATGAAGTGTATGCAAAACAGGTGCGGGCGCTGGGTCATGCGGGAGATGTATTGTTAGCCATTTCCACCCGTGGCAACAGCCGCGATATTGTTAAAGCAGTTGAAGCCGCCGTTACGCGTGATATGACCATTGTGGCATTGACCGGCTATGACGGCGGCGAACTTGCAGGTTTGTTAGGGCCACAGGATGTGGAGATCCGCATTCCTTCGCATCGTAGTGCTCGCATTCAGGAAATGCATATGCTGACGGTAAATTGCCTGTGCGATCTGATCGATAACACGCTTTTCCCTCACCAGGATGATTAAGGAGAATACATGAAGGCATTATCGCCAATCGCAGTCCTTATTTCCGCGCTGCTGTTGCAAGGTTGTGTTGCCGCTGCCGTAGTGGGTACCGCTGCTGTGGGTACCAAAGCCGCAACTGACCCACGCAGTGTCGGCACCCAGGTGGACGATGGTACCCTGGAAGTGCGCGTGAACAGCGCATTGTCGAAAGACGAACAGATTAAGAAAGAAGCGCGCATTAATGTAACGGCCTATCAGGGCAAAGTGCTGCTGGTTGGGCAGTCACCAAATGCTGAACTTTCGGCTCGCGCCAAACAGATTGCTATGGGCGTAGACGGTGCCAACGAAGTGTATAACGAGATTCGTCAGGGCCAGCCGATTGGTCTGGGCGAAGCATCTAACGATACGTGGATCACCACCAAAGTGCGTTCGCAGCTCTTAACCAGCGACCTGGTGAAATCGTCCAACGTGAAAGTGACCACCGAAAACGGTGAAGTGTTCCTGATGGGGCTGGTGACTGAACGTGAAGCGAAAGCGGCGGCAGATATTGCCAGCCGGGTGAGCGGCGTGAAGCGGGTAACTACGGCGTTTACGTTTATTAAATAGCAGCCCCTTGTAATGCCTGATGCGACGCTTGCCGCGTCTTATCAGGCCTACAACGATACAAACCGTAGGTCAGATAAGGCGTTTACGCCGCATCCGACATGTTTTCCCTCAAATCAGAACAACAGCGCCAGCCCGCCGACAATCACACCAGACACTGCCACCATCGCCCCTGTCAGCCATAAGGCTTTCGCCGGGAACGCTTTGCGCAGCATAATCAGTGACGGCAAACTCACTGCCGGGAGCGTCATCAACAATGCCAGCGCCGGAGCGGTTCCCATACCTGCCAGCATCATCGTTTGTACAATCGGAATTTCTGCTGCCGTGGGAATGACAAACAAGCATCCTGCTACCGCCATCGCCACCACCCACATCAGGCTGTTATCGACAGCACCATCGGCATGGGGGAATAACCAGACGCGAGCGGCACCCAACACCAGTACTGCAAGGATGTAAACCGGGATCGTACTCCAGAAAAGCGTCCATAGCGCCCTGCCCCAGCGGCTAAAAAACCCGCCCTGTGCTTCCGGTATGTCAATTTCGACCGGTGCCTGCGTTTGCGGTGTTTCACGCACCCATTTTTGCACCAGCGTCGCAATCAGCAACACCATCACCAGCCCGGCCACCAGACGAATCGCCGCAAAACCCCAGCCGAGGACAAAGCCCATAAACACCAGCGTCGCCGGGTTTAACACCGGATTGCCCATCCAGAATGCCAGCGCACCGCCCATCGACACCTGTTGGCGACGCATTCCCGCCGCGACCGGAGCCGCACAGCAGGTACACATCATGCCCGGCAACGAAAACAGCGTTCCCAGCAGCGTGCCGCGAAAGCGCGATTGCCCAAGCGTACGCAACAACCAGTCACGCGGGATCAGCACCTGAATCAACGAACCGAGGATCACCCCCAGCACCGCCGCTTTCCATACCGCGAGGAAATAGATCATCGCGTAATCCAACGCCGCCTGCCATGGGTTAGCATCCGCCTGCGCAAGGATAGATTTACCGATACTGTGGGTTTCGGCAGCAGTAAACGCTTTGCCGTAGTAAGGTTCCCATTTCACATACCAGAGACCGGCAATGACAACGAGAAAGAAAAGCGCGGGTTTCCACCACTGAATGGGCGTTGCCGCCTGAGATGAAGACTGACCAGTCATAGCATTCCCCAGGAAGTGTTATTTAATAAGCCGGGGAAGTTTACGCCTCGCCCTGCGCGATTTCACGCAGTTTTGCCGAAGGGATAATATTAACCCCCTCCTGCGACGGAGCCAGCGCCTCTTTTAGCATCGCCAGCGCGACATCCCGCGCCTCGATGGACTTCCAGTTACCCGGCAGAATGCGAAACAGCGGAGCGAAAAAAGACTCGTTAAAACGACGTTCGTCACGGTGCCCCATCAGCATGGAAGGCCGCGCGATGGTCAGGCGCTCCCATTTCTGCGCGATTAACGCCTCTTCCATTTTGCCCTTCACCTGGTTGTAAAAAAACGGCGAGCCTGCGTTCGCGCCGTGCGCGCTGACCACCAGGAAATGTTTTGCGCCCAGCTTTTTCGCCGTCAGGGCGGTATCCACCACCAGTGTGTAATCCGCATGGACAAAAGCTTCTTTACTACCCGCTTCCCGTCGGGTGGTGCCAAGGCAGCAAAAGGCGATATCAATGGGATCCTGCACCTGCGCCAGCGCGTCGGTGAGCTGTGGATCGTGCGGGTTATAGACGCCGGTGATATCCAACAGCGGGCGACGCGTCGGGGCGGCGATATAATTGATATGCCGATCCTGGATCAGCAGCCGCAGCAGATGTCCACCCACCAGCCCGGTTGCGCCGGTAATCAGTACCTGACTCATCTTATCCCCTTTACAGAATTGTCCGTTTGCGTTCTGGGCCTGCTCTACCACACTTAAAAGTCTGTTACCGGTAAGTATTTACCACAAACGGGAAAAAAACAGTCTGAAGCGAAAACAACGGAGGAAGCATGGGTAAAAAAATCGCAGTCTTGATTACCGACGAGTTTGAAGATTCAGAATTTACGTCGCCAGCAGAGGCATTCCGCAAGGCGGGCCACGAGGTGGTCACCATCGAGAAAGAAGCGGGTAAAACCGTGAAGGGCCATAAGGGCGAAGCCAGCGTGACCATTGACGAATCCATTGATAACGTCAGCCCGTCGGATTTCGACGCCCTGCTGTTACCGGGCGGTCATTCACCGGATTCCCTGCGCGGAGACGAGCGTTTCGTCACCTTTACCCGTGACTTCGTCGGCACCGGTAAACCGGTATTTGCCATTTGCCACGGTCCGCAGCTGCTGATCAGCGCCGAGGTGGTACGCGGGCGTAAGCTCACCGCGGTGAAGCCGATCGTTATCGATCTGAAAAACGCGGGAGCCGAGTTCTACGATCAGGAAGTGGTGAACGATAACGATCAGCTGATCACCAGCCGTACACCGGACGATCTGCCGGCGTTTAACCGTGAAGCGCTACGCCTGCTCGGCGCGTAACCAGTGCAGCTTCTTGCCAAAGCCCAGGGTGTTGTCGGTAAATTTCAGCTCATCAAGGCGGATTTCCCACACCGGGGCTTTTAGCGCCGCGGCCACCGGGAAGCGGCGCGTATAGCGTTTACGTTGCGCGTCGCTCTCCTCACCTTCCAGGCGACGAATTTCGCCTTTAAACTGGACCCCGCGGATCAGCGCAACGGTTTTAGGCTGACCGTTTACCGTGCCCGCCACTTTTGCCCGCTGGCCCGTCATCTGCGCATGCCGCGTTTTATCTTCGCTCATCACGTAAAAGGCCACGCGCCCGGGATCGTAGTAATAAAAGGCATTTGCGCACCACATCTCCTCGTCTTTACAGACGCACCAGGTCACGACATGCTGCTTTGCCAGCCAGCGGTTAATGGCGGCCAGTGTTTCCATTTTCGCTCTCTCTCATGCTATGGTGCGTTCACCTTAACATACTGAATCTGTTTACCGTGTGCTGGTTTCTCTATCTTGTCCGAACCGCTGATAACGCACTCTACACCGGGATCACTACCGATGTGGCACGGCGTTTTTTACAACATCAAACGGGGAAAGGGGCGAAGGCGCTGCGGGGGAAAGGTGAACTTCAGTTAGCGTTTTCAGCCGCCGTGGGCGACAGATCCCTGGCGCTCAGGCTGGAATACCGCATCAAGCAGCTGACGAAGCGCCAGAAAGAGCGTCTCGTCAACGGGGACGGCTCTTTCGAGGCGCTACGCGAAAGCCTGCTTAAAAGCGATTGAAATGCTCGTGATACTCAACCAGGCCGGTAACGCCATTCAGCGCGTCATCCGCTAAACGATGTACCTGGAAGGCGCTTTCAGCGCCCGGCCAGCGGCAACGCAGATCGTGATGCGCCGCCAGTTCAAAGCCGAAACGACTGTACAGCGCCGGATCGCCCAGCGTCACCACTGCGGCATAGCCGAACTCATTAAGCGAATCGAGTCCTTCATAGACCAGTTGGCGTGCCAGCCCCTGTCCACGGTATTTTTCATCAACCGCCAACGGTGCCATGCCGACCCATTGCAGGTCTTCGCCCTGCACATCAACCGGACTAAATGCCACATAGCCAATGACCTGACCTTCGTCATCTGTCGCCACCAGCCCCAGCGTCAGAAAGCCATCTTCACGCAGATCGTGAACCAGCTTCGCTTCCGCATCACTTTCGAATGAGCGACGCAGCAGGGCATCAATACCCGGCGCATCAATGGGAATTTCTACTCGAATTAGCATGGTTCACCTACCGATGTCTGTTTGGTTTCAGGCGCGGTTTTCATTCCCGCCTCAACAAAATCCGCCAGTTGCAGCAGCATCATGCGTAAGGCTTTCGGCATTTGCTCCAGTTCAATGGCGTCCATCAGGTTTTTCACATACAGCCCCAGCTCCGTATCGCCTTCAATCACCAGCCGACGCTGGAAGAAGAGTGTATCCGGATCTTGTTTACGCGCCGCAATCATCAGCAGATCGCTGGCGTCGGCACTAAAACTCACATCAGCTTGCGCGTTCTGGCTAACGACCAGTTTGCCATTCACCACCGAGGTAAACCATTGCAGGTCAATATCACGCACATGAATACTTAACCAGCGGCCTTCAAGAAACTCCAGCTCGCCATCATCCAGCGCCTGGCGGAATTGCCAGCTTAAGACCTGCTCAAGAACCTGGCGTTTTAGCGCAAATGGCGTCAGTTTTACCGGTACACTCAACAGAGATGGCCCCAAATGCACAATACGGGAACGCAGTTTATCCAACACGAGTTTTACTCCCTGTTTCAACAATCATCCTATTTTGCCATATCAGAAAAATAACATAGCGGTATAAATCAACAATTCCATATGAAATTGCTGCTACCACCAATACAACTTTAACTGCCTTAAATCAAAAATTGTCGCAGCAAGGTTAACTAAAATCCCAGTTCGTTAACATTTTTGCGTTTTGATAGCGCAACCTTCAGGAAAAATTATGGAGCTGCTCTGCCCTGCCGGAAATCTCCCGGCGCTTAAGGCGGCCATCGAAAACGGCGCAGATGCTGTTTATATCGGGCTAAAAGATGATACCAATGCCCGTCACTTCGCCGGCCTTAACTTTACCGAGAAAAAATTGCAGGAAGCGGTGAGTTTTGTCCATCAACATCGCCGCAAACTTCACATCGCGATTAACACTTTTGCGCATCCGGACGGTTACGCCCGTTGGCAGCGCGCCGTGGATATGGCGGCGCAGCTGGGTGCCGACGCGCTGATCCTCGCCGACCTCGCCATGCTGGAGTACGCCGCCGAGCGTTATCCGCATATTGAGCGCCACGTATCGGTGCAGGCTTCGGCGACCAATGAAGAGGCGATTAACTTTTATCATCGCCATTTTGACGTTGCTCGCGTGGTGCTGCCGCGCGTGTTGTCGATTCATCAGGTGAAACAACTGGCACGGGTCACACCTGTACCACTGGAAGTCTTTGCTTTCGGCAGCCTGTGCATTATGTCGGAAGGTCGTTGCTATCTGTCGTCGTATCTGACGGGTGAGTCGCCCAACACCATAGGCGCGTGTTCTCCGGCCCGTTTCGTGCGCTGGCAACAAACGCCGCAGGGGCTGGAATCCCGCCTGAACGAAGTGCTGATCGACCGTTATCAGGACGGCGAAAACGCAGGTTATCCGACGCTATGTAAAGGGCGTTATCTGGTGGACGGCGAGCGCTATCACGCGCTGGAAGAACCAACCAGTCTCAATACCCTGGAACTGCTGCCGGAGTTAATGGCGGCGAATATTGCTTCGGTGAAAATTGAAGGCCGCCAGCGTAGCCCGGCGTATGTCAGCCAGGTGGCGAAAGTCTGGCGTCAGGCTATCGACCGTTGTAAGGCCGATCCGCAAAACTTTGTACCGCAAAGCGCGTGGATGGAGACGCTCGGGTCGATGTCCGAAGGCACGCAAACCACTCTTGGCGCATATCACCGTAAATGGCAGTGAGAAAAGCAATGAAATATTCCTTAGGGCCAGTGCTGTGGTACTGGCCAAAAGAGACGCTGGAAGAATTTTATCAGCAGGCCGCCACCAGCAGCGTCGACGTGATTTATCTTGGTGAAGCGGTATGCAGCAAGCGTCGGGCAACCAAAGTTGGCGACTGGCTGGAGATGGCAAAATCGCTCGCCGGGAGTGGTAAGCAGATTGTGCTCTCCACGCTGGCGCTGGTGCAGGCATCATCTGAACTGGGCGAACTGAAACGCTATGTTGAGAACGGTGAGTTTCTGATTGAAGCCAGCGATCTCGGCGTGGTGAATATGTGCGCTGAACGCAAACTGCCGTTCGTCGCCGGGCACGCGCTGAACTGCTACAACGCGGTGACACTGAAAATATTGCTCAAACAGGGCATGATGCGCTGGTGTATGCCAGTGGAGCTTTCCCGCGACTGGCTGGTGAATCTGCTTAATCAGTGCGATGAGCTGGGCATTCGTAACCAGTTTGAAGTGGAAGTCCTGAGCTACGGTCATCTGCCGCTGGCCTACTCCGCCCGCTGCTTTACCGCGCGTTCGGAAGACCGCCCGAAAGATGAGTGTGAAACCTGCTGCATTAAGTATCCGAACGGGCGCAACGTGCTGTCGCAGGAAAACCAACAAGTGTTTGTACTCAATGGCATTCAGACCATGAGCGGCTACGTTTACAACCTCGGTAACGAGCTGGCATCCATGCAGGGCCTGGTTGATGTGGTCCGCCTGTCACCGCAGGGTACTGACACTTTCGCGATGCTCGACGCCTTCCGCGCTAATGAAAATGGCGCTGCACCACTGCCGTTGACGGCGAACAGCGACTGTAACGGCTACTGGCGGCGGCTGGCAGGACTGGAGCTGCAAGCCTAAGTAAATAGCTCACTTTGTTAACAACTTTAACTACTCTTTAATGCAGTATTAAAGATTAATCGGTAACAAAGTGAGCTGTTATGACTGATAAAACCATTGCGTTTTCGCTACTCGATCTGGCCCCCATTCCCGAAGGTTCTTCAGCGCGAGAAGCATTCTCCCACTCTCTCGATCTCGCCCGTCTGGCTGAAAAGCGCGGCTATCATCGCTACTGGCTGGCAGAACACCACAATATGACTGGCATTGCCAGTGCTGCCACGTCGGTATTGATCGGCTATCTGGCGGCGAATACCACCACGCTGCATCTGGGGTCTGGCGGCGTGATGTTGCCTAACCACTCACCGTTGGTTATTGCAGAACAGTTCGGCACGCTTAATACACTCTATCCGGGGCGAATCGATTTGGGGCTGGGTCGTGCTCCGGGTAGTGACCAACGGACAATGATGGCGCTACGTCGTCATATGAGCGGCGATATTGATAATTTCCCCCGCGATGTGGCGGAGCTGGTGGACTGGTTTGACGCCCGCGATCCCAATCCGCATGTGCGCCCGGTACCAGGCTATGGCGAGAAAATCCCCGTGTGGTTGTTAGGCTCCAGCCTTTACAGCGCGCAACTGGCGGCGCAGCTTGGTCTGCCGTTTGCGTTTGCCTCACACTTCGCGCCGGATATGCTGTTCCAGGCGCTGCATCTTTATCGCAGCAACTTCAAACCGTCAGCACGGCTGGAAAAACCATACGCGATGGTGTGCATCAATATTATCGCCGCCGACAGCAACCGCGACGCTGAATTTCTGTTTACCTCAATGCAGCAAGCCTTTGTGAAGCTGCGCCGTGGCGAAACCGGGCAACTGCCGCCGCCGATTCAAAATATGGATCAGTTCTGGTCACCGTCTGAGCAGTATGGCGTGCAGCAGGCGCTGAGTATGTCGTTGGTAGGTGATAAAGCGAAAGTGCGTCATGGCTTGCAGTCGATCCTGCGCGAAACCGACGCCGATGAGATTATGGTCAACGGGCAGATTTTCGACCACCAGGCGCGGCTGCATTCGTTTGAGCTGGCGATGGATGTTAAGGAAGAGTTGTTAGGATAGTGTGTCTTAACGCGGGAAGCCTTATCCGAGCTGGCAACGCTGTCCTACATAGACCTGATAAGCGAAGCGCATCAGGCATTGTGTAGGCAGCAGAAATGTCGGATAAGGCACCGCTGATTACTGATACACCGGCAGTAAATTAAAGCTCGATAAAATATGCACCAGTGCGTTGCCGACGCCAAACACCAGAATCAGCGCAATCATCGGCTTGCCACCCCAGACGCGGAATTTCGGGCTGCCAAAGCGTTTACGCGATGCACGGGCTAACAGCGCCGGAACAATTGCCGCCCAGATGGTAGCCGCTAAACCAGCATAACCAATGGCGTACAGGAATCCGTTCGGGAACAACAGCCCCCCCACAACTGGCGGGGCAAAGGTCAGCAATGCCGTTTTCAAGCGGCCCACAGCCGAGTCGTCGAAACCAAACAGATCTGCCAGATAGTCAAACAAACCCAGCGTTACGCCGAGGAACGAACTCGCTACCGCAAAGTTTGAGAACACGACCAGCAGCAGATCCAGACTACGGCTGTTCAGTACGCCGCTTAACGCCTGTACCAGCACATCAATATTACCGCCCTTCTCTGCAATACCGATAAACTCCGGACGCGGGATGTTACCCATCGTCGCCAGCAACCAGATGGTATACAGCGCCAGCGCCATCAGCGTACCGTACACCAGACATTTCACGATGGTTTTCGGATCTTTGCCGTAATACTTCATCAGGCTTGGCACGTTACCGTGATAACCAAACGATGCCAGACAGAACGGCAGGGTCATCAACAGATACGGTGCATAAGACGCATTGCTTTCGGCGACGTTGAACAATGTCGCAGGCTGCACATGCCCCAGCAGGCTACCAAAGGTGAGGAAGAAGGTAATGACTTTCGCCCCCAGCACAATCGCTGTCATGCGACTGACGGCTTTAGTGCTCAACCACACCACAAACGCTACCAGCAATGCAAAACCAAAACCCGCCGCCCGTGCCGGGACGTTTAGTGACATCTCTGCGAAGGTGTGATGCAGAATCGAACCACTGGCAGAAATATAGGCATAGGTCAGGATATAGAGCACAAAGGCAATGGAAATGCCGTTGACCACGTTCCAGCCTTTGCCCAGCAAATCTTTGGTGATGGTGTCAAAACTCGAACCGATTCTGTAATTCAGGTTAGCTTCCAGAATCATCAAGCCGGAATGCAGCATACAGAACCAGGTAAAGATCAGCGCCGCCATTGACCAGAAAAACCACGCCCCGGACATGACCACTGGCAGAGAAAACATCCCTGCGCCAATAATGGTGCCGCCGATAATCACCACGCCGCCAAGCAGCGACGGTGACGTTTGGGTGGTGGTTAGTGTTGCCATGAGGGCTTCTCTCCAGTGAAAAATAGTGCGACTGCGTTGTTATGCATTGCACTGTACCAGTACACGAGTACAAAAGACAGAAAAAAAGCCCCGCTGGTAAAAATCGGGGCTGTATATATTATTTTACAGATTGTGTTCGCTGTTCAGCGATGATTACGCATCACCACCGAAACGACGACGACCGGTAGAATCATCACGACGCGGAGCGCGGCCTTCACGACGTTCGCCGCTAAAACGACGACCATCACCACGGCCACCTTCACGGCGTTCACCGCTGAAGTTACGACCGCCTTCACGACGTTCGCCACCGAAACCACGACCACCGCCACGACGCTCACCGCCAGTATGCGGCTGTGCATCGCCCAGTAACTGCATGTTCATCGGCTTGTTGAGAATGCGAGTGCGCGTAAAGTGTTGCAGCACTTCACCCGGCATACCTTTCGGCAGTTCGATGGTGGAGTGAGAAGCAAACAGCTTGATGTTACCAATGTAACGGCTGCTGATGTCGCCTTCGTTAGCAATCGCACCAACGATATGACGAACTTCAACACCATCATCGCGGCCCACTTCAATGCGGTACAGCTGCATATCGCCAACATCACGACGTTCACGACGCGGACGATCTTCACGGTCACCACGCGGGCCACGGTCGTTACGATCGCGCGGACCACGGTCATCACGGTCACGGAATTCACGTTTCGGACGCATCGGCGCATCTGGCGGTACGATCAGAGTACGTTCACCCTGTGCCATTTTCAGCAGTGCCGCAGCCAGAGTTTCGAGATCCAGCTCTTCACCTTCAGCAGTCGGCTGAATTTTGCTCAGCAGTGCGCGGTATTGATCCAGATCGCTGCTTTCCAGCTGCTGCTGTACTTTAGCGGCGAATTTTTCCAGACGGCGTTTGCCTAGCAGTTCTGCGTTCGGCAGTTCTACTTCCGGAATAGTCAGCTTCATAGTACGTTCAATGTTGCGCAGCAGACGACGCTCGCGGTTCTCAACGAACAGCAGCGCGCGGCCAGCACGACCCGCACGACCGGTACGACCGATACGGTGAACGTAAGACTCAGAATCCATCGGGATATCGTAGTTAACTACCAGGCTGATACGCTCAACGTCCAGGCCACGGGCTGCAACGTCGGTCGCAATCAGGATGTCCAGACGACCATCTTTCAGGCGTTCCAGTGTCTGTTCACGCAGCGCCTGGTTCATGTCACCGTTCAGCGCGGCGCTGTTGTAGCCGTTACGCTCAAGAGCTTCAGCCACTTCCAGAGTCGCGTTTTTGGTACGAACGAAGATAATCGCCGCATCAAAATCTTCCGCTTCCAGGAAACGTACCAGTGCTTCGTTTTTGCGCATACCCCAGACAGTCCAGTAGCTCTGGCTGATGTCAGGACGGGTAGTCACGCTGGACTGAATGCGCACTTCCTGCGGCTCTTTCATAAAGCGGCGGGTAATGCGACGAATCGCTTCCGGCATGGTTGCAGAGAACAGAGCGGTCTGATGACCTTCCGGGATCTGCGCCATAATGGTTTCAACGTCTTCGATGAAGCCCATGCGCAGCATTTCGTCAGCTTCATCCAGAACCAGACCGCTCAGTTTAGAGAGGTCCAGAGTGCCACGTTTCAGGTGGTCCAGCAGACGGCCCGGAGTACCGACAACGATCTGCGGCCCCTGACGCAGGGCGCGTAATTGCACGTCATAACGCTGGCCGCCGTACAGAGCAACCACATTTACGCCGCGCATGTGTTTAGAGAAATCCGTCATTGCTTCAGCAACCTGTACCGCCAGTTCGCGGGTCGGTGCCAGCACCAGAATCTGTGGTGCTTTCAGCTCAGGATCAAGATTCTGCAACAGAGGTAAAGAGAATGCTGCAGTTTTTCCGCTCCCCGTCTGGGCCATACCCAGAACGTCGCGGCCATTCAGCAGATGTGGAATACACTCTGCCTGAATTGGAGATGGTTTTTCGTAACCCAGATCGTTAAGGGCTTCAAGGATAGGAGCCTTCAGGCCCAGATCTGCAAAAGTGGTTTCGAATTCAGCCATGTAGTACGTGTGCCTCAAAATTAATGGCGGCCAGTCTACATAACTCATCATGAAATTGATCAGCAATTTTCATTGAAAAGTGTGAACCGGCTCAAAGTAGGTGTATTAACGAACAACAACGCCCTCACCCGTTAAGGTGATGGCAATCAAAAAAGATTACGGGCTGATGTGTACGTCAGCTATTGCTGGTCCGATTCTGCCAGGTCATCTTGGTCCTGGCCCAGGAGCGATAATTCCAACAATGCGTATCGGTGCTCAACAAAGTTATGAACGTTGTTGGCAACCGCCAGTTTGAACAGTGCCGTGGCGCTGTCCAAATCCCCCAGACTTAGGTAGTACTTACCTAAATAGAAGTTGGTTTCACTGAGATGCTCAGCGAGCGAGGTGTTATCCGTTGCGTCCGCCTTGAGCCTTTCCATTAACGTTTGTTCGCTAATGTTGCCCAGGTAGAACTCGACAATGTTCCATCCCCACTGTTCCTTATCCGATTTTTCGAAGTGCTGTTTCAACACTTCTTTAGCCTGCTTCTCATCGAGCTTCTGCTCGGCGAGATAAAGCCACAGACTACGGAAAGGATCATTGGGATCGTCTTGATAAAACGCCAGCAGATCATCTTGCGCTAACTTGTCACGACCGCCGTAATATAATGCGATCCCGCGATTCAAGTGCGCGTAGTTGTAAGTTGGATCAAGCTCAAGTACAGAATCAAACGCTTCATAGGCAGCATCAAAATTGCCTGCCTGCGTTAAATATATGCCTAAGTAATTGAATACTTCAGGCATATCCGGTCGGATTGCCAGCGCTTGCGAAAAATCGTTACGCGCTAATGCCCTCAGACCGAGACTATCATACAACACTCCGCGCTCATATAAAAGCTGTGCGCGTTCGTCATCGGTTAAAGCCCGACTGGCAAGGATTTGTTCCATACGTGCCAGAATCACTTCCTGCTGTAAAGTCGGTTGCAATGGTACCGCGAGGACTTCACTTTTACGCCAGGAAGTATTACTGCATCCTGCAAGCGTAAGTGCTGTCGCAACGAAACACCAGCGCAAAAAAGGCTTCATTTCCCACTCCCGAAGACCACGGTTGAATGAACGTCCTGTTCCCGGTTGCTAACAAGGCGTCCTGCCCGGTTAAAAGCCCCCCGCCGCAGCGGAGGGCAAATGGCAACCTTACTCGCCCTGTTCAGCAGCCGGAGCTTCCGGTGCTGCAGCAGGTTGAGACTGCTCAGTCGCTTCTTTAATGCTCAGACGGATACGGCCCTGGCGATCAACTTCCAGAACTTTCACCGGTACTTCCTGACCCATCTGCAGGTAATCGGTCACTTTCTCAACGCGTTTGTCAGCGATTTGAGAGATGTGGACCAGACCTTCTTTACCGCCGCCGATGGCAACAAATGCGCCAAAGTCAACGATACGGGTCACTTTACCAGTGTAGACGCGGCCCACTTCGATTTCTGCAGTGATCTCTTCGATACGACGAATAGCATGTTTCGCTTTCTCGCCGTCGGTCGCTGCAATCTTCACAGTACCGTCATCTTCGATTTCGATGGTGGTGCCAGTTTCTTCGGTCAGAGCACGGATTACAGAACCGCCTTTACCGATAACATCTTTGATCTTGTCCGGGTTGATCTTGATGGTATGGATACGCGGTGCGAACTCAGAGATATCGCCACGCGGCGCGTTGATCGCCTGTTCCATTACGCCCAGGATATGCAGACGCGCACCTTTAGCCTGGTTCAGCGCAACCTGCATGATCTCTTTGGTGATACCTTCAATTTTGATATCCATCTGCAGTGCAGAGATACCGTCGCGGGAACCTGCAACTTTGAAGTCCATATCGCCCAGGTGATCTTCGTCGCCCAAAATGTCAGACAGTACAACGTAGTTGTCGCCTTCTTTCACCAGACCCATTGCGATACCCGCAACGGCAGCTTTGATCGGCACACCTGCGTCCATCAGCGCCAGAGACGCGCCGCACACGGAAGCCATAGAAGAGGAACCGTTGGATTCAGTGATTTCAGACACAACACGTACGGTGTACGGGAATTTGTCCATATCCGGCATGACTGCCAGCACGCCGCGCTTCGCCAGACGACCGTGACCAATTTCACGACGCTTCGGAGAACCGACCATGCCGGTTTCGCCTACGGAGTACGGAGGGAAGTTGTAGTGGAACAGGAAGGTATCGGTACGTTCGCCCATCAGTTCATCAAGAACCTGCGCGTCACGAGCAGTACCCAGCGTTGCGGTAACCAGCGCCTGCGTTTCACCACGGGTGAACAGCGCAGAACCGTGAGTACGCGGCAGCACGCCAGTACGCACATCCAGACCACGGATCATATCTTTTTCACGACCGTCGATACGCGGTTCGCCTGCCAGTACGCGGCTACGAACAACGTTTTTCTCGATCGCGTGCAGAATTTCACCCAGTTCGTTTTCGTCCAGGGTTTCGTCTTCAGCAAGCAGCGTCGCGATGGTTTCAGATTTGATGACATCAACCTGCGCATAACGCTCTTGTTTGTCGGTGATGCGGTAAGCATCGCTCAGGCGAGCTTCAGCCAGTGCAGCAACGCGCGCGTTTAGCGCTTCGTTTACCGGCTCCGGCTGCCAGTCCCAACGCGGTTTACCGGCTTCTTTCACCAGTTCATTGATGTTCTGAATAACAACCTGCTGTTGTTCATGACCGAACACTACTGCGCCCAGCATCTGGTCTTCGCTCAGCAGTTGAGCTTCAGATTCAACCATCAGTACAGCGGCTTCAGTACCGGCAACAACCAGATCCAGTTTGCTCTCTTTCAGCTCGTCCTGAGTCGGGTTCAGTACGTACTGGTCATTGATGTAACCTACGCGGGCAGCACCAATCGGGCCATTGAACGGAATACCAGACAGAGACAGCGCTGCGGAAGCACCAATCATCGCGACGATATCCGGGTTAACTTGCGGGTTAACAGAAACCACGGTGGCGATAACCTGAACTTCGTTGACGAAGCCTTCCGGGAACAGCGGGCGAATCGGGCGGTCAATCAGACGCGCGATCAGGGTTTCGCCTTCGCTTGGGCGGCCTTCACGACGGAAGAAGCTACCCGGGATACGACCAGCAGCGTAGGTACGCTCCTGATAGTTAACGGTCAGTGGGAAGAAGTCCTGACCTGGTTTGGCTTTTTTCTGGCCAACAACGGTAACGAATACCGCGGTGTCATCCATGCTAACCATAACAGCGGCAGTAGCCTGACGAGCCATCATGCCGGTTTCCAGAGTCACGGTGTGTTGGCCGTACTGGAATTTACGAACGATCGGATTAAGCAATGTAATATCCTTTCTCTTTCTTAGACAGTACCTTACGGCACTGGTGTTAATACCCGATCTTCTGCGCATCCTCGCGACTAATGACAACCCTAACCCAGCTCTATGTGGGTAAAGCCTCTCATTAGCCGCGCGAACCTCTGCAACGGAAGATCATTCATAGCAACAATACATTAGTTTCCAGTGAATTGCTGCCGTCAGCTTGAAAAAAGGGGCCACTCAGGCCCCCTTTTCTGAAACTCGCAAGAATTAGCGACGCAGACCCAGGCGCTCGATGAGCTGGGTGTAACGTGCTACGTCTTTACGTTTCAGGTAGTCGAGCAGTTTACGACGCTGAGAAACCATGCGCAGCAGACCACGACGGCTGTGGTGATCTTTTTTGTGCTCTGCAAAGTGGCCCTGCAGGTGGTTGATCTGTGCAGTCAGCAGTGCTACCTGAACTTCGGTAGAACCGGTGTCGTTTGCGTCACGACCAAACTCAGAAACGATTTTAGCTGTTGCTTCAGTACTTAGAGACATTTTAAAACTCCAAAGTATATAGAATGAAAGGACGCCGATCTCTAATTCAGCGATCCCAGTGTACGTTACGCAAAGTGTTAAACAATTTACGCGACGTTAAGCGGCAGTATTCTACTCGTAGCGACCTGTTATCGCAAGACGGTTAACATTACGCCGGGTATTCAACCACCAGGCGACGAGGCGCAACGCGGCCTTCATCGTCAATTTCGCCCATACCGATAAATTTGCCGTTCTCACCTTCCGTGACGCGAACCAGTCCTTCCAGTGGCGCACCAGATGTACGAACCGGGTTACCATTTTTGAAGTAAACAGAAGACGTTAACGGAAGATTCACCACCGGATAGTCCGAAGCTGGACTGTCCATTGGCATCAGTAATGGATCAAGTAACTCCGCGGCTGGAATATCCTGCTGTTCAGCTTGCTCAACAAGTTCACGCAGGTGCTCCAGGGTCACCATCCGTTCAACCGGATATTTACTTACCGCCAGACGGCGCAGGTAAATAACATGCGCGCCACAGCCGAGTTTTTCACCCAGGTCATCAATGATGGTGCGGATATAAGTGCCTTTTGAGCAGTGAATTTCCAGCTCCAGCTCATTGCCTTCATGGCGAATAAACAGCAATTCATAAACGGTAATCGGACGCGCTTCACGCGGAACTTCAATGCCCTGACGCGCATATTCGTACAGTTTTTTGCCCTGATATTTCAGTGCTGAATACATCGAAGGGATCTGTTCGATATCGCCACGGAAAGTATCCAGTGCCGCTGCCAGCTGCTCTGCGCTAAAGGTTACCGGACGTTCTTCAACGATCTGTCCGTCGGCATCAGAAGTATCGGTACGCTGTCCAAGACGCGCAATGACCCGATAGCGTTTGTCGGAGTCCAGCAGATACTGGGAAAACTTCGTCGCTTCCCCGAGGCAAATCGGCAACATGCCGGTCGCCAGCGGGTCCAGCGCACCGGTATGCCCGGCACGGTTGGCGTTATATATACGTTTCACTTTTTGCAGCGCATCGTTGCTGGACATACCCTGAGGTTTATCCAGCAACAAAACGCCGTTAATGTCGCGACCGCGACGACGAGGACGACTCATTAGTCCTCCTTGCTGTCGTCCGGGTTAACACGACGTTCTTCGTCATGTTTGACCACGCTGGTCACCAGGTTTGACATGCGCATCCCTTCAACCAGAGAGTTGTCGTAGAAGAAGGTCAGTTCCGGCACGATACGCAGGCGCATCGCTTTCCCCAGCAGGCTGCGGATGAAACCAGAAGCTTCTTGCAACGCTTTGATGCCCGCTTTAACCGCGTCTTCATCTTTGTCGTTGAGGAACGTCACATATACTTTGGCATACGCCAGGTCGCGAGACATTTCGACACCGGAAACGGTGGTCATCATGCCCAGGCGAGGATCTTTAATTTCACGCTGCAGGATGAGAGCGATCTCTTTTTGCATTTCCTGCGCTACGCGCTGCGGGCGACCAAATTCTTTCGCCATAATAAATTCTCCTGACAAAAAAGGGGCTGTTAGCCCCTTTTTAAAATTAATTTCAGGTGGAAGGGCTGTTCACGTTGACCTGATAAGACGCGCCAGCGTCACATCAGGCAATCCATGCCGGATGCAGCGTAAACGCCTTATCCCGCCTAAAAACCTTAAGCAATGGTACGTTGGATCTCGATGATTTCGAATACTTCGATCACATCGCCAGTGCGGACGTCGTTGTAGTTCTTAACGCCGATACCACATTCCATACCGTTACGGACTTCGTTAACGTCATCTTTGAAGCGGCGCAGGGACTCCAGCTCGCCTTCGTAGATAACCACGTTGTCACGCAGAACGCGGATCGGGTTGTGACGTTTAACCACACCTTCGGTAACCATACAGCCTGCGATGGCACCAAATTTCGGCGATTTGAACACGTCACGAACTTCCGCCAGACCGATAATCTGCTGTTTCAGTTCCGGAGACAGCATACCGCTCATCGCCGCTTTCACTTCGTCAATCAGGTTATAGATGACGGAGTAGTAACGCAGATCCAGGCTTTCCGCTTCAATCACTTTACGTGCAGAGGCATCAGCACGTACGTTAAAGCCAACCAGGATGGCGTTGGACGCCGCAGCCAGGGTGGCGTCGGTTTCGGTGATACCACCTACGCCAGAACCGATGATCTTCACTTTAACTTCGTCAGTAGACAGTTTCAGCAAGGAGTCGGAGATCGCTTCGACAGAACCCTGTACGTCTGCCTTCAGGACGATATTCACTTCGTGAACTTCGCCTTCGGTCATGTTGGCGAACATGTTCTCGAGTTTAGATTTCTGCTGACGCGCCAGTTTAACTTCGCGGAATTTACCCTGACGATAGAGTGCAACTTCACGCGCTTTCTTCTCGTCACGTACAACGGTAACTTCATCACCCGCAGCCGGTACGCCGGACAGGCCGAGGATTTCCACCGGAATGGACGGACCCGCTTCCAGCACTTCCTGACCCAGTTCGTTACGCATCGCACGAACACGACCGTATTCGAAGCCACACAGAACGATATCGCCCTTGTGCAGAGTACCTTCACGTACCAGAACGGTAGCAACCGGACCACGACCTTTATCGAGGAAGGATTCGATAACCGCACCGCTCGCCATACCTTTACGTACCGCTTTCAGCTCCAGAACTTCCGCCTGCAGCAGGATAGCGTCCAGCAGTTCATCGATACCGGTACCCGCTTTCGCAGATACGTGTACGAACTGGCTTTCACCGCCCCACTCTTCCGGCAGGATGCCGTACTGGGAGAGTTCGTTCTTAACGCGATCCGGATCAGCTTCTGGTTTATCGATCTTGTTCACTGCAACCACCACCGGTACCTGCGCCGCTTTCGCGTGCTGGATTGCTTCGATGGTCTGCGGCATCACACCGTCGTCGGCAGCAACAACCAGGACTACGATGTCCGTTGCCTGCGCACCACGAGCACGCATTGAAGTAAACGCGGCGTGCCCCGGGGTGTCCAGGAAGGTGATCATGCCGTTTTCAGTTTCAACGTGGTATGCACCAATGTGCTGGGTAATGCCGCCCGCTTCGCCAGAGGCCACTTTCGTTGAACGAATGTAGTCCAGCAGAGAGGTTTTACCGTGGTCAACGTGACCCATGATGGTCACAACCGGCGCGCGCGGTTCAGCCGCAGCACCCGTGTCACGGTCGCTCATTACCGCCTCTTCCAGCTCGTTTTCACGACGCAGGATAACTTTATGGCCCATCTCTTCAGCAACCAGCTGTGCGGTTTCCTGATCGATAACCTGGTTGATGGTTGCCATTGCGCCCAGTTTCATCATCGCTTTGATGACCTGAGAGCCTTTAACCGCCATCTTGTTCGCCAGTTCGCCAACGGTGATAGTTTCGCCGATCACAACGTCACGGTTAACGGCCTGAGCAGGCTTCTGGAAGCCTTGCTGCAGCGAAGAACCTTTACGTTTTCCGCCTTTACCGCCACGTACTGCTGCGCGTGCTTCTTCACGATCAGCTTTTGATTCAGCGTGTTTGTTGCCTTTCTTCGGACGCGCTGCTTTCGCGTTACGACCACGGCCACGGCCGCCTTCGACTTCACGATCGCTTTCGTCTTCTGCCTGGCGAGCATGTTGAGAAGTAGTGACGTGATAATCGCTGGAATCTTCAGTCGGTTCCGCGTTATCAGTCCATTTGTTTTCTTCCGCCATACGACGTGCTTCTTCAGCAACGCGACGTGCTTCTTCTTCGAGTTTACGACGCGCTTCTTCTTCAGCTTTACGCTTGAGCTCTGCAGCTTCCTGCTCACGGCGGGCTTTTTCAGCCTGGGCGTTTTTAGTCATATCGTCTTGTTGATTGCTCACTTTGTCTTTTTCCGCAGCTTCACGTTTCGCTTGTTCAGCAGCTTCACGCTTAGCTTGTTCTGCGGCCTCACGTTCAGCTTTTTGTTGCGCCTCGCGTTTAGCCGATTCTTCTGCCTCACGACGGGCTTGCTCTTCCGCTTCACGCTGCGCTTGCTCTTCCGCTGCAAGGCGTTCAGCCTCTTGCGGATCGCGTTTCACAAAGGTGCGTTTCTTGCGGACTTCGATTTGTACCGATTTGCTTTTTCCACCGGTACCAGGAATGTTAAGGGTGCTGCGTGTTTTACGTTGCAGCGTCAATTTGTCCGGGCCTGAATTTTTCTGATTCAGGTGGTCAATCAAAGTCTGTTTCTCTTGTGCAGACACAGAGTCGTCAGCAGACTTCCGGATACCTGCATCAGCAAATTGCTGTACCAGGCGTTCCACGGAGGTCTGTCGCTCTGCGGCCAGCGTTTTAATCGTTACATCTGTCATGCTGTTCCTTCCTGCTACAGTTTATTACGCTTCGTCACCGAACCAGCAAATATTACGGGCAGCCATAATCAGTGCTCCGGCTTTTTCGTCGGTCAACCCTTCGATATCAGCCAGATCATCAATGCCCTGTTCGGCGAGATCTTCCAGCGTACAAACGCCACGGGCGGCCAGTTTGAATGCCAAATCACGATCTACCCCTTCAAGGTTCAGCAGATCGTCAGCCGGTTTGTTATCACCGAGGCTTTCTTCCTGGGCCTGTGCAATGGTGGCCAGTGCATTTTTAGCACGCTCGCGCAGTGCTTCAACGGTCGGCTCATCAAGGCCTTCGATTTCCAACAGCTCTTTCATCGGCACATAGGCCAGTTCTTCCAGCGTCGAGAAGCCTTCTTCTACCAGAACAGTCGCGAAGTCTTCGTCGATGTCGAGATATTTGGTGAAGGTGTCGATCGCTGCGTGCGCTTCCGCCTGATGCTTAGCCTGCAGGTCGTCAACGGTCATCACGTTGAGTTCCCAACCGCTCAGCTGCGAAGCCAGACGCACGTTCTGACCGTTACGGCCAATCGCCTGCGCCAGGTTACCGGCTTCAACGGCGATATCCATGGTGTGTTTATCTTCATCCACCACGATAGAAGCAACGTCTGCCGGTGCCATTGCGTTAATCACGAACTGCGCCGGGTTATCATCCCACAGGACGATATCGATACGCTCGCCACCCAGTTCAGTAGACACCGCCTGAACACGCGCGCCACGCATACCTACGCAAGCACCTACCGGATCGATACGTTTATCGTTGGTTTTCACCGCGATTTTCGCACGAGAACCCGGATCGCGAGCCGCTGCTTTAATTTCAATCACTTCTTCGCCGATTTCTGGCACTTCAATACGGAACAGTTCGATCAGCATTTCCGGCTTGGAACGAGTGACGAACAGTTGCGCGCCACGCGCTTCCGGGCGAACGGAATAGAGCACGCCACGAACGCGGTCGCCAGGGCGGAAGTTTTCACGCGGCAGCATATCTTCGCGCAGGATCACGGCTTCAGCGTTGTTGCCCAGATCCAGAGAGATGTTGTCGCGGTTTACTTTTTTCACCACGCCGGTGATGATTTCACCTTCGTGTTCACGGAACTGATCAACCACCATCGCACGTTCGGCTTCACGCACTTTCTGCACGATAACCTGTTTTGCCGTCTGGGTAGTGATACGGTCAAAGGTAACAGACTCAATCTGATCTTCAACGTAATCGCCCAGGTTCAGGCTTTCATCTTCATAACGTGCGGCTTCAAGGGTGATTTCCTTGGTCGGCTGGGTGACTTCATCAACAACTAACCAGCGACGGAAAGTGTCAAAATCACCGCTTTTGCGATCGATCTGTACGCGGACGTCGATCTCTTGTTCATATTTTTTCTTTGTTGCTGTCGCCAGCGCGCTTTCCAATGCTTCGAAAATCTTCTCGCGAGGTAGCGCCTTTTCATTGGATACGGCTTCAACTACAGCCAAAATTTCTTTGTTCATCGCGGGCTTTTCACCTCATCCAGACTATTAAAAGTGGGGAACCAGGTTCGCCTTCTGGATATTACTCAGCGCGAACACTTCATCTTTACCTTCGACGGTAACTGTGATCATTTCACCGTCTACCGCTTTGATAACGCCCTGCCATTTACGACGGTTTTGTACCGCCATACGGAGAACCAGAGTCACCTCTTCTCCGACAAAACGGGCGTAGTGTTCAGCCGTGAACAGTGGGCGATCGAGACCCGGTGAGGAGACTTCCAGGTTATAAGCAACGGTGATGGGATCTTCAACATCCAGCACAGCACTTACCTGGTGGCTCACATCAGCACAATCATCAACATTGATGCCATCTTCACTATCAATATAGATGCGCAGTGTGGATGTGCGACCGCGAATAAATTCGATGCCAACCAGTTCAAAACCCAGGGCCTCAACTGGCGCAGTAATCATCTCTGTTAATTTTTGCTCTAATGTGGACAAGCCCACCCCCAAGACATAAAAAAAGGGCCTAAAGCCCAGTTATTCTGTAGTCAGATAACAAAAAACCCCGATAAATCGGGGCTTTATATAACTGAACCCTATAACCGCAACTGCGGTCTGGAGCACTTTCCAGAAGGATTTTTTCAAATCCCACTACGAAGGCCGAAGTCTTCACAGTATATTTGAAAAAGGACTCTAAGGGAAAGTGGTTGCGGGGGCCGGATTTGAACCGACGACCTTCGGGTTATGAGCCCGACGAGCTACCAGGCTGCTCCACCCCGCGCCTGAAACGTGGCAAATTCTACTCGTTTTGGGTAAAAAATGCAAATACTGCTGGGATTTGGTGTACCGAGACGGGACGTAAAATCTGCAGGCATTATAGTGATCCACGCCACATTTTGTCAACGTTTATTGCTAATCATGTGAATGAATATCCAGTTCACTTTCATTTGTTGAATACTTTTGCCTTCTCCTGCTCTCCCTTAAGCGCATTATTTTACAAAAAACACACTAAACTCTTCCTGTCTCCGATAAAAGATGATTAAATGAAAACTCATTTATTTTGCATAAAAATTCAGTGAGAGCGGAAATCCAGGCTCATCATCAGTTAATTAAGCAGGGTGTTATTTTATGACGACGATTCTCAAGCATCTCCCGGTAGGTCAACGTATTGGTATCGCTTTTTCTGGCGGTCTGGACACCAGTGCCGCACTGCTGTGGATGCGACAAAAGGGAGCGGTTCCTTATGCATATACTGCAAACCTGGGCCAGCCAGACGAAGAGGATTATGATGCGATCCCTCGTCGTGCCATGGAATACGGCGCGGAGAACGCACGTCTGATCGACTGCCGCAAACAACTGGTGGCCGAAGGTATTGCCGCTATTCAGTGTGGCGCATTTCATAACACCACCGGCGGCCTGACCTATTTCAACACGACGCCGCTGGGCCGCGCCGTGACTGGTACCATGCTGGTTGCTGCGATGAAAGAAGATGGCGTGAATATCTGGGGTGACGGTAGCACCTACAAAGGAAACGATATCGAACGTTTCTATCGTTATGGTCTGCTGACCAATGCTGAACTGCAGATTTACAAACCGTGGCTTGATACTGACTTTATTGATGAACTGGGCGGCCGTCATGAGATGTCTGAATTTATGATTGCCTGCGGTTTCGACTACAAAATGTCTGTCGAAAAAGCCTACTCCACAGACTCCAACATGCTTGGTGCAACGCATGAAGCGAAGGATCTGGAATACCTCAACTCCAGCGTCAAAATCGTCAACCCGATTATGGGCGTGAAATTCTGGGATGAGAGCGTGAAGATCCCGGCAGAAGAAGTCACAGTACGCTTTGAACAAGGTCATCCGGTGGCGCTGAACGGTAAAACCTTTAGCGACGACGTAGAAATGATGCTGGAAGCTAACCGCATCGGCGGTCGTCACGGCCTGGGCATGAGCGACCAGATTGAAAACCGTATCATCGAAGCGAAAAGCCGTGGTATTTACGAAGCTCCGGGGATGGCACTGCTGCACATTGCGTATGAACGCCTGTTGACCGGTATTCACAACGAAGACACCATTGAGCAGTATCACGCGCATGGTCGTCAGTTGGGCCGTCTGCTGTACCAGGGGCGTTGGTTTGACTCCCAGGCGCTGATGCTGCGTGACTCTCTGCAACGCTGGGTTGCCAGCCAGATCACTGGTGAAGTTACCCTGGAGCTGCGCCGTGGGAACGATTATTCAATCCTGAATACCGTCTCAGAGAACCTGACCTACAAGCCAGAGCGTCTGACGATGGAAAAAGGCGACTCGGTGTTCTCGCCAGATGATCGTATTGGTCAATTGACCATGCGCATCCACAACCCGTGAGTCTCCTTTATAGTGTGCAATCACTTCCTCAAGCGTTTGCGGCTGTTCCGGCTTTGTTACCCCCATCCACGCATTAATAAGGTAATTATTGTAAGCTGTCGAAAAGATGTTGTTTTCCGTTGTGCGATCCACGCCATCCCCAAGAACGGGGCTATACCAGATAAACATCGGGACATGATATGCCTGCTGGCTAGCCTCCCTGCCTCCATGAAAATAGACGTTCTTCTTCGTAGGGTCACGTTCCAGGCCGTGGTCGGCAAAATACATGACCGAGGCGCGGCGATCTTTTAATAATTCAAAAACCTGACCTAGCAAACTATCTGTGTAATGAATGGAGTTGTCATAGCAGGCATCCTGATCGTCCTGCGGTTGAAACACGGCGCTGGATTGCGGATAGGCGCTACAAGCCGGTTCATGGCTTCCATTTAAATGAAGAACAATCAGTTTCTTTTGCTGCGTATTTTGCTGTAATGCTTGCGATAAATGCGGCAACAACAATTCATCAAATCCTCTGACATAAACTGTTTCCATGGCGCGCATGGCGATACTGGTAACTGCTGTACCATTCTGCCGAAAAGCGGATTGCGAGCTTAGCCAGAAAGTCTGAAATCCTGCTTGATTAGCCATATTAATAATGTTGTCGGGGTAATTATGAATGTCATGACTCAAAACAGAATCAGCAGTTAAAGAAAGGGGAACCGACAGCGCAGTGTAAGGTGCGCCGCTTATTGCTTGATTAAACAGTTTGATCTGTTTTCTTTGTGCTTCAACTTGCGGTGTCGTAGAGCGTGTATATCCATACAAAGACATATTGTCGACACGTACAGACTCCCCCACAATCAACACGTAGGTATCAATACCTGTATCCCTGACTGATAATTGAAAATACGGCACCGTGTTTGCAATTGAGAGTAATCTTTGATGCTCTTTCGCTGCTAAAGCAAAATAGTTGAGATTGAAAAACGGCGTATAGGTAGCAAATCGCGACGCTAGTATATATGGACTGAACGCTTTTTTATTTTTTGCATCTTTATAAGCAAATTGACAAGCGGAAAATAAACTGCCCGAAATGACAATCAGCAATAATATTCCTGTCACTTTTTTTGTCGGCAAGGAAACATCATATTTTATTATTACTGCCAAAAAAAGAAGGGATAAAAAAGCAAAGGCACATAGATAAGGGATATACATCCCCAGCATTTTGACAACTTCATCCGGATCACTCTGGAGCACACTAATCGCAAATCCATCATTGAAAGTTGTACCAAAGGTACACCATGAATAGAGGCTAATACTCATGTCTGCCGCAGTCAGTAACACAAATGGTGCGGCAACAAGCAGGCGAAGCGGAAGGGATGATATACGTTTTACAACCAGGATGGTCAGAACGAAGAACAGCAAGCGCTGAACCATATGCGCTCCGGAAGAAGCGACTAAGTTCGTAATACCAAAAACAATAACACAAAGATACAACAACCAATGAGATTTAAAAGTTCTAGCAAATTTGTTGAATACTGTCATCCAGAAATCCAAGTTCACAACCAATATAAACAATTATCAACAATGTTTAATTTTATATCAGACATGTTTTTCAACTCTGATCCATATCAGACCGAAACACTGTTAGTTTTTTCTTTTTAAATGATGCGGCCATTGCGTTCTCAGTAATTAAATAACATTATCAATGCGTCTCTAAACATTACGCAGAACGTAGCCATCAGTAGTTATACTGACAGGAGCAGGATGGTTTATCGAGAAGTAAACATATCCGTATTCGTACCGGAACTGGAGTTGACACAATAAAGTGCCAATTATGTCAGCAGAAGGGAAAAGTTTATAACTAAGGCGTACCGGCACCATCGTTTCAAGGTACCAGCTACGAGTAAAGCAACTGGACGAGATACAGATACCTGACAACCATTCCTCAGACCAGGACCAAAACGAAAAAAGACGCTTTTCAGCGTCTCTTTTCTGGAATTTGGTACCGAGGACGGGACTTGAACCCGTAAGCCCTATTGGGCACTACCACCTCAAGGTAGCGTGTCTACCAATTCCACCACCTCGGCACGGATACTACTTTTTAGTTCGGGATATCGCTGGTCGGCTTAGCCGGAGCAGCTGGTTGAGTTTGTTCGGTTTTCACCGGTGCACTCAGATTTTCCCATTCGCTACCTTTATTGGTTTTGTTGCTATTGATGTTACCCAGCACCAGACTGATGATGAAGAATAACGTTGCCAGCAGCGCCGTCATGCGGGTCATGAAGTTACCAGAACCACTTGAACCAAACAGCGTAGCGGAAGCGCCTGCTCCGAAGGAGGCTCCCATATCAGCGCCTTTACCTTGCTGCAGCATGATCAGACCAACAAGGCCAATTGCCACAATAAGGAAAACTACTAAAAGAGCTTCGTACATAATCAACCTGTTCCTTGCGGAGTTGCCGCGTACCAATGCTTCAACCAATAAAGCGGGAGTTTTTAATCTTTCCCACTGAAGCGGGTGTGAATACTAACCAAAGCGAATGACCTTCGCAAGGGCAATTTTATCGCATTGTATCAACTGCGGAAAAAAACAGCAAAACCGATGTGTTCGCTGAGAAAAAAGGCGACAATCGCCGCCTTTTTAGCCAGTTATCTAACGCTTTAAACGGCTTTTACTGCATCGGCGATGCGGTGTGCAAATTCAGTCACCTGCGCTTCGTCTTCGCCTTCCACCATCACGCGAATTAACGGTTCGGTGCCGGATTTACGCAGCAACACGCGTCCACGGTTGCCCAGCGCAGCTTCAACCTCTGCGGTCACGGCTTTAACTGACTCATGCTCAAGTGGATCGCCGCTACCTGCGGTGTAACGTACGTTAACCAGAATCTGCGGGAACATTTTCATGCCGCTGCAAAGGTCGTGCAGGCTCATATGGTTACGTGCCATAGCCGCCAGCACCTGCAAGCCAGCAACGATGCCGTCACCGGTAGTAGTTTTATCCAGCAGGATCACATGACCGGAATTCTCTGCACCGATACGCCAGCCTTTCTCCTGCATTTTTTCCAGTACGTAGCGGTCACCCACTTTCGCGCGCGCAAATGGAATTCCTAACTGTTTCAGCGCCAGTTCAAGCCCCATGTTGCTCATCAATGTACCCACAGCGCCACCACGCAGCTGGCCCTGACGAAGACCTTCACGCGCGATGATATACATGATCTGATCGCCATCGACTTTATTGCCTTCATGGTCAACCATAATCACGCGATCGCCATCGCCGTCGAAGGCAATACCGAGATCCGCTTTTTCAGCCAGCACACGAGCCTGGAGCGCGCGAACGTCGGTAGCCCCCACTTCGGCATTGATGTTTACACCGTTTGGCTCACAACCGATAGCGATAACGTTCGCCCCCAGTTCGCGCAGCACGTTCGGCGCGATGTGATAAGTCGCACCGTTTGCACAATCCACCACAATCTTCAGTTCACTGAGGCTAAGTTCGTTCGGGAACGTGGCTTTGCAAAACTCGATATAGCGACCCGCGGCATCAACGATACGGCTGGCTTTACCCAGTTCTGCCGAATCAACGCAGCTGATCTCCTTTTCCATTTCCGCTTCGATGGCCTCTTCTACCGCATCCGGCAGTTTGGTGCCGTCGATAGAGAAGAATTTAATGCCATTATCGTAGAACGGGTTATGCGATGCAGATATCACAATTCCGGCCTCTGCGCGGAAGGTACGCGTCAGATAAGCCACGGCCGGTGTTGGCATCGGGCCAGTGAAGAGTGCGGAAAGGCCCGCTGCCGCCAGACCCGCTTCCAGTGCTGACTCCAGCATATAGCCAGAAATACGCGTGTCTTTACCAATAATGATCTTACGGGAGCCGTGGCGCGCCAGCACTTTACCCGCGGCCCAACCCAGCTTAAGCACAAAATCAGGTGTGATCGGCGCATCCCCTACACGACCACGAATCCCATCGGTACCGAAATATTTACGATTACTCATAGCGTTTGTTTTCCTTTGCAGACAGAGTGGCTTCCACCACCCGCATCGCTTCTACGGTTTCTTTGACGTCATGAACACGAATAATGTGCGCGCCTTGCATTGCGGCAATGACCGCACAGGCCAGACTACCGCTCAGGCGCTCGGACGGCCCCACGTTCAGCAGCTGCCCAATCATCGATTTTCGTGACATACCTACCAACAGCGGCAGGTTGAAATGGTGAAATTCAGCCAGGCGCGCCAGTAATGAATAGTTATGGGAGAGATTTTTACCGAAACCGAATCCGGGGTCGAGCAACAATTTCTCTTTTGCGATACCCGCCTGCTCGCAACGTGCTATTTGCTCAATAAAGTAGCGATTCACTTCTGCAAAGACATCGTCATACTTCGGAGCTTCCTGCATGGTTTTTGGATTTCCCTGCATATGCATCAGACAAACCGGTAAACCGGTTTCTGCAGCCGCCTCCAGAGCGCCAGGTTCGGAAAGGGAGCGGATATCATTAATAATGTGAGCGCCAACTTTCGCTGACTCACGGATGACTTCTGGTTTGGATGTATCTACCGAGATCCAGACTTCGAAGCGTTGAGCAATTGCCTCAACCACAGGAATAACACGTTGCAACTCTTCTTCAACGCTAACTTCCGCCGCCCCTGGGCGCGTGGACTCGCCACCAACGTCAATGATCGTCGCGCCAGCGTTGATCATCAGATTCGCATGTTTCACCGCATCTATCAGCGAGTTATGCGTGCCACCATCCGAAAAGGAATCAGGCGTGACGTTGAGGATCCCCATTACGTGAGGATGGCTAAGGTCCAGTGAAGTACCCTGGGCAAAGAGTTTCATGATGTTATCCCTGGTATGAATTGATAAGAAAAAACCCCGGAGCACGCCCCGGGGTTTTCGGTACAAATACAGTCATCTGATGCGGGAACTTACTTGTCGCCTAACTGCTCTGACATGGTGTTACCCGGGTTCGGCGTACGCGGTTCATCAACCGGACGAGGAGCCTTTGGACTACCATTGTCGCCAGAATTGTTAGAAGCGCCTGGTTCTTCCCAGCCCGCTGGCGGACGTACATCGCGACGTGCCATCAGGTCATCAATCTGCGGTGCGTCGATAGTCTCATATTTCATGAGAGCATCTTTCATCGCATGCAGAATATCCATATTGTCGGTCAGAAGCTGACGCGCACGATTATAGTTACGCTCAATCAGTGCTTTCACTTCCTGGTCGATGATACGTGCAGTTTCATCGGACATATGTTTCGCTTTCGCTACGCTACGGCCGAGGAACACTTCACCTTCTTCTTCCGCGTACAGCAGTGGACCCAATTTCTCAGAGAAGCCCCACTGAGTCACCATGTTACGTGCCAGGTTGGTCGCAACTTTAATATCGTTGGACGCACCGGTAGAAACATGTTCCGGCCCGTAGATGATCTCTTCTGCCAGACGACCACCGTACAGCGTAGAAATCTGGCTTTCCAGTTTCTGACGGCTGGCGCTGATTGCGTCGCCCTCAGGCAAGAAGAAAGTCACACCCAGCGCACGACCGCGTGGGATAATCGTCACTTTGTGCACCGGATCGTGTTCCGGCACCAGGCGACCGATAATCGCATGACCCGCTTCGTGGTAAGCCGTTGATTCTTTCTGCGCTTCCGTCATCACCATGGAGCGACGTTCCGCACCCATCATGATTTTGTCTTTCGCTTTCTCGAACTCAACCATCGACACAACGCGTTTGTTGCCACGAGCAGCGAACAGTGCCGCTTCGTTCACCAGGTTCGCCAGGTCAGCACCGGAGAAACCAGGAGTACCACGGGCAATGATTGCCGCGTCGATATCGGGTGCCAATGGTACGCGACGCATGTGAACTTTCAGGATCTGCTCACGACCGCGAACATCTGGCAAGCCAACCACAACCTGACGGTCGAAACGGCCAGGACGCAGCAGGGCCGGGTCGAGAACGTCCGGACGGTTAGTCGCGGCGATAACGATGATACCTTCGTTACCTTCGAAGCCATCCATCTCAACCAGCATCTGGTTCAGAGTCTGTTCACGTTCATCGTGACCACCGCCCAGACCAGCGCCACGCTGGCGGCCTACGGCGTCGATTTCATCGATAAAGATGATGCACGGTGCCGCTTTCTTCGCCTGTTCGAACATGTCACGAACACGGGATGCACCCACACCGACGAACATTTCTACGAAGTCAGAACCGGAGATAGTAAAGAACGGAACTTTCGCTTCGCCTGCAATCGCTTTCGCCAGCAGCGTTTTACCGGTACCCGGAGGACCGACCATCAGGACGCCTTTCGGGATCTTACCGCCGAGTTTCTGGAAGCGGCTCGGCTCGCGCAGATACTCAACCAGTTCAGCAACTTCTTCTTTTGCTTCGTCGCAGCCCGCAACGTCAGCAAAGGTCGTTTTGATCTGATCTTCCGTCAACATGCGCGCTTTGCTCTTACCAAACGACATGGCACCTTTGCCACCGCCGCCCTGCATTTGACGCATGAAGAAGATCCAGACACCAATCAGCAACAGCATCGGGAACCAGGAGATGAAGATAGAAGCCAGCAGGCTTGGTTCTTCAGGCGGTTCACCGACAACCTTGACGTTCTTGGTCAACAGGTTATCCAGTAATTTCGGATCCTGAACCGGAATGTAAGTGGTATAACGGTTACTATCTTTCTTGGTAACGTTGATTTCACGTCCGTTGATACGCGCTTCACGAACCTGGTCGTTATTGACCTCTTGTAGGAAGGTAGAGTAATCCACCTTACGGCCATTAGACTCGCTGGGCCCAAAGCTCTGGAATACTGACATCAGCACAACGGCAATGACCAGCCAGAGTATTAGGTTTTTCGCCATGTCACTCAAGGGATTAACCTCTTATTACAACTGTGTTAAAAACAGCGTCAGGATACTCTATATCCAGCATCTTTCAAACTTTCGTCTGAAATCTCCCGGTTAGGGTTTACGCCCGGTCGCTACAATATACACTTCCCGCGAACGTGCACGAGAAGAGTCCGGCTTACGAACTTTAACCTTCGTAAACAGGGAGCGAATTTCCCTTAGATACTCATCGAAACCTTCGCCCTGGAACACCTTCACTACAAAACTGCCACCTGGCGCTAATACATCACGACACATTTCTAGCGCCAGTTCCACCAGATACATGGCACGGGGGATATCCACCGCCGGTGTTCCGCTCATGTTTGGTGCCATATCGGACATGACAACCTGGACTTTGCTGTCGCCAACGCGCTCCAGCAGTGCTTTCATCACCAGTTCATCACGAAAATCGCCCTGAAGAAAGTCCACACCAACGATAGGATCCATAGGTAAAAGATCGCAAGCGATGATGCGGCCTTTGCCGCCAATTTGGGTGACCACATATTGTGACCAACCACCCGGAGCAGCACCAAGGTCGACAACCGTCATTCCCGGTTTAAAGAGTTTGTCACTTTGCTGTATTTCATCAAGTTTAAACCAGGCACGGGAACGTAACCCCTTTTTCTGTGCCTGTTGAACATATTTATCGCTAAAGTGTTCCTGAAGCCAGCGGCTGGAGCTGGCAGAACGCTTCTTACCTGTCATTTAACTTTCCCATGGGGATAACTCATCGTAACCAATTGCGTAAATTTTTACGCGCCTATTTGGTGATATATGGGAGATGGCGGTAGAATGACCCGTTTTCAATCCCAACGTAAGCAAAAAATACGATGAATCTGAGTACTAAACAAAAACAGCACCTGAAAGGTCTGGCACATCCGCTCAAGCCAGTTGTTCTGCTTGGCAGTAATGGTTTGACCGAAGGGGTGCTGGCCGAGATTGAACAAGCGTTAGAGCACCATGAACTCATCAAGGTGAAAATCGCCACCGAAGATCGCGAAACTAAAACCTTGATCGTGGAAGCTATCGTGCGCGAAACCGGCGCCTGTAATGTACAGGTCATCGGTAAAACGCTGGTGCTTTATCGCCCAACTAAAGAACGTAAAATCTCGCTGCCACGCTAAGATTATCCTAAAGTTACACACATTTGCTGTGTAAAACGAGGGGTTTTCCGCAGGCAGGAGAGCAAAATGCCACGCTCTGTTCGTTGATAAAAGGCCGCATAGCGGCCTTTTTCCTTTCTTTACAATACATCAACATCTTGAGTATTGGGTAATTCTTACAGGTATTCCACCTTAATTACTTCAAATTCTACTTCGCCGCCCGGCGTTTTGATGACCACAACATCATCTTCTTCTTTGCCGATCAGGCCACGAGCAATAGGCGAGTTTACAGAAATCAGGTTTTGTTTAAAGTCAGCTTCATCATCGCCAACGATGCGATAAGTCTGTTCTTCGTCAGAATCGAGATTCAGCACCGTTACGGTAGCACCAAAAATAACGCGCCCATTGTTAGGCATTTTGGTGACATCAATCACCTGCGCGTTTGACAGCTTGGCTTCGATGTCTTTGATACGGCCTTCGCAGAAGCCCTGCTGTTCACGAGCTGCGTGGTATTCGGCGTTTTCTTTCAGGTCGCCATGCTCACGCGCTTCCGCGATAGCAGCAATGATTTCAGGACGGCGCACAGATTTCAGAAAATCCAGCTCTTCGCGTAATTTTTCTGCGCCGCGTAAGGTCATCGGAATAGCTTGCATTTGTTATACCTCTTGAATATTCCTGATGGGGCAAGTCTTCACCCACCCCGGCTGTTCGGCCTGCCCGGCATAACTCCTCACCGGGACCAGAAGCAAAAAAATACCGACCCGGGTACAAGTCCCAGGTCAGCTACAATTCACATTTTGATAGTCATTTTACCCTGAAGTTCCCGAAGGGTCATCGTTTACTTTATAGGGCGTTGCGCCGTAGTATGACGGCTCGATTCCAGGTTGTTAGCGCGAGATTATGCGATTTTCCAGATTTATCATCGGATTGACCAGCTGTATAGCGTTCAGTGTTCAGGCCGCAAATGTTGATGAGTACATTACTCAACTCCCCGCTGGTGCCAACCTTGCCCTGATGGTGCAAAAAGTCGGCGCGTCGGCCCCCGCTATTGATTACCACAGTCAGCAGATGGCGCTGCCTGCCAGTACCCAGAAAGTGATTACTGCGCTGGCGGCGTTGATTCAACTCGGCCCCGATTTTCGTTTTACCACGACGCTTGAAACCAAAGGCAATGTGGAAAACGGCGTACTTAAGGGTGACTTAGTGGCGCGATTTGGTGCCGATCCGACGTTAAAACGTCAGGATATTCGCAATATGGTCGCGACTTTGAAAAAATCTGGCGTCAACCAAATCGATGGCAATGTGTTGATAGATACCTCCATTTTCGCCAGCCACGATAAAGCCCCCGGCTGGCCATGGAATGACATGACACAATGCTTTAGCGCTCCGCCTGCCGCCGCCATAGTTGACCGCAACTGTTTCTCCGTCTCGCTCTACAGTGCCCCAAAGCCTGGTGATATGGCTTTTATACGCGTGGCATCTTATTACCCCGTTACGATGTTCAGCCAGGTACGCACCCTCCCCCGTGGTTCTGCCGAAGCGCAATACTGCGAACTGGATGTGGTGCCAGGCGACCTGAACCGCTTTACGCTGACGGGATGCCTGCCACAACGTTCTGAGCCGCTCCCGTTGGCTTTTGCCGTGCAGGATGGAGCCAGCTATGCCGGTGCAATTCTGAAAGATGAGTTAAAACAGGCGGGTATCACCTGGAGCGGAACACTGCTGCGCCAGACTCAGGTTAACGAACCTGGAACGGTAGTTGCCAGTAAACAGTCGGCCCCGCTGCACGATCTGCTTAAGATTATGCTGAAAAAGTCGGACAACATGATCGCCGATACGGTTTTCCGCATGATAGGCCATGCGCGCTTCAATGTGCCTGGAACATGGCGGGCCGGGTCGGACGCCGTGCGTCAGATCCTGCGCCAGCAAGCCGGTGTCGATATTGGAAACACCATTATTGCCGATGGTTCAGGGCTTTCGCGGCATAACCTGATTGCCCCCGCCACCATGATGCAGGTGCTGCAATACATTGCCCAACACGACAATGAACTTAACTTTATCTCCATGCTGCCGCTGGCGGGCTATGACGGCTCTTTGCAGTACCGTGCAGGTCTGCATCAGGCGGGCGTGGATGGAAAAGTCTCAGCGAAAACCGGTTCGTTGCAGGGGGTATATAACCTGGCGGGATTCATTACCACAGCGAGCGGGCAACGAATGGCATGGCGTTTGTGCAATATCTTTCTGGCTATGCAGTAGAACCTGCGGATCAGCGTAATCGCCGTATTCCGTTAGTGCGTTTTGAAAGCCGTTTGTATAAAGATATTTATCAGAACAATTGGACGGAGATATCACCCTCAATCTGCAAACTCAGCAGGTGCTGCGCCAGTCTCAGCCTGTGGAAGTGACGCCAAAAGAGTTCGCTCTGCTGACGCGCCTGATCATGCGCAGCGGGCAGACCGTGCACCGTGAAACGCTGCAACAGGACATCTACTCCTGGCAGGACGATCCAGGATCAAACACGCTTGAAGTTCACATTCATAATCTGCGGCGCAAGCTCGGTAAAGATCGCATCAAAACCGTACGCGGCGTGGGTTACCGTCTGGAGAGCCAGAAATGAACAGTATGCGCCGGCGATTAATGGTGTTGCTGGCGGTTATTCTGCTATTTTTTCAACTCATTAGCGTTGTCTGGCTGTGGCATGAGAGCCGCGAGCAGATCGGTTTTCTGGTGAACGAAACGTTGTCCGCCAAAGCGCGCAACAACCATGTCGAAAAAGAGATCCGCGAAGCCATTGCCTCCCTGCTGGTCCCTTCTCTGGTGATGGTCGGTTTTACCTTCAGAACCCCGGCACATGGCCGGGGCTTCAGATTATTGACAAAGTGCGCTTTGTTTATGCCGGATGCGGCGTAAACGCCTTATCCGGCCTACAAAATCGTGCAAATTCAACATATTGCAATTCTCTTGTAGGCCTGATAAGCGTAGCGCATCAGGCTTGGCGTTTATCATCAGTGATTAACGCTTGTAAATGAACTCAACGCCTTCTTCGTCGTCTTCGTCCCAGTCGTCATCCCAGTCTTCATCATCCTCTTCAGCAATCTCTTCAAGCTGCTGGCGATGATAATCATCCCACATGAATTCGACTTTCTCTGGCTGTTTCGCTTCTTCAGCCTGCACGACCGGGTTTTCAATGATAAAGGTCATCACATCCCAGCAGAGATCTTTCACGCCCAGTCCACTCGCCGCAGAGATCAGATAATATTTATCTTCCCAGCCCAGCTCCTCAGCGATCGCTTTCGCTTTCTCTTCGGCTTCTACCTTATCCAGCAGATCGATCTTGTTGAACACTAACCAACGCGGTTTCGCCGCCAGATCCTGGCTGTATTTTTCCAGCTCGCTGATAATAATACGCGCGTTTTCAACCGGATCGGTGCCGTCAATCGGATCGATATCGATGAGGTGCAACAGGACGCGGCAACGTTCCAGGTGCTTCAGGAAGCGAATGCCCAGACCTGCGCCTTCCGCAGCGCCTTCAATCAGTCCTGGAATATCGGCAACAACGAAGCTCTTTTCGTTGTCCATTCGTACCACACCCAGACTTGGCACCAGAGTGGTAAACGGATAATCCGCCACTTTCGGTTTAGCCGCCGATACCGCACGAATAAAGGTCGATTTACCCGCGTTTGGCATCCCCAACATACCGACGTCAGCCAGCAGCATCAGCTCCAGCAGCAGCTCGCGCTTATCGCCCGGCGTGCCGTTGGTTTTCTGCCGCGGTGTACGGTTAACGGACGATTTGAAACGGGTATTGCCCAGACCGTGCCAGCCGCCCTTAGCAACCAGCAGACGCTGACCGTGTTTGGTCATATCGCCCATGGTTTCACCAGTACCCTGGTCGATTACACGCGTACCTACCGGCACTTTAATTGTGACGTCTTTACCGCGCTTACCGGTACAGTCGCGGCTTGCGCCGTTCTGACCGCGCTCTGCACGGAAAGATTTTTCAAAACGATAATCGATAAGCGTGTTCAGGTTCTCGTCGGCTTCCATCCATACGTCACCACCATCACCGCCGTCGCCGCCATCCGGGCCGCCTTTCGGAATATACTTTTCGCGGCGGAAGCTCACGCAACCATTACCGCCATCACCTGCAACGACCAGAATCGATGCTTCATCAACAAACTTCATTTTATTCTCCGTAAATCATTCGCCTGCGCGGGGTTGCGATACCACCGTTGTATGCTTACGTAATCCGCCCCAAATACGATGACCAATGGCGGAATACATCGCGCCCGCAACCACGACAAACGCACCGAGATAACCTAAAAGGTTTAACATCGGTCTGGCGAAGAAATCGGGCCAGGCCAGTGATAAAAGATCTGAAAAAAACAGCGTAAACAGTGGGGTGAGCGTGATGATCGCGCTCACCTGCGCTGCCTGCCAGCGAGCCATCGCTTCCGCCAGGGCGCCATATCCTACCAATGTATTCAGTCCGCAAAAAATTAAACATGCGAGCTGCCAGTGGCTAAGCTGCGCTATCACTCCAGGCTTTGCCAGAGGGAAGAGCGCAATTGTACATAAAGTGTACAGTAAAAACAGGATCTGCGGTGAGGCCAGCCGACGCAATAAAACCTTTTGCGCCACGCCATAACTCACCCAAACCGTCGCAGCACCGACCCCAAAGATAACTCCCCAGGTGTAATCGGTGAGCTTTGTAAATATCTCGACCAGACTGGTGTTAAAAAACATCACCAGGCCGCTCAGGAGCATCAATGCCCCTACAACCTGAGTGCTGCGCATTTTCTCTTTCAGGATAAATACGCTGGCAACCATCATGCCAACTGGCGAGAGTTGCCCAATCACCTGCGAAGCGGTCGGACTCAGGTATTGCAAGGATGAGCTGAACAGGATGAAGTTCCCAAACAGCCCGGCGGTCGCCACTGCCAACAAAATCAACCAGCGTGGCTTACGAAACACGCGTAATGGCGGCAACCTCTTCTTCACCGCAAGAATGGCACCCAGGCCAATACTCGCCATCAAGAAACGGTAAAACACGATTGTCGGAGGTTCCATCACCTCCAGCACCTGCTTCATTGCGATTGGCAACGCCCCCCAGCAAATTGCTGTGGTGAGCGCCAAAAGAATGCCAATGCCTGCCTGCTGCTTCATACCGTATTCCCTGCAAAGCGCATTTGCGGATTAACGTCGCACCATGCGCATTTTTACCGGTTATCGAATGTAAAAAGCCCCGCAACGTGTTGCGGGGCTTTCATCCGTTACCGGGACGCGAAAAACTTATTCAGCTTCGATGCTGATAAATTTACGGTTTTTCGGGCCTTTAACTTCGAATTTCACTTTACCGTCTGCTTTAGCAAACAGAGTGTGGTCACGACCGCAACCTACGTTAGCGCCAGCGTGGAATTTGGTACCACGTTGACGAACGATGATGCTACCCGCCAGAACGGATTCGCCACCGAAACGCTTAACGCCCAGGCGTTTAGCTTCTGAATCGCGACCGTTACGTGTGGAGCCGCCAGCCTTTTTATGTGCCATTTGAAATCTCTCCTCAGGTCTTAGGCGCTGATGCCAGTAATTTTCACATCAGTGAACCACTGACGATGGCCCTGCTGCTTACGATAGTGTTTACGACGACGAAACTTAACGATTTTAACTTTCTCGCCACGACCGTGAGCAACAACTTCAGCTTTGATTACGCCGCCATCAACGAAAGGAACGCCGATTTTGACTTCTTCACCGTTTGCGATCATCAGCACTTCAGCGAACTCAACAGTTTCGCCAGTTGCGATGTCCAGCTTTTCCAGGCGAACGGTCTGACCTTCGCTTACTCGGTGTTGTTTACCACCACTTTGGAAAACCGCGTACATATAAAACTCCGCTTCCGCGCACACCTTTTCAATGATTCAGAGTGCGCTATAAATATTCACAATAGGGCGCGAATATTACGCAAAACGCACGCCTTTGACAAGTGCTACAGTCAATACACGAAGAAAAAAAACACAACTTGTACGGTAACGTTTATCTGTGCCATTTTTTCAGTACAATCACCCTATATTCCTAACCATAAACCCTAAGTTGCCTTTGTTCACAGTAAGGTAATCGGGGCGAAAAGCCCGGCTTTTGCGATGAATTTAGAAAAAATCAATGAGTTAACCGCGCAAGATATGGCGGGTGTTAATGCGGCAATCCTTGAGCAGCTTAATTCCGACGTCCAACTGATCAATCAGTTAGGCTATTACATCGTCAGCGGCGGCGGTAAACGTATTCGTCCGATGATTGCTGTACTGGCTGCACGAGCTGTTGGCTATGAGGGAAATGCGCATGTCACCATTGCTGCCCTGATCGAGTTTATCCACACGGCGACTCTGCTGCACGACGACGTTGTGGATGAATCAGATATGCGCAGGGGTAAAGCTACCGCCAACGCCGCATTTGGCAATGCCGCCAGCGTGCTGGTAGGCGATTTTATTTATACCCGCGCTTTCCAGATGATGACCAGCCTCGGTTCACTCAAAGTGCTGGAAGTCATGTCAGAAGCCGTAAACGTCATCGCAGAAGGTGAAGTTCTGCAACTGATGAATGTTAACGATCCGGACATCACTGAAGAAAACTACATGCGCGTTATCTATAGCAAAACCGCGCGTCTGTTTGAGGCTGCCGCGCAGTGTTCCGGAATTCTGGCTGGCTGTACGCCGGAGGAGGAGAAAGGCCTGCAGGATTATGGGCGCTATCTCGGCACTGCTTTCCAGTTGATCGACGATTTACTCGATTACAATGCCGATGGCGAACAGTTAGGTAAAAACGTCGGCGACGATCTGAACGAAGGTAAACCGACGCTGCCGCTGCTGCATGCGATGCATCATGGCACACCAGAACAGGCACAGATGATCCGTACCGCCATCGAACAGGGTAACGGTCGCCATCTTCTGGAACCGGTTCTGGAAGCAATGAACGCTTGTGGATCTCTTGAATGGACGCGTCAGCGCGCCGAGGAAGAAGCAGACAAAGCCATCGCAGCGTTACAGGTGCTCCCGGACACCCCTTGGCGAGAAGCACTCATCGGCCTCGCGCACATCGCTGTTCAACGCGATCGTTAATCCCCTCCCCTCATCCCCGCGCAGTGCGCGGGATGATTCCAGTAAACTCCATAAGAATACTTATTCAGCGTAATAATGCACTGAAAAACCAGTGTATACATCTTTATATATTCTGAATATTCACACTCTTTACAGGAACTTTTTAGAGCAATCGGCCATCAGGAGTATAGTGATGCTCGACAGAAGAAGTGTTCTGAATGAAAGCGACTAACTTAAGGAGTGAGGAAAGATGGAAAGTAATTTCATTGACTGGCATCCCGCTGACATCATTGCGGGTTTGCGCAAGAAGGGAACGTCAATGGCGGCGGAATCTCGCAGAAATGGTTTGAGTTCCTCAACGCTGGCGAATGCATTATCGCGCCCATGGCCGAAAGGAGAGATGATTATTGCGAAGGCCCTGGGAACTGACCCCTGGGTTATCTGGCCATCACGCTACCATGATCCGCAGACCCATGAGTTTATCGACAGAACGCAGTTGATGCGTAGCTACACTAAACCGAAAAAATGAGTGGTCTGGCGGTAGCCCCGCGTACGGGGCTGCCAGCTTTCAGACGATTACTCGCCTTTCACACGCTCAATATTTGCACCTAAAGCGCGCAGTTTGTCTTCAATGCGTTCGTAGCCACGATCGATGTGATAAATACGATCAACCACCGTCGTCCCTTCCGCAATACAGCCAGCCAGCACCAGGCTTGCTGATGCACGCAGATCGGTTGCCATAACCTGTGCGCCAGAAAGTTTTTCAACACCGTGACAAATAACGGTATTGCTTTCGATTTCGGCGTGCGCGCCCATACGGCTCAGCTCTGGCACATGCATAAAGCGGTTTTCAAAGACCGTTTCGGTGATGAATCCAGTCCCTTCTGCCACCAGGTTCAACAGCGTGAACTGGGCCTGCATATCGGTCGGGAATGCCGGATGCGGCGCGGTACGTACGTTAACAGCCTTCGGACGTTTGCCATGCATATCCAGGCTAATCCAGTCTTCGCCGACTTCGATGTCCGCTCCAGCGTCACGCAGTTTCGCCAGCACGGCGTCGAGAGTATCTGGCTGCGCGTTACGGCAGATAATTTTGCCGCGAGAAATCGCCGCCGCCACCAGGAATGTACCGGTTTCGATACGATCCGGCAGCACGCGATAGACACCGCCGCCTAAACGTTCCACACCTTCGATGACGATACGATCGGTGCCCTGACCGCTAATTTTCGCACCCAGCGTAATCAGGAAGTTCGCGGTATCGACGATTTCCGGTTCACGCGCTGCGTTTTCAATAATCGTGGTGCCTTCCGCCAGGGTTGCAGCACACATGATGGTCACCGTTGCGCCAACGCTGACTTTATCCATCACGATATGTGCGCCTTTCAGACGACCATCGACGGAAGCTTTAACGTAACCTTCTTCCAGTTTGATGGTCGCGCCTAATTGTTCGAGGCCAGAAATGTGTAGATCAACCGGACGCGCACCGATCGTACAACCGCCAGGTAGTGAAACTTGCCCCTGACCAAAGCGCGCTACCAGCGGCCCCAGTGCCCAGATAGAAGCACGCATGGTTTTAACCAGATCGTAAGGTGCGCAGAATACATTAACGTCGCGGGCATCAATATGCACAGAACCATTACGTTCTACTTTCGCACCCAGCTGGCTTAGCAGCTTCATTGATGTATCGACGTCTTTCAGTTTCGGGACGTTCTGGATCTCTACCGGTTCTTCCGCCAGTAGAGCGGCAAAAAGGATAGGCAGAGCAGCATTTTTAGCGCCGGAAATTGTGACTTCGCCCTGGAGCTTCGTTGGCCCCTGAACACGAAATTTATCCATTTAGTTTGTTCTCAGTTAACAATTCATATCCGCTACCGGCGAATCGCCCATAGCTCAAAAGCCGTTCAGTTTGCGATCGCGCGCCCACTCCGCAGGGGTATACGCTTTGATCGACACAGCATGAATGCGGTTATCCGCAATATATTCCATCAGCGGACCATAGACCGTCTGCTGTTTTTTAACCCGACTCATGCCGTCAAACAACTCACCCACGGCAATAACCTGAAAGTGGCTGCCATCGCCGGAAACGTGGACTTCCTGGAGGGAGAGAGCGTTCATCAACACGCTCTGAATTTCATTATTTTCCATGGGATCTTCAATCATCAGTTAATAAACCAGCGAAACATCTTAGAGCAAAGTTGCGCTGGCATAAATAAGCAAAAAGCCTCGCTGATAAATCAGACAAGGCTCGACTTGCAGGCAGGTTTGCCGGACAGGCGGTTAACGCCATATCCGGCCTGAAAAAATTTAACGAGGCAGAACATCAGCAGGCAAATTATACAATTTCGCCAGGGTATACACTTTGTCGTTTACCCCCTGAAGCGTCACATTGTTGCCCTGCTTTTTCGCCAGATCGATAAGATGGAGCAGCAGTGCCAGTCCCCCCGTATCCACGCGGGAGACACGGCTAAGATCGATGCAGGTAATCCCCTTCACCGCTTCCTCACGCATTTCCCAAAGCGGTAGCAAAACGTCCTGATCCAGCTCTCCGGATAACGCCAGCGTGTCACCCGTCTGCATCCAGCTCAGTGACTCGCTCATTATTTTTTCTCTTCCAGAGTGATTTTCTGTTGAGAAATCGATTTCAGTTGCGCAGTCAGGCCGTCGATACCTTTGGTACGCAGCAGCGTTCCCCACTCGTTTTGTTTGGTGGTGATCATACTGACGCCTTCAGCAATCATGTCGTAAGCCTGCCAATTGCCCGTCTGGGAGTTTTTACGCCACTGGAAGTCCAGACGCACCGGCGGACGGCCATTCGGGTCAATAATGGTAACGCGAATAGGCACAATGGTTTTATCGCCCAGCGGCTGTTCTGGCGCAATCTGATAGGTTTGACCGTGATACATCGCCAGCGCCTGACCGTAAGCCTGCTTCAGGTACTCACGGAAAGCGGCAAAGTAGGCTTCACGTTGAGCAGGGGTCGCACTCTTGTAATACTGGCCCAGCACCAGCGCACCGGCGTATTTCACCTGTACGTATGGCAGCAGTTCCTGATCAACAATGGTACGCAGATAATCCGGGTTGGCCCGAATTTGCGGTTGCTCATTCTTCAGGCGATCGAACGTTTTCTGCGCCGCCTCGTCCATCAGCTTATACGGATTGGTCTGGTCTGCCGCGGTTGCCGCACTCAGAGGTGCAATCACCAGCAAAGCGACCATCATTAAACGTTTAAACATGCGTCGGTTCTCCTGAAATTATTTCGTTGTACCCACAGGTTCAGTGGTTTCATTATTACCTGGCGCAGCAGCTGGCGCATCGCCACTATTCTCATTGTCATCGCCTTTACTACCGTAAAGGAACTGACCAATGAGATCTTCCAGCACCATCGCAGACTTAGTGTCCTGAATTGTATCGCCATCCTTCAGGATAGCAGTCCCCAGTTCCGGGTCTTCAAAACCGACGTTTAATGCCAGATATTGTTCCCCCAGCAGGCCGGAAGTACGAATGCTCAGCGAACTGGTATCTGGAATGTGGTTATAACGTTGTTCAATTTCCAGCGTTACGCGCGGCAGATAGGTTTTCGGGTCCAGCGTAATATCCGCCACCCGACCCACAACAACGCCACCAATACTGACCGGAGAGCGCGCTTTCAGGCCGCCAATGTTATCGAACGTCGCATAAAGCGTGTAGGTCGGTTCAGTACGTATGGACGTCACGTTCGCCGCCTTCAGGCAAACAAACAGCGCCGCCAGCAGTGCTGCTAATAAAAAGATACCCACCCAAATTTCATTTTTTTTCGTTTGCATGAACTCAATTCCCAAACATCAATGCGGTCAGCACAAAATCCAGCCCCAGAACAGCCAGAGACGAGTGGACAACGGTGCGAGTGGTTGCCCGGCTAATCCCGGCAGACGTCGGGATGGCGTCGTAGCCGTTAAACAACGAAATCCACGTCACCGTGATGGCGAACACCACGCTCTTAATCAGACAGTTGACCAGATCCATACGCCAGTCGACGGCATTTTGCATTGCCGACCAGAAGAACCCGCTATCAATGCCTTTCCAACTGACGCCGACCAGAGATCCGCCCCAGATCCCCACGGCGACGAAAATAACCGTCAACAGTGGTAATGAAATAACCCCAGCCCAGAAACGGGGAGAAATAACCCGACGCAGCGGATCCACCGCCATCATCTCCATACTGGAGAGTTGCTCTGTAGCGCGCATCAGGCCGATTTCTGCGGTTAGCGCCGAACCAGCACGCCCGGCAAACAACAACGCGGCAACCACCGGCCCCAGTTCACGCAGTAGCGATAACGCCACCAGCATACCCAGACTGGTTTCCGCACTATAAGTGGTCAGAACCAGATAACCTTGCAGCCCCAACACCATTCCGATGAACACGCCAGAAACCACAATAATCAGCATCGACAGGACGCCGACATTATAGAGCTGGCGCACCAGCAGCGGCGCATGTTTGCGAAATTCCGGTTTGCCGACCAGCGCATTGAATAACATTAACCCGGCCCGCCCGAACGTTCTCAGGGTTTTAATCCCTTTATGTCCGAGCGACGCCAGCGCATTTAACAGCATGAGTGGCTTAACTCCCTGGTAAAAGATCAGCGTGATAATCGCCGGCAGGATAGCGGAACGGAACAGGCCCGTCAGCTATCCCGTCCAGAAACTGACGTACGCGCGGATCAGGATTCGCCTGCAACGCCTGGGCACTGCCATGAGCGACAATTTTTTTGTCCGCCAGGATCCAGGCGTGATCCGCAATACTTAACACTTCCGGCACATCGTGAGAAACCACCACACAAGTCACGCCCAGCGCGCTGTTCAGCTCAGAAATCAGCTTCACCAGTACGCCCATGGTGATGGGATCTTGCCCAACAAAAGGTTCATCAAACATGATGAGATCCGGCTCCAGCGCAATCGCACGCGCCAGCGCTGCACGCCGCGCCATCCCACCGGAAAGTTCAGAAGGCATTAGTTTAGCCGCTCCACGCAGCCCCACGGCCTCCAGCTTCATCATCACCGTACTATGCAACAATGGCGCGGGAAGTTGGGTATGTTCGCGCAGTGGATAGGCGACGTTGTCAAATACGTTCATATCAGTGAACAACGCCCCGGACTGAAATAACATGCTCATCCGTTTGCGCACTGTATACAGGCGCGAACGAGACATCGCCGGAATATTCTCACCATCGAAAAGGATCTCACCATGATCTGGTGCGATTTGCCCGCCAATCAGACGGAGTAGCGTCGTTTTACCGATGCCCGATGGCCCCATGATCGCCGTGATCTTCCCTCGCGGCACGGTCAGGGAAATATTATCGAAGATGCAGCGATTGCCACGCGTAAAACTGACATCGCGCATATCGACTAAATTCGCCACAGACTGCTCCATAATTCACCCTTCGTCTTGCGTTGATTTTCTAAGCATGGCGCTCAATTTAACCTTGAACCCAACATATTTACAGAATATTACCCGCCGTGGTTAGCGAAAGCTGGCATTTGTTTTACTTTTTAGCCGCATAAAGTCAAAATTAAGCATCCGTTACGGCTTTCTGAAAATCTTCAGCGGACCGGCGAGTATACCTGAAGAAAGGACGTTAGATGCTTTTAGCTACGGCACTGTTAATTGTTGGTTTACTTTTGGTCGTTTACAGTGCCGACCGCCTGGTTTTTGCCGCGTCTATTCTTTGCCGAACCTTTGGCATCCCGCCGCTGATCATCGGCATGACGGTGGTCAGTATTGGTACATCGTTACCAGAAGTCATCGTCTCGCTTGCCGCGTCTCTGCACGAACAACGCGATTTAGCCGTTGGTACAGCCCTCGGCTCAAACATTATCAATATATTGCTGATCCTCGGTCTGGCTGCGCTGGTTCGTCCTTTTACCGTCCATTCTGATGTTCTACGCCGTGAATTACCCTTAATGTTGTTGGTCAGCGTGGTGGCCGGTTCCGTACTCTATGACGGACAACTTAGTCGCAGCGATGGTATCTTTCTCCTCTTTCTGGCTGTGCTATGGCTGCTGTTCATTGTTAAACTTGCACGTCAGGCTGAACGTCAGGGGACTGACAGCCTGACCAGAGAGCAGCTTGCAGAGCTGCCGCGTGACGGCGGATTGCCCGTCGCGTTTTTATGGCTCGGCATTGCGCTTATCATCATGCCAGTGGCCACGCGGATGGTGGTTGATAACGCCACGGTGCTGGCGAATTACTTTGCCATCAGCGAGTTGACGATGGGTCTGACGGCAATTGCTATCGGAACCAGCCTGCCGGAACTGGCAACCGCAATAGCGGGGGTTCGCAAAGGTGAAAACGACATTGCTGTCGGAAATATCATTGGCGCAAACATTTTTAATATTGTCATCGTGTTGGGTTTACCCGCGCTGATAACGCCAGGAGAGATTGATCCACTGGCGTACAGTCGTGACTACAGCGTGATGTTGCTGGTGAGCATTATTTTTGCGTTGCTGTGCTGGCGGCGCTCCCCGCAACCGGGCCGTGGTGTAGGGGTATTATTAACTGGCGGATTTATCGTATGGCTGGCGATGTTGTACTGGTTATCGCCAATACTCGTTGAATAACTGGAAACGCATTATGTCGCACGTAGAGTTACAACCGGGTTTTGACTTTCAGCAAGCAGGTAAAGAAGTCCTGGCGATTGAACGTGAATGCCTGGCGGAGCTTGATCAATACATCAATCAGAATTTCACGCTTGCCTGTGAAAAGATGTTCTGGTGTAAAGGGAAAGTTGTCGTCATGGGGATGGGAAAATCGGGGCATATTGGGCGAAAAATGGCGGCAACGTTTGCCAGCACCGGTACACCTTCATTTTTCGTCCATCCTGGTGAAGCCGCGCATGGTGATTTAGGCATGGTTACCCCACAGGATGTGGTGATTGCTATCTCTAACTCTGGTGAATCCAGCGAAATCACGGCCTTAATTCCAGTGCTTAAGCGTCTTCACGTACCGTTAATCTGCATCACCGGTCGCCCGGAGAGCAGCATGGCGCGCGCCGCAGATGTGCATCTGTGTGTTAAAGTAGCGAAAGAAGCCTGTCCGTTAGGGCTGGCACCGACCAGCAGCACCACCGCCACGCTGGTTATGGGCGATGCCCTCGCTGTCGCGCTGTTAAAAGCACGCGGCTTTACTGCTGAAGATTTTGCGCTCTCACACCCAGGCGGCGCACTGGGTCGTAAACTTCTGCTGCGCGTAAACGATATTATGCATACGGGCGATGAGATCCCGCATGTTAAGAAAACGGCCAGTCTGCGTGACGCGTTGCTGGAAGTTACCCGCAAAAATCTTGGTATGACTGTCATTTGCGATGACAATATGATGATTGAAGGCATCTTTACCGACGGTGATTTACGCCGTGTCTTCGATATGGGCGTGGATGTTCGTCAGTTAAGTATTGCCGATGTGATGACGCCGGGGGGAATACGTGTGCGCCCTGGCATTCTGGCCGTTGAGGCACTGAACTTAATGCAGTCCCGCCATATCACCTCCGTGATGGTTGCCGATGGCGACCATTTACTCGGTGTGTTACATATGCATGATTTACTGCGTGCAGGCGTAGTGTAAAGATTCAAGGATAAACAACAATGAGCAAAGCAGGTGCGTCGCTTGCGACCTGTTACGGCCCTGTCAGCGCCGACGTTATAGCAAAAGCAGAGAACATTCGTCTGCTGATCCTCGATGTCGATGGCGTACTGTCAGATGGCCTGATTTATATGGGCAATAATGGCGAAGAGCTGAAAGCGTTCAATGTTCGTGACGGTTATGGCATTCGTTGTGCGCTCACCTCTGATATTGAAGTCGCTATCATTACCGGGCGAAAGGCTAAACTGGTAGAAGATCGTTGTGCCACATTGGGGATCACTCACTTGTATCAGGGGCAGTCAAACAAACTGATCGCCTTTAGCGATCTGCTGGAAAAACTGGCGATTGCCCCGGAAAATGTGGCTTATGTCGGCGATGATCTCATCGACTGGCCGGTAATGGAAAAAGTGGGTTTAAGCGTCGCCGTGGCCGATGCGCATCCACTGTTGATCCCGCGCGCCGATTACGTGACGCGCATTGCTGGCGGTCGTGGCGCAGTGCGCGAAGTTTGCGACTTATTACTCCTGGCGCAGGGCAAACTGGATGAAGCCAAAGGGCAATCGATATGAGTAAAGCCAGACGTTGGGTTATCATTGTGCTATCACTGGCGGTTCTGGTGATGATCGGCATTAATATGGCCGAAAAAGACGATACCGCCCAGGTGGTCGTCAACAACAATGATCCCACCTATAAAAGCGAGCATACGGACACGCTCGTCTATAACCCAGAAGGGGCACTAAGCTATCGATTGATTGCTCAACACGTTGAATATTATTCCGATCAGGCCGTTTCGTGGTTTACGCAGCCGGTACTTACCACGTTTGATAAGGATAAAATCCCGACATGGTCCGTAAAAGCAGATAAAGCCAAGCTGACCAATGACCGGATGCTCTATTTATATGGACACGTTGAAGTCAACGCACTTGTGCCAGACTCTCAACTTCGCAGAATCACGACGGATAACGCGCAGATCAATCTGGTGACGCAGGATGTTACCTCTGAAGACCTCGTCACGTTATACGGAACAACATTTAACTCCAGCGGTCTGAAAATGCGCGGCAACTTACGCAGCAAGAACGCCGAGCTGATTGAAAAGGTTAGAACATCCTATGAAATTCAAAACAAACAAACTCAGCCTTAATCTTGTGCTTGCCAGCTCACTTCTGGCCGCCAGCATTCCGGCATTTGCCATAACCGGAGACACTGATCAGCCGATCCACATTGAATCGGACCAGCAATCTCTTGATATGCAAGGCAACGTGGTTACCTTTACCGGTAATGTCATCGTCACCCAGGGCACCATCAAAATTAATGCCGACAAAGTGGTCGTTACCCGTCCGGGCGGCGAACAAGGTAAAGAAGTGATTGACGGCTACGGTAAACCGGCAACGTTCTACCAGATGCAGGACAACGGTAAACCCGTTGAAGGTCACGCTTCCCAGATGCACTACGAACTGGCAAAAGATTTTGTCGTTCTGACGGGTAATGCTTATCTGCAGCAGGTCGATAGCAACATTAAGGGCGATAAGATCACTTACCTGGTGAAAGAGCAGAAAATGCAGGCTTTCAGCGACAAAGGCAAGCGCGTAACAACCGTTCTGGTGCCGTCGCAGCTGCAGGACAAAAACAACAAAGGCCAGACCCCGGCACAGAAGAAGGGTAATTAATTCGTTATGGCAACATTAACTGCAAAGAACCTTGCAAAAGCCTATAAAGGCCGTCGCGTGGTAGAAGACGTCAGCCTGACCGTCAACTCCGGGGAAATTGTCGGTCTGCTGGGGCCAAACGGTGCCGGTAAGACCACCACTTTCTACATGGTTGTAGGCATTGTGCCGCGCGATGCGGGCAACATCATTATTGATGATGACGATATCAGTCTGCTGCCTCTGCATGCACGCGCGCGCCGCGGTATCGGCTATCTGCCACAGGAAGCCTCCATTTTCCGTCGCCTCAGCGTTTACGATAACCTGATGGCGGTACTGCAAATTCGTGACGACTTGTCTGCTGAACAACGTGAAGACCGCGCGAACGAGCTGATGGAAGAGTTTCACATTGAGCACCTGCGTGACAGCATGGGGCAGTCACTCTCCGGGGGTGAACGTCGCCGTGTAGAAATTGCCCGCGCACTGGCTGCGAATCCGAAATTTATTCTGCTCGACGAACCGTTTGCCGGGGTTGACCCGATCTCGGTTATCGACATTAAACGCATCATTGAGCACCTGCGCGACAGCGGCCTGGGCGTGCTGATCACTGACCACAACGTGCGTGAAACACTGGCGGTTTGTGAACGCGCTTATATCGTCAGTCAGGGGCATTTGATCGCCCACGGCACGCCTACAGAAATCTTACAAGACGAACACGTTAAGCGTGTATACCTTGGGGAAGACTTCAGACTCTGATAGGGTAGAAGTTTGCGACGTTTTAGCAGGAGAGTACGATTCTGAACATGAAGCAAGGTTTGCAACTCAGGCTTAGCCAACAACTGGCGATGACGCCACAGCTCCAACAGGCAATTCGTCTGTTGCAGTTGTCGACGCTGGAACTTCAGCAGGAGCTACAGCAGGCGCTGGAGAGTAATCCGCTGCTTGAGCAAATCGACACTCATGAAGAAATCGACACCCGCGAAACGCAAGACAGTGAAACGCTGGACACCGCCGACGCGCTCGAACAAAAAGAGATGCCGGAAGAGCTGCCGCTCGATGCCAGTTGGGACACCATTTACACCGCTGGTACACCATCCGGCACCAGCGGTGACTACATTGACGACGAGCTGCCGGTCTACCAGGGCGAAACGACGCAGACCTTGCAGGATTACCTGATGTGGCAGGTTGAGCTGACACCGTTTTCCGACACTGACCGCGCTATTGCTACCTCTATCGTCGATGCCGTTGATGAAACCGGTTATCTGACTGTCCCGCTGGAAGATATTCTCGAAAGTATAGGCGATGAAGAGATCGACATCGACGAAGTTGAAGCCGTCCTTAAGCGGATCCAACGGTTTGATCCGGTCGGTGTGGCGGCAAAAGATCTGCGTGACTGTCTGCTGATCCAACTCTCCCAATTCGATAAGACCACGCCGTGGCTGGAAGAGGCCAGACTGATCATTAGCGATCATCTCGATCTGTTAGCCAATCACGACTTCCGCACTTTAATGCGCGTCACGCGTCTGAAAGAAGATGTGCTGAAAGAAGCCGTCAATCTGATCCAGTCGCTCGATCCGCGCCCCGGGCAGTCGATCCAGACTGGCGAACCTGAGTATGTCATTCCAGATGTGCTGGTGCGTAAGCATAACGGTCACTGGACGGTAGAACTCAACAGTGACAGCATTCCGCGTCTGCAAATCAACCAGCACTACGCCTCGATGTGCAATAACGCGCGCAACGATGGTGACAGCCAGTTTATCCGCAGCAATCTGCAGGATGCCAAATGGTTGATCAAGAGTCTGGAAAGCCGTAACGATACGCTACTGCGCGTGAGTCGCTGTATCGTTGAACAGCAGCAAGCCTTCTTTGAGCAAGGTGAAGAATATATGAAACCGATGGTACTGGCCGATATCGCCCAGGCTGTCGAAATGCATGAATCGACGATATCTCGCGTGACCACGCAAAAATACCTGCATAGTCCACGAGGCATTTTTGAACTGAAGTATTTCTTTTCCAGTCACGTCAATACCGAGGGCGGCGGCGAAGCTTCCTCCACGGCGATTCGTGCGCTGGTGAAGAAATTAATCGCGGCGGAAAACCCAGCGAAACCGTTGAGCGACAGCAAGTTAACCTCTTTGCTGTCGGAACAAGGTATCATGGTGGCACGCCGCACTGTTGCGAAGTACCGAGAGTCTTTATCCATTCCGCCGTCAAACCAGCGTAAACAACTCGTTTGACCCAACCGATAAGGAAGACACTATGCAGCTCAACATTACCGGAAATAACGTCGAGATCACCGAGGCACTGCGCGAATTTGTTACAGCCAAATTTGCCAAACTTGAGCAATATTTTGACCGAATCAACCAGGTCTATGTTGTTCTGAAAGTGGAGAAAGTCACCCACACCTCAGATGCAACACTGCATGTAAACGGTGGTGAAATTCATGCCAGCGCGGAAGGTCAGGACATGTACGCTGCCATTGATGGCTTAATTGATAAGCTGGCACGCCAGTTGACCAAACATAAAGATAAACTGAAACAACACTAATTGTCCGGGCAATTAGCATGTGCATGGCGGCCTGTTGTGCGGCACAACGGGCCATTTGTACGGTTAATGCTCCGAGCCTGTTCCACTGTTTGAGTGGGCAGGTTCTTAGGTGAAATTATGACAAATAATGATACAACTCTACAGCTTAGCAGTGTTCTTAACAGGGAATGTACGCGAAGCCGCGTCCACTGTCAGAGCAAAAAACGCGCCCTGGAAATCATCAGCGAGCTGGCGGCGAAACAACTTAGCCTGCCGCCTCAGGTGGTTTTTGAAGCTATCCTGACGCGGGAAAAAATGGGCAGTACCGGTATCGGCAATGGTATTGCCATTCCGCATGGCAAACTGGAAGAAGATACTCTGCGCGCCGTTGGCGTTTTCGTTCAGCTCGAAACGCCTATAGCTTTCGATGCCATCGACAACCAACCGGTGGACTTACTTTTTGCCCTGCTGGTGCCGGCAGACCAAACTAAAACGCACCTGCATACTCTGTCGCTGGTGGCGAAACGTCTGGCGGACAAAACCATCTGCCGCCGTTTACGCGCAGCCCAGAGCGATGAAGAGCTGTATCAAATCATTACGGATACCGAAGGTACTCCGGATGAAGCGTAGTTATTCGGTAATGTCTCTTTTAGACGTTGTGAGGAGAAACAGTACATGGTACTGATGATCGTCAGCGGACGTTCAGGTTCAGGTAAATCTGTCGCCCTGCGTGCGCTGGAAGATATGGGTTTTTACTGCGTGGATAACCTTCCCGTAGTGTTGTTACCCGATCTGGCTCGAACCCTGGCCGATCGCGAGATTTCTGCCGCCGTCAGCATTGATGTTCGTAATATGCCGGAGTCACCAGAAATATTCGAACAGGCGATGAGTAACCTGCCTGACGCTTTCTCACCGCAACTCCTGTTCCTGGATGCCGACCGTAATACCTTAATTCGTCGTTACAGTGACACGCGCCGACTGCATCCGCTTTCCAGCAAAAACCTGTCGCTGGAAAGTGCTATCGACAAAGAAAGCGATTTGCTGGAGCCTCTGCGTTCGCGAGCGGATCTGATTGTCGATACCTCAGAAATGTCCGTTCACGAGCTGGCTGAAATGCTGCGTACCCGTCTGCTGGGTAAACGTGAACGCGAACTGACCATGGTCTTTGAGTCTTTCGGCTTCAAACACGGTATCCCTATCGATGCAGATTACGTCTTTGACGTGCGCTTCTTGCCGAACCCGCACTGGGATCCGAAACTGCGTCCAATGACAGGTCTTGATAAACCTGTCGCCGCGTTCCTCGACCGCCACACAGAAGTACACAATTTTATCTACCAGACGCGAAGCTATCTTGAGCTATGGTTACCTATGCTGGAAACCAACAACCGTAGCTACTTGACGGTCGCCATTGGTTGTACCGGCGGGAAGCACCGTTCGGTGTATATTGCAGAGCAACTGGCAGACTACTTCCGCTCGCGCGGTAAAAACGTCCAGTCACGCCATCGTACGCTGGAAAAACGTAAACCATGACCGTCAAGCAAACTGTTGAAATCACAAACAAGCTGGGCATGCATGCCCGGCCTGCAATGAAGCTGTTTGAATTAATGCAGGGTTTTGACGCTGAAGTGCTCTTACGTAATGACGAAGGCACCGAGGCTGAAGCCAACAGCGTTATTGCGCTGCTGATGTTGGATTCTGCCAAAGGACGGCAGATTGAAGTTGAAGCGACCGGTCCACAGGAAGAGGAAGCACTGGCCGCCGTTATCGCCCTGTTCAACGCCGGGTTTGACGAAGACTAACGTTCGCCATGTCGGCGGGTAGCGCTGCGCTTACCCGCCCTACCTAAGATTATTTCGCTCCATAAACCCTTCCCCACCCAGCTGGCGCATCTGGCGCATAATCCACGCCTGGCGGCTTCGCACATAGCCTGACGGGGCGCTGGCCTTAAAACGCAGCGGGTTCGGCAGCACGGCGGCAAGCAGTGCCGCTTCGGACATAGTCAGCCTGCTGGCGGGCTTGCCAAAATAGCGCTGCGATGCCGCTTCGACACCAAATACGCCGTCACCAAATTCCGCGATATTCAGGTAGACGGTTAAAATGCGTTTTTTGCTCCACACCGTCTCGACGCCCAGCGTCAGCCCGGCCTCCAGCCCTTTTCTCACCCAGCTGCGACCGTCCCATAAGAACAGGTTTTTTACCGTCTGCTGAGAAAGCGTCGATGCGCCGCGGACGCGGTTTTCATGACGTTCATTATGATCCAGCGCCTTCTCGATAGCCGCCACGTCAAAACCCCAGTGCTCCGGGAATTTCTGATCTTCTGCCGCAATGACCGCCAGCCCCATCCACGGCGAGATTGCATCCATGCTGACCCAGTCAGAATGGGCAACATAGCCAAAATTCCCAGAGAGCCAGGCGCTAATCTGCCGCTCTGCCATCACGGCCGAGAACGGGACGGGCAGGATGCTGAACAGCGCAATACCGCCGCCCCAGAACACGGCCAGGACCAGCATAATACGCAGCAGGATCCGTTTTAACCACCCGCCGGGGGAGAATTTACGACTCATTCGGTCAGGACCAGCACTCTGTCCACCAGCTTTTCAATGCCTGCGGCAGCCTCGGCGATGTTCTGCGCCAGCATATACGCTGGCGTGGTGATGATCTTGTTGTCCTCGTCCACCACAATGTCGTCTACCGGACATGGCACGTGTTCGCCGCCCATATCCTCGACAATCTCAGCGGTATCAATGTCGGTTCCGATCGTGAGCCGCAGCGGGAAATCAAAAATCTTCGGCAGCATGGCCGGCGCAATGCAGATAAAGCCCTGCGGCTTACCTGCCGCATGCATCGCCAGCGATAGCGCTTTCAAATCGGGATCGACATGACACGCCGTGCCTTCCGTTGCAAACGTGCTCAGGTTTTTCGCCGCGCCAAACCCCCCCGGCACAATCAACGCATCCAGTTCAGCGGCATCGGCCTGGGCCAGAGGACGGATTTCACCGCGCGTTATTCGTGCCGCTTCAATCAGCACATTGCGCGTTTCCGTCATCGCTTCGCCAGTTAAATGGTTGATAACATCAACCTGCTGCTTATCCGGTGCAAAGCAGACCGCCTGCGCACCGCTGCGTGAAATAGCTAACAACGTCAACACCGCTTCATGAATTTCAGAACCGTCATAGACGCCGCATCCGCTCAGAATTACGCCAATTTTCTTCATTGTGATCATCCTTTCGCAATTGACTGAAACACATTAATTTTTTTAATAAAAATGGTACGCATCACACATTTAACTGATTCATGTAACAAATCATTTAAGTTTTGCTATCTTAACTGCGTGCGGCCTGAAAAACAGTGCTGTGCCCTTGTAACTCATCATAATAATTTACGGCGCAGCCAAGATTTCCCTGGTGTTGGCGCAGTATTCGCGCACCCCGGTCTAGCCGGGGTCATTTTTTAGTGGCTTTTGCCACCCACGCTTTCAGCACTTCTACGTCGTGACGCCACTCTTCTTTCATCTCTTCAATCCATTCACCGACGTTATCTTCCCAGGCCGGAAGGTCAGGAGACTGAATTTGCTGACCCAGCTGTTGCAGATGGCGTAACCCCACTGACCCCGCCGCACCTTTAATTTTATGTCCTTCCTCAACAATGCCTTTTTTATCCTGCGCCGTCAGATTCGACTCCAGCACGCTGACATAGCCCGGCATCATCTTCTCAAACACCGCTAACCCGTCGGTGATCAGCTTCGGTCCTACAAGTTCGAGATACTGTTCCAGCATGGGAATATCGAGCAATGCTTCTGATTTACTGTTCTCTTCTGTCGTCACCGTACTCTCCTCATCATCCTGGGTATCCCAGAATTTCTTGATCATCGCGGTTAGCGCCGGAACAGAAAGCGGCTTACTCAGCACATCATCCATTCCAGCATTGAGGTACTCTTGTTTGTCTTTCAGCACGTTAGCGGTTAAGGCCACCAGCGGCGGTAAATCCTCGCGCGGATAACGTTTCGTCAGTTCACGAGAGATATCCAGCCCGGTCATATCTGGCAACTGAATATCCAGCAACACCAGGTCGTATTCGCCCGGTTTAAACATCTCCAGCGCCGCCTTGCCGGTCATGGCGACATCAACGCTGTTACCTAATTTTTCCAGCACAGAACGCGCAACAATCACGTTCAGTTCAATGTCTTCCACCAGCAGCACATTCAGCGCCGGTAAAGGCATATCGTCTTCATCAAACGCATCATCGACCTCTTCTGCTACCGACGGTGCGTGGATCGTCAACGTAAAGGTTGAACCTTTGCCCTGTTCGCTGGTAACCGTAATATCGCCGCCCATATTTTTCGCCAGACGACGAGAAACGGCCAGACCAATACCGGTGCCGGTGGCAGGTTTACCGCCATGACTGTCTTTCACCTGGTAATACATGGCGAAAATTTTATCCAGCTCATCCTGCGGAATGCCGATACCAGAGTCTTCCACTTCAAAATGCAGCATATCGCCTTCATCGTAGCGCACGCGCACGGTAACCTGGCCTTGCTGGGTGAATTTGACGGCGTTACTGATGAGGTTCCACAGGATCTGCCGTAAACGCGTCCCGTCGGTAATGACCTGATGCGGTAATGGCAGCGTCGGCTCCAGGTTAAAGCGCAATCCTTTTTGTTGCGCCTGCAATGCGGAGAGATTTTCCAGATCGGCAAGGAAGCTGGTGAAATCAACCGGTTGATTATCAAGCTGGACCTTGCGCCGTTCCATCTTATCCATGTCGATAATATCGTTAAAGATATTCCCCAGCGTGACGGCCGAAACATGGATGGTCTTGAGATATTTTTCCTGCTCGGCGGTGAGTTCGGTATCCAGCAGAATGCGGCTCAGACCGACGATACCGTTCAGCGGTGTACGCAATTCGTGACTGATGGTGGAGATAAACGTCGTTTTGTCGCGGCTGGCCCGTTCAAGCGCATCCTGATACCGCTTACGCTCGGTAATGTCGCGACCAAAGCCCATCAAACCGTGACGTTTACCCACGCGGTCGTAGTACGGCACTTTACGGATTTCAAAGCAGGCTTTGCGCCCGTCCGGGTAATCCAGCCACTGTTCATAGGTCAGTGACACATTATGACGGAACACTTTTTCATCGGTTTCAATGACTTTTGCGGCGGCTTCCGGTGAGTAAACATCAGCAGGTTTCAGGTGAACCAGTTGTTTTTCGCTTTTTCCGGTCAGCAGCTCCATCGCGCGGTTACAGCCGGAAAACTCTTTATCTTCGTTACGATAAAAAACCAGGTCGGGTGAAGCATCAAGGAAGGAACGTAAGAATGAGGATTGCTGCTCGAGCTGAATTTGTGTCTCTTCGCGCTCTTTGATTTCAATTTTCAGTTGGCCGAAGGTTTCCTGCAGTTCTGCTTCCGCTTTTTCACGAACGGCAATTTCCTGATTTAGCTGGGCAATATTATCTTTTAACTGAACGTTGAGGCTCAAATCGCGCTCGCGCATCTCCTCCAGTTTTTGCACCAGCCGTGACAGACGTTGTCGTGACTCCTCCAGTTGCTCGACGACCACCGATAGAAAGTAGACCGCCCACGGCGTAATCAGCAAACCAAAGAAGATAGAACGAATAACATCAATGCTTTCGACCTGACCATGCAGCACCATGGTTACCGCCATTTGTACCACAATGGCAAGAACGACGAGGGCCAGCGCCAGCAACATTGAGAAGCGCACCAGACCTAACTTCATCATCAGGTCAACATAATACTGCGCCAGCAGACGAATTTGCTTCATAGGGAATTCCTTCACGACTTTATCGCTCAATAATACTCAAATTCACGGCGAGGCGTTGAAGGTTGTGAGAAAAAGTGCGGGGTGAAACAGGAGATTAGCCTCGCCCCCGGGCAACCGGGAGCGAGGAAGAAGGTTTATCAGGAGCGTTTTAGCAGCATCCACAGGCTGATTAAGAAGAAGCTGGCGCTTGGCAACAGTGCGCCAATGATCGGCGGGATGCCGTAAACCAACGTCAGCGGACCGAAGATCTGGTCCAGTACGTAGAAGACAAAACCGAAGCTGATACCGGTGACCACACGCACGCCCATCGGTACGCTACGCAGTGGGCCAAAGATGAACGACAGCGCCATCAGCATCATCACCGCCACGGATAGCGGCTGGAAGATTTTGCTCCACATGTTGAGCTGATAACGTCCGGCATCCTGACCGCTCGACTTCAGATACTTCACGTAGTTGTGCAAACCACTGATGGAGAGTGCATCCGGGTCCAGCGCCACCACGCCCAGTTTGTCCGGTGTGAGGTTGGTTTTCCAGGTGCCGCTCACCGTCTGCGAACCGGTAATCTGTTTCGGATTGGTCAGATCAGATTCATCAACCTGCGACAGACGCCAGACTTTATGTTCCGGGTCAAACTTCGCAGTAGCGGCATAGCGTACGGATTGCAGACGACGATTCTCGTTAAAGGCATAAATGCTGATGCCACCTAACTCTTCGTCACCTTTAACCCGCTCAATGTAGACGAAGTTGTTGCCATCTTTCGCCCATAAGCCTTGCTGGGTAGAGAGCAACGAGCCGCCGTACATCGCCTGCGCACGGTAGTTACGCGCCATCTGTTCGCCCTGCGGCGCAACCCATTCGCCAATCGCCATCGTCAGCAAGACCAGCGGAATGGCGGTTTTCATCACCGACAGCGCCACCTGCATACGGGTAAAACCAGAAGCCTGCATCACCACCAGTTCGCTGCGCTGCGCCAGCATCCCAAGACCAAGCAACGCCCCAAGCAGAGCCGCCATCGGGAAGAATATTTGCACATCTTTCGGCACGCTCAGCAAGGTATACATTCCTGCGCCTAACGCGTCGTAACTCCCCTGCCCGGCTTTTTTCAACTGATCGACAAACTTGATAATGCCCGACAGCGACACCAGCATGAACAGCGTCATCATGATGGTTGTGAAAATAGTTTTACCGATATAGCGGTCAAGTACGCCAAAAGGTTGCATCACACCGCTCCTTTACGCGAAAAACTGGCGCGCAGGCGGCGGACCGGCACGGTGTCCCAAAGGTTGAGAACAATCGCCAAAGCCAGATAAATCAGGTTAACGGTCCACATCCACAGCGTCGGGTCCAGCTTACCTTTACCGCCGTTCGATTTCAGGGAGGTCTGGATCAGGAAGAAAAGTAGATACAGCAGCATGGCTGGCAGCATCGACAGTACGCGTCCCTGACGTGGGTTAACCACGCTCAGCGGTACGACCATAAGTGCCATCATAAACACGGTGAATACCAACGTGATACGCCAGTTCAGTTCTGCGCGAGCACGATCGGTGTCAGTGTTCCACAATGTGCGCATGTCCATCTGGTCGGTATCGTTCGGGTCGAGCGCCACCGCCTGGTGACCAATGATCGCCTGATAATCCTGGAAGTCCGTAATGCGGAAATCACGTAACAATGCAGTGCCTTCGAAGCGCGTTCCCTGGTTGAGAGTGACGACCTGGGAGCCGTCGCGCAGCTGGGTTAAATGTCCGGAATCGGCCACCACCACAGAAGGACGTGCATTACCTTTTGGTCGAATTTGTGCGAGGAACACATCTTTGAAATCGCTGCCGTCAACGCTTTCGATGAACAGCACCGAGCTGCCATTAGTCGCTTGCTGGAATTGCCCTTGCGCCAGCGCCGCCATGCCAGGGTTCGCTTTCGCTTCTGCTAACACTTCATCCTGATGACGCGATGACCACGGTCCCGCCCACATCACGTTAACCGCCGCGACGATTGCCGTGAATACCGCAAGGATCATTGCCGCTTTCACCAGAACCGCTTTGCTCAGGCCGCAGGCATGCATTACCGTAATTTCACTTTCGGTATACAGTTTGCCCAGCGTCATCAGCAGCCCGAGGAACAGGCTTAATGGCAGGATAAGCTGCGCCATTTCCGGCACGCCCAACCCGAGAAGGGAGAGCACCAGATTCGCCGGAATATCGCCGTCAACCGCTGCGCCGAGGATCCTCACTAACTTTTGACAGAAGAAGATCAAAAGCAAGATGAAGAGTATCGCCAGCTGGCTTTTGAGCGTCTCCCGCACCAGATATCTTATGATTATCACTTTAAATACGCCCGTAAAAACTCGTCTTTTGCAGGATTTTAGCTTGTTTCATGGCTTAAACGTCATTTATTCTCTTGAGTCGTCGAAATCGTCGCTAAGATAATTATACTCAACGGATTCACCTCTCAGATTTTGTTCTGACGTGCCAATGCCGTAATAACGTTAAGATTAACACGAAGTCATCGCAACAGCGGACATGAGTTACGAAAGCTTGCAATTCTATCTGTAGCCACCGCCGTTGTCTTTAAGATTCAGGAGCGTAGTGCATGGAGTTTAGTGTAAAAAGCGGTAGCCCGGAGAAACAGCGGAGTGCCTGCATCGTCGTGGGCGTCTTCGAACCACGTCGCCTTTCTCCGATTGCAGAACAGCTCGATAAAATCAGCGATGGGTACATCAGCGCCCTGCTACGTCGGGGCGAACTGGAAGGAAAACCGGGGCAGACATTGTTGCTGCACCATGTTCCGAATGTACTTTCCGAGCGAATTCTCCTTATTGGTTGCGGCAAAGAACGTGAGCTGGATGAGCGTCAGTACAAGCAGGTTATTCAGAAAACCATTAATACGCTGAATGATACTGGCTCAATGGAAGCGGTCTGCTTTCTGACTGAACTGCACGTTAAAGGCCGTAACAACTACTGGAAAGTGCGTCAGGCTGTCGAGACGGCAAAAGAGACGCTCTACAGTTTCGATCAGCTGAAAACGAACAAGAGCGAACCGCGTCGTCCGCTGCGTAAAATGGTGTTCAACGTGCCGACCCGCCGTGAACTGACCAGCGGTGAGCGCGCGATCCAGCACGGTCTGGCGATTGCCGCCGGGATTAAAGCAGCAAAGGATCTTGGCAATATGCCGCCGAATATCTGTAACGCCGCTTACCTCGCTTCACAAGCGCGCCAGCTGGCTGACAGCTACAGCAAGAATGTCATCACCCGCGTTATCGGCGAACAGCAGATGAAAGAGCTGGGGATGCATTCCTATCTGGCGGTCGGTCAGGGTTCGCAAAACGAATCGCTGATGTCGGTGATTGAGTACAAAGGCAACGCGTCGGAAGATGCACGCCCAATCGTGCTGGTGGGTAAAGGTTTAACCTTCGACTCCGGCGGTATCTCGATCAAGCCTTCAGAAGGCATGGATGAGATGAAGTACGATATGTGCGGTGCGGCAGCGGTTTACGGCGTGATGCGGATGGTCGCGGAGCTACAACTGCCGATTAACGTTATCGGCGTGTTGGCAGGCTGCGAAAACATGCCTGGCGGACGAGCCTATCGTCCGGGCGATGTGTTAACCACCATGTCCGGTCAAACCGTTGAAGTGCTGAACACCGACGCTGAAGGCCGCCTGGTACTGTGCGACGTGTTAACTTACGTTGAGCGTTTTGAGCCGGAAGCGGTGATTGACGTGGCGACGCTGACCGGTGCCTGCGTGATCGCGCTGGGTCATCACATTACCGGTCTGATGGCGAACCATAATCCGCTGGCCCATGAACTGATTGCCGCGTCTGAACAATCCGGTGACCGCGCATGGCGCTTACCGCTGGGTGACGAGTATCAGGAACAGCTGGAGTCCAATTTTGCCGATATGGCGAACATTGGCGGTCGTCCTGGTGGGGCGATTACCGCAGGTTGCTTCCTGTCGCGCTTTACCCGTAAGTACAACTGGGCGCACCTGGATATCGCCGGAACCGCCTGGCGTTCTGGTAAAGCAAAAGGCGCAACCGGCCGTCCGGTAGCGTTGCTGGCACAGTTCCTGTTAAACCGCGCGAAGAGTAATTGCGTCAGGCAAGGCTGTTATTGCCGGATGCGGCGTGAACGCCTTATCCGACCTACACAGCACTGAACTCGTAGGCCTGATAAGACGCGCAAGCGTCGCATCAGGCAATGCTGTTATTGTCGGATGCGGCGTGAGCGCCTTATCCGACCTACACACAGCACTGAACTCGTAGGCCTGATAAGACACAACAGCGTCGCATCAGGCGCTGCGGTGTATACCTGATGCGTATTTAAATCCACCACAAGAAGCCCCATTTATGAAAAACGCGACGTTCTACCTTCTGGACAATGACACCACCGTCGATGGCTTAAGCGCCGTTGAGCAGCTGGTGTGTGAAATTGCCGCAGAACGTTGGCGCAGCGGTAAGCGCGTGCTCATCGCCTGTGAAGATGAAAAGCAGGCTTACCGGCTGGATGAAGCCCTGTGGGCGCGTCCGGCAGAAAGCTTTGTTCCGCATAATTTAGCGGGAGAAGGACCGCGCGGCGGTGCGCCGGTGGAGATCGCCTGGCCGCAAAAACGCAGCAGCAGCCCGCGCGATATATTGATTAGTCTGCGAACAAGCTTTGCAGATTTTGCCACCGCTTTCACAGAAGTGGTAGACTTCGTTCCTTATGAAGATTCTCTGAAACAACTGGCGCGCGAACGCTATAAAGCCTACCGCGTGGCTGGTTTCAACCTGAATACGGCAACCTGGAAATAATGGAAAAGACATACAACCCACAAGATATCGAACAGCCGCTTTACGAGCACTGGGAAAAGCAGGGCTACTTTAAGCCTAATGGCGATGAAAGCCAGGAAAGTTTCTGCATCATGATCCCGCCGCCGAACGTCACCGGCAGTTTGCATATGGGTCACGCCTTCCAGCAAACCATCATGGATACCATGATCCGCTATCAGCGCATGCAGGGCAAAAACACCCTGTGGCAGGTCGGTACTGACCACGCCGGGATCGCTACCCAGATGGTCGTTGAGCGCAAGATTGCCGCAGAAGAAGGTAAAACCCGTCACGACTACGGCCGCGAAGCTTTCATCGACAAAATTTGGGAATGGAAAGCGGAATCCGGCGGCACCATTACCCGTCAGATGCGCCGTCTCGGCAACTCCGTCGACTGGGAGCGTGAACGCTTCACGATGGACGAAGGCCTGTCCAATGCGGTGAAAGAAGTTTTCGTTCGTCTGTATAAAGAAGACCTGATTTACCGTGGCAAACGCCTGGTAAACTGGGATCCGAAACTGCGCACCGCTATCTCTGACCTGGAAGTGGAAAACCGCGAATCGAAAGGTTCGATGTGGCACATCCGCTATCCGCTGGCTGACGGCGCGAAAACCGCAGACGGTAAAGATTATCTGGTGGTTGCGACTACCCGTCCGGAAACCCTGTTGGGCGATACCGGCGTGGCCGTTAACCCGGAAGATCCGCGTTACAAAGACCTGATTGGCAAATATGTCATTCTACCGCTGGTTAACCGTCGTATTCCGATCGTTGGCGACGAACACGCCGACATGGAAAAAGGCACCGGCTGCGTGAAAATCACTCCGGCGCACGACTTTAACGACTATGAAGTGGGTAAACGTCACGCGCTGCCGATGATCAACATCCTGACCTTTGACGGCGATATCCGTGAAAGCGCCCAGGTGTTCGATACCAAAGGTAACGAATCTGACGTTTATTCCAGCGAAATCCCGGCAGAGTTCCAGAAACTCGAGCGTTTTGCTGCACGTAAAGCAGTCGTTGCTGCGGTTGACGCACTCGGCCTGCTGGAAGAAATTAAACCGCACGACCTGACCGTTCCTTACGGCGACCGTGGCGGCGTAGTTATCGAACCAATGCTGACCGACCAGTGGTACGTGCGTGCCGATGTACTGGCGAAACCGGCGGTTGAAGCGGTTGAGAACGGCGACATTCAGTTCGTACCGAAGCAGTACGAAAACATGTACTTCTCCTGGATGCGCGATATTCAGGACTGGTGTATCTCTCGTCAGCTGTGGTGGGGTCACCGTATCCCTGCATGGTACGACGAAGCAGGTAACGTTTATGTTGGCCGCAACGAAGAAGAAGTGCGCAAGGAAAATAACCTCGGTGCCGACGTTGCCCTGCGTCAGGACGAAGACGTTCTCGACACCTGGTTCTCTTCTGCACTGTGGACCTTCTCTACCCTTGGCTGGCCGGAAAACACCGACGCCCTGCGTCAGTTCCACCCAACCAGCGTGATGGTATCCGGCTTCGACATCATCTTCTTCTGGATTGCCCGCATGATCATGATGACCATGCACTTCATCAAAGATGAAAATGGCAAACCGCAGGTGCCGTTCCACACTGTTTACATGACCGGTCTGATTCGTGACGACGAAGGCCAGAAGATGTCCAAATCCAAGGGTAACGTTATCGACCCGCTGGATATGGTTGACGGTATTTCGCTGCCAGAACTGCTGGAAAAACGTACCGGCAATATGATGCAGCCGCAGCTGGCGGACAAAATCCGTAAGCGCACCGAGAAACAGTTCCCGAACGGCATTGAGCCGCACGGCACCGATGCCCTGCGCTTCACCCTGGCGGCGCTGGCGTCTACCGGTCGTGACATCAACTGGGATATGAAGCGCCTGGAAGGTTACCGTAACTTCTGTAACAAGCTGTGGAACGCCAGCCGCTTTGTGCTGATGAACACAGAAGGTCAGGATTGCGGCTTTAACGGCGGCGAAATGACGCTGTCGCTGGCGGACCGCTGGATTCTGGCGGAGTTCAACCAGACCATCAAAGCGTACCGCGAAGCGCTGGACAGCTTCCGCTTCGATATCGCCGCTGGCATTCTGTATGAATTCACCTGGAACCAGTTCTGTGACTGGTATCTGGAGCTGACCAAGCCGGTAATGAACGGTGGCACCGAAGCCGAACTGCGTGGTACTCGCCATACGCTGGTGACTGTACTGGAAGGTCTGCTGCGCCTCGCGCATCCGATCATTCCGTTCATCACCGAAACCATCTGGCAGCGTGTGAAGGTACTTTGCGGTATCACCGCCGACACCATCATGCTGCAGCCGTTCCCGCAGTATGATGCGTCTCAGGTTGATGAAGCGGCGCTGGCCGACACCGAGTGGCTGAAACAGGCGATCGTTGCCGTACGTAACATCCGTGCAGAAATGAATATCGCGCCGGGCAAACCGCTGGAGCTGCTGCTGCGTGGTTGCAGCGCGGATGCAGAACGTCGCGTAAATGAAAACCGTGGCTTCCTGCAAACCCTGGCGCGTCTGGAAAGCATCACCGTGCTGCCTGCCGATGACAAAGGTCCGGTTTCCGTTACGAAGATCATCGACGGCGCAGAGCTGCTGATCCCGATGGCTGGCCTCATCAACAAAGAAGATGAGCTGGCGCGTCTGGCGAAAGAAGTGGCGAAGATCGAAGGCGAAATCAGCCGTATCGAGAACAAGCTGGCGAATGAAGGCTTTGTCGCCCGCGCACCGGAAGCGGTCATCGCGAAAGAGCGTGAGAAGCTGGAAGGCTATGCAGAAGCGAAAGCGAAGCTGATTGAACAGCAGGCTGTTATCGCCGCGCTGTAATGCTTTTACCCCTTACGCTTCAGGGCGTAAGGGGTATCCTTCCTGAAAACTCCTCGCTTGCACTCCCCTTTCTGCGGTGCTATTAACAGCAGTTGTGTGTCAATTTTTGTCATGAGTAATGCTATGAGCGTGATTACCCCCGTCGCGACGACAATGCGTCGGATCACTGAGCAGGACAACCCGGCTATCGCCGCCGTTATCCGCACGGTTTCTGCCGAATATGGCCTGACCGCCGACAAAGGCTACACCGTGGCCGACCCAAATCTGGACGAACTTTTTCAGCTGTACAGCCAGCCGGGCCATGCCTACTGGGTCATCGAGCAGGACGGCCAGGTCGTGGGCGGCGGCGGCATTGCCCCACTGCTTTGCAGCGAGCCGGATATCTGTGAACTCCAGAAAATGTATTTCCTGCCAACGATACGCGGACAAGGCCTGGCGAAAAAGCTGGCGCTGGTCGCCCTGGAACATGCACGCTCACAGGGCTTTAAACGTTGCTACCTTGAAACCACCGCTTTCCTTAAAGAGGCCATTGGCCTGTATGAACATCTCGGCTTTGAGCATATTGATGCGCCACTGGGCTGCACGGGCCACGTGGACTGCGAAGTCAGGATGCTGAAAAATCTGTAAGTTTTGTTCCTGCCGTCTTCTGTTAAGCGTCTGTAAACTGAATGCTCTACACTCACAGTTCACACCAAAACAGGGGAAATGCGATGTCGAAGATAAAAAGCTACGCCGCACCGCAGGCGGGTGCAGAACTTGAGCTGTACGAGTACGATGCGGGCGAACTAAAAGCGGAAGACGTCGAAGTACAGGTTGATTACTGCGGGATCTGCCACTCAGATCTCTCGATGATCGACAATGAATGGGGCTTCTCCAGCTATCCGCTGGTGGCCGGGCACGAAGTCATTGGCCGCGTCGTGGCGCTCGGCAGCGCCGCGCAGGACAAAGGGCTGAAAGTGGGCCAGCGCGTGGGTATCGGCTGGACGGCACGCAGCTGCGGCCACTGCGACGCCTGTATCAGCGGCAATCAGATCAACTGCCTTGAGGGCGCAACGCCGACCATCCTGAACAAGGGCGGTTTCGCCGATAAGCTGCGCGCCGACTGGCAATGGGTTATCCCGCTGCCGGACAGCATTGATATTGAATCCGCAGGTCCGCTGCTGTGTGGCGGTATCACCGTCTTTAAACCGCTGCTGATGCATCACGTCACCGCCACCAGCCGCGTGGGCGTGATCGGGATTGGCGGTCTGGGCCATATCGCCATCAAGCTGCTGCACGCGATGGGCTGTGAAGTCACGGCGTTTAGCTCTAACCCGGCGAAAGAGCAGGAAGTGCTGGCGATGGGTGCGGATAAAGTGGTAAACAGTCGCGATCCCCAGGCGCTCACCGCTCTGGCAGGCCAGTTTGACCTGATCATCAACACCGTGAACGTCGATCTCGACTGGCAGCCGTACTTTGAAGCCCTGGCCTACGGCGGTAACTTCCACACCGTGGGTGCGGTGATGAAGCCGCTGCCGGTTCCGGCGTTTACCCTGATCGGCGGGGATCGCAGCGTGTCAGGCTCCGCGACCGGTACACCGTACGAGCTGCGCAAGCTGATGAAGTTTGCCGGACGCACAAAAGTGGCACCGACCACCGAACTGTATCCGATGTCAAAAATCAACGAAGCGATCCAGCACGTGCGCGACGGCAAAGCCCGCTACCGCGTGGTGTTGAAAGCGGATTTCTGATGTGAGATTGCCGGGGAATGTGTGGCCTGATGCCCTCACCCCAACCCTCTCCCACAGGGAGAGGGCGCAAACACTAAAAACGGTAACGGTTGTTACCGTTTTGCATCTACCATAGTCTTAAACACTTCCGCCACCGCGACCGCCCCCGGATCCATCACCCCGTCCAGATTCTCTTTATTCACGTACGACGAACGCCCCGCGCCAGCTTTCGCCATTTTCGCCGTTGCTTCAGCCCCTAGCTGCGCGGCCTGCGCTGCCGCCTGAATATTGCCTTTCTGTAACGCCTCCAGCGCCGGTTGCAGGGCATCGATCAGCGTACGATCGCCGAGATCTGCACCGCCATACTGCTTCATCTGCGCCAGTCCGCTCAGCAATGCTTCAGGTAGCGGCTGTCCATCGTGAAGCTTTTGTCCTGCCGCCGTGAAGAAGATCGACATCAACACCCCACTCGATCCGCCCATCACCGTTGCCAGCCGCTCCCCCACCAGCAGGAGTAATGTCGGCACGTCGTTAAGGGGCAGGTTGTTCTCCTCAAGTCGCTGCGCAATATCCCGCGCCCCTTGCGCAAAGGTGGAGCCCGTATCGCCATCGCCTACTTTGGCATCCAGCGCGTTAAGGCGATTTTCCAGCTGGATCAATGTTTTCGTTACCGAGGCGACGGCCTCGCTCACCTGCGGATTGTCCGACGGGGTATATTCCACGCGATCATGAAGGGCGCTATGGGGGACGGTACGCAGGGGCGCGAACGCGACGGGCTTCTGCCAGCCCAGCGTCTCGACCTCGGCGTGAATCGCCTTCTCGAAGAAATCGTTGAGCTTTAACAGCGTTAGCGAAAAGCCTTTCATATCCAGCGCACTCACCAGCGGCGCCGGGCCAATCAGATACGCAATGTTCTCTTTCAACGCCGAATGCGCCAGCTCTTTGGTGAGCAGAGCCATCTCCAGCGCTGACACGCCGCCGAGGTTGTTGATCAGCACCGCAAAGCGCCCGTCACCCGCCTGGGCTTTTAGCGGCGTCACCAGCGTATCGATAATCGCCCTGCTGTTCTGCGTATCCACCACCGATGCCCCCGGCTCGCCGTGAATCCCCAGCCCCAGCTCCACGTGGCCTTGCCTGATGCGTCCTTCTTCATCATCGCTACCCGGCAGGTTACAGGTTTGCATCGCAACCCCCAGGCTCCAGAGGTTATCGCAGGCCTGTTGTGCAATATCCCGCACGTCGTTTAGCGATTTCCCCTGTTCTGCCGCATATCCCGCAATCTTATGCACCAGCGCCGTTCCCGCGATACCACGCGGCTGCTTGTTATCCGGTAGGGCGATATCATCCGCCACGATAACCATCTCGACCTTCAGGCCGTAGCGTTTGGCTTTTTCCGCCGCCAGGCCAAAGTTAAGCCGGTCACCGGTGTAGTTTTTCACAATCAGCAGGCAGCCACGATCGCCCGTCACCGCCACAATGGCATTGAGGACCGCATCCACGCTTGGGGAAGCGAACAGATCGCCACACACCGCTGCGGTAAGCATGCCTTTACCGACGAACCCGGCATGTGCCGGTTCATGGCCGGAGCCGCCACCGGAGATCACCGCCACGCGGCTTTTATCCCAGTCGCCGCGAGCCACCACGCGGATGGCCGGATCGATATCCAGTTTGACGAGATTACCGTGCGGCGCGGAGAGAAGTATGCCTTCAATGGCATCGTTGACAAGCTGTTTGCGGTCGTTAAAAAAGAATCTGGACATAGTTTCCCAAAATTTTGTTTACCGTATGCAAAAGCATAGTCCGCACTGGATAATGCGCCGCAAAGTGAGGAATTTACGCAGACATTTTGCCGTCAGGTTGCCTATACTCCACCCAGGACTACGAGAGGACGTGCATCATGAGTACACCATTGTTAATCGCCAGGACGCTGGAAAAAGAGCTGTTTTTACTGCCCGCGATGGCGAACCGTCATGGCCTGATCACCGGCGCGACCGGGACGGGAAAAACCGTCACCCTGCAAAAGCTGGCTGAGTCGTTGTCAGAGACTGGCGTGCCGGTTTTTATGGCTGACGTGAAGGGCGATTTAACCGGGGTGGCTCAGGAAGGTGCAGCGTCAGAAAAACTCCTCGAGCGCCTGAAAAATATCGGCATCACCGACTGGACGCCGCACGGTAATCCGGTGGTGGCCTGGGATATCTTCGGCGAAAAAGGCCATCCGGTGCGCGCCACCGTCTCCGACCTCGGCCCGCTGCTGCTGGCCCGTCTGCTTAACCTCAACGACGTGCAGTCCGGGGTACTGAACATTATCTTCCGTATCGCCGACGATCAGGGGCTACTGCTGCTCGACTTCAAAGATCTGCGCGCCATCACCCAGTACATTGGCGATAACGCCAAATCCTTCCAGAACCAGTACGGCAATATCAGCAGCGCCTCGGTGGGCGCCATTCAGCGTGGGCTCCTGACGCTGGAGCAACAGGGTGCCGAACACTTCTTCGGCGAGCCAATGCTGGATATCAAAGACTGGATGCGTACCGACAGCAGCGGCAAAGGCATCATCAACATTCTGAGCGCAGAGAAGCTCTATCAGATGCCGAAGCTTTACGCCGCCAGCCTGCTGTGGATGCTCTCTGAACTGTACGAACAACTGCCGGAAGCAGGCGATCTGGAAAAACCCAAACTGGTGTTCTTCTTTGACGAAGCGCATCTGTTGTTTAACGACGCGCCGCAGGTGCTGCTGGATAAAATTGAACAGGTTATCCGCCTGATCCGCTCCAAAGGCGTCGGGGTCTGGTTTGTGTCGCAAAACCCGTCGGATATTCCGGACAACGTACTGGGGCAGTTGGGTAACCGCGTGCAGCACGCCCTGCGCGCCTTTACGCCGAAAGATCAGAAAGCGGTGAAAGCCGCGGCGCAAACCATGCGCGCCAATCCGGCCTTTGATACCGAAACCGCCATTCAGGCGCTGGGTACCGGTGAAGCGCTGATTTCGTTCCTCGATGCAAAAGGCAGCCCGACAGTTGTCGAGCGTGCGATGGTGATTGCGCCCTGCTCGCGCATGGGGCCGGTAACGGACGATGAACGCAACGCCCTGATTAATCACTCCCCGGTGTACGGGAAATATGAAGACGAGGTGGATCGCGAATCCGCGTTCGAGATGCTGCAAAAAGGGGTGCAGGCGACTGCCGAATCGCAGGATGCCCCTGCCGCAAAAGGGCAATCTGTTGCCGTGGACGACGGCATTCTCGGCGGGCTGAAAGATATTCTGTTCGGCAGCACCGGGCCACGCGGCGGCAAACGCGATGGCGTGGTTCAGACCATGGCAAAAAGTGCGACGCGTCAGATTACCAACCAGATAGTACGCGGCATGCTGGGAAGTCTGCTAGGCGGCCGTCGCCGGTAGCGGGGGAACCCACGGGCGGCCAAGCGCCGACCCCTGTACGCCGTTCTCCTGTAGATAGCGGTCGATTTCCAGCATCCCCGTCCAGCGGTTCTCACACCAGAGCGGTGCCAGAAGCGTTGGGCGGCGGGCGCTGGCCGAGATGCGGTGGTAAACAATCTCCGGAGGCGTGTGGCGAATCATCTCCCCCGCCGTCACCGTATAGTCGTCGAGTTCGATACCACTTAACCGCCCCGCTTCCCATGCTTTCGCCATTATGCTGCCCTTCACGATATGCAGCGGATGCAGCTTAATGCCATCCACGCCGGTCTCGACGACTTTTTCCAGCGTTTCCAGCCCGTGCTGCTGCCCTTCTCCTGGCAAGCCGACAATCAGATGCGAGCAGACTTTTAATCCACGCTCACGGGCGAGACGCGTGGTGCGCTGGTAGCAGGCGAAATCATGCCCGCGATTGATACGGTGCAGGGTTTTGTCATGCGCGGTCTGCAAGCCCAGCTCCAGCCAGATCTCGTAGCCCTTCTCTTTGTACTCACTAAGTAAATCCAGCACGGCCTCCGGCACGCAGTCCGGACGCGTCCCCACGCACAGCCCGACAATGTTCGCTTGAGCAACCGCCTGCTGATACATCGAGCGCAGCACCTGCACCTCAGCCCACGTGCTGGTGTAGGCCTGGAAATAGGCCAGATACTGCTTCGCGCGATTCACCAGACTCGCCTGATGGGCGAGCTGTTCAGCGATAGATTTATGCTGCTGGGCCTCGTCAGCAAACGAGGCCACGTTACAGAAAGTGCAGCCACCACGCCCGATGGTGCCATCGCGATTCGGGCAGCTAAAACCGCCGTGCAGCGTCAGCTTATGCACCTTTTGCCCATAACGACGGGTGAGATCACCACCAAACATATTGACTAATTTTGTAACTGCATAATCTGATAGACCGTCCCGAAGAAAGGGGACAAGCCTGCCATTTTTAGCCTCTGTCGGCGATGACCTGGATCAATCGCCCTGGACGGCCTTTATCTGTTTGAATAAATAATCACGATTACCGAGATTTCATTCACCCTGTACGTAATTACTTTTCCTTATGTTCTGATGGTTTTTTTCATTTATAGCGCCAGGACTGAAAAACAGTGATTTTATGCGGGTTTGAATGCAACACCAGATTAATATTCTGCTATAAATCTGCATTTCAGCACGCTGCATCGATAATACCGCTTTCATATAGTGAGTCAGATCACACTCCCCTGCACCTCCCCGGTGCTTTAAGTGGTTGTGAAAATAGTTAAATACATATTAAAAACAAAAAGATAACTACGCTATAGCACATTTCTGTACCAATAAGCTTGCTATTTGACCTGTATCAGCTTTCCCGATAAGTTGGAAATCCGCTGGAAGCTTTCTGGATGAGCAGCCTGCTCATCATATTTATGCAGTAATTGAGATCCCCCTATTAACCGATGCGAAAAGGACAACAAGGGGGCGAATGCGAGGCGCGCGTATGACACGCAAACCCCGTCGCCACGCTCTTTCTGTGCCCGTGCGCAGCGGTTCGGAAGTGGGGTTCCCGCAGAGCCTGGGGGAGGTTCACGATATGTTGTACGATAAATCCCTTGAGAGGGATAACTGTGGTTTCGGCCTGATCGCCCACATAGAAGGCGAACCTAGCCACAAGGTAGTGCGTACTGCAATACACGCACTGGCCCGCATGCAGCACCGTGGCGCGATTCTCGCCGATGGTAAAACCGGTGACGGTTGCGGCTTGCTGTTACAAAAACCGGATCGCTTTTTTCGCATCGTTGCGCAGGAGCGCGGCTGGCGTTTAGCGAAAAACTACGCCGTCGGGATGCTATTCCTGAATAAAGATCCTGAACTCGCCGCTGCCGCACGCCGCATCGTTGAAGAAGAGCTGCAACGCGAAACCTTGTCGATTGTGGGCTGGCGTGATGTCCCCACTAACGAAGGCGTGCTGGGTGAAATCGCCCTCTCCTCTCTGCCACGCATTGAGCAAATTTTTGTGAACGCCCCGGCAGGCTGGCGTCCACGCGATATAGAGCGCCGTCTGTTTATCGCCCGCCGCCGCATTGAAAAGCGTCTCGAAGCCGACAAAGACTTCTACGTCTGTAGCCTGTCGAATCTGGTGAACATCTATAAAGGTCTGTGTATGCCGGCGGATCTGCCGCGCTTTTATCTGGATCTTGCGGACCTGCGTCTGGAATCGGCCATTTGCCTGTTCCACCAGCGCTTCTCCACTAACACCGTACCGCGCTGGCCGCTGGCGCAACCGTTCCGCTATCTGGCGCATAACGGTGAAATCAACACCATCACCGGTAACCGCCAATGGGCGCGTGCGCGTACCTATAAATTCCAGACGCCGCTTATCCCTGATCTGCACGACGCCGCACCGTTCGTCAACGAAACCGGCTCTGACTCCAGTTCCATGGATAACATGCTGGAACTGCTGCTGGCAGGCGGGATGGATATCATCCGCGCCATGCGTCTATTAGTACCCCCCGCCTGGCAGAACAACCCGGATATGGACCCGGAACTGCGTGCCTTCTTTGACTTTAACTCCATGCATATGGAGCCGTGGGATGGCCCGGCGGGCATCGTGATGTCCGACGGTCGTTTTGCCGCCTGTAACCTCGACCGTAACGGTCTGCGTCCGGCGCGCTACGTCATCACCAAAGATAAGCTCATCACCTGCGCCTCTGAAGTCGGTATCTGGGATTACCAGCCTGACGAAGTGGTCGAAAAAGGCCGCGTCGGGCCAGGCGAACTGATGGTTATCGACACCCGCAGTGGGCGTATTCTGCACTCGGCAGAAACCGATGACGATCTGAAAAGCCGCCATCCATATAAAGAGTGGATGGAGAAAAACGTCCGCCGACTGGTACCGTTTGAAGATCTGCCCGATGAAGAAGTGGGTAGCCGCGAACTGGACGACGACACGCTTGCCAGCTACCAGAAACAGTTTAACTACAGCGCGGAAGAGCTGGACTCCGTAATTCGCGTACTGGGCGAAAACGGTCAGGAAGCGGTCGGTTCGATGGGCGATGATACCCCATTCGCCGTGCTTTCCAGTCAGCCGCGCATTATTTACGACTACTTCCGCCAGCAGTTTGCCCAGGTGACTAACCCGCCAATCGACCCGCTGCGTGAAGCGCATGTTATGTCGCTCGCCACCAGTATCGGTCGTGAAATGAACGTCTTTTGCGAAGCAGAGGGCCAGGCGCACCGTTTAAGCTTTAAATCGCCGATTCTGCTCTACTCCGATTTCAAACAGCTCACGACGATGAAAGAGGAGCACTACCGCGCAGATACGCTGGATATCACCTTTGACGTCACTAAAACCACGCTCGAAGCGACAGTCAAAGAGCTGTGCGACAAAGCCGAAAAAATGGTACGTAGCGGCACCGTGCTGCTGGTGCTCTCCGACCGGAATATCGCTAAAGATCGCCTGCCGGTTCCAGCCCCGATGGCGGTTGGCGCGATCCAGACCCGTCTGGTCGATCAAAGCCTGCGTTGCGATGCCAACATCATCGTCGAAACCGCCAGCGCCCGCGATCCGCACCACTTCGCCGTGTTGCTGGGCTTCGGCGCGACGGCTATTTATCCATACCTTGCCTATGAAACGCTGGGCCGCCTGGTAGACACCCATGCGATTGCCAAAGATTATCGTACCGTGATGCTCAACTACCGTAACGGCATCAACAAAGGCTTGTACAAAATCATGTCCAAAATGGGCATCTCCACCATCGCCTCTTACCGCTGCTCGAAACTGTTTGAAGCGGTCGGTCTACACGATGATGTAGTGGGCCTGTGCTTCCAGGGGGCGGTCAGCCGCATTGGTGGGGCAAGCTTTGAAGACTTCCAGCAGGATCTGCTGAATCTGTCGAAACGTGCCTGGCTGGCGCGTAAGCCCATCAGCCAGGGCGGCCTGCTGAAATACGTCCACGGCGGCGAATACCACGCCTACAACCCGGACGTGGTGCGCACGCTGCAACAAGCGGTACAAAGCGGCGAGTACAGCGACTATCAGGAATACGCGAAGCTGGTTAATGAGCGTCCGGCAACCACGCTGCGCGATCTGCTGGCAATTACGCCGGGTGAAAACGCGGTCAACATTGCTGATGTTGAACCGGCAAGCGAACTGTTTAAACGCTTTGATACCGCCGCGATGTCTATCGGCGCGTTAAGCCCGGAAGCCCACGAGGCGCTGGCGGAAGCGATGAACAGCATCGGCGGTAATTCGAACTCCGGTGAAGGCGGCGAAGACCCGGCGCGCTACGGCACCAACAAAGTGTCGCGCATCAAGCAGGTGGCTTCCGGTCGCTTTGGGGTTACTCCGGCGTATCTGGTCAATGCCGACGTCATTCAGATTAAAGTCGCCCAGGGCGCGAAGCCAGGCGAAGGCGGTCAGTTGCCGGGTGATAAAGTCACGCCTTACATCGCCAAACTGCGCTATTCGGTGCCCGGAGTGACGCTGATCTCCCCGCCGCCGCACCACGATATCTACTCTATCGAGGACTTAGCGCAGCTCATTTTCGACCTCAAGCAGGTTAACCCGAAAGCGATGATCTCCGTGAAGCTGGTTTCCGAACCGGGAGTAGGCACCATCGCGACTGGCGTGGCAAAAGCTTATGCGGACTTGATCACCATCGCAGGCTATGACGGCGGCACCGGCGCAAGTCCGCTTTCATCGGTGAAATACGCAGGCTGTCCGTGGGAGCTGGGGCTTGTTGAAACCCAGCAGGCGCTGGTTGCTAACGGCTTGCGTCACAAGATCCGTTTGCAGGTCGATGGCGGCCTGAAAACGGGTGTCGATATCATCAAGGCGGCGATTCTCGGCGCAGAAAGCTTCGGCTTCGGCACTGGCCCGATGGTGGCGCTCGGCTGTAAATATCTACGTATTTGCCATCTGAACAACTGCGCAACGGGTGTAGCAACTCAGGATGACAAACTGCGTAAGAACCACTATCACGGCCTGCCATTCAAGGTGACGAATTACTTTGAGTTTATCGCCCGTGAAACCCGCGAGCTGATGGCACAGCTTGGCGTAACACGTCTGGTGGATCTGATTGGTCGCACCGACCTGCTGAAAGAGCTGGACGGTTTCACCGCCAAACAGCAGAAGCTGGCGCTGTCGAAGCTGCTGGAGACTGCCGAACCGCATCCAGGTAAGGCACTCTACTGCACCGAAAACAACCCGCCGTTTGATAACGGCCTGCTGAACGCGCAGTTGCTGCAACAGGCGAAACCGTTTGTCGATGAGCGCCAGAGCAAAACCTTCTGGTTCGATATTCGCAACACCGACCGTTCTGTCGGCGCGTCGCTTTCAGGCTATATCGCCCAGACGCACGGCGATCAGGGGCTGGCAGCCGATCCTATCAAAGCGTACTTCAACGGCACCGCAGGCCAGAGCTTCGGCGTGTGGAACGCGGGCGGCGTGGAACTGTACCTGACCGGTGATGCCAACGACTATGTCGGTAAAGGCATGGCGGGCGGCTTAATCGCCATTCGTCCTCCGGTTGGTTCCGCCTTCCGCAGCCATGAAGCAAGCATTATCGGCAACACCTGCCTGTATGGCGCGACCGGTGGTCGTCTGTATGCCGCAGGCCGCGCGGGTGAACGTTTCGGCGTGCGTAACTCCGGTGCTATCACCGTGGTAGAAGGCATTGGCGACAACGGTTGTGAATATATGACGGGTGGTATCGTCTGCATTCTGGGTAAAACCGGCGTTAACTTCGGTGCGGGCATGACCGGCGGTTTCGCTTACGTTCTCGATGAAAGCGGCGATTTCCGCAAACGCGTTAACCCGGAACTGGTCGAGGTCTTAAGCGTTGACGCTCTGGCGATCCATGAAGAGCATCTGCGTGGTCTTATCACCGAGCATGTGCAGCATACCGGCTCTCAGCGCGGTGAAGAGATTCTGGCGAACTGGTCAACCTTCGCCACTAAATTTGCGCTGGTTAAACCGAAGTCCAGTGATGTAAAAGCACTGCTGGGTCACCGTAGTCGTAGCGCAGCTGAGTTGCGCGTGCAGGCGCAGTAAGGGGTAGCAACAATGAGTCAGAATGTTTATCAATTTATCGACCTGCAGCGCGTTGATCCGCCAAAGAAACCGCTGAAGATCCGCAAAATTGAGTTTGTTGAAATTTACGAGCCGTTTTCCGAAGGCCAGGCCAAAGCGCAGGCTGACCGCTGCCTGTCGTGCGGCAACCCATACTGCGAGTGGAAATGCCCGGTACACAACTACATCCCGAACTGGCTGAAGCTCGCCAACGAGGGGCGTATTTTTGAAGCGGCGGAACTGTCGCACCAGACCAACACCCTGCCGGAAGTTTGCGGACGAGTCTGCCCGCAAGACCGTCTGTGCGAAGGTTCCTGCACTCTGAACGATGAGTTTGGCGCGGTGACCATCGGCAACATTGAGCGCTATATCAACGATAAAGCGTTCGAGATGGGCTGGCGTCCGGATATGTCTGGTGTGAAACAGACCGGTAAAAAAGTGGCGATTATCGGCGCAGGCCCGGCAGGTCTGGCGTGTGCGGATGTCCTGACGCGTAACGGCGTAAAAGCCGTTGTCTTCGACCGTCATCCAGAAATTGGCGGGCTGCTGACCTTCGGTATTCCGGCCTTCAAGCTGGAAAAAGAGGTAATGACGCGTCGCCGTGAAATCTTCACCGGCATGGGTATTGAATTCAAACTCAATACCGAAGTGGGCCGCGACGTACAGCTGGACGATCTGCTGAGTGATTACGATGCCGTGTTCCTTGGCGTCGGGACTTATCAGTCAATGCGCGGCGGGCTGGAAAACGAAGACGCCGATGGCGTGTACGCAGCGCTGCCGTTCCTCATCGCCAACACCAAACAGTTAATGGGCTTTGGTGAAACCCGCGACGAACCGTTCGTCAGCATGGAAGGCAAACGCGTGGTGGTCCTTGGCGGTGGCGACACTGCGATGGACTGCGTGCGTACGTCCGTGCGCCAGGGAGCGAAGCACGTTACCTGTGCCTATCGTCGTGATGAAGAGAACATGCCGGGTTCCCGCCGCGAAGTGAAAAACGCGCGGGAAGAAGGCGTAGAGTTCAAATTCAACGTCCAGCCGCTGGGTATTGAAGTGAACGGTAACGGCAAAGTCAGCGGCGTAAAAATGGTGCGTACCGAAATGGGCGAACCGGACGCCAAAGGCCGTCGCCGCGCGGAGATCGTTGCAGGTTCCGAACATATCGTTCCGGCAGATGCGGTGATCATGGCGTTTGGTTTCCGTCCACACAACATGGAATGGCTGGCAAAACACAGCGTCGAGCTGGATTCACAAGGCCGCATCATCGCCCCGGAAGGCAGCGACAACGCCTTCCAGACCAGCAACCCGAAAATCTTTGCTGGCGGCGATATCGTCCGTGGTTCCGATCTGGTGGTGACCGCTATTGCCGAAGGTCGTAAGGCGGCAGACGGTATTATGAACTGGCTGGAAGTTTAAGCCCCTCTGACTCCCCGGCAGAAGCATAAAGCGGAACGCTGGGGAGCCTGTTTTCAGTAGCCTACCCTTAAGTTAATGCTGCTTTTTTAAGCAAAAAAGCAGCGTAAATCCCGACGTAAACGTTTGCTTTCGTAAAAAAAATGTATATTATGCGGCGGATTTTTTGGCCAAAATTCAAGGAGGCGTTGTGTCGCAAGATAACAATTATAGCCAGGGCCCCGTCCCTCTGGCGGCGCGGAAAGGCGTGGTTCCACTCACTTTTGTGATGTTAGGGTTAACGTTTTTTTCCGCCAGTATGTGGACCGGAGGCACGCTCGGTACCGGTCTTTCCTATAATGATTTCTTCCTCGCAGTTCTCTTCGGCAATCTCCTCCTCGGTATTTACACTGCTTTTCTTGGCTACATTGGCGCAAAAACCGGCCTCTCAACCCATCTTCTTGCGCGTTACTCGTTCGGTATAAAAGGTTCCTGGCTTCCCTCCATGCTTTTAGGCGGTACGCAGGTAGGATGGTTTGGCGTCGGCGTAGCGATGTTTGCCATCCCGGTGAGTAAAGCCACGGGCATCGACGTGAACATCCTGATTGCGGTTTCCGGCCTGTTGATGACGTTAACCATTTTTTTTGGCATCTCGGCACTGACGATTTTATCCATCATCGCCGTACCCGCTATCGTCATCCTGGGTAGCTACTCCGTCTGGCTGGCGGTGGACGGCGTGGGAGGATTGGACCACCTCAAATCCATTGTGCCGCAGACGCCGCTCAACTTTTCCAGCGCGCTGGCGCTGGTCGTAGGCTCGTTTATCAGCGCAGGCACGCTGACCGCCGACTTCGTCCGCTTTGGCCGCAATGCCAAAGGTGCCGTTCTGGTGGCGATGGTGGCATTTTTCCTTGGCAACTCGCTGATGTTTATCTTCGGTGCGGCAGGCGCTGCCGCCGTAGGACAGGCCGATATTTCTGACGTGATGATCGCCCAGGGACTGCTGCTGCCGGCCATTGTCGTTCTTGGCCTGAATATCTGGACCACCAATGACAACGCGTTGTACGCCTCTGGTTTGGGTTTCGCCAATATTACTGGCCTTTCCAGCCGTACGCTGTCGGTGGTTAATGGCATTATCGGTACGCTGTGCGCGCTGTGGCTATACAACAACTTCGTTGGCTGGCTGACCTTTTTGTCGGCAGCGATTCCGCCGGTTGGCGGGGTGATTATCGCCGACTACCTGATTAATCGCCGCCGCTATGCCAGCTTCGACCACGCAAAATTTGTGTCCGTTAACTGGATTGCCATTTTCTCGGTTGCCCTGGGTGTTGCTGCCGGGCACTACATTCCGGGAATTGTCCCCGTTAACGCAGTATTGGGTGGCGTCTTCAGCTATTTGGTGTTAAACCCATTCGCCAAACGTACCCTTGCTAATCCTTCGGAGGTTTCCCATGCAGAATAATTCCCTCACTATCCGTCAGGCCCGTTTGCAGGGGCAAGAGGGTTTATGGCAAATCACGATTGAGGACGGACGCTTCAGCCGTATCGATCCTCAGGAAACCGCCTCTGCGCCAGTCGGTCAGGTGCTGGACGCCGAATGCGGGCTGATTATCCCTCCTTTCATCGAGCCGCATATCCATCTGGATACAACGCAAACGGCGGGTGAACCGAACTGGAACCAGTCCGGCACGCTTTTCGAGGGAATCGAGCGCTGGGCCGAACGCAAGGCGATGCTTACCCACGAAGACGTTAAAACTCGCGCGATGCAGACCCTGAAGTGGCAAATCGCCAACGGCATTCAGTACGTACGTACACACGTTGACGTCTCGGACCCCACCCTTACGGCACTGAAAGCCATGCTGGAGGTGAAGCAGGAAGTCGCCCCGTGGGTCGATATGCAAATTGTGGCATTCCCGCAGGAAGGCATTCTTTCTTATCCGAACGGTGAAGAACTGCTTGAGGAAGCCGTGCGTTTAGGGGCGGATGTCATCGGCGCAATCCCCCACTTTGAATTTACGCGTGAATATGGCGTTGAGTCGCTGCATAAAACGTTTTCCCTGGCCAGAAAGTACGACCGACTGATCGATGTCCACTGTGATGAGATTGATGATGAACAATCGCGCTTCGTTGAAACCGTTGCCGCACTGGCACATCGTGACGGAATGGGTTCACGCGTGACCGCCAGCCATACCACGGCGATGCACTCCTATAATGGCGCGTATACGTCCCGACTGTTCCGCCTGTTAAAAATGTCAGGCATTAACTTCGTGGCAAACCCGCTGGTTAACACGCATTTGCAGGGCCGTTTCGATACCTATCCCAAACGCCGAGGCATCACACGCGTCAAAGAAATGCTGGAAGCGGAGATCAACGTCTGCTTTGGTCATGACGACGTTTTCGATCCATGGTATCCGCTGGGAACCGCGAATATGCTTCAGGTTCTGCATATGGGGCTGCACGTTTGCCAACTGATGGGTTACGGGCAAATAAATGATGGGCTTAACCTGATCACTACCCACAGCGCGAAAACGCTCGATTTGCAGGACTATGGCGTGCGCGTTGGGAATACAGCAAACCTGGTGATTCTCCCGGCAGAGAATGGGTTTGATGCAGTTCGTCGCCAGACGCCGGCACGATACTCTGTTCGCCACGGCAAGGTGATTGCCGAGACGGTGCCCAGCCAGACAACCTTGCACCTGACGCAGCCGGAAGCGGTGACGTTTAAGCGCCAGAATATCGAATAACATTGCCGGATGGCGGCTGCGCCTTATCCGGCCTGCAAATTACGTTATGCCCGCAGGCCTGATAAGCGAAGCGCCATCAGGCCTATAAACTACGTATCCAGCAAGCGGGCGCGTACCTTCACCACGACTTTCTTTATCTCGCCTGGCTCAAGGATTGCGCATCCTGGCTTATGTGGCTCTCCCGGCATAAATACGGCGCACATCCCCGACCGGAGGGTGACACACTGTTCACCTGCAATCTCACTGCACAACTGATAATCTTCTTCAGGATGAAAATCTTCACGCTGGCGTGCCGAGCCCGTCACGCCAAAGAGGATGCGCTCTTCTCCCGTCAATAACACCTGGATATCAATATATTGCTCATGCAGTTCCGCTTTCTTCTGGTCTGGAAACTGCGTGGCAAACGTCATCACGTTCATGAAGATATCCTCACCGCGAAGCTCATAACGTCCTGCCGCTTTTTCCAGCGGACGGGCAGCCAGCGCGAGGGTTAGCGCCTCCAGAAGAACGGGATGCAACCCCGTGGAGGGAAGCGTCCGAATCTCACCAAAAAACATCATCTTTCTCCCTGAGCTAACAGCGCCGCGCCCAGCAAGCCCGCATCGTGTCGATAGTGCGCGGCGGTTAATTCAACGTGATAAACAGAAGGATGCTCCTCAAGATACGCGCGGACCCGCGCCAGATACCCTCCTGCCAGCCCGATGCTGCCGCCAATCACCACGCGCTGGCAGCCCATCACCGCTTTCGTGTCGGCAATAAGCCGCGCCAGTACCTGTGCAGAACGTTGGACCAGTTCCGCCGCCTGTTTATTTCCCTCTGCCGCGCGCGCAAAAATCGTTTTTGCATCGCATCCTGCAAGCTCTCCCCTGGCTGCGGCGGCAATACCGCGACCAGACGCGATGGCTTCCACGCACCCCACGCGACCACAGCCGCATTGCGGGCCGTTTGGATCGGCGAGCGTATGCCCAAGATGCCCTGCCAGTCCGCCGCTTCCGGTCACGAGTTTCCCGTTACTGACTACGCCGCCCCCCACGCCCGTTGAAACAGTCAGGAATACCATGTCTTTAATTTCCTTCGCACTAACGTGATATTCCGCCCATGCCGCAGCCTGAGCATCATTGATCGCCAGGGTCGGCAAACCAGCAATGTCTTCGAGCGTCTGCACCAGCGGAAAATGGTGCAATCCTCCGAGATTTTGCGGGTTAATCGCCAGCAGATTGCCGTCCTGAATGATTCCGGTTGAGGCAATGGCCGCACGCGTTGCCTGGGTCTGTAACGGCTTGACCAGCTCAGCCAGCGCCTCACGCAGCGCGTCAGGCGTCTTACTGGCGGGCGTAGGGCATTCGCGTCGCGCGTGGATCTGTAAACCGTCATCCACCAGGGCGGCGGCAAGTTTAGTTCCACCTATGTCTATCGCCAGTGTCGTCATAGCACCGCCCCGCTCGGAAATGTTTTTATCCCGTTGTGACATACTTCATCCCTTACGAATGTGCCCGGTACAGGTCCGGGCAAGCGGATTAACTTTTGCTTTTCGCTAAAGCGCTTTTATCGCCGCCAAACGGGACGGCTCCGCTGAAAGGTTTACCGTCAATAGCGTCATGCGTACGCAGGGCTTCTGGCCTGATCCAGCGCTGAACGCGGGAGGGCATATCCAGACCAATAAGCAAGATCACCACAAACGTCAGGCCAAAAGAGAGCGATCCCAGGGCCGTGCCCAGCGCCATATCCTGCGACAGCAGCGCGCCAATCACCGGGGCAATCGCGCCGCCCAACGCGCCAACGTTGTAGGTAAAGCCCAGACCCGCCGCACGCTGGTCGGTATCGAAATAGCCACCGATGAGTTTGGGTAAGATCCCGGAGATCCCCTGCCCCAGCATCTGCTGGAAAAAGAGTAACAAGCCCAACACCCAGACATTGGCGCCGCCGATCGCAAAGACGGGGACAATCAGGAGCTGTGAGGCCAACAGGCTACAGACATAGGCCTTGCGGGTGCCAAGCCAGTCACCGAGAAAACCGCCCACGCAGCAGCCTACTGCCGCGCCGAAGCCGCTAAAGAACAGCACCTTCGCCACCGTTGAGGGATCATAGGCCAGGTCGGTTTTCAGATAAGTGGGTAATAGCGCCTGAATCGGCCAGGAGTAGAGAAAGGCGAAGAGCACGACAACCATCAACGTGACGCCCGTCGGCCAGCGTTTACCGCTGCTTTGCACCATAAAGCTGATAAAGACGATGGCGCACAGCAGGCCGAGAATAACGACCAGCCCCGCGTTGTTGAGTTCGCCTGCAAAACAGAACCACAGCGCCGTACCGGCAAACAGCGTCATCGCCATATTGATGACGCGGTATTTGCCGCGATACAGAATATCAACCATGGTGCGCACCGGGGCTTTGCCTTCGTGCTTCGCTTTCCAGTCCTCAGCTTCCGGAATATTTTTCCGCAGCCACAGGGCAAAGACGATGGGTAGAATGCCGATAAAGAACAGCGCCCGCCAGCCCCAGACGGGCACGACAAGGCTGTAGACCTGGGCCGCAACCACGGCGCCGACGGAGAAACCGGAAATTAGAAAACCACTCGCCTTGTTGCGCAGGTGCTTTGGCCAGCTTTCAATCACATAGGTTGCGCTGGAGCCATATTCCCCCGCCATCCCCATGCCTATCACCATGCGGGCGATAAACAGGGTGACGTAACCCGGCGCAAAACCGCAGGCCAGCGTACCGCAGGAAAAGAGCACGATGCTGGTGATCATCGCCAGCTTGCGGCCATAGCGGTCGCCCATGGCGCCCAGCAGCAGGCCGCCGAACCAGCGCGATATAAAGGCCGCCGAAATCAGGCTCGCCGCTTCCACTGTCGTCAGGGCAAACTCGCTTTTTATTTCTGTCAGGACTAAGGCTATCAATACAAAATCGAAGCCATCAAGCAGATATCCCAGCCAGGCGGCGGAGAAGGCGCGCCACTGAGGACGGGTAAGATGGCGGTACCACGGGATGCTTTGGGTAGACTTACTCATTTCACTCTCCCGACGATTTCTCTGTCGTTTTGCCGGATGGCGGCTGCGCCCCCGGCGATGTGTTAGCGTTTTTCCGCCATTAGCTGCTCCGCCAGCGCTTTCAGCGCTGGCACGAATTTTTCATCCACAGGGGCAAACGGCTTACGGCACAGCGGCACGGATACCACGTCCATATAGTGCAGAACCGTTTTCAGACCACGGAACACCCCGGCTTTAATCAGCAGATCGATCACCGTGTTGCATTCGCTTTGCAGGCGCTGTGCGGTGGCGTTATCCCCTTCACGAACCGCTTTAGCGATCCCCTGATATCGCCAGCCCATGATGTTGTAAGTACTGCCGATACCACCATCAGCGCCTGCCAGCAAGCCGGAAGCGAAGATTTCGTCGTAACCGTTATAGAGCACCAGATCAGGATGTTCACGACGGATCTGTTCCATCTGATAGAGATCGCCAGAAGTCTGTTTCAGCGCACCGACGCCAGGCAACGTAACCAGGGTGTTGATCTGATCCAGGGTCAGTTTTACCCCACTCAGGGCTGGAATGTTGTACACCACCATCGGCAAACCATCCGCTGAATCAATAATTGCCCGATAGTGATCGCAGTGTTCTTCAAAGCTGAAAGGATAGTAGAACGGCGTGACGGCGGAGACGGCATCGAAGCCATAACGTTTAGCCGATGCCGCAAGTTGTTGGCTTTCGGCGGTGCTGACGCAACCGACGTGGGCGATGAGTTTAATCTTACCTTTCGCCTCTTCGGCGACGATTTCCAGTACCTGTTCACGCTCGGAAAGGCTTTGTACAAAGGCCTCGCCGGTCGAACCACCCACGTATAAACCGTCGATGCCCTGCTGAATATTGAACTGAACCATGCGACGCAGACTCGCTTTATCCAGTGCTTGTTGTTGGTCAAAAGGAGTCAGGAGTGCAGCCATTACGCCACGTAAATTCGTTGCCATAAATACCTCTGAAGTGATGCTTGTCTGATAAACGATATACCTTTATACCTGTTATACCAGATCAATTAAGCAACACCCTATACAGAAAGCTTATAATGCGATCTGCTTCACTAAAGTGGCATTATTTCTTTTTGTTGGTGGTCTGACCGAAAGCGTGCCAGGTAGCAGAGACGCTGTTGAGATGCGATTGCAACGCACGATCGGCTTCGTCAGGATCATGACGGCGGATCGCATCAACGATCGCAATATGCTGTTGATAACTAACGTTGTTATGTTCGTGCAGTGCCTGATCGGTAACCGTTGGGCGTGCGGCAATAAGCCAGTCGAGCAGGGCAACGTGGATCGCCATGAAGATTGGGTTACCGGGGATCTCCGCCAGCACGCGGTGGAAATCAACGTCTGAACGAATGAATGCCGCGTTGTTATCCAGCGACTGACTGTTGATTTCCAGTGCTTTTGCCAGCAAATCGATTTGCTCATCGGTGGCATGTTCAGCCGCATAGCGCACCAGACTGGATTCAAAGAACAGACGTAATTGTTCGAAATGGGCAATCCCACCGGGATGAGAAAGGAAATCTTTCGCCATGCCGGAAAGCTCACCGATGATAGTGTCCGCAGAAGGACGCGAGACGCGAGCGCGTTCGCCGTTGTTTATTTGCACCAGACCTTTGCGTTTTAACGCTGCCAGCGCTTCACGCACCGAAGGACGCCCGACGTTAAAGAACGCCATCAGTTCGCGTTCAGACGGTAATTGTTCACCTTCGCCAAATTCACGACGGCGGATCATCTGTTCCAGCTCTTCTTCCACCATTTCGGAGAGTTTTTTGCGCGCCAGCGGCCGACGGCGCAGGCTGCGACCAATGGTTTCATCAGAGTTTTCAGCTTTAAGATCAGTCGGTTTCATTGCAGTCCGGTGCCATTGAAGGAAAACAGTTCATCATAACACAGGAAATTAGAGGGGGCGAAAAGGGACCGAAAGCAAAACAGGCCCGTCGGGCCTGTTTGTTTATTTCACAACGCGCAGTGCGGGACGACCACCGCGTGGTGGTGGCTCGTCATCCGGATCGGTGTCGTCATTATGATCGGGTTTATCGCCATCGATGACAGACATTACCGTGTCGCTTTCGCGTTCATCGGATGCCTCTTCATCATTCATGATGCTGGTATCTTCATCGTAGGCAGCTTCAGGCTCAAACATCGTGCCTGCGCCATTTTCACGGGCGTAGATAGCCAGCACGGCAGCCAGCGGCACAGAAACCTGACGCGGAATGCCACCAAAGCGCGCGTTAAAGCGCACCTCATCATTCGCCAGTTCCAGATTGCCGACAGCACGCGGCGCAATGTTGAGTACGATTTGCCCGTCACGCGCATATTCCATAGGAACCTGCACGCCAGGGAGCGTCACATCCACCACCAGGTGCGGCGTGAGCTGGTTATCCAGCAACCACTCATAGAATGCACGCAGCAGATAGGGACGACGTGGTGTTAGCTGTGACAAATCCATACAGATTAACTCCGGCCCAGACGCATTTCACGTTCTGCTTCAGTTAAAGAAGCAAGGAAAGAGTCACGCTCAAAGACGCGGGTCATATAGCCTTTCAGCTCTTTCGCACCCGGGCCGCTGAACTCGATGCCCAGTTGCGGCAGACGCCACAGCAGCGGAGCAAGATAGCAATCGACCAGGCTGAACTCATCGCTCAGGAAGTACGGCTTCTGACCGAAGACCGGCGCAATCGCCAGCAGTTCTTCGCGCAGTTGCTTACGTGCGGCATCTGCTTCAGAAGCTGAACCGTTGATGATGGTGTTCATCAGCGTGTACCAGTCTTTTTCGATGCGATGCATGTACAGACGGCTTTCACCGCGAGCTACCGGGTAAACAGGCATCAGTGGCGGATGCGGGAAACGCTCATCCAGATATTCCATAATGATGCGAGATTCCCACAGGGTCAGCTCACGATCCACCAGGGTCGGAACGCTCTGATTCGGGTTGAGGTCAATCAGATCCTGAGGCGGATTGTCCTTTTCCACGTGTTCGATCTCGAAACTTACACCTTTCTCAGCCAGCACAATGCGGACCTGATGGCTATAGATGTCAGTAGGACCGGAAAACAGCGTCATTACCGAACGTTTGTTGGCAGCGACAGCCATGAAAACCTCCAGGTATAGTCAGAATTTTTACTGCTACCAGCCACCAGGTGGCCAGTCAGAAGTTGTGTTACCCAATAAGGAACGACTCTCTTTGTTCGAAAATCAAACAAAAAATGAGCAATACCCGACATTTGGGCAGAAAATTGGATGATAGTTTACCAGATTTTGCGACCATTGTGGTGAGTCGATGCCGGAAATGGGGAAAAAGAGATGCGCTTTAGTCTGAAATAGTTGACTTAGTCCCTTATTGGCGATGTGGTTTTTGTTTTACCTGTCTGTCAGGTGGCAGCAAAAAGCAACTTTCCAGTTTTTACGCTGATTCAGATTTTAGCTATAAAAAAACCCGCCGAAGCGGGTTTTTTCGAAAATTGTTTTCTGCCGGAGCAGAAGCCAATTAACGTTTGGAGAACTGCGGACGACGACGTGCTTTACGCAGACCGACTTTCTTACGTTCAACCTGACGAGCGTCACGAGTAACGAAGCCAGCTTTACGCAGTTCAGAACGCAGGGACTCGTCGTATTCCATCAGAGCGCGGGTGATACCGTGACGGATCGCACCAGCCTGACCAGAGATACCACCACCTTTAACGGTGATGTACAGGTCCAGTTTCTCAACCATGTCGACCAGTTCCAGCGGCTGACGAACTACCATGCGGGCAGTTTCACGACCGAAGTACTGTTCCAGAGAACGTTGGTTGATTACGATTTTACCGTTGCCCGGTTTGATGAAAACGCGAGCTGCGGAACTTTTGCGGCGACCAGTGCCGTAGTATTGATTTTCAGCCATTGCCTATAATCCCGATTAGATGTCAAGAACTTGCGGTTGCTGTGCCGCGTGGTTGTGCTCGTTACCCGCGTAAACTTTCAGTTTACGGAACATAGCACGACCCAGCGGGCCTTTTGGCAACATGCCTTTAACCGCGATTTCAATCACACGCTCAGGACGGCGAGCAATCATCTCTTCAAAGGTCGCTTGTTTGATACCACCGATGTGGCCGGTGTGGTGATAGTACACTTTGTCAGTACGCTTGTTGCCGGTTACAGCAACTTTGTCAGCGTTCAGAACGATGATGTAATCACCGGTATCTACGTGCGGAGTGTATTCCGCTTTGTGCTTACCGCGCAGGCGACGAGCCAGTTCAGTAGCCAGACGGCCCAGAGTTTTACCGGTCGCGTCAACAACATACCAGTCGCGTTTTACGGTTTCTGGTTTAGCTGTAAAAGTTTTCATTAAAAGCTTACCCAATAAATAGTTACACGTTGGTGAACACCCAAACGTCTTCAATTGTTGAGGTTCACACGACAAAGTCCGGCAAACCTACCCCTTCGAATAGCCTATGCCAGCACACAAAAAGTTTTGGGAAAAAAACTTTCTTGTAACGTGGGGTCGCAGGATTATAGAGAAGTCGGGGTCAAAGATCGACCCCTTTTTGTGATTTGTGGCAGGTTTTAACCTGCTAAATGCTCGCGCTTCAGATACTCTTCGCTTTGCATCTCTTGCAGACGTGACAGGCAACGCTGGAACTCAAATTTCAGCCGCTCGCCCTGATAAATTGCATACAGCGGCACTTCTGCACTCACCACTAATTTGACATGGCGCTCGTAAAACTCATCCACCAGCGCAATAAAGCGCCGCGCTTCGCTCTCCATCAACCGCGTCATAACTGGTACATCAAACAACATGACCGTATGAAAGAGACGTGAGAGCGCAATATAGTCATGCTGACTGCGGGCGTCGACGCACAGCGTAGTAAAAGAGACCGCCAGCGTCTGGTTCTCGACGCCCATTGTCGCCAATGGCCGATGGTTGATTTCTAACGTCGGTGAATTTTCTCGTTTCGCCCCCGCCAGCGCCAACCATAGTTTATCCATCTGCGCCCGGGTTTCATCGTTGAGTGGCGAAAGCCACAGATGCGCCTGAGTGAGTGTACGCAGTCGATAATCAACACCAGCGTCCACGTTCATTACATCACAATGCTGTTTAATGGCATCGATTGCAGGCAGAAAACGCGCACGTTGCAGGCCATTTCGATAAAGTTCGTCCGGCGGAATATTTGACGTCGCTACCAGGGTAATACCGCGGGTGAACAGGGCTTTCATCAGACCGCCAAGTAGCATGGCGTCGGTAATATCAGAAACAAAAAATTCGTCAAAACAGAGCACGTCAGTTTCGGCTTTAAAGCGATCGGCAATAATTTCCAGCGGATCGGTCTGCCCCTGTAAGGCAGTTAGCTCTTCGTGCACCCGCAGCATAAAACGGTGAAAGTGCAGGCGCTGTTTCCGCTCTCCCGGCAGGCTTTGATAGAAAAGGTCCATCAGCCAGGTTTTCCCGCGTCCTACACCGCCCCACATATATAAGCCACGCACTGGCGTATGCTTTGTGTCTTCGCGTTTACCCCACAGCTTACCGACCCGCGCCATTAGCCCACTCGTCCTGGGGGCTGGTGGCCTGCTATTGATGAGTTCTTGATAAATAATTTCCAGGCGGCTGACGGCCTCTTTTTGAACGTCGTCGGGTTGATGGCTGCCTTCATTGAGCGCCTTCAGGTATTGCGATGTTGGGGTAATGCTTTGCATGATCTTATTGTTATTCCTTGAATAATCGGTGCGCCGTTGTTCACGGTTGACGAAAAAAAGGCCGTTCTACACTACGCGATATGCAGTCGGGATTCCACTTCTGTGGAATTAACGGTTATAGTGGCATAATCAGCCGCAGGCATGGAGCCTGAAGCCAACACCCTACGGAAACAAAAGACAACGGGAGATGTTCATGACCTGGGAATATGCGCTAATTGGGTTAGTCGTCGGCATCATTATTGGTGCTGTGGCCATGCGTTTTGGTAATCGTAAACTACGCCAGCAACAGGCGTTGCAGTACGAACTGGAAAAGAATAAAGCTGAACTGGACGAGTATCGCGAAGAGCTGGTTAGCCACTTTGCCCGCAGCGCGGAATTACTGGATACCATGGCGCACGACTATCGCCAGCTGTATCAGCACATGGCAAAAAGCTCCAGCAGCCTGCTGCCGGAACTGTCTGCTGAAGCAAACCCGTTCCGTAATCGTCTGGCAGAGTCTGAAGCCAGCAACGATCAGGCACCGGTGCAGATGCCTCGCGACTATTCTGAAGGCGCATCCGGCCTGCTGCGTACTGGCGCGAAGCGCGACTAATTTATTTTTCGGGCGCAGCCATTGCGCCCTCCTCTTCTCTCCCTCCCCGACTATCATTTAATCTGGTGTCTCATTGTTAGCCGTCTGAAAATTCAATAACATCAAACTGTTTTGAATCTCTTTTCTTATCATTCAGGTACGAGAGCAGGAATAATGAAAAAACAAACCCAGCTGTTGAGTGCATTAGCGTTAAGTGTCGGGTTAACTCTCTCGGCGTCATTTCAGGCCGTCGCGTCGATTCCAGGCCAGGTTGCCGATCAGGCCCCTCTCCCCAGTCTGGCTCCAATGCTGGAAAAAGTGCTTCCGGCAGTGGTGAGCGTACGGGTGGAAGGAACGGCCAGTCAGGGACAGAAAATCCCGGAAGAATTCAAAAAGTTTTTTGGTGATGATTTACCGGATCAACCTGCACAACCCTTCGAAGGTTTAGGCTCCGGTGTCATCATCAACGCCAGTAAAGGCTATGTGCTGACCAACAACCATGTGATTAATCAGGCACAGAAAATCAGTATTCAGCTCAATGATGGGCGCGAGTTTGATGCAAAACTGATTGGTAGCGATGACCAGAGCGATATCGCCCTGTTACAAATTCAAAACCCGAGCAAATTAACGCAAATCGCTATTGCCGACTCCGATAAATTGCGCGTCGGTGATTTTGCCGTAGCGGTCGGTAACCCATTTGGCCTTGGGCAAACCGCCACCTCTGGCATTGTTTCCGCATTAGGCCGCAGCGGGTTGAATCTTGAAGGTCTGGAAAACTTTATCCAGACAGATGCTTCCATTAACCGCGGTAACTCCGGCGGTGCACTATTAAACCTTAACGGTGAGTTAATTGGCATCAACACTGCAATCCTTGCGCCTGGCGGCGGGAGCGTCGGGATTGGATTTGCCATCCCCAGTAATATGGCGCGAACACTGGCGCAGCAGCTTATCGACTTTGGTGAAATCAAACGCGGTTTGTTAGGCATCAAAGGCACCGAGATGAGTGCCGATATCGCCAAAGCCTTCAACCTTGACGTGCAGCGTGGCGCGTTTGTCAGCGAAGTGTTGCCAGGTTCTGGCTCGGCAAAAGCGGGCGTCAAAGCGGGCGATATTATTACCAGCCTCAACGGCAAACCGCTGAATAGCTTTGCTGAGTTGCGCTCTCGTATCGCGACCACCGAGCCGGGCACGAAAGTGAAGCTTGGCCTGCTGCGTAACGGCAAACCACTGGAAGTAGAAGTGACGCTCGATACCAGCACCTCTTCGTCGGCCAGCGCTGAAATGATCACGCCAGCGCTGGAAGGTGCAACGTTGAGCGATGGTCAGCTAAAAGATGGCGGCAAAGGTATTAAAATCGATGAAGTTGTCAAAGGAAGCCCAGCTGCTCAGGCTGGCTTGCAAAAAGACGATGTGATCATTGGCGTCAACCGCGATCGGGTGAACTCGATTGCTGAAATGCGTAAAGTGCTGGCGGCAAAACCGGCCATCATCGCCCTGCAAATTGTACGCGGCAATGAAAGCATCTATCTGCTGATGCGTTAATGTCGTAAACCGGGCATCAGGCTTACGTGTGATGTCCGGTTAACTCGTGGTATGCTGCTGCCGTTCCCTTTTTTAATGACGCCTCCATCATGTTTGTGAAGCTCTTACGTTCCGTTGCGATTGGATTAATTGTCGGCGCTATTCTGCTGGTTGCCATGCCTTCGCTGCGCAGCCTTAACCCGCTTTCCACTCCGCAATTTGACAGTACCGATGAGACGCCTGCCAGCTATAATCTGGCGGTTCGCCGCGCCGCGCCAGCGGTGGTTAACGTTTACAACCGTGGTTTGAACACCAACTCTCACAACCAGCTTGAGATCCGCACCCTGGGATCCGGTGTAATCATGGATCAACGCGGTTATATCATCACCAATAAACACGTCATCAACGACGCCGATCAGATCATCGTCGCCTTACAGGATGGACGTGTATTTGAAGCATTGCTGGTGGGATCTGACTCTCTAACCGATCTGGCGGTACTTAAAATTAATGCCACTGGCGGTTTACCTACCATTCCAATTAATGCACGTCGCGTACCGCACATTGGCGACGTAGTACTGGCGATCGGTAACCCGTACAACCTCGGGCAGACCATTACCCAGGGGATTATTAGTGCCACGGGTCGAATCGGTCTGAACCCGACCGGGCGGCAAAACTTCCTCCAAACCGATGCTTCCATTAACCACGGTAACTCTGGCGGCGCGCTGGTGAACTCGCTGGGCGAACTGATGGGCATTAATACGCTGTCGTTTGATAAGAGTAACGATGGCGAAACGCCGGAAGGTATCGGCTTTGCGATTCCTTTCCAGTTAGCAACCAAAATTATGGATAAGCTGATCCGCGATGGTCGCGTGATCCGCGGCTACATTGGTATCGGCGGACGTGAGATCGCACCACTGCACGCGCAGGGCGGTGGTATAGATCAACTGCAAGGGATCGTGGTTAATGAAGTGTCACCTGACGGCCCGGCGGCGAATGCGGGTATTCAGGTCAACGATCTGATTATTTCGGTGGATAACAAACCGGCCATCTCTGCTCTGGAGACGATGGATCAGGTGGCGGAAATTCGCCCTGGTTCGGTGATCCCTGTAGTAGTGATGCGTGATGATAAGCAGTTAACGCTGCAGGTCACCATTCAGGAATATCCGGCAACCAATTAAGTCGTGCGCTCAAAACAAAAAACCGGAGTCTGTGCTCCGGTTTTTTATTATCCGCTAATCAATTACTTATTAACGAACTCTTCGCCCAGGGCGATATCTTTCTTCAGCGTATCCAGCATACCTTCCAGCGCGTTCTGTTCAAATGCGCTCAGGGTACCGATAGATTTACGCTCTTCCACGCCGTTTTTACCCAGCAGCAGCGGTTGAGAGAAGAAACGGGCGTACTGACCGTCGCCTTCAACGTAGGCACATTCGACAACGCCTTGTTCGCCCTGCAGTGCACGAACCAGAGACAGACCAAAACGTGCAGCTGCCTGGCCCATAGACAGGGTTGCAGACCCGCCACCGGCCTTCGCTTCAACCACTTCAGTACCCGCGTTCTGGATGCGTTTGGTCAGATCAGCCACTTCCTGCTCGGTAAAACTAACGCCAGGAACCTGTGACAGCAGCGGCAGAATGGTAACACCAGAGTGACCGCCAATAACCGGCACTTCAACTTCGCCTGGCTGTTTGCCTTTCAGTTCCGCAACAAAGGTGTTGGAACGAATGATATCCAGCGTGGTAACGCCGAACAGTTTGTTTTTGTCATAAACACCGGCTTTTTTCAGCACTTCAGCAGCAATTGCAACTGTGGTGTTAACCGGGTTAGTGATAATACCAATGCACGCTTTCGGGCAGGTTTTCGCAACTTGCTGTACCAGGTTTTTCACGATGCCGGCGTTAACGTTAAACAGGTCGGAACGATCCATACCCGGTTTACGCGCTACGCCTGCAGAGATAAGAACGACATCTGCGCCTTCCAGCGCCGGAGTCGCATCTTCACCAGAAAAACCTTTGATTTTCACAGCAGTAGGGATATGGCTCAGATCGACAGCCACACCGGGAGTCACTGGAGCGATATCATACAGAGAGAGTTCTGAACCTGAAGGCAGTTGGGTTTTTAACAGTAGTGCAAGCGCCTGGCCAATACCGCCAGCAGCGCCGAGGACTGCGACTTTCATCCTAAACTCCTTATTATATTGATAAACTAAGATATGTTGCTCCGCTGCCGCGACCTTAATCCACAAAATTGCCGTTTACAATGACCACATCTCAAGAATGTGTAGTCACGCAAGTTTAGCGTTTATGCATTTAATTGCCGTAATCAGGAACCTAACTTACGTAATTAACAGTCGCTTATGCATTAGCGCAACATTCCAACAGGTGGTGACAATATACCCTACCGTTCAGCCAAAACAACATCAATTTGATAACAATTAATTTACTTTTAAGCAGAATTTGCATGCCGTGACGCAGGCATGTTTCTCAATAACGAAATTTGATAAAATCCCGCTCTTTCATAACATTATTTCAGCCTTCTTCAGGGCTGACTGTTTGCATAAAAATTCATCTGTATGCACAATAATGTTGTATCAACCACCATATCGGGTGACTTATGCGAAGCTCGGCTAAGCAAGAAGAACTAGTTAAAGCATTTAAAGCATTACTTAAAGAAGAGAAATTTAGCTCCCAGGGCGAAATCGTCGCCGCGTTGCAGGAGCAAGGCTTTGACAATATTAATCAGTCTAAAGTCTCGCGGATGTTGACCAAGTTTGGTGCTGTACGTACACGCAATGCCAAAATGGAAATGGTTTACTGCCTGCCAGCTGAACTGGGTGTACCAACCACCTCCAGTCCATTGAAGAATCTGGTGCTGGATATCGACTACAACGATGCAGTTGTCGTGATTCATACCAGCCCTGGCGCGGCGCAGTTAATTGCTCGCCTGCTGGACTCACTGGGCAAAGCAGAAGGTATTCTGGGCACCATCGCTGGCGATGACACCATCTTTACCACCCCTGCTAACGGTTTCACAGTCAAAGACCTGTACGAAGCGATTTTAGAGCTGTTCGACCAGGAGCTTTAATCTCTGCCCCGTCGTTTCTGACGGCGGGGAAAATGTTGCTTATCCCTCTCAACCCCCTGCTTTCCCCTGCGATTAATTTAACGAATAGTGCGTTTTACTGCGACATGTCATTCACACAATGAATACATAAGGTAAAAAAAGCACATTATGCAAAATTCATTATCTAATTGAAAAAACTAGAATTAACGATAAATAACCGTATTTTTAATTCTTTTTTGTTATTAAAATTCACATTTTTAACACTTAGTATCAACTGAAACAGTTAGCGCGGTATTAATTAGCTCAATAATTAGTGTATACTTGATTTTGTGATATGGGTCACGAAACAAAGGCCCAGCTAAAAGATTATGTCGAGTTAAAAATCATGAAAATCAAAACCACTGTTGCTGCATTAAGCGTACTTTCTGTTCTCTCTTCGGTGCATTCGCTGCCGACTCCATTGATGCTGCACAAGCACAAAATCGTGAAGCAATCGGGACCGTATCCGTAAGTGGTGTGGCGTCTTCGCCAATGGATATGCGTGAAATGCTGAACAAAAAAAGCGGAAGAGAAAGGCGCAACGGCCTACCAGATTACTGAAGCTCGTAGCGGTGACACCTGGCACGCTACGGCTGAACTGTACAAATAAACCCTCATCGTTCTTGTCCGACGATATTGCCCCCGTTCGGGGCTTTTTTTGCGCTAATGACGAACATTAAAACGCAAATGCCCTTCCAGCTCTTCCTCGCCTCATCAAACAATAAAATCAATGCACCAAAGCGTCTGCGTAGTTTTTCAGGCAGATGGGTAAATTCGATTTCCAGCGGTAACGGCAGACGATCGCCGGTAACCACATCCCACAGCATATCAAGATTGCTTACGCTGCCCCGCTCCAGGTCGAACGCCCGAATAAACTCGCGATAGAAGTCTTCCTGACTCTCAATTTCGTCAAAATCAAAGGTATAAATTTTCATTGCCAGCCACCCGGTACAGGCGGGCGGCAAATGCCGCCCTGTCTATTATAATCCCCCGATATGCAGGGTTTTGACTTCCAGAAACTCCTCCAGCCCCAGCACGGACCCTTCGCGGCCCAGCCCGGACTCTTTTACGCCCCCAAACGGACCTAGTTCGGTCGAGACAGCACATTCGTTAATTCCGATCATGCCGCTCTCAATGGCCTGCGAGACGCGGAACACGCGCGAGAGATTCTGGGTATAAAAGTAGGCTGCCAGCCCGTAAGGCGTATTGTTAGCGCGCATAACCACTTCGTCTTCCGACGTGAAGCGGAAGCAAGCGGCAACGGGACCAAAGGTCTCCTCTTCTGCCAGCTTCATGCCTTCATGGCAGTCACCGAGTACGGTTGGCATCCAGAAGTTGCCGCCAAGTTCGTGCGGTTTACCCCCAGCCAGCACCGTGGCGCCCTTCGCTACCGCATCTTCGACGTGCTCACGGACTTTTTCGACAGCCGAAGGCTCAATCAGCGGGCCGACAACGACGCCCTCGTCCAGACCGTTACCCACCTTCAGCGCCTTCACCGCATCGGCAAGTTGATTGACAAACTTGTCATAGACCGTCTCCTGAATATAGAAACGGTTTACGCTGACGCAGACCTGCCCGGCGTTACGGAACTTATTGGCGATCGCGCCTTTGACGGCGGCCTCAATATCCGCGTCCTCGAAAACGATATATGGCGCATTACCGCCCAGCTCCATCGATACCTTTTTCATGGTCTCTGCGGAATTGCGAACCAGCGTTTTCCCGACGGCGGTTGATCCGGTAAACGAGATTTTGCGCACGTCATGGCTGGCCATAATGGCGTCACTAATTTCTGAGGTGCTCCCCGCGACCGCATTCAGCACACCATCCGGCACACCGGCCTGCTTCGCCAGCGTCAGCAGCGCAAAGGCGCTCAGCGGCGTGTTGTTTGCAGGCTTGATGACGCCGGTACATCCTGCTGCCAGCGCCGGGCCGAGCTTACGGGTGAGCATGGCCATCGGGAAATTCCATGGCGTGATAGCAGCAACCACCCCGACAGGTTCACGAGTGGCCAGAATACGGGAGCCGGGTTTAACCGGAGGAATGATTTCACCGTTGGCGCGCTTGGCCTGCTCGGCAAACCACTGAATGAAGCTGGCAGCGTAGTCCACCTCACCCTCAGCCTCTTTCAGCGGCTTGCCCTGCTCGGTAGTCATCAGCCGCCCGAGCCAGCTTTTGTTCTCGATAATCAGTTCATACCAGCGATAGAGGATCGCGGAACGCTCTTTTGCCGTTTTTGCGCGCCATGCGGGAAAGGCCTTCGTCGCGGCCGCAATGGCCTCTTCGGTTTCGGCTTTCCCTGCTTTCGCCACTTTCGCGACCACCTCGCCCGTGGCCGGGTTTAGCACATCAAACGTGGTGTCGAGTGTTTTCCAGATACCGTTAACCAGATACCCGGTCTGAAAAAGAATACTGTCCTGAAGAGCCTGGGTTGTCATGTGTCCTCCCTTCCTGAATGTTTGAACCTGCAAGAATAAGTATAGCCACAAAAAAACCGACGCTTTTGGCGTCGGTTTTCTCTTCGTTAGCTGTCTGTCAGCGCATTCTGGTAGCGGTGCAGCATAAACACCAGCCGCTCTACCGGCTCGGTAACCTGCGGCGGCGCTTCCCAGATCCGCAGTTTCTCCTGGTAGATATCCAGCTCCTCCAGCAGTTGCTTAAAGTAGCGGCGACGTTTGTCATCACTCGATGCCGATATCACATGGTCCGCCGTTCGCCGTAGCTGGCGGTGGTAGGCGGACAAATCGTCGTTGATCGGCACTGGCGCGTTCCGCAGACGCTGGTGCGCGATAATCATGGTTAACGCCAGGCGGAAGCGGGCGACATCGCCCGGGAATTTATTCAGCAACAGGAACAATTGCTGATAGAGCGCCGGCAGGTGGTTCTCCTTGCGCCGCGCGGTGTTGGTAGTCAATGACGATACGGCGGCCGACACAAACTGATTCAGCAGCACACGCCCTGTCCGCGCCTGAGAGTTATCCCGCACCAGCAGGATCACCATCATCGCCAGGAAACAGCCCACCAGCTGACCTAATGCGCTGTCGAGAAACTGACTGAAATGGAAAGTCATCGGGTTATCCAGCACGATAATATTTATGGTGCTGGCCAGTGCCCCCATCGAGCCCAGTCGCCGTTTCTGTACTTCTATACCGAGGAAGAATCCCAGCACTGCCAGGCTAATACACAGCAGCAACATGCTCTGTTGGGTATTAGGGATAATCACCAAAAAGTAGAGCAGCCCTAACGGCAGCGCGGCCAGCGTCCCGTAGATAAAGTCGATCGCCACCATGCGTGGATTCGGCAAACGCATTGCCAGTGACGTCACGACCGCAATCATCACCATTGCACCACTACCGGAAGTCCAGCCCGTCCACAGCCAGAAAAGCGTTCCCAGAATGCAGGAAAGTGTGGTTCGCCAGAAGTTAACCATTGCATGATGACGTTCGGCTGACTCTACTTTTACTTCCGGTTCGCCTTGCAGGATCTCTTCTTCGGTGGCGTTGATTTTTGTGTTACTGATAACGCCGCGCTTGAGAAGCTGATAACGCGTTGCCGCCGCGACCCAGCTATAAATGGTGACAGGCGTTTCCCGTTCCCCGGTCCAGGCGATAACTCTTCGCAGGCGTTTGAGCTGCTTGTGGACGTCCTGCGCGGTTTCTACCGGTGTGTCAAAAAATTCGCGGAAAGTATCAGTGATCAATTCCGGGCGCGTATTCTGAATAAGATAAGTTTCGCAGGATTGGGTAATCAGCGTCAGCGATAGCGTATTGATCGCTTTTAAACGTCGATTGGCCCGCGCCCAGCGGGAAGATTCCATATTCAGGTTGCTGCGCATACCTTGTAGCGCCGTGGTGCGTCGAACCAGGTCGCCCCAGGCTTTATCGACAACTTCACCATCGCCATGCTTGATACAGAGTTGCATTAATTGATATTGCGCGACCAGCAAACTTTCCAGCTCTCGATCCACTTCTTGTTTGATCGATCGCGGAGAAAAGAGCAAATCCGCCATAATTGCACACACAATACCGATAACGATCTCGCTACAACGTTCGACGGCAAACTGCGGCGTAAGCAATGGTTCAGGCTGAATGGTGATCACAATGATCAGCGCGGTATAACCGGCCAGCCCCCACGCATACGAGTTTTCTATTCGTACCAGCGAGGATATCCAGGTACAAAAACCGGCCCAGATACAGCACACCAGAATCATCAATAATGGTGCGCGGATCATCGCAATGATGATCACCAGTCCGGCAATACAGCCAATAAATGTGCCGATGATGCGCAAAAAGCCACGATAGCGAATAGCGCCAGAATACGGTTCACCTCCCGCAGCAAAGGCCGGACCGGCAGCAACAATCGCCGCTGTCAGTACCGCCCAGCGTGGCGTTTCCAGCTGGAAGTGAAAGCCAACAAACAGCGCCAGTACAATGGCGGTCGCCAGTTTTACCGCAAAGCGAATATGTTGGTTAGCAATGGAGAAAATACCCATCGTGATTAACCAAACTCACGCAGGCGATGGGCCATTTTACGGAAGAACGAATCCTGGCTTTCGTCGCGATCTTGTTTGCCAGTGACCACCACTGTAGCAGTGGTGCCCGCAGGCCAGATGTTCTCTTGCTGGTTGTCGAGACGAATACGAACCGGAACACGTTGCGCCAAACGCACCCATTCAAGGTTAGAGTCGATGGTCGCCATCCCTTTGTCGTCACGCGTGCTGCTGGCGTTGGTGACCCCAGCGGCAACACTATCAACAGTCCCTTTCAGCACTTTGTTACTGCCAAGCGGCGTGATCTCTGCACGATACCCAGGGCGCACCCCTTCCAGCTTAGTTTCTTCCATATAGGCCAGTACATAGAAAGAGTTCTGTTTCACCAGCGCAACCGCCGTTGATCCACGAGTAATAAACTCACCGGTATAGACGTTGAGGTTGGTCACCCAGCCATCCGCTGGCGCGCGGATCACCGTGCGTTCAAGATCCAGTTTTGCCAGATCGCGGGTCGCCTGCGCTTTCGCTAACTGATGCAGAACCGTTTGTAGTACGTTGTTGGCCTGGTCGATCTCTTCGCGAGACATCGCCTGCACACCGAGACGATTACGACGTCCGGCCTCCTGGCGTTTCTCCTGTGCCAGTACCTGATAATAAGCAACATCGGCTTGCGCTTCCTCAAGCGCCTTTTGATAGCGCGGCTGGTCGATGGTGAACAGTACCTGTCCTTTTTTCACCAGCTGGTTATCATGAACATTCACCTGGGTAATGAGTCCAGAAACGTCCGGCGCGATCGCAACGACATCAGCGCTAAAGCGCGCGTCACGCGTCCACGGGGATTCGGTGTAATAGACCCAGGCATTAAAAATTGCGATGAAGGCCAGAATGACTAATACGACCGTGATGGCCGTACGGGAGAATTTTCTTATTAGTGTTTTCACTTCAACCTCAAACGAACAGTCGCGATATCAAATAAAACAAGCAGCAATAGAGCGCGGTGTTGAACAACGCCGGATGCCAGACAAAGTCGTAGATACCTGTTGGCACAAGTACCCGGCGCACCAGCCAGAAAATCGCCAGTGATAAAAGCAATTCAAAAAATATCGGTGGGAAGGACAGCCCAAACACCACGATAACGGGAAACAGACTCATGTCGACCTTGGTTGTATAGAGAGAGCAGGCGTTATTATTTTCAGCATCTGTCGCCGCAGAGAAGGGCATGGAAAGCCGGGCGAGAGCAACATTGCTGTAGATTGATATTTAATATATTAGCGTAACTGTTATGCTGTTATCTATATTATGTGATCTAAATCACTTTTAAGTCAGAGTGAATAATGGAACGACTAAAACGCATGTCGGTGTTTGCCAAAGTAGTTGAATTTGGCTCTTTTACCGCCGCCGCCAGACAGCTACAGATGAGCGTTTCGTCCATCAGTCAGACGGTGTCAAAACTGGAAGATGAGTTGCAGGTAAAGCTGTTAAACCGTAGTACACGCAGCATTGGTCTGACTGAAGCCGGCAGAATTTACTACCAGGGCTGCCGTCGGATGCTCCATGAAGTGCAGGATGTTCATGAGCAACTGTATGCCTTCAATAACACCCCCATCGGGACGCTGCGCATTGGCTGTTCTTCAACTATGGCACAAAATGTTCTCGCCGGGCTGACAGCAAAAATGCTGAAAGAATACCCAGGTTTGAGCGTCAATCTGGTTACCGGAATTCCTGCCCCCGACCTGATTGCCGATGGTCTGGATGTGGTAATCCGCGTCGGCGCGTTGCAGGATTCCAGCCTGTTTTCCCGCCGTCTGGGCGCGATGCCGATGGTGGTGTGCGCCGCGAAAAGCTATCTCACACAATACGGCATACCGGAAAAACCCGCCGATTTGAGTAGTCATTCATGGCTTGAATACAGCGTGCGGCCCGACAATGAATTTGAACTGATCGCACCGGAAGGGATCTCGACTCGCCTGATCCCACAAGGAAGATTTGTGACTAATGATCCGATGACGCTGGTGCGCTGGCTGACGGCGGGTGCCGGGATCGCCTACGTGCCGCTGATGTGGGTGATCAACGAGATCAATCGTGGGGAGCTGGAGATCCTGCTGCCGCGTTACCAGTCAGATCCACGCCCGGTTTATGCGTTGTATACCGAAAAAGATAAACTGCCGCTGAAGGTACAGGTCGTGATCAACTCGCTGACGGATTATTTTGTTGAGGTCGGTAAATTGTTTCAGGAGATGCATGGGCGCGGGAAAGAGAAGTAATTCATATTGTACTGTTACGTTGTTCAAACCTGTGCCAACGGGTTCCCCTCACCCTAACCCTCTCCCCATCTGAACATCAGACTGTTATATATTTGTTACCAATATGAATAATAAAATGTATTTCGCAGGATGACGTTAAACAAGGAAAAGAGATGAATATATTCGAACAAACACCGCCTTCACGCAGGCGCTATGGACTCGCCGCGTTCATCGGTTTAATTGCAGGGATCGTCTCCGCTTTTGTCAAATGGGGAGCCGAAGTGCCACTTCCGCCACGCAGTCCCACCGATTTATTCACCGGCGCATGCGGACCTGAGCAATTAATAAGAGCCGCAAGCCAGATTGACTGCTCCCGCAATTTTTTAAACCCTCCCTATGTATTTTTACGCGACTGGCTGGGCGTTGCTGATCCTAACGCAGCCGTTTATACATTTGCCGGACATATATTTAACTGGGTCGGTGTGACCCATATTATTTTCTCAATCGTCTTCGCTGTGGGGTATTGCGTTGTTGCGGAAGTCTTTCCGAAAATTAAACTCTGGCAGGGTTTGCTGGCGGGTGCGTTAGCACGCAGTACCGCCAACAGTCAGGTTATCGACTTTCAACGTTGGCTGGCCCACGCCAACCGGCAAACTTTGCCCTTCTTTACCGCAGACACCCACGCCGTTATCCAGTTTCAGGTCGTTGCCAACCATCGAAATCTGCTGCATGGTTTCGATACCGGAACCAATCAACGTTGCGCCTTTCACCGGCTTCGTTACTTTACCGTTTTCAATCAGATATGCTTCTGAAGTGGAGAAAACGAATTTGCCGGAGGTGATATCCACCTGACCGCCACCAAAGTTCGGTGCATAGATACCGTACTCAACGGATTCAATAATTTCCTGCGGGGTCGATTTGCCCGGCAGCATATAGGTGTTGGTCATACGCGGCATGGGCAGATGGGCGTAGGATTCACGGCGACCGTTGCCAGTCGGCGTCATCCCCATCAAACGCGCGTTGAGTTTATCCTGCATGTAGCCTTTCAGAATGCCGTTCTCAATCAGCACGTTGTACTGGCCTGGCGTACCTTCGTCATCAATCGCCACCGAACCTCGGCGATCGACCATCGTGCCATCATCAACCACGGTACACAGTTCTGAAGCCACCAGCTCCCCGACCTGTCCACTAAATACTGAAGTGCCACGGCGGTTGAAGTCGCCTTCCAGACCGTGACCAACCGCTTCATGCAACAGCACGCCCGGCCAACCTGCGCCAAGTACTACCGGCATGGTGCCCGCTGGTGCAGCAACGGCAGAAAGATTGACCAGCGCCATACGCACTGCTTCTTTTGCCCATGCATCCGCACGGACTTCGCCGTCGAGATCGGCAAGGAAGAATTCATAACCAAAACGACCGCCGCCGCCACTGGCACCGCGTTCGCGTTTGCCATCTTCTTCGACGAGAACGCTCACGGAAAGACGCACCAGCGGACGGACATCCGCCGCTAGCGTGCCGTCGGTGGCCGCAACCAAAATTAATTCATAGACACCACTGAGGCTGGCAGTCACTTCCTGTACGCGCTTGTCCGCTTCGCGGGCAACCTTATCGACGCGACGCAGGATATCCAGCTTCTCTTCACGGCTCATGCTTTGCAGCGGATCTACCGAGGTATACAACGGGCTATGCTCTACCGCGCCCAGCGTCTGTACTTTACCATCACCACTATCACGGACGATGGTGCGCGCCGCTTGCGCACTCTGTTCCAGCGCCAGCAGGCTGATTTGGTCAGCGTAAGCAAATCCGGTTTTTTCACCGCTGATTGCACGCACACCAACGCCCTGATCGATGTTGTAAGAACCATCTTTAATAATGCGGTCTTCTAAAACCCAGGATTCGTGATAGCTCGACTGAAAATAGAGATCGCCATAATCAAGGCGACGTTCGGCCAGTTGACCGAGGATCGCGAACAAGTCCTGATGTTTCAGGCCGTTCGCCGCTAGCAATTGTTCACTTACCAGGTTAAGACTCATCGTTTTTGCTACTCGTTAGTTACTGCAGTAGAGGATTTTTTACGGCTGCCGGATGCGGCGTGAACGCCCTATCCAGCCTACGGTTATGTTCCGGTTTGTAGGCCTGATAAGACGCACAGCGTCGCATCAGGCAACGGCTGTCGGATGCGGCGTAAACGCCTTATCCGACCTACGGTTATGTTCCGTTTGTAGGCCTGATAAGACGCACAGCGTCGCATCAGGCAACGGCTGCCGGATGCGGCGTAAACGCCTTATCCGACCTACGGTTATGTTCCGTTTGTAGGCCTGATAAGACGCACAGCGTCGCATCAGGCAACGGCTGCCGGATGCGGCGTGAACGCCCTATCCGACCTACGGTTATGTTCTGGCTCGTTGGCCTTTGGCAACGATTATCCTATGAGATTGGGGCAATTACGCGCCCTCGTCAAATCATTGCGCTTTTTCTTTACGCGGTTGGCGCAACACTTCGTTGATTTGCGGATCGTCCAGCGGACCCGAAATGTGATAGCGCAAAATGGAGACTTTGCTCCACAGCGGCCCCAGCACTTTACTGGCGGCAAACACTGCCGCGCCAACAATGGGGTTAACCGCAAAAGCCGCAGCCACGCCCACCGTCGCAGAAATCTCTGGTGCGACAACCGCTTCCATATTCAGGTCGCGACGTACCAGATTTACCGACCCTTTCATGGCGATATCCGCCTCCAGGCCATCCACCAGCGTGTCGTCGGTGTGCATAACGCCGTCTTTAATCCACGCGGTGCTGCGAATGGAGTCAAAATAGAACCCTTCGCCAAAAGTGTCTCTGAAATCAAAACGCAGCTTACGCATCAGCGCGTCAAAACTCAGCAGACGCAGGATCTGCCCGGCGCGCCCCGTGCTCACATCGGCAATCTCACCCTTACCGAAGTGGGTTTTCAGGATGCCGTTAAGCGAAGCTTCATCGGGTGTCCACGGCGCTGCGCGCCAGTGCAGATCGTAATTCACATCGAAGGACGATCCGCGAAGCGGCGTGCTAATGCCGAAGAAGTTAGCTGCGGCGTCCAGCTTGTTGCCTTTAATATCGCCTTTCAGCGAGGTGCGCTGTTCACCCGGTTTGTTCACCCATTCGCCAGCGGCTGTCATGCGGCCAAAGCCGGTATCCACCAGCCCACCAGAGAGGCTCAGCGTATTGCCCTGAATAGCAAAATCACCGTCGATACGGCCATATTTTTGCCCCCACAGCCAGCACTCCGCACAGCGCAACTGGAGATCGGGCCAGCCGCTGAAATCCACGCGCGACCTCCCACTGCCACTGACAGGAGAAGCGCTTGTCGACTCTGCTTTAGACGCCGTAAAGGTCGGATTGTAATAGAGATAACGGATAGCCGCCTGCCATGGCGCGTGATCGCGCATGGTCAACGAACCGTTGATCTCACGCCCCTGCGCCTCGACCTTTGAGCCGTTTACCGTCGGCCGGGAGACAATACTCAGGTTGTTCCACTGCTGCCCGCCCAGCGTCAGCGCAGGCGTTCGCAAGGTAATGGACTGCGGGAACTGCGCCGTTTGGTCGACGTTTTGCCCGACACCTTTCTGAAACAGTGCCAGCCACTCGGCACCATTCATCGGCGGCATATTGAGTTCAACACCACTTTGTTCCGGCAACGGCGGGAGCGTTTTACTGTCTGCCGCCCAAATAGCACGGTCGAGCGTCAGCTTTTGACCGAGCAACCAGCGGCTATTGAAATGATTATCCGCACCAGCCTGTCCGGTTAATTCAAAAGCTGTTGAGATTGCCATCAACCTTAACGTTTACCGCTAGTGGTTCACCCGCAGGTTGGCTAACGGTGAAGGTAAGTGGACTGCTCACATTCTTTAGATCGCCGTTCAGCTCTATGTTATAGGTCGCACCAGCATGATAAGGCAGATCAATGCCCACTTTACCATCCCACGCCACGCTGCCACTCAATGCTTCGTTCACCGCTTCAGGCAGAACGCCGGTTTTCGCCGGTTGCCAGTTACCGTTGAGGTTTACCGCTACCTGGTAGGCTTTTGCCCCTTCTTTGGTGGAAAAATCCACGTTCAACGGCTGATTAACCAGCTTGCTGTCAGTGGTTCACTTTGCAGATCGCTATTGATAAAGCTGAATTTACCGCTCAAATTTTTCAGGGTGCTGTCGAGTGGTTTGATAAACAGACTGTTATTACGCAGCGTCACTTCACCTTTCGCGGTTACCAGTTCGCCGTTCAGCGGGATATCAAGATGTAAGCGAGCATTCACATCGCCGTCGAGCTGGAGTTCTTGCAGGGTCGCCCCCAGAGAATCTTTCAGCGGTGTCTCATCAAAGTAAGGGCCAACGGCTTTACCCGGACCTTTAATGTCAGCGTCAATCAGCAGTTTTTCTTTCGAGTAGTCAGGGATCACTGCGGTGAGATTACTCGCGCGCACGCCGCCCAGATTAACGCCATCGGTTTTCATCCATAAACCGTCGTTAATAAAGTCCAGTTCAATATCAAGGTTAGTTAATGCAGGCCAGTCCGGCTGGAAGGCAAACTTCGCGTTGCGCAGCGGCACCAGCACTTCAAACTGACCTTCGTTGTGTTTATAGGGGAAGAGTTGCGGATTGCCACCATAAACCAGCGTCGCGTTATCCGCTTCACCGCCCTGAATCGCGCCACTTAAGTAATCAACCAGGTCTTTACCCATCAAGTTTTCCGGGAAATAGCGCCAGGCTTGTGAACCATCATCGGTACTGATGCCAGCCAGAATACCCAGCCAGGGTTCATCGTTAGCAGGTTGCAGGTAACGAAAACCGCCGCGCGCATGGACGGCTTTGGCTTTAACGTCAATATCACTCCCATCCAGCTGGAAACCTTTGTCATTGTTCAGCCAGCTTATAGTTGCCTGGCCGTCGGCGATTTCCAGTGGCGCACGGAATACCGTTTCGTAAGGCATCTTTGCCTGCTTCATCGACGCGGTAAGCAAACCATTTTCAACGCTGCCGGAAAGCGTCCCGGAGAAGTGTTCCGCACCCGGTAATAATTTCCATTGCTTCCAGGCCAGATCGCTCCACGATGCCTGAAAACGGGTCTTGTCTGCCGCCTGAAGCGGGATATCCAGCGCCAGAGTGTTAATCTTGCCGCTCGGTTGTGTGGAGCGCCAAACATCACCCAGTGCAGGTGAAAGTTTCGCGGCCAGCGGGCGTATGCCCTCCAGGCCTGCCAGCTCCAGATTACTGGCGCGAATCCGGAGTTCGTCACTGCGTTTATTGTCTTTGCCGCCAACGTCCTGTTCCGGTATCCAGGCTAGCGTCAATGCTCCGCTCGGCCAGGGTTTGCCGTCCATCGTGATCCGTGTATCGGGAATAGAGAACTGCCAGCCCGGATTTTCACGCGTAATATGCGCGGTCAGATTATTCACCGACAGCGTATGCGTTTGCTTCTCGCCCAACCAGCTGGCACCGCCCTGTTTCAGCCAGACGTCGCCACCGGTTACATCGCCTTTATCGATCGTCATCCAGCCTTCAAGGGAGAACTGCGCCGTTTCCAGCGCAATATTGTCCTGCATCCATTTACCGAGCCACGGCTTCAGGTCGATGTCATCCGCCTGGAGCCAGACGCGACCATTGCTTAACAAGCCCTCATCATCGCGCAAATCCATGCGCACCTGCATTACGCCGTGCTGTCCGGTAAGGCTGGAGAGGCTTACCAGACCTTCCGCACGGTGTCGACGTGGATCGTTCAGCCAGGTGAGTTGTGGGATCGCCAGCTCGGCGCGCTGACCGGATGGCGTCAGGAAACTGACTTCACTGTCGCGGAGATCGAAATGGTCAAATTGACGAAGAAACAGATCGCTGATGTGGCTGGCTTCCAGACTGTCATCGCTACCACCGCTGGTGATAGGAGTGTTGGTGCGAAAGCGCAGCTGCCAGAAAGTGAGATCGCGAAACTGCCAGCGCATATGTAACAGGCTCTGCCAGACATCCAGCGCCAGAGTAACGCGTTTAACCGAAAATTCGCCGCCATCTTTTAGTTCTGCACGGATGTCGTGTGCTTCAAGCGTCGGGCCAAAATTCTGCCAGCTGGCTGAGAGCTGACTGGCTTCAACCGGCATGCCAGTCGCGGATTCTATTTTGTTGAGGATTTCCGGACGCCAGGCGTCAAGATGCGGTAAAGCAATACGCAGGCCGCTAACCAGCAGGGCAGCGATCACAACGAGCGCGGCTCCAGTAAGCAGTAAAATCCCCGGCAATCGCCTCACCCGTCACTCCTTGTCTGCTAAAAATGTGACTCAAAAACCCTTTGCCGGATGGCGGCCCAGCATCTGTTTACATCATTACGACGTCAAACTGCTCCTGGTTATAGAGCGGTTCAATTTGTACTTTAACCTGTTTGCCAACGAAAATTTCCACTTCCGCCAGCGAGTGTGACTCTTCGCCTTTCAAGGCTTCGGCTACTGCCGGAGAAGCATAGACCAGGAAACGGTCGGAATCGTAAGCATGGTGGACACGAACAATCTCGCGCATGATTTCATAGCATACCGTTTCCACGGTTTTCACCGTTCCGCGACCGTGGCAGGTTGGGCATTCGTTACACAGTACGTGCTCAATGCTTTCGCGGGTGCGTTTACGCGTCATCTCCACCAGCCCCAGCGCCGAAAAACCATTAACGCTGGTTTTCACCCGGTCTTTGCTCAACGCCTGCTCCAGCGAGTGCAGCACGCGGCGGCGGTGATCTTCATTATTCATATCGATGAAATCAATAATGATAATCCCGCCCAGATTACGCAACCGTAACTGGCGAGCGATAGCCTGCGTCGCTTCAATATTGGTATTGAAAATGGTGTCGTCCAGATTGCGATGACCGACAAACGCTCCGGTATTGATGTCCACGGTGGTCATCGCTTCGGTCTGGTCGATAATCAGATAACCACCGGATTTCAGTTCTACTTTGCGTTCCAGCGCTCGCTGGATTTCGTTTTCGACATCAAAGAGATCGAAAATCGGCTGGCGTCCGGTGTAATGCTCCAGCTTGCTGGTCATCTCGGGAATGTACTCCGAGGTAAACTCCAGCAATGCTTCGTAAGTCAGGCGTGAGTCAACGCGAATGCGGTCCAGTTCGGCGTCGGCGAAATCACGCAGAACACGCTGCGCCAGCGCCAGTTCGCCGTACAGCTGATAACGGGTCTGCGGGCGTTTTTTACGCTCCATAACTTTGGTCCAGACGCGTTTCAGATAAGCGGCATCGGAGGCCAGTTCAGCCTCGCCAACCCCTTCCGCTGCGGTACGGATGATAAACCCGCCCTGCTCGTCGCAATACTCTGCGACCACTTTTTTCAGGCGTTCACGTTCTGATTCGCTTTCAATACGTTGGGAAACCCCAACGTGAGAAGCCCCTGGCATAAACACCAGATAGCGAGAAGGCAGCGTGATATCGGTGGTCAGGCGCGCACCTTTAGTGCCAAGCGGATCTTTCACCACCTGCACCATCAGATCTTGCCCCTGACGAACCAGTTCCGAGATGTCGCGCACCGTGAATTGCTTTTGTTCTTCACCCGCCACACATTCGGTGTGCGGCATGATGTCAGATGCATGAAGAAACGCGGCTTTATCCAGCCCAATATCTACAAAAGCCGCCTGCATACCCGGAAGTACACGACTTACACGACCCTTGTAGATATTGCCTACTATTCCGCGTCGCGCCTCACGTTCAATATGAATTTCCTGCAGAATACCGCCATCAATATACGCCACTCGCGTTTCCGAAGGCGTTACGTTTACTAACAATTCAGCCGTCATGTTTATCCCTTTTCTCACGCAGTGCGTTAAAATTACTTAATAATTCATACGTTTCAACCAGCGGTAAGCCGACTACGGCGTGATAGCTGCCATTTATCTTCCTGACAAAACAGCCACCCAGCCCCTGAATACCGTATGCACCTGCTTTATCTAACGGTTCACCGCTGGCGACATAGCCCGCGATGTCTTCGTCTGTTAACGTTCTGAAAGTCACATCGGTGACCACCAGGCAATCGAGAATGTGCTGGCTGTCAGCCAACGCCACTGCCGTCATCACCTGATGGGTCTGACCCGATAATTTGCGCAACATCTGCGCCGCATGCTCTGCGTCGCGCGGTTTCTCCAGCACTTCTCCGTTCAGGATAACGATAGTATCCGCACCCAGCACCGGGAGATCCTGCGCCGTTTGCGCGACACCCGCTTGTGCTTTCTCGCGTGCCAGACGCACAACATACTGCTGCGCGCTCTCCTGCGGCTGACGCTGCTCCTCAATGCCCGTAACAATACGTTCAAAGGTCACGCCAAGTTGCGCAAGTAACTCCTGACGACGCGGAGAACCGGAAGCTAAATACAGAGAAGTCATAGAAACCTTTATTGCACTGCAAACTGCTGACGGACTTTACGCATCAGCAAGAAAATCCACGGCCAGAGCACCCCATTGACTACACTACTCCAGAACACTTCCGGTCTGAAAGAGACGTTAATCACTAAAAACTCTGCCCAGAAAACAATAATATCCACCACCAGCGAAAGCAACATGACGACTAGCGCCTGCTGCCATAATGCGAGGTTGCGGAAAAGCTGGTATTTCAGCGCCACCAGGTAAGCAATGATGCTCATCGCCAATACGCGTACGCCAAGCGTCGAGCCGCTGATCAGATCCAGTATGGCACCCATCACAAAACCTGTGCCCACATTTACGCGATGGGGCAAGGCCAGGATCCAATACAACAAGATAAGTAACACCCAGTTTGGCCGGAAAACAATCAGGTTATCCGGCCAGGGCATGATTTGCAGCAACAGCGCAATGAGGAAAGAGAGCCAGATTACCCAGCGTCCCTGGCTACGATAGCTCGCCACTATTGCCCTCCCGGCGCACGCGCAGGCGGTTGAGCACCACTTTGCGGCGGCGTAGCCCTTTGTGGAGAGCGATTAGCAGCGGGCTGTGTCGGCGCAGCAGGCGCAGTAGCTGCATTTCCTGTCGTCGGTTGCTGCGGAGTCGGCTGAGCGATCCCCGTTGCCGGTTCAGGTAACTTTGGCCCCATCGCGTCTGGCGAAGGCAATACCTGCGGCATCATCTGCATCAGACGTTCATTAGCAACACGATGCACCTCTTCCGGCGTCATCGGGTTAGCGCCGTTACGATCTGCCCCCCACAGCAGCAGCAGATAACGCAAACGTTGCAGCCCTGCAGTCGGACGCGCCTGAATCACAGTATAAGCGCGCTGGGTATCGAGTTTTACGGAAGAGACAACCGCGACCGGATAGCCTTCCGGGAAACGACCGCCCAGACCGGAAGTCACCAGCACATCACCAACACGAATATCCGTATTCGCCGGCAGATGCTCAAGCTGCAAATCATCCGTACAACCGTTACCGGCTGCAATTACGCGGATATCGTTGCGCAGCACCTGGATTGGCAGCGCGTGGGTCGCATCACAAATCAGCAGCACGCGACTGGTCAGTTTAGCGACGGCCACCACCTGACCAACAACACCTTTGTCGCTGATGACCGGCTGGCCTTCATAAACGCCATTAACGCTACCTTTATCGATAACAACTTGATCGCTATAAGGATCGTTAACCGTGGAGATAACCTGAGTCACCATTTTCTGCTCATCCTGACGCAGCGGGGAACCCAGCAGCTCGCGCAGACGCGCGTTCTCCTGTTTGTATTGTCCAAGCATCAGCAGTTCACTGTTTTTCAGCAACAGTTCCTGACGTAACGCCCGGTTTTCAAGTTCTAATTGGTCACGCGAGGCCAGCGTCTGCGATACGCCATCCAGCAATTCACGAGGAGCATTGGAAACAAAGTAGAAAGGACTGACGGCGGTATCCATATAAGTACGGATTTGACTGAACGTCCCCAGGCGGCTGTCGGCAATAATAATGCCGAGCGCCACCAGCACCGCCAGAATAAGGCGAATCTGTAGCGACGGGCCACGGCTAAAAATTGGCTTCATAAGTTATGCGTATTCTCGTATCAGACCAGGCAGGGTAAACAGACACTTCCCCTGCCTGCATCCGATTACTCTTCGCTGAACAGGTCGCCGCCGTGCATGTCGATCATTTCCAGCGCTTTGCCGCCACCGCGCGCCACACAGGTCAGCGGGTCTTCAGCAACAACGACTGGAATGCCGGTTTCTTCCATTAACAAACGGTCAAGGTTACGCAGCAGTGCGCCACCACCGGTGAGCACCATGCCGCGCTCGGAGATGTCGGAAGCCAGTTCCGGCGGGCACTGTTCCAGTGCAACCATTACCGCGCTCACAATACCGGTCAGCGGTTCCTGCAGTGCTTCGAGGATTTCATTGGAGTTCAGGGTAAAACCGCGTGGAACACCTTCTGCCAGGTTACGGCCACGAACTTCGATTTCACGGACTTCATCGCCCGGATAAGCCGAACCGATTTCGTGCTTGATACGTTCTGCGGTGGCTTCACCGATCAGAGAACCGTAATTACGACGCACATAGTTGATGATAGCTTCGTCGAAACGGTCACCACCAATGCGCACAGAAGAGGAGTAAACCACACCGTTCAAGGAGATAACAGCAACTTCAGTGGTACCACCACCGATATCAACCACCATAGAACCGGTCGCTTCAGAAACCGGCAGGCCAGCACCAATTGCGGCAGCCATCGGTTCTTCAATCAGGAAGACTTCACGGGCACCAGCGCCCTGCGCGGATTCACGAATTGCGCGGCGTTCAACCTGGGTCGCGCCAACCGGCACACAAACCAGAACGCGCGGGCTTGGACGCATAAAGCTGTTGCTGTGCACTTGTTTGATGAAGTGCTGGAGCATTTTTTCAGTCACGAAGAAGTCGGCGATAACGCCGTCTTTCATTGGGCGAATGGCAGCAATATTGCCCGGCGTACGGCCCAGCATCTGCTTCGCGTCATGACCTACTGCAGCTACGCTTTTCGGTGAACCGGCACGATCCTGACGAATGGCCACCACGGAAGGCTCATTCAATACGATGCCTTGTCCTTTTACATAAATGAGGGTATTCGCAGTACCCAGGTCAATGGACAAGTCATTGGAAAACATGCCACGAAATTTTTTCAACATACTAAGGGATAATCCTGAAAGCTGGGGCGGAAAAGAAAATCCGCTTACTTTACCAACCACACGCAGCAGCGACAAGGCGCAAAAATCATCTGCTACGGTGAAAATTAGTGCAGTTCGTTTCCTTTGTTACAAATTCTCTGCCTGAGTCCAGAAAGGCTTAATGCATCAGCAGCATTCCTCGCCTGTTTGCAACCGCGTAAGGTCATTCATCTGCATATGTGCTGCAACAATCTGGCGAGCAGACAAGCACACTCCCATGAGACGCAGCGCGCGTTATTCTACGTGAAAACGGATTAAACGGCAGGTTAAACCGAGTATCTTTGTGAATATTTTTTCACGTTAGTATCAAGTGGCTGTGAGGACGCGAAAAAATCCCCTTGCCCGCCTGTAACACCGCGCTGAATCAGGGTCTGCCACTCGCTTCGCGAACGCACGCCGGTGGCGTAAACCTGGGTGCTGGTCCCGGAGCAGGCTTCCACCAGGCTTTGAACCAGCAGCTGGTTCTCCGTTCGCTTCTCAATGTTTCTGACCAGCCCCGGATGGAGCTTGAGTAACTCAACATTAAGTTCTTTGATCCAACTGGTACTTACCAGCGTCAAACCAGCCTGGTTGACGGCTACCCGTACCCCTAAAGCATTCACTAAACGAATAACAGGTTGTAAACGACTGATATGTTGACCTACATCGGCCTCTGCAAGTTCAATAATTATGCGTTTTCGTTGTGATTTTTCACATTGCATTAACGTATCGCGCAGCCAACGCTGAAAACGCGGGCGAATCAGCGACTCAACGGTAACCTGAATCGCCAGATTTTCCTCTGGCCAGTAACGCAATAGTGGAATAAGACGGCTGATTTGCAGACGGTCATACTCTTCCGATAAGCCAAACTGCAAGACCATCGGCATATACTCCGCCGAGCTAACCTCTTCATTACCATCGAAGATGCGGCACATGAGTTCGCGATGATGAACCTGACCATTCTTCATGACCGCCGGTTTTTGATAGATGCGCGGTCCGCCCCGGCTCAGCATCTGTTCAATCAGGGTTCGCCAGCGCACGTTGCCGCGCCCTTTCTCCGGCAGCGTATCATCATAGACTGCCCAGCCGTTCGCCCCCTGCAATACGGCGTTACGCGTGGCCGCTTCCGCATGTTCCATCACCTGCTCCGTCGACTGACCGCCGCGCCAGGCACAGATGCCCATATGCACCATATCGTCTCTGTCGAGCATTTTGCTCTGGGGCAGCGCATCGACGGCTTTCAGCAGCTGGCTGGCGATACTCTCGGACTCCTTTAAGGTGCGATGCGGCAGCAAGACGGCAAAATCGCTGCGGTGGTAGCGTGCCAGTAACGCGCCGGGGTAACGCATAATAAAGGTGGACAGCAGGTTAATCAGCGTAAAGAGGTTCTCTTCCGCCACGCGCTGACCCCAGGTATCACGGAGCAGATCGAAGTCGGGCAGGCGAATCATCATTACCACGCCATGCGTACCCACCTTTTCGGGGTCATCAAGAAGCGTAGCCAGCTGATTATCAAAGAAGAGACGGTTGTTGAGGCCCGTTTTGTTATCCTGCGCGGCGTAAGAGCGAATCAACGTGTCCATACGGCTACGCTGATCGCTGGCAAACTGGATTTCGGAGAGCAACACGTCCAGGGCGCTACTGGTGCGAGATGGCCATTCATAAACCGATCCCCGCACCTGTGGACCCCGTTCGCCATTCAGTATCCGCACGGAGCGTGTTTCCAGCAGCTCCTGGCCGGAAAGTTGACGACGCTGCCAGCGAACGGCGAGGAAAATCAGCAGTACGATAAAGGCAACGGCGATGGTTAAGGGCGCGGTGGTCATAAGCGAGCGTAAATAGTTGCTCATCGGATCCTGGTACATCAGATGAATTGTCATACCCGGATGTTTAAGTGAATTAACCGTGACGTCCCGATACTGTTCTACCGTGCCGGCAGGACGATAGCTGCCCTGGCGGGTATGGCTGAAAACGGTCTGCTTCCCCAGTTTAATGTCGATCTGCACGATATCCACAGGCACCATTAACTCATCCAGCTCACGCGAGAGCGCCGGGAAGGAGGTTGCAATCAGGCGAGTGTCGATAACCGATGCAACCGATTCAACCCGGTTAACCAGCTTATCCTGGATGGCATTGTAAAAGCTCAGCGAGCAGCCGATTAGCGTGACAAATATGGTCAGCCCCGTCAGCAAGGTGATAAAAGCTGAGAACTTCGTCGTTAATCGCATCCTTGAGATTACTCCGTGGGTTGAAAGGGGGTGCAAGTGAGCACTAACTTGCATTTCAAATGCGGCATACTACCAAACCTGGCGTATCTCGCAATTTATTGCGCTTCATCGGCTTTGCTTTTCCATTAGCGAGTATAGTCTTCAGAAATTATTTTCCAATCCATCATGCACATGAGGACCACTTATGCAGGCGTTACTTTTAGAACAGCAGGACGGCAAAACTCTCGCATCAGTACAGACTCTGGACGAAAGTCGCCTGCCGGAGGGCGATGTCACGGTCGATGTTCACTGGTCGAGCCTGAACTATAAAGATGCGCTGGCGATTACCGGTAAGGGAAAAATCATCCGTAATTTTCCGATGATTCCTGGGATCGATTTTGCCGGAACTGTACGCACCAGCGAAGATCCGCGTTTTCATGCCGGTCAGGAGGTGTTACTCACTGGCTGGGGCGTTGGTGAAAACCACTGGGGTGGGCTGGCGGAGCAGGCGCGAGTGAAAGGTGACTGGCTGGTTGCCATGCCGCAAGGGCTGGACGCGCGTAAAGCAATGATTATCGGTACTGCCGGTTTTACCGCCATGCTGTGTGTGATGGCGCTGGAAGATGCCGGTGTTCGCCCGCAGGACGGGGAGATTGTCGTGACGGGTGCCAGTGGTGGCGTCGGCAGTACCGCCGTGGCGCTGCTGCATAAGTTGGGTTATCAGGTCGTTGCCGTTTCCGGTCGCGAAAGTACCCATGAATATCTGAAAAGTTTAGGTGCTAGCCGTGTTCTCCCTCGTGATGAGTTTGCCGAATCCCGTCCTCTGGAAAAACAAGTCTGGGCTGGGGCAATTGACACCGTTGGCGACAAAGTGCTGGCAAAAGTGCTGGCGCAAATGAATTACGGCGGCTGCGTGGCGGCCTGTGGTCTGGCGGGTGGTTTTACTCTGCCAACCACGGTCATGCCATTTATTCTGCGTAATGTCCGTTTGCAAGGGGTGGATTCAGTAATGACGCCAGCCGAGCGGCGAGCTGAGGCCTGGGAACGTCTGGTGCAGGATCTGCCAGCCTCATTCTTTGACCAGAGCGCCACTGAGATTACCCTGAGCCAGGCGCCAGAGTTCGCCAGTAAAATCATGGACAACCAGTTCCACGGTCGTGCGCTGGTTAAAATCGCCTAATCTTCAAATTTTCGTGACATATTCGCGCTAACCCTCCTCCTCCGTCATGCTTAGAAAAACGCCTGACGGAGGATGCCATGAAAACCCGAAAACTGACGGAAGCCGACGTAACGTCTGAATCTGTCTTTATGCTACAGCGCCGCCAGATCCTGAAGATGCTTGGCATCAGCGCCACCGCCCTGACGCTCACCCCTGCGGCCCATGCCGATCTGCTCGACTGGTTTAAGGGCAACGATCGCCCGAAAGCCCCCTCCGGCGCACCGCTTAACTTCACCAAACCGGCGCAGTGGCAGAATAAACTGGCGCTGACGCCGGAAGATAAAGTCACCGGCTATAACAACTTCTATGAGTTTGGTCTCGATAAGGCCGATCCTGCCGCCAACGCCGGGAGCATGAAAACCGATCCCTGGACGCTGAAGATAGATGGCGAGGTGGCAAAACCGCTGACGCTGGATCATCATGACCTCACCACCCGCTTCCCACTTGAAGAACGCATTTACCGTATGCGCTGTGTGGAAGCCTGGTCGATGGTGGTGCCGTGGGTAGGTTTCCCTTTGCATAAACTGCTGGCGCTGGTTGAGCCCACCAGCAACGCGAAGTATGTTTCCTTCCAGACGCGCTACGCCCCGGACGAGATGCCAGGCCAGAAGGATCGGTTTATCGGCGGCGGGCTGGAGTATCCCTACGTTGAAGGTTTACGTCTCGACGAAGCCATGCATCCGCTTACGCTGCTCACCGTCGGGGTTTATGGCAAAGCGCTACCGCCGCAAAACGGGGCGCCCATTCGCCTGACCGTACCGTGGAAATACGGTTTCAAGGGCATCAAATCGATCGTCAGCATTAAGCTCACCCGTGAACGCCCCCCCACCACCTGGAACCTGGCAGCGCCTGACGAGTATGGTTTTTTTGCCAACGTTAACCCGCACGTTGACCATCCGCGCTGGTCGCAGGCGACGGAACGTTTTATCGGCTCCGGCGGCGCGCTGGATGTTAAACGCCAGCCAACGCTGCTGTTTAACGGCTATGCGGATGAGGTGGCATCCCTCTACCGTGGGCTGAATTTACGGGAGAACTTCTAAGTGCGTTTAACGGCAAAGCAGATAACCTGGCTGAAGGTACTCCTGCATTTAGCAGGATTGCTCCCCTTTATCTGGCTCTTCTGGGCAGCCAGCCAGGGACAGTTCAGTGCCGATCCGGCGAAAGATATTCAGCATTTTACGGGTCGGATGGCTCTGAAATTTTTGCTGGCGACCTTGCTCGTCTCACCGCTGGCGCGCTACGCTAAACAGCCATTATTGATACGCACCCGTCGGCTTTTAGGGCTATGGTGTTTTGCCTGGGCGACGCTGCATCTCACCAGCTACGCCCTGCTGGAACTGGGCATTAACAACCTGGCACTCCTTGGCAGCGAACTGGTGACGCGTCCCTATCTGACGCTGGGTATCGTAAGCTGGCTGGTTTTACTGGCGCTGACGCTGACATCCACGCAGTATGCACAGCGAAAACTGGGTCGACGCTGGCAACTGCTGCACAACTTCGTCTATCTTGTCGCGATCCTCGCCCCGATTCATTACCTGTGGTCGGTGAAGATTTTATCCCCTCAGCCGGTCATCTACGCCCTGCTGGCCCTGGCCCTTTTAGCGTGGCGTTACAAGAAGTTCCGCCAGTGGTTGCGATAGTTCACGAAACTGTGCGTTTTCCCGCAGATTATTTATCAACCGCGAATCTTTTTCGGATAGCTGTTGATTATCTTCCCTGATAAGACCAGTATTTAGCTGCCAATTGCTACGAAATCGTTATAATGTGCGACCTCGTCCTCCTGACCTGACGCAGTTTTTGCGCTGCAGAAAAGGTGACATTGGCGCAACGAAGGTATATTTTGTTTTTGCCGGAGGATAGCAGCAGATCGCTGCACAATGTCCGTCAAGTCTAACATTGACACTCTGGGGCAAAATAGACCGGCGTCCCGGCCTGCTGGAATTTATCGCTATGCATACAGCTGTCGGGGCATACGCTTTACAGACGGCGGTGAAACGCCTGTCACAATCACACTAAACAAAGAGTACGGAACCCACTCATGGATATTCGTAAGATTAAAAAACTGATCGAGCTGGTTGAAGAATCAGGCATCTCCGAACTGGAAATTTCTGAAGGCGAAGAGTCAGTACGCATTAGCCGTGCAGCTCCTGCCGCAAGTTTCCCTGTGATGCAACAAGCTTACGCTGCACCAATGATGCAGCAGCCAGCTCAATCTAACGCAGCCGCTCCGGCGACCGTTCCTTCCATGGAAGCGCCAGCAGCAGCGGAAATCAGTGGTCACATCGTACGTTCCCCGATGGTTGGTACTTTCTACCGCACCCCAAGCCCGGACGCAAAAGCGTTCATCGAAGTGGGTCAGAAAGTCAACGTGGGCGATACCCTGTGCATCGTTGAAGCCATGAAAATGATGAACCAGATCGAAGCGGACAAATCCGGTACCGTGAAAGCAATTCTGGTCGAAAGTGGACAACCGGTAGAATTTGACGAGCCGCTGGTCGTCATCGAGTAACGAGGCGAACATGCTGGATAAAATTGTTATTGCCAACCGCGGCGAGATTGCATTGCGTATTCTTCGTGCCTGTAAAGAACTGGGCATCAAGACTGTCGCTGTGCACTCCAGCGCGGATCGCGATCTAAAACACGTATTACTGGCAGATGAAACGGTCTGTATTGGCCCTGCTCCGTCAGTAAAAAGTTATCTGAACATCCCGGCAATCATCAGCGCCGCTGAAATCACCGGCGCAGTAGCAATCCATCCGGGTTACGGCTTCCTCTCCGAGAACGCCAACTTTGCCGAGCAGGTTGAACGCTCCGGCTTTATCTTCATTGGCCCGAAAGCAGAAACCATTCGCCTGATGGGCGACAAAGTATCCGCAATCGCGGCGATGAAAAAAGCGGGCGTCCCTTGCGTACCGGGTTCTGACGGCCCGCTGGGCGACGATATGGATAAAAACCGTGCCATTGCTAAACGCATTGGTTATCCGGTGATTATCAAAGCCTCCGGCGGCGGCGGCGGTCGCGGTATGCGCGTAGTGCGCGGCGACGCTGAACTGGCACAATCCATCTCCATGACCCGTGCGGAAGCGAAAGCTGCTTTCAGCAACGATATGGTTTACATGGAGAAATACCTGGAAAATCCTCGCCACGTCGAGATTCAGGTACTGGCTGACGGTCAGGGCAACGCTATCTATCTGGCGGAACGTGACTGCTCCATGCAACGCCGCCACCAGAAAGTGGTCGAAGAAGCGCCAGCACCGGGCATTACCCCGGAACTGCGTCGCTACATCGGCGAACGTTGCGCTAAAGCGTGTGTTGATATCGGCTATCGCGGTGCAGGTACTTTCGAGTTCCTGTTCGAAAACGGCGAGTTCTATTTCATCGAAATGAACACCCGTATTCAGGTAGAACACCCGGTTACAGAAATGATCACCGGCGTTGACCTGATCAAAGAACAGCTGCGTATCGCTGCCGGTCAACCGCTGTCGATCAAGCAAGAAGAAGTTCACGTTCGCGGCCATGCGGTGGAATGTCGTATCAACGCCGAAGATCCGAACACCTTCCTGCCAAGTCCGGGCAAAATCACCCGTTTCCACGCACCTGGCGGTTTTGGCGTACGTTGGGAGTCTCATATCTACGCGGGCTACACCGTACCGCCGTACTATGACTCAATGATCGGTAAGCTGATTTGCTACGGTGAAAACCGTGACGTGGCGATTGCCCGCATGAAGAATGCGCTGCAGGAGCTGATCATCGACGGTATCAAAACCAACGTTGATCTGCAGATCCGCATCATGAATGACGAGAACTTCCAGCATGGTGGCACTAACATCCACTATCTGGAGAAAAAACTCGGTCTTCAGGAAAAATAAGACTGCTAAAGCGTCAAAAGGCCGGATTTTCCGGCCTTTTTTATTACTGGGGATCGACAACCCCCATAAGGTACAATCCCCGCTTTCTTCACCCATCAGGGACAAAAAATGGACACTCGTTTTGTTCAGGCCCATAAAGAGGCGCGCTGGGCGCTGGGGCTGACCCTTTTGTATCTGGCAGTTTGGTTAGTAGCCGCTTACTTATCTGGCGTTGCCCCCGGTTTTACCGGCTTTCCGCGCTGGTTTGAGATGGCCTGCATCCTGACGCCGCTGCTGTTTATTGGACTGTGCTGGGCGATGGTGAAATTTATCTATCGCGATATCCCACTGGAGGATGACGATGCAGCTTGAAGTAATTCTACCGCTGGTCGCCTATCTGGTGGTGGTGTTCGGTATCTCGGTTTATGCGATGCGTAAACGGAGCACCGGCACCTTCCTTAATGAGTATTTCCTCGGCAGCCGCTCTATGGGCGGTATTGTGCTGGCGATGACGCTCACCGCGACCTATATCAGTGCCAGTTCGTTTATCGGCGGGCCAGGAGCTGCTTATAAATACGGGCTGGGCTGGGTATTGCTGGCGATGATTCAGCTTCCTGCAGTCTGGCTTTCACTCGGTATTCTCGGCAAGAAGTTTGCGATTCTTGCGCGCCGCTACAATGCAGTGACGCTAAACGATATGCTGTTTGCCCGCTACCAGAGTCGTCTTCTGGTGTGGCTGGCGAGTTTGAGTTTGCTGGTTGCGTTCGTTGGTGCGATGACCGTGCAGTTTATCGGCGGTGCGCGCCTGCTGGAAACCGCGGCGGGTATTCCTTATGAAACCGGGCTGCTGATTTTTGGTATCAGCATTGCGTTATATACCGCCTTTGGTGGCTTTCGCGCCAGCGTGCTGAACGACACCATGCAAGGGCTTGTGATGCTGATTGGCACCGTTGTGCTGCTTATTGGCGTGGTACATGCCGCTGGCGGCTTAAGCAACGCAGTACAGACCTTGCAAACCATCGATCCGCAACTGGTTACGCCACAAGGCGCTGACGATATTCTGTCGCCTGCCTTTATGACGTCGTTCTGGGTACTGGTGTGCTTTGGCGTTATAGGCCTGCCGCATACTGCGGTGCGCTGTATCTCTTATAAAGACAGCAAAGCAGTACACCGGGGGATCATCATCGGTACGATTGTAGTCGCAATCCTGATGTTCGGTATGCACCTGGCCGGAGCGTTAGGTCGGGCGGTGATCCCCGATCTCACCGTACCGGATCTGGTGATCCCGACGTTAATGGTAAAAGTGCTGCCACCGTTTGCCGCCGGGATCTTCCTGGCTGCACCGATGGCTGCGATCATGTCGACAATTAACGCCCAACTGCTGCAAAGTTCCGCTACGATCATTAAAGATCTCTATCTGAATATCCGTCCGGATCAAATGCAAAACGAGACGCGTCTGAAGCGGATGTCGGCGGTAATTACGTTAGTTCTCGGCGCGTTGCTGCTGCTTGCCGCCTGGAAGCCGCCAGAAATGATCATCTGGCTGAATTTGCTGGCCTTCGGTGGGCTGGAAGCCGTTTTCCTGTGGCCGCTGGTGCTGGGTCTTTACTGGGAACGCGCCAACGCCAAAGGCGCGCTAAGTGCGATGATCGTTGGCGGCGTGCTGTATGCCGTACTCGCGACGCTGAATATTCAGTACCTGGGCTTCCACCCTATCGTGCCCTCGTTACTACTAAGTTTGCTGGCTTTCCTGGTCGGAAACCGTTTCGGTACATCCGTCCCGCAAGCTACCGTTTTGACTACTGATAAATAAAGAGTTTTGCCATGCCTTGGATCCAACTGAAACTGAACACCACCGGCGCGAACGCGGAAGATCTTAGCGATGCGCTGATGGAAGCGGGTGCCGTTTCTATCACTTTTCAGGATACCCACGATACGCCAGTATTTGAGCCGCTGCCGGGCGAAACGCGCCTGTGGGGCGACACCGATGTGATTGGTCTGTTCGACGCTGAAACCGATATGAACGACGTGGTGGCGATTCTGGAAAACCATCCGCTGCTCGGCGCAGGCTTCGCGCATAAAATCGAACAACTAGAAGATAAAGACTGGGAGCGCGAATGGATGGATAATTTCCACCCGATGCGCTTTGGTGAACGACTGTGGATCTGCCCTAGCTGGCGTGATGTGCCGGACGAAAACGCCGTCAACGTGATGTTAGATCCAGGGCTGGCGTTTGGTACGGGTACCCATCCAACCACCTCTCTGTGCCTGCAATGGCTCGACAGCCTCGATTTAACCGGTAAAACAGTCATCGACTTTGGCTGTGGTTCCGGCATTCTGGCGATCGCGGCGCTGAAACTGGGTGCAGCAAAAGCCATTGGTATTGATATCGATCCGCAGGCGATTCAGGCCAGCCGCGATAACGCCGAACGTAATGGCGTTTCTGACCGTCTGGAACTCTACTTACCGAAAGATCAGCCAGAAGAAATGAAAGCCGACGTGGTGGTCGCTAACATCCTTGCAGGCCCATTACGTGAACTGGCACCGTTAATCAGCGTCCTGCCGGTTTCAGGCGGTTTGCTGGGCCTTTCCGGTATTCTGGCAAGCCAGGCAGAGAGCGTTTGTGAAGCTTAGCTTATGCCGATAGCTTCGCACTGGACCCGGTCGTGGAAAAAGAAGAGTGGTGCCGTATTACCGGTCGTAAGAATTAACCTTCGCATCGCCGTAGGGTGACGCATCACGTTTGATAAACAGCGCTGGACGTTACAGCAGTTCCATTTCCATGCGCCATCCGAAAACACGGTGCACGGTAAAAAATACGCAATGGAAATGCATCTGGTCCATAAAAACGCTGACGGCGAACTGACGGTCGTTGCCGTTATGTTCGATCAGGGCGCGGCAAACACTGAACTGGATAAACTCTGGGGCGTGATGCCCGGACAGGTTGACCAGAACGTAACGATTAAGCCAACCCTCGATATGAATAAATTACTGCCCACGGATAAAACCTACTGGCGTTTTAGCGGCTCTCTGACTACGCCACCATGTTCAGAAGGGGTGACATGGCTGGTGCTCAAGCACCCGCTGACCGTCTCTGCTGAACAGCTGCAAAAATTCACTCACACCATGCACCATGAAAACAGCCGCCCGGTTCAACCGCTTCATGGCCGTCTGGTTGTTGAATAAGTCGATTTTTTTACGCTGATATCCTGTGCTGAAATGCGACGCAGATCGCAAAAGGCACGTAAATTTGCCGATTATTTACGCAAATTTGCGTGCCAAAATTTTCATTCATAAAGAAAAATTGAGAACTTACTCAAATTTCTTTGAGTGTAAATTTTAGTCACTATTTTCTAATATGATGATTTTTATGAGTAATTATCGCACCACGCTCATTTTAAATGCAATTCTTTGATCCATCTCAGAGGATTGGTCAAAGTTTGGCCTTTCATCTCGTGCAAAAAATGCGTAATATACGCCGCCTTGCAGTCACAGTATGGTCATTTCTTAACTCATGCGCATCGGACAATATCAGCTCAGAAATCGCCTGATCGCAGCGCCCATGGCTGGCATTACAGACAGACCTTTTCGGACGTTGTGCTACGAGATGGGAGCCGGATTGACAGTATCCGAGATGATGTCTTCTAACCCACAGGTTTGGGAAAGCGACAAATCTCGTTTACGGATGGTGCACATTGATGAACCCGGTATTCGCACCGTGCAAATTGCTGGTAGCGATCCGAAAGAAATGGCAGATGCAGCACGTATTAACGTGGAAAGCGGTGCCCAGATTATTGATATCAATATGGGTTGCCCGGCTAAAAAAGTGAATCGCAAGCTCGCAGGTTCAGCCCTCTTGCAGTACCCGGATGTCGTTAAATCGATCCTTACCGAGGTCGTCAATGCAGTGGACGTTCCTGTTACCCTGAAGATTCGCACCGGCTGGGCACCGGAACACCGTAACTGCGAAGAGATTGCCCAACTGGCTGAAGACTGTGGCATTCAGGCTCTGACCATTCATGGCCGTACACGCGCCTGTTTGTTCAATGGAGAAGCTGAGTACGACAGTATTCGGGCAGTTAAGCAGAAAGTTTCCATTCCGGTTATCGCGAATGGCGACATTACTGACCCGCTTAAAGCCAGAGCTGTGCTCGACTATACAGGGGCGGATGCCCTGATGATAGGCCGCGCAGCTCAGGGAAGACCCTGGATCTTTCGGGAAATCCAGCATTATCTGGACACTGGGGAGTTGCTGCCCCCGCTGCCTTTGGCAGAGGTTAAGCGCTTGCTTTGCGCGCACGTTCGGGAACTGCATGACTTTTATGGTCCGGCAAAAGGGTACCGAATTGCACGTAAACACGTTTCCTGGTATCTCCAGGAACACGCTCCAAATGACCAGTTTCGGCGCACATTCAACGCCATTGAGGATGCCAGCGAACAGCTGGAGGCGTTGGAGGCATACTTCGAAAATTTTGCGTAAACAGAAATAAAGAGCTGACAGAACTATGTTCGAACAACGCGTAAATTCTGACGTACTGACCGTTTCTACCGTTAACTCTCAGGATCAGGTAACCCAAAAACCCCTGCGTGACTCGGTTAAACAGGCACTGAAGAACTATTTTGCTCAACTGAATGGTCAGGATGTGAATGACCTCTATGAGCTGGTACTGGCTGAAGTAGAACAGCCCCTGTTGGACATGGTGATGCAATACACCCGTGGTAACCAGACCCGTGCTGCGCTGATGATGGGCATCAACCGTGGTACGCTGCGTAAAAAATTGAAAAAATACGGCATGAACTAATTCAGGTTAGCTAAATGCTTGATTAAAAAGGCGCTACTCGGCATGGGGAAGCGCCTTTTTTATCGTCCGGACGGGCAACCGTCAATGCTTTGTAAACCTTCTCTTTCCCCACTTTTCAACGCCCGCTTTTCGTGTATATTTCCAGCAACTTACAGGCTCTCTTTTCACGGAATGACACATGATTCGTAAATACTGGTGGCTGGTCGTTTTTGCTGTCTCTGTTTTCATTTTTGATGCGCTGCTGATGCAGTGGATTGAACTGATGAGCACCGAAACCGATAAATGTCGCAATATGAATTCCGTGAACCCGCTTAAACTGGTCAACTGCTCAGAGCTGGACTAACCGCTTCCATCCTGTCCCCCCCTGTTATCACTCAATAAAAACAGGGATTTAAATCACTTTTCGTCATTTCCTGACGATGATAATGTCTGTGCCCTTTCCAACCGCTCTTGCTTAACGTCTCACAACGAGTGAACAGACCATGCTGGTTAGCCAATACAACCAAATCCTCGTAGTCATCTCCTTTGTTGTTGCCATTCTTGCCGCCTATACCGCGCTGAATATGGCTGCGCGCGTTGCCGGAAGCCAGGGCGTCGCTGCACGCGTCTGGCTGACAGGTGGCGGTGTTTCGATGGGGATTGGCGTGTGGGCGATGCATTTCATCGGTATGCTGGCGATGGATCTTTCCATGAGCATGAGTTACAACGCGGTCCTGACCGTGCTTTCGATGGTTATCGCCATCAGCTCGTCCATGTTTGCCCTGTGGCTCGTTAGCGGCGAGCAGCTACGTTTGCGCCGGCTGCTGCCTGGCGCCGTCGTGATGGGAACGGGCATTGTTGCCATGCACTACACCGGTATGGCTGCCCTGGAGGTCACACCGGGTATTGTCTGGGATAAAACGTGGGTGGCTATCTCTGTGGTCATTGCCCTTGCCGCTTCACTGGCCGCTCTTTGGCTGACGTTCCGTTTACGTCAGGAAGCTGCACGAATGGCGTTGATGCGGCTGGGGGCGGCGATCACCATGGGCATCGCTATCGCTGGCATGCATTACGCCGGCATGGAAGCAGCACAATTTCCAATGTCGACGATGGTCCACCATCATGGCATTAACGGGAGCTGGCTGGCGATACTGGTTAGCGTGGTCGCGCTCGCTATTCTGGGGATTACGCTGCTGGTGTCGATGTTCGATGCCCGCCTTCAGGCTCGTACCTCGCTGCTGGCCTCATCACTGGCAGAAGCTAATCGTGAACTCGCACAGCTGGCGTTACATGATACGCTGACGCGATTACCCAATCGTATTCTGCTTGAGGATCGCCTCGATCAGGCCATCAGCAAGGCCGATCGCGAAGGAAGCCCTTTCGCGCTGATGTTTATGGATCTCGACGGCTTTAAAACCGTCAACGATGCCTATGGTCATGATGTCGGTGACAGGCTTCTGGTTGCGGTGACTCAGCGTTTGCTGTTGCAGTTGAAAGGTCAGTATACGCTGGCGCGTATCGGTGGGGATGAATTCGTCCTGCTGGCCGAAACCGCCACTCCGGATGATGCTGCCTCACTGGCAAATTCACTGGTGCGCGTCATTGATAGCCCGTTCCATCTCGATCCTTATGAACTGATGGTCACCCTGAGCATTGGCATTGCGCTCTATCCACACGATGGCAAAACCGATCGTGAACTGATGTTTAACGCTGATGCTGCGATGTACCACACGAAACATATGGGTCGCAACGGCTATCACTTCTTCCAGCCGTCAATGAATACGCTGGCGCAGACGCATCTACAGCTGATGAATGATCTGTGGCAGGCCATCGACCGTAATGAGTTACGCCTGCTTTATCAACCTAAATTTCACGCCCCTGCCGGGCCAGTCCTCGGATTCGAAGCGCTGTTACGCTGGCAGCATCCCAAACAGGGGTTACTCCCACCCGATCTTTTTCTACCGCTGGCAGAGAAAACGGGGCTGATTATTCCGATTGGAAACTGGGTAATCGACGAGGCCTGCCGCCAGCTGCGTGAATGGCATCTTCAGGGCCACACGGACTGGTCAATGGCGGTGAATCTTTCTACATTGCAGTTCGAACAGCCGTCGCTGGTTAAAACAGTTCTCGATTGTCTGACGCGCCATAGCGTACCACCCGGCATGTTGATCCTGGAGGTGACCGAAACCACGGCAATGAACAATCCGGACGAAAGCGTTCGTGTCCTGACAGCGCTGACGGATGCGGGAGTAAAAGCCTCGATAGACGATTTTGGCACCGGTTACTCAAGCCTTCTGTATCTTAAGCGACTCCCCGCCTGCGAGTTGAAAATCGATCGTGCTTTTGTGAAAGAGTTAAGTGGTGAGAGCGAAGATGCGACGATTGTCTCGGCGATTGTCGCCCTGGCAAAAACGCTGAATCTGAAGGTCGTGGCGGAAGGGGTCGAAACCGCAGCGCAGCAAACCTTTCTGACAGAACTGGGATGCAATACGCTACAGGGTTACCTGCTGGGCAAACCGATTACCGCGCAAGCTATTATGGAACAGTGCCAGCACGGGGAGATGTCGCCACCCCGGACGCGATCATGAGGCTGTATCGTAAACCACTGGCGCCACTCGGGTGATATTTAGTGTCGCCAGAATATTATCCACCAGCGCCGGTGCTTGTTTGTACAGATTAAAATTGTTGCTATCCATTAACCAATTTTTAATGACACCGCTAAAAAAGGCGTGGAAAACAATCAGCGCCAGTTCAATATTGGTTTGCGAAGAGATAACGTTACGAGAAATGCATCGCTTTAGCGTCTTGCGAAGATAATCATCGTTTAAACCGATCCGCTTGCGTATTTCACATTCTGAAATCACATCGTCATGAAATTCACACTTATGATACAAAATTTGTAAAAGCGCATATTGCCGCGGCTCGCTCGCAATATATTGCAGTGCGACAATAAATTGTTCACGAAGCATTAACAAAGGGTCGTCATTTTCGGAAAGTATTAACCTGTCACGAATCATCTCACGCATCGGCAATTGCTGATCCCATATTGCATTAAATATTTCCGCTTTACTCGAGAAATGCCAGTAAACCGCCCCGCGAGTGAGTTGAGCAGCATCGGCGATGTCGGTAAGCGTGGTGCTGGACACGCCACGCGTCGCGAATAGCCCGATAGCAGCTTCAATCAGCTGCTGGCGGGTCTTTTGAGCCTCTTCTTTCTTTTTGCGCGCCATAACCTGCTACTCGTTACTTACAAGATTGATACGTTATCAAAGGATATTGCCGTGGTCGTGTAGTCAAAGTATTAACCAAAACCCGTGTTAATTTTGCACAAAAAAAGTCAATTCATTTAATTTATAATTCACGTGAATAAATCGAATACATAAAATTCATAAAATATATGAATAGCATTCACCGAAAACATTTCGTTGATTATCCTGACAGAAACAGAATACCGAATGCACTGTGTCAGATTCCGATTTTTACTTTTAAAAGCTCCATCAGCACTTATAAATTAAAAAACATTAAACACCCTCATTATTATACGCGGCTACATTTCTATTTTTTGCCTCACACCCTTTCACCGATTCATGGCAAATATCGGCTCAAGGGTAGTTTAAGGAACAGTAATGACGAATCACTTCAGATGCTTACCCTTATCCGGTTTCATTGTCTGTGCCGCGCTGCTCACCGGGTGCGATGGGCAAGAAAACCCACAGCAGCATGCGCAAGCTCCTCAGGTCAGTGTTCATATTGTTAAAAGCGCGCCACTGGCCGTAACGACAGAATTGCCCGGCAGAACTGACGCGTATCGTGTTGCGGAGGTTCGTCCTCAGGTAAGTGGTATCATTCTGCACCGTAATTTTACCGAAGGCAGCGACGTTAAAGCGGGTGAATCCCTTTATCAAATCGATCCGGCCACCTATCAGGCAGCCTACGACAATGCGAAAGGTGAACTGGTAAAAGCACAGGCGGCGGCGAATATCGCCCATCTGACGGTGAAACGTTACGTTCCGCTGGTTGGTACGCAATATGTGAGCAAGCAGGAGTACGATCAGGCGGTGGCAACTGCCCAGCAGGCGGATGCGAGCGTGGTTGCCGCGAAGGCTGGCGTTGAAAGCGCGCGGATCAACCTGGCCTATACGAAAGTCACATCCCCAATCAACGGGCGTATAGGTAAATCCAGCGTCACCGAAGGGGCGTTAGTCACTAATGGCCAGGCAACTGCACTGGCGACGGTTCAGCAACTCGATCCCATTTATGTCGATGTGACGCAATCCAGCAGCGATTTTATGCGCCTGAAGCAGCAGACGAGCCTGCAAAAGGGAGACACCAGCAGCGTCGAGTTGCTGATGGAAAATGGCCAGCCTTATCCGCTGAAAGGAACGCTCCAGTTCTCTGATGTCACGGTAGATGAAAGTACCGGCTCAATCACCCTTCGCGCCCTCTTCCCTAACCCACAGCATATGCTGTTACCGGGTATGTTTGTCCGTGCGCGCATCGATGAAGGTACGCAACCTGATGCCATACTGGTTCCCCAGCAGGGAGTAACCCGTACACCACGCGGAGATGCCACCGTGCTTGTGGTAAATGAGAAAAACCAGGTGGAATCACGCACTGTCGTTGCACCGCAGGCGATTGGCGATCGCTGGCTGATCACGGAAGGCCTCAAAAACGGCGACCGCGTCATTATCAGCGGCCTGCAAAAAGTTCGCCCTGGCGTCACCGTCGTGGCTATTCCTGATACCGCAGCGACTCCAGCCAGTTAAGGAATAACGACATGGCTAATTTCTTTATTCAACGGCCTGTTTTCGCCTGGGTACTCGCCATCATTCTGATGATTGCGGGCGGGCTGGCCATTTTAAAACTACCGGTCGCGCAATATCCGACCATTGCGCCGCCGGCGGTTGCGGTGACAGCAACCTACCCGGGCGCTGATGCCCAGACGGTACAGGACACCGTCACTCAGGTTATCGAACAGAACATGAACGGTATCGATAATTTGATGTACATGTCGTCCACCAGTGATTCCGCTGGTAACGTCACCATCACCCTGACGTTCGAGTCGGGTACGGATCCTGATATTGCGCAGGTGCAGGTTCAGAACAAACTCCAGCTCGCCATGCCGCTGCTGCCACAAGAAGTGCAGCAGCAGGGGATCGGCGTGGAGAAATCCAGCAGCAGCTTCCTGCTGGTTGCAGGCTTTGTGTCGGACAATAAAAACCTCACGCAGGATGATATCTCCGACTATGTCGCTTCTAACGTAAAAGATGCGATCAGCCGTACTTCCGGCGTCGGTGACATGCAGCTGTTCGGTGCCCAGTATGCAATGCGCATCTGGCTGGACAGCAACGCGATGAACAAATATCAGCTCACGCCGCTGGATATCATTAACCAGCTAAAAACGCAGAACGACCAGATTGCTGCGGGCCAGTTGGGCGGTACACCGTCCGTACCTGGGCAGCAACTGAACGCCTCAATTATTGCTCAAACGCGTCTGAAATCGCCGGAGGAGTTTGGTCGTGTGACGCTGAAGGTGAACCAGGACGGTTCAATGGTCCACCTGAAAGATGTGGCCCGCATTGAGCTGGGTGGCGAAAACTACAATATGGTCACCAAAATCAATGGCCAGGCAGCAACGGGGCTGGGGATCAAGCTGGCGACTGGCGCAAACGCGCTGGATACCGCTGCCGCCATCAAGAGTAAACTGGCGCAGTTGCAGCCCTTCTTCCCTCAAGGCCTGAAAGTCGTGTATCCGTACGACACTACACCTTTCGTGAAGATCTCAATCCATGAAGTGGTGAAGACACTGTTTGAAGCGATTGTTCTCGTGTTCCTGGTGATGTACTTGTTCCTGCAAAACCTGCGGGCAACGCTTATTCCGACGATCGCCGTGCCCGTGGTGTTACTGGGCACCTTTGCGGTACTGGCTGCGTTCGGGTTCTCCATTAACACCCTGACGATGTTCGGGATGGTATTGGCTATAGGTCTGCTCGTCGATGACGCCATCGTGGTGGTCGAGAACGTAGAACGCGTCATGGTTGAGGACAAGCTGCCGCCAAAAGAGGCGACGCAGAAGTCGATGGAGCAAATCCAGGGCGCTCTGGTGGGCATTGCCATGGTGCTTTCGGCGGTATTTATTCCGATGGCATTCTTTGGTGGTTCAACCGGGGCTATCTATCGTCAGTTCTCGCTGACCATTGTCTCCGCGATGGCCTTGTCGGTACTGGTGGCGTTGATATTAACGCCTGCTCTTTGTGCCACGCTGCTCAAACCGGTTTCCAGCGAACATCATGAAAAGAAAGGTGGTTTCTTCGGCTGGTTTAACGCGCTCTTTGATAAGAGTGTGGAGCACTACAGCAACAGCGTAAGCGGCATTTTACGTAAGACCGGCCGCTATCTGCTGGTTTACGTCATCATCATCGGCGGCATGGCAGTTCTGTTCCTGCGCCTGCCTTCCTCCTTCCTGCCGGAAGAGGATCAGGGGGTGTTTATGACGATGGTTCAGTTGCCGGCAGGGGCGACGCAAATGCGTACTCAGCAGGTACTCGATCAGGTTCAGGATTATTACCTGACGAAAGAGAAAGCGAACGTTGAATCGGTCTTTACCGTAAACGGTTTTAGCTTTAGCGGACAGGGGCAGAACTCCGGTATCGCTTTCGTCAGCCTGAAGCCATGGGAAGAACGTCCGGGCAAGGAAAACGGCGTTGAGGCGATTGTCAGCCGCGCGACGAAAGCGTTCAGCCAGATCAAAGACGGTCTTGTATTTCCGTTTAACCTGCCTGCCATTATTGAACTGGGTACCGCAACAGGCTTTGACTTTGAACTGATTGACCAGGCAAACCTGGGGCATAGGCAGTTAACCCAGGCGCGTAACCAGCTGCTGGGCATGGTGAGAGAACATCCTGACTTACTGGTTCGCGTGCGTCCTAATGGACTGGAAGATACGCCACAGTTCAAGCTGGACGTCGATCAGGAGAAGGCACAGGCGCTGGGTGTGAGCGTGTCTGACGTCAATCAGACGATTTCAACAGCGCTGGGTGGCACCTATGTGAACGACTTTATCGATCACGGACGGGTGAAAAAAGTTTATGTCCAGGCTGATGCTCGCTTCCGTATGCTACCAGGAGACATTAACGGCCTGTATGTGCGTAGCGCTAACGGCGAAATGGTGCCTTTCTCTGCCTTTAGCAGCTCTCACTGGGTGTACGGTTCACCGCGTCTGGAACGTTACAATGGGATGCCATCAATGGAGATCCTCGGTGAGTCTGCCCCTGGCAAAAGTACCGGTGAGGCAATGGCGTTGATGGAAAGCCTTGCGTCAAAACTGCCTTCCGGCATCGGCTACGACTGGACGGGGATGTCTTATCAGGAACGACTTTCCGGGAATCAGGCTCCGGCGCTGTACGCCATCTCACTGATTGTGGTGTTCCTGTGTCTGGCGGCCCTCTATGAAAGTTGGTCAATTCCCTTCTCGGTCATGCTGGTTGTGCCGCTGGGGGTGATCGGCGCGCTTCTGGCTGCATCAATGCGAGGGCTGAACAATGACGTTTACTTCCAGGTTGGTCTGCTTACGACAATTGGTTTATCAGCCAAGAACGCCATACTGATCGTTGAGTTCGCCAAGGATCTCATGGATAAAGAAGGCAAAGGGATTATCGAAGCCACGCTTGAAGCCTCGCGTATGCGTCTGCGTCCTATCCTGATGACTTCCCTGGCATTCATCCTTGGTGTTATGCCTCTGGTCATCAGCAGCGGTGCTGGTAGTGGGGCACAAAATGCGGTCGGGACGGGCGTGATGGGCGGGATGCTGTCAGCCACCCTGTTGGCCATTTTCTTTGTTCCTGTTTTCTTTGTGGTTGTCCGGAGACGGTTTACAAAGCACAAGGATTAATGAAAACCATAAAGGCACCTCTGGTGCCTTTTTTATTTCCTGAAAACAATGTAAAAACACTTCCCCTCTTCACATTTCCTCCATTAATAATCAGTGCCCGCGCTTTTTTCTTCATAATTTTTACAATCCACACAAATTGAGATTATTCCCCGTGCTGCATGGTATTAGTGCGGTGGTAAAATAATCATCAGTTCGTTAATTGCTGTATCGGCTCTTTAGCGAATAAGCGATCATATTGAGGTAACATCATGAAAAGATTCCTTTCCGTTGCACTTCTCGCTGCGCTGCTTGCTGGTTGCGCGCACGACTCTCCATGTGTACCGGTATACGACGATCAGGGGCGACTGGTTCACACCAATACCTGTATGAAGGGCACTACCCAGGATAACTGGGAAACAGCAGGTGCGATTGCTGGTGGCGCCGCGGCAATCGCTGGCCTGACACTCGGTATTGTCGCCCTGACTAAATAAGGCTTCTAAAAGCGCGGCCATCGCCGCGCTTTTATTTTTACCTGATATAAGGAACGTATATTCCTCATCACGAATAGCATCAGATATTAATTAAATTCAATACGCTACCTTACTCCCCGCTATACCCCATACCTGTACATAACATTTAATTGATTTAACGCTGCTGCGAGCCAGCATAATGCATTCCACAACTTCAGTTTCAGTAGGGTAAAACGCTTTAATACGTCCGTAAGGTATTAATGGCGACAGCAGGAATATCGAATGAGGGAATTGGTTTGGCTGGAGCGATAACGCAAAAAGGCCATCCTTTCGGATGGCCTTTCTACTTGTTTGATGTCTGGCAGTTCCCTACTCTCGCATGGAGAGACCCCACACTACCATCGGCGCTACGGCGTTTCACTTCTGAGTTCGGCATGGGGTCAGGTGGGACCACCGCGCTACTGCCGCCAGACAAATTCTTTTCTAATCTGCCGAACTTTAACCTAAAAAGTGGTGCTGATACCCAGAGTCGAACTGGGGACCTCACCCTTACCAAGGGTGCGCTCTACCAACTGAGCCATATCAGCACGCTAAATTTGATGCCTGGCAGTTCCCTACTCTCGCATGGGGAGACCCCACACTACCATCGGCGCTACGGCGTTTCACTTCTGAGTTCGGCATGGGGTCAGGTGGGACCACCGCGCTACGGCCGCCAGGCAAATTCTGTTTTATCAGACCGCTTCTGCGTTCTGATTTAATCTGTATCAGGCTGAAAATCTTCTCTCATCCGCCAAAACAGCTTCGGCGTTGTAAGGTTAAGCCTCACGGTTCATTAGTACCGGTTAGCTCAACGCATCGCTGCGCTTACACACCCGGCCTATCAACGTCGTCGTCTTCAACGTTCCTTCAGGACTCTCAAGGAGTCAGGGAGAACTCATCTCGGGGCAAGTTTCGTGCTTAGATGCTTTCAGCACTTATCTCTTCCGCATTTAGCTACCGGGCAGTGCCATTGGCATGACAACCCGAACACCAGTGATGCGTCCACTCCGGTCCTCTCGTACTAGGAGCAGCCCCCCTCAATTCTCCAGCGCCCACGGCAGATAGGGACCGAACTGTCTCACGACGTTCTAAACCCAGCTCGCGTACCACTTTAAATGGCGAACAGCCATACCCTTGGGACCTACTTCAGCCCCAGGATGTGATGAGCCGACATCGAGGTGCCAAACACCGCCGTCGATATGAACTCTTGGGCGGTATCAGCCTGTTATCCCCGGAGTACCTTTTATCCGTTGAGCGATGGCCCTTCCATTCAGAACCACCGGATCACTATGACCTGCTTTCGCACCTGCTCGCGCCGTCACGCTCGCAGTCAAGCTGGCTTATGCCATTGCACTAACCTCCTGATGTCCGACCAGGATTAGCCAACCTTCGTGCTCCTCCGTTACTCTTTAGGAGGAGACCGCCCCAGTCAAACTACCCACCAGACACTGTCCGCAACCCGGATCACGGGTCAACGTTAGAACATCAAACATTAAAGGGTGGTATTTCAAGGTCGGCTCCATGCAGACTGGCGTCCACACTTCAAAGCCTCCCACCTATCCTACACATCAAGGCTCAATGTTCAGTGTCAAGCTATAGTAAAGGTTCACGGGGTCTTTCCGTCTTGCCGCGGGTACACTGCATCTTCACAGCGAGTTCAATTTCACTGAGTCTCGGGTGGAGACAGCCTGGCCATCATTACGCCATTCGTGCAGGTCGGAACTTACCCGACAAGGAATTTCGCTACCTTAGGACCGTTATAGTTACGGCCGCCGTTTACCGGGGCTTCGATCAAGAGCTTCGCTTGCGCTGACCCCATCAATTAACCTTCCGGCACCGGGCAGGCGTCACACCGTATACGTCCACTTTCGTGTTTGCACAGTGCTGTGTTTTTAATAAACAGTTGCAGCCAGCTGGTATCTTCGACTGATTTCAGCTCCATCCGCGAGGGACTTCACCTACATATCAGCGTGCCTTCTCCCGAAGTTACGGCACCATTTTGCCTAGTTCCTTCACCCGAGTTCTCTCAAGCGCCTTGGTATTCTCTACCTGACCACCTGTGTCGGTTTGGGGTACGATTTGATGTTACCTGATGCTTAGAGGCTTTTCCTGGAAGCAGGGCATTTGTTGCTTCAGCACCGTAGTGCCTCGTCATCACGCCTCAGCCTTGATTTTCCGGATTTGCCTGGAAAACCAGCCTACACGCTTAAACCGGGACAACCGTCGCCCGGCCAACATAGCCTTCTCCGTCCCCCCTTCGCAGTAACACCAAGTACAGGAATATTAACCTGTTTCCCATCGACTACGCCTTTCGGCCTCGCCTTAGGGGTCGACTCACCCTGCCCCGATTAACGTTGGACAGGAACCCTTGGTCTTCCGGCGAGCGGGCTTTTCACCCGCTTTATCGTTACTTATGTCAGCATTCGCACTTCTGATACCTCCAGCATGCCTCACAGCACACCTTCACAGGCTTACAGAACGCTCCCCTACCCAACAACGCATAAGCGTCGCTGCCGCAGCTTCGGTGCATGGTTTAGCCCCGTTACATCTTCCGCGCAGGCCGACTCGACCAGTGAGCTATTACGCTTTCTTTAAATGATGGCTGCTTCTAAGCCAACATCCTGGCTGTCTGGGCCTTCCCACATCGTTTCCCACTTAACCATGACTTTGGGACCTTAGCTGGCGGTCTGGGTTGTTTCCCTCTTCACGACGGACGTTAGCACCCGCCGTGTGTCTCCCGTGATAACATTCTCCGGTATTCGCAGTTTGCATCGGGTTGGTAAGTCGGGATGACCCCCTTGCCGAAACAGTGCTCTACCCCCGGAGATGAATTCACGAGGCGCTACCTAAATAGCTTTCGGGGAGAACCAGCTATCTCCCGGTTTGATTGGCCTTTCACCCCCAGCCACAAGTCATCCGCTAATTTTTCAACATTAGTCGGTTCGGTCCTCCAGTTAGTGTTACCCAACCTTCAACCTGCCCATGGCTAGATCACCGGGTTTCGGGTCTATACCCTGCAACTTAACGCCCAGTTAAGACTCGGTTTCCCTTCGGCTCCCCTATTCGGTTAACCTTGCTACAGAATATAAGTCGCTGACCCATTATACAAAAGGTACGCAGTCACACGCCTAAGCGTGCTCCCACTGCTTGTACGTACACGGTTTCAGGTTCTTTTTCACTCCCCTCGCCGGGGTTCTTTTCGCCTTTCCCTCACGGTACTGGTTCACTATCGGTCAGTCAGGAGTATTTAGCCTTGGAGGATGGTCCCCCCATATTCAGACAGGATACCACGTGTCCCGCCCTACTCATCGAGCTCACAGCATGTGCATTTTTGTGTACGGGGCTGTCACCCTGTATCGCGCGCCTTTCCAGACGCTTCCACTAACACACACACTGATTCAGGCTCTGGGCTGCTCCCCGTTCGCTCGCCGCTACTGGGGGAATCTCGGTTGATTTCTTTTCCTCGGGGTACTTAGATGTTTCAGTTCCCCCGGTTCGCCTCATTAACCTATGGATTCAGTTAATGATAGTGTGTCGAAACACACTGGGTTTCCCCATTCGGAAATCGCCGGTTATAACGGTTCATATCACCTTACCGACGCTTATCGCAGATTAGCACGTCCTTCATCGCCTCTGACTGCCAGGGCATCCACCGTGTACGCTTAGTCGCTTAACCTCACAACCCGAAGATGTTTCTTACGATTCATCATCGTGTTGCGAAAATTTGAGAGACTCACGAACAACTTTCGTTGTTCAGTGTTTCAATTTTCAGCTTGATCCAGATTTTTAAAGAGCAAAACTTCGCAGTGAACCTTTTCAGGTACACTCTGAAGTATTTTTTATTTAATCACTACAGAGATGGTGGAGCTATGCGGGATCGAACCGCAGACCTCCTGCGTGCAAAGCAGGCGCTCTCCCAGCTGAGCTATAGCCCCATAACATGTAGTTAAAACCTCTTCAAATTTGCGATGCAAATTTGGTAGGCCTGAGTGGACTTGAACCACCGACCTCACCCTTATCAGGGGTGCGCTCTAACCACCTGAGCTACAAGCCTGTAGAGGTTTTACTGCTCATTTTCATCAGACAATCTGTGTGAGCACTGCAAAGTACGCTTCTTTAAGGTAAGGAGGTGATCCAACCGCAGGTTCCCCTACGGTTACCTTGTTACGACTTCACCCCAGTCATGAATCACAAAGTGGTAAGCGCCCTCCCGAAGGTTAAGCTACCTACTTCTTTTGCAACCCACTCCCATGGTGTGACGGGCGGTGTGTACAAGGCCCGGGAACGTATTCACCGTGGCATTCTGATCCACGATTACTAGCGATTCCGACTTCATGGAGTCGAGTTGCAGACTCCAATCCGGACTACGACGCACTTTATGAGGTCCGCTTGCTCTCGCGAGGTCGCTTCTCTTTGTATGCGCCATTGTAGCACGTGTGTAGCCCTGGTCGTAAGGGCCATGATGACTTGACGTCATCCCCACCTTCCTCCAGTTTATCACTGGCAGTCTCCTTTGAGTTCCCGGCCGGACCGCTGGCAACAAAGGATAAGGGTTGCGCTCGTTGCGGGACTTAACCCAACATTTCACAACACGAGCTGACGACAGCCATGCAGCACCTGTCTCACAGTTCCCGAAGGCACCAATCCATCTCTGGAAAGTTCTGTGGATGTCAAGACCAGGTAAGGTTCTTCGCGTTGCATCGAATTAAACCACATGCTCCACCGCTTGTGCGGGCCCCCGTCAATTCATTTGAGTTTTAACCTTGCGGCCGTACTCCCCAGGCGGTCGACTTAACGCGTTAGCTCCGGAAGCCACGCCTCAAGGGCACAACCTCCAAGTCGACATCGTTTACGGCGTGGACTACCAGGGTATCTAATCCTGTTTGCTCCCCACGCTTTCGCACCTGAGCGTCAGTCTTCGTCCAGGGGGCCGCCTTCGCCACCGGTATTCCTCCAGATCTCTACGCATTTCACCGCTACACCTGGAATTCTACCCCCCTCTACGAGACTCAAGCTTGCCAGTATCAGATGCAGTTCCCAGGTTGAGCCCGGGGATTTCACATCTGACTTAACAAACCGCCTGCGTGCGCTTTACGCCCAGTAATTCCGATTAACGCTTGCACCCTCCGTATTACCGCGGCTGCTGGCACGGAGTTAGCCGGTGCTTCTTCTGCGGGTAACGTCAATGAGCAAAGGTATTAACTTTACTCCCTTCCTCCCCGCTGAAAGTACTTTACAACCCGAAGGCCTTCTTCATACACGCGGCATGGCTGCATCAGGCTTGCGCCCATTGTGCAATATTCCCCACTGCTGCCTCCCGTAGGAGTCTGGACCGTGTCTCAGTTCCAGTGTGGCTGGTCATCCTCTCAGACCAGCTAGGGATCGTCGCCTTGGTGAGCCGTTACCCCACCAACAAGCTAATCCCATCTGGGCACATCCGATGGCAAGAGGCCCGAAGGTCCCCCTCTTTGGTCTTGCGACGTTATGCGGTATTAGCTACCGTTTCCAGTAGTTATCCCCCTCCATCAGGCAGTTTCCCAGACATTACTCACCCGTCCGCCACTCGTCAGCAAAGAAGCAAGCTTCTTCCTGTTACCGTTCGACTTGCATGTGTTAGGCCTGCCGCCAGCGTTCAATCTGAGCCATGATCAAACTCTTCAATTTAAAAGTTTGATGCTCAAAGAATTAAACTTCGTAATGAATTACGTGTTCACTCTTGAGACTTGGTATTCATTTTTCGTCTTGCGACGTTAAGAATCCGTATCTTCGAGTGCCCACACAGATTGTCTGATAAATTGTTAAAGAGCAGTTGCGACGCGGCTTTCAGCTCACTGTCGCGAGGTGGCGTATATTACGCTTTCCTCTTTCAGAGTCAACCCTGAATTTCAGGATTTTTTTCTCTTCGTTGTTCCGACCATCCTGTGAAGTGTTTCACGTTGTCGTCTCAACGGAGGCGCATTATAGGGATCCCAATTTTTTGCACAAGTATTTTTTTGATCTTTTTTTCCAACTGATGATTTTCCGTTCTTTTCGCTGAAAACCCACCCGATCCGCTTAAAAATTGACGCATTTTGCCTTGCCTCGATCCAGGAATACGATCAAAGTCTTCTTTAATAGCGCTCATCTGTATCGAGGTAGATATGTTTGCAGTATTACGTCCTTATAAAGATCTGTTCCCCCAAAAAGGCGATCGCGTGATGATCGATACCAGCAGCGTGGTCATTGGTGATGTTCGCATGGCCGAGGATGTCAGCATCTGGCCACTCGTCGCGATCCGGGGCGATGTTAACTACGTTGCAATCGGTGCACGCACCAATATTCAGGACGGCAGCGTGCTGCATGTGACTCATAAGTCATCTTATAACCCTGAGGGCAATCCGCTCATCATTGGGGAAGATGTCACCGTCGGTCATAAAGTGATGCTCCACGGCTGCACAATCGGTAACAGGGTTCTCGTTGGGATGGGATCGATTTTGCTGGATGGCGTCATAGTAGAAGATGACGTAATGATTGGCGCAGGAAGCCTTGTTCCGCAAAACAAACGTCTGGAAAGTGGCTATCTCTATTTAGGCAGTCCGGTTAAACAGATCCGCCCCCTAAAAGAGGCGGAGATCGAAGGATTGAAATACTCAGCGAACAATTACGTTAAATGGAAGAATGACTATCTGGATCAGGATAACCAGACCCAACCCTGATCGTCTTCCTGCTGATCGCGGATCAAATCGCTGGCTTCCTCTTCCAGATCCCAGCGATTTTCGCAAAAGACCGCTAACGGATCTGAACCACCAAAGCGCTGATGCAACGTCTCCCCTTTAATCGCACAGGTGAGCTGCATTCCATGCACCAGCACCGGGAAACAAACCGCTTGCTTATTTTCATCCCAGATTTCTCTGTCGGGAAAATGAATCGCCTGATTCATGCCATCAGTTCCTGTTTCAGCTTTTCGATCACCGGTTCTACAGCAGGTAACACGCCATGCCAGAGTAGCACCGCATGAGCCGCCTGCCCCACCAGCATGCCCAGACCATCAGCCACGTGTTTTGCCCCCTGTTGTTCACACCAGGTCAGAAATGGCGTTTTCCCTTTTTGATAAAACATGTCATAGGCGTAGATGTGGGAATGAACCAGGGATGCAGGAATCGCCGGGATCTCTCCATTAATACCGCTTGAGGTGGCATTAATCACAAGATCAAATTCGTGACTCGCGAGATCGTCAAGTGCTACCGCAGTTACGCTGCCTGTGTGTGCGAACAACGCCGCCAGCTCTTCTGCTCTGGAGAAGGTACGGTTGGTGATTGTCACCGCACAATCCAGCGAAAGAAGAGGAAGCAATACGCCGCGCGACGCGCCACCCGCGCCGATCAGCAGGATCCGAAAGCCTGGTTTAATAAACGACAGTCGTTCCAGATCGCTGAGTAAACCTATGCCATCGGTGTTATCGCCCAGAAGGCGACCATCTTCGAGCCGCTTAAGGGTATTGACGGCACCAGCGAGCGAGGCACGCTCGGTCAGCTCATCCGCACGCCCGAAAGCCTCTTCTTTAAAAGGCACCGTGACGTTCGCACCTTTACCACCCGCATCAAAAAAGCTATTCAGCGTCGGTATAAATGCATCAACAGGCGCAAGAACCCGACCATACGGGTGATCTATCTGCAATTGCTCTGCAAACAGCTGATGGATCAGAGGCGACTTACTGTGGGCGATCGGGTTACCAAAAACAGCATAGGTTTCCATAACATTATCCCTGGCGAAAACGTTCGCCGGTCAAGGCATCGCGAATTTCTGACGGGTTAAGACGACCCCCGGTTTCACCCACGGCTACAGGGAAATCATTCCCGAACTGCGCCAGAACTTCTTCTGTTGTCCGACAAGGGGGAAGCCCGGTCAGGTTGGCGCTGGTTGAAACCAGGGGTTTACCAAATGCCTGGCATAACTCCACCACCAAGGGATGGTCGGTAACGCGTACCGCGAGTGAATCGAAACGCCCGGTTAGCCAGCGCGGCGTTGTCGGTTGTGCAGGGAAAACAAACGTCACGGGACCAGGCCACGCAGAGAAAATGGTTTCCCGCTGTGCAGGTGTCAGCATGGAATCATCAATATAAGGCTTAAGCTGCTCGTAGTTCGCAGCGATCAAAATCAATCCTTTTTCGACAGGCCGCTGTTTTAGCGCCAGCAGACGGTTAACGGCGACTTCGCTATCAGGATCGCACCCAACACCGAAAACGGCTTCCGTTGGATAGGCGATGACACGTTCTTCATTGAGAACATCTATCGCAGCTGCGATAGCGTCTCTTTGCAGGTTATTATTCACGTTATTATTCCGCCGAAACCGGCTTTCCACATTGTTTACTGGCACAAAAGTGTTTTACACCCTGCGCGGTTTTCTTTTCGATGAGTAGCGGATAATGACACTCAGGGCATTCTCCAGCTATGGGTTTGAAGTTAATGGCAAATTGACACTCCGGGTAGCGATCACAAGAGTGAAATGTTTTGCCATAACGGGAGCGGCGCTGGACCAGATGGCCCGTCCGACATTGGGGGCATGTAATTGCTGTTTCGTCCGGTTTATCGATAAGTTCGGTATGTTCGCATTCAGGGTAGTTAATGCAACCAATAAACATACCAAAGCGTCCCTGGCGTAATACCAGATTTGCGCCACATGCAGGGCAAACCTGCCCCTCCAGAACTTTGACGATATGTCCATCCGCTGAAGATTTCAGAGGACGGACGTAGTCACACGCCGGATACTGTGAGCATCCAAGAAACGGACCGTGTTTCCCGGATCGAATAACCAGTTCAGCCCCGCACTTTGGGCAGGACTCATTATTACGCACCGTGAACAGTGCTGATTTCGCCATAACAACTTATGCTGAATTAAAGAAATGATTAATGCAGCATACCTTCATTCACTTCAAAGAGTAATTCTTCCATTTGCTGGTACGCATTTTCGCAGCCCGGAATATTGAACAACACCATCAGGATCACCCATTTCAGATCATCCAGTTCGAACTCTGCGTTATCCAGCGCGAGCACTCGCTCTATCACCATTTCACGAGTTTCAAGGTTGAGCACCTGAATCTGCTCAAGGAAAAGCAGAAACCCACGGCAGCTGGCATCCAGTCGTTCACACTCTTCCGGTGTATAAATACGCATGGAGAGAGGATCCGAGGCCAGTTGCATCGGTTCTGCCAACCCTTCCTGATAATCAGCAAGTTTTTCCAGCCATAGCAGGGCATTGTAGATATCTTCTCGCTCAAAACCTGCGTCGGTAAGATCCTGTTCAAGTTTGTCTTGATCCACACGCAACTCAGCTTCTGTGTGAATATAGGTTTCAAACAAATACATTAGTACGTCGAACATGGCATGCCCTCCTCAATCGGACATAGCCGCCGGGTACAGCTGCGATCCATCCTGCTAACTCCAGTTCGAGTAGTTGAGTAACTACCTCTGGCACAGGTTGGCCGGCACGTTCAGCGACGACGTCAACAGGTGTTACCTCATCTCCTACGTTAGCCAGGAGCTCAGGAAATGGCAATGCCACTCTTGCTGATCCGATGAAATATGTCGCTTTTGGAGATCATCCTGCAACCAATGCAAACCATATTGCAAATTTTCCAGGATATCCTCTTTACAGGTCACCAGCGTCGCCCCCTGTTTTATCAGCCAGTGAGGGCCTTCGCAGCCAGGGTTCCCCAACGGGCCGGGTAGCGCAAAAACTTCACGCCCCTGCTCCAGTGCGCACCTTGCGGTAACCAGCGATCCACTCCGAATCGCAGCTTCGACCACCAGCACGCCCTGGCTTAACCCACTGATGATCCGGTTACGCCGTGGAAAGTTACCCGGTCTGGGCGATGTCGAAAGTGAAAACTCAGATACTATCGCCCCCTCTGAAGCGATAAGTTGCTCAGCCAGAATGTGATGACGACGCGGATAGAGACTAAAAAGACCATTGCCAAGCACGGCGACACTTCGCCCTTTTGCTGACAACGCCGCATGATGTGCCACACCATCGATGCCGCAAGCCAGGCCACTGGTGATCGTAAAGCCACATTGGGATAGCTGTTCACTCAGCATTTTCCCCCACCGCTCGCCATACCACGAGGGCGCACGGCTGCCCACAACCGCAAGCTGCATGCTATTAAGCACGTCAACGCGGCCTCGCACAAATAGCGCCCCGGGAAAATCAGGTATAGAACGTAACAATGGCGGAAAGCGAGGATCATCCGCTGTGAGAAGGTGGTTGTCGGTGTGTTCCAGCCATTCCAGACTACGTTCAAGCTCACTCTCACTGAACGAAAAAAACTTTACGGCATGTTTGGGCGAAAGCCCTGACGCGTTGACAGCTTCAGCATCGACGGTTGCCTGGCGAAGCAGCCTCTGCGCAATCTCCAGCATCGCGTCACCGTATAACGACCCGATGTTTATAAGCCGTAACCATATCTCTGTGGACGTCATCCTTATCCCTGCCATAAGCAGCCTTAGCAATCTTTGCGATTGGTCAGTGATGCTGTCAATCAGAGGGGGATTTGTCTAGAATAGAAGAAATAATCTTTCTAACTCCTGAACACATCTCTGGAGATTTATGTCAGTTTTGCAAGTGTTACATATTCCGGACGAGCGGCTTCGCAAAGTTGCTAAACCGGTAGAAGAAGTGAATGCAGAAATTCAGCGTATCGTCGATGATATGTTCGAGACGATGTACGCAGAAGAAGGTATTGGCCTGGCGGCAACCCAGGTTGATATCCATCAACGTATCATTGTTATTGATGTTTCGGAAAACCGTGACGAACGGCTAGTGTTAATCAATCCAGAGCTTTTAGAAAAAAGCGGCGAAACAGGCATTGAAGAAGGTTGCCTGTCGATCCCTGAACAACGTGCTTTAGTGCCGCGCGCAGAGAAAGTTAAAATTCGCGCCCTTGACCGCGACGGTAAACCATTTGAACTGGAAGCAGACGGTCTGTTAGCCATCTGTATTCAGCATGAGATGGATCACCTGGTCGGCAAACTGTTTATGGATTATCTGTCACCGCTGAAACAACAACGTATTCGTCAGAAAGTTGAAAAACTGGATCGTCTGAAAGCCCGGGCTTAAGGATAAGAACTAACGTGTCAGAATCACTACGTATTATTTTTGCGGGTACACCTGACTTTGCAGCGCGTCATCTCGACGCGCTGTTGTCTTCTGGTCATAACGTCGTTGGCGTGTTCACCCAGCCAGACCGACCGGCAGGACGCGGTAAAAAACTGATGCCCAGCCCGGTTAAAGTTCTGGCTGAGGAAAAAGGTCTGCCCGTTTTTCAACCTGTTTCCCTGCGTCCACAAGAAAACCAGCAACTGGTCGCCGAACTGCAGGCTGATGTTATGGTCGTCGTCGCCTATGGTTTAATTCTGCCGAAAGCAGTGCTGGAGATGCCGCGTCTTGGCTGTATCAACGTTCATGGTTCACTGCTGCCACGCTGGCGCGGTGCTGCACCAATCCAACGCTCACTATGGGCGGGTGATGCAGAAACTGGTGTGACCATTATGCAAATGGATGTCGGTTTAGACACCGGTGATATGCTCTATAAGCTCTCCTGCCCGATTACTGCAGAAGATACCAGTGGTACGCTGTACGACAAGCTGGCAGAGCTTGGCCCACAAGGGCTTATCACCACGTTGAAACAACTGGCAGACGGCACGGCGAAACCAGAAGTTCAGGACGAAACTCTTGTCACTTACGCCGAGAAGTTGAGTAAAGAAGAAGCGCGTATTGACTGGTCACTTTCGGCAGCACAGCTTGAACGCTGCATTCGCGCTTTCAATCCATGGCCAATGAGCTGGCTGGAAATTGAAGGACAGCCGGTTAAAGTCTGGAAAGCATCGGTCATTGATACGGCAACCAACGCTGCACCAGGAACGATCCTTGAAGCCAACAAACAAGGCATTCAGGTTGCGACTGGTGATGGCATCCTGAACCTGCTCTCGTTACAACCTGCGGGTAAGAAAGCGATGAGCGCGCAAGACCTCCTGAACTCTCGTCGGGAATGGTTTGTTCCGGGCAACCGTCTGGTCTGATAGTCCACTCTTCTAAGCCCGGTCTTGCCGGGCGTTTTTATACTTATGAAAAAACAACGTAATTTACGTAGCATGGCGGCCCAGGCCGTTGAACAAGTCGTCGAGCAAGGGCAATCATTAAGCAACATTCTGCCACCGCTCCAGCAAAAAGTTTCCGATAAAGACAAAGCACTTCTTCAAGAGTTGTGCTTTGGCGTACTGCGTACGCTTTCGCAGTTAGACTGGCTGATTAATAAGTTAATGGCCCGTCCGATGACCGGCAAACAGCGGACCGTGCATTACCTGATTATGGTTGGTTTGTATCAACTGCTTTATACCCGCATTCCACCTCATGCTGCGCTGGCTGAAACGGTTGAAGGCGCTATCGCAATTAAGCGTCCGCAACTTAAAGGGTTGATAAACGGTGTATTACGCCAGTTCCAGCGTCAGCAAGAAGAGTTATTAGCCGAGTTTAATGCCAGTGATGCACGTTATCTGCATCCTTCCTGGTTGCTGAAGCGTCTGCAAAAAGCGTATCCAGAGCAGTGGCAATCCATCGTCGAAGCCAATAACCAGCGTCCGCCAATGTGGCTGCGTATTAATCGTACGCATCATTCCCGCGACAGCTGGCTTGCATTGCTGGATGAAGCAGGAATGAAAGGTTTCCCGCATGCGGATTACCCTGATGCTGTACGTCTGGAAACACCTGCACCTGTTCATGCGCTACCTGGTTTTGAAGACGGATGGGTTACCGTTCAGGATGCATCAGCACAAGGTTGCATGACCTGGCTTGCGCCACAAAACGGTGAACACATTTTGGATCTTTGTGCCGCCCCCGGCGGTAAAACAACGCATATCCTTGAGGTGGCACCAGAAGCGCAGGTTGTTGCGGTTGATATCGACGAACAGCGCCTCTCTCGGGTTTACGACAATTTAAAACGCCTTGGTATGAAGGCGACCGTGAAACAAGGTGATGGCCGTTACCCTTCTCAATGGTGTGGCGAGCAACAGTTTGATCGCATTTTATTAGATGCGCCTTGTTCAGCAACCGGTGTGATTCGTCGCCATCCAGATATTAAATGGTTACGTCGCGATCGCGATATCCCGGAACTCGCGCAATTGCAGTCTGAAATTCTCGACGCCATTTGGCCGCATTTAAAAACCGGTGGAACTCTGGTCTATGCCACCTGTTCGGTGTTACCGGAAGAGAATAGCCTGCAGATTAAAGCCTTTTTGCAACGTACCGCTGATGCCGAACTTTGCGAAACAGGAACACCAGAGCAACCGGGTAAACAAAATCTACCTGGTGCCGAAGAGGGCGACGGCTTCTTTTACGCTAAGCTAATCAAAAAGTGATGAGATAACGGGTCGCGACTGATGAAAATTATCATTCTGGGTGCCGGCCAGGTTGGCGGCACACTGGCGGAAAACCTGGTTGGCGAGAACAACGATATTACTGTTGTCGATACCAACGGTGAGCGTCTGCGGACCTTACAGGATAAATTTGACCTGCGGGTCGTGCAGGGGCATGGCTCTCATCCACGCGTATTGCGGGAGGCAGGTGCCGACGACGCCGATATGCTGGTTGCTGTAACCAGTTCAGATGAAACCAATATGGTTGCCTGCCAGGTAGCCTACTCACTTTTCAACACCCCTAATCGCATCGCTCGTATCCGCTCACCAGACTACGTGCGCGATGCCGATAAGCTATTTCATTCAGATGCTGTGCCGATTGATCATCTGATCGCACCAGAGCAGTTGGTTATCGATAATATTTACCGACTGATTGAGTATCCCGGCGCATTGCAGGTGGTGAACTTCGCTGAGGGTAAAGTCAGCCTGGCTGTGGTTAAAGCCTATTATGGCGGCCCGCTGATTGGTAATGCACTTTCGACCATGCGCGAACATATGCCACATATCGATACTCGTGTGGCAGCAATTTTCCGCCACGATCGCCCCATTCGTCCGCAAGGTTCGACCATTGTTGAAGCTGGTGATGAAGTGTTCTTTATTGCCGCTTCACAGCATATCCGCGCGGTGATGAGTGAATTACAGCGACTGGAAAAACCGTATAAGCGGATCATGCTGGTTGGTGGCGGTAATATCGGTGCAGGGCTGGCGCGTCGTCTGGAAAAAGATTACAGCGTTAAACTCATCGAACGTAATCAGCAGCGCGCTGCCGAACTGGCGGAAAAGTTACAGAATACGATCGTCTTTTTTGGTGATGCGTCGGATCAAGAACTACTGGCCGAAGAACATATCGATCAAGTTGATCTGTTTATTGCCGTCACCAACGATGACGAGGCCAATATCATGTCCGCCATGCTTGCCAAACGTATGGGTGCGAAAAAGGTGATGGTATTGATCCAGCGTCGCGCTTATGTGGATCTGGTTCAGGGGAGCGTTATCGATATTGCGATTTCACCACAACAAGCAACTATTTCTGCGTTGCTTAGCCATGTGCGAAAAGCAGATATTGTTGGTGTTTCCTCATTGCGCCGCGGCGTAGCAGAAGCTATTGAAGCCGTTGCTCACGGTGATGAAAGCACCTCACGCGTTGTCGGCAGAGTCATTGACGAAATCAAGCTACCGCCAGGAACGATTATTGGAGCGGTGGTACGTGGAAACGACGTGATGATTGCCAATGACAATCTGCGCATTGAGCAAGGCGATCACGTAATTATGTTCCTCACAGATAAAAAGTTTATTACCGACGTCGAAAGACTCTTCCAGCCAAGCCCTTTCTTCTTGTAATTAATAAGGCGTCTAATGACGCCTTATTATTTCCCTTTGATTATCAAGGATTAATTAAATTCATTCCTGGCAGGAAAATGGCTTAACATTTGTTAGACTTATGGTTGTCGGCTTCATAGGGAGAATAACATGAGCATTATTAAAGAATTTCGCGAATTTGCGATGCGCGGGAACGTGGTGGATTTGGCGGTGGGTGTCATTATCGGTGCGGCATTCGGGAAGATTGTCTCTTCACTGGTTGCCGATATCATCATGCCTCCTCTGGGCTTATTAATTGGCGGGATCGATTTTAAACAGTTTGCTGTCACGCTACGCGATGCGCAGGGGGATATCCCTGCTGTTGTGATGCATTACGGTGTCTTCATTCAAAACGTCTTTGATTTTCTGATTGTGGCCTTTGCCATCTTTATGGCGATTAAGCTAATCAACAAACTGAATCGGAAAAAAGAAGAACCAGCAGCCGCACCTGCACCAACTAAAGAAGAAGTATTACTGACAGAAATTCGTGATTTGCTGAAAGAGCAGAATAACCGCTCTTAACAAGCGCCTGAAAGCAGAAGACCAGTGGTAAAAAAGTGATTTACTTTCTTGCCACTGGCCTCCCAGTTCCCCCGATTGCCATGTTTTCCTTTTCGCATGTAACTGCCTTTCCCCTTCTTATTTTTCTCTACGCGCTGTCGGAATAAGGGATCATGTAGTAATGCTTCTATCGCATTATCCTTTATCTGCCCTTTAGTATGCTGATATCGACTCATAAAAACTCCAGTTGGTTATTTAACGGCGCGAGTGTAATCCTGCCAGTGCAAAAAATCAACAACCACTCTTAACGCCACTCGCCCCTTGTTCAAGAGCTTCAAGAATCGAACAATAAACACTGCTATGAGCAGTCCCACAACAGGCATCGTTAAGGCGTTGCAAGGAACGCTGCATACTCTGCAACTCGGCTATCCGTGCTTCGACTTCCTGCAATCTTTCCTGCACAATGCCTTTTGACTCCTGACAGGTATGGTGTTCAGGATCGATGCGGATCGACAGCAACTCGCGGATCGACTCCAGACTGAAACCTAGTTGTCTGGCATGGCGGATAAATTTCAATCGCTGGAGATCGCTTTCGGTATATAGGCGAAACCCACCTTCAGTACGCACTTCATGCTCCATCATCTGCTGTTTTTCGTAATAACGAATCGTGTCGGGTGTTACTTCCGCCATTTTTGCCAGCTCACCAATGCGATACATACATACTCCACTAGTTATCGTTGATTTTGTCCAACAACTTGTCAGCATAATCGCCGCGTAAAAAATCGGTACTCAATCCAGCTTGTCGCAGCTTCAATTCCAGTAATGACAATCGACGGCTAACCTCTTGATATTGCGGATCATCGTGACGGATACCTTTGAGAATATCCAGAAGCTGAATTGCTTCTCTCCGTTGCTCAAGTTCTGGCGGTAAGCAACCGGCATTCTTCAGCAAGCGATACCCCGCACGTAATTCCGGTGGCACGTGAGAATCATCATCCAGTATCAATGGTTCGCCGCTACCTGCCAGGTTATCAAACTCACCTTTCGCTTGCGCTTCTGCTATATGGCGCTCTGCCCACTGGTCAAGTAACCACATAAATACTCCAGGGGATGAACAAAAAGAGTACAGCTATTGTAGATAAGTGGGGATACTACGGGTATAAAAAAACCCGCCGGGGCGGGTTTTTTTACGTTGCTTCAGATTACTCTGCAGCAGCTTCTGCTTTCTCTGAACGATCAACCAGCTCGATGTAAGCCATCGGCGCGTTGTCGCCTGCACGGAAGCCACACTTCAGAATACGAGTGTAACCACCGGCACGGCTCGCGAAACGCGGGCCCAGTTCGTTAAACAGTTTTGCCACGATCTCGTTATCACGAGTACGGGCGAATGCCAGACGACGATTAGCAACGCTATCAGTCTTGGCAAGAGTAATCAGCGGCTCAACTACGCGGCGCAGCTCTTTCGCTTTAGGCAGAGTCGTCTTGATGATTTCATGACGAACCAGTGAACCTGCCATATTGCGGAACATAGCCTGGCGATGGCTGCTGTTGCGGTTCAGTTGACGACCACTCTTACGATGGCGCATGACCTTATCCTTCTCAGTAAAACCTTAACCTGTGATCCGGTTACTCGTCAGCGATGCTTGCCGGTGGCCAGTTTTCCAGGCGCATGCCCAGAGACAGTCCACGGGAAGCCAGCACGTCTTTAATCTCAGTAAGAGATTTTTTACCAAGGTTAGGCGTTTTAAGGAGCTCAACCTCGGTACGCTGTACCAGATCACCGATATAGTGGATAGCTTCTGCTTTAAGGCAGTTAGCAGAGCGGACAGTCAATTCCAGATCGTCAACAGGGCGCAGCAGGATCGGATCGAACTCTGGTTTCTCTTCTTTCACTTCAGGCTGACGTACATCACGTAAGTCAACGAAAGCTTCCAGTTGTTCAGCCAGAATGGTTGCCGCACGACGAATCGCCTCTTCAGGATCGATTGTGCCGTTGGTTTCCATTTCGATGACCAGCTTGTCCAGGTCGGTACGCTGTTCTACACGCGCTGCTTCAACATTGTAGGCAATACGCTCCACAGGGCTGTAGCATGCGTCGACCAGCAGACGGCCGATTGGGCGCTCATCTTCTTCCGAATGAATTCGGGTAGAAGCCGGCACATAACCACGACCGCGCTGAACTTTGATACGCATGCTAATAGACGCGTTCTCATCGGTCAGGTGGCAGATCACGTGCTGCGGCTTGACGATTTCGACATCACCGTCGTGGGTGATATCGGCTGCAGTCACAGGGCCAATGCCAGATTTATTCAAGGTAAGAATAACTTCATCTTTGCCCTGAACTCTCACCGCCAGCCCTTTCAGGTTGAGCAGGATTTCCAGGATATCTTCCTGAACGCCTTCTTTGGTGCTGTACTCATGTAGTACACCATCAATCTCAACCTCGGTCACCGCGCAACCCGGCATCGATGAGAGCAGAATACGGCGCAGTGCGTTACCCAGAGTATGGCCAAAGCCACGCTCTAAAGGCTCAAGGGTCACCTTGGCGTGCGTCGAACTCACTTGCTCGATATCAACCAGGCGCGGTTTTAGAAACTCTGTCACAGAACCCTGCATTGTGTCCTCTCTTTGGTACTAAGCTTTACTTGGAGTAAAGCTCGACGATCAGGTGTTCGTTAATGTCCGCAGACAGATCAGAACGCTCCGGCTTACGCTTAAACGTACCTTCCATCTTGCCAGCATCAACTTCCAGCCAGGTTGGCTTTTCACGCTGCTCAGCCAGCTCCAGAGCGGCTTTCACGCGAGACTGCTTCTTCGCTTTCTCACGAATGCTTACAACGTCATTCGGACTAACCTGATAAGAAGCGATGTTAACAACACGACCGTTTACCATAATTGCTTTATGGCTAACCAGCTGACGTGCTTCTGCACGAGTGGCACCGAAGCCCATACGGTATACAACGTTGTCCAGACGACCTTCCAGCAGAGCCAACAGGTTTTCACCGGTGTTGCCTTTCAGACGTGCTGCTTCTTTGTAGTAGTTACGGAACTGACGCTCCAGCACACCATAGATACGGCGAACTTTTTGCTTTTCACGCAACTGCACACCATAGTCAGACAGACGCGGTTTACGCGCACCGTGCTGGCCAGGAGCTTGTTCAATTTTACACTTGGTATCGATCGCGCGAACGCCAGACTTAAGGAATAAGTCGGTGCCCTCACGACGGCTCAGCTTGAGCTTAGGACCCAAATATCTTGCCATTTTCTTTCTCCAACAAACCTGGAAAACGAGGCGTTATACGCGACGTTTTTTCGGCGGACGACAACCGTTATGAGGGATCGGAGTCACATCAGTAATGTTAGTGATGCGGAAACCTGCGGCGTTCAGAGCACGAATAGTAGATTCGCGGCCTGGACCCGGACCTTTAACCATAACTTCCAGATTCTTGATGCCGTATTCTTTCACGGCGTCAGCGCAACGCTCTGCTGCAACCTGAGCTGCAAACGGAGTGGATTTGCGAGAACCACGGAAACCGGAACCACCGGCTGTTGCCCAACCCAACGCGTTACCCTGACGATCAGTGATAGTCACGATGGTGTTGTTGAAAGAAGCATGGATATGAGCCACGCCGTCAGAGACTTGTTTTCTTACACGTTTACGTGCACGAATTGGTGCCTTTGCCATTATTCAATCACCCCGATTATTTCTTGATCGGTTTGCGCGGACCCTTACGGGTACGTGCGTTGGTCTTGGTACGCTGACCGCGAACCGGGAGACCACGACGATGACGCAAACCGCGATAGCAACCAAGATCCATCAGGCGCTTGATGCTCATGCTGATTTCACGGCGCAGATCACCTTCAACGACAAATTTGGCAACTTCGTCACGCAGCGTGTCGATTTGTCCTTCAGACAGCTCACTGATCTTAACATCTTCAGCGATACCCGCTGCAGCCAGGATGGCTTTAGAACGGGTCTTGCCGACGCCATAAATCGAAGTTAATGCGATTACGGCATGCTTATGATCAGGAATGTTAATGCCTGCTATACGGGCCACTATGCACTCCTACTATTTAATATGTACGTTCCATGCTGAAAAGCCCGTTTTCAGGATACTCAAATGGAAACGCACAGACATACAAAAGATTGGCTGGCTAATCTAGCCAGCTCAACCCAACTTTGCAAGAAAAATATGCGAAAAAATCAGCCTTGGCGCTGTTTATGCTTCGGCTCGGCACTGCAAATCACACGGATGACACCATCACGCTTAACGATTTTGCAGTTACGGCATAATTTCTTGACGGAAGCACGAACTTTCATTTTTACTCTCCGTAACTTCTCGGGCGACCAATTATCGGCCGTAGCCTTTCAGGTTCGCCTTCTTCAATGCAGACTCATACTGACTGGACATCATCAGAGTTTGCACTTGAGCCATAAAGTCCATAATCACGACAACAACGATAAGCAGTGAGGTCCCACCGAAGTAGAACGGTACTTTCATTGCATCACGCATGAACTCCGGGATCAGGCAGATAAAGGTAATATACAGCGCACCAACCAGGGTCAGGCGGGTCATTACTTTATCGATATACTTCGCCGTTTGCTCTCCCGGACGAATTCCTGGTACAAATGCACCGGACTTCTTCAGGTTATCTGCTGTTTCACGCGGGTTGAAAACCAACGCCGTGTAGAAGAAACAGAAGAAGATGATTGCAGACGCATAGAGTAACACATAAAGCGGTTGCCCAGGCTGCAAATACAGCGAAATTGTTGTCAGCCAGTTCCAACCAGTACCGCCCCCGAACCATGACGCGATGGTCGCCGGGAACAGAATAATACTGGAAGCGAAGATTGCCGGGATTACCCCCGCCATATTCACTTTCAGCGGTAAATGTGTGCTCTGTGCAGCATAGACACGACGACCTTGCTGACGTTTCGCGTAGTTTACCACAATGCGGCGTTGACCACGCTCAACAAATACAACAAAGAACGTCACTGCAAATACTAATACTGCAACCAACAGCAACACGAGGAAGTGCAGGTCGCCTTGACGCGCTTGCTCGATAGTATGGGCAATGGCTGGCGGGAGTCCCGCGACAATACCGGCGAAGATAATGATTGAAATACCGTTGCCGATACCTCGTTCAGTAATCTGTTCGCCCAACCACATCAGGAACATGGTTCCTGTGACCAGACTTACAACAGCGGTGAAGTAGAATGCAAAGCCCGGGTTAATCACCAGGCCTTGCATACCAGGCATATTCGGCAGACCGGTAGCAATACCGATCGACTGGAATATTGCCAGCACCAGAGTACCGTAGCGGGTGTACTGGCTGATCTTACGACGACCAGACTCCCCTTCTTTCTTAATTTCTGCCAACGTTGGGTGAACCACCGTCAGCAGCTGGATAATGATCGACGCCGAAATATACGGCATGATCCCCAGAGCAAAGATAGAAGCACGGCTGAGAGCACCACCAGAGAACATGTTAAACATCTCAATGATGGTGCCTCGCTGTTGCTCAAGCAGTTTGGCAAGTACAGCGGCATCAATACCAGGGATCGGAATAAAAGAGCCAATACGGAACACAATCAGCGCACCGATAACAAACAGCAGTCTGCGTTTCAGCTCGCCTAAGCCACCTTTGGCACTTTGAAAATCTAATCCCGGTTGTTTAGCCATCTGCTACTTATTCCTCGATTTTACCGCCAGCAGCTTCGATAGCAGCACGAGCGCCTTTAGTAACACGCAGGCCACGAACAGTTACCGGAGTCGTTACTTCGCCAGCCAGGATCACTTTCGCGAACTCGATCTGGATACCGATAATGTTAGCCGCTTTCAGCGTGTTCAGGTCTACTACACCGCCTTCTACTTTAGCCAGGTCAGACAGACGAATTTCGGCTGTAATCGCTGCTTTACGAGAAGTGAAGCCGAATTTCGGCAGACGACGGTACAGAGGCATCTGACCACCCTCGAAACCGCGACGTACGCCACCGCCAGAACGAGACTTCTGACCTTTGTGACCACGACCACCGGTTTTACCGAGGCCAGAACCGATACCACGACCCAGGCGTTTACCCGCCTTTTTGGAGCCTTCGGCCGGAGACAGAGTATTTAAACGCATCTCTTACTCCTCAACTTTAACCATGAAGGAAACCGCGTTGATCATACCGCGAATAGCAGGAGTATCCTCGCGCTCTACGGTGTGACCAATACGACGCAGACCCAGGCCAAGCAGCGTTGCCTTGTGTTTCGGCAGACGACCGATTGCACTGCGGGTTTGAGTAATTTTAATAGTCTTTGCCATGGTTTATTTCCCCAGAATTTCTTCAACGGATTTACCACGCTTGGCAGCGACCATTTCTGGAGAATTCATATTTTCCAGGCCATCAATAGTTGCACGAACCACGTTGATCGGGTTGGTGGAACCATAGGCTTTAGCCAGAACGTTATGAACCCCAGCGACTTCCAGAACGGCGCGCATTGCACCACCGGCGATGATACCGGTACCTTCGGAAGCCGGCTGCATGAATACGCGAGAACCCGTGTGAACACCTTTAACAGGGTGTTGCAGAGTGCCGTTATTCAGCGCGACGTTAATCATATTGCGACGGGCTTTTTCCATCGCTTTCTGGATCGCTGCTGGAACTTCACGCGCTTTACCGTAACCAAAACCAACGCGACCGTTACCATCGCCAACTACAGTCAGAGCTGTGAAGGAGAAAATACGACCACCTTTAACGGTTTTAGATACGCGGTTTACCGCGATCAGCTTTTCCTGCAGTTCGCCAGCTTGTTTTTCGATGTGAGCCATCTTACACCTCTACCTTAGAACTGAAGGCCAGCTTCACGGGCAGCATCTGCCAGTGCCTGGACACGACCATGATATTGGAACCCGGAACGGTCAAAGGATACATCTTTGATGCCTTTTTCCAGAGCGCGTTCAGCGACAGCTTTACCCACAGCTGCAGCCGCGTCTTTGTTACCGGTGTACTTCAGTTGTTCAGCGATAGCTTTTTCTACAGTAGAAGCAGCTACCAGAACTTCAGAACCGTTCGGTGCAATTACCTGTGCGTAAATGTGACGCGGGGTACGATGTACCACCAGGCGAGTTGCGCCCAGCTCCTGGAGCTTGCGGCGTGCGCGGGTCGCACGACGGATACGAGCAGATTTCTTATCCATAGTGTTACCTTACTTCTTCTTAGCCTCTTTGGTACGCACGACTTCGTCGGCGTAACGAACACCCTTGCCTTTATAAGGCTCAGGACGACGGTAGGCGCGCAGATCCGCTGCAACCTGGCCGATCACCTGCTTATCAGCGCCTTTCAGCACGATTTCAGTCTGAGTCGGACATTCAGCAGTGATACCCGCAGGCAGCTGATGGTCAACAGGATGAGAGAAACCCAGAGACAGGTTAATCACATTGCCTTTAACCGCTGCACGGTAACCTACACCAACCAGCTGCAGCTTCTTAGTGAAGCCTTCGGTAACACCGATAACCATTGAGTTCAGCAGGGCACGCGCGGTACCAGCCTGTGCCCAACCGTCTGCGTAACCATCACGCGGACCGAAGGTCAGGGTATTATCTGCATGTTTAACTTCAACAGCATCGTTGAGAGTACGAGTCAGCTCGCCGTTTTTACCTTTGATCGTAATAACCTGACCGTTGATTTTTACGTCAACGCCGGCAGGAACAACGACCGGTGCTTTAGCAACACGAGACATTTTTTCCTCCGATTAGGCTACGTAGCAGATAATTTCGCCACCAAGACCAGCCTGGCGCGCTGCACGATCAGTCATAACACCTTTAGAGGTAGAAACAACTGCGATACCCAGACCCGCCATAACTTTCGGCAGCTCATCTTTACGTTTATAGATGCGCAGACCTGGGCGGCTGACACGCTGAATGCTTTCTACAACAGCTTTGCCCTGGAAATACTTCAGAGTAAGTTCCAGTTCAGGCTTGGTGTCGCCTTCAACTTTAAAATCTTCAATAAAACCTTCTTCCTTCAGCACGTTGGCGATTGCCACTTTCAGCTTGGAGGAAGGCATGGTGACCGCAGCTTTGTTCGCGGCCTGACCGTTACGGATACGGGTCAGCATATCCGCGATCGGATCTTGCATGCTCATCTGTCTTTACTCCCGTGATTCAATTGGTGACAATTACCAGCTAGCCTTTTTCAGACCCGGGATTTCACCGCGCATAGCGGCTTCACGGACCTTAATACGGCTCAACCCGAACTTCCGCAGGAAACCATGCGGACGACCTGTTTGACGGCAGCGGTTACGCTGACGAGACGGGCTGGAATCACGCGGCAGAGTCTGCAGCTTGAGAACAGCGTTCCAACGATCTTCGTCGGAAGCGTTCACATCAGAGATGATCGCTTTCAGTTCAGCGCGTTTCGCGAAGTATTTATCAGCTAAAGCTACGCGTTTTACTTCGCGTGCTTTCATTGATTGCTTAGCCATTTAGTAACCCTACCTTACTTGCGGAACGGGAAGTCAAAGGCAGCCAGCAGAGCGCGGCCTTCTTCGTCAGATTTCGCAGTAGTGGTAATGGTAATATCCAAACCACGAACGCGGTCGACTTTATCGTAGTCGATTTCTGGGAAGATGATCTGCTCACGGACACCCATGCTGTAGTTACCACGACCGTCGAAAGACTTAGCGGACAGGCCACGGAAGTCACGGATACGAGGTACAGCAATAGTGATCAGGCGCTCAAAGAACTCCCACATGCGTTCGCCACGCAGAGTTACTTTACAGCCGATCGGATAGCCCTGACGGATTTTGAAGCCTGCAACAGATTTGCGTGCTTTGGTGATCAGCGGTTTTTGACCGGAGATTGCTGCCAGGTCTGCTGCTGCGTTATCCAGCAGTTTTTTGTCAGCGATCGCTTCACCAACACCCATGTTCAGGGTGATCTTCTCGACCCGAGGGACTTGCATGACAGAATTGTAGTTAAACTCAGTCATGAGTTTTTTAACTACTTCGTCTTTGTAGTAATCATGCAGTTTCGCCATCGTACTACTCCAAATTACTTGATAGTTTCGCTGTTAGACTTGAAGAAACGGACTTTTTTACCGTCTTCGAATCTAAAGCCTACACGGTCAGCCTTGCCGGTTGCCGCATTGAAGATTGCTACGTTGGAAACCTGAATAGCGGCTTCTTTTTCAACGATGCCACCCGGTTGGTTCAGGGCCGGAACCGGCTTCTGATGTTTCTTAACCAGGTTGATACCTTCAACAATGACCTTGCCGGAAGACAGGACATTCTTAACTTTACCGCGTTTACCTTTATCTTTACCGGTTAACACGATAACTTCGTCATCACGACGGATTTTCGCTGCCATGATTCGCTCCTTAGAGTACTTCTGGTGCCAGAGAGATAATTTTCATGAACTTCTCACTACGAAGCTCACGAGTTACCGGCCCAAAAATACGCGTACCGATAGGCTGCTCGCTGTTGTTGTTCAGAAGAACACAAGCATTACCATCGAAGCGAATGACAGAACCGTCCGGGCGACGAACACCCTTCTTGGTGCGCACCACTACCGCCTTCAGCACATCACCTTTTTTGACCTTACCACGCGGAATTGCTTCTTTGATGGTGATCTTGATGATGTCGCCTACGCCTGCGTAGCGACGGTGCGAGCCACCCAGAACCTTGATACACATTACGCGACGTGCACCGGAGTTGTCGGCGACGTTCAGCATAGTCTGTTCTTGGATCATTTTAGTGCTCCGCTAATGTCAACTACTACTGAGACCCGAAAATCAGGTCGTTAAAAATCCCCATATCGAGGGCGCGGCATTATAACACCGCTTCAAGGATATGGGTAGAAAAAATAAACGGCTCATTTCTGAGCCGTTTATTCGTATTGAGAGAGTGTACTGTATTACAGAACCGCTTTCTCTACAACGCGAACCAGCGTCCAGGATTTAGTCTTGGACAGCGGACGGCATTCGCGGATTTCAACCACGTCACCGATACCGCATTCGTTGTTCTCGTCATGTACGTGCAGTTTGGTCGTACGCTTGATGAATTTACCGTAGATCGGGTGTTTCACAAAACGTTCGATAGCAACAACAATGGATTTCTCCATTTTGTCGCTAACAACGCGACCTTGCAGAGTACGGATTTTATCGGTCATTACGCACCCGCCTTCTCGTTCAGTAAAGTCTTAACGCGTGCGACATCGCGACGCACTTGCTTCAACAGGTGAGACTGTTGCAGCTGGCCACTTGCAGCCTGCATACGCAGGTTGAACTGCTCACGCAGCAGGTTCAGCAGCTCGGTGTTCAGCTCTTCAACGCTCTTCTCACGCAGCTCTTTTGCTTTCATTACATCACCGTCTTAGTTACAAAGGTGGTTTTAATCGGCAGTTTCGCTGCTGCCAGCTTGAATGCTTCACGGGCCAGCTCTTCCGGAACACCGTCCATTTCATACAGGACTTTACCCGGCTGAATCAAGGCAACCCAATACTCCACGTTACCTTTACCTTTACCCATACGCACTGCCAGCGGCTTTTCAGTGATCGGTTTGTCCGGGAACACACGGATCCAGATCTTACCTTGACGCTTAACTGCACGGGTCATAGCACGACGTGCTGCTTCGATCTGACGGGCAGTCAGACGACCACGGCCAACAGCTTTCAGACCGAAGCTGCCGAAGCTAACATCCGTACCCTGCGCCAGACCGCGGTTACGGCCTTTGTGCATTTTACGGAATTTTGTACGCTTTGGTTGTAACATCAGCGACGCTCCTTATTTACGGCCTTTACGCTGCTGCTTTTTAGGCTGAGCAGCCGGTTTTTCCGGTTGTTCAACAGCAGCCATACCACCCAGGATCTCGCCTTTGAAGATCCACACTTTAACGCCGATTACACCGTAAGTGGTGTGCGCTTCAGAGGTGTTGTAGTCGATGTCAGCACGCAGAGTGTGCAGCGGTACGCGACCTTCGCGGTACCATTCGGTACGTGCGATTTCCGCGCCGCCCAGACGGCCGCTAACTTCAACTTTAATACCTTTAGCGCCCAGACGCATTGCGTTCTGTACAGCACGCTTCATAGCACGACGGAACATAACGCGACGTTCCAGCTGAGAAGTGATGCTGTCAGCAACCAGTTTTGCGTCCAGTTCAGGCTTACGAACTTCGGCGATGTTGATCTGTGCAGGAACGCCAGCGATGTCCGCTACGACCTTACGCAGTTTTTCTACGTCTTCACCTTTTTTACCGATAACGATACCCGGGCGAGCAGTGTGAATGGTTACACGGATGCTCTTAGCCGGACGCTCGATAACGATACGAGATACGGACGCTTTAGCCAGTTCCTTAGTCAGGTACTGACGTACTTTAAAATCGCTGTCCAGGTTGTCAGCGAATTCTTTGGTGTTCGCAAACCAGGTAGAGTTCCATGGTTTTACAATACCCAGGCGAATACCATTAGGATGTACTTTCTGACCCATTGCTAGTCTCCAGAGTCTCAGCGATCGGACACAACCACAGTGATGTGGCTGGTGCGCTTCAGGATGCGATCTGCACGACCTTTTGCACGCGGCATAATGCGCTTCATGCTCGGGCCTTCGTCTACGAAAATTTTCGTAACTTTCAGATCGTCAATGTCAGCGCCATCGTTGTGTTCAGCGTTAGCAATGGCAGATTCCAGAACTTTCTTGACCAGTACAGCCGCTTTCTTGTTGGTGTAGGTCAAAATATCCAGAGCCTGCGACACTTTCTTACCGCGAATCAGGTCAGCAACAAGGCGAACCTTCTGAGCAGAAGAACGAGCATGGCGATGTTTAGCGATAGTTTCCATCTCTTCCTCCTACCTTATTTCTTCTTCGCTTTTTTATCAGCAGCGTGGCCGCGATAAGTACGAGTCGGTGCGAATTCACCCAGTTTGTGACCGACCATTTCGTCGGTTACAAATACCGGAACGTGCTGACGACCATTATGGACAGCGATGGTCAAACCGATCATGTTAGGAAAGATCGTTGAACGACGGGACCAAGTGCGCAGGGGCTTCTTGTCTCCGCTTTCCACCGCTTTCTCTACCTTCTTCAGCAAGTGCAGGTCAATAAAAGGACCTTTCTTGAGAGAACGTGGCATGGCTTATCCTCTAAAATTATTTGCTACGGCGACGTACGATGAATTTATCAGTACGCTTGTTGCTGCGGGTCTTCTTACCTTTGGTCTGAACGCCCCACGGAGTTACCGGGTGCTTACCAAAGTTACGACCTTCACCACCACCATGTGGGTGGTCTACCGGGTTCATCGCGGTACCGCGAACGGTCGGACGAACACCACGCCAGCGTGCAGCACCTGCTTTACCCAGAACGCGCAGCATATGCTCAGCATTGCCAACTTCGCCCAGAGTTGCACGGCAGTCTGCTTCTACTTTACGCATTTCACCAGAACGCAGACGCAGGGTGACATAAGCACCATCACGAGCAACGATCTGAACGTAAGTACCAGCGGAACGTGCCAGCTGACCGCCTTTACCTGGTTTCATTTCTACGTTATGAACAGTAGAACCAACCGGGATGTTGCGCATCGGCAGGGTGTTACCTGGTTTGATTGCAGCATCAACGCCAGACTGAATCTGGTCGCCAGCTTTCAGGCCTTTAGGGGCCAGGATGTAACGGCGTTCACCGTCTTTGTACAGAACCAGCGCGATGTTCGCGGAACGGTTCGGATCGTACTCAAGACGTTCAACAACTGCCGGGATACCGTCTTTGTTGCGTTTGAAGTCAACAATACGGTAAGCCTGCTTGTGGCCACCACCGATATGACGAGTGGTGATACGGCCATTGTTGTTACGACCACCGGATTTGCTGTTTTTTTCCAGCAACGGAGCAAAAGGTTTGCCCTTGTGCAGCTCAGGGTTAACCACTTTAACTACGTGGCGACGACCCGGAGATGTCGGTTTACATTTAACAACTGCCATTGTATTACTCCTCCGACTTACTCAGCGCCGCCAACGAAGTCCAGATTCTGGCCTTCTTTCAGGGTGACGTAAGCTTTTTTCCAGTCGCTACGACGACCGATACGCTGTCCGTGACGTTTAACTTTCCCTTTAACTACCAGGGTGTTAACGACTTCGACTTCGACTTCAAACAGTTTCTGCACAGCAGCTTTGATTTCTGCTTTGGTCGCGTCTTTAGCAACTTTGAGTACGATGGTGTTGGATTTTTCCATCGCAGTAGACGCTTTTTCAGAAACGTGCGGTGCACGCAGCACCTTCAGCAGACGTTCTTCACGAATCATGCCAGCATCTCCTCAACTTGCTTAACAGCATCAGCAGTCATTACGACTTTGTCGAAGGCGATCAGGCTAACCGGGTCGATACCAGTTGCATCGCGTACGTCAACCTTGTGCAGGTTGCGCGCAGCCAGGAACAGGTTTTCGTCCAGCTCACCGGTGATGATCAGCACATCTTCCAGAGCCATGTCTTTCAGTTTCTGTGCCAGCAGCTTAGTTTTCGGCGCTTCTACAGAGAACTTCTCGACAACGATCAGACGATCCTGACGTACCAGTTCGGACAGGATGCTTTTCAGCGCGCCGCGGTACATCTTCTTGTTAACTTTTTGACTGTGGTCCTGCGGACGAGCAGCAAAGGTCACGCCACCAGAACGCCAGATCGGGCTCTTGATAGAACCAGAACGCGCACGGCCGGTGCCTTTCTGGCGCCACGGTTTTTTACCGGAACCAGTTACTTCAGCACGAGTCTTCTGAGCACGAGTACCCTGACGAGCACCAGCTGCATAAGCAACAACAACCTGGTGAACCAGCGCTTCGTTGAAATCACGACCGAAGGTAGTTTCGGAAACAGTCAGCGCGCTCTGCGCGTCTTTCAATACTAATTCCATTGCTATCTCCTTACGCCTTCACAGCTGGTTTAACGATCAGGTCGCTACCGGTTGCACCCGGGACAGCACCTTTAACCAGCAGCAGGTTGCGCTCAGCGTCAACGCGTACTACGTCAAGGCTCTGAACGGTTACACGTTCGTTACCCATCTGACCTGCCATTTTCTTGCCTTTGAACACTTTGCCCGGAGTCTGGTTCTGACCGATAGAACCCGGAACGCGGTGAGACAAGGAGTTACCGTGAGTAGCGTCCTGGGTACGGAAGTTCCAGCGCTTAACGGTACCTGCGAAACCTTTACCTTTAGAGGTGCCAGTTACGTCAACTTTTTTAACGTCAGCAAACAGTTCAACGCTAATGCTCTGACCTACAGTGAACTCTTCGCCTTCAGCCAGGCGGAATTCCCACAGACCACGGCCAGCTTCTACGCCAGCTTTAGCGAAGTGGCCAGCTTCAGGCTTGGTCACACGGTTAGCTTTTTTAGCACCGGTGGTCACCTGAATAGCACGGTAGCCATCGTTAGCCAGGTCTTTAACCTGAGTAACGCGGTTTGCTTCAACTTCGATTACGGTTACTGGGATAGAAACGCCGTCTTCTGTGAAGATACGGGTCATACCCACTTTTTTACCGACTAAACCAATCATTGTTTCAACCTCTCAATCGCTCAATGACCTGATTAACCCAGGCTGATCTGCACGTCTACACCGGCAGCCAGATCCAGACGCATCAGAGCATCAACGGTTTTCTCGGTTGGCTCAACGATGTCAACCAGACGCAAGTGAGTACGGATTTCGTACTGATCGCGCGCGTCTTTGTTGACGTGCGGGGAGATCAGAACAGTGAAGCGCTCTTTGCGTGTCGGCAGCGGGATCGGACCACGGACCTGCGCACCAGTGCGCTTGGCAGTCTCGACGATTTCCGCGGTTGCTTGATCGATCAGACGATGATCAAACGCTTTCAGGCGGATACGGATTCTTTGGTTCTGCATGAGACCAGAGCTCCAATTATTTTATAAACGAAAATGATTACTCCTCAGACCCATTACGATTGATGGGAGAGTGTAACCGTTCTTACGTAGCTCCCCGATTGGGAGCATTGTTAGGTAGCCAAATTCGGCTAACTGAGGTTCAGATTGAACCTGCTGTCAACTACGACAAGCCCGCGCATTATACATAAATCAGAGAAAGACGCAAGTGCCGTTTAGAAATTAAGCGCCAAAGACGTACTATACGTAAGGCCGCGCAATTTTTTATGCAAAGTATCCCTTCTCAACTCTTTGTATGAAGCCGCTACTCAATTGCTGTTTTTACACATTGCCGGGCATGCAGATTATTACGAGTATGCGCTCAAACCATTTTGAGGCTCTCGCTATGCTACTGTCCCTCCCCTTTCTGTTGATCTATTTTGCGTTATCGGCCTTGCTTGTTCGCACCGATATCCGCACGGGGCTTCTTCCCGATAAATTTCTTTGCCCGCTGCTGTGGACGGGCCTGCTCTACCAGCTTTGTCTCCATCCTGATTTTTTGCCGAGCGCGGTAGTGGGTGCGATGACAGGATATGCCGGATTCGCCATTATCTATTGGGGATACCGGCTCATCTGCCGACGTGAAGGGATGGGATATGGCGACATAAAATATCTGGCGGCGCTGGGGGCATGGCATGGCTGGTGTGTACTACCAATACTGGCATTAGTGGCCGCGTTAATGGCTCTGCTGTATCTGGTTGCTTTCTCGTTGTTTACCCCTGATAAGCAGGCATTAAAAAACCCACTGCCTTTTGGGCCATTTCTGGCGGCAGCGGGTTTATGCGTTGGCTGGGAAAGCCTGATTAACTTTCCACTTTGATCTGAGACTGAAGGTAGTTCTGTAGGCCAATTTTGCTAATGAGATCCAGTTCGGTCTCAAGCCAGTCGATGTGCCCTTCTTCATCGGCCAGGATCTGGATCATCATATCGCGGCTGACGTAGTCATGTACGCTGTCCGCATAGGCAATGGCTTCACGCAGATCTTTTGCACCCTCCAGCTCCAGCCGGAGATCAGAACGCAGCATCTCTTCGACATCTTCTCCGATGCCCAGTTTTCCGAGATCCTGTAGGTTAGGAATGCCTTCGAGGAATAAAATACGCTCAATGTATTTATCGGCGTGTTTCATTTCATCAATGGACTCATGGTATTCAACATCGTTGAGGCGAGTCAGTCCCCAGTTTTTAAACATTCTTGCATGGAGAAAATACTGATTGATTGCGACAAGCTCATTTCCCAATAATTTATTGAGATAACTTATGATTTTAACATCACCTTTCATTATATAGTCCCTCCGCTTCCACTCATTGAAGCGTAGATCGGGCTACGGGGATGTCAAAAAAAAGATAGAGGCTTACGCGATCTCTTTGAATTCCGGGATCTGCATCAGTTCGTCCTGCATGATCTCACGCGCTGCGCGAACGCATTTACCGCATTGATTTCCCACCGGAACAAACTTGCGAAGCTGCTGGAAAGATTGTGGTTGAAACTGGCGAACGGCCTGACGAATTTTTTTGTCGCTTACACCATTACATAAACAAACGTACATAAAGACTCCCGTTCAAAATATGCGCAAAGTGTAAGTGAGAATGGTTATGATTACAATAGCGCGGGCGTCGGAATACGTGGCGGGAGAAAGCAAAAAATGCGAATTTTTATGACAATGCCCCAACGGCAGAAAACAAAAAAGGACGCCGGAGCGTCCTTTTTATTTCAGGGATAATTAATTAGCCCAGAACTTTAGCAACAACGCCCGCGCCAACGGTACGGCCGCCTTCACGGATTGCGAAACGCAGACCGTCGTCCATCGCGATCGGGTGGATCAGGGTAACAACCATTTTGATGTTGTCGCCCGGCATTACCATCTCTACGCCTTCCGGCAGTTCGATGGTACCAGTCACGTCAGTAGTACGGAAGTAGAACTGCGGACGGTAGCCTTTGAAGAACGGAGTATGACGGCCGCCTTCATCTTTGGACAGAATGTACACTTCAGATTCGAACTTGGTGTGCGGCTTGATGGTGCCCGGCTTAGCCAGTACCTGACCACGTTCGATTTCTTCACGTTTGATACCACGCAGCAGAACACCTACGTTCTCACCAGCACGGCCTTCGTCCAGCAGTTTGCGGAACATTTCAACGCCAGTACAGGTAGACTTCTGAGTCTCTTTGATACCAACGATTTCAACTTCTTCACCAACTTTGATGATACCGCGTTCTACACGACCGGTAACAACGGTACCACGACCGGAGATGGAGAATACGTCTTCGATCGGCAGCAGGAACGGCTTGTCAATCGCACGCTCTGGTTCCGGAATATAAGAATCCAGGAAGCCAGCCAGTTCCAGGATTTTCGCTTCCCACTCTGCGTCGCCTTCCAGCGCTTTCAGAGCAGAACCACGAACGATCGGAGTGTCGTCGCCCGGGAAGTCGTACTGAGACAGAAGTTCACGAACTTCCATTTCAACCAGTTCCAGCAGCTCTTCGTCATCAACCATGTCGCATTTGTTCAGGAACACGATGATGTACGGAACGCCTACCTGACGACCCAGCAGGATGTGCTCACGAGTCTGCGGCATCGGGCCGTCAGTCGCAGCAACTACCAGGATCGCGCCGTCCATCTGAGCAGCACCGGTGATCATGTTTTTAACATAGTCGGCGTGCCCCGGGCAGTCTACGTGTGCGTAGTGACGGGTCGGGGTGTCGTATTCAACGTGAGAAGTGTTGATGGTGATACCACGAGCTTTTTCTTCCGGCGCGTTATCGATCTGGTCGAATGCACGAGCAGCACCGCCGTAGGTTTTAGCCAGTACGGTGGTGATTGCAGCGGTCAGAGTAGTTTTACCGTGGTCAACGTGGCCGATAGTACCAACGTTAACGTGCGGTTTTGTACGTTCAAATTTTTCTTTAGACACGGCTATATTCCTTACTATAGTGCTCTCCCCTTCAGGAGAGAGCACGGGACTTTGGTATTAACCCTTAGGCTTATTTACCACGGGCTTCAATTACGGCCTGAGCAACGTTACTCGGCGCTTCATCATACTTCAGGAATTCCATAGTGTATGATGCACGACCTTTGGTCAGAGAACGCAGCTGAGTTGCGTATCCGAACATTTCAGACAGCGGTACTTCAGCGTGGATCTTAACGCCAGTAACTTCAGATTCCTGACCTTTGAGCATACCACGACGACGGCTCAAGTCACCGATAACGTCACCGGTGTTCTCTTCCGGAGTTTCTACTTCAACCTTCATGATCGGCTCAAGCAGAACTGGTTTCGCTTTCTTAAAGCCTTCTTTAAAGGCGATAGAAGCAGCCAGTTTAAACGCCAGTTCAGAGGAGTCAACGTCATGGTAAGAACCGAAGTGCAGACGAATACCCATGTCTACTACCGGGTAGCCTGCCAGCGGACCTGCTTTCAGCTGTTCCTGGATACCTTTATCAACGGCCGGGATGTATTCGCCAGGGATTACACCACCTTTAATGTCGTTGATGAACTCGTAGCCTTTCGGGTTTGAACCCGGCTCCAGCGGGTACATGTCGATAACAACATGACCATACTGACCACGACCACCAGACTGTTTCGCGTGTTTACCTTCAACATCGGTAACTTTCTGGCGGATAGTTTCACGGTAAGCAACCTGCGGTTTACCTACGTTCGCTTCAACGTTGAATTCACGCTTCATACGGTCAACGATGATGTCGAGGTGCAGTTCGCCCATACCCGCGATGATGGTCTGGTTAGATTCTTCGTCAGTCCATACACGGAAAGACGGGTCTTCTTTAGCCAGACGGCCCAGAGCCAGACCCATTTTTTCCTGGTCAGCTTTGGTTTTCGGTTCAACTGCGATGGAGATTACCGGCTCAGGGAATTCCATACGTTCCAGAATGATCGGCGCATCCGGGTCACACAGGGTGTCACCAGTGGTTACGTCTTTCAGACCGATAGCAGCAGCGATGTCGCCCGCGCGAACTTCTTTGATCTCTTCACGTTTGTTAGCGTGCATCTGAACGATACGACCGAAACGCTCACGTGCAGCTTTCACGGAGTTCAGTACGGTATCACCAGAGTTAACCACACCGGAGTAAACACGGAAGAAGGTCAGGTTACCAACAAACGGGTCGGTAGCGATTTTGAACGCCAGTGCAGAGAACGGCTCGTCATCACTTGCGTGACGTTCAGCCGGAGTGTCTTTACCGTCGTCCAGGATACCGTTGATCGCAGGTACGTCAACCGGGGATGGCAGGTAATCAATTACCGCATCCAGCATCGCCTGAACACCTTTGTTCTTGAACGCAGAACCACAGGTTACCAGGATGATTTCGTTGTTCAGAACGCGCTGACGCAGAGCACCTTTGATTTCTGCTTCAGTCAGTTCTTCACCACCCAGGTATTTTTCCATCAGCTCTTCAGAAGCTTCAGCTGCGGATTCGATCAGGTTCTGGTGCCATTCGTTAGCCAGTTCAACCATGTCTGCCGGGATATCTTCGTATTCGAAGGTTACGCCCTGGTCAGCGTCGTTCCAGTTGATAGCTTTCATTTTCACCAGGTCAACAACACCGGTGAAATGTTCTTCAGCACCAATCGCCAGCTGCAGCGGAACCGGGTTCGCGCCCAGACGGGTTTTGATCTGGTTAACAACTTTCAGGAAGTTCGCACCCATGCGGTCCATTTTGTTAACGAACGCAATGCGCGGAACTTTATATTTGTTTGCCTGACGCCATACGGTTTCAGACTGCGGCTGAACACCACCAACTGCGCAGTAAACCATTACCGCACCATCGAGAACACGCATGGAACGTTCTACTTCGATTGTGAAGTCAACGTGCCCCGGGGTGTCGATGATGTTGATGCGATGCGGCTCATACTGCTTAGCCATACCAGACCAGAATGCAGTAGTCGCAGCGGAAGTGATGGTAATACCACGTTCCTGCTCCTGCTCCATCCAGTCCATGGTTGCAGCGCCGTCATGAACTTCACCGATTTTATGGTTTACACCGGTGTAGAACAGAATACGTTCGGTAGTAGTGGTTTTACCGGCGTCGATGTGCGCACTGATACCGATGTTACGGTAGCGTGCGATGGGTGTTGTACGAGCCATTTGTTTCCTCGTTTATCTTTTAGGCGTTCAATTTAAGTAGCCCAAAGCGGGCTGCTTACTGGAAGCGCCCGCCTGGTGACTAAAACTCCGAAGGGATTACCAACGGTAGTGTGCGAACGCCTTGTTGGCTTCGGCCATACGGTGAACGTCTTCACGTTTCTTAACTGCAGTACCTTTGTTTTCTGCAGCATCAGAAAGTTCGTTCGCCAGGCGCAGAGCCATGGATTTATCACCGCGTTTACGAGCAGCTTCAACGATCCAACGCATTGCCAGAGCATTACGACGAACCGGACGGACTTCAACTGGTACCTGATAAGTAGAACCACCAACGCGGCGAGACTTAACTTCTACAGTCGGGCGCACGTTTTCGAGAGCTACTTCGAATGCTTCCAGTTCAGATTTACCAGAGCGCTGAGCCAGGGTCTCCAGCGCGCTGTATACGATAGATTCAGCAGTAGATTTTTTACCATCTACCATCAGGATATTTACAAATTTAGCCAGCAGTTCTGATCCGAACTTCGGATCCGGCAGAATTTTACGCTGACCAATGACGCGACGACGTGGCATGGAAATACTCCGTTGTTAATTCAGGATTGTCCAAAACTCTACGAGTTTAGTTTGACATTTAAGTTAAAACGTTTGGCCTTACTTAACGGAGAACCATTAAGCCTTAGGACGCTTCACGCCATACTTGGAACGAGCCTGCTTACGGTCTTTAACGCCGGAGCAGTCAAGCGCACCACGTACGGTGTGGTAACGAACACCCGGGAGGTCTTTAACACGACCGCCACGGATCAGGATCACGGAGTGCTCCTGCAGGTTGTGACCTTCACCACCGATGTAGGAAGTCACTTCGAAACCGTTAGTCAGACGAACACGGCATACTTTACGCAGCGCGGAGTTCGGTTTTTTAGGAGTGGTAGTATATACACGAGTACATACGCCACGTTTTTGCGGGCATGCTTCCAGCGCAGGCACGTTGCTTTTCGCAACTTTGCGAGCACGTGGTTTGCGTACCAGCTGGTTAACTGTTGCCATTAAATAGCTCCTGGTTTTAGCTTTTGCTTCGTAAACACGTAATAAAACGTCCTCACACAATATGAGGACGCCGAATTTTAGGGCGATGCCGAAAAGGTGTCAAGAAATATACAACGATCCCGCCATCACCAGGCCATCTGGCTGGAGTGCTTAACCGTAAGTCTGACGAAATCAGTATAGTCAACCACGTCAATTTTGGCTGAAATTTGACCAGAAAGACCCCGCGCATCCAGATCCTCTTTCAGCGCAGAGACTGTTATGGGGGCATTAGCGAGGATTTCAACAAAACGGCTGCCTTCAAGCGCCGCAAGCACGCCATCCTGAATCAGCAGCAGATCATCACCTTCGCGCAGCATGCTCAGTAACGTGTCGATATCGCATTGCCACGGTGAACGGCTCAGGGTATGGAGCATGACAGCCTCAGAAAGTCAGAACGGTATTGTAGTGAGAGAGTTGTTCGCGCAGCGCAGCAGATGTCAGGATCGTCACGTCCAGCACGAACGGTGTTTTCTCGTTTAACCCACGCGCGGCCAGCGAGTCGGCGCACACATAGAAGGTTTCAATGTCATAGAGCGGCAGAACTTTAAAGGTCGCAATGTAGTCGCGCGCAAGAATGGCCTGCGGTTGTTGGCCTGCCAGAAGCTGGAATACGCCATCGCCTAAAAAGAAGACGCCGATATCTTCGGTTAAAGCCGATGTCGCGAGCAATGCATCCAGCCCTTCCCGGCCTGAAGCGCTGCCATGCGGCGCAGAAGTAAAAACAAACGCTACGCGCTTCATCAAAATTGCACCACTCTGTCGCAGGTCAACGCCGCCTGTGCCAGGGCACCCAGTCCGCTGAGCGAAAAGCCCGGTTGCAGGTTAGCCCCCGCCAGACCAAGGCGTTCGGCTTCGGTCACATCCGTCACGCCGCGACGCAGCGCCGCCGCGACGCAGATATGCAGGTCGACGCCCTGCGTTTCGTTTAATTGTTGCCAGGCCCGTACGAGGTCAAATTCGTCACTTGCCGGAGAGGTCAATTGGTTAGCGTTATAGACCCCTTCCCGATAGAAAAAGACGCTGCTTAACTCATGGCCATCTGCTATCAGCGCCTGCGCAAACTGAAAAGCACTACTCGCCTGTTGCGTACCGTATGCTGGCCCGGTCACCACGATGGCAAAACGCATTACTTATCTTGCCCCTGGAAATCACCGCTCTTGAACTGGCGGATGTAGAGATAGACAGTGTGTTTGGAGATGTTCAGGCGGTCAGCAACCTGGTTGATCGCATCTTTAATATCGAAGATCCCTTTCTCGTAGAGATTCAGCACGATCTGACGATTTTTGGCGTTATTAGAAACATTGCGATCGGCATTCACTTCTTCGATGGTGAACTCCAGCGTTTGGGTAACCAGATCTTCAACAGAAGAGGCAAAGTTGACGCTTGAACCGACATCCGGGGTTTCTGGCGGCACAAAGGTGCTCATAATCTGCGAGAAGGGAACATCAAGATTCATATTGATGCACAGCAGACCAATTACACGCTGTTCGCGGTTACGAATCGCGATAGTCAGGGACTTCATTAATACGCCGCTTTTGGCGCGAGTAAAGTAGCATTTAGAAACGCTGCTATCCGCTCCCGTCATATCGTGCAGCATACGTAGCGCCAGGTCAGTAATTGGCGAACCAATCTTCCGGCCTGTATGTTCACCGTTAGCAATGCGAATGGCTGAACATTTTAGATCCTGCAAAGAGTGCAAAACGATTTCACAGTGGGAGCCAATAAGCATCGCTAACCCGTCCACCACCGCTTCGTAGGATTTCAGAATATCAAAATCGGTCTGGTCGAAAGGACGTTGATCCAGTAAATCCAACTCACTGGTTTCGTTGGTTAAAAGCGACCTGGACATGAAAAAAAACACTCCTTTTCAGGAGCCTGTCGTTAACTTTTCAGGGCAGGCTCATTAATGATGCGGGTAACTAAATTAATACAGCGGAGGTTCCGCTTTCCAGCACTAATTATATCCGGCCTGTAATAAAAAAACCGCCGCCTGGTCAGGCGGCGGTTCTTAATGCTTATTTTTTAGCAGAATCTGCGGCTTTCGCATCAGCTTCCGGCTTTGCATCAGCCTTCGGCGCTGGTTTCACATCCAGCAGCTCTACGTCAAACACCAGGGTAGAATTCGGTGGGATCCCCGGAACACCCGCTTTGCCGTAAGCCAGTTCTGGTGGAATAACCAGTTTGATCTTACCGCCTTTCTTGATGTTCTTCAGACCTTCTGTCCAACCCGGGATAACACCGTCCAGACGGAAAGAAAGCGGTTCACCACGGGTGTAAGAGTTGTCGAACTCTTTACCGTCGATCAGCGTACCTTTGTAGTTCACTACAACAGTATCGCTGTCTTTCGGTGCTTCGCCTTTACCGGCTTCTACTACCTGATAAACCAGACCAGTTGAAGAGGTTTTCACACCTTTCTCTTTGGCAAATTTCTCGCGGTACTCTTTACCTTTTGCTTCGTTATCAGCCGCGTCTTTTTCCATCTTCGCCTGAGCAGAAGACTTCACGCGAGCTTCGAATGCTTGTAGAGTCTGTTCGATCTCTTGGTCGGAGAGTTTGCTCTTATCAGCAAATGCATCCTGAACACCAGCGATCAGCTGATCTTTATCCAGTTTGATGCCCAGTTTTTCTTGTTCTTTTAGAGAGTTTTCCATGTAACGACCCAGCGAGGCACCCAGTGCATAAGCTGATTTCTGATCGTCATTTTTGAACGCTGCTTTGCTGTCAGCAGCTGTAGCAGGTTTTGCAGCTTCAGCAGCAAAAGTGATTGGTGCATGCAGGGCAACGGCCATTGTGGTCGCCAGCAGCGTTACTTTAAACAGTGATTTCATCCATATCTCCAGGATCGGGGCATCTCACCCCAGGGTTAACTATTATCAGAAGGGTACTATAAAGCGTTGTCGAACAAATCTACATACAGACACGCCCTATTATCATCTATTTTCAGACTCTTTTTGTTTAAATTAGTTTCGATGACCGCGAAATGAGTGCTGTCTCGGGCAGCAAAGTTAAGTAGAATCCGCGGCGACCATTCGACAAAAGAGGTGAATCATGCAGGATTTATCATTGGAAGCACGCCTGGCAGAGCTGGAGAGCCGACTGGCTTTTCAGGAAATCACCATTGAAGAACTGAACGTCACGGTGACCGCTCATGAAATGGAGATGGCGAAACTGCGCGATCATCTGCGTCTGCTGACCGAGAAGTTAAAAGCCAGCCAGCCGTCGAACATCGCGTCGCAGGCTGAAGAAACGCCACCGCCACATTATTGAGGCGTAAAAAAAGCGGGGATTCCCCGCTTTTTTGTCACTTTTTCGGTATTAGTGGCAACCGCAACCGCCGTTGCCTTTACCGCCACAGCAGCCTTCGCCACCGTGTTCATGACCGTGATCGTGGCCATGACCGCCGCAGCAACCGTCGTGGTCGTGATCGTGGTGGTGATCGTGCGCGCCGTGAACGTGACCATGAGCCAGTTCTTCTTCAGTCGCTTCGCGAATCGCCACAACTTCAACGTTGAATTTCAGGTTCTGACCGGCCAGCATGTGGTTACCATCAACCACGACGTGATCGTCTTCAACCGCAGTGATTTCAACCGGTACCGGACCCTGGTCGGTTTCAGCCAGGAAACGCATACCTACCTGCAGTTCATCAACGCCCATAAATACGTCTTTAGGAACACGTTGCACCAGGTTTTCGTCGTACTGACCGTAAGCGTCGTTCGCGCCAACAGCGACATCAAATTTGTCGCCAACTTCATGACCTTCCAGCGCCGTTTCCAGGCCAGAGATCAGGGAACCGTGACCATGCAGGTAGTCCAGCGGCGCACTCACCGGAGACTCATCAACCAACACACCGTCTTCTGTACGTACCTGATAGGCCAGGCTGACCACCAGGTCTTTTGCTACTTTCATGATATCTCCTGAGCATGGGAAGAATAGTGGCGCAGATTGTAGCGGAATTCTGCAGCCGTGTACTCACTAGCTTAAAAAAACTCGGCGCATATCGCTAGTCCGGATGAAAAATCCCGATCACTTGCTCATCTTTGCGAACGTGATCGCGGGCTTCTTTGTCTGCTTCTCGCATCTGATGTCCGCACTTAACACATTCAACAATATCAATATTATTTTCGCGCCACATCGCCATTGAATCCTGCGCCTGACAGGCCGGGCATTTTGCGCCCGCAATAAAACGTTTTCGGATTGCCATCTTTACCCTCTACTCAAATTCATCCCAGCCGTCCAGCTGGCGTCGTTCTTGTTGCATTTCACGCTGGAAAATCTCTTCCAGTTCGCGTCGGGCTTCCCTGGCGCGAGAAATTTGTACGGTATCGGCATGCATTGGGATGAGCTCTCGCAGCATCCGCATATCCAGGCGGCGAAAATGCAGTTGCGCTCGCTGTGCCTGATGCGGATGCATGCCAAGCGTGACCAGCGTCTTGCGCCCCAGCTCTAACGCACTGGAGAATGTTTCACGGGAAAACTGCGTCACCCCTGCCTGTAATAACTCATGCGCTTCCACACGTCCGCGCGCTCGCGCAAGAATATGCAAATGCGGAAAGTGCTGTTGGCATATTTCCACCAGCTTCATGGTGTCTTCCGGCTCGTTACAGGTAATGACGATAGACTCAGCGGCCTCTGCACCCGCAGAACGTAAAAGATCGACCTGCGTGGCGTCGCCGTAATAAACTTTGTAGCCGTATTTACGCATCAGGTTAACGGCGCTGATATCCCGCTCCAGCACGGTAATGCGCATTTTATTTGCCATCAGCAAACGACCAATCACCTGACCAAAACGCCCGAAGCCCACGACAATGACCTGGGGTTTATCATCGTTGACCCACGGTTTTTCGTCTTCTTCTTCCGGTCCGTTAAACTGGCGGGATAGCCATTTATCCACCAGCTTCATCAGCAACGGCGTGGTCATCATGGAAAGCGTCACCGTCACCAGCAACAACGCCATCTGGTCGCCCTGGAATAAGCGTTGTGAAGAAGCGGTAGAAAAGAGGACAAAGGCAAACTCACCACCCTGACTCAACACGCCAGCAAACTGCATCCGCTCTGAGCTACGCACGCCATACAATCGCGCCAGCAGATACAGCACGAGAATTTTCACCGCCACCAGCACAACCACGCTTATCACTACCCACAACAGATGGGTATAAAGCACCCCGAGGTTGAGTGACATGCCGACAGAGATAAAGAACAAACCGAGCAGCAAGCCTTTGAAGGGATCGATAGCCGTTTCCAGTTCATGGCGATATTCACTTTCCGCCAGCAGCACGCCCGCAATAAATGTACCGAGCGCCATCGACAGCCCCAGCGCATCCATAAACAATGCGGAACCCAACACCAGCAGCAGCGTCGCGGCGGTGAACACTTCCCGCACGCCAGAAGCTGCAATAAAGCGGAATACCGGACGCAGTAAATAGCGCCCACCAATCAGCATGCCGACAAACGCCAGCACCTTCATGCCGACCTTCATCCAGTCGAAATGTTCGTCTGCCGACCCCGCCAACAACGGCACTAACGCCAGTGCTGGGATTACTGCCAGATCCTGAAACAGCAGAACCGAAAACCCGAGCTGGCCGGATTCGCTGCGATTCATCCCTTTCTCACGCATCAATTGCAACGCCATTGCAGTTGAAGACATCGCAAGGCCAATGCCACCGACCACCGCCGCCTGCCAGGCGAAATCCGTCAGCATCAATAATCCCGTCAGCAACGCCGCGCTTAACAGCACCTGTGCCGCGCCTACGCCAAAAATCGAACGCCGCAGTTGCCAAAGTTTGGAGGGATTCAACTCAAGGCCGATGATAAACATCAGGAATACCACGCCGAGTTCCGAAAAGTGGAGGATCTCATCGACGTCGCTAATAAACCCCAGCCCCCACGGGCCAATTGCAATCCCTGCCAGCAAATATCCCAACACAGCGCCAATACCCAGCCGCGATGCCAGCGGCACCGCAGCCACCGCCGCGAAGAGAAACAGCACTCCTGCGAGTAAAAAATCGGAACCTTCCATCAGCGGCCTCCTGGAGACAGCGGATTTGCCAGCCAGTCACCGTAGGCTCTGGCGTGGCTCGCCAGCTCCTGTGCGCTTTGCCGTCTCGCCCAGTAAATAATGATGGGACTTAACCAATGCATCCGGCACATGCCCGCCGCCAGTTCAAAGGGGCGCAGCACATCGCTCATCGGGTAGCGATTCAGCGCGTCATAACGGTAAGCACTTTCCGGCTCGCCGGTGGTAATCACGCTACGCCAGTACTTTCCCGCCAGTTGGTTTCCTCCCGGCCCGCTGGCAAAACCACGACTTAATACCCGGTCCAGCCACTCTTTCAGTAGCGCCGGGCAGCTATAGGTATAAAGAGGATGCTGAAAGACAATCACCTCGTGCTCGCGCAGTAATGCCTGCTCACGGGGGATATCAATAAAAAAATCGGGATAGTGTGCGTAAAGGTCGTGCACGGTAACATTGCTGAGCTGCGTGGCCGGTTTAAGCAGTACCCGGTTTGCCACCGAGTCCTGAGATTCCGGATGGGCATACAGCAGCAAAACTTTCGCTGGCTGAGACATCATCCCCCTCCCGGTATGGTTTTTGTGTATAGTCGCTGTTTTGGGCTACCATTGCGCCCGGTGCGGCAGCTCGCCCATACATTACATTATCATAATGATAAGTTAACATAGTCTGAACATACGGCACCTTATGATTGTTTTCTCCTCGTTACAAATTCGTCGCGGCGTGCGCGTCCTGCTGGATAATGCCACCGCCACCATCAACCCTGGGCAGAAAGTCGGCCTGGTGGGTAAAAACGGCTGTGGTAAATCTACCCTGCTGGCATTGCTGAAAAATGAAATCAGCGCCGACGGCGGCAGCTACACCTTTCCGGGAAGCTGGCAACTGGCGTGGGTGAATCAGGAAACGCCGGCGTTACCGCAAGCGGCGCTGGAATATGTCATTGACGGCGACCGTGAATATCGTCAACTAGAAGCGCAGCTACACGACGCCAACGAACGTAACGACGGGCACGCCATTGCGACCATTCATGGCAAGCTGGATGCTATTGACGCATGGAGTATTCGCTCCCGTGCTGCCAGCCTGCTGCACGGCCTCGGTTTCAGCAATGAACAACTGGAGCGCCCGGTAAGTGATTTTTCCGGGGGCTGGCGTATGCGTCTTAACCTTGCCCAGGCGCTGATTTGCCGTTCAGACTTGCTGCTGCTCGACGAACCGACTAACCACCTCGATCTCGATGCCGTTATCTGGCTGGAAAAATGGCTGAAGAGCTATCAGGGCACGCTGATCCTGATCTCTCACGACCGCGACTTCCTCGATCCGATCGTCGATAAAATTATTCATATCGAACAACAAAGCATGTTCGAGTACACCGGCAACTACAGTTCGTTTGAAGTACAGCGCGCCACCCGTCTGGCGCAGCAACAAGCGATGTACGAAAGCCAGCAGGAACGCGTAGCGCATCTGCAAAGTTATATCGACCGTTTCCGTGCCAAAGCCACCAAAGCGAAGCAGGCCCAGAGCCGCATTAAGATGCTCGAGCGTATGGAGCTAATTGCCCCCGCGCACGTCGACAACCCGTTCCGCTTTAGCTTCCGCGCGCCGGAAAGCCTGCCAAATCCGTTACTGAAGATGGAAAAAGTCAGCGCGGGCTATGGCGATCGCATTATTCTCGACTCGATTAAACTGAACCTGGTGCCCGGCTCGCGTATTGGTCTGTTAGGCCGCAATGGCGCGGGTAAATCGACATTAATCAAACTGTTAGCCGGTGAACTTGCGCCAGTCAGCGGTGAAATTGGTCTGGCGAAAGGGATCAAACTCGGCTACTTCGCCCAGCATCAACTTGAATACCTGCGCGCCGACGAATCACCTATTCAACATCTGGCACGTTTAGCGCCGCAGGAGCTGGAACAAAAACTGCGTGACTACCTCGGCGGCTTTGGTTTCCAGGGCGATAAAGTAACCGAAGAAACGCGCCGCTTCTCCGGTGGGGAAAAAGCCCGCCTGGTGCTGGCATTAATTGTCTGGCAGCGGCCGAATCTGCTGCTGCTCGACGAACCGACTAACCACCTTGACCTCGACATGCGTCAGGCACTCACCGAAGCATTAATCGAGTTTGAAGGCGCGCTGGTTGTCGTTTCGCACGACCGTCATTTGCTGCGTTCCACCACTGACGATCTCTACCTGGTTCACGATCGTAAAGTCGAACCGTTCGACGGCGATCTGGAAGATTATCAACAGTGGTTGAGCGACGTACAAAAGCAGGAAAACCAGACCGACGAAGCGCCAAAAGAGAATGCGAACAGCGCCCAGGCACGTAAAGATCAGAAGCGTCGGGAAGCTGAGCTGCGTGCGCAAACCCAGCCACTGCGTAAAGAGATTGCCCGTCTGGAAAAAGAGATGGAGAAGCTGAACGCGCAACTGGCGCAGGCGGAAGAGAAACTCGGCGACAGCGAACTGTATGACCAGAGCCGTAAAGCGGAGTTGACCGCCTGCCTGCAACAGCAAGCCAGCGCCAAATCCGGCCTGGAAGAGTGCGAAATGGCATGGCTGGAAGCCCAGGAGCAGCTTGAGCAGATGCTGCAAGCCGACTAACACGCCGGGAGGGTTATGGGCTTCGATACCACGAGCGAGATTACATTCCGTAAGCTCAGCATCTTCATGACGTTCATGGAGAAGGGCAATATCGCACGTACCGCCGAAACGCTCGGCCTGAGCGGTGTCAGCGTGCACCGCGCGCTGCATACCCTCGAAGAGAACGTCCGCTGCCCGCTCTTTGCTCACAAAGGGCGTAACCTGATTGCCCTCCCCTCCGCGTGGACGCTGCTGGAGTATTGTCAGGAGGTGATGCAGGTGATGGAGCGCGGGCTGGAAGAGTCGCGCAAGATCGCCGGTATCGGCCAGGGACGGTTGCGCGTCGGCACGCTCTACTCGCTGACGCTGGAAACCGTGCCGCGCCTGATAATGGGCATGAAGCTGCGCCGTCCGGATCTGGAGATGGATCTGACGATGGGCTCGAACGAAACCCTGCTCCATATGCTGGATGAGGGATCGCTGGATGCGATTTTAATCTCTATTTCCGAAAGCGATATCGACCGTAACAGCCTCGAAGTGCTTCCTCTGTTCCATGACGATATTTTCCTTGCCGCACCGGCCTCTGCCACGCTGAATACCCACGGGCCAGCGGATCTCCGCGATTACAAAGATCAGAAATTTGTCGCGCTTGCAGAAGGCTTTGCGACCTACGCCGGGTTCCAGGAAGCGTTCCATATCGCCGGGTTTGAACCAGAGATTGTTACCCGGGTGAACGACATTTTCTCAATGCTCAGCCTGGTGCAGGCGGGCGTCGGCTTTACGCTGATGCCGGGCAGGATGAAGAAAGTGTATGAAAATTCGGTGCAGCTACTGAAGCTGGCGCAGCCGTACCAGATGCAGCAGCTGATTGCGATTGTCTTTGCCCGCAACCGCGAGCAGGATCCGAGCCTGCGCGCGCTGGCCGCCGAAGGGCGGATGTATGCCAGAAGTTTGCAGGATAGTGCCTGATGTTATTGCCCGGTGGCGGCTGCGCCTTACCGGGCCTACTCCCGAATTGTAGGCCCGGTAAGCGTAGCGCCACCGGGCTAAAAACTCATGCACGAAGCCGACCCGCCAGATGCACCGCCACGTCCACCCCGCTGCGCTCCAGCGAAATGGATTCACCTTCCCACGCCGCCTGCCGCGTCAGACAGGTCAGGATGCCCCCTGGCGGCATCTCAATCGCCAGCCGCGCTTCACGCTCGTTAGCGGAAATCACCGCCTCCTGCCAGCGCACGGTTCGCGCCATATTCATCGCCAGATCGTCGGCAATTTTCTCCGGCTGCCAGAGCACGCGTCCGGTACTGCCGCTCAGGTACGCACAGCGCGGACGTGAAAGCGTGACCGAATTAAATGCTGCCACCAGCTTCTGCGCCGGTTCCGCCAGCAGTTCACAGTGCGACGGTACGCTCACCGCCAGCCGCTTAGCCTTGCTCGCGCCTTTTGCCAGGGCGCGCTCCGCCACCTGCGCCATGCCGTCATCGGCTCCGGCAATCACGATCTGCGTTTCGGCGTTCAGGTTAGCAATATAGGTTCCTGTCCCCTGAATCAGGTTTTCCACCTGCGGCAGGGTCAACCCCATAATTGCCGTCAGGCCGTAGCCGTGAGGATACGCCTGCTCCATCAGATCGCCGCGCAACGCCACCAGCTTCAGCGCGTCCGTAAAGTCCAGCGCGCCGGCGATAACCGCCGCAGGATAAGCGCCAATGGACAGCCCGCTGACGATATCCGGCGACACGCCGCGACGTTCCAGCTCGCGCGCCCACGCCACGCCGGCAATCAACAGCGAAAGCTGAACCGCACGGGTGTGGGTTAACGAGCATGCGCTGTCCAGGGTATCGACTTCCGCCCCCAGCACAGCACGGGCCTGCTCCAGCTCCGTTCCCGGCAGGTTTTGCAGCATACCTTCATGCTGTGTGCCCTGCCCCGGGAAGGTAAACAGTATTTTCATTACTCCTCCCTGTGCCATGGATCCGCCACCAGGCGCGGTCCACATTGCGTTTTTAGCAGCGTTTTGCCGTCGCGTAACCATTCCGCCAGCGCGAATCCGCCCTCGGGCGTGTCCACCTGCGTATCCGCCCGGCACAACGCACGGCTGAGCTGAGCCTGCCAGCCAGTAAACGCCTCAGGGGAAACGGCACGCGGGGCGCGGATGAGCAGATCGAGATCGCTGTCGGCGTGGATCACCGGAATGCCGGTCGCCAGCGCGTAACCCGTACTGCCGGTTATCCCCCACGTCCACGGCCACGACTGCTGCGCAAGCTGAAGCGCCACCTGAACCGGCGGCTGAGTGATAAACGGCGAACGCAGCAGGTCGGCGGCAACGCTCAAATCTTCGGGCGACACCACGCGCAACACGTTCTCAGGCTTCACCCATCCGCCCGCCCGCTGGTCGCGGCGCAATCCGCGCACGCCAACGGGAATACGGCCTTCATTATCAACATCACGCCGCACCACTACCGGTAGTCCGGCATGCCAGGCCGCGTCCACCCAGGATTCGGTAATCCCTTCCAGGGCGTCGCGCGCGGTAAGCCAGATGAGGTCGTGTGGGCGTAATGTTGTGGTCATGATTACATTCCTGAAGTCAGCGAGATAAACAGCGGCAGCGACAGGATACACAGTACGGAGCTCAACAGCAGCACGGCTTCAGCATCCGGCGACTGCACGCCAAAGCGGTTACCGAACACCACGCCAAAGAAGCCCGCGGACAGCGCAATCATCAGGATGGCGGTGATCGCCACGGAGCCGTGCAGACCGAAGATTAAAACGATACCCCAGGCGATCGCTGGCTGGATCAGCAGCTTGGCGATAGTGGAAGTGATCACCATGGTGTTGATCTGAAGTTTACGCGCGGAGAGGATCACCCCGGTCAGGAACAGCGCCGCAGCGGTCGCAGACAGTCCCAGCGGTTTAATCGCCGCCAGTACCAGCTCCGGCATTTTGATGCCGATAGCGGACAGGATCACACCCAGCAGCGGGCCCATCACGATCGGTTTTTTAATGGAACGCCACATCAGCACCGGCAGCATGGAAAGCGTTGAACCCGAGTTATTGCCTTCGGCGCGGGCTTTCTCACGCTCCAGAATCAGCAGGCAGAACGGGGTCATCAACACTGAACCACAGGCGATGGAGACCGCCACGGACAGTGAGGTTGAAGGGCCTTCGCCCAGCACGCTGCCCAGAATCGGCAGGCCAAGCGCCGCGTAGTTTGGCAGGGCGACGGTAAGCGTCAGCACGGCCGCATCCTGCGGGGATTTTTTAAACACTTTCGTCGCGAGGAAGTAGATGACCGCATAGGTGATCCACATCGCCAGGGTGAGCACCAGGATCAGCGGCGACTGCGCCACGATGCCGGTCCACGGGGTTTGCACGGTGGCGCTGAACAGCGCAGCCGGGAGTGCAAAATCCATCACGAAGATATTCAGCAGGGAAACATTTTTGTTATCGACCATCTTTGCCTTACCGGCCCAGAATCCCAGCAGCATGATGACGAAAATCGGTGCAAGAGCATGAACAATTACGTAAGTCATAAATCACCTGTAGTAAAAAAGTTTAAGCACTGGCGCGATGTTTATTATTTTCAGGATGCAGGTTCCCGCGTGGACGCAACGGGCGCGCCCACGGGGTGATGCATCTGGCAGGTCTCTTTTTACTTACCAGCTGGCTCGCATACGTTCACGTACGAGCGCCGAGCTGCGGCGGTTGTCAGCACCCAGACGGTTTTTCAACGTGGTGTCCTGACGAGCGTCGCTGATGGCCTGTTGCAGGGTGGTTTTCACCCGCGTCAGATCGCTTTCGGTAGGGGCATCCGGATTGCTGATATCCAGCAGGTCGGAAAGCAGCCCCAGCGTGGCGTAGTTGCTGATGTCATACGCCATTGGCGGAATGGTTGCAGCCAGTTTTTCCAGCGCCTCAACGGTACGCAGCGTAATGCGCGCCGCAGACTCTTTGCCCATGGCATGGATCAGCACGCCTTTATCGTTGAAGGCAATCAGACGGTTAGCCTGGTAGCCGTGCGCCAGAAACGCGCCGGACATGGCCTTACCGACGATAAGACCAATCACCGGATGACCCGCCAGCCGCGCATTAGCGTAGGCGGCAGCGGCGCCGGCCAGCGCCTGGTGGATACCAAACGCCTCTTCGCGACGGCCATAGGCCTGGCTTGGGACGTCGATTACCGCCACAATCGGGCGCTTCACGGCTTTATCTGCGTCGGCGGCGACGGTTTCGCTGACCACTTTTGCCAGCGTCCATCCTTCCAGCAGGCCGACTTCACCCTGCGCCGCGCGCGGGAAGTGGTTGTTGGCGTCCGGCACCACGGCGACAAAACGCACCGTTTCACCGTTTAGCTCGCCGTCTGCGGCCTTCACGGACGGGCATAACCCCTCCAGACGTTTCGCGTTCGGGGCCAGAGTTTCCAGCCAGAGTTCGCCACGGCTAATTGAGTTAGTCATCATTTCACCTCCCGGGCAAAAAGCGCTTTAATCTGTTCGGCATCGGCCTGTTTGCGGGTGTCGAAATTCGTCAGACGGTTCAGGTAATCGTCGTAGTTATCGGTGCGATGTTTCGCCGGTACGCCTTTGGCGATGGCTTCGTTCATCGCGGCTTTCACCGCGTTCACGCCGTCGCCCACCAGCGCGTCCACCAGCCCGCTTTCAAAGCGTACTTCGCCGCCGGTCATGCTCCAGATAAACGGACGGTCGCGGGAGTCATACTCTTCAATGCCCGCTTCCTGCTCGATAACCTGCGGACCGTTGAGGCCGAGCCGCGCTTCGCGGGTCACAATCAGGTAGCTGCACAGCGCCGCGGCGATAGACATCCCACCGAAGCAGCCCACGGTCCCGGCGACAATCCCGACGACCGGGGTATAGCGACGCAGGTCAACGATCGCGGCGTGGATATCGGCAATCGCCGCCAGGCCGAGGTTGGCTTCCTGCAAACGTACGCCGCCGGTTTCGAGGCACAGCACCGCCTGAGTCGGAATGCCGTTGCGGTTATCTTCCGCCGCCAGCTCCAGCGCTGCCGCCATTTTGGCGCCGGACACTTCGCCCATGCTGCCGCCCTGGAAGGTGCCTTCAATCGCCACCACCACCGCAGGCTGGCCGTTGATGGTCCCTTTCGCGACCACCATGCCGTCATCGGCCTGAGGAACAATCCCCTGTGGCCCAAGCCACGGAGAGATAATGCCTTCAAACGGATCCAGCAGTTCGCGGTAGCTGCCGTCGTCGAGCAGCGCCTGCGCACGCTGGCGCGCTTTTAATTCGATAAAGCTGCTGTCATCACGCATGGTTCACCCCTTCAAAAACCTGTTCGATACGAATGCGTGCCACGCCCGGCGTCGCGCCGAAGTCGTGGATGGTCAGCTTACCGGCGGGCAGGCTGCTGACGGTTTGCAGGCGGTTGAACAATGCCTCCCAGCGCCCGCGGCTGTTGTCGACGGAGGTGGTGATATCAATGGTTAAGGTCTGGCCCGGTTCGGCGGTGAAAAGCACCTCCATATCCCCGGAACCGACGACCCCTGCCAGCGCCCTGCCGCTTACTTCGCGGCTGGCGGGCACGGTCAATGTGATTTTTTCCATAACATCCTCTTAATGCTTTGAATAGGGCGTTTCGGCGCGGTCAAGAAACAGCGTGGCGGCAAGCAGGTCTGCGGCTCCGCCCGGCGAGGCGTTAAGCGCCAGCATCTGACGGTCTAACCGCGCCAGCGCCTGCTGCCCGGCGAGGGTTGCGCATCCTCCGGCGTTCAGCACCGCACGGGCGCCGTTCTGCATGGCGTCCAGCCCCTCCATGCCGGCGCGCGACAGCACGCAGGTGTCGGTGAGCGAGGTCATGATCGCCATCAGCGCGTCGAGTCTGGCCTGCGTTTCGCTGCTGCCGTTGAGACGGCTGAGGCGAAGCTGCGGCAGCGCGCGCTGCATGATGTGCGGAAACGCCTGCTGAGCCTCTTCACGCGCGCCCGGCACATGGTAGCGGTGCGTAACGCGTAACCCCTTGCTGAACACTTTCGGCGCCGCGTCATCCGGCAGCTTCGCCAGCTGAGCGGCGGTGTTCGCGACGGTTTGCGCCCGGGCATCGCCGCCCAGCATCGCCACCGCGCTCACCAGCAATCCCAGCGCCCAGATCGCGCCACGGTGCGTGTTCACGCCGTCGGTAGCGGCCATCATCTGCCGTTCACCTTCGCGACCCAGGCGGCCAACGGTTTGCCTGAGGGCAATATCCGCCGGACGCTGCCAGCTCTGCTGCGCCAGCGCCTGAAACGTGGGGGTCAGGCTGTGAGCGGAGCGCTCCATCAGCGCAAGCGATAAATCGTGGTGCGCGCCGTTCCCCCGGCTGTCCACCAGACCGGGCTTCGGGCTTAAACGTGCTTCGTCAATCAGACACTGCGTGGCGGTTCGCGCCAGCCATTCGGCACCGCCTTCAACCTGGATCTGGGGCAGAAGTTTCATTACCAGCTCCGGAATTTCGCAGGTGGGTTGTAAAGACCGCCGGACCATTCCACCAGGTCCGCGACGCTACCGGCCGCCAGCAGCGAACGGGTGGCATCGGTGCGGCGAATGCCCATATCTTCCGGATACACAACCTTGCCGCTCTGGCGCAGTTCCGCCACGCGTTTGGCGTCAACGCCCAGACCGATATCGGTGATACCCGCCACGGCGGCGACCATGGCGCGACGCTCTTCAAGATCTTTCGCCCGGTAGAGGTAAGCAATCCCCTCTTCCGTCAGCACATGGGTGACGTCATCGCCGTAAATCATGACCGGCGCCAGCGGCATACCGGAGGCTTTCGCGACCTCAACGGCGTCGAGTTTTTCCACGAAGGTTGGCTTCACGCCCGCCAGGAAGGTTTCCACCATCTGCACAACCAGCTTTTTACCGCGCTGCATCGGGTCAGGCTCGGTGATCATGTTCAGCCAGGCCGGTGTGGCGTGGCGACGACCGTGCGGATCGTGGCCCATGTTTGGCGCGCCGCCGAAGCCGGAAAGACGGCCGCGAGTCACGGTTGAGGAGTTAGCGTAACCGTCGACCTGTAGCGTGGAGCCGATAAACATATCGACCGCGTACTGACCTGCCAGCTGACAGAAGGCGCGGTTAGAGCGCATGGAGCCGTCGGCACCGGTAAAGAACACGTCAGGACGGGCGCGGATGTACTCTTCCATTCCCAGCTCGCCGCCGAAGCAGTGGACGCTCTCCACCCAGCCGCTTTCGATGGCCGGGATCAGCGTTGGATGCGGGTTCAGGGTCCAGTGTTTACAGATTTTGCCTTTGAGTCCGAGCTGTTCGCCGTAGGTTGGCAGCAGCAGCTCGATCGCTGCGGTGTTAAAGCCAATCCCGTGGTTCAGGGACTGCACCTGGTGTTCAGCGTAGATGCCTTTAATCGCCATCATCGCCATCAGGATATGTTCCTGTTTGATCAGGCGCGGGTCGCGGGTGAAGAGCGGTTCGATAAAGAACGGCTTATCGGCAACCACCACAAAATCAATCCACGAGCCCGGAATATCCACACGCGGCAGGTCGCACTCGTCGTCCACCAGCTCGTTCACCTGCGCGATGACGATGCCGTCGTGGAACGCGGCGGCTTCCACCAGCGCCGGAGTATCTTCGGTACTCGCCCCGGTATAGAGGTTGCCTTTGCGGTCCGCTTTAAAACCGGCAATCAGCGCCACGTTTGGCGAAAGGTCGACGTATAAACGTGAGTAGAGTTCGATGTAGGTGTGAATCGCCCCGATTTCGAGCTGACCATCCTCCAGCAGTTGGGAGATTCGCAGGCTTTGCGTACCGGAGAAGGAGAAGTCCAGCTTGCGGGCGATGCCTTTCTCAAAGATGTCCAGATGTTCGCTGCGGCCCACGCTCGGCATGATCATATGCAGATCGTGCACGATTTGCGGGTTCACTTCCGCCAGTGAACGGGAAAGGAAATCCGCCTGCTTCTGGTTGTTGCCTTCCAGAACGACTTTGTCGCCTGGTGCGATCAGTTTTTCCAGCATGGCGACAAGATCGCCGGTTGGCAGTACCTTGCCCTGCACCGGTACGGACGCCAGACGACGCGCTTTCTCACTGCGTCGGGTGTTCCATTGCCGTGTGGGTGTTTGCCCAGATAACATTATTAACCTCCTGATTCAGCACATCATTCTGATTTGCTTAACGTTGAGTAAAGTGTGCGCTCTGGTGAGAAAGGCATCAATTAAGCGTAGAGCCAAATCATTAGCCTGAGAGTAATAATCAAGGTAAATATTTGTGATCGGGATCAGTTCATGTTTCGGAAAAACGGGCTAAACGGGGTACAATTCGGAAGGTATAGTTAATTTCTGACAAGAATCAGCATCGCCCTTATGACCCAAATCATTCCCTCAGACTTCGACATTGCAGCCGAAGAGAGCGCAGAGTTCGTGCCCATGCGCGGTGTGGCTAACCCTCACCTGCAAACCATGCTGCCGCGCCTGATCCGCCGCAAGGTACAGTTCACCCCGCACTGGCAACGGCTGGATTTGCCGGATGGCGATTTTTTGGATCTCGCCTGGAGCGAAGATCCGGATCGGGCCAGACATAAACCCCGTCTGGTGGTGTTTCACGGTCTGGAAGGCAGCCTGCACAGCCCTTACGCACACGGTCTCATTGAGGCGGCGAAAGCCCGCGGCTGGCTTGGGGTAGTGATGCATTTTCGCGGATGCAGCGGCGAGCCTAATCGTCAGAAACGTATTTATCACTCGGGTGAAACCGAGGACGGTACCTGGTTCCTGCGCTGGCTAAGAGACAATTTCGGCGAGGCGCCAACGGCAGCGGTGGGGTATTCCCTGGGCGGCAATATGCTGGCCTGCCTGCTGGCGAAGGAGAGCGACGCCGTACCGCTGGATGCGGCGGTGATCGTCTCTGCGCCCTTTATGCTGGAGCAGTGCAGCTATCATATGGAAAAGGGGTTTTCGCGAGTGTACCAGCGCTACCTGCTCAACCTGCTGAAAGCCAACGCCGCGCGCAAGCTGAAGGCCTATCCGGATACGCTGCCTGTGACGCTGCAACAGCTCAAACGCGTGAAGCGCCTGCGCGAGTTTGATGATTTGATCACCTCGAAAATTCACGGCTTTGCCGATGCGATTGACTATTACCGTCAGTGCAGCGCCATGCCTTTACTGAACCAAATCACGAAACCTACGCTGATTATCCACGCCAAAGATGATCCGTTTATGGATCATCACTCGATTCCGGCGCCCGATCATCTGCCGGCCAACGTGGAGTATCAGCTCACCCAATTCGGCGGCCACGTCGGGTTTATCGGCGGCACGCTGCGTCGCCCGAAAATGTGGCTTGAGACGCGTATTCCTGACTGGCTAACCCCTTATCTGGACGGTGCAACATGATTATTCCCTGGCAGGATCTGGCTCCCGAAACGCTCGATAATCTGATTGAAAGCTTTGTATTACGCGAAGGCACCGATTATGGTGAACAGGAACGCTCGCTTGAGCAAAAGGTCAACGATGTAAAGCGCCAGCTGAAAAGCGGCGACGTGGTGCTGGTGTGGTCAGAACTGCATGAGACGGTCAATATCATGCCCCGCAACGCGTTTCACGGCTGATCTTCCACCCTTTTAAGTCATGGAGTTACTATGTCTGCCAAACATCCGGTCATTGCGGTAACAGGATCCAGCGGCGCGGGGACCACCACCACCAGCCTCGCGTTTCGTAAAATATTCGCGCAGTTAAATCTGCATGCAGCTGAGGTGGAAGGCGACAGTTTTCACCGTTACACCCGCCCGGAAATGGACATGGCGATCCGCAAAGCGCGCGACGCCGGGCGGCATATCAGCTACTTCGGCCCCGAGGCTAACGACTTCGGCCTGCTGGAACAAACCTTCATTGAATACGGTCAGAGCGGCAAAGGGAAATCTCGCAAATATCTGCATACCTACGACGAAGCCGTACCGTGGAATCAGGTACCGGGGACATTCACCCCCTGGCAACCTTTACCGGAACCCACTGATGTACTGTTTTATGAAGGTTTACACGGCGGCGTAGTCACGCCACAGCATAACGTTGCGCAGCATGTGGACTTACTGGTCGGCGTGGTGCCTATCGTTAACCTTGAGTGGATTCAAAAACTGATCCGCGACACCAGCGAGCGCGGGCACTCACGAGAAGCAGTGATGGACTCAGTAGTGCGTTCAATGGAAGACTATATCAACTACATCACACCGCAGTTTTCCCGCACCCATCTTAACTTCCAGCGCGTTCCCACCGTCGACACTTCAAACCCGTTCGCGGCAAAAGGTATCCCGTCGCTCGATGAAAGCTTTGTGGTGATCCATTTTCGTAATCTGGAAGGGATCGATTTCCCCTGGCTGCTGGCGATGTTGCAAGGCTCATTCATTTCCCACATCAATACGTTAGTGGTACCGGGCGGCAAAATGGGTCTGGCAATGGAATTAATTATGCTGCCGCTGGTGCAACGATTGATGGAAGGAAAGAAAATCGAGTAACTCTGCTATTACGCCGGATAAAATACTATCCGGCTTCACAACGGGATAGTTAAGTCACGCGGCAACCACTTCATACGAGTGAGTAATATTCACCGCTTTTTCCAGCATCAACGCCACTGAACAATATTTCTCGGCAGAGAGATCAACCGCACGCGCAACCGCTGCGTCTTTCAGGTCGCGACCGGTGACGATAAAATGCAGATTAATGTGCGTAAACAGGCGTGGTGCCTCTTCGCGGCGTTCAGAGGTCAATTTTACTTCACAATCGACCACATCCTGACGCCCTTTTTGCAGGATCGAAACCACATCGATGGCACTGCAACCACCCGCCGCCATCAACACCATTTCCATCGGACTTGGTGCTTTATCGCCTGAGTTGCCGTCCATTAAAATCTGATGACCAGAGGCGGATTCGCCCAGAAAAGTTAACCCTTCGACCCACTTCACTCGCGCTTGCATTTTTGCTACTCCACTGCGTCAATTTTCCTGACAGAGTACGCGTACTAACCAAATCGCGCAACGGAAGGCGACCTGGGTCATGCTGAAGCGAGACACCAGGAGACACAAAGCGAAAGCTATGCTAAAACAGTCAGGATGCTACAGTAATACATTGATGTACTGCATGTATGCAAAGGACGTCACATTACCGTGCAGTACAGTTGATAGCCCCTTCCCAGGTAGCGGGAAGCATATTTCGGCAATCCAGAGACAGCGGCGTTATCTGGCTCTGGAGAAAGCTTATAACAGAGGATAACCGCGCATGGTGCTTGGCAAACCGCAAACAGACCCGACTCTCGAATGGTTCTTGTCTCATTGCCACATTCATAAGTACCCATCCAAGAGCACGCTTATTCACCAGGGTGAAAAAGCGGAAACGCTGTACTACATCGTTAAAGGCTCTGTGGCAGTGCTGATCAAAGACGAAGAGGGTAAAGAAATGATCCTCTCCTATCTGAATCAGGGTGATTTTATTGGCGAACTGGGCCTGTTTGAAGAGGGCCAGGAACGTAGCGCATGGGTACGTGCGAAAACCGCCTGTGAAGTGGCTGAAATTTCGTACAAAAAATTTCGCCAATTGATTCAGGTAAACCCGGACATTCTGATGCGTTTGTCTGCACAGATGGCGCGTCGTCTGCAAGTCACTTCAGAGAAAGTGGGCAACCTGGCGTTCCTCGACGTGACGGGCCGCATTGCACAGACTCTGCTGAATCTGGCAAAACAACCAGACGCTATGACTCACCCGGACGGTATGCAAATCAAAATTACCCGTCAGGAAATTGGTCAGATTGTCGGCTGTTCTCGTGAAACCGTGGGACGCATTCTGAAGATGCTGGAAGATCAGAACCTGATCTCCGCACACGGTAAAACCATCGTCGTTTACGGCACTCGTTAATCCCGTCGGAGTGGCGCGTTACCTGGTAGCGCGCCATTTTGTTTCCCCCGATGTGGCGCAGACTGATTTATCACCCCGATATCAACTATGCACTTCGACAAACGCTGGTGCTATGTTTGCCCGTGGCCGTTGGGTTAATGCTTGGCGAATTACGATTCGGTCTGCTCTTCTCCCTCGTTCCTGCCTGTTGCAATATTGCGGGCCTTGATACGCCTCATAAACGTTTTTTCAAACGCTTAATCATTGGTGCGTCGCTGTTTGCCACCTGTAGCTTGCTGACACAGCTACTACTGGCAAAAGATGTTCCCCTGCCCTTTTTGCTGACCGGATTAACGCTGGTACTTGGCGTCACTGCTGAGCTGGGGCCATTGCACGCAAAATTGCTTCCTGCATCGCTGCTCGCCGCCATTTTTACCCTCAGTTTGGCGGGATACATGCCGGTCTGGGAACCGTTGCTCATCTATGCGTTGGGCACTCTCTGGTACGGATTGTTTAACTGGTTTTGGTTCTGGATCTGGCGCGAACAACCGCTGCGCGAGTCACTAAGTCTGCTGTACCGTGAACTGGCAGATTATTGTGAAGCCAAATACAGCCTGCTTACCCAGCACACCGACCCTGAAAAAGCGCTGCCGCCGCTGCTGGTGCGCCAGCAAAAAGCGGTCGATCTAATTACCCAGTGCTATCAGCAAATGCATATGCTTTCCGCGCAAAATAATACTGACTACAAGCGGATGCTGCGTATTTTCCAGGAGGCGCTGGATTTACAGGAACATATTTCGGTCAGTTTGCATCAGCCGGAAGAGGTGCAAAAGCTGGTCGAGCGTAGCCATGCGGAAGAAGTTATCCGCTGGAATGCGCAAACCGTCGCCGCTCGCCTGCGCGTGCTGGCTGATGACATTCTTTACCATCGCCTGCCAACGCGTTTTACGATGGAAAAGCAAATTGGCGCACTGGAAAAAATCGCCCGCCAGCATCCGGATAATCCGGTTGGGCAATTCTGCTACTGGCATTTCAGCCGCATCGCCCGCGTGCTGCGCACCCAAAAACCGCTCTATGCCCGTGACTTACTGGCCGATAAACAGCGGCGAATGCCATTACTTCCGGCGCTGAAAAGTTATCTGTCACTAAAGTCTCCGGCGCTACGCAATGCCGGACGACTCAGTGTGATGTTAAGCGTTGCCAGCCTGATGGGCACCGCGCTGCATCTGCCGAAGTCGTACTGGATCCTGATGACGGTATTGCTGGTGACACAAAATGGCTATGGCGCAACCCGTCTGAGGATTGTGAATCGCTCCGTGGGAACCGTGGTCGGGTTAATCATTGCGGGCGTGGCGCTGCACTTTAAAATTCCCGAAGGTTACACCCTGACGTTGATGCTGATTACCACCCTCGCCAGCTACCTGATATTGCGCAAAAACTACGGCTGGGCGACGGTCGGTTTTACTATTACCGCAGTGTATACCCTGCAACTATTGTGGTTGAACGGCGAGCAATACATCCTTCCGCGTCTTATCGATACCATTATTGGTTGTTTAATTGCTTTCGGCGGTACTGTCTGGCTGTGGCCGCAGTGGCAGAGCGGGTTATTGCGTAAAAACGCCCATGATGCTTTAGAAGCCTATCAGGAAGCGATTCGCTTGATTCTTAGCGAGGATCCGCAACCTACGCCACTGGCCTGGCAGCGAATGCGGGTAAATCAGGCACATAACACTCTGTATAACTCATTGAATCAGGCGATGCAGGAACCGGCGTTTAACAGCCATTATCTGGCAGATATGAAACTGTGGGTAACGCACAGCCAGTTTATTGTTGAGCATATTAATGCCATGACCACGCTGGCGCGGGAACACCGGGCATTGCCACCTGAACTGGCACAAGAGTATTTACAGTCTTGTGAAATCGCCATTCAGCGTTGTCAGCAGCGACTGGAGTATGACGAACCGGGTAGTTCTGGCGATGCCAATATCATGGATGCGCCGGAGATGCAGCCGCACGAAGGCGCGGCAGGTACGCTGGAGCAGCATTTACAGCGGGTTATTGGTCATCTGAACACCATGCACACCATTTCGTCGATGGCATGGCGTCAGCGACCGCATCACGGGATTTGGCTGAGTCGCAAGTTGCGGGATTCGAAGGCGTAATGCAGGCTAAACCATCGGATAAGGCATTCACGCCGCATCCGACATCTTTTGCCTGATGCTTCGTATTTACGCCCCAACCACCTTCGCCACCGCGTGGGCGAAACGTTGCATCCCTTCATCGATATCCGCATCTTCCACCACCAGCGACGGTGCAAAACGCATCACATCCGGTCCGGCATTCAGCACCATTACGCCAGCCTCTGCGCCCGCATACAGGAAATCACGCGCCCGACCTTTGTACTGTGGTTTCAGCTCTGCGCCAATCAACAGCCCCATACCGCGAATATCGCTAAATACATCGTACTGCTGATCGATCTTCTGCAGATGGTCAACAAAACGCTGGCGTTTCGCCTGAATGCCTTCCAGCACTTCAGGGGTATTGATGATATCAAACGCCGCCCCCGCTACTGCACAGGCCAGAGGATTACCGCCGTAGGTGGAACCGTGAGAACCAGGATGAAACGCAGAAGCAATTTCCGCCGTGGTCAGCATGGCGCTAATCGGGAAGCCGCCGCCTAACGCTTTCGCAGAGGTCAGAATATCCGGCGTAACGCCGTAGTGCATGTAAGCAAACAAATCGCCGGTCCGCCCCATCCCGCACTGCACTTCATCAAACACCAATAATGCCTGATGTTGATCGCACAGCTCGCGCAAGCCCTGCAAAAACTCTGGCGTCGCTGCCGTCACACCGCCCTCGCCCTGGATCGGCTCAACCACCACCGCACAGGTGTGATCATCCATCACCGCTTTCACTGCATGGAGATCGTTAAAGGGAACGTGGATGATGTCTGCCGGTTTCGGCCCAAAGCCGTCGGAATATTTTGGCTGCCCACCCACCGAAACGGTAAACAGCGAGCGACCATGAAAAGCGTTATGGAAGGCAATAATTTTGGTTTTGAACGGGCTATGACGCACACAGGCGTAATGGCGTGCCAGTTTAAAGGCGGTTTCGTTAGCTTCCGTGCCGGAGTTCATAAACACCACGCGTTCGGCAAACGTTGCCTCAATCAGTTTACGCCCAAGACGCAGCGCCGGTTCATTGGTGAAAACGTTACTGATATGCCACAGAGTTTCGCCCTGGGTTTTTAACGCGTTCACCAGCGCAGGATGGCAATGGCCCAACGCCGTAACTGCAATGCCACCCGCGAAATCGACATACTCCTTGCCTTGCTGATCCCAGATTCGGCTGCCCTGACCTTTTACCGGAATAAACTCTGCCGGAGCATAAATCGGCAGGATCACTTCATCGAAAGTCGCGCGTGTAATTGCTGTTTGTTCAATTGCCATCTCATGATCACCCTGTTACGCATAAACAAATGTGAAATTATAACCACAAAATATGCATAAAAAATCACTAAATGGCAATCAGAAATCAGCGATGCAGGAAATTAGCCAGCAGTTGATGTCCTTGTTCGCTAAGAATACTTTCTGGATGGAACTGCACACCTTCCAGATCCCACTGGCGATGGCGAATCCCCATAATCTCGCGGGTTTCGCTCCAGGCCGTCACGTCAAAGCACGCTGGTAATGAGTCAGGTTCCACCACCAGCGAATGGTAGCGTGTCACGGTTAACGGATTATTGAGCCCCGTGAACACTCCGGTGCCCGTGTGGGTGACCGGCGAGGTTTTACCGTGCATGACTTTGGCGGCGCGCACGATGGTGGCACCAAAGGCCTGGGCAATCGCCTGATGGCCCAGACAAACGCCGAGGATCGGCAGTTTGCCGGCATAGTGCTGGATAACCTCCAGCGAAATACCTGATTCCGACGGCGTGCAGGGGCCGGGTGAAATCACGATTTTCTGCGGAGCCAGCGTCTCGATATCGGCCAGGCCAATCTCGTCGTTACGACGGACAACCACCTCTGCACCCAGTTCGCAAAAATACTGGTAAAGGTTCCAGGTGAAGGAATCGTAGTTATCAATCAGCAGAATCATTGTAGTTCGCTGCCTTCTTTTTTATCTATTGTCTCTCCAGTAAGAGAGCCAATTAACGCCATTAAAATGCTTTTTTACCGCACTCTTAATCTTCGGAGACAGTTTATCCACCTCACCTCTTACTTTTTTCCACGCAAAGTTTTCAAACTGCTCAGCTACCGTAAATTGCGTTGCGTGCGGAGTTATGCTTGCAAAAATACGAGCTATGCCAGCATCTACTTTCTGCTGCAACGAGTTATAGGAAAGTAGCTCCGCGACTTCATTTCGTGATAATACGACTTTGCGACCGCCTTCGGATGGCAACAGGAGCTCTTCCAGTCGAGAGAAACTAAGACGATTATGGTGATTAAGCTTCCTCATAAACTCGGAAGAAACCGCATCTTTTACCTTATCTACCACAGCAGTAAAAAACTCAATGGCTTCTGAGAGACCGGCAATATGAATTTCATCATGCGGGTCAACTTTTTGTTTCAGTGCTAGAAAGATATTTCGCCCCTTCTCACCTTTATCAACCAAACGAGCAAAGTAAATGCTAGCCAGCATGCCTTGTTTGTAATGCAATGCTGGCGACAGGCTATTAAGACGTTCCAACGCGATGGCTGCACCGGTACACCCCAGCATAATTTGTTCCTTTTGCAACCTCACATCGTGGGACCAGTCGATAATTGAAAGTATTTGTAACCAACAGCCAGCCGCGATACCACTCAGATTGTTTCCAGAATTTTGGCTCTCAACAACGCCCCATTCATAGTAATAACCTCGAATATCTGTATTATAGTCAACTGAGTTTGCGAGGCTAGGATAACTTTCATGAAACGTTTCGCTGGCTTTCTTCAAATCATTCGCAATTCGATACGTTTTACCCAGCGTAACGATGCGAGAAATTCTCAGGGGTTCTCCTTCGGTATTGGCGATCGCTGCTGCAATGGCAATATCCTTACGTTTTTTGTCGCCGAAATCGGTAGGGAGTTTTTTTATTAACGTCGGTCCAATATGCATAAGCTTGGCATGATGAACGATAGTGCCTTTCTTCTTACTCTCCCAAATGACATGTTTAATCAGCACACCATAAATTTCTGCAACATCCTTGTGATAGATTGTATCCGCAGCAACTAGTATGGCCTTTGCGACGTTTTGATGACGCGTCATTACCACACCCGCACTGCGAACAGCTGCAGCTTCTTCCCCGAGAGGACTGATAACTCGACTCTGGATCCATTCTTTAGGAACATCCATCAACGAGGCTAATACTCTTTCGTCGAGACCCTCAATGCCCACTGCATCACAGGCCGAAATAAATAAAATTGCATCAAAAAGTGTATATTTACTTTCCGTTATTTTTTTTAACTGCAGCCTAGCAAGCATTTCGACAACATGACCTTTGAGGCCTTCAGATCCAAAACGGACACGTAGTAAACCGCCAAAGAAAGAACCTTCACCAGTACTTCTGTTTTGTATCGCCCCAAGCAGCTCTTCTACACGACTGTCTGTATCCGCCAATTGATCAAGGTGGCGTAAACCTTCTTCGCCATACTTTTCCCATGCTTCAACAAGCAAAGAGGCATCATGTCTGGGTAAATCGCGGAGATGAATATTAGAAAAATATCTTAGATAACTTTGCCAAGGGATACGATTGCCGTTGACATAATTCCAATCGGTATCCCTTGTCGCCAACAGAAAATGTACATTATCGACCCCTTTCTGGCTCAAAATTTTGACAGATTGATGTAAATCGTTCAGGAAACTCTCTGCGTCATCAATAACTAACAGCCACTGTTTATAAGGGCTGAAACGTTCCAACATACTTCGCGGCAACTCAACATTATTTTCCGTGCGCCACAATACAACCCAGTTATCTCTACGAGCTATTTGTGAAGCAGCTTGCAGCAATAAGGTGCTTTTTCCTTCTCCACCCGCAGCAATAATTAATTGCATAGAGAGTTGATCGTGATTTTCCTCCAGATCAATAAGTTGCGTTACGACCCGCTGAACTTCACTACGGACAGGAATATCAGTGCACTGAGTATGTCGCCAGTTAGGAACCGCACCATCGAAGTAGCGAATAACTTCAGTCTCTCGTAAAGGCCTAATTTGATCCAGATAAAGAGCATCTATGCATTCCCAATACGGGATCGGGGATGGGGTAGCTGTCGCAGCGGGTTTGTTACTCAACGATTTCTGCTGTTGAACCGTTCCCTCAAGACTGGCAAGAAGTTCATCAAGAATGGTATGGCAATCAATCCCACCAACTATCCGAAAACGACGCATCGCAATCGGTGTTTGCATATCTGTCAGCAGCTTTTTATAGCGGTCTTTAACCTGCTGGATATCATTTTCGTAAAAGCACCAGATAACATCTATTCGCGCCTCACTATCGTTTATTATATCGCGTAGGGCAGTAGTAAAAACATCGTCCCAGCCGCTGTAAGCAAGAACAATTAATGTACGGCCCCTAAGCAACCTCTGCAAAGAATATTTTAGCTGTGGACGAGGGTTCAGGAGTTGAGATTGAGTATGCAATGTATCGGATTCGCGCCAGAAACCATGCAAATGAACGATCGTAGCCCCCTCCTCCTCGGAAGGTCGCGAAATAGCTCCGTCATTTGTTAAAACTGTTCGTTTTAGCTGTCCGCCAGCTCGTCGTATAGCCTGAGAAACAAGAGGATCGAAGTTTGTTGTCAGAATCGGTCCTTTAAAACGGACCTCATGATCGACTATGAGTTTGCCAAGGGCTAATGGGCCTGGCGGGATAATCCAATCTCTTTCGTCACCATCACCAGCAAACTCTTCAGGCGCTCCGCTGCGTCTCGCATTCAATACCCCTGCTTTAATAACATCGTTTACCGCATCCTGACCAATGTTTTCAGCCAACCATTCCATGGCTATTTGATACTGTTCACCACCACTCTTGCTGCTCAAATACTGGTTAAGGTCACTTATTTCATAAGGGAGCTTCTTGCCTACATAGTCGCGCATAATATCGATTACACCCGCTACGTCCGAAACACCTTTCCCCTCATGGAGAGAGAAAGGTGCCCCAATCAAAAAAGCAACAGGACGATCTGTTGCATTTACAGAATTTATTAATGTTTTCTTAGCCTGTAATTTTAGCTCAACGAAATTATTGTTATTCGCCACTGCGTTATCACCTTTCACCCCATATCAGAATCTTCCCATTCTATCACTCTTTTTGAACAACGAGCAGCGACATAAGGCCAACGATTTTGGTACATTAAGAACTAGTAGACATCAGAGACAATCTTACTAAATAGGGATATCAATGGCTTAATGGAACCCAATGCTCCTTCCTGGTTAGCACCATACCACAACATATGTTCAACGTTTTTCCAGTCAAGTGTATAGCCCGCATGGATCGCCAACTGTTCAAAGAAGATCCTCTGAGCAATGCCATTACCGATGCGAAACGGATGTAAGACATTGACTTCACAGTAGTAATGACTGAGCCGGGCAACAAAATCGCCTTTCTTTAAACCACTCAGATAGCCCTCTTTTTCGAGATCCTGCATCAGGCTGTTACCTACTTTCTCGATATAAGCGAAATGACAGAAACATGTATCGCCCTTGTAAATATCGACTTCACGAAAATCTCCCGCCCAGTCAAAGATATCCTGGTAGAGATGGCGATGAATGGCAGAGAGGTGCGGTAGTCCTCTTGCAGGAGGGCCTAAGTTAAGGGTAGCCGCACGCAGAGCGGTCAACTCGTAAGAGGCATTTGCCAGACGATCCGCCTGTCGAATATTAAGTCGGTTACGCATCACGTTCAGACTAGGATAAAGATACGGATCGCGGTCATCACCGATTTTATCGCTCATAGAGCCTCCTGAGTTCATCAAGACGGCTTTGTGCATCCTTTACATTTAGCGTAATAAGCGGGATATCGACGCCCTCAAGGCGGCGGCTAGCTTGGAAATTGCTATTACGCTGCTGCTCCCAGAGACGGGATTTTTGCTTGTCGGTGAGTTTTTTCACTTAACGCCTCCCTGAATAGTCCGTTTGCCACAAGTATAAGCAGCAAAACGCGCTTTCGCAGGGAGGGGTCACAACACGGGCGAGCATCGCCCGCGTCGAAGAACGTTACGGCAGAACTTTTGCGGAGAGGATCACGACAGGTTTGGACGGCACATTCTGATACGGACCGACGTCATGGGTAGGCACCTGAGAAATCTTATCGGCCACATCCATCCCTTTCACGATTTTACCGAACACCGCATAGCCGAAGTCGCGCTGGCCGTGGTCGAGGAAGGCGTTATCCGCCACGTTGAGGAAGAACTGGCTGGTCGCGCTATCTTTGTCTGCGGTACGCGCCATAGAGATCGTGCCGCGTTTGTTCAGCAGGCCGTTGTCCGCTTCGTTTTTGATTGGCGGGTTCGGCTGTTTCTGCTGCATCTGCTCGTTGAAGCCGCCACCCTGAATCATGAAGCCCGGGATCACGCGGTGGAAGGTGGTGTTGTTATAGAAACCACTGTTCACATAGTCGAGGAAGTTTTTTACAGAAACCGGAGCTTTCTGGCTATTCAGTTCCAGCTCAATATTCCCGGCGGAGGTGGTCAGCAGAACGTGAGGGTCCCCTTTTGCTGCCAGCGCAGCAGGGGAAACGGCAGAAAGAGCAAACACAGCTGCGACAGCCGCCAGTGTTGATTTGAGCATGAGAATTCCTTAACAAAGCGCAGTATAAAAAGCGAATGGCTTGATTCTAAAGAGCAGTATGAACGTAGACCAGCCTTTTACCTAATTTTACGAAATTGAAACAATTATTACTGCGCAAACGATTGGTTAGACCGCCACTTAATGTGATTTAGATCACATTAAAACCTGCAATGACATAATCATTACCCTTAAAAGATAGGAATGGATCACTTTAGCGACTAAAATCTGCCCGCTCTCAGCGCCCCTTCGGCGCTTTTCTTTTTTTGAACAGGCCAGACATGACTAACAGCAATCGCATCAAGCTCACATGGATCAGCTTCTTCTCCTACGCCCTGACCGGCGCGTTGGTGATCGTCACCGGGATGGTGATGGGGAATATCGCAGACTACTTCCAGCTGCCCGTTTCCAGCATGAGTAACACCTTCACCTTCCTCAACGCAGGGATCCTGATCTCTATCTTCCTGAATGCCTGGCTGATGGAAATCGTGCCGCTGAAAACCCAGCTTCGCTTCGGCTTCGTGCTGATGGTTGCCGCCGTGGCGGGTCTGATGCTCAGCCACAGCATCGCCCTGTTCTCAGCCGCCATGTTCGTGCTCGGCCTGGTCAGCGGGATCACCATGTCGATCGGGACGTTCCTGATTACCCATATGTATGAAGGCCGCCAGCGCGGCGCGCGCCTGCTGTTTACCGACTCCTTCTTCAGCATGGCCGGAATGATCTTCCCGATGGTCGCTGCCGTTCTGCTGGCGCGCAGCATTGAGTGGTACTGGGTCTACGCCTGCATCGGTCTGGTCTACGTTGCTATTTTTATTCTGACCTTCGGCTGCGAGTTCCCGGTGCTGGGCAAAAAAGCGCAAACCACCGCAGAGCCTGTGGCGAAAGAGAAATGGGGTATCGGCGTGCTGTTCCTCTCCATCGCCGCCCTGTGCTACATCCTGGGCCAGCTGGGCTTTATCTCCTGGGTACCGGAATATGCCAAAGGTCTGGGCATGAGCCTGAACGACGCGGGCAAACTGGTGAGCGATTTCTGGATGTCCTACATGTTCGGCATGTGGGCGTTTAGCTTCATCCTGCGCTTCTTCGACCTGCAGCGCATTCTGACCGTGCTGGCGGGCCTGGCGACCGTGCTGATGTATCTGTTCATCAACGGTTCGCCGGAGCATATGCCGTGGTTCATTCTGACCCTGGGCTTCTTCTCCAGCGCGATTTACACCTCGATCATCACCCTGGGCTCCCTGCAGACCAAAGTGGCCTCGCCGAAGCTGGTTAACTTCGTTCTGACCTGCGGCACCATCGGTACCATGCTGACCTTCGTGGTGACGGGCCCGATCGTTGCCCACAGCGGCCCGCTGGCGGCGCTGCACACCGCGAACGGTCTGTACGCCGTGGTGTTCATTATGTGCTTCATCCTGGGCTTTGTGACCCGCCACCGCCAGCACAACGCGGCAGCGGCATCGCACTAAACCCTGCGCCCCTTTGCATTACGCAGAGGGGCTGTTTCTGGCGAAACTGACCTCTTCTCCTCCGGTATCCATCTGGATCCAGGTCTGCGCCAGCTGCGTAGTGGCAATAATCCGCCCCTGACGAATCGACCAGCGCACCGGCACCTGACAGCGCACCGCTTCAAACCCACTCTCCGCAGGCAGAATAATCAGGTTTGCCGGATTTCCCGTTTCAATACCGTAATCGCTCAGGCCAAAGGTGCGGGCGCTGTTATGGGTAATCAGGTTCAGGCCGCTGTCGATTTGCGGATAGCCCATCATCTGGCAGACGTGTAGCCCCATATGCAGCACCTGCAGCATGTTGCCGGTGCCGAGCGGGTACCACGGGTCGAAGACGTCATCATGACCGAAGCAGACGTTGATGCCTGCTTCCTGCAACTCTTTCACGCGGGTGATACCGCGACGCTTCGGATAGTCATCAAAGCGCCCCTGCAGGTGGATGTTGACCAGCGGGTTAGCGACGAAGTTAATCCCCGACATCTTCAGCAGACGGAAAAGCCGCGAGGTGTAAGCGCCGTTGTAGGCGTGCATGGCGGTGGTGTGGCTGGCCGTCACGCGCGGGCCGATGCCGGCCTCATACGCCAGCGCGGCCACCGTCTCGACAAACCGCGACTGTTCGTCGTCAATTTCATCGCAGTGGATATCCAGCGGGCGGTCATACTTCTTCGCCAGCTCAAAAGCGATGTGCAGCGACTGGACGCCATATTCCCGGGTAAATTCGAAGTGCGGGATCGCCCCCACCACGTCGGCCCCCAGTTTTAACGCTTCTTCCAGCAGCGCCGCGCCGTTCGGGTAAGAGAGAATACCTTCCTGCGGAAACGCGACGATTTGCAGCGTTACCCACGGGGCCACCTCCTGCTTCACCTCCAGCATCGCCTTCAGGGCGGTGAGCGTCGGGTCAGAGACATCCACATGGGTGCGGACAAACTGAATGCCGTTAGCGATTTGCCACTTCAGCGTTTTCCAGGCGCGTGCTTTCACGTCGTCATGGCTGAGCAGCGCTTTGCGCTCCGCCCAGCGCTCAATGCCTTCGAACAGCGTGCCGGACTGGTTCCAGTTCGGCTCCCCCGCCGTCTGGGTGGTATCAAGATGAATATGCGGCTCGATGAACGGCGGGAGAGCAAGCCCACCGCGCGCGTTCAGTACCTCATAACTTTCGGCGTGGGTATCGTCCATGGGGGTGATATCACCAAAACGCCCGTTCTCGATGGCAAGTTGCCACAGCCCTTCCCGACCCGGTAAACGCACATTCTGAACAAGCCATAACGGTGATGTTGACATACCTTTCCCCTCATAAACGCAGCTGATATTCAGGCGTATCGATTTTTGCAAAACCGCCCCTGATTTGTACACAAATTCAACGAACACGAAAAGCCTGCGATTTCCGCCACTTATAAAAATCCTGACAAATCAGTCATATACCACCTAAGGAGTAGGCGAAGGCGTATTTGATTTGCATCAATAAGCGCCCCTGCTGAATCGTTAAGGTAGGCAATAATAGAAAAAAAATCGAGGCAATAATGAGCAAAGTCAGACTCGCTATCATCGGTAACGGCATGGTCGGCCACCGCTTTATTGAGGATCTTCTCGATAAAGCCGATGCTGAGCAGTTCGATATTACCGTGTTCTGTGAAGAACCCCGCAAGGCATACGACCGTGTGCACCTGTCTTCCTACTTCTCCCATCATACCGCCGAAGAGCTCTCTCTGGTGCGTGAAGGTTTCTACGAGAAGCATGGCGTAAAAGTGCTGGTGGGCGAACGCGCTATCACCATCAACCGTCAGGAAAAAGTGATCCACTCCAGCGCCGGCCGTACGGTTTTTTACGACAAGCTGATCATGGCGACGGGCTCGTATCCGTGGATCCCACCCATTAAAGGCTCGGAGACTCAGGATTGCTTCGTTTATCGCACGATTGAGGACCTCAACGCCATCGAATCCTGTGCGCGTCGAAGCAAACGCGGCGCGGTGGTCGGCGGCGGTCTGCTGGGTCTGGAAGCGGCTGGCGCGCTCAAAAACCTCGGTGTTGAAACCCACGTCATCGAATTTGCGCCAATGCTGATGGCCGAACAGCTCGACCACATGGGTGGCGATCAGCTGCGCCGTAAGATCGAAAGCATGGGCGTGAAGGTTCACACCAGCAAGAACACCAAAGAGATCGTGCAGGAAGGCACCGAAGCGCGTAAAACCATGCGCTTTGCAGACGGCAGCGAGCTGGAAGTGGATTTCATCGTCTTCTCCACCGGTATTCGCCCGCGCGACAAGCTGGCCACCCAGTGCGGTCTGGCCGTTGCGCAGCGCGGCGGGATCATGATCAACGATACCTGCCAGACCTCCGATCCGGATATCTACGCCATCGGCGAATGCGCCAGCTGGAATAACCGCGTATACGGTCTGGTTGCACCAGGGTACAAAATGGCGCAGGTCGCCGTTGACCATATCCTCGGCAGCGAAAACGCCTTCACTGGCGCAGACATGAGCGCCAAGCTTAAACTGCTGGGCGTGGACGTGGGCGGTATTGGTGATGCGCATGGCCGCACCCTGAACTCCCGCAGCTATGTTTATCTGGACGAAAGCAAAGAAGTCTACAAACGTCTCATCGTCAGCCAGGACAACAAAACCCTGCTCGGGGCGGTGCTGGTGGGTGATACCAGCGACTTCGGTAACCTGCTCCAGCTGGTGCTGAACGCCATTGAGCTGCCGGAGAACCCGGACGCGCTAATCCTCCCGGCGCACGCCTCCAGCGGTAAGCCGTCCATCGGCGTGGATAAACTGCCGGACAGCGCGCAGATTTGCTCCTGCTTCGACGTGACCAAAGGCATGCTGATCTCCGCCATTAACAAAGGCTGCCACACCGTTGCGGCGCTGAAGGCGGAAACCAAAGCCGGGACCGGCTGCGGCGGCTGTATTCCTCTGGTCACTCAGGTGCTGAACGCCGAGCTGGCAAAACAGGGCATTGAAGTGAACAACAACCTGTGCGAGCACTTCGCTTACTCTCGCCAGGAGCTGTATCACCTAATCCGCGTGGAAGGCATTAAGTCCTTCGACGAACTGCTGGAGAAACACGGCCAGGGCTATGGCTGTGAAGTATGTAAGCCTACCGTCGGTTCCCTGCTGGCGTCCTGCTGGAACGAATATGTGCTCAAACCAGAACACACTCCGCTTCAGGACACCAACGATAACTTCCTGGCCAATATTCAGAAAGACGGGACTTACTCGGTGATCCCGCGTTCTGCCGGAGGGGAGATTACCCCGGAAGGGCTGGTCGCCGTGGGCCGTATCGCCCGTGAGTTTAACCTGTACACCAAAATCACCGGCTCCCAGCGTATCGGCCTGTTCGGTGCGCAGAAAGATGATCTGCCGGAAATCTGGCGTCAGCTGATTGAAGCGGGCTTTGAAACCGGTCACGCGTACGCCAAGGCGCTGCGCATGGCGAAAACCTGCGTGGGCAGCACCTGGTGCCGCTACGGCGTGGGCGACAGCGTGGGCTTTGGCGTAGAGCTGGAAAACCGCTACAAAGGCATCCGTACGCCGCACAAAATGAAGTTCGGCGTGTCAGGATGTACCCGTGAATGTGCGGAAGCCCAGGGGAAAGACGTGGGTATCATCGCCACCGAGAAAGGCTGGAACCTGTACGTGTGCGGTAACGGCGGGATGAAACCTCGCCACGCGGATCTGCTGGCCGCCGATCTCGATCGCGATACGCTGATCAAATACCTCGACCGCTTCATGATGTTCTACATTCGTACCGCCGATAAGCTGACCCGTACCGCGTCCTGGCTGGATAATCTCGAAGGCGGCATCGACTACCTGAAGTCGGTCATTATCGACGACAAGCTGGGTCTGAATGAACAGCTGGAATCCGAGATGACTCGCCTGCGCGAGGCGGTGATCTGCGAGTGGACCGAAACCGTGAACACGCCAGCGGCGCAGACGCGCTTCAAACACTTTATCAACAGCACCCAGCGCGACCCGAACGTGCAGGTGGTGCCGGAGCGCGAACAGCATCGTCCAGCGACCCCGTATGAACGTATTCCGGTGATGCTGGTGGAGGAAAACGCATGAGCCAGTGGGTAAACATCTGCAATATTAACGACATTCTGCCAGCAACCGGCGTCTGTGCCCTGCTGGGCAACGAGCAGGTGGCGATTTTCCGCCCTCGCCACGATGAACAGGTCTATGCCATCAGCAATATCGACCCGTTCTTCGAGGCCAGCGTGCTCTCCCGCGGTCTGATTGCGGAGCACCAGGGCGAGCTGTGGGTTGCCAGCCCGCTGAAAAAGCAGCGCTTCCGCTTAACCGACGGACTCTGCATGGAAGATGAAAGCTTCTCGGTTAAACACTACGACGTCCGCGTGAAGGACGGCGAGGTGCAGCTGAAAGCGTAACCTCTCGCCTTTTCAATAGGAAAGGCTTATGACCCCTTATGGGTAACGGCAGGAAAAACCGTATGTTCTGTACGATTCCTGCTGTTATCCTGACGTCAATTCTTCCCCCGCCATGAATGCTGTGAGGTAACGTCGTGGATCACCTGCCGATTTTTTGTCAATTACGCAACCGCGACTGCCTGCTCGTGGGCGGCGGCGATGTGGCTGAACGCAAGGCACGCCTGCTGTTAGAGGCGGGTGCCCGGCTGACCGTCAACGCCCTCACCTTTGCCCCACAGTTTGACGTCTGGGCGCAGGAAGGGATGCTCACCCAGGTGCAGGGCGAATTTGATGAATCCCTGCTGGATACCTGCTGGCTGACCATCGCCGCAACGGATAACGATGACGTTAACCAGCGCGTCAGCGACGCCTGCGAAGCGCGCCGCATCTTCTGTAACGTTGTGGATGCGCCGAAAGAGGCGAGCTTTATCATGCCGTCGATTATTGACCGTTCACCGCTGATGATTGCGGTGTCGTCCGGCGGGCGCTCGCCCGTTCTTGCCCGTCTGCTGCGGGAAAAACTGGAAGCCGTGCTGCCGCAGCATCTTGGTCAGATTGCCCAATACGCCGGGGAGCTGCGCTCCCGCGTGAAGCAAACCTTCGCAACCGTGGGCGAACGCCGTCGCTTCTGGGAGAAGTTCTTTGTCAACGACAGGCTGGCGCAGTCCCTTGCCAATCAGGACACCAAAGCCGTTGAAGAGACGACCGAACAGCTCCTGAGCGAGCCGCTGGACCATCGCGGTGAAGTGGTGCTGGTGGGCGCAGGTCCCGGCGATGCGGGCCTGCTGACGCTGAAGGGTCTCCAGCAGATCCAGCAGGCGGACATCGTGGTGTATGACCGTCTGGTCTCTGATGACATCATGAATCTGGTGCGCCGGGATGCTGACCGCGTGTTCGTCGGCAAACGGGCAGGTTATCACTGCGTGCCGCAGGAGGAGATCAATCAGACCCTGCTGCGGGAAGCGCAAAAAGGTAAGCGCGTGGTGCGCCTGAAGGGTGGCGATCCGTTTATCTTTGGTCGTGGCGGCGAAGAGCTGGAAACCCTGTGCAACGCGGGTATTCCGTTCTCCGTGGTGCCGGGCATTACGGCGGCGTCCGGCTGTTCTGCCTATTCCGGCATTCCGTTAACCCATCGCGACTATGCCCAGAGCGTGCGCCTGGTGACGGGCCACCTGAAAACCGGCAGCGAACTGGACTGGCATAATCTGGCCGCTGAAAAGCAGACGCTGGTGTTCTATATGGGGCTAAATCAGGCAGCCACGATCCAGGCGAAACTGCTGGAGCACGGCATGGAAGCAGATATGCCGGTCGCGCTGGTGGAAAACGGCACCGCCATTACGCAGCGCGTGGTCGATGGCGTGCTGACGCAGCTGGGCGAGCTGGCGCAGCAGGTTGAAAGCCCGGCGCTGATCGTGGTGGGTCGCGTGGTAGCCCTGCGCGAAAAACTGAACTGGTTCTCCAGCCACTAACGCATAATCTCTCCCGGGAGTAGTCTTTAAGCGGACTACTCCCTTCTTACCTCAGTCGATAACATACCGCCCGCATAATGGAACTTTTCCATTTATTCCCTCGTGTTACATCCAATTTTCGATTTATTGACAAGGAATGCGTATGTTCAAACTGGCAAAAGCTGCCGTTCTGGTCGGCCTGTTATCAACTCTGACGGCCTGCACCGGTCACGTTCAAAATACTAAAAATAATTGCAGCTACGATTACCTGCTTCACCCGGCGATCTCCATTTCGAAGATCATCGGCGGTTGCGGCCCGGCGGCACAGCAGTAAGCGTTTTTCAGGCGTAAAAAAACCGGGGATGTCCCGGTTTTTTTGTTTCGTCAGTTTTGTCGGGTGGCGGCTCCGCCTTACCCGACCTGCACGGTCCCGTAGGCCGGGTAAGCGTAAGCGCCACCCGGCAAAGCGGCTTAAGGTTTCGCCACAAAACCAATCGCTTCGTACACCGCTTTTAGCGTACGGGAAGCGTGCGCGCTGGCTTTTTCCGCGCCATCTTTCATCACCTGTTGCAGGAAGGCTTCATCGTTGCGGAAACGGTGATAGCGTTCCTGCAATTCAGTCAGCATACCTGAAACGGCATCAGCCACTTCACCTTTCAGATGACCATACATCTTGCCTTCGAACTGTTTTTCCAGTTCTGGGATGCTCTGGCCCGTTACCGCTGAAAGGATATCCAACAGGTTGGAAACGCCCGCTTTGTTCTGCACATCGTAGCGAACTACCGGCGGCTCGTCGGAGTCAGTGACCGCACGTTTGATTTTCTTCACTACCGATTTCGGATCTTCCAGCAGGCCGATAACGTTATTGCGATTATCGTCAGACTTGGACATCTTCTTGGTCGGCTCCAGCAGCGACATTACGCGCGCGCCAGATTTCGGAATAAACGGCTCCGGCACCTTAAAGATCTCGCCATACAGCGCGTTGAAACGCTGGGCAATATCGCGGCTCAGTTCGAGGTGCTGTTTCTGGTCTTCACCCACCGGTACCAGATTAGTTTGATACAGCAGGATGTCCGCTGCCATCAGCACCGGATAGTCAAACAGACCAGCGTTGATGTTCTCGGCATAACGCGCAGATTTATCTTTAAACTGCGTCATGCGACTCAGTTCGCCGAAGTAGGTATAGCAGTTCAGTGCCCAGCCTAACTGTGCATGTTCCGGCACGTGGGACTGAACAAAAATGGTGCTTTTCTCAGGATCGATACCACAAGCCAGATACAAGGCCAGCGTATCCAGCGTCGCTTTACGCAGCTTCTGTGCATCCTGGCGCACGGTGATCGCGTGTTGGTCAACGATACAGTAAATGCAATGGTAGTCATCCTGCATGTTTACCCACTGACGCAGCGCACCCATGTAGTTACCAATGGTCAATTCACCTGAGGGCTGTGCGCCACTAAAAACGATGGGCTTAGTCATTTTTCGATTCCTGATTTTCGCTATGCGGAAGCCCTAATGCGGGCAGAAGGTCATTTATAGACTGATAAATTACATCAGGCTGGCTGAGATCGATAGCCTCGCCGTAGTTATATCCGTAGGTTAAGCCAACTGATGGGCAACCTGCCGCTTTTGCCGCCTGAATATCATTGCGTGAGTCGCCGACAAACAGCATCTGTTGTGGGGCAATTCCCATCCGCTCAGCCACCAGTAACAGCGGGTCCGGATGCGGTTTTTGTTTTGCACATCATCACCACCAATCACCACGCTGAAGTATTTGGCGATATCTAAGGCTTCGAGCAGCGGCGCGACGAACGGCGTCGGTTTGTTGGTGACCAGGCCTAGCGGCAGGCCTTTAGCCTGCAACGCGCCCAACGTATCGGCAACGTGCGGGAAACAAAAACGTCCCCTCTTCGGCAACCTCGCCATAGTAGCGATTCGAACAGTTTACGCAGAATACGTACCTGTTCTTCTGCCGGAATGTCGTCATCAACGGGCGGTTTTACCATTGTTTTACGCTGAGTCGCACGTTCCTGACGCGCCCAGGTCAATGCGCGCTCCATCAGAACATCTGCGCCGTTACCAATCCAGGTAATAACGCGTTCTTCACCTGCGACGGGCAACTCCAGCGCATACAGCGCCATATCTACCGCAGCAGCAAGACCAGGAGCACTGTCGACCAGCGTACCATCAAGATCAAAAGCGACGCCGCGAATATCTTCAAAACTTATTCATGACTTACCTTTGCCAGTTCACTGCGCATTTCATCAATGACTTTTTTGTAGTCTGGCTGGTCGAAGATTGCCGAACCGGCGACGAACATATCCGCGCCCGCCGCAGCGATTTCGCCAATGTTGTTCACCTTCACGCCACCGTCCACTTCTAGTCGAATGTCAAAGCCAGACTCGTCGATACGGCGACGTACTTCGCGCAGTTTATCCAGTGTTTGAGGAATGAAAGACTGACCGCCGAAACCAGGGTTGACGGACATCAGCAGGATCACATCCAGCTTATCCATCACGTAATCCAGATAGCTCAGAGGTGTCGCCGGGTTAAATACCAGACCCGCTTTACAGCCATTTTCTTTAATCAGTTGCAGCGTGCGGTCAACATGCTCGGAGGCTTCTGGATGAAAGGTAATGATGCTGGCACCAGCGGCAGCGAAATCAGGCACAATGCGATCGACGGGTTTCACCATCAGGTGTACGTCGATAGGGGCGGTAATGCCATAGTTACGCAAGGATTTCAGCACCATTGGCCCAATCGTCAGATTGGGAACATAGTGGTTATCCATGACGTCAAAATGCACGACATCAGCGCCAGCTGCCAGGGCTTTTGCGGTATCTTCACCCAGGCGGGCAAAATCAGCCGACAGAATTGAGGGGGCAATCAAATACTGTTTCATCCGCTTCTCCTTGAGAATTATTTTTTCGCGGGTGAAACGACTCCTGGTTTGTACAAAGCCAGCAGTTCGTCCACCTTTTTACGTGTGCCGCCGTTGCTGCTTATACTGCGTCGAACTTTGACGACATGCAATTTTGCGCGCTGATACCACTCACGCGTTAACATCGTATCGTGATTGGAGATCAGCACTGGAATATGGCGCTCAACCAGACCTTCGGCGATCTCCGCCAGATGCGCTTGTTGTTCAAGCGTAAAACTGTTTGTGTGATACGCCGTAAAGTTGGCGGTCGCAGACAGCGGTGCATAAGGCGGATCGCAATAGACGACGGATGCATCATCTGCGCGCGCCATGCTATCGGCGTAAGACTCACAATAGAAAAAGGCATTCTGCGCTTTTTCAGCGAAGTGATACAACTCTGCTTCCGGGAAATAGGGTTTTTTGTAGCGGCCGAACGGCACGTTAAACTCACCGCGCAGATTGTAACGACACAGGCCGTTGTAACCGTAGCGGTTCAAATATAAAAACAGTACCGCCCGACGGAACGGATCCTGGCTTTTGTTGAACTCTTCGCGGAACTGATAGTAAACCTCGGCGCAATTTGTTTCGGGAACAAACAGCTCGCGTGCGGCCTGTACGTACTCATCAGTACGCATCTTCACAATGTTATAGAGACTGATCAGGTCGCTATTGATATCGGCAAGGATATAACGAGAAAAGTCGGTGTTGAGAAACACCGACCCGGCACCTACAAAAGGCTCAACCAGACATTCGCCCTTGGCAAATGCCGTTTAATATCATCAAGCAGGGGATACTTGCCCCCTGCCCACTTCAAAAAAGCGCGATTTTTCTTCATGCTGACTAACTAATTACACCTTCTCCGGCTGTGGAGAAAGCTCCGACAGCATCCAGCGCTTTAAACATTACTTCAGATCGGCCTGCACCTGATGAATCGGCTTCGCCCACGGGTTTTTCGCCTGCACGTCGGCTGGCAGCGTGGAAACGGCACGTTTTGCTTCATCTTTGGAAGCATAAATACCACTCACCAGCACATACCACGGTTGACCGTTACGGGTCGTCTGATAAACCACGTAGTTTTTCAGATTCGATTTCTTCGCCCAGGCGTTGAGGTTGTCATAGTTAGACGAACTGCTCAGCTGAAGGGTGTAATTGCTGGAAGAGGCCGACTGCAAAGAACCCACGTTGCCCGTCGTTTTACCTGATGCAGCGCCTGTTTTGGCTGCGGGAGCCGCAGGGGTTGTTGCAGCAGGCGTTGTTGCCGCAGGCGCGGCTGTGGTCGCCGTTGCTTTCGGTGCAGTGGTTGCCGCAGGCGTTGGCGCTTTAACCGGCTGGCTCACCGCAGGTTTTGTCTGCGCTGGCGCTTTCGTTTCTGGCGCTTTTGCCACGGTTTGCGGTTTCGTCTCACGCTTCGGCTCAATCACAGCCTGCTTACGCTCCTGGCGTGGCGCAGTCTGCGTCTGGCGCGGTTTGGTTTCCGTTGTCGCCGTTTGCTGCTGGGCATTGCTGCCATGAACTGGCGCAACGGTGGCTGGTTCAGTTGGCAGCGTGGAGTTCACCACGGCAGTGTTAACCTGCTCCTGATTCTGCGGCTGCATCAGCGCATTGTTCAGATCGCCCTGAACTTCAACACGCTGCTGACCTTCAGGCGTCGCAGGCGCCTGGCCCTGAGTCGGGGTCGCAGAGACAGGCGGCAGAGAGATATCCTGGCCAGCGCTGGTGTTACCTGCGGTCTGCTCTGCGGAAGTGGTGCCCGGCGCAGGCTGAGCGCCATTCGCCTGGTTGCTCGCATCGTTACCAGACAGGTCAATGCTCTTCTCGGCAGACGCCGTCTGCTCGGTAGAATTGGTAGAAGGTGCTTTTAGCGCGGACCCAATGCCGACAATCAGCAAGACCAGCACCAGAACGCCAAGGCCCATCATGATGTACTGACGGGAGGCCGGTTTTGCCGCTACCGCTTTTTTACGTTTGCGCGGACGACGTTCAACAGGCTGTTCATCCATTAACTCTTCTTCGGATTCATACTCCTCGTCTTCTCGCTCATTTCGCGCGTTACGGCTACGCGAAGGGCGACGATCGTCTGCATCCAGTTCGACATCGTCAAAATTGATCTGCGGCTCGTTATCACGTTCAGAAGATTGACGAGAACGACCAGTACGACGATCGCTGGGATCGGGTTTCAGCTCGTCTTCTGGTTTGAATTCATCCATTTAACACCCCACTAAAAGGTTAATGCTTACCACGTTGCAATTAACCTGAAGCTAATAGACCGCTTGATAAGCGGCCTGACCTTTCTTGTTGTTACGCTGATTGACAATCGGCAATGGCGTTAAGAACAAGCTCGTGCGAAACGCCGCTGCGAACTTCACTCTTACCAATTGCCAACGGAAGAATTAAGCGCATCTCTCCCGCAAGGACTTTCTTGTCACGCAGCATATGCGGTAAATACGCCTGCACGGACATTTCGCGCGGCCCATTAACCGGTAACCCAGCCCACGTGAGCAGGGTTATAATACGCTGCGTTTCGGCAGAACTAAACTGCCCGAGACGTTCCGACGTCCGCGCCGCCATCACCATACCCGCAGCGACCGCTTCACCATGTAACCAATTGCCATACCCCATTTCAGCTTCAATGGCATGACCAAAGGTGTGTCCCAGATTCAGTAAAGCACGTAACCCGGTTTCGCGCTCGTCGGCGGCGACAACTTCTGCCTTCAGTTCACAACAACGGCGAATACAGTACGCCATTGCCGGACCGTCCAGACGCAACAACGCATCCAGATTCTCTTCCAGCCAGTTAAAAAACGCACCGTCAAGAATAATGCCGTATTTGATGACTTCTGCCAGCCCCGACGCTAACTCACGCGGGGGAAGCGTTTTCAGACAGTCGAGATCCACCACCACTGAAGCAGGCTGGTAGAACGCGCCAATCATGTTTTTACCGAGGGGATGGTTGACCGCAGTTTTGCCGCCAACGGAGGAATCGACCTGCGACAGTAACGTCGTCGGGACTTGAATGAAACGAACACCGCGCTGATAACTCGCCGCCGCGAAGCCGGTCAGATCGCCCACTACGCCGCCGCCAAGCGCCACCAGCGTAGTATCGCGACCATGCGGCTTTTGTAACAACGCCGTAAAGACGGTATCGAGTACAGCCAGGCTTTTATACTGCTCGCCGTCAGGGAGGATAACGCTATCGACGTTAACACCCGCCTGTTCAAGTACGCCGCGGACCTTATCGAGATACAGAGGAGCCAGGGTTTCGTTGGTGACCAACATGACCTGCTCGCCCGATTTCAGCGGTAAGAATGAAGCTGGTTCATTAAACAAACCAGATGCGATGGTAATTGGGTAACTACGTTCCCCGAGAGTAACGACAATCCTCTCCATAACGCGACATCCACCTTAATTACTGTACCCGCAGACGAGTGTATATAAAGCCAGAATTAGTTGCTTTCCAGCATGTGAATAATCTGGTTTGCAACCACTTTAGCGCTTTGATCATCAGTACGAATGGTCACGTCGGCAATCTCTTCATACAGCGGATTGCGTTCATTGGCCAACGCTTCCAGAACTTCACGCGGCGGTGTTTCAACGTGCAGCAACGGGCGTTTTTTATCACGCTGCGTGCGTGCAAGTTGCTTTTCGATGGTCGTTTCAAGATAAACGACAACGCCACGAGCGGAAAGACGGTTACGCGTTTCACGGGATTTCACAGAGCCGCCGCCAGTAGCCAGCACAATACCCTGTTTCTCGGTCAACTCATTGATGACCTTTTCTTCGCGATCGCGGAAGCCTTCTTCGCCTTCTAAATCGAAAACCCAGCCCACATCAGCTCCGGTTCGTTTCTCAATCTCTTGATCGGAATCGTAAAATTCCATATTGAGTTGTTGAGCTAACTGGCGCCCAATAGTGCTTTTTCCGGCACCCATAGGCCCAACCAGAAAGATATTGCGTTTCTCTGCCATTTTTTCGGTACTACTAAGACTATTCGTTAATGATAAACCCGCTTCGCTCAGAGAGCGCCGCAGGACATGAACTGAAACCTCATAAGATATTGCGAGAGTCAGACTGAAAATTATCTCAATACTCCAGCGGGTTTGGCAACTGAATAAATCACCCATCCCTCTGCATATCTGGTCGCTGCAAGCGCGCTGCCTTGCTACCACCGCTCTGGCGATAAATCACCGGGTAAGATTAGCGTAAAAAAGACAGCAAAATGCCGCCTGAATGATAAATCATCATCATGGAACGCAGGCAGCGAAGAGCACCAACTCTCAAATCGGTACTCCTTGTATGCTAAATACCTGCGCGCGTCAAATAGGTGAAACACGTTCAGCATAAAAACATTACCGCTTTTACGGCTGTTTACTCATTGGAAACCAGTCGTGGCGTGATAAACACCACTAACTCGCGTCGTTCATCTTCTTTTCCGTCATGACGAAATAATTGCCCGAACCAGGGAATGTCGCCAAGCAACGGTACGCTATCCTGACCCGATTTATTTTTACGGGTAAAAATGCCGCCCAGCGCCAACGTTTCTCCGCTTTTGACCTCGACCTGCGTTTCGATCTCCTGCTTATCAATCGCCAGCACTTCGCCATCGGCCTGCTGTAGCACCTGCCCGGAACGTTCTGGCTGATGTGTAATTTCAGCCGGATGCGGCCTTTTTGTAACACCGTGGGCGTGACCTCCATCCCCAGGACGGCCTCTTTAAATTCCACCGACGTCGCGCACTTTCCCCGCTGGAAACCTGATATGGAATTTCGCTCCCTGTTTAATGCTGGGCAGGCTGAAGATGTGAGGCCAGCAGACGCGGACTGCGATATATCCAGCTGCTGTTTTTGTTCGAGCGCGGAAAGCTCAAGATCCAGCAAGCGTCCGTTGATGCGCCCAATGTTAAACCCTGCGTGGGTGGTTGCACTGGCCACCGACAGGTCCGCCCCCAGCGTCGTGACCTGACCCACCTTACCGGCCTCCGTTGCGTCAGCGAGGTTCCATTTCACCCCCAGTTCACGCAGGCTTTTTTCACTGATGGTCACAATCTGCGCCGCCAGTTCCACCTGCTCGACGGGCAGATCCATCTGCACAGCCCAGCGCTGGAGCATATCCACCACCGTCTGGTTATCCCTGACCAGGAAACGGTTGGTGCGCTTGTCGACGGAGAGACTGCCTTTCGGGCTTAAGAGCTTTTCTGCCGCTTTTTGCAATTCGGCTGCATCCGCATAAGCAAACGGAATGCTGTGAGAGTGCAGCGGGGCGTCAAGCAGACGCTGGGCCCGCTCCTGCTCTTTACGCGTCTGTTGCTCCCGTTGCCAGGCCGCCGTATGCACATAAAAAATGCCGCCCTCTTCCCGCAATACCAGCCCGGCGCTGTTCACTACCGTCTGAAGCGCCTGTCTCCAGGGCACCCGCGTTAAATTCAGCGAAAGCGAACCGCTGACATCCGGCGACACCACCAGATTGCGATCCTCCTGCGCCATCAGCGCCTGTAATATCTGCACCACCGGGACATCATCCACCAGCAGGGTGACCGGTTTTGGCGTCGCGGCCCACAGGGGCTGGCTGAGTGCCGCCAGTAACAGCCCTATCCTTATCTTCACTTTTTTTCGTTCCTTCTCGTTGCCATGTCCATCGCTTCGGCTCGCACATGTCGCCGACATCAACGGTCAGTTGTTGTTTATCTATCGCGCTCACCCGCCAGCCTGTCGGTAACCGCACCTGCGTATTTACCCGGTGCCAGCGTTTCTGCCCGTCCTGCATAAGGCCGATATCCCTGCTGCCGCTGACTCCCCCCTGATACCGCCACTGGCTGAGCTGCCCGGCTGCGCAACGCTCTTCCGGTACAGAGAAGGGATCCCGCATCCCGGTCAGGAAAAGTGGAGAAAGCAGGATCAGCAAACGGGCTTTACTGCGCATGACCGATCTCCAGTTGCAGGCTGAGGCGTAACTGTTTGCCCTGTGGGGTGATGGAAAACGCACTCACCCGCGCGTTCTCAAGCGCCAGCCGGGAAAAGAGCGCCGGGACCGCGCCCCAGGAGGCATCCAGCGCCAGCTCTCCCCCACTCTGCTGCGGCTTCCAGTACACCAGCCTTGCGCCCTCACGCTGAAAAGCCAGGGGAGAAAAGAGCCGCGAGGGCATCACTTGCGTAACCACTGCTCTCCGTCCGGCCTCTGGCCACAGCGAGGCGTTGATTCGCTTCGCACTGATGGCCTGCGCCTGAATATCGGCGTAACGCAGAGCAGCGGGCCTGAGCAGCAGTCCCCAAATTGCCCACGCAACAAGCCCCGATGCGATCAACCAGCAAAGGACGCGCCGGGAAGGACGTGCATCAGTCCAGCGTTGATACCAGATACCCACGGGCTACCTCCGGCTATGTAGTTGAAAAGAGAACATCCATCGCCCCTGGCTATCCTGTTGCATTTCGCCTGCCGGTCCGGGGTTAAATCCCTTCACCCCTTTCAGGGCATCGGTCATGGCGGAGAGCGCTGGCAGTGAGGTGGTATAGCCGGTCAGGGTCAGCGAGGGTGGCTGATAACGCAGCGCCGTCAGCCACGCCTGCCGGGGCATTGCGCTGGCAAGGGACTCCAGCGCCGGTTGCCAGGCCGGATCAGACGGCGGCGAAGGGGTTTTCTGTCCCGCTGACTGCGGCTGACGGGCTCTCAATACTTTCTGCACCGCACGTGTCCCGGCCAGTTCGCTCTGCAACGCCTGTAACGCGAGAGTCTGCGTCGCCCGCAGGCTGATACTCCCCGCCAGCATCACCAGCCATGAGCCAGCAAACAGCAGCCCCCAGAAACGCAGGCGCTGATTACGTTGCTGCCGACGCCAGGGTAAAAGATTGGGCATGCTCATTACGGCGCCTCGCTCATGGCCAGCGCCAGGGCGACGGTGTAATCAGCACCGCATTCCGGCAACGGCGGCTGGCACAGCGTCACCGCTTCCCAGGGATCGCGGGCAGCATCAAACACGGCGATATCAGAAGGAGAAAGCGCAAGCAGCGCCGCCAGTTCATTCACCGTCGCCGCTTCTGTGGTGTAGCGCCGCCCCCACTGGTGACGCATCGCCCATAGCCACTGGTGTTGATCTCTCCAGGCGACGCACCGGGCGGGGGCAACAGCAGAGAGAAGATTAGCCAGCGCGCCGGCATCCGGGGCGATTGCTGCCAGACGCAAACGCAGCGCGTTCGCCAGCGTCAACAGGGTATCGACCTCTCTGTTTTGCGCTGCGGTAACCTGAAAAGTGTTGCTGAACGTATCCTGCGCGTAGTCAAAACAGAGCGTATCGGCGGGCATCTCCAGCTCACGCGCTAATGCGGCGCCTACCCAGGTGAGCTGTTCGCTGTCACGCAAGGTAACGGATGGACGGGGCAACGCGCGTTGCAGAACGCGCGTCGCCGGAAATGAGAGAAATACCCGATGCGAGTGCGGCAATGTTTTCCGCCAGCCACGTAATGCGTTAACCAGCTGTTCTGGCTTAAGTATTTTGCCTTCCCCGATAACGCCGTCCGACAGCGGCACCGCCCACCAGCGCCGTAAACGCCATCCGGCCCGCTCTCTGGTCAGCGCTACCGCAACCACCTTATCCTGTTGAATATGAACGCCTGTTTGCCACGTTTTAAAAGCCATGCTTCACGATCTCCTTATCACCCGTCACTCTGACGGGTATATCAATGCGTCTGGCTTGCCTTTATACTACCGCGCGTTTGTTTATAAACTGCCCAAATGAAACTAAATGGGAAATTTCCAGTGAAGTTCGTAAAGTATTTTTTGATCCTTGCAGTCTGTTGCATTCTGCTGGGAGCAGGCTCGATTTATGGCCTATACCGCTACATCGAGCCACAACTGCCGGATGTGGCGACATTAAAAGATGTTCGCCTGCAAATTCCGATGCAGATTTACAGCGCCGATGGCGAGCTGATTGCTCAATACGGTGAGAAACGTCGTATTCCGGTTACGTTGGATCAAATCCCACCGGAGATGGTGAAAGCCTTTATCGCGACAGAAGACAGCCGCTTCTACGAGCATCACGGCGTTGACCCGGTGGGGATCTTCCGTGCAGCAAGCGTGGCGCTGTTCTCCGGTCACGCGTCACAAGGGGCAAGTACCATTACCCAGCAGCTGGCGAGAAACTTCTTCCTCAGTCCAGAACGCACGCTGATGCGTAAGATTAAGGAAGTCTTCCTCGCGATTCGCATTGAACAGCTGCTGACGAAAGACGAGATCCTCGAGCTTTATCTGAACAAGATTTACCTTGGTTACCGCGCCTATGGTGTCGGTGCTGCGGCACAAGTCTATTTCGGAAAAACGGTCGACCAACTGACGCTGAACGAAATGGCGGTGATAGCCGGGCTGCCGAAAGCGCCTTCCACCTTCAACCCGCTCTACTCGATGGATCGTGCCGTCGCGCGGCGTAACGTCGTGCTGTCGCGGATGCTGGATGAAGGGTATATCACCCAACAACAGTTCGATCAGACACGCACTGAGGCGATTAACGCTAACTATCACGCGCCGGAGATTGCTTTCTCTGCGCCGTACCTGAGCGAAATGGTGCGCCAGGAGATGTATAACCGTTATGGCGAAAGTGCCTATGAAGACGGTTATCGCATTTACACCACCATCACCCGCAAAGTGCAGCAGGCCGCGCAGCAGGCGGTACGTAATAACGTGCTGGACTACGACATGCGCCACGGCTATCGCGGCCCGGCAAATGTGCTGTGGAAAGTGGGCGAGTCGGCGTGGGATAACAACAAGATTACCGATACGCTGAAGGCGCTGCCGACCTATGGTCCGCTGCTGCCTGCCGCAGTCACCAGCGCCAATCCTCAGGAAGCGACGGCAATGCTGGCGGACGGGTCGACTGTCGCATTGAGTATGGACGGCGTTCGCTGGGCGCGTCCTTACCGTTCGGATACTCAGCAGGGACCGACGCCGCGTAAAGTGACCGATGTTCTGCAAACGGGACAGCAAATCTGGGTTCGTCAGGTCGGCGATGCATGGTGGCTGGCACAAGTGCCGGAAGTGAACTCGGCGCTGGTGTCGATCAATCCGCAAAATGGTGCCGTTATGGCGCTGGTCGGTGGCTTTGATTTCAATCAGAGCAAGTTTAACCGCGCCACCCAGGCACTGCGTCAGGTGGGTTCCAACATCAAACCGTTCCTCTACACCGCGGCGATGGATAAAGGTCTGACGCTGGCAAGTATGTTGAACGATGTGCCAATTTCCCGCTGGGATGCAGGTGCCGGTTCTGACTGGCAGCCGAAGAACTCGCCGCCACAATATGCCGGTCCAATTCGCTTACGTCAGGGGCTGGGTCAGTCGAAAAACGTGGTGATGGTACGCGCAATGCGGGCGATGGGCGTCGACTACGCTGCAGAATATCTGCAACGCTTCGGCTTCCCGGCACAAAACATTGTCCACACCGAATCGCTGGCGCTGGGTTCAGCGTCCTTCACCCCAATGCAGGTGGCGCGCGGCTACGCGGTCATGGCGAACGGCGGCTTCCTGGTGGACCCGTGGTTTATCAGCAAAATTGAAAACGATCAGGGCGGCGTGATTTTCGAAGCGAAACCGAAAGTAGCCTGCCCGGAATGCGATATTCCGGTGATTTACGGTGATACGCAGAAATCGAACGTGCTGGAAAATAACGATGTTGAAGATGTCGCTATCTCCCGCGAGCAGCAGAATGTTTCTGTACCAATGCCGCAGCTGGAGCAGGCAAATCAGGCGTTAGTGGCGAAGACTGGCGCGCAGGAGTACGCACCGCACGTCATCAACACTCCGCTGGCATTCCTGATTAAGAGTGCTTTGAACACCAATATCTTTGGTGAGCCAGGCTGGCAGGGTACTGGCTGGCGTGCAGGTCGTGATTTGCAGCGTCGCGATATCGGCGGGAAAACCGGGACCACTAACAGTTCGAAAGATGCGTGGTTCTCGGGTTACGGTCCGGGCGTTGTGACCTCGGTCTGGATTGGCTTTGATGATCACCGTCGTAATCTCGGTCATACAACGGCTTCCGGAGCGATTAAAGATCAGATCTCAGGTTACGAAGGCGGTGCCAAGAGTGCCCAGCCTGCATGGGACGCTTATATGAAAGCCGTTCTTGAAGGTGTGCCGGAGCAGCCGCTGACGCCGCCACCGGGTATTGTGACGGTGAATATCGATCGCAGCACCGGGCAGTTAGCTAATGGTGGCAACAGCCGCGAAGAGTATTTCATCGAAGGTACGCAGCCGACACAACAGGCAGTGCACGAGGTGGGAACGACCATTATCGATAATGGCGAGGCACAGGAATTGTTCTGATTAAAAAGGCGCTTCGGCGCCTTTTCAGTTTGCTGACAAAGTGCACTTGTTTATGCCGGATACGGCGTGAACGCGTTATCCGGCTAACAAAATCGTGAAAACTCAATAAATTGCAGAAACCCCATAAGCCTGATAAACATTGTGCATCAGGCAAACTTCACGCATTTACACTCGCCCCTGCCCTTTCAACCATTCGCGCACGAGGAACAGCGCACTGACATTGCGCGCTTCATTGAAGTCAGGGTCTTCCAGCAAATCCATCATATGCGCCAGCGGCCAGCGCACCTGTGGTAGCGGCTCTGGCTCATCGCCTTCCAGTGATTCCGGGTAGAGATCTTGCGCTACCACGATATTCATTTTGCTGGAAAAGTAAGACGGTGCCATGCTGAGCTTCTTCAAAAAAGTCAGATCGTTCGCTCCAAATCCAACCTCTTCTTTTAGCTCGCGGTTAGCGGCTTCGTAGACGCTTTCACCCGGATCAATTAATCCTTTCGAAAAACCTAATTCGTAGGATTCAGTTCCCACTGCGTATTCGCGGATCAGGATCAGGTGATCGTCCACAATCGGCACAATCATCACTGCTTCCCGGTTGGTTGGACGCATTCGTTCATAAACACGCCGCACGCCATTGCTGAACTCCAGATCCACGCTCTCGACGGTAAACAGTCGGGAACGGGCTACAGTTTCAACATTCAGAATGGTGGGTTTTTGTAATGATTTGCTCATCGTGGGATCTATGCTGTGAAATCAGCGGTTATTGTGCGATATCGGACACGCTTTCGGCAATGTGAATTGCATGTTATTTACATTTATGTAACTTAATAAATAATCGTCCTCAAATCAAATTAAAAGTCAATAGGTGAAATAACTCCAGGAATTTGCTGATATTCCGCCTTCAGAGGGTTTGCTATGATCAGCGGTTACTGTGATGTGCTTAATGATGCTCAAGTTAAACTCCACGCTTGCGATAGCCAACCGCAGAATCATGTATTGTGTCCGGTGCGACTGACCACGCCTGACAGACTAAGTAAGATGGGGAAAGCATGAGCACCATTGTGATTTTTTTAGCTGCTTTGCTGGCCTGCGCGTCGATTGCGGTGTGGGTATTCAGGCGCCGCGTACATCGCCGTTATCGGCTGCCCTTTTTGAACGCGTTTGCCGGGGCAAACACGCGCAAGCTTTCGCCAGAGGAACGCAGCACCGTTGAGCAGTATCTCGACACGCTGAACCGATCCCGGCTTTCGCCTGGCCCTACCGGCGCCAGCGCCGCCCCCGTATCGCTCAACCTGAACGCCCAAAGTGACACCGTTCTGTGCGTAACGCGCTCCATTACCCGCTACGGTATTACAACCGACGATCCCAACAAGTGGCGTTACTATCTCGACTCTGTTGAAGTGCACCTGCCTCCCTTCTGGGAGCAGTATATTAACGACGAAAACAGCGTCGAGCTCATCCATACCGATACGCTGCCGCTGGTTATCTCCCTCAATGGTCATACTCTGAGCGAATATGTTCAGGAAGCGCCACGCTTTGCGCTGGAACGCGCAAGCGGAACGCAGGCCTCTATTCGCGGTGAAGAGACTGAGCAGATCGAACTGCTGAACATCCGCCAGGAGACGCATGAAGAGTACGTCCTGAGCCGCCCGGATGGCATTCGCGAAGCGGTGTTGATTGTCGCCTCGTTCCTGCTCTTTTTCATCTGCCTGCTGACGCCGGACGTGTTTGTTCCGTGGCTCGCGGGTGGCGCAGTACTGCTTCTGGCCGCCGGGCTGTGGGGCATATTTGCTCCGCCGGCAAAAACGTCATTACGCGAAATTCACTGCCTGCGCGGAACCCCAAAACGCTGGGGACTGTTCGGTGAGAACGATCAGGAACATATCAACAATATCTCGCTCGGGATCATCGATCTTATCTATCCGCGCCACTGGCAGCCGTGGATAGCGCAGGACCTTGGCCACAAAACGGATATTGATATCTATCTCGACCGCCACGTTGTACGCCAGGGGCGCTACTTATCCCTGCACGACGAAGTGAAAAACTTCCCGCTTCAGCACTGGCTCCGCAGCGCGGTGATTGCCGGTGGTGCCGCGTTAATCTTCGTCATGCTGCTGCTCTTCGTGCCGCTGGATATGCCGATTAAATTTACCCTGTCGTGGATCAAAGGGGCGCAAACTGTGGAAGCCACCAGCGTACAGCAGCTCGAAGAAGCGGGTGTACGCGTGGGAGATACGTTGCGCCTCAAAGGCACCGGGATGTGTAATATCCACACGCCGGGCGCCTGGAACACGCGCCAGAACTCGCCGTTCGCGCCGTTCGACTGCTCTCAGATCATCTGGAATGACGCCTCTCCGCTGCCGCTGCCGGAATCAGATGTGGTCAACAAGGCCACTGCGCTCACCCAGACGATTAATCGCCAGCTGCACCCTAAACCGGAAGATGAATCTCGCGTCAGTGCCTCATTACGTTCAGCAATTCAAAAATCCGGCATGGTATTGCTTGATGATTTTGGCGACATTGTACTGAAGACAGCGGATTTATGTTCTGCCAAAGATGACTGTGTGCGACTGAAAAATGCGCTGGTCAATCTCGGCAACAGTAAAGACTGGGACGCGCTGGTAAAACGCGCCAACGCCGGGAAGCTCGATGGCGTGAATGTGTTATTACGCCCGGTGAGTGCGGAATCGCTGGATACCTGGTGGCAACCTCCACCGCGCCGTTTATCACGCATGAAACGGCGCGAGCGGCACAATCACTAAACAGTCCGGCCCCCGGCGGATTCCTGATTGTCAGCGACGAAGGCAGCGATTTTGTTGATCAGCCCTGGCCTTCGGCATCACTTTACGACTACCCGCCGCAAGAACAGTGGAACGCTTTCCAGAAACTGGCACAAATGCTGATGCATACGCGTTTAACGCCGAGGGTATCGTCACAAAAATCTTCACTGACGCCAATGGTACGCAGCATATTGGCCTTCATCCGATCCCGGATCGTTCCGGCCTGTGGCGCTATCTCAGCACCACATTGCTGCTACTGACGATGCTGGGTAGCGCCATTTACAATGGCGTACAGGCCTGGCGTCGTTACCAGCGTCATCGCACTCGCATGATGGAGATTCAGGCCTATTATGAAAGCTGCCTGAACCCGCAACTGATCACCCCTTCAGAAAGCCTTATCGAATAACACGTTTGCGCGGCAGGTTATGCTACCCTGTCGCGCAAATTGCTTCACTCTGGAGATTTCCCTCATGCATATCAACATTGCCTGGCAGGACGTAGATACCGTTCTGCTGGATATGGACGGCACGTTGCTCGACCTCGCCTTCGATAACTATTTCTGGCAAAAGCTGGTGCCTGAAACATGGGGCGCGAAAAACGGGGTTACGCCACAGGAAGCGATGGAATATATGCGCCAGCAATATCACGACGTACAGCATACGCTAAACTGGTACTGTCTTGATTACTGGAGTGAGCAACTGGGTCTGGATATCTGTGCGATGACCACCGAGATGGGACCGCGTGCCGTACTGCGTGAAGATACCATTCCGTTTCTTGAGGCACTGAAAGCCAGCGGTAAGCAGCGAATTTTGCTCACCAATGCGCATCCGCACAACCTGGCGGTAAAACTTGAGCATACCGGTCTGGACGCACACCTTGATTTATTACTTTCCACCCACACATTTGGTTATCCGAAAGAGGATCAGCGGTTATGGCATGCGGTGGCCGAAGCTACGGGTCTGAAAGCTGAAAGAACGCTGTTTATTGATGACAGCGAAGCGATTCTCGATGCTGCCGCGCAATTTGGTATTCGTTACTGCCTCGGCGTGACTAATCCTGATTCCGGGATTGCCGAGAAACAGTATCAACGCCATCCGTCACTGAATGACTACCGCCGCCTGATCCCCTCGCTAATGTGAAGGAGACGCCATGAAAGAAAAACCTGCTGTTGAGGTTCGACTGGATAAATGGCTATGGGCTGCCCGTTTTTATAAAACCCGCGCGCTGGCCCGTGAAATGATTGAAGGCGGTAAGGTGCATTACAACGGGCAGCGCAGCAAGCCGAGCAAAATCGTCGAGCTGAATGCCACGCTCACTCTGCGCCAGGGAAATGACGAACGCACGGTGATTGTAAAGGCGATTACTGAACAGCGTCGCCCCGCCAGCGAGGCAGCCTTGCTGTATGAAGAGACTGCGGAAAGTGTAGAGAAACGCGAAAAAATGGCGCTGGCACGTAAACTTAATGCCTTAACCATGCCGCACCCGGACCGACGCCCGGACAAAAAAGAGCGCCGCGACCTGTTACGATTTAAACACGGCGACAGTGAATAACTGTCACCTGCAAGAGAGATGATTATGCCGCAACATGACCAATTACATCGCTATCTGTTTGAAAACTTTGCCGTGCGCGGCGAACTGGTAACCGTTTCGGAAACCCTGCAACAGATCCTTGAGAACCACGATTATCCGCAGCCCGTTAAAAACGTGCTGGCAGAACTGCTGGTTGCGACCAGCCTGTTAACCGCTACGCTGAAGTTTGATGGTGATATCACCGTACAGCTGCAGGGCGACGGTCCGATGAATCTGGCGGTTATTAACGGTAACAATAACCAGCAGATGCGCGGTGTGGCGCGCGTGCAGGGCGAAATTCCAGAAAATGCCGACCTGAAAACGCTGGTCGGCAATGGTTACGTGGTGATCACCATTACCCCGAGCGAAGGCGAACGCTATCAGGGCGTAGTTGGTCTGGAAGGTGATACCCTGGCGGCCTGCCTGGAAGATTACTTTATGCGTTCTGAACAGCTGCCGACGCGCCTGTTTATTCGCACCGGCGACGTAGACGGCAAACCGGCTGCAGGCGGTATGTTGTTGCAGGTAATGCCTGCGCAAAATGCCCAGCAGGACGACTTTGACCACCTGGCGACGCTAACCGAAACCATCAAAACCGAAGAACTGCTGACCTTACCGGCAAACGAAGTGTTGTGGCGTTTGTATCACGAAGAAGAGGTGACGGTTTACGATCCGCAGGATGTGGAGTTCAAATGCACCTGCTCGCGTGAACGTTGCGCCGATGCGCTGAAAACGCTGCCTGATGAAGAAGTTGATAGCATCCTGGCGGAAGATGGCGAAATTGACATGCATTGTGATTACTGCGGTAACCACTATCTGTTCAATGCGATGGATATTGCTGAAATCCGCAACAACGCGTCTCCGGCAGATCCGCAAGTTCATTAAGCTCTGAGCCTGTTGCCCGGCGGCGCTATGCTTGCACGGGCCTACAATGAATTGTGCAATTTTTTGATATGATTGCTAATTGTAGGCCGGGTAAGCGTAGCGCCACCCGGCAAGAAAAAGCACTAACGCCACTGCGCATTATTGTAACTGTCGTAGCTCATATCGACACGCTCCCCGAAAATCTCAATATCCGCCCAAGGCTTCACGACAGATTTCACCTTTCCCTGCCGTAATGCGCGGTCAAGTTCTTCTCTGGTCAACCTCTCCGGCATTTTCCACGCGTCCCCGGCGATCCTCCAGCCTGTATCGGTTTGTGTGTAGGCCATTATGGTGCGATCGGTAAATTGATATAGAACGGCTTCCGGCTTGCCGTCTCCGTTTAGATCGAGCGGCATGAGTAAACAGTTACTCTGGGCGCTATCGCAGCTCTCAAAGCGATACTGATTGCTGAGCATGGCTTGCCACAATGCCTTATCAGGACGAGCCATTCCCGGTGCGAGCTGGATCTGTTTTTCCAGCATCGCGGCGGTCATCTTACCTGCTCCGCCAGCATTCCCGGAGAGAAGACCATTTATTTCACGCTGGCGTTTTGGGTTTGAGATAAACTGTGGATCGTTTTGCAGCATTTGCATCGCCTCTCGCCCCTTTCGTCCGGTATTGCTGAGCATATACAGGCTTACCTGGTCTGCGTTTATTCTGCCATCCTGATAACGCGCCATATGGCTTTCAACACTAATACGCCAGGGATCAAGCACCGGTGTATGGACCAACACCAGGAAGATCAGCGCCAGTAATCCGGTAGCCGGAGTGATATGAGCCTGGAGCCTTTGTGGATCCCGACGGTAAAAAAGTACGCTAAGACAGAATCCTACCGTCCAGACCAGCGCCACTATCGTAATCAGCACACCGTACAGACGCTCCGGTGACCAGCCATACTGTGCGATGCGCAGCCAGAGCGCCCAGCCCGCCAGGACGGGATACGCAGGAGCGATAATCACGGCAAGATGAATCATTCCTCGCAGGGGAGAGAAGTAAGGCAGCTTTTGACGTTGTGGGTGCCATACGACAGTCACCAGCAATAACAGCAACAGCGCCAGCGTCGTCAGTAAGCCCGCAGCCGAGATCCGTGCTGAAACAGCCTCTAAGCCAACGAAGGGCAATATGCCTATAAAGAGCAGCGCCAGCGCAGCCATCAGTGGAAGCAAACCTGTCGCGATAAGCGTAAGGAGATTTTGCAATGCCAGAATCAGCCGAACCTGCATACGCGCAAGTACTGCCGCGCTGGCTGAAACCACACCAATCGCCACTGAAATAAACCAGTCAGAATTAAAGAAAAGCCGATCAAAAAAAGAGATGCCAATGAGTTTAAAAAGCTCAGCCCAGAGGAAAAGCACCAGCCAGAACAGCCCATTCGAGACAAAAACAAGAAGAAATGTCAGCGCGTTATGCCAGTTTTTATCGTTGAAATCGCGGTAGAAAGCGTCCGTCGGTGCGGTCTCAAGGCGTCGCTGAAGCCATGGCAACAGGAGAAGCGTCATCAGGAGCAGATGAAAACCGAAAAGGAGCACCGCATTTCTGGTATCCCAGTTGTCCAGCCCCGCAACGCTCCACTTAAGCCAGCCGCCCATCCCCGCGACTACCGCGCCAATCATCCCGAGTGACAGCCACAAAAATGGCTTTCTGAATGACGTCATGGCAAGCGACAACGTGGTTGTCATTACCACGGTGGCAGGTACTACACACATCAGCCACAGCGTATCCGATGGCAATTTTGCGTACTCGATATACCACGTGATTACATAGCAAATTACGCCCTGTAAAGCCCCCGCCAGCACGACGGCTACGCGCGTTGAAGGGGATAACGTCTCACGGTTTTCCATTTCTCATCCCTTGTTCATGAAAAATCTATTGTCTCATCAAAGCAAAACTCTGGCCCCCACCTCAAACTCTGAAAATAGCTGACCCAAGAGACCTGAATCGTTTTCCCAATGTAACCCTTACGTAATTTTCTTACATGTATGCGATTACATTCACATTCTTCTGGATAAATTCACCAGAGATTAACCTTTTAAGAACATTTTCCCCATCCAAAAAGCGATTCCTGCGATAATCTGCCCGCCCTGTGACTGGAGTCGCAGCGTTTTCCGTTAGTAAGGGTTTTGACCAGATACGTAAATCTATGAGCCTTGTCGCGGTTAACACCCCCAAAAAGACTTTACTATTCAGGCAATACATATTGGCTAAGGAGCAGTGAAATGCGCGTTAACAATGGTTTGACCCCGCAAGAACTCGAGGCTTATGGTATCAGTGACGTACATGATATCGTTTACAACCCAAGCTACGACCTGCTGTATCAGGAAGAGCTCGATCCGAGCCTGACAGGTTATGAGCGCGGGGTGTTAACTAATCTGGGTGCCGTTGCCGTCGATACCGGGATCTTCACCGGTCGTTCACCAAAAGATAAGTATATCGTCCGTGACGATACCACTCGCGATACTTTCTGGTGGGCAGACAAAGGCAAAGGTAAGAACGACAACAAACCTCTCTCTCCGGAAACCTGGCAGCATCTGAAAGGCCTGGTGACCAGGCAGCTTTCCGGCAAACGTCTGTTCGTTGTCGACGCTTTCTGTGGTGCGAACCCGGATACTCGTCTTTCCGTCCGTTTCATCACCGAAGTGGCCTGGCAGGCGCATTTTGTCAAAAACATGTTTATTCGCCCGAGCGATGAAGAACTGGCAGGTTTCAAACCAGACTTTATCGTTATGAACGGCGCGAAGTGCACTAACCCGCAGTGGAAAGAACAGGGTCTCAACTCCGAAAACTTCGTGGCGTTTAACCTGACCGAGCGCATGCAGCTGATTGGCGGCACCTGGTACGGCGGCGAAATGAAGAAAGGGATGTTCTCGATGATGAACTACCTGCTGCCGCTGAAAGGTATCGCTTCTATGCACTGCTCCGCCAACGTTGGTGAGAAAGGCGATGTTGCGGTGTTCTTCGGCCTTTCCGGCACCGGTAAAACCACCCTTTCCACCGACCCGAAACGTCGCCTGATTGGCGATGACGAACACGGCTGGGACGATGACGGCGTGTTTAACTTCGAAGGCGGCTGCTACGCAAAAACTATCAAGCTGTCGAAAGAAGCGGAACCTGAAATCTACAACGCTATCCGTCGTGATGCGTTGCTGGAAAACGTCACCGTGCGTGAAGATGGCACTATCGACTTTGATGATGGTTCAAAAACCGAGAACACCCGCGTTTCTTATCCGATCTATCACATCGATAACATTGTTAAGCCGGTTTCCAAAGCGGGCCACGCGACTAAGGTTATCTTCCTGACTGCTGATGCTTTCGGCGTGTTGCCGCCGGTTTCTCGCCTGACTGCCGATCAAACCCAGTATCACTTCCTCTCTGGCTTCACCGCCAAACTGGCCGGTACTGAGCGTGGCATCACCGAACCGACGCCAACCTTCTCCGCTTGCTTCGGCGCGGCATTCCTGTCGCTGCACCCGACTCAGTACGCAGAAGTGCTGGTGAAACGTATGCAGGCGGCGGGCGCGCAGGCTTATCTGGTTAACACTGGCTGGAACGGCACTGGCAAACGTATCTCGATTAAAGATACCCGCGCCATTATCGACGCCATCCTCAACGGTTCGCTGGATAATGCAGAAACCTTCACTCTGCCGATGTTTAACCTGGCGATCCCAACCGAACTGCCGGGCGTAGACACGAAGATTCTCGATCCGCGTAACACCTACGCTTCTCCGGAACAGTGGCAGGAAAAAGCCGAAACCCTGGCGAAACTGTTTATCGACAACTTCGATAAATACACCGACACCCCTGCGGGTGCCGCGCTGGTAGCGGCTGGTCCGAAACTGTAATGATTTGAAGCTGGAGAATATCTATCCAGTATCTTATAGAAAGCAAAACGGGAGGCACCTTCGCCTCCCGTTTATTTACCCTTCTTTTGTCGTGCCCTGCGCCCGCGTTACCGGCACTGGCAGCCAGGCGCGAATGGAAAGCCCGCCCCGCTCGCTGGTGCCAAGCTCCAGCATCCCGTTATGGTTATCCACGATACGCTGCACAATTGCCAGCCCTAATCCCGTGCCGCTAATGGTGCGCGCACTGTCGCCGCGGACAAACGGCTGGAACAGGTGCTTACGTTGTTCCGGCGCAATTCCCGGACCGTCATCTTCCACCTGGAACCAGGCGCGATTCGGCTCCGTTCCGCTGCTGACTTTGATCCAGCCATTGCCATAACGGGCGGCGTTGACCACCATATTCGCCACCGCGCGTTTGATCGACAGCGGGTGCATTTTCACTTCAATGCTGCCGGGGTAAAGCGCGGTTTCAATTTCCCGCTCATAGCCACTTTCGGCAGCAATCACCTCACCGAGTACTGCATTAAGATCCGCCATTTCCATCGGCATCTCCTGCCCGGTGCGCAGGTAGTCGATAAACTGCTCAATGATGGCGTTGCACTCTTCGATATCTTTATTGATCGATTCTGCCAGATAGCCATCCTGCTCGCTCATCATCTCAGTCGCCAGGCGAATACGCGTCAGCGGCGTGCGCAAGTCGTGACTTACCCCCGCCATCAGCAGCGTGCGGTCATCCGCCAGTTGCTTAACACCAGCCGCCATATGGTTAAAGGCACGGGTAACGGAACGCACCTCGGACGCGCCATACTCACGCAGCGGCGGCGGAATAATCCCTTTACCAACCTGCAAGGCTGCGTGTTCGAGATCGACCAACGGTCGGTTCTGGATACGAATAAACAGCCACGCCCCGCCTATCGCCAATAGCATAATCGCCAGCGTATAGCGGAACAGCGGAGAGAAATCGCCCTGATGAATTTCGGTCAGCGGCACGCGTACCCAGATATTGGGCGACAGCCAGGTTTTCAGCCAGACGACAGGCGAACTTTTGTTGACCTCAACGCGCACTTCCGTCGGGCCGCCCAGTTGCTGCGCCATCTGATGGCTTAAGAATTCATAGTGTTGCGCCCAACGCAGACCTGCCTCTTCGGCAGCCTCGTTGGAGTAGAGAGAGATCCCCAGCTCACGGTAGATCTCCCGACGGAAAGCGGGAGGCACAACCAACTGCGTGCCGTCCTCCAGTTGCAGTTTGTCGGTCATCAACATACGCACTTCGTACGCGAGGACTTTATTAAACTGCTGGAGGCTCGGCAAAATCGCGAAGTTCAGCACCACCAGATAAGTCGTCACCAGGCTGGCGAACAGCAAGGTGACGATGAGCAATAACGTACGGGCAAATGAACTTCGTGGCGAGAAGCGCAATCGCCTCATGCTTTAGAGCCGTCCGGTACAAAGACGTAGCCCAGACCCCAGACGGTCTGAATGTAACGCGGATGCGCTGGATCTTCTTCCACCATGCGGCGCAGACGCGAAATCTGCACGTCGATGGAGCGTTCCATTGCGGAATATTCACGACCACGGGCAAGGTTCATCAGCTTATCGCGGGAGAGCGGCTCACGCGGATGGCTGACCAGTGCCTTCAGTACCGCAAACTCACCGCTGGTGAGCGGCATCGGCTCGTCTTCGCGGAACATTTCGCGCGTACCGAGGTTAAGTTTGAACTTACCGAAAGCAATTACCGCCTCTTCCTGTGACGGTGCGCCTGGCAGTTCGTTCGCCTGACGACGCAGCACCGCACGGATACGGGCCAGCAGTTCACGCGGGTTAAACGGTTTTGGAATGTAGTCGTCAGCGCCAATCTCCAGGCCTACGATACGGTCCACTTCTTCCCCTTTCGCCGTCACCATAATGATCGGCATCGGGTTGCTCTGACTACGAAGACGTCGGCAAATCGACAAGCCATCTTCACCAGGTAACATTAAATCCAGTACCATAAGATGGAAAGATTCACGAGTCAGCAGGCGATCCATCTGTTCTGCATTAGCGACGCTTCGAACCTGGAAGCCTTGTTCGGTGAGATAACGTTCCAGCAGCGCACGCAGGCGCATGTCGTCATCGACCACCAGAATCTTGTAGTTCTCTTGCATTGTTTGTACTCCCAAAGGTTCGCAACAATTTGTAAGCGTGTATTCTTAAAAAAGCTCACGTTCGTCACCAGCTAAATCTGGTATGAATTTCAGCCTAAATTGTTACAAAGCATATTAAACAGCAGCTTAAGTATACAATTTATTCGGCGAAACATTATTGATTCTGTTGATATGATCACGTTATACCCAATGTGCGCATTATCAAACAGACAAAGGGAATCAACGAGATGAAAACGCCCCTGGTTACCCGGGAAGGGTATGAAAAACTCAAACAAGAGCTTAATTATCTCTGGCGTGAAGAACGCCCGGAGGTCACAAAAAAGGTGACCTGGGCCGCAAGTCTGGGCGACCGCAGCGAAAATGCTGACTATCAGTATAATAAAAAGCGTCTGCGTGAAATCGACCGTCGCGTGCGCTATCTCACTAAATGCCTGGAAAATCTCAAAATCGTCGATTACTCCCCTCAGCAGGAAGGCAAAGTCTTTTTTGGCGCGTGGGTGGAGATTGAAAACGACGATGGCGTGACTCACCGTTTCCGTATTGTCGGCTACGATGAAATTTTTGGCCGTAAAGATTACATCTCTATCGATTCCCCGATGGCCCGCGCATTGCTGAAAAAAGAAGTCGGCGATCTGGCGGTGGTGAATACCCCTGCCGGGGAAGCGAGCTGGTATGTTAATGCTATCGAGTACGTGAAACCGTAAGGAAGAGTCTTAACCTCCTGCCGATGGCTGGCATTTTTGCCAGCCAGTCCGTATAACTATCCCCTGATTTTTGATCCGAAAAGATGAACTCAAACCATGATGAATGATTCGTTCTGCCGCATTATTGCGGGTGAAATTCAGGCGCGCCCGGAACAGGTTGACGCTGCCGTTCGCCTGCTTGACGAAGGGAATACCGTGCCGTTTATCGCACGTTATCGTAAGGAAATCACCGGCGGTCTGGATGACACGCAGCTGCGTAATCTGGAAACGCGTCTGAGCTATCTGCGCGAGCTGGAAGAGAGACGTCAGGCGATCCTCAAGTCCATTTCCGAGCAAGGCAAACTCACCGATGATCTGGCGAAGGCCATCAACGCCACCCTAAGCAAAACCGAACTCGAAGACCTCTACCTGCCCTACAAACCTAAACGCCGCACCCGCGGGCAAATCGCCATTGAAGCAGGGCTTGAGCCGTTGGCTGACCTGCTGTGGAGCGATCCGTCACACACGCCAGAAGTCGCCGCTGCACAATATGTTGATGCCGATAAAGGCGTGGCAGATACCAAAGCCGCGCTGGATGGCGCGCGCTATATCCTGATGGAACGGTTTGCCGAAGATGCCGCGCTGCTGGCGAAAGTGCGTGATTATCTGTGGAAGAACGCGCATTTGGTTTCTACGGTGGTGAGCGGTAAAGAAGAGGAAGGGGCGAAATTCCGCGACTATTTCGATCATCACGAACCGTTGTCCACGGTGCCTTCTCACCGCGCGCTGGCGATGTTCCGTGGGCGTAACGAAGGCGTACTCCAGCTTTCGCTGAATGCCGATCCGCAGTTCGATGAGCCGCCCAAAGAGAGCTATTGCGAGCAAATCATCATGGATCACCTTGGCCTACGCCTGAACAATGCCCCGGCGGATAGCTGGCGCAAAGGCGTAGTGAGCTGGACCTGGCGCATCAAGGTGCTGATGCATCTGGAAACCGAACTGATGGGTACCGTGCGCGAACGCGCGGAAGATGAAGCAATCAACGTCTTTGCCCGTAACCTGCACGATCTGCTGATGGCGGCCCCTGCCGGACTGCGTGCAACGATGGGCCTCGATCCGGGTCTGCGTACTGGGGTAAAAGTGGCGGTGGTCGATGCCACTGGCAAACTGGTAGCGACCGATACCATTTACCCGCACACCGGACAAGCCGCAAAAGCAGCGATGACCGTTGCTGCCTTGTGTGAAAAACATAACGTTGAACTGGTGGCGATCGGCAACGGTACAGCTTCCCGCGAAACTGAACGTTTCTATCTCGACGTGCAGAAGCAGTTCCCGAAAGTGACCGCACAGAAAGTGATCGTCAGCGAAGCTGGCGCGTCGGTTTACTCAGCTTCCGAGCTGGCAGCGCAGGAGTTCCCGGATCTCGACGTTTCGCTGCGTGGCGCGGTGTCTATCGCCCGCCGTTTGCAGGATCCGCTGGCGGAGCTGGTGAAAATCGATCCGAAATCTATCGGCGTAGGTCAGTATCAGCATGACGTCAGCCAGACGCAACTGGCCCGCAAACTGGACGCAGTAGTAGAAGACTGCGTAAACGCCGTTGGCGTCGATCTCAACACTGCTTCTGTTCCGCTGTTAACCCGCGTGGCGGGCCTGACGCGCATGATGGCGCAAAACATCGTGGCCTGGCGCGATGAGAACGGCCAGTTCCAGAACCGTCAGCAACTGCTGAAAGTCAGCCGTCTGGGGCCGAAAGCCTTCGAGCAGTGCGCGGGCTTCTTGCGCATTAACCACGGTGATAACCCGCTGGATGCTTCTACCGTCCACCCGGAAGCCTATCCGGTGGTGGAACGCATTCTGGCAGCAACACAGCAGGCACTGAAAGATCTGATGGGTAACAGCAGCGAACTGCGTAACCTGAAAGCGTCTGACTTTACTGATGAAAAATTCGGTGTGCCGACAGTAACTGACATCATCAAAGAGCTGGAAAAACCGGGTCGCGATCCGCGTCCGGAATTTAAAACCGCTCAGTTTGCCGATGGCGTCGAGACAATGAACGACCTGCAACCGGGTATGATCCTCGAAGGTGCGGTGACCAACGTCACCAACTTTGGCGCGTTTGTCGATATCGGCGTGCATCAGGACGGCCTGGTTCACATCTCTTCATTGTCGAACAAGTTTGTGGAAGATCCGCATACCGTGGTGAAAGCGGGCGACATTGTGAAGGTGAAAGTGCTGGAAGTGGATCTTCAGCGTAAACGTATCGCCCTGACTATGCGTCTGGACGAGCAGCCTGGCGAAACCAACGCCCGTCGCGGCGGCGGTAATGAACGCCCGCAAAACAACCGCCCGGCAGCCAAACCACGCGGTCGTGAAGCGCAGCCTGCCGGTAATAGCGCGATGATGGATGCGCTGGCGGCGGCAATGGGCAAAAAACGTTAACGCCCGGACTGGCCCCTAAACCTGCGCGATAAGGCGTTCACGCCGCATCTGGCAACGAACGCCTTGCCTGACATAAAAGTGCCGGAGAATATCTCCGGCTTTTTATTCCACAACCAAACTCATAATATATTCCGGCAATATTTATCACTTCATTAACAACTGAAACCTTAATTAAACATTAGCCAGTCCGGGTAATTCACTATTCGAATTATATTTTCGCTGCGATATAACCTTGAGCCACATCAACATTGAGTCAGATTATTATTCAAACCAACATTCGCACACATTTTAAGTATTGCTGATAGAAACCATTCTCATTATCATTGTGTTGTTGATTATTTATCATCTGGTCTCATGTCGCTGTCAAACGCCCCATGAGGTAGTTATCCAGTTAATGAGAAACAAGTAGGCACCTATGCAATACACTCCAGATACTGCGTGGAAAATCACTGGCTTTTCCCGTGAAATCAGCCCGGCATATCGCCAAAAACTGCTTTCTCTTGGCATGTTACCTGGCTCCTCTTTTAATGTGGTGCGCGTCGCTCCACTCGGCGACCCCATTCATATCGAAACCCGTCGTGTGAGCCTGGTATTACGCAAAAAAGATCTGGCCTTATTAGAAGTGGAAGCGGTTTCCTGTTAATACGGTGATAACAACAATGAAAAAATTAACCATAGGCTTAATTGGTAATCCAAATTCTGGCAAGACAACCTTATTTAACCAGCTCACTGGCGCACGTCAGCGTGTAGGTAACTGGGCTGGCGTTACCGTCGAACGTAAAGAAGGGCAATTCTCCACCACCGATCATCAGGTCACGCTGGTGGACCTGCCCGGCACCTATTCTCTGACCACCATCTCATCGCAGACCTCGCTCGATGAGCAAATCGCCTGTCACTACATTTTGAGTGGCGACGCCGACCTGCTGATTAACGTGGTGGATGCGTCTAACCTTGAGCGTAACCTGTACCTGACGCTACAACTGCTGGAACTCGGCATTCCCTGCATTGTGGCACTGAACATGCTCGACATTGCCGAGAAGCAAAATATTCGTATTGAAATTGATGCTCTGTCGGCGCGTCTGGGCTGTCCGGTGATCCCGCTGGTTTCAACCCGTGGTCGCGGTATTGAAGCGCTCAAGCTGGCGATTGATCGCTATAAAGCTAACGAGAATGTGGAACTGGTACATTACGCACAGCCGCTACTCAACGAAGCAGATTCACTGGCAAAAGTGATGCCTTCCGACATCCCGCTGAAACAACGTCGCTGGCTGGGCCTGCAAATGCTGGAAGGCGATATCTACAGCCGCGCCTACGCCGGTGAAGCGTCGCAGCATCTTGATGCCGCCCTCGCCCGTCTGCGTAATGAGATGGACGATCCGGCGCTGCACATTGCCGATGCGCGTTACCAGTGCATTGCTGCCATCTGTGATGTGGTAAGCAACACCCTGACGGCAGAACCCAGCCGTTTCACCACTGCGGTAGATAAAATCGTGCTCAACCGTTTCCTCGGTCTGCCGATTTTCCTCTTTGTGATGTACCTGATGTTCCTGCTGGCTATCAACATCGGCGGGGCGTTACAGCCGCTGTTTGACGTCGGCTCCGTGGCGCTATTTGTGCATGGTATTCAATGGATTGGCTACACGCTCCACTTCCCGGACTGGCTGACTATCTTCCTCGCCCAGGGCCTGGGTGGCGGCATTAACACCGTGCTGCCACTGGTGCCGCAGATTGGCATGATGTACCTGTTCCTCTCCTTCCTTGAGGACTCCGGGTATATGGCGCGTGCGGCGTTTGTGATGGACCGTCTGATGCAGGCGCTGGGCTTGCCGGGGAAATCCTTTGTGCCGCTGATCGTCGGTTTCGGTTGTAACGTACCGTCGGTAATGGGTGCACGTACGCTTGATGCACCGCGTGAACGTCTGATGACCATCATGATGGCACCGTTTATGTCCTGCGGCGCGCGTCTGGCTATCTTCGCAGTATTCGCGGCTGCCTTCTTCGGGCAGAACGGTGCGCTGGCGGTCTTCTCGCTGTATATGCTGGGTATTGTGATGGCGGTGCTGACTGGCCTGATGCTCAAGTACACCATCATGCGCGGTGAAGCGACGCCGTTTGTCATGGAGTTGCCGGTCTATCATGTACCACACGTTAAAAGCCTGATTATCCAGACCTGGCAGCGTCTGAAAGGCTTCGTTCTGCGTGCTGGTAAAGTGATCATCATCGTCAGCATTTTCCTGAGCGCTTTCAACAGCTTCTCGCTGAGCGGGAAAATCGTCGATAACATCAACGACTCGGCGCTGGCGTCCGTCAGCCGGGTGATCACCCCGGTCTTCAAGCCAATTGGCGTGCATGAAGATAACTGGCAGGCAACGGTTGGCCTGTTTACAGGTGCCATGGCGAAAGAAGTGGTAGTGGGTACGCTCAACACCCTCTACACCGCAGAAAATATTCAGGACGAAGAGTTCAATCCGGCAGAATTTAACCTCGGTGAAGAGCTGTTCAGTGCGATAGATGAAACCTGGCAGAGCCTGAAAGACACCTTCAGCCTTAGCGTACTGATGAACCCCATTGAAGCCAGCAAAGGCGACGGCGAAATGGGTACCGGGGCGATGGGCGTGATGGATCAGAAATTCGGTAGCGCAGCAGCAGCTTACAGCTACCTGATTTTCGTCCTGCTGTATGTACCATGTATCTCGGTGATGGGGGCTATCGCCCGTGAATCAAGCCGTGGCTGGATGGGCTTCTCCATCCTGTGGGGGCTGAATATCGCTTACTCACTGGCAACATTGTTCTATCAGGTCGCCAGCTACAGTCAGCATCCAACTTACAGCCTGGTGTGCATTCTGGCGGTTATCCTGTTTAACATCGTGGTTATCGGTCTGCTGCGCCGCGCGCGTAGCCGGGTGGATATCGAACTGCTGGCAACCCGCAAAACCCCGACGACCTGCTGTAGCAGCCCTGCGGGCGACTGTCACTGAGGGGAAAAAAGATGGCATCGTTGATTCAGGTTCGTGACTTACTGGCGTTACAGGGACGAATGGAGGCGAAGCAGCTCAGCCTCAGCCTGCATACGCCGCAGCCGATGATCGATGCCATGCTGGAAAGGCTGGAGGCCATGGGGAAAGCCGTGCGCATTCAGGAAGAGCCGGACGGTTGTCTGTCCGGCAGTTGTAAGAGTTGTCCTGAAGGTAAAGCCTGTCTCAGGGAGTGGTGGACGCTTCGCTGATAAAACCGGACAGCGCCGAACAAAACTCAGCAGGATGAGAGATGAACGGCGCATGTGCCGCTTTGGCAACCACCATTGATTTACTCTCCGGCCACAGCGCATCCAGCAGCGGAACCACCTTGCGCGGAACCAGTCCATCCAGATAGCCATAAATACGCAGATGCGGCACCGTTAACGACGCCAGCGGCTCGCGCAGATCGACCGTTTTCAGGATTTCCAGCCCTCCGTTCAGCACCTCAACCTCCGGCATCGGCAGAGAAAGCACCGTCTGCTTCAGCGTCCGCGCATCCTGACGGGCGGTTTCTGTTCCCATCGTCTGTAATGCCAGGAAACGCTCCACCGTCCGCTGGAAGTCTTCGCTCAGCTGATGCTGGAACCCGGCCAGCACCTCAGGTTTGATGCCCGGCCACGCCTCGCGGGCGCTGAAACAGGGTGATGAGGCAACGGTGATCAGCGCCTGGACCCGCTCAGGATGGCGCAGCGCAATCTGGCTTGCCACCAGCCCCCCCAGGCTCCAGCCGAGCCAGACGGCTTTTTGCGGCGCCGCTTCCAGAACCTGCTCCGCCATGTCGTCGAGCGTCATCGCGCCGTAGCCGTGGCTGCGGCCATAGCCCGGTAGATCCACCAGGTGTACCGTGAATTGCGAGGCCAGTTCCTCACTTATGCAACGCCACACTTCGGCATTCAGTCCCCATCCGTGCAGCAGCACAAGATGAACATTCCCCTGACCTTTGGTCTGCCACCAGATGTTATTCATCCGCTATTGTTCTCTTTTGACTTACAAGGATGAACATATGCTAACAGTACCGGGATTATGCTGGCTATGCCGAATGCCACTGCGTTAGGTCATTGGGGGATTTGTTCGGTCTGTTTCACTTGCGCCGCCCGTACAGATAAAACGTTATGCCCACAATGTGGATTACCCGCCACACACTCCCATCTTCCCTGCGGTCGTTGCCTGCAAAAACCGCCCGCCCATGGCAAAGACTGGTCACGGTTGCGGACTATGGCGCCGCCGTTAAGTCCGCTAATCCACCAGCTTAAATTTTCCCCGGCGCAGTGAAATCGCCAGCGCCCTGTCACGTCTGTTACTATTGGAAGTCTTACACGCTCGTCGCAACCACGGGTTGCAATTGCCGGATCGCATCATCAGCGTTCCGTTATGGCAGCGGCGTCACTGGCGTCGGGGATTTAATCAGAGCGATTTGCTGTGTCAGCCGTTATCACGCTGGTTGCACTGCCGATGGGATAGCGAAGCCGTCACACGAACTCGGGCCACTGCGACCCAGCATTTTCTCAGTGCCCGGCTACGCAAGCGCAACCTGAAAAATGCCTTTCGTCTTGAATTGCCCGTGCAAGGTCGCCATATGGTGATTGTGGATGATGTCGTTACCACCGGAAGTACCGTCGCAGAGATTGCGCAGTTGCTTTTTACGCAATGGTGCGGCGACTGTCCAGGTCTGGTGCCTTTGTCGAACCTTGTAGAGCCTCGATGATGGGCGTATTATAACCAACTAAAATAGTCAACTATTAGGCCATTACTATGATCCGTATTTCCGATGCTGCACAAGCGCACTTTGCCAAACTGCTGGCAAACCAGGAAGAAGGGACACAAATCCGCGTATTTGTGATTAACCCTGGCACGCCTAACGCTGAATGTGGTGTTTCTTATTGTCCGCCGGATGCCGTGGAAGCCACCGACACTGCCCTGAAATTTGACCTGCTGACCGCGTATGTTGATGAGTTAAGCGCTCCTTACCTGGAAGATGCAGAGATCGATTTTGTTACCGACCAGTTGGGTTCTCAGCTAACACTGAAAGCCCCGAACGCCAAAATGCGTAAAGTGGCAGACGATGCACCGCTGATGGAGCGCGTGGAGTATATGCTGCAGTCGCAGATCAACCCACAGCTTGCTGGTCACGGTGGTCGCGTTTCGCTGATGGAAATCACCGAAGACGGTTACGCCATTCTGCAATTTGGCGGCGGCTGTAACGGTTGTTCCATGGTCGATGTGACGCTGAAAGAAGGGATCGAGAAGCAGCTGCTGAACGAATTCCCGGAGCTGAAAGGTGTGCGCGATCTCACCGAACACCAGCGCGGCGAACACTCCTACTACTAAGTTATCCCGTCTTTTGTAGATTGCCCGATGCGACGCTAAAGCGTCATTTCGGGCCTACGTTGAACATGTGCCAGACGTTGGCGCAGCCTTGCTTTGGCAAATCCTCGGTTCGTTTCCCCGCGATAATATGACCAACCTCTCATAATTTAAATTTACCCCGCTCTGGTGATTCTCAAACGCCAGATGTTACCCGTATCATTCACATGGGTACCAAACATACTCCTGACATCTGACTACAATAATTAGTTTTAGTGGGTATCAGTCGTGGTGCCGCAATATCTCTGTTCCCGATTGGGATAATTAGAGTTTGTCGTCAGAAAATTGACGTTACCCATAACAAATGAAAGGCCAGGTAAATCATGCCATTAGTCATTGTTGCTATCGGTGTAATCTTGTTGTTGCTCCTGATGATCCGCTTCAAAATGAACGGCTTCATCGCTCTCGTCCTCGTGGCGCTTGCTGTTGGATTAATGCAAGGAATGCCGCTGGATAAAGTTATTGGCTCCATCAAAGCCGGTGTCGGCGGGACGCTCGGTAGCCTTGCCCTGATCATGGGTTTTGGCGCAATGCTGGGCAAAATGCTGGCAGACTGCGGTGGCGCACAACGTATCGCCACCACGCTGATTGCCAAATTTGGTAAAAAACACATCCAGTGGGCGGTGGTACTGACCGGTTTTACCGTTGGTTTTGCCCTGTTCTATGAAGTGGGCTTTGTGCTGATGCTGCCGCTGGTGTTTACCATCGCGGCTTCTGCGAATATTCCACTGCTGTATGTTGGTGTACCAATGGCAGCTGCACTGTCTGTGACCCACGGCTTCCTGCCACCGCATCCGGGTCCGACTGCGATTGCCACCATTTTCAATGCCGATATGGGTAAAACCCTGCTGTACGGTACTATTCTGGCAATCCCGACCGTGATTCTCGCCGGTCCGGTTTACGCTCGCGTGTTGAAAGGTATCGATAAGCCAATTCCGGAAGGTCTCTACAGCGCGAAAACCTTCAGTGAAGAAGAGATGCCGAGCTTTGGCGTCAGCGTCTGGACCTCTCTGGTGCCGGTAGTACTGATGGCGATGCGTGCGATTGCCGAAATGATCCTGCCGAAAGGTCACGCTTTCCTGCCGGTAGCGGAGTTCCTCGGTGACCCGGTAATGGCTACGCTGATTGCCGTGCTGATTGCGATGTTCACCTTTGGTCTAAACCGTGGTCGTTCAATGGATCAGATTAACGACACGCTGGTTTCTTCCATCAAAATCATTGCGATGATGCTGTTGATCATCGGTGGTGGCGGTGCGTTCAAGCAGGTGCTGGTAGACAGCGGCGTGGACAAATACATTGCTTCCATGATGCACGAAACCAACATTTCTCCGCTGCTGATGGCCTGGTCGATTGCTGCCGTACTGCGTATCGCGCTGGGTTCCGCAACCGTTGCGGCAATCACTGCGGGTGGTATCGCGGCACCGCTGATTGCAACGACGGGTGTTAGCCCGGAGCTGATGGTTATTGCGGTTGGTTCCGGTAGTGTGATTTTCTCTCATGTGAACGATCCGGGCTTCTGGCTGTTCAAAGAGTACTTTAACCTGACTATCGGCGAGACCATCAAATCCTGGTCGATGCTGGAAACCATTATCTCGGTGTGCGGTCTGGTAGGCTGTCTGCTGCTGAATATGGTGATTTGATAACACTGACTGCCGGATGCGGCGTGACCGCCTTATCCGGCCTACGATTCGGGATGAATTAGTAGGCCGGATAAGACGCGTCAAGCATCGCATCCGGCATCAACCGCACTCTACTTCTTCTTCGCTGCAGCTCTGCGGCGTCTGTCCAAATCCTTCAGCAACTTGTTCACGCCATCATCGGCAAACATCGACTCAAGCGTTGCGGAAAGCTTGCGTCGCCAGTTTTTATACTGGTAACTGGTGCCAGGAATATTCACCGGTTCGGCCATATCCAGCCAGTCTTCCGGCTGTAGTCCTAACAGAGCACTGTTACTGTCGGCAATGTAGCGCTGCAAACCTCGATTAAGCGTCGGCGTCATCGACATCAACGATGCCTTATGCCCGGCACGTTTTGGCAGGCAACCATATTTATGCAGAGCATCCAGCAGTCCTTGTTTCGCCAGTTCACGATCCTGATACAGACCGCGCAGTACCACTTCATCCGGATACAGCCCCAGGGTTTTGCCCAGCGTTAGATCCCCGCTCTCCCAGTAGCCGCGTAGCGTAGGCAGGTCATGTGTCGCCGCAACCGCCATCGACTGCTCCGGATACGCTTTCGGTGCACGGAACGTCTTCTCGTGGTCGTTTTCGAAATAGAGCACTTTGTAGGAGTACACACCGCTGCTGCGCAGCTTACCGACAATCTCTACCGGTACGGTACCGAGATCTTCACCAATCACCATACAGCGATGACGTTTACTTTCGAGTGCCAGAATCGAGAGCAGATCATCCACCGGATAGTGAACATACGCGCCCTGATCTGCCGTCTCGCCATACGGTATCCACCACAAACGCAGCATCGACATCACATGGTCAATTCGTAATGCGCCGCAGTTTTGCATATTGGCACGCAACAGCTCGATAAACGGTTCATAGGCACGCGCGGTGATGATATGCGGGTCCATTGGCGGTAATCCCCAGTTCTGCCCCAACGGGCCGAGGATATCCGGCGGCGCGCCAACCGACGCTTTCAGGCAATATAGTTCACGGTCACACCAGGTTTCCGCCCCACCTTCCGCTACGCCAACCGCCAGATCACGATACAAGCCAATCGGCATTTCATAGCCCTGGCTTATCTCCCAGCAGGCGGCAAACTGGCTGTAAGCCAGCCACTGCAACCAGAGATAAAAATCGACGTCATCACGATGTTCTTCGCAGAACTGACGCACTTCTGGTGAATCCACGTTCTGATACATCTCTGGCCATGCAGGCCAGCCCCAGCGCATTTCGTCCTCTTTCACTTGCTGGGCATGTAGCGCATCAAAGGCTGCCTGCCAGAACAGGCTGTCGCCCTGCTCTGCAACAAACTGGCGAAACGCGGTCATCTGCTCATCATCACGTTGCGCGAAACCTTTCCACGCCATTCGTAATGCTGTCATTTTTAGGGCGGTAACCGTGGAGTAATCGACCCAGTCGGCATCGCGCGCCTGTTGCAGCGTCTGTTGCGTGGTCGGCAACTGCCACCAGGCCTGAGCCTCTTCGCTAAGATGGAAATCTTCAACGGCGTTAACGTCGATATAAATCACATTCAGCCAACGGCGAGAAGACGGGCTGTATGGGCTGGCACTCTCCGGATTTGCCGGATAGAGCGCATGAATCGGGTTCAGGCCGATGAACGACCCGCCACGTTTTGCCACATCCACCAGCATCGCTTTGAGATCGCCAAAATCCCCAATACCCCAGTTTTTTTCCGATCGCAGCGTATAAAGCTGAACGCAGGCACCCCACAGCTTTTGTTTATTCAGCAACGCCTGCGGTTCGTAACAGCGTTTCGGGGCGACAATCACCCGGCAATGCGCGCGCTGGTCGTCCTGGGTGAGTGTCAGCGTGTGATAACCTTCCGGCAGCTTCGTCGGTAGATTGAACGCTTTGCCCCCAGTTACATGGCCTTTGTACTGCGTTCCTTCTTCGGTGGTCAGCAGCCAGCTATATTCGCCGCTGCCCTCCACCACCATCGGCATTTTTTTGCCGCTGGTATAAACCATGACATTCGGGACTGGCGTTACCGCCACTTTCGTGGCGGTACGTTGATGCATCGCGTCAAGCAAACGCCGTTTGGTTTCGGCGCTAATCGACTGCGGTTTACCGTGGGCATTGATGTAATTGGGGCTAATCCCCGCCGCCAGCGCGGCATTATCCAGACGTTTGCTTTCCATCGAGCTTCCTTAGCGTTTTGCCTGCCAGATACGAGCCTGATAATCGCGAATAGAGCGATCCGAGCTAAACATACCGCAGCGGGCGGTATTGAGGATCGCCGCGCGAGTCCAGGCCTCCTGGTCGCGGTACAGCACATCCACCTGCTTTTGTGCCTCTACATAAGCTGCGAAATCCGCCATCACCAGATACGGATCGCCGCCCTGTTTGCCGATACTGTGCAGCATCTGGTCGAAGGCATGCTTATCGCCGTCGCTGTATTTGCCGCTTTCCAGCTCTTTCAATACTGCGTCCAGCACCTTATCTTTCTTCCGCCATTTCACCGGGTCGTAGCCTTTGGCCAGAATTGCCTTCACTTGTTCCACGGTATGACCAAAAATAAAGATATTTTCTTCACCGACTTTCTCGGCGATTTCAACGTTCGCCCCATCCAGCGTACCGACAGTAAGCGCACCATTGAGCGCCAGTTTCATATTGCCGGTACCGGAAGCTTCTTTACCTGCAGTCGAAATTTGTTCGGAGATATCCGCCGCCGGGATCAGTTTTTCCGCCGCCGAAACGCAATAATCCGGCAGGAACACCACCTTCAACTTATCGCCAACCAGCGGATCGTTGTTGATCACGTCAGCCACTTTGTTGATCGCAAAGATAATATTCTTCGCCAGGTAGTAGCCCGGTGCCGCTTTCGCGCCGAAGAGGAAGACGCGCGGTACGCGATCAGCCTGCGGGTTTTCACGAATTTCTTTGTACAACGCCAGAATATGCAGCAGATTCAGGTGCTGGCGTTTGTACTCATGCAGACGTTTGATCTGAATATCGAAAATCGCCTGTGGATTGATCTCAATACCGGTACGAACTTTCACAAACTCCGCCAGACGGACTTTATTCGCCTGCTTGATCTCGCGATATTGCTGACGGAATTTCGCATCATCAGCGAATTTTTCCAGATTGATCAGCTGATCGAGATCGTTAGCCCACTCTTTTTGCAGTGATTTATCCAACAGAGCCGCCAGTGCCGGGTTGCACTGTTTGATCCAGCGACGTGGGGTAATACCGTTGGTGACGTTATGGAATTTGTTCGGCCATAGCTGGTGATATTCCGGGAACAGATCTTTCACCACCAGATCCGAGTGCAGCGCCGCAACACCGTTCACCGCGAAACCGCCAACCACACACAGGTTCGCCATATGCACTTGTTTGTCGTGCACCACCGCCAGTTTGGCCCACACTTTTTCATCGCCCGGCCAGGTTTTCTCTACCAGCGTTTTAAAGCGAGTATTAATTTCGTTAATAATCTGCATGTGGCGCGGCAGTAAGCCTTTCACCAGTTTCACATCCCAGCGTTCCAGCGCTTCTGGCATCAGGGTATGGTTGGTGTAAGCGAAAGTTTTGCTGGTAATGGCCCAGGCGTCATCCCAGCTCATCTGGTGCTCATCGATCAGCACGCGCAGCAGTTCTGGAATCGCGATAGTTGGGTGGGTATCGTTCAGCTGAATAACTTCGTAATCCGCCAGTTCGTGCAGTTTACGCCCCGCCAGATGATGGCGACGCAAAATATCCGCTACCGAACAGGCACACTGGAAGTATTGCTGCATCAGGCGCAGCTTTTTACCGGCAGTATGGTTGTCGTTTGGATAGAGAACTTTGGTCAGTTTTTCCGCATTGATGCCCTGCTGTTCGGCACGCAAGAAATCACCGTCGTTAAATTTAGTCAGATCAAACGGATGCGCGTGCGTCGCCTGCCACAGACGCAGCGGCTGCGCCACGCCATTACGATAGCCGACAACGGGGAGATCCCACGCTTGACCGGTAATGGTAAACTCCGGCTCCCAGCGTCCGTCTTTCGTCACTTTACCGCCAATCCCTACCTGCACATCCAGTGCTTCGTTGTGGCGGAACCACGGGTAGTTACTGCGATGCCAGTCATCCGGCGCTTCAACCTGTTTGCCATCGACAAAAGACTGGCGGAACAAACCATATTGATAGTTCAGACCGTAACCCGTCGCAGACTGACCGACAGTTGCCATTGAGTCGAGGAAGCACGCCGCCAGACGTCCCAGACCACCGTTACCCAGCGCCGGGTCGATCTCTTCTTCCAGCAGGTCCGTCAGATTGATGTCATAAGCCTTCAACGAATCCTGTACATCCTGATACCAGCCGAGATTCAACAGGTTGTTGCCCGTCAGGCGACCAATCAAAAACTCCATTGAGATGTAGTTAACATGTCGCTGGCCTTTCACGGGCTTCGTCACAGGCTGAGCGTCCAGCTGCTCTGCGAGCGCCCCGCTCACCGCCTGCCACCACTGGTGAGGCGTCATTTCGTTTGCAGCATGAAGACCAAAACGCTGCCACTGACGCGTCAGGGCAGCCTGAAATTGAGCTTTGTTGAAAGTAGGCTGTGACATAGGGAATCGGCATCCTGTAGAGAGTAAAAACATTTAACGCTAGTGTGCCTGGCTCATTGTGCCTCTTCCTCCTCCTGTCGGGGATTAGACAGGGAGGAGTAGCGGGGATGAGCATAAAAGTGTGATCGAGGCCACTGTGTGAGTGTGCGCTTCGCGGAAAAAGCGATCCCGGAAGAGCGTCAAAGAAATGAAATGCAGTTTCGGAGGAAATTAATCATCGCTGAAATGATTACTTACGTAGAATAATATTTCCGCGCGTCGGGATTATTCAGCACCCCTATTAAGCCGATGCAACTTTCCCCGAAGTTAATTAACTTCAGCGTCATTATCTCTTTCTGAAACCAGTTTCAGCGCAACCGCGACTTATGCACACAAGCCAGAAGCAGCGCGGCATCCAGCCATTTACGGAAAGTTCAATCAGTGATGAGAATGTTTTGTGACAGAGTGCAAATTCAGAGCCTCCAAACCCAGACATAACTTGCAATAGTTCCTCTATTGGCCGAACTTATAGATATTAATTACGAAGCGCAAAAAAAATAAATTCTCTCGTTCCCCACAGTGAAGTGAAAACTATGTTGATTCCGTCCAAATTAAGTCGCCCGGTTCGTCTTGACCATACTGTGGTCCGCGAGCGCCTGCTGGCTAAACTTTCCGGTGCGCATAATTTCCGACTGGCGCTGGTTACGAGTCCTGCGGGTTATGGAAAAACAACGCTCATTTCGCAATGGGCGGCAGGTAAAAGCGATCTTGGCTGGTACTCCCTGGATGAAGGGGATAACCAGCAGGAGCGTTTTGCCAGCTATTTAATTGCCGCGATTCAGCAGGCAACCAACGGACACTGCGTCACCAGCGAGGTGATGGTGCAAAAGCGCCAGTACGCCAGCCTGTCCTCTCTTTTCTCCCAGCTGTTTATAGAGCTGGCCGAATGGCATCGCCCGCTGTATGTGGTGATTGATGATTATCATCTGATCACCAACCCGGTTATTCACGAGTCCATGCGTTTCTTCCTGCGCCATCAGCCGGAAAACCTGACGCTGGTTGTCCTGTCGCGTAACCTTCCGCAGTTGGGCATTGCCAACCTGCGCGTGCGCGATCAGCTGCTGGAAATCGGCAGTCAGCAGCTGGTCTTTACCCATCAGGAAGCGAAGCAGTTCTTTGACTGCCGCCTGACGTCTCCGATTGAGGCGTCGGAAAGCAGCCGCCTGTGCGATGACGTTGCCGGCTGGGCCACGGCGCTTCAGCTGATTGCCCTCTCCGCGCGGCAAAACAACAGCCCGACGCATCAGTCCGCACGCCGCCTGGCGGGCATCAACGCCAGCCACCTGTCGGATTATCTTGTGGATGAGGTACTCGACAGCGTTGACCTCTCCACCCGCCATTTCCTGCTGAAAAGCTCCCTGCTGCGTTCCATGAACGATGCGCTGATTGTGCGCGTCACCGGCATTGAAAACGGGCAGCTTCAGCTCGAAGAGATTGAACGTCAGGGTCTGTTCCTGACGCGTATGGACGATCCCGGCGAATGGTTTAGCTACCATCCGCTGTTTGGCAGCTTCCTGCGCCAGCGTTGCCAGTGGGAACTGGCCGCAGAGCTGCCTGACATTCACCGCGCCGCCGCCGAAAGCTGGATGGCGCAAGGTTTCCCGAGCGAGGCTATCCACCATGCGCTGGCCGCCGGGGATGCCGGTATGCTGCGCGATATTCTGCTCAACCACGCGTGGGGACTGTTCAACCACAGTGAACTGACGCTGCTGGAAGAGTCGTTAAAAGCGCTGCCGTGGGAAAGCCTGCTGGAGAATCCGCGTCTGGTGCTGCTCCAGGCCTGGCTGATGCAGAGCCAGCATCGCTACAGCGAAGTGAACACCCTGCTGGCGCGCGCCGAACAGGAGATGGAAAGCGAGATGGATACCACCCTGCATGGCGAATTTAACGCCCTGCGTGCGCAGGTGGCGATTAACGACGGTGACCCTGAGGAAGCCGAACGGCTGGCGATGGTCGCGCTGGATGAGCTGCCGCTGGCGAATTTTTACAGCCGTATTGTCGCCACCTCGGTACACGGCGAAGTGCTGCACTGTAAGGGCGATCTCACGCGTTCGCTTTCACTCATGCAGCAAACCGAACAGATGGCGCGCCGCCACGATGTCTGGCATTACGCCCTCTGGAGCCTGATCCAGCAAAGCGAGATTTTATTTGCTCAGGGATTCCTGCAAGCCGCCTGGGAAAACCAGGAGAAAGCGTTCCAGCTGATCCGTGAACAGCATCTGGAACAGCTGCCGATGCACGAGTTCCTGTTGCGTATTCGCGCTCAGCTGCTGTGGGCATGGTCGCGTCTGGATGAAGCAGAAAGCTGCGCCCGCCAGGGTCTGAATGTCCTTTCGAGCTTCCAGCCGCAGCAGCAGCTCCAGTGTCTGGCTCTGCTGGTGCAATGCTCGCTGGCGCGCGGCGACCTGGATAATGCCCGCAACCACCTTAACCGCCTGGAAAACCTGCTCGGCAACGGGCAGTACCATAGCGACTGGGTGTCCAACGCCGATAAGGTGCGGGTGATTTACTGGCAGATGACCGGCGATAAAAAGTCCGCCGCCAACTGGCTGCGTCATACGCCTAAACCGGAATTTGCCAATAACCACTTCCTGCAAAGCCAGTGGCGCAACATCGCCCGCGTGCAGATCCTGCTGGGTGACTTTGAGCCTGCCGAGATTGTGCTGGAAGAGTTAAACGAAAACGCCCGCAGACTGCGCCTGATGAGCGATTTAAACCGCAACCTGCTGCTGTTAAACCAGCTTTACTGGCAGGCGGGACGTAAAAACGATGCCCAGCGCGTACTGCTGGAAGCGTTGCAGCTGGCGAACCGCACCGGGTTTATCAGCCACTTTGTGATTGAGGGTGAAGTGATGGCCCAGCAGCTGCGCCAGCTGATTCAGCTGAACACACTGCCAGAACTCGATCAGCATCGCGCCCAGCGCATTCTGCGCGAGATTAACCAGCACCACCGCCACAAGTTTGCGCACTTCGATGAGAACTTTGTTGAACGTCTGCTGAACCATCCGGAAGTGCCGGAGCTTATCCGTACCAGCCCGCTCACCCAGCGTGAATGGCAGGTGCTGGGGCTGATCTATTCCGGCTACAGCAACGAGCAGATTGCCGGTGAGCTGGCGGTGGCGGCGACCACCATCAAAACGCACATTCGCAATCTGTATCAGAAGCTGGGCGTAGCGCATCGACAGGATGCGGTGCAGCATGCGCAGCAGCTGTTGAAGATGATGGGATATGGAGTGTAGATCCTCTGCGGTCTGATGCCCTCACCCCGGCCCTCTCCCACAGGGAGAGGGAGAAAATTTTGTAGGTCGGGTAAGCGCAGCGCCATCCGACACAATTGCTAGCACAATTCCAGCTGCAAATTGTTATCCTTAATTACCTGCATCACGCCCGCCGGCGGCATTACGTCGGTGTAGACGGCATCTACCATGCTGATGCTGCCCATATTGACCATCGCGTTACGGCCAAATTTCGAGTGATCGACAACCAGCATAACGTGGCGCGAGTTCTCAATAATGGCGCGTTTGGTGCGAACTTCGTGGTAATCGAACTCCAGCAGCGAGCCGTCGCTATCGATGCCGCTTATCCCCAGAATGCCGAAATCAAGGCGGAACTGGGAGATAAAATCGAGCGTCGCTTCGCCAATGATCCCGCCATCGCGGCTGCGTAATTCGCCACCGGCGAGAATAATGCGGAAATCTTCTTTTACCATCAACGTGTTAGCAACATTGAGATTGTTGGTGACAATACGCAAATTGCTGTGATTAAGCAGCGCGTGCGCCACCGCTTCCGGCGTGGTGCCGATATCGATAAACAGTGTCGAGCCATTGGGGATTTGCTCCGCCACTTTGCGGGCAATCCTCTCTTTTTCTTCGGTCTGGGTGGCTTTACGATCGTGCCACGGCGTGTTAACCGAACTGGAAGGCAGCGCCGCACCGCCATGGTGACGCAGGATCAGGTTTTGCTCCGCCAGCTCATTGAGGTCGCGGCGAATAGTCTGCGGGCTGACGGAGAAATGCTCTACCAGCTCTTCAGTACTGACATAACCCTGCTGTTTAACCAGTTCGATAATACCGTTGTGACGTTGTGTTTGTTTCATTTATAAATCCCTGGAATTATTTTCGTTTTCGCGCATTGAGCGAATCAACAAAAGCCATCGCTAAACCCACGGCTAACCCGGCGATGTGTGCTCCGTTCGCCATCGACATCCCAAACAAATCAAACCATCCGGCGACAATCCAGATCAGCGCAAAGATAATTAACCCACGTTGCAGGTAAATGCCACTTTGCGGATCGCGTTCGCCACGTAACCAGACGTAGCCCATCAGCGCATACACCACGCCAGAAAGCCCGCCAAACCACGGCCCGCTGAATTTTTGCTGCACATAGCCGCTTAACAGGGCGCTAATGAGAGTAATAACAATTAGCTTACCGCTACCGAGGCGTTTTTCCACCGCACCGCCGAGATACCACCACCAGAGCAGGTTAAAGAGGATATGCATCAGCGAGAAGTGCATTAACGCGTGGGTGAAGTAACGCCAGAACTCAAATTTCAGTGTTGGATCGAATGGCCAGGCCAGCCATAACATCACTTCCTGATCGCCGAGAATTTGCATGGCGATAAACACCACCACGCAGGCGATCATCACCACCCAGGTTACCGGACCTGCGCGTTCACGCAAGGCAGCAAAGAAAGGATAACGGCGATAATGCAGACCACTGCCGGTATGGCCCGCCTGCCAGCTGGCCGCCAGATAACGCGGATCTGCCGGGTTTTCGAGAAAACGCGCCAGCTCCGCCCGCACGCGCTCGGCCTGGGACTCATCCGCCAGCCAGACATCGCTTTGGTTATGTTGTTGAATCGTGAGGATAACACCCTGCGTCGCCATATAATCAACAAACGCCTGCGCCACGCGGGGGTTAGCAAAAGAGGTAATCATCAACATCGTTGCTGTCGCTTATTCCACACAAAAGGGGACAGTATAAAGCGTTACGCGCCGTACGCCACCTCTGCGGGAAACTGACGCTGCCAGGCTTCAAAACCGCCGTCAATGCTATAGACCACATCGTAGCCCTGTTGCAGCAGATACTGCGCCGCGCCTTTGCTGCTATTGCCGTGATAACACATCACCATCACCGGAGTGTCAAAGTCGTTATCACGCATAAACGCGCCCAGCGTGTCGTTGGTTAAATGGAAAGCCTGCACCGCATGTCCCATTGCGAAACTCTGTGGATCGCGAATATCGACCAGCACCGCCTCTTTTTCCAGCAACTTCTGGTGCGCGTCGGCAACGTTAATACATTCGAACTGATCCATGCGTCTCTCTTTCTTTACAAACAAGTGGGCAAATTTACCGCACAGTTTACGTCGAAGCGGCAGATAAACGCCATAATGTTATACATATCACTCTAAAATGTTTTTTCAATGTTACCTAAAGCGCGATTCTTTGCTAATATGTTCGATAACGAACATTTATGAGCTTTAACGAAAGTGAATGAGGGCAGCATGGAAACCAAAGATCTGATTGTGATAGGGGGCGGCATCAATGGTGCTGGTATCGCGGCAGACGCCGCTGGACGCGGTTTATCCGTGCTGATGCTGGAGGCGCAGGATCTCGCTTGCGCGACCTCTTCCGCCAGTTCAAAACTCATTCACGGTGGCCTGCGCTACCTTGAGCACTATGAATTCCGCCTGGTCAGCGAGGCGCTGGCTGAACGTGAAGTGCTGCTGAAAATGGCCCCGCATATCGCCTTCCCGATGCGTTTTCGCCTGCCACATCGTCCGCATCTGCGCCCGGCGTGGATGATTCGCATTGGTCTGTTTATGTACGATCATCTGGGTAAACGCACCAGCTTGCCGGGATCAACTGGTTTGCGTTTTGGCGCAAATTCAGTGTTAAAACCGGAAATTAAGCGCGGATTCGAATATTCTGACTGTTGGGTAGACGACGCCCGTCTGGTACTCGCCAACGCCCAGATGGTGGTGCGTAAAGGCGGCGAAGTGCTTACTCGGACTCGCGCCACCTCTGCTCGCCGCGAAAACGGCCTGTGGATTGTGGAAGCGGAAGATATCGATACCGGCAAAAAATATAGCTGGCAAGCGCGCGGCCTGGTTAACGCCACCGGCCCGTGGGTGAAACAGTTCTTCGACGACGGGATGCATCTGCCTTCGCCTTATGGCATTCGCCTGATCAAAGGCAGCCATATTGTGGTGCCGCGCGTGCATACCCAAAAGCAGGCCTACATTCTGCAAAACGAAGATAAACGCATTGTGTTCGTGATCCCGTGGATGGACGAGTTTTCCATCATCGGCACCACCGATGTGGAATACAAAGGTGATCCGAAAGCAGTGAAGATTGAAGAGAGTGAAATCAATTACCTGCTGAAAGTGTATAACGCGCACTTTAAAAAACAGCTTAGCCGTGACGATATCGTCTGGACCTACTCCGGTGTGCGTCCGCTGTGTGATGATGAGTCCGACTCGCCGCAGGCTATTACCCGTGATTACACCCTTGATATCCATGATGAAAACGGCAAAGCACCGCTGCTGTCGGTATTCGGCGGTAAGCTGACCACCTACCGAAAACTGGCAGAACATGCGCTGGAAAAACTGACGCCGTATTATCAGGGTATTGGCCCGGCGTGGACGAAAGAGAGCGTGCTGCCGGGTGGTGCCATTGAAGGCGACCGCGACGATTACGCCGCTCGCCTGCGCCGCCGTTACCCGTTCCTGACTGAATCGCTGGCACGTCACTACGCGCGCACTTACGGCAGCAACAGCGAGCTGCTGCTCGGCAATGCGGGAACGGTAAGCGATCTCGGGGAAGATTTCGGTCATGAGTTCTACGAAGCGGAACTGAAATACCTGGTGGATCACGAATGGGTCCGCCGCACCGACGATGCCCTGTGGCGTCGCACAAAACAAGGCATGTGGCTAAATGCGGATCAACAATCTCGTGTGAGTCAGTGGCTGGTGGAGTATACGCAGCAGAGGTTATCGCTGGCGTCGTAAATTAACGTAAGGTGATCAGGTCAGATTTCAATCTGGCCTGAGACTGATGACAAACACAAAACTGCCTGATGCGCTACGCTTATCAGGCCTACGTGGTTTATGCAATATATTGAATTTGCATGGTCTTGTAGGCCAGATAAGACGTTCACGTCGCATCCGGCATGAACAAAGCGCACTTTGTCAAAAATCTAACCTACTTTTTAATTCAGGGAATTACCGCAAAGCCCACGCCATCATACCCAACGTAACAAAACTCAGGCACGTTCCCCACTCGCCCCGAGAAAAATAGCATTAATGCGCCCAGCGCCAGCATAAAAATTTTGAGCAGAAGGTAAATTGTTGGCGTGATAAGGATATTACAAACTTCAATAATACCGGCAAGTCCGACACCCAGCATGGCAATAACCACCGCCAAAAATTGCGCCAGTATGGGGATGCCGAAAAAAGTCATTACCAGCGAGGTCAAAATCCATTTTCTGTTTTGCATTATTCTTTCCATTCTTTTTGAATGGTGAAATTATACTCCCCGAGTCCCCTTGCCCCTTCTGGACACTTTTCCGAAATGATGGCGAAAAAAACGGGACCCTTTGGCCCCGTTCTATTTATTAGTGAAATTACAATCTCACCGGATCAATATGCCAGATATGATCGGCGTACTCTTTGATAGTACGGTCAGAAGAGAAGTAGCCCATATTGGCAATGTTCAGCATCGCTTTTGCGGTCCACTCTTCCTGAAGCTCGTAGAGTTCATCGACTTTATCCTGACAATCGACATAGCTGCGATAATCCGCCAGTACCTGGTAGTGATCGCCGAAGTTGATCAGCGAATCAACCAGATCGCGATAGCGACCCGGATCTTCCGGACTGAATACACCGCTGCCGATTTGCGTCAGCACCTGATGCAGCTCCTCATCTTTCTCGTAGTATTCACGCGGTTTGTAGCCCTGACGACGCAGTTCTTCCACTTCTTCCGCTGTGTTACCAAAAATAAAGATATTGTCAGCACCGACATGATCCAGCATCTCGACATTCGCACCGTCCAACGTACCGATAGTCAGCGCACCGTTAAGCGCAAACTTCATGTTACTGGTGCCGGAAGCTTCCGTCCCCGCCAGCGAAATCTGTTCAGACAGATCGGCCGCCGGAATGATCAACTGCGCCAGGCTAACGCTGTAGTTCGGGATGAACACGACTTTCAGCTTGTCGCCAATCTGCGGATCGTTGTTGATCACTTTCGCTACGTCATTGATCAAATGAATAATGTGCTTCGCCATGTAATAGGCCGAAGCCGCCTTACCGCCAAAAATATTCACGCGCGGTACCCACTTCGCATCCGGGTCGGCCTTGATGCGGTTATAGCGGGTAATCACATGCAACACATTCATCAATTGACGTTTGTATTCGTGAATACGTTTGATTTGTACATCGAACAACGCCTTTGGATTCACCACCACATTCAGCTGCTGGGCGATATACTCTGCCAGACGCTTTTTGTTCTCCAGCTTCGCCTGATGCACAGCGTGATTAACCATTGGGAAATCACAGTGTTGTTGCAGCTCATTAAGCAGGCTAAGGTCGGTGCGCCAGTTACGGCCCAGGTGTTCGTCCAGCACGGCTGAAAGCGATGGGTTCGCTACCGCTAGCCAGCGACGCGGCGTCACACCGTTGGTGACGTTGGTGAAACGACCCGGGAAGATTTTCGCAAAGTCGGCAAACAACGATTGCACCATCAGATTAGAGTGCAGTTCCGATACACCGTTAACTTTGTGGCTCACAACAACCGCCAGCCAGGCCATACGCACACGACGACCGTTGGATTCATCAATGATCGACGCCCGTCCCAGCAGATCGGTATCGTTCGGATACTGTTCCTGCAAGGTTTTCAGGAAATAGTCGTTGATTTCAAAGATGATCTGCAGGTGACGCGGCAGAATTTTACCCAGCATATCAACCGGCCAGGTTTCCAGCGCCTCGCTCATCAGCGTGTGGTTAGTGTAGGAGAAGACCTGACAACACACCTCAAACGCGTCGTCCCAGCTAAATTGGTGCTCATCGATCAGCAGACGCATCATCTCAGGAATCGACAGTACCGGATGGGTATCATTGAGATGAATCGCGATTTTATCCGCCAGGTTATCGTAGGTTTTATGCAACTGATAATGGCGGCTTAAAATGTCCTGAATGGTCGAGGAAACCAGGAAGTATTCCTGACGCAGGCGCAGCTCACGCCCGGAGTAGGTGGAGTCATCCGGATACAGTACGCGAGATACGTTCTCGGAGTGGTTTTTATCTTCCACTGCCGCGAAGTAGTCACCCTGGTTGAATTTACCGAGGTTAATTTCGCTACTGGCTTGCGCACTCCACAAACGCAACGTGTTGGTCGCGTCGGTATCGTAACCAGGGATTATCTGATCGTAAGCGACTCCCAGAATCTCTTCGGTTTCAATCCAGCGCGTTTTTTTACCTTCCTGCTGAATGCGACCACCAAAACGGACTTTATAGCGCGTGTTGTGGCGTTTGAATTCCCACGGGTTACCGTATTCCAGCCAGTAGTCTGGCGACTCTTTCTGGCTACCGTTAACGATGTTCTGCTTGAACATACCGTAGTCATAGCGGATGCCGTAACCGCGCCCCGGCAACCCTAACGTCGCCAGAGAATCAAGGAAGCAAGCCGCCAGACGTCCCAGGCCACCGTTACCGAGGCCCGGATCATTTTCTTCATCAATCAGCTCTTCGAGATTTAACCCCATCGCTTCCAGTGCGCCCTGTACATCTTCGTAAATTCCTAGCGACAACATGGCGTTGGAGAGCGTACGGCCAATCAAAAACTCCATCGACAGGTAGTAAACCTGACGAGTTTCTTGCGACAACTGGGCACGGTTTGAACGTAACCAGCGCTCCACGAGACGATCGCGCACAGCAAATAACGTTGCGTTCAGCCATTCATGTTTATTGGCGACGACCGGGTCCTTTCCAATCGTAAACATCAGCTTGTAAGCGATAGAGTGCTTAAGAGCTTCTACGCTAAGCGTGGGCGATGAATATGTAAACGGAGCATTCATATAGGCGTTTCCTGAAAACTATTTCAAGCGATAGTAAAGCTCACGGTACGACTTCGCCGCGACCTGCCAGCTAAAATCCATTGCCATAGCCTGACGTTGCACAAACCGCCACAGTGAAGGACGGGACCACAGTACAAAAGCACGCCGAATAGCCCGTAACAGCGACCAGGCATTACTATCTTCAAAGACAAACCCACTGGCGACGCCATCTGCAAGGTTCTCAAGAGAACAGTCAGAAACCGTATCAGCAAGCCCACCGGTGCGCCGCACTAACGGCAGCGTACCGTACTTCAATCCATAAAGTTGCGTTAAGCCGCACGGTTCAAAACGGCTGGGCACCAGAATGACGTCCGCGCCGCCCATAATGCGATGCGAAAATGCTTCGTGATAGCCAATCTGAACGCCCACCTGACCGGGGTATTCCGCTGCCGCCGCAAGGAAACCTTCCTGCAGCACCGGATCGCCCGCGCCGAGTAGCGCCAGCTGCCCGCCCTGCTCCAGAAGGCCCGGTAAGGCTTCCAGCACCAGGTCGAGACCTTTCTGGCTGGTCAGACGGCTCACCACTGCAAAAAGCGGCACTTTATCGTCAACCTTAAGCCCCATTGCGATTTGTAACTGGCGCTTATTTTCCGCTTTATCTTCCAACGTATCGCGGGTGTAACGCGAGGCCAACAGTAAGTCCGTCTCAGGACTCCAGATTTTCTCGTCCACGCCGTTCAGTACGCCGGAAAGACGCCCTTCACGGTGACGCTGTTGCAACAGACCTTCCATACCGTAGGCAAACTGCGGTTCGGTGATCTCGCGAGCGTAGGTTGGACTGACCGCCGTAATGTGATCGGCATAGTACAGACCGGCCTTCAGGAAAGAGATTTGTCCGTTGAATTCCAGCCCATGAATATTAAAGAATGACCATGGCAATTGGATGTCATTCATGTGATGTGCATAAAACATGCCTTGATAGGCCAAGTTGTGCACAGTAAACACCGACTTCGCCGGACGCCCGCGCGCCGCCAGATACGCAGGCGCAAGGCCTGCATGCCAGTCGTGCGCATGCACCACATCAGGACGCCAGAATGGGTCAAGCCCGCTGGCCATTTCTGCCCCAACCCACCCCAGCAGCGCAAAACGCAATACGTTGTCGGTATAGGCAAATAAGTTGGTATCGTGATACGGGCTTCCCGGACGATCATAGAGATGCGGCGCGTCAATCAGGTATATGCCAACCCCGTTGTAATGACCGAACAACAGCGTGATATGTCCGGCGAAGGTATCACGACGGGATACTACCTGCGCATCGGTCACGCCACGGCGAATATCGGGAAATGCAGGCAACAGTACGCGAGCGTCAACGCCGTCTGCGATTTGTGCTGCGGGTAATGCCCCAATAACATCAGCCAGACCGCCGGTTTTAAGCAGCGGGAACATCTCTGAACATACATGTAAAACCTGCATTATCGCTCCTGTTTATGCCCTAACTTCCGTAGCATTTCGCGCGTTACCAGCACGATGCCTTCTTCTGAACGATAGAAACGACGTGCATCTTCCTCTGCGTTTTCACCAATCACCATGCCTTCCGGAATAACACAAGCACGATCGATGACGCAGCGGCGCAGACGGCACGAGCGACCTACCCATACTTCCGGTAACAATACGGCGGAATCAATGTTGCAGAATGAATTCACGCGAACGCGCGAGAACAGAACGGACTGCACCACCACCGAACCGGAGATCACACAACCGCCGGAAACCAGTGAGTTAAGGGTCATCCCGTGGCTACCGGAGCGATCCTGCACGAATTTCGCTGGCGGTAATGATTCATTGTAGGTGCGAATTGGCCAATTGCGATCGTACATATCCAGTTCCGGCACCACAGAGGCCAGATCGAGGTTCGCTTTCCAGTAAGCTTCCAGCGTACCCACATCGCGCCAGTACGGCTCGGCATCCGGGTCGGATTGTACGCAAGAGAGCGGGAACGGGTGCGCATAGGCCAGACCGGCTTCGGTGATCTTGGGAATCAAATCTTTGCCAAAGTCGTGGCTGGAGTTCTCATCGCGATCGTCTTCTTCCAGCAGTTCATACAGATAGTCGGCGTCAAAGACGTAGATACCCATACTCGCCAGAGATTTGCTCGGATCGTTCGGCATTGACGGCGGGTTAGCAGGTTTTTCAACGAATTCGATAATTTTATCGTTCTCATCAACCGCCATAACGCCAAATGCGGAGGCTTCTTCAATCGGTACTGGCATACAAGCAACGGTGCAACGTGCGCCTTTTTCGACGTGATCGATAAGCATACGCGAGTAGTCTTGCTTGTAGATATGGTCGCCCGCCAGGATCACCACGTATTCCGCTTTATAACGGCGGATAATGTCGAGGTTTTGGGTGACCGCATCTGCGGTGCCGCGATACCAGTTTTCCCCTTTCATTCTCTGCTGTGCTGGCAGCAGATCGACAAACTCGTTCATTTCTTCATTGAAGAATGACCAGCCGCGCTGAATGTGCTGCACCAGAGTGTGGGACTGGTACTGGGTGATCACGCCCATACGACGGATCCCGGAGTTGATGCAGTTAGACAGCGCAAAGTCGATAATGCGGAACTTACCGCCGAAGTGTACGGCCGGTTTTGCTCGCTTATTGGTTAAATCCTTCAGGCGGGTACCACGTCCTCCCGCCAGTATCAGGGCAACAGATTTCAATGGCAGCTGGCGCGCCAACATTAAGTGATCGTTCTTCTCTAAACTAACCATGACTAACTCCTTTTTTATCATCTCTGGAACACACACAATCCGTGTGCAGGTCCCTGCCAGACAGCCGTAATCACTGGGTTATCCTCTCCAGCGAATGGGGGAATGGCGTGCCACTCCCCAGCAGGTAAAACAATCTCTGTTACCTCAAGCGTGGCGTTAATTGCGATCAAAAAGCGATCCGAGAGCAGAATTTGCAGCTGTTTCGGCCCGTTTTGCCACTCATCCGTGCTTAAAGGTTGAGCATATCGATTTAGCCAACGGACATTGCCGTCGCCTTCTTCCCACCAGCGATTCTCCACCAAAGCGGGAATGCGCTTGCGCAGATGGATTAACGCGGCGGTAAATGCGGTTAAACCACTGCTTGCCTGCGACCAGTCCAACCAGGTTAATTGGTTATCCTGACAGTAGGCATTGTTATTGCCATGCTGGCTGTGACCATGTTCGTCACCGGCCAGTAACATCGGCGTACCCTGGGAGAGCAACAACGTTGTTAACAGGGCGTGAATGCTGTCGCGCCGCCGTTCAACCAGGTCAAGAGAACCGCCTAACCCTTCTTTACCATGATTGTTACTGTAATTGTTGTTGGTCCCGTCGCGATTTTCTTCTCCGTTTGCTTCATTGTGTTTATGGTTGAAGCAAACGCAGTCGCGAAGCGTAAAACCGTCATGCGCGGTGACGAGATTAATCGCGGCACTCGGCAGACGACCATTACGTTTAAAAACATCGCTGGAGGCAGCAAAACGCCCGGCAAACGCCCCCAGAGGCAAATCATAATGTAGCCAGAAACGACGGGCAGCATCGCGGAAATGATCGTTCCACTCGGCAAACAGCGGCGGGAAATTTCCCACCTGATAACCACCAGGAGCGATATCCCACGGTTCAGCAATTAACTTCACCTGCGAGAGCACCGGGCAGTTCTGGATAGCGGTAAACAACGGCGCATCCTGACGGAACTCTGGCGTACGGCCCATGACTGCCGCCAGATCAAAGCGGAAACCATCGACGTGGCAGGTTTCTACCCAATAACGCAGGCAGGCGCTGGCATAATCCACCACCGCCGGATGACTCAAATTGAGCGTATTGCCGCAACCGGTCCAGTTGTGATAATCGCCGTCTTCTCTTATCCAATAATAGCTACGGTTATCGATCCCACGCAGCGAGAATAACGGGCCGTCGAGGTCCAGTTCCGCACTATGGTTGAGCACGATATCAAGAATGACTTCGATACCCGCTTTATGCAGTGCTTTGATTGCATCGCGAAACTCATCCAGCGCCGTTTCTGGCGAGCAGGCATACGCCGGATGCAGCGCAAACATCGCCACCGGGTTGTAACCCCAGTAGTTACTTAGCCCCATGCGTTGCAGACGTGGTTCACTGGCAAACTGCGCCACTGGCAGCAGTTCCAGCGCGGTAATGCCCAATTGTTTCAAATAGTTGATCATCACCGGATGCCCGAGGGCTTTATAAGTGCCACGGATCTCGACCGGGATCTCCGGGTGCAAGTACGTTAATCCTTTGACATGGGCTTCATAAATGATGGTGCTGCCCCACGGCGTGCGCGGCGGGGCATCATCTTCCCAGTCATAGTGATCAACCACCACTACGCATTTCGGCGCAATGGCGGCGTTGTCGCGATAGTCAGGTTCATTATGACCGGCGTGCAGCAGCGGGTTATCTTTAAACTCCCCGTCAATTTGCCGCGCGCAAGGATCAATCAACAACTTCGCCGGGTTAAAGCGATGCCCCTCGGCGGGTTGCCAGGGGCCATGAACGCGATAACCATAACGCAAACCCGGGCGCGCATCCGGCAGATAACCGTGCCAAATGTCGCCACTGTGCCCTGGCAAGTCATAGCGATGTTCCTGGCCATTGGCGTCAAAGACACACAGTTCTACCCGCTCGGCATGAGCGGAGAAAAGTGTGAAGTTGACGCCCTGACCGTCGTAATGCGCGCCGAGGGGAGCGGGTTTGCCAATGGCGAGTTGTGTCATTCTGCCTCCCGAACCAGCCAGATAGTGGCCAGCGGTGGTAGCGTCAGGCTTAGTGAATGCTGACGACCGTGGCTGGCAATCTCATCGCTGTGTACCGTGCCGCCATTGCCTGCATTACTGCCGTGATAGTGCATGGAATCGGTATTGAGGATTTCACGCCATTTGCCCGGCTGGTTTATGCCGAAGCGATAATCATGACGCGGTACCGGCGTAAAGTTACTGGCAACGATGATTTCGTTACCCTCTTTATCGCGACGCACAAAGATCAGCACCGAGCGTTCTTTGTCATCCACCACCAGCCATTCAAAGCCGTACGGGTCAAAATCCAGTTCATGCATTGCTTTATGGTGGCGGTAGGTGAGGTTCAGATCGCGCACCAGACGCTGGACACCGTGGTGCCAGTTATCGCCGCCTTCCAACAGATGCCAGTCGAGGCTGGCGTCATGGTTCCACTCGCGGCCCTGGGCAAATTCGTTACCCATGAACAGTAGTTTCTTGCCCGGGAATGCCCACATCCAGCCATAGTAGGCGCGCAGGTTCGCGAATTTCTGCCATGCGTCGCCCGGCATGCGGTCGAGAATCGATTTTTTACCGTGGACCACTTCATCATGCGACAACGGCAGGACGAAGTTTTCAGTGTAGTTGTAGAGAATCCCGAAGGTCAGTTTATCGTGATGATACTGACGATAAACCGGGTCGAGCTTCATGTAGTCCAGGGTGTCATGCATCCAGCCGAGGTTCCACTTGTACCAGAAGCCCAGACCGCCCATATCCTGCGGACGAGAAACGCCAGGGAAATCGGTAGACTCCTCAGCCATTGTCACCGCACCGGAAACCTGCTCACCAAGAATACGGTTGGTATTACGCAAGAATTCAATCGCTTCAAGATTCTCGCGCCCGCCAAATTCGTTCGGGATCCACTCCCCCTCTTTACGGCTGTAGTCGCGATAAATCATTGACGCCACCGCATCGACGCGCAGCGCATCAATACCAAAACGTTCAATCCAGTAAAGCGCGTTACCGACGAGGAAGTTACTGACTTCACGGCGACCATAGTTGTAGATCAGCGTGTTCCAGTCCTGATGATAGCCTTCACGCGGATCGCTGTGTTCATACAAGTTCGTGCCATCAAATTCGGCAAGCGCAAAGTCATCAGTCGGGAAGTGGCCTGGCACCCAGTCGAGAATCACGTTCAGACCAGCTGCGTGTGCGGCATCAATGAAATAACGGAAGTCGTCGCGAGTACCAAAACGGCGGGTTGGCGCATACAGGCCGGTTGGCTGATAACCCCAACTGCCATCGAAGGGATGCTCGTTAATGGGCAGTAGTTCGAGGTGGGTAAAGCCCATCCATTTAGCATAAGGCACCAGTTGATCGGCCAGCTCGCGGTAGCTCAACCAGAAATTGTTGTCGGTGTGGCGACGCCAGGAACCCAGGTGAACTTCATAAATAGAGATTGGCGCATCAAACTGATTCGCTTTTTTGCGCTCTTCAGTCTGTACAACCTTTTCCGGCAGCCCGCAAATAAGAGACGCGGTTTCCGGGCGCATTTGCGCTTCAAAGGCATAAGGGTCGGACTTCAGACGCAAGTTGCCATTGGCATCAATCATCTCGTATTTATAGAGCTGACCGTTATGCGCCCCAGGGATAAACAGTTCCCAGATGCCGCTCTCTTTACGCAGGCGCATCGGGTGACGGCGACCGTCCCAGTAGTTGAATTGCCCAACCACCGAGACCCGACGGGCGTTTGGAGCCCAGACAGAGAAACGCGTACCTGTGACGCCATCCATAGTATCTGCATGCGCGCCTAAGGTTTCATACGGGCGCAGGTGAGTACCTTCAGATAATAGCCAGGCATCCATTTCCTGGATTAGCGGACCAAAACGGTAAGGATCATCAATCAGGTTTTGCTGACCATGCCAGACAACAGCCAACTGATAGCGGAAAAAATTCTTACGTCGCGGAATGACGCCGCTAAAGAATCCCCGTGAGTCGAGACACTCCAGTTTTGCGAGTTTGCGCCCGGTTTTCGGTTCAATCACCCACACATCGGTAGCGTCGGGTAAAAGGGCACGGACTTCCAGTCCCGCGGTGGTTTTATGCATTCCCAGTACGGAAAAAGGATCCGCAAAATGGCCTGCAATTAGCGCGTTAATCACGTCTCTATCGATACGATCGGACATGCTTGTCTTCCTGTTTTATTGTGTCACCCCATCCAATTGGATTTTTGACTTCTGGTTGTGACATTTTTTTGACCTGAACGGCGCAGCACTCTGTGCATCCTCTCTGCGTCGTCCTCACTTCAGGTAAGGCTGTGAATACTCATGTATTCAGCCACCCTTAAAGAATAGCCAATGCTCTATTTAACTCCCGGTAAATCATGAAACATCTGCGCTTACTCCTGTATTACGCACTAACAGGGGCGGCATCGCGCCCCAGATTTAATGAATAAAGATTACGCCAGTTGACGAAGCATCCGACGCAGCGGCTCCGCGGCCCCCCACAGCAGCTGGTCGCCCACTGTAAAGGCTGACAGGAACTCTGGTCCCATATTCAGCTTACGCAGGCGGCCTACCGGCGTGGTCAGCGTGCCGGTAACGGCAGCTGGGGTTAGCTCACGCATAGTGATTTCCCGATCGTTCGGAACGACTTTCGCCCACGGATTGTGCGCAGCCAGCAGTTCTTCCACGGTCGGAATAGACACATCTTTTTTCAATTTAATAGTGAATGCCTGGCTGTGGCAGCGCAATGCCCCGACACGCACACATAAACCATCTACCGGAATTACGGAAGATGTGTTGAGGATCTTGTTGGTTTCCGCCTGCCCTTTCCACTCTTCGCGGCTCTGACCGTTATCGAGCTGTTTGTCGATCCACGGAATCAGGCTACCCGCCAGCGGCACGCCAAAGTTATCCACCGGCAGCTCACCGCTACGGGTTAAGGTTGTGACTTTGCGTTCGATATCGAGAATAGCAGAGGACGGGGTCGCGAGTTCATCTGCCACATGGCCATACAGATGGCCCATCTGGGTTAATAACTCACGCATATGTCGCGCACCACCGCCGGAAGCGGCCTGGTAGGTTGCAACGGACACCCAATCAACAAGATCATTGGCGAATAAACCACCCAACGACATCAACATCAGGCTTACGGTACAGTTACCGCCAACAAAAGTCCTGATGCCATTATTTAATCCGTCGGTAATGACGTCCTGATTGACGGGGTCAAGAATGATGATGGCGTCATCTTTCATGCGCAGAGACGATGCTGCGTCAATCCAGTAACCTTGCCATCCGCTTTCACGAAGCTTTGGATAGATTTCGTTGGTATAATCGCCGCCCTGACAGGTCACAATGATATCGAGGGCCTTTAGCGCCTCCAGATCAAAGGCATCCTGAAGTGTGCCAGTGGTTCCGCCAAAAGACGGCGCAGCCTGGCCAAGCTGAGAAGTAGAAAAGAAGACAGGGCGAATGGCGTCGAAGTCGCGCTCTTCAACCATGCGTTGCATGAGAACGGAGCCGACCATACCGCGCCAGCCGATAAAACCAACATTTTTCATAAGCGTTTTTTCCTGCAAAGATGTGTGCTGTATAAATGTGCCGGTCTCCTCTTGGCACATCTTTCACCATACAAAAAGCAGCCAAAGTCGCAAGTGAAATTAATCAATGATAGCGAAGCCATCAGTAATGCGACTTATCCTGCTTTGTTAGCACGCAGAAAGTCCGCGGCAATTATCAGGGAATTTGAGTTATGAATGAAATCATTTCTGCAGCAGTTTTATTGATCCTGATTATGGATCCGCTCGGAAACCTACCTATTTTCATGTCCGTACTGAAACATACTGAACCGAAAAGACGGCGGGCAATCATGGTGCGAGAGTTGCTTATTGCTCTCCTGGTGATGCTGGTGTTCCTGTTTGCGGGTGAGAAAATTCTGGCATTTCTCAGCCTGCGAGCAGAAACCGTCTCCATTTCTGGCGGCATCATTCTGTTTCTGATCGCCATTAAGATGATTTTCCCCAGCGCTTCAGGAAATAGCAGCGGGCTTCCTGCAGGTGAAGAGCCATTTATCGTGCCGTTGGCAATTCCGTTAGTCGCCGGGCCGACTATTCTCGCCACGCTGATGTTGTTGTCTCATCAGTACCCGAATCAGATGGGGCATCTGGTGATTGCTCTGCTGCTGGCCTGGGGCGGCACCTTTGTCATCCTGCTACAGTCTTCGCTATTTTTACGTCTGCTGGGCGAGAAAGGGGTGAACGCACTTGAACGCCTGATGGGATTGATTCTGGTGATGATGGCAACCCAGATGTTCCTCGACGGCATTCGAATGTGGATGAAGGGGTAGGTAAAAGCAAAACGGTAATCTTAGATTGCCGTTTTTAGTGTTTGCCCCCTCTCCCCGTGGGAGAGGGCCGGGGTGAGGGCATCAGGCCGCAGAGGTCTTATTTTGTCGGGTGGCGGCTTCGCCTTACCCGACCTACAACAAACTCTGGTCCCGTAGGCCGGGTAAGCGTAAGCGCCACCCGGTTTTTTTACAGCGGCACGATGCCTTCCTTTGTGAGCAACCAGCGCGGCGCTTTCAGCGTATCACTGTAAAACCCCACTAAATCCTGCAACAAATCTCCTGCGACTCTTTCATCGATTTCTGACAGCGAATGCGCTAACAGCATTTGCGTTAACAGCTGGCAATATCGCCCTAACTGATCCACTTCCGGTTCGAAGACCGGCACGTCCAGCGGCAGGTCATCCACCGTCAGGCTGGCTTTTAAATATTCCGGAACAGGTTCAAGCAGCGTAGGCTGAAGCAGTGCGAGGCAGGCTGAGAGCCGTCCGCACAGCGCCATCTTCTGGGTTGGATCGTCACATTCAACCAGCACGTCGACAAACCTCGAGCAATTATCTGCCAATTCGGTGAAATCAGTGGTGTAATCGAATGGGGTAGTAAATAAAGTGTGAGAAAAGTTAGGGGTAGTAGTCATAAGACAGCCTCTGATGAGTAATGTGTATCCACCACTGGAGAGGCTAATCTCACGGGTGGTGGAACCAGACAGGGTTAGCCTTACCGGCCTCATCAGCTACCGGCGCGTCTTGCGACGCCCCCGCCTGGCCCACCATTGGAGTGTAGCCAAGCGCACGACACGATAACACTCGTGTCGCTGATGAGGTAGTTCAGGAGGCTAATCCTGACGCCTGATTTTGCAGGCGCGGCAAGAAGATACTGCGTTAGGGACGGGGTGACAAGAGAGGCTCTGGAAGGTGGCTCGCAAAACAAAATTTTATTTTAGGGTGTGGCCTGATGCCCTCACCCCAGCCCTCTCCCACAGGGAGAGGGAGAAAACAGGGATTAACTCAACAGCTGGAACGCAATCATCCCAACGATGGCACCGACAGTGCCGAGAATGGTTTCCATCATGGTCCAGGTTTTCAGCGTTTCGGCTTCGGTCGCGCCGGTAAATTTACCGAACAACCAGAAACCAGCGTCGTTAACGTGGCTGACAACAATCGAACCACCAGCGATACAAATCGACAGTGCCGCCATTTGCGCACCAGAGTAGTTCAGTTGTTCAATGACTGGCATCACCAGTCCCACCGCCGTTAAACAGGCTACGGTGGCAGACCCCTGAATGATGCGCACTGCAGCGGCCAGCACGAAGCAGGTGATAGCAATCGGCAGGCCCATGCCGGTTAACGCTTCGCCCAGTGCCGGACCTACGCCAGAGTCAACCAGCACCTGTTTGAACACGCCGCCCGCACCAATCACCAGCAGAATGATCCCCGCCGGTTGCAGCGCGTGACCGCAAATCTCCATCACTTTGTCTTTTGGCATGCCCTGACGCATCGCCAGGCCATAAATCGCCACCAGACAAGCAACCAGAATCGCGGTAAACGGATGACCAATAAACTCGAACCATTCGTAAGCGGTAGAGCCTTCTGGCACAAAACGCGCGGCAATGGTTTTCAGCCCCACCAGCACCAGCGGCAACAGGATCAGCGACAGGCTGAATCCGAAGGACGGCATTTTGCCTTCGCCGAGATGCGGTTCGCTGATGTCGTCAGGAATATGCAACTCCACGTAACGGCTGATGAAATTACCCCACAGCGGCCCGGCAATAATCATTCCCGGAATTGCCGCACACAGGCCAATCAGGATCATCCAGCCAAAATCGGCGTTCATCTGCGATGCCAGCAGCATTGGCGCTGGCCCTGGCACCAGGAACGCCGCCGCTGCCGCCACGCCTGCGAATAATGGGATTACCAGCTTCACCAGGTTCGTACCGGTGTGGCGCGCCATTGAGAAAGCAACGCTAATCAGCAGAACAATCGCCACTTCAAAGAACAGCGGTAGCGCACAGACCAGCCCCGCAAGGCCGATGGCATAATGCGCGCGGCTGTGACCGAAGGATTTGAGCATTTTGACGGCAATCTGATCGACTGCGCCGGTTTCATGTAAGATCTTGCCAAACATAGCTCCCAGGGCGACAACCACCGCCAGGAAGCCGAGGGTGCCTCCCATCCCTTTTTCCATCGTCGCTGCGATTTTATCGAGCGGCATACCGGAAAAAAGGCCAGCCCCCATGGACACCACCATTAAAGCCAGGAAAGCGTGCATACGCGCCTTCATGACTAAAAACAGCAGCAGTAAAACAGACCCTACTGCTGTTAAAACAAGCGTTAATGTAGTCACTACTTATTTGCCTTTTTTAATAACCTCAATGGTGCTTGCCACAACACCTTCCAGCGGTTGATCGATATCCACCACCAGTACATCAGTTTCGTCCGCACCCGGCTCCTGCAGCGTTTCAAACTGCGTCACCAACATTTGGGTTTTAAAGAAATGGCCTTTGCGCGCTTTCAGGCGGCTTTCAATCACGTCAAAATCGCCTTTCAGGTAGATGAAAGAGAGATTCGGATTACCTTCACGCAGCAAGTCGCGATAGTGTTTTTTCAATGCAGAACAGACGATCAGTGACACTTTATTAGTGCGCTGCATAGCAAACGCGGCGTCGTTCAGCGCCTGCAACCAGGGTTTGCGATCGTCGTCATTCAGCGGTTCGCCAGACGCCATTTTTTCGATATTGCGCCGTGGATGGAGGAAATCGCCATCAAGAAACGCGGCATGAAGTTGATGCGCCACTTCACTGGCGACCGCAGATTTGCCGCTGCCCGATACGCCCATCAAGACGTAAATGTGGTGATCATGGTTAGTCGTGCTCAAAGTGGTGCCCCCACAATACAAGAATTAAAAATGTTACGGGTAACTGTTATCGGTAACATTGTCCAGCCGGACAATATCAGAAGCAATATCCATCCGTGCCTTAAGTGTATAAGTGTGAGCTACTTCAAATTTGTAGGCTTAAATAGATCCGCCCGGTGACAAGGTGAAACCTAAATCTAACATTTTCGGTGTCACAGATTCGCCACGAATACGCGCCAGCAGGCGTTCAGCGCCAATACTGCCCATCCGCTCACGCGGCGTCAGTACGCTCGCCAACCGTGGTTCCATCACCTGACCAATGTCATGACCGTGGAAACCGGCAATCGCCATATCGTCAGGAACTTTTAACCCCAGACGCTGGCATTCAAACGCCGCGCCGACCGCCAGGTCATCATTAGTACAGAACACGCCATCCAGCTGCGGATATTCCCGCCTCGCCTGGCGAATCAGTTCAATACCGGAAGAGTAAGAAGAAGATTGCTCAACCATCACGCTATATGGCACCAGGTCTGCATCCAGCATCGCCTGTTCGTATCCCTTCTGTTTGATGATAGTACGTTCGTCGAGACGTGCGCCGAGATAAGCAATGTGGCGATGCCCGCGAGCAATAATGGCGGTGGTCATCTGGCGTGCCGCTTCAAAGTTATCAAAACCGACGGCAATATCGAGGCACGGCGACTTGCTGTCCATCAACTCCACCACCGGGATCCCCGCCACTTCAATCATCTTTAAGGTGCGTGGCGTGTGAGTACGTTCGGTGAGGATCAGTCCGTCGATATTCCATGAGAGCATGGATTCGAGACGTTCTTGCTCCATTTCCGGTTTATAACCGTAGTGAGCCAGCATGGTCTGATAACCGTGCGCGTCGGTGACGCTTTCGATTCCGCGTAATACTTCCGCGAAAACCTGGTTGGTGAGAGAAGGTAACAGGACGCCAATCGCCCGGCTGGTGGCGTTAGAGAGGATATCGGGCGCACGATTGGGAATATAGCCCAGTTCATCAAGAGCCGCGGCAATCTTGCCGCGTAGAGCGACGGAAACCTGCTCCGGGTTGCGTAAAAAACGGCTGACCGTCATTTTGGTCACGCCTACACGGTCAGCCACATCCTGAAGTACGGGTCTTTTCTTTTTCATCGTCCTGAAGGTACAAAAGAGATAGATTCTCTTAGTTTAACACGGACACATCAGAACCTTCCCGGGGAAAACAGTGCTTGTTTACAATTATTAGATATACACTAAATCAATTGCATCGCATTGTGCTAACGACGCGGCAAAACCCCGGAAGCGTACATCAGCACGCGACCGGAGCGAGCGAGGAAGCCTGCAAAAAGGCAGGCTTCAAATATGCCGTTGAGTTTTAAACCGGCGGCAGATCGAACAGTAACACTTCGCTGTCGCTATCCGCATGGATGGAGATTGCCTGCTCATCCCAGATTGCCAGACCATCGCTGGTCGAGGCTTTCACGCCGTTAATGGTGACATTGCCTTTCACCACCTGGATCCAGACGCGGCGTTCAGCGGCAATCTGATGCACCGACTGCTCATCTTTCAGCAACGCCCAGCGGTACAGTTCCATATCCTGATGCACTTTCAATGAACCATCTCGCGCATCCGGCGAGAGCACCAGCTGTTTGCCCTGTACGGCATCGAAGCGACGCTGTTCATAACGCGGCGTAATACCGTTTTCTTCAGGCATGATCCAGATCTGATACAGATGCAGACGCTCGGTGCTGCTTGGGTTGTACTCTGAGTGACGAATACCCGTACCAGCACTCATAATCTGGAACTCACCCGCCGGAACCTGCTCTTTATTGCCCATGCTGTCCTGATGCTCAACAGTACCTTCCAGCACGTAGGTCAAAATTTCCATATCTTTATGCGGGTGAGTGCCGAAGCCCTGCCCTGCTTCAATCACGTCGTCGTTAATCACGCGCAGCGCGGAGAAGCCCATAAAGTTCGGATCGTAATAGTTGGCAAAAGAGAAAGTATGCCAGGAGTCCAGCCAGCCATGATTTGCATGACCACGTTCATTTGCTTTGCGTAAGTAGATCATTTGTATTCGCCCCCTGAATGATTTCGATGGGCTTAGTGTGGACCCGATCTGCCTGGGATGATAGAGGGTGAAAATTGACCCCTCTGTTCAAAAAAATTGAACTATTCGAGGGGCCATCAAACTTACTTAGCGAGAGTTACTGTGGAGGGAGAGGCTTGCTCAAATCCGCGTTCAAGGATTTCCAGATTGGTAAGAACTTCAGATTCCTTGACGTAATTTGGCGCACCGTGGGTGATGGTTTGATACAACGCATCATAAACGCGCCCGTAATCGCCCATCTCCGGCTTCATCTCTTCTCTGACCGTCACGCCCTCGTCATTGACATACTCCAGCACACCGACCGAATCATCCGCTGCGAATCCCGGTTCGCCCGGCATAATATTAGCCTTCAGGCTGGTTTCCTGCTGGTCGATACCGTATTTAATAAACGAACCTTTCTTACCGTGAACGATAAATTTCGGATAATCGATTTTCACCAGATGGCTGGTTTTGACGATGGCTTTCAGGTCGCCATAAAACAGTTGCGCTTCAAAGGTGTCGTCAGGATTGGCTTTATTACGCAGGCTGCGGATGTCATAAGCGACGTGATCCGGGCGACCGAACAGAGAAATAATCTGGTCCATCGTATGCACACCAAGGCCATAAAACGCGCCATCCTGCGGCAGCCCAGGTTTGGTTTCTGCCACCGGGCGGTAATAGTCAAAATGGCTTTCCACTTCAACAATCTCTCCCAACTTGCCACTTTCAATCGCTTTTTTCGCTGTCAGGAAGCAGGAGTCAAAGCGACGATTCTGATACGGCGTGACGGTCAGCCCTTTGCTTTTCGCCAACGCAAACAGCTCTTTCGCCTGCGCAAGTGTCGGAGTGAACGGTTTTTCGACCAGCACATTTTTCCCGGCTTCCAGCGCGCGTTTCGCGTACTCGAAATGGCTGTCCGCGTGGGTGCAGACAACAACCAGCTTAACATCGGGATCGTTTAGTACTTCGTCGAGATCGCTGGTGAAATGGATATGGGAATAAATGGGAGCCTGTTCTTCCGGCTTCGCATGGCGACGAAAAATATGCGCGACATGCCAGCTATCCTTGCGGTTAAGTACATACGGCAGATGGTAACGGGTGGTGCTTTTGCCGAAGCCAATAAAGGCGCAGTTGATGACCATGATTTCGTCCTTTTTAAGGTGGTTATTTACACCTTAGCGCAAAGCGGACGTGGTTCCTACTGGAGTGCGCATAACGAACACAAGCACTCCCGTGGATAAATTGAGAACGAAAGATCAAAAAAAAAGCCAGCACCCGGCTGGCTAAGTAATACTGGAAGCAATGTGAGCAATGTCGTGCTTTCAGGTTCTCCGCGAGGGTCTTCCTGATCGCGAGACAATAATAATCATTCTCATTCGCACTTGTCCAACACTTTTTGCAAAAAAATGCATTTGACTCGCATTTGAAAGTCAATGATGTTGAAAGGGACATTTACCCCAAAGAGGACAAAGGAATGAGTGAGATAGTAATACGCCACGCAGAAACACGGGATTACGAGGCCATCAGGCAGATTCACGCCCAGCCGGAGGTGTATTGCAACACACTACAGGTGCCTCATCCTTCGATCATATGTGGCAGGAGCGACTCGCCGATCGTCCCGGCATCAAGCAACTCGTCGCCTGTATTGATGGAGACGTCGTGGGCCATCTCACCATTGACGTGCAACAGCGCCCACGCCGCAGTCATGTTGCCGATTTTGGTATCTGTGTCGACTCTCGTTGGAAGAACCGCGGCGTCGCCAGCGCCCTGATGCGAGAGATGATTGAAATGTGCGACAACTGGTTGCGGGTAGATCGCATTGAACTAACCGTGTTTGTCGATAACGCCCCGGCAATTAAGGTCTATAAAAAATACGGCTTTGAAATTGAAGGGACTGGTAAGAAGTACGCATTGCGTAATGGTGAATATGTCGATGCATATTATATGGCGCGGGTGAAGTAGTTTGTTGCCGGGTGGCGGCTTCGCCTTACCCGGCCTACGTTCGTGCCGTTGTAGGCCCGGTAAGCGCAGCGCCACCGGGCAAAAAAATCAATACCCCGCCGTTAAATCATCCACCGAGCGCGGGTCGGATGCGCCGTACAACTCACCGTCCGGCCCAACCATAATGCTTTGTGTACTGCCCATCGCCTCTTTCAGCGCCACTTTCTGACCTTTTGCTTCCAGCAGCTTGAGCGTATCCGGGCTAAACCCTTTTTCGACACGCAGCTCGTCCGGCAACCACTGATGGTGGAAACGCGGCGCATTGGTCGCTTCGGCGACGTTCAAGCCATAATCGATGCTATTCACCACCATTTGCAGCACTGTAGTGATGATCCGGCTACCGCCTGGGCTACCGGTAACCAGCCAGGTTTTACCGTCTTTCACCACAATGGTCGGCGACATCGACGACAGCGGGCGTTTGTTCGGCCCGACGGCGTTGGCATCACCGCCCACCAGCCCGTAAACGTTCGGTACGCCCGGTTTGGCGGAGAAATCATCCATCTGGTTATTAAGCAGAATACCGCTCTCGCCCGCGACAATGCCCGTACCGAAGGTGGTGTTCAGCGTATAGGTCACCGCCACCGCGTTACCATCTTTATCCACCACTGAGTAATGGGTAGTTTGATTACTCTCATAAGGCGCAAGCTTGCCGGGGCGAATTTCGCTGGATGGCTTCGCTTTATTGATATCAATTTGATCGGCAATAGATTTGGCATAGGCTTTATTGGTCAGCGCCTGCCACGGTACTTTGACAAAATCCGGGTCGCCAAGATATTCCGAGCGGTCGGCGTAGGCGTATTTCTCCGCTTCTGCCATGATTTGCATCGCATCGGCGCTGCCAAAGCCGTATTTCTTCATATCGAAGTTTTCCAGAATATTGAGGATTTGTACGATATGGATCCCGCCGGAGGATGGCGGTGGCATGGAGTAAACCTGATACCCGCGATAATCGCCGCTTATCGGAGTGCGTTCGACCGCTTTATAGGCTGCTAAATCTTCTTTAGTGATCAAGCCACCGTTTTTCTGCATCTCCTGGGCGATCTGTTCCGCAATCGTGCCTTTATAGAATTCGTCCGGGCCGTTTTCAGCAATCATCTCCAGGCTCTTTGCCAGGTTCGCCTGCACCAGCGTGTCGCCCTTTTTCAGCGGCTCGCCCTCTTTCCAGAAGATAGCTTTACTGTTTTCGTGATTCGGCAACACTTCGCTACCGTAGGTTTTGAGATCGTCAGCCAGCGCGTCGTTAACGATAAAACCATCGCGTGCCAGTTTAAACGCGGGCTGCACGACTTTGTTCAGCGGCATGGTGCCGTATTTATCCAGCGCCAGCGAGAAACCTGCTACCGTACCCGGTGTGCCGGAAGCCAGATGCGAAGTGAGTGATTTTTTGCTGTCCGGGTTGCCCTGATCATCGAGGAACATATCGCGGGTCGCTTTGGCGGGTGCCATTTCGCGGAAATCGATAGCCGTGGTATTGCCATTTTTCGAGCGGATTAACATAAAACCACCACCGCCCAGATTCCCCGCCTGCGGATGCGTTACCGCCAGCGCGTAGCCCACCGCCACGGCGGCATCAACGGCATTCCCGCCCTCCTTGAGAATATCCACCCCCACCTGAGTGGCAGTGGCGTCCACAGACGCTACCATTCCCTGTTTCGCGCGTACCGGGTGGAAGACATCTTCCTCCACACCATACGAGACGGGCGGCGCAGAAGGCGCGGCGGCGGCGCTAAAACAACTTCCTGAGAGCAGAGCAGCAATGGCCACCCGGCGTAAAAACGTCGGTTTTATCATCGTTATTCTCCAGAGATTAAGGGGCAACCCCAGCTAAGCCTGGTATATAACTCTGAATTAATCATCGTTTTGTCGGGAAGCGAGTAAACTTAAAGGATATCTTCAGAGGAGGATACGCGATGAAACGACTTCTGATTCTTACGGCACTCCTGCCGTTTGTCGGCTTTGCACAGCCCATTAATACTCTGAACAACCCTAACCAGCCGGGGTATCAGATACCCAGCCAGCAGCGGATGCAAACCCAGATGCAGACTCAGCAAATCCAGCAAAAAGGGATGCTGAATCAGCAACTGAAAACGCAAACTCAGTTGCAACAGCAGCATTTAGAAAACCAGATAAACAATAATTCTCAGCGGGTGTTGCAGTCACAGCCGGGGGAGCGAAATCCCGCCCGGCAGCAAATGCTGCCCAACACCAACGGCGGGATGTTAAACAGCAACCGTAATCCGGATAGTTCGTTGAATCAGCAGCATATGCTGCCGGAGAGGAGAAACGGCGACATGCTGAATCAGCCCAGCACGCCGCAGCCTGACATTCCGTTGAAAACTATTGGGCCGTAAAGTTCGGACCAATCACGTCAATCGCATCGGTACAGATGCAATCCACGCCCCAGCGCAGCAACTCTGCCGCGCGCTGGGGTTTATTGACGGTATAAACCAGAATCCGCAGTCCGGCGTCTTTCAACTGCATCACTCGCACTTTATCGAGTAACTTATGATTGAGATGAATAGAGACGCAGCCCAGCCGCGCGGTCAGTTCGCGCCAGTCGTCGCGCCACTCATCCAGCAACAAACCGCGCGGCAGTTCCGGTACTGCCTGTTGTGCGGCTTCTAAAGCATCAATCTCAAACGATGACAGCAGCGGCGGCGTCATACCGGCCCACAGTTGGCGTGCCGCCAGCGCCACCATTTTGCCCGTTAATGGTCCAGTGCCAGTGGTGGGTTTGATTTCGATATTCGCCATCATCCCGTGTTCACGACAGCGTTCCGCCACCTGCGAAAGCAACGGCAGCGGCTCACCTTTAAACGCTTTGCTGTACCAACTGCCCGCATCCACGCGCAGTAAATCCTGCCAGTTCAGTTCACCCGCGACGCCCCAGCCGTTGCTGGTGCGTTCGAGATTGTCGTCATGAAGCAGGAAGATCTCGCCATCTTTCGATAACTTCGCGTCAAATTCGATCATCTTATGACCGTATTTTGCCCCGACGTCGATTGCCGCCAGGGTGTTTTCCGGGGCCAGCTTACCGCCGCCACGATGAGCGACGATGCGGGGATAAGGCCAGTTACTCATACTCGTTGTCCTGTTTCACCATCAAAAAGATGCAGCTGATTTTCCGCCAGATGCAGCCACAGCGTGCTGCCTGCCGTCGGGCGCTCCTGATGCGCCAGTCGCACCACCAGCTTCTGCTCGCCCCAGCGTCCGTGCGCCAGGTTATCTGCGCCGAGGATCTCCAGCGTGTCCATCACCATCGGTACGCCGCCTTCTGCCTGCGAGCTTAGCACAATATGTTCCGGGCGAATGCCGAGAGTCATTTTACGCCCGGCATACTGACGGTAGCCACCGTTTAGCGGCAGCTCAATACCGCCGTCCAGTTCGAAATGCGTGCCTTCGTTATTCACGCGGCCTGTCAGCAGGTTCATCGCCGGACTGCCGATAAAACTCGCTACAAACAGGCTGGCGGGCTTTTCGTAGACTTCAACTGGTGTGCCAATCTGTTCGGCAACACCGCCGTTCATCACCATTACTCGCTGGGCGAGCGTCATCGCTTCAACCTGATCGTGAGTAACGTAGAGTGAAGTCGTTTTCAGGCGACGGTGCAACTGTTGCAGTTCAAGACGCATCTGCACGCGCAGCTTGGCATCGAGGTTAGAGAGCGGCTCATCAAACAGGAACACCGCCGGATCGCGCACAATCGCGCGGCCCATCGCCACACGCTGGCGCTGACCGCCGGAAAGCTCGCGCGGGCGACGTTTGAGCAGACCGTCCAGCTCCAGAATGCGCGCCGCTTCTTTAACGCGCTCGGCAATTTGCTGCTTGCCCATGCCGCGAATTTTCAGCCCCCACGCCATGTTTTCTTCGACACTCATATGCGGATAAAGCGCGTAGTTCTGGAACACCATCGCAATCCCGCGATCTTTTGGTTCCATTTCAGTCACGCGCTGGTCGTTGATCCAGATATCGCCTTCTGTCACCCGCTCCAGCCCGGCAACCATGCGCAGCAGCGTCGATTTCCCGCAGCCAGACGGCCCGACCATCACGATAAATTCGCCATCCGCCACATCAAGGGTCAGCGGTTTAATGACCTGGGTTTTACCATCCCAGCTTTTGGTTACTGCCTGTAATTTCAGTCCTGCCATCTTATTTCTCACTATCGACCAGGCCGCGCACGAAGGCACGCTGCATCACTAAAACAATCACCACCGGAGGGATAAGCGTTAACAACATCGCCGCCATCACTGAGTTCCATTCCGTGGTGCCTTCGCCTGTAGCGATCATCCCTTTGATCCCTGCCACGGTGGTGCCGAGATCCACATCGGTAATAATCAACAACGGCCACAAATACTGATTCCAGCCGTAGATAAAGGTGATCACAAACAGCGCCGCCAGATTAGTTTTGGAGAGCGGAAAAACGATGTCGCAAAAGAAGCGCATTGGCGATGCGCCGTCGATCCGCGCGGCTTCCACCAGCTCATCCGGCAGCGTCATAAAGAACTGGCGGAACAGGAAAGTAGCGGTCGCCGAGGCCATCAGCGGCAGCGTTAAACCGGCGTAGCTGTCGAGCATCTGCAGGTTGGCGATGACTTCCACCGTCGGGAAGATACGTACTTCAACCGGCAGCATCAGGGTGATAAAAATCATCCAGAAGAAGAGGTTACGTAGCGGAAAACGAAACCAGACAATGGCAAATGCCGAGAGCATCGAGACGGTAATTTTGCCGAGCGTAATGCTGAACGCCATCACAAAGCTGTTAAGCAACATCCGCCAGAACGGCGCGCTATTCGTGCCTACCCCGTTCACCCAGATGTTGTGGATGTTTTCCAGCAGATGTGTGCCGGGGATGAGCGTCATCGGCGCGGCATAGACGGCCTGTTTATCCAGCGTCGCCGCGACAAACGCCACGTACAGCGGGAAGAGGATCACCGCGATCCCGAGGATCAGCATGGTATGGCTGAATATCGTCAGCCACGGACGGTTCTCAATCATTGGTAACGCACCTTGCTTTCAACATAGCGGAACTGCACCACCGTCAGCACGATGACGAGGAACATCAACACCACCGACTGTGCGGCAGACGAAGCCAGATCCAGTCCGGTAAAACCTTCGCGGTAGATCTTATAAATCAGCGTCGTGGTGGCCTGAACCGGCCCGCCGGACGTGGCGGCGTCGATCACCGGGAAGGTGTCGAAGAAGGCATACACCAGGTTCACTACCAGCAGGAAGAAACTCACCGGGGCGATAAGCGGCAGCGCAATCTTAAAGAAGCGGCGAATCGGCCCTGCACCGTCGATGGCTGCGGCTTCGATCAACGAACGGGGAATGGATTGCAGCGCGGCATAGAAGAACAGGAAGTTGTAGCTGATTTGCTTCCATACTGAGGCAAACACCACCAGAAACATTGCCTGACCGCTGTTTTGCGCGTGGTTCCAGTCGTAGCCGAACTCCGCGAGAAAATGGGTGATCAGCCCGCGACCGGGGTTAAACAGGAAGATCCACAATACGGCGGCAACGGCGGGAGCCACGGCGTAAGGCAGCAACATTAAGGTTTGATAGAAACGGCTGCCGCGCACGATGTACTCCACCAGCGCCGCAAAGAACAGCGATACCAGCAAACCGCTGACGGTGACAAAGGTGCTGAATTTTATCGTCGTCCAGAAGGAGTCGAGATAGTAGCTGTCATGGAACAGCGTGACGAAGTTATCCAGGCCGACAAACTGGCTGGAGAAACCAAACGGATCGACGCTTTGTAGCGAGTACCACAACGCTTCGCCCGCAGGCCAGATAAAAAAGATAACGGTGATGATGAGCTGCGGCGCGACCAGCAGATAAGGCAGCCAGCGCGAGCGGAACACCGGACGGGATGATGACATTACGGTTAATTCCTGAACTGTGCCGGATGCGCTTCGCTTATCCGGCCTACACGCGATGCCAGGTCAGATAAGCGAAACGCATCCGACATTACACTGATTAAGACTTCGTCGATTTCTCAAAGCGGCGCAGCAACTGATTTCCACGCTCAACGGCGGTATCCAGTGCCTGCTGTGGTGTCTTCTTACCGGTCCACACGCTCTCCAGCTCTTCATCCACAATCACGCGGATCTGCGGCATGTTGCCCAGACGCAGCCCTTTGGTGAACGGCAACGGCGGCTTATTCAGCATCTGACGCGTCGCGGTATCCGCCCCTGGTTTTTTCTCATAAAAGCCCTGCTCACGGGTCAGGTCATACGCTGCTTTGGTGATTGGCAGATAACCGGTTTTCTGATGCCACTCGGCAGCGTTTTCTGGCTTCGCGAGGAAATCGAGGAACTTCGCCACACCGGTATACGTTTCTTTATCTTTACCCTGCATCACCCACAGGCTGGCTCCGCCGATAATGGCGTTTTGTGGCGCATCTTTCGCATCGGCGTCGTAAGGCATCATGCCTACGCCGTAGTTGAATTTGGCGTACTCGCGAATGTTGGCAAGAGAACCGGAAGAGGCGGTGGTCATCGCGCAATCACCGTTATAGAACTTCTCGGTGGATTCATCCTTACGACCGACGTAGCTGAAGTCGCCCTTCTTGTTCATCTCTTCGAGCATGGCGATGTGTTTCACCTGCTCCGGCTTGTTGAACTCCAGCACCGCGTCCGTGCCGTCAAAGCCGTTGTTTTTGCTGGCAAACGGCAGACCGTTCCAGGCGCTAAAGTTTTCCAGTTGGATCCAGCCCTGCCAGCCGCTGGCGTAGCCGCACTTCATGCCGGAGGCTTTCAGTTTCGCGGCATAGTCCGCCAGATCCTGCCAGGTTTTCGGCGGTTGTTCCGGGTCTAATCCTGCTTTCTTGAAGGCGTCTTTGTTGTAATAGAGAACGGGGGTCGAGCTGTTGAATGGCTGGGAGAGTAAGTGGCCCGTTTTGCTGTCGGAGTAGTAACCGGAAACCGTCGGCACAAACTGCGACTCATCGAATTGAATCCCCGCCTCTTTAAACACGTCATATACCGGTTTAATGGCTTTCGATGCCATCATGGTGGCGGTGCCAACTTCATAAACCTGCAAAATAGCCGGAGCGTTGCCGGTACGAAATGCGGCAATCCCCGCGCTTAAATTCTGTTCGTAGTTGCCTTTATAGGTCGGTACAATTTTGTAATCCGGATTTTCGGCGTTAAAACGTTGGGCCAGAGAATCCACCTCTTTACCCAGTTCCCCTTCCATAGAATGCCAGAACGGAATGGTCGTCACTGCCTGTGCATTCCCCATTAACGCCAGTCCGAGCGCCAGTGCTGAAGCTGTATAATGTAACGGTTTCATCGTTTATCTCTCTTGTTGTACCGAATGCGCGAATTCACGCGTTTTATGCTCGCGGGGTAACATGACATGCTCGAATTACAGAAAAATAACTTTTTTGTTACATTTGTAAGATAGTAAGGTGTCAGAAAGATGACAAGGCGGTGACGGCGTGGGTGAGGGAAAATGGGAGATGGGGCACGGATAAGCGGAAAAATAGAAGGTCTGAATCAAACTCTACAGATTACTCATCGTTTCATGCCAGATGCGGCGTAAACGCCTTATCCGGCCTACAAGATCGTGCAAATTCAATATATTGCAACTCACCCAGTAGGCCTGATAAGCGCAGCGCATCAGGCAATTTTACATTTGTCACCTGTCTCAAAGGAGTCTTTTGACTCCTTATCAATCAACGTGTTATTACCCGCCTAAATACGCACTTCTCACTGCTTCGTTCGCCAGCAGCGCGTCGCCGGTATCGGAGAGCACCACATGGCCGTTTTCCAGCACGTAGCCGCGATCCGCCAGCTTTAGCGCCTGGTTGGCGTTCTGCTCGACGAGGAAGATAGTCATCCCCTGCTCGCGCAGCTGCTCGATGGTGTCGAAAATTTGCTGGATGATAATCGGCGCAAGACCGAGCGATGGCTCATCAAGTAGCAGCAAACGCGGATTGCTCATCAGCGCGCGACCAATCGCCAGCATCTGCTGTTCACCGCCGGACATGGTGCCCGCCCGCTGAACACGGCGCTCATGCAGACGTGGAAACAGTTCATACACCCACTTTATGCGCTCCTGAAACTGGTCACGTTCGGCAAAGAAGCCGCCCATCGCCAGGTTCTCTTCCACCGTCATCCGCGAGAAGACGCGACGCCCTTCCGGGACAATCGCTACCGCTTCGCGCATGATTTTCGCCGTCTGCCAGTCGGTAATGTCTTTATCATCAAACACAATTCGCCCGCTGGTGGCGCGCGGATCGCCGCATAACGTACCAAGCAAGGTGGTTTTCCCCGCCCCGTTCGCGCCAATCAGCGTGACAATCTCGCCCTGATTGATATGCAAGCTCACCTCATGCAGCGCCTGGATTTTGCCGTAGTGGGCGCTGACTTTGTCAAAGGACAACATGACTTTTTCCATCTTATGCCTCACCTAAATAGGCACGGATCACGTCCGGGTTATTACGGATTTGCTCCGGCGTACCGTTTGCCAGTGGCGTCCCCTGATTGACCACGTAAATTCGGTCTGAAATCCCCATCACCAGCTTCATATCGTGTTCAATCAACAAGATAGTGGTGTTGTGATGATTGCGCAGTTCGGCAATCAGCTCATCCAGCTCTTTCGTCTCTTTCGGGTTAAGACCTGCCGCCGGTTCGTCGAGCATTAAAATCTCCGGCTGCGTCACCATGCAACGGGCAATCTCCAGACGGCGTTGGTCACCATAGGCCAGGTTACTCGCCTGACGGTTGGCGTGTTCCAGCAAACCAATGCGCTCAAGCCAGGTGGCGGCGCGGTCGAGCGCTTCGCTCTGGGCGCGACGGAAAGAAGGCGTTTTCAACAGGCCAGAGAACAGCCCGGTTTTCAGTTGCTGATGCTGCGCCACCAGCAGGTTTTCAATTACCGTCATTTCACGGAACAGACGCACATGCTGGAAGGTGCGCACCACGCCCATGCGGGCAATTTGCTGCCCCGGTAAACCTTCAAGATGCTGATCGCGCAGTAAAATGGTGCCGCCGGTGGGTTTGTAGAAACCGGTCAGGCAGTTAAAAACCGTGGTTTTTCCGGCACCGTTAGGGCCGATTAACGAGACGATTTCCTGCGGGTACAGTTCAAGATTGACGTTGTTCACCGCCAGCAGGCCGCCGAAGCGCATCATCAGACCGTTAACAGATAATAATGGCTGACTCATGCCTGCTCTCCTTTCGCTGCGCCGTTTTTCAGCTTCAGTTGCGGGCGCGTCATGGGCAGCAAGCCCTGCGGACGCCAGATCATCATCAGCACCATCAAACCACCGAGCATTAACATGCTGTATTCGTTGAAATCACGCATCAATTCGCGCGACACCACCAGCAAAATTGCCGCCAGAATCACCGCAAATTGCGAGCCCATACCGCCGAGCACCACTATCGCCAGCACAAACGCCGATTCGGCAAAGGTGAAGGATTCCGGGCTGACAAAGCCCTGACGCGCCGCAAACAGCGTTCCGGCAAAACCGGCAAACGCGGCGCTGATGGTAAAGGCGGTCAGCTTGATACGACGCGGGCTTAAGCCCAGCGAACGGCAGGCAATTTCATCTTCACGCAATGCTTCCCACGCACGCCCCAGCGGCATCCGCAGCAGGCGGTTAATGACAAACAGGCTTAGCACCACCAGCAGCAACGCCACCAGATACAGGAAAATGACGCGATCGGAGGGATCGTATTTCAGGCCAAAGAAATTACTGAACGTGTCCCAGCCGCCTTCACGAGCGGTACGGCTGAACTCAAGGCCGAAGAAAGTCGGTTTCGGGATCTGACTGATTCCGTTCGGGCCGCCGGTAATTTCGGTGTTATTGAGCAGCAATATGCGCACAATTTCGCCGAAGCCAAGGGTAACGATCGCCAGATAATCACCACGAAGACGCAGCACCGGAAAGCCGAGCAGGAATCCCGCCGCCGCTGCCATTAACCCGGCAATCGGCAGACAAGTCCAGAAGCCCAAGCCGTAATAGTGATTGAGCAGCGCAAAGGTGTAAGCGCCGATGGCGTAAAAACCACCGTACCCCAGCACCAGCAGACCAGAAAGACCAACAACCACATTCAGCCCGAGACCGAGGATAATGTAGATCATGGTCAGAGTGGCGATATCCACCGTCCCACGTGACACCATAAACGGCCACGCCACCGCAAGCACCAGCAGCGCCACGAGGAACAGTTTCTGCTTCACCGTGGAGCCATCAATGGCGGGCAGAATAAACTTCGGTCCGGAAACACTTTTCAACCCTTTCTGGAAAGCAGGTCGCAAAAGCTGAAAGAAAAAGACCACCGCCGTGCCGATAAACACCCACTGCCAACGGACATCCGAAGCGCTGTCGACCACCAGTTTGGTGCCATCCAGCTCCAGTTGCACGCCCATAAAGACGCCAGCGAGGACAAAGAACATCGCGGCAGAGAGCAGCGCCATTGCAATATGCATCGGTTTCATACTTTCTCTACCTCCGGGCGACCCAGAATACCGGTCGGCATCACCAGCAGCACCAGAATCAGCAGGGCAAATGAAACCACATCCTTATATTCCGTACTCAGATAGGCAGAAGAGAGCGCCTCCGCAATCCCCAAGATCAGCCCGCCAATCATCGCCCCTGGAATGCTGCCAATCCCACCGAGCACCGCAGCGGTAAAGGCTTTCATCCCGGCCATAAAGCCGATATAGGGGTTAATGACGCCATAGAACTGACCGAGCAGTACGCCAGCCACTGCCGCCATCGCCGCGCCAATAACAAAGGTCAAAGCAATCACCCGGTCGGTGTTGATGCCAAGCAGGCTCGCCATTTTCAGATCTTCCGCGCAGGCACGACAGGCGCGCCCCATACGGGAATAGCGAATGAAAATCGTCAGCGCCAGCATGGCGAGGAAGGTGACAATCCAGATCACCGCCTGCATGGTGGTAATAGAGGCAGAGAAGTTTTCGCTATGGCCCACCACCCACTGACCGTTAAACAGGCTGGGCAGCGCCACATCGCGCGAACCTTCGGTCAGGCTGACGTAGTTTTGCAGGAAGATGGACATACCGATTGCGGAAATAAGCGCAATCAGGCGCTTAGAATTACGCACCGGGCGGTAAGCCACCCGTTCGATACTCCAGCCGTAGGCGCTGGCAATGACGATTGCGCCGACGAATCCCGCCGCCACCAGCAGCCAGCCGGTATCAATGCCCATCATCATCAGCGCGGCGATGATCATAAATGAGACGTAGCTGCCAATCATATAAACCTCGCCGTGGGCGAAGTTGATCATGCCGATAATGCCGTAAACCATGGTGTAGCCGATGGCTATCAGCGCGTAGGTACTGCCCAGCGTGACGCCGTTAAACATCTGCTGCAAGAAATACAAAAACTGCTCAGACATAAGGTAACCTTTCTAAACCCGCCCGCATTTTACGGGCGGTGGGATGATCACTTGGCTGCCGTGGATGAACCGTCGGCGTGCCACTGGAAGACACCAAAATCAAATCCCTTAAGATCGCCTTTTTCATCCCAGTTCAGCGGCCCAATCACGGTGTTTGCACCGTTAGCTTTTAAATCTTTCACCAGCGCCAGCGGCTCATCGCTGCCAGTACGCTCAAGGGCAGTCGCCAGAGATTGCACCGCCGCGTAGGTGATCCAGACATAAGGCCCGGACGGATCTTTCTTGTCTGCTTTCAGCGCATCAACGATGCCCTGGTTTGCCGGATCCTGGTCATAGCGTTTTGGCATAGTGACCAACATGCCTTCGGCAGCATCACCGGCAATATTCGACAATGATGCGTTACCCACACCTTCCGGCCCCATAAACTGAGTTTTCAGGCCAACGGAACGGGCCTGGCGCAGCATCTGCCCCATTTCCGGGTAGTAACCGCCGTAGTAAACGAAGTCGATGTTTTCTTTTTTCAGGCGGGCGATCAGCGCGGAGAAATCTTTCTCCCCGGCGGTAATGCCGTCGAAGAAGACGACGTTGGCGTTAGCCGCTTTCAGCCCGTCCTGCACCGAACGCGCCAGCCCTTCGCCATACTGTTGTTTGTCGTGAATGATGGCGATGCGCTGGGGCTTCACCGTCTCAAGAATGTATTTTGCCGCCGTTGGCCCCTGGGAAGAGTCCAGCCCGGCAGTACGCATGATGTGTTGATAACCGCGTTGGGTCAGTTCCGGATTGGTCGCTCCCGGCGAGATCATCAGAATACCTTCATCTTCATAGATATCTGACGCAGGTTGAGTAGAAGAAGAACACAGATGACCAATAACGTATTTAATGCCGTCATTAACGATTTTGTTGGCGACCGCAACGGCTTGTTTCGGGTCGCAGGCGTCGTCATATTCCACGCCAACCAGCTTATCGCCCTTAATTCCCCCTTTGGCATTAATGTCTTTAATTGCCTGACGCGCGCCGTTAAATTCCATATCGCCCCACTGGGCAATCGGGCCGGACATCGCGCCGACAACGGCGACTTTAATATCGTCAGCCATAGCGGTGTGTGAAATTGCCAGTGCAATCATCCCTGCGATGATAGTTTTCGCATTCCGTTTCATAGTCAAAAATCCCCATTCGTGATGTTGTGTTGCTTTGTTTTTATGTGTTAACAAATCAGACTGTTCTTTTTTTATACTGCACTGTTTTTGCCTGTTTGATTAAGGGTTTAGCGCAGTATTTTGTGATAATAGCGATTAAAATCCCTATTTTTCAGTCGATTAAGAACAGATAATATTCTGAATTTATTGATAGATAAACAGAAAAAAGCGCCGTTGTCAGCATAAAATAACGGCACAAAGGGCGGAATAATTCACTGCCCTTCAGGTTAAAATTCTGCTTATTTTTCGATCCATGTGTTTTCAAACTGCCCATCGCGCTGCCAAAAAACTAATCACCTGGTAAATGGGAAGAAAAAGAGAAAGTGCCTGAGCAAATAAATTGAGTACACTGGCCCTACTCTTTTTGATTTGGACAAGCAGCTAATGAAACTGACTATCGTGCGTCTGGTGACCTTTAGCGACCAGGATCGTATCGACCTGGGCAAGATCTGGCCGGAATATTCCCCTTCATCGCTGGCCGTCGATGAAAACCACCGCATCTATGCCGCGCGTTTTAATGAACGTCTGCTGGCCGCCGTCCGCGTAACGCTGAGCGGCACGGAAGGGGCGCTGGACTCCCTGCGCGTGCGCGACGTGACCCGTCGTCGCGGGGTCGGGCAGTATTTGATTGAAGAGGTGATCCGCGAAAACCCGAGCGTAACCTCCTGGTGGATGGCCGACGTGGGCGTAGAGGATCGCGGCGTGATGGCGGCGTTTATGCAGGCGTTAGGGTTTACGGCGCAGGCGAACGGGTGGGAGAAGCGCTAAAAGAAAGCCGGGTGGCGGCTGCGAGGTGCTCATTGTAGGCCCGGTAAGCGAAGCGCCACCGGGCAAAAGAGGGCTGAGCGGGCTGATGCCCTCACCCCGGCCCTCTCCCACGGGGCTGAGGGTTCCCCACAAAATAATACCTGCACAGACGGCCCCCTCTCCCTTGAGGGAGAGGGCTGGGGTGAGGGGAAACATACGGCTCTGGTGGTCATTCCGTTCACTTTATGTTCCTTGCTACTCTGTCACGACATGACCGGTGAACGTGCCAGGGTGGCTCAGTCGCCACCACCCTGGCGACCCGGGCTTCCGGCGGTAAATCGCCGCTTCGCGGTGCCTTCGGCATATTCCTTCCGGCTTATCGGGGACGGGCGGAGGTAACATCCCTGTAAAGCCCGCCCTCTCGGCGCATCCCTGCGCCTCGCCCCGGCCTACAGGAAACGCCTCAGCGATTTACAGCCGGACCGAGGCATCGCTGAAAGCCCTCAGTTATTCTGAGGCAACGTTATCGCTTTTGCTTTCAAATTACTGGGGATCCCTCAGCCCACGGGGAGAGGGAGAAAACATTAAAAAAGGCAACTTGCGTTGCCTTTTTACGTTTATTTTGCGTCAGTCGCCGTGCCGTTGGCGTGCCAGTCAAATACACCGAACTCAAAGCCTTTCAGGTCGCCTTTCTCATCCCACGTCAGCGGTCCCATTACGGTATCCACGGAGTTCGCTTTCAGGTATTTGGCGATTTCAGCCGGATCGTCAGACTGATTCAGGCCCGCCTGCAAAGATTGCAGCGCGGCGTAGGTGGTCCAAACGAATGCGCCGCTTGGGTCCTGTTTTTTCGCTTTGATCGCATCAACAATGGGTTTGTTCGCCGGAACCTGATCGTAGTTCTTCGGCTTGGTCACCAGCAGCCCTTCCGCTGATTCGCCCGCAATGTTAGACAGCGAAACGTTAGCCACACCTTCCGGCCCCATAAACTGAGTTTTCAGCCCTGCCGCGCGTGCCTGACGCAGGATTTGCCCCATTTCCGGGTGATAACCGCCGTAGTAAACGAAGTCGATATTCTCTTTTTTCAGACGCGCCACCAGCGTTGAGAAATCTTTTTCCCCGGCGGTGATACCATCAAAGAACACCACGTTAGCATTGCCTTTCTTCAGGCCGTCCTGCACCGCTCGCGCCAGACCTTCGCCGTATTGCTGTTTGTCGTGAACGATAGCAATACGCTGCGGTTTCACTTTCTCAAGAATATATTTCGCCGCCGTCGGCCCCTGGTCGGAGTCCAGGCCGGTGGTGCGCAGGATCAGCTGATAGCTACGGGCGGTCAGCTCCGGCGCGGTTGCCGCTGGGGTGATCATTAAAATGCCTTCGTCTTCGTAGATATCAGACGCAGGCTGCGTTGATGAAGAACAGAGGTGACCAATCACGTATTTAATGCCGTCGTTAACGACTTTGTTCGCCACCGCAACCGCCTGTTTCGGGTCACAGGCATCGTCATATTTTACGATTTGCAGTTTGTTGCCTTTAATGCCGCCTTTAGCGTTGATATCCGCAACCGCCTGCTCTGCGCCGGTAAACTCCTGGTCACCGTACTGGGCCACCGGACCGGACATTGCGCCCACGACCGCGACTTTAATATCTTCTGCCAGAGCCATATTGCTGAATGCCAGCGCGATACATCCTGCCAGTAACGCTTTACCCTTTATGTTCATCCTGAGAATCCCCATTCTTCTGGTTATTACGTGTGTTGTGATGTTGTTGTTCAGCACTTTATTTCGTTTTATGCATGACTACCCGTGCTTTAGCAGCATACTCTGCTAAAACATACCCGATTTTTATGATATTGGAATAGCTATTTTGACAGTTTATTAACACCAGATGATGCCCGAGATGCGCCGCGCGGGTGCAGAGATCGTCCTCGTCAATCACATCCAGCACCGCATGGGCCGCCGCAATCGCCAGCGGGTTACCCGCGTAGGTTCCGCCCAGCCCGCCCGGGGCGGGCGCATCCATCACCTCCGCCCGGCCAGAGACGGCAGAGAGCGGCATCCCGCCCGCCAGGCTTTTCGCCATGGTGATCAGATCGGGCTTCACGCAGTGGTTTTCCATGGAGAACAGCTTGCCGGTACGGGCGAAGCCGGTTTGCACTTCGTCGGCAATCAGTAAAATCCCGTGGGTATCGCACAGGGCACGCAGCGCCTGCATAAAATCAGCGGGCACGACGTTGAACCCTCCCTCGCCCTGAACCGGTTCAATAATGATTGCCGCCACCTGATCGGGCGCGATATCGGCTTTGAAGATGCGCTCCAGGCTTTTTAGCGCTTCGGCGGTACTAACCCCGTGCAGGCTGTTGGGGAATTGCGCGTGGTACACCGAGCCGGGGAACGGGCCGAAGCCGAGCTTATAGGGCGCCACTTTGCCGGTCATCGCCATGGTCATAAAGGTACGGCCGTGGAACGCGCCGCCGAAGGTGATAAGGCCGGGACGTCTGGTGTACGCGCGGGCGATTTTCACCGCGTTTTCGACCGCTTCCGCCCCCGTTGAGAAGAAGGCGGTTTTGGCTGGCCCCTCTATGGGTACGCGCTGGTTGATGCGCTCGGCAAGCGCCACATAACCTTCATAGGGGACGATTTGATAAGCGGTATGGGTAAAGGCGTGAAGCTGTTTTTCGATGGCGGCGATAACTTTAGGATGGCGATGCCCGGTATTCAGCACGGCGATCCCGGCGGCAAAATCAATATACTCGTTACCTTCCACGTCCCACACCGTGGCGTTTTCGGCTTTATCGGCATAGAAGTTACACATGACGCCGATACCGCGCGGCGTCGCCTGTAAACGCCGGTCGTTCAGTTCGTTATTTTTCACCCTGTCACCTGCGTGGGGATTGGCGTTTTGCCGGAGGGGAAATTGATTATTACAGAGGCCCAAAAAAACAAAAACCCCGGACTCGCATCCAGGGTTCTCTGCTTAATAGCGGAAATTACGCTTCTATAGCAGCACGCAATTTTTTCATCGCGTTCTTTTCCAGCTGGCGCACACGCTCAGCGGAAACGCCGTAACGGTCAGCCAGTTCCTGCAACGTGGACTTGTTGTCTTCGTCCAGCCAGCGCGCGCGGATGATGTCCTGGCTACGCTCGTCCAGACCTTGCATCGCGTCGGTCAGACGGTTTGCCGCCTGCTCTTCCCAGTTATCATCTTCGATGCCGTCGGCAAAGTTAGATGATTTATCCTGCAGATAGAGCACCGGTGCCATCGGCTGGCTGTCGGAATCGTCGTCGGAAGACAGGTCAAAGGTCATGTCCTGTGCCGCCATACGTGATTCCATCTCACGAACGTCTTTGCTGGTTACGCCCAGTTCACGGGCCACCATTTCGACTTCATCCTGGTTAAACCAGCCCAGACGCTGCTTGGTTTTACGCAGGTTGAAGAACAGTTTGCGCTGCGCTTTGGTGGTCGCAACTTTGACAATACGCCAGTTACGCAGGACGTATTCGTGGATCTCTGCTTTGATCCAGTGAACGGCGAAGGAGACCAGGCGCACACCCACTTCCGGGTTAAAACGGCGCACTGCTTTCATCAGGCCGATGTTACCTTCCTGAATCAAATCCGCCTGTGGCAGGCCATAGCCCGCATAATTACGAGCAATATGAACAACAAACCGCAGGTGAGACAGGATCAGCGTTTTAGCTGCTTCCAGATCGCCATGGTAATGCAGCTTTTCAGCCAGCGCCCGCTCCTCGTCAGCCGACAACATCGGCCACGCGTTAGCTGCCCGGATGTAGGAATCCAGGTTGCCAACTGGGGCTAAAGCTAAACTTTGCATTTTGTCAGTCATTCAAATCCTCTCAATCGATATCTTCTGGCGCTTCAGTGGTAGCAACAACTGTGCCAGAGCTTAAGAGCAACGAGGTTATCATTCACTGTTTTATCAGACCGTGATTTTATCCACAAGTTCAATGCAAGCTTGTGAATAAATTACGCACAAAATGTGACATAGAGATGAAATACCGGGAAGAGACAACGGGGTCTCTTTCCCTGCTACGGAACCCATTGCAGGGAAAGAGTATAACACGCTTTTATTATTCAGGCGTAAAGTGGCGTAAATGTTGTACCGTGGCAAGCCACGCTGCCACCCAGCCAATCATCGAGCATACCAGCAGCAACAGCAGGCATTCATCGAACGATAAACCATTGATATCAAACTTCGTTCCGAAAACCTGTGCCACTTCCGCAACCGCCGATGACAATCGCAGCACCAGAATTTCTGACAAAATTAGTGACAACAATGCGCCAGAAAATCCCAGCAGTGCGCCACCGTACAGGAACGGGCGCAGGATGAAACCATCCGTCGCACCAATCAGTTTCTGCACGTTAATGGAGTCACGGCGAGCAAAGATGCTCAGACGTACGCTGTTGCCGATGACGAGGAACACGGCCGCCACCATCAATACGCCGATCATCGCCGAAACGCGCCCGACCAGCCCAGTCAACGCCGCCAGACGGGCAAACCAGCTGTCATCCATCCGCACTTCGTCAATGCCGTTAATCTGCGTGATACGATCACGCAGCGTATTGAGTGATTCCGTCCCCTGAAAATCGAGTTTCGGGATCACCACCGCCACTGCCGGAAGCGGGTTTTCTTCCAGCATATCCAGCGCACCACCAAAACCAGACCAGTTACGGAACTCGCCCAGTGCGTCTTCACGAGAAAGATAGTTCACTTTCTCCACGCCTTGCTCGGCCTGCAACTGTGCCACCACGCCCGCAGCGGCGTCATCGTCCAGCGTTTTTTGCAAGTAAACAGTGATTTGCGGTGACGGATAATACTGCGTCGCCGCCTGGTTAACGTTTTTGTACACCATATAACAGACGCTGGGCAGCGTCAGGGAGATGGCGATAACCATCACCGTTAAAAATGTGGCGAACGGTTTGCTTTTCAGATCCTGCAATGCGCCGTGGAAGGCATAGCGCACCTGTTCGTTGAAAACGTTGGTTTTGCGATTTACCGGTTTTGGCGAGGATTTCGCGCGTTTCGGTGCGTTACGACCGCCATCGCCTGAGCCGCCGACCGATTTACGGAAGCGATCCAGACGCCCGCCAAACTGCCGAATATGATTGATTGCATCGCGCTTATTCATGGCCCACGCCTCCATGCAAGTGACCATCGCTCAGGGTGAGCATGCGATAGGAACGCCGTGAAATCAGGTTGAGGTCGTGCGTTGCCATCAATACGGTTACCCCAACGCGGTTAAACTCTTCAAACAGACGTAGAATCCCTTCCGACAACGCGTCGTCCAGGTTACCAGTCGGTTCGTCCGCCAGCAGTACCGCGGGCTTATTCACCACCGCGCGGGCAATGCCAACACGCTGTTGTTCACCGCCCGAAAGCTGAATAGGGAAGTTCTTCGCTTTGTCCAGTAGCCCGACTTTATCCAGTGCCGCCGACACCCGGCGACGAATATCGTCACCGCTGGCACCAGCGATAATCAGCGGGATCGCCACGTTATCGTAGACAGTACGGTCCATCAGTAGATGGTGATCCTGGAAAATCATGCCAATCTGGCGGCGCAGAAACGGAACTTCACGGTTTTTCAGACGCGTGATGTCATGGCCGCTAAACCAGATTTTCCCGGCGCTGGGCCGCTCAATCCCACAGATCAGCTTCAGGAGGGTACTTTTCCCTGCGCCGGAATGACCGGTCAGAAACGCCATCTCACCCGGCTGCATATGGAACGTAACGCCCTGCAGCGCCTGTCTCCCACCGAGATAAGCCTTGCTGACATGTTCAAAGCGAATCATTGTTAATCCTCTCGGGCAAAAAGTGCCTCTATAAAGTCGTCCGCCTTAAACGGACGCAAATCCTCAATACGTTCGCCGACACCAATGTAGCGGATAGGGATACCAAACTGGTCAGCCACCGAGAAAATTACCCCGCCTTTCGCCGTGCCGTCCAGTTTCGTTAGCGTGATGCCGGTTAAACCAACGGCTTCATGGAACAGTTTGGCCTGGCTTACCGCGTTCTGCCCGGTGCTGGCATCGATAGTCAGCATAACTTCATGCGGCGCTTCAACGTCGAGTTTCTTCATCACGCGGACGATTTTCTTCAACTCTTCCATCAGGTGCGATTTGTTCTGCAGGCGTCCGGCGGTATCGGCAATCAGGACGTCGATATTACGCGCTTTAGCTGCCTGAATGGCGTCGAAGATAACAGAGGCGGAATCCGCACCGGTATGCTGGGCAATCACCGGAATATTGTTGCGCTGACCCCAGACCTGAAGCTGTTCAACCGCTGCTGCACGGAAAGTATCGCCCGCCGCCAGCATCACCGATTTACCCTGCTGCTCAAACTGACGTGCCAGCTTACCAATCGTCGTGGTTTTACCCACACCGTTGACGCCCACCATCAGGATCACGAACGGCGTTTTACCTTCAACATTCAGCGGCTCATCGACTTTCGCCAGAATCTCGCCCATCTCTTCTTTCAGCAGGCCATAGAGCGCCTCGGCATCACGAAGCTGCTTGCGGGATGCGCCTTCCGTCAGATTGGTGATAATTTTACGTGTGGTTTCCACGCCCACATCGGCGATCAAAAGCTGTTCTTCCAGCTCTTCAAACAGATCATCGTCGATTTTTTTACCGCGGAACAGGCTGATAAATCCGGAACCGAGATTTTCTTTGGTTTTTAACAGGCTGCGTTTCAGGCGCGCGAAGAAACCTTCTTTGGTCGGTTTTTCCTGCTCCTGAGCGATTTCTTCCACCGGCTGCTCTTCTTCTGCCGGAGGAACCACCATCACCGCCTCTTCTGCTGCTTCGGCAGCCAGCGCCTGTGCTTCCAGCTCTTCGTCGGTGATTTCTTCTTTAGCCGCTTCTTCTTCCGCCGCTTCGACAATCTCTACGGTTTCCGCTTCAGCCTGCCACTCTTCTGGCGAAACCGCTTCGGCGTTGACGTCTTCCGGCAACGGCAGCTCTTCACGCTCGATAGCACTGGCTCCGGCGTTTCTTCTACGACCGGTTCCGGCTGTGCAACGACTTTCCGCTTCAGGCTGCGCTTTTTCACTTTCAGCAACCTGTTCAGTGACTTCCACAACTTCGGCAGCAAAAGTTTCCGCTTCGGCCTCAGTATGCGCCTGCGGCTGCTCTTCAACGGCGTGTTCCGAAGCCTTCGCAGGCTCTTGCGCCTGAACGATTTCTTCTACAACCGGTTGTTCATTCTGAACTTCTGTCTCTTTTTTCCGGGGTCTGCTCTTTTTGACCAAAGCCCAGCCAGGAAAAAAAGCCACGTTTTTTTTCTTTCGCCATTTGCGACTACACTCCTCGCTGTTGCTTCATGGCACAGCGTTAACGCTATGTACATAGCAGCTAAAAAAATGATGAAATAGTCTATCACTTAACTTAATTCACATCACCGCCTGCAATCGTAGGGCAATGGTTAACAGAGCTTTCCTGAGATGAAGAAACCCACCCGCGCCCCGGCCGGTCAAATTCGCATTATCGGCGGTCAGTGGCGAGGCCGGAAATTACCGGTGCCGGACAGCCCCGGTTTACGCCCCACCACGGACCGCGTTCGCGAGACGCTGTTTAACTGGCTCGCCCCGTCTATGGTAGACGCCAACTGCCTGGACTGCTTCGCCGGAAGCGGTGCATTGGGGCTGGAAGCGCTGTCGCGTTATGCCGCCAGCGCCACGCTGCTGGAGATGGAGCGCGGCGTCGCGCAGACGTTGCAGCAAAATCTGGCTACGCTGAAGGCAACCAACGCGAAAGTGGTGAATACCAACACGCTGAGCTTCCTCGCCCAACAGGGGACACCCTTCAACGTGGTGTTTGTTGACCCGCCGTTCCGTAAAGGGCTGCTGGAAGAGACATTATCGTTGCTGGAAAAAAATGGCTGGCTGGCAGACGACGCGCTGATTTACGTTGAAAGCGAAGTGGAAAATGGCCTGCCGCCCGTTCCCGTTCACTGGGATCTACACCGCGAGAAGGTCGCCGGCCAGGTGGCTTATCGTCTGTATCACCGTCAGGCACAAGGAGGATCCGATGCCAGTACTGATTAACGTAGGGCGCGTGCTGATGCTGTGCGTCTGGGCATTTTTGATTTTGAATCTGGTGCACCCGTTCCCGCGTCCGCTGAATATCTTTATTAACGTGGCGCTGATTTTTACCGCGTTCATGCATGCCTTGCAGATGGTGATGCTGAAAAACGGTCTGCCGAAAGATGGCCCACCGATGACCGGCTGGCAGCAGCTGCGGGTGTTTATTTTCGGCGTGTTTGAGCTGCTGGTGTGGATGAAGAAGTTTAAGGCGCAGGTGAAGAAGTAGGCCCCTCACCCTAACCCTCTCCCAAGGGGAGAGGGGACGATTACACCCTCTCCCCTTGGGAGAGGGCCGGGGTGAGGGGAAAACTACAGCTCCGGTTCAAATCCTTCAAACCGCGACCCTTTGTAACTCAGCGTGCCTTTCTCCCCCACCGTCAGCTGGTGGTACTGCTGCGCCTCCAGGCGGAAGGTCATCTCCAGCCCGCCGGTTTCCGGCTTAAAGCTCGCTTCATAGCGCATCGTTGTGCCCGCTGGCGTCACCTGCTGCTGGCGGGAGCGGCGGTCGTTAAGCGGCTTCTCACGCTTGTTCGTCACCACCACGCGCTTTTGCATCAGCGGCGCGGCGTCATTGTCGGCCTTCTCACGGCGCTGCTGCACGAAGCGAAACGAGGCGGCAATGACGATAATCGCCACCACGATAATGAAAAACAGCGGCATCTTGCTCATTGAAAAATCCCATCAGATTATGCGGAATTCAGGATACCTCGCATGCCCCGGCATTGCCAAACGCCCGCTCGCGTCACTACACTGGATCAGGAACTGATCATTCAGCCTCAACAGTTACAGGGAGTTAAGATGCTTTGGTCGTTTATCGCTGTCTGTCTTTCCGCATGGCTATCTGTGGATGCATCGTATCGTGGGCCAACCTGGCAACGCTGGGTGTTTAAACCGTTAACCCTTCTTCTCCTGCTGTTACTGGCCTGGCAAGCGCCGATGTTCGACGCCATTAGCTATCTGGTGCTGGCAGGGCTGTGCGCCTCACTGCTGGGCGATGCGCTAACCCTGTTGCCACGTCAACGTCTGATGTACGCCATCGGCGCGTTTTTCCTCTCGCACCTGCTGTACACCATCTATTTCGCCAGTCAGATGACGCTCTCTTTCTTCTGGCCTCTGCCACTGGTGCTGCTGGTTCTGGGCGCGCTGTTACTGGCGATTATCTGGACGCGGCTGGAAGAGTACCGTTGGCCTATCTGCACGTTTATCGGCATGACGCTGGTGATGGTGTGGCTGGCAGGTGAACTGTGGTTCTTCCGTCCGACCGCTCCGGCGCTCTCTGCGTTTGTTGGCGCTTCGTTGCTGTTTATCAGTAACTTTGTCTGGCTGGGGAGCCACTATCGCCGACGCTTCCGTGCGGATAACGCGATTGCTGCGGCCTGCTACTTTGCCGGTCACTTCCTGATCGTCCGCTCGCTGTATCTCTGATAAAACTTGACTCTGGAGTCGACTCCAGAGTGTATCCTTCGGTTAATGAGAAAAAACTTAACCGGAGGATGCCATGTCGACTCCTGACAATCACGGCAAGAAAGCCCCTCAATTTGCTGCGTTCAAACCGCTAACCACGGTACAGAACGCCAACGACTGTTGCTGCGACGGCGCATGTTCCAGCTCGCCAACGCTCTCTGAAAACGTCTCCGGCACCCGCTATAGCTGGAAAGTCAGCGGCATGGACTGCGCCGCCTTGCGCGCAAGGTAGAAAATGCCGTGCGCCAGCTTGCAGGCGTGAATCAGGTGCAGGAGTTGTTCGCCACCGAAAAACTGGTGGTTGATGCCGACAATGACCATCCGTGCCCAGGGTTGAATCTACGGTGCAAAAAGCGGGCTATTCCCTGCGCGATGAGCAGGCCGCCGACGAGCCACAAGCATCGCGCCTGAAAGAGAATCTGCCGCTGATTACGCTTATCGTGATGATGGCACATCAGCTGGGGTTTGGAGCAATTTAATCATCCGTTCGGGCAACTGGCGTTTATCGCAGACCACCGCTGGTTGGCCTGTACCCGATTGCGCGTCAGGCGCTGCGTCTGATGAGAAGCGGCAGCTGGTTTGCCATCGAAACGCTGATGAGCGTGGCGGCTATCGGGGCGCTGTTTATTGGCGCGACGGCGGAAGCGGCGATGGTGCTGCTGCTGTTCTTAATTGGCGAACGCCTTGAGGGCTGGGCGGCGAGCCGGGCGCGTAAAGGGGTGAGCGCGCTGATGGCGCTGAAGCCGGAAACCGCCACGCGGGTTATTCATGGTCAGCGTGAAACGGTCGCCATCAATACCCTGCGCCCGGGCGACGTGATTGAAGTGCCCGCAGGCGGACGTCTGCCAGCCGATGGGGCCCTCATTACCGCCACCGCGAGCTTTGACGAAAGCGCCCTGACCGGGGAATCCATCCCGGTAGCGCGCGCGGCAGGTGAAAAGGTGCCTGCGGGCGCCACCAGCGTCGACCGACTGGTGCTGCTGACGGTCCTTTCCGAACCGGGCGACAGCGCCATCGACCGCATCCTCAGGCTGATAGAAGAAGCCGAGGAGCGCCGCGCGCCGGTAGAACGCTTTATCGATCGCTTCAGCCGGATTTACACCCCCGCCATCATGCTGGTGGCGCTGCTGGTCACCGTCGTCCCGCCGCTGTTCTTCGGCGCGCCGTGGGAGGGCTGGATTTACAAAGGGCTGACGCTGCTGCTGATCGGCTGTCCGTGTGCGCTGGTGATCTCCACCCCGGCGGCGATTACCTCAGGGCTGGCGGCGGCGGCACGTCGCGGGGCGCTGATTAAGGGCGGCGCGGCGCTGGAACAGCTGAGCCAGGTTCAGCACATCGCCTTCGATAAAACCGGCACGCTGACCGTCGGCAAGCCGCAGGTGACCGGCGTGTATCCGCAGGACATCAGTGAAGACGCCCTGCTGACGCTGGCCGCTGCCGTGGAGCAGGGCTCCACCCACCCTCTGGCGCAGGCGATTGTGCGTGAAGCGAAGGGGCGCGGGCTGACCATCCCTCCGGCAACCGCCCAGCGAGCGCTGGTCGGGTCAGGGATTGAGGCTGTGGTCGAAGGCAAAAAAGTGCTGATCGCCGCGGGAGGCGCGTTCCCGAATCCACAGGTTGAGGCATTAGAGCAGGCCGGGCAGACGGTCGTTGCCGTGATGCAGGACGGTGTACCGATGGGCATGCTGGCGCTGCGCGACACCCTGCGTGACGATGCGAAAGACGCCGTCGACGCGCTGCACAGGCTGGGGGTACAGGGCGTGATCCTGACCGGTGATAACCCGCGTGCGGCGGCGGCGATTGCCGGCGAGCTGGGGCTGGAGTTTAAGGCCGGATTGTTGCCTGCGGATAAAGTCAGCGCGGTAACCGAGCTGAACGGTCATGCCCCGCTGGCGATGGTCGGGGATGGGATAAACGATGCCCCGGCAATGAAGGCTTCCACCATCGGCATTGCGATGGGCAGCGGCACCGATGTGGCGCTGGAGACGGCGGATGCGGCGCTGACCCACAACCGCCTGACCGGGCTGGCGCAGATGATAGATCTTGCGCGGGCGACGCGGGCCAATATTCGGCAGAACATCGGCATTGCGCTGGGTCTGAAGGGGATTTTCCTGGTCACCACGCTGCTCGGCATGACCGGACTGTGGCTGGCGGTACTGGCGGATACGGGGGCGACGGTGCTGGTTACGGCGAACGCGTTGCGGCTGTTGCGCCGTCGGTAAAAATGCCCGGTGGCGGCTACGCCTTACCGGGCCTACAACATCTCCGAACCGTAACCGTAGGCCGGGTAAGGCGTAGCCGCCACCCGGCATAAAACGGCGTCACTGCATCCCTAACAGCCCCGGCAACCACAATGATATCGCCGGGATGTACGTCACCATCCCCAGCACCACCAGCAACATACCGTAAAACGGCAGCATCGCCCGCACCACGTGCTCGATCTTCTGCTTACTCACCGCGCTCGCCACGAACAGCACCGACCCGACCGGCGGCGTGATCAGCCCAATCCCCAGGTTCACCATCATGATCATCCCGAAATGCACCGGATCGATCCCCAGCGAGTTGGTCACCGGCAGCAGCACCGGGGTCAGGATCAGGATGATCGGCGCCATGTCCATCAGCGTGCCAATCAGCAGCAGCATGATGTTGAGGTACATCAGGATCACGTATTTGTTATCGGACAGCGACGTGAAGAATTCGGTGATGCGCATCGGCAGCTGCATGTAGGTCATTACCGCGCCAAACGCCGCGGCAAATCCAATCAAAATCATCACGATGGTGACGGTTTTCACCGTGCGGCACATCAGCTTCGGCAGTTCATTCCACTTGTAATCGCGGTAGATGAACATGGTGACGAAGAACGCCCACAGGCAGGCCACGGCGGCAGATTCGGTCGCCGTGAATATCCCGGACAAGATCCCGCCGAGGATAATCACCACCGTCATCAGCCCCCACAGAGCATCGAGCATGATTTTCAGCGCCTGCCTGAACGGGATTTTGTCCCCTTTCGGATAGCCGCGCTTGCGGGCGAAGCACAGGCAGAGCACCATCAGGCTCACGCCCAGCAGCAGGCCCGGCAGCACGCCCGCAATAAACAGCGTGGCGATGGAGACCGTTCCCCCTGCCGCCAGGGAGTAAATCACCGAGTTGTGGCTGGGCGGGATCAGGATCGCCTGCACCGACCCGCTGGCCGTCACCGCCGCCGCGTATTCGCGCGGATAGCCCTTCTTCTCCATCTCCGGGATCATCACGCTGCCGATAGACGCCGTATCCGCCACCGACGAGCCGGAAATCGCGCCGAAGAACGTTGATGCCACGATGTTCACCAGCGACAGCCCGCCGCGAATAAAGCCGACAAAAACGTACGCGAAGTTGACCAGCCGTCGGGCAATGCCCCCTTCCGCCATGATCGCCCCGGCAAGAATGAAGAACGGGATCGCCAGCAGGGTAAATTTATTCACCCCGCTGGTGATCTGGATCATCAGCGCCTCCAGCGGCAGGTCAATCCACAGCGCGCCCGCCACGGCGCTTAAGCCGACGGCGAAGGCCACCGGCATCCCCAGCGCCAGCAAAATGGCGAGGGTGAATAACAAAACAAACGCATCCATTGTTCACCCCTTAACTGTGATTGCCGATCAGCACGACCGGACGGTTTTCCTGCGAGCCAAACAGCAGGCGTTCAAGCACAAACAGGATCAAAATGGCCGATCCGACAGGTAGCGGCAGATAGCTTTCGCCGGAGGTCAGAAGCGGAAACTCCGCCACCGGCTGCTCCCACAGCTCGACGCACAGCCAGTAGCTGTACCAGCACATCAGGCCTGAAATCATCAGCATCAGCAGATCCACCATCCGCGCGCACACTCTTTGCAGCGACGCGGGCAGGCGGTCGGTGAGCATGTTGACCGCAATATGCGACCCGGCGCGGTAGCTCACCGCCGCGCCGATAAAGGTAAACGTCACCATGCAGATAATGGCGATCGGCTCCGGCCAGGATTCGCCGCGATTAAGCACGTAGCGTGAAAAAATGCCGATGGGGATGACAATCGTCATCACCAACAGCGAAATACCCGCCACCGCCATGGCGAACAGATACAGACGGTCCATCCACTTCAGGTAGAGTTCGGACATACGTACTCCGGTTTACTGGACGTCAGCGATGGCTTTCATCAGATCCTGATGCTTATCGCCATACTGCGCGCGCACCGGCTCTGTCGCCTTGATAAACACCGTTTTATCGATGTCGTGGAACTGCACCCCGCCGGCCTTCATTTTCGCCAGCGCCTGGTCGTTATACGCATTCCACAGCTTGCGCTGCTCGAACTGCGCTTCGCGGGCCAGCGCCAGGATCTTTTGCTGTTCGTCAGCGCTGAGCTTGTCCCATTTCACTTTGGAATAGAGCAGCATTTCCGGGGTGATGAAGTGGCCGCTCAGCGTGTAGTTTTTGGCGACCGGCATATAGTTGTGGGCGATAAAGGTTGGCGGGTTGTTCTCCGCGCCGTCGATCACCCCGGTCTGCATGCCGCTGTAAACCTCGCTGACGCCCATCGCCACCGAGTTCGCCCCCATCGCTTTCAGCGTGGCCAGCGCCACCGGGCTGCCCTGCACGCGGATTTTCTTCCCTTTCAGATCGTCCGGTTTGACGATCGGCTCTTTGGTGATCAGGTTACGGGTGCCGGAATCCATCCAGCCAAGGAAGACCAGACGCGATTTCGGGTTGGCGGTGAGTTTGTCGCCGATCTGCTTGCCGATATCCCCGTCGATCACCTTGTGCATGTGGCCTTCATCGCGGAATACGTAGGGCAGCGTAAACACTTCGATATCCGGCAGAATGGCAGCCACCGGCGCCATAGAGACGCGGATCATGTCGATCGCCCCCATCTGCGCCTGCTCAATCATCTGCTTTTCATCCCCCAGCACGCCGCCGGGGAAGACCTTAATCTCCAGCTTGCCATCGGTTTGTTGTTTGAGTTTTTCACCCATGTGCTGAACCGCCACCACGTTCGGGTAGCCTTCGGGATGCACATCGGCGGCTTTGATGGTCTGGGCAGAAACGGTGCAGGCAAAAGCAGACAGGCACAGCGCGGCCAGTAACGGCTTGAGGGTCGTTTTCATTGAGTCAACTCCAGGGTAGTGAGATAAGCGTTAAAACGGTGTTTTAGTTTTTGACGCTTAAAAATTAGACTACGGCTGGAAAAGGGAGGGTGAAGCGCCTCACAAAAGCGCGAAATTTTGAAACGATGGTTCGAAATTGTGATGAGTACTTGTCGGGTGGCGGCTGCGCCTTACCCGACCTACTACACCCGTAGGCCCGTGCAAGCGAAGCGCCGCCGGGCGTCAGGCCGCACTTACCCCTTACGAATCAAATACCGGTACGGCAAGGTCTCGGTTTGCTGCGCCACCAGTTCGTGTTCCATAAAGGTACAAAACCCAGGAATATCGCGGGTCGTCGCCGGATCGTCAGCAATAATCAGCAACGTTTCACCTGGCTGCATATTGCGCACTGTTTTGCGCACCATCATTACGGGTTCCGGGCAGCGCAGGCCAAGTGCGTCGAGTGTGTGGTCAGGGCTGGAAAAGAGATCGGTCATTTTCTTCTCATCACATAAAAAAACGGCGCTAGTTTACGCCCTGTGAGTCCGTAAGCAAACCAGGTTAACGATTGCGTGAAAATTAACCATTGCATTGTCAACGTAAAGCAGTATCATGCGGCGGCTCGAAAAAAGGGTAAGCACGTTATTATGTTAAGGTAACAGACGTGTCGTACGTATTGGGTTCCCTCACCCCAATGGTTAATCAAAAAGGTACAATATGAACGTTTTCTCGCAAACTCAACGCTATAAGGCGTTGTTCTGGTTATCGTTATTTCATCTGCTGGTGATCACCTCCAGTAACTATCTGGTTCAGCTTCCCGTCTCCATTTTGGGTTTCCATACCACCTGGGGCGCGTTTAGCTTTCCGTTTATTTTTCTTGCTACCGACCTGACCGTGCGTATTTTTGGCGCACCGCTGGCCCGACGCATTATCTTCGCGGTAATGATCCCTGCGTTATTAATCTCCTACGTCATCTCGTCGCTATTCTATATGGGTTCCTGGCAGGGATTCGGCGCACTCGCCCACTTCAACCTGTTTGTCGCCCGTATCGCCACCGCCAGTTTCATGGCCTACGCGCTGGGGCAAATCCTCGACGTGCACGTTTTTAACCGCCTGCGTCAGAGTCGCCGCTGGTGGCTGGCACCGACAGCGTCCACACTGTTCGGTAACGTCAGCGACACGCTGGCCTTTTTCTTCATTGCCTTCTGGCGTAGCCCGGATGCCTTTATGGCTGAACACTGGATGGAAATCGCGCTGGTCGATTACTGTTTCAAAGTGTTAATCAGTATCGTTTTCTTCCTGCCAATGTATGGCGTATTACTCAATATGCTGTTGAAAAGACTGGCAGATAAATCCGAAATCAACGCTTTGCAGGCGAGTTAAAGGTTCGTTATCAGAGTTGTGATAAGATGGATGAATGAGCCGTTATGGCCGTTTATCGAAAGGAAGAAGTCAATGCGCAATCTGGTTAAATATGTCGGAATTGGCCTGCTGGTTATGGGGCTTGCGGCCTGTGATGATAAAGACACTAACGCTACGGCGCAGGGTTCGGTCGCGGAAAGTAACGCTACCGGGAATCCCGTCAACCTGCTTGATGGCAAGTTAAGTTTCTCGCTGCCAGCGGATATGACCGACCAGAGCGGTAAGCTGGGAACGCAGGCCAATAACATGCATGTCTGGTCCGACGCCACCGGGCAGAAAGCAGTCATCGTCATCATGGGCGATGATCCGAAAGAAGATCTGGCGGTGCTGGCGAAGCGTCTGGAAGATCAGCAACGTAGCCGCGATCCGCAGCTGCAAGTGGTAACCAATAAAGCCATTGAGCTGAAAGGTCACAAAATGCAGCAGTTAGACAGTATTATCTCCGCGAAAGGCCAGACGGCGTACTCTTCCGTTATTCTGGGTAACGTGGGTAATCAACTGCTGACCATGCAAATTACGCTGCCCGCTGACGATCAGCAAAAAGCGCAGACCACCGCAGAAAACATCATTAATACGCTGGTTATTCAGTAATCGTTCACCAGGATGCCGTGGCCTCCGTCGCTTGCGCCGGGGGCCATTTTTTTGCCACGACTTTCAGACTAACACGCCAGACGAAGCCCATCCGGCGCACTACAATTAACACGCCCCCCGGAAAAAGGAATTCTTATGACTGCCAGCCCGCCCGACAAAGCCGGACTTCATATTTTATTAAAACTTGCCTGCCTGGTGGTTATCCTTGCGGGTATCCACGCGGCGGCGGATATCATTGTTCAGCTTCTGCTGGCGCTGTTTTTCGCCATTGTGCTCAACCCGCTGGTGACATGGTTTTTACGCCGGGGCATCAGCCGCCCGGTCGCGATTACCATTGTGGTGATGGTGATGCTGGTTGTCCTGACGGCGCTGTTCGGCGTGCTCGCCGCCTCGCTGAGCGAATTTTCCACCATGCTGCCGCAGTACAATAAAGAGCTGACGCGCAAGCTGGTCGATCTTCAGCGCATGTTGCCGTTCGTGAATCTGCATATCTCACCGGAACGGATGCTGCGTCGGATGGATTCCGAGAAGGTGATGACCTACGCCACCACGTTGATGACCGGGCTTTCCGGGGCAATGGCCAGCATTCTGCTGCTGGTGATGACGGTGGTGTTTATGCTGTTCGAAGTGCGCCACGTGCCGTATAAACTGCGTTTTGCCCTGAACAATCCTCAGATCCACATTGCCGGCTTGCACCGTGCGCTGAAGGGCGTATCCAAATATCTGGCGCTGAAAACGCTGTTAAGCCTGTGGACCGGCGTGATCGTCTGGCTGGGGCTGGTACTGCTGGACGTGCAGTTCGCGCTGATGTGGGGCGTGCTGGCCTTTTTACTGAACTACGTACCCAATATCGGCGCGGTGCTTTCCGCCGTTCCGCCGATGATCCAGGCGTTCCTGTTTAACGGTTTTTATGAGTGCATGCTGGTAGGGGCGCTGTTCCTCGTCGTGCATATGGTGCTGGGTAACATACTCGAGCCGCGCATGATGGGCCATCGTCTGGGCATGTCGACGATGGTGGTGTTTTTATCGTTACTGATCTGGGGATGGCTGCTGGGTCCGGTGGGCATGCTGCTCTCCGTGCCGCTTACCAGCGTCTGTAAAATCTGGATGGAAACCACGAAAGGAGGCAGTAAACTCGCCATTCTTCTGGGTCCGGGTCGGCCAAAAAGCCGTTTGCCGGGATAACCGGGTGGAAAGGGTCAAAAGTGACGTTTATTCGCCAGCGCGACGACAACATTGTACGATGTGCGCAGCAAATCGCGCTGGCGAAGAAAAAGTCACAGAAACAGGTTTATCGCGGACGCGCGTAGATGAAATTTACACTTACCCTTATCGACTGGCAGGCAAGAGCGCCAGGACTCAGCGATGCCGACGAATGGCAGGCATGGTCACGCCGGTCTGACGCCATCGATCCCGCTGCACCGCTGGCGAAACTGACCGAACTGCCGATGATGACCGCCCGCCGCCTGAATTCAGGCAGCAGGCTGGCCGTCGATCTTGGCCTGATGATGCTGCGCAAACACCGCATCGATGCCGTCGTCTACAGCAGCCGTCATGGGGAGCTGGAGCGCAATTTCCGTATTCTCCAGGCCCTGGCGGCAGAACAGCCCGTTTCCCCCACCGATTTTGCCATGTCGGTACACAACTCGGCTGTCGGCAATCTCACTATCGCCGCGCGTCAGCCTGTTGTCTCTTCGTCGGTTTCCGCCGGTATGGATACCTTCCAGCAGAGCTTGTGCGACGTGCTGAGCCTGCTGCATGCGGGCTACTCCCGCGTGTTGCTGGTGGATTTCGACGGTCTGCTGCCTGATTTTTATCACGCCGGGCTGCCGCCGCAGATGCCCGTCTGGCCCTACGCGCTGGCGCTGGTGATTGAGGCGGGAAATACGCTCAGCTGTGAAACGCACGTCAACCGCGCGCCTGAAGAGCCCGCGCTGCCGCAAAGCCTCCAGTTCCTGCGCCATTACCTGCGGGACGAGCGCCAGTTTACCCTGCCGGGCGAGCGCCTGCTGTGGCAATGGACGCGCCAATGAGAGGGTTACGTTCCCGCCTCGATCGGATATGGCGGATGCTGATGACCGGATTGTGCTTCGTCCTGTTCGGCCTCGGCGGGCTGACGCTGTCGCTGGTGTGGTTTAACCTGCTGCTGATTTTCCAGCGCGACCGCACTCAACGTCGCCGCCTGGCACGCCGCACTATTTCTGCCAGTTTTCGCCTGTTCCTCGCGGTGGTACGCGGTGCAGGGGTACTGGATTACCGTTTCAACAACCTGGACGTTCTGCGCGCCGAGCGGGGCTGTCTGGTGATTGCGAATCATCCCTCGCTGCTGGACTACGTTCTGCTGGCGTCGGTGATGAACGAAACCGACTGTCTGGTGAAAAGCGCGTTGCTGCGTAACCCGTTCGTCAGCGGCGTGATCCGCGCGGCTGACTATCTGATTAACAGCGAAGCCGACACGCTGCTTGCCGCAAGCCAGCAGCGTCTGGCCCAGGGCGATACCCTGCTTATCTTCCCTGAAGGCACCCGCACCCGGGTGGGGGAAGCCATGACCCTGCAACGTGGGGCGGCGAATATCGCCGTTCGCTGCAACAGCGCCGTGCGCGTGGTGGTGATCCACTGTAGCGAACGGATGCTGGATAAACAGAGCAGCTGGTATAACGTGCCCCCCAACAAACCTGTTTTCACCGTGGATGTTCGCGAACGCATCAACATTCATGATTTTTATGATGCGAGTCAGCACGAACCCGCGCTGGCAGCAAGGCAGTTAAACCGGCATATGCAGCATCAGTTAATAACCGGTCTTCAATCTTTGTCAGGAACGAAAGATGCAAGCGCTCTATCTTGAAATTAAGAATCTCATTATCTCTACGCTGAATCTGGAAGAACTTACCCCAGAGGATATTGATACAGACGCCGCGCTCTTTGGCGACGGCCTCGGTCTGGACTCAATCGACGCCCTTGAGCTGGGGCTGGCGGTAAAAAATCAGTACGGCGTAGTGCTTTCTGCCGAAAGTGACGAGATGCGTCAGCACTTCTATTCCGTTGCCACGCTCGCGGCTTTTATCCATCAACAACGCGCCTGAGAATGACCGCTATGACAGAACAACAAACGATTTATCAGGAAGTCTTTGCGCTTCTTATTACGCTGTTTGAAATCGCCCCGGAGGATATTACCCCTGAGGCACGTCTTTACGAGGATCTGGACCTCGACAGCATTGATGCCGTCGATATGGTGGTGCACCTGCAAAAGAAAACGGGCCATAAAATCAAGCCCGAAACCTTCAAAGCGGTGCGCACGGTGCAGGACGTCGTGGACGTTGTGGAACAGCTTCAGCGCGACGCGTAACGTGCGTTCGATTCCAGTTCTTCCCGCCCTGACGGGGCTGATGCTGCTGGCATGGCCGTTTTTGATCGGCTTCGGGCTGGCGAATAATAGCCTGCACGGGATACTGCCCGTGATGGCGCTGGTGCTGCTGTTGCGCGTCTGCCAGGCCCGTCGGCAGGGCGGCCCCCTGCGTCATCTGTTCGTGAGCGTGGCGCTGGCCGGCATAGCACTTTGCGCGGCGAGCTACGTCCTGCACGCGCACCAGTGGGTGCTGTTATATCCGGTGGTGGTGAATCTGGTGATGCTGGTGGTGTTTGGCGGTTCGCTGTGGACGGCAATGCCTGTTGTTGAACGGCTGGCGCGCCTGCGTGAACCGGATCTCTCCCCCGTCGGGGTACGTTACACGCGCCGGGTTACCCAGGTCTGGTGCGGCTTTTTTATTATTAACGGGGCGATCGCGCTGTTTACCGTATTACACGCCGATATCCGTCTGTGGACGCTGTGGAATGGGATGATTGCCTATCTCCTGATGGGCACGCTGATGGCTGGCGAGTGGCTGGTGCGACAACGGGTGATTAAAAACGATGCTTAACCCTCTTCCGCTTAGCCAGTGGCTCAGTGCGCCCCGCCCTGACGACTCCCCTGTCGCCTGGCAGGACGACCGCCTCTGGACGCTTGGCGATCTGCGCCACGACGTCACTCAGCTGGTCGACACGCTGCGTCGTGAAGATGGCGAACGCTGGGCGTTGTGCATCGAAAACGGTTATCTGTTTATTGTCGCGCTGCTGGCGACGCTGCATGCGGGTAAAACGCCGGTCCTCCCCGGGCACAGCCGGGCGGCGCAGCTTAACGAACAGCGGGCGCTGTTCAGCGGCGTCCTGAGCGACACCACGCTCGATTTTCAGGGGCGACAGCTGCGGGTGGCTTCCGCGCAGCGGGCAGGCCATCCCTTTTCACCGCTGCCAGCCATCGGTGAGACGCGCACGATCGAGCTTTACACCTCCGGCTCGACCGGCACGCCGCAGCGGGTAAGTAAGCCGGTGGTCAGCCTTGATCGTGAGGCTCGTCTGCTGGCGGCGCATTTTGGCGAGCGCCTGGCGGGCTGTCACGTCGTGGCTTCCGTGGTGCTGCACCACCTGTATGGCCTGACGTTTCGTGTTGTCTTACCCATGGCGCTCGGCCTGCCGCTGCATGCCAGCCTGCTCAACTATGCCGAGCAGCTCTCTGCCCTTCCCGACGATAAACGCTACCTTTTCATCAGCAGTCCGGCGTTTCTCAAGCGGCTGGACGCGTCGCTGACGCCGCCCCCCGTCAACCTGCTCGTCTCCGCCGGCGGCGCGCTGCCCTGGCAGGAGGTCGCCGCGGTTCAGGCCTGGCTCAACGTCTGGCCGGATGAAATATACGGCAGCACGGAAACGGGCGTAATGGCCTGGCGCTACCGTCAGGAGGAAAGCACGCGCTGGCAGCCTTTTCCCGGCGTGACGTTTCACGGCGATCGCGTGACGTCGCCGCTGATCCCCGAGGCGGAGGGAATCGTGCTGGATGATATCCTGCACTTCACGGCTGACGGGCAGTTCAGCCTCGTCGGGCGTCGTGGTCGGGTGGTCAAAATTGAAGATAAGCGCATTTCACTCGATGACATTGAGCACCGCCTGCTGGCGCTGGACGGCATCCGGGAGGCCGCCGCGCTGACGGTGACGCGCGGCGGGCGTCAGGGCATTGGCGTATTGCTGGTGCTGAATGAAGCGGTGCGTCAGCAACACGAACAGAGCAAAACAGCGCAGGAGCTCGCCTGGCGACGCGCCCTTCGCCCCTGGCTTGAACCGGTTGCCGTACCGCGCTACTGGCGGATCGTTGATGAAATCCCGGTCAACAGCATGAACAAGCGCGTGACTGCGCAGCTACAGGAGTTGTTTCATGAAGATCCCTGAAATCGGGCGCCTCCAGCCCGATCCACAGCATCTGGAGATAACCTTTTATCTTGATCCTGACCTGCTCTGGTTTAAGGGACATTTCGCCGTACAGCCGCTGCTGCCGGGCGTGGCGCAGCTCGACTGGGTGATGCATTACGCCGCCGCGCTGGCGTCGGGCTACCGTTTTCACAGTATTCAGAACGTGAAGTTCGCCGCCCCGCTGTTGCCGGAGAACACGGTCACGCTGCTCCTTGCCTGGCAGCCTGAACGCCAGTTGCTGACCTTTAGCTACCAGCGCCATGCGGGTAACGAGCGCCACACCGCCAGCAGCGGGAAGATTCGCTTATGTCAGTAACCTTCCGTCCCTGCGTGCTGATCCCCTGCTACAACCACGGGGCGATGATGGCTTCGGTGCTGGCGCGCCTGGCACCTTTCGATCTGCCCTGTCTGGTGGTGGACGACGGCAGCGATGAAACCACGCGCCGCACGCTTGAAGCGCTGGCGGCGGATCGTCCGCAGATGACACTGCTGCGGCTGGCCGAAAACAGCGGCAAAGGCGCGGCGGTGATGCAGGGGCTGAAAGCCTGCGCCGATCGCGGCTTCACCCACGCCGTTCAGGTGGACGCTGACGGCCAACACGCTATCGAGGACATTCCCAAACTGCTGGCGCTGGCCGGGCGTCATCCCGATGCGCTCATTTCCGGGCAGCCCGTTTACGATGACTCAATCCCCCGTTCGCGCCTGTACGGGCGCTGGATAACGCACGTCTGGGTCTGGATTGAAACCCTCTCCCTGCAACTGAAAGACAGTATGTGCGGGTTTCGCGTTTACCCGATAGCCCCGGTTCTGCGCCTTGCAGCAACCACGCCGCTCGGCAGGCGAATGGATTTTGATACCGAAGTGATGGTGCGCCTCTACTGGCAGGGCAACACCAGCTATTTTCTGCCCACCCGCGTAACCTATCCGCCGGACGGGGTATCCCATTTCGATGCCCTGAAAGACAACGTGCGCATCTCGTTGATGCATACCCGTCTGTTTCTCGGCATGCTGCCGCGCATTCCTTCCCTGCTGATGCGTCGCCGCTCACAGCACTGGGCGCAGCAGCAGGAGGTAAAAGGATTATGGGGCATGCGCCTGATGCTGCGCGTCTGGCAGTTGCTGGGGCGTAAGGCGTTTACCGCCCTGCTGTGGCCGGTTACCGCCGTCTACTGGCTGACCGCCCGCTCTGCGCGTCAGGCGTCGCAGCAGTGGCTGGCGCGGGTTAAAACGGTGATGGCACAGCGGCAAATGCCGCCCCTCGCGCGGCTTAACAGTTTTTCCCACTTCCTGCGCTTCGGTCATGCCATGCTGAATAAAGTGGCCAGCTGGCGCGGCGAAATGAAACTCCATCGCGATCTGGTCTTTGCGCCAGGCGCGCAGGAGGCGCTGGGGCTCGACGATCCTCAGGGCAAACTGCTGCTCGCGTCGCATCTTGGCGATGTGGAAGCCTGCCGGGCGCTGGCCCAGCGCGAAGGGGCGAAAACCATCAACGCGCTGGTCTTCAGCGACAACGCCAGACGCTTTAAGCAGGTGATGGAGGAGATGGCACCGCAGGCGGGCATTCACCTGATGCCGGTCACCGACATTGGCCCGGAGACTGCCATCCTCATTAAAGAGAAGCTGGATCGCGGCGAATGGGTGGCGATCGTGGGCGATCGCATCGCCGTCACCCCGCAGCGCGGCGGTAGCTGGCGGGTGATATGGAGCGAATTTATGGGCCAGCCCGCGCCGTTCCCGCAGGGGCCATTTATCCTGGCGTCCATTTTGCGCTGCCCGGTGGTGCTGATTTTTGCCCTCTGTCAGCAGGGAAAGCTGACCCTGCACTGCGAGCCGTTTGCCGACCCGCTGCTGCTGCCGCGCGGCGAACGCCAGCAGGCGCTACAGCAGACCGTCGACCGCTATGCGCAGCGGCTGGAGCATTACGCGCTCTTGTCGCCGCTCGACTGGTTTAATTTTTTCGATTTCTGGCTGCTGCCAGAGGTCAACGAGAAGGAGTAAAGGGTGCTGACCGATCCCCGCTTTACGGCTGAAGTTGAAATCACCGTTCCGTTCCACGACGTCGATATGATGGGCGTGGTGTGGCACGGCAACTACTTCCGCTACTTTGAGATTGCCCGCGAAGCGCTGCTCAACCAGTTTGATTACGGCTATCGCCAGATGAAAGCGTCCGGCTACGTCTGGCCGGTGGTGGATACCCGAGTGAAATACCGCGACGCGGTGACCTTCGAGCAGCGCATTCGCGTCCGCGCCCACATTGAAGAGGTTGAAAACCGTCTGCGCATCGCCTATCAAATCTTCGACTCGCAAACCGGGAAACGCACCACCACCGGCTACACCATTCAGGTGGCGGTGGAAGAAGCAAGCCGGGAGATGTGCTTTGTCAGCCCGGCCATTCTGTTCGAACGCATGGGGATCGCGCCATGAAATGGATAACGCTACTCGCGCTGCTGGTAAGCCCGCTGGTGAACGCGATCACGCTGGATGAACTGCAACAGCGGTTTGCGGACCAACCGGTAGTGCGCGCACACTTCGAACAGATCCGCACGATCAAGGATATGCCTCAGCCCCTGCGCTCGCAGGGGGAGATGCTGATCGCCCGTGACAATGGCCTGCTGTGGGATCAAAAAGCGCCGTTCCCGATGACGCTGCTGCTGGATGACAAACGGATGGTGCAGATCGTCAACGGTCAGTCGCCGCAGACCATTACCGCCGACACTAACCCGCAGATGTTCCAGTTCAACCATCTGCTGCGGGCGCTGTTCCAGGCCGACCGCAAGGTGCTGGAAGAGAACTTCCGCGTCGATTTCAAAGACCTGGGCGAAGGCCGCTGGTCGCTGGTGCTGACGCCCGTCACCACGCCGCTGGACAAGATTTTCTCCACCCTTGATTTGAAGGGCGCGATCTATCTGGAATCCATTCGCCTGAACGATAAGCAGGGCGACACGACGGATATCGCCCTCTCCCGCCACCAACTGACGCCCGCCCGCCTGACCGATGCAGAACGCCAGCGCTTTGCCGCACCGTAACGCCCTGCGCCCGGCGCTGCTGTGGGCCGCGGTATGCCTGATCCTGTTGGGCGTGCTGCTGTCGCTGCTGCCCGGCGCGCGGCTGAACAGCAGCGTGCTCGCCATGCTGCCGAAACAGACGCTCGGCGCGATCCCTCCCGCTCTCAACGACGGATTTATGCAGCGCCTCGACCGCCAGCTCATCTGGCTGGTCAGCCCCGGCAAACAGCCGGACCCTCGCGTGGCGCAGCAGTGGTTAACCCTGCTGCAACGCAGCCAGGCGCTGAGTGTCGTAAAAGGTCCGCTGGATGCCGCCGGGCAACAGGCCTGGGGAGATTTCTTCTGGCAACACCGCAATGGCCTGGTCGATCCGGCCACCCGCGCCCGCCTGCAAAACGGCGGTCAAGCACAGGCCCAGTGGATCCTGTCCCAGCTCTACTCCGCCTTTTCCGGCGTGAGCGGCAAGGAGCTGCAAAACGATCCGCTGATGCTGATGCGCGGCGCGCAGCTCGCACTGGCGAAAAACAGCCAGAAGATGCAGCTGATGGACGGCTGGCTGGTGACAAAAGACGCGGCCGGGAACTACTGGTATCTGCTGCACGGCGAGCTGGCGGGCTCGTCGTTTGATATGCAGCAAACCCACCAGCTGGTGACCACCCTTAACGCGTTGCAGCAGACGCTGAAAAGCCAGTATCCACAGGCGCAGCTGCTCTCGCGCGGGACGGTGTTCTACAGCGATTACGCCAGCCAGCAGGCTAAAAAGGATATTTCCACGCTTGGCGTCGCCACGGTGCTCGGGGTGATCCTGCTGATTGTGTCGGTGTTTCGCTCCGTGCGTCCGCTGCTGCTGAGCCTGCTCTCCATTGCCATCGGCGCGCTGGCGGGGACGGTCGTGACGCTGCTGCTGTTCGGTGAACTGCACCTGATGACGCTGGTGATGAGCATGAGCATCATCGGCATCTCGGCGGACTATACGATTTACTACCTCACGGAGCGGATGGTGCACGGCGCGGAACACTCGCCCTGGCAAAGCCTGGCGAAAGTACGTAACGCGCTGCTGCTGGCGCTGCTGACCACCGTCGTGGCGTATCTCTTCATGATGCTGGCCCCCTTCCCCGGCATTCGTCAGATGGCGGTGTTCGCCGCCGCAGGGTTGAGCGCCTCGTGCCTGACGGTAATGTTCTGGCATCCGTGGCTGTGCCGGGGCATGCCGGTCCGCCCGGTCCCCCTGAGAGGGATGATGCAGCGCTGGCTGAACGCCTGGCGCGACGGTAAAGCCCTCTCTGTCGGGCTGCCGGTAGCGCTGGCGCTGCTCTCCGCCATCGGGATCGCCAGCCTGCGGGTGGATGACGATATCGCCCGGCTTCAGGCGCTGCCGCAGGACATTCTGGCGCAGGAAAAAACCATCACCGCCCTGACCGGGCAAAATGTCGATCAGAAGTGGTTCGTGGTGTACGGCGCGTCGGCTCAGGAAACGCTGGAGCGGCTGGAGGCGTTTACCCCGGCGCTGGCGCAGGCGCAAAAAGCCGGTGAATTAACCCGCTGGCGCACCCTGCCGCTGAACTCGCTGGCGCGGCAGAACAGCGATCTGCATCTTCTGCGTAACGCCGCGCCGACGGTGATGAAAATGCTGCAAAGCACGGGGCTGAACGCCGTCCCACCGAACCTGAACGCCATGCCTGTCAGCGTGGAAGCGTGGCTCGCCAGCCCGGCCAGCGAGGGCTGGCGTTTGCTGTGGCTGACGCTGCCGGACGGCAAAAGCGGTGTGCTGGTCCCGGTCGATGGCGTCAGAAACAGCGCCGCGCTCGGTGAGCTGGCCGCCCGCCATCCCGGGGTCGTCTGGGTTGACCGTAAGGCCAGCTTCGACAGCCTGTTTGCGCTCTACCGCTCGCTGCTGACGGGGCTGCTGGGCGTGGCGCTGGCGGTGATTGCCTGCGGCGCGATGCTACGCCTCGGCTGGCGAAAAGGGCTGGTGGCGCTGGTGCCGTCCGTGCTGTCGCTGGCCGGCGGGCTGGCGGCGCTGGCCATGACGGGCCATCCGGTGAACCTGTTTTCCCTGCTGGCGCTGGTGCTGGTCCTCGGCATTGGCATTAACTACACGCTGTTTTTCAGCAACCCGCGCGGCACGCCGCTGACCTCCATGCTGGCGATTACCCTCGCCATGATGACTACCCTGCTGACGCTGGGGATGCTGGTGTTCAGCACCACTCAGGCCATCAGCAGCTTTGGCATTGTGCTGGTGAGCGGTATCTTCACCGCGTTCCTGCTCGCCCCGCTGGCGATGCCGTCTAACAAAGAGAACTTACCATGACCCGTTTCATTCGCCTGGCGGCAGTGATGATGGCCCTGTTGCTGGCGGGGTGTAGCCATACGACGAACCGCGATGACGCGCGCCCTCAGGCCTGGCTCCAGCCCGGCACCCGCGTCACGCTGCCCCCGCCGGGCATCATGCCTGCCATCCGCGCGCAGCAGTTGCTTACCGGCAGTTTTAAAGGCCAGTCCCAGTCGCTGCTGGTGATGCTGAACGCCGACGGAAATAAAGTGACGCTTGCCGGCCTCTCTTCCGTCGGGATCCGCCTGTTCCTCGCCACCTACGACAACACCGGGATCCACACCGAACAGTCGGTTGTGATGCCGCAGCTGCCGCCAGCCAGCCAGGTGCTGGCCGACGTGATGCTGAGCCACTGGCCACTCAGCGCCTGGCAGCCGCAGTTGCCGAAAGGCTGGACGCTGAACGATACTGACACCAGACGCGAACTGCGCAACCCCGAGGGCAAACTGGTCACGGAAATTGTCTACCTGAACCGTAACGGCAGGCGCGAACCGATTAGCATTGTGCAGCACGCTTTTCACTACCACATCACCATTCAATATCTGGGTGACTGAGATGATTTACCTTTCTGCCGTTGGCATGGTCAACGCGCTCGGCAACTCGGCTGATGAAATAGCGGCGAACCTGATCGCTGGTGTGGCCCCCGGGATGCGCCAGCGTGCGGGCTGGCTACAGGGCTTACCCGAGGCCGTGCTGGGGGGCGTGGAGGGTGAACTTCCCCCTGTCCCCGGGTCTTTTTCTGCGCATCGCAGCCGCAACAACCAGCTGCTGCTGGCGGCGCTGGCGCAAATCCGGCCCGCCGTCGATGCGGCCATTGCGCGCGTGGGGCGCGACCGCGTGGCGGTTGTGCTGGGCACCAGCACCTCCGGGCTGGACGAGGGTGATGAGTACGTGCGCCGCGCGCAGAACGGCGAGAGCAGCCCGCAGTGGCAATATCCGCAGCAGGAGCTGGGCGATCCGTCGCGCTTTCTCGCCCGCTGGCTTGCGCTGGACGGCCCGGCGTATACCATCTCAACCGCCTGCTCCTCCAGCGCGCGGGCGATCGTCAGCGGTCGTCGCCTGATTGACGCCGGGCTGGTGGACGTCGCCATCGTCGGCGGGGCCGACAGCCTGAGCCGCATGCCGGTCAACGGCTTCAACAGCCTGGAGTCCTTCTCCCCGACCCTGTGCGAACCGTTTGGCCGCCACCGTCGGGGGATCACCATTGGCGAAGCGGCGGCACTGATGGTGCTGACCCGCGAGCCGGGCGAGGTTGCGCTCCTGGGCGCGGGGGAATCCAGCGATGCGTACCATATTTCCGCCCCGCATCCGCAGGGCGAAGGGGCGATCCGCGCCATCAACCAGGCGCTGAACGAGGCGGGCATGACGGCGGCGGACGTCGGCTATATCAACCTGCACGGCACCGCCACGCCGCTGAACGATCGCATTGAGGCGCAGGTGATCCACGATCTCTTTGGCGACCGCGTGCCGTGCAGCTCCACGAAACATCTTACCGGCCACACGCTGGGCGCAGCGGGGATCACCGAGGCCGCCCTGAGCTGGCTGATCCTGACCCGAGACCTGCCGCTGCCGCCGCAGGATTTTTCCCGCTACGCGCCAGACGACACCCTGCCCGCCTTCGGCCTGCTGCACCAGAGCGCACCGCTGAATAAACCGGCGATCCTGTCAAACTCCTTTGCGTTTGGCGGCAACAACGCCAGCCTTCTGCTGGGGAGGGTATGATGCGCTACTTACCTCCCGGGGATTATCTTCCTCACGACACGCCGATGCTGCTGCTTGAGAGTGTGGAAAACGTCACCGATGACCGCGCCATTTGCAGCGTGACGGTGAACGATCGGGGCGTTCTGGCTCCGTTCCTGGACGCGGACGGCAACCTGCCTGGCTGGTTTGCGCTGGAGCTGATGGCCCAGACCGTGGGCGTCTGGTCTGAATGGCACCGGATGCAAAAAGGGCTGCCGCACTGTGCGCTGGGCATGGTGCTGGGCGCGCGCGAGCTGGTGTGCGACGCAGGGCATTTTGCCGCAGGCTGCACGCTGACCATCACCATCGAACGTCTGATGCAGGATGAACGCTTTGGCAGCTTCGAGTGCGCCATTCATGCGGATAATGTCTCCCTCGCCACGGGCCGCGTGAACACCTTCCAGCCGAGCGAGGATGAATTAACCACACTTTTCAACCAGGGAACACCATCATGAGATCCGTACTGGTCACTGGCGCCAGCAAAGGCATTGGCCGCGCTATCGCCCTTCAGCTTGCGGCGGACGGTTTCACCGTCGGCGTGCATTACCATCGTGATGAAGCGGGCGCGCAGGAGACGCTGGAAGCGATTGTCCAGGCAGGCGGCGCGGGCCGTTTACTCACCTTCGACGTGGGCAACCGCGAGCAGTGCCGCACGGTGCTGGAACAGGAGATCGCTGACCACGGCGCGTGGTATGGCGTGGTCAGTAACGCCGGTATTACCCGCGACGGTGCTTTTCCGGCGCTCAGCGACGATGACTGGGACAGCGTGATCCACACCAATCTCGACAGTTTTTATAACGTCATTCATCCCTGCATTATGCCGATGATCGGCACCCGCAAGGGCGGGCGGATCATCACCCTGTCGTCGGTGTCAGGCATTATGGGCAACCGTGGGCAGGTGAACTACAGCGCGGCGAAAGCCGGGATCATCGGCGCCACCAAAGCGCTCGCCACCGAGCTGGCAAAACGCAAAATCACCGTCAACTGCATCGCGCCGGGGCTGATCGATACCGGCATGATCGAGATGGACGAAGCCGCGCTGCACGCGGCGATGTCGATGATCCCGATGCAGCGTATGGGCCAGGCCGAGGAGGTCGCCGGGCTGGCGAGTTACCTGATGTCGGATAAAGCAGGCTATGTGACGCGTCAGGTGATTTCGATTAACGGAGGCATGCTATGACCCGCCGGGTAGTGATTACGGGCATGGGCGGCGTCACCGCGTTCGGCGAGGACTGGCCGACCATCTCGCGCCGTCTGTGCGAGTATGAAAATGCGGTGCGTACCATGACGGAGTGGCAGGCGTATGACGGCCTGCAAACCCTGCTCGCCGCGCCGATTGAAGACTTCACTCTCCCCGCTCACTATACCCGTAAGCGCATTCGCGCCATGGGCCGGGTGTCGCTGCTCTCTACCCGCGCCACCGAGCTGGCGCTGGAGCAGGCGGGACTGATCGACGACGCGGTGCTGACCAACGGTCAGACCGGCATCGCCTACGGCTCGTCGACCGGCAGCACCGGGCCGGTCAGCGAGTTTGCCTCTATGCTCACCGAAAAGCACACCCACAACATCACCGGCACCACCTACGTGCAGATGATGCCGCACACCACGGCGGTGAATACCGGGCTGTTCTTTGGCCTGCGCGGACGGGTGATCCCCACCTCGAGCGCCTGTACCTCTGGCAGCCAGGCGATTGGCTACGCCTGGGAAGCGATTCGTCACGGCTACCAGACGGTGATGGTGGCAGGCGGCGCGGAAGAGCTGTGCCCGTCGGAAGCGGCGGTTTTCGATACCCTGTTTGCCACCAGCCAGCGTAACGACGCGCCAAAAACCACGCCGTCGCCGTTTGACGTTCAGCGCGATGGTCTGGTGATTGGCGAAGGGGCGGGCACGCTGGTGCTGGAAGCGCTGGATCACGCCAGAGCGCGCGGGGCGACAATCTATGGCGAGATCGTGGGCTTTGCCACTAACTGCGATGCGGCGCACATCACCCAGCCCCAGCGTGAAACCATGCAGGTGTGTATGGCGCAGTCGCTGGCGATGGCGGGCCTTGGCCCTCAGGAGATTGGCTACATTTCTGCCCACGGCACGGCAACCGATCGCGGGGACATCGCCGAGAGTCAGGCGACCGCCGCCATTTTCGGCGACAGCGTGCCCATCTCTTCCTTAAAGAGTTATTTCGGCCATACCCTGGGTGCCTGCGGCGCACTGGAAGCCTTGCTGAGTCTGCACATGATGCGGGAGGGCTGGTTCACGCCAACGCTCAATTTAAGACAACCGGATGAGCAATGCGGCGCTTTAGATTATATTATGGGGGAAACCCGCCCGATTGATTGCGAATTTATTCAGAGCAATAACTTTGCCTTTGGCGGCATCAATACCTCGATAATCATTAAACGCTGGGCGTAACTATGTACCAGTTTGTACTGGGAAAGATCTCCACCCTTAGCGCGGACCCGCTGGCGTCAACGCTCGCAGACATGGCACCTCAGGGTGCACGACACGCTTCCTGGCTTGCAGGCCGGACGCTGCTCGCCAGAACCTTATCCCCCTCACCGCTTCCCGAGATAATTTACGGCGAGCAGGGAAAACCGGCCTTCGCTAACGGCCATCCTCTGTGGTTTAACCTGAGCCACAGCGGGGACGACATTGCCCTGCTGATGAGCGATGAAGGTGAAGTGGGCTGCGATATCGAAGTGATCCGCCCGCGGGAGAACTGGCAGGCGCTGGCGAATGCCGTTTTCAGCCTCACCGAACATGACGAGCTGGAACGTGAAGCGCCGGAAGAGCAGCTTTCCGCATTCTGGCGCATCTGGACGCGCAAAGAGGCGATCGTCAAACAGCGTGGCGGCAGCGCGTGGCAGATTGTCAGTATTGACAGCACCGCCCAGACCCTCCCGGTCAGTCAGCTACGCTTCGGCTCGCTGAGCCTGGCGGTCTGTACCCCTACGCCTTTCACCTTAACGGCGGAAGCGGTTACTTACTCCGGTATTTCTGCGGCATAAAAATGACCAGCACGCCGAGTATAATCAAGCCGACGCCCGCCAGCCCGCGCCAGGAAAAGTATTCTCCCCAGCCGGGCAGTAAAATTGCAGCACTCCACACCAGGATGTAACTGAGGCTCAGCAAGGCATACGCTTTGCTGAGCGCCATACGATGCAATGCCAGATACCAGCAGCCCATTGAGGCGCAATAGCCTGTCAGCCCCAGCATCAGCGCGCCCGTACCGGGGGCTATATGCCAGAGGGCTGCCCAGAAAGCGTCGCCCATCGGGGGCAGCGTTACCATCGCATGACGCAGCAGCAGCTGCGCCACGCTGACTAACACTACGCTGCATAACGCCCAACACGCACCGTTCACAGGCTTCCTCCCAGCAAAATAACCCCGACGATAATCAACCCGACGCCCAGCCAGTGGCGTAGCGGGACAGGCTCATGCCAGACGATTTTTGCCGCCAGCGTTACCCAGACAAAGTTAAGGCTCAGCATGGGGTACGCCACCCCGACGGGCAGATGCTGCAATACCACCAGCCAGGCAACCATCCCGCCACCCAGCATCAGCAGGGCCAGCCCAAGCCACAGGGCGACCTGCTGACCGCCGCCTGCCCGGGTCGCCTGTTTCTGGCACAGTTGACCTGCGCAGCTCAACAGGCTTGCCAGCACCAGCCAGATCCAGGCCATCACTGCGGCAGATATTGCAGGTAAGCCAGACGCCCCTGAATCGTCAGGTTGTCCGGTTTTGGCAGCCCGGCGCGGGCCAGGTCGTCGTTTTTCGACAGCAGGATCACCAGCGACACCGGTCCCTGCTGACGATGCGCTTCAAGCCAGTGCGCGATATCATCTTTGCTCACAAAACGCCCCTTAGCGTCCGGATAATCCAGGCCATATTTCAGCTCACCGCTCTGCCCATACAAAATGATGTCATTACGCTGAAGCTCCCACGCCAGCCCGGAGGCTATACCAACGTTGTTCGCCAGGACGAATTTACTCATCTGCAATGGCTCGCGAACGGAATCCACCAGCGACTGCGGCTGTTTGGAATCCACTACCCGGTCCGGGATCGCAAAACCCACCAGCAGGGCCAGTCCGGCAGGGCAAAGCGCCGCCAGCCACCAGCGCTGCGGATTTTTAAGGGTAAACCAGCCCACCGAGGCCCAGACCAGAAACGCCACCACGGCACAGAAGACTTTGTACAATTCGACCGGTGTCCAGACCGGATGTTTAGCAAGCCCCCATGGCGATACCACCAGCGCCGCCAGCATGCCAAGCACGCCAAACGCGATATTGATCCCACCGTTAATACGTAACGCTTTTTCGGCGACGGTGCAGGCGTAGCGCGCCATCAGGATCGCCAGCGGCGCAAAGCACGGCAGGATATAGGTCGGCAGCTTGCCTTTGGCGATGCTGAAGAACAGCAGCGGCATCACTATCCAGCCCAGCAGATAAAGCCCCGCTCTCTCGTTTTCTCTGTCTCGCCATCCCAGGCGTAGCGCGCCCGGCAGCATCGCCAGCCACGGCAGACTTCCCGCGATGAGGAACGGCAGATAGTACCAGAACGGCGCTTTATGCTGGGCATCGCTCCGGGCAAAGCGCTGGATATGCTCCACCCAGAAGAAGTAACGCCAGAAATCGGGTTCACGCTGAGCGATTGCCAGCCCCCAGGGCAGGACGATAAGTACGCAGCTGAGGATCGCCAGCCAGCCGAAAACCAGCACCTCCTTCCAGCGTCGTTGCGCAATCACCCACGGCAGCACGCCAATCACCGGTACCGCCAGCGCCAGGAAGCCTTTGGTCATGACGCCCATGCCGCAGGCCAGCCCCAGCAGAATGTAGCCCCCCGCTTTTCCGGCTATCGTTTTCGCCTGCGAAGCCAGCCAGAAGCTGCACATAGCCGCCACCAGCCAGAGGGTGATAATGGGATCCAGCACGGCGTAGGTGCCGATGCCATAGACCAGGAACAGGGTTAAGAAGATCAGGCCGGAGAAGATCGCCACCCGCTTATCCTGCCAGAGACGCCAGGCCAGCCAGATCACCACCAGCGCCGTCAGCCCGGTGCAGAATATCGCCCCCGCGCGAACGGCAAAATTGGTGTGTCCAAATAGCCATTGCCCGATGCTGTTCACCCAGTAACCGGCAATGGGTTTTTCAAAGTAACGCAGCCCGAGGAAATGCGGGACGACCCAATCGCCGGAGGCCAGCATTTCGCGGCTGATTTCCGCATAGCGCGTTTCATCAGGCTGCCATAACAGGCGAAGGTTGACCGGAAGGAGGTAGTAAACGACAAACAGGGCGAGAAGCGTCAGGCCATAGCGGACTGTTTTCATAGTGCCGGGCTCACGGTTTGTTGATAGCCAAGCCAGCCTTCCCGGCCAGCCATTTCACGACGGACGATTTTTCCCAGGGGCAGCGTGCCAGGATCCTCCGGCAACAGCTGGCTTAACGGGCAGAACTGAATGCCCTCCTGCGCCGCCAGCGCAAGCAACGCGTCGAAATCCTGCTGATACGCAATGCCTTCCACTTCGGCATGGATGGTATAAACCGGCGTACCGGCATGGCGGTGCATCGCATCCAGAATGTAACGGTTGAACCTGTCGGCACTCACCTCGCGCCCGACCACTTCATCCCACGTCGGAAGGGTGACCGGAATCTGCACCGTGCCGGTTCGGTTTTCCCCCAGCAGCGGTAAAAACGGTCCGGTGCCCCGGCAATCGCTGTTGTAGCGAAAGGCAAAGTGTTCTTTGGCCTTCACCACGCGCTGGTCGGCCCGCCATCCCGCCACGGCGGAACAGCGCACAGGCTGGCCGGTAATGGCTTCCAGCTCCAGCACGCCGCGCTCAACCTCACGCGCCAGGCGGGGGATATCCCACACGCCCGCCCAGGCCTGCCAGGCATGGTGATCCCAGGCGTGCAGCCCCACTTCATGATGCTGCGCGGCCTTGCAGATGATCGCTTCATTTTCCGCGCCGATGCGCCTGCCGGGCCATGCGGTTCCGGCCAGCAGGATATCCCAGCCGTAGAGCGATGCCGCGCGCGAGCGCAGCATTTTGTACAGAAAGGCCGGTTTAACCAGGCGCCACAGGTGACGCCCCATGTTGTCTGGCCCGACGCTGAAGAAAATGCTGGCACGCACGTTGTGCTTGCTCAGCAGCTCCAGCAGCCGCGGCACGCCCTCGCGCGTGCCGCGAAAGGTGTCGACGTCAATGCGTAAACCGACCTTTTTCATGATGCCTGTTCCGACAGCTCCACGGTGCGCAGGAAGAAGTCGAGCGTTTCATCAATGGTCTGCTCCATCTTCACCGTCGGCGTCCAGTTCAGGCAGCGCTTCGCATTGCGGATGCTCGGCTTGCGGTGCTCAACGTCCTGATAACCCTTGCCGTAGTAGCTGCTGCTCTCCACTTCGCGGAAACCGGCAAACGGCGGGAACTGGCTGCGCAGCGGGTGACGTTCAAAGCTTGCCAGCAGCATTTCCGCCAGCTCGCGGATGCTCGCTTCGTTGTCCGGGTTACCGATGTTGATGATCTCTCCGTTACAGCGGCCGTCTTTGTTTTCGATGATGCGGAACAGCGCTTCAATACCGTCGCTGATATCGGTGAAGCAACGTTTCTGTTTGCCACCTTCAATCAGCTTAATGGGCGAACCTTCCACCAGGTTGAGGATCAGCTGGGTGATGGCGCGGGAGCTGCCGATACGCGCGGCGTTCAGGTTGTCCAGGCGCGGCCCCATCCAGTTAAACGGACGGAACAGGGTAAAGCGTAGCCCCTCTTTCTCGCCGTAGGCCCAAATCACGCGATCCAGCAGCTGCTTGGAGACGGAGTAGATCCAGCGCTGCTTGTTAATCGGCCCGACCACCAGACTGGAGGTGTCTTCATCGAAGTTATTGTCGGTACACATGCCGTACACTTCCGACGTCGACGGGAAGATGATACGCTTATCGTATTTCACGCAGTCGCGGATAATCTTCAGGTTCTCTTCGAAATCGAGTTCGAACACGCGCAGCGGGTTACGGGTGTATTCAATCGGGGTGGCAATCGCCACCAGCGGCAGCACCACGTCACATTTTTTGATGTGGTACTCGATCCATTCGGAATGGATGCTGATGTCCCCTTCAACGAAGTGGAAACGGGGATTAGTGAGGAATCGACCGATCGCATCGGATCCGATATCAAGACCGTAGATCTCGTAATTGTCGTCTTCCAGCAGCCGTTCGGTCAGATGGTTACCGATAAACCCGTTTACGCCGAGGATTAAGACGCGCGTGCGGCGTTTGATCGCCACCACCGGCGCGCTGGTGATCAGCGCCCCCGCCACCAGCCCCAGAGACTGCGCCAGCTGCGCCCCCTGCACGTACAGCCCGTTATCCGTTTGTCCGGTGACGATCTCCAGCGCCTGCTCGCCGCAGCTCACAATCAGCGGAGAGACGGAGATGACGGTGCCCGGTTTTGCCGCCGGAATGTCCTCACGCACGCGGGATTTCCAGACGATAAATTTACTGACCCCGGCGAAGCTGTACGCGCCCGGCCACGGGTCGGTCACGGCGCGCACCAGGTTATGCAGCTGACGCGCCGGTTTCGCCCAGTCCAGTCGCCCGTCCTCCGGCGTGCGGCGACCAAAACTGCTTGCCTTGCTTTCGTCCTGCGCGGTTTCGGTAAAAGTCCCCTGACGGATGGTCGGCAGCGCGTCGCGAAGCAGGCTTTGCGCGGCGATGCAGAGCTTGTGGTGCAGCTCCAGCGCCGTTTCATCAGCGCCAATGCCCACTTTCAGCTGTGCCACGATACCGCCCGCATCGGCACGGCGTACCATTTTGTGCAGCGTTACGCCGGTTTCCATTTCACCGTTAACCAGCGCCCAGTTCAGCGGCGCACGGCCACGGTAGGCAGGCAGCAGCGAGCCGTGCAGGTTAAATGCGCCTTTTGTCGCCACGCTCAGGATGTCGTCGCAAAGCAGATTGCGGTAGTAGAAAGAGAAAATCACGTCCGGCGCGAGTTTCTGAATGCGATCCACCCACAGCGGATGGTTCACATCGTCCGGGGCGTAAACCGGAATACCGTGTTCAGCCGCAATACGCGCCACCGAGCCGAAGAAGTGGTTTTCCCCGGCAACATCCGGATGGGTGAAGATGGCGGTAATGTCGAAGCCTGCGTCCAGCAAGGCTTGCGTGCCCGTGCAACCCATATCGTGATAGGCAAAGACGACGGTTTTCATGGGTGGTTTTCCTCCTGAGATGCCAGGTGCTCCTGACGGACAACACGTTGAATAAAATAGCGCGGACGCGCGCGAACATCGTTGTAAATACGGCCAATGTACTCACCCAGCAGACCCATACCGATGAACTGGGCGCCAATGAACGTGAACAGCACGGCAAACAGCATAAAGACCCCTTCCGCCGCCCACTGGGGACCAAAGACCAGCCGCAGAACGACCAGCAGAACGGAAAGCGCAAACCCGGCCAGCGCGATAACGCTGCCGAACACGCTCAACAGGCGCAGTGGCGTGGTGGTCAGGCAGGTGATGAGGTCGTACATCAGGTTGATGAGACGCATGAAGCTGTACTTTGACTCCCCGTGCTCGCGCTCGGCGTGCAGCACCGCGATCTCCGTCGCTTTACGGGCAAAGGTGTTCGCCAGAATCGGAATGAAGGTGCTGCGCTCATGGCAGTGCAGCATGGCGTCGACGATGTGGCGGCGATAGGCGCGCAGCATGCAGCCGTAGTCGCCCATCGCTTTACCGGTGGTGCGCTGGATCAGACGGTTGATGGTGCGAGACGCCAGCTTACGGAACAGGCTGTCCTGGCGGTTTTGCCGCACGGTGCCGACCACGTCGTAGCCCTCGTCGGCTTTGGCAACCAGGCGTGGGATCTCTTCCGGCGGGTTTTGCAGATCAGCATCCAGGGTAATCACCAGATCGCCCGTAACGTGGCTGAACCCGGCCATAATTGCCGAGTGCTGGCCGTAGTTACGGTTGAGCAGTACGGCAACAATGTGGCTGCCCTCCGCCTGCGCGGCGTCGGTCAGCATCCGCGCGGAATTGTCGCTGCTGCCGTCGTCCACCAGCAGAATTTCATAAGCTTTGCCGAGCGTCTCGCAGGCGGCAGTCGTGCGGCGGATCAGTTCCGGCAGGCTCTCCTGCTCGTTATAGACCGGGATCACCACGGAAACTTTTTGTACAGGCGGCGCACTGAACATATCAATGTCCTGCAAGCTGATGGAGCGCGGTAATGACGCGGGTTGTGTCGTCATGGGTCATGTCCGGGAAAAGAGGGAGAGAACAAATGCGCGCGCTGTTCCATTCAGAGTTCGGAAGCGACACATCAGGGAAACGCTCGCGGTAGTATTTTTGCGTATGTGCCGCACGGAAATGCAGGCCCGTACCGATGCCCTGCTCCTTCAGCGCGGCCATCAGGGCATCACGCGAGAGGCCGCACCGGGCCTCATCCACGCGAATGATAAACAGGTGCCAGGCGTGCAGATGCGGCCAGGACGGAATGCGCAGCGGCTGGAAAGGGGTATCCGAGAGTTCAAGCAGGTAGCGGTCGGCAATGTCGCGACGGCGCCTGTTGGCTTCGCCCAGCTTGCCGAGCTGCACCAGCGCCAGCGCGGCGTTGATATCCGCGAGGTTGTATTTAAAACCCGGGGTGATGACCTCGGCCTGCGGCGCGCGGCCATGGGTCTGGCGGTCATAGGCATCAACGCCCAGACCGTGGAACTTCAGGCTACGGATGTTTTGCGCCAGCTGCTCGTCATCCGTCACCACCAGCCCACCTTCGGCGCAGGTCATGTTTTTGATGGCGTGGAAGGAGAAAATTGCGGTGCCCCGCCAGCCCACATGACGGCTGTGGTAGTACGTTCCGGCGGCATGGGCCGCGTCTTCAATGACAGGAATACCGTGACGTTCACCGACGGCGCGGATGGCGTCAATATCGCACGGCGCACCCGCATAATGAACCGGCACAATGGCTTTGGTGCGAGGCGTAACGGCGGCGTCGACCGCTTCAGGCGTCACCATCAGCGTGTCTCTGTCGACGTCGATCATCACCGGTATGGCACCCAGCAGCACGATCATATTCAGCGTCGATACCCAGGTCAGGGAGGGCGTAATCACCTCATCGCCGGGACCAATCCCCATCGCCATCAGGGTGACGTGCATCCCCGCCGTGGCAGAGGAGACGGCAATCGCATGACGGTTTCCCGTCAGCGTACAGAACGCCTCTTCAAGCATCTGATTTTTCGGCCCGGTGGTGATCCAGCCGGAGGTTACTACCTCCTGTACCGCGGCGATTTCCTCCGCGCCCATTGAGGGCCGGGAAAAAGGCAAAAAATCACGCATTATTAATTTCCTTGAGTTATGCATGGCAACTTTTTGATATTAACCAAATGCCGATGCGTTTATTTCAACGAACCATAAACTCATCTCAAGGTAACGTTCATTTCTTAGGGAAAAATTAAGATGGTGATAAAAAGGAGGGGTGAATTGATATAAATTCATTATTAAACAATGGGTTAAGTAATTATAAATTATTTATTATGTGATTCCGCTCACCGTATTAAAGTCAATTATCTAAACCAAACATCAACAAATAAAAAAATCCCCGACCATTTCCAATAAATATGAAATAAGTCGGGAACTTTTCTTTTTAGTTAATTGTCGCGCTTATTTTAAATTATCAGGAAAGTTTTTTGGCAACTCGCTGGCCGCGCACGCAATAACGCTATCGTCATTCGCACCGCAGTCGCGCACGAAGGTGATGGTGGCAAATTCATCAATCACTTCGGTTGGATACGCTGGCCCGGCATCACGGTAGCTATTCATCAGTGGAATGTGATCGTTCTGGAAGCAGACGGTTTTCTCCGGATTATTCATGACCCAGCGCGGGAAGAAGATGGTGCCGTGGAACAGGCTGTCGCCCAGGTTCACGATCAGGCTCACGTCGGTACCGGTTGGCTCCGTCCAGGAAATTTTATAGATGCTCTCCCCAACACGAACAATGTAGGCCTGCTGATCTTTCACCCAACGGTTGCCCACCAGACCGCTGTGAATACGGTAGTCCAGGGTGTTTTCGTTTTTAACGTAAATTTCGTAGTTCCAGCCATTATCGTAGGTATATACCAGATGTTTGCCGACGAAGCCGCTTAAATCATGTTTATCGAAGGTGCTCATACGATGTCTCCTTTGTTTTGATGAGACGATCGTACCCCTTCAAAAAATGAATGAATAACGCTATGTTTGAATCAAATTCATCCAAAATTTAGATTAATTATGCACAAGACGACGCTCGAACAGTGGGCCTTGCTGGAGAGAGTCATCGAGGCTGGCAGCTTCGCTAAGGCGGCGGAAGAAACCCACCGCAGCCAGTCCTCGGTCAGCTATAACCTGTCGCTGTTGCAGGAGCGGCTGGGCGTGGCGCTCCTGATGACAGAGGGACGGCGTGCCGTGCTGACACCGGCGGGTGAGCTGTTGCTGAATCAGGTTAAACCGCTGCTGAAAGCCTTCGCCTATGTTGAAACGCGCGCTGCGACCCTGCGCAGCGGGATGCGAACCCGTATCGACCTGATGGTAGACAGTATTTTTCCGCGCAGCCGGCTGTTCGCGATTTTGCGCCAGTTTCAGCAGCTGTACCCGCAAACGCAGGTGCGGCTTACCGAGGTGCTGGAAAACAGCCGCGCGGATGCGCTCAATGATGAAGCCGACGTGATGGTCTTAACCCGCCGCCAGGACATTACCGGCCTGGGCGAATGGCTGATGAATATCGATTTTGTTGCCGTCGCGCATCACGCTCACCCGCTGTTTGCGCTGGATACACCGCTTAACGACGAGATGCTACGACCGTGGCCGCGCATTCAGATCGCAGACAGCCAGCCCACCGCTCACCCTACCGGGGAGTCGTGGACCTTCTCCACCATCGATGCCGCGATCGAAGCGGTGATGTATCAGGTTGGATACGGCTGGTTACCGGAAGAACGCATTCAGACCCCGCTCCAGCAGGGCATCCTTAAAACGCTGCCGCTCAGCCACGGCGTACGTCGCGCCACGCCGCTGCACCTCATCGTCAAACGCTCCCTCAGCCCGCTGGACGAGCAGGTTGAGACGCTGTTGCGCCTTTTTAAACAGGAGCCGTCATCGTCAAGTGCTACGCTTTAAGTTTTGAACCATAAGATGACAAGGAGCGAATGATGAAAATTGATTTAACGGGGAAAGTAGCGCTGGTGACCGCGTCCACCGGCGGTATTGGGTTTGCCATCGCCCGCGGGCTGGCGGAGAGCGGTGCGGAAGTGATCGTGAACGGGCGCAGCGTCGACTCGGTGAACAAAGGCATTCAGGCGCTACAGCAGGTGGTGCCGGGCGTACAGGTCCGTGCCGCCATAGCCGATCTAAGCTCGCAGGAGGGCGTTGACGAACTGCTCAGGGTCGCCTCGCACGTCGATATTCTGGTGAATAACGCCGGGATCTATGGCCAGCAGGATTTTTATTCCACCGACGACGAGACCTGGGAACGCTACTGGCAGACCAACGTGATGTCCGGCGTGCGCCTCTCCCGTGCCCTGCTGCCAGGCATGGTACAAAAGGGCTGGGGTCGGGTAGTGTTTATCTCGTCAGAATCGGCCTGCAATATTCCTGCGGATATGATCCACTATGGCGTGACAAAAACCGCCCAGCTCTCGCTGGCGCGCGGTCTGGCGAAGTTCGTGGCAGGCAGCGGCGTGACGGTGAACAGCGTGCTGCCGGGCCCGACAATGTCGGACGGTTTTGCCGCGATGATGAAAGACGAGATCGAAAGAACCGGTAAATCGCTGGAACAGCTGGCGAAAGAGTTCGTGATGGCGAATCGCCCCAGCTCGGTGATCCAGCGCGCCGCCACGGTGGAAGAAGTGGCAAATATGGTGGTATATGTCTGTTCCATGCAGGCCTCCGCGACTTCCGGCGCGGCGCTGCGCGTTGACGGCGGCGTGGTGGATGACATTGTTTGACCCATCAGGCCACAGGTTCAGGAAAAAATGCGACCTGATATAAGGACTGTGAAGGTAAAGCAGGTAAACTAGTGAACAGAATGTGTATTTCAGCTAAGACGTATTTATGACCAATATGATTGCCGACGAAGCCGTGGCGAAGTCCAGCGTGCTCTCTGTCTTTGACTTTGATGGTACGTTGACGCACCACGACAGTTTTATCCCGTTCCTGCGCTTTGCCTTTGGCAAGCGCTACTTTGCTGGCCGACTGGTGCGCATGGCCCTGCCTACGCTGCACTGTGTGCGCCGCAAGCTGACGCGAGATGAGCTGAAAGAGGTGTTGATCAAAACCTTCCTGACGGGGGTGGATGAGCACTGGTTACGTCAGCAGGCGGAAGCCTTCTGTGAAAAATACTGGAACAAGCTGATGCGCCCGGAAGGTGTGCTGGCCGTCGCCAACGAGGTCAATTCCGGTGCGGAAGTGACGATTTGCTCTGCTTCCCCGGCGCTGGTATTGCAGCCGTGGGCCGATAAGCTCGGCATTAAGCTGATTGGCACGCAGCTGGAAGTGAAAGACGGCAAGCTGACCGGGCGGATCACCGGCCACAACTGCCGTTGTGCCCAGAAGGTGGCGAGGCTGGAGAAGGTGTATGGGGATTTGAACGCGTATCACCTGCGCGCCTGGGGCGACACGCGTGGCGACCACGAGTTGCTGGCGGCGGCGCAGGATCCGCACTGGCGGCATTTTCATCATCCGAGCAAGCGCCGAAATTCACCAATTAAGGGTTAGGTGCGGCCCGGTGCCCTCACCCCGGCCCTCTCCCACAGGGAGAGGGAGAAAAGCGGTACATCAGGCCTCACGTTTTCCCGGGAACATCACGCTCGCAATAATCCCCAGCGCCAGTACCCCCAGCACCACAAACAGGCTTGCCGTGGCGCCGATGTTATAACCGTGATGCCAGAAGTGGTCGGTCGCATTCAGCCCCAGCTTGAACGCCACGAAGAACAGCAGTAACACCACCGCTTTCTCCAGATGCACCAGATACTGCTTCAGCGCTTCCAGCACGAAGTAGAGGGTACGCAGGCCGAGGATCGCGAACATCATTGCGCTGTAGATAATCAGCGGCTCACGGCTGACGGCAATGATTGCGGGTACGGAATCGAAGGCGAACATCACGTCGGACAGCTCCACCACCGCGACGCAGAGCAGCAGCGGCGTCGCGTAGCGCTTCGCCTTCTTCACGCGGCCTACCATCACATCCTTGTTTTCAGGTTTCTCCAGTTCGGCATCCACCTCTTTCTGGGTCAGGATAAACGCATGGCTGCTGATTTTTGGCCACACCGGGTAGAAGCGTTTCACCAGGCGGTACGCCAGATGGTTGGAGTAATCTTCTACTTCATCGCTCTCTTCATTGCGTTTCAGCATCATCACCGCCGTCCAGCCGACGACCAGCGCAAAAATGACCTCAACATACGGTCCCAGGCTCAGCAGGCTGGTGCCAATGGCAACAAAAATACCACGGAACACAATCGCCCCGAGCACGCCCCAGTAGAGAACGCGGTGACGATATCTATCCGGCACGCCGAACCAGGCGAAGATCGCCATCATCACAAACAGGTTGTCGACGGAGAGCACCTCTTCCAGCGCATAGCCGGTCAGGAACAGACTGGCCATCTCCGCGCCGTGGTGCACGTATAAGAATCCGGCGAAGGCCATCGCCATCATGACCCAGAAGATGGACCACATGACCGCGCTTTTCAGCGAGATCGGTTTATCGTGACGGTGCATGAAGAGGTCGATAAACATCGCCCCAACGGCCATCACCACGAAGACAACAACGGTTTCCGTCGGGAAACCGAGATGAGCAGCAGACATAGACAACCCTTTTAAGAAGACAAAACACCATGCACACAATAAAAAGCGTGGACCCGATAAGGACGCAGCACGCTAAAAAAATAAATATTAACCGTTCTTTTCAGCGAGTGCCTGCGCGCATGCCCAGGCACTGGCCCACGCCCACTGGAAGTTATACCCGCCGAGCCAGCCGGTCACGTCCATCACTTCACCAATGAAATAAAGACCCGGCACGTTGCGGGCTTCCATCGTGCGGGATGAGAGTTCGTTTGTATCCACGCCGCCCAGCGTCACTTCCGCCGTGCGGTAGCCTTCGGTGCCGTTTGGCTGTACGCGCCAGTTCGTCAGCGTCTCCACCAGCGCTTCCTGCTCGCGGCTGTTGAGCTGCTTGAGCGCGACATCCGGAATTTGCCCTAACACCTGCAAGCACTCCACGAGACGCTTCGGCAGCTGCATCGCCAGGGTATTTTTCAGGCTTTGATTCGGGTGCGCAGCGCGTTGCTCGTTAAGGAAGGCGTCCAGATCGCAGTCCGGCACCAGGTTTACGGAGACAAACTCCCCCGGCTGCCAGTAGCTGGAGATCTGCAATACCGCCGGTCCCGAGAGTCCGCGATGGGTAAAGAGCAGATTTTCGCGGAACACCGTGCCGTCTTCGGCCGTAATGACCGACGGCACAGACACGCCGGAGAGCGTCTGAAGCTGTTCCAGCAGGGGCTTATGCAGCGTGAACGGTACCAGCCCGGCGCGGGTGGGCAGTACCTTCAGGCCAAACTGCTCGGCAATTTTATAGCCGAACGGTGAAGCGCCCAGCCCCGGCATCGAGAGGCCCCCGCTGGCGATCACCAGGTTATCGGCGCTGACGGTTTCACCGTTGAGTTGCAGCGTGTAGCCCTCCTCGTCACGGGCGACGTCCAGCACTTCGGTGCGCAGGCGCATAACTACGCCGCCATTCTCGCACTCGGCCACCAGCATATCGACAATTTGCTGCGCGGAGTCGTCGCAGAACAGCTGCCCCAGCGTCTTCTCATGCCACGCGATACCGTGTTTACCCACCAGCTCGATAAAATCCCACTGGGTGTAGCGCGCCAGCGCAGATTTGCAAAAATGACGGTTTTGGCTCAAATAGGCCGCAGGCTCGACATAAAGATTAGTAAAGTTGCATCGCCCGCCGCCAGACATCAGGATCTTGCGGCCAGGCTTTTTTCCGTTATCCAGCAGCAGCACGCGACGACCCGCTTGTCCGGCCATCGCCGCACAAAACATACCCGCCGCACCGGCGCCAATTACTACGGCATCAAACCTTTCCACGTCAAAATCCTCTTCGTTAACTGCCGCGGATTGTAAAGTTTCCTCAGTGGTCGCACCAGCGTAAAAAGATATTACAAAGCCATTTCATTGATATTTAAAGATTATCCTTTCAGGCACATTTCTCAAATCAGGTGGTATGTCAAAAAAAGTCTATATTTCACTTTGCCCGCGCCGCGAAAGTCACTGATAATGCGCCGCGTTCATGTCCTCAAAATGGCGTAACGTCCTATGCTACATTTGTTTGCTGGCCTGGATTTGCATACCGGGCTGTTATTATTGCTTGCACTGGCTTTTGTGCTGTTCTACGAAGCCATCAATGGTTTCCATGACACAGCCAACGCCGTGGCAACCGTTATCTATACCCGCGCGATGCGTTCTCAGCTCGCCGTGGTTATGGCGGCGGTGTTCAACTTTTTGGGTGTTTTGCTGGGTGGTCTGAGTGTTGCCTATGCCATTGTGCATATGCTGCCGACGGATCTGCTGCTTAATATGGGATCGTCTCATGGCCTTGCCATGGTGTTCTCTATGTTGCTGGCGGCGATTATCTGGAACCTGGGTACCTGGTACTTTGGTTTACCTGCATCCAGCTCTCATACGCTGATTGGCGCGATCATCGGGATTGGTTTAACCAATGCGTTGATGACCGGGACGTCAGTGGTGGATGCACTCAATATCCCGAAAGTATTAAGTATTTTCGGTTCTCTGATCGTTTCCCCTATTGTCGGCCTGGTGTTTGCTGGCGGTCTGATTTTCTTGCTGCGTCGCTACTGGAGCGGCACCAAGAAACGCGCCCGTATCCACCTGACCCCAGCGGAGCGTGAAAAGAAAGACGGCAAGAAAAAGCCGCCATTCTGGACGCGTATCGCGCTGATCCTTTCCGCTATCGGCGTGGCGTTTTCGCACGGCGCGAACGATGGTCAGAAAGGCATTGGTCTGGTTATGTTGGTATTGATTGGCGTCGCGCCAGCAGGCTTCGTGGTGAACATGAATGCCACTGGCTACGAAATCACCCGTACCCGTGATGCCATCAACAACGTCGAAGCTTACTTTGAGCAGCATCCTGCGCTGCTCAAACAGGCTACCGGTGCTGATCAGTTAGTACCGGCTCCGGAAGCTGGCGCAACGCAACCTGCGGAGTTCCACTGCCATCCGTCGAATACCATTAACGCGCTCAACCGCCTGAAAGGTATGTTGACCACCGATGTGGAAAGCTACGACAAGCTGTCGCTTGATCAACGTAGCCAGATGCGCCGCATTATGCTGTGCGTTTCTGACACTATCGACAAAGTGGTGAAGATGCCTGGCGTGAGTGCTGACGATCAGCGCCTGTTGAAGAAACTGAAGTCCGACATGCTTAGCACCATCGAGTATGCACCGGTGTGGATCATCATGGCGGTCGCGCTGGCGTTAGGTATCGGTACGATGATTGGCTGGCGCCGTGTGGCAACGACTATCGGTGAGAAAATCGGTAAGAAAGGCATGACCTACGCTCAGGGGATGTCTGCCCAGATGACGGCGGCAGTGTCTATCGGCCTGGCGAGTTATACCGGGATGCCGGTTTCCACTACTCACGTACTCTCCTCTTCTGTCGCGGGGACGATGGTGGTAGATGGTGGCGGCTTACAGCGTAAAACCGTGACCAGCATTCTGATGGCCTGGGTGTTTACCCTTCCGGCGTCCATCCTGCTGTCTGGCGGTCTGTACTGGATTTCGCTGAAGCTGATTTAATCGGCTGAAGGCGACAAAAAAGCGGGTCAGGAAACTGGCCCGCTTTTTTTATGGCTGCTATTTGCCATGAAGTATTTGATAACATGAGGATTTCCTGAACATTTTTTGTTCAATTTTAACACACAGAAAAAACTATCATGGCGGCCAGAAGAAAAATCCAGACAAAGGAGAATGTATGGCTTCTGTCCCTCTCTCAGGACCGGGTTCAATCGTTATAGCGAACAATATGCGCGAGGCTCGCCTTAACGGAATGTCACGCAATATGGCCACGCCCTCAACGTATTATTGGTTCTACCAAAAAGTCCGAAATGGCGGTCCCTGGGATTATAAAAAATTCGACCCTTATTTTGCTGCATTTGGTAACTTCAACTTCGGAGCCGCAGGTACTGCGGCAGGTATCCCTGCAAACATCCTTCTTATGGGCGCAGGCTGGGCTCAAGGCCGGGCAGGTACCTCAAAACCGGAATGGGGAAAATGGTACGAAAAGCCTCCTTACGGAGACGACCCAACGGACCAACGCAACATCAGAGAAGGAATAGAATATGCCATTCAAAACGGCTATTAAATGGATTCATCGCCTTGTTACCGTTTCGCTTCTGGTTCTGGTCATTGGATTTCTCTGGTTAAACCATCAACCCAATCAGCGCAATAGCGATGAGCTACAGCGCGTTTATCAATTATCCGATAGCGTCTGGCTCTATATGACCGTGAACAATCAGGGTGGCACAACCGTACCACCAATTTACCGATACTATCTCTCTGGAGCGCTCGCAGGGAAAGACACTGACATTATCCATCAGCTGGCTATGAAGTATCCGGTCATCGAAGGTACAGGCACGATAACCTCAGCCAGTATTGATACAAGCGGGGAAGTGAAAATTGCCTATAGCGGAAAGGTTATTTCGATTGAGAACAATGTCTCCAGTCTCCGGTTCTCAGTTAAGCCCTGAGCCAGAGGAAAGAAGGCGGGGCTTTCCCCGCCTGCTGTGGTACTCAGTGCCAAATCATCAATGCAATCATACTCACCACAACCAGACCACACAGGGCGCTGGTCAAAATGAACTGACGACGCAGGCGCTCGCAGCGACGGATAAACTCTTCATCGTGGTGATCGCGGTAGCGTTGGTAGTAGATATACCCCACCAGACGCATCTGCTTGCTGGGCTGTCCGTGCGAGGTGAAGAACCCTCCACCGTCCACATACTGATAAAGCAACGGATCGCAACCACGAAGTACCACTAACAGCGCACGTAACGATGAGAAGTAGCGCGCCATATTCACTATGCAAACCACGCATAACGCCCAAAACAATGCGACGGTGCTAATCATACATCCTCCCCGGCGTCCGCCCACGAAGCAAGGCTCCTGAGCTACCGCACCCCAATGCCCTGACAGACAGTTCAGTGAAAGAATGACCAAAAGTCGATCCGGTTCGCGTTTTAATATCCGAACGGCTCATTAAATAGTGTAGGAGATCCGTTAATTTTTTTGCCACAAGGTTAATCGTTATCAACACCAAAGCTTGAAAAATATGTTTAACTGGGCCGTAATGAAAGCATCAGACGACGGCTTTCCCATTTAGTCATCGATAACTTAAGGAAGGAGTAACACTATGGCTTACAAACACATTCTCATCGCGGTAGACCTCTCCCCGGAGAGTAAAGTGCTGGTTGATAAAGCAGTATCCATGGCACGTCCCTACAACGCGAAAGTTTCGCTGATTCACGTTGATGTGAATTACTCCGACCTCTACACCGGTCTGATCGACGTGAATCTCGGCGATATGCAGAAACGCATCTCCGAAGAGACTCACCACGCGCTGAGCGAGCTTTCTACCAACGCGGGCTATCCAATCACTGAAACCTTAAGCGGTAGCGGCGATCTGGGCCAGGTGCTGGTTGATGCGATTAAGAAATACGATATGGACCTGGTGGTATGCGGTCATCACCAGGACTTCTGGAGCAAGCTGATGTCTTCCGCGCGCCAGCTGATTAACACCGTACACGTGGATATGCTGATTGTTCCACTGCGTGACGAAGAAGACGAGTAAGTGCAAAAAAGCCCGGTGGCGCTAACGCTTACCGGGCCTACAAGCGGCACTGAATGTAGGCCGGGTAAGGCGAAGCCGCCACCCGGCTTTTTTATTCTGGCGTACCTGCATAAATATCAAAGCGATGCCCTTTAGTCACAACCGCGTTTGGCGTGGCGACATTCGCTAGCGGTGGCGCGTAGTCCGGGCGCTTTACCACCACGCGTTTGGTCGCCAGCAAGCGTGCAGGCTCCAGTAATCCATCGGCATCAAGATCCGGCCCCACCAGCGACTGAAAGACACGCATCTCTTTTTTCACCAGCGCGCTTTTCTGCTTATGCGGGAACATCGGATCGAGATAGACCACCTGCGGGCGTGGGGTAATATCGGTTAGCGCCGTCAGGCTGGAGGCGTGAATTAACTGCAACCGCTCCTGCAACCAGCCGCCGATTTCCGCATCCGCATAACCACGCGCCAGGCCGTCGTCGAGTAGCGCGGCAACCACTGGATTACGCTCCAGCATCCGCACGCGGCAGCCGACTGAAGCCAGTACAAAGGCATCGCGCCCAAGTCCTGCAGTGGCATCCACCACATCCGGCAAATAATCGCCTTTAATGCCCACCGCTTTCGCCACCGCCTCACCGCGACCACCGCCGAATTTGCGTCGGTGCGCCATCGCTCCGCCAACAAAATCAACAAAGATGCCGCCAAGTTTTGGCTCATCACGCTTGCGCAATTCCAGATGTTCCGGCGTTAACACCAGCGCCATCAGGTTGTCTTCATCGTGCTCCAGCCCCCAGCGGGCCGCCAGAACAGATAAGGCACCGTCTCCGGTGCCTGTTTCATCAATTAAGCAGATTTTCACTGAATGATCAGCCCTTAATGCCGTAATGCTCCAGCATCGCATCCAGCTGCGGTTCACGACCACGGAAGCGTTTGAACAGATCCATCGGCTCTTCTGAACCGCCACGGCTCAGAATGTTGTCGAGGAACGACTGCCCGGTTTCACGGTTGAAAATGCCCTCTTCCTCAAAGCGCGAGAAAGCATCTGCCGCCAGTACGTCAGCCCACAGGTAGCTGTAGTAACCTGCGGCATAACCACCGGCGAAAATATGGCTGAAAGCGTGCGGGAAACGGCCCCAGGATGGAGACGGTACTACGGCAACCAGTTTCTTGATTTCTGCCAGAGTTTCGAGGATTTTCGCACCCTGATCCGGGCGGAACTCAGCATGGAGGCGGAAATCGAACAGGCCGAACTCCAGCTGGCGCAGAATAAACAGCGCCGCCTGGTAGTTTTTCGCTGCCAGCATTTTATCCAGCAACTCTTTCGGCAGCGGTTCGCCGGTTTCATAGTGACCGGAGATAAACGCCAGCGCCTCCGGCTCCCAGCACCAGTTTTCCATAAACTGGCTCGGCAGTTCGACCGCATCCCACGGCACCCCGCTGATACCAGACACACCGGCAGTTTCAATGCGGGTCAGCATATGATGCAGGCCGTGACCGAACTCATGGAACAGGGTGATAACTTCGTCATGGGTAAACAGCGCCGGTTTACCATTCACCGGGCGGTTGAAGTTACAGGTCAGATACGCGACCGGTTTTTGCAGCGAACCGTCGGCTTTACGCATCTGGCCTACGCAGTCATCCATCCACGCCCCGCCGCGCTTGTTTTCACGGGCATACAGGTCGAGGTAGAAGCTGCCGCGCAGTTCGTTGTTCTCGTCATACAGTTCGAAGAAACGTACATCCGGATGCCAGACATCAACATCTTTACGCTCTTTAGCGGTGATGCCGTAAATACGTTTTACCACTTCAAACAGGCCGTTAACCGCTTTGTTTTCCGGGAAGTACGGACGCAGCTGTTCGTCACTGATGCTGTAGAGATGCTGTTTTTGTTTTTCGCTGTAGTAAGCGATATCCCACGGCTGCAACTCATCGACGCCAAATTCGGCTTTGGCGAAGGCACGCAGTTGCGCCAGCTCTTTTTCGCCTTGCGGACGCGCGCGTTTTGCCAGATCGGTTAAGAAATCCAGCACCTGCTGCGGGTTTTCTGCCATTTTAGTGGCAAGGGATTTAAAGGCGTAGTTTTCAAAACCCAGCAGTTGCGCCAGTTCGTGACGCAGAGCGAGGATCTCTTCCATCACCTTGCTGTTGTCCCACTTACCGGCGTTCGGGCCTTGATCGGAGGCGCGGGTGCTGTAAGCACGATACATCTCTTCGCGCAGAGCCTGGTTGTCGCAGTAGGTCATTACCGGCAGGTAGCTTGGGATATCCAGCGTCAGCAAATAACCTTCCAGCTCTTTCGCTTCGGCCTGGGCTTTTGCCGCAGCCAGCGCGCTTTCTGGCATCCCCGCCAGCTCCGCTTCGTCGGTAACGAGTTTGGTCCAGCCCATCGTCGCATCGAGAACGTTGTTGCTGTACTGATTGCCCAGTTCAGAAAGACGGGTAGCAATTTCGCCGTAACGCTGCTGTTTCTCTTTCGGCAGACCGATGCCAGAGAGTTCGAAGTCGCGCAGTGCGTTATCAACCGCTTTCTTCTGCGCCGTGTTCAGCGTGGCGTAATGATCGCCATCGCGCAGGTCGCGATACGCTTTATACAGCCCTTCATGTTGCCCTACCCAGGTGCTGTATTCCGACAGCAGCGGCAGGGTTTGCTCGTAGGCTTCACGCAGTTCCGGGCTATTTTTCACCGAGTTCAGGTGGCTGACCGGGGAGAAGATACGCCCCAGCACATCGTCTACTTCTGCCAACGGCTGGCAGAGATTTTCCCAGGTGTACGGTGCCCCTTGCGCTACTACGCGCTCCACATTTTCGCGGCAGTCGTTCAATGCCTTCGTCACGGCTGGAACGACATGTTCCGGGAGAATTTTAGAAAACGGAGGCAATTCAAAGGGAGTCAGTAACGGATTCGTCATTAGCGCAGTCCTGGTTAAAGAGGTTAAGGAAGCGCTCAACAGGCGCTTTACATAATGTGTGTAGCATGGGGTTAAGTGTAGTGAATTTCAATGAGAAACGTTACGCTTTCGCGGCGGCGGCCTCTTTTCGGTATACTGTTCTGATAGGCTTTTGTGCGCCCCGAATACGGGCCGATTTTTACTTACCGGAACACCTTTACCCATGCTCAGTTATCGCCACAGCTTTCACGCTGGCAACCACGCCGACGTCCTTAAACATACCGTTCAGAGCCTGATCATCGAGTCGCTGAAAGAGAAAGATAAACCGTTTCTCTATCTCGATACCCACGCAGGGGCCGGGCGTTATCAGTTAGGCAGCGAACATGCCGAGCGTACCGGCGAATATCTCGAAGGTATCGCCCGTATCTGGCAGCAGGACGATTTGCCCGCAGAACTGGAGGCGTACATCAATGTGGTAAAACACTTCAACCGTAGCGGTCAGTTGCGTTACTACCCCGGTTCGCCGTTGATTGCTCGCCAGCTACTGCGCGAACAAGACAGCCTGCAACTGACCGAACTGCACCCGAGCGATTACCCGTTGCTGCGTTCTGAATTTCAGAAAGACAGCCGTGCGCGCGTGGAAAAAGCCGACGGTTTCCAGCAGCTTAAGGCCAAACTGCCGCCGGTTTCCCGCCGTGGTTTAATCCTTATCGACCCGCCGTATGAAATGAAAACCGACTATCAGGCGGTGGTCAGCGGGATAGCAGAAGGTTACAAACGTTTCGCCACTGGCACTTACGCATTGTGGTATCCAGTGGTGCTGCGCCAGCAAATTAAGCGCATGATCCACGACCTGGAAGCAACCGGCATTCGCAAAATTCTGCAAATTGAACTGGCGGTGCTGCCAGACAGCGATCGCCGTGGCATGACCGCTTCCGGCATGATTGTGATTAACCCGCCGTGGAAGCTGGAACAGCAGATGAATAACGTGCTGCCGTGGCTGCACAGCAAACTGGTTCCAGCTGGCACCGGGCACGCCACCGTAAGCTGGATCGTGCCGGAGTAATTGCAGCCATTGCTGGCACCTATTACGTCTCGCGCTACAATCGCGGTAATCAACGATAAGGACACTTTGTCATGACTAAACACTATGATTACATCGCCATCGGCGGCGGCAGCGGCGGTATCGCCTCCATCAACCGCGCGGCTATGTACGGTCAGAAATGCGCGCTGATTGAAGCCAAAGAGCTGGGCGGCACCTGCGTGAACGTCGGCTGCGTACCGAAGAAAGTGATGTGGCACGCGGCGCAAATCCGTGAAGCGATCCATATGTACGGCCCGGATTATGGTTTTGATACCACTATCAATAAATTCAACTGGGAAACGTTGATCGCCAGCCGTACCGCCTATATCGACCGTATTCATACTTCCTATGAAAACGTGCTCGGTAAAAATAACGTTGATGTAATCAAAGGCTTTGCCCGCTTCGTTGATGCCAAAACGCTGGAGGTAAACGGCGAAACCATCACGGCCGATCATATTCTGATCGCCACCGGCGGTCGTCCGAGCCACCCGGATATTCCGGGCGTGGAATACGGTATTGATTCTGATGGCTTCTTCGCCCTTCCTGCTTTGCCAGAGCGCGTGGCGGTTGTTGGCGCGGGTTACATCGCCGTTGAGCTGGCTGGCGTGATTAACGGCCTCGGCGCGAAAACGCATCTGTTTGTGCGTAAACATGCGCCGCTGCGCAGCTTCGACCCGATGATCTCTGAAACGCTGGTTGAAGTGATGAATGCCGAAGGTCCGCAGTTGCACACCAACGCCATCCCGAAAGCGGTAGTGAAAAATGCCGATGGCAGCCTGACGCTGGAGCTGGAAGATGGTCGCAGTGAAACGGTGGATTGCCTGATTTGGGCGATTGGTCGTGAGCCTGCCAATGACAACATCAACCTGGAAGCAGCTGGCGTTAAAACCAACGAAAAAGGCTATATCGTCGTCGATAAATATCAAAACACCAACGTTGAAGGTATTTACGCGGTGGGTGATAACACGGGTGCAGTAGAACTGACACCGGTAGCAGTTGCAGCGGGTCGCCGTCTCTCTGAACGCCTGTTTAATAACAAGCCGGATGAGCATCTGGATTACAGCAACATTCCGACCGTGGTCTTCAGCCATCCGCCGATTGGTACTGTTGGTTTAACGGAACCGCAGGCGCGCGAGCAGTATGGCGACGATCAGGTGAAAGTGTATAAATCCTCTTTCACCGCGATGTATACCGCCGTCACCACTCACCGCCAGCCGTGCCGCATGAAGCTGGTGTGCGTTGGATCGGAAGAGAAGATTGTCGGTATTCACGGCATTGGCTTTGGTATGGACGAAATGTTGCAGGGCTTCGCGGTGGCGCTGAAGATGGGTGCAACCAAAAAAGACTTCGACAATACCGTCGCCATTCACCCAACGGCGGCAGAAGAGTTCGTGACAATGCGCTGATCCGTCTGATCCGCAACAAAACCGGCCAGCTGGCCGGTTTTTTTATGCCCTGGGCAGGTAAACCCAACGGGTGTACAAACGGTAACAAAATAACCCGGTACCCGCGGTGGAATTAACTAATCTTAGAAAGCGCTACGCGTTCGCCTGTTACTACGGAAAAAGATTAGAGATATGAAAATGCACGTAAAGATCACCGCAAAACTGATGGCCAAAATGCACCTTGTTCTCGCGCTGGTTTGGGCGATACTGACTATTCCTACCCTGCTGTGGTGGAAAAACAGCATTCTGTGGGTGTCGTTAATGAGCATTTACGCCATCGTGATTTCCCATCTGGCTGCGTACAGCGCCGCCCATGCGGAAAAAGCGGCCAGCAAAGCGATGGATAAAAGCGAAGGCGCCAGCCAGAAAGCCAATCAAACCGCCAACAGCCTTCAGGGCAATGCGCGTCAGGCGCATTAATCCCTGCGTATATGCAGAATACCGAATGCTCTGAATTTTATTCCTGCTCTGTTTCCAAAGATTCTGATTTAATAATTTCATAATCAAAGGGATATCTGCTTTTCAGCGTGTTTAAATCCATTTTGAAAGCGTGATCTACCGCACACTTCGCACCGCATTAACCGAAGCGAATGTCTACGCTTTAAAGATAGCCGGGAAAAACCCGTATTGGTTACGACAAAAACCGGAGGTCCTGAACACCATGTTCAACCAGAAACTACAGACTGCCGAGGATATCGAGTTCGAGATTGCAGAAGAGCTGCGCTACGAAACCGATCCCTGTGAGTTAAAACTGGATGAGATGATCGAGGCAGAGCCGGAACCGGAAATGATTGAAGGACTGCCGGCGTCCGATGCCCTTACGCCCGCAGACCGCTACCTTGAACTGTTTGAACACGTCCAGTCGTCGCGGCTGTTTGCGGACAGCAAAACCTTTCCCGACTGCGCGCCGAAGATGGATCCGCTGGATATTTTGATCCGCTATCGCAAGGTGCGTCGTCACCGTGATTTTGACCTGGCGCGCTTTGTGGAGAATCACTTCTGGCTGCCGGAGGACTACAGCAAAGAGTACGTCTCTGACCCCGGCCTGTCCCTGAAAGAACATATTGATAATCTGTGGCCGGTGCTGACGCGCGAACCGCAGGATCACATCCCGTGGTCGTCGCTGCTGGCGCTGCCGCAGGCCTATATTGTGCCCGGCGGGCGATTCAGTGAGACCTACTACTGGGACTCTTACTTCTCCATGTTGGGGCTTGCTGAAAGCGGTCGTAACGATCTGCTGAAATGTATGGCCGATAACTTCGCCTGGCTGATAGAGCGCTACGGCCATATCCCGAACGGCAACCGTACCTACTATCTCAGCCGCTCCCAGCCGCCCGTTTTTGCCCTGATGGTGGAGCTGTTTGAAGAGGACGGCGTGCGCGGGGCGAAGCGCTATCTTGAGCATCTTAAGATGGAGTACGCCTTCTGGATGGACGGGGCGGAATCGCTGCTGCTCAATCAGGCCTATCGCAGTGCGGTTCGCATGCCGGATGGCTCATTGCTCAACCGCTACTGGGACGATCGCGACACGCCGCGAGATGAATCGTGGATTGAGGACGTGGAAACCGCCCGTCATTCCGGTCGTCCGCCGAACGAGGTGTATCGCGACCTGCGCGCCGGGGCAGCCTCAGGATGGGATTACTCATCCCGCTGGCTGCGCGATCCTGCGCGGCTGGCCAGCATCCGCACGACACAATTTATCCCCATTGATTTGAACGCATTCCTGTTCAAACTGGAGAGCGCTATCGCCAATATCTCCGCGTCGAAAGGGGATAAAGAGACGGCTGATCTGTTCCGCCAGAAAGCCAGCGACCGGCGCGCGGCGGTGAACCGCTATCTGTGGGACGAAGAGAACGGCTGTTATCGTGATTACGACTGGCGGCGTGAAGCCCTGGCGCTGTTCTCTGCGGCCAGCATTGTGCCGCTCTATGTGGGCATGGCGACGCATGAGCAGGCTGAACGGCTGTCCGATGCCGTTAAAGCCCGTCTGCTCACGCCGGGCGGTATTCTCGCCACCGAATATGAAACCGGGGAGCAGTGGGATAAGCCGAACGGCTGGGCGCCGCTCCAGTGGATGGCGATCCAGGGGTTCAAGCAGTACGGCAACGACTCGCTGGGAGATGAGATCGCCTGGAGCTGGCTGCACACGGTGAACCATTACTACAAAACCCATCATAAGCTGATTGAGAAGTACCACATCGCCAGCAGCACGCCACGCGAAGGTGGCGGGGGTGAGTATCCGTTGCAGGATGGCTTCGGCTGGACGAATGGCGTGGTGCGGCGGTTGATTGGGCTGTATGGGGAGCCCTGAGCCTCACCCCTCACCCTGCCCCTCTCCCCTGAGGGGCAGGGTGAGGGGGAAAAATAATCAGCGGATCACCTCATAAATGGCAGTCTGGATGGACTGCCATTTTTTTGTGCTGGCATCGGGCTGCGTCTTCGCGCGGCGCGTTGCCATATCGGCGTCGTGCTGCTGGCGTTTCACCACCGCGGGAACGGTACAGAATGCTTCCAGGTACTGCTTACGCATAGGCGTCAGCGATTCGCCGTTCGCCATCGCATGGCTAAGCGTATTAATAAAGCGTCGGCAGGGCTTTTGCTCTGTCATTTGCAGGCGGTAGCGCAACATTACTTCCAGTACATCGTCGTAGCCTGCCGACAACGCCTCCTCCGTCCATGACATTTTCCAGTCCATCCCGCCCTGCAAAAACAGGAGCGCCACGCGGGTGTCATTGCGATTGATGGCCGAGCGGAAATTATTCTCATCCCAGGTAACACCCATGCGGGTTAACGTCTCGCGTGAGGAAGGCGTCTCGCGCATCTCCTGCACCTGCGCGGGAGATGCCGTACTGGCCACAGCCGGCTGCGGTTTACTGCTGGTCACCAGCCAGAATCCCCCCACGACAATCGCGATAACCATCACGCCAACCGCTCCCCACAGCACGCCGGAAATCAGCTGTTCGCGCTGCTCTGGCGTACGCGCGGCGCGCTGAGTCGGTTTTTCTATACTGTCGCGCACTTCAAAAAGATCGCCGCCTGTGGTGCGGTCCATTTTTTGCGCCTTTTCCCAGAACGCGTGCAGCTCGCTTTCGTCCACCGCCATCAGCGCCGCCGGGTTAACGCGTGTCCGCCCTTCCTCAAACGCGCGCTGAACGGAGCGGGTGATCTGCGTGTAATAGCAGTCGAGCAGCTGGATTTGCGCCCCGCTTAACGGCTGCTGCACGGTGATGCTGTTGCGGATTTGTCGAATATCTTCGAGGAAGGTTTGCAGGGTTTTGCGGGGCTCTACCAGCAGCGTCAGCATGTCCGGAGCGTTAAACAGCGGCGCGTAGTAGCGGCTAAATTCTTTTTTATCCACCAGCAGCTGGGCCAGTTCGCTGAACAACATGCCGCTCAGAACATCATTAATCTCACCGTTTTTCAGCCAGCGACGCACGCGTTCAGCGTTAAACAAGGTCTTAAGATGATTATTCAGCCGCACCGGATCGGGCCACGCCTGCTGTATCAGCCCTTTAATCATCAGCTCAATGGCACGCACCTGTTTCTGCGCCTGAAGCTGGCTCTCCTTCTCTGGCACCCTCCCGGTATCGTAGGTCAGGAGGGGCTGTTGCAGACGCAGATATTCAAGGGAGGTGACGAAGCGCATCGCCGCAATCAGCTGATTTTCGCTGACATCCTGCCCGCTTTCATACTGGGGAACACGCTGCTGAAGCAAGCGTAATTGCAGCGTAAAGGCCGTCATTTCCGCATCATTCAGATTCAGCTTCCTGGCTACGGCGCCCCACCCGCCCAGCCCCAGGCGGGCACTATCCAGTTGCTCCAGAAACCAGCGTGGATCTTTTCCTTCAGAAACATGTACATTCAACAGAAGTAAAATTTCAACAGACGCCTGACGGATCGCTGCCAGACAGTGTTCAAACTGTTCGCGGGTATGATGCGATGAGCTAATCATCATTGTTTTCCTTGAGACAATGAGTACCGCTAAAGCGGCATTAAAAGTCGTTTTTCTTTTTATTTATATGAGGTTAAACATACCTGACTTTCTGTTGAAATAAAGTGACAACCTTATAATCATTTGCAATGCCTCCGGAGGATCGTCATGCCCGCCTTAACCACCGCGCGTCTCACCTGCTCGCCGCTGCAAGAGCAAGACTGGCCCTTTTTTCTGTCGCTACAGCAAAATCCTGAGGTGATGCGTTTTGTCGCCCCTGCGCGTAGCGAGGCGGACATTCGGGAAGCCTTTGAGTCTCGTCTGTTGCCGTGGACGCCGGGCAGCGCGCACTGGCTCTGCCTTGTGGTGCGTGAGACGGCCAGCCAGACGCCGCTGGGCGTAACCGGCTATGTGCACCGGGAAGCAGATTGTGCTGAAGTCGGTTTTCTCTTTGCGCCCTCTGCGCAGGGGAAAGGTTACGGCTTTGAATCTCTGCGGGCTGTGTGTGATTTCGCGCTGACTCAGGGTAATATCCGTCGGCTCACCGCCACCGTGACGGCGGGAAATATCGCCTCAAGACGACTGCTGGAAAAAACAGGTTTTCAGCTGGAAGGTGAGTTGCGCGAGAGTTATTTCCTTTCAGGGCGATGGCATAACGACTGGCTATTCGGTTTACTGAAAAAGGAATTCCCGTTCAGTTAAACCTGATCAACAGCCATTTGGCGGATATTTCCCCGGCGGCGTTTCCTCTATAGTCGCGCCACTAAGAGGAAACGCTTATGACGGGTTATGCAATGCAGATATCTTCTGCTGCAATCGCATTAATTAAAAAACAACAGGGTCTTTCCCTGGAGAAATACCGTGACGAAAAGGGTATATGGGTTATTGGTTATGGTCACGTGATTCGCCAGTGGGAAAAATTTAACAGTCTCATCACGCCGATTGAGGCGGAGAATTTGCTTTTTAATGATATTCAATTATGTGAGGCGCTGCTGCGGGAAATGAACAAACGCCCATTAACCCAACAGCAGCATGACGCCCTGATATTAACCCTCTTCAGTTTTGGGGAAGAGTCCCCTCTGCCTGAGAAGATCCTTCAGGCCGTCGCCCGGGTGTAGTACATCGCGGCCTGCGTCCGGTTTTTGACATCAAGACGCCGGAAAAGCGTCTCAAGATGGGCTTTTACCGTTGCCGCACTGATATTGAGATTACGACCAATCTCTTTATTGGACTCTCCGGCCGCCAGTAACTTCAATACCTCACGCTGGCGCTCGCTTAACACTGCCAGTTCATCCTGAGAGGAGTGCTGCTTCAGCCACTCGCCGGGAAAACAGACCATTCCACGCGATACGGAATCCAGCACTGCGGAAAAGCGTTCGGGATTCGCATTGCGGGGAACTATCGCTACCACGTTGCGCTGAAACATTTGCTCAACCCAACGTCGCTCTTTTTTCGTTAACACCAACACCACGCGCGACGCTGGAAAACGATCCATAATCTCTTCCAGTAAAGCCACACCATTATCACGAATTAAATACCCATCTATCATGACGATAGCAGAGGGTGACGCGGATAATTGCGCCCATAATTCATCAGTCTGACGAGCCCCTGTCATCTCTATTTTCGGAATTAACTTCTGCAAACTGTACATCGCTCCATGAATAAATAATGACTGCCTGTCAAACATGATTACTCGCATCGTTTTACTCCTCTGAGAATAGCGAAGGGGGATTCTACAGAGGCATTTTTTAAGAAAAAACTCAATGAATGGAGAGGTTACAAATCACCCAGCTCTCTTTATATCTTCCAGCATTTAGACATACCTGTTTTAAGGATTTCCTTAAGAGGGTTCCCTCCCCCTTAAGACTGAACATTACAGGAACATACCGCCTGAAACTTCAATACGTTGCGCATTCATCCAGCCCAGTTTGTCACTGAGCAACGCCGCAATGGCGTCACCAATATCATCGGGCAGGCCCACGCGTCCCAGCGCTGTCTGCGAGGCCAGCAGCTGGTTAAGCTCCGCATTATCCCGCACGCGTCCGCCCCCAAAGTCGGTTTCAATCGCGCCGGGCGCGATGATATTGACGGAAATTCCGCGCGCACCAAGCTCTTTTGCCTGATAGCGGGTCAGCACTTCCATCGCCCCTTTCATTGCCGCGTAGGTGCCTGAACCGGGCTGAGTAAAACGGGCCAGTCCGCTGGAGACGTTCAGGATCCGCCCTCCATCTTTTATGAGCGGCAGCAGCTGTTGCGTGAGGAAAAACGGCCCTTTGAAGTGAATGTTCAGCACATCATCAAACTGCGCCTCGGTCGTCTCGGTATAGGGTGCGTATAACCCTGTACCTGCGTTGTTCACTAAATAGTCAAAGGTGTCACGTTGCCAGACGTGTTTGAGGGTATCCTTCACCTGCTGAGCAAAGCGCGAAAAGCTTGCCGTATCGCCGACGTTAAGCTGCAATGCTGCCGCTTTTCCACCTGTTCCCTCGATTTCGCGCACAACTTCCTGCGCCTCCTGCTGGCTGTTGTTCCAGGTCAGGATGATGCCTGTCCCTTCCGCGGCCAGCTTCAAAACGGCATTTTTCCCCAGGCCGCGGCTACCGCCCGTCACTAAAGCAATACGTTCACTCATAATTCACCTCGTTTCGGCTGTGATGAAGATTGAGAAAGAGCTTATTAGATGGTAGAAAATCAATAAATAGTGCCGTCAGCGCTTCACTGTTTCATTCATAACAACAATGACCAACACCTATGGATAAAATACACGCAATGCAGCTTTTCCTTCGGGTCGCGGAACTGGAAAGTTTTTCCCGCGCGGCGGAGACGTTAAGCCTGCCGAAGGGGAGCGTATCGCGACAGATCCAGGCACTGGAAAACGCACTCGGCACGCAGCTGCTGCACCGTACTACCCGCCGCGTCAGCCTGACGCAGGACGGCATGGTTTATTACGAGCGCGCTAAAGATCTGCTGATGAATCTGGACGAACTGGACGGCATGTTCCTGCACGACCCTTCAACCATCAGCGGTCGGCTACGTGTGGATATGCCCGTTGCCATTGCGCGAAATGTAGTCATTCCGAAACTGCCTGCATTTTTACAACAGTTTCCCGGCATTGAGCTGGAGCTGAGTAGCAGCGATCGTCTGGTCGATGTCATCCGCGAAGGATTTGACTGTGTGGTTCGCGTGGGAAACTTAAAGGACTCCGGGCTTATCGCCCGCCCGCTTGGGAAACTCTCGGTGATTAACTGCGCCAGCCCGGATTATCTGACGCGATTCGGCTACCCTGAGACGCTGGACGATTTGGCTTCGCATGCCCTCATCCACTACTCCGCCACGCTGGGCACGCGTCCGCAGGGTTTTGAGTATTACAACGGCAGCGCGACCCAGTGGGTAAAAACGGGAGGCGTATTGACGGTTAACAGCACTGAAACCTATCAGGCCGCCTGTATCGCCGGGCTTGGCATTATTCAGGTTCCGCGCGTCGGGGTGCGTGATGCCCTGCGCACGAAAAAACTCGTTGAGATCCTGCCGCAATACCGGGCTGAACCGATGCCCGTCTCCCTCATTTATCCCCACCGCCGTAACCTCTCCCGCCGGGTGCATGTGTTTATGGAGTGGCTTACCGAACTCACAAAAGGTTACGTCGACTAGTCACAAGCTATAATTCAGTAACATCCAGCTCAACGAAAAGGAAAATGCGCGTGACGCCGGAAAATAACCCGCAACGACCGACTCAACATTTAGATTATGAACCCATCAAAAAGATGGATAACGAGCCTGAAGCGCCGAAAGAGCCTGGAACGGCCAGCAAAGCGCTGGGCACCGTGACCGGCATAGCCGAAAAAATTCAGCAGATACCCGCGATTGCTCACCTGATACGCGCCGCTGAGCGCTTTAACGACCGCATGGGAAATCAGTTTGGCGCGGCGATTACCTATTTCTCGTTCCTGTCGATGATCCCCATCCTGATGGTGTCATTTGCCGCCGCCGGTTTTGTGCTGGCGTCTCACCCGACGCTGTTGCAGGACATCTTCAATAAGATCCTGACCAACGTCAGCGACCAGACGCTCGCCGCAACGCTCAAAAGCACCATCAACACCGCCGTGCAGCAGCGTACCACCGTGGGTATCGTCGGGTTGCTGATTGCGCTCTATTCCGGGGTGAACTGGATGGGCAACCTGCGTGAGGCTATTCGCGCCCAGTCGCGTGACGTCTGGGAGCGTAGACCGCAGGATCAGGAGAAGATATGGGTGAAGTATTTGCGCGACTTTATTTCTCTGATTGGGCTGCTGGTGGCGCTGGTCATTACGCTCTCCATCACCTCGGTCGCCGGTTCCGCGCAGCAGATGATTATCTCCGCGCTGTACCTGGATTACATTGAATGGCTGAAACCGGCCTGGCGCGGCATTGGGCTGGCCATTTCTATCTTTGCTAACTACCTTCTGTTCTTCTGGATCTTCTGGCGTTTGCCCCGCCATCGTCCGCGCAAGAAGGCGCTGATGCGCGGGACATTGATTGCCGCCATTGGTTTTGAGGTGATCAAGATTGTGATGACCTATACGCTGCCGTCCCTGGTGAAGTCTCCCTCCGGCGCGGCCTTTGGTTCGGTGCTGGGGCTGATGGCTTTCTTCTATTTCTTCGCTCGCCTGACGCTGTTCTGCGCCGCGTGGATCGCCACGGCAGAGTATAAAGATGACCCGCGCATGCCGGGTAAAACCCACCGCTGATATCATGTCGGGCTGATATTTCAGCCCGATTCGCCATTTCAGCATATAAATCCAGGCCGTAACTTTTATTTAACGCAAAACCAGTTTTAATGACTGATATTTAAAAAGTGTGAAGCATTTCATAGAAGTGTTTTCGCTGGTCTGAAAATTATCCGCTTTTTGTTGCTTTTATGACCACACCACGCCTTTGTTACACATTGAAATATCACTTTTGCTGTGCGTAATATGGCTATTCGTTAGCCAAAAAATAAGAAAAGATTATGCAAGCAACAGCCACAACACTCGACCACGAGCAAGAATACACGCCGATCAACTCGCGTAATAAAGTCCTTGTCGCCTCTCTCATTGGCACAGCCATTGAGTTCTTCGACTTTTACATTTACGCCACTGCGGCCGTTATTGTGTTTCCGCATATCTTCTTCCCGCAGGGCGATCCTACGGCAGCAACGCTACAGTCGCTCGCCACCTTCGCCATCGCCTTCGTCGCGCGCCCCATTGGCTCTGCCGTTTTTGGTCATTTTGGCGATCGCGTTGGGCGTAAAGCGACGCTGGTCGCCTCGTTGCTAACGATGGGGATTTCGACCGTGGTGATTGGTCTGCTGCCGGGCTATGCCACGATTGGTATTTTCGCCCCGCTGCTGCTGGCGCTGGCTCGATTTGGTCAGGGTCTGGGCTTAGGCGGTGAATGGGGCGGCGCGGCGCTGCTGGCGACTGAAAACGCCCCACCGCGCAAACGTGCACTGTATGGCTCCTTTCCGCAGCTGGGCGCACCGATTGGCTTCTTCTTTGCCAATGGCACTTTCTTGCTGCTTTCCTGGCTACTGACCGACGAGCAGTTTATGAGCTGGGGCTGGCGTGTGCCATTTATCTTCTCGGCGGTGCTGGTCATTATCGGCCTGTATGTTCGCGTGTCGCTGCATGAGTCGCCGGTGTTTGAGAAAGTCGCTAAAGCGAAAAAACAGGTGAAGATCCCGCTGGGTACGCTGCTGACCAAACATGTTCGCGTAACCGTACTGGGTACGTTCATTATGCTGGCAACCTATACGCTGTTTTACATCATGACGGTCTACTCTATGACCTTTAGTACCGCCGCCGCGCCAGTTGGGCTTGGCCTGCCGCGTAACGAAGTGTTGTGGATGTTGATGATGGCAGTTATTGGTTTTGGCGTGATGGTGCCCATCGCGGGCCTGCTGGCGGATAAATTTGGCCGTCGTTCAAGCATGATCGTCATCACCTCGCTGATTATTCTGTTCGCGCTGTTTGTCTTCCCGCCGCTGCTGGGTTCAGGTAGCCCTGCGCTGGTGATGGCGTATCTGCTGATTGGCCTGAGCCTGATGGGGCTGACTTTTGGCCCAATGGGCGCGCTGCTGCCGGAGCTGTTCCCGACTGAAGTGCGTTACACCGGCGCGTCGTTCTCCTATAACGTTTCGTCGATTCTGGGCGCCTCGGTGGCTCCGTATATCGCCACATGGCTTCAGGCGAACTATGGCCTGTTCTATGTGGGTGTCTATCTGGCGGCAATGGCAGCGCTGACGCTGATTGCGCTGCTGCTGACGCACGAGACGAAGCATCAGGCGCTGTAAGTGAATGCCGGGTGGCGGCTACGCCTTACCCGGCCTACGATTCAGCCCTCACCCACAGGGCTGAGGGCTCCCCACAAAATAATGCCTGCACAGACGGCCCCCTCTCCCTTGAGGGAGAGGGCTGGGGTGAGGGGGAACATACGGCTCTGGTGGTCATTCCGTTCACGTTATGTTCCTTGCTACTCTGTCACGACATGAGCGGTGAACGTGCCAGGGTGGCTCAGTCGCCACCACCCTGGCGACCCGGGCTTCCGGCGGAAAATCGCCGCTTCGCGGTGCCTTCGGCTTATTCCTTCCGGCTTATCGGGGACGGGCGGAGGTAACATCCCTGTAAAGCCCGCCCTCTCGGCGCATCCCTGCGCCTCGCCCCGGCCTACAGGAAACGCCTCAGCGATTTACAGCCGGACCGAGGCATCGCTGAAAGCCCTCAGTTATTCTGAGGCAACGTTATAGCTTTTGCTTTCAAATTACTGGAGCCCCCTCTCCCCACAGGGAGAGGGAGAAACGGGACTACTTCTTCATCTGCGACAAAATCGTCCGACACTGATTAGCCTCCCCTTCGGAAGGTGAGATCAGTGCCAGTAACGCCGCCGCCGGTGTTACCAGCGTTGCCAGTGCCGCAGCAACAGCACCACGGGCAATCAGCGGTCCGGCTTTCACCCCAGCCTGCGGATTTTTAAACGTCCCCCGCACATACAGCGGCGAACGCAGTGTGATAATCCGAATTCCTTTACTCTCCGGATCAATAGTCAAATCCAGCTGTTCCGAAGCAAAACTTGCCGTGCCGGTAACATTAATCAACGCGTTCTCAGTATCGAAAGCAAAAATCTGCGGGCGCGCCACGCCGTTGGCAATATTCAGATTCGCCGCCGCGCAGTTCACCCGCACCTCATCATCACCAAATATCGCACCGACAATGTAGTTGCCGACATTCAGCCCAACAATCTCCATCAGGTTGCGGCTCACCAGCCCGTCATTCATCAACAGTTTCAGGTTGCCGTTACTGTTGCCTAAAAGTGCCGCCACCGAGTTACCGCTACCGCGTAGTTCCGCGTCACCGTTCATTTCCCCCAGCGTCTTCTGCATCAGTTCCACATCGGGCATCAGTTCTTTCAGTTTCAGTCGACGAGCCTGAATATCTGCCCGCCCCTGCATCGGCTTTTTATCGCCTTCCAGATGAATATTCGCCGCAATGCTGCCGCCCGCCATGCCAAATTTCAGCGGTTGCAGGCGCAGGTCAGCATTTTTGAGGATGATATGAGTAGAAAGATCGCTAATCGGCAGGCTACTGCCATGCTCAATGCGCCGCCCTTTGAAGCGAACATCGGCATCCATAACGTCCCATTTATCGGTTTCGAAGCGGTCATAAGGCAGCACTTTGCCCGCAGGCTGAACGCTTTTTTCGCCCTTCTTCTGTTCAGACCGTTTCGACTTTTCTGCCCCTTTCCCGGAATCAACGCCAATCAACGGTCCCAGGTCCGCCAGCCGCAATTGCCGCGACTCGACATCACCTTCCAGTTTTGGTCGTGGCTTTCCGGTGGTGTAGACCAGAGAACCGTGGATATCGCTATCACCAATTCGCCCATTAAAACCGCGATAATCAAAGACCGACGATTTTTCAGTGTCGATTTTCGCTACCAGCCGACCATCCGTTTCAAACGGCGGGGTATCGGGCAGCAGAACGCCCGTCAGTTCATAGAGATCACCCAGTGAATCGCCAGAAAATTTAAGCCGTAAATCGACACCGCCCATCTTCATTGGGTCATTCACGACGCCATCAAAAGCAACACGGGTGTTACCAGAGCGGAAATCAGCCTGTACCGGAAACGGCGTCCCTTCGCCACGCAGCGCCAGCATACCGCCTATTTTTCCCGTACCCGTGAGCGGTTCACCGTTATATCGTCCCTGCGCCTTCAGGCCAAAAACGTAATCGCCCACCTTTTCTTTATCCGCTTTACCTTTCGATCCAGTAACTTCGCTGAACGGCAGCGGCTTGCCTAAGGGATCAACAAAAATCTCCAGATCCGCTTTGCTTACTTTGTCATCAATGGCGATCCGCCCTTGATCGAAAAGAATATTATCCAGCCGAAACGACCATGCCGACGGCTTTGCATTCGCGTCTTTGTTATCATCGTTGGCAAGATTAAACGTCCAGTTATTGTTCTTTTCAGAGAGGCGAATCAGGCGCGCGTCCGGGCTTTCGAGCTTGATCCACGGCAGCCAGACCGTTTTGGTCAGCAGCGCCAGCGGGGCCAGCGTTGCCTCTACGCGTGGCAAATGCACCATCGTGACTTCGGGAATATCCGGTGGATTGCCAAGAATGATGTCTTCCGCGTGGTACATGGGCCACGGCACCCAGCTGCGCCAGCCAGTTTCTTGTTTTTGCCGCTCCCACACCACGCCCAGATCGCCACGGATAGCGAACGGACGATTCAACTCCGCAGAGACTTTCTGGTTGATTGTCGGTTTGAGTCGATTCCAGTCAAACGTGGCGATAATGATGATTAAGACCACGATCAGCAACAAGAAAATCCCTGCTGTCCAGGAAATCACCCTGGTTGTTTTTGTCATTGTTGTCCCCTTTCCTGATGAACTTGCCTCTAAAACTATAGTTCAGACAAAGGGAAGCGGGCAGATCAGAGGGTAGTTATCACCTTTTCCAGGGTATCCATGGGGACAGGACGAGAGAGGAAATAACCCTGTGCCGCCGCTGCCGGGGAATTTTGCACGTCGCGCCACTCCTCCAGCGTCTCTACGCCTTCCACAATGACGCCCTGGCAATAGCGGTTCATCAGTTGCAGGAGCATCGTAAACAGGTTCCGTCCCTCCGGCGTCTGGCGCAGCATGATAAACAGATCGCGGGCCACTTTGATGTAGTCATAACGCACTTCGCTCAGGGCGGAGAAGTTGGCCATACCGGTACCGAAATCATCCAGCCACAGCGGGCCAAACTCACACATCGAGGCAAACGAGGAGTCCTGCGGCAGCTGAACATGTTCCACCAGCTCGAAGCGCATCCACGGCAAGGTGGCAATCAGCGCCTGCAATGTCGCGTTCTGACGTAACGCCATCAGGGTTGGGCCATCCACGTTCACCGACGCCAGAATACCGTGCTGCTCGAAGAACGCCTGCTTCGTCGCCAGCATTCTCAGCTGCTCTTCCAGCACGTCGATACGCTGACGCACGGCAACCTCCGCAAAATAGCGGTCCGGTGCAATACGCTGTGAAGGATTCGATGGATGAGTGACGACCGTTAACACCTCAATCGCCATTAACCGACCGTCGGTACGGTAGATGGGCTGATAGGTGTACGCTCGCTCACATTGCAGCCAGTAGCGATGCTCCTGCAAGTTCTCAATACTTGCCTCAGGCGTAGTGCTCAGCCGCTGGATAACCTGCTCTGACTTCATTTCGGATGTCCTGTTGTATGGGATAGCCTTTCTGGACTCGTCACTGAGTTATCGGCCCGCCAGGTGAGAACTTTATGTTCAATTCACCGGGAAAATGAAATTAAGATGACAGAAATATGCCGGAATACGTTCTGGCTCAAAAAAATAATGGAACACTGTTTTAATATGGTTGACCAGCAAACCACCACAGCGCAAACTAACGCTAATTTTTTACAGATCAGGTTCACGACTATGTCCAAAAATATTGCCGTGATTGGCGAATGCATGATTGAGCTTTCCGAGAAAGGCGCGGACGTTAAGCGCGGTTTCGGCGGCGATACCCTGAACACTTCCGTCTATATCGCCCGTCAGGTCGATCCTGCGGCATTAACCGTTCATTACGTAACGGCGCTGGGAACGGACAGTTTTAGCCAGCAGATGCTGGACGCCTGGCACGGCGAGAACGTTGATACTTCTCTGACCCAACGGATGGAAAACCGTCTGCCGGGCCTTTACTACATTGAAACCGACAGCACCGGCGAGCGTACGTTCTACTACTGGCGGAACGAAGCCGCCGCCAAATTCTGGCTGGAGAGTGAGCAGTCTGCGGCGATTTGCGAAGAGCTGGCGAATTTCGATTATCTCTACCTGAGCGGGATTAGCCTGGCGATCTTAAGCCCGACCAGCCGCGAAAAGCTGCTTTCCCTGCTGCGCGAATGCCGCGCCAACGGCGGAAAAGTGATTTTCGACAATAACTATCGTCCGCGCCTGTGGGCCAGCAAAGAAGAGACACAGCAGGTGTACCAACAAATGCTGGAATGCACGGATATCGCCTTCCTGACGCTGGACGACGAAGACGCGCTGTGGGGTCAACAGCCGGTGGAAGACGTCATTGCGCGCACCCATAACGCGGGCGTGAAAGAAGTGGTGGTGAAACGCGGGGCGGATTCTTGCCTGGTGTCCATTGCTGGCGAAGGGTTAGTGGATGTTCCGGCGGTGAAACTGCCGAAAGAAAAAGTGATCGATACCACCGCAGCTGGCGACTCTTTCAGTGCCGGTTATCTGGCGGTACGTCTGACAGGCGGCAGCGCGGAAGACGCGGCGAAACGTGGGCACCTGACCGCAAGTACCGTTATTCAGTATCGCGGCGCGATTATCCCGCGTGAGGCGATGCCAGCGTAAACGCAGCATATGCAAAAGGCTGGATAAAGTGTTACCCCTCTATCCAGCTCATCCATAAATACCTGATGGTTGTGCTAACTCATCACCATCAGGCATTACTGTGCAGGTGGAATATCCGTCACTTCAGGATGTACGTCATCCGTGGCGACAGAGGTGGTCGCAGCGGCGGTAGATGGGGCCATGATTTGATCCCAGACCGCCTGCAACGCTTTCATGTTAAATTCCGGCTCGCCTTTCGGCTGCAGCAGTATTAACGCCATATCATTCGACAACTGTTGACGCAGATCCTGATTTAACATCTCTACCGTCAGGCTATTAAGGAAATCCTGCCGCAGTTTCTGATATTGCTCCGGCGCGATATCGACAACCTGATTTTGCAACGAACGCATCCGCTGACCCATCAGAATATCGGTATCAGCTCGTGCATAGGCGGCAAACAGTTTCTGCAGCTCCAGTTTCTTTTGCGCCACTAACGCATTGAACTCTTCTTCCGGCAGACCTTTATCGCGAACCTTCGCCAGTTCACGCGCCACCAGATTAAGGTTGCTGTTCAGCTTGTCGTTTGGTGATTCGATGTTGATGGCACACTGCGCACGCAGATACAGCACACGGCAGTCAAATCCAAGACCGATGTCTTTGCTGTTACTGGCGCTTAACGCTTGCTGAACATGCCAGAACAGCGCCTCGCGGGCCAGGTCCGCACGCCAGTAGCGCAGCAGTGCGGCTGATTCACGAATCGGCTGCCACGGCGTATCCCACATGATAGATAACCGGTCCTGACGCACCGCGTCAGTCATAATACTCACCGCTTCCGCACGCAGCGGAGAAAGCGTCGGCACCGGAGCTGGCGTTTCACGTTTGCCTTTCAGTTCGCCAAACGTTTTGTTTATTTGGTCGACAACCGAGCGCGCATCCACGTTTCCCACCACCAGTAGCGTCATTGCATCCGGGGTGTACCATTTCTGATAGAAATCTTTAATTTTTTCCGCTTCAACGGGTTGTTTCAGCGGATCGGCAGGATCGTGACCTAACAAGGTTGACCCTTTCAGACGATAGCGCCACCAGCCCTCTTTAGTATCGGCAGGCCAGGTTGCCACCATGTCCTGACTTTGCAGCGCGTGGTTGATGGTTTCTGGTGTGATGGTCAATTTGCCAGTGGCATTTGCCAGATAAGAGAGCGCTTCTTTCAGCAAATCGTTACGGTTATTGGGCAAACTCAGATTAAACAGCGTGGTGTCATAAGAGACAATTACCGGCGGCATCGGGCGTTTAGGGTCGATCCCCTGCTGCCACAATGAACGCGCCTGTGCTGCGTCAAGGCCACCGCTTTGCGTTAGCGCAATACGAGGGATGGCGTGACTGTAACCGCTCTGTTGTGTACTTTCGGCGAGCGAACCGGTATTAACCAGCAGGCGAATTTCAACACGATCGCTGGGACGCTGGGGGGTGGTCAGCACTTGCCACTGTAAACCGTTGGAAAGCGTCCCCTGTTGCCATGCTGGATCAGGCTGGAGCGCATCTGCCTGCACATAGCCAGCAGTGGCCATCATCAGCAAACCGCCCGCTAAAAGTCGAATTTTTGTGCCCTGCATGTGAACCCCTGATCAACTATCCTGGTAATAAAAAAACTGCCCGTTGTCGGTCAGTCTAAATGACGTTAAAAACACTTCGTGTTAGACCGCAAGAACATGAAAATGTCACGGAAGAAGTGAAATAAACCTGAACTCACCCAGGTGGTAAGTTCAGGCACAGGGGTCAATTATGCGCAAACACCCGCACTCGGGGAAGGGAGTGCGGGCATAAGTGATGAGATTAAGAGGATAATTCGTGCGTTTTGCCATCCGGCGCACGATTATTCAGCACATCGTCCAGTTTTTTGTGGTCCAGTTCTTTCACCCACTTAGCAACGACAATGGTCGCTACGCCGTTACCGACCAGGTTAGTCAGCGCACGAGCTTCTGACATAAAGCGGTCGATACCGAGGATCAGCGCCAGACCCGCTACCGGCAAATGGCCCACCGCAGAGAGCGTCGCCGCCAGCACGATAAAGCCACTACCCGTTACCCCTGCCGCCCCTTTAGAAGAAAGCAGCAACACGATTAACAGCGTGATTTGGTGGACGATATCCATCTGACTGTTAGTGGCCTGGGCGATAAACACCGCCGCCATTGTCAGGTATATCGATGTGCCATCAAGGTTAAACGAGTAGCCTGTCGGGATGACCAGCCCCACCACCGATTTACGGCAGCCGAGTTTCTCCATCTTGTCGAGCATACGCGGCAGCGCCGACTCGGAAGATGAAGTCCCCAGTACAATCAGCAGTTCTTCACGGATGTAGCGGATAAATTTGAAGATACTGAAACCAGTCGCTTTAGCGATTGAACCCAATACCAGCACCACAAACAGGATACAGGTAATGTAGAAACAGATAATCAGCTGCCCCAGTTGCACCAGTGTGCCGACGCCGTATTTACCGATGGTAAACGCCATTGCCCCGAACGCACCAATAGGTGCCAGACGCATGATCATATTGATGATGCCGAAGATGACCTGCGAGAAACTTTCGATGACGTTAAAAATCAGTTGGCCTTTGCTGCCCAGACGGTGGAGCGCAAAACCAAACAGTACGGCAAACAGCAGCACCTGCAGAATGTTACCGCTGGCAAATGCGCCAATGACGCTCGCCGGGATGACATCCATAATGAAGGCGACAATGCCCTGGTCTTTCGCCTGATCGGCGTAAACCGCTACCGCTTTCGCATCAAGCGTTGCCGGATCGACGTTCATTCCGGCACCAGGCTGCACGACGTTAACGATGATAAGACCAATAATCAGCGCGATGGTACTGACAATTTCAAAGTAAAGCAGTGCGACTGCGCCGGTACGACCGACCGCCTTCATGCTTTCCATGCCCGCAATGCCCGTTACGACGGTACAAAAGATGACAGGAGCGATGATCATCTTAATGAGCTTAACGAAGCCGTCGCCAAGCGGTTTCATTTGCTCGCCTATTTCAGGATAGAAATGGCCAAGGAGAATACCAATGGCTATCGCTGTCAGGACCTGAAAGTAAAGGCTTTTAAACAGAGAGGTTTTCATAGGGTGTCCTTTAGTAAAACCACAGGTCTTGTAAGGTTATGGGGTACCTGCGGCCTTAAAATAACACCCAGACAACATCACAGAAATGTACCTGGATCATAATTGAAACAAAAAGGTTAAAAAGTTTGAGCTGGCTCGCACAAACCAGCAACTTTTTAAAGTTTTGTAATCAGTTTGGGGTAGCTACTTTTCTTCCAGGTAACTCTCTTCGAAGATTTCAATAGGGAGTGGGCGAGCAAAAAGGAAGCCCTGGGCAATACCAACGCCCGCTTTTGCCAGCCAGTCGCGTTGTGCTTCAGTCTCCACGCCTTCGGCAATCATTTGTAAGTTCAGGCTCTGCGCCAGCATGATAATTGCAGCAATCATGCTGCTATCTCCGGCAAGCCTTCAACAAACATTTTGTCGATTTTCAGTACGTCGATTGGCAACGATTTCATATGCTGCAGCTGACGCAGCCCTGCGTAGCCCATGCCGAAATCATCCAGCGCCACCCGAACTCCGGCATTGCGCAGCGGACGGAGGATTGCCACCGCAGCATGAGGGTCGTCAATACGTCGGCTTTCTGTCACTTCCAGAATCAGTGTTCCCGGCTGAATGCGATAGCGGGTTAACAGTTCCAGCATATCCGCCACCATATTTGGGTGCATCAGTTGCAGCGCAGAGAGGTTTACCGACAAGGGCAGCATAATGCCGGCGCTCTTGCCAGGCTGCAAGCAATCGACAGGACTCTTCCAGCACCCAGTGACCGACGGTAACCATCAGCCCACAGCACTCAATGCGATCGATTAAGCCATCCGGCAGGTCCCAACTGCCATCCGGTTGCTGGATACGCAGTAACACTTCCGCACTGACCAGTTTTTCCGCTGGTCATCTCGACCTGTGGCTGTAACCAAATAGCAAACTGATGATTTTCCAGTGCATTAAGGATATCGCTCTCTTCCGTCAACCGCTTCTGGGCGGCTTCCATCTGCTGCGGATCAAAGAACTGAATCTGATTCTTGCCTTTATGGCGAGCGGTAAATGCCGCAGAAATAGCGCGACTGTAAAGCTGTTCGGCGGTGAGATCGCCGTAGAACATCGCCACGCCAATGCTACAGTGCGGACCGGAGTGGAATACGTTCAATCGGCAGGCGCTCGCTCATGATAGTGAGCACTTGCTGACCTAAGGTGATTGCGTGCCACGGTTCCTGTACACCGTTGGCAATGACAGCAAAGTCATAACCGCTAATCTGCGCGAGGATCATAGGTGGCGACAGTACCGATTTGAGTTTTTCCACCAGCGTCAGCAGCAGAATTTCTCGTTGCGCCTCTTTCAGCACGCCCGCAGTATCACGCAGGGTTTCACAGGTGATGATCATCAGCGCGGTGGTTTGTTTACGCGCGACAACCTGCTCCAGCATCTCCATCAGCAAGGCTTTGTTCGGCAAATCCGACACCGGGAAGCGCATCGCATTTTCGTTCTGTTCTTCATAATGGCGCTGCAGCAATTGCTGGTTGAGGTTGTAACTGCGCACCAACATACCGATTTCATCGTCCTGATGCAGACGCGGTAATGCCAGTTGGTGACCAACAAGCTCCTTGGCTGGATGGCGTTTAAGTTCGCGAGCAATATTGCGTAACGGATGCAAAATCAGGCGGTTAATGCACCAGCTGATGGCGACGGTCAGGATAAGCGACAAAAGTAAGTAAATGGGTCACTAACGTTGAGAGGGTGCTCATCACGAACTTATACATACGGAAGGAATCCGCCTGTAGTACCAGATAGGCAATTGGCTGCGGGTTTGCCGACGTTTCGAGCGAGTAAACGCCCAGCGAGATTTGAACCGGTAGCTCAAACAGGCGAGTAACCATTACCGGCACCGGGCGCTCTGGAATAAAACTTTTACGCAGCGCCTGGAACTGGTTAGGCAGCACTACATCGGCACGGCTGACCACGCCTGCCGGTTTAATGCTGGCAAGAATAGCTTCCGCTTCGGGAATATCGCCTTTCAAAATAGCTGAAGATAAGGTTTCGCGGACAGAGCGAGCAATGCTTTCCAGTTGCGTAGCCGTGTTATAGCGATTCTGCTGTACGGAGTGAAACAGCAAAATGACGCAGAAGATGAAGACAAACAGCATTGTGACGGCAGACACCATCGCCATCTGTTTGATCGTTAAGGAACGGCTGACACGCAAAATGACTCTCCACAAAACTCGAAGCGCAGGGCGCACCAGGGTGTAAACCTGGTGCGCCCGAGTATACCCGATAGCTGCACTTTTAAGAGAGACTTACAATTAGATTAAGAAAAAATCCGATCACCAGTCTGCATAAGGCACCAGCGGTTCCGGTGGTAAGTCCATATCACCCTGCCAGCCCGCGGCAGAATACCGAACGTAGAGCAGCGCATGGCTCGGGGTATAGTCTTTTGCTTCCTGAATATCGACGCCCAGTCCGACAAACCAGTTGGACGTCACGCGGCGTTCAACAATCGCCCTTGCGGTATAACCCGTCCCTGACGAGCTACTTCCGGTTTCCATCACACCTTTATCGGTATAACGGCCTGGCTCATTGTCCGGGATCAGCCCCTGTAACGGATAACGCATCACATCTTTTGTTTTTGAATGAGACCAGGAGACGGAGCCGCCCAGCTCCCATGACCAGTTCTCTGTGCGTTTACGCCAGTTCACCGGTAAGGCGAACGACACATACTCCTGGGGACTGTAGTAACCGCCCTGGCCCAGCGAATAGCCACTTAAATCCTTATCGTAATGCCAGAGCATGTTGGACACGCCCACCGTCAGGCGTTCGTTGTTCTGATTGATGAGCTTGTAGTAATAGCCGGTCATCCAGCGGACGCGCCAGTTATCTTCGACATTCTTCCCGGTGAGGCTGTCGGCACTCAGGCTTGACCAGATCCCGTTAGCTTCGCCTTTGTCGTAGCTAATGCTCACGCCGCCACCTGTGGCACGCACGCCGCCCCAGGTGGTGTCGGTATTGGGATCTTTTTGCCCGGCGAAGGCCAGCACCGAGCTGGAAATCGGACGGCGATGGGCGTTCAGGGTGTAGCCAATCGGCCCTAAATCGTTGCTGTAGCTCAGGCTACCCACCACATCGACCACGTCGAAGCCCATCGGCGTTGTACCGATATCCCACGCCCAGGTTTTGTTCTGCCAGCCGACGGCCACGCTGGCGCCGTTGGCCGACTGGTTTGTGCTACCGCGACATGGCGTTTCGGCGCAGGTACCCCATGTCGGATCGTAGGTTCCGTTATCGGTGGCAAAGGAACCGGCGTTCATATTGACCAGATCGCTACGGAAGAACATACGTCCGTCCGACAGCGGCGCATCAACCTGGAGCATGGTGGTGTGCGCTTTCAGGTCGGAATAGCCTCCCGTGCCGCTGGACCCCCAGTAGTCGTGTTGCAGCGTGACGTTCAGATCCTGCTGACGATAAAGATCGCCTGCATCGCTGCGCACGCCGCGCTTCAGCCAGTCATCTTTCTCATCGTTACGCGTGAGCCGCGTAAAGCTGTCGTTATCGGTCGGACGGGTCGTTGTGATGCCCGATGAGACCATCGCATCTTTCCAGGTGTCCAGCGCCTGCTGAGGCTGACCATTTTGTGCCTGGAAACGGGCGGCATCGCGCATCACCAGCGCACTTTCCATCGAAGGCGGCTGCGATTTGGCCTGCGGAAGAATGGCGTTGAAGGTCTTTTCTGCCGCGGCATGATCACCCAGGCCAGCCTGCGCCATGGCAAGCCGGCGCTGCATATTGATGGAGAGCGGTTCGCCGTTCTGTGCCGCGGGCAGTTTCGCCAGCGCCGCGCGCGCCGCGTCCTTGTTGTCCTGGGCAAGATAGACCTCGGTCAGGCCGAGGATCGCGTCTTCGTTCTGCGGTTCGCGTTGCAGGACGGTGTTGTAGGCGGTTTTCGCGGCCTCATGATCGCCACGCTGTTCAGCCCAGTCCGCCAGCGTCAGGTCGATACGGGTGGACGGAGGCTGCTGGCGAAGCAACGTTTCCGCCTCCTGCTCTTTTCCACTGTCGCGCAGGCGGTTGGCGGTTTCCAGCACCTGGTTACTTTGCAGGCGGTCCGCCAGCGCCTGAATGTTGCCGTTCCACTTGTCGCGCGGCAGCGTGTTCAGATGCGCCAGCGCCGCCCGGTCCTGATCGTTACCGGACAGGTACAGCCCGCTGGCGTAAACCTGATCCGGATCGCCCGGTTTCTGGCTTGCCAGCTGACGCATCAGGTTATCCGCCTGGCTGCGTTGACCCGCGCTATACAGATCGCGTGACAGTCGGTAGGTGATCCACACGTCGCCCGGGGAAAGCGCAAGGCGTCGGCGCTGAATTTCTGCGGCCTGCGCATATTTCCCCTCGCTTTCCAGCTGTTCGGCCTGGGCTGACAACTGCTCGTTCGTCAGGCTACGTTCAATATCATCAATGCTGCGGCGCTGACTGGCAGAGAGCGACTGAATAAACTGCGTCGCCTTCTCCGGAGACTGCGCGCGATAAATATTGGCGAGACCGCGTACCGCGTTGCTGTTGCCGCTGTCCATCCGCAACGCCTGGCGGTAATAGCGCTCGGCCGCGTCGTTATCTTTGCGCGCCGCCGCCGCATCACCGAGGCCCAGAACCGCGTAGCTGTCGGTATTGTCGATATTGCGCGCCTGCTGGTAATAGCGTTCGGCCTGGGCCGTATTGTTGGCTTTCAGGGCGTTATCCCCCTGCTGGATCAGCAGCCAGTATCGGTTGACCTTCAGCAGGCTGTCCCATTTGCCCCGGTTATCGCTCTGCGGATCGAGGGCGATCGCCTTTTCAAACTGCGCAACCGCACGCGCGCGATCGCCTTTCTGAGAATAGGCCTGCCCCAGCGCGCCTACGGCTTCACTGTCGGCGTGGTTGGCGCTGACTGCTTTTTGCAACTCCGTTACCGCTTTACTGCCCTGCCCGGCATCCACTGCGGCTAACCCTTCGGCTTTGGCGCGGAACGCCGGATCGGCGAGCTGTTTTTGCTGCGCTTCAAGCTGGGCGCGCGCCGCCGTCACGTTATCGCCATCGCTGAACACGCTCAGGTATTGTTGCAGCGCGGTAACGCTGGCGCTGCTGGCCGGTTGATCTTTGATCTGCTGGTACCACATGTCCGACGCCTGACTGCGGCCATTGTTCGATTTGGCCATCTCCTGTAACACCGCAAACCCTTCATCACGCCGTCCGCTCTGGAACAAAAGCTGTGCCAGCGAGGACTGTAGCGGGACGTTGCCCGGACTGCTGGCGTTTATTTTCTTAAGCTGATTAATGGCCAGGTTGCGGCGGGCTGGCTCTTTCGCCACCACGTTCCAGTACTCCGTCGCGATGTCGCCACTGGGCGGCTTACCGTCAAACAGTTTGTCATACGCGGCAATGGCTTCCTGGGTGTGCCCGGTGGTGGCAAGCAGGCGAGCCTGCTGGAGGGCCTGGCGACCATCCGGCGTGGAGAGCAGCATGGTAGTACGGGAGGACTGATAGGCACTGGAATCGGGCGCCATTCCTTTCAGGCGATCCAGCTCTTTTTGCGCGCCCGCCGTATCGCCCTGTCGTAACAGGTAGCGGAAGCGCGCGGCAATCACGTCCGGGTTGTTGGGGTCGATCAGCTCAAGGCGATAGAGCGACTGGCGCACTAAATCCTCACGCTGGGTGGATTCCCCCAGACGGACCTGTTCCAGCAGCTGTCTCTGCTGCGGGGAGTTGGCGGCCTGGGCCAGGGGCATTAGCGCCAGGCCAAGCGATAAGGTGAGTAGATTCAGTGTGAACGTGCGCATTCCTGGCCCCAGTCCGGTAGTAATTCACCTTGCACGGTGAAACGAAAACGATGCTGATCCCACCCTTGTCCAAAGAGGGTCAGAACGTAGCTGTAATAAGCATTGTTATCGGGAAAACGATCGGCGACGTGCTGGCGTTGCACCGCTTGCGCGTCCCGGTTTTGTAAAAACGGAAGGAGGGAGGCAGAAAACCCTACCGGCCCATCTCCGGTGCGTTTCCCGGTCGCGACGTCCACTTTCTCCGGCGGCAAACCTTGTTTGATTGTGGTGGTCGCCATGGGCTTGAAACGCGCCAGTAGCCGGGCTTTCTGCGGATCGTTATCGTTCATCATCCCTACCCACAGATAGACGCGAATCGCATCGTAGCTGCCGATCAGGGATGCATCCTGCGACAGCTGCCAGCCGCCCTTTTTCTGGTATTTCACCCAGTTCGGGGAAAATCCTTTAGGCGCGGTCTCCAGCAGCAGACGCAGGTTGGTTTCACGGAGCGTCGTCCACGGCGCGCCAAAACGGGTGAAATAGCTCGCAAGCTGCGGCGGCAGGTAGCTGGGGTTGAAGCGCCAGACGCTCTCTTCGGCAAAACCGACTTTACCCGGCAGCAGCATAGAACCCAGCCCCGGCACCTTCACCACTTCCTCACTGGCAATGCGCGTCAACAGCGCCTTACCCGTGCGCGTGTAATCGGGATTTTTCCACAGCCGCCCGGCTTCCAGCAGCGACCAGGCAATCCAGATATCGGCATCAGACGCGGAGTTAGGGTCGATAACCGCCCAGGTTTCGTCGTCCTTTTTCCCCCACAGCCAGGCCGGGAGATGTTGGGTTAAATCTCCCTCGGCAAGGTTATCGCGCGTCCATGCCAGCAGCAGATCGAACGCCTTGCGATCGTTAGCCGCCAGGGCAAAGAACATACCGTAACTTTGCCCTTCGGAGGTGGTGATTTTGCGCGCGTCGCTGGGGTCGATGACGCGCCCTTCCTGACTGATGTAATCCTTTTTAAACTGCTCCCAGGCAGGCCAGGTACAGGCTGCCTGAACACTAAAGGCAGCCAGCAGCAGCATCGTCACGATTCCACTACGCAACACATTCATCTTCAATTACTCGTTATCCGGGTTAAGACGACGACGACTAATAATTCGCAGCAGACGCCACAGTACCCATGCCAGCAATATCACACTGATAGCCGCCAGCACCGCCAGCAGAATCGGATGGTTTGCCAGCGCATACCACACGCGCTCGAACCACGGCAGATGACCTACGTAATAAACGTCGCCAACACGTAGGCTGTTGATACCGGACTCGCGGATCACCGCGACCGAACCGAACATGGTGGCGCGTTTGCCGCTATCGTTCACCGCATCGTTAAGCATTTCATAACCGCGTGGGCTATCTGCCAACAGCGCAATCACGCTGCGCTGGTCGTTATACGGCGACTGGAAGCCAATCACCGCCGCCATCGCACCGGAAGAGGTCAGCGTTGACCGGGTTTCTGCCGCGCGATCGCTCTCGTCCGGCACAATGCCGGGGAACGGGGTCTGGCGCATCGGTGTTTTCACCCAGCTTTCGGTCGCCTGCACCAATAGGTCGATCTGCTTATCGTCTTTCAGTTTGTCCGGGATACCACCGATGATCATGATGTCGGCATCTTTGCCCTGAATGGTGCTGCCATCATCGGTCACCGTCAGATTAATCGCCGGGAAGCCCGTCTGTGCGCCGATAAAACCAACAGTATTCAGCAACGTTTCCATCTGTGCTTCGTTAGGCGCTTTCGGCATCACGGTGATGGTTTGCGACAGATCCGCCATCCGGCTGAATGGGAAGCCCGCGTTAGCAAAGGCGCGTAGATCCGGCATCGGGATGAAGTGGTAATACTTCGAGAAGTCGATGGTGGAGTCGTCACCAATCACCACATGATTCTGCACCGGCTGGAAGGTAATACAGTTATCCACCGAACCGCCCGGCATCGGGTTCATATACTCAAAGTCGAAGCGCAGCTGGTTGGTCGCGCCCAGTTTCAGCGCCGGAATAGAGACATCTGTTTTGCCATCCAGCAAACCTTGTAATACCGGAATCCGCAGCAGCAGGCGGTTCGCCTCCTGTTTGCTGCTCAGGTTGAAGGATTGCAGGAACTGGTTATTCAGGCTGATATCCATCCGCGAACTGTCTTTCACCGGCGGCATGGTGTAGCGGTAATTAATATCCATATCAATGCCGGTACTGCGCATCAGGTAGAGATCCGGCGGCAGGTTTAGCGAAACGTTAATCGCTGCTGGCTCAAGACCGCTGGATTGTAACTGTTCTTCATAGGTTTTCAGTTCGCCAAATGTGACCGGACGATCGGTACGTACCCAGTTCGGCGCATCGTACGGCTTACGCGGTAGCAGCGGTTTCACTTCATTCACTACCACGCTTTCACCACGGAACAGAATGTTACCCTGAGCGATACCTTTCGCTGCCTGCAACAGGTCTTTGTCGTCACGACCAAACACCACCAGCAGTTTGACGTAAGGATTCTGCGGATGGTTAATCATCTCAATCACCGGGGCTTTTACCGCCGGATGATCGCGCAGGAAGTCCGGCCGTTTGTCGTTGGTTGCAAAGACAATGGCATTACGATCCGGCAGTTGGTTATAGAGCACCGGGAAGTTCTGCCCACGCCAGCCAGAACGCGAACCAAACCACGAGGCGACAATGGCAGAGGCTTGTTGCAGCCCAACATCCGGCGCACCCGCAAAGACCATCGGCAAGGTGTTAGTACGGTTATCGCGCGGGTCAAAGAATGGCACCGGGAAGTGTGACAGGTCATTCTTCACATTCAGGGTCTGATAGGTCAGATCCAGTCCACTGCTCCGCCCAACATCCAGCCAAAGCGTGGTGCTGGCCGGGTTTTCGCACACGTCCTGATAATGGCCGACAAACTCCAGCCGTACACGGTTGAAGTCGGTAATAAACAGTGGGTTAATGGGCATTTGCGCCAGCGTTTTTTTACCCAACTGTTCTTTGGTCACTGGCAGCACGCCCATCAGTTCATCATTGAGATAAACCTTTAACTGCGACTGGACAGGCAGTAACGATGGCGATGGGGTGTATTCGAGGTTGAGCATCGCCTTCGTCACCACTTCATCGCTGCGCATACCAAACTCAATGCTGCCGTTCGGGTTAATGCCACGTAGCACCATGCTGCCCGGCGGCGGTGCAATTTGCGCAAAGGTCAGCTTCACATCACGCGAAGGACCGTTCTGCGCCACGACTGGCGCATCAGCGCCCTGCACGCCCGGCATCACTTGCCCCACCTGCGGATTTTGTTCCGTCTGGGCGGCTACAGCTGGCTCAGCATTGATCAGTGGTTGCGTTGCTGGCGTCGCCTGCGTCATGAAAGAGGGGAACGCACTCATCCCCATAGCCACTGCACAAATCCAGAATAGTTTTCTTTTCATCGCGTTATCATCATTGTTGAGCCAAAGCCTGATCCGATGGTTGTGCCGTTTCGCTCCGCTCCGGGCGGCGCGGAATAAACGATACAACCCAGGAAACCAGAGAAGTCAGCACACGGAATATGCCCTTCACCGAAGAAGGCGCAAACTCCGCCAGATGGCGGTAGCCACGGAAGCCGAGCTTCAGAATATCCAGCAGACTTTCCAGCGGCTTATCTTCCGGGTAGCTGTCCTGCCAGAGCGCCCATGTATCCGCACGGGCAAACGTACACTGCACAAAATCGATATGTTGCTGGGTGGTGAGCGGCATTAATTTCAGCCCAACTTCATTACCCATCACGCGCGCCACCTGGGTCGGGAAGACGTATTCCTGCTGACCGCGTTTAAGCAACAGATTCACTTTCTGCCCTTCCAGAATCTGCGCCTGACCGTTGATCTTGATCCCCAAACCACCGTCGGAGAAATCCTGAACGGTACACGAGAAGAGGTGACCATCTTCGCGGGCAATTGCCGCGGGCATCGTCATCTCCACGCGGTGCGATCGGCGTACCTGTTTGCTTTCTACCGATACCGCAACTGCGCCGCCAAGAACAATCAGGTTGTAGAACACCCACACCATACTGACGACCACGGTGAGCATCTCGGTTGGCGGGCCATAGAAGTAGCGCCAGATGCCTACCGCAACGCCCACCAGGTTGAGCAGGACAAGGAAGATGTAGGGCCGCGAGATCACCCAGTCGACGTACTCTTCTTCCACCAGTCCACCTTTGGCGGTGACGTTAAATTTGCCTTTGTGCGGGTTAATCAGCGCCACCAGCGTCGGTGGTGCGATATACCACGCCAGCACCGTTTCGTAGATTTCACTCCAGAAAGAGTGGCGATATTTGCCCTGGATCTTGGAGTTGGTCAGGCTGGCATGGATCATATGCGGCAGCACGAATAGGGCGATCATCAACGCTGGCGCATAGATGATGTAGGCATGAAGCAGCAGGAACGCCAGCGGCGCAGTCAGGAAGATCAGCCGTGGAATGCCCGACAAGAAGTGGAACATGGCGTTGACGTAGCACAGCCGCTGAGCAAACTTCAGTCCTTTACCGGTGAGCGGGTTATCGAGACGAAAGATTTGTACCATCCCGCGCGCCCAGCGAATACGCTGACCGATATGCGCCGACAGACTTTCGGTCACCAGCCCCGCCGCCTGCGGAATACGCATATACGCGGAGGTATAGCCACGACGGTGCAAACGCAGAGAAGTATGCGCATCTTCAGTCACGGTTTCGACAGCAATGCCGCCAATTTCATCCAGCGGCTTACGACGAATCACCGCACAGGAACCGCAGAAGAAAGTGGCGTCCCACATATCGTTGCCATCCTGCACCAGACCATAGAACAGCGTGCCTTCGTTCGGTGTTTTACGAAAACGCCCCAGGTTGCGTTCAAACGGGTCCGGCGAGAAGAAGTGGTGTGGAGTCTGCATCATCGCCAGCTGTTTCTCTTTCAGGAACCAGCCCATGGTCATTTGCAGGAACGATCGCGTTGGTACGTGGTCGCAGTCGAAAATCGACACGAACTCGCCTTTGGCATATTTCAGCGCATTGTTGATGTTGCCCGCTTTCGCATGTTCATGAGTGGTACGGGCGATATATTTCACCCCCACGTTTTGCGCAAACTGGCGAAACTCTTCCCTACCGCCGTCATCGAGGATCCAGATGTTCAGCTTGTCTTTCGGCCAGTCGATACCCAGCGAGGCGTAAATAGTATTTTTCACCACGTTGAGATCTTCGTTGTAAGTCGGGACAAAGATATCCACCGACGGCCACAGCGACATATCTTTCGGCAATGGCACCGGCTGACGATTCAGCGGCCATACTACCTGGAAGTAGCCGAGCACCAGCACAATCCACGCGTACGTTTCAGCGAAGAGCAGAATAAGCCCGCACACCAGGCTGACCGGATCGTCCCAGTTCAGCGTAGAGGTGTAACGCCACCAGATATAACGGCAAGAAACGGTCAGCGACAGCACAATCAACATTAGCGCCGAGAAGCGCCCCGGCATCCGCCGTACGATCAGCGCTACACCCCACAGCAGCATCAGGAAGATAAACTGCGCCAGCGGGTTAAACGGTTGAGTAACGCAGATTAACGCCAGAATCAGCGAGAACACCACAACCACGCCGAGAATAAAACGCCGCAAGCCCGGGTGTAGGTGCCCGAGCTCTTTGTGGTTATCTAAATGACCCGTTTTGTCGCCCACCCGGTCAGGTAGCCGGTCAAGCCACTGGTGGTAGTGTTCACGCAGGTTCTGCACACGATCGAAGCTGCGCCAGCGGGACGTTTTTTTCTCCGCGCCCGTTGAGGTCGTTAGTAGCCAGATGGACTGAATAGCGTAGCGCGCGGGATCCAGCGGACGCGGCTTGTCAGGGTTGATATGCGGATAGAGTTCACCGTGGCGCGCACGAATGCGTTGCCAGCGGGGATGTTCGAGGGGGATGAACATCCACGCCAGAATCATCCACAAACAGCCCAGCGCAGCGCTCAGCGACGAGGCGCCGTGATGACGGTAATGGCGGTAGCGTTCACTTAAGCGCGAACTGACCGGCGGAATGAGCAGCCAGTTAGTCAGGCGGCTCATACTGAACTCCCGGCAGGCTCCGGCCGTTTAGCAAAGTGCAGCAGACACCAGTTGGCCAGCGTCAGGATCTCTTCCGCCGCCAGTGAATCGCTACGGTACTCCCCGAGAGGTTGTTTGGACGCGAGGCACTCCGCCATCGCTTCGTCACGATGAATCACCATCGGCAACAGGCGGCGCTGACTCTGGAGCCAGACCTGGTAGAGATCGTCCTGGATCTGGCTGCCAATGCGCAGATCGTTGATCAGAATATGGGCATTGGCAGGCATCGGCTGCTGATGCAGACGGATATGACAATTCGCATCTACGTTCGCGATGGAGAGCACATGGTCGCACTGCGCCAGCAGCTGGCGGGTCAGCGACGCGGCACCGTGCGGCAGGTCCAGCAGGATCCACTGATAGTGCCCGCTCTCTTTCAGGCTCTGCAATGCGGTGATGAAGCGAGAGAACAGGCGCTGGTACGCGGCTTCATTCCCGCGCTCGGTTTCGGTCAATTGACCAAAGGGAAGCAAATCGAGCTGGGAGGTATAACGCAAACCCGCATCCCGCCAGTCTTTATCGTCCAGAAGCGCGCGTCCCCAGCCGTTTGCATGCGTAAAGTCGACATTGAATGACATGCGCAGCAAATTATCGGAACAGGCATCAATGACCAGTACCGATTCACCTAATACCTGCAATGACCACGCCAGCGCCGCGGTAACGGAAGTTGTACCCACCCCACCACGGACGCCCTGTAATCCTAGTACAGCCATCAATGGCTTCCTTATTGTTGTTGGGCAAACTCAGCTAATAACGGCCAACGTTTAATAGCCGCCGCCAACTGTTCACGCTGGGAAATATCGGTGTAATCTATTTCAGGCAAAGAAAAAGCCTGCGTGAGTGCCAAAAAATCGTTCTGGAATGTGTAACCCAGACTTGAGTCGACTGGGGTTGCGGGTTCGTTATTTTGCATTCTTTTTTCATCCCTTTGAGTAAAATCATAAGATTCAGATGCAGCGAGGCGTCCTGCCATTAAATTTCATTTACATGCTAAATCTGATGTTCTTTAATTTCAATGTTAGGTTTATTTCTACGCTTTCGCTAGTAAACTGAGAGACATAGAAATTCGACGAAAAGAGGGACACCGTGGACTCCATATTTTCTATTGGCATCCAGTCATTATGGGACGAATTGCGCCACATGCCAGTCGGAGGAGTCTGGTGGGTTAATACGGATCGTAATGAAGATGCCATCAGTCTGGTAAACCAGACGATAGCGGCGCAGGGGAAGGATTCCCGCGTGGCCGTCATTACGATGGGCGAAGAGCCGAAGTCAATCATCAGACTCGACAGTGACCATGGACCCCAGACAGTACGATTATTTTCCATGCCTGCGGAGGCTGACAGTCTATACTTTTTACCCCACGATATTCAGTGTTCTATTGTTCCTGAACACTATTTACTGATTCTAAAATGCTCTAATGATGGCCTGCAAAATATACCGTCTGAAAAGCTTCTGAAATGGCTGGGAAGAATCAACAGATGGGCAAAAAATCAAAATTGCACCTTATTGGTTGTTAACCCAGGCAGTAATAATGACAAGCTTTTTTCACTTTTAATGAGTGAATACCGTTCTCTCTATGGCCTGGCCAGTATTCGGGTCCAGACCGACAGCCATCTTTACGACGTGGCTTTCTGGTGCAATGAAAAAGGGGTGAGCTCCCGACAACAACTTACACTCAAACAAGTCGGGGATGAGTGGCATCTTGCTCAACAGGAAGAGACGGTAGTTCAGCCACGCAGTGATGAAAAACGTGTTCTGAGCCATATTGCGGTACTGGAAGGTGCGCCTGCACTGTCTGAGCACTGGTCACTGTTCGATACCAATGAAGCCTTATTTGATGAGGCGCGCACCACGCAGGCGGCGACTATTATCTTCTCGTTGATCCAGAATAACCAAATCGAAACGCTGGCAAGGCACATTCACACATTACGTCGCCAGCGCGGCAGCGCGTTAAAAATTGTAGTGCGTGAAAATAATACCAGCCTGCGCGCCACCGATGAGCGCTTATTACTGGGCTGCGGCGCGAATATGGTCATTCCGTGGAATGCTCCCCTGTCGCGCTGTCTGACGCTGATCGAAAGCATCCAGGGCCAGCAGTTTAATCGACATGTTCCGGAAGATATCAGCACCCTGCTTTCAATGACGCAGCCGATGAAACTGCGCGGCTACCAGAAATGGGACACCTTCTGCGATGCGGTGGGCAACATGATGAGCAATACGCTGTTACCGGCAGACGGAAAAGGGGTGATGGTTGCCCTGCGCCCCGTGCCGGGTATTCGCGTTGAGCAGGCGCTCACTCTGTGCCGCCCTAACCGTATCGGGGACATCATGACCATTGGCGATAACCGCCTGGTGCTGTTCCTCTCCTTCTGCCGGGTGAACGATCTGGATACTGCACTTAACCATATCTTCCCGCTTCCTACCGCGGATATCTTCTCGAACCGTATGGTCTGGTTTGAAGATAACCTGATCGCGGCTGAGCTTGTCCAGATGCGTGCCCTGCCACCTGAAAAGTGGGCCAAACCGTTGCCTGTCACAAGCGGCGCCAAACCGGTTCTGAACGCGAAACATGACGGGCATGTCTGGCGACGGGTACCCGAGCCGCTACGCTTACTGGATGAGAACAAGGAGAGCGCGCCATTATGAATATCAGCGATATCATCCAACTGGTTGTTCTGTGCGCGCTGATTTTTTTGCCGCTTGGCTACTATGCACGCCATTCCCTGCGCCGTATTCGCGATACGATCAGATTACTGTTCGTCAAACCTCGCTATATTAAACCCGCCGGAACACTGACTCGCGCTCCGAACGTCAAGGCAAACCGAAAACATGACTAATTCTACCTATACCTCTTCGGCGCCCTCGCCACTCTGGCAATACTGGCGCGGCCTGTCCGGCTGGAATTTCTACTTTCTGGTGAAGTTTGGTCTGCTGTGGGCAGGCTATCTTAATTTCCACCCTCTGCTTAACCTGGTGTTTATGGCATTCCTGCTGATGCCAATCCCGAACCTCAGGCTGCACCGTATACGTCACTGGGTCGCTATCCCCATCGGTTTCGCCCTGTTCTGGCATGATACCTGGCTGCCCGGCCCTGAAAGCATCATGAGCCAGGGCTCCCAGGTCGCAGGTTTCAGTGCGGACTATATGCTCGATCTGGTTGAGCGCTTTATTAACTGGCAGATGATTGGCGCGGTATTTGTCCTGCTGGTCGCCTGGCTGTTCCTGTCTCAGTGGATCCGGGTGACGGTGTTTGTCGTCGCGATTATGATCTGGCTTAACGTCCTGACACTGACGGGCCCGAGCTTCTCGCTGTGGCCAGCCGGTCAGCCGACGACAACCGTGACCACCACGGGCGGTTCCGCCGCCGCGACCGTTGCGACAGCAGGGGATACGCCTGTGGTTGGGGATATTCCTGCGCAGACTGCACCGCCGACATCCACTAACCTGAACGCGTGGCTCTCCAGTTTTTACGCTGCGGAAGATAAGCGTCAGACGAAATTCCCGGACGCGCTGCCTGCCGATGCTCAGCCGTTTGAGCTGCTGGTCATTAACATCTGTTCTCTGTCCTGGGCTGACGTTGACGCGGCTGGTTTGATGTCGCACCCGCTGTGGTCGCATTTCGATATTCAGTTTAAGGACTTCAACTCGGCCACGTCGTACAGCGGCCCGGCGGCTATCCGCCTGCTGCGCGCCAGCTGCGGACAGCCTTCGCATAAGAACCTCTACCAGCCGGCAGCTAACCAGTGTTATCTGTTTGATAACCTCGCAAAACTGGGCTTTACCCAGCACCTGATGATGGGCCATAACGGTCAGTTCGGTAACTTCCTGAAAGAAGTGCGTGAACAGGGTGGCATGCAGGCCCCGCTGATGGACCAGAAAGGGCTGCCGGTAACGTTGCTGGGCTTTGATGGCTCGCCGGTGTATGACGATACCGCCGTGCTTCAGCGCTGGTTAGATACCGTCGGCAAAGAGGAAGGGACACGTAGTGCGACGTTCTATAACACGCTGCCGCTGCACGACGGGAACCATTATCCCGGCGTGAGTAAAACGGCCGATTATAAGGCCCGTGCTCAGAAGTTCTTTGACGAGCTGAACGCGTTCTTCAACGAGCTGGAAAAATCAGGTCGCAAAGTGATGGTGGTGGTGGTACCAGAACACGGAGGGGCGCTGAAAGGCGACAGGATGCAGGTGTCTGGTCTGCGCGATATCCCAAGCCCGTCCATCACTAACGTTCCGGCCGGGATTAAGTTCTTTGGCATGAAGGCGCCGCATCAGGGAGCGCCCATTGAAATCACCCAGCCAAGCAGCTATCTGGCTATCTCGGAACTGGTTGCTCGCGCTGTAGACGGTAAGCTGTTTGTGGAAGATAGCGTGAACTGGGATCAGCTCACCAGCGGGCTGCCGCAGACGGCGGAGGTATCGGAAAACGCCAATGCGGTGGTGATCCAGTATCAGAATAAGCCTTATGTCCGACTGAATGCCGGGGATTGGGTGCCGTATCCGCAGTGATGACCTGCTACACCCTCTCCCCTGTGGGGAGAGGGTTACTCCGCACTTCGTAACGAAATTTCACCGCCCACCCAAGGCTTAATCACGCCATCCTGTTCAAGAAGCAACGCGCCCTGCGCGTCAATGCCACGTGATGTGCCGTAAATCTCTTTATCCCCAATCAGCAGCTTCACCGGTCGGTTAATAAAGTTATCCAGCTTTTCCCAGCGGGACAGGAATGGCGCTAACCCCTCTTGTTCAAAGAGCGTCAGCGAACTACGCAACTCATTGATCATGCGGACGGCAAGCGTATTGCGATCGATGGTGATCCCCGCTTCCTGCAAGTTGGTCCAGGCCTGGTTCACGACATCGTTCTGCACGTTTCGCATCACCATGTTCAGTCCCGCCCCAATGACGATCTGTGCGGCATCGCCTGTTTTTCCCGTCAGTTCGACCAGGATCCCCGCCAGCTTTCGATCGTTGAGATACAGATCGTTGGGCCATTTTACCCGCACCTGATCGGCACCCAGATCGTGCAGCACCTCTGCCATCACAATGCCGATCACCAGGCTCAGCCCGATGGCCGCAGCTGGCCCCTGTTCAAGCCGCCAGTACATGGAAAGGTAGAGGTTGGCGCCAAATGGTGAGAACCACTTACGCCCCCGGCGGCCACGTCCTGCCTGTTGGTACTCGGCAACGCAGGCATCACCGGATTTCAGCCCGCTCAGGCGATCCAGCAGATACTGGTTCGTCGAATCAATGACCGGCAATACCGCGACGTTACCGTGCCCAATCTGGCTGCGGATGACCTCTTCATTCAGTAACTGGATCGGTTCCGGCAGGCTGTAGCCTTTTCCCGGCACCGTAAACACATCCACGCCCCAGTCGCGGAGCGTTTGAATATGCTTATTGATCGCAGCACGGCTCATGCCCAGCTGTTCGCCCAGCTGCTCGCCAGAATGAAACTCGCCATCGGCAAGGATACCGATGAGAGTTAACGGAATAGTATTGTCCTTCACGCAATGGTCTCCACGGCATTCACTTCGCCCGTTCGGCCAATAAAGCGAACTTCAGGCTCCAGCCAGACGTTGAATTTTTCGCCCACGCGCTGGCGAACATGATGCGCCAGGTTGACGATATCCTCACTTGTCGCGTTGGACTGGTTGATTAGTACCAGCGCCTGCTGACGATGAACAGCAGCGCCACCAAGAGTCGTACCTTTTAATTCACACTGATCGATAAGCCAGCCTGCGGCCAGCTTCACGCTACCATCCGCCTGAGGATAATGCGGGGCCGTTGGCCAGCCGGCGAGAAACGCTTTTGCATTTTCGCTGCTGATCACCGGGTTTTTGAAGAAACTACCCGCATTTCCGTTTACTTTCGGGTCCGGGAGCTTGGTCATTCGCATGTGGCATACGGAATCAAATACCTCACGCGGTGTGACGGTAGCCGGGTCGAGACGGGTCAGATCGCCGTAAGTCAGAACGGGTTTCCAGGCTTTCGCCAGGCGCAGGCCAACGGCCACAATGACGAAACGATCCTGATAGTCGTGCTTGAAAATGCTGTCGCGATAGCCAAAGCGGCACTGCTCTGCGGTCAGGCGCTTCGCCGTTCCAGTCGCGAGTTCGATGCAGTCGACATATTCGCAGACGTGTTTCAGTTCGATGCCGTAGGCACCGATGTTTTGAATAGGAGATGATCCTGCACAGCCCGGGATCAGAGCCAGGTTTTCCAGCCCTGGCATCCCTTTTTCAAGGGTATATTGCACCAGATGGTGCCAGTTCTCGCCAGCACCCACGTGTAAATGCCAACTGTCAGCGCTCTCTTTACGCTCAATCCCCATGATGCGATTGACGATTACCGTCCCCGCAAAATCATCGAGAAACAGGACATTACTTCCTTCGCCCAGAATAAGTACGGGTTCACCGTTTTCTGTTGCGTTTTGCCATGCATTCAGCAACTGCTGAGCACTCTCGGCACGTACAATTTGATTAGCATTCCGTTGAATACCAAAGGTATTCCAGGGCTTAAGGGAGTGATTCATAGACGCTATCCTGATGCAAAAACCGGGATAGTTTACCGTATATATGGGGGGATAGGTGATTTGTTTATGGAAAGGAAGCAGGTGCAGAAACGCAAAAAGGCCATCCTTCCGGATGGCCTCTTCACTTGTTTGATGCCTGGCAGTTCCCTACTCTCACATGGGGAGGCCCCACACTACCATCGGCGCTACGGCCGTTTCACTTCTGAGTTCGGCATGGGGTCAGGTGGACACCGCGCTACTGCCGCCAGGCAAATTCTGTTTATCAGACCGCTTCTGCGTTCTGACTGTCTATCAGGCTGAAAATCTTCTCTCAATCCGCCAAAACACCTTTGGCGTTGTAAGGTTAAGCCTCACGGTTCATTAGTACCGGTTAGCTCAACGCATCGCTGCGCTTACACACCCGGCCTATCAACGTCGTCGTCTTCAACGTTCCTTCAGGACCCTTAAAGGGTCAGGGAGAACTCATCTCGGGGCAAGTTTCGTGCTTAGATGCTTTCAGCACTTATCTCTTCCGCATTTAGCTACCGGGCAGTGCCATTGGCATGACAACCCGAACACCAGTGATGCGTCCACTCCGGTCCTCTCGTACTAGGAGCAGCCCCCCTCAATTCTCCAGCGCCCACGGCAGATAGGGACCGAACTGTCTCACGACGTTCTAAACCCAGCTCGCGTACCACTTTAAATGGCGAACAGCCATACCCTTGGGACCTACTTCAGCCCCAGGATGTGATGAGCCGACATCGAGGTGCCAAACACCGCCGTCGATATGAACTCTTGGGCGGTATCAGCCTGTTATCCCCGGAGTACCTTTTATCCGTTGAGCGATGGCCCTTCCATTCAGAACCACCGGATCACTATGACCTGCTTTCGCACCTGCTCGCGCCGTCACGCTCGCAGTCAAGCTGGCTTATGCCATTGCACTAACCTCCTGATGTCCGACCAGGATTAGCCAACCTTCGTGCTCCTCCGTTACTCTTTAGGAGGAGACCGCCCCAGTCAAACTACCCACCAGACACTGTCCGCAACCCGGATCACGGGTCAACGTTAGAACATCAAACATTAAAGGGTGGTATTTCAAGGTCGGCTCCATGCAGACTGGCGTCCACACTTCAAAGCCTCCCACCTATCCTACACATCAAGGCTCAATGTTCAGTGTCAAGCTATAGTAAAGGTTCACGGGGTCTTTCCGTCTTGCCGCGGGTACACTGCATCTTCACAGCGAGTTCAATTTCACTGAGTCTCGGGTGGAGACAGCCTGGCCATCATTACGCCATTCGTGCAGGTCGGAACTTACCCGACAAGGAATTTCGCTACCTTAGGACCGTTATAGTTACGGCCGCCGTTTACCGGGGCTTCGATCAAGAGCTTCGCTTGCGCTGACCCCATCAATTAACCTTCCGGCACCGGGCAGGCGTCACACCGTATACGTCCACTTTCGTGTTTGCACAGTGCTGTGTTTTTAATAAACAGTTGCAGCCAGCTGGTATCTTCGACTGATTTCAGCTCCATCCGCGAGGGACTTCACCTACATATCAGCGTGCCTTCTCCCGAAGTTACGGCACCATTTTGCCTAGTTCCTTCACCCGAGTTCTCTCAAGCGCCTTGGTATTCTCTACCTGACCACCTGTGTCGGTTTGGGGTACGATTTGATGTTACCTGATGCTTAGAGGCTTTTCCTGGAAGCAGGGCATTTGTTGCTTCAGCACCGTAGTGCCTCGTCATCACGCCTCAGCCTTGATTTTCCGGATTTGCCTGGAAAACCAGCCTACACGCTTAAACCGGGACAACCGTCGCCCGGCCAACATAGCCTTCTCCGTCCCCCCTTCGCAGTAACACCAAGTACAGGAATATTAACCTGTTTCCCATCGACTACGCCTTTCGGCCTCGCCTTAGGGGTCGACTCACCCTGCCCCGATTAACGTTGGACAGGAACCCTTGGTCTTCCGGCGAGCGGGCTTTTCACCCGCTTTATCGTTACTTATGTCAGCATTCGCACTTCTGATACCTCCAGCATACCTCACAGTACACCTTCACAGGCTTACAGAACGCTCCCCTACCCAACAACGCATAAGCGTCGCTGCCGCAGCTTCGGTGCATGGTTTAGCCCCGTTACATCTTCCGCGCAGGCCGACTCGACCAGTGAGCTATTACGCTTTCTTTAAATGATGGCTGCTTCTAAGCCAACATCCTGGCTGTCTGGGCCTTCCCACATCGTTTCCCACTTAACCATGACTTTGGGACCTTAGCTGGCGGTCTGGGTTGTTTCCCTCTTCACGACGGACGTTAGCACCCGCCGTGTGTCTCCCGTGATAACATTCTCCGGTATTCGCAGTTTGCATCGGGTTGGTAAGTCGGGATGACCCCCTTGCCGAAACAGTGCTCTACCCCCGGAGATGAATTCACGAGGCGCTACCTAAATAGCTTTCGGGGAGAACCAGCTATCTCCCGGTTTGATTGGCCTTTCACCCCCAGCCACAAGTCATCCGCTAATTTTTCAACATTAGTCGGTTCGGTCCTCCAGTTAGTGTTACCCAACCTTCAACCTGCCCATGGCTAGATCACCGGGTTTCGGGTCTATACCCTGCAACTTAACGCCCAGTTAAGACTCGGTTTCCCTTCGGCTCCCCTATTCGGTTAACCTTGCTACAGAATATAAGTCGCTGACCCATTATACAAAAGGTACGCAGTCACACGCCTAAGCGTGCTCCCACTGCTTGTACGTACACGGTTTCAGGTTCTTTTTCACTCCCCTCGCCGGGGTTCTTTTCGCCTTTCCCTCACGGTACTGGTTCACTATCGGTCAGTCAGGAGTATTTAGCCTTGGAGGATGGTCCCCCCATATTCAGACAGGATACCACGTGTCCCGCCCTACTCATCGAGCTCACAGCATGTGCATTTTTGTGTACGGGGCTGTCACCCTGTATCGCGCGCCTTTCCAGACGCTTCCACTAACACACACACTGATTCAGGCTCTGGGCTGCTCCCCGTTCGCTCGCCGCTACTGGGGGAATCTCGGTTGATTTCTTTTCCTCGGGGTACTTAGATGTTTCAGTTCCCCCGGTTCGCCTCATTAACCTATGGATTCAGTTAATGATAGTGTGACGAATCACACTGGGTTTCCCCATTCGGAAATCGCCGGTTATAACGGTTCATATCACCTTACCGACGCTTATCGCAGATTAGCACGTCCTTCATCGCCTCTGACTGCCAGGGCATCCACCGTGTACGCTTAGTCGCTTAACCTCACAACCCGAAGATGTTTCTTGCGATTCATCATCGTGTTGCGAAAATTTGAGAGACTCACGAACAACTTTCATTGTTCAGTGTTTCAATTTTCAGCTTGATCCAGATTTTTAAAGAGCAAAACTTCGCAGTGAACCTTTGCAGGTACACTCTGAAGTATTTTTTATTTAATCACTACAGAGATGGTGGAGCTATGCGGGATCGAACCGCAGACCTCCTGCGTGCAAAGCAGGCGCTCTCCCAGCTGAGCTATAGCCCCATAACATGTAGTTAAAACCTCTTCAAATTTGCCGTGCAAATTTGGTAGGCCTGAGTGGACTTGAACCACCGACCTCACCCTTATCAGGGGTGCGCTCTAACCACCTGAGCTACAAGCCTGTAGAGGTTTTACTGCTCATTTTCATCAGACAATCTGTGTGAGCACTGCAAAGTACGTTTCTTTAAGGTAAGGAGGTGATCCAACCGCAGGTTCCCCTACGGTTACCTTGTTACGACTTCACCCCAGTCATGAATCACAAAGTGGTAAGCGCCCTCCCGAAGGTTAAGCTACCTACTTCTTTTGCAACCCACTCCCATGGTGTGACGGGCGGTGTGTACAAGGCCCGGGAACGTATTCACCGTGGCATTCTGATCCACGATTACTAGCGATTCCGACTTCATGGAGTCGAGTTGCAGACTCCAATCCGGACTACGACGCACTTTATGAGGTCCGCTTGCTCTCGCGAGGTCGCTTCTCTTTGTATGCGCCATTGTAGCACGTGTGTAGCCCTGGTCGTAAGGGCCATGATGACTTGACGTCATCCCCACCTTCCTCCAGTTTATCACTGGCAGTCTCCTTTGAGTTCCCGGCCGGACCGCTGGCAACAAAGGATAAGGGTTGCGCTCGTTGCGGGACTTAACCCAACATTTCACAACACGAGCTGACGACAGCCATGCAGCACCTGTCTCACAGTTCCCGAAGGCACCAATCCATCTCTGGAAAGTTCTGTGGATGTCAAGACCAGGTAAGGTTCTTCGCGTTGCATCGAATTAAACCACATGCTCCACCGCTTGTGCGGGCCCCCGTCAATTCATTTGAGTTTTAACCTTGCGGCCGTACTCCCCAGGCGGTCGACTTAACGCGTTAGCTCCGGAAGCCACGCCTCAAGGGCACAACCTCCAAGTCGACATCGTTTACGGCGTGGACTACCAGGGTATCTAATCCTGTTTGCTCCCCACGCTTTCGCACCTGAGCGTCAGTCTTCGTCCAGGGGGCCGCCTTCGCCACCGGTATTCCTCCAGATCTCTACGCATTTCACCGCTACACCTGGAATTCTACCCCCCTCTACGAGACTCAAGCTTGCCAGTATCAGATGCAGTTCCCAGGTTGAGCCCGGGGATTTCACATCTGACTTAACAAACCGCCTGCGTGCGCTTTACGCCCAGTAATTCCGATTAACGCTTGCACCCTCCGTATTACCGCGGCTGCTGGCACGGAGTTAGCCGGTGCTTCTTCTGCGGGTAACGTCAATGAGCAAAGGTATTAACTTTACTCCCTTCCTCCCCGCTGAAAGTACTTTACAACCCGAAGGCCTTCTTCATACACGCGGCATGGCTGCATCAGGCTTGCGCCCATTGTGCAATATTCCCCACTGCTGCCTCCCGTAGGAGTCTGGACCGTGTCTCAGTTCCAGTGTGGCTGGTCATCCTCTCAGACCAGCTAGGGATCGTCGCCTTGGTGAGCCGTTACCCCACCAACAAGCTAATCCCATCTGGGCACATCCGATGGCAAGAGGCCCGAAGGTCCCCCTCTTTGGTCTTGCGACGTTATGCGGTATTAGCTACCGTTTCCAGTAGTTATCCCCCTCCATCAGGCAGTTTCCCAGACATTACTCACCCGTCCGCCACTCGTCAGCGAAACAGCAAGCTGTTTCCTGTTACCGTTCGACTTGCATGTGTTAGGCCTGCCGCCAGCGTTCAATCTGAGCCATGATCAAACTCTTCAATTTAAAAGTTTGATGCTCAAAGAATTAAACTTCGTAATGAATTACGTGTTCACTCTTGAGACTTGGTATTCATTTTTCGTCTTGCGACGTTAAGAATCCGTATCTTCGAGTGCCCACACAGATTGTCTGATAAATTGTTAAAGAGCAGTGCCACTTTGCTTTTTTCTCAGCGGCGCGGGGTGTGCATAATACGCTTTCCCGCTACAGAGTCAAGCATTTATTTTTGCTTTCTCTGCCGGAGTTCTCAGGAGAACCCCGCTGACCCGGCGGCGTGTTTGCCGTTGTTCCGTGTCAGTGGTGGCGCATTATAGGGAGTTATTCCGGCCTGACAAGAGGAAATTTAAAATAATTTTCTGACCGCGCATTTTTTATTCTTTATGCTTATTTCAGCGTCGGTTTGTCGGTTAAATGGGCGATTTCTCGGGCGAAATTCGCCACCTGCTCCCAATCGGTATAGACAACTTCTTTGCGCGTATCCGTTTCACCGCCTGACATCTTCATAATCAGCTTGATCATAAAACGGTCGTACCAGCGATAACGTGGGTAACGCAGCGCCCCGGCAATGACCGCGCAGCGATCGGGACGCCATTGCGAGTTCATCAGAAACTTGCGCGCGTAGCTGTTGGTCTGTGGAGTACGCTTCTCCGGTTTGCGCGCCACCAGATTCACGGAGTAAAAGGCGCTCGGCATCGAATTCAGCCGCGTCGCATGTTTTTTGACAAATTCCTGGAACGCTGAATGGTAGTGACCATAGCGAATAGAAGCACCAATGACCACACGGTCATAGTTTTCCCACTGTGGTTCTTCAATGCGGTGCACATTGGCGACATCCGCCTGGATCCCCAGTTCTTTCAGTTCCGAAGCCAGGTAGGAGGCAATCTCGCGCGTTTGTCCGTCCCTTGTTGAGAAAAGAATTAATGTTTTCACGTATTACTCCATCATTCACGCCAGAAAGTCGGGGTAAAGAGCACCAGCAATGTAAAGACCTCGAGACGACCAAACAGCATGTTGGCAATCAGGATCCATTTAGCCACCGGGTTCATACTGGTAAAGTTATCAGCAACCACGCCAAGCCCTGGCCCCAGGTTATTCAATGTCGCAACAACCGACGCAAAGGCAGAAAAGTCATCCACGCCCGTGGCGATAATCGCCAGCATACTGACAATAAACACCAATGCATAGGCGGAGAAAAATCCCCAAACGGCTTCGAGGATACGTTCCGGCAGTGCGCGATTCCCCAGCTTAATGCTATAGACGGCGTTCGGATGCACCAGTCGTTTCAGCTCACGGTTCCCCTGCTTAAACAGCAGCAGGATGCGGATCACCTTCAGGCCACCGCCCGTTGACCCGGCGCAACCGCCGATAAAGGCTGAACATAAAAGCAGTACCGGCAAAAAGAGCGGCCAGCGGGCAATGCTGTCAGTTGTAAACCCGGCGGTTGTCGCCATCGACACCACCTGGAAAAACGCCTGGTTAATTGTCATCAGCGCCGAACTGTAGACATTATGAAACCACAGTACGAGGGTACAAATAACCACCAGCGTAAACTGTACGCCGATAAACATGCGAAATTCCGGATCGCGCCAATAAACCTTCAGACTACGCCCACTTAACAGTGAAAAGTGCAGACCGTAGTTACAGCCGGAGATCAGCAGGAAGATAGCAATGATAGTGTTAATAGTCGGGCTATCGAAATAACCGATACTGGCATCATGTGTCGAGAAGCCGCCAATAGCGATAGTCGCAAAGCTATGGCCGATGGCATCAAAGGCATCCATTCCGGCAAACCACAACGCCAGCGCACAGGCGACGGTCAGCAAGACATAAATCAACCACAGGGTTTTCGCCGTTTCCGCAATTCGCGGGCGCATTTTGTTATCTTTCAGCGGGCCGGGCATTTCTGCGCGATAGAGCTGCATCCCACCCACGCCGAGGATAGGCAGTATCGCAACCGCTAACACGATGATCCCCATCCCGCCAAACCATTGCAGCATCTGGCGATAAAAGAGGATGGCATGAGGGAGCGAATCCAGCCCCACCAGCGTAGTGGCCCCGGTGGTGGTCAGGCCAGAGAAAGATTCAAAAAACGCATCGGTAATCGTGAGGTTCGGGCTTTCCGAGAAGATAAAAGGGAGCGCACCGACACTACCCAGCACGGTCCAGAACAGCACCACTATCAGAAACCCCTCACGGGATTTCAGTTCGCCCTTCTCTTTGCGGTTCGGCCACCACAGCATAGAGCCAATGGCGAGGGCGACAAAAAAGGTCTGGGTAAAAGCGCGGCCCGCTCCATCCCGGTAGATGAGTGCTACCAGCCCTGGGATAATCATGGTCCCTGAAAATAAGATGACCAGTAGTCCAACGATTCGGGTAATGGCGCGAAAATGCATCTCTGCCGCTTCCTTAGTTCTGCAAAACGAAGTGGGGATTATTCTTCAATCGCTAACAATTGCAATGAACCACGGCTAAAATCCGCCAGCTTTGCGGAAAATTCAGCCACTTTCGCCGCCGGAAGCGCCACCCGCAGCAGAACGAATGCCTGATAATCACTGTTGATAATTTTGCCGTCACACTGCCCCAGCAACGCTTCAATGCCGGTTAACTGACTATATTCACATTGCAAAGTATATTCGGTTAATGGCGTCTTGCGTTGGGTCGTTAGCTGGCGCAGCGCCTGATTCACGCCGCCGCCATACGCTTTCACTAACCCACCGGTGCCAAGCAATATGCCGCCGTAGTAGCGCACTACCACAGCGGTAATTTCCCCGACGCCGCTGCCCATTAGCTGGGCGAGCATCGGTTTACCTGCCGTTCCCGCCGGCTCCCCATCGTCAGAGAACCCCAGCTGTTGTGAATCATCCGGCGCACCCGCCACCCACGCCACGCAATGGTGGCGGGCATCGGGGTGTTCTGCCCGCACCGATTCAACAAACGCTTTCGCCGCCTCAACGCCATCGGTATGCGCCAACAGCGTAATGAAGCGGCTTTTTTTGATCTCTTCAACGACCGTGACCGGTGCCGCAGGAATTAACCAGCTTTCCATCACGCCAGTTTCAGATCCCGGGTCATGTTTTCCACGTTGTTTTCGTGGATCACCACGTTGTCTTCGATACGAATGCCGCCGAACGGTTTCAGTGCTTCAATTTTCTGCCAGTTGAAGTGTTTGCTGAACTGCCCTTCACGCCACGGCGCCAGCAGCGATTCGATGAAGTAGATACCCGGTTCGATGGTTAACACCATGCCTGGCTGGAGAATACGGGTGCAGCGCAGGTACGGATATTTTGCCGGTGCCGCGAGATGCGTACCGCTATCATCCTGCATAAAACCAGCGACATCATGCACCTGGAGGCCCAGCGGATGGCCGATACCGTGCGGCATAAACGGTCCGGTGAGATCGTTTTCGACCATCGCTTCTTCACTCATATCGGTGATGATTTGATGTTTACGCAGCAATTTGGCGATGCGCTGATGGAACTGGATGTGGTAATCCACATAGCTGACGCCAGCTTTCATGGTGGCGATCAGCGCCAGTTGTTCATCATTTACGTCTTTCACCAGCTGTGCGTAGTCGTTGTCGCTTTTTGCCGACCAGGTACGGGTCAGGTCAGCCGCATAGCCGTTATATTCGGCCCCGGCATCCAGCAGGAAGCTGCGCATCTCTTCCGGCGCCTGATGATCCAGTTTGGTGTAATGCAGCACCGCAGCGTGTTCGTTGAGCGCCACAATGTTGCTGTAAGGTACGTCGGTATCACGATGACCGGTCGCGGTCAGATAGGCAATATTGATATCGAACTCGCTCATGCCAGAACGGAACGCTTCTTCTGCCGCACGATGACCGTTGACCGCCATTTTCTGCGCTTCACGCATACAGGCCAGTTCGTACTCGGTTTTGAAGGAGCGGTAGTAATGCAGGTAGTCGATCACCCCTTTCGGGTTGATGTTGCTGGCCTCAATACCCAGTTGCAGCGCACGTTCTGGCACCGGACCGATATAACCGATATTGCCGCGCGCAGCAGGCAGCAGGCTACCAATGCCATCGGCTTTCGGCAGCGCGATCACTTCCACATCTTCAGTCCAGAAGGAGGTCGGCAGCGGTTCGACGTTGTGCCAGTAATCAACCGGCAGATAAAACCACAGTTTCGGCTTGTTCACGCCATCCACCAGCAACCAGCAGTTTGGCACCTGAGTTACCGGCACCCACGCTTTGAATTGCGGGTTCACTTTAAACGGATAGGGATGATCGTCGAGAAAAACATTGAACAGCTCGCCGGAGTGAATAAGTAACGCATCCAGCTTGAAGCGCGCCAGCGCATCGCGAGTCCGTTCTTGTAAGGTAGCTATATGATTTTTATAGAGCGAGGCCAGTGATTCCATTTTTTACCCTTCTGTTTTTTTGACCTTAAGTCTCCGCATCTTAGCACATCGTTCATCCAGAGCGTGATTTCTGCCGAGCGTGATCAGATCGGCATTTCTTTAATCTTTTATTTGCATATTTTTAACACAAAATACACACTTCGACTCATCTGGTACGACCAGATCACCTTGCGGATTCAGGAGACTGACATGCTTTACAAAGGCGACACCCTGTACCTTGACTGGCTGGAAGATGGCATTGCCGAACTGGTATTTGATGCCCCAGGTTCAGTTAATAAACTCGACACTGCGACCGTCGCCAGCCTCGGCGAGGCCATCGGCGTGCTGGAACAGCAATCAGATCTAAAAGGGCTGCTGCTGCGTTCGAACAAAGCAGCCTTTATCGTCGGTGCTGATATCACCGAATTTTTGTCCCTGTTCCTCGTTCCTGAAGAACAGTTAAGCCAGTGGCTGCATTTTGCCAATAGCGTGTTTAATCGCCTGGAAGATCTGCCGGTGCCAACCATTGCTGCCGTCAATGGCTATGCGCTGGGCGGTGGCTGCGAATGCGTGCTGGCGACCGATTATCGTCTGGCGACGCCGGAGCTGCGCATCGGTTTGCCGGAAACCAAACTGGGCATCATGCCTGGCTTTGGCGGTTCTGTACGTATGCCACGTATGCTGGGCGCTGACAGTGCGCTGGAAATCATTGCCGCCGGTAAAGATGTCGGCGCGGACCAGGCGCTGAAAATCGGTCTGGTGGATGGCGTAGTCAAAGCAGAAAAACTGATTGAAGGGGCGATGGCGATTTTACGCCAGGCCATTAACGGCGACCTCGACTGGAAAGCGAAACGTCAGCCGAAGCTGGAACCGCTAAAACTGAGCAAGATTGAAGCCACCATGAGCTTCACCATCGCTAAAGGGATGGTCGCACAAACGGCGGGGAAACATTATCCGGCCCCCATCACCGCAGTAAAAACCATTGAAGCTGCGGCCCGTTTTGGTCGTGAAGAAGCTCTAAACCTGGAAAACAAAAGTTTTGTCCCGCTGGCGCATACCAACGAAGCTCGCGCACTGGTCGGCATATTCCTTAACGATCAATATGTAAAAGGCAAAGCGAAGAAACTCACCAAAGACGTTGAAACCCCGAAACAGGCCGCTGTGCTGGGCGCAGGCATTATGGGCGGCGGCATCGCTTACCAGTCTGCGTGGAAAGGCGTGCCGGTTGTCATGAAAGATATCAACGACAAGTCGTTAACCCTCGGCATGACCGAAGCCGCGAAACTGCTGAACAAGCAGCTTGAGCGCGGCAAGATCGATGGTCTGAAACTGGCTGGCGTGATCTCTACAATCCACCCAACGCTCGACTACGCCGGGTTTGACCGCGTGGATGTTGTGGTAGAAGCGGTTGTCGAAAACCCGAAAGTGAAAAAAGCCGTACTGGCAGAAACCGAGCAGAAAGTACGCCCGGATACCGTGCTGGCGTCTAACACTTCAACCATTCCTATCAGCGAACTGGCCAACGCGCTGGAACGTCCGGAAAACTTCTGCGGGATGCACTTCTTTAACCCGGTCCACCGGATGCCGTTGGTGGAAATTATTCGCGGCGAGAAAAGCTCTGACGAAACCATCGCGAAAGTCGTCACCTGGGCGAGCAAGATGGGCAAAACGCCAATTGTGGTTAACGACTGCCCCGGCTTCTTCGTCAACCGCGTGCTGTTCCCGTATTTCGCCGGTTTCAGCCAGTTGCTGCGCGACGGCGCGGATTTCCGCAAGATCGACAAAGTGATGGAAAAACAGTTTGGCTGGCCGATGGGTCCGGCATATCTGCTGGATGTCGTGGGCATTGACACCGCGCATCACGCTCAGGCGGTGATGGCAGCAGGCTTCCCGCAGCGGATGCAGAAAGATTATCGCGATGCCATCGACGCGCTGTTTGATGCCAACCGCTTTGGTCAGAAGAACGGCCTCGGTTTCTGGCGTTATAAAGAAGACAGCAAAGGTAAGCCGAAGAAAGAAGAAGACGCCGCTGTTGACGACCTGCTAGTAGAAGTGAGCCAGCCGAAGCGCGATTTCAGCGAAGAAGAGATTATCGCCCGCATGATGATCCCGATGGTCAACGAAGTGGTGCGTTGTCTGGAAGAAGGCATTATCGCCACTCCGGCAGAAGCGGATATGGCGCTGGTCTACGGCCTGGGCTTCCCTCCGTTCCACGGCGGCGCGTTCCGCTGGCTGGACACCCTCGGCAGCGCGAAATACCTCGATATGGCACAGCAATATCAGCACCTCGGCCCGCTGTATGAAGTGCCGGAAGGTCTGCGTAATAAAGCGCGTCATAACGAACCGTACTATCCACCAGTTGAGCCAGCCCGTCCGGTTGGCGACCTGAAAACGGCTTAAGGAGTCACAATGGAACAGGTTGTCATTGTCGATGCAATTCGCACCCCGATGGGCCGTTCGAAGGGCGGTGCTTTTCGTAACGTGCGTGCGGAAGATCTCTCCGCTCATTTAATGCGTAGCCTGCTGGCGCGTAACCCGGCGCTGGAAGCGGCGGCCCTCGACGATATTTACTGGGGTTGTGTGCAGCAGACGCTGGAGCAGGGTTTTAACATCGCCCGTAACGCGGCGCTGCTGGCAGAAGTGCCGCACTCTGTCCCGGCGGTTACCGTCAATCGCTTGTGTGGTTCATCCATGCAGGCACTGCATGACGCAGCACGAATGATCATGACTGGCGATGCGCAGGCATGTCTGGTTGGCGGCGTGGAGCATATGGGCCATGTGCCGATGAGTCACGGCGTCGATTTTCACCCCGGCCTGAGCCGCAATGTCGCCAAAGCGGCGGGCATGATGGGCTTAACGGCAGAAATGCTGGCGCGTATGCACGGTATCAGCCGTGAAATGCAGGATGCCTTTGCCGCGCGGTCACACGCCCGCGCCTGGGCCGCCACGCAGTCGGGCGCATTTAAAAATGAAATCATCCCGACCGGTGGTCACGATGCCGACGGCGTCCTGAAGCAGTTTAATTACGACGAAGTGATTCGCCCGGAAACCACCGTGGAAGCCCTCGCCACGCTGCGTCCGGCGTTTGATCCAGTAAACGGTACGGTAACGGCGGGCACATCTTCTGCACTTTCCGATGGCGCAGCTGCCATGCTGGTGATGAGTGAAAGCCGCGCCCATGAATTAGGTCTTAAGCCGCGCGCTCGTGTGCGTTCGATGGCGGTCGTTGGTTGTGACCCATCGATTATGGGTTACGGCCCGGTTCCGGCCTCAAAGCTGGCGCTGAAAAAAGCGGGGCTTTCTGCCAGCGATATCGGCGTGTTTGAGATGAACGAAGCCTTTGCCGCGCAGATCCTGCCGTGCATTAAAGATCTCGGGCTAATGGAGCAGATTGACGAGAAGATCAACCTCAATGGTGGCGCGATCGCGCTGGGTCATCCGCTGGGTTGTTCCGGTGCGCGTATCAGCACCACGCTGCTGAATCTGATGGAGCGCAAAGACGTTCAGTTTGGTCTGGCGACGATGTGTATCGGTCTGGGTCAGGGTATTGCGACGGTGTTTGAGCGGGTTTAAATAAGGAAAAGTATCTCAAAGCCAATGACGTCAGAACAAGGCGGCAAGCGAGCGAATCCCGATGAGCTTACATTAGTAAGTGATTCGGGTGAACGAGCGCAGCCAACGCAGTTATGGCGCCATTGGCGAAGAGAGACAGTTTAGTTGCCGTTCTTCCCGCCTGTCAGGGGCGGGTTTTTTACGTTATTGCAACAGCGAAATATCCGCAACGCGCAGGAACAGTTCGCGCAGTTTCTCCAGCATGGTCAGACGGTTGATACGCAATTCTTTGTCATCAACCATGACCATCACTTTATCGAAGAAAGCATCAACCGGTTCACGCAGCTCAGCCAGTTCGACCAGCGCATCCTGGTAACGACCTTCCGTAAAGTACGGCTCCAGCTTGTCACGTAGCACCACAACCTGCATCGCCAGTTTAATTTCTTCCGGCTCTTTCAGGGTAGAGGCATTCACGCGGTCGCTCAGCACTTCGTCAGATTTCGCCAGAATGTTAGATACACGTTTGTTCGCCGCCGCCAGTGCAGCAGCTGCATCCAGGGTACGGAAATGCGATACCGCTTTCATACGGGCATCGAAATCAGCCGGACGAGTCGGACGACGCGCCAGTACCGCCTGGATGGTGTCAACGGTATAACCTTCGTCCTGATACCAGGCGCGGAAGCGACCGAGCATAAAGTCGATAACATCATCAACTACGTTGGCATTAGTCAGCTTATCGCCATACAGACGCACCGCTTCTTCGGTCAGCGTTTGCAGATCAAGGTTGAGGTTCTTCTCAACGATAATTCGCAGCACGCCAAGCGCGGCACGACGCAGCGCAAACGGGTCTTTGTCGCCTTTCGGATGCTGACCGATACCGAAGATACCCGCCAGGGTATCCATCTTGTCAGCAATCGCCAGCGCACAAGCTACTGGGTTGGACGGCAGGTCATCACCAGCAAAACGCGGCTGATACTGCTCATTCAGCGCCACCGCGACATCTTCCGCTTCGCCATCGTGACGCGCATAGTGCATCCCCATAACGCCCTGGGTGTCGGTGAACTCGAAGACCATGTTGGTCATCAGGTCGCACTTAGACAGCAGACCCGCACGGGTAGCGTGGTTAACGTCAGCGCCAATCTCTGTTCAGCAATCCAGCCAGCCAGCGCCTGGATGCGGTCAGTTTTGTCGCGCAGCGTCCCCAACTGTTGCTGGAACAACACGGTTTGCAGGCGCGGCAGGTTATCTTCAAGACGTTTTTTACGGTCGGTGTTGAAGAAGAACTCGGCATCCGCCAGACGCGGACGAACGACTTTCTCGTTACCGGAGATAATCTGCTGCGGATCTTTCGATTCGATGTTGGCAACGAAGATAAAGTTCGGCAGCAGTTTGCCGTCGTTCGCATACACCGGGAAGTATTTCTGGTCACCTTTCATGGTGTAAACCAGCGCTTCAGCCGGCACCGCGAGGAATTTCTCTTCGAATTTTGCGGTCAGAACGACCGGCCACTCCACCAGCGAAGCCACTTCTTCCAGCAGGCTTTCGCTTAAGTCAGCGTTACCGCCAATCTTACGCGCTGCTTCTTCGGCATCGGCTTTAATCTTCGCCTTACGTTCTTCGTAATCGGCGATGACTTTCCCACGCTCACGCAGAATTTCCGGATACTGATCGGCGTTATCGATGGTGAATTCCGGCTCGCCCATAAAGCGGTGGCCGCGAATCACGCGATCGGACTGAATGCCCAGAATGGTTGCCGGAATGACTTTGTCGCCCAGCAGCAGGGTCACGGTGTGCACCGGACGCACGAAGTGCACGTCGCTTGCGCCCCAACGCATCAGTTTCGGGATCGGCAGTTTCGCCAGAGAAGTCGCAACCATATTCGGCAGCAGTGCTTCGGTGCTTTCGCCCTTCACATGGGCGCGATACAGCAGCCATTCGCCTTTATCGGTAGTCAGACGCTCAGCCTGGTCAACGGTAATACCGCAACCACGCGCCCAACCTTCTGCCGCTTTGCTCGGTTTGCCTTCAGCGTCGAACGCCTGGGCAATCGCCGGGCCGCGTTTTTCGATTTCACGATCCGGTTGCGCTTCCGCCAGGTTAGCTACTTTCAGCGCCAGACGACGCGGAGCAGCAAACCATTGAACGGTGCCGTGTGCGAGGCCAGCGTTATCCAGCTCCGCAGTAAAGTTCGCAGCAAAGGACTCAGCCAGGCTGCGCAGTGCTTTTGGTGGCAGCTCTTCAGTGCCGATTTCCACCAGAAAAGTTTTCTCAGACATAGCCGCCTCTTACTTATCTTTGTTGCACATCGGGAAGCCGAGGGCTTCACGGGAAGCGTAGTATGCTTCTGCCACTGCTTTGGTCAGGGTGCGAATGCGCAGAATGTAGCGCTGACGCTCGGTGACGGAGATGGCTTTACGCGCATCCAGCAGGTTGAAGCTGTGGGCGGCTTTCAGAATACGCTCGTAGGCTGGCAGCGGCAGCGGATTTTCCAGCGCCAGCAGCTGCTGCGCTTCTTTCTCGTACTGCTCGAAGCAGGTGAACAGGAAGTCCACATCCGCGTATTCGAAGTTGTAAGTGGACTGCTCCACTTCGTTCTGATGGAACACGTCGCCGTAGGTGGTTTTACCCAGCGGGCCGTCGCTCCAGACCAGGTCGTAAACGCTGTCTACGCCCTGAATGTACATGGCCAGACGTTCCAGACCGTAGGTGATCTCGCCGGTAACCGGTTTACACTCCAGACCACCAACCTGCTGGAAGTAAGTGAACTGCGTCACTTCCATGCCGTTCAGCCACACTTCCCAGCCCAGTCCCCAGGCACCCAGCGTCGGGTTTTCCCAGTTATCTTCCACGAAACGGATGTCGTGAATAGTCGGGTCCATGCCCAGCTCTTTCAGAGAACCGAGGTACAGCTCCTGAATATTGTCCGGCGATGGCTTAATGACCACCTGGAACTGATAGTAGTGCTGTAAACGGTTGGGGTTTTCGCCGTAGCGACCATCGGTCGGGCGACGAGAAGGCTGAACATAAGCAGCCGCCATCGGTTCTGGCCCCAGCGCGCGCAGACAGGTCATTGGGTGAGAGGTTCCCGCGCCGACTTCCATGTCCAATGGTTGAACAATGGTGCAGCCCTGGCGAGCCCAGTAATCCTGTAAGGTCAGGATCAAGCCCTGGAAGGTCCTGGTATCAAACTTTTGCATATTATTTCGTGCTGGATACGTGTGGATTTAAAGGAAGGGATCAGTATACCCGCTGGATGGAAGATATACAGTACGAAACGGGGTTGTTTAGGGAAAATTGGGGAATAAGCCCTACAGCCAGAACCTGCGAAGGCTCTGGTTGCTGCTTATACGAGCAATTTAACGCATTGAGAGATATAAAAACTGGCCGTCTGCATCAAAAGAGCAGACAAAGCCCTCTTTACGCGCCGTATAGCCTTTCAGTTCATAGCTGCCCTGAAAGCGCTCGAAGCCGTTTATATGAATTTTCTGTGCTTCGGAATTATAGCGGTGAGCCGCCTGATCCCTGCACAGCTGTTCCATATTCAGGGAACGCTCCGGGCTCATTTTCCCCTGCTGCGCTTTTTGGACAGGTATCTCCTCAGAAGCACTGCATCCTGTTAATAAGAGCAGCAGAAAGAGTGACACCCCACGCTTCATCATCATTTTTATTACCGCCCTGGTCAGTGGCTGTTATTTTTAGTAGCAACACGTTTATAGATTAAAGTCCGTCATTCTGCGAATCTCGCCAGCTCCCTACAAGTTAGCCTGGCTAAACTCAGAATTTTCCAAGGGAAAAGTTTTACACAATCGCAGTCACACTTTTTTTATCAGGAATACAGAGGAACTGATGCAGTCAAAAATTAACTGGATTGATAACCTGCGGGGAATAGCCTGTCTGATGGTGGTGATGATCCACACAACGACCTGGTATGTCACGAACGCGCACAGTATCAGCCCTGTTAACTGGGATGTCGCCAATATTCTGAACTCGGCCTCCCGCGTGAGCGTCCCGCTGTTCTTTATGATTTCCGGTTTTCTCTTTTTTGGCGAGCGTAGCGCGCAGCCAAGACATTTCATCCGTATTGTCTCCTGTCTGCTGTTTTACAGCGCCATTTCGCTGCTCTATATCATCCTGTTCACTTCAATTAACGCTGAACGTTCCCTGCTCAATTTGTTGCAAAAACCGGTGTTCTATCATCTGTGGTTTTTCTTCGCGATAATCGTTATCTATCTGGTGTCACCGTTAATTCAGGTAAAAAACGTCAGCGGTAAAATGCTGCTGGCCTTGATGGTAATAATCGGGATCGTGGCCAACCCGAATACCGTTTCACAGAAAATTGATGGCTTTGAATGGCTGCCCGTTAACCTTTATATCACCGGGGATACGTTTTATTACGTGCTGTACGGCATGCTGGGGCGCGCCATTGGCATGATGGAGACGCAAAAGCGAGGAATAAACTGGCTATGCGCGGCCACGTTTCTCGTCGGTGTGTTTATTATCTCTCGCGGGACGCTGCATGAGCTGCAATGGCGCGGCAACTTTGCCGATACCTGGTATCTCTACTGCGGGCCGATGGTCTTTATCTGCGCGATCTCTCTGCTGACGCTGGTTAAAAACACCCTGAATGCCCGCCCGCTTCCGGTGCTGGGGTTTATCTCTCGCCACTCGCTGGGCATTTACGGTTTTCACGCGCTGGTGATCCACGCCCTGCGCACCCGCGGCGTTGAGCTTAAAAGCTGGCCGGTGCTGGATATTGTCTGGATATTTACCGTTACGCTGGTTGTCAGCCTGCTGCTGTCAATGTTGCTGCAAAGAATCGATACGCGCAGGTTTGTAAGCTAACCCGGTTGAAGGCTGGTAGGCCGGGTAAGCGTTAGCGCCACCCGGCTCCTGTTTATGACATTAGCGGCAAAAGCTGCTGATAGATTTTGCGGAACACGTCTCGTCTTTCAGCATAGCGAGCATGATTTTTCGCATCAGGACGATGCTGCCGTTCAAGCGGCAGCTGGGGCAAAAGCTGGTGCAGTGGTTTATCCGGGTTCAGCGCAATTTGCGCCAGCCGTGCCGCACCGAGCGCCGGGCCGACATCGCCTCCCGTACGATAGTCCAGCTGCAACCCGCTGATATCGGAAAGCATTTGCCGCCAGTAGCTGCTTCGTGCACCGCCGCCAATTAACGTAATGCTGGATGGCGTCAGTCCACAGTCATGCACGACATCCATTCCGTCCGCCAGAGCATAGCCAACGCCTTCAAGCACCGCGCGCGCAAGCTCTGCCGGGCCGTGCTGATGGGTAAGACCGAAGAACACCCCTTTCGCTTCCGGGTTGTTATGCGGCGTCCGCTCGCCGGAAAGGTACGGTAAAAACCAGACCGCACCGGCATTATCATCTGCCTGCTGTGCCGCTGTGATAAGCGCCGGGACGTCCGCCATTCCGGTTAGCTTTGCCGCCCAGTCGAGGCAGGAAGCCGCGCTCAGCATCACCGACATCAAATGCCATTTACCCGGCAACGCGTGGCAGAAGCTGTGTACGGCGCTTCCAGGGTTGCTACGATACCCGTCACTGACGGCAAAATAGACGCCGGAGGTACCGAGTGAGAGCATGGCCTGCCCTGCCTCGACCATCCCCACGCCGACCGCACCCGCCGCATTATCGCCGCCGCCGGCAACGACAGGTACGGCTGGCATGTTCCAGCGTTCAGCAACAGAAGGCTGTAAAGCCCCCGTGATTTCACTGCCTTCAAACAGCGCAGGCATATGGTCGCGCGTCAGCTGGCAGGCATCCAGCATCGCCTCGCTCCAGTCCCGTTTCGCCACGTCGAGCCACATCGTGCCCGCGGCGTCAGACATGTCGCTGGCAAAATCCCCCGTCATGCGAAAACGCAGGTAGTCTTTCGGCAACAGAACCTTCGCCACCTGACGAAAAATCTCAGGCTCATGGCGCTGCACCCACAGGAGTTTTGGCGCGGTAAAACCGGGCATCATCAGGTTGCCCGTAATTTCACGGGATGCAGGCACACGCTCCTCAAGGATCGCGCACTCTTCCGCACAGCGGCCATCGTTCCAGAGAATAGCCGGGCGCAGAACGCGATGCTGACTATCCAGCAACGTTGCGCCATGCATTTGCCCGGCAATGCCCAGCGCTTTCACGTCGCGCAGGCTATGCTGCTCGCCTAAGGCTTTCATCGCACGCTCTGTCGCCTGCCACCACTGCTCCGGATCTTGTTCCGACCAAAGCGGATACGGACGTGAAACCTGCAACTTTTCAGTCTGCGTGGCTAATACATCGCCCTGCTCGCTTAACAGGATGGCTTTCACCCCCGACGTGCCAAGATCGATCCCGATATACATGTGGTGGCTCCTTTGACGAAAATGCCCGGTGGCGCTGCGCTTACCGGGCCTGGATGCTGTTATTTATCGAACAGGTAGTGATTGACCAGGTTTTCCAGCAGCTCCTGATGGCCACTCTGATGCTGCGGCGCAAGCTGATGCTGTTCAGCGTACTTCGCGATCTCCGCAAGCGATAACTGACCTTTCAGGATTTGCTGGCCCAATTCGCTATTCCAGCCGGAATAACGCTGCGCGATGCGTTTATCCAGCTCGCCATCTTCAATCATGCGCGCTGCAATTTTCAGCGCCAGTGCCATCGTATCCATCGCGCCGATATGACCGTAAAACAGATCATATTTATCAGTACTTTGACGACGTACTTTGGCATCGAAGTTCAGACCACCGGTGGTGAAACCGCCTGCTTTGAGAATTTCATACATCACCAGCGCATTCTCTTCCACACTGTTCGGGAACTGGTCGGTGTCCCAGCCCAGTTGCGCATCGCCACGGTTGGCGTCGACAGAACCGAACAGGCCAAGCGCAATGGCGGTGGCTATTTCATGATGGAAAGAGTGACCTGCCAGCGTCGCGTGGTTAGCTTCAATGTTCAGTTTAATCTCTTTTTCCAGACCAAACTGTTTCAGGAAGCCATAGACCGTCGCGGCATCGTAATCATATTGATGTTTGGTCGGTTCTTGCGGTTTCGGTTCGATAAGCAACGTGCCCTGGAAACCGATTTTATGTTTATGCTCAACCACCATCTGCATAAAGCGGCCCAGTTGTTCACGCTCCTGACGCAAGTCGGTATTTAACAGCGTTTCGTAACCTTCACGACCGCCCCACAGGACATAGTTTTCACCGCCCAATTTATGGGTTGCTTCCATCGCTGTAACAACTTGCGTTGCCGCCCAGCTGAAGACTTCAGGATCTGGGTTCGTCGCCGCACCCGCGCCGTAGCGAGGGTTTGTAAAGCAGTTGGCGGTTCCCCACAGCAGCTTCACGCCGCTCTCTTCTTGCTTGCCTGCCAGGACATCAACCATTTGCGCAAAATTATTGATGTACTCTTTTAACGACGCGCCCTCAGGGGAAACATCCACATCGTGGAAGCAATAAAATGGCACATGTAACTTGTGGAAAAACTCAAATGCGACATCTGCTTTACGCTTCGCCAACGCCAGTGCCTCACCAGGCTGCTGCCACGGACGATTAAACGCCCCCACACCAAACATATCCGCCCCGTTCCAGCAGAAGGTGTGCCAGTAGCAGGCGGCAAAACGCAAGTGCTCTTCCATACGCTTACCCAACACCAGTTCGTCGGGATTGTAGTGACGGAATGCTAACGGGTTTGAGGATTTTGAGCCTTCATAACGAACGCGATCGAGCTGGTCAAAATAGGCTTGCATATTGAACTCCATAATCAGGTAATGCCGCGGGTGATGGATGATGTCGTAATATTGGGCACTCCCTTTCAGTTGCTCAATTATGTTATTTCACACTGCTATTGAGATAATTCACAAGTGTGCGCTCGCTCGCAAAATAAATGGAATGATGAAACTGGGTAATTCCTCGAAGAGAAAAATGCAATAAGTACAATTGCGCAACAAAAGTAAGATCTCGGTCATAAATCAAGAAATAAACCAAAAATCGTAATCGAAAGATAAAAATCTGTAATTGTTTTTCCCCTGTTTAGTTGCTAAAAATTGGTTACGTTTATCGCGGTGATTGTTACTTATTAAAACTGTCCTCTAACTACAGAAGGCCCTACACCATGAAAATAAAGAACATTCTACTCACCCTTTGCACCTCACTCCTGCTTACCAACGTTGCTGCACACGCCAAAGAAGTCAAAATAGGTATGGCGATTGATGATCTCCGTCTTGAACGCTGGCAAAAAGATCGAGATATCTTTGTGAAAAAGGCAGAATCTCTCGGCGCGAAAGTATTTGTACAGTCTGCAAATGGCAATGAAGAAACACAAATGTCGCAGATTGAAAACATGATAAACCGGGGTGTCGATGTTCTTGTCATTATTCCGTATAACGGTCAGGTATTAAGTAACGTTGTAAAAGAAGCCAAACAAGAAGGCATTAAAGTATTAGCTTACGACCGTATGATTAACGATGCGGATATCGATTTTTATATTTCTTTCGATAACGAAAAAGTCGGTGAACTGCAGGCAAAAGCCCTGGTCGATATTGTTCCGCAAGGTAATTACTTCCTGATGGGCGGCTCGCCGGTAGATAACAATGCCAAGCTGTTCCGCGCCGGACAAATGAAGTGTTAAAACCTTACGTTGATTCCGGAAAAATTAAAGTCGTTGGTGACCAATGGGTTGATGGCTGGTTACCGGAAAACGCATTGAAAATTATGGAAAACGCGCTAACCGCCAATAATAACAAAATTGATGCTGTAGTTGCCTCAAACGATGCCACCGCAGGTGGGGCAATTCAGGCATTAAGCGCGCAAGGTCTGGCCGGGAAAGTCGCTATTTCCGGCCAGGACGCCGACCTTGCGGGTGTAAAACGCATCATCGCGGGTACCCAGACCATGACGGTGTATAAGCCCATTACCGAGCTTGCCAATACGGCCGCCGAAATTGCCGTTGAGCTGGGCAATGGCCAGCAACCTAAAGCAGACGCGACGTTAAATAACGGCCTGAAAGACGTACCTGCTCGCCTGCTTACCCCTATCGAAGTCAACAAAGAGAATATTGACGCCACCGTGGTGAAAGACGGTTTCCATAAGAAGAGTGAACTGTAATCCAGCGCAGCCCCTGCCCGGCAGGGGCGCATTGACCTGCCCTGTTCATCTGTTGGGCTATGCGGAGCAGTTATGTCTTATTTACTTGAAATGAAAAGCATCACCAAAGCCTTCGGAGCGGTGAAAGCAGTCGATAACGTAAGCCTGCGGCTGAATCCCGGCGAAGTGATGTCGCTGTGCGGCGAAAATGGCTCGGGAAAATCCACGCTGATGAAAGTGTTGTGCGGGATCTACCCGCACGGCAGCTACGAGGGCGAAATTGTTTTTGCCGGTGAGGTGCTCCAGGCCACGCACATTCGCGATACCGAACGTAAAGGCATCGCTATCATTCACCAGGAGCTGGCGCTGGTGAAGCACCTTACCGTGCTGGAAAATATCTTTCTCGGTGCCGAACTCTCACGCCACGGCGTACTGGATTACGACACCATGACGCTGCGCTGCGAAAAACTGCTGGCTCAGGTGAGCCTGGCTATCTCACCGGATACGCGCGTGGGCGACTTAGGTTTAGGCCAGCAGCAGCTGGTCGAGATCGCCAAGGCGCTGAACAAACAGGTGCGCCTGCTGATCCTCGACGAACCAACCGCCTCACTCACCGAACAGGAAACCGCCGTACTGCTCAATATCATCCGCGATCTGCAAAACCACGGTATCGCCTGCATCTATATTTCGCACAAGCTCAATGAGGTGAAAGCCATTTCCGACACCATCTGCGTCATCCGCGACGGGCAGCACATCGGCACGCGTGAAGCAGAAGGCATGAGCGAGGATGACATCATCACCATGATGGTGGGTCGCGAACTCACCGCGCTGTATCCCAACGAACCGCACACCATCGGCGAAGAGCTCCTGCGCGTGGAAAACCTGACGGCGTGGCATCCCGTTAACCGCCATATCAAGCGCGTGGATAACCTCTCCTTCTCGCTGCACCGCGGCGAAATTCTCGGCATTGCGGGTTTAGTGGGTGCGGGAAGAACCGAGGCCGTGCAGTGTCTCTTTGGCGTCTGGCCGGGGCGCTGGGAAGGCAAAATTTATATCGACGGTCAGCCGGTAAAAATCGACAACTGCCAGCAGGCTATTGCTAAGGGCATTGCCATGGTGCCAGAAGATCGCAAAAAAGACGGCATCGTGCCGGTAATGGCGGTGGGAAAAAATATCACGCTGGCGGCGCTCAGCCAGTTTTCCGGCGCGCTGAGCAGCCTGGATGATGCCGCAGAACAGCAGTGTATTCTCCAGTCGCTTGCCCGGCTTAAGGTGAAAACCTCCTCGCCGGAGCTGGCGATAGGACGCCTGAGCGGCGGCAACCAGCAGAAAGCGATTCTGGCGCGCTGCCTGCTGCTTAATCCGCGCATTTTAATTCTGGACGAACCCACCCGCGGGATCGATATCGGCGCGAAGTATGAAATCTACAAGCTGATCAACCAGCTTGTGCTGCAAGGGATTGCCGTCATTGTTATCTCGTCCGAATTGCCTGAAGTGCTGGGGCTGAGCGACCGCGTGCTGGTCATGCATGAAGGGAAACTCAAAGCCAACCTGAACAACCAGAACCTGACGCAAGAGCAGGTGATGGAAGCTGCCTTAAGGAGCGAACGCCATGTCGAAAAGCAACCCGTCTGATATCAAAGTCGCTGTTCCGACGCCCGGTGCGTTCGCAGGACTTAAATCGCTGAATCTGCAAGTTTTTGTAATGATTGCCGCCATTATCGTGATCATGTTGTTCTTTACCTGGATGACCGATGGCTCCTATTTGAGCGCACGTAACGTCTCTAACCTGCTGCGTCAGACCGCCATCACCGGGATCCTGGCGGTGGGGATGGTCTTTGTGATTATCTCAGCGGAAATTGACCTGTCGGTAGGGTCGATGATGGGTCTGCTCGGCGGCGTGGCGGCAATTTTTGACGTCTGGCTCGGCTGGCCGCTGCCGCTGACGATTGCGGTCACGCTGGTGCTGGGTCTGCTGCTGGGGGCGTGGAATGGCTGGTGGGTGGCCTACCGTAAGGTCCCGTCGTTTATCGTCACCTTAGCGGGGATGCTGGCCTTCCGCGGCATTCTGATTGGGATCACCAACGGCACCACCGTCTCCCCGACCAGCGCCTCGATGTCCCAGATTGGCCAAAGCTACCTCTCTGATGGCGTCGGTTTTACGATCGGCGTGATTGGGCTGATGGCGTTTGTCGTGTGGCAATGGCGAGGACGCATGCGTCGCCAGGCGCTGGGGCTGGCCTCGCCTGCCTCAACCTCGGTTGTCGGCCGTCAGGCGCTTACTGCGGTGATTGTGCTGGGGGCCATCTGGCTGTTAAACGATTATCGCGGTGTCCCAACGCCCGTTCTGCTGCTGGCGCTGTTGCTGTTAGGTGGGATGTTTATGGCCACACGTACCGCATTCGGTCGCCGTATTTATGCCATCGGCGGCAATCTGGAAGCCGCGCGTTTATCTGGTATCAACGTAGAACGCACCAAACTCGCCGTCTTTGCCATCAACGGCCTGATGGTGGCCATCGCGGGGCTGATCCTCAGTTCGCGACTGGGGGCGGGCTCCCCGTCTGCGGGTAACATTGCCGAGCTGGACGCCATCGCCGCCTGCGTGATTGGCGGGACCAGCCTCGCCGGGGGCATTGGCAGCGTGGCGGGGGCGGTGATGGGCGCATTTATTATGGCTTCGCTGGATAACGGGATGAGTATGATGGACGTGCCGACGTTTTGGCAGTATATCGTCAAGGGTGCCATTCTTTTGCTGGCAGTCTGGATGGACTCTGCCACCAAGCGGCGCGCCTGATAACACTATCGTGACTAATTTGGGAAATGAGCCATGTTTGAAAAGCGTCACCGCATTACGTTGTTATTCAATGCCAACAAAGCCTATGACCGGCAGGTGGTTGAAGGGGTTGGCGAATATTTGCAGGCGTCGCAATCCGAATGGGATATTTTCATCGAAGAAGATTTTCGTACCCGTCTGGAGAACATCAAAGACTGGCTGGGAGACGGGGTCATCGCTGACTTTGACGACCCCGTGATTGAACAGTTGCTGAGTGGCGTCGACGTGCCTATCGTGGGCGTTGGCGGCTCTTACCATACACCGGAACATTACCCCCCCGTTCACTACATCGCCACGGATAACCATGCTCTGGTCGAGACCGCCTTCCTCCATTTAAAGGAGAAAGGCGTACATCGTTTTGCGTTTTACGGATTGCCCGCCACCAGCGGAAAGCGCTGGGCGATGGAGCGTGAATATGCCTTCTGCCAGCTGGTTGCCCAGGAGAAGTATCGCGGCGTCGTTTATCAGGGGCTGGAAACCGCGCCAGAAAACTGGCAGCACGCACAAAATCGCCTGGCTGACTGGCTGCAAACTCTGCCACCCCAGACAGGGATTATCGCCGTGACGGACGCCCGCGCCCGCCACGTATTACAGGTGTGCGAACATTTGCATATTCCGGTGCCTGAAAAGCTGTGCGTGATTGGTATTGATAACGAAGAGCTTACGCGCTATCTGTCGCGCGTGGCGCTCTCATCCGTGGCTCAGGGTACCCGTCAGATGGGCTATCAGGCCGCAAAGCTGCTGCACAGACTGTTAGCCAACGAATCCCTGCCGCTCCAGCGTCTGCTGGTTCCGCCCGTTCGCGTGGTCGAGCGTCGCTCAACTGACTACCGCTCCTTAAACGATCCGGCCGTGATTCAGGCGATGCACTACATTCGCAATCATGCCTGCAAAGGGATTAAGGTCGATCAGGTGCTCGATTCGGTCGGCATTTCACGTTCGAATCTGGAGAAGCGGTTCAAAGAGGAAGTCGGTGAGACGATTCACGCCGTGATCCATGCGGAAAAGCTGGAGAAAGCGCGCAGTCTGCTGATCTCCACCTCGCTGTCGATCAACGAGATTTCACAGATGTGCGGCTATCCGTCGCTTCAGTATTTCTATTCGGTGTTCAGAAAAGAGTATGACACCACGCCGAAGGAGTACCGGGAACGGTACAGTGAAGTCCTGCTCTAGAAAAAAGAACGCCTTCCAGTGGAAGGCGTTTTTCATTACATATGCGCCGCGATTAACCGTTGGTTATCCTGGTACATTGCGAACAGGTAGTTGTTATAACTCTTCCCTTTGGTCGAGTAGCCCTTCAGCTTGTGAATCATCGCTGTGGCAGTCACTTCCTGATCCGCTTTACGCAGCTGCGCACGCGATTTACGGAACGAAGAGTAAGCCGGGTGCGTATTCAGGTTAGTGACATAGGCGCTCACCGATTCTTTGACAGAACTAAACTGTGAGTACCCTTTCACTTTACCTGGCGCATTGGTACAACGTCCTTTCATGCATTTCATGCCGAACAGGTTGTTGTTGTTGCGCGCCAGCTTCGACGTTCCCCAACCGCTTTCTGCTGCAGCCATCGTCGCCACCATACTGGTGGGGATAATGTCTACGCGTTCAAGCAAGGTATTCCACGGGATTTTTCGCGTATTACCGGACCACTTCACCTTGTAGCGTTTGGCGATGTCTTTCAGACGCGCACGCTCAGCAGGTGACCATTGGCCCTGATACTGTTTTGAAATGAGCCAGTTACGTTCCGCAGTAATGGCCGCATTTTGGCTGGTAATGTAAGGCATTACGGTCCGGAGAAACGCCTTTTTCCTTGGTGTTCCGGAAGGGTATTTTCGCAAATCAGGAAGTGAACTACTCTTTGCACTATTGCGAGAATACTCTTGTTTACTGCTTACCTGTTTATTACTAGCTTTAGTTAAGTGGGACTTTTGACTCGCTGTTGTTGTGTGCGTCTTCGCTAACACCTCACTCGAAAACACCAGAGTGAGTAACATAAGAATCATCGCCCCATATCGTCGTATGGGAGTCAAAATCATCAGGTCTCCTGGTCGGATTTAATCATTCCAACACCTTATATTTTTCACAAATTTGAGAGTTGAATCTCAAATCATATCAAAAATAGCTGTCAAGAGCACCCCAAGGAATAGTCCAAATCTGAAACTATGTCATCCGGAACATGCTCATTAAATCACCAGCACTGGAAAAATGTGCGCGATATCGCAGATAACTGCCTAATTTTGCGCGGGATCACTCATCCCTTCGCGTCCTCCTGGCAGAAAGCCTCAGAGGAGGAGTTTTTCCCCTGAGCCGAGTGGCACACTGGTCAAAAATGCCGCGACAGGAAAATGGAATGAAACGCACTGCATTAGCTGTTCTGATGTTACCCGCATTCGCGCATGCCGACTGGTCATCGCCGGGATTTAACGCGTTTAGCGCTGAAGGTACCGGCGTCTTTACCAGCCAGGCAACGCTTGCGAAGGGTACCCGCCCGCTGACGTTGAGTCTTGATAACGCGTGCTGGCAGCCGACAGGTGCCATTAAACTCAACGAGATGCTGTCGCTCAAACCCTGCGAAGGGACCCCACCGCAGTGGCGGTTATTCCGTGACGGCGTTTATCAGATGCGTATTGATACGCGCTCGGGAACGCCGACGCTGATGTTGACGGTACAAAGTGCGGCGCCACAGCCTGTCGCAAACGTTACCCGCCAGTGCCCGAAGTGGGACGGCAAACCGCTCACGATCGATGTCGTTAACACCTTTCCGGAAGGCACGGTGGTGCGTGATTTTTACAGCAAACAGACCGCGACCGTTCAAAACGGCAAAGTAATTCTTCAGCCAGCCGCCAACAGCAATGGCCTGCTGCTGCTTGAGCGCGCCGAGACGGACAAACCCGCGCCATTCAGCTGGCAAAACGCCACCGTCTATTTCGTGCTGACCGATCGCTTCGTAAATGGCGACCCCACCAACGACAACAGCTATGGCCGCCATAAAGACGGTATGCAGGAGATTGGTACTTTCCACGGCGGCGATCTGAAAGGGCTTACCAGCAAACTGGATTACCTTCAGCAACTGGGCGTGAATGCGCTCTGGATAAGCTCACCGCTGGAGCAAATCCACGGCTGGGTTGGCGGCGGCACCAAAGGGGATTTCCCCCACTACGCCTATCACGGCTATTACACTCAGGACTGGACGAAACTCGACGCCAACATGGGCAGCGAAGATGATTTACGCCAGCTTGTCGACGACGCGCACAGGCGCGGTATCCGCGTCCTGTTTGACATTGTCATGAACCACGCGGGTTATGCGACGCTTGCAGATATGCAGGAGTATCAGTTTGGCGCGCTCTATTTGCAGGGCGATGAGCTGAAAAAAACCCTCGGCGAGCGCTGGACTGACTGGAAGCCAGGCGCCGGTCAAAGCTGGCACAGCTTCAACGATTACATCAACTTCAGTGACAAAGCCGCATGGGAAAAATGGTGGGGTAAAAAATGGATCCGTACCGATATCGGTGATTATGACAACCCGGGCTTTGACGATCTGACCATGTCGCTGGCCTTCCTGCCGGATCTGAAAACGGAATCTAAGATCCCGTCAGGTTTGCCGAACTTTTATCAACACAAGCCCGACACCAACGCGAAAGTGATGACGAATTTCACGCCGCGAGATTACCTGACCCATTGGCTCAGCCAGTGGGTACGTGACTACGGCATCGACGGCTTCCGGGTCGATACCGCTAAGCACGTTGAGCCTGAAGCCTGGCAGCAACTGAAAAACCAGGCCAGCCAGGCGCTGGCCGCGTGGAAAGCCGCCAACCCGGACAAAAAACTCGACAATGCGCCATTCTGGATGACCGGTGAAGCCTGGGGCCACGGCGTGATGCAAAGTGACTACTATCGCCACGGCTTCGATGCGATGATCAATTTCGATTATCAGGAGCAGGCGGCGAAAGCAGTCGACTGTCTGGCGCAGATGGATACGACCTGGCAGCAAATGGCGGAGAAATTGCAGGGTTTCAACGTGTTGAGCTACCTCTCGTCGCATGATACCCGCCTGTTCCGTGAAGGGGGCCAGCGCGCCGCTGAGTTACTGCTGCTGGCACCGGGAAGCGTCCAGATCTATTACGGCGATGAATCAGAGCGTCCATTCGGCCCGACGGGCTCCGATCCGCTACAGGGAACCCGTTCGGATATGAACTGGCAGGACGTCACGGGTAAACAGGCGTTAACTGTCGCCCACTGGCAGCTTCTGGGGCAGTTCCGCGCCCGTCATCCGGCGGTGGGTGAAGGCAAGCAAACAACGCTGTCAATGAAAGAGGGCTACGGCTTTGTGCGCGAGCACAAGGGCGATAAGGTGATGGTGGTGTGGGCGGGTAATCAATAGACCCCCTCACCCTAACCCTCTCCCCAGGGGCTGAGGGATCCCCAGTAATTTGAAAGCAAAAGCTATAACGTTGCCTCAGAATAACTGAGGGCTTTCAGCGATGCCTCGGTCCGGCTGTAAATCGCTGAGGCGTTTCCTGTAGGCCGGGGCGAGGCGCAGGGATGCGCCGAGAGGGCGGGCTTTACAGGGATGTTACCTCCGCCCGTCCCCGATAAGCCGGAAGGAATAAGCCGAAGGCACCGCGAAGCGGCGATTTACCGCCGGAAGCCCGGGTCGCCAGGGTGGTGGCGACTGAGCCACCCTGGCACGTTCACCGGTTATGTCGTGACAGAGTAGCAAGGAGCATAACGTGAACGGAATGACCACCAGAGCCGTATGTTCCCCCTCACCCCAGCCCTCTCCCTCAAGGGAGAGGGGGCCGTCTGTGCAGGCATTATTTTGTGGGGAACTCTCAGCCTCAGGGGGAGAGGGCCGGTGTGAGGGGCATTCACCAGAACAATTCACCACACAAATACAAACCTACCACATAAAACAACAAATCCGACCACATTCGCCGATTTGCACCAACACGGTGCTGGCGTTATGGTTACTGCCTTTCATATTAAGCCCGACAGATCACCTGCTATGACGTTTTCACTATTCGGCGACAAATTTACCCGCCATTCAGGCATTACCCGCCTGATGGAGGACCTCAACGACGGGCTGCGCACCCCAGGCGCTATCATGCTTGGCGGCGGAAACCCGGCTCAAATTCCGGAGATGAACACCTACTTCCAGACGCTGCTGGCAGAGATGCTGGAAAACGGTAAAGCAACCGATGCGCTATGTAATTACGACGGCCCTCAGGGTAAAACAGAACTACTGACGCTTCTGGCGGCAATGCTGCGGGAAGCGCTGGGTTGGGATATCGAACCACAGAATATTGCACTGACAAACGGCAGTCAGAGCGCGTTTTTCTACTTATTCAATCTGTTCGCCGGACGCCGCGCCGACGGCACCACGAAAAAAGTGCTGTTCCCGCTGGCACCGGAGTATATCGGCTATGCCGATGCCGGCCTCGAAGAAGACCTGTTTGTTTCCGCACGTCCGAATATCGAGTTGCTGCCAGAGGGCCAGTTCAAATATCACGTCGATTTTGAACATCTGCATATCGGTGAAGAGACGGGCATGATCTGCGTATCACGTCCCACCAACCCGACGGGCAACGTGATCACCGACGACGAGCTGATGAAGCTGGATGCGCTGGCGAATCAGCACGGCATCCCGCTGGTGATCGATAACGCCTATGGCGTACCGTTCCCGGGGATCATCTTCAGCGAAGCGCGTCCGCTATGGAACCCGAATATCATCCTCTGCATGAGCCTCTCCAAGCTGGGCCTGCCGGGCAGCCGCTGCGGCATTATCATTGCTAACGAGAAAATCATCACCGCCATTACCAACATGAACGGCATTATTAGCCTTTCCCCTGGCGGCATCGGCCCGGCGATGATGTGCGAGATGATCAGGCGTAACGACCTGCTGCGCCTGTCGAATGAGGTGATTAAGCCGTTTTACTCTCAGCGCGTTCAGGAAACTATCGCCATCCTTCGCCGCTACTTACCCGAAGAACGCTGCCTGATCCATAAACCGGAAGGGGCAATTTTCCTGTGGCTGTGGTTCAAGGATCTGCCCATTACGACAGAGCTGCTTTATCAGCGTCTGAAAAAACGTGGCGTACTGATGGTGCCAGGGGATTACTTCTTCCCGGGGCTGGATAAGCCGTGGCCGCACACGCACCAGTGCATGCGCATGAACTACGTCCCGGACCCGGAAAAAATCGAAGCGGGTGTGAAAATTCTCGCCGAAGAGATTGAGAACGCCTGGCGCGAGGCCGGTTAATAAAACCTCAGGCCAGATTACGCAGCCGTTCCGCGCGTAATCTGGCGGGGTCTATGCAGCGCAGCGCGTGGGTGGGACAGGCTTCGACGCAGGCGGGACCGCCCTCGCGATGCGCGCACAAATCACATTTCAGCGCCTGAACGCGATCTTCCACGACCCGAACCTGCATTGCCCCGAACGGGCACGCCACCATACAGCTTTTGCAGCCGATACAGCGAGCCTGCTCAACGAGCCAGGCTCCCGCAGCGCGGTGAATGGCCCCCGTCGGGCAGACATTCGCGCAGGGCGCATCTTCACACTGGTGGCAGCCCACCGCCGTAGTGAAGGTACCCCCCTTAACCACGCGGATCCGTGACGTAAGCGCTTCTGGCGTGGCGCTGCTTTGATGCGACATCATGCACGCCACCTCACAGGTGCGGCACCCGATACATTTTTCTGGATCCGTCAGAATAAATCGGTTCATCAGTTACGCCTCGCGCACGTTAAACCCCAGTTCTTTCGAGATAGCTTCCGCCGTGTCACGCAGCGGTTTTAGCAAGTTTTTCTCACCCACCTGCTTCATGCGCGACGTCGACAGCGAAATGGAGATGGCATAGGGCACGCGCCCGTGAATATCAAAGACCGGCACGGCGATACATGACACACCCAGCTCGTTCTCTTCTTTATCCATCGCCATACTGTGATCGCGAATTTCCGCCAGCTCATCATACATCGCGCTCAGTTCGGTGATGGTGTTGCGGGTCAAAGGTTGGATCTGTTCATGGTGGCTTTCCCAGTAGCTCGCCACGTAATCCTGATGGCCAAACGCCATGTAGATCTTGCCCATTGCGGAACAGTAGAGCGGCATATGCTGGCCAATATAGGCACGGGTTCGCAGCATCCCGGTTGTGGGTTCCAGCTTATAAATCAAAATAGCGTGATCGTCTTCGCGGCTGGAGAAGTTAATGGTTTCACCAGTGGCGATGTTCAGTGCCTCAAGATGCGGAGCGGCGATATGAATGATATTCAGCGAAGACAGCGCCTTCTGCCCGACGGCAATAAATTTGGTAGTCAGGCGGTAACTCCCTGCGGCGGGCGCGGTGGTCACATAGCCGCAGGACTGTAATCCCTGCAATAAGCGATGGACGGTACTCTTATTTAAACCAGCCAGCTCCGAAAGATGCGCCAACGGACAACCGTTTGGATAGTTGCTCAAAATCTCAATCAGCATCAACCCGCGAAACAGACTCTGGCTTCCGGCTGGACGCTCTTTTTCCTGCGCCATCTCGTTCTCTTTTTTTCCCATCACTTCTTTCCCCATTTTGTCGCGTCCTGATGGTAGCGCAAAGTGTGCCGTAGTTCACGATCTCGACAGATAATTTATAACCAATTGATTTTTATGTCTTTTGAAATTCATCAATCAGATTGCTTTGTTAAAAAGTGATCGACATATTTGAAATCAAGTTTCGCATATTGAAATTTTAAGCCAAAAAGCGATCAAAAAAACAAGGAAGCCTGGGATGAAAGTGACATTTGAGCAGTTAAAAGCAGCCTTTAATCGGGTCTTAATTTCACGCGGCGTTGACAGCGAAACGGCTGACGCCTGTGCAGAGATGTTCGCCCGCACCACCGAATCCGGCGTTTATTCTCACGGCGTTAATCGTTTCCCTCGTTTCATTCAACAACTGGAAAACGGCGATATCATTCCTGATGCCCAACCCAAACGTATAACCAGCCTCGGCGCAATTGAACAGTGGGACGCCCAGCGTTCGATCGGTAACCTGACAGCGAAAAAGATGATGGATCGCGCCATTGAACTGGCTGCCGATCACGGTATTGGTCTGGTGGCACTACGTAATGCCAACCACTGGATGCGCGGCGGCAGCTACGGCTGGCAGGCGGCGGAAAAAGGCTATATTGGCATTTGCTGGACCAACTCCATCGCCGTAATGCCGCCGTGGGGCGCAAAAGAGTGTCGCATCGGCACTAACCCGCTGATCGTCGCCATTCCTTCCACGCCGATCACCATGGTCGATATGTCGATGTCGATGTTCTCTTACGGCATGTTAGAAGTTAACCGTCTGGCAGGTCGTCAGCTCCCGGTCGATGGTGGCTTTGATGATGAGGGCAATTTGACCAAAGAACCTGGCGTTATCGAGAAGAATCGCCGCATTTTGCCGATGGGCTACTGGAAAGGTTCTGGCATGTCGATTGTGCTGGATATGATCGCTACTCTCCTTTCCGACGGCGCATCCGTTGCCGAAGTCACCCAGGACAACAGCGACGAATACGGCATTTCACAAATTTTTATTGCCATTGAAGTGGACAAGCTTATCGACGGTCCCACCCGCGATGCCAAGCTGCAACGCATCATGGATTACGTTACTAGTGCCGAGCGTGCTGACGAAAATCAGGCCATTCGCTTACCCGGCCATGAATTTACTACCCTGCTGGCCGAAAACCGCCGTAACGGCATCACTGTTGATGACAGCGTGTGGGCCAAAATCCAGGCGTTATGAGGAGATAAGTCATGATTTTTGGACATATCGCGCAGCCCAATCCGTGCCGTTTGCCCGCCGCCATTGAAAAGGCGCTCGATTTTCTGCGCGCTACCGATTTCAACGCCCTGGAGCCGGGCGTTGTCGAAATCGACGGCAAAAATATTTATACGCAAATTATCGATTTAACCACACGCGAAGCGGTGGTAAACCGTCCGGAAGTGCATCGTCGGTATATCGATATTCAGTTTCTGGCGTGGGGCGAAGAGAAAATCGGCATCGCTATTGATACGGGAAATAATAAAGTCAGCGAATCACTATTAGAGCAGCGCGATATTATTTTTTATCACGACAGTGAACATGAATCATTTATAGAAATGATACCGGGCAGCTACGCAATTTTCTTTCCGCAGGATGTTCATCGTCCTGCCTGTATTAAAAACAAGGGATCCGCAATTCGTAAAATTGTGGTGAAAGTGGCCATCAGCGAATTAGATTAATTTTCTGATAAATACAGGAATGCGAAATGACCAACACCGGTTTTATTATTGGTGCGTACCCCTGTGCACCCTCATTTCACCAGAAAGGGGAGCAGGAAGAATACGCCTTCTGGCGGGAACTTTCCGACACGCCAAATATTCGCGGGCTGGAACAACCTTGCCTTGAAAATCTCCATCCGTTTGGTGATGAATGGCTGTTTCGTCATACGCCGGGCGACTGGCAGATCGTTGTCACAGCCGTTATGGAAACCATGCGCCGCCGCGGCAGCAACGGCGCGTTTGGCCTGGCGTCCGCGGACGAAGAACAGCGTAAAGCGTGCATTGAATATTACCGCCATCTGCATCAAAAGATTGATGCCGTTAACACCCGCTTTCCCGGGAAAGTGATCGCTCTGGAAATGCAGGCCGCACCGCAGGCGGGTAATGATTCTGTCGAGCAAGCGACAGAAGCATTCTCCCGCTCAGTACGGGAAATCGCGAGCTGGGACTGGGGCTGCGATCTGGTGCTGGAACACTGTGATGCGATGAATGGCCCGGCGCCGCGTAAAGGGTTCTTGCCCTTAGAGCAGGTGCTGGAGGTAGTGAAAGAGACCGATATCAGCGTCTGTATCAACTGGGCACGTTCGGCCATCGAAGGTCGCAACACCGCCCTTCCGCTGGAACATGTTCAGGCGGCACTCGCTGCCGGGAAGCTGGGGGCGCTGATGTTTTCGGGCACGACCCCTCACGGTGAGTATGGAGAATGGCAGGATCTGCACGCGCCGTTTTCTTCGTTCTGCGCCGACAGTCTCATGTCCACTGAACATGTAAAAACGCTGTTTACTGCGGCGAGCGCCGCAACATTGAAATTCTCCGGTATTAAATTACTGGAAATAAATGCTAATGCTGACGTCAGCCATCGCATCGCTATTTTGCGCGACGGCATTAGCGCTATGAATAAAGCGTCACAATAAAAATAAAGAATACATTTTCCGGTTACCTTCAATGAGATATTAACTATGAATATTTCTTCTAATGCTCTACACGCGGACATTCCGCGCCAGCGCTGGCTAAGGATCATTCCCCCTATTCTTATCGCCTGCATTATTTCCTATATGGACCGCGTAAATATAGCTTTTGCGATGCCCGGCGGTATGGATGAAGAGCTGGGCATTTCCGCCACGATGGCGGGCCTGGCGGGGGGGATCTTTTTTATCGGCTATTTGTTCCTGCAAGTTCCCGGCGGCAAAATTGCCGTGCACGGCAGCGGTAAGAAGTTTATCGGCTGGTCGCTGGTTGCCTGGGCGGTGATCTCGGTTCTGACCGGGCTTGTGACCAACCAGTATCAGCTGCTGGTACTGCGCTTCTTACTCGGCGTGGCGGAAGGTGGGATGCTGCCCGTTGTGCTCACGATGATCAGTAACTGGTTCCCGGATGCCGAGCGCGGCCGCGCCAACGCGATTGTGATCATGTTCGTGCCCATCGCCGGGATCATCACCGCCCCGCTGTCGGGCTGGATTATTACCGCTCTCGACTGGCGCTGGCTGTTCATTATTGAAGGTCTGATGTCCGTTGTTGTGCTGGTGCTGTGGGCGTTCACCGTCTACGACCGACCGCAGGAAGCACGCTGGATCTCTGAGGCCGAGAAAAACTACCTGGTACAAACCCTGGCGGCAGAGCAGCAGGCCATTGCGGGTAAAGAGGTGAAAAACGCCTCGCTCAGCGCGGTGCTGTCTGACAAAACCATGTGGCAGCTGATCGCCCTCAACTTCTTCTACCAGACTGGCATTTACGGTTACACCCTCTGGCTGCCCACCATTCTGAAAGAACTGACGCACACCAGCATCGGCCAGGTGGGAATGCTCGCCATTCTGCCTTACATCGGCGCCATTGCCGGCATGTTCCTGTTCTCTACGCTCTCTGACCGCACCGGCAAGCGCAAGCTGTTTGTCTCCCTGCCATTGATTGGCTTTGCGCTCTGCATGTTCCTCTCCGTGGCGCTGAAAGAGCACACCTGGCTGGCCTATGCCGCGCTGGTGGGCTGTGGCTTCTTCCTGCAATCCGCAGCGGGGGTGTTCTGGACCATCCCGGCGCGTCTGTTCAGCGCTGAGATGGCGGGTGGCGCTCGCGGCGTGATTAATGCCCTGGGCAACCTCGGCGGGTTCTGCGGTCCTTATGCGGTAGGCGTACTGATCACCCTGTACAGCAAAGACGCAGGCGTTTACTGCCTGGCGGTTTCGCTGGCGCTGGCATCGCTGCTGGCCCTGCTGTTACCGGCGAAATGCGATGCCGGAGCAGAGCCCAACCCCACGGTGAACTCGCATAAACGTGCGGCCTGAGGCCCTCACCTGACCCACTAAACCAAACCGTAGGCCGGGTAAGCTAAGCGCCACCCGGCAATTAAGCGAGAAGAAGATGAGTGAAAAAGAGCCCTTCTGGCTGGGTATCGATTGTGGCGGTACTTATCTGAAAGCCGGTTTATACAACAGCCAGGGCAAAGAAGTCTGTATTGAACGCCGCTCAGTGGCCACGCTCAGCCCCCGCGCCGGCTACGCCGAGCGGGATATGCACCAGCTCTGGCAGCACTGCCACAAAACTGTCGCCCTGCTGCTCAAAAATTCAGGCGCTGACGGCGGTCAGATCAAAGGCGTTGGCATTTCAGCCCAGGGCAAGGGGCTGTTTCTGCTCGATAAACAGGATCGCCCCCTGGGTAACGCCATTCTCTCCTCCGATCGCCGTGCGCTGGAGATCGTACAACGCTGGCAGCAGGACGGTATACCCGAAAAGCTCTATCCGCATACTCGCCAGACGCTGTGGACGGGGCATCCGGCCTCACTCCTGCGCTGGGTTAAAGAGAACGAGCCGCAGCGGTATCAGCAAATCGGCAGCGTGATGATGGCGCACGATTACCTGCGCTGGTGTCTGACCGGGGTCAAAGGCTGCGAAGAGAGCAACATCTCGGAATCCAATCTCTACAACATGAATACCGGGCAGTACGATCCGCAGCTCACGCGCTGGCTCGGCATCAGCGACATTGACGGTGCCCTGCCGCCTGTTGTCGGATCTGCCGAAATCTGCGGGGAGATCACCGCTCAGACAGCCGCCCTGACCGGTCTGAAAGCGGGTACGCCCGTTGTTGGCGGCCTGTTGATGTGGTTTCCCACCGCACTCTGCGCCGGGATTCGAAGACGAATTTACCCTCAATGCGGTGATGGGGACCTGGGCGGTGACCAGCGGCATAACCCGCGGTTTACGTGACGGTGAAGCGCATCCGTATGTCTATGGTCGCTACGTTAACGATGGTGAATTTATCGTTCACGAAGCCAGCCCTACCTCTTCCGGCAACCTCGAATGGTTTACCGCACAGTGGGGAGAAATCTCGTTTGATGAGATCAATCAGGCCGTTGCCAGCTTGCCGAAGGCTGGGGGCGATCTCTTTTTCCTGCCGTTCCTGTACGGCAGCAACGCCGGACTCGAGATGACCAGTGGTTTCTACGGGATGCAGGCCATTCACACCCGCGCGCACCTGTTGCAGGCCATCTATGAAGGGGTGGTGTTCAGCCATATGACCCACCTCAACCGAATGCGCGAACGTTTTACTGATGTTCACACCCTACGCGTCACTGGCGGCCCGGCGCACTCCGATGTCTGGATGCAAATGCTGGCGGACGTCAGCGGTCTGCGTATCGAGCTGCCGCAGGTGGAAGAAACCGGCTGCTTTGGTGCGGCCCTTGCCGCCCGCGTCGGCACCGGGGTTTATCACAACTTCAGCGAAGCCCAACGTGACTTGCGACACCCGGTGCGCACCCTGCTGCCAGATATGACCGCCCATCAGCTTTACCAAAAAAAATATCAACGTTATCAGCATCTCATTGCCGCACTTCAGGGCTTTCACGCCCGCATTAAGGAGCACACATTATGAGCCGACCACTTCTGCAACTGGCCCTCGACCACTCATCACTTGAAGCCGCGCAGCGCGACGTGACGCTGTTAAAAGACAGCGTCGATATCGTCGAAGCGGGCACCATTCTCTGTTTAAACGAAGGGCTTGGCGCGGTGAAAGCCTTGCGCGAACAGTGCCCGGACAAAATCATCGTTGCTGACTGGAAGGTCGCCGACGCTGGTGAAACGCTCGCGCAACAGGCGTTTGGCGCAGGCGCTAACTGGATGACCATCATCTGCGCCGCGCCGCTCGCGACGGTAGAAAAAGGCCACGCAATGGCACAACGCTGCGGGGGTGAAATTCAGATAGAGCTGTTCGGTAACTGGACGCTGGACGACGCCCGCGACTGGCATCGTATTGGCGTGCGGCAGGCCATTTATCATCGCGGTCGTGATGCACAGGCCAGCGGGCAACAGTGGGGCGAAGCCGATCTGGCACGCATGAAGGCGCTTTCAGATATCGGCCTTGAGCTTTCCATTACTGGCGGGATTACCCCTGCTGACCTGCCGCTGTTTAAAGATATCCGCGTGAAAGCGTTTATTGCCGGGCGGGCACTGGCAGGCGCGGCAAATCCGGCGCAAGTGGCTGGCGATTTCCATGCGCAAATCGACGCTATCTGGGGAGGTGCGCGTGCGTAATCATCCGTTAGGGATTTATGAAAAAGCGCTGGCGAAAGATCTCTCCTGGCCGGAGCGGCTGGTGCTGGCAAAAAGCTGCGGTTTTGATTTTGTCGAAATGTCGGTGGATGAAACCGACGAACGGCTCTCACGTCTTGACTGGAGCGCCGCACAAAGGACTTCGCTGGTTGCCGCGATGATCGAAACAGGTGTTGGGATCCCGTCGATGTGCCTGTCCGCACATCGTCGCTTTCCTTTTGGTAGCCGTGACGACGCGGTACGCCAGCGAGCACGGGAGATCATGAGCAAAGCGATTCGTCTGGCACGCGATCTCGGCATACGCACCATCCAGCTGGCGGGCTACGACGTCTATTACGAAGACCACGATGAAGGCACCCGGCAACGTTTTGCTGAAGGGCTGGCGTGGGCGGTCGAACAGGCGGCGGCATCACAAGTCATGCTAGCGGTGGAGATTATGGACACCGCGTTTATGAACTCCATCAGTAAATGGAAAAAGTGGGACGAGATGCTCGCCTCGCCGTGGTTCACCGTCTACCCGGACGTCGGCAACCTCAGCGCCTGGGGCAATGATGTTCCCGCCGAACTGAAACTGGGCATTGACCGTATCGCCGCGATCCACCTGAAAGACACCCAGCCAGTTACCGAGCAAAGTCCCGGACAGTTCCGCGACGTGCCGTTTGGCGAAGGCTGCGTCGATTTCGTTGGCATCTTCAAAACGCTGCATAAACTGAACTATCGCGGTTCTTTCCTGATTGAGATGTGGACCGAAAAAGCCAAAGAGCCGGTGCTGGAGATTATTCAGGCGCGGCGTTGGATTGAAGCGCGTATGCAGGAGGCTGGATTTATATGTTAGAGCAACTGAAAGCCGACGTGCTGGCGGCAAATCTGGCGCTTCCCGCTCACCATCTGGTGACGTTCACCTGGGGCAATGTCAGCGCGGTAGACGACACGCGGCAATGGATGGTAATCAAACCTTCCGGCGTCGAATACGACGTGATGACCGCCGACGATATGGTGGTGGTTGAGATAGCCAGCGGTAAGGCGGTGGAAGGCAGCAAAAAGCCCTCTTCCGATACGCCAACGCATCTGGCGCTCTACCGTCGCTATGCAGAGATCGGTGGCATTGTGCATACCCACTCGCGCCACGCGACCATCTGGTCACAGGCCGGGCTGGATCTCCCCGCCTGGGGCACCACCCACGCCGATTATTTTTACGGTGCCATCCCCTGCACGCGCCAGATGACCACTGAGGAGATCAACGGCGAGTATGAATACCAGACTGGCGAAGTGATCATTAAAACCTTCGAAGAACGTGGTTTGAACCCGGCACAAATCCCGGCGGTACTGGTACATTCTCACGGCCCGTTCGCCTGGGGAAAAAACGCCGCCGATGCGGTGCATAACGCCGTGGTGCTGGAAGAGTGCGCCTATATGGGCCTGTTCTCGCGCCAGCTTGCGCCGCAGCTCCCTGCCATGCAAAACGAACTGCTGGATAAACACTACCTGCGTAAGCATGGAGACAATGTCTATTACGGGCAGTAATCATCCGGAATTAATATGCTCTTTACAGTACCGCCGTTTCCAGACGGCGGGCGTTAACCCGGTATGTTTTGAGAATATTTGCCGGAAATAACCCACGTCATTAAAACCGCACCGGGCGGCCACTTCAGTTAATGAGGCCGCATCGTTCAGCAGCAGTTTTTCAGCGGCCCTGACGCGCTGGCGGTGAATTGCCTCCGTCAGGGTTAAATGAAACGTCCGACGAAATACCCGCCCCAGGTAATCTGCGTTGCAGTGCAGCTCTTTTGCCAGCTGCGAAGTGGACAGGGGCAAATGAAAGTGCGTGCGGATAAGCTGCTTGGCCTTCCACGCCATTGCTGCGCCCGCATCATCCGCTTTATCTTCATATCCCGGCGAGAGCGATATCTGCTGCAAAATTAACAGCAAAATTATCTCCAGCGCCTGGCTACGCTGTAATTTTTCCTGCTCGCTTAAAAACTGACGGAATAACGCAATAACATATTGCGGATCCCGCACGCTACAGTGTTGCTCAATCGACAGCGGCGTCGCGCCTGGCAACACCGGCAAGCGTTCATCCACCTCAAAATGCAGCCAGTAAAATTTGAGATCGCCCGGAAAATCTTCCACGCCGACATGCCGCCGCTTCGGCCAAAGTAATAAACTCTCGCCAGCGTTTACCTCAAACAGCGTATTTTCCTCCTGGATCGTTAATGTCCCTTTTTCGACAAAAATTATCTCCCACGAAGATAATTTTCGTGCGGGATGACGGCCCACGCCCCGGGAGATAAATAACCCGCCATTTTGAACTCTAATCGGAAGTGCTATGGATAATTCAAGCATGGATATTCATTTTTCCGCTTTTTTGGTGGCTAATATTGTCTTTATCCCTTGATTATTAATAAATATCAGCAGAACAGCTCGATCAAACTCACAGTTTTACCATCAGGTCGGAATCGTCACCTTTTTATACTTTTCCCTTCCCTTGTTGGTCTGCCCGTTGAATGCAGAATAAATGGGGTACCTTGCACAAATACGATAAAAAATCGTTTATCGAGGAGTTACCCCATGACTTCCACACCGATTACAGACGCAGAAGTTGCAAAACAGGCAGCCGATGACCGGCTGTCAGTCCGCGAGAAAATTGGCTACGGCCTGGGCGACGCGGGCGGCACGGTAATTACCTGCCTGATCATGAACTTTCTGACCTTTTTCTATACCGATGTATTTGGCCTGACGCCCGCGCTGGTGGGCACGCTGTTTATTGCCCTTCGGGTATTTGACGCGATTTCCGATCCGGTGATGGGCGTGATTGCCGACCGCACGCAGAGCCGCTGGGGGCGTTTTCGTCCCTGGCAGCTGTGGGTCGCGCTTCCCATCGGGATCGTCGGCGTGCTGACCTTCACCGTCCCGGACGCCAGCATGGGCGTGAAAATCGCCTGGGCGTTCGGCACCTATCTGTTGCTTTCAGTGGGCTATACCGCCATCAACGTGCCATATTGCGCGCTGATCAACACCATGACCACCCGCCACAACGAGGTTATATCCTGCCAGTCCTGGCGCTTCGTACTGTGCGGCGTGGCGGGCTTTCTGGTCTCCGTTGGCCTGCCGTGGCTGGTGTCAGAGCTGGGACAGGGCAATACCGCCCGGGGTTATCAGCTGGGCGTCGGCGTGCTGTGCACCATCGCCGTGGTGATGTTCCTGTGCTGCTTCTTCTGGGTGCGCGAGCGCGTCCCGCTTGCGCTGATGGGTAAATTCACCCTGCGCGAGCACCTGGCGGGCCTGCGGAAAAACGATCAGCTGCTGCTGATGCTGGTGATGTCGTTTCTGCTGATCAACGTCTTCAACATTCGCGGCGGCGGATACATGTACTTCATCACCTACGTGCTTCAGGGCAGCACGGCGTACACCTCGCTGTTTTTCACCATGGTGACCTTTGCCGCTATTCTGGGCGCGGTGATCGTCAGTCCGCTGTCGCGGCGGATTGATACCGTCAAACTCTACTACTACACCAACCTGATACTCGCTGCGCTTGCGGTGGGAATGTGGTTCCTGCCGGGTGGCCCGGCGCACCAGACGCTCTGGCTAATCGTGATTTTAAGTAACGGCGTGATCCTGGGCTTCACCCTGCCGCTGCACTTCTCGCTGATGGCCTTTGCCGATGACTACGGCGAATGGAAAACCGGCGTGCGCTCATCGGGGATGAACTTCGCCTTCAATCTGTTTTTCATCAAGCTCGCGTGGGCATCCAGCGCCGGGATCATCAGCCTGGTGTTTATTGCCGTGGCCTATCAGCCAGGCGCAGGTAACCAGACACCCGCCTCATTGCAGGGCATCACCGCCATGGAGACGCTGCTTCCTGCCCTTTTCCACCTGCTGCTGGCGGTCGCTATCCGCTGGTGCAGGCTTAACAATCCCGTGATGTCGCGCATTGCCACCGATTTGCGCCAGCGTCATTTACAGTCCTGAGGAGAACGATATGACCATAATGGAAGCCGACCTGCATCAGCTGAAAATCAACGACCCGTTTCTTGGTCAGTACCAACGGCTGGTCCGCGATGTGGTGATCCCCTACCAGTGGGATGCGCTTAACGATCGCGTGGCGGAGGCCGAACCCAGCCACGCCATCGCCAACTTCCGCATTGCGGCCGGTCTGGAACAGGGGGAGTTCTACGGGATGGTCTTTCAGGACAGCGACGTGGCGAAATGGCTCGAAGCCGTGGCGTGGTCGCTGTGCCAGAAGCCGGATGCTGAACTGGAAAAAACCGCCGACGAGGTGATCGAGCTGGTCGCAGCGGCGCAGTGCGAAGATGGCTATCTCAATACCTATTTCACGGTGAAAGCACCGGCCGAGCGCTGGACCAATCTGGCCGAATGCCACGAACTGTACTGCGCCGGACATATGATTGAAGCGGGCGTGGCGTATTTCCAGGGAACCGGAAAACGCCGCCTGCTGGACGTGGTGTGCAGGCTGGCGGATCATATCGACAGCGTGTTTGGCCCGGGCGAAAACCAGCTGCACGGTTACCCTGGCCACCCGGAAATCGAGCTGGCGCTGATGCGGCTGTACGACGTCACGCAGGAGCAACGCTATCTCAATCTGGTGAAATACTTTATTGAGGAACGCGGCGCGCAGCCTCACTTCTACGATATCGAATACGAGAAGCGCGGCAGAACGTCATACTGGAACACCTATGGCCCGGCGTGGATGGTCAAGGACAAAGCCTACAGCCAGGCGCATCTGCCCCTTGCGGAACAACAAACGGCCATCGGCCACGCCGTGCGTTTTGTCTATCTGATGGCGGGCATGGCACATCTGGCGCGCCTGAGCAGCGACGAGGGGAAACGTCAGGATTGCCTGCGGCTGTGGAACAACATGGCACAGCGCCAGCTGTACATCACCGGCGGGATTGGCTCCCAAAGCAGCGGCGAGGCGTTCAGCAGCGATTACGATCTGCCCAACGATACGGTCTACGCCGAAAGCTGCGCCTCCATCGGCCTGATGATGTTTGCCCGCCGGATGCTGGAGATGGAGGCGGACGGCCACTACGCCGACGTGATGGAGCGCGCGCTGTACAACACGGTGCTGGGCGGCATGGCGCTGGATGGTAAGCATTTCTTTTATGTGAATCCGCTGGAAGTGCACCCGAAAACCCTGGCCTTTAACCATATCTATGACCACGTCAAACCGGTGCGCCAGCGCTGGTTCGGCTGCGCCTGTTGCCCGCCGAATATTGCGCGCGTGCTGACCTCGCTGGGGCACTACATTTATACCGTTCGCCCGGACGCGCTGTTGATCAACCTGTACGTGGGGAACGACGTCGCCATTCCGGTTGGGGATAACATCCTCCAGCTGCGGATTAACGGGAACTATCCGTGGCATGAGCAGGTGAAAATCGAGATTACCTCACCAGTTCCGGTGACTCACACGCTGGCCCTGAGGCTGCCGGACTGGTGTGCGGAACCGGCTGTTTCGCTCAATGGTCAGGCCATTACAGGCGAGGTCTCCCGTGGATACTTATACCTCAACCGAAGCTGGCAGGAAGGCGACACGCTGACGCTGACGTTACCGATGCCGGTCCGCCGCGTGTACGGCAACCCGCAGGTGCGCCAGCAGGCGGGGAAAGTCGCATTGCAGCGTGGACCGCTGATTTACTGCCTGGAAGAAGCCGATAACGGCGCAAATCTGCATAACCTTTCTTTGCCCCAGGACAGCGCGTTTCGGGTCTTCGAAGGCAAAGGCATTTTCGCGCACAAGATGCTGATACAGGCGGAAGGGATCGGGTGTCAGGCGAAGGACACTGATGCCCTGTGGCAGTACGACCACTCGCCGGTAGAACGTCAGCCCCGGACGCTGACCTTTATTCCGTGGTTCAGCTGGGCAAACCGGGGAGAAGGGGAAATGCGGATATGGGTGGATGAAAGCTGAATAACTGCGGCCTGTTGCCCTCACCCCAGCCCTCTCCCACGGGAGAGGGAGTAAAAAGTAGGCCGGGTAAGGCGAAGCCGCCACCCGGCTTTAACCCGGCTCAGGTCACCCTACCCGGGACGACCTGAGCCCGGAGATTAAAACAGCCCCAACGGTTTATCCGAGTAGCTCACCAGCAGGCACTTGGTTTGCTGGTAATGCTCCAGCATCATCTTGTGGGTTTCGCGACCGATACCTGATTGTTTGTAGCCACCAAACGCCGCATGTGCCGGGTAAGCGTGATAACAGTTGGTCCACACGCGCCCAGCCTGTATGCCGCGCCCCATCTTATAGGCCAGATTACCGTTGCGGCTCCAGACGCCCGCGCCCAGGCCATATTGCGTATCGTTCGCCAGCTCCAGCGCTTCTTCCATCGTTTTGAAGGTGGTCACCGCCAGCACCGGGCCAAAAATCTCCTCCTGGAACACCCGCATATTGTTCTGACCAAACAGAATCGTCGGTTCGAGGTAGTAGCCGTCTTTCAGTTCACCTTCCAGCAGCTTGCGCCGCCCGCCTGTGAGCACGTCAGCGCCCTCTTTTTTACCGATATCAATGTAGTTGAGGATGGTTTCCAGTTGCCCGTGAGAAACCTGCGCGCCCATTTGCGTCACGCTGTCGAGCGGGTTACCGCTACGAATGCTTTCGACACGGCGGATGGCGCGTTCCATAAAGCGTTCGTAGATAGATTCCTGCACTAAAGCACGACTCGGACAGGTGCAAACTTCGCCCTGGTTAAAGGCAAACAGTGCAAAGCCTTCCAGCGCTTTATCGAAAAAGGCATCTTCTTCATCCATCACATCAGCAAAGAAGATATTTGGCGACTTACCGCCCAACTCCAGCGTCACCGGAATAATGTTTTGCGTTGCGTATTGCATAATTTGTTGGCCCACTTCCGTTGAGCCGGTAAACGCCACTTTGGCGATGCGTTTCGAGGTCGCCAGATATTCGCCAATTACCCCACCTGCGCCATTGACCACGTTCACCACGCCCGGCGGCAGTAAATCACCGACAATTTCCATTAGCAGCAGTACAGAAAGCGGGGTAAGACGTGCGGGTTTCAGCACCACACAGTTGCCCGCCGCCAGCGCGGGAGCCATTTTCCAGCTCGCCATCAGCAGCGGGAAGTTCCACGGGATAATCTGCCCCACCACGCCTAACGGTTCATGGAAATGATAGGCCACGGTTTCGCTATCAACTTCACTGATCCCACCTTCCTGCGCCCGAATACACGAGGCGAAATAGCGAAAATGGTCAATCGCCAGCGGCACGTCGGCAGCACTGGTTTCGCGAATGGGTTTGCCGTTATCCCAGGTTTCAGCCGTCGCTAACAGCTCAAGGTTTTGTTCCATTCGATCGGCAATCTTAAACAGAATCGCCGCGCGATCCTGCACCGAGGTGTGCGCCCATTTATCTTTCACTTTGTGCGCAGCATCCAGCGCCAGATCGATGTCTCGTTTGCCCGAAGACGCCACTTCGCACAGCAGCTGCCCGGTCACCGGCGTCAGATTCTGGTAATACTCGCCGTCGGCAGGGGCTACCCATTCGCCGCCAATAAAGTTGTCATAGCGGGCTTTTAACTTGAGGGGGAAACCATACTCGCCGGGCTTAATCTGTGCTGAAGGGGGATTATTGGTCATGATCGTCTCCTTGCAGTAGGTGTACAACAAGGGTAGTTCCGGCTGGTGATTTTCTCGCCAGTCGGTAACGGGTTTACGAGCCGTATCACGGATTACCGTACTTTACGTTTCGTTTCTGCCGCCGGAGCCATACTTAATAGCTCAGGGGCTCATGAGGAACAATGCAATGCAGCTATTTATCGGCTTTGACGTGGGCGGAACCCACATCAAACACGGCGTGATCAACGAAAACGGCGAAGAACTGACATCCGATGAATATGATACGCCTGACGATGAAAGCACCTTCAAACAGAAGTGGAAAGCGGTGGTGGATAAGTACCGCCAGGAGCATGAGATCGTCGGCATCGGCGTGAGTTTTCCGGGCCACATCAATCACCATACCGGCGAAGCGGCCAAGGCCGGGGCGCTGGATTACCTTGACGGTGAAAACCTGTGCGAGCTTTTCGCACAGCTGACCGATCTTCCCGTAACAACCGAAAATGACGCCAACTGCGCGGCGCTGGGCGAACGCTGGCAGGGCGCCGGTAAGGATTATGAGCATTTTGTCTGCATCACCATCGGCACCGGCATCGGCGGCGGTATCGTCATGGAGGGCGATCTCTACCGTGGGTCGCACTACCGGGCGGGTGAGTTTGGCGTGCTGCCCGTTGGCAACAACGGCGAGCCGATGCACGAAGTGGCGTCCGCCAGCGGCCTGATGAAAGCCTGCCGCCGCGCGCTGGCCGTGTCGGAAGATGAGATGCCTGACGGTGAGGAGCTGTTTAGACGCATGGACAGCGACGTGCATCTGCGTGAGGCCATAGAAGAGTGGGCGCATTTCCTCTCGCGGGGCATCTACAGCGTGATCTCCATGTTTGATCCGCAGGCGGTGCTGATTGGCGGCGGCATTAGCGAGCAGGAGAAAATCTATCTCCTGCTGGATAAATACCTACAGCGATTCGAGGAGTGGGAAGCGCTCCGGGTGCCCATCCTTCCCTGCGAGCTGGGTAACCAGGCGGGAAGGCTGGGCGCGGTCTGGCTGGCTAAGCAGAAGCAGGCGCGCAGCGCTTAACGCTTAGGGAAATAACTGCGCGTCGCGTAGCACATGGTCATTGCCACGACGACGCGTAAACCCGATGCGGTTGAAATACTCCAGGATCTGAATCGCCAGTTTGCGTCCCACGTTCAGCCGATCGCGGAAGTCTGCGGCGCAGGTTGATCCGCGCGCCTGATCCAGCTCCCGGATCAGGTTCGCAAATGCCACGATCCGATCGTTGCGGTAATAACGATCTTTCACGATCGCCACAATCATCCCCTGCTGCGCCGCATGGCGAAGTACCTGACGCATCAGCTGCTCATCGGTATTGGTTTCACGCGCCAGATCGCGCACCCACCACGGTTCATCGCCAAACAGCGCCGCCACTTTTTGCCAGACCGCGTCCTGCTCAGCGGTAAAACCGGCCTTGTGCTCCGGCAGGTGCAGCCAGCCGTGATGACTTGCAATCACGCCGCTTTCACGCATGTTTTCAATCAGCAACAGCACCAGCGCGTCGTCTTCCATGGGCAACGCCATGCGCCGCAGACGTTCACGGCCCGGGCCGGGCTCATCCTGATGCTGTTCATGGTAGGTCGCCAGCGTGCTCAGCACTTTGCGCTGCCAGCGCGCCGCCACCGGCGCGTTCAGCAGGCTGTTGCCGGCCTGAATAAAACCTGGCTCCTGCGTCAGAAGACGCAATCCTTCGCTGCTGAGCTGGCGCGCCCAGGCGAACGCCGCCAGATCCACCGCACCACGCTCAAGGTGGATATCTAACGCAGACTTATCATCGCGGGCCTGGGCCAGTGCGCCCAGCCATTGCAGATATTCCGGCTTACGTTTACCGCGACGCGGCGGGTTAAGCATCACCACACGCGCCCCCGCCAGCGTGTTGCGGGCCGAGATATCGCGCAGCACTAAGCGATCGTTATCCGCCAGCCACAGCGGCGTGTCGAACACCAGCTCGGCAAGGTTATCTTCCAGCAGCGAAACGCGTCCCGTAACGTGGCTGGCGGCGTGGTGAATATGCAGCGGCTGCCACTGGGTCAGCGGTGTATGGGTTTGAAGCTCGACAATCACCCGTGTGAACGGCTCTGGCGGCACATCGGCAAGCAGCCAGTCGCCACGGTTAATCTGCTCTTTTTCCGCATCACCCGCGATGTTAAGCGCGATACGCTGCCCGGCATTGGCGGTTTCTGTTGGCTGGTTTTGCGCATGCAGCGCACGTACACGCATCGGTTTATTTACACCAGTCAGCCAGAGTGAATCGCCTACCTTCACTTCCCCGCTTAACGCCGTACCGGTGAACGACCAGCCCGGCACCTTTTACGGTAAATGCGCGGTCAATAGCGAGGCGGAAACTATGTTGGCTGGCGTGCTCGCGTTCCGGCAACTGAAGCAGATGCTCGCGCAGGGCATCAATTCCCCGACCTTTCGGTTGCTGCGGTGATAAACAGGTTTTGCCTCAGCAAAACCGAATACCCGCAGCACCTCCTTTACCTGGCGTTCAACCTCATTAACACGCGCTTCGTCCACGCGATCGGCTTTGGTCAGCGCCACTGTCAGCATCGGGGTTACCGGTCAGCTGCAAAATCGCCAGATGCTCACGGGTCTGTGCCATCACGCCGTCATCGCACGCCACCACCAACAGCGCGTGATCGATACCACCAACGCCCGCCAGCATGTTGGAAAGAAACTTTTCATGACCGGGTACGTCGATAAAACCAGGCACGCGACCATCCGGCTGCGGCCAGTAGGCATAGCCGAGATCGATGGTCATGCCGCGCTTTTTTCTTCCGGCAGACGGTCAGCATTCACGCCCGTAATGGCCTGCAATAACGTGGTTTTGCCGTGGTCAACATGACCGGCGGTGGCAATAATCATTTCAACATCATCTCCAGAAACCGCACTTCATCTTCCAGACAGCGTAAATCCAGCCACATGCGACCCTCACCGATCCGGCCAATCACCGGCGTCGGTAATGCGCGCCAGCGCGCCGACAGCGCCTCAAGCTGGCTTCCGCGTCCGTCGCGCGGGGTGAACGTCAGCGCTTCGCTCGGTAACCTGTCCACCGGCAGCGAGCCGCTGCCAATTTGCGACAGGCAAGGCTCGATACGAACGTCAAACTCAGGGTAATGAGGAGCAACCTGCGGCAGTAGCGCTTCCGCCTGCGCGCGAATGGAGGCCGCATCACGGCTCAGCAAACGCAACGTGGGCAGGCGGTCAGCCAGTTTCTCCGGGTGGAGATAGAGCCGCAGCGTGGCTTCCAGCGCGGCCAGCGTCATTTTATCGGCACGCAGGGCGCGCTTCAGCGGGTGCTGCTGTAGCTGCGCAATCAGCTCGCGCCTGCCGACGATAATCCCCGCCTGCGGCCCGCCCAGCAATTTATCACCGGAGAAACTGACCAGGCTTACGCCCGCGGCAACCATTTCCTGCACCATGGGCTCTTTCGGCAGACCGTACTGGCGCATATCCACCAGCGACCCGCTGCCGAGATCGGCAATCACCGGCACGTTTAGCTCGCGCCCAATGGCGGCCAGTTCGGCCTCTTCCACCGTTTTGGTGAAACCCTCAATGTGGTAATTGCTGGTATGCACTTTCATCAGCAGGGCGGTGTTTTCATTCACCGCCGCGCGATAATCTTTTGCATGGGTACGGTTAGTTGTGCCCACTTCATGCAGCGTGCAGCCCGCCTGGCGCATGACGTCCGGAATACGAAACGCCCCGCCGATCTCCACCAGCTCGCCGCGAGAGACGACAACCTCTTTTCCGCTCGCGGTGGCCGCCAGCATTAACAGCACCGCCGCCGCGTTGTTATTCACAATGCAGGCATCTTCCGCGCCGGTGATCTGGCAGAGAAGATCCGCCAGTGCGCGATCGCGATGCCCACGCCCGGCGCCGTCCAGATCGTACTCCAGCGTCACCGGCGAGCGCATGGCACGGGTGACGGCCTCTGTTGCCTCTTCTGCCTGCTGTGCCCGGCCCAGATTGGTGTGCAGAACCGTGCCCGTCAGGTTAATAACCGGGCGCAACGCGCTTTGCCCGTGCTTGCTCAGCCTGCGTTCAACTTCCTGCTCCCACGCCTCGCACCAGCCGGGTAGCGCGTTCTCAGCCTGAATATGGCGACGCGCATCGTCCTGAAGCTGGCGTAGCATGTCGACCGTTGCAGTATGGCCAAACTGCTCCAGCACCGCAGTGATGCGCGGGTCACGAAGCAGACGATCGGTAGCGGGGATCTGGCTGTAGAGGGAATGATGAGTAGTCATGAATGCGCCTGGCGAGTAAATATTTTCCCCCCTCCCGACGGGAGAGGGAGTTAACATGTGGGGGGATTGTACCGCCTCCCGCCAGGAAGTGTTATAACCCGCATCAAGCCTTTGGCGGTTCAGTCCGGGCAAAACTTTCGCGCTGGAAGAGCGTCTCCGCCAGCTTGACCAGCAGCGGACGATCCACGCACCAGCCCGGCGAGACGCGGCGGAAATTGAGGTAGCCAATGGCGCAGGCGATGGCGATCGTCGCCAGATTCAGGCTATCGCTCTGAATTTTCCCGTCGCGGATCAGCTGTTCGCACATATCCAGGCTGCGGCTGATTTTTTCGCGCTGGCGTAGCAGCTCATTTTCTGACTGCTGGGCGGCGGGCCTTGCCTGCTCGCGTACGGACGTCAATGCCGCATCCATAATGCCATCCGCCAGGGCTTCAATTTGCTTCATCACCAGCGCTGCTTTTGGGTCCGCCGGCAGCATGGCTGGCGCAACGCCAAGCAGTTCGATGTACTCCGCAATGATCGGGGAATCAAACCAGTAGTCGCCCTCGTCCGTTACCAGCGCCGGGACTTTCCCCAGCGGGTTGTACTGCGCAACGCCGTTCTCTGCGTTGTAGGGCTGTTCATTCACGAATTCAAATTCAATTCCTTTCTCCAGCAGGAGAATCGAAATCTTACGCACGAAAGGACTGGTATAACTGCCGATGAGTTTCATTGCTTATCCTTAATGCCCATAAAGAGGTCAGTATGGATCAAGCCGTGGAAAAAGGCAGGTGTGCGTATCGCATTCCTGCCATGAGGGGATACGGGAGAAATCTGCATAAAAATATTTTGTGAATCAAATCACAATCTGGAAACAAACAGCCAACTTAACATTGTGATATAAATCACAAAACACCATCCATTTTGGCGTAATTTTGAGCGATGTATTTTTTTCACACACTCGTTATGTGATCGCGATCACTTCATTAATGTCCTCTACCCCCTATATTTATGTGATTGATATCACACAAAAGGCCGTCGACTGGACAGTTAACCGATTCAGTGCCAGATTTCGCAGTATCTACAAGGTCCGGCTACCTCTGCCGCCACATTAACAAAAAACCTCGGGCTTCCAGCCTGCGCGACAGCAAACATAAGAAGGGGTGTTTTTATGTCATCCGATATTAAGATCAAAGTGCAAAGCTTTGGTCGTTTCCTCAGCAACATGGTGATGCCAAATATCGGCGCGTTTATCGCGTGGGGTATCATCACCGCGTTATTTATTCCAACAGGGTGGTTACCGAACGAGACGCTGGCGAAGCTGGTCGGGCCGATGATCACTTATCTCCTGCCGCTGCTGATCGGTTATACCGGTGGTAAGCTGGTAGGCGGCGAACGTGGCGGCGTAGTCGGTGCCATCACCACCATGGGCGTTATCGTCGGCGCAGACATGCCGATGTTCCTCGGTTCTATGATTGCAGGTCCGCTGGGCGGCTGGTGCATTAAGCACTTCGACCGCTGGGTAGACGGTAAGATCAAATCCGGTTTTGAGATGCTGGTGAATAACTTCTCCGCAGGCATCATCGGGATGATCCTCGCTATTCTGGCATTCCTCGGCATTGGCCCGATTGTTGAAGCCCTGTCCAAAATGCTGGCTGCGGGCGTTAACTTCATGGTTGTCCATGACATGCTGCCGCTGGCGTCTATCTTTGTTGAACCGGCGAAAATCCTGTTCCTCAACAACGCCATTAACCACGGTATCTTCTCGCCGCTGGGTATTCAGCAGTCCCATGAACTGGGTAAATCAATCTTCTTCCTGATTGAAGCTAACCCAGGTCCAGGTATGGGCGTGCTGCTGGCGTACATGTTCTTTGGTCGTGGTAGCGCTAAACAGTCTGCGGGCGGTGCGGCAATCATCCACTTCCTGGGGGGTATCCACGAAATCTACTTCCCGTATGTGCTGATGAATCCGCGTCTGATCCTCGCAGTCATCCTCGGCGGTATGACTGGCGTGTTCACGCTGACTATCCTGGGCGGTGGTCTGGTTTCTCCGGCATCTCCGGGTTCTATCCTTGCTGTACTGGCGATGACACCAAAAGGTGCTTACTTCGCTAACATCGCGGGTGTGTGTGCGGCGATGGCTGTCTCCTTCGTTGTCTCTGCTATTTTGCTGAAAACCAGCAAAGTGAAAGAAGAAGATGATATTGAAGCAGCAACTCGTCGTATGCAGGACATGAAAGCTGAGTCTAAAGGCGCATCTCCGCTGTCTGCTGGCGATGTGACTAACGACCTGAGCCACGTACGTAAAATCATCGTTGCCTGTGACGCCGGTATGGGTTCCAGTGCGATGGGCGCAGGCGTTCTGCGTAAGAAAATTCAGGATGCAGGTCTGTCGCAGATTTCTGTTACTAACAGCGCGATCAACAACCTGCCGCCAGATGTGGACCTCGTCATCACTCACCGTGACCTGACCGAACGCGCTATGCGCCAGGTTCCGCAGGCACAGCATATTTCGCTGACCAACTTCCTCGACAGCGGCCTGTACACCAGCCTGACCGAACGTCTGGTTGCTGCCCAACGCCACACGGCAAACGAAGAGAAAGTAAAAGACAGCCTGAAAGACAGCTTTGACGATTCCAGTGCTAACCTGTTCAAGCTAGGCGCGGAGAACATCTTCCTCGGTCGCAAAGCGGCAACCAAAGAAGAAGCGATTCGTTTTGCTGGCGAGCAGCTGGTGAAAGGCGGTTACGTTGAGCCGGAATACGTTCAGGCGATGCTGGATCGTGAAAAACTGACCCCGACTTATCTGGGTGAGTCTATCGCGGTGCCACACGGTACGGTTGAAGCGAAAGATCGCGTACTGAAAACGGGCGTCGTGTTCTGCCAGTACCCGGAAGGCGTGCGCTTCGGTGAAGAAGAAGATGACATTGCCCGTCTGGTGATTGGTATTGCTGCCCGTAACAACGAGCACATTCAGGTTATCACCAGCCTGACCAATGCACTGGATGATGAGTCCGTCATCGAGCGTCTGGCACACACCACCAGCGTGGATGAAGTGGAACTGCTGGCAGGTCGTAAGTAATCCAATCCCACCCTCTCCACATGGAGAAGGTGGGGTTAATTGCCTGATGCGCTACGCTTATCAGGCCTACAGGATGCATCACAATTTGTTGAATTTGCACGTTCTTGTAGGCCGGATAAGGCGCTTACGCCGCATCCGGCGCTGCCCCTCTCCTCACGGAGAGGGTTTGGGTGAGGGAAAAGCCTCACCCCAGCCCTCTCGGGTAAAAACATTGATGAAGGTTAATACTATGAAAGCATTACATTTTGGCGCAGGTAATATCGGTCGTGGCTTTATCGGTAAACTGCTGGCAGACGCGGGTATCCAACTGACGTTTGCCGATGTCAATCAGGTGGTACTTGATGCCCTGAATGCCCGTCATAGCTATCAGGTACATGTGGTTGGTGAAACCGAGCAGGTAGATACCGTTTCCGGCGTCAATGCTGTCAGCAGCATTGGTGATGATGTCGTTGATCTGATTGCTCAGGTTGATTTAGTCACTACCGCCGTTGGCCCGGTTGTGCTGGAACGTATTGCTCCGGCAATCGCCAAAGGGCTGGTGAAACGTAAAGAACAAGGTAATGAATCCCCGCTGAACATCATCGCCTGTGAAAACATGGTACGCGGTACCACGCAGCTGAAAGGCCATGTGATGAACGCCCTGCCGGAAGACGCCAAAGCGTGGGTAGAAGAACACGTTGGCTTTGTCGATTCCGCCGTTGACCGCATCGTACCGCCTTCGGCTTCGGCAACTAACGATCCGCTGGAAGTGACGGTAGAAACCTTCAGCGAATGGATTGTCGATAAAACGCAGTTCAAAGGCGCACTGCCGAACATCCCAGGCATGGAGTTAACCGACAACCTGATGGCATTTGTCGAACGTAAACTCTTCACCCTGAACACGGGTCATGCTATAACCGCGTACCTCGGAAAACTGGCCGGTCATCAGACCATTCGTGACGCGATTCTCGACGAGAAAATCCGCGCGGTGGTAAAAGGTGCGATGGAAGAAAGTGGTGCAGTATTGATCAAGCGCTACGGCTTTGACGCTGACAAGCATGCGGCGTACATCCAGAAAATTCTCGGCCGTTTTGAGAACCCGTATCTGAAAGATGATGTAGAGCGCGTAGGCCGTCAGCCACTGCGTAAACTGAGTGCTGGCGACCGTCTGATCAAGCCACTGCTCGGTACGCTGGAATATGGTCTGCCACATAAAAACCTGATTGAAGGTATTGCCGCTGCAATGCACTTCCGCAGTGAAGATGATCCGCAGGCTCAGGAACTGGCAGCACTGATCGCTGACAAAGGTCCGCAGGCGGCGCTGGCACAGATTTCCGGTCTTGATGCCAACAGCGAGGTTGTATCCGAGGCGGTAACCGCTTATAAAGCAATGCAATAATGGTGGACCAGGCGCAGGACACCCTGCGCCCGAATAACAGATTGTCAGATATGCAGGCAACAATGGAACAAACCCAGGCCTTTGAAAACCGTGTGCTTGAGCGTCTGAATGCTGGCAAAACCGTGCGAAGCTTTCTGATCACCGCCGTCGAGCTCCTGACCGAGGCGGTAAATCTTCTGGTGCTTCAGGTATTCCGCAAAGACGATTACGCGGTGAAGTATGCTGTAGAACCGTTACTCGACGGCGATGGTCCGCTGGGCGATCTTTCTGTGCGTTTAAAACTCATTTACGGGTTGGGCGTCATTAACCGCCAGGAATACGAAGATGCGGAACTGCTGATGGCATTGCGTGAAGAGCTAAATCACGACGGCAACGAGTACGCCTTTACCGACGACGAAATCCTTGGACCCTTTGGTGAACTGCACTGCGTGGCGGCGTTACCACCGCCGCCACAGTTTGAACCAGCAGACTCCAGTTTGTATGCAATGCAAATTCAGCGCTATCAACAGGCTGTGCGATCAACAATGGTCCTTTCACTGACTGAGCTGATTTCCAAAATCAGCTTAAAAAAAGCCTTTCAAAAGTAAGCCCTCACACATTGGTGTATCCTTCCCTGTAAATTCCCCGTTTTCAGAGTTATTTGTCATGAAAGAAGTCGAAAAGAACGAAATTAAACGCCTGAGCGACCGTCTGGATCTGATCCGCCATCAGATGGCTGGCCTCTCCCTGGTCGATTCCGCCGAGAAGTATGCCGAGCTGGAAAAAGAGTCCGTGAAGCTGGAGGCGGAAATTGAACGCCTGCGCGAAGTGAAAGGCCAGAAGCTGAGTAAAGAAGCGCAGAAGCTGATGAACATGCCGCATCGCCGCGCGATCACCAAAAAAGAGCAGGCCGACATGGGCAAGCTGAAGAAAAGCGTCCGTGGCCTGGTGGTGGTGCACCCGATGACTGAGCTTGGTCGCGAAATGGGCCTGAAAGAGATGACGGGTTTTTGTAAGACCGCGTTCTGATCGCCCTCCCCTGCCGCTGCGGCAGGGGAAACTCAGTTGTAAATCAGGTTAAACGTCGCCATCGCATCCGCTTTTCCCGCCGTCACGTTCTCTTCCGTCTGAAGGTAATGCGCATTAAACCAGAAGGTTTGCGTCTGGTTATCCCCCACTTGCCCAAATGCTGACACCTGTGGGGTGTTCCACGGTACCACCTGCCCCTGAACCGAACCGGTATTGTCACCGTAAAGCAGTTCGATCCCGACACCGCTGGCGCTATCCTCCTGCTTCGTCAATGCCAGCGCCCGATCGTTGCCCGGCGTGGTATCGCCAAAGAAACCCATCTTCACCGCCGTGTTATTTTCGCAGGTCACCGGAATGCTGAAGCGTCCGCCTCCGGCGCGGGAGCCGATACCGTGAAAATCACGCTGGCTCACGCTCCCCATGGGAACAAGAATGCTGCGAGAGCCCACTGAACAGCTGGTACGCCTGACGGTGAAGCTGGCGAGATGGATCTGTACCGGTGTCGCCACGTTGGTGGCGCTGGCTTGATTTTCTCCCGCCTGCAATATCAGCGATCCGACATTTTGCTCCTGGGAATTGGCGTTATCGTCAGGCATGGCGCTGGTCGTTGGAATTTTGTAAAACACCACCCAGAACTGCATTTTATACATTGAGGCGCTGGCAAAGGCGGGGTTTTGCGATGCGTCGCAAATGCGCCGGGACTCATTGCCATTCACCTGACTTGTGCCGTCAATGTAGCGTACCGCATCGGCGCCGCAGTACTGCTGTTCCCGGAACCCCAGCGCGTAGCCGATGCCGTCGATCTGAGTTTTATAGACGTGACGTGACGCGCCGTCTTCACCAACCACGGTGCCGACGGGGTTATCCATGTCGACAAAGCCGATACTACGCCAGGCATCATTCCCGCCATCACAGCTGTAGAAATCCGCCCCGGTAGACTGTATCGGCGCAGATATCGGCGTCCAGTCCGCCGTGCCGGGCGCATACCCTATGGCGTAGGGCACCTGAACGACCCACTGATCGCGCGTGGTGCGGCAAGATGAGGTCTGAGCATGGGCATGAAAACTCAGCATGCCAAAAAGCGAAAGAAGGCTCAGATAGAAAAACCAGTGAATAAAACGACGCATGATATTCCTCTAATGGCACTCAACGGATAGCGTGGCGATACCGGGGGCCATATGAGCTTTCCCCAGTCTGAAAGGTGTCTGGCATTGCTGCTGCTCCCCGTCCTGATACCAGCTGACGCGCAGGGTGCCGCGCTCTGGTACCCCGCTCAGGTAGGCCTGACCGCCGTCAGCGACCATGCTTCGGTTTGCAGAATGGCGGTTCTGCTCCACCACTTCAGCCTGCGCGCCAAACGGCAACGGTTCGCCGTGGTAGCGCAGGGAAAACAGAACGCGATAACCAATGTGGGTTTTGTAATTGGCCAGCACCACCGCGCCGCTGGTGGGAATGAGCGTCAGACCGCTCTGCTCAACGTCGACGTTCTCACCCAGTGTCGCCGTATCAAGGCTGACGGTATTTTTGCGATACGCCGAGAGCGTTGGCATGACCGCATAGCCGCGGCTGTCGGTATGGATCCCGTTGTAGCCCTCCGGCTCAACGTTCGCCGCGCCGGGCACGCGTAGCAGGGCGACGGTATCGCCCAGCGGCTGGCTAAGCGTGACGCCATACTGCGTGGCGATAACGCCTCCGGCGAGTCCGAGGCTCGCGTTGCTACCGCTTCGGCTGTGGTCATAACCGAGGCTGACGTTGCCGTAGCCACCGTTGTATTGCAGCGCCAGGCTGGTACTGTCGGCTTGTCCCTCGCTGGCCTTACTCTGCTGAACGCTGTAATTAAGGTTGCGATTCGCCAGCGCACTGCCGTTGAGTGACACCTGCTGAGTGGTCATCCCACGATTGTTGTGGTTGATGAAGTAACTGACCGAGCTGTCCGGTAACCAGTGACCAAGCGGAACATTGACGTTAAACGACACGGTACGATCGGGATGCTGCTCAAGCGCTGAGTCGGTGTAGTCATACCCCGCGCCCCAGGTAATGCCTCGCCAGCTGGTGTACCAGCCAATGTGGATGGTTTTATCCTGCCCGGACGTATGCCAGTAATCCTGCATCCATGCCGAGACGCTGAGGCTGCCGAACTGACCCAGCGTCTGTGAGAAGGTGACCTGCGAGCGGCTACGGCGATTATTGAGTTGCAGCTGTTGGCTGTCAGACTGATTCAGTTCACTGAATTCATAGTAATTGCGCGAGGCATAGCGATAACTCGCCAGGTTGAAGGCGGTGCCGGTAGCGCTGAAATCTTTCTGATACTGAATGCGCCACGCCTGCCCCATCGCGCTTTTGCCATTGGGTAAACGGCTTTTTGCCAGCGTATCGTCAATGCCCAGCGAGCCAAATGCGCCAAACCCTCTGCCTACGCCAATTGCACCGGCCTGATAGTTGCTCGCCGTACGAAAGCCGCCATACACCGTCATCCTCGAGAGCAGGCCGTAGAAGAAAGCGCCTTCAACAAACTCAGGTGAACGCGCATCGCCGGAGCCGGAGTGAAATCGTCCGGCGTTGAGGCTGTATTTCAGGCTGCCCAGGCGTCGCATAAACGGCACCGCAGAATAGGGTTGGGTAAAGACGCGCGTTGAGCCGTCACTTTCCGTGACCGTCACCTGTAGATCGCCACTTTGTGCGCCGGGGAACAGATCGTTAATGATAAATGGCCCGGCGGCCACCCAGGTTTCATAGATCACATAGCCATTTTGCGAAACGGAGACTTTAGCGAAGCTGTGTGCGACGCCGCGGATGGTTGGTGCGAAGCCGCGCTGGCTGTCGGGCAACATGCTTTCGCTTGATGTAAGCTGTACCCCGCGAAACGCCACGCTATCGAAGACGTCGCCTGCGGTCCAGGCATCGCCGATCCGTAGCTGGCTGTTAAGACGGCGAATATCCCGGGTCAGCCAGCTACTTTGCGACTGAAAATGGTCGCCGCCCGCGTCGCTGTGGCTCCAGGCGGAGGTGTTGCGCAACCGCCACGCCCCCAGATTGATACCGTTACGCAGGCTCAGATAGCTGGATGTCGTGACGCCACGCTGATGATGTGCCTGGCCGCCCGACAGACTGTAATCAGTAAAGGCCGCCGGGATACCATCGTCCCACTGCGACTGCGGCACGTAGCCACGGCTGCGGTGTTTCATCGCCGCCTGCGGCAGGCTGAGAAAGAGACGCTGCTGGTTGAAATCATAGGAGGTTCGCGCTGCCGGAATGAAATCCGCGAGGTGCGTGAACGTTTCTCCCTCCCGCAACCGTGAGAATGCAGGAATGGCCCTGACATTTACCCCAAGCGCTTCCAGCAGCGATACGCTAAAAACGGGTTGCAGGCTGCCTTTCTCATTGACGAAGGTGATCTCCTGATGCCGCTCCTCGCGTCCGTTAATCTCCAGCGTCACGAGCCAGGTGCCTGGCATCTGCCCGCCCTTTTCAGAGAAATAGTGCAGATCCGCCGTTTTCTGTTCGGTAGAGGAAAGCTCCAGCGCGGCGGGATCAAAGTAATCCTCGGCCATCCCCGCGCGGCTGAAGCTAAGCAGCAACACCGAAAGCGGCGCGTAACGAAACAGGCGAAAAGACATGGTCTTAAAGAGGCTGGGTGTGGGTGGCGGTGATGGCACCAAAATCATTAATAGCCGACCAGCTTACGCCCCCGGAGGCGGACACAGGCCATTCGCGGATTTCCCCTGGACCGATCATGCCCGGCTGCTCAATTTTATGCCCGCCAACGGACAGTCGATAAAAAGAGACGTAGTATGGCGTCGGGTTGGCGGCCTTAAGCCCTTTTCCCGTCCGCGAAAACGTTATTTTCTGCCAGGCAGTGGCAGCGTCCCCTTTAAGGTTGTCCGGGCGGTAGAAAATTTTAAATTTCGATTTAACGTTAACTTGTAATTCGTTGCTGCTCTCTTTTGGCTTTGGCGCAATCGCTTTAATATCGAGCCAGAATACAGATTCACGATCTGTGGGCAGCGGAGCGCCGGTATATTGAATACGCAGCGTGTTGGTCTGCTCCGGATCAAGTCTGAACAGAGGTGGTGTGACAATAAATGGCACAGCGTTATTTTTATCCTGCCCATCACCTTCAACCCACGACTGAATAAGATAGGGAACCGCACTTTCCATATTAGAAACAGAGAATGCCACCTCCTTGCTGTGTTGTGGGTATACGATCCGTGTTCCCCCCATTACAACGCCAGCGGAAACTGACGCAGAACTAACCATTAATGCAGTGAGCATAATATACGATAAACGTTTCATCATTATTATCTCTGGAGGTGGCTGAGAGTGAAATCAGTTATAAACCATCAGGAAGTTAGAAACGGCATTGACGTCGCCCGCGTTAATTTCCGACCCGTCTTTGTCGAGAGAGGCATAAAACGTTAATTCAGCATTGCCTTCAGCATCCGGTGCGGTTGTTTCAGATACCGTACCCGGTTTAATCGCGGTGCTGCGATCGCTGTTATAAAGCTTCACGCCGACGCCCGTCGCCATACCTTCGCCTGGCGTAACCTGTAGCAGTGTGTCATTCACCGTATCTTTGGTTCCGTCAAACAGTACCGCAACCGATTCAACCGTCTCCGGGCAGTTCTCTACGTTGATTTTGAACTCACGCGGCGTCGTTTCGCTGTGATCGTCAAAGTAGCTTTTCGCCCACGCGCCGAGGTCTACCGTTTTGCTTTTTGACGCAGGGGTAATATCACAGGAAATAAGTGTGATTTTCCCGGTAAAGTTGATCACGCCGCCTGTGCTCTGCGAGCCAGCGCCTGTATCCAGGGAAGCATTAACGCCAGAATCACTGCTTGCCAGTACTGATTGAGAAGATAACAGCAGCCCCGCCGCGGCAATCGCCAGCGCCACATTTTTGATTTTCATTTGGAACACTTTCCCCTCTGTAAATTAAACAGATATAGACTTGTTGTACCAGGTACAATAACCGCTATAAGGATTTAAAAACGCCACCAAAAGGGTTTTAGCAGAATGGGTGACGCGACCTTATAGAATAAAGCAGGGTCCATCCCATGGTGATAATCCGTATATTTTCAGAAGGCCATACACAGATATCCTGCAACTGAGGAAATGACTTCTGGCCGAAAATAACACTGAATACGTTGTGGTTAGTAATAAATTTAATGTCTTCTGTAACGTTGCTTCTGAATAAATAGTAAATCATATGCCTTTTAGCGTCTACGTATTGAAAAGCAGTACGCCGCGTCTGTAAACACTCTGGAATTAACACTCAGCTAACAAATTTAACCCCTTTCGATTGCCCTGATAATTATTAATTTGCTTTTAATACCGTAACTAAATTACAAGAGAGCCAACTGATCATTGTTTGATCAATTTATTTCAGAATATTATTAGCCAAAAAATGTCACTTCAGCAAAAAATTCTTGCCCTTTATCCTGAAAAATCACGGTTAAACAGGATATTTCTTTATCGATCAGCAATTGATCGTTTGTAATACACTGTTAAAATCTATATGTGAAATTTACCTTAATTAAAATTTTTTGCTACAGCTTAGATTTCGCATTTTTAACCAAAAAAAATTTTATTTATAGGAAATAAATCACTCTGCTCACATATATACAGCTTTTCAAAAACACAAATAAAGCAAATAAACCCCATTCAATTCACGTAATATTATCACCTCCCCATTTTATTCAACATCTTTTACGCGTCGTATCTGCTCAAAAACGAATGTAATGCTCTCCACCTGACTACCGCTCCCATCGCACACGGTAAGTTAATTTTGCGGGTTTGGTCCTACCAATCATGTGCAAAGCTATCCATCGTTCACAGTTTTGATGCTCCACTTCACAAAACCATTGCCGAATAGCAACACTTGGTTAACCATTTATTGCCATTAACCCTACATCACAATATTGGACGGACCACTTTTACACTAAGTGTGACGCTGAGATGAGCAGAGACTCACCCGACGAACACCTGTGTGGTCTCAGGAGACCTGCAATGAATCTCTGGCAACAAAACTACGATCCCGCCGGGAATATCTGGCTTTCCAGTCTGATAGCATCGCTTCCCATCCTGTTTTTCTTCTTTGCGCTGATTAAGCTCAAACTGAAAGGATACGTCGCCGCCTCGTGGACGGTGGCAATCGCCCTTGCCGTGGCTTTGCTGTTCTATAAAATGCCGGTCGCTAACGCGCTGGCCTCGGTGGTTTATGGTTTCTTCTACGGGTTGTGGCCCATCGCGTGGATCATTATTGCAGCGGTGTTCGTCTATAAGATCTCGGTGAAAACCGGGCAGTTTGACATCATTCGCTCGTCTATTCTTTCGATAACCCCTGACCAGCGTCTGCAAATGCTGATCGTCGGTTTCTGTTTCGGCGCGTTCCTTGAAGGAGCCGCAGGCTTTGGCGCACCGGTAGCAATTACCGCCGCATTGCTGGTCGGCCTGGGTTTTAAACCGCTGTACGCCGCCGGGCTGTGCCTGATTGTTAACACCGCGCCAGTGGCATTTGGTGCGATGGGCATTCCAATCCTGGTTGCCGGACAGGTAACAGGTATCGACAGCTTTGAGATTGGTCAGATGGTGGGGCGGCAGCTACCGTTTATGACCATTATCGTGCTGTTCTGGATCATGGCGATTATGGACGGCTGGCGCGGTATCAAAGAGACGTGGCCTGCGGTCGTGGTTGCGGGCGGCTCGTTTGCCATCGCTCAGTACCTTAGCTCTAACTTCATTGGGCCGGAGCTGCCGGACATTATCTCTTCGCTGGTATCACTGCTCTGCCTGACGCTGTTCCTCAAACGCTGGCAGCCAGTGCGTGTATTCCGTTTTGGTGATTTGGGGGCGTCACAGGTTGATATGACGCTGGCCCACACCGGTTACACTGCGGGTCAGGTGTTACGTGCCTGGACACCGTTCCTGTTCCTGACAGCTACCGTAACACTGTGGAGTATCCCGCCGTTTAAAGCCCTGTTCGCATCGGGTGGCGCGCTGTATGAGTGGGTGATCAATATTCCGGTGCCGTACCTCGATAAACTGGTTGCCCGTATGCCGCCAGTGGTCAGCGAGGCTACAGCCTATGCCGCCGTGTTTAAGTTTGACTGGTTCTCTGCCACCGGCACCGCCATTCTGTTTGCTGCACTGCTCTCGATTGTCTGGCTGAAGATGAAACCGTCTGACGCTATCAGCACCTTCGGCAGCACGCTGAAAGAACTGGCTCTGCCCATCTACTCCATCGGTATGGTGCTGGCATTCGCCTTTATTTCGAACTATTCCGGACTGTCATCAACACTGGCGCTGGCACTGGCGCACACCGGTCATGCATTCACCTTCTTCTCGCCGTTCCTCGGCTGGCTGGGGGTATTCCTGACCGGGTCGGATACCTCATCTAACGCCCTGTTCGCCGCGCTGCAAGCCACCGCAGCACAACAAATTGGCGTCTCTGATCTGTTGCTGGTTGCCGCCAATACCACCGGTGGCGTCACCGGTAAGATGATCTCCCCGCAATCTATCGCTATCGCCTGTGCGGCGGTAGGCCTGGTGGGCAAAGAGTCTGATTTGTTCCGCTTTACTGTCAAACACAGCCTGATCTTCACCTGTATAGTGGGCGTGATCACCACGCTTCAGGCTTATGTCTTAACGTGGATGATTCCTTAATGATTGTTTTACCCAGACGCCTGTCAGACGAGGTTGCCGATCGTGTGCGGGCGCTGATTGATGAAAAAAACCTGGAAGCGGGCATGAAGTTGCCCGCTGAGCGCCAACTGGCGATGCAACTCGGCGTATCACGTAATTCACTGCGCGAGGCGCTGGCAAAACTGGTGAGTGAAGGCGTGCTGCTCAGTCGACGCGGCGGCGGGACGTTTATTCGCTGGCGTCATGACACATGGTCGGAGCAAAACATCGTCCAGCCGCTAAAAACACTGATGGCCGATGATCCGGATTACAGTTTCGATATTCTGGAAGCCCGCTACGCCATTGAAGCCAGCACCGCATGGCATGCGGCAATGCGCGCCACACCTGGCGACAAAGAAAAGATTCAGCTTTGCTTTGAAGCAACGCTAAGTGAAGACCCGGATATCGCCTCACAAGCGGACGTTCGTTTTCATCTGGCGATTGCCGAAGCCTCACATAACATCGTGCTGCTGCAAACCATGCGCGGTTTCTTCGATGTCCTGCAATCCTCAGTGAAGCATAGCCGTCAGCGGATGTATCTGGTGCCACCGGTTTTTTCACAACTGACCGAACAACATCAGGCTGTCATTGACGCCATTTTTGCCGGTGATGCTGACGGGGCGCGTAAAGCAATGATGGCGCACCTTAGTTTTGTTCACACCACCATGAAACGATTCGATGAAGATCAGGCTCGCCACGCACGGATTACCCGCCTGCCCGGTGAGCATAATGAGCATTCGAGGGAGAAAAACGCATGATTATTTCCGCAGCCAGCGATTATCGCGCCGCAGCGCAACGCATTCTGCCGCCGTTCCTGTTCCACTATATGGATGGTGGTGCATATTCTGAATACACGCTGCGCCGCAACGTGGAAGATTTGTCAGAAGTGGCGCTGCGCCAGCGTATTCTGAAAAACATGTCCGACTTAAGCCTGGAAACGACGCTGTTTAATGAGAAATTGTCGATGCCGGTGGCACTGGCTCCGGTGGGTTTGTGTGGCATGTATGCGCGTCGTGGCGAAGTTCAGGCAGCCAAAGCGGCGGACGCGCATGGTATTCCGTTTACTCTCTCGACGGTTTCCGTTTGCCCGATTGAAGAAGTCGCGCCAGCCATCAAGCGCCCAATGTGGTTCCAGCTTTATGTACTGCGCGATCGCGGCTTTATGCGTAACGCGCTGGAGCGAGCAAAAGCAGCGGGTTGTTCGACGCTGGTTTTCACCGTGGATATGCCGACACCGGGCGCACGCTACCGTGATGCGCATTCAGGTATGAGCGGCCCGAACGCGGCAATGCGCCGCTACTTGCAAGCGGTGACACATCCGCAATGGGCGTGGGATGTGGGCCTGAACGGTCGTCCACATGATTTAGGTAATATCTCAGCTTATCTCGGCAAACCGACCGGACTGGAAGATTACATCGGCTGGCTGGGGAATAACTTCGATCCGTCCATCTCATGGAAAGACCTTGAATGGATCCGCGATTTCTGGGATGGCCCGATGGTGATCAAAGGGATCCTCGATCCGGAAGATGCGCGCGATGCAGTACGTTTTGGTGCTGATGGAATTGTGGTTTCTAACCACGGTGGCCGCCAGCTGGACGGTGTACTCTCTTCCGCCCGTGCACTGCCTGCTATTGCAGATGCGGTGAAAGGTGATATAGCCATTCTGGCGGATAGCGGAATTCGTAACGGGCTTGATGTCGTGCGTATGATTGCGCTCGGTGCCGACACCGTACTGCTGGGTCGTGCTTTCTTGTATGCGCTGGCAACAGCGGGCCAGGCGGGTGTAGCTAACCTGCTAAATCTGATCGAAAAAGAGATGAAAGTGGCGATGACGCTGACTGGCGCGAAATCGATCAGCGAAATTACGCAAGATTCGCTGGTGCAGGGGCTGGGTAAAGAGTTGCCTGCGGCACTGGCCCCTCTTTCTCAGGGAAACGCGGCCTGATCTCCCCCGGTTAGCCTCCCCTTCTTCCGCGCCCGACTTCCCCCTCGGGCGCTTTTTTTGTCGAAAATAACACCTGCGTAACATTCTGGATAAGAAAATTTGACATCCACCTGCCGTCCGCAATTGTATAGACAAGCAAATACAAGAACACAAAAACAACATCAGATCGGAGTGGAGCGTATGGCGTATTCAGGTAAGGTGGATATTCAGCAGGTGATCGATGAAAGTCCTTTTTCAGGGTTTCACTGGCTTCTTATTGTGCTGGGCTTTCTGGTGCTGGCGATTGATGGGTTTGATACCGCAGCGATGGGTTACATTGCGCCTACGCTGTCGACGGAGTGGGGAATACATAAACAGGATCTGGGGCCGGTGCTGAGTGCGGCGCTGCTGGGGCTGTCGCTGGGTGCCCTGATTGCAGGTCCGGTATCGGACCGGATGGGACGCAAGCGCGTGCTGGTCTTTTCGTGTCTGTTCTTCGGCCTGGCGAGCCTGGGCACGGCCTGGGCGCAAAGTCTGAATACCCTGACGCTGTGGCGATTTCTGACCGGCCTCGGCCTCGGCGCTGCCATGCCTAACGCCATCACGCTGATCTCCGAGTTTGCCCCCCAGCGCTGCCGCGCCATGGCAATTAACACCATGTACTGCGGCTTTCCGCTGGGTGCGGCGGGCGGCGGAGCAATCTCATCCTGGCTTATCCCTCACCACGGCTGGCGAAGCGTGCTGCTGACCGGCGCGATTGCGCCGCTGATTTTAACGGTGCTGCTGGCGCTGCTGTTGCCGGAGTCGGTGAAGTTTCTGGTGCAGCGCGGGAAAGACGTCGCCCAGGTTCGCCGCATCGCCAGCCGGTTCGCCCGCAGCACGCTGGATAGCGTCACGGGCTTTTTCCTCGCGGAGGAGAAAGTCGCGTCGAAAAAAGGCAGCGTGTCGCAGCTGTTTTCCATGCCCTGGCTGCCCGGCACCCTGATGCTGTGGGTCACCTATTTTATGGGGCTGGTGATTTATTACGTCCTGCTGAGCTGGATGCCAACGCTGATGCAGGGGATGGGATATGCGCTGGCGGAATCCGCCTGGCTTACCTCGCTGTTCACCTTCGGCGGCACCGCTGGCATTTTGCTCGCGGGCTGGATGATGGATCGCTGGGAAGCGCACAAGGTGGTCGCGTGTGGTTTCGTGCTGACGATGGGCCTGATTCTTTTACTCGGCATTGAGCATAACCATATCGCCCTGTTTGGCGGGTTAATTTTCCTGATGGGGATCGCGATGAACGGCGCGCAGTCGGGCATGCAGACCCTGGCCGCCACCTTTTACCCTACCGAGTGCCGAGCGACGGGTATCGCCTGGATGCAGGGGATCGGCCGCTTCGGCGGCGTGGCGGGCACCATGACCAGCGCCCAGCTTCTTTCCATGCAGTGGCAGGCGGACAGTATTTTAATGATCCTCAGCGTACCTGCTCTCGTGGCTGCGGCGGCAACCGTCTACAAAATGCTGTATAGCCGCGCGCAGGAGCCGGGCGTCGCCTAGTCCCTCTCTTTTCTGCTATTCTGCCCCCGCAATTAAGGGGGCAGCATGCTTAACATCGTCTTATTCGAACCAGAAATTCCGCCGAACACCGGCAATATTATCCGCCTGTGCGCCAACACCGGTTTTCGTCTGCACATCATTGAGCCGATGGGCTTTACGTGGGACGACAAACGTCTGCGCCGCGCGGGGCTGGACTACCATGAGTTTACCGCCGTCGTTCGTCATCACGATTACGCCGCGTTTCTGGGATCCGAAAAACCACAGCGCATGTTCGCCCTGACCACCAAAGGTACGCCAGCGCACAGCGCCGTACGCTATCAGGACGGGGATTATCTGATGTTTGGTCCGGAAACCCGCGGCCTGCCGGCCACCATTCTGGATGCCCTGCCCGCTGAGCAGAAAATTCGTATTCCGATGATGCCGGACAGCCGCAGCATGAACCTGTCGAATGCGGTGTCGGTGGTGGTGTATGAGGCGTGGCGCCAGCTGGGTTATCCCGGCGCGATATTGCGTAGCTAAAACAGTTCGGGTGGCTTACGCCACCCGATTCGTCGTGTTTAGCCTGCTACCGCAATACGTTTCATATCTGTCATATAGCCGCGCAGTTTCTTACCTACCTGCTCAATCGCATGGCTGCGAATCGCTTCGTTCACATCACGCAGTTGCCCGTTATCTACCGCGCCTTCCGGAATAGCTTTACCCAGGTCGCCCGGTTGCAGCTCTGCCATAAACGGTTTCAGCAACGGCACACAAGCGTAAGAGAACAGATAGTTACCGTACTCAGCGGTATCAGAGATAACCACGTTCATTTCGTACAGACGCTTACGGGCGATGGTGTTGGCAATCAGCGGCAGCTCGTGCAGTGATTCATAATATGCAGACTCTTCAATGATGCCGGAATCGACCATGGTTTCGAACGCCAGTTCAACGCCCGCTTTCACCATCGCAATCATCAGTACGCCTTTATCGAAGTACTCCTGCTCGCCGATTTTGCCTTCATACTGCGGCGCGGTTTCAAACGCGGTTTTGCCGGTCTCTTCACGCCAGGTCAGCAGTTTCTTATCATCGTTGGCCCAGTCCGCCATCATACCGGAAGAGAATTCGCCGGAGATGATGTCGTCCATATGTTTCTGGAACAGGGGTGCCATGATCTCTTTCAGCTGTTCAGAAAGCGCATAAGCACGCAGTTTCGCCGGGTTAGAGAGACGGTCCATCATCAGGGTGATGCCGCCCTGTTTCAGTGCTTCGGTGATGGTTTCCCAACCGAACTGAATCAGTTTTTCTGCGTATGCCGGATCGGTGCCCTCTTCCACCAGCTTGTCGAAGCACAGCAGCGAGCCAGCCTGCAACATACCGCACAGGATGGTTTGCTCACCCATCAGGTCAGATTTCACTTCCGCAACGAAGGACGATTCCAGCACGCCCGCACGGTGACCACCGGTTGCTGCCGCCCATGCTTTAGCGATCGCCATACCTTCGCCTTTCGGATCGTTTTCCGGGTGAACGGCAATCAGCGTCGGTACGCCGAATCCACGTTTGTACTCTTCACGCACTTCGGTGCCAGGGCATTTCGGCGCAACCATGACTACGGTGATATCTTTACGGATCTGCTCGCCCACTTCGACGATGTTGAAACCGTGCGAGTAACCCAGCGCCGCGCCGTCTTTCATCAGTGGCTGTACGGTGCGCACTACATCAGAGTGCTGCTTGTCCGGCGTCAGGTTAACCACCAGATCCGCCTGCGGGATCAGTTCTTCGTAAGTACCAACTTTAAAACCGTTTTCGGTCGCTTTACGCCAGGACGCGCGCTTCTCGGCAATCGCTTCTTTACGCAGAGCGTAAGAAATATCCAGACCAGAATCACGCATGTTCAGGCCCTGGTTCAGACCCTGTGCGCCACAGCCGACGATGACTACTTTTTTACCCTGAAGGTAGCTCGCGCCATCGGCGAATTCATCGCGCCCCATAAAGCGACATTTGCCCAGCTGTGCCAGCTGCTGACGCAGATTCAGTGTATTGAAGTAGTTAGCCATGGTGATTCCTCGTGATGTTGTGCTTCTTATTGTTCGGTTCGCGTTTGCGAGATTGAATTCACTATATGACAGGAAATTTATTGCGGAAATTGATATATTCACAACGTCACATTGCAATTTTTGCAACGTCAACATCGAGGGCTGCGCCATTGGATTTACGCGATCTGAAAACCTTCCTGCATCTGGCGGAAAGCCGCCATTTTGGCCGCAGCGCGCGGGCGATGCACGTTAGCCCATCCACGCTCTCACGGCAGATTCAGCGCCTGGAAGAAGATCTTGGTCAGCCGCTATTTGTGCGCGATAACCGCACGGTAACGCTGACGGAAGCGGGCGAAGAGCTGCGCGTTTTCGCCCAGCAAACGCTGTTGCAGTATCAGCAATTGCGCCACACCATCGATCAGCAAGGGCCGTCGCTCTCTGGCGAATTACATATCTTCTGCTCGGTGACCGCTGCCTACAGCCATCTGCCGCCGATTCTGGATCGCTTCCGCGCGGAACACCCGTCGGTGGAGATCAAACTCACCACTGGTGATGCGGCAGATGCAATGGAAAAAGTGGTCACGGGAGAAGCGGATCTGGCGATTGCCGGGAAACCGGAGACGCTACCCGGCGCTGTGGCGTTTTCGATGCTGGAGAATCTGGCAGTAGTGCTGATTGCGCCCGCGCTGCCCTGCCCGGTGCGTAACCAGGTTTCGGCAGAGAAGCCGGACTGGTCTACAGTGCCGTTTATCATGGCCGATCAGGGACCGGTGCGTCGCCGCATTGAACTGTGGTTTCGACGCAATAAAATCAGCAACCCGATGATTTACGCCACGGTTGGCGGGCATGAAGCGATGGTATCGATGGTGGCGCTCGGCTGTGGTGTGGCGCTGTTGCCGGAAGTGGTGCTGGAAAACAGCCCGGAACCGGTGCGTAACCGCGTGATGATTTTAGAGCGCAGCGATGAGAAAACGCCGTTTGAGCTGGGCGTTTGTGCGCAGAAAAAGCGGCTACATGAGCCGCTGATTGAAGCATTCTGGAAGATTTTGCCGAACCACAAATGACGTTGACGTTGTCGCGCGGGTAAGCCTGATAAGCGAAGCGCTATCAGGCATTTTTCCCTAACCCGCCAAAAAGAACCTGAACGCCGGGTTATTGGTTTCGTCGTGGCAATCGTAGCCCAGCTCATTTAGCCGGGTTTCGAAATCCGGTTCATGGTCGCCGAGTTCGAACGCTGCCAGCACGCGCCCATAGTCGGTACCGTGGCTGCGATAGTGGAACAAAGAAATATTCCAGTGCGTACCCAGCGTGTTTAGGAAGCGCAACAGCGCGCCCGGTGATTCCGGGAATTCGAAGCTGTAGAGGCGTTCCTGCAACGGATGTGACGGACGCCCGCCGACCATATAGCGCACATGCAACTTCGCCATTTCGTCGTCGGAGAGATCCACCACGCTGTAGCCGCCGTCGTTGAGCATCTGCAAAATTTCTTTGCGCTCTTCGAGGCCGCGGCTCAGGCGCACGCCGACAAAGATGCAGGCGTTTTTGGCATCGGCAAAACGGTAGTTGAACTCGGTGACCGATCGCCCGCCAAGCAGTTGGCAGAATTTGAGGAAGCTGCCTTTTTCTTCCGGAATGGTCACCGCCAACAACGCTTCACGCTGTTCGCCCAGTTCGCAGCGTTCCGAGACGTAGCGCAGGCCGTGGAAGTTCACGTTGGCACCGGAAAGAATATGCGCCAGTCGTTCGCCGCGAATGTTGTGCAGGGCGATATATTTTTTCATTCCCGCCAGCGCCAGCGCGCCAGAGGGTTCCGCCACCGCGCGCACATCTTCGAATAAATCCTTCATCGCCGCACAGATCGCATCACTATCGACGGTGATGATGTCGTCGAGATACTCCTGGCATAAACGGAAGGTTTCGTCACCGATGCGTTTTACCGCTACGCCTTCAGCAAATAGCCCTACGCGCGGCAGATCAACCGGATGACCCGCATCCAGCGCTGCTTTCAGGCAGGCGGAGTCTTCCGCTTCTACGGCGATCACTTTGATTTGTGGCATCAGTTGTTTGATCAGCACCGCAACGCCCGCCGCCAGACCGCCGCCGCCGACTGGCACAAATACGCGGTCGAGATGGGCGTCCTGCTGGAGCAGTTCCAGCGCCAGCGTGCCTTGCCCGGCAATCACCATCGGATGGTCGAACGGCGGCACCCAGGTGAACCCCTGCTGCTGTGACAGTTCGATCGCTTTAGCTTTCGCTTCGTCAAAGTTCGCGCCATGAAGCAGCACTTCGCCGCCGAATCCACGTACCGCATCGACTTTGATGTCGGCGGTGGCGGTTGGCATAACGATCAGGGCCTTCACGCCTAACCGCGCAGAAGAAAACGCGACGCCCTGCGCGTGGTTACCCGCAGAAGCAGTGATCACGCCGTGCGCTTTCTGTTCTTCCGTCAGGCCCGCCATCATGGCGTATGCGCCGCGCAGCTTAAAGCTATGAACTGGCTGACGATCTTCGCGCTTCACCAGAATGACGTTATCAAGACGAGACGAGAGCTTTTCCATTTTTTGTAGCGGCGTGACCTGCGCCGCTTCGTAGACCGGCGCGCGCAGCACCGCTCTTAAATATTCGGCACCTTCCGGAGCACCGGACAGGGGTTGTGAGTCAGCCATCATTAATCCCCCAGTTTCGATTTATCGCGCACCGCACCTTTGTCGGCGCTGGTCGCCAGGCTGGCGTAGGCACGCAGGGCAAAGGAAACCTGACGTTCACGGTTTTTCGGCGTCCAGGCTTTGTCACCCCGAGCTTCCTGCGCTTCACGACGCGCCGCCAGTTCGGCATCGCTTACCTGTAACTGAATGCCACGGTTCGGGATGTCGATAGCGATCAGGTCACCATCTTCAATCAGGCCAATGCTGCCGCCGCTTGCCGCTTCCGGTGAGACGTGGCCGATGGAAAGACCAGAGGTGCCGCCAGAGAAACGACCGTCGGTGATCAGCGCACAGGCTTTACCGAGACCCATTGATTTCAGGAAGCTGGTTGGGTAGAGCATTTCCTGCATGCCAGGGCCGCCTTTCGGGCCTTCATAGCGGATCACCACCACATCGCCCGCGACAACTTTGCCACCGAGGATCGCTTCTACCGCGTCGTCCTGGCTTTCGTATACTTTCGCCGGGCCGGTGAATTTGAGGATGCTGTCATCGACGCCCGCGGTTTTCACGATGCAGCCGTTTTCAGCAAAATTACCGTAGAGCACCGCCAGGCCGCCGTCTTTGCTGTAGGCGTGTTCCAGCGAGCGGATACAGCCGTTTGCGCGATCGTCATCGAGAGAATCCCAACGGCAATCCTGCGAGAATGCCTGTGTAGTACGAATGCCCGCAGGGCCTGCGCGGAACATATTTTTTACCGCGTCATCCTGGGTCAGCATAACGTCGTATTGTTCCAGCGTTTGCGGCAACGTCAGGCCAAGTACGTTTTTCACATCACGGTTCAGTAACCCCGCGCGATCCAGTTCGCCGAGAATACCGATAACACCACCAGCACGGTGAACATCTTCCATATGGTATTTCTGGGTGCTCGGCGCAACTTTACACAGCTGTGGAACCTTGCGGGAAAGCTTATCGATATCACTCATGGTGAAGTCGATTTCCGCTTCCTGCGCCGCCGCCAGCAGGTGAAGTACGGTGTTAGTCGATCCACCCATCGCGATATCCAGCGTCATGGCGTTTTCAAACGCCGCCTTACTGGCGATATTACGCGGCAGTGCACTTTCGTCGTTTTGCTCGTAATAACGTTTGGTCAATTCAACAATGCGTTTACCAGCATTAAGGAACAGCTGCTTACGGTCCGCGTGGGTTGCCAGCAGCGAGCCGTTGCCTGGCTGCGACAAACCCAGCGCTTCGGTCAGGCAGTTCATTGAGTTAGCGGTAAACATCCCGGAGCAGGAACCGCAGGTTGGGCAGGCGGAACGTTCAACCTGATCGCTCTGGGAGTCAGAAACTTTCGGGTCTGCGCCCTGGATCATCGCATCAACCAGATCGAGCTTGATGATCTGCTCGGACAGTTTGGTTTTCCCGGCTTCCATCGGGCCGCCGGAAACAAAGATCACCGGAATATTCAGGCGCAGGGAAGCCATCAGCATCCCCGGGGTGATTTTGTCGCAGTTAGAGATGCAGACCATGGCGTCGGCGCAGTGGGCGTTGACCATATACTCAACGGAATCAGCGATCAGTTCGCGAGATGGCAGTGAATAAAGCATCCCCCCGTGGCCCATAGCAATCCCATCATCCACCGCAATGGTGTTGAACTCTTTGGCAACGCCGCCAGCCGCTTCAATTTGTTCGGCGACCAGTTTACCGAGATCGCGCAGATGGACGTGACCCGGTACAAATTGGGTGAACGAGTTCACAACCGCGATAATCGGCTTGCCAAAATCGGCATCGGTCATTCCGGTGGCGCGCCACAGCGCACGAGCACCCGCCATATTACGACCATGAGTGGTGGTGGCGGAACGGTACTTAGGCATACTTTATTTACTCCCAGTGTCTGTCTCGTAAATGGGACGGTGCGTGCCGTCCCATTTTTTGTATTTATTGATTAACTTGATCTAACCAGCCCCATTTATCTTCGGTTTCGCCAGTGAAGAGGCCGAAGAAGGCTTGCTGAATGCGTTTGGTAACCGGACCGCAACGGCCTTCACCAACCTGAATACCATCTACGCTGCGCACTGGCGTGATTTCTGCCGCAGTACCGGACATAAACACTTCATCCGCCAGGTACAGTGATTCGCGCGATAGAACCTGCTCACGCACTTCAATTCCCAGCTCTTTCGCCAGTTTGATGATGGCATCACGGGTAATACCCGGCAGCGCGGAGGAGGTGAACGGTGGGGTGAACAGCACGCCGTCTTTCACTTCAAACAGGTTTTCGCCTGCACCTTCAGAGATGTAGCCATTCACATCCAGCGCGATACCTTCCTGATAACCGTGGCGGCGCGCTTCGCTACCCACCAGCAGGGAAGAGAGGTAGTTACCACCGGCTTTTGCCGCCGTCGGGATGGTGTTTGGTGCTGCGCGGTTCCAGGAGGAAACCATCGCATCGATCCCCTGCTCCAGCGCTTCTGCGCCCAGATACGCTCCCCACGGGAAAGCAGCGATAATCACGTCGGTTGAGTATCCCGCTGGCGGGTTTACGCCCATGCCAACATCACCAACGAAGATCAGCGGACGGATATAGGCGCTGGTGAGATTGTTTTTGCGGATCACGTCACGACAAGCTTCCATCAGCTCATCAATGCTCTGCGAAACCGGGAAGCGATAGATTTTGGCGGAGTCATGCAGACGCTGCATATGCTCACGATGGCGGAATACAACCGGTCCTTTGTGCGAGTCGTAGCAACGGATGCCTTCAAAAACCGAAGTGCCATAGTGCAGCGCGTGCGACATCACATGCACCTTCGCGTCTTCCCAGCGAACCATCTCCCCATTGAACCAAATGTAATCAGCTTTCTTCGTGGTCATTTTTATATTCCTTTTGCGCTCAGGCGCGGATTTGTTGTGATGTGGTTGTGCTCTGGCAGATGGCAACGTGTGCGACGTCCACCAGTTTATTTAACTGACTAAACAGTAAGTCGACCGACCGTGGGCTGGCAACGGTCAATTCGATATTTATATTTTGTGCATCGCTGGCGGCAGCCATATTCATTGAGCAGACGTGGAAACCACGATGACGCACCACGCGTAAAACACGTTCTAAGGTTTCCGGATTGAAGCGAGCCGATACATTGACCTGATGTTGCATCATGATAATTTCTCCAACATTTCTGAATTACTGGCGCCAGGCGGCACCAGCGGCCAGACGTTCTCAAGTTCGTCGATTGAGACATGAAGCAGGTATGGCCCATCACTGTTCAGCATGGTGTCGAGTGCCGCTTCAACCTGGTCTTTACGGGTGATGTGTTGGCCAGGGATGCCGAAGGCGCTGGCTAACATGAGGAAATCGGGGTTATCAGTAAGGGTGGTTTCGCTGTATCGTTCCTGAAAAAACAGTTGCTGCCATTGTCGAACCATCCCTAACCGTTGGTTATCGAGTAAGACGATTTTCAACGGTAACTGCTTGCGTTTTACGGTGCCCAGCTCTTGCACATTCATCATGAAAGAGCCGTCACCGGAGATACAGACAACGGTATCGTTCGGTCGCGCGACTTGTGCGCCAACCGCCGCCGGTAAACCAAAACCCATGGTACCTAAACCGCTGGAGGTGATGAAATTTTCCGGGCGAGTGTGGGCGATGTGCTGCGCAGCCCACATCTGGTGCTGCCCCACATCTGTGGTCACGACGCAATCCGCAGGTTTACGATCCGACAGTTGTTTTAACAACAACGGCGCGTAGATAGCGTCACCGGGATGGTCGTAACGCCAGGAATGTTCATCACGCAGCTGCGCGCAGTGTTGCTGCCAGTCATTGATATTTAACGGCTGCTGTAATGCTGGTAACAGAGCATTTAAATCACCTTGTAATGCCACATGTGCCTGACGCAGCTTGTTCATTTCTGCCGGGTCGATATCCATATGGATAACACTGGCGTGTGGCGCGAAGGTGTTCAGTTTGCCGGTCACCCGGTCATCAAAACGTGCGCCCACGGCGATCAGCAGGTCACACTCCTGCACCGCGAAGTTTGCCGCTTTGGTGCCGTGCATCCCCAGCATGCCCAGATAGTACGGATAATCTGCTTCTACTGCGCCCAGCCCTTTCAGCGTACAGGTGGCAGGCATTTTTGTGGCAGCGAGAAATTCACGCAAAGCCGGAACTGCCTGCGCCATACCCACGCCACCGCCAACGTACAGCATCGGTTTTTGCGCTTTTGCCAGCATCTGGCGCGCTTGCTCAACTTCGGCATGTGGGAAAGTCACTTCGTTTTCAACGGTGGTGAACCACGGTTCCAGGTCACCGCTGGCTAACTGGATATCTTTTGGGATATCGACCAGAACCGGACCAGGACGACCTGAGCAGGCAACGTCGAATGCTTCAGCCATGATGCGCGGCAACTCTTCCAGCGACTGCACCAGAAAGCTGTGCTTGGTACAGGCTAACGACAATCCCAGGACATCCACTTCCTGAAATGCGTCCGTGCCGATAAACGGTGCGGACACTTGACCGGTGATGGCAACAACAGGGATAGAATCTAACAGTGCGTCCGCAAGCCCGGTTATCAGGTTGGTTGCGCCCGGACCAGACGTGGCGATACATACGCCAGTTTTGCCGGTAGCACGGGCATAACCGATAGCCGCCATTGCCGCACCCTGCTCATGTCGGCACAGCAAGTGCTCCACGCCGCCGTCATACAATGCATCGTAAACCGGCATAATTGCGCCACCCGGATAACCGAAAACGGTGTTCACACCCTGTGCCCGCAACGCATGTACCACCCACTGTGCGCCATTCATAGTTAGTTCCCCGTCCTGAATCTTGAGAAACAGAATTTTGTGCTGTTATTCATTGTCTGCTCCTCGGTTATGTTTTTAAGGTCAAAAAAAACCCCCGGACCTTTCGGTGCGGGGGTCTTAGTTCGTTAAGGCTTGATCTCTAAGCCTTTCCTCGTCCAAGTGCAGCCCCGCACGGTGGGATAATAATCACCACCACGCTAATCACGACCAGGCTAATCACTCGTAGAAGGGCTGTCATTTTGTCTTTTCTTGCATCTTGTTCGAAGGAATGCCTAAAGAGTTACCATAGATTTTGCGAATAGCACAAGATATTTTTTGGCCGATTTTTATGATGCGTTTAATAATTTCAATAGAAATTGTTGTTTTTTAAAAAGAAAATAGTGAGTGAAAAAAATTCAATTTCGGTCTGAATGTTGTTCCCTTCCTCTTAGTTCATCCTTTGTCCGCTGTATTTTTGCGAGCATCATTCCACCGCCAGAACAACTCAACTTCACTTGCACAAATAAACAGGAATCAGCCACTAAAATTCACGAATTAGCGGGCTACAGCAGCGATATCTTATGCACATAATGGTGACTCAAGGAGGGCTTATGTCACTGTCAATTGTTCATACCCGCGCAGCCCTGGGAGTAAATGCGCCCCCAATCACTGTTGAGGTACATATCAGTAAAGGTCTACCCGGCTTAACGATGGTGGGCTTACCAGAAACAACGGTGAAAGAAGCTCGCGATCGCGTGCGCAGCGCCATTATCAATAGCGGATATGAATATCCGGCGAAAAAAATCACCATCAACCTTGCTCCAGCCGATCTACCAAAAGAAGGGGGACGATATGATTTACCTATCGCCATTGCGTTGCTGGCGGCCTCAGAACAGCTCAATACGCCAGGGCTAAGCTCGTGTGAGTTCGTGGGTGAATTAGCGCTTACAGGCGCGTTAAGAGGCGTTCCCGGAGCAATCTCGGGTGCGCTTGAAGCCATACGCGCGGGAAGACAAATCATTGTGGCCAATGAAAATGCCTCTGAAGTAAGCCTTATCGCCGAAAAGGGGTGTCTTGTCGCGGGACATTTGCAAGAGGTTTGCGCCTGGCTGGAAGGCCGACACGAGCTTGCCGAGCCGCAGGAGAATGACGAGGTGGCGCCAGCTTCGCCCGAGGATCTCAGCGATATTATGGGTCAGGAACAGGGTAAACGGGCGTTAGAGATAACGGCCGCGGGTGGGCATAACCTGTTACTGATAGGTCCGCCAGGCACGGGGAAAACGATGCTGGCGAGCAGATTGAGCGGCCTGTTGCCACCCCTCAATAATCATGAAGCACTGGAAAGCGCCGCGATATTTAGCCTGGTCAGTTCTACCTCGCTGCATAAACAGTGGCGCCGCCGTCCTTTCCGCTCTCCACACCACAGTGCGTCTCTTACCGCGATGGTGGGCGGGGGTTCGATCCCCGGACCGGGTGAAATCTCACTGGCGCACAACGGCATTTTGTTTCTGGATGAATTGCCAGAGTTTGAACGCCGCGTGCTGGATGCATTGCGGGAGCCGATTGAATCCGGCGAAATCCATTTGTCTCGTACACGGGCCAAAATAAGCTACCCTGCGCAGTTTCAGCTAGTCGCGGCGATGAACCCTAGCCCTACGGGTCATTATCAGGGCAATCATAACCGCTGTACGCCGGAGCAGACGCTGCGCTATCTGAGTAAGCTGTCTGGCCCCTTCCTCGACCGTTTTGATTTATCTCTCGAGATCCCCCTGCCCCCGCCCGGTCTGCTGAGGCAAACCGGTATTAGGGGCGAAAGCTCAGCAACTGTGCGTGAACGGGTTATTGCGGCGCAGGCGCGGCAGTATGCTCGTCAGAACAGGCTGAATGCCCGGCTGGATAACAGCGGGATCCGACAGTTTTGTTCTCTCAACGCTGAAGATGCAGGCTGGCTGGAAGAGACACTGACGCGGTTTGGGCTATCCATTCGCGCGTGGCAGCGTTTGTTGAAAGTAGCGCGCACGGTCGCCGACGTGGAGGGCTGCCCCGGAATAGAGAGGCGGCATTTGCAGGAGGCATTAAGTTACCGTGCGATCGATCGGCTGCTGTTGCATCTGCAAAAAATGCTGGCGTAAAAAAAGGGGCCGTAGCCCCTTCTCTTCTTAATCGTCAGAATCGGTGTAGTCTTCAGCACCTTCAACCTGCGGTTTACCGCCGGAAAGGGTGTGAAAACGTTTTGGACGCTTAATACGCGTCATATACTTGGACCACACGCGTTCTGCTTCTGTCACTGGCTCACGTTCGCCACGGCATACTGCTACGAAGAGTTTCTCTTCCTCGGTAACCGGCTCGCGTTTGCCAAGATCCAACTCATTGAAGGCATAACCATGACGCTCAAGCAGTTGTGCCTCTTTGATGGTGAAATCACCATGACGAGAGAATCCACGTGGATAATGTTTATTGTCGAAATATCGATTAGTCGTCGTAAAGCTTTCCGCCATCCTGCACGCTCCTAATTCTTTGACCGAGCTAGTTATGGCGCGGAGTATTAGTTACGCTTGACAGAGTGTAAAACAAAACATTTAAATCATAACGACAAATAATTTTGCGGAGAGCACTGTGGATACGGAATTGTTAAAAACTTTCCTGGAAGTTAGCCGAACGCGTCACTTTGGTCGAGCGGCTGAATCGCTCTATCTGACCCAGTCAGCAGTGAGCTTTCGAATCAGACAACTGGAAAATCAACTGGGTGTGAACCTTTTCACCCGCCACAGAAACAATATCCGTTTAACCGCTGCCGGTGAAAAACTACTGCCTTATGCAGAAACGCTCATGAGCACCTGGCAGGCCGCCCGCAAGGAGGTGGCGCATACCTCACGACATAACGAGTTTTCTATCGGTGCCAGCGCCTCATTGTGGGAATGTATGCTCAGCCAATGGCTTATGCGGCTATATCGCACACACAACCATCTGCAATTTGAGGCGAGGATTGCGCAACGTCAGTCGCTGGTTAAGCAACTCCACGAGCGGCAGCTTGATCTGCTGATCACCACAGAAGCCCCCAAGATGGACGAATTTAGCAGCCAGATTGTTGGACAGTTTAGCCTGGCGCTCTATGCATCGGAGCCTGCAATGATGAAGGCCGACCTGAATTATTTACGCCTGGAATGGGGGCCTGATTTTCAGCAACACGAGACGGGGTTAATTGCCAGCGATGATATCCCGCAGCTCACGACAAGCTCTGCGGAGATCGCATGCCAGCATCTTCCCGCATTGAAAGGCTGTACCTGGTTACCTGTTCGCTGGGCGGATAATAAACCCGCACTCCATGTTGTCACCGATTCGACAACGCTCTCCAGGCCGCTGTATGCCATTTGGCTGCAAAACAGCGATAAGCAGTCGCAGATAAAAGATCTGTTAAAAACCAGCATACTGGATTAACGCAACAGCCTGCGGAAACGCAGGCTGCTTATTCTTCAGGAAGGTGTTGAGCTGTTTTGCAGGCAAAAAAAATCCTTTGCCGAAGCAAAGGATTCTATCTGGCAGGGGCGGAGAGACTCGAACTCCCAACACCCGGTTTTGGAGACCGGTGCTCTACCAATTGAACTACGCCCCTTAGGGTGGCGGAACGGACGGGACTCGAACCCGCGACCCCCTGCGTGACAGGCAGGTATTCTAACCGACTGAACTACCGCTCCACCGAATTCTTTTACAACCACCGGTTTTATGACCGGCTTACTGCTTAATTTGATGCCTGGCAGTTCCCTACTCTCGCATGGGGAGACCCCACACTACCATCGGCGCTACGGCGTTTCACTTCTGAGTTCGGCATGGGGTCAGGTGGGACCACCGCGCTACTGCCGCCAGGCAAATTCTGTTTTATCAGACCGCTTCTGCGTTCTGATTTAATCTGTATCAGGCTGAAAATCTTCTCTCAATCCGCCAAAACACCTTTGGCGTTGTAAGGTTAAGCCTCACGGTTCATTAGTACCGGTTAGCTCAACGCATCGCTGCGCTTACACACCCGGCCTATCAACGTCGTCGTCTTCAACGTTCCTTCAGGACCCTTAAAGGGTCAGGGAGAACTCATCTCGGGGCAAGTTTCGTGCTTAGATGCTTTCAGCACTTATCTCTTCCGCATTTAGCTACCGGGCAGTGCCATTGGCATGACAACCCGAACACCAGTGATGCGTCCACTCCGGTCCTCTCGTACTAGGAGCAGCCCCCCTCAATTCTCCAGCGCCCACGGCAGATAGGGACCGAACTGTCTCACGACGTTCTAAACCCAGCTCGCGTACCACTTTAAATGGCGAACAGCCATACCCTTGGGACCTACTTCAGCCCCAGGATGTGATGAGCCGACATCGAGGTGCCAAACACCGCCGTCGATATGAACTCTTGGGCGGTATCAGCCTGTTATCCCCGGAGTACCTTTTATCCGTTGAGCGATGGCCCTTCCATTCAGAACCACCGGATCACTATGACCTGCTTTCGCACCTGCTCGCGCCGTCACGCTCGCAGTCAAGCTGGCTTATGCCATTGCACTAACCTCCTGATGTCCGACCAGGATTAGCCAACCTTCGTGCTCCTCCGTTACTCTTTAGGAGGAGACCGCCCCAGTCAAACTACCCACCAGACACTGTCCGCAACCCGGATCACGGGTCAACGTTAGAACATCAAACATTAAAGGGTGGTATTTCAAGGTCGGCTCCATGCAGACTGGCGTCCACACTTCAAAGCCTCCCACCTATCCTACACATCAAGGCTCAATGTTCAGTGTCAAGCTATAGTAAAGGTTCACGGGGTCTTTCCGTCTTGCCGCGGGTACACTGCATCTTCACAGCGAGTTCAATTTCACTGAGTCTCGGGTGGAGACAGCCTGGCCATCATTACGCCATTCGTGCAGGTCGGAACTTACCCGACAAGGAATTTCGCTACCTTAGGACCGTTATAGTTACGGCCGCCGTTTACCGGGGCTTCGATCAAGAGCTTCGCTTGCGCTGACCCCATCAATTAACCTTCCGGCACCGGGCAGGCGTCACACCGTATACGTCCACTTTCGTGTTTGCACAGTGCTGTGTTTTTAATAAACAGTTGCAGCCAGCTGGTATCTTCGACTGATTTCAGCTCCATCCGCGAGGGACTTCACCTACATATCAGCGTGCCTTCTCCCGAAGTTACGGCACCATTTTGCCTAGTTCCTTCACCCGAGTTCTCTCAAGCGCCTTGGTATTCTCTACCTGACCACCTGTGTCGGTTTGGGGTACGATTTGATGTTACCTGATGCTTAGAGGCTTTTCCTGGAAGCAGGGCATTTGTTGCTTCAGCACCGTAGTGCCTCGTCATCACGCCTCAGCCTTGATTTTCCGGATTTGCCTGGAAAACCAGCCTACACGCTTAAACCGGGACAACCGTCGCCCGGCCAACATAGCCTTCTCCGTCCCCCCTTCGCAGTAACACCAAGTACAGGAATATTAACCTGTTTCCCATCGACTACGCCTTTCGGCCTCGCCTTAGGGGTCGACTCACCCTGCCCCGATTAACGTTGGACAGGAACCCTTGGTCTTCCGGCGAGCGGGCTTTTCACCCGCTTTATCGTTACTTATGTCAGCATTCGCACTTCTGATACCTCCAGCATACCTCACAGTACACCTTCACAGGCTTACAGAACGCTCCCCTACCCAACAACGCATAAGCGTCGCTGCCGCAGCTTCGGTGCATGGTTTAGCCCCGTTACATCTTCCGCGCAGGCCGACTCGACCAGTGAGCTATTACGCTTTCTTTAAATGATGGCTGCTTCTAAGCCAACATCCTGGCTGTCTGGGCCTTCCCACATCGTTTCCCACTTAACCATGACTTTGGGACCTTAGCTGGCGGTCTGGGTTGTTTCCCTCTTCACGACGGACGTTAGCACCCGCCGTGTGTCTCCCGTGATAACATTCTCCGGTATTCGCAGTTTGCATCGGGTTGGTAAGTCGGGATGACCCCCTTGCCGAAACAGTGCTCTACCCCCGGAGATGAATTCACGAGGCGCTACCTAAATAGCTTTCGGGGAGAACCAGCTATCTCCCGGTTTGATTGGCCTTTCACCCCCAGCCACAAGTCATCCGCTAATTTTTCAACATTAGTCGGTTCGGTCCTCCAGTTAGTGTTACCCAACCTTCAACCTGCCCATGGCTAGATCACCGGGTTTCGGGTCTATACCCTGCAACTTAACGCCCAGTTAAGACTCGGTTTCCCTTCGGCTCCCCTATTCGGTTAACCTTGCTACAGAATATAAGTCGCTGACCCATTATACAAAAGGTACGCAGTCACACGCCTAAGCGTGCTCCCACTGCTTGTACGTACACGGTTTCAGGTTCTTTTTCACTCCCCTCGCCGGGGTTCTTTTCGCCTTTCCCTCACGGTACTGGTTCACTATCGGTCAGTCAGGAGTATTTAGCCTTGGAGGATGGTCCCCCCATATTCAGACAGGATACCACGTGTCCCGCCCTACTCATCGAGCTCACAGCATGTGCATTTTTGTGTACGGGGCTGTCACCCTGTATCGCGCGCCTTTCCAGACGCTTCCACTAACACACACACTGATTCAGGCTCTGGGCTGCTCCCCGTTCGCTCGCCGCTACTGGGGGAATCTCGGTTGATTTCTTTTCCTCGGGGTACTTAGATGTTTCAGTTCCCCCGGTTCGCCTCATTAACCTATGGATTCAGTTAATGATAGTGTGACGAATCACACTGGGTTTCCCCATTCGGAAATCGCCGGTTATAACGGTTCATATCACCTTACCGACGCTTATCGCAGATTAGCACGTCCTTCATCGCCTCTGACTGCCAGGGCATCCACCGTGTACGCTTAGTCGCTTAACCTCACAACCCGAAGATGTTTCTTGCGATCCATCATCGTGTTGCGAAAATTTGAGAGACTCACGAACAACTTTCGTTGTTCAGTGTTTCAATTTTCAGCTTGATCCAGATTTTTAAAGAGCAAAACTTCGCAGGAACCTTTGCAGGACACTCTAAGTAATTTTTATTTAATCACTACAGAGATGGGTGGAGCTATGCGGGATCGAACCGCAGACTCTCCTGCGTGCAAAGGCAGGGGCCGCTCTCCCAGCCTAGCTATAGCCCCCTTAACAATGTAGTTAAAACCTCTTCAAATTTGCCGTGCAAATTTGGTAGGCCTGAGTGGACTTGAACCACGACCCTCACCCTTATCAGGGGTGCCGCTCTAACCACCAGAGCTACAAGCCTGTAGAGGTTTTTACTGCTCATTTTCATCAGACAATCTGTGTGAGCACTGCAAAGAACGCTTCTTTAAGGTAAGGAGGTGATCCAACCGCAGGTTCCCCTACGGTTACCTTGTTACGACTTCACCCCAGTCATGAATCACAAAGTGGTAAGCGCCCTCCCGAAGGTTAAGCTACCTACTTCTTTTGCAACCCACTCCCATGGTGTGACGGGCGGTGTGTACAAGGCCCGGGAACGTATTCACCGTGGCATTCTGATCCACGATTACTAGCGATTCCGACTTCATGGAGTCGAGTTGCAGACTCCAATCCGGACTACGACGCACTTTATGAGGTCCGCTTGCTCTCGCGAGGTCGCTTCTCTTTGTATGCGCCATTGTAGCACGTGTGTAGCCCTGGTCGTAAGGGCCATGATGACTTGACGTCATCCCCACCTTCCTCCAGTTTATCACTGGCAGTCTCCTTTGAGTTCCCGGCCGGACCGCTGGCAACAAAGGATAAGGGTTGCGCTCGTTGCGGGACTTAACCCAACATTTCACAACACGAGCTGACGACAGCCATGCAGCACCTGTCTCACAGTTCCCGAAGGCACCAATCCATCTCTGGAAAGTTCTGTGGATGTCAAGACCAGGTAAGGTTCTTCGCGTTGCATCGAATTAAACCACATGCTCCACCGCTTGTGCGGGCCCCCGTCAATTCATTTGAGTTTTAACCTTGCGGCCGTACTCCCCAGGCGGTCGACTTAACGCGTTAGCTCCGGAAGCCACGCCTCAAGGGCACAACCTCCAAGTCGACATCGTTTACGGCGTGGACTACCAGGGTATCTAATCCTGTTTGCTCCCCACGCTTTCGCACCTGAGCGTCAGTCTTCGTCCAGGGGGCCGCCTTCGCCACCGGTATTCCTCCAGATCTCTACGCATTTCACCGCTACACCTGGAATTCTACCCCCCTCTACGAGACTCAAGCTTGCCAGTATCAGATGCAGTTCCCAGGTTGAGCCCGGGGATTTCACATCTGACTTAACAAACCGCCTGCGTGCGCTTTACGCCCAGTAATTCCGATTAACACTTGCACCCTCCGTATTACCGCGGCTGCTGGCACGGAGTTAGCCGGTGCTTCTTCTGCGGGTAACGTCAATGAGCAAAGGTATTAACTTTACTCCCTTCCTCCCCGCTGAAAGTACTTTACAACCCGAAGGCCTTCTTCATACACGCGGCATGGCTGCATCAGGCTTGCGCCCATTGTGCAATATTCCCCACTGCTGCCTCCCGTAGGAGTCTGGACCGTGTCTCAGTTCCAGTGTGGCTGGTCATCCTCTCAGACCAGCTAGGGATCGTCGCCTAGGTGAGCCGTTACCCCACCTACTAGCTAATCCCATCTGGGCACATCCGATGGCAAGAGGCCCGAAGGTCCCCCTCTTTGGTCTTGCGACGTTATGCGGTATTAGCTACCGTTTCCAGTAGTTATCCCCCTCCATCAGGCAGTTTCCCAGACATTACTCACCCGTCCGCCACTCGTCAGCGAATCAGCAAGCTGATTCCTGTTACCGTTCGACTTGCATGTGTTAGGCCTGCCGCCAGCGTTCAATCTGAGCCATGATCAAACTCTTCAATTTAAAAGTTTGATGCTCAAAGAATTAAACTTCGTAATGAATTACGTGTTCACTCTTGAGACTTGGTATTCATTTTTCGTCTTGCGACGTTAAGAATCCGTATCTTCGAGTGCCCACACAGATTGTCTGATAAATTGTTAAAGAGCAGTGCCGCTTCGCTTTTTCTCAGCGGCGCGGGGTGTGCATAATACGCTTTCCCGCTACAGAGTCAAGCATTTTTTTGCTTTTCTCTGTTGAGATTCTCAGGAGAACCCCGCTGACCCGGCGGCGTGTTTGCCGTTGTTCCGTGTCAGTGGTGGCGCATTATAGGGAGTTATTCCGGCCTGACAAGAGGAAATTTAAAATAATTTTCTGACCGCGCAACATTCAACCAAATCAACCTAAAACTGCCAGTTTTTCGAGCGTTCCGAAGCCGTAACGCTGTAAAACGGGCAATAATTGTTCAGCTTCTGTCGTCATTGCCATACAAAAGGCAATATTCGCATCGGCAGATTTTGCATCCGGAGCTTCATGTTCTAACAACCAGGCCGTTCGGCGAGCAATCGCTGCGCCAGAATCCACCAGCCGGGTTCCCTCTGGCAGCACTTGTAACAGTTCTTCTTGTAGTAGAGGGAAATGGGTGCAACCCAATACAACGGTATCTGGCGGCTCTTTCATTCTTAACCACGGACGTAAGATACGTTTTAGTGCATCCAGAGAAACATCTTCGCCATGTAGCTTCGCTTCAGCCAACTCAACCATCTCTGCCGAGCCCAGCATTTCTATCTGGCATTCATTAGCGAAACGCGCGATCAGCTCATGAGTATAAGAACGTTTAACTGTTCCGCGGGTTGCCAGTAATCCGACAATGCCATTTGCCGTCAGACGTGCAGCAGGTTTAATCGCCGGCACGACACCAACAACCGGGAAGTCGAACTTTTCGCGTAATGCAGGAAGTGAAACGGTACTGGCGGTGTTGCAAGCGACCACAGCCAGCGCAAGGGGATAACGTTCTTGCACCGCGGTGACAATTGCCACCACTCGCTCAACAATAAACGCTTCGCTTTTTTCGCCATACGGGAAAGCGACGTTATCGAAAGCATAAATGTAATGGAGATCCGGTAAGAGATGCCGGATCTCGTCATAGACCGACAACCCACCGACGCCGGAGTCAAACACCAGCACGGTGGGACGTGGTTCAGAAGGTGTAGCTGCCAGACAAGGTGTATTCCCGTCCTGCAGTTTGGTAGCCATAGACTGTCTCATAATCTTTGTCGAACAGGTTGGCTATTTTACCACGAACTGTCAGATGAGAGGTGACCGGATATGCAACCGCAAGATCCCACAAGCTCACACCGCCTATTTTCACGCGTTCTGTGGCGTAGGTATTCGGATCAACGGCAACGTCATAGCGAGTGCCCAGATAACGGTACGCCAGATTCCAGTCGAGATCCCACACCTGCCAGTCAAGCTGATACTTAACCTGTTGCTTTGAGCGACGAGCCAGGACTTCGTTAGTTTTCGCATTACGCGGGTCGACGTAGTCGTAAGAAATCTGATGCCCTACCGGGCCAGTGTCGAACTGGGCCGTCGCCTCGATTCCTTTAATACGGGCTTCATCGACGTTGTAATAACGGTAAGTCCGCGGGTCGCTATTAATGAGGTTATCGATATCATTACGATAGCCCGTCACACGCCAGTTTACCGGCCCCGTCAGACCTTCAAAGCCGCCTTCCCACTGCTTACTCTCTTCTGGCTTCAGATCCGGATTACCGTAATCTTTACTGTGGATCTGGCTCATGGTCGGTGCTTTATACGCTGTACCGTAAGAACCGATGATGCGATACCCCTCGATGAACTCCCATGCGGCGCTGGTCTGCCAGGTGGCGTGATTGCCAAAATTAGAGTTATCGTCATTACGCGCCGCCGCTTCCAGCGTCACGCTGTTGAACTGCTGCATCGCCGAAAGGAACACGCCGGTATTACGTTGTTCGTAACCTTTTTCCAGATAGCCCGTACCCGCCTGGGTTTTCTGCTTCTGCCAGTCCAGACCCGCGCCGATATTGCCGTGCCCCACTTCAACAGTATTCAGCCACTGGGTGGTGTACTGCTTCACGTCATCCATGGTTGCGGAGTCAGCGTAGCGGCCTTTTTTCGGATCATAGTTCTGATCTTTGCTACGGCCATACCCTGCCACCAGCTGTGACTGAAAAATACCCTGGTTATAGCGCAACCCGGTGTCCCAGTTCTGGCTGTAAACCTGACGCGTGTCCGGCCGCCCATCAATGCCGGTCGCGCCATAGTGATCGTAACCGTCATACGCGGAGCGGTTATCGTAGCCAAAGCCACGGACGAATCCGCTGACGCTGTCGGTAAACTGCTGCTCCACCGAGCCAAACAGCGATTTACTCATAAAACCATCGCGGTCTGGCTGGCGCGGGGCATCTTTTGCGGCAATATCAAAACCACGGGTATAGGTATAATCACCGGCCATGGTGATTTTGGTTTTATCGAACACCTGCTGGAAGGCACCGTTATAGTTTTGATACCCCTTTGAACCGACACCCGCAGAAATTTCTGCACCCGGCTTGTCGCGCCCGGTAATGATGTTAATCACACCGCCAATCGCGTCGGAGCCATACAGCGCCGAACGTGGGCCGCGAATGTACTCAATACGCTGAATCAGCGACGTCGGAATTTGGCTTAAATCGGGAACGTTGCTGATCCCGGCATTATTCAGAGGGATACCATCAATCAGTACCAGAACATGGCGGGATTCCGTACCGCGAATAAACGTTGAAGAGGTCGACCCCATCCCGCCGCTTTGTGCGATGTCCACACCCGGCAGGCGTGACATGATTTCCACAACACTCGTTGCCTGCCAGCGTTCAATATCCTCACGGGTCACGACGGAGGTCGGAGCCAGAACGGTTTTTGCTGGTTGTTCGAAACGGTTTGCTGTCACCACCAACGAGTCGGCGCTTTCCTGTGCCCAAGCGGAAAATGCCGTGACGGAACACGCCGTCAGCAGCGAAGCTTTTTTAATCATTGTAAAGCATCCACAATAGAAGAAGGATGCCGCAGGTTTCATCAATATTACGCGATGATGAGAACCAGATGCGACGTTGGCCGGCAGGTCTTCGGGCTTGGAGGGGTATCTAAGATACTAAGAGATGATGACTTCCCACCGAATGGCAGTGTCCGCATAACGCAATCATCGCACCTTTCCTTACCGCTGCGCGTCAGCTCCAGATTCGCACTGGATTCCCTATTAACTCACAGGACCGGCAAGTGGATGCTACAGGTTGTAACAAGTTACTGTCCAGACGTAGCTCACAAATAGGAATTCATCAAGATCTGGACATCTGATGAGCAATCCCTACAATCGCCGCGTACTTTAATTTTTCAGGATACATCATGACCCCCGAACACCTTCCAACAGAACAGTATGAAGCGCAGTTAGCCGAAAAAGTGGTACGTTTGCAAAGTATGATGGCACCGTTTTCTGACCTGGTTCCGGAAGTGTTTCGCTCGCCGGTCAGTCATTACCGGATGCGCGCGGAGTTCCGCATCTGGCACGATGGCGATGACCTGTATCACATCATTTTCGATCAACAAACCAAAAGCCGCATCCGCGTGGATAGCTTCCCCGCCGCCAGTGAACTTATCAACCAGTTGATGACGGCGATGATTGCGGGTGTGCGTAATAATCCCGTTCTGCGCCACAAGTTGTTCCAGATTGATTACCTCACCACGCTGAGTAATCAGGCGGTGGTTTCCCTGCTATACCATAAGAAGCTGGATGATGAGTGGCGTCAGGAAGCGGAGGCCCTGCGCGATGCACTGCGCGCGCAGAATCTGAATGTGCATCTGATTGGTCGGGCAACGAAAACCAAAATCGAGCTGGATCAAGATTACATCGACGAGCGTCTGCCGGTCGCAGGGAAAGAGATGATCTACCGTCAGGTAGAAAACAGCTTTACCCAGCCGAACGCGGCGATGAATATTCAGATGCTGGAATGGGCGCTGGACGTAACCAAAGGCTCAAAAGGCGATTTACTGGAGCTGTACTGCGGCAACGGTAACTTTTCATTAGCGCTGGCGCGTAATTTTGATCGGGTATTAGCCACCGAAATCGCTAAGCCGTCGGTTGCTGCTGCGCAATACAACATCGCAGCTAACCATATTGATAACGTACAAATTATTCGTATGGCGGCAGAAGAATTTACTCAGGCGATGAATGGTGTGCGCGAGTTTAACCGCCTGCAAGGGATCGACTTAAAGAGTTATCAGTGCGAAACCATTTTTGTCGACCCACCGCGCAGCGGTCTGGACAGTGAAACCGAGAAAATGGTGCAGGCGTATCCGCGTATTTTGTACATCTCCTGTAACCCGGAAACGTTATGCAAGAATCTGGAAACATTAAGCCAGACGCACAAGGTCGAACGTCTGGCTCTGTTTGATCAGTTCCCCTACACGCACCATATGGAGTGCGGCGTATTACTGACCGCGAAGTAAAACCCATGCCGGATGCGCCAGCATCCGGCATAATACCGATTACTCAGCAACTTCCTGCTTACGGTTACGCATCTTCGCGCCAATCCAGAACACCATAATGACGGAGAGTACTGCCGGGAAGAAGTTAGAGCCGATATCCGGATATTCCGCACGAACTACCGTGCTGTACAGCAGTACGCCGAGAATAAAACAGGCAGCTGCCAGACCCGGCAAGCCTACCGGCATAGTGCGATTAAGATAACGTTGATGCAGGCAGTAAACCGTCAGCACCAGGGAAATAATCGGGAATACAGAAAATGGCACAATGGAGCTAAACAGCGCTGCGAAAGTACCATTAATCGATAAGCCAGCAACTAACGCCAGCAGCAGCGTACCTCTATCTTGATTTGCTTGTTTCATTACTCGTCCTTCACATTTCCCGGAATAATTGCGGTTTTCTCTTGTTCACGGCGATACCAGTAATAAGCCCCTTTCGAAATCATTCGCAGTTGCAGTACCAGTCGCTCTTCTAATTGCCGACGTTGTTCGACGCCGACGTCCAACGCCTCGGCACCCGCACTGAAGACAATTGTCACCATTGCTTCGGCTTGCGCTTCAGTAAACGCACGCGGCATATGGTTTTCGAGTTCCAGATAGTCCGCAAGTTCCGCAATGAAGTGCTGAATTTCACGCGCAACGGCGGCACGAAACGCAGCGGAGGTGCCGGAGCGTTCCCGCAATAATAACCGGAAGGCGTTAGGATTATTACCGATGAACTCCATAAATGTGGAGACCGAGGTGCGGATCACACTCCCGCCTTTGGCGATACGCTGACGCGCCTGGCGCATGAGTTGGCGTAGCATTAAACCGCTCTCATCAACCATGGTCAGACCCAGTTCGTCTACGTCGCGGAAATGCCGATAAAAAGAGGTGGGAGCAATGCCCGCTTCACGCGCCACTTCACGCAAACTCAGGCTGGCGAAGCTGCGTTCAGCACTTAATTGGCTAAATGCGGCTTCCACCAGCGAACGGCGGGTTTTTTCTTTTTGTTGCGCTCTTACGCCCATCACGATGTCTGAATCCTTGCCAAAAGTACTGCTGGCACTATACCAGAGAATGAACATACTGGATTGCTCCAGTATTGTGAATGAACGGTAACGCAATAAAACATATTTACTGCAATTCTTTGGCCGGTTCTTTTACGTACAGCGGAAACCTGCCGCTTAAACGGAGAGTATCGTCGATAAAAATCCAATAAAACGTCAGGGCAAAAGTAAGAAACAGACAAAGCAAAGGCCGCTCAGGATATAGCCAGATAAATGACGGGGATCAATTGGCTTACCCGCGATAAAATGTTACCATTCTGTTGCTTTTATGTATAAGAACAGGTAAGCCCTACCATGCCACATTCCTACGATTACGATGCCATAGTAATAGGTTCCGGCCCCGGCGGCGAAGGCGCTGCAATGGGCCTGGTTAAGCAAGGTGCGCGCGTCGCAGTTATCGAGCGTTATCAAAATGTTGGCGGCGGTTGCACCCACTGGGGCACCATCCCGTCGAAAGCTCTCCGTCACGCCGTCAGCCGCATTATAGAATTCAATCAAAACCCACTTTACAGCGACCATTCCCGACTGCTCCGCTCTTCTTTTGCCGATATCCTTAACCATGCCGATAACGTGATTAATCAACAAACGCGCATGCGTCAGGGATTTTACGAACGTAATCACTGTGAAATATTGCAGGGAAACGCTCGCTTTGTTGACGAGCATACGTTGGCGCTGGATTGCCCGGACGGCAGCGTTGAAACACTAACCGCTGAAAAATTTGTTATTGCCTGCGGCTCTCGTCCATATCATCCAACAGATGTTGATTTCACCCATCCACGCATTTACGACAGCGACTCAATTCTCAGCATGCACCACGAACCGCGCCATGTACTTATCTATGGTGCTGGAGTGATCGGCTGTGAATATGCGTCGATCTTCCGCGGTATGGATGTAAAAGTGGATCTGATCAACACCCGCGATCGCCTGCTGGCATTTCTCGATCAAGAGATGTCAGATTCTCTCTCCTATCACTTCTGGAACAGTGGCGTAGTGATTCGTCACAACGAAGAGTACGAGAAGATCGAAGGCTGTGACGATGGTGTGATCATGCATCTGAAGTCGGGTAAAAAACTGAAAGCTGACTGCCTGCTCTATGCCAACGGTCGCACCGGTAATACCGATTCGCTGGCGTTACAGAACATTGGGCTAGAAACTGACAGCCGCGGACAGCTGAAGGTCAACAGCATGTATCAGACCGCACAGCCACACGTTTACGCGGTGGGCGACGTGATTGGTTATCCGAGCCTGGCGTCGGCGGCCTATGACCAGGGGCGCATTGCCGCGCAGGCGCTGGTAAAAGGCGAAGCCACCGCACATCTGATTGAAGATATCCCTACCGGTATTTACACCATCCCGGAAATCAGCTCTGTGGGCAAAACCGAACAGCAGCTGACCGCAATGAAAGTGCCATATGAAGTGGGCCGCGCCCAGTTTAAACATCTGGCACGCGCACAAATCGTCGGCATGAACGTGGGCACGCTGAAAATTTTGTTCCATCGGGAAACAAAAGAGATTCTGGGTATTCACTGCTTTGGCGAGCGCGCTGCCGAAATTATTCATATCGGTCAGGCGATTATGGAACAGAAAGGTGGCGGCAACACTATTGAGTACTTCGTCAACACCACCTTTAACTACCCGACGATGGCGGAAGCCTATCGGGTAGCTGCGTTAAACGGTTTAAACCGCCTGTTTTAAAACTTTATCGAAATGGCCATCCATTCTTGCGCGGATGGCCTCTGCCAGCTGCTCATAGCGGCTGCGCAGCGGTGAGCCAGGACGATAAACCAGGCCAATAGTGCGGCGTGGTTCCGGCTTAATGCACGGCAGATAAACAACCCCATCGCGTTTGCGCTCCGGCGGCACAGCCAGCGCTGGCAGTAAAGTGATCCCGCTACCTGCCGCCACCATGTTGCGCAGAGTTTCCAGGCTGGTCGCGCGGAAGTGTGTATCTTCATCCGCCCCGGCTTCAAAACAGAAACCCATTGCCTGATCGCGCAAACAGTGACCATCTTCCAGCATCAGCAGTTTTTCCCCTGCCAGATCGGCCATCGGTACGCATTCGCGGTTCGCCCACGGGTGATCTTCATAGATAGCCAGCAACATTGGCTCATCAAACAACGGCACTTCAATGAATGCTTCGCTCTCTTTCACCAGCGCGAGGATCACGCAATCGAGTTTGCCGCTGTCCAGTTGCGCCAGTAACTGGTGGGTCTGTGCTTCATGCAGATACATTTCCAGCTTTGGAAAGGTCTGGTGCAGCATAGGGATAATATGCGGTAGCAGGTACGGTCCAACTGTGGGAATCAAACCAATGTGCAGCGGTCCGGACATCGTCTCGCCCTGCTGGCTTGCCATCTCTTTAAGGACTTTCACCTCACGCAGCACGGTACGCGCCTGATCCACCAGCAGCATTCCCGCCTGGGTGAACAACACTTTACGGCTGGTCCGCTCCAGCAACATCACGCCCAGCTCATCTTCCAGCTTACGAATTTGCCCGCTAAGCGTCGGCTGGCTAACGTGGCAGGAATCTGCCGCACGCCGAAAATGGCGGTGTTCAGCCAATGCCACCAGGTACTCAAGATCACGAATATTCATTATCCATCCTCCATCGCCACGATAGTTCATGGCGATAGGTAGAATAGCAATGAACGATTATCCCTATCAAGCATTCTGACTGATAATTGCTCACAGAAACGGAGCGGCACCTCTTTTAACCCTTGAAGTCACTGCCCGTTTCGAGAGTTTCTCAACTCGAATAACTAAAGCCAACGTGAACTTTTGCGGATCTCCAGGATCCGCTTTTTTTTGCCATAAAAAAGCCCGGCGATAAGCCAGGCTCAAATTTATACATATAAATGTTCTTACCCTAACCGAGCCTGCGCAAAAGCAATCGCCTGCGCCACCTGCTGCGGTGAGACGCCGCCTTTTGCCGCACGCTTGTCGAGGCACGATTGCAGCGACAGAATCGGATAGACATCTTCGTCAATCACCTGACTGAATTTCTGCAACTCACTGAGCGGCAGATCTTCCAGCGGTTTGCCCTGACGAATGGCTTCCACCACCGCTTCACCAACAATATGGTGCGCCTCGCGGAACGGTACGCCTTTCGCCACCAGATAATCCGCCAGTTCGGTGGCGTTGGCGTAACCCTGCTGAGCCGCTTCCTGGCAACGTGGACGTTTCACCTGAATGCCGTCCAGCACCAGCGCCGCCATATGCAGGCAGTCCAGCCAGGTATCGAGCGCGTCGAACAGACCTTCTTTGTCTTCCTGCATATCTTTGTTGTAAGCCAGCGGCAAACCTTTCAGCGTCATCATCATGCCGGTTAACGCCCCCTGCACCCGGCCGCATTTACCGCGAATCAGCTCCAGCGCATCCGGGTTTTTCTTCTGCGGCATTAATGATGAACCGGAAGTCACGCGGTCAGAAAGCTCCACAAACCCCGCTTCGCCGGTGTTAAAGAAAATCAGATCTTCAGCAAAACGCGACAGATGCACCATGCCGATAGCGGCAGCAGAAAGCAGTTCCAACACATGGTCACGGTCAGAAACGCTGTCGAGACTGTTACGGGTCGCCGAAGCAAAGCCCAGCCAGCCTGCTAACTGTTCACGGTCGATTTCATAGGCCGTTCCCGCCAGCGCGCCACAGCCTAGCGGGCTGACATCCAGACGCTTAAGCGCATCCTGCAAACGGCTTTCATCACGCGCCAGCATCTCAACATAGGCCAGGCACCAGTGCGCGAACGTCACCGGCTGGGCGCGTTGCAGGTGAGTGTAACCTGGCATTACCGCGTCCTGATTGTTTTGTGCGGTTTCCACCAGCGCCGATTGCAGCTGCCGGTTAGCCGTCAGTAACTCGCTAACGGTATCTTTGCACCACAGTTTCAGGTCAGTCGCTACCTGATCATTACGGCTACGCCCGGTATGCAGCTTTTTGCCTAACTGGCCCACTTTGTCGATCAGTTTGCCTTCCACCCAGCTATGGATATCTTCGGCGTCGCTTTCAAGGATTTGTTGTGGCCTGGCGCGAACATCTTCCAGCAACACGTTCAGCGCCTCTTCCAGTTGCGCCTGCTCTTCTGCGGTTAACACGCCTACCGTGACCAGGGCTTTGGACCAGGCCACAGAGCCAACAATATCCTGCTCCGCCAGACGGTAATCAAAGCGCAGTGAGTCGTTGAATTGTTTGAACCGTTGATCTGCTGCCTGGGTAAAACGCCCGCCCCAAAGTGCCATAACTCTGTTTCCTTATTTTGAAATTCAATGCCGGAAAGCTGCGCCTCCGGCCAACAAAACTTAAGCTAAAATCCGCGTACCCATCGGCATACCGTTAAACAGTGCCGGAAGCTGCTCCGCATGACGCCAGGAGGCGATATCTACCGGACGGCCCAGCGTGCGAGCCGCATCCAGCGCCGCGTTCACTTTCACTATCATGCCGTCAGTAATAATGCCCTGCTCAATCAGTTGTTCTGCTTTCGCGGCGGTCATTTCGGCAATGCGTTGCCCTTTGCCGTCGAGAATGCCGCTGACGTCGGAGAGCAAAATCAGATCCGCGCCCAGCGTTGCCGCCAGCGCCGTTGCCGCCTGGTCGGCATTGACGTTCATCAGTTGCCCTTCGTCTGTTACGCCAATGGAGCTGACCACCGGCAGATAACCGTTCTCCAGCAAGGAGTTGATAAGCTTAGGCGAACCTGGCTGCGCCAGTCCAACATGACCTAACTCTTCATCAAGCTGGGTCACTTTGACGCTGTCGCCGTCACCGAGAAACAAACCTACGGCCGCAATCTGATGTTTCTTCGCCCATGCCAACAGGGTTTTATTTGCCGTTCCCGCCAGTGCTCCGGTGATAATGTCTATCTGATCAGCAGGCGTCACCCGCAGGCCGTTTTTCTTTTTCACCGGCAGATTCAGCCCTTTCATCAGCTCATCCACCACGCAACCGCCGCCGTGCACAATCACCAGCGGACGCTGATGTGACTCACGATAATTCACCAGTGCGCTAAACAGACGTTCCAGCGCCTCTTCACTATCCAGCAGTACGCCGCCCAGTTTGATAATTAATGGATTCATCATTGCACCCTTAAATAAGAGACTGCGTTTCCGCATAGCCGAAACGAATATTGGCGCACTGTACCGCTTGTGCCGCCGCGCCTTTCAGTAAGTTGTCTTCGGTCGCCACAATAATCAGATGCTCGCCCTGAACGGCAAACCCGATATCGCAAAATGGCAGCCCAACGACATTTTTCAGCGCCGGAACGCCTTTGTCATACAGCCGCACCAGCGGTTTATGGGCATACGCCTGCTGTAACACTTGCGCGACTTGCGCCTGGGTCACACCCGATTTCAGGCGGCAGGTAATGGTTTCGAGAATGCCGCGCGGGAAATTGCCCAGATGTGGGGTGAAGATAACGTCAGCACCGAGGTGTGTGGCGATCTCTGGTTGATGGCGATGAGTAAAGACGCCATACGGTTGCAGGCTAACTTCACAAAAGCTGTTTGAAATGGCCGCTTTACGCCCTGCACCGCTCACGCCGCTGGTGGCGTTGATCACCGGCCACTGATTGAGGTCAAGAAGATCGGCATCAATCAACGGTTTCAGCGCCAGCTGTGCCGCCGTCGGATAACAGCCCGGCACCGCAATCAAATTCGCTTCTTTTAATTTATTACCGCACCACTCCGCCAGACCGTAGGCTGCCTGTTCCAACAGTTCCGGGTATTGATGGGTAAAGCCGTAATATTTTTCATAGAAGGTGGCGTCGTTAACACGAAACGCGCCGGAAAGGTCGAACACCACGCAGCCCGCTTCAAGAAACTGCGGCGCTAAATCGTGGCTAACTTCATGGGCGGTGGCGAGAAACACTACGTCCACCCCTGGGCTAAACTCGCTGATATCCGACATCGGCTGCAACGGCAGATCAACGATGCCTTTTAGCTGCGGATGCAAATCGGAGATTAACTTTCCCGCATCATTGCTTTGCGCTGAAACAGTCAAAGCGGTTATGTTCATATGCGGATGGCGATTTACATAGGTCACTAGCTCTGCGCCAGCGTAGCCGCTGGCACCCACAATCAGCGTATTCAACATCGGGGCTATTCACCTTCTTATGTCTGGTTGCCAGGTTAAACGTAAAACATTCACCTTACGGCTGGTGGGTTTTATTACGCTCAACGTTAGTGTATTTTTATTCATAAATACTGCATGAATATTGATACTATCATGACCAGAGGTGTGTCAACAATGAAAAACAAATTACCGCCATTTATCGAGATTTACCGCGCTCTGATTGCCACACCTTCAATAAGCGCCACGGAAGAGGCACTCGATCAAAGCAATGCAGATTTAATCACTCTGCTAGCGGACTGGTTTAAAGATTTGGGCTTCAATGTGGAAGTGCAGCCTGTTCCAGGAACTCGCAACAAATTCAATATGCTGGCAAGTATCGGACAGGGGGCTGGCGGCTTGTTGCTGGCGGGGCATACCGATACGGTGCCATTTGATGACGGTCGCTGGACGCGCGATCCGTTTACACTGACGGAGCATGACGGCAAGCTTTACGGCTTAGGCACCGCCGACATGAAAGGCTTTTTTGCGTTTATCCTTGATGCGCTACGCGATGTCGACGTCACGAAACTGAAAAAACCGCTCTACATTCTGGCGACTGCTGATGAAGAAACCAGTATGGCCGGAGCGCGTTATTTTGCCGAAACTACCGCCCTGCGCCCGGATTGCGCCATCATTGGCGAACCGACGTCACTACAACCGGTACGCGCACATAAAGGTCATATCTCTAACGCCATCCGTATTCAGGGCCAGTCGGGGCACTCCAGCGATCCAGCACGCGGAGTTAACGCTATCGAACTAATGCACGACGCCATCGGGCATATTTTGCAATTGCGCGATAACCTGAAAGAACGTTATCACTACGAAGCGTTTACCGTGCCATACCCTACGCTCAACCTCGGGCATATTCACGGTGGCGACGCTTCTAACCGTATTTGCGCTTGCTGTGAGTTGCATATGGATATTCGTCCGCTGCCTGGCATGACACTCAATGAACTTAATGGTTTGCTCAACGATGCACTGGCTCCGGTGAGCGAACGCTGGCCGGGTCGTCTGACGGTCGACGAGCTGCATCCGCCGATCCCTGGCTATGAATGCCCACCGAATCATCAACTGGTTGAAGTGGTTGAGAAATTGCTCGGAGCAAAAACCGAAGTGGTGAACTACTGTACCGAAGCGCCGTTTATTCAAACGTTATGCCCGACGCTGGTGTTGGGGCCTGGCTCAATTAATCAGGCTCATCAACCTGATGAATATCTGGAAACACGGTTTATCAAGCCCACCCGCGAACTGATAACCCAGGTAATTCACCATTTTTGCTGGCATTAAAACGTAGGCCGGATAAGGCGCTCGCGCCGCATCCGGCGCTGTTGCCAAACTCCAGTGCCGCAATAATGTCGGATGCGATGCTTGCGCATCTTATCCGACCTACAGTGACTCAAACGATGCCCAACCGTAGGCCGGATAAGGCGCTCGCGCCGCATCCGGCACTGTTGCCAAACTCCAGTGCCGCAATAATGTCGGATGCGATACTTGCGCATCTTATCCGACCGACAGTGACTCAAACGATGCCCAACTGTAGGCCGGATAAGGCGCTCGCGCCGCATCCGGCACTGTTGCCAAACTCCAGTGCCGCAATAATGTCGGATGCGATACTTGCGCATCTTATCCGACCTACACCTTTGGTGTTACTTGGGGCGATTTTTTAACATTTCCATAAGTTACGCTTATTTAAAGCGTCGTGAATTTAATGACGTAAATTCCTGCTATTTATTCGTTTGCTGAAGCGATTTCGCAGCATTTGACGTCACCGCTTTTACGTGGCTTTATAAAAGACGACGAAAAGCAAAGCCCGAGAATATTCGCGCCAATGCGACGTGAAGGATACAGGGCTATCAAACGATAAGATGGGGTGTCTGGGGTAATATGAACGAACAATATTCCGCATTGCGTAGTAATGTCAGTATGCTCGGCAAAGTGCTGGGAGAAACCATCAAGGATGCGTTGGGAGAACACATTCTTGAACGCGTAGAAACTATCCGTAAGTTGTCGAAATCTTCACGCGCTGGCAATGATGCTAACCGCCAGGAGTTGCTCACCACCTTACAAAATTTGTCGAACGACGAGCTGCTGCCCGTTGCGCGTGCGTTTAGTCAGTTCCTGAACCTGGCCAACACCGCCGAGCAATACCACAGCATTTCGCCGAAAGGCGAAGCTGCCAGCAACCCGGAAGTGATCGCCCGCACCCTGCGTAAACTGAAAAACCAGCCGGAACTGAGCGAAGACACCATCAAAAAAGCAGTGGAATCGCTGTCGCTGGAACTGGTCCTCACGGCTCACCCAACCGAAATTACCCGTCGTACACTGATCCACAAAATGGTAGAAGTGAACGCCTGTTTAAAACAGCTCGATAACAAAGATATCGCTGACTACGAACACAACCAGCTGATGCGTCGCCTGCGCCAGTTGATCGCCCAGTCATGGCATACCGATGAAATCCGTAAGCTGCGTCCAAGCCCGGTAGATGAAGCCAAATGGGGCTTTGCCGTAGTGGAAAACAGCCTGTGGCAAGGCGTACCAAATTACCTGCGCGAACTGAACGAACAACTGGAAGAGAACCTCGGCTACAAACTGCCCGTCGAATTTGTTCCGGTCCGTTTTACTTCGTGGATGGGCGGCGACCGCGACGGCAACCCGAACGTCACTGCCGATATCACCCGCCACGTCCTGCTACTCAGCCGCTGGAAAGCCACCGATTTGTTCCTGAAAGATATTCAGGTGCTGGTTTCTGAACTGTCGATGGTTGAAGCGACCCCTGAACTGCTGGCGCTGGTTGGCGAAGAAGGTGCCGCAGAACCGTATCGCTATCTGATGAAAAACCTGCGTTCTCGCCTGATGGCGACACAGGCATGGCTGGAAGCGCGCCTGAAAGGCGAAGAACTGCCAAAACCAGAAGGCCTGCTGACACAAAACGAAGAACTGTGGGAACCGCTCTACGCTTGCTACCAGTCACTTCAGGCGTGTGGCATGGGTATTATCGCCAACGGCGATCTGCTCGACACCCTGCGCCGCGTGAAATGTTTCGGCGTACCGCTGGTCCGTATTGATATCCGTCAGGAGAGCACGCGTCATACCGAAGCGCTGGGCGAGCTGACCCGCTACCTCGGTATCGGCGACTACGAAAGCTGGTCAGAGGCCGACAAACAGGCGTTCCTGATCCGCGAACTGAACTCCAAACGTCCGCTTCTGCCGCGCAACTGGCAACCAAGCGCCGAAACGCGCGAAGTGCTCGATACCTGCCAGGTGATTGCCGAAGCACCGCAAGGCTCCATTGCCGCCTACGTGATCTCGATGGCGAAAACGCCGTCCGACGTACTGGCTGTCCACCTGCTGCTGAAAGAAGCGGGTATCGGGTTTGCGATGCCGGTTGCTCCGCTGTTTGAAACCCTCGATGATCTGAACAACGCCAACGATGTCATGACCCAGCTGCTCAATATTGACTGGTATCGTGGCCTGATTCAGGGCAAACAGATGGTGATGATTGGCTATTCCGACTCAGCAAAAGATGCGGGAGTGATGGCAGCTTCCTGGGCGCAATATCAGGCACAGGATGCATTAATCAAAACCTGCGAAAAAGCGGGTATTGAGCTGACGTTGTTCCACGGTCGCGGCGGTTCCATTGGTCGCGGCGGCGCACCTGCTCATGCGGCGCTGCTGTCACAACCGCCAGGAAGCCTGAAAGGCGGCCTGCGCGTAACCGAACAGGGCGAGATGATCCGCTTTAAATATGGTCTGCCAGAAATCACCGTCAGCAGCCTGTCGCTTTATACCGGGGCGATTCTGGAAGCCAACCTGCTGCCACCGCCGGAGCCGAAAGAGAGCTGGCGTCGCATTATGGATGAACTGTCAGTCATCTCCTGCGATGTCTACCGCGGCTACGTACGTGAAAACAAAGATTTTGTGCCTTACTTCCGCTCCGCTACGCCGGAACAAGAACTGGGCAAACTGCCGTTGGGTTCACGTCCGGCGAAACGTCGCCCAACCGGCGGCGTCGAGTCACTACGCGCCATTCCGTGGATCTTCGCCTGGACGCAAAACCGTCTGATGCTCCCCGCCTGGCTGGGTGCAGGTACGGCGCTGCAAAAAGTGGTCGAAGACGGCAAACAGAGCGAGCTGGAGGCTATGTGCCGCGATTGGCCATTCTTCTCGACGCGTCTCGGCATGCTGGAGATGGTCTTCGCCAAAGCAGACCTGTGGCTGGCGGAATACTATGACCAACGCCTGGTAGACAAAGCACTGTGGCCGTTAGGTAAAGAGTTACGCAACCTGCAAGAAGAAGACATCAAAGTGGTGCTGGCGATTGCCAACGATTCCCATCTAATGGCCGATCTGCCGTGGATTGCAGAGTCTATTCAGCTACGGAATATTTACACCGACCCGCTGAACGTATTGCAGGCCGAGTTGCTGCACCGCTCCCGCCAGGCAGAAAAAGAAGGCCAGGAACCGGATCCTCGCGTCGAACAAGCGTTAATGGTCACTATTGCCGGGATTGCGGCAGGTATGCGTAATACCGGCTAATGCTCAGTGCCCGGCAGCGCTACGCTTGCCGGGCACTTCTCGATCTTCCCCCTTCCCTGATCTCCCCCTCAATCTTTGCCACCGGTAAGGCAATCACGTTTCCCTTAGACGTAGCGCAACAAATGACCGGCACGCCGGGAGTAGAGTCACTCTTAGTGCAGTTCGAACAGGACAGAATTTACCTCAAACACTAAGGGAGTAATGTTATGGACCGTGTGATTCAATCCCCGGGAAAATACATCCAGGGCGCAGATGTTCTCACTCGCCTCGGCGAATACCTGAAGCCGCTGGCAAATCGCTGGCTGGTGGTGGGCGATAAATTTGTGCTGGGTTTTGCTGAAGAAACCCTGCGCCAGAGTTTTAAAAAAGCCGGACTCCATGCCGAAATTGCACCATTTGGTGGCGAATGTTCGCAAAATGAAATCGATCGCCTGAAAAAGCTGGCCGACAGCACTGACTGTCTGGCGGTGCTGGGTATCGGCGGCGGAAAAACGCTGGATACTGCCAAAGCGCTGGCCCACTTTATGGACGTGCCGGTGGCCATTGCCCCGACCATTGCCTCCACCGATGCGCCGTGCAGCGCCCTTTCCGTGATTTATACCGACAGCGGCGAGTTCGATCGCTACCTGATGCTGCCGCACAACCCGAACATGGTGATTGTCGATACCAAAGTGGTGGCGGGCGCACCTGCGCGCCTGCTGGCCGCCGGGATTGGCGATGCCCTGGCAACCTGGTTTGAAGCGCGTGCCTGCTCACGTAGCGGCGCGACGACCATGGCGGGCGGCAAGTGCACGCAGGCAGCGTTAGCGCTGGCAGAGCTGTGCTACAACACGCTGGTTGAAGAGGGCGAGAAAGCGATGCTGGCGGCGGAACAGCACGTGGTCACACCGGCTCTGGAACGCATTATCGAAGCCAATACCTATCTCAGCGGCGTGGGTTTTGAAAGCGGCGGGCTGGCGGCGGCGCATGCCATTCACAACGGCATGACGGCGGTGCCGGATGCGCATCATTTCTACCATGGTGAAAAGGTCGCGTTCGGCACGCTGACGCAACTGGTACTGGAGAACGCGCCGGTTGAAGAAATCGAGACCGTCGCCGCGCTTTGCCACAGCGTTGGGCTGCCGATCACGCTGGCGCAGCTGAATATCAAAGAGGATATTCCGGCCAAAATGCGGCTGATCGCGGAGGCGTCCTGTGCCGAAGGGGAAACCATTCACAACATGCCTGGCGGCGTAACGCCGGATCAGGTCTATGCGGCGCTGCTGGTGGCGGACCAGTACGGACAGCGATTCTTGCAGGAGTGGGAGTAACGAAAAAAGCCGGGTGGCGCTGCGCTTACCCGGCCTACATGGCACTTTAATTTGTAGGCCGGGTAAGGCGTAGCCGCCACCCGGCACAATGGTTACTTCACATCAAACCGGTCCAAATCCATCACTCGCGCCCATGCGGCAACAAAATCACGAACAAACTTCTCGTGGGCATCGCTACTGGCGTAAACTTCCGCCACCGCACGCAGGACGGAGTTAGAACCAAACACCAGATCCGCACGGCTGGCCGTAAATTTCACTTCGCCGGTTTCACGGTCACGGCCTTCGAACAGCTCTTTCGATTCGTCGGTCGCTTTCCACTCGTAACGCATATCCAGCAAGTTCACGAAGAAGTCATTGCTCAATACGCCAACGCGGTCAGTGAAGACGCCGTTTTTGCTGCCATCGAAGTTGGCACCCAGTACACGCATGCCGCCCACCAGCGCAGTCATTTCCGGCGCGGTCAGCGTCAGTTGCTGTGCTTTGTCGATCAGCAGTGACTCGGTGGTGGAAACGTCCAGACGAGCGCGATAGTTACGGAAACCGTCAGCAATTGGCTCCAGCAGCTCAAACATCTCAATGTCAGTCTGATCCTGACGCGCATCAACGCGACCCGGCGCAAACGGTACATGAATGCTCAAACCTGCGGCGCTTGCGGCTTTCTCAACACCAACCACACCAGCCAGCACTATGATATCCGCCAGCGAGGCTTTACCAGACTCTTTCTGGATTTTCTCCAGAACAGGCAGAGCACGAACGGCTGCGGCGTTCACATCCCAGTCGCGCTGCGGCATTAATGCCAGACGCGCACCGTTGGCACCACCGCGTTTGTCGCCACCACGGAAGGTAGAAGCAGATGCCCAGGCCACCGATACCAGCTCACTAACAGACAGACCAGAATCCGCAATCGCGAATTTCAGATCGATAATGTCCTGCTCGGTCGGGTTGTAGATCGGCTGCGGCAGCGGATCTTGCCAGATCAGATCTTCTTTCGGCACTTCCGGCCCGATGTAGCGAGATTTCGGCCCCATATCCCTGTGCGTCAGTTTGAACCAGGCACGGGCAAAGGCTTCGTTGAACGCCTGCGGATCGTTGAGGAAACGACGAGAGATCTTCTCGAACTCAGGATCAAAACGCAGCGTCAGGTCGGTCACCAGCATTGTCGGTTTACGTTTCTTCGACGGATCAAACGGATCCGGGATAATTTCCGGTGCGTCTACCGCTTCGAACTGGATTGCGCCAGCCGGGCTGCGGGTCTGTACCCACTCATACTTGAACAGGTTCTCGAAGAAATAGTTGCTCCACTGGGTCGGCGTCTGGGTCCAGACTACTTCCAGACCAGAGGTAATGGCATCTGCGCCAACGCCGCTGCCGTAAGTGCTCGCCCAACCTAAACCTTGTTCTTCAATCGGTGCAGCTTCTGGATCAGGACCTACATTTGATGTCGGACCGGCACCGTGGGTTTTACCCAGCGTATGACCACCCGCAATCAGCGCCACGGTTTCTTCGTCGTTCATGCCCATGTTGCCGAAGGTCGCGCGGATAGCTGCTGCCGCAGAAAGCGGTTCGCCGCTGTGATCCGGGCCTTCCGGGTTAACGTAAATCAGACCCATCTCGGTTGCACCCAGCGGTGCTTTCGCCAGCGCTTCCGGATGACGGTGAGTCAGCCAGGCTTTTTCATCACCCCAGTTAACATCCAGATCCGGTTCCCAGACGTCTTCACGACCGGCACCAAAACCGAAGGTACGGAAGCCGGAGTTTTCTAGCGCCACGTTACCCGCGAGGATAAACAGGTCGGCCCAGGAGATTTTCTGACCATATTTCTGTTTGATTGGCCACAACAGGCGACGCGCTTTATCGAGGCTTACGTTATCCGGCCAGGAGTTCAGCGGTGCAAAACGTTGCTGACCACGACCCGCGCCACCGCGTCCATCGATTGAACGGTAAGTCCCCGCGCCGTGCCAGGCCATACGAATAAACAGACCGGCGTAACTGCCCCAGTCGGCTGGCCACCACGGTTGAGATTCTGTCAACAGGGCTTTCAGATCTTTTTTCAGGCCGTAGTAATCTAATTTGCTGAATTCTTTGCGGTAGTCAAAGTCCTCACCCAGTGGGTTAGAACGATTAGAATGTTGGTTTAACAGGTCAACACGAAGTTGATTTGGCCACCAGTCGCGAGTGGTTGTGCCCGCCCCCGCACTCTGGTCGTGACCGCCCTGATGGAACGGGCATTTGCCAGTGGCTGTGGTGTTATGGATATCGTCTGACGTGCTCATCAATGTGCTCCCCTCTACAGTGTTACCGTTACGATACACAGCGTTAGAGAGAAGTTATAATTGAATTAATCCACGGATGCGATAGTTGAGATCTTACATATTGTTGGTTAAAGAGATGTAGATCAAATTGATCTTAATTAAGCTTTTTTGATTATGTCCGAATTCGGACAAATGCTTTATAAAAAAGGGTTTTAGCTTCATATCCTTCAAGTAATGAGGGAGAAAACAAGGCTGATAACCTTATTTTCCCGCCCTCATTTCGAGGCAGCATTTTGTGCTCTGTTTAAAATTTGTGATCACTGTGTGATTTTCACAAAAGCCACACTATTTATAAACCAGGTCGAACCCCCAGCGTATGGCAAATCGCGTAACTCATTTCAGCACGGTTAAGCGTATAGAAGTGGAAATCTTTCACTCCTTCACGGCTTAAAATCTTCACCATATCCATGGCAATATTCGCGCCAACCAGTTTGCGGGTTTCGGCATCATCATCCAGACCGTCGAACATTTGCGCCATCCACGCCGGAATACGCACGTTGGTCATATCGGCAAATTTCTTCGCCTGTTTAAAGTTAGATACCGGCAAAATTCCCGGAATAATTTCCACATCAATGCCCGCCGATACACAGCGGTCACGAAAACGCAGGTAGCTTTCGACATCGAAGAAGAACTGAGTAATCGCGCGGTTGGCTCCGGCATCCACTTTGCGTTTCAGATTAAGCAAATCCGCCTGAGCGCTTTTTGCTTCCGGGTGAACTTCCGGATACGCCGCCACGGAGATATCGAAATCTGCCACTTCTTTTAACAGCGTCACCAGGTCAGAAGCATACATTTCTGGCTTACCACTTCCCGGCGGCAGATCGCCACGCAGCGCCACGATATGACGAATACCGTTATTCCAGTAGTCGCGTGCAATGGTGCGCAGCTCGTCGGGCGTCGCATCAATGCAAGTAAGATGCGGTGCCGCTTCCAGACCAGTGCGATCTTTAATGCCTTTAATAATGCTGTGCGTACGGTCGCGCTCGCCGGAGTTCGCGCCATAGGTCACCGATACAAACTTCGGTTTCAGGCTGCTAAGGCGATCGATGGAGTTCCACAGGGTCTGCTCCATTTCACTGGTACGCGGCGGGAAAAACTCGAACGAAACGTTAATCTGCCCCTGGACTTCTGCCAGGCTCTGATTCAGGGCATCCCGCTGGCTGGCGTGAAAAAAGCTCATACCTTACCTCATCAATCGCTTGTAGTTATATGTTGTGTTGTGCACATCTATCCGTTTAGACGTCCAGATGTAAAGATGAAGGAAAAGCCGAAGGGCGTCAACCGAAAAATGACCAATGATGGTGAGGAAAAATCAGGGAAGATGAAAAAACTTCAGGATGGTAAGAAAAAGAAAATCCGGTATGCAAAGCAAACCGGACTGCAAATATAAACTAACCATGTACTTATTGCTTCTTGCCGGATTCGTCGTAAACGCTTAATCCGGCCTAATCCTATGATAATTCAATATATTTCATTAGAAACCATAAACCCGAAAACATGAGTACCGGGCATTATTAAATTTCTGAAATTACAACAACTGTGCCAGCCGGTTGATATCCGACTGAATCGCCCCGGCGGTGACGTCGCGCCCAGCGCCAGGTCCGCGGATCACCAGAGGGTTATCGCGATACCAGCGGCTTTCGATGGCAAAGACGTTATCGCACGGCAGCAGTGATGCCAACGGATGATCTTCACGCACCGCTTCCACGCCTACACGCGCTTTACCGTTGGCATCGAAACGCGCCACGTAGCGCAGCACCAGCCCCATTTCGCGGGCCGCTTCCAGCCGTTGCACCATCTGCTCGTTCAGTTCATCGCCATTTTCAAAGAAATGGTCGATGCTGCCGCCTTCGCAATGAGCAGGCACCAGCGATTCCACACGTACCTGATCCGGTTCGATGTTGTAACCTGCTTCACGCGCCAGAATCACCAGCTTGCGCATCACGTCTTTGCCAGAGAGATCGTCACGCGGGTCAGGTTCGGTTAAGCCCTGCTGCCACGCCTGATCCACCAGCTCGGTAAACGGCACGCTACCGTCGAATTGCAGGAACAGCCAGGAGAGCGTGCCGGAGAAGATCCCGCTGATCGACAAAATAGTATCGCCGCTGTCGATCAGATCGCGCACGGTGTGGTTGATCGGCAAGCCCGCACCGACGGTGGCATTGTACAGCCAGTGACGCCCGGTTTTTTCGAAGGCGTCGTGGATCTGGCGATATTTATTGCTGTCGCTGGCTCCCGCCAGTTTGTTGGCGCTGATAACGTGGAAACCGTGGCTGGCGAAATCAAGATACTGATCAGCAAGCTGCTGGCTGGCGGTAACGTCCAGCACCACTAAATCATCATACGGATGGGCGCGCATCCACAGGAACAACGACTCTTCATCCTGCTCAACCGCTTCATCGTTGAAGAAGGCTAACGCGCGGCTGGCGTCCAGCCCGTCATAGCTCAACAGGCTGCGGCGGCTGTCCACCACACCTGCCAGCACAAACTCAAAGCCGGTACGTGCCGAAAGCGTGCTCTGCTCACGGGCGAACAGTTCCAGCCAACGGGAACCGATATTGCCCTTACCGAACAATACCAGGCCGATGCGTTTTTCTGCGCGGAAGACGGACTGATGCAGCCCCTGAATCAGGCTTTCGGTCGGGCCGGTGCGCAGTACTGCCACCAGGCTGATGCCGTCATCGGACTGCCAGGTAAATTCGACCGGCTGGCCTTTCAGTTGCTGCCAGAAGCGGTGGCAATGCAGCGGGTTACGGGTGACGCCTGCACCGACCATCGCCACCAGCGCCAGCCCCTGACGCAGGCGCAGTTCGCCAGGTAATCCCGCTTCGTCGAGGATTTTCAGCGCACTGTCGGCCACTTCTGAGGTGTAGCAAAATTGCAGCAACTGGCGATCGTTATGTACGCCAACCGCCAGCGGGCGTACCTGCGCGCGTTTCAGGATTTGGTCGATCTCTTTATGCGCCAGTTTGAAATCCTGACTGGCGGGCACCTGAAACTCAATCAAACAGACATCATCGTGGCTGGTGACAATACGCGCACCAGTACCGGAGGCCAGCACGCGTTCAATGCGCGTGGAACCTTGATCCGGCGTGTAGCTACAGCGCAGTTGCAGGTCGATTTCGCTGCCAGAAACCGGCTGTAAAGTACGGGCGTGAAGAACGGGAGCCGCCAGGCGCGCCAGTTCGCTGGCCTCATCCAGACGCAGCAACGGCAGCAGGCAGGCATCTTTCACTTTACGCGGGTCGGCACTGTATACCCCGGCGACGTCGCTCCAGATGGTTACGCGAGAAACACCCGCCAGCGCACCGATTTGTGTCGCGGAATAGTCGGAACCGTTACGCCCCAGCAGCACCGTTTCACCGGCGTTGTTGCGGCTGATAAATCCGGTCACCACCAGACGTTTGCCCGGATGTTGCACCAGCAGCTGTTGCAGCAACGGGTAAGAAAGCCCTTCATCAACCTGCGGTTGTGCGGCGCGTTCAGCGCGTAAAAACTCGCGGGCATCAAGCCAGGCCGCTGGCAGCCCTTGTTGATTAAGTACCGCAGACATCAGGCGCGCCGACCACACTTCACCGTGGCCCACCACTTCCGCATACACCGCATCGTTAATACCACTGTCGAGCAACGCCGCCAGGCGTTCCAGATCGCTGACAAAAGCGCTAATGAGGCTATCGGCTTCTTCAGCGGGTAGCAGACCGCTAATCAGATCGCACTGATAGCGACGCAGCGTTTGTTGAACCTGATGCGCAGAGAGACGATCGGTCTGGCTTAGTTTCAACCAGTTAATCAACTGGTTAGTGGTGCAACCGGCGGCGGAAACCACCATCATATCGTCAGGCTGAGAGTACTCCGCCATAATGCCCGCGACACGCAAATAACACTTCACATCAGCCAGACTACTGCCACCAAATTTATGCAGCTGACGACCTTTCGCCCCTGCCTGCGCAATCACACTCATTTTTACCCCTTGTTTGCAGCCCGGAAGCCATTTTCCAGGTCGGCAATTAAATCTTCGCCATCTTCAATACCGGTGGAGATACGCAGCAGCGTCTCGGAGATCCCGGCGGCAGCACGCGCTTCTGGTGCCATGCCTGCATGTGTCATGGTTGCGGCGTGAGAGATTAAACTTTCCACTCCCCCTAATGATTCCGCCAGCGTAAACAACGACAGCCCGCCCAGGAAACGACGCAGCGTCTGCTCATCGCCATCCAGTTCAAAACTCAACATTGCGCCAAAGCCTTTTTGCTGGCGCGCGGCAATTTCATGCCCCTGATTTTCCGGCAACGACGGGTGATACAGTTTTTTCACCAACGGCTGGGTTTGCAGGTATTTCACAATCGCCTGCGCGTTGCGCTGCGCCAGCTCCATACGCGGCACCAGCGTTCGCAACCCACGTAGCAGCAGATAGCTGTCAAACGCGCCGCCCGTCACGCCAATATTGTTTGCCCACCAGGCCAGTTCAGTGACAACGTCCGGGTCTTTAGCAATCACCACGCCGGCCACTACGTCTGAGTGACCGTTCAGATATTTCGTGCATGAATGCAACACCAGATCGGCACCTAATGCCAGCGGATTTTGTAATGCCGGGCTTAAGAAGGTGTTATCCACCACGCTCACCGCCCCGACTTCCCTTGCCAGATGGCAGATTTTCGCAATATCCACGACGCGTAACAATGGATTACTTGGGCTTTCTACCAGTACCAGTTTGGGTTTTTCTGCCAGCGCTGCCCGTATTGCCTGTTCATCGCCTTGATCAACAAACAACACGCGATAGCAACCGCGTTTCGCCAGACTGTCGAACAGGCGATAGCTACCGCCGTAGCAGTCGTGCGGCGCAACCAGCAGATCGCCAGGTTTCAAAAAGACGGTCGTTACCAGGTGAATCGCGGACATGCCGGTATTAGTAAGTACTGCACCAGCACCACCTTCCAGTTCTGCCAGCGCACGCTGAACCACATCGCGCGTTGGGTTGCCGCGACGCGAGTAATCATGCGCGCGCGGTTCATTAAATCCGGTAAAGTTATAGGTGCTGGAAAGATGGATCGGTGGGACAACGCAACCATACTGTTCGTCGTCATTTAACCCGCTACGCACTGCGATGGTGGCCTGTTTACGCGTCATGTGATGAAGTTCCCTGGGCTTTGTCGGTGAAATGTCAGGCACCAGAGTAAACATTGTGTTAATGGACGTCAATACATCTGGACATCTAAACTTCTTTGCGTATAGATTGAGCAAATCCCAAATAGCCGTTAAAATTATATGCATTATCACGCCGACAGGTGCATTACACGATGTCACGGTAACGCCTGTACGGTAAACTATGCGGGTTTACGGTCAGTACCCACATCAACTGTGTGGTCTGGTCTCAATTTATTGACGAAGAGGATTAAGTATCTCATGGCTGAATGGAGCGGCGAATATATCAGCCCATACGCTGAGCACGGCAAGAAGAGTGAACAAGTCAAAAAGATTACGGTTTCCATTCCTCTTAAGGTGTTAAAAATCCTCACCGATGAACGCACGCGTCGTCAGGTGAACAACCTGCGTCACGCTACCAACAGCGAGCTGCTGTGCGAAGCGTTACCGGGCAACCTTTGCCGGATGATGCCGATCTGCGTAAAGAGCGCAGCGACGAAATCCCGGAAGCGGCAAAAGAGATCATGCGTGAGATGGGGATTAACCCGGAGACGTGGGAATACTAAAGCAAAAAAGAGCGGCGCGGAGTGGAATCGCCTGATGCGCTACGCTTATCAGGCCTACGTCATATTGCAATTTATTGAATTTGCACGAACTTGTAGGCCGGATAAGGCGTTCACGCCGCATCCGGCATAAACAACGAGCACGTTGTCTGCGACCCACCGCTTTTTATACATGGACGTTTAACTATGAAAAACAGGCTGCTGATCCTCAGCCTGCTGGTTTCTGTACCTGCCTTTGCCTGGCAGCCACAAACCGGCGACATCATCTTTCAGATCTCTCGCTCATCGCAAAGTAAAGCGATCCAACTGGCGACCCATACCGATTATAGCCACACCGGTATGCTGGTGATACGCAACAAAAAGCCCTACGTTTTTGAAGCAGTCGGCCCGGTGAAATACACCCCGCTCAAGCAGTGGATCGCCCATGGTGAAAAGGGCAAATACGTTGTTCGCCGCGTTGAAGGCGGACTGAGTGTTGAACAACAGCAAAAACTGGCGCAAACGGCAAAACGTTATCTCGGTAAACCGTATGATTTCAGCTTCTCATGGAGCGACGATCGCCAGTACTGTTCGGAAGTGGTGTGGAAGGTTTACCAGAACGCGCTGGGAATGCGCGTGGGCGAGCAGCAGAAGTTGAAAGAGTTCGACCTGAGCAGCCCACAAGTTCAGGCAAAGCTCAAAGAACGTTACGGCAAGAATATTCCGCTTGAGGAAACGGTGGTCTCGCCACAAGCCGTTTTCGATGCGCCACAACTCACCACGGTCGCCAAAGAATGGCCGCTGTTTTCGTGGTAATACGACCAAAATTCAGGCACAAAAAAAGCGCCGTGCGGCGCTTTTTTCGGAAATCCGGTCTTATTTGCTGCCCGGGATGTTGAAACGCTTGTTGAAGCGGTCAACACGGCCACCGGTAGCAACATCACGCTGTTTGCCAGTGAAGAACGGGTGGCACTTGCTGCACACGTCGAGGTTCAGGTCATGACCAACGGTGGAGCGGATTTTCATTACGTTACCGCAAGAGCAGCTAGCAGTAATTTCTTCGTATTTCGGGTGAATATCTTTTTTCATGGGAAAACCTCGGTTTAAGGCCGCGTCGCTCTTCCAGCCCTAACGCCAGACACCACGCGATGTTAAAAGTATAGCTTCAATACGATCATTTCGTACGAAGGCGCGAAATCATACAGAAATTAACCAGCGTATGCAAACTGATCCGCACTCTTCTACGGCAATGTGTATACTAACCCACCGAATTTCAAGTCAGGATGATGCTATGCCCATTGCCCACGTTGCCTTGCCCGTTCCGCTTCCTCGTACCTTTGACTATCTGCTGCCAGAAGGCATGACGGTTAAAGCTGGGTGTCGCGTGCGCGTGCCGTTTGGCAAACAGCAGGAGCGCATCGGGATTGTGGTATCAGTTAGCGATGCCAGCGAACTGCCGCTCAATGAGCTAAAAGCGGTAGTCGAAGTGCTGGATAGTGAGCCGGTGTTTACTCACTCCGTCTGGCGATTGCTGCTATGGGCGGCAGATTACTATCATCATCCGATTGGCGATGTGCTGTTTCATGCCTTGCCGATTTTACTACGCCAGGGGCGGCCTGCGGCGAACGCGCCGATGTGGTACTGGTTTGCCACTGAACAAGGCCAGGCGGTGGATCTGAACAGCCTGAAACGCTCCCCCAAGCAACAACAGGCGCTGGCGGCGTTACGGCAAGGCAAAATCTGGCGCGACCAGGTCGCCACGCTCGAATTTAATGATGCCGCGTTGCAGGCGCTACGCAAAAAAGGTCTGTGTGATTTAGCAAGTGAAACACCAGAGTTTAGCGACTGGCGAACGAACTATGCCGTTTCTGGTGAGCGGTTGCGATTGAATACCGAACAGGCCACCGCCGTTGGCGCAATTCATAGCGCGGCAGATACTTTTTCTGCCTGGCTGCTGGCGGGCGTTACCGGTTCCGGTAAAACGGAGGTTTATCTCAGCGTACTGGAAAACGTGCTCGCTCAGGGCAAACAGGCGCTGGTGATGGTGCCGGAAATCGGCCTGACACCGCAAACTATCGCCCGTTTTCGTGAACGTTTTAATGCCCCCGTGGAAGTTCTGCATTCCGGCCTGAACGACAGCGAGCGTCTTTCGGCGTGGCTGAAAGCGAAAAATGGTGAGGCGGCGATTGTGATCGGCACCCGCTCCGCGCTGTTTACGCCGTTTAAAAATCTCGGCGTGATTGTCATTGATGAAGAGCACGACAGCTCCTACAAGCAGCAGGAAGGCTGGCGCTATCATGCCCGCGACCTGGCGGTGTATCGTGCGCACAGCGAGCAAATCCCGATTATTCTTGGCTCCGCAACGCCCGCGCTGGAAACGTTATGCAACGTCCAGCAGAAAAAATACCGCCTGCTGCGCCTGACCCGTCGGGCAGGGAATGCGCGTCCGGCAATTCAACATGTGCTGGATTTAAAAGGTCAGAAGGTGCAGGCAGGTCTGGCTCCGGCGTTAATCACTCGTATGCGCCAGCATTTACAGGCTGATAACCAGGTCATTCTCTTTCTTAACCGCCGTGGCTTTGCGCCTGCACTGCTGTGCCACGACTGTGGCTGGATTGCCGAATGCCCACGTTGCGATCACTACTACACGCTGCATCAGGCGCAGCACCATCTGCGCTGCCACCACTGTGACAGTCAGCGTCCGGTGCCGCGCCAGTGCCCTTCCTGCGGTTCCACGCACCTGGTCCCCGTGGGGCTGGGCACCGAACAGCTTGAACAGACGCTCGCGCCGTTGTTCCCCGGCGTGCCCATTTCTCGTATCGACCGCGATACCACCAGCCGCAAAGGGGCGCTGGAACAGCAACTGGCAGAAGTACATCGCGGCGGCGCGCGGATTTTGATTGGTACACAAATGCTGGCGAAAGGTCACCATTTCCCGGATGTGACGCTGGTTGCATTACTGGACGTGGACGGCGCGCTGTTTTCTGCCGATTTTCGCTCGGCAGAGCGTTTCGCTCAGCTTTACACCCAGGTCGCCGGTCGTGCCGGGCGTGCGGGTAAACAGGGCGAAGTGGTGCTGCAAACGCACCATCCGGAACATCCTCTGTTGCAAACGTTGCTCTATAAAGGCTACGACGCCTTTGCCGAACAGGCGCTGGCTGAGCGGCGAATGATGCAGCTACCGCCGTGGACCAGCCATGTGATTGTGCGTGCGGAAGATCATAACAATCAGCACGCGCCATTGTTCCTGCAACAACTGCGTAATCTGATCCTCTCCAGCCCACTGGCAGACGAGAAACTGTGGGTTCTCGGTCCGGTTCCGGCTCTGGCACCTAAACGTGGCGGTCGCTGGCGCTGGCAGATATTGTTGCAGCACCCTTCCCGCGTGCGCTTGCAACACATCATTAACGGTACGCTGGCGCTCATCAATACAATACCGGATTCCCGTAAGGTGAAATGGGTGCTGGATGTTGATCCGATTGAGGGTTAAACCGCTCACGATGCGAGGCGGATCGAAAAATTCAATATTCATCACACTTTTCATGAAAATTCTGTAACCGTTTTCATGCGCTATCTGCTAAAAATGTTGCCGATGTGAAGTAAACATGGATGTAGTACGCCTGACGTGCCAGGCGAGGAGTGAGTGTGAAAGCGAAGAAGCAGGAAACTGCCGCGACCATGAAAGACGTTGCCCTCAAGGCAAAAGTCTCTACAGCGACCGTCTCCCGAGCATTAATGAATCCCGATAAAGTCTCCCAGGCCACCCGTAATCGGGTTGAAAAAGCGGCCCGGGAAGTGGGTTATTTACCGCAGCCTATGGGGCGCAACGTCAAGCGTAATGAATCCCGCACCATTCTGGTGATTGTCCCGGATATCTGCGATCCCTTCTTTAGCGAAATTATTCGCGGTATCGAAGTTACGGCGGCAAATCACGGATATCTGGTGCTGATTGGCGACTGTGCGCATCAAAATCAGCAGGAAAAAACCTTTATCGATTTGATCATCACCAAGCAAATTGATGGCATGTTGTTGCTGGGTTCAAGGCTGCCGTTTGATGCCAGCATTGAGGAACAGCGTAATCTGCCGCCGATGGTGATGGCGAACGAATTTGCACCGGAGCTGGAGCTGCCTACAGTTCATATCGACAATCTGACCGCCGCATTTGATGCAGTAAATTATTTATATGAGCAAGGGCATAAACGGATTGGCTGTATAGCCGGTCCCGAAGAGATGCCGCTGTGTCACTACCGCCTGCAAGGCTATGTTCAGGCGCTGCGTCGCTGCGGCATTATGGTTGATCCGCAATACATCGCCCGTGGCGACTTCACCTTCGAAGCCGGAAGCAAAGCGATGCAGCAGCTGCTTGATCTTCCACAACCGCCTACTGCTGTCTTCTGCCATAGCGATGTGATGGCGCTCGGCGCACTTTCTCAGGCAAAACGCCAGGGGCTGAAAGTCCCGGAAGACCTTTCCATAATCGGTTTTGATAACATCGACCTGACGCAATTTTGTGATCCGCCGCTGACAACCATCGCGCAGCCGCGTTACGAAATCGGTCGGGAAGCTATGCTGTTATTGCTTGATCAAATGCAGGGGCAACACGTTGGCAGTGGCTCTCGTTTAATGGACTGCGAACTTATCATCCGGGGATCAACACGCGCGTTACCTTAAAGTAAACCTTTAAGACTGCCGTGACTGGTCAAAGGCCCGCCGCTTAAGTAACATGGCGGGCTGACGAACGAATAAATACAGCGAAACGATAGTGGCACAACGAGATTATGTACGCCGCAGCCAACCGGCACCTTCGCGGCGAAAAAAGAGCACCTCACGGAAAAAGCAACGAAATCTGCCTGCGGTTTCTCCCGCTATGGTCGCTATTGCTGCCGCCGTTCTTGTGACCTTTATCGGTGGTCTGTACTTCATTACGCATCACAAGAAAGAAGAGTCCGAGACGCTGCAAAGCCAGAAAGTGACCGGAAACGGACTACCACCAAAACCAGAAGAACGCTGGCGCTACATTAAAGAGCTGGAAAGTCGCCAGCCGGGAGTGCGTGCGCCCACAGAACCTTCTGCCGGTGGTGAAGTGAAAACGCCGGAGCAACTGACACCAGAACAACGTCAGCTTCTTGAACAAATGCAGGCTGATATGCGCCAGCAGCCAACGCAGCTGGTTGAAGTTCCGTGGAATGAACAGACGCCGGAACAGCGTCAGCAAACGCTACAGCGCCAACGTCAGGCGCAGCAATTAGCGGAACAGCAACGCCTGGCTCAGCAGTCGCGTACGACTGAACAAAGCTGGCAGCAGCAGACGCGTACGTCGCAAGCCGCACCGGTACAGGCGCAACCGCGCCAGTCTAAACCGGCTTCTTCTCAGCAGCCGTACCAGGATCTGCTGCAAACTCCTGCGCACACGACTGCGCAGTCGAAGCCGCAGCAAGCTGCGCCAGTTGCTCGTGCCGCTGACGCGCCAAAACCGACGGCGGAGAAAAAAGACGAACGCCGCTGGATGGTGCAGTGCGGTTCGTTCAGAGGCGCGGAACAGGCAGAGACGGTACGTGCTCAGCTGGCGTTCGAAGGCTTTGACTCGAAAATCACCACCAACAATGGCTGGAATCGTGTGGTCATTGGCCCGGTGAAAGGCAAAGAGAACGCAGACAGCACCCTCAATCGGTTGAAGATGGCGGGTCATACAAACTGCATTCGGCTCGCCGCCGGGGGTTGAAACCCTCAAAATCCCCCCCATCTATAATTGCATTATGCCCCGTACTTTTGTACGGGGTTTGTACTCTGTATTCGTAACCAAGGGGTCAGCTCGTGACAACTATAGTAAGCGTACGCCGTAACGGCCATGTGGTCATCGCTGGTGATGGTCAGGCCACGTTGGGCAATACCGTAATGAAAGGCAACGTGAAAAAGGTCCGCCGTCTGTACAACGACAAAGTCATCGCGGGCTTTGCGGGCGGTACTGCGGATGCTTTTACGCTGTTCGAACTGTTTGAACGTAAACTGGAAATGCATCAGGGCCATCTGGTCAAAGCCGCCGTTGAGCTGGCAAAAGACTGGCGTACCGATCGCATGCTGCGCAAACTTGAAGCACTGCTGGCAGTCGCGGATGAAACTGCATCGCTTATCATCACCGGTAACGGTGACGTGGTGCAGCCAGAAAACGATCTTATTGCTATCGGCTCCGGCGGCCCTTACGCCCAGGCTGCGGCGCGCGCGCTGTTAGAAAACACTGAACTTAGCGCCCGTGAAATTGCTGAAAAGGCGTTGGATATTGCAGGCGACATTTGCATCTATACCAACCATTTCCACACCATCGAAGAATTAAGCTACAAAGCGTAAGGATCTCCCATGTCTGAAATGACCCCACGCGAAATCGTCAGCGAACTGGATAAGCACATCATCGGCCAGGACAACGCCAAGCGTTCTGTGGCGATTGCTCTGCGTAACCGCTGGCGTCGCATGCAGCTCAACGAAGAGCTGCGCCATGAAGTGACCCCGAAAAATATCCTGATGATCGGCCCGACCGGTGTCGGTAAAACTGAAATCGCCCGTCGTCTGGCTAAGCTGGCGAATGCGCCGTTCATCAAAGTTGAAGCGACCAAATTCACCGAAGTGGGCTACGTCGGTAAGGAAGTGGATTCTATTATTCGCGATCTGACCGATGCCGCCGTGAAAATGGTACGCGTCCAGGCTATCGAGAAAAACCGTTATCGCGCTGAAGAACTGGCAGAAGAACGTATTCTCGACGTGCTGATCCCACCTGCTAAAAACAACTGGGGACAGACCGAACAGCAGCAGGAACCGTCCGCTGCTCGTCAGGCATTCCGCAAAAAACTGCGTGAAGGCCAGCTTGATGACAAAGAAATCGAGATCGATCTTGCCGCAGCACCGATGGGCGTTGAAATTATGGCTCCTCCGGGCATGGAAGAGATGACCAGCCAGCTGCAGTCCATGTTCCAGAACCTGGGCGGCCAGAAGCAAAAAGCGCGTAAGCTGAAAATCAAAGACGCCATGAAGCTGCTGATTGAAGAAGAAGCGGCGAAACTGGTGAACCCGGAAGAGCTGAAGCAAGACGCTATCGACGCTGTTGAGCAGCACGGGATCGTGTTTATCGACGAAATCGACAAAATCTGTAAGCGCGGCGAGTCTTCCGGTCCGGATGTTTCTCGTGAAGGCGTTCAGCGTGACCTGCTGCCGCTGGTAGAAGGTTGCACCGTTTCCACCAAACACGGGATGGTCAAAACTGACCACATTCTGTTTATCGCTTCTGGCGCGTTCCAGATTGCGAAACCGTCTGACCTGATCCCGGAACTGCAAGGTCGTCTGCCAATCCGCGTTGAACTGCAGGCGCTGACCACCAGCGACTTCGAGCGTATTCTGACCGAGCCGAATGCCTCTATCACCGTGCAGTACAAAGCACTGATGGCGACTGAAGGCGTAAATATCGAGTTTACCGACTCCGGTATTAAACGCATCGCGGAAGCGGCATGGCAGGTGAACGAATCTACCGAAAACATCGGTGCTCGTCGTTTACACACTGTTCTGGAGCGTTTAATGGAAGAGATTTCCTACGACGCCAGCGATTTAAGCGGTCAAAATATCACTATTGACGCAGATTATGTGAGCAAACATCTGGATGCGTTGGTGGCAGATGAAGATCTGAGCCGTTTTATCCTATAATCGCGTTCAATCATTTTCATCATTGTTTGATGGGGCTGAAAGGCCCCATTTTTATTGGCGCGTATTATGACTGAACAACAAATTAGCCGAACTCAGGCGTGGCTGGAAAGTTTACGACCTAAAACCCTCCCCCTCGCCTTTGCTGCAATTATCGTCGGGACAGCGCTGGCATGGTGGCAAGGTCACTTCGATCCGCTGGTCGCCCTGCTGGCACTAATTACCGCCGGGCTATTACAGATCCTTTCTAACCTCGCCAATGATTACGGCGATGCGGTAAAAGGCAGCGATAAACCTGACCGCATTGGGCCGCTACGCGGCATGCAAAAAGGGGTCATTACCCAGCAAGAGATGAAACGGGCGCTCATTATTACCGTCGTGCTCATCTGTCTCTCCGGGCTGGCACTGGTTGCAGTGGCATGCCATACGCTGGCCGATTTTGTCGGTTTCCTGATTCTTGGCGGGTTGTCGATCATTGCCGCTATCACCTACACCGTGGGCAATCGTCCTTATGGTTATATCGGTCTGGGTGATATTTCCGTACTGGTTTTCTTTGGCTGGTTGAGTGTCATGGGGAGCTGGTATTTACAGGCTCATACATTGATTCCGGCACTGATCCTTCCGGCGACCGCATGCGGCCTGCTGGCAACGGCAGTACTGAATATTAATAACCTGCGTGATATCAATAGCGACCGCGAAAATGGCAAAAACACGCTGGTGGTGCGCTTAGGTGAAGTGAACGCGCGTCGTTATCATGCCTGCCTGCTGATGGGCTCGCTGGTGTGTCTGGCGCTGTTTAATCTCTTTTCGCTGCATAGCCTGTGGGGCTGGCTGTTCCTGCTGGCGGCACCATTACTGGTGAAGCAAGCCCGTTATGTGATGCGGGAAATGGACCCGGTGGCGATGCGACCAATGCTGGAACGTACTGTCAAGGGAGCGTTACTGACTAACCTGCTGTTTGTTTTAGGGATATTCCTAAGCCAGTGGGCAGCATAACTGACAAATATCAATTAACAATTGATGATTTTGCCAACAGCCCACATAGCGCGATATACTGAAAATTCTCGCAGCAACTGAATGTTAAGCCTATGAAATACGATACTTCCGAGCTTTGTGACATCTATCAAGAAGATGTTAACGTCGTGGAACCGCTGTTCTCCAACTTTGGCGGACGGGCGTCGTTTGGCGGACAAATAATCACGGTAAAATGTTTCGAGGACAACGGGTTGCTGTACGATCTGCTCGAACAGAATGGCCGTGGTCGTGTTCTTGTCGTCGATGGCGGTGGTTCTGTTCGTCGCGCACTGGTCGATGCTGAACTGGCGCGTCTGGCAGTACAAAATGAATGGGAAGGTCTGGTCATTTACGGCGCGGTGCGTCAGGTAGATGACCTGGAAGAGTTGGATATCGGCATCCAGGCGATGGCGGCAATTCCGGTTGGTGCCGCTGGCGAAGGCATTGGCGAAAGCGATGTCCGCGTCAATTTTGGCGGTGTCACCTTCTTCTCCGGCGACCATCTTTATGCCGACAATACCGGGATTATTCTTTCAGAAGATCCGCTGGATATTGAGTAGTTAATCGGTAAGCGAGATGCATAAAAAAACCGCCAACAGCAATGTGGCGGTTTTTTTGTCCCTCGGGATTCGCGGTCCGTTGGGACGTCTTACAGACTAACACCAAGGAACTTCATCATACTCTCGCCCAAACCTTGGGCAACCCTTCCTAACCTTTATAAAATCCTAATTGTCTGTGAATACCTTAACTACCTGGTTGATGCTCATTATGATACCGCGTCCCTTTCCGCCATCTCGCAAATGGGCATCGGTCCAGGGAAAGGTGTATTCACTACCGTAAAGCAGGCTAACATCAAGGCTTGTGTCCACCGACTTATCACCGGTGGTGAACGGTGGAGCGGTAAGCAGCAGGGACCGCATAATGAAACGCTATTTATGTATCGCGTTCATTGTCGCCAGCGTACTCGTTGTAAAGAGCGATGAACCTGTTGGGTTTGTTGCTTTTGCTACGACAGCGCAGGACAAGTAGCGTTAAGGCCGCCCAGGGCGGCCTTTTTTATGGTTTGATATCGGTTAGGGAAACCATAAAAAAGCCGGGTGGCGGCTTCGCCTTACCCGGCCTGTTCAATGCATTCCCTAAGGAAATCAAACTTCTTCCATACGTCCCAGCAGCGCCTGCAAGCGTTCCTGCCAGCCGTTCTGCTGTTCGCGCAGCTGGTTGTTTTCGCGCTCCAGTTCTTCACGGCTGTGTTGAGCATTCTGAACTTCCTGTGACAGGGAGTTGTTCTTTTCTTTCAGCTCTTCAATTTCCATTTGCAGCAGCGTGATGGTGTCAATCGCCTGCTGTACTTTCGATTCCAGTTTCTCAAACACTTCTAAAGACATGATCCTACCTCTCCTGAATTGCAAGGCGACGCTTTAACGTAAACGCGCACAACATATGTTCCGATTGTATGGAGCGCCGTCGCCCCTGTCCAGCGGCATGCCACGCAGATCGCGGTTTGCAACACTTTTCGGCCTCGTCCTGGTGCGTTCGCCGCATATACCCCTAAGTTGTTAACCCATAAGTTAAAGAAATGATTCAGCCCATAATCATTATCTGATGCAAAAACGCGCTTTATGGCGCGATAACGCTCATTTTATGACGAGGCACACACATTTTAAGTTCGATATTTCTCGTTTTTGCTCGTTAACGATAAGTTTACAGCATGCCTACAAGCATCGTGGAGGTCCGTGACTTTCACGCATACAACAAACATTAACTCTTCAGGATCCGATTATGAGTCAAACATCAACCTTGAAAGGCCAGTGCATTGCTGAATTCCTCGGTACCGGGTTGTTGATTTTCTTCGGTGTGGGTTGCGTTGCAGCACTAAAAGTCGCTGGTGCGTCTTTTGGTCAGTGGGAAATCAGTGTCATTTGGGGACTGGGGGTGGCAATGGCCATCTACCTGACCGCAGGGGTTTCCGGCGCGCATCTTAATCCCGCTGTTACCATTGCATTGTGGCTGTTTGCCTGTTTCGACAAGCGCAAAGTTATTCCTTTTATCGTTTCACAAGTTGCCGGCGCTTTCTGTGCTGCGGCTTTAGTTTACGGGCTTTACTACAATTTATTTTTCGACTTCGAGCAGACTCATCACATTGTTCGCGGCAGCGTTGAAAGTGTTGATCTGGCTGGCACTTTCTCTACTTACCCTAATCCTCATATCAATTTTGTGCAGGCTTTCGCAGTTGAGATGGTGATTACCGCTATTCTGATGGGGCTGATCCTGGCGTTAACGGACGATGGCAACGGTGTACCACGTGGCCCTTTGGCTCCCTTGCTGATTGGTCTACTGATTGCGGTCATTGGCGCATCTATGGGCCCATTGACAGGTTTTGCCATGAACCCAGCGCGTGACTTCGGTCCGAAAGTCTTTGCCTGGCTGGCGGGCTGGGGCAATGTCGCCTTTACCGGCGGCAGAGACATTCCTTACTTCCTGGTGCCGCTTTTCGGCCCTATCGTTGGCGCGATTGTAGGTGCATTTGCCTACCGCAAACTGATTGGTCGCCATTTGCCTTGCGATATCTGTGTTGTGGAAGAAAAGGAAACCACAACTCCTTCAGAACAAAAAGCTTCGCTGTAATATGACTACGGGACAATTAAACATGACTGAAAAAAAATATATCGTTGCGCTCGACCAGGGCACCACCAGCTCCCGCGCGGTCGTAATGGATCACGATGCCAATATCATTAGCGTGTCGCAGCGCGAATTTGAGCAAATCTACCCAAAACCAGGTTGGGTAGAACACGACCCAATGGAAATCTGGGCCACCCAAAGCTCCACGCTGGTAGAAGTGCTGGCGAAAGCCGATATCAGTTCCGATCAAATTGCAGCTATCGGTATTACGAACCAGCGTGAAACCACTATTGTCTGGGAAAAAGAAACCGGCAAGCCTATCTATAACGCCATTGTCTGGCAGTGCCGTCGTACCGCAGAAATCTGCGAGCATTTAAAACGTGACGGTTTAGAAGATTATATCCGCAGCAATACCGGTCTGGTGATTGACCCGTACTTTTCTGGCACCAAAGTGAAGTGGATCCTCGACCATGTGGAAGGCTCTCGCGAGCGTGCACGTCGTGGTGAATTGCTGTTTGGTACGGTTGATACGTGGCTTATCTGGAAAATGACTCAGGGCCGTGTCCATGTGACCGATTACACCAACGCCTCTCGTACCATGTTGTTCAACATCCATACCCTGGACTGGGACGACAAAATGCTGGAGGTGCTGGATATTCCGCGTGAGATGCTGCCAGAAGTGCGTCGTTCTTCCGAAGTGTACGGTCAGACTAACATTGGCGGCAAAGGCGGCACGCGTATTCCAATCTCTGGGATCGCCGGTGACCAGCAGGCGGCGCTGTTTGGTCAGTTGTGCGTGAAAGAAGGGATGGCGAAGAATACCTACGGCACTGGCTGCTTTATGCTGATGAACACCGGCGAGAAAGCGGTGAAATCAGAAAACGGCCTGCTGACCACCATCGCCTGTGGCCCAACTGGCGAAGTAAACTATGCGCTGGAAGGTGCGGTGTTTATGGCGGGCGCATCCATTCAGTGGCTGCGCGATGAGATGAAGTTGATTAACGACGCGTACGATTCCGAATACTTTGCCACCAAAGTGCAAAACACCAACGGCGTATATGTGGTTCCGGCGTTTACCGGGCTGGGTGCGCCATACTGGGATCCGTATGCGCGCGGGGCGATTTTCGGCTTAACGCGTGGAGTGAACGCTAACCACATTATCCGCGCGACGCTGGAGTCTATTGCTTATCAGACGCGTGACGTACTGGAAGCAATGCAGGCCGACTCCGGTATTCGTCTGCACGCCCTGCGCGTGGATGGCGGCGCAGTAGCGAACAATTTCCTGATGCAGTTCCAGTCGGATATTCTCGGCACCCGCGTTGAGCGCCCGGAAGTTCGCGAAGTGACTGCATTGGGTGCGGCCTATCTTGCTGGTCTGGCGGTCGGTTTCTGGCAGAACCTCGACGAGCTGCAAGAGAAAGCGGTGATTGAACGCGAGTTCCGTCCAGGCATCGAAACCACTGAGCGTAATTACCGTTACGCAGGCTGGAAAAAAGCGGTCAAACGCGCGATGGCGTGGGAAGAACACGACGAGTGATGCTGATTGCCTGATGCGACGCTGTCGCGTCTTATCAGGCCTACCGTCCGGATACGCATCCGGCATCATACACAGTCTGAAATCGTGCGGGGGCAACCCCGCACACATCAATAATCCCACCCTTCCCCTGTGCTACACTTCGCGCCATTCCTTACTGCTTAGAGTTTGCTATGAGACGAGAACTTGCCATCGAATTTTCCCGCGTCACCGAATCTGCGGCGCTGGCTGGCTACAAATGGTTAGGACGCGGCGATAAAAACACCGCGGACGGCGCGGCGGTAAACGCCATGCGTATTATGCTCAACCAGGTCAACATTGACGGCACCATCGTCATTGGTGAAGGTGAAATCGACGAAGCACCGATGCTCTACATTGGTGAAAAAGTCGGTACTGGTCGCGGCGACGCGGTAGATATTGCTGTTGATCCGATTGAAGGCACGCGCATGACGGCGATGGGCCAGGCTAACGCGCTGGCGGTGCTGGCAGTAGGCGATAAAGGCTGCTTCCTCAATGCGCCGGATATGTATATGGAGAAGCTGATTGTCGGGCCGGGAGCCAAAGGCACCATTGATCTGAACCTGCCGCTTGCGGATAACCTGCGCAATGTTGCGGCGGCGCTCGGCAAACCGTTGAGCGAACTGACGGTAACGATTCTGGCTAAACCACGCCACGATGCCGTTATCGCTGAAATGCAGCAACTCGGCGTACGCGTATTTGCTATTCCGGACGGCGACGTTGCGGCCTCAATTCTCACCTGTATGCCAGACAGCGAAGTTGACGTGCTGTACGGTATTGGTGGCGCGCCGGAAGGCGTAGTTTCTGCGGCGGTGATCCGCGCATTAGATGGCGACATGAACGGTCGTCTGCTGGCGCGTCATGACGTCAAAGGCGACAACGAAGAGAATCGTCGCATTGGCGAGCAGGAGCTGGCACGCTGCAAAGCGATGGGCATCGAAGCCGGTAAAGTATTGCGTCTGGGCGATATGGCGCGCAGCGATAACGTCATCTTCTCTGCCACCGGTATTACCAAAGGCGATCTGCTGGAAGGCATTAGCCGCAAAGGCAATATCGCGACTACCGAAACGCTGCTGATCCGCGGCAAATCACGCACCATTCGCCGCATTCAGTCCATTCATTATCTCGATCGTAAAGATCCGGACGTACAGACGCACATTCTGTAAAACCGTTTGATCGATAGAGCTTTCCGGCCCGAATGGGCTGGAAATGTTTCCCGCAAGTACGGAAGATAGAAGAGAGAAACAGCACAGGAGAAGATCATGGCGGACTGGGTAACAGGTAAAGTCACAAAGGTACAGTTCTGGACCGATGCGCTATTTAGCCTCACGCTGCACGCTCCCGTTCATCCGTTTACTGCCGGGCAGTTTGCCAAGCTCGGGTTGGATATCGACGGTGAACGCGTACAGCGCGCCTACTCTTACGTTAATGCGCCTGATAACCCGGACCTTGAGTTCTATCTGGTCACCGTCCCGGACGGTAAGCTCAGCCCACGCCTCGCCGCGCTGAAGCCGGGCGATGAAGTGCAGATTGTCTCCGACGCGGCGGGGTTCTTCGTGCTGGATGAAATCCCCGACTGTGACACGCTCTGGATGCTGGCGACCGGCACGGCCATCGGCCCGTATCTTTCCATTCTGCAATACGGCAAAGATCTGGAGCGCTTTAAAAATATCGTGCTGGTTCACGCCGCGCGCTACGCCGCAGACCTGAGCTATTTGCCGCAGATGCAGGCGCTGGAACAGCGATATGGCGGGAAGTTAAAAATTCAGACGGTGGTCAGCCGCGAAACCGCAGCCGGCTCGTTAACCGGTCGCGTTCCGGCGTTGATTGAAAGCGGCGCGCTGGAAGAAGCGGTGGGTTTACCGATGAATACCGAAACCAGCCATGTGATGCTGTGCGGTAACCCGCAGATGGTACGCGATACGCAGCAGTTGCTGAAGGATACCCGGCAGATGACGAAGCACCTTCGCCGCCGGCCGGGCCACATGACCGCCGAACACTACTGGTGATCAGCGGTACTTCACCTCAAGGGTATCTTTTCCATATTTGTTCTCGCTCTGGGTGCCGATAAACGCGCCCAGTTCGACAACCATCATTACAAAGATAACCGTCGGCAGCAGTCTGCCCACCACCCATGGGAGGATTGAGGGCAGCATTGACCAGTTCCCCGCCACCAGCATCCACGCCAGAATAATCAGGAAAGCCCATGCGCCGGAGCGGCCACGATCGTGCAGACGTTTCACCACTACGGCGGCGGTTGGCCACAGTAAACAGACCAGCGCAAATGCCGCCGTTTGCGTGCTCAGCCATGCGTTGTAGGCAACAAAAAACAGAAGCAGCATGGCGACAACCCACGTTGCAATCCAAATCCAGAAATCACGGCGTCCAATACGCCCTTTAAATGAGAATAACCATTGCTGTATGGTCATGTAAGTTCCTTGATGGTTGTCTTTTCCAGGATTCTACCCTTTTGACAAGGGCGACAGATATCGTTTTAATCGGAGCCAGTCATAACAAAAGGTACTGTCAATGAAGCCAGGGTGTACGCTGTTTTTTCTCTTATGTTCTGCATTAACCGTTACAACAACGGCGCATGCACAAACACCAGATACGGCAACGACCGCGCCTTATCTGCTGGCTGGAGCCCCTACTTTCGATCTCTCCATCAGCCAGTTTCGAGAAGACTTTAACAGCCAGAATCCTAGCCTGCCACTGAACGAATTTCGTGCCATCGACAGCAGTCCCGACAAAGCCAATCTCACTCGTGCTGCAAGTAAAATTAACGAGAACTTGTATGCTTCTACAGCGCTGGAGCGCGGTACCTTAAAAATCAAAAGCATTCAAATGACCTGGCTACCCATCCAGGGGCCAGAGCAAAAAGCCGCGAAAGCGAAAGCTCAGGAATACATGGCAGCAGTGATCCGCACACTCACCCCATTAATGACCAAAACACAAAGCCAGAAAAAACTGCAGTCGCTACTAACGGCGGGGAAAAACAAACGTTATTACACCGAGACAGAAGGTGCACTGCGTTATGTTGTCGCGGACAACGGCGAAAAGGGGCTGACCTTCGCTGTTGAACCGATTAAGCTGGCGCTATCTGAATCGCTTGAAGGTTTGAATAAATGACAAAAAGCAAAGCCTTTGTGCCGATGAATCTCTATACTGTTTCACAGACCTGCTGCCCTGCGGGGCGGCCATCTTCCTTTATTCGCTTATAAGCGTGGAGAATTAAAATGCGACATCCTTTAGTGATGGGTAACTGGAAACTGAACGGCAGCCGCCACATGGTTCACGAGCTGGTTTCTAACCTGCGTAAAGAGCTGGCAGGTGTTGCTGGCTGTGCGGTTGCAATCGCACCACCGGAAATGTACATCGATATGGCGAAGCGCGAAGCTGAAGGCAGCCACATCATGCTGGGTGCGCAAAACGTGGACCTGAACCTGTCCGGCGCATTCACCGGTGAAACCTCTGCCGCTATGCTGAAAGACATCGGCGCACAGTACATCATCATCGGCCACTCTGAACGTCGTACTTACCACAAAGAGTCTGACGAACTGATCGCGAAAAAATTCGCGGTGCTGAAAGAGCAGGGCCTGACTCCGGTTCTGTGCATCGGTGAAACCGAAGCTGAAAACGAAGCGGGCAAAACTGAAGAAGTTTGCGCACGTCAGATCGACGCGGTACTGAAAACTCAGGGTGCTGCGGCATTCGAAGGTGCGGTTATCGCTTACGAACCTGTATGGGCAATCGGTACTGGCAAATCTGCAACTCCGGCTCAGGCACAGGCTGTTCACAAATTCATTCGTGACCACATCGCTAAAGTTGACGCTAACATCGCTGAACAAGTGATCATTCAGTACGGCGGTTCTGTAAATGCGTCTAACGCTGCAGAACTGTTTGCTCAGCCAGACATCGACGGCGCGCTGGTTGGCGGTGCTTCTCTGAAAGCTGACGCTTTCGCAGTGATCGTTAAAGCTGCAGAAGCGGCTAAACAGGCTTAATCGCCTTTGTGGCGGGTGGCGCTTCGCTAACCCGCCCTACAAACGACCTAACACGCTAAACCACAAATAATCCAGCGGCAGCAGCACCAGATACGTCGCAATCGCCAGCGCCAGACAAAGCAGCATCCCCGCCTTCGCAGGCACTTTCCCTAAGCCCATCGCCACTACAATCGGCGACGCCTGATACGGCAGCAGCGGCGTGGAATACCCCAGCACCTGAATCATGATCACCGACAGCAGCGGGAAGCCGGTCGCGTCGGAGAAGCTCTGCGCCAGCGTGGTGTACAGCGCAGGAACGCCGTTGGCGGTCATAATGAAGTTGAGCGCCGTGGTGATCCCCGTCAGCGCCAGGAAGCTGGTAAACGGGCGGTCTGCATCCAGCGGCATGATATGGAGCAACGCCTCGCCTACGGCCGCACCGATACCGGTCTGCGTCACCGTAATGGCCAGCCCGAGTATACCCGCGACGTAAATACAGGTGCGCATATTCACCCCCGCCGAGAACTCTTCCCCGGTGATAAAACCGATGCGCGGCAGCATAACGATGACCGAGGCCGCCAGCCCCGTCCACGCTGGCCCAACGCCGTGCCAGCTCTCCGTCACCCACATCGTCAACACCACCGCCAGCAGCCAGGCGAGCCGTTTTTCGTCACGCCCCATCGGTTCCGATGGCGTGAGATCCTTCGCCGGTTTCGGGTTGCCGGGGAACAGCCAGCAGATCAGGCCAATCAGAATCAGGCCTTTGAGAATACCCAGCACCGGGGTGTGCAGCAGCAGATACGGGACATAGTTGAGGTGGATACCGTATGAGCCTTCCGCCGCGCCGCTCATCACCAGGTTGGGCACGTTGGCGGGCAAAATAGTGGCCGAGAGCTGGAAGGTGCCGAACCCGACCGCCAGCGCCAGGCCAAACCAGGCCCGCGAGCCATCAGGGATGCCGGCCCGCTTCGCCATCGCGGCGACAATCGGCATCAGCAGCGCAATACGTCCCATGTTCGACGGCATCACGAATGCCAGGGCATAGCTCAGCAGCACAACGCTTGCCACCATCAGCACCCAGGAGTCGGTAAGCTTTGCCGACAGCGCCCGGGCGGCCCTGTCCGCCAGGCCGGTTTTCCGAATCGCCACGCCCAGCACAAAGCCGCTGAACACCAGCCAGAAGGCAGACGAGGCGAAGCCGCCGAAGATCACTTCCGGCGGGGCGATTCTGGCGGTCATCGCCGCCGTGAAAAACAACAGCGCGGTGATAAATTCCGGCAACAGCGACGTCGCCCACAGCACGATGGTGACGCCGACGATCAGCGAGGGAAGCAGCAGAGGATGCGTTAACCAGAGCGACATACCTGTCTCCTGTAGAATTTTTCAGCAAGTCTACGGCGACAGGCAGGGCGAGTAAACGCTATTTATGGTGGGGTCACTTCAGGATATCGCATTGATGATCCTGCAATTCCTCAGCCGACGCGCGGTTAAAGGTAAGCAGGTTACGCTCTGTCGCCAGCAATACAAACGAGCCGTCCGACTGCTGTGCCATCGCCAGCGCGAAGCGTCCCATATGATCGCGGGCTTCCGGCAGCTCTTCCGCCAGCATCATAAACGGGCTGCGCTGCACCAGTTCGTTCTCCGTCACCCGACGGGCAAGGTATTCATGCCCTTCCAGCCCGCCCGGAAGCGGTAACCACTGGGTGCTGATTTGCCCCTGCGACGCGTTCAGCTTCTCGCGCACGTCTGGGCGCAGACAGGAGATGTGGATATGAAAATGGTTTTGCGTGCGCCCGGTCGGGGAGTTGATGGTCAGCGAAACGGCGCTGTCAGGCACGTCGGCCCCCCGTTTCATACTCATAAAATGGCGAGACTGCCATGCCAGCCAGAAGAAATTCGGTGTCTGCGGCTCAGTCAGCAGCGGGCTTTCGGTGCCGTTGATACGGTACGTGGGCATCAGCAGGTATTGCAGCGGCCCGTTGCGGTCCTTGAACACCACGTAGCCCGCATCTGGCTTCACCTGCGCACACGGTGCCGGGTTACGGTTATGCAGCTGGTTGGGCACACACTGGTCGAGAACGATATGACGCAACGCATTCGGATTACCCGCTTTCATCCAGTACACGCCCCCTGCGGCAAGGGCGATAACGATCAGAATCAGTAAGATAATTTTTTTCACAACGCGTTCCCTGTTTTCAATAGAGGCAAAAGAGTAACGCAAAATGATGACCAAATAAAAAACCCGGCGGATTTCTCACACCGGGTTACCGTGTCGTTCTTTGTAAAACGCTTAGCGTTTGCTGATCTGATCGAACGTACCGCCGTTAGCAAAATGCTCTTTTTGCGCTTTCGTCCAGCCGCCGAACTCTTCATCAATGGTGAATAACTTCAGCTTTGGAAACGCATTTTCGTACTTTTTCGCCACCTCAGCATCGCGCGGACGATAGTAGTTTTTCGCTGCAATTTCCTGACCTTCTGGCGAGTAAAGATATTTCAGGTAGGCTTCCGCCACCTCTTTAGTACCTTTTTTCTCGACCACTTTATCGACCACCGACACGGTTGGCTCTGCGAGGATAGACTCACTCGGCGTGACGATTTCGAATTTATCTTTCCCCAGTTCATTCGCTGCCAGCAGAGCTTCGTTTTCCCAGGCGATCAGTACATCGCCAATCCCGCGCTCGACAAAAGTGTTAGTGGAGCCGCGCGCGCCAGAATCCAGAACTTCGACGTTTTTATACAGTGCCCGAACAAAATCCTGTGCTTTTGCCTGATCGTTGTTGTTGTGATGCAGCGCGTAGCCCCAGGCAGCCAGGTAGTTCCAGCGTGCGCCACCAGAGCTTTTCGGATTAGGCGTGATCACCGAAACACCCGGTTTAATCAGATCGTTCCAGTCATGGATCTGCTTCGGATTGCCCTTACGCACCAGGAAAACAATGGTGGAAGTGTACGGTGCGGAGTTATCCGGCAGACGTTTGATCCACTCTTTATCAATCCGCCCGCGTTCCGCAATTGCGTCCACGTCATAGGCCAGAGCCAGCGTGACAACATCAGCTTCAATACCGTTGATTACCGACGTCGCTTGTTTGCCTGAACCACCGTGTGACTGACGAATCACCACGTTATCGCCAGTTTGCTGTTTCCAGTGGGCGCTGAATGCCTTGTTGTACTGTTCGTACAATTCGCGCGTTGGATCATATGAAACGTTAAGAAGCTGAATATCCTTTGCCATAACGCTGGTTGCCGCCAGCAAAAATGTTAACCCTACGCCCCACTTGTTCATCGCCCGACTCTCTTATGTTGTGTTGTGATGAGCAAAGCGTGCCAGAAGGTTAACCAAACATTAAAGAATAAAAAAAGATTGGCTATAACTTGTGGGTATATGTTGGGGGATTAAAAAAGCCGCCTCATATTGCTGACAAAGTGCGCTTTATCGATGCCGGATGCGGCGCGAACGCCTTATCCGGCCTACAAAAATTTGTAAATTCAATAAATTGCAGAATTCACGTAGGCCTGATAAGCGAAGCGCATCAGGCATTTTTGCTTCTGTCATCGGTTTCAGGCTAAAGGAATCTGCCTTTTTCCGAAATCATTAATACAGTTTTTTCGCGCAGTCCAGCCAGTCGCCTTTGAACGGACGCTTCATGTTTTCAATAGCGTCGATGATGTCGTGGTGAACCAGCTGTTCGTTCTGGATACCTACGCAACGACCGCCGTAACCTGCCAGCAGCAGATCGATAGCGTAAGCGCCCATACGGGAAGCCAGAATACGGTCGTAAGGCACCGGAGAACCACCGCGCTGGATGTGGCCCAGCACAGTTGCGCGGGTTTCACGACCGGTTTCTTTCTCGATGAAATGCGCCAGTTCGTCAACATCACACATATGTTCGGTAATCGCCACGATCGCGTGTTTTTTACCTTTCGCGATACCCGCTTTGATTTCGTTTACCAGGTCTTCACGGCTGAATTCAACTTCCGGAACCACAACGAATTCACAGCCACCGGCAATGGCCGCAGCCAACGTCAGATCGCCACAATAACGGCCCATCACTTCCACCACGGAAATACGCTGGTGAGAAGAAGAGGTGTCACGCAGACGGTCGATCGCTTCTACAACGGTGCTCAGCGCAGTGAAGAAACCGATAGTGTAGTCAGTGCCTTTGATGTCGTTGTCGATAGTGCCAGGCAGACCGATGCACGGGAAGCCCATTTCGGTCAGACGCATTGCACCCATGTAGGAACCGTCACCGCCGATAACCACCAGCGCGTCGATACCACGTTTTTTCAGGTTTTCGATAGCCACGGCGCGGATGTTCTCGTCGCGGAATTCCGGGAAACGCGCAGAACCGAGGAACGTACCGCCACGGTTGATCATGTCAGACACGCTGTAACGGTCTAGCTGTACCATACGGTCTTCATACAGACCCAGATAGCCGTCATAAATACCCATTACTTCCAGACCTTCTGTCAGCGCAGAACGAACAACCCCGCGAATTGCGGCGTTCATGCCTGGCGCATCACCGCCGCTTGTCAACACACCGATTTTCTTAATCATGACTACCTCTGAACTTTGGAATGCAAAATGAAATCTGTTGCCGGAAGTCTTCTTGCACATCGAAGTGATCCAACGAATGTGCAAATAGTATAACAATCACTTCCTGCTGAATTGATTCAGGTCAGGCCAAATGGCGGTATTTTATACACAAAATGCGGGTCTGGCTCTCTTTTATACTGATTATGAAAGCATAGACCGTTTACCCTCCCTGGGTACGACGGAACAGGGGTCCTGATGGATAATCACATCCGATCCCGGAAAACGCCGTAAAATAGCCTGCTCTACCTGATCCGCCACCATATGTGCCTGAACCAAAGGCAGAGAGTCTTCCATTTCCAAATGAATCTGAATAAAGCGGGTCGGCCCTGACTGCCGCGTGCGAAGATCGTGAGCGCCGCTAACACCCGGCCAGGAAGTCACGATATCAATAATTTCTTGCCGTTCCTCATCAGGTAATGCGCGATCCAGTAATGACTGTACCGCCTCATATCCCATGCGTAACGCGCTATATAAAATATAGATGCCGATTCCCAATGCAAACAGAGCATCGGCGCGATGCCAGCCGTACCAGGACAACCCCAGCGCCAGCAGAATTGCGCCGTTCATCATAACATCAGACTGGTAATGTAGCATATCAGCCCGCACCGCCTGGCTTTGCGTCCGGCGCACCACCCAACGCTGAAACGAGACAAGGATAATCGTACAAATTAGCGCCACAATTGTCACGATAACCCCGACGCCTGGATCTGTCATCGGTGTTGGAGATATCAGATGTTGAATACCCGTCAAAAACAGGAATAGTGCCGAACCGGAGATAAACATACTTTGCGCCAGCGCCGCGAGGGACTCAGCTTTACCGTGACCAAACGAGTGATTATCGTCGGCAGGTTGCAGGGAATATCGCACCACCAATAAATTCGTCAACGACGCGCCGATATCCACCAGCGAATCCACCAGCGCGGCGAGAATACTCACCGACCCGGTATACCACCATGCAAAAATTTTAATCAGCAATAGCAGCGAAGCCATCGCCGTCGCAGCAATCGCCGCCCGACTGACCAGCCGTCCATAAGATTGATTCATAAATACTCCCGCTATCAACTGACGCTAGTATAACGGAAGCAAATCATCTGCAATGCATTAAGCAGCAGGCAAATTGAGGATAAAAAAAACCCCCACATCATGTGGGGGAAGACAGGGATGGTGTCTATGGCAAGGAAAACAGGGTTTACTACTGGGAACGTGAGTTGCTACTACTCAATAGCTTCAACGATGAACTTTTTTGCCATTGCGTCACGTCGCGCAACTGCTCCATTCGTTGTTGATGTTTCTCGTTTAAAACCGCTTGCTGCTCCGGCGTTAACAGGCGATACATTTGGTTGCGGACTTTTGCCATCTCAACCTGACGAGCAATTTGCTCATTCGCCATTTTTTCTGCCTGTGCGCGCACAGCGTTTTCATCAAAATTTTCTGCGGTGACAAGGCGATGCATTGTCTCCAGTTCGCTAACATTAACAGGAGGCTGTTCGTGCCGGGCCTGTTGCATAAGATCTCGCATCTGCTGACGCTGATGTTCGGTTAAACTTATGCCGTCGAACATATGGCTCTGCGTACTGCGCTGCGTAAGTTCTTCACCCGGATGCCAGTTATCGCCTGAACCGACTTCAGCAGCGTGGCTTAATGAACTGACTGCCAGCGTTGAGGCCATGACGGCAGCGGTAACTATGCGCATCATTTGCTCCCAAAATCTTTCTGTCGCGATTCAACGATAGAGAGTTTACGATTCAGGCTGCAAACATGCGTCAGGGGGTGTAAAACAACGTAAAGTCATGGATTAGCGACGTCTGATGACGTAATTTCTGCCTCGGAGGTATTTAAACAATGAATAAAATCCTGTTAGTTGATGATGACCGAGAGCTGACTTCCCTATTAAAGGAGCTGCTCGAGATGGAAGGCTTCAACGTGATTGTTGCCCACGATGGGGAACAGGCGCTTGATCTTCTGGACGACAGCATTGATTTACTTTTGCTTGACGTAATGATGCCGAAGAAAAATGGTATCGACACATTAAAAGCACTTCGCCAGACACACCAGACGCCTGTCATTATGTTGACGGCGCGCGGCAGTGAACTTGATCGCGTTCTCGGCCTTGAGCTGGGCGCAGATGACTATCTCCCGAAACCATTTAATGATCGTGAGCTGGTGGCACGTATTCGCGCGATCCTGCGCCGTTCGCACTGGAGCGAGCAACAGCAAAACAACGACAACGGTTCACCGACACTGGAAGTTGATGCCTTAGTGCTGAATCCAGGCCGTCAGGAAGCCAGCTTCGACGGGCAAACGCTGGAGTTAACCGGCACTGAGTTTACCCTGCTCTATTTGCTGGCACAGCATCTGGGTCAGGTGGTTTCCCGTGAACATTTAAGCCAGGAAGTGCTGGGCAAACGCCTGACGCCTTTCGACCGCGCTATCGATATGCACATTTCCAACCTGCGTCGTAAACTGCCGGATCGTAAAGATGGTCACCCGTGGTTTAAAACCTTGCGTGGTCGCGGCTATCTGATGGTTTCTGCTTCATGATAGGCAGCTTAACCGCGCGCATCTTCGCCATCTTCTGGCTGACGCTGGCGCTGGTGTTGATGTTGGTTTTGATGTTACCCAAGCTCGATTCACGCCAGATGACCGAGCTTCTGGATAGCGAACAGCGTCAGGGGCTGATGATTGAGCAGCATGTCGAAGCGGAGCTGGCGAACGATCCGCCCAACGATTTAATGTGGTGGCGGCGTCTGTTTCGGGCGATTGATAAGTGGGCACCGCCAGGACAGCGTTTATTATTGGTGACCACCGAAGGCCGCGTGATCGGCGCTGAACGCAGCGAAATGCAGATCATTCGTAACTTTATTGGTCAGGCCGATAACGCCGATCATCCGCAGAAGAAAAAGTATGGCCGCGTGGAACTGGTCGGTCCGTTCTCCGTGCGTGATGGCGAAGATAATTACCAACTTTATCTGATTCGTCCGGCCAGCAGTTCTCAATCCGATTTCATTAACTTACTGTTTGACCGCCCGCTATTACTGCTGATTGTCACCATGTTGGTCAGTACGCCGCTGCTGTTGTGGTTGGCCTGGAGTCTGGCAAAACCGGCGCGTAAGCTGAAAAACGCTGCCGATGAAGTTGCCCAGGGAAACTTACGCCAGCACCCGGAACTGGAAGCGGGGCCACAGGAATTCCTTGCCGCAGGTGCCAGTTTTAACCAGATGGTCACCGCGCTGGAGCGCATGATGACCTCCCAGCAGCGTCTGCTTTCTGATATCTCTCACGAGCTGCGCACCCCGCTGACGCGTCTGCAACTGGGTACGGCGTTACTGCGCCGTCGTAGCGGTGAAAGCAAGGAACTGGAGCGTATTGAAACCGAAGCGCAACGTCTGGACAGCATGATCAACGACCTGTTGGTGATGTCACGTAATCAGCAAAAAAACGCGCTGGTTAGCGAGACCATCAAAGCCAATCAGTTGTGGGGTGAAGTGCTGGATAACGCGGCGTTCGAAGCCGAGCAAATGGGCAAGTCGTTGACAGTTAACTTCCCGCCTGGGCCGTGGCCGCTGTACGGCAATCCGAACGCCCTGGAAAGTGCGCTGGAAAACATTGTTCGTAATGCTCTGCGTTATTCCCATACGAAGATTGAAGTGGGCTTTGCGGTAGATAAAGACGGTATCACCATTACGGTGGACGACGATGGTCCTGGCGTTAGCCCGGAAGATCGCGAACAGATTTTCCGTCCGTTCTATCGGACCGATGAAGCACGCGATCGTGAATCTGGCGGTACAGGATTGGGGCTGGCGATTGTTGAAACCGCCATTCAGCAGCATCGTGGCTGGGTGAAGGCAGAAGACAGCCCGCTGGGCGGGTTTACGGCTGGTGATTTGGTTGCCGCTGTATAAGCGGAGTTAAACTCCGCATTTGTAGGCAGGATAAGGCGTTTACGCCGCATCCGGCATTTGAGCAGGATGCCTGATGCGACGCTGATAGCGTCTTATCAGGCCTACACTCCGGGGGTTATTTTCCCCACAACCGGCGGGAAAAATCTTCGATCTTGCCGCTCAGTCGGCGCTTTTGCATCGTTCGCGTCCAGCTTTTCGATAACCCGGCAGCGGAGAGTAAACGGTGATACTGATCGTCATCAAACGGCATATGCCATGCGATGGCGGCAGCCTCCTGCACGGTCACATCGCTGACACGGGAAACCAACTCCAGCGGCGCGTCCGCAGACACTTTCCCTGGCGCTATCACGCTATACAACCACCCCACCTTACCTGTGTTTTGCATCAACTGCGCTATATCGCTGATATCAAAATGGTAATTGAGTTTATAGCAAGGCGAGCGCGGCTGGCTGACCTGAATTAATGCCTCTCCCCAGCGGAAAATATCGCCCATATAAACATTACTTTCCGTGAGGCCGTCGGTTGAGAGGTTTTCACCAAACGCAGGCGCAACAAACAACTCCGCCCAGTAGAGATAATGCTCACGAGGATAATGACACAGCGCTCTGTCTGTCCCGCCGTGAACCTTTTTCTCCGCCTGCTCGTCACCTTCCAGCCCCAGCTCCGTCAGCATCAACTCACCATCAACCTGGATTTTAGCAATTGCGCTGGGTTTGCCTTCGGGATAAGCCTGAATCTTGCCTGTGTATACATCAACCGGATATCGCATCTGTTCCCTCTCCACGAGAAATTTCCCCATTAGACCATATTTATTTTATGTCAGGCGTGCTGTTTTCGCGGTAAGTATCCAGGCAGGAACTCAATAGCAAACCGGACGAACGTTAGTTCATCCGGCTGTGGGGATTAAGGAAGCAGGTTTATTTCACCATACCTAAAATTTCGATTTTCGCTGCTCTGGCTTTGACTTTACGTGACCAGATAGAGGTAAGAATTGGCACCAGAATCGAAGTCACAATGACCGCCGTCGCTACCAGCGAAGTTGCTGCCGGAGCCATCGGTTTAAACGCAGGCACCATTTCTGCAATCAGCACAGGTGTCGCTACCGCGGCCCCTGCGGAACTGGAAGCGGCAATTCCGGCAGTGCCATCGCCACCGCCAATCAATTTATCGGCGATAATCAACGGAATACCGGTCACGATAATTACTGCCACACCCAACAGGATTCCCAGCAAACCAGTCTGGGCAATCACAGTCAAATCAATGGTATTGCCCAGCGCGAAGGCAAAGAATGGAATCAGCGTCTGCAGCGCTTTGCTGAAAAATTCTCGTAATTCAGGGTCAAGGTTCCCCAGGGCAAAGCCCACCAGGAACGGTAATACTGCGCCGACGAAAACATGCGGTTCAAACGAGGCAATCCCTGCAGTGCCCAGAATAATCATCGTCATGAGCGGCCCGGACTCCAACGACATCAACACAAATGCCCCAGCTTCTTCTTTTGTGCCGTACTGCTGCATGATGGAAGCGTAAAGTCCACCATTGGTCATATCCATCGCCGCCACCAGTGCCAGCGTTGAAAGTCCGGCAAAGAATCCAACTTCAACACCATGTTCCGGAATAATACGCGAGGCAATTGCCGCAACCACCCACGCGACGGCAATTTTAGTTACCACCAGCGTACCGGATTTACGCAGTACCGTTCCCGTCGCGCTTAATTTTATTGACGCCCCCATGCAAAAAAACCACACCGCCAGAATGGGCACCGTACCGGTAATCATCCCGTTGGTGAATGATCCAAAATATTTCCCCGCCCCCGGCGAGAAGGTGTGGCACAGTGCGCCAAGGAATAGCGGGACGAGCATCATCCCCCCCGGGATTTTCTCAATCGAGCGTTTTATCTGCATTTCCATCACCTGTCGGCATATTTTTAAGGGCTGATGCGTAATTCCTCAATGGAGCATCAGTGTTGATGGAAACGAAGATAGACATTCATTTAATCAATAAAAGTGATCAAAACCACATCAATTGAAACACTGTTTTATTTTTATCGGATCATTGTTTTTATTTTGAAATTGATCACAAAAAAACCACCGCCGTTGGCGATGGTTCATTTTTTAAGCTGATATGCGGCCTATACGCCTCATTGCAGCAGGCGGCAAATAATTATTTTTTCGCCGCGAAACGTGCCGCTGCTTCGTCCCAGTTCACCACGTTCCAGAACTCTTTGATGTAGTCCGGACGGCGGTTCTGGAATTTCAGGTAGTAAGCATGTTCCCACACATCCAGGCCCAGAATCGGGAAGCCGGAAGCGCCAGAAATAGCTTCACCCATCAGCGGAGAGTCCTGGTTAGCAGTAGAAACCACCGCCAGTTTATCGCCTTTCAGCACCAGCCATGCCCAGCCGGAACCAAAGCGGGAAGCTGCCGCTTTCTCAAATTCTGCTTTGAAGTTATCAACGGAGCCGAAGTCACGTTCGATAGCCGCTTTCAGGTCACCCTGCAGGGTGGTGCCTTTTTTCAGACCTTTCCAGAACAGGCTGTGGTTAGCGTGACCGCCAGCGTTGTTGCGCAGTACGGTTTTCTTGTCTGCTGGCAGCTGGTCCAGTTTGGTGATCAGCTCTTCAACCGGCAGGTTGGCAAATTCTGGCAGGCTTTCCAACGCCGCGTTGGCGTTGTTGACGTAGGTCTGATGGTGTTTGGTGTGGTGGATTTCCATGGTCTGCTTATCGAAGTGCGGTTCCAGGGCATCGTAAGCATACGGCAGGGATGGCAGGGTATAGCTCATATTCATCTCCAGTATTGTCGGGCGGCCGATTGTTAATGCCGCGTAAGCAGTTGGTTCATTATAGTTAATTAAATGATATTGAAAATGATTATCAATGCCGTACTTTTCGTAAGGGTATGGTTTTGCAGGAAAATGCCCGAGATGTGAAGCAAATCACCCACTTAATGCCGTGATTGCCAGTAAATCGACAACGGCGGCAACAGGCGAAAGGTTAATCGACAGCACGATTTTTACACTCATCTCGTCGGAGATGTGACGCGACGAAAAATGATGAGGATAAGAAGATGAGTAACGCGATTACGATGGGGATATTTTGGCATTTGATCGGCGCGGCCAGTGCAGCCTGTTTTTACGCTCCGTTCAAAAAAGTAAAAAAATGGTCATGGGAAACCATGTGGTCAGTCGGTGGGATTGTTTCGTGGATTATTCTGCCGTGGGCCATCAGCGCCCTGTTACTACCGAATTTCTGGGCGTATTACAGCTCGTTTAGTCTCTCTACGCTGCTGCCTGTTTTTCTGTTCGGCGCTATGTGGGGGATCGGTAATATCAACTACGGCCTGACCATGCGTTATCTCGGCATGTCGATGGGAATTGGCATCGCCATTGGCATTACGTTGATTGTCGGTACGCTGATGACGCCAATTATCAACGGCAATTTCGATGTGTTGATTAACACCGAAGGCGGACGCATGACGTTGCTCGGCGTTCTGGTGGCGCTGATTGGCGTAGGGATTGTAACTCGAGCCGGGCAGTTGAAAGAGCGCAAGATGGGCATTAAAGCCGAAGAGTTCAATCTGAAAAAAGGGCTGGTGCTGGCGGTGATGTGCGGCATTTTCTCTGCCGGGATGTCCTTTGCGATGAACGCCGCAAAACCGATGCATGAAGCCGCTGCCGCACTTGGCGTCGATCCACTGTATGTCGCTCTGCCAAGCTATGTTGTCATCATGGGCGGCGGCGCGATCATTAACCTCGGTTTCTGTTTTATTCGTCTGGCAAAAGTGAAGGATTTGTCGCTAAAAGCCGACTTCTCGCTGGCAAAACCGCTGATCATTCACAATGTGTTACTCTCGGCACTGGGCGGGTTGATGTGGTATCTGCAATTCTTTTTCTATGCCTGGGGCCACGCCCGCATTCCGGCGCAGTATGACTACATCAGTTGGATGCTGCATATGAGTTTCTATGTATTGTGCGGCGGTATCGTCGGGCTGGTGCTGAAAGAGTGGAACAATGCAGGACGCCGTCCGGTAACGGTGTTGAGCCTCGGTTGTGTGGTGATTATTGTCGCCGCTAACATCGTCGGCATCGGCATGGCGAATTAATCTTTCTGCGAATTGAGATGACGCCACTGGCTGGGCGTCATCCCGGTTTCCCGGGTAAACACCACCGAAAAATAGTTACTATCTTCAAAGCCACATTCGGTCGAAATATCACTGATTAACAGGCGGCTATGCTGGAGAAGATATTGCGCATGACACACTCTGACCTGCCGCAGATATTGATTGATGGTCATTCCAGTCTGCTGGCGAAATTGCTGACGCAAAACGCGCTCACTGCACGATGCCTCATCACAAAATTTATCCAGCGCAAAGGGACTTTTCAGGCTAGCCGCCAGCCGGGTAATCAGCTTATCCAGCAACGTTTCGCTGGATGTTGGCGGCAACGAATCACTGGTGTAACGATGGCGATTCAGCAACATCACCAACTGCCCGAACAGCAACTCAGCCATTTCGTTAGCAAACGACACATGCTGACTACTTTCATGCTCAAGCTGACCGATAACCTGCCGCGCCTGCGCCATCCCCACGCTACCTAAGCGCCAGTGTGGTTGCCCTGCGCTGGCGCTAAATCCCGGAATCGCTCCCTGCCAGTCAAGATTCAGCTTCAGCCGCTCCGGGCAATAAATAATATTCTGCAAAACCAGATCGTTAACGGAAGCGTAGGAGTGTTTATCGTCAGCATGAATGTAAAAGAGATCGCCACGGGTAATGCGATAAGGGCGATCGTTGAGTACATGCAGACCATTACCGCGCCAGACAATCACCAGCTCACAAAAATCATGTGTATGTTCGGCAAAAACATCTTGCGGATAACGGTCAGCCACAGCGACTGCCTGCTGGTCGCTGGCAAAAAAATCATCTTTGAGAAGTTTTAACTGATGCGCCACCGTGGCTACCTCGGCCAGAGAACGAAGTTGATTATTCGCAATATGGCGTACAAATACGTTGAGAAGATTCGCGTTATTGCAGAAAACCATCCCGTCCCTGACGAATATCACGCGGTGACCAGTTAAACTCTCGGCGAAAAAGCGTCGAAAAGTGGTTACTGTCGCTGAATCCACAGCGATAGGCGATATCAGTAACGCTGGCCTCGCTGTGGCGTAGTAGATGTCGGGCTTTCATCAGTCGCAGGCGGTTCAGGTAACGCTGAGGCGTCAGTCCCGTTTGCTGCTTAAGCTGCCGATGTAGCGTACGCAGCGAAAGAGAAAATTGCTCCGCCACGGCATCCCAATTCACCTCATCGGCAAAATGGTCCTCCAGCCAGGCCAGAAGCAAGTTGAGACGTGATGCGCTGTTTTCCAGGTTCTCCTGCAAACTGCTTTTACGCAGCAAGAGCAGTAATTGCATAAACAAGATCTCGCGACTGGCGGTCGAGGGTAAATCATTTTCCCCTTCCTGCTGTTCCATCTGTGCAACCAGCTGTCGCACCTGCTGCAAAACGCTGTGGTTAACGCGCCAGTGAGACGGATACTGCCCATCCAGCTCTTGTGGCAGCAACTGATTCAGCCCGGCGAGAAACTGAAATCGATCCGGCGAGCGATACAGCACATTGGTCAGACACAGATTATCGGTATGTTCATACAGATGCCGATCATGATCGCGTACGAAACAGACCGTGCCACCGGTGATGGTATAGGGCTGCCCATTAAACACATGAATACCCGTGCCATGTTCGACAATCACAATTTCATGAAAATCATGATGATGCTCCGGGAACGCAGCCTGAGGCAGCCGTGGCTCAATCGCGACCGGCGAAGCCCCCGAAGGAAAAAAATCGACGCTGTGCAGTACGGTCATAACGGCCCCCACCAATGAGAAAAGTTCTCAAAATAGTAATTAAGGCTTTCCACGCTCACCTTAAATTTTTGACAGCAAACCGCGCAAAAGCTGTCGGTTTTTCAAGAAACAGACGGAAAGATCAGGAAATGCGGTCAGCGTCACACTGCCTGCAAACCCCGCCATTACTGGAAACTGTGAACTCCCTCACGTTCATCTTTGCTTTCTTGCCAGCGCGAGATTTGGGCTGTCAGTGGCGAGAAGGTGGCTATTTCTTCCCTTTCTTACACTCCTCGCTAATGACTTAAGAAAGGACCCGACCATGACTTTTCGCCATTGTGTGGCTGTCGATTTAGGCGCATCCAGCGGCCGTGTAATGCTCGCCACCTGGGACTGCGACCTGCACACCCTTACGCTTCGCGAAATGCACCGTTTCGCCAATTGTCTGCAAAAACAGGACGGTTTTGTTACCTGGGATATCGACGCCCTGGAAGCAGAGATCCGCACCGGACTTCACAACGTCTGCGAAGACGGTATTCGCATCGACAGTATCGGCATTGATACCTGGGGTGTGGATTACATACTGCTGGACAGTCACGGCGAACGCGTCGGCCTGCCCGTCTCCTACCGCGACAGCCGCACCGATGGGCTAATGGCGCACGCCATCGCCCAGCTTGGCAAGGAGAACATCTATGGTCGCAGCGGCATTCAGTTTCTGCCGTTTAACACGCTGTATCAGCTGCGCGCGCTGGTTGAGCAACAGCCAGAGCTGGTCGAAAAGGTGGCGCATGCGCTGCTGATCCCCGACTACTTAAGCTACCGTCTGACCGGCAAGATGAACTGGGATACACCAACGCCACAACCACGCAACTGGTCAATATCAATAGCGACGACTGGGACGAGTCGCTACTGGCGTGGAGCGGTGCCAACAAAGCCTGGTTTGGTCGCCCGACGCATCCGGTAATGTCATAGGTCACTGGATTTGCCCGCAGGGTAATGAGATTCCGGTGGTCGCCGTTGCCAGCCATGATACCGCCAGCGCGGTTATCGCCTCGCCGTTAAACGGTTCACGCGCCGCTTATCTCTCTTCTGGTACCTGGTCATTGATGGGCTTCGAAAGCCAGACGCCATTTACCAATGACACGGCGCTGGCAGCCAACATCACCAATGAAGGCGGGGGCGGAAGGTCGCTATCGGGTGCTGAAAAATATTATGGGCTTATGGCTGCTTCAGCGGGTGCTTAAGGAGCGGAAAATCAACGATCTCCCGGCGCTTATCGTCGCGACACAGTCACTTCCGGCCTGCCGCTTCATCATCAATCCCAATGACGATCGCTTTATTAATCCTGAGGCGATGTGCAGCGAAATTCAGGCTGCGTGTCGGGAAACGGCGCAACCGATCCCGGAAAGTGATGCTGAACTGGCGCGCTGCATTTTCGACAGTCTGGCGCTGCTGTATGCCGATGTGTTGCATGAGCTAGCGCAGCTACGCGGTGAAGATTTCTCGCAACTGCATATTGTCGGCGGAGGCTGTCAGAACACGCTGCTCAACCAGCTATGTGCCGATGCCTGCGGTATTCGGGTGATCGCCGGGCCTGTTGAAGCCTCGACGCTCGGCAATATCGGCATCCAGTTAATGACGCTGGATGAACTCAACAATGTGGATGATTTCCGTCAGGTCGTCAGCACCACCGCGAATCTGACCACCTTTACCCCTAATCCTGACAGTGAAATTGCGCACTACGTGGCGCGGATTCACTCTACACGAAAGACAAAGGAGCTTTGCGCATGACCACTCAACTGGAACAGGCCTGGGAGCTGGCGAAACAGCGTTTCGCGGCGGTGGGGATTGATGTCGAGGAGGCGCTGCGCCAACTTGATCGTTTACCCGTTTCAATGCACTGCTGGCAGGGCGATGATGTTTCCGGTTTTGAAAACCCGGAAGGTTCGCTGACCGGGGGGATTCAGGCCACAGGCAATTATCCGGGCAAAGCGCGTAATGCCAGTGAGCTACGTGCCGATCTGGAACAGGCTATGCGGCTGATTCCGGGGCCGAAACGGCTTAATTTACATGCCATCTATCTGGAATCAGATACGCCAATCTCGCGCGACCAGATCAAACCAGAGCACTTCAAAAACTGGGTTGAATGGGCGAAAGCCAATCAGCTCGGTCTGGATTTTAACCCCTCCTGCTTTTCGCATCCGCTAAGCGCCGATGGCTTTACGCTTTCCCATGCCGACGACAGCATTCGCCAGTTCTGGATTGATCACTGCAAAGCCAGCCGTCGCGTTTCGGCCTATTTTGGCGAGCAACTCGGCACACCATCGGTGATGAACATCTGGATCCCGGATGGTATGAAAGATATCACCGTTGACCGTCTCGCCCCGCGTCAGCGTCTGCTGGCAGCACTGGATGAGGTGATCAGCGAGAAGCTAAACCCTGCGCACCATATCGACGCCGTTGAGAGCAAATTGTTTGGCATTGGCGCAGAGAGCTACACGGTTGGCTCCAATGAGTTTTACATGGGGTATGCCACCAGCCGCCAGACTGCGCTGTGCCTGGACGCCGGGCACTTCCACCCGACTGAAGTGATTTCCGACAAGATTTCCGCCGCCATGCTGTATGTGCCGCAGTTGCTGCTGCACGTCAGCCGTCCGGTTCGCTGGGACAGCGATCACGTAGTGCTGCTGGATGATGAAACCCAGGCAATTGCCAGTGAGATTGTGCGTCACGATCTGTTTGACCGGGTGCATATCGGCCTTGACTTCTTCGATGCCTCTATCAACCGCATTGCCGCGTGGGTCATTGGTACACGCAATATGAAAAAAGCCCTGCTGCGTGCGTTGCTGGAACCTACCGCTGAGCTGCGCAAGCTGGAAGCGGCGGGCGATTACACTGCGCGTCTGGCACTGCTGGAAGAGCAGAAATCGTTGCCGTGGCAGGCGGTCTGGGAAATGTATTGCCAACGTCACGATACGCCAGCAGGTAGCGAATGGCTGGAGAGCGTGCGGGCTTATGAGAAAGAAATTTTGAGTCGCCGCGGGTAAACACTGCCGGATGCGGCACAAGTGCCTTATCCGGCCTACAGGTCGACAATAGTTGTAGGCCTGATAAGACGCGACAGCGTCGCATCAGGCATTGATTGCCGGATGCGGCGCGAGCGCCTTATCCGGCCTACGGGTCGTGCATCCGACAACACCGAATTTACAGGAACACAGAACATGCAAAACATTACTCAGTCCTGGTTTGTCCAGGGAATGATCAAAGCCACCACCGACGCCTGGCTGAAAGGCTGGGATGAGCGCAACGGCGGCAACCTGACGCTACGCCTGGATGACGCCGATATCGCACCATATCACGACAATTTCCACCAACAACCGCGCTATATCCCGCTCAGCCAGCCCATGCCTTTACTGGCAAATACACCGTTTATTGTCACCGGCTCGGGCAAATTCTTCCGTAACGTCCAGCTTGATCCTGCGGCTAACTTAGGCATCGTAAAAGTCGACAGCGACGGCGCGGGCTACCACATTCTTTGGGGGTTAACCAACGAAGCCGTCCCCACTTCCGAACTTCCGGCTCACTTCCTTTCCCACTGCGAGCGCATTAAAGCCACCAACGGCAAAGATCGGGTGATCATGCACTGCCACGCCACCAACCTGATCGCCCTCACCTATGTACTTGAAAACGACACCGCGGTCTTCACTCGCCAACTGTGGGAAGGCAGCACCGAGTGTCTGGTGGTATTCCCGGATGGCGTTGGCATTTTGCCGTGGATGGTGCCCGGCACGGACGAAATCGGCCAGGCGACCGCACAAGAGATGCAAAAACATTCGCTGGTGTTGTGGCCCTTCCACGGCGTCTTCGGCAGCGGACCGACGCTGGATGAAACCTTCGGTTTAATCGACACCGCAGAAAAATCAGCACAAGTATTAGTGAAGGTTTATTCGATGGGCGGCATGAAACAGACCATCAGCCGTGAAGAGTTGATAGCGCTCGGCAAGCGCTTCGGCGTTACCCCCATGCAGTCGGCGTTAGATCTGTACCAATAACAACATCGCGCCCCGCTCACCGAGACGGGGCGAAAACCACCTGCAATCCCTACAACTAACTCAAGTCAGTGGAGTAAAAGCAATGAAAATAAAAGCAAGCTTGATCCTCACCGTTGCCGCTCTGGCGTTGTCCGGTTCCGCTTTAGCAGAAGTGAAAATCGCCCTGGTGGCGAAGTCCTTAGGGAATGGATTCTTCGAGGCAGCGAACGTCGGCGCGCAGGAGGCGGCCAAAGAGTTAGGCGATGTAAAAGTGATTTATACCGGCCCGACCACCACCACGGCGGAAGCGCAGATCGAGGTGCTGAACGGGCTGATCGCCCAGGGCGTGGATGCGATCGCGATTTCCGCGAACGATCCGGACGCCGTCGTGCCGGTGCTGAAAAAAGCGATGCAGCGCGGCATCAAGGTTGTGTCGTGGGATTCCGGGGTGGCGAAAGCCGGGCGTCAGATCCACCTCAACCCGTCCAATAACGCCCTGATTGGCGAAACTAACGTCAAGCTCGCCGCCGATGCCCTGAAAGCGCTGAACGTGGAGAAAGGCGATGTGGCGGTGCTGAGCGCCACGCCAACCTCCACCAACCAGAACACCTGGATTGCGGAGATGAAAAAGGTGCTGCCGAAGTACCCGTCCGTCAATCTGGTGACCGTGGCCTACGGGGACGATCTCTCTGACAAGAGCTACCGCGAAGCGGTCGGCCTGCTGAAAACCTACCCGGAGCTGAAAGTGATTGTTTCGCCTTCTTCCGTGGGCATTGTGGCTGCCGCGCAGGCGGTGAAGGACCAGGGCAAGATTGGCAAAGTGTACGTCACCGGTTTAGGCCTGCCGTCTGAGATGGCGGGCGCGGTGAAGTCCGGCGCAAGCAAGAGCTTTGCCATCTGGAACCCGATTGACCTGGGCTATGCCGCAACCTACCTGGCGGATGACCTGGTGAAAGGCACCGCCACGAAAGGTGAGGCCAGCATGGGCAAGCTGGGCAAAGTGAAGCTGGATGCCGACGGCAACGGCGCGATGGCCGAGCCGTTCGTTTACGATGCCAGCAATATTGATAAGTTCTCAAAAATCTTTTGATGCGATTTGTAGGCCGGATAAGCGTAGCGCCATCCGGCAAAAGGCGGGTGGCGCTGCCGCTTACCCGCCCTACAAATTCCCCTGTCCAGGAGAACTATCATGACCCCATTGCTACAGCTTTCTGGCATCACCAAGGTATTCCCCGGCGTGCGTGCTCTTGAGAACGTGCAGCTTGCGCTGTGGCCCGGCAAAGTGACCGCCCTGATAGGCGAAAACGGCGCGGGCAAGTCGACGCTGGTCAAAGTGATGACCGGCATATACCAGCCCGACGAGGGAGAAATTCTCTACAAGGCGATCCCCGTTCACCTTCCGACGCCGGAGTCGGCGCATAAAATGGGCATCACCGCCATTCACCAGGAAACCGTGCTGTTTGATGAACTCTCGGTCACCGAAAATATCTTTGTCGGTCAGTACCTTCACAAAGGCTTCCTGAAAAAGCTCGACTGGCCGGAAATGCACCGCCGGGCGCAGGCTATTCTCGCCCGCCTTGAGGTGCAAATCGACCCGCGCGCAACGCTGAAAACCCTGAGCATCGCCCAGCGTCACATGGTGGCGATTGCCCGCGCGCTGTCGTTTGAGGCGCAGGTGGTGATCCTCGATGAACCCACGGCGGCGCTGTCACAGCATGAAATCCTCGAGTTTTACCAGATTGTGGAGCGCTTAAAGCAGGAGGGAAAAGCCATCCTGTTTATCTCCCACAAGTTCGACGAGATTTTTGAGCTGGCCGATCACTACACCATTTTGCGCGACGGCGTGTTCGTCGGTGCAGGGGCAATAAATGAGATCACCGAGGAGCGGATGGTGTCGATGATGGTCGGGCGCGCCATTACCCAAACCTTCCCGAAAATCGACTGCGAAAAAGGCGAGACGGTGCTGGAGGTGAAAAACCTCTGCCATCCGACCGAGTTTGCGCATATCTCGTTCTCCCTGCGTAAAGGGGAGATCCTCGGCTTTTACGGGCTGGTGGGTGCCGGGCGTACCGAATTGATGCAGGCGCTTTCCGGCGTCACGCGACCATCGTCCGGGGAAATTATCCTCAATGGCCAGCCCCGGCGCTTCCGCCAGCCTGCGGATGCGATCAAAGCCGGTATCGTCTGCGTGCCGGAAGAAAGGCAGAAACAGGGGGCGATTATCGCCCTGCCGATTGCCCAGAACATCAGCCTGCCTCAGCTCAGCAGGCTCAATCCGAACGGCGTACTGCACGACGACCGCGAATGGAAGCTGGCAGACGAATACGCCAGGCGCCTGCAAGTGAAAGCCTTCAGCTGGAAGCAGGCGGTGGAGACCCTCTCTGGCGGCAACCAGCAAAAGGTGGTGATCGGCAAATGGCTGGCGACGCACCCTGACGTGATCATCCTCGATGAGCCAACAAAAGGCATCGATATCGGCTCAAAGGCAGCCGTGCATCAGTTTATGTCCGAGCTGGTCAGTCAGGGGCTGGCGGTGATTATGGTCTCGTCCGAACTGCCGGAAGTGATGGGCATGGCGGATCGCATTATCGTCATGCACGAGGGGCTGATGGTGGCCGAATACCAGGCGGGAGACGCGACGGCGGAAACCATCGTCAGCGCCGCCAGCGGTGCAAAACAGGAGGCGGCATAAATGCTTAGCTCACTCTTAAAACACCGCGAGGCGCTGCTTGGCGCGGTGATTGTCCTGATGGTCGTCGCCATTGGCAGCCGCGTGCCATCGTTTATCGCACCGGGCAACCTGGTGGAGATGTTTAACGACACCGCCATTCTGATCGTCCTCGCGCTCGGGCAGATGATGGTGCTGCTCACTAAAGGCATCGACCTGTCGATGGCGGCTAATCTGGCCCTGACCGGGATGATTGTCGCCCTGATTAATTTCCATTACCCGGACGTGCCCGTCTGGGCGCTGCTGATCCTCGCCAGCGCGCTTGGGCTGCTGATGGGCGCAATAAACGGCCTGCTGGTGTGGAAACTGGGCATTCCGGCGATTGTGGTGACGCTCGGTACCATGAGCATCTACCGCGGAATGATCTTTTTGCTCTCCGGCGGCGGCTGGGTGAACGCCAACCAGATGGGTGCAAACTTCCTCGGCCTGCCGCGTGCGTCAGTGCTGGGCCTGCCGGTGCTGAGCTGGTGCGCCATCGCCGTACTGCTGCTGGTGGGCTACTTCCTGCGCTACAGTCGCACCGGACGGGCGCTCTACACCGCCGGCGGGAACGCCACGGCAGCGTACTACACCGGGATCAACGCCGGGAAAATGCAGTTCATCAGCTTCTGCCTTTCCGGTCTGCTGGCCGGGTTCTGCGGCTACCTGTGGATATCACGCTTTGCCGTTGCGTATGTTGACGTCGCTAACGGTTTTGAATTGCAGGTGGTGGCAGCCTGTGTGATTGGCGGGATCAGCACCATGGGCGGCACCGGCCGCGTGCTCGGCTGTCTGTTCGGGGCGCTGTTCCTTGGCGTCATCAACAACGCCCTGCCGGTGATCGGCGTCTCCCCGTTCTGGCAGATGGCGATTTCCGGCTCGGTCATTGTCATCGCTGTGCTGCTGAACGAGCGCGGCAACAGGCGCAAAGGCAGGCTGATCCTGCGCGACGCGGCGCTGGCACGTCAGAAACTGGCGGTGAAACCATGAGCAAAATGATGACATCTGAAGAGTTCAAACCCACTTCTGCGCCGGGCATCTTCCAGCGCCTGCTGTGCTGGGAGGGCTTCCTGCTGGCGGTGACGCTGGCGGTGTTTGTGGTGAACGCGCTCGCCTCGCCCTACTTCCTCAATATCTGGAACCTCTCCGACGCGACGTTCAACTTCACGGAAAAAGCGATCATTGTGTTGCCGATGGCGATGCTGATTATCGCCCGGGAAATTGACCTGTCTGTGGCCTCCACCATCGCGCTCAGCTCCACGGTGATGGGCTTTTGCGCGGCGGCGGGCGTCGATACGCCGCTGCTGGTGTGCGTGGGATTAGGCGTCGGGCTACTGTGCGGGCTGTTCAACGGCATTCTGGTGACGCGCTTTAACCTGTCGTCCATCGTCATCACCATCGGCACCATGAGCCTGTACCGTGGGATCACTTACATCCTGCTCGGAGACCAGGCGCTGAACAGCTACCCGGAGAGCTTCGCCTGGTTCGGCCAGGGCTACGTCTGGGGCGCGCTGTCGTTTGAGTTCGCGCTGTTTATCGTGCTGGCCGCTCTGTTTGCCTTTGTGCTGCACCGCACCAATTTTGGCCGCCGCACCTACGCCATCGGCAACAACCCGACCGGCGCGTGGTACTCCGGCATCAACGTGAAGCGCCACAACCTGATCCTGTTTGCGCTGGTAGGACTGATGTCCGGCCTGGCGTCGGTGCTGCTCACCTCGCGTCTGGGCAGTACCCGCCCGACCATCGCGATGGGCTGGGAGCTGGCGGTGGTGACGATGGCGGTGCTCGGCGGCGTCAATATTCTCGGTGGGTCCGGCAGCATGGTGGGCGTGATTATCGCCGCCTTCCTGATGGGGCTGGTGACCTTTGGCCTGAGCCTGCTTAACGTGCCCGGCATCGTGATGTCAGTGATTATCGGCGCGATGCTGATCGTGGTGATTTCGCTGCCGATTATTACCCGCCGGGTGATGCAGCGAAGACGGATCTCATAGCCGGGTGGCACTGCGTTTACCCGGCCTACTTAACCGTAGGCCCGCGCAAGCGCAGCGCCGCCGGGCATAAAAATCACAGTAATTAAGGAGAATTATCATGAGCTTTATGTTGGCGCTTCCAAAAATCAGCCTGCACGGCGCGGGCGCGATCGGCGATATGGTCAATCTGGTGGCAAACAAACAGTGGGGAAAAGCGCTGATTGTCACCGACGGCCAGCTGGTGAAACTTGGCCTGCTCGAAAGTTTGTTTTCCGCGCTCGACGCCCATCAGATGTCGTATCACCTGTTCGATGAGGTATTCCCGAATCCGACGGAAGCGCTGGTGCAAAAAGGCTATGCGGCATATCAGGATGCGGAGTGTGATTACCTGATTGCCTTTGGCGGCGGCAGCCCGATTGATACTGCCAAGGCGATCAAAATCCTCACCGCCAACCCAGGTCCGTCAACCGATTACTCCGGCGTCGGCAAGGTGAAAAACGCGGGCGTGCCGCTGGTGGCGATCAACACCACCGCAGGCACGGCGGCGGAGATGACCAGCAACGCGGTGATCATTGACGCCGCGCGACAGGTGAAAGAGGTGATTATCGACCCGAACATCATCCCGGATATCGCCGTGGACGATGCCAGCGTGATGCTTGATATTCCGGCCTCCGTGACCGCCGCAACCGGCATGGATGCCTTGACCCATGCGATTGAAGCCTACGTGTCCGTCGGCGCGCACCCGCTGACCGATGCTAACGCGCTGGAGGCGATTCGCCTGATCAACCTCTGGCTGCCGAAAGCGGTCGACGACGGTCACAACCTGGAAGCGCGCGAGCAGATGGCCTTTGGTCAGTATCTGGCGGGCATGGCGTTTAACAGCGCCGGTCTGGGGCTGGTGCACGCCCTGGCGCACCAGCCGGGCGCGACGCACAACCTGCCGCACGGCGTGTGCAACGCCATTCTGCTGCCGATCATCGAAAACTTTAACCGCCCGAACGCGGTCGCACGTTTCGCCCGCGTGGCGCAGGCGATGGGCGTTGACACGCGCGGCATGAGCGACGAAGCCGCCAGCATGTCGGCCATTCAGGCGATTCGCGACCTGAGCGCTCGCGTCGGCATTCCGTCCGGATTTAGCCAGCTCGGCGTCACCAAAGCCGATATTGAAGGCTGGCTGGATAAAGCCCTCGCCGACCCGTGCGCGCCGTGCAACCCGCGCACCGCCAGCCGCGATGAGGTCCGCGAGCTGTACCTGGAGGCTTTATGATCCGCAAAGCGTTTGTGATGCAGGTAAACCCGGACGCGCACGAGGAGTACGCACGTCGCCACAACCCGATCTGGCCTGAGCTGGAGGCGGTACTGAAAGCCCACGGCGCGCACCACTACGCCATCTATCTCGACAAAGCTCGCAACCTGCTGTTTGCGACGGTGGAGATTGAATCGGAAGAGCGCTGGAACGCGGTGGCAAACACCGATGTCTGCCAGCGCTGGTGGAAATATATGGGTGACGTTATGCCGTCGAACCCGGATAACAGCCCGGTGAGTTCGGCGCTGAAAGAGGTGTTTTACCTGGACTGATGTGTTAACGCTGCTGCCCCCGAGGCGGCAGCAATCTCCCGCCTGCCACTCAGCGTAAACGCCGACACCACCGTGATCGCCAGCACGAAGCAGCCCAGTATCAGATACGTCTCCTGGAAGCCGACCCGGTCATACATATTTCCGGCAAAGGCGGAGAGGAAGATCGCCGACGACTGTTTGGCAAACTGGAAGCCAATCAGGTAGATGGTGGCCGACAGGCGCGTATCAAACACCCCGGTGATGTACTTGAATGCCCCCACCAGCAGGAACGGGACTTCCAGCGCGTGCAGCATCTTCAGGGCAATCACCTCCACGGCAGTGGTGGCAAACGACGAGCCGATAATGCGCGTCGCCATGATCACCCCGGCAATCAGCAGCGTGTTTTTCGCGCCGATGCGGTTAATGATCCACGGCGAGCAGAACATAATGATCGCGTTACAGATTTCCCCTGCCGTGGTGGCGAAACCAAAGGCACGGGTCCCCTCCTGCGGCGTGGCGAAGAAGGTTTTGAAGAAGGTGGCAAACTGCTGGTCGAAGACGTCATACACGCAGGCCACGCCAATCACGTACAGGATGAACATCCACATTCTGCGCTGGCGGAACAGGGTAAAGACGGTTTTAGCGGTGATCTGCGGCTGATTCGCGCCCAGGGCGTTCATCACCTGCGCCGTCTGGTTAGGCTTCGGTTTCGCGACCACCAGCAGCAGCATCAGCAACAGCGCCGCGGCCGACCCCATCCAGAAGACGTACGACGGATCGATGCCGAACAGGATGCCGCCCGTTGAGGCGCACAGCCCCCAGCCGAGACAGCCGAACATACGCGCCTTGCCGTACTCAAAAAAGCTGTTGCGGCTTACGCGCTCAATATAGGCCTCAATCGCCCCCGACCCCGCTGAGAAGACAAAGCCGATATACAACCCACCGCTCAGCGCCCCCAGCCAGATATTGGTTTTCAGCAGCGGGGCGAAGACGTACAGGAAGAACGGCGCGAACAGGAACAGCAGCACCGAGATGATCCAAAGCAGGTGTTTTTTCAGCCCCAGCTTGTCCGAAATGACCCCCAGCACCGGCTGGAAGGCAATGGCCGACAGCGAGATGCAGGAGAAAACAATCCCGGTATGGGTTTTGTTCAGGCCGATGATGTCCGACAGCCAGATCGGCAGGAACGGAAAGCAGGTGGCCATGATGAAGAAGTAGAGAAAGAAGAACAGCCCGAAGATCCAGAAATTAGGGTTGTCTTTGTGGGTACAGGTTGTTGTGTTCATTATTTTTATCCTCAACGGAGGGCCGGTTGCCCGGCCCGTCACCCTTACACGCGTTCCACACCAATCAGAATGGCGGTTTCCGGATCCAGAATCGGCAGTGCAATACCCGCCTGCATCAGCCACTCACCGCTTACCGTTTGCGGCGCGTTCATCCACGCCGGCAGCTTACGCATGGTGTGCCCGCCCTCGCCCGTAATCTGGATGTTCGGGTGATCGAGCAGCGTGATGCGGTACAGCGCGCTGGCGTCTAACCCCGGCATGCGCAGCGGCATCATCAGGGTGTAATCCGGCATCGCGAGCTGGCTGACCAAAAACAGCCCCTGCGTCTTATCTTCGCTCACTATACCCTGCGCCAGGGTGGTGGCGTCCGGCATATCCACGCGCCACTGGGTGCCGTGATGAATGACCTCTCGCCACCGCTTGTGCAGCGCGGCGTAATGGCGATAGCCTTCACGCTCCTGCGCATCGACGGTGAGCGGATCCAGCTCCAGCCCCATGTGACCAAACAGCGCTGTTAGCCCGCGGAACTGAATGCTGTGCTGGCGGAAGGTGGCGTGACATTTATGGTGACCGATATGCGCGCCCATCACCTCCGGCGGGAAGAAGTAGCTCATGCCGCGCTGGATAGTGTTGCGCTCCAGCGCGTCGTTGTTGTCGGACGCCCAGAAGCGGTGGCAGCGGGTCAGCACTTCATAATCGATTCGCCCGCCGCCGGACGAGCAGGATTCAAACTCAATGTGCGGGAAGCGCTCGCCCAGCACGTCCAGCAGGCGGTAAAACTGGCGCGTCTGGGCGTCGGCGGCGGCTTTGCCCTTGTGCCCTGGCTGCACCAGCTCGCGGTTCATATCCCATTTCACGTAGTCGACCGCGTGTTCGCCCAGCAGCCAGCTCATGCGTTCGACCAGATATTCAAAGGCCTGCGGAATATTGAGATTGAGGACCAGCTGGTGTCGCCCGGTCGCCTGGGCGTAGCCCGGCAGCGCCAGCACCCAGTCAGGGTGCGCGCGATACAGATCGGAATCGGGGTTAATCATCTCCGGCTCAACCCAGATACCAAACTCCATGCCGAGCTGTTTAACGTGATCGATCACCGGCTTAAGGCCGTTCGGGTATTTTTTCTCGTCCAGATACCAGTCGCCCAGCGCGGCGTGGTCGTCGTTGCGGCCTTTGAACCAGCCGTCGTCAATGATAAAGCGCTCCACGCCCAGCGCTGCGGCCTCGTCGGCCATGCGCATGATGTAGTCCGGATCGTGGTTGAAGTAGATCCCCTCCCAGGTGTTGAGGTGCACCGGGCGCGGTTTATCTTCCGGGAAGCGGATAACGTTGTCGCGCAGGTAGCGGTGGAACTGCTGGCTCATGCCGTTCAGCCCGTGCGGGGAGTGGCTGGCATACAGGCGCGGCGTCCAGAGCGTTTCCCCCTCTTCAATCGCCCTTTCACCCGGCAGGTAGAGCGCTTCGGCCTGCATATAGCGGCGGCCATCGGTTTTCGCCTCCGCGCGCAGGCGGTGGTTACCACTCCAGCCCAGATGCACGCCCCAGACGTGGCCGTGCATTTCACTGAATGACGGCGTACCTGAAATCAGCGCCGGGAAATGTTCATGGGAGGTTTTACCCCGGCGGTTTTCAATCACGAAGCTGTCATGTTCAAGCATCACGCGGTGCGGCTGAAACTCCCTGATCCAGCGTCCGTGGAAGGCCATCACCTCCTGCGCGCGTTCGGCCACCGGCAGCGTCACGGCAAAGCGATCCACCTGCCACGCCTGCATTTTCAGGTTGGTTAACCCATGACGCACCACCAGTACGCCGCTGGCATCCAGCGTTATTTCACTGGTCAGACGCAGGCCTGCATGCTCGTCTTCAGCAGTGATTGTCAGGGCGTTTAACGCCTGCTGCACCTGCGTGGTTTTAAATACCGGCGATCCGTCCAGCCCCTGGCGGTGCCCCTCGATGCCCGGCGAGCCAAACAGCCCATGCCCCAGCTCTGCCATCAGCGTGACGGGAGAGTCGACGTCCAGCCTGCCATTAGCAACCGGGCGCGCAATACTCAGCACATCCTGCGGCGAAAAGTGCTGAAGGTGTGCCCCCCAGTAGAGAATTTCGGCGAACGGGTGGGTTTTTACCACCACGTCAACCGTATTGCTTTCAAGTCGGAAAATGGAATCTTGCATCAGACATCTCCTGTCATCGGGATGTCCTGAGTGTTGATCCGAAACGTTTCGGATACAAACCAAAACGTTTCGGATCTGTGATCGGGTTTGGAATTTTTGGTGTAATCAGGCCGTCTGGCCTGGGGAGAATTCTGGCTGCCAGAGCACCTGAAGGGTGTCAATGTCGTCGCCATTAATCAGCTGGCGCACCATATCGGCAATCTGTTTCCCGACACCCTGACGGGTAGACTGGATCACCGCCGCGACGTCGATATCGACAATGCTGTCCTGCGGTAAGCCGTCATAGACCACCAGCGAAACGGCATTTTCACCGGTTAAGCGCCCCATCTGCGCCAGGGCCATCGCTGCGCCGTCGCCGTGGGTGTTGCAGTCGGTAATGATGGCCGTGGGCGGCTGCGGCAGGGAGAGAAGTTCTTGCGTGGTGGCATACCCCACGCGACGCGAAGGGGGCATGGCACGCAGCCATTCGCTGGAAAGTCCGGCTTCCCGCAGCGCGTCCAGGTAGCCCTGGCGGCGCTGGGTGATGAATGCCTGGTTGTTGCTTTCGCCCAGCAGCGCAATGCGCTGATGGCCTTTCTCGATCAGCCAGCGGGTGGCCTGATATGTGCCGGCATAGTTGTCGAAATCGAACCACGCGTACGGCTGCGGGAGCTGGCTGCGGCCGAGCGCCAGGAACGGGAACCCGGCGGCCTGTAGCTGCTCAAGACGCGGATCGTGATCCAGCGTATGCGCCACAATCAGCGCATCCACGCGTCGGCTCTGCACCATGCGCATATAGCTGTGTTTGTCCGCCAGATCGTCGTCAGCGATGAGCAGCAGGTCAATCTCATGTCGCGCCAGTTCGTGGCTAATTTCGCCGACCATGTCCATAAAAACGCTGTTATTGAGCGGAACAGGATGCACCGGAAACACCAGCCCGACGGCGTCGATTTTGCCCATCTTCAGGCGACGGGCAAAGGTATTTGGTCGGTAGCCACGGCGCTGGGCCTCCGCTTCCACGCGGGCGCGCGTCTCAGCAGAAACGTCGTCATACCCGTTGAGGGCGCGGCTGACGGTGGTAACAGACAGCCCCAGTTCTTTGGCAATGGCTTTAAGCGACATGATTTTCCGTATCTTTGTTAGTTTTGTTCCGCCACCAGCAGCGCGTGCGTATCTGGCTCCAGCGCCTTAAAGATATGCGGCTGGTCAGCGGGGTAGCAAATGTAATCTCCCGGGCCGAGCTCTTCCGCCGCGTCGATCAGACCGACCACCGCCCGCCCCTGGGTCACGATAATATGCTCAACCGACCCAGGCGGATGGGGCTGGGAAATACGGTCTGCCCCCGGCTGAGTCAGCAGCAGATAGATATCACGACGCGCGCCAGGCGGACACGCCGCGAGCAAAATCGCCTCGTAGTTCGCCTGCCCGGCGACGACTTTTGTGCCCTCGCCGCGGCGGATCACCTGCGTGACGGGTTGCTGCGGCTCCAGTAACCGGGCAAACGGAATATCCAGCGCCACGCAAAGCGACCACAGCGTTTCCAGGCTAGGATTGCCGTTGCCAGACTCCAGTTGAGAAAGCGTGGATTTGGCGATCCCGGCACGGCGGGCAATTTCCGCCAGTGAGAGCCCGGTTCGCAAGCGTTCTCGCACCAGGCTTTTGGCGATCACGCTGATTGGCTGCGTCATAATAACGGCCTCTTTCTCTCTATAACGAACGAATCGTTCGTCTTGTAAAACGTTTCTGATGCGTTCATTATAATGGAAATACGTTCGATATGGCTAAAATGGTATGAAGAATCACCTCTCTTGCCTGAAAGGCGACACGATAAAAGCGATCGTCCTGGTCTGCCTCGCGGTGGGCGTGGTCGGCATGTCTTATGGCTCACTGGCGATGGCCTACGGTTTCCCGCTGTGGGTGCCGTTTGTCCTCTCCCTCACGGTGCTGGCAGGCGCATCCGAGTTTATGTTTATCGGCATCGTGGCGAGCGGCGGCAATCCGCTGGCAGCGGCAGCGGCCGGTTTACTGGTTAACGCGCGCCATGTGCCGTTCGGCGTTACGGTGCGTGAACTGGTGGGCAAGCGCGGCCTGAGCTTTCTGGGCTGTCATATCATGAATGATGAAAGTGTGGTGTTCGGCCTGTCGCAAAAAACCGCCGAGCAGCGTAAAGCGGCCTACTGGCTGTGCGGCCTGGGCGTGGCAATCATCTGGCCGCTGGGGGCGGTGCTGGGCGCGATGGTCGGCAAGCTGCTGCCAGATCCGGAAACCATCGGGCTGGACGCGGTGTTCCCGGCGATCCTGCTGGCGTTAGTGGTGCCGGCATTTAAAAACCGTACCACGCTGATCCGCGCCTGTAGCGGCGCAGTGTTGTCGCTGGCCGCCGTACCGTTTGCGCCGGTTGGCCTGCCGGTGCTGCTCTCTTTGCTCGGCCTTGCCGCGAGGAAAAAATAATGGAAAACATGACGGTTTTTATTCTCGGCATCGCCATTCTTTCTGCCGGAACCTATCTGATGCGTCTCGGCGGGGCGAAACTCGGTAGCCGGCTGGCGCTTTCTGAACGGTCGCAGGCGCTGCTTTCAGACGCGGCAACCGTTTTGTTGTTCTCCGTCGCGCTGGCAACAACGTTTTATGAAGGGGACCATTTTGCCGGGATGGCGCGCGTACTGGGGGTGGGGTTCGCGGTGTTTCTGGCCTGGCGCAAAATGCCGTTAATTGTGGTGATCGTCGCGGCGGCGGTGGTGACGGCGCTGCTGCGTCTGGCGGGGATCCACTAAGAAAAATGCCCGACAGAACAGCGCTGCCGGGCATCTGAGGGGTTAATGCGCAGGAAGCGTATCGACGTTAAGCGTCAGCGTTTCTTCAAAATCCGTTGTGTTAGTAACGCTAAACGCCTTGTCAGAGAGATAGGTCGTGATCATCATGGTGGCGACAAACTGCTCGCCCGCCACTTCTGTACCGTTTACCGCCGCCAGCGCTTTTTCCGGCTTCAGCGTCACCTGAGAAGCGCCTCCCTGAACGGCTACCGCGCCAATATCGACCGCGGCCAGCTGCACGGGGTTCCCGTCCACCCGCCCATCTTTGAATTCGATTTTCATCGCGCCGCTGTCCGTAAAACGATACGCCAGGTTCTGTCGGGCAATCCCGTTCACGGAGATGCGCATTTTGCGCACATCCGGACACAGCACCGAAACCTGAACTTCACGCATCACAGAAGCATAACCGTTGTACACTTTGCCAATATGTTCAGCGGACGTTTGCCGCATATCCTCTTTACGGTAGCGCCCGTAATCGACTTTCTTCACCGCCGACATCATTTCACAGGCGCCGTCATCGGCCTGCGCCATTCCCGAAAGTCCCGCTGCGCCGCAGAGCAGCATAAGCATCAGCGCGTATTGACGAACGTTATTCAGAGACATTTCCCTGTCACCTCTTCATAGAATTTATTCGGTTCAGCCTCCGGCAGGGTGTACGTCAGCCTGCAACGCCCTTCATCCAGCTTCGCATACAGCTGCTGGCTGGCAGAGATATCGTTCAGGAAGATCACGCCGTCTTCTGGCGCACTCGTCACATACTCCCCTGCCGCGTCCACAATCGAGACACCTTCCGGCAGCGGCGTACCGTCCGCACGGCGTATACTGAGCAGCACGCGGCGCTGGCTTAACGTCGCAAACTCCCACTTCGCCACAGCGCCGTGAGACGCTTTGATCGCTGTTCTGCCATTTCTTACGTCCAGATTGCCTGGCAGGCTTTCCGTGTTGATCTCAATCGTGCTTTCACGGAACGGCGACAGCGCAGGAATAATCGCCAGGCCCCATTTATCGGTCCATACCGCGCCGCGCGGGGTACCTATCTCGATGCCAGCCACCGGTTTATCCAGTCTGGCAATGGCGTACGTATCGGTCACGCGGTAAGGCGAGAAGGTCACCCCGTCGCTGTGGGCGACAATCCCGCCGCTTAATGCTGCTGAGTAGTTGGTATTGCTGTCGTTATCTCCTCCTGCCGCCAGCGCCAGGTTGGTGTAATGCAGATTACTGTTCAGCGAGCTGTCCCAGCTGGTGGTGTTCTCTTCCTGGTCCTGAGTGACCCCCACCGTGTACTGGTTCTCAGCGTTGAGCGAGCCCATTGCCCGCGTGCCGTAAGAACGCTTACCTTCGCTCTCGCGATACCAGGAGCTGGTTGTCACGCCTGAGCGTCCCAGCGGGATCGACACGTTTACGTAAAACTGATCGTTGTCGCTGCTGTCGTGCCGGCTGACATCCGACTCCCAGTTCACGCTCACGTTGAAGTATTTAAAAGTCTGTGACCACGACGAGATAAACCGGCGACTGTCATAGTCGCTGTTCCAGCTCTCGTTGCGATAATAGCTGAGGGAAAAGCGGCCCAGCGTGGTACTCGACCAGTTGATACCGACGCTGGTGTCGTATTTGGTTTGCGACATATCGTCATCGTCGCCGTAAAGTTCCGCCATCTCGCGATAGTCCGGTGTGCCATAGCTACCGCCCAGCGAAAGCCCAATGCCCCACGGCAGGGAGTAACCCAGATCCAGCGTCGTTTTGTTGCCGTCAGTTTGCGTCTGGTTGTCTATTGACGCCAGAAAACCCAACGAGGCATACAGGTTCTGCATCGGTATGGTATCGAGGTTGCCGGAGAAGCCATAATAGTGGTTATCCGCCATCACCATACCGGCCAGGAAATTGACACGCTTATTGACAGACCAGCCGTTGTTGGCGGACACCACCCACGGATTTTCAAAGCGTGAGTCCATGTTTTCAACGCGGCCCATAGCCAGCGTAAAGCCCGGGGCACGGCCTATATGATTGCTGCGGAACGTACTTGCCGAGACAGTGAATCGGTTTTCGCTGCCGTCAGTCTCGGTGACCGTTACGTTCAGGTCGGTGTTGAGGTTCGCCAGCGGCACGTCATCCAGGTTGAACGGACCGGCAGGAACCAGCGTTGAGTAAATAAGCTGTCCGCCCTGGCGGATATCGACGCGCGCCTGCGGATTACGGGCAATACCGCTGACTTCGACGCCCGTCCCCACCTGAGGAGTGAGTGCGGTATCCGGCATCATCTGGACCCCGTAAATTCCCGGAATACTGAAGCGGCTGTTGGCGATGTTAATCTGGCCACCCTGCACCATCACGCCATAATCGGTAAAGGTACGCTGGGCATAGGTGTAGAGGGAGTCAACCTCAAAATCCTGATCGCTGCCGTCGCTAATGAACTGCGTGCTGCGCACAATCCAGTCTCCGGCATTAAAGCCCATTTCAAAGGTCGACTGGAAACGGTCAGCGTTCTCATCATCATAGTGATTATGGGTGCCAAACATGGAGTAATTCAGCATGGCTGCACGTCCGCCACGCACCTCGGCGAACTGTCGGCCATAATCAGGGTCGATCGCTTCAGGCGGTACAACAACCGATATTTCATCAATATCCGGCGAAGTCTGAATCGTTGATCCGGACCAGTAGTGATAAATCTTCGGGCAGGTGCCTCTTTTCGTCTGTTTAATCAGGCCCGCGTTTTCCAGAAACGCTTTATCAATACAGGGCGTTCCTTCCTCATCAAATTTCACGGGCATAATATTGCGCTGCTTACCATTAATATTAACCGTCACATTATGGTAGCCAGGGGTAAAACGGGGAGTGAGGGAATAGTAATCCGCAATGGCCGGATCAAGCCCGTTATTTTTTAAAGCATCGCTGTCAAATATGGCTCGCGCCAGTTCCAGAGATTCATTCGCATTAGAGGAAATCTCAGCCCGAATATTAAATGCCAGCACGCTAAGGCAAAACACGAGCATTCCCTTTTTACAGGAACCGTTTAACATAACTACTCCATGTTTGTTAAGTGATTTTATTGCTGAAGGTCGGCGATATAATTCCCTGCCTTGTAGCCATAACGCGTTGCCGGATAGATTTCGATTTGTTTTTCGGATGCTGATATTTTGGCTGGGGCGCTGGCCATCATTTTTTCGCCAGGAAGAATGTAAGTCTTAGCTAATGTCGCGATCGTACCCGAGGCCATTAATTTCACCTTTTGCTCCAGTCGGACGACATAAGGCGTATTATTCTCAACCGTGACATTGCCATTTTTTATCTGCCAGGTGAGTGCCTTCCAGGGTTCAATATTTACCGCCAGGCCAGCCGGGTGAATAATGACGGGAAGGTTCTGGCTAAACACCACTTTAACTTTATTTTTTTCACGCTGAGGGATAGCGGTAAAAATGACACGCTTGAAATGTTCCACCTTCAGCGGCTCAGCGCTGCTTTTCAGCACAAAACGTACGCGCTGGGTTTTACCCGCATCTACGCGCACAACCGGCTGCGTGGCAAACAGGCCCGGCTTGGGGTCGTCCGGGAGATCAATAATTTTGGTGTACAGCAGCTGTGCTTCAGCATCCGTGTTTTTAACATCCATGCTGGCCCCCTGCTTGTCTTCATTGACAATAAGCAGCGAGGTATCCGGCACCATCCCGGCAGCCATACCGTTGAATGAGGCCAGCAGGCAGGCACAGATCAGCGTTCTCTTTAAAAGCAGCATAATATTAGTCCATTAATATTGGTAATGACACCCCGCCGGAGTGGGGTGTCAGGTATTTCATGATGCGCGGGTGCGATTACAGATAAACCAGCTCAACGTTGGTTAAGCCGTCCAGGGTGGCTTCATCCGTGATATTTAAATCATCGGTTGGGTTAATCATCGCGGCGACACCCACATTAAAGTTAACCTTGGTTTGTGCGACAGGCGTGCCGCCCAATGTGTCACTGAAGGAATATAATTCGCTTTTGTCTGTGTTTACTTTTAAATAGCGCTGTCCGCCTGTTGTTGCCCACGTTGTTCCGTTATCGCGCGATGCAGTAGGATACAGTTCATCGCCTGCGTCGTTCGTGACAGCGCCTTTCGTAAGCTGAATCCCTAATGAGTAGGCACCAATTTTCTTACCATTGTACATACCCAGCCCGGCGGTTTGGTACGCCTCTCTCCCAAATTCCGTATCAATAAAACTGGTCGGCAAAACTTGAGTTGGTCCTGAGTCTGCATGGGCATCATTAAACGTTACTGCAATGCGGGTGGCCTCTTCACAGGTAATGGAAACAGGAATAATTTTAACATCCGCCAATGGTGTAGCCGAAGTGGAATTCAGTGAAGACGCACTTATCGTGCCATAATCGGCAATACCACCACCGCTAATAAATGTAGGCGTACAGGAAGAGGGGACGATTTTACCCGTCACCTGAATATCAACACTGGAAGCTGCCAGAGCAGAGGACGCCACGACAGCCAGCGCGGACGCCAGCATTCCTTTTTTAAACATCGCGTTCATTTAATTTCCTTATAAAAGTGAAATACAAAATATGCCAAATAATTAATATTTGGCCTAAGGGGGTACTACTAAACATTGTTTTAGAAAGTAGCATTACAGATAGCTCAGATCAATAACCCCAAAACGTTTTAGGATTAGAGCCTGAGGAATTCCTTAAATCTCAAGATCAATAATAAATATTTTATATATGAAACTTAAAATAACCGAATGCAACCGCCAAAAACATTCATTGAATAAATACAAGGAATCAACTGGCCAGACCATTTATTTGATATACTTATGGGATTGTTGTTTTTTAAACAAAAGTCACATTAAAAAGCGGATTATTACTTATTTTATTTAGTTAATAAGGTTTATCCAGGAGGATATGACTGTTTTGGGAGGAGTCAAAAGAAAATTAAGCAGAAGGAAGAAGAATGAAACCTGTCCCTGCTCCGAAAAGCAAGGGACAGCGGCTATATGACTTATTTGTTCAGTTCAGCGGTCATGTGTACGCGGTTACCGGTGAATGCCTGGGTAATTTTGTAGGATGACGCGCCCGCTTCCTGAGCCTGTGCGGCGATTTTAGCTTCTGCACCATCCAGCGTAGAGGCGGATGCAGTCACAGTCTGCGCAGCGAAAGAACCGAAAGAAGTAGCCAGAGCGATTAAAGCGACAAAAGTTTTGATGCTTTTCATGAGATAAACCTTTTCGTTAAGTTGTTTATATAAGGCACCGTGCCTTGATGAGACAAATACTAGCCCTCATCATGAACAACTAAAAGCGGAAGGTTTTGCTATACTCATTCAAAATTACTGATCAACAATTAATCGCTGCGGATGGGTGTAAATTGTCGCCCTGCCCGGCTTGCAGAACCCCACCAGCGTCAGGTTGCAGCGCTCTGCCACTTCGACCGCCAGCGTTGTCGCAGCCGACACCGCAAACAGGATCTCCACGCCGCACATGGCCGCTTTCTGCACCATTTCATAGCTGGCGCGGCTGGAAACGAGCGCGGCCCCTTGCTGCCAGACGGCATCTTCACGCGCGCGACGGCCCAGCAGCTTATCCAGCGCCACATGGCGGCCCACATCTTCATGACCTCCGACGATCTCGCCCGACGGGAGCAACCACGCCGCAGCATGTGTACAGCCGCTCAGCTGACCTATGGGCTGGACATCATTGAGGTGCTCCAGGGCTTTGTCGAGGTTACCGAGGTTGAAAGTCTGGGTAAACGGCAGCGGCGCGACGGGCTTACCGATATCGTTAAGCTGTTCAACGCCACACACGCCGCAGCCGGTGCGTCCGGCCAGCGCCCGGCGGCGCTCTTTCAGCCCCATAAAGCGACGACTGGAGAGTTCGATTTGTACTTCAAGGCCATTACAGGCCTGAACCACATCCATACCGTAGATCTCCTGCGGATGCGCAATGATGCCTTCCGAGAGGGAAAAACCTATGGCGAACAGTTCCAGATCTTTCGGCGAAGCCATCATCACCACATGCGAAATCCCGTTGTAAACCAGGGCAACGGGGACCTCTTCCGCCAGAAAATCCGGCGTGGCATGTGAAATGTGAGGCGGTCTGTGTACCGACAGTTCCACAATGCCCGCAGGCAGTGGCGACACGTGGGCAGCACGGTTTTGTTTAGACACAACGGTATTCCTGAACAACCACGGAAGTGAGCCTGCTATTGCAACACAAACGGCAGGCCTTACGCATAGTATGGATCAACTTTTCAGCAACCATTCTCCTACTCAATACGGAGGGGTGCAACCGATCAGCTGCTACACCTCTTTAACATGCACAGGATAAAATGTGATTGATATCACATTTTATAATCAATGCCGTGATAATACGTTCACTTTGTTTTAACCCCGTTAGAACAGGCGTACCGACATTGTGGTATTCTGGGCTTATCCCTCGGAGAAATGAGGGATTAATGCAAATTTTTCTCCTTTGCGGTTAATTCTCAACCGCAAAGTAAAACTACATAGCAATGTCGTAATGAAACAAGGAGCAATCCATGCAGGTCAGCAGAAGGCAGTTCTTTAAGATCTGCGCTGGCGGTATGGCAGGCACCACGGCAGCGGCACTGGGTTTTGCACCCAGCGTAGCACTCGCGGAAACCCGGCAGTATAAACTGCTGCGCACCCGCGAAACCCGTAATACCTGCACCTATTGTTCCGTAGGCTGTGGGCTGTTGATGTACAGCCTCGGTGACGGAGCAAAAAACGCCAAAGCATCTATCTTCCATATCGAAGGCGATCCGGATCACCCGGTCAACCGCGGTGCACTTTGTCCGAAAGGCGCTGGCCTGGTGGATTTCATCCACTCCGAAAGCCGTCTGAAGTTTCCGGAATACCGTGCGCCAGGTTCTGATAAATGGCAGCAAATCAGTTGGGAAGAGGCGTTTGATCGCATCGCCAAACTGATGAAAGAAGACCGCGATGCTAACTACATTGCGCAAAACGCCGAAGGCGTGACTGTTAACCGCTGGCTCTCCACCGGGATGCTGTGTGCTTCCGCGTCGAGTAACGAAACCGGCTATTTAACGCAAAAATTCTCCCGCGCGCTGGGTATGCTCGCGGTCGACAACCAGGCGCGTGTCTGACATGGACCAACGGTAGCAAGTCTTGCTCCAACATTTGGTCGCGGTGCGATGACCAACCACTGGGTCGACATCAAGAACGCCAACCTCGTCGTGGTGATGGGCGGTAACGCCGCTGAAGCTCACCCGGTCGGGTTCCGCTGGGCGATGGAAGCCAAAATTCACAACGGCGCGAAGCTGATTGTGATCGATCCTCGCTTTACGCGTACGGCGGCGGTAGCTGACTACTATGCCCCTATTCGTTCCGGTACTGACATTGCTTTCCTGTCAGGCGTATTGCTGTACCTGCTGAACAATGAAAAATTCAACCGCGAATACACCGAAACCTATACCAACGCCAGCCTGATCGTGCGTGAGGATTACGGCTTTGAAGATGGCCTGTTCACCGGCTACGACGCGGAAAAACGCAAGTACGATAAATCCTCCTGGACTTATGAACTGGACGAAAACGGCTTCGCCAAACGCGATACCACGCTGCAACATCCGCGCTGCGTGTGGAACTTGCTGAAACAGCACGTTTCCCGCTACACGCCAGATGTGGTTGAAAACATCTGTGGTACGCCAAAAGACGCGTTCCTGAAAGTCTGCGAATACATCGCAGAAACCAGTGCTCACGATAAAACTGCCTCGTTCCTGTATGCCCTCGGCTGGACGCAACACTCCGTTGGTGCGCAAAACATTCGTACGATGGCGATGATCCAGCTGCTGCTCGGCAATATGGGGATGGCAGGCGGCGGCGTTAACGCCCTGCGCGGTCACTCCAATATTCAGGGGCTGACGGACCTGGGGCTGCTGTCGCAGAGCCTGCCAGGTTACATGACGCTGCCAAGCGAGAAGCAGACCGATCTGCAAACCTACCTTACCGCCAACACGCCAAAACCGCTGCTGGAAGGCCAGGTAAACTACTGGGGCAACTACCCGAAATTCTTCGTCTCTATGATGAAGGCCTTCTTTGGTGATAAAGCGACGGCGGAAAATAGCTGGGGCTTTGACTGGTTGCCGAAGTGGGATAAAGGCTACGACGTCCTGCAATACTTCGAGATGATGAAAGAGGGCAAGGTCAATGGCTATATCTGCCAGGGCTTTAACCCTGTTGCCTCATTCCCGAACAAAAACAAAGTGATCGGTTGTCTGTCGAAACTGAAGTTCCTCGTCACCATCGACCCACTGAACACTGAAACCTCTAACTTCTGGCAGAACCACGGTGAGCTGAACGAAGTTGACTCGTCGAAGATCCAGACCGAAGTGTTCCGTCTGCCATCGACCTGCTTCGCGGAAGAGAACGGTTCTATCGTTAACTCAGGTCGCTGGTTACAGTGGCACTGGAAAGGTGCGGACGCCCCGGGGATTGCGCTGACTGACGGCGAGATCCTCTCCGGTATCTTCCTGCGCTTGCGCAAGATGTATGCCGAACAGGGTGGCGCGAACCCGGACCAGGTGCTGAACATGACATGGAACTACGCCATTCCGCATGAGCCATCTTCAGAAGAAGTGGCGATGGAGAGCAACGGTAAGGCGCTGGCCGATATTACCGATCCGGCAACCGGTGCGGTTATCGTCAAGAAAGGCCAACAACTTAGTTCGTTCGCCCAATTGCGCGATGACGGTACAACCTCCTGTGGCTGCTGGATTTTCGCCGGTAGCTGGACGCCGGAAGGCAACCAGATGGCACGCCGTGATAACGCCGATCCGTCTGGCCTCGGTAACACGCTGGGCTGGGCATGGGCATGGCCGCTTAACCGCCGCATTCTGTATAACCGCGCCTCCGCAGATCCGCAGGGTAACCCGTGGGATCCGAAGCGTCAGTTGCTGAAATGGGACGGCACTAAGTGGACCGGCTGGGATATTCCGGACTACAGCGCAGCGCCTCCGGGTAGCGGCGTCGGGCCGTTTATCATGCAGCAGGAAGGCATGGGGCGTCTGTTTGCCCTCGATAAGATGGCGGAAGGTCCGTTCCCGGAACACTACGAGCCGTTTGAAACGCCGCTGGGAACTAACCCGCTGCATCCAAACGTTATCTCGAACCCGGCTGCACGTATCTTTAAAGACGACGCCGAAGCATTGGGTAAAGCCGATAAGTTCCCGTATGTCGGAACCACCTATCGTCTGACCGAGCACTTCCACTACTGGACCAAACACGCGCTGTTGAACGCGATTTTGCAGCCAGAGCAGTTTGTGGAAATCGGGGAGTCGCTGGCGAATAAACTTGGCATTGCCCAGGGCGATACCGTGAAAGTCTCCTCCAACCGTGGCTATATCAAAGCCAAAGCGGTGGTGACCAAACGTATTCGCACGCTGAAAGCGAACGGCAAAGATATCGATACCATCGGTATTCCGATTCACTGGGGCTATGAAGGCGTAGCTAAAAAAGGCTTTATTGCCAATACTTTAACGCCATTCGTTGGTGATGCGAACACGCAGACGCCGGAGTTTAAGTCCTTCCTTGTGAATGTGGAAAAGGTGTAACGGAGACGACATATGGCTTATCAATCTCAAGATATCATTCGTCGTTCCGCGACTAACGGTCTGACCCCCGCGCCTCAGGCGCGGGACTTCCAGGAAGAAGTGGCGAAACTCATCGACGTTACCACCTGTATCGGCTGTAAAGCCTGTCAGGTGGCGTGTTCAGAGTGGAACGACATTCGCGATACCGTCGGCAATAACATTGGGGTGTACGACAACCCCAATGATTTAAGCGCCAAATCGTGGACGGTAATGCGCTTCTCGGAAGTGGAGCAGAACGACAAACTGGAATGGCTGATCCGCAAAGACGGCTGTATGCACTGTTCCGATCCAGGCTGCCTGAAAGCGTGCCCGGCGGAAGGTGCAATTATTCAGTATGCCAACGGTATCGTCGACTTCCAGTCCGAGCAGTGCATTGGCTGCGGTTATTGCATTGCGGGCTGTCCGTTCGACATTCCGCGCCTCAACCCGGAAGACAACCGCGTCTACAAATGTACGCTGTGCGTTGACCGCGTGGTGGTTGGGCAAGAACCAGCCTGCGTGAAGACCTGCCCAACGGGCGCGATTCACTTCGGTACGAAAGAGTCGATGAAAACGCTGGCGAGCGAGCGCGTTGCTGAGCTGAAAACCCGCGGTTACGACAATGCGGGTCTGTACGATCCGGCAGGCGTCGGTGGTACACACGTCATGTACGTGCTGCACCATGCTGACAAGCCAAATCTGTATCATGGCTTGCCGGAGAACCCGGAAATCAGCGAAACCGTGAAATTCTGGAAAGGCATCTGGAAACCGCTCGCGGCTGTTGGCTTTGCGGCTACCTTTGCGGCCAGTATCTTCCACTACGTGGGTGTCGGTCCGAACCGTGCGGATGAGGAAGAGAATAATCTGCACGAAGAGAAAGACGAGGAGCGCAAATGAAACGACGTGACACCATCGTGCGCTACACCGCGCCGGAACGTATCAACCACTGGATCACCGCCTTCTGCTTCATCCTGGCGGCGGTGAGCGGGCTGGGCTTTTTGTTCCCGTCCTTCAACTGGTTGATGCAAATCATGGGCACACCGCAGCTGGCGCGAATTCTGCACCCGTTTGTCGGCGTGGTTATGTTTGCCTCGTTCATCATCATGTTTTTCCGTTACTGGCATCACAACCTAATCAATCGGGATGATATCTTTTGGGCGAAGAATATTCGTAAGATCGTCGTCAACGAGGAAGTAGGTGACACCGGGCGTTATAACTTCGGTCAGAAATGCGTTTTCTGGGCGGCGATTATTTTCCTGGTTCTGCTGCTGGTGAGCGGCGTGATTATCTGGCGTCCTTATTTTGCGCCTGCTTTCTCAATCCCGGTGATCCGATTCGCGTTAATGCTGCATTCATTTGCCGCAGTGGCGTTAATTGTGGTTATCATGGTGCATATCTACGCCGCCCTTTGGGTGAAAGGCACGATTACCGCCATGGTGGAAGGATGGGTTACCAGCGCCTGGGCGAAGAAACATCACCCGCGCTGGTACCGTGAGGTCCGCAAGACAACGGAAAAGAAAGCTGAATGAGTATTCGCATAATCCCGCAAGATGAGCTGGGTTCAAGCGAGAAACGTACGGCGGATATGATTCCGCCGTTATTGTTCCCTCGGCTCAAGAATTTATACAACCGCCGCGCCGAGCGTCTGCGCGAGCTGGCAGAAAATAATCCTCTGGGTGATTACCTGCGCTTTGCTGCGCTTATCGCCCACGCCCAGGAAGTGGTGCTGTACGACCATCCGCTGGAGATGGATCTGACTGCGCGCATTAAAGAAGCCAGCGCACAAGGCAAGCCCCCGCTGGATATTCACGTTCTGCCGCGTGATAAGCACTGGCAAAAGCTGCTGATGGCGCTGATTGCTGAGCTGAAACCTGAAATGAGCGGCCCGGCGCTGGCAGTGATTGAGAATCTGGAGAAGGCATCGACTCAGGAGCTGGAAGATATGGCCAGCGCGCTGTTTGCCTCTGATTTCTCGTCCGTCAGCAGCGATAAAGCGCCGTTTATCTGGGCTGCACTGTCGCTCTACTGGGCGCAGATGGCCAATCTGATCCCCGGCAAAGCCCGCGCTGAATACGGCGAGCAACGTCAATATTGCCCGGTTTGTGGTTCTATGCCGGTGTCCAGCATGGTGCAAATTGGCACCACTCAGGGGCTACGTTACCTGCACTGCAACCTGTGTGAAACTGAATGGCACGTAGTGCGCGTAAAATGCAGCAACTGCGAGCAGAGCGGCAAACTGCATTACTGGTCGCTGGATGACGAACAGGCCGCGATTAAAGCCGAAAGCTGCGATGACTGCGGCACTTACCTGAAAATTCTCTATCAGGAAAAAGATCCAAAAATCGAAGCCGTAGCAGATGACCTCGCCTCTCTGGTACTGGACGCACGAATGGAGCAAGAAGGCTATGCCCGCAGTTCCATCAACCCGTTCCTGTTTCCGGGTGAAGGAGAGTAATCTCCTGTGAGAGTGCCGGGCGGCGCGAGCTTGCCCGGCCTACACCTGGTAAGGCGTAAGGACCTCGTCAATACCCGCAAAATCTTTCGTGTTGCGAGAAATCAACGGACATTTTCTGCTCTGCGCTGTGGCCAGAATGATAGCATCAGGCAGTTTCATTCCATGCTTCTCACGTAGTAAAACGCTTCTTTCCGCAATATCCCGAGACACATCAATAATTTCAAAAGCGCCCATAACGGCTGCCGTTTTCGCTTCATGACCATGCCTGCGAGCGCCCACCATTACTTCCATCCAGGTAATTAAGCTGATGGCGCGATGCGACGCGGTATGCTCAATCGCATCCGCAGCTTCAATACGGTTGTTGAAGAGATCAATGAGAATATTGGTATCAAACACTGCCATGTGCTCCATGATTACCACTCCTCACGCAGCTTGCGTTCATACTCAAGCCCGTCCTCTTTTCTGTCTCCCCACAGACCAAGCGCATTTCGGATAACAGAAGAACTCTGCTGGTCGAGATACAGCTCTATCGCTTCCCGAAGCAGTTCAGCACGTGGCTGATTTCGCAATTGCTTGAGATTATCCAAACGTTGAATCACGTCATCAGACAAATCGATAAGTATTCTGCCCATATCAAGTTCCGCCAAAACGCTCATATATCACCTTAGTATATCATCTTTGGTTAATTTTCAGGCAAAATACTCTTTATCAATTTAGGGTGAAAGGACGTTTTTTAGGGAATGATCGATTTTGCGAGCCGCTTTCCACAATATGCACCTCTCAATATTTCTCTGTTTTCATCTGCTGTAAACCAGGCTATAAACTGTATAAAAACACAGTAAAAGGACGTAATCATGGCACTGGAAAAGGGTATTGATAAGCTGGTACAGGAGTTTATTGCCGCAGGACGACCTTCCTCGCGAAAGCAGAGTATTGATGACCGGAGAAGCGGATATGTCGCCAGCACAGCGCTAGCCGGGGAAACAGAAACGCGTGTCCATGTTGTAACGCTTGTTCTTGAGGATATGACCTTTCGGGTATTTTCGCCTTTCAATGCCCCTGAAACGTTATCTTGTGCCCTCTACTATCATGGCGGTTGTTTTGTCAGCGGTGGGTTTGAAACCCATGATAATCAGCTTCGCCAACTGGCGTTTTACGGTAACTGCCGGGTCATTGCGGTTCAGTACAGACTCGCACCCGAGCATACTTTCCCCGCTGCGCATGACGATGCAGAGAGAGCGGCAGATCTTGTCTGGCAAAATGCAGAACAATTAGGTGTGGATAAAAACCGGATTACACTTTGTGGAGACAGCGCGGGAGGTCATCTTGCGCTGGTAACGTCATTGCGGCTTAAGGCCAAAGGTCTCTGGGATCCCGCGCAGCTCATTCTTATCTATCCCATGCTCGACGCTACGGCCAGTTTTGAAAGCTATACCCTCAATGGCATGGATTACGTGATTACTCGCGATACCCTTTTGAGCGGCTATGAAATGTATCTGGCTGGAGCCGACCGTCAACATCCTGAAGTCAGCCCACTGTGGCGCAACGACTTTAGCGGTCTGCCGAAGGTCCATATTGTTACCGCGGAATATGATCCGTTACGCGACGAAGGCGAGGCGCTTTATCAGCGCCTCACGGAGCAAGGCGTGAAGTGTACCGCTCAACGATGGCGGGGTGTAATACACGGCTTCTTCCAGTTGGGTGGAATTAGCCAGTCAGCGCGAGACGTTATGCGAGATATTGCCTGGCGCATTAACCATGCCGGGCGAGAGTGAGAAGGAGACTACTCTTCTTCGTTCCCGCCCTCTTCATACGGGCCAAATGGCTTCGCGGGCAGAACGATATACGTGCCTTCAAACACTGCACCCGGCGTCTCGTCGCCAAAGATTTCGACCTGCATCTGCACCCGTGCTTTTCGTCCGCGCGCCAGACGGTCGAGATCGCCGCTTAAGGCACCGAGGTCGGCTACCGCATGAGGTTTACCGCTAATCGGCTTGCTGTAGCGGATATGCGCATCCGCAAGAATAATCGTTCCGCCGAGGTGGCGTTCACGCAGCATCAGCCAGATAAGTCCCCAACCGGTGAGCGTCGCCAGTGAGAATAAACTCCCGGCAAACAGCGTATGGTGCGGATTCTGATTGCCGGTTTCTGGCATGGTAGTGATAAATTTTTGCCCGGTATATTGCTGAATGCGCACGCCCATTTTTTCACTAAGCGGGATATGTTCGTACCACGCCTGTTGCAGCTGCGCGCACCAGTCGCCGCGATGCAGAATGTCATCCAGAGTGGCGACGGGCTTAATCATCAAAAAATGGCGAATCGGCGTGGTGGTTGGCGTGGTGATTTCTCCCTGATTAACAAACCCCAGCTTGGCGAAAAACTCCACCGCGTCTTCACGGGCGCTACAGGTCACGCGCTTAACGCCTTCCTGACGCGCCACCGACTCCAGGGTCATCGCCATCAGCGTGCCTAACCCTTTGTCCTGCACGTCGGGATGAACGGCCATAAAGCGAATGGACGCTTCATTGTCGGCATTAATATACAGTCGGCCTACCGCCACCAGATTACCCTGCTCGTCGACGACCATCTGGTGATGCGCCATCGCATCCCACGCGTCGCGTTCCGAACCTTTTGGTTGATGCAGGGGCTTACGCAACATTTCCCAGCGAAACTGATAGTAACGCTCTAATTCTTCTTCTGTTTGTGGAACCCGAAGGTGATACATAGCGATACTCTCTCTTGTTTCCCGTGACAACCCTGGAAGCTGGCTCATACCTGCAACCAGAATGTCACGGGGCCATCATTGACCAGCGATACCTGCATATCCGCAGCGAAGCGTCCTGTTTGCGTGTTCATCTCTTGCTGACGGCAGCGTTCGACGAAATAGTCATATAACGCCTCTGCGCGATCCGGTGATGCACCTTTGGAGAAACTTGGGCGCATCCCCCGTTCGGTATCTGCGGCGAGGGTAAACTGGGAAACCACCAGCACACTGCCGCCCGCCTGTTGCACGTTGAGATTCATCTTGCCTTCGGCATCGCTAAAGATGCGGTAGCCGAGCACACGCTCGCACAGACGGTTTGCTTTCTGTTCGTCGTCATCCTTTTCGACACCCAATAACACCAAAAGTCCCGCGCCAATTTCGCCCGTCACTTCTCCCTCCACGGTGACGCTGGCACGGGTTACGCGTTGAATTAATGCAATCATGGTTCGTCGTCTTCTTCTTGTTCAGCTGCTTGTTTTAGTTTGCGGTATTCCCCGAGAGTGACAGTAATTTCCGCGCCAAGCAAGACGATACACCATGTCCAGTAGACCCAAACAAAGAGAATGGGGATCACCGCCAACACGCCGTAAATGAGCTGATATGACGGAAACATGGTGATATAAAGCGCGAAACCTTTCTTTCCTGCTTCGAACAGGAGCGCGGCGACAAACGCGCCGACAATCGCGTCGCGGTTAGGTACGCGGATGGTAGGAACAATGCTGTACAGCAACCAGAAGGAGATCCACGACAACAGCAGCGGAAAAATACGCAGCACGTTATCGATGACAGTATTGAGATCGCTCGCCCAGCGCAGGGAGAGCAAATAGGAACTGATCGCCAGACTGGCCCCTGCCAGCAGCGGCCCCAGCGTTAAAATCATCCAGTACACGGCGAACGAGTAAATTTTTGGTCGCGCTCGTTTACTGCGCCAGATGGTATTCAACGCGCTATCGATGGAGTACATCAGCAATAACGCGGTGACGATCAGCCCGCACGCCCCAACGGCGGTCATCTTGTTGGAATTGGCAACAAATTGTTCGATATACCGCTGAATAACATCGCCAGTAGCAGGCAGAAAGTTGGCAAAAATAAAGTGACGTAACTGAATGCTGACGTCGGAAAACATGGGAAAAGCGGCGAAAAGCGCAAAAACAACGGCAACCAGCGGCACTAATGAGAGCAACGACACATAGGCAAGGTTACCTGCCAGGGTTGTCATGTTGTCCTCATCAATGCGTTGCCAGAGTAGTTTTAGCCAGGCCCATAGTGGACGGGTACGGTGCCTGGCTTTGTCCTGAATGGTTTTTAGCATAACACCTTCGCGAAATAGTCCGGGATGGTGGTTTTATCTTTCACCAGAATACTGGTAATGCCCAGCTGATTAGCTCCTTCTATATTATCGGCGTTATCGTCGAAAAAGACCGTATCGCTGGGTGAAAAACCTTCCGCCTGCAAAACATGCTGGTAAATTCGTGCTTCAGGTTTGCGCATCCCCAGATCTTGCGACAGATAGATATGGTCAGCAGCATCACGAATTTCCGGGTATTCTTCCGGCCAGAAGGTGGTATGCAGGCGGTTGGTATTGGAAAGCACCACCACGCGATGCCCCTGCTCACGCAGTTTATGCATGATGGCGATCACTTCCGGGCGCAGCGCAACAAACACCGCCTGCCAGCCGTGAGAGAACTGCTCGTAGCTTAGCGGTAGAGCCATCTCATGACACAGCGCCTCTGCGAACGCTTCGTCGCTAATTTCCCCACGCTCATGCTGATGAAACGCCTCCCCCATATGAAAACTCTTCTTAAGCGATGCCAGCGGAATACGCGTTAAATCGCTCCAGGCTCCCAGCACACGGTTAAAGTCGATATCGACAATCACATTACCTAAATCAAAGATATAGAGCATTTTTGCCTCCTTTCGCGCCACAAGAAATTAACTGTAGCGGGAAAGGATGGGTTTGGCTATGTGGCAAGGTATGAAGCCAGGTCAACGGTCACAAAAATCTACGCGTCTTCCTGGGGAAGAATGATTTCAATTTGGCTGTCTTGTAAGCGTGATTTTAGCGCAGCGGGCGGCAGCTCGTCGGTAAAGAGCGCGGTGACCTGTGCCACGTTACCAATTTCAACCGCCGCCGAAGCATGATACTTAGTGTGATCGGCGACCAGCAGGATATTTCTCGCGTGCGCCATCATCGTTTTCACCACGTTAGCTTCGTTAACATCAAACTCCATCAACGCGCCATCGCTCTCGATTGCGCCTACGCTTGTTACCAGATAATCAGCACGAAAATCGGCCACAAAGGACGCCGCTGAAGGGCCAATGATCCCGCTATTATGAGAGCGCAACGTACCGCCGGGCACCATCACTTCAAAGCGCGGGTTGTGGTAAAGAATATGCGCCACACGCAGGCTGTTGGTGATTATCCGCAAATGATTATGGTTAAGTAACGCCCGGGCGACATGCTCAACGGTCGTACCAATGGTGATAAATATTGTTGAACCATCAGGAATATAGTCTGCCACTGCTTCGGCAATCGCTTTTTTTTCCTCGGTTTGCGAAACCTCACGCTGCTCGAACGCCGTATTAACGACGCTGGAAGCCCGACCCGCGCCACCGTGATGGCGCGTAATCAGGCCTTGCTCGCTTAATTTACGAATATCCCGGCGCACCGTCTGCGTGGAGACATCCAGCAGATTTGCCAGCTCATCAATATTCATATACCCACGCTCGGCGATCAGCATGAGGAGTTGGTCGTGCCGCGGGTTACCGGTTAGTTCGGTAAGGCTCATGAAAATTCCTCGAAAAACCATCACCCTGGCATTTTATACAAAAAGTGACAAAAAAGATCGGGTTTGATCACAGTCAGGGATCCCGGCTCGTCCACCGGGACGCGTGCATTTCAACGCCGCTACACCGCTGGCGAAGCGGACTGACTCCGCTAAATCCCCACCTGTTGCCAGCGCCACCGCCAATGCGCCGTGAAAAACATCACCCGCACCTGTGGTATCTACCACATCAACTTTGAAGGCCGGTTGATGTTGACGCCCGCCATTTTCCAGCCAGTCACAGCCTGCGCTGCCCTGGGTCACATAGACATGACCATTTGTGAGCGTTTGTGCCTGTTTTAGCGCACTGGCCATCTCTTTCACGCCCGTTAAGCGCGCCAGACCCGGTTCTGAAAAGGCCGCATGATCGCTTAATGCCACCAGCTCGCTGATATCCTGCGGCGTAATATCACCGTCCAGAACGGTCATCACGCCCGCCTGCCGGGCCAGAGTGAAGGCTTTTTTAGCGCCGTCGTGCCAGCGTACATCTGCCAGCACAACATCCCACTGAGAGAAATCAATTTCCTCCAACCACTCTGCGTCAGGCAGCAGGTCCGGGCTGGGGTAGTTAATGATTATCCGCTCGCCTGTGGCATCCACCATGATGGCGGATTGCGATGATTTCGCCTGGTTATACCGTTTGGTGTAACGGGTGTTAACGCCCCAGGATTCCAGCTCTGCCAGCAGGCTGTTGCCCGTGTCGTCATCACCTACGCGACCAATAAAATCAACCTGCGCCCCCAGCCTTGCCGCCGCAACCGCTGCCGTCGCCGCTGGCCCGCCACCAACTTCCGTATAATTTCTCGCCACGTATTTACCGCTCTCCGTCGGTAACCCTTCCACGTAATAGATGCGATCCATCACGGTTATACCTACACAAGCAACACGAATCATGGTCATTCCTTAAACATTTTGGGATGCGTTCATTTTAATTTCACCAATTGTTTAAAAAGTGACGGCTGTCAATTTTTTGACTATAAATTACAAATACGATCAAAAACAGACAATCAAAGCGTGTCATAAATGACAAAAAGTGACATCGCTGTATTCAGGAGAAGGTTATGGCAGCAATCGCGTTTATCGGTTTAGGACAAATGGGTTCGCCAATGGCGAGCAATTTATTGCAGCAAGGGCACCAACTTCGCGTCTTTGATGTGAATGCCGAGGCTGTGCGGCATCTGGTAGACAAAGGCGCGACTCCCGCCGCCAACCCGGCGCAGGCCGCTAAAGATGCCGAATTTATCATTACCATGTTGCCGAATGGCGATCTGGTGCGCAGCGTGTTGTTCGGTGAAAACGGCGTTTGCGAAAGCTTATCTACCGATGCGCTGGTCATTGATATGTCGACCATCCATCCGCTGCAAACCGATAAATTGATTGCCGATATGCAAGCCAAAGGCTTCAGCATGATGGATGTTCCGGTAGGCCGTACTTCTGCAAATGCCATTACCGGTACTCTGTTACTGCTGGCTGGCGGCACCGCTGAACAAGTTGAACGTGCCACGCCGATCCTGATGGCGATGGGCAGTGAGTTGATTAACGCTGGCGGTCCGGGCATGGGGATCCGCGTTAAGCTCATCAACAACTATATGAGCATCGCGCTCAATGCGCTTTCGGCAGAAGCTGCCGTTTTGTGCGAAGCCCTGAATCTTCCCTTCGATGTTGCCGTCAAAGTGATGAGCGGTACCGCCGCCGGTAAAGGCCACTTCACCACTTCCTGGCCAAACAAAGTCCTCAGCGGAGATCTTTCTCCCGCCTTCATGATCGATCTTGCCCATAAGGATCTTGGCATCGCCCTTGATGTCGCCAACCAGCTGCATGTGCCAATGCCGCTGGGGGCCGCCTCACGGGAGGTTTATAGCCAGGCGCGCGCAGCGGGTCGCGGTCGCCAGGACTGGTCCGCCATTCTGGAACAGGTCCGTGTCAGTGCCGGGATGACTGCCAAAGTAAAAATGTAACGACTGGATAAAGGAATAAATGAATGAATAAGTACACCATCAACGACATTACGCGCGCATCGGGCGGTTTTGCCATGCTGGCGGTCGATCAGCGCGAAGCCATGCGCATGATGTTTGCCGCGGCTGGGGCACCCGCTCCGGTAGCCGATAGCGTTTTAACTGATTTCAAAGTTAACGCGGCGAAGACCCTCTCGCCTTATGCCTCGGCGATTCTGGTAGATCAACAATTCTGTTACCGCCAGGTGGTTGAGCAAAACGCGATTGCCAAAAGTTGCGCCATGATTGTCGCCGCCGATGAGTTCATTCCTGGCAACGGTATTCCGGTAGATAGCGTGGTCATTGACCGCAAAATCAATCCGCTACAGATCAAACAAGACGGTGGCAAAGCCTTAAAACTGCTGGTGCTGTGGCGTAGTGATGAAGATGCGCAGCAACGCCTGGATATGGTGAAAGAGTTTAACGAACTGTGCCACTCACACGGCCTGGTAAGCATTATTGAGCCAGTCGTCCGCCCACCACGTCGTGGCGATAAATTCGATCGCGAACAAGCGATCATCGATGCTGCCAAAGAGCTGGGCGACAGTGGCGCTGACCTCTACAAAGTTGAAATGCCGCTTTACGGTAAAGGTCCGCAACAAGAGCTTCTCAGTGCTTCACAACGTCTGAATGACCATATCAATATGCCGTGGGTGATCCTCTCTTCCGGTGTCGACGAAAAACTGTTCCCGCGTGCCGTACGCGTGGCAATGACAGCGGGTGCATCGGGCTTCCTGGCTGGTCGTGCCGTCTGGGCATCGGTCGTCGGTTTACCAGACAACGAGCTGATGCTGCGTGACGTTTGTGCACCGAAATTACAACAACTGGGCGATATCGTCGACGAAATGATGGCTAAACGCCGTTAAGATGGGGATACAAAAATGAAATGGTTTAACACTTTAAGTCACAACCGTTGGCTGGAACAGGAAACCGATCGCATCTTTGATTTTGGTAAAAATTCCGTAGTACCGACTGGATTTGGCTGGTTAGGCAATAAAGGGCAAATCAAAGAAGAGATGGGCACCCATCTGTGGATCACAGCTCGGATGTTGCACGTTTATTCCGTTGCTGCGGCGATGGGTCGACCTGGCGCTTACTCGTTGGTTGATCACGGTATTAAAGCCATGAACGGCGCACTGCGCGATAAAAAATATGGCGGCTGGTATGCCTGTGTGAATGACGAGGGCGTGGTGGATGCCTCCAAACAGGGCTATCAACATTTCTTTGCTCTGCTGGGTGCTGCCAGCGCCGTCACTACCGGTCATCCGGAAGCGCGCAAGCTGCTCGATTACACCATTGAAATTATCGAGAAATACTTCTGGAGCGAAGAAGAGCAGATGTGCCTGGAGTCCTGGGACGAAGCCTTCAGCAAAACCGAAGAGTACCGCGGCGGCAATGCCAATATGCACGCAGTGGAAGCTTTCTTAATTGTTTATGACGTAACGCATGACAAAAAATGGCTGGATCGCGCGATTCGCGTGGCTTCCGTGATTATCCACGACGTCGCAAGAAATAATCATTATCGCGTTAACGAACACTTCGATACCCAGTGGAATCCGCTGCCGGATTACAACAAAGATAACCCGGCGCACCGCTTCCGCGCGTTCGGAGGTACACCAGGCCACTGGATCGAATGGGGCCGTTTAATGCTGCACATCCACGCGGCCCTGGAAGCCCGTTGCGAACAACCGCCAGCATGGCTGCTAGAAGATGCCAAAGGTCTGTTTAACGCCACCGTGCGTGATGCCTGGGCACCCGATGGTGCGGACGGGATTGTTTATACCGTTGACTGGGAAGGAAAACCGGTGGTCCGCGAACGTGTGCGTTGGCCTATCGTCGAAGCGATGGGTACGGCCTACGCGCTCTACACCGTCACCGGCGATCGCCAGTATGAAACCTGGTATCAGACATGGTGGGACTACTGCATTAAGTACCTGATGGACTATGAAAATGGTTCCTGGTGGCAGGAGCTGGATGCGGACAATAAAGTCACCACGAAAGTCTGGGACGGTAAACAGGATATTTAATCACCTGCTGCATTGCCTGGTGATCCCGCGTATCCGTTAGCGCCAGGCCTGGCTCCGGCAGTTGCGGCGGGTCTGCTGGATATTAACGCGAAATAGCTGACTAAAAAAAAACGACATATCAGGCTGCACGCCGGGTATGTCGTTATTCAATAAAGGTACCTCGTATGCAAATCACCAACATGCATTGCAGTGGACAGACCGTTTCAACTTGCCGCGGGGATTATCACGCGACCATTGTGACCGTCGGTGCAGGTCTGGCTGAATTAACCTTTCAGGCTGTCATTTAGTATTCCACATAAACCCGAAGAGATGCCGCTGGCACATCTGGGCAAAGTCCTTATTCCGTGGCCGAACCGGATCGCCCAACGGCTGTTATCGCTATCAGGGGCAGGAATATCAGTTACCCATTAATGACATGGTTCAAAAGCCGCTATTCATGGCTGCTCGCCTGGCGTGACTGGCAAATCAGCGAATTAACCGCCACCAGCGTTACCCTGACAGCTTTTCTGCCACCCAGTTACGGCTATCCGTTTATGCTGGCTTCGCAGGTTGTTTATTCGCTCAATGCACGCACGGGTCTTTCCGTTGAGATCGCAAGTCAGAATATTGGTACTGTGACCGCACCCTATGGTGTGGGTATTCATCCTTATTTAACCTGCAACTTAACATCTGTTGATGAATTATCTGTTCCAGCTTCCGGCAAACCAGGTTTATGCCGTCGATGAGCACGCTAATCGACAACGCTTCACCACGTTGATGAGCTGGATTTAAATTTCACGCAGGCGAAAAAAATAGCCGCGACAAAAATCGACCACACCTTTAAAACCGCTAATGATCTGTGGGAAATAACCATTACCCATCCACAACAGGCGCTTTCGGTAAGCCTTTGTTCCGATCAACCCTGGGTGCAGATTTATAGCGGCGAAAATTACAGCGTCAGGGGACTGGCAGTTGAACCTATGAGTTGCCCGCCTAACGCATTTAAATTCAGGTATCGACTTATTATTACTGGAATCAGGAAAACCGCACCGCCTGTTTTTTAATATTTACGGACAGAGAAAATAACTTGTATTGATTAGCAGTCAAAATCATTGAAGAACATTTCACTCGTCAACGGCAACATTATGTATCTTCAATTTATTAAGTTAAAAACAGCTCAGCTTCTGTAAAGTTTTTTATATATCAGTTTTATGAGAATCATTTTACATAAGCCTGTAATAACAGGAAGGCAACAATCTCGTTCTCAACTCTATGGAGATTAGTTATGGATACGCCACGTCCACAGTTATTAGATTTTCAATTTCATCAGAATAACGACAGTTTTACCTACATTTTCAACAACGTCTTATTTTAACCCATAGCAAAGATAATCCTTGTTTATGGATTGGCTCAGGTATAGCGGATATCGATATGTTCCGCGGTAATTTCAGCATTAAAGATAAACTACAGGAGAAAATTGCGCTTACCGACGCATCGTCAGCCCAGTCACCGGATGGTTGGTTAATTCATTTCAGCCGTGGTTCTGACATTAGCGCCACGCTGAATATCTCTGCCGACGATCAGGGGCGTTTATTGCTGGAACTACAAAACGACAACCTTAACCACAACCGTATCTGGCTGCGCCTTGCCGCTCAACCAGAGGACCATATCTACGGCTGCGGCGAACAGTTTTCCTACTTCGATCTGCGTGGCAAACCGTTCCCGCTATGGACCAGTGAACAAGGCGTTGGTCGCAACAAACAAACCTATGTCACCTGGCAGGCCGACTGCAAAGAAAATGCGGGCGGCGACTATTACTGGACTTTCTTCCCACAGCCTACGTTTGTCAGCACGCAGAAGTATTACTGCCATGTTGATAACAGTTGCTATATGAACTTCGACTTTAGTGCCCCGGAATACCATGAACTGGCGCTGTGGGAAGACAAAGCAACGCTGCGTTTTGAATGTGCTGACACATACATTTCCCTGCTGGAAAAATTAACCGCCCTGCTGGGACGCCAGCCAGAACTGCCCGACTGGATTTATGACGGAGTAACGCTCGGCATTCAGGGCGGGACGGAAGTGTGCCAGAAGAAACTGGACACCATGCGTAACGCGGGCGTGAAGGTCAACGGCATCTGGGCGCAGGACTGGTCCGGTATTCGTATGACCTCTTTTGGCAAACGCGTGATGTGGAACTGGAAGTGGAACAGCGAAAACTACCCGCAACTGGATTCACGCATTAAGCAGTGGAATCAGGAGGGCGTGCAGTTCCTGGCCTATATCAACCCGTATGTTGCCAGCGATAAAGATCTCTGCGAAGAAGCGGCACAACACGGCTATCTGGCAAAAGATGCCTCTGGCGGTGACTATCTGGTGGAGTTTGGCGAGTTTTACGGCGGCGTTGTCGATCTCACTAATCCAGAAGCCTACGCCTGGTTCAAGGAAGTGATCAAAAAGAACATGATTGAACTCGGCTGCGGCGGCTGGATGGCTGACTTCGGCGAGTATCTGCCCACCGACACGTACCTGCATAACGGCGTCAGTGCCGAAATTATGCATAACGCCTGGCCTGCGCTGTGGGCGAAGTGTAACTACGAAGCCCTTGAAGAAACGGGCAAGCTCGGCGAGATCCTTTTCTTTATGCGCGCCGGTTCTACCGGTAGCCAGAAATACTCCACCATGATGTGGGCGGGCGACCAGAACGTCGACTGGAGTCTCGACGATGGCCTGGCGTCGGTTGTCCCGGCGGCGCTGTCGCTGGCAATGACCGGACATGGCCTGCACCACAGCGACATTGGCGGTTACACCACCCTGTTTGAGATGAAGCGCAGCAAAGAGCTGCTGCTGCGCTGGTGCGATTTCAGCGCCTTCACGCCGATGATGCGCACCCACGAAGGTAACCGTCCTGGCGACAACTGGCAGTTTGACGGCGACGCAGAAACCATCGCCCATTTCGCCCGTATGACCACCGTCTTCACCACCCTGAAACCTTACCTGAAAGAGGCCGTCGCGCTGAATGCGAAGTCCGGCCTGCCGGTTATGCGCCCGCTGTTCCTGCATTACGAAGACGATGCGCACACTTACACCCTGAAATATCAGTACCTGTTAGGTCGCGACATTCTGGTCGCTCCGGTGCATGAAGAAGGCCGTAGCGACTGGACGCTCTATCTGCCGGAGGATAACTGGGTCCACGCCTGGACGGGTGAAGCGTTCCGGGGCGGGGAAGTTACCGTTAATGCGCCCATCGGCAAGCCGCCGGTCTTTTATCGCGCCGATAGCGAATGGGCGGCACTGTTCGCGTCGTTAAAAAGCATCTAATCACATCCGCCCGTGGGGAAACTCATGGGCAAAGGGAGAACATCGATGAGTCACATCACAACGGAAGATCCAGCAACTTTACGCCTGCCCTTTAAAGAGAAACTCTCTTACGGTATTGGCGACCTGGCCTCTAACATCCTGCTGGATATCGGTACGCTTTATCTTTTGAAGTTTTATACCGACGTTCTGGGGCTGCCAGGCACCTATGGCGGCATTATCTTTTTGATTTCAAAATTCTTTACTGCGTTTACCGATATGGGTACCGGCATTATGTTGGATTCCCGACGCAAGATCGGTCCAAAAGGTAAGTTCCGTCCTTTTATTCTGTATGCGTCATTCCCGGTCACCTTACTGGCGATCGCCAACTTTGTCGGCACACCGTTTGATGTCACCGGTAAAACGGTGATGGCCACTATTCTGTTTATGCTTTACGGACTGTTTTTCAGCATGATGAACTGCTCCTACGGCGCAATGGTTCCCGCTATCACCAAAAACCCCAACGAACGCGCCTCACTGGCGGCATGGCGTCAGGGCGGCGCTACGCTGGGCCTGCTGCTGTGCACGGTGGGATTCGTGCCAGTTATGAATCTTATCGAAGGTAATCAGCAACTTGGCTATATCTTCGCCGCCACGCTGTTTTCACTGTTTGGCCTGCTGTTTATGTGGATCTGCTACTCGGGCGTGAAAGAGCGTTATGTCGAAACCCAGCCTGCTAATCCGGCGCAAAAGCCGGGCCTGCTGCAATCTTTCCGCGCAATTGCGGGTAACCGCCCGCTGTTCATTCTGTGCATTGCCAACCTCTGCACTTTAGGGGCGTTTAACGTCAAGCTCGCCATCCAGGTCTATTACACCCAGTACGTGCTTAACGATCCCATCCTGTTGTCGTATATGGGATTTTTCAGCATGGGCTGTATTTTCATCGGCGTATTCCTGATGCCTGCCTCAGTCAGACGTTTTGGCAAGAAGAAAGTTTATATCGGCGGCCTGCTGATTTGGGTGCTGGGCGATCTGCTCAACTATTTCTTCGGCGGCGGTTCGGTCAGCTTCGTGGCGTTCTCCTGCCTGGCGTTCTTTGGCTCAGCGTTTGTTAACAGCCTGAACTGGGCGCTGGTTTCCGACACCGTCGAGTACGGCGAGTGGCGCACCGGCGTGCGTTCGGAAGGAACGGTCTACACCGATTTTACCTTCTTTCGCAAAGTGTCTCAGGCGCTGGCTGGTTTCTTCCCCGGCTGGATGCTGACGCAAATTGGCTATGTGCCGAACGTCGCACAGGCTGACCACACCATTGAAGGGTTACGCCAGTTGATCTTCATCTACCCAAGCGCACTGGCGGTAGTCACCATTGTGGCGATGGGTTGCTTCTACAGCCTGAACGAGAAGATGTATGTCCGCATTGTGGAAGAAATTGAGCTGCGCAAACGTACGGCATAAATGACGTGATTGAGCGCCCTGCGGGGCGCTTTGAGGATCGACCATGACACATAATACTGATCCGTTGACCCTGAAATTGAGCCTGCGAGAGAAGTGCGCCTACGGGATGGGTGATTTTGGCTCGAACCTGATGCTGTGTATTGGCACGCTGTATCTGCTGAAGTTTTACACGGACGAGCTGGGCATGCCCGCGTTCTACGGCGGCATCATTTTTCTGGTCGCCAAGTTCTTTACCGCGTTTACCGACATGCTGACCGGGGTGCTGCTGGACTCCCGGCGTAATATCGGCGCGCGGGGCAAATTCCGGCCATTCATTCTCTACGCCTCCGTTCCGGTGGCGCTGGTGGCCACGGCGCAGTTTATGGCCAACGACTTTAGCCTGACGGTGAAAACGGCCCTCGCCACCGTGCTCTTCATGATGTTTGGCCTCTGCTACAGCCTGATGAACTGCGCCTACGGTGCAATGGTTCCGGCCATCACCAAAAACCCGAACGAGCGCGCGCAGCTTGCGGCGTGGCGTCAGGGCGGCGCAACGGTAGGACTGTTGCTCTGCACTGTCGGCTTTATGCCGATTCAGGCGCTGTTCGTCAGCCAGCCCTCACTCGGCTATCTGGTGGCCGCGCTGGTGTTCGTCACCGGGGGACTGTTCTGCATGTGGTGGTGCTACAGCGGGGTGAAAGAGCGCTACGTCGAGCTTACGCCCGATCACCATAAGCCCGGCATTCTGAAATCGTTCTGCGCGATTTTCCGCAATCCGCCGCTGCTGGTGCTGTGCATCGCCAACCTGTGTACCCTCGCCGCGTTTAACATCAAGCTGGCGATTCAGGTCTATTACACCCAGTACGTGCTGAACGATCTGCATCTCCTGTCGTGGATGGGCTTTTTCAGCATGGGTTGCATTCTGATTGGCGTGTTTCTGGTGCCTGGCGCGGTGAAGCGCTTTGGCAAGAAGCCGGTCTATCTGGGCGGGCTGACGCTATGGGCAGTGGGCGACGTGCTGAACTTCTTCTGGGGAACCAGCTCCCTGCTGTTCGTGCTGTTTTCCTGCATGGCCTTCTTCGGCACGGCGTTTGTGAACAGCCTGAACTGGGCGCTGGTGCCGGATACGGTTGATTACGGCGAGTGGAAAACCGGGATCCGCGCCGAAGGGTCGGTGTATACCGGCTATACCTTCTCGCGCAAAATCTCCGCCGCGCTCGCCGGTTTTCTGCCCGGTATCATGCTGACCCAGATTGGCTATGTTCCCCATGCCGTACAGAGCGCAGGCACGCTGCTTGGGTTGCGCCAGCTTATTTTCCTCTGGCCGTGCGGTCTGGCAATCGTGGCCGCCGTGACCATGGGGCTGTTTTATAAACTCAACGAAGCGCGCTTCGCCTTTATTATCGAGGAGATTGGAAAACGGAAAAAACAGACAGCAAATACCCCTGAGATAACCACCAACAATAAAGCGTCAGCAGTCACTTTATAACAATAAATCCGGCCAGTATGTCCTTCCTGTTTATCAGGAGGGAGGCCTTTCTGTACCTGATACATGGACAAATTATGAAAAGAATCATCACCGTACTGATCGTGTCGTCTGTGTCCTGCCCGGTTTTTGCCGGGGCCTATGTCGAAACGCGCGAAGCCTACAACACCGCCTCTGAGCTGCACGAAGTGATCCTGCGTGCGGGCTATAACTTCGATATGGGCGCGGGACTGATGTTCACCAACGCTTATAACGTGGGGAAATGGGACGAACTGAAGCACAGCTATAACGAAATTGAGGGGTGGTATCCACTCTTCAAACCGACCGACAAACTGACCTTCCAGCCCGGCGGCTTGATTAATGACAGCAGCGCAGGATCAGGTGGCGCGGTTTATTTAGATACTAACTATAAATTTACGGACTGGTTTAATCTGACGTTCCGCTATCGCTATAACCATAACAATTACGATACGCCGGACTATAACGGGCAGATGGATAAGAACGACACACATGAATTTGCCAACTACTGGAATTTCAAAGTGACGGATGCGTTTTTCTACACCTTTGAGCCGCACTTTTTCCAGCGGGTGAATGATTACCACAGCAAAAATGGCAAAGACCATCACTGGGAAATTACCAATAAATTCAGCTATAAGATCGACAGAAACTGGCTGCCGTATCTTGAGCTACAGTGGCTGGACCGATGGAATGATTACAACCGCGAGCAGTACCGGATCCGTTTAGGGTTGCGGTATTCGTTCTAATAAAAAAAGCCGCTGATCGCTCAGCGGCTTTTTCGTTGCCGGGTGGCGCATGCGCTTACCCGGCCTACGGCATAACCGAATTACTCTTCTTTCGCACCGCGCATTGCACGTTTACGATCGTTTTCCGTCAGGTGACGTTTACGAATACGGATAGAGGTCGGGGTCACTTCTACCAGTTCGTCATCATCGATGAACTCCAGAGCTTGTTCCAGAGTCATGCGGATAGGCGGAACCAGAACAACGGCTTCGTCAGTACCGGAAGCACGCATGTTGGTCAGTTTCTTACCGGTCAGGCAGTTTACAGTCAGGTCGTTAGAGCGGCTATGAATACCGATAATCTGACCTTCGTAAACTTCTGCACCGTGACCGAGGAACAGCTTACCGCGATCCTGCAGACCGAACAGCGCGAACGCGACCGCTTTACCCTGACCGTTAGAGATCAGTACGCCGTTCTGACGCTGACCCACTTCACCCGGACGTACGTCGTCGTAGTGGCTGAAGGTGGAGTACAGCAGACCAGTACCGGAAGTCATGGTCATGAACTCAGAACGGAAGCCAATCAGACCACGGCTTGGGATCACGTAGTCGAGACGTACGCGGCCTTTACCGTCTGGATTCATGTTTTTCAGGTCGCCTTTACGTTCGCCCAGCGCCTGCATTACAGAACCCTGATGCTGTTCTTCAACGTCCAGCGTCACGTTTTCATACGGCTCTTGTTTACGACCGTCGATTTCACGGAAGATAACTTTCGGACGGGATACCGCCAGTTCGAAACCTTCACGACGCATGTTTTCGATCAGAACAGACAGGTGCAGTTCGCCACGACCAGAAACGCGGAACGCATCGGCGTCTTCGGTTTCTTCTACGCGCAGCGCAACGTTGTGTACCAGTTCTTTGTTCAGACGATCCAGGATCTGACGAGACGTTACGAACTTACCTTCTTTACCGCAGAACGGCGAGGTGTTAACGCAGAAGAACATAGAAACGGTCGGCTCATCAACGGAGAGTGCCGGCAGCGCTTCAACGTTTTGCGTGTCGCAAACGGTGTCAGAAATGTTCAGTTCGCCAAGGCCCGTGATCGCCACGATATCGCCAGCTTCCGCCAGATCGGTTTCGATACGTTCCAGACCGAGGTGGCCCAGCACTTTACCGACTTTCGCGTTGCGGGTTTTGCCTTCGCTATCGATGATAGTGACCTGTTGGTTCGGCTTCACTTTACCGCGCTTGATGCGGCCAATGCCGATAACGCCAACATAGCTGTTGTAATCGAGCTGAGAAATCTGCATCTGGAACGGACCGTCAAGGTCAACGTCCGGCGCAGGAACGTGATCAACAATCGCCTGATACAGCGGGGTCATGTCTTCCGCCATATCTTCGTGGTCCAGACCCGCGATACCGTTCAGCGCAGAAGCGTAAACGATCGGGAAGTCCAGCTGCTCGTCGGTCGCGTCGAGGTTAACGAACAGATCGAATACCTGATCCACAACCCAATCAGGACGCGCGCCAGGGCGGTCAACTTTGTTGATAACAACAATCGGCTTCAGGCCGTAAGCAAACGCTTTTTTGGTTACGAAGCGCGTTTGCGGCATCGGGCCGTCAAATGCGTCAACCACCAGCAGCACTGAGTCTACCATGGACATTACACGTTCAACTTCACCACCGAAGTCGGCGTGCCCCGGGGTATCAACGATGTTGATACGGTAATCATTCCATTTGATAGCGGTGTTTTTCGCGAGGATGGTAATCCCACGCTCTTTCTCCAAATCGTTGGAGTCCATCACGCGCTCTTGGGTTTCGGCACGAGAGTCGAACGTACCGGATTGTTGGAGCAGCTTGTCTACCAGGGTGGTTTTACCATGGTCTACGTGCGCGATGATGGCGATATTACGCAATTTTTCGATCACAACTTTGCCTCAGGCATTAGAAATAGCGCGTTATTGTACACGGATTAATCGCACTACAAAACAGGATCACAAACATCCTCCGCAAACAAGTATTGCAGAGTCCCTTTGTGATCGCTTTCACGGAGCATAAAAAGGGTTATCCAAAGGTCATTGCACCAACATGGTGCTTAATGTTTCCATTGAAGCACTATATTGGTGCAACATTCACATCGTGGTGCAGCCCTTTTGCACGATGGTGCGCATGATAACGCCTTTTAGGGGCAATTTAAAAGTTGGCACAGATTTCGCTTTATCTTTTTTACGGCGACACGGCCAAAATAATTGCAGATTTCGTTACCACGACGACCATGACCAATCCAGGAGAGTTAAAGTATGTCCGCTGAACACGTACTGACGATGCTGAACGAGCACGAAGTGAAGTTTGTTGATTTGCGCTTCACCGATACTAAAGGTAAAGAACAGCACGTCACTATCCCTGCTCATCAGGTGAATGCTGAATTCTTCGAAGAAGGCAAAATGTTTGACGGCTCCTCGATTGGCGGCTGGAAAGGCATTAACGAGTCCGACATGGTGCTGATGCCAGACGCATCCACCGCAGTGATTGACCCGTTCTTCGCCGACTCCACCCTGATTATCCGTTGCGACATCCTTGAACCTGGCACCCTGCAAGGCTATGACCGTGACCCGCGCTCCATTGCGAAGCGCGCCGAAGATTACCTGCGTTCCACTGGCATTGCCGACACCGTACTGTTCGGGCCAGAACCTGAATTCTTCCTGTTCGATGACATCCGTTTCGGATCATCTATCTCCGGTTCTCACGTTGCTATCGACGATATCGAAGGCGCATGGAACTCCTCCACCCAATATGAAGGTGGTAACAAAGGTCACCGTCCGGCAGTGAAAGGCGGTTACTTCCCGGTTCCGCCGGTAGACTCTGCTCAGGATATTCGTTCTGAAATGTGTCTGGTGATGGAACAGATGGGCCTGGTGGTTGAAGCCCATCACCACGAAGTAGCGACTGCTGGTCAGAACGAAGTGGCTACCCGCTTCAATACCATGACCAAAAAAGCTGACGAAATTCAGATCTACAAATATGTTGTGCACAACGTAGCGCACCGCTTCGGTAAAACCGCGACCTTTATGCCAAAACCGATGTTCGGTGATAACGGCTCCGGTATGCACTGCCACATGTCTCTGTCTAAAAACGGCGTTAACCTGTTCGCAGGCGACAAATACGCAGGTCTGTCTGAGCAGGCGCTGTACTACATTGGCGGCGTAATCAAACACGCTAAAGCGATTAACGCCCTGGCAAACCCGACCACCAACTCTTATAAGCGTCTGGTCCCGGGCTATGAAGCACCGGTAATGCTGGCTTACTCTGCGCGTAACCGTTCTGCGTCTATCCGTATTCCGGTGGTTTCTTCTCCGAAAGCACGTCGTATCGAAGTACGTTTCCCGGATCCGGCAGCTAACCCGTACCTGTGCTTTGCTGCCCTGCTGATGGCCGGTCTTGATGGTATCAAGAACAAGATCCATCCGGGCGAAGCCATGGACAAAAACCTGTATGACCTGCCGCCAGAAGAAGCGAAAGAGATCCCACAGGTTGCAGGCTCTCTGGAAGAAGCACTGAACGAACTGGATCTGGACCGCGAGTTCCTGAAAGCCGGTGGCGTGTTCACTGACGAAGCAATTGATGCGTACATCGCACTGCGTCGCGAAGAAGATGACCGCGTGCGTATGACTCCGCATCCGGTAGAGTTTGAGCTGTACTACAGCGTCTAAGTGTTTTAGTTGCCGTGGAAACTTTTCGCCTGTCTCTGGCAGGCCTGGGATCGGTGGCAAGCACATCACGCCGGATGCGACGCAAATGCGTCTTATCCGGCCTACACGGTGATGATGTGGTAGGCCGGAGCAGGTGAGTCGCTCTCCAACGTGAAGTTTGTCAGCTATCTGTAGCCCATCTCTGCATGGGCTTTTTTCTCCGTCAATTCTCTGATGCTTCGCGCTTTTTATCCGTAAAAAGCTATAATGCACTAAAATGGTGCAACCTGTTCAGGAGACTGCTTTATGGCAACAGGCACGCAGCCCGATGCTGGGCAGATCCTCAACTCGCTGATTAACAGTATTTTGTTAATCGATGACAACCTGGCGATCCATTACGCCAACCCCGCCGCGCAACAACTGCTCGCCCAAAGCTCCCGCAAATTGTTTGGTACACCGTTACCGGAACTGTTGAGCTACTTCTCATTAAATATCGAGCTGATGCAAGAAAGTCTGGAGGCGGGGCAAGGTTTTACCGATAACGAAGTGACGCTGGTCATCGACGGGCGCTCGCATATCCTTTCTGTGACGGCCCAGCGTATGCCGGACGGCATGATCCTGCTGGAGATGGCTCCGATGGATAACCAGCGCCGCTTAAGTCAGGAACAGCTACAGCACGCCCAGCAGGTTGCTGCCCGTGATTTAGTGCGCGGCCTGGCACATGAGATTAAAAATCCGCTTGGCGGTTTACGTGGCGCGGCGCAGCTGCTCAGCAAAGCGTTACCTGACCCATCACTACTCGAATATACCAAAGTGATTATCGAACAGGCGGACCGGCTGCGAAATCTGGTCGACCGTCTGTTGGGGCCGCAGCTGCCCGGTACGCGCGTTACCGAAAGTATTCACAAAGTGGCTGAACGCGTGGTAACGCTGGTGTCGATGGAACTGCCGGACAACGTGCGGTTGATTCGTGATTACGACCCCAGCCTGCCAGAACTGGCGCACGACCCGGATCAAATTGAACAGGTCTTGCTGAATATTGTGCGCAATGCGCTACAGGCGCTGGGGCCGGAAGGCGGTGAAATCATTCTGCGTACCCGCACCGCGTTTCAACTGACCTTACACGGCGAACGCTACCGGCTGGCGGCGCGGATTGATGTGGAAGATAACGGGCCAGGCATTCCGCCTCATTTGCAGGATACGCTGTTTTACCCGATGGTCAGCGGCCGCGAAGGTGGCACCGGGCTTGGCTTATCCATCGCTCGTAATTTGATTGATCAGCATTCAGGCAAAATTGAATTTACCAGTTGGCCAGGGCATACCGAGTTCTCGGTTTACCTGCCTATCAGGAAATAAAGGTGACGTTTATGCAACGAGGGATAGTCTGGGTAGTCGATGACGATAGTTCCATCCGTTGGGTGCTTGAACGTGCGCTCGCTGGAGCGGGTTTAACCTGTACGACATTTGAGAACGGCGCGGAGGTACTGGAGGCGCTGGCGAGCAAAACGCCGGATGTGCTGCTTTCAGATATCCGTATGCCGGGAATGGACGGGCTGGCGCTGCTCAAGCAGATTAAACAGCGCCATCCGATGCTTCCGGTCATCATTATGACCGCACATTCCGATCTGGATGCTGCCGTCAGCGCCTATCAACAAGGGGCGTTTGATTATCTGCCCAAACCGTTTGATATCGACGAAGCCGTGGCGCTGGTTGAGCGCGCCATCAGTCATTACCAGGAACAGCAGCAGCCGCGTAATGTTCAGCTTAACGGCCCAACGACCGATATCATCGGCGAAGCGCCAGCCATGCAGGACGTGTTCCGTATTATCGGTCGGCTTTCGCGTTCTTCTATTAGCGTGCTGATTAACGGCGAATCCGGCACCGGTAAAGAACTGGTCGCTCATGCCCTGCATCGCCACAGTCCGCGAGCCAAAGCGCCATTTATCGCTCTGAATATGGCGGCTATCCCGAAGGATTTGATCGAATCAGAACTGTTTGGTCACGAGAAAGGCGCGTTTACCGGCGCGAATACCATTCGTCAGGGGCGTTTTGAACAGGCTGATGGCGGTACATTATTTCTCGATGAAATTGGCGATATGCCGCTGGATGTGCAGACGCGTTTGCTGCGCGTGCTGGCAGACGGCCAGTTTTACCGCGTTGGCGGCTATGCGCCGGTGAAAGTGGATGTGCGGATTATCGCTGCCACTCACCAGAATCTCGAACAGCGGGTGCAGGAAGGTAAGTTCCGTGAGGATCTGTTCCACCGCCTGAACGTTATCCGCGTTCATCTGCCGCCGCTGCGTGAGCGTCGGGAAGATATTCCCCGCCTGGCGCGCCATTTTTTACAGGTTGCCGCGCGAGAACTGGGCGTAGAAGCGAAGTTGCTGCATCCGGAAACCGAAGCCGCGTTGACGCGTCTGGCGTGGCCAGGCAACGTGCGCCAGCTGGAAAACACCTGCCGCTGGCTAACGGTAATGGCTGCCGGACAGGAAGTGTTGATTCAGGATTTGCCTGGCGAACTGTTTGAATCAACGGTTGCGGAGAGTACTTCGCAAATGCAACCGGACAGTTGGGCGACGCTTCTTGCGCAGTGGGCAGACAGAGCGCTACGTTCCGGTCATCAAAATCTGCTTTCCGAAGCGCAGCCAGAGCTGGAGCGGACGTTACTGACGACCGCGTTGCGACATACGCAGGGGCATAAACAGGAAGCGGCGCGGCTACTCGGCTGGGGCCGCAACACTCTGACGCGTAAGTTAAAAGAGCTGGGGATGGAGTGATTCACGGCTTGTGTGTAAAGATTGATTATTGAGCGCAAATTGCTGGTATTTTGCGCTTTACTGTTCCGATAAGTTCAGTATGATCTTGCCCGGAAAACGGGGAGAGTCATTATGCTGGAATCAATAATTAATCTGGTATCGAGTGGCGCAGTTGACAGCCACACACCGCAAACTGCCGTTGCTGCCGTGCTGTGTGCCGCGATGATTGGGCTGTTTAGCTGAAGCTCGTTGTTTATGCCGGATGCGGAGAAAGTCGTAGGCCTGATAAGACGCGACCAGCGCCGCATCAGGCATCATGCTCAGATGCCTGATGCGGCGTAAACGCCTTATCCGGCCTACAAAAGCAATAATTTCAACAGGTTTTGTTGCCCAGCGCATCAGGCAATCTTGTTCTCAGCACATTGATGGCGCTCAGATGCCTGATGCGGCGTAAACGCCTTATCCGGCCTACAAAAGCAATAATTTCAACAGGTTTTGTTGCCCAGCGCATCAGGCAATCTTGTTCTCAGCACATTGATGGCGCTTTCGTTTTCTACTTTGTAAACGAAGCGCCATTCACTATTTAAATCACCCGAGAGAACTGCTGCATCCGCGCTTTCTGGCGCAGATAGGTATCAAAGCACATGCAAATGTTGCGGATCAGCAAGCGACCTTTCGCCGTCACCTGTATTCCCTTCTCATCCACATCCACCAGCCCATCTTTTGCTAACGGGGCGAGCAGCTTGAGATCTTCCGCAAAGTAATCAGCGAAGTGCAAATCCCACTGTTTCTCAATAGGGGCGTAATCCAGACGGAAGTTGCAGATGAGCGACTTAATCACATCGCGGCGAATACAGTCATCACGCGTTAGCGCAATACCACGCCACAGCGCATTGCCTTGTTCATCCACTTGCTGATAGTACTGCTTCAACTCTTTCTGGTTCTGCGCGTAGCAGTCGCCAATCATGCTGATGGCGGAAACGCCCATCCCCAGCAGATCGGTATCGCCCTGAGTGGTGTAGCCCTGGAAGTTACGATGCAGCACGCCTTCACGCTGGGCCACCGCCAGCTCGTCATCCGGACGGGCAAAGTGATCCATACCGATAAACTGATAGCCCGATTGCGTCAGGAAGGCGATGGTTTCCTGCAGGATATCGAGTTTTTGCTGCGGACTCGGCAGGTCAGCATCTTTGATTTTGCGCTGAGCAGCAAAAATGGTCGGCAGATGCGCGTAGTTAAAGACACTCAGACGATCGGGGTTCAGCTCCGCCACACGTTTCAGGGTAAAGGCGAAACTCTCCGGCGTCTGTTTCGGCAGGCCGTAAATCAGGTCGATGTTGGTGGAGGTAAAACCAATCTCACGCGCATGGTTAAGCAGTGCAAAGATGAACTCTTCATCCTGCTCGCGGTTAACCAGACGTTGCACTTCTTTGTTGAAGTCCTGCACGCCCATGCTCAGGCGATTAAAGCCTTCGGCGCGTAAATGATCGAGTACATCCAGTTCGATTTCCCGCGGATCGACTTCGATCGAAATCTCCGCATCGGCATTGAACTGGAAGTTTTCGCGCAGCAGCTTCATCAGGCGGCTGATTTGCGCTTTATTCAGATACGTCGGCGTTCCGCCGCCCCAGTGCAATTGGCTGACGTGACGCCCGGCGAACAGCGGTGCACGATGGACGATTTCTTGCTCCAGCGCGTCCAGATACTGATCGGCCTTGTGCTGCTGGCGAGTAACAATCTTATTGCAACCGCAGAAGTAACAAAGCTTATGGCAGAACGGGATATGTACGTAGAGAGATAATGGACGCTCAGGATAGCGCGCCACGGCTTGTAAAAACGCCTGTTCGCCGAAGTCTTCTGAAAACTCCAGCGCGGTCGGGTACGAGGTGTATCGTGGCCCGGAATAGTTATATTTCTGGATCAGGGCCAGATCCCAGTCGATTTGCTGTACAGACATGCTCACTCCTTCCGATGGCGTCTCTGGCGGCTACGGCGTACCGGCGGATGCCCGTTTCGGGTCATCAGCCGGTTGCGCAGCCACTTTTGTCGCCGCGACAACCGCTGTAGTTTAACGAATAACCACACCAGATAACATATAACCGGAAGGGTTATCAGCAGAACGGGAAGGCCCATGGCGGCAATCCGTTAGTTGCCCCGCAGCAGACGCATCATGTCTTCTTGCTTCTCGTCTTCTTCCTCTTCTTCGTCATCGTCATAAGAGAGGCCGAGTTTCTGCATCAACTCATCAATACGATCCAGTTTAGCATCCACCCAGGATTGCTCTTCGGCACTCAGGGTTTCGCCTGCTTCCAGACGTTCCAGCAGCGCATCCAGACGCTCATCCGTTTCCAGTAATTCCAACTCCGCCTGCGGTGAAAGCATAGGTTTCTCACTCTTCGGTTTGTGCTGTTTGGTGACTTTTTCAGTCACGCCCAATGGAATAGGGGTTTTACTGCCAATACGTGGATCTTTTGGTGCGTTCTGGCCTTTGCTGCCTGACGTGGTGTTACCGCCCGCTGCGCGGCTGCCCGGCGCATGACCACGACGTTTTTTCTGACGCTTGCGGTCACGAGCTTCCTGATTCAGCTCTTCGCGCGTTTTGCGACGCGCTTTTGCATGACCTTTGCTGCGTGATGGTGAAGATGGTTTCATAATGGTTCGTCTTTTAGCCGTTTTATTCAGTATAGATTTGCGGCGGAATCTAACAGAAAGCAAGCAAAGAAAAAAGGCGACAGAGTAATCTGTCGCCTTTTTTCCTGACTCATAACCCTTAACGGGTCTTACAATCCTTGCAGGCCGCCAACACACCCTGTTTTTCCATTAGCCAGAACAATCCGTGTTGATTCCATTTCCGTTTAATTACGTCTCCGGACGTTTGTCTTCCTGACAATCCTCTGTCTTCGCCTCCTGGCGCTCCTGACCCTCATCCTGAGTCATTGTTCCTGTTAGCGTCCTCGCTCTATGGGTGCTACTTTACGCCTTTGCTTTAAACAAACAATCAACCGCCATCAGTATTTGCACATTTTCAGAGTTTTATATAAAAGCAATTCACTGATTTATATAGCTTATTTGACATGCATCGTAGAATTTTCTCTGCTATTTCGCATAAAGACTATCGGCAATGTCTCACAAAGCGTATGGCTTTTACTTACAACGCTCACGCCGAAAAATCCGCCTTTTATTATGGTTCAGGTATAATCGCCACAAAGCTTTGACTGACGGAGACGACCGCTTTGACTAATTTGAATTATCAACAGACGCATTTTGTGATGAGTGCGCCTGATATTCGCCACCTACCTTCCGATACCGGAATTGAAGTGGCTTTTGCAGGCCGTTCCAACGCAGGTAAATCCAGCGCGCTGAACACGCTGACTAACCAGAAAAGCCTGGCTCGTACCTCAAAAACCCCAGGGCGCACCCAGCTTATCAACCTGTTTGAAGTGGCTGACGGCAAGCGTCTGGTTGACTTGCCTGGGTACGGTTATGCGGAAGTCCCGGAAGAGATGAAGCGCAAATGGCAGCGTGCGCTCGGCGAATACCTCGAAAAACGTCAGAGCCTGCAAGGTCTGGTGGTGCTAATGGATATTCGCCATCCGCTGAAAGATTTGGATCAGCAGATGATTGAGTGGGCGGTAGACAGCAATATCGCCGTTCTGGTGCTGCTGACCAAAGCGGACAAACTGGCAAGCGGCGCACGTAAAGCGCAATTGAATATGGTGCGTGAAGCTGTACTGGCGTTTAACGGTGATGTGCAGGTTGAAACGTTTTCTTCGTTGAAGAAACAAGGCGTGGACAAGCTGCGGCAGAAACTGGATACCTGGTTTAGCGAGATGCAGCCTGTAGAAGAAACGCAGGACGGCGAATAATTTTCTTGCCTTAATGCTTGTGCCGGATGTGGCGTATCCGGCCCGTAAATTCAATAGATTACAATTCTACCGTTGGCCTGATAAACATAGCGCATCAGGCATTACGGATCTTTTCTTTCGCCCAATAAAAAACGCCCCAGTCATTACTGACTGGGGCGGCTAAAATATTCAGCCAAATCCGATTACGTGAAGTAAAAGGTCTGAAAGATAGAACATCTTACCTCTGTACCCTACGCGACTAACTTTACTCTTTTTTGTTCAGTTCAGAAAGCACTTTTTGTAATTTTTTTTCAGTTGTTGCATAGGAATTTCTAATAGCCATCACAAAACGTGACAGCTTATGTTGCTTACTTACGAAAAAAGGGCATGTTCAGGCGAATCTTAGTGCGCCTGATCCCAGTTTTCGCCACTCCCCACTTCCACCAGCAACGGCACATCCAGACGGGTACAGTTTTCCATCAGTTGATGAATCTGCTTCGCGACGGCATCAACATCATCTTTATGAACTTCAAATACCAGTTCATCGTGTACCTGCATGATCATACGTACACGCGGTTGCTCAGCCTGTAACCACGCATCAACGGCAATCATCGCCCGTTTGATAATGTCGGCGGCGGTTCCCTGCATTGGCGCATTAATGGCTGCACGTTCAGCCGCTGCACGACGAGCACCATTGCTGGATTTGATATCCGGCAGATACAGACGGCGTCCGTCCAGCGTTTCAACGTAGCCCTGCTCTTTCGCCTGAGCACGGGTGCGTTCCATATACTCCAGCACGCCAGGGTAGCGTTCGAAGTAAAGGTCCATGTACTTCTGCGCTTCTTTACGTGGAATGTTCAATTGCCGCGCCAGACCGAAAGCACTCATGCCATAAATCAGACCAAAGTTGATCGCTTTCGCGCTACGGCGTTGCTCGCTGGTGACGGTTTCCAGTGGCAAACCAAACACTTCTGCCGCCGTTGCCCGGTGGATATCTTTTCCTTCCGCGAATGCGGTCAGCAAGCCTTTGTCACGCGAAAGATGCGCCATAATGCGCAGTTCAATCTGCGAGTAGTCCGCTGAGACAATCACATAATCCTCTGGCGCAATAAACGCCTGGCGGATACGACGACCTTCTTCGTTACGCACCGGAATGTTTTGCAGGTTAGGATCGGTTGACGATAAACGTCCCGTTGCAGTTACTGCCTGGTGATAAGAGGTATGCACACGCCCGGTTTTCGGGTTGATCATCAGCGGCAGCTTGTCGGTGTAGGTCGATTTCAGCTTCGCCAGACCACGATACTCCAGAATCACTTTTGGCAACGGATAGTCCAGCGCCAGTTCTTCCAGTACCTCTTCCGACGTTGACGGCGCGCCACCCGGCGTTTTCTTCAGCGGTTTAATGCCCTGTTTTTCAAAGAGAATGGTTTGTAACTGCTTGGTGGAAGAAAGGTTAAATTCCTCACCTGCAATTTCATGCGCTTTCTTTTCCAGCTCAGCCAGACGAAGGGTGAGCTCTTCAGAATGATTGTGCAGCACTTTCGGATCGATCTTCACACCGTTACGTTCAATGCGTGAAAGCACCGGCACCAGCGGCATTTCGATATTCTCGAAGACGTTCAACGGCCCTTTGTGTTTTTGCAGATCCGGCCACATTTTCAGATGCAACTGCAAGGTGACATCTGCATCTTCGGCGGCGTAACGTCCGGCTTCTTCGAGGGCAATCTGGTTAAAGGTCAGTTGATTTTTGCCTTTACCAGCAATCTCTTCAAAAGTGATGGTTTTGTGCTTCAACCAACGTTCCGCGAGGCTGTCCATATCGTGACGCCCGGCAACGCTATTGAGAATGTAGGACTCCAGCATGGTATCAAACGCAATCCCACGCAGTTCAATGCCGTAGTTCGCCAGAATACCGCGATCGTATTTCAGGTTTTGCCCGACCTTCAGCGCCTTTTCATCTTCCAGCAGCGGTTTTAGCAACTCGAGTGCACGCTCGCGAGAGATTTGATCGGGCGCATCAAGATAATCATGAGCAACCGGAATATATGCCGCTACGCCTGGCTCGATAGCAAAAGAAAGCCCGACCAGGTTAGCAGAGATGTTATCAAGGCTGTCGGTTTCGGTATCAAATGCAAATACCGGCGCTTTTTCCAGCTTCGCAATCCACGCTTTCAGTGTTTCTTCATCAAGGATGGTGACGTAGTTGTCATAAGAAATCACCGTTGCCGTCACTTCTGGTGCTTCGTCTGCAACACTGGTTTCCTGTGGCTTCGCGGCTGGTTTTGCCCCTTTGGCCTGTAACCATTTGCCCGCTTCGACATCAGCAGTCCAGCGTTTGAACTCATACTTTTTGAACAGCCCCAACAACTCTTCCGCTGCCGGTTGCTGCACTTCCAGTTGTTCACAGGTCAGCTCCAGTTCAACGTCGGTTTTAATCGTCGCCAGCTGGTATGAGAGATAAGCAACTTCTTTGTTTTGCTCGAGCTTCGCTGCCATTGTTTTCGCGCCACGGAAGCTCAACCCAGCAATTTTTTCTGGCTCGGCATACAGCGTATCCAGTCCGCCAAGACCTTGCAGCAATGCCTGCGCGGTTTTTTCACCGACGCCCGGTACGCCAGGAATGTTATCAGAGGAGTCACCCATCAGCGCCAGGAAATCGATGATCAGTTCTGGCGGCACGCCGTACTTATTCACCACCTCTTCCGGTCCGAGGATGGTATTCGTCATGGTATTGATAAGCGTAATATTTGGCGTCACCAGCTGCGCCATATCTTTATCGCCAGTGCTGATCAGCACCGGACGCCCGGCTTTTTCGGCTTCGCGCGCCAGAGTACCGATAACGTCGTCCGCTTCTACGCCAGAAACCGCCAGCAGCGGCAGTCCCATCGCTTTAACCATCGCGTGCAAGGGTTCGATTTGTGCACGCAGATCGTCCGGCATTGGCGGGCGATGTGATTTGTAATGTTCAAACAGTTCATCACGAAAGGTTTTTCCCTTGGCGTCAAAGACCACCGCTGCATGCGTCGGTTTATATTGCATGATCAGACTGCGCAGCATGTTGAGGACACCATACATCGCACCGGTCGGCTCGCCTGCGCTGTTAGTCAGCGGGGGAAACGCGTGATATGCGCGATAAAGATAAGATGAACCATCTACAAGGATAAGTGGATTTTGGGGGATCTGAACCATAATGTCCGTGCCTGTTTATCAGATTATGGGTAAAGGATGCCACAGACAGGATGAAAACATGAGTTTTTCACCGCTTTATACAGAAAAAGATTTTGCGATCGGGAAGATCGCTCGCAAAACAAAACTGTGGATAAGTTTGTGCATATTTTTAATACAGGTGAATAACAGCTTTATAAAAGTGATACTGAAAACTTATTTATCTAATAAAATCAAAGCATTGCTATAATATCACTTAAGATCGCGCTTCACTGATGTTTATTTAGTCTATGTGGATATAAGACTTAAGCACTCTGTCTATATGCAAAAATTCGCTGCCTGGCAGGAAAAGCCGCAGCCTCCTGGTGTGAAACCGCCCTGGTCTGAGCGAATTTCTGATAAGATCGGCGCCCAGCACCGGATAGCCGGCTGCTCAATTACAGCTAACTATCTGAATAAATTCATTATGTCGAGAATACTCGCAGCGATAACATTATGGTTAAGCGTCATTTTAACTATTCTGGTTACCATCGCCTGTTCTGTGCCAATCATCGTTGCCGGAATAATTAAACTTCTGCTGCCTGTCCCTCCGGTATGGCGCGCGGTGTCTGCTTTTTGTAATTTTATGATGTACTGCTGGTGTGAAGGGCTGGCGATCCTGCTGCATCTGAACCCCTGGCTGAAGTGGGATGTTCAGGGGCTGGAGAAGCTGAACAAAAAGAACTGGTATCTGCTGATCTGCAATCACCACAGCTGGGCCGACATCGTTGTATTGTGCGTACTGTTTCGCAAACACATTCCGATGAACAAATACTTTCTGAAACAGCAGCTGGCCTGGGTGCCTTTCATTGGACTGGCCTGCTGGGCGCTGGATATGCCGTTTATGAAACGCTATTCACGCAGCTATTTAATTCGTCATCCGGAACGCCGCGGTAAGGACGTGGAAACCACGCGCCGTTCTTGCGAGAAGTTTCGCGCGCATCCCACCACCATTGTTAACTTCGTCGAAGGATCACGCTTTACCGAAGAGAAGCGCCAGCAGACTCGTTCTCCTTATCGGAACCTGTTGCCGCCAAAGGCTGCGGGCATCGCAATGGCGCTCAACGTGCTGGGTGAGCAGTTCGATAAATTGTTGAACGTAACGCTCTGCTATCCGGAAAATGACAGGACGCCGTTCTACGATATGCTCAGCGGCAGGCTGACGCGTATCGTTGTCCGCGTTGATCTGATGCCCGTCAACACTGAACTGCACGGGGATTATGTCAACGATAAAAACTTCAAACGTCGTTTCCAGCTTTGGCTTAATACACTCTGGAAAGAGAAAGACGAGCAGATAGCTAAGATTAAATCTTCATACAAAAACGCCGGTCAGTGACCGGCGTTTTTCTTTATGTTTGTTACTTTTTCTCAACCAGATATTTCACTGTATCAGCATACTGCTGAACAAAAACATCCATATTGCTGGTATCCATACCCTGCGGATTCAGCTGATATTTACCGTTAACAAACATCGCCGGAACGCCACGCAATTGCACGTCAGCTGCAGCTTTTTCCTGCTGAGCGACCAGAGATTTCACCACGAAGCTGTTCCACGCCGCGTCGTACTCTTCACCTTTAATACCTGCGTTGATAAATACATCGCGGATATCAGAAGCAGAACGAATGGTCTGGGTTTTCTGTACGCCTTCAAACAGCGGAACAGTCACTTTGTCTTCCACGCCCAGCGCCATCGCCACAGCCCATGCCTGAGTCAGATCTTTGCCCAGGTCACCACCCATGAAGTTGACGTGGTATTTAGTCATCTTCACGCCTTCCGGCAGTTTTTTCTTCACATTATCAGAAATATGCAGAACTTCTTCAAACTGATAGCAGTGCGGGCAGAAGAAAGAGAAAAACTCCAGCACTTGCGGCGCGCCAGCTACCGGTTTTTCCAGGGTAGTGTACTGTTTACCATCTTCATACTGCGCCGCCGATGCGCTAAACGCTAAAACTAAACCAGCCAGCGCCAGCCAAATCTTTTTCATGATCTACTCTCTCCGATTAATACATAGGTGTTAATTGCAAAGGGGGTTCTTGTAGAACTTTTGCCTGTTCTATAAAAGTCGCCGTCTGTCGCAGCCAGTAATCTTCCCCGGTTAACCACGGGAAATTTTTCGGGAACGCGGGATCAGCCCAACGCCGCATTAGCCAGGCAAGATAATAAACCAAACGCATGGCGCGTAAAGGTTCAATCAGTCCGATTTCAGCGGTGTCGAACTCGCTAAATTCTTCATAAGCTTCAATAATAGTTTCCAGTTGCATCCGCTGCTCGGCTTTATCGCCATTGAGCAACATCCACAAATCCTGAACGGCTGGACCATTACGTGCATCATCCAGATCAACAAACATTGGACCATCGCGCCAGAGAATATTCCCGGCGTGGCAGTCTCCATGTAGCCGCAGAACGGTGAAATCTTCCCGCCAGTGTGCTGTAACGGCGGCAATCAGCTCATCTGTCGCTTTCAGGAATGCCGCTTTCAACCCGGAAGGTATCAGTGTAGCGTCCTCAAACAGCTTGCGTGGCTCAATGAGATATTCGTTCAAACCGATGGTCGGGCGATGGATAAAAGCTGTTTGCGCCCCGTCTGGTGCATACGCCCTAAATAACGCCCAACCGCTTCCATCTGATCGATATTATCAGCTTCGAACTGGCGACCACCGACGCTTGGAAAAACAGCGAAATAAAATCCCTGATGATTCAATAAAGTCTGACCGTTAAAGGCCACAGGTGCTGCGACCGGAACTTCATCATTTACCAGCTGCAACGCAAATTGATGTTCTTCGAGGATTTGATCGGCTGTCCAACGTTCAGGGCGATAAAATTTGACGACAAAACGTCGACGATCTTCGTCCTGAAATTGATAGACACGGTTTTCATAGCTGTTAAGCGGGGTAAGACCGGAATCCACCCGGATCCCATGCTCAAACAGAGCGTCCATGATGGTATCCGGGTGTAGTGTCTGGAAAGTAAAAGCGCTGTTATTCATCCCATCATCCGGAAAACATTACGAATGACGAAGGATATCATTTCACGATGATTTTGGTGGCGCCGCTTACAAGCTTTTACTCTTTAATTACGCCGCGAGCGCGTAACAGCGCCGTTTTGAAGTCTTCTTCATAATCTTTCTGCAAACCCGGGATCACCGCATCTTTCGCGGAATCACGCATTTTCAGGTGATAGATCAGAATGTCATCCGTCAAATCCGCCAGTTCGCCGTCAAAACCTGACTCTTTCGCCAGTTTCTGCAAAAATTGCAGCAGGTTAAGGTCTGGCTCTTTTTGCCAGGCTGGCTGGAGGAGTTCAATAACTTCATTCAGACGTTTACATTTCATAGTGATGCTCCTTACTCTTGAGACAGACACGTTAGCAGGGTCAATCCCACAATAAAAGAGGCGATATCGGTGAATCAGATGCCAGGAAATCATCGGAGTTGTTCTGGCCGGGGGCAGGGCAACGCGAATGGGCGGAAAGGATAAGGGGCTTCAGCTCCTGAACAACACACCATTATGGCAGCATGTTGCTGATACGCTTGCAGATCAGGTGTCCTCGATGGCGATCAGCGCTAACCGACATGTTGATATTTATCAGCGCAGCGGGTATCCGGTTTATCAGGATAACCTGGTGGACTACCCCGGTCCGCTGGCGGGAATGCTTTCCGTTATGCAGCAGTCGCATGGAGAGTGGTTTCTCTTTTGTTCATGTGATACGCCCTTCATCCCGTCCTGCCTGGTTGAACGTCTGGTGCAGCGGCGCGGTGGTGCTCCCGTCGTCTGGGTACACGACGGTGAACGCGACCATCCAACGATCGCATTGATTAATCGCTCGTTAATATCCGCGCTGGAAGATTACCTGGCCGCAGGAGAGCGACGCGTTATGGTATTTATGCGTCAGTCCGGAGGGCATTCCGTTGATTTCAGCGACATGAAATCGGCGTTTGTGAATGTAAACACGACGGAAGATTTGCAGATAATGCAGGAGAAGAAATGATACCCGTATTAGCGATCTCTGCCTGGAGTGGCACCGGGAAGACTACGCTGCTAAAAAAACTAATACCTGCACTTTGCGCCAAAGGCATTCGTCCCGGATTGATTAAGCATACGCACCATAATATGGATGTCGATAAGCCCGGGAAAGATAGCTATGAGCTGCGTAAGGCTGGCGCTGCACAAACGATGGTGGCGAGTAACCAGCGCTGGGCGTTAATGACAGAAACACCGGATGAAGCACCGCTGGATCTCGCTTATCTTGTCAGCCGGATGGATCACTCCACGCTGGATCTGGTGCTGGTTGAGGGGTTTAAGCATGAGGCCGTGCCTAAGATCTTGCTGTTCAGAAACGGCGCCGGGCATGATGTTAGCGAACTAATGCTGGATGAGCATGTGATTGCCGTGGCCAGTGACGTTGCGTTGTCGCTGGAAGTACCGGTTCTGGATTTGAATAATGTGGAGGGGATTGCAGCGTTTATTTTGGCGTGGTGTGCAGTCTGAGATCTGCCGGGTGGCGGCTTCGCCTTGCCCGGCCTGCCGTTTTTCAGCAAACAAACGCAAAAAGGCCATCCTGACGGATGGCCTTTCGCTTGATTTGATGCCTGGCAGTTCCCTACTCTCGCATGGGGAGACCCCACACTACCATCGGCGCTACGGCGTTTCACTTCTGAGTTCGGCATGGGGTCAGGTGGGACCACCGCGCTACTGCCGCCAGGCAAATTCTGTTTTATCAGACCGCTTCTGCGTTCTGATTTAATCTGTATCAGGCTGAAAATCTTCTCTCAATCCGCCAAAACACCTTTGGCGTTGTAAGGTTAAGCCTCACGGTTCATTAGTACCGGTTAGCTCAACGCATCGCTGCGCTTACACACCCGGCCTATCAACGTCGTCGTCTTCAACGTTCCTTCAGGACCCTTAAAGGGTCAGGGAGAACTCATCTCGGGGCAAGTTTCGTGCTTAGATGCTTTCAGCACTTATCTCTTCCGCATTTAGCTACCGGGCAGTGCCATTGGCATGACAACCCGAACACCAGTGATGCGTCCACTCCGGTCCTCTCGTACTAGGAGCAGCCCCCCTCAATTCTCCAGCGCCCACGGCAGATAGGGACCGAACTGTCTCACGACGTTCTAAACCCAGCTCGCGTACCACTTTAAATGGCGAACAGCCATACCCTTGGGACCTACTTCAGCCCCAGGATGTGATGAGCCGACATCGAGGTGCCAAACACCGCCGTCGATATGAACTCTTGGGCGGTATCAGCCTGTTATCCCCGGAGTACCTTTTATCCGTTGAGCGATGGCCCTTCCATTCAGAACCACCGGATCACTATGACCTGCTTTCGCACCTGCTCGCGCCGTCACGCTCGCAGTCAAGCTGGCTTATGCCATTGCACTAACCTCCTGATGTCCGACCAGGATTAGCCAACCTTCGTGCTCCTCCGTTACTCTTTAGGAGGAGACCGCCCCAGTCAAACTACCCACCAGACACTGTCCGCAACCCGGATCACGGGTCAACGTTAGAACATCAAACATTAAAGGGTGGTATTTCAAGGTCGGCTCCATGCAGACTGGCGTCCACACTTCAAAGCCTCCCACCTATCCTACACATCAAGGCTCAATGTTCAGTGTCAAGCTATAGTAAAGGTTCACGGGGTCTTTCCGTCTTGCCGCGGGTACACTGCATCTTCACAGCGAGTTCAATTTCACTGAGTCTCGGGTGGAGACAGCCTGGCCATCATTACGCCATTCGTGCAGGTCGGAACTTACCCGACAAGGAATTTCGCTACCTTAGGACCGTTATAGTTACGGCCGCCGTTTACCGGGGCTTCGATCAAGAGCTTCGCTTGCGCTGACCCCATCAATTAACCTTCCGGCACCGGGCAGGCGTCACACCGTATACGTCCACTTTCGTGTTTGCACAGTGCTGTGTTTTTAATAAACAGTTGCAGCCAGCTGGTATCTTCGACTGATTTCAGCTCCATCCGCGAGGGACTTCACCTACATATCAGCGTGCCTTCTCCCGAAGTTACGGCACCATTTTGCCTAGTTCCTTCACCCGAGTTCTCTCAAGCGCCTTGGTATTCTCTACCTGACCACCTGTGTCGGTTTGGGGTACGATTTGATGTTACCTGATGCTTAGAGGCTTTTCCTGGAAGCAGGGCATTTGTTGCTTCAGCACCGTAGTGCCTCGTCATCACGCCTCAGCCTTGATTTTCCGGATTTGCCTGGAAAACCAGCCTACACGCTTAAACCGGGACAACCGTCGCCCGGCCAACATAGCCTTCTCCGTCCCCCCTTCGCAGTAACACCAAGTACAGGAATATTAACCTGTTTCCCATCGACTACGCCTTTCGGCCTCGCCTTAGGGGTCGACTCACCCTGCCCCGATTAACGTTGGACAGGAACCCTTGGTCTTCCGGCGAGCGGGCTTTTCACCCGCTTTATCGTTACTTATGTCAGCATTCGCACTTCTGATACCTCCAGCATGCCTCACAGCACACCTTCACAGGCTTACAGAACGCTCCCCTACCCAACAACGCATAAGCGTCGCTGCCGCAGCTTCGGTGCATGGTTTAGCCCCGTTACATCTTCCGCGCAGGCCGACTCGACCAGTGAGCTATTACGCTTTCTTTAAATGATGGCTGCTTCTAAGCCAACATCCTGGCTGTCTGGGCCTTCCCACATCGTTTCCCACTTAACCATGACTTTGGGACCTTAGCTGGCGGTCTGGGTTGTTTCCCTCTTCACGACGGACGTTAGCACCCGCCGTGTGTCTCCCGTGATAACATTCTCCGGTATTCGCAGTTTGCATCGGGTTGGTAAGTCGGGATGACCCCCTTGCCGAAACAGTGCTCTACCCCCGGAGATGAATTCACGAGGCGCTACCTAAATAGCTTTCGGGGAGAACCAGCTATCTCCCGGTTTGATTGGCCTTTCACCCCCAGCCACAAGTCATCCGCTAATTTTTCAACATTAGTCGGTTCGGTCCTCCAGTTAGTGTTACCCAACCTTCAACCTGCCCATGGCTAGATCACCGGGTTTCGGGTCTATACCCTGCAACTTAACGCCCAGTTAAGACTCGGTTTCCCTTCGGCTCCCCTATTCGGTTAACCTTGCTACAGAATATAAGTCGCTGACCCATTATACAAAAGGTACGCAGTCACACGCCTAAGCGTGCTCCCACTGCTTGTACGTACACGGTTTCAGGTTCTTTTTCACTCCCCTCGCCGGGGTTCTTTTCGCCTTTCCCTCACGGTACTGGTTCACTATCGGTCAGTCAGGAGTATTTAGCCTTGGAGGATGGTCCCCCCATATTCAGACAGGATACCACGTGTCCCGCCCTACTCATCGAGCTCACAGCATGTGCATTTTTGTGTACGGGGCTGTCACCCTGTATCGCGCGCCTTTCCAGACGCTTCCACTAACACACACACTGATTCAGGCTCTGGGCTGCTCCCCGTTCGCTCGCCGCTACTGGGGGAATCTCGGTTGATTTCTTTTCCTCGGGGTACTTAGATGTTTCAGTTCCCCCGGTTCGCCTCATTAACCTATGGATTCAGTTAATGATAGTGTGACGAATCACACTGGGTTTCCCCATTCGGAAATCGCCGGTTATAACGGTTCATATCACCTTACCGACGCTTATCGCAGATTAGCACGTCCTTCATCGCCTCTGACTGCCAGGGCATCCACCGTGTACGCTTAGTCGCTTAACCTCACAACCCGAAGATGTTTCTTGCGATCCATCATCGTGTTGCGAAAATTTGAGAGACTCACGAACAACTTTCGTTGTTCAGTGTTTCAATTTTCAGCTTGATCCAGATTTTTAAAGAGCAAATATCTCAAACAAGACTTAACAGTCTGTTTTGAGATATTGAGGTCGGCGACTTTCACTCACAAACCAGCAAGTGGCGTCCCCTAGGGGATTCGAACCCCTGTTACCGCCGTGAAAGGGCGGTGTCCTGGGCCTCTAGACGAAGGGGACGTATCAGTCTGCTTCGCAAGACGCCTTGCTTTTCACTTTCTATCAGACAATCTGTGTGAGCACTACAAAGAACGCTTCTTTAAGGTAAGGAGGTGATCCAACCGCAGGTTCCCCTACGGTTACCTTGTTACGACTTCACCCCAGTCATGAATCACAAAGTGGTAAGCGCCCTCCCGAAGGTTAAGCTACCTACTTCTTTTGCAACCCACTCCCATGGTGTGACGGGCGGTGTGTACAAGGCCCGGGAACGTATTCACCGTGGCATTCTGATCCACGATTACTAGCGATTCCGACTTCATGGAGTCGAGTTGCAGACTCCAATCCGGACTACGACGCACTTTATGAGGTCCGCTTGCTCTCGCGAGGTCGCTTCTCTTTGTATGCGCCATTGTAGCACGTGTGTAGCCCTGGTCGTAAGGGCCATGATGACTTGACGTCATCCCCACCTTCCTCCAGTTTATCACTGGCAGTCTCCTTTGAGTTCCCGGCCGGACCGCTGGCAACAAAGGATAAGGGTTGCGCTCGTTGCGGGACTTAACCCAACATTTCACAACACGAGCTGACGACAGCCATGCAGCACCTGTCTCACAGTTCCCGAAGGCACCAATCCATCTCTGGAAAGTTCTGTGGATGTCAAGACCAGGTAAGGTTCTTCGCGTTGCATCGAATTAAACCACATGCTCCACCGCTTGTGCGGGCCCCCGTCAATTCATTTGAGTTTTAACCTTGCGGCCGTACTCCCCAGGCGGTCGACTTAACGCGTTAGCTCCGGAAGCCACGCCTCAAGGGCACAACCTCCAAGTCGACATCGTTTACGGCGTGGACTACCAGGGTATCTAATCCTGTTTGCTCCCCACGCTTTCGCACCTGAGCGTCAGTCTTCGTCCAGGGGGCCGCCTTCGCCACCGGTATTCCTCCAGATCTCTACGCATTTCACCGCTACACCTGGAATTCTACCCCCCTCTACGAAACTCAAGCTTGCCAGTATCAGATGCAGTTCCCAGGTTGAGCCCGGGGATTTCACATCTGACTTAACAAACCGCCTGCGTGCGCTTTACGCCCAGTAATTCCGATTAACGCTTGCACCCTCCGTATTACCGCGGCTGCTGGCACGGAGTTAGCCGGTGCTTCTTCTGCGGGTAACGTCAATGAGCAAAGGTATTAGCTTTACTCCCTTCCTCCCCGCTGAAAGTACTTTACAACCCGAAGGCCTTCTTCATACACGCGGCATGGCTGCATCAGGCTTGCGCCCATTGTGCAATATTCCCCACTGCTGCCTCCCGTAGGAGTCTGGACCGTGTCTCAGTTCCAGTGTGGCTGGTCATCCTCTCAGACCAGCTAGGGATCGTCGCCTTGGTGAGCCGTTACCCCACCAACAAGCTAATCCCATCTGGGCACATCCGATGGCAAGAGGCCCGAAGGTCCCCCTCTTTGGTCTTGCGACGTTATGCGGTATTAGCTACCGTTTCCAGTAGTTATCCCCCTCCATCAGGCAGTTTCCCAGACATTACTCACCCGTCCGCCACTCGTCAGCAAAGAAGCAAGCTTCTTCCTGTTACCGTTCGACTTGCATGTGTTAGGCCTGCCGCCAGCGTTCAATCTGAGCCATGATCAAACTCTTCAATTTAAAAGTTTGATGCTCAAAGAATTAAACTTCGTAATGAATTACGTGTTCACTCTTGAGACTTGGTATTCATTTATCGTCTTGCGACGTTAAGAATCCGTATCTTCGAGTGCCCACACAGATTGTCTGATAAATTGTTAAAGAGCAGTGCCGCTTCGCTTTTTCTCAGCGGCGCGGGGTGTGCATAATACGCTTTCCCGCTACAGAGTCAAGCATTTATTTTTGCTTTCTCTGCCGGAATTCTCAGGAGAATCCCGCTGACCCGGCGGCGTGTTTGCCGTTGTTCCGTGTCAGTGGTGGCGCATTATAGGGAGTTATTCCGGCCTGACAAGAGGAAATTTAAAATAATTTTCTGACCGCGCATTTTTTCAGCAAAAGCCCCGTTAATGTGCCATAAAACAAGCAATTTGCCGTTTTTGCAACCGTAATCACACTTCCTGGTGGCATACTAAGGAGGAATAAAAAGAAAAAGGAAGATTAGTAATGCCTTTAAGCGCACAACAGTTAGCTGCACAGAAAAACCTTTCGTATGTTCTGGCTGAGAAGCTGGCGCAACGCATCTTAAAAGGTGAATATGAACCCGGCACCATTTTGCCTGGTGAGATTGAGCTGGGCGAGCAATTTGGAGTGAGTCGTACAGCGGTACGCGAAGCGGTCAAAACGTTAACGGCAAAAGGGATGGTTTTACCGCGACCGCGAATTGGTACCCGGGTCATGCCACAATCAAACTGGAATTTTCTTGATCAGGAATTGCTTACCTGGTGGATGACAGAAGAGAACTTTCATCAGGTCATCGATCACTTTCTGGTTATGCGTATCTGTCTGGAGCCGCAAGCTTGCCTACTGGCTGCAACGGTTGGCACCGCGGAACAGAAGGCGCATCTCAATACGTTAATGGCCGAAATGGCGGCATTAAAAGAGAACTTTCGCCGTGAACGCTGGATCGAAGTCGATATGGCCTGGCATGAGCATATCTATGAAATGAGCGCCAATCCGTTTTTGACCTCATTCGCCTCGCTATTCCATTCGGTTTATCACACTTACTTCACGTCAATTACCAGCGACACAGTGATAAAGCTGGATCTGCACCAGGCGATTGTCGATGCGATTGTCCAAAGCGATGGCGACGCGGCATTTAAAGCTTGTCAGGCGCTGCTACGCTCACCTGATAAGTGACAACCCGATAACAGGACATTGAATGAGCGATAAAAAGAAGCGCAGTATGGCGGGTTTGCCGTGGATCGCGGCGATGGCCTTCTTCATGCAGGCACTTGATGCCACTATTCTGAATACCGCCTTACCCGCAATCGCTCATAGCCTTAATCGTTCTCCTCTCGCGATGCAATCAGCCATCATCAGTTATACGCTGACGGTGGCGATGCTTATTCCGGTAAGCGGATGGCTAGCCGATCGCTTCGGTACGCGTCGCATTTTTACCCTTGCCGTGAGTCTGTTCACATTGGGTTCTCTGGCCTGCGCACTTTCTAATTCGCTACCACAGCTGGTTGTCTTCCGGGTTATTCAGGGGATAGGCGGCGCAATGATGATGCCTGTTGCTCGGCTGGCCTTACTGCGCGCTTATCCTCGTAATGAACTTCTTCCAGTATTGAATTTTGTCGCCATGCCGGGTCTGGTGGGGCCAATTTTAGGCCCCGTTCTTGGCGGCGTGCTGGTCACCTGGGCAACCTGGCACTGGATATTTTTAATCAATATCCCCATAGGTATTGCGGGCCTTCTTTACGCGCGCAAACATATGCCCAATTTCACCACCGCACGACGCAGATTCGATATCACTGGCTTTTTGCTGTTTGGCCTCAGCCTTGTTCTCTTCTCAAGCGGAATAGAGCTATTCGGGGAAAAGATTGTCGCCAGCTGGATTGCCTTGACGGTAATTGTCACCAGCATCGGGTTACTGCTTCTCTATATTCTCCATGCGCGACACACGCCAAACCCATTAATTTCATTAGATTTATTTAAAACCCGCACTTTCTCAATCGGTATCGTAGGCAATATTGCAACCCGTCTGGGGACCGGTTGTGTACCGTTCCTTATGCCATTGATGTTACAGGTAGGATTTGGTTATCAGGCGTTTATTGCCGGCTGTATGATGGCACCGACAGCGTTAGGTTCCATTATTGCAAAATCGATGGTTACCCAAGTCTTACGTCGTCTGGGCTATCGCCATACGTTAGTGGGGATCACGGTGATTATTGGGCTAATGATCGCTCAGTTCTCTTTGCAATCACCGGCAATGGCGATATGGATGCTGATCTTGCCGTTGTTTATATTAGGGATGGCTATGTCGACGCAATTTACCGCGATGAATACCATCACACTTGCCGATCTGACCGATGACAACGCCAGCAGCGGTAACAGTGTTCTGGCGGTCACGCAGCAACTGTCGATTAGTTTAGGCGTTGCTGTAAGTGCGGCCGTCCTTCGCGTTTATGAAGGGATGGAAGGCACAACGACTGTCGAACAATTCCACTATACGTTTATCACGATGGGCATTATTACTGTTGCTTCAGCAGCAATGTTCATGCTTCTGAAAACAACCGATGGTAATAATTTGATCAAAAGACAGCGTAAATCTAAGCCGAACCGCGTTCCATCAGAATCGGAGTAAGTTGTAATCGTTGTTGCTGAAGGGTCGGCTGGGTTATCCGATGGATGAGTACATCAATCGCCAGCTCCCCCAGTTCATCTTTCGGTTGGTGGATAGTGGTTAATGGTGGCGTCATAAAGCTTGCCAGTTCGATATCGTCATAGCCAATCACCGCGATATCCTGCGGAACCTGTAACTCTGCCTGATATAACGCCTGGTAAACGCCAACAGCCATAGCGTCATTTCCGGTAAAGACGGCCTGAGGACGCAGCGGATGTGATAACAGTTGGCGCATGGCGTCAAACCCGCCGTTAAATTCAAAATCACCAGTGACTTCATAGCCATCAGGAATGTTGAGACCCGCACGTTTCATCGCCGCCCGATAACCTTCCAACCGCAGGCGCGCCGGAGTTTTATCCAGCGGACCGGTAATACAGGCGATACGGGTATGACCTTTATCGATCAGATATTGCGTTGCTAAGTCTCCGCCCAGCAACGAGTTATCCTGAATAAGATCGCTGTCGCCATCGAACGGAGCCCAGTCCATCATCACAGTAGGCACTGTCGGATAACGTTGCATGATTTCACGCGAAGGTTGATGCGTTTCGGTGCACAGTAACAGCAAACCATCAACGCGTTTTTGCATCAGCGTTTCCAGATTGCGATTCATCCGCTGTTCATCGCCTTCGGTATTGCAAAGGACGAGACTATAACCGCGTTCGAAGCAGCTGCGTTCAACGCCACGCACCAGTTCTGAATAGAAAGGATTGGTACTGGCAGTGATCAACATGCCAATGGTATGTGTTTGATTGAGTTTGAGGCTACGCGCCAGGGCTGATGGCGCGTAATTGAGTTCTTTAATCGCCGCTTCAACTTTGGCGGTAATCGCTTCACTGACGAAGCGATCTTTATTGATAACGTGAGAAACTGTTGAGGTAGAAACGCCCGCCAGGCGGGCAACATCTTTCATTGTAGCCAAGCGTCACCTCTGCCTGTCTAAAAATGCGTCGATCTCTTCACGCCACGGTACGGAAGGTTGTGCGCCTTTACGTGTTACGGCAATCGCAGCGGCAGCATGGGCAAACCGAATCGCCTCTGGCAATGGTTTTTCTTCCAGCAACGCCGTGATTAACGCGCCGTTAAAGGTATCTCCGGCAGCAATGGTATCGACAGCCTGCACCCGGAATCCAGGAACGCGCTGACCTTCACCATTCACGCTAGCCCATACACCACGACTTCCTAAAGTAATCAGTACAGTACGGATACCTTTTTCATGCAGTACCTGCGCCGCCTTCGCTGCATCTTCATCATTTTCAACACGAATACCGGTGAGCTTTTCTGCTTCCGTTTCGTTTGGCGTAATAATGTCCACCAGCGCCAGCAGTTCGTCAGGAAGTTCGCGAGCCGGAGCCGGGTTAAGCGCAACGATAGTCTTATTTTGATGGGCGATTTTCGCCGCTGCCATCACACTTTCGAGTGGTGATTCCAGCTGCATTAATAATGCTGACGCGTTGGCAATACGCTCACGTTGCGCTTCCACCAGCGCCGGGGAAAGGGCAGCATTAGCGCCGGCATGAATACCGATGACATTCTCACCTTCGCCATTAACAAAAATCAGCGCCACACCTGTTGATTCGCCTTTGATCACGCTGACCGGAGTAATATCAATGTTATCAGTGGCGAGCTGCTGGCGAACGCTCTCACCAATGCTGTCATCACCCGTACAGGCAATAAACGCGATATTCGCACCGCTACGCCCAGCAGCCACAGCCTGATTCGCGCCTTTGCCGCCAAATGCAACCTGATAGTGGTTACCGGTTACGGTTTCGCCTGGAGTAGGAAAAGATTGAAGATTAAGAATGTGGTCAGCATTAATGCTGCCAAGAACAACGAGGCTGCCTGCGTTTTGCATATTCGGGATGTCCATAAAATGCGCCACCGTGTTAGGGTGGCGCGTGCCCTGCTTTTCTTTATATTACACGTTCATCTGTCGATGACGTATTTATGTCACCATCAGGTCATACAACCTGATTAAAACTACTGCTTAACAACCAGTTTCAGATCAACCGGATACTTAGCCTGAACTTTCTCGCCTTTCAGCACTTTATCTGCGGTTTCGACGCCTTTCGCGCCAATCTGATCGGGTAGCTGAGCGATAGTCGCTGCTAGTTTGCCATCATTCACCGCTTTTTCGCCATCCGGTGTACCGTCAAATCCGACGACCATCACATCCGATTTACCGGCAGTTTGCAGTGCGCGCAGCGCGCCCAGCGCCATTTCATCATTCTGCGCGAATACAGCCTGAACATCCGGATGAGCGGTCAACAGGTTCTGCATTACGTTCAAACCTTTAGTGCGATCAAAATCTGCTGGCTGGCTGGCAAGAACATTAAACTTGTGAGCAGCAACGGCCTGCTGGAAGCCTTCGCCACGTTCACGGGCTGCGGATGTACCAGCAATGCCTTGCAGCTCGATAACTTTGGCACCTTCACCCGCTTTCTTCGCGATGTAATCACCAGCGATTTTGCCGCCCAGTACGTTATCAGAAGCAATGTGGCTCACCACTTCACCTTTCGTTGCCTGGCGGTCAAGAGTGATAACCGGGATGTTCGCCTGGTTAGCCATCTTCACAGCATTACCCACTGCGTCGGAGTCGGTCGGGTTAATCAGCAGAATTTTTGTGCCGCGAACAGTTAAGTCCTGCACGTTCGCCAGCTCTTTCGCCGGGTTGTTCTGGGAGTCCAGCACCACCAGGTTATAGCCAAGTTTATCCGCCTCTTTCTGCGCGCCATCTTTCAGCGATACAAAGAACGGGTTGTTAAGCGTGGAGACCACCAGCGCGATGGTGTCTTTTGCCATCGCATTCGCACTGACGGTGGCGCTTAGCGCAACAGCGGAAACCAGGGTAGCCAGTTTTTTCATGTTCATATTCAAGATGTCCTGTAGTCGTTATTACTGCTTTTTGTTGTCTACCAGCACCGCCAGCAAAATCACCACCGCTTTGACGATCATCTGGTAATAGGAGGAAACACCTAACAAATTCAATCCATTATTAAGGAAGCCAAGAATTAATGCGCCGATCAACGTCCCAACAATGCGACCTTTTCCGCCCGCCAGACTCGTACCGCCCAGAACCACCGCAGCAATAGCATCCAGCTCATAGCCAGTCCCCGCCGTGGGTTGTGCGGAAGAGAGACGCGCCACTTCAATGATCCCGGCCAGCGATGCCAGCAGACCACAAAGAGAATAGACGATGATTTTGATTTTATTGACGTTGATACCAGAAAGACGCGTTGCCGCTTCGTTGCCGCCCAGCGCGTAGATGTAACGCCCCAGACGCGTGTGATGCAGCATGTACCAGGCCGCGAGGAAGACAATCCCCATGATCCAGACTGGCGTCGGTACGCCCAGCGGACGACCAATACCAAACCAGCCAAACAGATCGGCGTTCTCAGTAAAGCCGGTATTCACTGGGCTACCGTTGGTATAAACCATGGTCACGCCGCGCAGTAAAAGCATCATAACCAGCGTAGCGATAAACGCCTGGACGCGACCTTTCGCTACAATCACCCCGGTTACCGCACCGATTGCGGCACCTAACGCGAGAGCAGCAGCGACAGCCACCAGCGCATTGACTTCAATGCCGACGATAGATGCAGCAACTGCGCCGGTCAGCGCCAACAGAGAACCTACCGATAAGTCGATGCCCGACGTCAGGATCACCAGCGTCATCCCGACCGCCATAATGGCGTTCACTGAGGTTTGCTGGAGAATATTGAATAAGTTATTGATGGTGAAAAAGTTCGGGCTTAACGTCGAGACAATCGCGATCAGCACCAGCAGAGCGATAAGCGATTTCTGCTCCATCAGCCACGCTTTCGTGAAATAACGGCGACCAGAGACAGTCTGGGTTGTCATTTTTTTACTCCTGATTCACGCGATTAAGCTTGCCCACAGCGGCAGCCATTAACACTTCCTGGGTGGCCTGCTCACGAGTAAATTCCCCGCTGAGATGCCCTTCATGCATGACGATGATGCGATCGCTCATGCCTAATACTTCTGGCATCTCCGATGACACCAGAATGATGCTCAAGCCATCGGCTTTGAACTGGTTAATCAGTTGATAGATCTCTTTTTTCGCGCCGACATCTACGCCACGGGTAGGTTCATCAAGGATCAACACTTTGGGGCGTGTCATCAGACCGCGGGCAATCGCCACTTTTTGCTGATTGCCACCGGAAAGCAGACCAATTGCCTGTTCCATCGACGGAGTTTTCACATTAAACAGACGAATGAAATCACTCACAGCCTGCTGTTCATCGGCATGCTTCAAACTGCCGCCAGCGCGGCTGAAGTAGCGCAGCGCTGTCAGCGACATGTTCTCTTTTACTGACATGCCCAACACTAAACCGTCACGTTTACGGTCTTCGGAGATATACACAATGCCGTTTGCCAGGCCATCCTGCGGTGAACGGGTAACGACTTCATGCCCATCCAGGGTGACGTAACCGCTGGTGCGCGGTAGTGCGCCGTAGAGCACTTTCATCAGTTCGGTACGACCTGCGCCCATCAAACCAGAGACGCCAAGAATTTCGCCTTTGCGTAAAGTAAAAGAGACATCGTTAACGCCAGGTCCGCAGAGATTATCGACTTTCAGGCGGATATCTCCCGGCGCTTTGTCCAGGTGCGGATATTGATCTTCCAGCTTGCGACCCACCATCATCTCAATCAGCGAATCTTCGGTCAGTGATGCCACTTCGCGCTCAGCAATAAATTGCCCATCACGAAAAACGGTAACGTCATCGCAAATCTCGAAGATTTCTTTCATGCGGTGGGAGATATAGACAATACCGCGGCCTTGCGATTTCAGCTCGCGGATGACGCGGAACAGGGATTCGGTTTCGGTATCGGTCAGCGCATCGGTCGGTTCATCCATAATGATGACTTTCGACTCAAAGCTCAGCACTTTGGCGATTTCAACCATTTGCTGGTCACCGATGGAAAGATCGCCCACCAGCTTGTCGCTTTTAAAGCGCAGGTTAAGTTTAGCCAGCAATTTATCCGCTTCGGCATACATGGTTTTCCAGTCAATTTTGCCAAAGCGATTAACAAACTCACGACCGAGGAAAATGTTTTCGGCAATGGTCAACTGCGGGATCAGGTTCAGTTCCTGATGGATAATCCCAATCCCGGCTTCCTGGGAAGATTTCGGCCCGGTAAATGTCGTTTCTTTCCCCAGCCATAAAAGCGTGCCGGCATCGCGAGCATAGATACCAGTAAGCACTTTCATCATGGTGGATTTACCCGCGCCGTTTTCGCCCACCAGCGCCATCACGCGGCCCGGATAGACATTTAACGCTGCGCCCGGGAAGGCTTTATCGATGCCTTTAAGCTGAAGTAATGCTTCCATGACGGCCTCAGAACGTCACGCCAGCACAGAGAATGATATTCGCATACGGAGAACATTCTCCGCTGCGAATTACCGCCTGACTTTCTGCGGTTTGTTGTTTGAATTGTTCATGCGTGGTGTAACGAATTTCAATGGTATTTCCCTGGTGTTTTTGCAGCTGCTCAAGGTGAGTGAGCAACGTTTCGTGGAGTTGCGGATTATGTTGTTTGATCTCTTCCGCGATAATGGCAGCCTCGACCTGCATTTCATTTGTGACGACGCCCAGCACCTGCATAAAAGAAGGTACACCCTGGGTTAATGCCATATCGATACGCGTTGTACTTTTGGGGATGGGTAAACCAGCATCACACACCACCAGCGTATCGGTATGTCCCAGACGGGAGATCACCGATGAAATATCAGAATTAAGAACGGTGCCTTTTTTCATTTTTTTCTCCATCAGCGAAACGTTTCGCTGACCCGCAGTTTAATCCTGACTGAGTTGGGAAAACCATCGTGACGTTACGGAAATGTGATCAACCTCGAAACGTTTTACATGGTGATTAACCATGAAAACAAAAACGCCCCCTTATGGAGAAAGGAGGCGTCTGGCGTTAGATTTCGACCTGAGTACCCAGTTCGATAACCCTGTTTGGCGGAATTTCAAATTGATCTGGTGCACGCAGCGCATTACGTTGCAGCAGCAAGTACAGCTTGCCGCGCAGACGCAAATACCACGGGCGTTTGCCGAGGATCAACGACTCATGCGACATAAAGAAGGAGGTTTCCATCATCCGGCAACTTAATCCTTCCAGACCGCAGCGGTGGAAAACTTCTTCCACGTTTGGCGTTTCTCGCCAACCATAACTTGCCACCACGCGCCAGAAAGTGGGCGACAGTTGTTCAATCTGTACCCGACGGACATTATGGACATATGGCGCGTCTTCGGTACGCAGAGTTAACAGAATCACCCGCTCATGCAATACCTTGTTATGTTTAAGGTTATGCATCAGCGCAAAGGGAATGACGTTGATTGCACGCGACATATACACCGCGGTCCCGGGCACGCGAACAGGCGGTGATTTCTCCAGCGAAGCAATCATCGCTTCCAGAGAGTTACCATGTTCATGCATCCGCCGCAGCAAGCGGAAACGCTCGCTCTTCCAGGTGGTCATCACGATAAACATCACAGTACCGAGGCTCAATGGCAACCAGCCGCCGGAGAGCAGTTTATCGAGGTTAGCGGTGAACAATGGAATATCGACACAAAGGAAAGCAATCAGGATCAGCGCAACAAAATACTTATTCCAGTGCCAGTTCTGACGTGCCACGGTAGTCGAGAGAATAGACGTCAGCACCATGGTTCCGGTCACCGCAATCCCGTACGCCGCCGCCAGGTTGCTGGAGTGCTCAAAGCTGACAATCACAATCACGACCGCGACATAGAGCATCCAGTTCACAAACGGAATATAGATTTGCCCTGACTCCATTTCGGAGGTGTGAATAATGCGCATCGGCGACAAATATCCCAGACGTACCGCCTGACGCGTCAATGAAAAGACGCCAGAGATAACCGCCTGCGAGGCGATTACCGTCGCCAGTGCGGCGATGATCAGCAGCGGGATCAGCGCCCAGTCCGGTGCCAAAAGGAAGAACGGGTTCTTAATCGCTTCCGGGTTCTTTAACAACAGCGCTCCCTGGCCGAAGTAATTAAGAGTTAAGGAAGGTAATACGACAGTGAACCACGCCAGACGAATAGGGAACTTACCAAAGTGTCCCATATCAGCATACAGCGCCTCGACCCCCGTAATCGACAGCACCACTGCCCCTAATGCAATAAAAGAAACCGTTTTGTATTCAAGGAAGAAATGCACCGCCCACATCGGATTCAGCGCATGCAGCACTTCCGGGTTAGCAATAATGCTACGTAACCCCAGTCCTGCCAGAATCAAAAACCAGGTCAGCATGATCGGCGCAAACAGCTTACCGACCATAGCCGTGCCATGCTTTTGAATCATAAATAATAAAGTGAGAACGATAATTGAGAGGGGAACTATCCAGGTATCCAGCTGCGGGGCGACGATTTCCAGACCTTCAATGGCTGACATCACCGAAATAGCGGGTGTTATGACGACTTCACCATAGAAAAAGCTGCCGCCGATTAGCCCCATAATCACCAGCATTGATGTGGTTCGCGCCGACGTATTACGCCCGGCAAGCGACATCAACGTCAGGATCCCCCCCTCACCGGCGTTATCTGCCCGCATCACGAAGGTGAGATATTTAATGGAAACCACAAAGATTAGCAGCCAGAAGATCAGCGATAAAAAGCCAAACACGGCATCGCGTTCAACGCCAAAACCAAACTGGCCGGACAAACATTCACGAAGTGTATATAACGGGCTGGTACCAATATCGCCGTAGACAACTCCAATCGCCGCGAGGGTAATCGCGGGCAATGATTGCTTATTATCAGTGCTCATAGACTAGTCTTTCGTTGAAATATGAAATGTGTGCTTAGTCCCTTGGCCCACAAAAAAGCGCACAGTATGCACGATTAACGGCAAAATCGTACTCCTAAATGCGGCCACATTAACCTGGCTCAAAGAAAAATACCCCCCCTTTGAGACTATTTTAGCCACCAGCAAGAAACGTCTATACTCGCAATTTACGCAGAACTTTTGACGAAAGGACGCCACTTCATTATGGCTCACCCTCATTTATTAGCGGAAAGAATTTCCCGCCTGAGCAGTTCGTTGGAAAAGGGGCTTTATGAACGTAGCCACGCCATCCGCTTGTGTTTATTAGCGGCATTAAGTGGTGAAAGTGTGTTCCTCCTTGGCCCGCCAGGTATTGCCAAAAGTTTGATCGCCCGGCGCTTAAAATTCGCCTTTCAGAATGCCCGCGCGTTTGAATATCTGATGACCCGCTTCTCCACGCCGGAAGAAGTTTTTGGTCCCCTTTCTATTCAGGCGCTAAAAGATGAAGGGCGCTATGAACGTTTAACCAGCGGTTACCTGCCGGAAGCAGAAATTGTCTTTCTGGATGAGATCTGGAAAGCGGGCCCGGCAATTCTTAATACCTTGCTCACCGCCATTAACGAGCGCCAGTTCCGCAACGGTGCACACGTAGAAAAAATCCCGATGCGCCTGCTGGTGGCGGCCTCCAACGAGCTGCCGGAAGCAGACAGCAGTCTGGAAGCGTTATATGACCGCATGCTGATTCGTCTGTGGTTAGATAAAGTGCAGGATAAAGCGAATTTCCGCTCCATGCTGACCAGTCAACAGGATGAAAACGACAATCCGGTTCCTGATGCCTTGCAGGTCACAGATGAAGAATATGAACGCTGGCAGAAAGAGATTGGTGAAATTACGCTGCCCGATCATGTATTTGAGCTGATTTTTATGCTGCGCCAGCAACTGGATAAATTACCGGATGCGCCTTATGTCTCGGATCGTCGCTGGAAAAAAGCGATCCGATTATTACAGGCCAGCGCCTTTTTTAGCGGTCGCAGTGCTGTTGCCCCGGTAGATCTCATTTTGCTGAAAGATTGCCTGTGGTATGACGCGCAAAGCCTGAATTTGATACAACAACAAATTGATGTATTGATGACCGGTCACGCCTGGCAACAGCAAGGGATGTTGACTCGCCTTGGCGCGATTGTGCAACGTCACCTGCAACTCCAGCAGCAACAAAGCGATAAAACAGCCTTAACGGTAATTCGTCTGGGCGGCATTTTCAGCCGTCGTCAGCAGTATCAACTTCCTGTTAACGTTACTGCTTCCACTCTGACTCTACTGCTGCAAAAACCGTTAAAACTGCATGATATGGAAGTGGTTCATATCTCCTTTGAGCGTAGCGCGCTGGAACAGTGGCTGAGCAAAGGTGGTGAAATTCGCGGTAAACTGAACGGTATCGGCTTTGCCCAGAAACTGAATCTGGAAGTTGATAGCGCCCAACATCTTGTCGTTCGCGATGTAAGTTTACAAGGCAGTACGCTGGCACTTCCCGGTTCATCGGCTGAAGGTCTGCCTGGTGAAATAAAACAACAACTGGAAGAGCTTGAAAGCGACTGGCGCAAGCAACACGCTTTATTCAGCGAACAGCAAAAATGTCTGTTTATCCCTGGCGACTGGTTAGGTCGCATTGAAGCCAGCCTACAGGATGTCGGTGCACAGATTCGCCAGGCACAACAATGCTAACGCTGGATACGCTTAATGTGATGCTGGCCGTCAGCGAAGAGGGATTGATCGAAGAGATGATCATCGCGCTGCTGGCCTCACCGCAGCTGGCAGTCTTCTTTGAAAAATTCCCACGACTGAAGGCGGCAATCACTGATGATGTTCCCCGCTGGCGTGAGGCGCTGCGCAGTCGGCTGAAAGATGCCCGAGTCCCGCCGGAACTCACCGAAGAGGTGATGTGCTATCAGCAAAGCCAGCTCCTCTCCACGCCGCAGTTTATTGTGCAGCTACCACAGATCCTGGACTTACTGCATCGTCTGAATTCCCCATGGGCAGAACAAGCCCGACAGTTGGTTGATGCTAACAGCGCGATCACTTCAGCGTTACACACGCTTTTTCTCCAGCGCTGGCGTTTAAGTCTGATTGTGCAAGCAACGACGTTAAATCAACAGCTATTAGAAGAAGAACGCGAACAACTGTTGAGTGAAGTTCAGGAACGCATGACGCTGAGCGAACAACTTGAACCGATTCTCGCAGATAACAATACCGCAGCTGGTCGTCTGTGGGATATGAGCGCCGGTCAGCTTAAACGTGGCGACTATCAGTTGATTGTGAAATACGGTGAATTTCTTAACGAACAGCCGGAACTGAAACGCCTGGCAGAGCAGCTGGGGCGTTCTCGGGAAGCCAAATCAATACCGCGTAACGATGCGCAGATGGAAACCTTCCGCACCATGGTGCGCGAACCGGCGACGGTTCCTGAGCAGGTTGATGGTCTGCAACAAAGCGATGATATTTTACGTCTTCTGCCGCCAGAACTGGCGACACTAGGGATAACGGAACTGGAGTATGAGTTTTACCGTCGGCTGGTGGAAAAACAGTTGCTCACCTATCGCCTGCACGGTGAGTCGTGGCGTGAAAAAGTGATCGAACGCCCGGTGGTGCATAAAGATTACGACGAACAGCCGCGCGGACCGTTTATTGTCTGCGTGGATACTTCCGGCTCAATGGGCGGCTTTAATGAACAGTGTGCGAAAGCGTTCTGCCTGGCTTTGATGCGCATTGCTCTCGCTGAAAACCGGCGCTGTTATATTATGCTATTTTCCACCGAGATCGTCCGTTATGAGCTTTCAGGCCCACAAGGCATCGAACAAGCAATCCGTTTTTTAAGCCAGCAGTTTCGTGGCGGCACCGATCTTGCCAGTTGTTTTCGCGCCATTATGGAACGCTTGCAAAGCAGGGAATGGTTTGATGCCGATGCGGTGGTGATTTCTGATTTTATCGCCCAGCGGTTGCCTGACGACGTGACGAGTAAAGTGAAAGAGCTGCAGCGGGTACATCAGCATCGCTTTCATGCCGTGGCGATGTCGGCACACGGCAAACCCGGCATCATGCGCATTTTCGATCATATCTGGCGCTTTGATACCGGGATGCGAAGCCGCCTGCTCAGACGCTGGCGGCGATAAATTATTACAGCAGAGAAGGGACGTTCTCGCGAACAGCAGCTGGCCATACACCACACTGAACCTGGCCGATATGCGGCAGTTGCAGCAGCAGCATGGTCAAACGAGACTGGCCGATACCGCCGCCGATGGTCTGCGGCATTTCACCGCGCAGCAGCGCCTGATGCCATTCCAGCTGCAGACGATCTTCATCACCGGTCAGCGCCAACTGATGCTTCAACGTGTCGGCATCCACGCGGATCCCCATGGAAGAAAGCTCAAACGCATCTTCCAGTACAGGGTTCCACACCAGAATATCGCCGTTCAGACCCGCATGACCCAGCTCTGACGGGGTGCTCCAGTCATCATAATCCGGTGCGCGCACGTCGTGGCGATGACCATCGCTCAGCTTGCCGCCAATCCCGACAAGGAATACCGCGCCAAGATCTTTCGCTATCGCCCGCTCACGCCCTTTGGCATCGAGATCCGGATAACGAGACAGTAACTCCTGGCTGTGTACGAAGTGGATCTGATCCGGCAGGAACGGTGCCAGGCCAAACTCTTCGCTAACCGCAGCTTCGGTTGCTTTAATTCCCGCCCAGATCGCCTCTACCGTGCTTTTCAGAGTCGAGAATTGACGCTCACCGTCGCCCATTACGCGTTCCCAGTCCCACTGGTCAACATAGATCGAGTGCAACGGAGAAAGACGGTCTTCATCGGGGCGAAGGGCTTTCATGTGCGTGTACAGCCCTTCGCCCGCGCTGAAGTCGTGTTGCCCTAAGGTCTGACGTTTCCACTTCGCCAGTGAATGAACCACTTCGAACTGGGCATCAGGCAGAGCTTTCACTTTTACCTGCACCGCTTTTTCACAGCCCGACAAGTTATCCTGCGTGCCATCCCCCACACGGCTAAGAATCGGCGCCTGGACTTCGATCAGCCCCAGACGTTCTTCCAGTTGGCGAGAAAAGTGAGATTTCACGAAGCTAATTTGGCGTTGTTTGGCAATGTAAGCGGTTTTCATTTTTTATACTCCTGCGTCCTGTTGCTTATGATTAAGCAACAAAAACCGACACACATGCAATAATCATTCAATAAAAAGCCTAACACACTTTTGATTCATTAAAAAAGAAGGCTAAAATAGAATGAATCATCAATCTGCATAAGAAAATCCTATGGAAAATTATCTGATCGACAATCTGGACCGTGGCATCCTGGAAGCATTAATGGGCAATGCGCGCACCGCTTACGCCGAACTGGCGAAACAATTTGGCGTCAGTCCGGGGACGATTCACGTTCGAGTAGAGAAAATGAAGCAGGCGGGGATCATTACCGGGGCGCGTATTGATGTCAGCCCGAAGCAGCTCGGTTATGACGTAGGCTGCTTTATCGGCATTATATTAAAGAGCGCCAAAGACTACCCTTCCGCGCTGGCAAAGCTGGAAAGCCTTGATGAAGTCACTGAAGCCTATTACACAACAGGCCACTACAGCATCTTTATAAAAGTAATGTGCCGTTCGATCGACGCTCTCCAGCATGTACTTATCAACAAGATCCAAACAATTGATGAAATTCAGTCCACCGAGACATTGATCGTCCTGCAAAACCCGATCATGCGTACTATCAAGCCCTGATCGGCTTTTTTAATCCCATACTTTTCCACAGGTAGATCCCAACGCGTTCACAGCGTACAATACGCCACTCTTAATAAAGGTGGCGGTTTATGGCAGATATCACTCTTATCAGCGGCAGCACCCTCGGCGGTGCCGAATATGTAGCAGAACACCTGGCTGAAAAGCTGGAAGAGGCGGGTTTTACCACCGAAACGCTGCACGGTCCGCTGTTGGAAGATTTATCTGCCTCGGGGATCTGGCTGATTATCAGCTCCACCCACGGTGCCGGAGATATTCCGGACAACCTTTCTCCTTTCTATGAAGCATTGCAGGAACAGAAGCCCGATCTTTCTGCGGTCCGCTTTGGCGCAATCGGTATTGGTAGTCGTGAATATGACACCTTTTGTGGGGCTATCGATAAACTCGAGGCAGAACTCAAAAATTCCGGTGCAAAACAGACAGGCGAAACACTGAAGATCAACATTCTTGATCACGACATTCCGGAAGATCCGGCAGAAGAATGGCTGGGATCGTGGATTAATTTACTCAAATAAGTATACAGATCGTGCGATCTACTGTGGATAACTCTGTCAGGAAGCTTGGATCAACCGGTAGTTATCCAAGGAACAACGGTTGTTCAGTTTTTGAGTTGTGTATAACCCCTCATTCTGATCCCAGCTTATACGGTCCAGGATCACCGATCATTCACAGTTAATGATCCTTTCCAGGTTGTTGATCTTAAAAGCCGGATCCTTGTTATCCACAGGGCAGTGCGATCCTAATAAGAGATCACAATAGAACAGATCTCTAAATAAATAGATCTTCTTTTTAATACCCAGGATCCCAGGTCTTTCTCAAGCCGACAAAGTTGAGTAGAATCCACGGCCCGGGCTTCAATTCATTTTCATACCGCGTTATGCGAGGCAATCACCATGTTTTATCCGGATCCTTTTGACGTCATCATCATTGGCGGGGGTCATGCAGGCACCGAGGCCGCGATGGCCGCGGCGCGTATGGGTCAACAGACTCTGCTTTTGACACACAATATCGACACTCTGGGGCAGATGAGCTGCAACCCGGCGATCGGCGGTATTGGGAAGGGACATCTGGTAAAAGAAGTGGATGCACTCGGCGGTCTGATGGCGAAAGCGATCGATCAAGCGGGTATCCAGTTTAGGATACTAAACGCAAGCAAAGGACCGGCGGTTCGCGCTACCCGAGCTCAGGCGGATCGTGTGCTCTACCGTCAGGCGGTACGTACGGCGCTGGAGAACCAACCGAACCTGATGATCTTCCAGCAGGCGGTTGAAGATCTTATTGTCGAAAACGATCGCGTGGTCGGTGCTGTTACCCAAATGGGACTGAAGTTCCGTGCCAAAGCCGTCGTGCTCACCGTTGGGACGTTCCTCGACGGTAAAATTCATATCGGTCTGGATAATTACAGCGGTGGCCGTGCTGGTGATCCGCCGTCCATTCCGCTTTCTCGCCGTTTGCGTGAACTGCCGCTGCGCGTTGGTCGTCTGAAAACCGGGACACCACCGCGTATTGATGCTCGAACTATCGACTTTAGTGTGCTGGCGCAACAGCATGGCGATAACCCAATGCCGGTATTCTCGTTTATGGGCAATGCGTCCCAGCATCCCCAGCAGGTGCCGTGTTATATCACTCATACCAACGAGAAAACCCATGATGTGATCCGCAGTAACCTCGATCGTAGCCCAATGTATGCAGGGGTGATCGAAGGTGTCGGCCCACGCTACTGCCCGTCGATCGAAGACAAAGTCATGCGCTTCGCCGACAGAAATCAGCATCAGATCTTCCTTGAACCGGAAGGACTGACCTCTAATGAAATTTATCCGAACGGTATCTCCACCAGCCTGCCGTTCGATGTGCAGATGCAAATCGTCCGCTCTATGCAGGGGATGGAAAACGCGAAGATCGTGCGTCCGGGTTATGCCATTGAGTATGACTTCTTCGATCCTCGCGACCTGAAACCGACGCTGGAGAGCAAGTTTATCCAGGGGCTGTTCTTTGCTGGTCAGATTAACGGCACTACCGGTTACGAAGAAGCCGCTGCGCAAGGTTTGCTGGCCGGTCTTAACGCTGCCCGTCTGTCTGCTGACAAAGAAGGTTGGGCTCCGGCACGTTCTCAGGCGTATCTCGGCGTACTAGTTGATGACCTGTGCACTTTAGGAACCAAAGAACCGTATCGTATGTTTACTTCGCGCGCAGAATATCGTCTGATGCTACGCGAAGATAATGCGGATCTGCGTTTGACTGAAATCGGTCGTGAACTGGGCCTGGTGGATGACGAACGTTGGGCGCGCTTTAACGAGAAACTTGAGAATATCGAGCGTGAGCGTCAGCGTCTGAAATCGACCTGGGTAACCCCGTCGGCGGAAGCTGCAGCCGAAGTGAATGCTCACCTGACTGCGCCGCTTTCCCGTGAAGCCAGTGGTGAAGATCTGCTGCGTCGTCCGGAAATGACTTATGAAAAATTAACCACGCTGACGCCGTTTGCCCCTGCGTTGACAGACGAACAGGCGGCGGAACAGGTTGAGATTCAGGTTAAATACGAAGGTTATATCGCGCGCCAGCAAGATGAGATCGAAAAGCAGCTGCGTAACGAGAACACCCTGCTACCCGCGACACTGGATTACCGCCAGGTATCCGGTCTTTCTAACGAAGTGATCGCCAAACTTAACGATCACAAACCGGCCTCTATCGGCCAGGCTTCACGTATTTCTGGCGTCACGCCTGCGGCCATCTCCATTCTGCTGGTGTGGCTGAAAAAACAGGGTATGCTGCGTCGTAGCGCATAACGCATTAAAAATGCCTGGTGGCGCTGCGCTTACCGGGCCTACTGAACCCGTAGGGCGGGTTAGCGAAGCGCCACCCGCCACTTAAGTTTCTCAACAGGTATCCACCGTGCTCAATAAACTCTCTCGTCTGCTGGAACAGGCAGGTATTTCGCTCACCGATCACCAGAAAAATCAGCTGGTGGCCTATGTCGATATGCTGAACAAATGGAATAAAGCGTACAACCTCACCTCCGTACGCGATCCCAACGAGATGCTGATTCGTCATATTCTCGATAGCATCGTCGTGGCGCCATATCTGAACGGGGAACGTTTTATCGACGTGGGCACCGGCCCGGGCTTGCCGGGCGTTCCGTTGTCTATTGTTCGACCGGAGAGTCAATTCACGCTGCTGGACAGCCTGGGTAAGCGCGTACGCTTTTTACGCCAGGTCCAGCATGAGCTGAAGCTGGAAAACATCACGCCCGTGCAGAGCAGGGTAGAGGAGTTCCCGGCTGAGCCACCGTTTGACGGCGTTATCAGCCGCGCATTTGCGTCACTCAATGACATGGTGAACTGGTGCAAACACCTGCCGGCGGAGAAGGGGCGTTTTTATGCGCTGAAAGGGCAACTTCCGGGGGACGAAATCGAGCAGCTTCCGGACGGTTTTGCTGTCGAATCCATTGAGAAACTTCAGATCCCTCAGCTCGAAGGTGAGCGTCATCTGGTGATAATTAAGCCAAACACTTTTTAAAAATTAATAAAAAATGTGGAATTTGTGCTGTTCTGATCGTGTTAAAAAGCAGCACATCCCGTCTGTTTTGGCCGTTGTTAATTTAACCTTGTTGTTACCATGGGTTTTCTTATGGTTAACCTGAAGTGAGTTGTTCACTCTGAGGATAATCAACCATGAAAATATCAGCCTGCTAAAAGTGGGTAAAGGCAACAAGAATGGAATGTTAAATATTTATTAAGAATGTCAATAAAAGGTTTTTGTTGTATACGGCTCTGTTTTAAAAATAGTTGCGATTTTTTTGCTTTAATTTCATACAGATGAAATAAATCGTTTTACGTCTTTGATAAATACCACTTTATCGCAAATGTGTATTTTGTGATCTCGTGCACGCTTTATCACCAACGTTTCCGCGCTGTTTGCAGTTTTGCCTGAAGGTCGGCACTTAGGTCAAAAGTTGAAAAATAGGACTGGGAAAAATATTTAAACATTTATTCACCTTTTGGCTACTTATTGTTTGAAATCACGGGGGCGCACCGTATAATTTGACCGCTTTTTGATGCTTGACTCTAAGCCTTAAAGAAAGTTTTATACGACACGCGGCATACCTCGAAGGGAGCAGGAGTGAAAAACGTGATGTCTGTGTCGCTCGTGAGTCGAAACGTTGCTCGGAAGCTTCTGCTCGTTCAGTTACTGGTGGTGATAGCAAGTGGATTGCTGTTCAGCCTCAAAGACCCCTTCTGGGGCGTCTCTGCAATAAGCGGGGGCCTGGCAGTCTTTCTGCCTAACGTTTTGTTTATGATATTTGCCTGGCGTCACCAGGCGCATACACCAGCGAAAGGCCGGGTGGCCTGGACATTCGCATTTGGCGAAGCTTTCAAAGTTCTGGCGATGTTGGTGTTACTGGTGGTGGCGTTGGCGGTTTTAAAGGCGGTATTCTTGCCGCTGATCGTTACGTGGGTTTTGGTGCTGGTGGTTCAGATACTGGCACCGGCTGTAATTAACAACAAAGGGTAAAAGGCATCATGGCTTCAGAAAATATGACGCCGCAGGATTACATAGGACACCACCTGAATAACCTTCAGCTGGACCTGCGTACATTCTCGCTGGTGGATCCACAAAACCCCCCAGCCACCTTCTGGACAATCAATATTGACTCCATGTTCTTCTCGGTGGTGCTGGGTCTGTTGTTCCTGGTTTTATTCCGTAGCGTAGCCAAAAAGGCGACCAGCGGTGTGCCAGGTAAGTTTCAGACCGCGATTGAGCTGGTGATCGGCTTTGTTAATGGTAGCGTGAAAGACATGTACCATGGCAAAAGCAAGCTGATTGCTCCGCTGGCCCTGACGATCTTCGTCTGGGTATTCCTGATGAACCTGATGGATTTACTGCCTATCGACCTGCTGCCGTACATTGCTGAACATGTACTGGGTCTGCCTGCACTGCGTGTGGTTCCGTCTGCGGACGTGAACGTAACGCTGTCTATGGCACTGGGCGTATTTATCCTGATTCTGTTCTACAGCATCAAAATGAAAGGCATCGGCGGCTTCACGAAAGAGTTGACGCTGCAGCCGTTCAATCACTGGGCGTTCATTCCTGTCAACTTAATCCTTGAAGGGGTAAGCCTGCTGTCCAAACCAGTTTCACTCGGTTTGCGACTGTTCGGTAACATGTATGCCGGTGAGCTGATTTTCATTCTGATTGCTGGTCTGTTGCCGTGGTGGTCACAGTGGATCCTGAATGTGCCGTGGGCCATTTTCCACATCCTGATCATTACGCTGCAAGCCTTCATCTTCATGGTTCTGACGATCGTCTATCTGTCGATGGCGTCTGAAGAACATTAATTTACCAACACTACTACGTTTTAACTGAAACAAACTGGAGACTGTCATGGAAAACCTGAATATGGATCTGCTGTACATGGCTGCCGCTGTGATGATGGGTCTGGCGGCAATCGGTGCTGCGATCGGTATCGGCATCCTCGGGGGTAAATTCCTGGAAGGCGCAGCGCGTCAACCTGATCTGATTCCTCTGCTGCGTACTCAGTTCTTTATCGTTATGGGTCTGGTGGATGCTATCCCGATGATCGCTGTAGGTCTGGGTCTGTACGTGATGTTCGCTGTCGCGTAGTAAGCGTTGCTTTTATTTAAAGAGCAATATCAGAACGTTAACTAAATAGAGGCATTGTGCTGTGAATCTTAACGCAACAATCCTCGGCCAGGCCATCGCGTTTGTCCTGTTCGTTCTGTTCTGCATGAAGTACGTATGGCCGCCATTAATGGCAGCCATCGAAAAACGTCAAAAAGAAATTGCTGACGGCCTTGCTTCCGCAGAACGAGCACATAAGGACCTTGACCTTGCAAAGGCCAGCGCGACCGACCAGCTGAAAAAAGCGAAAGCGGAAGCCCAGGTAATCATCGAGCAGGCGAACAAACGCCGCTCGCAGATTCTGGACGAAGCGAAAGCTGAGGCAGAACAGGAACGTACTAAAATCGTGGCCCAGGCGCAGGCGGAAATTGAAGCCGAGCGTAAACGTGCCCGTGAAGAGCTGCGTAAGCAAGTTGCTATCCTGGCTGTTGCTGGCGCCGAGAAGATCATCGAACGTTCCGTGGATGAAGCTGCTAACAGCGACATCGTGGATAAACTTGTCGCTGAACTGTAAGGAGGGAGGGGCTGATGTCTGAATTTATTACGGTAGCTCGCCCCTACGCCAAAGCAGCTTTTGACTTTGCCGTCGAACACCAAAGTGTAGAACGCTGGCAGGACATGCTGGCGTTTGCCGCCGAGGTAACCAAAAACGAACAAATGGCAGAGCTTCTCTCTGGCGCGCTTGCGCCAGAAACGCTCGCCGAGTCGTTTATCGCAGTTTGTGGTGAGCAACTGGACGAAAACGGTCAGAACCTGATTCGGGTTATGGCTGAAAATGGTCGTCTTAACGCGCTCCCGAATGTTCTGGAGCAGTTTATTCACCTGCGTGCCGTGAGTGAGGCTACCGCTGAGGTAGACGTCATTTCCGCTGCCGCACTGAGTGAACAACAGCTCGCGAAAATTTCTGCTGCGATGGAAAAACGTCTGTCACGCAAAGTTAAGCTGAATTGCAAAATCGATAAGTCTGTAATGGCAGGCGTTATCATCCGAGCGGGTGATATGGTCATTGATGGCAGCGTACGCGGTCGTCTTGAGCGCCTTGCAGACGTCTTGCAGTCTTAAGGGGACTGGAGCATGCAACTGAATTCCACCGAAATCAGCGAACTGATCAAGCAGCGCATTGCTCAGTTCAATGTTGTGAGTGAAGCTCACAACGAAGGTACTATTGTTTCTGTAAGTGACGGTGTTATCCGCATTCACGGCCTGGCCGATTGTATGCAGGGTGAAATGATCTCCCTGCCGGGTAACCGTTACGCTATCGCACTGAACCTCGAGCGCGACTCTGTAGGTGCGGTTGTTATGGGTCCGTACGCTGACCTTGCCGAAGGCATGAAAGTTAAGTGTACTGGCCGTATCCTGGAAGTTCCGGTTGGCCGTGGCCTGCTGGGCCGTGTGGTTAACACTCTGGGTGCACCAATCGACGGTAAAGGTCCGCTGGATCACGACGGCTTCTCTGCTGTAGAAGCAATCGCTCCGGGCGTTATCGAACGTCAGTCCGTAGATCAGCCGGTACAGACCGGTTATAAAGCCGTTGACTCCATGATCCCAATCGGTCGTGGTCAGCGTGAATTGATCATCGGTGACCGTCAGACAGGTAAAACCGCACTGGCTATCGATGCCATCATCAACCAGCGCGATTCCGGTATCAAATGTATCTATGTCGCTATCGGCCAGAAAGCGTCCACCATTTCTAACGTGGTACGTAAACTGGAAGAGCACGGCGCACTGGCTAACACCATCGTTGTGGTAGCAACCGCGTCTGAATCCGCTGCACTGCAATACCTGGCACCGTATGCCGGTTGCGCAATGGGCGAATACTTCCGTGACCGCGGTGAAGATGCGCTGATCATTTACGATGACCTGTCTAAACAGGCTGTTGCTTACCGTCAGATCTCCCTGCTGCTCCGTCGTCCGCCAGGACGTGAAGCATTCCCGGGCGACGTTTTCTACCTCCACTCTCGTCTGCTGGAGCGTGCTGCACGTGTTAACGCCGAATACGTTGAAGCCTTCACCAAAGGTGAAGTGAAAGGGAAAACCGGTTCTCTGACCGCACTGCCGATTATCGAAACTCAGGCGGGTGACGTTTCTGCGTTCGTTCCGACCAACGTAATCTCCATTACCGATGGTCAGATCTTCCTGGAAACCAACCTGTTCAACGCCGGTATTCGTCCTGCGGTTAACCCGGGTATTTCCGTATCCCGTGTTGGTGGTGCAGCACAGACCAAGATCATGAAAAAACTGTCCGGTGGTATCCGTACCGCTCTGGCACAGTATCGTGAACTGGCAGCGTTCTCTCAGTTTGCATCCGACCTTGACGATGCAACACGTAAGCAGCTTGACCACGGTCAGAAAGTGACCGAACTGCTGAAACAGAAACAGTATGCGCCGATGTCCGTTGCGCAGCAGTCTCTGGTTCTGTTCGCAGCAGAACGTGGTTACCTGGCGGATGTTGAACTGTCGAAAATTGGCAGCTTCGAAGCCGCTCTGCTGGCTTACGTCGACCGTGATCACGCTCCGTTGATGCAAGAGATCAACCAGACCGGTGGCTACAACGACGAAATCGAAGGCAAGCTGAAAGGCATCCTCGATTCCTTCAAAGCAACCCAATCCTGGTAACGTCTGGCGGCTTGCCTTAGGGCAGGCCGCAAGGCATTGAGGAGAAGCTCATGGCCGGCGCAAAAGAGATACGTAGTAAGATCGCAAGCGTCCAGAACACGCAAAAGATCACTAAAGCGATGGAGATGGTCGCCGCTTCCAAAATGCGTAAATCGCAGGATCGCATGGCGGCCAGCCGTCCTTATGCAGAAACCATGCGCAAAGTGATTGGTCACCTTGCACACGGTAATCTGGAATATAAGCACCCTTACCTGGAAGACCGCGACGTTAAACGCGTGGGCTACCTGGTGGTGTCGACCGACCGTGGTTTGTGCGGTGGTTTGAACATTAACCTGTTCAAAAAACTGCTGGCGGAAATGAAGACCTGGACCGACAAAGGCGTTCAATGCGACCTCGCAATGATCGGCTCGAAAGGCGTGTCGTTCTTCAACTCCGTGGGCGGCAATGTTGTTGCCCAGGTCACCGGCATGGGGGATAACCCTTCCCTGTCCGAACTGATCGGTCCGGTAAAAGTGATGTTGCAGGCCTACGACGAAGGCCGTCTGGACAAGCTTTACATTGTCAGCAACAAATTTATTAACACCATGTCTCAGGTTCCGACCATCAGCCAGCTGCTGCCGTTACCGGCATCAGATGATGATGATCTGAAACATAAATCCTGGGATTACCTGTACGAACCCGATCCGAAGGCGTTGCTGGATACCCTGCTGCGTCGTTATGTCGAATCTCAGGTTTATCAGGGCGTGGTTGAAAACCTGGCCAGCGAGCAGGCCGCCCGTATGGTGGCGATGAAAGCCGCGACCGACAATGGCGGCAGCCTGATTAAAGAGCTGCAGTTGGTATACAACAAAGCTCGTCAGGCCAGCATTACTCAGGAACTCACCGAGATCGTCTCGGGGGCCGCCGCGGTTTAAACAGGTTATTTCGTAGAGGATTTAAGATGGCTACTGGAAAGATTGTCCAGGTAATCGGCGCCGTAGTTGACGTCGAATTCCCTCAGGATGCCGTACCGCGCGTGTACGATGCTCTTGAGGTGCAAAATGGTAATGAGCGTCTGGTGCTGGAAGTTCAGCAGCAGCTCGGCGGCGGTATCGTACGTACCATCGCAATGGGTTCCTCCGACGGTCTGCGTCGCGGTCTGGATGTAAAAGACCTCGAACACCCGATTGAAGTCCCGGTAGGTAAAGCGACTCTGGGCCGTATCATGAACGTACTGGGTGAACCGGTCGACATGAAAGGCGAGATCGGTGAAGAAGAGCGTTGGGCGATTCACCGCGCAGCACCTTCCTACGAAGAGCTGTCAAACTCTCAGGAACTGCTGGAAACCGGTATCAAAGTTATCGACCTGATGTGTCCGTTCGCTAAGGGCGGTAAAGTTGGTCTGTTCGGTGGTGCGGGTGTAGGTAAAACCGTAAACATGATGGAGCTCATTCGTAACATCGCGATCGAGCACTCCGGTTACTCTGTGTTTGCGGGCGTAGGTGAACGTACTCGTGAGGGTAACGACTTCTACCACGAAATGACCGACTCCAACGTTATCGACAAAGTATCCCTGGTGTATGGCCAGATGAACGAGCCGCCGGGAAACCGTCTGCGCGTTGCTCTGACCGGTCTGACCATGGCTGAGAAATTCCGTGACGAAGGTCGTGACGTTCTGCTGTTCGTTGACAACATCTATCGTTACACCCTGGCCGGTACGGAAGTATCCGCACTGCTGGGCCGTATGCCTTCAGCGGTAGGTTATCAGCCGACCCTGGCGGAAGAGATGGGCGTTCTGCAGGAACGTATCACCTCCACCAAAACTGGTTCTATCACCTCCGTACAGGCAGTATACGTACCTGCGGATGACTTGACTGACCCGTCTCCGGCAACCACCTTTGCGCACCTTGACGCAACCGTGGTACTGAGCCGTCAGATCGCGTCTCTGGGTATCTACCCGGCCGTTGACCCGCTGGACTCCACCAGCCGTCAGCTGGACCCGCTGGTGGTTGGTCAGGAACACTACGACACCGCGCGTGGCGTTCAGTCCATCCTGCAACGTTATCAGGAACTGAAAGACATCATCGCCATCCTGGGTATGGATGAACTGTCTGAAGAAGACAAACTGGTGGTAGCGCGTGCTCGTAAGATCCAGCGCTTCCTGTCCCAGCCGTTCTTCGTGGCAGAAGTATTCACCGGTTCTCCGGGTAAATACGTCTCCCTGAAAGACACCATCCGTGGCTTTAAAGGCATCATGGAAGGCGAATACGATCACCTGCCGGAGCAGGCGTTCTACATGGTCGGTTCCATCGAAGAAGCTGTGGAAAAAGCCAAAAAACTTTAACGCCTTAATCGGAGGGTGATATGGCAATGACTTACCACCTGGACGTCGTCAGCGCAGAGCAACAAATGTTCTCTGGTCTGGTCGAGAAAATCCAGGTAACGGGTAGCGAAGGTGAACTGGGGATCTACCCTGGCCACGCACCGCTGCTCACCGCCATTAAGCCTGGTATGATTCGCATCGTGAAACAGCACGGTCACGAAGAGTTTATCTATCTGTCTGGCGGCATTCTTGAAGTGCAGCCTGGCAACGTGACCGTTCTGGCCGACACCGCAATTCGCGGCCAGGATCTCGACGAAGCGCGAGCCATGGAAGCGAAACGTAAGGCTGAAGAGCACATTAGCAGCTCTCACGGCGACGTAGATTACGCTCAGGCGTCTGCGGAACTGGCCAAAGCGATCGCGCAGCTGCGCGTTATCGAGTTGACCAAAAAAGCGATGTAACACCGGCTTGAAAAGCACAAAAGCCAGTCTGGAAACAGGCTGGCTTTTTTTTGCGCGTGTGACCCGTCCTGAATAGCGTTCACATAGATCCTGCTGATATAAAACCCCCCTGTTTTCCTGTTTATTCATTGATCGAAATAAGAGCAAAAACATCCACCTGACGCTTAAATTAAGGTACTGCCTTAATTTTCTGCAGACAAAAGGCGTGACGATGGTCGAAAATGGCGCTTTCGTCAGCGGGGATAATCCGTTATTGAACAATTTATCCTCTGTCCATTTCACGATGAAAAAAATGTAGTTTTTTCAAGGTGAAGCGGTTTAAATTCGTTCTCAAATTACAGTCAGGACGCGTATGTTGAATAATGCTATGAGCGTAGTGATCCTTGCCGCAGGCAAAGGCACGCGCATGTATTCCGATCTTCCGAAAGTGCTGCATACCCTTGCCGGGAAAGCGATGGTTCAGCATGTCATTGATGCTGCGAATGAATTAGGCGCAGCGCACGTTCACCTGGTGTACGGTCACGGCGGCGATCTGCTAAAACAGGCGCTGAAAGACGACAACCTTAACTGGGTGCTTCAGGCAGAGCAGCTGGGTACGGGTCATGCAATGCAGCAGGCCGCACCTTTCTTTGCCGATGATGAAGACATTTTAATGCTCTACGGCGACGTGCCGCTGATCTCTGTCGAAACACTCCAGCGTCTGCGTGATGCTAAACCGCAGGGTGGCATTGGTCTGCTGACGGTGAAACTGGATGATCCGACCGGTTATGGACGTATCACCCGTGAAAACGGCAAAGTTACCGGCATTGTTGAGCACAAAGATGCCACCGACGAGCAGCGTCAGATTCAGGAGATCAACACCGGCATTCTGATTGCCAACGGCGCAGATATGAAACGCTGGCTGGCGAAGCTGACCAACAATAATGCTCAGGGCGAATACTACATCACCGACATTATTGCGCTGGCGTATCAGGAAGGGCGTGAAATCGTCGCCGTTCATCCGCAACGTTTAAGCGAAGTAGAAGGCGTGAATAACCGCCTGCAACTCTCCCGTCTGGAGCGTGTTTATCAGTCCGAACAGGCTGAAAAACTGCTGTTAGCAGGCGTTATGCTGCGCGATCCAGCGCGTTTTGATCTGCGTGGTACGCTAACTCACGGGCGCGATGTTGAAATTGATACTAACGTTATCATCGAGGGCAACGTGACTCTCGGTCATCGCGTGAAAATTGGCACCGGTTGCGTGATTAAAAACAGCGTGATTGGCGATGATTGCGAAATCAGTCCGTATACCGTTGTGGAAGATGCGAATCTGGCAGCGGCCTGTACCATTGGCCCGTTTGCCCGTTTGCGTCCTGGTGCTGAGTTGCTGGAAGGTGCTCACGTCGGTAACTTCGTTGAGATGAAAAAAGCGCGTCTGGGTAAAGGCTCGAAAGCTGGTCATCTGACTTACCTGGGCGATGCGGAAATTGGCGATAACGTTAACATCGGCGCGGGAACCATTACCTGCAACTACGATGGTGCGAATAAATTTAAGACCATTATCGGCGACGATGTGTTTGTTGGTTCCGACACTCAGCTGGTGGCCCCGGTAACAGTAGGCAAAGGCGCGACCATTGCTGCGGGTACAACTGTGACGCGTAATGTCGGCGAAAATGCATTAGCTATCAGCCGTGTGCCGCAGACTCAGAAAGAAGGCTGGCGTCGTCCGGTAAAGAAAAAGTGATTCTGGCCGGCTAACCCGGTCACATGGGATGAGGAGATAACATAATCTCCCTCCCACAAGCAGTAACTATAAAAATAACCCCACTCTCTACAAGGCTCGGGGCGCCCGAAAAAACGGGCATACAGGTTGACCGACAACGATATAAATCGGAATCAAAAACTATGTGTGGAATTGTTGGCGCGATCGCGCAACGTGATGTAGCAGAAATCCTTCTTGAAGGTTTACGTCGTCTGGAATACCGCGGATATGACTCTGCCGGTCTGGCCGTTGTTGATGCAGAAGGTCATATGACCCGCCTGCGTCGCCTCGGTAAAGTCCAGATGCTGGCACAGGCAGCGGAAGAACATCCTCTGCATGGCGGCACTGGTATTGCTCACACTCGCTGGGCGACCCACGGTGAACCTTCAGAAGTGAATGCGCATCCGCATGTTTCTGAACACATTGTGGTGGTGCATAACGGCATCATCGAAAACCATGAACCGCTGCGTGAAGAGCTAAAAGCGCGTGGCTATACCTTCGTTTCTGAAACCGACACCGAAGTGATTGCCCATCTGGTGAACTGGGAGCTGAAACAAGGCGGGACTCTGCGTGAGGCCGTTCTGCGTGCTATCCCGCAGCTGCGTGGTGCGTACGGTACAGTGATCATGGACTCCCGTCACCCGGATACCCTGCTGGCGGCACGTTCTGGTAGTCCGCTGGTGATTGGCCTGGGGATGGGCGAAAACTTTATCGCTTCTGACCAGCTGGCGCTGTTGCCGGTGACCCGTCGCTTTATCTTCCTTGAAGAGGGCGATATTGCGGAAATCACTCGCCGTTCGGTAAACATCTTCGATAAAACTGGCGCGGAAGTAAAACGTCAGGATATCGAATCCAATCTGCAATATGACGCGGGCGATAAAGGCATTTACCGTCACTACATGCAGAAAGAGATCTACGAACAGCCGAACGCGATCAAAAACACCCTTACCGGACGCATCAGCCACGGTCAGGTTGATTTAAGCGAGCTGGGACCGAACGCCGACGAACTGCTGTCGAAGGTTGAGCATATTCAGATCCTCGCCTGTGGTACTTCTTATAACTCCGGTATGGTTTCCCGCTACTGGTTTGAATCGCTAGCAGGTATTCCGTGCGACGTCGAAATCGCCTCTGAATTCCGCTATCGCAAATCTGCCGTGCGTCGTAACAGCCTGATGATCACCTTGTCACAGTCTGGCGAAACCGCGGATACCCTGGCTGGCCTGCGTCTGTCGAAAGAGCTGGGTTACCTTGGTTCACTGGCAATCTGTAACGTTCCGGGTTCTTCTCTGGTGCGCGAATCCGATCTGGCGCTAATGACCAACGCGGGTACAGAAATCGGCGTGGCATCCACTAAAGCATTCACCACTCAGTTAACTGTGCTGTTGATGCTGGTGGCGAAGCTGTCTCGCCTGAAAGGTCTGGATGCCTCCATTGAACATGACATCGTGCATGGTCTGCAGGCGCTGCCGAGCCGTATTGAGCAGATGCTGTCTCAGGACAAACGCATTGAAGCGCTGGCAGAAGATTTCTCTGACAAACATCACGCGCTGTTCCTGGGCCGTGGCGATCAGTACCCAATCGCGCTGGAAGGCGCATTGAAGTTGAAAGAGATCTCTTACATTCACGCTGAAGCCTACGCTGCTGGCGAACTGAAACACGGTCCGCTGGCGCTAATTGATGCCGATATGCCGGTTATTGTTGTTGCACCGAACAACGAATTGCTGGAAAAACTGAAATCCAACATTGAAGAAGTTCGCGCGCGTGGCGGTCAGTTGTATGTCTTCGCCGATCAGGATGCGGGTTTTGTAAGTAGCGATAACATGCACATCATCGAGATGCCGCATGTGGAAGAGGTGATTGCACCGATCTTCTACACCGTTCCGCTGCAGCTGCTGGCTTACCATGTCGCGCTGATCAAAGGCACCGACGTTGACCAGCCGCGTAACCTGGCAAAATCGGTTACGGTTGAGTAATAAATGGATGCCCTGCGTAAGCGGGGCATTTTTCTTCCTGTTATGTTTTTAATCAAACATCCTGCCAACTCCATGTGACAACCGTCATCTTCGGCTACTTTTTCTCTGTCACAGAATGAAAATTTTTCTGTGATATAAAATTATATTAAGTAATAAAACGCTTATATTTATTCTCTTATTCCATCAGTAATAATTAATACAATATTATTTCTCCTTGTTATTTTCATTTTTCAGTTTACTATTTCCTGGCCGGGATGGTTCGGCAATATTTGTTTTAATAATGAAACATGATTATTCATAACTTCAGGATAATGTCATAATGAATGGAAAACTTTTTAAAAGCGCATTAGTTTGCTCATCTTTGATTTTAGGTTGGCAGGCGCACGCGGGGAACGGCAATGGTACTGTACACTTTACAGGCGAAATTATTGACAGCACCTGTGAGGTTACTGCGCCAACACAAACTCAAACCGTTGACCTTGGTAAAGTCAATAAATCCGCCTTTTCTGGTGCAGGCTCGACGGCTTCCGTACAGGCTTTCCAGATCGATCTTGAAAATTGCCCTGATACATATAAAAAAGCCACCGCTCGCTTTGATGGTACAGAAGATGGAGACGGTTACCTTAAACTGAACGCTGGTGGAGCTACAGGGGTTGCCGTTGCCATCTACAACCGTGCTGACAACAGCTTGCTGAAGCTTTACAACCAGTCAGTCAGTGCAGATATCGACGCTGATGGCAAGGCGACACTGCCGTTCATGGCTCGCTATATGGCTACCTCCGCAACCGTAACGCCAGGTGTGGCAAATGCGGATTCTGAATTTACTATCACTTACAGTAATTAACCTCTAGCTTTCCGAAATAAAATCAGGCCTGGCAAGGCAGGTTTCTTTACGTCTAATGGACAGCGAAACCTCGCAGGCCTGTCACAGGATATGATATGCGCAGGCGTTTTATCGATATTTTTATTATTCTCTTTTTAGTCGTGTGTGCCTCTCCCTCATGGGGTGGGATTATTATCGGTGGTACGCGGATTATTTTCCCCAGCAATAAAACAGATACCACTATTTCTGTAATAAATAATGATACTTCCTTACCCTATCTGATTCAGGCATGGATTGATCCTTTTTTAGCCACAGAGAAAACGAAACCACCGTTTACCGTTATTCCTCCTGTTTCAAGGCTGGAGCCAAAACAGGAGCGCGTATTGCGCATTATTAAAACAAAAGGCGATTTACCCACCGAGCGGGAATCTGTCTTTTGGCTGAATGTTAAGAATATCCCTCCAACGCCGGACAAACAGAACAGCAAGCTGGAAATCGCGATTAAAACACGCATTAAGTTATTCTGGCGCCCTGCCAGCATTACTGAAAAGCCTGAAACCGCCAGCCTAAAAGTCATCTGGCGCAAACAAGGCAATACCCTGGTGGTTAATAATCCTACGGCTATCCATATCAACGTTATTGATGTTGCTGTAGACGGCAAACCGCTGGATTTGGCGATGATTAAGCCCTTTGAGACGCTCAACATTCCCTTACCCGCTGGTGTCGCGAGTAAGACACTCATCTGGCATAGCATCAATGATTATGGCGCGATAAGCGACGCCATCAAACACCCCCTTTGACTCAGGCGAGATGGTTAACGTTGAAGCGCATCTATTTTATGTTATCCCTGGTGTCGCTGTGGGTCAGCGGCACGTATTCCGGGCACGCTGCTGGTGAAACCTTTAACTCACGATTGTTAGAACTTGAACATCCGGTCGACATTGATATCAGTCAGTTTAGCCGGCCCGATAATCTCCCTGAAGGGGATTATCAGGTTGATATTTATATCAACGAGCGCTTTTTTGAGCGCCGTGAAATCCATTTTTTTCGAACAAACAACGAGAGCGCACTCCAGCCCTGTTTCCGCGACTTAAAAAATACGCTGGCTACGTTTGGCATAAAAGTGGATGCCATAAAAGCACTGGCTACGATTAACACCAGCCGCTGCGAGCCCGTTCCCCCGCTTACGGGAGCTACATGGGTTCTGGATGACGAAAAGCTCGCGTTACGGGTCTCTATCCCGCAGATTTATATGGATTCTTCAGCGCGTGACGCCATTCCGCCTTCACGCTGGGATCAGGGTATTAATGCCCTGATGGTGAATTATGATTTTTCAACCACCCAGACGTTGAAATCAGACTATGACAGTGACGATCTGTATTATCTGAACATGCGTAGCGGTATTAACCTTGGCAGCTGGCGACTTCGCAACTACAGCACCCTCAATGCGGTAAACAGCAACGGCAGTTATCATTCTGCGAGTACGTATTTACAACGTGATATTGCCAGCCTGCGAAGCCAGATAATGATGGGGGATACCTGGACGGCAAATGATCTATTCGATAGCAGCCAGGTGCGCGGCGTGCGCCTGTATACCGATAATGACATGCTGCCGGATAGTCTGAACGGCTTCGCACCCGTCGTCCGGGGCATTGCTAAAAGTAATGCCGTCGTCACCATTCGTCAGAATGGCTACATTATCTATCAATCTGCTGTTCCTCAGGGGCCGTTTGCCCTGACCGATCTCAACACCACCAGCAGTGGGGGCGATCTCGACGTTACGATCAAAGAAGAAGATGGTAGTGAGCAGCATTTTACGCAGCCTTATGCTTCCCTGGCGATATTGCGACGGGAAGGCCAGACGGACTTTGATATCAGCATTGGCGAACTGAACAACAGCGATCGCTATTCACCTGATTTATTGCAGGCTCAGCTTTTACGCGGCATGCAAGGGGGAATGACGCTGTATGGCGGCACACAGTTAGCTGAGAATTACACTGCCATAGCGGCTGGTATTGGTCAGGATCTCGGCGAGATCGGGGCGATATCGATGGATGTCACCCATGCGGCGTCTCGTTTTGTCGATGATACGGAGCAGGGGCAATCCTGGCGTTTTCTCTATTCCAAGACGTTCGATGTAAGTAATACCAGCCTGCGAATAGTAGGCTATCGCTATTCAACGGAAGGATTTTATACCCTGGATGAGTGGGCTTCCCGCAGGAGCGATAGCGAGACGTTCTGGCAAACGGGTAACCGCAGAAGCCGTCTGGAGGGAACGTGGACACAACCTTTTGCGCAGGGGTATGGAAATATTTACCTGACGCTGAGCCGTGAACAGTACTGGCGAACGGATAACGTTGAACGGCTGATCCAGATTGGTTACAGCAACAGCTGGAAACAGATGACGTGGAATGCGTCATGGAACTATACCGATACTGCGAATCATCACGATGGGGACTGGGAAAAGGATGGCGAAAACGAACACGTTTTCATGCTGTCACTCTCGCTTCCGCTCTCCCAGTGGTTACCGAACACCTACGCCAACTATAACGTTACTGGCAACAATAAAAACAGCGTCTCCCATCAGGTAGGCCTGAACGGAAGGCTGCTTCAGAACAACAACTTGAACTGGAACATACAGCAATCCGTTGATGAAAGTGGCGGCAGTACGGGGGGGAATGCGGGACTGGCATGGGACGCGGCTTATGGCTCCATGAAAGGTAACTATGCCTGGAGCAACGAAACCCGAAGTCTCAATTATGGCGTCAGCGGCGGCATTCTACTGCATTCAGAAGGTGTCACCTTCTCACAGGAAATGGGAGAAACCGTCGCGCTGGTGAAAGCTCCAGGAGCGGCGGGCCTGGCGGTGGAAAACAGCAGCGGTGTCGCGACGGACTGGCGCGGCTACACCGTAAAAACGCAGCTGTCACCCTATGATGAAAATCGTATCGCAATTGGCGACAGCGACTTTGCCTCTGGCAATGTTGAACTGGAAAAAAGCGTCCAGAATCTGGTTCCCACCCGTGGAGCGGTAGTAAAAGCGGAATTCGTTACGCATATCGGCTACCGCATCCTTTTCAACGTTCATCTCAGCAATGGCAAACCTGCGCCTTTTGGGGCAACGGGATCGGCAACGCTGGACACCGGAAGCGTTACGGGCATTGTCGGAGAAGAGGGCGAACTCTATCTCTCAGGCCTGCCGGAAAAGGGGCAATTTACGTTGACGCTAAACGACGGCGCAACCTGTCGGGCGGAATACACGCTTCAACAACAGCCTGACGCTGGACTGGTGCAGATGCCCGTCACGTGTCGATAAAGGATTAAAATGAAACTGCAATACTGGCTTTTAGCCTTACTGACCTGCGTCTTTTATGCGCATGCGGCCCCAACCGGTTATTGTGTGCCAGACAATGGCAAATATCATAACTACCTCAATTTTACAGAGCAGTTTTCCATTACGGACAATATAGCCGGGACGACAACGCTTATTGATGTGAATAACAACAATACCTCGTTTAAAGGTACTTGCTATTGTCTGACCGGGCCGAATCAGAGTTACGATCACACCTATATAACCAGCGTCGTTAATCCGGCGCTGGAGCCAGCGGGAAGCAGGAACAATGTCGCCTATTTTAACCTGAATGAAAACGTTGATATTGGCTTGCTTGTTTACATACTCGGTGTCGGTTATACGGCCGTGCCTTTTGATCATCTGCCGAATAAAACCGGTACTCCCTATCAATGTCATAACGGCGTGAGTTCTGCCACCTCGTTTTATAGTGGCGGCTCGGGGCTGGTCTATTTGTACGTAAAAAAAGCCTTTACCGGGGTGATGACGATCCCGGCGACGCTGGTGGCGAATATCTATGCCACGATCGACCCGCGTACTGTTTCGAATGAGATTATTTCTGATGTGATTGTTCAGGGAACAGTGACGGTTCCTCAATCTTGTGAGATTGACGAGGGGCAGGCCATTGTTTTTGATTTCAATAAAATCCTGGCGTCAGAGTTTTCGTCGACGAAAGGGAAAGCGCTGACCGATCGCAAAATCACTCGTACCGTGAACATCAAATGCACCAATATGATGTTCTACGACAAGCTCGACGCAACCCTGCATGCCTCAGCCGTGGCTTCTGATAATTCGATGATTGCGACGGACAACGAAGACGTAGGAATTAAAGTCTACGATAAATATAATCGGGAAGTGAATACGAATGGCGGTGCCCTTGAAGCGGAAACGACTAAAATTCCCGACATCATGGGGGATACGCTGGGCACGCTGACATTTTCAAGCGCGCCTGCCAGCCTCTCTGTCATAAAACTGTCATATTCCTTACATATAACTGTCACCTGTTTGTCCTATTTTGCTTCTCGTAGCCAACAAACAATGCTTTATGAATCCTCCCAGGAGACATTATGAAAGTTATGCGTACCACCGTCGCAACTGTTGTCGCCGCGACCTTATCGATGAGTGCTTTCTCTGTGTTTGCAGAAGCAAGCCTGACAGGTGCAGGTGCAACCTTCCCTGCGCCGGTGTATGCCAAATGGGCTGACACTTACCAGAAAGAAACCGGTAATAAAGTTAACTACCAGGGTATCGGTTCTTCCGGTGGCGTAAAACAGATTATCGCTAATACCGTTGATTTTGGTGCCTCTGACGCGCCGCTGTCTGACGAAAAACTGGCTCAGGAAGGTCTGTTCCAGTTCCCGACCGTGATTGGCGGCGTGGTGCTGGCGGTTAACATTCCAGGGCTGAAGTCTGGCGAACTGGTGCTGGATGGTAAAACCCTCGGCGACATCTACCTGGGCAAAATCAAGAAGTGGGATGATGAAGCCATCGCCAAACTGAATCCGGGTCTGAAACTGCCTTCACAAAACATTGCTGTAGTACGCCGCGCAGATGGCTCCGGGACTTCCTTCGTCTTCACCAGCTACCTGGCGAAAGTGAACGAAGAGTGGAAAAACAACGTTGGTACTGGCTCTACCGTAAAATGGCCGATCGGTCTGGGCGGTAAAGGTAACGACGGTATCGCCGCGTTCGTTCAGCGTCTGCCGGGTGCAATTGGTTATGTTGAATATGCTTACGCGAAGCAGAACAACCTGGCGTACACCAAACTGATCTCCGCTGATGGTAAACCGGTTAGTCCGACCGAAGAAAACTTCGCTAATGCAGCAAAAGGTGCAGACTGGAGCAAAACCTTCGCTCAGGATCTGACCAACCAGAAAGGCGAAGATGCATGGCCTATTACCTCTACCACGTTCATTCTGATCCACAAAGATCAGAAGAAACCAGAACAAGGCACAGAAGTGCTGAAATTCTTCGACTGGGCGTACAAAACCGGGGCTAAACAGGCGAACGACCTGGATTACGCCAGCCTGCCGGATAGTGTAGTTGAACAGGTTCGCGCTGCGTGGAAGACCAATATTAAAGACAGTAGCGGTAAGCCGCTGTACTAATAAAACTCCAGGCCGGGTACGGTGTTTTACGCCGCATCCGGCATTACAAAATGACTTTGTAAACGCGTTTAACTGAAGAGTAACTTATGGCTGCAACCAAGCCTGCTTTTAACCCACCGGGTAAAAAGGGCGACATAATTTTCAGCGTGCTGGTAAAACTGGCGGCGCTGATTGTGCTATTGATGTTGGGTGGCATTATTGTCTCTCTGATCATCTCCTCCTGGCCGAGCATTCAGAAATTTGGTCTGGCTTTCCTGTGGACCAAAGAGTGGGATGCACCGAACGATATCTACGGGGCGTTGGTGCCGATCTACGGTACGCTGGTGACTTCGTTTATCGCGCTGCTGATCGCCGTCCCGGTGAGTTTCGGTATCGCCCTGTTCCTGACTGAGCTTGCGCCCGGCTGGCTGAAACGCCCGCTGGGTATCGCCATTGAGCTGCTGGCAGCCATTCCAAGTATCGTTTACGGCATGTGGGGCCTGTTTATCTTTGCGCCGCTGTTCGCCGTTTACTTCCAGGAGCCGGTCGGCAATATCATGTCGAATATTCCGATTGTTGGCGCGCTGTTCTCTGGCCCTGCATTTGGTATCGGTATCCTCGCGGCAGGCGTGATCCTCGCCATCATGATTATTCCGTACATTGCGGCGGTAATGCGCGATGTGTTCGAACAAACCCCGGTGATGATGAAAGAGTCGGCCTACGGTATTGGCTGCACCACCTGGGAAGTTATCTGGCGTATCGTTCTTCCGTTCACCAAAAATGGTGTTATCGGCGGCATCATGCTGGGGCTGGGCCGCGCGCTCGGTGAAACCATGGCGGTGACCTTTATCATCGGTAACACCTACCAGCTCGACAGCGCCTCGCTGTATATGCCGGGCAACAGTATCACCTCTGCACTGGCGAACGAATTTGCGGAAGCGGAATCCGGTCTGCACGTTGCCGCACTGATGGAACTGGGCCTGATCCTGTTTGTGATTACCTTCATCGTCCTCGCCGCATCGAAGTTTATGATTATGCGCCTGGCTAAGAATGAGGGGGCACGCTAATGGCTATGGTTGAAATGCAAACCAATGCGGCGCTGGCTGAATCCCGCCGCAAAATGCAGGCGCGTCGCCGCCTCAAGAACCGTATTGCACTGACGCTCTCAATGGCGACGATGGCCTTCGGTCTGTTCTGGCTGATCTGGATTTTAATGTCCACCATCACCCGCGGTATCGACGGTATGTCGCTGGCGCTGTTCACTGAAATGACGCCGCCGCCCAATACGGAAGGTGGTGGTCTGGCGAACGCCCTGGCAGGTAGCGGCCTGTTAATTTTGTGGGCCACGGTATTCGGTACGCCGCTGGGCATTATGGCGGGGATTTATCTGGCTGAATATGGTCGTAAATCCTGGCTGGCAGAAGTGATTCGCTTCATTAACGACATTCTGCTCTCTGCGCCATCGATTGTGGTTGGTCTGTTTGTTTACACCATTGTGGTGGCGCAGATGGAGCACTTCTCCGGCTGGGCGGGCGTGATTGCGCTGGCGCTGTTGCAGGTGCCGATTGTTATCCGCACCACCGAGAACATGCTGAAACTGGTGCCGGACAGCCTGCGTGAAGCGGCTTATGCGCTGGGTACACCGAAGTGGAAGATGATCTCCGCGATCACGCTGAAAGCGTCGGTGTCCGGGATCATGACCGGTATCCTGCTGGCGATTGCCCGTATTGCTGGTGAAACCGCGCCGCTGCTGTTTACCGCGCTCTCCAACCAGTTCTGGAGCACGGACATGATGCAGCCGATCGCCAACCTGCCGGTGACGATCTTTAAGTTTGCGATGAGCCCGTTTGCGGAATGGCAGCAGCTGGCCTGGGCCGGGGTATTGATCATTACCCTGTGCGTACTGCTGCTGAACATTCTGGCGCGCGTTGTTTTCGCGAAGAATAAACACGGTTGATATTGCTGACACGGTTTTCCCCTCACCCTAACCCTCTCCCCAGAGGGGCGAGGGGACCGACCGAGCGCCTTTTTGACTCTGTACACGGTTAACACTTTGCCGGATGCGGCGTGAACGCCTGATCCGGCCTACGGTAAGCCTGATTCGCGAAGTGCATCAGGCACGATGAGGAAAAGATTGCAATGAGTATGGTTGAAACTGCCCCGAGTAAAATTCAGGTTCGTAATTTGAACTTCTACTACGGCAAATTCCATGCCCTGAAAAACATCAACCTGGATATCGCTAAAAACCAGGTAACGGCGTTTATCGGGCCGTCCGGCTGCGGTAAATCGACGCTGCTGCGTACCTTCAACAAAATGTTTGAACTGTACCCGGAGCAGCGTGCGGAAGGTGAAATTCTGCTTGATGGCGACAACATCCTGACCAACTCTCAGGATATCGCACTGCTGCGTGCGAAAGTGGGCATGGTGTTCCAGAAACCGACGCCGTTTCCGATGTCCATCTACGACAACATCGCTTTTGGCGTTCGTCTGTTTGAGAAGCTCTCCCGTGCCGACATGGACGAGCGCGTGCAGTGGGCATTGACCAAAGCCGCATTGTGGAACGAAACCAAAGATAAATTGCACCAGAGCGGTTACTCTCTCTCTGGTGGTCAGCAACAGCGTCTGTGTATTGCGCGTGGTATCGCCATTCGCCCGGAAGTGCTGCTGCTCGACGAACCGTGTTCGGCGCTCGACCCTATCTCTACCGGGCGTATTGAAGAGCTGATCACCGAACTGAAGCAGGATTACACCGTGGTGATCGTCACCCACAACATGCAGCAGGCTGCGCGTTGTTCCGACCACACGGCGTTTATGTACCTGGGCGAATTGATTGAGTTCAGCAACACGGACGATCTGTTCACCAAGCCAGCGAAGAAACAAACAGAAGACTACATCACCGGTCGTTACGGTTGATTCAGGAGTGCGTTATGGACAGTCTCAATCTTAATAAACATATTTCCGGCCAGTTCAACGCCGAACTGGAAAGTATCCGCACGCAGGTGATGACCATGGGCGGCATGGTGGAGCAGCAGCTTTCTGATGCAATCACCGCGATGCATAACCAGGACAGCGATCTGGCGAAGCGCGTCATCGAAGGCGACAAGAACGTCAACATGATGGAAGTGGCGATCGATGAAGCCTGCGTGCGCATTATCGCCAAACGTCAGCCGACGGCGAGCGACCTGCGACTGGTTATGGTGATCAGTAAAACCATTGCCGAGCTGGAGCGTATTGGCGACGTGGCGGACAAAATCTGCCGTACTGCGCTGGAGAAATTCTCCCAGCAGCATCAGCCGTTGCTGGTAAGTCTGGAGTCGCTGGGCCGTCATACCATCCAGATGCTGCACGACGTGCTGGACGCGTTCGCGCGGATGGACATTGACGAAGCGGTACGTATTTATCGTGAAGATAAAAAAGTCGATCAGGAATACGAAGGTATTGTTCGTCAACTGATGACCTACATGATGGAAGATTCGCGTACCATTCCGAGCGTACTTACTGCGCTGTTCTGCGCGCGTTCTATCGAACGTATTGGCGACCGCTGCCAGAATATTTGTGAGTTTATCTTCTACTACGTGAAGGGGCAGGATTTCCGTCACGTCGGTGGCGATGAGCTGGATAAACTGCTGGCGGGGAAAGATAGCGAAAGAGTGATATGTGTGGCGGGTGGCGCTAACGCTTACCCGCCCTACGTTAATTCAACGCGTAATATCCCAACCACGCGCTTTCCACAGTTCCGGTAACTGCGAAAGATGGGTAAAGGTGGTGACTTTCGGGTGAACGATCGGCTTATTGTGCGGGTCGGCGCAGAAGTAGAACACTTCCATACCTGCGTCGATACCAGATTGCGCACCGGCAACTGAGTCATCAACCAGAATGCAGTTTTCTACATTTACATTCATCGCTTTTGCCGCATGGAACATTAACGCCGGGTCTGGCTTCCAGCGCTGAATATCGTAGCCGCTGAACAGTTTATCCGGGAAGTAGTGCAACATATTCAGCTTGCCCATAGAATGCTGCATTTTGTTATTTGGGCCGTTAGATACCACACACATTGGCGCAGTGATCGCTGACAGGAGCGCTCCAGCCCCTTCGATGGCTTCCAGTTCTGAATCGAACAGCCGAGCGACTTCTGCACGGTAAACGTGTTCAGCTTCTGTTTTCGCTAACGTAACACCATGTTCAAGGGAAACAATATCGATAATTTCGTACAGTTTTACACCTTTGAAACGTTTGAATACCTCTTCAGGATCGAGCGTAATACCAAATTCCTGAAACATCGTTACATATGCGCGAGAGCAAATGACTTCACTGTCGACCAGCGTACCGTCGCAGTCGAAAAATACCGCTTCTATCCGGGACATGCCTTTCCTTTTTAATCAGTTTAACGTTTTCGTAGAGCCGATTTGCGCAACGCAATCGTTGCCGTATAAGTAAATCCAATAAAAAAGTCTCTCACAAACGCGCCTATTGTCGCATTTTGGTATACGATAGCGACGGATTTTCCCTCCTTGTTCGGAAATAGATAATGAGTCAACAACACACAACCCAGGCTTCTGGCCAGGGGATGCTGGAACGCGTGTTTAAACTGCGCGAACATGGCACGACGGCACGGACCGAAGTGATCGCTGGTTTTACCACCTTCCTGACGATGGTTTACATCGTTTTTGTTAACCCGCAAATTCTTGGCGTTGCTGGCATGGATACCAGCGCCGTCTTCGTCACTACCTGTCTGATTGCTGCATTCGGCAGTATTATGATGGGACTGTTTGCTAACCTGCCAGTTGCACTGGCACCCGCTATGGGCCTGAATGCGTTCTTCGCTTTTGTCGTTGTGCAGGCGATGGGCTTGCCGTGGCAGGTCGGGATGGGCGCAATCTTCTGGGGCGCGATAGGTCTGCTGTTACTGACGATTTTCCGCGTTCGCTACTGGATGATTGCCAACATTCCGGTGAGTCTGCGTGTGGGCATCACCAGCGGTATCGGTCTGTTCATTGGTATGATGGGACTGAAGAATGCAGGTGTGATTGTCGCTAACCCGGAAACGCTGGTCAGCATCGGTAATCTGACTTCTCACAGCGTGCTGCTGGGGATCCTCGGCTTCTTCATCATCGCCATTCTGGCCTCGCGCAACATTCACGCGGCGGTGCTGGTTTCCATCGTGGTGACAACGCTGCTGGGCTGGATGCTGGGTGATGTCCACTATAATGGCATCGTTTCTGCGCCGCCGAGCGTAATGACTGTCGTGGGTCATGTAGATTTAGCCGGTTCGTTTAACCTCGGCCTGGCAGGGGTGATTTTCTCTTTCATGCTGGTCAACCTGTTTGACTCCTCCGGTACGCTGATTGGCGTGACCGATAAAGCAGGTCTGGCGGATGAGAAGGGTAAATTCCCGCGCATGAAGCAGGCGCTATATGTCGACAGTATCTCTTCTGTTACCGGTTCGTTTATCGGTACTTCTTCTGTTACGGCGTATATCGAGTCTTCTTCCGGCGTTTCTGTTGGTGGTCGTACCGGTCTGACGGCAGTCGTTGTTGGTCTGCTGTTCCTGCTGGTTATCTTTCTGTCGCCGCTGGCGGGGATGGTGCCAGGCTACGCTGCAGCTGGTGCGCTGATTTACGTTGGCGTGCTGATGACTTCCAGTCTGGCACGCGTGAACTGGCAGGATCTTACTGAATCTGTTCCGGCGTTTATTACCGCCGTGATGATGCCGTTCAGCTTTTCGATTACCGAAGGTATTGCGCTGGGCTTTATCTCCTACTGCGTAATGAAAATCGGTACCGGACGTCTGCGTGATCTAAGCCCGTGCGTAATCATCGTTGCGCTGCTGTTTATCCTGAAGATTGTGTTTATCGACGCTCACTAAAATCGATAGCGCGTTAAAAACCCGCCATGCATGATTGCTGGCGGGTTATTTATTTAGATCTTAACTCGCTGAATAAACTCACCAAATGCGGTCAATTGCCCGGTCAGGTGGTCCAGCGTACCCTGGTCAATCACTTCTCCGGTTTGCGGATCAACTTTGTTCTGAATCACGCCGCCCATAAATTCCGGCTTGTTCATCACCATTGCATCGAGGAAAACCAGAATCTGGCGCAGGTGATACTGACAGCGCGCGCCGCCAATCACGCCCATTGAGCTGGTCTGAATCAATACCGGTTTACCGGCCAGCGGTTGATCCGGCAGGCGGGAAAGCCAGTCGATGGCATTTTTCAGCCCACCCGGTACCGAGTAGTTATATTCCGGCGTGACGATCACCACACCGTCAGCCTGACGGATCTGTTCCGCCAGAGCTTCAACCGTTGCTGGAAAACCGTCTTCCTGCTGTACGTCAGCGTCATACAAGGGAATGTCGGCAATGGAAGGTAACGCATTGACTTCCATGCTCGCCGGAGCAATTTTCGGCAGGGTACGTGCAACCATGCCATTAAATGAGCCTTTGCGCAGGCTCCCCAGTAACGTAACCACCTGCAATTTTTCAGACATGATGACTCCTGTTTCATCATGATGATCCTGGACGGATCAGCTATGGGTGTATGCTTTTTCTGCCGGTAAACTGGTTAATCGCATCAGGCGCGCGGCGGGCTCGTTGGCGCGCTCAGGTACATCCGGAAGACTACGCCAACCGCGAGTGCTGTCAAACTCCCAGATTTTCAGCCGTTCGATGGCGGGGGTCACCGCAACGGACCAGATCAGTACGTCCTCAGCGTCGCAGAGCGCCTCTACCAGCGAGGCTTTTGTCGCGCGCAGGCGTCCGGAGCCGGGTAGCAGCTGCAACAGGCTGGCGTCGTCTGACGCCGCGCCGCTCAGTTTGCGGATGCTCTGGCGAAGGGTGATGAGCTGCGCTCTGGCTTCAACGGGGTCGTTCTGGTTACGTATCCACAGCTTTTCATTGCTGGAGAGCGGGTATTCATCGAGCGCGTTAGCACCATGGAAGCTGCGCGTGACGCGTTGTAGCTCCATATCCAGGCCGCAATCACCTTCCGTCGTCAGCGCGACGCCAACAATGTTGCCGGTGTACGCAATGGAAAAATGGGGGAGTGCCGGGTCCGCAAAAACCGGGCGACCTTCTGGCTGGGTGAGTATGTCCGGTAATTCGCTGGTGCCGTAGAGCATAAAAAGCAGTTCTGCGAGGAGCGCTCTGGAAGCTAAAAACCGCGTCCTGCGGTGTTCAGGTAGTTTGAGCGCCTCACTGTGACAGGCTGAAGAAAGTCTGGCCGATACGAGATGCCCTTCCGTTAATGTTCCTCGTGCAAAGTGCGTAGCCATTTTTCGCTCCTTGATAATGGTCGTAGTCGGTTAAACGGTTACATGATTATCGCTTAACTCAGCTTCTGTTTTAATCAGTAAATGGAAATAAGAGAAGCCTGAGCACCGAACTTTACATTATCTTAGGCAAAAACCTGACCTGGTGCGGTATACAGCGCTTTGATCGTCTCGCGCAGCCAGAGGATTTTCGGATTATGGCTGTTCCGTTTATGCCAGATCAGCGTGAAGGGGACGGTGAGCTTTTCTGCCTGCGCCTCATCGATGGGAATGGGCAGACAGACCAGATTACGCTGGTGGAGTTGATTGTAGTGATGGCAGTAGTGCGGCGCAGTGGCAATGTAGTTGTGATCCGGCTGGGCCGCCATAAACATCGACTGTTCAAAACCGGGCAAACTCATGGCGATGTTACGCTCCCGACCCATCTCTCTTAGCACCTCGTCGAGCGCCCAGGTGTCGCTGCGTTCCCAGAAGATGCTGATATGCGGGTAGCGCAGAAACGTCTCCAGATCCCATGCTTCCTGGAGCGCGGGATGATCCTCGCGCAAATACACGCACGGACGGTCACTGAACAGGATTTCGTAGTCGATAAACCACGGCATCAGCTTTAGCAGTTCGCGCGAGCGAGGGTGCGTTTCACGCCCGGTGAAGCCTAGATCCACTTCTCCGCGCGTAATGGCGTCCAGCGAATCGTAATCCCATTGGCGCAGCTTCACCGTCGCCTGTGGGTAGCGTTCATTCACCTGCTCCAGCAGGGCATTAAAGCGGATCAGCATCAGCGGTGTTTCGGCGGCGAGCACAAACTTAAGCCCGCCAGGAGAGCTATGGTGGAATTTATCGAGGATCTGGTTGCCAATCTGCATCCAGTCGGCCAAATCCTGTTCCAGACTCACCGTCAGCGGTGTGGGCAATAGCCCTAAAGGCGTTTTCACAAACAGCGGATCGTCGAACCAGTCGCGCAGCTTCGCCAGCGATTTACTCACCGCGGACGGCGTCACGTTCATCCGCTTCGCGGCTTTGGTGACGCTGCGCTCCTGCAACAAAAGTTGCAGGCAAAGTAAAAGATTAAGATCGAGACTGCTGATGGGCTTCTTCATAGTGCGCCGCGGGCTGGATGACCATAAGTAAGGTAATGCAGAGTATGCTACAGGCAATCAGAATCCCGATCAGCATATTCCATGCGCCGATACCAACCACCGCTGCCAGCCAAATCCACAGTGACGAACCGCAAACCTGCGCAATACCTAAGGTCGAGCTGGCTACGCCCGCGCGTAATGAAAACGGCCCTAACGCCTGACTCATCGCCACACCAAAACCTACCGAGAAACCGGCGCAAATCAGCGTGATACCAAACAGAGAAACCGCATGGAAGGTGAAACGGCAAGAGTGATCCCCGCCGCCAGGAATAACACCTGCGAGGTGATCATCAACGTACGTGGCTAAAAATTCCCAGCGCAAATGGCGTGGAGAATGAAACGGTCATGCTGACGCCAGCGGTCAGCGCCATAATGTGGCGTATTCACCGCGCTCAAACCCCATGATTTCCATCAGCAATACCGGTGACGTGTTGACGAAAGTGAGGATCACCGAAACGCTGAGGGTGGTGATAACAACACGGCTGAGGAAAAAACGGTTAAGCAGCGACTCGCTATTTTCTCGTGGTTTATCCGAAGCTGCGGGGGCCGCTGGGCGCGTTTCTTTTAAAAATAAACAAAGACAACATCAGTACCGCGATGCCCATCATTGCCATCGCCCAGAACAGACTCTGCCACGGGAATTTAAGCATAATCAGATGTCCGAGCACTGGCGCTAACACCGGAATGATGCAGGTAATACCGTTGAGTAATGACAGCACTTTAGCCCGACGTCGATCATCCAGCGTGTCGCGCAAAATAGCGAACGCCACTACGTAACAACAGCCTGCGCCCAACCCCTGTATAAAACGGCCTGACAGGAACATTGTGCTTTCCTGAGCTACTGAAGACAGTACTGATGCCAGCGCAAAGATAACTGCACCCGTAATGGCGACGGGCTGACGGCCTGCTTTATCCGCGATTTTCCCGGCAAATACCATCGACGACGCCATTCCCGCGAGGTAGGCCGAAAACGCGATGTGCAGCTGCGCCTCGCTGGCGCCCAGATCGCGGGCAATATGCGGTAGTCCCACCAGATACATATCAATGCCGGACGGATACAGCAGAACCAGCGCAAAACTACAGAACAGAAAACGAGCCATAAATCCCCCATAGATGCAGGCAAGCAGGATAGGGGGCGTGGAGGGATTAAGCGAGTTGCCATTTGGACAATGGTGATTTCCCTGGAGGAAATCACCCTGTATTAATGGGAATTACTTACCAATGCAGAAGCTCGAGAAAATCCGTCCCAGCAGATCGTCCGACGTAAACTCCCCGGTGATCTCGCTCAGGTTCTGCTGCGCCAGACGCAACTCTTCCGCCAGCAGTTCACCTGCCCAGGCTCCCAACAGTTGCGCTTTGCCCTGTTGTAGATGTTCCGCTGCCTGTTCCAGCGCCTGTAGGTGGCGACGACGCGCCAGGAAGCCGCCTTCCATGTTGGTGTCAAAGCCCATGCTCTGTTTGAGATGGTTACGCAGCACGTCCACGCCTTCACCAGTCCTTGCCGAGAGACGAATTAACGCGTGACCGTTCACTTCACTCATTCCCAGCGTTTCGCCGGTGATATCGGCTTTATTGCGCACCACGGTGATCGGCAGTTTCGCTGGCAGACGGGCAATAAATTCCGGCCAGATCTCTGCCGGATCCACGGCGTCTGTTGTGGTGCCATCGACCATAAACAGCACGCGGTCGGCCTGTTCAATTTCCTGCCACGCGCGCTCGATACCAATACGTTCTACTTCGTCACTGGCTTCACGTAGCCCGGCGGTATCGATGATATGCAGCGGCATTCCGTCAATGTGGATATGCTCACGCAGCACGTCACGCGTAGTTCCGGCGATATCGGTTACGATTGCCGCTTCACGCCCCGCCAGCGCGTTTAACAGGCTCGATTTACCGGCGTTAGGACGTCCGGCAATCACCACTTTCATCCCTTCGCGCAACAAACTACCCTGACGTGCTTCAGCACGCACTGCATCAAGATCGGCAATAACGTCATTGAGCTGGGCTTCAATTTTTCCGTCGGAGAGGAAATCGATCTCTTCATCGGGGAAATCAATTGCCGCTTCGACGTAAATGCGCAAGTGGGTGAGGGCTTCTACCAGATGATTAACCCGTGCGGAGAATGCGCCTTGCAGCGAGTTAAGTGCCGAACGGGCCGCCTGTTCCGAACTGGCGTCGATAAGATCGGCAATCGCCTCGGCCTGGGCTAAGTCAAGTTTATCGTTAAGAAACGCGCGTTCGGAAAACTCACCAGGGCGAGCAATCCGCAGGCCGGGAATGGTCAGAATGCGTTTTAACAGCAGGTCGAGGATCACCGGACCGCCATGACCTTGCAGTTCCAGCACATCTTCGCCGGTGAACGAGTTCGGGCCAGGGAACCATAGCGCAATCCCCTGATCGAGCACGCTGCCGTCGGCGTCTTTAAACGGAAGATAATCGGCGTAGCGCGGCTTAGGCAGTTTACCCAGCACGGTTTCGGCAACTTCACGGGCTTTGAAGCCGGAGATGCGCAGGATGCCAACGCCGCCACGTCCCGGAGGCGTGGCCTGGGCTACGATAGTGTCATTATCGCTCATGATGTTCCTGTTGCTTTGTGTGGCGGATGCGCGGTGCTTATCCGCCCTACGAAAAGAAAAAAGGCGGTCAACTGACCGCCCTTATTTTAGCGAAAACTCACCGAATCAGGATTTTTTCTTCTCGCGGCTATGCAGGCCACGTTTTTCCAGACCACGGTAAATCAGCTGCTGCTGAATAATGGTTACCAGGTTGCTGACGATATAGTACAGCACCAGACCTGACGGGAACCACAGGAAGAACACGGTGAAGATGACCGGCATAAAGGTCATGATCTTCTGCTGCATCGGGTCGGTCACTGTGGTCGGCGACATCTTCTGAATGAAGAACATCGTTACGCCCATCAGGATCGGCAGGATGTAGTACGGGTCCTGTGCCGACAGGTCGTGGATCCACAGTGCAAACGGTGCCTGACGCAGTTCAACGGAACCCATCAGCATGTAGTACAACGCCAGGAAGATTGGCATCTGGATCAGCAGCGGGAAGCAGCCGCCCAGCGGGTTAACCTTCTCAGCTTTGTACAGCGCCATCATTTCCTGGCTGATACGCTGTTTGTCATCGCCCAGACGCTCACGCATTGCCTGAATCTTCGGCTGCAACATACGCATCTTCGCCATGGAGGTGTACTGCGCTTTGGTCAGCGGGTACATGATGCCACGAACGATAAAGGTGATGATGATAATGGAGAAGCCCCAGTTACCCACAAAGCTATGGATCCATTTCAGCAGTTTGAACAGCGGCTGAGAGATGAACCACAACCAACCGTAATCAACGGTCAGATCCAGGTGCGGAGCAACAGCTGCCATTTTGTCCTGGATTTCCGGGCCAACCCACAGGGTGCTGTTCATCGCGCCAGTCTGACCAGGCTGAACCAATACCGGCTGAGATTTATAGCCGATAGCGGCGATGCCGTTACCCAGATTAGCGGTATAGAAGTTGTTGGTACCGTCGTTATGCGGGATCCACGCCGTCGCGAAATACTGTTGCAGCATCGCCACCCAACCACCTTTCGAAGAGATGTTCAGGTTTTCGTTATCGGCAATGGTATCGAACTTGTATTTCTCATACTTCTCGTCAGGCGTGGAGTACGCCGCGCCACGGAAGGTGTGCAGTGCGAAGTTGCTGCTTCCGGTATCGAGATGCGGTGGCAGAGTGATGGATTGCTTCAACTGACCAAACGAGGAGATTTCCAGCGGTTTCTCGCCAACGTTCTGCACGTTGTAGTTGACGTTGACAGCGTAATCACCACGTTTCAGGACAAACGTTTTGGTAAACGTGTTGCCTGCCGCGTCGGTATACGTCATCGGCACCTGCAGTTCGTTTTGACCTTCAGCCAGCACATAAGCGTCTTTTTCAACGTTATACAGCGGACGCGGGCCGTTAGCCGGGTTATCCGGGCCATCACGACCGGTCAGACCGCTCTGTGCCTGATAAATAAACTGCGGTGAAGTTTCCAACAGCTGGAACGGCTGGGTAGAGTTCAGCTCTTTCGGGTAAGCAGGCAGCAGAGCTTGCTCAACATCACCACCACGGGTGTTGATGGTCAGATCAAGCACGTCGGTCTTAACCGAGATCAGTTTCCCCTGGCCACTGGCCGGTACGCCCTGGTCGGCGGCGCTACCCGCTGCGGTGGTCGTTGTCTGCGTGGTCTGTTGGGCCTGAGGTTGCGGGTTTTTATCCTGCTCCCAGGCTTGCCAGATCATGAAAGACACGAACAGCAAAGCGATGACTAAAAGATTGCGTTGCGAATCCATCGTTAGTGTTCTCTGGTATCAAATGGTCCGGGCGGGACGGGATCGTCACCACCAGGGTGTAAAGGGTGGCATTTTAATACGCGTTTCACCGTCAACCAACTGCCTTTTATCACTCCAAACCTGCGCAATGCCTCAATTCCGTAGCTTGAACAGGTTGGAGTGAAACGACAATGCGGCCCGAGTAGCGGACTAATCAGGCGTTGATAGACCCGAATGAGGGCTATCAGGACCCGCGAGCCAGGCGACAGTGGCGGCGCCATAATTTTTCCAACGCTTCCGAGAGAGCACGGTTATCGAGGTCGGCAACCCCTTTTTTCGCCACCACCACGAAATCCATAGCCGGGAGTTCATGTTGGCGCAGACGGAAGCTTTCACGCGTCAGACGTTTAATCCGATTGCGTTCATGGGCGCGTCGAACGTTTTTCTTGGCGACTGTAAGACCGATACGGGGATGCCCCAGCGAATTCAGGCGGCCGAGAATGGTAATTTGCGGCGTGCCAGCCCGTTGTGGCTGCTGGAAGACGAATGTGAATTGACTGGGAGTTAACAAGCGTAACTCCCTGGGAAATGCGAGCTTAACCACTCAGGGGTTAGCTTTATTACTTAGAAACGGTCAGACGAGCGCGGCCTTTAGCACGACGACGTGCCAGAACCTGACGACCATTTTTAGTAGCCATACGAGCACGGAAGCCGTGAGAACGGTTGCGCTTCAGTACAGACGGTTGAAAAGTGCGTTTCATGGCGATTTCTACCTAAACTTGAATAAATTCAATGGCTTTATTGGATATCCGCCGAAAAATGAAACGATGGACACCGAAGCCATGGGTGATTAAAGAGGCCGGATTGTAATAATTGTACACTCCGGAGTCAATTCTCTTTCCTTATTTACCGCGCTTTTCCGCACCTTTTCGCAGGGAAAATGTACGACCTCACACCAGTGGAAACCAGCATGGCGCGCCGGGTGGAGGATTATACGGGCTGATGGGTAAAGCGCAAGGATCGTCCTGGATCTTTATTAGATCGATTAAGCCAATTTTTGTCTATGGTCATTAAATTTTCCAATATGCGGCGTAAATCGTGCCCGCCTCGCGGCAGGATCGTTTACACTTAGCGAGTTCTGGAAAGTCCTGTGGATAAATCGGGAAAATCTGTGAGAAACAGAAGATCTCTTGCGCAGTTTAGGCTATGATCCGCGGTCCCGATCGTTTTGCAGGATCTTGATCGGGCATATAACCGCAGACAGCGGTTCGTGCGTCACCCTCAAGCAGGGTCTTTTCGACGTACGTCAACAATCATGAATGTTTCAGCCTTAGTCATTATCGACTTTTGTTCGAGTGGAGTCCGCCGTGTCACTTTCGCTTTGGCAGCAGTGTCTTGCCCGATTGCAGGATGAGTTACCAGCCACAGAATTCAGTATGTGGATACGCCCATTGCAGGCGGAACTGAGCGATAACACGCTGGCCCTGTACGCGCCAAACCGTTTTGTCCTCGATTGGGTACGGGACAAGTACCTTAATAATATCAATGGACTGCTAACCAGTTTCTGCGGAGCGGATGCCCCACAGCTGCGTTTTGAAGTCGGCACCAAACCGGTGACGCAAACGCCACAAGCGGCAGTGACGAGCAACGTCGCGGCCCCTGCACAGGTGGCGCAAACGCAGCCGCAACGTGCTGCGCCTTCTACGCGCTCAGGTTGGGATAACGTCCCGGCCCCGGCAGAACCGACCTATCGTTCTAACGTAAACGTCAAACACACGTTTGATAACTTCGTTGAAGGTAAATCTAACCAACTGGCGCGCGCGGCGGCTCGCCAGGTGGCGGATAACCCTGGCGGTGCCTATAACCCGTTGTTCCTTTATGGCGGCACGGGTCTGGGTAAAACTCACCTGCTGCATGCGGTGGGTAACGGCATTATGGCGCGCAAGCCGAATGCCAAAGTGGTTTATATGCACTCCGAGCGCTTTGTTCAGGACATGGTTAAAGCCCTGCAAAACAACGCGATCGAAGAGTTTAAACGCTACTACCGTTCCGTAGATGCACTGCTGATCGACGATATTCAGTTTTTTGCTAATAAAGAACGATCTCAGGAAGAGTTTTTCCACACCTTCAACGCCCTGCTGGAAGGTAATCAACAGATCATTCTCACCTCGGATCGCTATCCGAAAGAGATCAACGGCGTTGAGGATCGTTTGAAATCCCGCTTCGGTTGGGGACTGACTGTGGCGATCGAACCGCCAGAGCTGGAAACCCGTGTGGCGATCCTGATGAAAAAGGCCGACGAAAACGACATTCGTTTGCCGGGCGAAGTGGCGTTCTTTATCGCCAAGCGTCTACGATCTAACGTACGTGAGCTGGAAGGGGCGCTGAACCGCGTCATTGCCAATGCCAACTTTACCGGACGGGCGATCACCATCGACTTCGTGCGTGAGGCGCTGCGCGACTTGCTGGCATTGCAGGAAAAACTGGTCACCATCGACAATATTCAGAAGACGGTGGCGGAGTACTACAAGATCAAAGTCGCGGATCTCCTTTCCAAGCGTCGATCCCGCTCGGTGGCGCGTCCGCGCCAGATGGCGATGGCGCTGGCGAAAGAGCTGACTAACCACAGTCTGCCGGAGATTGGCGATGCGTTTGGTGGCCGTGACCACACGACGGTGCTTCATGCCTGCCGTAAGATCGAGCAGTTGCGTGAAGAGAGCCACGATATCAAAGAAGATTTTTCAAATTTAATCAGAACATTGTCATCGTAAACCTATGAAATTTACCGTAGAACGTGAGCATTTATTAAAACCGCTACAACAGGTGAGCGGTCCGTTAGGTGGTCGTCCTACGCTACCGATTCTCGGTAATCTGCTGTTACAGGTTGCTGACGGTACGTTGTCGCTGACCGGTACTGATCTCGAGATGGAAATGGTGGCACGTGTTGCGCTGGTTCAGCCACACGAGCCAGGAGCGACGACCGTTCCGGCGCGCAAATTCTTTGATATCTGCCGTGGTCTGCCTGAAGGCGCGGAAATTGCCGTGCAGCTGGAAGGTGAACGGATGCTGGTACGCTCCGGGCGTAGCCGTTTTTCGCTGTCTACCCTGCCAGCGGCGGATTTCCCGAACCTCGATGACTGGCAGAGTGAAGTCGAATTTACCCTGCCGCAGGCAACGATGAAGCGTCTGATTGAAGCGACCCAGTTTTCTATGGCGCATCAGGACGTTCGCTATTACTTAAATGGTATGCTGTTTGAAACCGAAGGTGAAGAACTGCGCACCGTGGCAACCGACGGCCACCGTCTGGCGGTCTGTTCAATGCCAATTGGTCAATCTTTGCCAAGCCATTCGGTGATCGTACCGCGTAAAGGCGTGATTGAACTGATGCGTATGCTCGACGGCGGCGACAATCCGCTGCGCGTACAGATTGGCAGCAACAACATTCGCGCCCACGTTGGCGACTTTATCTTCACCTCCAAACTGGTGGATGGTCGCTTCCCGGATTATCGCCGCGTTCTGCCGAAGAACCCGGACAAACATCTGGAAGCTGGCTGCGATCTGCTCAAGCAGGCGTTTGCTCGCGCGGCGATTCTCTCTAACGAGAAATTCCGCGGCGTACGTCTTTATGTCAGCGAAAACCAGCTGAAAATCACCGCCAACAACCCGGAACAGGAAGAAGCGGAAGAGATCCTCGACGTTACCTATAGCGGTGCGGAGATGGAAATCGGCTTCAACGTCAGTTATGTGCTGGATGTTCTGAACGCGCTGAAATGCGAAAACGTCCGCATGATGCTGACCGATTCGGTTTCCAGCGTGCAGATTGAAGATGCGGCCAGCCAGAGCGCGGCTTATGTTGTCATGCCAATGAGACTGTAATGTCCCTCACCCGCTTGTTGATCCGCGATTTCCGCAACATTGAAACCGCGGATCTCGCCTTATCTCCCGGCTTTAACTTTCTGGTAGGTGCCAACGGCAGTGGCAAAACCAGCGTGCTGGAAGCCATCTATACGCTCGGCCATGGTCGGGCGTTTCGCAGTTTGCAGATTGGTCGCGTCATTCGCCATGAGCAGGAGGCGTTTGTTCTCCACGGGCGATTACAGGGCGAAGAGCGCGAGACAGCGATTGGCTTAACCAAAGACAAACAGGGCGACAGCAAAGTCCGCATCGACGGTACAGATGGGCATAAGGTCGCGGAACTGGCGCACCTGATGCCAATGCAGTTGATAACGCCAGAAGGGTTTACTTTACTCAACGGCGGCCCCAAATACAGAAGAGCATTCCTCGACTGGGGATGCTTTCACAACGAACCCGGATTTTTCACCGCCTGGAGCAATCTCAAGCGATTGCTCAAGCAGCGCAATGCGGCGCTGCGCCAGGTGACACGTTACGAACAGCTACGCCCGTGGGATAAAGAGCTGATCCCGCTGGCGGAGCAAATCAGCACCTGGCGCGCGGAGTATAGCGCCGGTATCGCGGCCGATATGGCTGATACCTGTAAGCAATTTCTCCCTGAGTTTTCTCTGACTTTCTCTTTCCAGCGCGGCTGGGAGAAAGAGACAGAATATGCTGAGGTGCTGGAACGTAATTTTGAACGCGATCGCCAGCTAACCTACACCGCGCATGGCCCGCATAAAGCGGACTTACGCATTCGCGCCGACGGTGCGCCGGTGGAAGATACCTTATCGCGTGGGCAGCTTAAGCTGTTGATGTGCGCCTTACGTCTGGCGCAAGGAGAGTTCCTCACCCGTGAAAGCGGGCGGCGGTGTCTCTACCTGATAGATGATTTTGCCTCTGAGCTTGATGATGAGCGTCGCGGGCTGCTTGTCAGCCGCTTAAAAGCGACGCAATCACAGGTCTTTGTCAGCGCGATCAGTGCTGAACACGTTATAGACATGTCGGACGAAAATTCGAAGATGTTTACCGTGGAAAAGGGTAAAATAACGGATTAACCCAAGTATAAATGAGCGAGAAACGTTGATGTCGAATTCTTATGACTCCTCCAGTATCAAAGTCCTGAAAGGGCTGGATGCGGTGCGTAAGCGCCCGGGTATGTATATCGGCGACACGGATGACGGCACCGGTCTGCACCACATGGTATTCGAGGTGGTAGATAACGCTATCGACGAAGCGCTCGCGGGTCACTGTAAAGAAATTATCGTCACCATTCACGCCGATAACTCTGTCTCTGTACAGGATGACGGGCGCGGCATTCCGACCGGTATTCACCCGGAAGAGGGCGTATCGGCGGCGGAAGTGATCATGACCGTTCTGCACGCAGGCGGTAAATTTGACGATAACTCCTATAAAGTGTCCGGCGGTCTGCACGGCGTTGGTGTTTCGGTAGTAAACGCCCTGTCGCAAAAACTGGAGCTGGTTATCCAGCGCGAGGGTAAAATTCACCGTCAGATCTACGAACACGGTGTACCGCAGGCTCCGCTGGCGGTTACCGGCGAGACTGAAAAAACCGGCACCATGGTGCGTTTCTGGCCCAGCCTCGAAACCTTCACCAATGTGACCGAGTTCGAATATGAAATTCTGGCGAAACGTCTGCGTGAGTTGTCGTTCCTCAACTCCGGCGTTTCCATTCGTCTGCGCGACAAGCGCGACGGCAAAGAAGACCACTTCCACTATGAAGGCGGCATCAAGGCGTTCGTTGAATATCTGAACAAGAACAAAACGCCGATCCACCCGAATATCTTCTACTTCTCCACTGAAAAAGACGGTATTGGCGTCGAAGTGGCGTTGCAGTGGAACGATGGCTTCCAGGAAAACATCTACTGCTTTACCAACAACATTCCGCAGCGTGACGGCGGTACTCACCTGGCAGGCTTCCGTGCGGCGATGACCCGTACCCTGAACGCCTACATGGACAAAGAAGGCTACAGCAAAAAAGCCAAAGTCAGCGCCACCGGTGACGATGCGCGTGAAGGCCTGATTGCGGTCGTTTCCGTGAAAGTGCCGGACCCGAAATTCTCCTCCCAGACCAAAGACAAACTGGTTTCTTCTGAGGTGAAATCGGCGGTTGAACAGCAGATGAACGAACTGCTGGCAGAATACCTGCTGGAAAACCCAACCGACGCGAAAATCGTGGTTGGCAAAATTATCGATGCTGCCCGTGCCCGTGAAGCGGCGCGTCGCGCGCGTGAAATGACCCGCCGTAAAGGTGCGCTCGACTTAGCGGGCCTGCCGGGCAAACTGGCAGACTGCCAGGAACGCGATCCGGCGCTTTCCGAACTGTACCTGGTGGAAGGGGACTCCGCGGGCGGCTCTGCGAAGCAGGGGCGTAACCGCAAGAACCAGGCGATTCTGCCGCTGAAGGGTAAAATCCTCAACGTCGAGAAAGCGCGCTTCGATAAGATGCTCTCTTCTCAGGAAGTGGCGACGCTTATCACCGCGCTTGGCTGTGGTATCGGTCGTGACGAGTACAACCCGGACAAACTGCGTTATCACAGCATCATCATCATGACCGATGCGGACGTCGACGGCTCGCACATTCGTACGCTGCTGTTGACCTTCTTCTATCGTCAGATGCCGGAAATCGTTGAACGCGGTCACGTCTACATCGCTCAGCCGCCGCTGTACAAAGTGAAGAAAGGCAAGCAGGAACAGTACATTAAAGACGACGAAGCGATGGATCAGTACCAGATCTCTATCGCGCTGGACGGCGCAACGCTGCACACCAACGCCAGTGCACCGGCATTGGCTGGCGAAGCGTTAGAGAAACTGGTATCTGAGTACAACGCGACGCAGAAAATGATCAATCGTATGGAGCGTCGTTATCCGAAAGCAATGCTGAAAGAGCTTATCTATCAGCCGACGTTGACGGAAGCTGACCTTTCTGATGAGCAGACCGTTACCCGCTGGGTGAACGCGCTGGTCAGCGAACTGAACGACAAAGAACAGCACGGCAGCCAGTGGAAGTTTGATGTTCACACCAATGCTGAGCAAAACCTGTTCGAGCCGATTGTTCGCGTGCGTACCCACGGTGTGGATACTGACTATCCGCTGGATCACGAGTTTATCACCGGTGGCGAATATCGTCGTATCTGCACGCTGGGTGAGAAACTGCGTGGCTTGCTGGAAGAAGATGCGTTTATCGAACGTGGCGAGCGTCGTCAGCCGGTAGCCAGCTTCGAGCAGGCGCTGGACTGGCTGGTGAAAGAGTCCCGTCGCGGCCTCTCCATCCAGCGTTATAAAGGTCTGGGCGAGATGAACCCGGAACAGCTGTGGGAAACCACTATGGACCCGGAAAGTCGTCGTATGCTGCGCGTTACCGTTAAAGATGCGATTGCTGCCGACCAGTTGTTCACCACGCTGATGGGCGACGCCGTTGAACCGCGCCGTGCGTTTATTGAAGAGAACGCCCTGAAAGCGGCGAATATCGATATTTAATGTCGCTTTACGACAGCATAACTGGCCGCGCTTCAGCGCGGCTTTTTTATGGACGCAGGAAACTCCAGCGACATCACTGCCGGTAAACGTTTGACCAGCATATCTATGGCAATTCTTACCCTTAGCGGCAGGTGTGGCGTCTGCTGCCAGACGGCATGAACGTCGAAGCGTACATCCGGGGCCTGCTTTAAGAGCGGGACAAGATCTCCCTGCTGAATTTCTTTAATGACCATCCAGCAGGGTAACCATGCAAGGCCGTGGCCGGCCAGCGCCGCGTCGCAGATCGCCTGCAAATCATCCATATTGAGCGATGAGCGGGGAATAAACGTGCGCGACGTGCCATCGTAATCCATCAGCTGCCAGGGTAGGACTCTGCCCGCACGCGTGTAGTTAATGGCCGTATGCTGGCGTAGATCATCAACGGTTTGCGGCTGGCCATTCTTAAACAGGTAATCCGGCGCGGCGCACAGCACCATCCGGTGCTCCCCCAGCCTTCTGGCGACCAGCACGCTGCTGTCAGCCAGAGCGCCATTGCGCACCGCCATATCAAACCCTTCTTCCACGAGATCCACGACGCGGTCGCTGAAGGACATTTCAAGCTCAAGCCCGGGATGCTCCTGCGCCAGCTCTATTAGCAGCGGGGCGATACACTGGCGACCAAACAGCACCGGCACGGCAACACGCAGCCGACCGCTGACCTGATGTTTTCCGGTTTCAAGCTGCGATTCAGCGCCACGGATCTCCTCCAGCGCGCGCAGGCAGCGTTCATAAAAAAGCGCGCCGTTATCGGTCAGCCTCTGACTGCGGGTGGTCCGATGAAACAGACGAACCCCCAGCCTCTCTTCAAGACGAGCAATGCTTTTTCCTACCGCCGAGCGCGACAAATGCAGACGGACGGCGGCCTGGGCAAAACTTCCTGCCTCAACGGAGGCAACGAAAACGGGAATATCTTTCAGCGTATCGGTCATGGACGGATTGTGTCAATTTGGTCATCAATGAAGGGAAAACTTATCGCCACTGGCGACGCTGAGTCAACGGTAGACTGTCAGAACTGAAAATCATCTGATGACAGGAGAAAAAAATGACTGAAACAATGCAACGCTGGTCAATGGATGCCCTTGGTCGTGAAAGCCTCAGGCTCGTTCAGGAGCCTGTTCCACAGCCAGGCCCGGGGGAGGTTCGCGTAAGGGTTAAAGCCGTTGCGCTCAACTACCGGGATAAAATGGTGATTGAAGGCACGATGCCGATTCCGCTTTCCTTCCCGTTTACCCCAGCATCTGACATGGCAGGCGTAGTGGACAGCATCGGCGAAGGCGTTACGCGTTTCAAGCCCGGCGCACGCGTCATCTCAACCTTCTTCCCGGAATGGATCGACGGCAAGCCGCAGGCAGACGCGCGCGATTTGCCCTATAAAACGTCCGGTGGATACTTCCAGGGCATGCTGGCCGAATATGTGATTGTGAGTGAAAACGCGCTGGTGGCGTCCCCGGAAAGCCTGGATGACGCTGAGGCCAGCACGCTTCCTTGCGCGGGGCTCACCGCCTGGTTTGCGCTGGTGGAACGTGGTCAGCTGCGCGCCGGGCAATCGGTGCTGGTACAAGGGACGGGCGGTGTGGCGCTATACGCTTTGCAGATAGCAAAAGCGCACGGCGCAGAAGTTATTGTTACGTCGGGGAGTGATGAAAAACTGGCGCGGGCCAAAAAGCTGGGGGCCAGCCAGGGCATCAACCGACTGAAAGGCGACTGGGCTGAAAATACGCTGGCACTGACGCAGGATCGCGGCATCGACCATATTATCGAAACGGTGGGTGGGGAGAACCTGAGACATTCCCTGCGCGCCGTTGCCGTTCATGGGCGGATATCGGTCATTGGCGTGCTGGCCGGGACAGAAATTTCTCTGCCTGCAAGCGAGCTGTTGCTGAAATCTCCCGTCATTCAGGGGATTGGGGTTGGACACCGCCGGGCGCTGGAAGATTTTGTCCGTGCTGTTGATGTCACGGAGTTAAAACCGGTGATTGAGCATCGCTACCGCTTTGACGAGCTGGAACAGGCGCTTGAACATCTGGATCGCGGTGCGTTTGGCAAAATCGTTCTCACCCGCGAGTGAGTTCCCGTTCCCGGGATAAACGTAAAAGGGGCTTTTTGTTGCGCAAGGTAGCTCTATTTTTGTGTGCTTAATCGCGTTAGCATGAGGTAGCACTCATTTATCCCGGGGACCTCATGGCTATCAAACTCATTGCAATCGATATGGACGGCACGCTGCTGCTGCCAGACCACACTATCTCTCCTGCCGTTAAAAATGCGATCGCCGCCGCACGCGAAAAAGGCGTGAACGTGGTGCTCACCACCGGACGCCCGTATGCCGGGGTGCACAGTTACCTGAAAGAGCTGCACATGAACCAGCCTGGCGATTACTGCATCACCTATAACGGCGCGCTGGTGCAAAAGGCAGCCGATGGCAGCACGGTGGCGCAAACTGCACTGAGCTATGATGACTACCGTTTCCTGGAAAAACTCTCCCGCGACGTGGGCTCTCACTTCCACGCGCTCGATCGCAATACGCTTTACACCGCCAACCGCGATATCAGCTACTACACGGTGCACGAGTCCTACGTTGCAACCATTCCACTGGTGTTCTGCGAAGCGGAAAACATGGACCCGGCAACCCAGTTCCTGAAAGTAATGATGATCGACGAACCCGCGATCCTCGACAAAGCCATCTCACGCATTCCGGCTGAGGTAAAAGAGAAATACACCGTGCTGAAAAGTGCGCCGTACTTCCTCGAAATTCTCGATAAACGCGTCAATAAAGGCACGGGCGTCAAATCGCTTGCCGATGCGCTGGGCATCAAGCCTGAGGAGATCATGGCGCTGGGCGACCAGGAAAACGATATTGCGATGATCGAATATGCGGGCATGGGCGTGGCGATGGATAACGCCATCCCGTCGGTAAAAGAAGTGGCGAACTTCGTGACTAAATCTAACCTGGAAGACGGCGTTGCCTGGGCGATTGAGAAATTCGTTCTGTCGTAACAAGTGCTTTGAAAGATTAGCCCCGGTTATTAACCGGGGCTTTTTTTGGCCCTGAATTTATCAAATTGTTCTTTTTGTGATCTAAATTGTAGTACAACAATATAAGTTTGTACTACATTACACGCACGGCAAACGCGAACGTCATCACGCTGGTACTACAAAGTTGCCGCGTTATGCATCGATCGGGGTAAAGTAGAGAAGAACATACAGAGCACAAGGACTCTCCATGACTCTCAATAAAACCGATCGCATTGTCATTACGCTGGGTAAACAGATCGTTCACGGCAAATACGTGCCAGGCTCGCCGCTTCCGGCTGAGGCGGAACTCTGTGAGGAGTTTGCAACCTCGCGCAACATCATCCGTGAGGTGTTCCGTTCGCTGATGGCGAAGCGGCTGATTGAAATGAAACGTTATCGCGGGGCGTTTGTGGCACCGCGTAACCAGTGGAATTACCTCGACACTGACGTACTGCAATGGGTGCTGGAAAATGACTACGACCCACGGCTTATCAGTGCCATGAGCGAAGTGCGAAATCTGGTGGAACCGGCGATTGCCCGTTGGGCAGCAGAGCGCGCGACTTCCAGCGATCTGGCGCAGATTGAATCGGCGCTGAACGAGATGATTGCCAACAATCAGGACCGCGAAGCGTTTAACGAAGCGGATATTCGCTACCACGAGGCGGTGCTGCAGTCGGTGCATAACCCGGTGTTACAGCAACTTAGCATTGCGATCAGTTCGCTGCAGCGGGCGGTTTTTGAACGAACCTGGATGGGCGATGAGGCCAACATGCCGCAAACGCTCCAGGAACATAAGGCGCTGTTCGATGCGATACGACATCAGGACGGCGATGCGGCAGAGCAGGCGGCGCTTACCATGATCGCCAGCTCGACACGAAGGTTAAAGGAAATCACATGACAGCTCGCTACATCGCAATTGACTGGGGATCGACCAATCTGCGCGCCTGGCTTTATCAGGGCGACCACTGCCTGGAGAGCAGGCAATCAGAAGCAGGCGTCACGCGCCTGAACGGAAAATCTCCGGCTGCGGTGTTAGCAGAAGTCACGACCGACTGGCGTGAAGAGAAAACGCCAGTGGTAATGGCAGGAATGGTTGGCAGCAACGTCGGCTGGAAAGTTGCACCGTATTTATCTGTTCCTGCCTGTTTTTCGTCTATTGGCGAACAATTAACGTCAGTTGGCGACAATATCTGGATTATTCCCGGATTATGCGTCTCTCATGACGATAACCACAATGTGATGCGCGGCGAAGAAACACAATTGATCGGCGCGCGAACTCTGGCTCCTTCCTCTCTTTATGTTATGCCCGGTACGCATTGCAAATGGGTGCAGGCCGATAGCCAGCAAATCAACGATTTTCGCACCGTGATGACCGGTGAATTACATCATTTACTGTTAAATCACTCATTGATTGGCGCAGGTTTGCCGCCGCAGGAAAACTCTGCCGATGCCTTCGCGGCTGGCCTTGAGCGCGGCCTTAATGCGCCCGCCATATTGCCGCAGCTTTTTGAAGTTCGCGCCTCGCATGTGCTGGGAACACTTCCCCGCGAACAGGTCAGCGAATTTCTCTCTGGTTTGTTGATTGGCGCAGAGGTTGCCAGTATGCGCGACTATGTGACCCATCAACACGCCATCACCCTTGTCGCCGGAACATCGCTGACCGCGCGCTACCAGCAAGCCTTTCAGGCGATGGGTTGCGACGTGACGGCGGTGGCGGGCGACACGGCATTTCAGGCTGGTATAAGGAGCATCGCTCATGCAGTGGCAAACTAAACTTCCGCTGATCGCCATTTTGCGCGGCATTAAGCCCGACGAGGCGCTGGCGCATGTTGGCGCGGTGATTGACGCCGGGTTCGACGCGGTTGAAATCCCGCTGAATTCCCCACAATGGGAGCAAAGCATTCCCGCCATCGTTGATGCGTATGGCGACAAGGCGTTGATTGGCGCAGGTACGGTACTGAAACCTGAACAGGTCGATGCGCTCGCCAGGATGGGCTGTCAGCTCATCGTTACGCCCAATATCCATAGTGAAGTGATCCGCCGTGCGGTGGGCTACGGCATGACCGTCTGCCCCGGCTGCGCGACGGCGACCGAAGCCTTTACCGCGCTCGAAGCGGGCGCGCAGGCGCTGAAAATATTTCCGTCATCGGCTTTTGGTCCGCAATACATCAAAGCGTTAAAAGCGGTATTGCCATCGGACATCGCAGTCTTTGCCGTTGGCGGCGTGACGCCAGAAAACCTGGCGCAGTGGATAGACGCAGGTTGTGCTGGGGCGGGCTTAGGCAGCGATCTCTATCGCGCCGGGCAGTCCGTAGAACGCACCGCGCAGCAGGCAGCAGCATTTGTTAAGGCGTATCGAGAGGCAGTGCAATGAAAATCACCAAAATTACCACGTATCGTTTACCTCCCCGCTGGATGTTCCTGAAAATTGAAACCGATGAAGGCGTGGTCGGCTGGGGCGAGCCAGTGATTGAAGGCCGCGCCCGCACGGTGGAAGCGGCAGTTCACGAGCTGAGGGACTATTTGATTGGTCAGGATCCATCGCGCATCAACGACTTATGGCAAGTGATGTATCGCGCCGGATTTTATCGTGGCGGTCCAATCCTGATGAGCGCCATCGCCGGGATCGACCAGGCGTTATGGGATATCAAAGGCAAAGTGCTGAATGCGCCGGTCTGGCAACTGATGGGCGGCCTGGTTCGCGACAAAATTAAAGCCTACAGTTGGGTCGGCGGCGATCGTCCGGCGGATGTTATCGACGGCATTAAAACGCTACGCGAAATCGGCTTCGATACCTTTAAACTGAACGGTTGTGAAGAACTGGGGCTAATTGATAACTCCCGCGCGGTAGATGCGGCAGTCAACACCGTGGCACAAATTCGTGAAGCTTTTGGCAATCAGATTGAGTTTGGTCTTGATTTCCACGGTCGCGTCAGCGCGCCGATGGCGAAAGTGCTGATTAAAGAACTGGAGCCGTATCGCCCACTGTTTATTGAAGAGCCGGTGCTGGCAGAACAAGCCGAATACTACCCGAAACTGGCGGCACAAACGCATATTCCGCTGGCGGCGGGTGAGCGCATGTTCTCACGCTTCGATTTTAAACGCGTGCTGGAGGCGGGCGGTATTTCGATTCTGCAACCGGATCTCTCCCACGCGGGCGGTATTACCGAATGCTACAAAATTGCCGGAATGGCAGAAGCCTATGATGTGACCCTTGCGCCGCACTGTCCGCTCGGACCGATTGCACTGGCGGCTTGTCTGCATATCGACTTTGTTTCCTATAACGCGGTACTTCAGGAACAAAGTATGGGCATTCATTACAACAAAGGCGCGGAGTTACTCGACTTTGTGAAAAACAAAGAAGACTTCAGCATGGTTGGCGGCTTCTTTAAACCGTTAACGAAACCGGGCTTAGGCGTGGAAATCGACGAAGCTAAAGTTATTGAGTTCAGTAAAAATGCCCCGGACTGGCGTAATCCGCTCTGGCGTCATGAAGATAACAGCGTAGCAGAGTGGTAATTCCTGCCAGTAAGCCCCTCATCGGGCACTAAAACAGCAATACAAAAATATAACCCTCTGTAAATTACAGGGCATGGTGAGCGGCTTCGCTATGCCCAAAATCTGGAGAAAGCTCGCTATGGATATTCCCGTTAATGCAGCAAAGCCGGGGCGTCGGCGTTATCTGACGCTGGTGATGATCTTTATTACGGTGGTCATTTGTTATGTTGACCGCGCTAACCTGGCCGTGGCTTCCGCCCATATTCAGGAAGAGTTCGGCATTACGAAAGCGGAAATGGGCTATGTATTTTCGGCCTTCGCCTGGCTTTATACGCTATGCCAGATCCCCGGCGGTTGGTTTTTAGATCGCGTAGGTTCTCGCGTGACTTATTTTATTGCGATATTTGGTTGGTCAGTGGCGACTTTATTCCAGGGCTTTGCCACGGGATTAATGTCATTAATTGGTCTGCGTGCGATAACCGGTATTTTCGAAGCGCCCGCTTTCCCGACCAATAACCGGATGGTGACCAGCTGGTTCCCGGAACATGAACGCGCTTCCGCCGTTGGTTTTTATACGTCTGGTCAGTTTGTCGGTCTGGCGTTTTTGACTCCGCTGCTGATCTGGATTCAGGAGATGTTGAGCTGGCACTGGGTGTTCATTGTCACTGGTGGTATCGGCATTATCTGGTCGCTGATTTGGTTTAAGGTTTATCAGCCGCCGCGCCTGACCAAAGGTATCAGCAAAGCTGAACTGGATTACATTCGTGATGGCGGCGGTCTGGTGGATGGTGATGCGCCGGTGAAAAAAGAGGCACGTCAGCCGTTAACAGCCAAAGACTGGAAGCTGGTGTTCCATCGTAAACTGATCGGCGTTTATCTTGGGCAATTTGCGGTGGCTTCTACACTGTGGTTTTTCTTAACCTGGTTCCCGAACTATTTAACCCAGGAAAAAGGAATCACGGCGCTGAAAGCAGGCTTTATGACCACGGTGCCATTCCTCGCGGCGTTTGTCGGCGTCCTGCTCTCTGGCTGGGTCGCGGATCTGCTGGTACGTAAGGGCTTTTCACTGGGCTTTGCGCGTAAAACGCCGATTATCTGCGGCTTGCTGATCTCCACCTGCATTATGGGCGCTAACTACACTAACGATCCGATGATGATTATGTGCCTGATGGCGCTGGCATTCTTCGGTAACGGTTTTGCTTCGATTACCTGGTCGCTGGTCTCTTCTCTGGCACCGATGCGCCTGATTGGTTTAACCGGCGGCGTGTTTAACTTCGCCGGTGGTCTGGGCGGCATCACCGTTCCGCTGGTGGTGGGGTACCTGGCGCAGGGTTACGGTTTCGCACCTGCACTGGTTTATATCTCCGCCGTCGCGTTGATTGGCGCGCTCTCTTACATCCTGCTGGTGGGCGATGTGAAGCGCGTTGGCTAATCCTTTCGGATGTTTTACCCTGATGCGATAACCGCGCATCAGGGTATTTTCATGAAACAAATCACCTTCGCTTCCCGCAACCACCAGCTCACCAACATCAACACCTGGACGCCAGACAGCCAGTGGCTTGTCTATGATGTCCGCCCGTCCGGCGCGTCGTTTACCGGTGAAACCATTGAGCGGGTCAATGTTAGTACGGGCGAGGTTGAGGCGATCTACCGTGCGACTGACGGCGCGCATGTCGGCGTGGTAACCGTTCATCCGGCGCAGGACAAATATGTTTTTATCCACGGCCCGAAAAACCCGGATGCAGACTGGCAGTATGATTTTCACCATCGTCAGGGGGTGATTGCGCACAATGGTCAGGTGAGCAATCTTGATGCGATGGATATCACCGCGCCTTACACCGCAGGCGCGCTGCGTGGCGGCAGCCACGTCCACGTTTTTAGCCCGAACGGGCAGTTCGTCAGCTTTACCTACAACGACCATGTGCTGCACGCGCGCGATCCGCAGTTGGATTTGCGTAACGTCGGGGTGGCGGCGCCTTTTGGCCCAGTAAACCCACAGGGGAACCATCCGCGGGAATATGCCGGCACCTTCTGGAGCGTACTGGTAAGCCGTACAACGCCGAACCCGAAACCGGGCAGCGATGAGGTAAACCGCGCCTATGAAGAGGGCTGGGTGGGCAACGACAGGCTGGCGTTTATCGGCGATACGGTGTCTGCGAAAGGCGAGAAAGTGCCCGAACTGTTTATTGTCGATCTCCCCAAAGACGAGCAGGGCTGGAAACGGGCGGGCGATGCGCCGTTGCAGGGAACGCCTGATACAATGCCCGCGCCGCCTGCGGGCGTAACGCAACGTCGCTTAACCTTCACCCATCAGAAGGCGTATCCGGGGCTGGTGAACGTACCGCGCCACTGGGTGCGCAGCAATCCGCAGGGGACGCAGATTGCGTTTTTAATGCGGGACGATAACGCCGTTGTGCAGCTGTGGCTTATCTCCCCTGAGGGCGGCGAGCCGCGTCAGCTAACCCACACTGAGCGTGATATTCAGTCGGCCTTTAACTGGCATCCTTCCGGCAACGGGCTGGGATTTGTGCTTGCAGGCCGTATTGCCTGCTGCGATGCGCAGACCGGAGAGGTGACGTTTTTGACGTCCGATCACGGCAATCCGCCGTCTGCTGACGCTGTGGTGTTTTCCCCGGACGGACGATTTATTGCATGGATGGAAGAGAAGGACGGTTTCCGCCAGCTGTGGCTAACGGAAACCGCACAGAATTAGCGTGGAGGCATCTCTGCGGGCGGGATGACGGAATTGGTCGCCAGCTTTTCCTGCTCGCTTTTCTCAACGCGCGAACGCACTGAGCTGTCGGTGCGGAACATATCCCACGGCAGCAGAAGCGTATCGGCAACCGCCGTAAACGGCATATCAATAATCGCCAGAGATTTGGTACCCCAGTTTGTCTCATCATCAGAGATCATTGCGGCACTGGCGCGCGTCCCCGGATATGTTCCTTCTTTACCGCCGGTGTGCGACATCACGCTCGAACACCCGCAAAGTAAAACAACCCCGCTGAACGACGCCAGCTTAATCAGAACATTTCTCATCATCACTCAGTCATCTTTAGTAGCACGGCATTGACCTGCAACTCAGGGTTATAGCGAGGCGCGTCCAAAATGGATAGCTCAAAACTCCCGCACTGTGGTCGTCATCGCAATTTAACCCTTTGTGCTGTGCCCCTGAGTCTATGCGACAACCAGCAAAGTGCAAAAAAATCTCACATCAACAGTCTTGAAAAGGCCGTATCCAGACCCATTTTAAGAATGTAACCCGATAACGGACACGCCTGATGGGTGTTCGGGGAAGCAGAAGCCTGTCCATGGTGGAAGGCTACATTTTCTCGCTGATTTCAGGAGCATTTATCCATGCGTAATTTCGATCTCTCTCCGCTATACCGTTCTGCCATTGGTTTCGATCGTCTGTTCAACCACTTAGAAAACAACCAGAGCCAGAGCAACGGCTATCCTCCTTACAACGTTGAACTGGTTGACGAAAACCACTATCGCATTGCGATTGCTGTTGCCGGTTTCGCAGAGAGCGAACTGGAGATCACCGCGCAGGACAATCTGCTGGTGGTGAAAGGCTCCCATACGGCCGAGCAGAAAGAACGAACCTACCTCTACCAGGGCATCGCAGAGCGCAACTTTGAGCGCAAATTCCAGCTTGCTGAGAACATCCACGTCAAGGGCGCGAACCTGGTGAACGGCCTGCTGTTTATCGAACTGGAACGTGTGATTCCGGAAGAGAAAAAACCGCGTCGTATCGAAATCAACTAATTACGCGGGTCGCGTGAGCGGCCCACCCGAACTTGCTTGCCGTAACGGGAGCATATGCGAATCCGCAAGGGTTTGCAGGTACAACTGTGCACAAAATTAAACTGTGCCGCACTCGCTTCTCAGAAGGAGATTTAGTATGCGTAACTACGATTTATCCCCCCTGCTGCGTCAGTGGATCGGTTTTGACAAACTGGCTAACGCGCTGCAAAGCGCAACCGAACAGCAGACCTTTCCGCCGTACAACATCGAAAAAAGCGATGATAACCACTACCGCATCACGCTTGCGCTGGCCGGGTTCCGCCAGGAAGATCTCGACATCCAGCTTGAGGGTACGCGCCTGACCGTGAAAGGGTCACCGGAAAAACCAGACACCGAGACCAAATGGCTGCATCAGGGGCTTGTCACTCAGCCGTTTAGCCTGAGCTTTACCCTGGCAGACCATATGGAAGTTTCTGGCGCGACGTTCACTAACGGGCTGCTGAACATTGACCTCACCCGTAACGTGCCGGAAGCCATTGCGCCTCAGCGCATCGCCATTAGCGAACGCCCGGCGTTGAACAGCTAAACCACGTTTTTGCCGGGTGGCAAACCTGCCGATCCTGTAGGTCGGGTAAGGCGCAGCCGCCACCCGACTCGCTCACAGATGCCATGAAGCCCTGCCCCGGCAGGGCTTTTTTGTGCGCCATCGCCCATACAACCGCCGTCAGCTCTGAGAGAATCCTTAGCATAACTATGGTTATACACAGGATGTGGATCATGAGTGATATCGCGTTAACCGTTAGCGTGTTGGCCCTTGTCGCGGTAGTGGGGCTATGGCTGGGGAATATCAAAATCCGCGGCGTCGGATTTGGCATCGGCGGGGTGCTGTTCGGCGGGATTTTTGTCGGCCATTTTGCCGACCAGCTTGGGTGGGTGCTCAGCGCCGATATGCTGCATTTCATCCAGGAGTTCGGCCTGATCCTCTTTGTGTATACCATCGGTATTCAGGTGGGGCCGGGCTTCTTCGCTTCCCTGCGCGTCTCCGGTTTACGCCTTAATCTCTTTGCCTTCGGCATCGTCGTGATGGGTGGGCTGGTTACCGCCATTCTGCATAAACTCTTCGCGATTCCGCTGCCCGTTGTGCTGGGCATCTTCTCCGGCGCCGTCACGAATACGCCCGCGCTCGGGGCGGGCCAGCAAATTCTGCGCGATCTGGGTATCCCTGCTGATGTCGTCGATCAGATGGGGATGAGCTACGCCATGGCCTATCCGTTTGGCATTTGCGGTATTTTGCTCTCGATGTGGCTGGTGCGCGTGCTGTTCCGCGTTAACGTCGAGCAGGAGGCAAAAGAGCATGAAAGCACGCTGACCAACGGCCATGCGCTCATTAAAACCATCAACATTCGCGTCGAAAACCCCAACCTGAACAATATGGCGATACAGGATGTTCCCATTCTGAACAGCGCGACCATTATCTGTTCCCGCCTGAAACGTGATGAAACGCTGATGGTGCCTTCACCGGATACCCTTATTCAGCACGGCGATCTCCTGCATCTGGTAGGGCAACCGGCGGATTTAAACAATGCCCGGCTGGTGATTGGTCAGGAGGTGGATACCTCACTCTCAACCCGTGGAACGGACATGCGCGTGGAGCGGGTGGTAGTGACCAATGAGAAGGTTTTGGGCAAGAAAATACGCGATTTGCAGGTTAAAGAGCGTTATGACGTGGTGATCTCCCGGCTTAACCGCGCCGGTGTCGAGCTGGTAGCCAGCCAGGATGCCAGCCTGCAATTCGGTGATATTCTCAACCTCGTCGGGCGTCCCTCATCCATTGATGCCGTAGCGGACATGGTAGGCAACGCCCAGCAAAAACTCCAGCAGGTGCAGATGCTGCCGGTCTTTATCGGCGTCGGGCTTGGCGTCATGCTTGGCTCCATCCCCCTGTACGTGCCCGGCTTCCCGGTAGCACTGAAGCTGGGTCTGGCAGGCGGGCCGCTCATTATGGCGCTGATCCTCGGGCGTATCGGCTCCATCGGTAAGCTCTACTGGTTTATGCCGCCGAGTGCTAACCTGGCGCTGCGGGAGTTAGGCATCGTGCTGTTTCTGGCAGTGGTGGGGCTGAAATCCGGCGGCGATTTTGTCGATACTCTGGTCAACGGCGAAGGGATGAGCTGGGTAGGATACGGCATATTTATTACCGCTATCCCACTGATAACGGTCGGATTACTGGCACGTATGTTCGCTAAAATGAACTATCTCACGCTGTGCGGCATGCTGGCTGGTTCCATGACCGATCCGCCCGCGCTGGCGTTCGCCAATAACCTGCACGCCACCAGCGGCGCGGCGGCGTTGTCCTACGCCACGGTTTATCCGCTGGTGATGTTTCTGCGCATCATCACCCCGCAGCTACTGGCGGTGCTGTTCTGGGGGATGGGCTAATAAGTCTTCCGGGTGGATGCGCCGCAAATGGTAGTCCACCTGGTAATCGCTGGTGTTCCGGAACATCACGGAATAATTGAGGAACTCGCCGCTGTCGCTGTAGGAAAGGGAGGTGATGCGCAGCAGCGGCGTCTGTTCCGGCACATTCATATAACCGGCCAGCTGTTTATCTGCCAGCACCGGCGTCAGGCTCTCGTAGTTGCCGCTGATGGTGATCCCGCATTCCTTCTCGATGTAATCAAACTTAGATCCTTCGAGATGCGCCAGGGAAAGATTGCGGAACAGCTTCACCGGCATAAAGCTGTCCTCCAGCATCAGCGGTTTTCCGTCCACGTAACGCACCCGCCTTGAAAAATAGATCCGCTCATCAACCTGAATCCGCAGCTGGCTGGCGATAGCGGGCGGCGCGGGCATCACTTCAAACTGCAACACCTTGCTCTGCACTTCTTTCCCCTGCTGGCGCAGCACCTCCACCAGCCCGGTCAGATTAGTCGTTTCATGATGAACGTCTTTGCGCGCCACGAACGTCCCGCTGCCGTGTCGACGTTCAACCAGCCCCCAGCTTACCAGCAGATCCAGCGCCTTGCGGATGGTCATCCGGGCTACGCCAAACTCCTTTGCCAGCGCTTTTTCTCCGGGTAACGGACTACCAATGTTGTAGTCCGAGGAATTCAGCCGCAGCCGTAGCCGATCGGCAATTGATTTGTAGATCACCAGTAGACCTCTCTGCGCACATCATGGCGTGGATTACGTCTTAACTTGTCTATGTTTAGTTTAAAAAGTAGACCTGATTGGTCAAATTAAAACCATGAATGCGATCACGAATCGCAGCGGCATACCATGTTGCTGCATCAGTAAGTTCTTATGCTCACCTCAGGCCAGTAAAAAACCATAAAGGCCTCTATCCCCTACAGGTTGTTTCATGAGGATTTAAAAATGCTCAGTCAAATACAACGTTTTGGCGGCGCCATGTTCACCCCGGTTTTGCTGTTTCCCTTTGCCGGGATCGTGGTTGGGATCGCCATCATGCTTCGCAATCCGCTGTTTGTCGGTGAGGCCTTAACCGCGCCGGATAATCTGTTCGCGCAAATTGTTCACATCATCGAAGAGGGCGGCTGGGCGGTGTTCCGAAATATGCCGCTGATTTTTGCTGTCGGCTTACCGATTGGCCTGGCAAAGCAGGCGCAGGGCCGCGCCTGTCTGGCGGTGCTGATTAGCTTCCTGACCTGGAACTACTTTATCAACGCGATGGGGATGACCTGGGGTCACTTCTTTGGCGTCGACTTCTCTGCTGAACCCACTGCCGGCAGCGGGCTGGCGATGATTGCCGGAATCAAAACGCTTGATACCAGCATCATCGGGGCGATTATCATTTCCGGGCTCGTCACCGCCATCCACAATCGATTTTTCGACAAGCCGTTGCCGGTCTTTCTGGGGATTTTCCAGGGCACCTCGTTTGTCGTTATCCTCGCGTTCTTCGTCATGATCCCCTGCGCCTGGCTGACGCTGCTGGGATGGCCGAAAGTGCAGATGGGTATTGAGTCGTTGCAGGCCTTTCTACGTACCGCTGGCGCGCTGGGCGTATGGGTTTATACCTTCCTGGAACGCATTCTGATCCCAACCGGATTACACCACTTTGTCTACGGCCCGTTTATCTTCGGCCCGGCTGCGGTAGAAGGCGGCATTCAGGTCTACTGGGCACAGCACCTTCAGGAATTCAGCCAGAGCACTGTGCCGCTGAAAACGCTGTTCCCGGAGGGCGGATTCGCGCTGCACGGCAACTCTAAGGTGTTTGGCTCAGTCGGTATTGCGCTGGCTATCTGGTATACCGCGTCGCCGGAGAACCGCGTCAAAGTGGCAGGTCTGCTGATCCCGGCCACGCTTACCGCCGTGCTGGTGGGCATTACCGAACCGCTGGAGTTCACCTTCCTGTTTATCTCGCCGTTGCTGTTTGCCATCCACGCCGTGCTGGCCGCAACGATGGCGACGATGATGTATACCTTCGGGGTGGTGGGGAACATGGGGGGCGGTCTGCTGGACCAGTTCCTGCCGCAAAACTGGATCCCGATGTTCCATAACCACGCCTCGACGGTATTCACCCAGATTGGCATCGGCCTCTGCTTCACCGCTCTCTATTTCGTGGTTTTCAGGACGCTTATCGAACGTCTGAATCTCAAAACGCCGGGCCGGGAAGAGAGCGAAATCAAACTCTACAACAAAGCCGACTATAAGGCCGCGCGCGGGCAAACCACCGCCCCGGCGGCAGCCAGCCAGCAGGTCGGGCAGGCTGCTGGGTTCTTACAGGCGCTCGGCGGCGCAGCAAACATCGAAAGTATCAATAACTGCGCCACCCGCTTGCGTATCGCCCTGGTGGATATGACGAAAACCCAAAGCGACGACGTCTTCAAAGCCCTGGGCGCACACGGTGTGGTGCGGCGCGGCAACGGCATACAGGTGATTGTCGGTCTGCACGTTCCTCAGGTGCGCGACCAGCTGGAATCGCTGATGAAAACCCCTTTAACAAACGAACAAACCACTCTGACAGAGGCTATATCATGAAAAAATTCTCAGTTGTTATTGCAGGCGGCGGCAGTACATTCACGCCTGGTATCGTCCTGATGCTGTTAGCCAACCGTGACCGTTTCCCGCTGCGTGTGCTGAAGTTCTATGACAATGACGGAGCACGTCAGGAGATCATCGCCGAGGCGTGCAAAATCATCCTTAAGGAGCAGGCGCCGGAGATTGAATTTAGTTACACCACCGATCCTGAAGCGGCCTTTACCGATGTGGATTTCGTGATGGCGCATATTCGCGTGGGCAAATACCCCATGCGTGAAAAAGATGAAAAAATCCCGCTGCGCCACGGCGTGTTGGGCCAGGAAACGTGCGGGCCGGGCGGCATCTCCTACGGCATGCGCTCCATCGGCGGCGTGCTGGAGTTGGTGGATTACATGGAGCAGTACTCCCCGAACGCGTGGATGCTGAACTACTCCAACCCGGCGGCGATTGTCGCGGAAGCCACGCGCCGCCTGCGTCCGAACGCGAAAATTCTCAACATCTGCGACATGCCGATCGGCATTGAAGGACGTATGGCGCAAATCGTCGGTCTGAAAGACCGCAAAGAGATGCGCGTGCGTTACTACGGTCTGAACCACTTCGGCTGGTGGACGTCGATTGAAGATCTGAACGGCAACGATCTGATGCCGAAACTGCGCGAATACGTGGCGAAAAACGGTTATGTTCCGCCTTCGGAAGATGCGCATACTGAAGCGAGCTGGAATGATACATTCGCCAAGGCTAAAGACGTACAGGCGCTGGATCCGGACACCATGCCGAACACCTACCTGAAGTATTACCTGTTCCCGGACTATGTGGTCGCCCATTCCAACTCGGAGCGTACCCGCGCCAATGAAGTGATGGATCACCGTGAGAAGCATGTATTCAGTTCATGCCGGGCGATTATCGAAGCCGGTCATTCTTCTGCCGGTGAACTGGAAATCGACGAACATGCGTCGTACATCGTCGATCTGGCGACCGCGATCGCCTTTAATACCCAGGAACGCATGCTGCTGATTGTGCCTAACAATGGGGCTATCCATAATTTTGACGCCGACGCGATGGTAGAAATTCCGTGTCTGGTCGGCCACAACGGACCGGAGCCGCTGACCGTGGGTGATATTCCGCACTTCCAGAAAGGGCTCATGAGCCAGCAGGTGGCAGTGGAAAAACTGGTGGTGGACGCCTGGGAGCAGCGCTCGTATCAGAAACTCTGGCAGGCGATTACCCTGTCGAAAACCGTACCGAGCGCGTCGGTGGCGAAGGCGATTCTGGACGATCTGATTGAAGCCAACAAAGAGTACTGGCCGGAACTGCATTAATTTTCCTGACCGGCATCGCCAGATGCCGGTCTCCTTGTCCTGGCTGAATTACGCTATGCTGAAGCCTGCATGCAGCACGACAAGGAACCTTCATGAACATTTCCCGCCTCGGTGAAGCACCGGACTACCGCTTCTCACTGGCTAACGAACGCACGTTCTTAGCGTGGATCCGCACCGCCCTGGGCTTTCTGGCCGCAGGTGTCGGTCTTGATCAGCTCGCCCCCGATTTTGCCACCCCGTTGATTCGCGAAGTGCTGGCCCTGCTGCTGTGCCTGATTGCCGGTGTGCTGGCGATTTATGGCTATCTGCGCTGGCTTAGAAATGAAAAGGCGATGCGTCTGAAGCAGGATCTCCCCTACACGCGCGGCTTGCTCATCATTAGTACGATTTTGCTGATGGTTGCGGGCGTAGTGATGTTACTGGTGTTGTATGCCGGATAGCCGCAAAGCACGGCGGGAAGCGGACCCCGGGCTTCAGCCGGAGCGAACCTCGCTGGCCTGGCTGCGCACGCTGCTGGGGTATGGCGCGCTGATCGCTCTTGCCATTAAGCACAACTGGCACCGCACGGGGGCGCCATTCTGGATCTCCATTGTTGTGCTGGCGCTGGTAGCCGTCATTTTATGGCGCTACACCCGCAGCCGTAACCTGATGGACGTGGCGCAGAACGACTTTGCGCAGCCGAAAGCGGTGCGGGATAAGTTCCTGATTGCGTTGGCTGTGCTATCTCTGTCTTTACTCTTTGCAGTTACTCACATTCAGCAAATTATGAGCTTATAAGCCCGGTGGCGGCTGCGCCTTACCGGGCCTACAACTGCCGCGAACTGTAGGCCGGGTAAGGCGTAGCCGCCACCCGGCATAATTACTTCCCTTTAGCTAAATACTTCGCCATCTCATCCTCCGGCACCATGCCGCCGCCGGTCGCCCACACCAGGTGGGTAACGTTCTCATCGGCATCGACGCGCAGCGGCCCGGCCATCCCCGCCAGCGCCGACGGCTCCAGGCGAATCCCTTCCTCCTGCGCCAGCCAGCCGAGCATGTCGTACATGCTTTGATCGGAGAGGGTATAGAATCCGTCGAGCAGGCGCTCCATCGCGCGGCCCACGAAGCCGGAGGCACGTCCTACCGCCAGACCGTCCGCCGCCGTCACGTTATCAATGCCCAGATCCTGCACCGCAATCTCATCGTGCAGCCCGGTATAAACGCCCAGCAGCATGCACGGGGAGTGCGTTGGCTCCGCGAAGAAGCAGTGGACGTTATCGCCAAAGGCCAGCTTCAGGCCAAACGCCACGCCGCCGGGGCCACCGCCGACGCCGCACGGCAGGTAGACGTACAGGGGATGATCGGCATCCACCACGCGGCCCTGCTCGGCAAACTGCGCCTTCAGGCGCTCGCCAGCAACCGCATAGCCCAGGAACAGCGTACGGGAGTTTTCATCGTCAATGAAGAAGCAGTTCGGATCGCTTTCCGCCGCTTTGCGTCCCTGCTCCACCGCCACGCCGTAATCCTGCTCATATTCCACGACGATCACGCCGTGGCTGCGCAGTTTGGCTTTCTTCCACTCGCGGGCGTCGGCGGACATATGCACCGTCACCTTAAAGCCAATGCGGGCGCTCATAATGCCGATGGACATCCCGAGGTTGCCGGTTGAGCCCACGGCGATGCTGTACTGGCTGAAGAAATCCTTAAAGCGCGGCTCCAGCAGGATGCTGTAGTCGTCTTCGACGCTCAGCAGTCCGGCTTCCAGCGCCAGCTTTTCCGCGTGGGTCAGCACCTCATAGATTCCGCCGCGGGCTTTAATCGAGCCGGAAATCGGCAGATGGCTGTCTTTTTTCAGCAGCAGCGTGCCTGGAATGGCCTTACCGGACTCTTTCTCCAGCCGCGCCTGCATCGCCGGGATCGCGACCAGGTCGGATTCGATAATCCCGCCCGTTGCCGCCGTTTCCGGGAACGCTTTCGCCAGATACGGCGCGAAGCGTTTCAGGCGCGCGTGCGCGTCGTCCACGTCGGCTTTGGTCAGCCCGACATACGGCAATCCTTCCGCCAGCGTCGTGGTGCGCGGGTTAAGCCAGGTGGTTTCTTTCAGGGCAATCAGATCCTCAACCAGAGGAAACTGTGCGGTTAAAGTAGTGATAGTTGCGTTTTCCATAATACGTCTCTTCGCGCTCAGATAATGAAAGAAAGCAGGAATGTGCTGCCAAGTGCAAGCACCGAGGCGATAAACGTCGCCGTCGTATAGTATTTGAAGGTCTCGTTCAGGGTCGCGCCGCAGTATTGCTTCACCAGCCAGAAGAGAGAATCGGTCACGATCGTGCAGCCAATAGCGCCGGACCCGATGGCAATGGTTATGATCTCTGGGCTTACGTTCGGGTAGAGCGGCAGCATCGGCGCCACTATCGCCGTGGCACCCATCATCGCTACCGTTGCCGAACCGACGGCGGCGTGCAGCACCAGTGCCACCAGCCAGGCGAGAAGGATAGGGTGCATATGCAGGTTCGAGAGAATATGCGCCAGCGTCTCCGCCAGACCGCTGGTTTTAAGGATGGCGTTGAACGCGCCGCCCGCGCCGATAATCAGCAAAATGTTGGCGATAGAGCCAAAGCCGTGCTCCGTATGGGTCAGCATTGCGCCCATGCCCATGTGCTGGCGGATCCCCAGCAGGTAGTAGGCGACAAACACGGCGATAAACATCGCGGTGATGGGGTTGCCGATAAACTCCAGCAGGGTATACAGCGAGCCTTCTTTTGCCATGTTCAGCTCGGCAATGGTTTTCACCAGCATCAGGGCAATCGGCAGCAGCACGGTGAACAGCGTGGCGCCCAGCGACGGCAGCGTGTGTTCTTCCCGTACCTTCAGGTCTGAAAATTCCGCTGGAACCGGCTTATAGGGCAGACGATCGCCGAGCAGCTTCAGGAACAGCGGGCCGCCAACCAGAGACGCCATCAGGCCCACCATCAGACCGTAGACAATCACCGTCCCGACGTCCGCCCCTAATTTATTGGTGACAAACAGCGCGGCCGGATGCGGAGGCACCACGCAGTGCACTGCCATTAGTGCGGTACAGAGCGGAATGGCCAGCTTGAGCAGCGACGTGTTGGTCTTTTTGGCGATGGAAAACGCCAGCGGGATCAGCAGTACCACGCCCACTTCCACAAACAGCGTAATGCCGCAGATCAGGCCGACCAGGACCATAATCACGTCCGCCGACAGCCAGCGGCAGCGCTGCAACGTAATCCCGATGCGCTCTGCCGCGCCGGAGACTTCCATCATTTTGCCGAGAATAGTGCCAAGACCGATAACCGCCGCCAGGAAGCCCAGCGTACCGCCAATCCCGCTCTCAATGGCGTTCACCATATCCAGCGGGCTCATCCCCATCATCGCGCCGACGAAAAAGCTTGCCAGCAGCAGCGCGAGGAACGGGTGAAACTTCAGTTTTACGATGGTTAAAACAATCAATACGATGCTGACAAGCAGCGTTGCCACAACCCAGACCTGAGATCCCATATCTCACCTCACCCTTATGTCATCTGGGGGTATTGGACGAAAAAACGGCGTGGGCTGACAAACGATATAAATTGGCGTTCAGATGAGCCAGATTGGATCAACTGAGTGACTGTGTTCTAAAAAGCGCACTTAACTCGTATTAGGTTCACATAAATTCATTCTTGAGCGGTATGCTGAACGCAGAAATTACGTGTGGGAATTGTGATGACCGATGCGAATGAAGGCAGAAACCGGCTGTTAAACGGCTGGCAACTGTCGAAAATGTACACCTTTGAAGTGGCCGCCCGGCATGAGTCCTTCGCGCTGGCGGCGGCGGAGCTGTCGCTCAGCCCCAGCGCGGTGAGCCACCGCATAAACCTGCTGGAAGAGGAGCTGGGCATTCAGCTGTTTGTCCGCTCACACCGTAAAGTGGAGCTGACGCAGGAAGGCAAGCGCGTTTACTGGACGCTGAAATCGTCCCTCGACACCCTGAATCAGGAGATCCTGGATATTAAAAACCAGGCGCTGTCAGGTACGCTAACGGTGTACTCCCGGCCGTCGATCGCCCAGTGCTGGCTGGTGCCGATGCTGGGGGATTTTACCCGCCGCTACCCGTCGATTTCACTTACTATTCTGACTGGTAATGATTACGTCAACATGCAGCGAACCGGCATCGATCTGGCGCTCTATTTCGACGATACGCCGCCAAACCACCTTTCTCATCACTTTTTGATGGATGAAGAGATTTTGCCCGTCTGCTCGCCGGCGTATGCCCGGGAGCATGAACTGCTGAAAAACCCCCATAACCTCAGCCACTGCACGTTACTGCACGACCGTCAGGCCTGGAGCAATGATTCCGGTACGGATGAGTGGCTGAGCTGGGCGCAGCATTACGCGGCGAATATGCCGTTGTCATCGGGTATTGGCTTCGATCGCTCTGATTTAGCCATTATCGCGGCCATGAATAATGTGGGGGTGGCGATGGGGAGAAAGCGGCTGGTGCAAAAACGTCTCGAACGAGGGGAGTTGATCGCACCCTTTGATGGGAAAACTCTCAAGTGCCATCAGCATTATTACGTCTCAACGCTTCCCGGCCGTCAGTGGCCGAAAATTGACGCCTTTATCGGCTGGCTAAGAGAGCTGGCGGGTTGAAGAATTATTACGCTTTCGCTCTACACCAAATGTGAAAAAGCGTGCTAAATACAGGTAATGCTTTTGATTTATCCAGGGTAAACCGTGTTAAAGCCTTTTATTGCCACTGCGATCTTACTCTCTTCCGGCTGGGCGATTGCCGCTGAGCCGCCGCTGACGGCTGCCCGTTACGCGCAGATGCTGGGCGTCGGAATGGATGTCGACTGGGCACGCACCGAGCGCGGTATCCGCGAGTTCGACCCGCTGGTGGTCCGTGATTTTCAGGCGAAAGGCATACACCATGTCCGTATTCGGGTGGCGGGCGAACCGACGGAAGCGCGGCTGATTCACCTGCGTAAGCTGGTGGAGGCCTGCGAGCAATACGGCGTCATCCCCATCATCGCTTATCAGGCCGATGAATATAAAAACGACCCGAAAGCGGATACCGAAAAAGAGGTGATTAACTGGTGGATTGCCGTGGCGCACTATTTTGGTCAGCGCTCGCCGTTGCTGGGCTTTGACCTGATCTACGAACCGGCGGACAAGCTCAACCACAACGTTGCTTCGCTCAACCGGGTGTATGAGAAAGCGATCAAAGACATTCACGCCATTGATGCCAGCCGCATGATTTTTATCGCCCCTCGTCTGCGCGCCGCGCCGGAGGATTTATCCAGCCTGAAGCTGCCCGCGCACAGCCAGAATTACCTGCTGGCGGAGTGGCATATTTTCCCCTGGGGCCCGCTGAAAACGAACGGTAAATACCCGTGGACGTCCGGAACTGCGGCTGAGAAAGCGGCTATCCGTAACCGAATCAACGCCGCGCTGCACTGGCAACAAAAAACCGGGCATGTGAGCTGGGTTGGCGGCTGGGGGGTGGGCGAATCGAAAAGCCTGACGCCAACCGCCTCGCAGATGGCGTTTGCCACGTTTATGGCGTGCGAGCTGCAACAGGCCAACATCCCGTATGCGATAAACGCCGATGTTCAGTTTTATGACGGGGAAGAGGGGGCGTGGCGGCCTGCCCCAGAGCGGCTATTGCAGGCGATGATTGCGCCCGTCTGTGAAAAGCCCGGCGAGAAGCCGGGCCATCATGCGGTTAAACCGGCTGTTCGTGATGCGAGACACGCGACGCCAGCGGCAGCCAGCACAGCAAAATCAGCAGCCCCATCAGGGTCATCAGCAAGCCTAAACTCGCCTGCCCGGTCTGCGGCATCATAGCCGAAAGCCAGGCCAGCGCGCCGGAACCGATGTTCTGCAAACCGCCCACCAGCGCGCCTGCCGTGCCTGCGAGGAACGGGAACGGCTCCATCGCGCCGCTGGTGGCGAGGGGAAACAGCATGCCCGCGCCGAAGAAGAACAGCGCCGCCGGGATGAGCAACGTCCAGACCGACATCACGTCAAACAGCCCCGGGATCCACATCATCAGCCCGGCCAGCAGACAGCTGATCACCGACTGCCACATCAGCGTGGAGAAACGCTTGTTCGGACGTCCGGCGAACCATGCGCCGAAGAACGCCGCCGGGATCGGCAGAATAAACAGAATACTCACCACCATGCTGCTCAGGCCAAGGCCTGCGCCCAGCAGCACGCCGGAACAGGCTTCAAACACCGCAATGCCCGCCAGGCCGCCGATTAGCATCAACAGATAACAGGTAAAGGACCCATTACCGAACAGCGTTTTGTAGCTGGCGATGAGCTTCGTGCGCGGCGCGTCTTTTGGGCGGGTTTCCGGCATCCAGCGCGCCATGCTGAAGGTGACAATAATGCACAGCACCAGCAGGAAGGCGTAACAGGCGCGCCAGGACCAGACGGTGTCCAGCAGACCCCCAATCAGCGGGGCCAGCAGCGGGCTGACCAGAATACCCATATTTAACAGACTGTTGGCGTGACGAAGCTGTGTGCCCTGGTACATATCACGCGGCAGGGTACGCGCCATAACCCCGCCAACGCCGGTGCCCACGCCCTGAAGGGCGCTGGCGGCAATCAGGACGGTCAGGCTGTGAGTGGTAATGGCAATCACCGTCGCTACCATGAAAATGCTCATGCCCACCAGAATAACCGGACGACGCCCGACGCGATCGGACAGGGGACCATAAACCAGCTGTGAAACGCCATAGGTCAGCAGATAGGCTGCCATCACGCTCTGGACTGCACCTTCGCGGACGCTCAGATCTTTTGCCATATCGGCAATCGCCGGAATGTAGATGGTTTGTGCCATCTGCCCGACGGCCACCAGTAACACCAGCATCAACAATAAGTTCACGTTCCGTTGCTTTTTCATGTCGCTGAATACTTTTGCCAAAAGAGATAAATAAAGAATAAGTGACTACGCATTCCCATAAATGCGCGAGGAATCTACCACAGAGAGATGACAATTTAAGCATTACTGTGATGAATGACAGAAGGCGTGAAGGCAGGATTTGTAAACAAGATCGGCAACTAATGTTGCCAGCGAATTACGCCAGGCGCAGCAGGACCGCACCGGCAGCAATACCCAGTGCCGCCGCGATGCGCAGGCCGGCAACCTTCTCTTTTAAAAGCACAAATGCGATTAATGCGCCGAAGAGAATAGAGGTTTCACGCAGTGCCGCGACCACAGCCAGCGGTGCCTGGGTCATCGCCCAGAGTGCCAGACCGTAAGATCCCATCGTCCCGACACCGCCGAGCAGCCCTTTTTTCCAGTGCAGGCGCAGGTAGCTGGACGCTTCGCGACGCCGCGCCACCATTGCCCAGCTCAGCAGGCAGAAACCGTTCATGAAGAAGGTCCAGAGCGTATAGCCCAGCGCAGTGTCCGAGAGTCGCACACCGGTGCCGTCCACCAGGGTATACCCGGCGATAAAACAGGCGTTCAGCAGCGCCAGCCAGATTCCCTTGCGTGACTGCATGCGGCCGTTCATCGCCATGGCCAGAATCGACAGACAAATGACCCCAATGCCGGACCAGGCAAGCCAGGAGAGATGATCCCCGAGCACCAATACGCTGATCAGCGCCACCAGCAGAGGGGCCGTCCCGCGCATAAGGGGGTAGGTCTGGCTCATGTCGGAGACCTGATAGGTCTTCGCTACCAGCACGGTGTACACCACCTGTAACGCACAGGAGACGAACAAATATGGCCAGCTTGCGGCAGTTGGCTGAGGAGAGAAGGGCAGTAAAATCAGGGCAATAAGCGCGGCTGAACCGCTGACTCCGATCGCCGAGTAGAGTTTATCCGTTCCGGCTTTAACGATGGCGTTCCAGCTGGCATGCAGCAGTGCGGCGAACAGTAAAATGCAGAAAACGGTGATGGTCATGGCGTATCGGTTGGTGAAATGTCATCCAACTGTAACATTCACCCGTCGATGCTGCCAGCCGCTTACACTGCGCAAAAAAGGCGGTGCGTCACCCGGGGTTCGTCTGACACCAGCCTGAAGCCCGCCCGATGGTAAAATCCGTACGCGGTTTCCGGCGCATGGGTATTAAGAAAATCAAACCAGATGCTGGCATCCGCCATCACCACGGTCAAAAGCTGTTTGCCTATGCCCTGCCCACGGCACTTTTCGCTGACGTAGAGATGACGAATACGTCCGGCGCGCGGCTGCTGGCTGAACGGATCGCGATTAAGGCCGCACACGCCCACCAGCCTGCCGTTAAGAAACGCCCCCAGCAGTTTTTCACCCGGCGCGTTAAAGCGGTTTTCACCCCGCTGCCAGTTCTCTTCCAGCCTGCGCAGCATATTGAAATTCAACGCGATACTCTCCGCCTTCAGGGCGATATACCCGGGTTCATCGGGCGTGACGGGCTCAATTAACAGACGCGACATAGCATTCCCTCGTTATTAAAGAGGGGCGGTTGCCCGCCCCTCTCAGGTGCGACTTGAACCTGAATCACCGAACGTATTTCAGGACAGCATCAAGCAGTTGCAATACAGCAACAATGAGTTTGAGGACAAGTATGACCATATCCACGACGCTCATACGCGTCTCCTTTTGGTTAAAAGGAGCACGATGCTGGCGTACCTTTCCGCCGCCTGTGGCCAGCACCTGGATTGACGTAACACAGTGTGCTCACTTCAGGGGTTAAGGCACTGACGGCACCACCCGTTTCAGCCAGGACTTCGTTGCGCCGGTAAACTGCGGCCCCCTCGCTCACTGCGAACACCCTCAGTATAGATAAATACTGTATGCATGAACAGTATTTTATGGACAAAATTTGGAAGGCGATCCATACTCAAAAACGTCAAAATCCGTGCCGGAATTGCGCGTTCGTCTTCGATCGCGTATACTTTTCGCGTTGACGTAACACAGTGTGTTCTGCGGCAACCAACCGCAAAACCCTGATAAAAACCTCGCTTAGGCGGGGTTTTTTGTTTTCAGGGCAGCCCAGAAAAGGTGCTTGTTGACTTATTGGCAATGGGTGCGGCTGGCATGCAGTATGATTCAATGATTAATTTAATAAGTTCTAATAAGCAGTGGTTCTGGTTCTAGGCCACTTATACAAGTTTACGTCTCTCAATACATAAACTCATTCCAGACATCAATACTCTTCTGAAAGTGAAAAAATGGTATCGACTATAATTGCAGTAAATAATAATGAACTAATTTATATTTTTCTTAAATATTTGCGGGGTTAACCCTCCTTAATTTGAATTATTCGATTTTTCATTGTACTATCTATAACCACACGTATAGTATGGATACATTGTGCAGGCATCTGATTATTTAAAGATGAAGTTCCAAAGCGACAGGCAGTTGGCTATTTATGGGCAGCAGGGCGTTGCAGGGACGTGGAAAGCATTACAGGGGATCGGCTCTGATATTTACTCAGGAATTGAGCGTGTAAGTTGGTACTCATCATGCTTAATCCCCAGCTATCACGATGTGTGTGACGAGCTTCTCTCAGAAGAAAAGAGAATGTACCTCTCAATTCTCTCGCTTTACCGTTATCGCGATGTAATAGCCCACATGCTATATCTTTATTTTGAAAGTGTTATTTCCGATTCTGAAAATGGAAATGAACACAATCGCGTTCGTAAGACGGATTCAAAAGTAACCGGGCTTGTTAATAACATACCGACCAGCAAGGCCGCGCGTTTAGCGATAGCATGGGGTCTGGCCAAATCCCTTTCCGAATCTGGCCTGCTGTCTGAAATCGTCGTCGAACGGCTTGCACGCCGCGTACCTAACGTTGTCATGGCGCTTCAATTGATTGGAACGGAACAGAAGTGCGCTCTTGCTGCTCGTCGCCTGAAAACATTGGACCCTAAGTATTACGCCACCCTCTATGCCGCACAACTGGAGATGCTTTACTACTTTTTTGAGCCTTTCCTGTCTGAACTCATTAAGAAGGTGCAGTTGGGATTCTATAAGGATTTCGATGCAATTTATAAAGACTTAAAGGGCAAGGAGCATGTTTAAAAGTCTGTTATCAATTCTATTTACGGATATTTTATTCCCTGTTTATATTTTTGCGTGCGCCTCTTTGTTCCTGTGGTTGGTACCTGACCACTGGGTCTTACTAACATTCATTGCTATCGTTGTGTTTATTATTGTTCACCCGATGATTTTTGGCCACTTTGATAAATACGATTAAATGTTATTAAAAGGATTTTTATGTCAAACCCAGCTTATTTGTTTTTAAAAGATGAAAATGGTTCTCCCATGGTTGGCCCTTGCCTTGTGTCAGGGCGTGAAGGTGCAATTGAACTTAAAACGTTCACTCATAATGTCAACGTCCCGGTCGACGGGAATACCGGGAAATTGACGGGTACGCGTATACACATGCCCATCATGTTTCAAAAAGAATTTGATCGTGTAACCCCGCTTCTCTTTCGCGCATTGAGTACGGGAAGAACGCTCAAGTCAGCCACTATTAAGATGTATCAGATTAATGAGGCGGGTTTTGAACAGGAGTATTTTAATATCTTCCTGGAGAATGTGAAAATAACCTCAATCACACCAGACCTGTATCCCGGCGCAAACACCGGAACCCACCTTGAAACGGTTCTCATACGCTACGAGAAAATCACCTGGAAGCATTGCGACGGCAATGTCATCTATAGTGACACCTGGAATGAGCGAGCAACGTACTGAAACGTGATCCCTGACGCATTTTTGCGCAGATGAAAATATTTCCATTGTCACATCCGAAAACCTGTGTTTGTATAAATTCAATCAATGATTCCAAACAAGGTCCCCAATGACTACTTCCATGCTCAACGCAAAACTACTACCAACTGCGCCATCCGCCGCAGTGGTCGTCGTGCGTGTGGTGGTGGTCGTCGGCAATGCGCCGTAGGGACTGGAACAACACACGATTCCAAAACCCCGCCGGCGCAAACCGGGCGGGGTTTTTCGTTTAAGCACCTCCCGGGAAAGTCGGCCCAGAAGAAAAGGACTGGAGCATGGCAAGTTCGGGCACAACATCGACGCGTAAGCGCTTTACCGGCGCAGAATTTATCGTTCATTTCCTGGAACAGCAGGGCATTAAGATTGTGACAGGCATTCCGGGCGGTTCTATCCTGCCTGTTTACGATGCCTTAAGCCAAAGCACGCAAATCCGCCATATTCTGGCCCGTCATGAACAGGGCGCGGGCTTTATCGCTCAGGGAATGGCGCGCACCGACGGTAAACCGGCGGTCTGTATGGCCTGTAGCGGACCGGGTGCGACTAACCTGGTGACCGCCATTGCCGATGCGCGGCTGGACTCCATCCCGCTGATTTGCATCACTGGTCAGGTTCCCGCCTCGATGATCGGCACCGACGCCTTCCAGGAAGTGGACACCTACGGCATCTCTATCCCCATCACCAAACACAACTATCTGGTCAGACATATCGAAGAACTCCCGCAGGTCATGAGCGATGCCTTCCGCATTGCGCAATCAGGCCGCCCAGGCCCGGTGTGGATAGACATTCCTAAGGATGTGCAAACGGCAGTTTTTGAGATTGAAACACAGCCCGCTATGGCAGAAAAAGCCGCCGCCCCCGCCTTTAGCGAAGAAAGCATTCGTGACGCAGCGGCGATGATTAACGCTGCCAAACGCCCGGTGCTTTATCTGGGCGGCGGTGTGATCAATGCGCCCGCACGGGTGCGTGAACTGGCGGAGAAAGCGCAACTGCCTACCACCATGACTTTAATGGCGCTGGGCATGTTGCCAAAAGCGCATCCGTTGTCGCTGGGTATGCTGGGGATGCACGGCGTGCGCAGCACCAACTATATTTTGCAGGAGGCGGATTTGTTGATAGTGCTCGGTGCGCGTTTTGATGACCGGGCGATTGGCAAAACCGAGCAGTTCTGTCCGAATGCCAAAATCATTCATGTCGATATCGACCGTGCAGAGCTGGGTAAAATCAAGCAGCCGCACGTGGCGATTCAGGCGGATGTTGATGACGTGCTGGCGCAGTTGATCCCGCTGGTGGAAGCGCAACCGCGTGCAGAGTGGCACCAGTTGGTAGCGGATTTGCAGCGTGAGTTTCCGTGTCCAATCCCGAAAGCGTGCGATCCGTTAAGCCATTACGGCCTGATCAACGCCGTTGCCGCCTGTGTCGATGACAATGCAATTATCACCACCGACGTTGGTCAGCATCAGATGTGGACCGCGCAAGCTTATCCGCTCAATCGCCCACGCCAGTGGCTGACCTCCGGTGGGCTGGGCACGATGGGTTTTGGCCTGCCTGCGGCGATTGGCGCTGCGCTGGCGAACCCGGATCGCAAAGTGTTGTGTTTCTCCGGCGACGGCAGCCTGATGATGAATATTCAGGAGATGGCGACCGCCAGTGAAAATCAGCTGGATGTCAAAATCATTCTGATGAACAACGAAGCGCTGGGGCTGGTGCATCAGCAACAGAGTCTGTTCTACGAGCAAGGCGTTTTTGCCGCCACCTATCCGGGCAAAATCAACTTTATGCAGATTGCCGCCGGATTCGGCCTCGAAACCTGTGATTTGAATAACGAAGCCGATCCGCAGGCTTCATTGCAGGAAATCATCAATCGCCCTGGCCCGGCGCTGATCCATGTGCGCATTGATGCCGAAGAAAAAGTTTACCCGATGGTGCCGCCAGGTGCGGCGAATACTGAAATGGTGGGGGAATAAGCCATGCAAAACACAACTCATGACAACGTAATTCTGGAGCTCACCGTTCGCAACCATCCGGGCGTAATGACCCACGTTTGTGGCCTTTTTGCCCGCCGCGCTTTTAACGTTGAAGGCATTCTTTGTCTGCCGATTCAGGACAGCGACAAAAGCCATATCTGGCTACTGGTCAATGACGACCAGCGTCTGGAGCAGATGATAAGCCAAATCGATAAGCTGGAAGATGTCGTGAAAGTGCAGCGTAATCAGTCCGATCCGACGATGTTTAACAAGATCGCGGTGTTTTTTCAGTAACCGCTCAAGGCTTGAACAACATCGCGCTTATCGTTAAGGTAAGCGCGTATTTTTTTTATCCGCCAGGACAAGACCATGATCACCGTTGCCCTTATAGACGATCACCTCATCGTCCGCTCCGGCTTTGCGCAGCTGCTGGGGCTGGAACCTGATTTGCAGGTAGTTGCCGAGTTTGGTTCGGGGCGCGAGGCGCTGGCGGGGCTGCCGGGGCGCGGTGTGCAGGTGTGTATTTGCGATATCTCCATGCCCGATATCTCCGGTCTGGAGCTGCTAAGCCAGCTGCCGAAAGGTATGGCGACGATTATGCTCTCCGTTCACGACAGTCCTGCGCTGGTTGAGCAGGCGCTTAACGCGGGGGCACGCGGCTTTCTTTCCAAACGCTGTAGCCCGGATGAACTCATTGCTGCGGTGCATACGGTTGCCACGGGCGGCTGTTATCTGACGCCGGATATTGCCATTAAACTGGCATCCGGTCGTCAGGACCCGCTAACCAAACGTGAACGCCAGGTGGCGGAAAAACTGGCGCAAGGAATGGCGGTGAAAGAGATTGCCGCCGAACTGGGCTTGTCACCGAAAACGGTACACGTCCATCGCGCCAATCTGATGGAAAAACTGGGCGTCAGTAACGACGTAGAGCTGGCGCGCCGCATGTTTGATGGCTGGTGATGAAGACGTTGTTCTCCCGCTTAATTACCGTTATTGCCTGCTTTTTTATCTTCTCTGCCGCATGGTTTTGCCTGTGGAGTATCAGCCTGCATCTGGTTGAGCGCCCTGATATGGCGGTGCTGTTATTTCCGTTTGGTCTGCGTCTGGGGCTAATGCTGCAATGCCCGCGCGGATACTGGCCCGTATTGCTGGGCGCGGAGTGGCTGCTGATTTACTGGCTAACGCAGGCGGTCGGTTTAACCCATTTTCCGTTATTGATGATCGGTAGTTTACTGACGTTACTGCCCGTAGCGCTGATCTCGCGCTATCGCCATCAGCGTGACTGGCGCACCTTGCTGTTACAGGGGGCGGCGTTAACGGCGGCGGCGTTGTTGCAGTCGCTGCCCTGGCTTTGGCACGGCAAAGAGTCGTGGAATGCGCTGTTGCTGACTTTAACTGGCGGCCTGACGCTGGCCCCGATATGTCTGGTGTTCTGGCACTATCTCGCCAATAACACCTGGCTGCCGCTCGGTCCGTCACTGGTTTCTCAGCCAATCAACTGGCGCGGGCGACATCTGGTCTGGTACTTGCTGCTGTTTGTTATCAGTCTCTGGCTCCAGTTGGGATTGCCGGACGAACTGTCGCGCTTTACGCCATTCTGTCTGGCGCTGCCGATTATCGCGCTGGCCTGGCACTATGGTTGGCAAGGGGCGCTGATTGCGACGTTGATGAACGCCATCGCGCTGATCGCCAGTCAAACCTGGCGCGATCATCCGGTGGATTTATTGCTCTCGCTGCTGGTGCAAAGTCTGACAGGGTTGTTGCTTGGCGCTGGCATCCAGCGGTTGCGTGAACTTAACCAGTCGCTGCAAAAGGAACTGGCGCGCAATCAGCATCTGGCTGAACGGTTGCTGGAAACCGAAGAGAGCGTGCGCCGTGATGTGGCGCGTGAGCTGCATGATGATATCGGTCAGACCATCACTGCTATTCGTACTCAGGCGGGCATTGTTCAGCGGCTGGCGGCAGATAACGCCAGCGTGAAGCAGAGCGGGCAGCTCATCGAACAACTATCGCTGGGCGTTTACGACGCGGTGCGCCGTTTGTTGGGTCGGTTACGTCCGCGCCAGTTGGATGATCTCACCCTGGAGCAGGCCATCCGCTCACTGATGCGGGAAATGGAGCTGGAAGGGCGCGGTATTGTCAGCCATCTCGAATGGCGAATCGATGAATCAGCGTTAAGCGAAAACCAGCGCGTGACGCTGTTTCGTGTCTGCCAGGAAGGGCTGAACAACATTGTGAAACATGCTGATGCCAGCGCGGTCACCCTGCAAGGCTGGCAGCAGGATGAACGGTTGATGCTGGTTATTGAAGACGATGGCAGCGGTTTGCCGCCGGGTTCCGGGCAACAAGGTTTTGGCCTCACCGGAATGCGCGAGCGCGTAACGGCGCTGGGTGGCACATTACACATTTCCTGTCTGCACGGCACGCGTGTCAGCGTTTCTCTACCTCAACGCTATGTCTAAGGTTTGATGATGTTGCCGTTTCTGAAAGCGCCTGCCGATGCGCCATTAATGACTGATAAATATGAAATTGATGCCCGCTATCGCTACTGGCGTCGGCATATTCTGCTGACCATCTGGCTGGGTTACGCGCTGTTTTACTTCACGCGGAAAAGTTTTAACGCCGCCGTACCAGAAATCCTTGCTAACGGCGTGCTCAGCCGTAGCGATATCGGCCTGTTAGCGACCCTGTTTTACATTACCTATGGCGTGTCGAAGTTTGTCTCCGGCATTGTCAGCGATCGCTCAAATGCCCGTTATTTTATGGGGATAGGGCTTATCGCCACGGGCATTATCAACATTCTGTTTGGCTTCTCGACGTCGCTATGGGCGTTTGCCGTGCTCTGGGTGCTGAACGCCTTTTTCCAGGGCTGGGGTTCACCGGTGTGTGCGCGTCTGTTAACGGCCTGGTATTCACGTACCGAGCGCGGCGGTTGGTGGGCATTATGGAACACGGCGCATAACGTCGGCGGCGCACTCATTCCCATTGTGATGGCAGCGGCTGCGCTGCATTACGGCTGGCGTGCCGGGATGATGATTGCTGGTTGTATGGCGATAGTCGTGGGGATTTTTCTCTGCTGGCGGCTACGCGATCGCCCGCAGGCGTTAGGTTTACCGGCGGTCGGTGAATGGCGACACGACGCGCTGGAAATTGCTCAACAACAAGAAGGGGCAGGGTTGACGCGTAAAGAGATCCTCACCAAATATGTGTTGCTGAATCCGTATATCTGGCTGCTTTCGTTTTGCTATGTGCTGGTCTATGTGGTCCGGGCGGCGATCAACGACTGGGGCAATTTGTATATGTCCGAGACACTGGGCGTCGATCTGGTCACGGCGAATACGGCAGTGACGATGTTTGAACTGGGCGGATTTATCGGTGCGCTGGTAGCCGGTTGGGGCTCGGACAAATTGTTTAACGGCAACCGAGGGCCGATGAATTTGATTTTCGCCGCCGGAATTTTGCTTTCAGTCGGCTCCCTGTGGCTGATGCCATTTGCCAGCTACGTGATGCAGGCAACCTGCTTCTTCACCATTGGTTTTTTTGTCTTTGGCCCACAGATGTTAATCGGTATGGCGGCGGCAGAGTGTTCCCACAAAGAGGCGGCAGGGGCGGCGACGGGGTTTGTCGGCTTGTTTGCTTATCTGGGGGCGTCGCTTGCTGGTTGGCCGCTGGCGAAAGTACTCGATACCTGGCACTGGAGCGGATTTTTTGTGGTTATCTCTATCGCCGCCGGGATTTCCGCACTGCTGTTACTGCCCTTTTTGAACGCCCAGACACCGCGCGAAGCGTGATGCATCTCACCTTTTCACTTCATATCCGGCAAAACTAAGAAATTTTCCAGGTTTTGCCTGGACGCTATCTCAGGCCTGATTTGCTGCTGATTTTTACAATGCATGCCTCACGCAGGTATTCATTTCAGGAGTAACCCATGCTGGCTTTCTTAAACCAGGTTCGCAAGCCGACCCTGGACCTTCCGCTCGAAGTGCGGCGCAAAATGTGGTTCAAACCGTTCATGCAATCCTACCTGGTGGTCTTTATCGGCTACCTGACGATGTACCTGATTCGCAAGAACTTTAACATCGCGCAGAACGATATGATTTCGACCTACGGGTTGAGCATGACGCAGCTGGGGATGATCGGCCTGGGTTTCTCCATCACTTATGGCGTGGGTAAAACGCTGGTTTCCTACTACGCCGACGGCAAAAACACCAAACAATTCCTGCCGTTCATGCTGATCCTCTCTGCTATTTGTATGCTGGGCTTCAGTGCCAGTATGGGCAGCGGCTCGGTTAGCCTGTTCCTGATGATTGCCTTCTACGCCTTAAGCGGCTTTTTCCAGAGTACCGGCGGTTCGTGCAGTTACTCCACCATCACCAAATGGACGCCGCGTCGTAAACGCGGGACATTCCTCGGTTTCTGGAATATTTCTCACAACCTTGGCGGTGCAGGCGCAGCAGGTGTGGCGCTGTTCGGGGCAAATTACCTGTTCGATGGCCATGTCATCGGCATGTTTATCTTCCCGTCGATTATCGCGCTGATTGTCGGTTTTATCGGCCTGCGTTACGGCAGCGACTCCCCGGAATCTTATGGCCTCGGCAAAGCTGAAGAACTGTTCGGCGAGGAGATCAGCGAAGAGGACAAAGAGACAGAATCTACCGATATGACCAAGTGGCAGATCTTTGTTGAGTATGTGCTGAAAAACAAAGTGATCTGGCTGCTGTGCTTCGCCAACATTTTCCTCTATGTGGTACGTATTGGTATCGACCAGTGGTCAACCGTATACGCGTTCCAGGAACTGAAACTCTCTAAAGCGGTGGCGATTCAGGGCTTTACGCTGTTTGAAGCTGGTGCGCTGGTCGGTACGCTGCTGTGGGGCTGGCTCTCTGACCTGGCGAACGGTCGCCGTGGCCTGGTGGCCTGCATCGCGCTGGCGCTGATTATCGCCACGCTCGGTGTGTATCAACATGCCAGTAACGAATATATCTATCTGGCTTCTCTCTTTGCGTTGGGTTTCCTGGTCTTTGGCCCGCAATTGTTGATTGGTGTGGCTGCTGTTGGCTTTGTACCTAAAAAAGCGATTGGCGCTGCCGATGGTATTAAAGGCACCTTTGCTTACCTGATTGGTGACAGCTTTGCCAAGTTAGGTCTGGGAATGATTGCCGATGGGACGCCGGTATTCGGCCTTACCGGCTGGGCAGGCACCTTCGCCGCGCTGGATATCGCCGCGATTGGTTGTATCTGCCTGATGGCGATAGTGGCGGTAATGGAAGAACGCAAAATCCGCCGCGAGAATCGTGCGCAGAAATTAAAAGTAGCCTGAGTGTGCAGGTAACTTCTTTGCCCGGTGTGTGATGCCGGGCTTTTTTATTTTTCACGGCCTGCCTTTTACCTTTACCCCGCTTTACACACCCGCCCCTCTCCATGCTCTACAGTTTTTTTGCTGCCGCCTTTCGTGCAGCCTTAGCCCTTTTTGCTAACGGAGAGCTTGCATGTTGACCCGACGATTGTCCTGCCTGGCGCTGTTGATGGCGCTGGCCTCCCCCGCAATGGCCGCGAATGCCCCCACCTACGGCGAGAAGCTGGAAGGTTTTGACTACGGCTGGCCGGTAAAACACTTTACCTTTACCTCGCAGAACCAGCCTCTGGATATGGCTTACCTGGACGTGAAGCCGGAAAAACCCAACGGCCGCACCGTGGTGCTGATGCACGGCAAAAACTTCTGCGCTGGCACCTGGGACGGCACGATCCGCGCGCTTTCAGCCAGCGGGTATCGCGTGATCGCACCCGACCAGATCGGCTTCTGCAAATCCACCAAGCCGGAGCATTATCAGTACACCTTCCAGCAGCTGGCGGATAACACCCACGCGCTGCTGAAAACGCTCGGCGTTGATCGCGTGACGGTTATCGGCCATTCGACCGGCGGCATGCTGGCGACCCGCTACGCGCTGATGTGGCCGCAGCAGGTGGAGCAGCTGGTGATGGTGAACCCAATAGGGCTTGAAGACTGGAAAGCGCGCGGCGTGCCGCATATTACGGTCGACCAGTGGTACCAGCGCGAGCTGAAAGTCAGCGCCGACGGTATTCGTCAGTACGAGAAAAACACCTACTACGCCGGGGAGTGGAAGCCGGAGTACGAGCGCTGGGTCACCATGCTTGCCGGGCTGAACAACGGGCCGGGCAAAGCGCGCGTGGCGTGGAACTCGGCGCTGCTCTACGACATGATTTATACCCAGCCGGTCGTCTATGAATTTAACGAGCTGAAGATGCCAGTATTATTGATGATCGGCACGAAGGACAACACCGCCATCGGGAAAGATCTCGCCCCACCGGAGATCCGCAAGACGCTCGGTAACTACGCGGTGCTGGGCAAAGAGACGGCGAAGCGCATTCCACACGCGACGCTGGTTGAATTTAACGACATGGGCCACGCGCCGCAGATGCAGGATCCTGCCCGCTTCCACGAGGCGCTGCTGAAAGGGCTTCAGGCGCGCTGACTGGTCTCCAGCAACAGCCCGCGCAGCCACGCCTGCGCGAGGTTGCGGTGCGTTCTGCCGTGCCAGGCCATGCTTTTGGTAAAACCGGGCACGGGAACCGGCGTCTCGCAGACGAACATCCCCGTCTGCTTTTCCGCTATGCGTGATGGCACAACGGCAATCATATCGCTGAGGGCCAGCACGTCCGGCAGGACTAAAAAGTTACTCACCGATAAGCCAACATGCCGCGTTCGGCCAGTTTTCTCCAGCGCGCCATCCGTTACGCCGCGAAAACCGTCGCCCTCGTAAGAGACCAGCACATGCTCCAGGGCGCAAAACCGGTCTAACGTCATGGGCTGTCCGGCATCCGGATGGTCGGCACGCATCATGCAAACGTACCGTTCATCATAAAGCGCCCGGCTGTGAAGCTCATCTGGCGTGGTGTGCGGGGTGATCAGCGCCACGTCGACAGAGCCTTGTTCGAGCTGGCTGACCAGACGGTCAGATTCCACAGGCACCACGCGCACGCGAATACCCGGCGCCTGTACCTTAAGCGCAGCGATAAACGGCACGACGACCGCGCGCAGGGCGTAGTCGGTCGCGGCAAGCGTGAAGGTGAACGTTGCGGTGAGCGGATCAAAGGCGATCGGCTGAAGCAGCTCGTCGATATCTGCCAGAATGCGTTTGACGGGAGCCGCCATTGCTTCCGCCCGGGTGGTAGGCACGATGCCGTGCGGCGCGCGGATAAACAGCGGGTCTTCAAAGTAATCCCGCAGGCGGTTAAGCATGCCGCTTACCGCTGGCTGGGTCAGGGCAAGACGCGCCGCCGCGCGGGTGACGCTGCGTTCGTCCAGCAGGGCATCCAGCGTTTTCAGCAGGTTAAGATCCAGCGTGCGCAGATCCGCTTTCATGACGTTTTTCCACCTCTTTTCCGTTTACTATTATGGCGCTGCCCGCTGTTGACGCGCTGCGTTTCCCGCTATGATGGGCGGCTAGTCTAAGGAGAACGCATGGTCTGGATAATGCTGGCAACGCTTGCCGTGGTGTTTGTGGTTGGATTTCGTGTCCTGACCTCAGACTCCCGCCGCGCCATCAAACGTTTAAGCGAGCGGCTGGGGATCACCCCGATGCCGGTCGAGTCGATGATTGACCAGTTCGGTAAAACGCCGGGCAATGAGTTTATCCGCTATCTTGAACGCCCCGACGAGGCGCATCTGCAAAATGCCGCCCAGGTGCTGCTGATCTGGCAGGTCTGCATCGTCGACGCCAGCGAAGAGAATCTGCATACCTGGCACCGCATGCTGCGTAAAGCCCGTCTGGCCGCGCCGATCACCGACGCGCAAATCCGCCTCGCGCTCGGCTTTATGCGCGAGATAGAGCCAGACCCGCAGGAGTTCAACGCCTTCCAGCTGCGCTACAACCAACTTTTCCTGCCGGAAGAGGGCGTGTTTTACCTGCACTGATATCACAAAACGTGATGAAGAGTATAAAGCATCGTCATTAGATTTATATCACCCGCAGGCGCACCATCACCTTATCAACTAACCGATGAGGTGAACCATGAAACAATCCGCCATTATCTGGCCGAACGACTACCTGCCCGGCACCACCGATAACTTTGCCTCCAACGAAATCATCGTCGCCGGGCTGAGCGCAAAAGAGATTTGGGCGCAGCTCAACGACACCACCCTGTGGCCGAACTACTACAGCAACGCCGAAGATATCCGTTTTCACGACGGCAGCGGCCCGGCGCTGAGCGCCAACGCCCGCTTCCGCTTCACCACCTTTGGCTTCCCGGTTGAGGCGCAGGTGACGGAGTATGTTCCGCCCGTGGAGGGCGAAGCCGCGCGTATCGCGTGGCACGGCTGGGTAGAAGGGGATGCAAATTCGCGTCTGGACGTGATCCACGCCTGGCTGTTTGAAGACCTGCCGGGAAACCGCGTGCGCATTCTGACTCAGGAGTCGCAGAAAGGCGTGCCGGCGCAGGAGTTAGCGCGCACGGTGCCGAACCCAATGATTAACGGGCATCAGGAGTGGATTGTCGGGTTGGCGAATGCCGCTCTTAAGGCTCGCGGGTAATTTCGCCCGGTGGCGCTTTGCTTACCGGGCCTACAAGCCCGTAGGCCGGCGCAAGCGCAGCGCCGCCCGGCATTAAAAAACGACAAAAGTTGTCGAAACGTTAAATTCGTCACACTTTTGATGATAAACTGCGCGACTTTTCCGCACGTTTTTATCTTCAGGTGATGCCATGACAGAACATATCCAGCCCACGACTACACCGCAGGCCAAAGAGGTTTCACGCCCCAACTGGTCAGCCGTTTTCTCGGTGGCGTTTTGTGTCGCCTGTCTGATTATCGTTGAGTTTTTGCCCGTCAGTTTGTTGACGCCAATGGCCCAGGATTTAGGCATTTCGGAAGGGGTTGCCGGGCAATCGGTGACCGTGACCGCCTTTGTGGCAATGTTTGCCAGTTTGTTTATTACCCAGACAATTCAGGCTACTGACCGCCGCTACGTTGTTATTTTGTTTGCCGTTTTGCTGACGCTCTCCTGCTTGCTGGTTTCCTTTGCTAACTCATTCAGTTTGCTTTTAATCGGTCGTGCCTGTCTGGGGCTGGCGCTGGGCGGGTTCTGGGCGATGTCGGCGTCGCTGACCATGCGTCTGGTGCCGCCGCGTACGGTGCCGAAGGCGCTGTCGGTGATCTTCGGCGCGGTTTCTATTGCGCTGGTGATTGCCGCGCCGTTGGGCAGTTTTTTAGGCGAGCTTATCGGTTGGCGCAATGTCTTTAATGCGGCGGCGGTGATGGGCGTGCTGTGTATTTTCTGGATTATCAAATCATTGCCTTCACTGCCAGGCGAACCCTCGCATCAGAAACAAAATACTTTCCGCTTATTACAACGTCCGGGTGTGATGGCAGGGATGATCGCCATCTTCATGTCTTTCGCCGGGCAGTTTGCTTTCTTCACGTATATTCGCCCGGTGTATATGAACCTGGCGGGATTCGGCGTGGATGGCTTAACGCTGGTGCTGTTGAGTTTTGGTATCGCCAGCTTTATTGGTACGTCGCTTTCGTCGTTCATTCTTAAACGTTCGGTAAAACTGGCCTTAGCAGGCGCGCCGTTAATACTGGCTGTGAGTGCGTTGGTACTGACGTTGTGGGGAAGCGATAAAATCGTTGCTACCGGCGTGGCGATTATCTGGGGGCTAACTTTTGCATTGGTTCCCGTCGGCTGGTCAACGTGGATCACCCGCTCGCTGGCCGATCAGGCAGAAAAAGCCGGGTCTATTCAGGTGGCGGTTATTCAGCTTGCTAATACCTGTGGCGCGGCGGTGGGCGGCGTAGCGCTCGACCACCTGGGGCTGACCTCGCCGCTGGTAATTTCCGGCACGCTGATGCTGCTGACCGCGCTGCTGGTGGCGGGGAAGGTTAAGGCGAAGTAGTGCTTTTCTCCCTCTCCCGTGGGAGAGGGTTGGGGTGAGGGCATCAGGCTACGCCGATGTCTGAACCCGTCTTCTCGAATCCATCGAAATCAACACCACCGACGACACAATCAGCAGCGTCCCCAGCCAGTCCGGCAGGGTGAATGCCACCCCCAGCAACACCACCGACAGCAGCGCGCTGCTCAGCGGCTCGGCGCAGCTCAGAATGCTCGCCTTCGGCCCGCCGATCATCTGTGCGCCTTTCAGATACAGGCTGAACGTCAGCGCGGTACCTATCACCACCAGGTAGAAAAACGCCAGCAGCAGGCCCCCGTCGATCACGAAGGTGGTGCCGCGTCCGGCGTAGAACGGCGTCAGCATTAGTCCCGCAATCAACATACTCCAGCCGACAATCGGCAGCGTGCCGTAGCGGGCGATAAGCGTCGACGGGTACGTCGTATAAAACGCCGCGGCAAACGCCGAGGCGATACCGAAGAACAGCGCGGCCGGCGAGATGGAGAGCGACGTCGGGTCGCCGTGGGTTACCAGCAGGAAGGTACCCACAAGCGACGTGAAAATCGCGGATAAGACAAATATGCCGGGACGCGTTTTCCGCGCCAGCGCAAACCATGCCACGATAATGGTCGGCGACAGAAACTGGAGCACGGTGGCCGTCGCGGCGTTGGATTTTTCAATTGTCAGCAGGAAGGTGAGCTGCACGGTAAGCGCGCCAGCCAGCGAGAAAAACAGCAGGCTGAGGGCGTCTTTGCGGTTTTTGACGACCGAGAAAATCTTGTCGCCGTGAACGAAGGAGAGCGTCAGCAGGATCACGCCGGTAAACAGCAGACGAACCATGGTCAGGTAAGGCGAAGAGATGTGGCTTTTCTCCATGATGTACTGCGCGCAAACCCCGGAACTGCCCCATAAAACGGCGGCGATCAGGACGTTGAGCATCCCTTTGCGTGTGGAACCCATGTTCTCCCCTGTTATGTTGGTTTTTTTGTAGCATAACATGGGATCTTGCCGGGTGGCGCTACGCTTACCCGGCCTACAAAACCTTGTAGGCCCGTGCAAGCGCAGCGCCGCCGGGCGAAACAAACGACGCTCTACTAGAACCACGCCTCCCACATCGCGCCGACGTTGAAGTCGTCCAGCGTTTCATCTTTGGTGTTGTTCACGCGCGCGGTACGTTCGTTATCCACCTTGCCGCCGGTCACGTAGAAGCGCAGCATCGGACGGAACTCCGGCCCCATGGCGATAGACATGTTCTGCGACAGGGTCAGCTTCCAGCCCTTGTTGTCGCCGCCGTTGTCGTAATCCACTTGCTGCCAGCCCGCTTCCAGCCAGGTGGAGTGAACGTCGTTCCACCAGTGCATCGGACGCACGATGGCGTTGTAGTTCTTGCGGTTGTCTGTCTTATCGCGGCTGTTGTCGTAGTCATGGAAGGCGAGGAGGTACTCCACCTGCGTCGCCTGGGTGAATTTGTACAGCCCTTCGAAGCTGGCGTAGACCGTGGTCAGATCCTCGGTTTTGTTGAACACGCTGTTGTCCGAGTTATCGGAGTAGCGGGCAATTACCTTGTTCACGCCGCTGTCGTTGGTATGACTCAGCACCACGCCGCCCTGCCAGGCGGTCAGACGCTCGTCGCTCTCCACCGCTTTCGAGTCAAAGCCGTAGTTGGCGTACAGCTCCAGATCCAGCGGACCGAGCTTCATGCCGTGGATTTTAGACGTCGCGGCGTAGTTGCCCTTGTCGCCCGTGCCGGAGCCGCCGGTACAGGTGATGCGCGACGGGTTCGCTTCGTCTTCCATCACTTCCGGGCTACAGGATTCCACCGCTGCCACGGCAGCCACGTCAAACTGCACGCCGCCGATGTCGAAGTTCTTCACCCCGGCGCCCTGACCGTCGTGGTTCATCCAGAAGTAATCGTTGATGCCCTGCTGCGGACGCTGGTGGAAGTCGCGACCCGCCCAGAAGTAGGCGTTCGGGTTGGAGGCCATAATGTTGGTCACGCCGGCGTAGGCTTTCTTGAGGTTAACTTCGTCGCCCCAGTGGTCGATCATCACGTTGATGTCCCAGATGGCGCCGTTTTCGCCCTTGAAGGCTTTAGAGAGCTGGAACTCGCCGCCGTTGCCTTCGTTGCCCAGACGACCAATGGCGGACGCGCCGTTGTAGGAGCCGTCCACCGCCACGTATTTCTGATCGGCGGCCTGGAAGTGCGCGCCGTAGCGGGCGTAGCCGGTAAATTTAACCCCGAACGGGATCGCCATATCCGGAGATTGCGCCGCGCTCTGCGGCTCGGTCACCACGTCCGCTTTTTTCGCGACCGCAGCATCCATTTTGGCCTGACGCTCGGCCAGGGCTTTATCCACCGCTTTCGCCACAATGGCGTCGATTTGCTCCTGAGTGAATTCCTGAGCGAGGACGGAAATTGGGCAAAGCGCGGCGATAACCGCCATGGTTACTGGAAGTTTTTTAATCGTATTCATGGTTATCTCAATATAGTTTAATTTTATTCAGACAATAACCATCCCGCTCCGATCTGACAGAGTATGTCGCTATCATCAGAACAAGTGGATCTCTATTTAGGGTACAGAGGTATTACAGTAATTATTTCGCCATAGACTATCTCTGATATAAATGAATAATTTCTTCGGATAACTCGCGCGCTAATAAGGAATTCATTAAATGATCCTGGGCGTGCACCATAATTAAGGTCATCGGCTGGCGGGCTTCGCCCGCATCCTGCTCGATCAGTTTGGTCTGCATCTTGTGCGCCTGGCGCGCGTAGCCGTCGGCTTCGCGCAGCAGGCTTTTGGCCTCGTCAAGGTTGCCCTGACGCGCCGCGTGCAGGGCTTCAAAGCACAAGCTGCGGGACTGGCCGGCGTTGACGATAATTTCCATTACGGCTTCTTCTAGTGCGATCATCATCATTACTCTTTATCAAAACTATTATTTAAGGCGGTGGCGGCAAACCACTCTCCGCTTTTCTTAATGGTGCGCTGCTGCGTCTTTAAATCGAGCTGGATAAATCCGTAGCGATTTTTATACGCGTTACACCACGACCAGTTATCAATAAACGTCCACATATGGTAACCAAGACAATTGCACCCTTCGCTAATACCCTTATGCAGCCAGGCTAAATGTTCGGAAATAAACTCGATGCGGTAGTGATCGTTAATCTGGCCATTTTCAATAAAGCGCTGCTCATTTTCGACGCCCATGCCGTTTTCAGAAATAAAGCAGCGTGGGTTGCCGTAATTGTCGCGCAGGTTAACCAGAATATCGTAAATACCCGGCGCGTAGATTTCCCAGCCGCGGTACGGGTTCATCTTGCGGCCCGGCATCTCGTAATTATCAAAGAACCACTCCGGCATAAACGGCGCCTGCGGGTTCACCGCGCTGTCGCGACACTTCACGCGACGCGGCTGATAGTAGTTAACGCCGAGCAGGTCGATTTTCCCTTCCGCAATCAGGAAACCGTCTTCCGGCTTGCAGGCGGGCAGCTGATCGTAAGATTTCAGCAATGCCACCAGGTCCGCCGGATACTCCCCGCGCAGCACCGGGTCGAGGAAGCTGCGGTTAAACATCAGGTCCGCTATGTGCGCCGCCTTCACGTCCGCCGGGTTCCGGGAGCGCGGGTACGACGGCGTCAGGTTGAGCACGATGCCGATCTCACCCGCGTAGTGTCCGGCGCGGTAAGCCTGAACGGCCTTCGCATGGGCCAGCACGGTGTGATACGCCACGGTGGCTGCCCGACGAAAATCCACCACGTTCGGGTAGTGGAAGTCGTACAGATAACCGCCTTCCACCGGAACAATCGGCTCGTTGAAGGTAAACCAGTGCAGCACGCGGTCGCCGAATAGCTCGAAGCAAATCTGCGCATAGCGGGCGTACGCGTCCACCACGTCACGGTTTTCCCAGCCGCCAATCTCCTGCATCGCCATCGGCATGTCGAAATGGAACAGGGTGATAAACGGCGTGATGCCCTGCTCGTTTAGCTCATCAATGACCTGATTGTAAAAATCGACCGCGTCCGGGCTCACTTCACCGATACCGTCGGGGATCAGGCGCGCCCAGCTAATCGAGGTGCGAAAGCTGTTGTGGTTCAGCTGCTTTAACAGCTGAATGTCCGTTTTCCAGTGCTGATAAAACGTGGAGGTGTGCTGCGGCCCCACGCCGTTGTGAAAACGGTTCGGCTCGCGGGCAAACCAGTAATCCCACGTGGTTTCACCCTCTCGTGTCCCTTCCGTCTGGAGAGCGGAGCTTGCGCTGCCCCACCAGAAGTTATCGGGAAATGCGTATTTCATGACTCTTCCTCTTTGACTTAATTGCTGGCGGCTTCAGCGTTACCGACGGTCGCCTGAGCTTTCTGCTCTTCGTTTTTGATGAGCGTACGCTCATAGGCACGCAGGAACGGCAGGTACATCAGCGCGGACATCACCATACAGACCAGGCACATCACCACCGGGCTGAGCGCCCAGTTCGCCGCCCACGACGCACCAATCGGCGCGGGGGTGGTCCACGGGGTTAACGAAACCACCTGAGCCAGCCAGCCGAGTTTGGTTGCGCCGTACGCCAGGCAGGCGTTGACCAGCGGAACAAACACGAACGGGATAAACAGCATCGGGTTCATGATGATCGGTGCGCCGAACAAAATCGGTTCGTTGATGTTAAAGAAGCTTGGCACCACGCCCATTTTGCCGATGGTGCGCAGGTGGGTAACGCGGCTACGCAGCAGCAGGAACGCCAGCGGCAGGGTGGAGCCTACGCCGCCAATCAGCAGGTAGTGATCCCAGAAACCTTGCAGATAAACGTGCGGCAGCGCCGCGCCCGCCGCCAGCGCCGCCTGGTTTGCAGAGAGGTTCGCCATCCAGAACGGGTTCATGATGCCGGTGACAATCAGCGACCCGTGGATACCAGCGAACCAGAAGATCTGGCACAGCAGGACGGAGAGCAGAATGGCGGGCAGCGAGTCAGACGCCGACACCAGCGGCTCCAGCAGGTGCATAATCGCCTGCGGGATGATCATCCCGGTCTGCGCTTCAATGAACAGGTTCAGCGGGTGCAGCGTTCCGATCACCACCATCACTGGGATCAGGATCTCAAACGAACGCGCCACGCCGGTCGGCACTTCCTTCGGCAGGCGGATGGTGACGTTGTTCTGTTTCAGCCACGCATAGACGCGAGTGGAGTAGATCGCGGTGATAAGCGCAGTGAAGATCCCCTGACCGGAGAGATACTGGGTCGAAATTTTGCCATCGGCATAGGGCGCGGCGACCAGCAGGAAGGCCATAAAGGCCAGCAGGCCGGACATCACCGGATCGAGGTTAAACTGACGCCCCAGGCTCGCCCCAATCCCCACCGAGATGAAGAAGGTCATCACGCCCATGCTGAGGTTAAACGGCAGCATCAGCTGTTCGCGGTAGGTCTCGGAGAAATCCAGCCAGCCGCGGGCGAAGCTGTTGGTGGTATCCGCCGAAAACGGCGGGAAGATAAACACCAGCATAAACGAGCCGATGATCATAAACGGCAGCGCAGCGGTAAAGCCGTCGCGGATGGCAATCACATACTTTTGCTGACCGAGCTTCGCGGCCAGCGGCGTAATTGACTGCTCAATCACCGCGACCATGGATTGATATAACGAACTCATGTGAACACCTTTTAGTGTGCCGCTTCGATGAGCGACAGAGCATAGTCCAGTACTTTATCGCCACGCTGCATGCCGTAATCCATCATGTCGATGGGCTGCACCGGAATGCCTTGCGTCGCTGCCTTGTCTGAGAGCGTCTTTAACATGTATTTCACTTGCGGTCCGAGAAGCACCACCTGATAGTACGGAAACTGCGTATCAAATTCGGATACGCCATACGCATCTATCTTCACGGGCAAGCCCCGTTCTTTTGCAACATCGATCATTTTGCTGACCAGCAGGCTGGTGGACATCCCGGCAGAGCAGCACAGCATAATCTTGAACATCGACAACCATCCTCAAAATGTAAAAAGTTATTGCGAGGATGATTGGACATGATACGGAAACCGGTTTCCATTTATAAAAGACAGAAGTGTGATAACCATCAAGATCCAATACTTATGAGGCTAATTAACCGGATGTGGGTCACATAATTTGGCTGTTTTGGCATCAAATTGAGTGGAAACGGAAAATCGGTTTCCATGGAAAACGGAAACGGATATACTCCGTTCTGGCTATAATGTGAGCCGTAGCGGTGATGGAAATTACAGACGCCAGTTGCGTCTGACAGGGGAGAGAGATGTCTACAATCAACGATGTATCGCGTCTGGCCGGGGTGTCCAAAGCCACGGTATCACGGGTGTTGAGCGGGTCGCGTGGCGTTAAAGAAGCCAGCCGCCAGGCTGTTCTGAAAGCGGTGGATGAGCTGAACTATCGTCCCAACGTGATCGCCCAGTCGCTGCTCAGCCAGTCGACGGGCTGCATTGGGGTGATTTGCGCGCAGGAAAACATTAACCAGACCACCGGTTACCTGTACGCGCTGGAAAAACACCTCAGCCAGCATCAAAAACATCTGCTGCTGCGTTTCGCACACACAAAAACAGAAGTGATGAACGCCCTTGAAGAACTCTCCTGCGGCTTATGTGATGACATTCTGGTGATTGGCGCGCGTTTCCCGCTGGACGTGGACATGGACAACGTGATTCTGGTCGACTGTATGGAAGCCGATAACGCCAACAGCATTCAGTTCGACCACGCCTTCGCGGCTGAAACGGCCTGTAACTACCTCACCAGCCAGGGACGTCGCCAGATAGCGCTGATCCACCCGCACGGCAGCGGCTTTGCCGATCAGGTGCTGCTGGGCTACAAACACGCGCTGGAGAAAAACTTCCTGCCCTTTAATCGCAACCTCGTGTTTATGGACGCGACTTCATCGTCCGTTGCGCTTCAGGAATTACTCAACAACGCGTCCACACTGAACTTCAACGCGCTGCTGGTGGCGGATGAGCAGGAAGCCCAGCGGGTGATCCCGCAGTTACAGGCGTTTAATAAATCGGTACCGGAAGACATCATGGTTTTCAGCCTCGGCGGTTCGCTGCATCTGCCGGGTATTCCGGTGATCCCGGCCATTGAGTATTCCATGGACGCCATGGCGGCGCGCATCGTGAGCTGGCTGACAGAGAAAACGCAGATGCTCGGGTCCTACGTTCTGCGCGGTGATTTGATTATTCCGGATGTGCGGAAGCGTTAAACGTGTGATGTAGGCCGGGTAAGCGCAGCGCCACCCGGCGCTCAACCCTCAGTAATCTTCCATACAATCCACCTGACTTACTGCATCCCAGTAGGCGTCCAGGTTGTCACGCTTCACGGCGGTGATGGCGTTTTTGATCAGCAGCTGATTGGCCTCAGACGACAAAATCATCGCCTGCCAGGCCTTATCGCTCTGCTTTTTCTGCGGGGTACAGGTTTTCTTAACATCTTTCAGGACCTGCTGTTTTATCTGGGCCTCTTTCTCCGGAGCGCTCTTCTCCTGCGCGTGAACAAACGCAGCGAAAATCAGGCAAACGAGCAGGCAAACCAGGTGTGCAGATTTCATCGAAACCTCCTTTGAAAGTCACATGCTTCCCCTGAAATATATCGTTACATTCATCAACGCGATTCAAGCCAAAAGTATGAATTTACGCATTCTGCGTGCGAGATCCGATCGCCAGTGCAATGCCATAGCTTACTAACACCGCGAGACTCATTTTCAGCATCGTTTCTCCGCCGATACCGGCGAGAGGCGCTGCGATCCCGCCGAATAAAAACATCAGCATGCCCAGAATGGCTGACGCTGTGCCGGACTCCTTCGCGTCGACTGCGCTCATCGCTTCTGAACCCGCAATGGTGCTGATCCCGCTGTTAAATGCGACGGTGAAAAAGAGTGCAATCAGTGCCGGAACGGAAAGCTGCATCCACGCAAAGAGCAACGTCAGCCCCGCGCAGGTTACGGCCAACACCAGACCTATTTGCATTAACCCTTCCGCCGGGTGTCGGCGTGCCAGACGGGAGAAAATCAGCGCTGAGACGATCAGGCCGATACCGTTCACACCGAACAGCAGGCTGAACTGCATGGCGCTCAGGCCATACTCGTTTTGCATCACAAAGGAGGATGCCCCGATATAGGCGAACAGCCCCGCCAGCATGAAGGCCTGGATCAGGCAGTAGCGCATAAAGCGACGATTTTTAAGTACCGTCCTGGCGGTTTGCGTCAGCGATCCCCCGCCCTGTTTCTCTGTGAGGGACTCGCGGATAAAAAGCTGGCTGGCGATCAGCAGCGCCAGACCCGCCCCTGCCATTACCCAGAACAGCATCCGCCAGTCGAAATGCGACGCGATATAGCCACCGAGTACCGGGGACACCACGGGCGCGATGCCGTTGACCGTCATCAGTAGGGCAAAAAACTGCGTTAGCATCGTGCCATGATAGTTATCACGGGCGATGGAGCGGGCAAGTACGGAGCCGCCCGCCCCGGCAACGCCCTGCACAAATCGCCAGCCGATCAGGGCGTAAATATTCTGCGTGCTGGCACAAAGCACTGAAGCCAGTACAAACAGCAAAAGTGAGAACAGCAGCGGTGTTTTACGTCCGATGCGATCGCTTAGCGGGCCGAAAAAAAGTTGTCCCAGCCCCAGGCCAATCAGCGCCGAGGTAAGAGAAAGCTGCGTCAGCGTTGTGGAGGTGTTGAGCTGGGTGGCGATCTCCGGCAGCGCCGGAAGATAAAAATCGGAACACAGCGGCCCGATAGCCGTCAGCAGGCCAAGGATGGCCGCGAAAGAAAGAGAGAGTTTTGCCATAGGTATTTACTCTGATGGCCGGGCAACGTTGCGCCGCCCGGCAGTGATGTTACTGAATCCCGCCGCCCAGCGACTGCCACAGCGTGATGCGGTTTTCCAGGTCGGTTTGCTGCAAGGCAATCAGTGATTCCTGCGCCGACCACAGCGACCGCTGCGCGGTGAGCACCGTCAGATAATCGCCCGCGCCAGCCTTGTAACTGCGCGTCGCCACATCCAGCGTTTTTTGCTCCGCCGCCACGTATTCACGCTGGGCATCAAGCTGTTCACTCAACGTTTCGCGCCGGGCCAGCGCGTCGGCCACGTCCTTGAACGCGCTCTGGATGGTTTTCTCATAGGTCGCAATTAACCCTTTTTTCTCGGCTTCCGCATAGCGCAGCTGCGCCATATTGTTGCCGCCGCTGAACAGCGGCAGGGTGATGGAAGGTGCAAACGACCAGACCTTCATCCCGTGGCTGAACAGGGACGACAGCGAATCGCTGCCGACACCCGCGCTGGCGGTGAGCGAGATGGTCGGGAAGAAGTTGGCGCGCGCCGCGCCGATGTTGGCGTTGGCGCTCAGCAGGTTATGCTCGGCCTCCTGAATGTCCGGACGACGCAGCAGCGCGCTGGAGCTGACGCCCGCCGGGATCAGCGTGATGGCGTTGTCGCTCAGGCTCTCCAGCGTGCCGGGCAGCAGGTTCTCGGGCACCGTATCGCCCGCCAGCAGGTTGAGAGCGTTTTTGTCCTGCATCACCAGCGTCTGGTAGCTCGCCACGCTGGCGCGCGCCTGCTGGTAAACCGCCATCGCTTCACTGACGTCCGTTGCCGCTGCCACACCCACTTCCTGCTGGCGCTTCACAATCTTGAGTGAGTTTGCGGCGCTCTCCAGGGTGGACTTCGCCAGCGCCAGATTGCTGTTATCCGCCGCCAGCGTCACCCAGGCCGTGGTCAGCTCGCTGACCATCGTCAGGCGCGTGTTCTGCGCGGTGAATTCGCTGGCAAGCCAGGTTTCACGCGCGGCACGCGACAGGCTCTGGTTGCGGCCAAACAGATCCAGTTCGAAGCTGGAGACCGCGCCGTTGGCTTCGTCACTTGTCGCGACGCCGCTCGCCAGCGTGCGGCTGCGGGTGTGGCTCAGTTCCGCGTCCACCGTCGGGAACAGGGACGAGCGCGTTTCGCCATACTGGGCACGGGCGGCGTCGATATCCGCAATCGCTTTTTGCACGTCGCGGTTGCTGTTGAGCGCCATCGTCACCACGCTTTTCAACCGCGCATCATTCATCACCTGCTGCCACTGGCTCACCACGGCGTTGGCTTCGCCATGGGCGCCCGGCAACGTCGCCGGGACGGGGGCGTCCGGGCGCTGATACGTGGGATCTAATGACACACAGCCCGCGCTCAGCAGCGCTAACGTTAATACGGTTACACGAAACATTATGACCTCCGGTTTGCGTGCTTACCGGAGAACAGACGTTTCACCAGTACAAAGAATAAAGGAACAAAGAAGATGGCCAGCAGCGTCGCGGCCAGCGTCCCGCCGATAATACCGGTACCGATCGCCACGCGGCTGTTGGCCCCGGCGCCGGTGGCAATCGCCAGCGGCGTCACGCCTGCGATAAACGCCAGCGAGGTCATGATGATCGGACGCAGACGCGTCTGGGCGGCCCGCAGGGCGGCGCGCGTCAGGGAGTAGCCTTCGGCCACTTTGGCTTCGGCAAACTCGACAATCAGAATGGCGTTCTTCGACGACAGACCGATGGTGGTCAGCAGCGCCACCTGGAAATAGACGTCGTTGTTCAGGCCGCGCAGGGAGGCGGCAACCGCTGCGCCAAGCACCCCAAGCGGGATCACGAGGATCACCGAAATGGGCACCGACCAGCTCTCATACAGCGCCGCCAGGCACAGGAACACCACCAGGATGGAGAGGGCATAGAGGCTCATTGCCTGACCGCTCGCCAGTTTTTCCTGCAACGACAAACCGCTCCATGCCCAGGTGCTGCCGGACGGCAGGTTATTCGCCAGCTGCTCCATTTTGCTCATCGCCGTACCGGAGCTGGCGCCGCTGGCGTTTTCGCCCTGAATCTCATACGCCGCCGAGCCGTTGTAGCGCACCAGGCTTTCCGGGCCATACTCCCAGCGGGTGGTGGCGAAGGCGGAGAACGGGGTCATGGTGCTGTCGCTGCCGCGCACATACCATTTGTTAAGATCCGACGGCACCGCGCGATAGTCGCTGTCGCCCTGGATGTAGACCTTTTTCACGCGGCCACGGTCAATGAAGTCGTTCACGTAGGTGCCGCCCCAGGCGCTGGAGAGGGTGTCGGTAACATCGCTCAGGGAGAGCCCCAGCGACACGGCTTTGTTGTTATCAATATCCACCTGAAGCTGCGGCATCTGCGGCAGATCGTTGGCGCGCACGGCGTGCAGCGAGTTGTCCTGGTTGGCTTCGCCAATCAGCTGGTTACGCAGTTTCAGCAGCGCGTCGCGGTCGGTGCCGCCGCTGGCCATCAGCTCAAAGGTAAAGCCGTTGCTCTGGCCTAAACCATCCACCGCCGGGGGGGTCATGGCGAAAATTGTGGCATCCCGAATGGTGCTCAGCTCCTGCGTGGCGCGCAGGGCAATGGCCTGGGCGGTATTCTCATCGCCTTTGCGCTCTGACCAGTTTTTCAGGGAGACGAACGCCATCCCGGCGTTCTGGCCGCTGCCGCTGAAGCTGAAGCCTTCAATGGTGAAGATCACGTCGGTATTGGCTTTCTCTTTGGTGAGGAACCACTCGCGTACCTGGCGGCTTACCTCGGCGGTACGCACCGCGGTTGCGCCGGCGGGCAGGGTGTACTGCACCATGATTTCGCCCTGGTCTTCGGTTGGCAGGAAGCTGCCCGGCAGTTTTAGCATGGCGAACCCCATCGCGCCGCAGAGCAGGGCGTAGATCACCAGTATGCCACCGGAACGGCGCAGGGCGCGCAGCACCTTGTTCTGATAGCCGTGCTCGGTCTTACTGTAGAAGCGGTTAAACGCGCCGAAGAAGCCCTTTTTGTGCGGAGCGGTGTGATTCAGGATCGAGCCGCACAGCGCGGGCGTCAGGGTCAGCGCCACCACCACGGAGAGGAACATCGCCGAAATAATGGTGACCGAGAACTGGCGGTAAATGACCCCGGTAGAGCCGCCGAAGAAGGCCATCGGCAGGAATACCGCAGAGAGCACCAGCGCAATGGCGATCAGCGCGCCGGAAATTTCGCCCATCGATTTTTCGGTCGCTTCCCGGGCGGGCAGCCCTTCGTCGCGCATAATACGCTCGACGTTTTCCACCACCACGATGGCGTCATCCACCAAAAGCCCTATAGCCAGCACCATCGCAAACAGCGTCAGGGTGTTGATGGAGTAACCGAACAGCGCCAGCACGCCGAAGGTGCCCAGCAGCACCACCGGCACCGCCAGCGCCGGGATCAGCGTCGCGCGGATGTTTTGCAGGAACAGGTACATCACCACCACCACGAGGATAATGGCTTCGAACAGCGTCTGAATCACGTCCTCAACGGAGATCTTGATGAACTCGGTGCTGTCTTTCGGGTAGGCCACGTCGTAGCCTTCCGGCATCGACTTTTTGAACTCGGCAATCTTGTCTTTTACCGCCGTGGCGGTGTTAAGCGCGTTGGCGCCCGGCGAGAGCATCACCGCCATACCCGCCGCAGGGTGGCCGTTCAGCTTCGCGGTGGCGGTGTAATCTTCGCTGCCCATCTCCACGCGCGCGACATCGCTGATGCGCACCACCGCACCGTTGGACTGGCTCTTGACGATGATCTTTTTGAACTCATCGACCGTTTGCAGACGCGACTGAGCGCGGACGGTGGCGGTCAGCTGTTGGGCGTTCGACGAGGGCAGTGCGCCGATTTTACCGGCGGAGACCTGCACGTTCTGCGCTTCAATCGCGCTCTGCACGTCGGAGGGCATCAGCGAGTACGACGCCAGCTTCGCCGGGTCGAGCCAGATGCGCATCGCGTATTCTGCACCGAACACCTGTAGGCTACCGACGCCATCCACGCGCGCCAGCGGATCCTGCATATTACTCACCAGCCAGTCGGCGATATCCGAGCTGCTGGCGGTGTCGGTTTTGTCATATACGCCCATGATCAGCAGGAAGTTGCTCTGGGATTTTTCGACGGTGATCCCGGACTGCTGCACCTCGGTCGGCAGGCGCGATTCCGCCTGCTGGACTTTGTTCTGCACCTGTACCTGAGCGGTGTCCGGATCGGTTCCCTGTTCAAACGTGACGTTAATACTCACCGACCCGTCCGAGCTGCTGGTGGAGGTGAAGTAGAGCAGGTTATCCAGCCCGGTGAGCTGCTGCTCGATCACCTGCGTCACGCTGTTTTCCAGCGTCTGTGCGGAGGCACCGGTATAGGTGGCGGAGATTTTGATCGACGGCGGAGCCACGTCCGGGTACTGCGCAACGGGCAGCGTGCGGATCGCCAGCATTCCGGCGAGCATGATGAGAATGGCGATAACCCAGGCAAAGACCGGGCGACGCACGAAGAAACGGGAAAACATCAGGCGTTTCCTCCGTTGGTTTTCATCTCTTCAGCTTTCACTTCCTGCCCGGCGGTGACTTTATCGGTGCCTTCCACAATCAGCTTATCGCCCGCCTTCAAACCGCTCAGCACCAGCCATTTGTCGCCGTAGGTGTCACCCGTCTCCAGCTGACGCTGTTCGACCTTGTTGCTGGCGTTCACCACCAGCGCGGTGGCGGTGCCTTTGGCGTCGCGGGTGATGCCCTGCTGCGGGGCGAGGATCGCGTCATTCATGATGCCTTCATCCACTCTGGCGCGGACGAACATGCCCGGCAGAAGCTGATGCTGCGGGTTCGGGAAGACGGCGCGCAGGGTGACTGAGCCGGTAGACTCATCCACCGCCACTTCGGTCAGCGCCAGGCGGCCTTTTTCGCTGTAGCTGCTGCCGTCTTCGAGAATCAACGACACGTTCAGCGTATCGCTGTTGCTGGCGAGGGTTTGCTTGCGTAAACGCAGCAGATCGGCGCTGGAACGGGTTAAATCGACGTACATACTGTCCAGCCCGCGAATGGTGGCCAGCGCGGTATCCTGCTGGGCGGTCACCAGCGCGCCGGGGGTCACAGAGGAGATGCCGATACGTCCGGCAATCGGCGCGGTGACGGTGGTCCAGTTGAGGTTAATGCGGGCGCTTTCCAGCGCGGCTTTCTTTGACTCGACGCTGGCCTTGTCCTGCGCGCAGGTGGACTTCGCGTCTTCCGCATCCTGACGTGATACGCCGTCGTCCTTCACCAGCTGCGCATAACGCCGGGCTTTCTGGCAGTCGGCCTGCACCAGCGCCTGCGCCTGTTTCAGTGCGGCGGCGGCTTCATCATACGCGGCGCGGTAGCTGGAAGGATCGATCTGATACAGCGCCTGCCCGGCCTTGACCGTATCGCCTTCGGTGAACAGGCGCTTCTGGATAATGCCACCTACCTGGGGGCGCACTTCGGCGCTCATTGCGGCGGCGGTGCGGCCGGTCAGCTCGCTGACGACGGACACCGGCTGGCTCATGAGGGTGACAATCCCCACTTCCGGAAGAGGACGTTGAGGAGCAGATGTTTGCGCATTATCGCACCCTGTCAGGAGGAGTAATGCCGCGATGGAGGTTGTTATGGTTTTCATAATCTTTTTCCAGGGTGAACGAAGCCTGCCCTGTTAATCGCTTAACAGGGAGGAGGGCTAATTAAAAGCACAGCGATCCCGCATCTCTGGCTGAGCCAGAAATGAAAAAAGGGAAATTACTTATTTCCGCTAATTATTCACATGCGATTACTTCGCAGAGAAAATCATATTTAAAATATTCTGGTATATAGGCTCTAATTGTTCTGATGGTACTTTTAAAGGCGTGAGTCGACGGTAAATCGTGCCTTCGATCATCACGGCGGTAATCTCCACGCAGCAGCGAATATGCTCATCGCTCAGGTGAGGGAACTGCTTTTTCAGGTGCTCACAGGCGTTGGCGAACATGCGGGCTTCGGCTTCGATCAGCATGTTTGCCACCAGCGGATTGCGCGTGGCCTCTGCGGACATTTCGAGCATCAGCGCGTCATCGTCTTCGTTAAGCGTCTGGCGCCAGGCAAGCGCCTGCGGCATCCCTTCAACCAGGGTTTTGCCCTGCATCTCTTCAATACGTGAGTCGATAATGCGCCGGATCATCTCTTCAATAATCGCGTCTTTGTTACTGAAATAGCGATAGATTTGTCCGACGCTGAGCCTGGCTTCGCTGGCGATCTGCGACATGCTGGCAGCGTGAAATCCACTGGCGCGAAAGCAGCGGCGCGCGGCGGTAATGATTTCGTCCTGGCGCAGTTTTTGTCGTTCTTCCAGCTTTGTACTCATTGTCGGCTACCGTAAAAAGTGAGAATGATCGTTCTCATTATACGTTTTCGGAGACTATTGGAAAGGCTTTTTTTATTTACATATTGAATGAATATTTCCAGGTATAAACAATGGAGAAAATAAGGAGTTTTTATGAAGGTTAAGCTGTGAGATATTCAGATTGCGCTGAAAATAAGGAGAGAATTATGCATCTGAGCATTACAGATAATGTCACAGCCGAAGAAAAAGAAGAATTATTAACGGGGCTAAGAGCCTATAACGCGCAGTTTTTAGATCTGTCGACGTTTGGCGGCGATATTGGCGTATATATGCGAGACGACAATGGCGTCATGCTGGGCGGGTTAATCGGCGTACGGAAAGGCGACTGGCTGAACATCGACTATCTGTGGGTCAGCGACAGCGTGCGGGGAACGGGCGTGGGAAGCCAGCTTATCAAAACGGCTGAAGAGGAGGCCCGTCGCAAAGGCTGTCGTCACGCGCTGGTGGATACGGTCAGCTTCCAGGCGCGTCCGTTCTATGAAAAACAGGGTTATCAGGTGCAGATGTCCTTGCAGGACTACCCTTATCAGGGAATGCAGAGACACTATCTGTCCAAAAATCTTTAACCGCCGATCCCGGTGCCTGTCACGGCTAACACGTGGCGCACCACGATCTCCGGCGAGAGGGCGCTAAGCCTCTCGTCATTGCGCATGCGGGAGAACGGCACCAGCACCAGGCTCAGCAGCGTAGTGAACAGCAGTTCGGGGGCCAGCGCCGGATTCAGCTTTCCTTCCTGCTGCCAGCCTTTGATGGTTGCCAGCGTGGTGTGATATTTCTCATCGCCAAAGCGTGCCTGCAAATGGGTGCGCAGTACCGGCATCTCGCCAATCACCTCCTGCATCCACAGCGGGGCAAACCAGCGATACTTTTCCGCCAGTTCGGCCAGCACCCTGACCATTTCCGTCAGGGCATCCACCGGCGAATCCCGGTTGTCGGCGAAAATCGCCCCGATCCGCTCGCGTAACGGCAGGAAGCGCTCCTCAATCATCGCATCCAGTAACTGTTCTCTGGAGTTGAAGTAGTAGTGCAGCATGGCGGGCGTCACGCCTGCTTCGCGGGCGATGGCGTTCAACGACGTATTGGCGATCCCCTGGCGGGAAAAGAGGTTCAGGGCGATGTCCAGCAGCTGTTCACGGCTGGCGGTAACGCGCTTGCCGCCGCGTGGCCGACCGGGGCGGCGGGGTTCAGAATTGTCCTTTTGTGCTGGCATGGTCACCGTATCTCTTGATCTTATTCATCACTTCCACAAATATTAATTATACGATTAATTAATTTCAAGTGATGTCTTATGGAGTCCCACGTAATGACTCAACCTGCGAAAAAGGCGCCGTCGATTAAGCTGCTGTTCAGCGCACTCCTGCTGGTGATGCTGCTCTCGGCGCTGGATCAGACCATTGTTTCCACCGCGCTGCCGACAATCGTCGGTGAGCTGGGCGGGCTGGATAAGCTCTCGTGGGTGGTAACGGCCTATATCCTCAGTTCGACCATCGTGGTGCCGCTGTACGGCAAATTCGGCGATCTGTTTGGCCGAAAAATCGTTCTGCAAATCGCGATTGTGCTGTTTCTTGTAGGGTCCGCGCTGTGCGGTCTGGCGCAGAACATGACCCAGCTGGTGCTGATGCGCGCCCTGCAAGGGCTGGGGGGCGGCGGTCTGATGGTGATCAGCATGGCTGCCGTGGCGGACGTGATCCCGCCTGCCGATCGGGGTCGCTATCAGGGGTTGTTTGGCGGCGTGTTTGGCCTGGCGACGGTGATAGGGCCGCTGATCGGCGGGTTTATCGTTCAGCACGCATCCTGGCGCTGGATTTTCTACATCAACCTGCCGCTGGGGCTGTTTGCCCTGCTTGTGATTGGCGCGGTTTTCCACGGCAGCGCGCGGCGCAGCAAGCATGAGATTGACTACCTGGGGGCGATTTACCTCAGCATGGCGTTGCTGTGCATCATTCTGTTTACCACCGAGGGTGGGACGATCCGCCAATGGAGCGACCCGCAGCTGTGGTGCATTCTGGCCTTCGGCCTGACGGGGATCGCCGGGTTTATCTACGAAGAGCGGCTGGCGTGGGAGCCGATTATCCCGCTGTCGCTCTTCCGCGACCGCAGCTTCCTGCTCTGTAGCCTGATCGGTTTTATTATCGGCATGTCGCTGTTTGGCTCCGTCACTTTTCTGCCGCTCTATTTACAGGTGGTAAAAGACGCCACGCCGACGCAGGCCGGTTTGCAGCTGATCCCCCTGATGGGGGGGCTGTTGCTCACCTCCATTATCAGCGGGCGCATCATCAGCCGTACCGGGAAATATCGTCTGTTCCCGATCCTCGGCACGCTGCTCGGAGTGGTGGGGATGGTATTACTGACGCGCATTTCAATCACCTCCCCAACCTGGCAGCTGTACCTGTTTACCGGCGTGCTGGGCATGGGGCTGGGACTGGTGATGCAGGTGCTGGTGCTGGCGGTGCAGAACAGCGTGTCAGCCGATCAATACGGCGTCGCGACGTCTGGGGTGACGCTGTTCCGTTCCATTGGCGGGGCGATTGGCGTTGCGCTGTTTGGCGCGGTGTTCACCCATATTCTGCAATCAGGCCTGATCGACAGGCTGCCGGAAGGGGCGGAACTGCCGCGCGAACTTAATCCCGTTGCCATACACCATCTGCCTGATGCCCTGCGTCTGGACTATCTGGATGCGTTCGGCTCGGCGATCCATGCGGTATTCATGCTGGCGGCGGGGATTATGGTGCTGGCGTTTGTGCTGTCGTGGTTTTTGCGCGAAGCGCCGCTGCGTCGGCAGGCGTGAGGGAAGCGGTTCTGCTTGCGCCTGGACTACCGTAGCCTGATGCCCATCGCCCGTGGCGCTACGCTTACCGGGCCTACACTTCGCCCGTTACGTAGGCCGGGTAAGCGCAGCGCCACCCGGCAACAGGCCGCATATAACTTAACCGTCTTACTGATTCCTTTTCGTTTTTTAGCCTGCCGTCTCGTTGTCGATATAGTCTTCAAAACGTCTATCAAAAGGAACTGTCTCGTGAAACTTCGATTGGGTGCGCTTCTCCTGACTGGCCTGCTGCTCGCGGGCTGTGATCAGGGCGGCAATGATGCCAGACACATTAAAGTCGGCGTGATCAATGGCGCTGAGCAGGACGTGGCGGAAGTCGCCAAAAAGGTGGCAAAGGAGAAATACGGTCTGGATGTTGAGCTGGTGGGCTTTAGCGGCTCGCTGCTGCCCAACGATGCCACCAACCAGGGCGAACTGGACGCCAACGTCTTCCAGCATCGCCCGTTCCTCGCAGAAGATAACAAGGCGCACAATTACAAGCTGGTCGCCGTGGCCAATACCTTCGTCTTCCCGATGGCGGGTTACTCCCGAAAGATTAAATCGGTCTCTGAGCTGAAGGACGGCGCAACCATTGCGATTCCAAACGATCCCACCAACCTTGGCCGCGCGCTGTTGCTGCTGCAAAAAGAGAAGCTGATTACCCTTAAACCGGATGTTGGCCTGCTGCCAACGGCGCTGGATATTACCGCGAACCCGAAAAACTTACAGATTATGGAGCTGGAAGGGGCGCAGCTGCCGCGCGTGCTGGACGATCCGAAAGTGGATGTGGCCATCATCAGTACCACCTATCTCCAGCAAACGGGGCTTTCTCCGGTACACGACAGCGTCTTTATCGAAGACAAAAACTCACCCTACGTGAATATTGTGGTCACGCGTGAAGAGAACAAAGACGCCGAAAACGTGAAGGAATTTATCCAGTCCTATCAGTCGCCGGAAGTGGCGAAAGCGGCGGAGACCATTTTTAACGGTGGCGCGGTGCCGGGCTGGTAAGCCCCGGTAAAAAGGCCAGCGCTCCGCTGGCCGTCAAAGCGTTACGCGGGCATCGGTTCGGCTTTCGGGCCACAGAAAACCCTGACCAGACTGTGCGCCGGACGCGCGGGCGCGCGCCAGATCCCGCGAGTTTTCGATGCCTTCTATAAGAATTGATTGCGCGATACCTGCCCTGACCTCCTGTACAAACGGGGCAAGCGGCGCGCGCTCGCGCAGCGCTGAGCGGTCAATTTTCACCCCATCCAGCGGCAGCGCAAGCCGCGCGAACGCCTCCGCCAACTCCCGGGTTAAATCGTCCAGCCAGATTTGCCATCCCGCCTCTTTTAACCGAACAAGCGTGGCATGAAGGCGACGTTGCTCATCCTCGCTCAGCCGTGTGATGGTGAGGGGATCCTGAATTTCAATCGTTAACCGCTGCTGATGGCGTAACGCCAGCAACAACCGGATAGCGCGTTCGTTGAGAAGGTGTTCTGCCGGAAGGTTTAGCCAGTAAGCGTCCCGGGCGGGTATCTGTAACAGGGTGTTGGCCTGCCAGAAGAAGATTTGCAGCGCGCTGCGCGAGGGCAGCGAGGCAAACAGCACCTCAAGATTGACGTTATGGATCTCCACGAGAACTTCATGCGCGAACACCTGGCCCGAATGAAGATCGACAAGCGGCTGGAATCGCAGCCCTGAGATACGTTGCAACAGGGGAGAGGGAAGAACGGTATACATGGAACAGCCTTCAGGAAATGAAAAAAGGTTCCCGCGGACACGGGAACAAAAGGCAAACGACACACGGTCAAATTTTTAATTCAGGATCCAGCGAATGCTCTGGTAAAACGAGGGACCACGCACGGCCTTAAGCTTGTTCATGGCGTTGTTCTTATAAAAGTAAACCAGCCTGACGTTACACCCCAGCTGACGGGCGATTTGCTTGGTTTTGAGATTACAGGAATAGCCGCGCAGTACGCTTGCCTCCTCGCTGGACAGCCTCGCCGGGGTGCGTAAGCGGGTCGTCATGCCTACGTTGTAACGGCCAGACTCTTGCGGCGTCTGGCTCATCAGTATTTGCCACAGCGCTTTGATATCCCCCAGGGAGACTCTTTTGCTGATGACTCCATCAACATGTTTAAATTTCAAATAGCCGGCGGATAACGAATAGATATAGATCTTCGCTGTCACTTGTTTCTGTTTAATACAGAGAATGTCGTCATTCGTCGTCACCCGGAAATGACGCGTATTCAACGGATCATAAATGATGATATCAAAGAGTTGTTCACTCATAGCAAGTTCTTCGATATGGGTAAATCCATGGAAAATAACGTCGTGTTTTTCATCAGGCTCACGCTTTCCAAGCGATTGCAGGCCAATCATCGTGAATTCGCAGCTGTCAACAACGGCAACGTGAATTGTTTTTTTATTTTGCATTGGCATTCTCCTTTCGCTGAGTAAACAGTCCATATAAGAGAAAATGGCGGTTCGCACTCTCTTATTAAAAGAATAGCGAGCACTTTTTAAATAACGCGATGCGATGGCATCAATGTAAGCCAATACAAACCGTCGAGTAAAGCTGAAGCCAATTATTAGCGGAAGATAAAATTGAAAAATGGTTTTAATGGTATATGCAATTGTTTTAATCTTCTAATAATATTCATGCCAGATTTTTATTCTGTAAATGAGCGGATAATAAGCATCAGAAGGTTGATTAATGGGGTTAATCCACCGCCTTTTCAGTGATTTACTGCTGTTCCTGTAAGAAAAATTGTGATCGTGGCAGGATTATCGACAGGGCTTTATCTGCGAGGGGAAACGGCGTGCAGAATAAAATAGAATTTTTTCTATGAATTTAATGTCCTTGTTCAGATTTTTAATCCTGAGAAGGATAAAATCCTGGCGCGAAGAGGTTGTGAGTGGTGAGTACATAAACTATTATCATTTTCCTCCGGTCACGAGAATTTAGAAAAGACATGAATAATACTGAACGTATCGTAAGGGTAATGGTGTTTTACAAAATAAATATATTTAAAGAGATAATATTCCGGGCGCTCCAGGATCTTTTACCCGATTACGTACTGAACATTACTCAGGTCGATTCCACAGAACAGGCGCTGGCGGCGGTGGCGGATAATAACGTGGATGTTTTCTTCACTGAATTTAATTATCTGCTTAATCATAAAGAGTGGAGTGCGGAGGTCAGCAGCCGTTTTACATCTTTATGTAAAACCCATCACGTCAGGCGTGTTCTGTTGGTGCCCGAGCTGCCTTACGGGCTGTTAAAAAAAGTTCTGGAGATGAAATTTGAATTAACCATCAGTCAGCAGGATGAATTGACTGAACTGAAAAAGGAATTACCTGCGTTGCTCATGGCGGACGGGCAAAAACCGTCGATCTCTTCGTGGCTCAGGCGGGTAATGCGGTCCGGCTCCCGGGCGCGTTCCATCCTCTCGGCCAGAGAGTGGGAGGTGCTTCATCTTATCGTGGAAGGATTTTCAACGACGGAGATTGCCCGTCATCGAAACCGTTCGGTCAGTACCATTGCGACACAGAAACACAATGCAATGAAAAAGCTGAATCTTTCCAACCACAGCGAACTGATTAAGTATGTGCAAGCGGTTGGAAAGATGGAGGAATAGTTCACATCAGGGATAGATAATATTCAGCGTAGCCGATGTATTGATCTTACCCTGGCTCACCTGGGCGGGCGCCCACACGTAATAGTACGCCGCCATCGGAAGGGTGAAATGTTCGTCCAGCGCCGCGCCAGCCGCCACGCTGAAAATCATCGTGGCGTTGCCACGGCTGGTGGTTGAGGTAGAGAAGGTCACCGGCGTTTGCGGGGCGTCACGTTTTATCAGGCGGAGCCCCACGCCCTGCGCCGCGCTACTGCTGCTGTCGATCAGCACCGAGCTGTCGGTTGAGAGCAGCTGCGTGCTGGACAGAAACATCTCAATTGCCCGATCGGAATTGCCATTAACCCCGACGTTCTGACAGCTCATGTTCAGTGAAAAAGGCGTCAGCCCCGGCTGTGAGGATGCACTGAGCTGGGGAATGCCGAGCGTCGGCAGCGCCACGGTCAGCCCCGCATTATCAAAGGAACAGGTAGTCAGTTTCGGCGCGTATTTGATGATCATCGGTTGACCAAACATATCGCGGTTGTCGTAAGGCCACTTGAACCCGCTGAATAACCACTGCGCTATCTTGATGACCTGATTGATTGGCCAGGTGATGATTTCCCAGATGGATAACCCGCTCATGTCGCTGACGAACAGAACGTCGCTCATGTTCGCCGTATCCCCCGTCAGGGGGGTACCGCTCTGGTTAACGAGGGTGAAGCGAACCGTAAACGGTGTGTTCAGCTCAGACGCCGTATGGCTACCGCTGGCAGACAGGGTTTTATTGGCCGGGGGATTGGTGATCTCCGCCCGCACCATATACTTGTTATTGCTGAACCCGAGGATGGTCGCGTATTTGCTGTCGGTCGAGAGGATCGGCGTGTAAGAAAATTCACTGTTACCCGTCGTACAGTTGAACGAGCCGCTGTACTGGGTGCTGAAGCTGCCGGTCCATGTGGGCGTGGCCGGGCTCAGCTTATCCGATAAATCAATGGTAATCGGTGTGCCATAAACGATGCTGCTGCCGGAGCAGGTGGCATAGCTCATCCCGCTAATGCTGGTGAGGAGCAGGAACATGAATGATCGTAACATTTTGATAATCCGTAATTAATGGCAAACCGATGAGGGGCTGTTCAGCCCCCAGGCCGGGGAGGAGATTTCGCACTTTCCGCCGCGGAGATGCACGTTGAGCGCGCGTGGCGGCTGTTCAGCACGGATATACAGTACGCTGGCCTGGCCGACATACCCGACAGATTCACCGTGTTCATCCAGCACTTCAGTGCCAAAGGGCAGCGGTTTACCGTCGGTGCGCGTCGCATGAAGTACCCATGACTGGCGCTTATCGGTTTCGAAGCGGATATAACTCACCGCCCCGTCGTAAGGAGCCACGTTAGCCATATTGCCGATCACCTCCGCGCCAGCGCTGTTTTCCGTTTCGGTTAACGTAATGGCGTTTTTGCGATACGGGGTGGCGTAAGGCACCAGCGCCACGCCATCGCGGTTCGTCATAATGCTTTCATCGCCGTTCACCATCAGTCCCTCCGCCTTTGGCGCATCGACGATAGTCATGGTTGTGCCGGTTTCGTTTGAGGCGAGAACGTGCCACGGGTAGGCCACCAGGCTTCCGCGCCCGCTGAGCCCGGTCTGGCGGTAGTCGGAGGATTCGCTGTAAGAGCCACCGAGTGTCGCGAAGTTCGAACGGTACGCGGCGTTAACGCTTGCCGCATTTTTACCCCCACGCGCATTACTGCCGGAGAGGGTATAGCTCAGGCGGTTCGACGCCAGCGCGTTCCCGCTCATGCTGATATTGCTCTGTTCGTAATGCGAATCGCTGGCCGTCAGGCTGGAGGTGATCCACGCATTATTATCAAACAGCGAGAACGGCAGGCTGAGGGAGAGGTAAAGGCGCGTCTCTTCTTCGCTGTCCCTGTTCCGTACCCGGCTGGCCGACAGGGTATAGCTGGCGCGGCCGATGGCGTTGGAATAGCCCATCTGATACTCGCGCGTGGTTTGCTGTGAGTTCCAGTAATCGCGCTGTGTGCCGGAGACAAACACCGTGCCCCAGTTATTGAGCAGGCGCTGATTAAGGTTAAGCGTAAAGGTATTCTTGGGCTGCGCCGCGCGCAGGGCGTCCCAGGTGCTTAGCGACATGTCGGGCGCAACGCCAAACCGATCTTCATAGTCGTCGTACTGCGCTCTCAGGCGCTGATACCCTTCGCGCGAATAGAGCGCGTCGCTGAAGCTGTAATAGCCTTTAGTGGAATAGCGATAGGCCGCCAGGGTGAAGTTGGTGGCGGTGGTATCGATAAATTTGCTGTACGACACGCGATAACTCTGACCGCTGCTGGTGCGATCCTGTAGGGTGGTTTTGGCGTGGGTGACATCAAACGAGACCGCGCCAAAGGGAAGGTTCCACCCGGTACCGATAAGCCCGGCCTGGTAGTTATCGCTAATAATCGTCCCGGTATACCCGGTGATGAGGTTATTAAACCCGTAGCGCAGCGTGGCCTGCATGAATGCGGGTTCGGCATCGAGCGTGTTCTGATGCACTTTACCCGCCACTACGCTGTACTGGCTCACCCCTTCTTTTAGCATCCCGGGCACGGCGGAAAACGGCACCGTGAAGGACTGCTGTGAACCGTCCGCTTCACGCACCACCACCAGCAAATCGCCCGCGGAGCCGGTAGGCTGAATGCTGTCGAGGGTAAACTGGCCCGGCGGCACGTTCTCCTGATAGATCACGTTGCCATTCTGGATAACTTTCACCAGGGCGTTCGTCCTTGCCACGCCGTGAACCACCGGTGAAAAACCCTGCTGTGAATTTGGGCGCATCTTCATATCCGACGCCAGCGACACGCCGCGCACGCGCAGGGAATCAAACAGATCGCCAGGAATATAAAAGTCACCCAGCGTCAGGTTGGATTTCAGCGAGGCCAGGGGACGGCGCAGGTAGCGGGTATTATTCTGCCAGCTACTCTCTCCGCTGGCGGTTTTCCGCCAGGCGCTGCTGTCGCGAAACTGCCAGCCGAACAGGTTGGCGCCGGAATCCAGCCCGGCATAAAAATCATCATTTGTGTCTTTCGCAGTGCCTTTCGCGCGGGTGTTGTACCAGGTCGTGTTCCACGAGAGCATCAGCGCCGGGATCCCCTCGTCCCAGAACTGGGGGGCAATGTAACCTTCTTCAGTACGCTGCACGGCCGCCTGCGGAACGGTAAGCGCCAGACTCAGGGTGCTGGTATCGGTTTTGACTTCACCGCCCTGAACCAGATCGCGCAGCTGGACCTGCCCGTGCGCAATGGCGGGCGCAGGCACGGACGTGGTGTTGATGCCCAGCGACCGGGCATCTTTCCAGGCAAGGCGGATGTCGTCACGCTGCTCGCCGTAGATGACGGTATAACGTCCCTTCCAGCTGCCGTTTACGTAGATATCCATCTCCTGACTGCCGGCAGGCATGGCGTTGTTTTCGGAAAAGCGAGACAGATCGGACTCACCGGATGCGCCAGCAAGCAGGGAGGGATCAAACGAGACGGCCCCTGATTTATGCGAAAGCAGAAGCGTGCAGACTGCCAGCAGACAGAGTCTGTTTTGTTTCATTTTCATGGTGAGTCTTTCCGATCACTGACTGGTGAAAGTCCGGGTTTTATACGCGCCAAGATCGTCCACATACATCAGCTGGAAGGTCTGTCCGCGCTTAACCGTATTTTTGGCGGCGACCGTCAGCTGCCCAAACGGGGAAACCATCGGGGACTCCTGGAGCAATTTCGTTTTACCCAGCGAAATATTGGCGACCGTAATATGGAACGGACTGTTATTTGTAATGCGAAAGCGATCGCCGTCGGCGGCGAGCGTCAGTTTCGCCACCGCGTCATCCAGCGTGCCTTTTAGCGCAGCGGGCCGATAAAAAAGTTTGATACGGGATTTAATCGCCAGCTGAACGGTATTCTGGTTTTGCAGATTTTCAGGTCTGGGCGGAATGTCGAGGACATTCAGGAAAAAGACGGATTCGCGATCCGCAGGCAAGCTGGACGGTAGCTTTTTAATACGAAGCTGTTGACCATTATGTTCGTTAACCTTTATCACCGGCGGCGACAACAGAAACGGCACATTGGCTGTTTCCGGCGTGGAATTAATATCACCGTCATCTATCCAGGATTGTACCAGAGCCGGCGCATCGCCCGTATTCATTAACTGGACGATCACCTCTTTGTTATTTTCAGGATAAAGGACACGGGTGCCATTAATGACAATATTGGCCCATGAGTGACCCGTGCTTAGCAGTAAGCCTGCCAGCAAAATTGCCTTGCGCATGATTGCAACCTTAAATACAGGCTCTGCGAAAACAGAGCCTGAATAATCACTGTTACAGGTAGGAAATGGTATACGTTACGTTGGAGCTTAACTCGCCCACGGTGGCGGCAGCGGCGTTTGTTTTATAGTAATAAACGTCCAGCGTCAGCGTTTCGGAATCTGGCGCGGTCGCTGTACCCATAATATTTGTCGTGTAAGGCTGGTTCAGGGTAATAGGCGTAGACGAACCTGGCTCCACTAACGCAAAGCCGACATTACGTGCCACGCTGGCATCGCTTTCGTTCACGCTGTTATTCAGCAGGTATTTACCGTCAGTGGAAATATTATCCGCGCTGGAGAAATAAACTTTTAGCGGGGTACCGGTCGTTCCGGCTGCTGGTGAGCAACCAGAGAATGTCAGCGCAATAGATTTTTTATTTCGGGTGATCAGGCCAACCGTGGTGCCCGCATCTTTTACCGAAATAGGAGAAAGCGCAACGGTAAAGTCCGCGCTTTTACCGCCGTTAATGGTACAGGTTGTATCGGTAATAGCGCCGGTAAAGTTAATGATACCACCCGCCGAATTGTCTGCGGCCACTGCGCTGGTAGAGGCAATAGCGGCGGCCAGCAGTGATACGGTCATGATCGATTTGAACATGATAAACTCCATGAAGATTTGTGTTATTTAAAATGAATGTTAATCGGCTACACATGTCCCTGATGTACCGGCTAGACGCATGGCGACTCGGGAGAATGCTTTGACGATATTATGTTGCACTAAAAAAGTACATAACAAAACATTATTCCAACAACTTCTAAAGTTTAAGATTATAATCTTGTCAGTATGTTTTTTTTAATGTTTTAACCTAAATGCGTTGGTTCGAAGATTTTTATTAATGCTTTAATAATCGTTAATTAATGAAGCTTTATGAATTCATCTCTCAATTAATATCACGCGACTTGACCACACAAACTTTAGACTTATTATTGCCTGGCAAATGCACAAAAATTTAACAATGGCGTAATAATAATATGAAGTATCTCATTGATCTTACAATGCTTTATGAAGTCGACACCGGTATGATCATGATTAATGGAGAGGAAGAGTCATCCATTAAGTTATCTAACCAGGCGGGTCGTCTGCTTTATGAACTTATCATCAATAATGGTAAAACACTCGACAGAGACGACCTGATAAAGAAGGTCTGGGAGGATCATGGTTTCTCTGGTTCTTCGGTGAGTCTGAATGTTGCCATAAGTGAAATCAGAAAAGCATTTCGTACATTAGGCTGCGACCCTTTACTGATAAAAACGATACGTGGCAAGGGATTTAGCCTTGCCGCGCATATTGAACACCACACGGTCAGGCCGCCGGTTATTTCAACGCTTAGCGAAGAATCTGCTTCTGAAGCATTCGATACGCTAGCGCATAAGAAAGATGCCGATCCGCCTAAACAAATAATATCGCTGCACAGACTCTTTATTTCTCTCTGCACGTTATTATTGATTATTGTTACCGGCACCGCTGTTTTACTGTTGCACCAGCGGGATTCCTATGCCGAGAGCCTGAAAGATTCTGATATGCATCTGCTCGGTAAAGTGGACAGGTGTACGATATACCTGATCGATAAGAATATGTATCAGCCGCGACAGCACTACTTTAATCACGTAAAAGAGGTCATCGCCAGTCAACATATCGACTGTCAACATCAGGTTGCAGATGCTTACTATTCCAGGTTTAAAAAGTCGCAGATAGAAAATTATTTCCTGGCCATCTGTTATCAGCAGGACAGTATCGACGATTATAAGAACTGCATTTCTTACAGAAGCCTGACCGGGAGTTAAAATATGTCAAGGACTAAAATGAGTGTACTGTTCAGTATCGTACTGGCGCTGTCTGTCATCGCGTTGTTATGGGTCTATTTTACCAGAACGCAGGATGAGGGGTTTGGCTGCCAGTCAGATACCATTTCCTGGAAAACCTATTCCACGGGTGAGTCAACCGATATGTCGCTAACCACGCTTTTCCTGTTTAACAACAAAGATGTTGTGACGGTTATTCATAAAGGCGTACTCAAGAAAGAGGGCAAAAGCTACCTGATTGACAGAAATTACACGCTCAGCGTGGAAAAAGTCGACGGCAGCAATATCTTTTATATTAAGGATAAAAAGCTGAATAAATCTGAAGATGATGCGGCGCCGGATGGCGTTGTAAACGAAATGTTACTTGATAATATCAACTTCTTCTATATTACCAGCGTAAAAAAACATGCGTGGTTAATTAAGGGGCTGGTGTTGCCTGTAATGATGTGTGTGGCTGTCCCGACGTCCTGATATTTCTCTTTATTGAAAAATCGATATTTATCTATTGCTCGGGAAATTGAGTAATTTACTCAATACGTAACAATAAGATACGAGAAATTTATTTATATTTTTATTGTTACTCTCCGTCGAGTGAATTTTTCTGTATTGCCTCGTTATTTTGCGGCTGTCTATACTCCGCCTCGAAAAAGGGGCTCCCCTTTTTATACACGTGGATTCTTTTTTGAAGGACTAAATAAATGAACAAACTGAACGCTATCGTTCTGGGCTCCCTGCTGTCTGTTTCTGCCCTGAGCGCAGTTAATGCAGCTGAAACCACGGCTTCTGCCACCTGGCAGGCAACCGCGACCAAAGACAGCGAATCCGATCTGGTTGTTACGCCAACGCGTGCTTTGAACTTCGTTTACAGCGCCAATACCAAATCTTTCAACACCGATACCGGTCTGTTTGATGTGGCTATCCGTGGCGATCACTCTACGGCGACCAGCTTCAAACTCGAAGCTATCCTCGACGATTCAAACAACACGCTGTTCAGCGTGGGTGGTGAAGCGACCAAGCTGAAAGTGGGTGCGCGTTGGGGCGGTAACGACCTGGGCTCTATCGGTGGCACCGTGGGGGCGAAATCGACCGCATGGACCACGCTGGTTGATTCTTCTTCTAACACCGGCGTCTCTTCTGGCCTGTGGAACCTGACCACCAGCGCAGGCGCGGCGGCAGATACCGAAATTACCGGCCAGGACAAATTCGTCTTCTACGTTGACTCCGCTCAGGACAACGCGGGTACTGCGAAAGAGTTCAAAGACCTGACCAACAGCCTGTGGGAAGGGACCGTGTCTGTTGCGTTCCGCGCAACCTGGGGCTAAGGCCTGATCGATCCAGGGGCGCAAGCCCCTGTTTAGGGAAATAGCATGTTTAACCTCAAATCCACCTTCTTATTTTTATTATTTATCTCTTCCTCCGCGCTGGCCATTAATGTGGGAAAAGTCACCACCATTATTTCTGCGGATGCTGACTCCACCGCCAAGGAAATAAAAAACGAAGCAGACAGCGTGCGTATTGTTTCTGTTCGCGCACAGCGGATCAGCAGCCCAATGGATGAAGGGATCGTCATTAATCCGGAGAAAGTGGACGAACTGTTGCTGACGCCCACGCGCATGGTAATGCCCGCCGGTACCAGCAATATCGTCAAATTTTACTATCACGGGAACGCCGATAACAAAGAGCGTTACTACCGCATTACCTTCACGGATGAAGGGGTAAGCGAAGAGGTGGACAGCGGTTCGCCAAAAAACGGCACCGGGATGACGCGTGCGGTGGTGAGCACCATTCTGGTGGTTCAGCCCCGGGATAAGAAGATTGATTTCGTCTATGTGGCGGGAAAAATAACCAATAAAGGGAACACCTCGTTTCGCGTCAATGCGACCGGGACCTGCCTGAAGCCGAATCCGGAATCCCCCGGCACGCCGTGTAGCAAAAACTTCTACCTGATGCCAGAGACCTCGCGCGCTATCGAGGATATCAACGTTACGGATAACCATTTTCATCTCGGAATATGGGACCTGAAACAGTTCATTCCTGTTAAGTAAGGATGCATGGTGAAAAATAAATTAGTGTTGCCGGTGATGATGGCTTGCGCATCCGGCACGCTGCCCGCGCTTGCGCATGCAGCCTCAAGCTCCGTGGTTATCGCTAATTACCGTTTTCCCGACTCGCTTTATGCACTGCTGGAGCAGGGGATCAAAATTCCCGTCTATCTGGTGAATACGCGTCCACACTCAGCACAACAAGGGAACCACGAAGGCACGGCGAACGAATATGTTCGTATCGGTGACGTGACGCTCTTTGCAAAAGATCTGAAGCTGGGGCTGAGGGATGTTCAGGTCCAGGAGTCTGATAACGGCATTCGTCTGTCAAAAGAGATGCGGGCGTTACTGCAAAGCATTAACGATAAGCAGTTTGATGACCAGATGCGTATTCCGGTTAGCGCGGGTTCGGCGTTCGAACTGGATCAGAAAAAAATGCGCCTGTTGCTGAATCTTTCGCAGAGTGACTACGGGGTGAATATTCGCCCGCGTGAGGTGGACATTGATGCGCCGGAGTCTGACGACCTGAGCGGCACGTTCTCCTACAACCTCGGAGCGTATCACACCGAGAGCGGCTACGGTGACAGCTGGTCGTCGGGCTATCTGAACGCGAGAAACTGGATCTCAATGGGCGTCGATCATGTGCTGATCGACGGCTCTGGCTACGTCAACGAGAACAGCAGCGATACCCAGATGAACGCGGTTATGTGGGAGCGCGACTATCAGGGGATGCGCTACGCCGCGGGCATGCTGAACGGCTGGGCGATGCAGTCTCTGGCGAGCGTCAGCGGGATTTCCGGCGGTGAAGTCTACGGCGTTTCCATGGGCAACCAGGCCAACTCCCGCAAGCGCGATAACACGCTCTCTCTGACGCCGGTGGTGGTCTATTTTCCCACGGCGGGCGAGGCCCGTATTCGTCGTGACGGGCAGCTTATCGGCATTCAGCGCTTTGACGTCGGCAACCATGAAATTGACACCAGCAGCCTGCCCTACGGGATCTACAGCGTCGAAGTTGAAGTGGTGAGCGGAAGCCGCACCGTGTCGCGCAGCATGTACACCGTAAATAAACCGTTCTCCAGCAACGTGTCGGAAACGCTGCGCTGGCAGATGTGGGGCGGGATGTATAGCCGCGATAAATCCGTCGTCAATTATAAAAAATACGCGAAACGCAAAAACGAGCAGGATAACACCTACTACTACGATTACGACACCAAACATAAAGACACCATGTCGCTGGTGGGAGCCTCGTTCAGCAAGCGCAGCGGGATGGTCGACTGGAACGCCTCTACCTACATGATGCGGGAACACATCGTCAGCGAGCTGTGGGCCTCCCTGAACCTGACGGGCTATTTCTCGGTGAATACCCAGACCATGGCCGCCTCCGACGGAACGTATCGCGCCAACTATGGGGCGAATCTCAGCCTGCCGTGGCAGATCGGCTCGGTGTGGTACTCCCATGAACAGCTCTCCAGCGGCAAGTTCCTGGATATCTATGAGAGCAAGGGCAACACCTGGGGCGCTTCCTTTAGCCTGCCGTCATTCGGCCTGCCCTCGGCAGGCAACCTGAGCCTGATGCGTCAGGAAGACGACCTCTATCGCTATAAACGCTATCAGCTGGACTACTCCCAGGGGTTATACGCCGGTCGCTACGGTACGGCGCGCCTGCGGGTGGGGATGTCGCGCAACAAATACGACGGGTATTACGAAGAGAAAGATCGTTACGTAATGCTCGATTTCGCCATACCGCTCGGCAATACCGTGTCGGTTGGCGTTTCCCACAATCGCGATACCGGCACGGCGTTGAACGTCAGCGCCAGCCGCCAGTTTGAGGGCGATTACCTGAAATCGGCTACCGCCAACGTCTCGAAAGCCTTTAACAGCCGCCAGGATCGCAGCGTAAGCGGCGGCGGCAGCGTGAACTTCGACACGCCGTGGAACAGCAACATCCTCAGCGTCCAGAGCGGCATGAGTAAAGGCTGGAACTCCACGCTGACCAGTGACGGCAGCGTGGGCTGGTCCAAAGAGGCCATCGCCGCCGGGAAAGGCACCGAAAGCGCAGGGGTGATTGTCAGTACCGGTCTCAAATCTGATGAAGCGCTGACCCTGAAGCTTAACGGCCGGGCAGAACGCATCAAAGGGGATAAAACCTGGCTGTCGCTGCCGGCATACCAGGCTTATGACCTGGAAGTGATGAACAGTGAAACCGGTACGGAAAGCTATGAGATTGGCGCGAATGCGCGTCGCCATATCACGGTTTATCCGGGTAATACCGTGGTGATGAAGCCGCAGGTGAAGAAAATCGTCACCCTGTTTGGTCGTCTTGTGGATGCAAACGGGGCCCCGGTTGGCGCCATGCAGATCAAAAACCACGTCGGGCTGACCCGGACGGAAAACGACGGACGCTTCGTGATCGACGTTGATAAGAACAACCCTGTCCTGAGTATCGCCACGCCGGACGACAGCGTCTGCGAAGTGCGCCTGGACATCGAGTCTAACCGCGGTGCGCTGTGGCTCGGGGACATCTCCTGCGACAAAGGCGATTTTGTCTGGCAGGAAGCAAAAGGAACGCAGGAACGTGACGATGAAAAAGATATTCGCTCTTAATTTACTGCTGATGAGCGCGGCGGCCCAGGCGCAGGAGCTGCCCTATTTAGCCATTAATAACCCGGACAATAACGGTACGGGAAACAGCGCGGGGCTGTTTAGTCTGAACAGCACGTCGACCGCGTTTTTACACGGTTCGCGCGAGTGGCCGACCCTGAGTGCGAAAACGAATAACGGTATCGCCACTTACATCCCGGACAACAGCTACAGCGGTCCGGCAGGCAGCGCGCTGACCATCGACTTTTCGGTGACCGGTTCCAGCGCCTCTCCGTTCTTCAAAGGGACGGCGTGTTCCTCGTCCTGCGGCAACACGGGGTACACCCCGACGACCAGCTATACCGACACGTCGATGGTGGTTAAGCCGCCGGTGATGGAGCCCGGCACGTCATACGGGCGCTGGGTACTGGGCGATCCGTTCTTTAACTATCTGCTCAACGCCGCGCCAGGGGATGAAGTGACCATCACCTCCACGCCGCAAATCAGCTCTATCAACAAAGTGACCACCACCAATACGCTTCACAAGGTGGGCACGCTGACCATGACCAACGCCAGTGCGCTTAACCTGGGGATTGATCCGATCAGCGGTGAGGTGACGATTGTCGATGGATCAACGGGGGCCACCTGCACCAAATACACCCGCAACACGGTCTCTGGCGTCCTGTGCGACCTGCTCGAATACACGTTTGTTGGGGAGGATATCTCCGGTTACAACGGGGGGCTGGCGCTCACCTCTTCCCGCGTCAACAGCGTGCTGCAATCGCACATGAGCGGCGGCACCGGGCTTGCCGCCGAGCTGACCTTCGATGAAAACACCTGGTACAGTATCTCCGGCGGTATCCTGAGCGATACGCGTGTCCTGGCGAACACCTTCCTTGCAGCGCCGCAGAAAAACGGCGGCAAAGCGTCCCTTAAAATCTTTTTGCCGAAAGCGTTAATTCTGAGCGTGGCGCAGGCGGGGGACGGCAGCAACATTGGCAATATCGTCAGCCTGTGTCTGACGCCCGGCAACAGCTCACTGGCGGCGGATTTCTGCTTCCAGCCGGGGGGCGGCCTGGTGATTAACCCTATCGAGCCCGGGCTGGAGATTGTGCCAGACAACCCGGATTACACCCTCGATCCTGACGGTCTGGGCGGCTCCGGGAAAGGCATTATCGGCGAAGCGCCCATTGAGATCCCCTACACCATCACCTACAGCGGGGCGCAAAAAGATGCGGCGATTGCGGTCACGGTAAAAGTCACCGGGCCTACCCAAAGCCTGAATGGGGTGGACTACTGCGCCTTTAGCGGCAACGGCTTCACGGTTCCCATTCCGGGCAACGTGCTGGTGGGGAAAAGCCAGACGCTGATGGCGCACAACTGTAAAGGCGAAGTACTGTCGATCCCGGCACCGGCCACCCATGCGGAAGAGTGGGACAAAATGAGTTCCGGCGTGACCGATATGTGGCTCTGGAAAACACCGCTGGTCCTCCAGTTCGTTATGGATAATCCGGTATCGAAAACCACATATGACGGAAATAGCTGGTTTGGCGAAGTGACCGCGCAGGGAAGAATAGATGTTAGCGCATCCTGGAATTAATCAACCATGACTGGAAAATTCCTGGCTATTTTTGCAATAAATTGCTTCATTTCCACAGGGGCAAATGCTTTAATTATCGAAAGTCTGAATATTGATTTTCTTCCCGAAAGAGAAGTTGTTTTTCAGCCGATAAAAAACGATACCAGCGAGCGTCAGAATTATACCGTTTCGCTTATTCAGGTAGACGTTCCTAAAGAGAAGGGAAAAGAAACCGAAATAAAAGATGGCGAAGTCATGTATTCGCCTAAGCAATTAACGCTGGGGAGCGGTGAACGCGCGGGTTTTAAATTTTATTATACCGGCCCGCATGACAACAAAGAGCGATACTATCGCGTAAAATTCACCGAGACGCCGCTCCAGGCAAAGGTTATCACGCGCAAAGGCCAGCGCATCCAGTCGGATGTGGTGGTCTCGCTTGAGGCAATTTTGATTGTCCGTCCATGGACACGACATTTTGATTATGCGTTTAGCAACGGGGTGGTGAGTAATACCGGGAATACCTATTTTAAATATGTTTCCTCGGTCGGGTGCAGTACGCAATACAACAATTCAAAATATATTCCGCCGGGGCAACGGCTGGAAATAGATAATGCCGGGCAGGCTGCAAGGCGGATGATTATTTATGGCAATAAAATCATTCCGCTTACCACCTGCCCGTAGCAACCGCTTTCCTTCATAAAAGGAAATTAGCCTTTAGCATCATGCTAAAGATCCATCACTACAGGAGATAAAAATGAAAGCGATTTCATTCGTAGAAGCGAAAGACATTATCGGTGGCGCGTTAAACCCGTTCGCTGGTCTGGTTAAAGGTGCACAGCTGGGTTACGACACCGGCGCAAGCATCATGGGCATGGTTGGCGGTGTGGTTGGCGGAATTCTGGGTGGCGCAATGGGCTTCCTGGGTGCGCTGGTTGGTAGCTACAACTAATTCACGTTAACAGGAAAAGACTCATGCAAGTTATCGATTTCAAAAAAGCACAGGCCATCATCGGTGGTTGGGATCCGTTTGCTGCCGCTATTCAGGGCGCAAGCGCGGGCTATAACGCGGGCAGCCAGATGTTAGGCGCGCTGGGCGGCACCATCGGCGGCGTGTTCGGCCTGGTGGGCGGCTTCATCGGCGGTTTCTTCAGCGCCTAAGCGAGAAGCACGTTGTACGCATGGCCCGCATTGCCGGGCCATTTTTTTATTTCAGCCACGGATCATTATGTTTTCGCTCTTTCAGTATAAAAAACAGGGTAAGACCCCTGTTATTCGCCAGCATGAATTTACCGAATGTGGACTGGCCTGCCTGGCGATGGTGTTGGGGCACTACGACCACCATGTCTCCGTCAGCCAGCTGCGCCGGGAGATTTCCGTTTCCGCCGATGCGGGAACCTCAATGGCGGAATTGATGACCCTTGCCAGTGATAAAAATATGTCTGGCCGGGTGCTTAAAGGCGAAATCACTGAAATAGAAACGTCTGAGCTGCCGCTCATCGCCTTCTGGCGCGGCAACCATTTCGTGGTCATCGTGAAGATCGACAGCCGCAGCGTGACCGTTCACGACCCCGCCAGCGGCGTGCGTCGTTACCGTCTGAAAGAGGCGGAAAAACTCTTTTCCGGCTATGTTCTTGAGCTTAAGCCCACGCCGTGCTTCAAAAAGAAATCCCCGGATGAAAAGCTCACGCTTGGCCGGTTAGCCAATAAATCCCCGAGCCTGTTCCAGCGCCAGCTGCTGCTGTTTGTGCTCTGTATTTTTACCCTCATCACCATGCTGGCAAGCCCCACCTATGTGCAGCTGATTATGGATGAGGCCATTTCCCGCAGCGACAGCGATCTGGTGATCCTGCTCACCGCGATCTTCGCTATCGTCTTTATCTTTGAAGTCATCGGTAAATTCCTCAAGCAGCTGCTTGAGATCCTGATGCGTAACATTGCCTATGACGATTTAAGCCAGTCCGTGCGCCACTACATGCTGCGCACCCAGACCAGCTGGTTCCGCTCGCGCCCGCCGGGCATCGTGCTGGCCATTGAAAAATCGCTCCACGCCTGCGCGGAGTTCATCAGCAATGGTTACGTGCAAATTCTCTTTTCCAGCCTGATCGCCGTCACCAGCCTGCTGTTTATGCTGCTGTATAACGTCAAAATTGCGCTGCTGACGATGCTGCTGATGGGCGTGTTTTTCCTGATCCGCTTTTCGCTGATCGGCCCCTATCAACGCGCGGTGGATGACTCCATCGAGCGCACCGCCCAGTATGAATCCCTGCTGGTGGAGACGCAGAAAGGGATCATTACGCTCAAAGCGAACAATATGGAGCAGGCCCGGGATGCGGTGATGGATAAATCCCAGCGCGAACACATCGCCGGGCTGATGCGTAAAGAGCGGCTGCTGGCCCGCTTTGACGTGGCTTCGCTGTTGGTGATCAATGCCGAGCAGCTGCTGGTGGTCTGCTTTGGCGCGTGGCTGATCCTGGAAGGGCAGATGAGCATCGGGATGCTTTACGCCTATATCAGCTATAAGCGCTATTTTTCCGATGCCATGGTGCAGGTGGCGCAGAAGCTGCTGGACAAAAATGCCCTCAAGGGGCCGCTGGATCGCGTGGGCGACCTGCTGTTTGCCCCCTCTGAAACCAGCCAGTTTGGGAAGCGGATTGTCACCTCGCCGGTCTGTCTGCAATTTGAGGATGTCTCATTTGCCTATCCTGGCCGGGAGGCCACGCTACAGCATATCAATATGACCCTGAAGCAGGGCGAAGAAGCGGTGATTGTGGGCCAGAGCGGGTCGGGAAAAACCACGCTGCTGCGTCTGATCTCCGGCATGCTGCTGTCATCGTCTGGCACGCTGCGGATCAATAAGATCCCCATTGAGGAGTGCGATCTTTCCTCGCTGCGTCAGCACATCCGCATTGTCCATGCGGACGATATTCTCTTCACCGGCTCGATTCTGGACAACATCGCCTGCTTTGACAGCGCACCGGATAAAGAGCAGGTCATTGCCGCGTGTCGGCTGGCGGAGGTGGACCACGTCGTCGCCAGGCTGCCGCACGGCTACGAAACGGAGATGCTGCCGGGGAACACCTTTTTCTCTGCCGGGGAGATGCAGCGTCTGGTTCTGGCGCGCGCCCTGTACAGCCAGCCTAAGCTTCTGCTCTGTGACGAAGTGACGGCGAACCTGGATAAAACGACCGCGCAGAAAGTGCTGGCGAACCTGCGTAGCCTGGGGATTGGCCTGGTGTTTGTTACCCACTCGCCGGACGTGGTGGGCTGTCAGGGGCGTCTCTATACCATGGAAAATGGCACCCTGCGGGAGAATGAGCAATGATGTTTCTGCCGCGTCTCTATGCGCGCCTCTGCGCGCGCCAGGCCGGGCGCACGCTGCTGGCAAACCGGATCACGCAAAACTACAGCCAGTTTATGCGCTGCCCGGAGGCCGATGTCCCGGCTGATTTTCTGCATCAGAACGCCCATGAGCTGAGCGGGTTTAACTTCGTGGAGCAGATCTTCCCGCCCGCGCTTTGGGCGCGCAACGTCCGCTTCGATCTGCACGCGTACGTGGCGCAGTGGACGCAGGAGCAGGCGTTTTACAGTTCATCTCGCACCCTGCTTCTGGGAATGCGCTGGGCGGGCTTTGGTCTGATCGTGGATGCGCTGCTCGCCACCGCGCCAGCCGATGTGCGCTTTCAGTTTATTACCCGTCACCCTGCGCTGCATAAGCTGATGGCCGCGCACGAAGGCCGACGCGCCAGCTCGTTTTTCGCCCCTCACCGCCTGGTGACGGTGCTGCTGATGGACGAACGCCTGCCGGATGCGCCGCTGTTCTCCACCCAGGCTGGGGATCAAAAGGCGTGGTTAACGGATGTCTCAACGCGGTTTTTATCGCGCTATGGCTACAGCGTCCGAACGCTGCTGCCGATCTGTTCGCTGCACGCGGCGGAGTTTGGGCTGGAGAGTCAGGCGTATGCGCCAGAGGATTACCGTCAGGCCGCCGCCGACACGCTGAACGCGCTGCGTAAAACCCCCACGCTCTGGAGTGCATGGGACGATCTTTCAGTGATTTATCATGGATGACATATCGTGAAATTAAAAAACCGAAGCCGACAGCGGCGGGCGCTGATCCCGCATCATTTCTCAAAAAGCTATCACATCAACGCGCCACGGCTGAAAGCCGTGCTGACCTTGTTCATCACCTTTTTTCTCTGCCTGCTGGTCTTTGCGATTGTCTTTAACTTTTCGGAAACCACGCTGGCACGCGGGGTGCTGATCCCGGCGCAGGGCGATGTCGAAGTGCGCGCCCGGGAGTCCGGTACGCTTGTGGATTTTGCCGTACGGCCGGGCCAGTACGTGAAGGAAAACGATCCGCTGTTCACCGTGTCGCAGGACTATGGCGGCAAGCAGGGCTCGGTGGTGCAGTTTGACCGCCAGCAGATGGAAGCGGAGAAGAAGCGCAGCGAGCAGCGCATCCAGGCCATTGAGGACTCGATTGCGTCGTATCGCAAAAATCTGGCGCAGCAGCTGGCTCTCACCGACAAGCAGATCGCCGTTTCCCGCGATAAGGTGAAGAAGCTGCGCGCGCTGTTAAAAAACAGCACCGACACCTACGAGGCGTGGAAATCCGTCTCCGGGAAGGGCTATGTCTCCAAAGTGGATCTCGATAAAAGCCACAACGATGTGCTCAATGCGCAGCTCAACCTGACGCTGGAGGAGAGCACTATTCTTGAGCTTGAGGCACGAAAAACCAGCCTGACCGACAGCACCCAGTCGCAAATTGACTCTCTGAGCGAAGAGCAGCTGTATGTGAAAAACCGCATCAGCGAAATTGACCGCAACCTGTCCAGCCGGGGAAGTTCCACCATGGCGATGCTGGCCCCTTCCGATGGTTACGTGGTGGCGATTAACTTCCCGCCTGGCCGGGCCATTACGCAAAATAGCGAGGTGGTGGTGGTGATCCGTAAAAATACCGCGGCGACGATGGAGGGGTACCTGTATGTTCCGGCAACGGGTGTGGGGCGCGTGGCGAAAGGCGATAAGGTCAAGCTGCGCTTCGACTCCTGGCCCGTAGACAAATACGGTTCCGTGGAGGCGACGCTGTCCGATTTCTATGAGGTAAACATTGATGCCCATTCGGCGCTGATCCCGCTCCAGGAAGGGCAGAACTACTACCTGGCTAAAGTGCGCGTCCCCTCCTGGTTTACCGACCCGGACAAGAAAAAGCGCATGCTGATGGGCGGAATGACGGTGAACGCCGATATCGTTATCGATCGTAAGCCGCTTATCAATCTGCTGATTGCGCCGCTGGAAAGGGTGCGCAAGCGGTTTATCGATTGACCCGATTTCATTTTAAAGCATTTATGCAGGCACTTTTCTGAATTTAATCAAAGTGGTATTGCCTTGTTATCCTTAATAAAGATAAGGGTTTAACCTTTATCTCTTTAATTAATGGATTATGCTATGGACACAGTAGAGGAATCTGGCGGGACGTATTTCTATCACGGGAATGCGAACGTAACCCCACAGGAGCTATTTTTGCTGATATTCGCTGAGGGTCTGGCGAACCATCTGGGCGTAACTGTGGAGACTGCTGCAACAATCCTGGCGGGGCAGCCTATATTACCCAAGCGTAAGGTATTGGGTGCGTCCGGTTCGCGTACAAGTATCGCGTCTAAGGTAGCGCGTCGCATTTTAAAGGGGGTCCACTTTCCTGAAGGCATGAGAGTGGAGACGATCATCGGTATGGGTAAAACCAGACAGACAAATAAGGTTGGGGCCGTCGTGGGAAGAGCAGTTCCCTTTGTTGGCTATGCCCAGGCGGTAATTATCTTTGCCCTAGTTGCCAGAGAAACCAGAAACAAGTACAACCTCATTGCCCGACCGAAAGATCGGATTGCCTGGACTTATTTCTAATGTTGTTGCCGGATGAGCAAGAGTTTTTAGATTACATCACTGAAAATTACAGTGAACGTAAGCGTCCTGCCCTTAAGGAATGGACCTTCCAGGAGCATTTTAACCTCGTCCCTGAAGATCTGGAGGAGATGCTGCTCGACCTATTCAACCGGTATGAAATTGAGCACAGCAACTTTGTCATGGATAACTACTTTGAGCCCGAGCTTTTTTGGTACCAGTATGGGCTTAGAAAGAAGTTTCGAGATCGTCAGTACAAGCCGCTAACGCTCGAAATGATTATTGAGTCTGCCAAAGCGGGGCGCTGGTTGTATGATTAAGGGGCTAAGCGCCCCTTGTGCGTTCTATGCTGACTGGCGTTCGTTCCATGCATCGCTGAAGATAATGTTCCCGTCGTTATGCTTCCAGGTAATCTTCTCGTAACGCAGTTCGACCGTTTCCATATGGTTTTCGTTAGGGTTATCCCCTGGTGCCATTGCTGGTGAAATCGAAACTATTCGCACGCCTTCAAGCAGCATGTTGAAGTATTCCTCTTCCTGTCCAGAGTAGTTGATCCGATACCATTTTATTTCTGCTGACACCAGGCTTTGACCTGTCGCAACTGCTTTATAAAGATATGGGCTAGAGCAGTCGAATTCTTTAATGATCAGCATAGGGGAATGCATACGTGTACCGGTTATTTTGCCGGTTGCGTTATCTGTTGGGATCATGAGGTTGTGGTGGAACCCTTTTACCTCAATGCTGCACTCTCTGTGCTGAACATCAACTCCGCCTTTGATTAATGCTCCGCCGTCGTCCTTAAGCCATAAGTATGCTGGTATAGACATTTCTCTATTTCCTTATTTTGTTGAATAACGTCATTATTGTGCTTTAAAACCCCATACCTATCCTTTCCATCAAGTATGTCAATACGCTCCAGCGTATGTCCGCTATACGCATGGAAAGGTGAAACCAGATCATGTTTACACCCAATCGATGTCCTTTTAAGACATTGACCAGGCAAATTTTAACCAAAATAAGGAGTTAACTTATAACGCTTCCAGAAAAGATAAAAAGCGGTTCTCTCAGCACTACCGGTGAGGATGGCAATTACCCCAGCCTCTCCATCCTCGTCTCCCCCTCCGCCATCGACAGCTGATACAGCGGAAACGATCGGTGCTTCTCAATCAACTGCGCCAGCTCCGGCGAGTGGCTGGTGAGCCAGATCTGCGAGTAGCGGCTGGCCTCGGCAATGAGGCTTGCCAGAGCGGGCAGCATCTGCGGATGCAGGCTGTTTTCCGGTTCGTTGAGGGCGATGAATGCGGGAGGGCGCGGGCTTAACAGCGCCACCGCCAGGCACAAAAAACGCAGCGTGCCGTCGGAGAACTCTGCCGGTTCCAGCGGTCTGCTCAGCCCCTCGCGCTGCATCATCATGCGGAAGCGCCCGCCGGTGTTGTCGCTGTAAAACACGCAGCCGGGGAAGGCCTGGTCGAGAATGCGCATCAGCAGCAGCTCGTCGCCAATTTCGACAATGGTCTGAAACGCGGCGGCCAGGTTCGCGCCGTCGCTGGCCAGCACCGGGGAACGAAAGCCCACCTGCGGGGCACGGATCGCCGAGCCGGATGAGACGGAAAACTCGTGATAGAATCGCCAGTTACGCAGGGACTCGCGCATCTGCGACACTTCGGGGTAGAGGTGCGGTTCACCGAGCTGACCGAACACCGACTCGTTCTCATACAGCGTGCCGCTGTGGGTCACTTTTTCGTGATGCACGTTGTTCAGGAATACGGCCTGGTTCTTACGCTTCATCAGCTGTGACGACGGGCGACGGTGCTGTCCGCCGAGCCAGATAGATTCCTCTTTGATCACCGGATCGAGCTGAAACTGTGAGGGGTAGGGCAGCTTTTCCACGAACCCGACCTGAAGCTCATATTCATAGGTTTCCGTTTCCACCGCCAGGTTCATGCGTCGTAGCTGGTCGCTGCGGGTTTTGCCCGCCCAGAACACTTTCAAAATTCCCCCCTCGTTCGCCAGCGCCTGGGAGAATTGCCCCTGCGCCGCGCTGTGCATCAGGTAAATCGCTTTATAAATATTAGATTTTCCGGTGCCGTTGGGGCCGAACACGATATTGAGCTGTTCCAGCTCAAGCGACATATCGCGAATTGAGCGGTAGTTCTGAATATGCAAATTTTTGATCATCGGGGTACTCCGCTGTGCACGCTTAACCTGTACAGAATTACAGTATTTTACGCTGAGCGCAAAAAAAAGACGACAGTGAGGGTGTCGTCTAAACGGGGTACTGCTTTGGGCCTCTGTGGGTCAACAGGGCCTTCGCTTCTTTCTTATCAGGTAACGGCCAGACGCAGACCCAAATCATCAGGATAGGGATCAAAGTAGTTTTGCGTCATCAGATACCGGTCAGGGTATTCAGCCAGATAATGCTTCAGCAGCGTCAGCGGCGCGAGGATCGGCAGCAGCCCGTCCCGGTAATGCAGGATCACATCACGCAGTTCTCCACGCTGGCGGCTGTTCAGCTGGTTACGGAAATAGCCCTGAATGTGCATCAGCACGTTAGTGTGATTCTTCCGCGAAGCGGGTTTTTTCAGAATGGTCATCAGCTTGTCGCGATAGGCCACGAAAAACGCGTCCAGATCGTCCCACTCGTGCAGTGATGCCACGAACGGGCCAATTTCACGGTAGCCTGCCTGATGGTGCGCCAGAAGCTGAAGCTTATAGCGGCTGTGAAAGTCCAGCAGGGCACGGCGCGTCAGGCCATTTTTACGCATTACGTTCAGTTCGTGGAGAGCGAAAACGCGCTCAACAAAGTTTTCCCGTAGTACCGGATCGTGCAGGCGACCGTCTTCTTCGACGGGCAGCCAGGGGAAAGTTTCAAGGAGGGCGGCGGTGAACAGCCCGACACCCTCCTTGCGGCCCCGGTTGCCGTTTTCGTCGTACAGCCGCACGCGCTCCATGCCGCAGCTGGGGGATTTTGCACAGACGATAAAACCCGCCAGATCGCCGATTTTAGGCAGATAATCTGCCGTAAATGCGGCCATCTTCTGCGTAACGTCATCGTGCGGCGCTTTGCTGAACCGCATTTCTGTCTCGCCGCCGGTGGTCATCACCAGACGCAGCGCCGGACGAGGCGTGGGCAGGCCGATAGCCATTTCAGGGCATACCGGACGGAAAGCGACCCACTGCGCCAGCTCATCCATCACAAAGCCCATACGCTTATGCCCGCCGTCAAAGCGAACGGCGGAACCGGTCAAACATCCGCTAATACCCAGCACAGGTTTTGTTGTCATGGTGTGCACCTCCCGATCTCATACCTAAAAGTTACACAACATTGCGTATTTGTCCAAGTATTGGCGGGATTATTTTTAAATCGTCTTTAAAATCAAGAGCAATCAGCTGCCCTTGTAGGTTGAGTAACCGTACTGGCTGAGCAGAAGCGGGATGTGCAGTTTTTCATTGGTGCGGGTGACGGTGAACAGCACCGGCACTTCCGGGAAGAAGGAGTCCAGCTTTTTACCGTGGAAGTAATCGGCGGTTTTGAAGGTCACTTTATACACGCCAGGCGCCATATCCTGATCCTGCGGATAGAGCGATTTGATGCGCCCGTCGTGGTCGGTTTTACCGCTGGCAATCGGGGTCCACTTGTCCTGCTCCTGCTTCTCCAGCGTGACGGCCACATCCGCTGGCGGCATACCGGTTTGCTGGTCCAGAACGTGAACGCTCAGGGTGCCTGCCGGGGCGCTGAACGCGGCAGGCGCGAAAGCCATTGTAGCCAGCATCATCAGAGGGAGTGTCTTTTTCATCGTGTTTTCCTGTTGAGTTGTCGGTGACAGGAAAACGTTAGCACTCGCTGTGCGAAAAAATATTCAACTTTTCGTGAAGATTGCCTCAGCAGAAAATAATCAGAGGATAATCACCTCAAGGGAAACCTGCTGCTGCCACTGCGCAACCTGCTTTTTCCGCACGGCGGTAAGTTTACCGCTGGTGACCAGCAGCCATTTGCGGTCCGGGAAAATTTCCGGGGCCAGCGCGGCAGGGGGAACCGGCAGTATGTCGATGCGGTGGCCCTGGCCGGTGCGCGTCAGAGCTTCAAGCCAGATCTCACAGGGGTCGTTCAGATGCCAGCCGCTGATGAGGATGTTATCGCCCGGCGCTTTTTTATCGCCCTCAAGGCAAAACGAGGTATAGGCGATGAGGATGCCGTCGAGGATCTCACGCAGCGTCATGGCGGCGGCGACGTTGGCCGATATCTGGCTGCGCAACGGACGCAGCACGTTAGTGACCAGCTCTGGCCTTGGGTATTCGCGTCCGGCGTCGTAAATTATCTGACGCAGGGACTCAATTTTCCCCTCCTGCAACTTTTGCAGCATGGCCTGTTGCAGGGTTTGCCAGTTATTGGCGCGGCGCGGCGCAGGGCGTTCCAGCAGTGATTTTACCTGACCGATGGGTACGCCTTTTTTTACCCAGTCGAGGATTTTCAGCGCCTGCTGAACGTCCTCATCGCTGTACAGGCGGTGACCGCCGTCCGTACGCTCGGGTTTGAGCAAGCCATAGCGTCGCTGCCACGCCCGCAGCGTGGTGGCTGTGATGCCGCTGAGTCTGGCGAATTCGCCGATGGAGTAAGCCATGTCTGCATCCGAAGAGAAGGAGTTGTCTCAATATACTACGAATATTCCCCGACGGGATGAAGCGCCGCACGGGTGCGCTACACTTAACGTCCAACCGCGTAAATGAAAGGAGTTCTCATGAGGCTATGGCCTGTCGTTACCGGTGTCGCCATTGCGCTGACGCTGGTTGCCTGTAAATCTCCCACGCCGCCGAAAGGCGTGCAGCCCATTACCGGCTTTGATGCCAGCCGCTATCTCGGCAAATGGTATGAAGTCGCCCGACTGGAAAATCGCTTCGAGCGCGGTCTGGAACAGGTCACCGCGACGTACGGCAAGCGCAGCGATGGCGGTATCAGCGTACTGAACCGCGGCTACGATCCGGTGAAGAAAAAATGGAATGAGAGCGAAGGAAAGGCGTACTTTACCGGCGAACCGACCACGGCTGCGCTGAAGGTATCGTTCTTCGGCCCGTTCTACGGCGGCTATAACGTGATCAAGCTGGATGATAAGTACCAGTACGCGCTGGTCAGCGGCCCGAACCGCGACTATCTGTGGATTTTATCGCGCACCCCGACCATTCCGGATGCGGTAAAACAGGACTACCTGAACACCGCACGCGAGCTGGGCTTCCGGGTCGATCAGCTGGTGTGGGTGAAGCACTAACCTACTGATACGAAAAGGTGATGCTTGCCAGGGCGTTGGCCGAGCCGGGGACCAGTTCACCGGTTCGGATGTACTGCGCCTGGAACGGCAGGGACAGCGTTTGTGCCGAGCTGGTGGTCTGGATGAAAAACTGTCCCGTCGTACCTGCGGACGAGCTGTCCGGCCCCATCATCAGCGGCCCGGTACCGTTATAGAAAAACTGTACGCCAATGCCGGAGGCCGTGGAGTCCCCGGTCAGCGTCACGACCGACGAGGTATTTGACGGTGTGGTCTGATCGGTCATCACTGCGTTAACCGCCACGTTCTCATCGCAGGTCAGGCTGACGTTAAACTCCCCCGACGGCGAGGTGCTGCCTACGCTGGGCAGCGTGTGAATATCAATGGTGCCCAGGTCGACGTTGGCGCTTTTCGTGCCTACCGTGCAGCCGCTTGCCGTCACCGTGATGGTGGTGGGGTTGATGATCACCTGCGCGGTTTTCACTTCGTTGTTATAGGCCGTCAGGATCGCCGCGTTAATGGTCGGGGTCTGGTATACGCCGGATTTCAGCGGAACGCCGGTCTTGATAAACGTCACTTTTGCCGACCAGCCCAGTGCGGTGGCGTAACCGTTAGTCCCATCGGCCGGATAGCTCTGCGTAATGCCCGTCTGCATCGGGACATAGGTGGTGCCGTTATAATCTTTAAGCCCAAGAATGAAGCCGATGCCGGGCACGCCCGTTTCAAATACCATGTAATTTGCGCCATCAAGAATAACCGTGATGCCGGTGGCGGTTATACTGCTGCTCGGCTCCAGCGTCCCTTTGGAGCAGGTAAATACCAGGCCGCACCAGAACACTTCCGAGACGCTCGCAGAGGCGCTCCATTCAGAGCCGATCGTCTTTCCAGGCACGATGGAGTCTGCCGGGCCGGACCACGACATGGGCGTTGGCGAAAGGGTGATATCCGATGTCCAGGAGAGGGCAAGTGCCTGAGAGGACATGAAAAACAGGGCTAAAAACAGTAAACGCATTATTGATACTCCGTCGTCCAGGTCGCCACTGCCGAAACGTCTCCGGCATTGACCGGCGCACCCGTGGCGGCCAGTCGCGCATAGAAGGTCATTTTTACGCTGTCATCCCCCGCTGCGCCGTAAGCAGCGGTTTGGGTGTCCAGCGGGATAAGTACGCTGTCTTTATCCAGTATCTGCACCGCCACGCCGGTCGCGCCGCCGTCAGCGACTTTCAGAAGCTGCGGGTTTTCGTCATCCGGCGTACCGCTGAAGCGGACTTTCACACCAGCAAAGGTGGGGCCGCACGCTTCAAGGGTGAGCGTGAAGGGCGTTTTGATATTGCTTACCGCGCCCGCCTCGCTAAATTGCTTCACGCCGAGGGTACCCAGCGGCACGTTTTGCTCCTTCGAATCTTCCGAGACAATGCAGGTATTGCCGATCACGTTGCCGGTCACGGAAACCAGCACGTCATAGCCGCGCGCGGGAACGGTGATGAACATCAGCAGGATCAGGGGGAGGAACCGGATGGTTACTGACATATGACCTCCTGGGAATAAAGCCCGGTGCGGGCGTGATAATTCTGCGGGTTCAACGCATAGCGGATCGTGCAGCGCTGGGCGCTGTTGCGCCCCCATACGGCATGCAATGTTCCCTCCGCTGACAGGCCGGTCAGATACACGCTGCCGCCGTCGCCGACGATACCGCTGGCTTTGTCATCCTCTGACGAGACCAGCGTACCGAAGGGGAGCACGTGTTTAGCGTGACGTACGATAAACATCGCTTTTGCCCCCTGACGCGTGGTGAGGGTGGCGCGAACCAGTGCCCCGTCGGTGGGGATTTTATTGGCGATGGCGTTCTCAAGTTCCACGTCATTGCCCACGGTGGTGACATCCAGCGCAACCTGATTAACGCGATACGGCGTGGCGTACGGGATCACCGCATAGCCCCGGCTGTCGGTTTTGATGCCCTTGTGGTTGAGCACGGCGACATGGCTGGCGCCCGGGGCTTTCACCAGAATATTGGTGTTCCCGAGCGGCTGGCTCAGCGTCAGACCATCCTCATGCAGCACCGCACCGCCGCTCATCCCGTAACTGAGGTTGCGGGAGTCACCGGCGTAGCTGTAGCCCAGGTTATAGTCTCCCCACGCGCCCTCGTATTGCAGCGCGGCATCGCCGCCGTAGTGCTGCTGCGCGCTGTAGCGCTGGTTGACGCTATAGAAAAGATTCTCCTGCCCCGGCAGATAACCACTGACACCGGTACTGGCGGTGGTGCCAGCGGGATCCGCATGGGTAGCGGTAAAACGGAGACGGGTCGACAGCGCCGGGTTACCCAGCGGCACCGACAGGGACAACGCGAGGATATTGTCTTTCTTGTTGTCGTACAGGCCAGAGCTACGCTGGGCACTGATGCCAAGCGACAGGTTACGAAACGTCGCGTTCCACGCGAACTGCAAACTTTGCGTGGTTTTTGACGTATTCCAGTAGGTTTGTTGATCCCAGGACAGCGACAGCGCGCCGTATTCGCCCATCGGCTGCGACAACAGCAGCTGATTTTTTGCCTTACGCGACATATGCAGGTTGTAAACCGTGTCGTAGTGAGTGGTGACGGTGCCATCGTCTTCCACGGTCTGTTTTGGCGCTCCGCCCGCCATGCCTTTGTAAGTGGTATCGCTGAGGGTATAAAACCCTGCCGTTGAGTAACGCAGCGAGAAGAAATTGACTCGCGTACCGATATCGTTCAGCAGCTTGCTGTACCGCAGGCGCACCGAATCACCGGTGTAGTGCTGGTTATCAGCCAGCTGGCTGCGGGCATGGGTGAGGTCGAGGGAGTAGGCGCCAAAGCGGCCGAGATTCTGCCCGATACCGAAGGCCAGGCCGTTGTAGCGATCGGAAAACTGCGCCCCGCCATAAAACGTGAGGCCGTATCTCCAGCCCAGGAACAGCTCGCCCTGCGCGAAGGAGGGCGAGATCTGATTGCCCGCAGGGCGGTATTTCCCCGCCCCCAGAGCATATTTGACCTGACCGTTACGCACCAGATTCGGCACGCTGGCAAAGGGCAGGGTGTATTGCGTCTGGCTACCGTCGCTCTCCTGAATGGTGACCGCGAGATCGCCGCCGGAAGAGGTCGGATAGAGATCTTTCAGCACAAACGCCCCCGGCGGAACGGAGGTTTGATAGATGACGTTACCGTTCTGGCGAACCGTCACCGTGGCATTGCCGCGCGCGATGCCACGCACTTCGGGCGCGTAACCGCTCAGGCTGGCGGGCAACATATTGTCATCGGTCTTCAGGGCAACCCCACGCAGGCCAACGGCGTCAAACACCTGCGATGAGGTGAACGTTTCACCGGCATAAACCTGGGCACGCAGGGCGCGGATATCCCGCTGTAGCCAGGTCTGGACGTGGGTGAGCTCGTTACTCTCTTTGGTCCACGTGGTGAAATCACGCAGCCGCCATGCGCCCAGGTTGGCGCCGCTGTTGAGGCTCACAAACAGCTGTTGTTCCCGCGTGCGCGTCTCGCCCCGGTAGTCATTATTCGCGCCATTGACCACATAGTTCAGCCACGCGGCAGGGATGCCGGACTCCCAGCTCTCCGGGCTGACGTACCCGCGCGGCAGAGCGCGCATCGCGCTTTGCGGTACGGTGAAGTTGAGGGTAAGCGTCCTCTGGTCAAAATCAAACCGGGTATCGGCGAATGACCGGGTTAAAAAAATGCACCGCTGCGCAGGCGGCAGCTCACCCCCTTTAGCCTGACGGCTGTCGATGCCAAGTGCGGCGAATTGCGCAGGCGTAAGGCACGGCAGGGCTTCACCGGCGGTGTTTTCAGCGACGCGAAACGTGACGTTACCTGTGAACGCGAACTGGGTGTTGATATACACGTTAAGATTGTACTCGCCCGGCGGCAACGCGCTCCCGGCGTTGACCCAGGCGAGATCGGCGCTGTTGGCGCGCTCGCCGTTGAGAAAAGCAGGATTAAATTGCAGCTCGCTTTCGGCAGCCACGGCTTGCCGAATCACCAGGGCGATCGCCGTGGCGCACAGGATTTTAATTTTCATGTGGTCACGCCTTACTGTTTTTATTATTGGGACAATGACGTGCGGGTAACGGGCGTCCAGGCCCCATAATCGTTAATCGTCTGGTAGCTCATGCTGCTCGCATGGCTGAAGGTGTCTGCCAGCGTCACGCTGGATTTCGGCGGCACCATGACGGGCGACACCGGCCTGCCATCAATTTTCACGTTAATGGTGGTGAGGTAATACGGCGTTGGGTTGGTCAGCGTGACCTTGCCCGCGCGGTAGGCGCCGGCAAGGTTTTTCCATGCCTCTCCTGCACCTTCCCTGAGCCGCTCCGGGCGATAAAAGACCTTGATGCGGTTGGCAGAGGCGAATTGCAGCGAATTGCCGGAACCGTTTTTAACCTGCTGTGGGATAGCTTTGACCGTCATCCAGTACAGCGTCTCGCGATCGGCTGGCAGGGCGTCGCCGCTGAACATGATTTTCACCGCGCTTTCGCTGGCGGGCTTCATGACGTACAGCGGCGGCGTGATGACGAAGTCGTTGGTACGGCTCCCTTTCTCGTCTTCCATCCAGGACTGGATCAGAAACGTGGCATCAGGGTGGGTATTTCTTACCTGCATCATCGTCTGCGTAGCCGCGCCGGTGTAGATCAGCCGCGTTGCGCCTAACCCCACGCCGCCTGCGTACACGGCGGATGAACATAACGTGCCAGCCAGACAAATCCATGTGTTTACGCGCATAGTGCGTCTCCTGAAAGCTGAGTCAGACCCGGCCAGCAGACCGGGCCTGAAGATTACGAATAGGTCACGGTGTAGGTGGCGACCGCGCTGGCATCACCCGCCGTGGCGTTGCCCAGTGGGGAGTAATATTTCGCGCTGAAGTTCAGGATGTTCGCCCCCGCACGCAGGGGGATCGCTGCTGCCGGCTCACCCAGCCTGACGACGTTGCCCTGTTCGTCATAAAGACGGATAGCGACATGCTGCGCCGAGCCCGCGCCGCCGTTTACTCCCGCGGCCAGGCTATTCACATCGGTACTGTCCGGTGTACCGGTGAAGGTGATAGCCACGGTCGTTGCGGCAATAGGGTTATCTTCCGTGGACGCCGAGGTATCGGCGATTTCGCAATCTTCCAGGGTGATGGAGAAGGCTTTTGCGGTACTGGCTTCACTGCCTGCGGCAGCCAGCGTGGCGGTACGCACTTCACCCATGTCGACGTCGATATTGGCGCTACCGGCGCTGATGGCACAGGCGGAGGTCACCACTTTACCGCTGAAGTTAACCGTGCCGCCGCTGGTGGTGGCGGCCAGTGCTGAGCCCGCTGGCAGCAGGGCGGCAATGCTTAATGCCAGCAGAGAATGGCAAGTAAGGCGTGCTTTCATTTCATAGTTCCTTGATTTTTTTATTACGAGATTTGCTCTGAAAGCGGCAGGTCTAACTGGTTAAAAAGACCAGCAAATCTGTCTTATTCCTGAGCCCGAGTTTCCTTATCGCTGAGCTTTTTAAGGCGCTCACGCGGCGATAAGAAAGTTTCTCCAGTTCTGCGATGTAACGTATATCCAGTCCGTTCCTGAGTTCCTTTAATACCCTCCTTTCTCCAGGCGTCAGCGATAACGCCGCTGGCTGCTTTTGGGGCCGATAATGGCTATCGACCATTTTTGCTAGCTTTATCCGCCACTGATAAACCGTGTTCTGTAGCGAGATATAGGCATCAATATCTTCCCGGACCCATAACAGGGAATGGGCAGAGGTTGAGTACAGGCAGATAATCACTTCAGGCTGCGTGACTTTGATTTTTTTTAAATATTTCAGTGAGTCATACCCTGTATGGTATTTCTCTGCGCCGGATATAAATAAGATATCGATACGAATCGACGACAGCGCCTTATCCAGTTCCTGATAACCTCCTTCGATGATAATGATGTGAAGGTCGTCGCGGATGCTGCTTAATAACGTTTTAATGCCGTTTCTTGCATAATGATCGCCGCCCATCAGTGCAACAGTTATATGCTGTGTTATTTGGCTATTGTTCGTCATGTTATTCCTCGATTTATAATAGTAATCAGGCGAATTATTTATAAGGTTATCGCCAGTATTCTCGAAGCAATGACGTATTGCATACTGTAGGCCTACTATACGTCGGCCAATAAAGAGGTAATCTGAATTAATCTAAAATTGTATTAATTACTAAGATCGAGACCGGTTACGACGCTTCCCTCTGATTGGTCTTATTCCGCTTCGCTTTCTGTAAATTATGATAGCCGCTATTTTTAATGAAAATTTAGCTTTGATAAATGTTTTGTAAGGAGTTTGTCTTTTGGTGTCAGTGCGGGTGTGAAGTTGCTGACGGGGAATAACAATTTACGAATGTTATCATCGATAAAAACTGATAGAAAGGTGGCTAAGAATCATACAAAAACCATGTAAGTTATTGATATTGGTCAGGTTGAGAAAACTTAAGGCTTAAGGGTGCTGAATATTTCAGACACGCATGTCCGTGGCGTACAATGTTTTTTTATGTAGATATTTGTCAATGTCAAGAGGCGAGGAGCGCGCCAAAAGATGAGGCCCTGATAAATGAGATGCTGCCGATAGTCAGATACTTCTGTGGAGCGGAAATTCACTTCACAAAACATCATAATGAGGATGATCGCGGATGAAGCGGCTCTGCAAGCCGCATTCTACAAGGGTTGAGTTCTTATGCAGGTTCAGTGAAGCTTAAGGGATGAAATATAAATTAAGATTTTTCGCCAATGGCGAAGATATACAGCATGACGTTAATCAGTCACATTAATCCCGACGTGAATGTCATCCCATACATGCGGTGACCCAGGTTCAACATCTGTTAACCGGAGAATTCATACTGCCCCTATGCATAAGCATTACATTATAAATAATATCGTCGAATTTCATCCTGCGGCCAGCACGTTACGTGATATCAACAATCCTGACCGTGTGGTTGTGTTAAATTCGCCAGCAGGCCGATGCCTGTTGTTATTAATCGACAGAGCGGGGTCGATTGTCACTCAGCAAGAGTTCCTTGATATTGTCTGGCAAAGCCGCGGCATGCTTGTCTCCTCCAATACCTATTACCAGAACATCTCCATCCTGCGCAAAGGGCTCAAAAAGATTGGTTTTGAAACTGACCCTATCGTTACCATTCCGCGGATTGGGTTGACGCTGGCAAGCGACACGCAAATAACCGTCAGAGAGTCTTCACCCGTCGCGCCTCAACCCGCAGAGGGACAATGTGTGGAGGCGCCAGCGATCGAGGAGGTCTCTGCACCCTCCGAGCCAGCAACGCCCGTTGCCAGGAAGCCCACGCGCTGGCTGGCTGTTGTCATGGGTCTATTGATCGTCCTGGCCGGGGCAGGCGTGACGGGATATATGAACGCCACAGAAAACCGTTTTGTTGAGGATTACCGTTTTGCGGCATCCGTCGGAGCCTGTCGCGTTTATCTTGCGAACGACATTCAGACCCACGCTGAACGCGCTTCCGCGCTGACCTATGTGGAACAATTCAAGGCTGAATGCGCGCAATATCCCTGGGTTTACATCAGCTGGTACGCTCTGCTTCCTCGTGCGTCGGTTATTCGCTGCGACCGGCCAATGAAAGAACCGAACCGCTGTATATCTGATTATTTCCTGAAGGATAGCTAGCATGACTCGTTTTCGGCAGATGCTGTATATCATCGTGACGGGCCTCGTCACGGCAGGCGTGCTGACGGGCTATTACCTGTGGCACCGAACTTACGTTCAGCCTTTTTCATGCCAGGCTAATCTGGTACAGCACCATCCGGATGAGACGCTGGCGGTCTGGCTGAATTACACCTTCGACGGGAAATTCGGCACCCTGAGCATGAATGGCCGGGCAAAGAGCGATCCGGGTAAAACCATCGACAGGAAAATTTCCTTTCGGGTGGAGAGACAAGATCATCTCTATTTGCTGACGTCAGAAAAAAATATGACGTTCCCGGACGATAATGTCGACGACAGCTGGCTGGAAAAATATGAACCGCAATTTTTTGTCTATCCGGGCAAGAGTATTTATATGCGGATCAATGAACAACATAATGGTAACTATATCTTTACCTTAGGAACATTACCGACATATGTGTGTCGTGGTTCAAAAAAAGAATGATATAAACGAGAAAAACATTATATTTTCCTCCCGTCTCATTTATGCTTGATTTAAAATATCAGGATTATCTTAGAAATATAAAGTGCGACAGATCATGTTGCGATAATGTAATTAATTTTAAATTTGGCAAGTAAATGAAAAGTGTATTTGACTCCTCCGATGGGGGGAAATCAGTACCGGAAAAGTGTCTGCATATTGGGTTGATATTATGGCCCCGTTATTCACTTCTGGCCGTCTCCGGGTTGCTGGAGGCGCTGCGTTATGCAGCGAAAGCGCAGGATAAATTAGCATTTAAAATCAGCCTGATAAGTGAATTTCCTGATATCCCGATTATCAGCAATGCGGGGATTATCATGAGACCGGATTCCCCCCATGCGCCGCCGGACAGTTTTAACTACCTTGCTGTTATCGGCGGTGAATTGCAGTATCTGGACTTAGGGTATCAGGGGGATAAAGCGTATCTGGCACATGCCCACCATGCCGGGGTTCCGCTCATTGGCATTGGCACCGGCAGTTTTGTCCTCGCACAGGAAGGATTGCTGAATGAACGACGAGCGTCCATCCATCCTTTCCATCTTGATGCATTTCGGCAGGCTTTCCCGCTGGTGTATGCTGAGCAAGGGTATGATTTCATCGACGATGGCGATGTGCTGACCTGCCCGGGCGGTATTTCCACCCTGACGCTGGCAACTGAGCTTATCCGCGCCCATGCCGGGGATGATATCGCCAGCAACACCTGTCAGCGTTTGTCGCTCGTTCCGCATGAAATTGCCACCCCGCGTCCGGCGAATTTTGCGCTTATCCCTGACTCGCGGTTGCGCCGCGCCGTCATGCTGATAGAACAGTTCCTGACCCGGCCGCTCACTACCGCCGGGCTTGCGCGAGAAGTGGCATTGAGTGAACGCCAGCTCAACCGACTGTTCCACGCAGAATTCGGCAAAACGGCCCGCGAATTTATCCGCAGTGCCAGACTGCGCTATGCTTGCTGGCTGCTGAAGAACTCACAGCAAAGCGTGACGGATATTGCGCAGCGGATGGGGTTCAGCGACTGCGCGCACTTTATTCGTCATTTTCAGACGGAGTATGGTTGTACGCCTGGCGTGTGGCGCACGTCGCAGAGCTGAATATCATTACATTGCTGCCCTGAAACTTTACTCAACCGGAATATCATCATGAAAATAGAAGCCGCACACCCCTCACAATTTGAACGCCTCGTCGCAGTCTGGGAGTCGTCCGTTCGCGCCACGCACCGCTTTTTGCAGGAAAGCGATATCGCGGCGCTGCGTCCGTTATTGCTCAACGCATATTTGCCTAATCTCAGGGTTGTGATTGCCCGGGATGACGTGGGTATTATTCACGGCTTTTTGGGCGTGGATAAAAATCGCATTGAAATGCTGTTTGTGGATGATGCGAGCCGGGGGAAGGGTATCGGGAAAATGCTGCTGCAATATGCCATTGCAGAATTCGGCGTAAATGAAGTGGATGTGAACGAGCAGAATCCGCAGGGGGTGGCGTTTTATCGCCATATGGGGTTTGAGCAGGTCGGGCGTTCAGAACTGGATGGGCAGGGGAATCCGTTTCCGCTGTTGCATATGCGGTTGAGTGGACAGGCTTAACGCCCTCTCCCTCTGGAGAGGGCGTCTGCAAGCTAGTTACTGGTAATTTGCCCGATGATTACACCACGCACTTTTTCGCCATCGAAGTAATACGAGACCGTATTACTCTGGATGAATCCATTCTGTACTGGCGTCTCCTGATAAAAAAGTATCGCTTTCTTTTTGGCGATCCCTTTCTTGCCGAACATTTCAATTAGATTCCTGTGAGTAGCATTCAACAATGGAACATTCGCGACTGAGACGCTGACAGGTTCCGTTGTTTTAGCACACTCTTTATGGATGCCATCTTTGGCAATAACTAGCGCAGTTAACAATCCTGCACCCATTTCGTTATCAGAAATGAACCAGTAATTCGTGCCATCGTCGTCATGAAGGCAGACCCAGCGTGCTGAGCTGTCTTTGTTAACTGGTGTGCTGGTGATATCTGACAGGTGAGTAACCTCCATTCGTACGGCTTGCTTGCCTATAGCGATGGTCGGTGAAAGGGGCACTGTTGTAGAAATTTCCGTCAATGATCCGTCTTCATCGTAATACTCGGTCGCGAAGCCGGTCATTTCCGTTGCTGAGACGTGCGAACTGACTGCAACGAGTAATGGCAATAAACAAAATAAACGCTTCATTTGACTATCAATACCGTATCGTTGCTTTTCCAGATACTCCTTCTGGCACTCAGAGGAGCAATGATGCAGCCCTCTGAAGAGTCGTCAGGGTGCAAACTGCTTTTACCATGTATTTTAAATGAGTCTCTACCACACATCTCATTTGTCGAGTAGGGCGTGAGGCTGAGAGTATATTTCCCGGTGTGGGCTGAATTATGAGGGGACCCAATTGTGTATTTCCCTCGAGGTAGAGGCCCACTGTTTTTTACACATTCTTGAGATGGATCGTTTTTGTAACCACTTGCTCCTGCATAATTTGCATCGAACTGATAAACACCATCAAGATAAAATTTGTGCTCTTTTACATCATATTCCCAGGACATACTTTCTCCTTAAGCGCGTTCCTTCCAGGTATCAGAATGAATGATGTTTCCATCTATGTAATGCCATGTTATTTTTTCATATGTTAGATCTACATATTCACAATGTGTATAGCGTTCGTTTCGCGGTAGTTTAATGTCAAACATGAGTGGTTCAATTTGAACTACTCTTGCATTTTCTAAAGTTGTCTTAAAGTAAGCCTCTTCAAGTCCGTTATAGTTGATTCTGTAAAATATGAACTCTGCTTTTTTAAGTGTTTGCCCAGTGCATAAGGCTTTGTATAGATAAGAGGTTGATGAATCAATCTCTTTCATGAATGCATAGGTACTACAAATGCGTTTTGCAGTGATTTTACCGGAGAATTTATCTATAGGTTGTTCTATAGAATGCATAAATTCAATCACTTCTATTGAACCTTCGCGATCTTTTATATCGACAGATCCATTAATCCTCCGGCCTGAATCATCCTCGAGCCATAAGTAAACAGGTATAGCCATCTCAATCTCCTTTTATAGACTGAGGGAAACTACTCTTCATTATGGATTTAAATTGTGACTTTAATTTCAAAACAGGAATGTTAAAGAATTTTGGTTGGTTTAATAGAAAGTTGTAGTTGCGAGATATGGATGGTATCAATTGACGTTTAAAAATTTATAAGGTTGATTTATGACTATTCTTCCATCGCAAGAATAATAGTCACTAAAAAAAGCATCAAATATTGAAATGATGAATATCATTAAATAATGAACCTATGCCGGGATTAGCGCTTAGCCTGCTTATCCCATTTTAATAAGCCGACAATATCTTTCTCACCTCCGGCCTCTTTCAGCAGGCGCTGCTTTTTTTCATATTCGATGTATTCTGAGCACGCCTTTTCATCAGCCGCTTTCTTGTTGATTTTTCCTGCGCCTTCTAAAACGTCCCGGTCGTTGAATTGCAGGAACTGATCGAGCTTGGTTTGCCAGTCTCGTAAAAATACCTGCTTGCGGCGTTTGGCCTGATCTTCGGCAAAATCGAGCCACATATTAACGACGCGATTAAGCTCGCTCACCTCATCCTGAGACAGATAATTTTTTGCGGTGGTGACATCGCTTTTACGGACTTCTTCGCCTTTATAGCTGGTCAACCCCATATGCGGTTGAGTGGCGTCCGCACGTTGGTGAATCAACTCAGCAGCGGTGTGCCCAGTGCAGGCAAAATGCAGTTTATTCTGGATGGTCTGAAAGAATTGCGTGGTTTCTTTGAGCGACGGCTGATAGTCAGCAGCTAATGCGAAAATCTCCCTCACGCGAAGATAGACCCGGCGTTCGCTGGCACGTATATCGCGAATGCGTTCCAGCATTTCATCGAAATAGTCAGGGACGGCGGAAGATCCCACAGGCGGATTTTTCAGGCGCTCGTCGTCCATAACGAAGCCTTTAACCAGGTATTCCTGGAGCGTTTGGGTGGCCCACTGGCGGAACTGCGTACCTCGCGTGGATCGGACGCGATAGCCGATGGCGAGAATGACGGGCAGGCTAAGGTATTGAACGTTATATACTTTACCATCGCTGGCAGTTGTTCGGTAAAACCGAACAACTGAATTTTCGACCAGTTCACCCTCATCAAAAATATTCTTGATATGCCCGCTGATCGTAGCTTTGGCTTTGCCGTATAACTCACAGATCGTGGCCTGTGAGAGCCACAACGTATCGCTTTCGAAGCGGCATTCAATGCGAACTTTTCCATCCTTGCTGGCAAACATGACGAACTCACCGGCTGGAGAATTTATTAATTCCTCATATGTCATGCTGCCTCCGCTTCATAAGGTTGATGCCTGTAAGCTCGTAGTATGCCAGAAACAGCCGCTAAGCCAGGTGGTTTGTATTTGATTTTGCGAGTCGCTTTCCAGCATGCGGAATTTGGATCGCTGCAAGCGCGTCCTCTATCTCAATAAGCTTTGCTTTCGTCCGTTTATAATCATCTTGCAAACGCTGCTCCTGCTCGTTATACGCCACCAGAACGATGCACCCTTTCATAACCTTTACCGTAACCTGCTGTCCGGTATCAAAACCCGCCGCGCGCAGCCATTTGCCGGAAAGGATGATTTTTGGTGTAGATTTGTCGTAAACATTCGGGCGGTATCCCACAATTAATGAACGCTCGGTTCCGGATTGGTCAGTGTCTGGGGTAGAATGCGAATCAGCCATAATCAACTCCTTGATAGTTGGTGAGGTTAGCTCTCGTCCGGTATTGCGAGTACCTGGCGAGGGCGTTTCAATTTGAGGTTTTCGTATGTTAAGGTACGTACCTCATTAAAGATATCTTGCTCTTGTAGGTACGTACATGTCAACAGCTAAACGCGACCCTAATCAGTCAAAATCCGGAAAAGCACCAACTTTTCAGATTCGTATTACGCCGGAGTTGAAGGCGCAGTTTGAGGCTGCGGCGAAGGCTGAAGGGATGAGTTTGGGTAATTGGCTCAAGACCTTAGGACGAAAAGAATTAAAAAAAATCGGTATTGAGCCAAAAAATTAGATTAATTTAGGTATCGATAGGACTGAGGAGCACTGATGCCCATAGAACTCAATTTTATAGGTGCTTCATATACGCGAATGTCACCAATTTCAATAGCAAAAGCTTTCTTTCTGTTATCAAAATATGAATCAAAAAAACTTTTACTTATGCCCGCTTGGTGTCTAGTTTTGTTCCATAACTTTAATGGTTCATCTTCGATAATGTTTTTAATGTCAAATTCACCAATAATCATACCAACAGGCATAGTTGCGTATATTACAACAGATTTAACATCGTCGTTTTTGAAAATACCTTTACGGAACTCAAACTTTTTTGTCCCATCAAGAATTTTTTCCACAAATTCTGGCTTAATTGACAATAATACTTTCATCTGTTCCGCCTAACTCAACTATCATTTCGAATTGTCTATCTGTTAACTTCATCACACCCCAGTAGTCCTTAGGATTCAGGCCTACCTCTTCGATAAGTTTAGCACGATTTACTCGTTTTGGCAGAGCTAAATTATAAGTGAAAGTTATGATATAAGGGTATTTTTTAGTTTTAAAGAATGATTTCAATTCTGATTCAGTAAATACGCTATATTTTAAACAATGACTGAGAAATTCTTTTTCATTTAAAAATGAGCTGATTGTTTTTACACTTTCGACAACACATAAAGAAGTGACAACCGAACGGTAATACGCAGGGCCCTGATTATCAGATGTGCGATAAATAATAATAATGTCATGAGGCTTCATTTTTGCTACATCACTCATTGCACAGATATATATTTTTCTAATACTATTGGCATAAGAAACATCTGCAATGACATCTGGTGCCTCATTTACGAGTTTTGAGTCTGGGAAAAGACGTGTATGAAAAGTGGGGTATATAGATAATAGATATTTGTTTTCATTATTTCTGTTATTTATATAAGGATAATCAGAAAGTAAATCTCCTGTTAGATGATCTGCACTCATCTCCCGAAGTAAAACATTTTCTGTTCCATTTTCGGAATGTTTGAGCCCATACTTTACAAATCCGTACTTCAGGAATAATTTAATAAGGTAATCATGTTTATCGAAGATAGTGACATAAATATCATTTACTTTTTCTTTTAATGCATGGTCGAATATTTTCTTCAAAAAACGCTGGCCGCGTAAAGTACCTTTTGTATTAAATTTAAACGTTCCGATTTTTAAATGATGTCCTGCGGGGATATTAGGAGAAGTATCATCAATAACTCCATCTTCTAATTTCAGATACATGAAGCCATCTATATTGTCATTCTCATCGAAGAGAACATATGCTTTATCTTTTTCAGGTGTTAAGCATTTTTTTTGGAACCATTCAACAAATCCTATTGCATAGTCTGATTTCAGACTATCGAAAAACGGATCTGAAAAATTAACTTTGGAAAAAGGTATTAATTTTAGATTCTCCATTACATAACTCCTTTTTTATACCCACATGCGAGACAAACAGCTTTAGCTTTTGATATTACTGCTAATGTGGAAGAGGTACTATGACAGGAACTACATTGTATCCACATTTTAGGTTTACTATCGAGTTTATAAATCTCTTTCAAGATTTCGTCAAGTGGAAAGAAAGTTTTATAAATATCAATGATATTATTAGAGTAGCCTTGTGCAGAGGCTAGAATCCCTTCAATTTCGAGCCCATCGTGACTGAATAAACCCTCCGAAAGTTTGAGCAGGCTAACTTTATTGATTTCTTCTTGTAGAGTTAAAAATGCGGAAAGGAAGTCTTTTATTACAGCTTTGCTATTACTTTTGCCCAGATGTATTACTTTGTTACGTTCTTTACGTAAGGCGACATAAGTATCATTGAATCTTTGAGGGAATGTAACTCCTGAAATACTTGAGGCTACATTATTTAAATCTGCGGCATCAATTGTTAAACAGTCGAAGAAGGAGTGTTTTTTATATGAATCTTTGATGTCTTTTAATAACAAAAAAACACTTTTCTCAGCAATTATGGATTTTAAATAAATTTCGGCGGAATTAAATAATATGACTAATCCAGTTTGTAAAAATATTTCCTTATCAAATAATAATCTTTGTATTCGCTGTTCATCAGTTTCATCTATTGCTGGTGTTTTAGTTATTTCCCAATCTTGTGAAAAATGTAAATAAAAAGTTTTAAGGAGAAAGGATAAATTTCGTTGGGCTGAAAGTAACATTTCATTATGATCTGGGAGTTCATTCATAAACCATTCCTTTGGGATAAGATAAAGCAGAATTGATTAAGGCAATTAGCTATATCTATTAATACTTATGAATAAATTTTGGCGGAAGATCACAGGAGTCGAACCTGCCCGGGACCGCTGGCGGCCCCAACTGGATTTGAAGTCCAGCCGCCTCACCGGAGACGACGATCTTCCGCGCCTCGATTGCTACATGGAGGCGGGGCGCATTATAGCTACTTCCTTGAGTTTCTACATCCCCCAGATCAGTTTTTTCCGCCTAATACACGCAGCGTATTATCACGAAAGCATTATAGTTCATATAAAACCCATATTTTACAATGATATATGAGCGGAATTAACGCTACCACGATCACATAAAACAAGAATCATAAATTAATAACCAGATATCGGAATATTCGCTCTCACAGGGATGGTTTACAAAATGCGTTATCGGTCTCAGCACCCCTATAGCATCAAGGAAAAGCAGATGAAGAGTGAAGTGTTGTCCGTTAAAGAGAAAATTGGTTATGGCATGGGAGACGCCGCCAGCCACATTATTTTCGATAACGTAATGTTATATATGATGTTCTTTTATACCGATATTTTTGGCATTCCTGCCGGTTTTGTCGGAACCATGTTTTTGGTCGCTCGTGCACTGGATGCGATTTCCGATCCTTGCATGGGGTTGTTGGCCGATCGAACGCGCTCTCGCTGGGGTAAATTTCGTCCGTGGGTACTGTTTGGCGCACTGCCATTCGGGATCGTCTGTGTACTGGCCTATAGCACTCCAGATCTCAGTATGAACGGCAAAATGATCTATGCAGCAATTACTTACACCCTACTTACCTTACTTTATACCGTCGTCAATATCCCTTACTGCGCATTGGGTGGTGTAATCACCAATGACCCGACTCAGCGTATCTCGCTGCAATCCTGGCGTTTTGTGCTGGCGACCGCGGGAGGCATGCTTTCTACTGTTCTGATGATGCCACTGGTTAATTTAATTGGCGGTGATAATAAACCACTCGGTTTCCAGGGCGGTATCGCGGTCCTTTCCGTGGTGGCATTCATGATGCTGGCATTTTGTTTCTTCACCACTAAAGAACGCGTTGAAGCACCACCTACAACAACGTCTATGCGGGAAGATTTACGTGATATCTGGCAAAACGACCAGTGGCGGATTGTCGGTTTACTAACCATTTTCAATATCCTGGCGGTGTGCGTACGCGGTGGGGCGATGATGTATTACGTCACATGGATTTTGGGCACGCCGGAAGTGTTTGTCGCTTTTCTCACCACTTATTGCGTGGGTAACCTGATTGGTTCCGCACTGGCAAAACCTCTGACCGACTGGAAATGTAAAGTCACTATCTTCTGGTGGACGAACGCCCTGCTGGCAGTGATTAGCCTCGCGATGTTCTTTGTTCCCATGCAGGCCAGCATCACTATGTTTGTCTTCATCTTCGTGATTGGTGTGTTGCATCAACTGGTGACACCTATCCAGTGGGTAATGATGTCCGATACCGTCGACTACGGCGAGTGGTGCAATGGTAAACGCCTGACCGGGATCAGTTTTGCTGGCACGCTGTTTGTGCTCAAACTGGGGTTGGCCTTCGGCGGCGCTCTTATCGGCTGGATGCTGGCTTATGGCGGATATGATGCGGCAGAAAAAGCGCAGAACAGCGCCACGATTAGCATCATTATTGCGCTATTCACGATTGTTCCGGCGATCTGTTATTTGCTGAGCGCGATTATCGCTAAACGCTACTACTCACTCACGACGCACAATCTGAAAACCGTTATGGAACAGCTGGCTCAGGGTAAACGCCGTTGCCAGCAACAATTCACCTCTCAAGAAGTGCAGAACTAAGGAACGGCAATGAAAATTAGCGATGGAAACTGGTTGATTCAACCTGGCCTCAATTTGATTCACCCGCTTCAGGTGTTCGAGGTTGAACAGCAGGATAATGAAATGGTGGTCTATGCTGCCCCCCGTGATGTGCGTGAACGTACCTGGCAGCTTGATACGCCTTTATTTACGTTGCGCTTTTTCTCCCCACAGGAAGGTATTGTCGGTGTGCGGATTGAGCATTTTCAGGGGGCGCTGAATAACGGTCCTCATTATCCGCTCAATATTTTGCAGGACGTGAAGGTCACAATCGAAAACACAGAACGTTATGCTGAGTTTAAAAGTGGCAACTTAAGCGCGCGTGTCAGCAAAGGTGAGTTCTGGTCACTGGATTTTCTGCGCAACGGCGAACGTATTACCGGTAGTCAGGTGAAAAATAATGGCTACGTGCAGGACACGAATAATCAACGCAATTATATGTTTGAGCGGCTTGATCTTGGCGTTGGCGAAACAGTTTACGGTCTGGGAGAGCGCTTTACTGCCCTGGTGCGCAATGGCCAGACGGTAGAGACCTGGAACCGGGACGGCGGCACAAGTACTGAACAGGCGTATAAAAATATCCCGTTCTACATGACTAACCGTGGTTATGGGGTACTGGTCAATCATCCCCAGTGTGTCTCTTTTGAAGTGGGATCGGAGAAAGTCTCCAAAGTGCAGTTCAGCGTTGAGAGTGAATATCTCGAATACTTTGTTATCGACGGCCCGACGCCGAAAGCGGTACTTGATCGTTATACCCGCTTTACTGGTCGTCCGGCGCTGCCGCCCGCGTGGTCCTTCGGCCTGTGGCTAACCACTTCATTTACCACCAACTACGACGAAGCGACGGTAAACAGCTTTATCGATGGTATGGCGGAACGCAATCTGCCGCTGCATGTTTTCCACTTTGACTGTTTCTGGATGAAAGCCTTCCAGTGGTGCGATTTTGAGTGGGACCCGCTGACTTTCCCTGACCCGGAAGGGATGATCCGCCGCCTGAAAGCGAAAGGACTGAAAATCTGCGTCTGGATTAACCCCTATATCGGTCAAAAATCCCCCGTCTTTAAAGAGTTACAAGAGAAAGGCTATTTACTCAAACGCCCGGACGGTTCGCTATGGCAGTGGGATAAATGGCAGCCAGGTCTGGCGATTTATGACTTTACCAATCCGGATGCCTGCAAATGGTACGCCGACAAACTGAAAGGTCTGGTCGCGATGGGCGTTGATTGCTTTAAGACCGACTTTGGCGAACGTATCCCAACTGATGTTCAGTGGTTTGACGGTTCCGATCCGCAGAAAATGCATAACCATTATGCGTACATCTACAACGAACTGGTGTGGAACGTGCTCAAGGACACCGTTGGTGAGGAAGAAGCTGTCTTGTTTGCCCGCTCGGCCTCCGTCGGTGCGCAGAAATTCCCGGTACACTGGGGTGGCGATTGTTACGCTAACTACGAATCAATGGCGGAAAGCCTGCGCGGTGGTTTGTCTATTGGCCTTTCAGGTTTTGGCTTCTGGAGCCACGATATCGGCGGCTTTGAAAATACCGCTCCGGCGCACGTTTACAAACGCTGGTGCGCGTTTGGTTTGCTCTCCAGCCATAGCCGTTTACACGGTAGCAAATCTTATCGTGTGCCGTGGGCCTACGATGATGAGTCCTGTGATGTGGTGCGCTTCTTCACGCAACTGAAATGCCGCATGATGCCGTATCTGTATCGTGAAGCTGCGCGTGCGAACGCGCGGGGTACGCCGATGATGCGGGCCATGATGATGGAGTTCCCGGACGATCCGGCTTGTGATTACCTTGACCGTCAATACATGTTAGGCGACAACGTGATGGTTGCGCCGGTGTTCACTGAAGCGGGCGATGTGCAGTTCTACCTGCCGGAAGGTCGCTGGACACACCTGTGGCACAACGATGAACTCGACGGTAGTCGCTGGCATAAACAGCAGCACGGCTTCCTGAGTCTGCCCGTTTATGTGCGTGATAACACTCTACTGGCGCTGGGCAACAACGATCAACGTCCCGATTACGTGTGGCACGAAGGCACGGCATTCCACCTCTTTAATCTGAGCGATGGCGCAACGGCGGTGAGTGAAGTGCCTGCGGCGGACGGTTCTGTAGTGTTTGCGCTGAAGGCGTCACGTCAGGGCGACGTCGTGACCTTTACCGGCGCGGGAGATGCGCAAAACTGGTCGGTGTGCTTGCGCAACGTGCAGAAGGTCGGCGGCGTAAAAGGCGGTTCACATGCGGGCAGCGAATGGGGTGTGGTGGTGAAAGCCGAGGGGGATGAGGTGGTGGTTCACCTCTGAGCTGGAAAAATGCCCGGTGGCGCTTCGCTTACCGGGCCTACGGTAATTATGCGGTCTGATGCCCTCACCCACGGTAGAAGGAACCAAAACCTCGTAGGCCGGGTAAGGCGAAGCCGCCACCCGGCTTTTTACTGTGCCGGAGCCACCGTCGACACCATCCCGCCGGTCATCGTCTGTTGCACCTGCTGTTTATCCATATTCACCGCGCTCAGCTTCCCATTCACCGTCGGCTTCAGCGGCGCATTGGCCTGCACGCTGCCGCTGGCGGTGAGCTGAATATTGCCGTCGCCTGCAATCGGCAGCGCTGGCCAGCCCCACTGCTGCAAAACGTTGAGTGGTACACCGCGCCCGTTCAGGCTCACGGTGGTTTGTCGCTGTGGCAGCTGTGACACGGTGGCGGTCGCTTCCAGGATCCCTTTCTCGGTAAAGGCGCTCAGATCGGTAATATTTACCGTTGCGGCGTTGGCATTCAGCGCCAGCGACGGGCGACGCACGTCGACGCGGTTAAAGGTTGCTGCCGCCCCGTTGAGGGTTGCGTTACCGCCCCATACGCCCCACTTGTGATCCTGCGCCAGCCGCAGATTAGCGCCATAACCGTCGAGGGAGGTGATCTGCCACGGGAACGCCGGATCGATGTCGATCATCAGGTTGCGGCTCAGGCCGAATTTTTTCAGCGTCACGCTGTTCAGCCATGCCGGGAGCGGGTCCATCCACAGCGTTTTCCAGTTTTCCGGAAGCGTATATTCCAGCCCGGCAATGGCAACGTCGTCCAGCACCAGCGCCTGACCCTCGCGCAGCCAGTTGCCGGAGGTGCGCACCATGCCCCCTTCCCAGCGGGAGGTGAACTGACGCAGCGCAATGCCCTGCGGGGAGAATTCCGCATTCAGGATAGGGTCAAACAGATGCAGCGAGCCGTAGATAAATTCGCTGGCGTTCATGGATAACCGTCCCTCCTGGCTTTGCCAGTCACCTTTACTCAGGGTGAGGTTACGCAGGCTGAGATCGAGGTCGGTTACCGCCCAGTCTGGCCCCTGTAGACGGGCATCGGTCACTTCCAGCCGCCCAATCTGTAACGAAGGCAGGGTGGAGAGAGGGGCGAAGAAATCCAGCAGCGATTTGTCGCTTTGCAGGCGGATCTCATTCAGACGCAGGGTGTTGATAACCCAGCCACCGTCGGCATTACGCAGAGCCGAGCCCGTCAGCGAGCCGCGCGCCATATCGGCACCGATGGTATTCAGCACCACCTCTTTGCCGTTGAGTTGTCCCTGAATCAGCACGTTGTTGGCCGGTATGCCGTTGAGCGTGAGCGACCCGGCGCTCATCTGGATTTGCGCATTTTTTCCCAGTACGTTCCCCGCCTCGGGCTGCCACGGGCTGACGCCGCCGGTCACCTTTTGCGCACTGAGATCCCACTCCGTATTCGGGCTGTTAAAGGCCATGTTATTCAGTTGCAGACGGTCGGCCTGGAACGGCAGCGGCGCCGTCTGCGGCGATAAATTCAGCGTGCCATCGAACAGGGTGATGGCATCCATATGCAGCGGGTCGGTGATCTGGCGGCTGCTTAAGCCAATATCCACTTTTTTAGCGACCAGCGTGGCCGGTTTGCCATCTCGTCCGAAGGTAACGTTTTCCAGAAGGATGTGAGAAGGGGATGAAAAGCGGTGATCCATCAGGTCAAAGTTGAGCTCGTAATCGGTATTCACCGTGATCCAGCTGCTGACCTGCGATGCGCCCCAGCGGGTCTGGAGCAGAAAATAAAAGGCGAGCACTACAATGAGCAGGGCTACCAGAAGATAGAGAAGCAGCTTCCCAATAAATTTCATGGTCTTCCATCCCGTGAAATGCACATAAGGGAGTTATGCACGATTTACGCGCAATCCTCAAGGCGGGAATGGTTAAAGAGGTGAGACTGCGGCGGTAATTATCTTACCGCCGCCAGTGAATTACTGTTTTTCTGGTGGGAAAATCAGATTCAGCACGATGGCAGTAATACCGCCCGCGGCGATCCCGGAGGAGAGCAGGTTTTTCAGCCATTCAGGGGCAAACTGCAAAATCAGCGGCTGCTGAGACACGCCCAGACCAACCGCCAGCGACAGCGCGATAATCAGAATCGCCCGACGGTTCAGCGGCTCACGAGAAACGATACGCACACCGGAGGCGGCGATGGTGCCAAACATTACAAGCGTTGCGCCGCCCAGAACCGGTTCTGGAATGTGTTGTACAAAACCGCTCACTGCCGGGAACAGACCCAGCACGATCAACATCAGCGCGACGACAAAACCGACATAGCGGCTGGCAACACCAGTCAACTGGATCACTCCGTTGTTTTGCCCGAAGCAGGAGTTCGGGAAGGTGTTAAACACCGCCGAAACAAACGAGTTCAGGCCGTTTGCCAGCACGCCGCCTTTCAGGCGTTTCATGTACAGCGGACCGGACACTGGCTGTTCGGAAACGTCAGAGGTCGCCGTGATATCGCCAATGGTTTCCAGCGAAGTGATCATAAAGACCAGCATCAGCGGCAGCAGCAGACTCCATTCAATGCCAAGACCGTAATAGAGCGGCGTTGGCACCATAATCAGTTCTTGCGTCATAGGTTCGTTGCTTTCTGGCAACATGCCCATAAACCACGCCAGCGCATATCCGGCCGCCATCGCAATTACCAGTGAGGCCACGCGTAAGTAAGGGTTACGTTGACGGTTAAGCAGGATAATTAAGGCTAAGACCACGCCTGCCAGCAGCAGATTTTTCGGTGCGCCGAAGGTGTTATCGCTCATGGCTGCGTAACCGCCGCCAATGGACGTTAACCCAACCTGAATTAGCGACAGGCCGATAATCATCACCACAACGCCAGAAACCAGCGGCGTAATAATGCGGCGCGCCAGATGCAGAACGCGGGAGATCACCATCTCGGTGCAACTTGCCAGCATCAACGTGCCGAACAAAGCCGCCATCATGGTAGGAACATCAGCACCACCGGTTTTCAGCGCGGTACCGCCCATAATCAGCGGGGCAACAAAGTTGAAGCTGGTGCCCTGAATAGACAACAGCCCGGAGCCAACCGGACCCCAGGCCTTAATTTGAATAATCGATGCCACACCGGAGGCAAACAGCGACATACTAATAATGTGTTGCGTGTCTTGTGCCGGTAAACCCAGCGCCTGGCAGATTAATAGCGCTGGCGTGATCACCGCAACGAACATCGCCAGCAGATGCTGACAGGCGGCAAACAGGGTTTGAGGAAGCGGCGGACGATCTTCAAGACGGTAAATCAGTTCGCTGTTTTGAGTCTGCGCAACCGGTTGCGCATTTTCTGACTCGAGGGTGGAAACAGACATCGAAAACAATCCCGTGGTAGCAAAGCGGGCATTTTAGCTGACCGAAAGAGAAAAGCAAACGTTTGCCACATCCTCATCTAAATATTTAAATGAGATAAATGCACTTTTTTATATAACTTTTGGTATTTTTCTGCTTAAAATCCATGCCATTTGTTCATTAACAGCTGAGAATTTGACCCAGGAAAGCATAACTCGATACCCGTCATAGTTCATGAAGTTGCCACTGCGCGATGAAGTATGACGAGTATGAAAGAGTGATGCGGATACAAAGGAGTAACTATGTTTCATCTCGATACTTTAGCAACGCTTGTTGCCGCAACGCTGACGTTGCTGCTCGGGCGTAAGTTGGTCCATTCCGTCTCCTTTTTGAAGAAATACACCATACCGGAACCTGTTGCGGGTGGTTTGTTGGTGGCGCTGGCGCTACTAGTACTGAAAAAAAGCATGGGCTGGGAAGTCAACTTTGATATGTCCCTGCGCGATCCGTTAATGCTGGCTTTCTTCGCCACCATTGGCCTGAACGCCAACATTGCCAGTTTGCGTGCCGGTGGGCGTGTGGTTGGCATCTTCTTGATTGTGGTTGTTGGTCTGTTGGTGATGCAAAATGCCATTGGCATTGGTATGGCTAGCTTGTTAGGGCTTGATCCGCTGATGGGGCTGTTGGCCGGTTCTATTACGCTTTCCGGCGGTCACGGTACGGGCGCTGCGTGGAGTAAATTGTTCATTGAACGTTATGGCTTCACCAATGCGACGGAAGTGGCGATGGCCTGTGCAACGTTCGGTCTGGTGCTGGGCGGCTTGATTGGCGGTCCGGTGGCGCGCTATCTGGTGAAACACTCCACCACGCCGAACGGTATTCCGGATGACCAGGAAGTCCCGACGGCGTTTGAAAAGCCGGATGTGGGACGCATGATCACCTCGTTGGTGCTGATTGAAACTATCGCGCTGATTGCTATCTGCCTGACGGTGGGGAAAATTGTTGCGCAACTTTTGGCTGGCACTGCTTTTGAACTGCCGACCTTCGTCTGTGTACTGTTTGTTGGCGTGATTCTGAGCAACGGTCTGTCAATAATGGGCTTTTACCGCGTCTTTGAGCGTGCGGTATCCGTGCTGGGTAACGTAAGCTTGTCGTTGTTCCTGGCGATGGCGTTGATGGGGCTGAAACTGTGGGAGCTGGCTTCGCTGGCGCTGCCGATGCTGGCGATTCTGGTGGTACAGACCATCTTCATGGCGTTGTATGCCATCTTCGTTACCTGGCGCATGATGGGCAAAAACTACGATGCGGCAGTGCTGGCTGCGGGTCACTGTGGTTTTGGCCTCGGTGCAACGCCAACGGCAATCGCCAACATGCAGGCGATCACTGAACGCTTTGGCCCGTCGCACATGGCGTTTTTGGTGGTGCCGATGGTCGGTGCGTTCTTTATCGATATCGTCAATGCGCTGGTAATTAAGTTGTATTTGATGTTGCCGATTTTTGCCGGTTAACCGATGAAGCGGCGGTAGAAGTGCCGCCGCAACAAAGACAAATGCCTGATACGCTTCGCTTATCAAGCCTGCGTATTGATTCATAATTTATTGAATTTGTAGGGTGATGAATCGCATCCGGCAGGAAGGTAGGGTAACCTGAAATGGCGGTCTTCTCACTGCCGCCTTTTACGCATTCGAGTAACGTTCCGTCTCCGGCATCCAGCGTTCTATCAGGGCTTTTGCCTGTTGTGGGTAACGTTCGTGAATATGGCGTGCCAGGCGCTGAACTTCCGGGATCATCGCCTGATCGCGCAGTAAATCCGCCACTTTAAATTCAGCATTACCCGTCTGACGCGTGCCTAACAATTCGCCAGGGCCGCGAATCTCCAGATCTTTTTGCGCAATCACAAAACCGTCGTTACTGTCGCGCAGCACTTGCAGGCGAATTTGCGCCGTTTTAGAAAGCGGCGTTTTGTAGAGCAGCACGCAGTGAGAAGCCACCGCGCCACGACCTACGCGCCCGCGCAGCTGGTGTAACTGCGCCAGACCCAGACGCTCCGGGTTTTCGATAATCATCAGACTGGCGTTAGGCACATCAACGCCGACTTCAATAACGGTTGTGGCAACCAGCAGGTGTAGCTCACCTTGTTTAAACGACGCCATCACCGCCTGTTTCTCGGCAGGTTTCATCCGCCCGTGTACCAGGCCAACGTTCAACTCTGGTAGCGCCAGTTTCAACTCTTCCCAGGTAGCTTCCGCCGCCTGCGCTTCCAGCAATTCCGACTCTTCAATCAACGTACAAACCCAGTATGCCTGACGACCTTCAGTTATGCAGGCGTGGTGCACGCGGTCAATGATGTCGGTACGGCGGGTATCAGGAATAGCGACCGTAGTCACTGGCGTGCGGCCTGGCGGCAGCTCATCTATCACCGAGGTATCGAGATCGGCATACGCAGTCATTGCCAGCGTGCGGGGGATCGGCGTGGCGGTCATGATCAACTGATGCGGATGGAAGCCCTGCTGCTGGCCTTTCTCCCACAATGCCAGACGCTGATGCACGCCAAAACGATGCTGTTCGTCGATAATCACCAGCGCCAGGCCGTTAAACTGCACCTGTTCCTGGAAGATGGCGTGTGTACCGACAATCATCTGCACCTGACCGCTGGCGATGGCTTCCTGCTGTGCCAGCCGTGCTTTACCTTTCTGCTTACCGGCGAGCCAGCCCACTTCGATACCGAGCGGTGCAAACCAGTTGCGGAAGTTATTGGCGTGCTGCTCGGCGAGTAATTCGGTTGGTGCCATCAATGCTACCTGTTTGCCGTGGGCAATCGCACGCAACGCGGCGAGGGCGGCGACCAGCGTTTTACCGGAACCTACATCGCCCTGCACCAGACGCATCATCGGCACATCCAGCGCCATATCGCGCTCGATCTCCGCCACTACGCGTGCCTGTGCGCCCGTTGGCTTGAACGGTAAGGCGGCGAGGAGTTTATTTTTCAGCGTGTCATTGGCGCTCAGCGGCTGGGCATGAAAACGCTGTGCTCCGGCACGTAAGGCTAACATGCTGAGGTTGTGCGCCAGCAGTTCTTCCAGAATCAGACGACGTTGCGCCGGATGCTGCCCGGTTTCCAGATCGCTAAGCTGTAGCGTCGGTGGCGGGCGGTGCAAAGTGCGCAACGCTTCCGGTAGCGTCATCATTCCTTGTGACAGTTCCGGCGGCAGGAGTTCTTCAATGGCGCAGGTGTCGAGCAGATCCAGCGCCTGGTCGGTTAATTTACGCAGCGTGGCCTGCTTTACGCCTTCCGTTGTTGGATAAACCGGCGTGAGCGTTTCCTGTAATTCTGGCGTGCTGAGATCGCCCTGCACGCGGTATTCCGGGTGGATCATCTCCGCACCATATTTACCGCGCTTTGCTTCGCCATAAGCCAGTACACGGCGGCCCGCCGCCAGGCTATTTTTCATTGCCGCGCTGAAATTGAAAAAGCGCATGGTGAGGATGCCGGAACCGTCGCTGATCTGGCAGGTCATCATCCGCCGACCGCCGAAGGAGATATTGCAGTTCAGCACTTCGCCTTCCACCGTGGCATAAACGCCCGGCAGTAGTTCTCCGATGGGGTAGAGATGGGTGCGATCTTCGTAGCGCAGGGGAAGGTGTAAGAGTAGATCCTGCACGGTATGCAGGTTGATTTTCGCCAGTTTGTTACTAAGTGCTGCGCCAACGCCCGTTAGGGAACTGAGTGGGACAGCATCTAACAGGCGACCTTTCATGGCACTTACCCTGCAGCCTGCATAGTAGCCCACCAGTCGGCATCAGCTTCGATCTCGCCTTGCTGATTGACGTGGGGATAAGGCAGGCCTTTGCGTTTTGCGACTTTCGCCAGCACCGGATAGCCGCCTTCAAACAACAGGCGTTGTTGCTCTGCTTCCGGCAACATGCTGTTTTCACGCAGGTACATGCCTGCATTTTGCCGCTGACGCTGGGCTTCGTAAAGAATGAGGGCTGAGGCAACGGAAACATTCAGCGACTGCACCATGCCGATCATCGGAATGATGATGTCCTGATCCGCCAGGGCCAATGCTTCCTGCGTGATGCCCGTTTTCTCCTGTCCCATCAAAATGCAGGTCGGGCGAGTGTAATCAATTTCGCGGAAATCGACAGCGTTATCAGAAAGATGGGTTGCCAGAATCTGCATGCCCTGGCCTTTGAGATGAGCGACGGCATCGCCAATGGTGCGGTGTGTTTTCACCTGTACCCAGCTGTTACTACCCGCCGCTGCCGAAGCCATGGTGCGCATGCGGCTACCAGGCCAGACGGCGTGAACTTCATGTACGCCAACGGCATCTGCGGTACGAATAATCGCAGAAACGTTATGAGGTTTGTGGACCTGCTCCATGCAGACGGTCAGATCAGGCTGCCGCCTGGCGAGCATTTCGCAGATGCGTGCATAACGTGTTGGGTTCATAAAACATTAATTTCGGTTTCGGGTGACTTTAATCACGTCTGGCATCACGCGGATTTTGCGCATGATATTCGCCAGATGCACACGGTCACGAGCGGTCAGACGAATAAAGGCGCTGTAGACGCGACCATCTTTCTCTTCCGTATTCAAACTTTGAATATTCGAAGTCGTGGTGTTAATTGCCGCCGTCAGGTTTGCCAGCGCACCCTGATGATTGAACATCTCCACCTTGATTTCGGTGATGAACTCCTGCGCCGTCTCTTTATCCCATTCCACAGCCATAAACTTCTCTGGCTCTTTCTGGTAGCCACGGATATTACGGCAGGATTCATGGTGGATCACCAGACCTTTACCGGGGCTGACGTGGGCGATAATCGGGTCGCCAGGAATAGGGCGGCAGCATTTCGCAAAGGTGATCAGCACGCCATCGGCACCTTTAATGGGCAGATGTCCGTGGCTTTGGGTTGCCGGTGGAATGGAGGCGTCCCCATGTTGCAGATTTTTCGCGACCACCACGCTCATTGCGTTACCAAGTCCGATTTCTGCCAGCAGATCGTCAAGCGTTGCCAGCTTCATGCGATCCAGCTCGCGCTGAATATTTTCCTGCGGGATTTCATTCAGCTTACGGCTACCACCCAAAGCATGGTTGAGCAGACGACGGCCCAGGCTTACAGAATCATCACGCTTGAGGTTTTTCAGCAACTGACGAATTTTGGCGCGCGCTTTCGAGCTAACGACAAAGTTCAGCCAAGCGGCATTCGGGCGAGCGCCCGGAGCGGTAATGATTTCAACGGTTTGACCGCTGGTAAGCGGCTGCGACAGCGGGTAAGGCTGGCGGTCAACGCGTGCGCCCACGCAGGCATGACCGATATCGGTATGCACTGCATAAGCGAAGTCGACGGGCGTTGCACCGGCAGGCAGCTCGACAATGCGCCCTTCCGGTGTGAAAACGTAAATCTCATCCGGGAAGAGATCGGATTTAACGCTCTCGATAAATTCAAACGAACTACCGGCGCTCTGTTGCAGCTCCAGCAGGCTTTGCATCCAGCGCTGGGCGCGGATTTGTGCGGTAGTACTGGTTTCGCCGTGCTCTTTATAAGCCCAGTGCGCGGCAACACCCATCTCCGCCATCTGGTCCATATCTTCGGTACGGATCTGGACCTCAACCGGCACACCGTGCGGGCCGATCATCGAGGTGTGCAAAGACTGATAGCCGTTCGCTTTTGGAATGGCGATATAGTCTTTCACGCGGCCCGGACGCGGCTTGTACAGGCTGTGCATCTGGCCCAGCACGCGATAACAGGTGTCAGAATCATTGACGATCACGCGGAAAGCGTAGATGTCCATGATCGAGTGAAAACGCTGCTCTTTGAGCACCATTTTGCAGTAAATCGAATAAAGATGCTTCTCGCGACCACTGACGCGGCACGGTATTCCCGCTTCCTGCAAACGCCCTTCGATTTCAGAAAGAATCTTCTGGATCATCTCTTTACGGTTGCCGCGCGCGGCTTTCACCACTTCTTTGATTACGCGATAACGGTTGGGATACAGCGCCTCAAAACCCAGCTCTTCGAGTTCGGTTTTAATGTGGTGGATACCTAAACGGTGCGCCAGCGGGCTATAAATTTCGAGAGTTTCACGGGCGATGCGGCGACGTTTGTCCGGGCGAAGTGAGCCCAGCGTGCGCATGTTGTGGGTACGGTCGGCAAGTTTGATGAGGATGACGCGGATATCCTGCACCATCGCCATAATCATCTTGCGAAAGTTTTCGGCCTGCGCCTCTTTCTTATCGCGGAACTTGAGTTTATCAAGTTTCGACACCCCCTCTACCAGCTCGGCGACGCTTTTACCAAAAAGCTGTTCCATATCCTGGTAGGTGGCGGGAGTATCTTCAATCACGTCATGCAGCAGCGCCGCCATCAGCGTTTCATAGTCGAGTTTCATCTCGGCCAGAATGCAGGCAACCGCTACCGGGTGCGTGATATAGGGTTCACCGCTTGAACGTGTTTGCCCCTCGTGAGCATCACGTGCAACGAGATACGCCTGCCGCAGACGCTTGATTTGGTCTTCCGGCAGGTAGGTTTGAATCAGTTGATTCAGGCTTTCAAACAGATACAAGGGCGACCCGCTTTGTGATTAACGACGACCTTCAGCAATAGCGGTAACGGCTTGTAATTCAGCGGCTTCCTGCTCTTGCTGTTCCTGGCGTTCGCGAACGTCGAGGATCTGGTTGTTGATCAGACCTTCTTCGATTTCGCGCAGCGCGATTACAGTGGTTTTATCGTTTTCTTCCGGTACCAGCGGATCCTTTCCGCCTACCTGCATCTGACGAGCGCGACGCGCGGCGACCAGTACCAGGTCAAAACGGTTACCAATTTTCTCTACAGCGTCCTGAACAGTTACGCGTGCCATACTTAAAAAGCTCCACAGGTGAAGAAATGACTGGGCATGATACTGAAATCAGGTTCAGTCTGCCAACAATTTGCTGATTAAAGCGTCATGACGCTGCTTTTGGCGGCTCATGCGCAGACGTTCGGCGCGAATAATGGTCTTCAAATCGGTCAACGCGGTATCGAAGTCATCATTCACAATCAGGTAATCATATTCGGCGTAATGGCTCATTTCTGCAACAGCTTGCGCCATACGCTTTGCAATGACCTCTTCGCTGTCCTGACCGCGACCGCGTAGACGGCGGTCCAGTTCAATTTTAGACGGCGGTAAAATAAAGATACTCCGCGCGTGCGGCATCTTCTGGCGAATTTGCTGCGCGCCCTGCCAGTCGATATCGAGAAAAACATCGACACCGGTCGCCAGTACTTGCTCAATGGCCTCACGCGAAGTGCCATAGTAATTACCAAAAACTTCTGCGTGTTCGAGGAACGCATCTCTGCTAATCATTTCTTTAAATTCATCATGATTAACAAAGAAATAATGTTCACCGTGGACTTCACCAGGACGCGGTTGGCGTGTGGTGTGTGAAACAGAAACCTGGGTGTCATACAACGGTTGGGTTTTTAATAAAGCCTGAATCAGGCTGGATTTACCCGCGCCACTGGGGGCAGAAACAATATAAAGCGTGCCTTGAGCCATGAGTATCTTTCGTATGTGATTAGCGAAATAAAGCCTACATACGAGCTTATTATACACGGCGCGGCCATGTGACGTAGCCCTTGCTCACACTTTTTCCCCTGGATGATTAAATTTTGCGTGCCGTTTTCAGCTTTTACCTTCTTTTTGCTGCAATAAAAACAATGCGCTGAAGCGCGCTCGTAAAATGCAATTTTGCAGCTGGTCTGCGGCTCCCGGGCAGGGTATACCCTTCGCAAAACAGGGAGGGGTAATAATGGTGAAATGGATAAGCATACTGATGATCTTCTTAAGCAGCGGGGCGATGGCTATCTGCCCGGTCTGGTCACCGGCTAAAGCCGGGCAGGAGATCGCGGCCCTGAAGGCGCAGCTGACCCGCTGGAATGATGATTACTGGAAGCAGGGCAGCAGCGAGGTGAGCGACGACGTTTACGACAGGCTTAACGCCCGCTTAAAACAGTGGCAGCGCTGTTTTCACGATGAACCGCTGCACGACGATCTTCCAGCTGCCAGTGGGACGGTGAAACATCCCTTCGCCCATACCGGCGTGCATAAGGTAGAAAGCAAGCAGGCGCTTAGCCGCTGGATGGCGACGAAGCAGGATCTCTGGGTACAGCCAAAGGTGGATGGTGTTGCGGTCACCCTGGTCTACAAAAACGGCAAGCTGGTGCAGGCGATTAGCCGGGGCGACGGCTTACAGGGGGAAGAGTGGACGGCACAGGCGCGAACGATCCCCGCTATTCCGCAAACGCTGGCCGGGCCGCTTGCCAACAGCGTGTTGCAGGGTGAACTTTTTCTGCTGCGCGAGGGGCATATCCAGCAGCGGATGGGAGGGATGAACGCGCGTGCGAAGGTAGCGGGAGCGATGATGCGCGCGACCGATCGCGCAGCGCTGAAGCAGACAGGCATTTTTATCTGGGCCTGGCCGAACGGCCCAAAAGCGATGAAAGCACGCCTTTCCACGCTCGCGGAGGCAGGTTTTACCCTGACGGCCCGCTATACCGTGCCGGTTAAAAACGCGGCTGATGTGGAGGCGCAGCGGACGGCCTGGTTTAAGGCTTCGTTGCCCTTCGCCACGGATGGCATTGTGGTTCGCGCCTCGGCAGAGCCGCCGGGCGAGCGATGGCTGCCGGGGGAAGGGAGTTGGGTCGTCGCATGGAAATACCTTCCTGTGGCCCAGGTGACGGAAGTCAAAGCGATTCACTTTACCGTTGGCCGTACCGGGCGGATCACCGCGATTGCGCAGCTTGAGCCGCTGATGCTCGACGATAAACGCGTACAGCGCGTCAGCTTAGGGTCGGTTAACCGCTGGCAGAGGCTGGATATTGCCCCCGGCGATCAGGTGCTGGTAAGCCTGGCGGGACAAGGTATTCCCCGGCTGGATAACGTGGTGTGGCGCAATGTGGATCGCCGTAAACCGCAGCCGCCCTCATCGCGCTATAACGGCTTAACCTGTTTCTATGCCTCCCCGGAGTGCATGGAGCAATTTTTTGCCCGGCTGACGTGGCTAAGTTCCAGGCAGGCGTTAGATATCGAAGGAATGGGCGAATCAGGATGGCGGACCCTCTATCAGGCGCATCGGTTTGAGCACCTCTTCTCCTGGCTACAGCTCACGCAGGCGCAGCTCACCGCGACGCCGGGGATATCGGCATCGCATGGCGCTGCGCTGTGGCATCAGTTTAACCTGGCGCGGGAGCGACCTTTTATCCGCTGGATCACCGCGATGGGAATACCGCTGGCCCGGTCGACGCTCAAGGCGGCAGGGGATCGCACCTGGCAGGCGCTGATTCAGCGAAGCGAAGCGGAGTGGCGGATGCTGCCGGGTGTCGGGCAGGAGAAGGCCCGCCAGATCGTAAACTGGCTGCATCAGCCTCAGATTGATGCCCTGGCAAAATGGCTGGCCGCAGAGCACATCGGTGGATTTTAATCTGCGTGCGCTCCTGAACAGACTGGCGAGGGGGCACACTTCCGCTGCCGTGAATAGCGTATTTATGAGACGCGGTTTATATACGCAATAATTATGAATATAAATGAATTATTCATGGTAAATATATTTTGAGGAAATATTATCCCTGAACCCAATTTCAGAATTTGCTCTGCTTGCGTTTTTATTTTCTTTGAGAGAACGGCTTAATTGATCTCAATCACTATTAATCGAGAGCAATAGCCGGGAATGAAGGAGTTATAGGCAATGCAGCCTGAGTATTATTCTTATTTTTGCTTTTAATTTCAGTTGCTTAACTATTTTATTGATAATATGTTGAGTGTTTTCTGGTTAACAATTAGTCATATTTATTCTGCCGGAAATCATTGCGTCAAATTATTATAAGAATTATCTTATCCAAAATTTTTAAGGTAGTTACCGCTGGGGTGCATTTCGCATCACTTCTGCGTTTTCCTTTCTTTTTGCACCCCGTGAGGGAGTTAACTATCTGAACTCCAATTGAAGCAATTAAGGGTACCGAAATATATCCTGGCGGTTTATATGCGCTGGTGTTCAGAGCCCAGGGCTTTTACATGGATGATTTTCCGTCCCTGTCGGGCCGGAATTCAGCCCCGGGCTTTATGCCCGTTAACCGGGACCTGGTTTCCAGGTGCTCATATTTTCCTTCATTTGAATGAGGACCAAAAATGAAAAGGACGCTTTGTACAGTGCTGACGGCACTCACGCTGGCGACTGCCCTGCCTGCTATAGGCGCTACCACCGAAGCAGGTAGCACCAGCGCAGCAACAACCGGTACAACAACCGGAGCAACGGTGGGAACTACCGCTGGCACTACGGGGGGACTGGCGGCAGGCGCGATTGGGACAACCGCTGTTGTCACCACCGCTGCGATTGCCGGCGTAGCGACGTTAGCCGTTGTCGCGGCAAGCGACAGTGGCGATGACTCAGGCAATGGTACTTCCACGACGACAGTTACCCGCTAAGGCTGGTGCGCAAGGCGATATAGCCTTGCGCTGAACAGCGCAACGACTTGACCCGGTGGCGATATCAAAGCCGGGTATTTAATTGATTTCAATGTTATTTAATCAAGGATTTCTGGTGAGACTGTTTATTCTGCTCATCATGACTCTGCTGATCCAGGGATGTACGCCGAGCCAGCAGAGCATTATTGAGACCTTTAACGCCAGCCTGGACGGGCGCCAGGATGTGACGGTAACGGACGGGCAGATTCAGGCGCTCCCATACTCAACCATGTTCCTGCGTCTGGATAATGGCCCGAGGATCCTGGTGGTTCTCGGATACATCGAACAGGGAAACAGTAAGTGGTTATCGCAGGATAATGCGATGATCGTCACGCATAACGGTCGCCTTATCCACACGCTCAAGCTCCCTTATAACCTGCTTGAGGTAACCAACCTTGAGCACGATCCGCTGCGCCACACGCCGCAGCTCCGCGACGGCAGCCAGTGGTCGCGTGATGTGCGCTGGCAGGAAGAGGGGCGGTATCGCTCCGCACACCTGACCTCGCGCTTCTTCCTGAGCGGGACGGAAAACCTGACCCTTGCCGGAAACACGCTACGTTGTCAGGTCTGGCAGGAGACGGTGCAGGCCGACGGCCTCGATCGTCGCTGGCATAACACCTTCTGGATTGATTCCGCCACCGGCCAGGTACGCCAGAGCGAACAGATGCTCGGCGCGGGCGTATTCCCTCTCGCCATGACGATGTTGAAGCCCGCCCCATGAACAGACTCAGAAAATGGTTACCTGGCGTAGGGCTATCTCTCTTCAGCCTGCCCGCCTTATGCGCAAGTGTCGTTACCGTGCATCAGCCGGGCAAAACGTGGTCTGCTGGACAGGCCGATACGCTCTCCCGGCTGGTCACCCAGCCGCAGCTGAACAACGTCTGGTGGCAGGGCGCTGTCATCGCAACCCCTTCCGCCACGCGGCGAGCGCAACAGACGCAACAGCAGGTGCTGGCGTCGCTTTCAGCCTGGCAGAATCGTGCCGATGACGAGCAGATCGCGACCATTCGCGCTGTCGCTACACAGCTCCGCTCCCTGCGGATCGTCGGGCGGCAGTTTGTCAGCCTCGATCCAGACGCCGTGCGTACCGACGCCCGCGGCGATCGTTCCCTTGAGGGCCGTTACGATCTGTGGCTCTCGCCTGCGCCCCGCACCGTCACGCTGATGGGGGCGGTCGCCACACCGGGGAAACTGGCCTGGCGACCGGGCGCAAGCATCAGGGATTACTTACAGGGGCAGCTGCGGCTGGCTGGCGCCGACAGGAATAACGTGACCGTTATCGATCCTGACGGCAGTACGGTTGTTGCGCCGGTGGCGTACTGGAACGCACGCCATATTGAAGCAGAGCCGGGCGCTGTTCTGTGGGTGGGGTTTGATCCCCGGGCGGTGCCGGACGATTTTACCGGTCTGAATGAGCAAATCGTTGCGCTCCTGACGCGGCGGATACCTGACTGATGAACAAACTTTTTTTACTGAGCGGCCTTGCTCTGGCTATCTCTTCTGCCTGCCACGCGGAGCTGCGTACCTGGCCCGATCCGACCGGACCTTCACAGTCCGACTTTGGCGGCACCGGCCTGATGCAAATGCCCGACGCGCGCTTTGGCCGGGAAGGGGAATTCAGCGTCAACTACCGCGATAACAACCAGTATCGTTTTTACTCCTCTTCGGTCGTGCTCTTTCCGTGGCTGGAAGGGACGATTCGTTATACCGACGTCCGCACCCGCAAATACAGCAGCGACGAGGATTTCAGCGGCGATCAAAGCTACAAGGATAAGTCGTTCGATTTTAAGGTTCGTCTGTGGGAAGAGGACTATAGCCTGCCGCAGGTGGCGCTCGGCAAGCGCGATATTGCGGGCACCGGCCTGTTCGACGGTGAATATCTGGTTGCCAGTAAAATGGCCGGACCGGTCGATTTTACCTTTGGAATAGCCTGGGGATATCCCGGTAATAGCGACAACGTGGGTAACCCGCTGTGCCACGACAACAATAAGTATTGCACCCGCGGCGAATCACATGATGCCGGGGATATCAGCTTTAGCGATATGTTTCGTGGTCCGGCGTCGCTTTTTGGCGGCCTCCAGTATCAGACGCCCTGGCAGCCCCTGCGCCTGAAGCTCGAGTATGACGGCAACAATTATGCCGATGATTTTGCCGGCTCCATTAAGCAGTCGAGCCATATCAACGTGGGGGCGGTCTATCGCGTTGCCGACTGGGCCGATCTCAACCTCAGCTACGAGCGCGGCAATACGCTGATGTTTGGCTTCACCCTGCGGACCAATTTTAACGATCTGCGCCCCGCGCTGCGTGATAACCCGAAACCGGCCTGGCAACCGGCACCGGCAGGCGAGACGCTGGACTATACCTCGGCGGCAAACCAGCTCACCGCGCTTAAGTACAACGCAGGCTTCGATGCGCCGGAGATCCTTCAGCACGGCAATACCTTATACATGACCGGCGAACAGTATCGCTATCGCGATCCGCGCGAAGCGGTGGATCGCGCCAACCGTATTCTGATCAATAACCTGCCCGACGGGGTCGACACGATCGCTATCACCCAGCGGCGTGACCATCTGCCGCTGGTCACGACGCAAACCGATGTCACCAGCCTGCGCAAACAGCTGGCGGGACAGCCGCTCGGCCAGGAGGAGGCGCTCAGGCAGCAGCGCGTCGAGCCTGTGGATACCACAGCGTTCGGGCGCGGCTACCGTATTCGCGCCGATCGCTTCAGCTACAGCGTCAAACCGACGCTGGCGCAGTCGCTGGGCGGTCCGGAAGATTTCTATATGTTCCAGGTGGGGGTGATGGCCAGCGCCAGCTACTGGCTGACCGATCGTCTGCTGCTCGACGGCGGCGTGTTCGCCAACCTCTATAACAACTACGACAAGTTCAAATCCTCGCTGCTTCCCGCTGACTCCAGCCTGCCGCGCGTCAGAACCCATATTCGCGATTATGTCAGCAATGACGTCTACATCAACAACTTACAGGCCAACTATGTCGATGCGCTGGGGCACGGCTTCTATGCCCAGATTTATGGCGGCTACCTCGAAACCATGTACGGCGGCGTGGGAGCAGAGGCGCTCTGGCGCCCGCTGGATAGCGACTGGGCGCTGGGCGTGGATGCGAACTACGTCAAGCAGCGCGACTGGGACGACATGATGCGCTTCACCGACTACAGCGCGCCAACCGGATTTATCACCGCCTACTGGAACCCGTCGAAGCTCAACAGCGTGCTGATGAAGCTGAGCGTCGGGCAGTACCTGGCGAAGGATAAAGGCGCCACCCTCGACGTCGCGAAGCGATTCGACAGCGGCGTGACGGTAGGCGTCTGGGCGGCTCTGACCAACGTCTCGAAAGAGGATTATGGCGAAGGTGGCTTTAGCAAAGGCTTCTACATCTCGATCCCGCTTGATCTGATGACGATCGGCCCAAATCGCAACCGGGCGGTGGTCTCGTGGACGCCTCTCACGCGTGATGGCGGCCAGATGTTAGGCCGTAAATATCAGCTCTATGACATGACGTCAGAACGCGAAACCCCGGTAGGGCAGTAGTACCGGATGAAACAGGCATTACTTAACCAGATGATTTTCCTGAATGAAAAACGTTAAATTTTCCGTGCTTGCGTTGGCTATGATGGCGTTAAGCGGTTGTACTATCGTACCGGGCCAGGGACTTAGCACCCAGGGCAAAGATATTATCGATCTGCCTGACAGCAATTACGATCTGAATAAGATGGTCAACGTCTATCCGCTCACGCCGGGGCTGGTGGAGCAGTTGCTGCCTGGCAAAGTCGACTCCCGCGCGAATCCTGAACTGGATCGCCAGCTTCAGAACTACCAATATCGCATCGGCGTCGGCGACGTGCTGATGGTTACCGTCTGGGACCACCCGGAGCTGACCACCCCCGCAGGTCAGTACCGTAGCGCCAGCGATACGGGCAACTGGGTGAATGCCGATGGCACGATCTTCTACCCCTATATCGGCAAAATCCGCGTCGTCGGCAAAACGCTGGCCCAGGTGCGCGATGAGATCGCCGCCCGGCTGGACTCGGTGATTGAGAGCCCGCAGGTGGATGTCAGCGTCGCGGCGTTCCGCTCGCAAAAAGCCTACGTGACGGGCGAAGTGGCCAAGTCGGGCCAGCAGCCCATCACCAACATTCCGCTGACCATAATGGATGCGATCAATGCGGCAGGCGGCCTGACATCGGAGGCGGACTGGCGCCACGTGGTGCTGACCCATAACGGCCAGGACACGCACATTTCTCTCTACGCGCTGATGCAGCGCGGCGATCTCACCCAGAACAAACTCCTCTATCCGGGCGATATTCTCTTCATTCCCCGTAATGACGACCTGAAAGTGTTTGTCATGGGCGAGGTGGGTAAACAGAGCACCCTGAAGATGGACCGTAGCGGCATGACGCTGGCGGAAGCGCTGGGTAATGCGCAGGGCGTAAATCAGGATATGGCCGACGCCACGGGGATCTTTGTGATTCGTCCGTTGCAGGGCAAGCAGAACGGCAAAATCGCCAACGTCTACCAGCTTAACGCCCGGGATGCCACCGCGATGGTGTTGAGCACCGAATTTCAGCTTGAGCCTTACGACATCGTCTATGTCACCACCGCGCCGCTGGTGCGCTGGAACCGCGTGATCTCTCAGCTTGTGCCGACCATTACCGGCGTACATGACCTGACTGAAACAGGGAGATATATCAGAACATGGCCAAACTAACGTTTAACGCCATCCTGGTGATCTGTACCGGCAATATCTGCCGCTCTCCCATTGGGGAACGGCTGCTGCGTCGGCTGCTTCCCGCCACCCGGGTCGATTCAGCGGGAACGTGTGGCCTGGAAGGGCGCACCGCCGATTCACAGGCGACAGAGATCGCCGCCGAACGCGGCACCCTGCTTGAGGGCCACGTGGCGCGCAGGCTCACCCCCGCCATGGTGCGCGACTACGATCTGATTCTGGCGATGGAGCTGGAACATATCGAGCAGGTCACGGCTATCGCACCGGAGGCGCGCGGCAAAATGATGCTCTTTGGTCACTGGACGGGCAGAAAAGAGATCCCGGACCCCTACCGTAAAAACCGGGACGCATTTGAATATGTTTATGGGCTGCTGGAGCAGGCCAGTCTGGAATGGGCGAAACGGCTCAGTTAATCACACGGGATAGTTACGTTTTATGTCAACAAATAACCTTCACGCCCATGATGCGTCTGCCGCGAATAACGAGATCGATCTGGTGCGCCTGTTGGGTGAGCTGCTCGACCACCGAAAATTTATTCTCATCCTTACCGCGCTGTTCACGCTGGCGGCACTGCTTTATGCGCTCTTTGCCACACCGGTTTATCAGGCCGATGCGCTGATACAGGTGGAGCAGAAGCAGGGCAACGCGCTACTCAGTAACCTTAGCGAGTTCATCCCTGACTCCTCGCCAGAGTCGGCGCCGGAGCTTCAGCTTCTCCAGTCGCGCATGATCCTCGGTAAAACGATTGATGACCTGAACCTGCGCACGCAGATAAGTGAAAACTATTTTCCCCTTGTCGGACGCGGCTGGGCGCGACTCACCGGCCAACAGCCTGGCATCGTCGATATCCGTATGCTCAATCTTCCCCCTGTCGCGGGTCGGGCGCAAAAGCTGACGCTGACCGTCGGCGAGAAGGGCCACTATCAGCTGGAAGGCGATAACGTGACGTTACAGGGCGTCGTGGGACAGCCGCTGAGCGCGGCGAATATCGCCATTACCATTGCCGCTATCCAGGCGAAGCCGGGTACGCAATTTACGATTACACAGCTGAGCGAGCTGGAGGCCATTGACGCGCTACAGCTGCGTTTTTCCGTGAGCGAGCGCAGCAAGGACAGTGGGATGCTTGGCCTGACCATCACGGGGGAAGATCCCGATGAGATGGCGCGCGTGCTTAACTGCATCGCCGATAACTATTTACAACAGAACGTGGCTCGCCAGGCGGCGCAGGATGCGAAAAGCCTGCAATTTTTGAAGCAGCAGCTTCCGCAGGTGCGCAGCGAGCTGGACCAGGCCGAGGAGAAGCTCAACCGCTATCGCCAGCAAAATGACTCCGTTGACCTGAACCTGGAGGCAAAAGCGGTGCTGGAGCAGATTGTAAATGCGGACAATCAGCTCAATGAACTGACCTTCCGGGAAGCGGAAATTTCGCAGCTCTACAAAAAAGATCACCCCACCTACCGGGCGCTGATTGAGAAACGCCAGACGCTGGAGCAGGAAAAAAACCGCCTGAATAAACGGGTATCGTCCATGCCATCAACCCAGCAGGAGGTGTTGCGCCTGAGCCGTGATGTGGAGTCGGGACGCGTTATCTACCAGCAGCTGCTTAACCGCGAACAGGAGCTGAGCATCGCCCGGTCGAGCGCAATTGGTAACGTCCGCATTATCGATCCGGCCGTGACCCGGCCGCAGCCAGTCAAGCCGAAAAAAGCGCTGGTCGTCGTTCTGGGGGTTCTCCTGGGTCTGTTCGTCTCTGTGGGCTGGATCCTGGCGCGCAGTATGCTGCGTATGGGCATTGAAACGCCGGAGCAGCTGGAGGAGCACGGGATTAACGTCTATGCCACCGTACCGCTGTCGGAATGGCTGGCTAAAAAGATGCGTTTGCGCAAAAAAGACTTTATGTCCCCAGGGCTGCGCCATAAGACCAAACATATCCCCTTCCTGGCGGCGGATAACCCGGTCGATCTCTCCGTGGAGGCGATTCGCGGCCTGCGCACCAGTCTGCATTTTGCGATGATGGAGTCAGCGAACAATATACTGATGATCTCTGGCGCCACGCCTGACAGCGGTAAAACCTTTGTCAGCAGTACCCTGGCGGCCGTCGTGGCGCAGGCGGGACAGAAAGTGCTCTATATTGATGCGGATATGCGTCGCGGGTATGCCCATGATCTGTTTAAGCTCGACAATACCTGCGGCTTATCGGAGATGTTGTCCGGTAAGGCGGAATATACCCTGGGCGTTCAGACCTTCGATAAAGGCGGGTTCGATACCATCGTGCGCGGGCAGATCCCCCCTAATCCGGCGGAGCTTCTGATGCATACGCGTTTCCAGCAGCTTCTGGACTGGGCGAATGAACGCTACGATCTGGTGATTATCGATACGCCACCGATCCTGGCGGTCACCGACGCGGCTGTTGTCGGTCGTCGCGCAGGCACCACGCTGCTGGTCGCCCGCTTCGGGATGAACAGCGTGAAGGAGATGCTGGTCTGTGTACAGCGTCTGGAGCAGAGTGGCGTCAATACCAAAGGGGTGATTCTCAACGGCGTCGTTAAGCGGGCAAGCAACGCTTACGGCTACGGCTATCATCACTACGGTTACAACTACTCGAGTAATTGATTATCCGGCGCCTGCCCGTTCTGACATTAATGCGCATTGTGTTTGTAATGAAAAACGGGAAGGCCCAGCTTAAGGCGCAATGCCAGCATACGCGCGGTGAAGCCAAACAGCAGGGTGGAGATAACAACCACATCGTGGCTGGTGACATAGTGCTGCAAGGCGACATAAAGCACTGCCGCGGCAAAGGAGATGCCGGCATACAGTTCCTTCTGGAAAACCAGCGGGATACGCTTGCAGAACATATCCCGCAGCACCCCGCCAAACACGCCCGTGATCACGGCAGCAATGGTGGCGATAACCGGGCCTTCACCCATATCGAGAGCGATTTGTGCGCCAATGATGGAAAAAACAATCAGCCCAAGCGCATCCAGCACCAGGAACACGCGGCGCAGATGAGGCATCACCGGGGCCACAATCGTGGTTAGCACGGCTGCCGTTGCCACGATAATGACGTACTCAGGGTTTTTTACCCAGCCGAGCGGATAATGGCCAAGCAGGATATCGCGCACGGACCCGCCGCCGAGCGCGGTGGCCGTGGCAATAATAATCACGCCGAAGGTGTCCATACGGCGACGTCCGGCAGCGAGCGCGCCGGTCATGGCTTCTGCGGTAATGCCAATAAGATAGAGAATGTGAAGCAGCATAAACCCTCCGGAATGAAGAGGAGGAGATTAGCGATTTGTGCGGAAGATCACGATTGAGATTTTCTAAGGCGAGGGGGTTTGCCCTACAGAAATTTATCAACGCATGCCTGGCGGGCTTGTGATAAGGCGGGAGGAAAAGAAAGTAAGACTAAATAAGGATTAGAAAAAGTAATGGGTGGTGTGCGAGGCAACACCACCCTGAAAGGAGATTACTCAATATTCTGAATCTGCTCGCGCATCTGCTCAATCAACACTTTCAGCTCGATGGCGGAGTTTGTCACTTCGGCATTGATAGATTTCGACGCAAGAGTGTTCGACTCGCGGTTGAATTCCTGCATCATAAAGTCCAGACGACGACCAACGGCTTCTTTTTTCTTCAGAATGTTGTAGGTCTCTTTGACATGCGCTTCCAGGCGGTCCAGTTCTTCGGCAACGTCAATTCGTTGTGCCAGCAGAACCAACTCCTGCTCCAGACGGTTGTTTTCCAACTGAACCTGAGCATCTTCCAGCTTCGCGACCAGACGCTCACGCTGCCATTGCAGGATTTCCGGCATATGGGCGCGGACTTTGACCACTTCGGCGGTGACGCCTTCCAGACGCTGCTCGATCAATGCTTTCAGTGCCTGACCTTCGGTTTCGCGCGCGACAATAAAGTCGTCCAGCGTACCATCCAGCGCCGCGAGAATTTCAGCGGCAATGGCGTCGAGATCCTGCTCCTGGGCTGCCATCACGCCCGGCCAGCGCAGAATATCAACCGGGTTGATTTCCCCTTCGTCACTCTGCATTTTTACCCAGTTCGCGGCAGTTACCAGCTGTTTAGCCAGTTTTTCATTGAGGATCAGCTCACCTTGTGCGCTAACATCTGGCTCATAGCGCAGGGTACATTCCACTTTACCGCGCGTCAGGCGAGAACGAATACGCTCGCGAACGACAGGTTCAAGGCTACGGAACTGCTCCGGCAGACGAAAGTAAGTTTCCAGATAACGCTGGTTTACCGAGCGCATTTCCCAGGTTGCGCTCCCCCATTCACCCTTGATTTCACGCCGGGCGTAGGCGGTCATACTGCGGATCATAGACGTTCCTGTTTATAAAAGGAGAGGTGGAAGGATTATAGCCATCGATGCCTTGTCAGGATAGGAATAACCGCCGGAAGTCCGTATAATGCGCAGCCACATTTGTTTCAAGCCGGAGATTTCAATATGCGTCCAGCAGGCCGTAGCAATAATCAGGTGCGTCCCGTTACCCTGACTCGTAACTATACAAAACATGCAGAAGGCTCGGTGCTGGTCGAATTTGGCGATACCAAAGTGTTGTGTACCGCCTCTATTGAAGAAGGCGTGCCGCGCTTCCTGAAAGGTCAGGGCCAGGGCTGGATCACCGCAGAGTACGGCATGCTGCCACGTTCTACCCACACCCGTAACGCTCGTGAAGCGGCGAAAGGTAAGCAGGGTGGACGCACAATGGAAATCCAGCGTCTGATCGCCCGTGCTCTTCGCGCGGCAGTAGATTTGAAAGCGCTGGGTGAGTTCACCATTACGCTGGACTGCGACGTGCTTCAGGCTGATGGTGGCACGCGTACCGCGTCGATTACGGGTGCCTGCGTGGCGCTGGCAGATGCGCTACAGAAGCTGGTGGAAAACGGCAAGCTGAAAACCAACCCGATGAAAGGGATGGTAGCCGCAGTTTCTGTCGGTATTGTAAACGGTGAAGCAATTTGCGATCTGGAATACGTTGAAGACTCAGCCGCAGAGACCGACATGAACGTAGTGATGACCGAAGACGGGCGCATCATTGAAGTGCAGGGGACGGCAGAAGGCGAGCCGTTCACCCATGAAGAGCTACTCACCTTGTTGGCGCTGGCCCGAGGGGGAATCGAATCCATTGTAGCGACGCAGAAGGCGGCGCTGGCAAACTGATTTTTAAGGCGACTGATGAGTCGCCTTTTTTTTGTCTGTAGAAAAGTAAGATGAGGAGCGAAGGCATGAAACCATATCAGCGCCAGTTTATTGAATTTGCGCTTAGCAAGCAGGTGTTAAAGTTTGGCGAGTTTACGCTGAAATCCGGGCGCAAAAGCCCCTATTTCTTCAACGCCGGGCTGTTTAATACCGGGCGCGATCTGGCACTGTTAGGCCGTTTTTACGCTGAAGCGTTGGTGGATTCCGGCATTGAGTTCGATCTGCTGTTTGGCCCTGCTTACAAAGGGATCCCGATTGCCACCACAACCGCCGTGGCGTTGGCGGAGCATCATGACTTGGACCTGCCGTACTGCTTTAACCGCAAAGAGGCAAAAGACCACGGTGAAGGCGGCAATCTGGTTGGTAGCGCGTTACAAGGACGCGTAATGCTGGTAGATGATGTGATCACCGCCGGAACGGCGATTCGCGAATCGATGGAGATTATTCAGGCTAATGGCGCGACGCTTGCTGGCGTATTGATTTCGCTTGATCGTCAGGAACGGGGGCGCGGCGAGATTTCGGCGATTCAGGAAGTTGAGCGTGATTACAACTGCAAAGTGATCTCTATCATCACCCTGAAAGATCTGATTGCCTATCTGGAAGAGAAGCCGGAAATGGCGGAACATCTGGCGGCGGTTAAGGCCTATCGCGAAGAGTTTGGCGTTTAAAGAAACTCGCCGGATGAAAAGTCATCCGGCGTCATATTACTGCAACTGCGCGGCAATTAGCGGCCAGCGGGCGTCAAAATCATCCGTCGGGCGGTATTTAAATTCGCTGCGGACAAAACGTGACAGCATACCTTCACAGAAGGCCAGGATCTGGCTTGCCAGCAGGGTTTCATCGGTGGTGTAACCTTCACCCTCACGCATTCTCTTTTCACGCAATACCTGACGCAGCTGCGCTTCAATACGCTCGAACAGCTGGTTGATACGCCCTTGCAGGCGATCCTGTTCAAACATCAGCGCATGACCAGTGAGGATGCGGGTCAGGCCAGGATTACGCTCACCAAAACCGAGAAGCAGCAACACAATCAGACGCAGGCGCGCTGTGGTGTCTTTCTCATCTTTCAGAATCAGGTTGATGCGAGTAATCAGGCTATCTTCGATAAACTCAATCAGGCTATCGAACATGCGGGTCTTACTGGGGAAGTGGCGATACAGTGCCGCTTCGGAAACGCCGACAGAGGCGGCCAGTTTTGCCGTCGTGATACGTTGGCTTCCATCGCTGGATTCCAGCATCAGCGCCAGAGACTGAAGTATTTCCTCGCGACGGTTCCTTTTCGCAGTTTGTTTTTCTGCCATGTTACAAAATACCCCTGAAAATAAGCACTTGCCAGGCGGCACCCACGCTATGACCGCAAACGAAATGTTTGCGGCTATGTTATGACGTTATTCGGATGCGTATGTGTTACTGACGACCAGAGTGACCAAAGCCGCCTTCACCGCGGTCGGTGGCGTCGAAATCTTCCACCAGATTAAATTCAGCCTGTACTACCGGAACAAAAATCATCTGGGCGATGCGTTCGCCAGGTTGAATGGTGAAGCTGTCCTGACCACGGTTCCAAACGGAAATCATCAACTGGCCCTGATAGTCAGAATCGATCAATCCTACCAGGTTACCAAGCACGATACCGTGCTTATGTCCCAATCCGGAGCGCGGCAGCATCATTGCCGCCAGTGAAGGATCGGCAATATGAATCGCCAGCCCGGTCGGAACCAGCGTAGTGTCACCCGGAGCCAGTTCTACGGCGTCGTCGAGACAGGCACGCAGGTCAAGTCCGGCAGAGCCAGAGGTGGCATAAGTCGGGAGCGGAAATTCCTTCCCAACGCGCGGGTCCAGAATCTTAACGTCGATTTTTTTCATCATAACGGGTCACGATCTCGTCGAGTAATAATTGGCCAAGGAGCTCTTTGCGCTCAAGCGGTAAGACTTTATCTCCGTCCTGCCAGAAAAGGTGTAATGCGTTGTTGTCGCTGTTAAATCCTTGAGTTGGCTGGGAAACATCGTTCGCGCAGATCAGATCAAGGTTTTTACGGATACGTTTTTGCCGGGCGTATTCTTCCACATTATTTGTTTCGGCGGCAAATCCAACGACGTAGGGTCGATGGTCTTTTAGTGCGGCAACGCCTGCGACGATATCGGGGTTTTTAACCATTTTTATTGTTAATTCATCACCCTGCGTGGCCTGCTTTTTGATTTTTTCTGGGGCCACGGTAGCTGCGCGATAATCCGCCACGGCGGCGCAACCGATAAAAATATTTTGCTGCTGTACAGAAGCATTCACGGCGGCTTCCATTTCCAGCGCGGTCATCACATCAACACGTTTAACAAACGGTGGCGTCGGTAGTGAAACCGGACCTGATACCAGCGTGACGTTCGCGCCACGACGGGCAGCGGCGGCGGCGATAGCAAAACCCATCTTGCCGGAGCTGTGATTAGAGATATAACGCACCGGATCGAGCGGTTCACGCGTCGGGCCGGCGGTAATCATAATGTTCAGATGTTTCAGGTCGTTGACGGGCGAAAAATGCGCTACCGCCATATCCACAATGGTTAATGGATCGAGCATTCGCCCTGGGCCGATATCACCACAAGCCTGACTGCCACTGTCTGGCCCCCAGATCAGCAAACCACGGGAAGCAAGCACCTCTAAATTATGCTGCGTGGCAGCGGCACGGTACATCTGCTGGTTCATGGCGGGGAGCACGGCTACAGGCGCAGGTGTAGCCAGACAAATCGTCGATACCAGGTCATTCGCCATTCCGGCAGCAACACGGGCAATCAAATCTGCCGTGGCAGGGGCGAGAATCACTAAATCAGCCCATTTACCCAGCTCAATATGGCCCATAGCGGCTTCGGCTGCCGGGTCCAGCAGACTGTCGGAAACGGGATAACCAGAAACCGCCTGCAAGCTAAGTGGGGTGATAAAGGCTTTTGCCGCTTCGGTCATGGCTACGCGGACGTCGGCCCCGCGATCGCGCAAACGACGCACCAGTTCAGGGGTTTTATAGGCAGCAATACCGCCGCTAACGCCGAGAACGATTTTTTTACCGGCCAGGCTCATGATGATTTTTCCTGTTGGGTGACACCAGAAGTTGGCGATTTTATCACAATACTTTTGTTGTCGTGCCTTCACCTGAGATTCACTTTGCGAGGCTCTTTCCAGGATTGAAAACTGGCCGTCGATTTAACGGAACGACTATGACAGGATGCGAGCACCACAAAGGAGGTGAAGGTGAAAAACAATGCACAGCTGTTGATGCCGCGCGAAAAAATGCTGAAGTTTGGTATTAGCGCCTTAACGGATGTCGAGCTGCTGGCGCTATTTCTGCGTACCGGAACGCGCGGTAAAGATGTATTAACCCTGGCAAAAGAGATGCTGGAGAATTTCGGCTCTCTTTATGGCTTGTTAACCTCTGAATATGAACAATTTAGTGGTGTTCATGGAATTGGCGTAGCGAAATTTGCCCAGTTAAAGGGGATTGCTGAACTGGCGCGACGTTACTACAACGTGCGGATGCGTGAAGAAAGCCCTTTACTCAGCCCGGAGATGACGCGGGAATTTTTACAAAGCCAGCTCACGGGTGAGGAGCGGGAGATCTTTATGGTGATCTTTCTCGACTCCCAACACCGGGTTATAACGCATAGCCGTCTTTTTTCCGGCACGCTAAACCATGTTGAAGTCCATCCTCGGGAAATTATCCGCGAAGCGATAAAAATAAACGCCTCGGCGCTGATCCTTGCACATAATCATCCTTCGGGTTGTGCTGAACCCAGTAAAGCGGATAAACTCATTACTGAACGGATAATAAAGAGTTGTCAGTTCATGGATTTACGCGTGCTCGACCATATCGTGATTGGGCGTGGAGAGTATGTTTCTTTTGCCGAACGCGGCTGGATTTAACCCGCTATGCGCGATCCTTCGGGATCTTTGTCTGTTCGGGACTTGAGCACATCGCTGAGTCAGCGTATACTACGCCACCTTTGAGAATCTCGGGTTTGGCATTTGGGCCTGGCAATCGAGAGTTCACATAGAACTGCGATGACCGGGCTGTAAAGCCTGACGAGGCGCCAATACCCCATACGAAGCTCGAGCTAATTTGATTTTTGGAGAATAGACATGTCCCGAGTCTGCCAAGTTACTGGCAAGCGTCCGGTGACCGGTAACAACCGTTCCCACGCACTGAACGCGACTAAACGCCGTTTCCTGCCGAACCTGCACTCTCACCGTTTCTGGGTTGAGAGCGAGAAGCGTTTTGTCACCCTGCGCGTATCTGCTAAAGGTATGCGTGTAATCGATAAAAAAGGCATCGATACAGTTCTGGCTGAACTGCGTGCCCGTGGCGAAAAGTACTAAGTACTTAGAGGAAATAAATCATGGCTAAAGGTATTCGTGAGAAAATCAAGCTGGTTTCTTCTGCTGGTACTGGTCACTTCTATACCACTACGAAGAACAAACGTACTAAGCCGGAAAAACTGGAACTGAAAAAATTCGATCCAGTTGTTCGCCAGCACGTGATCTACAAAGAAGCGAAAATCAAATAATTCTCGCTTTGATGTAACGAAAAACCTCGCTCCGGCGGGGTTTTTTGTTATCTGCTTACCCCCATATTGATTGCATCTGTTCATTCCTGGAGATGCTATGCCTGAATTACCCGAAGTTGAAACCAGCCGCCGCGGCATAGAACCGCATCTCGTTGGTGCAACCATTCTTCATGCAGTGGTGCGCAACGGACGCTTGCGCTGGCCGGTTTCAGAAGAGATCTACCGTTTAAGCGACCAACCAGTGCTTAGCGTGCAGCGGCGGGCTAAATATCTGCTGCTGGAGCTGCCTGAGGGCTGGATTATCATTCATTTAGGGATGTCTGGCAGCCTGCGCATCCTTCCAGAAGAACTTCCCCCTGAAAAGCATGACCATGTGGATTTGGTGATGAGCAACGGCAAAGTGCTGCGCTACACCGATCCGCGCCGCTTTGGTGCCTGGCTGTGGACCAAAGAGCTGGAAGGGCATAATGTGCTGACCCATCTTGGACCGGAGCCGCTTAGCGACGATTTCAATGGTGAGTATCTGCATCAGAAGTGCGCGAAGAAAAAAACGGCGATTAAACCGTGGCTGATGGATAACAAGCTGGTGGTAGGGGTAGGGAATATCTATGCCAGCGAATCACTGTTTGCGGCGGGGATCCATCCGGATCGGCTGGCGTCATCACTGTCGCTGGCAGAGTGTGAATTGTTAGCTCGGGTGATTAAAGCGGTGTTGCTGCGTTCGATTGAGCAGGGTGGTACAACGCTGAAAGATTTTCTGCAAAGTGATGGTAAACCGGGCTATTTCGCTCAGGAATTGCAGGTTTACGGGCGAAAAGGTGAGCCGTGTCGGGTGTGCGGTACGCCGATTGTGGCGACTAAACATGCGCAGCGGGCAACGTTTTATTGTCGGCAGTGCCAGAAGTAATTCATGCGCGCCGGATGGCATACCATCCGGCATAAACGCTACGCTAACTTCGCCATCAGCGCCTGATGGACATTCTCCGGCAGGAAATGGGTGACATCGCCCTGATGGCGCGCCACCTCTTTCACCAACGATGAAGAGATAAACGACCACTCTTTCGACGGCATCAGAAACACACTTTCCAGTTCCGGCATTAAGTGGCGATTCATATGCGCCAGCTGCATTTCATATTCAAAATCTGCCACCGCACGCAGGCCACGAATCAGCACCGTAGCGTGTTGATTACGGGCGAAGTTCGCCATCAAATCACTAAACCCGACCACTTCCACGTTCCCCAGATGCGCGGTTGCCTGCTGTGCCAGTGCCACACGCTCTTCCAGGGTAAACATCGGTTTTTTTACTGGGGCTGGCGGCAATCGCCAGAATAACGTGATCGAACATCTGCGTGGCGCGCGTCACGATATCGATATGACCATTGGTAATGGGATCGAAAGTACCCGGATAAATCGCCTTTTGTGCTCATGGCTCACGTTTTCTCTGAGTAGCCGCGGTTCAGCGCCCACAGCTCGGTGTATTTGTTGAAAGTATACTGGGCATTCACTACGGCCAGTAACCAGCCCTGTTTGCCGTCCAGCACGCCGCCACGCAGCAGCAGCGTTTTCAGAAACGCGCCCAGCGTGTGGGTGAAGATGCCGGTCAGCGTGGCCTTCTTGCCGCGCGCATGCCGCTCCTGCGCCCAGGCGGTGGCATAGTTCAGCTGTTTACGCTGGAAGCTGACGAAATCGCGGCAGGTTAGATGAAGCAGATCGCCCGTCAGGGGGATGACCTGAGCGCCATCGCAGGCCAGAGATTCATGGACCAGGTTGTCGTTGTACTGATAACGCTCGCGCGCATAGAGGCGCATCACGCGGTCGGGGTACCAGCCGCTGTGGCGCATAAAGCGGCCCAGGAAATAGTTACGACGCGCGATACTGTAGACCGCGCCGGGTTGTGGCGCGGCAAGCACCGTTTGAATGGCCTGTCGGAGTTCCGGGGTGACGCGCTCATCGGTGTCGATCATCAACACGTAATCGCCCGTGGCGTAACCCTGCGCACGCTGGCGCTGAATACCGTAGCCCTGCCAGTCGGTGTCGGTAAAGACTTTTGCCCCGGCTGCACGGGCAACGTCCGCCGTGTTGTCCGTACTTCCGGAGTCGAGAATGACGATTTCGTCAGCCCAGGCAACAGAGGCCAGGCAATCCGAAAGCAGGTCGGCGGCGTTTTTGGCGATCATCACGACCGACAGACGCGTTGACATTAGTGGCTCCGCTGCGGCAGGTAAGGTTGCAGAAGTTGCAGCAGACGGGTCAGCGCCCCCTGGTTCTGATGCAGGACTTCAACGGCGTGACGACCGTACCACAGGCGGTAATCTTCGTCAGTCAGAAGGGTAGAGACCTCTTTGACCACCGAATCCGCGTCGGTCACGGTGATTAAGCCATCGGCTTGCTGCAATTTCGCGCAGATATCTTTGAAGTTAAACGTGTGTGGCCCCATCAGCACGGGAATGGCGTGGGCTGCTGGCTCCAGCGGGTTATGACCACCGCGCTCCACCAGGCTTCCGCCAACGAAAGCAAGATCGGCGATCCCGTACAGCAGCATCAGTTCGCCCATCGTATCGCCAATCACCACCTGCGTGCTGCCAGAGGGGATTTCGCCGCTGCTGCGCAGGGTGAAGCTGAAACCGCCTTTTTGCACCATCTCGCGGGCATCTTTAAAACGCTCAGGATGGCGAGGAACCAGAATCAGCAGTAAATCAGGGAATTTTTCCAGCAGCTGGCGGTGAGCCTGAAGAATAATGGCTTCTTCGCCGTCATGGGTGCTGGTGGCAATCCAGACCTGGCGACGCGGCGCCCACTGACGACGCAGTGTTACCGCACGGGCGGCGAGTTCAGGGGTGACGGAAATATCGAACTTCAGGCTACCCGTGACCGCAAGCTGGTTGCGCTTCAGGCCGAGGGCGATAAAGCGCGCGGCATCTTCTTCGTTCTGCGCGGCGATCAGCGTGATTTTGCTGAGGAGGCGACGCATAAATTTACCCAGCTTGCCGTACCCTTTCGCCGAGCGTTCCGACAGACGCGCGTTGGCGATAACCAAAGGAATTTTACGGGCATGCAGGGCGGAAATCATATTCGGCCACAGTTCGGTTTCCATGACGATCACCAGTTTTGGGCGCACGGTATTCAGGAAACGGTTCATGGCGCAGGGGAGATCGTACGGCAGGTAGACGTGATGCACGTCTTTACCGAAGGCAGACATCACGCGCTCTGAGCCGGTTGGCGTCATCGTGGTGACGGTGATGGGCAGTGACGGATAACGGTGGCGCAGGGCACGCACCAGTGGAATGGCGGCCAGCGTTTCCCCGACTGACACGGAATGCAGCAGAATACCGTCCGGCGCCACTTTATTGCGGCAGTAGCCATAACGTTCGGCCCAGCGTTTACGGTACGCAGGCGCTTTACGGCTACGAAGCAACAGTCGCAGCCACACCAGTGGCTGAATGATGTAGAGCAGGGCGGTATACAACAATTCCAAGCGATTATCCGTTTTTTTAGTTTCGGCCGGGAAATTCTAAGCATTTAAGCGTGCTAAAGCTATCTCTTATGCCAGATACCGTTTTAAACGGAAGTAGCGCCGGCCCAGGCGCCAGCGCAAACGCGGGCTTTTGGCACTTTTCCAGATGAGCTTCCAGATCCCGGTGTCGAAGAACTCTTTGATTATCATTGATTTCTTCGCCTCATCCTTCATGTTGTCGAAGGTATGAATAATTCCCAGACCCTCTTTAGCGATTTGCCAGTAACAGGCCGGGATATTTTTCACTTTATCCGGGTAGCGCTGGTTAATGGCATCAAGCATCTTCAGGATCTTCATATAATGGCGCGCAGAGCGAATCAGCGTGTCGTCATTATCCGGGGTGTGCGATACCGAGGCGGAGTGAATGTAGTAGTCGTAAAAGCGTTCGCTGGTGTATTGAACGCGTTCCGCGGCAAGCAGCACCTCAGTCGTCCACGGGATATCCTGATGGCGCAGGCCTGGCTCGAAACGGAAGCCGTGCTGACGAATAAAATCGTGACGATAGATATTCAGCCAGGTCACATGCAGGAACTTACGTGAATCCAGCGCCTTTTTTAACCATGCCGCGCCATTCATGACGCCCGTTGAGGCGAGCTTATCTTCAGGGAAAATAGGGCGAGACGGTTTTTTGTTATTTTCCCAGACGTAGTTGCCATTGCAGGTGGCGACATCCAGGTTCTGCGTGACGGCCATATCCAGCAGACGCTGGTACATGCCGGGTTTGAAGACATCATCAATATCCGGGAAAGAGAGATACTGCCCGGTCGCAACGGCCAGGCCAGTATTACGCGCGATGGACACGCCCTGATTAGGTTGTTCAATAACCTGCATCTGTGGCAGCTTTTCGCGCCATTTTTCGACAATCTGCATCGAGCGGTCAGTGGAGCCGTCATTCACGATGATGACTTCCATACTGTCGATGTGTTGATTTACAAGGCAGGTAAAGAACTGATCGAGAAAAGCTTCACCGTTATAAACGGCCACCACCACGCTTAATAAAGGCGCTGAATTTTGCATATGAAACCTGATTATTTTTGGTTGTCGACCAAAGCAATGTATTGCTGGCAAATGGCGTTGATACCGAACGATGCGATCGTTTCGCGATCAACAACCGGCGGAGAGGCATACAGTTCTGCCAGTGTTTTCGCCAGTGATTCGTCGGTTAACGCTGTCAGACCACGCGCCAGGGGGCCAGTAAGGATCTCAGCAGGGCCGCCAGGGCAGTTTGTACTCACCGGTGGGGTCTGACAGATAATGGACTCTACCAGTACATTACCAAAACCTTCGCAGTCGGAACTTAACACTAAAAGGCGTGCCCCTTTGATCCACGGGTAGGGGTTGGTTTCGAACGGGCGGAAGACGATCTTGTTTTCAATTCCCAGCTTAGCGGCAAGCTGTTTGAGCTGATTTATTTTCGCGTCAGAACCTTTGCCCATCAACACCAGCGATGCGTCGATCTTGCTCAGCGCAAACGCCCGCAGCAGCCGGTCGTGACGTTTATGTTCATGAAAACGGCCAACGTGGATAATGTAATCCTGCCCCTGCATCTCAAAGGGCGCTTCCGCCAGACGCTGAATTTCAGGGATATCAAAGGGGTTATGGATAACCGCTTTGCGCCGCAGGGGGATCGCGAGTACCTCAGACAGATCGTGCAGCACGGCGCCGGATACCGCCACCACGTTGCGGTTTTCATAGGTATGACGGATTTTATAATGCTTAAACCAGCGAGAAAGCCCGCTGCGATGGCGCAAATAGGAGAAGGAGAACATCCCGTGTACGCAGAACCAGACCTTATCCCGATCCAGCACGCGGCTGTGCGCCACGATACGGTCGGTTTTATGCAGATGTGAGAACACGACGTCAAATTTACCGCTGCGTTCTGCCTGCTCGATGGCGCGATCCAGCAAACGGGCGCGACGCGGGATCTCGGTCAGCTTCCGCCAGGGTTTTTTACAGGTATCCTGCACAACCTGAAAATCGATGCCTTCCGGAATGGCGTAGTCGCACACCTTCCGTAAGGAGAAAAGGGTGACCTGATGCCCCAGTTCTGTCAGTCCGCTGGAGAGGGTGAGAACCGTTTTTTCGGCTCCTCCACCGGGTAAACCATCAATAATCATTAGGATGCGCATTATTAATCCAGTAATTTTTGATAAAGCGAAATAAGCTGACTTGATAGTTTTTCAGGGGTTGCTTCTCTGACGCGTTCACGCGCCGCAAGCCCCATATTGTTATTTTTTTCCAGTGAAGGGATGGACATGACGGCCTCCTTCAATGTGTGGATATCAAGTGCATCACAGTAAAACCCGTTCTGGCCTTGCTCAATAAATTCTGAACCACCGCAACTCTCTGACGTAATGACGGGCAATCCACAGGCCATTGCTTCAAGTATGACGTTAGGGAAAGGATCATACAGCGTCGGCAGCAGTAAACCATCAGAAAGCTGATAAAATGGCAGCGTCTCTTTTTGCATCCCCAGGAAACGGATTTGCCCCTCACAGCCTAATGAACGGGCGAGGTCGCGATAACGGCTTTCCGCTTTATCCTGACCGACCACAACCAGCCACGCCGAGGTTCCTGCTATAGCCCGAATAGCGCTTGCCAGCCCCTTGCGTTCAAACCCTGAACCCACGAAGCAGAAAATGACGGCATCAGCGGGTAAGCCAAATTGCTGACGCAGTACAGCGCGTTGCCTCTCTTCTGCCGGAACGAAGCGGCTGGAATCTATTGAATTATAAATCACATGTATCTTTTTTGCGTCAATATCAAAGTCTTCGACGATTTCGCGCTTGATCATCTCCGCATTACAGATAACGGCTTTCAACTCGGGAGCCTGGTACATTTCACGTTCTGCGTGCATCACGTAGCGGTGATAGCGATCGTGCATAAGCAGCTTCGCGCGCCAGGCGGGAAGAATACGCGTACGCTGTAGCAGCCAGCGTCGATGTACACCATCCCCGGCGCGGTAAATATCGCAGCCCGGAATACGTTCGTGGCTCTGGACAATATCAAACTGCTGTTGCTGCCACAGCGCGCGTGCGGCGTGTGCAAAGCCGCGCTCACGGCTGATGCGGCCCCACTTCCGGGGATCGCAAATATGAATATGCCAGTCGTCCTGCTTTTCGCCCTGCCACTCGCGGGTGATGACGTTGAGCTCAAGATTTTGATTGCTCAGCGCGGTAAGTGCCCTGGAGACAAAACGTTCTGCTCCCCCATCCGGACGATATTTTTGGCGCACAATGGCCAGACGATGAAGCTTCATTGCAGGTATCTCCTTGCGGCGGAGATGACAGCATCAACGGGGATGGCGTCGAGATAACGTTCCGTCGTTTTTGTATCAATGGCGTCAGGGTTGGGAAGCGGGCCGTAGTTACCTGCCCAGATGACCTCTCCGTTAACCTGCCATGGCGACCAGAACGTCAATTTTGACGGGCCAAACAGCGCCACGCAGGGCGTCTGAAGGGCGGCGGCCATGTGCATGGGTACGGAGTCAACGCCAATGAACAGGATCGCGTGATCGATTAGCGAGGCCAGCTGGCGCAGGGTTAACTGCCCTGCCAGCGATACAACACCCGTCTGCGGGGAGGCGGCAAGAATGCGGTCAATCATCGCCAGCTCTTTCTTGTCCGGTCCCGCCGTGAGGACGATAGTGTGGCCGTCCTGCTGCAACGCGGCGATAGTTTGCGCCATTTTGCCTTCGTCCCAGCACTTAAAGAACCAGCGTGAAGTGGGTTGAATAACGATGTAGCGGTCGCCCACGCCCTTTTGCGTCAGCTTTTGGTGAGCATGCCGCCAGTCATCCGCGCTGTAAGCCATGGTCACGGTAGGGTTGGCCATTACCGGCAGCGCTGACAGTATGGAGAGATTTTGTTCAACGGTGTGCAGCGACTGATGGCTGGCGACCGAGACCAGTTCACTGTGGCAAAAACGCCAGAAGGCGTTATTGCGCTTGTTAAAAGCGAACCCGAGCCGAACCGGTGCACCGGTGAAGCGGGTAACAATCGCGCTGCGCCACTGATCGGCAAGATTGATCACCAGATGATAATGCTGAGCACGTAAAGCACGAAGCAACTGCCACTCTTTTTGCAGGTGCTTCAGCGTCCCCAGCTGCTTCCATTTACGATCGATACCATAGATCGTCCCGATTGCCGGATGCGCGGCGAGCATGTCTCGCGTCTCTTCATAGAGAAGCACGTCGATTTGGGCTTCAGGCCATTTCTGGCGTAATGAATTGATGACGGGGGTGGTGAGTAACATGTCACCATGATGGCGAAGTTTGATCAGTAAAATGCGCAAATCAGGCGTGTCAGGTAAGTTATTCATCATCATCTTATCGGCGTTGTACTATTGGCAATTCTAATAGACCTGGTAACGACTTGCACTCTTTCTCCATAATGTCAGGAATTTCCCTGGAAGGGTTTACTCCTGCTTTCGGGCGTGCGTAACATAGCGCTAACTATTTTGTCTTGCGGGCTCATTATGAAAAAACCAGCGTTTATCATCACGATCGATACCGAAGGGGATAATCTCTGGCAGAACCACCGGGTGATCAAAACGGAAAACGCGCGCTACCTGGCGCGGTTTCAGGCGCTTTGTGAACGCTTCGGCTTTAAGCCCGTCTGGCTGACCAACTACGAGATGGCAGTCGAACCGGTATTCATTGAGTTCGCGAAAGAGGTCATAGCCCGCGGCCAGGGTGAGGTGGGAATGCATCTCCATGCCTGGAATAGCCCTCCGGAACACGATCTGACCGGTGATGACTGGCGCTGGCAGCCTTATCTGATTGAGTTTTCAGACGAGGTCATGCGTGAGAAAGTGCTCTTCATGACCCGCTTACTGGAAGAGACTTTCCAGACAAAAATGCTCAGCCATCGCGCCGGGCGCTGGGCATTCGACAGCCGTTACGCCCAGTTGCTGATTGAGCTGGGGTATCAGGTAGATTGTTCCGTTACGCCGCGCGTGAACTGGCGCAACGCGAAAGGTGCCCCGCAGGGTAATGGCGGAACGAATTACCAGCATTTTCCCGATCGTGCCTACTTTTTGGACGTAGACGACATTTCCCGGCCGGGAAACAGCCCTCTCCTCGAAGTGCCGATGAGCATCCAGTATAAACACCCGGCATGGCTGAATTCCCTGAAGCAGGGTTATGATCGTCTGCGCGGTAAATACCGTTCTCCGTCAGTTAACTGGTTACGTCCGTCCGGAGGAAATGCGGCGGAGATGATTAAGGTTGCGCAGCAGTGCCTGGCTCAGGGGAATGACTACGTGGAATTCATGCTGCATTCGTCGGAATTTATGCCTGGCGGGAGCCCTACTTTTAAAGACGAGGCCGCGATTGAGGGGCTGTATCAGGATCTGGAGCAGCTCTTTACTTGGTTATCAGATAAGACCGTGGGGATGACGCTGGCGGAGTTTTACCAGTACAAAAAATAGTTATGCCCGCCAGGCGGGCATATTTGTTATTGCTGTTTTGTTTGTGAGAAAGGTGTACTTAGCGCAAACAAAATCATAAAGAAGATTAAGGCTTCTGAACTGAGCAGTATGACATCTGTCAGTCCATACAAAAGCAAAAGAAGCATCGACGTCAGCAGCAGTGCGTTTCTGTTTCGTAGGGCATACACAATCATCGAAACGAAGAAAAAGAGCATTACCGCTACGCCGGGGATCCCCTGCAAAGAGTATTTCTCAATAAATTCATTATGCAGGTGGACTTTGATGTATTCGAGTGCACTGCCAAGGTGAGGATGGCCGTCTTTAATGTAGTGTCGGGTCCACGCTTCACGCTCTTCCAGCGATTGCCCTAACGGATGGGCAAGACCATTCTCGATCCCGATAGTCCACATCGAAAAACGTGCGCCGAGTGAGGTGCGGTCAAAACCTTGTTGATAACGTTCAACCTCACGTTGGGTTTGTTGTATTTTTGGCGAAATCAATGGTTTGTAGCTAACGATTACAACGCCTGCAACAATGCATAAAAAGATGAGGGCTGATTTAAGATGAATCTTTCTGAAATGATAAAGCGTGAGCACAATTGCCAGAAGCAGATATAAACCCATCGCAGCGCGGGTCCCCGTCAACAGTATGACGAAGTAAGAGATTAATATAGTGAAGCCCGCAACAACATACAGCTTCACGTTCTGTTGAAGGTAAAGACTGTATACGAAAGCCAGTGACAGGACAGAATAAACATAGGCTGAAACGGTGGCACGGTTAATTGCCATCTCAACGCGAGTCATACCTTGCGAGGCCTGCCACAAGCCATACCCTGTGGCGAGCACAAACCCCAGGGCCGTTGCGAAGAAGAAGAATTTCCTGAAGGTATCCTTATCGATATAAAACTTAAAGCGGTCGATATAGAAAATCAGGACACTCGCTAAAATTAACTTTTTGCTGGCACCGAGGTAGTCGCTGTAAAGGTTGAGGCCCTCGTTATGATACTCATAGAGTAAGTACCAGCCGAGGTTAAGTAACCCAATCAGCAGAATGGGCAGCGCTATAGTAAAAGGTCGCAAAGTGATTTTTTTATATTCGAAAGCCAGGCCAATAATACTGACGTAAATAGCGATATAGAAAAACTCTCTTTGCTTCCCAGAACTGACTAAAGCCAGTATCAAGGAGATAAGGCTTAAAGCGATCGTCAGTTGATATAGCCGTGGTTTTATTTTTTCCATAACGCCTCAATAACCCTTTTTTTGTAGCTAAAACGAACATCGGTGGACATGAAAAAAGACAATGTATACATGGTCTTTACGCGTTGTTTCACGAGCTGCAATTGTTGGTCTGTCAGACAGGACCGATGGTTGCTGTAAATATCAAACCAGTGGCAATTGACGAGATGTTTGTAGCGTGACGGAAATGTTCTTTCCATCTGTAACGTGCATTCGACAAGCGTTGAAATTTTACTGGCGTCCAGACTGCTCGACAAACTGTCGCGACGCTTGATGTAATAATAATGCCCCTGGCGTTGATAGGCTATTTTGCTCGATTGCATCAACATTCCCGGGAAGACAGCGAAATCCTCATAACATAACATCGGAGGTATGGGATTTTTCTCGTAAAGACTACGATGAATAAACTGGCCAATGAGATGTGCCTGAAAGTCTTTATGACGTAAGAAACGAGCAATTGCTTCATGTTGTGACAATGGCACAGGATTAAATCCCTGCCAGTCTGAAGTCATTCTCCGGGGATCGCGAATCTCAAGCAAACGTGTCAGTAACATATCCGGACGTTGCGCTTTCAGGTAGGCCATTGCGTCCCTGAGGCTGCCCGGCTTTAAGCAATCGTCACTGTCGAGCATCGTAATATACTCACCCGATGCCAGCGCGACAGCGCTGTTTCTTACCCGGCCTACGTTACGAAAGTTCATGTTGCGCGTTATGATCTGAGGAAATTTCGGCGACCACTCATCAATTATTGCCTGCGTGGCATCCTCAGAACTGTCATTGAAAATAATAATTTCAGTGTCCTGATCGGTTGCTGCCAGCAGGCTTGAAAGCGTGGCGTGCAGCGTAGCTTCAGCGTTATGCGCAGCAATAATGACGCTTAAAAAAGCCATAAAAATTAGTTTCCTTGAGCGTCGGTAGCGCTAGCCAGTGAGCGGGCTTTTGGTAGTGTACGGATAAACTGCTGAAGATCGTGTAACGCGGAGTCAGTGACAGAGAATAGCGCTTCCCGCTCTTGCGGGAAGTAATAGCGCGTTTCAAACACATAAGAACAAATGTTATCGTCATTCCCGATCAGCATCACATTGCCAAGCGGACGCTGTTCATAGTGACAACACGGTCCAAACAGCAGGACCACCGGCACGCCGACGGCGTCTGCGATGTAGACATTCCCCGAGTCAGACGCGATATAGCAGTCCATCTTAGAAATGGCCCAGGGAAGCTCTTCCAGCGAAATTTTGCCAATAAGATTGATAAAATTGGGGATGTCACCGTAAAGACGGGTGATATCGTCCATCCACGACTGTTCGTTTGGCGCGCCGAAGACATAAAACTCGCAGGGTAAATCAGCGAGTTGATCAACAATCCGCTTCCAGATAACCGGAGGGACGGTTTTGGCTTTATTGCCCGCCGCAATACTGATGCCGATGCGGATAACGCCAGGTTTATCAAGAATGGCCGGCCAGGTCGTCGGCTTGAAGAGTGGCTTTGTGGCGTGCTTGGGAGAGTCTTGCCACGTGAGCGAGCGGTCGGCCAGTTTCAGGTAGTTCGTCACCGAAAGCGTTTTTTTGCCATGCTCAACGGTGCCGTCGGCTGCGAGATAGAAAATCCCGTGATACCACCTGCGCGTGTAAATGCTTAAAAATTGTTTGTTTTTGGCATTGCAGACGGCGGCAAAAAAGAGGTTCACGCTGTTGGGCTGTAGCAGGTAGACGTTGTCGTAGCGGTTCATGATCCTGCACGCGAAGCACAGTTTACGCCACAGGTTGCGCTTATGCTGCTCAATAAAATAGATCTGCTCAATAGTCTCATCATGCTTCGCCAGCGCGCCAACGCTGCGACTGATCAACACATCGCTTTTTTGCAGCCAGGCCAGAAGAGGCGTCGCATTAATAAAGTCACCGATTTTGGCTGTCTGAATGACAAGGTTCTTGCCCGTGTCCTTTCGAAACAGCTTCCGGATGAGTTTCACCGGAAAGAGTAAAATCAGCAGAAATACATAACTCATGGGTTAAATATCCCTGTTGGAAAGCCGATGGCTGCCCTGTAAAAATGAAAAAATAGCATCTGCGCTAATATCCTTCGTTTGTTGCGTAGGGCTAACCATCTGATGCTGGTTTTTACCGTAACCCCCGATCAACCCCGGATCGGTCGGGCCGAAAATCGTGATATTAGGACGATCCAGTGCGGCGGTTAAATGGCTTAACCCTGTATCCACAGAAACGACGGCGTTAGCGCCCGCCAGCTGTGCGGCAACCTGCGCCAGCGTGAGTTTGGGTAACACCTCGACGTGGGAAAAACCTGCTGCCAGACGTTCCGCTCGCTGCCGCTCATGTTCAGCGCCCCACGGGAGTTTAATATGGATACCGCTAGGTTGCATTAGTTCAATCAGCCTTCTCCAGTGCGTTTCCGGCCAGTGCTTATCGTCGCGCGTTGTGGCATGCAGGAAAACCAGATAGGGCGCGATATCCTTGTCCGTTTCGCGCAGAAAATGCTGTGCGATAGCATAATCGCCCTGGGTTTGCGGTTTGCTATAGCCCAAACTTTTGGCAAACAGTTCGCGGGTGCGTTCTACGGCGTGCTGCTGTTTTGCAATATGATGCTTACAATTGTAAAACAGGCTGGCTAAAGGTTCGCGAGCGGTTTGCCAGTCCAATCCATGCTTTACGCCATGCGCCAGACGTGTCACCAGTGCCGCGCTTTTTACCAGCCCCTGAGCGTCGATAACTGCGTCATAGTTCTCTGCTTGTAGCGCTTCACGAAACGCTTTGCGTTCAGCTTTTATGGGGGCCGAGAACCAGGCTTTACGCCAGCGACGTATTGCCACAGGAATAACTCGCTCAACGGCAGCGTGCCAGGAAGGAATCTGTGCGAACCCTTCTTCCACCACCCAGTCAAACTTAATCCCTGGGATTGCCTGCTGGGCATCAGTGAGTGCGGGCAACGTATGGAGAACATCGCCCATCGACGATGTTTTAACGATCAAAACCCGCATCCGTCAGGCTTCCTCTTGTAACAATAGCGCGTTGAGTTCTTCCAGTACGCGCTGGGGAGTAATGTCGATCAAGCTCTGGTGATAACCCTCCGCAGCGTCACCTTTACGCACTTTGTGATAGCCGGTAATCAGACGGATCACGCGCGCTTTATGGGATAGCGGCGGTGTGAAGTCCGGGCTACTTGGACCATACAGGGCAACCAGCGGACGATTGAGCGCCGCCGCAACGTGCATCAGGCCAGAATCGTTAGTGACAATGGCTTTACAGGCTGCAATCAGGATAACCGCTTGATCAAGCTGTGTTTCCCCCGCCAGGTTCCGACACCATGCCTGCTGCTCGGTATTCAAAGCGGCAAGAATCTCATTGCCCGCTTCATGATCTTTCGCAGAGCCAAACAGAACCACCTGATAACCTTCATCAATCAGCTGCTTTGCCAGTTCCGCATAGTGGTAGTGTGGCCAGCGTTTTGCCGGACCAAACTCCGCACCCGGGCAAAAGCCAATCATCGGACGTTCTGATGAAAGCGAAAATTGATTACAGGTATATGATTTTTCACCTTCGCTCACCTGCAACTGCGGCCATAACAATGGCTGCGGCAGATCTTGTGCTGTGCGCATAATGCCTTTGTCATAGGCCAGCGCTATATAGCGTTCCACCATTAGCGGCCAGGCTTCTTTATCGAGCACGCGTACATCGTTGAGTAAACCGTAGCGCATCTCGCCGCGCCAGCCGGTGCGATGAGGAATACCCGCGAAGAAAGGCACTAATGCGGATTTGAAGGAGTTAGGTAAGACGTAGGCGCGGTCGTAGCGCTTTTCACGCAGGCTATGACCCAGTTTGCGGCGTTCGCCGATTTCCAGCGCTCCGTGACCGAGAGGCATAGGGATAGCTTCGTTAACTTCCGGCATCCGCGATAATAATGGACGGCACCATGCCGGTGCCATCACATCGATTATCGCCTGGGGATAGCGCGCCTGGAGCGTGCGATAGAGACTTTGCGACATCATCATGTCGCCAACCCAAGACGGGCCGATCACCAGTATTTTCATGCAGAGCTCTTATGCGTCGCGATTCAGCCAGGCCATGTATTCCGTTACACCTTCAGCAACGGTTTTGAACGGTTTGTCGTAACCCGCCGCGCGCAGATTTGTCAGATCTGCCTGAGTGAACGCCTGATAGCGGCCTTTCAGTTTATCCGGGAACGGAATGTATTCGATCTGGCCTTTCTTGTGATAAGCCAGCGTAGCATCTGCTACTGCCTGGAAGGATTCTGCACGACCGGTGCCGAGGTTGAAGATACCGGAAACGCCATTTTCCAGGAACCACAGGTTTACATCTGCCACGTCGCCCACATAGACGAAGTCACGTTTGAAGTTCTCGCTACCTTCGAACAGCTTCGGTGATTCACCGTTATTAAGCTGGGTGTTGAGATGGAAAGCGACGCTCGCCATGCTGCCTTTATGGCCTTCACGCGGTCCATAAACGTTGAAATAGCGGAAGCCAACAATCTGCGAGTTAGCTTCAGGCAGGATTTGGCGAACATATTCATCAAACAGGAATTTTGAGTAACCGTAGACGTTCAACGGTTTTTCGTACTCGCGGGATTCAATAAAGTCGGAGGTGCGTCCGCCGTAGGTGGCTGCGGAAGAGGCATACAGGAACGGGATTTCGCGCTCCAGGCAGTAGTGCAGCAGCTCCTTGGAGTATTGATAGTTGTTATCCATCATATACTTGCCGTCCCACTCGGTGGTGGAAGAGCACGCGCCTTCGTGGAAAATCGCTTCGACATCGCCGAACTCTTCGCCAGCCATAATCTGGATCAGGAAGTCTTCCTTATCCATATAGTCTGCGATATTCAGATCCACCAGGTTCACAAACTTGGTGCCGTCTTTCAGGTTGTCCACCACCAGAATATCGGTGATGCCTTTATCATTCAGGGCTTTAACGATGTTGCTGCCGATAAAGCCCGCGCCGCCGGTAACGATGATCATAACTGTAACCTTCGAATTATGAGTCGGGGAATATCCCGAACGCTAATCTCTTTATCATATCATCACAATGCTCAGGCTTCAGCCATTCACCGATATGCAGCAGGGGTACGCGTGATTTATGCTGCAAAAACGAGAAGAGATACTGCGTCATCTCGTCATGAACTATTGGTTTGGGTAATATGTGCCAAAATTTGCCGAGTCTGGAGAATTGCAATGCGTGGTGATTTTTACAAACAGTTAAACAGCGACCTCGACACCGCACGTGCGGAAGGGTTGTTCAAAGAAGAGCGTATTATCACGTCTGCCCAGCAGGCGGACATCACCGTTGCCGACGGCAGCCATGTGATCAACTTTTGCGCGAACAACTATTTAGGTCTTGCGAATCACCCTGAGCTAATTGCCGCGGCGAAAAACGGCATGGACACCCACGGTTTCGGTATGGCCTCCGTTCGCTTTATCTGCGGTACGCAGGACAGCCACAAGCAGCTTGAGCAAAAGCTGGCGAACTTCCTCGGAATGGAAGACGCGATTCTGTACTCCTCCTGCTTCGACGCCAACGGCGGTCTGTTTGAGACCCTGCTCGGCGCAGAAGACGCGATTATCTCCGACGCCCTGAACCACGCCTCCATCATCGACGGCGTACGCCTGTGCAAAGCGAAGCGTTTCCGCTACGCCAACAACGACATGGTGGAGCTGGAAGCGCGCCTGAAAGAGGCCCGTGAAGCGGGGGCTCGCCACGTCCTGATCGCCACCGACGGCGTGTTCTCCATGGACGGTGTGATCGCCAACCTGAAGGGCGTGTGCGATCTGGCGGATAAATACGACGCGCTGGTGATGGTGGATGACTCTCACGCGGTCGGTTTTGTCGGCGAAAACGGTCGTGGCTCCCACGAATACTGCGACGTAATGGGCCGCGTGGATATCATCACCGGTACGCTGGGCAAAGCGCTCGGCGGCGCGTCTGGCGGCTACACCGCCGCGCGTAAAGAGGTGGTCGAGTGGCTGCGCCAGCGCTCCCGCCCGTATCTGTTCTCCAACTCCCTGGCGCCGGCGATTGTGGCTGCCTCCATTAAAGTGCTGGAGATGGTGGAATCCGGGGCTGAGCTGCGCGACCGCCTGTGGGCTAACGCCCGCCTGTTCCGTGAAAAAATGAGTGCCGCAGGATTCACCCTGGCCGGTGCCGATCACGCGATCATTCCGGTGATGCTGGGCGACGCGGTTGTCGCGCAGAAATTTGCTCGTGAGCTTCAGAAAGAAGGGATTTACGTGACCGGGTTCTTCTTCCCGGTGGTACCAAAAGGTCAGGCGCGTATCCGCACCCAGATGTCTGCGGCGCACTCGCCTGAACAAATTGAACGTGCGGTGGAAGCCTTTACCCGCATCGGCAAACAGCTGGGCGTCATTGCCTGAGGACGTATGATGAAAGCGTTATCCAAACTGAAAGCGGAAGAAGGGATTTGGATGACCGACGTGCCGGAGCCGGAAGTCGGTCATAACGATCTGCTGATCAAAATTCGTAAAACCGCCATCTGCGGTACTGACGTTCACATCTACAACTGGGACCAGTGGTCGCAGAAAACCATTCCGGTACCGATGGTTGTCGGTCACGAATATGTCGGCGAAGTGGTGGGTATCGGCCAGGAAGTAAAAGGCTTCAACATTGGCGATCGCGTCTCCGGTGAAGGCCACATTACCTGCGGTCACTGCCGTAACTGTCGCGGTGGGCGTACCCACCTGTGCCGCAACACCGTCGGCGTGGGCGTGAACCGTCCGGGCTGCTTCGCGGAATACCTGGTGATCCCGGCGTTTAACGCGTTCAAAATCCCGGACAATATCTCTGACGATCTGGCCTCCATCTTCGACCCGTTCGGCAACGCGGTACACACGGCGCTCTCCTTCGACCTGGTGGGTGAAGACGTGCTGGTTTCCGGCGCGGGCCCCATCGGCATTATGGCGGCAGCCGTGGCGAAGCATGTGGGTGCGCGCAACGTGGTGATCACCGACGTGAACGAATACCGCCTGTCGCTGGCGCGCAAAATGGGCGTCACCCGCGCGGTGGATGTCTCGAAAGAGAGCCTGACCGATGTGATGGAAGAGCTGGGCATGACCGAAGGCTTTGACGTGGGTCTGGAGATGTCCGGCGCGCCACCGGCGTTCCGCACCATGCTCGACACCATGAACCACGGTGGCCGTATCGCGATGCTGGGTATTCCGCCGTCAGATATGTCCATTGACTGGAACAAAGTCATCTTCAAGGGGCTGTTCATTAAGGGCATCTATGGCCGTGAGATGTTCGAAACCTGGTACAAGATGGCCGCGCTGATCCAGTCCGGTCTGGATCTGTCCCCGATTATCACTCACCGTTTCTCCATCGATGAGTTCCAGCAGGGCTTTGACGCAATGCGGTCCGGCCAGTCAGGGAAAGTGATCCTGAGCTGGGATAAGTAATTAAAAAGGGGCCAGCGGCCCCTTTTTTACTGATTCTTTTTCTCTTCGTCCGTCAGGTAGCGCACCTTGCGGGTGTAATCCTGGCCTTTGAACAGCAGTTTGTTATCCGGCGATTCCAGATACTTCTGCCATTCGGAAAGCGGGAAACCACCGTGCGCGCCAATCACCTCTTTCGGCACAACGGCTTCCTGTCCGCCGATCTTCTTGGAGACCGGCCAGTTCATCCAGTCGCCCAGGTTAACCGTTTTAACATCCAGCATGTCCAGCAGCGCAGCGAGCGGCAGCTGATCGGTCGGCGGCTGCGTGTCGTCCATCAGCTCCCAGGTATCCTGGAACAGCGTCAGCCACAGCGGGCAGATACGGCGCCAGGTCTTTTTGGTGGCGGCAAGAAACGCGCCGTTAACGTGATCGACCAGATACGGACGCACCGTTTCTTTGTAATATGCCGGCACTTTCTCCGCTGGCGCGCCGTCCAGCTTGGCAATCATTTTGCCCTGACGGAAGCTGGAGTAGATGTGCATATCCGCCATGTTGATCTCTGGCATTTTAAGCAGGTTGAGATCGGAGTCGATCATCAGCACACCTTCACCGCGCGCCTGCAACGGAGCGTTAAGCTTCACCAGACGACTGAGGTAGATCTGCTTATAGCGGTAACCTTCTTCACGTTTTGGAAGCGTGAGGGTAACAACGCGGGTTTTTGGCGGCAGCTCGCCGAAAGCGGATTCAGGCTGATCGCTGACGATAACAATCTCGCTGACGTCGGTGGCATAACGCTCTGCAAAGGTCGCTGACAATAACGCCTCTTCGACGAAATCCGCGCCCGTACACGGGATCACAATGGAATCCACCGCAACGAGATCGCGCGTGACCGGAAGGGAAGCGTAAGGAATGTTATGACGCCCGGTAATGTGGCGGTAGCGAGCATTCAGGAATTTAAACATGTTCTTCTCGTTTGGTTATTGCGCGCCAAGAACGGCCTCGACACCGTTAACATAGCTTTCAATGGCATACATGTTGCAGACATTCTGGTGTGCGGCAGCGGCGAGCCGGGCGCGCAGAGCAGGATCCTGCCAGATATTATCCAGATGTTGAGCAAGTTGCGACACGTCGCTCCAGGGAAACAGCAGGCCGGTCGACTCATGATCGATCAATTCTGCCGTGCCGGTCACCTTTGAACCAATCACGGGAATATTCAGCAGCATTGCCTCCAGCACGACGCGCGGCAGGCCTTCGCTCTTCGAGGCCAGAATAAATGCGTCAAAGGTGGCGAGATAGTCAAAAGGCGTGTTCTGGAAACCGGTAAAAATGACGTGCTCAGCAATACCCAGCGCGTCAGCCTGTGCCGCCAGTGCGCCGCGCTCCGCCCCTTCACCGACCAGCACCATCTTCCATTTTGCCTGCGGGTGCCTCTGGCTGAACTGTGCCAGCGCCTCCAGCGTATGGTGGTTGGCTTTGCGAGGGATTAGCGAGCCAATGCTGCCGAACACAAACGTGTCGTCATCAATGTTCAGGCGCTGGCGCATCGCGCGTCGGTCGGGCAAAGGCTGGTGGATGTCGATAGCATTGTTGACCGTGGTACACAGCGCTGGCCGGACGCCATGCTGAAGCAACACGCGTTCAACGCCGTGCGAGACGGCGATGATTTTTGTGGCATGGGCATTGACCAACTTCACCAGCGGCGGGGTCAGCACCGGTTCAATCCGGCAGTGCTGGATTATCCGCGCATGCAGGTTTGCGCTCGCCAGATACCCTTCTTCGTTAGAGCCTGGCTGGTTGTTCATATACAGCGTATCGAATCCACCTTCCCTGAAAATGGTCTCGATCTTGCTGACGTTGGGGCGAATGCGCCACAGGGTATCGATATGCCGCGTAAATGCTTTGCGCGCTGAACGGGAGAAAAACAGCAGACCACGTCCCGCTTCTTTCAGGAGTTTTGCCCATGCCGGTTGCCTACGTTGGGGGATAACCAGTAGCGGGATCCCAATGCTATTGAGCACCTGGCCAATCGTTTGACCTTCAGCACGACTATAATCACTGTAAAAACAACAAGTAATGTCGAATTTGTCGCGGTTGATTCGCTTCAGAAGCTCAAGCATACTGTTGGTACCTCCCCCCCATTCTTTGCCCGTGTCCAGGAGGAGGATTTTACGTTTTTGCGGCATGTCTGAATCCGTATGCTACCCTTCATCTGACCGCATTATAAAGAATTTACTGAAATAAAATAGATTTTTTGTATTCATTTGCCTTTTTATAAGCAAAGGTTTTAAACACGCTTATTTTAAAAGTGCGATTTAAGACTTTAATCGCCTCTTCTCAATTCGATAGTATGAGTGCAAAAATTTTATGTTGTTATTGAGAGAGTGAAAATATGTTTAAAATAACGGTCTGCTTATTAACGTTTAACTCCGAAAGAACGTTGCACGATGTTATTCCTCCTCTTTTAAAAATAGCAGATGAATTCGTTATAGTGGATTCCGGAAGTACAGACTCGACGATATATATTTGCCAGAGTTATGGATTGTCGCCCATATTCAAAAAATATAGCTGGCACGGCGAGCAGATGAACCATGCCGTATCCCATGCGCATAACGACTGGGTGCTGTGCATGGACAGTGACGAAATACTCGATCAAGAAACCGTTGATGCTATTTTAGAATTAAAAATGGGCGATGAACCCGAACTGGATATGGCGTGGCGGATATGTCGTCACTGGTTTGTTTTGGGAGAAAATGTCCGAACGATTTATCCCGTCTCATCACCGGATTATCCGGTGCGTCTTTTTAACCGTACGCAGTCGCGATTTAATAACCGGCCAGTAGACGATCAGGTTGAAGGTTTTCTCCGTTCTGAACGTATTCCAGGTTATGTCAGACATGATACGTTTCATTCGCTGCATGAACTTTTTAATAAATTAAACGGATATACCACTCGCCTGGTTCAATATCAGACGATACGTCCCTCTCTTGGTCGCGGCGCGATCAGCGCTATTGGCGCATTTTTCAAATGGTATCTGTTTAGCGGTGCGTGGCGTCAGGGAAAAGTGGGTGTGGTGACAGGGTTTTATGCCACGGCGTACAGTTTTATGAAATATTTCAAGGCCTGGTATCAGGATCGGGAAAAGAGAGAGTCCGTTGCAAAAGAGCAGTCGGACTCTTATCTGGCAGAATAGGCGTTAGCCGATCAGGCTTTTTTTCCCCAACCCTGCCACTGTTGCTGGACGTATTTAACCAGTGTACTGCTGCTGATGCTTTCGCCAATCACCGAGAAGAAGCGGGTTGCATAGACCGGTTCAGGTGGCTGTTTCAGCGTGCAGTTCTTCACGCCGCGGAATGGATTACGCGGCTGCGTTGCGGGTGGTTGCGCGCTACCCGGACGAGAAGTATCCACCTGAGGTTCATTGAGCAGATCGCTCGGACGCACCAGCGTAATATCGGCGGGTAAGCCCGGCAACATTTGCTGCAAAACGCGAACGGTAGACGGATGCGGATGCCCAATGGCAATGGTCGAACCGTTGCGACGCGCCAGGTCAATTGCGCGATTAAATTGCACACGGATGTCCGCTTCATTTTGCGAATCGTCGAGGAATACCTTCCGTTTGATCACCTTCACGCCAGTGCCTTGCGCGGCGCGCATCGCCTGGGTATTACCGATGGTTACGCTGTCGAGGAAGTAAAGATTGTAACGCTCCAGCGCCTGCATCACTTTCTGCATACCAAACAGGTTAGAGGTCATCTTGCTGCCCATGTGGTTGTTGATCCCCACGGCATAGGGCACGTTATTGACCGCACTACGAATAATGCGCTCAATTTCGTCGCTGCTCATCTCCGGGCGTAGCGTATTTTTCTCCAGCGGCTGTTTACTCAACGGTGCCATCGGGAGATGAATCAACACTTCGTGCCCGCTGTTATGCGCTTTGGTCGCCATCTCTCTGGCGTGCGGTGAATCGGGTAATACAGCGACGGAGATAGCGGAAGGCATCGCCAGCACCTGGTTTTCGTTGTGCGGGCGATACCCAAAATCATCAATGACGATGGCAAGTTTGCCAGCAAGTACGGGGGAGGAGAGCGCCAACAGAGCGGCAAATGCAAGAACGTTACGACGAAATGGAAACAAAACTTATCTTCCCAACCACGGCTGTGGATTGACCGCCTGACCCTGGCGGCGAATTTCGAAATAGAGTGAAGGCCGACCCTGACCGCCACTGCTGCCCACCAGTGCAATCGGCTGGCCCGCGCGAACCTGCGAACCAACGCTCACCAGTGCGCTCTGATTATAGCCGTAAAGACTCATGTCGCCTTTACCATGCTCAACCACCACCACCAGACCGTAGCCTTGCAGCCAGTCAGCCAGAATCACCCGACCGTCGGCAATCGCTTTAACTTCAGTACCTTCAGAAGCACCGATAACCATACCTTTCCAGCGTAATTCACCCTGTAGCTGTTCGCCATAGCGATGCAGCGTCGGCCCGCGAACCGGCCAGAATGCCTGACCACGCGGCGCGCCCAGACCACCGGTACGGGACATCAGCGATTTTTCGCTTTCGGTCGGTTTGTAGGTGGTGCCTTTGCGCGTCGCTTCTTTCTGGCGGTCGCGAACCGCCTGGGCCTCACGTGCTTCTCGTTCTGCACGCGCTTTCGCCGCGGCTTCCGCACGGGCAATGCTGTTACGCAGACGGGATTCGTTGGCGCGCAGCTCGCTCAACTGTTGCTGACCTTGCTGGATGGAAGACTCCAGCCCTGCCAGCGTCTTTTTACGCTCGTTCAGCGCCTGAGTCAGTTTCGCCTGTTGGGCGCGCTGCTCATATAACAGCGTTTGTTGCTCGCTCTGTTTCTCTTCCAGTTCAGCACGCTGCATGGCGACTTCTTCACGCGTTTGCTTCAACTGGGCAATGGTTTCTTGTCGCGCCTGGTTGAGATAGCCGAAATAAGCCTGTAAACGCTGTCCACGCTGGCTTTCTTCACCGCTGAGAATCAGCTGAATACCGGTATGCTCGCCCTGACGGAATGCGGCATCCAGTTGTGCGGCGAGGCTGCGCTCCTGGGCGGCTTTTTGCTGCTCCAGTTTGGCAATCGACGCGTTCATCTCATCAATCTGTTTATTGAGTTGATTGAGCGTGTTTTGCGTTTCGCGCAGCTTACGGGTGGCTTCAGAGATCGCTTCTTCCTGCTTTTTCAATTGTGCGAGCAGGCTTGCGCGTTGTTGTTGCTTTTGGCGTACCGCGCGCTCTTTTGCGGCGATGTCAGCCTGAATAGATTTGAGTTGGTCACGCTCATCCGCGTGGGCGGAAAAGGCGCACAACAATACGCCAGCGCTAAGAACGCTGGCGTAGATGATGGGCCTGATTGCAAACCTGCGCGGTTTCACGGCCCGTGTCATGGTATTAATCGCCTTTCCCCTCATGGGGAGGGATTATTCCACGATGAACAGCGGCTTACCAGTCATCTCTTGCGGGATTTCCATACCCATCAGCGACAACATGGTCGGCGCGATGTCAGAAAGTTTGCCGCCTTCAACCGCTTTCACGTTCTTATCACCAACGTAAATCAGCGGAACTGGCAGGTTGGTGTGTGCCGTGTGTGCCTGACCCGTTGCCGGATCGCGCATCTGCTCAGCGTTACCGTGGTCAGCGGTGATCAGCAGTTGTCCACCCACGGACTCAACCGCTTTCGCGACTTCTTCCACGCAGTGATCCAGCGCTTCAACTGCTTTAACCGCCGCTTCCATCACCCCGGTGTGACCTACCATGTCGCCGTTCGGATAGTTACAGATAATGGTGTCGTATTTGCCGCTCTTGATTGCCGCAACCAGTTTTTCGGTCAGCTCTGCGGAGCTCATTTCCGGTTGCAGATCGTAGGTAGCCACTTTCGGTGAGTTGATCAGAATGCGATCTTCGCCTTTGAACGACTCTTCTACGCCACCGTTGAAGAAGAAAGTAACGTGGGCATATTTTTCGGTTTCGGAAATACGCAACTGAGTTTTGTCGTTTTTCGCCATCCACTCGCCGAAGGTGTTAATCAGGGAAGCGGGTGGGTAAGCAACCGCAGTTTTGATGTCAGCGGCGTATTCGGTCAGCATCACGAAATCGACGTTAACCACTTTCTTACGCGCGAAGCCGTCGAAATCTGCGTTTACGAATGCACGAGTGATTTCGCGCGCGCGGTCAGCACGGAAGTTCATGAAAATCAGCGCATCGCCGTCTTCCATTGCCGCATCTGGCTGACCTTCTGCACGAATAACGGTCGCTTTCACGAACTCGTCGTTTTCGTCGCGAGCATAAGCTGCCTGCAAACCAGCAACGGCAGTATCGGCCTGGAACTCACCCTGCGCCAGAGTCAGCAGGTCATAGGCTTTTTCAACGCGATCCCAACGGTTATCGCGGTCCATCGCGTAGTAACGACCAATGATGGACGCTACGCGGCCTTTACCCAGCGCAGCAAATTTCTCTTCAAATTTTTTCAGCGAGGATTCAGCACTGCGCGGCGGGGTGTCGCGACCGTCAAGGAATGCGTGCAGGTAGATTTTTTCTGCGCCGCGTTCAGCTGCCAGTTCTACCATCGCCATGATGTGATCTTCGTGGCTGTGTACGCCGCCTGCGGAGAGCAGACCCATAATGTGTACCGCTTTGCCTGCGTTTTTCGCTTTATCTACCGCGCCAGTCAGCACCGGATTAGCAAAGAAAGCGCGATCTTTGATTTCAACGTCCAGACGAGTCAGGTCCTGATACACGATGCGGCCGGCACCCAGGTTAACGTGGCCTACTTCGGAGTTACCCATCTGACGGTCAGGCAGACCGACTTCCAGACCGGAAGCGTCGATTAGGGTATGCGGACGATTGGCCCACAGTGCATCCATTACCGGGGTTTTAGCACTAAAAATGGCGTTATCCTGCTGTTCTTCGCGATAGCCATAGCCATCCAGAATCACCAGTACCATAGGTTTTTTAGAAACCAACATTGCGACAACCTCATACTCAAGAGTCAAAATTTGCGTAATTTTACTACAGCTGAATCGATAAAATAGCCTCTGAAGATCAAAATATACGACCGCTCGCGGCAAGCCGATGCCAGATTTACGCTTTTTTTTCGTCGCGCCCCGCAAAATTGCATTCCAGTTAACGCGCTGGCTGTATTTGCCGCACCGCGCAGGTATACTCCTTTCCTGGTTTTTTTAATCACTACGTCGGGAGTTGTTACCCCCCATGCAAGAAATTATGCAATTTGTTGGCCGTCATCCCATACTGAGTATCGCCTGGATCGCGTTACTGGTGGCGGTTCTTGTGACTACGTTTAAGAGCCTGACCTCGAAAGTGAAGGTGATTACTCGTGGTGAAGCTACGCGTCTGATCAACAAAGAAGACGCTGTGGTTGTGGATTTACGTCAGCGTGATGACTTCCGTAAAGGCCATATCGCAGGTTCTATTAATCTGTTGCCGAGCGAAATCAAAGCCAACAATGTTGGTGAGCTTGAGAAGCACAAAGACAAACCGGTTATCGTGGTAGACGGTTCTGGCATGCAGTGCCAGGAGCCTGCAAACGCACTGACGAAAGCTGGTTTTGCGCAAGTATTCGTGCTGAAAGAAGGCGTCGCTGGCTGGGCTGGCGAAAACTTGCCTTTGGTGCGCGGCAAATAATTTACCTGTCGTCTTTCATGATGCAGGCCGTTAGCTGCAATTAGGCCCCCAGCGACTTATTGTTATAAGCTTCTGGGGACACTCCATTTTGCTGCCGCCCTGCAACATGAAATTTCAGGGTAAAAAAACAGGAGCTAATTTATGGCCAATGTTGAAATCTATACCAAAGAAACCTGCCCGTATTGCCATCGTGCAAAAGCACTGCTGAGCAGCAAGGGCGTGAGTTTCCAGGAGCTGCCGATCGATGGCAACGCCGCCAAGCGTGAAGAGATGATCAAACGCAGCGGTCGCACCACGGTTCCCCAGATTTTTATTGACGCACAGCACATTGGCGGCTGTGATGACTTGTATGCATTGGATGCACGTGGTGGACTGGATCCCCTGCTGAAATAACGTGTGAACGTTGGCATTACATTGCGCAGTATTTAAGGACAACACTTAAGGGTTTTCTACACATGTCAGAACAAAACAACACTGAAATGACTTTCCAGATCCAACGTATTTATACCAAGGATATCTCTTTCGAAGCGCCGAACGCGCCGCACGTTTTCCAGAAAGATTGGCAACCAGAAGTTAAACTTGATCTGGATACGGCATCTTCCCAACTGGCAGATGACGTATACGAAGTGGTACTGCGTGTTACCGTAACGGCCTCTTTGGGCGAAGAAACCGCGTTCCTGTGTGAAGTTCAGCAGGGCGGTATTTTCTCCATCGCGGGTATCGAAGGCACCCAGATGGCGCATTGCCTGGGAGCATACTGCCCGAACATTCTGTTCCCGTATGCTCGTGAGTGCATCACCAGCATGGTATCCCGCGGTACATTCCCGCAACTGAACCTTGCGCCGGTTAACTTCGATGCGCTGTTCATGAACTATTTGCAGCAGCAGGCTGGCGAAGGTACTGAAGAACATCAGGATGCCTGATGAACCAACGTAATGCTTCAATGACTGTGATCGGTGCCGGCTCGTACGGCACCGCTCTTGCCATCACCCTGGTAAGAAATGGCCACGAGGTTGTCCTCTGGGGCCATGACCCTGAACATATCGCAACGCTTGAACGCGACCGCTGTAACGCCGCGTTTCTCCCCGATGTGCCTTTTCCCGATACGCTCCATCTTGAAAGCGATCTCGCCACTGCGCTGGCAGCCAGCCGTAATATTCTCGTCGTCGTACCCAGCCATGTCTTTGGTGAAGTGCTGCGCCAGATTAAACCACTGATGCGTCCTGATGCGCGTCTGGTGTGGGCGACCAAAGGGCTGGAAGCGGAAACCGGACGTCTGTTACAGGACGTGGCGCGTGAGGCCTTAGGCGATCAAATTCCGCTGGCGGTTATCTCTGGCCCAACGTTTGCGAAAGAACTGGCGGCAGGTTTACCGACAGCTATTTCGCTGGCCTCGACCGATCAGACCTTTGCCGATGATCTCCAGCAGCTGCTGCACTGCGGCAAAAGTTTCCGCGTTTACAGCAATCCGGATTTCATTGGCGTGCAGCTTGGCGGCGCGGTGAAAAACGTTATTGCCATTGGTGCGGGGATGTCCGACGGTATCGGTTTTGGTGCGAATGCGCGTACGGCGCTGATCACCCGTGGGCTGGCTGAAATGTCGCGTCTTGGTGCGGCGCTGGGTGCCGACCCTGCCACCTTTATGGGCATGGCGGGGCTTGGCGATCTGGTGCTTACCTGTACCGACAACCAGTCGCGTAACCGCCGTTTTGGCATGATGCTCGGTCAGGGCATGGATGTACAAAGCGCGCAGGAGAAGATTGGTCAGGTGGTGGAAGGCTACCGCAATACGAAAGAAGTCCGCGAACTGGCGCATCGCTTCGGCGTTGAAATGCCAATAACCGAGGAAATTTATCAAGTATTATATTGCGGAAAAAACGCGCGCGAGGCAGCATTGACTTTACTAGGTCGTGCACGCAAGGACGAGCGCAGCAGCCACTAACCCCAGGGAACCTTTGTTACCGCTATGACCCGGCCCGCGCAGAACGGGCCGGTCATTATCTCATCGTGTGGAGTAAGCAATGTCGTGTGAAGAACTGGAAATTGTCTGGAACAATATTAAAGCCGAAGCCAGAACGCTGGCGGACTGTGAGCCAATGCTGGCCAGTTTTTACCACGCGACGCTACTCAAGCACGAAAACCTTGGCAGTGCACTGAGCTACATGCTGGCGAACAAGCTGTCATCGCCAATTATGCCTGCTATTGCTATCCGTGAAGTGGTGGAAGAAGCCTACGCCGCTGACCCGGAAATGATCGCCTCTGCGGCCTGTGATATTCAGGCGGTGCGTACCCGCGACCCGGCAGTCGATAAATACTCAACCCCGTTGTTATACCTGAAGGGTTTTCATGCCTTGCAGGCCTATCGCATCGGTCACTGGTTGTGGAATCAGGGGCGTCGCGCACTGGCAATCTTTCTGCAAAACCAGGTTTCTGTGACGTTCCAGGTCGATATTCACCCGGCAGCAAAAATTGGTCGCGGTATCATGCTTGACCACGCGACAGGCATCGTCGTTGGTGAAACGGCGGTGATTGAAAACGACGTATCGATTCTGCAATCTGTGACGCTTGGCGGTACGGGTAAATCTGGTGGTGACCGTCACCCGAAAATTCGTGAAGGTGTGATGATTGGCGCGGGCGCGAAAATCCTCGGCAATATTGAAGTTGGGCGCGGCGCGAAGATTGGCGCAGGTTCCGTGGTGCTGCAACCGGTGCCGCCGCATACCACCGCCGCTGGCGTTCCGGCTCGTATTGTCGGTAAACCAGACAGCGATAAGCCATCAATGGATATGGACCAGCATTTCAACGGTATTAATCACACCTTCGAATACGGCGACGGTATCTGAACGCCGGAACACCTAAATAAAAAAGCCCGGTGAGTCAATGCACCGGGCTTTTGATTAGTTGCGGTACAGCACCTTAATGATGTGATATCCGAACTGGGTGTGCAGCGGGCCGGTCGGCTCCAGTACCGGACAAGAGAAAACCACTTTATCGAACGCCGGAACCATCTGACCCTGGCGGAATTCACCTAAATCACCGCCGCGTTTGCCTGATGGGCAAATGGAGTGTTTCTTCGCCAGCTTGCCGAAATCGGCCCCGTTCTTAATCTGCTCGAGAAGATCCAGAGCCAGTTTCTCTTCTTTTACAAGGATATGCAGTGCTGCTGCTGTTTTTGCCATGATCGTGCCTTGAGTCGACTAGTTTACGGTCGGTATACTACCACGCGTTTTTCCTCCTCTCCCGACTTTCACTGAGTGACCATTTATGCGTCTAAACCCCGGCCAACAACAAGCTGTCGAATTCGTTACCGGCCCCTGCCTGGTGCTGGCGGGCGCGGGTTCCGGTAAAACTCGTGTTATCACCAATAAAATCGCCCATCTGATCCGCGGTTGCGGTTATCAGGCGCGGCACATTGCGGCGGTGACCTTTACTAATAAAGCAGCGCGCGAGATGAAAGAGCGTGTAGGGCAGACGCTGGGGCGCAAAGAGGCGCGTGGGCTGATGATCTCCACTTTCCATACGTTGGGGCTGGATATCATCAAACGCGAGTATGCGGCGCTTGGGATGAAAGCGAACTTCTCGTTGTTTGACGATACCGATCAGCTTGCTTTGCTTAAAGAGTTGACCGAGGGGCTGATTGAAGATGACAAAGTTCTCCTGCAACAACTGATTTCGACCATCTCTAACTGGAAGAATGATCTCAAAACACCGTCCCAGGCGGCAGCAAGTGCGATTGGCGAGCGGGACCGTATTTTTGCCCATTGTTATGGGCTGTATGATGCACACCTGAAAGCCTGTAACGTTCTCGACTTCGATGATCTGATTTTATTGCCGACGTTGCTGCTGCAACGCAATGAAGAAGTCCGCGAGCGCTGGCAGAACAAAATTCGCTACCTGCTGGTGGACGAATATCAGGACACCAACACCAGCCAGTATGAACTAGTGAAACTGCTGGTGGGCAGCCGCGCGCGCTTTACCGTGGTGGGTGACGATGACCAGTCGATCTACTCCTGGCGCGGTGCACGTCCGCAAAACCTGGTGCTGCTGAGTCAGGATTTTCCGGCGCTGCAGGTGATTAAGCTTGAGCAGAACTACCGCTCTTCCGGACGTATTTTGAAAGCGGCGAACATCCTGATCGCCAATAATCCGCACGTCTTTGAAAAGCGTCTGTTCTCCGAACTGGGTTACGGCACAGAGCTAAAAGTTTTAAGCGCGAATAACGAGGAACATGAAGCCGAGCGCGTTACTGGCGAGCTTATCGCCCATCACTTCGTCAATAAAACGCAGTACAAAGATTACGCCATTCTTTATCGCGGTAACCATCAGTCGCGGGTGTTTGAAAAATTCCTGATGCAAAACCGCATCCCGTACAAAATTTCTGGTGGTACGTCGTTTTTCTCTCGTCCTGAAATCAAGGACTTGCTGGCTTATCTGCGCGTGCTGACTAACCCGGATGATGACAGCGCATTTCTGCGTATCGTTAACACGCCGAAGCGAGAGATTGGCCCGGCGACGCTGAAAAAGCTGGGTGAGTGGGCGATGACGCGCAATAAAAGCATGTTTACCGCCAGCTTTGATATGGGCCTGAGTCAGACGCTTAGCGGACGTGGTTATGAAGCATTGACCCGCTTCACTCACTGGTTGGCAGAAATCCAGCGCCTGGCGGAGCGGGAGCCGATTGCTGCGGTGCGTGATCTGATCCATGGCATGGATTATGAATCCTGGCTGTACGAAACATCGCCCAGCCCGAAAGCTGCCGAAATGCGCATGAAGAACGTCAACCAACTGTTTAGCTGGATGACGGAGATGCTCGAAGGCAGCGAACTGGATGAGCCGATGACGCTCACCCAGGTGGTGACGCGCTTTACTTTACGCGACATGATGGAGCGTGGTGAGAGTGAAGAAGAGCTGGATCAGGTGCAACTGATGACTCTCCACGCGTCAAAAGGGCTGGAGTTTCCTTATGTCTACATGGTCGGTATGGAAGAAGGGTTTTTGCCGCACCAGAGCAGTATCGATGAAGATAATATCGATGAGGAGCGGCGGCTGGCCTATGTCGGCATTACCCGCGCCCAGAAGGAATTGACCTTTACGCTGTGTAAAGAACGCCGTCAGTACGGCGAACTGGTGCGCCCGGAGCCGAGCCGCTTCCTGCTGGAGCTGCCGCAGGATGATCTGATTTGGGAACAGGAGCGCAAAGTGGTCAGTGCCGAAGAACGGATGCAGAAAGGGCAAAGCCATCTGGCGAATCTGAAAGCGATGATGGCGGCAAAACGAGGGAAATAATCAAGGCCGGAGAAGATGCGTCAGCATCGCATCCGGCACTTACTCATTAATGCACTTCTAGCGGCCAGTGGACATAGCTCTGCCACTGGCTTTCCTGAGCAATAATCTCTTTACCCAGCGGATGTTGGGTTAGCCAACCTTGCGGAAGCGTCAAGGTCAACAGTTCATGGTTAGCCTGTAATGTCATCTCTGGCACGAGATCGTCACGGCGACGGCTGGCAAAAATGATGGCCAGGCGGAGTAAACGGCAGAGTTGTTCTGCGACGCGCGGCGGTACGGCATTTTGCTGATGCAGCGATGAGAGATCGACCGGATTAGTCTGGTTGAGCAGTAGCGTCGCCAGCAATTTTTTCTGTGCGGGGGTAAAACCGGGAAGATCCAGATTACGCACCAGATAAGCAGCGTGTTGCGGCGCTTGTTTGAAGTCAACGCTCAGGCCGATTTCATGAAGCTGACAGGCGCTGATGAGCAAATCGCGGCTTATTGCTTCAAGATGCCATTCCTTTTCCACCTGATCGAAGAAGTTAGCCGCAACTTTGGCTACGCGCTGCGCCTGATCAATATCGATCATAAAGCGGCGCTGAATATTACGCAGCGTACGGCTGCGAATATCCTGCTCGACGGTAAGATGCAACATACCGTAGACCAGACCTTCACGCAGCGCACCGCCCGCCAGGGTCATACACTGAATATTCAGTTCGGTAAAAATGGCAATCAGGATCGCCAGACCACTCGGGAACACTAACGCACGTTCCAGCGTCAGCCCGTCAATCTCCAGTTCCTCCAGCCGACCGCAATGAATGGCTCGCTGTTTCAATTGCTGCAACTTTTCCAGGGTAATGCGTTCATCCATCCCCTGTGCCATCATGATTTCCTGTAACGCCTGCACGGTGCCGGAAGCACCAACGCACACTTTCCAGCCGTGATACCGTAATTCATCGGCAACCGGACGTAACACTTCGCGTGCCGCTTTTTCTGCAGCATCAAAATTTTCCTGCCCCAGATTACGATCGGCAAAATAGCGTTCCAGCCAGGTAACGCAGCCCATCGACAGGCTGAACAACGAGGTGGTTTGTGCACCCGTGCCGGTTACCAGTTCAGTACTGGCACCGCCTATATCCACCACCAGGCGCTGATCGGCACCGCCAGTTGTGTGAGCAACGCCCTGATAAATCAGACGTGCTTCCTCTTCACCGCTGATCACCTGTACCGGACAACCGAGGATTTCCTGCGCTTTGGCAATAAAATCACCCGCATTGACGGCAAGACGTAATGTCGCCGTAGCGACAACGCGAATTTGCGAGGGAGGGATATCTTGCAGACGTTCAGCAAACAGGCGCAGACATTGCCAACCGCGCTCCATTGCTTCATTAGACAGGGCATTTTCGCTATTCAGGCCAGCAGCCAGACGCACTTTGCGTTTTATTCGCGTCAGCGTCTGGATGCTTCCAGCCACCTCGCGCACAACCAGCATATGAAAACTATTCGAACCGAGATCAATGGCTGCATACAGCGACGAGGTGGAACCCATACTCTTCATCCTTCAATCTGTCTCTGTGTTGGCTGCATTCTTTCACCTGAATCACTTACTACAGTATGCTCATCGGGATTCATTCTCTTGCCATCTTGATACAGTTTGAATGATTTTGAGTATGACATTTTATTTAACCTGAACGACGACGATTACGCGGAGCGCCAGTACGACGCGGACCATTGCCTGTACGTGGGCGCGTGAGGCGCAGCGGTTTTGGCAGATCGGTCATCAATGCGTCCGGATTGTATTTGCTTACCGGAATTGAGTGACCAATATAGGTCTCAATAGCAGGCAAATTCAATGCATACTCTTCACACGCCAGGCTGATAGAGTGACCGCTTGCGCCTGCGCGACCTGTACGACCAATACGGTGAACGTAATCTTCACAGTCATCGGGTAAATCGTAGTTAAAGACGTGCGTCACTGCCGGAATATGCAAACCACGCGCGGCAACGTCGGTGGCAACCAGAATATCCAGATCGCCACGGGTAAATTCATCAAGAATACGCAGACGTTTTTTCTGCGCGACATCGCCTGTCAACAAACCGACACGATGACCATCTGCCGCCAGGTGGCCCCAGATCTCTTCACAACGGTGTTTGGTATTGGCGAAAATAATCGCTCTGTCTGGCCACTCTTCTTCGATCAGCGTTTGCAGCAAACGCATTTTTTCTTCGTTAGAAGGGTAGAAAAGCTCTTCTTTAATACGGTGGCCCGTTTTCTGTTCCGGTTCCACTTCAATATATTCGGCATTGTTCATCTGCTCGAACGCCAGTTCACGTACCCGGTACGAAAGCGTGGCGGAGAACAGCATGTTGAGGCGCTGGTTTGCAGGCGGCATACGGCGGAACAGCCAGCGGATATCTTTAATAAAGCCCAGATCGTACATGCGATCGGCTTCGTCCAGTACCACTACCTGAATGGCACCGAGGTTAATATGGTTCTGCTTGGCATAGTCAATTAAACGACCCGTGGTGCCAATCAGAATGTCAACGCCGCTTTCCAGCACTTTCAGCTGTTTGTCGTAGCCATCACCACCGTAAGCCAGACCCAGCTTCAGGCCAGTAGCTTCCGCCAGCGGTTCTGCGTCGGCATGGATCTGCACGGTAAGTTCACGCGTCGGTGCCATAATTAAGGCACGCGGTTGATTCACCTTGCGATCGGCAATCGCAGGATGAGAGAGAAGATAATGAAACGTTGACGTAAGAAACGCCATCGTTTTCCCGGTACCGGTTTGCGCCTGCCCGGCTACGTCACGACCCGCCAGCGTCAGCGGAAGGGCCAGTGCCTGAATGGGCGTACAGTTATGAAACCCTTTTTTTTCAAGGGCTTCTACAACCTTCGGATGCAGGGCGAAGTCGGAAAACTTCTGTTCTGTTAAATGTGTTTTGCTCATAGTGTGGTAGAATATCAGCTTACTATTGCTTTACGAAAGCGTATCCGGTGAAATAAAGTCAACCTTTAGTTGGTTAATGTTACACCAACAACGAAACCAACACGCCAGGCTTATTCCTGTGGAGTTATATATGAGCGATAAAATTATTCACCTGACTGACGACAGTTTTGACACGGATGTACTCAAAGCGGACGGGGCGATCCTCGTCGATTTCTGGGCAGAGTGGTGCGGTCCGTGCAAAATGATCGCCCCGATTCTGGATGAAATCGCTGACGAATATCAGGGCAAACTGACCGTTGCAAAACTGAACATCGATCAAAACCCTGGCACTGCGCCGAAATATGGCATCCGTGGTATCCCGACTCTGCTGCTGTTCAAAAACGGTGAAGTGGCGGCAACCAAAGTGGGTGCACTGTCTAAAGGTCAGTTGAAAGAGTTCCTCGACGCTAACCTGGCGTAAGGGAATTTCATGTTCGGGTGCCCCGTCGCTAAAAACTGGACGCCCGGCGTGAGTCATGCTAACTTAGTGTTGACTTCGTATTAAACATACCTTATTAAGTTTGAATCTTGTAATTTCCAACGCTTCCCGTTTTATCTTAAATGCGAAGTGAACAGATTTCTGGCTCGTCACTCAATCCGTCTTGTCGTTTCAGTTCTGCGTACTCTCCTGTGACCAGGCAGCGAAAAGACATGAGTCGATGACCGTAAACAGGCATGGATGATCCTGCCATACCATTCACAACATTAAGTTCGAGATTTACCCCAAGTTTAAGAACTCACACCACTATGAATCTTACCGAATTAAAGAATACGCCGGTTTCTGAGCTGATCACTCTCGGCGAAAATATGGGGCTGGAAAACCTGGCTCGTATGCGTAAGCAGGACATTATTTTTGCCATCCTGAAGCAGCACGCAAAGAGTGGCGAAGATATCTTTGGTGATGGCGTACTGGAGATATTGCAGGATGGATTTGGTTTCCTCCGTTCCGCAGACAGCTCCTACCTCGCCGGTCCTGATGACATCTACGTTTCCCCTAGCCAAATCCGCCGTTTCAACCTCCGCACTGGTGATACCATCTCTGGTAAGATTCGCCCGCCGAAAGAAGGTGAACGCTATTTTGCGCTGCTGAAAGTTAACGAAGTTAACTTCGACAAACCTGAAAACGCCCGCAACAAAATCCTCTTTGAGAACTTAACCCCGCTGCACGCAAACTCTCGTCTGCGTATGGAACGTGGTAACGGTTCTACTGAAGATTTAACTGCTCGCGTACTGGATCTGGCATCACCTATCGGTCGTGGTCAGCGTGGTCTGATTGTGGCACCGCCGAAAGCCGGTAAAACCATGCTGCTGCAGAACATTGCTCAGAGCATTGCTTACAACCACCCGGATTGTGTGCTGATGGTTCTGCTGATCGACGAACGTCCGGAAGAAGTAACCGAGATGCAGCGTCTGGTAAAAGGTGAAGTTGTTGCTTCTACCTTTGACGAACCCGCATCTCGCCACGTTCAGGTTGCGGAAATGGTGATCGAGAAGGCCAAACGCCTGGTTGAGCACAAGAAAGACGTTATCATTCTGCTCGACTCCATCACTCGTCTGGCGCGCGCTTACAACACTGTTGTTCCGGCGTCAGGTAAAGTGTTGACCGGTGGTGTGGACGCCAATGCCCTTCATCGTCCGAAACGCTTCTTCGGTGCGGCGCGTAACGTGGAAGAGGGCGGCAGCCTGACCATTATCGCGACGGCGCTTATCGATACCGGTTCTAAAATGGACGAAGTTATTTACGAAGAGTTTAAAGGTACAGGCAACATGGAACTGCACCTCTCTCGTAAGATCGCTGAAAAACGCGTCTTCCCGGCTATCGACTACAACCGTTCCGGTACCCGTAAAGAAGAACTGCTCACTACTCAGGAAGAACTGCAGAAAATGTGGATCCTGCGCAAAATCATTCACCCGATGGGCGAAATCGATGCAATGGAATTCCTCATTAATAAACTGGCCATGACCAAGACCAATGACGATTTCTTCGAAATGATGAAACGCTCATAAATTTGTCTTATGCCAAAAACGCCACGTGTTTACGTGGCGTTTTGCTTTTATATCTGTAATCTTAATGCCGCGCTGGCGATGTTAGGAAAATTCCTGGAATTTGCTGGCATATTATGCAATTTGCATATCAAATGGTTAATTTTTGCACAGGACTGGTGGGTTCGGAACGGACTTTCCCTTCTGAATAAAGGTCTTCGTGGTTATACTTCTGCTAATAATTCTCTCTGAGAGCATGCATTGTGAATTTACTGACAGTGAGTACTGATCTCATCAGTATTTTTTTATTCACGACACTGTTTCTGTTTTTTGCCCGTAAGGTGGCAAAAAAAGTCGGTTTAGTGGATAAACCAAACTTCCGCAAACGTCACCAGGGGTTGATACCACTCGTTGGGGGTATTTCGGTTTACGCAGGGATTTGCTTCACGTTCGGAATTGTCGATTACTATATTCCGCATGCATCTCTCTATCTCGCTTGTGCCGGTGTGCTTGTTTTCATTGGCGCGCTGGATGACCGTTTTGATATCAGCGTAAAAATCCGTGCCACCATACAGGCCGCTGTTGGCATTGTTATGATGGTGTTTGGCAACCTTTATCTCAGTAGCCTGGGTTATATCTTTGGCTCCTGGGAGATGGTGCTCGGACCGTTTGGTTACTTCCTGACGCTATTTGCCGTCTGGGCGGCCATTAATGCGTTCAACATGGTTGATGGCATTGATGGCTTGCTGGGCGGGTTGTCCTGCGTCTCGTTTGCAGCAATCGGTATGATTTTGTGGTTCGACGGGCAAACCAGCCTCGCAATCTGGTGCTTTGCGATGATCGCCGCCATCCTGCCATATATCATGCTTAACCTTGGTATCCTGGGTCGCCGCTACAAAGTCTTTATGGGTGATGCGGGCAGTACGCTGATTGGTTTTACCGTGATCTGGATCCTGCTCGAAACGACCCAGGGCAAAACCCATCCCATCAGCCCGGTTACCGCTTTGTGGATAATCGCCATTCCGCTAATGGATATGGTGGCGATTATGTACCGTCGCCTGCGTAAAGGCATGAGCCCATTCTCTCCTGACCGTCAGCATATTCACCATTTGATCATGCGTGCCGGGTTTACTTCCCGTCAGGCGTTTGTGCTGATTACCCTTGCCGCAGCACTGCTCGCTTCCATTGGCGTGCTGGCAGAATATTCTCATTTTGTCCCGGAGTGGGTCATGCTGGTGCTCTTTTTGCTAGCATTCTTCCTCTATGGATATTGCATTAAGCGTGCCTGGAAAGTTGCTCGCTTTATTAAGCGCGTAAAACGCAGACTGCGTAGAAATCGTGGTGGCAGCCCCAATTTAACCAAATAAATGAGGATGTGATGACACAACCAATGCCTGGGAAACCGGCCGAAGACGCTGAAAATGAACTGGATATTCGTGGGTTGTTTCGTACCTTGTGGGCTGGGAAGCTATGGATTATTGGCATGGGGCTGGCGTTTGCGTTAATCGCGCTGGCGTATACGTTTTTTGCTCGTCAGGAGTGGAGCTCGACGGCGATTACCGATCGTCCAACGGTGAATATGCTGGGGGGATATTACTCGCAGCAGCAATTTTTGCGTAACCTGGATGTCCGTTCAAACATGGCTTCTGCCGACCAACCATCGGTCATGGACGAAGCCTATAAAGAGTTTGTTATGCAACTGGCCTCGTGGGATACCCGCAGAGAGTTCTGGCTGCAAACCGACTATTACAAACAGCGGATGGTGGGCAACAGCAAAGCCGATGCGGCGTTGCTGGATGAAATGATTAACAACATCCAGTTTATCCCCGGAGACTTTACCCGCGCGGTCAATGACAGCGTGAAGCTTATTGCCGAAACCGCGCCTGACGCTAATAACCTGTTACGTCAGTATGTTGCTTTTGCCAGCCAGCGTGCAGCCAGCCATCTGAATGATGAGCTGAAAGGCGCATGGGCGGCGCGTACCATCCAGATGAAAGCTCAGGTGAAGCGTCAGGAAGAGGTGGCGAAAGCCATCTACGACCGCCGGATGAACAGTATTGAACAGGCGCTGAAAATTGCTGAGCAGCATAATATTTCGCGCAGTGCGACAGATGTGCCTGCCGAGGAATTACCTGATTCAGAAATGTTCCTGCTTGGGCGTCCAATGCTCCAGGCTCGACTGGAAAATTTACAGGCCGTCGGTCCGGCCTTTGATCTCGACTATGATCAGAATCGGGCCATGTTAAACACCCTGAATGTTGGTCCAACCCTGGATCCGCGTTTTCAGACCTATCGCTATTTGCGTACGCCGGAAGAACCGGTAAAACGCGATAGCCCACGTCGTGCCTTCCTGATGATTATGTGGGGCATTGTCGGGGGGCTGATCGGGGCTGGTGTCGCATTAACCCGCCGTTGCTCGAAATAGCAACACTGCTGCGGTGAGCGCAAAGGCGCTCGCCGCTTATTCGAAGAGAATCGATGTGAAAGTACTGACTGTATTTGGTACGCGCCCGGAAGCCATCAAGATGGCGCCGTTGGTGCATGCGTTGGCAAAAGATCCTTTTTTTGAGGCTAAAGTTTGCGTCACTGCGCAGCATCGGGAGATGCTCGATCAGGTGCTGAAACTCTTTTCCATTGTACCTGACTACGATCTCAACATAATGCAGCCAGGACAGGGCCTGACAGAGATAACCTGTCGGATTCTGGAAGGGCTAAAACCTATTCTTGCCGAGTTCAAACCAGACGTCGTGCTGGTTCACGGCGATACGACGACGACGCTGGCAACCAGCCTGGCGGCGTTTTATCAGCGTATTCCTGTTGGTCACGTTGAGGCTGGTCTGCGCACGGGCGATCTCTATTCGCCGTGGCCGGAAGAGGCTAACCGTACATTGACCGGGCATCTGGCGATGTATCACTTCTCTCCAACCGAAACTTCCCGGCAAAACTTGCTGCGTGAAAACGTTGCGGATAGCCGAATCTTCATTACCGGTAATACAGTCATTGATGCACTGTTATGGGTGCGTGACCAGGTGATGAGCAGCGACACGCTGCGTTCAGAACTGGCGGCAAATTACCCGTTTATCGACCCCGATAAAAAGATGATTCTGGTGACCGGTCACAGGCGTGAGAGTTTCGGTCGTGGCTTTGAAGAAATCTGCCACGCGCTGGCAGACATCGCCACCACGCACCAGGACATCCAGATTGTCTATCCGGTGCATCTCAACCCGAACGTCAGAGAGCCGGTCAATCGCATTCTGGGGCATGTGAAAAATGTCATTCTGATCGATCCCCAGGAGTATTTACCGTTTGTCTGGCTGATGAACCACGCCTGGCTGATTTTGACCGACTCAGGCGGCATTCAGGAAGAAGCGCCTTCGCTGGGGAAACCTGTGCTGGTGATGCGCGATACCACTGAGCGTCCGGAAGCGGTGACGGCGGGTACGGTGCGTCTGGTAGGCACGGATAAGCAGCGAATTGTCGAGGAAGTGACGCGTCTTTTAAAAGACGAAAACGAATATCAAGCTATGAGCCGCGCCCATAACCCGTATGGTGATGGTCAGGCATGCTCTCGCATTCTGGAAGCGTTAAAAAATAATCGGATATCACTATGAGTTTTGCGACCATTTCTGTTATCGGACTGGGTTATATCGGGCTGCCAACGGCAGCAGCGTTTGCCTCACGGCAAAAACAGGTAATTGGTGTCGATATCAACCAACATGCGGTTGATACCATCAATCGTGGCGAAATCCATATCGTCGAACCTGATTTGGCGAGTGTAGTAAAAACTGCCGTAGAAGGCGGTTTTTTACGAGCGAGCACGACGCCAGTTGAAGCGGATGCCTGGCTGATTGCTGTACCCACGCCGTTTAAGGGCGATCATGAGCCAGATATGACCTACGTTGAATCGGCTGCTCGCTCCATTGCGCCAGTGCTGAAAAAAGGCGCGCTGGTGATCCTTGAATCCACCTCGCCGGTGGGGTCAACCGAGAAGATGGCAGAATGGTTAGCAGAGATGCGTCCGGATCTCACTTTCCCGCAGCAGGTGGGCGAGCAGGCGGACGTCAACATTGCTTACTGCCCGGAACGCGTGTTACCAGGACAGGTAATGGTCGAGCTGATTAAAAACGATCGCGTGATTGGTGGTATGACGCCGGTTTGTTCGGCCCGCGCCAGCGAACTGTACAAAATTTTCCTCGAAGGTGAGTGTGTCGTCACTAACTCGCGGACGGCGGAAATGTGTAAGCTCACCGAAAACAGCTTCCGCGATGTGAATATCGCTTTTGCTAATGAATTGTCGCTGATTTGTGCCGATCAGGGGATTAACGTCTGGGAACTGATTCGCCTGGCGAATCGTCACCCTCGCGTTAATATTCTTCAGCCTGGCCCTGGCGTGGGCGGTCACTGCATTGCTGTTGATCCGTGGTTTATCGTGGCACAGAACCCCCAGCAGGCGCGGCTTATCCGTACCGCGCGCGAAGTGAACGATCACAAACCGTTCTGGGTTATCGATCAGGTGAAAGCGGCGGTGGCTGATTGCCTGGCGGCTACCGATAAACGCGCCAGTGAACTGAAAATCGCCTGCTTTGGTCTGGCGTTTAAACCGAATATTGATGACCTGCGCGAAAGCCCGGCGATGGAAATCGCTGAACTGATCGCCCAGTGGCATAGCGGCGAAACTCTGGTTGTTGAGCCGAATATTCATGCGCTGCCGGCAAAACTTGCCGGTCACTGCACCCTTACCGCCCTGGATGACGCGCTGGCGACGGCGGATGTGCTGGTGCTGCTGGTGGATCACAATGCGTTCAAAGCGGTTTCCGGTGATGCCGTACGTCAGCAGTATGTTGTTGATACCAAAGGCGTGTGGCGTTGAGTATCCTCAACGGCGTGCTGGAGTCCCTTGAGTGGGAAAGCGCATTCTTTGCGCGTCCCTCAGCGATAGTGCGTCTGCGCGACAAAGCCCCTGCGTTGCAGGAAGCAGACTTCAGCGCCTGGCAGCGCGTACAGGCTAAGATCCCGGCGGACCGCGCCGATCTGCTGGACGCCCTCCAGCAGCACGGATTCCGGCTGGTCGAGGGTGAGGTTGATCTCTCTGTTACCGTGGCTCTCCACGCCTCACCGGGCGCGGAAATTGCAACGGAGCAGGATATCCCCGCGCTGCGCAAGATGGCGGCGCTGGTCTTCGCTCAGAGCCGTTTCCGGGCGCCCTGGTATGCGCCCGATGACAGCGGCCGCTTTTATGCCCAGTGGATAGAGAATGCGGTCAAAGGCACGTTTGACCACGTCTGTCTGGTGTTCCGTACTGCCGGGGGGCAGATTCAGGGTTTTGTTTCGCTTCGCAGGCTCAACGAGCACGAGGCGCGCATCGGTTTGTTAGCCGGGCGCGGCATGGGCGAGAAACTCATGCAGGCGGCGCTGCACTGGGCGGAGCAACAACAGGTATCGACGCTGCGGGTGGCGACCCAAATGGGCAACACCGCCGCGCTTAAACGATACATACAAAGTGGTGCGAATGTAGAAAGCACCGCGTACTGGTTATACAGGTGATCACATGATTCCATTTAACGCACCGCCGGTGGTGGGAACCGAACTCGACTATATGCAGTCGGCAATGGGTAGCGGCAAACTGTGTGGCGATGGCGGTTTTACCCGTCGCTGCCAGCAGTGGCTGGAGCAACGTTTTGGCAGCGCCAAAGTGTTACTGACGCCGTCCTGCACCGCTTCGCTGGAGATGGCGGCGCTGCTGCTCGATATCCAGCCTGGCGATGAAGTGATCATGCCGAGCTACACCTTTGTCTCCACCGCCAATGCCTTTGTGCTGCGTGGCGCAAAAATCGTTTTTGTGGATGTTCGCCCGGACACCATGAACATCGACGAAACGCTGATTGAAGCGGCGATCACCGACAAAACGCGCGTTATCGTGCCGGTCCATTACGCGGGTGTGGCCTGCGAAATGGACACCATTATGGCGTTGGCGAAAAAGCATAATTTGTTTGTGGTAGAAGATGCCGCTCAGGGCGTGATGTCCACTTACAAAGGGCGTGCACTGGGAACCATTGGTCATATTGGCTGCTTTAGCTTCCATGAAACCAAAAACTACACGGCGGGCGGTGAAGGCGGCGCGACGCTGATTAACGATAAAGCGTTAATCGAACGAGCCGAGATCATCCGTGAAAAGGGCACTAACCGCAGCCAGTTCTTCCGTGGTCAGGTCGATAAATATACCTGGCGCGATATTGGCTCCAGCTATTTGATGTCCGATCTGCAAGCTGCATACCTGTGGGCGCAACTGGAAGCAGCGGATCGTATCAACCAGCAACGTCTGGCGCTGTGGCAAAACTACTACGATGCGTTAGCGCCTCTGGCGAAAGCCGGGCGTATCGAGCTGCCGTCGATTCCCGATGGCTGCGTGCAGAACGCGCATATGTTCTACATTAAACTGCGGGATATTGATGACCGGAGCGCGTTGATTAACTTTCTGAAAGAAGCGGAAATCATGGCGGTGTTTCATTACATTCCGCTGCACGGTTGCCCTGCGGGGGAACACTTTGGTGAGTTCCACGGTGAAGATCGCTACACCACCAAAGAGAGCGAGCGCCTGCTGCGCCTGCCGCTGTTCTACAACCTGTCGCCCGTCAATCAGCGTACGGTAATTGCGACTTTGTTGAACTACTTTTCCTGATATGTCGTTGGCAAAAGCGTCCTTGTGGACGGCGGCCAGTACACTGGTCAAGATTGGTGCCGGGTTACTGGTCGGTAAGTTGCTGGCGGTGTCATTTGGTCCGGCGGGGCTTGGGCTGGCGGCAAATTTCCGCCAGTTGATTACCGTGCTCGGCGTGCTTGCCGGGGCTGGCATCTTTAACGGTGTAACCAAATACGTTGCCCAGTACCATGATAATCCGCAACAGCTGCGCCGCGTGGTCGGCACTTCATCAGCGATGGTACTTGGTTTCTCTACGCTGATGGCGCTGGTTTTTGTGCTGGCAGCTGCGCCAATCAGCCAGGGATTGTTTGGTAATACCGACTATCAGGGGCTGGTGCGTTTAGTGGCGCTGGTGCAAATGGGGATCGCCTGGGGCAACCTGTTACTGGCGCTGATGAAAGGCTTTCGCGATGCCGCAGGTAATGCGTTATCGCTGATTGTCGGCAGCTTGATTGGCGTTCTCGCGTACTACGTCAGTTACCGTTTGGGCGGTTATGAAGGGGCGTTGCTGGGTCTGGCGCTGATTCCCGCGCTGGTGGTAATTCCTGCCGCCATCATGTTGATCAAACGTGGTGTCATCCCGTTAAGCTATCTGAAACCCAGCTGGGATAACGGTCTGGCAGGGCAGTTGAGCAAATTTACGCTCATGGCGTTGATTACGTCGGTGACCTTGCCTGTTGCTTACATCATGATGCGTAAACTGCTGGCGGCGCAGTATAGCTGGGATGAGGTGGGGATCTGGCAAGGGGTGAGCAGTATTTCCGATGCCTACCTGCAATTTATTACGGCATCGTTCAGCGTATATTTGCTGCCCACGTTGTCGCGGCTAACGGAAAAGCGCGATATCACCCGGGAAGTGGTTAAATCGCTGAAATTCGTCTTACCGGCAGTGGCGGCGGCGAGTTTTACCGTCTGGCTGCTGCGTGATTTTGCTATCTGGCTGCTGTTGTCGAATAAATTTACCGCTATGCGCGATCTCTTTGCCTGGCAGTTAGTGGGTGATGTGTTAAAAGTGGGCGCTTATGTCTTTGGTTATCTGGTGATCGCCAAAGCGTCACTGCGGTTTTATATTCTGGCGGAAGTCAGCCAGTTCACTTTATTGATGGTATTTGCCCACTGGCTAATCCCTGCGCATGGTGCACTGGGCGCGGCGCAGGCATATATGGCAACTTATATCGTCTATTTTTCTCTTTGTTGTGGCGTGTTTTTACTCTGGCGTAGGCGGGCATGACTGTACTGATTCACGTACTGGGATCGGATATCCCTCACCATAACCGAACCGTTTTGCGGTTTTTCAATGACGCGCTGGCCGCGACGAGCGAGCACGCGCGCGAGTTTATGGTTGTTGGCAAGGACGACGGCTTAAGTGATAGCTGTCCGGCGCTTTCTGTGCAATTTTTCCCTGGGAAAAAATCGCTGGCGGAAGCGGTCATCGCGAAAGCAAAAGCTAACCGTCAGCAGCGTTTTTTCTTCCACGGTCAGTTCAATCCCACACTGTGGCTGGCTCTGCTGAGTGGTGGCATTAAGCCCAGCCAGTTTTTCTGGCATATCTGGGGGGCAGACCTGTATGAGCTTTCCAGTGGCTTGAGATATAAGCTTTTTTACCCACTACGTCGCCTGGCGCAAAAGCGAGTCGGCTGTGTATTTGCCACCCGCGGCGATTTGAGCTTTTTTGCCAAAACGCACCCAAAGGTGCGGGGCGAACTGCTGTACTTCCCGACGCGGATGGACCCTTCGCTCAATACGATGGCGAACGATCGGCAACGTGAAGGGAAAATGACCATTCTGGTGGGGAACTCCGGCGACCGCAGCAATGAGCATATTGCTGCCTTGCGCGCCGTTCATCAGCAATTTGGCGATACGGTAAAAGTGGTGGTGCCGATGGGATATCCGCCTAATAACGAAGCGTACATTGAGGAAGTTCGTCAGGCGGGGCTGGAGTTATTCAGCGAAGAAAATCTACAAATTCTGAGCGAAAAACTGGAATTTGACGCCTATCTGGCGCTACTTCGTCAGTGCGATCTTGGTTACTTTATTTTTGCCCGCCAGCAGGGCATTGGTACGCTGTGCTTACTGATTCAGGCGGGCATTCCTTGTGTGCTTAACCGGGAAAATCCGTTCTGGCAGGATATGACGGAACAATATTTGCCGGTGCTGTTTACTACCGACGATCTCAACGAGGATATTGTGCGTGAAGCGCAGCGCCAGTTGGCGTCGGTGGATAAAAACACCATTGCCTTCTTTAGCCCTAACTATCTACAAGGCTGGCAGCGGGCGTTGGCGATTGCCGCCGGGGAGGTCGCATGAGTCTGCTGCAATTCAGTGGCCTGTTTGTTGTCTGGCTGCTCTGCACGCTGTTTATTGCCACGCTGACCTGGTTTGAGTTTCGCCGTGTGCGCTTTAACTTCAATGTCTTCTTTTCATTGCTGTTTTTGCTCACCTTTTTCTTCGGCTTCCCGCTGACCAGCGTGCTGGTATTTCGCTTTGATGTTGGTGTCGCGCCGCCAGAAATCTTGTTGCAGGCGTTGCTTTCTGCGGGCTGCTTCTACGCGGTTTACTATGTCACCTACAAAACCCGCCTACGCAAACGCGTTGCTGATGTACCGCGCCGTCCGCTGTTTACCATGAACCGCGTGGAGACCAATCTTACGTGGGTGATCCTGATGGGTATCGCGCTGGTAAGCGTCGGCATCTTCTTCATGCACAACGGCTTTTTGCTGTTCCGGCTTAACTCCTACAGTCAGATCTTTTCCAGTGAAGTCTCCGGCGTGGCGTTAAAACGCTTCTTTTACTTTTTCATCCCGGCGATGCTGGTGGTCTACTTTCTGCGCCAGGACAGCAAAGCGTGGCTGTTTTTCCTCGTCAGCACGGTCGCCTTTGGCTTGCTGACTTATATGATTGTCGGCGGCACTCGCGCCAATATCATCATCGCATTCGCTATCTTCCTGTTTATTGGCATTATTCGCGGCTGGATTTCGTTGTGGATGCTGGCGGCGGCGGGCGTGCTGGGGATTGTTGGCATGTTCTGGCTGGCACTAAAACGCTATGGAATGAATGTGAGCGGCGATGAAGCGTTCTATACGTTTCTCTATCTCACTCGCGACACCTTCTCGCCGTGGGAGAATCTGGCGTTGCTGTTGCAGAACTACGACAACATCGACTTCCAGGGCCTGGCTCCAATTGTCCGCGATTTCTATGTCTTTATCCCTTCCTGGCTGTGGCCGGGTCGCCCGAGTATGGTGCTGAACTCAGCCAACTACTTTACCTGGGAAGTGCTGAATAACCACTCCGGACTGGCGATCTCGCCTACGCTTATAGGCTCACTGGTGGTGATGGGCGGCGCGTTGTTCATCCCGCTCGGGGCGATCGTGGTTGGTCTGATCATCAAATGGTTCGACTGGCTGTATGAGCTGGGCAACCGCGAGCCTAATCGCTATAAAGCTGCGATATTGCACAGTTTCTGCTTTGGGGCGATCTTCAATATGATCGTGCTGGCGCGTGAAGGGCTGGATTCGTTTGTCTCACGCGTGGTCTTTTTTATCGTGGTCTTCGGCGCATGTCTGATGATCGCAAAACTGTTGTACTGGCTTTTTGAAAGCGCCGGACTCATTCATAAACGTACAAAATCATCGCTCCGGACGCAGGTTGAAGGATAACAATGAATAACAACACCACGGCACCAACCTATACGCTGCGTGGCTTACAGTTGATTGGTTGGCGTGATATGCAGCACGCCCTCGATTATCTGTTTGCTGACGGGCAGCTTAAGCAGGGAACGCTGGTTGCCATTAATGCTGAAAAAATGCTGACTATTGAAGATAACGCCGAGGTCAGGGAGTTAATTAACGCTGCCGAATTTAAATATGCGGATGGCATCAGCGTTGTACGTTCAGTACGTAAAAAGTACCCGCAGGCGCAGGTTTCCCGCGTTGCCGGTGCCGATCTCTGGGAAGAGCTGATGGCGCGCGCAGGCAAAGAAGGGACGCCGGTATTTCTTGTGGGCGGTAAACCTGAAGTGCTGGCGCAAACTGAAGCTAAACTGCGCAACCAGTGGAATGTGAATATCGTTGGCAGTCAGGATGGTTATTTTAAACCCGAGCAGCGTCAGGCGCTGTTTGAACGCATTCATGCCAGCGGTGCGCAAATCGTCACCGTTGCGATGGGATCGCCAAAGCAGGAGATCATCATGCGCGACTGCCGTCTGGTACATCCAGATGCGCTGTATATGGGCGTTGGCGGGACTTACGATGTTTTCACCGGTCACGTAAAACGCGCACCGAAAATCTGGCAAACGCTGGGGCTGGAGTGGCTCTACCGCCTGCTTTCGCAGCCGAGCCGCATTAAGCGTCAGCTTCGTTTGCTGCGTTATTTACGCTGGCACTACACCGGCAACCTATGATTTTCCTCTCTTTGTAAAGCGACGGAGTGGTCACTCCGTCGCCTGTCTGCTTTTTTATTACACAAAGCATTCAAATTTTTAATGCTTTATTTGCCATTTCTCCTGAATTACGAAAACATTTGCAACACTCGATGTACCCATAACGATAACCGGTAACACCGGAAAGCATGCAAACACAACACGAGGATTTATGGCAGATAACAAACCAGAGCTACAGCGTGGGCTGGAAGCTCGACATATCGAACTCATCGCCCTGGGGGGCACCATTGGCGTCGGCCTGTTTATGGGGGCCGGCAGTACCCTGAAATGGGCCGGGCCATCCGTATTGTTGGCCTATATCATCGCCGGGCTGTTCGTCTTTTTCATCATGCGTTCAATGGGCGAAATGTTGTTCCTCGAACCGGTTACCGGTTCGTTCGCCGTTTATGCGCATCGTTATATGAGCCCGTTCTTTGGCTATCTCACCGCCTGGTCTTACTGGTTTATGTGGATGGCGGTGGGGATCTCTGAAATCACCGCCATTGGCGTTTATGTCCAGTTCTGGTTCCCGGAGATGGCGCAGTGGATACCCGCATTGATCGCAGTGGCGCTGGTGGCGTTGGCGAATCTGGCGGCGGTGCGGTTGTACGGCGAAATCGAGTTCTGGTTCGCGATGATCAAAGTCACCACGATTATCGTGATGATTGTCATTGGCCTGGGCGTGATTTTCTTTGGCTTTGGCAATGGCGGGCAGTCGATTGGTTTTAGCAATCTCACAGAGCATGGCGGTTTCTTTGCGGGTGGCTGGAAAGGGTTCCTGACCGCTCTGTGTATTGTGGTGGCGTCCTACCAGGGCGTGGAGCTGATTGGCATTACTGCCGGTGAAGCGAAGAATCCGCAGGTGACGCTGCGCAGTGCCGTAGGCAAGGTGCTGTGGCGGATCCTGATTTTCTACGTAGGCGCGATTTTCGTTATCGTCACCATCTTCCCGTGGAATGAAATAGGCAGCAACGGCAGCCCGTTCGTACTGACTTTTGCCAAAATCGGTATTACCGCAGCGGCGGGCATTATCAACTTTGTGGTGCTGACGGCTGCGCTCTCTGGCTGTAACAGCGGCATGTACAGTTGCGGACGTATGCTCTACGCACTGGCGAAAAACCGTCAGTTACCGGCGGCAATGGCGAAAGTTTCCCGTCACGGCGTACCGGTTGCGGGTGTGGCAGTATCTATTGCTATTCTGCTAATTGGCTCATGCCTGAACTACATCATTCCCAATCCGCAGCGTGTGTTTGTCTACGTCTACAGTGCCAGCGTGCTTCCGGGGATGGTGCCATGGTTTGTGATATTGATAAGCCAGCTGCGTTTTCGGCGTGCACATAAAGCGGCGATTGCCAGCCATCCGTTCCGCTCAATCCTGTTCCCGTGGGCCAATTACGTAACAATGGCATTCCTGATTTGCGTTTTGATCGGCATGTACTTTAATGAAGATACGCGTATGTCGCTGTTTGTTGGCATCATCTTTATGCTGGCGGTGACGGCGATTTATAAAGTTTTTGGCCTTAATCGCCACGGGAAAGCGCATAAACTGGAGGAATAAGCAGCAAAACGCACAAACCGTAACCAAACGCGCAATTTATTTAAAAAGGGACTAGACAGAGGGGTGGGAAGTCCGTATTATCCACCCCCGCAACGGCGCTAAGCGCCCGTAGCTCAGCTGGATAGAGCGCTGCCCTCCGGAGGCAGAGGTCTCAGGTTCGAATCCTGTCGGGCGCGCCATTTAGTCCCGGCGCTTGAGCTGCGGTGGTAGTAATACCGCGTAACAAGATTTGTAGTGGTGGCTATAGCTCAGTTGGTAGAGCCCTGGATTGTGATTCCAGTTGTCGTGGGTTCGAATCCCATTAGCCACCCCATTATTAGAAGTTGTGACAATGCGAAGGTGGCGGAATTGGTAGACGCGCTAGCTTCAGGTGTTAGTGTCCTTACGGACGTGGGGGTTCAAGTCCCCCCCCTCGCACCACGACTTTAAAGAATTGAACTAAAAATTCAAAAAGCAGTATTTCGGCGAGTAGCGCAGCTTGGTAGCGCAACTGGTTTGGGACCAGTGGGTCGGAGGTTCGAATCCTCTCTCGCCGACCAATTTTGAACCCCGCTTCGGCGGGGTTTTTTGTTTTCTGTGCATTTTCGTCACCCTCCCTTCGCAATAAACGCCCGTAATAACTCCTTGTCGCGATTCAGCGACATATAACCCATTAATATTAAATAATTTATTATTTTACCTCTTAACCTGTCTCCTGGTGACGACATATCGCCGCCTTCAGCGCGATGTTGTATGGCTTCAGGCGGTTCTTAACAGCATAATTTCCTTTTATCTTAAAATGTTGCGCGATGTAAAAGTTCTGCGTGTAAACCTGGCACATTACATGCAATAATATGCGTGTAGATGCTCATTCCATCTCTTATGTTCGCCTTAAGGCCTCATAAACTCAGGAATGACGCAGAGCCGTTTACGGTGCTTATCGTCCACTGACAGATGTCGCTTCGGCCTCATCAGACACCATGGACACAACGTTGAGTGAAGCACCAAATATGTTGTCTTACAGACCTGTTTTAACGCCTGCTTTTATAGCAGGCGTTTTTTTATGGGCGTAAAAAAGGAGGCCATCTGGCCTCCTGTTAATTACTGCTGCGTTCCGTTATTTTGCAACGTCAATAACAGCCCGTCGTGACGCATCGCTGCAGCTTCTTCCGGCTTGTGCAGTCTGTCCAGCGCGTCGGCAAGCCATGCGTAATCGTAGGCGTCCGGACGTTGTTTCAGCGCTGCGCGGAAGGCGAGCGATGCTTCCTGCCATTCTCCGTGCTTCATCAGTGACTGGCCCAGTGTGCTCCACAACAGCGGGCGATCGCCGACGTTTTTGATCTGCTGGCGCAGCACTTTTTCCAGCTGTTCCGGATTGTTGGTTTTCAGTCGAGGAATCGGCAGCAGTAGGCGATCGTCATACTGGCGTTTCAGGCCGTCGATGATAATTTGCTGGGCAGTATCATGATCGTCACATTCAATAAGATGTTCCGCCATTGCCACCTGCAACGCTACCTGATGACGCGTTTTCCGGCTTTGGTTTTTCCACCAGTTACGCAAGCCTTCGCTACCGTTATCGGCACGCGCCTGATCCATCAGGCCAATCCATGCCTGTTGTTCCAGCATTGCACGATGTTCTTCATCGCCAACGTGGGCTTTCGCCATTGATGGGATGATATCCAGCAGCGAACTCCATGCACCAGTGCGGATATACGCCTGTTCCGCCAGACGTAATACTTCCGGATGGCGTGGCGTAACTTCCAGCAGCTTATCCACGCCGTGGCGTGCAGCATGGTTTTCATTACGGGCCAGTTGCAGACGTACACGGGTGATTTCTACCGGAATTGTGTCGTTGCCGGCCAGCTCCGCTGCGCGTTCCAGATGTTGGTTGGCGCGTGCTTCATCACCGCGTTGTTGCGCGGCTTCGGCAGCCAGCAGATAGTTCACCACCGGTTGTTCAGCGTGATCGGCATTTTTCGCCATCAGCTTTTCAACTTGCTGATAATCGCCTTCCGCTAGTTTCAGCAGCGCCTGTTCGGTCTGCTTACGGGCACGGCGACGCTTACGTCCGACAAACCACCCACGGGTGTGTGCGCCTGTGCGGAAGATCCGCCGCAGTAGCCACTCAATGGCAAACAGCACTACCATCGCCAGAATCAAAATAATCGCCAGGCCAGTGACGCTGGTTTCGATATTGTAGTTGTCGGTCTGAATCAATACGTACCCCTGATGACCGGCAATCATCGGGCCAACCACGATCCCCGCAATCAGCAAAACAAAGAGCAATAGCACTTTTAGCATGGTTATTCTCCTTGCGGCGCGGCTGCCGGAGTATCAGCTTGCGGTGCAGGTGCAGGTGCAGGTGCAGGTGCAGGTGCAGGTGCAGGTGCAGGTGCAGGTTTAGCTTCCGTTGCCCCTGCTGCCGGTTGTGCCAGCAGGTTACGCACGCGAGTCTGCATCAGTTTTTCCAGCATCGCCTGGCTTTGCAGGGTTTCCGGAAGATCCATCGAGATATTTTGCTGGCTTAACTGGTCCACCTCGTCGAGGAACGCTTTGGTGGTGGCATCATCAGTATCGTAGTAAGCACGTACCCAGGTGGAGACGTTCTCCAGCGCCTGGCGATAAGTCTCTTCCTGGTGACGCGGTACAGCTTGTGCTGCGACCAGCAGGCGAGAGCGAATATTTTCGCGCAGATAGATATCCTGATTTGGCGCTAACAGCGGTACGGCGGTGTCATCACGACGGCGAATCGTAATGAAGTTGTCCATAAAGTTCTGCCAGCTTTTTTGCAGATTGATACGCCATTCGCTGATGGAACTGGAAAGCTCTTCACCGTCTGAATCCATCGGCGAACCATCGCTGTCATTATCGGCCAGACGCAGGTTATCTACCTGATTTGAAAGCTGATTAAGCTTAAGGATGATGCCGTCATAATCCACCTGCGATACTGCAGAAAGGCTGGCGATATCATCGGTAATTGCCCGACGAACGGTAATCAGACTCGGGTCATTCATATCCGCCAGGCTGGCGTCTGCACTTTTCAGCAACGCTGCAGCGGTCGTGACGTCCTGATCGCTCCACAGCTTCCGTCCGGCGAGTTTCACCAGAAAATCGGCCTGAGCCAGCAGCCAGGTTTTAGCATCGCTGCCGGAAATGGTGGCGACCTTTTGTTGGACCTCATCCAACTGTTTTGCCAGCGTTTCTTGCTGACGATTCGCCTGCTTAAGCTGTGCAGCTTGTTGCTTAATAATGCCTTCCAGCTCGGCTTTTTGGCTCTCCTGGGCTTTTTGCAATGCCGTCAGTTGGTTAGCCAGGGCATCGCTGGTGGCGGTCTGATTGACGGCCTGTTGTTTACCCCAGCCATACAAACCGACGCCCGCCGCCAGAGCAATAGCGATAGCCACCGCGCTGAGAATCAATGCGGTATTGTTCTTACTCTTTTTTTCTGTTGCGACAGGTTGTGACGTGGTGTCCACGGCCTCCCTGGTCTCTTCAACCACGGCGGAGGTTTTTTCTTGTTCCGTCATTATGGCTTCCTGTTATGAGAGTTATTGTAATGCCCGTAAAAGCGCATCGTTGTCAGCGTTATCGGCGACCTTAATGTCTTGCCAGCCCAGTTCCCGGGCGAGTTTCGCCAAACGCTCACTGACGACCAATAGTCGACAGTGTAGTAACCAGTGCTCACGATACCATTGTGGGATCAGCGACCAGAGTTGCTGCAACATTTCACCGCTGGTAACAACGACCGTCGTCACCTCGCGGGATTGCCAGCGCATCGCTTCTTCTGCACCATCGTAATGGATTGCGCATCGTTGATAACATTCACAAAAAGTGACCTCAGCACCGCGCGCCGTCAGGGTATCCCCAATTAGCTCACGACCACCATTGCCACGTAATATCAGCGCACGTTTGCCCGCAATATTTTGTAATTCAGGTAATTGTAGCAAGACTTCGCTGATTTCCCGATCCTGCGGGTAGAGAATCTTCTGTCCGCTTACGGTATGTAGTGCCAGTGCGGTGGTGCGTCCAATGGCGAAATAATCAGGTAGTCGGGGCCATTTACGATCTTGCTGATGCAGCTGTGATTGGGCAAAAGCAACCGCGTGTTGCGAGAGGGCAAACAACAGATCGCTCTCCCCCAGCGCTGCCAGTTGATCAGCAAGTTGCGGTAATTGTTGACCCGGAGAAAACTCAATCAGCGGAAAATGCCAGGCCACCTGCCCCAGTGTGCGCAGACGGCTCACTAACTCTTCTCCAGCGGGAGACGGGCGGGTGACAAGGATACTCATGCCGGGGCGTCTCCGTTATAGACTTCAGCGAGGATCTCGCGCGCGCCGTTATTCAGTAGCTCTTCTGCCAGCGAAATCCCCATTTGTTCGGCATCTTGCGGCGCACCGCGGCGTTCACCGCGAATAATCTGCGAACCGTCCGGCGCGCCGACCAGCGCACGCAGCCAGATTTCGCCATCAATAAGCTCGGCGTAGCTACCAATTGGCACCTGACATCCGCCTTCGAGACGGGTATTCATGGCGCGTTCTGCGGTAACGCGCAGTGCAGTTTCGTGGTGATTCAGCGCGGCAAGCAGCTCGCGAGTGCGTGAATCATCAAGGCGGCATTCAATACCCACCGCACCTTGTCCTACCGCCGGAAGAGAAATCTCGGGTGGCAACGCGGCGCGAATACGTGACTCCAGACCTAAACGTTTTAGTCCGGCTACGGCAAGAATGATGGCATCGTATTCGCCGTTATCCAGTTTGCTCAGGCGAGTGCCGACGTTGCCGCGCAGGGAGCGGATAATCAGATCCGGACGGCGTTCAGCCAGTTGGCACTGGCGACGTAAACTGGACGTCCCGACGATACTGCCTGCCGGTAACGCATCCAGACTGTCATAGTTATTGGACACAAAGGCATCGCGAGGATCTTCACGCTCACAAATAGTGACCAGTCCCAGACCTTGCGGGAATTCAACCGGCACATCTTTCATTGAGTGTACGGCGATATCGGCGCGATTTTCGAGGAGCGCGACTTCCAGCTCTTTTACAAATAAGCCTTTTCCGCCTACTTTCGCCAGCGGCGTATCAAGAATCACATCGCCGCGCGTCACCATCGGTACCAGTTCAACGACCAGGCCCGGATGGCTCGCCATCAACTTGTCTTTGACATAGTGTGCCTGCCAGAGTGCAAGTGGGCTTTGGCGTGTGGCAATTCTTAAAACATTGTCTAACATGCTTGTTACCGTCATTATCATCCGTGGTCCATCCTAACATCCTTGCCAGAGTGATGTCAGTGTTGTGGTGAAACGTAGACGCCTGCGCAAACCGTAAAATGAGGTCTGGCAGTGGATCCTGACAGGCGTTTCACGCCGTTGTAATAAGGAATTTACAGAGAATAAACGGTGCTACACTTGTATGTAGCGCATCTTTCTTTACGGTCAATCAGCAAGGTGTTAAATTGATCACGTTTTAGACCATTTTTTCGTCGTGAAACTAAAAAAACCAGGCGCGAAAAGTGGTAACGGTTACCTTTGACATACGAAATATCCCGAATGCCGCGTGTTACCGTTGATGTTGGCGGAATCACAGTCATGACGGGTAGCAAATCAGGCGATACGTCTTGTACCTCTATATTGAGACTCTGAAACAGAGACTGGATGCCATAAATCAATTGCGTGTGGATCGCGCGCTTGCTGCTATGGGGCCTGCATTCCAACAGGTCTACAGTCTACTGCCGACATTGTTGCACTATCACCATCCGCTAATGCCGGGTTACCTTGATGGTAACGTTCCCAAAGGCATTTGCCTTTACACGCCTGATGAAACTCAACGCCACTACCTGAACGAGCTTGAACTGTATCGTGGAATGTCAGTACAGGATCCGCCGAAAGGTGAGCTTCCAATTACTGGTGTATACACCATGGGCAGCACCTCGTCCGTAGGGCAAAGTTGTTCCTCTGACCTGGATATCTGGGTCTGTCATCAATCCTGGCTCGATAGCGAAGAGCGCCAATTGCTACAACGTAAATGTAGCCTGCTGGAAAACTGGGCCGCCTCGCTGGGTGTGGAAGTCAGCTTCTTCCTGATTGATGAAAACCGCTTCCGTCATAATGAAAGCGGCAGCCTGGGGGGCGAAGATTGTGGCTCCACCCAGCATATACTGCTGCTTGACGAATTTTATCGTACCGCCGTGCGTCTCGCCGGTAAGCGTATTCTGTGGAATATGGTGCCGTGCGACGAAGAAGAGCATTACGACGACTATGTGATGACGCTTTACGCGCAGGGCGTGCTGACGCCAAATGAATGGCTGGATCTCGGTGGCTTAAGCTCGCTTTCTGCTGAAGAGTACTTTGGTGCCAGCCTTTGGCAGCTCTACAAGAGTATCGATTCCCCATACAAAGCGGTACTGAAAACACTGCTGCTGGAAGCCTATTCCTGGGAATACCCGAACCCACGTCTGCTGGCGAAAGATATCAAACAGCGTTTGCACGACGGCGAGATTGTATCGTTTGGTCTCGATCCATACTGCATGATGCTGGAGCGTGTTACTGAATACCTGACGGCGATTGAAGATTTTACCCGTCTGGATTTAGTACGTCGCTGCTTCTATTTAAAAGTGTGCGAAAAGCTCAGCCGTGAACGCGCCTGCGTAGGCTGGCGTCGCGCAGTGTTGAGCCAGTTAGTGAGCGAGTGGGGTTGGGACGAAGCTCGTCTGGCAATGCTCGATAACCGCGCTAACTGGAAGATTGATCAGGTGCGTGAGGCGCACAACGAGTTGCTCGACGCGATGATGCAGAGCTACCGTAATCTGATCCGCTTTGCGCGTCGCAATAACCTTAGCGTCTCCGCCAGTCCGCAGGATATCGGCGTGCTGACGCGTAAGCTGTATGCCGCGTTTGAAGCATTACCAGGTAAAGTGACGCTGGTAAACCCGCAGATTTCACCCGATCTCTCGGAACCGAATCTGACCTTTATTTATGTGCCGCCGGGCCGGGCTAACCGTTCAGGTTGGTATCTGTATAACCGCGCGCCAAATATTGAGTCGATCATCAGCCATCAGCCGCTGGAATATAACCGTTACCTGAATAAACTGGTGGCGTGGGCATGGTTTAACGGCCTGCTGACCTCGCGCACCCGTTTGTATATTAAAGGTAACGGCATTGTCGATTTGCCTAAGTTGCAGGAGATGGTCGCCGACGTGTCGCACCATTTCCCGCTGCGCTTACCTGCACCGACACCGAAGGCGCTCTACAGCCCGTGTGAGATCCGCCATCTGGCGATTATCGTTAACCTGGAATATGACCCGACAGCGGCGTTCCGCAATCAGGTGGTGCATTTCGATTTCCGTAAGCTGGATGTCTTCAGCTTTGGCGAGAATCAAAATTGCCTGGTAGGTAGCGTTGACCTGCTGTACCGCAACTCGTGGAACGAAGTGCGTACGCTGCACTTCAACGGCGAGCAATCGATGATCGAAGCCCTGAAAACTATTCTCGGCAAAATGCATCAGGACGCCGCACCGCCAGATAGCGTGGAAGTCTTCTGTTATAGCCAGCATCTGCGCGGCTTAATTCGTACTCGCGTGCAGCAACTGGTTTCTGAGTGTATTGAATTGCGTCTTTCCAGCACCCGCCAGGAAACCGGGCGTTTCAAGGCGCTGCGCGTTTCTGGTCAAACCTGGGGGTTGTTCTTCGAACGCCTGAATGTATCGGTACAGAAACTGGAAAACGCCATCGAGTTTTATGGCGCGATTTCGCATAACAAACTGCACGGCCTGTCAGTGCAGGTTGAAACCAATCACGTCAAATTACCGGCGGTGGTGGACGGCTTTGCCAGCGAAGGGATCATCCAGTTCTTTTTCGAAGAAACGCAAGACGAGAATGGCTTTAATATCTACATTCTCGACGAAAGCAACCGGGTTGAGGTATATCACCACTGCGAAGGCAGCAAAGAGGAGCTGGTACGTGACGTCAGTCGCTTCTACTCGTCATCGCATGACCGTTTTACCTACGGCTCAAGCTTCATCAACTTCAACCTGCCGCAGTTCTATCAGATTGTGAAGGTTGATGGTCGTGAACAGGTGATTCCGTTCCGGCACAAAATCTATCGGTAACATGCCGCCTGCCAATCAGGATCACGATACGCCGCTATTACAGCAATATTTGTTCGTGCAATGCCAATCTTAGCGGAAACTGACTGTTTCACCCGCCTGCTGCGTCGCCGCTGTTCCAGCAAATCCAAGAAGGTTTCGCCGCTGCGATTCACACCAATCCACCATCGCCTTCAGGTCAAAATGGTAGCCGCCCTGTTTGGTTGCCAGCCATACCTGGTGCAGGCGGCTCCTGGCGGTTGATAATGATTTTGCTGCCATTCTCAAAGGTAATGGTCAGTACGCCGCCGTTGATTTCGCAGTCGATATCGCTGTCGCCATCCCAGTCGTCCAGGCGTTCTTCAATGGTCAGCCAGAGTTGATCAGCCAGGCGATGAAATTCACTGTCGTTCATTGTTGTATCCGGTTTTTAAGTGATGGCGGCAGTATAGCGGCATGGGGTCAGGGCTTCAAAGTTTGCACCTCTGCGGCTGCGTTCCGGCACGATTCATCCGTCACCGGAATAATGATGTCTCTGTGTAGCGAAAGATTTGTCTCTTCATTAGGGCGCAGTTACACCACGTCTTTCCCTGTTTCTGGTAAACATTATGATCAGGTTTACCGAGCGAGCATCCTCACGCTGACGGAACTAAAAAAGACAACAAACAAACCACATTGCGATAGTGCATAAAGCCATCCTAGCGCGAGGTGCCGATCACGAAACTACCAGCAAAACATAAATCCCCACGAGTAAGCGTTATACTCGCAGCATTTCCTCACTTTTCAGACTTCATAAAGAGTCGCTAAACGCTTGCTTTTACGTCTTCTCCTGCGATGATAGAAAGCAGAAAGCGATGAACTTTACAGGCAATCCATAATGAAAAACGTGTTTAAGGCACTCACTGTATTACTTACTCTCTTCAGCCTGACGGGCTGCGGTCTGAAAGGTCCGCTCTATTTCCCGCCTGCAGATAAAAACGCACCGCCGCCGACCAAACCGGTAGAGACGCAAACGCAATCCACGGTGCCGGATAAAAACGATCGCGCCACTGGCGATGGTCCATCCCAGGTGAATTACTAAAAGTCACGTTCTGTACCCGCGTGATTGGAGTAAATGATGCAGTTCTCGAAAATGCATGGCCTTGGCAACGATTTTATGGTCGTCGACGCGGTAACGCAGAATGTCTTTTTTTCACCGGAGCTGATTCGTCGCCTGGCTGATCGGCACCTGGGGGTAGGGTTTGACCAACTGCTGGTGGTTGAGCCGCCGTATGATCCTGAACTGGATTTTCACTATCGCATTTTCAATGCTGATGGCAGTGAAGTGGCGCAGTGCGGCAACGGTGCGCGCTGCTTTGCCCGTTTTGTGCGTCTGAAAGGACTGACCAATAAGCGTGATATCCGCGTCAGCACCGCCAACGGGCGGATGGTTCTGACCGTCACCGATGATGATCTGGTCCGCGTAAATATGGGCGAACCCAACTTCGAACCTTCCGCCGTGCCGTTTCGCGCTAACAAAGCGGAAAAGACCTATATTATGCGCGCCGCCGAGCAGACAATCTTATGCGGCGTGGTGTCGATGGGAAATCCGCATTGCGTGATTCAGGTCGATGATGTCGATACCGCGGCGGTAGAAACGCTTGGTCCTGTTCTGGAAAGCCACGAGCGTTTTCCGGAGCGCGCCAATATCGGTTTTATGCAAGTGGTTAAGCGCGAGCATATTCGTTTACGCGTTTATGAGCGTGGGGCAGGAGAAACCCAGGCCTGCGGCAGCGGCGCGTGTGCGGCGGTTGCAGTAGGGATTCAGCAAGGTTTGCTGGCCGAAGAAGTACGCGTGGAACTCCCCGGCGGTCGTCTTGATATCGCCTGGAAAGGTCCGGGTCACCCGTTATATATGACTGGCCCGGCGGTACATGTCTACGACGGATTTATTCATCTATGAAGCAACCAGGGGAAGAACTGCAGGAAACACTCACGGAGCTTGATGACCGGGCGGTTGTCGATTATCTGATTAAAAATCCTGAGTTTTTTATCCGTAATGCGCGCGCAGTAGAAGCGATACGTGTGCCGCATCCGGTACGCGGCACCGTTTCGTTGGTCGAGTGGCACATGGCCCGCGCACGTAATCATATTCATGTTCTGGAAGAGAACATGGCGCTGTTGATGGAACAGGCTATCGCCAACGAAGGCCTGTTTTATCGCCTACTCTACCTGCAGCGCAGTCTCACCGCCGCCAGCAGTCTCGACGATATGCTGATGCGCTTTCACCGCTGGGCGCGCGATCTCGGCCTGGCAGGTGCGAGTCTGCGCCTGTTTCCGGATCGCTGGCGCTTAGGTGCGCCGTCGAACCACACTCATCTGGCATTAAGCCGTCAGTCTTTCGAACCGCTGCGTATTCAGCGTTTGGGGCAGGAACAGCACTATCTTGGGCCGCTTAACGGACCAGAGCTGCTGGTGGTGCTACCGGAAGCGAAAGCGGTGGGATCGGTGGCGATGTCGATGCTGGGAAGCGATGCTGATTTGGGTGTCGTGCTGTTTACCAGTCGCGATGCCAGTCACTATCAACAAGGGCAAGGAACGCAGTTACTTCATGAAATTGCGCTGATGTTGCCGGAGCTTCTGGAGCGTTGGATTGAACGCGTATGACCGATTTACACACCGATGTAGAACGCTACCTACGTTATCTGAGCGTGGAGCGCCAGCTTAGCCCGATAACCCTGCTTAACTACCAGCGTCAGCTTGAGGCGATCATCAATTTTGCCAGCGAAAACGGCCTGCAAAGCTGGCAGCAATGTGATGTGACGATGGTGCGCAATTTTGCTGTACGCAGTCGCCGTAAAGGGCTGGGAGCAGCAAGTCTGGCGTTACGGCTTTCTGCGCTACGTAGCTTTTTTGACTGGCTGGTCAGCCAGAACGAACTCAAAGCTAACCCGGCGAAAGGTGTTTCGGCACCGAAAGCGCCGCGTCATCTGCCGAAAAACATCGACGTCGACGATATGAATCGGCTGCTGGATATTGATATCAATGATCCCCTCGCTGTACGCGACCGTGCAATGCTGGAAGTGATGTACGGCGCGGGTCTGCGTCTTTCTGAGCTGGTGGGGCTGGATATTAAACACCTCGACCTGGAGTCTGGTGAAGTGTGGGTTATGGGGAAAGGCAGCAAAGAGCGCCGCCTGCCGATTGGTCGCAACGCTGTGGCGTGGATTGAGCACTGGCTTGATTTGCGCGACCTGTTTGGTAGCGAAGACGACGCGCTTTTTCTGTCGAAACTGGGCAAGCGTATCTCCGCGCGTAATGTGCAGAAACGCTTTGCCGAATGGGGCATAAAACAAGGGCTGAATAATCACGTTCATCCGCATAAATTACGTCACTCGTTCGCCACGCATATGCTGGAGTCGAGCGGCGATCTTCGTGGTGTGCAGGAGCTGCTGGGTCATGCCAACCTCTCCACCACGCAAATCTATACTCATCTTGATTTTCAACACCTTGCCTCGGTGTACGATGCGGCGCATCCACGCGCCAAACGGGGGAAATAATGCGTTTTTACCGGCCTTTGGGGCGCATCTCGGCGCTCACCTTTGACCTGGATGATACCCTTTACGATAACCGTCCGGTGATTTTGCGCACCGAGCGAGAGGCGCTTACCTTTGTGCAAAATTATCATCCGGCGCTGCGCAGCTTCCAGAATGAAGATCTGCAACGCCTGCGCCAGGCGGTACGGGAAGCGGAACCCGAGATTTATCACGACGTGACGCGCTGGCGTTTTCGTTCGATTGAACAAGCGATGCTCGACGCCGGGCTGAGTGCCGAAGAAGCCAGTGCAGGCGCACACGCAGCAATGATCAACTTTGCCAAATGGCGCAGCCGAATCGACGTCCCGCAGCAAACTCACGACACCTTAAAACAGCTGGCGAAGAAATGGCCGCTGGTGGCGATCACCAACGGTAACGCCCAGCCGGAGCTGTTTGGTTTGGGGGATTATTTTGAGTTTGTGCTGCGCGCTGGCCCGCACGGGCGCTCAAAACCGTTCAGCGATATGTACTTTTTGGCTGCGGAAAAACTCAACGTGCCGATCGGCGAGATCTTACATGTTGGGGACGATCTCACCACTGACGTGGGTGGGGCAATTCGCAGCGGAATGCAGGCTTGTTGGATCAGACCGGAAAATGGCGATCTGATGCAAACCTGGGACAGCCGTTTACTGCCGCATCTGGAAATTTCCCGGTTGGCATCTCTGACCTCGCTGATATAATCAGCAAATCTGTATATATACCCAGCTTTTTGGCGGAGGGCGTTGCGCTTCTCCGCCCAACCTATTTTTACGCGGCGGTGCCAATGGACGTTTCTTACCTGCTCGACAGCCTTAATGACAAACAGCGCGAAGCGGTGGCCGCGCCACGCAGCAACCTTCTGGTGCTGGCGGGCGCGGGCAGTGGTAAGACGCGCGTACTGGTGCATCGTATCGCCTGGTTGATGAGCGTGGAAAACTGCTCGCCATACTCGATTATGGCGGTGACGTTTACCAACAAAGCGGCGGCGGAGATGCGTCATCGTATCGGGCAACTGATGGGCACGAGCCAGGGCGGTATGTGGGTCGGCACCTTCCACGGGCTGGCGCACCGTTTGTTGCGTGCGCACCATATGGACGCCAATCTGCCGCAGGATTTCCAGATCCTCGACAGTGAAGACCAGCTACGCCTGCTTAAGCGTCTGATCAAAGCCATGAACCTCGACGAGAAGCAGTGGCCGCCGCGGCAGGCAATGTGGTACATCAACAGCCAGAAAGATGAAGGCCTGCGTCCGCATCATATTCAAAGCTACGGTAATCCGGTGGAGCAGACCTGGCAGAAGGTGTATCAGGCGTATCAGGAAGCGTGTGACCGCGCGGGCCTGGTGGACTTCGCCGAGCTGCTGCTGCGCGCTCACGAGTTGTGGCTTAACAAGCCGCATATCCTGCAACACTACCGCGAACGTTTTACCAATATCCTGGTGGACGAATTCCAGGATACCAACAACATTCAGTACGCGTGGATCCGCCTGCTGGCGGGCGACACCGGCAAAGTGATGATCGTCGGTGATGACGACCAGTCAATCTACGGCTGGCGCGGGGCGCAGGTGGAGAATATTCAGCGTTTCCTTAATGATTTCCCCGGTGCCGAAACTATTCGTCTGGAGCAAAACTACCGCTCTACCAGCAATATTCTGAGCGCCGCTAACGCCCTGATTGAAAACAATAACGGGCGTCTGGGTAAAAAACTGTGGACCGATGGCGCGGACGGTGAGCCTATTTCCCTCTATTGCGCTTTTAACGAACTCGATGAAGCGCGTTTTGTGGTTAACCGCATCAAAACCTGGCAGGACAACGGCGGAGCGCTTGCCGAGTGCGCCATTCTCTACCGCAGCAACGCCCAGTCGCGGGTGCTCGAAGAGGCGTTATTGCAGGCCAGTATGCCGTACCGTATTTACGGCGGGATGCGCTTCTTCGAACGCCAGGAAATCAAAGATGCGCTCTCGTATCTGCGCCTGATTGCCAACCGCAACGACGACGCGGCCTTTGAGCGTGTGGTGAATACGCCAACGCGGGGTATTGGTGACCGGACGCTGGACGTGGTACGTCAGACATCGCGCGATCGCCAGTTAACACTCTGGCAGGCATGTCGTGAGCTGTTGCAGGAAAAAGCCCTCGCCGGGCGAGCTGCCAGCGCCTTGCAGCGATTTATGGAATTAATCGACGCCTTAGCGCAGGAAACTGCCGATATGCCGCTGCATGTACAGACTGACCGGGTAATTAAAGACTCCGGCCTGCGTACCATGTATGAGCAGGAGAAGGGCGAAAAAGGTCAGACGCGTATCGAAAACTTAGAGGAACTGGTGACGGCAACGCGCCAGTTCAGCTACAACGAAGAAGACGAAGATTTAATGCCGCTGCAGGCGTTCCTCTCCCATGCGGCACTGGAAGCAGGTGAAGGGCAGGCGGATACCTGGCAGGATGCGGTGCAGTTGATGACGCTACACTCGGCGAAAGGCCTGGAGTTCCCGCAGGTGTTTATCGTTGGTATGGAAGAGGGCATGTTCCCAAGCCAGATGTCGCTGGATGAAGGCGGGCGTCTGGAAGAAGAACGCCGTCTGGCCTACGTTGGCGTAACCCGCGCGATGCAGAAACTGACGCTGACCTACGCGGAAACCCGCCGTCTGTATGGTAAAGAGGTTTACCATCGCCCGTCGCGCTTTATCGGCGAGCTGCCGGAAGAGTGTGTGGAAGAGGTGCGCCTGCGCGCCACGGTAAGCCGCCCGGTCAGCCATCAGCGGATGGGTACGCCGATGGTCGAGAACGACAGCGGCTACAAGCTCGGCCAGCGCGTACGCCACGCTAAGTTTGGTGAAGGCACCATTGTCAATATGGAAGGCAGCGGTGAGCATAGCCGTTTGCAGGTGGCATTTCAGGGCCAGGGTATTAAATGGCTGGTGGCGGCATACGCCCGGCTGGAGTCGGTGTAACGTTGCCGGATGCGGTGCTGCGCACCTTATTTGGCCTAAAAAATCATTCAGATTCAATAAATTGCAACGTCATGTAGGCCGGATAGGGCGTTTACGCCGCATCCGGCATCTGCGCCATCTTCAGTATCTGACACAAAACTATCGTTTTAACCTTTCCGCTCGACGGAAATCATGGTGACAAAAGGATAGCGTTGCCACGGGATTGCCCCGCCTTTCATATACATATGTGAAATCGTGCCATCAAGATAAAGCAGCTGCTCAACGTTCAGTTTCGCTTTGGCATAACAGGCAAAATCATAAAAATTTGTCGCCTGCTGGCTCAACAAAAACACGGCATTCCCATGTTTATTAATCCCAACACCGTTACGAATTTTACGTGAGGCGACGTTGGGATGAATACGCGGATTAATTACACTGTTTTCCATCAACATTGGCCCTGACTGCACCGCAAACTGAATCTCTTTACTGGTTTTGAAGGCATCCAGACGAACGATGCCGACTTTATCTCCCGCGACATAAAACACGCCGCCAGGACGGATAAAGAAATTCCCTTCACCTGAAGCGAGATTTAACGCCACCTTCTGCTGACCGTTTTCGATGTACAAACCGAGCGGCGCATAGCTTTCATCATAGATGCCGCCGTTCATCGCCATCTGCACCTGACCCTGACTATTCATATCCGCCAGCAGAGCATGTAACGTTCCCCACGCTTCGCCATTGGCTTTTTGCCAGTACATTTTCACCCGCTCTGTTTGAGGATTAACGGTATACGCCTGTACGGTCAGCGTCGGATCTGAGAGTGCGCAATCATCAGCGGCAACAGCAAACAAGGGAAGTAAGGTGAGGGCGAGAAAAATCCGTTTGAGATTCAAGGTGATCATTCCTTTACCAATGAGTAGCCGATGCGCCATTATAGGTCCTGGATGTGGGATTTTTTTATCCTGTTAGCGACCTTGACGAGTACCAAAAAGCGCGAAGTTCAACTATTGTTCTGTGGTGTTCTGTTGCGTGTTGACGGCAAAATTTTGCTGGCGTAACATGCGCGCACGATCACTCTAAGAGGACATTCGCCTTGGACACACCCAGTAGATACTGGCTCACTATCCTGTCATCCAGGATCAACTCCTAAGGCTATCCCTTTTTGCTGATAGCCTTAGCGGTTGTCAGCGACCTCAATTTTTCCCGTCGCGCTGAGTCAGGCTGTTTAATGGTCTGAAACCCAATTTGTTTCTGTGTGCCCACCGAACTGTCCGATATTTTAAGCATTGGGAGTCCCGGTCATGCTGAGCGCATTTCAACTGGAAAATAACCGACTGACCCGGCTGGAAGTCGAAGAGTCACAACCCCTTGTAAATGCAGTATGGATTGATCTTGTCGAACCGGACGACGACGAGCGACTGCGCGTACAATCTGAACTTGGTCAGAGCCTGGCAACCCGCCCGGAACTGGAAGACATCGAAGCATCGGCACGTTTCTTTGAAGACGACGACGGCCTGCATATTCACTCCTTCTTCTTCTTTGAAGATGCGGAAGATCACGCCGGTAACTCCACTGTGGCATTTACCATCCGTGATGGTCGTCTGTTTACTCTGCGTGAGCGTGAACTGCCCGCTTTTCGTCTGTATCGTATGCGTGCCCGTAGCCAGTCGATGGTGGACGGTAACGCCTACGAGCTGCTGCTGGATCTGTTCGAAACCAAAATCGAACAGTTGGCAGATGAAATTGAAAATATCTATAGCGACCTGGAGCAGTTGAGCCGGGTGATTATGGAAGGGCATCAGGGCGATGAGTACGACGAGGCGCTCTCCACTCTGGCGGAACTGGAAGATATCGGCTGGAAAGTGCGCCTGTGTCTGATGGATACCCAGCGTGCGCTCAACTTCCTGGTGCGTAAAGCGCGTTTACCGGGTGGGCAACTGGAGCAGGCGCGTGAAATCCTGCGAGATATCGAATCCCTGCTGCCGCATAACGAATCCCTGTTCCAGAAGGTGAACTTCCTGATGCAGGCGGCAATGGGTTTTATCAACATCGAGCAGAACCGCATCATCAAAATCTTCTCGGTGGTATCCGTGGTATTCCTGCCGCCGACGCTCGTTGCTTCCAGCTATGGCATGAACTTTGAGTTTATGCCAGAACTGAAGTGGAGCTTCGGCTACCCTGGCGCGATTATCTTTATGATCCTCGCGGGCCTGGCACCGTATCTGTACTTTAAGCGTCGTAACTGGCTTTGAGAATCCGCCCGGTGGCGCTGCGCTTACCGGGCCTACAGATCTTGTAGGCCGGATAAGGCGCAGCCGCCATCCGGCAAAAAGGCACTACAGCCCTTTGCGCACCCTGCGCTGGGTATAAATCGCATCCGCAACAAAGATGGCCAGCGCCACCCAGATAAAGGCGAACGTCACCATCTTATCCGCACCCGGCACCTCGCCGTAAAACACCACCGCCAGCAGGAACATCAGCGTGGGGCCAATGTACTGGAAGAAGCCCAGCGTGGAGAGGCGCAGACGCGTTGCCGCGCCGGTAAAGCACAGCAGGGGGATCGTCGTGACCACGCCCGCGGCCATCAGCATCAGGTTCAGCGACCATGGATTGCTGCCCATGTGGCTGGTGGCGCTGTCGGCAATACCGAACAGGTAGATCGCGGCGACAGGCAGCAGCCACAGGGTTTCAAACAGCATTCCCGTCTGCGCTTCCACGGCAATTTTTTTACGCACCAGGCCGTAGAAGGCAAAGCTGAACGCCAGCCCCAGGGCGATAACCGGCAGTGAGCCGAAGGTCCACAGCTGTACCAGCACGCCGCAGAAGGCCAGAATCACCGCCACCCACTGCATCCGGCGAAAGCGCTCACCAAGGAAAATCATCCCCAGCAAAATATTGACCAGCGGGTTAATAAAGTAGCCCAGGCTGGCTTCGAGCATGTGATGGTTATTCACCGCCCAGATAAACAGCAGCCAGTTTCCGCCAATCAGCACCGCAGAGAGAGCGAGCAGGAAGACCTTCTTCGGGGTTTTCAGCAGCGTTTTGACGCCTGACCACTGACGGCTGATACTCATCAGCGCAATCATGAAGAAAAAGGACCAGATGACGCGGTGAGTGAGGATCTCGTCCGCCGGGACATAGGCGATAAGTTTGAAGTACGCCGGTGCGATACCCCAAATAAAATAAGCGGCAAGGGCGAGTAAAACGCCCTGCCGCGTCTGTTTAGCATCCATCGGTAAAATCCGTTACAAAAAAGTGAAGTAATTTTACCCGAATTTGCCGTCTCAACCCACCATATAAGTGGCGGTTGCGCTGGCGATATAAACCTGCTCCTCGTTATGCAGCTCAACGCGGGCGACGGCAACTTTATTCCCGGCGCGCAGCAGGCTGCTGGTGCAGGTGAAGCGGTTTCCGCGTCCCGGACGCAGGTAGTCGACGCGTAAATCGATGGTGCCCATGCGCGACAGGCGCTGGCGTAACTCATCTTCGTTGATGGTGTCATGGCGCGTCAGCGTGCTGCCCACGCACACCAGACCGGCCGCCACGTCCAGCGCGGAGGCAATGACCCCGCCGTGCAAAATGCTTTGCGCCCAGTTACCGACCATCATTGGCTGATTATTGAAACTCAGCTGAGCGAAGTCTTTTTCGTATCGCTCCAGCTCAAGACCCAGTGCACGGTTGAACGGCATGTGGTACACAAAAATCTCGCCCACGAGCTTTAAGGTTTCTTCGGCGGTGAGTGTGGCTGACATCTGACGTGGCATCCTTGTTGTTAACAAAATGTTGATTTTATGCTTCGGGATAAAGGAATGCCACTTTAAGAAACGAGGAAGCGGAAGTTATCGCAGAAGTCTGTAGAATGCCCGGACAAAACTATTCATTAAATGTCACCATTTCAGGAGAACACCACCGATGCGGACGTATCTGGGTTGGTTACTGGCGGCGGTTGCGCTGCCCCTCACAGCATATGCGCAGGAAGCGACGATCAAAGAGGTGCATGATAAACCTGCCGTTAAGGGCAGCATCATCGCCAATATGCTTCAGGAGCATGACAATCCGTTCACGCTGTACCCTTATGATACAAACTACGTGATCTACACCCAGACCAGCGATCTCAACAAAGAGGCGATAAGCTCCTATAACTGGTCTGATAATGCGCGTAAAGATGAGGTGAAGTTCCAGCTCAGCCTCGCCTTCCCGTTCTGGCGCGGCATCCTGGGGCCGAACTCGGTGCTTGGCGCGTCTTACACGCAGAAGTCATGGTGGCAGCTCTCCAACAGCGGGGAATCTTCACCGTTTCGTGAAACCAACTACGAACCGCAATTGTTCCTCGGTTTGCCACCGATTACCGTTTTGCAGGTTGGACGCTGCGCGATGTGGAGATGGGGTATAACCACGACTCTAACGGGCGTTCCGACCCGACCTCCCGCAGCTGGAACCGCCTTTATACTCGCCTGATGGCAGAAAACGGTAACTGGCTGGTAGAAGTGAAGCCGTGGTATGTGGTGGGTAATACTGACGATAACCCGGATATCACCAATATATATGGGTTACTACCAGCTTAAAATCGGCTATCACCTCGGTGATGCGGTGCTCAGTGCGAAAGGACAGTACAACTGGAACACCGGCTACGGCGGCGCGGAGTTAGGCTTAAGTTACCCGATCACCAAACTATGTGCGCCTTTATACTCAGGTTTACAGCGGCTATGGCGAATCGCTCATCGACTATAACTTCAACCAGACCCGTGTCGGTGTGGGGGTTATGCTAAACGATTTGTTTTGATGAACGGTTGAGTGGTTGGCAAATCTGGAACCCAGCATCCAGGATTACCCTCTCAGAGACTAAAAGCATTGCAGTTCTCGCGCAGGCGCTGAAAATAGCGCCTGTTTTTATTTCAGGCAATCGGGGTGAATGTGGCGCAGGCGGAAGTGTTGAATCTGGAGTCCGGAGCTAAACAGGTTTTACAAGAAACCTTTGGCTACCAACAGTTTCGCCCCGGCCAGGAAGAAATTATCGACACTGTGCTTTCCGGTCGCGATTGCCTGGTCGTCATGCCCACCGGTGGCGGAAAATCCCTTTGCTATCAAATTCCTGCCTTATTGCTAAACGGCCTTACCGTGGTTGTTTCACCGCTGATTTCGTTGATGAAAGATCAGGTGGATCAACTGCAAGCCAACGGCGTGGCGGCGGCGTGCCTTAACTCGACGCAAACCCGCGAACAGCAACTTGAAGTGATGACAGGCTGCCGCACCGGGCAAATTCGCTTACTGTATATCGCCCCGGAACGCCTGATGCTGGATAACTTTCTTGAGCATCTGGCGCACTGGAATCCGGTGTTATTAGCCGTCGATGAAGCGCACTGTATCTCCCAATGGGGCCACGATTTCCGCCCGGAATATGCCGCGCTCGGTCAGTTGCGCCAGCGGTTCCCGACGCTGCCGTTTATGGCGCTGACCGCCACAGCCGACGACACCACGCGCCAGGATATCGTGCGCCTGCTGGGGCTGAACGATCCGCTGATTCAAATCAGCAGTTTTGACCGTCCGAATATTCGCTACATGCTGATGGAGAAGTTCAAACCGCTCGATCAGTTGATGCGCTACGTGCAGGAACAGCGCGGTAAGTCAGGCATTATCTACTGCAACAGCCGCGCGAAAGTAGAAGACACCGCTGCGCGCCTGCAAAGCAAGGGAATTAGCGCGGCGGCCTATCATGCCGGGCTGGAAAATAATGTTCGCGCCGATGTGCAGGAAAAATTCCAGCGCGATGACCTGCAAATTGTGGTGGCGACGGTGGCGTTCGGCATGGGCATCAATAAACCAAACGTTCGCTTCGTGGTCCACTTTGATATTCCGCGCAATATCGAATCCTATTATCAGGAAACCGGACGCGCCGGGCGTGATGGCCTGCCGCGGAAGCGATGCTGTTTTACGATCCGGCTGATATGGCGTGGCTGCGCCGTTGTCTGGAAGAGAAGCCGCAGGGGCAGTTGCAGGATATCGAGCGCCACAAACTCAATGCGATGGGCGCGTTTGCCGAAGCGCAAACTTGCCGTCGTCTGGTATTGCTGAACTATTTTGGCGAAGGGCGTCAGGAGCCGTGCGGGAACTGCGATATCTGCCTCGATCCGCCGAAACAGTACGACGGTTCAACCGATGCTCAGATTGCCCTTTCCACCATTGGTCGTGTGAATCAGCGGTTTGGGATGGGTTATGTGGTGGAAGTGATTCGTGGTGCTAATAACCAGCGTATCCGCGACTATGGTCATGACAAACTGAAAGTCTATGGCATGGGCCGTGATAAAAGCCATGAACATTGGGTGAGCGTGATCCGCCAGCTGATTCACCTCGGCCTGGTGACGCAAAATATTGCCCAGCATTCTGCCCTACAACTGACAGAGGCCGCGCGCCCGGTGCTGCGCGGCGAATCCTCTTTGCAACTTGCCGTGCCGCGTATCGTGGCGCTCAAACCGAAAGCGATGCAGAAATCGTTCGGCGGCAACTATGATCGCAAACTGTTCGCCAAATTACGCAAACTGCGTAAATCGATAGCCGATGAAAGTAATGTCCCGCCGTACGTGGTGTTTAACGACGCAACCTTGATTGAGATGGCTGAACAGATGCCGATCACCGCCAGCGAAATGCTCAGCGTTAACGGCGTTGGGATGCGCAAGCTGGAACGCTTTGGCAAACCGTTTATGGCGCTGATTCGTGCGCATGTTGATGGCGATGACGAAGAGTAGTCAGCAGCATAAAAAAGTGCCAGTATGAAGACTCCGTAAACGTTTCCCCCGCGAGTCAAATGTATGTTGATGTTATTTCTCACCGTCGCCATGGTGCACATTGTGGCGCTTATGAGCCCCGGTCCCGATTTCTTTTTTGTCTCTCAGACCGCTGTCAGTCGTTCCCGTAAAGAAGCGATGATGGGCGTGCTGGGCATTACCTGCGGCGTAATGGTTTGGGCTGGATTGCGCTGCTTGGCCTGCATTTGATTATCGAAAAAATGGCCTGGCTGCATACGCTGATTATGGTGGGCGGTGGCCTGTATCTCTGCTGGATGGGTTACCAGATGCTACGCGGTGCACTGAAAAAAGAGGCGGTTTCTGCACCTGCGCCACAGGTCGAGCTGGCGAAAAGTGGGCGCAGTTTCCTGAAAGGTTACTGACCAATCTCGCTAATCCGAAAGCGATTATCTACTTTGGCTCGGTGTTCTCATTGTTTGTCGGTGATAACGTTGGCACTACCGCGCGCTGGGGCATTTTTGCGCTGATCATTGTCGAAACGCTGGCGTGGTTTACCGTCGTTGCCAGCCTGTTTGCCCTGCCGCAAATGCGCCGTGGTTATCAACGTCTGGCGAAGTGGATTGATGGTTTTGCCGGGGCGTTATTTGCCGGATTTGGCATTCATTTGATTATTTCGCGGTGATGCCAGACGCGTCTTCAGAGTAAGTCGGATAAGGCGTTTACGCCGCATCCGACATTATTTTTCACGCATGCCTCGCCGATGCTAACAGCGCTCCCACCAGCATAAACAACGAGCCGAAAATCTTATTCAGCGCCTTCATCTGCTTTGGTCCTTTAATCCATAGAGCAATCCGTTGAGCAAGGGTGGCGTAACCGATCATCACAATAATATCGACCACAATAGTGGTGACGCCGAGCACGATATACTGCATCAGTTGCGGCTGTTGCGGCATGATGAATTGCGGAAATAGCGCCGCCAGAAACACAATACTTTTGGGATTGGTGAGATTCACAAAACTGCGCGCTGGAACAAATGTCGACGCGATTGAGTAGAGGCCAGCGATTTAAGGTCAATTGCACCAGCGGCGCGCCACTGCTGGATTCCCAGCCAAATCAAGTAAGCCGCGCCTGCCCACTTCAACACTTCAAACGCAATCACTGAGCGGGAAAATAGCGTCCCCAACCCCACGCCAACCAGCACAATATGAATCGCCAGTCCGGTCTGAAGCCCAGCAATAGACGCCACCGCGCCGCGATAACCGTGGTTGAGCGAGGTGGTCATAGTGTTGATTGCACCAGAGCCTGGCGACAGGCTTAAAATGATCGATGTCAGCAGGTAGGCAAACCACCATTCTAAGGTCATGATGAACTCCCGGTGTGTCTATTTTTGTGCCACAATACGCTACTGTCGCAGCGTTGTGTCAGGCACGCTAAAAAAAACGATTTTACGTGGTTTAAGAGGCAGATTACCCGATGTTTCAGCAGCAAAAAGACTGGGAAACAAGAGAAAACGCGTTTGCTGCTTTTACCATGGGACCGCTGACTGATTTCTGGCGTCAGCGTGATGAAGCAGAGTTTACTGGTGTGGATGACATTCCGGTGCGCTTTGTCCGTTTTCGCGCACAGCACCATGACCGGGTGGTAGTCATCTGCCCGGGGCGTATTGAGAGCTACGTAAAATATGCGGAACTGGCCTATGACCTGTTCCATTTGGGGTTTGATGTCTTAATCATCGACCATCGCGGGCAGGGACGTTCCGGTCGCCTGTTAGCCGATCCGCATCTCGGGCATGTTAATCGCTTTAATGATTATGTTGATGATCTGGCGGCATTCTGCAGCAGGAGGTTCAGCCCGGTCCGTGGCGTAAACGCTATATACTGGCACATTCGATGGGCGGTGCGATCTCCACATTATTTCTGCAACGCCATCCAGGTGTATGTGACGCCATTGCGCTAACTGCGCCAATGTTTGGGATCGTGATTCGTATGCCGTCATTTATGGCACGGCAGATCCTCAACTGGGCCGAAGCGCATCCACGTTTCCGTGATGGCTATGCAATAGGCACCGGGCGCTGGCGCGCGTTGCCGTTTGCTATCAACGTACTGACCCACAGCAGACAGCGATATCGACGTAACTTACGCTTCTATGCTGATGACCCAACGATTCGCGTCGGTGGGCCGACCTACCATTGGGTACGCGAAAGTATTCTGGCTGGCGAACAGGTGTTAGCCGGTGCGGGTGATGACGCCACGCCAACGCTTCTCTTGCAGGCTGAAGAGGAACGCGTGGTGGATAACCGCATGCATGACCGTTTTTGTGAACTCCGCACCGCCGCGGGCCATCCTGTCGAAGGAGGACGGCCGTTGGTAATTAAAGGTGCTTACCATGAGATCCTTTTTGAAAAGGACGCAATGCGCTCAGTCGCGCTCCACGCCATCGTTGATTTTTTCAACAGGCATAACTCACCCAGCGGAAACCGCTCTACAGAGGTTTAAATTTCTTATGTACCAGGTTGTTGCGTCTGATTTAGATGGCACGTTACTTTCTCCCGACCATACGTTATCCCCTTACGCCAAAGAAACTCTGAAGCTGCTCACCGCGCGCGGCATCAACTTTGTGTTTGCGACCGGTCGTCACCACGTTGATGTGGGGCAAATTCGCGATAATCTGGAGATTAAGTCTTACATGATTACCTCCAATGGTGCGCGCGTTCACGATCTGGATGGTAATCTGATTTTTGCTCATAACCTGGATCGCGACATTGCCAGCGATCTGTTTGGCGTAGTCAACGACAATCCGGACATCATTACTAACGTTTATCGCGACGACGAATGGTTTATGAATCGCCATCGCCCGGAAGAGATGCGCTTTTTTAAAGAAGCGGTGTTCCAATATGCGCTGTATGAGCCTGGATTACTGGAGCCGGAAGGCGTCAGCAAAGTGTTCTTCACCTGCGATTCCCATGAACAACTGCTGCCGCTGGAGCAGGCGATTAACGCTCGTTGGGGCGATCGCGTCAACGTCAGTTTCTCTACCTTAACCTGTCTGGAAGTGATGGCGGGCGGCGTTTCAAAAGGCCATGCGCTGGAAGCGGTGGCGAAGAAACTGGGCTACAGCCTGAAGGATTGTATTGCGTTTGGTGACGGGATGAACGACGCCGAAATGCTGTCGATGGCGGGGAAAGGCTGCATTATGGGCAGTGCGCACCAGCGTCTGAAAGACCTTCATCCCGAGCTGGAAGTGATTGGTACTAATGCCGACGACGCGGTGCCGCATTATCTGCGTAAACTCTATTTATCGTAATCGTTCTTTATTTGGTCAGTTGTCAACCTGATACTTCGCTACAATGGATACCCGTTAATCAAAGAGTTTTCCATTGTGGCGCTACTTATCATCACCACGATTCTGTGGGCCTTCTCCTTTAGCTTTTATGGCGAGTACCTTGCGGGGCACGTCGATAGCTATTTTGCGGTGCTGGTGCGCGTTGGCCTGGCGGCACTCGTTTTTCTGCCGTTTCTGCGTACCCGTGGCAATAGCCTGAAAACGGTCGGCCTGTATATGCTGGTGGGCGCGATGCAGCTTGGCGTGATGTATATGCTGAGTTTCCGCGCTTATCTCTACCTGACGGTTTCCGAGCTGCTGCTGTTCACCGTGCTGACGCCGCTCTACATCACGCTGATTTATGACATCATGAGTAAGCGCCGTCTGCGCTGGGGCTATGCCTTTAGCGCCTTGCTGGCGGTGATTGGTGCCGGGATTATTCGCTATGATCAGGTCACCGACCATTTCTGGACTGGCTTGCTGCTGGTGCAACTCTCCAATATCACTTTTGCCATTGGCATGGTGGGTTACAAACGCCTGATGGAAACTCGCCCGATGCCACAGCATAACGCCTTTGCGTGGTTCTATCTTGGCGCGTTTCTGGTGGCAGTGATTGCATGGTTCTTGCTGGGAAATGCGCAGAAAATGCCGCAAACCACGCTGCAATGGGGCATTCTGGTGTTTCTTGGCGTGGTGGCTTCCGGGATTGGCTACTTTATGTGGAACTACGGCGCGACGCAGGTGGACGCCGGAACGCTGGGCATTATGAATAATATGCACGTTCCGGCAGGGCTGCTGGTAAACCTGGCTATCTGGCACCAACAGCCGCACTGGCCAACGTTTATTACAGGCGCGCTGGTGATCCTGGCCTCACTGTGGGTGCATCGTAAGTGGGTCGCTCCGCGCTCTTCACAAACGGCAGATGATCGCAGGCGTGATTGCGCGCTGAGCGAATAAACGCTTCCGTAACTGGCTGACGCTGCTCGCCATCGCGCACGGCGGCGTACAGTCGGCTCCACAAGCCTTCGCCCAGGGTTTTGGTCACCACCAGACCCTGGCGCTCAAAACTCTCTACTACCCAATGCGGTAGCGCGGCAATACCCATCCGCGCGGCAACCATCTGAATCAACAATAAGGTGTTATCGACGCTTTTCAGTGACGGGCTGACGCCTGCCGGCTGAAGAAAATGCCGCCAGACATCCAGTCGACTACGCTGCACCGGATAAATTAATAGCGTCTCGCTGGCGAGATCTTCCGGTGTAATTCGCGTTTTCGCCGCCAGTGGATGGTCAGGTGCTAACACCAGACGCACTTCATAGTCGAACATCGGCGAATAATGCAGGCCACTGCGCGGCAGAATATCGGACGTCATTACCAGATCCAGCTCTCCCTGTTGCAAGGCGGGCTGCGGGTCAAATGTCACGCCCGATTTAAAATCCATCTCTACCTGCGGCCAGTTCTTATGGAAATTTTCTAACGCGGGTGTCAGCCACTGAATACAGCTATGGCACTCAATGGCAATGCGCAGACGCGTCTGCTGCGGTTCATTGCAGGCTTGCAGGGCCTGGCTAATTTGCGGCAGTACCTGGTTTGCCAGTTGCAACAGGATTTCTCCCTGCGGTGTAAAGCGTAGCGGCTGGCTCTTACGCACAAATAGCCGGAAGCCAAGGCGTTGTTCCAGATCGCTAAACTGGTGAGACAGGGCGGATTGCGTCTGATGCAACGTCGCCGCAGCGGCTGCGAGCGAGCCGCAGTTCCGCAACGCTTGTAGCGTTTTCAGGTGTTTTACTTCGATCATGAAAGTCCTTCACTTCGGCATGAATAATTTGCGCTTGAGGAATATACAGTAACCGCCAATTATGGATGTGTAAACATCTGGACGGCTAAAATCCTTCGTCTTTTAAATTTATGGTGCGTTGGCTGCGTTTCTCCACCCCGGTCACTTACTTCAGTAAGCTCCCGGGGATGAATAAACTTGCCGCCTTCCCTAAATTCAAAATCCATAGGATTTACATATAATTAGAGGAAGAAAAAATGACAATATTGAATCACACCCTCGGTTTCCCTCGCGTTGGCCTGCGTCGCGAGCTGAAAAAAGCGCAAGAAAGTTATTGGGCGGGGAACTCCACGCGTGAAGAACTGCTGGCGGTAGGGCGTGAATTGCGTGCTCGTCACTGGGATCAACAAAAGCAAGCGGGTATCGACCTGCTGCCGGTGGGCGATTTTGCCTGGTACGATCATGTACTGACCACCAGTCTGCTGCTGGGTAACGTTCCGGCGCGTCATCAGAACAAAGATGGTTCGGTAGATATCGACACCCTGTTCCGTATTGGTCGTGGACGTGCGCCGACTGGCGAACCTGCGGCGGCAGCGGAAATGACCAAATGGTTTAACACCAACTATCACTACATGGTGCCGGAGTTCGTTAAAGGCCAACAGTTCAAACTGACCTGGACGCAGCTGCTGGACGAAGTGGACGAGGCGCTGGCGCTGGGCCACAAGGTGAAACCTGTGCTGCTGGGGCCGGTTACCTGGCTGTGGCTGGGGAAAGTGAAAGGTGAACAATTTGACCGCCTGAGCCTGCTGAACGACATTCTGCCGGTTTATCAGCAAGTGCTGGCAGAACTGGCGAAACGCGGCATCGAGTGGGTACAGATTGATGAACCCGCGCTGGTACTGGAACTACCACAGGCGTGGCTGGACGCATACAAACCCGCTTACGACGCGCTCCAGGGACAGGTGAAACTGCTGCTGACCACCTATTTTGAAGGCGTAACGCCAAATCTCGACACGATTACTGCGCTGCCTGTTCAGGGTCTGCATGTTGACCTCGTACATGGTAAAGATGACGTTGCTGAACTGCACAAGCGCCTGCCTTCTGACTGGTTGCTGTCTGCGGGTCTGATCAATGGTCGTAACGTCTGGCGCGCCGATCTTACCGAGAAATATGCGCAAATTAAGGACATTGTCGGCAAACGTGATTTGTGGGTGGCATCTTCCTGCTCGTTGCTGCACAGCCCCATCGACCTGAGCGTGGAAACGCGTCTTGATGCAGAAGTGAAAAGCTGGTTTGCCTTCGCCCTACAAAAATGCCATGAACTGGCACTGCTGCGCGATGCGCTGAACAGTGGTGACACGGCAGCTCTGGCAGAGTGGAGCGCCCCGATTCAGGCACGTCGTCACTCTACCCGCGTACATAATCCGGCGGTAGAAAAGCGTCTGGCGGCGATCACCGCCCAGGACAGCCAGCGTGCGAATGTCTATGAAGTGCGTGCTGAAGCCCAGCGTGCGCGTTTTAAACTGCCAGCGTGGCCGACCACCACGATTGGTTCCTTCCCGCAAACCACGGAAATTCGTACCCTGCGTCTGGATTTCAAAAAGGGCAATCTCGACGCCAACAACTACCGCACGGGCATTGCGGAACATATCAAGCAGGCCATTGTTGAGCAGGAACGTTTGGGACTGGATGTGCTGGTACATGGCGAGGCCGAGCGTAATGACATGGTGGAATACTTTGGCGAGCACCTCGACGGATTTGTCTTTACGCAAAACGGTTGGGTACAGAGCTACGGTTCCCGCTGCGTGAAGCCACCGATTGTCATTGGTGACATTAGCCGCCCGGCACCGATTACCGTGGAGTGGGCGAAGTATGCGCAATCGCTGACCGACAAACCGGTGAAAGGGATGCTGACGGGGCCGGTGACCATACTCTGCTGGTCGTTCCCGCGTGAAGATGTCAGCCGTGAAACCATCGCCAAACAGATTGCGCTGGCGCTGCGTGATGAAGTGGCCGATCTGGAAGCCGCTGGAATTGGCATCATCCAGATTGACGAACCGGCGCTGCGCGAAGGTTTACCGCTGCGTCGTAGCGACTGGGATGCGTATCTCCAGTGGGGCGTAGAGGCCTTCCGTATCAACGCCGCCGTGGCGAAAGATGACACACAAATCCACACTCACATGTGTTATTGCGAGTTCAACGACATCATGGATTCGATTGCGGCGCTGGACGCAGACGTCATCACCATCGAAACCTCGCGTTCCGACATGGAGTTGCTGGAGTCGTTTGAAGAGTTTGATTATCCAAATGAAATCGGTCCTGGCGTCTATGACATTCACTCGCCAAACGTACCGAGCGTGGAATGGATTGAAGCCTTGCTGAAGAAAGCGGCAAAACGCATTCCGGCAGAGCGCCTGTGGGTCAACCCGGACTGTGGCCTGAAAACGCGCGGCTGGCCAGAAACCCGCGCGGCACTGGCGAACATGGTGCAGGCGGCGCAGAATTTGCGTCGGGGGTAAAATCCAAACCGGGTGGTAATACCACCCGGTCTTTTCTCATTACAGCGACTTCTTCCCACCATACTGCTTAAACCATTCCAGCATACGCTGCCAGCCATCTTTCGCAGATGCGGCATGATAGCTCGGGCGATAATCAGCATTGAATGCATGCCCGGCATCCGGGTACACGATAATCTCTGCTTTCGCATTAGCAGCCCGCAGCGCCTGGCGCATGGTTTCAACGCTCTCCTGCGGAATACTGTTATCCAGACCGCCATATAAGCCGAGAACCGGCGCGTTAAGATCGGTTGCGATATCAACAGGTTGTTTCGGTGAATTCAGCGACTTGTCGCCCGTTAGTTTGCCGTACCACGCCACTGCGGCTTTTAGCTGTGGATTATGCGCGGCATACAGCCAGGTGATACGTCCACCCCAGCAGAATCCGGTGATCATTAAACGATGAACATCGCCGCCGTTGCGGGAAGCCCAACTGGCGACATGATCGAGATCGGCCAGCACCTGCGAGTCAGGCACTTTTGCTACCAGACCGCTAAGCAACGTGGGGATATCGGCAAAATCATTCGGATCGCCTTCGCGGAAGTAAAGTTCAGGTGCGATAGCCAGATACCCCTCCAGCGCCAGACGGCGACAAATGTCGCGGATATGTTCATGCACGCCAAAAATTTCCTGCACTACAATGACCACTGGCAGTGGGCCATCGCTTTGCTTTGGTCTGGCATGGTAAGCAGGCATGTTATCCCCTTGTGAAGGGATAGAGGTGAAGCCCGCCACAATCGCGTCGTCCGGGGTCTGAACGATGGTCGAAGCGAGAGGCGATGCAGCAGGTGCAAATCCAGATTGTTGTGTTGTTGCCATGGTATTCTCCGTACCCTTATAAAAATGTTGCGCAATGTTAACTATAGTCAGCATGCAACAAATCACATTGCCTGAATCGGCTCATCTTTTATGCAGTCCTGCAGAATGAAGGGTGATTTATGTGATTTGCATCACTTTTGGTGGGTAAATTTATGCAACGCATTTGCGTCATGGTGATGAGTATCACGAAAAAATGTTAAACCCTTCGGTAAAGTGTCTTTTTGCTTCTTCTGACTAAACCGATTCACAGAGGAGTTGTATATGTCCAAGTCTGATGTTTTTCATCTCGGCCTCACTAAAAACGATTTACAAGGGGCTACGCTTGCCATCGTCCCTGGCGACCCGGATCGTGTGGAAAAGATCGCCGCGCTGATGGATAAGCCGGTTAAGCTGGCATCTCACCGCGAATTCACTACCTGGCGTGCAGAGCTGGATGGTAAACCTGTTATCGTCTGCTCTACCGGTATCGGCGGCCCGTCTACCTCTATTGCTGTTGAAGAGCTGGCACAGCTGGGCATTCGCACCTTCCTGCGTATCGGTACAACGGGCGCTATTCAGCCGCATATTAATGTGGGTGATGTCCTGGTTACCACGGCGTCTGTCCGTCTGGATGGCGCGAGCCTGCACTTCGCACCGCTGGAATTCCCGGCTGTCGCTGATTTCGAATGTACGACTGCGCTGGTTGAAGCTGCGAAATCCATTGGCGCGACAACTCACGTTGGCGTGACAGCCTCTTCTGATACCTTCTACCCAGGTCAGGAACGTTACGATACTTACTCTGGTCGCGTAGTTCGTCACTTTAAAGGTTCTATGGAAGAGTGGCAGGCGATGGGCGTAATGAACTATGAAATGGAATCTGCAACCCTGCTGACCATGTGTGCAAGTCAGGGCCTGCGTGCCGGTATGGTAGCGGGTGTTATCGTTAACCGCACCCAGCAAGAGATCCCGAATGCTGAGACGATGAAACAAACTGAAAGCCAAGCGGTGAAAATCGTGGTGGAAGCGGCGCGTCGTCTGCTGTAATTCTCTTCTCCTGTCTGAAGGCCGACGCGTTCGGCCTTTTGTATTTTTGCGTAGCGCCTCGCAGGAAATGCCTTTCCAACTGGACGTTTGTACAGCACAATTCTATTTTGTGCGGGTAAGTTGTTGCGTCAGGAGGCGTTGTGGATTTCTCAATCATGGTTTACGCAGTTATTGCGTTGGTGGGTGTGGCAATTGGCTGGCTGTTTGCCAGTTATCAACATGCGCAGCAAAAAGCCGAGCAATTAGCTGAACGTGAAGAGATGGTCGCGGAGTTAAGCGCGGCAAAACAACAAATTACCCAAAGCGAGCACTGGCGTGCAGAGTGCGAGTTACTCAATAACGAAGTGCGCAGCCTGCAAAGTATTAACACCTCTCTGGAGGCCGATCTGCGTGAAGTAACCACGCGGATGGAAGCCGCACAGCAACATGCTGACGATAAAATTCGCCAGATGATTAACAGCGAGCAGCGCCTCAGTGAGCAGTTTGAAAACCTCGCCAACCGTATTTTTGAGCACAGCAATCGCCGGGTTGATGAGCAAAACCGTCAGAGTCTGAACAGCCTGTTGTCGCCGCTACGTGAACAACTGGACGGTTTCCGCCGTCAGGTTCAGGACAGCTTCGGTAAAGAAGCACAAGAACGCCATACCCTGACCCACGAAATTCGCAATCTCCAGCAACTCAACGCGCAAATGGCCCAGGAAGCGATCAACCTGACGCGCGCGCTGAAAGGCGACAATAAAACCCAGGGCAACTGGGGCGAGGTAGTATTGACGCGGGTGCTGGAGGCTTCCGGTCTGCGTGAAGGGTATGAATATGAAACCCAGGTCAGCATCGAAAATGACGCCCGCTCGCGGATGCAGCCGGATGTCATCGTGCGCCTGCCGCAGGGAAAAGATGTGGTGATCGACGCCAAAATGACGCTGGTCGCCTATGAACGCTATTTTAACGCCGAAGACGACTACACCCGCGAAAGCGCGCTACAGGAACATATCGCGTCGGTGCGTAACCATATCCGTTTGCTGGGACGCAAAGATTATCAACAGCTGCCGGGGCTGCGAACTCTGGATTACGTGCTGATGTTTATTCCCGTTGAACCCGCTTTTTTACTGGCGCTTGACCGCCAGCCGGAGCTGATCACCGAAGCGTTGAAAAACAACATCATGCTGGTTAGCCCGACTACGCTGCTGGTGGCGCTGCGCACTATCGCCAACCTGTGGCGTTATGAGCATCAAAGCCGCAACGCCCAGCAAATCGCCGATCGTGCCAGCAAGCTGTACGACAAGATGCGTTTGTTCGTCGATGACATGTCAGCGATTGGTCAAAGTCTCGACAAAGCGCAGGATAACTATCGCCAGGCAATGAAAAAACTCTCTTCAGGGCGCGGAAATGTGCTGGCGCAGGCAGAAGCGTTTCGCGGTTTAGGAGTAGAAATTAAACGCGAGATTAATCCGGATTTGGCTGAACAGGCGGTGAGCCAGGATGAAGAGTATCGACTTCGGTCGGTTCCGGAGCAGCCGAATGATGAAGCTTATCAACGCGATGATGAATATAATCAGCAGTCGCGCTAGCCCATTGGGAGTAGTTAAGCCGGGTAGAAATCTAGGGCATCGACGCCCAATCTGTTACACTTCTGGAACAATTTTTTGATGAGCAGGCATTGAGATGGTGGATAAGTCACAAGAAACGACGCACTTTGGTTTTCAGACCGTCGCGAAGGAACAAAAAGCGGATATGGTCGCCCACGTTTTCCATTCCGTGGCATCAAAATACGATGTCATGAATGATTTGATGTCATTTGGTATTCATCGTTTGTGGAAGCGATTCACGATTGATTGCAGCGGCGTACGCCGTGGGCAGACCGTGCTGGATCTGGCTGGTGGCACCGGCGACCTGACAGCGAAATTCTCCCGCCTGGTCGGAGAAACTGGCAAAGTGGTCCTTGCTGATATCAATGAATCCATGCTCAAAATGGGCCGCGAGAAGCTGCGTAATATCGGTGTGATTGGCAACGTTGAGTATGTTCAGGCGAACGCTGAGGCGCTGCCGTTCCCGGATAACACCTTTGATTGCATCACCATTTCGTTTGGTCTGCGTAACGTCACCGACAAAGATAAAGCACTGCGTTCAATGTATCGCGTGCTGAAACCCGGCGGCCGCCTGCTGGTGCTTGAGTTCTCGAAGCCAATTATCGAGCCGCTGAGCAAAGCCTATGATGCATACTCCTTCCATGTGCTGCCGCGTATTGGCTCACTGGTCGCGAACGACGCCGACAGCTACCGTTATCTGGCAGAATCCATCCGTATGCATCCCGATCAGGATACCCTGAAAGCCATGATGCAGGATGCCGGATTCGAAAGTGTCGACTACTACAATCTGACGGCAGGGGTTGTGGCGCTGCATCGTGGTTATAAGTTCTGACAGGAGACCGGAAATGCCTTTTAAACCTTTAGTGACGGCAGGAATTGAAAGTCTGCTCAACACCTTCCTGTATCGCTCACCCGCGCTGAAAACGGCCCGCTCGCGTCTGCTGGGTAAAGTATTGCGCGTGGAGGTAAAAGGCTTTTCGACGTCATTGATTCTGGTGTTCAGCGAACGCCAGGTTGATGTACTGGGCGAATGGGCAGGCGATGCTGACTGCACCGTTATCGCCTACGCCAGTGTGTTGCCGAAACTTCGCGATCGCCAGCAGCTTACCGCACTGATTCGCAGTGGTGAGCTGGAAGTGCAGGGCGATATTCAGGTGGTGCAAAACTTCGTTGCGCTGGCAGATCTGGCAGAGTTCGACCCTGCGGAACTGCTGGCCCCTTATACCGGTGATATCGCCGCTGAAGGAATCAGCAAAGCCATGCGCGGAGGCGCAAAGTTCCTGCATCACGGCATTAAGCGCCAGCAACGTTATGTGGCGGAAGCCATTACTGAAGAGTGGCGTATGGCACCCGGTCCGCTTGAAGTGGCCTGGTTTGCGGAAGAGACGGCTGCCGTCGAGCGTGCTGTTGATGCCCTGACCAAACGGCTGGAAAAACTGGAGGCTAAATGACGCCAGGTGAAGTACGGCGCCTATATTTCATCATTCGCACTTTTTTAAGCTACGGACTTGATGAACTGATCCCCAAAATGCGTATCACCCTGCCGCTACGGCTATGGCGATACTCATTATTCTGGATGCCAAATCGGCATAAAGACAAACTTTTAGGTGAGCGACTACGACTGGCCCTGCAAGAACTGGGGCCGGTTTGGATCAAGTTCGGGCAAATGTTATCAACCCGCCGCGATCTTTTTCCACCGCATATTGCCGATCAGCTGGCGTTATTGCAGGACAAAGTTGCTCCGTTTGATGGCAAGCTGGCGAAGCAGCAGATTGAAGCTGCAATGGGCGGCTTGCCGGTAGAAGCGTGGTTTGACGATTTTGAAATCAAGCCGCTGGCTTCTGCTTCTATCGCCCAGGTTCATACCGCGCGATTGAAATCGAATGGTAAAGAGGTGGTGATTAAAGTCATCCGCCCGGATATTTTGCCGGTTATTAAAGCGGATCTGAAACTTATCTACCGTCTGGCTCGCTGGGTGCCACGTTTGCTGCCGGATGGTCGCCGTCTGCGCCCAACCGAAGTGGTGCGCGAGTACGAAAAGACATTGATTGATGAACTGAATTTGCTGCGGGAATCTGCCAACGCCATTCAGCTTCGGCGCAATTTTGAAGACAGCCCGATGCTCTACATCCCGGAAGTTTACCCTGACTATTGTAGTGAAGGGATGATGGTGATGGAGCGTATTTACGGCATTCCGGTGTCTGATGTTGCGACGCTGGAGAAAAACGGCACCAACATGAAATTGCTGGCGGAACGCGGCGTGCAGGTGTTCTTCACTCAGGTCTTTCGCGACAGCTTTTTCCATGCTGATATGCACCCTGGCAACATCTTCGTAAGCTATGAACACCCGGAAAACCCGAAATATATCGGCATTGATTGCGGGATTGTTGGCTCGCTAAACAAAGAAGATAAACGCTATCTGGCGGAAAACTTTATCGCCTTCTTTAATCGCGACTATCGCAAAGTGGCAGAGCTACACGTCGATTCTGGTTGGGTGCCACCAGATACCAACGTTGAAGAGTTCGAATTTGCCATTCGTACGGTCTGTGAACCTATCTTTGAGAAACCGCTGGCCGAAATTTCGTTTGGACATGTACTGTTAAATCTGTTTAATACGGCGCGTCGCTTCAATATGGAAGTGCAGCCGCAACTGGTGTTACTCCAGAAAACCCTGCTCTACGTCGAAGGGGTAGGACGCCAGCTTTATCCGCAACTCGATTTATGGAAAACGGCGAAGCCTTTCCTGGAGTCGTGGATTAAAGATCAGGTCGGTATTCCTGCGCTGGTGAGAGCATTTAAAGAAAAAGCGCCGTTCTGGGTCGAAAAAATGCCAGAACTGCCTGAACTGGTTTACGACAGTTTGCGCCAGGGCAAGTATTTACAGCACAGTGTTGATAAGATTGCCCGCGAGCTTCAGTCAAATCACGTACGTCAGGGACAATCGCGTTATTTTCTCGGAATTGGCGCTACGTTAGTATTAAGTGGCACATTCTTGTTGGTCAGCCGACCTGAATGGGGGCTGATGCCCGGCTGGTTAATGGCAGGTGGTCTGATCGCTTGGTTTGTCGGTTGGCGCAAAACACGCTGATTTTTTCATCGCTCAAGGCGGGCCGTGTAACGTATAATGCGGCCTTGTTTAATCATCATCTACCACAGAGGAACATGTATGGGTGGTATCAGTATTTGGCAGTTATTGATTATTGCCGTCATCGTTGTACTGCTTTTTGGCACCAAAAAGCTCGGCTCCATCGGTTCCGATCTTGGTGCGTCGATCAAAGGCTTTAAAAAAGCAATGAGCGATGATGAACCAAAGCAGGATAAAACCAGTCAGGATGCTGATTTTACTGCGAAAACTATCGCCGATAAGCAGGCGGATACGAATCAGGAACAGGCTAAAACAGAAGACGCGAAGCGCCACGATAAAGAGCAGGTGTAATCCGTGTTTGATATCGGTTTTAGCGAACTGCTATTGGTGTTCATCATCGGCCTCGTCGTTCTGGGGCCGCAACGACTGCCTGTGGCGGTAAAAACGGTAGCGGGCTGGATTCGCGCGTTGCGTTCACTGGCGACAACGGTGCAGAACGAACTGACCCAGGAGTTAAAACTCCAGGAGTTTCAGGACAGTCTGAAAAAGGTTGAAAAGGCGAGCCTCACTAACCTGACGCCCGAACTGAAAGCGTCGATGGATGAATTACGCCAGGCCGCGGAGTCGATGAAGCGTTCCTACGTTGCAAACGATCCTGAAAAGGCGAGCGATGAAGCGCACACCATCCATAACCCGGTGGTGAAAGACAATGAAGCTGCGCATGAAGGCGTAACGCCTGCTGCTGCACAAACGCAGGCCAGTTCGCCGGAACAGAAGCCAGAAACCACGCCAGAGTCGGTGGTAAAACCTGCTGCGGACGCTGAACCGAAAACCGCTGCACCTTCCCCTTCGTCGAGTGATAAACCGTAAACATGTCTGTAGAAGATACTCAACCGCTTATCACGCATCTGATTGAGCTGCGTAAGCGTCTGCTGAACTGCATTATCGCGGTGATCGTGATATTCCTGTGTCTGGTCTATTTCGCCAATGACATCTATCACCTGGTATCCGCGCCATTGATCAAGCAGTTGCCGCAAGGTTCAACGATGATCGCCACCGACGTGGCCTCGCCGTTCTTTACGCCGATCAAGCTGACCTTTATGGTGTCGCTGATTCTGTCAGCGCCGGTGATTCTCTATCAGGTGTGGGCATTTATCGCCCCAGCGCTGTATAAGCATGAACGTCGCCTGGTGGTGCCGTTGCTGGTTTCCAGCTCTCTGCTGTTTTATATCGGTATGGCGTTCGCCTACTTTGTGGTCTTTCCGCTGGCATTTGGCTTCCTTGCCAATACCGCGCCGGAAGGGGTACAGGTATCCACCGACATCGCCAGTTATTTAAGCTTCGTTATGGCGTTGTTTATGGCGTTTGGTGTCTCCTTTGAAGTGCCTGTGGCAATTGTGCTGCTGTGCTGGATGGGGATTACCTCGCCAGAAGACTTACGCAAAAAACGCCCGTATGTGCTGGTTGGTGCATTCGTTGTCGGGATGCTGCTGACACCGCCGGATGTCTTCTCGCAAACGCTGTTGGCGATCCCGATGTACTGTCTGTTTGAAATCGGTGTCTTCTTCTCACGCTTTTACGTTGGTAAAGGGCGAAATCGGGAAGAGGAAAACGACGCTGAAGCAGAAAGCGAAAAAACTGAAGAATAAATTCAACCGCCCGTCAGGGCGGTTGTCATATGGAGTACAGGATGTTTGATATCGGCGTTAATTTGACCAGTTCGCAATTTGCGAAAGACCGTGATGATGTTGTAGCGCGCGCTTTTGACGCCGGCGTGGGTGGGCTGCTACTGACGGGAACGAATCTGCATGAGAGTGAGCAGGCACGGCAGCTGGCGCAACGCTATCAACACTGCTGGTCCACCGCAGGCGTGCATCCTCATGACAGCAGCCAGTGGACGCATGAAAGCGCTGAGGCGCTTCATCGTCTGGCACAAACGCCAGAAGTGGTTGCCATTGGCGAATGCGGGCTTGATTTCAACCGTAACTTCTCGACGCCTGAAGAGCAGGAGAAGGCATTTACCGCCCAGCTCGCGCTGGCAGCAGAGCTGGAGATGCCGGTGTTTATGCACTGTCGCGATGCGCATGAACGTTTTATGGCGCTACTGGAACCCTGGCTGGAGAAACTGCCGGGCGCGGTGTTGCACTGCTTTACGGGCTCCCGTCAGGAAGCGCTGGATTGCCTGAACCGCGGGCTGTATTTGGGTATCACGGGCTGGGTCTGCGATGAGCGTCGTGGGCTGGAACTGCGTGAGCTGTTACCCGTTATCCCGGCCGATCGTTTGCTGCTGGAAACGGATGCGCCGTATCTGTTGCCCCGGGATATGCAGCCCAAACCGCCATCACGACGTAATGAACCGGCCTACCTGGGGCATATTGCTGAGCGAGTGGCGCACTGGCGCGGAGAAGATGCCCAGTGGCTGGCAGCACAAACCGATGATAACGTGCGTCGTCTGTTCGGCGTGCAGTTCTAAACTTTGCGGAAATCGGTGTTTTTAACGCTCTGCAACACCTCTTTGTTCAGCAGGTTGAGCAGCAGCATGGAGCGCGCTTCACCGTCCGGCTCAGCGAAGATGGCCTGTAACCCTTCAAAGGCGCCTTCGGTGATCACCACGCTGTCGCCGGCATAAGGGGTTTCCGGATCGGTAATATCTTCAGGCTGCTGGTAGACAGAAAGCTGATGAATAACCGATGACGGTACTCTTGCCGGATGGGCGCCAAAACGCACAAAATGGCTGACGCCGCGCGTGGCGCTGATCGTCGTGGTGTGGATCACTTCGGGGTCGAACTCGACGAACAGATAGTTCGGGAACAGAGGCTCACTGACGGTCGTGCGTCTTCCACGCTGCATTTTTTCAAGCGTGATCACGGGTGTCAGGCAGTTAACAGACTGACGTTCAAGATGTTCCTGCGCGCGCTGAAGTTGCCCGCGTTTGCAATACAGTAAATACCAGGCCTGCATAATCACTCTTCCCATTGTTCGGGGCGCAAGCATACCAAAACCCTGGCGGGATCGCTAAGGTGATTATAATGGCGAAAAAGAGAGTAAGTCGTGGAAGTTCACGCTAATTTAACAAAATTACAGCATCACGCGGTCTTACGCCGTATAATGAAGCGCTTACAGAGAGGCCATGATTAACTGCATGAAATACCACGATTTACGCGACTTCCTGACGCTGCTTGAACAGCAGGGTGAGCTAAAACGTATCACGCTCCCGTGGATCCGCATCTGGAAATCACTGAAATTGCTGACCGCACTTTGCGTGCCGGTGGGCCTGCGCTGTTGTTCGAAAACCCCTAAAGGCTACTCAATGCCGGTGCTGTGCAACCTGTTCGGTACGCCAAAGCGCGTGGCGATGGGCATGGGGCAGGAAGATGTTTCGGCGCTGCGTGAAGTTGGTAAATTATTGGCGTTTCTGAAAGAGCCGGAGCCGCCAAAAGGTTTCCGCGACCTGTTTGATAAACTGCCGCAGTTTAAGCAAGTATTGAACATGCCGACAAAGCGGCTGCGTGGTGCGCCCTGCCAACAAAAATCGTCTCTGGCGATGACGTCGATCTCAATCGCATTCCCATTATGACCTGCTGGCCGGAAGATGCCGCACCGCTGATTACCTGGGGGCTGACAGTGACGCGCGGCCCGCATAAAGAGCGGCAGAATCTGGGCATTTATCGCCAGCAGCTGATTGGTAAAAACAAACTGATTATGCGCTGGCTGTCGCATCGCGGCGGCGCGCTGGATTATCAGGAGTGGTGTGCGGCGCATCCGGGCGAACGTTTCCCGGTTTCTGTGGCGCTGGGTGCCGATCCTGCCACGATTCTCGGTGCAGTCACCCCCCGTTCCGGATACGCTTTCAGAGTATGCGTTTGCCGGATTGCTACGCGGCACCAAAACCGAAGTAGTAAAGTGTATTTCCAATGACCTCGAAGTGCCAGCCAGTGCCGAAAATCGTCCTGGAAGGGTATATCGATCCTGGTGAGATGGCGCCGGAAGGGCCGTATGGTGACCACACAGGTTACTATAATGAAGTCGATAGTTTCCCGGTGTTTACCGTGACGCATATTACCCAGCTGAGATGCGATTTACCATTCCACCCTATACGGGCGTCCGCCAGATGAGCCCGCGGTACTGGGCGTGGCGTTGAACGAAGTGTTTGTAACCGATTCTGCAAAAACAGTTCCGGAAATTGTCGATTTTTACCTGCCGCCGGAAGGCTGTTCTTATCGTCTGGCGGTAGTGACGATCAAAAAACAGTACGCCGGACACGCGAAGCGCGTCATGATGGGCGTCTGGTCGTTCTTACGCCAGTTTATGTACACTAAATTTGTGATCGTTTGCGATGATGACGTCAACGCACGCGACTGGAACGATGTGATTTGGGCGATTACCACCCGTATGGACCCGGCGCGGGATTACTGTTCTGGTAGAAAATACGCCTATTGATTATCTGGATTTTGCCTCGCCTGTCTCCGGGCTGGGTTCAAAAATGGGGCTGGATGCCACGAATAAATGGCCGGGGGAAACCCAGCGTGAATGGGGACGTCCCATCAAAAAAGATCCTGCCGTGACCGCGCGAATTGACGCGATCTGGGACGAGCTGGCCATAATGAATAACGGTAAGGCAGAATAAGACCGTTTAGCCCCCTAGACTTCCCGACAGAGAGAGCGAATGACAACCTTAAGCTGTAAAGTGACGTCGGTAGATGCTATTACCGACACCGTATATCGCGTCCGTTTGGTTCCTGAAGCGGCATTCTCATTCCGTGCCGGTCAGTACCTGATGGTCGTGATGGACGAGCGTGATAAGCGTCCTTTCTCTATGGCCTCAACGCCAGCAGAGAAGGAATTTATTGAGCTGCATATTGGTGCGTCTGAGCTTAACCTGTACGCGATGGCCGTGATGGACCGCATCCTGAAAGAGCGTGAAATCGTGGTCGATATTCCTCATGGCGAGGCCTGGCTGCGTGAAGACGAAGACCGTCCGCTGATCCTGATTGCCGGTGGCACGGGCTTCTCTTATGTTCGCTCTATTCTGCTGACCGCGCTGGCGCGCAACCCGAATCGCGATATCACCATCTACTGGGGCGGCCGTGAAGAGAAGCATCTTTACGATCTGTCTGAGCTGGAAGCGCTGAGCGTAAATCATCCAAACCTGCGCATCGAGCCGGTTGTCGAGCAGCCGGAAGAGGGCTGGCGCGGGCGCAGCGGTACGGTACTGACTGCGGTATTGCAGGATCACGGGACGCTGGCCGGGCACGACATCTATATTGCCGGTCGCTTTGAAATGGCAAAAATTGCCCGCGACCTGTTCTGCAACGAGCGTGACGCGCGGGAAGATCGTCTGTTTGGCGATGCGTTTGCGTTTATCTGATTGAGAGACCCGCTTCGGCGGGTTTTTTACGCTCGGGCATTAGCCTGGTGAAAATTTAACCTTGAAATGGGCGGCGCATTGCCGTTATTCTTGTTCCCGTTAAATTTCGCCCTCAGGAGCGCCCCCCAAAAATGAACAAACACGACTGATGAATTTCGATCCTTGCTCAACGCACCGCGTCGGCAGGGGATGTTTTGATTTCATTCAGGAGTGCTTATGGCTCATTTTGCGCAGTCCCCCTCTTTTATTTTGCATCAGGTCACCTGTCAGTTTGCGACGGGCGATATCCTTTTTGGTCCGCTGAATCTTTCTCTGGATGCGTCAGTGTGCGCGCTGGTTGGCCGCAACGGCAGCGGTAAAACACGCCTTCTGCGGCTGCTGGCAGCGGTTGATGAACCCGCCAGCGGTCATATTGAGCGCTTTGGTACACACGTCTATGTGGCGCAGCAGCAGGATATTTCTGCGGATACGACTCTTGCCGGACTGCTTGGTTACGACACGATCTTTGCGGCGCGCACGCGCATCGACAGCGGTCATTATGAACACGACGATCTCGATACGCTCGACGGTTACTGGGATCTGGCTGAACGGCTGAGCCAGGCTTTTATCGCTGCAAAACTTCCCCCTTTTGACCCGAATAAACGCGCGGCAGAGCTGAGCGGCGGCGAGCGCATTCGTGCCTTGCTGTGCGGCGCATTCGCCGCAGATGCTGATTACCTGCTGCTGGACGAACCGACCAACCACCTCGACAGGCAAGGCCGCGTGTGGTTCTACGAGCAGCTTTCCCGGTATCAGGGCGGGGTACTGGTGGCCTCTCACGACCGTGAGTTGCTGGCCCAGGTACCGCGTATCCTTGAACTGAGCGCGTTGGGCTTGCGCAGCTACGGGGGGAATTATGCTGACTATCGAACCCAGCGTGATGCTGAGCAGCTGGCTGCCCGCGCCGCGCTGGAGCATGCTGCCACCGAACGCAAGCGTACCCGCGCCCGTATGCATAAAGAGCATGACGACAGCCTGCGGCGTTCAGCCAAAACGCTTCGCACGGTCGACAGCCTTAACATCGCCTCGTTTGAACGGGTCAAATACAAAGGGGCGGCGAAAGAGCGTATTGGTTCCTGGAAAAAACAGCATAGCGATCAAAATCATGCTCTGAACGCTGCGGTCAACCAGGCACGCGAGAGGGTTGAAGAGGATAACGCGGTGATGTTTACCCTGCCGGGCAGTGAAATCCCGGAAGGAAAACAGGTTCTGGTGCTGGAAGAACTGGTGCTTCCGCACGTGCCTGTCTCCCCGATAAACTGGCGAATGGATGGCCCGATGCGCGTGGCGCTACGCGGGCCGAACGGCTGTGGAAAATCCACGCTGTTGAAAGTGATGTTGGGCGAAACCGCCCCTGTTACGGGAACCTGTAAGGTCTCCGTCAGGTGTGCTTATCTCGATCAGCATCTTTCCCGGCTGGATCTTTCGAAGTCGGTGATGACACACCTTAGCCTGGGCAATACGCCGCTCGAAGAGGGGGCGCTGCGTACCCGTTTAGCGCAGCTTCAGCTGGGCGCAGAGAAAGTGACACTACCACTGGCCGAACTGAGTGGCGGCGAGCGCCTGAAGGCCGCGCTGGCCTGCGTATTGTGGCGTGAAGCGGCAACGCAACTGCTGCTTCTGGATGAGCCGACCAACCATCTTGATCTGGCCTCTGTTCAGGCCATAGAAGCGGCCTTAGCCGATTACCCCGGCGCGCTGCTGGTGGTGTCGCATGATGAAGCCTTTCTGGCAGGGCTGAAGCTGACGCATGAACTGGTGTGGGAAGAGACGGGATGGCGATGTGAAAGTCTGTAAACACAAGCCCCCGCAAGGGCGGGGGCAAACAAACTTTATCAGGCTAACTGCTTGCGAAGGTCAGGGTTTGCCTGGATCAGGCGCATCAGCTTTAGCTCGGCTGGGGTAGGTTTTTCACGTTTTGACTCCCACTCCAGCACCATCGCTACGCTGACACCCATCGCTCTTGCGAATTCATCTGTTTTCAGGCCCGATCCTTTGCGTAAACGCTCAAATTCACTAAAAGGATTGGACTTTTGATTCAGGGTAACCGTCGGCGGTACATCTTTAAAAATAATCTGTTCCAGGCTGCTCAGCAGCTCAAACTCAGGATCTTTTAATTCCATTGAGAACTCCTCATAAATCACACATCGGGATCATGAACATCAGAGAGCCTGTTAAGAATAGTCCCTAAACCAGACACAGGATCGTCACGGCTGTGATTAATTGTGCGATAACGATCGCTTTACGCGTTTCAGCTATATGGATAGTTATGCTAATTACCTGATTAGTCATATGTAGGGATGCACAGGTATTTTTTTGTAAATAGTCAGTACAAAAACGGGAATACCCGTTTTGCATGAAAACTCTATCCTGCAAGCCTGTCCTGGACTATCCTTGTCACGTCAGACACGCGTGTGTCGTTGTGCGCTTTTTTTGGGTGAAAGGAGTAAGAAAATGGCGACAGGAAAGTCCTGCTCTCGCTGGTTTGCGCCTCTTGCGGCGTTATTAATGGTAGTTAGCCTGAGTGGGTGTTTTGATAAAGAAGGCGATCAGCGTAAAGCGTTTATCGACTTCCTGCAGAATACAGTGATGCGTAGCGGTGAACGTCTACCAACCCTGACTGCCGATCAGAAAAAACAGTTTGGTCCTTTTGTCTCTGATTACGCGATTCTGTATGGTTATTCTCAGCAGGTGAATCAGGCGATGGATTCCGGTCTGCGCCCGGTTGTAGACAGCGTGAATGCCATCCGCGTTCCACAGGATTATATGACCCAGCGCGAACCGCTGCGCCAGTCAAATGGCGCGCTTGGGGTACTGAGCCAGCAGCTGCAAAATGCCAAAATGCAGGCTGATGCGTCGCGTTCCGCGTTGAAGCAGGGCGAGGATCTCAAACCGGTCTATGACCAGGTGTATGAGAAAGTCGTGACCAAGCCGTCAAACGCCTTGCAACCGCTGATCCCGGCGGCGCAGGTCTTTACTCAGCAGCTGGTTCAGGTGGGTGACTTTATTAGTGAACAAGGTACGCAGGTGAGCTTCGTCTCTAACGGTATCCAGTTCCCGACCTCCCAGCAGGCGAGCCAGTACAACGCGCTGATCGGGCCGCTCGCGTCCCAGCATCAGGCCTTTAGCCAGGCCTGGAGCGCAGCGGTCGCTGCTACGGAATAAGAAAAACCCCCGCTTCGGCGGGGTTTTTTTTATGCTTGATGAAAATAACGCTTGTCATTCATCTACCACATCGGTATAACTATGTTCGTCGGTTTGTTACACAGACCTAAAGCAGTTTAGTAAAGCAGTCCAGATTGTTATCCATAGATACCCCTCGTAGTGCACATTCCTTTAACGCTTCAAAATCTGTAAAGCACGCCATATCGCCGAAAGGCACACTTAATTATTAAAGGTAATACACTATGTCCGGTAAAATGACTGGTATCGTAAAATGGTTCAACGCTGACAAAGGCTTCGGCTTCATCACTCCTGACGATGGCTCTAAAGATGTGTTCGTACACTTCTCTGCTATCCAGAACGATGGTTACAAATCTCTGGACGAAGGTCAGAAAGTGTCCTTCACCATCGAAAGCGGCGCTAAAGGCCCGGCAGCTGGTAACGTTGTAAGCCTGTAAGCTTCCAGCCCAGTAGCACAAAATTCAAAAACCCGCCTTCTGGCGGGTTTTTTCGTTTCTACTGTTGTATCTGTGGGTTAACGCAGTTCTTATCCACTTTACCGCCGAGCGCGGCAATCAGGTTATCCACGGCGGTCGCCGCCATATTGTAGCGTGTTTCATGAGTGGCAGAGCCGATGTGGGGCAGGGCGACGACGTTCGGCATGGTCAGTAGCGGAGAATCTACCGGCAGCGGCTCCTGTTCAAACACGTCCAGACCAGCGGCGTGGATCTCACCGTTTTGCAGTGCCTCAATCAGCGCCTTCTCATCGACCACCGGACCACGACCCGCGTTGATGAAAATGGCCGATTTCTTCATCTTTTCAAACGCCGCTTTGCCGATGAGATGACGCGTTTCATCCGTCAGCGGCAGGATCAGGCAGACAAAGTCGGCTTCCCGCAACAGCGTATCAAGCTCGCAGTAGCGGGCATTGAAACGTTCTTCAGCTTCAGTGTGGTGACGGCGTGCGTTATACAGGATGGGCATGTTGAAGCCGAAATGCGCGCGCTGTGCCAGTGCCAGACCGATGCGCCCCATCCCAACAATCCCCAGCGTTTTGCCATGAACGTCCACGCCGAACCAGTCCGGGCCAATGCTTTTCGTCCATTCGCCCGCTTTCACGCGCTCGGCCACTTCCACCACGCGACGCGCGGTACTGAGCACCAGCGCCATCAGCGTGTCGGCGACGGTCTCCGTCAGGGCATGCGGCGTGTGCATCAGCAGGATATTGCGCGCGTTTAGCGCATCCACGTCGAAATTGTCGTATCCCACCGAAACGGTTGAGGTAGCACGAAGCTTCGGCATTTTCTCCAGCAGCGCTGCATCCACCTTTTCGCTCGAACCCAGCAGGCCCTCGGCGCTGGCAAACGCGTCGGCGTGCTGTGCCACGGTTTCCGGGCTGAGGTTCTTGACCCGGGTAACGGTAAAGTGTTCTTCCAGGCGTTTTTGCAGGTCTTCAGGCAGTGCTTTGTACAAAATGACGGACGGCTTCATGCTAATCTCCGTTGATTTTAAAAGGATTCAGGCGTGGCGTGCGCCGACGGGTAGCTGTTGATTATTAGCAGGCTTAACAATCAGAGTAAGCCATACCGAGGCAAAAAGCGCCACCCCCATAAAGATGTAAGAGGCCGATGGGCTGCCGGTGGCGCCGTTCAGATAGCCCACAAACCACGAGCCAAAGAACGAACCCAGCGCGCCCATGCTGTTAATCAGCGCCATCGCGCCCCCAGCGACGTTACGCGGCAGCATTTCCGGGATGATGGCAAAGAACGGACCATACGGGGCATACATGGCCGCACCCGCAATCACCAGCAGCGTATACGAAGCCCAGAAGTGGTTCGCGCCTACGGCCCAGGAGCCAATAAAGGCAAAAGCAGCGATCAGCAGCAGTGGCCAGACGAACAGCTTACGGTTTTGCAGCTTGTCCGATGCCCAGGAGACGATAATCATCGCGATGGTCGCAGCCAGGTAAGGCACCGATGACAGCCAGCCCACTTCCACCATGCCAAGGTTTTCACCGCCGCTGCGGATAATCGACGGCAGCCACAGCACAAAGCCGTACACGCCAATACTCCAGGTAAAATACTGTGCGCACAGCAGAATAACGTTCCGGGAGCGGAAGGCTTCACCGTAGTTACGCACCGCTTTCAGCCCCTGCTGCTCTTTATCCAGCTGCGCCTGGAGCGCGGCTTTTTCGTCCTCAGAAAGCCATTTTGCCTGGGCTGGCTTATCTTTCACCAGCACCCACCAGCAGAAGGCCCAGATAATCGCGGGAACCCCTTCGATGATGAACATCTCGCGCCAGCCGAAGGACTGGATCAGGTAGCCGGAAACCACCGACATCCACAGCACGGTGACCGGGTTACCGAGTATCAGGAACGTATTGGCACGTGAACGCTCAGATTTTGTGAACCAGTTGCTGATGTAAATCAGCATTGCTGGCATGACGGCCGCCTCAACCACGCCGAGAATAAAGCGAATAGCCGCCAGAGCAGGAATGTTATTCACCACGCCAGTAAGCGACGCACAGGCACCCCATAAGATCAGGCAGATGAAAATGAGCTTTCGCACGCTGCGGCGTTCAGCGTAAATCGCGCCGGGGATCTGGAAGAAGAAATAACCCAGGAAGAAGAGGGCACCCAGCAGGGAGGAGACCCCTTTGGTGATCCCGAGGTCTTCGTTGATCCCGGCGGCGGATGCGAAACTGAAGTTGGCACGATCCAGGTACGCCAGGCTGTACGTGATAAACACGATTGGCATGATGTACCACCAACGTTTTACTGCATTGGTCGAACTGTTCATAGGCTTGCCTCTGTTGTTGAGGTTGTTGCCGCCGTTGTCTGTAGGGTACACGGTGGCTTAATTATCTGGTGCGGATTGCTGCCCTCACCCAGGCCCTCTCCCACAGGGAGAGGGAATTTAGACGCCGAGCTCTGCTCGTGTTGGTAATCCTTCGCTGTCGCCCTGCACCTGAATCGCCAGCGAACCAATTTTGTTGCCTCGCGCCACGGCCTGCGACAGCGGTTTGCCCTCCAGCAGAGCGCTGATGACCCCGACGGCAAACCCATCGCCCGCGCCCACGGTATCGACCACGTTGTCGACTTTTACCGCAGCGACGGCGCCTTGCTCGCCGTCGGCAGTTTTGAACCATGCGCCGTCGGCACCGGTTTTCAGCACCACGGCTTTTACCCCTCTGTTGAGGTAAAAATCAGCAATGCCTTCGGGTGTGCTTTCGCCAGTAAGGATCATTCCCTCTTTTATGCCAGGCAGAACCCAGTCCGCCTGAAACGCCAGTCGGTTGAGTTGCTCAGCCATCTCCGCTTCGCTTTTCCACAGCACCGGGCGCAGGTTCGGATCAAAGGAGATCGTTTTGCCCTGCGCTTTCATTGCCGAAGCCGCGTGATCCAGTAAATCGTACGAGCTGGTCGAGAGCGCCGCCGCCACGCCGCTCAGGTGCAGGTGGCGCGCGGAGGAGAAATACGCGGCGTGATAATCATCCACGGAGAGATGGCTTGCCGCTGAGCCTTTGCGGAAATACTCCACGATGGGATCGGTTCCATTTTCAACTTTAGATTTCAGCTGAAAGCCCGTCGCAAAGCGTCCGTCGAGGGTCACGCCTGCGGCATCAATGCCCTCTTTTTTCAGTGAGTCGAGAACAAAATGGCCAAAGCTGTCATTTCCCACGCGGCTTACCCAGCCGACATTCAGCCCCAGCCGCGCAAGTCCGGTAGCAACATTCAGCTCGGCACCTGCCACGCGTTTAATGAAGTACTCCACTGCGCTCAGCTCGCCCGTTTCGGTGGCGACAAACATCGCCATGGCCTCGCCAATGGTGATGACATCCAGCGTCTTGTGCATGGTTTACTCCTCGCGCAGCAGGTTGACGTAATGGCGGGTGACGGCGGTGAGATCCGTCCCTTCCAGCGGAAATTCGATACCGCGTGGCGCATCGGCAGGGAGTTGATTAAGCAGATCCCGCCAGCGAGAATCGGTCTGATCCGGCGCAACGGCGCGGAACTGCGCCTTATGCGGGACTGCGGACTTCACATGAATATAGCTCACGGCGGGAGCCAGCTGACGTGCAGCCTCTTCCGGAGAGTCGCCAACCCACAGCCAGTTGCCCATATCGAACGTCAGCGTGACCGGCAGCGCCATTACCCGGCAGGCGGCTTTGAAGCGCTGCATCGGCGCGAGCTGCCCGCAGTCGGTCTGGTCGTTTTCCACCACCAGCGTCATGCCGCTTTCATCCAGCAGTGCGCGCAGGGCTTCAAGCGGCTGTTTGTCGCTGAAATGACCCAGCGAGACTTTAAGCCACAGCGCGTTCAGGGCGCTGGCTTCGCTAAGGTAGCGCGGGAGATCCGTGTTGAGGGTGCCATCGGGCATAAACAGGGGGGCCGGGGCGGAGTAGCACGCCAGTAAACCCAGCAGTTCAATGGACTCGCCGAGCGCAGGCAGGGCCATTAACTCGTCGTTGCTGAAGAGCTCGCGGCGGATTTCAACGCCATCAGCTCCCGCGCCGGCAATAACGGGAAGCATTGCCCGTTGACCGCCTGCCTGTCGCACCTGATCCGCACCATACGCGGCGGTGACCACCATAATTTTCCTGCTCATTTCCTGACTCCAGAGCGTAATCGATAGTATTACGCTAGATGGAACCGGTTCCAAAGAAAAGATCGGGATGCTGAATTTATGATCGCTGTCACGAAGGGGAAATTAACGGGCAGTAGAGCCGCGAACGATCAGTTCGCCGGAAAAAACCTGCTCGCGTACGGCGTCGCGGGTGCCTTCAATGCGGCGGACCACTTGTTCAACCGCGGCATAGCCGATCTGCCAGGTGGGTTGTTTGAGGGTGGTGATGCCTACGCCAGCAAGTTCTGCCCACTCCAGTTCATCAAAGCCGAGTAAGCCGATGTCGCTGCCCCAGTGCAGGCCAATGCGTTTAAGCGAGCGGGCAACCTGAAGCGTCAGCGCCCCGTTCGCGGAGATCACCGCCTTGCGCATACCCCGATGGCGGGTATGGAACTGGCGCAGAGTATTATCCAGCTGCCCGGCTTCATGCAGGGGGATTTCGGCATTCTCGGCGATCACGCCGGGATATCGCGCCAGCGTGGCACGAAATGCAGCCAGGCGGTCGCGGCGGGTGTTAACCATGCCCAGCGGTTCGCTCAGGAATAAAATGGCTTCGAAGCCCTGTTCAATCAGGTGCTCGGTGGCGGTGGTAGCCGCCTGGGTGTTATCCAGCCCGACCACATCGCAGGCAAATTCCGGGATTTTTCGGTCAATAAGCACCATTGGCAGAGACGATTGTTGCAGACGATTTAGCCCCTCTTCTCGCATCCCGACGGCATTCACCACAATCCCTTCCACCTGATAGCTGCGCAGCAGATCGAGGTAATGCAGCTCCTGATCAACCTCGTTATTGGTGTTACAGACCAGCGGGGTAAAGCCTTTCTCACGGCATGCCGCTTCGATGCCGCTGAGGACGTTTACGGAGTAGGGGTTGGTGATATCGGCGATGATGAGGCCAATCAGACGGGTGCGGCCCCGCTTGAGGCCGCGCGCCATCAGGCTGGGACGGTAGTCGAGATCGGCAATGGCCTGTTCGATTCGCGCCAGCAGCGCATCGGAAAGCAGGTGTTTCTCGCCGTTGAGGTAGCGTGAAATGCTGGTTTTACCGGTTTTGGCGGCTTTCGCCACGTCGCTGATGGTGGCCCGGGTTGGTTTGATCATCGCTGATTTCCCTGAATTTAGTGAGAATACCTTAACGGGAAAATCTGGCGAATCAAGCTATTTGCCGGGTGGCGCTGCGCTTAACGGAGGTTGCGGTCTGATGTCTTCACCCCAACCCTCTCCCACGGGAGAGGGCGCAAACACTAAAAACGGCAACGGGGTTACCGTTTTGCTTTTACCTACTGCACAGGACTCAACGTAATCTCAACGCGGCGGTTCTGCGCTTTGCCTTCCGCCGTGCTGTTGCTGGCGATCGGGTTAGCCGGACCCATGCCGCTGGTGCGGATGCGGTTCGCTTCTACGCCCTGGGCGATCAGCGAGCTGGCCACGGAATCGGCGCGCTGCTGGGACAGACGCATGTTCAGATCCTGGCTGCCGGTGCTGTCGGTGTAGCCAATCACGTTCACGGCAGTTTTATTGTACTCTTTCAGCACTGCGGCCACGCCGGTCAGGGTGTTTGCGCCTGCGGGTTTCAGCGTCGCGCTGCTGCTGTCAAAGGTCACGTTGTTTGGCATGTTCAGGATGATGTTGTCACCGCTGCGCGTCACGCTCACGCCCGTACCTTTCATTTTGTCACGCAGTTTTGCTTCCTGCACGTCCATGTAATAACCCACGCCGCCGCCCAGGGCTGCGCCTGCCGCTGCGCCAATCAGCGCACCTTTGCCGCGATCTTTCTTGGAGGAGGAGAGTGCGCCAACGCCAGCGCCCACCAGGGAACCAATACCCGCGCCAATGCCGGATTTGCCCGCTTCGCGTTCACCGGTGTAAGGGTTGGTTGTGCAGCCAGAAACAGCCAGTGCGCCGCTCACCAGAGCGGCAATAACGAGTACGCGTTTTTTCATCTTATTTCCTTAATCCTTTTTATTCTTTGCCACGATGGACGTGGCAGTGGATTATGACGTCCGGATACGGAGAAAATTCAGTGTATAACTCTGAAATTTGTCACAAACGATAAACTGCCTCAATGAAAGGCCGAAACACCTGCACGCAACCAGGAGCGCACGCTTTGAGCACCTCAACAAAAACCATTCTGACCGCCGCCCACTGGGGGCCGATGCTGGTCGAAACCGATGGCGACACTGTGCTGTCGTCTCGCGGGGCTTTGCCTTCGCGCCATCTCAACTCTTTACAGACCGTCGTTCGCGATCAGGTACACAGTAAAACCCGCGTCCGCTGGCCGATGGTGCGTAAAGGCTTTCTGGCGTCACCGGATAAGCCGCAGGGTATTCGTGGGCAGGATGAGTTCGTACGCGTGAGCTGGGACGACGCGCTGGCGTTGATCCATACCCAGCATAAACGCATTCGCGACAGCTATGGCCCGTCGTCCATTTTTGCCGGCTCCTATGGCTGGCGCTCGAACGGCGTGCTGCATAAGGCCGCAACCCTGCTGCAACGCTATATGAGCCTGGCCGGAGGATACACCGGCCATCTGGGCGATTACTCGACCGGCGCGGCGCAGGCAATCATGCCGTATGTCGTGGGCGGGAATGAGGTTTATCAGCAGCAGACCAGCTGGCCGCTGGTGCTGGAGCATGCGGAGGTGGTGGTGCTCTGGAGCGCCAACCCGCTCAATACCCTGAAAATTGCCTGGAATGCGTCCGACGAGCAGGGCGTTTCCTACTTTGATGCGCTGCGCAAAAGCGGCAAGCGCATCATCTGTATCGATCCGATGCGTTCTGAAACGCTGGATTTCTTCGGCGACAGCGCCGAGTGGATCGCGCCGCATATGGGCACCGACGTGGCGATGATGCTGGGCATCGCCCACACCCTGGTGGAGAACGGCTGGCACGATACGGAATTTCTGGCGCGCTGCACCACGGGTTTCGATAAATTTGCCGACTACCTGACGGGACAAACCGACGGTATCGCCAAAACCGCAGAGTGGGCTGCGGCGATTTGCGGCGTTGATGCCGTTAAAATCCGCGAACTGGCGACGTTATTCCATAGCCGTGTCACCATGCTGATGGCAGGCTGGGGAATGCAGCGCCAACAGTTTGGTGAGCAAAAACACTGGATGATCGTCACGCTGGCAGCAATGTTGGGGCAAATCGGCACACACCCGGCGGCGGTTTTGGTCTTTCTTACCATTTTTGCCAATGGTGGTAACCCCACGCGGCGTTCTGCGGTGCTCTCTTCCATGCAGGGCAGCTTGCCGGGTGGCTGCGATGCGGTGGATAAAATCCCTGTTGCCCGCATTGTTGAAGCACTGGAAAACCCTGGTGGCGCATATCAACACAACGGTATGAACCGACATTTCCCGGATATTCGTTTTATCTGGTGGGCGGGTGGTGCCAACTTTACTCATCATCAGGATACCAATCGCCTGATCCGTGCCTGGCAAAAACGGAGCTGGTGGTGATCTCTGAATGCTTCTGGACGGCGGCGGCAAAACACGCGGATATCGTTCTGCCTGCGACTACCTCTTTTGAGCGTAATGATCTCACCATGACCGGTGATTACAGTAATCAGCATATGGTGCCGATGAAGCAAGTGGTGCCGCCACGCTATGAAGCGCGTAATGATTTTGATGTTTTTGCCGAGTTAAGTGAACGCTGGGAGAAGGGCGGTTATGCACGTTTTACGGAAGGAAAAAGTGAGCTGCAATGGCTGGAAACGTTTTATAACGTTGCCCGACAGCGCGGGGCAAGCCAGCAGGTTGAATTGCCGCCATTTGCTGAGTTCTGGCAAGCCAACCAGTTAATTGAGATGCCGGAAAACCCGGACAGCGAGCGGTTTATTCGCTTCGCTGATTTTTGCCGCGATCCGCTGGCGCATCCGTTAAAAACCGCCAGCGGCAAGATTGAAATCTTCTCACAGCGTATTGCCGATTACGGTTACCCGGATTGCCCTGGGCATCCAATGTGGCTGGAGCCGGACGAATGGCAGGGCAATGCCGAACCAGAACAGTTGCAGGTACTTTCTGCCCATCCGGCGCACCGCCTGCACAGCCAGCTGAATTACAGTTCTCTGCGCGAATTGTACGCGGTGGCAAATCGTGAGCCTGTCACCATTCATCCTGACGATGCCCAGGAGCGCGGCATACAAGATGGCGATACTGTTCGGTTGTGGAACGCACGCGGGCAAATTCTTGCCGGAGCGGTCATTAGCGAGGGAATTAAACCTGGCGTGATTTGCATTCACGAAGGGGCATGGCCGGATCTGGATTTAACCGCTGACGGTATTTGTAAAAACGGCGCAGTGAACGTGCTGACCAAAGATCTCCCCAGCTCGCGGCTGGGGAATGGCTGTGCGGGTAATACGGCGCTGGCATGGCTGGAAAAATACAACGGTCCGGAACTGACACTTACAGCGTTTGAACCACCGGCCAGCTCATAATCCATGTGGGTAGTTTGGGTTTCATCCTGCCATGCGCAATCGACAATGTGAAAACCTGTGCCTGGTAAAAATTTATCGCCGGTTGATTTTTTTGATAAACCTCCAGCATCAGGTGGGGATGGCGCTGCTGCACATACTGCATCAGCGCCTTACCAATACCCGCGCCTGACGGCCTTCGGTGCGACAAACATCGCTGCCAGAAATCGGCCCTTCCATAATGGCTGACAAAACCGAGAAGCTTACCGTCTTCTTCCAGACCCAGTTTTGCGCGTTGGCAAGATAGGCATCCCGCACCAGCGGAATGCAGTCACGCCAGTAATTCGCTTTTATAAAGGGGATGCCCCCAGGTTGTACTTTCCAGCCACAGTTCGAGGATCGCGGGGAGTTCTGAACGTTGCCGCTTCCCGAATCATGGGTTATTTCCCGGATAGCAACAGCAGCCAACCACATGATCATTCACCAGCCACATGCCTGCATAAAGGAGTAACAGATTGTGGTGCCGACAAACTTAAAACCACGTTTTTTCAGCGCTTTCGACAGGGCATCTGAGGCGGGGGTCGACGTTGGGATCTCTGCAAGCGTGGCGGCCTGCGTCACCTTCGGCTCGTTATCCACAAACGACCAGACGAATGCTGAGAAGGGTTCGCCGTTTTGCTCCATCGCCAGATAAGCACGCGCGTTACCAATAATGGCCTGAATTTTACCGCGATGGCGGATGATACCGGTATCCAGAACCAGCCTTTCCACGTCTTCGTCGTTCATGGCGGCAACCGCTACCGGATCGAACTGGTGGAAGGCTTTACGGTAGTTCTCACGCTTTTTCAGAACGGTGATCCACGACAGTCCGGCCTGCTGGCCTTCAAGGCAAATCATTTCAAACAGTTTTTTACCGTCGGTTTCCGGTACGCCCCATTCCTTGTCGTGATAATCGATATAAAGCTGATCCTGGCTTACCCAGCCGCAACGTTGCATAGGTCATCTCCCTTCCTGATACGGTAAACGCAAAAATTTCAATCTGCCCGGCTTGACGTGTCTGCTAAAGAGACAATAGTTAATACAGGGCTATACGCCCTAATACCTCTTCGAACAATGACATATATCGCCGAACTCGGCTCTTTCTGGAGTCGCTTTGATGATGATAAAAAAAATCAGTGGTCGCCATGCTGCTTCTGGCCTGGTGGGTGTTTCAGTCTGCCTGCTTTTTTGTAACACCGCTTTTGCGTGGCAACAGGAATATATCGTTTCAGATGCTCAAAGTAATACGATGGAACGCTATACATGGGACGCCGATCACCAACCTCGTTATGAAGATATTCTCGCGGAGCGTATTAACCGCACGCAGAATGCTGCGGGGTTTACCCTGAACGATCCCTCCGGTTCGGATGCGGAAACCGTTCTGAGCGTTGGCTGGAATTTTCCCGTGGCGGGACATTTCACCACCGGGCCCGTAATGGCGTGGCGCACTGATGGCGCTCCCTCCGCACCAGTGAATGCGTTTGAGGATACAACCACCACGCAGTCGCTTACCGATCCACTCTGGCATGCCAGCGTGAACTCATTGGGGTGGCGTGTCGATACGCAGTATGGTGATTTACACCCCTGGGCGAAGATCAGCTATAACCAGCAAACTGAAGAAGAATATTTATATACGCTGGGATTGAGCGCCAAATTTTAAAGGGTTGTCACTTTTTTAAACGCTGCGGTAACATATTTAATACAATAACGGCGAGGACTGTAGCGATAGTGATCGCTCACCTTTGACCTTTTTCTTCTCCGGCAAGGTCATTCATTCCCGCTTCCAGGCATTTCATTCCGTTTCTCCTGCATTTCATGCCGTTTTACCCCTGGCGTTATGGGGTTTTGTTTATCGTGTCCTCAGCGAATTTCCTTAATTTATCTTGCAGGATACTGCCATGAACACATCAACTTATAACCGCACGCGTTGGCTGACGCTATTCGGCACCATCGTTACCCAGTTCGCACTGGGATCGGTCTATACCTGGAGCCTGTTTAACAGCGCCCTGTCTGATAAGATCGGCGCGCCGATAAGCCAGGTGGCGTTCTCCTTCGGCTTGCTGAGTCTTGGGTTAGCAATTTCCTCTTCCGTGGCGGGCAAACTTCAGGAGCGCTTCGGCGTGAAGCGTGTAACCATGGCCTCCGGGATCTTGCTGGGCGTGGGCTTCTTCCTGACGGCATATTCCGACAACCTGATGATGCTGTGGCTGAGCGCCGGGGTGCTGGTGGGGCTGGCGGACGGCGCAGGTTACCTGCTGACGCTGTCTAACTGCGTGAAGTGGTTCCCGGAGCGTAAAGGGCTTATCTCCGCGTTTGCCATCGGTTCATATGGCCTGGGCAGCCTCGGCTTCAAATTCATCGATGCGCATCTGCTGGCCTCGGTGGGGCTTGAGAAAACCTTTATGATCTGGGGCGTGATTGTGCTGGTGATGATCCTCTTCGGCGCAACGCTGATGAAAGACGCGCCGCAGCAGGAAGTGAAAACCGTTAACGGTGTGGTGGAGAATGATTTCACCCTTGCACAGTCCATGCGTAAACCGCAGTACTGGATGCTGGCGGTGATGTTCCTGACGGCCTGCATGAGCGGTCTGTATGTCATCGGCGTGGCGAAAGATATCGCGCAGGGAATGGTAAAACTGGACGCGGCGACGGCGGCGAACGCGGTAACGGTCATCTCCATCGCTAACCTCTCGGGTCGTCTGGTACTGGGTATCCTGTCTGACAAAATCGCCAGGATCCGCGTGATTACGCTGGGGCAGGTGATCTCCCTGGTGGGGATGGCAGCGCTGCTGTTCGCTCCGCTGAACGAAGCGACATTCTTTGCGGCGATAGCCTGCGTAGCCTTTAACTTTGGCGGCACCATTACCGTCTTCCCGTCGCTGGTGAGCGAGTTCTTCGGGCTGAACAATCTGGCGAAAAACTACGGTGTGATTTATCTCGGCTTCGGTATCGGCAGTATTTGCGGATCGCTGATTGCCTCGCTGTTTGGTGGCTTCTACGTGACATTCTGCGTGATATTTGCCTTGCTGATTATTTCACTGGCGCTGTCCACCACGATTCGTCAGCCGCAGCGCGAGGTCTATAAAGAAGCGCATGCATGATTCGATAAAAAGGGGCCGCAGGGCCTCTTTTTTTATCGCCATATCACTTCCGGACTTGTTATTTTGTAAAAATTTTCATCGATTCACATTCTCTGCTGCCACTTTTCTTCCTCGCTGTGGTCTACTTATCGCGCTTGTAGACGTTTCTGATAACGGTTTATCTCGCACCTACTTACTCTGTCTGCTTTCTCAATGAGATTCGGCGGGTCTTTATACCCCTTCCCCCAGGGTTGTTTGCATGAAATATATCAGGTCTCTTACCCAGCAAAGATTGTGTCTGATGCTGGCTGTCTATATCGGTTTGTTTCTGAATGGCGCGGTGCTGTTCAGAAGAGTGGAAGGTTATTTTGAACACCTCACCGTAAGAAACGGGATTTTCGCCGCGATTGAAGTGTTTGGCTCAATTCTGGCAACCTTCTTCCTGCTACGTCTGCTCTCGCTTTTTGGCAGACGTACATGGCAGGTTCTGGCCTCGCTGGTGGTGATTATCTCTGCCGCCGCAAGCTATTACATGACATTCATGAATGTGGTCATTGGCTACGGTATTGTGGCCTCGGTGATGACCACGGACATCGACCTCTCGAAAGAGGTGGTGGGGCAAGGGTTCATCATGTGGACGATTTTGACCTGCCTGATCCCGCTCTTCTTTATCTGGAGTAATACCTGTCGCTATACCCTGTTACGCCAGCTGCGTACCCGTGGGCAACGCATCCGCAACGTCGCCGTCGTTCTTCTGGCGGGTCTGCTGGTATGGGCGCCTATTCGCCTGATGGAAAAACAGCAAAAGCGGATCGAAAAAGCGACAGGCGTAGATATGCCAAGCTACGGCGGCGTGGTGGCTAACTCGTATCTGCCGTCTAACTGGCTGTCGGCGCTAGGTCTCTATGCCTGGGCTCAGGCGGACGAATCCAGCGATGTGAAATCGCTGATTAACCCGACCAAAAAGTTCACCTACCAGGCTCCGGCTGACGGACTGGATGATACTTACGTGGTCTTCGTTATCGGCGAAACGACGCGCTGGGATCATATGGGTATTCTCGGTTATGACCGCGATACCACCCCGAAACTGGCGCAGGAAAAGAACCTGGTGGCATACCGCGGCTACTCCTGCGATACCGCCACGAAGCTTTCGTTGCGCTGTATGTTTGTTCGTGAGGGCGGTGCGAGTGATAATCCTCAGCGCACTCTCAAAGAGCAAAACGTGTTTGCTGTTCTGAAGCAGCTTGGATTTAGCTCCGATCTGTTCGCCATGCAAAGTGAGATGTGGTTCTACACCAACACCATGGCGGATAACATCGCCTACCGCGAGCAGATTGGCGCCGAGCCGCGTAACCGCGGAAAGAACGTTGATGATATGCTGCTGCTCTCTGAGATGGAACAGTCGCTGAAAAACCATCCGCAGGGTAAGCACCTTATTGTTCTGCATACCAAAGGTTCACACTACAGCTACTATCAGCGTTACACGCGCGATTTCGCCAAATGGACGCCTGAGTGCGTCGGCATTAACAAGAACTGTAGCAAGCAGGAGCTGATCAATGCCTATGATAACTCGATTCTGTATGTGGATACCTTCCTCAGCCGGGTGATCGACCAGCTTCGCGATAAGAAAGCGATTGTGATTTACGCGGCCGACCACGGCGAGTCCATCAACGAGAAAGAGCATTTACACGGCACGCCGCGTAAGCTGGCCCCGCCTGAGCAGTTCCGCGTGCCGATGATCATGTGGATGTCGGATAAGTACCTGGAAAACCCGGACAAAGCCAAAATGTTTGCCCATCTGAAACAGCAGGCAGAGATCAAGGTACCGCGCCGTCACGTTGAGCTGTACGACACCATTATGGGTTGTCTCGGCTATACCTCACCGAACGGTGGGATTAACGAAAACAACAACTGGTGTAAACTCCCTGATAACACCACAAAAGCCGCGCAGTAGCTGGTCTGGCGAGAATATCGCCAGTTGAATGGCTTTTTGAAAATAAGGGATTGACGGGGGCGCACCTCAGCAGTAAGATGCGCTCCGCATTCGGCGAGTAGCGCAGCTTGGTAGCGCAACTGGTTTGGGACCAGTGGGTCGGAGGTTCGAATCCTCTCTCGCCGACCACATTCTAAAAAGGGCTAACCGCAAGGTTAGCCCTTTTTGCATTAACGCGTTACCCCGCACGAGTCCTCAAAATACCCCTTAGCCCTGCTTCCCCCTGCCTGCTTGCGGTTTTGTGACATAATCCATTGTATTTTTTTATATATAGTTTGATCTTTTTTCGCGTTGCTTATGGATAACCTCAGCATTTTTCGCTGTGCGTTTTAACGTTCGCGGTATTTAGTGCTCAGATAATCACCATTCTGTAAGAAAATTTACCCATTCTGAATAAAACTTAATCACCAAATGTTGCTAAATATTAAGCTGATTGTTCTGGTCATGTTGGAGTAGCACAAATTTCTCTGCTGCAAATAGCTGTTTGAAGTTTTTTTAATCTTTGTTTGTGGATTCTCACCGTTGGTGTAAATCCCGGTTGGCTGTATTGACGTTTTCACATTCTGTTGACAGATTGTAGGTCACGAGGGGCATTTTATGGAGGATCCGCACTGTTACACTGATGTTAATTAGTACGGCATCCCCACCTCATAACGTTGACCCGACCGGGCAAAAAACAAAAAAGGTCAGGCAGCGACAACCCACTGCAAAGGGTTAAAACAACAAACATCACAATTGGAGCAGAATAATGCGTATTTCCTTGAAAAAGTCAGGGATGCTGAAGCTTGGTCTCAGCCTGGTGGCTATGACCGTCGCAGCAAGTGTTCAGGCTAAAACTCTGGTTTATTGCTCAGAAGGATCTCCGGAAGGGTTTAACCCGCAGCTGTTTACCTCCGGCACCACCTATGACGCCTCTTCCGTCCCGCTTTATAACCGTCTGGTTGAATTTAAAATCGGCACCACCGAAGTGATCCCGGGCCTCGCTGAAAAGTGGGAAGTCAGCGAAGACGGTAAAACCTATACCTTCCATCTGCGTAAAGGTGTGAAGTGGCACGACAATAAAGAATTCAAACCGACGCGTGAACTGAACGCCGATGATGTGGTGTTCTCGTTCGATCGTCAGAAAAACGCGCAAAACCCGTACCATAAAGTTTCTGGCGGCAGCTACGAATACTTCGAAGGCATGGGCTTGCCAGAGCTGATCAGTGAAGTGAAAAAGGTGGACGACAACACCGTTCAGTTTGTGCTGACTCGCCCGGAAGCGCCGTTCCTCGCTGACCTGGCAATGGACTTCGCCTCTATTCTGTCAAAAGAATATGCTGATGCGATGATGAAAGCCGGTACACCGGAAAAACTGGACCTCAACCCAATCGGAACCGGTCCGTTCCAGTTACAGCAGTATCAAAAAGATTCCCGTATCCGCTACAAAGCGTTTGATGGCTACTGGGGCACCAAACCGCAGATCGATACGCTGGTTTTCTCTATTACCCCTGACGCTTCCGTGCGTTACGCGAAATTGCAGAAGAATGAATGCCAGGTGATGCCGTACCCGAACCCGGCAGATATCGCTCGCATGAAGCAGGATAAATCCATCAATCTGATGGAAATGCCGGGGCTGAACGTCGGTTATCTCTCGTATAACGTGCAGAAAAAACCACTCGATGACGTGAAAGTTCGCCAGGCTCTGACCTACGCGGTGAACAAAGACGCGATCATCAAAGCGGTTTATCAGGGCGCGGGCGTATCAGCGAAAAACCTGATCCCGCCAACCATGTGGGGCTATAACGACGACGTTCAGGACTACACCTACGATCCTGAAAAAGCGAAAGCCTTGCTGAAAGAAGCGGGTCTGGAAAAAGGTTTCTCCATCGACCTGTGGGCGATGCCGGTACAACGTCCGTATAACCCGAACGCTCGCCGCATGGCGGAGATGATTCAGGCAGACTGGGCGAAAGTCGGCGTGCAGGCCAAAATTGTCACCTACGAATGGGGTGAGTACCTCAAGCGTGCGAAAGATGGCGAGCACCAGACGGTAATGATGGGCTGGACTGGCGATAACGGGGATCCGGATAACTTCTTCGCCACCCTGTTCAGCTGCGCCGCCTCTGAACAAGGCTCCAACTACTCAAAATGGTGCTACAAACCGTTTGAAGATCTGATTCAACCGGCGCGTGCTACCGACGACCACAATAAACGCGTTGAACTGTACAAACAAGCGCAGGTGGTGATGCACGATCAGGCTCCGGCACTGATCATCGCTCACTCCACCGTGTTTGAACCGGTACGTAAAGAAGTTAAAGGCTATGTGGTTGATCCATTAGGCAAACATCACTTCGAAAACGTCTCTATCGAATAATTAAAAGCCATACAAGACTGATGGCAAAGGCAAAAATGCCTGATGCGCTCCGCTTATCAGGCCTACGAAAATTCTGCAATGTATTGAATTTGCACGATTTTGTAGGCCGGATAAGGCGTTAACGCCGCATCCGGCATAAACAAAGCGCACTTTGTCAACAATCTGTATACCCGGTGGCGCTGTGCCTCTGCGTGCAGCGCCATCCGGCAGCAATACTTCATTCCCTGTCCGATAAGGGCGGGAATTGATTTGTGAGCAATACAGACACGCAGTTCCAGGCTGCGGGTCACTATAGAGAATCCGGGTTATGTTGCAGTTTATTCTCCGACGTTTGGGACTCGTCATCCCCACGTTTATCGGTATTACCCTTCTCACATTTGCCTTTGTCCACATGATCCCGGGCGATCCGGTGATGATCATGGCGGGCGAACGTGGGATCTCCCCAGAGCGTCACGCGCAGCTGCTGGCTGAACTCGGCTTAGATAAACCGATGTGGCAGCAGTATCTCCATTACATTTGGGGCGTTATGCATGGCGATCTAGGCATTTCAATGAAAAGCCGCATCCCGGTTTGGGAAGAGTTCGTGCCGCGCTTCCAGGCCACGCTGGAACTTGGCGTCTGCGCGATGATTTTTGCTACGGCAGTCGGTATTCCGGTCGGCGTGCTGGCTGCGGTTAAACGCGGTTCCATTTTCGATCACACAGCGGTTGGCCTGGCGCTGACAGGTTATTCAATGCCTATCTTCTGGTGGGGCATGATGCTGATCATGCTGGTTTCGGTGCACTGGAACCTGACGCCCGTCTCCGGTCGCGTGAGCGATATGGTGTTCCTCGATGACTCCAATCCGTTAACCGGTTTTATGCTAATCGACACCGCCATCTGGGGTGAAGACGGCAACTTTATCGATGCCGTCGCCCATATGATCTTGCCTGCCATTGTGCTGGGTACTATTCCGCTGGCGGTCATTGTGCGTATGACACGCTCCTCGATGCTGGAAGTGCTGGGCGAGGATTACATCCGCACCGCGCGCGCCAAAGGGCTAACCCGCATGCGGGTGATTATCGTCCATGCGCTGCGTAACGCGATGCTGCCGGTGGTGACCGTTATCGGCCTGCAGGTGGGAACATTGCTGGCGGGGGCGATTCTGACCGAAACCATCTTCTCGTGGCCCGGTCTGGGACGCTGGTTGATTGACGCACTGCAACGCCGCGACTATCCGGTAGTGCAGGGCGGCGTATTGCTGGTGGCGACGATGATTATCCTCGTCAACTTGCTGGTCGATCTGCTGTACGGCGTGGTGAACCCGCGTATTCGTCATAAGAAGTAAGGGGACATCATGTCACAGGTTACTGAAAATAAAGTGATTAGCGCACCGGTGCCGATGACCCCGTTACAGGAGTTCTGGCACTATTTTAAACGCAACAAAGGCGCGGTCGTCGGGCTGGTTTACGTCGTCATCGTGCTGTTCATCGCGATCTTTGCCAACTGGATTGCACCCTATAACCCGGCGGAACAGTTCCGCGATGCACTGCTCGCCCCGCCAGCCTGGCAGGAAGGCGGCAGCATGGCGCACTTGCTGGGCACCGATGACGTAGGCCGTGATGTGCTGTCGCGCCTGATGTACGGTGCGCGCCTGTCGCTGCTGGTTGGCTGTCTGGTAGTTGTGTTATCGCTGATTATGGGCGTTATTCTCGGCCTGATCGCCGGTTACTTTGGCGGCCTGGTCGATAACATCATTATGCGCGTGGTCGATATCATGCTGGCGCTGCCAAGTCTGCTGCTGGCGCTGGTGCTGGTGGCAATTTTCGGCCCGTCGATTGGTAACGCCGCGCTGGCACTGACCTTCGTTGCCTTGCCGCACTATGTGCGCTTAACCCGCGCCGCCGTGCTGGTGGAAGTTAACCGCGATTACGTCACCGCGTCTCGCGTGGCGGGTGCCGGGGCGATGCGTCAGATGTTTATTAACATCTTCCCGAACTGCCTTGCGCCGCTGATTGTTCAGGCGTCGCTCGGTTTCTCTAACGCCATTCTCGATATGGCTGCTCTTGGTTTCCTCGGCATGGGGGCACAGCCGCCAACGCCTGAGTGGGGCACCATGCTCTCCGACGTGTTGCAGTTCGCGCAAAGCGCCTGGTGGGTCGTGACCTTCCCGGGTCTGGCGATCCTGCTGACGGTGCTGGCATTTAACCTGATGGGTGACGGTCTGCGTGACGCGCTCGATCCCAAACTGAAGCAGTAAGAGGTTCGAGATGGCGTTATTAAATGTAGATAAATTATCGGTGCATTTCGGCGACGAAAGCGCGCCGTTCCGCGCCGTAGACCGCATCAGCTACAGCGTAAAACAGGGCGAAGTGGTCGGGATTGTGGGTGAGTCCGGCTCCGGTAAGTCGGTCAGTTCACTGGCGATTATGGGGCTGATTGATTATCCGGGCCGCGTAATGGCAGAAAAACTGGAGTTTAACGGCCAGGATTTGCAGCGTATCTCAGAAAAAGAGCGCCGCAACCTGGTGGGTGCCGAAGTGGCGATGATCTTCCAGGACCCGATGACCAGCCTTAACCCGTGCTACACCGTGGGTTTCCAGATTATGGAAGCGATTAAGGTGCATCAGGGCGGCAACAAAAGTACCCGCCGTCAGCGAGCGATTGACCTGCTGAATCAGGTCGGTATTCCCGATCCGGCATCGCGTCTGGATGTTTACCCGCATCAGCTTTCCGGCGGCATGAGCCAGCGCGTGATGATCGCCATGGCGATTGCCTGTCGGCCAAAACTGCTGATTGCCGATGAACCGACCACCGCGCTGGACGTGACCATTCAGGCGCAAATCATCGAACTACTGCTGGAGCTACAGCAGAAAGAGAACATGGCGCTGGTGTTAATTACCCATGACCTGGCGCTGGTGGCGGAAGCGGCACATAAAATCATCGTGATGTATGCAGGCCAGGTGGTGGAAACCGGTGATGCGCACGCCATCTTCCATGCGCCGCGTCACCCGTATACTCAGGCATTGCTGCGTGCGCTGCCAGAATTTGCTCAGGACAAAGAACGTCTGGCGTCGTTGCCAGGTGTCGTTCCCGGCAAGTACGACCGCCCGAACGGCTGCCTGCTTAACCCGCGCTGCCCCTATGCCACTGACAGATGTCGCGCTGAAGAACCGGCGCTGAATATGCTCGCTGACGGGCGTCAGTCCAAATGCCATTACCCACTTGATGATGCCGGGAGGCCGACACTATGAGTACGCAAGAGGCCACCCTGCAACAACCGCTGTTGCAGGCTATCGACCTGAAAAAACATTATCCGGTGAAGAAAGGCATGTTCGCGCCGGAACGTCTGGTTAAAGCGCTGGATGGCGTTTCGTTTAACCTTGAACGTGGCAAAACGCTGGCAGTAGTGGGCGAATCTGGCTGCGGTAAATCGACCCTCGGTCGGTTGCTGACGATGATTGAAATGCCCACCGGTGGCGAGCTGTATTACCAGGGGCAGGATCTGCTTAAGCACGATCCGCAGGCGCAGAAGCTGCGTCGGCAGAAAATCCAGATCGTCTTCCAGAACCCTTACGGTTCGCTGAATCCGCGTAAAAAAGTCGGGCAAATTCTTGAAGAGCCGCTGCTGATCAACACCAGCTTAAGCAAAGAACAGCGTCGGGAAAAAGCCCTGTCGATGATGGCGAAAGTCGGCCTGAAAACCGAGCACTATGACCGCTATCCGCATATGTTCTCCGGCGGTCAGCGTCAGCGTATCGCCATCGCCCGTGGTCTGATGCTCGACCCGGATGTGGTGATTGCCGATGAACCGGTTTCCGCGCTGGATGTTTCAGTGCGCGCGCAGGTGCTGAATCTGATGATGGATTTGCAGCAGGAGTTGGGGCTGTCTTATGTCTTTATCTCCCACGACCTGTCGGTGGTGGAGCACATTGCTGATGAAGTGATGGTGATGTACCTGGGCCGCTGCGTGGAGAAGGGAACGAAAGACCAAATCTTCAATAACCCGCGCCATCCGTACACTCAGGCGCTACTTTCCGCGACGCCGCGCCTGAACCCGGACGATCGCCGCGAGCGCATCAAGCTCAGCGGTGAACTACCAAGCCCACTGAATCCACCGCCGGGTTGCGCCTTCAACGCCCGCTGTCGTCGGCGCTTCGGCCCCTGCACCCAGTTGCAGCCGCAGCTAAAAGACTACGGCGGTCAACTGGTAGCTTGTTTTGCTGTTGATCAGGATGAAAACGGCGAAAAGCCGCAGGCATAAATAAAAAAACCGGCGCTAAGCCGGTTTTTTTACGTCTGAGATCTATTTCCGTAAACGAATCTGGTCGACGGCGTGTTTCTCACTCTTGGTGAGGATCAGGCTTGCGCGTTCGCGCGTCGGCAGGATGTTCTCTTTGAGGTTGACGTAGTTGATCTCATTCCACAGCCCGGTCGCCACGCTGATAGCCTCTTCTTCAGAGAGCTGGGCGTAGTTGTGGAAGTAGGAATCCGGGTCGGTGAACGCCCCTTCGCGGAACTTCAGGAAGCGGTTGATATACCAGCGTTGCAGCAAATCTTCCGGCGCATCGACATAAATTGAGAAATCGACAAAGTCAGAGACAAACACATGATGCGGATCGTGAGGATAATCCATCCCGCTTTGCAGGACGTTTAAGCCTTCCAGAATCAGGATGTCGGGCTGCACAACCGTTTTGTCGCCATCCGGGATGCGGTCGTAGATCAGATGCGAGTAAACCGGCGCGGTAACGTGAGGTACGCCCGATTTTAGATCTGAAACAAACTTTACCAGGCGGTGCATATCATAAGAGAGCGGGAAGCCCTTCTTTTTCATCAGGCCGCGTTCTTTCAACACCTCGTTGGGATGCAGGAAGCCGTCGGTGGTGATCAGCTCCACGCTGCGGTGTTCCGGCCAGCGGCTCAGCAGCGCCTGTAGCACGCGCGCGGTGGTACTTTTACCCACTGCCACGCTGCCCGCAATACTGATGATATAAGGAATACGTTGACCGTTCGTGCCGAGGAACTGTTCCAGTACGGCCTGACGACGCAAATTGGAGCTGATATAGAAGTTAAGCAAGCGAGAGAGGGGGAGATAGATTTCTGCCACCTCTTCCAGGGAGAGATCTTCGTTTATCCCTTTTAGCCGTGCGATTTCACCTTCCGTCAGTGTCATAGGGACGGAGTCACGCAGGGCTGCCCACTGGCTACGGTTAAACTGAAGATAGGGCGTCATTAACGTTTGCTCTTTTTTGCTCATAAGCATGCTTCTGTGAACCATCACGAAACGGCGGGTGCGGGCTCATCACATAGTTAATTTTGGACAATGGGCAGGAGGGTAACACCAGATGGGGAGGAATAATAAGAAAAAATCTCTCCCAGGAAGCTATCGTTGAAAAGCAATGTGACAGATATTCATCTGATAAAAAGAATTATGGTTTAGCAGGAGCGCATTGTTGAGCACAATGATGTTGAAAAAGTGTGCTAATCTGCCCTCCATTCGGCTGTTTCTTCATCGTGTCGCATAAAATGTGACCAATAAAACAAATTTATGCAATTTTTTAGTTGCATGAACTCGCATGTCTCCATAGAATGCGCGCTACTTGATGCCGACTTAGCTCAGTAGGTAGAGCAACTGACTTGTAATCAGTAGGTCACCAGTTCGATTCCGGTAGTCGGCACCATCAAGTCCGGTGGGGTTCCCGAGCGGCCAAAGGGAGCAGACTGTAAATCTGCCGTCACAGACTTCGAAGGTTCGAATCCTTCCCCCACCACCAATTTCGGCCACGCGATGGCGTAGCCCGAGACGATAAGTTCGCTTACCGGCTCGAATAAAGAGAGCTTCTCTCGATATTCAGTGCAGAATGAAAATCAGGTAGCCGAGTTCCAGGATGCGGGCATCGTATAATGGCTATTACCTCAGCCTTCCAAGCTGATGATGCGGGTTCGATTCCCGCTGCCCGCTCCAAGATGTGCTGATATAGCTCAGTTGGTAGAGCGCACCCTTGGTAAGGGTGAGGTCGGCAGTTCGAATCTGCCTATCAGCACCACTTCTTTTCTCCTCCCTGTTTTTTCCTTCTGTTTATTGCATTCAACAAGTCGGGCATGTTGCCTGGTTGATGTGGTGATATCACCGATTTATCCGTGTCTTAGAGGGACAATCGATGTCTAAAGAAAAGTTTGAACGTACAAAACCGCACGTTAACGTCGGTACTATCGGCCACGTTGACCATGGTAAAACAACGCTGACCGCTGCAATCACTACCGTACTGGCTAAAACCTACGGCGGTGCTGCTCGCGCATTCGACCAGATCGATAACGCGCCGGAAGAAAAAGCTCGTGGTATCACCATCAACACTTCTCACGTTGAATACGACACCCCGACCCGTCACTACGCACACGTAGACTGCCCGGGGCACGCCGACTATGTTAAAAACATGATCACCGGTGCTGCTCAGATGGACGGCGCGATCCTGGTAGTTGCTGCGACTGACGGCCCGATGCCGCAGACTCGTGAGCACATCCTGCTGGGTCGTCAGGTAGGCGTTCCGTACATCATCGTGTTCCTGAACAAATGCGACATGGTTGATGACGAAGAGCTGCTGGAACTGGTTGAAATGGAAGTTCGTGAACTTCTGTCTCAGTACGACTTCCCGGGCGACGACACTCCGATCGTTCGTGGTTCTGCTCTGAAAGCGCTGGAAGGCGACGCAGAGTGGGAAGCGAAAATCCTGGAACTGGCTGGCTTCCTGGATTCTTACATTCCGGAACCAGAGCGTGCGATTGACAAGCCGTTCCTGCTGCCGATCGAAGACGTATTCTCCATCTCCGGTCGTGGTACCGTTGTTACCGGTCGTGTAGAACGCGGTATCATCAAAGTTGGTGAAGAAGTTGAAATCGTTGGTATCAAAGAGACTCAGAAGTCTACCTGTACTGGCGTTGAAATGTTCCGCAAACTGCTGGACGAAGGCCGTGCTGGTGAGAACGTAGGTGTTCTGCTGCGTGGTATCAAACGTGAAGAAATCGAACGTGGTCAGGTACTGGCTAAGCCGGGCACCATCAAGCCGCACACCAAGTTCGAATCTGAAGTGTACATTCTGTCCAAAGATGAAGGCGGCCGTCATACTCCTTTCTTCAAAGGCTACCGTCCGCAGTTCTACTTCCGTACTACTGACGTGACTGGTACCATCGAACTGCCGGAAGGCGTAGAGATGGTAATGCCGGGCGACAACATCAAAATGGTTGTTACCCTGATCCACCCGATCGCGATGGACGACGGTCTGCGTTTCGCAATCCGTGAAGGCGGCCGTACCGTTGGCGCGGGCGTTGTAGCAAAAGTTCTGAGCTAATTGCCGATAACATTTGACGCAATGCGCACTAAAAGGGCATCATTTGATGCCCTTTTTGCACGCTTTCGTACCAGAACCTGGCTCATCAGTGATTTTCTTTGTCATAATCATTGCTGAGACAGGCTCTGTTGAGGGCGTATAATCCGAAAAGCTAATACGCGTTTCGATTTGGTTTGCCTCGCGATCGCGGGGTGAAAATGTTTGTAGAAAACTTCTGACAGGTTGGTTTATGAGTGCGAATACCGAAGCTCAAGGAAGCGGGCGCGGCCTGGAAGCGATGAAGTGGGTCGTTGTGGTGGCATTGCTCCTGGTGGCGATTGTCGGCAACTATCTTTATCGCGACATTATGCTGCCGCTGCGTGCGCTGGCCGTAGTAATTCTGATTGCTGCAGCGGGTGGTGTCGCGCTGTTAACGACAAAAGGTAAAGCTACCGTTGCTTTTGCCCGTGAAGCGCGTACCGAAGTCCGTAAGGTCATTTGGCCGACTCGCCAGGAAACATTGCACACCACGCTGATTGTGGCTGCGGTTACCGCAGTAATGTCACTGATCCTGTGGGGACTGGATGGTATTCTGGTTCGCCTGGTATCCTTTATCACTGGCCTGAGGTTCTGAGATGTCTGAAGCTCCTAAAAAGCGCTGGTACGTCGTTCAGGCGTTTTCCGGTTTTGAAGGCCGCGTAGCAACGTCGCTGCGTGAGCATATCAAATTACACAACATGGAAGATTTGTTTGGTGAAGTCATGGTACCAACCGAAGAAGTGGTTGAAATCCGTGGCGGTCAGCGTCGCAAAAGCGAACGTAAATTCTTCCCTGGCTACGTCCTCGTTCAGATGGTGATGAACGACGCGAGCTGGCACCTGGTGCGCAGCGTACCGCGTGTGATGGGCTTCATCGGCGGTACTTCCGATCGTCCTGCGCCAATCAGCGATAAAGAAGTCGATGCGATTATGAACCGCCTGCAGCAGGTTGGTGATAAGCCGCGTCCGAAAACGCTGTTTGAACCGGGTGAAATGGTCCGTGTTAATGATGGTCCGTTCGCTGACTTCAACGGTGTTGTTGAAGAAGTGGATTACGAGAAATCTCGTCTGAAAGTGTCTGTTTCTATCTTCGGTCGTGCGACCCCGGTAGAGCTGGACTTCAGCCAGGTTGAAAAAGCCTAACCCAGCGATCAAAAAAGCGGCGATTTAATCGTTGCACAAGGCGCGAGATTGGAATACAATTTCGCGCCTTTTGTTTTTATGGGCCTTGCCCGTAAAACGATTTTTTATATCACGGGGAGCCTCTCAGAGGCGTTATTACCCAACTTGAGGAATTTATAATGGCTAAGAAAGTACAAGCCTATGTCAAGCTGCAGGTTGCAGCTGGTATGGCTAACCCGAGTCCGCCAGTAGGTCCGGCTCTGGGTCAGCAGGGCGTAAACATCATGGAATTCTGCAAAGCGTTCAACGCAAAAACTGATTCCATCGAAAAAGGTCTGCCGATTCCGGTAGTAATCACCGTTTACGCTGACCGTTCTTTCACTTTCGTTACCAAGACTCCGCCGGCAGCAGTTCTGCTGAAAAAAGCGGCTGGTATCAAGTCTGGTTCCGGTAAGCCGAACAAAGACAAAGTGGGTAAAATTTCCCGCGCTCAGCTGCAGGAAATCGCGCAGACCAAAGCTGCCGACATGACTGGTGCCGACATTGAAGCGATGACTCGCTCCATCGAAGGTACTGCACGTTCCATGGGCCTGGTAGTGGAGGACTAAGAAATGGCTAAACTGACCAAGCGCATGCGTGTTATCCGCGAGAAAGTTGATGCAACCAAACAGTACGACATCAACGAAGCTATCGCTCTGCTGAAAGAACTGGCGACTGCTAAATTCGTAGAAAGCGTGGACGTAGCTGTTAACCTCGGCATCGACGCTCGTAAATCTGACCAGAACGTACGTGGTGCAACTGTACTGCCGCACGGTACTGGCCGTTCCGTTCGCGTAGCCGTATTTACCCAGGGTGCAAACGCTGAAGCTGCTAAAGCTGCAGGTGCTGAACTGGTAGGTATGGAAGATCTGGCTGACCAGATCAAGAAAGGCGAAATGAACTTTGACGTTGTTATTGCTTCTCCGGATGCAATGCGCGTTGTTGGCCAGCTGGGCCAGGTTCTGGGTCCGCGCGGCCTGATGCCAAACCCGAAAGTGGGTACTGTAACGCCGAACGTTGCTGAAGCGGTTAAAAACGCTAAAGCTGGCCAGGTTCGTTACCGTAACGACAAAAACGGCATCATCCACACCACCATCGGTAAAGTGGACTTTGACGCTGACAAACTGAAAGAAAACCTGGAAGCTCTGCTGGTTGCGCTGAAAAAAGCAAAACCGACTCAGGCGAAAGGCGTGTACATCAAGAAAGTTAGCATCTCCACCACCATGGGGGCAGGTGTTGCAGTTGACCAGGCTGGCCTGAGCGCTTCTGTAAACTAATGCCTTTACGTGGGCGGTGATTTTGTCTACAATCTTACCCCCACGTATAATGCTTAATGCAGACGTATATCCGAGATATTCGGGTTGTGGCAAGGCGGCAACTGAGTGAGTCGCCAGGAGCATAGCTAACTATGTGACTGGTGCGAACGAAGGAAGCCAACGCCGTCACAAGCTGAATAGCGACGGATAGAAAAGATTTGTTCGTTGGAGCCTGGCCTATCCAGGCCTCCGTCGAAGACCGCAGGAGTTTCGCAAGAAACTTAATCCCCTGCGTAGACGGTGACAGAACGCTAAGATTATTCTTTTATATTCTGGCTTGTTTCTGCTCACCGTAATTAAGACGCTCTCTCCGTTTGGAGGAGTGAAGTGAGTTCCAGAGATTTTCTCTGGCAAACATCCAGGAGCAAAGCTAATGGCTTTAAATCTTCAAGACAAACAAGCGATTGTTGCTGAAGTCAGCGAAGTAGCCAAAGGCGCGCTGTCTGCAGTAGTTGCGGATTCCCGTGGCGTAACTGTAGATAAAATGACTGAACTGCGTAAAGCAGGTCGCGAAGCTGGCGTATACATGCGTGTTGTTCGTAACACCCTGCTGCGCCGTGCTGTTGAAGGTACTCCGTTCGAGTGCCTGAAAGACGCGTTTGTTGGTCCGACCCTGATTGCATACTCTATGGAACACCCGGGCGCTGCTGCTCGTCTGTTCAAAGAGTTCGCGAAAGCGAATGCAAAATTTGAGGTCAAAGCCGCTGCCTTTGAAGGTGAGCTGATCCCGGCGTCTCAGATCGACCGCCTGGCAACTCTGCCGACCTACGAAGAAGCAATTGCACGCCTGATGGCAACCATGAAAGAAGCTTCGGCTGGCAAACTGGTTCGTACTCTGGCTGCTGTACGCGATGCGAAAGAAGCTGCTTAATCGCAGTTATCTTTTTAACGCATTCGCTTACGTATAAACTTATTCTGATATTCAGGAACAATTTAAATGTCTATCACTAAAGATCAAATCATTGAAGCAGTTGCAGCTATGTCTGTAATGGACGTTGTAGAACTGATCTCTGCAATGGAAGAAAAATTCGGTGTTTCCGCTGCTGCTGCTGTAGCTGTAGCTGCTGGCCCGGTTGAAGCTGCTGAAGAAAAAACTGAATTCGACGTAATTCTGAAAGCTGCTGGCGCTAACAAAGTTGCTGTTATCAAAGCAGTACGTGGCGCAACTGGCCTGGGTCTGAAAGAAGCTAAAGACCTGGTAGAATCTGCACCGGCTGCTCTGAAAGAAGGCGTGAGCAAAGACGACGCAGAAGCACTGAAAAAAGCTCTGGAAGAAGCTGGCGCTGAAGTTGAAGTTAAATAAGCCAACCCTTCCGGTTGCAGCCTGAGAAATCAGGCTGATGGCTGGTGACTTTTTAGTCACCAGCCTTTTTGCGCTGTAAGGCGCCAGTAGCGTTTCACACTGTTTGACTACTGCTGTGCCTTTCAATGCTTGTTTCTATCGACGACTTAATATACTGCGACAGGACGTCCGTTCTGTGTAAATCGCAATGAAATGGTTTAAGCGTGATAGCAACAGGCATTGCGGAAAGTGTTCCATTTTCCGGTCAACAAAATAGTGTTGCACAAACTGTCCGCTCAATGGACAGATGGGTCGACTTGTCAGCGAGCTGAGGAACCCTATGGTTTACTCCTATACCGAGAAAAAACGTATTCGTAAGGATTTTGGTAAACGTCCACAAGTTCTGGATGTACCTTATCTCCTTTCTATCCAGCTTGACTCGTTTCAGAAATTTATCGAGCAAGATCCTGAAGGGCAGTATGGTCTGGAAGCTGCTTTCCGTTCCGTATTCCCGATTCAGAGCTACAGCGGTAATTCCGAGCTGCAATACGTCAGCTACCGCCTTGGCGAACCGGTGTTTGACGTCCAGGAATGTCAAATCCGTGGCGTGACCTATTCCGCACCGCTGCGCGTTAAACTGCGTCTGGTGATCTATGAGCGCGAAGCGCCGGAAGGCACCGTAAAAGACATTAAAGAACAAGAAGTCTACATGGGCGAAATTCCGCTCATGACAGACAACGGTACCTTTGTTATCAACGGTACTGAGCGTGTTATCGTTTCCCAGCTGCACCGTAGTCCGGGCGTCTTCTTTGACTCCGACAAAGGTAAAACCCACTCTTCGGGTAAAGTGCTGTATAACGCGCGTATCATCCCTTACCGTGGTTCCTGGCTGGACTTCGAATTCGATCCGAAGGACAACCTGTTCGTACGTATCGACCGTCGCCGTAAACTGCCTGCGACCATCATTCTGCGCGCCCTGAACTACACCACAGAGCAGATCCTCGACCTGTTCTTTGAAAAAGTTATCTTTGAAATCCGTGATAACAAGCTGCAGATGGAACTGGTGCCGGAACGCCTGCGTGGTGAAACCGCATCTTTTGACATCGAAGCTAACGGTAAAGTGTACGTAGAAAAAGGCCGCCGTATCACTGCGCGCCACATTCGCCAGCTGGAAAAAGACGACGTCAAACTGATCGAAGTCCCGGTTGAGTACATCGCAGGTAAAGTGGTTGCTAAAGACTATATTGATGAGTCTACCGGCGAGCTGATCTGCGCAGCGAACATGGAGCTGAGCCTGGATCTGCTGGCTAAGCTGAGCCAGTCTGGTCACAAGCGTATCGAAACGCTGTTCACCAACGATCTGGATCACGGCCCATATATCTCTGAAACCTTACGTGTCGACCCAACTAACGACCGTCTGAGCGCACTGGTAGAAATCTACCGCATGATGCGCCCTGGCGAGCCGCCGACTCGTGAAGCAGCTGAAAGCCTGTTCGAGAACCTGTTCTTCTCCGAAGACCGTTATGACTTGTCTGCGGTTGGTCGTATGAAGTTCAACCGTTCTCTGCTGCGCGAAGAAATCGAAGGTTCCGGTATCCTGAGCAAAGACGACATCATTGATGTTATGAAAAAGCTCATCGATATCCGTAACGGTAAAGGCGAAGTCGATGATATCGACCACCTCGGCAACCGTCGTATCCGTTCCGTTGGCGAAATGGCGGAAAACCAGTTCCGCGTTGGCCTGGTACGTGTAGAGCGTGCGGTGAAAGAGCGTCTGTCTCTGGGCGATCTGGATACCCTGATGCCACAGGATATGATCAACGCCAAGCCGATTTCCGCAGCAGTGAAAGAGTTCTTCGGTTCCAGCCAGCTGTCTCAGTTTATGGACCAGAACAACCCGCTGTCTGAGATTACGCACAAACGTCGTATCTCCGCACTCGGCCCAGGCGGTCTGACCCGTGAACGTGCAGGCTTCGAAGTTCGAGACGTACACCCGACTCACTACGGTCGCGTATGTCCAATCGAAACCCCTGAAGGTCCGAACATCGGTCTGATCAACTCTCTGTCCGTGTACGCACAGACTAACGAATACGGCTTCCTTGAGACTCCGTATCGTAAAGTGACCGACGGTGTTGTAACTGACGAAATTCACTACCTGTCTGCTATCGAAGAAGGCAACTACGTTATCGCCCAGGCGAACTCCAACTTGGATGAAGAAGGCCACTTCGTAGAAGACCTGGTAACTTGCCGTAGCAAAGGCGAATCCAGCTTGTTCAGCCGCGACCAGGTTGACTACATGGACGTATCCACCCAGCAGGTGGTATCCGTCGGTGCGTCCCTGATCCCGTTCCTGGAACACGATGACGCCAACCGTGCATTGATGGGTGCGAACATGCAACGTCAGGCCGTTCCGACTCTGCGCGCTGATAAGCCGCTGGTTGGTACTGGTATGGAACGTGCTGTTGCCGTTGACTCCGGTGTAACTGCGGTAGCTAAACGTGGTGGTGTCGTTCAGTACGTGGATGCTTCCCGTATCGTTATCAAAGTTAACGAAGACGAGATGTATCCGGGTGAAGCAGGTATCGACATCTACAACCTGACCAAATACACCCGTTCTAACCAGAACACCTGTATCAACCAGATGCCGTGTGTGTCTCTGGGTGAACCGGTTGAACGTGGCGACGTGCTGGCAGACGGTCCGTCCACCGACCTCGGTGAACTGGCGCTTGGTCAGAACATGCGCGTAGCGTTCATGCCGTGGAATGGTTACAACTTCGAAGACTCCATCCTCGTATCCGAGCGTGTTGTTCAGGAAGACCGTTTCACCACCATCCACATTCAGGAACTGGCGTGTGTGTCCCGTGACACCAAGCTGGGTCCGGAAGAGATCACCGCTGACATCCCGAACGTGGGTGAAGCTGCGCTCTCCAAACTGGATGAATCCGGTATCGTTTACATTGGTGCGGAAGTGACCGGTGGCGACATTCTGGTTGGTAAGGTAACGCCGAAAGGTGAAACTCAGCTGACCCCAGAAGAAAAACTGCTGCGTGCGATCTTCGGTGAGAAAGCCTCTGACGTTAAAGACTCTTCTCTGCGCGTACCAAACGGTGTATCCGGTACGGTTATCGACGTTCAGGTCTTTACTCGCGATGGCGTAGAAAAAGACAAACGTGCGCTGGAAATCGAAGAAATGCAGCTCAAACAGGCGAAGAAAGACCTGTCTGAAGAACTGCAGATCCTCGAAGCGGGTCTGTTCAGCCGTATCCGTGCTGTGCTGGTAGCCGGTGGCGTTGAAGCTGAGAAGCTCGACAAACTGCCGCGCGATCGCTGGCTGGAGCTGGGCCTGACAGACGAAGAGAAACAAAATCAGCTGGAACAGCTGGCTGAGCAGTATGACGAACTGAAACACGAGTTCGAGAAGAAACTCGAAGCGAAACGCCGCAAAATCACCCAGGGCGACGATCTGGCACCGGGCGTGCTGAAGATTGTTAAGGTATATCTGGCGGTTAAACGCCGTATCCAGCCTGGTGACAAGATGGCAGGTCGTCACGGTAACAAGGGTGTAATTTCTAAGATCAACCCGATCGAAGATATGCCTTACGATGAAAACGGTACGCCGGTAGACATCGTACTGAACCCGCTGGGCGTACCGTCTCGTATGAACATCGGTCAGATCCTCGAAACCCACCTGGGTATGGCTGCGAAAGGTATCGGCGACAAGATCAACGCCATGCTGAAACAGCAGCAAGAAGTCGCGAAACTGCGCGAATTCATCCAGCGTGCGTACGATCTGGGCGCTGACGTTCGTCAGAAAGTTGACCTGAGTACCTTCAGCGATGAAGAAGTTATGCGTCTGGCTGAAAACCTGCGCAAAGGTATGCCAATCGCAACGCCGGTGTTCGACGGTGCGAAAGAAGCAGAAATTAAAGAGCTGCTGAAACTTGGCGACCTGCCGACTTCCGGTCAGATCCGCCTGTACGATGGTCGCACTGGTGAACAGTTCGAGCGTCCGGTAACCGTTGGTTACATGTACATGCTGAAACTGAACCACCTGGTCGACGACAAGATGCACGCGCGTTCCACCGGTTCTTACAGCCTGGTTACTCAGCAGCCGCTGGGTGGTAAGGCACAGTTCGGTGGTCAGCGTTTCGGGGAGATGGAAGTGTGGGCGCTGGAAGCATACGGCGCAGCATACACCCTGCAGGAAATGCTCACCGTTAAGTCTGATGACGTGAACGGTCGTACCAAGATGTATAAAAACATCGTGGACGGCAACCATCAGATGGAGCCGGGCATGCCAGAATCCTTCAACGTATTGTTGAAAGAGATTCGTTCGCTGGGTATCAACATCGAACTGGAAGACGAGTAATTCTCGCTCAAACAGGTCACTGCTGTCGGGTTAAAACCCGGCAGCGGATTGTGCTAACTCCGACGGGAGCAAATCCGTGAAAGATTTATTAAAGTTTCTGAAAGCGCAGACTAAAACCGAAGAGTTTGATGCGATCAAAATTGCTCTGGCTTCGCCAGACATGATCCGTTCATGGTCTTTCGGTGAAGTTAAAAAGCCGGAAACCATCAACTACCGTACGTTCAAACCAGAACGTGACGGCCTTTTCTGCGCCCGTATCTTTGGGCCGGTAAAAGATTACGAGTGCCTGTGCGGTAAGTACAAGCGCCTGAAACACCGTGGCGTCATCTGTGAGAAGTGCGGCGTTGAAGTGACCCAGACTAAAGTACGCCGTGAGCGTATGGGCCACATCGAACTGGCTTCCCCGACTGCGCACATCTGGTTCCTGAAATCGCTGCCGTCCCGTATCGGTCTGCTGCTCGATATGCCGCTGCGCGATATCGAACGCGTACTGTACTTTGAATCCTATGTGGTTATCGAAGGCGGTATGACCAACCTGGAACGTCAGCAGATCCTGACTGAAGAGCAGTATCTGGACGCGCTGGAAGAGTTCGGTGACGAATTCGACGCGAAGATGGGGGCGGAAGCAATCCAGGCTCTGCTGAAGAGCATGGATCTGGAGCAAGAGTGCGAACAGCTGCGTGAAGAGCTGAACGAAACCAACTCCGAAACCAAGCGTAAAAAGCTGACCAAGCGTATCAAACTGCTGGAAGCGTTCGTTCAGTCTGGTAACAAACCAGAGTGGATGATCCTGACCGTTCTGCCGGTACTGCCGCCAGATCTGCGTCCGCTGGTTCCGCTGGATGGTGGTCGTTTCGCGACTTCTGACCTGAACGATCTGTATCGTCGCGTCATTAACCGTAACAACCGTCTGAAACGTCTGCTGGATCTGGCTGCGCCGGACATCATCGTACGTAACGAAAAACGTATGCTGCAGGAAGCGGTAGACGCCCTGCTGGATAACGGTCGTCGCGGTCGTGCGATCACCGGTTCTAACAAGCGTCCTCTGAAATCTTTGGCCGACATGATCAAAGGTAAACAGGGTCGTTTCCGTCAGAACCTGCTCGGTAAGCGTGTTGACTACTCCGGTCGTTCTGTAATCACCGTAGGTCCATACCTGCGTCTGCATCAGTGCGGTCTTCCGAAGAAAATGGCACTGGAGCTGTTCAAACCGTTCATCTACGGCAAGCTGGAACTGCGTGGTCTTGCTACCACCATTAAAGCTGCGAAGAAAATGGTTGAGCGCGAAGAAGCTGTCGTTTGGGATATCCTGGACGAAGTTATCCGCGAACACCCGGTACTGCTGAACCGTGCACCGACTCTGCACCGTCTGGGTATCCAGGCATTTGAACCGGTACTGATCGAAGGTAAAGCTATCCAGCTGCACCCGCTGGTTTGTGCGGCATATAACGCCGACTTCGATGGTGACCAGATGGCTGTTCACGTACCGCTGACGCTGGAAGCCCAGCTGGAAGCGCGTGCGCTGATGATGTCTACCAACAACATCCTGTCCCCGGCGAACGGCGAACCAATCATCGTTCCGTCTCAGGACGTTGTACTGGGTCTGTACTACATGACCCGTGACTGTGTTAACGCCAAAGGCGAAGGCATGGTGCTGACTGGCCCGAAAGAAGCAGAACGTCTGTATCGCTCTGGTCTGGCTTCTCTGCATGCGCGCGTTAAAGTGCGTATCACCGAGTATGAAAAAGATGCTAACGGTGAATTAGTAGCGAAAACCAGCCTGAAAGACACGACTGTTGGCCGTGCCATTCTGTGGATGATTGTACCGAAAGGTCTGCCTTACTCCATCGTCAACCAGGCGCTGGGTAAAAAAGCAATCTCCAAAATGCTGAACACCTGCTACCGCATTCTCGGTCTGAAACCGACCGTTATTTTTGCGGACCAGATCATGTACACCGGCTTCGCCTATGCAGCGCGTTCTGGTGCATCTGTTGGTATCGATGACATGGTCATCCCGGAGAAGAAACACGAAATCATCTCCGAGGCAGAAGCAGAAGTTGCTGAAATTCAGGAGCAGTTCCAGTCTGGTCTGGTAACTGCGGGCGAACGCTACAACAAAGTTATCGATATCTGGGCTGCGGCGAACGATCGTGTATCCAAAGCGATGATGGATAACCTGCAAACTGAAACCGTGATTAACCGTGACGGTCAGGAAGAGAAGCAGGTTTCCTTCAACAGCATCTACATGATGGCCGACTCCGGTGCGCGTGGTTCTGCGGCACAGATTCGTCAGCTTGCTGGTATGCGTGGTCTGATGGCGAAGCCGGATGGCTCCATCATCGAAACGCCAATCACCGCGAACTTCCGTGAAGGTCTGAACGTACTCCAGTACTTCATCTCCACCCACGGTGCTCGTAAAGGTCTGGCGGATACCGCACTGAAAACTGCGAACTCCGGTTACCTGACTCGTCGTCTGGTTGACGTGGCGCAGGACCTGGTGGTTACCGAAGACGATTGTGGTACCCATGAAGGTATCATGATGACTCCGGTTATCGAGGGTGGTGACGTTAAAGAGCCGCTGCGCGATCGCGTACTGGGTCGTGTAACTGCTGAAGACGTTCTGAAGCCGGGTACTGCTGATATCCTCGTTCCGCGCAACACGCTGCTGCACGAACAGTGGTGTGACCTGCTGGAAGAGAACTCTGTCGACGCGGTTAAAGTACGTTCTGTTGTATCTTGTGACACCGACTTTGGTGTATGTGCGCACTGCTACGGTCGTGACCTGGCGCGTGGCCACATCATCAACAAGGGTGAAGCAATCGGTGTTATCGCGGCACAGTCCATCGGTGAACCGGGTACACAGCTGACCATGCGTACGTTCCACATCGGTGGTGCGGCATCTCGTGCGGCTGCTGAATCCAGCATCCAAGTGAAAAACAAAGGTAGCATCAAGCTCAGCAACGTGAAGTCGGTTGTGAACTCCAGCGGTAAACTGGTTATCACTTCCCGTAATACTGAACTGAAACTGATCGACGAATTCGGTCGTACTAAAGAAAGCTACAAAGTACCTTACGGTGCGGTACTGGCGAAAGGCGATGGCGAACAGGTTGCTGGCGGCGAAACCGTTGCAAACTGGGACCCGCACACCATGCCGGTTATCACCGAAGTAAGCGGTTTTGTACGCTTTACTGACATGATCGACGGCCAGACCATTACGCGTCAGACCGACGAACTGACCGGTCTGTCTTCGCTGGTGGTTCTGGATTCCGCAGAACGTACCGCAGGTGGTAAAGATCTGCGTCCGGCACTGAAAATCGTTGATGCTCAGGGTAACGACGTTCTGATCCCAGGTACCGATATGCCAGCGCAGTACTTCCTGCCGGGTAAAGCGATTGTTCAGCTGGAAGATGGCGTACAGATCAGCTCTGGTGACACCCTGGCGCGTATTCCGCAGGAATCCGGCGGTACCAAGGACATCACCGGTGGTCTGCCGCGCGTTGCGGACCTGTTCGAAGCACGTCGTCCGAAAGAGCCGGCAATCCTGGCTGAAATCAGCGGTATCGTTTCCTTCGGTAAAGAAACCAAAGGTAAACGTCGTCTGGTTATCACCCCGGTAGACGGTAGCGATCCGTACGAAGAGATGATTCCGAAATGGCGTCAGCTCAACGTGTTCGAAGGTGAACGTGTAGAACGTGGTGACGTAATTTCCGACGGTCCGGAAGCGCCGCACGACATTCTGCGTCTGCGTGGTGTTCATGCTGTTACTCGTTACATCGTTAACGAAGTACAGGACGTATACCGTCTGCAGGGCGTTAAGATTAACGATAAACACATCGAAGTTATCGTTCGTCAGATGCTGCGTAAAGCTACCATCGTTAACGCGGGTAGCTCCGACTTCCTGGAAGGCGAACAGGTTGAATACTCTCGCGTCAAGATCGCAAACCGCGAACTGGAAGCGAACGGCAAAGTGGGTGCAACTTACTCCCGCGATCTGCTGGGTATCACCAAAGCGTCTCTGGCAACCGAGTCCTTCATCTCCGCGGCATCGTTCCAGGAGACCACTCGCGTGCTGACCGAAGCAGCCGTTGCGGGCAAACGCGACGAACTGCGCGGCCTGAAAGAGAACGTTATCGTGGGTCGTCTGATCCCGGCAGGTACCGGTTACGCGTACCACCAGGATCGTATGCGTCGCCGTGCTGCGGGTGAAGCTCCGGCTGCACCGCAGGTGACTGCAGAAGACGCATCTGCCAGCCTGGCAGAACTGCTGAACGCAGGTCTGGGCGGTTCTGATAACGAGTAATCGTTAATGCCCGGTAGGTAAAATTACCGGGCATATGAATCACAGGTCGGGTAAGCGTAGCGCCACCCGACAATAAAAAACCCGCCTCGGCGGGTTTTTTTACATCTGTATGTCTTCAGTTCACTAACGGGATACGTCGATAAAGCTCAATCATATCGCCCGCCAGATCCTGAATAACCATCGCGTTCATCAGGTGATCCTGAGAGTGAACGGTGATCAGGTTAACCGGAAGTTTCCCGGTCCCTTCATCAAGACCGATAAGCTGCGTCTGGATCGTATGCGCATGTTTCACATATTCACGCGATTCTTCCATCGCTTTCTCGGCTTCATCAAAGTCGCCTTTTCGCGCCATCTGTAACGCCGTCAGGGCCGCGCTGCGCGCTGCGCCTGCGTTGACCAGCAGTTCCATAATCGTGGTTTCTAAGTCTTCCATTATGACTCCAGAAGTTTGAGCGCTTTTTCCAGTACGGCATCACCTTTCATCATGCCGTAATCCATCATGTCGATGACCGCAACCTTTTTTCCGAGCGGATCGGCCTGCGCCTGGAGTTTTGCCTGTTCGTATTTAACCTGTGGCCCCAGTAATACGATATCAGCCGTCGCGATGTTATCTTTAAACTCCGCGACCGGAACGGCTTTAATGGTTACTTCGACTCCTTTTTTCTGCGCGGCATCTTTCATACGTTGAACCAGCATGCTGGTTGACATTCCCGCTGCACAGCATAAAACGATGTTCTTCATAGTCAGCCTCGATCTACATGTGTTTATTGATAATTATCCCGTGCAGACCGCTTCAACAACCGCTTTACCGCGATTGTGTGTCAGGCATCACAAAGAAATCGGCATTTTCCTGAAACCGGTTACAATTTTACAGCGGAGAGCATTCTGCCCGTCAGATCGGGCAGAATTTGAGGAAGGGTATTATCGGCTGGCCGTGCTTACGATGCGGTTTTTACCCTGTTGTTTAGCGGTATACAGCGCTTCATCTACGCTACCGATAAATTGTTCCAGCGGTTCGAAGTGCCACTCTCCCATCCCGGCGCTGAAGGTCACTCGCAGGTTCTCTTCCCGCCAGGTCCGCTTTTCAACGGCGGTGCGCCAGGCTTCCAGTAGCGCGTGCGCGGAGTTCATCAGCTCGGCCGGGAATATCACGCCGAACTCTTCTCCACCGTAGCGGTAAACGGAAACGTGGTGCGGCTGCATGATCTGAATACCTTCCCGCGCCACGTTGCGCAGCACAATATCCCCGCTCAGGTGGCCCCAGGTGTCGTTAATGGATTTGAAGTTATCGATGTCGATCAGCGCCAGAACGAAGGGTTGATGAGCGGTCAGCAGCTCATCCACATCGTTATCGAACGCACGGCGATTTTTGCAGCCTGTCAGCGCATCATGGGTGGCCTGACGGACATAGGCCAGCTCGCGTTCTTTATTGGTTCGAATGGTATGGCTGAGCATCGCCTCAAGGCGTGGCGCCTGGTTGACGTCGCCGGTTTTGATGGCGTTGATAATGTTCATCAGCACAGAACGCGAGGCATGACGAAGATAAAGCCCGAACAGAATGATGATGATTGCCGCCAGCGCAAATCCCCAGCCGACGACGGTGGTTTCATGCCGGGTGATGACGGTAAGCGTGGTATCGGAGACCCGATAAATCACAAACCAGTCCGGATTGGTGAAAGAGTAGTAGTAATACCAGGTTTTACTTTTGGGGTCGAAAAGATGGCCTTCGCCGCTGGTCATTTTGTCCATCAGCGCTTCGCTTACGTACTGCTTAAAGAGCGCCCCCGTGTCCGGATGCAGCACAACGGCGCCGTCACGCTCCACGACAAAAAACTCACCCTGAACCGGCGCCACCATCTGGCGCAGGGTATACCCCATGGACGTTAAATCAAGATGGAAAGCGAGCGTGCCCTTCAGACGGCCTTCCGGTGAAATGACCGGCTTATAGAGGGTGACAGTAGGATGTTGGGTGAAATAGTCCAGATAGGGGCGGGTGTAGTGAGGAAAGTTGCTGGCTTCCGCTTGCCCGACAAACCATGGGCGGGTTCTGGCGTCGAACGACTTACTTTTCTCCGTTGGCAGCACTTCCGGCGCGCGCAGATGGCGCCCTTCTGTGTCCGCCAGAGAGATAGACGACACCGTCGGCATCAGGTTCTGCAAATGCATCAACATCTGCAAACCGTGTGTCGGATCGATATTTATTGTCTGATTCACTCTGTCATTACGGGCGAAGTACATCGCAGCGCGACCAAGAATATAGTCATTTTCTCGCAGGATGGATTCGGTATAGTTCACCGCCAGATTATGGGTGAAGTTACCATTAATCTTATGATAATCCTCAAGAAAATCCTTTCTCTGTGAAAGGACGACCAGGACGGCGATCAGCGCGAAACTGAACAGTATCCCCGCGAAGCTGACCATAATTGGCCGGGTAAAAGAGAGCTTTTTACTGTGGAGTGCCATGAGTTGTACATCAATCCAGATGGTAGACGCGTTGCGTCTGTCGATACCCTCAGCATAGTCGCTGTCCGGTTGCTGGTAGTAAATTATACAGAAGGCGATTACCGACGAGATGATTTATCTTAAGCGTAGATAAGAATCGACGTATTTATTGTATCAATTGAATTTTGTTTAAGAGGCGGAGGGCAGGGCGAAACGAGGAAGAAGCATTTTCACCCTGGTCAGCGTCCGTTGCTGACGTGGTTAAGCATAAGAAAACCGGGCAGATCGCCTCAATCGCCCGGTTATGATCTTACGAGCCGCCTCGTAACCTTTTCGCATTTTTGCAGACAGTTTCAGCGCTAATGCGAGGCTCTTCCCAGCCAGCTATCCCAGTCTTTCCACACCGGCTGTAGCCCCTGTGCAGTCAGGGCTTCCGCCACCGCTTCGGGCCGTCGGCCGTCGTGCGGTGCAAACTGTTCCAGTTCCGGGTGATCGTCCGCGTAACCGCCCGGCTGCGTTTTCGAGAAGGCGCTGACGTTATTGATCGCCAGCGGAATAACGCGATCGCGAAACCACGGTGATTCCCCGCGTGGAGAGTGACAGTTCAATCTCCGGTGCAAGCAGTCGGAAGGCGCAGATGGTTTGCACTAACTGGCGTTCATCCATAATCGACGCAGGCTCAATGCCGCCAGTACACGGGCGCAGGCGCGGAAAGGAGACAGAGTAACGGCTTTGCCAGTAATGCTGTTGCAGCCATAGCAAATGTTCGGCAACCATATAGCTGTCAACGCGCCAGTTGTCGGAAAGGCCAATTAGCGCGCCGAGGCCTATCTTATCAATCCCCGCACGCCCCAGCCGATCCGGCGTTTCCAGCCGCCAGAAGAAGTCCTGTTTTTTGCCTTTCAGATGATGGCGGGCATAAGTCGCCTCGTGATATGTCTCCTGATAAACCATCACGCCATCCAGACCAAGTTGCTTTAACTCGGCGTATTCCGTCTCCGCCAGCGGTTGCACTTCCATCTGTAGTGAAGAGAACTGTTCACGAAGGGCAGGGAGATGACGACGAAAGTAATCCATCCCCACTTTCGCCTGATGTTCACCAGTGACTAACAGCAGATGTTCAAAGCCCATCTCCCGTATAGCGGCACTTTCCCTGGCAATATCCGCTTCATCCAGCGTTTTGCGCTTGATGCGATTACTCATGGAAAATCCACAGTACGTGCAGTCGTTAGCGCAAAGATTGGAAAGATAAAGCGGGACGTAGAAACTAACTGTGTTGCCAAATCGCTGACGGGTCAGACGCTGCGCCCGTTGGGCCAGTTGTTCCAGATAGCCACTGGCGGCAGGCGATAACAGCGCCATCATGTCGTCGCGGGTGAGTTGCGAGGCATTTAGCGCCCGCTCTACGTCAGCAGCCGTTTTGCCGTTGATACGCAGGCGGATGTCGTCCCAGTCCAGTTGTCGCCAGCGATCGCTGAAGGTTTTCATGCCGATGCCTCCAGAAATCCGGTCAGCGGGCTGGTGGCATGAGCAAAATAACTGCGGCTGCCCGGTCCGGACTGACGTGCCAGTAGGCCTGCTTCTACCGCCAGACGAAATGCCTTCGCCATGTTGACGGGATCGTCCGCGACGGCAATCGCCGTATTCACTAACACCGCGTCGGCCCCCATTTCCAGCGCCTGCGCGGCATGGCTGGGAACGCCGATGCCAGCATCGACAACCACCGGCACTGTGGCCTGCTGGATAATAATCTCCAGCATGGCGCGGGTTTCCAGTCCCTGATTCGAGCCAATCGGCGCGCCGAGCGGCATCACCGCTGCACAGCCGACTTCTTCCAGACGTTTACACAATACCGGATCGGCCCCGCAGTAAGGCAGCACGACAAATCCCTGTTGTACCAGCGTTTCGGCGGCTTTCAGGGTTTCGATGGGATCGGGCAACAGCCAGCGGGCGTCAGGGTGAATCTCTAATTTTAACCAGTTTGTGCCTAACGCTTCACGAGCCAGATGGGCGGCGAAAATGGCTTCTTCCGCTGTTTTCGCCCCGGATGTATTTGGCAGCAGGGTCACACCCGCCGCGATAAGCGGTTCGAGGATAGCGTCGTTGTGCTGGCGCAAGTCGACACGTTTCATCGCCAGTGTCACCAGCTGGCTGCCGGAAGCGCGGATCGCCTCCACCATCAGTTGTGAAGAAGCGAATTTCCCTGTGCCGGTAAACAGATGTGAATCAAACGTTTTGTCCGCAATACGTAACATTTCAACCCCCTGCAATAACCTGAAAAAGCAGGAGCTGGTCGCCATCCTGCACGATATGTTGCGCCCACTGCTCACGCGGGACGATTTGCTGATTAATCGCCAGAGCCGCGCCCGCTTGTCGTTGGTCGAGTTGCTCCAGTAGTTCGTGAACAGTTTGCCCGGCGGCGCACTGCATCGCTTGATCGTTAAACAGGATCTGCATTGCTTCCTCCGCATACCGGGCAACCACTGGCGCGGCGCAACGCCAGGCTGCGCCACTGGCTCGATTTACCGTCGAACAGTCGGAGTTCTCCCGCAGGTGTCTCTATACCGCTTAATAACTTAATGGCTTCCAGTGCCTGCAAAGTGCCCATAACCCCGACCACCGGGCCAACCACGCCCGCCGTGCGGCAGTTGCGTTCTGGCTCCTGGTTATCTGGCCACAGGCAGCGGTAACACCCCTGCTCCCAGGGCGGCGTCAGTACCATCAACTGACCGCCAAATCCGACCGCGCTGGCGGTGATAAGCGGCGTGTTGAGTGCCACGCAGGCGGCATTAATCTCCTGGCGAGTCGCCATATTGTCGGTACAGTCGAGCACCACATCGGCCCGTGCAACCGCATCTTTTAACGCCTCACCCGTTAACCGTTGTTGTAATGCTGTCAGTTGAATGTCGGGATTCAACTGTGTCAGTCGCTGTTGGCTGACCTGCGATTTCGGGCGATCGATATCTTCAGTGGTAAAGAGGATTTGTCGTTGCAGATTGCTTAAATGCACATCGTCGTCATCTGCCAGTACCAGCGTCCCGACGCCAGCGCCCGCCAGGTACAGCGCAGCAGGTGTACCCAGCCCGCCCAGACCGATAATCAGCACCTGGCTGTCGAGCAGTTTTTGCTGCCCGTCCAGAGCGATATCGTCGAGCAGGATTTGGCGGCTATAACGCATAAAGTCACGGTCATTCATCGCCAACTCCTGCAATTTCCAGCAACTGTGCCGTTGCCAAACGCCAGTCTGCGGCTTGAGTAATGGCGCTGACGACGGCGATACTGCCGACACCCGTTGCTATCACCGCAGGCGCGCGTGCCAGACTGATACCGCCAATCGCCACGGTGGGATAATCCGCCAGTCGCTCAACATGCCGTGCCAGCTGTTCCAGCCCCTGCGGTGCAGAAGGCATCTGTTTGGTTTGCGTCGGGAACACATGTCCCAGCGCGATATAAGAGGGGCGTGCTGCCAGCGCGACGTCGATTTCCATATCGTCATGTGTCGAAACGCCCAGCCGCAGGCCTGCCGCGCGGATGGCATTGAGATCGGTGGCTTGCAAATCTTCCTGCCCCAAATGGACGCCATACGCCTGATGCTTGATCGCCAGCCGCCAGTAATCGTTGATAAACAATCGCGCGTTATAGCGGCGGCCCAGCGCAATTGCCGCCACGACATCGGCTTCCACCTCTTCATCGCGCCGATCTTTGATGCGTAGCTGGAGAGTACGTACGCCTGCATCCAACAGACGTTCGATCCACTGTACGCTGTCCACCACCGGGTACAGTCCTGAACGAAAAGGTACAGGAGGAAAATCAGGCTGATACATCACGCTTCCTCCTTACGCAGGTAGATTTCTCCGCCTCTGGCACGGAAGTTCTCCGACTTATCCGCCATTCCCATTTCAATAGTTTGCGTGGCGGCGTAATCACGCACTTCCTGGCTGATTTTCATCGAGCAGAATTTCGGCCCACACATGGAGCAAAAATGGGCGACTTTACCTGACTCTTGCGGCAGGGTTTCATCGTGATAAGCGCGGGCGGTAAACGGGTCGAGGGCCAGATTAAACTGGTCTTCCCAGCGAAATTCGAAGCGGGCTTTCGACATGGCGTTATCGCGAATTTGCGCGCCCGGATGCCCTTTCGCCAGGTCAGCGGCGTGGGCGGCAATCTTATAGGTGATAAGCCCCTGCTTAACATCTTCTTTATTGGGCAGACCCAGATGCTCTTTTGGCGTTACGTAACAGAGCATCGCGCAGCCAAACCAGCCAATCATCGCCGCACCAATCCCCGACGTGAAGTGGTCATAGCCCGGCGCAATATCGGTAGTTAGCGGCCCCAGAGTGTAAAACGGCGCTTCGTGGCAGTGCTCTAACTCCTCGGTCATATTGCGGCGGATCATCTGCATCGGCACGTGGCCTGGGCCTTCAATCATCACCTGCACGTCATATTCCCAGGCAATTTTGGTCAGTTCGCCCAGCGTATGCAGCTCGGCAAACTGCGCTTCATCGTTGGCGTCCTGAATAGAACCGGGGCGCAGACCGTCGCCCAGCGACAGCGAAACGTCATAAGCGGCACAGATTTCACAAATTTCGCGGAAGTGTTGATAGAGGAAATTTTCCTGATGATGGGAGAGGCACCATTTCGCCATAATCGAACCGCCGCGAGAGACGATACCGGTCAGGCGTTTCGCGGTCATCGGCACATAGCGCAGCAGTACGCCCGCATGGATAGTGAAGTAATCCACACCTTGCTCGGCCTGTTCCAGCAGCGTGTCGCGGAACGCTTCCCAGGTAAGATCTTCGGCGATCCCGTTAACCTTCTCCAGCGCCTGGTAGATCGGCACTGTACCGATCGGCACCGGGCTGTTACGCAAAATCCACTCGCGGGTTTCGTGAATATAGCGACCGGTGGAGAGATCCATCACCGTATCTGCTCCCCAGCGGGTGGACCATACCAGCTTTTCCACTTCTTCTTCGATGGAAGAGGTGACCGCTGAGTTGCCGATATTGGCGTTAACTTTTACCAGGAAGTTACGGCCAATAATCATCGGCTCCGATTCCGGATGATTAATGTTGGCCGGGATAATCGCACGTCCGGCAGCAACTTCATCACGGACAAATTCCGCGGTGATATTTTCCGGCAGACGTGCGCCAAAGCTCATTCCCGGATGCTGGTGGCGTAAAACTTCGCTACGGATGCGCTCGCGGCCCATATTCTCGCGGATGGCGATGAATTCCATTTCCGGTGTGATGATGCCCTGGCGGGCGTAGTGCAGTTGGGTGACGCGGCGTCCTGTTTTGGCGCGTTTTGGCGTTAATAAGCCGCTAAAACGTAGCTCGTCGAGGCCATCATCTGCCAGCCGCGCTTTAGTGTAATCGGAACTGCGCACGGTAAGTTCTTCGGTATCGCCGCGCGCATCGATCCATGGCTGGCGTAGTTTTGCCAGCCCTTGCTGCACGTTAATGGCAATCTGCGGATCGCCATACGGGCCGGAGGTGTCGTAGGCCGGAATCGCTTCGTTTTCTTCGTACTGCGGCTGTTCTTTGCTGCCGCCAATTAGCGTCGGGCTAAGCTGGATCTCACGCATCGGCACGCGCACGCCGGGTTGTGTGCCAGTGATATAAATGCGTTTTGAGTTGGGAAAGGCGGTGCCTTCCAGGGTGTCGATAAAATGTTGGGCCTGGGCGCGCTGTTCGCGGCGGGTCAGTTTTGTTGCAGACATAGCTCATTCCAAAAAGTTAAGGACGTGGCTTGTCAGACGACGGATGAAGCAAGAGACGATCGCCGCAAAGGCGATGCGATAGCAGATTAACTCTTGTTCCCTTCGCAGGTATTAGCCTGATCAGGTTCCGCGGATCCCGAATAAACGGTCTCAGCCAGTTAAGGCACTCCGACAAGAAATTAGCCCCCACAAACGGGGCGTTGAATGTAAATTACGCGTTAACAGCGCAGAACTCAAGCAGGATGTTTGACGCGGGCGGCGTCAAGCACCAGCAGAATCAGCTTATCTTCCAGCACAAAGCGCGCTTCCAGCGCCTCGCCGATGTCAGATAAAACCTGTTGAAACTCAAGGTAATTATCATGATCGATGGCGGTTTCCAGACTGGAATCGTAGTAATCCATAATCTGTTGAGTATTGGCTTCGAGTTGCGGCCAAATCTTCGCGGCGCGCGCGAGTTGCCCGTTGCCTTCCAGCTTATGAAGAATGCGCTCATAAATACTGAAATGTCCGGCAGACAAGTAATCGACCAGGCTCTGACAAAAATCATCAAGGGCTTTTTCGTTTAGCCTCATGTACGATTCTTTGCCAGGCTTAATGCCAACCAGATTGTAGTAAGCCACGAGCAGATGCTTACGTACATGTAGCCAGCGATCAACCAGTTTGTTACTTCCTCTGACGCGCTCCGTCAGGTTATCGAGCTGGTTAAGCATGATTGACTCCGCAAGTTTGTATTCAAAAACTGCTCAGTGAGAAATGTAAAAACCATGTTAAACATGCCAGTGATGCAAAGGTAGTGCAAGATCTATGGATCGTATAATTGAAAAATTAGATCACGGCTGGTGGGTCGTCAGCCATGAACAAAAATTATGGTTGCCGAAGGGAGAATTGCCATATGGCGAAGCGGCAAATTTCGATCTTGTGGGTCAGCGCGCACTACAAATCGGCGAATGGCAGGGGGAACCTGTTTGGTTAGTACAACAGCAGCGGCGTCACGATATGGGGTCGGTACGTCAGGTCATTGATCTCGATGTTGGGCTGTTTCAACTGGCCGGACGAGGCGTACAACTGGCGGAGTTTTACCGATCGCATAAATACTGTGGTTACTGCGGGCATGAAATGTATCCGAGCAAAACCGAATGGGCGATGCTGTGCAGCCATTGCCGTGAGCGTTACTACCCGCAAATCGCCCCCTGCATTATTGTTGCCATCCGTCGCGATGATTCGATCCTCCTCGCCCAGCATACCCGCCATCGTAACGGTGTCCATACGGTACTTGCCGGATTCGTCGAAGTGGGCGAAACCCTCGAGCAGGCGGTCGCGCGGGAAGTGATGGAAGAGAGCGGAATTAAAGTTAAAAACTTGCGTTATGTGACTTCCCAGCCGTGGCCGTTTCCTCAGTCTTTAATGACCGCGTTTATGGCGGAATATGACAGCGGCGACATCGTGATCGACCCGAAAGAATTGCTTGAGGCGAACTGGTATCGCTATGACGATTTGCCGTTACTCCCGCCGCCCGGCACCGTAGCGCGCCGTCTGATAGAAGATACTGTGGCGATGTGTCGGGCAGAGTATGAGTGATGATACACTGACCGCCTGACGCACTAAGGAACAGCCAAAATGACCGAACTTAAAAACGATCGTTATCTGCGGGCGCTGCTGCGCCAGCCCGTTGATGTCACTCCAGTATGGATGATGCGCCAGGCGGGTCGCTATCTACCGGAATATAAAGCCACGCGCGCCCAGGCGGGCGATTTTATGTCGCTGTGCAAAAACGCCGAGCTGGCGTGCGAAGTGACTTTGCAACCGCTGCGTCGCTACCCGCTGGATGCGGCGATCCTCTTTTCCGATATCCTCACCGTGCCGGACGCGATGGGGTTAGGGCTCTATTTTGAAGCCGGAGAAGGTCCGCGTTTTACCTCGGCAGTCACCTGCAAAGCCGACGTCGATAAACTGCCAATTCCGGACCCGGAAGATGAGCTGGGTTACGTGATGAACGCGGTGCGTACCATTCGTCGCGAACTGAAAGGCGAAGTGCCGCTGATTGGTTTTTCCGGCAGCCCGTGGACGCTGGCAACCTACATGGTGGAAGGCGGCAGCAGCAAAGCCTTCACCGTGATCAAAAAAATGATGTATGCCGATCCGCAGGCGCTGCACGCTCTACTCGATAAACTGGCGAAAAGCGTCACTTTGTATCTGAATGCGCAGATTAAAGCCGGTGCTCAGGCAGTGATGATTTTCGACACCTGGGGCGGTGTGCTTACCGGGCGCGATTATCAACAGTTCTCGCTCTATTACATGCATAAAATTGTTGATGGTTTACTGCGTGAAAACGACGGTCGCCGCGTACCGGTCACGCTGTTTACCAAAGGCGGCGGACAGTGGCTGGAAGCGATGGCAGAAACCGGTTGCGATGCGTTGGGCCTCGACTGGACAACGGATATCGCCGATGCGCGCCGCCGTGTGGGCAATAAAGTCGCGTTGCAGGGTAATATGGATCCGTCGATGCTGTACGCGCCGCCTGCCCGCATTGAAGAAGAAGTAGCGACTATACTTGCAGGTTTCGGTCACGGCGAAGGTCATGTCTTTAACCTTGGTCACGGCATTCATCAGGATGTGCCGCCAGAACATGCTGGCGTGTTCGTGGAGGCAGTGCATCGACTGTCTGAACAATATCACCGCTAAGGAGTGATTATGGATCTCGCGTCATTACGCGCTCAACAAATCGAACTGGCTTCTTCTGTGATCCGCGAGGATCGACTCGATAAAGATCCACCGGATCTGATCGCCGGAGCCGATGTCGGGTTTGAGCAGGGCGGAGAAGTGACGCGAGCGGCGATGGTGCTGCTGAAATATCCCTCGCTTGAGCTGGTGGAGTATAAAGTTGCCCGCATCGCCACCACCATGCCTTACATTCCAGGTTTTCTTTCCTTCCGCGAATATCCTGCGCTGCTGGCAGCGTGGGAGATGCTGTCGCAAAAGCCGGATTTAGTGTTTGTCGATGGTCATGGGATCTCGCATCCTCGCCGTCTTGGCGTCGCCAGCCATTTTGGCTTATTGGTGGATGTGCCGACCATTGGCGTGGCGAAAAAACGGCTCTGCGGTAAATTCGAACCGCTCTCCAGCGAACCGGGCGCGCTGGCCCCACTGATGGATAAAGGCGAGCAGCTGGCCTGGGTCTGGCGCAGCAAAGCGCGCTGTAACCCGTTGTTTATCGCTACCGGCCATCGGGTCAGCGTGGACAGCGCGCTGGCGTGGGTACAACGCTGCATGAAAGGCTATCGTCTGCCGGAGCCAACGCGCTGGGCGGACGCGGTGGCCTCGGAACGTCCGGCGTTCGTGCGCTATACAGCAAATCAGCCCTAATTCAGGTAAACTGCGGATAATTTCCGTATTTGAGAACTCAACATGTTACAAAACCCAATTCATCTGCGTCTGGAGCGCCTGGAAAGCTGGCAGCATGTCACTTTCATGGCTTGCTTATGCGAACGCATGTACCCCAATTACGCCATGTTCTGCCAGCAAACCGGTTTTGGTGATGGGCAAATTTACCGTCGCATTCTCGATCTCATCTGGGAAACGCTGACCGTTAAAGACGCAAAAGTAAATTTCGACAGCCAACTGGAGAAATTTGAAGAAGCGATTCCTTCAGCCGACGATTTCGATCTGTACGGCGTTTATCCGGCAATCGATGCATGCGTGGCGTTAAGTGAACTGGTCCATTCGCGTTTGAGTGGTGAAACGCTCGAACACGCGGTGGAAGTGAGTAAGACCTCCATCACGACCGTTGCGATGCTGGAAATGACTCAGGCTGGTCGCGAAATGAGCGATGAAGAGCTTAAAGAAAACCCAGCTGTAGAGCAAGAATGGGACATTCAGTGGGAAATATTCCGACTTTTAGCTGAGTGCGAAGAACGCGATATCGAGCTGATAAAAGGCCTTAGGGCAGACCTGCGTGAGGCGGGTGAGAGCAATATTGGTATAATTTTTCAGCAATAAGACCAGAAAACGTGATTTAACGCCTGATTTGTCGTACCTGGAGTCTTCCCTTTCGCCCCCCGTCTGGTCTACATTTGGGGGGCGAAAAAAAGTGGCTATCGGTGCGTGTATGCAGGAGAGTGCTATTCTGGCATTTCCGTCGCACTCGATGCTTAGCAAGCGATAAACACATTGTAAGGATAACTTATGAACAAGACTCAACTGATTGATGTAATTGCAGAGAAAGCAGAACTGTCCAAAACCCAGGCTAAAGCTGCTCTGGAGTCCACTCTGGCTGCAATTACTGAGTCTCTGAAAGAAGGCGATGCTGTACAACTGGTTGGTTTCGGTACCTTCAAAGTGAACCACCGCGCTGAGCGTACTGGCCGCAACCCGCAGACCGGTAAAGAAATCAAAATTGCCGCAGCTAACGTACCGGCATTTGTTTCTGGCAAGGCACTGAAAGACGCAGTTAAGTAAGATTGCGTGGCAGTGAACAGTTTTAACGAAGGGGTGGTTTCACCCCTTTTGTCTTTCTGGCGTCGATCATTGATGCTGGCAGGTGCGCTGTTTCTCACTGCCTGTAGCCACAACTCTTCACTTCCTCCCTTTACCGCCAGTGGATTTGCTGAAGACCAGGGCGCGGTACGCATCTGGCGAAAAGACAGCGGCGATAATGTGCATCTGCTTGCCGTGTTTAGCCCGTGGCGCAGTGGCGATACCACGACGCGAGAGTATCGCTGGCAGGGCGATAACCTCACGCTCATCAATATCAATGTTTACAGCAAACCGCCGGAACACGTGAAGGTGCGTTTCGACGACCACGGCGAGCTGAGCTTTATGCAGCATGAGGTCAGTGGACTGAAACAGCAGCTTTCCAGCGATCAGGTCGCTCTCTACCGCTACCGTGCTGAACAACTCCGTCAGACCAGCGATGCGCTGCGTCAGGGCCGCGTGGTGCTGCGCCAGGGGCGCTGGCATGCCGACGGCACGGTGACCACCTGCGAAGGGCAGACGGTGAAGCCTGAGCTTGAATCCTGGGCAACCGAACACATTCAGCGTCGTCAGCGGCATTCATCTGTGGAGGTGAGTGTGGCATGGCTGGAAGCGCCGGAAGGCTCTCAGCTGTTGCTGGTGGCGAATGAAGATTTCTGCACCTGGCAGCCGACAGAGAAGAGTTTCTGACGTAAATCCCCTCTCCCTGTGGGAGAGGGTTAGGGTGAGGGGGAAATTACTCTCCCTGCTCCCGCGCAATGGCACGATAGCCGATATCCTGGCGGCTGAAGCTGCCATTCCAGTGAATATCGGTCATTAAGGCATAAGTGCGTTTCTGCGCTTCTGCCACGGTATGACCCAGCGCGGTGACGCACAGTACGCGCCCGCCGCTGGTCACTACCTGCTCGTCATCCGCCAGTTTTGTGCCTGCATGGAACACTTTGCCGTCTTCCACTTCTTCCAGCGGCAGGCCGTGGATCACATCACCGGTGCGGTAATCGCCCGGATATCCACCCGCAGCCATCACCACGCCGAGAGAAGCGCGTTCATCCCACTCGGATGTTTTCTCGTCCAGCTTCCCTTCACAGGCTGCCAGGCAGAGCTCAACCAGATCGGACTTCATGCGCAGCATAATCGGCTGGGTTTCCGGATCGCCAAAGCGGCAGTTAAATTCGATAACCTTCGGATTGCCCTGTTTGTCGATCATCAGGCCCGCGTAGAGAAAACCGGTGTAGGTGTTGCCTTCCGCCGCCATGCCTTTCACGGTTGGCCAGATGATACGTTCCATGGTGCGCTGATGAACTTCATCGGTTACTACCGGCGCGGGGGAGTAAGCGCCCATCCCGCCGGTGTTTGGTCCGGTATCTTTATCGCCTACGCGTTTGTAATCCTGGCTGGTAGCCATCGGCAGCACATGCTCTCCGTCCACCATCACGATAAAGCTCGCTTCTTCGCCATCGAGGAACTCTTCGATAACGATGCGATGACCCGCGTCGCCAAAAGCGTTGCCCGCCAGCATATCGTGAACAGCCGCTTCCGCTTCTTCCAGCGTCATCGCCACGATAACGCCTTTCCCGGCAGCCAGACCGTCCGCTTTAATGACGATTGGCGCGCCTTTCTCACGCAGATACGCCAGCGCAGGTTCTACCTCGGTGAAGTTCTGGTATTCCGCCGTAGGGATCTTATGGCGGGCCAGGAAATCTTTGGTAAACGCTTTTGAGCCTTCCAGTTGGGCCGCACCTGCGGTTGGGCCGAAGATTTTCAGCCCGGCGGCGCGGAAGGTATCGACCACGCCTTTCACCAGCGGCGCTTCCGGGCCGACGATGGTCAGATCAATCTTTTCGTTTTGTGCGAAATCCAACAGCGCCGGGATATCGGTTACGCCGATAGCGACGTTCTGTAGCGTGGGTTCCAGCGCAGTGCCTGCATTACCCGGAGCAACAAAAACAGTTTCAACCAGCGGCGACTGCGCCGCTTTCCAGGCCAGCGCGTGCTCGCGCCCGCCGTTACCAATCACTAATACTTTCATCTATTGCTCCATTAATGGCGGAAGTGGCGCATGTCGGTGAAGAGCATCGCAATACCGTGCTCGTCGGCGGCGGCAATCACTTCGTCATCACGGATAGAACCGCCAGGCTGGATTACGCAGGTCACGCCCGCAGCGGCGGCGGCATCAATACCGTCGCGGAACGGGAAGAACGCGTCAGAAGCCATCGAGGAACCTTTCACTTCCAGGCCTTCATCGGCCGCTTTAATACCGGCGATTTTTGCGGAGTACACGCGGCTCATCTGGCCCGCGCCAATGCCGATAGTCATATTGTTTTTGGCATAGACGATAGCGTTGGATTTCACAAACTTCGCCACCTTCCAGCAGAACAGCGCATCACGCAGTTCCTGTTCGCTCGGCTGACGTTTGGTCACCACGCGCAGTTCTTCCGCACCGACCATCCCCAGGTCACGATCCTGAACCAGCAGACCGCCGTTCACGCGTTTGAAATCGAGGCCCGGAACACGCTCGCCCCACTGACCGCAGGTCAGAACGCGTACGTTCTGTTTGGCGGCGGTGATTTTCAGGGCTTCTTCGCTGGCGGACGGCGCAATAATCACTTCGACAAACTGACGAGAAATGATGGCCTGTGCGGTTTCCGCATCCAGCTCGCGGTTAAAGGCAATGATGCCGCCGAATGCGGAGGTTGGGTCGGTTTTGTACGCGCGATCGTAAGCATCAAGAATGGAATTGCCGATAGCCACGCCGCAAGGGTTGGCGTGCTTCACAATCACACATGCCGGCTCGGCGAACTCTTTCACGCACTCCAGCGCCGCATCGGTATCGGCGATGTTGTTATAAGAGAGGGCTTTACCCTGAACCTGGGTTGCGGTAGCAACGGAGGCTTCTTTCACATTCTCTTCTATATAGAAGGCAGCCTGCTGGTGGCTGTTCTCGCCGTAACGCATATCCAGCTTCTTAATGAAGTTCAGGTTCAGCGTGCGTGGGAAGCGACCGGCGGCTTCTTTGCTTTCACCGTGGTAAGCCGGAACCATGCTGCCGAAGTAGTTGGCAATCATGCTGTCGTAGGCGGCAGTGTGTTCGAAGGCTTTGATGGCGAGGTCGAAACGGGTTGCAAGCGTCAGCGATCCTTCGTTGTCATCCATCTCTTTAATAATGGCGTCATAGTCGCTGCTCTTCACCACGATTGCGACATCTTTATGGTTCTTGGCGGCGGAGCGCACCATCGTTGGGCCGCCGATATCGATGTTCTCAACCGCATCTTCCAGCGAGCAACCTTCACGGGCCACGGTCTGGGCGAACGGATACAGGTTAACAACCACCATATCGATAGGCTGGATCTGATGTTCTTCCATAATGGCATCGTCCTGGCCGCGACGGCCCAGAATGCCACCATGTACTTTCGGATGCAGGGTCTTCACGCGTCCATCCATCATCTCCGGGAAACCGGTGTAATCGGAAACTTCGGTTACCGGCAGACCTTTTTCTGCTAACAGACGGGCAGTGCCCCCTGTAGACAGCAGCTCCACACCGCGTGCGGAAAGTGCCTGGGCGAATTCGACGATACCGGCTTTGTCAGAAACACTGAGCAGAGCGCGGCGGACTGGACGACGTTGTTGCATGGTAAATCCCCTGGATTTGACTATTACAGAGAGCGTTAGCTGAATTTTTCGCGAAAAACTCAGCTAACGCCCCTAACGGGGCATCCTTATTTTTCGCCCGCATTGTAACGAAAACGTTTGCGCAACGCTCGCGAATTTTTCTCTTTCAATGGTGATCACAATTTTGACAGTGGTTACCGTGGGAAAAATACAGAAATTACATTGATGATTGTGGATAACTCTGTGCGTAAAAAGGTATAAAGCGGGGTTTTGCTGGGGAATGCAGCAGTCAGTTATTTTTCTGCAATTTTTCTATTGCGGCCTGCGGAGAACTCCCTATAATGCGCCTCCATCGACACGGCGGATGTGAATCACTTCACACAAACAGCCGGTTCGGTTGAAGAGAAAAATCCTGAAATTCAGGGTTGACTCTGAAAGAGGAAAGCGTAATATACGCCACCTCGCGACAGTGAGCTGAAAGCCGCGTCGCAACTGCTCTTTAACAATTTATCAGACAATCTGTGTGGGCACTCGAAGATACGGATTCTTAACGTCGCAAGACGAAAAATGAATACCAAGTCTCAAGAGTGAACACGTAATTCATTACGAAGTTTAATTCTTTGAGCATCAAACTTTTAAATTGAAGAGTTTGATCATGGCTCAGATTGAACGCTGGCGGCAGGCCTAACACATGCAAGTCGAACGGTAACAGGAATCAGCTTGCTGATTCGCTGACGAGTGGCGGACGGGTGAGTAATGTCTGGGAAACTGCCTGATGGAGGGGGATAACTACTGGAAACGGTAGCTAATACCGCATAACGTCGCAAGACCAAAGAGGGGGACCTTCGGGCCTCTTGCCATCGGATGTGCCCAGATGGGATTAGCTAGTAGGTGGGGTAACGGCTCACCTAGGCGACGATCCCTAGCTGGTCTGAGAGGATGACCAGCCACACTGGAACTGAGACACGGTCCAGACTCCTACGGGAGGCAGCAGTGGGGAATATTGCACAATGGGCGCAAGCCTGATGCAGCCATGCCGCGTGTATGAAGAAGGCCTTCGGGTTGTAAAGTACTTTCAGCGGGGAGGAAGGGAGTAAAGTTAATACCTTTGCTCATTGACGTTACCCGCAGAAGAAGCACCGGCTAACTCCGTGCCAGCAGCCGCGGTAATACGGAGGGTGCAAGCGTTAATCGGAATTACTGGGCGTAAAGCGCACGCAGGCGGTTTGTTAAGTCAGATGTGAAATCCCCGGGCTCAACCTGGGAACTGCATCTGATACTGGCAAGCTTGAGTCTCGTAGAGGGGGGTAGAATTCCAGGTGTAGCGGTGAAATGCGTAGAGATCTGGAGGAATACCGGTGGCGAAGGCGGCCCCCTGGACGAAGACTGACGCTCAGGTGCGAAAGCGTGGGGAGCAAACAGGATTAGATACCCTGGTAGTCCACGCCGTAAACGATGTCGACTTGGAGGTTGTGCCCTTGAGGCGTGGCTTCCGGAGCTAACGCGTTAAGTCGACCGCCTGGGGAGTACGGCCGCAAGGTTAAAACTCAAATGAATTGACGGGGGCCCGCACAAGCGGTGGAGCATGTGGTTTAATTCGATGCAACGCGAAGAACCTTACCTGGTCTTGACATCCACAGAACTTTCCAGAGATGGATTGGTGCCTTCGGGAACTGTGAGACAGGTGCTGCATGGCTGTCGTCAGCTCGTGTTGTGAAATGTTGGGTTAAGTCCCGCAACGAGCGCAACCCTTATCCTTTGTTGCCAGCGGTCCGGCCGGGAACTCAAAGGAGACTGCCAGTGATAAACTGGAGGAAGGTGGGGATGACGTCAAGTCATCATGGCCCTTACGACCAGGGCTACACACGTGCTACAATGGCGCATACAAAGAGAAGCGACCTCGCGAGAGCAAGCGGACCTCATAAAGTGCGTCGTAGTCCGGATTGGAGTCTGCAACTCGACTCCATGAAGTCGGAATCGCTAGTAATCGTGGATCAGAATGCCACGGTGAATACGTTCCCGGGCCTTGTACACACCGCCCGTCACACCATGGGAGTGGGTTGCAAAAGAAGTAGGTAGCTTAACCTTCGGGAGGGCGCTTACCACTTTGTGATTCATGACTGGGGTGAAGTCGTAACAAGGTAACCGTAGGGGAACCTGCGGTTGGATCACCTCCTTACCTTAAAGAAGCGTTCTTTGCAGTGCTCACACAGATTGTCTGATAGAAAGTGAAAAGCAAGGCGTCTTGCGAAGCAGACTGATACGTCCCCTTCGTCTAGAGGCCCAGGACACCGCCCTTTCACGGCGGTAACAGGGGTTCGAATCCCCTAGGGGACGCCACTTGCTGGTTTGTGAGTGAAAGTCACTCATCTTCGGGTGATGTTTGAGATATTTGCTCTTTAAAAATCTGGATCAAGCTGAAAATTGAAACACTGAACAACGAAAGTTGTTCGTGAGTCTCTCAAATTTTCGCAACACGATGATGAATCGTAAGAAACATCTTCGGGTTGTGAGGTTAAGCGACTAAGCGTACACGGTGGATGCCCTGGCAGTCAGAGGCGATGAAGGACGTGCTAATCTGCGATAAGCGTCGGTAAGGTGATATGAACCGTTATAACCGGCGATTTCCGAATGGGGAAACCCAGTGTGTTTCGACACACTATCATTAACTGAATCCATAGGTTAATGAGGCGAACCGGGGGAACTGAAACATCTAAGTACCCCGAGGAAAAGAAATCAACCGAGATTCCCCCAGTAGCGGCGAGCGAACGGGGAGCAGCCCAGAGCCTGAATCAGTGTGTGTGTTAGTGGAAGCGTCTGGAAAGGCGCGCGATACAGGGTGACAGCCCCGTACACAAAAATGCACATGCTGTGAGCTCGATGAGTAGGGCGGGACACGTGGTATCCTGTCTGAATATGGGGGGACCATCCTCCAAGGCTAAATACTCCTGACTGACCGATAGTGAACCAGTACCGTGAGGGAAAGGCGAAAAGAACCCCGGCGAGGGGAGTGAAAAAGAACCTGAAACCGTGTACGTACAAGCAGTGGGAGCACGCTTAGGCGTGTGACTGCGTACCTTTTGTATAATGGGTCAGCGACTTATATTCTGTAGCAAGGTTAACCGAATAGGGGAGCCGAAGGGAAACCGAGTCTTAACTGGGCGTTAAGTTGCAGGGTATAGACCCGAAACCCGGTGATCTAGCCATGGGCAGGTTGAAGGTTGGGTAACACTAACTGGAGGACCGAACCGACTAATGTTGAAAAATTAGCGGATGACTTGTGGCTGGGGGTGAAAGGCCAATCAAACCGGGAGATAGCTGGTTCTCCCCGAAAGCTATTTAGGTAGCGCCTCGTGAATTCATCTCCGGGGGTAGAGCACTGTTTCGGCAAGGGGGTCATCCCGACTTACCAACCCGATGCAAACTGCGAATACCGGAGAATGTTATCACGGGAGACACACGGCGGGTGCTAACGTCCGTCGTGAAGAGGGAAACAACCCAGACCGCCAGCTAAGGTCCCAAAGTCATGGTTAAGTGGGAAACGATGTGGGAAGGCCCAGACAGCCAGGATGTTGGCTTAGAAGCAGCCATCATTTAAAGAAAGCGTAATAGCTCACTGGTCGAGTCGGCCTGCGCGGAAGATGTAACGGGGCTAAACCATGCACCGAAGCTGCGGCAGCGACGCTTATGCGTTGTTGGGTAGGGGAGCGTTCTGTAAGCCTGTGAAGGTGTACTGTGAGGTATGCTGGAGGTATCAGAAGTGCGAATGCTGACATAAGTAACGATAAAGCGGGTGAAAAGCCCGCTCGCCGGAAGACCAAGGGTTCCTGTCCAACGTTAATCGGGGCAGGGTGAGTCGACCCCTAAGGCGAGGCCGAAAGGCGTAGTCGATGGGAAACAGGTTAATATTCCTGTACTTGGTGTTACTGCGAAGGGGGGACGGAGAAGGCTATGTTGGCCGGGCGACGGTTGTCCCGGTTTAAGCGTGTAGGCTGGTTTTCCAGGCAAATCCGGAAAATCAAGGCTGAGGCGTGATGACGAGGCACTACGGTGCTGAAGCAACAAATGCCCTGCTTCCAGGAAAAGCCTCTAAGCATCAGGTAACATCAAATCGTACCCCAAACCGACACAGGTGGTCAGGTAGAGAATACCAAGGCGCTTGAGAGAACTCGGGTGAAGGAACTAGGCAAAATGGTGCCGTAACTTCGGGAGAAGGCACGCTGATATGTAGGTGAAGTCCCTCGCGGATGGAGCTGAAATCAGTCGAAGATACCAGCTGGCTGCAACTGTTTATTAAAAACACAGCACTGTGCAAACACGAAAGTGGACGTATACGGTGTGACGCCTGCCCGGTGCCGGAAGGTTAATTGATGGGGTCAGCGCAAGCGAAGCTCTTGATCGAAGCCCCGGTAAACGGCGGCCGTAACTATAACGGTCCTAAGGTAGCGAAATTCCTTGTCGGGTAAGTTCCGACCTGCACGAATGGCGTAATGATGGCCAGGCTGTCTCCACCCGAGACTCAGTGAAATTGAACTCGCTGTGAAGATGCAGTGTACCCGCGGCAAGACGGAAAGACCCCGTGAACCTTTACTATAGCTTGACACTGAACATTGAGCCTTGATGTGTAGGATAGGTGGGAGGCTTTGAAGTGTGGACGCCAGTCTGCATGGAGCCGACCTTGAAATACCACCCTTTAATGTTTGATGTTCTAACGTTGACCCGTGATCCGGGTTGCGGACAGTGTCTGGTGGGTAGTTTGACTGGGGCGGTCTCCTCCTAAAGAGTAACGGAGGAGCACGAAGGTTGGCTAATCCTGGTCGGACATCAGGAGGTTAGTGCAATGGCATAAGCCAGCTTGACTGCGAGCGTGACGGCGCGAGCAGGTGCGAAAGCAGGTCATAGTGATCCGGTGGTTCTGAATGGAAGGGCCATCGCTCAACGGATAAAAGGTACTCCGGGGATAACAGGCTGATACCGCCCAAGAGTTCATATCGACGGCGGTGTTTGGCACCTCGATGTCGGCTCATCACATCCTGGGGCTGAAGTAGGTCCCAAGGGTATGGCTGTTCGCCATTTAAAGTGGTACGCGAGCTGGGTTTAGAACGTCGTGAGACAGTTCGGTCCCTATCTGCCGTGGGCGCTGGAGAACTGAGGGGGGCTGCTCCTAGTACGAGAGGACCGGAGTGGACGCATCACTGGTGTTCGGGTTGTCATGCCAATGGCACTGCCCGGTAGCTAAATGCGGAAGAGATAAGTGCTGAAAGCATCTAAGCACGAAACTTGCCCCGAGATGAGTTCTCCCTGACCCTTTAAGGGTCCTGAAGGAACGTTGAAGACGACGACGTTGATAGGCCGGGTGTGTAAGCGCAGCGATGCGTTGAGCTAACCGGTACTAATGAACCGTGAGGCTTAACCTTACAACGCCAAAGGTGTTTTGGCGAAGAGACAGACACGATTTTCAGCTTAGATTCAGAGTCCGAAGGATTTTGCGCTGAGACAAGGCGGCAAACGAAGGAAAGGAAGGAGCATACTGAGGTATGTGACTGACTTTACGAGAGCAGCCAACGCAGTATCAGTGCGAAAGACACAGGACAGAGCACAAGAATTTGCCTGGCGGCTTTAGCGCGGTGGTCCCACCTGACCCCATGCCGAACTCAGAAGTGAAACGCCGTAGCGCCGATGGTAGTGTGGGGTCTCCCCATGTGAGAGTAGGGAACTGCCAGGCATCAATTAAGAAGAACCCCGTACCGTAAGGTGCGGGGTTTTTTGCTTTGCACGTTCTGAAAAGTCGGGTGGTGGCCCAGCCTTACCCGCCCTAAATGCTTTTCCTCCTTGAAACTTTCTCACCTTCAACATGCAGGCTCGACATTGGCAAATTTTCTGGTTATCTTCAGCTATCTGGATGTCTAAACGTATAAGCGTATGTAGTGAGGTAATCAGGTTATGCCGATTCGTGTGCCGGACGAGCTACCCGCCGTCAATTTCTTGCGTGAAGAAAACGTCTTTGTGATGACAACTTCTCGTGCGTCTGGTCAGGAAATTCGTCCACTTAAGGTTCTGATCCTTAACCTGATGCCGAAGAAGATTGAAACTGAAAATCAGTTTCTGCGCCTGCTTTCAAACTCACCTTTGCAGGTCGATATTCAGCTGTTGCGCATCGATTCCCGTGAATCGCGCAACACGCCCGCAGAGCATCTGAACAACTTCTACTGTAACTTTGAAGATATTCAGGATCAGAACTTTGACGGTTTGATTGTAACTGGTGCGCCGCTGGGCCTGGTGGAGTTTAATGATGTCGCTTACTGGCCGCAGATCAAACAGGTGCTGGAGTGGTCGAAAGATCACGTCACCTCGACGCTGTTTGTCTGCTGGGCGGTACAGGCCGCGCTCAATATCCTCTACGGCATTCCTAAGCAAACTCGCACCGACAAACTCTCTGGCGTTTACGAGCATCATATTCTCCATCCTCATGCGCTTCTGACGCGTGGCTTTGATGATTCATTCCTGGCACCGCATTCGCGCTATGCTGACTTTCCGGCAGCGTTGATTCGTGATTACACCGATCTGGAAATTCTGGCAGAGACGGAAGAAGGGGATGCATATCTGTTTGCCAGTAAAGATAAGCGCATTGCCTTTGTGACGGGCCATCCCGAATATGATGCGCAAACGCTGGCGCAGGAATTTTTCCGCGATGTGGAAGCCGGACTAGACCCGGATGTACCGTATAACTATTTCCCGCACAATGATCCGCAAAATACACCGCGAGCGAGCTGGCGTAGTCACGGTAATTTACTGTTTACCAACTGGCTCAACTATTACGTCTACCAGATCACGCCATACGATCTACGGCACATGAATCCAACGCTGGATTAATCTTCTGTGATAGTCGATCGTTAAGCGATTCAGCACCTTACCTCAGGCACCTTCGGGTGCCTTTTTTATTTCCGAAACGTACCTCAGCAGGTGAATAAATTTTATTCATATTGTTATCAACAAGTTATCAAGTATTTTTAATTAAAATGGAAATTGTTTTTGATTTTGCATTTTAAATGAGTAGTCTTAGTTGTGCTGAACGAAAAGCGCACAACGATCCTTCGTTCACAGTGGGGAAGTTTTCGGATCCATGACGAGGAGCTGCACGATGACTGAACAGGCAACAACAACCGATGAACTGGCTTTCACAAGGCCGTATGGCGAGCAGGAGAAGCAAATTCTTACTGCCGAAGCGGTAGAATTTCTGACTGAGCTGGTGACGCATTTTACGCCACAACGCAATAAACTTCTGGCAGCGCGCATTCAGCAGCAGCAAGATATTGATAACGGAACGTTGCCTGATTTTATTTCGGAAACAGCTTCCATTCGCGATGCTGATTGGAAAATTCGCGGGATTCCTGCGGACTTAGAAGACCGCCGCGTAGAGATAACTGGCCCGGTAGAGCGCAAGATGGTGATCAACGCGCTCAACGCCAATGTGAAAGTCTTTATGGCCGATTTCGAAGATTCACTGGCACCAGACTGGAACAAAGTGATCGACGGGCAAATTAACCTGCGTGATGCGGTTAACGGCACCATCAGTTACACTAATGAAGCAGGCAAAATTTACCAGCTCAAGCCCAATCCAGCGGTTTTGATTTGTCGGGTACGCGGTCTGCACTTGCCGGAAAAACATGTCACCTGGCGTGGTGAGGCAATCCCCGGCAGCCTGTTTGATTTTGCGCTCTATTTCTTCCACAACTATCAGGCACTGTTGGCAAAGGGCAGTGGTCCCTATTTCTATCTGCCGAAAACCCAGTCCTGGCAGGAAGCGGCCTGGTGGAGCGAAGTCTTCAGCTATGCAGAAGATCGCTTTAATCTGCCGCGCGGCACCATCAAGGCGACGTTGCTGATTGAAACGCTGCCCGCCGTGTTCCAGATGGATGAAATCCTTCACGCGCTGCGTGACCATATTGTTGGTCTGAACTGCGGTCGTTGGGATTACATCTTCAGCTATATCAAAACGTTGAAAAACTATCCCGATCGCGTCCTGCCAGACAGACAGGCAGTGACGATGGATAAACCATTCCTGAATGCTTACTCACGCCTGTTGATTAAAACCTGCCATAAACGCGGTGCTTTTGCGATGGGCGGCATGGCGGCGTTTATTCCGAGCAAAGATGAAGAGCACAATAACCAGGTGCTCAACAAAGTAAAAGCGGATAAATCGCTGGAAGCCAATAACGGTCACGATGGCACATGGATCGCTCACCCAGGCCTTGCGGACACGGCAATGGCGGTATTCAACGACATTCTCGGCTCCCGTAAAAATCAGCTTGAAGTGATGCGCGAACAAGACGCGCCGATTACTGCCGATCAGCTGCTGGCACCTTGTGATGGTGAACGCACCGAAGAAGGTATGCGCGCCAACATTCGCGTGGCTGTGCAGTACATCGAAGCGTGGATCTCTGGCAACGGCTGTGTGCCGATTTATGGCCTGATGGAAGATGCGGCGACGGCTGAAATTTCCCGTACCTCGATCTGGCAGTGGATCCATCATCAAAAAACGTTGAGCAATGGCAAACCGGTGACCAAAGCCTTGTTCCGCCAGATGCTGGGCGAAGAGATGAAAGTCATTGCCAGCGAACTGGGCGAAGAACGTTTCTCCCAGGGGCGTTTTGACGATGCCGCACGCTTGATGGAACAGATCACCACTTCCGATGAGTTAATTGATTTCCTGACCCTGCCAGGCTACCGCCTGTTAGCGTAAACCACCACATAACTATGGAGCATCTGCACATGAAAACCCGTACACAACAAATTGAAGAATTACAGAAAGAGTGGACTCAACCGCGTTGGGAAGGCATTACTCGCCCATACAGCGCGGAAGATGTGGTGAAATTACGCGGTTCAGTCAATCCTGAATGCACCCTGGCGCAACTGGGCGCGGCGAAAATGTGGCGTCTGCTGCATGGCGAGTCGAAAAAAGGCTACATCAACAGCCTCGGTGCACTGACTGGCGGTCAGGCGCTGCAACAGGCGAAAGCGGGTATTGAAGCAGTCTATCTGTCGGGATGGCAGGTAGCGGCGGACGCTAACCTGGCGGCCAGCATGTATCCGGATCAGTCGCTCTATCCGGCAAACTCGGTGCCAGCTGTGGTGGAGCGGATCAACAACACCTTCCGTCGTGCCGATCAGATCCAATGGTCCGCAGGCATTGAGCCGGGCGATCCGCGCTATGTCGATTACTTCCTGCCGATCGTTGCCGATGCGGAAGCCGGTTTTGGCGGTGTCCTGAATGCCTTTGAACTGATGAAAGCGATGATTGAAGCCGGTGCAGCGGCAGTTCACTTCGAAGATCAGCTGGCGTCAGTGAAGAAATGCGGTCACATGGGCGGCAAAGTTTTGGTGCCAACTCAGGAAGCTATTCAGAAACTGGTCGCGGCGCGTCTTGCAGCTGACGTGACGGGCGTTCCAACCCTGCTGGTTGCTCGTACCGATGCCGATGCGGCGGATCTGATTACCTCCGATTGCGACCCGTATGACAGTGAATTTATTACTGGCGAGCGTACCAGTGAAGGCTTCTTCCGTACTCATGCGGGCATTGAGCAAGCGATCAGCCGTGGCCTGGCGTATGCGCCATATGCTGACCTGGTCTGGTGTGAAACCTCCACGCCGGATCTGGAACTGGCGCGTCGCTTTGCACAAGCTATCCACGCGAAATATCCGGGCAAACTGCTGGCTTATAACTGCTCGCCGTCGTTCAACTGGCAGAAAAACCTCGACGACAAAACTATTGCCAGCTTCCAGCAGCAGCTGTCGGATATGGGCTACAAGTTCCAGTTCATCACCCTGGCAGGTATCCACAGCATGTGGTTCAACATGTTTGACCTGGCAAACGCCTATGCCCAGGGCGAGGGTATGAAGCACTACGTTGAGAAAGTGCAGCAGCCGGAATTTGCCGCCGCGAAAGATGGCTATACCTTCGTATCTCACCAGCAGGAAGTGGGTACAGGTTACTTCGATAAAGTGACGACTATTATTCAGGGCGGTTACAGCGCTGACCGGCTCCACCGAAGAATCGCAGTTCTAAGCAACAACAACCGTTGCTGACTGTAGGCCGGATAAGGCGTTCACGCCGCATCCGGCAATCGGTGCACGATGCCTGATGCGACGCTTGCGCGTCTTATCATGCCTACAGCCGTTGCCGAACGTAGGCCGGATAAGGCGTTCACGCCGCATCCGGCAATCGGTGCACGATGCCTGATGCGACGCTTGCGCGTCTTATCATGCCTACAACGTTGCCGAACGTAGGCCGGATAAGGCATTTACGCCGCATCCGGCAATTCTCTGCTCCTGATGAGGGGCGCTAAATGCCGCGTGGCCTGGAATTACTGATTGCTCAAACCATTTTGCAAGGCTTCGACGCTCAGTATGGTCGATTCCTCGAAGTGACTTCCGGGGCGCAGCAGCGTTTCGACAGGCCGACTGGCATGCTGTCCAGCAGGCGATGAAAAACCGTATCCATCTTTACGATCATCACGTTGGTCTGGTCGTGGAGCAACTGCGCTGCATTACTAACGGCCAAAGTACGGACGCGGCATTTTTACTGCGCGTTAAAGAGCATTACACGCGGCTGTTGCCGGATTACCCGCGCTTCGAGATTGCGGAGAGCTTTTTTAACTCCGTGTACTGTCGGTTATTTGACCACCGCTCGCTTACTCCCGAGCGGCTTTTTATCTTAGCTCCCAGCCAGAGCGCCGTTTTCGTACTATTCCGCGCCCGCTGGCGAAAGACTTTCACCCCGATCACGGCTGGGAATCTCTGCTGATGCGCGTTATCAGCGACCTGCCGCTGCGTCTGCGTTGGCAGAATAAAAGCCGTGACATTCATTACATCATTCGCCATCTGACGGAAACGCTGGGGACAGACAACCTCGCGGAAAGTCATTTACAGGTGGCGAACGAACTGTTTTACCGCAATAAAGCCGCCTGGCTGGTGGGCAAACTGATCACGTCTTCCGGCACATTGCCCTTTTTGCTGCCGATCCACCAGACGGACGATGGCGAGTTATTTATTGATACCTGTCTGACGACCACCGCCGAAGCGAGCATCGTCTTTGGCTTCGCGCGTTCTTATTTTATGGTTTACGCGCCGCTGCCCGCAGCGTTGGTCGAGTGGCTACGGGAAATTCTGCCGGGTAAAACCACCGCTGAATTGTATATGGCTATCGGCTGCCAGAAGCACGCCAAAACCGAAAGCTACCGCGAATATCTCGTTTATCTACAGGGCTGTAATGAGCAGTTCATTGAAGCGCCGGGTATTCGTGGAATGGTGATGTTGGTATTTACGCTGCCGGGCTTTGATCGGGTATTCAAAGTCATCAAAGACAGGTTCGCGCCGCAGAAAGAGATGTCTGCCGCTCACGTTCGTGCCTGCTATCAACTGGTGAAAGAGCACGACCGTGTGGGCCGAATGGCGGACACCCAGGAGTTTGAAAACTTTGTGCTGGAGAAGCGGCATATTTCCCCGGCATTAATGGAATTACTGCTCCAGGAAGCAGCGGAAAAAATCACCGATCTTGGTGAGCAGATTGTAATTCGCCATCTCTATATCGAGCGGCGGATGGTGCCGCTCAATATCTGGCTGGAACAAGTGGAAGGTCAGCAGTTGCGCGACGCCATTGAAGAATACGGTAACGCTATTCGCCAGCTTGCCGCTGCTAACATTTTTCCTGGCGACATGCTGTTTAAAAACTTCGGTGTCACCCGTCACGGGCGTGTGGTTTTTTATGATTACGATGAAATTTGCTACATGACGGAAGTGAATTTCCGCGACATCCCGCCGCCGCGCTATCCGGAAGACGAACTTGCCAGCGAACCGTGGTACAGCGTCTCGCCGGGCGATGTTTTCCCGGAAGAGTTTCGCCACTGGCTATGCGCCGACCCGCGTATTGGTCCGCTGTTTGAAGAGATGCACGCCGACCTGTTCCGCGCCAGCTACTGGCGCGGGCTGCAAACGCGGATCAAAAATGGGCACGTGGAAGATGTCTATGCTTACCGCCGCAAGCAGCGGTTTTGCATCCGCTTTTCTCCCTCTCCCTGTGGGAGAGGGCCGGGGTGAGGGCATCAGGCGGCAATGCACGTTTAACGAATTCCACCGTACGCCAGCGTCACTTCCTTCGCCGCTTTAATCACCATCGCGCCAAACTCGGTCACGCGGTCATCGGTAATACGTGAAATCGGTCCGGAAATTGAAATTGCGGCAAACGGTTCGCGGTGCTCATCGAAAATACACGCTGCAAGGCAACGTAGCCCCAGTGCATGTTCCTCATCGTCAAATGAATAACCCCGTTTGCGCGTTTGGGCGAGATCTTCTTTTAAATGCACAGGAGACACCAGCGTTGCGTGGGTATAGGCATGTAACCCTTTGCGGTGCAGCAGCTTCGTCACCTGTTCTTCGCTCAGTTGGGCTAAAAAGGCTTTACCCGCACCGGAAGCGTGCATCGGCAATTTACCGCCGATAGGCGCGGACATTCGCATCAGATGCGTACACTGTACCTGGTCGATAATAATCGCTTCGTGATCGCTTTGATCAAGCACCGCCATATTGACCGTTTCGCCAGACTCTTCCATTAAATTGCGCAGGATAGGGTGAACAATCGCTAACAAATTACGGCTCTGGAGAAAGCTGCTGCCGACCATAAAGGCATGTGCGCCGATTGCCCAATGTCCCAGTTCGCCGACCTGACGCACGAAACCCTGCTGTTGCATCGTGGTTAGCAGGCGGTGGGTCGTGGAATTGGGTAACCCGGCTTGTTGCGCCAGCTCTGTGAGTGCCACACTGCCATTGGATTCGGCAATCCACTCCAGTAATTTCAGGCCACGCGTTAAAGACTGAACCTGTCCAGTCGCTGGTGCGGTGGCAACGGCGGGTTTTCTGCCGCGTTTCGCGGGAATGGGTGCGACCATGACAGCCTCCTTTTTCTGTATCGTGGAAATTATTTTCATTTTTATTGTTAGCTAATGCAATAGTTGCTGAACTGATCCGATGAGTTAATGTTGAACAAATCTCATGTTGCGTGGTGGTCGCTTTTACCACAGATGCGTTTATGCCAGTATGGTTTGTTGAATTTTTATTAAATCTGGGTTGAGCGTGTCGGGAGCAAGTGTGAGCAGCAAAGTGGAACAACTGCGTGCGCAGTTAAATGAACGTATTCTGGTGCTGGACGGCGGTATGGGCACCATGATCCAGAGCTATCGACTGAACGAAGCCGATTTTCGTGGTGAACGCTTTGCCGACTGGCCATGCGATCTCAAAGGCAACAACGACCTGCTGGTGCTCAGCAAACCGGAAGTGATCGCCGCTATCCACAACGCCTACTTTGAAGCGGGCGCGGATATCATCGAAACCAACACCTTCAACTCCACGACCATTGCGATGGCGGATTACCAGATGGAATCCCTGTCGGCGGAAATCAACTTTGCGGCGGCGAAACTGGCGCGAGCTTGTGCTGATGAGTGGACCGCGCGCACGCCGGAGAAACCGCGCTACGTTGCCGGTGTTCTCGGCCCGACCAACCGCACGGCGTCTATTTCTCCGGACGTAAATGATCCGGCATTTCGTAATATCACTTTTGACGGGCTGGTGGCGGCTTATCGAGAGTCCACCAAAGCGCTGGTGGAAGGTGGCGCGGATCTGATCCTGATTGAAACCGTTTTCGACACCCTTAACGCCAAAGCGGCGGTTTTTGCGGTGAAAACGGAGTTTGAAGCGCTGGGCGTTGAGCTGCCGATTATGATCTCCGGCACCATCACCGACGCCTCCGGGCGCACGCTCTCCGGGCAGACCACCGAAGCATTTTACAACTCATTGCGCCACGCCGAAGCTCTGACCTTTGGCCTGAACTGTGCGCTGGGGCCCGATGAACTGCGCCAGTACGTGCAGGAGCTGTCACGGATTGCGGAATGCTACGTCACCGCGCACCCGAACGCCGGGCTACCCAACGCCTTTGGTGAGTACGATCTCGACGCCGACACGATGGCAAAACAGATACGTGAATGGGCGCAAGCGGGTTTTCTCAATATCGTCGGCGGCTGCTGTGGCACCACGCCACAACATATTGCAGCGATGAGTCGTGCAGTAGAAGGATTAGCGCCGCGCAAACTGCCGGAAATTCCCGTAGCCTGCCGTTTGTCCGGCCTGGAGCCGCTGAACATTGGCGAAGATAGCCTGTTTGTGAACGTGGGTGAACGCACCAACGTCACTGGTTCCGCTAAGTTCAAGCGCCTGATCAAAGAAGAGAAATACAGCGAGGCGTTGGATGTCGCGCGTCAACAGGTGGAAAACGGCGCGCAGATTATCGATATCAACATGGATGAAGGGATGCTCGATGCCGAAGCGGCGATGGTGCGTTTTCTCAATCTGATTGCCGGTGAACCGGATATCGCTCGCGTGCCGATTATGATCGACTCCTCAAAATGGGACGTCATTGAAAAAGGTCTGAAGTGTATCCAGGGCAAAGGCATTGTTAACTCTATCTCGATGAAAGAGGGCGTCGATGCCTTTATCCATCACGCGAAATTGTTGCGTCGCTACGGTGCGGCAGTGGTGGTAATGGCCTTTGACGAACAGGGACAGGCCGATACTCGCGCACGGAAAATCGAGATTTGCCGTCGGGCGTACAAAATCCTCACCGAAGAGGTTGGCTTCCCGCCAGAAGATATCATCTTCGACCCAAACATCTTCGCGGTCGCAACTGGCATTGAAGAGCACAACAACTACGCGCAGGACTTTATCGGCGCGTGTGAAGACATCAAACGCGAACTGCCGCACGCGCTGATTTCCGGCGGCGTATCTAACGTTTCTTTCTCGTTCCGTGGCAACGATCCGGTGCGCGAAGCCATTCACGCAGTGTTCCTCTACTACGCTATTCGCAATGGCATGGATATGGGGATCGTCAACGCCGGGCAACTGGCGATTTACGACGACCTACCCGCTGAACTGCGCGACGCGGTGGAAGATGTGATTCTTAATCGTCGCGACGATGGCACCGAGCGTTTACTGGAGCTTGCCGAGAAATATCGCGGCAGCAAAACCGACGACACCGCCAACGCCCAGCAGGCGGAGTGGCGCTCGTGGGAAGTGAATAAACGTCTGGAATACTCGCTGGTCAAAGGCATTACCGAGTTTATCGAGCAGGATACCGAAGAAGCCCGCCAGCAGGCTACGCGCCCGATTGAAGTGATTGAAGGCCCGTTGATGGACGGCATGAATGTGGTCGGCGACCTGTTTGGCGAAGGGAAAATGTTCCTGCCACAGGTGGTCAAATCGGCGCGCGTCATGAAACAGGCGGTGGCCTACCTCGAACCGTTTATTGAAGCCAGCAAAGAGCAGGGCAAAACCAACGGCAAGATGGTGATCGCCACCGTGAAGGGCGACGTCCACGACATCGGTAAAAATATCGTTGGTGTGGTGCTGCAATGTAACAACTACGAAATTGTCGATCTCGGCGTTATGGTGCCTGCGGAAAAAATTCTCCGTACCGCTAAAGAAGTGAATGCTGATCTGATTGGCCTTTCGGGGCTTATCACGCCGTCGCTGGACGAGATGGTTAACGTGGCGAAAGAGATGGAGCGTCAGGGCTTCACTATTCCGTTACTGATTGGCGGCGCGACGACCTCAAAAGCGCACACGGCGGTGAAAATCGAGCAGAACTACAGCGGCCCGACGGTGTATGTGCAGAATGCCTCGCGTACCGTTGGTGTGGTGGCGGCGCTGCTTTCCGATACCCAGCGTGATGATTTTGTCGCTCGTACCCGCAAGGAGTACGAAACCGTACGTATTCAGCACGGGCGCAAGAAACCGCGCACACCACCGGTCACGCTGGAAGCGGCGCGCGATAACGATTTCGCTTTTGACTGGCAGGCTTACACGCCGCCGGTGGCGCACCGTCTCGGCGTGCAGGAAGTCGAAGCCAGCATCGAAACGCTGCGTAATTACATCGACTGGACACCGTTCTTTATGACCTGGTCGCTGGCCGGGAAGTATCCGCGCATTCTGGAAGATGAAGTGGTGGGCGTTGAGGCGCAGCGGCTGTTTAAAGACGCCAACGACATGCTGGATAAATTAAGCGCCGAGAAAACGCTGAATCCGCGTGGCGTGGTGGGCCTGTTCCCGGCAAACCGTGTGGGCGATGACATTGAAATCTACCGTGACGAAACGCGTACCCATGTGATCAACGTCAGCCACCATCTGCGTCAACAGACCGAAAAAACAGGCTTCGCTAACTACTGTCTCGCTGACTTCGTTGCGCCGAAGCTTTCTGGTAAAGCAGATTACATCGGCGCATTTGCCGTGACTGGCGGGCTGGAAGAGGACGCACTGGCTGATGCCTTTGAAGCGCAGCACGATGATTACAACAAAATCATGGTGAAAGCGCTTGCCGACCGTTTAGCCGAAGCCTTTGCGGAGTATCTCCATGAGCGTGTGCGTAAAGTCTACTGGGGCTATGCGCCGAACGAGAACCTCAGCAACGAAGAGCTGATCCGCGAAAACTACCAGGGCATCCGTCCGGCACCGGGCTATCCGGCCTGCCCGGAACATACGGAAAAAGCCACCATCTGGGAGCTGCTGGAAGTGGAAAAACACACTGGCATGAAACTCACAGAATCTTTCGCCATGTGGCCCGGTGCATCGGTTTCGGGTTGGTACTTCAGCCACCCGGACAGCAAGTACTACGCTGTAGCACAAATTCAGCGCGATCAGGTTGAAGATTATGCCCGCCGTAAAGGTATGAGCGTTACCGAAGTTGAGCGCTGGCTGGCACCGAATCTGGGGTATGACGCGGACTGATTCACAAATCTGTCACTTTTCCTTACAACAAACAGGGCGCTCAATGAGTGCCCTGTCTCTTTATTAATATGAAACACTTATACTGGAAACAGGCTGGAATAATCTTAGCCGGAAAAACGAATGTCAAAAGGCACAGTAAAGATGCCAGTCAGCGTGTTTCCGGTCCTTTGGTCATTCAATTGCTTCAGGAACATATAACGATAAGGAGAACCTGAACTCGTGTTAACGCTGCTTCACCTGCTTTCTGCCGTCGCCCTGCTGGTCTGGGGGACTCATATTGTTCGAACCGGCGTAATGCGCGTCTTCGGCGCGCGTTTGCGTACTGTCCTTAGCCGGAGCGTCGAAAAAAAGCCGCTCGCCTTTTGCGCGGGGATCGGCGTTACCGCACTGGTACAGAGCAGTAATGCCACCACCATGCTGGTGACCTCGTTTGTCGCTCAGGATCTGGTAGCCCTCGCACCGGCTCTGGTCATTGTGCTGGGTGCAGATGTCGGGACGGCGCTAATGGCGCGTATTCTCACCTTCGACTTATCCTGGCTGTCACCGTTACTTATTTTTATCGGCGTGATTTTTTTCCTCGGACGCAAACAGTCACGCGCCGGGCAACTGGGCCGCGTCGGTATTGGTCTTGGGCTGATTTTGCTAGCGCTGGAGTTGATTGTGCAGGCCGTAACGCCGATCACCCAGGCAAACGGCGTTCAGGTGATCTTTGCCTCGCTGACCGGCGATATTCTGCTGGATGCGCTGATTGGCGCGATGTTCGCCATTATCAGCTACTCCAGCCTTGCTGCTGTATTGCTGACTGCGACTCTGACCGCCGCAGGCATTATCTCCTTCCCCGTGGCGCTCTGTCTGGTGATTGGTGCTAACCTCGGTTCCGGCCTGCTGGCGATGCTCAACAACAGTGCCGCCAATGCCGCAGCCCGCCGTGTCGCGCTGGGTAGTCTGCTGTTTAAGCTGGTGGGTAGCCTGATTATCCTGCCGTTTGTCCATTTGCTGGCAGAGACAATGGGGAAGTTGTCATTGCCAAAAGCGGAACTGGTGATCTATTTCCACGTCTTCTACAACCTTGTACGTTGCCTGGTCATGCTGCCATTTGTTGACCCGATGGCACGGTTTTGCAAAACGATTATTCGCGATGAACCGGAACTGGATACCCAGCTACGGCCTAAACATCTGGATGTCAGCGCGCTGGATACGCCCACGCTTGCTCTGGCGAACGCCGCGCGCGAAACCCTGCGCATTGGCGACGCCATGGAACAGATGATGGAAGGGCTGAATAAAGTGATGCACGGCGAGCCACGGCAGGAGAAAGAGCTGCGTAAGCTGGCAGATGATATCAACGTTCTCTATACCGCCATTAAGCTGTATCTGGCGCGGATGCCAAAAGAGGAACTGGCAGAAGAAGAGTCGCGTCGCTGGGCGGAGATTATTGAAATGTCGCTCAACCTTGAACAGGCTTCCGATATCGTCGAGCGCATGGGGAGTGAAATTGCTGATAAATCGCTGGCAGCACGGCGGGCATTTTCGCTTGATGGCTTGAAGGAACTGGATGCGCTCTATGAGCAATTGCTCAGTAATTTAAAACTGGCAATGTCGGTGTTCTTCTCTGGCGATGTCACCAGCGCTCGTCGTTTGCGCCGTAGTAAGCATCGCTTTCGCATTCTTAATCGCCGCTATTCCCACGCCCACGTCGATCGCCTGCATCAGCAAAACGTGCAGAGCATTGAAACCAGTTCGCTACATTTAGGCTTACTGGGAGATATGCAGCGCCTGAACTCGCTGTTTTGTTCGGTGGCTTACAGTGTGCTGGAACAGCCGGATGAAGATGAAGGACGGGACGAGTATTAATCTCTGAAAGCGCCTCGCAAAACCCTTTTGTGAGGCGTGACACCTTCTAAAGAGCAATTCATTCTTAAGGCCTTACATTTTTAAGGGAATAGAAAATGCTCGTTTATTACGCTACACTTCGCCAATTCATGCGCATTCCAATGGGGGTTATCATGCGCACTACTAATGGCATTAAAAAATCAGTCAATGTTTCGTTAGCACCAGAAATTCTTGAAGAAGCGCGACGTCTTAAGCTCAATCTCTCTGCTGTACTCACGGCCGCTCTACAGGAGCAGTTTCGTGCGCATCAGCGCGCAGAGTGGTTAGCAGAAAATAAAGCGTCTATAGAGGCCATTAACCAGTGGGTTGATGAAAACGGCTCCTTTAGTGACTTTCAGAGGTCATTCTAATGGAGCAATATTTTGCTTATGCGAATGAAGGTAATGGGAAAAAAGCATATCCATGGCTTATTAACATGCAGCATCCTGTTGCTAATGTGATGAAACATGTACTGGTTGCTCCCGCCGTTGAATTAAGCCAGTTGGGCGGCATTCGTCCGCCTGCGAAAGTGTGCCCTGTCGTTGAAATCGCGGGTAAGTCTTGCGTTGTCATGATGCATATGCTGTCAGGCATCTCTTCAAAAGAGTTAGGTGAACGCGTTGCCGATCTTACTAACAGCAGTGCTTCATTGCGGGATGCACTCGATTTTCTGATCAGCGGTTACTAGGACTTTTTTGTCAGGCGCAAGGTAAGGTATATTTCGCCCTTCACAGGAGAAACTATGCTGCCAACTCAATCAACCCGATTAAACAAATACATTAGCGAGAGCGGGATCTGCTCACGTCGCGAGGCTGACCGTTACATTGAACAAGGTAACGTGTTTCTTAACGGCAAGCGCGCCACCATCGGTGACCAGGTGGTGCCTGGCGATGTGGTGAAAGTGAATGGTCAGGTCATCGAACCGCGTGATGCTGAAGACCTGGTGTTTATCGCGTTGAACAAGCCGGTTGGGATTGTCAGCACCACGGAAGATGGCGAGCGGGACAACATTGTTGATTTCGTGAACCACAGCAGCCGTATCTTCCCGATTGGCCGTCTGGATAAGGACTCTCAGGGGTTAATTTTCCTGACTAATCACGGCGATCTGGTGAACAAAATTCTGCGTGCCGGTAACGACCATGAGAAAGAGTACATTGTTACGGTGAACAAGCCGGTCACGGATGAGTTCATCCGGGGAATGGGCGCAGGCGTGCCGATTCTGGGCACCGTGACGAAGAAGTGTAAAGTCAGAAAAGAGGCGCCGTTTGCGTTTCGTATCACGCTGGTGCAGGGCCTGAATCGCCAGATCCGCCGCATGTGCGAGTACTTCGGTTATGAAGTGACGAAGCTGGAACGCACGCGCATCATGAACGTCAGCCTGTCTGGGATCCCGCTGGGCGAGTGGCGTGACTTAACGGATGACGAGCTGATCGAGCTGTTCAAACTTATCGAGAACTCCTCGTCCGAAGCGAAGCCGAAAGCTAAAGCCAAACCGAAAACGCAGGCGATTAAGCGTCCGGTGGTGAAGGCACCGCAGGCGGAAGAGAAAGGGCGGGGCAAGCCGGGCAACGGAAAACGCTTTACCCAGCCGGGGCGCAAAAAGAAAGGGCGCTGATTAGCGCCTTCCACGGGTTGATGTGCTGGCGGACAAGGAAAAAGTCGCCTCTGCATCGGGTTTATAAGCCTGCTCTTTTTTCAGCTTGCGGGCTTTTTTCGCCGCGGCATCACGTTGCGCCATCAGTTTATCGATGTACTCTTTTTTAACCTGATTGGTTTCGGCGTTCGTCAGCGTGCGGCCATGCGCGATACGGGCGCGGTCGAGTAGCGTTTTCAGTTCGCGCTGCTCGGCTTCGGTCATGTCTTTCTGGGTCAAACGTGGTGTAGCCATTGCTGAAGCCTCCTGATGGGGAGGCTTCAGTGTAAAGCAAGCCGGGTCAATTAACCCTGTTTCACCGCATCTTTTTTCGGTTGGTCATCAATCGGCTTACCGGACCAGTATCCAGCTAACAGCGAACCGGACAGGTTGTGCCAGACAGAGAACAGCGCCCCCGGCAGCGCTGCCAGCGGTGAGAAGTAAATTTTACCCAGCGCCGCTGCCAGGCCGGAGTTCTGCATCCCCACTTCGATCGCCAGCGTGCGGCAGGTGGATTCGTCAAAGCCAAACAGCTTTCCGCCCCAGTAACCGCCCAGCAGACCAATAGTGTTATGCAGCACAACCGCGACGATCACCGCAAAGCCCACCGAAGCGATGTGCGATGCGGAACCGGCTACCACGGCGCTGATAATGGCCAGAATGCAGACCATCGAAAACGCGGGCAGATACGGCTCAACCGCTTTCACCACCCGCGGGAAGAGATGGTGGATCACCAGCCCCAGCGCAATCGGGATCACCACGATTTGCAGGATGCTGAGCAGCATGCCCATCACGTCCACCTGGATATGCGCGTCCACATACAGGCGGGTTAACAGCGGCGTGGCAATCACGCCCACCAGCGTGGAAACCGACGAGATGGTGACGGAGAGCGCCACGTCGCCTTTCGCCAGATAGATCATGACGTTAGATGCCGTACCGCTGGCGACGCTCCCCACCAGCACCATCCCGGCGGAAAGGTCGGGCGGCATCTTAAAGGCCATCGCCAGCAGCCATGCCGCGAGCGGCATCACCAGGTAGTGCAGGAAAATCCCTGCGGCAACCGGTGCCGGGCGAGACAGCACGCGTTTGAAATCGTCAATTTTCAGATGCACGCCCATGCCGAACATAATCAGCATCAGCAGCGTGGTGACCCACGGACCAATGCCCGTGAACGTGGCAGGAGTGTAATACGCGAGTACAGAGAGCAGCAGCGCCCATAACGGGAACAGCCGGGTGATAGCGGAGAGCATAGTGAATTCCTTGCAGTATTGTCGTGTTGTTTTGTTATAAAAAAGCCGGGTCTGTGCCCGGCTTATTGATATTGTTTATCGTGCTAACGAATTTTATTCAAACAAATTCTGATGAAGTTTCTGCACGACCTGCTCGGCCTGATCGGCAGGGACCAGGAAGCAGAGGTTGTAGCTGGACGCGCCGTAGCAAATCATGCGGATATTGAACGGGTCGAGCACGCCGAACACCTCTTTGCCCACGCCGCACGCGCGCGACAGCTTATTACCGATGATGGCAACCAGCGCCAGATCTTCTTCCACCTCCACGCGGCACAACTCGGAAAGCTCAATCAGCAGCGACTGCGTCAGCAGGGTGTCGCCGGTAGAGGTGGAGCCGGTGGTGTCGAGCGTCAGCGCGATGCTGACTTCTGACGTGGTGATCAGGTCCACGGAGATATTGTGGCGCGCCAGGATGCCAAACACTTCCGCCAGAAATCCACGGGAGTGCAGCATATTATGGCTGTGCAGGGTAACCAGCGTCTGCTTACGACGCAGGGCCAGCGCGCGGAACAGCGGTGGGTTCTCGGTTTTCTTGCAGACCAGCGTCCCGCCCGCCTTTGGATCTTTACTGGAGCCAACGAAGACCGGAATGTCGCTGCGCACGGCGGGCAGCAGCGTGGCCGGGTGCAGCACTTTCGCGCCGAAAGTCGCCATTTCAGCCGCTTCTTCAAAGGCGATCACGTCAATACGTTTTGCCGCAGAGACCACGCGTGGGTCGGTGGTGTAGATACCCGGCACGTCCGTCCAGATATCCACGCGGGTGGCGTGCAGGGCTTCACCCAGCAGGGCGGCGGTGTAGTCGCTGCCGCCACGGCCCAGCGTGGTTGTGCGCCCTTTGGCTTCGCTGCCGATAAAGCCCTGGGTGATCACTATGCCTTCATCCAGGCGCGGGGCAAGCTGCTGGTTAGTCAGCTCAGCCAGGGCTTCCACGTCCGGCTCGGCGCGGCCAAAGCGGTCGCTGGTGCGCATCACTTTACGCACGTCGAACCACTGCGCCTGAATATTGCGCTCGCGCATGATCTCAACGAACAGCAGTGTGGACATCAGTTCGCCGTGGCTGACCAGTTCATCGGTCAGTGCGCTGGAGGTGGCCAGCGACGCGGCTTCTGCCAGGGTGGTGATATTTTCCAGCAGGCGTTCCACTTCCTCACGAATGACGTTCGGGTTTTGCAGACGCTCGAGAATGTCGAACTGAATTTTGCGCAGTGCATCCAGCTTCACGAAACGCTCGGTCGCTTCCAGTCCTTCAGACAGGGAAACCAGCAGGTTCGTCACGCCGGCTGAGGCGGAAAGCACCACCAGGCGGGTATTCGGATCGGCCAGCACCACATCGGCGCTGCGGTTCATGGCATCGTAGTCTGCCACACTGGTGCCGCCAAACTTGGCGACCACAAAACTCGTCATAACAACCTCGTGTCAGGGAATGAATAGAGCGACCTTGGCACAAGAATGAAGCGAGAACAGGTGCAGGCGCAAAATACGGCCCTATAAATAAAATGCGGGGGAGGTCCTGTCAATGCTGGGATTATGCGGATTTTTCATGGGGGGGTACCCCTCAGAAACAGGACTTATAACAGGCCCATATTTTATGCTCCTTTTTCCCCCTTTTTGACCAACATTTCGCCACGCCGGAAGGGCGCGACAGCAGCTATACTTTTCGGGTCTTTTCACCTGCGTTTGATGCAGACCAGGGCAATGGCACTAAAAACCATCACATTTTTCTGTGACTGGCGCTACAATCTTCCAAAGTCACAATTCTCAAAATCAGAAGAGTATTGCTAATGAAAAACATCAATCCAACGCAGACCGCTGCCTGGCAGGCACTACAGAAACACTTCGATGAAATGAAAGACGTTACGATCGCCGATCTTTTTGCTAAAGACGGCGATCGTTTTTCTAAGTTCTCCGCAACATTCGACGATCAGATGCTGGTGGATTACTCCAAAAACCGCATCACCGAAGAGACGCTGGCGAAATTACAGGATCTGGCGAAAGAGTGCGATCTGGCGGGCGCGATTAAGTCGATGTTCTCTGGCGAGAAGATCAACCGCACTGAAAACCGCGCCGTGCTGCACGTAGCGCTGCGTAACCGTAGCAATACCCCGATTTTGGTTGATGGCAAAGACGTAATGCCGGAAGTCAACGCGGTGCTGGAGAAGATGAAAACCTTCTCAGAAGCGATTATTTCCGGTGAGTGGAAAGGTTATACCGGCAAAGCAATCACTGACGTAGTGAACATCGGGATCGGCGGTTCTGACCTCGGCCCATACATGGTGACCGAAGCACTGCGTCCGTACAAAAACCACCTGAACATGCACTTTGTTTCTAACGTCGATGGGACTCACATCGCTGAAGTGCTGAAAAAAGTAAACCCGGAAACCACGCTGTTCCTGGTAGCATCTAAAACCTTCACCACTCAGGAAACCATGACCAACGCCCATAGCGCGCGTGACTGGTTCCTGAAAGCGGCAGGTGATGAAAAACACGTTGCGAAACACTTCGCTGCGCTCTCCACCAATGCCAAAGCCGTTGGCGAGTTTGGTATTGATACTGCCAACATGTTCGAGTTCTGGGACTGGGTTGGCGGCCGTTACTCTTTGTGGTCAGCGATTGGCCTGTCGATTGTTCTCTCCATCGGCTTTGATAACTTCGTTGAACTGCTTTCTGGCGCACACGCGATGGACAAGCATTTCTCCACCACGCCTGCCGAGAAAAACCTGCCTGTACTGCTGGCGCTGATTGGCATCTGGTACAACAATTTCTTTGGTGCGGAAACTGAAGCGATTCTGCCGTATGACCAGTATATGCACCGTTTCGCGGCGTACTTCCAGCAGGGCAATATGGAGTCCAACGGTAAGTATGTTGACCGTAACGGTAACGTTGTGGATTACCAGACTGGCCCGATTATCTGGGGTGAACCAGGCACTAACGGTCAGCACGCGTTCTACCAGCTGATCCACCAGGGAACCAAAATGGTACCGTGCGATTTCATCGCCCCGGCTATCACCCATAACCCGCTCTCTGATCACCACCAGAAACTGCTGTCTAACTTCTTCGCCCAGACCGAAGCGCTGGCGTTTGGTAAATCCCGTGAAGTGGTTGAGCAGGAATATCGCGATCAGGGTAAAGATCCGGCAACGCTTGACTACGTGGTGCCGTTCAAAGTGTTCGAAGGTAACCGCCCGACCAACTCCATCCTGCTGCGCGAAATCACTCCGTTCAGCCTGGGGGCGTTGATTGCGCTGTATGAGCACAAAATCTTTACTCAGGGCGTGATCCTGAACATCTTCACCTTCGACCAGTGGGGCGTGGAGCTGGGTAAACAACTGGCAAACCGTATTCTGCCAGAGCTGAAAGATGATAAAGAAATCAGCAGCCACGATAGCTCGACCAATGGTCTGATTAACCGCTATAAAGCGTGGCGCGGTTAATCATCGTTCATGCCTGATGCCGCTATGTAGGCCGGATAAGGCGTTCACGCCGCATCCGGCAACCGATGCCTGATGCGACGCGGTCGCGTCTTATCAGGCCTACAGGTCGATGCCGATATGTACATCGTATTCGGCAATTAATACATAGCACGATTGATTAAATAACCTTAATAACAATGCCGACGTTATGTCGGCATTTTTTTATCAGATAAATCCCCTTGTCTGTGATTTAACGGAAATCATACCGTGAGGTTAATCCTAAAATAGATTTTTAATCGTTGTTTATTTCGGAAAATACGCAGATTAATTACTTTTGTTTTTATTTTAAGTTTATGATTTTTATTGTTATTTAAATATAAGTTGAAACTTATATTTGATATTCATTCCAATTATCCTAAAACACCATCGCTAATTCCCCGCGCCGTAATTCGCATGCTTTAGTTGTGTATACTCGATCCCGCCCGAAATGTTTTTGGGTAAATCTCCATTCATTCAATGAAGGGAAATTGTTATGAAAAAAGTTCTGTATGGCATTTTTGCCATATCTGCGCTTGCGGCGACTTCTGCGTGGGCTGCACCTGTACAGGTGGGCGAAGCGGCAGGGTCGGCAGCAACGTCGGTTTCGGCGGGGAGTTCCTCCGCGACCAGCGTCAGCACCGTAAGCTCGGCGGTGGGTGTCGCGCTCGCGGCAACCGGTGGCGGTGATGGTTCTAATACCGGGACCACCACAACCACAACCACCAGTACCCAGTAATAAAGTATGTATCCCCAAAATAATTCGAGTCATCGCATCTGTGGCTTGAAATATGAAGGGGATTAACCATAACCACACTCCGGTGTGGTTATTCTGCCCCTCTGGAGAAGAGTCGTGAAGCGACCTGCACTCATTCTTATCTGCCTGTTATTACAGGCCTGTTCAGCCACGACTAAAGAGCTGGGCAATTCACTGTGGGACAGTCTGTTCGGCACGCCAGGCGTACAGCTGACGGACGATGATATTCAAAATATGCCCTACGCCAGCCAGTACATGCAGCTTAATGGCGGGCCGCAATTGTTTGTGGTGCTGGCCTTCGCTGAAGACGGACAACAAAAATGGGTCACTCAGGATCAAGCCACTCTCGTCACACAACATGGTCGTCTGGTGAAGACTTTGCTTGGCGGCGACAACCTGATTGAAGTGAATAACCTTGCCGCCGACCCGCTGATTAAACCCGCACAAATCATTGATGGTGCAACCTGGACGCGCACGATGGGCTGGACCGAGTATAAGCAGGTACGCTACGCCACCGCACGATCAGTCTTCAAATGGAATGGTACCGATACCGTCAAAGTCGGCAGCGATGAAACCCCGGTTCGCGTGCTGGACGAAGAAGTCTCCACCGACCAGGCGCGCTGGCATAACCGCTATTGGATCGACAGCGTAGGGCAAATTCGCCAGTCGGAACAGTATCTCGGCGCGGATTATTTCCCGGTGAAAACCACTCTCATCAAGGCGGCAAAACAATGATTAAACAAACTTTTGTCGCGTTGCTTTTGAGTGTGGGAGCGTCATCGGTCTTCGCGGCAGGAACCGTCAAGGTGTTCAGCAATGGCAGCAGTGAGGCCAAAACGCTAACGGGCGCAGAGCATTTAATCGATCTGGTAGGCCAACCGCGGCTGGCAAACAGCTGGTGGCCCGGTGCGGTGATTAGCGAAGAGCTGGCAACGGCGGCAGCATTGCGGCAGCAGCAGGCGTTGCTGACACGGCTGGCAGAACTGGCTGCAGATTCCAGCGCCGACGATGCCGCCGCGATTAACGCCTTACGCCAGCAAATTCAGGCGTTGAAAGTGACGGGCAGGCAAAAAATCAATCTTGATCCTGATATCGTCCGCGTTGCCGAACGCGGTAACCCACCGTTGCAGGGCAACTACACGCTGTGGGTCGGGCCACCACCGTCCACGGTCACGCTGTTCGGGCTTATCAGCCGTCCTGGCAAGCAGCCATTCACTCCAGGTCGCGACGTGGCGAGCTATCTCTCCGGGCAGAACCTGCTTAGCGGTGCGGATCGCAGCTACGCGTGGGTGGTTTACCCGGACGGACGCACGCAAAAAGCGCCGGTGGCTTACTGGAACAAGCGTCACGTAGAGCCGATGCCCGGCAGCATTATTTATGTTGGCCTCGCGGACTCCGTCTGGAGTGAGACGCCTGATGCCCTTAACGCCGACATTCTTCAGACTCTGACGCAGCGGATACCCCAATAATGAAAAAAAGACATCTGCTTAGCTTACTGGCGCTGGGCATTAGCATGGCTTGCTACGGCGAAACATATCCTGCGCCCATTGGCCCGTCGCAGTCGGATTTCGGTGGCGTAGGATTATTACAAACGCCCACCGCACGCATGGCGCGGGAAGGGGAGTTGAGCCTGAACTATCGCGATAACGATCAGTACCGTTATTACTCAGCTTCAGTGCAACTCTTCCCGTGGCTGGAAACAACGCTGCGCTACACCGACGTGCGCACCCGGCAGTACAGCAGCGTCGAAGCGTTCTCTGGCGATCAAACGTATAAAGATAAAGCCTTCGATCTCAAACTGCGTTTGTGGGAAGAGAGTTACTGGCTGCCGCAAGTGGCGGTTGGTGCGCGGGATATCGGCGGTACGGGGCTGTTTGATGCGGAATATCTTGTTGCCAGCAAAGCCTGGGGGCCGTTCGATTTTACGCTCGGCCTGGGCTGGGGATATTTGGGCACCAGCGGTAATGTGAAAAATCCGCTCTGTTCAGCCAGTGATAAATATTGCTATCGCGATAACAGCTACAAACAGGCGGGATCTATCGACGGTAGCCAGATGTTCCACGGTCCTGCCTCACTGTTTGGCGGCGTGGAATACCAGACGCCCTGGCAACCGCTGCGCCTGAAACTGGAGTATGAAGGCAATAATTATCAGCAGGATTTTGCCGGGAAGCTGGAGCAAAAAAGTAAGTTTAACGTCGGTGCGATTTATCGCGTTACCGATTGGGCCGACGTTAACCTTAGCTATGAACGTGGCAACACCTTTATGTTTGGCGTTACGTTGCGCACCAACTTTAACGATCTGCGCCCGTCTTACAACGATAACGCCCGCCCGCAATATCAACCGCAGCCGCAGGATGCCATTTTGCAGCATTCGGTGGTGGCGAATCAGTTAACGCTGTTGAAATACAATGCTGGACTTGCCGATCCACAGATCCAGGCGAAAGGCGATACGCTGTATGTTACCGGCGAGCAGGTGAAATATCGTGATTCGCGCGAAGGGATCATCCGTGCGAATCGGATCGTGATGAACGATCTGCCGGATGGGATCAAAACGATCCGCATTACGGAAAATCGCCTTAACATGCCGCAGGTGACGACGGAAACCGATGTCGCCAGCCTGAAAAATCATCTCGCCGGAGAGCCGTTGGGCCACGAAACGACGCTGGCGCAAAAACGCGTCGAGCCAGTGGTTCCGCAGTCCACCGAGCAGGGCTGGTATATCGACAAATCACGCTTTGATTTCCATATCGATCCGGTGCTGAACCAGTCGGTCGGTGGCCCGGAAAACTTTTACATGTATCAGCTGGGCGTGATGGGAACGGCAGATTTGTGGCTGACGGACCATCTGCTGACCACCGGCAGCCTGTTTGCAAATCTTGCCAACAACTACGACAAGTTTAACTACACTAATCCTCCGCAGGACTCGCACTTACCGCGCGTGCGTACCCATGTGCGCGAGTATGTGCAGAACGATGTCTATGTGAATAACCTGCAAGCCAACTACTTCCAGCATCTGGGCAACGGCTTCTACGGTCAGGTCTACGGTGGTTATCTCGAAACCATGTTTGGCGGTGCGGGGGCAGAAGTGTTGTATCGCCCGCTGGACAGCAACTGGGCGTTTGGTCTGGATGCCAACTACGTTAAACAGCGCGACTGGCGTAGTGCAAAAGATATGATGAAATTCACCGACTACAGCGTGAAAACCGGACATCTGACCGCCTACTGGACGCCATCTTTCGCTCAGGATGTGTTAGTTAAAGCCAGCGTCGGGCAGTATCTGGCAGGGGATAAAGGCGGCACGCTGGAGATCGCCAAACGCTTTGATAGCGGCGTGGTGGTGGGTGGCTATGCCACGATCACTAATGTTTCGAAAGAGGAGTACGGCGAAGGGGACTTCACCAAAGGCGTGTATGTCTCGGTACCGTTGGATCTCTTCTCGTCTGGCCCGACACGCAGCCGTGCGGCGATTGGCTGGACGCCGCTGACGCGTGACGGTGGTCAGCAACTTGGGCGTAAGTTCCAGTTGTATGACATGACCAGCGATAAGAACATTAACTTCCGCTGATGCTTATTTGCCCGGTGGCGCTGCGCTTACCGGGCCTACGAGAGTGTTTTTGTAGGCCGGGCAAACGCAGTGCCGCCCGGCAAGAATGTTCATCTGGACAAAACATACACAAAAAATATAGATCTCCGTCACATTTTTGCGTTATACAGGAAGCTCGCCACTGTGAAGGAGGTACTGCTATGACGTCACTCTCTCGTCCGCGCGTGGAGTTTATCTCCACCATTTTGCAGACCGTACTCAATCTTGGCCTGCTGTGCCTCGGCCTGATTTTGGTTGTCTTCCTCGGCAAAGAAACGGTGCATCTGGCTGATGTGCTGTTCGCGCCAGAACAAACCAGCAAATATGAGCTGGTAGAAGGACTGGTGGTTTACTTTCTCTATTTCGAATTTATCGCGCTGATTGTGAAGTACTTTCAGTCCGGTTTTCACTTCCCGCTACGTTACTTTGTCTATATTGGGATCACCGCCATTGTGCGCTTGATCATCGTCGATCATAAATCGCCACTGGATGTGTTGATCTACTCGGCTGCGATCCTGTTACTGGTGATCACCCTGTGGCTGTGTAATTCGAAACGGCTGAAGCGGGAGTAAAAAAAAATGGCGGCCCGTGAGCGCCGAATAACAGTCCACAAGTTGGGATAACGTAAGTTGAGGGTGCAGCGGCATAACATTGGCAGAACAACATCTTAACCTTTCACACCACCTGCTGTCAGGCCGTTGACCAGCCAGCGTTGAGCCAGCAAGAAGACGATGGTGATCGGTAATGCAGACATCACGGCAGCGGCGGCAAAGTCACCCCACAGGTAGTTTTGCGGGTTGAGGTATTGCTGCATCCCCACGGCCAGGGTGTAGCTGTTTACGTCACGCAGTAACAGCGACGCGACCGGAACTTCAGTAATGGCAGCGATAAACGACAGGATGAATACCACCGCCAGAATCGGTACTGACAGCGGCAACAGGACAAGGCGGAAGGCCTGCCACGGTGTCGCACCATCCAGCGCAGCAGCTTCTTCCAGCGAACTGTCGATGGTTTCGAAATAGCCTTTGATGGTCCAGACATGCAGCGCAATCCCACCCAGATACGCGAAAATTACGCCGCCGTGAGTATTCAGGCCAATGAATGGAATGTACTCACCCAGACGATCAAACAACGCATACAACGCGACCAGTGAAAGTACTGCCGGGAACATCTGGAAAATCAGCATTCCTTTCAGCAGCGTCGCTTTGCCTGGAAAGCGCATACGGGCGAAAGCGTAGGCGCAGGTGGTGGAGAGCGCCACAATGCCAATCGCGGAAATCCCGGCGACCTTTACCGAGTTCCACAGCCACAGCAGTACCGGGAATGGCGGTGGCGTAATGCGACCATCAGCCTGTTCAACGCTAAAACCTAACGCCAGTTTCCAGTGATCCCAGGAGATTTGCTCCGGGATCAGGCTGCCGGTCGCAAAGTTTCCCTGACGCAGCGAGATAGCGACGACCATCAGCAGCGGGAACATAATCGCTGCGATAAAAAGTAGCAGTAGCAGGTGAGTAATAAATAAACGAGCTTTTTGCGATTTCGGTTGGACCATTGCCATTTTTGTTATCTCCCTTAATCAAACTTCATTCGCGTGGCTTTCAGGTTCACTATCGCCAGCGCACCCACCAGCAGGAAGATCAGCGTGGCAATTGCTGCCGCCAGACCGAAGTCCTGACCCCCGCCGCCTTCAAAAGCGATGCGGTAGGTGTAGTTAACAAGCAGGTCGGTATAACCGGCTGGCGTGGTCGTGCCAAGACGATCCGGGCCGCCGTTGGTTAACAGTTGAATCAGCACGAAGTTGTTAAAGTTAAAGGCGAAGCTGGCGATCATCAGCGGCGTCAGCGGTTTAATCAGCAGCGGCAGCGTAATCTTAAAGAAGTTCTGGAACGGACCTGCGCCATCCATTGCTGAGGCTTCATACAAATCGTCCGGAATCGCTTTCAGCAAGCCCATGCAGAGGATCATCATGTACGGATAACCCAGCCAGGTATTGACGATAATTAGCATCGTGCGGGCGGTGGTCGGATCGCTGAACCAGGCGGGCTTCACGCCAAACAGCGCGCTCAACATCATGTTGATTTCACCGAAGCTCTGGTTAAACAACCCTTTGAAAATCAAGATTGAAATGAACGATGGCACCGCGTAGGGCAGAATCAGCAGGACGCGATAGACCGCTTTGCCGCGCAACGCTTCCCACTGCACCAGACACGCCAGAACCATGCCGACCGCCACCGTTAAAAAGACAGTGATCAGCGAGAACACCACGGTCCAGACGAAAATGGCGAGGAACGGTTTCTGAATGCCTTCGTCGGTAAAGACGCGGGTAAAGTTTTTCCAGCCGGTGGTCACGGTGTAACCGGGGCTTAGCTTTTCATCACCCCAGTTGCCGTCGGCGGTAATGGACTGGTAAAAGCCAATTTGGTTATTCGGACGATATTTCACGCCGCTCTGATTATTCGTCAACGTGCCGTCACCGTCGAGTGTGTAGAGCGGCTGCGTGCCAGAAAACTGGCGCAGGGAGCTCATCATCACTTTGTTGCCATCCGGCAGAATGGCGGTAATGTCACTCAGCGCCTGACGATTCTGGGTAATCACGCGCAGATTCGCGCGTTCGCCTTCGGGCTGGGCGGTCGTTTCTTTCAGTTGCAGTTTTTGCTCGCCGCCAAATTTAAAAGCGTCGGAGAGGTAATTTTTGCCGGTTTCGCCGTCGCTGAGCGCCAGTTGCCACTCATCGCCCGCCGGGTAAAGACCAAAGTTATAGGTTTTGCCTGCTTGCCAGGAGCGATCTAACAACACTTCCTGCGCACGTTCAAAAGTCAGCTGGTTAGTGCTGCTGTAGTTGGTGAAGGCAATGGCGATGGTGCAGACCAGAGGGAAGAGGACGAATAATCCCATTCCAGCCATTCCCGGGTAAACATAGCGCCAGGCGTAGGCTTTACGATTGGCGAAAATATACAGCCCCGCTGAACTCAATATCAGCGTGGTAATGGCGAACAGGTATTCCCCTTGTGCGTACATTAAAACAACAAGGTAACCCACCAGCAGGCCGAGCAGACCTAGCACTGACCATTTCAGCGCGTCGCTTTGCCACCAATGTTTCTTTTTAATGACATCCATGGGGTTCTTCCTCATTCCAGGACGGATAAGGCTTTCACGCCTTATCCGACAACAACTGCCTGATGCGACGCTGACGCGTCTTATCAGGCCTACATACGTTTCGGTTTTGTAGGCCGGACAAGGCGTTCACGCCGCATCCGGCATTTCACAGCATTACTTGGTGATACGAGTCTGCGCGTCTTTCAGGGCTTCATCGACAGTCTGACGACCGCTGGCGGCGTTGATCACCGCAGTACGCACGGCATACCAGAAAGCGGACATCTGCGGGATGTTCGGCATGATTTCACCTTTCTGGGCGTTTTCCATGGTGGCGGCAATACGTGGATCTTTCGCCAACTCTTCCTCGTAAGACTTCAGCGCTACGGCACCCAGCGGTTTGTCTTTATTAACCGCTTCCAGACCTTCATCAGTCAGCAGATAGTTTTCGAGGAACTCTTTCGCCAGCTCTTTGTTCGGACTGGCGGCGTTAATACCTGCGCTCAGCACGCCAACGAACGGTTTGGATGGTTGACCCTTGAAGGTCGGCAGTACCGTTACACCATAATTCACTTTGCTGGTGTCGATGTTGGACCATGCCCACGGGCCGTTGATGGTCATCGCTGTTTCGCCTTTATTAAAGGCAGCTTCTGCGATGGAGTAATCGGTGTCTGCATTCATGTGTTTGTTTTTAATCAGGTCAACCAGGAAGGTCAGACCCGCTTTCGCGCCAGCGTTATCCACGCCCACGTCTTTAATGTCGTACTTGCCGTTTTCATACTTGAACGCATAACCCCCGTCAGCAGCAATCAGCGGCCAGGTGAAGTACGGTTCTTGCAGGTTGAACATCAGCGCGCTCTTACCTTTCGCTTTCAGTTCTTTATCCAGCGCCGGGATCTCTTCCCAGGTTTTTGGCGGGTTCGGCAGCAGATCTTTGTTATAAATCAGCGATAACGCTTCAACAGCGATCGGGTAAGCAATCAGCTTGCCGTTGTAACGTACGGCATCCCAGGTAAACGGATACAGCTTGTCCTGGAACGCTTTGTCCGGGGTGATTTCAGCCAACAGGCCAGATTGAGCGTAGCCACCAAAGCGGTCGTGCGCCCAGAAGATAATGTCAGGGCCATCGCCAGTTGCCGCAACCTGAGGGAATTTCTCTTCCAGTTTATCCGGATGCTCAACGGTGACTTTAATTCCGGTATCTTTCTCGAATTTCTTACCGACTTCAGCGAGACCGTTATAGCCTTTATCGCCGTTAATCCAGATTACCAGTTTACCTTCTTCGATTTTGGCGAGAGCCGAGGCGGAAAACATCATCGTCGTTAATGCGGATAATGCGAGGATGCGTGCACCTGTTTTTATTTTCATAATCTATGGTCCTTGTTGGTGAAGTGCTCGTGAAAACACCTAAACGGACTCTAGTTTCTTTATACGGCAACCTCTTTCCATCCTCCTTGCCCCTACGCCCCACCGTTGCTTTGTGTGATCTCTGTTACAGAATTGGCGGTAATGTGGAGATGCGCACATAAAATCGCCACGATTTTTGCAAGCAACATCACGAAATTCCTTACATGACCTCGGTTTAGTTCACAGAAGCCGTGTTCTCATCCTCCCGCCTCCTCCCCCATAAAAAAGCCAGGGGGTGGAGGATTTAAGCCATCTCCTGATGACGCATAGTCAGCCCATCATGAATGTTGCTGTCGATGACAGGTTGTTACAAAGGGAGAAGGGCATGGCGAGCGTACAGCTGCAAAATGTAACGAAAGCCTGGGGCGAGGTCGTGGTATCGAAAGATATCAATCTCGATATCCATGAAGGTGAATTCGTGGTGTTTGTCGGACCGTCTGGCTGCGGTAAATCGACTTTACTGCGCATGATTGCCGGGCTTGAGACGATCACCAGCGGCGACCTGTTCATCGGTGAGAAACGGATGAATGACACTCCGCCAGCAGAACGCGGCGTTGGTATGGTGTTTCAGTCTTACGCGCTCTATCCCCACCTGTCAGTAGCAGAAAACATGTCATTTGGCCTGAAACTGGCTGGCGCAAAAAAAGAGGTGATTAACCAACGCGTTAACCAGGTGGCGGAAGTGCTACAACTGGCGCATTTGCTGGATCGCAAACCGAAAGCGCTCTCCGGTGGTCAGCGTCAGCGTGTGGCGATTGGCCGTACGCTGGTGGCCGAGCCAAGCGTATTTTTGCTCGATGAACCGCTCTCCAACCTCGATGCTGCACTGCGTGTGCAAATGCGTATCGAAATCTCCCGTCTGCATAAACGCCTGGGCCGCACAATGATTTACGTCACCCACGATCAGGTCGAAGCGATGACGCTGGCCGACAAAATCGTGGTGCTGGACGCCGGTCGCGTGGCGCAGGTTGGGAAACCGCTGGAGCTGTACCACTATCCGGCAGACCGTTTTGTCGCCGGATTTATCGGTTCGCCAAAGATGAACTTCCTGCCGGTAAAAGTGACCGCCACCGCAATCGATCAAGTGCAGGTGGAGCTGCCGATGCCAAATCGTCAGCAAGTCTGGCTGCCAGTTGAAAGCCGTGATGTCCAGGTTGGAGCCAATATGTCGCTGGGTATTCGCCCGGAACATCTACTGCCGAGTGATATCGCTGACGTCATCCTTGAGGGTGAAGTTCAGGTCGTCGAGCAACTCGGCAACGAAACTCAAATCCATATCCAGATCCCTTCCATTCGTCAAAACCTGGTGTACCGCCAGAACGACGTGGTGTTGGTAGAAGAAGGTGCCACATTCGCTATCGGCCTGCCGCCAGAGCGTTGCCATCTGTTCCGTGAGGATGGCACTGCATGTCGTCGACTGCATAAGGAGCCGGGCGTTTAAGCACCCCACAAAACACACAAAGCCTGTCACAGGTGATGTGAAAAAAGAAAAGCAATGACTCAGGAGATAGAATGATGATTACTCTGCGCAAACTTCCTCTGGCGGTTGCCGTCGCAGCGGGCGTAATGTCTGCTCAGGCAATGGCTGTTGATTTCCACGGCTATGCACGTTCCGGTATTGGTTGGACAGGTAGCGGCGGTGAACAACAGTGTTTCCAGACTACCGGTGCTCAAAGTAAATACCGTCTTGGCAACGAATGTGAAACTTATGCTGAATTAAAATTGGGTCAGGAAGTGTGGAAAGAGGGCGATAAGAGCTTCTATTTCGACACTAACGTGGCCTATTCCGTCGCACAACAGAATGACTGGGAAGCTACCGATCCGGCCTTCCGTGAAGCAAACGTGCAGGGTAAAAACCTGATCGAATGGCTGCCAGGTTCCACCATCTGGGCAGGTAAGCGCTTCTACCAACGTCATGACGTTCATATGATCGACTTCTACTACTGGGATATTTCTGGTCCTGGTGCCGGTCTGGAAAACATCGATGTTGGCTTCGGTAAACTCTCTCTGGCAGTAACCCGCTCCTCTGAGAGCAGGTGGTTCTTCCTCTTTCGCCAGCAACAATATTTATGACTATACCAACGAAACCGCGAACGACGTTTTCGATGTGCGTTTAGCGCAGATGGAAATCAACCCGGGCGGCCACATTAGAACTGGGTGTCGACTACGGTCGTGCCAACCTGCGTGATAACTATCGTCTGGTTGATGGCGCATCGAAAGACGGTTGGTTATTCACTGCTGAACATACTCAGAGTGTCCCTGAAGGGCTTTAACAAGTTTGTTGTTCAGTACGCTACTGACTCGATGACCTCGCAGGGTAAAGGTCTGTCGCAGGGTTCTGGTGTTGCATATGTTGACGAAAAATTTTCCTATGACATTAACAACAACGGTCACATGCTGCGCATCCTCGACCACGGTGCGATCTCCATGGGCGACAACTGGGACATGATGTACGTGGGTATGTACCAGGATATCAACTGGGATAACGACAACGGCACCAAGTGGTGGACCGTCGGTATTCGCCCGATGTATAAGTGGACGCCGATCATGAGTACCCTGATGGAAATCGGCTACGACAACGTTAAATCTCAACGTACTGGTGATACCAACAACCAGTACAAAATCACACTTGCTCAACAATGGCAGGCTGGCGACAGCATCTGGTCGCGTCCGGCTATTCGTGTGTTTGCCACCTACGCCAAGTGGGATGAGAAATGGGGTTACGATTACACCGACAAAGCTAAAGGTACTCCGAACTACGGCAAAGCCGTTCCAGCTAACTTCGAAGGCGGCAGCTTCGGTCGTGGCGACAGCGACGAGTGGACCTTCGGTGCCCAGATGGAAATCTGGTGGTAATAGCAAAACCTGGGCCGGATAAGGTGCTTGCGCCGCATCCGGCATCCAACGCCTGATGCGACGCTTGCGCGTCTTATCAGGCCTACAACGGCTGTCAAATGTAGGCCGGATAAGGCGTTTACGCCGCATCCGGCATAAAAACAGGTTGTCATTATCTGAAAGGGGCGAAAGCCCCTCTGATTATCGGGTTTAGCGCGCTATTGCCTGGCTACCGCTGAGCTCCAGATTTTGAGGTGGAAACAATGGAAAATGAATAAAAGTCTCATCGCCCTCTGTTTATCAGCAGGGTTACTGGCAAGCGCGCCTGGAATCAGCCTTGCCGATGTTAACTACGTACCGCAAAACACCAGCGACGCGCCAGCCATTCCATCTGCCGCGCTGCAACAACTCACCTGGACACCGGTCGATCAATCTAAAACTCAGACCACCCAACTGGCGACTGGCGGCCAACAACTGAACGTTCCCGGCATCAGTGGTCCGATTGCTGCGTACAGCGTCCCGGCAAACATTGGCGAACTGACCCTGACGCTGACCAGCGAAGTGAACAAACAAACCAGCGTATTTGCGCCGAACGTGCTGATTCTTGATCAGAATATGACCCCATCAGCCTTCTTCCCCAGCAGTTATTTCACCTACCAGGAACCAGGCGTGATGAGTGCAGATCGGCTGGAAGGCGTTATGCGCCTGACACCGGCATTGGGGCAGCAAAAACTTTATGTTCTGGTCTTTACCACGGAAAAAGATCTCCAGCAGACGACCCAACTGCTCGACCCGGCTAAAGCCTATGCCAAAGGCGTTGGTAACTCGATCCCGGATATTCCCGATCCGGTTGCTCGTCATACCACCGATGGCTTACTGAAACTGAAAGTCAAAACGAACTCCAGCTCCAGCGTGTTGGTCGGGCCTTTATTTGGTTCTTCCGCTCCAGCTCCGGTTACGGTAGGCAACACGGCGGCACCAGCTGTGGCTGCACCCGCTCCGGCACCGGTGAAGAAAAGCGAGCCGATGCTCAACGACACGGAAAGTTATTTTAATACCGCGATCAAAAACGCTGTCGCGAAAGGTGATGTTGATAAGGCGTTAAAACTGCTTGATGAAGCTGAACGCCTGGGATCGACATCTGCCCGTTCCACCTTTATCAGCAGTGTAAAAGGCAAGGGGTAATTACGCCCCACAGTGCTGATTTTGTTAGTCGTTTAGTGCGCCTTCACGGGCGCACTTTTTTTGGCTAAGTTGCGCCATTGTTGCGATAGTGATCGCTAAATTTGGTTTGTCCGTCCTCATTTTGCCAATCTGCGATACAATGCCTTTACGTTATGTAACGGAGAGTTCGGCATGTCACACCCCGCGTTAACGCAACTGCGTGCGCTGCGCTATTTTAAAGAGATCCCTGCCCTGGATCCGCAACTGCTCGACTGGCTGTTGCTGGAGGATTCCATGACAAAACGTTTTGAACAGCAGGGAAAAACGGTAAGCGTGACGATGATCCGCGAAGGGTTTGTCGAGCAGAATGAAATCCCCGAAGAACTGCCGCTGCTGCCGAAAGAGTCTCGTTACTGGTTACGTGAAATTTTGTTATGTGCCGATGGTGAACCGTGGCTTGCCGGTCGTACCGTCGTTCCTGTGTCAACGTTAAGCGGGCCGGAGCTGGCGTTACAAAAATTGGGTAAAACGCCGTTAGGACGCTATCTGTTCACATCATCGACATTAACCCGGGACTTTATTGAGATAGGCCGTGATGCCGGGCTGTGGGGGCGACGTTCCCGCCTGCGATTAAGCGGTAAACCGCTGTTGCTAACAGAACTGTTTTTACCGGCGTCACCGTTGTACTAAGAGGAAAAAAATATGGAGTGGAGTCTGACGCAGAATAAGCTGCTGGCGTTTCATCGCTTAATGCGTACGGATAAGCCAATTGGCGCGTTACTGCTGCTCTGGCCAACATTATGGGCGTTGTGGGTGGCGACACCGGGCGTTCCCCAGCTCTGGATCCTGGCGGTGTTTGTCGCGGGTGTCTGGCTGATGCGCGCTGCCGGATGTGTGGTGAATGATTATGCTGACCGCAAGTTTGATGGTCATGTTAAGCGCACGGCGAACCGACCACTTCCCAGCGGCGCGGTAACAGAGAAAGAGGCGCGCGCGCTGTTTGTCGTGCTGGTACTGATTTCGTTTTTACTGGTGCTGACGCTGAATACGATGACCATTCTGTTGTCGATTGCCGCGCTAGCGCTGGCGTGGGTGTACCCGTTTATGAAGCGGTATACCCATCTACCGCAAGTGGTGCTGGGCGCGGCGTTTGGCTGGTCGATTCCAATGGCTTTTGCCGCTGTGAGTGAGTCGGTGCCATTGAGTTGCTGGTTAATGTTCCTCGCCAATATTCTCTGGGCGGTGGCTTACGACACGCAGTATGCGATGGTTGACCGCGATGATGATGTGAAGATTGGCATTAAATCCACGGCAATCCTGTTCGGCCAATACGATAAATTGATTATTGGTATTTTGCAGATTGGCGTACTGGCGCTGATGGCGATCATCGGTGAGTTAAATGGCTTAGGCTGGGGATATTACTGGTCAATTCTGGTGGCTGGCGCGCTGTTTGTTTATCAACAAAAACTGATTGCCAACCGCGAGCGTGAAGCCTGCTTTAAAGCATTTATGAATAATAACTATGTTGGTCTGGTACTGTTTTTAGGGCTGGCAATGAGTTACTGGCATTTCTGATGATGTAAAAAAGCCGGATGATCATCCGGCTTTCTTCTGGGTTGCCTGATGCGCGGCGCTTCTCAGGCCTACACAACACATCGCAATTTATTGAATTTGCAGATTATGGAAGGCCGGATAAGGCGTTTTCGCCGCATCCGGCAATTCTCTCTGATTACCCTTCGCCCTGCGTCGCACTCTCAATCGTCAAACGCACGTCTGATGTAATCAACTCCGCCAGCAACTGATAAACCTTCATCGTTTCTGCCGGTTCGGCATCGCCGCTATCGCTGATATACCCTTCATCACGCAGTGTCAGCACCAGAGAACTGAACACCGCCTTGTCGAAGAACTCCGGCGCGTTGATGCCGTGCAGCACGGAGAGACGTTGCGCGACGGTGCGGCTCTCTTTCTCCAGCGTACCGCGGTTGATCGACGGGTTGGCACTCAACAACCAGAAGGTGATGGCATAACGTTGCAGCGTTTCGCGCGCGCCTGCGGCCAGCAGCTGTAGCGTGCGAGAATGCGCCGGGTTGATATGCAACTCATCATCTTGCAGGGTAATCAGCCCCTGACGTTGCATCTCATTTGCCAGCGCATCAATAACGTCCGGCAACTCGTCGCGATCCCAGCGCAGGAACAGCTCCGCTTTCAGCATTGGGTAAAGCACATTGACGTGCTCCATCAATACGTCGCGGGAGATGTGGCGATGCTGGGTGACAATTGCCGCCATCAGCGAAGGCAGCACCAACATATGCGCAATGTTGTTGCGATAGTAGGTCATCAACACCGCTTGCTCGCGCGGCAGAATGATGATGTCGCCGATAGTGTCTTTCTCGACTTCAAACTTGTTCATTTGCAGCGCGTGATCGATAAGCTCGCTGGCGCTGGCTGAAGGAACGGTAGAGTCCGTGGAGTAAGGTACGTTGCGCATCAGATCCAGGTAGCAGTTGAGTTGCTCGGTTAACTGCTCGCGGGTGAGTGAGCGCTGACGTGACGCCAGTAGCGCAGTACAGCACAGGTTCATGGCGTTTGCCGCGCCTGCGTTGTTAATGCGTACCATCAGATCGGCAGCAATATTATTGACCGTCGGCGTTAACCATGCCGGACGCACCGCTTCGATGGGATCGATAGATTCACGCCAGTCTGGTACGTGCTGGTTAAGGTAGGTCATCAACGGCATTGGTTCACCGAAGTTGACGTAACCCTGACCGAGATTACGCAGCTTGCTTAAACCGCGCAGCATCTGCGGCAGGCTCTCTTTCTCTTTCGTCGCGCCGCGCAGTTCTTTGGCGTAAGTACCCACTTCCATGACGTGCTCATAACCGATGTAGATCGGAATCAGCGTAATCGGACGCGTGCCGCCACGCAGCATCGCCTGAATGGTCATCGACAGCGTACCGGTTTTCGGATCCAGCAAACGCCCCGTGCGGGAACGACCGCCTTCCACGAAGTACTCGACGGAATAACCACGGCTGAACAGTTCGCCGAGATACTCACGGAAAACGGTGGAATAAAGTTTATTGCCTTTAAAAGTACGGCGAATAAAGAACGCCCCCAGACGGCGGAAAATCGGCCCGGCCGGCCAGAAGTTCAGGTTGATCCCAGCGGCGATATGCGGCGGCACCAGCCCCTGGTGATACAGCACGTAAGAAAGCAGCAGGTAGTCCATGTGGCTGCGGTGGCAAGGCACATATACCAGCTCATGACCGTCGTGGGCCAGCTGGCGAACGCGCTCGGCGTTATGGACGTTGATGCCCTGGTAAAGGCGGTTCCAGGTGAAGCCCAGAATACGGTCAGTCAGGCGAATCATCTCGTAAGAGAAATTCGCCGCAATCTCTTCCATCAGCGCAATCGCGTTCTGCTGCGCTTTTTCATGGGAGATTTTTTTGCTGCGCGCTTCATCTTCTACCGCTTTGGCAATGGCGCGGGAGGCGAGCAGCTTATTAAACAGATCCTGACGAGCAGGCAGACGTGGGCCCACAGCAGCCAGACGTTGACGGGCAAAGTGCATACGCGCCACGCGCGCCAGTTTCTGTGCGATAGTTTTATCCGTGCCGTGTTCATCCGCCATACGGCGCAGCGAAACTGACGGCGAGAAACGCACAAAACTGTCGCGACCGAGCCACAGTACGGCGAAAAATTTCTGTACGCCGTTAAGCATACGCAGCGGCGGGTTTACTTCGCCTTTTTCACGCCCCGGCGCGCGACCAAACATCACCGATACTGGCACCATCTGCACATCCAGATTTGGGTTGCTACGGTGCAAATCGAGATAGTCGTGGAACAGCTTAATAGACTCTTCTTTCGGCGTGTAATAGGTGAATACACGCGGCCCGCCGTGAATGAACACATAGCGCGGCAGTAGCGTGCCGTCGATTTCCAGCGGCTCTAACGGGTCAGGCAAGTCATGAGCCAGACACTGGGCGCGTAACGTCAGCAAATCTGCTTTCGAGTTGTACGGTAAAACGTACATAATTGGACGAGAGGTATCCAGCCCCAGTTCCGGGGCAGGATCTGCCGGAATAGACTTGCTTTTTACCAGGATGCTTAATGGTAAATTCAGTAATTTGTAGTAAATTCGTGGCCAGCCGGACATAAACGATGTAAAGCCTCTGGTTAATAATGCAAATGCGCGGCAAGGATAGCAGAAAGTCATGGGAAATTCTGTGGTATCCGCTCATGTTTCGCGCGGCGTTACGCAAACCCGAAGAATCATCGGATTTAACGGTACACTGATATTGACGCTCATAATGTAAAAAGGTTCTTTCAATGGCCAATAATACCACTGGATTCACCCGAATTATCAAAGCTGCTGGCTATTCCTGGAAAGGTTTACGCGCTGCATGGATCAACGAAGCGGCATTCCGTCAGGAAGGCGTAGCGGTATTGTTGGCGGTGGTCATCGCCTGCTGGCTGGATGTGGACGCAATTACCCGCGTGCTGCTTATCAGCTCCGTGATGCTGGTGATGATTGTGGAAATCCTCAATAGCGCCATCGAAGCAGTGGTTGACCGAATTGGCTCTGAATACCATGAGCTTTCCGGACGCGCTAAAGATATGGGATCCGCCGCGGTGCTGATTGCGATTATCGTCGCCGTGATAACCTGGTGCATCCTGTTATGGTCGCATTTTGGATAACCCTTCCAGATTTCGATAAATCTCTGGTTTATTGTGCAGTTTATGGTTCCAAAATCGCCTTTTGCTGTATATACTCACAGCATAACTGTATATACACCCAGGGGGCGGAATGAAAGCGTTAACGGCCAGGCAACAAGAGGTGTTTGATCTCATCCGTGATCACATCAGCCAGACAGGTATGCCGCCGACGCGTGCGGAAATCGCGCAGCGTTTGGGGTTCCGTTCCCCAAACGCGGCTGAAGAACATCTGAAGGCGCTGGCACGCAAAGGCGTTATTGAAATTGTTTCCGGCGCATCACGCGGGATTCGTCTGTTGCAGGAAGAGGAAGAAGGGTTGCCGCTGGTAGGTCGTGTGGCTGCCGGTGAACCGCTTCTGGCGCAACAGCATATTGAAGGTCATTATCAGGTCGATCCTTCCTTGTTCAAGCCGAATGCTGATTTCCTGCTGCGCGTCAGCGGGATGTCGATGAAAGATATCGGCATTATGGATGGCGACTTGCTGGCAGTGCATAAAACTCAGGATGTACGTAACGGTCAGGTCGTTGTCGCACGTATTGATGACGAAGTTACCGTTAAGCGCCTGAAAAAACAGGGCAATAAAGTCGAACTGTTGCCAGAAAATAGCGAGTTTAAACCAATTGTCGTTGACCTTCGTCAGCAGAGCTTCACCATTGAAGGGCTGGCGGTTGGGGTTATTCGCAACGGCGACTGGCTGTAACATATCTCTGAGACCGCGATGCCGCCTGGCGTCGCGGTTTGTTTTTCATCTCTCTTCATCAGGCTTGTCTGCATGGCATTCCTCACTTCATCTGATAAAGCACTCTGGCATCTCGCCTTACCCATGATTTTCTCCAATATCACCGTTCCGTTGCTGGGACTGGTCGATACGGCGGTAATTGGTCATCTTGATAGCCCGGTTTATTTGGGCGGCGTGGCGGTTGGTGCAACGGCGACCAGCTTTCTCTTTATGCTGTTGCTGTTTTTACGCATGAGCACCACCGGGCTGACTGCGCAGGCTTATGGTGCCAAAAATCCTCAGGCATTAGCCCGTGCGCTGGTGCAACCGTTGCTGTTGGCGTTGGGGGCTGGGGCGTTAATTGCGCTGCTGCGTACGCCGATTATCGATCTGGCGCTGCATATTGTTGGCGGTAGTGAGGCAGTCCTGGAACAGGCGCGGCGCTTTCTTGAAATCCGCTGGTTAAGCGCACCGGCGTCGCTGGCGAATCTGGTATTACTCGGTTGGTTACTCGGCGTGCAATATGCCCGTGCGCCAGTAATTTTGTTAGTGGTCGGCAATATCCTCAACATTGTGCTGGATGTCTGGCTGGTGATGGGGCTGCATATGAACGTGCAGGGCGCGGCGCTGGCGACGGTTATTGCGGAATATGCAACATTGCTGATTGGTCTGCTAATGGTGCGTAAAATCCTCAAACTACGCGGAATTTCCGGCGAAATGCTGAAAACTGCCTGGCGAGGAAACTTCCGTCGCTTGCTGGCGCTTAACCGCGATATCATGCTGCGTTCGCTGTTGTTGCAACTCTGTTTCGGCGCGATCACCGTACTTGGCGCGCGACTGGGGAGTGACATTATCGCTGTTAACGCGGTTCTGATGACGCTACTCACCTTTACCGCCTATGCGCTGGATGGTTTTGCCTACGCGGTTGAAGCGCATTCAGGGCAGGCCTATGGCGCGCGTGAAAGCGGCCAGTTACGCGAAGTCTGGCGTGCTGCCTGTCGTCAGGCGGGCCTGGTGGCGCTGGTCTTTGCTCTGGTATACGCCTGTTTTGGTGGGCATATTGTCGCGTTACTCACCTCGTTGCCCGCGCTACGTGAGCTGGCCGATCGCTACATCCTCTGGCAGGTAGTATTACCGGTGGTGGGCGTGTGGTGCTATTTGCTGGACGGCATGTTTATTGGTGCGACGCGAGGGGCGGAGATGCGCAACAGCATGGCCGTCGCGGCGGCGGGGTTCGGCCTGACGCTGCTAACCCTGCCGTATCTCGGCAATCATGGTCTGTGGCTGGCGCTGGCGGTGTTTCTCTCACTGCGTGGCCTTTCGCTGGCCGTTATCTGGCATCGTCACTGGCGAAACAATACCTGGTTTCCAGCCCCGCACGATATATCGTAACGGTTAAAGATTCCGAATATAAAAACAACTGCCGAATCCTTAACTACAATAATAATCACGTCCAGCAGAAAAGAACGAAGCGGACGATACTCATAGACGCTTAACACGAGGACACGATTATGAATAAAGACGAAATCGGCGGCAACTGGAAGCAATTCAAAGGTAAAGCGAAAGAACAGTGGGGTAAGCTGACAGATGACGATATGACCGTCATTGAAGGTAAGCGCGATCAGCTGGTAGGTAAAATCCAGGAGCGCTACGGTTACGAAAAAGATCAGGCGGAAAATGAAGTCAAAGACTGGGAAACCCGTAACGACTACCGCTGGTAACCGGCACTATCCCCAAGGGCGGCCCTGAGCCGCCTTTTTCTTTGGCTTTAACGCGGCTTTTTCTTCACCAGGATAGAGTGATCGTGCTGACAGGCATCCTGATGGCGGCATGACTCCACCTCCACGCAGGCAGAACAGAAGCCATGTGCTTCAATCACATTATGCCGCAGGGCAAACCCCATTTTTGCCGCCAGCGTATGCATAATGTCTTCCACGCCTTCTGCACACTCTTCTTTCACTGCGCCGCAGCGATCGCAAATAAACATGGCTGACGTATGGGTGGGCTGATCGAACAGATGACAGAGCACATAACTGTTGGTGGATTCCACCTTATGCACAAAACCTTGCTCAAGCAGAAAATCCAGCGCGCGATAAACCGTTGGCGGCTTGGCTTGCGGTTCAGCTTCGCGCAGTAAATCAAGCAGATCATAAGCGCTGATAGCGCCATCCTGCAGACTCATCAGGCGCAACACTTCCAGGCGCTGTGGGGTCAGGCGCACATTACGCTGCGCGCAGATTTTTTCAGCCTGCGCTAATAACTCCTGCGTTGTGGTCTTTTCCATCGGGCACCTCGGATATGGTAAGGGGTGAAAACATTCACTTTATCATGTTCTGCTAAAAACACCGAGATCCGCCAGGCTGTGCTATACCTGACGCATCGCAAATCAGGAGATCGCAAAATGAAAAGACCTGACTGTATTCGGCACTGGCGGGACGTGGAAGGCGCTGATGACGCAACGTATCCTGACAGTAACGAACGTTTTTCTGTTGGCGCGCCGCTGGCCCGCAGGCTGGGTCTCGGCCGCATTGGTATTCACCATGAACGGCTGCCACCCGGACGCCGTACGTCTTATCCGCATGCGGAAAGCGACGAAGAGGAGTTTGTTTACGTTCTGGAGGGTTACCCTGAGGCCTGGATCAATGGCTATTTATGGAAGCTCGAACCCGGAGACAGCGTGGGATTTCCAGCCGGGACGGGCGTGTGTCACACCTTTATCAACAATACCGATGAAGAGGTGCGCTTACTGGTGGTGGGTGAGGCCAATAAAAAACATAACCGCATCTACTATCCGCTCAATCCGGTGTATGCCGCGACGCGCGAAGACCGCTGGGTCGACCATCCGCCTCAGTTTTTTGGGCCGCACGATGGAAAACCTGGGCGAAAATAATTTCCTCTTCTATAAATATTGATGGTCGTCACATATTACAACAGGCCGGGATGGAATTTAACTTAAGGAAATAGCGGGTCTTTTTGCACTTATTCACAGCAATAGTTCGTTCCTGTTTGGGTGATAACAGACAGGGTTAACTAATAACAAACTATTTACGAGCACACTGTGAAAAAACATTTTAAATTTTCGATGGTTAGCATCGCTGTCTCCTTTTTTATGGCAAATCAGGCGGGAGCAGCCAATACCTGGACGGAAGCGCGTAGCGACGCAATGGGCGGAACGGGTGTCGCGGCAGGGAGCTATGGCAGCGGGGCGTTAATCAACCCCGCGTTACTGGCAAAATCTAAGCCCGAGGATGATGTGACGGTCATTTTGCCGTCCGTTGGCGTGCAGGTGACCGATGAAGACAATCTTCAGGACGAGATTGATACCATTAACGACAAAATCAATCATTACAAGGATGTGGTTGATAGTCTGACCCCCGTTGAAGTTATCACCAATCCATTAGGTTCGATCAATCAGTTCCAGGGCGCAGCGAAAGATCTCGCTGATGAACTGGACTACCTGAAAGGCAAGACCGCACACGCCACCGCAGGGGCGGGGATTGCCGTCAGTATCCCTAACGATGTTCTTTCCGTGGCCTTTATGGCAAAAGGCTATGCCCATGGCCGGGTCAGCTCTTCAATCGATCAGCAGGACATTGATTATCTGCGCGGTATACAACGAAGCGATGCGGTGGCTGCCGGTGTGGCGCTGGATGCCGCGCTAAACGGCACCGATCAGATCACCAAAAACCTTAACTCTACGGCGTCTGGTCGGGCGGCGATTGTGTCCGACTACGGTATTGCGGTGGCCCGTCAGTTCGATCTTGGCGGCGTTCCGGTTTCCGTTGGCGTCACGCCGAAGCTGCAAAAAACCTGGCTCTATAACTACACCACTTCAATCTACGATTACGACAGTAATAAGTGGAACGACAGCCGCTACCGTACCGACGACACTGGCTTCAACGTCGATGCCGGTATTGCTGCTGATTTCGGTGAAAACTGGACGGTCGGCGTGAGCGGGCAAAACCTGATGTCGCGCGATATCGATACCAAAGATATCCGTATCCGCAACGGGCGTACGGGAGAGGTGGTGAGTTATAAAGACACTTATCAGATCCGTCCGCTGGTCACTGCCGGGGCCGCCTGGCACAACGATCTGGTCACGCTGACCGCAGATGGCGATCTGACCGAAACCAAGGGCTTTAAAAGCGAAGACACCTCCCAGTACGTTGGCGTCGGTGCCGAAGTCACGCCACTGAGCTGGCTGGCAGTACGCGCCGGTTATCGTGCGGATATGAAAGGGAACGACAGCAACGTCTTTACCGGCGGTGTCGGTTTCGCGCCGTTCAACTCCGTCCACGTTGACCTGATGGGGCTTTATGGCGAAGACGAGACCTGGGGCGCAGGGGCACAGTTGAGCATGACGTTCTAAAGTACACCGGAGGCGCTGCGCCTCCGGCTTTTCTTTGTGCTATAGTAGCGCCCCTTTTCCACCAGATGCTTAAAACTTCGCCATGTCGTCAGAACTCCAGACCGCTTTCCCTGCACACCGTTTCTCCATTGCACCAATGCTCGACTGGACGGACAGACATTGCCGCTATTTCTTGCGTCTGCTTTCCCGCAATACGCTGCTGTATACCGAAATGGTGACCACAGGGGCGATTATTCACGGTAAAGGTGATTACCTGGCGTACAGTGAAGAAGAACATCCGGTAGCGTTGCAACTCGGCGGTAGCGATCCGGCGGCGCTGGCGCAGTGTGCGAAGCTGGCAGAAGCGCGCGGATATGATGAGATCAACCTGAATGTCGGCTGCCCGTCTGACCGGGTGCAGAACGGCATGTTTGGTGCGTGTCTGATGGGTAATGCGCAGCTGGTTGCCGACTGCGTGAAAGCGATGCGCGATGTGGTGTCGATTCCGGTGACGGTGAAAACGCGTATTGGCATCGATGACCAGGACAGCTATGAATTTCTCTGCAATTTCATCAACACCGTTTCCGGCAAAGGCGAGTGTGAGATGTTCATCATCCACGCACGTAAAGCCTGGCTTTCGGGGTTAAGCCCGAAAGAAAACCGTGAAATCCCGCCGCTCGATTATCCGCGTGTGTATCAACTGAAGCGTGACTTTCCGCATCTGACGATGTCGATTAACGGTGGCATCAAGTCGCTGGAAGAAGCTAAAGCGCATTTGCAACATATGGATGGCGTGATGGTCGGGCGCGAGGCGTATCAGAATCCGGGTATTCTGGCGGCGGTAGACCGGGAGATCTTTGGTTCCTCGGATACCGATGCCGATCCGGTGGCGGTAGTGCGCGCCATGTATCCGTACATTGAGCGTGAACTCAGCCAGGGGACGTATCTCGGCCATATTACCCGGCATATGCTGGGCTTGTTCCAGGGTATTCCTGGCGCGCGGCAGTGGCGGCGTTATTTAAGTGAAAATGCCCATAAAGCGGGTGCTGACATTAACGTGCTGGAACACGCGCTCAAACTGGTGGCGGATAAGCGTTAACTTTTCACCAAAAAGTAGTCAAATTCACCACGCCCTGCGCACCGTCGCGGGGCGTTTTGCTGTTAAATCAATAGATTATTTTTGGCATGATTCTTGTAATGCCTGCAAGAGATTTCATATTTGGGAGAGCATCATGCTGGAACTACTTTTTGTGATTGGCTTTTTTGTCATGTTGATGGTCACCGGCGTTTCGTTGCTGGGCATTATCGCCGCGCTGGTTGTGGCGACGGCCATTATGTTCCTCGGCGGTATGCTGGCATTGATGATTAAGTTGCTGCCGTGGTTACTACTGGCGATTGCGGTGGTGTGGGTTATTAAGGCGATTAAAGCACCAAAAGTGCCGAAATATCAGCGTTATGACCGCTGGCGTTACTAAGGGATTGTGCGGATGATCACAACCTAAGGTTTTATCCTTAGAACAAAATAGGAATTGATAATCAAATCTGTCACTATTGCGCCTCTAACAGATTCATCGTGCTGTACCCTACATACAGCCGAACTATAAAAAGAAAGGGCTTCCCAGGTGGAAGCCCTATTTCTTTTATGGAATCAACAGGCTGGAACCTTGCGTTGCCCGGCTTTCCAGAATTTCATGCGCACGCTGCGCATCCTTCAGCGGATATTTCTGCTGCTCGGCGACATCGACCTTAATCACACCGCTGGCAATCAAAGAGAACAGTTCATTACTGGCCTCGGTTAATTCCTCCCGCGTGGTGATATAGCCTTGCAGGGAAGGGCGTGTCACATACAACGAGCCTTTCTGATTGAGAATGCCTAAGTTCACACCGGTAACCGCACCTGATGAGTTGCCAAAACTGACCATTAAGCCGCGGCGTTGCAGGCAATCCAGCGACCGTTCCCAGGTGTCTCTGCCCACGGAATCGTACACCACGCGCACTTTCTTACCGCCGGTGATCTCTTTTAACCGCTCGACCAGATTCTCTTCACGATAGTTAATAACCTGCCACGCGCCCGCTTTTAGCGCGCTCTGCGCTTTTTGCGCGGTTCCTACGGTGCCGATAAGTTTCGCGCCCAGGGCTTTTGCCCACTGGCAGGCAATCAAGCCAACGCCGCCAGCTGCTGCGTGGAACAGGAACTGCTCATCGGGTTTAATTTCATAGGTTTTGCGCAGCAGATAATAAACCGTTAAGCCTTTCAGGAAGGATGCCGCAGCTTGCTCAAAAGAAATTGCCGCAGGCAGAATCGCCGCTTTATCCGCAATAATGTTATGCACAGAGCTGTAAGCGCCTAACGCCGACTGCGCATAGACTACACGATCGCCTGCCTTAATATGCTTTACACCACTGCCGACTTTACTCACGATGCCTGCTGCTTCGGTGCCTAATCCGCTGGGTAGCGATGGCGGCGGGTAAAGGCCGCTGCGGATATATGTGTCGATAAAATTGATGCCGATGGCTTTATTTTCGACCTGGATTTCATTCTCCGCCGGATCGGCAGGAGTGAACTCTACGGCTTGAAGTACTTCCGGGCCACCGTGCTTGTGAAATTCAATTCGTGTTGCCATGTGTCCTCCAGAACGTATCGTCAGGGTCTGCTTCATATGGTAAAGTTTCGACCCATTCTTTATCTCGGTAACTCCATTCACTATGGCAGGAAATAAACCCTTCAACAAACAGCAGGCTGAACCCCGCGAACGCGATCCACAAGTTGCCGGGCTGAAAGTGCCTCCGCACTCGATCGAAGCGGAGCAGTCGGTGTTGGGCGGTTTAATGCTAGATAACGAACGCTGGGATGATGTAGCCGAGCGTGTGGTAGCAGACGATTTTTACACCCGCCCACACCGTCATATCTTTACTGAAATGGCGCGTTTGCAGGAAAGCGGTAGCCCTATCGATCTAATTACTCTTGCGGAATCGCTGGAACGCCAGGGGCAACTCGATAGCGTCGGTGGTTTTGCTTATCTGGCAGAGCTGTCAAAAAATACGCCAAGTGCGGCGAACATCAGTGCTTATGCTGACATCGTGCGTGAACGTGCCGTTGTCCGTGAGATGATCTCGGTTGCGAATGAGATTGCTGAAGCCGGTTTTGATCCGCAGGGGCGTACCAGCGAAGATCTGCTGGACCTTGCTGAATCCCGCGTCTTTAAAATTGCCGAAAGTCGTGCAAACAAAGACGAAGGGCCGAAGAACATCGCCGATGTGCTCGACGCAACCGTGGCGCGTATTGAGCAGTTGTTTCAGCAGCCACACGATGGCGTTACCGGAGTAAACACCGGTTATGACGATCTCAACAAAAAAACCGCTGGCTTGCAGCCGTCGGATTTGATCATCGTCGCCGCGCGTCCGTCGATGGGTAAAACAACATTTGCGATGAACCTCGTCGAAAACGCGGCGATGTTGCAGGATAAACCAGTACTTATCTTCTCGCTGGAGATGCCTTCAGAACAGATTATGATGCGTTCTCTGGCGTCGCTGTCGCGCGTTGACCAGACTAAAATCCGTACCGGGCAGCTCGATGATGAAGACTGGGCGCGCATTTCCGGCACCATGGGTATTTTGCTCGAAAAACGCAATATCTATATCGATGACTCCTCCGGCCTGACGCCAACGGAAGTGCGTTCCCGCGCACGCCGTATTGCCCGTGAACACGGCGGCATCGGGCTTATCATGATCGACTACCTGCAACTGATGCGCGTACCGGCGCTTTCCGATAACCGTACGCTGGAAATTGCAGAAATCTCTCGCTCGCTGAAAGCACTGGCGAAAGAACTGAACGTGCCGGTGGTGGCGCTGTCCCAGTTGAACCGTTCTCTGGAACAACGTGCCGACAAACGCCCGGTCAACTCCGACCTGCGTGAATCTGGCTCTATCGAGCAGGATGCGGACTTGATCATGTTTATCTATCGTGATGAGGTGTATCACGAAAACAGTGATTTAAAAGGCATCGCGGAAATTATTATCGGTAAACAACGTAACGGCCCAATCGGGACGGTACGCCTGACCTTTAACGGTCAATGGTCGCGCTTCGACAACTATGCGGGGCCGCAGTACGACGACGAATAATAATTATTTTATGAATTAGGTAATTAAAGCAAACACTTATCAAGGAACACAAATGCAAGCGGCAACTGTTGTGATTAACCGCCGCGCTCTGCGACACAACCTGCAACGTCTTCGTGAACTGGCCCCTGCCAGTAAAATGGTTGCGGTGGTGAAAGCGAACGCTTATGGTCACGGTCTTCTTGAGACCGCGCGAACGCTCCCCGATGCTGACGCCTTTGGCGTAGCCCGTCTCGAAGAAGCTCTGCGACTGCGTGCGGGGGGAATCACCAAACCTGTACTGTTACTCGAAGGCTTTTTTGATGCCAGAGATCTGCCGACGATTTCTGCGCAACATTTTCATACCGCCGTGCATAACGAAGAACAGCTGGCTGCGCTGGAAGAGGCTAGCCTGGACGAGCCGGTTACCGTCTGGATGAAACTCGATACCGGTATGCACCGTCTGGGCGTAAGGCCGGAACAGGCTGAGGCGTTTTATCATCGCCTGACCCAGTGCAAAAACGTTCGTCAGCCGGTGAATATCGTCAGCCATTTTGCGCGCGCGGATGAACCAAAATGTGGCGCAACCGAGAAACAACTCGCTATCTTTAATACCTTTTGCGAAGGCAAACCTGGTCAACGTTCCATTGCCGCGTCGGGTGGCATTCTGCTGTGGCCACAGTCGCATTTTGACTGGGTGCGCCCGGGCATCATTCTTTATGGCGTCTCGCCGCTGGAAGATCGCTCCACCGGTGCCGATTTTGGCTGTCAGCCAGTGATGTCACTAACCTCCAGCCTGATTGCCGTGCGTGAGCATAAAGCCGGAGAACCTGTTGGTTATGGTGGAACCTGGGTAAGCGAACGTGATACCCGTCTTGGCGTAGTCGCGATGGGCTATGGCGATGGTTATCCGCGCGCCGCGCCGTCCGGTACGCCAGTGCTGGTGAACGGTCGCGAAGTACCGATTGTCGGGCGCGTGGCGATGGATATGATCTGCGTAGACTTAGGTCCACAGGCGCAGGACAAAGCCGGGGATCCGGTCATTTTATGGGGCGAAGGTTTGCCCGTAGAACGTATCGCTGAAATGACGAAAGTAAGCGCTTACGAACTTATTACGCGCCTGACTTCAAGGGTCGCGATGAAATACGTGGATTAATCGTTCTGTAATATTTGATTGTCTGTGCCGGATGCGCGTGAATGCCTTTCCGGCCAATAAAATCCTAAAAATTCAATAAGTTGATGTTCTTTCATGCTCTTATCAAGGTCGTGCCTCTGGCGGATGTACGTTTGTCATGAGCTCACTCTGTTGCTAATTGCCGATCGCTCCTGAACATCCACTCGATCTTCGCCTTCTTCCGGTTTATTGTGTTTTAACCACCTGCCCGTAAACCCTGGAGAAACCATCGCGTGTTTCAAAAAGTTGACGCCTACGCCTGGCGACCCGATTCTTACGCTTATGGAGCGTTTTAAGAAGACCCTCGCAGGCGACAAGTGAATTTAAGTATCGGTCTGTACTACAACGAAGACGGAATTATTCCACAACTGCAAGCCGTGGCGGAGGCGGAGCGCGCCTGAATGCGCAGCCTCATGGCGCTTCGCTTTATTTACCGATGGAAGGGCTTAACAGCTATCGCCATGCCATTGCGCCGCTGCTGTTTGGTGCGGACCACGCGGTGCTCGCGCAAAAGCGCGTGGCGACTATCCAGACGCTGGGTGGCTCGGGTGCGCTGAAGGTAGGCGCAGATTTCCTGAAAAAGTACTTCCCGGATTCCGGCGTGTGGGTCAGCGACCCGACGTGGGAAAACCACGTTGCGATCTTCGAGGGCGCGGGCTTTAAGGTGGCGACCTATCCGTGGTTCGACAGCGAAACCAACGGCGTGCGCGTTGATGCGCTGCTGGAAAAACTGAACACCCTGCCGGAGCGCAGTATCGTATTGCTGCATCCGTGCTGCCATAATCCGACCGGTGCGGACCTCACCAATGCCCAGTGGGATGCGGTGATCGAGATACTGAAGGCGCGTAACCTGATCCCGTTCCTCGACATCGCCTATCAGGGCTTTGGCGCGGGCATGGAGGAAGACGCCTATGCCATTCGCGCGATTGCCAGCGCGGGGCTTCCCGCTCTGGTCAGCAACTCGTTCTCAAAAATCTTCTCCCTGTACGGCGAGCGCGTTGGCGGCCTGTCCGTGGTGTGTGAAGACGCCGAAGCCGCGGGACGCGTACTCGGTCAGCTGAAAGCGACGGTCCGCCGTATCTACTCCAGCCCGCCGAACTTTGGTGCGCAGGTGGTGGCGACAGTTCTCGGTGACGAAACGCTGAAAGCGTCCTGGCTTGCGGAAGTGGAAGCGATGCGTAAGCGCATCCTGTCGATGCGTCAGGAGCTGGTTAACGTCCTGAAAGAGGCCGTGCCTGGGCATAACTTTGATTATCTTCTCAAGCAACGCGGGATGTTCAGCTACACCGGACTGAGCGCAGCGCAGGTCGATCGCCTGCGCGAAGAGTTCGGTGTCTACCTGATCGCCAGCGGCCGTATGTGCGTGGCGGGTCTGAATGCCAGCAACGTCCAGCGCGTGGCGCAGGCGTTTGCATCCGTAATGTAAGCATTCACTTACTTGCATACTGTATGTAGGCCGGGCAAGGCGTAGCCGCCACCCGGCTTTTTTGTTCGCGCCGGTGCCAGTCATTGCCCGGTGGCGCTTCGCTTCCCGGACCTACACGTTTCTTCTGCGCTTTGTGATCGTCTTCTTTTTATTCAGCTCCATAAGTAAAAACTCCTTTCCTTCCCCTACCGCTGGGGTTATGGTCGGATAGTTTTTTGACCATCCGCTCAAAATAAAAAGATAACAAACTGAATATTCAGGGGAAAATATGCGCAAGATCACACTGGCGCTCAGCGCCGCCTGCTTATTGTTCTCGCTTAATAGCGCCGTTATTGCACGGGCTTCTGCACCCACGCCGCTTTACACCGGCACTACCGCCGCCATTCTTGCCGAACAGGCCCCCATTCACTGGGTTTCAGTGGCACAAATCGAAAATAGCCTGACGGGTCGCCCGCCGATAGCCGTGGGCTTCGATATTGACGATACCGTTCTCTTCTCCAGCCCCGGTTTCTGGCGCGGCAAAAAAACGTACTCCCCGGACAGCGAAGCCTATCTGAAAAACCCGGAATTCTGGGAAAAGATGAACAACGGCTGGGATGAGTTCAGTATCCCGAAAGAGGTTGCCCGCGCGCTGATCGCCATGCACGTAAAGCGCGGCGACAGCATTTACTTCGTGACCGGACGTAGCCAGACCAAAACCGAAACCGTCTCGAAAACGCTACAGGATGATTTCCTGATCCCGGCGGCCAGCATGAACCCGGTCATTTTTGCCGGGGATCAGGAAGGGCAAAACACCAAAACCCAGTGGCTGGAAAAGAAAAATATCAAAGTGTTCTACGGGGATTCAGATAACGACATCACCGCGGCGCAAGACGTGGGAGCCAGAGGCATCAGGGTGCTACGCGCCTCGAACTCCACCTACCGACCGCTGCCGATGGCCGGAAAATTTGGTGAAGAGGTGATCGTTAACTCTGAATACTGATGTATTAACGGCGGGGTGAATGCTTTTTTAAGCAAATCTCGCTGCGCGGGTTTTACCTTTCGCTTTCTTGCTGCACACTTAGAAAGATTCACCTTTCATAATGGAGCAGCACATGTGGTATCAACAGACCCTGACCTTAAGCGCAAAACCACGCGGATTTCACCTTGTGACGGACGAAGTCATCGGGCAAATCCGCGACCTGTCGCGCGTCAAAACGGGTTTGCTGCATCTGCTGCTTCAGCACACGTCTGCTTCTCTCACGCTCAATGAAAATTGCGATCCCACCGTCCGGTCCGACATGGAGCACCATTTTCTGAAGAGCGTCCCGGACAACGCGCCTTATGAGCATGACTATGAGGGAGCAGACGATATGCCTTCTCATATCAAATCCTCAATGCTGGGAACATCGCTTGTATTGCCGGTGCATAAAGGGCGTATTCAGACCGGCACCTGGCAAGGCATTTGGCTGGGGGAACATCGCATCCACGGCGGATCGCGTCGCATCATCGCGACACTACAAGGGGAGTAAAAAATGACCATTTCGGAGTTGCTACAATATTGCATGCAAAACCAGGCGCAGAACAGAGCGTGCATAACGACTGGAAAGCGACGCAGATCAAAGTGGAAGATGTACTGTTTGCGATGGTGAAAGAAGTAGAAAATCGCCCAGCTGTTTCGCTGAAAACCAGCCCGGAGCTGGCGGAGCTGCTACGTCAGCAGCACAGCGATGTGCGTCCAAGCCGCCATCTGAATAAAGCGCACTGGAGCACCGTGTATCTCGACGGTTCGCTGCCAGATTCGCAAATCTATTATCTGGTGGATGCGTCTTATCAGCAGGCGGTGAATTTGCTGCCGGAAGAAAAACGTAAATTGCTGGTGCAACTCTGAAAGGAAAAGGCCGCTCAGAAAGCGGCCTTAACGATTACAGCATCGGCTTGAGGAAGCGCGCCGTATGCGAAGCTTCGCACTCCGCGACGGTTTCTGGCGTACCGGAGACGAGGATCTCGCCGCCGCCACTGCCGCCTTCCGGTCCCAGGTCGACAATCCAGTCAGCGGTTTTAATCACGTCGAGATTGTGCTCAATTACCACAATGGTATTGCCCTGATCGCGCAGTTTATGCAGCACGTCGAGCAGTTGCTGAATATCGGCGAAGTGCAAACCGGTGGTCGGCTCGTCGAGAATATACAGTGTCTGCCCGGTGCCGCGTTTTGACAGCTCACGCGCCAGCTTCACGCGCTGGGCTTCACCACCAGAAAGGGTGGTTGCGGACTGCCCCAGGCGAATGTACGTCAGGCCAACGTCCATCAACGTTTGCAGCTTACGCGCCAGTGCAGGTACGGCATCAAAGAACTCACGCGCCTCTTCGATGGTCATATCCAGCACTTCGTGGATGGTTTTGCCTTTGTACTTAATCTCCAGCGTTTCACGGTTATAGCGTTTACCTTTGCACTGGTCGCACGGCACGTAGATATCCGGCAGGAAGTGCATCTCCACTTTGATCACGCCATCGCCCTGACAGGCCTCGCAGCGTCCGCCACGAACGTTAAAGCTGAAACGTCCCGGCGTATAGCCGCGCGCACGGGATTCCGGTACGCCCGCAAACAGTTCGCGCACAGGCGTAAACACGCCGGTATAGGTCGCCGGGTTAGAACGTGGAGTACGACCAATTGGGCTTTGGTCGATATCGATCACTTTATCGAAATGCTCCAGCCCCTGAATATCGCGATACGGTGCTGGTTCGGCGATGGTCGCCCCATTCAACTGGCGTTGGGCAATCGGGAACAGTGTGTCGTTAATCAGCGTCGATTTACCGGAACCTGAAACCCCGGTGATGCAGGTAAACAGACCCACCGGCAGCGTCAGCGTCACGTCCTTCAGGTTGTTGCCGCGTGCGCCTGTCAGCTTCAGCACTTTTTCCGGATTCGCCGGAACGCGTTTCTTCGGCACTTCAATCTTGCGTTTGCCGCTCATGTACTGCCCGGTCAACGACTCCGGCACCGCCATAATCGCTTCCAGCGGACCTTCTGCGACCACTTCACCGCCGTGAACACCTGCGCCCGGGCCAATGTCGATCACATGGTCAGCGGCGCGAATTGCGTCTTCGTCGTGCTCCACCACAATCACGGTATTACCGAGATCGCGCAGATGGATAAGCGTACCCAACAGGCGCTCGTTATCACGCTGGTGCAGGCCGATAGACGGCTCGTCCAGCACGTACATAACGCCAACCAGGCCCGCACCAATCTGGCTCGCCAGACGGATACGCTGTGCTTCACCGCCAGAAAGCGTTTCTGCCGAGCGGGAAAGCGTCAGGTAATTCAGGCCGACGTTAACGAGGAATTTCAGACGATCGCCGATCTCTTTAAGGATTTTTTCTGCAATCTTCGCCCGCTGACCTGCGAGTTTGAGATTGTTGAAGAATTCCATCGCATGACCAATGCTCATGTCGGAGATAGCAGGCAGCGGCGTATTCTCGACATACACGTGGCGCGCTTCCCGACGCAGACGCGTCCCTTCGCAGCTGGCGCACGGACGATTACTGATAAACTTGGCTAATTCTTCGCGTACCGCGCTGGATTCCGTCTCTTTATAGCGGCGCTCCATATTATGCAGCACGCCTTCGAACGGATGACGACGAATGGAGGTATCGCCACGATCGTTCATGTATTTGAATTCAATGTTTTCTTTGCCAGAACCGTACAACACCACTTTATGCACGTTCGCGCTCAGGCTGCCCCACGGCGCTTCGACGTCGAACTTATAGTGATCTGCCAGCGATTTCAGCATCTGGAAATAATAGAAGTTGCGGCGATCCCAGCCACGGATCGCACCACCAGCCAGCGACAGTTCCGGATTCTGGATCACTCGATCAGGATCGAAATATTGCTGTACGCCAAGGCCGTCGCAGGTCGGGCAGGCCCCCGCCGGGTTGTTAAACGAAAACAGTCGCGGCTCCAGTTCACGCATACTGTAGCCGCAAATTGGGCAGGCGAAGTTGGCGGAGAACAGCAGCTCTTCCGCTTTCGGGTCGTCCATATCCGCCACTACCGCGGTACCACCGGAAAGCTCCAGCGCGGTTTCAAATGACTCGGCAAGACGTTGGGTAAGATCGTCACGCACCTTGAAGCGATCAACCACCACTTCAATGGTATGTTTCTTTTGCAGTTCCAGTTTTGGCGGATCGGAAAGATCGCAGACTTCGCCATCAATACGAGCACGGATGTAGCCCTGGCTTGCCAGGTTCTCCAGCGTTTTGGTGTGTTCGCCTTTGCGCTCTTTAATGATTGGCGCGAGTAGCATCAGACGCTTGCCTTCCGGCTGCGACAGCACGTTATCCACCATCTGGCTGACGGTTTGCGCCGCCAGCGGGACGTCGTGGTCCGGACAGCGCGGCTCGCCAACGCGGGCGAATAACAAACGCAAATAGTCGTGGATTTCGGTGATTGTCCCCACCGTAGAACGCGGGTTATGAGACGTCGATTTCTGCTCAATTGAGATGGCAGGAGAAAGCCCCTCAATATGATCGACGTCCGGCTTTTCCATCAGTGACAGAAACTGCCGCGCGTAGGCGGAAAGGGATTCAACGTAACGGCGCTGCCCTTCGGCATATAAGGTGTCGAAAGCGAGCGAGGATTTGCCAGAACCCGAAAGCCCGGTCACGACAATGAGCTTGTCGCGGGGGATAACGAGGTTGATGTTTTTGAGATTATGGGTGCGGGCGCCCCGAACTTCGATCTTATCCATTCACCTTTCCCGGATTAAACGCTTTTTTGCCCGGTGGCATGGTGCTACCGGCGATCACAAACGGTTAATTATGACACAAATTGACCTGAATGAATATACAGTATTGGAATGCATTACCCGGAGTGTTGTGTAACAATGTCTGGCCAGGTTTGTTTCCCGGAACCGAGGTCACAACATAGTAAAAGCGCTATTGGTAATGGTACAATCGCGCGTTTACACTTATTCAGAACGATTTTTTTCAGGAGACACGAACATGGCCAGCAGAGGCGTAAACAAGGTTATTCTCGTTGGTAATCTGGGTCAGGACCCGGAAGTACGCTACATGCCAAATGGTGGCGCAGTTGCCAACATTACGCTGGCTACTTCCGAATCCTGGCGTGATAAAGCGACCGGCGAGATGAAAGAACAGACTGAATGGCACCGCGTTGTGCTGTTCGGCAAACTGGCAGAAGTGGCGAGCGAATATCTGCGTAAAGGTTCTCAGGTTTATATCGAAGGTCAGCTGCGTACCCGTAAATGGACCGATCAATCCGGTCAGGATCGCTACACCACAGAAGTCGTGGTGAACGTTGGCGGCACCATGCAGATGCTGGGTGGTCGTCAGGGTGGTGGCGCTCCGGCAGGTGGCAATATCGGTGGTGGTCAGCCGCAGGGCGGTTGGGGTCAGCCTCAGCAGCCGCAGGGTGGCAATCAGTTCAGCGGCGGCGCGCAGTCTCGCCCGCAGCAGTCCGCTCCGGCAGCGCCGTCTAACGAGCCGCCGATGGACTTTGATGATGACATTCCGTTCTGATATCCAGACGCGTGAAAAACAAAAAACCCAGACAGTGTCTGGGTTTTTTATAACAGGCTATCAGGTAATCACCATCGGCCAGTCTGGCGGAGTGTGGCTCATGGCTTCAACCATCACCACTTTAATGTTTTCCCAGACGGCGGCAATGTCTACCAGCGTAATGCCAAGCAAACCTGTCGCGAACCAGCATGCGGCGCCCAACCCTAACAGGGTGCTAATCACAGCAAGACCTGCGTAGTCGGACTTTCGAAACTGAATGTTTAACGTGCTGGCCAGGAACATCAAAACCGCGCTGAACAACGGCCAGCGCAGGAGCACCATGCTGGTGGTAATGGTTGCCATAAAACCCATCCTCGACAAAACAGACGAACTGGAATGAAACAATGTTTCTCGTTACATAAGATGTGTGAACTATATCACATTTGCTGTTTTATTCGCCAGTATCTGCGTGAGGTAAAAGTGGGATTATTGCCGGGGAAAATATATCGTCGTCGCTCAGAGCGACGTCTGGTCGGAATTTTTATTTTTATTTCATCCAGATAGTAAAACCTTTGCAAAACGCCATCGGCTGTATAGCGTTTACAGCAGTATATCTATGGATTATGCTTGTGTGGAACAATAAATGTACCCGCAAAAATAATTCATCGCATTGAATTAATTGACTTTTTTGGATTTTGTATTCTTTGTTTTACACTCGGCATGCTCTTTGATTTCGTGGTCTTATTCTTTTATTCAGATATGAATTATTGCGGTTGCTCTCTCGATTAATGACCTGCGAAAAGATAATGAAAGAAAAAAGACGCGAGATTATTAACGACAGCATGCAGGCGCTGCATGCCCTGGCGAAGCTGATGCCGCAACTCAACGCGCAGTGTTCGCCGGTTGAAATGCTGGAAATTATCAACAGCGCACTGGGGGCAAATCTCTCATGGGTCAGTGTCGAATCCGCAGACGGGCCGCGCGTGGTTTGTGCCGGCGACGTGACGTGTCACGCCTTTAACGTGGCGGATTTTCTTGCCAGCACCCTGTTGCAGCGGCATCAGCGTGCCTGGCGGGTGATCTACTGGAAAGAGCATATTGGCCGGGCGGTATTTTCCCCTCAGCACCCAGGCTATGCGCGGCTGCAAAGCGGCGTGCTGTGTAAATTCTCAGCGCATGGCAGACAGTGCAGTGGTTATTTCTTTTTGGCTTTTAATGAAAAACTGACCTCGTTGCCGATATTGAAAAATATCGTGGTGGTATTGGTTGAGAAGCTAAAAGATTATTTTGATGACATCATCGTGCGGGAAAAAACGGCGCAGGAAATGCAGCGCGTCGTCACGCAATATAAAACCTTATTGAGCGTGCTCCGGTATTAATGAACGCCTTTGACAGGCATAACCGGTGTGTTTTGTGGAATGCCGAATGCGAAAAAGTCTTTGGCTGGAGTATGACTGAAATCGGCGAGCATCCCGATCCGCTGGCCCTGTTTTACCCGGATCCTGAGGAGCGGCAGCGCGTGCAGGAGTCGGTTCGTTTCGCACCACTTAAGGATATGTACGAATGGCACCCGGTGCGTAAAGACGGGACGCAGTTAACCATTCTCTGGTCAAACATCCTTTTGCCGGATAACTCCATTCTCAACATTGGCCTGGATATCACCGAACGTAAAAAAGCAGAACAGCAGCTGACCGTCAAAGCCACCACGGACGATCTGACGGGCTGTCTGAATCGCTCGACAATCTTACAGCGTCTCAAAATAGCGCTGGCAGCCAGTTCGCCGCAGGATGTCAGTAGCCACTTCTGTCTCCTGATGTTCGATCTCGATTATTTCAAGCAGATCAACGATCGGTGGGGACATCAGGTTGGCGATGCGGCATTGATCCACTTTTGCGACCGTATTCGCGAGGTGAGCCCGGCCGGGTCGGCGCTGGGACGGGTAGGGGGCGAAGAGTTTGTTCTTCTGCTGGCGCACACGGATGGTATGGCCGCTACGTTGCTCTCTTCCCGGCTGCGTGCCGCGCTGATCTCAAAACCGCTGCGTGTGGGCGATAAAACGCTGGTACTCTCTTTCAGCGCCGGGGTGGTTGAAGTCTGTCAGGGGCAACGGGATACTTCTGCCATACTGATGCGTGCCGATAAGGCATTATATGACGCCAAGCGTACGGGAAGAGGAAAAACGGTCCTGGCGTCTGATTATTTATAAATCAGCATAAGAACAAAGAGCAGGCTATTTCAGCCAGCGAATTTTCCACACCTGTCGCGGGTAATTATTTTCCTTATCAGAAACGAAATGAATACTTTTAGTTTGGCTTACGGGAAAATATTATCGGCATCACGAATTTTAGGATTTTTAATACCAAAAGTCAGTTGCTAACTTCCCATGATTCATGCAACGTAATCACCTGTTTATCAAAGCAGCCGGTCTTCATTGCTACAGGCGTACAACATGCAGGGATACAGAGCGGGAAATGAATCGTAGCGCGCTGCGCAACATGCTCAAAGTGGTCGGGATTATCATGGTAGTTATGCTGCCGGTGATGCTTGCGCTATGGTTTGCCCAGCTTAGAGCCGTGTCGGAAATCAGCGCCCAGCTGCGCACGTTTGCTGAACTTGCTTTAAACAAAACTGAACGGGTTATTCAACAGGTTGATCTGGCCCGGGAAGACGCGGAAAAATATCAGGGAAAAGTGTGTACGCCGGAGCATCGTCAATATATGTTGAACGTTTCCCGCGGTCGTCTTTTTGTTGCCGATTTAATTTATGCTGAAGGCCAGTCGTTTCTCTGCTCGACCCTTTTTACGCCGGATCATCCTTACACCATTCCCGCTGCCAATTACACACGTAAACCCGACGTTGCTATCTATTATTTTCGCGATACGCCATTTTTTGATGGTTATAAAATGATATATATGCAGCGCGGAAATTATGTCGCAGTGGTCAACCCGCTTTCGTACAGTGAGGTGATGTCAGACGATCGTTCCCTGTCGTGGGGGGTGTATGACACCGTCAGCAATGCATTCTTTTCTGTAAGCCAGAAAGCCAATATTTCTTTATTGCATTCGATGCTTCGACATCAGGAAACGACTTTTCAGAAAGGTGACTGTTTTTATACGATCGTGAAATCCGGGCAGCGGCCGATTGCGGCCATCGTTTCAACCTCCAGCGCCCGTTTTTATAAAACGCTTTATCATCAGGCTACCCTGACGCTACCGCTGGGGATAATTTGCAGCATTATTATTCTGCTGGTGTGGTCGCGTACACACCGTGAATTCAATTCGCCTGGCCGACTTCTGCACCGGGCGCTGAATAAACGCCAGCTGTGCGTCCATTATCAGCCCATTATTGATATTAAAAATAACCAGTGCGTGGGGGCAGAGGCGTTGTTGCGCTGGCCTGGATTCAACGGTCAGGTTATGAGCCCGGCGGAATTTATTCCCCTGGCAGAAAAAGAGGGGATGATTGAGCGCATTACGGATTACGTCGTGGAGGAGGTGTTCAGCGATCTGGGCCATTTTCTTGCCGCTCATCCCGATCTGTATGTCTCGATTAACCTGTCGGCGTCGGATTTTCACTCTTCGCGTCTTATCGCCCTGATCTCCGACAAAGCCCGCTTTTACTCGGTTCGCGCGCAGCAAATCAAAATTGAGGTGACGGAGCGGGGGTTTATTGACGTGCCGAAAACCACGCCGGTCATTCAGGCGTTTCGCCAGGCGGGGTATGAAGTGGCGATTGATGATTTCGGAACCGGCTACTCTAACCTGCATAACCTCTATTCGCTGAACGTCGATATCCTGAAAATCGACAAATCCTTTATCGATACCTTAACCACCAACAGCACCAGCCACCTGATTGCCGAGCACATCATTGAGATGGCGCAAAGCCTGCGGCTGAAAACCATTGCGGAAGGGGTCGAGACGGGGGAGCAGGTGAGCTGGTTGCTGAAGCGTGGCGTGCAGTATTGTCAGGGATGGCACTTCGCGAAAGCGATGCCGCCCCAGGCATTTATGGCCTGGCAGCAGCAACCCTTGCGTTAACACGCATTAATTGAGCTGATGACGGTAGTCGCTCGGCGTACGGTCAAACTCGCGGCGGAAGACGCGGGAAAAGGTCTGCTGCGACACATAGCCCAGATCCATTGCGATATCAAAAATGGGCCGCTGCGTTGAGCGTAACGCCTGCGCCGCCAGCAGGAGCCTGCGCTGGCGAATGTAATCACCCAGCGTTTGATGCATTACGGTGCGGAACATTCTCTGTAAATACCATTTCGAATAGCCCGACTTCTTAGCGACCACATCAATGTTCAACGGCTGGTCGATATGTTCATCAATCCATTCAATAAGTGTCTGAATAATTTGCTGATGCGACATAAGGTTACCCCTCTGTGGAGACATCTGTCCTGGTTGATTCGTCGTTTTCTCTGCGGGGGAGTATAATTCCTCAAGTTAACTTGAGGTAAAGAGGTTTTATGGAAAAGAGATTACCGCGCATCAAAGCGCTGTTAACCCCCGGTGAAGTGGCTAAGCGAAGCGGTGTGGCGGTGTCGGCACTCCACTTCTATGAAAGCAAAGGGTTAATAAAAAGTATCCGTAACGCCGGAAACCAGCGGCGCTACACCCGCGATGTGCTCCGCTACGTGGCGATCATCAAAATTGCGCAACGTATCGGCATTCCTCTGGCCACCATCGGTGACGCGTTCGGCGTATTGCCGGAAGGGCACTCGCTGAGCGCGAAGGAGTGGAAGCAGCTGTCGTCCCAGTGGCGAGAAGAGCTGGATCGTCGTATTCACACGCTGGTGGCCCTGCGCGATGAGCTGGACGGCTGCATTGGTTGCGGGTGTTTATCACGCAGCGATTGTCCGCTGCGTAACCCGGGTGACAGGCTGGGCGAGCAGGGAACGGGGGCGCGGTTGCTGGAGGAGGATTGAGAGGTGTTTGCCGGATGGCGCTTCGCTTACCCGGCCTACGCTCTCGGTTTTGCAGGTCGGGTAAGGCGCAGCCGCCACCCGGCAACAAGCATAAAGAACTAAAGCGCCACTAAGGGCGCTTTAGTTTTTTTCCGGTCTTTGTCTTTCTCTCTATCCCGCTGGCTCACGGGAGGGTTTCCCCCGACATCAGTACCCCTCGTGTCGAGCTTGTGAAGGAGGTTCCGGTTTGTACTGACACTTTAATTCTATGCCCGGCCGCCGTTTTTGCCACCGGAGACGGTGAGATTTTAGCCAAATTTTTTTCGTGAAGTTGTTCAGTTTTCTATAGTTAAAAAGTATGAATCACCGGAGAACATCATGCTAACGGTCCACCACCTTAATCAGTCTCGTTCATATCGCGTCCTCTGGGCGCTGGAAGAGCTGGGTCTGACGTATGAGATTGTGCGCTACCAGCGCGAAAAATCCATGCTTGCACCTGATTCGCTCAAAAAAGTGCATCCGCTGGGGAAATCCCCGGTACTGGAAGATAACGGACTGGTGCTGGCCGAATCAGGCGCGATTCTGGAATATCTTCAGGAAACGTACGATTCGGCATCACGATTCAAACCGTTAGATCCCGCCCATAAAGTGCAGTATCGCTTCTGGCTGCATTACGCCGAAGGGTCTTTGATGCCGCTACTGTTAATGAAGCTGGTGTTTAACAGCCTCGGCAAACCACCCGTCCCGTTTGGCCTGCGCACGCTGGGTAAGGCGCTGGGGCAGGGGGTGCAAAAAGCGTATCTCAACCGCCAGCTGGAAACGCATGCGCGCTTTATTAACGATCATCTTGCCGAAAACAGCTGGTTTGCCGGCGACACGCTGACCATGGCTGATATCCAGATGAGTTTTCCCCTCTTCGCCCTGCTGGCGAGAGGCGGCATCGACAATCTCGACCACATAGCGGCGTGGAAACAGAGAGTGGAGGCACGTCCGGGCTGGCAGACAACGCTTGCGAAAGGCGGCCCGCTGACAATCCCCGGCGAGGGATGAAATGTAACGAAATTGCGCATGGACGATAACGTTTGCGCATCCTCTGCTTAATTCTTCATCGTCATGAGGCAATTTTAGCGAAAAACGAGAAAGTTCAGTTGAAAAGGGCGGGTATTAGGCTAGATAATCGTTTGCTTTTTTTACCACCCGTTTTGTATGCGCGGAGCTAAACGTTTGCTTTTTTGCGACGCAGCAAATTGTCGCAAACCTGGAGCAGGAAGATAACGTTTCGCTGGCAGGGGATTGTCCGCCACGCATCTTGACGAAAATTAAACTCTCAGGGGATGTTTTCTTATGTCTACGCCATCAGCGCGTACCGGCGGTTCACTCGACGCCTGGTTTAAAATTTCACAACGTGGAAGCACTGTCCGTCAGGAAGTGGTTGCCGGGTTAACAACGTTTCTGGCGATGGTCTACTCGGTCATCGTCGTTCCAGGTATGTTGGGTAAAGCAGGCTTCCCGCCTGCGGCAGTTTTCGTTGCAACCTGTCTGGTTGCCGGACTCGGTTCTATCGTGATGGGTCTGTGGGCTAATCTGCCGTTGGCGATTGGTTGCGCCATCTCCCTGACGGCATTTACCGCATTCAGCCTGGTGCTGGGGCAACATATTAGCGTACCTGTCGCGCTGGGTGCCGTGTTCCTGATGGGTGTGCTGTTTACGGTAATTTCTGCCACGGGTATCCGTAGCTGGATTTTGCGCAACTTGCCGCACGGTGTGGCGCACGGCACGGGGATTGGTATCGGTCTGTTCCTGCTGCTCATTGCCGCTAACGGTGTCGGTCTGGTGATTAAAAACCCGCTTGATGGTCTGCCCGTTGCGCTGGGTGATTTCGCGACCTTCCCGGTGATTATGTCACTGGTAGGTCTGGCGGTGATCATCGGCTTGGAAAAACTGAAAGTCCCTGGTGGCATTCTGCTGACCATTATCGGTATCTCAATTGTCGGTTTGATCTTCGATCCTAACGTCCATTTCTCCGGCGTTTTCGCCATGCCTTCATTGAGCGATGAAAACGGCAACTCACTGATTGGCAGCCTGGACATTATGGGCGCGCTGAATCCTGTAGTCCTGCCAAGCGTTCTGGCGCTGGTAATGACGGCAGTATTTGATGCCACCGGAACTATCCGTGCCGTCGCCGGCCAGGCGAACCTGCTGGATAAAGATGGGCAAATTATCGACGGTGGGAAAGCACTGACCACTGACTCCATGAGCAGCGTTTTCTCTGGCCTGGTGGGTGCAGCTCCGGCAGCGGTATACATCGAGTCTGCGGCGGGTACGGCGGCGGGCGGTAAAACCGGTTTGACGGCTATCACCGTTGGCGTGCTGTTCCTGCTGATTCTGTTCCTCTCTCCGCTCTCTTACCTCGTTCCGGGGTATGCAACGGCTCCGGCGCTGATGTACGTTGGCCTGCTGATGCTGAGCAACGTGGCGAAAATCGACTTTGCTGATTTTGTTGATGCGATGGCGGGTCTGGTTACGGCGGTATTCATCGTGCTGACCTGTAACATCGTAACAGGCATCATGATCGGCTTCGCGACTCTGGTGATTGGGCGTCTGGTTTCCGGCGAATGGCGCAAGTTGAACATCGGTACGGTCGTTATCGCCGTGGCGCTGGTGACCTTCTATGCGGGTGGCTGGGCTATCTAATCTTTCATCGGATTCTGAAAACGGGTGGCAATGGCTGCCCGTTTTTATTTTCTCCGCACATTGTGTGAGCTTTTGCGATATTCTGAAAAAATGAGAATTCAGGCATAACGCTTTTCTCAGGTCATAAAAAAACATCGCAAACAGGGAACGCATGGAAATCTTCTTCACCATACTGATAATGACCCTCGTGGTCTCGCTGTCCGGGGTGGTCACTCGTGTCATGCCCTTTCAGATCCCGCTTCCGCTTATGCAAATCGCCATCGGTGCGCTACTGGCGTGGCCGACGTTTGGTTTGCATGTGGAGTTTGATCCTGAACTCTTTTTAGTCTTGTTTATCCCGCCGTTGCTGTTCGCTGATGGCTGGAAAACGCCGACCCGTGAATTTCTTGAACATGGTCGAGAGATTTTCGGCCTCGCACTGGCGCTGGTGGTGGTCACCGTGGTCGGCATTGGCTTCCTTATTTACTGGGTGGTGCCGGGCATTCCGCTGATCCCCGCCTTTGCGCTGGCGGCGGTGCTTTCTCCGACCGATGCTGTGGCGCTCTCCGGGATTGTTGGCGAAGGGCGCATCCCGAAAAAAATCATGGGCATTTTGCAGGGCGAAGCGTTGATGAATGACGCCTCCGGCCTGGTGTCGTTGAAGTTTGCCGTGGCAGTGGCGATGGGGACGATGATCTTCACCGTTGGCGGTGCAACGGTCGAATTTATGAAAGTAGCCATTGGCGGTATTCTCGCTGGTTTTGTGGTGAGCTGGCTGTATGGTCGCTCGCTGCGATTCCTCAGCCGCTGGGGCGGTGATGAACCCGCGACGCAGATCGTTCTGCTGTTCTTGCTGCCATTCGCTTCTTATCTGATTGCCGAACATATTGGCGTTTCGGGCATCCTCGCTGCGGTTGCCGCCGGGATGACCATCACCCGCTCCGGTGTGATGCGCCGTGCGCCGCTGGCAATGCGCCTGCGTGCAAACAGCACCTGGGCGATGCTGGAATTTGTCTTTAACGGCATGGTGTTCCTGCTGTTAGGTCTGCAGCTGCCGGGTATTCTGGAGACGTCGCTGATGGCGGCAGAAATCGACCCTAACGTCGAAATCTGGATGCTGTTTACCGATATTATTCTGATATATGCGGCGCTGATGCTGGTCCGTTTCGGCTGGCTGTGGACGATGAAAAAGTTCAGCAACCGCTTCCTGAAGAAGAAGCCGATGGAGTTTGGTTCGTGGACCACACGAGAAATCCTGATCGCGTCTTTCGCCGGGGTGCGTGGGGCGATCACTCTGGCCGGTGTGCTCTCTATCCCGCTGCTCTTGCCGGATGGTAACGTCTTCCCGGCGCGCTATGAGCTGGTGTTCCTGGCGGCTGGCGTCATTCTCTTCTCGCTGTTTGTCGGCGTGGTGATGTTGCCTATTCTGCTACAACACATTGAAGTCGCGGACCATTCGCAACAATTGAAAGAGGAACGTATTGCGCGAGCGGCAACGGCAGAAGTGGCGATTGTGGCGATCCAGAAAATGGAGGAGCGTCTGGCGGCGGATACCGAAGAGAATATCGATAACCAGCTGCTTACGGAGGTCAGTTCTCGCGTCATTGGTAACCTGCGTCGTCGCGCCGATGGACGTAACGACGTTGAAAGTTCCGTGCAGGAAGAGAACCTTGAGCGTCGCTTCCGTCTGGCGGCATTGCGTTCTGAACGTGCTGAACTTTACCACCTGCGCGCCACGCGGGAGATCAGCAACGAAACGCTGCAAAAATTACTGCACGATCTCGATTTGCTTGAAGCGTTGCTAATTGAGAATCAGTAGCGCTGTAATTGCCCGGTGGCGCTGCGCTTACCGGGCCTACGTGCTCGATCGGTTCCCTCTCCCTGTGGGAGAGGGTTAGGGTGAGGGTACCCAAAACCCCTCACAACATTGCAACCACGCCTGCGCGCTGTGCGACAGATAGACCCCTTCACGCCAGATCATCCCCAGCTGCCAGTGCAGGTCGCTCTCCAGCGGGATCCAGCGCAGCGTATTTTTATCCAGCCGCTCGCAGATCGGCTGCGGCAGAATGGCAATCCCCACGCCCGCCTGTACCATCGCCGCCAGAAAATCCCACTGGCCGCTGCGCACCGCAATGCGCGGCTTCACGTTATGCTGGTTAAACAGCGCCATCAGCTGGCGGCTTAAGGCAAAATCTTCGTTGTAAATCAGCAGCGGGTGTTCGCCGAGCAGCTCGGGTTTTACTGACTCAATCTTCAGCCAGTCGCCGGAGCGCGGCACCAGCACGCACAGCGGATGGCTGAACAGAGGCAGCGTCGCCAGGCCGCTTTCCTCCTCCACGGGAAGGGCCGTCATGGCCACGTCCAGTTCACCGTTCATCACCGCCTGCTGCACGGTCAGGCCGCCAAATTCAGAAATTTTTAGCTCAACGCCGGGATAGCGCTGACGAAACAGGCTTATCGGACCGGCCATCATCATGCCGACCATCGGCGGAATACCGAGCCGCAGCAGCCCTTTTGTCAGATGGTTGATGTCCCCAAGCTCGGCCTCCAGCTGGCGGAACTCCGCCAGAATTGCCAGCCCGCGCTCGAACACCACGCGACCGGTATCGGTCAGCAGTAGCTTGCGTCCGTCGCGGATCAGCAGGGTACAGTTCAGCTCATCTTCGAGGTTTTTCAGCATCTTGCTGATGGTTGGCTGGGTTACGAATAACTTCTCCGCTGCGCGGGTAAAACTTTGCTGGCGAACCACCTCGACAAAATAGCGCAGCGTTCTTATGTCCATGATTATTCCTCGAAACTATACCTTCGATGATTTTAATTCATTTCAGTCGATACCGTACGCTCACTATACTGGCGCCTCGTCTCATTTTTGAGGAAACCCTCCATGGCCGTGGCGTTAAGCCGTGTTACGCCTGCCGTTGTTCAACGACTCCAGGTACCGGTTCAGGTACTGCTTTACGCGGGACTGTTTGTTTTCGCGGAATATCTTGTGGACTGGCTGCATCTGCCTTTACCCGCCAACCTGGTGGGGATGGTGCTGTTGCTGACGCTGATCCTCTGTCGCGCGTTGCCCCTTAGCTGGGTGCGGGCCGGCGCACGCTGGCTGCTGGCGGAGATGCTGCTGTTCTTTGTGCCGGCCGTGGTGGCGGTGGTGAACTATGCCCAGCTGCTGATGGTCGACGGCTGGCGCATCTTTGCGGTTATCGCCCTGAGCACGCTGATGGTGCTGGGCGCCACCGCCTGGGTGGTGGATAAAGTGTATCGCTTTGAAATCAGCAGGCAGACGCATGACTAACTTTCAGATAAGCGTGCTGTGCCTGATTGCGACAGTCGTCATCTACTTTGCCAACAAGCGCCTGTATCGCCGCTTTCGCGCGCTGCCGCTGATGCCGCTGGTCTTTACGCCGATCCTGCTGGTGCTGATGCTGGTCTTCGGCCATATCTCCTGGCAGAACTACATTGGCGAATCCCACTGGCTACTGTGGCTGCTCGGCCCGGCGACCATCGCCTTCGCCGTACCCGTTTATGACAACCTCGCCATTATCAGACGCCACTGGATGTCACTCAGCGCGGGCGTCGTTACCGCGACGGTGGTGGCGGTGTGCAGCTCGGTCTGGCTGGCGCGGCTGTTTACCCTGTCGGATGAAATCCAGCGCAGCCTGGCGGTGCGTTCGGTGACCACGCCGTTTGCGCTGGCAGCCGCCAAACCGCTCGGTGGCCAGCCGGATCTGGTGGCGCTGTTTGTGGTGGTGACGGGCGTCTTCGGCATGGCAGTGGGGGATGTGCTGTTTCTGCGGCTTTCCATTCGCGAAGGGATGGCGAAAGGCGCGGGGTTTGGCGCGGCGTCGCACGGGGCGGGGACGGCACGTTCGTATGAGCTGGGACAGCAGGAGGGCGTGGTCGCGAGCCTGGTGATGATGCTTTCGGGCGTCACGATGGTGCTGATTGCGCCGCTGGTGGCGTGGGTGATGTTTTAAGCTCCCCGGCCAGAGCGACCGGGGAGAAAAGAGATTAATGTGCGCGCGGCCTTGCTCAACGCCAAAGCCGGTCTGGGAGCGGATAAACTGCGCGCGGAACAGTTCACGCTCGCGCGCCCCTTCCGCTGAGTTATCGGTTGCCGAGAAGAACCAGATGCCGAGGAATGCCACGGTGATAGAGAACAGCGCCGGGTATTCATACGGGAAGATGGCTTTTTCGTGACCAAGGATCTGTACCCAAATCGTCGGGCCGAGGATCATCAGTACTACTGCGGTAATCAGCCCCAGCCAGCCACCCATCATCGCGCCACGCGTGGTCAGTTTCGACCAGTACATAGAAAGCAGAATGATCGGGAAGTTACAGCTCGCCGCGATGGCAAACGCCAGCCCCACCATAAAGGCGATGTTCTGATTCTCAAACAGCACGCCGAGGATAATCGCAATCACGCCGAGGATCAGTACGGTGATTTTTGATACCCGCAGCTCTTCACGTTCGGTCGCGCCTTTTTTGAAGACGTTAGCGTACAAGTCATGCGAAACCGCGGATGCGCCCGCCAGCGTCAGACCCGCAACCACCGCGAGGATAGTGGCGAAAGCAACCGCTGAAATAAAACCGAGGAACAGGTTGCCGCCCACTGCATTCGCCAGGTGAACGGCCGCCATGTTGTTACCACCAATCAGATGGCCCGCCGCGTCTTTATATTCCGGATTCGCACCAACCAGCATGATCGCGCCGAAGCCGATAATAAAGGTCAGAATATAGAAGTAGCCCATAAACCCGGTGGCGTAGAACACGCTCTTACGTGCTTCGCGGGCATCGCTGACTGTAAAGAAGCGCATCAGAATGTGCGGCAAGCCCGCCGTACCAAACATCAGTCCCAGACCCAGAGAGAGCGCGGAGATCGGATCTTTCACCAGCCCGCCCGGCTTCATGATGTCGACACCTTTCGGGTGTACCGCCATCGCTTCACTGAACAGATTGTTGAAGCTAAAGCCGACGTGTTTCATCACCATAAAGGCCATAAAGCTGGCACCGAACAGCAACAGAACGGCTTTAATAATTTGTACCCAGGTGGTCGCCAGCATGCCGCCGAACAGGACGTACATCATCATCAGCACACCGACCAGCACCACCGCAATGTGATAGTTAAGGCCAAACAGCAGCTCGATCAGTTTACCTGCGCCTACCATCTGGGCGATAAGGTAAAGCGCCACCACCACCAGAGAACCACAGGCCGAAAGAATACGAATCGGCCCTTGTTTCAGGCGGTAAGAGGCTACATCGGCAAAGGTGTAGCGTCCCAGGTTACGCAGACGTTCGGCAATCAGGAACAAAATGATCGGCCAGCCCACCAGGAAGCCCAGCGAGTAAATTAAGCCGTCATAGCCGGAGGTAAACACCAGCGCGGAGATCCCCAAGAATGAGGCGGCGGACATATAGTCCCCGGCAATCGCCAGCCCGTTCTGGAAGCCAGTGATATTGCCGCCTGCGGTGTAGTAGTCGCTACGAGAACGTACGCGTTTTGATGCCCAGTAGGTAATGCCGAGCGTAAACACGACGAAAATCAGGAACATAATAATCGCCTGCCAGTTCGTTGGCTGGCGCTCTACGGCCCCGCTAATAGCATCCGCGGCGTTAGCTGCGAAAGGGAGTGTGGCGGCAAGCGCCGTCAGAACTCTTTTCATGATGCTTGTACCTCATGCAGGACTTCATTATTAAGACGGTCGAATTCGCCGTTCGCCCGCCAGATGTAGATACCGGTGAGAACAAAGGAGATCACAATCACTCCAACACCAATTGGAATACCGCGTGTGACGCTGGTGTTCGGATTCAGCGGCGTGCCCAGCCAGCCGGGCGCGAAGGCGATCAGTAAAATAAAGCCGATATAAACTGCCAGCATAATAATCGACAGGATGGTGGCAAACCGTTGCCGTTTTTCGACTAACTCCCTGAAATGCGCATTGTCTTCTATCCGCTGATAAATAGTGCCATTCATCACAGATTCTCCAGAGGTAATGTAGGGATTGTTTTAATTCCCGCTCCCTTATGGGAGAAGGTTAACGCTCGGGTAACCCTTGCCGAATGTAGGCCGGATAAGGCGTTATACGCCGCATCCGGCAATCAATGCCTGATGCGACGCTGTCGCGTCTTATCAGGCCTACAAACCGTTACCGACTCGCATCCGGCAATTGTGGGTTACGATGGCATCGCGATAGCCTGCTTCTCTTCAAGCAGCTTCTCGACTACGCCAGGATCGGCAAGCGTCGAGGTATCGCCCAGGTTGCTGGTATCGCCCGCCGCAATTTTGCGCAGAATACGGCGCATAATTTTGCCGGAGCGGGTTTTAGGCAGGGAGTCGGTCCAGTGCAGCACGTCTGGCGTCGCCAGCGGGCCAATCTCTTTACGCACCCAGTTGCGGACTTCTGCGTACAGTTCTGGTGACGGTTCCTCCCCGTGATTAAGCGTGACGTAGGCGTAGATCGCCTGACCTTTAATATTGTGCGGAATACCTACTACGGCGGCTTCGGCAATCTTCGGATGCGCCACCAGCGCCGACTCAATCTCTGCCGTCCCCAGACGGTGACCAGAGACGTTCAGCACGTCGTCCACACGCCCGGTGATCCAGTAATAGCCATCTTCATCGCGACGCGCGCCGTCGCCGCTGAAATACATATTTTTGAAGGTGGAGAAGTAGGTCTGTTCAAAACGTTCGTGATCGCCAAACAGCGTACGCGCCTGACCCGGCCAGGAGTCGGTGATTACCAGGCTACCTTCGGTGGCCCCCTCCAGCGGGTTACCTTCGTTATCGACCAGCGCCGGTTGCACGCCGAAGAACGGACGTGTTGCCGAACCGGCTTTCAGCTCGGTAGCGCCAGGCAGCGGGGTGATCATGAAACCGCCGGTTTCGGTCTGCCACCAGGTATCGACCACCGGACATTTCTCGTTGCCGATTTTTTTCCAGTACCACTCCCACGCTTCCGGGTTAATTGGCTCGCCCACGGAACCGAGAATGCGCAGCGACGAACGGTCGGTGCCTTCGATCGCTTTATCGCCTTCCGCCATCAGCGCGCGGATCGCCGTGGGTGCGGTATAGAGAATATTGACCTGATGCTTGTCCACCACCTGCGCCATACGGGCAGGCGTCGGCCAGTTCGGTACGCCTTCAAACATCAGCGTGGTCGCACCGCAGGCCAGCGGGCCGTACAGCAAGTAACTGTGTCCGGTCACCCAGCCCACATCGGCGGTGCACCAGTAGATATCACCCGGATGATAATCAAAGACATATTTAAAGGTCAGCGCCGCGTACACCAGATAACCGCCGGTAGTATGCAGCACACCTTTTGGCTTACCGGTAGAACCGGAGGTGTAGAGAATAAACAGCGGATCTTCGGCGTTCATCTCTTCCGCCTGGTGCTGATCGCTCGCTTGCTCAACCAGGTCGTGCCACCACAGGTCGCGCCCTTCCTGCCAGTCAATTTTCCCGCCAGTACGCTTCAGTACCACCACATGCTCTACGCTGGTGACGTTCGGGTTTTTCAGCGCGTCATCAACGTTTTTCTTCAGCGGAATACTACGCCCGGCGCGCACGCCTTCGTCGGAAGTGATCACCAACCGTGAGTTAGAATCGATAATGCGCCCGGCAACGGCTTCCGGCGAGAAGCCACCGAAAATCACCGAATGCACCGCGCCAATACGGGCGCAGGCCAGCATCGCGACCGCGGCTTCCGGCACCATCGGCATATAAATCGCGACTACGTCACCTTTTTTAATGCCCAGCTCGAGCAGGGTATTGGCGAAGCGGCAGACGTCGCGGTGCAGCTCTTTATAGCTGATATGTTTGCTCTGGCTGGCGTCGTCGCCTTCCCAGATGATGGCGGTACGATCGCCGTTTTCTTGCAGATGGCGGTCAAGGCAGTTTGCCGCCAGATTCAGCGTGCCGTCCTCGTACCATTTAATGGACACATTACCGGGGGCAAAGGAGGTGTTTTTCACCTTCTGGTACGGTTTGATCCAGTCGAGAATTTTTCCCTGTTCGCCCCAGAAGGTATCAGGTGCGTTAATAGATTGTTGATACATCGCCTCGTACTGCTGAGGGTTTATCAGGCAACGGTCTGCGATGTTGGCAGGAATGGTGTGTTTGTGAATTTGACTCATGCTTTTGTTCTCCTTGTAGGATGTTAATAATATGTGGCATAAGCGTTAAATGTAGGGGTATTGGCAGTTTTGTTTAGTATTTGGGCGACAGATCACGCAATGTCTGAAGAGTATGAAAATTGAGCGAATGAAACTTTGAAGGGAAATAATTCACCTGAAGAATTATTCACTTTTTTGAAGTGAAAATATTTTGTATAACAAATGGTTATTTATGCGAATTGCTATAAATTGCCGTCAATGACACTTTTTGCAGTGAAATGCCTTGTTCTTTAAGGGTTGCGCAACATACCGCGCAAATGATACTGATCATAAGCGTTAAAAAAATCTACAAACCAACGCAACACAATTCATGCCCTGGCAGTATGTCACGTTCTCGCGTTCTGAACGGGGAACGGCGCTCATTGAGGAAGTCATTCATATGAAAAATATAAAATTCAGCCTGGCCTGGCAGATTCTGTTTGCTATGGTGCTGGGCATTCTCCTGGGAAGCTACCTGCACTACCATAGCGACAGCCGCGACTGGCTGGTCGTCAATTTGCTCTCTCCGGCGGGTGATATCTTCATCCATCTGATCAAAATGATTGTTGTGCCGATTGTGATCTCCACGCTGGTGGTGGGTATCGCGGGTGTTGGTGATGCCAAACAGCTCGGGCGTATTGGCGCGAAAACCATTATTTACTTCGAGGTGATCACCACCGTCGCCATCATTTTGGGGATCACTCTGGCGAACGTCTTCCAGCCCGGTGCCGGGGTGGATATGTCGCAGCTGGCGACCGTCGATATCTCGAAATATCAGAGCACTACGGAAGCGGTACAAAGCAGTTCCCACGGCATTATGGGCACGATTTTGTCGCTGGTGCCGACGAACATTGTGGCGTCGATGGCGAAAGGCGAAATGCTGCCGATCATCTTCTTCTCGGTGCTGTTTGGTCTGGGGCTTTCCTCCCTGCCCGCGACGCATCGTGAACCGCTGGTGACCGTGTTCCGCTCCATCTCTGAAACCATGTTTAAAGTGACTCACATGGTGATGCGTTATGCACCGGTGGGTGTGTTTGCGCTGATTGCGGTGACGGTGGCTAACTTTGGTTTCTCTTCTCTGTGGCCACTGGCGAAACTGGTGCTGCTGGTGCATTTCGCCATTCTGTTCTTCGCGCTGGTAGTGCTGGGAATTGTGGCGCGCCTGTGCGGGTTAAGCGTCTGGATCCTGATTCGTATTCTGAAAGATGAGCTGATTCTGGCGTACTCCACTGCCAGCTCTGAAAGCGTACTGCCGCGAATTATTGAGAAGATGGAAGCCTACGGAGCACCGGCGTCGATCACCAGCTTCGTGGTGCCGACCGGTTACTCTTTTAACCTTGATGGTTCGACGCTGTATCAAAGTATTGCCGCTATTTTCATCGCTCAGCTGTATGGCATTGACCTGTCCATCTGGCAGGAAATCATTCTGGTGCTGACGCTGATGGTGACCTCGAAAGGGATTGCTGGCGTGCCGGGAGTGTCGTTTGTGGTGTTGCTGGCAACGCTGGGTAGCGTAGGTATTCCGCTGGAAGGTCTGGCGTTTATTGCCGGTGTTGACCGTATCCTCGACATGGCGCGTACTGCGCTGAACGTTGTGGGTAATGCGCTGGCGGTGCTGGTGATTGCCAAGTGGGAACACAAATTTGACCGCAAAAAGGCGCTGGCTTATGAGCGTGAAGTGCTGGGTAAATTTGATAAAACGGCTGACCAGTAACATTCTAAGCCCGGTGGCGCTGCGCTTACCGGGCCTACGGGTTTTGTAGGCCGGGTAAGGCGAAGCCGCCACCCGGCACGTTACTCCCCGCTCAACGCATCAAACTCTTCACATCCGGTATCAAACCCTTCGGTACAGCTCAGGTTTAACCAGTAAAGCGCTTTCTGTTTATTCGGTGTGATAAAGCCTTTCTCACCCTGCCTGAACAGCATTCCTGCCCAGTACTCCGCATAGCCCGTCCGGGACAGAGCCGAACTCCGCTTGAACCACGACGCGGCCTGCACGTCATCCTGAGGGACTTCAACGCCGTTGGCATAGATCAGCCCCAGCAGCTGTTGCGCGTCTACCGCCGAGTCGCTATCGATGTCTTCGGTCGCCGATTGCAGCAGTGCGATGGCCTGCGGGTAGTCGGTTTTGCCCGCCTGCGTGTTCACCAGCACCCGCGCCAGCATGATCGCGCCGCGTTTGCTGCCCGCAATGTTTGCCTGCTGGGCCAGGGCTTTAGCCTGCGCATAGTCACCCTGCGAAAAGTGGATTTGCGACAGCAGCGCCATGGCGTCGACATCACCGCCTTTTGCCGCTTTTTCCGCCCACAGCGCCGCCTGCGCGCTGTCGCCGGAACTGAACCAGGTATCGGCAAGATAATACTGCGCGCGCGCATCGCCCGCTTCAGCCTGCTTTTTATACTGGCTGCCTATCTCATCGGCATGGGCAAACGCGGTTAAAAATAACAACATCAGAAAAAGGGTTTTCATGGATTCTTATCATCTGGGTACACGCCGCGCAGTATAATCGCGGCGACAGAAGAAAAAAACGGGTGCGTTAAGACCTCAGCATCCCACAAGCCGGGCGGAACACGCGTTCCGCCCGAAGAGGTTAGCCTGCGTTACAGGCTAATTTCGCCGCCACCTCCTGATGTTCACTCTTTATTGAAAACTCACATAAGTTACCGCGAGTAATAAAGGTAAAGATCACTATCGTCAGGCAAATAATAAAGACGATGCCTAACGCAGTTTTTAATGGCGTCATGCCTTTTACTCCTTGTGAAAAAAAGAATAAGAGGCTACTCTCAACCTGTTGGGGGTTGAGGGGTAGCCTCGGGTAAATGCAAATTTCCCGGGGCTTTCCACTTTCTGTCCCTCAACAATGCTCAAGACAGAAAGTCTTAAGCACCCGCCGCATATCTTATCCCTCTGAATTAAAATGCAAAGATGTAATTAATTTTCGCGCAAATTACATTTTTTCTGCGAGACATCTTCAGAAATATATATAGATGTAATTAATAGCGATGCCAGAAATAATAATGGGGTGAATATCTCACCCCATTTAGTCAGCGATTAATTAACGGCTTCATCCCAGTGCGCTTCGCGCAGGCGAGTTTTCAACTTGTTGTACTCGTCAATCACGTACTGCTCGGCGGCGCGCTGATCGGCGATCGGCTCGACGCGCACGGCGCAGTATTTGTATTCCGGCGTTTTCGTAATCGGGCTTAAGTTTTCGGTAACCAGCTCGTTACAGGCACCAATCCACCACTGGTAGGTCATGTAAATCGCCCCTTTGTTCGGACGATCGCTGACCTGCGCACGGGTGATAATTTTGCCTTTACGCGAGTGCACCCAAACCAATGCCTCATCTTCAATACCCAGACGTTTGGCGTCTTCGGTATTGATTTGTGCGTAGCCAGGTTCATCAGCCAGCGCCGCCAGTGCCGCACAGTTACCGGTCATCGAACGGCAAGAGTAGTGACCAACTTCACGCACCGTTGACAGTACCATCGGGTACTCGTCGGTGAGTTTGTCGATTGGCGCTACCCAGTCGCAGGTGAAGAACTGCGCCAGACCGTTCGGGGTATCAAACTTCTCTTTAAACAGATAAGAAGTCCCCTGATCGGCATCTGAAGTATCGCGGCAAGGCCACTGAATGAAGCCCAGTTCGCCCATTTTCTCGTAAGTCGCACCGTAGAAATCCGGGCACAGATGACGCAACTCATCCCAGATCTCCTGGGTGTTGTTGTAGTGCATCGGATAACCCATACGGGTGGCGATTTCACTGATGATTTGCCAGTCCGTTTTCAGATCCCATTTCGGTTCAACCGCCTTGAAGAAACGCTGGAAGCCACGGTCAGCCGCAGTAAACACGCCTTCATGCTCGCCCCACGACGTTGACGGTAAAATAACATCCGCCGCCGACGCGGTTTTGGTCATAAAGATGTCCTGAACGATAACCAGTTCCAGATCTTCAAAGGCTTTACGTACTGCCGACAGCTCCGCGTCAGTTTGCAGCGGATCTTCGCCCATAATGTACGCGGCACGCACTTCGCCATGCGCTGCGCGGTGCGGTAGCTCGCTGATGCGATAGCCGGTATGCGCTGGCAGGCTTTCCACGCCCCAGGCTTTGGCGAATTTCTCGCGGTTAGCCGGATCTTTCACGTACTGGTATCCCGGATACGTATCCGGCAGCGCGCCCATATCGCAGGCACCCTGTACGTTGTTCTGACCACGAACCGGGTTAACACCCGCATGTGGCTTACCGAGGTTACCGGTCAGCATCGCGAGGCTGGTCAGAGAACGCACGGTTTCCACGCCCTGGTAGAACTGGGTTACACCCATGCCCCACAGGATGGCGGCGCTTTTCACCTGGGCATACATCCGTGCCGCCTGACGAATCTCACTGGCGCTGACGCCGGTGATATCTTCAACCGACTCCGGCGTGTAGCCTTCAACGATTTTACGATACTCTTCAAAGCCTTCTGTACGGGAAGCGACGAATGCTTTGTCGTACAAATTTTCTTCAATAATGACATGGCCCATCGCATTCAACAGCGCGATGTTCGAGCCGTTTTTCAGTGCAATGTGCATGTCAGCAATGCGCGCGGTTTCAATTTTGCGCGGATCGCAGACGATAATTTTCGCCCCGTTACGTTTAGCGTTAATTACGTGATTCGCTACGATTGGGTGGGAATCCGCCGGGTTGTACCCGAAAACGAACACTAAATCGGTATTATCAATTTCGTTAATAGCATTGCTCATTGCGCCATTACCGACCGATTGGTGCAGACCTGCAACCGATGGGCCGTGTCAGACACGAGCGCAGCAGTCAACGTTATTGGTACCAATAACGGCGCGCGCAAATTTTTGCATTACATAGTTGGTTTCGTTACCCGTACCACGCGAGGAGCCGGTCGTCTGGATGGCATCCGGACCGTACTTCTCTTTGATGGCGCTCAGGCGCTCGGCAACGTAATTCAGTGCCTCATCCCAGGAAACAGGTTCGAGTTTGCCGCCACGCTGGCGACGGATCATGGGGGTTTTCAGGCGCGGGGTCAGGATCTGGGTATCGTTAATGAAGTCCCAGCCATAATAACCCTTCAGACACAGGGTACCCTGGTTGGTTTTCCCCTGCGCTGCCTCCGCCCGGACGATTTTGCCGTTATCGACGACCAGGTTGATTTTGCAACCTGATGCGCAATAGGGGCAAACCGTGACGACTTTTTTCATCGGTCTCGCTCCAGTTAAACAGTTCTTACCTGCCCAATATGCAGCTTCTATGCCATGTTTTTACTATGGGTATTTCCTGACTTTACGACCCTTTGCGGGGCAAAACCCTGACGAAAAACAGCCAATCGTCAAAATTGACGTGTCGAAAGGGCAGGGGATGTGACATGGATTGAATTTCCGTCACGTAAAAAACAATTCGGCTGGAGCCGGCGGCAGAATGGTTCAGACTTAACATAATTCCCTGACGGAAGCATGCGATGAAACCGGCGATTCTGGTGGTTGATGATGATGTCGCAGTCTGCGAACTGCTACAGGATGTGCTCAGCGAGCACGTCTTTACCGTGCTGACGTGTCACACCGGTCAGGACGCGGTGAACCGTGTCCAGCAGGATCCCGGCATTGCGCTGGTTCTGCTGGACATGATGCTGCCGGATATCAACGGATTACAGGTTTTGCTGCAACTGCAAAAGCAGCGACCATCGCTACCGGTGGTGATGCTGACGGGGCTGGGAAGTGAATCAGATGTGGTCGTCGGGCTGGAAATGGGCGCCGATGATTACATCGGAAAACCGTTCAATCCGCGCGTGGTGGTCGCCCGCGTTAAGGCGGTGCTGCGTCGAACCGGCGCGCTGGACGCGGAGCCTGCCGCGCCGCGCGTTGAAGGTATTACCTTTAACGGCTGGACGCTGGACACCACCCGCTGCGAGCTGAGCGATCCGCAGCGTAATACCGTGCCGTTAACCCAGGGCGAATACGGCCTGCTGCTGGCATTAACGCAAAACGCCCGCCGGGTACTGAGTCGTGAACAGCTGCTGGAGCTGACCCACAGCGAAAGCGCCGAGGTCTTTGACCGCACTATCGACGTGTTGATCATGCGGCTACGGCGAAAAATTGAGGTCAATCCGCACCAGCCTTTGCTGATCAAAACCATTCGCGGTCTGGGCTATGTTTTTGCCACGGACGTTTCCCATCATGAGAAAGCCGCCTGACCGTTCTCCTGAATAAACGCCTGAAGCTCGGCCAGCGTTTTCGCGCCGTCAATCGCATTGGCCGCCAGCAGGCTGGCCCGCGCGCAGGCGTGCGCCAGATAAATACTCTCGGTAAGCGACAGCGATTCATGGCAACCGTATAAAAAGCCTGCGCAAAACGCGTCGCCCGCACCGACGCTGCCGATAATCTCGTCCTGCGTCAGCTTCCACGAAGGAACCCATTGCCCTTTTTCACCCGGCGCTTCACCCCATGCCCCTTCCGGACAGTGGATCACCATCCGCTGCCGCACGCCTGCCGCCAGCAGCTGTGCGGCAGCGTCGGCGATATGGACCATGTTCAGCGCACCATGACTGTCGCGGATCTCAAGCCCGCTAAACTCACCGGCTTCCAGCTCGTTAATCACCAGATAATCAAGATGGCGCAGGGCAGGGAGCACCAGCGGCTGATAGCGCGGATCGCCCTTGCGGGAGACCAGATCGAGCGAGGTTTCATACCCCTGATCGCGCATCTGTGCCAGTAACCGCGCGCTGCGGGTGCCAAACTCCTCGTCTGGCATGTCCAGGCTGTCGAGCAGCAGCAGATAGCCGAGATGGAAGATCTTCAGCGATCCGTCTAAACGATCGAAGGCGGGAAGATCCAGCAGGCGGTTGGCGCCCGGCGAGTGAAAAAAGGTGCGCTGTCCGCTGGGGTCGGTCATCACCTGCGACATCGACGTTGGGGCGAACGTTGTACGCTGCACGCGCTGGCGATTGACGTGATACTGGTCGAGCATCGCCAGAATATAGTCTCCGTCGCTGTCTTCCCCAATCAGCCCCACCGCCTGTAACGGCAGGCCGACGTGCATTTTCGCCAGCGTCAGCAGAACGTTGAGCGGCGCACCGCCGGTTGAGCGCTCACTGTGGGTGATTTCCGCCAGCCAGCCGCGCTCCGGCCACTGTACGATCTGGTGGACGTGATCCACCAGCATGTTGCCTGCGGCGATAATCCCTTTGCGTTCCATTATGCCTGCCCCGCGCTGCCGAAGATGCGCATCTGCTCCGCGACCGTATCGGTAATGGCCTCTTCAATGCCCAGCAGCAGTTCGGCAAACTCATCGTACAGCGGCTGGCGGTTCGCCATGCGCTGCTCAACGGCGGCGAGCGCGGCCTGCGACATGCCGGTATAGAAGTTGATTTTATGAATGCCCAGCTCGATAGCGCGGCGGAAGTCGGCATCGCTAATTCCCGAGCCGCCGTGTAAAACCAGCGGCAGCCCCGTCTGCTGGCGAATGGCGTCCAGGCGCGGGAAATCAAGCTTCGGCTCGCCCTTGTATTTCCCGTGCGCGTTGCCAATGGCGACCGCCAGCGCGTCGATACCGGTTAAATCGACAAATTCGCGCGCCAGCTGCGGGTCGGTAAAGAACGCTTCATCGGCATGCCCATACAGCGCGCCGCCTTCATCTCCGCCGACTGCGCCCAGCTCCGCCTCCACCGAGACGCCCACCGCGTGGCACATCTTCACCACTTCCCGGGTCTGGCGGATATTTTCTTCATAGCTCAGCGTCGAGCCGTCGAACATCACCGAGCTGAACCCTAAGCGCAGGGCGCGCACGACGGCCTCAAAATGCAGCCCGTGGTCGAGGTTAAGCACCACGGGAATATCGTGACGGGCGGCTTCGAACTTCACCGCTTCAACAAGCGACTCCAGAGACACGTACTTAAAATGCACTTCGGCGATGTTGATGATAAACGGCGAGCGTTCCTGCTTCGCGGCGGCAAACAGCGCGCGCAGAAAATGGGAGTCGAGAACGTTGAACGCGCCCAGGGCGTAGCGGTGTTCTCTGGCGTGTGCCAGACTGTCGGCAAGAGAAATCAATGGCATCATTCACTCCTTATATCCGAAACAGGTTGTACTCGTTGCACAGCACCAGCACCGCCGGTTCGTCTTCTTCGATGGTGTTGTAGCGATCGATGGGCTGTAAAAAGTGGTTGTCGTGTTCATCGTCATTGACCGACGACACTTCGCCCACCAGCACGTCGCCAAAGCCGCGTTCACCCCAGAAACTGTGGTACAGGCCGGGCGTCAGGCAGATGCTCTCCCCTGGCGTGAGGCGCAGCTGGCTGCCGGGCGCGTGCGTCTGCCGACAGCCGTCTATCGTGACGATCACGTCGGTGTTTTCGGTCTCCTCATGCGCCCCCGCATTCCATAACTCAATAATCAGATTCCCGCCGCCGCGGTTGATGATGTCCTCCCGCTTGCGCCAGTGGAAATGCATCGGCGTCACCTGGCCGTCGCGGACGTGCATGATTTTTTCGGCATAGCACTTCTCATAAGGCACGCCGTTGGGGGAGCCGTTGCGCAGGGTAAACAGCGTCAGCCCCTGTGCGGCAAAGTGGTTGCCGCCAAACGCCGTCACGTCCCAGCCGAGCCTGAGGTCGAACACCTCCTGCCAGGCGGCCTGGTCAAGCTGCTGCCATTTTGTTGGCGGAAAGCTGGCAAACGGCGGGAGATGCACGTCGTGCATGGAGAAGAACTGCCGCGTGTGGCCGAGGATTTCATTGATGTCGGAGCGTTTCATGGGGACTCCTTGCGTTTTATGCCACCCCCTCACCCCGGCCCTCTCCCTCAAGGGAGAGGGGGAGAGGGTTAGGGTGAGGGCATCAGGCCGCACCGGGGTTACTTAACCGTCCACCCCTTATACGTGCCGACGTTCTTTTTATCGATCATCGTCACCGGGATCAGCACAGGCTCTTTCGGCGCAGGTTTGCCCTGAAGAATGTCATAGCCGATCTCCACCGCCTTCGCCGCCATCACCTGCGGATCCTGCGCCGGCGTCGCCACAAACAGGGAGTTTTCGCGCTTCAGAGCTTCTTCACCGTCCGGGCTGCCATCCACGCCAACGATAAAGAACTCATTACGTTGAGCCTGTTTCGCCGCCAGATCGGCGCCGATCGCCGTCGGATCGTTAATTGCGAATACGCCGTCGATCTTCGGATTGGCCGCCAGCAGGGAGGTCATGACCTCCAGTCCGCCTTCGCGGCTGCCTTTGGCGTTCTGATTATCCGAGAGCACTTTGATATCCGGGTGGCGCCTGAACTCGGTCTGGCAGCCCTCCACGCGGTTTTGTACCGCAGAAACCGGCGGCCCGTTGATGATCACCACGTTGCCTTTACCTTTCAGGCGGTCGGTTATGTACTTACAGGCCATCTCCCCCGCCTGGGTGTTATCGGAGGTGATGGTCGCATCAGCCCCTTCCGCCGCCACGTCAACCGCCACGACCACGATCCCTGCCTCTTTGGCGCGTTTTACCGCCGGGCCGATCCCTTTGGAATCCGCGGCGTTGAGGATGATCATGTCCACTTTCGCCGCAATGAAGTTATCGATCTGCGACACCTGCTGGCCCAGATCGTACCCGCTGGAGACCAGCGTCACCTTGACGTTATCCCCCGCCAGCTTGCGCGCTTCCAGCTCGGCGCCTTTGGTGATCTGCACGAAGAACGGGTTAGCCAGGTCGCCCACCGTCACGCCGATGGACTTCAGATCTTTTGCCTGCGCAAACGGGGTTGCGGCCAGCAGCGCGCCAGCACAGAGCGCGGTCACTAAGGGCTTCAATCTCATGCTGTATTCCTCACGTAGGGTATTGTTGTTATGCACTTTGATGGTGTCGGGTACGGTATTTGTCGATCAGCACCGCTATGATGATCACCGCCCCTTTGATCACCAGCTGCCAGAAGTAGGAGACGCCCATCAGCGTCATGCCGTTGTTGAGGGTGGCGATGATCAAAGCACCCACCAGCGTGCCGGTGATCGTGCCGATCCCGCCGACGAAGCTGGTTCCGCCGAGGATCACCGCCGCAATCGCATCCAGCTCGTACCCCGTGCCGAGGTTGCCGTTGGCGCTGTAGAGGCGCGAGGCGCTCATCACGCCGCCTAATCCCGAGAGCAGGCCGCTCATGCCGTAGACAAACAGCAGCACCAGCCAGACCTTGATGCCGGTTAAGCGTGCCGCCTGCATATTGCCGCCGACCGCATAGATGTGAACGCCGAGGGTTGTGCGACGCAGAATAAACCAGCACACCACAATCACCGCCAGGGCGATCACCACCAGCCACGGAATCGGGCCGAGGTAGTTGTTGCCGATCCACTCGAAGTTAATGTTGGAGTTAATGACCGTCGTGCCGTCCGCCAGCAGATACGCCGCGCCGCGCAGTGCCGTATAGGTGCCGAGGGTGACGATAAACGGCGGCAGCCCGGCAAAGGCCACCAGCGCGCCGTTGAACAGCCCCAGCACCATACCGAGCATCAGCGCCGCCGGAATGGAGAGCATCGCAAATTCCGGGATAAGCGAGACCACCATCGCCGCTACCGCCGTAGTGCCCAGAATCGAGCCCACAGAGAGGTCAATCCCGCCGGTCAGGATGATGAAGGTCATCCCCGCCGCCAGCACGATGTTGATCGACGCCTGCCGGGTAATATTCAGCAGGTTGCTCTCGGTGAAAAAGTTCGGGGCGATAAAGCCAAATACCGCCACAATCAGGATTAAAATTGGCAAAATGCCGATCGTTTGCATCAGATCGCTCATCAGCATTTTTTTGGCGGAGGCGGATTTCGCCACCTGCTGCGGATGGGTTGGAGTTGTCATAATTACACCGCCTGATGATGTGTGTCGTTCACGCCGGTTGCCAGCGTCATAATGTTTTCCTGAGAGATGTCGCGTCCGTGGAGTTCACCCGCGATGCTGCCTTCCCGCATCACGTACACCCGGTCGCTCATGCCCACCACTTCCGGCAGCTCGCTGGAGATCATCAGAATCGCCACCCCTTTGCGCGCCATCTGGTTCATGATGCGGTAGATCTCGCTTTTCGCGCCGACGTCCACGCCGCGCGTAGGTTCGTCCAGAATCAGAATGCGCGGGCCAATCGCCACCCAGCGGGAGATCAGCAGCTTTTGCTGGTTGCCGCCGGAGAGCCCGCCCGCGCGCACCTGAGAATGCGGCACGCGGATATTGAGCAGGGCGATGGCGTCATCGGAAATAGACTGCGCTTTTTTGCGGTTCAGCCAGCCGAAGGTGGCGTCGCGCTCCAGCGTCGCCATGGTGATGTTCTCCTGCGCCGCCAGCTCCAGAAACAGCCCCTGCTCCTTGCGGTTCTCGGTAAGAAAACCGATGCCGTTTTCAATGGCCGCGCGCGGGGAGTGGATCACCACCGGTTCGCCGTCGACCTCGATCATGCCGCCGGTGGCTTTGCGCACGCCGAAGATCAGCTGCGCCAGCTCGGAGCGACCGGCCCCGACCAGCCCCGCCAGCCCGACGATTTCACCGGAGCGAACCTGCAAACTGCACGGCAGCACTTTTTTGCCATCTGTCAGGTGGTGCACGTTCAGACGCGGGCTGCCGAGCGGAATATCGCGCTCTTTGTTAAACAGATCGCTGAGCGGGCGGCCCACCATCATGCGCACCAACTCAGAGGCATTCAGCTTGTCGCGCGTCAGGCTGCCGACGTACTGCCCGTCGCGCAGGACGCTGACGCGATCGGAAAGCTCATACACTTCCGCCATGCGGTGGCTGATGTAGATAATCGCCATCCCTTCATCGCGCAGGCGCAAAATCAGTTCAAACAGGCGGTGCGTTTCGCGCGAAGAGAGGGCGGCGGTGGGTTCATCCATCACCAGAATGCGGCTGTTGCGGTGCAGCGCGCGGGCGATCTCCACCTGCTGTTGCTCGGCGATGGTCAGCTTCATGACCAGGTCGGTGGCGCTGAACTGCGCGCCCAGACGGTCAATGACCGCCTGCGCCTGGGCTGCCATCTCTTTGCGCTGGACCAGCCCGCCGCGCGTCAGCTCGCTGCCGAGAAAAATGTTTTCCGCCACGGTCAGGTTAGGAGCAAGCTGCATCTCCTGATAAATCAGGGTAATGCCTGCGGCCAGCGCATCCTTCGGACCTTTGATGTGAAACGGCTGACCGTCGATGAGGATGTCGCCGCTGCTGGCGGTATAAGCGCCTGCGAGGATCTTCATCAGCGTGCTTTTTCCGGCGCCGTTTTCCCCCATCAGCGCGTGGATCTCTCCGGGGAAAACCGTCAAATCCACACCCTTGAGCGCGTGGAAATTGCCAAACGTCTTGGCAATATTGCGCATCTCTAAAACCGGGGTTCTGCTCATGGCGGATCTCCTGTGAATGTCGATATCTGCACTTCATCACAGGTGCGTAAATGCAAAATGTCAGAAGCTGTTCATATTTGTCATAGTTATGAATAGCGAATCGCCATCACATTTTCCTTTTCCCTCTCCCTGTGGGAGAGGGCCAGGGTGAGGGCACCAAACCGCAGAGGAGCCCAAACCCCATGTCTTCACGCCCCCCGTTCTTCACCAGCGCCCGCGGTCGCCTGCTGATATTTAACCTGCTGGTGGTGGCGGTAACGCTGATGGTCAGCGGCGTGGCGGTGCTCGGCTTTCGTCATGCCAGCCAGATCCAGGAGCAGGTGCAGCAGCAAACGCTGGATGATATGACTGGCAGCATGAACCTCGCGCGTGATACCGCGAATGTGGCGACGGCGGCGGTGCGGCTGTCGCAGGTAGTCGGTGCGCTGGAGTACAAAGGCGAAGCTGAACGGCTGAAACAGACGCAGATGGCGCTGCGCCACTCGCTGGAGCAGCTTGCCGATGCGCCGCTGGCGCAGCAGGAGCCGGCGCTGGTGGCGCGTATTATCCGCAGGAGCAATGAGTTACAGCAGAGCGTGACGGGAATGCTGGAGCGCGGGCAAAAACGGCATCTGGAGCGTAACGCGCTGCTCAGCGCGCTGTATCAAAGCCAAAGCTACCTGCGTCATTTGCAGGATATCAACCGCCGTTACGCGAGCAATGTGCCAGACGCCCGGCAGCTTGCAGAGATGGACAGGCTGATCGTTGCCGCCATTGATACCCCTTCACCGCGCGCCACGGTGCAGCAGCTGGATGCAGTAACCGCGATGTTACCCGCGAGCGCCCTGCAACCGGTGGTCAACCTGGTGCTCCCGGATTTTAATGATGAGCTGCGCAAGCTCGCGCCACTGTCGAAGCAGCTGGAAGAGAGCGATCTGTCCATCAGCTGGTACATGTTCCACATCAAGGCGCTGGTGGCGATATTAAACCGCGACATTAATCAGTACGTTGAACAGGTGGCGCAGGCCTCCCGGCTGCGTACCGCCCAAAGCCACCAGGAGCTGCGCTCCATCAGCGTGTTTATCAGCGTCTTCGCGGTGCTGGCGCTGATCATCACCGGCTGCGCCTGCTGGTATATTTACCGCAATCTGGGCTCCAACCTGACGGCTATCTCAAGGGCAATGTCGCGCCTCGCTCACGGCGAGCAGGATGTGTCGGTGCCCGCGCTACAGCGGCGTGATGAGCTGGGGGAACTGGCGCGCGCGTTTAACGTTTTTGCCCGCAATACCGCTTCGCTGGAGCACACCACGCGGCTGCTGAAGGAGAAGACCTCGCAGATGGAGGTTGACCGCATCGAACGTCAGGGGCTGGAGGAGGCGCTGCTGCACAGCCAGAAAATGAAGGCGGTTGGGCAACTGACGGGCGGGCTGGCGCATGATTTTAATAACCTGCTGGCGGTGATTATCGGCAGTCTGGAGCTGACCGATTCAGCGTCACCGGACGCGCCGCGCATCACTCGTGCGCTCAAAGCCGCGGAACGCGGGGCCATGCTCACCCAGCGTCTGCTGGCCTTCTCGCGCAAGCAATCCCTGCAACCCCATGCGGTAGAGATGAAGCCGCTGCTGGAGAACCTGAGCGAGCTGATGCGGCACTCGCTTCCCGCCACGCTGACGCTGGATATTGAAGCGCAAACCCCGGCCTGGCCCGCATGGATTGACGTCAGCCAGCTGGAAAACGCCATTATCAACCTGGTGATGAACGCCCGTGATGCAATGGAGGGGCAAAATGGTGTGATCAAAATCCGCACCTGGAACCAGCGTGTGACCCGCAGCGACGGGCGCAGGCAGGATATGGTCGCGCTGGAGGTGATTGACCACGGCTGCGGGATGTCGCAGGAGGTGAAATCGCAGGTCTTTGAACCGTTCTTCACCACCAAACAGACCGGCAGCGGCAGCGGGTTAGGGCTGTCGATGGTGTACGGCTTTGTGCGTCAGTCCGGGGGACGCGTTGAGATCGAAAGCGCGCCGGGGCAGGGAACCACCGTGCGGCTCCAGCTGCCGCGCTCGACGCTGCCCGCGTTCTCTGATGATGCCGCGCTGGCGACCACGGCCCCGGCAGAGAGTGAGCTGCTTGTGCTGGTCCTGGAAGATGAGGCGGGCGTGCGGCAGACCCTGTGCGAGCAATTGCACCAGCTTGGCTACCTGACGCTTGAAGCCGAAAACGGCGAGCAGGCGCTGAACATGCTGGACGCATCACCGGATATCGGCATGTTTATCAGCGACCTGATGTTGCCGGGCGGCCTGAGCGGCGCGGAGGTGATCGGCCATGTACGCAGCCACTATCCGCAGTTGCCGGTGCTGCTGATCAGCGGACAGGATTTGCGCCCGGCGCATAACCCGCAGCTGCCGGACGTTCAGTTACTGCGAAAACCGTTCACCCGCGCACAGCTGGCGCAGGCGCTGCGCAAGGTGATGGCAGGAACCGGCAGCGAGCCAGGGTAGCGGCCCCCTGAGCGCCGTTAAAAGACGACGACGAGGCAGGGATAAATTTCACGGACTCATGCGGCAGCGGGCGGCGCAAATGCTGCTTTATCCCGACAATCAGCGCTTCGCGCGGAAAGCCAGGCATATCCATCACGCCACCGCCCAGAATCACCGCATCGGGATCGAACAGATTAATGCTGGTGGCAATGGCCCGTGCCGCGTTTTCAAGCAGACTCTGGACGAAAGGGGCGTTTTCCGCATGGACGAAAAGATCGCTCAATGGGTAATTTCGGGGCTGTTGTTCGTACCAGCGTCTTAGCGCCATTCCAGAGCAATTGGTTTCCAGGCACCCAGAATTGCCACACGCGCAGTGTTGGGTCATATCTCCCAGGGGGATATGACCCAGTTCGCCTGCCACACCGTGTGCACCCGTCCACGGCGCACCGTTCATCCACACTGCGAACCCCATCCCCGTACCGAGATAGGCCGCCAGAACCAGTTGTTGCGTAAGGCGGTTTTCTACTACGTCCCAGGAGAGTTGCAGGTTAACGTCGCGGGAAAACTCAACCGGACAATTCAGCGTATTTTCGAGCTTATCGGCGAGATCATATAAATCCGCCGCTGTTAACGGCAGGTTAGGCGTAGAAATAATGGTGCGTTTATCTTTACTGACCAGCGCCGGAAATCCCATCACCAGACCATGACAGCGAGCGTTAAAGCGCCTGAGTTGCTCGTCAATCATTTCGCCGATACCCGACACCAGGCCGGGAGCAATGACTTCTGCGGTCCGCTTTTTTTCGCAGTGTAGCGTTTCACCTTCTGCTGTCCGCAGACAAAAGCGGATATGCGTTGCCCCCATATCCACGCCCGCTACGACGTTATGCTGTTTTTGCATGAGGCTGTACCTCGCTTTTTGCAGCCAGAATCTGCGTGGTCATAATTCTCCATGCTTCGTCGATATTTTCCGCATGATTAAACAGGCCGGAAGTGCCGACGATAAAGACATCCGCCCCTGCCGCCATCAGTTTTTCGTAAGTTGCCTGGTTGCAGGAACCGTCCACCTCAATTTCGTACTCCAGACCTTCTCGTTCACGCCATGCCTTCAGTTCGGCAAGTTTATCCAGCATTTCAGGAATGAACGGTTGTCCGGCAAAGCCGGGATCCACAGTCATGACCGTAATTTTATCGGCCTTATGGATATAGTATTTCATGGCCTCAACTGGCGTCTCCGGGTTAAGGATCAGCCCCACTTTCATGTCATGACGGCGGATTTCATCAATCAGGCGGAACGCCTGACCGTTGATAGTTTCCGGATGCAAAGTGATGAAATCAGCTCCCGCACGCGCCAGTTGAGCAATGTAATCCTGCGGCCGCGTCACCATCAGATGACAGTCGAGCGGTTTAGTTGCCAGTTTTTTAACCTGACTTACGAAGAACGGTGAGAGTGTCAGATTGGGGACAAAGTGACCGTCCATGATATCGATGTGAAAGTAATCGGCATGGCTGTCGATAAATTCGATCTGTTCTTTAAATTTCAGCAGATCCATACACATTAACGAGGGGGAGATTTTCATGTTCAATTCCTTACTTACTGATAAGACGGTCAAGGGCGACAGCCGCGATAATTAATCCGCCCATCACCACCAGTTGGTAATAGGTTTGTACCTGCAAAATATTCAGACCGTTGTTGATGGTGCCGATGATCAACCCGCCAATCATCACAGAGAAAATGCGCCCCTTGCCGCCGAAGAAACTGGTGCCGCCAATGATGGCGCTGGCAATGGCATAGGTTTCAAAACCCATACCGGCAAGCGGTTCTGCGGCACCGAGTCGTGCAGTTGAGACGACGCCTGCCAGACCTGCACAAACACCGGAGATGATAAACACCACCAGGATGTGGAATTTCACGTCAATCCCGGAATAGAACGCCGAGTTTTTGTTGCCGCCTAGTGCGTAGATGTTGCGCCCGAGCCGCATACGCGTTGTCAGAAACCAAAGGATGAGCGCGACAATTAGCGAGAAGATAACGGGGACAGGTATCCCAATTACGCTGGCGGCAAAGAAGTTCACGAAGTCAAATGAGAAGCCGTATACCGAGTTGGCATCAGAGATCACCAGCGTGATCCCACGGAAAATCGCGTTGGTGCCAAGGGTGATAATGAACGGGTGTAGCCCCGTCCAGTTGACCAGGCAGCCGTTGATCGCCCCCAGTGCGCCGCCAACCAGTACACCGCCAATCATCGCTGCGAGAAACGGGTCAACACCTGCCAACATCAGTTTGGCGGTCACCATACCGGAAAGCGCCAGAATCGCGCCAACCGAGAGGTCGATACCAGCGACCAGGATAGCGAAAAACTCGCCCATGCCGATCAATACCGTCACGGAGCTTTGAACAAAAATCTGGGTAATATTATTGGTGGTCAGAAAATATTCTGGCGACAGCGAACCAAAAATGGCGACGATGATCGCCAGGATAAAAAAGGTGCCGTATTTATCCCAGAACAGCGCAAAGTTGAACGGTTTCTTCTCGCTCGCTTCGCTTTTTACTCTTGTGGTAAAGCCCATGCCATAATCTCCTCTTCGCTCATGTCATCGCGATTCGTCAGGATTTGCGTCAGTCGTCCTTCGCAGAACACGGCGATGCGGTCGCAGACGGTGATAATTTCAGGTAGTTCAGATGACACCATCAGGATGACTTTTCCGTCGTCCGCCAGTTGGCGCATCACTTTGTAAATTTCGGCTTTCGCGCCAACGTCGATGCCGCGGGTAGGTTCATCGAAAATAATCACTTCCGGGCAACAGCACAGCCATTTGGAGATCAGGACTTTCTGCTGATTTCCCCCGGAGAGTTCGGTGATATTCTGGTTTACCGAATGACATTTCAGCGCCAGCAGTTCGCGTTGATTTTCAGCGGTACGTTGCTCGTCAACTTCATGAAACAAGCCCATCGCGCCTTTATAGCCGCCGTCTTTCAGACTGCGGCTGATCGCCATGTTCTGAGCGATGGAAAAGTTGGGGAAAAAACCGTTATCCCGGCGGCTTTCAGTGATGTAAGCCATCCCTTTTTTCACGGCATCCAGGGGTGAACGTGGAGAGATATCTTTGCCATTAAGACGGATTTCTCCGCCAGCGCGTTTATCAACGCCAAACAGACAATTCATCAGTTCAGTACGTCCGGAACCGACCAACCCGGCAAAGCCTAATATTTCTCCCCGGCAGACGCTAAATGAGATATCCCGGACCTTTTTTCTGTCACGGCTGGTGACGTTGCGCACCTCAAAAACCGTTTCGTGCACAAGGTTGCTGACATTCTCCTTCATCGCGTTAAAACGGTTTTGCAATTCGCGGCCTACCATCAGACGGACGATATCGTCATTTGACACATCGCTCACCATGCCGCTGCAAACGCTGCTGCCGTCTTTCATCACCGTATAGCGGTCGCAAATACGGCGAATTTCCGCCAACTTATGCGAGATATAGACGATGGCCGTACCCTCTTTACGCAACTGATTCATGATCAGAAACAGATAGTCCACCTCTTTATTGGTGAGTGAGGAGGTGGGTTCATCCATGATGATGACTTTGGCGTCGAGCATCAGCGTTTTGGCAATTTCCAGCATCTGCTTGTGGCTGATAGATAAATTCGCCACTTTCTCATCTAAATCAACTTTCAAGCCCACGCGTAATAACATCATGGCGGCGCGGACACGCATTTCTCGCCAGTCGATAATATTGACGCCACAGATTTTTTTCGTCAGATGACGACCAATATATAAATTTTCCAGTACGGTTAATTCATCAATAACGCTGAGTTCCTGATAAATAATCCCGATACCGAGTTGTGCCGCTAATTTATGATCCAGCTTGTTATAGTTAATGTTATTAATAGTAATGGTGCCTTTGGTCGGCTCATGTATTCCGGATAAAACCTTCATTAGCGTGGATTTACCCGCGCCATTTTCTCCTAGTAATGCATGTATTTCACCAGGATAAACCGTTAAATTAACCGACTTTAATGCGTGAACCGGACCAAAGGACTTGCCGATCCCCGCCATCGATATATATGGCGTGGCCATAAATAACCTCTCTGCACGAAATATCGTATTATTGCCTGATGGCTACAATAACCTCTCTGCACGAAATATCGTATTATTGCCTGATGGCTACGTTTATCAGGTCTACGTTCAGGTTATTTTGTTGGCCGGATAAGACACTTCATTAGCATCATCATCCGGCATCATTCAGTTTTATTGAGTGACCAGGATTGAATCGACCAGTTTAAATTCCGGTGCTTTATCCAGCGGAATAACCTTGCCGGATTTCTCAGCGTCAACCATCAGCTTCAGACCCGTTGCGCCAATATCTGCCGGGTTCTGGGCAACCGTCGCGGTCATTTGTCCGGCTTCCACCATTTTGCGGGCTTCCGGAATTCCATCTGTACCGACGACCAATATTTTGCCCGTTTTTCCGGCGTTTGCGACTGCCTGAGCAACACCCATTGCCATCGTGTCATTCGCGCAATAGATCGCTTTAATATTCGGATTACGTTGCAACACGTTAGTGGCGACATCCAGTGCTTTAATGCGGTCCCAGTCGGCGGGCTGGCTGGCGACAAGCTTGATCTGGCTTGCTTTTTTGAAGGCTTCGGTGGCACCATTACGACGCGCTTCACCGGAGGCGTTACCGGCTTTACCCTCAATGATTGCGACTTCACCACCTTCAGCGCCCAATTTGTCAATAATGAACGACGCGCCTTTCGCCCCGACAGCAACGTTATCGGTGGTGACAAAACCTTCCACATTGCCGCCAGCTTTTTTCAGATTATCCATGTCGATTTTTTCATCGAGATTAACCAGATAAATGCCTTTTTTCCATGCGCGGGCGACAGGCATGACCAAATTCACTGAGGATAATGGAGCGAAGGCGATACCTTTGTAATTTTTATTACTGAGATCTTCAAATAACTGCAATTGAGATTGAAAATCGCCTTCTGAAGGAGAGGCAAAAATATCAACGCTGACGCCCAGTGTTTTTGCTTCATCTTCAATGCCTTTTTTCATATCTACCCAAAATGGGTTGGAGAGTGTTTTCAATACGACAGCATATTCGGCGGCAGCAAAAGCGCTGGTTGACAACATTAAGCCCACGAGTGTGCCGCTGAAATATTTCAGATATTTATTCATAATAATGTTCTCACTGTAGGGTATGTTGTTGTTAATCCCGCCTGAGCAGGATTAACCTTTTAATTTACTTCAGTGCGCCAGGCGAGAAGAAATCCACAATAGCGCCGGTTTTTTGCATATTAAGTGTGGCCTGTTCGATATTTTGTTGTGCAACGGAAACAAATAACGCATCTAATAATGTAAGCTGTAATATACGCGCGGAGGCGTTGCGCCCTAATAACGGGGTCTCTGGTGCTGGCGAACAAATAATATAATCAGCAAGTTTAGCAATCGGCGAATGGTAGCTATGGGTAATACAGATAATTTTGGCGCCGTTCTTTTTTGCTAACTCAACTGCTGCTTTCACATCACTGGTGCGGCCGGAATGGGAGACCACCAGTACCACATCCCCTTCCTTCAGCAGCGATGCCGACATCATCATAATGTGCGCGTCCTGATACGACTGGCAGCGCACGCCGATGCGTAGAAACTTATGCTGGATGTCGGCACAAATAGCGTTAGAACCCCCCACACCGTACAGATCGCGCTGGTTGGCCTGGGCGAAGAAACGTGCCGCGCGGTGAATTTCATCCACGTTCACTATCGACTGGCCTTCCATAATGGTGCGCAGCGTAATATTGAACACTTTGTTAACCACATCCTGTGGTGCTTCATCAAAAGCGAGTTCCGCAGGTAATACTTGTTCGGATTGCGAGAAGTAGTCGACCAGCGCCGCACGCAGGTTACGGAAACCGCTAAAGCCGAGCAGTTTGGCCACTTTCACGATCATCGCTTCCGACACCATCAGCGTTTCGGCAACGTCTTTAATCGCAGGCGCGCCGCTCAGGTTACCCGGCTGGAGCAGCCAGTCGACGATACGGCTTTCGTTGTCGGTCATGCCTTCCTGCTTCATGCGCAGGTACGGTGCAAGGCCAATGCCGTTAGGCAGCTCTTTTTTAAATTCTGACTGACTCATCGCTCTCTTTTGTCCTTAAAAATGAAGACGACACTATATCACCACACTCTGGCATGAAAATATGCTGGTAACTTCACAATGTTTAAAAATTCATAAAGTTTTATTGTCTGTGAAGTTTTGATGGGCGATTGCTTTATTATTCCCTTGAAAATCAATAATATAATTATGACACGTTAACGGATTTTAATGCATGCCGTAAGAAATATACCGTCATGAGAGAGTTGAAATGTCAAAGTCATGGGTGTAGAACACGCGCAGAACTCGATGGTTTTGAGGTTTTATTGCACAACTGACCGGTCTTAAATCACAACTCCATCGAGTTCGTAAAGTTAACCCACGATGAGGTTTATTATGAAAAAGATTGCATTTGGCTGCGATCACGTAGGTTTTATGCTGAAAGAGGATATTCTGGCCCATCTGCGCGCGCGTGGCATCGACGTGGTGGATAAAGGCACCTGTTCCCCGGAGCGTACTGACTACCCGTATTATGCCAGCGCGATTGCACAGGCTATTATCGATAAGGAGGTGGATGGCGGCATCCTGATCTGCGGAACGGGGGTAGGGATCTCCATTACGGCCAATAAGTTCCCGGGCATCCGCGCAGTGGTCTGTAGCGAACCTTATTCAGCTCAGCTTTCAAGGCAGCATAACAACACGAATGTGCTGGCATTTGGTTCGCGCGTGGTCGGACTGGAGCTGGCAAAAATGATCGTCGATGCCTGGCTAAATGCACCGTTTGAAGGGGGACGACATCAGGCGCGAGTCGATGCGATAGGGGCGATTGAACAGGCCAGGAATTGAGATTCCTCCGCTACCCCGGTTCCCTGCCATTCATTACCGTAAGGCCAGTTCACCTGCGAGTCTGGCCTTATGAAACGTTACTCTACCGCTCTGTTATTGGGTCTGCTGACTTTAACCAGCCAACTGGCGCATGCCGATGTGATTGATGATGCCATTGGCAATATTCAGCAGGCGATCAACGACGCCTATAACCCCGGCAGCAGCCGTAATGATGACGACGACGATCGTTACGATCGCAGCCGTCAAACCGACAGCCGCCAGTACGACGATCGTCGTCGACAGTTAGAAGATCGACGCCAGCGTTTAGACGAGCGTCAGCGGCAGCTGGATGACGATCGGCGTCGGTTAGAAGAGGATGAGCGCCGGTTAGAGGATGATTACGATCGGTGGTAACGCCGGTATTGCAACGCACAGGCCGGGTAAGGCGCAGCCGCCACCCGGCAAAACCTAATCCAGTACCAGCACCATCCCGTCATACCCCGCTTCAATGCCGGACGGCAGCGGGTTATTCATCATCCACACGTCAAACTGATGGCTGATATGCGTCAGGATCACCTGCGGACAGCCAATCACCTCGTTCAGCGCAATCACCGTATTCAAATCACAATGGTTGCGCGGCGTTTCCGGGCGCGGTTCATGGCTACAGTCGATAATCATCGCCTGCGGCTGATTGTTTAGCAGAAACGTCACCGTTTTATCCGGTAGCCCGGCGGTATCAGAAAGCCACGCCACGCGGCTGTGGGCGGACTCCAGCAGATAGCCAAACGTGAGTTTTGAATGGTTGAGCGGCAGCGGCGTGACCCGCAAGCCCTGAAGTTCAAACATCACAAACGGCTCCACCGTGTGGCTGAAATCGAGAAGGCCCGGATGCTTGAACAGGTCGTCACAGCCTGCGTCGTCCGGCGGACCGTAAACCGGAATGGTCGCTCCCACGCCCCAGCGCAGAGGAAAAAGCCCCTGAACGTGATCCATATGATAATGGGTAAGCAAAATCTGCCTGAAACTCCCCGCGGGCCAGTCGTCCATCAGGTGTGGAATACCCGCGTCCAGCAAGGTGACCGAATCGTTGAATTTCACCGCCGCGCTACAGGGGCGACGGCGATAATTTTCCTGTAAACGCGCCCGTCGGCACGCCGCGCAGTCGCAGCCAAACACCGGCACCAGCTGCGCCCCTCCGGTTCCTGTCAGCGTGATCGTCAGACTCATAACGCACCTCTACAGCGCCTTCGTGAAGCGGAAGTGGCTCTGCTCGTAGCCTTCGCGCAGATAGAAACGGTGTGCGTCGTGGCGCTTCACGTTGGTCGAAAGCTCGGTCATTTCGGCCCCGGCCTGGCGGGCTTCTTCTTCTGCCCACGCCAGCAACTTGCTACCGACGTTCAGGCCGCGCGCCTGCGGCATCACCACCAGTTCCTGAATTTCACCGATCCAGTTGACATGATGCAGATGAAACTGCAAATGCAGGCCGATCATGCCGACAACTTCGCCATCCAGCAGCGCCAGATGGTAGCGCATGTTCGGGTCGCGCAGGTTGGCGTTAAAGCCCACGCGAAACGCGTGGTGGTCAAACTCCGCCTGTTTTAGCTCGCAAATCAGCGCGTAAACCGCGTCGGTGTCGTACTGCGTGGCCGGGCGAAGCTCACAAGCAGGCATGGTGTTTCTCCTTCTGATGAATCAGCGTCAGCAGCGTGTCGACCGACTGGCGCAGGCTGCCGTCATTGTTGAGCGTATGGCAATCCTGTGGAGTATAGCGGGCGGCGCGCGCCAGGCGGGCGTTAATTTCACTGGCGTTTTCACGGCCACGGTTTTCCAGGCGCTGGCGCAGGATCTCCGGCGACACCTGTAAGCAAATGGGCAGCAGCGCCGATTGATAGCGCGCCCGTGCCTGCGGCAAATGCGCGCGTGAACCGTTGACCACCACGTCGAATCCGGCGTGCAGCCAGAGGTCAATCTCGACGCCGACGCCATAATACAGACCGTTAGCGTGCCAGCTTAAGGCCAGCAGATTTTGCCCCGCGCGGGAAAAAAACTCCCGCTCACTCAGGGCGATATGGTTTTCACTTCCGGCGCTGGCATCGCGCGTGATGTAGCGATGCGCCACCAGTAGCTGCGTCTGTTCCCGCAGGCGGAGTTCCGCCAGCAGGCTGTCTTTCCCGGAGCCGGACGGCCCCATTAACCAAATCAGTTTTCCCGTCATCAGAACACCCTTTTCCCCTGACGCCAGACGTGGTCGATATGAATGTGATTGCCCTTGCGATGCGCCAGCACCAGGTCGGCGCGTTTGCCCTCGCCAATCACCCCGCGATCCTGAAGATTCAGCGCCTGGGCCGGATTTTTGGTCACCAGCTTCACCGCCTGCGGTAGCGTAAAGCGGTTGCTCTCGTCATCGGCGACGCGGAACGCCGCATCCAGCAGGCTGGCGGGGTAGTAGTCGGAAGAGAGTATATCCAGCAGGCCAAGCTGCGCCAGTTCACTGGCCGCCACGTTGCCGGAGTGCGAGCCGCCGCGCACGATATTTGGCGCGCCCATCAGCACGTTCATGCCATGCTTGCGCGAGGCTTCCGCTGCTTCAAACGTGGTGGGAAATTCGGCGATGACGCTGCCAAGCTGGTGTGATTCGGCAACGTGGGCATGCGTGGCGTCATCGTGGCTGGCGAGGGCAATTTGTCTTGCGCGGCACATTGCGGCGATGGATTCGCGATTAGGCTGTGACCAGCGTGCGGCAAGCGCCAGTTGCTCTTCTTCGTACTGCTGCATCTGCGCATCGGTGAGGGAGTATTTGCCCTGATAATATTCACGGTACTTCTCGCGGTTAGCGAACTGGCGCTGGCCCGGCGAGTGGTCCATCAGCGACACCAGCGTCACCGGCTCGCGCTGCACCAGTTTTTCAAACAGCGGCAGCGTGGTGTGATGCGGCAGTTCGCAGCGCAGATGCAGACGGTGCTCGGCGCGGTTGACGCCGCGTTTCTGCGTCTCTTCGATGGCGTTGATCATCTTCTCAAGATTCTCCAGCCGATCGCCGCCGTCGCGCACGTCGCCAATTGCCACGGCATCCAGTACGGTGGTGATGCCGCTCGCCACCATCAGCGCGTCGTGGCTGCTCATCGCCGAGTGGGCAGGCCAGTCAACTTTCGGGCGCGGGGTGAAGAATTTATCCAGATTATCGGTATGCAGCTCAATCAGCCCCGGCAGCAGCCAGCCGCCTTCGCCGTCCATCGCCTCCGGCAGGCGGCTCTGGCTTTCGGCAAAGGCGCGGATTTCGCCGTCCTGCACCTCCAGTGAACCGTGTACCACTTCGTTTTCCAGCACCAATTTGACGTTATTGATAATCATGAAGAGGCTCCCATTGGGTGCAGGCGGTCGGCAACGTCATTACGTACAGCTTCGTCATGGAAGATGCCGACGATGGCTGCGCCACGGACTTTGGCTTCGTGAATCAGTTCCACCACCGCGGCGCTGTTTTTGGCGTCCAGCGAGGCGGTAGGTTCGTCGAGCAGCAGAATCGGGTAGTCGACGATAAAGCCGCGGGCGATGTTGACGCGCTGCTGTTCGCCGCCGGAGAAGGTCGATGGTGCAAGGTGCCACAGGCGTTCAGGCACGTTCAGGCGCGTCAGTAATCGGGCGGCTTTAGCGGCGCAGGCTTCACGCGGTACGCCGGTATCGAGCAGCGGCTGCATTACTACTTCCAGCGCCGAAATGCGCGGGATAACGCGCAGAAACTGGCTCACCCAGCCGACGGTGGTTTTGCGGATCTCCACCACTTTGCGGGCTGGCGCGGTGACCAGGTCTACCCATTCGTCACCGTGTTTAATCTGGATTTGCCCTTCGTCGGGCAGATAGTTGGCGTACAGCGAGCGCAGCAGGGTTGATTTGCCGCTGCCGGAATGGCCGTGGAGCACCACGCATTCGCCCGCGTTGACGATGAGCGAGGCGCGGTTGAGGACGGGCAGGCGCACGCCGTTTTGCTGGTGCAGGATGAAGGTTTTACTGACGTTTTGTACGTTAATCATTTTTCGCCTCGTGGTTCGGGTGTCGGATGCGACGCTGACGCGTCTTATCCGACCTACGGGGAGCGCATTTGTAGGCCGGATAAGGCGTTTACGCCGCATCCGGCACCGGCTCAATTCTGCAAAACCGATGACACCAGCAACTGGGTGTACGGATGGTGCGGGTCGTCGAGCACGCGGTCGGTTAACCCACTCTCCACCACTTGCCCCTGTTTCATCACCAGCAAACGGTCCGCCAGCAGGCGGGCAACGCCTAAATCATGGGTGACAATCACCACCGCCAGGTTCAGCTCCACCACCAGGCCGCGCAGCAGATCGAGCAGGCGTGCCTGCACCGACACATCCAGCCCGCCGGTTGGCTCGTCCATAAACACCAGCTTCGGATGCGTCACCAGATTGCGGGCAATCTGCAAACGCTGCTGCATGCCACCGGAAAAGGTGGTCGGCAGGTCGTCGATCCGGTTGGCGGGAATTTCCACCTCTTCCAGCCACTTCTGCGCGGTGGCGCGAATATCGCCGTAATGACGCGCCCCGGTCGCCATCAGCCGCTCGCCGATATTGCCGCCTGCCGAGACCTGGCGGCGCAGGCCGTCGAGCGGATGCTGATGCACCACGCCCCATTCGGTGCGCAGCAGGCGACGGCGGTCGGCCTCGCTCATGCCATAGAGGGAACGGTTTTCATAGTGAATTTCCCCCTGCTGCGGCGTCAGGCGCGCGGAGATTGATTTCAGCAGCGTGGTCTTCCCGGAGCCGGACTCCCCGACAATGCCCAGCACTTCCCCCGGCCATAAATCAAAAGAGACATCGCTAAAGCCTTTGCCCGGCGCGTAAAGGTGGGTCAGGTTATTGACCGAAAGTAACGGTTGATTCATTGGTTTTTTGCCTCGCTCTGTTGGCGGCAATAATCGGTATCGGAGCAGACAAACATGCGGTTTCCGGCGTCATCCAGCACCACTTCATCAAGATAGCTGTGGGTCGATCCGCAGATGGCGCACGGCTCATCCCACTGCTGAACGGTGAACGGGTGATCGTCGAAATCGAGGCTTTCCACGCGGGTAAACGGCGGCACCGCATAGATGCGCTTCTCGCGCCCCGCGCCGAACAGTTGCAGGGCGGGCATCATGTCCATTTTCGGGTTATCGAATTTCGGGATCGGCGACGGGTCCATTACGTAGCGCCCGTTCACCTTCACCGGATAGGCGTAGGTAGTGGCGATATGACCGAAGCGGGCGATATCTTCATACAGTTTCACCTGCATCACGCCGTACTCTTCCAGCGCGTGCATGGTGCGGGTTTCCGTTTCGCGCGGCTCGATAAAGCGCAGCGGTTCGGGGATTGGCACCTGGAAAATAACTATCTGATCTTCGGTCAGCGGCGTTTCGGGGATGCGATGGCGCGTCTGGATAAGCGTCGCATCGTCCGTACGTTCAGTGGTGTTTACCCCGGTCACGCGCTTAAAGAAGTTGCGGATCGACACGGCGTTGGTGGTGTCGTCTGCGCCCTGGTCAATCACCTTCAGCACGTCGCTTTCGCCAATCACGCTGGCGGTGAGCTGTATGCCGCCGGTTCCCCAGCCGTATGGCATTGGCATCTCGCGCCCGCCAAAAGGTACCTGATAACCGGGGATCGCTACCGCTTTTAAGATGGCGCGGCGGATCATGCGTTTGGTCTGCTCGTCGAGGTAGGCAAAGTTGTAGCCGCTCAGATTAGCCATGGTTCTGCTCCTGTTGCAGACGTTTGAGTAGCTCCAGTTCGGCCTGGAAATCGACGTAGTGGGGGAGTTTGAGGTGCGAGACAAAGCCTGCGGCTTCGACATTGTCGGCATGTGCCAGCACGAACTCTTCATCCTGCGCCGGGCCTGTCGCGTGCTCGCCGTACTCCGGGGCCTGCAACGCACGATCGACTAGCGCCATTGCCATCGCTTTGCGCTCGCTCATGCCGAACACCAGCCCGTAGCCGCGTGTAAAATGCGGTGGTTCATCCGGCGGATCGATAAAACCGTTGACCATTTCACACTCGGTCATCAGCAGTTCGCCGACGTTTACCGCAAATCCCAGCTCTTCGGGCACAATCGACACGTCGATGTAACCACTGCGGATCTCGCCCGCGAACGGGTGGTTGCGCCCGTAACCGCGCTGGGTAGAGTAGGCCAGCGCCAGCAAATAGCCTTCGTCCCCGCGCATTAACTGCTGCAAACGGGAAGAACGTGAGCAGGGGTAAACCGGCGGCGTGTGGGTGATGTCATCCGGCTGTGCGCCGCTATCTTCTTCAAACTTCGCCAGCCCCTGACGCGCCAGCAGGCTGAAAACGTGCGGCGACGGCTGTTGTTCGCTGTCGGCGGTGGTCAGCGTCGGCGCTTCACCGTTTGCCAGCAGGGTGAAATCGAGCAGGCGATGGGTGTAGTCGTAGGTTGGGCCAAGCAGCTGGCCGCCGGGAATGTCTTTATAAACCGCCGAAATACGCCGTTCGAGACGCATCCCGGTGGTGTCGAGCGGCTCGCTTACCGCCAGCTTTGCCAGCGTGGTGCGGTAGGCGCGCAGCAGGAAAATCGCTTCAACGTTATCGCCGCTGGCCTGTTTCAGCGCCAGCGCCGCCAGTTCGCGGTCGGCAATGCCGCCTTCGGTCATCACGCGATCCACCGCGAGATTAAGCTGCTGTTCAATCTGGGCGACGCTCAGTTCAGGCAAATCGGTATCGCCCCGGCGTCGGCTCTCTTGCAGGGCGTGGGCGGCGTCGATCGCCTTTTCGCCCCCTTTCACGGCAACGTACATCAGCACACCTCCACATGAGTGGTTCGCGGGATAGCCAGCAGGCGCTCACCGCAGGTCAGGATCAGGTCGATGCCGAGCGGGAACGGGTGCGGGCGCTCGGTGAGTTCGTGCAGAATGCATTCCGGCAGCTGCGGGGCGATCATTCGTTCTTCGGCAATGCCCGCGCCGGTGAGGCGCAACATACGCCCGCCGCTCAGGCTGGCGACCTGTAAAATCAGCGTCGCGCCCGCTTCCGGCGCAACGGCGGTGCCGGTGGAAAGGGCGTTGAGCTGTTCGCTGGAAATCGCCTCATCCGTCACCGCGAAGGTCGCCTGTTCCGGCTGGCTAACCAGCGGCGCGTTGGTATGAAAACGCAGGCTCTGGCTGACGATATCGTTACTTAATGGCGTGGCAAGCCACACCGGCGTGTCGTTATCGGCCAGCGTCAGCAGCACGCTGGTGGTGGCGATATTCAGCGGCTGCCAGCCGCGCTTGAGCTGATGCAGGGCGACAATCACGCCCGGCTCGCTCATGGCTTTTAACAGGCGACGAAAACTGTGCTGGGCATCCTGCACGGGAAGCATAAAAGCGGTTTCCAGGGTCATGCGTTGTCTCCGCGAACCATCGTAAAGAAGTCGACCCGGCTGGCGTTCACTTCGGCCTGGCGTGCGGCAATGCGTGCCATACGGTCAGCGTCCAGCGGGGCAATAAGGGTTTCTGATAAGTTTTGAAAATGGCGAGATTGCTGCATCAACGCGTCAATCAGCGCGCAGCGTTCGGCGTGCTGTTTGTCGCGCCCCAGCACCCAGCTGTAGCCGAGGGTGCCGTCAGTCAGGCGTACGGCGGCGCGGGTCAGCGTGGCGTCGCCGGCAAAAAAGCGTTCGCCGGTACCGCCCATTCGCGCCTGAATCTGCACCAGGCCGGTTTCGGCGGTGCGGATCACTTCATAGTCGGCGGTGATGTTCAGCGCGTTCAGGCGGGCTGCCAGTTCAGCCGGTTGGCTGTGCGCCAGTACGGACATCCAGTGCTGGCGGGTCGCGGTATCTGCGTGCATTCAGTGCTCCATAGTGAATTCAATCATGTCGGCGCGCGTCAGGCTGACGGAGTACTCCGCCGGGCTGCTTTCACCGTCACGGTGGTTAAGGGTGCGCACGCACAGCAGCGGCGACATATTCGGGATTTCAAGACGCTGGCACTCTTTGGCCTGGGCGCGGCGGGCGCTGATCCGCGTCTGGCTGCGGCGCAGCGCAATTCCGGTTTGCTCGCGCAGAAAATCGTGCAGCGAGCCGCTGTCGAAGCGTTGCAGCGTCGGCCAGAGGGCGAGGTCCGCAAAGTAGTGGTCGATTAAACAGAGCGCGACGCCGTTGACCCGACGCAGGGTGCGCAGGTGGATAACGTTCTCGCCCTCGGTAATCCCCAGCGCGTCAGCAACGTGACCGGAGGCCGGGCGCAGCACAGACAGCAGTTTTTCGCTGGTGAGATGGCTGCCCTGATCCAGCAGGTTCTGGCTAAAACGCGCCTGGGCGTTGAGCGGGTAATCGAACGGGCGCATCAGCACCAGTACGCCGACGCCCTGACGGCGCTGTACCCAGCCTTTTTCCACCAGCTGGTCGATGGCGCGGCGCAGGGTGTGGCGGTTCACCTCAAAGCGCGCCGCCAGTTGCTGCTCGGCGGGAAGATAGTCGCCGCAGCGGTAGTGTTGACGAAGCTCCTGCTCAAGTTTTGCGGCTATCTCCTGATAGCGTGTTGGGTAGCTGGTCGGATGTGTAGACAAGTGCATAGCTATCAATGCCTCGCTTATCAGATAAAGTGCTTACGCAACCGTTGAGAGAGGAAATCCAGCAGGCTGACCGTGACGATGATGAGCACCATCAGGGCGCAGGTTTGCTGGAACTGGAAACCGCGAATCGCTTCCCACAGGGTGACGCCGATCCCGCCTGCACCGACCATGCCGACGACGGTCGCCGAGCGGACGTTGGATTCGAAACGATAGAGGGAGTAGGAGATCAGCAGCGGCATCACCTGTGGCAGCACGCCGTAGAGGATCTCTTCGAGCTTGTTAGCGCCGGTGGCGCGAATGCCTTCCACCGGGCCGGGTTCAATCGCTTCCACCGCTTCGGAAAGCAGCTTGGAGAGCACGCCGGTGGTGTGGATAAACAGCGCCAGCACGCCAGCGAACGGGCCGAGACCGACGGCGACCACGAACAGCATGGCGAAGACCATTTCGTTAATGGCGCGGCAGGCGTCCATCAGGCGGCGAACGGGCTGGTAAACCCACCACGGCACCAGGTTTTCGGCGCTCATCAGACCGAAGGGGATGGAGAGAACCACCGCCAGCGCGGTGCCCCAGACGGCGATTTGCAGCGTGACGGCCATTTCGGTGAGGTAATCCTGCCACTGGCTGAAATCGGGCGGGAAGAAGTCGGCGGCGAAGGTTGCCATGTTGCCGCCGTCTTTAATCAGCGTAAGCGGGGCCATTTCCGCGCCCTGCCACGAGATGACCAGCACGGCGAGAACAACGGCCCAGCTCAGAAGCGAGAACCAGCTGCGCTTGGGTGGGGCGATGGTGATGGTTTGCATGTTTGGCTCCGGTCTGTAGGCCGGATAAGGTGCTTGCACCGCATCCGGCATCAACGCCTGCACATTGTCGGATGTATCCGACCTACGATTTACTGCACCGCTTTACTTACCGAACTCATCGCGCTTAACGCGTTGTTCAGGCGGTCCAGGTCATCCAGCTGCGCCTGAATCTCGGTGGTTTTTGCCAGCTTGTCCTGCTCATTCAGTCCTTTATTGCTTTTTACGCCCTGCATCTCTTTAAACAGTGCGAGCTGGCGAATCGGCACCAGTTGCAGGTCGCTGGAGGCGCGGAACGGGGCCCAGCCCAGGCGTTCCAGCACCGCTTTCTCTTCCGGCGTTTTTCCGTAGTTCATAAAGAAGTCGTAGATCTTGTCTTTGGTGGTTTCGGAGAGATTCTTGCGCCAGACGATCGGATCGCCTGGGATCAGCGGCGACTTCCAGATCACCTTCAGTTCTTTCAGCTTCTCTGGCGCGGAGGTTTTCAGCTTGTCGAGGTTTTCGGTGTTGTTGGTGGCAACATCCACCTGCTTGTTGGCGACGGCCAGCGCGTTGGTTTCATGCCCAGCGTTGACGGTGCGCTTAAAGTCGCTGGCGGAGATATTGTTTTTGGCAAAGACGTAGTAACCGGGGACGAGGAAGCCAGAGGTGGAGTTAGGATCGCCATTGCCGAAGGTGAGATCTTTCCGCTTCGCCAGCAGATCGTTCAGGTTGTTGATCGGACTATCTTTGTTGACGATCAACACGCTCCAGTAACCTGGCGATCCATCCGCCGCGACCGTCTGGGCGAAGACCTGGCCGTTGGCGCGATCCACCGCTTCCATTGCCGACAGGTTGCCGTACCAGGCGATATCCACTTTATTGAAGCGCATTCCCTGGATAATGCCTGCGTAGTCTGGGGCAAAGAAGGCGTTCACCTTCACGCCCAGCTTCTTCTCCATATCCTGTAAGAATGGCGTCCATTGCGGTTTCAGGTTTTGCTGTGATTCCGTTGAAATAATGCCGAAATTCAGCGCCTTTTCCTGCTCTTCGGCGTGTGCCGGGCTTAACAGGGTGCTGAGGCTGAACATGCTGGTGAAGGCCAGCGAGGCAATTATCTTAGCGTTCATTCGTTTTCCTCAATGATGGGGATGTCAGGCAGCTTTCGCGTTCTCTTCGATGCGATTAATGCTGCGGTAGAGATGGTCAAAACGTTCGTTATCAAACTGTTGGCTGCTGCCGTCGTAGAAAACGTGCCCCTGGCGCAGGGCGACGATGCGTTCGCAGTAGCGCAGGGCGTAATCCACCTGATGCAGCGTGACGACCACGGTGATGCCGTCGTTCTGATTGATGTCGCGCAGGGTGTCCATCACGATGCGGGCGGATTCCGGGTCCAGCGAGGCGATGGGTTCATCGGCCAGAATCACCTTCGCCTGCTGCATCAGCGCGCGGGCAATCGCCACACGCTGCTGCTGTCCGCCGGAGAGGGTGGAAACGCGTTGATGGGCAAAATGCACCATGCCAACGCGGGTCAGCGCCTGTAACGCGCGTTGTTTCTGCTCGCGGGTAAACCAGCTAAAACAGGTGCGCCAGAACGGCGTGCTGCCGAGCGCGCCAATCAGCACGTTCTCCAGTACGCTCAGGCGGTTCACCAGGTTGAATTGTTGGAAGATGTAGCCGGTGTTGGCGCGGCTTTTGCGGATATCGCGCGCCAGACGGCCTTCGCGCTGGACTGTGCGGCCCAGCAGCTCGATATGGCTACCGACAGATTTATCGCCGGTAATCAAACCGCTTAAGTGACGTAAAAGGGTGGATTTGCCGGAACCCGACGGCCCAAGCAGAGCCACCATTTCACCGTGATGAATGTTCAGATCAACCGCATGCAGCGCCTGATGCTGATTGAAGGTTTTGGCGAGCTTCTCGACACGGATAATCGTTTGCATGATGCAGCCTCCCTAAAAAAGTGGCTCCATCGTGGCGGATTATTGTGACGATTTGGTAATAAAAGTGACTAACAGATGAGGAGTTAACGGGAATTCGATGACAGTGCGGGAGGCGGGCCTCCCGGCGGGTTATTGCGTTGGTTGTTGTTTGACGACATTAATCATCCACGGTACGCCAAATTTATCGGTGACTTTGCCGAAGCCATGCGCCCAGAAAGTTCTCCTGCCAGGCCATTTCGACATTGCCGCCATCAGAGAGGTTGTCGAACCAGCGTTTGCCTTCATCCACGTCCTGCGTGTCGAGCACCAGCGTAAATCCGGCGTACTGCGTGCTGCTACCGGGTGGCAGACCATCGCTCATCATGATATCGCTGCCGGCAATGCGGACGTTAGAGTGGGCGATGGCGGTATCCGGGAAGTTCATGCCTGACGGACAGCCTTCTTCACTGTTTTCGTCTTTGGGCATTTCGCCGAAGGTGATTTTGTAGAGGAGCTCTGCGCCGACGGCCTGCTGATAGAAGGCGGTCGCCTCCGCACAGTTGCCGGCGAAAGAGATGTAGGGACTTAACGGCATAATCTTTACCTCACGTAAGAAAAGCCCGTTAAGTGTAGTTCCCGAACGCCCGGTAAGCGAAGCGTCACCGGGCGGGACAATCAGTTCTTTTTCACGAACTCAGATTTCAGTTTCATCGGACCGAAGCCGTCAATTTTGCAGTCGATATTATGATCGCCTTCAACCAGACGGATATTTTTGACTTTAGTGCCGATCTTCAGCATGGAGGAACTGCCTTTTACCTTCAGATCTTTCACAACGGTAACGCTGTCGCCGTCTGCCAGCAGGTTGCCGTTCGCGTCTTTCACGATCAGCGCATCGCTGTCCTGCGCAGGCTCCGCATCGTTCCATTCATGGGCGCATTCCGGGCAAACGAACATGCCATTGTCTTCATAGGTGTATTCAGAATTGCATTTCGGGCAGTGTGGAAGTTGCATGTTGGTATCCTCAAAAGTGTTAACACGCTGGAAAACGCCAGCTAAATGACGGCAGTGTGCCGAAAAAGGCAGCGAGTATAACGCAAATCCCCACTTTTGTCGGTGATATTGTTTTATAAAAATAGCGCATAAATGCGCAAGCGATGACACGAACTGTCAGTGAATTAAGGGAAGCTTAAGCCCTGAACGGCAGAGATCGTAATCATGCTAAATGTATCGAATATTTTATTACAGCAAATTGCTACGTTGTGCCATTTCGGATAAGGTGAAGGAACAAGCCGTTATTTATCTATCCTTTTCTGACGCCATACATCTTTTGGCGCCAGGGAATACCTCTCTTTTTTGGTGGGTAAATAACGATGATATATCCTGATGTTTCCTGAAAATGCGTTTTGTCTATTCACTTTTGGCTTTCTGGCCAGGGGATGTTTTACACGTATTACGAGGGTGGTTTTTAAATTCTCATTATCTTCAGTTAGTTGTATTAAATGAACATGTTTTCCATACGTGATCATATAAGCCTGAAAAGTATAATTAAAACATCGTGGCTTAATAAAAGTAATAAATTTGCGTTAAGGGAAGGCTTTTATCATGCACACACAGACCATATTTGAATTAAGCCAGGAAGCTGAACGATTGTTACAGCTCGCTCTGAACAATCTTGATTCATTAAAATCTATGCCGATTGCAAAGCTGGATAGCACAGCCGCTGCGATGAGCGGCGTTAATAACAACGTTTTGCCGTTACATTTTAGCGCACGGGGTGTCGACGCTCAGCAGGCGATGCTGAATAACGAATTACGCAAAATAACCCGCCTCGAAATGGTGCTGGCGATTGTGGGTACCATGAAAGCGGGAAAATCGACCACCATTAATGCGATTGTGGGCACGGAAGTGCTGCCGAACCGCAATCGTCCGATGACGGCACTTCCCACGCTGATCCGCCATACGCCGGGCCAGAAGGAGCCGGTGCTGCATTTTTTGCACGTTTCGCCCATCGATACCCTGATTACCCAGTTGCAGAAAAAACTGTGTGATAAAGATCGCGGCAAGCTGGCGCGGCGTCTGGAAATCGACAAGGACATGAATACGCTGCTGGAGCGCATAGAAAGAGGTGAGGCGTTTGAAAAACATCACCTGGGCGCGGAGCCCATCTTTCATTGTCTGAAAAGCCTGAACGATCTGGTGCGGCTGTCTCAGGCGCTGGGCGTGGAGTTTCCGTTCTCTGAGTATGCCGCGATAGAACATATTCCGGTGATTGAGGTGGAGTTTGTGCATCTCGCCGGTCTGGATGCGCACCTGGGGCAACTGACGCTGCTCGACACGCCGGGGCCGAACGAGGCCGGTCAGCCGCACCTGCAAAAAATGCTCAGCGAGCAGCTGGCGCGCGCCTCCGCCGTGCTGGCGGTGATGGACTATACACAGCTTAAATCTATTTCTGATGCGGAGGTTCGTCAGGCAATTTCGGCTGCCGGGAAATCCGTACCGCTTTACGCCCTGGTCAACAAATTCGATCAGAAAGATCGTAACAGCGACGATGAAGAGCAGGTGCGGGCGATGATTTCCGGCACGCTGATGAAAGGAAATATTTCTCCGGGGCAAATTTATCCGGTCTCTTCTATGTGGGCCTATCTGGCAAACCGCGCCCGCTATGAGATGAACGTTCATGGGCGCCTTCCCGATCATCAGGATCAGCGTTGGGTACAGGATTTTGCCGAGGCCGCGCTGGGCCGCCGCTGGCGAACGGCCGACCTGGACGATATTGACCATATTCGCCATGCGGCGGATCTGCTGTGGGAGGATTCGCTGTTCGAACAGCCCATCCGCAAACTGATTTACGCGGCTTACGCCAACGCCTCGCTGTTCGCTTTGCGGTCGGCATCGCATAAGCTGCTGAACTATGCGCAAAATGCCAGAGAATACCTGGATTTTCGCCATCAGGGACTGACGGTCGCTTTTGATGAGCTGGAGCTGAATATTGCGCGCCTGGAAGAGGATATGACGATGCTGCGTCAGCGGCAGAGCGTGGTGAGCGATGAGGTCCAGCATGAAGTTGAAGAGGCGCTTAACGCAACGGATGCATTCCTGCTTCGCCAGAAAGGTGAACTTCACCAGGCGCTGGGCGACATTTTTAGCCGCCCGTCTATTCTTGATTTAGCAGGGCGCGAGCCATCCAGTTTGCGTGCAGACGACGCGGATGCGATCCAGCAGCTGGTGCTTGACGATGAAGGGCAGGCGCAGATTGTCCTGAGCAAGATTCGATCGTCATGCGAGCAGATTATGCTGAATGCGCAGAGCAGAATTGGCCGGGAGCTGGCGTTACGCTTCGATCAGCTGGAGTCTACGCTTGCCCGATCGTTGAATGAGGCGATGCGCCCTATCGAGACGCGAATCAAGGAACAGCTCAGTCATGCCGGATTTCGGGCGCGGATTAGCTTCCCGGCGTTTCAGGCAAACCAGCTTAATTTCAATACGCGCGGCTTATTTAATGATGCCATTGTGCAGGACACCCCTCCCGCCAGTCAGCCAGCAGGGGCAGGCAGCGTACGTAATACCGTCTCGCGCTGGCTCAATAATCCCGGCTGGGGCTGGGAAGAGTATGTCGTGACGCGCACACGCTATGTCATCGACATCGTTCAGCTTCATGGCAAATTTACGCAACATATCGATCAGTTTTGCGATCAAATACGTAAAGCTTTGGCCGCGCAGGTCGATGTCTCTGTTACGGCAGGTATGGCAACGTTCTTTGCAGAGTTTTCGTTGTGCCTGACCGGGTTACAGGAAAGCTTGCGTGATAGCCTTGCCGTGCGGCAGCAGAATGAACATTCAACCCGGGCGCTTAGCCAGTTGTTGAAGCAAAGTATGACTACTGCGGCGTGGATTCAGGAAGATACCCGACTGTTACGCGATGATATTCAAACCTTATTCGCGGCAGAGCAACCATGACAACACAGCTACTGGACGGTCCCGGGCGGACGCTGGAGTGTATTCATCCAAAATTTATGGTCGATTTGGTCCAGGGGGCGGATGCTGCACGTCACTCCCTCCTGGGGCCACAGCAACTGCAATTTCGTGAGCGTTTGACGCAGGAGATCATTACGCAGACCCGGCTGCGGCCGTGGGCAATGGCGGGAATGCTCAACGAAAATGCAGCGCTGCGGCTGGGTCTGGCGGAGAAACTGGCCGGTATGCTCGACCCCGGACACCTTGCGCTGACCCGTATGTCCGACAGGCTGGTAGCCCTGCGCCAGCAGGTGAATCCACGCCTCCCTCAACCGCCCGGATTGTTGCAACAGTACGAGGAGCTCTCCGCACATTTCAACCAGCGTGCCGCCTATAAAGAGAAAGCGCTCGCGCAGCGCGGCCTGACGGTTCAGGCGGGTGAGCACAGCGAGCAAATTTTTACCCGCTGGCGAGCCGGGCAGTATGACGGCTGGTCGCTGGCTGGCCGCTGCTTTATCGTGCTGGAAGAGTTGCGCTGGGGGGCGTTTGGCGATGCCTGTCGTCTGGCGAATAGCGATGTGGCGGCCATGCTGAAAGATAATTTGCGCAGCATGGCCGCAAACTATCTGGCACAGGGAATTAATGCTTCTCCCACCACCCGGCATTTTTACCATCAGTGGCTGACGACGCCCGCTTCTCCCGGTCTGATTGATTATAAAGATATGCTGGGCTGGCTGGGGGACTGGTGTCAGGCGGATAAACATCCGGTGAGCTGGTCAGTGACGCAGAGCTGGCAAACGGTCGCGCTGGGGATGCCGAGACTCTGTTCGGCAAAACGGCTGGTGGATGGCATGGTGGAAGAGATATTTGGTACGTGATTGCCCCCTCTTTTTAAGGAGGGGGCGAAAGGGTTAGTGGTGCATTTCTACCGCTTCAGGTTCTGTTTGGGACTCAGGCACATGCCCAAAGCGTCTGGCATACAGTGCCGTGATGACAGGGACCAGAATTGCCGTCACAATCACGCTGGCGGCAACCAGAGCCGTGGCGGAAGCGGCCACGGGTTCAAAAGCCGGGTTAATCTGGGCGATAATCACCGGGTTGGCTACCGCAGCGCCTGCGGCCGAAGAGGCGGCCACGCCCGCGGTTCCGTTGCCGCCCCCGATGACGCGGTCTGCAATAATCAGTGGAATACCCGTGATGACGATGACGGCAACACCCAGCACAATGCCCAGCAGGCCGGTTTCCAGAATCACGTTCAGGTTGATGGTATTGCCCAACGCGAAGCCGAAGAACGGGATCAGTACCGGGGTGGCTTTGCTGAAGAAATCACGCAGATCGTGATCGAGGTTGCCCAGCGCAAAACCAATCAGGAACGGCAGGATCGCCCCGACAAAATGGTGTGGTTCAAAAGAGGCAAGGCCGGCAGAACCCAGAATCAACATCGTCATCAGCGGACCCGACTCCAGGGACATCAGCACGAACGCGCCCGATTCTTCTTTGGTGCCATATTGATTCATCAGGCTGGCATAGAGACCGCCGTTGGTCATATCCATTGCTGAGACTATGGCCAGAACGGATAATCCGGCAAAGAAGCCGGTCTGAATTCCATTCTCCGGAATGAACATTGCACAGATCATGGCAACAACCCAGGCGACCGCAATTTTAGTAATGACCAGCGTCCCTGATTTACGTAATACCGTACCTGTTGCACGCAAGTTAATTGATGCGCCGATGCAAAAGAACCAGACTGCCAGAATCGGTACCGTTCCGGTAATCATACCTTTTGTAAAACCGCCAAAATAAGCACCGGTATTCGGGGCTAGCGTATTTAATATCGCGCCAAGTACCAGCGGGACCAGCATCATCCCGCCCGGGATGCGTTCTATTGTTGCTTTAATCTTCATCATTAACCCTCACATCTCGTCCGCATGGCTGGCGGAAAGCTCAAAAAATAGATCAACAAATTCAAACGATTGCCTTTTTTGGGGCCAATCGATTCGTTATTTATGCTGTAGAGCGAAATTCAGGTGTTCAGCATTCCTTCATTTGAAAGCTGCTGGGATATCGTGTTCGGATTTATCATGCGATCTTTGGAATTGTGATTCAACGAAAATAAAACGCTGTTTTAGTTATCTTCGTCACATATTGAATGTAAACAGGATTGCCCACTGTTAATAATTGAATTTTGTGTAAATTCGCTGTGAAGAAATGTGCTTGCATTTTGTTTGGGGAGGAATAATAACGGGCGTTAAGATCTGTTTGATAAGGGGGTTTAGAATGACCTTATTTATCATGAATTGACAAAAGCTGAAGGCAGCTTACGAACAGGAAAAATATGTGTGAAGTTGATCACATATATAAACGCTGGTAGGGTAAAAAGGTCTTTAACTGCCCAGACAGGCGTCAACAGGTTCGGTTGTATTGAGGTAAAACGTCAATGTAAGTAAACCTGCTACGCTTGAATAAGGAGATTCGCATGGAGCGGGTCTCTGGTTCACAGCTTGCAAAATGCGCTGTGAAACGGACAGGGCTGAGTCTGCGAGGAAAGCTATGCTGAAAAGGAAAAAAGTAAAACCGATTACCCTTCGTGATGTCACCATTATTGATGACGGTAAACTGCGTAAAGCCATTACCGCAGCATCACTGGGTAATGCAATGGAATGGTTCGATTTTGGTGTTTATGGTTTTGTTGCTTACGCATTAGGTAAAGTTTTTTTCCCGGGGGCTGACCCCAGCGTGCAGATGGTTGCTGCACTTGCCACTTTCTCCGTTCCCTTTCTGATTCGACCGCTTGGCGGACTCTTCTTTGGTATGTTGGGCGATAAATATGGTCGCCAGAAGATCCTCGCTATCACTATTGTGATTATGTCGATCAGTACGTTCTGTATTGGCTTAATACCGTCCTACGACACGATTGGTATTTGGGCACCGATTCTGCTGTTGATCTGTAAGATGGCACAAGGTTTCTCGGTCGGCGGTGAATATACCGGGGCGTCGATATTTGTTGCGGAATACTCCCCTGACCGTAAACGTGGCTTTATGGGCAGCTGGCTGGACTTCGGTTCTATTGCCGGGTTTGTGCTGGGTGCGGGCGTGGTGGTGTTAATTTCGACCATTGTCGGCGAAGCGAACTTCCTCGATTGGGGCTGGCGTATTCCGTTCTTTATCGCTCTGCCGTTAGGGATTATCGGGCTTTACCTGCGCCATGCGCTGGAAGAGACTCCGGCGTTCCAGCAGCATGTCGATAAACTGGAACAGGGCGACCGCGAAGGTTTGCAGGATGGCCCGAAAGTCTCGTTTAAAGATATTGCCACCAAACACTGGCGCAGCCTGTTGACATGTATTGGTCTGGTAATTGCCACCAACGTGACTTACTACATGTTGCTGACCTATATGCCGAGTTATTTGTCGCATAACTTGCATTACTCCGAAGACCACGGGGTGCTGATTATTATCGCCATTATGATCGGTATGCTGTTTGTCCAGCCGGTGATGGGCTTGCTGAGTGACCGTTTTGGCCGTCGTCCGTTTGTGCTACTTGGTAGTGTTGCACTGTTTGTGTTGGCGATCCCGGCGTTTATTCTGATTAACAGTAACGTCATCGGCTGATTTTTGCGGGTTACTGATGCTGGCGGTGATCCTTAACTGCTTTACGGGCGTTATGGCTTCTACCTTGCCAGCGATGTTCCGACGCATATCCGTTACAGCGCGCTGGCGGCGGCATTTAATATTTCGGTGCTGGTTGCCGGTCTGACGCACAACACTGGCGGCCTGGCTGGTCGAAAGCTCGCAGAATCTGATGATGCCTGCCTATTACCTGATGGTAGTGGCGGTGATTGGTTTTAATCACCGGCGTAACCATGAAAGAGACGGCAAATCGCCCGTTGAAAGGAGCGACACCGGCGGCGTCAGATATACAGGAAGCGAAAGAGATCCTGCGTGAGCACTACGATAATGTAGAGCAGAAGATTGAAGATATTGACGCAGAGATTGAGGCGCTCCAGACAAAACGCTCTCGCCTTGTCGATCAGCATCCGCGAATTAACGAGTGATAAAAAAACCCGCCGCTGGCGGGTTTTCTTTTATTAGCATCCTGCGGCAATATAGTCGCCGCCGGCGCTGACGGGGATCACCGTCAGGAACAGGATCGTCGCGAACAGCATCAGAACAATCCCTCCGGCAATTTTGACCATCGGCATTACCCAGTTCAGGGACGTGCCGCCGCCAAACCAGGCTACTGTGCGTTCACGCGCGTAACGTACTGCCAGCGACAGCCCCATAATCGACAGCGCCGTGCCCAGCGACATTGTCATCACAGCAGCAATCCCCCAGCTAATAATACCGAGCGCATTCGAGAACATCAGGATCATAATTGCCCCGCTGCACGGGCGTGCGCCAATGGCCAGCACCACGCCCAGACGGGTTTTCCAGTCGCTTTTAGTCAGATCCACCCCTACGCCGTGATGGCCGCAGCCACAGCGTTCATTATGCTGGTGAAGCGGCTTGATGGCGCTAATCGCCATTTTGCGCGGACGCAGGCTGCTGAGCGCCTGATAAATGATAAACGCACCGAAGACGGCAATCAGCACGGCGCTGATTTTCTCGACGTACCAACGGCTGGTGCTGATATCTCCTGACGCGAGGTTCAATCCAACCGCCAGGATAAAGACAAAGACGATCGCGCTGACGCCCTGCATCATGCTACCGATAAACGGTACGACGCGCGCCGCGAGCTGGCTCTCTTTATTGGTGGTGAGATACGTGGTAACGATAAATTTGCCGTGCCCAGGTCCAACGGCATGGAGTACACCATAAAGAAACGCACCGGTTAACAACCATAGCCCACCGCTGTACTGATCATTATTAAGTTGCAGCAGATACATCACCAGATATCGGTGCAGGGTGATCTGGGTGGCGAGGCACCACTGAATAAAAGCATTCCAGTGCGTATGCAGTGCAAAACCTGCCATAAGTAACACCAGCACGGCGAGCCCGGCGGTTGGGATACGCCAGTCACGTTGAAGTCGTTGTGTCGTCATGAGGTTGGCCCGCGAGAGAAACATTTGCCGCTAGTATAGTGTTCAAATCGTTGGATCACACCGGGATCGTCAATGGATTGTGGATAACTCTGTGCGTAAAAAGGTATAAAGCGGGGTTTTGCTGGGGAATGCAGCAGTCAGTTATTTTTCTGCAATTTTTCTATTGCGGCCTGCGGAGAACTCCCTATAATGCGCCTCCATCGACACGGCGGATGTGAATCACTTCACACAAACAGCCGGTTCGGTTGAAGAGAAAAATCCTGAAATTCAGGGTTGACTCTGAAAGAGGAAAGCGTAATATACGCCACCTCGCGACAGTGAGCTGAAAGCCGCGTCGCAACTGCTCTTTAACAATTTATCAGACAATCTGTGTGGGCACTCGAAGATACGGATTCTTAACGTCGCAAGACGAAAAATGAATACCAAGTCTCAAGAGTGAACACGTAATTCATTACGAAGTTTAATTCTTTGAGCATCAAACTTTTAAATTGAAGAGTTTGATCATGGCTCAGATTGAACGCTGGCGGCAGGCCTAACACATGCAAGTCGAACGGTAACAGGAATCAGCTTGCTGATTCGCTGACGAGTGGCGGACGGGTGAGTAATGTCTGGGAAACTGCCTGATGGAGGGGGATAACTACTGGAAACGGTAGCTAATACCGCATAACGTCGCAAGACCAAAGAGGGGGACCTTCGGGCCTCTTGCCATCGGATGTGCCCAGATGGGATTAGCTAGTAGGTGGGGTAACGGCTCACCTAGGCGACGATCCCTAGCTGGTCTGAGAGGATGACCAGCCACACTGGAACTGAGACACGGTCCAGACTCCTACGGGAGGCAGCAGTGGGGAATATTGCACAATGGGCGCAAGCCTGATGCAGCCATGCCGCGTGTATGAAGAAGGCCTTCGGGTTGTAAAGTACTTTCAGCGGGGAGGAAGGGAGTAAAGTTAATACCTTTGCTCATTGACGTTACCCGCAGAAGAAGCACCGGCTAACTCCGTGCCAGCAGCCGCGGTAATACGGAGGGTGCAAGCGTTAATCGGAATTACTGGGCGTAAAGCGCACGCAGGCGGTTTGTTAAGTCAGATGTGAAATCCCCGGGCTCAACCTGGGAACTGCATCTGATACTGGCAAGCTTGAGTCTCGTAGAGGGGGGTAGAATTCCAGGTGTAGCGGTGAAATGCGTAGAGATCTGGAGGAATACCGGTGGCGAAGGCGGCCCCCTGGACGAAGACTGACGCTCAGGTGCGAAAGCGTGGGGAGCAAACAGGATTAGATACCCTGGTAGTCCACGCCGTAAACGATGTCGACTTGGAGGTTGTGCCCTTGAGGCGTGGCTTCCGGAGCTAACGCGTTAAGTCGACCGCCTGGGGAGTACGGCCGCAAGGTTAAAACTCAAATGAATTGACGGGGGCCCGCACAAGCGGTGGAGCATGTGGTTTAATTCGATGCAACGCGAAGAACCTTACCTGGTCTTGACATCCACAGAACTTTCCAGAGATGGATTGGTGCCTTCGGGAACTGTGAGACAGGTGCTGCATGGCTGTCGTCAGCTCGTGTTGTGAAATGTTGGGTTAAGTCCCGCAACGAGCGCAACCCTTATCCTTTGTTGCCAGCGGTCCGGCCGGGAACTCAAAGGAGACTGCCAGTGATAAACTGGAGGAAGGTGGGGATGACGTCAATCATCATGGCCCTTACGACCAGGGCTACACACGTGCTACAATGGCGCATACAAAGAGAAGCGACCTCGCGAGAGCAAGCGGACCTCATAAAGTGCGTCGTAGTCCGGATTGGAGTCTGCAACTCGACTCCATGAAGTCGGAATCGCTAGTAATCGTGGATCAGAATGCCACGGTGAATACGTTCCCGGGCCTTGTACACACCGCCCGTCACACCATGGGAGTGGGTTGCAAATGAAGTAGGTAGCTTAACCTTCGGGAGGGCGCTTACCACTTTGTGATTCATGACTGGGGTGAAGTCGTAACAAGGTAACCGTAGGGGAACCTGCGGTTGGATCACCTCCTTACCTTAAAGAAGCGTTCTTTGCAGTGCTCACACAGATTGTCTGATAGAAAGTGAAAAGCAAGGCGTCTTGCGAAGCAGACTGATACGTCCCCTTCGTCTAGAGGCCCAGGACACCGCCCTTTCACGGCGGTAACAGGGGTTCGAATCCCCTAGGGGACGCCACTTGCTGGTTTGTGAGTGAAAGTCACCTGCCTTAATATCTCAAAACTCATCTTCGGGTGATGTTTGAGATATTTGCTCTTTAAAAATCTGGATCAAGCTGAAAATTGAAACACTGAACAACGAAAGTTGTTCGTGAGTCTCTCAAATTTTCGCAACACGATGATGAATCGTAAGAAACATCTTCGGGTTGTGAGGTTAAGCGACTAAGCGTACACGGTGGATGCCCTGGCAGTCAGAGGCGATGAAGGACGTGCTAATCTGCGATAAGCGTCGGTAAGGTGATATGAACCGTTATAACCGGCGATTTCCGAATGGGGAAACCCAGTGTGTTTCGACACACTATCATTAACTGAATCCATAGGTTAATGAGGCGAACCGGGGAACTGAAACATCTAAGTACCCCGAGGAAAAGAAATCAACCGAGATTCCCCCAGTAGCGGCGAGCGAACGGGGAGCAGCCCAGAGCCTGAATCAGTGTGTGTGTTAGTGGAAGCGTCTGGAAAGGCGCGCGATACAGGGTGACAGCCCCGTACACTAAAATGCACATGCTGTGAGCTCGATGAGTAGGGCGGGACACGTGGTATCCTGTCTGAATATGGGGGGACCATCCTCCAAGGCTAAATACTCCTGACTGACCGATAGTGAACCAGTACCGTGAGGGAAAGGCGAAAAGAACCCCGGCGAGGGGAGTGAAAAAGAACCTGAAACCGTGTACGTACAAGCAGTGGGAGCACGCTTAGGCGTGTGACTGCGTACCTTTTGTATAATGGGTCAGCGACTTATATTCTGTAGCAAGGTTAACCGAATAGGGGAGCCGAAGGGAAACCGAGTCTTAACTGGGCGTTAAGTTGCAGGGTATAGACCCGAAACCCGGTGATCTAGCCATGGGCAGGTTGAAGGTTGGGTAACACTAACTGGAGGACCGAACCGACTAATGTTGAAAAATTAGCGGATGACTTGTGGCTGGGGGTGAAAGGCCAATCAAACCGGGAGATAGCTGGTTCTCCCCGAAAGCTATTTAGGTAGCGCCTCGTGAATTCATCTCCGGGGGTAGAGCACTGTTTTCGGCAAGGGGGTCATCCCGACTTACCAACCCGATGCAAACTGCGAATACCGGAGAATGTTATCACGGGAGACACACGGCGGGTGCTAACGTCCGTCGTGAAGAGGGAAACAACCCAGACCGCCAGCTAAGGTCCCAAAGTCATGGTTAAGTGGGAAACGATGTGGGAAGGCCCAGACAGCCAGGATGTTGGCTTAGAAGCAGCCATCATTTAAAGAAAGCGTAATAGCTCACTGGTCGAGTCGGCCTGCGCGGAAGATGTAACGGGGCTAAACCATGCACCGAAGCTGCGGCAAGCGACGCTTATGCGTGTTGGGTAGGGGAGCGTTCTGTAAGCCTGTGAAGGTGTACTGTGAGGTATGCTGGAGGTATCAGAAGTGCGAATGCTGACATAAGTAACGATAAAGCGGGTGAAAAGCCCGCTCGCCGGAAGACCAAGGTTCCTGTCCAACGTTAATCGGGGCAGGGTGAGTCGACCCCTAAGGCGAGCCGAAAGGCGTAGTCGATGGGAAACAGGTTAATATTCCTGTACTTGGTGTTACTGCGAAGGGGGGGACGGAGAAGGCTATGTTGGCCGGGCGACGGTTTGTCCCGGTTAAGCGTGTAGGCTGGTTTTCCAGGCAAATCCGGAAAATCAAGGCTGAGGCGTGATGACGAGGCACTACGGTGCTGAAGCAACAAATGCCCTGCTTCCAGGAAAAGCCTCTAAGCATCAGGTAACATCAAATCGTACCCCAAACCGACACAGGTGGTCAGGTAGAGAATACCAAGGCGCTTGAGAGAACTCGGGTGAAGGAACTAGGCAAAATGGTGCCGTAACTTCGGGAGAAGGCACGCTGATATGTAGGTGAAGTCCCTCGCGGATGGAGCTGAAATCAGTCGAAGATACCAGCTGGCTGCAACTGTTTATTAAAAACACAGCACTGTGCAAACACGAAAGTGGACGTATACGGTGTGACGCCTGCCCGGTGCCGGAAGGTTAATTGATGGGGTCAGCGCAAGCGAAGCTCTTGAATCGAAGCCCCGGTAAACGGCGGCCGTAACTATAACGGTCCTAAGGTAGCGAAATTCCTTGTCGGGTAAGTTCCGACCTGCACGAATGGCGTAATGATGGCCAGGCTGTCTCCACCCGAGACTCAGTGAAATTGAACTCGCTGTGAAGATGCAGTGTACCCGCGGCAAGACGGAAAGACCCCGTGAACCTTTACTATAGCTTGACACTGAACATTGAGCCTTGATGTGTAGGATAGGTGGGAGGCTTTGAAGTGTGGACGCCAGTCTGCATGGAGCCGACCTTGAAATACCACCCTTTAATGTTTGATGTTCTAACGTTGACCCGTGATCCGGGTTGCGGACAGTGTCTGGTGGGTAGTTTGACTGGGGCGGTCTCCTCCTAAAGAGTAACGGAGGAGCACGAAGGTTGGCTAATCCTGGTCGGAACATCAGGAGGTTAGTGCAATGGCATAAGCCAGCTTGACTGCGAGCGTGACGGCGCGAGCAGGTGCGAAAGCAGGTCATAGTGATCCGGTGGTTCTGAATGGAAGGGCCATCGCTCAACGGATAAAAGGTACTCCGGGGATAACAGCTGATACCCGCCCAAGAGTTCATATCGACGGCGGTGTTTGGCACCTCGATGTCGGCTCATCACATCCTGGGGCTGAAGTAGGTCCCAAGGGTATGGCTGTTCGCCATTTAAAGTGGTACGCGAGCTGGGTTTAGAACGTCGTGAGACAGTTCGGTCCTATCTGCCGTGGGCGCTGGAGAACTGAGGGGGGCTGCTCCTAGTACGAGAGGACCGGAGTGGACGCATCAACTGGTGTTCGGGTTGTCATGCCAATGGCACTGCCCGGTAGCTAAATGCGGAAGAGATAAGTGCTGAAAGCATCTAAGCACGAAACTTGCCCCGAGATGAGTTCTCCCTGACCCCTTTAAGGGTCCTGAAGGAACGTTGAAGACGACGACGTTGATAGGCCGGGTGTGTAAGCGCAGCGATGCGTTGAGCTAACCGGTACTAATGAACCGTGAGGCTTAACCTTACAACGCCAAAGGTGTTTTGGCGAAGAGACAGACACGATTTTCAGCTTAGATTCAGAGTCCGAAGGATTTTGCGCTGAGACAAGGCGGCAAACGAAGGAAAGGAAGGAGCATACTGAGGTATGTGACTGACTTTACGAGAGCAGCCAACGCAGTATCAGTGCGAAAGACACAGGACAGAGCACAAGAATTTGCCTGGCGGCTGTAGCGCGGTGGTCCCACCTGACCCCATGCCGAACTCAGAAGTGAAACGCCGTAGCGCCGATGGTAGTGTGGGGTCTCCCCATGTGAGAGTAGGGAACTGCCAGGCATCAAACAAGTGAAGAGGCCATCCGGAAGGATGGCCTTTTTGCGTTTGTTTGTTGAAAAACGGCAGGCCGGGTAAGGCGAAGCCGCCACCCGGCAACTCAGAGCGTACTATCCCTGACAAACATTCAAACGAAGCAATTGCCGCTGATGGAAACGCCCAAGGATCAGCACCGTCGTTAACGCACCAAGCAGCGCGCAAAACATATCAGACTGGGTATCCCATGGATCGCCCTGCGTTCCCAGAAAATCATCCGCACCCTGTCCCATTGCCAAAGCTGCCCACCACTCAATGAGTTCATAGGTGGCGCTAATGGCCAGAGCAACACAGCACACCAGAAATCCCGTCATCTTATGTCCACGAACATACCCACCGCGCAGCAGAATTTCTCGCGCTGCCAGTGCGGGAACCAGCCCCTGGAAGAAGTGACCGAGCTTGTCATACGGATTTCGGCTAAGCCCGAGCATCTCCTGAACCTCAAAACCAACCGGAACCTTTGCATAAGTGTACATACCACCAACCATCAGAATGATGGCGTGGAAGAAAACCAGGGTATAGAGAAGGGGAGTCAGGGGGTATCGCCGGTGCGTGGCAAGCAGAAGTGGGATGATGATAATGACGGGCGTCACCTCCATCAGCCAGGTGATGCGATCGCTCGTGAACAGGCCGGTATAAAACAGGATCAACAGCAGGAGCAGTGACCCGACTTTTAAAGCAGATAAGGTCATATCATTTTCATTGTCAGGGGAAAAAATCACTATTACCTGACAGAAGGGAAAATTCAATGCGTAGCGGATACAGAAAAGCAAAAACCCAGCCATAGGCTGGGTTCTTTAAATAGTGGTGCCCGGACTCGGAATCGAACCAAGGACACGGGGATTTTCAATCCCCTGCTCTACCGACTGAGCTATCCGGGCAACGGGGCGCATTAAACCGTAATCTGCACATCTCGTCAACCTAATTTCAGTAAAAGCGATTCAACTGCTTAAGATTGCGGCAATCTGTCCGTTTGTGCCCTGGAATTGCACAAATCTTCCAGACAGTTCAGGCAAGATGTGACAATGCTGACGGTAAGAGGAGGGCAGTATGGCAAACGACTGGCTTGAGCTGCGTCAGCATGCAGAAACAGGTATTGAGACAATTAAGGCGCATTTCGAAGGACATGCCTTTGATCCCCACTGGCATGATAGCTATCTGGTCGGAATAACCCTTTCCGGCACGCAGCAGTTCCACTGTCGCCGTGAACGCCACCGTAGCCAGCCGGGCGATGCTTTTTTACTTGAGCCCGGGGAGATCCATGACGGTGATGCACCGGTAGAGGGGGGCTTTACTTATCTGACCTTTTATCTGGATGAACACTGGCTCACCCGTACGCTTCAAGGGCTGTACGACTCTACTCCCGGGAGCTACACCCTCCACTTTGCCCAAACGCTGACGCGAGAGCCTCAGTTGGTGCGCGCTATCGGTGATACATTTGTCTCGTTGCATAACGATGAAATGAAGATCGTCCAACAGAGCACAATGGATAACCTGCTCTCTCAGATCACTGCCCACTGCCACTGGCGTAAGAAACTCCCGTTGCAGTTACAAAGCTCCGCCGTGGCGCATCGTGCCCGCGACTATCTCTATGCGCATATCGGCGAGAACGTGGGGCTGTCAGACCTTGCCCGTGAGACGGGTACGGATCGCTTTACGCTCACCCGCTGTTTTAAGCGCGAATTTCACCTGGCACCGCACGCCTGGCTTATCCAGCTGCGCCTGGCAAAGGCCCGACAGATGCTGGCGTGTGGGGAAATGCCTGTCGATGTTGCAACGGCAGTGGGGTTTGCCGATCAAAGCCATCTTGGTCGCTGGTTCCAGCGGGCATACCGTATTTCTCCGGCACACTACCGTCGGTTGTGCACAAACCTTCCAGACGTTTCCAGAAAATAACGGCACATTCGTGGCTCTAATAAAAAAGGAGTCACCTGTGAATTTATTACCCTTCCTGCTGTTTGCATTTGTCGCCTCGATTACACCGGGGCCAACCAATATTCTGGTACTGGCTAACAGTCAGCACTTTGGCGTAAAAAATACGTTTCCTGCGATCCTGGGCGGGTGTATTGCCGCCAGCGCTATTGTTCTGGTTTCAGGCGCAGGGGCAGGAGAAGTGTTACGCCAGTATCCGCTGATACGTCAGGTAATGAGCTGGGCGGGCGTGCTGTGGCTTTCCTGGATGAGCTGGCAGCTGTTTAGCGCCCCGGCCGCGAATCTCTCCTCCAGACGCCATGTCCGGTTTACCGCGCGGGCGGCGGCGTTATTACAGGTTGTAAACCCAAAAACGTGGATGATGGCGCTGGCAGTTGTCAGCCTGTTTGCTCCGGCAAGCGACCATGCATTTCGGGATGTTGCGCTGATGGCGCTATGGTTTCTGGCGATCTCCGTGGCTTGTTTGTTGTGCTGGGCGTGGCTGGGGAAGGCGGTGAACCGGATTTTCCGCACCACCGTGGCGATGGTGCGATTTCAGCGCGCGATGGCGCTGTGCTTGTTTATTTCCGCCTGGACGGGAATGCTGGCTTAGGTCAGAGCACCACCCATACGACACTGCGCAAACCGCAAAATATCTTCCGCCAGACGGTGCGCTGTATCCACATCCGCCTGGCTACGGTTCACCAGCATGCGGCTCAGGCAACCTTCCAGCACCAGCTCCATCTGCTTCGCGACCATTGCCGGGTCATCCACTTCAAGCGTGGTCAGCAGCTCGTGTGTGAACTCGTGCGCGGCACGTTTTTGCTGATCTGCCAGTTGATGGATGGGGTGCCCGGGATCCGGATAGTAGGTGCAGGCGGCAATAAACAGACAGCCTGGGTAACGGTTGTTGGTTACACACTCCGTCAGTGCGGTATAGCGCGCCAGCAGCTTTTGCTCGGTGGTCAGCTCTTCATTCAGCATCAGCTGCCTGCGCCAGATATCCACCTGCTGGCTGAGATAGCGCAGGGCATCGTACAGCAGCGCCTCTTTATCCGGCCAGAAGCGCTTAAGTTCATCCAGAGGGTAATCGATACGGTCGGCGACCATCTCAAGCGTGGTGCTGGCGATCCCTTGAATCTCAAGCAATTGCAGGGCTTGTCCCAGTACGTCTTCGCGTTGCACGGTTATCTCCTCCGCTATTCCCAACGGTTTGTCCCGTCTAAAGTGTTGTTTACGGTTGGCGATTGCGCAAATGCGCGTTGAATGTCGTCGCGTCCATAAACCCGGTTACACGCTGCGTCGGCTGTTCTTCCCCCTGTTCATTGAAGAACAGGATGGTAGGCAGCCCGAGCACATTAAGTTGCTTCAGTAGAGCCTTATCCTGCGCGCTGTTGGCGGTAACGTTCGCCTGGAGCAGAACGGTATCGCTCAGCGCATGTTGTACCTGCGGATCGCTGAAGGTGTATTTTTCAAACTCTTTGCAGGCCACGCACCAGTCGGCGTAGAGATCGAGCATGACCGGTTTGCCTTTCGCCTGCGCCAGGGCGCGGTTAAGGTCATCCACGTTCTTAATCTGTATAAAATTCAGATGAGCCTGCGTTTGACCTGCCGGGGTGCCAAACGCCCAGTCCTGGAGTGGACGGACGCTCACCAGCGCGGCCGCCAGCAGAAGGATCTGTAGCAGGCGCATCCACGGTTTCTTCGCCCCCAGACTCACGATAAACGCCCAACTGAAGAAGGCCACGCCGAGCATCGCCCACAGACGTGTACCCCACACATCACCAGTGATGCGCTCAAGCAGGAATACCGGCAGCGCCAGAATGATAAAACCAAACGCGGTTTTCACCGTCTCCATCCACGGTCCGCTCTTCGGCAGCAGACGATTGCCAAACACCGTCACCAGGATCAGCGGCAGGCCCATGCCGAGCGCGTAGAGGTACAGCGTGCCGCCGCCGAGCCACAGGTTGCCGCTCTGAGCAATGTATAACAGGATGGCGCTCAACGGCGCAGTGGTGCAGGGGGAGCAAATCAGCCCGGCGATGGCACCCATGGCGAACACGCCGCCCGCAGAGCCACCCTGCTGACGGTTGCTCATTAGCGTCAGACGGGTTTGCAGGGAAGAGGGCAGTTGCAGAGTGAACAGGCCAAACATCGACAGCGCCAGCAGAATAAACACCGCTGACAGACCGATAAGCACATAAGGGTGCTGAAGGGCGGCCTGGAACTGCAATCCGGCAGCAGCGACCACGAGGCCGAGCGCCGTATAGGTTAACGCCATGCCCTGCACATAGATAAAGGCCAGCAACAGCGCGCGGGTAGTGGAAAGGCGTTGTTTACCGCCCAGCACGATGCCAGAGATAAGCGGGTACATGGGCAGTACGCAGGGCGTAAAGGCGATGCCGATACCAATCAATAACGCCCAAAACGCTGAGAACGGAAGGTCTGAAGCGGCTTCGCCTTCACCCCTCACCCTGGCCCTCTCCCCTGAGGGGAGAGGGGAGGCCGCCGCTTTCACTTCGCTAAGCGGAACGACCTTTGTTTCAGGGGGATAGCAGAAGCCCGCATCGGCGCAGCCCTGATACGTCACCGTCAGGGTAGCGCCTTTATCCGCCTGATTCACCGTGACGGGCACGCTTAAGCGCTGACGATAAATTTCACTCTTACCGTAGAACTCGTCCTCGTGCCACTCGCCAGCGGGCATCTGCAATGCGCCGACGTTCGCCTTTGCCGGCGTGATGCTGACCTGCTTGCGATAGAGGTAGTAACCCTCTTTCACCTGCCAGGTGAGACTGAGATCGTGCTGGTTTTGCTGAAAGTCGAAAACGAACGCCTGGTCGGCAGGAATAAAGTTCGAACGGCCGGGTGCGTCAAACAATCCGGCAAAAGCTGACGTGCTGCACAGCAGCAGGATCAGCGTAATGAAGCGTTGAGCCATGAGAGATAATCGTTATCGCCGTGGACCACTGGCAGAACCAGCAGCTCCGGGGTTTGGTATGGATGATGAGACTTGAGGCAGTCGAGGAGCGCCTGCTGGTTTGTCAGGTTGGTTTTGAGCAACATCTGGACTTCGTACTCTTGCTCCAGCTTACCTTCCCAGTAATAAAGGGAGGTGGCACCGGGAAGAAGTGTGACACAGGCAGCCAGTTTTTCGGCCAGCACTTTGGCGGCCAGATCCTGGGCAGAAGCTTCATCAGGGGCGGTGCACAGTACAACAACAGCATCAGGCGTGTTCACAAGTCGACCTCCTCATCACGAAAGTCTTCACTATATCACGCAAGGCGGTTGGTCATTAATGAAACGGGCCGCAGAGCGGCCCGTTTTTAACTATTTTTACAACGGCTAATCGTTTACAGCACAATGCCGCCGATGATAAAGCCGAGGATCACGCAGAGCGTAATCGCCACCACGCCCGGGATGAGGAACGCGTGGTTAAACACGTATTTACCAATACGGGTTGAGCCGGTGTCATCCATCTCAACCGCGGCCAGCAGGGTTGGGTAGGTGGGCAGAACGAACAGGGCGGAAACCGCTGCAAAAGAGGCAATCGCCGTCAGCGGCGTCACGCCCAGCATCAGTGCCGCAGGCATCAGCGCTTTGGTGGTCGCAGCCTGGGAGTACAGCAACGTCGCGGCAAAGAACAGCACTACCGCCAGCAGCCACGGATAGTTGTGCAGCAGGTCGCCTGCAACGGTCTGGATATCGCTAATGTGCGCTTTCACAAAGGTATCACCGAGCCACGCCACGCCCAGCACGCACACGCAGGCGCTCATACCGGATTTGAAGGTGCTGGCGTTCAGCACTTCGCTGGTGTCGATTTTACAGGTGATGCTGATCAGCGTCGCGATGGTCAGCATAAATACCACAATGGCTTCGTTACGCGGCAGAACCGGGTTCTGGATCAGACCTACCGTGTCGCTGATGGCGGTGGCGTAGAACATCACGGCGACGATACCAATCAGGAACAGCAGCACGGAGCGTTTTGCATGCGGCTTCAGCTCGAAGACCTGGCTACCGCGCAGGCTCACTTCACCTTTTGCCAGACGCTCCTGGTAAACCGGATCGTCTTTCAGCTCGGCACCGAGGAAGTTACACAGTACGGCAGTGATCATTACCGCAATCAGCGTGACCGGAATACAGATTGCCAGCAGCGTCAGGTAGCTTACGCCCATCGGCTCAAGGATACCCGCGAAGAAGACTACCGCCGCGGAAATAGGCGAGGCGGTAATCGCAATCTGGGAGGCGACCACGGCAATAGAAAGAGGGCGAGACGGGCGAATACCCTGCTCTTTCGCCACTTCGGTGATTACCGGCAGCGTGGAGAAAGCGGTGTGGCCGGTACCGGCGAGAATGGTCATAAACCAGGTCACCAGTGGGGCAAGGAAGGTGATGTATTTCGGATGGCGACGCAGCATTCGCTCCGCCAGGCTCACCAGGTAGTCCATACCGCCTGCGACCTGCATAGCCGCGATAGCAGCAATAACCGCCATGATGATTTCGATAACGTCAAAAGGGATTGCGCCGGGTTTAATCTGAAAGATCAGGGTAAGTACAAGCACCCCGAGACCGCCGGCAAAACCGATGCCGATACCCCCGAGTCGTGCGCCCAAATAAATCGCCAACAGGACGATGAAGAGTTCTGCTCCAAACATAAAGACCTGCCTTGCTCATTAACAAGTTGATATTGAATTGTTGTGTTTTGGTAACGCCCATAAAGAAAAAAGGCACGTCACAAGTGACGTGCCTTTCGGAAGCTTAGCCTGTACGATTACTGTTCGCTTTCATCAGTATAGCGTTTTGCTTTGTAAGCCGGGTGCATCAGATTCTGTACGGAGAAAATATCGTCAAGTTCCGCTTCAGTCAACAGACCGCGTTCCAGAACGACTTCACGTACACTCTTACCGGTTTCGGCACAGATTTTACCCACGATGTCACCGTTGTGGTGGCCGATGAATGGGTTCAGGTAGGTGACGATACCGATAGAGTTGTAAACGTAACCTTCGCACACTTCTTTGTTAGCAGTGATGCCGTTAATGCATTTTTCCAGCAGGTTGTAGCAAGCGTTGGTCAGAATGTGAACGGATTCGAACATGGCCTGGCCAATGACCGGCTCCATAACGTTCAACTGCAGCTGACCTGCTTCTGCTGCCATGGTAACAGTGGTGTCGTTACCGATGACTTTGAAGCATACCTGGTTAACCACTTCCGGAACAACCGGGTTTACTTTAGCTGGCATGATGGAAGAGCCCGCCTGCAGTTCCGGCAGGTTGATCTCGTTCAGGCCGGCACGTGGGCCTGAAGAGAGCAAGCGCAGGTCGTTACAGATTTTGGACATCTTCACAGCCAGGCGTTTCAGCGCGCCGTGAACCATAACATAAGCGCCGCAGTCAGAGGTCGCTTCGATCAGGTCTTCAGCCGGTACGCATGGGAAGCCAGTGACTTCAGCCAGTTTTTTCACTGCCAGCGGAGAGTACTCTTTCGGCGTGTTCAGACCAGTACCGATTGCTGTTGCGCCAAGGTTAACTTCCAGCAGCAGTTCAGCGGTACGTTGGATGTTTTTCACTTCTTCTTTCAGCAGAATGCTGAAAGCGCGGAATTCCTGACCGAGGGTCATCGGTACTGCGTCCTGCAGCTGGGTACGACCCATTTTCAGGATGTCCTGGAATTCGACAGCTTTACGTTCAAAGCCTTCACGCAGTTGGTTAATCGCATCTACCAGCTTAATCAGGGAAGAGTAAACTGCGATACGGAAACCGGTCGGGTAGGCGTCGTTAGTGGACTGACATTTGTTAACATGGTCGTTCGGGTTCAGGTACTGATATTCACCTTTCTGGTGACCCATCAGTTCCAGACCGATATTGGCCAGCACTTCGTTGGTGTTCATGTTTACGGAAGTACCTGCGCCGCCCTGGTAGACGTCTACCGGGAACTGATCCATGCATTTTCCGTTGTTCAGGACTTCATCACATGCGGCAATGATGGCATTCGCTACACTTTTAGGAATGGTTTGCAGCTCTTTGTTTGCCATAGCTGCGGCTTTTTTAACCATTACCATACCGCGAACAAATTCAGGAATATCACTGATTTTGTTGTTGCTGATATAGAAGTTTTCAATCGCTCTCAGAGTGTGAACACCATAGTAGGCATCAGCTGGAACTTCCCTGGTACCCAACAGATCTTCTTCGATACGAATGTTGTTTGACATGTGAACCTTCTTTTTCAAGCTGCCAATGATTTGCTTTAAACACACAGAATATATGTGGTTTCGAATGTTTTTCGACCGACGATTATCCCCTGCATCGACCGAATACCCGAGATCATATGCTGATGATAGCGAATTGCCGTAAGCTGGATCACTTATTATCGACCCGATTTCATGATAATTATTAATCTGTGAAATATGTCACCGCTTTAATATTTCCAGAAAAAATATCCGTGCAAACCGATTGAATTTTGGCTAACCGTCACCATTTCTTATCTACGCGCTTCGCGAACACATTCAGTCAGGGGCCGGAAGGCACCTGCCACACAGGAGATGCCAGTGCGCTGGATACCATTTATTGCTTTCTTTCTTTATGTTTACATTGAGATTTCGATTTTCATCCAGGTTGCCCATGTGCTGGGCGTCCTGCTGACGCTGATTCTGGTGATCTTCACCTCCGTCATCGGCATGTCGCTGGTGCGCAATCAGGGTTTCAAAAATTTCCTGTTAATGCAGCAGAAGATGGCCGCAGGCGAAAGCCCGGCAGCCGAGATGATCAAAAGCGTGTCGCTGATTATTGCTGGCCTGCTGCTGATCCTGCCTGGTTTCTTCACCGACTTCCTCGGCCTGCTGTTGCTGTTGCCGCCGGTGCAGAAGCATCTGACCATGAAGCTGCTGCCGCACCTGCGTTTCAGCCGTATGCCAGGCGGTGGTTTCAGCACCGGCCCGGGGGATACCTTTGAAGGGGAATATCAGCGTAAGGATGAGCAGCGCGACCGATTAGATCATAAAGACGATCGGTGAGTTTGTGCCCCGGTGGCGCTCGCTCACCGGGCCTGCGGCTTTTGCCGCTTCGGTAAAAACACCCACAGCCCCGCCAGCATGACGATGGCGTACACACTCTTCCATCCCACCATCGCCAGCAGCATCAGGCACAGGACACACCCGACAGCCGCCAGCGCCTTAAAGCGTCCTTTCAGTAGCCGACAGCCCGCCAGCATGCACAGCAGGTAAATCATGATGAAAATACCGTTGGCGTAGACAATCAGCGCGTCAAGGTTGATGTCGAGGAGATAAATGGCCAGGGAACTCACCACGCAGCAGCCCAGTACGGTATTCAGCGCATTCACCGGAAGCTGACGCTTTGACAGGCGTGAGAGGGGGCTATCCGGTTTATAAAGTGCCTGAGACCACACCAGCCGGGCGAAGCTCTGAATATAGATGTTGAGGCTGGCAAAGCAGGCGAGATAGCCAATCACGCAGGCTACCCACAGGGCCTTAACGCCAAACAGCTGCACCACGATGCCCGGCAGCGACGCGGCGGCGGCTTTCTCTTCACCGAACGCGTTGAAGTGCAGCACCAGTACGGTACAGGCCCAGTACACGGTACCCGCCAGCAGCAGGCCAATCATCAGGGCGCGGGGGAAATCACGCTCGGGCTGTTTAAACTCGGATGCCAGATGAGCGAACGCCTCCAGACCGACGAAACACCAGAACATAACGGATAGTGCAGCGAAAAGCTGTGCGTGGTCGATGTCGTTAATCGCGGGGAAAGGAATATCCGCCACGGTAATGTCACCCGCAAACCAGATGGCGACGATCAGCGCGACAATTAACACGGCGACCAGCGTTTGCAGATTGGCGCTGGAGCTGGCCCCGCGTGAGCCTACCCACCAGACAATCGCCAGCGTACCGAGTTCAGCCAGCAGCAGCTGTTCATCGTGCCAGCCAAACAGCGCCTGTCCGAAGCCGGTTGCGATATGCAGGGCTGCCGGAAGGCCAACGGGTATCACCGACAAAAATAGCCAGCCGGTGACGCGCTCCATTCGCGGCCCAAACGCCATGCCGACAAAATGCGCTACGCCGCCTGCGCTCGGGAAGTGCCGCCCGAGTATGGCAAAAACAATCGCCACCGGAAACACCAGCACGATCAGCACCGGCCATGCCCAAAGACTGTTATTGCCGGCAACCAATGCCGCCAGCGCGGGAACCGCAAATACCCCCGTGCCTAATAAAGACGTTGAGAGTAAGCCAATGCCCTGCGCCAGCCCCAACTCCTGCCTGAGTCCACTCATTTACCTCGTCCCGCCACCATCAAAAGAGAGTGGATGGTAACACTTTCGCAAATTTTTTTTCTTTTTCCCCTTGAAGGGGGCGAAGCCTCATCCCCATTTCTCTGGTCACCAGCCGGGAAACCACGTAAGCTCCGGCGTCACCCATAACAGATACGGACTTTCTCAAAGGAGAGTTATCAATGAATATTCGTCCATTGCATGATCGCGTGATCGTCAAGCGTAAAGAAGTTGAAACTAAATCTGCTGGCGGCATCGTTCTGACCGGCTCTGCAGCGGCTAAATCCACCCGTGGCGAAGTGCTGGCTGTCGGCAATGGCCGTATCCTTGAAAATGGCGAAGTGAAGCCGCTGGATGTGAAAGTTGGCGACATCGTTATTTTCAACGATGGCTACGGTGTGAAATCTGAGAAGATCGACAATGAAGAAGTGTTGATCATGTCCGAAAGCGACATTCTGGCAATTGTTGAAGCGTAATCCGCGCACGACACTGAACATACGAATTTAAGGAATAAAGATAATGGCAGCTAAAGACGTAAAATTCGGTAACGACGCTCGTGTGAAAATGCTGCGCGGCGTAAACGTACTGGCAGATGCAGTGAAAGTTACCCTCGGTCCGAAAGGCCGTAACGTAGTTCTGGATAAATCTTTCGGTGCACCGACCATCACCAAAGATGGTGTTTCCGTTGCTCGTGAAATCGAACTGGAAGACAAGTTCGAAAATATGGGTGCGCAGATGGTGAAAGAAGTTGCCTCCAAAGCGAACGACGCTGCAGGCGACGGTACCACCACTGCAACCGTACTGGCTCAGGCTATCATCACTGAAGGTCTGAAAGCTGTTGCTGCGGGCATGAACCCGATGGACCTGAAACGTGGTATCGACAAAGCGGTTACCGCTGCAGTTGAAGAACTGAAAGCGCTGTCCGTACCGTGCTCTGATTCTAAAGCGATTGCTCAGGTTGGTACCATCTCCGCTAACTCCGACGAAACCGTAGGTAAACTGATCGCAGAAGCGATGGACAAAGTCGGTAAAGAAGGCGTTATCACCGTTGAAGACGGTACCGGTCTGCAGGACGAACTGGACGTGGTTGAAGGTATGCAGTTCGACCGTGGCTACCTGTCTCCTTACTTCATCAACAAGCCGGAAACTGGCGCAGTAGAACTGGAAAGCCCGTTCATCCTGCTGGCTGACAAGAAAATCTCCAACATCCGCGAAATGCTGCCGGTTCTGGAAGCTGTTGCAAAAGCAGGTAAACCGCTGCTGATCATCGCTGAAGATGTAGAAGGCGAAGCGCTGGCAACTCTGGTTGTTAACACCATGCGTGGCATCGTGAAAGTCGCTGCGGTTAAAGCACCGGGCTTCGGCGATCGTCGTAAAGCTATGCTGCAGGATATCGCAACCCTGACTGGCGGTACCGTGATCTCTGAAGAGATCGGTATGGAGCTGGAAAAAGCAACCCTGGAAGACCTGGGTCAGGCTAAACGTGTTGTGATCAACAAAGACACCACCACTATCATCGATGGCGTGGGTGAAGAAGCTGCAATCCAGGGCCGTGTTGCTCAGATCCGTCAGCAGATTGAAGAAGCAACTTCTGACTACGACCGTGAAAAACTGCAGGAACGCGTAGCGAAACTGGCAGGCGGCGTTGCAGTTATCAAAGTAGGTGCTGCTACCGAAGTTGAAATGAAAGAGAAAAAAGCACGCGTTGAAGATGCCCTGCACGCGACCCGTGCAGCGGTAGAAGAGGGCGTGGTTGCTGGTGGTGGTGTTGCGCTGATCCGCGTAGCGTCTAAACTGGCTGACCTGCGTGGTCAGAACGAAGACCAGAACGTGGGTATCAAAGTTGCACTGCGTGCAATGGAAGCTCCGCTGCGTCAGATCGTATTGAACTGCGGCGAAGAACCGTCTGTTGTTGCTAACACCGTTAAAGGCGGCGACGGCAACTACGGTTACAACGCAGCAACCGAAGAATACGGCAACATGATCGACATGGGTATCCTGGATCCAACCAAAGTAACTCGTTCTGCTCTGCAGTACGCAGCTTCTGTGGCTGGCCTGATGATCACCACCGAGTGCATGGTTACCGACCTGCCGAAAAACGATGCAGCTGACTTAGGCGCTGCTGGCGGTATGGGCGGCATGGGTGGCATGGGCGGCATGATGTAATCATGTTGTTCTGAACCTCTCAGAACGAACCCCGGGCAGCAATGCCCGGGGTTTTTTATTGTCTTCTACTCAAACGTGCCTTTCACGCACACAACGCCTCCACTCACCATCTGGCGGCCTTTCGCCCAGACCTCGCGGATCTTCAGATCATCGGTCAGCACCAGGACGTCGGCATCGCATCCGGGCGCGATCCGCCCTTTATGCTCCAGGCCGAGAAATTCCGCCACGTTACGCGTAAACGGCAGAAGCGCCTCCTCCAGCGGCAGGTGATACCGGCCGACCAGCTGCTGTAGCGTCTCAAGCAGGGATTCAAATCCCGCCACGCCAATGCCAACAAGATTACCATTTGCGTCAAAATTCGGCTGGCTGCCGTTGCCATCCGAGCTGAGCGTGAGCCGGTTAAACGGCACCTGTGCTTCACGGGCCGTCGCGATAGCGGTGGCGGCATCAACAGGCTCGCTGATGCTGGTGGTGATGTCGATGTACCCCCCTTCGCGGGCATAGTCCAGTGCGGCGTGGAACAGTGCCTGGGCGCGGTTGACGTGAGTTGGCAGCAGCTTCGTGCGGGGCACGTCGGCGTTATTCAGGATGTTAAGCAGCGGCTCCAGCAGTTTCGGGCTGTTGCCGAGGTGAAACACGGATATCCCCGCTTTGGCGCCCACCAGCCCGCCGACTCGCGACTGGGCGGCTATATTCGCGAGCTGGTCATCTGCCGGAGCGGAAGAGCGATGGTCGGAAATCGCGCATTTCACGCCAATGATTTTATCAATCAGCGCCACATCCTTTTCGATACTGCCGGTAATCGTCGGAGAAGGCAGGCCATACGCGCCTGTCAGCATCCACGTGCTGATCCCTTCATGCTCAAGCGCCCGCGTTTTCGCCAGCAGCGACTCGGGATGGCGGGTCACGCCGTCGGTGCCCAGCAGGCCAACAACGGAGGTGATGCCAGCCGCCACCAGCGCAGACAATCGCACCTCTGGCGTCCGGGTGTGGGGACCGGCTTCACCGCCGCCGCCAATCAGGTGTACATGCTGATCGATAAACCCCGGACAAACCACCGCTCCGGCGAGATCGCTTTCAGGACAGTCTGGCCTCGTTGTGGCGTGGCCCGCTTTTTCGACTGCGACGATTTTTCCTCCGGCAATCAGCAGATCGCAATGCCCAAGTTCCTCAGGAGCGTAAAGCTGCGCATTGCGGAAAAGGTGCGGTTCCAGCACTGAAAAATCCATTTTTATCTCCTTAGAAGAGTAGCTGCATCACCCACATTGAGAGCAGGGCGTTAATGACGCAGATAGTGATGATGTGCGGATAATACTTCGGGTTGACGCCTGCGGTGCCAAGGCAACGGCCCGTGTTTTGCACCGGATTACCCATCAGATAGATGGCGGGCAGCAGGATGGTGGCATCGTGACCGTTGAGCGTGCCGGCAGCGACCAGACTGGCGCAGACCCCCACACCGCCGCCCATGCTCATTACCGAGGCCAGAAGAACCGTTGCCGCCGCACCCGGAAGCCCCCACAGGGCCATGATGGGCTCGCATACCCTGCCGACAATATCCAGCAGGCCGGTTACCTTGAGCGCCTGAATGATGACAAACGCCATGACCACGTTCGGCAGCAGGCTGGTGGTGGCGATGGTAAAGCCGCGGCGGGCGCCATCGATAAACAGGTCCATGATATTTTTACGCGGCTGGGCGATCATCTTTCCTCCTGAACGCGGCGAACTTCCATGTGGGCGATCCACAGTCGCAGGAAGTTCGCGCCAACAAATTTGAACACCAGAATGACGGCAAGCGGCGTGATCACCGGGACGGTAATAAAGGTAAAGAGTGCGGCACCAGAAGAAAAATAGTTGGTAATAATGGCGCTACCGCTGGTCTGGAAGGTGGCAAAAATGGCGCGTTCATGGTCAGTAATCGCCCCTTCGTCAGTCAACTCTTTGGTCATCCCTGCGGCTGCATCGGTATTTTGCAGGTTGGCGATAAGCGCCAGAGAGCAGATGCCCGGCACGCCGAGCAGCGGGCGCAGAATGGGCGTCATGAGCTGTTGTGCGGCGCGCAGCCCGCCCAGCCCCTCGGTAACGGCAATGATCCCGAGCGATAAAATGACCGAGGGCGCCAGTTCAAGGGCAAATAAAAAACCGTCTTTCGCTCCTGTGCCGCCCTCGCCGCGAAACGTCAGCGCGCCGTTCACCGGTCCAAAGCTGCCGTTCAGCACGGTAAAATCCAGCACGCGCCACCATTCAGTACTTTTGGCGAAAAAACCTGAGAAAAATACGATGGTGAGCACGAACGCCAGATAGCCCACCCAGGTTACTTTTTCCTCTCCTGAGGATGATGCACTCATGAAACCCCCTTTTTTGAGTCGCGTACAAAAGTTGTACGTCGCATCACTAAAAACGATCGGGGGCTAAAACACGATATCCCAAAGGTTATTATCAGAATTCATTTAAGATGTCGGAGGAGTGCGAGCGGAATCTGGCTCGCAGAAATGCTCAGCATTTTTCTTTTGGTCATCTTTTTAGTATAAGGTTTACACGCGGACAACTACTGTCCAGCTTATTGAAAACGAGGAATAACATGCGCATAAAAGTCTGTGCAGGGATTGTAGGTGCAGCATTGCTGCTGGCGGGTTGTAGCACCAGCAATGAGCTGACGGCAGCGGGCCAGAGCGTTCGCTTTGTGGAAGATAAGCCGGGCAGCGAATGCCAGCTGTTAGGCACCGCCACTGGCGAGCAAAGCAACTGGATGTCGGGGCAGCACGGCGAAGAGGGCGGCTCTATGCGCGGTGCGGCCAATGCCCTGCGTAATCAGGCTGCGGCAATGGGCGGCAACGTCATTTACGGGGTGAGCAGCCCGACGCAGGGGATGCTGTCCAGCTTTGTGCCAACCGCCAGCCAGATGAACGGCCAGGTCTATAAGTGCCCGAACTGATATAACTTTTTGATGGCGCTGCCGCTTTATCTCCAGGGCAGGTAAGCGTAGCGCCACCTGCCTTTTTACTGCTGCCGCAGCTGCAAATCCAGCGGCGTCTTACTCGGCTCTCCGCCAATCTCACGTGCCAGCTTCGGCACCATATAACCCGAAACCAGCGTTAACAGCTCGCGCATAATCTTCCGGGCCTCTTCATCTGTCACCATGAAGTGCGCCGCGCCCTGGACGCGATCCAGAACATGCAGGTAATAGGGCATTACGCCCGCATCAAATAAGGCATTGCTGAGATCGGCCAGCACGCGGGCGCTGTCGTTCACGCCGCGCAGTAATACGCTCTGGTTGAGCAGCGTCACGCCTGCCTTTCGCATACGCGCCATCGCCGCACGAAAGTCCGCGTCAATTTCATTCGCGTGGTTGATATGGTTCACCAGCAGCACCTGCAAACGGGACTGATCCAGGCGCGTGACCAGGGCGTCGGTGATACGCGCCGGGATGACTATCGGTAAACGGCTGTGAATGCGCAGACGCTTAATGTGCGGGATGGTCTCAAGCTGAGTCAGCAGCCAGTCCAGCTCATGATCTTTTGCCATCAGCGGGTCGCCGCCGGAAAAGATGATTTCATCCAGCTCCGGGTGCGCCGCGATGTAGTCCAGTGCCACCTGCCAGTTGCGTTTATTGCCCTGATTTTCGGCGTACGGGAAGTGGCGACGGAAGCAATAGCGGCAATTTACCGCGCAACCACCCTTAACCAGCAGCAGGGCGCGATTACGGTATTTATGCAGCAAACCCGGTACGACACTGTTTTGCTCTTCCAGCGGATCGGTGCTGTATCCGGGGGCGGTAATAAACTCATCCTGAGAAGTAAGCGTTTGTTTTAATAATGGATCATCAGGGTTACCCTTTTCCATTCGGGCAACAAACGCGCGGGGAACGCGCAGGGCGAAAAGGCGCTTCGCCTCACGACCTGCACGCAACGCTTCGTGCTGTTCGAGGTCTAAAAGACGCAGAAGTTCATCAGGATCGGTCACAACATCGGCAAGTTGCGTTAACCAATCTTCTCTGGATGGGGTATTTAGGGTTACAATATGCGCCATTTTGTGGCTTAGCTACCAATTAACAAATTTCAGAGGGCCTTATGGCAACGTACTATAGCAACGATTTTCGTGCTGGTCTTAAAATCATGTTAGACGGCGAACCTTACGCGGTTGAAGCGAGTGAATTCGTAAAACCGGGTAAAGGCCAGGCATTTGCTCGCGTTAAACTGCGTCGTCTGCTGACCGGTACTCGCGTAGAAAAAACCTTCAAATCTACTGATTCCGCTGAAGGCGCTGATGTTGTCGATATGAACCTGACTTACCTGTACAACGACGGTGAGTTCTGGCACTTCATGAACAACGAAACTTTCGAGCAGCTGTCTGCTGACGCAAAAGCAATTGGCGACAACGCTAAATGGCTGCTGGATCAGGCAGAGTGTATCGTAACTCTGTGGAATGGTCAGCCGATCTCCGTTACTCCGCCGAACTTCGTTGAACTGGAAATCGTTGATACCGATCCGGGCCTGAAAGGTGATACCGCAGGTACTGGCGGCAAACCGGCTACCCTGTCTACTGGCGCTGTGGTTAAAGTTCCGCTGTTTGTACAAATCGGCGAAGTCATCAAAGTGGATACCCGCTCTGGTGAATACGTCTCTCGCGTTAAGTAATGCGGTTGTGGTGCGGCCTGCAGGCTGCACCATCACTTATTCAGGTCAGAGATGATGAAACGCCTTATCGTTCTTGTTTTGCTTGCCAGCACGCTGCTCACGGGCTGTAACACCGCTCGCGGTTTCGGCGAAGACATCAAACATCTCGGCAACTCCATCTCCCGCGCTGCCAGCTAATTTTTCTTCTCTTCCGAAAAATCATCAGATTTCCATCATTTTTGGTGATGTTGTCTATTATTAATTTGCTATAGGCAAACATAAATAACATTACCTAAAAGGAAGACGTTATGGTGAAGAAGACAATTGCAGCGATCTTTTCTGTTCTGGTGCTTTCAACAGTATTAACTGCCTGCAACACCACGCGTGGCGTTGGTGAAGACATTTCTGATGGCGGTAACGCGATTTCTGGCGCAGCAACGAAAGCGCAGAACTAATGAAAGCGACGGTACGGCAGCTAACTTCACCGTACCGTCAATTTTCCACTTCCTGTAGCGATAAAAACGGGGAGTAACGCGTATCCATATGCAGCTTCATGCGGATATTGCGTTTGTACGTATACACCGTTTTTCCGTTAATGCGCAGATTGCTGGCAATTTTCTGGTTGCTCGCACCATCCATCCACAGGGTCAGTACTCTCTCTTCCTGACGCGTCAGTAACGGTGCCGCCATTTCCGGAAGCTCCGCGCTTACGCATGTCGTTAGCGCGTCGTTTATCACCGCCGCCAGTTTTTCCAGATCGGTATTTTTGGAAAGTGAAGACCATATCGGGAACTGCGCCAGATAATCTGTCATCTCCTGCTCCTGCCCCGATTGCAGCATAATAAAAGGCAATGTTTCGCTGGCAATAAGCAGGGAAGATAGCTGCTGAAAATGGTGTAAATCCTGCCGGAAGCCAGATAAATCAGCGATGACCAGCGCAGGTTTCCATTGCAGAATATGCTCTCTGGCGAGGAAAAGATTATTTACCCCGGTTACGACGAAATGACCCGAAAACAGGTCTGAATGATTGAGCCAGGCTTCAAATCCCGTGCGGGTGAAGTGACAACGGTCAATCAAAAGAATTTTGAACATATAATTTTCGCAGTCGGCTAGTGGTTTGGCTTCCTGCCATCAGAAAGCCTATCATCATAGAGAAGTCGGATGAGTCATAAATGCCTGAACTCCGTGCCTTACTGAGGCTATTTCTTGCCTTAACGTGTTCAGCAGAAAAAGTTTGAAAAAAAATTCCATGCTAACCAAAATATAAGGCGCAACCTCAGCCTTGCGGGACGACCCGTAAGCGCTTCATTCATCGGGGACGGCCCCAACTTGTCGTTAAGTTAAGGAGCCTGATATGTCCTGGATCGTTCTTGTTATTGCCGGTTTGCTCGAAGTGGTATGGGCAATTGGCCTGAAATATACCCACGGTTTTACCCGCCTGACGCCCAGCGTCATCACTATCGCCGCAATGATTGTCAGTATCGTCATGCTGTCATGGGCGATGCGAACCTTGCCAGTCGGAACGGCTTACGCTGTCTGGACTGGAATTGGCGCGGTAGGGGCTGCCATTACCGGCATTCTGCTGCTGGGGGAGTCTGCGAGTCTGGCGCGCATCGCCAGCCTCGCGTTAATCGTCGCGGGTATCATCGGGTTAAAACTCAGTACGCACTAATGCAGCTGTTTTACCCAGATTAATTTCGTCACGTCAAACCCTTGCCGGGTCGCTATGTCCAGCATCTGCTGTTTCATTTCCGTCGAGATCGTTGGCGTGCGGGAGAGGAGCCACAGATAGTTGCGATCCGGCCCACACACCAGCGCATGGCGGTACTCTCTGTCCAGCGCAATGACGTTATACCCGCCGTAGAATGGGCCGATGAAAGAGACTTTCATGGCCGCGCGGTTAGACGCGCCGGTGAAATAGGCCTGACCAACTGACTGCTGCCACATCTGGCGATCCGGGTTATAGCCGCGGTTAATGACCCGGATCCCGCCGTCATCCATCGCGCTGTAGCTGACCGTGACTTTTTCTAAGCCCCGTTCGAACTGATGGTCCATTCGGGCGATTTCATACCAGTTGCCGAGGAAGCGCTGTGCGTCGAAATTACTGACTACCGTGACGCCAGGCGGAGGAGTAGGGGAACTGCAAGCAACCACTAAAAACGCGGCTGTTACTGCGGCAATAACAGGCAGAATGCGCATAGGAGTTTCCTTACTGTTTTTTGTTAAGTGTAGATGACAGCAGGGAAAATGCGGGAGATTGTGTAGGGTGTTTTGCCGGGTGGCGGCTTCGCCTTACCCGGCCTACAAAGTTCACGCGTTGTATAGGCCGGGTAAGCGCAGCGCCACCCGGCAATGTTTTACTGTAGCGCCTCGAGGATATGGTATGCCGCCTCAACGCGTGCCGGGTTCGGATAGCTTGTATTCGCGAGCATCACAATACCGATCTGCTTTTCAGGAATAAAGGCCACGTAGCTGCCAAACCCGCCAGTAGAGCCCGTTTTATGGACCCAGGACGCTTTGACCGGGGGAGCCGGTGGATTCACTTCTGCCACGGGCAACGGCGCCAGCGCTACCTTACTGTCGCTGCCCTCGACCACCGTGTTGGCCTCCACGGGCCAGTTGAGCATCTCCCAGCCCAGACCCTGATACATTGACCCGATACGCCAGTAGCGCGACTGCGCCAGCGCGATGCCCTGCTTAAGTGAGGCATCAGCAACGTTCTCCGGCGCCATGTTTGCCATGACCCAGTTCGCCATATCCTGCACGTTGGTTTTCACGCCATAGGCTTGTGCATCCAGCATACCCGGCGAAACGCGCACCGCTTTACCGTCACGATAGCCCCAGGCGTAATGCGCCTCTTCCGCTTTCGGCACGTTAATCCAGGTATGGTCCAGCTTGAGCGGCTTAAGGACCCGCGTCGTCATGGCCTGCTCATAGGGCATGCCAGAAGGTTTGACCGCCAGCGCACCAAAAAGACCGATGCTGGCGTTGGCGTAAAGACGCGTTGTGCCAGGCTTCCACTGCGGCTGCCAGTTTTGATAAAAGCGCAGCAGGGAGGCGTTATCCGTGACCTCATCCGGTACCTGTAGCGGCAGGCCGCCAGCGGTGTAGGTGGCGAGATCCAGCATACGAATACCCTGCCACTGCTTGCCCGTCAGCTGTGGCCAGTATCTGGTCACCGGATCGTCCAGCGAAATTTCACCGCGAGCAATGGCATCCCCACCTAAAACGCCGGTGAAGGTTTTACTTATAGAACCCAGCTCGAACAGGGTCTGAGGCGTAACGGGTTTATTCGCCGCGATATCGGCCTTGCCAAACGTGTAATAGTGCGGTTTTCCCTGATAAATAACGGCCACCGCCATGCCTGGAACAGACTGGGCTTTCATCAGCGGGGTAACCGTATTCGCTACCACCTCCGCCAGCTGTTTTTCTGACACTGGCGTGGCGAGAGCAGAGCAAGAGATGCCGAGCAGCAGGGCGCAGCAAAGGGATTTTTTCATCATCAGTAATCTTCCGTAATAGCGAGTCAAGGGGGATGTCCGGGCCCGTCAGACAGGCGTAGTCTGTTGGATTTGACTGTGCCTGACAAACGGTTAAATTTAGCATTAGCTGTTAATTTTTCTAACGGAAGCGACCATGACGCGAAGCTATCTCCCCCTCAATTCGCTTCGGGCTTTTGAGGCCGCCGCAAGACATCTCAGCTTTACGCATGCGGCCATTGAACTGAACGTGACGCATTCGGCTATTAGCCAGCATGTGAAAACGCTGGAGCAGCACCTGAACTGTCAGCTGTTCGTTCGCGTGTCGCGCGGGCTGATGTTGACTACCGAGGGCGAAAATTTACTGCCGGTGCTGAATGATTCGTTCGATCGTATAGCCGGAATGCTGGATCGCTTCGCTAACCATCGTGCGCAGGAGAAGCTGAAAATCGGCGTGGTGGGTACGTTTGCCACCGGGGTCTTATTCTCGCAGCTGGAGGATTTTCGCCGTGGCTATCCGCACATCGATCTTCAGCTTTCCACCCATAACAACCGCGTTGATCCGGCTGCCGAAGGGCTTGACTATACGATCCGCTACGGTGGCGGGGCGTGGCACGGTACCGAGGCTGAATTTCTTTGTCATGCGCCGCTCGCGCCGCTGTGTACGCCTGATATCGCCGCCAGTCTGCACAGTCCGGCCGACATCCTCAGGTTTACGCTGCTGCGCTCCTACCGACGCGACGAGTGGACCGCGTGGATGCAGGCGGCCGGCGAGCATCCCCCTTCGCCAACGCACCGCGTGATGGTATTTGATTCGTCCGTGACCATGCTGGAGGCCGCTCAGGCAGGGGTGGGTATTGCTATTGCGCCTGTCGATATGTTTACCCATCTGTTAGCCAGCGAGCGCATTGCGCAGCCCTTTGCGACGCAGATTGAGCTTGGCAGCTACTGGCTGACCCGATTGCAGTCCCGGGCAGAAACGCCAGCCATGCGCGAATTTTCCCGGTGGCTGGTGGAGAAGATGAAAAAGTAAAAAGCCCGCCGGATGGCGGGCCTGTTCAGTCAGATGGTGACCACGGCAATCAGCGTGACAACTGTCAGGATAGCAGCCAGACCGTAGAAAACCCATTTGCCCGCAGGTACGTGGATTTTCAGATCGTGCATCGCGTGGTGCATACGGTGTAAACCACACCACAGCGGCAGAACGATCATCAGGAACAGGAATACGCGACCAATGAAGCTCTGCGCGAACGCCAGAACGCGCTCGTAGCTCAGTGCATCACCCGGAAACAGCCCCAGCGGCAGCAGAATACCCACCAGCAGGATCATCACCGGCGCAATAATTGCGCTCCACATACCACCGGCCCCGAAGAGGCCCCAGAATACCGGTTCGTCAGAACGCTTTGGATTTGGATTGATCATCTCAGGCTCCTTACCAGTACAGGGCAACAAACAGGATTACGAGGGTGGCAACCACAGTTACCGCCCAGAGACTTTTGATAATTGGCTCTGGACCCATTTTTTCGTCTTTTACAATGATATTGGCCGCTTTCGGTGCCAGTTCAAACCAGGTTTTGGTGTGCAGCAGAGCTGCCGCCAGAGTGATCAGGTTAATGATCACAATAACCGGGTTTTGTAAAAAGTCGACGAATCCCGCCCAGGCTTCCGGGCCATTTTTCAGGGCAAACAGCCCGAAAATCAGTTCAATGCTGAACCACACAGCCGGAACCGCCGTGCCTTCGCGCAGCATGTAAAAGCGATAAAACGGCAATTTTTTCCACCAGGTGGACGTCATTGGCCGTACATACGGTTTACGTTTAGTCGTCATGTTGCACTCCTTAGCGTGGTTTCAGGGTCGCGATAAGAAAGTCTTTCGAACTTTCTACTTTGCCCTGCTGAATGGCCGCAGCCGGATCGACGTGTTTCGGGCAGACTTCGGAGCAATAGCCCACGAAAGTACAGCTCCATACGCCGTTCTGGCTGTTCAACTGCGCCATACGCTCCTTCTTACCGTGGTCGCGGCTATCTTCGTTATAACGATGCGCCAGCGTAATGGCAGCCGGACCGATGAACTCTGGGTTCAGGCCAAACTGCGGGCACGCGGCGTAGCACAGACCACAGTTGATGCAACCGGAGAACTGGTGATACTTCGCCATCTGCGCCGGGGTCTGGATGTTAGTACCCTGATCCGCGGTGCGGGAGTTGCCGATGATGTACGGTTTGATCGCTTCCAGACTTTCGATGAAGTGGGTCATATCGACCACCAGATCGCGTTCAATCGGGAAGTTAGCTAACGCTTCAACCTTCATACCGTCGGTGTAATCACGCAGGAAGGTTTTACATGCCAGTTTTGGCACGTTGTTAACCATCATGCCGCAGGAACCACAAATCGCCATACGGCAGGACCAGCGGTAGCTCAGGTCCGGTGCCAGGTTGTCTTTGATGTAGCCCAGCGCATCCAGTAATGAGGTAGTTGCGTCATAAGGCACTTCATAGAATGCGCTATGCGGTGCGGTATCGACTTCCGGGTTATAGCGCACCACCTCAATTTTCAGGTTTTTCATCTCAGCCATTCGCCTTCTCCTTCTTATTGGCTGCTTCCGCCTTATCGGCTGCATCCGCTTCGCCACCGTAAACGCGTTTAGCTGGCGGCAGCGTAGTAATCTTCACGTCGCTGTACTCCAGGCGAGTCGTGCCATCAGCATCGCGGAAGGCGAGGGTGTGTTTGAGGAAGTTGACGTCGTCACGCTCGGTGCAACCTTCGTCCAGACGCTGGTGTGCGCCGCGGGACTCTTTACGTGCCATTGCGGAGTGCGCCATACATTCAGCAACGTTCAGACCGTGGCCCAGTTCAATGGTGTAGAGCAGGTCGGTGTTGAACACGCTGGAAGTGTCGGTGATGCGCACGCGCTTGAAGCGTTCCTGCAGCTCAGCCAGCTTGTCGATGGTTTTCTGCATCAGTTCCGGCGTACGGTAGATACCGCAGCCTTCTTCCATTGCCAGGCCCATTTCGTCGCGGATCTTCGCCCAGTTTTCGCCGCCATCCTGGTTAACCAGATCTTTCAGACGTTGTTCAACGCCAGCTGCCTGCGCTTCAATTGCCGCTTCGTTGCCATTACCGGCAGTTGCTGCACGCTCTGTCGCTTGTTCACCGGCCAGACGGCCGAAGACCACCAGTTCCGCCAGGGAGTTGGAGCCCAGACGGTTTGCACCGTGCAGACCAACAGAGGAACATTCACCCACGGCGAACAGACCTTTAATGCGGGTTTCACAGTTCTGATCGGTTTCGATACCGCCCATGGTGTAGTGTGCGGTCGGACGTACCGGAATCGGTTCTTTAACCGGATCGACGCCAACGTACGCTTTCGCCAGTTCGCAGATGAACGGCAGACGTTCATGCAGTTTTTTCTCGCCGAGGTGACGCAGGTCGAGATAAACCACATCACCACGCGGCGTGGAGATGGTGTTGCCTTTACGCCATTCGTGCCAGAAGGCCTGAGAAACTTTGTCGCGTGGACCCAGTTCCATATATTTGTTTTTCGGCTCGCCCAGCGGAGTTTCCGGGCCCATGCCGTAATCTTGCAGATAACGGTAGCCATTTTTGTTGACCAGAATACCGCCTTCACCACGGCAGCCTTCGGTCATCAGGATACCGGAACCTGGCAGACCGGTTGGGTGATACTGAACGAATTCCATGTCACGCAGCGGAACGCCGTGGCTTAGCGCCATACCCATACCGTCACCGGTAACGATGCCGCCGTTGGTGTTGTAACGATAAACGCGACCCGCACCGCCGGTAGCCATAACGACCGCGTTAGCACGGATCTGCACCAGCGTGCCTTCCATCATGTTCATTGCTACCAGGCCGCGAACATGACCATCATCAACCAGAATATCCAGCACGAAATGTTCGTCAAAACGCTGGATCTGCGGGAATTGCAGAGAGGTCTGGAACAGCGTGTGCAGCATATGGAAGCCGGTCTTATCGGCGGCGAACCAGGTACGCTCGATTTTCATGCCGCCGAAGCGACGTACGTTGACGCTACCATCCGGGCGACGGCTCCATGGGCATCCCCACAGTTCCAGTTGGGTCATTTCGGTTGGGCAGTGGTGGACGAAATAATCCACGACATCCTGCTCACACAACCAGTCGCCACCCGCTACTGTATCGTGAAAGTGATATTCGAAGCTGTCATGATCCTGCGCGACAGCGGCGGAGCCCCCTTCTGCAGCAACGGTATGGCTACGCATCGGGTATACTTTTGAGATTAGTGCGATTTTTGCATTCGGATTTGCCTGCGCGGCAGCAATTGCAGCACGTAATCCCGCGCCACCGGCGCCTACAATGGCAAGATCGGCTTGAAAGGTTTGCACGACATTCCTCCAGATTGTTTTTATCCCACAGCCACGTACTTCAGGGTAAGTACCTGAAAGTTACGGTCTGCGAACGCTATTCCACTGCTCCTTTATAGGTACAACAGTATAGTCTGATGGATAAGTCTGAAATTTGACGAGATCGATTTTTTTAGTGCGCAAGAGGGCTAAATTATCACTGAAGATGATTAATTTAATTACTAAACCATCAGATCGTGCTTTTTTTAGCCACTGCCCACCGCTGTTTGATTCCTGCGTAAAATTTGTCTCGCCGTCGCGTTGCGAGTAGACTTCGTGCCCTTGTCAAAAACTGGAGATTTAACTATGAGCGAAACGGCATCCTGGCAGCCGAGCGCATCCATTCCTAACTTATTAAAACGCGCGGCGATTATGGCGGAGATCCGTCGTTTCTTTGCCGATCGTGGAGTGCTGGAGGTGGAGACGCCTTGTATGAGCCAGGCGACGGTAACCGATATTCATTTGGTCCCGTTTGAGACACGTTTCGTTGGCCCCGGGCATTCGCAGGGGATGAATCTCTGGTTAATGACCAGCCCGGAATACCATATGAAACGCCTGCTGGTTGCCGGTTGTGGGCCGGTATTCCAGCTGTGCCGCAGCTTCCGTAATGAAGAGATGGGGCGTTATCACAACCCTGAGTTCACTATGCTGGAGTGGTATCGACCGCACTATGATATGTACCGGTTGATGAACGAGGTGGACGATCTCTTACAACAGGTGCTGGACTGCCCGGCAGCAGAAAGCCTTTCTTATCAACAAGCTTTCTTGCGTTATCTGGAAATTGACCCGCTCTCTGCCGACAAAACGCAACTGCGGGAAGTCGCAGCGAAACTGGATTTGAGCAATGTTGCTGATACCGAAGAAGACCGCGACACGCTGCTACAATTGCTGTTTACCTTTGGCGTAGAGCCAAATATTGGCAAAGAAAAACCGACCTTTGTGTACCACTTTCCAGCCAGCCAGGCATCACTGGCGCAAATCAGTACCGAAGATCATCGGGTCGCTGAACGCTTTGAGGTTTATTATAAAGGTATTGAGCTGGCGAATGGTTTCCATGAATTGACGGATGCCCGTGAGCAGCAACAACGCTTTGAACAAGATAACCGTAAGCGCGCGGCGCGCGGTTTGCCGCAGCACCCCATTGACCAGAATCTGATTGAAGCCTTGAAAGTCGGTATGCCTGACTGTTCCGGCGTGGCATTAGGTGTTGATCGTCTGGTGATGTTGGCGCTGGGCGCGGAGACACCTGGCTGAAGTCATCGCCTTTAGCGTTGACCGGGCATAATTCTGAAAAATTACTGAATTAACAGCGAAGAATGGCGTGATAAGCGCCATTCTGTAGCATATGTTTTCATTTTTTCCGTTAAAGGCCACAATTTAAGACTGGATATTTGATATCATCCAGGTATCAATTCTGTATTGGTTTTTACGCTGGCCTGCTCAATGTTGCGCAGTGCTGTTCAGTGGGCACGTGTTATACACGCGCTGAAATGAAGCGATGGTTTCATGCCTCACACGATAAAAAAGATGAGTCTGATAGGACTCATATTGATGATCTTACTTCCGTATTTGGATTTGCCAATAGCCCATCGGCTTATTACTTAATGGGTTATAGTGCGATTCCCTTTTATATATTTTCTGCATTGTTATTCTTTATTCCATTCGCCTTAATGATGGCTGAAATGGGAGCTGCTTATCGCAAAGAAGAAGGCGGTATCTATTCCTGGATGAATAATAGTGTCGGACCACGTTTTGCCTTCATTGGTACGTTTAGTGGTTTTCCTCTTATATCATCTGGATGGTGAGTACCTCCGCGAAAGTTTGGGTACCGTTCTCAACATTCCTCTATGGTAGCGACATGACCCAGCACTGGCGTATTGCCGGACTGGAGCCTACGCAGGTGGTTGGTCTGCTGGCTGTGGCATGGATGATTCTGGTCACCGTCGTTGCTTCTAAGGGGATTAATTAAAATTGCCCGCATTACTGCGGTGGGCGGTATTGCAGTAATGTGTCTGAATTTAGTATTGCTGTTAGTAAGCATTACTATTTTGTTATTAAATGGTGGGCATTTCGCGCAGGATATTAATTTCCTTGCATCACCGAACCCGGGTTATCAGTCCGGTCTGGCAATGCTATCGTTTGTGGTATTTGCCATTTTTGCCTTTGGCGGAATTGAAGCGGTTGGTGGTCTGGTCGATAAAACGGAAAATCCAGAAAAGAACTTTGCCAAAGGTATTGTTTTTGCCGCTATTGTTATTTCAATCGGTTATTCGCTGGCAATATTTTTATGGGGCGTCAGCACAAACTGGCAGCAGGTATTAAGTAATGGTTCCGTTAACCTCGGCAATATTACCTATGTGCTGATGAAGAGCCTCGGGGTGACGCTGGGTAACGCACTGCATTTGTCACCTGAAGCGTCATTGTCGCTGGGCGTATGGTTTGCGCGTATTACCGGACTTTCGATGTTCCTCGCCTATACCGGTGCGTTCTTTACGCTTTGCTATTCACCGCTGAAAGCCATCATCCAGGGGACGCCGAAAGCGTTGTGGCCGGAACCGATGACGCGCCTGAATGCGATGGGGATGCCGTCTATCGCCATGTGGATGCAGTGCGGGTTGGTTACTGTCTTCATCTGCTGGTTTCGTTTGGTGGCGGTACCGCATCGGCGTTCTTTAACAAGCTGACGCTGATGGCGAAACGTGTCTATGACGCTTCCTTACCTGTTCTCGCGCTGGCTTTCCCATCTTTAAAGCACGTCAGGATCTCGACAGACCATTTGTGATTTTCAAAACGCGTATGTCGGCAATGATTGCGACGGTGGTTGTCGTACTGGTGGTGACATTTGGCGAACGTCTTCACCATTATTCAGCCTGTGGTTGAAGCCGGAGACTGGGACAGCACATTGTGGATGATTGGCGGCCCTGTCTTCTTCTCGCTGTTAGCGATGGCGATTTACCAGAACTATTGCAGTCGCATGGCGAATAAACCTGAGTTAGCTCTCGACTGATCATATGAAATCCTGCAACTCATCGTCTCTCCGGCGATGAGTTGTCAGGAAGTAATGCGTATGGATGATACTCTCAGGGCCGGTGATAACTGAAGATGATGAGCCACGTTGACATCATTTGCAGCTTCATGCATTACAAACTTCCCGCCTGACGACCTTTGCCCGCAGACGTCAGCGTTCTCCCCGTTTGTTTACCGTTGAGGCTTTCCAGACGCATCTGGAAGGGCGGGAATGGCATATCGATACCGTGGGCATGGAAGCCAGCCAGAATCAGCTGGTGGATCTCATGGCGTAGCGGCATACGGTGACCCATCTCAGCGGCATAAATACGCAGCTCGAAAATCTGAATCCCTTGTTGCAGATCCACCAGGAAGACTTCCGGTGCCGGGTTGTCGATCACCAGCGAGCAGCGACGCGCTGCGGTGAGCAGGATTTCCGTCACTTCTTCACTGTTGGCATCAGCAGGGGCCGGAATCGTCAACACTACGCGCGTGACCGAGTCAGAGAGCGACCAGTTGATAAACTGCTCGGTAATAAACGCCTTGTTCGGCACGATTATCTCTTTACGGTCCCAGTCGCTGATGGTGGTGGCGCGGGTGTTAATTTTTGTCACGCTACCAGTAAGATCGCGGATCGTTACCGTATCGCCAATGCGAATCGGTTTTTCGAACAGGATGATCAGGCCAGAGATAAAGTTGGCGAAAATTTCCTGCAAACCAAAACCGAGACCAACACCGAGCGCGGCAACCAGCCACTGCAATTTCGACCACTCAATACCAATCATTGAGAAGCCGACCAGCCCGCCAATCAGCATCAGCAGATATTTTGTGATGGTGGTGATGGCGTAACCCGTACCCGGCGTTAAATCCAGGTGCTGCAAAATCGCCAGTTCCAGCAGCGCGGGCAGGTTGCGCACCAGCTGCGTGGTGATGATAAATACCAGAATGGCAATCAGCACCGCACCGAGGGTAATTGGCTCCAGACTTTCTACGCCCTGTACCGTGGAGGTGACATCCCACAGCGAAATATTTTCGAGGAAGCCGAAAGCGGAATGGATTTCTGACCACAGCACAATGACCGAAAGCAGGGCGATCAACATCAAAATTGAGCGCACCAGCCGCAAGGATTGCGCACTGATGGCATCGAGATCGACTTCGCTTTCATCGACTTCAATTGCTCCTTCCGGGCTACTGTGATGATGCGCTTCCTCTTCGCCACGCGCACGTTGCGCTAACATCTCTGCCCGGCGATGCTTCGCCCGGTCAAACGCCAGCCTGCGGCGCTGGATCAGCATCCAGCGGCGGATAACGTGATAAACCACCAGTAGCAGGAACCAGATGGCAACCGAGGTTTCAAGCCTCGCTAACAGCGCCTGTGCCGTTGCCAGATAACCCACAGCCGACGCCAGAATGGCAACCAACGGCGCGCCAATCATCATGTTCCACAGCATATGGTTGGTAATGTTGTCGCCGCTGCCCTCTTTGTTGAGATACAGTGGGATCCCGGCCTTTTTCAGGCTGAGGGTGACCACCGCCAGCGCACCGCAAATGAGGATAAAGCAAAGCCGTCCCAGCGAACCGGAGAATTCACGGTCGTCGAGGTTATCGAACATCATCAGCGCCATAATCAGCGGCACAATAAGCCCGATGCTCATCAGGTAGTAGCGCATCCCACGGGAAACACGTTCGCGCGGCCAGCCAAAATGAGCGATAAACAAGCCGTTCGGGCGGGCAAAGGTGGCGCAAATCATCACTACCCACAGCAGCGGCACGGTGGCCGTTACGCCATCGCCAATCGCGACCGCCAGCGGATAAGGCCACGCCTCGCGCAAGCCGTAACCCAGCGTCATCCACAGCACCGGCAGCGGTGACGCGACGAGAATCGACCAGAAAAGAGTGCGCAACGTCAGCCAGAAGTGATCCTGAGTCACTTTGCCGACTTTCGCCGCCGAACGTTCAAGAAAACGGGTGAAATAGCGGCGCGAGTAAATACTGCAACCGACCAGAATCAACGCGCCAAACAGCGGCAAAATTGTCTCTTTGCTGGTCAGCATCATCACACTGGCTTTGCCCAACTGACTGAAGGTGTCCAGCGAAATGAGACGACGCAGATCCTGGGCGATTTCCAGCGGCCAGGCGATGGTCATCGGGCGCACGTCAGAGGTCCAGAACAGATAGCGGTGCGTTGCTTCGTTCACCTCTTTCAGCGCATCCTCCAGTTGCCCGTTGGAGACTTTCAGCTTGGTCAGTTCCAATAGTAGCGTGTCGCCACCCTGCAACAATGAGTTCAGCAACTCACGCTGAGTGCGTAGTTGTGCTTCCAGAATACGGTTTTGCTCGGCGGTCAGCGGCTGACCGTCGGCCTGATGAATTTGCCGTAGCAGCGGCTGTTTATTAAGCAGATCCTCATAACGTAACCGTTGCACACGCAACTGCGCCATTTCGGTATCAAGCTGTTGTGGTTTCGGCATTTCCGGCAGCCGTGCCACCTGCGCCCGCAACGCTTCGCCGAGCAGGTTGGACGATCCCAGCCATTGCGACTGTTCACGCAGCGTATTCAGCGCCTGCCGAACCTGTAACGTCTGGCTGGTGGCCTGGCGCTGTTGCGAGGCAACGAGATCCATCCGCTGCGCCTGTTGATTCAGTGCCGCCGATAGTTCGCGGTTAATTTTGAATTGCGCGACGATGTCTTTCGGCAAATCGGCGCTGTTTTCTGCCAGCAATTCGGTACTTTCCAGCGCCCGCTCCGCCTCAAGCTGACGTTGGCTGTTCAACTGATTACGTAAGGCCTGCAAATACGCATCCAGTTGCTGGCTCTCTTTTTCCGCCAGCTCTGAGCGTAAGCGCGCTAATTCCTGACGGTTATTGGCAGACAGCTGCGCCAGTTCCAGTTCATCAACGAGCGCTTTCAGGCGTGCGGAGTCAGACTGCAACGCGAAATTTTGTGCCTGATTGAGCGGAGTATTGCCGGTAAGCGTTCCCAGGCGGCGCTCGATCTCATTTAACTGACGGCGGGCGTCGGTTTGCTGTTGCGGCAGTTGATTCAGCGAATCGGCAATCTCGCGGGCGCGCTCCTGCTCTTGCTGGGCCTGACGGCTTTTATCCAGCAACTGGCTGCTGACCTGGAGAATTTCCTGATTCAGCGCGTCGGTAGACATTCCCGGCGACACGCTGCGCGGCTCGTCACGCATGTTGTTTAATTGTGCGCGCAGAGTAGCGGAGAGTTTCGGATAATTATCGATAACTTGCTGATATTGTTTGATGCGCTCAAGGGAACCTTTTCGTTCCTCAAGCGCATTTAAGGCAGACTGGAGCGCCTCTACGACTTCCGGCTGTGCGGGTTTCGCCGCTTTTGCCTGCTCCAGTTCCTGAGTGATTTGTTTGCTATCGGGGGCCGTCGCGGCGTACGCCCCCCAACTGAGGCACCAGGCCATCAGAAAAGTGATAATCAGGCGCACGTCAGCGTTTCCTTTGATGGATTAGACCTGGTCTTTTTTGTCGTCAACCAATGGGCTGGCGTCGTGTTCTGCTTCGATCTCTTCAGCAGGAAGCGGGGCCGGTTCAGCGTCTGGCGTAACAAAGGTTTCGGTAGATACTGCCAGCGGCTGGCCAATTTTCGTGACAGACAGGCTTTCCAGTTGCTCAACCAGATTCACTTTACCCGGTGCAAACAGGTTGATAACGGTGGAACCGAGTTTAAAGCGACCCATTTCCTGGCCTTTCAGCAGTGCCACAGAACCGTCGTTTTCCCCGGCAGGCCAGGTCCAGCGCTTGATGATGCCTTCGCGCGGCGGCGTAATGGTGCCCGCCCAGACCGTCTCAATGCTGCCTACAATCGTCGCACCGACCAGAATCTGCGCCATTGGGCCAAATTCGGTATCGAACAGGCAGATCACGCGTTCGTTACGGGCAAACAGATTCGGCACGTTCTGAGCGGTGAGATGGTTAACGGAGAAGAGATCGCCCGGCACGTAGATCATCTCACGAAGAATACCGTTGCACGGCATGTGTACGCGGTGGTAGTCACGCGGGGAGAGGTAAGTGGTCACAAACGTACCGTTGCGGAACAGGTCCGCCATCAGATAGTTACCTGCCAACAGGGCTTCGAGGCTGTAGTTGTGGCCTTTGGCTTGCAGGATTTTATCTTCTTCGATTTTACCCAACTGGCTGATAACGCCATCGGCAGGCATGACCAGGACATTCGGATCGGTATCGATTGGGCGTACTTCGTCACGCAGCGGACGGACAAAGAATTCGTTAAAGGTGCGGTAGCTGGCGGTGTCCGGTTTTTGCGCCTCTTTCATGTCGACCTTGTAGTATTTAACGAACAGATCGATAACCAGTTTTGTCAGCCATCCTGCCCGCTTGCTTGCGCCCCAACCCGCCAGGCGAGTAAGCCATAGTTTCGGCAGAATGTACTGTAGCGAAAGTTTAAATGAATTTAACAAGGTAGCCTCCAGGCCATTGTTTTGTCGTTCCTGATCCGGCCTACATGCCGGATCCTGAAAAAAAGGGGACGATTCTAACGACGGTTAGCTTAATTGTCAGTCATCCGTATCAGAAAAGTTTTTACGCGTTTTTACCTGCGCCATGCTTTCCAGAATACGGTGATAGTTTTCGAAACGGGTTTCCGCGATTTTTCCTTCCTCAACCGCTTCCCGGATAGCGCAGCCCGGATCGGTATCGTGTTTGCAATCGCGATATTTACACAGACCTAAATAGTCATGGAATTCGACAAAGCCCTGAGTGATTTGTTCCGGCTCCAGGTGCCAGAGGCCGAACTCACGCACACCTGGGGAGTCAATCACATCACCGCCGTGCGGGAAGTGATACAGCCGAGCGGCGGTCGTGGTGTGCTGACCAAGCCCCGAGTTGTCAGAGACATCGTTGGTCAGGATCTCTTTTTGCAGCCCCAGCAACGCGTTCAGCAGGCTGGATTTACCAACGCCAGACTGCCCGGCAAAAATGCTGATACGCCCGGTCAACGCCTCTTCCAGCGGTTTTAGCCCATCCTGAGTATGGCTGGAAACCATCAATACGCGATAACCGATATTGCGGTAGATATCCATCTGTTCGTTGACGAACGCCATGCCTTCGTCGTCCAGCAGGTCTATCTTGTTGAGCACAATAATCGGCTCAATCTGCAAGGTTTCGCAGGCCACCAGGTAACGGTCGATAATATTGAGCGACAGCTCCGGCAAAATGGCGGAGACAATGACAATCTGGTCGATGTTGGCGGCAATAGGTTTCACTCCGTCGTAGAAATCCGGACGCGTCAACACCGAGGTGCGCTCATGCACCGCTTCCACGATCCCTTTGACATTTACGCCTTCCGCCGCCGGTTTACCCGGACGCCAGACTACGCGGTCGCCGGTCACCAGCGAACGGATGGTACGGCGAATATTGCAGCGGTGAACGTCGCCATCGGCGGATTCCACATCAGCGTGCATACCAAAGCGGCTGATGACGATACCTTCATCAGGCTCGCCAAACAGATTGTCGTCGTAGTCGGGCTTCTCCTTAGACGTTTTAAGACGACGCTGGTGATTGGCGTTCACGCGGCGCTGCTGGCCTTTGGAGAGTTTATTTTTACTCAATCGTACAGACTCCTGGTCGCCCCTGATGGGCAAAACATCTATGATACACGCAATTGTGGATCAATATAGTCACTGTGAATGGGTGGAAAATAGCATGAGTGCCAATGAAAACAACCTGATTTGGATCGATCTTGAGATGACCGGTCTGGATCCCGAGCGCGATCGCATTATTGAGATTGCCACGCTGGTGACCGATGCCAACCTGAATATTCTGGCAGAAGGGCCGACCATTGCAGTACACCAGTCCGATGAACAGCTGGCGCTGATGGATGACTGGAACGTGCGCACCCATACCGCCAGCGGGCTGGTAGAGCGCGTGAAAGCGAGCACGATGGGCGATCGGGAAGCTGAACTGGCAACGCTCGAATTTTTAAAACAGTGGGTGCCTGCGGGAAAATCGCCGATTTGCGGTAACAGCATCGGTCAGGACCGTCGTTTCCTGTTTAAATACATGCCGGAGCTGGAAGCCTACTTCCACTACCGTTATCTCGATGTCAGCACCCTGAAAGAGCTGGCGCGCCGCTGGAAGCCGGAAATTCTGGATGGTTTTACCAAGCAGGGGACGCATCAGGCGATGGATGATATCCGTGAATCGGTGGCGGAGCTGGCTTACTACCGCGAGCATTTTATCAAGCTGTAAAATTTTTCCTGGTCACGTAAGCGCCGGAATCCACTTGCGGCGGCGTGATTTTGACGCTAAATTGAACGTCTTGCTGATAATTTCAGCACTTGAGATAAAAACGCAAAAAAAACTTTTTTGGGGGGTTGCAGAGGGAAAGATTTCTCGTATAATGCGCCTCCCGTAACGACGCAGAAATGCGAAAATTACGAAAGCAAAATTAAGTAGTACGCGGGAATAGCTCAGTTGGTAGAGCACGACCTTGCCAAGGTCGGGGTCGCGAGTTCGAGTCTCGTTTCCCGCTCCAAAATTTGAAAAGTGCTGCAAAGCACAGACCACCCAAGCGGGAATAGCTCAGTTGGTAGAGCACGACCTTGCCAAGGTCGGGGTCGCGAGTTCGAGTCTCGTTTCCCGCTCCAAAATTTGAAAGTGCTGTAAGGCACAGACCACCCAAGCGGGAATAGCTCAGTTGGTAGAGCACGACCTTGCCAAGGTCGGGGTCGCGAGTTCGAGTCTCGTTTCCCGCTCCAAATTCTTCTCTCAATAAAATATCCACAGCGACGCGATGCGTTATTGCTGGTTTTTGTTGTCTCTGACAAACTCTTGTAAACAGAGTTATCCACAGCCTCAGGCTGTAATCTTAATTTCAAAGAAACTTCGCACGGTGAATAGTATTTTTTTAACCTATTGATAGATAAGTTAAAAATTAAGATTCCGTTTTGTCGAGTCGATCACTTGACGATTTTATTCGTCTTGAATTGCAATGCGTTTTTATTTTTATTCACAAGCTGTGGATGAATCAGGCGTCACGCGGTAACCCTTTTTCAATCACCCGAACCAGACGCTGTTTTTTCGGCAATTGCACTTCGACTATGCACGCATTTCGTCTCTCTATTTGCTGCGCAATCGCCCACGCTATGTGCTCATCGAGAAGTGGGTGCTCACCTTTACGACTTTCCAGCGCTGTCAAAATCGTTTCATCCCAAGGGGCATTGCCTAATGCTACGGCGATATTACGCAGCCAACGCAGGTGACCAATACGACGAATCGCCGATCCTTCCGTGACTTTTAAAAACTTCTCTTCGCTCCAGGCGAATAACTCAATGAGTTCCGGTGCGTGTAGCGGCTTACGCGGGCTGAAATCCTCTTCTGTGGTGAGTTGTGAATAGCGATTCCACGGGCAGATAAGCTGGCAGTCATCGCAACCGTAAATACGGTTTCCCATTAACGGTCGCAACTCTTCCGGGATCGCCCCTTCAAGTTCGATGGTGAGATAAGAGATACAGCGGCGAGCATCGACGGTATATGGCTCGACGATGGCACCGGTCGGGCAAATCGTCATACAGGCCACGCATTTACCACATCCTTCCTCGACTGGTTGATCCACGGGCAGAGGAATATCGACCAGCAATTCGCCTAAAAAGAAGAACGAACCGGCCTCGCGATTGAGGATAAGTGAGTGCTTACCTGTCCAGCCGAGCCCAGCTTTTTCAGCTAACGGGCGCTCGAGAATAGGCGCAGAATCGACAAACGGTCTAAAATTCAGCGAAACACAATGTTGCTGAATCATCTCGCCCAGCTTTTTGAGTCGGTTGCGCAGAAGTTTGTGATAGTCACGGCCCAGCGCATAACGGCTAACATAGCCGAGTTTGGGGTTTTTCAGCGTGCTGGCAAATGCGGCGTTAGCAGGAAGGTAATTCATCCGCACGCTGATCACGCGCAGCGTACCGGGCAATAACTCATGGGGGCGAGCGCGCAGCATACCGTGACGCGCCATCCAGTCCATTTCGCCGTGGTATTGTTTGTCCAGCCATGCTTGCAGTTTGGGCTCGGACTCGCTGAGATCGGTATCGGTAATACCTACCTGCTGAAAGCCCAGTTCCAGCCCCCACTGTTTAATTTTTTGCGCTAACTGATTGAGATCGAGGGGCTCTGACATGACGGACCATACAATGAAGAAAAACCCCGTAAGTATACCACACACCGTCTGGCACGCCGACGATATCCGCCGCGGAGAACGCGAGGCAGCAGATGCGCTGGGGCTCACACTCTATGAGCTGATGCTTCGCGCTGGCGAGGCCGCATTCCAGGTGTGTCGTTCGGCGTATCCTGACGCCCGCCACTGGCTGGTGCTGTGCGGTCATGGTAATAACGGCGGCGATGGCTACGTGGTCGCGCGACTGGCCAAAGCGGTCGGCATTGAGGTCACGTTGTTGGCCCAGGAGAGCGACAAACCGTTGCCGGAAGAGGCCGCGCTGGCACGCGAAGCATGGTTAAACGCGGGTGGCGAGATCCATGCTTCGAATATTGTCTGGCCCGAATCGGTAGATCTGATTGTTGATGCGCTGCTCGGTACCGGCTTGCAGCAAGCGCCCCGCGAATCCATTAGCCAGTTAATCGACCACGCTAATTCCCATCCTGCGCCGATTGTGGCGGTTGATATCCCTTCCGGCCTGCTGGCTGAAACCGGCGCTACGCCAGGCGCAGTGATCAACGCCGATCACACCATCACTTTTATTGCGCTGAAACCAGGCTTGCTCACTGGAAAAGCGCGGGATGTTACAGGACAACTGCATTTTGACTCACTGGGGCTGGATAGCTGGCTGGCAGGTCAGGAGACGAAAATTCAGCGGTTTTCGGCAGAACAACTTTCTCACTGGCTGAAACCGCGTCGCCCGACTTCGCATAAAGGCGATCACGGGCGGCTGGTGATTATCGGTGGCGATCACGGCACGGCGGGGGCTATTCGTATGACGGGGGAAGCGGCGCTACGTGCTGGTGCTGGTTTAGTCCGAGTACTGACCCGCAGTGAGAACATTGCGCCGCTGCTGACTGCACGACCAGAATTGATGGTGCATGAACTGACGATGGACTCTCTTACCGAAAGCCTGGAATGGGCCGATGTGGTGGTGATTGGTCCCGGTCTGGGCCAGCAAGAGTGGGGGAAAAAAGCCCTGCAAAAAGTTGAGAATTTTCGCAAACCGATGTTGTGGGATGCCGATGCATTGAACCTGCTGGCAATCAATCCCGATAAGCGTCACAATCGCGTGATCACGCCGCATCCTGGCGAGGCCGCACGGTTGTTAGGCTGTTCCGTCGCTGAAATTGAAAGTGACCGCTTACATTGCGCCAAACGTCTGGTACAACGTTATGGCGGCGTAGCGGTGCTGAAAGGTGCCGGAACCGTGGTCGCCGCCCATCCTGACGCTTTAGGCATTATTGATGCCGGAAATGCAGGCATGGCGAGCGGCGGCATGGGCGATGTGCTCTCTGGTATTATTGGCGCATTGCTTGGGCAAAAACTGTCGCCGTATGATGCCGCCTGTGCGGGCTGTGTCGCACACGGTGCGTCAGCTGACGTACTGGCGGCGCGTTTTGGAACGCGCGGGATGCTGGCAACCGATCTCTTTTCCACGCTACAGCGTATTGTTAACCCGGAAGTGACTGATAAAAACCATGATGAATCGAGTAATTCCGCTCCCTGATGAGCAGGCAACATTAGACCTGGGCGAGCGGGTAGCGAAAGCCTGCGATGGCGCAACCGTAATCTATCTGTATGGCGATTTAGGCGCAGGTAAAACCACCTTTAGCCGGGGCTTTTTACAAGCTCTGGGTCATCAGGGTAATGTCAAAAGCCCCACTTATACGCTGGTCGAACCCTATACGCTCGACAATTTAATGGTTTATCACTTTGATTTGTACCGCCTTGCCGATCCCGAGGAGCTGGAGTTTATGGGGATCCGCGATTATTTTGCCAACGATGCCATTTGCCTGGTGGAGTGGCCACAACAAGGTACAGGTGTTCTTCCTGACCCGGATGTCGAAATACACATTGATTATCAGGCACAAGGCCGTGAGGCGCGCGTGAGTGCGGTTTCCTCTGCGGGTGAATTGTTGCTGGCGCGTTTAGCCGGTTAACCTTTGAAAGGTGGCGGGATGATGTATCGCATCAGAAATTGGTTGGTAGCGACGCTGCTGCTGCTGTGCACGCCGGTGGGTGCCGCGACGCTCTCTGATATTCAGGTTTCTAACGGTAATCAACAGGCGCGGATAACGTTGAGTTTTATTGGCGATCCTGATTATGCGTTTAGCCATCAAAGCAAACGCACCGTGGCGCTCGATATCAAACAAACGGGCGTGATTCAGGGACTGCCGTTGTTGTTCAGCGGTAATAATCTGGTGAAGGCGATTCGCTCTGGAACGCCTAAAGATGCACAAACGCTACGGCTGGTGGTCGATCTTACCGAAAACGGTAAAACCGAAGCGGTGAAGCGACAGAATGGCAGCAATTACACTGTCGTCTTTACGATTAACGCCGATGTGCCGCCACCGCCTCCTCCGCCGCCCGTGGTTGCGAAACGCGTTGAAACGCCTGCGGTTGTCGCACCGCGCGTCAGCGAACCGGCGCGCAATCCGTTTAAAACGGAAAGTAACCGCACTACGGGTGTTATCAGCAGTAATACGGTAACGCGTCCGGCAGCGCGCGCGACGGCTAACACTGGCGATAAAATTATCATCGCTATTGATGCCGGACACGGCGGTCAGGACCCTGGCGCTATCGGCCCCGGTGGTACGCGGGAGAAAAATGTTACCATCGCCATCGCGCGTAAATTGCGTACTTTGCTCAATGACGATCCGATCTTTAAAGGCGTTTTAACCCGTGACGGGGATTACTTTATCTCGGTGATGGGGCGCAGTGATGTGGCACGTAAGCAAAACGCCAATTTCCTCGTGTCGATTCACGCTGATGCCGCACCGAACCGCAGTGCGACTGGCGCTTCCGTATGGGTGCTCTCTAACCGTCGCGCCAACAGTGAAATGGCCAGCTGGCTGGAGCAGCACGAGAAACAGTCGGAGCTGCTGGGTGGGGCGGGTGATGTGCTGGCGAACAGTCAGTCTGACCCCTATTTAAGCCAGGCGGTGCTGGATTTACAGTTCGGTCATTCCCAGCGGGTAGGGTATGATGTAGCGACCAGTATGATCAGTCAGTTGCAACGCATTGGCGAAATACATAAACGTCGACCAGAACACGCCAGCCTTGGCGTTCTGCGCTCGCCGGATATCCCATCAGTACTGGTCGAAACCGGTTTTATCAGCAACAACAGCGAAGAACGTTTGCTGGCGAGCGACGATTACCAACAACAGCTGGCAGAAGCCATTTACAAAGGCCTGCGCAATTACTTCCTTGCGCATCCGATGCAATCTGCGCCGCAGGGTGCAACGGCACAAACTGCCAGTACGGTGACGACGCCAGATCGCACGCTGCCAAACTAAGGACGATTGATGCCAATTCAGGTCTTACCGCCACAACTGGCGAACCAGATTGCCGCAGGTGAGGTGGTCGAGCGACCTGCGTCGGTAGTCAAAGAACTAGTGGAAAACAGCCTCGATGCAGGTGCGACGCGTATCGATATTGATATCGAACGCGGTGGGGCGAAACTTATCCGCATTCGTGATAACGGCTGCGGTATCAAAAAAGATGAGCTGGCGCTGGCGCTGGCTCGTCATGCCACCAGTAAAATCGCCTCTCTGGACGATCTCGAAGCCATTATCAGCCTGGGCTTTCGCGGTGAGGCGCTGGCGAGTATCAGTTCGGTTTCCCGCCTGACGCTCACTTCACGCACCGCAGAACAGCAGGAAGCCTGGCAGGCCTATGCCGAAGGGCGCGATATGAACGTGACGGTAAAACCGGCGGCGCATCCTGTGGGGACGACGCTGGAGGTGCTGGATCTGTTCTACAACACCCCGGCGCGGCGCAAATTCCTGCGCACCGAGAAAACCGAATTTAACCACATTGATGAGATCATCCGCCGCATTGCGCTGGCGCGTTTCGACGTCACGATCAACCTGTCGCATAACGGTAAAATTGTGCGTCAGTACCGCGCAGTGCCGGAAGGCGGGCAAAAAGAACGGCGCTTAGGCGCGATTTGCGGCACCGCTTTTCTTGAACAAGCGCTGGCGATTGAATGGCAACACGGCGATCTCACGCTACGCGGCTGGGTGGCCGATCCAAATCACACCACGCCCGCACTGGCAGAAATTCAGTATTGCTACGTGAACGGTCGCATGATGCGCGATCGCCTGATCAATCACGCGATCCGCCAGGCCTGCGAAGACAAACTGGGGGCCGATCAGCAACCGGCATTTGTGTTGTATCTGGAGATCGACCCACATCAGGTGGACGTCAACGTGCACCCCGGCAAACACGAAGTGCGTTTCCATCAGTCGCGTCTGGTGCATGATTTTATCTATCAGGGCGTGCTGAGCGTGCTACAACAGCAACTGGAAACGCCGCTACCGCTGGACGATGAACCCCAACCTGCACCGCGTTCCATTCCGGAAAACCGCGTGGCGGCGGGGCGCAATCACTTTGCAGAACCGGCAGCTCGTGAGCCGGTAGCTCCGCGCTACACTCCTGCGCCAGCATCAGGCAGTCGTCCGGCTGCCCCCTGGCCGAATGCGCAGCCAGGCTACCAGAAACAGCAAGGTGAAGTGTATCGCCAGCTTTTGCAAACGCCCGCGCCGATGCAAAAATTAAAAGCGCCGGAACCGCAGGAACCTGCACTTGCGGCGAACAGTCAGAGTTTTGGTCGGGTACTGACTATCGTCCATTCCGACTGTGCGTTGCTGGAGCGCGACGGCAACATTTCACTTTTATCCTTGCCAGTGGCAGAACGTTGGCTGCGTCAGGCACAATTGACGCCGGGTGAAGCGCCCGTTTGCGCCCAGCCGCTGCTGATTCCGTTGCGGCTAAAAGTTTCTGCCGAAGAAAAATCGGCATTAGAAAAAGCGCAGTCTGCCCTGGCGGAATTGGGTATTGATTTCCAGTCAGATGCACAGCATGTGACCATCAGGGCAGTGCCTTTACCCTTACGCCAACAAAATTTACAAATCTTGATTCCTGAACTGATAGGCTACCTGGCGAAGCAGTCCGTATTCGAACCTGGCAATATTGCGCAGTGGATTGCACGAAATCTGATGAGCGAACATGCGCAGTGGTCAATGGCACAGGCCATAACCCTGCTGGCGGACGTGGAACGGTTATGTCCGCAACTTGTGAAAACGCCGCCGGGTGGTCTGTTACAATCTGTTGATTTACATCCGGCGATAAAAGCCCTGAAAGATGAGTGATATCAGTAAGGCGAGCCTGCCTAAGGCGATTTTTTTGATGGGGCCGACGGCCTCCGGTAAAACGGCGTTAGCCATTGAGCTGCGTAAAATTTTACCAGTAGAGTTGATAAGCGTTGATTCTGCCCTTATTTACAAAGGGATGGATATCGGGACGGCGAAGCCGAACGCTGAAGAGTTACTCGCCGCGCCGCACCGATTGCTGGATATTCGCGATCCGTCGCAGGCTTACTCGGCTGCTGATTTTCGCCGCGATGCGCTGGCGGAAATGGCCGATATCACCGCGGCGGGGCGGATCCCACTGTTAGTGGGCGGTACGATGTTGTATTTCAAGGCATTGCTGGAAGGGTTGTCGCCGCTACCGTCGGCAGACCCGGAAGTACGGGCTAGAATTGAGCAACAGGCGGCAGAGCAAGGTTGGGAGTCATTGCATCGTCAACTTCAGGAGGTAGATCCGGTTGCGGCAGCAAGGATTCATCCAAATGATCCACAAAGGCTTTCCCGGGCACTGGAAGTTTTTTTCATTTCGGGTAAAACTTTAACGGAACTGACGCAAACGTCAGGAGACGCTCTACCGTATCAGGTGCATCAGTTCGCCATCGCCCCGGCGAGCCGTGAACTGCTCCATCAACGCATTGAGCAGCGTTTTCATCAGATGTTGGCTTCAGGTTTTGAAGCAGAAGTCCGGGCGCTTTTTGCCCGAGGAGATTTGCATACGGACTTGCCTTCCATTCGTTGCGTGGGTTATCGCCAGATGTGGTCTTACCTTGAAGGCGAAATCTCATACGATGAAATGGTTTATCGAGGTGTTTGCGCCACGAGACAGTTGGCGAAGCGGCAGATAACCTGGCTGCGTGGTTGGGAAGGGGTTCACTGGCTTGACAGTGAAAAACCAGAACAGGCGCGTGACGAAGTATTACAGGTTGTTGGTGCTATCGCAGGCTGAATGTGTACAATTGAGACGTATCGTGCGCAATTTTTTCAGAATCGAAAGGTTCAAAGTACAAATAAGCATATAAGGAAAAGAGAGAATGGCTAAGGGGCAATCTTTACAAGATCCGTTCCTGAACGCACTGCGTCGGGAACGTGTTCCAGTTTCTATTTATTTGGTGAATGGTATTAAGCTGCAAGGGCAAATCGAGTCTTTTGATCAGTTCGTGATCCTGTTGAAAAACACGGTCAGCCAGATGGTTTACAAGCACGCGATTTCTACTGTTGTCCCGTCTCGCCCGGTTTCTCATCACAGTAACAACGCCGGTGGCGGTACCAGCAGTAACTACCATCATGGTAGCAGCGCGCAGAATACTTCCGCGCAACAGGACAGCGAAGAAACCGAATAAGGTTTCGGGCTGTTTTTTTACACGGGGAGCCAGCGATCCTGCGTTCCCCGCTGATCTATTTAGAGGGTTATACGCTTGTTTGACCGTTATGATGCTGGTGAGCAGGCGGTACTGGTACACATCTATTTTACGCAAGACAAAGATATGGAAGACCTCCAGGAGTTTGAATCTCTGGTCTCTTCCGCCGGTGTCGAAGCATTGCAGGTGATTACCGGTAGCCGTAAAGCGCCGCACCCAAAGTATTTTGTAGGTGAAGGTAAAGCAGTTGAAATTGCGGAAGCTGTCAAAGCGACGGGTGCTTCGGTCGTTCTTTTTGACCATGCCCTGAGCCCGGCGCAAGAGCGTAACCTGGAGCGTTTGTGCGAGTGTCGTGTTATCGACCGCACCGGCCTTATTTTAGATATTTTCGCCCAACGTGCGCGTACCCATGAGGGTAAGTTGCAGGTTGAGCTGGCGCAGCTGCGCCATCTGGCTACGCGCCTGGTGCGTGGCTGGACCCACCTTGAAAGACAGAAAGGCGGGATAGGTTTGCGTGGTCCGGGTGAAACCCAGCTCGAAACCGACCGTCGTTTGTTGCGTAATCGCATCGTGCAGATACAGTCGCGCCTGGAAAGAGTTGAAAAGCAGCGTGAGCAGGGGCGGCAATCGCGTATCAAAGCCGACGTTCCTACTGTTTCGCTGGTGGGATATACCAACGCCGGTAAATCTACCCTTTTCAATCGCATCACCGAAGCGCGGGTCTACGCGGCAGACCAGTTGTTTGCCACCCTCGACCCGACGTTGCGGCGTATTGACGTTGCAGATGTCGGTGAAACCGTACTTGCAGATACCGTAGGGTTTATTCGCCACCTGCCGCACGATCTGGTGGCGGCATTTAAAGCCACGTTACAAGAGACGCGGCAAGCCACATTACTGCTGCACGTCATTGATGCGGCGGATGTGCGTGTACAAGAAAACATCGAAGCGGTGAATACGGTTCTTGAAGAGATCGACGCTCACGAGATCCCAACCCTGCTGGTGATGAACAAGATCGATATGCTGGAAGATTTCGAACCGCGTATTGATCGGGACGAAGAGAACAAACCGATCCGTGTCTGGCTTTCCGCACAGACCGGAGCGGGGATACCACAGCTTTTTCAGGCTTTGACGGAGCGGCTTTCCGGCGAGGTGGCGCAGCATACATTGCGTCTGCCACCGCAGGAAGGGCGTCTGAGAAGTCGTTTTTATCAGCTTCAGGCAATAGAAAAAGAGTGGATGGAGGAGGACGGCAGCGTAAGTCTGCAAGTTCGTATGCCGATCGTTGACTGGCGTCGCCTCTGTAAACAAGAACCGGCGTTGATCGATTACCTGATCTAACGGCGTAGCGTCTGAAGCGTGGAGTCATATCCTCTGGCGTCGAAAGACAACAGGGATCACCGCATAACAAATATGGAGCACAAACATGGCGTGGAATCAGCCCGGTAATAACGGACAAGACCGCGACCCGTGGGGAAGCAGCAAACCTGGCGGCAACTCTGAGGGAAATGGAAACAAAGGCGGTCGCGATCAAGGGCCACCTGATTTAGATGATATCTTCCGCAAACTGAGCAAAAAGCTCGGTGGTCTGGGCGGCGGTAAAGGCACCGGATCTGGCGGTGGCAGTTCATCGCAAGGCCCGCGCCCGCAGCTTGGCGGTCGTGTCGTTACCATCGCAGCGGCAGCGATTGTCATTATCTGGGCGGCCAGTGGTTTCTATACCATTAAAGAAGCCGAACGCGGCGTGGTAACACGCTTTGGTAAATTCAGCCATCTGGTTGAGCCGGGTCTGAACTGGAAACCGACGTTTATCGACGAAGTCAAACCGGTGAACGTGGAAGCCGTGCGTGAACTGGCCGCTTCTGGTGTGATGCTGACGTCGGACGAGAACGTAGTGCGCGTTGAGATGAACGTGCAGTACCGCGTCACCAATCCGGAAAAATATCTGTATAGCGTGACCAGCCCGGATGACAGCCTGCGTCAGGCTACCGACAGCGCCCTGCGTGGAGTTATCGGTAAATACACCATGGACCGCATTCTGACGGAAGGTCGTACCGTGATTCGTAGCGATACTCAGCGCGAACTGGAAGAGACGATTCGTCCGTATGACATGGGTATCACGCTGCTGGACGTCAACTTCCAGGCTGCTCGTCCGCCGGAAGAAGTAAAAGCGGCGTTTGACGATGCGATTGCTGCGCGTGAAAACGAACAGCAATACATTCGTGAAGCAGAAGCGTATACCAACGAAGTTCAGCCGCGTGCGAACGGTCAGGCGCAACGTATCCTCGAAGAGGCGCGTGCGTACAAGGCCCAGACCATCCTGGAAGCTCAGGGTGAAGTGGCGCGCTTTGCTAAACTTCTGCCGGAATATAAAGCCGCGCCGGAAATTACTCGCGAGCGTCTGTATATCGAGACGATGGAAAAAGTGTTGGGTAACACCCGCAAAGTGCTGGTTAACGATAAAGGTGGCAACCTGATGGTTCTGCCGTTAGACCAGATGCTGAAAGGTGGTAACGCCCCTGCGGCGAAGAGCGATAACGGTGCCAGCAATCTGCTGCGTCTGCCGCCAGCCTCTTCCTCCACAACCAGTGGAGCAAGCAACACGTCGTCCACCAGTCAGGGCGATATTATGGACCAACGCCGCGCCAACGCGCAGCGTAACGACTACCAGCGTCAGGGGGAATAACGATGCGTAAGTCAGTTATCGCGATTATCATCATCGTGCTGGTAGTGCTTTACATGTCTGTCTTTGTCGTCAAAGAAGGTGAGCGCGGTATTACGCTGCGTTTTGGTAAGGTACTGCGTGACGATGACAACAAACCTCTGGTTTATGAGCCGGGTCTGCATTTCAAGATACCGTTCATTGAAACGGTGAAAATGCTCGACGCACGTATTCAGACCATGGACAACCAGGCCGACCGCTTTGTGACCAAAGAGAAGAAAGACCTGATCGTCGACTCTTACATCAAATGGCGCATCAGCGATTTCAGCCGTTACTACCTGGCAACGGGTGGTGGCGACATTTCGCAAGCGGAAGTGCTGTTGAAACGTAAGTTCTCTGACCGTCTGCGTTCTGAAATTGGTCGCCTGGACGTGAAAGATATCGTCACCGATTCCCGTGGTCGTCTGACCCTCGAAGTACGTGACGCGCTGAACTCCGGTTCTGCGGGTACAGAAGATGAAGTTACTACCCCGGCGGCAGATAACGCCATTGCCGAAGCGGCAGAGCGCGTAACGGCTGAGACGAAGGGCAAAGTTCCGGTCATCAACCCGAACAGTATGGCGGCGCTGGGTATTGAAGTTGTCGATGTGCGAATTAAGCAGATCAACCTGCCTACCGAAGTGTCTGAAGCGATCTACAACCGTATGCGCGCCGAGCGTGAAGCGGTAGCGCGTCGTCACCGTTCACAAGGTCAGGAAGAAGCGGAAAAACTGCGCGCGACTGCCGACTATGAAGTGACCAGAACGCTGGCAGAAGCTGAGCGTCAGGGCCGTATCATGCGTGGTGAAGGCGATGCCGAAGCAGCCAAACTGTTTGCTGATGCATTCAGTAAAGATCCGGACTTCTACGCATTCATCCGTAGCCTGCGTGCTTATGAGAACAGCTTCTCTGGCAATCAGGACGTGATGGTCATGAGCCCGGATAGCGATTTCTTCCGCTACATGAAGACGCCGACTTCCGCAACGCGTTAATATAACGACTGCGGTACAGGTCAATAAAGCCACCGCATCCTCAGGGATGTCGGTGGTTTTCTTTTTCTATAAGGATAATGAATGAATTCGACAATCTGGCTGGCGCTTGCCCTGGTTTTGGTACTGGAAGGTTTAGGGCCGATGCTTTACCCGAAGGCATGGAAGAAGATGATCTCTGCGATGACCAATTTGCCCGATAATATTTTACGTCGTTTTGGCGGTGGACTTGTGGTTGCGGGCGTTGTGGTCTACTACATGTTGAGGAAAACGATTAGCTGAACAAAAAACAGACTGATCGAGGTCATTTTTGAGTGCAAAAAGTGCTGTAACTCTGAAAAAGCGATGGTAGAATCCATTTTTAAGCAAACGGTGATTTTGAAAAATGGGTAACAACGTCGTCGTACTGGGCACCCAATGGGGTGACGAAGGTAAAGGTAAGATCGTCGATCTTCTGACTGAACGGGCTAAATATGTTGTACGCTACCAGGGCGGTCACAACGCAGGCCATACTCTCGTAATCAACGGTGAAAAAACCGTTCTCCATCTTATTCCATCAGGTATTCTCCGCGAGAATGTAACCAGCATCATCGGTAACGGTGTTGTGCTGTCTCCGGCCGCGCTGATGAAAGAGATGAAAGAACTGGAAGACCGTGGCATCCCCGTTCGTGAGCGTCTGCTGCTGTCTGAAGCATGTCCGCTGATCCTTGATTATCACGTTGCGCTGGATAACGCGCGTGAGAAAGCGCGTGGCGCGAAAGCGATCGGCACCACCGGTCGTGGTATCGGGCCTGCTTATGAAGATAAAGTGGCACGTCGCGGTCTGCGTGTTGGCGACCTTTTCGACAAAGAAACCTTCGCTGAAAAACTGAAAGAAGTGATGGAATATCACAACTTCCAGTTGGTTAACTACTACAAAGCTGAAGCGGTTGATTACCAGAAAGTTCTGGATGATACGATGGCTGTTGCCGACATCCTGACTTCTATGGTGGTTGACGTTTCTGACCTGCTCGACCAGGCGCGTCAGCGTGGCGATTTCGTCATGTTTGAAGGTGCGCAGGGTACGCTGCTGGATATCGACCACGGTACTTATCCGTACGTAACTTCTTCCAACACCACTGCTGGTGGCGTGGCGACCGGTTCCGGCCTGGGCCCGCGTTATGTTGATTACGTTCTGGGTATCCTCAAAGCTTACTCCACTCGTGTGGGTGCAGGTCCGTTCCCGACTGAACTGTTTGATGAAACTGGCGAGTTCCTCTGCAAGCAGGGTAACGAATTCGGCGCAACTACGGGTCGTCGTCGTCGTACCGGCTGGCTGGACACCGTTGCCGTTCGTCGTGCGGTACAGCTGAACTCCCTGTCTGGCTTCTGCCTGACTAAACTGGACGTTCTGGATGGCCTGAAAGAGGTGAAACTCTGTGTGGCTTACCGTATGCCGGATGGTCGCGAAGTGACTACCACTCCGCTGGCAGCTGACGACTGGAAAGGTGTAGAGCCGATTTACGAAACCATGCCGGGCTGGTCTGAATCCACCTTCGGCGTGAAAGAACGTAGCGGTCTGCCGCAGGCGGCGCTGAACTACATCAAACGTATTGAAGAGCTGACCGGTGTGCCGATCGATATCATCTCTACCGGTCCGGATCGTACTGAAACCATGATTCTGCGCGACCCGTTCGACGCGTAATTTTGGTACGCCTGGCAGATATTTTGCCTGCTGGGCTAACAGTGTGATACATTGCTGTGTCGGTTAAGCCATTACGCTATCCGACACAGTGTTAAATCCTCGCTTTTTTCCTTCCCCGAACTGAAATAAATTAGCGACACAGCTTGTGGCTGGTTTATCATCAATATAAATGTATTTTTTCCCGATTTCCCTTTTGAGGTTGATGTGCAGTTAACGAGTTTCACTGATTACGGATTACGTGCGCTGATCTACATGGCGTCATTGCCAGAAGGGCGGATGACCAGTATTTCTGAAGTGACTGACGTCTACGGCGTCTCCCGTAATCATATGGTCAAAATAATCAATCAACTTAGTCGTGCCGGCTACGTGACTGCTGTTCGTGGAAAAAATGGCGGCATTCGCTTGGGTAAACCGGCGAGTGCGATACGTATTGGTGATGTGGTGCGCGAGCTGGAGCCCTTATCGCTGGTGAATTGCAGCAGTGAGTTTTGCCACATTACACCTGCCTGTCGGTTGAAACAGGCGCTTTCTAAGGCCGTGCAAAGTTTTCTTACGGAACTGGATAACTACACGCTTGCCGATTTGGTTGAAGAGAATCAACCGCTTTATAAATTATTGCTGGTGGAGTGACGAAAATCTTCATCAGAGATGACAACGGAGGAACCGAGATGTCACAAGATCCTTTCCAGGAACGCGAAGCTGAAAAATACGCGAATCCCATCCCTAGTCGGGAATTTATCCTCGAACATTTAACCAAACGTGAAAAACCGGCCAGCCGTGATGAGCTGGCGGTAGAACTGCACATTGAAGGCGAAGAGCAGCTTGAAGGCCTGCGTCGCCGCCTGCGCGCGATGGAGCGCGATGGTCAACTGGTCTTCACTCGTCGTCAGTGCTATGCGCTGCCGGAACGCCTCGACCTGGTGAAAGGTACCGTTATTGGCCACCGTGATGGCTACGGCTTTCTGCGGGTTGAAGGGCGTAAAGATGATTTGTATCTCTCCAGCGAGCAGATGAAAACCTGCATTCATGGCGATCAGGTGCTGGCGCAGCCGCTGGGCGCTGACCGTAAAGGTCGTCGTGAAGCGCGTATTGTCCGCGTACTGGTGCCAAAAACCAGCCAGATTGTTGGTCGCTACTTTACCGAAGCGGGCGTCGGCTTTGTGGTTCCTGACGATAGCCGTCTGAGCTTCGATATTTTAATCCCGCCCGATCAGATTATGGGCGCGCGGATGGGCTTTGTGGTCGTAGTCGAACTGACCCAACGCCCGACTCGCCGTACCAAAGCGGTGGGTAAAATCGTCGAAGTGCTGGGCGACAATATGGGCACCGGCATGGCGGTTGATATCGCTCTGCGTACCCATGAAATTCCGTACATCTGGCCGCAGGCTGTTGAGCAACAGGTTGCCGGGCTGAAAGAAGAAGTGCCGGAAGAAGCAAAAGCGGGCCGTGTCGATCTGCGCGATTTACCGCTGGTTACCATTGATGGCGAAGACGCCCGTGACTTTGACGATGCGGTTTACTGCGAGAAAAAACGCGGTGGTGGCTGGCGTTTATGGGTCGCGATTGCCGACGTCAGCTACTATGTGCGTCCGCCAACGCCGCTGGACAGAGAAGCGCGTAACCGTGGCACGTCGGTGTACTTCCCTTCGCAGGTTATCCCGATGCTGCCGGAAGTGCTCTCTAACGGTCTGTGCTCGCTCAATCCGCAGGTAGACCGCCTGTGTATGGTGTGCGAGATGACGGTTTCGTCGAAAGGCCGCCTGACGGGCTACAAATTCTACGAAGCGGTGATGAGCTCTCACGCGCGTCTGACCTACACCAAAGTCTGGCATATTCTGCAGGGCGATCAGGATCTGCGCGAGCAGTACGCCCCGCTGGTTAAGCATCTCGAAGAGTTGCATAACCTCTATAAAGTGCTGGATAAAGCCCGTGAAGAACGCGGTGGGATCTCATTTGAGAGCGAAGAAGCGAAGTTCATTTTCAACGCTGAACGCCGTATTGAACGTATCGAACAGACCCAGCGTAACGACGCGCACAAATTAATTGAAGAGTGCATGATTCTGGCGAATATCTCGGCGGCGCGTTTCGTTGAGAAAGCGAAAGAACCGGCACTGTTCCGTATTCACGACAAGCCGAGCACCGAAGCGATTACCTCTTTCCGTTCAGTGCTGGCGGAGCTGGGGCTGGAACTGCCGGGCGGTAACAAGCCGGAACCGCGTGACTACGCGGAGCTGCTGGAGTCGGTTGCCGATCGTCCTGATGCAGAAATGCTGCAAACCATGCTGCTGCGCTCGATGAAACAGGCGATTTACGATCCAGAAAACCGTGGTCACTTTGGCCTGGCATTGCAGTCCTATGCGCACTTTACTTCGCCGATTCGTCGTTATCCAGACCTGACGCTGCACCGCGCCATTAAATATCTGCTGGCGAAAGAGCAGGGGCATCAGGGCAACACCACTGAAACCGGCGGCTACCATTATTCGATGGAAGAGATGCTGCAACTGGGTCAGCACTGTTCGATGGCGGAACGTCGTGCCGACGAAGCAACGCGCGATGTGGCTGACTGGCTGAAGTGTGACTTCATGCTCGACCAGGTAGGTAACGTCTTTAAAGGCGTAATTTCCAGCGTCACTGGCTTTGGCTTCTTCGTCCGTCTGGACGACTTGTTCATTGATGGTCTGGTCCATGTCTCTTCGCTGGACAATGACTACTATCGCTTTGACCAGGTAGGGCAACGCCTGATGGGGGAATCCAGCGGCCAGACTTATCGCCTGGGCGATCGCGTGGAAGTTCGCGTCGAAGCGGTTAATATGGACGAGCGCAAAATCGACTTTAGCCTGATCTCCAGCGAACGCGCACCGCGCAACGTCGGTAAAACGGCGCGCGAGAAAGCGAAAAAAGGCGATGCAGGTAAAAAAGGCGGCAAGCGTCGTCAGGTCGGTAAAAAGGTAAACTTTGAGCCAGACAGCGCCTTCCGCGGTGAGAAAAAAACGAAGCCGAAAGCGGCGAAGAAAGACGCGAGAAAAGCGAAAAAGCCATCGGCGAAAACGCAGAAAATAGCTGCAGCGACCAAAGCGAAGCGTGCGGCGAAGAAAAAAGTGGCAGAGTGATCAATACCCTCTTTAAAAGAAGAGGGTTAGATTGCTGACAAAATGCGCTTTGTTCATGCCGGATGCGGCGTGAACGCCTTATCCGGCCTACATAATCACGCAAATTCAATATATTGCAGAGATCATGTAGGCCGGATAAACGTAGTGCATCAGGCAAAACGTAAACAACGAGTACATTAATGAGCGAAATGATTTACGGCATCCACGCAGTGCAGGCCCTGCTGGAGCGCGCCCCTGAACGTTTTCAGGAAGTCTTTATTTTAAAAGGCCGTGAAGATAAACGTCTGTTACCGCTGATTCACGCCCTTGAGTCTCAGGGCGTGGTTATCCAGTTGGCAAACCGCCAATATCTCGACGAGAAAAGCGACGGTGCCGTGCATCAGGGCATTATCGCCCGCGTGAAGCCAGGACGTCAGTATCAGGAAAACGATCTGCCGGATCTGATCGCTTCGCTCGATCAACCGTTCCTGCTGATCCTCGACGGCGTAACCGATCCGCACAACCTCGGCGCGTGCCTGCGTAGTGCGGACGCCGCAGGCGTTCATGCGGTGATTGTGCCGAAAGATCGCTCCGCACAGCTCAACGCTACGGCGAAAAAAGTAGCCTGCGGCGCGGCAGAAAGCGTTCCGCTGATTCGGGTGACTAACCTTGCGCGCACCATGCGTATGTTGCAGGAAGAGAATATCTGGATCGTCGGTACGGCAGGCGAGGCGGATCATACACTCTATCAGAGCAAAATGACCGGACGCCTGGCGCTGGTGATGGGTGCGGAAGGTGAAGGTATGCGTCGCCTGACTCGTGAACATTGCGATGAGTTGATCAGCATCCCGATGGCTGGAAGCGTTTCTTCCCTGAACGTTTCGGTTGCGACCGGAATTTGCTTATTTGAAGCGGTGCGCCAGCGCGGGTAGCCTGTTGTGCCGGGTGGCGGCTTCGCCTTACCCGGCCTACAAAAGCATGGTACCGTAGGCCCGGTAAGCGTAGCGCCACCGGGCAACAATCTCACTCCTCTAACGACCGTAAATGGTCATCCTTTCTCAGCGTCATCAGCGCGAAAATACTCACCACCGCCGTTGCCATCACGTAGTACGCCGGAATATCCAGATTGCCCGTCTCTTTAATCAGCCCGGTAATGATCAGCCCCGCACAGCCCGAGAAGATCGCATTCGACAGAGAATAGGCCAGCCCCAGCCCGGTATAACGCACGCGCGTCGGGAACATCTCAGACAGCATTGCCGGCCCCGGCCCTGCCAGCATCCCAACCAGACCCCCCGCAATCAGCACCACAATCGCTTTGACTGCCAGCGTACTGGATTCCGCCTGCAAAATTTTCAGCAGCGGCAGGGCGAGGATCAGCAGGAGCACGGTGGCGATAATCATCACCGTGCGCCGCCCGATCCTGTCGCTCAGCATGCCCGACGGAATGATCGTGAGCGCAAACCCAATGTTAGAAATCACCGCAATCAGTAGCGCCTGGTTAAAACCGGTATGCAGCGCAGATTGCAGATAGGTCGGCATAATCACCAGATAGGTATAACCCGCCGCAGACCAGACCATCACGCGGCCAATGCCCATCAGGATGGTTTTGAACGTGGCGGCGGTGCTGGCCTGAGTAACAACCGGTTTTTCCCGTTGCTGCACAAAGCTCGGCGTCTCTTCCATGCTCACCCGCAGCCATAGCGCGACCGCACCCATCGGCAACGCCAGGAAGAACGGAATGCGCCAGCCCCAGTCGTGCAAGGCTTCAGGGGAGAGTAGGGCGGAGAGCAACGCGACAATGCCTGCGCCCGCTAACAGCCCGAGCGCCACGGTAAAGGACTGCCATGCCCCGTAAAGACCGCGCTTGCCGCGCGGGGCGAACTCCGTCATCAACGAGACCGCACCGCCATACTCACCGCCCGCGAACAGTCCTTGCAGAATACGCAGGAGCGTAACGATCAGCGGCGCGGCAATCCCGATACTGGCGTAGACCGGCACAATACCGATGGCAGCGGTGGCGAGCGTCATCAATACCAGCACTATAATCAGCGTCGGTTTGCGGCCAATCCTGTCGCCAATGCGGCCAAAGACCACCGCACCCAGCGGACGGAAGAAGAAAGCGATGGCGAACGAGGCCCAGGTGAGGATCAGGCTGGTGAGCTCCGCTTCCCCCTCAAGCTGGAAGAAGTTTCTGGCAATCACCGTTGCCAGAAAACCGTAGACCGCAAATTCATACCACTCGATGAAATTACCGATGGAGCCTGCAATTAATGCACGCTTGTGCGCATCCTGTTGCATAACGATCCTCACATAAACGGGGTAAGAATAAATTATTCAGCATTGGTGAAGTAATGAAATAGTTTATTCTTATGTTCTGTGAGCTATTTCACGAATGATATCAACACGATCGTCATCGTGTGACCCCCCTCCCATGCAGCGTGCATGCCCTCTGTCCATACTTACCTTTATTGCCAATGAAAGGAGGGAGACAGCATGCACTGGCAGACACATACCGTTTTTAATCAACCTGCACCGCTATCGAACAGCAACCTTTTTCTCTCTGATTGCGCCCTGCGCGATGCGGTAGCGCGCGAAGGGGCTGAGTGGGATGTGGATCTTCTTGCCAGCATCGGACAGCAGTTGGGTACGGCGGAGTCGCTGGAGCTGGGCAGGCTGGCGAACGTTAATCCGCCGGAGCTGCTGCGTTATGACGCCACGGGAGCGAGGCTGGATGACGTCCGCTTTCATCCGGCATGGCATCTTCTGATGCAGGGGCTTTGCGCCAACCGGGTGCACAACCTGGCGTGGGAGGAGGAGGCGAGGAAAGGATCGTTCGTCGCCCGGGCCGCGCGTTTTGTGCTGCATGCTCAGGTGGAGGCGGGAACGCTATGCCCGGTGACCATGACCTTCGCCGCCACGCCGCTGTTGCTACAGTCACTGCCCAAACCGTTTGACAACTGGTTAACGCCGCTGATGAGCGATCGCTACGATCCCCATCTCGCGCCGGGGGCGCAAAAGCGCGGCCTGCTGATCGGTATGGGGATGACGGAAAAGCAGGGCGGTTCGGACGTACTCAGTAATACCACCAAAGCAGAGAAATGCAGTGATGGCAGTTACCGGCTGGTGGGGCACAAATGGTTTTTCTCCGTGCCGCAGAGCGATGCGCATCTGGTGCTGGCGCAGGCGAAGGGCGGGCTTTCCTGCTTTTTTGTTCCGCGTTTTTTACCCGACGGGCAACGTAATGCCGTGCGCCTTGAGCGTCTGAAGGACAAGCTCGGTAACCGTTCAAATGCCAGCAGTGAGGCTGAGTTCCTTGATGCTTACGGCTGGCTGCTGGGCGAAGAGGGTGAAGGTGTCCGGCAAATTCTGAAGATGGGCGGGCTGACGCGCTTTGACTGTGCGCTTGGCAGCCACGGATTGATGCGCCGTGCGCTCTCGGTGGCGCTTTATCATGCCCATCAGCGGCAGACCTTCGGCAAAAATCTGATCGACCAGCCGTTAATGCGCGACGTGCTAAGCCGTATGGCGCTGGTGCTGGAGGGACACACGGCACTGCTGTTCCGACTCGCCCGGGCGTGGGACAACCGCACCGACCCGCAGGAGGCCGCATGGGCGCGGCTATTCACTCCGGCGGCAAAATACAGCGTCTGCAAAGCGGGCATACCGTTTGTGGCAGAGGCAATGGAGGTGCTGGGCGGCGCAGGCTATTGCGAAGAGAGTGAGCTTCCACGGTTGTACCGTGAAATGCCCGTCAACAGCATCTGGGAAGGCTCTGGCAATATTATGTGCCTGGATGTACTGCGCGTACTGGCGAAGCAGTCGGGTATTCTCGACCTGCTCGCCGATGATTTCGCGCAGGTCAAAGGCCAGGACAGGCATTTCGATCGCAGCTGGCGGCAGCTACAGCAGAAGCTGCGTAAACCGCAGGAAGCGCAGGGCAGGGAGATCGCGCGGCAGCTCTTTTTACTCGGGGCCGGAAGTCAGATGCTGCGGCACGCATCGCCGCCCGTGGCGCAGGCGTGGTGCCGCATGATGCTGGATACCCGGGGCGGCACGCTGATGAGCGAACAGGTGCAAACCGACCTGCTGCTGCGCGCCACGGGCCGGGTCGGTTAAGCCTTCAGCTGGAACAGGCTCACCAGCCGGATGAGATGTGAACCCTTCTCGCGCAGCGTCTGTGCCGTCTGCTCGCTGCGTGAGATGCGATCGGCATTGATATGCGATGCCTCACCGATGTGCGTCATCGCCAGATTCACCTGACCAATCCCCGCAGACTGCTCGCGGGAGGCGTGGTTGATCTCGGTGACAAGCTGGCTGATGTTATCGATATGAACAGTGATGGCATCCATCGCCAGACGCGTCTGCTCAGACAGCGCATGGCCTTCGCTCACCTTGTTCAGCGTGTCGCCAATCAGCTGTTCAATCTCTTTTACCGCGTTGGCACTGCGTGCGGCCAGGGCGCGCACCTCTTGCGCCACCACTGCGAAACCTTTCCCGTGCTCGCCCGCCCGCGCCGCTTCAACCGCCGCATTGAGCGCCAGGATATTGGTCTGGAAAGCGATGGACTCAATCACGCGGGTAATGTCTTCAATGCGTTTCGATGCATCACGAATATCATCCATGGTGGAAACTGCGTGGGTCACCGTCTCTCCACCCTGATGCACCGCGCGTGAGGTTTCCCCCACCAGCTGCTGAGTTTGCTCCATGTTGGCGGCATTTTGCTGCACGGTGGCGGCTAATTGCTCCATGCTGGCGGAGGTCTCCTCAACGCTGCTGGCCTGTTTGTTGATCTGTTCAGAGATCTCGCCGGTGTCTGAAGCCAGCGCGTTAGTCCCCAGATGGATTTCGCTTGCGGCCTCGCGGACCTGCAACACAATTTTTTGCAGGCCGCCCCCGATCCCGTTGATCGCATCAATCAGCTGGCCGACCTCATCCTGGCGGGTTACCGGCAGGCTGGCGCGCAGATCGCCTGCGGCATACTGCCGGGCAAGCGCGATCACTGCGCGCAGTGGGCGGGTTAGCATCCGGCGAATGAGGATAACGAACAGGCCCGCGAAGAGCGCGGATAGCACCACGCCCGCCATCAGGAAGCGATCGCGCAGCGTGGTGACGCTTGAAAGCAGTACGGCTTTATCCACTTCACCCACGATGGTCCAGTTCCAGCCCGGCAGCGGCGTGTAGGCAACTTTGAGCGTACGGCCATCTGCGCTCACGCGCTCCAGCGTGCCGGCTTTATCACTCAGAAGCTGCTGCTGTGTCGCCGTGTCCCAGTTGGGCAGTTTGCCCTCATCGCTGGCATGGAACAGATACTGTCCGCGCGTTTTGCCGCTGCTGCGATCCAGTACAAAGAAGTGGCCGCTCTCGCCCAGACGACGGTTAAGGATTTTCTCGCGCATGACGTTCCACGAATGGGTGATGTCCACGCCGACAAAGATAATCCCGATAACCTGGCCTTCCGCATTTTTAACAGGCTGGTACTGCGTGATATAGCGCTTGCCGAACAGAAGCGCGAGGCCACGATAGACCTCCCCTTTGGTGACAGCCGCAAATGCCGGGCTGGTGGTATCAAGAACGGTTCCGATGGCGCGGTCGCCATTCTCTTTGCGCAGCGACGTGGCCACGCGGATAAAATCGTTACCGCTGCGGACAAACAGCGTCGAGATGGCGCCCGTTCGGCTCAGGAAGTCATCAGAAAGCGTATTGTTTTCATGCAACTCCGTTTCGCCGCCTTTCAGCAGAGGAACGGTAAGCCCGTTTATGGTCCGGCTCTGGCTGCTGTCGCTGTTCAGCGGCTGTGGCAAAAAGGTGGTGAGCAGACGGGTATAGCTTTCAACCTCTTCGCTCAGGCTGGTGTTGAACATCTCTACCATATCCACCATGCCGGTGGACTGGTTATGCAGGTCTTCAACCGCAAGATCTTCAAGCTGCTGGCTGGCGTTGTGGCTCAACAGAAAAGTGAACAGCAAAAAAAGCGTGGCGACACTTGCACCTGTTAGCAGCGATAGCTTCGTGCCCAGACCTGCCCGGCGGAAAAAGGTGATCATAAATTGCTCATTATTGAAAAGTGATGGCTGTTCAACGGCAGAGCGAAGAGAACGTTTATCTGTTTAATGTAACTGAATGTTACATATTTGTTTTTATTAAGTTTCGGGAGAGGTAAAAAATTTGCAAAAGTGAAAAGCCACTAAAATTAAGTGGCTTTTATCGGAAGGGATTATGCATAAAGAATGGCCTGCACGCGCCAGTGATTAACATGGTGATCTTCCTGCATCTGGACGATGCGATACCAGGATGCGCCCTGTTCATCGGCCTTCAGGGCGACGACACGTTCAACGTCTTGCGGACTCCCCGTGATATTATTGACGGAGATCTGACCAATCTCGTTCAGGCCCGTGACGCAATCCGCGCTGGCAAATTCGGCCGACTGCGCCGTGGTGCTCAGCAGGCCCGCTGAAAGCAATAGCGTCGTTAAAGCAAGGGTTCGTTTCATCGTCAGCTCCTTTTCACGTGTCTCCGGTATCCGCCGGGCAATCCTTCGCGAATAAACTCATTTCCATTGTTGCTGGCATGGAGTTTATTGTGGACAGGAAAATGTCTACGGACGCAAAGCAGTGTAAAAGTCGTTCAAATGATGATGCTTACTTACGGTACAAAATTCCCTGGGCGTACCACTGTCCCGTAATAATGGTTTCATCAATCATCGTGATGACGTAATAATCTGCTTTTGCGGCAACTGCCTGTGCTTCAATTGCGTCTTCTGCATCATCCGGGGAACCACGAACCATCGCGGATACGGTACCCAGGCGTTGTAATCCTTCCGTCTGATTACGACGAATTTCCTGAGGATGATCGGTAACCGGCGGCGCCGGTTCTGGCGTACCCTGCAATATGGAACATCCGCTGAGCAGTGAGACCAGCAATAAAGCCGTAAGCCTGCGCATAAACCTGTCTCTTTTCCTGATAGCCATAGTGTAGTTGTCTGCGAATTTAGTTTTGGGGGAATGTTCCCGAAGTGTTATCTGGGACGTAGATTTCGAATGAAAATATCGTGAAACCGTAATCCAGCTCTCAACATTATGAATCATTCATCAGCACAGGATCGACAATGATTGAAATTGAAACTCGCCAGCTGAGTGGGCATGAAATCATCCATGCTTTTTCGGCTGGTAAAGGTGAACAGCCGCTGCCGACAGTAGTTTTCTATCATGGCTTTCTCTCCTCGAAGCTGGTCTACAGCTATTTTGCCGTCGCGCTGGCGCAGGCCGGTTTCCGGGTGGTCATGCCTGATGCGCCGAATCATGGGGCACGCTTTACGGGCGATGAGCAGGCGCGGCTGGGGCTGTTCTGGCAAACGCTGCACGGCAATCTGACCGAGTTCGCCGGGCTGCGTGACGCGCTCTTGCAGGCCGGGCTGGTGGAGGGGAAACGGCTGGCGGTCGCAGGCGCATCAATGGGCGGAATGACGGCGCTGGGGATCATGGCCAGGCATCCGGAGGTGACGTCCGTCGCTTGCCTGATGGGATCGGGCTACTTTACATCACTGGCAAAGACGCTGTTCCCGCCGCAGGCCCCTCAGGAGATTGAGGCCCTGTTGTCTGAATGGGACGTCAGCCATGCGCTTTCGCAGCTGGCCGATCGTCCGCTGCTTCTGTGGCATGGGGACGCCGATGACGTCGTACCGCCCGGTGAAACGTTCCGCCTGCAACAGGCGCTACAGCGCGAAGGGCTGGACAGCAATCTGACCTGCCTGTGGGGAGCAGGTGTCCGGCACCGTATTACCCCGGCCGCGCTGGAGTCAACCGTGGAATTCTTCCGTCAGCACCTTTAAACGCGCAGCACTGTGACACCCTGATCCTCCAGCTTGCTGAGGATTTCCGGGTTAGCATTTTTGCCGGTGATCAGCATATCAATTTGATCGGCACGGCTAAAAAGCATTCCCGCGCGTTCGCCAATCTTACTGCTATCAACCAGTACCACCAGTTTCCCTACCACGCTCAGCATCTTCTGCTCTGCCATTGCCGTCAGCATATCGGTTTTATACAACCCTTCTGCTGTCAGTCCTTTGCCGCTGGTAAACATCCAGTGCCCGGCATAGAGACTGTTTTCGCTGCCCTGCGGGCTTAAAGTGATGGACTGACTTTTGTTGTACTGTCCGCCCATAATGATCACGCTGTCATGTTCTTGATCGATCAGGTAATTTGCCAGCGGTAGATAATTAGTGATGATTTGCACTGGCTTGCCACACATTTCCCGCCCAAGCAGAAACGCGGTGGAGCCGCAGTTGATGACTACGCTTTCGCCCGGATTAACCAGCTGCGAGGCCGCTTTAGCGATACGTACTTTTTCATCGTGATTCTGCGCCTGATGCAGATTCATCGGCGTCCAGCGCGGGCGCTGTTGGGTAATAGCTTCTGCGCCATTGCGCACTTTTTTCAGTTTGCCGCTTTCGTCAAGTTTATTGATATCGCGTCGCGCAGTGGCAGGCGAAATTCCCAGACGCTCAACGACTTTCTCAACGGTCACAAAGCCCAATTGTGCGAGCATTTCCAGGAGGATTTGATGTCTTTGTGCTTCAGTCATGAGCTATTCCGATAAAATTTGATTTTTTTAGATGATATTTGAAATAGCCAGGAAATACTACGCCGGATAGCGCGAACTACTCCACGCTATCCGGTATAAACGACAGATTACAGGAATGACTTGAACGGCAGATCCGGTTCAATAGTGAAGCAATCATCGAAACCACGCGGATAGTGGTACTCGAAGTTGTCTTTATCCAACGGCCAGGTAAATTTGCCGCCAACCTGCCAGATAAACGGCTTGAAGCCATACTTCAGGCGATCTTTTTTCATCTCCCACAGCACGCGGATCTCTTGCGGATCGGCCTGGAAGTTTGACCAGATATCGTGGTGGAACGGGATAACCACTTTCGCATTCAGGGCTTCACCCATACGCAGCATATCGGCGCTGGTCATTTTGTCGGTGATACCGCGCGGGTTTTCGCCGTATGAACCTAAAGCCACGTCGATCTGATGTTCGTTACCGTGCTTCGCATAATAGTTAGAGTAGTGGGAGTCGCCGCTGTGATACAGGGAGCCGCCAGGCGTTTTGAACAGATAGTTCACCGCGCGATCGTCCATGCCGTCCGGCAGTACGCCAGCCGCTTTTTGATCGGCAGGCAGGGTGATCAGTGCAGTACGGTCGAAAGCGTCAAGCGCATGAATTTCAATGTCTTTCACTTTTACAACATCGCCCGGTTTGACCACGATGCAACGCTCTTTCGGTACGCCCCAGCCAATCCACAAATCCACACAGGTTTTCGGTCCAATGAACGGTACGTCATCAGCACAGTTCTGCATCACAGCAGCAGCGACGTTGACGTCGATATGATCGTTGTGATCGTGAGTCGCCAGTACCGCGTCGACCTGGCGAATCGCAAACGGATCAAGAACAAACGGGGTGGTGCGCAGGTTTGGCTGCAGTTTTTTCACGCCAGCCATGCGCTGCATCTGGTGACCCTGTTTCATTAACGGGTTACCGTGACTTTGTTTGCCAGTGCCGCACCAGAAATCAACGCAAACGTTGGTGCCACCTTCCGATTTTAACCAGATCCCGGTGCAGCCAAGCCACCACATCGCAAATGTGCCAGGAGCGACCTGTTCTTGTTCAATTTCTTCATTCAACCAGCTACCCCACTCCGGGAAAGTGCTCAGGATCCAGGATTCACGGGTGATACTTTTCACTTTACTCATCGCCATTTACCTTCATGATAGTTCAATTCGAATCAATATGTGATTGGTTTTGATTAATCCTGACACTATTTTTTCAGGAAGGCAATGACCATTTTTTGACTTTTTGCCAGGGAAGTTGTTGTTGATTTTGAGTGTGGAAAGATTTAATGGAATGTGTAATTCAATTAACTAAATGAATTTAAATAAATAATTGTTTCGTTGTGTGAATCCCACTCTATCCGTGTGGAATTATTTGCGGGTCGCGTCACATTAAATCATAAATAATCTTGTTGTGATTACTTTTGAAAATTAGAGTGAGTGCACAACATTCCGGGTGTGCGGAATACCCGGTTACCTCTTCTTCAGGAGATCGTTATGGAGATCCTCTACAACATCTTTACCGTGTTTTTTAACCAGGTCATGACCAATGCCCCGTTACTGCTGGGTATTGTGACCTGTCTGGGCTATATCCTGCTGCGCAAAAGTGTCAGCGTTATTATCAAAGGTACGATAAAAACCATTATTGGTTTCATGTTGTTGCAGGCAGGGTCCGGCATCCTGACCAGTACCTTCAAACCGGTGGTGGCGAAAATGTCGGAAGTCTACGGCATCAACGGTGCGATTTCAGATACTTACGCGTCGATGATGGCAACCATTGAACGCATGGGCGATGCTTATAGCTGGGTAGGTTACGCGGTGTTGTTAGCGCTGGCACTGAACATCTGTTACGTGCTGCTGCGTCGCATTACCGGTATTCGTACCATCATGCTGACTGGTCACATCATGTTCCAGCAGGCGGGGCTGATTGCCGTTACGTTGTTTATTTTCGGCTATTCCATGTGGACGACCATTATCTGCACCGCGATTCTGGTTTCGCTCTACTGGGGCATTACCTCCAATATGATGTACAAGCCGACTCAGGAAGTGACGGATGGCTGCGGTTTCTCCATCGGTCACCAGCAGCAGTTTGCATCATGGATTGCTTATAAAGTCGCGCCGTTCCTGGGCAAAAAAGAGGAGAGCGTTGAAGATCTCAAACTGCCTGGCTGGCTGAACATTTTCCACGACAACATCGTCTCCACGGCGATTGTCATGACCATCTTCTTTGGCGCCATTCTGCTCTCCTTCGGTATCGACACCGTGCAGACGATGGCAGGCAAAGTGAACTGGACGGTCTACATCCTGCAAACCGGTTTCTCCTTCGCGGTGGCGATCTTCATCATCACTCAGGGCGTGCGCATGTTTGTGGCGGAACTCTCTGAAGCGTTTAACGGTATCTCTCAGCGCCTGATCCCAGGTGCGGTTCTGGCGATTGACTGTGCGGCTATCTATAGCTTCGCGCCGAACGCCGTGGTTTGGGGCTTTATGTGGGGCACCATCGGTCAGCTGATTGCGGTTGGCATCCTGGTCGCCTGCGGCTCCTCGATCCTGATTATTCCCGGCTTTATCCCGATGTTCTTCTCCAACGCCACCATCGGCGTGTTCGCTAACCACTTCGGCGGCTGGCGTGCGGCGCTGAAGATTTGTCTGGTGATGGGGATGATCGAAATCTTTGGTTGCGTCTGGGCGGTGAAACTTACCGGTATGAGTGCCTGGATGGGTATGGCGGACTGGTCGATTCTGGCACCGCCGATGATGCAGGGCTTCTTCTCCATCGGTATCGCCTTTATGGCTGTCATCATTGTAATTGCACTGGCTTATATGTTCTTCGCTGGCCGCGCACTGCGCGCAGAAGAAGATGCAGAAAAACAACTGGCAGAACAGTCTGCTTAATAAGGAGTTTTGATTATGACCGTACGTATTCTGGCTGTGTGTGGCAACGGACAAGGCAGTTCCATGATCATGAAGATGAAAGTGGACCAGTTTTTAACCCAATCAAACATTGACCACACGGTAAACAGCTGCGCGGTTGGCGAATACAAAAGCGAGTTGAGCGGCGCGGATATCATCATCGCTTCTACGCACATTGCGGGCGAAATCACCGTGACCGGCAACAAATACGTGGTCGGCGTGCGCAACATGCTCTCTCCTGCCGACTTTGGCCCGAAACTGCTGGAAGTGATCAAAGAGCATTTCCCGCAGGACGTGAAGTAAGGACGCGCCATGAAATTACGTGATTCGCTGGCGGAGAATAAATCCATCCGCCTGCAGGCTGAAGCAGAGACATGGCAGGACGCAGTGAAAATCGGCGTTGACCTGCTGGTGGCGGCGGATGTTGTCGAGCCGCGTTACTACCAGGCGATTCTGGATGCGGTTGAACAGCACGGTCCGTACTTTGTGCTCGCACCAGGCCTGGCAATGCCGCACGGTCGCCCGGAAGAGGGCGTTAAGAAAACCGGTTTTGCGCTAGTGACGCTGAAAAAGCCGCTGGAGTTCAACCACGAAGATAATGACCCTGTGGATATCCTCATCACCATGGCGGCGGTCGATGCCAACACGCACCAGGAAGTAGGCATCATGCAGATCGTCAACCTGTTTGAAGATGAAGAAAATTTCGACCGTTTACGTGCCTGCCGTACCGAGCAGGAAGTACTGGATCTCATTGACCGCACCAACGCGGCAGCTTAAGAAGGAATTGAAGATGTCATTACCGATGTTGCAAGTCGCGCTGGACAACCAGACTATGGATAGCGCCTACGAAACCACTCGCCTGATTGCCGAAGAAGTCGACATTATCGAAGTGGGCACCATTCTGTGCGTGGGCGAAGGCGTGCGTGCGGTTCGCGATCTGAAAGCGCTTTACCCGCACAAAATCGTACTCGCAGACGCCAAAATTGCCGATGCGGGCAAAATTCTTTCTCGTATGTGCTTCGAAGCCAATGCTGACTGGGTGACGGTAATTTGCTGTGCGGATATCAACACCGCCAAAGGCGCGCTGGACGTAGCAAAAGAGTTTAACGGCGACGTGCAGATTGAACTGACCGGCTACTGGACCTGGGAACAGGCGCAGCAGTGGCGCGACGCAGGCATTCAGCAGGTGGTTTATCACCGCAGCCGTGACGCGCAGGCCGCAGGCGTGGCGTGGGGCGAAGCGGACATTACCGCGATCAAACGTCTTTCCGATATGGGCTTCAAAGTGACCGTCACTGGTGGCCTGGCGCTGGAAGATCTGCCACTGTTCAAAGGCATTCCGATTCACGTCTTTATCGCGGGCCGTAGTATCCGTGATGCCGCTTCTCCGGTGGAAGCCGCACGTCAGTTCAAACGTTCCATCGCCGAACTGTGGGGCTAAGGAGCGGATATGTTGTCCAAACAAATCCCGCTTGGCATCTATGAAAAAGCGCTCCCCGCCGGGGAGTGCTGGCTGGAACGCCTGCAACTGGCAAAAACGTTGGGCTTCGATTTTGTCGAGATGTCGGTAGATGAAACGGACGAGCGCCTGTCGCGCCTCGACTGGAGCCGCGATCAGCGTCTGGCGCTGGTGAACGCGATTGTTGAAACCGGCGTACGCGTACCGTCAATGTGCCTTTCTGCTCATCGTCGTTTCCCGCTGGGTAGCGAAGATGACGCGGTGCGGGCGCAGGGGCTGGAGATTATGCGTAAAGCTATCCAGTTCGCTCAGGACGTCGGCATTCGCGTGATCCAGCTGGCGGGCTATGACGTTTACTATCAGGAAGCCAATAACGAAACGCGTCGTCGTTTTCGTGACGGCCTGAAAGAGAGCGTTGAGATGGCAAGCCGCGCGCAGGTGACGCTGGCGATGGAGATCATGGATTATCCGTTGATGAACTCCATCAGCAAGGCGCTGGGCTACGCGCACTATCTCAACAATCCGTGGTTCCAGCTCTACCCGGATATCGGCAACCTGTCGGCGTGGGACAACGATGTGCAGATGGAGTTGCAGGCCGGAATCGGGCATATCGTCGCAGTACATGTGAAAGACACCAAACCTGGCGTCTTCAAAAACGTGCCGTTTGGCGAAGGTGTAGTGGATTTCGAACGTTGTTTCGAAACGCTCAAACAGAGTGGCTATTGCGGGCCGTACCTGATTGAGATGTGGAGCGAAACGGCGGAAGACCCGGCGGCAGAAGTGGCGAAAGCGCGTGATTGGGTGAAAGCGCGCATGGCGAAAGCGGGCATGGTGGAGGCGGCATAATGCAAAAGCTAAAACAGCAGGTATTTGAAGCCAACATGGAGCTGCCGCGCTACGGGCTGGTGACCTTTACCTGGGGCAACGTCAGCGCTATCGACCGCGAACGCGGGCTGGTGGTGATCAAGCCCAGCGGCGTTGCCTACGAAACCATGAAAGCGGCCGATATGGTGGTGGTTGATATGAGCGGCAAGGTGGTGGAAGGGGAGTATCGCCCATCTTCCGACACTGCGACGCATCTCGAACTCTACCGTCGTTACCCGTCGCTTGGCGGCATTGTCCATACCCACTCCACTCATGCCACCGCATGGGCGCAGGCGGGGCTGGCGATCCCGGCGTTAGGCACCACGCACGCTGACTACTTCTTTGGTGATATCCCGTGTACGCGTGGATTAAGCGAAGAAGAGGTGCAGGGTGAGTATGAACTGAACACTGGCAAAGTGATTATCGAAACGCTGGGCAACGCCGAGCCGCTGCATACGCCGGGAATTGTGGTGTATCAGCACGGACCGTTCGCCTGGGGGAAAGATGCCCACGACGCGGTGCATAACGCGGTAGTGATGGAAGAAGTGGCGAAAATGGCGTGGATTGCGCGCAGTATTAATCCACAACTCAATCACATCGACAGCTTCCTGATGAATAAACACTTCATGCGTAAGCACGGCCCTAACGCTTATTACGGGCAGAAGTAAAACACGCGCTGCGGAAATTTCCTTCCTCGGGAGATAACTGGTCTAATTCCGCAGCCGTTTTTCAAAAAAAGCCCCCTGCGAAGGGGGCAAAGCAAACTATGGCAATGTTTCGTTGGTTATACCTGGTGCTAGCGATAAATATCCGCGCTGGCGTGCATATTGCCGTTACTCCCCGGTTCCCGCATCAGAATTACGTGGTAGTACGTTGCGCCTTGCGCATCTGTTTCTTCATTTAATGCCTGACGTGCTTCGCTTTCAGTGGCGAAATTATGATTGATATAAATCACGCCTAAGCTTTGCACATCGTCCATATTTCTGGCCTGGTGGTTATTAATTTCAATGGCTGCCCATGTATTTGCACTTAGCAAAAGCACAGCCAGAAGGGCTAAAACTCGACTGAACATAGATACCTCCTCGACGGCTGACTTTGTGTGCTCTCCTCTGTGATGATCTTCTGATTTAATTTTAATCAATGATAAAGAAGTTGATGGTGACCATTTCTGATGCAGTTGTTCGAAAAAACACTGTGACGGAATGTGATGAACTTCAAATCAGCGGTTTAGAGGTTATTTGCGAAAGGGGAGATTTATTTCTGCTCCGCCCTTGAGTTTAGCGGGGTATGTCAGTACTATAACGCGTCATTTTTCAGCCGACCTTTAACACGTTCCTTGCCTCCCCGGGATTCGGCTGACCCAGACAGGAGGCTGAATAATCCGTAAGGAGCAATTCGATGCGTCATTACGAAATCGTTTTTATGGTCCATCCTGACCAGAGCGAACAGGTTCCGGGCATGATCGAGCGCTACACTGCTGCCATCACTGGTGCAGAAGGCAAGATCCACCGTCTGGAAGACTGGGGCCGCCGTCAGCTGGCTTACCCGATCAACAAACTGCACAAAGCACACTACGTTCTGATGAACGTTGAAGCTCCGCAGGAAGTGATCGATGAGCTGGAAACTACCTTCCGCTTCAACGATGCCGTTATCCGCAGCATGGTTATGCGTACCAAGCACGCTGTTACCGAAGCATCTCCAATGGTTAAAGCGAAAGACGAGCGCCGTGAGCGTCGCGATGATTTCGCAAACGAAACCGCTGATGATGCTGAAGCTGGGGATTCTGAAGAGTAATTTCTGATGACCAACCGTCTGGTGTTGTCCGGCACCGTGTGCAGGACTCCCCTTCGAAAGGTCAGTCCATCAGGAATTCCTCACTGCCAGTTCGTGCTTGAGCATCGTTCTGTGCAGGAGGAAGCCGGTTTTCACCGGCAGGCGTGGTGCCAAATGCCCGTTATTGTTAGCGGACACGAAAACCAGGCCATTACTCACAGTATAACGGTCGGCAGTCGCATAACCGTTCAGGGGTTCATTTCATGCCACAAGGCAAAGAACGGACTGAGCAAAATGGTTTTGCATGCCGAGCAGATTGAATTGATAGATTCTGGAGACTAGCCATATGGCACGTTATTTCCGTCGTCGCAAGTTCTGCCGTTTCACCGCGGAAGGCGTTCAAGAGATCGACTATAAAGATATCGCTACGCTGAAAAACTACATCACCGAAAGCGGTAAGATTGTCCCAAGCCGTATCACCGGTACCCGTGCAAAATACCAGCGTCAGCTGGCTCGCGCTATCAAACGCGCTCGCTACCTGTCCCTGCTGCCGTACACTGATCGCCATCAGTAATCGGTCACGGTCCATTAATACGACTTTGAGAGGATAAGGTAATGCAAGTTATTCTGCTTGATAAAGTAGCAAACCTGGGTAGCCTGGGTGATCAGGTAAACGTTAAAGCGGGCTATGCTCGTAACTTCCTGGTACCGCAGGGTAAAGCTGTTCCAGCTACCAAGAAAAACATTGAATTCTTCGAAGCACGTCGCGCTGAACTGGAAGCTAAACTGGCTGAAGTTCTGGCAGCTGCTAATGCTCGCGCTGAGAAAATCAATGCACTGGAAACTGTTACCATCGCGTCTAAAGCTGGCGACGAAGGTAAACTGTTCGGTTCCATCGGTACTCGCGACATCGCTGACGCTGTAACTGCAGCTGGCGTTGAAGTGGCTAAGAGCGAAGTTCGTCTGCCGAACGGCGTTCTGCGTACCACTGGCGAACACGAAGTGAGCTTCCAGGTTCACAGCGAAGTATTCGCGAAAGTGATCGTAAACGTAGTAGCTGAATAATTTCTTTACTCTGCTCGCGTCGAAGCGCCGGCCTTGTGCCGGCGTTTTGCTTTTTAGCGTGACCCTGCGTCATCTTTTGCTCTTGTAAGGTCGCTATTCCTGACGCATTCTCTGATAATAAATTGAAACGCAATTTTATTTATGAGATTTGTCATGGATACTGCTCTGCCCACGCCCGTCTTTGCCCGTCGCAATGTGGCCTATGCCTGCGCCACGCTCTGCTGTCTGCTTTGGGGAAGCTCGTACCCGGCCATTAAAAGTGGCTACGAACTCTTTCAGATCGCGACCGATGATATCCCCTCCAAAGTCGTCTTTGCCGGATACCGTTTTCTGTTTGCCGGCGCGTTGCTGCTGCTTTTTGCCATGGCCCAGCGAAAGCCGATTGGCAGGCTCACGCCCACGCAGTTTGGCCAGCTCACGATCCTCGGACTGACCCAGACCTCCCTCCAGTACACCTTCTTTTATATCGGCCTGGCCTACACGACCGGGGTGAACGGCTCCATCATGAATGCCACCGGGACCTTCTTCAGCGTGCTGCTGGCGCACTTTATCTACCACAACGACAAACTCAGCTATAACAAAACGCTGGGATGTGTTCTGGGCTTTGCCGGGGTTATGCTGGTGAACTTCCACAGCGGGTTAAGTGAGTTCCAGTTTGTCTGGAAAGGTGACGGATTTGTGGTGCTGGCCGCCTTTATTCTCTCTGCGGCCACGCTTTACGGGAAACGCATTTCCCAGACCGTTGACCCGACGGTGATGACTGGCTGGCAGCTGGGGATAGGCGGGGCGGCACTGGTTGCGGGAGGCTATGCCACGGGCGGGACGCTGGAGGTGCACAGCATGAAAGCCGTCGCCGTGCTGGGGTATCTGACGCTGCTCTCATCCGTGGCGTTCGCCCTGTGGAGCGCGCTGCTGAAAGTAAACCGCGTGAGTATGATTGCCCCGTTCAACTTTGTCATACCTGTAGCAGGGACGGTGCTCTCCGCCATCTTCCTCGGCGAAAACATTCTGGACATCAAATACGCGATTGCGCTGGTGCTGGTCTGCTCGGGGATTTGGTGGGTGAATAAACGGCGTGCCTGAGAACAAAAGTGCCGGGTGGCGGCATCGCCTTACCCGGCCTGGGCCATTAACGTGCTCTGATGAAACTGCCGTCCGGCTGGCGGGTAAACAGTACCTGCTGCCCGTTTCCGGTATCGATCGTTAACCCGGTTACCACCCCGCTGGCATTCTGGCGGATCTGCACCATCTGACCATTTTGCAGGTTGCTGAGCGGTTTGCCTGCCCCCTCGACTTGCGCCATGGCATACACATCCGTTGCTGGCAGATTGTGGTCGCGGAACAGCTGGGCAAGAGTTTTCCCAGGCTCTACGCGATACGAACGCCACTGCTGCTCAATGCCGGTGGGCTGTTGCGCCTGTGGCTCTGAAGGGGCGGCGGCCTGCTCCTGATCTTCCTGAACCGGTTCAGGTTCAACCGGCGCAACCTGGCCCGGATCGTTAGACGGTGTGACCAGCTGCGTCTGCATCGGCTGTGAATCAGGCTGCGGCTGGCTTTGCGACTGGATATCCAGCTCAGCATTCCGGCTGACCGGCGCGGTATCAACGTTGTCACTGCCGGAAGGAAGCAGGAAGCCGATGACGATCAGCAACGCGCCGATAATAATGCCTCTGCGGTGCAAAGGCGGCAGCGGGTCCATGATGCGAAAGTTATCCGGCGCATGCCAGATTTTCGCCAGGGTAGGTTTCAGTTCAAATCGCCCGGGCATGGCTCTCCTCCTGCTCCGCGTCTTTTTATCCTGTCCTGAGAAGTGTAGTTTGCTAACTGCCTGATGGGCGTAACAAAGCCAGCTTTCGTGACATATATTAGGGAAAATCCTGACGGCTACTATTGTTTCCGTTTCGTCGCAGTTTGTCACCTTTACTTAAGACAAAGTTTTACCCAAAGAAGTGTGGCTGATATGCTGCCCGCTACTTTTATACCCTAAGAAAGGAAATACGATGACCACCCCAACTTTTGACACCATCGAAGCGCAAGCAAGCTACGGCATTGGTTTGCAGGTAGGGCAACAACTGAGTGAATCTGGCCTGGAAGGGCTGCTGCCAGAAGCACTGGTTGCAGGTATTGCCGATGCGCTGGAAGGCAAACATCCGGCTGTTCCGGTTGATGTGGTGCATCGCGCACTGCGTGAAATCCACGAACGCGCCGATGCCGTTCGTCGTCAGCGTTTCCAGGCGATGGCTGCTGAAGGTGTGAAATACCTGGAAGAAAACGCCAAAAAAGAAGGTGTGAATAGCACCGAATCTGGCCTGCAATTCCGCGTGATCAACCAGGGTGAAGGCGCAATTCCGGCACGTACCGACCGCGTTCGTGTTCATTACACCGGTAAACTGATCGACGGCACCGTGTTTGACAGCTCCGTTGCTCGTGGTGAACCCGCTGAATTTCCGGTTAATGGCGTGATCCCTGGCTGGATTGAAGCACTGACTCTGATGCCGGTAGGTTCTAAATGGGAACTGACTATCCCGCAGGAACTGGCATATGGCGAGCGCGGCGCAGGCGCATCCATCCCTCCGTTCAGCACCCTGGTGTTTGAAGTCGAACTGCTGGAAATCCTCTAAGCAGCGCATTCTGTTCCCCTCGAACCAGAGGGGAGCAGGCATTCAGCAATAAACCCTTCAGTTTGCCAAACGGCGCTATTTTGTGTTGCAAAGACCCCGTAAGCGTGTATTTTTGTGAGCTGTTTCGCGTTATCACCGTGATATGACACTCACTTTAAACATAAAATTAACATTAGATCTAAATCTTAGTATTCATCCCGCGTATTGTTACCTAATATCGATGAGTCCCGATACAGATTCGTCGTATCATAGACTGACTAAAGGCCGTAGAGCCTGAACAACACAGACAGGTACAGGAAGAAAAAAACATGGTAGATCAGGTAAAAGTCGTTGCCGATGATCAGGCTCCGGCTGAACAGTCGCTACGGCGCAATCTCACAAACCGACATATTCAGCTTATTGCCATTGGCGGTGCCATTGGTACGGGGTTGTTTATGGGGTCTGGCAAAACGATTAGCCTTGCCGGGCCGTCGATCATTTTCGTTTATATGATCATTGGTTTTATGCTCTTTTTCGTGATGCGGGCAATGGGGGAATTGCTGCTTTCGAATCTGGAATACAAATCTTTTAGTGACTTCGCTTCCGATTTACTCGGGCCGTGGGCAGGATATTTCACCGGCTGGACTTACTGGTTCTGCTGGGTTGTAACCGGTATGGCAGACGTGGTGGCGATCACGGCTTATGCTCAGTTCTGGTTCCCCGATCTCTCCGACTGGGTCGCCTCGCTGGCGGTGATAGTGCTGCTGCTGACGCTTAACCTCGCCACCGTGAAAATGTTCGGTGAGATGGAGTTCTGGTTTGCGATGATCAAAATCGTCGCCATTGTGTCGCTGATTGTCGTCGGCCTGGTCATGGTGGCGATGCACTTTCAGTCACCGACTGGTGTGGAAGCGTCATTCGCGCATTTGTGGAATGACGGCGGCTGGTTCCCGAAAGGTTTAAGTGGCTTCTTTGCCGGATTCCAGATAGCGGTTTTCGCTTTCGTGGGGATTGAGCTGGTAGGTACAACAGCTGCGGAAACCAAAGATCCAGAGAAATCACTGCCACGCGCGATTAACTCCATTCCGATCCGTATCATTATGTTCTACGTCTTCGCGCTGATTGTGATTATGTCCGTGACGCCGTGGAGTTCGGTAGTCCCGGAGAAAAGCCCGTTTGTTGAACTGTTCGTGTTGGTAGGGCTGCCTGCTGCCGCAAGCGTGATCAACTTTGTGGTGCTGACCTCTGCGGCGTCTTCCGCTAACAGCGGCGTCTTCTCTACCAGCCGTATGCTGTTTGGTCTGGCGCAGGAAGGTGTGGCACCGAAAGCGTTCGCTAAACTTTCTAAGCGCGCAGTACCCGCGAAAGGGCTGACGTTCTCGTGTATCTGTCTGCTCGGCGGCGTGGTGATGTTGTATGTGAATCCTAGTGTGATTGGCGCGTTCACGATGATTACAACCGTTTCCGCGATTCTGTTTATGTTCGTCTGGACGATTATCCTTTGCTCGTACCTTGTGTATCGCAAACAGCGTCCTCATCTACATGAGAAGTCGATCTACAAGATGCCGCTCGGCAAGCTGATGTGCTGGGTATGTATGGCGTTCTTTGTGTTCGTGGTCGTGTTGCTGACACTGGAAGATGACACTCGCCAGGCGCTGCTGGTTACCCCGCTGTGGTTTATCGCGCTGGGGCTGGGCTGGCTGTTTATTGGTAAGAAGCGGGCTGCTGAACTGCGGAAATAACCGCATTATCATGCTGGATCCATCCAGCTTTTAGATCACTCACCCGCCAGCGCCCTTGGGAACAGCACATTATTTTCCAGGCTGATGTGCTCCATCAGGTCATCAATCAGTTCATTAATGCCGTTATACATCGCTTTCCAGGTGGTGCAGGCTTCTGGCGGCGGTGTGACGTTATTGGTGGTGTGTTTAATCACTTCCAGCAGTTCGCCCGCTTCATCGTGCTCGCTTTCCATTACGCTGATTGGCCCCATTGCCTGGCTGCCCATGCCTTGTTTGATCATCGGGAAGAGGATCTGCTCTTCTTTCATCATGTGGCTGGAAAGCTCTTCATGCAGCATGGTCAGGTATTTTGTCAGCCCTTTTGGCACGCTCGGTTTGTCGGCGTGAACGCGCTCGACTTTAGTCGCTTGCAGAATCAGCTCCGGCAGTTGCTCGCGGTGACGATCGTGGTAGCGCACGATGATATGGTCGATGATTTCTGCCAGCGGGGCGCTACGCCAGTCTTTCTCAATCGGTTGTTCAGCAAGCTTTGCCAGCTCAGCTTCAATGACCTCAACATCCAGTTCTTTACGTGCCGCCGCACGCGCCAGCGTCTGCTTACCGCCACAGCAGTAATCCATATCATATTTACGAAACAGAGCCGAAGCGCGAGGAATAGAGAGCGCCAGTTCACCTAAAGGTTGGTCGCGATAAGCCATAGCTGATACCTCATTCTTAATAAGATAAGATGTATTTTAAATGCATCTTTAAGTCAAAACTATAACCCTTTAGAGGCAAGGGTGAAAATGAGAAGGGGATCACAAAAAAAGCGTGCTTTTAACTTGCTGATTGAATGCAGAAAAGGGCTTTCGAAAGTTTTTAAAGGTGGAGAAACAGTAAACAACCTGCCGCGCGTGCCGATAGATACAGGTCAGACAATACCTGTATATAAAAAAGGCAACGCATGTTTAAACGTATAAAAGTCATTACTCTTTTGATTTCGGTGCTGCTTGTGCTCGGCATCATGCAGCTGATCTCCGCTGGCATTTTCATTAACGCACTCAATAACGATAAAGAGAACTTCACCGTTTCTCAGCTTTCCAGCCAGAACGTCGCGGAGTTTACCGACGCCTGGATCAGCCTGAACCAGGCGCGCGTCACTCTCAACCGCGGCATGCTGCGCCTGCAAAGCAGCATGGCGTCGCAGATTAACGGCGGGCAGCTGAACGAGCTGGTCAATACCGCGAAAAACCTGCTGGCCGATGCCCAGACCCATTACGATAAATACTACGCGCTGCCGGAAACGCCGGGTATGGACGAGCACCTGGCCGATCGTCTGGAAGAGCAATACCGCGTCTACTCCGCCACGCTGACGCAAATGAACGTTCTGCTGGGGCAGGGCAATCTGGAAGATATGTTCAAACAAAATGCCGAACAGAAGCAGACCGCGATGCAAAAGGTTTATCGCGAGTGGCGTGAGGCGCAGGCCGCGCTGACCGCCAAAGGGATCCGGGACAATGAAAGCGACTACAAACGCATTCTGTGGATCCTTTCTGCGGTGATGCTGCTGGTGATCGCGGTGATTATTTCCAGCTGGATTGCGATGCGCCGCGTGCTACTGCTGCCGCTGGAAGAGGTGATCAACCATATCCGCGCCATTGCCGCAGGGGATTTAACCCAGCCGATTCAGGCTGAGGGTAAAAATGAAATGGCGATCCTGGCGCGCAACGTTCAGGAGATGCAGACTGCGCTGGCCAACACGGTGGGCGTGGTGCGTGAAGGCGCTGATACCATCTACACCGGCGCGGGTGAAATCTCGGCGGGCAGCAACGATCTCTCCTCTCGTACCGAGCAACAGGCCGCTTCTCTGGAAGAGACGGCAGCCAGCATGGAACAGTTAACCGCCACCGTGAAGCAAAACGCCGATAACGCGCGTCAGGCGTCGCGTCTGGCGCTGGACGCCTCCTCCACCGCGAAGAAGGGCGGTAACGTGGTCGAGGGCGTTGTGCGCACCATGGACGAAATCGCCACCAGTTCCAGCAAAATCGCGCAAATTACTAACGTGATCGACGGCATTGCTTTCCAGACCAATATTCTGGCGCTGAACGCGGCGGTAGAAGCGGCGCGCGCGGGCGAGCAGGGACGTGGCTTCGCGGTTGTCGCGGGCGAGGTGCGTACCCTTGCCCAGCGCAGCGCGCAGGCGGCGAAAGAGATCAAAGCGCTGATCGATGATTCCGGCGAACGCGTCAACGCGGGTTCTCAGCTGGTAAATGAAGCGGGCGCGACGATGGCGGAGATCGTCAATGCGGTTACGCGCGTGACGGACATCATGGGTGAGATTGCGTCGGCCTCCGACGAACAGAGCCGCGGTATCGACCAGGTGGGTCAGGCGGTGGCGGAGATGGATCGCGTCACCCAGCAGAACGCCTCGCTGGTGGAAGAGTCTGCGGCGGCAGCGGCGGCGCTGGAAGATCAGGCTGCACGCCTGAACGACGCGGTGGCGGTGTTTAAGATCACCCGCAACCAGGCGGTGAAAGCCGCGCCGGTAAAGACCTATGCACCTAAAGCGCAGCCCGTCGCGGCGGCGTCTGAAGCGAACTGGGAAACGTTCTGATACTGTGCCGGGTGGCGCTTCGCTTACCCGGCCTACGGTTTTGTAGGCCCTGCAAGCGAAGCGCCGCTGGGCGAAAAGCTCACCCCTCCGACGCCGGAACGACCATCGGTTTTTCCGGCTTCGCTCTCACCGCAATCACCACCCCAACGACCAGCAGCGCGATCCCGCAGGCCGTTAGCAGCGGCGGCACGCTCTGACGCATCAGGAAGGTATAGAGCAGCCCTGCCAGTGTCTCAAAGACAATCAGCGGCCCCAGTATCACCGTCGGCAGCTTCTGGCTGGCAATGTTCCAGCACAGCGCGCCCACCCACGAACAGAGCACGGCAATGGCGACCATTAACCCGACGAATACCCACGGGCGCGGTCCGAAGGGCAGGGTAAATGCCGGTTGCTGGCTACCCAGCCAGACACACGCGCCCACATAGCCCAGCAACGAGACAGGGAGGGTGACCAGCGCCTGCGCCGTCGCCCACATCATCGGATGTTTATCCGGGTTTTCCCGCAGCCAGCGTGCATTGCGCAGGGCATACCATGCCCAACAGACAACCGAGATAAACGCCAGAAAGATCCCTGAACCGTAACGCCACAAGCTGAAGTTTTCAAGGCCGTGGCGAAGCTCGGCAATATTCACGCACACCAGGCCCACGGCAATGCAGACCAGAGCGGGCGCCATTTTTGACCACGCCAGTTTGCCGTCACGCTGGCTGTAAAGCAGGTTCGCGAAAACCGGGATGACCACCGGCAGCGTGCCGATAATCATGGTGGACACCGGCGCACCGGTGCGCTGAATGGCGCTCGCCAGACAGACGTAGTAGATCAGATTACCCATCATGGTCAGCGCCAGCGCGGTGAGCCAGTCCTGGCGGCCCAGCTGACGCAGACGCGCGCGCCCCAGCCACGCCAGCGGCACGGCAATCAGCCCCAGCGCCAGGTAACGTCCGGTCGACTGCAAAATTGCCGGGTACTCCGGCACAATCAGCGGGCCGACAAAAATCAGCCCCCACATCAAACCCGCAAGCAGGGCATACAACACGCCGCTAATCATTTTTCCATCCATCTTGATTCACTTTGCGATCAGTGTAGGAGGGCAAAACGCGCGCGTATTGTATGAGGTTGCGCATTAGCGCGGCATAACCTGTTTCTGGTAGCGCACGGGCGTGATGCCGTAGCGACGGGTGAAGGCGCGTGTTAAATGCGACTGATCGGTCAGCCCGGTCGCGGCGGCCACCTCGGCGGCAGGCATGCCGTGGGTGAGGAATGCTTTTGCGCGCCACAGCCGGATGGCCATCAGCATCTGGTGGGGCGTAACGTGGAAATGGGCTTTGAACTGGCGCTGAAAATGGTACGGGCTGAGCGAGACAACGTTAGCCAGCTCGTCCAGGGTCAGCGAGCGCATATAGTTGTCGTGCAGATAATCGCGAACGCGTTCGAAGCGGTGCGCGGCCTCCTGCACCACCGGCGCATGATGGGCCAGTGGCTGAAAAGTCTGAATCAAATCCAGTAGCAGCCCCTTCTGCGCCAGCGGATCGTTGGTGTGCCACAGGCCGTAAATTAACCGGCCAATCTGCTGTGAGCGCAAAGGGTCGTGGCGCGTGACGTCATTAAACCACCAGTGACGCAGGCCGGTGACCTCTTCCAGCAGGTCGGGTTCGATGTAGACCATCCGGTAGCGCCAGCCGCCTTCGGTGGCGGATTCCCCTGTGTGGATCTCGTCCGGGTTCATGGTCACGACGGATTTTTCCGCGGCAAGATGCTGGGTACCGCGATAGCGGAAGCGTTCGGCACCGGTTTCGATGGTGCCGATACCGAAGGCTTCATGAGTGTGAGGCTCAAAGGCGTAGTCAGAGATATGGGCGTGATAAAGCTCCAGGCCCGGCAGCTGCGCCAGATGGCGAAAGCGCGCGCTGTCTCTCTCATCAGTGAACTGTTCCGGTACGCCTTGCACGGTGAGCCTCCTTGTGGGTCATCGCTTCATTATCAGAGATGACCCGAGGGGATGCCACAAAAAATAACCAATTTTTAACAACTACAGGATGGCTTTGACACTTTCCGCCAGTGATGTGGTTGGGCGGCCGATCAGTTTGCTCAGAGTACGGCTGTCGTCGAACAGGCCGCCTTTGGACGCGCCGGTGTCGGAGTCCGCCAGCATCTCCGCCAGCCCGGCAGGCAGACCAACGCCTTTCAGCGCAGCGGCGAAATCGGCTTCGCTGAGGTTCTGATACGTTACCGGCTTACCGCTCTGCTTGCTCAGTTCCGCAGCCAGTTCGCTCAGCGTCCAGGCATTATCACCCGCCAGTTCATACACCTTGCCGGCATGACCCTCTTCAGAAATCACTTTCGCTGCCGCCGCCGCGTAATCCGCACGGGTCGCAGAGGCAATTTTGCCTTCGCCTGCGGCACCCATAAATACGCCGTGTTCCAGCGCTGGCGGCGCGCTTGCCAGGTAGTTTTCGGTGTACCAGCCGTTGCGCAGCAGAGCGTAAGGCACGCCGGAGGCCGCCAGGGCATTTTCGGTTTCGACGTGCTCAACGTGCAGACCCAGCGGAGATTTGTCAGCATGCAGCAGGCTGGTATAGGCGATGAATTTCACCCCGGCGGCTTTGGCGGCGTTTATCACGTTCTGGTGCTGTACGGCACGCTGGCCCACTTCGCTGGAGGAGATGAGCAGCAGTTTATCCACGCCGTTCAGCGCGGTGGTAAATGCGGCTTCATCGGTGTAATCCGCCTGACGCACAACGACCCCTTGCTGACGCAACGCTTCGGCTTTCGCCGGGTTACGCACAATAGCCACGATCTGGCTGGCCGGAACGGTTTTCAGCAGTTCTTCAATAACGTGTTGGCCAAGCTGGCCGGTTGCGCCGGTAATCGCGATCATGATGAATCTCCTTCGTGTTTGTCTGAGTTTAAATACGCTAACACCTAAACTTACTTTTAGTAAGTACGTACAAAAAGGTAAGTATGAAATGAGTCAGGTTAGCCTGTCGCAACAACTGAAAGAGGGTAATCTCTTTGCGGAACAGTGCCCGTCGCGCGAGGTGTTGAAACACGTCACCAGCCGTTGGGGGGTGTTGATTCTGGTGGCGCTACGCGAAGGTACTCATCGCTTTAGCGACCTGCGGCGCAAAATGGGCGGGGTGAGTGAAAAGATGCTTGCGCAGTCGTTACAGGCGCTAGAGCAGGATGGTTTTCTTAACCGTATCGCGTATCCGGTGGTGCCGCCGCATGTGGAATATAGCCTCACGCCGCTGGGCGAGCAGGTGAGCGAAAAGGTTGCTGCACTGGCGGACTGGATTGAGTTGAATTTGCCCGAGGTGTTAGCGGTGCGGGATGAACGTGCGGCATAACTGCCGGATGCGCGGCCTACGGTGTATGACTTACTTGTAGGGCGGATAAGATGCGCCAGCATCGCATCCGCCAATAAATGCCGGATGCGATTGATGATTTATAGGCCGAAAAAGAAGTGTTTTACTTACTCAAATCCACCTGATAAATCGCAAACCCGATATCATCGGTCGCGACTTTATTCATCGGATACTGCCCTTTCTCTTTAATAAACGCTGCGGCTTTATCTGACGGGGAAGTTTCGAAACGGATATCCAGTTTCTTATCGCCAGCTATCGGTGCTAAACGCCAGTTGTTATCTGCCGCCGGGTGAATTTCCCCCGCACGTTTCGACTCATCAGCAATCCACGCTGCCAGCACCGAGCGGTTCTCATCCGGTGAAGCAAAAGCGATATGGCTGTCGCCCGTACCGGCAAATTTGCCGCCGTAAGCGCGATAGTTATTGGTGGCAACGAGGAACATAGCGTTCGGATCAATCGGCTTGCCATTAAAGGTCAGGTTCTTAATCCTTTCCGCATTGGCATTAATCATCTGGCACTCGCCGTCATAACGGGCGGGCTGGGTAACATCAATCTGATAATTCACACCATCAATAACATCAAAGTTATAGGTGCGGAAACCGTCCCAGTTGATGAGTGACTGTGGTTTCGTGCTGTTGGGATCAATCTGGTTAAACTGTCCGGCGGAGCACTCCAGCCACTCTTTCACCTCTTTACCGCTGGCTTTCACCACAATCAGCGTATTGGGATAGAGATAAAGATCGGCGGCATTACGGAAAGTCAGCTGACCTTTTTCCACCTCTACATAGCTTGCCGGGTCATTTTTGCGACCACCAACTTTAAACGGTGCGGCAGCTGAAAGCACCGGCAGTTTTGCCAGATCGGGATCGCCCTGAATGTAATGCTCGACATACGCTTTTTGCGCGTTGTTCACCACCTGCACGGTCGGATCGTCCTGCACCAGCGCCAGATAGCTATACATATTGTCGGCAGATTTACCGATTGGCTTGCTGACGAACTGGCGTGTGGCATCGTGATCGGCTTTGAGTGTTTCTACCAGCTTGCTGTCTTCCGCCGCGAGGGATTTTTTATTAGCGATGTCGTAAATCGGTCGTGCTTCCGCTTTCGCCTGCGTCACCTGCCATTTACCGCTGTCATTACTGAGTTGTAAGTCGACCACCCCAAGATGATCGCCCCACATGCCTGGCATTACCGCCGGAACACCATTCAGCGTGCCTTTGGCGATATCAGCCCCTTCGATATCAGCAAAATCTTTACCCGGGAAAACGGCGTGAGCATGGCCAAACATAATGGCGTTAACGCCCGGAATTTCACTGAGGTAATAAACTGAGTTTTCCGCCATCACTTTATACGGATCGGCAGATAGCCCGGAATGCGCCAGAACGACAACGACATCGGCACCTTTCTCGCGCATTTCAGGCACGTATTTGCGCACGGTTTCGGTAATATCATTCACCGTCACTTTCCCGGATAAATTAGCTTTATCCCAGCCCATGATTTGTGGCGGCACGACGCCAATATAGCCAATCTTCAGCGTCTGTTTTTTTCCGTCTTTATCGACCACTTCGGTGTCTTTAATTAAATACGGTGTAAACATTGGCTGTTTGGTTCTGGCGTCAATGACGTTGGCATTTACATAAGGGAATTTCGCTCCTGCCAGCGCATTTTTCAGGTAATCCAGACCGTAGTTAAACTCGTGGTTGCCAAGCGTTCCGACGGTATAGTCCAGCGTATTTAATGCCTTATAGACCGGGTGAATATCGCCTGCTTTTAATCCTTTCGCCGACATGTAATCTGCCAGCGGACTCCCCTGAATCAAGTCGCCGTTATCAACCAGTACGCTGTTTTTCACTTCATTGCGGGCATCGTTAATCAGGCTTGCCGTACGTACCAGTCCGAATTTTTCCGTGGCGGTGTCTTTGTAATAATCGAAATCCATCATGTTGCTATGCAGATCAGTGGTTTCCATGATACGCAGATCGACCGTCGCTGCATTCACACTGGCGGCAATCAGCGTGGCCAGGAGCGTTGCGCTAAACTTAATCATCAGGGACATCCTTTTATCATCGGGAATACGAAAGAAAAGGGAGAATAAACGCCTTACTTATAGAACAGTGAAGAATGCCACAATTTTACGCTTTGAAAATGATGACACTATCACAGTTGGCGCATTCATTAACGATAGGGTATAAGTAAAACAATAAGTTAACACCGCTCACAGAGACGAGGTGGAGAAATGTTAGATCAAGTATGCCAGCTTGCACGGAATGCAGGCGATGCCATTATGCAGGTCTACGACGGGACGAAACCGATGGACGTCGTCAGCAAAGCGGACAATTCTCCGGTAACGGCAGCGGATATTGCCGCACACACCGTTATCATGGACGGTTTACGTACGCTGACACCGGATATTCCGGTCCTTTCTGAAGAAGATCCTCCCGGTTGGGAAGTCCGTCAGCACTGGCAGCGTTACTGGCTGGTAGACCCACTGGATGGTACTAAAGAGTTTATTAAACGTAATGGCGAATTCACCGTTAACATTGCGCTCATTGATCATGGCAAACCGATTTTAGGTGTGGTGTATGCGCCGGTAATGAACGTAATGTACAGCGCGGCAGAAGGCAAGGCCTGGAAAGAAGAGTGCGGTGTGCGCAAGCAGATTCAGGTCCGCGATGCGCGCCCGCCGCTGGTGGTTATCAGCCGTTCCCATGCAGATGCGGAGCTGAAAGAGTATCTGCAACAGCTTGGCGAACATCAGACCACGTCCATCGGCTCTTCGCTGAAATTCTGCCTGGTGGCGGAAGGACAGGCGCAGCTGTACCCGCGCTTCGGACCAACGAATATTTGGGACACCGCCGCTGGACATGCTGTGGCTGCAGCTGCCGGAGCGCACGTTCACGACTGGCAGGGTAAACCGCTGGATTACACTCCGCGCGAGTCGTTCCTGAATCCGGGGTTCCGGGTATCACTTTACTGAGTCAGTAGCTTATGCAGCAGGGCAACCACCTGCTGCACCTCATCCTGCGTCAGCGCGCCGTCTTTAACCCACTGTACGCGACCGTTTTTGTCCAGCACGACAATCGCTGAACTCTCTTCTTCCAGCTGCCACGCCTTACGCGTCACGCCGTTGCTGTCGACAATAAACTGCGACCAGGGATAGAGCTTCTTATTGCTCTCAAGGCTTGAGCGCACAAACATCCCGGAGCCGGGAATCGCGTCGTCGGTGTTCACGATGGTGGTGGTCTGGTAGCGATCGTGCGGGAGTTTTGCGGCTTTGATCGCTTCCACGAGGGTGGCATTTTTCTCTTTAGCGGATGTACGTCCGGCAATATGTTGTACAACTCTCACTTTGCCCGCAAGCTGCGCGCTATTCCAGGCTTTATAGCTAAACTTATCATTGTCGAGAATCAATTCTCCCCGGTCAGCAATCCCGACCGGCGGGACACGTTGTCCTTTTTCAATGTTGTGTGCGGAAGCCATCAGCGGCAGCAACAGGCAAGCTGCTGCCAGGAGGTTACGTAGGGTCATGGTGTTTCCTTATTGTTAGCAGGTGATCCGACCACTTGGTCATGCGCTTTTAATCATAAGTGCGATCAATAGGCTTTTCCCGCAATCCCGATGCCAGTTTGCGGGCGAACGCACATATCCATGCAAAAACGACGGCATATACTGCGCTGTATCACGCTTTGCAAAGATTATTCTGAATAATTGTAATCAAACGGTAAATAAACTTATGCACACTGGGTAAGTACGAGGTTCTGGTCTATAGTCATTGGGCATCAAAATTTGCGCTCAGGACAGTCGGGCCGATTGTGGCACCGCAAGAGCGTATGATTCGCAGGAGATACAAGAATGAAAATTTTCCAACGCTACAACCCGCTTCAGGTGGCGAAGTACGTGAAGATCCTGTTCCGTGGACGGTTGTACATCAAGGATGTTGGCGCTTTTGAGTTCGATAAGGGCAAAATCCTTATCCCAAAAGTGAAGGACAAACTGCACTTGTCTGTGATGTCCGAAGTCAACCGTCAGGTTATGCGTCTGCAAACTGAGATGGCTTAACCAACGTGCTATGCAGTAGTAGTTAAAAAGACGGCTCCCGATGGGAGCCGTTGATGTTTGTAGCCGTAGTTTCAAATATATTCATTTACTGGATATTTCACGTAATCATTCTGTGATGCGGATAGATTTCACACTTTTATTAAGTGAATCTAAATTTACTTTTTAGTGTGTAACTGTTGATACAGGACAATAAAGGATTAACTGTATATTGGTCTTTTCTCGTTACGCAGGAACAATGGTTATCTCACTTTGAAAAAGGAGTTTAATGATGGCTATTCCTGCTTATTTATGGCTGAAGGATGATGGTGGTGCGTTAATTAAGGGGGCTGTAGATGTTAAAGGAAGAGAGTCGAGTATAGAGGTTAATGGTTTTTCACATAACGTATCAGTTCCTACTGATCCATTGACAGGAAAAATTACAGGAACAAGGAAACATTCAAGCATCATTTTTTTGAAAGAGTTTGATTCCTCGTCTCCCTATCTATTTAAGGCCGTTTGTACAGGCCAAAAATTAATAAGCGCAGAGTTTAAATGGTATCGTATTAATGATGCCGGGCAAGAAGTTGAATATAACAATATGCTTTTGGAGAACGTTACTATTGTTGGGGTTTCACCAATAATGCATGATACTAAAGATGTATTAAAGGAGAAGCATAACCATCTTGAATGTGTAGAAGTACGTTATGAAAAAATCACTTGGAAACATTGTGACGGAAACCTGCTTTTTTCAGATAGCTGGAATGAAAGGGGTAAACAATGAGATATCCGGTAAGTGCAGTGAATCCTCATCTTCCCTATGATATATCTTCCTTCTCCCCCGCAGGAGTATCAGTTGTAAGCAACATGATGATAGCTCGTTTTCACCGTGGTCCATCAGCGTTAACATATCTTTGGTTTTACAAGCAGGTTCGAGGGCATGGCCCCTGGGATTATAAAAATCAATTAGGCAGGCAATACGAAAATTTTGGCAACTTTCATTATGGAGCGGTGGGTATTGCTGCTGGTATAAAACCTGAGATATTGCTACGAGGTGCAGGTATCGCTCAAATTCTGGCGGGAACGAGTTCTCCTGATTTTGAGAACTATCAAGGACCAGATCCTCATGGCGATGATCCTACAGATCAAACATGGATTAGAGCGGGGATAGACTATGCTCAGCGTGCTGGTTTCTAGGAAGAAAATATATATATTACTCACAATCCTGATCTCTTCCTATGGCATATGGCGTGCTGTTGATGAGTTTCTCTATATCGAGCAAGACATTATTCGTAAAGAAAATATCGGGAAGGTTTCTGTACTGTATATTACAGAAAGCAATGCGGGAGCTACGACTTCGAATGTATACAAATATTATCTGGCGTCGTCAAAAAAATCGGAAGAAGCTTTTTTAGGCGATGTCAGGAACGGGTATGCTCCATTTCTGATAACTACGGATCCTGAAGCAAAAGTAGAGAGTAAAGAAAACGCTTTATATATCACAGTCAGTGGAAAAATTTATCAATTTAGCAATATATCTTACTCGACGTTTATCTATTTGAATTCATCACCTTTTTAAAAGTTAGGGTGAATCTCGGAGGGTAAAAGAAAGGGCAGCTCACCGCTGCCCTTCATAAATTACGCCGACACCTTCTCTTCCGCATCCGGCAGTTTCGGCACCAGCACGGTCGGTTTGCTGTCGATCCGGGTCACCAGCAGCTGGTCGATGCGGTAGTTATCGATATCCACCACTTCAAATTTGTAGCCGGCGAATTTCACCGAATCGGTGCGTTTCGGGATCTTACGCAGCATAAACATCATAAAGCCGCCGATGGTTTCGTAGTTGCCCGACTGCGGGAACTCGTCAATATCCAGTACGCGCATGACGTCGTCAATCGGGGTGCCGCCGTCAATCAGCCATGAGTTCTCATCACGGGCGACAATCTGCTCTTCCAGCCCCTGACCGACCAGATCGCCCATCAGCGTGGTCATCACGTCATTGAGGGTGATGATCCCCACCACCAGCGCGTACTCGTTCATGATCACCGCGAAGTCTTCACCTGCGGTTTTAAAACTTTCCAACGCCTCTGAAAGGGTTAACGTATCCGGCACAATCAGCGTGTTGCGAATTTGTACGCCGCTGTTCAGTGCCAGGCTTTGGTTAGCCAGCACGCGGTTCAGCAGGTCTTTAGAATCGACATAACCGATGATGTGGTCAATATCTTCATTACAGACGAGGAACTTAGAGTGCGGATGTTCCGCCACCTTATTCTTCAGGCTTTGCTCATCTTCGTGGAGATCAAACCAAATCACGTTTTCACGCGGTGTCATTGAAGACGGAACGGTACGGGATTCCAGCTCAAAGACGTTTTCAATCAGCTCGTGTTCCTGTTTACGTAACACGCCCGCCAGCGCACCGGCTTCCACTACCGCGTAGATGTCATCAGAAGTGATGTCATCTTTACGTACCATTGGCAGTTTGAAAATACGGAAGATTATGTTCGCCAGGCCGTTGAAGAACCACACCAGCGGGGTGCAAACGTACAGGCAGAAGCGCATCGGGTTGATGATACGCAAAGCCACAGCTTCTGGCGCAATCATACCGATGCGTTTCGGGGTTAAATCCGCAAACAGGATAAACATGCCAGTCACTAACGAGAAAGAGAGAATAAAGCTCAGTTGCTCAGAGAGCTCTGCCGACATATAGCGGGAGAACAGGCTGTGAAAAGCTGGAGAAAATGCCGCATCACCGACGATACCGCCGAGAATCGCCACTGCGTTCAGACCGATTTGGACCACGGTAAAGAACATGCCGGGATTTTCCTGCATATTCAGAACGCGTTGGGCATTTATATTGCCTTCATCAGCCAGCAGTTTAAGTTTGATTTTGCGTGAGGCGGCAAGCGAGATCTCGGACATCGAGAAGAACGCACTTACAGCGATCAAGCAGAGTATGACTAAAATACTGTTTAACATATCTTATCCGACCTTTCAGGCCAGATCCTCGGAAGGGGAAGTTGATTAATTTGTGTGAAATACACATTGAACTCAGCTCGTAGCGTTGAGCCGATTATTTCAGCGGTAGTATAGCGTAAAGACGTGTAAACCTGCCAGAGGTCACGTTTTCGGCAAAACGTGGCGGGAGGGAGAGGCTGTGCGCCACGCGGCTCGCGTGGCGCTGATGCAGTAATCAGGCCTGCTGGGGAGGCAGGCAAACGCCAATGCCGCCGATACCGCAGTAGCCGTACGGATTTTTATGCAGGTACTGCTGGTGGTCGTCTTCGGCATAGTAGAACGGTTTCGCGGTAGCGATTTCCGTCGTGACCTGACGTTTATCACCGGCCGCCTGCATCGCTTCCTGGAAACGCGTCAGGCTGGCGTGGGCGGCGGCCTCCTGCTCTGGGGTGAGCGGGTAGATGGCCGAACGGTATTGGGTGCCGTGATCGTTACCCTGACGCATGCCCTGCGCCGGGTCATGGTTTTCCCAGAACACCTGGAGCAGCTGTTCATAGCTAATGACGCTCGGGTCATACACCACACGCACCGCTTCAGCATGACCGGTCTCACCGGAACAGACTTCGCGGTAGGTTGGGTTAGGCGTATATCCTCCGGTGTAGCCCGCAGCGGTGCTGTACACGCCCGGCAGTTGCCAGAACAGGCGTTCTACGCCCCAGAAGCAGCCCATGGCAAACAGGGCGATCTCCATTCCATCAGGAACGTTTGTCATTGAATGGTTGTTTACGGCGTGTAATGTTGCCACTGGCATAGGGGTGTTGCGTCCCGGTAACGCATCGGCTTGTGATACCAGATGCTTTTTATCGAATAAACTCACGGTGGGGCCTCCCGGGTAGCGTTGTTTCGGTTAAGGTTGTCACGAAGCGTTTAATTGAACACAATAAATGCGATGAATGAGTCTAGATTTAATCATAAGAAATATTTGGGTGTTACACCCTTTTTCAACCCGTAATTTGGGTTTTTGGCTTTCAGGCCGTATTTTGCCGCGGAGCGGCACTGCATTTGCTTCCAGGGTGGAAACAGGGATATTCAGGAGAAAACGTGACAAAGATCCGCCAGTTATGTTTAGTCAGTTTAATGCTGACCAGCGGGATTGCCAGCGCGGCGAATGTCCGTTTGCAGGTTGAGGGGTTATCCGGGGCGCTGGAAAAAAACGTGCGTGCGCAGCTTTCTACCATCCAGAGCGATGAGGTCACGCCGGATCGGCGTTTTCGCGCGCGCGTGGATGACGCCATCCGCGAAGGCTTAAAGGCGTTGGGGTACTACGAACCCACCATCGATTTCGATTTACGCCCGCCGCCGACGAAAGGACGCCAGGTGTTGATTGCCCGCGTCTCGCCGGGCGAACCCGTCCTGATTGGCGGCACGAACGTGGTGCTGCGCGGCGGTGCGCGCACCGATCGGGACTACCTGGATCTGCTCAGCACCCGTCCGAAAGTGGGCACCGTGCTCAATCACGGGGATTACGATCGTTTCAAAAAGTCCTTAACCAGCATTGCGTTGCGTAAAGGTTATTTCGATAGCGAATTTACCAAAGCGCAGCTGGGCATTGCGCTCGGCCTGCATAAAGCCTTCTGGGATATTGATTATAACAGTGGCGAACGTTACCGCTTTGGGCATGTGACCTTTGAAGGATCACAAATCCGCGATGAATACCTGCAAAATCTGGTGCCGTTTAAAGAGGGCGATGAGTACGAATCGAAAGATCTGGCGGAACTGAACCGCCGACTTTCTGCTACCGGCTGGTTTAACTCGGTGGTGGTGGCTCCACAATTTGATAAAGCGCGCGAAACGAAAGTATTACCATTGACGGGCGTGGTTTCGCCGCGAACAGAAAACACCATCGAAACCGGGGTCGGTTACTCTACGGACGTGGGACCGCGCGTGAAAGCGACGTGGAAAAAGCCGTGGATGAACTCATACGGTCACAGTTTGACCACCAGTACCAGTATTTCCGCGCCGGAACAGACCCTCGACTTCAGCTATAAAATGCCACTGCTGAAGAATCCACTGGAACAATATTATTTGGTGCAGGGCGGTTTTAAGCGCACTGACCTGAACGATACCGAATCTGACTCCACTACGCTGGTGGCTTCTCGCTACTGGGATCTCTCCAGCGGCTGGCAGCGTGCCATTAACCTGCGCTGGAGTCTCGACCACTTTACTCAGGGTGAAATTACCAACACCACGATGCTGTTTTATCCTGGGGTGATGATTAGCCGCACGCGTTCTCGTGGTGGCCTGATGCCAACCTGGGGCGACTCGCAACGCTACTCTATCGACTACTCCAACACGGCCTGGGGCTCAGATGTCGATTTCTCCGTTTTCCAGGCACAAAACGTCTGGATCCGCACACTGTACGATCGCCATCGTTTTGTTACACGCGGCACGCTGGGCTGGATTGAAACCGGTGATTTCGACAAAGTACCGCCGGATCTGCGTTTCTTCGCCGGGGGCGACCGCAGTATTCGTGGCTACAAATACAAATCTATCGCTCCGAAATACGCCAACGGTGACCTGAAAGGGGCCTCGAAGTTGATAACCGGATCGCTGGAGTACCAGTACAACGTGACCGGAAAATGGTGGGGCGCGGTGTTTGTCGATAGTGGCGAAGCGGTAAGCGATATTCGCCGCAGCGACTTTAAAACCGGTACCGGGGTCGGCGTGCGCTGGGAATCGCCGGTCGGGCCAATCAAACTCGATTTTGCCGTACCGGTCGCGGATAAAGACGAACACGGGTTACAGTTTTACATCGGTCTGGGGCCAGAATTATGAGTTTATGGAAAAAAATCAGCCTCGGCGTGGTTATCGTTATCTTACTGTTGCTGGGATCGGTGGCGTTTCTGGTGGGCACCACCAGTGGCCTGCATCTGGTATTTAAAGCGGCGGATCGCTGGGTACCAGGACTGGATATTGGCAAGGTCACCGGCGGCTGGCGCGATCTCACCTTGTCTGACGTTCGTTATGAGCAGCCAGGCGTGGCGGTAAAAGCGGGCAATCTGCATCTGGCGGTCGGGCTTGAGTGCCTGTGGAACAGTAGCGTTTGTATTAATGACCTGGCGCTGAAAGACATTCAGGTCAACATCGACAGTAAAAAAATGCCTCCTTCTGAACAGGTTGAAGAAGAGGAAGATAGCGGTCCGCTGGATCTCTCCACGCCGTATCCCATCACCCTGACACGGGTGGCGCTGGATAACGTCAACATCAAGATTGATGACACCACGGTATCGGTGATGGACTTCACCTCCGGCCTGAACTGGCAGGAGAAAACCCTGACCCTGAAACCGACGTCGCTGAAAGGCCTGCTGATTGCTCTGCCGAAAGTGGCGGAAGTGGCGCAGGAAGAAGTGGTCGAACCGAAAATTGAAAATCCGCAGCCGGATGAAAAGCCGCTCGGCGAAACGCTGAAAGATCTCTTTTCTCGCCCGGTATTGCCGGAAATGACCGACTTGCATTTGCCGCTTAACCTGAACATTGAAGAGTTTAAAGGCGAGCAGTTACGCGTGACGGGCGACACGGACATCACCGTGCGCACCATGCTGCTGAAAGTGAGCAGCATTGACGGCAATACTAAACTGGACGCCCTGGATATCGATTCCAACCAGGGGATCGTCAACGCCAGCGGCACGGCGCAGCTGTCAGACAACTGGCCGGTGGATATCACCCTCAACAGCACACTGAACGTGGAGCCGTTGAAAGGTGAAAAAGTGAAGCTAAAAGTGGGCGGCGCGCTGCGCGAACAGCTGGAGATTGGCGTTAATCTTTCCGGTCCGGTGGATATGGATTTACGCGCCCAGACGCGACTGGCGGAAGCCGGATTGCCGCTCAACGTGGAAGTGAACAGCAAACAGATTTACTGGCCGTTCACTGGTGAGAAGCAGTATCAGGCGGATGATCTGAAACTGAAACTTACCGGCAAAATGACCGATTACACGCTCTCTATGCGTACGGCAGTGAAGGGACTGGAGATCCCGCCAGCCACCATTACCCTTGATGCCAAAGGTAATGAACAGCAGGTCAATCTCGACAAACTCACCGTCGCGGCGCTGGAAGGGAAAACTGAACTCAAGGCGTTGCTCGACTGGCAGCAGGCCATTAGTTGGCGCGGTGAGCTAACGCTTAACGGCATTAACACCGCCAAAGAGATCCCAGAGTGGCCGTCGAAACTCAATGGCTTGATTAAAACCCGCGGTAGCCTGTACGGCGGCACCTGGCAGATGGAGGTGCCAGAACTGAAGCTGACCGGTAACGTCAAACAGAACAAAGTGAACGTTGACGGCACGCTGAAAGGCAACAGTTATATGCAGTGGATGATCCCAGGGCTTCATCTGGAACTGGGGCCAAACAGTGCCGAAGTGAAAGGCGAGCTGGGGGTAAAAGATCTCAATCTTGATGCCACCATCAACGCGCCGGGGCTGGATAACGCGCTGCCGGGGCTTGGCGGTACAGCGAAAGGGCTGGTGAAAGTACGCGGCACGGTGGAAGCGCCACAACTACTGGCAGATATCACCGCGCGCGGCCTGCGCTGGCAGGAACTTTCCGTGGCGCAGGTTCGCGTGGAAGGCGACATTAAATCCACCGATCAGATCGCCGGGAAACTCGACGTACGCGTTGAGCAAATTTCGCAGCCGGATGTAAATATCAACCTCGTCACCCTGAATGCCAAAGGCAGCGAAAAACAGCACGAGTTACAGTTGCGGATTCAGGGCGAGCCTGTCTCCGGGCAGCTTAATCTGGCAGGAAGTTTTGATCGCAAAGAAGAACGCTGGAAGGGAACTCTTAGCAATACCCGCTTCCAGACGCCGGTCGGCCCGTGGTCGCTGACCCGCGATATTGCGCTGGATTACCGCAATAAGGAGCAAAAAATCAGCATCGGGCCACACTGCTGGCTTAACCCGAATGCGGAACTGTGCGTGCCGCAAACTATCGATGCGGGTGCCGAAGGGCGTGCGGTGGTGAATCTCAACCGCTTCGACCTGGCCATGCTGAAACCGTTTATGCCAGAAACCACTCAGGCCAGCGGTATCTTCACGGGTAAAGCGGACGTTGCCTGGGACACCACCAAAGAGGGGCTGCCGCAGGGCAGTATCACCCTTTCGGGGCGTAACGTGCAGGTAACGCAAACCGTCAACGATGCGGCGCTGCCCGTGGCGTTTCAGACGCTGAATCTGACGGCGGAATTGCGTAACAACCGTGCCGAATTGGGCTGGACCATCCGCCTGACCAATAACGGCCAGTTTGATGGACAGGTGCAGGTGACCGATCCGCAAGGCCGCCGTAATCTTGGTGGCAACGTCAATATCCGTAACTTCAACCTTGCGATGATAAACCCCATCTTTACCCGTGGGGAAAAAGCAGCGGGGATGGTGAGTGCCAACTTGCGTCTGGGTGGTGATGTGCAAAGCCCGCAGTTGTTTGGTCAGCTTCAGGTTACGGGTGTGGATATCGACGGCAACTTTATGCCGTTTGATATGCAACCGAGCCAGCTTGCGGTCAACTTTAACGGTATGCGCTCGACGCTTGCCGGTACAGTACGGACCCAGCAGGGTGAAATCTACCTGAACGGTGATGCCGACTGGAGCCAAATTGAAAACTGGCGGGCGCGGGTAACGGCGAAAGGCAGTAAAGTGCGGATCACCGTGCCGCCGATGGTACGAATGGATGTATCGCCAGATGTTGTATTCGAGGCTACACCAAACCTGTTTACCCTCGATGGTCGCGTGGATGTCCCTTGGGCGCGCATCGTGGTGCACGATCTGCCGGAAAGCGCAGTAGGCGTCTCCAGCGATGTGGTGATGCTTAACGATAACCTGCAACCGGAAGAGCCGAAAACGGCGTCGATTCCGATTAACAGTAACCTGATTGTCCACGTTGGCAATAATGTGCGCATTGACGCCTTTGGCCTGAAAGCGCGGCTGACGGGCGATCTTAACGTCGTTCAGGACAAACAAGGGCTGGGCCTGAACGGGCAGATCAACATCCCTGAAGGGCGCTTCCATGCCTATGGTCAGGATCTGATTGTGCGTAAGGGTGAGTTACTGTTCTCTGGTCCGCCGGATCAACCGTATCTTAATATTGAAGCTATTCGTAACCCGGATGCTACAGAAGACGACGTAATCGCCGGAGTTCGCGTCACTGGTCTGGCGGACGAACCGAAAGCGGAGATCTTCTCTGACCCGGCTATGTCGCAACAAGCTGCATTGTCTTATTTGCTACGTGGACAAGGGCTGGAGAGCGATCAGAGCGACAGTGCGGCGATGACCTCAATGCTGATTGGCCTGGGGGTTGCGCAAAGTGGCCAGATTGTGGGTAAAATCGGCGAGACGTTTGGCGTAAGCAATTTAGCGCTCGACACCCAGGGAGTAGGCGACTCCTCCCAGGTAGTGGTCAGCGGCTATGTATTGCCAGGTCTGCAAGTGAAATACGGCGTGGGTATATTTGACTCTATAGCAACACTCACGTTACGTTATCGCCTGATGCCTAAGCTATATCTGGAAGCCGTGTCTGGTGTAGACCAGGCACTGGATTTGCTCTATCAGTTCGAGTTTTAGCAATGCGAATATTTGTCTACGGCAGTTTACGCCACAAACAAGGCAACAGTCACTGGATGACCAATGCCCAGTTACTGGGCGATTTCAGTATCGATAACTACCAGTTGTATAGCCTGGGCCACTATCCAGGCGCAGTTCCGGGGAACGGAACAGTACACGGTGAAGTTTATCGTATTGACAACGCCACGCTGGCCGAACTTGATGCCTTGCGCACCAGGGGCGGTGAATACGCGCGCCAGTTGATTCAGACGCCGTACGGGAGTGCATGGATGTACGTTTATCAACGACCCGTCGATGGATTAAAGCTAATTGAAAGCGGCGACTGGTTAGACAGGGATAAGTAATAATAAAAGCACGCCACCTTCGGGTGGCGTTGTTTTATGCGATGTATCTCGCGATTTTTTTTTGTAACTTTTCCATCTTTTGCTTTTCTCTCCGAGCCGCTTTCCATATCTGCAATCGCATAAAAAACTCTGCTGGCGTTCACAAATGTGCAGGGGTAAAACGTTTCCTGTAGCACCGTGAGTTATACTTTGTATAACTTAAGGAGGTGCAGATGCGTATTACCATAAAAAGATGGGGGAACAGTGCAGGTATGGTCATTCCCAATATCGTAATGAAAGAACTTAACTTACAGCCGGGGCAGAGCGTGGAAGCGCAGGTGAGCAACAACCAACTGATTCTGACACCCATCTCCAGGCGCTACTCGCTTGATGAACTGCTGGCACAGTGTGACATGAACGCCGCGGAACTTAGCGAGCAGGATGTCTGGGGTAAATCCACCCCTGCGGGTGACGAAATATGGTAAAGAAAAGTGAATTTGAACGGGGAGACATTGTGCTGGTTGGCTTTGATCCAGCAAGCGGCCATGAACAGCAAGGTGCTGGTCGACCTGCGCTTGTGCTCTCCGTTCAAGCCTTTAATCAACTGGGAATGACGCTGGTGGCCCCCATTACGCAGGGCGGAAATTTTGCCCGTTATGCCGGATTTAGCGTTCCTTTACATTGCGAAGAAGGCGATGTGCACGGCGTGGTGCTGGTGAATCAGGTGCGGATGATGGATCTACGCGCCCGGCTGGCAAAGCGTATTGGTCTGGCTGCGGATGAGGTGGTGGAAGAGGCGTTATTACGCTTGCAGGCGGTGGTGGAATAAGGTGTGTTTATTTATCGCGGGAAAAAAACCCTTACTAACCGAAGCCCGGTGTTCAGGGTTATTGCGCTATAAGAACTTATTTATTCTTTGCGCGCTCGAAGGAGGCAACGATTTCAGCTTTAGCGGCTTCTGCGTTTTCCCAACCTTCAACTTTCACCCACTTGCCTTTTTCGAGGTCTTTGTAGTGCTCGAAGAAGTGAGCGATCTGCGCTTTCAGCAGCTCTGGCAGATCGTTAACGTCTTTAATGTGATCGTATTCTTTGCTCAGCTTGGTGTGCGGAACAGCAATCAGTTTCGCATCTTCACCGGCTTCGTCGGTCATTTTCAGAACGCCAACCGGACGGCAACGGATCACAGAACCCGGCTGCAGCGGGTACGGAGTCGGGACCAGTACGTCAACCGGGTCACCGTCCAGAGACAGAGTGTGGTTGATATAGCCGTAGTTGCACGGATAGAACATCGCGGTGGACATGAAGCGGTCAACGAACAGTGCGCCGCTCTCTTTGTCGATTTCGTATTTGATCGGATCTGCGTTAGCCGGGATCTCAATAACAACGTAGATGTCTTCCGGCAGATCTTTACCCGCAGGGACGTTGAGTAAGCTCATGTCTGTTTCCTTTAAAAATATGTGGCAAACAAGTGCCGAGTATTATAGCCAACTCGCGCCGAATGTCTTCGCTTGTTTTCGTCTTCATTTTCCTTTTTCGCCAGTTTTAAGACGGTATACAGAGCAGGAAAATCCATAACCGTAGCCGCATTTTTCATAGTGAGATGAAAGCGATTACAAACTTGTGATTAACGTTTTATTTACTTTTATGAAGTGTGATGTAACGCAATCCGTTACATAACGAATTGTCTATAGTTTTTCCGCGAACATCTTTTCACCAATAATAATTACCCCGACGAGGACAACCCTATGTGGAAACGCTTACTTGTAGTCTCTGCAGTCTCGGCAGCCATGTCGTCTATGGCGTTGGCCGCTCCATTAACCGTAGGATTTTCGCAGGTCGGATCGGAATCCGGCTGGCGCGCTGCAGAAACCAATGTGGCGAAAAGTGAGGCCGAAAAACGCGGAATTACGCTGAAAATTGCCGATGGTCAGCAAAAGCAGGAAAACCAGATTAAAGCGGTACGTTCCTTCGTCGCGCAAGGGGTGGATGCGATCTTTATCGCTCCGGTGGTCGCGACAGGTTGGGAACCGGTATTAAAAGAGGCGAAAGATGCCGAAATCCCGGTCTTCTTGCTCGACCGTTCCATCGATGTGAAAGACAAATCTCTCTATATGACCACCGTTACTGCCGACAACATCCTCGAAGGTAAGTTGATCGGTGACTGGCTGGTAAAAGAAGTGAATGGCAAACCATGCAACGTGGTGGAGCTGCAGGGCACCGTTGGGGCCAGCGTCGCCATTGACCGTAAGAAAGGCTTTGCCGAAGCCATTAAGAATGCGCCAAATATCAAAATCATCCGCTCGCAGTCAGGTGACTTCACCCGCAGTAAAGGCAAAGAAGTCATGGAGAGCTTTATCAAAGCGGAAAACAACGGCAAAAACATCTGCATGGTTTACGCCCATAACGACGACATGGTGATTGGTGCAATTCAGGCAATTAAAGAAGCGGGCCTGAAACCGGGCAAAGATATCCTCACGGGTTCCATTGACGGTGTACCGGACATCTACAAAGCGATGATTGATGGCGAGGCGAACGCCAGCGTTGAACTGACGCCGAATATGGCAGGTCCCGCCTTCGACGCGCTGGAGAAATACAAAAAAGACGGCACCATGCCTGAAAAGCTGACGTTAACCAAATCCACCCTTTACCTGCCTGATACCGCAAAAGAAGAGTTAGAGAAGAAGAAAAATATGGGGTATTGAGGGTTGCTATGCCTGATGCCGATTCGTAGGCCGGATAAGGCGCTCGCGCCGCATCCGGCGATGGTGCACTGAAGCCTGATGCGACGCTTACCGCGTCTTATCATGCCTACTGGGAGCACGCTTTACACCGGGGGAAACCATGACGACCGACCAACACCAGGAGATCCTCCGCACCGAAGGATTAAGTAAATTTTTCCCCGGCGTCAAAGCGTTAGACAACGTTGATTTCAGCCTGCGCCGTGGCGAAATCATGGCGCTGCTCGGTGAAAACGGGGCAGGAAAATCAACGCTAATCAAAGCATTAACTGGTGTATACCACGCCGATCGCGGCACCATCTGGCTGGAAGGCCAGGCTATCTCACCGAAAAATACCGCCCACGCGCAACAACTCGGCATTGGCACCGTCTATCAGGAAGTCAACCTGCTACCCAATATGTCGGTCGCTGATAATCTATTTATAGGCCGCGAACCCAAACGCTTCGGCCTTCTACGCCGCAAAGAGATGGAAAAGCGCGCCACCGAACTGATGGCATCTTACGGTTTCTCCCTCGACGTGCGCGAACCGCTCAACCGTTTTTCGGTGGCGATGCAGCAAATCGTCGCTATTTGCCGGGCTATCGATCTCTCTGCCAAAGTGCTGATCCTCGATGAACCCACCGCCAGTCTCGACACCCAGGAAGTGGAGTTACTGTTTGACCTGATGCGTCAGTTGCGCGATCGCGGCGTCAGCCTGATTTTTGTCACTCACTTTCTCGATCAGGTCTATCAGGTCAGCGATCGGATCACCGTCTTACGCAACGGCAGTTTCGTAGGCTGTCGGGAAACGTGCGAGCTACCGCAGATCGAACTGGTAAAAATGATGCTGGGGCGCGAGCTGGATACCCACGCGCTACAGCGTGCCGGGCGAACATTGTTGAGCGACAAACCCGTTGCCGCGTTCAAAAATTACGGCAAAAAAGGAACGATCGCACCGTTTGATCTCGAAGTACGCCCCGGCGAGATCGTCGGTCTGGCTGGCTTGCTGGGATCAGGACGTACCGAAACCGCCGAAGTGATCTTCGGTATCAAACCTGCTGACAGCGGCACTGCGTTGATCAAAGGCAAACCGCAAACCCTGCGATCGCCACATCAGGCGTCGGTACTGGGTATCGGCTTCTGCCCGGAAGACAGGAAAACCGATGGCATCATCGCCGCTGCCTCGGTGCGGGAAAATATCATCCTCGCGCTACAGGCCCAGCGCGGCTGGCTGCGACCGATCTCCCGCAAAGAACAGCAAGAGATTGCCGAACGCTTTATCCGCCAGCTTGGCATTCGCACCCCTTCCACTGAACAACCGATTGAATTTCTCTCCGGCGGCAATCAGCAAAAAGTGCTGCTCTCTCGCTGGCTGCTGACTCGTCCGCAATTTCTGATCCTCGACGAGCCAACGCGTGGAATTGACGTTGGTGCGCACGCCGAGATCATCCGCCTGATTGAAATGCTATGCGCCGATGGTCTGGCGCTGCTGGTGATCTCCTCCGAACTGGAAGAACTGGTGGGCTATGCCGACCGGGTGATCATCATGCGCGATCGCAAACAGGTGGCGGAGATCCCGCTGGCAGAGCTTTCCGTTCCGGCGATCATGAACGCCATTGCGGCGTAAGGAGAACAGTGTGATGCCTCAATCTCTTCCGGACACCACTACGCCAAAAAGGCGCTTTCGCTGGCCGACGGGGATGCCGCAGCTGGTAGCACTATTGCTGGTGCTGCTGGTCGATAGCCTGGTAGCCCCGCATTTCTGGCAGGTGGTGCTTCAGGATGGGCGTTTGTTCGGTAGCCCCATAGACATTCTTAACCGTGCAGCTCCCGTTGCGTTACTGGCGATTGGCATGACGCTGGTGATCGCCACCGGTGGGATTGATCTCTCCGTAGGGGCGGTGATGGCTATCGCCGGAGCCACAACGGCTGCGATGACGGTCGCGGGATTCAGCCTGCCGATTGTTTTGTTAAGCGCCCTGGGCACCGGCATCCTGGCGGGATTGTGGAACGGCATACTGGTAGCGATCCTCAAAATTCAGCCGTTTGTCGCCACTCTGATCCTGATGGTCGCCGGGCGCGGCGTGGCGCAACTGATCACCGCCGGGCAGATCGTCACGTTTAACTCGCCGGATCTCTCATGGTTCGGCAGTGGATCGCTGTTGTTCCTGCCAACGCCGGTCATTATCGCGGTGCTGACGCTTATCCTGTTCTGGCTGTTGACCCGCAAAACGGCGCTGGGGATGTTTATCGAAGCCGTTGGTATCAACATTCGGGCGGCAAAAAATGCCGGGGTAAACACGCGGATCATCGTCATGCTTACCTACGTGTTGAGCGGGCTGTGTGCGGCGATTGCGGGCATTATCGTGGCGGCGGATATTCGCGGTGCCGATGCCAATAACGCCGGGTTATGGCTGGAGCTGGACGCCATTCTCGCGGTGGTGATTGGCGGCGGATCGCTGATGGGCGGGCGCTTTAACCTGCTACTTTCGGTGGTGGGGGCGCTGATTATTCAGGGGATGAACACCGGAATTTTGCTTTCGGGCTTTCCGCCAGAGATGAACCAGGTTGTAAAAGCGGTGGTGGTTCTTTGCGTGCTGATTGTCCAGTCGCAACGCTTTATCAGTCTGATTAAAGGAGTACGTAGCCGTGATAAAACGTAATTTGCCACTGATGATCACCATCGGCGTCTTTGTGTTGGGTTATCTTTACTGCCTGACCCAGTTTCCCGGTTTTGCTTCCACAAGAGTGATCTGCAATATCCTGACCGATAACGCCTTTCTTGGGATCATTGCCGTTGGCATGACCTTTGTGATCCTCTCCGGTGGGATCGATCTCTCCGTCGGTTCGGTGATCGCCTTTACCGGCGTGTTTCTGGCAAAAGTGATTGGAGATTTCGGTCTCTCACCGCTGCTGGCGTTTCCGCTGGTGCTGGTGATGGGCTGTGCCTTCGGCGCATTTATGGGGCTTTTGATCGACGCCCTGAAGATCCCGGCATTTATCATTACCCTTGCAGGGATGTTCTTTTTGCGCGGTGTCAGCTATCTCATCTCAGAAGAGTCGATCCCGATAAACCATCCTGTTTATGACACGCTCTCAAGCCTTGTATGGAAAATCCCTGGCGGCGGTCGCTTAAGTGCGATGGGGCTGCTGATGCTGGCGGTGGTGGTTATCGGCATATTCCTCGCGCATCGTACCCGTTTTGGTAATCAGGTATACGCCATTGGCGGCAATGCGACGTCGGCAAACCTGATGGGGATTTCTACCCGTAGCACTACTATTCGCATTTATATGCTCTCCACCGGACTGGCAACGCTGGCGGGGATTGTCTTCTCGATTTATACCCAGGCCGGATATGCGCTGGCGGGCGTAGGTGTGGAACTGGACGCTATCGCCTCAGTGGTGATTGGCGGTACGCTTTTGAGCGGTGGCGTTGGAACGGTATTAGGGACGCTTTTTGGCGTGGCGATTCAGGGACTGATTCAGACTTACATAAACTTTGATGGCACGCTGAGCTCATGGTGGACGAAAATCGCCATCGGTATTTTGTTGTTTATTTTTATAGCATTACAGCGTGGGTTAACGGTGCTGTGGGAGAATCGTCAGAGTTCGCCAGTGACAAGAGTCAATTCCGGTAGCGGCCGATATTCTTTTTTTATGCCCAGAAATATCTCGCTACCGGAAATAACATCATGCTTAAAACGCTATCGATTCGTACCGGCTTGCTCTCTTTACTGGCCGTTATGACCCTTCTGCTGCTGATTGTCAGCGGCATCGGCATTTATGCCCTTACACAAAGTTCCGCTTCTCTCCAGCGCATCAATCATCTTCAGGGTGAACAGATGGTGCAGCTGAATGCCGGCTATACGCTGATCCTGCGCGCGCGTAACGAAGCGGGGCAGGCCGTTCGCATGATGGAGGTCGGCCTGCTGGACGATGCGGCCAGGGCGGTCAAAACCATTAACCAGGAAGTGGCGCTGGCACAGAAAACGCTGAAGGACGTGATTGGCAGCGGCGTGGCGGATGAGCAGGGGCAAAAGCTGCTGGATAACGTTGCCGCGAGTCTGGCGGTGTACAACCAGCAGGGTATCAGCCCGATGCTGAAAGCCCTGAACGAGCAAAGCGCGGACAGCTATTACGATCTGCTGGAAAACAAGCTGGTCCCGGTGGCGAAGCAGTTTGATAACGATATGCAGGCGTTCCAGGCATGGAGCGAGGCGCGCGGTAAAGCGGAGGTGAGCGCCGTGCAGGCGAGTAAAACCCGCGTGCTGATCCTGATTATCGTCGCGGCGCTGCTGACGGCTGGCATTATCGTGCTGGCCTGGCTGGTGCTGCGCCATATGCTGCTCAAGCCGCTTTCAGCCTCGATTGCCCAGCTGGAACATGTGGCGGCCGGGGATTTAACCCATACCCTGAACGCGCCGGCGAGCCAGGAATTTAATCGCCTTAACGCGGCGATCGAAGGGATGCGCCAGTCGCTGATGGACTCGGTTCTGCGGGTGCGTGACGCCAGCTCGCAGATTGATACCGGCAGCCGCGAGCTGACGGCCGGGAATATGAACCTGGCCCAGCGCACGGAATCCACCGCCACCTCGCTGGAGCAGACGGCCGCCAGCATGGAAGAGATCACAAGATCAACATTGCGCAGCAATAAAAACGCCTCTCCGTGTGGAGAGGCGCAGGAGATACGCGTCCGGGAACTCACGGATAAAGCGTTCGACATCTTCAACCATATGGTCGTTGCCGACAAAGAACGAACGGCGCTGGTGCAGGGTTTCCGGGATAATATCCAGAATACGCTCTTTGCCATCGCTCGCTTTACCGCCCGCTTGTTCCGCCAGGAATGCCATCGGGTTGCACTCATACAGCAAACGCAGTTTGCCGTCCGGGTGGCTGGCGGTGCTTGGGTAGAGATAAATACCGCCTTTCAGTAGGTTACGGTGGAAATCCGCAACCAGTGAGCCGATATAACGTGAGGTATACGGGCGGTTGGTGGATTTATCTTCTTCCTGGCAGAATTTAATGTACTTCTTCACCCCGTTCGGAAACTTAATGTAGTTTCCTTCGTTGATGGAGTAGGTTTTGCCTTTCTCCGGGAAGCGCATCCGTTCCTGGCACAGGCAGAAAACGCCGAGCGAAGGATCGTAAGTAAAGGCGTGAACACCGCATCCGGTGGTGTAAACCAGCATGGTAGAGGAGCCGTATACCACGTAACCTGCCGCAACCTGTTTGTTACCAGGCTGGAGGAAATCTTCTTCCGTTACCGGCGTGCCAACAGGCGTAACGCGGCGGTAGATGGAGAAAATGGTACCGACAGAGACGTTAACATCGATGTTGGACGAGCCATCCAGGGGGTCCATCAGCACCACGTATTTTGCGTGTTCACAGCCTTCAAAGACGACAATCTCATCTTCTTCTTCAGAGGCAATGCCCGCAACGATATCGCGTGCTTTCAGTGCGGCTTTCAGTTTTTCATTAGCGAACAAGTCGAGTTTCTGTTGAACCTCGCCCTGCACGTTCTCAGCACCGCTGGCACCCAGGATATCAACCAGTCCTGCTTTGTTGATATCACGATGGATAATCTTGGCGCCCAGTTTTATTGCCGACAGCAAAGCAGTGAGCTCACCGGTAGCATGAGAAAACTCGTGCTGCTTTTCGACAATAAATTCACCTAACGTTTTCATAAAACTTTCCCTGCAATGTTTATGGAGTAAAGCGACCGCAACAATCTTAACAAATAATCTCAATGTTGCGCTCAGGTGAATCGCGCCAGCAAATTGCGGATTATCCTGAAATGCGTTTCTCACTTGCCCGACATATGCGTAAAATGAGCGGCAGATTAAAAAAGGATAGTGACGTATGCGCATTCATATTTTAGGAATTTGTGGCACGTTTATGGGCGGTCTGGCGATGCTGGCGCGCCAGTTAGGCCATGAAGTAACGGGTTCGGACGCCAATGTGTATCCGCCGATGAGCACCTTACTTGAGAAGCAAGGCATTGAACTGATTCAGGGTTACGATGCCAGCCAGCTCGATCCGCAGCCGGATCTGGTGATTATTGGCAACGCCATGACCCGTGGAAATCCGTGTGTGGAAGCGGTACTGGAAAAAAACATCCCTTATATGTCAGGTCCACAGTGGCTGCACGATTTTGTGCTGCGCGACCGCTGGGTGCTGGCCGTTGCCGGTACACACGGCAAAACCACCACCGCGGGAATGGCGACCTGGATTCTGGAACAGTGTGGTTACAAACCGGGCTTTGTAATCGGCGGTGTGCCGGGGAACTTTGAGGTTTCGGCGCGTCTGGGCGAAAGCGACTTCTTTGTTATCGAAGCGGATGAGTACGACTGCGCCTTCTTCGACAAACGCTCTAAATTTGTCCATTACTGCCCGCGTACGCTGATCCTCAACAACCTTGAGTTCGATCACGCCGATATCTTTGACGACCTGAAAGCGATCCAGAAACAGTTCCACCATCTGGTGCGTATCGTTCCGGGGCAGGGCCGTATTATCTGGCCAGAAAACGACATCAACCTGAAACAGACCATGGCGATGGGCTGCTGGAGCGAGCAGGAGCTGGTGGGTGAGCAGGGTCACTGGCAGGCGAAAAAGCTGACCACCGATGCTTCCGAATGGGAAGTTTTGCTGGATGGCGAAAAAGTGGGCGAAGTGAAATGGTCGCTGGTAGGCGAACATAATATGCACAATGGCCTGATGGCGATTGCAGCGGCTCGCCATGTTGGTGTAGCGCCGGCAGATGCCGCTAACGCGCTGGGTTCGTTTATTAATGCTCGTCGCCGTCTGGAGTTGCGTGGTGAAGCGAATGGCGTCACGGTATATGACGATTTTGCCCATCACCCGACGGCGATTCTGGCAACGCTGGCGGCGCTGCGTGGCAAAGTTGGTGGTACGGCGCGCATTATTGCTGTGCTGGAACCGCGCTCGAATACCATGAAAATGGGGATCTGCAAAGACGATTTGGCACCTTCTTTAGGTCGTGCCGATGAAGTCTTCCTGCTGCAACCGGCGCATATTCCGTGGCAGGTGGCAGAAGTGGCAGAAGCCTGCGTTCAGCCTGCACACTGGAGTGGCGATGTGGATACGCTGGCAGATATGGTGGTGAAAACCGCTCAGCCTGGCGACCATATTCTGGTGATGAGCAACGGCGGTTTTGGTGGGATCCATCAGAAACTGCTGGATGGTCTGGCGAAGAAAGCGGAAGCCGCGCAGTAATTCGGCCTTAGCCTGATATAGTGTGCGTAGGCCGGATAAGGCGTTCACGCCGCATCCGGCATTTGAGCATAGTGCCTGATGCGACGCTTGATGCGTCTTATCAGGCCTACAGGTGCACCGCATCCGGCAAACCATACTCACATCAACAACGAAAATTACCCTTCATTCTCCGCCAGTTCGCGCAGATACTGGAAAATCTGGCGTGCGGATTTCGGCGGCTTATTCCCTTCTTTCTCTTTCTTCGCGTTGCGGATCAGAGTACGCAGTTGCTGACGATCGGCATCGGGCCACAGATTTAATACCTCAGCGATGGCGTCATCACCTTGATCGATCAGACGATCGCGCAGGTTTTCCAGTTTATGGAACAGCACCACCTGCTGGTTGTGACGGTTTTTCAGCTTATCCAGCGCCTGACGAATAGGCTCTACGTCGCGCTGGCGCAGCATCTTACCGATGAGCTGCAACTGGCGGCGGCGACCTTCCATCTTAATACGCTGGGCGAGCTCAATAGCCGCGCGCAGATCCGCATCTAACGGGATCTTATCCAGCGCGTTTTTCCCCAGATCAACAATTTCCGCGCCAAGGCGTTTTAGCTCCTCGGCATCACGTTTAATTTCACTTTTACTGACCCAGATAATTTCATCGTCTTCGTCTTCGATGTCATCACCGGGAACGTCGTCGAGCCAGTCTTCGGGCTGCTTAGTCATCTCAGGCTCCTTAAAAAAAGAGGCTAATGTTACCAGTTAAGATGCGCACTGAAAAACGGTTCTCTGTTAGACTTCAGAGAAACTCTCTACATTATGGCACTTGCAATGAAAGTAATCTCTCAAGTTGAAGCGCAGCGCAAGATTCTGGAAGAAGCAGTTTCCACTGCGCTGGAGTTGGCCTCAGGCAAATCGGACGGTGCGGAAGTTGCCGTCAGCAAGACCACCGGCATTAGCGTAAGCACGCGTTATGGTGAAGTGGAGAATGTTGAATTCAATAGCGATGGCGCGCTGGGGATCACTGTTTATCACCAGAACCGCAAAGGTAGCGCATCATCCACCGATTTAAGCCCGCAGGCCATTGCCCGTACTGTACAGGCGGCGCTGGATATTGCCCGTTATACCTCGCCAGATCCCTGTGCCGGCGTGGCAGACAAAGAGCTGCTGGCCTTTGACGCACCAGATCTCGACTTGTTCCACCCTGCGGAAGTTTCCCCGGATGAAGCCATTGAACTGGCGGCCCGCGCAGAACAGGCGGCATTGCAGGCGGACAAACGCATCACCAATACCGAAGGTGGCAGCTTTAACAGCCACTACGGTGTCAAAGTTTTTGGCAACAGCCACGGCATGTTGCAGGGTTACTGCTCAACGCGTCATTCGCTCTCCAGCTGTGTAATTGCCGAAGAAAATGGCGATATGGAGCGTGATTACGCCTACACCATTGGTCGTGCGATGAGCGATCTGCAAACGCCAGAGTGGGTTGGGGCCGACTGTGCTCGCCGTACTTTATCGCGCCTGTCACCGCGTAAACTCTCCACCATGAAAGCGCCGGTCATTTTTGCCAATGAAGTGGCAACCGGGCTTTTTGGCCATCTGGTGGGGGCGATAGCGGGTGGATCGGTTTACCGTAAATCTACCTTCCTGCTGGATTCGCTGGGTAAACAAATTCTGCCGGACTGGCTGACCATTGAAGAGCATCCGCATCTGCTGAAAGGGCTGGCGTCGACGCCATTCGACAGCGAAGGTGTGCGCACCGAGCGTCGCGATATTATTAAAGATGGCATCCTGACTCAGTGGCTGCTGACCAGCTATTCGGCGCGAAAACTGGGGCTGAAAAGCACCGGACATGCGGGCGGTATTCACAACTGGCGGATTGCCGGACAAGGTCTAAGCTTCGAGCAGATGCTCAAAGAGATGGGCACCGGGCTGGTGGTGACGGAATTGATGGGCCAGGGCGTGAGTGCAATTACCGGTGATTATTCCCGTGGTGCGGCGGGCTTCTGGGTAGAAAACGGCGAAATTCAGTATCCGGTTAGCGAAATCACCATCGCAGGTAATTTAAAAGATATGTGGCGCAATATTGTCACCGTCGGTAACGATATTGAAACACGCAGTAATATACAGTGTGGTTCTGTGCTGTTGCCGGAGATGAAAATCGCCGGGACAGTAATCCTCGTAAAAGCGTGATTAATAATAAAAAAAGGAAGTGAGCAATGCGTAAACACCTGTTAGCGATCGTCGCGGCTTCAACGCTGGTTCTTGGCTCGTCTGCGTTTGCTGCCGATCTCGAAGACAACATGGACATCCTCAGTGAAAACCTGAAGGTGGTGCAGAAAACGGACAATGCGGCGGACATGAAAGACGCATTGACTAAAATGCGTGAAGCCGCGCTGGATGCGCAAAAAGCGACGCCGCCGAAGCTGGAAAGCAAAGCGGCAGACAGCGCCGAGATGAAAGACTACCGCCACGGTTTTGACGTGCTGCTCGGCCAGATTGACGGCGCGCTGAAGCTGGCGAACGAAGGCAAAGTGAAGGAAGCCCAGGCGGCAGCCGATCAGTTTGTCGCGACCCGCAACACGTACCACAAAAAGTATCGTTAATTGGGTGCCTGAGCTGTACGTCCTCTCCCCGTATGCGGAGGCGCATAATGCGCCCCCGCATCGTTGCTCCCTACTTGCCGGAGCGACAATCCATCCGCGCTGTCACTTCAAGCGAGCCGTTACGAAAACGGATCTCGCACAGTGTTTTCCTCGTCACCAGCGTTAAGATGATTATTGTCAAAGAAATAATCATCAAAACCCCGATACTTGGGTTTCTGCGTTTCATGGATGCCTCCTTGCTTTTAAGCGGGCGAGGTAGCGAACTCCACGGTGTGACGTGTCGTTTCGAGCCCCCGCCCTGATTTTTTATCAGGCGGGGCTTTCCACTTTCCGTCCCATGCCTGAGACGGTCAGTCTCAAGCACCCGCCGCCACTCTAGCGGATCCCCATAAGAAAACCTTATCCACGTCACATTTCTACGAGCCTGCTCGTAATCTTTTCCACTTCGCTTACCAGTCTAATGCCGCGTAATAGCGTGATATTCATCACGTAAATCCAGCGATTTATACAGATTCACCGCATTTATGTGGCACAGATCACTGCCGCTGCTCGCCTTTCCACTTCGAAGTGGAAAACAACTCGCTACAAACAATTCCCCCTCGACGTTAGTTTTATTCCAGAGCCATTAACGGGGTAAGACGAGTGATTAACGGAGCGGTAATGAACGACGTTGGGGAACAGGCGGTGCAAACAGAACAGCTCGCGAACACCATGCTTCAGCAGGTCTACGCCCTGCTGGCCCGGCACAACATCATTCCCAACGCGGTACAGGAGCAGATGCTGACCTCCCACGTTCGCGCAATGGCGCACCGGTCCGTGACCGGCGAGCCGCTGCCAGAGGTTGAAGCAGAGCTGTTTGACGAAATTTCACCAGATTCAATGCAACTCGCCCGTGAAGTGGTAGCGCAGTTCGGCAACCTTCCTGATGAAGAGGCCTGGCTGCTCTCCGTTCACTTCGAAGTCGCGAAAGACAACCTTTAAGGAGCAACACATGGAACAGATTACAGTCGTGATTGGCGATCGCCTGGGTAAAGGTCAGAAAGTGGCTGCGGGTGTGGAAAAAGCCGGCGGACGCGCGGTTGTCGTACCGGGCATGGCAGCGGATATGAAGCTCGGTGACGTGATGAAAGCAGAAAACGCCACCTTCGGGATCTCCTTCTGCGGCAGCGGCGGCGCGGGCGCCATCACCGCTCAGACCAAATATGGCTACAAGGCCAAATACGGCATGCGCTCCGTGGATGAGGGGGTGACCGCCATAAACGAAGGCTGCAACGTGCTGGGCTTTGGCTTTATGGATAAAGAAGAGCTGGGCGAGCGTCTGGTACAGGCGTGGCAGAAGAAATACGGCGCGTAAGCATGAAAGAACAGTTCACAACCACGGTGAGAGTGAAGGGGAAGGGCGACGCCAAAGCGCGCGCCTTTGCCGACGCCCTCAACCACGTTCAGGCTGCGGTGATGAAAGCCTCACCGCATATCTTACTGCGTATTGAGCCACAGGATGTGCAGGTTGTTCAGGCGCAAGAAGCGGTGCGAAAAGAAGCGTTTCTGTTCTTCTTTTTGCGCCGGGAAAGACGCACCTACAGCGTGGAGCTGGATGTGACCGTCAACGTGACCGCCATCAATCTCGACCAGGTGGATTTCGTCACGCAACGCTGATTATTCATAAAAGGGCAGACTGATGTTCTTAATTATATTAATAAAATCGCTCATCATTGGCGGCCTGGTTGGCGTCGGTGTTGGCGCCGGGGCTGCACGCATGTTTCATGCGCCTACCACTCAGGGTATGGGCGCGTTTCGTACGTTGGGGGAACTGAACTCCTGCGAAGGGGATCCGGCGTCCCACTTCTCCTTTGGGTTAGGTTTCTTCTTTAACGCCTGGGCCTCTTCCGTGGCCGCAGGTGCCTTCACACAGGACGTTGACCACCGCATCATCCCGAACTGGGGTGCTGCTGCACTGATGATTAAAAACCGTAACGTCGGTGAAACGCTGCATGACCCGCGCAAAATGGCGATTGCCTGCGGCATCATCGGCATGATTGTCGTGACCTTCCTTAACCTGACCGCCTCCTCCGTTCCGGCAGCGCTTCAGGTGACCGCCGTGAAGGTGCTGGTACCGGCGGCGAACCTGCTGGTCAACACCGTGATGCCGGTGATCTTCTGGCTGGCGGCCATCGACGCGGGTAAAAAATCGGGCTTCTGGGCCACCATCTTTGGCGGCGCGGCACAGCTGATCATGGGTAACGCCGTACCGGGTCTGGTACTGGGTATTCTGATTGGTAAAGGTGTTGAAGAGAGTGGCTGGAACCACGTCACCAAAGTGATGATGGCGGCGATCGTCCTGCTCTTCGTGCTGAGCGGCTTCTTCCGCGGTTTCGACATGAAGATGATCGAATCCTTCCATCTGACCGTGCCGAACTGGCTCGACATGATCCACAACTCGCTCAGCGGTAAATAACAGGAGCCTCTAAATGGAACAGAATAAAGGTTTTTGGTATGCCGACTGGTCGTTCCCGATCTTCGTTGGCCTGCTCTCCTCCGGCGTCTTCGCCGGGACGCACATGTACTACCTCTACGGCATCGGCGCGTTTAACGAAGTGGCCTTCGTGGCGATGCTGAAAGCGGGAATCGATACCGGCGTCTACGGCGCGGTGGCGGCGTTCGGTGCTAGCTTCCTGTTCGCCCGTATTATCGAAGGCTCGCTGGTGGGTATTCTCGATATCGGCGGTGCGATCCAGACCGGCGTGGGCCTCGGCGTTCCGGCGCTGCTGCTGGGCGCGGGGATCATGTTCCCGGTGACCAACTTCATTGCCGCGCTGATTACCGGCCTGGTGATTGGCCTGGCGATTGGCTACGTCATCATCCTGGCGCGTAAGTTCACCATCAATCAGAGCAACTCCACCTACGGCGCAGACGTGATGATGGGCGCGGGTAACGCCTCCGGCCGCTTCCTCGGGCCGTTGATTATCCTCAGCGCCATGACCGCCTCCATTCCAATCGGCGTCGGTTCCCTGGTAGGCGCGCTGCTGTTCTACATCTGGCAGAAGCCGATTACCGGTGGCGCCATCCTCGGCGCAATGATTTTGGGCTGGCTGTTCCCGGTCGCCCTTTAATACCCGCGGGCGCTTTGGTGCCCGCTTTATCAGGAGATCCTCATGTTTGATTTACTCCTGCGCCGTGCGCGCCTCGCCGACGATACCCTGACCGATATCGCCATCCAGGACGGGAAGATTGCCGCGACAGGCGACATTGACGCTCCCGCCCGCAAAACGGTTGAGCTGAACGGCGACGTGTTCGTCAGCGCGGGCTGGATTGACTCCCACGTCCACTGCTACCCGAACTCCCCGATTTACCACGACGAGCCGGACAGCGTGGGCATTGCCACCGGCGTCACCACCGTGGTGGACGCGGGCAGTACCGGGGCCGACGACGTGGACGATTTCTATGCGATTACCCGCAAGGCCTCCACCGAGGTCTTTGCCCTGTTGAACATCTCCCGCGTGGGGCTGATCGCCCAGAACGAGCTGGCCAATATGGCCAATATTGACGCCGACGCGGTGAAGCAGGCGGTGACGCGCCACCCGGATTTTATCGTTGGCCTGAAGGCGCGCATGAGCAGCAGCGTGGTCGGTGAAAACGGCATCACCCCGCTGGCGCGCGCGAAAGCGATTCAGAAAGAGAACGGCGACCTGCCGCTGATGGTCCACATCGGCAACAACCCGCCGAACCTCGATGAGATTGCCGAACTGCTGAGCTCCGGCGACATCATCACCCACTGCTACAACGGCAAACCTAACCGCATTCTGACGCCCTCCGGCGAGCTGCGCGCCTCCATCACCTCCGCCCTGAAGCGCGGCGTGCGCCTGGACGTCGGTCACGGCACGGCGAGCTTCAGCTTTGAAGTGGCGAAGCGCGCCATTGCGATGGGCATTCTGCCGCACACCATCAGCTCGGATATCTACTGCCGCAACCGCATCAACGGCCCGGTCGGCTCGCTGGCGAGCGTGATGTCGAAATTCCTCGCCATTGGCATGTCATTGCCGCAGGTGATTGACTGCGTCACGGCCAACGCCGCCGACGGCCTGCGCCTGACGCGTAAAGGCCGCATTCAGCCTGGCCTCGACGCCGATCTGACGCTGTTTACCCTCAAGCGCCAGCCGACGGTGCTGACGGATGCCGAAAACGACAGCCTACAGGCTGAACACATTCTGGTGCCGCTTGCCGCGATCCGCGCGGGCAAGGGCTACATGACCGAACAAGGGAGCACGGAACATGCCTTCGATTTATGAGAAGTACAACTTAAAGCAGGTTATCAACACCTCTGGCCGCATGACGGCGCTGGGTGTCTCCACGCCGCGCCCGGAAGTGGTGCAGGCGGCGATGGACGGCATGAATCACTACTTCGAGATGAAGGATCTGGTCAATAAAACCGGGGAATACATCGCGAAGCTGCTGGAGGTGGAAGGGGCGACGGTGGTCTCCTGCGCGTCGGCGGGCATTGCCCAGTCCGTGGCGGCGGTGCTGGTGAAAGACAGCGACTGGCTGCTGGAAAACCTGCACGTCACACCGATTGAAAACAACGAAATCGTCCTGCCGAAAGGCCACAACGTGAACTTTGGCGCGCCGGTGGGCACCATGGTGGCGCTGGGCGGCGGCAAGCTGGTGGAGGCGGGCTACGCCAACGAATGCTCTGCCGATCAGCTGGCGGCGGCGATCACTCCGCGCACGGCGGCGATCCTCTACATCAAATCGCACCACTGCGTGCAGAAAAGCATGCTCAGCGTCGAGCAGGCGGCGGTCGTGGCGCGCAAGCACGATCTCCCGCTGATCGTCGATGCGGCGGCGGAAGAAGATCTGCACGCCTACTACCGCTCCGGTGCCGATCTGGTGATCTACAGCGGCGCGAAGGCGATCGAAGGGCCAACCAGCGGGCTGGTGATCGGCAAAACCCAGTACGTTGAGTGGGTGAAGCGCCAGACGGCGGGCATTGGTCGCGCGATGAAAGTGGGCAAAGAGGGTATCCTGGGCCTGACCTGCGCCATCGAACACTACCTGACGGCGACCAAAGAGAGCGGGGCCGAGATGGTGGCGAAGATGACGCCGTTTATCGACGCGTTGAACACCCTGAACGGCGTGACCGCGCGCGTGGTCTGGGACTGCGCCGGTCGCGATATCGCCCGTACCGAGATTAAGTTCGACGAAGCCGCTACGGGCGTCGGCACGGGCGATCTGGTGGCGAAGCTGAAACAGGGCGAATACGCCATTTACTTCCGTGGCTATAAGGCCAACGAAGGGATTATCGAGGCGGACGTGCGCAGCGTGAATGCTGACCAGCTGAACATCGTGTACCGCCGCATTAGCGAAGTATTAGGACAGGAGAAAAAAGCATGAAACTGACCCCCAACTTTTACCGTGACCGCGTCTGCCTGAACGTGCTGGCGGGATCGAAAGCCAACGCCAGCGCCATTTACGAGGCGGCGGAAGGTCACGTGCTGGTGGGCGTGCTCTCCAAAAATTACCCGGACGTGGCGAGCGCGGTTGCGGACATGCGCGAATACGCAGCCCTGATTGATAATGCGCTCTCCGTGGGGCTGGGCGCGGGCGACCCGAACCAGTCGGCGATGGTGAGTGAAATCTCCCGCCAGGTGCAGCCGCAGCACGTTAACCAGGTCTTTACCGGCGTGGCCACCAGCCGCGCGCTGCTGGGGCAGAATGAGTCCGTGGTCAACGGTCTGGTCTCCCCGACCGGCACCGTCGGCATGGTGAAAATCTCCACCGGCCCGCTGAGCAGCACCTCGCCGGACGGCATCGTACCGGTTGAAACCGCTATCGCCCTGCTGAAAGATTTCGGCGGCAGCTCCATCAAGTACTTCCCGATGGGCGGCCTGAAATGCCGTGACGAATACCAGGCGGTGGCGGAAGCCTGCGCCCGTCACGACTTCTGGCTGGAGCCGACCGGGGGAATCGATCTGGAGAACTTCGAGGCGATCTTGCAGATCGCCCTGGATGCGGGCGTGAGCAAAATCATCCCGCATATCTACAGCTCGATTATCGATAAAGCCAGCGGTGATACGCGTCCGGAAGATGTGCGTACGCTGCTGGCGATGACGAAGAAGCTGGTTAAGTAGAACCTGCCCCTCACCCTAACCCTCTCCCAAAGGGAGAGGGAACCTTTACCCCCTCTCCCTTTGGGAGAGGGCTGGGGTGAGGGGAAACAAACCGCACACACCCGAAGGAGCCACCATGCACACCCGTACCCTGCTTGTCGCTTCACTCTCTTTACTTGCTACCTCTGCAATCGCTCAAACCCAGTACGCCTGGGTGGGTACCTATAATCCGAACGGTGAAGGGCTGTACCGCTTTACCGTCGATCCGCAAACCGGTGCGCTGAACGATAAAACACTGGTGAGCAAACTGCCGAACGCCGCGCAGTTAACCGTCTCACACGACGGCAAAACGCTGTATCTGGCAAGCGAAGTGGAGCAGGGCGTGGTGCAGGCGCTGCGCATCGGTGATAACGGCGCGCTGAGCGAGCTGAATCAGGTGTCCTCCGGCGGCGCGGGGCCGGTGTATCTTTCCCTGACGCCGAACGGCAAACATCTGCTGGTGGCAAACTACGTCAGCGGAAATGTCGCGGTGCTGCCCGTTAACGCAGACGGCAGCCTGGGCGATGCTACGGACACCCATCCGGACAAAGGCGAACCGGGCGCGGCGAAGCCGGAAGCTGCCGTCGAGGGCAGTTTCGCCATCAGCGATCATAACGGCCCACATGCGCACATGATCGCCGCCGATCCGGGCGGGAAATACGTTTTTTCCACCGATCTGGGGCTGGATCGCATCTATCAGTACCGTTTTGACGATCAAACCGGGAAGCTGACTCCGAACGATCCGCCATTTATCAGCGCCTCCTCAAAAGGGGCCGGGCCGCGCCACTTCGTCTTTACGCCGAAAGGCGATGCCCTGTGGCTGATTAACGAAGAGGCGTCTACGCTCACCCATTATGCGCTGGACAGTAATGGCAGGCTGAAAGAGGGTAAAACGGTTTCAGCCTTGCCGGACGGTTATAAAGGCACCAGTTTTGCTGCCGGGCTGGCGCTAAGCGCCGACGGGAAACAGCTGTATGTCGCTAACCGTTTGCATAACAGCATCGGGCACTTTACCGTAACGGCGGAGGGTACGCTGACGCATCAGGATGATGTCTGGACGCGCGGCGACTATCCGCGCACCCTGACGCTCGATAAGCAGGGTCGCTGGCTGTACGTCATGAACCAGCGCAGCGACAACATTACCCGTTTCCGCGTGGCGCCGGACGGCAAGCTGAGCGCCGAGCCAGACTATACCCCGGTCGGCAGCCCATCCCAGATGGTCATTTCACCCTGAGCAGTAAGAGGACAACGACGTGCGATTTCCGAACCAACGTTTAGCGCAACTTTTCGATCTGTTGCAAAACGAGACGCTGCCACAGGACGAGCTGGCGCAGCGGCTGTCGGTCTCCACGCGAACCGTCCGGGCGGATATCACCGCCCTGAACGCGCTGCTGGCCAGCCACGGCGCGCAGTTCATTTTGAGCCGGGGCAACGGCTATCAGCTCAAAATTAATGATGTGGTGCGCTATCAACAATTGCAGGCGTCCCACCCGCGCGCGCTGCGTATTCCGCGAACCGGACCGGAGCGCGTGCACTATCTGGTGGTGCGTTTTCTGACGTCAGCCTTTTCCCTCAAGCTGGAGGATCTGGCCGATGAGTGGTTCGTCAGCCGGGCCACGTTGCAGAGCGACATGGTGGAAGTGCGTGAGTGGTTTCACCGTTACAACCTGACGCTGGAAACCCGCCCGCGCCACGGGATGAAGCTGTTTGGCAGCGAGATGGCGATCCGCGCCTGCCTGACCGACCTTCTGTGGGAGCTGGCGCAGCAGGACAGCCTGAACCCGCTGGTGACCGACGTGGCGCTGAATGCGGGGGTGGCGGAAAAGATGGTGCCGGTGCTGCACGATGCGCTGACGCGCCATCACATTCGCCTGACCGATGAAGGCGAGCTGTTCCTGCGCCTGTACTGCGCGGTGTCGGTGCGGCGCATCAGCGAGGGGTATCCGCTGCCGGAATTCCACGCCGAAGACGTAGAAGAGAACGTGCGTGAGGCGGCGAAAGATATCGCGGTGGCTATCCAGGAGCTGGCGGGCAAAGCGCTTTCGCCGTCAGAAGAGAGCTGGCTGTGCGTGCACATTGCGGCGCGGCAGATCCAGGAGATCGCCCCCAGCGCGATTAACGCCGACGACGATGAAGCGCTGGTTAACTACATTCTGCGCTACATCAACACCCACTATAACTACAACCTGCTGAGCGATGAGCAACTGCATGCAGATCTGCTCACGCACATCAAAACCATGATTACCCGCGTGCGGTATCAAATCATGATCCCCAATCCGCTGCTGGATAACATCAAGCAGCACTACCCGATGGCGTGGGATATGACCCTCGCGGCGGTGTCGAGCTGGGGCAAATACACCCCGTATGTGATCAGCGAAAACGAAATTGGTTTTCTGGTGCTGCATATCGGCGTCGGGCTGGAGCGCCATTACAATATCGGCTACCAGCGCCAGCCGCGGGTGCTGCTGGTGTGCGACGCCGGTAACGCGATGGTTCGCATGATCGAGGCGGTACTTCAGCGTAAATATCCGCAGATTGAGGTGACGCGCACGCTCACCCTTCGTGAGTACGAGCTTGCCGATGCCATTGGCGAAGACTTCGTGATCTCCACCGCCCGCGTGAGCGAAAAATCCAAACCGGTGGTGATGATCGCCCCGTTCCCGACCGATTATCAGTTGGAGCAGATCGGCAAGCTGGTGCTGGTGGATCGCACCCGCCCGTGGATGCTGGAAAAATACTTCGACGCGGCCCATTTCCGCATTCTCGACAAGCCTGTCGACCAGCAAACGCTGTTCCGCGAACTGTGCGGGCAGCTTGAAGGGGAAGGTTTTGTCGGCGCGGAGTTTCTGGAATCGGTTATCGAGCGTGAAGCCATCGTCAGCACCATGCTCGGCGACGGCATCGCGCTGCCGCACTCCCTCGGGCTGCTGGCGCAAAAAACGGTGGTCTACACCGTGCTGGCGCCGCAGGGCATTCAGTGGGGAGATGAAACCGCCCATGTCATCTTCCTGCTCGCCATCAGCAAAAGCGAGTACGAAGAGGCAATGGCGATTTACGACATCTTTGTCACCTTCCTGCGTGAACGCGCGATGGCGCGCCTGTGCCAGTGCGAGAATTTTGCGGCGTTTAAGGCTGAGGCGATGGAGAGTTTGAGTCGGTTTTGACGTTCAGGCGGACAGAGGATATCCGCCTTCATTCAACGCAGATGATGCACAACCTGGTTGCTGCTGCCGCGCCAGATAAGCATAGGATCTTTTAGATCCTGCACGAACTTGCCGTCGACCAGGACGTTAATCAGATCCACCACTTCCATCTGCTGCGCATTTAGTTCATCCAGCTTATAGCCCGTCCAGACCCAGATGTCTTTTCCTGCGCACTCGCGGCGGATGCGTTTTACCAGCTTCAGGATCACCGGCACGTTTTTCGGATGGAGCGGGTCGCCGCCGGAGAGCGAGATCCCCTGGCGTTTGATGCGCGTGTCGTTCAGGTCGTTGATGATGCGGTCTTCCATCTCAGCGGTAAACGGCATACCCGAGTTCAGGCGCCAGGTGCTTTTGTTGTAGCAGCCGGGGCACTCGTGAACGCAGCCTGATACAAACAGGGTACAGCGGGTGCCGGGGCCGTTGACGATGTCGACGGGGTAGTACTGGTGATAGTTCATAGCGAATAACCACGCCGGGTGGCGCTGCGCTTACCCGGCCTACAAAAGAGAGCGGTCCGTAGGCCCGGTAAGCGCAGCGCCACCGGGCATTAACGTGGCAGCGGATTAACCTATCTGCCCATTCCCCAAATGTTTAACGCGGCGCTTAACTTCTTCCTGCTTACCAGCGTTAAACGGACGTGCATCCGGGCTACCTAAATATCCGCACACGCGGCGAGTTACCGACACACGGGAGGCGTCATGGTTACCACATTTCGGGCAAGTGAAGCCTTTGCTGGTGCACTCGAACTCACCGGTAAAGCCACACTCGTAGCACTCATCAATCGGTGTATTGGTGCCGTAATACGGTACATGCTGATAGCTGTAATCCCAGACATCTTCCAGCGCCTTCAGGTTGTGCTGAATGTTTGGATACTCGCCGTAGCAAATGAAACCACCGTTCGCCAGCGGCGGGTAAGGCGCTTCAAAGTCGATCTTGTCGTACGGGTTCACCTTCTTCTCCACATCGAGGTGGAAACTGTTGGTGTAGTAACCTTTATCGGTCACGCCCGGCACCACGCCAAACTCAGCAGTATCGAGACGGCAGAAGCGGTCGCACAGGTTTTCACTCGGCGTGCTGTAGAGACTGAAACCATAACCCGTTTCTTCTTTCCACTGATCCACTGCCTGACGCAGACGTTCAACAATGGCGATACCTTTCGCGCGAAGCTGCTCGTTGTCATATACATGCTCGCCGCCGAACAGCGCGTTAATGGTTTCGTGGATGCCGATGTAACCCAGCGAAATAGACGCACGACCGTTTTTGAAGATTTCAGAAACATCATCGTCAGCATTCAGACGCACGCCACAAGCACCTTCCATATAGAGGATCGGGGCCACGCGCGCTTTCACGCCTTCGAGACGAGCGATACGGGTCATCAGCGCCTTACGTGCCAGCACCAGACGTTCATCCAGCAGCTTCCAGAAGGTGGCTTCATCGCCTTTTGCTTCCAGAGCAATACGCGGCAGGTTCAGGCTGATCACGCCGAGGTTGTTACGACCATCGTGGATCTGCTCGCCGTTTTCATTTTCCCACACGCCGAGGAAGCTGCGGCAGCCCATCGGGGTTTTAAACGAACCGGTGACTTTCACTACCTGATCGTAGTTCAGGATATCCGGATACATGCGCTTGCTTGCGCACTCCAGCGCCAGCTGTTTGATGTCGTAGTTCGGATCGCCTTTTTTATGGTTCAGGCCATCGCGAATCGCAAACACCAGTTTCGGGAACACCGCAGTTTTACGGTTTTTACCGAGGCCTGCGATACGGTTACGCAGGATCGATTCCTGAATCAGGCGCGATTCCCAGCTGGTGCCCAGGCCAAAACCAAAGGTTACAAACGGCGTCTGACCGTTGGCGGTGTGCAGGGTGTTTACTTCGTACTCCAGCGACTGGAAGGCATCGTAGCACTCTTTAATGGTACGAGAGTTAGCGTAGCCTTCGGCGTCCGGGATGTTCCACTCTTCTGCGGTCTTGCGATGTTTGTTGTAGCTGGCGGTGACAAACGGTGCCAGCACTTCATCGATACGGTTAATGGTGGTGCCGCCATAAATATGGCTGGCGACCTGAGCAATAATCTGCGCAGTTACCGCGGTTGCCGTAGAGATCGACTTCGGCGGTTCAATCTCGGCGTTCCCCATTTTAAAGCCCTGGGTCAGCATGCCTTTCAGGTCGATCAACATGCAGTTGAACATCGGGAAGAACGGCGAGTAATCGAGATCGTGATAGTGAATATCGCCACGCTCATGTGCCTGCACCACGTCACGCGGCAGCAGGTGCTGGCGTGCATAGTGTTTAGCCACGATCCCGGCCAGCAGGTCGCGCTGGGTTGGAATCACCTTGCTGTCTTTGTTGGCGTTTTCGTTGAGTAACGAGGCGTTGGTCTGCTCGACCAGACCACGGATCTCCTGGTTCAGGCGACCGCGTTTTTCACGTTCAATGTCGCGATCGTGACGGTACTCGATGTAAGCACGAGCCAGTTGTTTGTATGGACCCGACATCAGCTGGTTTTCAACTGCGGTCTGGATCTCGTTGATATCCACCTGGTTGCGGCCCTGCATCTGCTCGCTGACAACCGCGGCAACAGTGGCGCAATAATCGGCATCATCGACTTCCGCTGCTTTAGCTGCACGCAGAATCGCTTCTTTGATGCGCTCTGATTTAAACGGCACTTTGCAGCCGTCTCGTTTCATCACATGCGGTGTCATGATCGCTCCATATTTTTAAGAACAGGTTATCCACAAAGGTGGAGAAGTATTCACCGGACGTATTCCTCGCCGCGGCAAAGACTTCCCGCGTGCCCAGCTCGTGTTATCCACAATTCCGGCCAGCGTTCGCGCCGTCTTGTTGTTGGAATAGTAGACGATAAATACAAGATGTTGGGTCGGCGTGCATTTTAAGTGCTACATATAGTGATTTGCATCAAACAAGTTTGCGATTTTTTTGATGCAGAACAAAGTAAAAAGACGAGAGTACAAACGGCGGGCGCTGGGGCAATTGTAAAGACTCGAAGGAAAAATCTGATTAATTATTCAACAAAAACAAGCGCTCAGCAGAGCCTGTGCTGAGCGCTGCTCGATTAACTCACCCCGCAGGCCCAGCTCAACCCTGCCTGCAAAAAGGCTACGGTAACGATGCAGCCCAGTACCAACGGGATGAGAAGAGAGCTTTCGGGGGCATCGTCCTGTTTTTGAGAACCTTCATTACTCAGCGCAGACATCGCCTCTTCCCGCGTACGCGCCGCCAGCAATTGCTCACGCACCCGCTCATCCGTGAGTCTGCTGGTCAGCGTCGTCAGCAGGTGCATATGCGTACTGCCTGCTTCCGCTGGCGGAATGGCGAGCAGGAAAACCATCCTCACCTCTTCATCACCCTCCAGCCCCGGCCAGCATATCGGATCGTCAAAGAGCGCCAGACAAAATGCCGCCTGTTGCACCGCCTCGGTTTTACCGTGCGGGACAGCGAGCGCTTCACCCAGCGCGGTAGGGCCTTCACTTTCACGTTGTAAAACGCTTTCGATAAATGCCTCTCGATCGTTGATGACATTCCGCCTGGCGAGCGGCTCGGTGAGCAAGCGGATCACTGCTTCCGGCGTGCGTTGGGGCGGGTTGATAAACACCAGATCGGGATGCGTCAATGCCAGCAAGTTCATATTAAGCCTCAATCAAAAAATCGCAGGTTGCGGAGGGGAGGATCGCCGTTACCGGTTGCATCGGCTCTTCCAGATAGTTGATCTGCCGTAACACTGCCAGACTTTCCGGGACGGGAGCCGGTTGTGTCCCGGCGTTAAATACGCGTAAGACGGTGCCATGCAGCAGCTGCGCATGGGGCAGAGCGGAAAGGATGAGCGGCTCCGGCACGGTCAGTAGCGAGAACTCTGCCGGAAGCCTGCGCTCGGGCAGACGCAACGAAAAGCGCTCAAGACGGTGATCGAGCGTGTGTAGCGTTTGCCGTTGGTAGGTGAAGGGCTGTCCAACCGCCTGATTTTCCAGCTGGCGCAGCGTGAGGTGGTCGGCGTTGTCGGCCAGTGCGACGGTGAATGAAAAGCGCAACGGTTTCAGCAACTGGGCATCAGGAGTCTCAACCACCGTATTATTGATGCCGGAGGCCCGACCCGGTCGCCATTCGAGATCGCTGCGTCCGAGCACGCCCGTCGATTTAAACATCGTCAGGGCAATAGCAGCGGGTTCGCTGCCGATAATCTGAAATTCTTTCATGCCACGGCTAGTCACAACCAGCGCTTTACCCGGTTCCGTGACAGCGATAATGCCCTCGCTGGTTTCGATATCCACGGGCTTCTCGCGATAGCGTTCTTGCCAGTGTTCACCGTCATATCCCGTTTCGCGCTGGATGATTGCGAAGGGCTGTGAGGCGATAGCGTGACGGGTGTGAACATCGCTGCCGATCAGTAAACGTAGCCGGTGATCGCAGTGGCTGTTTTCCAGCGAAGCCTCGACATACAGATTCGGATCGTCGTGGCGTAATTCGCAGACCAGACGAATGGATAACGGCGTTCGGGCCGTATCCTGACGGCTGGCGAGATCCTGCGGAAGACGCATTGTGGCCTTGACGGTCAGCTTTTCGACAAGCGGCGTTTTTACGCCGTCGACGAGCGTAAAATGCGAACAGCGCGTCGGCGCGTCGCCCGCAAGCGGCGAAAAATCGTAGCTGTCGCCCGCGTCCACGCAGTCTTCAAAGGTAAAGAAAGAGGGGATACGTCTGCCGCTGCGTTTGTCATGCAGGGTAAGCGTTCCGGCATCCAGCGACAGTCGATAATGCGCATTCTCAATCTCGCTGCCCTTTATCTTTTCAGACGCCAGGAAAGGCGCAGGGTCTTCTTCAACGTTAACGGTGAGATAGCCGATCGGCGGCAGAACCGGTGTCTTTACCGCAACGTGCCAGCGGTAATAAGGGAGAAGGGGCGTCTCGCACTCGCCCTCGGCGGTAAGGGAGATCGCCGTTCCGCCGGGCAGAATGTCTCTTTCCAGGACGTCGAAAGGGATGGGCTGCCCCTGATGCGTCAGGGCGATATTATCCGCCCGGCTATACAGGGTGGTTATCACCACGCGCTGCGTTGGGGTAGCTAGCGGGTTAAAGATCAGCAGGTCGCCATCCTGAACGCAGGCGGCGGCCAGGGTTTTCACCACCAGATTCCACAGGCTATGGCACAGCTGTTCGGTTTGTTCCAGTCGATGCAGAATGTCGCGGTTGGTGGCATCGCTATTACAGCCGCCAATGGAATCGTGGGCATGGTTTCGCAACAGCTTTTTCCAGAGGGTGTCGACTACCGCGAGGTTGACCGGAATCCCCTGGTGACGCGCCATTGCGATTGTCGGCTCCAGCTGTCGCAGGATGAACTGTTCAACCTCATCGTTTTTCTTTTTGATGTCGTAGCGCACGGAGCCGATCGTTTTATGGATGCGGGTGTAGCGCGGCGATTTCAGCTCCCCTTCCAGGAGCTCAAACTGTTCACGCTGCGCGCGAAGGGTTTCTACATAACGCTCCAGAGAGCTGATGAAGTAACGGTCCTGATCCGGGGACTGTGCGCTGGCGACCTCCAGGATTTTCGGCAGCGCCGGGTCGATGCTGACCTGATCGCCGCCGCAGGGCAGGAGCAGGTCGTTTAGACCGGCCCGTGAACGCAAAAGTGTGGTCATCGGGTAGATTTTTCCCCGGAGATGGGAGGCTTCCGAACGCATGTTTTTAGCCGCGCCATAACCGAGCGCCATCGCACAGGCGATGACGGTCGCACCTGAGGGTGCGCGCCAGAGGAACTGGCTGCTTTTGGCGTGCCTGTCGTGATCGATACCGCGCCAGAAGACGATATTGTCGATATTGCAGCCCTGCAAGATCGTGGGCATTTGCGCATTGTGGCCAAAGGTATCCGGAAGATACCCAACCTGCATCGCATGCCCCAGCGTCCGGGCAGAAAAAATGCCGTACTTCAGGTTGCGGATAATCGATTCGCCATGCACGTTGTAGGTGTCCGTCTGGGTATACCATGGCCCTACGAAGATCCTTTTTTCTCTGACCAGCTTTTCCAGCCTGGCGCGATAATCAGGATTGATGGCGAGAAAGTCCTCCACTACCGCCATCTGTCCGTCAAGGTGATAGCAGGTGTAAGCGGAGTCCTGCTCCAGCGTGTTGATGACGTCCGCAAAATTATATGACGCCAGCACCATGCTGTCCTGACGGGTGAAATACCACTCCTGATCCCAGTGCGTATGGGCAATGACGTGGATCTGATTCATGACGTTCCCCTTATCTGGCGTTCTTTGGGCTGACATAGAGCACGCCCAGGGCGCAAATCAGTGCGCCAATAAAGACGCTCGCCAGGTAGCCCGCCACGTTGGTTGCCAGCGGCCAGCCCCAGACGGCTGGCAGAGGCAGCGTCTGCTTCACGCCAAGGGTAATGGCGACCAGCGAGCCGGCGACGGCACCGGTCATGAACACCGGGATCAGACGTGGGTTTTTCAGGATGAACGGGATCGCGCCTTCGGAGATCCCAATCACGCCCAGCAACAACGAGGTGCTACCGACGGTTTTCTCTTCCTGGCTAAAGACATCCGGTAATCCAAAGCGGCCGTTGAGGAACGCAGCAAAGCCGACGCCAATGGAGGGGATCACGATGGAGAGTTCGCGGGCGGTTAAATCAAACGTCTCGCTCATGCCATTCAGGCCGAGCGCGACCGAGCCTGCCGCCTTGTTGACCGGACCGCCCAGGTCGAACGCGGTGCCCGCGGCAATCATCGCGGAATAGAACCCGCGCCCGGTGTCACCTGCCGAGGTAAAAAAGACCACCATCAGCTGGTTAAGCGAGCCAAAAATCGGGTTAATCAAATATTCCATGACCATCACCAGCGTAATGCCGGTGATCAGCGGGACGAGCAGCATGGTTTTAATGGTGGTGAGCTGCTGGCGGACGTGAATCGAATCATTGAGCCAGCGCACCAGATAGCCCACAAAAAAGCCGATACCAATGGCGCCGAAAAAGCCAGATGGCATAAAGCCTTCGATATCAAAGAAGCGCTTATAGACTTCGTCTGACATGATGCCGCCAATAAGACCGGGGATGAGTGCCGGTTTACCGGCAATGGAAAACGCCAGATACATCGCAAAAACGGGATACATGAACTTAATGGTCATAAAGCCCACTTTATCCAGCACGCTGAACGGCGAATGTTCGATGTTAATAAACTGCCCGGTTATTTTGGCCGTCGCCATCATCAGCCCGCCCATCACCACCACCGGCAGCATATAGCTGATGGCTGTCATAATATGGCCAATAAAAATCTGGTAAGCCGAACGCTGAAGATCGTCTTCTTGTGCGACAGTGGTGACGTTTTTTTCCTTTGCCAGCGCCTGACGCAGATAGCGATCGGTATGTTTGATCAGCTCTTGTGTGCGGGTTTGAAGGTGAGGAATGTTTTCAAAACGCTCGGCATCCTGAATGGGAACGTCGGTTGCCAGAATAATGGCCGTGGCGGAGGCGATATCCTGTTTTGTTAAGCGGTTTTTAACGCCGTCGCTGCCCTGCGTTTCGACCTTTACCTCGATATTGTGCTCGTTAGCCCATGCAATAATTTTATTCGCCGCCATAAAGGTGTGTGCGATACCTGTCGGGCAGGCCGTTACCGCGACAACTTTTTGTTTCGTCATTGTCATAATTCCCTGGATGTGAAAACAGGGGAAGTATAAAGAGAACCTAAAACAGTTTTTAATGTTTGCTAATACTAATTACGTATCGTGATACGCGTAAATGCAATGTGTGAAGCGCCTTCCAGAGACTATTTCTCTGTTGTGTTAATATCATCTCGGGATTAAACGGGGCGTAATAGATGAATTCATTCCAGGGAAGTGAACGTTTGATATTTGAATACATTCAGCATCATGCGTGTAATATTTCTAATATATCGGCAAAAGAGATTGCCCGTGATACCTTTACCACGACAACATCCGTTAATCGTGTATGTAAAAAAATGGGCTATAAAAGCTATACCGAGCTTCGGTACCGTTTTTTACGCGACCATTTTACACCTGCACCTGCTACACCCGACGTGGGGCCGCAGCCGGATAATATTGTGACAGACGTGTCCAGGTTGCTTACGCATTCCAGCCATATCTATCTTTACGCACGGGGAGCCTCGCTCACCAGCCTCAACTACCTGTCGCGCTTTTTGTCGCTGGCGAGCCTGCCGCACCTTATTTTGAATGACATGCACCAGTTGACACGCGTATCGAAGGGGACGCTGGTGTTGATCAGTAAATCCGGGGAGACGCAGTCGCTGATTGAAATGGCGCGTAACGCGCTGCGCAAAGGGTTGAAGATTATTGCGATTACCCGTCAGGGGTCGACACTGGCGTCGATCTCAACGCTATGCTGGCCGTTACCAATCGACATTAATGCGGTTTCGCTGTATCAGCGGGAAGGGCAGCTTGAACTGTTAAGCGCCGTGGACCGTATCGGCTGTAGGCTGCTACAGCACGATACGGTGTAGTCAGGCCGTCAGAGCTGCTTCACTATTCCCAGACGTACGGCATAATCATTTTCATGGTTGCCGTCATTATTGATGTACGTTTTATCCAGTGAAACCAGTTCGACGTATGGCGTCCAGCCATCGTCGAGCTTGTAGTTGAACGCGACGGTATGCTCCCAGTAGGTGTCATCCCCGGTTCCCTGATCGACGTTATCCTGCCAGCGGAAGCGCGGGTTATAGGACATACCGAATTTGCCGATGTTATACGCGAACCAAATGTCGAATTGGTGTGACTGGCGGCGAGTATAACCGCTGCCGTCGAGTTCTTTATCGCTGTGCGCGTCATTGACGGTGTTATAGCGGTAACGGGCGGAGAGATTCAGACCGTTATCGAAGGCTTTCCAGCCCTGAATGAAGGGGCGGTAATGTGTATTGCTGGCGGTGAAAACCGTCACCATGCCAGGTGCAACGGCGAAACCATTTCCCAGATCAAAACGCCAGCGCGTTTCGATTTCCTGTGCCGCTTCCGTTAACCCCTTGTCGTCGGGATTATATCTGTCGGTATCACCAAAAAACGTATCATTATGGTTTTGTGCGGCTTCAACGGAGAAGTAAAAACCGTTATTCGCCTGATGCATGACCTTAATGCGTGAATCATTTACGTCTGAGCGCGTATTATGACCAAAGCGAAGGTCGACGGACGTATTCCCGCACCATCCCTGTGTGCTCAATAATAATGCGCTAATACACGTTGCTTTAATAATTATCTTTTTCATAATATCCTGCCGAGGTTATTTAATTGGCAGGCTATTTTTATTTTGAGTGCGCCATATTGTAAAAGTTATCGTCGTACATTTAGCGTATCGCTAAACATAAAAAAAGAGATACAGCATGCTGTATCTCCTGAGGTTTATTCCTGCACCCACCAGATAGCTTCAAACGGGCGCAATAGCAACGTATCGGGTCGGAAGGGAACCTCTTCATAGTTGCTGAGTGCCACCCGCCATGCTCCCTCTACGGGGGCGGGCTGCCACTGCTGGCGCGCGTGGCTCAGGTTCGCCACCACCATCAGCGTTTGTCCTTGCCACTGGCGGCGGTAGCACCACAGGGAAGGGTGATCCGGAAGCAAATCTTCATAGTCTCCCCACGTCAGTACCGACAAGGTTTTGCGCAGGCGAATCAGCGTCTGATAGGTGTAAAACACCGAATCGGGGTCGTCCAGCGCCGCGCGGGCGTTCACGGTTTCGTAGTTGTCGCAGACGCCAATCCACGGCTCGGCCTCGGTAAAGCCCGCATTATGCGAGGCGTCCCACTGCATCGGCGTGCGGCCATTATCGCGTGACTTACTCGCCAGAATCGCCAGTAGTTCATCCGTATCGCGACCGTTAGCCCGCTGTTCGGCGAACATGTTCAGGCTTTCCACGTCGCGGTAGTCGGTGATACGGCTGAAATGCGGGTTGGTCATACCCAGCTCTTCACCCTGGTAGATATACGGCGTGCCCTGCATCCCGTGCAGCACCATGCCGAGCATTTTCGCCGCCGCCACGCGGTGTTCCCCTTCGTCACCAAAGCGCGACACGATGCGCGGCTGGTCATGGTTACACCAGAACAGCGCGTTCCAGGCTTTGTTGTGCATCCCCTGCTGCCAGTGGCGGAAAAGGGTTTTTAGCGCCACAAAGTCCGGCTTCGCCTTCGTCCATTTTTCGCCGCCGGGGTAGTCTACCTTGAGGTGGTGGAAGTTAAAGGTCATCGACAGCTCGCGGCCGTCAAGAGACGCGTACTGTTGGCAGTTCTCCAGCGAGGTGGAGGACATCTCGCCCACCGTCATCAGATTACGCGGCGTAAAGACGTCGCGGCTCATCTCCTGAAGATATTCGTGGATGCGCGGCCCGTCAGTGTAGAAGCGGCGACCGTCGCCGAGGGTATCGTCCGGGAAATCCTGATCTTTTGAAATCAGGTTAATCACGTCCAGACGCAAGCCGTCCACGCCGCGATCGGCCCAGAACTCGCACACTTTTTTCAGCTCGGCGCGCACCGCCGGGTTTTCCCAGTTGAGATCCGCCTGCTCCGGTGCGAACAGGTGCAGATAATACTGCTCGCTTTCGGCGTGCCAGCGCCAGGCGTTGCCGCCAAATTTGGAGCGCCAGTTGTTGGGAAGCGTATCCGGCGTACCGTCGCGCCAGATATAGAACTGGCGGTACGGACTCGCTTTATCCAGCGACTCACGGAACCAGGCGTGCTGCGTGGACGTGTGGTTAAAGACCATATCCAGCACGATGCGGATGCCGCGTTCATGCGCCCGGGCAACCAGCTCGTCAAAGTCGTCCAGCGTGCCGTAGGTCGGATCGATGGCAGTGTAGTTCGCCACGTCGTAACCGTTATCCACCTGCGGGGAGATATAAAACGGCGTCAGCCAGATGGCGTCAATGCCGAGGGTTTTCAGGTAGTCCAGGCGCTGCGTTACGCCGCGCAGATCGCCCGTGCCGCTGCCGGTGGTGTCCTGGAAACTCTTTGGGTAAATCTGATAGATGACGCCGTTCTGCCACCAGTGAGGAAGGGTATTCATAGTACGTTCCTGCAAATGCGAAGGGGCGCAACTGCGCCCCGAAAGAGAGAATTAAACAATCTGCAACGTGCCCTGACGGAACTTACGCTGGTAAACCACAGTAGTCAGCGCCATTGGGATGATAATCGCCACCGCCATCGCCAGCGCAAATACCTGCCAGAACGCGGGCTGAATGGAGAGGATACCCGGCAGGCCGCCGACGCCAATCCCGTTCGCCATCACGCTGTTCAGGCCGCACAGCAAGCCCGCCAGGCCGGAGCCGATCATCGCGCAGAGCATCGGGAAGCGGTATTTCAGGTTGATACCGTACATCGCCGGTTCAGTGACGCCGAGGTAAGCGGAGATGGCAGCCGGAACGGAGATCTCTCGCTCGTTGTGCTTACGGCTGACGATGATGATGCCGGTTACCGCCGAGGCCTGCGCAATGTTAGACAGGGCGATGATCGGCCAGACAGGCGTACCGCCGAGGCTCTGGATCATCTGCATATCAATCGCCAGCGTGGTCTGGTGCACGCCGGTGATCACCAGCGGAGCGTAGAGGAAGCCAAACAGCGCGGCACCGATTGGCGCGAAGCTGCCGGTCATCAGGTGACGGACCGCGAAGGCCACGCCGTCGCCAATCATGCGGCCAAACGGACCGATAAAGGCGTGCGCCAGGAACACCGCCAGGATCAGCGAGCAGACCGGGACCACAACCAGATAGAGGTAATCCGGCACGATGCGCTTCAGGCGCGTCTCAATAAAGCCCAGCGCCAGGCCCGCCAGCAATGCCGGGATCACCTGCGCCTGATAGCCCACTTTGGCGATGGTAAACAGGCCAAAGTTCCACACCTCTGGCGTTTGCTGACCAAGTAAGTAAGCGTTCATTAACTGCGGAGAGACCAGCGTCACGCCGAGCACGATACCGAGAATTGGCGTTCCGCCCATCTTGCGCACCGCGGACCAGCAGATCCCGACTGGCAGATAGAAGAAGATCGCTTCGCCAATCAGCCACAGGAAGTCATAGATGCTTTGCAGCGCCGGGTACATCTGCGCCAGGGTTTTGCCGTCGCTCATTGGCACATCGCCGATGACGTTACGGAAGCCCAGAATTAAGCCCCCGCTGATCAGCGCTGGCAGCAGCGGGAAGAAGATCTCCGCAAAATGGGAAATCAGCTGCTCATGCCATTTCATATTCTGGCGCGCGGCCTTCTTCGCCTGCTCTTTATCGGCGGAAGAGTGCCCGGTAGTCGCCAGCAGAGCCTGATAGTAATCGCCCACTTCGGTACCAACCACCACCTGAAACTGCCCGGCGTTGGTGAAGCAGCCTTTAACCATAGAAAGCTCTTCAATGGCCTTCGGGTTGGCTTTGGCCGGATCGTTAAGCACGAAGCGCAGGCGGGTAATGCAATGGCTGACAGTGGCGATGTTATCGCGTCCGCCGACCAGGACGATCAGCTGATCGATATCTGTTTGTTTGACTTTACTCATCATGAAACCTCATGACAGATGGTGATAGGGGTTATGACCTGTGCGCAAGCCTACTCCTTCAACGTGACGGCGAAAATGGGAACGTTCCCGAAATCGGGCGAAGATCACAATAATCTATTCAAAAGAATTATGAGAGATGGGCTGGGATAACGATCTGACGGGGCTCGGTTCGCCCGGTAATTTGCTCGATCAGCTGCGCGGCAGCCTGCCGGCCAGACTCGGCGTAACCCGGATCAACGCTGATAATCTCCGGGTGTAAGAACTTCATCAGCGGCGTGCTTCCCACGCTCGCTAATTGCAGTTCCCCGATGCGCTGCTCCTGCAAATATTTGCTCGCACCCAATGCAAGGGTATCGGTGGCGCATACCAGGGCGGTGGTTTGTGACGTCAGCACGCTGGCGACCTGTTCATATCCCTGTTTCATACCCAGACCGGGCAGCGCGGCCACGGCGGGGAGATTGTGTTTTTTACAAAACGCCAGGTACGCTTCGTGGCGACGCTTGCCGGTGGTGATGTCGGCATGCGGCACGCCGAGATAGCTAATATGCCGATGGCCCTGTTCATACAGGCGCTGCATCAGGATCACGATCGCCCCTTCGTCATCGTAACAGACAGAGGCAAACCCGCTGGCGTCGCGCGCCAGCAGCACCAGTGACGGCTGCCAGGGTTTAAGCACGTCCTCTTTTAGGCCGGTAAATCCGAACAGCACCACCCCATCAATATTACGGCGCTGAAGCATGCCGAGATGCTCCTCCACCATTTGCGCGGAGAACTTGCTCTCCATCATGATCGGATCGTAGCCCTGCTCGTAGAACGCGGGCAGCATCGTCTGTACGGCGAGGTTTTCGGAGAGGGAATCCAGACGCGAGACAATAATGGCGACCACTTTATCGCTCTGCCCGCGCATGGCGCGCGCGGAGCGGGAAGGGGAAAAACCGTGCTGATTCATCACCGCCTCGACGCGCTCGCGTGTGCGCTCGCTGACACCGCTTTCGTTGTTCAGCACGCGTGAGACAGTCGATTTCCCCACGCCGCTTAAACGCGCGATATCTTTAATCGTAAGGCGGTTCTGCATGCTGTATTCCCTGTAACAACGATAAAATAATCAATTGAGCCTAATGCTATCCTGCGAATTCGCTATGGGCAAAGTCTGGTTTACGTTCGGTTTATTTGCAGGGCGTTATAATACCGCCCGATTAGTCACAAACGGTATGGATAAATCACTATACTGCGTGCCGATACCCAACTTTTTACTTACCGGAGGCCACATGGATCCCGATCCCACACCTCTCCTGACCAGGAGAAAACCTTCTTTCCGGTAAGCCAGCCTTTTGCTGTCTCACCGGCGTGAGGCAGCAACGTTCATACGTTCCTGCTTGATAAATTAAGTGCCTGACAGGTACGGCTTTGCCACGCCTGCGGGAAAACTGCGTCCGCCTTTGCGGATGCGGGGGAATGACTATGCTGAAGAATATCACCCGGCAGCTGCAAGCGCTGCTGAGCCGTCACCTGCCACATCGCCTGATTGCGCGCGATCCGCTGCCAAATGCCAACACCATGGCGGGAGCGGCAATCCCCGCTTCCCTGACCGAGCGCTGCCTGAACGTGGCGGCGATGGATGAAAATGAAGTCTGGCGCGCCTTTGGCGGCCACCCGGAAGGGCTGAACGCGCAAGAAGTGTTAAAAATCCGCGCGGAACATGGCGATAACCAGATCCCGGCGCAGAAACCCTCTCCCTGGTGGGTCCACCTGTGGCTCTGCTACCGCAATCCGTTCAACCTGCTGCTGACGGTGCTCGGGATTATCTCTTACGCCACTGAAGATCTGTTTGCCGCAGGCGTGATTGCCCTGATGGTGGGCATCTCCACGCTGCTGAACTTTATTCAGGAAGCGCGCTCCACCAAAGCGGCGGACGCCCTGAAAGCGATGGTCAGCAACACCGCCACCGTGTCGCGCGTGATTAACGACCTCGGCGAAAACGCCTGGATTGAGCTTCCCATTGACCAGCTGGTGCCGGGCGATCTGGTGAAGCTGGCGGCGGGGGACATGATCCCGGCGGATTTACGCGTCATCCAGGCGCGGGATCTGTTCGTCGCGCAGGCGTCACTCACCGGTGAGTCCCTGCCCGTAGAGAAGGTAGCGCGGACCCGCGATCCGCAGCAGATGAACCCGCTGGAGTGCGACACCCTGTGCTTTATGGGCACCACGGTGGTTAGCGGCACCGCGCAGGCGATTGTCACCGCCACCGGCGGCAATACCTGGTTTGGACAGCTTGCCGGACGCGTCAGCGAGCAGGAGAGCGAGCCGAATGCGTTCCAGAAAGGCATTGGCCGCGTCAGCATGCTGCTGATCCGCTTTATGATGGTCATGACGCCGATTGTCCTGCTGATCAACGGCTACACCAAAGGCGACTGGTGGGAAGCGGCGCTGTTCGCGCTCTCCGTGGCCGTTGGCTTAACGCCGGAAATGCTGCCGATGATTGTCACCTCCACGCTGGCGCGCGGGGCGGTCAAACTCTCTAAACAAAAGGTGATCGTTAAACACCTCGACGCCATCCAGAACTTTGGCGCGATGGACATCCTTTGCACCGATAAAACCGGCACCCTGACGCAGGACAAAATCGTGCTGGAGAACCACACCGACATCGCCGGAAAAACCAGCGAGCGCGTGCTCCACAGCGCCTGGCTGAACAGTCACTATCAGACCGGGCTGAAAAACCTGCTCGACGTGGCGGTGCTGGAAGGGGTGGACGAGGAGTCTGCCCGCACGCTCTCCGGTCGCTGGCAGAAGGTGGATGAAATCCCGTTCGACTTCGAGCGCCGCCGCATGTCGGTGGTGGTCAGCGAGCAGGCGGACGTACATCAGCTGATCTGCAAAGGGGCATTGCAGGAGATCCTGAATGTTTCCACGCAGGTGCGCCATAACGGCGAGATCGTGCCGTTGGATGAGACCATGCTGCGCCGCATCAAACGCGTCACCGATAACCTGAACCGTCAGGGGCTGCGCGTGGTGGCAGTAGCCAGCAAGTTGCTGTCTGCGCGGGAAGGTGACTACCAGCGTATCGATGAATCCGATTTGATCCTCGAAGGTTACATCGCATTCCTCGATCCGCCGAAAGAGACCACCGCGCCGGCGCTAAAAGCGCTGAAAGCGAGCGGTATCACCGTCAAAATCCTCACCGGCGACAGCGAGCTGGTGGCGGCCAAAGTGTGCCACGAAGTCGGCCTGGACGCGGGCGACGTCGTCGTGGGGAGCGACATTGAGCACCTGTCCGACGATGAGCTGGCCGAGCTTGCCCAACACACCACGCTGTTTGCCCGCCTGACGCCGATGCATAAAGAGCGCATCGTCACTCTGCTGCGTCGCGAAGGGCACGTAGTGGGCTTTATGGGCGACGGCATCAACGATGCGCCAGCCCTGCGTGCGGCGGATATCGGTATCTCCGTGGACGGCGCGGTGGATATTGCCCGCGAAGCGGCGGATATCATTCTGCTGGAAAAGAGCCTGATGGTGCTGGAGGAGGGCGTCATCGAAGGGCGTCGCACCTTCGCCAATATGCTCAAATACATCAAAATGACCGCCAGCTCCAACTTCGGCAACGTCTTCAGCGTGCTGGTGGCGAGCGCGTTTCTGCCGTTTCTGCCGATGCTGCCGCTGCACCTGCTGATCCAGAACCTGATGTACGATGTCTCTCAGGTGGCGATCCCGTTTGATAACGTGGACGACGAGCAGATCCAGAAGCCGCAGCGCTGGAACCCCGCCGATCTGGGGCGCTTTATGCTGTTCTTTGGGCCGATCAGCTCTATCTTCGACATTCTGACCTTCTGCCTGATGTGGTTTGTGTTCCATGCGAATACGCCAGAACACCAGACGCTGTTCCAGTCCGGCTGGTTCGTGGTGGGACTGCTGTCTCAGACGCTGATTGTGCACATGATCCGCACCCGTCGTATTCCGTTCATCCAGAGCCGTGCCGCGTGGCCGCTGATTGTGATGACGGGGATTGTGATGGCGCTCGGGATCGCGCTGCCGTTCTCGCCGCTGGCAAGCTACCTGCAACTTCAGGCACTGCCGCTGAGCTACTTCCCGTGGCTGGTGGCGATCCTCGCGGGCTACATGGTGCTGACGCAGATGGTGAAAGGGTTCTATGCGCGCCGGTATGGATGGCAGTAACGGCAAGCCCGGTGGCGCTGCGCTTACCGGGCCTACGATCCGAACGTAGGCCCGGTAAGGCGAAGCCGCCACCCGGCAGCTGGCTTTCCTCCCAAATTCAACAACCTGTGATCTCCGTCGGCGCATTCGCTTGACGACAATTTGAGCGCATGTTAACAGAATGTTTTGCCTGTATTTGGCCCGTCAGATAAGGAACATTCATGTTACGGTACAGCCTCTTAACCGCCGGGCTCATGCTCGGCGCCTCCGCCTTTGCCGCCCCGGCAGGTGACCTTCCCTTAATGCCCTGGCCTGCGAAGGTTGAACGCCCGACCACTCAGGGCGCGCTGGTGCTTAACAATCAACTCTCTGTGAGCGTCAGCGGCGACGATCTGGGGGATGCGGTCAACCGCCTGCGCCAGCGCATTGCGCTGCAAACCGGCTGGACGCTACAGCCGCAGGCCGAAAAACCTGACAAGCCGACCATCCGCATCGCCATCGCCAAAAAGGTGAAGCCGCAGCCGCTGCCGGACAGCGATGAGAGCTATAAACTCACGGTGGACGCCAACGGCGTAAATATCTCTGCCAACACCCGCTTTGGCGCGCTGCGCGCCATGGAAACCTTGCTTCAGCTGATGCAGAACGGCGCCGAAAACACCTCGATCCCGTGGGTGACCATTGAAGATTCGCCGCGCTTCCCGTGGCGCGGGCTGCTGCTCGATTCGGCGCGCCACTTCCTCCCGATTCCGGATATTAAACGCCAGATCGACGGCATGGCCGCGGCCAAACTCAACGTCCTGCACTGGCATTTGACGGACGATCAGGGCTGGCGCTTTACCTCGAAGCGTTATCCAAAATTAACCCAGCTTGCCAGCGATGGGCTGTTCTACACCCCGGAGCAGATGCGCGAGATAGTGCGTTACGCTGCCGAGCGCGGCATACGCGTGGTGCCGGAAATTGATATGCCGGGCCACGCCTCGGCGATTGCCGTCGCCTACCCGGAGCTGATGAGCGCGCCGGGGCCTTACGCCATGGAGCGCCACTGGGGCGTGCTGAAGCCGGTGCTGGATCCAACCAAAGAGGCAACTTATACCTTTGCCGACGCGATGGTCAGCGAACTGGCGGCGATCTTCCCGGATCCGTATCTGCATATTGGCGGCGATGAGGTTGACGATAGCCAGTGGAAAGCGAACGCTGCGATCCAGACGTTTATGCGCGACAACAAACTGGCGGACAGCCACGCGTTGCAGGCGTATTTCAACCGCAAGCTGGAGACGATCCTTGAGAAGCACCACCGGCAGATGGTTGGCTGGGATGAGATCTACCATCCCGATCTGCCGAAAAGCATTCTGATCCAGTCCTGGCAGGGACAGGACGCGCTGGGGCTGGTGGCGCAGAACGGTTATAAGGGCATTCTCTCAACCGGTTTCTACCTCGATCAGCCGCAATCCACCGCCTACCACTACCGCAATGAAATTGTGCCGCAGGGGCTGAACGGCGTGGATGTGATAGCGGACACCGACAGCGTCCAGAGCTGGGCTTTCTCCATGCCGCGTCTGAAAGGCAAGCCGGTGGAAGGCAGCTTTACGCTGGTGAAAGGCGATGCCGGGTGGCGTGGATTTATTGATTTTGCCGGGAAATCGCGTCGGGCGGTGGATAACATTCAGTGGCGGGACGACAACCAGGTAACGTTTACCGTTGATACCTGGATGGGTGAAACGCGTCCGGTCGTTTCTGTTGAGAACGATAAGCTCAGCGGCTATTTCCTGGTGGGTAACGCCCGCTACCCGATCGACGGCACGCGTCTGGACGCGGTGCCAAAAGGCATACCGCCGGTGGTGCCGGACCCGGCGAACGAGGCCAATCTGCTCGGCGGTGAAGCCGCGCTGTGGGCGGAAAACGTGGTCGCGCCGGTGCTGGATATCCGTCTGTGGCCGCGCGCCTTTGCGGTGGCGGAGCGGCTATGGTCGGCAAAGGACGTCAACGACATCGACAACATGTATACCCGGCTCCAGGCGATGGACAGTTGGTCCACGGTGTCGGCTGGACTACAGCAGCATACCCAGCAGCAGGTGCAGTTCACGCGCCTCGCCAACAATGCGGATACCCTTCCGCTGCAAATTCTCGCCCAGGCGCTTGAACCGGCGCAGTATTACACCCGCCAGCATCTTAAGTTCCAGGCCGGAAACTATCATCAGTTTGAGCCGCTCAACCGGCTCGCTGACGCGCTAAACGCGGAAAGTGCGACCGTGCGTCAGATGAATAAATGGGCGGACCGTCTGGTGAGCGACGCGGAAGACACGGAAAGCGCCGACGCGCTGCGCCACGTCTTTAACCGCTGGCAGAACAACACCAGCGATGCGCTGGCCTTGAGTGAAAACAGCTATCAGCTGAAGGCCATTAAGCCGGTGATCCAGGAGATGGATAAACTGGCCTCGATTGGCCTGAGGCTGACGGATCTGGTGGCGCGTCAGGGCACGCTGGACGACAACGAGATCGCGTCGATCCAGAGCGAACTGGATAACGCGGCGACGATCCAGGACGAGGTGGTGATTGCGGCGGTGTACCCGCTGGAGACGCTGCTTAGGGCGACGCGGAATCAGTAACAAATGCGCCCGGTGGCGCTACGCTTACCGGGCCTACGTGACGTGTAGGCCCGGCAAACGAAGTGCCGCCGGGCGTGAAGGCAACTCAGTTCTTCAGCACCCACGCCTCTCTCCAGTGCGCGCCCACGCCTGGCTCAAACTGGGTCGCGTATTTGCTCCACTGCACGCAGTAGCCGCTATACGGGAACGGTTTACACTCGTAGGTCTTACCGTTTTTAGGCTGTAACACCACGGTGCCCGCTTTGTAAGAGGCAATGCTGTCCGGGAAGATAAAGTCATGCGGGCCGCTGCTGTCCGCCGCGTCGCTTTCCAGCATCAGGTTTAGCACGTCCTGCGCGAACAGCGTGCCGTCTTTATTGGTGGCGTAGTATTTCAGCATATGGTGGCCCGCCGTGACGTCAGTCAGCGTCATGGTCACGTTTTGATTGACGTTATTCATATCCTGCTTCAGGTAACCTTTTTCGGCACCGTGGTGGTTCATCACGTGCGCTTCAAAATTAACGTCACCCTGCGTGTTCACATGGAAGGTCACAATCACATTGCCATGTTCGATTTTGCTGTATTGCAGATCGGAAACGGCGATGGTCTCGCTCACCTGCGCTTTTTGCTCTTCATAAGAGATGGCAACGGATTTCAGCGTGCTGCCGTCTTTCACGAATACGCTGTTGGCGCCGTGAACCGGACTAATTTCACCGGCTTCATCTTTCACACCGACGCGGACATCGCTATGAGTGGTGTTGATCTTCTGCGCCAGATCGTAGGACCACTGGTTAGCGTCGCCTTGTTCTGAAGAGCCGATGGTCATTTCAGTACGCAGGGCGGCAACTTCCCCGTTGGCGTCGAAGAAGCGTGCAATCACTTTATCGCCCACGTTCAGGTTATTCCCGGCAATCTGTCCGCTCAGGGTTTTACTCCACTGGGATATTACCGCTGGGGTATCGTCCGGCGTGACGTTGCCGCCGTTACCGAAATCAACGTCAATGGCCTGATAGAAACTGTTTGCGGTATCCGCAATTTCCCACACGCCATAAATAACCTGGTAGCCCGTACGTTCCGGGACATTACAGGTCATGGATTTTGTCATGGACGGTGCCTGACCATTCCCGTTAATAGTACAGAACGGCGTTAATTCGAACTGGTCACGGGTCAGCGGTTTATTGGGGTCCCAGTTTTGTTTGGTGATGTAATAACGCCAGTTGGCGGTTTTATGCGGCGCGGTATGGTGCCAGACAAATTCATGCGGGCCTGCCGTCATGGGGCTTTTGGTCCAGGCGTTCAGGCTCTGCTTATCAAGCTGGGAGTAGCTGGCAATACCGGCGCTGGCAAGCTGGCCGTCAGGCGGCATTGCGCCCGTCGGGAAGCCGGAGGTCCTTTCTACGCTCTGCGGTTCATATTGTACAGAGCCACAGTCAATATTCTGGCCGAGCTTACACATATAAGCGCGGCTGGCGGGGGATTCTATATATCCGTGTGCAAGTGCGGAAGACGCAACCGCTAATGTGGCAACGGCCAGCGCGATCTTAGAGAGTTTCATTCTTCATCCATTAATTAGAATATAACAAGGCAGCGTCAGTCTATTAATGGAGTGGGGGATGCGTCATTGCCTGGAGAGAGTAAAAATGGTCGCAATAAAAAAGGCAGCCTGAGCTGCCTTCTCTTTATTGAAATAAATTAGCGACGTACGGCAATCGCTTCAATTTCAATTTTTACGTCTTTTGGCAGACGCGCCACTTCCACACAGGAGCGCGCCGGGAAGGTGGCGTTGTGCTCGGTGAAGAACGCTTCATAAGTGGCGTTAACGGTGGCGAAATCGTTCAGATCTTTCACGAACACGGTGGTTTTGACGATATCGCCCA